>OZ253561.1:0-4800000 GCA_965262795.1 Spirochaetia bacterium | reverse complement strand
TCGCGATCAGGCGCACGTCGACGCCGTCGATCTCCACCACGCCGCCGCCGACGTCGTACAGGCGGTTGATCAGACTGATCACCGTCGACTTGCCCGAGCCGGTGCTGCCCACCAGCGCGATCCGCTCGCCCGGCCGCACCTGGAACGACAGGTCGGTCAACACCGGCGCCGCCGGCACGTAGGCGAAGCTGACGCCGCGGAATGTCACTCCGGCGCCCTGCTCACCGCGCGGCGGCAGCGGCACGGCCGGGCTGGGGGCAGCGATCGACTCGCGGCGATCGAGCATGGTGAAGATGCGCTCGGAGGCGGCCATCGCCGACTGGAAACTGTTGAACTTCTCGGCGAGCTGACGCAGCGGCATGAACAGCATGGTGATGTAGGCAGCGAAGGCGAACACGTCGCCCACCTGCACGGAGACGCCAATCATGAAGTGAGCCGCCGCCATCACCGTGAGCATCCCGAAGTGGGAGACCACCTCGATGGTGGGGAAATAGCGCGAGAACGCCCGTACTACCTCCAGATAGGAGCTCAGGTAGTCGCGATTGTGCCCCTCGAACCGGCTGAGGCTGCGCGCCTGATAGTTCAGGACGGTGATCTCCCGAATACCGGTGACCGTCTCGGACAGCGACGTGTTGATCGCGGCGTTGGCGGAGCGCACGCCGCGGAATCCGTGGCGCAGGGCATTGCGGAAGGCGACCGTCGCGATCGCGAACAGCGGCAGGGAAATGAAGGTGACGGCGGCCAGGCCCGGGTTGATCAGCACCATGGCCCCCAGGATGAACAGGACCTTCACCGAGTCGCCGAGGATGTTGACGATGCCGTCGGAAATGAACTGGCGGACCGCCTCCACGTCGTTGGTGACGTTGGTGAGGGTCGCTCCCACCGGCGTGCGGTCGAAGTAGTCGTTGCCCAGGCGCAGCACCTTGCGCAGCAGGTCGAGTCGCAAGTCGAACAGCAGCCGTTGCCCGAGCATCTCGGCGATCACGGTGAACCCCACCTGGGTAACGAACCGGCCCACCATCGCCGCGGCCAGCAGCAGCGCGGTCGTGCGCAGGCCGCGCAGGTCGCCGGCGGCGATGTCCCGGTCGATGCCCAGCTTGACCAGCGCGGGAGTGAGCACCTGCAGCAGGTCGGTCGACAGCATTGCGACGAGGGAAGCGCCGACCAGCACCTTGTGGCCCAGCACGTAGGCGGCGAGCCTGCGGGTCAGGCGGAAGTCCCGCGCCGGCAACACCGAGGCCTTCGGCCTCGCTTGTGCCCCCATCCCCAACCTACCCCTCGCGCGGGCGCACGCCGCCCCGCGTCGTTCGGATGCTCATCGCAGCGCCGCCTCGAGCTGCTGCAGCTCCGCCAGCCGTGCGTACCGTGCTCGCAAGCGCAGCAACCGCTTGTGCGATCCGACCTCCACCACCGTGCCGCCCTCCATGACCGCGATGCGGTCGGCCAGCTTCAGCGCCGACACCCGGTGCGAGACGATCACGATCGTGCGCGACGCCTGCAGCGTGCGCAGGCTGGTGAGGATCGCCGTCTCGGTCTCCGAGTCCACCGACGACAGCGCGTCGTCCATGATCAGGAGGTCACTGTCGCGCACCAGCGCCCGCGCGATCGCCACCCGCTGGCGCTGGCCGCCGGACAGCGTGATGCCGCGTTCGCCGACCATCGTGTCGTATCCGTCCGGGAAACGGGCGATGTCCTCGTCGACCGCCGCCAAGCGGGCGGCGGCGGCGATGCGGTCGCGGCACACCTCCTGCTCGCTGCCCATGGCGATGTTCTCCGCGACCGTGGCGGAGAACAGGAACGGCTCCTGCGGGACGTAGGCGATACGGCCCCGATAGGCGTGCGGATCGATCGCCGTGGCGTCGACGCCATTGAACGTGAGCGTGCCGCTCGACGGTGCGGCGATGCCGGCCAACAGCAACACCAGCGAGCTCTTGCCGCTGCCGACGCCGCCGGTGATGCCGAGCGTCCGGCCGGCGTCGATGGTCAGGTTCACGCCGGTGAGGGCGTCCCGGTCGGCGTTCGGGAAGCGGTACGACACGTCGTGCGCGGTCATGGCAAGCGGCCCGGCCGGCACCGGCAGTGGATGCGCGGGGCGGGCGGCGACCGGATGATCCAGGATCGCGCGGATGCGCTCCATGGCGCTCACGCCCTGCTGGATGAGCGAGGACACCCAGCCCAGCGACAGGACCGGGAAGGTGAGGATACCGACGATCGCCGCGAACTGCAGCAGCTCGCCGATGGTGAGGGTGCCGCGGATCACCGCGCCGCCGCCCAGCAGGAGGAGCAGCAGCGTGGCCAGGCCGTACAGGAACTGCAGCAGCGGCCACAGCACGCCGCGGGTGCGGGCCAGCCCCACGTTGGCCGCGATGTAGCGCCGGTTCAGCTCCCGGAAGCGCTCGGTCTCGGATGCGGCCAGCCCGTACAGCTTGACCGTGTTGATGCCGGTGACGATCTGCCACACGCGGTCGTTGATGGCGGCCACCAGCTCCTGCACGCGGCGGAAGCGGGGCCGCAGCCGCGGCGTGACCACGACGATCACCGCGACCAGCGACACCATCAGCGCGCCCAGCGCGCCGGCCATGACCGCGTGCAGTCCCACCAGCACGGGCGCGAACAGCGCGAGCCGCGACAGGGCGTCCGGCAGGTACATGATGCCGGGGCCCAGCAGCGTGCGGACGTCGTTCAGATCGTTGGTGCAGCGGGAGATGATGTCGCCGGTGCGGCGCCGCTGGTAGAAGTCGAAACCGAGCGCCAGGAGCTTCCGGTACAGCAGGTCGCGCAGCTCGTACTCGACATCGCGCGAGACGCCGATGATGAGCCTGCGCATGCCGTACATGCAGGCGCCCACGCCGACCGCGAAGGCGAACGCGCGCGCGATCAGCCCCACCACGACCGCGCGCTCGTTGGCGCCGGCGGCGATCTCGTCCAGGAGCAGCTTGAGGAGCTCCGAGCCACGCAGCAGCGCGTAGTTCTGACCGACCATGCAGACGAAGCCGAGCAGCAGCCGGCCGGCACGGCGCCGCAGCGCCGGAAGAAGGATCGTGAGGCTTTTGATGAGATTTCCGAGCGCCCGCGATTCTAGGCCGTCGGAGGTCCACCGACAAGCGCGGATCGTCTGGTCTGTGAGACCACCGCCTGCCGACCGTTCATCTCAGTAGTAAATCCGTCATATATTCTATGGTAGTACTTGACATGGTTTTGGGAACGTTGTTATAGGTACTCGTGCGGATCATCAGCAAGAAGCGGTTGCGGGAGTTCTGGAAGCGTCATCCGACCGCCGAAGCGGCGCTTCGCGCCTGGTTTCGGGAGGTAGAGCAGGCGGACTGGGACATGCCGGCCAGAGTGAAGGAGCGGTACCGCAGCGCCAGCATCGTGGGCGACAACCGCGTGGTGTTCAACATCAAAGGCAACGACTATCGGTTGGTAGTGAAAATCAACTACCCCTACCGAACGGTGTATGTGCGATTCGTGGGCACGCACGCGGAATATGACGCGATAGACGTCGAGGAGGCGTAGACGATGGACATCAAGCCGGTCCGGACCGAACAGGACTACGAGGCCGCGCTCGTCCGTGTCGACGAGCTGATGGACGCCGAGCTCGGGACCCCAGAAGGCGAGGAGCTCGACGTACTGGTCGACCTGGTCGAGGTGTACGAGAGCAGGCACGTGCCGATGGGGTATCCCAGCCCGGTCGAAGCGATCGAGTTCCGCATGGAGCAGGAAGGCCTAAGCCCGCGCGATCTGATCCCCTTCATCGGCAGCCGCGCGAAGGTCTCGGAGGTTCTCTCTGGCAAGCGCGCGATCACGATGCCGATGGCGCGTGCCCTTTACAAACACCTCGGCATTCCGGCCGACGTGCTTCTGCGTGACTCGGAATCAACCGTCGACGACCCTTTGGCCCAACTGAAGTGGAGTCGGTTCCCCCTCAAAGAGATGGCCAAACGGCAGTGGATTCCGCATGCCCCTGATCTGGAGAAGCGGGCCAAGGAGATAGTCGCTGCTCTGATCGAGCTCGCGGGCGGCGCTCAGGTGGCCCGCGCGGCCCTGTACCGCAGGAACGACCACCTACGAGCGAACGCTAAGACGGACCCCTATGCACTCATGGCATGGTGCTGGCAAGTATTAGCCACGGCCAATCAGAACCGGCCGGCGACGTCGTACCAGTCAGGCACCGTGACGTTGGACTTCCTCAAGCACGTCGCACGGTTGAGCGTGTCGGAGGACGGACCGCGGCTCGCACAGGAGTTTCTGGCAGAGCACGGCATCCCGCTGGTCACCGAGCGTCACTTGCCACGGACCTATCTCGACGGTGCAGCCCTCAAGCTCGGTGATGGCCGGCCCGTAATCGGGCTGACCCTCCGCTATGACCGAATCGACAGCTTTTGGTTCTGCCTGCTGCACGAGCTGGCGCATGTCGGCCTCCACATGGACCACGATTCAGGATCTGCGTTCATCGACGACTTGTCTCTGCGCCCCGTGGAGACGGCAGGAGAAGATCCGCGAGAAATACAGGCCGACGAGTGGGCGGCAGACGCGCTCATCTCGGGCGATGCTTGGCAAACGAGCACCACTCGGAACAAGCCCACCCCGATCGCTGTCATCAATCTCGCTCACGCCCTGCAGGTTCACCCGGCCATTGTCGCTGGCCGCGTTCGATATGAAAGCGGTAACTATCGTCTGTTGTCCCAATTCGTCGGCTCCGGTGAGGTCCGGCGCCAATTCGATATCGCCCAATGAAGCACCCACGCGTGCCTAGTGACAATCCGATCAAGGTTCCGAGCGAGGACGCCCTAGGACGCGGCGAAGCTGCCGAATCGTTCGCCCAACATGTTCTTGACCTTGATGCAACCGAGGGTGCCGTCGTCGGTGTGTTCGGTCCCTGGGGCTCCGGCAAGACATCCTTCCTCAACCTCGCGAAACACAAGCTAAACACGTCCGCCTATATCCTTGACTTCAATCCTTGGTTGTTCAGCGGCACCGAACATTTGGTCCATCAGTTCTTCGCCCAGCTCTCGGACCAAGCACTGAGGCTCAAAGACCTCCGCAGAATTGGCCAAGGCCTCCGAGAGTACGGCGCTGCACTGAAGCCCGCGGTAAAACCACTGAAGTGGTTCCTTGCGACTCTCTTGCTATTCCTTGTTGGAGTTATCGGTCCGACTGGCGAGATCCTCGGAGTTCGCGTCGCGTGGATAGTACACTTGGTCGCACTGCTTACCGTTGGAGCTCTCTACTTGGTGCCGCCGATACTGAACGTCGTCGGTCTCTCCCTCCTTCGCCGCCAGGGAAGTGTCTTTAACACCCGCGCGAGAGTCGAGTCCGCTCTCAGCAAGAGCGACAAGAGAATCATCGTCGTCCTTGACGATGTAGATCGATTGACTCCGACAGAGATCCGCGAAATCTTCAAGCTAGTACGGCTCACTGCCAGCTTTCCCAAACTCATTTATATCCTCGCTTGCGACCGCACTCAGGTCACCGATGCGCTTGGTGAGCAGGGGAGTGGCTATCTGGAAAAGATCATTCAGCACCCATTCAATCTGCCCGAGGTCCCGCGCCACACGCTGCGGCAGCAACTCCAGCTCGAAACTGTACAAGCGTTAGGAGACATCAGATGTGGAAGCCTCGACGCGGATATTTGGCGCGATGTGTTGCGCCACATAGTCATGCCGCTGATCCGCAACATGCGAGACGTTCGTCGCTACGGTGGGTCGATCCGCGAAACGATATCGGCCCTTGGCGACCACATCGAGCTTGCGGATGTTCTCGGTCTCGAAGCCATACGGCTATTTCTGCCACAGGTCTTCGACCTCCTACCGGCGTCGATCGATGCACTCACGTTCCCGCCGATCATGGATGCTATCACCGACGAAGGGCATATCAATCTTCTTCATGTTCCCGTTCGAAGTTCGGAAGGCGATGAGATCGTCGAGATCGGACAACTGAAGACCGGACTCTCAGAGCGCCATCAGGAAGTGATTGAATCCATGTGCGAGTTTCTCTTTCCCGCGACGCGCGGCGAACGCTTCCACTACACCGAACCCAGAGAGCAGGCGTTTCAAGGCTCCAGAGTTGCGTGCAGGTCTATCCTGCGAGTGTATTTGGAACGGTTCTATGATGAGGAGGTTCTAGCCCTCAGCGACGCGGAGCGGGCACTGAAGTGCATGCACGACGCGCATGCCTTGCGAGCGATCTTCCAAGAGTTCGACGCCGGCCGGTGGCCGTACATCGTTACCCATCTCAGCGGCTTCGCGAAGGAACGATACCGACCGGAGCAGATTGAAACGGGGCTAACCGTACTTTGGAATCTCCTGGAGTATGAAGTGGAATCGCTACCGGATGACCGGTTATTGCGCAACGCCGTCTTCAAGGCGACCTATCGGTTGTTCAGCGTTCTGATCGGTGACCCCACGGCGGAGGATAGCGTGGCACGGCGGGTCGTGCCCAGGATCAGGTCACTCGGAGCTAGGCGGGAATTCGTCAAGATAGTTGGCAAGAACGAGGGAGGAAGCAGGATCGTGTCGGAGCGCGTAGCATCCGAACTCGAGAATGGAGTGGTCTAAGCTACAATCGGTTCCTGCTGGCCGGCTGATGGCGAAGCGAACGCTTTTCTGACCATGGGCGAGCAGCCGCCGGCTTGCGGCTCCTGGACGAAGCCCGCGACAGGTTCTTCGCGGAGCTGCCCGACCGAGGTTGGGCCCGGAGCCGCAGCGAGCAATCCTTCGGGCAGCGGTCCAGCGCGCTTGCTGCGCCTTAATGCATGTTGGTGCTCAACCTTGACTTCACCCGAACCAACGGGGATCCAGGCCATCGTCACGTTTGGCCGCGTCGTTCCGGATCCGCTCGAACGGGACAGTGGCTCGCCGCTCGAGCTCCATCCGCAGCGTCATCGCGTATCGGTGCGCAGACCGTTCCCGCTCGTCCAACGGACGCCTGAAGTAGAGTTTCGGCGTCGCCCGGCACCAGTCGACGTGGTGACCGATCTCGTGGAGCAGCGTTCGATAGAGCTGCGTGGCGCGGATGGAGTCCAGGGTCGGTCGGATCGACCACCAGCGGCAGCTCCTCAAGACCCGATGTCCGTCGGCCACTAGTGCCGACAGCTCCTTCTGATGGTCCGGCCCGAGCGACGGACTCCACCGAATCTCCTGACGCGGGTCCTGAGCATCGAGTTGGATCGCGCTGCCGGTGATCCCCGACTCCTGCGTGTCGAAGACCAGACGGCCCCACACCGGCCGCAGGAGATCCTGCTTTCGCGTCGGCTGCCGGAAGACGACGGCGGAGATGCCGGCCCAGTCGTCGAGCGGCACGTCGGACAGGAGCCGCGCCACATCCTCGACCGTGCAGGCGTAGCAGCAATCGCGGGTCGGCGGCTCGACGAAGAACCCGATCGTCCGCTCCCGGATCGTCCGCGAGCAGCGCACCGGGTCCTTCAGAACGTGAAAGAAGGAGCGATCTCCGTGCCCGTGCGGCTGCGGGATTCCCTGCCGGTTGTCCTGACCGTGACCGCGCCTGGCCGTCCCGTCGTTGCGGTTGCGACGCCGCGGGTCCCGCCCCGGGCTGCTTCGCGACGATGCGGGGCGCTGTGCGCGCATCCGTCGGAGTCTACCGGGATCGGGCGACCGAGGGTTCCCCAAGCGCTACCATGCGCTGGCGATGGGGTCCGGACTCGACCAAAGGCGCTCGACCGTGAGCAACGCACGACGGCGCGGGCGGATCCGGCTGCCCAGAGCCTCCACCTGGATCGCGCTGGTGGTCGGATTCGTAGGCCTATCGTACCTGGCCTACGGCGTCGGGCGCCTGGTCGTGCCGCAGTACTTGCCATGGCCGAACGAGAGCGGGGACGAAGTGTCGGGCCTTGTCAGGATCGTCTTCGGCATTCTCTTGATGCTGCTCGCCAAGGCCCTGGTGGAGCGCCGGCGCTGGGCATGGGCAGCCGCCCTGGGGCTCACGTCGATCCTCGCGTTGATCAACCTGTACGGAGCGCTCCTGTCGGGCAGCATCGTCTCTCTGATACCGACGCTGCTGGCGATAGCCGGGTTGCTGGCATTCCACCGGACGTTCGCGGTGCGCGCCTCGAACCGCCTGAGTTACGGGCAGGTCGTGGCCGTCATCGCGGTCGCGCTGGCGCTGGCCTACGGAATCGTCGGCTCCTACCTGCTGCGCGAGCAGTTCCATGGTATCCAGGGCTGGTCGGACGCCACGTATTTCGCACTGGTAGGGTACATCACCCTGGGTTACGACTACGATGTCGCCGAGATCTATCCGGTCGGCAGCGATGCCCGCTGGTTCGTGGTGTCGATGTTCCTCATCGGCGTGACATTGTTCGTCACCGCGCTGTCGGTGACACTGGGTCCGATCGTCGAAGGACGCATGAAGGGGGTGATGAACCTGGTGAAACGGTTCCAACGACTGAGCGATCACGTGGTGCTGTGCGGCTACAGCGGGGTCGCGGCCAGCGTCATCGACGAGCTGCGCGACTGCAATGTGATGGCCGTGATCGTCGACGACCGGGAGAAGGTCGCGCAGAGCCTGCGCCGTGAACCTGGGCGCGCGAAGCGCGGCGCCAGCCGAGTCGCAACCCGAAACCTGACGTGACAGATCCACCCGCCCGTCCGCTCGCCGGCCGCATCGCGCTGGTGACCGGCGGCACCCGCGGCCTGGGCCGCCATATCGCCACGGCGCTCCTTGCCGCGGGCGCGCGCGTGGCCATCACCAGCCGCGACGGCCAGCGTGCGCGTCAGGCCGCTACCGACCTCCAGGCCTCCCATCCGAACGGCGCGTGCGCGGGCTTCGGCTGCGATCAGAGCGACCCGGACGCGATCGCCGCCCTGCCGGCCGCGGTGCGCCGGGCAATCGGCGACCCCGACCTGCTGGTCAACAACGCCGCCGCCTTCGCCGGCGACCGCGTGGCAACGATGACGCTGGAGCAGTGGAACCGCTCGATCCACACCAACCTGACCGGCGTCTTCCTGACGACCAAGGCGTTCCTGCCGTCCATGATTGCGCGCCGCCGCGGCGACCTGTTCATGATCGGATCCATGAGCGGCAAGAAGGGCGATCCCGGCTCCAGCGCCTACGCGGCCAGCAAGTTCGGCCTGCGTGGGTTCGCCCAAGCGCTGCTGTACGAGGTGCGCCGCGACAACATCCGCGTCATGGTGCTGAACCCCAGCGGCATCGACACCGGCCCGGACGACGGCCCGCCCGCCGGTCCCGGCCTGCACCTGCACGCGGCCGACATCGGCGCCACCATCGTCCACCTTGCGGCGCTGCCCGGACGGACCCTCATCCGCGACATGGAGATCTGGGGCACCAATCCATTTCCGGGTTGACAGCCCCTCGGTCGAGGTTACTCGCTGAAGAGATCGGCATGAGAGCCGGTACGGACCAAGCGCTTGAACTGAGCCGATCGAACCGCGGTCAGCACTTCAGATGTCGAGGTCCCGGAAGAGCTCGTCGGCGGTGTCGAACCGCTCGCCCGAGCCCTGTTCCAACTCCTTCATGGCTTCGACGGTGGTCGCGTTCGGAACCTCCACGGCGAAGGGTAGGCGCTTCTCATCAGCCACCCGCAGCAGGAGCAGCCGAATGGCATCGGATACCGACAAGCCCATCGCGTTGAGCGCCTCCGTGGCGCGCGCTTTCGTGTCACTGTCGATCCGCGCTCGTACGACGGCGGTCTTCGTGCTCACGGCTGACCCTCCAAGCCTCCAATCGTAGCTCTATTGTAGCTACCTAGTGATCGCCTTCGTCAAGTGACGATCTGGCGCGCGAACCGGTCCGCTCACGGCTTCACCGACGGCCTCAGGTGATCCCAGGCATCGGCAGCGGTTGACCCGGGGTCGGGCCGAGCGTACCCTACAAATAAGACTCAAGAGGTCCGATTTGCTAAAGATTCACCGCAAGCTGGAATACGCGTTGCTCGCCCTGCAGCACATGCGCATGGTCGGGGCCACGCTTGGCGCCGATCGGCTGGTGACCGCCCGCGAGCTGTGCGAGATCCATCCCATGCCCTTCGACGTGCTGTCGAAGGTGCTGCAACGGCTGGCGCACTGCGGCGTGCTGGCCTCCTCACAGGGTGCGCAGGGCGGCTACCGGCTGCGCGCCGATCTGCGCCGCTACTCGCTGTACGACCTGAGCGAGGCGCTGATCGGCCCCATGCGGTTCGCGACCTGCATGGACGAACGCTGCGAGTGCCAGCTCACCGGCTCCTGCACGGTCATCTCGGCCGTGGTCAATCTGGCGAAGCGGGTGGAGCGGCTCTATCGCGACGTGAGCGTCGACGAGCTGCTGGAGAGCGAAGAGGACGATGAGCGGGAGATCACAGAGCGATTCGCCCGCAACCAGGAGGCCATGAGCCTCCTGACCCAGGAGACCTGATGGAAATCGTAGCGCACAAGGAGCAGAGCACCCCGCAACCGAGTACGGAGTATCGCGCCGGCTTTCACACCGACGTGGAGACCGATGAGGTCCCCAAGGGGCTGTCGACCGACACGGTGCATCTGATATCGGAAAAGAAGAACGAGCCCGCCTTCATGCTCGACTTCCGCCTGCAGGCCCTGAAGCGATGGCAGGCGATGGAGGAGCCGTGGTGGCGCTTCGTGGACTACCCGCAGATCGACTACCAGGACATCCGCTATTACTCGGCGCCCAAGCAGATAGGCGCCAATCAGGACGGCTCGGGCCCGAAGTCGCTGGATGACGTCGACCCGGAGGTGATCTCCACCTTCGAGCGGCTGGGCATCCCGCTGCTGGAACAGAAGCGGGTGATGGGCGTGGCGATCGACGCCGTGTTCGATTCGGTATCGGTCGGCACCACCAATCAGGAACAACTCGAGGAACTGGGGATCGTGTTCTGCTCCATGGGAGAGGCGGTCCAGCAGTACCCGGAGCTGGTGCAGCGCTACCTGGGATCCGTGGTACCGCCGGCCGACAACTACTTCGCGGCGTTGAACTCCGCGGTCTTCACCGACGGATCGTTCTGCTACATCCCGCGCGGCGTGCAGTGCCCGCTCGACCTGTCCACCTACTTCCGCATCAACGCGGCCGAGACCGGGCAGTTCGAGCGCACGTTGCTCATCGCCGAGGAAGCCAGCTCGGTGAACTACGTCGAGGGCTGCACCGCCCCGATGCGCGACCGGAACCAGCTCCACGCCGCGGTCGTGGAAATCGTCGCGCTGGACGAGGCGACGGTGAACTACTCGACCGTCCAGAACTGGTACGCCGGCGACAAGGAGGGCCGCGGCGGCATCTACAACTTCGTCACCAAGCGCGGCCGCTGCCTGGGCCGCCGCTCCAAGGTGTCGTGGACGCAGGTGGAGGCCGGCGCCGCCATCACCTGGAAGTACCCCAGCGTGATCCTCTCCGGCGCCGAGTCGGTGGGCGAATTCTACTCCGTCGCGCTCACCAACAACCGGATGCAGGCCGACACCGGCACCAAGATGATCCACATCGGCCCGCGCACCACCAGCACCATCGTCTCCAAGGGCATCTCGGCTGACCGCTCGGTGAACAGCTACCGCGGCCAGGTGCGCATCCAACCCGGCGCCGACGGCGCACGCAACTTCACGCAGTGTGACTCGATGCTGGTGGGCGACGAGTGCGTGGCCAACACCTTCCCGTCGATCGAGGTGCGCAACCCCACCGCCACCGTCGAGCACGAAGCGTCCACCTCCAAGATCGGCGCCGATCAGCTCTTCTACCTGGCGACCCGCGGCATCGACACCGAGGGCGCCCTCTCGCTGCTGATCAACGGCTTCTGCAAGGAGGTGTTCCGCAAGCTGCCGCTCGAGTTCTCGGTGGAGGCCGTCAAGCTGTTGGAGATGAAGCTCGAAGGAAGCGTGGGCTGATGCTTGCCGCACGCGGTCTGGCCGCATCCATCGGCGATACCCCGATCCTGCACGGCGTGGACCTGAACATCGGCGCCGGCGAAGTGCACGCCATCATGGGCCCCAACGGCTCCGGCAAGAGCACCCTGGCGCGGGTGATCGGCGGCCACCCCGACTATCAGGTCACGGCCGGAACGCTTCAGTACGAGATCAATCTGCGCCCGCGCGACCTGCTGTCCATGGACGCGGACGAGCGTGCCCGCGAGGGGATCTTCATCAGCTTCCAGTACCCGATCGAGATCCCTGGCGTCTCCAACGCGGTGTTCCTGCGCGCCGCGTACAACGAAATCAGCCGCCACAACGGCCTGCCGGAGCTGGACCCGTACGACTTCGACCGGTTCCTGCGCGACAAGGCGCGGTCGGTCGGCATCGATGAGAGCTTCATCGACCGGGACCTCAACGTCGATTTCTCCGGCGGTGAGAAGAAGCGCAACGAGATCCTGCAGATGGCGGTGCTCTCGCCGCGCCTGGCGATCCTGGACGAAACCGACTCCGGGCTCGACATCGATTCGCTGCGCGCGGTGGCGAAGAGCATCGACACGCTGCGCACCAGCCAGAACGCGATCGTGCTGATCACCCACTACCAGCGCCTGCTGGACTACATCACGCCCGACCGGGTGCATGTCCTGTCGGGCGGCTGCATCGTCCGCTCGGGGGGAGCCGAGCTGCCGCTGGAGGTGGAGCAGCGCGGCTACTATTGGCTGAACGAATCCGTCGAGCCCGCGGTGGAGCCGGCATGACCGTAGGCGAGCAGGCGCGCTCCTGGACCGCGGAACTGGTCGGGCGCGCACGCCGCTTCGATGCCGAGAACGGCGGGCCGCGCTGGCTGCGCGCGCTGCGCGAAGCGGGCCGCGAGCGGCTGACCACCGGCGGGCTGCCGCTTGCCCGCGACGAGGCGTGGACCTACACCAATGTGCGGCCGCTGCTCGGCGAGCGGTTCCAGGCTGCCGGCGGGCACGGCGCTGCCGGCGAGCACGGCGCGGACGCCGACGGCTGGCGGCCGCTGGCGGCAGCAGAGCAGCCGCCGGCGATCGCGGTGGGCGACTACCCCCAGCACGCCTTCACCGCTCTCAATCAGGCGTTCGCCGGATCCGGCTTCAGCGTGACCGTCGATGCCGGCGAGTCGCGCTTCATCGAAATCGTTCATCGCCAGCGTCCCCATCCCCAAGGAGGGACGCTGTACGCTGACGCCGTCCGCGTGGAGCTGGCGTGCGGGGCCCGCGCCACGGTGGTCGAGCGGTGGGAACCGACGGATCGGTCCGGCGCCACGCTGCACGTGCCGGCCGCCACGCTGCACGTGCCCGGCGCCGATCTGATCATCGCGCCGGGCGCCGCGCTGCGCTACTACCGGCTGGCGGGCGACGACCCGCGGGCGTTCGGATTCGGCTCGCTGCGCGCCGCCGTGGGCGCCGACGCCGAGCTCGATCTGGTGCTGATCGGCGGCGGGATGGCGATCGACCGCACCGAGGTGACCGTCGCGCTGCTCGACAGCGGAGCACGCGCCCGCCTGGGCGGTGCCGCGGTCCTGTCAGGGCCGACGCACGGCGCGATTCACACCTGCGTCCAGCACCGGGCGGCCGACTGCGCGAGCGACCAGCTCTTCAAGACCGTGCTGCTCGACGGCGCGCGCTCGGCCTTCCAGGGCACGATCGAGGTGGATCGGATCGCCCAGGGCACCGACGCGTTCCAACTGAGCAAGACGCTGCTGCTGCATCCCGAGTCACGCTCGGACGCGCGGCCGCAGCTTCGCATCGGCGCCGATCAGGTACGCTGCACGCACGGGGCCACCTCGGGACCGCTCGCCCCGGACCAGCTCCACTACCTGCAGAGCCGCGGCATTCCCCGCCGTATGGCGACCGCCATGCTGGTACGCGGCTTCCTGGATGAGGTGAACCGACGGATCGAAGCTCCGGAGGTCGAGGCGCTCCTGCAGGCGCAGGTGGACCGCGGCCTCACCCGGCTGGAAGCGGCGTGATGCAGGCCGGCCCCACCGCCGCCGACCTGACCGCCGTCCGTGGCGACTTCCCGATGCTGGACCGGCTGGTCCACGGCCGGCCGCTCGCCTATCTGGACAACGCCGCCACCACCCTCAAGCCCCGGCCGGTGATCCACGCGATCGCTGACCACTACCAGCACGAGGTTGCCAACATCCATCGCGGCGTCCACTACCTGAGCCAGCGCGCCACCGAGCGGTACGAGGCCACGCGCGAACGCGTGCGCGATCTGCTGGGAGCACGCGAGCCGGAGGAGATCATCTTCACCGCAGGCACCACCGCCGCCATCAATCTCGTAGCGCAGAGCTGGGGGGACGCCAACCTCAACGAAGGCGACGAGATCGTCGTCACCGAGATGGAGCATCACTCCAACATCGTGCCGTGGCAGATGGCATGCCAGCGGCGCGGCTGCGTGCTGCGGGTGCTGCCGATCCTGGACGACGGCAGCCTGGACCTGTCGGCGGTGGAGCGGGTGCTGTCGCCGCGCACGCGGCTGCTCGCCGTCACGCTGGCTTCCAACGCCCTGGGCACGGTCGTTCCCGTGGCCACCCTCGCGGCCGCCGCCAAGGAGTACGGCGCCGTGGTGCTGGTGGATGCCGCCCAGGCGGTTGCCCACGCGCCGCTGGACGTGCAGGCGCTGGGCTGTGACTTCCTGGCGTTCTCCGGCCACAAGCTGTACGGCCCGACCGGCGTGGGCGTGCTCTACGGGCGGCGCGCGCTGCTGGAAGAGATGCCCCCGGTGGCAGGAGGCGGCGACATGATCCGGTCGGTCACCTTCGCGGGGACCACGTACGCGGAGTTGCCAAACCGGCTGGAAGCCGGCACGCCCAACATCGCCGGCGTCATCGGCCTGGGAGCCGCGATCGACTACGTCCGCGGGCTCGGGTTCTCCTGGATCGAGGAGCGCGAGCAGCGCCTGCTGCGCGCCGCGACCGAGGCGGTGCAGGCGATCGACGCCGTGCGGGTCATCGGCACCGCGGCCGACAAGGCGCCGGTGCTCTCCTTCGTGGTCGGCGACATCCATCCACACGACCTTGGCACCATCGCGGACGGGGAGGGGGTCGCCATCCGCACCGGCCACCACTGCGCCCAGCCCGTGATGCAGCGGTTCGCCGTGCCCGCCACGGCACGCGCCTCGTTTGCGTTCTACAATACGGAGGCGGAGATCGACGCGCTCACGCGCGCGATCCACCGCACCATGGAGGTGTTCGCGTGAGCGACAGCGCTGAATCCGGCCGGGCTGAGCTGTATCAGCAGGTGATCCTTGAGCACAACCGCAGTCCGCGCAATTACGGACCGCTCGCCGGCGCCACGCACAGCGCCGAGGGCGACAATCCGCTGTGCGGCGACCGCTATACGATCGATCTGCGTCTCGACGACGGCACGCTGGCGGCGATCGGCTTCTACGGGGCGGGATGCGCCATCTCCAAGGCGTCCGCGTCGCTGATGACCGAGACGGTCACCGGCATGAGCGCCGCCGAGGTGAACGCGCTGTTCGAGCGCTTCCACGACTTGGTGCGCGGCCGCCTCGATTCCGGCCGGCACGCCGAACTCGGAAAACTGCAGGTGTTCTCCGGCATCTGGGAGTACCCGGCGCGCGTGAAGTGCGCGATCCTGTCCTGGCATGCGCTGTCCCGCGCGCTCGCCGGCGGCGGCGTCGTCACTACGGAGACCTGAGGAGGACCGCCATGCCCGTTGCCATCCTGACGCAGTTCACCCCCAATCCGAACGCCATGAAGTTCATCCTCAACCTGGACGTGAAGAGCACCGGGAAGATCACGTTCGAAGGGCCCGAGCAGGCACGCGGCTTGCCGCTGGTGGAACGGCTGTTCGACCTGCCCTACGTCCGTCAGGTCCATCTGTTCGAAAACGTCATCACCGTCAGCAAGGACGAGGAGACCGACTGGCAGCACGCGGCCGACCAGATCAAGGAAGTCGCCGCCCGCGAGATCCAGTCCCACGACCCCGACTTCACCCCGCACGCGCCGGAGCGGAGCCGCGACGACCTTCCCGACGACATCAGGGCCATCGAGGAGGTGCTCGACCGTACGGTCCGTCCCTACCTGCAGGGCGATGGCGGCGACCTGGACGTGCTGGCCTACGAGAACAAGCGGGTGGTGGTCAGCTACCAGGGAGCCTGCGGGAGTTGCCCGTCATCGGAGTCCGGGACGCTTACCGCGATCCAGGGGATCCTGCGCGACGAGATCGACCCGGAGATCGAAGTGGTCTCCGCCACATTTTGACGCAAACACCGGAATGGCAGGCAGCGCATGCAGAACGGCGTCGCCCCGGCGGCGACCCCCGCGGCGACGCCCGCGGCGACTCTGTCCGATGCCGGCTATCAGACCTATCTGGGCAGCTACTCCGCGCTCGACCGCTACTTTCGCACCGGCCGAGCCGCCTCTGAGATCATCCTCACCCGCGGCGATCTGATCGCCCTGGCGCGGCTGTTCGACGAACTGACCTTTCCCGGCTTTCCGCTTGAGCATGCCGCCACGCGGGTCGGCGGCCGTAGCGTCTTCTTCCGCTGCGCCGACGAAACCGAACCGTGGCATCGCAACCCGTTCACGGTGCTGGACCTGCGCTACGACCCGCAGACCGGGATGTTCCTGGACCCGCATGACGTCTACCGCGACCTGCGCCGCGCGGAGCTGGTGCCGGTGCCGGGCATGCACCCGGAATGGGTGCGGCTTACCGAAGCGGCGCGCCTGGTGTCGCGCTACCACTACGCGGCCGATTCGGCCGACCTGGCGTTGAGCCGGGATCCGCCGCCGGTCCCGCCCGAGTACCAGCGGCAGATCCTCTGCCACATCCTGACCTCCCCGCACCCGGAAAAAGGGTTGGACCTGCTGCTGCAGGCGGGGCTGGTCGAGCTGTGGTGGCCCGAGCTCAGCGCCCTCGCCGGCGTCGATCACGCCAAGGAATATCATCCGGAAGGCGGCGGCTGGCAGCACACCGTGGCCACTTTCGCCCACCGCAAGCGCACGGACCTGACCCTGTCACTGGCGTTGCTGCTGCACGACATCGGCAAGGCGCGCGCGCGTCCGATCGGGCGCAAACGCTTCTTCGGTCACGCCGACATCGGCGCTCAGGTGGCGACGCAGTTCCTGCACCGGCTCGGCTTCGATGAGCCGCTGGTGCGGGAGGTCGCGTTTCTGGTCCGCTACCACATGATGCCGGGCGCGCTCCGCGAGGAAGGGCCCAGCCCCGGCCGACACGCCCTGGTGGAGCGGATCATGGCCGAACCGGCATTCCCCCGGCTCCTGGAGCTGTTTCGCGCCGATACGCTAGCGACCTTCGCCAGCCCGGAGCCGTACTACCGGGCGTGCCGGATCTATCGGAGCTACCGCGGCGGCGATCCGGCCGATGAGGCGCCGCTTGGGGTACGGGTCCGGCCGGCCCGGGGCCGGACAAAAAAGAATCGGCCGCCGCACGGGCGACGGCCGACGGGATCGAAGCGGCGCCGCGTACGGCGCCGCTTCGGTTAGACCATGTAGCGGATCCGCTACATCTCCATGGGCATCGCGGAGAAGTTGCCGAAGCTGGCCGACGCCGACGTGGTGCCGACGCCGATCATGTTGTGGCCCTCTCCTTCGAGCGACTGACCCAGGGTGAATGCCCACCACGTGGTCGCGTCGAATGGATCCTTGACCCACACGTTTCCATTGCTGGAATCGATGCGGATGCGGACCGTCAGCGCGCTGTTCATCACCATATCCGCCGTGATGCCGGCGATCATCGCCGCCGGGATCTCGAAGTTGTAGGTGATGCCGGCGTACTCGTGAATCTCGCCGACGGCGTTGTACACCTGCGCATGCAGCCCGGAGCCGCCCATGTTGGCCGGATCCCAGACCAGACCCATCACGAAGCCGGGCACGATGGCACCGAACCCGATGGCGTTGTCCTCCAGGCCGCCCATGTAAGAGACGTCGAAGGAGTACTCGGCCTTGCCTGGGATGCCCGCAGGTACCATGGCTCCAGCCAACCACGCCGAGGCGTCGGTCTGCGCCAGCCGCCCGTCGACCTCCTGCCAGGAGCCGCCGTCCGTATGGACATCGACACCCATGTACATGACCATCATGTCGTCCATCATCTCGTCCATCATCTGGCCGAACGAGAATGACGCCGCGATGGCTACGAGAGCCGCTATCGTCACTACACGTTTCATCTTATCTCGCACCTCTTGGATTGGGAGTTGCGGCGATTATACCGATGCCGTCAAGCCGGTGCAACCGCCGCATCCCGGTGACCTTGACGATCGGCGCGGGGGGCACGACAGTCAGGGTCCGTGAAGCGGCTGGCACGGATCGAAGCGGTTCTGTTCGACGCCCTCGCCCTCCTGGAGCCGGGACCGCACCGCCCGGCGCTCACGTCCGAACGCGGCGCGCAGATCGTGGCGCCCGCCCGACGTCTGATGGAGCGGGGCGGCAAGCGCTGGCGCGCCCTATTCATGCAACTGGCCTGCGAGATGCTCGGCGGCGGCGACCGCGCGCTGCCCCTCACCCCGCTGGTGGAGCTCACCCACGCCGGCAGCCTGATCATCGACGACATCGAGGACGGAGCGCAGACACGCCGCGGCGGCCCGGCCGCGCACGTCGAGTTCGGGGTGGACGTGGCCGTGAATGCGGGCAATCTGGTCTACTTCCTTCCCACGCGCATGCTGGACCTGCCGCCCCGAGCTGCGCCCGAGCTGAATTCGGCCGAGGAGCTGCGCGTCTATCGCATGTACGCCGCCACGATGCGCAAGCTGCACTACGGACAGGGGCTGGACATCCTCTGGCACCGACCCGGAGCGGTCCTCCCGAGTGCGACGGACTACTTGTCGATGTGCATGCTGAAGTCGGGCAGTCTGGCCGGACTGGCCCTGGGACTCGGCGCCGCTCTGGGCGGCGCCGATGCGGCTGCCGTGAGCTCGCTGGTCGCCATCGGCGAGCGCTTCGGGGTCTCCTTTCAGATCATCGATGACGTCACCAACCTGGCGCGCGGCAACCCCGGAAAGGACCGCGGGGATGACCTGATCGAAGGCAAGAAGAGCCTGCCGATCATCCTGCATCGCGAGCGCGGCGGCGCCGATGAGCTGTGGGGGCTGCTGGCCGGCATCCAGAACCGACCCATCGATCAGGTTCGGCCGCAGATCGACCGGGCCGTCGCTCTGCTGGAGGCGAGCGGCAGCCTGCTGGATGCGCGCCGGCGCGCGACCGAACTGTACCGGCGTACCCGGGTCGACCTTGCGGAGCTCGCGCCGGAGGGCGAGCCCGCGGAGCTGCTGCTGGAGACAGCCGACGAGCTCATCGGCCCCCGCCAGCCGGTTTGACCGCATTCGGGGCCGGCGGTAGCTTGTGGTGGTGAGCAGCCGCGGCTTGCTGACCCGACCGTTCCCGTATCGGCAATACAACGCGACAACCTGGCTGATCGGCATCACGATCGGCGCGTACTTTCTGGTCCTGGCGCTCCCGACACAACTGGAGGCGGTCGTCCTGCGCCCGCTGGTGCTGGCCCGCGAAGGCTCCGTCTGGCAGCTGGTCACCTACCTGTTCCTGCATGGCGGGCTGCTGCACCTGTTCTTCAACATGCTCATGCTGTTCCTGTTCGGTGCTCCCGTGGAACGGGAGATCGGCAGCTCCGAGTTCCTGACTCTGTACCTGACCTGCGGCGTGCTCGCCGGCGTGTTCGCCACCATTCTGGCGCTGCTCTCGGCCGCACCGGTGGCGATCCTGGGCGCGTCCGGCGCGGTCTACGGGATCCTGCTGGCCTACGCGGTGCTGAATCCGAACCAGGTCGTCACCTTCTGGTTCATTCCAATGCGCGCCACCACCATGGTGCTTATCCTGGGGGGGGTCGCGCTGGTGTTCCAGGTGACCGGGCAGCGCACCCATATCGCCCATCTGACCCATCTGGGCGGGTTGGTGGCAGGTTTCGTCTATCTGCGTGTGCGGCTCGGCATCAACCCGCTGGACGCATTTCGGCGCCGGTGATGGGAAGGCGGACGCAGACGACGCGGATGTGGTGCATGCGGACCCCGTCCACTCGAACGGCAGCGGCGGCTGCGCTGGCCGTCGTCGCGCTCGTTGTCACCGCCATACCGGCGCTGGCGGCCGATGACGTCGCGGTGCGCGAGCTGACGGTCGCCTACAGCGACGTGAACGTCGCCCTGGACCCGCTGCACGCGTTCACCGCCACGGAGGCGCAGCTCTTCACGGCGTTGTCGGAGGGGCTGGTCTCCTACCACCCGGCCACCCTGGACCCCGTCCCCGGCGTGGCGCACACCTGGCACGTGTCCGACGACGGCCTGCGCTACCGGTTTCTGCTGCGCGACAACGCCCGCTTCTCGGACGGCACCCGCGTGGTCGCCGAGGACTTCCGGGCGTCATGGCTGCGGATCATCAATCCCGGCGAGCAGGCCGAATACTCGCTGATGTTCGACGTGATTCGGGGAGTCGCCGACTACCGATCGGGGACCAACACCAACGAGTCGGCAGTCGGCATCCGCGCGATCTCCGAGGGCGAGCTGGAAGTGGTGCTGGAGCGGCCGGCCGAGCACTTCCTGAGCACGCTGGCGCACCACGCCTTCGCCCCCGTCTACCCGGCCTACCGCGCGCAGGTCGGGTGGGAGCGGCAGGCGCCGATCATCGGCAACGGTCCTTTTTCGGTGACCGAATGGCAAAGCGGGGAACTGGTGTTCGAGCGCAATCCGCACTACTGGGCACGGTCGACGGTCGAGCTGGATCGAATCCGCATCCGGTTCCTCGACGACGCGGCCGCAATCGACACGGCGTTCATGGCGGGAACGATTCACTGGGCCAACTACTCCCGGTTCACCGAGCAGCTCGCGCCCTTCATCGTCGCCAACCGGCTGTTCGGCACCACCTACTTCGTGTTCAGGTCGAGCGATCCGCCGTTCGATGACGTACGCGTGCGCCGGGCGCTCGCCTTGATGGTTCCGTGGGCAACGGTCCGCAGCCCGGAACGGGTGCGCTTTCCGACCAGCGTGCTGGTACCGGGGTTGGCAAACTACCCTGACGTCGCGGGCATCATGGCCGAAGATCAGCGAGCCGCCCGCCGACTGCTCGAACAGGCCGGCTTCACCGACGGCAACGGCTTGCCGCCGATCATCATCAAGGTGGCGAACCCCTGGGCCGCAACGCTGGCGGCGACCATCAAGGCGGCCTGGGAGACCCAACTCGGGGTCGACGTCACGGTCGCGCACATCCCGGAGTACGACGACTATCTTGCGGAGATCAAGGCCGGGACCTTCACGCTGACGATCAGCAGCTGGATCGGGGATTTCACCGATCCGATCAGCTTCCTGCAGATGTGGACCACCGCAAGCAACCTCAACGACGCCGGTTACGCGTCCCGCGACTACGACCGGATGATCGATCAGGCGACAGGGTCAACGGGCCTCGACCGCCTGCAGTTGCTCGCGGAAGCGGAAGAGCTGTTGTTGCAGGACGCGGTCATCCTGCCGGTGAGCCATCTGGTGTCCTTCTCGCTCATCGACCTGCAGCGCATCGACGGCTGGACCCCCAACCTGCTGGACATCCACCCCTTCCGCTACCTGGGCTTCCGGCGCGCGGACCTGCCGGCCGGCGTCGCCGCCGTATCGGAACTCGCTCCCGGCTGATCGCCACGCTGCGGCTGATCGCGCCGGGCGAAGCGCTGCAGCACCTCCAGGAGGCGGTGGCGCATCAGAAACCCGGCCGCGAACAGGGCCACCGCGATGCCGAGGGCGATCGCAACCGCAGCCCACTGCCGCTCGGCCAGCGCCTCTCCGAGCACGACGCTCACCGCCACTCCCGGCAGACGCCCGGCGGTGCTGGCCAGAAGATAGACGCCCAGGCGTATCGGGCCGATACCGGCCACGTAGCACAGCACGTCTTTGGGGATTCCCGGGATCAGGTACAGCATGAACAGGGTCGCGACACCGCGGGGCGAGGCGATCAGTTCCTCCACTTGCGTGCTGCGCTCCTCCGACATGATGGCGTGGAGGAACGGGCGGCCCAGGGCGCGGGCAAGGAGAAACCCGATCGCCGAGCCCAGCGCGGCGCCGGCCAGTGTGAGGACGATGCCCAGCGGTATGCCGAACAGATACCCCGCGGCCACCTGGGGTACCTCGCCGGGAATCACGAAGACCACCACCTGCAGCACCTGGATGGCGACGAACGCTGCGGGAGCGGCCACTCCGTAGCCGTCCACCCACGCGCGCAGCGCCTCCGGGTCGCGCACCAAGCCCATCAACGGACCCCAATAGACGATCAGGACCGCGGCGATCGCCGCGAACAGCGCCGGGTATCCGGCGATGCTGAGCACTCGCATCAGCCGGCTGCGGGGCCGCTCCGGGGCGATCACCGGCGAGTCGGTTTTGACCCGGAACGGGCTCTGTGCGATACTATGGTCATGGGGTCAGCCGCGTCTACGAACAAGGAGGCGACCAAGTCTACCGAGCCCCCGGAATCAACGCAGCCGGCGGCGGTTGCCGAACCAAAGGCCGCGAAGCCGAGACCAGCCAGGAGTGCGAGCGCAAAGCGTCCGACCGCCGGGGCGGAGCGCACCGAGGACGCAGCCGACCCCGCGAATGCGACGCCTCCAGACGAACCGGCCGCCATCGCCAACGGGTCGCACGGCACACCCGCCGACGGCACCGTCGAAGCGGACAGCTCCCCGGATGAAGGATCAGCAGCGAATCCGGCTTCCAAGAGCACCGCGACCAAGCGGAAGTCTACCACACGCTTGAAGACCCGCTACGCCGTCGGCCAGCAGATCGTCTACCCGCTGCAGGGTGTGGGCAGGATCGAGCGGATTGAGGAGCGGGACTTCCAGGGGAAGCCGACTCTCTACTACGTCGTCTATCTGCAAGTCTCCGACATGACGATCATGATCCCGGTGGACAAGGCGGACGTCCTGGGCGTCCGTCCCATAGTCAGCAAGCGCAAGGCCGAGCGCGCCCTGCGGCTGATCGCCGAGGACTTCGATCCGATCCCCACCGACTGGAAGCTGCGCTACCAGATGAACCTGGATCTGCTGAAGCAGGGCGCGGTCGACGACATCGCCTCGGTCGTCCGCTCCCTGTCCTACCGCAGCAGGATCAAGGAGCTGCCGATCCTGGAGCGCAAGCTGTACGACAGTGCGCTGCGGCTGATGGTCGACGAGGTTTCGTACTCGCTCGGTCAGGACAAGACCGAGACAGCGAAGCTGATCGAAGAGCGGTTGGAGAACGTCAAGCAGAAGGGCGACGAGTAGCCGGACGCTACGCAGAACCCTCCAGTTCGGTGATGAGGTCGCGCAACCGCGCCGCTTCCTCGTAGTTCTCTTCCTGGATGGCGACGGCAAGCTCGCGCTTGAGCCGGCCGACCGGATCCCCTTCGTCGGCTTCCGGGGACTCATCGTCGCCGTCCGACGAGTCCCCGCTCTCTACGGTCGACACCGGGATCGCCGCCTGCTGGACCACATCCTCATCGATGAAGATCGGACACTTGGCGCGCAGGGCGATGGCGATGGCGTCGGACGTGCGCGAATCGATCTCCACCTGCTGCCCGTCCTGCAGCAGCACCAGACGTGCGAAGAACGTGCCGTTGCCGCCGACGGACTTGATCTCGGTGATTTCGACGCGCTCCACGGTCACCTTCAACGCGGCCAGCGTCTGCAGGAACAGATCGTGCGTCAGCGGCCGGCTCTGCCGCTCGCCGCGCAGCGCGATGTAGATCGACTGCGCGATGCAGTGGTCGACGAAGATCGGCACGGCCACGTCTGATCCGGCCGGCCGGATCAGCACGGCCGTCCCTTCCGGCGCGCGAGCCATGGTCCAGACATCAGCGGGGCGCAGCATGGTTTATGCCGACTTCTTCTCGTCGGCGACGAGCGCCACTTCCGGACTCTGGGACTTCTCTATGACGTCGCGGGTGACCACCACCTTCTTCAGCCCCTCCATCGACGGGATGTTGAACATGATATCAACCATGGACCCTTCGATGATCGCCCGCAGGCCGCGGGCGCCGGTCTTGCGGTCCAACGCCTTCTCCGCGATGGCGGTGATGGCGTCGTCCTCGAACGACAGATCGACGTCGTCGACGCTCAACGAGGCCTGATACTGCCTGATCACCGAGTTCTTCGGCTCGACGATGATTCGCTTGAGCGAGTCGACGGTCAGCTCGCCGAGCGTGACGACGATCGGCAGCCGCCCGATGAACTCCGGAATCATGCCGTAGCGGATCAGGTCGTCCGGCTGCAGCTGCGAGTACAGCGACAGCAGGTTGCGGTTGCGCCGGTTTTCCACCTCGGCGCCGAAGCCGAGCGGCGACTGCATCACGCGCGCCTCTACCACCTGTTCCAGGCCGATGAACGCGCCGCCGCAGATGAACAGGATGTTGGAAGTGTCGATCTTCAGCATCTCCTGATTGGGATGCTTGCGGCCGCCCTGCGGCGGCACGGAGGCGACCGTGCCCTCGACGATCTTCAGCAGCGTCTGCTGCACGCCTTCTCCGGAGACGTCCCGGGTGATCGACACGTTCTCGCCCTTCTTGGCGATCTTGTCGATCTCATCGATGTAGATGATTCCCCGTTCGGCCGCGGCGATGTTGTTGCCGGCGTTCTGGATCAGGCGCAGCAGGATGTTCTCCACGTCCTCGCCGACGTACCCGGCCTCGGTCAGCGTGGTGGCGTCGGCGATCGCGAACGGGACCTTCAACTTGCGCGCCAGGGTTCTGGCCAGATGGGTCTTGCCGGTGCCCGTGGGGCCGACCAGCAGCACGTTGGATTTCTCGATCTCCACGTCGCTGTCGCCGCGGTTGCGCATGGTGATGCGCTTGTAGTGGTTGTACACGGCGACCGCCAGCACCTTCTTGGCGTCCTCCTGGCCGATCACGTACTGGTCGAGGTAGCGCTTGATCTCCCGCGGCTTGGGCACCTCGTCCTGGAACTCGGCGGAGAACACCTTCTCCTCATCGTCCAGGATCTTCTTGCAGACGACCACGCACTCGTCGCAGATGTACACGCCCGGCCCGGCGATCAGCCGGCGGGCGGTGTCCGCCGTCTTGCTGCAGAAGGAGCAGAGCTTGTCGTCAGTCTTTGCGGTCTTGCCCATCAGCTCACCTTGTCAGGACCCCGCCTCGTAAGGACTTTGTCGATCAGGCCGTACTCCGCAGCCTCGTGCGACGACATATAGTAGTCCCGTTCCAGATCCTGGGCAACGACGCTATCGTCCTTGCCCGTGCACTCTGCGAAGTAGCTGATGATGAGGTGCTTCAAGCGTATCAGCTCCCGTGCCTGAATGCCGATGTCCGCGGCCTGCCCGGAAACGCCGCCCCACGGCTGATGGATCAGCAGCCGGGCGGACGGCAGGGCGGTCCGCTTCCCCTTGGTGCCGGCGGCCAGCAGCAATGCCCCCATCGACGCGGCCTGACCCAGGCATATCGTCTGCACGTCAGCGCTGATGTAGCGCAGCGTGTCGTAGATCGCCAGACCGGCGGTGACCATGCCGCCCGGCGAGTTGATGTAGACGTGGATGTCCTTCTCCGGGTCCTGAGACTCCAGGAACAGGAGTTGCGCCACCACCAAGTCGGCGGTGATGTCGTAGATCTCGCCGTCGATGAAGACGATGCGATCCTTGAGCAGCCGCGAATAGATGTCGTACGAGCGTTCGCCACGCCCGGTCTGTTCGATGACGATGGGGACGAGCGCGTTGAGCTGTTCGTTCATGGGAGTGATTGGTTCATGGCATGTTCGATTGAGACACGGTCGATGCTCGCGGACCGGGGAGGCTTCCCTGCGGGCCGCTTCCAAGTTAGCCCTTTCCGGATACCAAGTCCACATAGGAGAGCTCGTCGCCGCCCTTGATCGCAGCCAGCTCGATCAGCCGGTCGTAGAGCTTCTCGTTGCGCAGATCGGCGCGGAGCGACGGCATCAGGTCGTTGCGCTCATAGGCCTCCCGCAGCTCTTCGACCTGCGTCGAGCGCGCCTGCGCACGGCGCGCGAGCTCCTGTTCCACCTCGTCGTCGCCGACCGCGATCTCTTCGACCTCCGCCAGCCGGTCAGTGATCAGCATCAGGCGGGCGCGCCGTTCGGCGGCCGGACGCCACTGCTCGATCAGCGCGTCGCGGTCGGTTCCGGATCGCTGCAGCGCCAGGGTCACGCGCCGCTCGCCGCCGCCGTAGCGCGACACCATGGACGACCAGTCGGCGGCCAGACCGGCGTCCACCAGCGACCGTGGCAGGGGGACCACCGAGGATTCCTCAACGGCCGTGATGATCGCGGAGATCAGCCGCTCGCGGACGATCCGGTGGCCGTTTTCGGTCATGCGCTCGCGGATGTCCGCCTTGAGGCCATCCAGCGTCTCGAATCGCTCGTTGACGTCCTGCGCCAGCTCGTCGTCCAGCTCGGGGAGTTGCTTCTCCCGCAATCGGCGTACGCGGACCCGCAGCACCAGCGAGCGGCCGGCGAGCGACTCCTCCTCGAAGTCATCGGGGTACGTCTTTTCGATGTCCCGTTCCTCGTCGACCCGCATGCCGACCAAGTCGTCATCGATGCGGTGCAGGTTGTAGCCGGTGCCGACCTCGAACACGAACCCCTCCCGCCGCGTCGAGGCGACCGGGTGCCCGCCGTCGACCTCGACGTAGTCGATCTCCACCACGTCTCCGCTCTCGACCACGTCCGACTGCTTCTCCACGACCACGGCGTTCTGCTCGCGGATGGTGTCCAGCTCCCGCTCCAGGTCGGTGTCGTCGATACGGAAGCGGTGCCGCGTCACGCCCACCCGCTGGTAGCGGCCCAGGCTGACCTCCGGCTTGGTGTCGTAGAGCAGATCGAACCGGAACGCAGAGCCGATCGCCAGCGGCTCTGCCGCCTCCACCCGCGGGCGTGAGGAGCGGATCGGGGGATGTTCGGCGGCTTCGAGCGCCTCCTGGGCCGACTCACCGATGATGTGTTCGGCGGCCTCCGCCAGCAGCGCATCGCCGACCTTGCGGATCAGGACGTCCCGCGGCACCTTGCCCTTGCGGAAGCCCTTGATGCGGACGGTGCGGCAGTGCTCGGCGACCGTGGCGTCGTACACGCGCTGCACCTCCGACGCCGCGACCGTTACCGACAGCCTGACCTCGGCGTTTTCCTGAAGTTGCTCGTCCTGCTTCTCTATCACGCGTCAGTCCGGTTGTGGCGCTCAGCCAAGTGGGCGGGCGGCGGCCTGTCCGATTCGGAAGGGCCCACCGCCACGATCGGAACAGAGCGGGAAACGGGATTTGAACCCGCGACTTCCACGTTGGCAACGTGGAGCTCTACCACTGAGCTATTCCCGCGTCGAACACGTGCGAGAGAAGGGACTCGAACCCTTATACCTTGCGGCACCAGATCCTAAGTCTGGCGTGTCTGCCAGTTCCACCACTCTCGCAGCCATCTCCGTGTGCGTCTGCACAGTGTACGGCGAGCAGCACCCCGCGTTCAAGCGACGGAGACCCCACAATACGATACGACAACCTGAGCCGTGAAGGACTCGAACCTTCGACCCGCAGATTAAGAGTCTGCTGCTCTACCAACTGAGCTAACGGCCCGCTACCACGCCCGGCAGGACTCGAACCTGCGACCTACGGATTCGAAGTCCGTCGCTCTATCCAGCTGAGCTACGGGCGCAGCCTGAGGACATTCGGGTGGGTGATGGGGCTTGAACCCACAACATCCAGATCCACAGTCTGGCGCTCTACCCATTGAACTACACCCACCGTCGTTCGGGGGTGCATTTCCTTGCACGTGACATCCGTCAAGCATGGCTTCGACCAAGACTTAGCCGATGGCCGCATGGACGCTCCGCCCGCACTCGGAAATGCACCCCCGTTCGTGGATGGACAACTTCAACGCGGTTTTGTTCGGTTGTCAAGGAGGGTCTGCCGGCTCAAGGCGCAGCGACGCCGAGTTGATGCAGTAGCGCTTGCCGGTCGGCGCCGGACCGTCGTCGAACAGGTGGCCCAGGTGGGCGTCGCAGCGGGCGCACAGCACCTCGGTACGGCGCATGAACAGCGACCGGTCCTCCTCGGTCTGCAACGAGTCGTCTTCGTGCGGGGCCGTGAAGCTCGGCCACCCCGTGCCGGAGTCGAACTTGGTGTCCGAGTCGAACAGTGCCCGCCCGCAGCAGCGGCAGCGATAGGTGCCCACACCCTTGGTCCGCCAGTAGCGGCCGGTGAACGGCGGCTCGGTGCCCTTGCGCCGCGTCACCTGATATTCCTCGTCGGACAGCTCGCGCCGCCATTCGGCATCGCTCTTGACCACCTTGTCCATCGATGTCCCCCGTTCCTCCGTTGTGTCGTCGGTTACAGGTCGATCGCCGCGGCCACCGGCCGCATGCCGGCGATGACGGCGCCGATCAGGTCGTCGAGGTCGCGGCCGAGCATCGCGCAGCCCCGCTCGATCACGCCGCGATCGACCCCCGCAGCGAAGCCCTTCTGCTTCCACTTCTTGCGTACGGACTTGACCTCCAGGTCGCGCACGCTCTTGGACGGCCGCACCAGCGCACAGGCGGTGACGAAGCCGACCAGCTCGTCGACCGCGTAGAGGGTCCTCTCCAACAGGCTCTGCGGCTCCACGTCGGTGCAGATCTGCCAGCCGTGCGACATCACCGCGCGGATGTAGTCAGCAGGCCAACCCGCCTCGGTGAGGATCGCCTCGGTCTTGCGGCAATGCTCCTCCGGGAACCGCTCCCAGTCCAGGTCGTGCACCAGGCCGACGGTCGCCCACGCATCCGGGTCTTCGCCCGCCGCCTGCGCCTCGGCGCGCATCACCGCCTCCACCGCCCGGCAGTGATTGCGCAGCGCCGGCGATTCGATGTAGTGCTGCACCAGCTCCCACGCCTCCGCCCGGGTGGGTACGGCTGCCATCACGGGCCCTCGAACAGCGAGCCGACCGCATCCGCGGCGGCCGGGAACATCGGCTCCAGCATGCGCATGGCGAGCGGAATCGCCTGGTCGGCCGGCAGGCAGTAGCGCATGTCCAGGAACCGGCCGCGCAGCGCGATGACCTCCTCGCGCACGTCATCGTCGCGCACCACGACGCGGGCGATCAACTCGGCAACCGTCTCGAAGTCCGCCGGCTGCATCCCGTGCCGGGTCATCTCCTGGACGCCTAGCCGCACCCCACCGGATACGGCGAAGCTCGCATCACCCGGCAGCGCCTGGTAGTTGGTGATGATGTTGTTGCGCTCCAGGCGCTCGGCCGCCTCGGCGCCCGCCAGCGCCGGCGCGACGCGGATGATCACCTGGTGGGTGTGCGTGTAGCCCTCCGACTCGCCCCCTTCCACGGCGATGCCGGCGGCGGCGAGCGCCTGCGCGAAGGCGCGGGCGTTGGTGATCACCTGCCGCGGGTAGTCGTCCTTGCAGGCATTCATCTCGTAGAGCGCCGCCAGAAAGCCGATCAGCGTCCCCAGGTGATGGTTGCTGGTGGTGCCGGGACAGGCGCGATGGCGCACGTGCGGCCACAGCGGGCGAGCCGCCCGGGAGCCCAGCACCACGCCGCGCTGCGGGCCGAAGAAGGTCTTGTGGGTGCTGCCGGTGACGACCGCCGCGCCTTCGTCGAGCGGCGACTGGAAGGCGCCGTACAGGCCCAGGACGTGCGCCATGTCGAACATCAAGAGCGGCGGCTCTTCCAGGCCGGCCACCAGCCCGGCCACCTCGCGCACCGGCTCCGGATGCAGGAACATGCTCTTGCCGAACACGATCAGGTCCGGGCGCTGCTCGCCGACCAGCTTCAGCAAAGCCCCCGTGTCGGCCAGATACGGATTGTCGGCCCGCACGGGGATCGGGTAGGTGCGCTCGGCGCCGGCATCGTCGCGGTCGACCGCGTTGAACAGCGCTCCCATCGCCTGGGCGCTCAGGTGGCCGCCCTGGATCAGACCGTTGTTGATCACCGACGAAAGCCGCCGCGTCGGTCCGTCGTTGCCACGGTTTTTCAGGCGCAGCAACGCTTCGAACACGACGATATTGGCGAGCTGGCCGCTGACCGGCCGCGCCTCCACGCGGTCGCAGCCGAAGAAGCGCTGCGCCTGCTCGTGCACCTCCTCCTCGACCTCCCGAATGAAGTCGGTGCCCTGATAAAAGTAGACCTCTTCGCCCTTCAGGCGGCGGTGCTCGGCGTAACGCCCGGCGGCGTCCGCCACCTCGCATGCCTTGACCAGCAGGCTGGGCGTGGTCTCTGACGGAATCAGATTGATGCACTCGCGCTGGCGCCACCGATTGTTGGCCGCAACCCGGTCGGCGAGGGCGGTCATCGTATCGACGAGTGTGCTCATGAGTGGTACATCTTCGGGATGAGAGGACTCGAACCTCCGATTTCCTGCTCCCAAAGCAGGCGCCTTAGCCGCTAGGCTACATCCCGCGAGTCTGCGGCCCGGCAAGCGTGGCTCGCAGCGTACGGAGGGCGCCCGTGCGCCGTCAACCGAACCTGCCGCACTTGCCGCTCACGCGGCCGATCCGCCAGACTCCCCGGACCGGCCGCGAGCGTCCATAGCTCAGTAGGATAGAGCAGCAGCCTTCTAAGCTGCGGGTCAGAGGTTCGATTCCTCTTGGACGCGGTTCCGCGTCATGCAGGCAATGGATCACCGGATAGAGGGACTCGCTCAGGAGAACGACCGGCGCATCGTGCTGCTGGTGCTGGACGGACTCGGCGGGTTGCCGCGCGAGCCCGGCGGCCTCACTGAGTTGGAGAGCGCCCGTACGCCGAACCTGGATGCCGCGGCGGCAGCCGGCGAATGCGGGCTGCACCTGCCGATCGGCTACGGCGTGGCGCCCGGATCGGCGCCCGGGCACTTGGCGCTGTTCGGGTACGACCCGCTCGACGTGCCGGTCGGGCGCGGCGTGGTGGCCGCCCTGGGCATCGGCTTCCCGCTGCAGGACGGCGACGTCGCCGTGCGGCTCAACTTCGCCTCCAGCGATGAAGCCGGCCTCATCACCGACCGGCGCGCTGGGCGGATCGCGACGGAGGTCTGCGCCGAGCTGTGCGCGCTGCTCGACGGCATCGAGCTCTCCGGGACAGAGCTGTTCGTAAGGCCGGTGAAGGACTATCGGGCGATGGTGGTGCTGCGCGGATCGGGGCTGTCCGACCGGATCGCCGATACCGACCCGCAGAGCACCGGCGCCGCCCCGCTTGAACCGTGCGCGATGGAGCAGGCCGCGGAGCCGACGGCGCGGATCATCGCCGACTTCCTGCGGCAGGCGCGCGCGCGGTTGGCCGATCGCCACCCGGCCAACGATCTGCTGCTGCGCGGCTTCGCCATGCGTCCGGCGCTGCCGCCGCTGCACCAGCGGTTCGCGATGCACGGCGTGGCGATCGCGGTCTATCCCGACTACAAGGGCGTCAGCCGCCTGGTCGGCATGGACGCGATCGAGGATCTGGGCGACCTTGACGAGCAGCTCACGGCGCTCGCCGAAGCGTGGTCGGGAGTGCACCGCTTCTTTTTCGTGCATCACAAGTACACCGACTCGGCAGGCGAGGACGGCGACTTCGACGCCAAGGTCGCGGAGATCGAGCGGGTCGACGCCGCGCTGCCGGGCATCCTGGCGCTTGATCCGGACGTGCTGATCGTCACCGGCGACCACTCCACTCCGGCGGTCGCGCGCACCCACACCGAGCACCCGGTGCCGTTCCTGATCCGCGCCGCGGCCGGCCGGCCCGACACCACCCGGTCGTTCGGCGAGCGCGCGTGCGCCGCGGGCGCGTGGGGGGTCGTGCCTGCGAACGCCCTGCTGCCCATCGCCACCGGGTATGCGGGAAAACGGCGCCGCTTTGGCGCCTGAAGCCGCATCGACCGGCGTCAACGACGCTCTGCTCGACGAGCAGGAGCGCACCGGTCGGCCCGCGTGGCTCATCTACGAGCCGGCGGAGCCCGCGATCGTGTTCGGCGCCGCCGGCGGTGCGCAGACCGACGTGTACGTGGAGCGCGCACGCAAGGACGGCATGCCGTTGCTGCGGCGCCGCGGAGGCGGCGGCACCGTCCTGCTGGCTCCCGGACAGCTCGTGCTGGCGCTGGTGGCGGCGGTCGACTCCCCGTACCGCAACCGCGAGCATCTGTGCGGCATCAACGCGTGGGTGACCGAGGCGCTCACCCGGCTGGGCGTGAGCGGCGTGCGCCCGTGCGGGATCTGCGATCTGGCGATCGGCGGCCGCAAGGTGCTGGGCGCATCGCTGTTCCGGCGCCGCAACGTGCTGTTCTACCAGTCCAGCCTGCTGGTGTGCTGCGATCTGACCCTGTTCGGGCGCTACCTGCGGCATCCGACTCGCGAGCCGGACTACCGGGCGCGGCGCGCACACGCTGCCTTCTGCACCACGCTGGCGGAACAGGGCCAGGCGCTTTCGCCCGAACGGGTCGCCGACGCGCTGCGCCCGATCGTCGTGCGGCGGCTCGCCCTGCCAGGGCTGGGCATTCCGGCCGCCGGGTGATGGGGGCGACCGCGGCGCTGGCGGCGCTCCTTGCAAGCCTGCTGGCGCTCGGCTGCTCGTCCGCCGCCGATGCGCGCTTCACCGCCGCCGACGGCCGCCAGAGCGCCCTGCGCGTCAGCTCCTTCCACGGCAGCCGCCACGCGCGGCTTGCACCCGACGAGGGGATCCCCTCCACAGGGGTCGTGCACCCGCGCGCGTCAGTGACGGTCGGTGCCGGCCAGTCGCTCTACCTCGAGTATCGCTCCACCTTGGCGGAAGCGAACGTGAGCCTTCTGGGCGAAGACAACCGTGAGCTCGTTCGCTACCGGCTGACGGCCGGCGGAGACGCACCGATCCGCCGCTATCTGGCGGTGCCGGCCGGCCCTCTGCGGGGTTTTCGGCTGTCGACCGTGGAGCCGTCCGGCACGCTCGATCTGACCGCCGCCGGCATCGCGCCGGCGCGCTCGGGCGTGGCGATGATCGACGGCGTCCTGCACGTCGGCATCGACGCGCAGCTCACGCGCGGTACGGCTGCGGACGCCGGCGGGATGATCGGCCTGGCCGCGCGCCTGCGGACGCCGCGCACCACACCGCAGCCGGGCCGGGCGCTGGCGGTGCGTTGGGCTTTCACGCCGTCGGCCGCCGGCGCCACCGGCGAGCTGGTGCTGTCGGTGTCAGGCGCCGCAGGCGCGGAGCAGCGGGCGACCGTCGAGGTGGTGCTGGCCGCGGGCGAGCGCTCGGTCCATCTGCACGATGCCGTGCTGGGTTTCGTGCCGGTCGACGTGCAGGCGATGACCCACGCCGGCGGTACGGTCCGGTTTCTGGAGATCAGCCGAACCGCGGGTGACGCGGCGCCGCTGCCGGCCGACCTGGACACGATCCTGGCCTATCCGCCGAGCGCCTGGCGCGGCGCGGACTGGGAGGTGTTCCGGTGGAACGCCCTGCCCGCGGTGCTGATTTTCGACACCGCGAGCTACCTGATCCAGGAGGAGCTCTTTCGCCGGCTTGCCTACTACGTGGAAAAGGCAGGCTTCCGCGGCACGGTGTGGAGCGATCAGGAACTCGGCGACCGTTACGGCTACCACGCGCACGACTACGCCGCCGGCGATCTGGCCCGGTTCTTCACGGACGCCGAACGGACGGGGGTGCAGCTCAATGCCCGCGAGCTGTGGTTGCGCGGCTTCCTGGTCCAGGAGCGAGTGATCCGCGCCACGTCCGAGCACGAGACCGAGGCCCGCTGGCAGCCCGGCGCGCGCGCGGGCGCGGTGCTGTCGATCAGCCGGCAGTCGCCGCCAGCGCAGCGCGCGCTGCTGCTGCGCCATGAGGCCGCGCACGGCGTGTACTTCGTACGCGCCGGCTACCGGGACGAGATTGGCGCGCTCTGGCAGGAAATCGGCGAACCGGCGCGCCATGCCTGGCGCGCCTATCTGGCCGCCCTGGCCTACGACACTTCCTGGGAGGATCTGGTGCGCAACGAGTTCCAGGCCTACCTCGCACATAACCGCGAACAGACGCTCGGCTACTACTTCGGAGAGCTGGTACCGGCCCGCATCCGCTCCAAGCTGCCGGCCGAGCAGGAGGCGCCGGCCTGGTTCGAAGCCGCTTCGGAGGCGATACGCCGCCAGTACCTGCGGGTGGACGACGCCCTGCAGGCCGCGGGCGGCATGCGCGCCGGCCGTCTGGCTACCGTAACCCTGCGCTGACGCCGGTCAAGACGCTACCGGCACCATCCAGCCGTGGCGGTCCTGCAGGCGTCCGAACTGGATGCCCTTGAGCTGCTGAAGAAAGTGCAGCGCCCGCGGACCGATCTTGCCGTCGCCGAACGTGACCGTGCGCCCGTCGTGCGCCAGCGAGCCGAAATGAGCGACCCCGGCGGCGGTGCCGGTGCCGAAGAACTCGACCGCGTCGTCGAGCACCTCCTCAACCGACAACCGGCGCTCCTCTACCTTCATGCCCTCTTCCTCGGCAAGGGTCATCACCGACTGCCGCGTGATTCCCGGCAGGATGGTGTCGCCCAAGGTGGGCGTGACCAGCGTACCGTCCGACAGCACCGCGAACAGGTTGCAGGAGGAGCCCTCCTCCAGATAGCGGTGCTCGGCGGCGTCCAGAAAGATCGCCTCCATGCAGCCGGCGGCCTCCGCCTCCTTCTTGGCCAGCGCGCTGATGACGTAGTTTCCGCCGCACTTGATCCATCCGGTGCCGCCCGGCGTGGCGCGCACGCGCCGCGTGGTGGTGGTGCTGGCATCGCTGTCCAGGTTGAAGTACGAGCCGACCGTGGTGTTGATGATGATCACCCAGGGATTCAGGGACAGGTCGACGCCGATCCCCGACTCGGCATACGAGAACGGCCGAACGTAGACCGTCCTGGCGCTGATGAAGTCGTCGCCTTCCCATGCCGGTTCGTAGGCGGGCGTGAAGCCGAGCTCCCGGTTGCGTTCGACGACCTGCTGGACGGCACGGACGAACGTGTCGGCGGGATAGGCCGGCATGAGCAACCCCTCCATCGAACGCGCCATGCGCAGGCCGTTGTCAAAGGGCCGGAACAGCGACAGCGAGCCGTCCGGCTGGGGAAAGGCCTTGAGGCCTTCGAAACAGGACAGCCCGTACTGGGTCGTGAAGTTGACCAGGGGGAACTCCTCGAACCGGTTGCGCTGCAGATAGAGCCGTTCGCGCTCGTCGTCCGCAAGCGCCGCTTCGGCCTCCGGGGTCAGATGCCCCTGTTCGATGAAGTCCTCGCGCCACGTGTCGTCGAACTTGGCACTGTACACCCACGGGTAGATCGCCAAGCTGAAACTCTTTGCCACGGCTGGCGATTCTACAACGGGCGCGCCGCACGCGCGAGGTTGATCGACCGCACCGATTTCGATATCCTCCGGCCCGCTTCACGACCGATGGCTGATTCGCAGAACGCGCCCGCCGAGACGCTGGTCGATCGGATGTATGACAAGCTGCTGGAGCTCAAACGCGAGATACTCCAGCACTTGGCTGAAGAGGACTCGCTCACCCGCGATACGCTGGGCAAACTCGACCCCAAGGACATGGCCGACGTCGCCACCGAGGACATGGACCGCAAGACGCTGGAGGCACTCGGCGCCCAGGAAGTGCGGCGCCTCAACCTGATCCAGTCGGCGCTGGCGCGGATCCGGACCGGTCACTACGGCGCGTGCATGCGCTGCGGGGCCAAGCTTCCGGACGAACGGCTGGACGCACTGCCCTACGCGCTGTCCTGCGTTCCGTGCCAGTCCGCGGAGGAACGCCGCAACCGCTGACGCTTACGCGGACGGCTTGTACGCGCAGGCCACCCGCATCCCCGCCCCCACACCGGCCAGCCGTACCGCGAACGTCGACCGGTCCGCTCCGCGCGGCGCTGCCGCGTCATCCAGCAGCAGCCCCGGATGGTAGGCGAACAGCACACGCGCCTGAACGTAGTAGTCCAGGAAATCGGTCGCGAACAGGATCCTTCCGTCGGGGGCCAGCGCGTCCACCACGCGGTCCAGGACCTGTCCGCGCAGGAACCGCCGCCGCCGGTGGCGGGCCTTGGGCCATGGGTCAGGGAAATAGACATGAAAGGCGTGCACGCTCGCGGGCGGGAGATCGCCGAGCACCGCTTCGGCGCGGCCGTTGATCACGAAGGCGTTGCCGAGGCCGCGGCGCCCCACCTTCTGCTGCGCCTTCTCACAGCGACGCTTCTTGAGGTCGATGCCGATGCACACGCTTGCCGGCCGGGCGGCGGCATAGTCGGCAAGGAAGATGCCGTTGCCGCAGCCGATCTCGATCTCCAGCCGGACGCCGACGGCTGCCGCCAGCGCCGCGCGCAAGACCTGCGAATAATCGCCGATCGAATCCGGTTGTCCCGATGGTACGCGGGTGAGTGCCGTCAGGACTTGTTGCGCGCGTAGTCGACGTTCACGCGCCGGCCGTTCAGCGTCTCGCCGGTGATCCTGTCGATCGCCGATTGGGCGACCGCCGACGGCACTTCGATGAAGGAGAAATTGTCGAGGACCCTCACCTCGCCGATCTGCTCCTGCGGCAGTTCGAGCTTGGCGATGAACAGGTCGGCCAACATCTGGCGCGACACGCGTCGGCTACGCCCCACGCTCACGAACAGGCGCGCCATATCGCCGTCGGGCTCCGCGGCGGGCGCAGCCGCCGGCGAGTCCGTCGCTACGGGGGGAGCGGCGGACTGCTTGTCGGCCGGACGCTCGGCCGGACGCTCGGCCGGCACGGCTGCACGCGGTTGCGGAGGCCGCTTTGCAGGAACGGGACGGTCCCGCGCGGCCGGCGTGCGCCGCACGCCGGCGCCGACCGCCTCGCGCAGCAGATAGGCCGGCAGGTACGCGCGCACCGACAGGGGCAGCGCCTTGCGGATCTGGCGGCGGATCAGCTTGAGGCGGTCCAGATCGGCGTTGTCGCGGATGTGGCGCTCGAATTCTTCAAGCAGTTCCTTGAATCGAGCTTCGGCCGGTTCGTCGCTTGTCAAGGGTGGATCTCCGGTTGCTCTCTGGTGGCGTCGGCACGGTGCACAGCCCGGACGAAAGCGATGTGTACCGCGGCGCCCGGAAACCGGCCTGTCCTCACGGTAGGCGCCGACCCCCGTTTTGTCAAACGTGTCCCCGCGGACCGACGCGGCCGTGCCCGCTGCCGTGCCCGCTGCCGCCGGTGGTGCGCGCAGGCGGCCAACGGCTATGATCGCGGTCGGGGAGGAGCACATTGAAGGTACACTACGATGCCGACATCGACCTCAGCCGGGTACACGGCGCCAAGGTCGCGGTCATCGGCTATGGCAGCCAGGGGTTCGCGCACGCCAACAACCTCCGGGAATCGGGGGTGGAGGTCGCCGTCGGGTTGCGGCCCGACAGCGCCAGCGTCGCCAAGGCCGAGGACGCGGGCATCCCCGTGCTGCCCACCGCGGAGGCCGCGGCCTGGGCGGACATGGTGATGATGCTGATCCCCGACCACCTGCAGGGCGAGGTGTATCGCGAGGCGATCGCCCCCAACCTGGGTGAGGGCAAGACGCTGATGTTCGCCCATGGCTTCAACATCCACTTCGGTCAGATCGAGCCCGATGCGTCGGTCGACGTGTCGATGGTGGCGCCCAAGGGCCCCGGCCACACCGTGCGCCGCCAGTTCGAGCTGGGCTACGGGGTCCCCTGCCTGGTGGCGATCCACAACGACGCCTCCGGCCAAGCCAAGGAGAACGCGCTGGCCTACGCGGGCGCCCTGGGCGGCGGCCGGGCCGGAGTGATCGAGACCAACTTCCGCGAGGAGACCGAGACCGACCTGTTCGGGGAGCAGACGGTGCTCTGCGGGGGCGTGTCCCATCTGATGAGAGCGGGATTCGAGACCCTGATCGAGGCCGGCTACGCGCCGGAGATGGCCTACTTCGAGTGCATCCACGAGCTGAAGCTGATCGTCGACCTGGTCTACGAGGGCGGTATCTCCCTGATGCGGTACTCGGTCTCCGATACCGCCGAGTACGGCGACTACCAGTCCGGGCCGCGCTTGATCTCCGCGGAAGTGAAGGCGGAGATGAAGCGTATCCTGTCGGACATTCAGGACGGATCGTTCGCCAAGAGCTGGATGGACGAGAACCGCGCCGGCCGTCGCGGATTCCTGAGCGATCGCGCCGAGCACGCCGACCACCAGCTCGAGCAGGTGGGCAAGGAGCTGCGTTCGATGATGCCGTGGATCGACAAGGAGCGGCTGGTCGACAAGGACAAGAACTGAGCAGCGCCTGCGGGCCCGCCGGCTACGCGTAGCGCCGGGGCACTCGTGCGGCGACGCGGGTGAGCACCTCGTACGGAATCGTGCCCGCCCAGTCTGCCACGTCAGCGGCGGTCGGGCCTCCCGCGCCGAACAGGATCGCCCGATCGCCGATGCACACCTCCGGCCGGGGGCCCACGTCGACCATGCCGTGGTCCATGCACACCCGCCCGGCCAGCCGGTAGCGCCGGCCGCCGATACGCACCTCCGGGGACGCGCCGCCGCGCCCGCCGGGCCACGGGTACCCGTCGCCGTAGCCGGCGGCGATCGTGGCGATCACCGTGTCGCGCGCAGACCGGTACTCCATCCCGTAGGAGACGTGGTCGCCGGCGCGCACGCGGCGTAGCGCGGTCACGCGCGTAGAGAGCTCCATCACCGGCTTGAGCCGTCCCTGCAGGAGTCCCGCGAACGACGGATCGTAGCCGTAGACGGCGAGCCCCGCCCGCACCAGGTCCAGGTGCGCCGCGGGCACCGCCGCGATCGCCGCCGAGTTGGCCGCATGCACGATCAGAGGCGGGTGGCGCCGGCGCACGGGCTCCGCGCGGGCGAGCAGCTCGGCGAGCTGACGCCGGGTCGGCGCAAGGTCCCCCGCGTCGGCGGCCGCAAAATGGGTACAGAGGCCGGTCAGCCGTACGCCGTCCACATCACCGATCGAGCGCGCGATGGCGTCGGCGTCGGCCGGCCGGCAGCCGCAGCGATGCATGCCGGTATCCAGCTCCAGATGCACCGCGAGCGGCGGACCTCCGCGGTTGACGCCGCCGATCGCGCGCGCGGTGGCGACGTCGGCGCAGACCGCGCTCAGCCGCCAGCGGGCCACGTCGGCCGCCTGGTCAGGGACCGTGGGGCCGAGCAGCAGCACGGAGCCGCGGATACCCGCCTCGCGGAGCTCGCGTCCCTCGTCCACCGAGCTCACCGCCAGCGTGTCGATGCCGAAGGCGGCGGCCGCGCGCGCCGCCCGGACCGCGCCGTGGCCATAGGCGTCGGCCTTCACCACGAAGCAGATCCGGGTGCCGCGCGGTACATACGCACCGATCGCCGCCAGATTGTGCCGCAAGTGGTCGAGCCGGACCCGCGCGACGATGGCTGCCATGCCTAGCCCAGCAGGGGCGGGAACTGCGCCAGGGAGGTGACGATCAGGTCGGGCTGCATGGGGCTGGCGCGGGCACGGACCACGCGGTGCAGAGGCTCCACGATTGATGCTATGAGTCTGTCGGATCGCCGTGCAAGCGGCAGGTCCGACGACTCATGACGATTCTACTCAAAGCGGGACTGATCGCCGCCCCCGGCGGTCGGTTCGTTGCCGATCTGTTGATCCGTGACGGCTGGATCGCGAGCATCGGCGCCACCGGCACGGCCGCGGACCGCGTCATCGACGCCATGGGGCGGGTCGTGCTGCCGGGCTGGGTGTTGCCGCTCGTCCCAGCCGATATCGGGGCGACGCCTCCGCACCGGTGGTATCCGGGCGCGGGGATCACGTGCGCCGGCTGGGCGGGTGCCGAGCCCCGTGAGCGGTGGTGCTGCGATGTGGCACCGATCGAGCTGATCGACACGGTCGACCAGATCCACCGCGCCCCGCGCACGATTCACGAGCGCGGCCGGGTTGCGTTCGTGCTGCCGGCCGGCCGCGGCCGACCGCTGCTCGACGCCGCGGCGCAGGCGCTTGCCCGCCTGCGCGCGACGCTCATCATCGCCGCCGACGGCGCCGAGCACGCGGCGGTGAAGGCTGCCGAGCGCGCCGCCGCGTGCGGGGGAAGGGTCGTGGTGGGGCCGCTGCGCGAGCCGTCGTCGCTCCGTCGCGCCTGGAGCGCCGGGGCGCTGGCCGCCACCGATCCGGCCTGGCTGATCGACGATCCTTCCCTGTGGCGGGAGGTCGCGCGGGGCACCGTGCGGCTGCTGATGGGCACCTCGGCACGGCCGCCGGGTATCGATGCCCTGTACCGATCGGGGCCGGCGCGCGGGCTCGTCGGGCTGGAGGGGCTGGCGGCGCTTCTCGCCGCCCGGCCGGCCGCGCTCCTGGGCTGCGCTACCAAGGGCCTGCCGGTCCCGGGCCGGGAAGCGGACCTCTGCCTCCTGGAGCCGTCCGGGGGCACGGCAGCCGTCGTGGAGACGCTCCTCCGCGGGACCGCTGCGCGGCGTCCGCACGGGCGGGTGATCCGTTGCGAGCCGGTGGACGGGATGCCCGCAGGCTGACGAGGGCACCGTGCTGGAGGGCGGCCATCGCGAGCCGACCATCCACCGTTTCGATACGTCCCATTCTGCTTGCGCGTAGCAGGTGGCATACAGGCCGAATCTTCGTCACACGCGGGCCTTTTCCCGGAATGCCTTTGCACGAAACGGAATATCGCCCAAGATTTATCCGTGCCTGAAGCCGCTCGCACGGGATGGACCCGTAGAGTGGCGGCGCGATAGAGTTATGGACCGATTGATCCAATTCGGGTCAGAATGAGTACGCAGATGGCTAAACGAGGAAGAAAGCGAACGCCCTTCGATGTCGACGCCGCCCTTGCCAAGGCGACGCGGCTGTTCCGAGCGCACGGATACCGGCAGACGTCGATACAGGACATCGTGGACCGCACCGGCATCAGCCGTGCCAGACTCTATGAGACCTTCACCGACAAGCAGGGCCTGTTCCTGTCCGTGCTGAACCGCTACGACCAGGAGTATGCTCTCGGGCGCCTTGCGGAATCGGCGCGAACGGGGTCGCCGCGGCAGGCGATCCTGGACTCCTTCGATCGCATCGTGCATGAGGCCCCCGCGGGCGGCCCCGGCTGCCTCATGATCAATACGGCGCTGGAGCTTTCACCAAAGGACGGTCAAGTCGCGGAAATCGTGGAAATCGCGCACCACGCCCTCGCGGACATCGAACGGAACTTCCGCGTTGCCGTGGAAGCGGGCCAGGAGGCTGGGGAGATCGCGGTGACGGTGGACGCGCGCCGCACTGCGAGCGCGCTGCTCACGCTGCTGCTCGGACTCCACGTGCTGGCGCGGAGCCGGCCCGAACCGGACTTGCTGCGCTCGGTCGCCGGTCAGGCCGCAACCCTGCTGATGTCTTCCGGATAACGAATCCGCCGTCTGATCCTACGCGCGCAACAGGGTCCGCGCCTGATGCTCGATCGATCTCAAGAGATGTTCCTCAGGACGACTGCGTACGAGTACCAGCATCGCGATCGACAGCGCCAGCAGGGTCTCCGCGGTCTGCTGCGCGTCCACCGTTGCAGGGACCTCGCCGGCGGCGATGGCCTCGTCCAACTTGGTGCGGAAGAGCCGTTCCGTCTCGGCGAAGACCTCGCTCACGATCTGAGCGATCTCGTCGTCATGCGGAGCCAGCTCCAGCGCCGTATTCACCACCAGACACCCGTCGTGTGCGCCGGTGGACACCGCTGTCCCGACAATGTGTTCGAACGCCGCCATGATCGCCTGCGACGGCGATTGCGGAAGCTGCATGTCCCGGAGCGCTCCCCCGGTGCCTATGTAATGGCGTAGCGCGGAAATGAACAGCGCGCGCTTGTTCCCGAACGCGTTGTAGATGCTGGCGCGGCCGATCCCCATGCAGTCCATCAGGTTCCCCATGGAGGTCGCCGCGTAGCCGTGCCGCCAGAAAGCACTCATCGCCCTGCTCAGGACCTGGGCGGGCTCGAACTGCTTACTTCTGGGCATGGACGGTGCCGGTAGGCCTCATCATTCCGTGGACGCTCCACCCGTGTGCATGGCGATCGCTGCAGTTGATCAGGCGCCAGAGTCGGCCATTGGGTAGCGGTTCGGCTAGGAGTCGGCTTCGAGCCTGCGCTTCAGCTCGCGGAAATCGTGCTCGGTCTGCAGTTTCCGGAGCTCATCGTCGATCGCATCCGGCTCCCCGGCAATCGATCGCAGGTCGGCAAGGAGCTGCTCGGCATCGACACCGGAAAGCGCCGGCGCGGCGCGCAGCCTGTGCAACTCCGCCTTCAACCGATCGATGACGGCCGACAGCTCGATGTCCTCCGCGCTCAGCCTTTCGCGGGTCGCGCGCGCCTCCTCCAGACTGCTCGCCGCCCGTTGCTCAAGCTGCCGTTCGCCGGCCTGTCGGGCCAGCAGCGTGCGCTTCTGCCAGAGCTCCTCCTGCTCGTGCGCGGATCGAAGTTGTCGCTGCAGCTCCCGCGACGAACTCAGATAGCGGGCTACCACCTCCCGTGCCGCCGCCGGATCAAGCCCCTGCAGATCAATGTCGGCCACGTTCACCATCGTACTACGCCCGCGGATCGTTTACGCGTCGGCCGTCTCCGTCGCTGCACCCATCGCCTTCTCCTGCTCCTTGATCTCGTCCATCAGGGCGACCAGGTCCAGGACGTCATGGGTCGCCAAGGTGCCCAGGAACCGTCCCGAGTCCCGGTCCATGACCGGGATCACCGTCATCGAGCTGCTCGTCATCCGGTCCATCACGTCCACGATCAGCTCATCCGGACAGGCATGCGGCACCCGCGTGCGCAGCAGATCCCGCAGCGTCCTCGTCGTCCGTGCCTTCCCCGGAACCGAACGCACCTTTGGCATCGACACGATTCCCGCCACCATTCCATCGTCGACCACCACGTAGTCGCGATGATGCGGCACGACCCATTCGTCGACGAAGCTCTGCACCGTGGTCGCCGGGCCCGGATAGCCCCGCGTCCGGTCCAGCAAGCTGCCGATCTTGACGCCGGCAAGAGCGTACCGGACGTAGGAGGGCGGCATGACCTCCGGCATCCGGGCGTGTTCGGACGTCGCCCGCTTGACCGAGAACTTGATCGCCTGCGGCATCAGCAGGATGTAGCCGAACATGACCAGCACGAACAGCGAAAATACGCTCTGGTCGATCACCCCGCTCTCCAGCAGCACCAGCAGCAGGGCGATCTCCGCCACACCCTTCGCCATCAGACCCGTGGCCAACGCGAAGGGCGCCTCTATGCGGGTCACGTAGGTGCTCAGGAACGCGCCGGCGAACTTTCCCACCAGGGGGATCAACACGAGCGCGGCGATGGTCCCGATCGGGATGGCCGTAAAGGACAGGTCGAACCGCAGGCCGGCCGACGCGAAAAAGAGGGGCACGAACAGGCCCTCCGACGCGCTACGCATCCCCGGCAGGATGTCGTGGCGCACACCCTCCGGGAGCCCCGACAGCGCCGCGCCGAACAGCAGCGCCCCGATCGTGCCATGCAGCCCGATCTCCTCCGCCCCCACGACCACCAGAAAGAGCCCGCCGAGCAGCAGGCCGAACGAAAGCTCCGGCACCCGGATGAAGCGCCGGAGAAACAGAATCGCGGGCGGCAGCAGCTTGGCGGACAGAACCCACGTGACGACCACGAAGCCCAGCATCTTCGCCAGCAGAGCCAGCACGCTCAGCGCCGTGAGGTCGTGATGCTCGCCGATGGTGAACCCCACCACCAGCAGGGCGACCACCTCCGCGATCGTCACGATGGTGAACATCTTGAGGCCGATCGGTTCCTTGAGGTGCCCGTCGTCGGCAAGGACCTTGGCGACCAGGCCCAGACTCGACAAGGACAGAATGCCGGCCAGGGCCAGCGCTTCGGTGAAACCCAGTCCGAGCGCGAAGGGCAGGTCCAGGAGGTCCGACGTGACGATCAGCGCTACGAGCAGCGACACCACGACCGAAAGCACGGCCGCCACGAAGTAGCGACCGCAGAACGTCGCGACGAATCCGGGAATGTCGATCTCGTCCAGACCGGCCAGGAAGAACAGCACCAGGATGCCGATGCCCAGGAAGATCTGAATCTCGGTGGAAGCCTCGGCGATGCCCAGGACCGGGCCGAGCACGACGCCGGTCGCCGTGTAGGCGATGATCGAGCTCAATCCGAAACGACTCAGCACCCCTTCGACGAGCTTTGCCACGACGATCAGCAACCCCAGGGTGAGCAGAACTTCCAGTACCACGCGTCTTCTCGGGCGGTAATGTAGTGTGCCGGGCGATAGCCTGCCAGACAGCCGCCCATCGCCCGCCGTCCGCTGGCCGAGATAGACTGCATCTTCGCCGATCCGCATGCGCGGCGAGCACGAAAAAATGAGTGAAGAAACCAGCTCTGGGGCTACGGCGCGGCGCCGGGTGGTGGTCACCGGCGCTGCCGGTTACATCGCCGGCCTGCTGCTGCCCGGTCTGCGGCGCCGCTACGAGCTGACGCTGCTGGACGTGCGCAACGAAGATCGACAGGGCAACCGGCTGGACGGCGTGGCTGCGGCGGACCTGACGGTGAACGATCGCGACACCTACCGCGCCCACTTCGCAGGCGCCGATGCGGTGGTGCATGCGGCCTTCGTGCGCCCGCCTGACCCGGGGGAGGCCGCCACGGCGAGCGGCCCGGTTTCCGGCGTCCGGGGATCCACCGGCTCCCGCGGCGACGCGCGGTTCCGCGCCGAGCTGGCCAACGTGGCGATGGCCTACAACGTCTATCAGACGGCGCGCGAGGAAGGGCTGCGGCGGGTGGTGGTGATCAGCTCCAACCACGCCGCCGACTACTACGAGCCGCTGATCCTGGACCGTGACTGGGACGTGGTCACGCCCGACATGCAGGAGCGTGCGGTGGGCTACTACGGCTGGGCCAAGGCCTGCTACGAGCACCTGGGGTTCATCTTCGCCCAGGGCCCGGACGGCGAGGCGCCGGTGGAGAACGTGCAGATCCGTATCGGCGGCCCGCGTGAGACCGACGTGGAGCGCGCCGAGCTTGGCGACATGCGCCGCGTGCGGCGCGCCCTGGCGGTGTACATCAGCCAACGCGATCTGGTGCAGCTCGTCGTCAAGAGTATCGAGACCGCCGATATCCGCACCCGGCACGGCGTGCCGTTCCAGGTGTTCTACGGCATCAGCGACAACTCGCAAGCTTTCTGGAGCATTGCCAACGCGCGCCGCGTGATCGGCTACGCGCCGCAGGACAACAGCGAGGTGCGCTTTCGCGAGCAGCTTGCCCGCCATCTGGCGGCCGCCGGCGGCGACGGGGCGTGAGCCCGGCCGGACGCGTAGCCGACGTGTTCCGCAGCCACAAGCTGCTCATCGGGCTGTCGGCTGCCTGCGGCCTGCTGTTCTCGGCCACCACGCTGATCCCGCCGCTGTACGTACGCGGCCTCATCGCCGCCATCACCGGCGGTTCCGCCGGTGATGGCGCGGACGGCGTGTCGCTGGCGGTCGTCATCGTGGCCCTGGCGGGCGTGTTCCTGCTGCGCGGGGCCGCCCGCTACCTCTACGGGCTGACCTCCCATCAAGCTGCCTACGCGCTGCTGAGCGACCTGCTGCAGCGCATCTATCGCCACCTGCAGCGACTTTCCCACCGATTCTTCGCCGGCAACCGTACGGGAGCCCTGATCGCCCGCTCGGTGAGTGACGTCGAATCGCTGGAGGACTTCGTGGCCCACGGCGTGCCGGAACTGGTGCAGGCCGTCGCCATTCCCCTGGCCATGATCGTGGTGCTGGTGAGCATCGACCCTCTGCTCACCCTGGTGGTGCTCAGTCCGCTGCCGGTGGCGGCGCTGGTGATCTATCTGCTGACCCGCAACATCCGCGGCAAGTGGCGCCGCGTGCGCGAGCGCTACGCGCAGGTGGTGGCTCTGGTGGAGGACAGCCTGCAGGGAATGAGCGAGATCAAGTCGTTCACCCGCGAGGCCGAACAGGCGCGGCGCGTGGCGCGGTTGGCCGGCGACTATCGCGACGACATGATCCGCGCCACCCGCCACTCACTGCTGCCGAGCGGGATCGTGGAGATGACCGGCGGCCTCGGCGTGATCCTGGCCGTGGCCGTCGGCGGCGCCACCGCCCTGCGCGGCGGCCTGCAGGTGGCCGACCTGTACCTGTTCCTGTCCTACCTGACGTTCATCTACCAGCCGTTCCTCAAGCTGGCGGACATCGGCGACGTGCTGCACCGCGCGCTGGCCAGCTACCAGCGCATCGACGAGCTGCTGGCGATCGAGCCTGACATCGTCAGTCCGCCCGGTGCGGTGGTGCCGGCCACGTTCTCCGGTTCGGTGGAACTGGATCGGGTGACCTTCTCCTACCACACCGGGGCGCCGGTGCTGAACCGGATCAGTCTGGCGGTGGCGCCGGGCGAGGTGATCTCGCTGGCGGGACCCACCGGCGCCGGCAAGACCACGGTTACCCGCCTGGTGCCGCGCTTCTACGACGCCGATGCCGGCCGCGTGCTGGTCGGCGGCCACGACGTGCGCACCCTGGATCTGCAGTTCCTGCGCCGGCAGGTGGCGGTGGTCAGCCAGGAGGTGTTCCTGTTTCACGGCAGCGTGCGCGACAACATCCTGTTCGGGCGCCCCGATGCCGGCGACGACGCGCTGCGGGCCGCGGCCCGCGCCGCCAACGCCGAGGAGTTCATCCACGCGCTCCCGGACGGTTACGACACGGTGGTGGGCGACCGCGGGGTGCGCCTCTCCGGTGGCCAGCGCCAGCGCGTGGCGATCGCCCGCGCCCTGCTCAAGGACGCGCCGATCCTGATTCTCGACGAGGCCACCTCGTCGGTGGACGCCGAGACCGAGGAGCTGATCCAGGAGGCCATGCAGCGCCTGCTGTCCGGCCGCACCGCGCTGGTGATCGCCCACCGCCGCTCCACCATCGAGCGCGCCGACCGCGTGGTCGTGCTGGAGGCCGGCCGGATCATCGAGGACGGTACCGCCGCCGAGCTGCTGGCCACCGAGAGCCGCTATCGAACGCTCGTGGAAGCGCAGCTCGGCGCATCGATACCGGCTTCCGACCAGAGCGCGCGGGCGGCCGGCTGAACGACACGTTCCCGACGCAACGGATACCCCAACGACTACGACTCCTTGCTTGAACCGCTGAGCAAAGGAGAGCGTATCGTTTCAGAATGGCGGGGCGCTCGGGATGCTCGTACCACCGCGGCTCGTCCTCGCCGCCCATAGTAGGCTCCGTCAGTGATAGTCAATCAGGTCCACGTCCACCGCTTCGCCTTCGTCAAACGAAAGATGAACGAAGAGTCGGCGACGTACTTTCGAAAGCTGCTGTGACCTCGGACCGGATCACGGACACGTTACGCTGCGGGCTGCGGGCGCTGGGACTGGATGCCGACGACGGCGTGCTGGCGGCGTACGTGGCGGAGCTCGACCGCTGGAACCGGGTCTACGGCTTCGTCAAGGCCGACCGCGAGCAGCTTGTCACCCACCACGTGCTGGACGCCTTGACGGCGGTGCCGCTCGTGCGGCGCCTGGGTCCGTCGGTCGCCGACTTCGGTTCCGGCGCCGGGCTGCCGGCCATCCCGCTGGCGATCGCCCTTCCGCAGCTCACCTTCACGCTGATCGAACGCTCGGAGAAGCGCCGCGCGTTTCTCTTCGCGGTCGTCGCGCACCTGGGGCTGGACAACGCGCGCGTGGTCGAGCACGCCGGCGGCGATCGCTTCGATCTGGTCACCGCGCGCGCCGTCGCCCCCCTGCCCGAGCTGGCCGCCGCCATCGCCGGCGACCGCCTGGCTCCGCGCCTGCTGGCGTACGCCGGCACGCGCGCGGCGATCGACGCGGCGCTGCGCACGCTGCCGTTCCCGGCGTCGGTGGAGCGCGTCCGCGTGCCGGGGCTGGCCGCCGAGCGGCACCTCGTGACCGTCGAGCTGACGGACGGCGGGACCGGGCCATGAGCATCATCGAGGCGCTCGGGCTCGGGCTGCTGCAGGGCGCGACCGAGTTCCTGCCGATCTCCAGCTCCGGCCACCTGATCGCGGCACGGGAGTGGCTGGGGATCGACGACCCGCCGCTGCTGTTCGACGTGCTGCTGCACGTCGCGACGCTGTTCGTCATCTGCTACCGATTCCGCCACCGCCTGGGCGCGCTGGGGCGGGCCGGAGTGCTCCTGGTCACGGGCCGATCCGCTGCCGCCGACGGCGCCGACCTGCGTCTGCTCGCCGCGATCGTGGCCGCCACCGCCGCCACCGCCGTCGTCGGGCTGGGCGTAAGCCGCTTCGTGCTCCCGTCGGCCCGCACGCTCACCGCGGTTTCGGCCGCCTTCATCGCCACCGCCGCGATCCTGATCGCCACGCGTTTTCGTCCCAACCGGCTTTCCGGCGGCGCCGATCCGGGGCTGTGGCTGGCGACCGCGGTGGGCATCGCCCAGGGGATCGCCGTGCTGCCGGGCATCTCGCGGGCCGGCGCCACCGTGGCGGTCTGCCTGTTCGGGGGGATGGACCGCCGCCGCGCCGGCGAGCTCGCCTTTCTGGTGTCGGTGCCGGCGGTGCTCGGTGCACTGGTGCTGAGCATCGACGACGCCGGCGGCCTGATCCGGGATACCGGCGCGCCGGCCCTCGCCGTCGGCTTCGCGGCCGCCCTGGTCATGGGGGCGCTGTGCCTGCGCGCGCTGCTCGCCGTCCTGCACCGCGACCGGCTGGCGTGGTTCGCGGCCTACCTGCTGCCGCTCGGCCTGCTCGGCCTGCTGGTGCGGTAGGCGCGGCCTCCTCAGCCGACCGGGACGGGCTGCCGATAAGCAGGTGAGGGGGGGTGTGGCTACGCGCAATCCGACGCCTGATCGCGTCAGCCTGACGGAACGGGTGCCGGACTGGCCCATCTGGGTGCTGGCGCTCGCATCCGCCGTGGCGGCCAGCGTGTTGAGCCTGTCGACGGTGCTGCAGGCATTCTCCGGAGAACAGCTCAGGCTGCAGCCGGGAGCGGAGTTGCTGCTGGCTCCCGGAGCGTTCCTGATTCGCAGCCTGAGCTGGGCGGCGATCCTGGTGCCGCTGCACCTGTACGCAGTGGCCTACGCGGCCGGCCGGCCGGCCGACGCGCGGGTGCCCACGCTGCACGTGGCGCTGCCGGTGGCGGTGCTGATCATCCCGATCGCGGCATCCCTTACCCACATCTTGACCTTGCCGGAGCCGCCGCCGCTGCCGGCGGCGCTCGTCGCCGCCGTGGGAAAGCCCGCCAGTGTGCTGCTGCTGCTCGTGCTGCTGGTGACGGCGGTCGCGGCGGGGGTGCTGCTCAGCGGCGCCGCCCCCAAGCTGCGCGTGCCGGTGGCGCTCCTGACGCCGCCGGCCGCCTCACGCGACCCTGCCGAGGAGGAGCCGCCGCCCGAGCGAGAGCCCACCCCGGAACCGGCCGATCGCGGCGATCAGTACGACGGGTCGACCATCCTGCGAAACCGTGAGCCGTTCCAGGCGATCCTGGCCGCGGAGCCGGCCACAGAGGAGCCGGCCACCGAGGAGCCGCTGGCGCCGCCCGAGCCTCCGTCCCCCGCGCCGCCCGAGCCGGCCGCAAGCGCGTCGCCCCGGCGGTCCACTCCGCGCCGCTCCGCCTCCGGCAACGCGCGCGACGAACCGGCGCCCAGCGGCTACCACGTGCCGATCGACCGGCTGCTGGACGAGCACTACAACCACCCCGACGCGGATCTGCAGGCCGAGGCGGAACAGAACGCCGGCGTGCTCACCGAGACCCTGAAGGAGTTCCGCATCAGCGCCCAGGTCACCGGCATCAGCCGCGGGCCGGCGATCACCATGTACGAGATCCTGCCGGCGGCGGGCGTGAAGCTCTCCTCCATCGTCAACCTGGCCGACAACATCGCCCTGCAGCTCGCCGCCTCACGCGTGCGCATCGTCGCGCCGATCCCGGGCAAGCACGCGGTCGGCATCGAGGTGCCCAACCGCACCCGCGCCATCGTCGGCTTTCGTACGCTGCTGGAGCACAAGGACTTCCGTTCCAAATCCATCCGGCTTCCCATCGCGCTCGGGCAGGGGATCGCAGGCGAGTGCCAGATCGTCGACCTGGCGCAGACGCCGCACCTGCTGATCGCCGGCGCCACCGGATCGGGCAAGTCCGTATGCGTCAACTCGATCATCTGCTCCCTGATCTGCGCGCGCACGCCGGAGCAGCTCCGCCTGCTGCTCATCGACCCCAAGATCGTCGAGCTCAAGTTCTACAACGACATCCCGCACCTGCTGACACCGGTGATCACCGAGCCGAAGCGCGCCTACCAGGCGCTGCAGTACTGCCTGTTCGAGATGGAGCGGCGCTACACCCTGCTCGACGAGGTGGGCGTGCGCGACGTCGCCTCCTTCAACCGCAAGGCCAAGGAGAAGCTGCCCTACATCGTCATCATCATCGACGAGCTGGCCGACCTGATGGCCACCACCGGCAAGGAGCTGGAAGCGACCCTGGCGCGCCTGGCGGCCATGTCGCGCGCGGTCGGCATGCACATCGTGCTGGCCACGCAACGCCCGTCGATCGACGTCATCACCGGTCTGATCAAGGCCAACATCCCGTCGCGCATCGCCTTCATGGTCGCCGGCAAGTTCGACTCGCGCATCATCATCGACGGCGTCGGCGCGGAGAAGCTGCTCGGTCGCGGCGACATGCTGTTCGCCTCCGCGTGGGACCCGGTGCCGGTTCGCATCCAGGGGGCGTTCCTTTCCGACGAGGAGGTCGAGGCGGTCGCCGATCACGTCCGCACCCTGGGCGAGACCGACTACATCGACGAGGACGTGCTGTTCGAGGTGGAGGAGATGGAGGGGCCGACCGCCGAAGGCAGCGACGATCCGATGATGGAACAGGCGCTCGACATCGTGCTGTCGTCCGGCAAGGCGTCCGCCTCCTACCTGCAGCGCAAGCTCAAGATCGGCTACAACCGCGCGGCCCGGCTGGTCGAGGAGATGGAAGCACGCGGCATCGTCGGCCCGGCGCAGGGCAGCAAGGCGCGCGAGGTCGTGCACGTCCCCAGCCGATCGGACTGAGGGCAGGGGCTCCGGCCCGACGGACCTTAACCCGGCGCCGCGGACTCCGGCGGTACGAAGAAGGTCGCCTTCGCCTCCGCGATCGTCGCGCCGCCGGCCGTGAGTTGCGCCGCGGCGGTGATCACGCGGCGCCGCTCGGAGAGGATCCGGCCGGCCGCCTCCACGGCGGTGCCGACCCGCACCGGCTGCCGGAAGCGGACCGAGATCTCGCCCGTGAAGCCGTTCAGCCCCTTGCTTGCGCAGGCGTGCGCCATGGTCTCGTCCAGCACCATCGCCAGCAGGCCGCCGTGCACGACCTCCTTCCAGCCGGTGAAGTGGTCGGGGATCGTGAACGCGGTGGCGGCCTGTCCGGGCCGCGGATAGCGGTAGCGCAGCTTCAGCCCCTGCGCGTTGGACTCCCCGCAACAGAAGCAGTGCGGATCGAAGGTCGGCCGGTCGGTGACGGATTGCACGCCGCCAGCATACTCCACGCCGTTGCTATACTTGACCCGGCTGGCGCCACGCGCGAGCGCCGGCGAGGAGCGGGCACCATGGGCGCAGCGATCGAGGTTCGCGACCTGCAGTACTCCTACGGCGAGGTGCAGGCCGTGAGGGGTATCAGCTTCGAGGTAGCTCCCGGGGAAGTGCTCGGCTTCCTGGGGCCCAACGGCGCCGGCAAGTCGACCACGATCAAGATCCTGATCGGCCGCATGCACCCGCAGTCCGGAGCCGCGCGCGTGCTGGGCACGGACGTGACCGCCGACGATCCGGCGACGCAGGCGCGCATCGGCGTCTGCTTCGAGGAGAAGAACCTCTACGATTCGATGTCGGCCGAGGAGAACCTGCGCTTCTTCGCCAGCCTGTTCGGGATCAAGCGCCTGGACACCGCGGCGCTGCTGGCCCGCGTGGGGCTGGCCGACCGCGCCCGTGACCGCGTCAGCAAGTACTCCAAGGGGATGCGGCAGCGGCTGATGGTCGCCCGCGCGCTGGTCAACACCCCCGACGTGCTGTTCCTGGACGAGCCCACCGATGGCCTGGACCCGGTTTCCTCCACGGCGATCCGGCGCCTGATCAAGCAGGAGGCGGAGCGCGGCGCTGCGGTCCTGCTGACCACGCACGACATGCACGAGGCGGACGAGCTGTCCGACCGCGTGGCGTTCATCAACGAAGGCACGCTGTACGCGCTCGACACGCCGGAGTCGCTCAAGCTCCGGCACGGCACCCGCTCGGCGCGAGTGCAGGTGCGCCAGGACGGCGAGCTGATCGAGCGCCGCGTCGACCTGGACGCCGACGGCGCGGACGAAGCGCTGCGCGCTGCGCTCAGCGCCCCCGAGCTGGTCACCGTCCACACGGAGGAGGCCTCCCTGGAGGCGATCTTCATCGAGATGACCGGCAGGCAGTTGGCCGGGTGACTGGCGTCGGTTCCCGAGCGCGCGTCGTGTCCCGAGCGCGTACCGTGTCCCGGCCGGCGATCGTCGGCGCGATCATCGCCAAGGATGCCAGGGAGTACGTGCGCGACCGCCTGTGGCTGTTTCTCACCGTGCTGTCCCTGGTGTTCCTGATCGTGATCTTCTGGCTGTTGCCGAACCGGGTGGACGAGTCGATCACCGTCGGCATCAGCGGCATCGACGCGCTCGTCGTGCAGGCGCCCGGCGGCGCAAGCGCCGATGCCGGGCTGGCTGCGGTCCCGATCCCGGATGCCGCCGCCCTGCGGGCGGTGGTCGCCGGCGAGCGCAAGGCGTGGCGCGACGAGGCCGGCTCGCTCGTCATCGCGGCGACCGAGGACGAGCGGGTGCCCCGCGGCGCCACGACGGTGCGGGTGCCGATCGGCCTGGCGTTTCCGGACGGGTTCTTCGCGTCGCTCACAACCGGCCGGCGGGCCAGCGTGGAGATCCTGGTGGACTCCGGCGTGCCGGCCGAGCTGCGTGCGGCGATGTCCGCCCTGGTCCGCGAGCTGGCCTACGGGGTGGCAGGCTCCCCGCCGCCGGTGAGTTTTCCGCACCCGCAGGAGCTGTACACGGTGGTGGGCGAGGACCGCGTCGGCTCGCAGGTGACCGCGCGGGAGCTGTTCCGGCCGCTCGTCGTGGTCATGGTCCTGATCATGGAGCTGCTCGGCATGTCGTCGCTGATCTCCCGCGAGCTGCAGACCGGCACCGCCACCGCGGTGCTGGTCACCCCGGCCACGGTCGGCGACCTGTTGGCAGCCAAGGGGCTCACCGGCATGGCGCTGGGGCTCGCGCAGAGCGTCGTCCTGCTGGCCGCCATCGGGCTGTGGTCCACGCAGCCGCTGCTGCTGGCCGCGCTGATGATCGCCGGCGCGGCGATGGTGTCGGGCGCGGCGATGATCGCCGGCTGCATCGGCCGGGACATGATGGCCAACCTGATCGGCGGGGTGATGTTCATGGTGCCGATGATGATCCCGGCGGTGGCGGTGCTGTTTCCGGGCAGCGCCTCGCCGTGGGTGCGGGTGCTGCCGACGCATGCGCTGGTGCAGGCGCTGGTGAACGTCACCGCGCACGGCGCCGGCTGGGCCGATGCCGTCGGCCACCTGGGCCTGTCGCTGGCCTGGGCGGCCGCCTTCTTCGCGGCCGGCTGGGTCGTCCTGCGGCGGCGGGTGCTGGGCGCATGAAATGCGCGGCGCATGAGCGCTGGGCGCATGAGTGAAAGGAGCGTGCTGCGATGAGTCTGAACCGCGTCTCGCTGATCCTGGGCAAGGACCTGCGGCTGGGTCCCCGTTCGCCGATGGTCCTGTACGGGCTCCTGGTGCCGTTCGTGCTGACGGTGCTGATCCAGGTGGTGTTCGGATCGCTGTTCGACCCGCAGCCGCGGCTGGGCATCGTCGACCGGGGCGACTCGGAGATCACCGCCGCGCTCGCCGAAGCCGACGGCATCGAGCTGTCCCGGCTGGCGGACGAGGAGGATCTCCGCAGCCGCCTTGCGTCCAACGACCTGGATGCCGGGCTGGTGTTGTCCGCGGACTTCGACGATCGCGTGCGCGCGGGCGCGCGGCCGCCGCTGGAGCTGTTCGTGGGCGGTCAGGCGCGCGCGGCCGACCGCATCGTCCTGACGGTTACCACGCTCGACCTGATCCGCCGGGTTGAGGGTTCACAGCCGCCGGTGGATGTGGTCGTCACCGCGCTCGGCTCGACCGCGCTGCCCATCGCCGCGCGCCTGACGCCGCTGCTGGTGATGTACGCGCTGATGATCGTCGGCCTCTACCTGCCGGCGCTGAGCCTGACCCAGGAGAAGGAGCAAGGGACGCTGCTGGCCCTGTCGGTGACCCCGGCCCGGCTGGGCGAGGTGGTGGCGGCGAAGGGGATCGCCGGCTTCGTGTTGGGCGCCGTCATGTCGCTGGTCACCCTGGCGCTCAACGGCGTGCTGCTGCAGGCGGGGGCGCTGCCGCTGGCGGTGGTGGTGCTGCTGGCGTCGGCCCTGTGCGCGCAGCTCGGGCTCATCTACGGCACGGCCTGCAAGGACCCGACCGCCCTGTATGCCGTGATCAAGGGCACCGGCTTCCTGCTGGTGGGGCCGACCGTGTTCTACGTCTTCCCGCATTGGCCGCAGTGGATCGCCAAGCTGATCCCCACCTACTGGTTCATCAACCCGATCTTCGAGGTGACCCTGAACGGCGCCGGGCTCCTCGACGTGTGGGGGGAGCTGGCCGTGGCGGCCGGCATCATCGCGCTCCTGTGGGTGCCGATCGCGGCGCTCACCCGGCGGCTCGGCACCCAGCTCGCAGCCGGCTGAGCCGTTCAGGACGCCGGCCCGGTCCAGCTCCTCGCACGTCTCCGAGGACGTTCCGACCGTCGAGTCACGGCCCGTTCAACGGTATGTCGATGTCGGACTCCGGCACGCGGTACACGCGGTAGGATGCCGCCACGTAGGGAGCCTTGGACAGATTCATCTCGAACACCGACGTACCCGTCGCCGGGTCGACTTCGCTGATGCTTATCAGTTCTCGTACGCTTGGCGAGCACCGAATTCGTCCTTGAGACGACCGTTGACCCGCTCGACGGTCGAGCGCTCACGGTAGCGCAATGTCTCGGGGTACAGGTGGCCGGCAGCGCGCTGCGCCTGCGCCTCGGTCTTCAGGTCCTGCTTGAGCGTTGCGTCGGTCAGGTCATGCCAGGAGGTCCGCGGGTGTCGCGACGCGGCCGGGAAATCGATCGGCGAAGTGTTCGCGATCCCAGGTGACCAGGGTCTTGGCAAAGGCGAGGTGCCGGTCCGCGGTCAGCAGAAACAGCGCATCCCCCAGCGCCATGCGCCGCCTCAGATAGCCCAGGACATCACGGATCGGGAACGGGGGCAGACTGGCATCGGCCGCCGGGACGGGAAGCACACCGACGCCGTAGTGCCGGGTAAACCCATCCCAGACGGTCTGCAGTTGGTGCTCGTTGAGATTGAACGAGAGTATGCCGCACAACTCCAGCAGGTTGATCGTAGTCGTGAACCCGCTACGTTCCCGCTTCACGGCGTCCAGGAACCGACGGTTGGCCGCATAGTTTCGGTCCCGGCGATATCGCCGGTCGATGACGAAGACGTTGGTGTCTATCAGGAACGGCCCCGGATCCACGCGGTCGCCTCCTGCCAGTCGTCGAACGCGGGTTCGGACGATTCGAGAGCGGCGTCGACTTCTGCCCACGGATCCTCGGCGTTCCCCGGCCCAGCCTCGCCCCAATCCTCCGTCGATGGCGTGATGACGCCGATCCGCCGGCCCCGGTAGGTCAGGACGAACGGCTCCCCGGCGCGCAGCCTCCTGATGAAGTCGCCGGTCTTCTGCTTCAGATCTCTGGCGCTGATGACACCCATCGTCGAAGTGTACACATCACGGCCAAGAGTGTACAATTCCGTTGGAGTTGCCGGCCGCGCGCCGTCGGCGTTAGAGTCGAGCCGTTCACGACGACCTATTCCCGGAGGGATTCAGATGGCAAGCAATCGAGGCGTAGCCTACATCAAGCCCGGCGTGGTCGAGATACATTCGATCGACTTCCCCGAGCTGGCGCTCGGCGATCGCAAGTGCGACCACGGCGTCATCCTCAAGATCATATCGACCAACATCTGCGGCAGCGATCAGCACATGGTGCGCGGCCGCACGACCGCGCCCGCGGGGCTGATCCTGGGCCACGAGATCACCGGTGAGGTGATCGAGGCCGGCCGCGACGTCGAGTTCATCGGCGTCGGCGACATCGTGTCGGTCCCCTTCAACATCGCCTGCGGCCGCTGCCGCAACTGCAAGGAGACCAAGACCGGCGTCTGCGCGAACGTCAACCCGGCCCGCCCCGGCGCCGCCTACGGATACGTCGACATGGGCGGCTGGGTCGGCGGTCAGGCCGAGTACGTGATGGTGCCTTATGCCGACTTCAACCTGTTGAAGCTGCCCGAACGCGACGTGGCCATGGCCAAGATCAAGGACCTGACGCTGCTTTCGGACATCTTCCCGACCGGCTTTCACGGCGCGTTCTCCGCAGGCGTGGGCCCCGGGTCGATCGTCTACGTGGCCGGCGGCGGCCCGGTCGGCCTGGCGTGTGCGCACTCCTGCCAACTGCTGGGCGCCGCGGTGGTGATCGTCGGCGACCTGATTCCCGAACGGCTGGCGCAGGCGCGCAGCTTCGGCTGCGAGACCGTCGACCTGACCCAGGACGCATCCCTGGGTGAGCAGATCGCGCAGATCGTCGGCGAGCCGGAGGTCGATCAGGCGGTCGACTGCGTGGGCTTCGAGGCGCGCGGTCACGGCAAGGACTCCGCCGTGGAGCAGCCGGCGACCGTGCTCAACTCCGTCATGGAAGTGACCCGCGCGGGCGGCGGCATCGGCATCCCCGGCCTGTACGTGACCGGCGATCCGGGCGGTGTCGACGACAACGCCAAGATCGGCAACCTGGGCATCCGCATCGGCCTGGGCTGGGCGAAGTCCCATCACTTCACCACCGGCCAGTGCCCGGTGATGCGCTACCACCGCCAGCTCATGCAGGCGATCCTGTACGACAAGGTGCGCATCGCGGATGCGGTCAACGCGCAGGTCATCTCCCTGGACGACGCCCCCAACGGGTACCACGACTTCGACAAGGGTGCGGCGACCAAGTTCGTGATCGACCCGCACGGGATGATCGCCGCGTAGGCACCGAACACCGACCGGCGCGGTGCGCGAGTCCGCGCACCGCGCACGCAAAGAAGGAATCAGTATGCCCGGTACCGAATCGATGAGCAGCAGATGGAATATCGCCGGGAGCCGTCTATTGGCGTGTGCTCTATTGCCGATCCTGCCGCTGCTGCTCGCTGCCTGTGATGCGGTGTCGCCCACCACGGTGCAGGCTTTCTTCGCAAGCGACACGTACGACGGGGTCGAGGGTTATGGAGTGCGGGTTGTCGTGCGCTTGGACAAGGCTCCGGGCCGCTCGGTCGAGATTCCGCTTGTCGTTACCGGCTCCGGTGACCACCGATTGTTCGAGTGGCATGGCGATCCGGATCCCATGTCCGGAGAACGAACTGTTCGCTCCGTGAGCGCCGTCTCCTTCAGCGGCGACGAAACCGAGAAGGCAGTCTTCGTGCAGACCGACTCCGACAACGATCAGAGCCCATCCTTCGCCACCATCCGCTTCGGGACTCTACCCGCCGCGGTTGAGAAAGCTAGCCCGTCAAGCGCGGAGATCAAGATATACGCGGCCCCGGGAGGCCAACTTGACCTCATCAACAATCTGACAATGCCGCACCCTGCACGCGCAGATTTTGAGACAACCGGTACGCTCGATCGCGGCGACATCCAGTTCGCCGAGTTTGGACTCATAAGGGACGATTTCGCATCGATAACCGCGATGAGCTGGAAGGAGACCGCCGCCTCGACCGTTACGGTGATGAACATCGACACCCGGGTCAGCTACGTACGGATCGTCGATGCGTCGACCGGAACGGATACGCTGAGTCTGCAGATACCGGTCGAGAATCAGTGTCCGGATCGGAAGAATGAGCCCCCGCGATCGGAATGGCCGTGTATCATCGACGATATCGCCGACACCGAAACCGGGCAGGGCATGGTGCCTGCTTCAAACCACATCATCCAGGCCCGGCTCGGCGCGGGGAAGTATCAGACTCGCGTGGAAGCGGTTGCGGCAGGCCCCTACCGTGTCACCATTCACCTGAATGAAGAAGTATTCTGCTACATAGACTGCCCCCCGAATGACGACTAGTGCCGAGCGTGATCGTTCGCGCGCTAGCGGATCAGGGCGTCGTTCCCGGCAGGTTGGGGCGCAGGGCGACGTCCGCTTCGCGCTCGCGGTATACGCGGCCGGTCCCGTAGAGCTGGCCGCCTCCGGACATGCTCATGCGAAACACCTCCGTGCCGCGGGTGTCCACTTCGCTCACCGCGATCGTCGGCCCGTTGTTGCCCCAGGTGATCAGCCAGTGCCCGGTGTCGGGCAGAGCCACCACGCCGCCGCCGGACGCCGCGACGCCGTATTCTTCCGGCAACCGGTATTCGCGAACCCAGCGCGCCTCCGTGCCCGATGAGATATCGTACTCGACGATCCGCGTGAACGGCTGCTCGCTCTTGCGCGGTCCCAGGCAGTGATTGCCATTGTCGAACATCAGCACCGCCCCGGAGGGCGTCGCGGTCACGTGGTGCTGGCCACAGAACTCGCCCGCGGGGTCGTCGACCACCTCGAGGTGTACGGTGTCGGGATCGCGGGTCGGCTTGGTGCCGCCCATCTGCCACACCACCGTTCCCGATGGACGGTCGATCCGCACCACCTGAGCGCAGCCCCGCAGCGATGCCACGATGTCCCCTGCCAGCTCGTGCAGGGAGTTCAGATGCGCATAGTCGTCCGGGAAGCGATGGATCGTGCAGTCTGATATCTTGATGTGGTCCCAGGAGTTCCACAGGAAGACCGGGGCGCCGGCCGGGGTCACCTCCTGCACCACGGAGTCGCGGGTCGGCTCGGTCGTCGAGCACTGCCTGCTCGACCCGTCTTCATCCCGGCACTCGAACTCGCTCAGATCCCGCTCCGCAGGATAGTAGGACATGAGCAGGTAGTTGCCCTGTTCGGTCGCCAGAAAGTCGTGGCCGCCGGTATGCTCGGGCAGCAGACCGCCGGCGAGCGTGGCGGTGTCGATGCGGTTGAAGCGGGCGTCGAGGATGACCGCGCGCTCGACCCCCTCGTCGTCCTGCTCGGAGTAGGAGTAGCGGCCGTCGGGATAGCGCCGGAAGTTGCGCGCACGCACGTTCGGCTTGCGGACCCAGCGCGGCACGCCGTTGTTGTCGACGATCGCCAGGAACGAGATGGGGGGCTCGGACCGGCGCACGCCGGGCGTCATCAGCAGCAGGCCGTCGGTCACCGCGTCCGTCCGTTTGTCGATGGTGATGTCCGGGAACTCCGGCGGAATGCAGTGCACGTAGTAGGTGCTCGTCCGCTGCCCGTCACCCACCTGGATCGCCAGGTCGTGGTCGCTGTTCACCGTGACCGACGCTTCCACCGAGCCGGTCGCGCTGCGACCGTTGTGCAGCAACGCGAGGGGAACGTCGGCGTCCTCTGCCCGGGCGGACACCTGCAGTTGCGTCTGGTCGGCGCAGCGTACCGCGTAATGCAGCACGCCCGGGTCGAAATCCGGATACATGCCTGTCCCGCCGGTCACCTGCAGAACGCTGAGCCGCGCGTATTCCGTCTGCGCATCAGCGCCCGGCATCCGGCAACCGACGACCGTCAGAGAAACGAGCACGGCACAGAGTGCCGCAAGATAAAGCCGCCGGCTGTCTGAACGTCCGTGGTACATGAGATCCCCCTCGCTCACGTGTTCCTTCCTCTCTCAAGCATGAAGGTCGGCTCGGCCTTCGCTGCGATCAGCAGCGCCAACATCATAGAACGAACCGGGTCTTCAGGAATTCGTGTGGAAGGACGACACATGAGGACCGGCGGGTAGAGATTGAGGCCGCCGAAAACGCCGAGCCGGGAGTGGCAGCGGACGGTGTCCCGCAGCAGGACGACGCGGAGGAGTCGATGCCGAGCTCCGCCGCGGCGAGGTTCACGGTTCCTGATTCCTGAACCCTGCCGGCGGTATTGCCGCACGCGCACCGGCGCCAAGAAAATCGAGAAATCCTGCCGCGGGGACTTGACGGGGTTTTGCGCATGCGAGCTGGCCCGCCACCGCACGTTCCAGCCCCTTCCGGCATCCGAAAAGCTCACGTATCCCTGCGGGTGCACAGCGGCCCGTTCAGCGCGCGCTGCGCGCAGATTCATCGCCGATCCTGGACGGGGAGAATACGTGTATCTCAAAACCGGTATTATATTTATGGCATGAAGACCGCACCTCTCACTGCCGCCACTCAGCCTGCGGTCACCTCCACCGTCGGCGCCCTCTCCGACCGCGAGCTACTGCGGGAGACCAGGAACTTGGTCCGCCACGAACGGCACCTGCAAGGCGCCGTCATCGACCACTTGACCGAGATCGAGGCGCGCGGGCTGTATCTGCAGCGAGGCTTCTCCAGCCTGTTCGACTACGCGGTGCGCGAGCTCGGCTACAGCGACGCGGCCGCCGCTCGGCGTATCGGCGCCATGCGGCTGTGCGCCGATCAAGCGGACGCGCGGGAGGGGTTGCGCGACGGCTCGCTGACGCTGAGCGCCGCCGCGGAGCTGCAGTGGGCCTTCGACCGGCAGCGGCGCCGCGGGTCGATCTCCGGCACCGCGGCGATCGCACCGGCGGGGACGCCGGCGGCAGACTCCGCGCCGGCCGTACCGTTGCCCCCCGCCGAGCCGGAGCCGCCGCCGCTGGTGCTGGATGCGGTGGGGCGGCAGAAGCTGGTCGAGGAGGCGGCCGGCAAGAGCGCCCGGCAGGTCCGCCGGATGCTGGCCGACCTGGACCCGGAGCTGGCGCCGCCGGCCGACCGGGTGCGCCCGCTCGGCGACGGCCGCTACGAGCTGAAGGCGACTATCGACGCGGAGTGCCAGCAGGGGCTGGAGCAGCTCCGGGGGCTGCTTTCGCACGTGGACCCGCGCATGACGATGGGACAGCTCGTCGGCCGCCTGGTGCGGGAGGCGCTCGACCGCCACGACCCGAGCCGGCCACCGCGCCGAGCGCGCAGCGGCAGTCGGTCCGCGGACGGGAAGGCAAACGCCCCGCGAACTCCGACGCCGGAGCAGGCGCAAGGGCGCAGCGCTCCGGCGGACACCGCGGCGGCGCCGAAGACCGACCCGGACGCCGGCCTCCACGCCGCTTCGACGACAAAGGACGCGGCGATCCCCGCCGGCGCCGCTCCCACACCGGCGCGGGCGGTTCGGCCGATACCGACCTCCGCGCCGCCGCCGCCGAGCACCCAGGAGGAGACGGCCCGCCGAGCCGCTAGCGGGGCGAAGCCCACGGGCGCCGCCACTCCGACGGCGAAGTCATCGGCTTCGGGCCGCGCGATTTCGGCGGGTGTCAGACGACGGGTGTGGCAACGCGACGGCGGGCGCTGCAGCTACGTCGATCCACAGACCGGGCGCCGCTGCAACTCAACGCATCTGATCGAGATCGACCACATCGTCCCGCATGCGCTGGGCGGCGGCGCCGATCCCGGGAACCTCAGACTTCTCTGTGGCGCCCATCACCGCCACCGGCACGCGCAGGGCAGGTCCACGCGTGAGCCTGCACCGTGACCGCTGCTCCCACAGGGACGCGCCTCGGTCGGTTTCACCCACACGAAACCCGGAAGACCCGGTCTGTCGCCGGCTCGTGCTCCGCGTGGGGTACGGGCCGGCGTTCCTGTTCCGATTCGGCCAGAGAGCCTCAGCTCAGAGACGACCCCCGAACTCCGTCGGCGTCTCGATCGGATAGCGGCTTCGCAACACCAGGAGATCATCGTCGCCGGTCACCAGGAGGTCGGCCTTCGCTGCTACCAGCGGCGCCAACACCGAGGAATCCTTGGGGTCTTGCGGCACGTCGGCCATGGTCGAGCCGAGATCGATCACCTCGGCGCGAATATGGAGCTGTTTGATGAATCGCTTGATTGTCTGGTCGTCCCAACGCAGTCTGCGGCGTATCTTCGGATAAGCCAGAACCCGACCGATTTCATGCACCTGTTCGAGCGACATCACCAGTTCGAACTGTGCGTCGATCCATGCAGCGACGATGCTCCCCGGTACTCCCTTCGGGGCCATCAGGGCTGACAGCAACACATTCGTGTCGAGCACGACCCTCATCAGGTGTCGCGGTGTCTGCGCGCAGCCTTGACGGCCTCATCGGCCAGAGCCTCGACTTCGGGTTCGGTCGCATCGACAAACGCGTCCGCGATTTCGCCCCGCATGCGGTCGAATTCCTCGTCCAGCTTGCGTAGGCGCTCGAACATCGTTATGTCGACCAGAGCCGCAACCGGCCTGCCCGCCTTGGTAACGACGATTTTCCCTCTCCGATACTGAACCTCGTTCAGCAATTCGCCCAGATGCTGCCGTACTGTCATCGCGGTGGCTTCTCTCGTCATCACAAACACCGTATTGATTGATATGGTTATATGAACCATATCACAGTCGCAGTCAGTCGCGGAAGCGGGGCGAGGTGTCGGCCTGTTCGGTGAGCTCGCAGCGGTCCTGCGGGTGGTAGCCGATGGCGCGGCGGCCGTGGTCCAGGTCGTACAGCGGCCACACCGCATCGGAGACGCCGAACACGATCTCGAAGCCCACGCCGGGATGGGTGAGGGCCGCCTCGAACACCCGCACGGCGTCGCCATGGCTGAGATCGTGCGGGTGCCGCGTGTCGGTCTGCCGGGCGCGGAAGCTGCCGATGCGCACCGCCACGAACTCAATCCCGAACTCGTCATGGTAGCGGTAGCCGAGTTGCTCCCCGAACGCCTTGCTGACCGAGTAGTCGTCGAACGGACGCGTCGGCAGGTCGACCGTGCGCGTGAGCTTGCGCGGGTAGCGCTCCACCAGCCCGGCGCGGCTGGCGAACACGAAGCGCCGCACGCTCGCCCGCCTTGAGGCCTCCAGCGCGTTGCGCATGCCGACGATGTTGGCCGACAGCACGTCCTCCCAAGAGTGCGCCCCGCCCACCACCGCCCCCAGGTGGACGATGCCGTCAACCCCTGCCGCCGCCGCGGTGAGTCGTTCCAGGTCTTCCAGGTCACCCGCCACGGAATCGTCGATGCCGGGCGTCTGCTGCAGGTCGTAGCCGCGCAGCCGGTGCCGTTCGCCCATACCGGCGATCAGCACCTGGCCCAGCTTGCCGGCAGAGCCGGTGATCAATACGTGCATTCGCTTCCTCCCGTCGGGCTCACCCTGCCGCAACCAGGGCATCCATGAAATCCGATACGGTCATGTCCGCCAGCGCGGCGCCGTCATCGAACCAGGCCACGATGCGCTCGACCCGCTCGGCGTCGAACGCCGTCGCCAGGTTGGCCTGCAGCTTGCGCCGCAGCCGCGGCAGCGCCTCCGCTCGCCGGCGCGGGTGGCCGATCGGGTAGACCACCTCCACGGAGTCGGTGCTCGTGCCGTCGTTGAAGTGCACCTGCACGGCGTTGGCGATCGAGCGCTCGCTTGGGTCCAGGTATCCCGTGCTGTAGGACCGCTCTTCGGCCACCCGCATCACCGCCCGCAGCCGGTCGATGCGCGGGTCGGCGGCGAACGCGTCGTCGTAGTGGTGGTCGGTCAGCTCGCCGGCCAGCAACCCCACCGCGACGATGTACTGCAGGCAGTGATCGCGGTCGGCCGGATTGGCCAGCGGGCCGCTCTTGTCGATGATCCGCACCGCCGCTTCCTGGGTGCGGATGTCGATCCGTTCGATCTGGTCGAGGCGTGCGCGCACCCGCGGGTGCAGGGCGATCGCCGCCTCGGCCGCCGTCTGCGCGTGGAACTCCGCCGGGAAGTCGACCTTGAACAGCACGTGCTCGACGATGTGGCTGGCCAGCGGGCCGCAGCGCAGCGGCTCACCGCGCAGCAGGACCGCGTCGAATCCCCAGCGCGGCGCCTGGACCGCGCGCGGGTAACCCGGCTCGCCGCGCATGGTCAGGTAAGCGAGTTGCACGCCGCGCGCAGCGGCATCGCCTGCCGCCCACGACTTGCGCGAACCGGTATTGGGCGCGTGGCGGTAGGTGCGCAGGGGGCCGGCGTCGACCAGCGCCTGCGACGCGGCCGCCGCCACCGCCGGCGCGTCGCCGCCGAGCAGGGCGGTGACCGTGCACGCACAGGCCAGCTTCACCAGCAGCACGTGATCGAAGCCGACCCGGTTGAAGCTGTTGTCGATCGCCAGCACGCCCTGGATCTCGTAGGCGCGGATGATCAGCGACAACACCTCGCGCATCGAGACGCGGCGCTGACCCGTGCGGCACAGGTGGTCGGCCACCGCCAGCAGCGCGCCGATGTTGTCGGAGGGGTGGCCCCATTCGGCCGCCAGCCACGTGTCGTTGTAGTCCAGCCAGCGGATCAGGGTCGAGGTGTTGAACGCCGCCTGGATCGGGTCCAGGGCCAGCGCCGTGCCGGGCACGCGCGCGCCGCCGGGCACCGCGCCGCTCTGACCCGGCACGAACGGCCCGAGCAGCCGCGTGCAGGCGGGATGCCGCAACGCCAGCGCCGCGCAGCCCAGCGCATCCAGCAGGCACAGCCGGGCGTCGTCGTACGCAGCCTGCGGGAACGGCGGCGGCTCGGCAGCGTAGGAGGCCAACCGGCCCAGCACGGTATCCGCGTTCATGCGATCCGCGTTGTACGGCGGATGCGTGCCACGGGGCAACCCGGCGGCTGCCAGCGTTGCGTCCGGCACTTGATGCCCGCCGACCCTACGGCAAGTTCCGTGGTAGGTCGACCGCGCTCTCGGACACTCGGTAGACCCGATAGCTCCAGGCATCCAGGCTGCCCTTGTACATGTTCACTTCCAGGTGGGCGGTGCCGGTGACGGGATTGACCTCGCTCACCGCGATCGTCCTGTCCAGCGCGACCGTTCGGCCGGTGGCGCTGCCGCCCCAGCTTATCAGCCAGTGTACGCTGCCGCCGAAGCCTTGGAGCACGTGGACCCCTCCCCGGTAGGGGAAGTAACCGTGCGTCCCGGGCAACCGGTATTCGCGCTTGTACTCGGCCTGAGTGCCGGACGAAATGTCGTATTCCACCGCGCGCGAGAATGCCGCGCTGTTCTTCCTGGCGCCGATGCACTGCACGCCGTTGTCGTACATCACGACCGTGTTGGACGAGGTCAGCGTGACATGGTGCTGTCCACAGAACTCCTCGATTACATCGTTATCCGAGTGCTCGACCAACTCCAGAAATTCGGTGTTGGAGTCCTCAGGCGGAGCGGTGCCGCCGAGCTTCCAATCCACCGCTCCGGTCGAACCGTCGATCCGCAGCACCTGCGAGCAGCCGCGAAACGACGCCACGAAGTCCCCGTCCGCCAGCAGTTGCAGCCCATTGAGGTGGGCGTAGGTAACGAAGCTACCTACCTCGCAGTCGTTGCCCACTTGGAGCACATCCCTGTAGTCCCAGGAGTTCCACGTAAATTGCGACACGCCGGCCGCGGTCCTGCGCTGGATGACCGAGTCGCGGACCCTCTCTGACGCCGATCCGCCGTAGTCGCTGAAGTCGCGGAGCTCGTCGTCGTAATAGGCCAGCATCACGTAGTGCCCGCCCGAGGTGATCTGAAAGTCGTGGCCGTCGGTCTGCGACAGGGGCGACACCGTGGTGACGGTCGAGGTGACCTGGAGCTTGTTGTTGAGCAGGTCGATCCGCCAGTTACCGAATGAGGAGTCGGCAAGATTCCGAACCGGCCTGCGCGCCACCGAATAGCGACCACCGCCGTGATACTTGAAGTTCATCGCCCAGAAATTGGCGCCGGTAAGCAGACGGTGGAAACGCGGCACGCCGTTGTTGTCGAGAACCGCCAGAAAGGTGACGCGGTCGTCGTACCCTCCGTAGGTTGGGGTAAGGAGCAGCAACCCGTCCTTGACCTGATCGGTCTTCGTCAGAATGTTGACGGTGGGGAAGGAGTCCGGCAGGCAGTGGACGACGTAGGTCCTGGTCTGGCCGTCGTCACTGACTTCGATCGCCACGTCGTGGTCGCCGCCGACCGTGACACTTGCGTTCAGGGTGCCGGTAATCGACGCCTCGTTGTCGGCGGCATCGGCGCGCAGCAGCGTCAGTTGCGCGCCGGCGCGCTCAGTCTCCGCCGCGACGCTGAGCGTGGGCGAACCGCTGCAGGTCAGCGCGTAGTGCAGTGTGTCAGCGTCGAACGGCGGATACATCGTGCCTCCGCCGGTGACCTCCAGGGATGACAGCTCAAGCGGAGTCGAACCGCCGGGGTCCGTGATGGTTGAATCGTCATCGTCCGCGATGCTGCCGGTCGCCTCGGCGTCCGACAGCCTGGCGCCGGTCGCGTTGTTCAGCGTGACCGTGAACGTCTCGGTCTCTTCGCCGGTGCTGTCATCCAGAATCGGCACATCGATGGTCGCCGTCGTGGTGCCGGCACGGAACGTCAGCGTACCGCTTCCCGCCGTGTAGTCCGCGCCGGCCGTGGCGGTCCCGTCCGCCGTCCCGTACTGCACCGTGACCGTGCGCCCACTCGCCGCATCGAGCCGCACCACGAACCGCATTCTGCCGTCAGCCGAGCCCTCGGTCAGTTCGCTGTCCGCGATGTTCAACTCCGGTGCCTGGTCGTTGTCTTCGATTGTCCCGGTTCCGTGTGCGGTGCTTACCGTCGCGTTCACCGCCGCCAGCAGGGTGACCGTGAACTGCTCGCTGTCCTGCTCGTCCAGCGCGTCGTCGGTTATCGGCACCGTGACCGTCCGCACCGTGGTGCCCGCGCCGAACGTCAGCGTACCGCTCACCCGCGTGTAGTCGCGCCCGGCCGTCGCAGTTACGTTCGCCGTCGCATACCGCACCGTGACCGTGCGCCCACTCGCCGCATCGAGCCGCACCACGAACCGCATGCTGCCGTCCTCGGAGCCCTCCGTCAGACTCCCGTCGCCGATCCTGAGCTCAGGCAGCGGATCTTCATCCTCGATCAGCCCCGACGCCGTCAGCGTCTCGCCGCCTCCCGCAAGCTGCGCGTTCGCCGCGTTGCGCAGCGTCACCGTGAACGTTTCGGTGTCCTCGTTCAGAGCGTCGTCGTTCACGGTGACTTCGACCGCCCGCGCCGCCGTCGACCGTGCCGGGAACCGCAGCGTGCCGCTCGTCGGGGTGTAGTCCGTCCCCTCGGTCGCCGTGTCATCGCTCGAGTCGGTGGTGGCGTAGTCCACGGTCACGGCCTCGTCGCCAGCCTTGCTCAACGTCACTTCGAACACGATCCGGCGCGCCCGCTCCGAGGCATGCGCCGCCGCCATCGCCAGCGTCGCTACGTCGTCTTCCACGATCGTCACCGTGACCGCCGGTCCGGCGACACCGTCGTAGCCGCCGCCGCTCGCCCTGTGCGTCAGCTCCACCGGAGCGTCGGCCAACGCATCGTTGTCCTGCGCCGCCGTCAGCGTCACCTCCTGAGCGTCTGTCCAGTTATCGGCTGTGAACGTCAACCGGTCCGGATACACGGTCAGCGCCCCCGTTTCCGTTCCCGCGGTCACCGCTACGGTGACAGGGGCAGTCGGCTCCGACCCGAGCGTCACCTCGTAGCTCGCCGTGTCTCCTTCCGTCACGTACAGCTCAGACGGCTCGACCGCCAGCGCCCGGGTGTCGTCGTCCAGGATGGTCCCGGTGGCGGTTGTCACCGCCAGAGTCGCCCCCTGCGGATCGCTGAGCCGGACGGTAAAGGTCTCCGGCGACTCGTCAACCGGGTCGTCCCGGAGGCGCACCTCGATCTGCTGCGCCACGGTCGACTCGGCCGCGAACGTCAGCCGGCCGCTGGCTGCCTCGTAGTCCGCCCCCGCCTTCGCCCTGCCGTCCTCGGTCTGATAGGCCACCGTGACCGGCGCGCCGCTGGCCACGCCCAGGCTCACCGTGAAGCGCACGACGCCGTCGGCCTCGCCTGCGCTGGCGTCCGCTATCGTCAGCCCCGCCGTGTCGTCTGCCGGTTCTGCTGGCTCTGGCGGTCCTGCTGGCTCTGCCGGCCCGCTCGCCGGTGTGTCCGCATGCGCATCCTGAGCCGCATCGATATGAGGCATGCTGCACGCTGCCATCGCCAACAGAACACCAACGACCGAGCACAGCATGGCAGCCCGGCGGTCGCGGATCGGGAGGGTCAACTGCACCGGGGAGATGAGCATCACAGCGATTCCCCGGGGTGCTGCCGTGCTGTCATCGCGGTGGCTTCTCTCGTAATCACGAACCATACCACCGTAGCGATCACCCGTGACACCGACGCCAAGCGCCGGCCGCCCGCCGCCGGCGCTTTGTCCGGCACTGATGCTGGCCGCCTTGCCGGCCGGTGTGAGACAGTGCCGGCCATGCAGGCACACACGACCCTGAGCTCCTTCGAGCCCCTGCAGCGGCTCCTGTTCTACGACGACTTCAACGACGGCGTGAGCGGCTGGGGCGCTCTGATCGGCAACTACGAGGATCGCGTCGACGCCATGCTGCCGGAGTACATGGACATGCGCCCGCCGATGCTCAGCAACCTGACCATGTGGGACGCCGGCACCTCCGGGGCGATGGGCGGCGCCTACGCGCTGAAGCTGGCCACGCGCGCCAAGCCGGGGACCTTCTGCACCGCGATCAAGCGCTACACGTTCCGCACCGCCGGACCGCTGCGGGTGGAAGCGATCGTCACCTTCAAGCCGGAGGCGGGCGAGCTGGAGCTGGGCGAGACGGCGGTGCGCGCCTTCGGGGTCCTGCTCGACCTCCAGCACGCCGACGGCCAGGCGGCCGAGCCGCTACGGGTGATGCCGCACATTCGCTACCTCAACGCGTTCGAGGGCCGGCGCGCGGAGCGCTGGCAGTACAAGAACGAGCGCGAGCCGCTGGTCGACATCGGCACGCGCGGCAAGACCTGGTCGCACTTCCACTTCAAGTCGAACAACTGGGTCGACATTCCGGGCGGCGGGCAGCGGCTCTGCTACAACGAGATCGCCACCAAACATAACTGGTACTACCTGCGGCTGGACTTCGACCTGGCCGGCATGCGCTTCCTGGGGTTCCGTTGCAACGAGCGCGACCTGGACGTGGCCGGCATCGAGCCGATGCGGTTGCCGGCGATGCCCAACCTGTGGTCGATGCTCAACGTCGCGTTCTTCGTGGAGAGCGACGCGGCCACGCGCTCGTTCCTGTACGTGGACAGCGTCGCCGTCTCCACGGCCACGTGAGGGGGACGGGATGAGACAGAGTCACACCGCGGCGATCGAGCTTGGCACCACCTGGGAAGGCGACTTCGCCACCGAACCGTACGAGTCGGCATGGGCACGCGAGGCGATCTTCTTCATCCGCCTGATCGACGGCGAGGCGCCGGCCGGCGCCACCGCGCGCGTGCAGATCGCGCCGGACGGCATCCACTGGACCGACGAGGGGACGGAGATCGCGTTGCCGCGCACCCCCGGGCCGACCACCTTCGCACGGCTCCGCCACTTCGGCGGCTGGCTGCGCCTGACCGGATCGCTGCCCGCGGGCGAAGCCGTTCCGGTCATCGTGCACCTGGCACTCAAGGAGTGACGCCGCTCACGCGGGTCCCCTTCTTTTCCTGTTGACACGGGTCCCCTCCCCGCAATGCTGTTTAGCAAAAGGTCCCCCCCGATGACAAGAGCCCAAGGGGTCTCTCTCCGGCGACGGAGTAGTCGCATGCTGACGCTCGCCAGGAAATAGTATCGCGATCCCTTGGCGCTGAAATCGAGGTACCTTTGAACATCCCCTGAAACAGACCGATCACCGCATCCCCGTTGGTCTTCATGACGTAACCCGTGCCATCCCCTCCGGTCCGCTCGAAGCCGAGTTTCTCGTAGAAAGTCTGTGAGGTCTGCACGTCCCGACGGGACGCTGCCCCGCCGTGACTCTGTGATTCACGACTGCAGCAGCGCCTCGATGTCGACGGTGATCAGCACGTCGTCGCCTACCACGACTCCTCCCTGCTCCAGGGATCCGTTCCAACTGACGCCAAAGTCGGCCCGGTCGATCGTGGTCTCGGCAACGAACCCAGCGCGCCGCATCGGACCCTTGTCGACGCCATCCTTCCAGAAGGGCGTGTCCCATTGCCCCAGGTAGCGGATGTCCAACGTGACCGGACGCGTGATTCCCCGAATCGTCAGATCGCCGGTGAGCTTGAGATCGTTCGCGCTGATGAGGCGGACGCGGTTGCCAGAAAACGTGATCTTCGGATAGTTCTCGACATCGAGAAAATCGCCCTGACGAAGGTGCTCGTCCCGATCCGCGTCTCCCGACCAGATCGAAGCGGCATCGATCTCCGCCTCGAGCGCGAGCCCATGCGGGTGTTCCGGGTCGAACTCCATCGTGCCCTCGATATTCTTGAAGCATCCACGCACCCAGGTCACCATCATGTGCCGCACGCAAAACTCCGCGGCCGTATGTCCGGGCTCGAATCTCCAATGTGCCATACGTACTCTCCTATCCTTCTCGGATCATGTGGCCCCGACGACCTGCCGGGAGCACCGTCCCCGTGCCGCTCCACCGCATCCGCGCCACGCGGTTACGCCGGCAGCGGCAGGCCTCGTGCACTTCAATCTTTCAGCCTTCCTGCCAGTCCAGGTGGATGCCCTGCAGCAACGCCCGTGCCGCCGCCGCGTCTTCCACCTGTAGTCCGGAATCCCTCTCCATGGTGATGTGATGGGTGGTCTCTACCGCCCTCGTCCTGATATGCCATGAACTGGACCGACCGTTCAAGTAGGCGCGAGCCAGCCCTGGGCGATTCCTGACAGGTGCAGTTTCTGACGCAAGCTTGACTCATCGGTGCAAGTTGCGTACAGGTTGCCGTAGCGTCCTACCCTGAGGGCCGCACAAGGAGTGTTTCCGCCATGGAGCGACCCATACGCGTGGTTCACGCCACCGACCCCGCCAAGATAATCCTCGGGGCAGGAGACGAGTATCGATATCTTGCGACCGGTGACCAGACGGACGGCCAATATTTCCTCGTAGAAGCCGTCGTTCCTCCGGGAGGAGGACCTCCGCTTCATGTCCAGACCCGCGAAGAAGAAGCGTTCTATATCCTGGAAGGTACGCTGACCTTCTACGGCGAAAGCGGGGAGGCGATCGTGGCAGGCCCCGGGGCGTACGTGAACGTCCCCAAGGGGGCCAAGCATCGGTTTCGCAACGAGGAAGGTGAAACGGCAAGGATGCTCTTCTTCTTCGTTCCGGCTGGAATCGAGGCGCTGTTCGATGAGTTCGCCGATGCCGGTAATCCGGCAGTAGATCGGCAATCGGCGATCGCGGCATTGAATGTGCTCGGCGCAAAGTACGGTGCCCGGTACTTCGCGGAGTGAGCCGTTGGCGATCGAGCGCTCGCTTGGGTCCAGGTATCCCGCGCTGTAGGGCGGCTCTTCGGCCACCCGCTTCACCAGCAGCACGTGATCGAAGCCGACACGGTTGAAGCTGTTGTCGATCGCCAGCACACCCTGGATCTCGTAGGCGCGGATGATCAGCGACTCAAGCTCGCGCACCGTGACGCGCCGCTGCCCCGTGCGGTCCAGGTGATCGGGCCACCTGCCAGCAGCGCGCCGATGTTGTCGGAGGGATGGCCCCACTCGGCCGCCAGCCACGTGTCATTGTAATCCAGCCAGCGGATCAGCGGCGAGGTGTTGAACGCCGCCTGGATCGGGTCCAGGGCCAGCGCCGTGCCGGGCACGCGGGCGCCGCCGCGCACCGCGTCGCTCTGACCCGGCACGAACGGCCCGAGCGCGAGCCGCTGGTCGACATCGGCACGCGCGGCAAGACCTGGTCGCACTTCCACTTCAAGTCGAACAACTGGGTCGACATTCCGGGCGGCGGGCAGCGGCTCTGCTACAACGAGATCGCCACCAAACATAACTGGTACTACCTGCGGCTGGACTTCGACCGGTCCCTGGCGTCGATGGCATACCCAGTCGCGGTGCCGTCGCCACGCTTGACTGCCGTATGGATGGTCAGCCGGAGGCGGATGCCAACCTCCTCCCAGAGGAGGGAGCAAGACCGGCTTCGCGGCACGTCGCGATCATTCGCTGCACGCCACTTCCCCACTGTTCGACGAGTCCGAGCTCATGGAACACGCGTCCGATGGTCCTGTTTCGGAGTTTGGAGATGCCGAGGGGCAGGTCATCGAGCGTAAGTCCGAACGGAAGCAGGCCGAGATTCTCTATCTCTATCCGATTATCGAAGATGGCGAGTCTGATCGGGGCGCCGCGCTGCGAGTAGTCGGCATGGGCAACGGCGTTGACGATCGCTTCGCGGACGGCCGCGATCGGGACGTTCCAATGCTCCGTGCGTCTGCACGTACGCACCTCGTTGCAGCCCGTCTCGCGCCAGATAGTGGGGGCGTGCCGGGCTCGGAAAGACCTCCACAGCCACGACCTGGGCGCCATAGGGTTTCCTTACAGGCTACCGCTCGGAGAGCGCAACGAACGCCCGGTCGTCCGGTCCGATGTACTCGGCGGTGGGGCGGATCAGCTTGTTGTCGGCGAGTTGCTCGATGACGTGCGCGGCCCAGCCGGTCAGGCGGGCGATCACGAACACCGGCGTGAACAGGCGCTGCTCGATGCCGAGCTGGTGGAACACCACGGCGCTGTAGAAGTCCAGGTTCGGGAACAGTCCCTTCTCTCGCCGCATCACCGCCTCGATGCGGCGCGCGATGGCGAGCATCCCGGCGCCGCCATGCTCGGCCACCAGCCGGTCCGCGCACGCCTCGATGATCGGCGAACGCGGATCGCCGCCGCGGTAGACGCGGTGGCCGAAGCCCATGATGAGCGTCTTGTCCGCCAGCAGGCGCATGACGCCTGCCTCCGCCGCGTCCGGGTCGTCGAAGGAGCTGATCAGGTCGAGCGCCGCCTCGTTGGCGCCGCCGTGCAGCGGTCCGCGCAGCGTGCCGATGGCGGCGGTCACCGCGGAATGGAAGTCCGTGAGGGTGGAGGCCGCCGTGCGCGCCGCGAAGGTGGAGGCGTTGAACTCGTGCTCGGCGTACAGCGTCATGGCGATGTCCAGGGCGCTCTCGGCCGTCGGCGTCACCGGCCCGGCGCCGAGTTGAACCAGGGTGTGCGCGGCGTGCGAGCCTGCGCCGACGCTCTCCGCCGCGACCCCGCGCCAGCAACCGACCACGGCAGGAAGTTGCGCCAGCAGCGTGTCGGCCGCGTCCACCATCGCCGCGAGGTCCACGACCGGGGCGACCGCCCCCAGCGCCGAGCAGCCGGTACGCAGCACGTCCATCGGGTGGGCGTGAGCGGGCAGGCGCTGCATGATGTCGCGGACCGCGTCCGGCAGCGCCCGGCGCGCGGCCAGCCGTTCACGGTACGCGTCGAGCTCCGCCGAGGCCGGCAGCTCGCCATGGATCAGCAGGTAGGCCACCTCCTCGAAGCAGGCTCCCGCCGCCAGCTCCTCGATCGCGTAGCCGCGATAGCGCAAGCCATGGCCGGCCTTGCCGACGGTCGCGATCGCCGACCGCCCCGCGACCACCCCGCTCAATCCCGCGCTCGCCTCAGCCACGGTTCACGCTCCGTGCCAGGATCGCGTCGGCGCGCTCCTCGTAGCGCTCGTAATCCAACGTCTCGTACAGCTCGGCTCGCGTCTGCATCTGTGTGATGACCTCCCTCTGGGTGCCGTCGCGGCGAATCGTCTGGAACACGCCGGCCGCCGCCTTGGCCATGGCGCGAAAGCCCGAAAGCGGGTAGAGAACCAGCGCCACTCCGGCCGCCCCGAGCTGCTCCCGGCTCCACAGCGGCGTCTGCCCGAACTCGGTGACGTTCGCCAGCACCGGCACCCGCGCCGCTGCGGCCACCCGGCCGAACTGCTCCAGCTCCGTGGCGCCCTCGAAGAAGATCATATCCGCTCCGGCATCGACGTAGCGCACGCAGCGCTCCACCGCCGACTCGATCCCTTCGACGGCCAGCGCATCGGTGCGCGCCATCACCACGAAGCGCTGGTCGGGCCGGCCGTCGACGGCGGCGGCGATCCGCTCCTGCATCAGGTCGGCCGCCACCAGCTGCTTGCCGCCGCGATGCCCGCACCGCTTGGTCTGCACCTGATCTTCCAGGTGCATCGCGGCCGCGCCGGCGCGCGCCAACTCGCGGGCGGTGCGGCCGATCGTCAGGCCTTCGCCCCAGCCGGTGTCGGCATCGACCAGCAGCGGCAGCGGCACGGCGCCGGTGATCCGGCGGGTGTCCTCCAGCACGTCGCCCAGGCCCGTCATTGCCAGATCGGGCAGCGCGAACCCGGCATTGGCCACGCCGGCGCCGGACAGATAGATCGCCCGGAATCCCGCGGCCTGCGCCTGCACCGCCGCGTAGGCGTTGATCACGCCGGCCACCTGCAGGGGCCGCTCGGCGCGCAGTGCCGCATGCAGATCGCCGCTCATCACCGCTCTCAGGTTGCAGATCTCCGAGTCGATAATCAAGTGATGTACGCCGTATTCCTGGCTCTGTTCGCGCTGACCGCCGCCGGCGCCGCCGCTCAGGAGGCGCTGCCGGTGTCGTTTTCCGCTGCGCCCGCGCATGACGCGCAGCCGCAACCCCCTTTGGCCACAACCGGTTCGGCCTCCTGGTACGGCTGGCAGTTCCACGGCCGGCCCACCGCCAGCGGGGAGGACTACGACATGTTCGCCCTGACCGCCGCGCACCAAAGCCTGCCGTTCCACACCGTGGTACGGGTCTCCCTGGTCGACGACGGCTCCAGCGTCGAGGTCCGCATCAACGACCGCGGGCCGTTCGTCGACGACCGCATCATCGATCTGTCGCTAGGCGCCGCCCGGGAGTTGGGGATGCTGCGGTCCGGCGTCGCCCAGGTGCGCCTCCAAGTGCTGCGCCTGCCGCCGCCGCTGCGGTACACCCTGCAGATCGGCTCCTTCAGAGTCCCGGACAACGCCCACAGCCTGCTCCACCGCCTGCAGGGGAGGGACATCCCCGCCACGCTGGAGCCGTTCGGGCAGCTCATCCGCGTCGTCACCGAAGCGGCTACGGAGGCCGAGCTGCCCACCATCGAACAGCGGCTGCGCGCCGCGGGGATCGTTGCATGGGTGCGCCGGGTGTGCACGGAGCCGCAGGCGGACGGGGCCGCGACATACGCTCGCCGGGCGTGCCCCGGCGGTGTATAACCTGCTGTGGCGACACGTCGGCAGCCCGAACCGCCGCGGGTCGCTGTCACGCGATGCGCGTGTGCCCCAGTAGCTCAGGTGGATAGAGCAACGGTTTCCTAAACCGTGGGTCGGACGTTCGAGTCGTCTCTGGGGTAGGAGCAACATTGGTGCGGATCGCCCTGGCTCAGATCAACCCGACCATCGGCGACTTCGCCGGCAACGTCGATCGCATCGTGGCCGCCGCGCAGGCGGCGCGGGCGGACGGCGCCGCGCTGGTGGTGTGCCCGGAGCTGTCGGTCTGCGGCTACCCGCCGATGGACCTGCTGGACCATCGCTCCTTCGTGACCGCCAACCTGGACGCCCTCGATCGCTTGCGCCGGCGTCTGCCGCCGGGGCTGGGCGTGGTGGTCGGCCACGTCGCCCCGAACCGGACCGGCGCCGGCAAGGCGCTGCACAATGTAGCGACGCTGCTCGCCGACGGCTCCGTCGTCGGCGAGCAGGCCAAGAGCCTGCTTCCCACCTACGACGTGTTCGATGAAGCGCGCTACTTCGAGCCGGCCGCCGCGTGCCGGCCGGTGCCCTTCGCCGGTGAGCGGGTCGGGCTGACCATCTGCGAGGACATCTGGTGGGAGTCGGATCCCGATCCGTCGGGCGCCTACGCGCGTGACCCGGTGGCCGAGCAGACCCGCGCCGGCGCGACGCTGATGCTGGCGCCCTCCGCATCGCCCTATCATCTCGGCAAGCCGGCGCTCCGCGCCACGCTGCTGGCGCGGGTAGCCGCCACCGGCGGCTGCCCGGTCCTGTACGCCAACGCGGTGGGCGGCAACGACGGGCTCATCTTCGACGGGCAGTCCATGGCGTGCGCGGCCGACGGCCGCCTGATCCACCGCTCGCCCGGGTTCCGGGAGGTCGTGGCGGTGGTCGATACCGACTCTCCCGCACGCGCGGCACCGGCCTGCGACGACTACCGCGAGGTCGAAGCCGCGATCGGCATCGGCCTGCGCGACTACCTGGCCAAGACCGGCCACGAGCGGGTCTGCCTGGCGGTCTCCGGCGGCATCGACTCCGCGGTGGTGGCAGCCGTGGCCGCGCGGCAACTCGGCCCCGAGCGCGTCACCGCGTTCGCGCTGCCGTCGCGCTACTCATCGGCCGGCAGCCGCCGCGACGCGGAGGACCTGGCGCGCGCGCTGGGAATCGAGCTCCATGTGCTGTCGATCGAGCCGGCGTTCGCGGCCTACCTGCGCACGCTGGAGCCGGTGTTCGCCGACCTCCCGCCGAACACGGCGGAGGAGAACCTGCAGGCGCGCATCCGCGGCACCCTGGTGATGGCGTTCGCGAACAAGACCGGCGCGCTCGCGCTGGCGACCGGCAACAAGAGCGAGCTGGCCACCGGCTACGCCACCCTGTACGGCGACATGGCCGGGGCGCTGGCGCCGATCGGAGACCTGTGGAAGACGCAGGTGTACACGCTGGCGCGCCGCATCAACGACGACGGGCCGATCATTCCGGAGGCGACCATCGACAAGCCGCCGTCTGCGGAGCTGCGGCCGGGACAGGTGGACAGCGACTCGCTGCCGCCCTACGAAGTGCTGGACGCCATCCTGCAGCGCTACGTCGAGCGCAGCGAAGGGGCCGCAGAGATCGTCGCCGCCGGCTTCGAGCCGCAGCTCGTCGGGCGCGTCCTGCAGATGGTGGCGCGCTCGGAGCACAAGCGCCGCCAGGCCGCCACGGTGATCAAGCTGTCGCCGCGGGCGTTCGGCCCCGGCCGCCGCTTCCCGATCGCCCGCCATGAAGCAGGCTTATGACGCTGCGGCCGCCTCCAGCGTCTCCAACTCCAGCTCGCAGGCCGCGCAGGGAACCTGAATCGACCACGCCTCAAGCGCCTCCGGGTGCAGCTCGCCGATGACTCCGGCGGGGGTCTCGTCGGCGCCGACCAGCACCTCCGCGGCGCGGCCCGGCGCGAACCGCGGGTCGGCGCTGGCGCGCAGCCGGTAGGGGATCCGCAGGTAATACAGCAGTCCGGCCAGGTGCTCGCTGACGTCGTTGAAGCCGGCGGCCCCGTCGGCCAGCAGAAACCCCAGATGGGTGCGCGTCACGGTGCCGGAGTCGTCGCCGCCGTCGCGGCGGGCGACCTTGCCCACCTCGAACAGGCGATGCGGGTAGACCGCGTGTGCGCTGGCCGCCTCGCACCGCAGCAGGCTGGGCAGGCTGGAGGCGCGCACCACGGCGTAGCTCTCCGAGATCGGGTTGGCGATGCGCAGCACCTGACCGTCCAGCTCCGCGTTGCCGGCCGCCCGCATCCGTTCGACGTGATCCCGGTAGGAGCCGAGGTAGCTGACCATCAGCTCCTCGTAGCCGAGTCCCACCATCAGCGCCCGCGCGCGCCGGCTGAACAGCTCCATGTCCGTCAGCCGGCCGGCCGTGAACTCCTCCGGCAGGGTAGGCCGGAACGAGCCGAGGCCGCGGCCGATCACCACTTCCTCGATCACGTCCACCGGATGCAGGAAGTCGTTGCGGAACGGCGGCGGACGCACCGTCAGGCTGTCGCCGGACACCTGCGCCTCGACACCGGCCAGGCGCAGGAAGCGCAGCGCGTCGCCGGACGCCACCGCTTCGCCGAGCAGCCGGCCCACATGGGACAGCTCCACGCGCACCGGTTCCTGGAACGCCAGCGGCGCGGTCACCTCCCGTCCGAACGGCGTGTCGTACGGGTACCGCGTGGTGACCGGACGAATGCGGAAGCCGGCGTCGACCAGGTCGCACGCGACGATCGCGGTCGCCAGCAGCAGGTGGCTCAGGTCGGTGCCGGTCACCTCGATGAACAGGTCGTCGTCGGAGGGCTCGACCGCTCCCAGACCGGCGCTGTTGATCACCGGCGGCATGCTGAGCGCTCCGCCTGAGGCATCCACCAGGAACGGGAAGCGATCGTAGCCGGCGATGATCGGTCCGAACTCGATCCCCTTGGGGTGGCGTTCGAGCACCTGGCGCAGGGTCATCTCCTCGGGCGGCCGCTGGTCGGCCGGCAGCGGTGCGAACGAGGTCGCGTCGGGATCGGCCGCCACGTAGCGGATCGGGTAGCGCATCCGGCCGGCCCGGTACACGCCCATCGCGATCGCGCGGCGCTTGCGGCCATAACTCCAGCACAGCTTCTCCTGGGTCTGGATCAGGTCCACCAGCAGCGCCTCACCCACCGCGGGCCCGCTCGCCTGGAAGCCGACGATGTAGGGCCGCACCGACTCCAGCCCGGCATCGACCTCGATGACGCGCTCGTCGCAGGGCAGGGGAGCGCCGAGCTGCGAGAAGCAATCGTAGGCAGGCAGCGGTTCGCCCAACCGGGCGCGGAGCTGCCGCGCCAAGCCTGCGGTCGACCACAGATCGGGCCGGTTTGTGTCGTTGAGCTCGATGCGCCGGATGCCGGCTTCGAGATCGCGTTCGTCCAGCACCGCCTTGGCGCTGGACAGCAGAGGTTCGAGCTCCGCGTCATCGATCGGCCGGCCCAGGAACCGTTCCAGCAGCCCGTCGGCCACGTCGATCTTGGGCATGGCTACGCCGTCCCGCCGGCCGCGGCGCGCGTGCGCACGCGCTCGATGTCCTCCGCGAACAGCTCGCGGACCGAGTCCAGCCCCAGCGACAGCAGCGCCATGCGGTCGATGCCCAGCCCCCACGCCAGCACCGGCACGTCCACGCCCATCGGGTCGGTGACCTCCGGGCGGAAGATGCCGGCCCCGCCCAGCTCGAACCAGCCGAGCTGCGGGTGCTTGACCCACGCCTCCACCGACGGCTCGGTGAACGGGAAGTAGCCGGGCTCGAAGCGTACCTCGGTCGCCTTGGCAACCTCCTTCGCGAACAGCTCCAGCAATCCCAGCAGGGTTCGCAGGTTGGCCTGTTCGCTGAGGACGATCCCCTCGGTCTGATAGAAGTCGGCCAGGTGCGTGGCGTCGATGTCGTCGTAACGGAAGCAGCGCACCACCCCGAAGTACTTGCCCGGCACCGCGGCGCCGGCCAGCGCCTTGGCCGACAGCACCGTCCCTTGGCTGCGCAGGATCAGCCGGCGCGTGAAGTCGCGGTCGAAGCGGTAGCCCCAGCCGCGGCTGCCGGTGCGCCCGCCGTGTTCATGGACGGCCGCCACCGGCTCCAGGAACCGCTCGGGGATCGAGGCGGTGTGGGTCGGCTCGTCCACATAGAACACGTCGTGGATGTCGCGCGCCGAGTGGGACTGCGGCATGAACAGCGCGTCGCAGTTCCAGAACTCCGTCTCCACCAGCGGCCCGTCGAACTCCTGGAAGCCCAGCGAGACCAGCTTGTCCTTGAGCTCGTCCAGGAACGTCGCGTAGGGGTTGTGGCGGCCGAACAGCACGCGGTTCGGTGGGGTCTCCACGTTGTAGGGGCGAAGCCCCCGTTCCCGCCAGACGCCGGACGCCAGGATCTCGGGCGTCAGCGGGCCGATCGCCTTGGCCGCGCCGGACGGACCCGTGGCCAGCGCCGCGGCCACCTGCGCGCCCGGCTCGGTCAGGCGGTAGAAGACCGTCTCTCGGTCGCTGGCGCGGAACGGCCCGCGCGCCCCGCGCCGGCGGCTGAGGGTCAGGAGCACCTGCTTGTCGTCGTCCGGGAGCGCCGACTCCCGCAACGGTCCGGCCACCGCGGCGTCCAGCAGGCAGCGGGCGGTTGCCAGCGTCGCGGGCGCGGCGCCGATGGCGGTGGCGCGCTTGTGCTCATCCATGCGCACCGCCCGGGCGCGCGCCAGGGCCCCGAACGCCGACCCCACCTCACGCTGTTCCAGCCCCGCGCGTTCGCCCAGATCCGGCAAGGACAGGGGCCCTTCGGCTTCGAGCTGTCTGAGGATCCGCTCCTCCGGCATGCCGTCGCGCTGATACGAGCGGCCCAGCTCGGTCAGGTCGTGCTCGACGTCGCTCTGCCGGCGGGTCTCCGCCACCCAGCCCTTGCCGGTAAGCCAGGAGAGGACCTGGTTGACCTGACCCAGGATCAGGTCGGCTGCCGCGGCCAGCGCTTCCGGCGTGTAGTCGTCGTTCGGCTGCATCTCCCGCAGCGCGGCTGCCTCCAGCGGGTGCAGATCGCTCGGTGCTGCTCGCATGGTCGGTATGCCTTGTTGTCGTCCCGGGTCGGCCGTCAGAGCGCCAGCTCGGCCTCGAACTGCGCGACGGCGTGGCGCATGAAGGCAAGCTTCTCCTTCGCCATGCGCGCCGACACCTCGAAGCAGAAACGCTCCGAGTGCTCCAGGCGCTCGCGCAGAAACTCCAGGACCTCTTCCATGGTCTTCAGATGGTGCCAAAAGAACGCCCCGATCGACAGGCGGGCGAATCCCACCGCGCCGATGGTGTCCAGCAGGTTGGCGTCGTAGAGCAGCTTCGCTTCCAGCCCGTCCGGTTGGGAGCCCGGCGCATGGCCCGCGATCGCGTCGCACACGGCGTTGACCTTGCTCACGTCGAAGCCCACCTCGCTCAGGAGCACCCGCGCCCGTTCGGTGGCGGCTTCGGCCCCGCGCGCCGGCGTCTCGATGTTATGCAGGAAGCAGGCGGCATGCAGGACATCGTCGTCGTATCCCATACCCTCGCCGATCTCCCGCGCCAGGTGGTAGACGCGCGCGGAGTGCTCGAATCCGGACGCCAGACGGCCGGCCGTCAGGTCCTTGACGTACTGCACCAGCAGTTTGCGCATGCGGCAGTGTAGCAACAGCGGCCAGTCGTGGATAATCCTCGCTCCATGGTGGTGGTTCTCACGCGCGGCATCTCCGAGTCGCGCCAGGCGGCCGTGCGCCGCGAGCTTCAGCAACACGGGTTCACCGTGCGCAAGATCGAGGACGGCGAGCGCACGGTGCTGGCGGCGGTCGGCCCGCGGGTGACCGATCCGCACCAATTCGAATCAATCGACGGGATCGAGCAGGTCGTGCCGATCTCCAAGCCGTACAAGCTGGCCTCGCGCGAGGTGCAGCGCGCCGACACGGTGGTGTCGGTCGGCCCGATCCGCATCGGCGGCCAGCGCATCGCGGTGATCGCCGGCCCGTCGGTGGTGGAAAGCCGCGAGCAGATCATGGAGTGCGCCGCGCTGGTGGCCGAATCCGGCGCGGTCATGCTGCGCGGCGCGGCGTTCAAGCCGCGCACCTCACCGTACGCCTTCCAGGGGCTCGGCCTGGAGGGCCTGCGCTACCTGCGTGAGGCGGGCGAACGCCATGGGCTGCCGGTGGTGTCGGAGGCGTCGTCCATCGACCACCTGGCGGCGATGGCCGAGTTGGTCGACGTGCTGCAGATCGGCGCGCGCAACATGCAGAACTTCGACCTGCTGCGGCGGATGGGCGGCCTGGGCAAACCGGTGCTGCTCAAACGCGGCATGGGCGCCACGGTCCACGACCTGCTCATGTCGGCCGAGTACCTGCTGGCCAACGGCGCCGAAGAGGTGATCCTGTGCGAGCGCGGCATCCGCACGTTCGAAACCGCCATGCGCAGCACCCTGGACCTGTCGGCGGTGCCGGCCGTGCACGCGCTGTCCCATCTGCCGATCATCGTCGACCCCAGCCTGGGCACCGGCGACCGCGCCACCGTGCCGCCCATGGGGCTGGCGTCGCTGGCCGCCGGCGCGCAGGGACTGTTCGTGGAGGTGCACCCCGACCCGGAGCGGGCGCTGTCCGACGGGCCGCAGTCGCTGTACCCGGCGCAGTTCGAGAAGCTGATGCGCGACATCGACGGACTGGCCGGCGTGCTGGGCATGGAGGTGGCGCGGCTGCCGCTGGGCGCGGCCAAGCCCGCGGCGGCCCGGCAGCCGGACGCCGCGGCCGAGGTGCCCCGGGTGGCATTCCAGGGGGAGATGGGCGCCAACAGCGAGATCGCCATCCGCCGCTTCCTGGAGCGCGCCGAGCCGGTGCCGTGCCGGGAGTTCCGGGACGTGTTCGACGCGGTGCTGTCGGGCGCCTGCCGCTACGGCGCGCTACCGGTGGAAAACTCGCTGACCGGCACCATCCACCAGAACTTCGAGCTGCTGCTGCAGTTCCCTGATCTGACGATCGTCGCCGAGCGCAACATCCGCATCGTGCACAACCTGATCGGCCGGCCCGGCGCGACCATCGACGGCATCGAACGCGTCTTCTCGCACCCGCAGGGGCTGGCGCAATGCGAGCGCTTCCTGAGCGAGCACGCCGACTGGCAGAAGATCCCGTTCTACGACACCGCCGGCGCCGTCGCCCATCTGGCCCGCGAAGGGCAGATGAGCGACGCCACCATCGCCAGCGACGAGGCGGCGCGCACCTACCGGATGCAGGTGCTCAAGCAGGGAATCGAGGACAACCCCCAGAACTACACGCGGTTCCTGCTGATCGCCGCAGCCGACCACCCGCCACTGGCGCTGCCCGACAAGGCTTCTCTGGTGTTCTCCACCCACGACCGCCCCGGCGCGCTCTCCGAGTGCCTGACAGTGTTCGCCGCCCACGACCTGAACATGACCAAACTGGAGTCCCGGCCTATTCCCGGACGCCCGTGGGAGTATCGGTTCTACGTCGACGTCGCTCTGGGCCCCGACGTCCAGGCGCTCCGCAACGCGGAGGCAGAGCTGCGGGAGCTTACCGCCAGCTACCGCATCCTGGGCGTCTACAGCTCGTAGCCGCCGTCGCAGACCTCGCGGCGCCGGTGCCGGTACCGGCGCGGCGCCACCGCATGCCGGATCTATGTACATGTGTTGTACAAATCGGGGTTGTCTGCCACAATCACGGTCGAATGAGCATTGATGGGGGTAGCGAAATGGCAGATTCCTCGGTCGACGGTGACGCTGAATCGACCGCTGGTCCCGTCACGATCAGCGAGTTCCGCGCGCGGCTTGCGGAAATGATCGGTCGCGCCGAGCGGGGTCAGGAGGTCGTGATTGCCCGTGGTCGGGAACCGGTGGCGAAGCTCGTTCCATTACGGATGAAACCTCGACGCCGACTGGGACTTCTCAAGCAAGTGATGAGCCCGGAAGACCTCGCGGCGCTCACGGAAGCGGTCGAAGCACCGTTGTCACCAGCCGATCAGGCCGCCTTGGAGGGGGAACATACCGACGCCCTCGGAATCGCCCGGCGATAGGCGCGACGCGCCCCATGCGACTGCTTCTCGACAGCCATACCCTGTTCTGGGCGATCTCCGAAGATCAGAAACTCTCCGGCAAGGCGCGACGGCTCATTCTCGACGAGGACAACGATGTCTTCTACAGCCCGGTAAACCTGTACGAGATCACGTTCAAGGCACATCGTGGCCGGATGCCGGCGGCAGCGATGCAGGTGGCCGAAACGGCACTGACCTCCGGCTTCGAGGAACTCCCCCTTACAACGCTGCATCTCCTCCACGCGGCGCGCCTCGATTGGTCTCACGGCGATCCATGGGACAGAATTCTATTGGCCCAGGCAACGCTGGAAGACCTGTATCTGGTTTCGGTCGACGAGGCATTCGATGTGCGAACCGACAGGCGATTGTGGTAGCAGCCGGGGAGGGTAGGAAGCCATGCTGATCGACGCCCCGCTCTTCTGGGAACAGATCCAGCTCGGTGAGGACACCGGTCTTGAGCTCAAGGAGGCTCGGTTTCAAGGCAGTCGCGTCTCTGCCCCTCATCGCGACGGGCTTGCCGACGGGTTCGCGGCGTTCGCCAACACCGGCGGTGGCCGTGTCGTCCTGGGCGTCACGGACGACCGCAAGCCGCAATCGCTCACCTCGGCGCAGTTGGACCTGCTGGCGAACCTCGTCACGGAGATCTGCTCCGACAGCATCGACCCGTCGCTGGACTTCAGCATCTACCGGGTACCGGCCCCGCCGCCGACGGATGGCGGCGTTCTGCTGGTCGACATACCGGCGGGCGAGACCGTTCATCGCTCGCCGGGCGGCTACTTTCGGCGCCGGGGAGACACCAAGCGTCAGATGCAGCCAGACGAAATCCGCCGGCTGCTGCAGTCGCGAGGGCAGTCGGACGCCGCCGCCACCGATTCTCAAGTCGTCCGCAACACCGGCGTGAACACCCTCGGTCCTGATCTGTGGCGACGCTACGCGAGCTCGCGCACCAACGATCCCGCCGAGGTCATCCTGACGAAGCTGAAGTTCGTCAAGGACGACCGACACGGAGCGCTGCGCGCCACGGTCGGCGGAGTCCTGCTCGCCGCCGATGACCCGCGCGAATGGCTCCCGAACGCCTACATCCAGGCCGTCTGCTACGACGGCACACAGATGGACGGCAATCGCCAGCTCGACGCGCAGGACATCGGCGGGCCGCTCGACCAGCAGATACGAGATGCAATGCGGTTCGTGGTCCGTAACCGGCGCGTCGCGGCCCGACAGCAGCCTGCCCGCAGCGACGTTCCCCAATACAGCGAGCGAGCGGTCTTCGAAGCCGTAGTCAACGCGGTGGTTCATCGGGACTACGCGGTTTCGGGATCGAAGATCCGCCTGTTCCTGTTCGACGACCGGTTTGAGCTCTACTCGCCGGGCGGCCTCTGCAACTCCATGACGACCGAGGATCTGCGCACCAGCCAGTTCACCCGCAACGAGCTCTTGGCGTCCCGGCTCGGACAGTGCCCGGTCGGCGACGTCCCGGGGGCAGGTGGACGCGAGTACTTCATCCAACGCCGCGGCGAAGGCATCGGCGTCATCGAGGACGAGACGTTCGCGCTCGCCGGACGGAAACCGGTCTTCGAGTTGATCGGCGAGCGCGAATTGAAGCTCACGCTGCCGGCGGCAAGCCCCCCCCTGCCGGAGGGCATTGCCACGCGCGTAGCGGTCCGCCACGACGACACCGGCGAACCCTTGCAGGGGATACACGTGCTGATGCTCTATCCCAATAGGACCTACCGCGAGGAGCGCACCGATGCGTACGGGCACGCGGACTTCGAGCTGCATACACGGCTGCCAATGACCGTGCTGTGCGCGGCTCCGGGCTTCAAAGCCTGGGTCGGGACAGACCATGTGCCTGACGCGCCGCTTGAGGTGCGCATGAGCCCCGCGCCCAACGGCGGCTCGCTGATCATCGCCAACCACACGGGCCGCCTAACCGGTATCCAGGGACGGCTCAGCCCCATACTCGACAGCCTGGACCGCACCTACCTCTACGCCGACAACGTCGCGATCAACGACGGTCTGCAACAGCCCGTACACTTCAACCTGAACGAACCGGTCCGCCTGACCGATTCAATGGGCGCCGGCGCCACCCTGTGGTTTCGCGAGATGCTGGGCTCGTCATGCGTCTTCGACTACCGCTACGATCGCTGAGCACGACGAGTAGCGGACATGGCTGGAAACGAGTTGCGCGGTAAAGCTGGTCGATCCTCCTCGCGATCGACGAGACGGCGCAGACTCGGCGCTCTCAAGGCATCGATGAGCCCACAAGACCTCGCCGCGCTCACGGAAGCGTTCGAGGCTCCGCTGTCGCCTGCCGATCAGGCCGCCACCGAGGGGAAGCACACCGACGCGCTTGGCATTGCAGGCCGCTGCGAGACCTGGAGCGAACGTCGCTATGACGAGGGAAGTGGGAGTGTAGCCGGTGGGCGCGGCGCGCTCAGCGCATTGCCGGCGAGGTCGGTGATGTCGCCATCGCTCTTGAAGTGCAGGCTTACGATGCCTCGAACGGAGGCGAGGTCGATTCCCGAGACCGACAGGTCGTAGACCGCCTTCGAGTCGGCCGACGACAGGGAAAGCGTCGCGCCCTGGATTGCGAAATCGGTCGCGTCGACGCCCACCATGCCTTCGCTGAAGGTCAGGCGCCACTGCACCGCTTCTGCGTTGGCAGGCGCCTCGTTCGGGGACCGCCGGTCTATCGAAACGAGCCCGGGCGAGATGTTGTCGATTACGAAGGCGTTCTCGTCCGCGCCCGTCGGAGCGGTGTCGGCCAGGACGTTGCCTGCAGCGTCTTCGATGTTCCGCGTGTCGGAAAAGGACAGCGTGATCCTGCCGTTGAGGCTCGCAAGATTGCCGCCGGAGGCGATGACGTTCCAGGTCCGGCTGCCGCTGCCTTCCGGAGTGACGGTGATGGCGGCATCGGTGCCCGAGATCGCGAAGTCGCCCCCACTCAGGTTCCTCACCGGCTCGCTGAAGGTCACCGTCCAGGCAACCTCGTCGTCGTTGGTGTGCTCCCGGCCGGGGTTCGACCGGACGATGCTCTCGACCCAAGGCGCGGCGTTGTCCATGTCGAAAGTGTTCTCGTCCGCGCCGAGGGTGCTGCAACACAGAAGCGCTCGGGTCGCCTTGTCCTGGACATTGACTGAGTACGCGTTGTCGTCGCTCCTCAGTTGGAAGTTGAGCTTCATCCGGCCGCTGTAGTTCGCCAGCACGCCGTCCGAGAAAGTGACGTCGTACACGGATTCCGAACCTCCGACGGCGCTGACTCTATCGGCGCTACGGCGGATGACTTGATCGGATTGATCCAACAGATTCACCGAGCTGATCTTGAAGTGCTGTACGTCCTCGCTGAAGGTGACGCGCCACGTCATCGAGTCGGCCCGGGTCGGCGAGCTCGACGGATTCTGCCGGACGATCGAAATCAACCGCGGGTCCGTGGTGTCGGTGCCATAGGACCCGTTGTGGCTAGTCGACGTCCTGTTGCCGTTGCCGGCTAGGTCAGTGACCCGGTCAGCCGGTAGCGACACGCTGTAGTCGCCGGTCGGGGTGATCCGCACATGCCACTGCCGGCCGGCCTGCGCCTCAGTGAGGGCGCTCGCCGTGCCGTTGGTGACGGCCACGTCGGACGCCTTGAAGCCGGTGACCGCTTCGCTGAACGTGAAGGTCGCCATGAAGGCGCCGCTGTCGGTCTCGGGGACGCCGGCGATCGTCACCGTCGGCCCGATCGGCTCCACGGTGAAGTTCGCCGTCGCCCGGTGGCCCTCATTGCCCACCGTGTCGTAGTAACTGCTCATCACCCGGACCCACGTTCGTATGGGCAGGGTCCCGGTCGGGTCGATCGTCACCGTATCGTTGTCGTTGTCGTTGGTCGCGGTGAACGGGATGTCGGCGCCGCTCTCGTTTTCTGCCCTGAGGTCGATCAGGTCGGCCAGCGTCGACGCCATGAACGCCTTCCTGCTGGAATCGCTGTACACCGCTTCGCTGAATGTCATCGTCAGGTTCGCGCCGGCGTCGTCGATCCTCCTGCTTTCCGGATGGAAGCTCACCGTCGGCGCGATGTTGTCGACGACGAAGCTTGCCTCGTAGACGCCTACTGCGTTGATGTTCAAGAGGCGATTGCCGGCCAAGTTCTTGATGTACGAGCTGGGCGACAAGCCCAACGTCAACCTGCCGTTGTGGTCGGCAAGGCTATGGCTACCGAGCGTGATGTCGTACACGTCACCTAACTCGCCGACCTTCGAGACAGTCAGTCGCGAGGGCCTGATCCCGATGATGTCAAAGTCCCCCTGGTCGACGTTGGTCACCGCATCGGTGAAGGTGATACGCCACGTGACGGAGTCGGCCCTGGTCCAAAGGTCCGAAGGTTCCAGTCGCACGAGCGACCTGATTCGTGGGTAGCTGGGGACGACGGGTTCGTCGCCCCTCTCCTCGGGGAGAGCCGAGGGGGCCGGGTCCTCACGAGACGGCGGCTCGCCTTCGCGCTCCCGACCGGTCCCGATCCACCATACGCCAATCATGATGACGGCAAGCAAAGCGACTCCGAATACGATCCTCTTCATCATTCCCGGATGCGCGACCCTACAGGACGTCCCGTCGGAGCATCCTATCGGCGACCAGTCCGACGCGCCCGTGCCGTTCGTCGCGCGCACCTGCACGTCCACGCGTGCCCTGTCGACCAGTGGAGCGATCGTCCGCGGCGAGACTACGTTCGGGACATGCGTCCACGCTTCGCGCTGTCTCCAGCGTAGGTCGTAGCCGGTCGCGCCGCTCACGTTCGCCCAGGTCGCCCGACACGACCCGTCACCCCGTGTCAACGTCGGCGCCGCAGGCGGCGGCCGTGGCGGTTCACGATTCGCGAGTGCATCGAGAAAATCGTCCATCGACTGGTAGCGATCCGGCGCATCGGCCTCCATCGACTTCATTACAGCCTTGCTCACCTTCTCGCTTACCTGCGCGTTCACCTGGTCCGGTCCCTTGAGCGCTATTCCGCTATATCGGTCGGGCGCAGCTACTGGCACCTTTCCAGTCAGCAGGCGATAGAGCGTTGCACCCAACGCGTACACATCCGTATACACACCGGCCCGTGCGCGACTCCCGTACTGTTCCAGCGGGGCGTATCCTGGTGTCAGCACCACCTCTATGCTCTCCGTCACGTCCGCCGTGAACTCTCGCGCCGCTCCGAAGTCCACAACCACCGTCCGCCCTTCGTCCGTCACGAGCACGTTCTCCGGCTTTACGTCCCGGTGCAGCACGCTTGCCTCATGCACCTCCTTCAGCGCTTGCCCTATCGCCTTTACGTACCTGACCGCCTCCGGCTCACTCAGCCCTCCGCCGTTCGCCTCCAACAACTCCGCCAACGTTCTGCCTTGCAGATACTCCATCACCATGTAGGCCGTGTTGTTTTCCCTGAACTCCGTATACACCCTCACGATGCCCGGATGATCGAATCGGGCTACCGTCCGCGCCTCCTTCACAAACCTTTCTTTCGCTCGATCGAAGTCTTTTGCATTCAGCCGTGCAGGTGGGGTCGGAAGCACGACGGAGCTGCCCTGTCGCACACACCCGCGAGGGAACAGCTCCTTGATCGCCACTCGGCGTCGCAGCGCAGTGTCGGTAGCCAAGTAGGTGATACCAAATCCGCCGTGGCCCAACACCTTGTCGACGGTGTACTTTCCCTGTTGCAGCCTCGTCCCCACCGGCAAAGTGTGGCTTGTCATGGCGGGCAAGTCATCGCTCCTCTTTACGATCGGCGTCCGTATGTGTGGACAAGACTACCGCGCCATACGCGGATTCTGTTAACCTTGGAGGAACAGGGGTAACGATTTTGACAGTTTGACGGACCGGGCAACAAGGACCCGATGGCCGCCGGTCCGCACCATCACCCACCCTACGTACGCCTGGGCGTCCTGCCAACTCACGTGCTGTCGACGACTCGTGCGGCTCCGCCAACAGAGCCAAGTGACAATGTCAGCGCATCGAGAAACTCGCCCACCGACTGGTAGCGATCCGCCGCACGGATCGCCATCGACCGCATCACGGCATCACTCACTTTCTCGCTTACTCCCGCGTTCACCCGGCGCGGTTCCCTCAGCGCTATCCCGTTGATTCGGTCCGGAGCTGGTACCGGGACCTTTCCCGTCAGCAGGTGATACAGGGTCGCTCCCAATGCGTACACATCCGTATATACGCCAGGCCGTGCGCGACTCCCGTACTGTTCCAGCGGTGCATAGCCAGGCGTCAAGAACACGCTCAAGCCCCCAGTCATGCCCGCCGTGAATTCCCGAGCCGCTCCGAAGTCCACCACTACCGTCCGTCCGTCATCCGTCAAGACGACGTTCGTCGGCGTCAGATCCCGGTGGAGCACACCGTTCTGATGCACCGCCTTGAGCGCTGGCCCCACCGCCCTGACATACCTGACCGCTTCCTGCTCACGGAGCGCTCCGCCATTTGCCTCCAACACCTGCGCAAACGTCCTGCCTTGCAGATACTCCATCACCATGTAGGCCGTGTTGTTTTCCTCGAAGGCCATGTACACCGCGACGATCCCCGGATGATTGAATCGGACTACCGTCCGCGCCTCCTTCACAAACCTCTGTTTCGCTCGGCCGAATTCTGCCGCGGTCAACCGTGCGTGTGTCGGAATCATGACCAGGTTTCCATGCCGTACACACTCTTCGAGGAATAGCTCCTTGATCGCCACCTTGCGTCGCAACGCCGTGTCGCCACCCGCGTAGGTGATGCCGAACCCACCCTGGCCCAACACCCTGCCGACGGTGTAGTTGCCCTGTTGCAGCGTGGTCCCCACCGGCAAGGCGTGGCTGGTCCTTGCCGCTCCCTGCGCCGGGAGCGGCGCGCCGCAGGTACGACACACGCCCGAACCGCGTGGGTTGCCGCTCGCACATACGGGACAAGTCATCGCGGCTCTACGTTCCTGAGTGCTTCCTTATCTCTTCCTCGGAGATACCCGTGGCAGCGGCTCCGGACGACCCGCTCATCGTCCGCGTCTTGGCACCGAGCCGCACCGTCCTCTGCGTCTCTGCTGACAGTGTTCCTGTCCGCTCAAGCTCCTGCACCGCACTCTGAAGCAACAGCGTCGCCTGGGTGTTGCCGCTCCTCTCCGTCATCCCAATCGCCTGCTGCAGCGTCTGCCCGGCCTGCTCCGCATCGACCGTCGCCTGACGCACGGCTTGCTGCACAAGCTGGTCTACATTGCGCTTCTTGACCGCCTCCATGACCGTCGGCTCAGTTTGCGCCGACGCGCGCGCGTCGTCCGTGAACGTAACCCACAGGTCACGCGGCGGCAGTTCTTCGTGGCGGCGCAATCCAGGCACCTCGAAGCTAAACCCCACCTGCGCCAAGCGAGCCCTGCTCGGTGGCCGGGGGCTGCCACTTATCGTCAACTCGGCCACGTAATCCGTCGAGTCTCCGGCACGTATGTTCCCAAGAGCGTACGGCTGGCGCGCTCTCTGAACTTCCGCGACTCCCGGATGGATGCGAGTCAGACGGTCAAGCGCGACGCCCTTCACCCCGGAAACCGAAACACGAAGGTTCGTCACCACTTCGCCGATCGATGCGTTCAGTTCCTCGTTCATAGAGCTCTGAAAATCAGCCATCTCCGTGAGATGATAAGGACGCCCTCCGGTGTCGTCCGCCAGTCGAGCCAGCAGTTCGTGGTTGTACTCGTCACCGACTCCCAACGCAATCAGCGGCGCATTTCGGTCGGCGAGCGACGATGCAACCCTTAGACACTCAGCTTCGTCGAACGTCTCTCCGTCAGTCAACACGACTACTCGTTTTACCGTCTCCACAGGTTCCCCGCTCAGTATCGATGTTGCGTTGCGCAATCCGACTGCCATCATAGTGCCGCCGTCGTGCTGCTCAAGGCGATCCATACTACGGTGTATCTCCTGGCGCCGGTCCACAGGCGTCAATCCGAGCAGGGTCCGTGAATCGGAGTCGAACTGCACGACCGCCATCTGGTCGGTCGGTTCCAGTCGCGGGTCATCCACCAAAGCCTTGGCATACTGTACCGCACGCTCCAGCTTGGTGACGCCGTCCTCGATCTCCTCTCGCATGGATGAGCTCGTGTCCACTACCAGCACGATCCGAATGGGCGACCGGCTGTGCATCAATGCCGCATCAGGGATGCACCGAATCAGCACGAACAGTTTCTGCTCATTGTCCATCCGCGCCATCAGGTATTGACGATGAGAAATAACGTCGACGTGCAACATCGTTATTGTCCCTCTTCTTCCTCGTTCAAGGTAGCATAGCCGGTGCCGGCTATTGCGACCGCTACGGAGCGCACCAGCAGCACCGTGGCGTTGTCCGGAGCACGTAGCTCAAGGACACGATCGAGGAGCCTTTGCGCGAGCTTTGGCAACGATTCACCTGCACGGGAAACTTCCTGCGCCAGCTCGACGTCCTCCAGCAGCTCCCACACCCCGTCCGTACACAGAATCAACACGTCATCGGGGTCTACCAGCAGAGATTCTTCGCCCGTCCGGCTTTCCAGCGTGTCAATATGATACGGTGGCAGCAGGCTTTGCCCTCCCACGGACCTCGTGAGCGTGTTCCGATCCGGGTGTCTGCGGGCTTCTTCCTCCGTGATCTCGCCCTGCATGACGTACGTCATCACCAGCGAGTGGTCCCGCGTGAGGAGTTCCACTTTGCTTCCCCGTATGCGGTAGAGCCTGCTGTCTCCTACGTGACCAATGGTGACGGTCTGGTCGAGCGCAACCACCACCACGATCGTGGTGCCTCCCTGGGCGCCACGGCGGTCCATGGCGTCACACACGGCGGTGTTGGCGGCCTGAATCCACTCCGCCGGCCACGTCCGGTGTTCCTCCTCCGTCGCGGTGCCCGTTCCCAGGCGCTCCGCAGCTCGTGCAATCACCTCCTGCACCGCGATTCTGCTGGCCACTTCGCCCGCGTCCATCCCTCCCATGCCGTCGGCCAGACAGAAGACGCCCCAATTGCGGACCCCTTCCTCGTCCATCATCTGACCCTGCAGATATCCGTATGCATCTTCATTCGTGGTCCGGTCAGGGTTCAGACCGATAATCGATGCGCCCGCCACCTCGTACGCCCGCAGGGGGCGACTCCGGCGCAGCAGTTTCCCGAGCTCATAGTGCAGCTCACGCAGGCTCCGGAAGCGCTGTTCGCGCGGCCCAAGGCAGCGATGCAGAATCTGAGGAACGCCGGACGGCAACCCCGACGGAAGCCCCGTCGCGAGCTCGATGCCTACCTCTGGTATCGGCGTTCCCACCGTCACGTGATAGAGAATCGCGCCAAGACCGTAGATGTCGGTCTGCGCGTCGAGCGACTCTCCGGCGGCCACTTCCGGCGCCGAGTACCCGGCGTAGGATCGCGGTGTCGAAGCGCGTTCGTTGATCGGTACTGTCTGATCCAGACCGACCAGCTTCACCACGCGATCGTCAACAAGTATCCGGCTAGGACGCACCGCGGCATGTACCAGCCCGTGTTCGTTCAGGTGCATCAGGCCGGCTGCGACACGAGCCAGAATACTGACTGCTCGCACGAACTCCATTTCAGGGCCGATCACGTCCTGCAAGGTTTCTTCCGGACCCGCATCCGTTGCCATGTACACGCGCCCGTCGTGCTCAAAGGAGGCACGCCACTTGAAAAAGAGCGGGTCGGAAGAAAGCCGCGTGGCTTGCAGCACCGCGGCCTCCTGTCCCAAGCGTTCTCCCGGCGTCGCCTCTTCCCAGATCCAGAGTTGGCAAGCATCCTCGGCACCGATCCGTTCACCTACGTACAGGTTGTACCCGTAACCGCCTTCCCGTTGCCGCACCACGCAATAGCGGTCGCCACCGGCGGCCTGCAGTTCAGTGCCGTCGGCAAGTGGCGCGAGCACCGCGGCCGCCGGCACCTCTTCCACCTGCTCTTCGATCGCCGGCAACTCGCCGGGAGGCGTTACGGACTGGTCGTCCGGTGGCGACGGTGGCTCGGCGCACTGGGTGCCATCCGGCGCGGGCTCGTCATCCGGCGCCGGACCCTTCTCCCCCATCGGCTGGTGACCTGCTGTCGGCTCGTTGGTCGGCGGCACTTCCTTGTCGCACGCCGGTTCGCCGTCTTGGGACGCCGCGGAATCCGGCTCAGGCCGTTCTTCCATCAGCGGGCTCTATACCTCGAACCTGAACTGGACATTGCCAAATGCAATCACGTCGCCCGAATGCAACACATGGTCATCGGTGATCCTCTCGAACTGGCCGTCGCCACTCTTCACAAACGTACCGTTGCTCGACCCCAGATCCTTTATGCTCCACTGCCCCGAGCTTTGCAGAGCCAGCTCGGCATGGCGGCGAGACACGTAACCGGATTCAGGTAGTTGCCCCAGATCCACTTCGATCGGTCCTGTATCCGGATCAAATCTCCCAACCACCGATCCCGACGACAGCCCCTCGTATACGGTTCCCGTATCGCGGCCTGACCGCAGCAGGGTCAGTCGAGGCAAACCAGCGCCAAGCCCGTCCGGCTCGGACGATGCGTCCGGTGCCACAGGAACCGGAGCTTGGGAGCCGGAGAGGTCTTCGGGAGACTCGAGAACACTTCCGCACTCCGAGCACGGCTGGCTCGTGTCTTGCACGCTATTTCCACAGACGTGACATGTTGGCATCTTGATCCCTCCTTTCAAGTCGTAGAGAATCGGGACGCGGTACGTTCGCGCTTACAGCGACCGCGGATCCGCAGCTTCCTGAGAAGTATACCTTCTGCACGAGCGGCTCAGTGGTCAAGGTCACGCACGGTTCCGCGTCTTATGCGCTACATTCGCTCCAGGGGCCGCATGCCGAGCACGAGCATGCCGTTACGGAGCGTCTGCCGCGCGGCGTCGACCAGCAGCAGCCGGCCGTCGCGCAGCGGCGCGGGCGCGTCCAGCACCGGACAGGCGTGGTAGAACGCCGTGAAGGCGCGTGTGAGCCCGTACAGATAGTCGGCCACCACGTGCGGGCTGGCCTCCCGCAGGGTGCGGGCCACCGCTTCGGGGAAGCCCGCGACCGCCTTGGCCAGCGCCAGCTCGGCGCCGTCGGCCAGCAGGCTGAAGTCGGCCCCTGCCGGGAGTTCCTGTCCGTGGCGGCGCAGCAGCGCGCACATGCGCGCGTGGCCGTACAGCAGGTACGGGCCGGTGTCGCCCTCGAAGCTGAGCGCTTCCTCGAAGTCGAAGCGCACCATCTTCTCGTTGGCGACGCGCAGGATGCTGTAGCGGACCGCGCCGTGACCGACCGCCTCGGCGCGCTCGCGGTCGAAGGCCACGCCGCGCTCGGCCAGCGCCCGGCCCGCGCGCTCCACGGCTTGCACCATGAATTCCTCCAGGAGCACCACGTTGCCGGATCGGGTCGACATGCTGGCGTCGTCCAGGCTGAGGAAGGCGTAGTGCACGACCTCGGGCGCCGTGCCGCCCAGCAGGTCGATGGCGGCGGTGAGCTGCCGGTGGTGCAGCCGCTGGTCCTCGCCCAGCACGATCAGGTTGCGATCGGCGCCGCTGTCGATCTTGTCGAGGGTGTAGGCGATGTCGCGGAGCTGGTACATGGAGGTGCCGTCAGAGCGTTCGAGCACCACGACCGGATTGCGTGACGGCAGGTCGTAGCCTTCCAGGCTCAGGACCGAGCGGCCATCCTCGTCGGTCGACAGGCGCCCGGTGGCGCGCAGGCGCGCGATCACCTCACGGGTGCGGCCGCTCCACAGGTACCCCGACTCCTTGTCGAAGCGGTCGTGGCGGATGTTCAGCGCCTCCAGGATCGCGCGCTGCCCCGCGACGCAGACGTCCACGATCGCGTCGAAGCGGCGGCGCGCGTCGGTGTCGCCCTGTTCCAGGTCACGCAGCAGCGCGAAGGTCTGCTCTTCGAGAGCTGGCTCACTCTCAAGGCGCGCATTGGCCTGCACGTAGAGGTCCAGCACCTCCGCGAACGGCACCTGCCGGTCGCCGGCGGCCAGCACCAGCAGGGCGATCTGCTTGCCGACGTCGTTGACGAAGTAGCGAACCTCCAGGTCGTAGCCCTCGAAGCGCAGGAGCCGGGCCAGCACGTCGCCGATCAGGGCGTTGCGCGCCCGCCCCACGTGCGGGGACGCGTTGGGGTTGATCGAGGTGTGCTCCAGCAGCGCGGTGCGGCCGGTGCCGGTGCGGTTCGATCCGTAGGACGCGCCGGCGGCGCGCACGGCGCCGACCACTCCGGCAATCAGGTCGCCGGGATCGATGAAGAAGTTGAGGTACGCCCCGTCGGCGGACACGTGCCGGAAGGCCGCCGGCAGCTTGACGGCCGCGGCCAAGTCGGCGGCGATCTGCGCCGGGGCGCGCCGCAGCGTACGGGCCAGGGGAAAACACGGCACCGACAAGTCGCCCAGTGACGGGTCCGGAGGCGTCGCGACGCTCAGGCCGCCGTCCTCGGCGCCGGGCGCCAGCGTCCTGAGCGCGGCGGAGACGGCATCGAGCGCGATGCCGCGGTACTTCTGCATCGGCGCACGCTACGGGTCCCGGCCCGATCCCGCAAGCGCACGCAACCGTTTCCACGGCTCCGCCTTTGGCCCATCCCAGCGGGTAACGTCGCTTGCCCGGCGATGCCATAATTGCGCCGTGAAGTTGCGGGAGTTGGTGGCCGTCGAGCGCGTGGTGTTCCTGCGCAGCCGCGACAAGCGCGCCGCGCTGGCCGAACTGGTGCAGGCGGCCGCGCGGTCGGGCGGCCCGCTGGATGAAGAGGGGGTGATGGCCGGCCTGTGGCAGCGGGAGACGGCGCTCAGCTCGCGCATCTCCGACCGCATCGCGTTTCCGCACCTGCAGATCCCGGGCTTCGGGCGGACGCTGGTGGTGATTGGCCGCTCCTTCGACGGCGTCAGCTACGACCGGGGCGACGACGGGCACGTCGTGCTGATCTTCCTGATCCTGGGCGATTCGCTGGACCCTGACGGGCACGTGGCGCTGCTGGCCGACATCGCCGCAAAGTTGCGGGACAGGGGCCTGGTCGAGCGGCTGCTGCAGGCCGATCGCCCGCAGACGGTGTGCCGGCTGCTCGCCGGCCCGGACGGCGCGCCGGACCGCGCCGGCGCCGACCGGATCTCCGCTCGGGTGCTGGTCCACGCGGGCGCGCTGGCCGCGGAGGTCGAGGCCAGCACGGTCATCCTGCACGTGGACGAGGTATCGCGCCCGATGGCGCGCGAGTTCGGCGCCGCGGTCGGCTTTGGCGCCGAGCGCCGGGCGGTCCTGGCCAGCTCCCGGCCGGCTTCGGAAGCGTCGCTGCCGGCCGGGTTCTCCGACCGGGTGCTGATCCCGTTCTCGGTGCCGTCGCGGTCCAGCCAGGTGGAGATCGCCATCCTGCTGGCGCTGTCGCGCGGCGTGATCGACCACGCCGATCGCGTCGTCAGCGTCTTCGGGCTGCCGGAGACCGGCGTGCTCGATACCGTGGTGGTCACCGACGTGGGCGTGGAGTTCGAGACCTTCGCGTCCGTCCGCCGGCAGCCGCTGGTGGAGATGGCGCACCGCGGGGTGCTGGAGCGGGTGCTGCAGATCGGCCGGGAACTCGCCACCCAGGGACGGGAAGGCCGGCCGATCGGTGCGCTGTTCGTGATCGGCGACCACGAGCGCGTGCTCGACCACACGAGCCAGCTCGTGATGAACCCCTTCCGAGGCTACCCGGACGACGAGCGCAACCTGCTCGACCCGACCCTGGATGAGACGATCAAGGAATACGCGCTCATGGACGGCGCCTTCGTGGTCCGCCGCGACGGCGTGGTGGAGTCGGCGGGCGCCTTCCTGGGCGCCCCGGCCTCACCCGCGCAGACCCCCGGGCTCGGCGCCCGTCATGCCGCGGCGGCGGCGATCACCGCCGCCACCGACGCCCTGGCTATCGCCATCTCGGAGTCCTCCGGCGAGATCCGCATCTTCAAGAGCGGTCAGCTCGTCCTCACCATCGGCTGAGTTGCGCTGCGCGCACTGGTGGAAGCGGCAAACAAGACGGCATCCGCCGGCTGAATGGCTGGACGGACCCGCTCTCACCGCTTACGCAACGGTCCCCATACGCGACTCCGTCCTATGGGAGACATGACGATGACCTCGCCCTCCATGCGGCCGTAGCGAGAGCAACCGGCTCGTCAGGGGCGGGTGCGCTTGCGGTCACGGGGGAAGAGGGAGGCTTCCTTGACGCTTTCCAGGCCCAGCACCTTCTGGGTGAGCCGTTCCAGGCCGATCGCGAAGCCGCCATGCGGAGGGCAGCCGTAGCGGAACACCTGCAGGTAGTCGGCCAGCGATTCGACCGACAGGCCGTTGGCCTCGATGCTTTCGGCCAGCAGGTCGTGCTGCTCGATGCGCCGCCCGCCGGTGGTGATCTCCACGCCGCGGAACAGCAGGTCGAACGACATGGTCTTGCCGTCCGGCGCAGGGTGCGTATAGAAAGGCCGCTTGCGGAGCGGGTCGCCGTACACGAAGCACCCGTCGGTGCCGTGCTCGCTCTCCGCCCAGGAGCAGAGCTCGCGCTCCACCTCCGGGGAAACCTCGTAGACCCGCCGCCCGAGCCGTTCCGAGGCGAGCTTGAGCGCCTGGTCGTGGTTCAACCGCGGCATACCGTCCACCGCCTCCGCGCTCGGCACCGTTGCGCCCCAGGAGGAAAGCTCCCGCCCGTTGCGTTCGGCGATCGCCGCGAAGATCGTCTTGAGGATGCGCTGCTCCAGATCCATCAGGTCGTGCTCGCTGTCGATGAAGGCCGTCTCCACGTCGAGCGACACGTACTCGTTCAGGTGGCGCGGGGTGTCGTGTTTTTCGGCCCGATAGGCGTGACCGACCTCGAACACCCGCTCCAGGCCGGCCGCGACCATCGCCTGCTTGTAGAGCTGCGGCGACTGCGCCAGAAACACCTCGCGTTCGAAGTAGCGCACGGCGAACAGGCCGGTGCCGCCCTCGGTACCTGAGCCGATCAGCTTGGCGGTCTTTATCTCGGTGAACCCTTCGTCGCGCAGGTGGCGGGCGAAGGCCTCCACGATGGTCGCCTGCACCTTGAAGACGTCCAGCAGCTTGGGGATGCGCAGCGCCAGCATGCGGTTGTCGAGCTGCGCGTCCAGCGACAGGTTCTCGGGCCGGCCATTGACCGCCAGCGGCAGGTCAGACGCTGCCGCCGACAGCACGCGATGCTCCTGCACCTGCACCTCGAACCCGCCGGGCGCTCGCTCGTTGGCTTCCACCGTGCCGGTGGCGGTGATCACCGACTCCGACGACAGGTCCACCGAACCGGGGAACACGAGCTGCGCGATGCCTGAGCGGTCGCGCAGCAACACGAACGCGACGCGGCCGAGCGAGCGCACGCGGTGCACCCAGCCGGCGACCATGACCACGGCGCCGGGCGCGGCGCCGATGTCGGCGACCAGCGTCCGGTCGCTCCATGATCCGGCGTCCGGCCTCACTCCCATCACTGACCTCCTACCCGCGCCTGCACGATGCGCCGGAGCGGCTCCGGGGCCGCGCGGCCGCCGGTCCGCTTCATCACCTCGCCGATCAGGAAACCGACCGGCCGCCCGTCGCCCTGCCGCAATTGCGCGGCCGCCTGCGGGAACGCCGCGATCGCCGCATCGACGAATCCGGAGAGCTCGGCCGCGTCGGCGATCAGGCGCAGCCCCTGCCGCTCGACGACCTCGGCCGGGTCCAGGTCATCGTCCAACACCGACTCCAGCACCCCCTTGGCGATCTTGCCCGAGATCGCGCCGGAATCGATCAGCTCCAGCAGCTCGCTCAGGCGCTCCGCGGTCAGCGGCGACTCCGCGATCGTCATGCCGGTGCGGTTCAGCAGCCGGCGCACGTCGCCGGCAAGCCACCGCGCCGCGTGCTGGGCATCGGCGCCGGAGGTGACGGCCCGCTCGAACAGCTCGACGGTCGCGCGCTCTTCGCTCAGGAACTCCGCCTGGGCGCCGTTCAGTCCGTGCTCGCGCGCCAGCCGGTCGCGCAGGTCCAGCGGCAGCTCCACCTGACCGGCTTCGACCGAGGCCAGGAACGCCGCATCCGGCCGCAGCGGCGGCAGGTCGGGCTCCGGAAAGTAGCGGTAGTCGGAGTCCGATTCCTTCACCCGCATCGGCGTGGTCACGTCCCGGTTCTCGTTCCAGTGGCGGGTCTCCACCCGCACGGTCCGCCCTGCCTGCAGCTCCTGCCGCTGCCGATCCAGCTCGAACTCGATGGCGCGGCCCACAAACTTGAAGGAATTGAGGTTCTTGATCTCCACCTTGTTGCCGAGTCCGGCGCCCGCGTGATTGATCGACACGTTGGCGTCGCAGCGCAGCGAACCCTCCTCCATGTTGCCGTCGCACACCCCAAGGTGGCGCACCACGCGACGGAAGTACTGCAGGAAGGCGATCGCGTCATCCCCCCCGCGCAGATCCGGCGCGGTCACGATCTCCACCAGCGGCGTGCCCGAGCGGTTGAAGTCCAGCAGGGACACGTCGCCGGCGTGGATCATCTTGCCGGCGTCCTCTTCCAGGTGCACTTCGCGGATCGCCACCGTCCGGAGAGGCGACAGCGGTGCGGTCAGCGCACCGCCGGCGCCGATCGGCGCGCCGTACTGCGAGATCTGGTAGTTCTTGGGAAGGTCCGGATAGAAGTAGTTCTTGCGCTCGAACACCGTCTCGGTTGCAAGCGTGCAGCCCACCGCCTGCGCGACCACGTAGGCCTTGCGCGCCGCCTCCCGGTTCAGGGCCGGCAGGACGCCGGGAAAGCCCAGGCAGATCGGACAGACGCGGGTGTTGGGCTCGCCGCCGAACGCGACCGGGCAGCCGCAGAACACCTTGGTGCGGGTGTTGAGCTGGATGTGGACCTCCAGCCCCACGAAGGTCTCGAACGCCCCTCGCTCGGTAGTGGGCGCGCTCATCGCCAGTCCTCCGCGTATCCGGCCGGGCGCGCGGGCGGATGCGCCGCCGCGTACCGGCCGGCGACGTCCAGCAGCAGCCGTTCCGCGAAGTTCGGTCCGATCAACTGCATCCCGATCGGCACCCGCGGCTGCGGGGTGGGGAAGCTCAGCGCGGGAGCGCCGGCCAGATTGGCGACCGTCGTGTAAAGATCGGCGACCTTCTGCTCGAACGGGTCCAGGCGAGCGCTGCCGCGCGCGAACGGAGGCACGGGGTAGACCGGCATGAGCAGCAGGTCGACCTGACCGAACAGGGCGGCCAGCTCGTCGCGCACCGCGGTGCGCACCCGCTGCGCGCGCAGGTAGTAGCGGTCGTGGAAGCCGGAGCGCAGGACGTAGGTGCCGGCCAGCACGCGCAGCTTGACCTCATCCCCGAATCCCTGCGAGCGGGAGGCAATGATGGTCTCATCGGCCGACTCGGCAGCGGCTCGCTCTCCGTAGCGGACGCCGTCGAAGCGGGCCAGGTTGGCGCTGGCCTCGGCACAGGAGATCACGTAGTAGGCGGCCGCAGCGTAGCGCAGAGTAGCAAGGTCCACGTCCACCATACGGTAGCCCAACTCGGCGAGCTGGCCGACCGCGGCATCCAGCGCCGAGCGCACCTGCGGATCGCGCAGCTCCTGCCGGCACGCGCGCGGCACGCCGATGGTCCGCACCGCGTCCCGGTCGGGAGAGCCCGCCACCGTGGACTGGTCGTGCTCGTCCAGTCCCGCGATCGCCTCCAGGACCTCCCCGCACAGCTCCGGCGACTCCGCGATGATGCCGACCACCTCCAGCGACGATGCGTAGGAGACCAGGCCGAACCGGGAAACCACGCCGTACGTGGGCTTGAGCCCGAACACCCCGCAGAAGGAAGCCGGCTGCCGGACCGACCCGCCGGTGTCCGATCCCAGGGCGAACGGCACGATGCCGGCCGCCACCGCGGCGGCAGATCCACCGCTCGACCCGCCGGGCACCAGCTCGGTATCCCAGGGGTTCGCGCAGCCGCCGTGCACCGACGCCTGCGTGTCGGAGCCCATGCCGAACTCGTCCAGGTTGGTCTTGCCGGCGACGATCGCGCCGGCGCGCTGCAGGCGCCGCACGCAGGTGGCGCTGAACGGCGCCACGTGGGTGCCCAGCAGCGCGGATCCGCAGCTCAGGGGCTGGCCGGCGACGGCGATGTTGTCCTTGACCGCGCAGGGCATCCCCGCAAGCGGCCCCGCAATCGGCCCCGAGGGCGCCCCGTCCGCGCCGTCGGCCGCATCCGCGAACGACACGAAGGCGTTGATCCGCTCGTTCCATCCGCGCGCGTAGGCCAGCCACCGGCTCCGTACGGCCTCATCCGCGAATACCGCGCGCCAGCGCGCATCCACCGACATCCGATCCCCGCTTCGGCCGCTAGAGGACACGCCGCTAGAGAACGTTGGGGACGACGATGAACCGCCCGTCGCGCTCCGGAGCTGCCCGCACCGGGTCGTAGGCGGTGGGCAGCTTCGAGACTTCATCGTCGCGCAGCCGGGATCCGGTCAACAGCGGGTGGGTCGTCGGCCGCAGATCGTCCACGTCGGCCTCCGCCAGCACGGCGAAGTAGTCGACGATGCGCGACAACTCCGCCTCAAGCCGCGCGCGCTCGTCCGCGCCGACACGCAGTCTGGCCATGGCGGCGGTCGCTTCCAGGGTGCCCGGTTCTCTCTGACCCACCGCTCGAGTCAAGCACCATTCCTTGCCCCTGTCAATAGTTGCGAACGCGCCCCGGGCTCGATCCGGTTTTGACAGAGGAAGCGCCGGCCCGTGGTATGATCGGGTGTCCGACTCCCCAGCTCTTCTCTTTTGCAGGCACCAGCTATCTCGAACGCAGCAGCCCCGGATCAGGCAGTCCCGGACCAGGCCCCGGTCGTGACCACCACCAGGGAGGAGCTTCCCCGTCTCATCTACGACCATCAGGCGCTGGTCGACCTGTTCGACGCCACCTGGGAGCTGACGCCCGGCTACTGGCGCCGGGGGGAGCCGGGGAGCGGTTTCGGTCTGACGTTCTGCGACCCCGCACAGGACCGGGTGAACCAGGTGGCCGCCTGCTGCTCGACCTTCTCGCTGGTGTACTCGAACCGGGAGTTTCCGGTGGAGGCGCAACTCGACGCCTTCTACGCCAAGCAGCAGCCGTGCGGAGCGATCCACGGCGAGTACCGCCTGGTGGACGGTCAGCCCATCCTGATCAAGGCGAACCCGCACGGGGTGCAGGCCCCGCTGTTCGCGTGGGCGGAATACAACATGTACCACCGGCTGGGCTCCAAGCGCCGCCTGCGCGAGGTGCTGCCCATCCTGGAACGATACTACCAGTGGATCCAGGCCAGCTTCCGGCGCGACAACGGCCTGCTCTCGGTGCCGCGCCAGGCGCTCGGCATGGGCAACAGCCCGCGCGACCGCGCAGCCTACCCCGTGGACTTCAACGCGCAGCAGGCGGCCAGCGCCGCGTTCATCTCCACGATCGCCGACTCCCTCAACGACAAGGAGGTCGCGTTCCGCTACAAGCGCGAGTACTTCGCCCTGAAGACACGCATTCAGTCGCTGATGTGGAGCGAGGAAGACTCGATCTACTACGACCTCGACCGCTACAGCCACCAGCTCAAGGTCAAGACGATCGCGGCGTTCTGGACGCTGCTGGCCGAGATCCCGAGCGAAGACAAGGCGCGCAGGCTGATCGGCCATCTGACCAACCCTCAGACCTTCGGCCGCAGCCACCCGTTCCCGAGCCTCGCGGCCGACGAAGCGCTCTACGATCCGCACGGCGGCGGCTACCGCGGGTCGGTGCTGCCGTTCGTGAACTACGCGATCATCAAGGGGCTGGAGCGCTACGGGAAGATCGACCTGGCGCGGGAGTTCGCCCTGCGCCATCTGTTCGCGATGCACGACGTGCTGGTCCCGGACAAGGGCATGGGCGACCTGTGGGACGCCTACGCGCCGGAGCACGAGGCGGCAGCCAAATGGCACGGCAAGGGCGGCTTTCCACGCAAGTCCTACCTGCCGTTCGTCGCCCTCTCCACGGTGGCGCTGGTGATCGAGAACGTGCTGGGGCTGACGATCTCGCTACCCCGCAAGACGGTGGACTGGACGCTGCCGGTGCTGGAAGGCATGGGGATCGACAACCTGACGCTGAAGCGCAACCTGGTCTCCATCCAGACACACAACAGCGATCGCGGCTGGGAAGTGCGCCTGGAGTCGGAGAAGCTCTACTATCTGGCGATCCGCGTCCTCGGCCGCCGGCGCAAGACGCTGCCGATCCCCTCCGGCAAGTGCGGGATCCTGGTCGACAAGATATAACCGAGCGCGGCCGTTCGATCTCGCGCCACGCGCCTTGCGCGCGCCGCATGGGCGGCGTGACGGCAATGTCCGGGCCCGCTTCCCCATCGTACTCCATCGGTGTTCGCTCACATCCCCCAGACGGTGATCGGCGGCTCCGTTCCGACCGGTGCCTGGCGGCGGAAGATCTTTTCCTCCCAGGTTCGCTCCGGCGATCGGTCGAACACGATCAGGTGCCCAGACTCCGCCCCGCAGCGGTCCAGGTAGCCGCGCGTCTGCGCCAGCCCTTCCGCAATGGTCCGCTCCAACTCCCGGCGCAGCACCTTGCACTCCACCACGATCCTGCGCTCGTGCCCCCCCTGTGGCCACAGGATCAGCAGGTCAACCCGCCCCCGGCCCAGCGCGTACTCCCGCTCCAGCCGCCCGCCGCCGTTGACGATCCGCTGCAGGAACGCCTGCAGCAGCAACTGCGGGCCCGCCTCGTGGTACTGCTCGAAGCGCTGCACCCAGTGTTCCGAATGCTCCCGGAAGAACGCCTGGAATGCGCCGATCAGCCGGTCCACGTCCAGGCCGCCGGCCGCGTCCACGTACCACGCCGTCTTCTGTGGCAACCCCGCCTGCACCGCGTAGTTCAGATGCCGCGGCAGCACCTCCCTGTAGATAGGGTTGGCGATGCGCGGTGTGCCGTCGGCGTCCTGCGTCACCAGCCCCAGGTCGCAGACGTACGCCACGTCTTCGCCCGACCATTGCTGCTTGTCGGCGCCGGTCAGGACCGGCTCGATCACGCGCCGCACGCGCTCCTCGAGCAGCTTGTTCGCCAGATCGTCGATGTGCGTATCGCGGCGCAGGATCAGCCGCTCCTGCGACTCCACGATGGCGTCCGCGGTGACCGCGCGGGAGCGGTCCCGACCCGCTTGGTCGCGGAAGCAGGCGTCGTAGCAGAGCGCGTTCACCAGCCACGGCTGCCCGGAGGTGCGCGTCCAGATCAACCGCAGCGCCTCCTCCGTGAACGGCTGTTCGGTCTCCGCGGTGTGCTGCGCCAGCAGCGCCCGCAACTCCTGCTCGGAGAAGTCGCCCAGCCGTAGCGACTCGGACTTGATGTTGAAGGCGCTGCCGCCGAGCACCATGCGGTCCTCGGCGGTCGAGTGGATGCGGTAGTCGCGCACGTCGCGCACCCCGCACAGGCACACGCTGTGCGGGAACGCAGCCGGGCGCTGGTCGTAGCCGGTGCGCAATTGTCGCAGCACCGACAGCAGCGTGTCCCCCACCAGAGCGTCAATCTCGTCAATCAGAAGCACTAGCGGCCGCGGGTCCGCCATGCTCCAGCGCGCGAGGGCCTGGCGCAGTCCCTGTCCCGGCCCGACGCGCGCCAGCAGCTCGGGCCAGAGTCGCTCCAGCGTGTCGTCGCCCAGCGTCACGCTGGCCCGAAACGCCAGTTCGGCAAGGACCGTGCGCATGCCTTCCGCCACGTTCTCGCGCATGGCTTGGCCGGCCTCGACGTTCGCGTACACGCAGCGGTAGTCGCCGGCGCCGCCGCCGTTCAACAGATCGCGCAGCGCCAGCAGCGCCGAGGTCTTGCCGGTCTGCCGCGGCGCGTGCAGCACGAAGTACTTCTTGCGCCGCACGAGACCCAGCACGGCGGCGAGGTCGATCCGTTGCAGCGGCGGGATGCAGTAGTGATCGGCCGAAACTACGGGACCCTCGGTGTTGAAGTCGCGCACGCCCGTCACCGAGATGCCGGGCTCGGCGGTCCCGCGTCCTGCTCGACGTAGCCGATGGCGACATCGACGTTGAAGTTGGGCAGCAGAAACCCCGGGGCGTCGTCGATGGATACCTGCACGGGCACGATGGTTTCGCCGCTACGGTTGACCGCCATGCCGGCAATCACCGCGATCGCCAGCGCCATGAACGCGAACCCCTGCAACCCGCGCAACAGCTCCCCGTTCCACTGTCGCGCGTACTCCACCATTTCCACGACGGTCCTGATCCACGGGTCCCTTCGGCTGAACTTCTGCCCGATGTCCTCCTTTACGGCGTCCGCGTCACGGTCGGCCTGCACGTACAAGGCGTCGTACCACTGCTGCAAGCCGTCATGCTTGAGGAAGCGCTCTCCGATCAGCGCATAGCCGCCGTCCCACCACATCGAATGGAAGAAACCGATGACCCGATAGTCGCGCCGGCCGCGCGCCAGCTCCAGCGTGATGGTGTCTTCCACGGACACCCCCAAGCGCTTCTGCGTCGCGTACGACAGGATGATCGTGCGCTCCGCATCCAGTTGCGCGTAGAGCCGCTCCGCATCGTCGGAGCCGCGCAGCCTCCAGAACTCCGGGAACCGGTCCGCCCTGACTCCGTGGATCATGGCGATATCCTCGGCGCTGTCGGCCACGGGCACGGAGGACAGTCCGTACAGACCGAGCACGCCGCTCACGCCGTCCACGGTGTGGGCGCGCCGCACGGTCGCCCGGTTCATGTACCACGTCCACAGCTCTACGTCATAACGCATGTCTCGATGGGTTCTGGTCAGGCCGTCCATGACGCTACCGCTGATGGTATTGATCATCAGCATGCTGCCGATGCCGATCAGCCAGCAAGGCGACACTGTTGTGCGCATGCTGATTGCCGCGCAGGTTCGTGGCGGCCAGATCGCTCACCGCCCCTGGCAGGAGCCGAGTCGCCCGCGACAGCGCAGCGACGGCGCCGGTCAGGATCAGCGGTGTCAACCGGACGATGCCGACCACACCGGCGATGATGCCGGCGACAGCGGTGAGCAGCGACGGAGCGAGCGCCGGCACGACCAGGGCCAGCACCACCAGGACCGCGCCCACCATCGAGCGCGGGCCGATCGGCCGCTGCCTCGATTGGTGTTCCCCCAGAATGAGCGCCTTGATCGGTATGCGCGACGCGCAGGCGATCGGGATAGCCGAACTCACCAGCGCCAGCCCCACACGGCTACCAGCAGGGTCGATGCCAGTTGCACGGCGGTGAATTCGATCCGTATGCCGTCCTCGGCGAGCCAGGCCGGCGTCGACCAGCGGGTGATCACGTACAGCGCGCCGATACCCAGCACACAGCCCGCCACTCCCCCCGCACAACCGTACAGCGCCGACTCCAGGAACAACACGACACTGGTAAGCCGCCGCGTGGCGCCGATGCTGCGAAACGTGCCGATCACCGGCAACCGCGCGGTGGTGATCACCTGGAACGCGGTGTGCTTGATGAAACCCGCAGTCAGCAGCACCAGCACCAGCACCAGCATGATCTGCAGGGGAACGGTGATCTCTCGGGTCCATTCCCGCGCCTCGCGCGCGGAGACGCTCTCCCGCACCCGGTTGCAGTGGCGCCGTCGGCCATGGCGATGCTACGACAAAGGCTCCTGCCCGCCCCCGTTCTCAAGATCAGCGGTCGGTCTGACCACCGTAGGGACCCTTGCCTCGCCCCCGATCTTCACGGAGCACCACGACCTCATAGTACACATGATTCGATGGACGTCATGCAACCGCTCAATCAGAAATCGGACGTCTGCGCCGTTAGAGACTTAATCTTCGTCGTCGTCGTACAAAACTGGCATCACCTCGTAATCAACATTCGGGATCAGTTTCGGTGCCTGATTTAGAGAGACGTCGAATTTGTAGCTTACCTCTGTGCGGAATAGGGGATTACCGCATTTGGGGCAGTTCAGATCCTCGTCGCTCGGCAGCACCTTCGCTTCTCCATGTGCAGCAGCTTCGACGCTTTCGAGCATCCATCCTTGCCAGCCACATGCGTCGTTACTGGATGCGCAAACGCCGAAGTTCAGCCAAGCGCTGGTTGGTTTCTCTACTTGATCAAGCGATAATTCGATCAAGCTCTTGAACTTGCTAGGAAAAGCCATTGGGTTGTCCTATAAGTGTTTTGTGCCAGCTCACTGCCGTCCTCTCGCCATCGACGTTTGTTCCTTCCATGAACCCCGTCTTCGTCCCAGTGTCCGCCTCCATGGCCGTCCGGGTCCCAGACTATGCCGAGATCGCCTTAATCACACTTCGGCAAGGGGAGCAAGGGGCCCTCAGACCGTCGTGCGGCCGTTCAGGGCACGCGCCAGGGTGAGACGGTCCGCATACTCCAGGTCGCCGCCGACCGGCAATCCCAGGGCGAGTTGCGTGACGGTCAGCTCGGTGCCCTGATGGCGCTGTTCCTGCAGGCGGTCCCGCAGGAACAGCGCGGTGGTCTCCCCCTCGACCGTGGGGTTGGTGGCCAGGATCACCTCGCGCACGCCGTGTTCGTGAACCCGCCGGATCAGGCTGTCAATGGTCAGGTCGGCCGGCCTGATCCCGTCGACCGGGGATATCGCCCCGCCGAGCACGTGGTACATGCCGCGGAACGTCTGCGTGGACTCGATGGTGATGACGTCGCGCGACTCCTCCACGACGCAGATCGTGTCCGTCTCCCGCGTCGGGTCCGAGCAGTACGCGCACAGCTCGGCCTCCGCATAGACGCCACAGCGGCTGCAGGGCCGCGTGTCGCGCTTGAGGGCGATCAGGTCGCGGGCCAGCGACTCCACGAACTCGTCTTTCGCTCCCAGCAGAAAATACACCAGCCGCTCGGCGCTCTTGCGGCCCAGTCCCGGCAGGCGCGAGAAGCCATGCACCAGACGATCGAGGGTCTGCATAGGAGCGACTGGTCAGACGCCGGGAAAGCCGGGGGGGAGGTTGAGCCCGCCGCCGCCGACCTGCTGCTTGAGTTCCTCCCGGACCTTGCGCAGCGCGTCGCCGAGCGCCGCCGCGATCAGATCCTCCAGCACCGAACGCTCCTGCGGATCGATCACGATCGGGTCGAGCGTCACGTTCACCACCTCCATGTTGCCGGTGAGCTCCACCTTCACCATGTCGCCGCCGGCCGTGCCGATCACGCGGACGTCCGCCAGCTTTCCCTGCATCTCGGCCATCTGCTTCTGCACGCCTTGCAGCATCTTCAAGAAATCGAACGAGTTGTTCGCCATGTGCGTCGTCAGCCTCCGTCCTCCACGATCTCGCCGCGGAAGATGCTTTTGATCATCTCCACGCCCGGCGCCGGCGCGTGCGCGTGATCGTCCTTGTCGTCGTCATCGGAATCCAGTTGTACGCTGATCGTCCCCGGTCCGGCGAGCCCGAACGCGGCCGCGATCTCCGCGGCGTCCTGCCGCACCGCGTCGGCCGCGTAACCCTGGCCCGTCGCGAACGTCACTCGCAGCCCGTCCCCGCTGGACTCGATCGACCGCGCCCGCTCCAAAGCGGAGGCCACCGGCGGCCGGCGCTGACGCAGGACCTCGATCGCCTGCTGGGTCGGATCGAGCGGCGCGTCTTCGCCGGTCGCGACATCGGCTGCCGCGGGAACCTCCGCGGCACGCGCAGACTCCGACGTCGGCGCCGCAGTCTGCGGCCGGGGCGCAGCCGGGGGCCGCGGGCCACCGGCGGCAGGCGCGGGCGCGCCCACGGCGGCCTGCAACTCACGCAGGCGTTCCAGCACCTCGACCGGCGTGATCAAGCGGTCGAGCTCGGCCAGACGGCTGAGCGCCAACTCCACCTCGCAGCGCTCGTTCAGCGCGCCCTTGAGGTTGCGCTGCGCGGCAAGCAGCAGCTCGACCGCCTTTTCGGCCTGCTCGACGCTGAGGGCGTCCACGACCTCCCGCGGGAACGTGTCAGCCGGCGCCGACAGCCAGGCGTCGCGGTCCAGGCCGTGCTTGAGGAAAAGCACGCTGCGGAAGTACTCGACCAGCTCCGCCAGAAAGTGATCCACCGCCACGCCTCTGCCCAGGGCCCGATCGAAGGCGGTGAGCGTTCCCGGCACGTCGCGTGCGGCGACCGCCAGCGCGACGCCGTTCAGTTCGTCGGACCCGAGCAGGCCGATGCTGTCGCGCAGCCCTTCCAGCGTGACACTCGCTTCCCCCTCGCCCCTGGCGCCGGCGATCACCTGATCCAGGATCATGAACGCGTCGCGCAGGGAGCCGGCCGACTGGCGCGCGATCCAGTGCAGCGCGTTCTCGGCCACCGTTGCCCCCAGCTCAGCGGCCGCGTCGCGCAGACAGGCGGCGATCCGCTCGTGGCCGATCAGGCTGAACGCGAAGTGCTGGCAGCGCGAGCGCACGGTGGCGGGGACCTTGTGCGGCTCGGTGGTCGCGAACACGAAGGTCACGTACGGGGGCGGCTCCTCGATCGTCTTCAGCAGCGCGTTGAACGCCGACGTCGACAGCATGTGCACCTCGTCGATGATGTACACCTTGGAGCGGGCGGAGCTCGGCGGGAACACGACCTGATCGCGCAACTCGCGCACGTCGTCGACCCCGGTGTGGGAGGCTCCGTCGATCTCCACCACGTCGAACGACTGCGCGCGGGCGATCTCCGTGCACGGCCCGCAGGTCCCGCAGGGAGCATCGGTCGGCCCCTGCTCGCAGTTCAGCGCCTTGGCCAGGATGCGCGCCGCGGAGGTCTTGCCGACGCCCCGCGGACCGGAGAACAGAAACGTCTGCGCGACGTTGCCCGAGCGCAACTCGCTCTGCAGCGTCTGCACCACGTATTCCTGCCCTACCAGTTCGGTAAAAACCTGCGGCCGGCGGCGGGCGGCGGTGACTTCGTAGGCCATTCTCAGCCCACCAAGTATAACAAGTGGTCGGGTAAATAAAGGCCCCTCGGGCGCATCCAAGCGTGCTGCGGCTCCCGAATCTGCCGCTTACCGCTGCTACCTTCCGGTTCTGACGGGGTTGGGCGGCGACCCGTAGCACAGTGCCCGGCCTGCGGACCCGAGGGGCCACCATAGGCGATCGGAGAGAGTGGGATTCGAACCCACGGTGCCCCGAAAAGGGCACACACGCTTTCCAAGCGTGCACCTTCGGCCTCTCGGTCATCTCTCCCGGCCATCGGTCACGTACGGCCTGAGCGACGGGCGCTGATGAACGAAGCGCCCGCCGCCCGAGCGGAGAGAGTGGGATTCGAACCCACGGAGCCACCGCAGCGGCTCAACGGATTTCGAGTCCGCCCGATTCAACCGCTCTCGCATCTCTCCGTTCCGTGCCCAAGAGGACTCGAACCTCCGACCTCTAGATCCGCAATCTAGCGCTCTATCCAACTGAGCTATGGGCACTCAGTCTGTTCCGGAGAGGGTGGGATTCGAACCCACGGTACCACATGGGTACAACTCCTTAGCAGGGAGCCCGATTCGGCCACTCTCGCACCTCTCCCGGCGGCTGCCCGACAGCCGCAGTGCGGAGAGGGTGGGATTCGAACCCACGGAGCCAGCAAGGGCTCAACGGTTTTCAAGACCGTCTCCTTCGACCACTCGGACACCTCTCCGATTCTCGGGAACCGAAGTGACGACTATAGGGACGCCGCGTGGCTCCTGTCAAACGAACCCTGCTCCTCCGACGAATGACGCAGGCGATCTCCATGGCGGCCGCCGTCGCGTGTTATCGTCGGGCCGTGGCGACCGTGGGGCGCACCGGCGACGACGCGGGACACAAGAAGCAGAGGTCGGCCAAGAAAGCCGAAAGCAGGCTTGCCGGCGGCGTCGCCTGCGCGTTCGTGTTTGGCGGGCTGTGGGTGATCACCGGCGCCTGGTTCTGGCTCTTTCCACTGGCGTTCGTCGGCCTGGCTCCCACCATCGAAGGCCTGCTCGCACTCAGACGGGTGCGCTCCACCAGCGCGAGCGAATTGCCCAAGGCGCCGGACCCCGAGCACGAGGTGCTGCGCATCGCCCGCGCTCAGGGGGGCCGGATCACCGCCTCCGTGGTCGCCGTCGAATCGTCACTGTCCCTGGCGGAGGCCGAGGAAGCGCTCGACGGGATGGCGCGCCGCGGACACGCGACGATCGTGGTGACCGACGACGGCCGCGTGGAGTACGAGTTCCGGGAGTTTCTCCCGCCCTCCGCGCCGCGATCGCAGACAGCCCGATAGCGCCGCCGGGAGCGGCCTCGCTCGAAACGCCCAATTCCATGTTCGGTTTCGGTTTACTTTTCGTTGGCGGTCCTCTAAGCTATGAGGGTTTAACGGCCGAGAAAGAAATCAGGCGGCTCGATTAGACCACTGGGAGGGGATCAGAACTCGTGGCGGATACCTATACCGCGCAAAATATCCAGGTGCTCGAAGGCCTGGAGCACGTCCGCAAACGGCCCGGCATGTACATCGGCACCACGGGCCTGGAAGGACTCCACCACCTTGTGTACGAGGTGGTGGACAACAGCGTCGATGAAGCGCTGATCGGGTTCTGTACGCAGGTCCAGGTCACCATAGAGAGCGGAGAGGTGATTCGCGTCGCCGACGACGGGCGCGGCATTCCCACCGACACCCACCCGACCGAAGGCATCAGCGCCCTCGAGGTGGTGATGACCCGGCTGAACGCCGGCGGCAAATTCGACAAGAAGAGCTACAAGGTTTCCAGCGGCCTGCATGGCGTCGGCGTCTCCATGGTCAACGCCCTGTCGGCCTGGTGCGAGGTCACCGTGCATCGCGACGGCGTGATCTCCCAGCAGCGCTACCGCCGCGGCGTACCCGACGCGCCGGTACGGGAAGCCGGCACCACCGACCGCCACGGCACCATCACGCGGTTCGAGCCGGACCCGGAGATGTTCGCGAAGATCGAGTTCAGCTTCGACATGCTGTCGTCACGGCTGCGGGAGCTGGCGTTCCTCAACCGCGGCGTGAGCATCGAGCTCACCGACACCCGCGGGGAGCAGCAGCGGTCCAGCACCTTCAAGTTCGACGGTGGCGTGCGGTCGTTCGTGGAATACCTCCATCAGAACAAGAAGACCATCCACGAACCGGTGGTCGCTTTTCAGGGGGAGCGTGACGACGTCATGGTGGACATCGCGCTGGCCTACAACGACGGCTACGCCGAACAGGTGTTCAGCTTCGCCAACAACGTCAACACGCGGGAGGGCGGAAGCCACCTGAGCGGCTTCCGCGGCGCGCTGACGCGGACCCTGAACGATGCCCTGCGCCGCATGAAGCTCGCCAAGAAGGACGATGAGGGGCTCACCGGTGAGGACGTGCGCGAAGGCCTCACCGCGGTCATATCGGTCAAGGTGCCGGAGCCGCAGTTCGAGGGGCAGACCAAGCAGAAGCTCGGCAACAGCGAGGTTCGCGGCTTGGTCGAGTCGTTCGTCAACGAAGAGCTGGCCCGCTTCCTGCAGGAGTGGCCGCCGGCGGCGCGCGCCATCCTTGAGAAGTGCATGCTGGCCGCCAAGGCGCGCAGCGCGGCGCGCCGGGCCCGTGAGATCACCCGCCGCAAGGGGCTGCTGGAAAGCACCGGTCTGCCCGGCAAGCTGGCCGACTGCTCGGAGACCGATCCCGCCAAGTGCGAGCTCTACCTCGTCGAGGGCGACTCGGCCGGCGGCAGCGCCAAGCAGGGGCGGGACCGTCAGTTCCAGGCGGTGCTGCCGTTGTGGGGGAAGATGCTCAACGTGGAGAAGGCGCGGCCCGAAAAGGTGCTGACCAACGAAAAGCTGCTGCCCATCATCACCAGCCTCGGCGTCGGCATGGGCACCGACCTCGACATGTCACGCCTGCGCTACCACAAGGTTATCCTGATGGCGGACGCCGACGTGGACGGGTCGCATATCCGCACGCTGCTGCTCACCTTCTTCTATCGCCACATGAATGCGTTGATCGCCAACCGGCACGTCTACATCGCCATGCCGCCGCTTTACAAGATCGAGCATTCCGGCGCAGTTGCCTACGCCCACGACGACGCGCAGCGCGACCGGATCCTGTCCAGCAACGGAGCCAAGGCGCAGATTCAGCGCTACAAGGGGCTGGGTGAGATGAACCCCGACCAGTTGTGGGAGACCACGATGAACCCGGATACCCGGAGCATCATGCACGTGGCCATGGACGACGCCGTCGAGGCTGAGAGCGCCGTCACCACGCTCATGGGGGAGGCGGTCGAGCCGCGGCGGAAGTTCATCGAGGACCACGCGCTTTCGGTCGGAACGCTCGACATCTGACGGGCCGTTGCCCGCCACCGGGCGGGCGCCGCGCGGCCCGGTAGACGTGCCCGCCGGCATACATCATCGATTGGGGAGGGCCATCCTACATGGCTGAGGAGCTGAGCGGCCGCGTCATACAGCGGCAGGTGGAGGACGAGGTTCGATCGTCCTATCTGACCTACGCCATGTCGGTCATCGTCAGCCGCGCGCTGCCCGATGCCCGCGACGGCCTGAAGCCGGTGCACCGCCGACTGCTGCATGCGATGAACGAAATGGGGCTGCGCGCCGACCGGCCCTACCGCAAGACCGCGCGCGTGGTGGGTGAGGTGCTGGGAAAGTTCCACCCGCACGGCGAACAGGCGGTCTACGACGCCCTGGTGCGCATGGCGCAGGACTTCTCGCTTCGCTACCCCGTGATAGACGGTCAGGGCAACTTCGGCTCCATCGACGGCGACCCGCCGGCCGCTCAGCGCTACACGGAGGCGCGGCTGACGCCGATCGCGCAGGAGATGCTGGCGGACATCGGCAAGGACACGGTCGACTTCCAGCCCAACTACGACGACCATCTCGAGGAGCCGATGGTCCTGCCCGGCGCCTTCCCATTCCTGATAGCCAACGGCGCCAGCGGCATCGCCGTGGGCATGGCGACCAACATGCCGCCGCACAACCTGCGTGAGGTGGCGCGCGCGGTCGCCAGCTACATCGACAACCCCAGAGTCACGGTCGACGAGCTCATGCGCTCCATCACCGGGCCCGACTTCCCGACCGGAGGCATCATCTACGGCCGCGACGCCATCGCCGAGGCGTACCGGACCGGGCGGGGGCGAATCCCCCTCCGTGGCCGCTTCGGGTTCGAGACGCTCAAGTCCGGCCGGGAGGCGATCGTCGTCACGGAGATCCCGTATCAGGTCAACAAGGCCAACATGGTCGTACGGATCGCCGACCTGCACCGAAACCGCCGCATCGAAGGCATCGCCGACCTGCGCGACGAATCGGACCGGCGCGGCATGCGCGTCGTCATCGAGTTGAAGCGCAGCGCGAACCGTGACGTGGTGGTCAATCAGCTCTTCGCGCACACCCAGATGCAGATCACCATGAGCGTCAACGCGCTGGCCCTGGTAAAGGGCCAGCCACGCGTGCTGGACCTGAAGAGTCAGATCGAGCTGTACGTCGACCACCGCCGCGAGGTGGTGACGCGCCGCGCCCGCTTCGAGCTGCGCAAGGCGGAGGAACGCCTGCACATCCTGGAAGGCCTGAAGCTGGCGCTGGACCACATCGACGAGGTGATCAGGATCATCCGCGGCTCGCGCGGCACCACCGAGGCCCGGATCGGGCTACGCGAGCGCTTCGAGTTGAGCCGGAAACAGACCGACGCGATCCTGGACATGCGCCTGCAGCGGCTGACCAGCCTGGAGGTGGAGAAGGTCGAGGCGGAGATCGTCCAGGTTGGCGAGTTGATCCAGTCGCTCAGGGAGTTGCTCGGCGACCGCAGCAAGATCCTGGCGGTGGTGAAGCGCGAGTTGGCGGACATCGCCCGCAAGTACGGCGACGATCGCCGCACGGAGGTAGTGGCGACCCCGATCACGGACATCGACCTGGAGGACCTGATCCCCGAAGAGGACGTGGTGGTGCAGATCACCAATCGCGGCATCGTCAAGCGGCTGCCGGTGGCGGCCTTCCGGCGGCAGTCGCGGGGCGGCAAGGGCAGCTCCATTGCGGTCGGCGGCAACGACTTTGTCCGCCATCTGTTCATCTCGTCCACCCACAGCTACATCCTGTTCGTCACCGACACCGGCAAGTCGTACTGGGTACGGGTCCACGAGCTGCCGGACCGGACCCGTTCGGCGATCGGTCAGGATCTGCGCTCCCTGCTGGGCATGACCGAGGACGAACAGGTCACCGCGGTTGCCTCGCTGACCGAGTTCGACCGGGATACCTATCTGTTCATGGCGACCGCCCGCGGGGTTGTCAAGAAGGTAAGGACCACCGACTTCACCAATGCCCGGACGCGCGGCATTGTCGCGATCAACCTGGATCCGGACGACCGCCTGGTGGCGGCGATGCTCACCGACGGAAGCGGCGATGTCGTGGTGGCCACCCGACTGGGGTACGCGCTGCGCTTCTCCGAATACGCGATCCGTTCGATGGGCCGCGCGACCCGCGGGGTGGCCGGAATCCGGCTGCGGCCCAACGATGCGGTGGTCGGCGCCGTCGTGGTAGACCACCAACAGCGCATGTTCGTCATCTCGCGCAACGGGTACGGCAAGAGGATGGCCTACAGCTCGTTCACCCCGCACGGGCGGGGTACCCTGGGGCAGATCTGCTACAAGATCCACGACAAGACCGGGCCGGTGGCGGGCATCACCTCCACGCACGACGACGACGACGTCGTCTGCATCACCGAGCGGGGCAAGATCCTGAAAGCGACCTCCAGCGAGGTTCCGGTTCAGGGTCGGAGCAGCTCCGGCGTTCGCGTCGTCCGCATCGAGCCCGAGCAACCCGTGGCGGGTATCGCCCGCGCAGCTCAGGAAGACGATCCCGAGGGACCCATCTTCTCGATCGGATCGCCTGCAGAGTAGCCGCTCGGCCGCAATGTTTCACGTGAAACGTTCCACGTGGAACCTGCAGGCACCGTCGCCACGCCTCATTCCCTTCGACGATTTGCTCTGACGCCGCGCACTCGCTATCCTGTCCGCGCTCCATGCGCCGCCTATTCGCCTTTGCCAACCAGAAGGGCGGCGTCGGCAAGACCACCACCACCGTGAACTTGGGCGCCTATTTGGCCCTTGCCGGACGCAAGGTTCTGGTGATCGACTTCGATCCCCAAGGTAACGCCACCAGCAGCATGGGTGTCTCGGGGCCCCCGTCGATCTACCAGGCCGTAATCGGCGCGGCGGACCTGGCCGAAGTCATCCGGCCCACCAGCATCCCTGGACTGTCGATCGCGCCCGGCGGCATCGAGCTGAGCGGCGCTTCCGTGGAGCTGGCCGACGCCGACGGCCGCGAGGGATACCTGAAGCGGGTGCTGAAGGGCGCGACCGAGCCGTTCGACGACGTTTTGATCGACTGCCCCCCGTCGCTCGGACTGCTGACGATCAATGCCCTGGTAGCCGCTACGCACGTGGTCATCCCGCTGCAATGCGAGTATCTCGCACTCGAAGGGCTGACCATGCTGTTGCGCACGATCCAAGGGGTCCAGCGACGCCACAACAAGAAGCTCAGCGTCGGCGGCATCGTCTTCACCATGTATGATGGCCGCACCCGCCTGACCCATGAGGTGGTGAAAGAGGTGACCAGCTACTTTCAAGACCGGGTATTCCGAACCGTGATTCCACGCAACGTGCGTCTGGCGGAGGCACCGTCCTACGCGCAACCCATCTGCGAGTACGCTCCCTCGAGCATCGGCGCCAAGAGCTACCGACAGCTCGCCGAGGAGTTCGTCGCCCGTGTCTAAACGACCGAAACGGCCGGCGCTCGGTCGCGGGATCGAGGCGTTGCTCGGCGAAAGCCCCCAGGCGGAGTCACCGAGCGAGCTGTCAGTCGACAAGATCTCCCCCAACCGCGACCAGCCACGCCGCACGTTCAACCGCGACGAGCTTCAGGAACTCGCCGACTCGATCGCCACGCACGGGGTGCTCCAGCCCCTGGTGGTACAGCTCGATGGCGACGGCTACCGCATCATCGCCGGCGAGCGCCGCTTCCGCGCGGCTCGCCTTGCCGGACTGTCGTCCGTGCCGGCCGTCGTACGCACGACCAAGGGGATCGAGCACCTGGAGTTGGCGCTCGTGGAAAACCTGCAGCGCGCCGACCTCAATCCGGTCGATGAGGCGCGCGGCTACCGCCGCCTCATGGAGCTCGGCGGCCATACGCAGGACCAGGTTGCCCGGCGCGTGGGCAAGAGCCGCGTCACCGTCACCAATGCCCTGCGCCTGCTGAAGTTGCCGGACGACATCTTGACGGCGGTGGAGCGCGGCGACATCACCGCCGGCCACGCGCGGGCGCTGCTGGCCGTCGCCGACGATGCGGCTCGCAGCGAGCTTTTCGACCGGGTCATGGACGAACGGCTCTCCGTCCGCGCCACCGAGGAGGCCGTTCACGAACCCTCCACGCCCGCGACCGATGAGGGCGGCGACCGCTCGGCCCCGCGAGCCATCGACCCGGAGCTCGCCGCCCTCCAGCAGCGCCTTATCGAAGCGCTCGGTACCAAGGTCGACGTTCGCGGCTCAGCGCGTCGCGGGCGCATCTCCGTCACCTACTATTCCTCCGACGACCTCGAACGCATCTGCGAGCGGATCACCGGCATGCCGTCTGACGGCGACGACCCGTTCGCGCCAGTCTGACAGGCCGCGCACCGTACTTCCCAGCCCCGTTCGCCGGGTCCCACCCGCACTCTTGCACGTCCGTCCGCGGTGCGGTACACTGGCATTGGCCGGTAGTTGATAACTTGTTCATAACTTCTGAATAACGACTGCTAAAGGGAGGTTCTCAACATGTATCGAAACCGATTCCCGGACGTGCCATCAGACCGTTCGTGACACATAAAAACATTTCAATATGGGATAATGGTTTACCAGCGTCCATGCGTTCTATGGCGGCCGCTCCCGAGGCCCCTGTGGCCTGCCTGCGACCGGACCTTTCGCCGGACCTCTTCCAATGACTGTTGAAACTCTGTGGATAACCTGAGTAGTAACGCGTCCGTATGGGATTACGAGGTCTTCTGGAACGAAGCCGTCGCCCACCTTCGGTCCGAGATCACCGAGCAGGAATACCAGACTTGGTTCTCCGGGATGAGCTACGCCGGGGCCGATGACTCGCAGGTGCGGCTGTACGTCCCTTCCTCATTCTACCGCGACCAGGTGAACCAACGGTATCGATCGCAGCTCGAGGAATCCCTGTTCGAGCTGTCCGGACAGCACCTGAAGGTGACCTTCGAGCTCCGGCGAACCAACGGGGCCGTGACCCCACTGCCGATCGAAGCCGAGAGCCTCCCACCGCCGACCACGACATCCGTGATCCGGATGGAACGCCCGCGCCACGCGCAGCTCAACCCGGAGTACCGGTTCTCCCGCTTCGTCGAGGGCGACGGCAACTCGTTTGCCCTCAACGCCGCGGTCGCGATCGCCAAGAACCCGGGCCGAGCCTACAACCCCTGCCTGATCTACGGCGGTGTCGGATTGGGCAAGACCCACCTCCTGCAGGCCATCGGCAATGACGTCTACCAGGAATACCGCGACCTCAAGGTGGTCTACGTCACGGTCGAGACATTCACCAACGAGTTCATCCAGTCGATCAAGGACAAGACCGGCCACCGTTTCAAGAATCGCTATCGCTCCGCCGACGTGCTGCTGATCGATGACGTGCAGTTCCTGCAGGGGAAGACCGAGACTCAGCAGGAGCTGTTCCATACCTTCAACGCGCTCTACGACGGCAACAAGCAGATGTTGTTCTCCAGCGACCGGCCGGTCTCGGAACTGAAAAGCCTCCCCGACCGCCTCATCAACCGCTTCGAGCGCGGCCTCAACGTCGACCTGCAACCGCCGAACTACGAGACGCGCATCGCCATCCTGACCCAGAAGATCGACGAGAACCGCGTATCCGTGCCGACCGACGTGATCGAGCTGATCTGCCAGAACATCCAGAGCAACGTCCGCGACCTGGAAAAGGCCCTGACCAAGCTCAGCGCCTACTCGAATCTGGTCAACCGCACGATTACCCTGGAGATCGCCGCCCGCGAGCTCAGGGAATTCTTCTCGACTCCTACCAACGTCTCCCTCGATACCATCCAGCGGGTCACGGCAGAGTACTTCGGCCTCAGCCAGAACGATCTCAAGGGCAAGAAACGCACCAGGACCATCGCCTTCCCCCGGCAGGTCGCCATGTTCATCGCCCGTGACATCACCGAACTCTCCACCACCGAGATCGGACTGGAGTTCGGCGGTCGCGACCACACCACCGTCATGCATGGCTGTCAGCGGGTCGCCGAGCGCAAGCGCGCCGACCCGACCCTTGACCCGATTATTTCCCATCTGACGCGAACCATCACCCAGCGCTCCCGGTAAGCCCCTTGGCAACGTGTGGACAACCCCCGTAGACATCGTGGACCTGCAGGGTACAGATCGTGGATCTGTCTGGTACCGAGAGCCTGTTCCCTCTCATCCCGGGGGAACCGGGATTACGGCACCACACTTGTTATGAACATAAATATAATTAAGGAAACAAGTTACGGAGATATGCAGACTACCCACAGCTCTACTCCTACCACCAATCCTTATCTCATGATAGTTACGGAAGGACCGATCCGTTCCATGATCGGCCACCGAGAGACCGTCAAGGAGGCTCCGAAGCTATGAAGTTCACCATCGACAAGGACGTGATCCTGAGGGAGACCGCCCACGCACTGGAGATCATCTCCACCAGAAACGCCATCACGGTCCTGGCCAACGTGTTGTTGGCCGTGGACCACGGATCGCTCACCCTGCGCGCATCCGATCTGAAGGTGAATTACCAGGCGCGAGTGCCGGTGGAGATGGAGCGTGGCGGAGTCACGACGGTACCGTGCGACAAGCTCGCGGGCATCCTGAGGTCCTCTCCACCGGGCGAGATCGAGTTCGAATTGAGCGCGGACGGGACGTTGTCGCTGCGTCCGCGCGGGAAGAGGATCGACTTCACGCTGAAGACGCTGCCGCCGGACCGTTTTCCGGAGTTTCCATCGACATCCGACAGCGACTTCGTCGAGGTGCCGCAAAGCGACTTCGTGGAGATGATCGCGCATACCATCTTCGCGGTGTCCGACGACGAGACGCGGTACTTCATGAACGGGACATTTCTTGACCAGACGGATGGCAAGCTGATGATGGTGGCGACCGACTCGCATCGGCTGGCGTACTGCACGAAAGTGATAGGACCGACCCTCGGGGGTGCCGGCGTGATCGTCCCGCCGAAGATCCTGACGCTGATCCGCAAGTTCTGTACGGGAGAGGGATCGCTCCTGCTGGCGATCGCCGACCGCAACCTCCATGCGCAGGTCGAGCACCGGCGGATCAACTCCGGCCTGATCGACGCGCAGTTTCCCAACGTGAAGAGCGTTATACCGGAGAGCCAGGAGCATCGGCTCCTGGTGGACCGCGCCGGCTTGACGGAGGCGCTCCGACGGGTGTCGGTGCTGGTCGAACAGAAGTCCAGGCGGGTGAGGCTGGAGGTCGAGTCGGGGCAGTTGACGGTGCAGTGCAGCGAGGGGGAGGTCGGCACGGCTCGCGAGGAGCTCCCGTGCGAGTATGACGGTCCCGCTTCATCGCTGGCAGTCAATTTCCAGTACCTGCTCGATCCGCTGCGCGAGATCGATACCGAGCAGGTATCGCTCGCCTTCACAGCTTCCAACAAGGCGATTACCCTGTCGTCCGAGCCGGAACGCCACTACTTCCACATCATCATGCCGATGCAGGTCGGTTGACGACGGCTTGGGGACTGTCGGCGCAGCGGGCAAGACTATCGTCCCTGCGCCTCGACCGCTTCCGCAATCTCCAACCGCTGCGGCTGGAGTCGCTGGAGGATCGGTCGTGCGTGTTCCTGATCGGTGAGAACGGACAGGGAAAGACCAACCTGCTCGAGGCGATCTACCTGCTGTGTTTCGGCGGGTCGTTCCGAACGCGCCAGGACGTCGATCTGATCCACACGGGAGCGGACGAGGCCGTCGTGTCAGGCTCGTTCGCGATCGACGGCCGGGGCGGAGCGGACGCGGTTTGGCACCGTGAGGTGACCCTGCGGCTGCGCACCGATCGAGCCAGGGAGATCCGGGTCGACGGCACACGGGTGGCCGACCGCGGTGAGGTGGTCGGCGCCGTGCCGTGTATCCTGTTCTCGCACGACGACCTGAGGGCGGTGGACGGCCCGCCGGCGGAGTTGCGTCGCTTCTTCGATCAGACGGCCGCGCTGTCGGATCCCGCGGCGCTGCCCGCGCTGCGCCGCTACCGCCGGGTGCTGATGGAGCGCAACGCGCTGATGCGCAGCGGACCATCCGACGACCTGCTCGACGTCTACGATCGCCAGTTGATCGACGCGGGGCTGGTGATCCGCACGCAGCGCAGCGAGATCATCGCCGATTACGCCGAGCGGTTCGCCGACATCTTTCACCGCGTGACGGCATCGGATGTGGCGGTTTCCATCCGCTATCAGCCGTCATGGGCCAGCGCGGCGGCTGACGAGGTCGTCGCGCAGATGCGTTCGGCGCGCCCGCGCGACCATGGTTCCGCGACCACCACCACCGGCCCGCATCGCGACCGGTTTCCGTTGCGGATCGACGGACTCTCGTTCCGGAGGTATGCATCCACCGGTCAGAAGCGGCTGGCATCCCTGGCGCTGCGCGCCGCGCAGGCGGCACGGGTCGCTGAGCGCTCCCGCACCCCGCCCCTGCTGTTGCTCGACGACGTGCTGCTGGAGCTCGATGCCGGAAAGCGGGAGCGGTTCCTGGCCGCGCTCCCGGCAGCCGAGCAGCGATTCTTCACGTTCCTTCCCGACGAGCGCTTCGATCGGTATGAGCTTGGCCCGACGCTGCGCATCACGGTGCGGGACGGGTCTCTCACGCCTTGGACAAGTTAGAGTGCCGCGATAACTCGTGGAACGACTGGGAGACGTGCTGCGACGCTGGGTTGCCGAATCCGGCGACGCCGCCGTTGTCAGCGGCCTGTTTCAGGGCTGGGGCGATGTGGTCGGCTCCGATCTCGCCGCGCACACCCGCCCGATCGAGGTGGAGCGCGGCAGGCTCATCGTTGCCGCGGATCATCCGGGCTGGGTGCAACTGCTGCGAACTCAGGAGCGGGCGATCCTGCGGCGGCTCGGCCGTTCGCACCCGGCGCTCGAAATCGGCCGAATCGTCACCGTGCTGCGTGATCCGGTTTGACAGCGGCGAGCGCTGAATCTACATTAGCCCGGCCTCTCAATCGGATTTCCTCATGAAACGAACCTATCAGCCAAGCCGCGTACGCCGACGCCGTACCTTCGGGTTCCGTGCGCGCATGAAGACACGCGGGGGTCGCATGGTGCTCAAACGGCGACGGCGCAAGGGTCGGCAACGGCTGACCGTTTCCGATGAACGCAAGCCGTATTAGGTGGTTGCCCGGCTGCAGACGACCTCCGACAGGTGACGCATGGGACGCAGTGGCCAATCCAACGGCAGTGGCCAATTCAAGCGAATCTCGCGCTCCGGCGACATCGGCCGCCTGTTCACGACCGGGCGATTCCGCCGGATCAAGGGCCTCAAGCTGGGCTATGCCCCGAACGAGCTTGGCTATCACCGGGTCGCGTTCGCTCCCACCCGCAGCCTGCGCCGGGCCGTCGATCGCAATCGGCAGAAGCGGATCAGCCGCGAAGCATACCGTCAACTCCACGGCGACATCGTGGGATCGTACGACTTGGTGTTCGTCATCTACGGCGACGCGACCACCACCACCAATGATCGGCGCACCGACATGGTCAGGGTGCTTGGCGCTGCACGGCTTCTCAAGCGCCCTGAGCGGTAGCTTTCTCCGTTGAGGCTCCGTTGAAGGCTCCGTTGAAGGGCAGTATGTCGCGCCCCGGCGCGTACGCCGCCGCCGCGCGCGCCACCGTGGCGGGGGTCGTGCGGATCTACCAGCTTCTGGTGTCGCCGTGGCTGCCGCCTTCGTGCCGCTTCAGCCCGACCTGCTCGGAGTACACCAGGCAGGCGCTGCTCAAGCACGGCATCCTGCGGGGTACCTGGCTGGCGCTGCGGCGGCTCTCGCGCTGCCACCCCCTTGGTTCCGGAGGCTACGACCCGGTCCCTTAGCGGGGCCCGACACCGATTATGGACGCAAAGACCATCATTGCCGTCGTCCTTTCGGTCGGCGTGATCCTGGCCTACACGCTTCTGTTCGCGCCGGACCCGCCGCCGCCGCTGGAGGAAGGGGAGCAGCTCCAGGAACAGACTCGGCTGCAGATGCCGTCGCTATTCGGTGGCCGGTCCCAGCCGGCGCCGCAGCCCGCCGAGCTGGACGCCAGCCCGGTCGTGGCCGCTCCCGCCGAGCTCGCTGACTTCCGCGAAGACCTGATCCGGAGCGAGACCGACGTGTTCGAGATCGCGTTCTCCCGCACGGGCGCCACCATCGCGTCGCTGCGGCTCAAGGAACATCTGCACGTCGACGGAGAGCCGGTCGAGCTGGTCCATCGACCGGAGGCCGGTACGGAGTACTTCGCCGTGGCGTTCGGCGGCGTGGACACCGCGCCGAGCGACGAACCCTTCGCGTTCCAGCAGATCGACGCGACCACCTGGGAGTTCAGCCGCGACTTTGTGGCGACCGACGGCACCCCCTTCCTGTTGACCAAGACCTACCGGTTCGACCTGGAGTACCTGTTCGAGCTGCGCATTCGGATCGAGAACTCCAGGAACGCGGTGCCGGACCTCGATTTCGGCGGCATCAGCTACACGCTCGGCATCGCCCCGCAGCTCGGACCGGACTACGCGCGGCTCGACCGCCGCAACGAGTACCGGGAGTACATGCGCTACTACCCGGAGGGCAAGCGCAAGCGGCAGCGGCTGCGCAACGACCTCACCATCGAGGATCGCCGCGTCCGCTGGACCAGCATCGTCGGCAAGTACTTCACGCTGGTGGTGATCCCCGACGAGAGCGACTATCGGATCACCTACGACGGCCGCCAGGATCCCGAGATCGACCGGCGGACCGCCCTGTATCTGGGCCGTCCCGCGATCGCGAGCGCGGCGGAGACGGATGTCTTCCGCATCTACGCCGGGCCCAAGGACCGCAGCACGCTCGCCCGTTACAACGATCCGGCCCTGTCGGCCGCGGACCAGCTCCATCTTGAGGAAACCGTGAGCACGGCGGCGATCATCGGCTGGCTGGCCAACATCGTGCGCTTCATGCTGGACGCGTTCTATCGGGTCATCCCCAACTACGGGGTGGCGATCATCCTGCTCACCGTCTTCATCAAGGTGCTGTTCTTCCCGCTGACGCGCAAGAGCTCGGAGTCGACCAAAAGGATGGCGCAACTCCAGCCGAAGATCGAAGAGCTGAAGAGCAAGTTCAAGGGAAAGCCGGAACGGCTCAACCAGGCGACCATGGAGCTGTATAAGCGCGAGAAGGTGAACCCGATCGGCGGCTGCCTGCCGATGCTGCTGCAGATGCCGATCTTTTTCGCCCTGTACACGGTGCTGATCGAGCATTTCGACCTGCGCGGCGCCGCCTTCATCGCCCCCTGGATCGCCGATCTGTCCGCACCGGAGAGGCTCCTGCCGCTGGGCTTCGAGCTCCCGCTGCTCGGCTGGGACGAGCTGCGGCTACTGCCGTTCTTCATGCTGGGCTCCACCTTCCTGCAGACCAAGATCATGCCGACCGCGCAGACCGGCAACGCCAGCCAGATGAAGATGCTGCAGTACGCGATGCCGATCTTCTTCTTCTTCATCCTCTACGACATGCCTTCGGGACTGGTCCTGTACTGGACGGTGCAGAACATCCTGACGGTCGTGCAGCAGCTCTACATCAACAGCCGCGGCGACAAGCCCGGCAAGCCGCGTTCCGGCGGGGCGGCGGCCGGCAAGAAGCGTCCCGCGTGACACGCAAGGACCTGACGTGACGGTGCCGGCATTGAAGGCACCTGAGGAGTGACGATGGAGGTTCACGAATTCGAAGGGCGGACCGAGAAGGAGGCGATCGCCAACGCGATAGAGGCGATGGGCCTGAACGAGGACGAAATCGACATTGAGGTGATCAAGACGCGATCCGGGCTGTTCGGCGGTGGCAAGGTCACGATCCGCGTGCACGTCGGCGACGATCAGCAGGACGAGGAGCTCGAGCCCGACACGGAGCAGGAGACCGAGGTGATCGACTTCGTCTCCGAGCTGCTCGGCCGCATGGGAATGGAGGCCGATCTGCGGATCGTCAACCGCGAGGACGACCGGGTGGTGGTGGAGATGGTTTCCGACGACGCCGCCATCCTCATCGGGCGGCACGGCGCCACGCTGGAGGCGCTGCAGCTCCTGACCAACATCGCCTGCGGCCGCCGACGTGAGGACGGACCGCGGGTCATCCTGGACGCTGAAGGCTACCGCTATCGGCGCGAGCAGAGCCTGACCCGCATGGCGCTGCACGTCGCGCGCGACGTGCAGCGCTCGGGCCGCTCGCAATTGCTGGAGCCGATGAATCCGTTCGAGCGGCGGCTGGTGCACACGACGATCAGCGATCTGGACGACGTCAGCACGGAAAGCGAAGGTGACGGACCGTACAAGCAGGTACGGGTCACCTATACCGGGAGCGCGTAGCATCGCCGACCCGGCGCCGGCGATGCCCGAGGAGCAGCGACCGGTAGGTTCCTTGGACGTTTCGGCCGGCGGCGCAGGGCCGCCGGTGGAACGGATGACGTTCGGCGGCCGGCCGATCGTCATCCTGGGGACCGCGCACGTTTCGCAACGGAGCGTCGACGACGTGCGGGCGGTCCTCGCACGCGAGAATCCCACGGTGGTCTGCGTGGAGTTGGACCAGGCGCGCTATCAGACGCTGACCAAGCCCGAGGCGTGGCGCGAGCTGGACATCCGCTCGGTGCTGCGCAGCCGCCGCGGATTCCTTCTGCTTGCCAACATGGTGCTGGCGGCGTTCCAGCGGCGCATGGGGTTGGATGCCCAGGTGCGGCCGGGCGCGGAGATGCTGGCGGCGGTGGAGGAGGCCGAGGCGGCCGGGGCGCGCGTGGAGCTCTGTGATCGGGACGTGCAGGTGACGCTGCGGCGCGCCTGGTCGCAGAGCGGGCTGTGGGGCCGCTCGAAGCTGCTGTCGGCGCTGCTCCTCACCGGGTTCAGCTCAGAGAAGATCGAGCCGGAGGAGATCGAGCGGCTGAAGACGGACGGGGCGCTCACCAGCATGATCTCCGAGCTGGCCGATTTCGTGCCCAAGGCCAAGTCGGTGCTGATCGACGAGCGCGACCGCTATCTGGCCGCGCGTATCGCGCAGGCGGCCAGCGACGCAGGGTCGGCGGGAGAGCCGGTGGTCGTGGTGCTGGGCGCCGGTCACAAGGCGGGCGTGGTGCGGGCCCTCCACGAGATCGACGCCGGCGCGGAGCTGCCCGACATCGAAGCGCTCGGCGCGCCGCCGCCGCGCTCGAAGGCCGCCCGGATCCTGCCGTGGCTGGTGCCGGCCATCGTGGCGGCGGTGATCGCGGTCGGCTTCGCGCGATCGGGGATCGACCTGACGCTGGCGATGCTCGGCCGCTGGGTCCTGATCAACGGATCGCTCGCGGCCCTGGGCTCGCTGATCGCCCTGGCGCATCCGATTACGGTGATCGTCTCCTTCGTGGCGGCGCCGATCACGTCCATGAACCCCACCATCGGCGTGGGGTTCGTCAGCGGCGCGGTGGAGGCGATCGTACGCAAGCCGCGGGTAAGCGACTTCGAGTCGATTCACGACGACCTGCTGAGCGTCCGCGGGTTCTTCCGAAACCGGATCAGCCACGCGCTGGTCGTGTTCCTGGGCGCCACCGTGGGCAGCGTGGCTGGCACATTTATCGGCCTTCCTTTGCTGGGGACGCTGCTGTTCCGCTGAGGCCGCCTCAGACGTCCGCTGAGGCCGCGCCTCAGACATCCGCTGAGGCCGCCTCAGACGGGCACGGAGGTTGCCGCCGCCGGGACCATGGCCGTGCGCACCGCCTGCCGCAGGTCGGCGACCGCATGCCATCCCGCGACCGCATCGGGAGGCAGAGGACCGGGCGCGAGGACCGTGGGGATGCCGAGCCCGGCCGCCGCGCGCAGGCGCCGCTCGCTACCCACCGCGGGGCGCACCTGCCCTGCCAGCGTGATCTCCCCGAAGGCCGCCAGCGTCGCGGCCGGGGTAAGCTCGGTGCGCGCGCCGTACAGCGCCAGGGCAATCGGCAGATCGGCGGCCACGTCACGCAGCCGCATGCCGCCGGCGACGTTCATGTAGATGTCGCGATCCAGGAACGGGAGCTGCACCGAGCGTTGCAGCACGGCGGCGATGCGGGCGACCCGGCCGGCGTCGATCCGATCGGAGACGATGCGGGGACTGGAGCGCTGCGCCGGCACCACCAGCGCTTGCACCTCCACGCACAGCACGCGCGAGCCTTCGTAGATCGCGGCGACCGCGACGCCGGGCGGTGGCCGGCTGCCGGCCGCGTGCTCGACGAACCGTGACGACGGATCGCTGAGCTGCTGCAGGCCGCGGCCGGTCATCTCGAACAGCGCCACCTCCTCGACCGGTCCGAACCGGTTCTTGACGGCGTGCAGAAAGCGCAACTCCGCGCTGCCCGTTTCGAAGGAAAGGACGACGTCGACCATGTGCTCGATCGCCTTGGGGCCGGCGATGCCGCCCTCCTTGGTGACGTGCGCGACCAGCACGGTGATCGCGTTGCGCGCGTGCGTCCAGCCGGTCAGCGCGTCGCAGATCTCCTTGATCTGATTCACCGCGCCTGGCTGGGCGCTGGAACCGGCTGCGGTCAGCGCCTGCAGCGAATCGACGATCACCGCCGCCGGGCGCACGCTGTCCAGGAGCCGCAGGAGATCGGCCAGCTCGCTGCCCGCCCAGACTTCCAGCCGCGGCGCCTGCAGCCGCAGGCGATCGGCGCGCAGGCGCAGGTGCTCGGCGGACTCCTCGGCGCTCACGTAGAGCACCCGGCCCGCGGTCTGCAGCTTCGCGCCGATCTGCAGGAGCAGCGTGGACTTGCCGACCCCGGGCTCACCGCCGATGAGCGTGGTCGAGCCGCGCATGAAACCGCCGCCGAGCACGCGGTCCAGCTCGCCGTTGCCGGAGGCGACCCGGAGCCCCGGGTCCGCCTCGATCGCCGCCAGCGGTACCGCCAGGGGCGCATCGCCGGAAGCCGAAGCCGAAGCCGTAGCGGCGCCGGCGGCGACCTCGCGGAAGCTGTTCCACTCGCCGCAGTTGGGGCAGCGGCCCAGCCACTTGGGCTCGCGCCGCTCGCACTTCGAGCAGACGAACAGGTGCTGTTCGCGCCCGGCCTTAGCCCCCGGCCTGGTCCTCATCGGTCATCGACTCCAGCAGCACCCGACGCATGCGGCGCAGTGCCCGGCCCCGGTGCGAGATTGCGTCCTTGGCGTCATCGTCCATCTCCGCAAAGGTCTCCCCGGCGCCGCGGGGCCGGAAGATCGGATCGTAGCCGAAACCGCCCGCGCCGCGCGGGGCCGATATCACGCTGCCCTCCACCGTCTCCTGCACGACCAGCAGCCGATGCTCGGCCAGCACCACTGCCAGGCAGCACACGAACCGCGCCGAACGGTCGAAGGCCCCGGCCAGCGCGTCCAGCAGCAGGAGGTTGCGCCGCTGCTGGGTGATATCGCCACCGTAGCGCGCGGACCGCACGCCCGGCGCACCGTCGAGCGCCGGCACCACCAGGCCGGAGTCGTCGGCCACCGTGGCGACGCCGGTTTTCGCGAACAGATGGCGCGCCTTGCCCAGCGCGTTGTCGATGAAGGTGGCGCCGCGCTCCTCGTAGCGGAACGTCAGGCCGCGGTCGTGCGGTGTGAGCACCTGCACCTCCGGCAGAACGCGGCGAAACTCGCGCATCTTGCCGGCGTTGGTGCTGGCCATTAGCAGCGTCAAGGAGCCGGCAGCCTACCGCGGGGGGAATCGGTGCTTCAACCAGAACATTCCGGTGTCGACGGTCCCCTTGGGGATGCCGAGGAGCTGGGCGATCTGCCGGTTGCTCGGACCTAGCCGCACCGCCCGCAGCTCCGCCTGGGCGTTGGCCGCCGTCCGGCGAGCGCGCTGCAGCCGGTGCTCCAGAAGCTGCTGGCGGTCCCCGTCGGTCTCGTGGAGAAGTTGCTCTTCGATCATCCGGGCCTTCGCAAAGGCGTGATTGCCCCGTTCGTGCAGCCGGCGCCAGCGGCGCTCCGCATTCGCGCTTGCCCCGCGCGCGCGCCCGATCAGCGCCGGCAGATCGGAACGGCTGCACAGCCCGGCCCACGCCTGCACGTGCGTGTCGTGCAGCCGGTGGCAGTGCTTGAGGACCGCGAACAGCAGCCGCCTGCGGACGGCGCCCTTGTCGGGGGCTGACGCGACGGCGGGCAGGTCCGGCGCCACGGCCTGCGGCGGGAGACTCTGGACACGTGGCGGGCAGGACGTCAGCGTCGCGGCCTCGGGATCCCAGAACGGCGGGGTGCCGGCGAGCCGCCACGCCGCCTCCCGGCGCCCCTTGGAGCGGTAGTAGCTGCGGAGCTGCCAAGTCAGCACCGACTTGAGGTATGCCTCGAACGGCGGGCCCTGATCCTGGAAGCGATCGATCAAATCCTGCAGGCGCGGCCGGCAGTGCAGATAGAATTCCCCACAGTCGTCGTCGTCGATCGGTCCGCCCTGCCACAGCGGAAAGCGGTAAACGTAGGCGCCGACCCGGTCGAGCAACTCGCGCCGACCGGCGCCCGTGCGCTGGTAGCGCAGCACCGCGGGCTTCATCGGTTCCTCGGGCGTCCTGATCCCTGATTTCGTCATGCGGACCAGGGAAAACAGGAAGCGTGCCAGGAACGAGCCTCCGAGCGTGCCGTAGCGGGGCCGCCGCGACGAGCCGTTTACCTGCATTTACCTGCGCGCGGCCGGCAGGGTCGTTCGCGGTTGACAGCCTGCGCCGGCTACCGCTGCTGCTGCCGGAGTCGGTCCATCTGCGGGGCCAGCACCGCAAGCGCTGCCTCTTTGGCCTGTTCGGCGCTGCCGTGGAAGGTGCAGCCGGCCGCCTGGGGATGACCGCCTCCGCCCAGCACCCGCGCGCACGAGCCGACGTCCACGGCCGTGGTCGAACGCATGCTCACCGAACACTCACCCGGACGCTCCTCGCGCACCACCAGCAGCGCCTCGGCGCCGGCGACCGTCTGCAGCAGCGAATACAGATCGTCGTCCCCGCGGCCGGGCTCACCGATCTCGGCGCGATCGCTCGCGTACTGCGCCGTGTACAGCAGCAGCCCGTCGTACAGCCGCTCGGTACGGGCGAGCATGCGGCCCAGCATCATGCGGCGCTCGAACGGGCGCGCACCGAACATGCTCGTGTAGGCGGCCTCGGTGCTGGCGCCGGCGTCCACCAGGCGCGCGACCGCGCGGAAGACGTAGCCGGTGTCCTTGCGCAGGTGGCGGAAGAAGCCGGTGTCGGTACAGATCGCGAACAGCAGCAGCTCGGCCTCCTCGCGTGTCGGCCGGTCGCCCAACAGCTCGATCAGACCCTGCACGATCAGCGCGGTGGCCGGCACCGCCGGTACGATCAGGCGCTCATCCCCGAACGGATCACCGGCAGCGTGGTGGTCGATCACCAGCGTCGGCAGCCCCTGGATACCCTTGCCGGGCTCGCCCGTGCGGTCGGCGGTCGAGCAGTCCATGACGATGGCCGCCGCGTCGCCGGCGCGGTCTTCCGGGGTCACCTGCGTGGCGAAGCGGGGCGCGAAGGCGGCGATCTCCGGCCGCGTGAACGGACCCTCGCAGAAAGTCCGAGCCCGCTTGCCCCGGCGCCGCAGGAAACCGGCGAGCGCCAGGGGCGAGGCCAGACAGTCACCGTCCGGGTCCTGGTGGCCCAGCAGGAGGTACGAATCGTGTGAGGTGAGAAAACGCTCGACGCCCGCGGGGACCTCGAACGGAAAACTGTCGGTCACGGACAACAAGTACGCTGTCGTCGGGCTGCTGTGCAACCGCCGGCCGGCTAGGAATCCGTTCGAATGCCGTTGGCGGCGCCAGAATCCCGGTTCAGCGTCAGCAGCGCTTGCTGCGCCGCGCCGCCCGGCGCGACCGGCCGGCCGCAGCGTATGGAGACGTCGATCTCGGTCCGCATGCCGAACTCGGCCGGGAAGTAGACGCCGGGCTCGACCGAGAAGCAGGCTCCCTCGGTGACCGGGCGGCCGTCGGGAAACTCGAACGAATCCAGGTTCACCCCGGACCCGTGCAGGTCGGTGTCGATGCTGTGGCCGGTGCGGTGCCGTACCGCGGAGATGAGGCCGCGATCGGCCAGGACCTGCCGGCACTCCTGATCGACCTCACTGCCGGACACCGGCCGGCCGGACGCGGCGGCGTCGGCCAGGAAGCTCACCGCCCGCTCGCGGGCGGCACGCACCGCCTCGAAGGTCTCCCGCTGCCGTGCGGTCGGGCGGCTCGCGGCGACGCCCACCCACGAGATGTCGGCGTAGACCGCATCCGGCTCGGGCTCCTTGCACCACAGGTCGAGTTGCACCACCGCGCCGGGGTCGAGCACCGCGCCGGCGCCGGACGCGCTGTAGTGGGGATCGGCCGAATTGGCGCCGAAGGCCACGATCGGGGCGTGATCGGTGATGAGCCCGCGCTCGTCCAGCGCCGCCAGGATCCAATCGCGCACCTCGCCCTCGGTGACCTGCCGCCCGGCCGCGCAGGCGCCCGCGAGGCGTTGCCAGGAATCGGCGACGATCCGGTGGAGTGCCTCCGCGGCGCGGTCGTGGGAGGCGAGCTGGGCGCCGCTCAGGCCGCCCAGCGTCCACTGCACCAAGTCTTCCGAAGGCTGCAGGGTGAAGCCGGCCCGTTCCAGCAGGCCGGCGGTACCGTGATCCAGGGTGGACAGGCGCGGCAGGGTCTGGGAGCACTGGGCGGCCAGGACGCTGCCCGGCGGAGCCAGGTGCGTGAGCAGCTCCGCGAAGCCGGAGCGGGACGCATAGCGGTGAGTGTCCCCGTCGACGTGGTCCAGCACGCGGGCTTCGATCTCGTGGACGAGCTTCAGCACCGGGCCGTCGGCCGGGACCACCGCCAGCCAGGGGCGCGTGTTGCTGGTATCGGCGCGGATCCCGAACACGGCGTCGGCGATCTGATCGCGGTGGTAGACGTTGTAGAACAGCCAGCCGGCGCAGCCGGAGCGGCGCACGGCCGCGCGCGCCTGCTCGAGCCGTCCCCCGCCGGTCACTCTTCGAGTGAGGTTCGCTTCGCTCACGCGTCGCCGACCAGCGTCGCCAGCATCAGCGCCTTGGCGGTGTGCTTGCGGTTCTCGGCCTGCTCCCAGACCATCGAGTAGGGAGCCTCGAAAACGGCGGCCGTCACTTCGTTGCCCTTCACCGCCGGCAGGTCGTGCATGAAGATCGCGGTGGCCGCCGCGCGCCGCATCAGCGCGTCGTTCACCTGGTAGCCGGCCAGGAGCTGCAGGCGCTCCGTCTCGCGGTCCTCCTCGCCCATGGAGGCCCACACGTCGGTGTACACGACGTCCGCCCCGTCCACGGCATCGAGGTCCTCGCTCAGCGTGAGCGGCGTTCCCGAGCCGTTGCGGCACTCGTCGACCAACCCCGGATCGGGCTGCAGCTCGCGCGGGGCCACCAGCGTGCAGCCGACGCCGGTCATCGAGCAGCCGATCATGAGCGAGGTGGCGACGTTGTTCCGCGCGTCACCCACGTAGGCGAGCGAGACGCCGTCGAGTGCACCGTAGTGCTCGCGGATGGTCAGCAGATCGGCCAGCACCTGGGTGGGATGCCTGCTGTCGGTGAGGCCGTTGTAGACGGGGATGCCGGCATAGCGGTGCAGGATCTCCACCGTCTCCTGGGCGTAGCCGCGGTACTGGATGGCGTCGTACATGCGGCCGAACACGCGCGCGGTGTCTTCGATCGACTCCTTGGCGCCGAGCTGCAGCTCGTCCTTGTTCATCATGACGGGAAAGCCGCCCTCCTCGCCGAACGCGGTCGCGAAGGCGGAACGGGTGCGGGTGGACGGTTTCTCGTACAGCATCGCCAGCGTGAGCCCGGCGAAGCGCTGATGCCGCGCGCCCGAGCGGCGCTGGCGTTTGACGACGGCGGACAGGTCAAGGAGCCCCGTCAACTCGTCGGGGGACAGGTCGTGCAGCGTCAGCAGGGAACGTCCCAGCAGGTTCATATCTACCTCCAAATCCCGGCGGAGTCCGGAGAAGCGCGTAACCTAACGAAAATCGACCGGCGCCGGCAACCCCTGGACACGGGCACTGCCGGCACGCCGCGCACCGGCAACGACATGCCGGGCAGAACACGATGGTCATCCGCGAAGCGCGGGTGCAATCAAATTTCGTCACTCGCGCGGATAGTCCCAGAGCAGTAGTGGGTAACGAAAGGGCGGTTAGGCTCAATGCGATAAGGGTGTCGGCCCTCCGGCATGTCCTTGCGGAGAAGGCTCCGTGACAACATTCGCCCTGCGTGAGCACATCGCTCGGAAGTCGCGTACCGCCCGTTCGTGGGCATGCGGAATACCTCAGTTGCTCCTCCTCTGCCTGATATCGACCGGGTGCGGCCCTCTTCAGGGCACGGTCGGCAATCCGGATTCGACGGCCGTGGCGGTGAGCGACAATGACGGGCCGGTGGTGACGATCGCCGCCGGCGCGAATCAGGTGGCCGAGGGCGAGGACGTGCTGTTCACGGTGCGGGCCACACCGGCTCCGGCCGCCGATCTGGTCGCGACACTGCGGGTAACGGAAACCGGCAGCATGTTGGGCACGTCGCCCTCGACGGCGACGATCACGGCCGGAGCCACCACGACGACGGCACCGATCCGCCTAGACTGCCGGTCGTCAGCGTGGCAAGCGCCCCGTCGTCGGTGCGTGAAGGCGAAGAGATCGAGCTCCGGCTGAGCATCGACCCGGCTCCCGGCGGTCAGGTCAGGAGCGTCGTCTTCGTAGAGGACTCGGAACTGGGGACACGGGGGGCGGTCCCATTCACGTTCGGGCCTTCGAGAGTGACTACGACCGTGTCCCATACGCCCACGGACACGGACACAGTGACGACGGATCGGACTGTCCGTTTCATCATCGCTGAGCGCTTGGGGCGCCCCGACTACGTGCCTGGGACGCCCGACGAAATAACGGTGGACGTGATCGACGTGCCCTGATCGCCGCGGCGAAAGATTGACGCCGGGAAACGCGGTTTCCTATAGTGCGGGCTCACCCGATGGGGACGCTGCGGTGGTGGAATTGGTAGACACGCTAGCTTGAGGGGCTAGTGGGAGTTAAATCCCGTGAAGGTTCAAGTCCTTTCCGCAGCAATGAGTCCGACGACCACCGACACCACGGCCGGCGGCATGCGGCCCGAGCCGTTTCTGGACTGGCAGGCGGTGTGGCCGGGAACCAGCGGCTACGAGCCAGACGGTCGCGCGTACACGGTGGGGGCGCCGCGGGGCGTCCGCGGAGCACAGTACCCGCACGGCGCGCTCTGCTACGCGCACAGCGACGACGGGTTCGCCTGGCACCGTCCCGAGTTCGATCTCTATCCGTTCGGCGACCACCGGAAGACCAACATCGTCTACCCGCGCCGCCTGGAAGGGTCGGTGTTCTACGACTCCAACGAAGGCGACTTCAAGCTCGTCACCATGGAGGCCCGGTGGCTGTATGGCGACAAGGAGCTGACCGGCGACGCGGAGGCGCTGCCGCTGCGCACGCGGCTCCGCGAGCAGGGTATGCCCGACCGGGAGCTGCGCGAGATCCTGCGCCTGACCGGCGATCTGCGCGGCGCCGCTTCACCGGACGGCATTCACTGGACCCGGCTGGATGCCCGGCTCATCGACCGCTTCTGCGACACCCAGAACGTCGCCGTCTACGACGAGGAGCGCGGCAGCTACGTCGCCTACGTGCGGATGAGCCGGGGATTTCGCCGCGCGGTCGGCCGCTCGGAGTCGCCGGTGTTCGCCACCACCTGGCCGGAGCCGCAGGTGGTGCTGGAGGCGGACCCGCAGGACCCGCCCACCGACGACCTGTACACCAACGGCTACAGCCGCTATCCTGGGGGCGGGCCGTTCCACCTGATGTTCCCGGCCGTCTACTACCGGACCCGCGACGTGCTGGACGTGCACCTGGCGGTGAGCCGTGACGGCGTGCTGTGGCATCGGCCGCAACGCACCCCGATCATCCCCATGGGCCCCGCGGGGGGGCCGGAGGACTCCGGCATGTACGCCAGTCCGGGCATCGTCCCGCTTTCCAACGGCCTGTGGGGGGTGCTGTGCCGCGGCATCCGCAGCCGCCACAACGAAGGGTACGCCGGGCTGCATCCCGATCGCGACGGCCTGTTGACTTGGGCGATGTGGCAGCCGGACCGGCTGGTGGCCCTGCAGGCCGACACCGACGGCGAGCTCACGCTGGGACCGAGGGAGTGCGCAGGCAGGGAGTTGCGCCTGAACTACCGGACGGAGCCCAACGGCTGGATCAAGGCCGAGCTTATACCGCCGACGCTGTGGCCGGCCGAGCATCTTGCGCCGCTTGCCGGACATTCGTTCGCGGAATGCGCGCCACTGCACGGTGACAGCCTGTCGGCGCCGGTGACCTGGAACGGCTGCGGCGACTTGGCGGCGCTGCGGGGCGAACGGATCGCGATCCGCATCAGCATGTCGCGAGCCCGGCTGTTCTCGGTGGCGTGCTGAGGTGGGGCAGGACATGATCCGGACCCGCGCTCCGGAGCTCGTCCGCGGGCGGCAGCTAACCTAGCCCAAGTTTAACATCGGCGCAGGCGATTTCGCCAGATTTGAAAATTTTGGCCAATCTATGGGGGTCTCTGCCTCAAAATGAGCTGAATCGGCCGATGTAGTGCCATAATGGTTATTTCAGCCATTGACCCACTCATTGCCGCCCCCGTACCCTTCTGCTCAGCCATGTTCGTGCGCCGCACGCAGACCCGCTCCACCACCAACGGCGAACGCTACTTCACGCATCGCCTCGTGCGATCCGAACGACGCGGCTCCCGCGTGCGCCAGCGCACCCTCCTCAATCTCGGCAGCCATTTCTCGGTCCCGCAAGCCGATTGGCTGCTGCTGTGCGCTCGGATCGATCAGCTGCTCAGCCCGCAAGAGGCGCTGCCAGCCTGCGATATTCCCCACGCTGTCGAACGGGAAGCTCACCGGATCGCCGCGCAGTTGGTCGCCGGCCAAGTACCGCTCCTGCCAGAATCGGCCCCGCAGCACGACGCCGGCGACGGCGAGCGCGAGTTCCACAACGTCGATGTCGCTTCACTGCAACTGCTGCGCCCGCGCTCAGTCGGCGTCGAACATCTCGGCCTGTGGGCCATGCAGCAGGTGCAGTTCATCCCGCTGCTGACCCAGCTGGGTCTGAACGGTCCGCAGCGCGCTGCGGCGGTCGGCTCCATCATCGCCCGCATGGCCGCTCCCGGCTCCGAACGGGCCACCTATAGCTGGCTGTGCCACCGCAGTGCCTTGGGCGAACTACTCGACACGGACTTCGAGGCCATGAGCATGATGCAGCTCTACCGCGCCTCCGACGCCCTGGTCGGCCGGCAACAGGAGATCGAGCAGCATCTGTTCAACCGGGTGACGGATCTGTTTGGGCTGCAGACGACCGTCACGCTCTACGATCTGACCAACACCTATTTTGAGGGGGAGGCAGCCGCGCAGGACTTGGCGAAGCACGGTCATTCGAAGGAGAAGCGCAGCGATTGTCCGCTGCTGACGTTGGCGCTGGTGCTGGACGGCAGCGGCTTCGTGCGCCGCAGCGAGGTGCTGGCCGGCAACGTGAAGGAACAGAAGGTCTTGGCGGCGACGCTGAAGCGTCTGGAGGTGCCCGTCGATGCGCTGATCGTGATGGACTGCGGGGCGGCCACCGAGGAGAATCTGAAGTGGATGCGCCAGCAGGGCTACCGCTATCTGGCGGTGAGCCGTGAGCGAACCCGGCGGTTTGATGCCGACTCGGCACAGTGCCTGCGGACCGCCTCCGGGCAACAGGTCCATGTCCAGTTGGTGAACAGCGAGGACGGAGCCGAGGTGCGCCTGTATTGCTACTCGGAGGCTCGCCAAGCGAAGGAGCAGGCGATGGTGCAGCGGGCCGTCAGGCGCTTCGAGAAGGCATTGAAGGACCTCCACGAGGGGCTGTCGCGGCCGCGGACGCACAAGAAGCTGGAGCGTATCTGGCAGCGGATCGGGCGCCTTGTGGCCGCCAGCGGGGGCGTGGGGCAGCACTACCAGATCGAGGTGCAGGCCGATGCGAGCGGCAAGAAGGCGGTCGCGATCACGTGGGAACAACAGCCGGTGGCCGGCTCGAAGCTGACCGATCCGGGGGTGTACTGCCTGCGCAGCAATCAGACGGACTGGGATGCGCAGACGATGTGGCGCACCTACATCATGTTGACGGACCTGGAGGCGGTATTTCGGTCTTTCAAGTCGGAACTGGGGTTGCGACCGATCTATCATCAGAAGGAGCAACGTTCCAAGGGCCATCTGTTCATCACGGTGCTGGCCTATCAGTTGGTGCAGGTGATCCGCCGGCGGCTGCGTGAGCGCGGCGAACACGCCTCGTGGGCGACGCTGCGCAGCATCCTGGCCGCCCAGCAACGGGTCACCACCACGTTTCGCTGTGCTGACGGCCGCACCCTGCACGTGCGCAAAGCCACGCAGGCCGAGCCTCAGCAGCAGGCGATCTACGACGCGTTGGGCGTCGCCCCGGCTCCCGGTGGCATCAGGAAGCTGGTGGCAGAGTAGTGGTACTCACCAGTTGTGCAGAGATTGTAGTGCCACACGCCGATTTCCGATCACCTAAATCACTTACCCATAACAGGATCATCATTAGCCCGTTAAACTTGGGCTAGCGGAACTGAAATCCGTAGAGCTTGACCCAGCTTCCCAGAAATCGCAGCCGAATGCGCCGGCCGCGCAGGGCGGACAGGTCGGCGCGGCGGACACGCTGCGATCGGCTTTGGCGGCCTCTACCCGGAGCCATCGGGCGGTGTCTTCGGGCAGAGATACCGTCACGTTCTTCATGACACGACGGATGCTCGCTGACTTCATCGCCGGTCTCAGAGCCTTGTGCGCCGGGCCGGAGTGCTGCCTACCGTTGCGCCTTGCGGAGCGCGACGGTGGCTGCCAGGCCGTTGACGGTGAGCGCCTGCGACTGGGCGGGGTCGTCCGGCAGCGAGCCGATGCGGAGCGCCACGGCCAGGGTCTCGCCGCTCACGTAGTCGCGGTGGCCGGCGACCGCCGCCTCCACCTCGTCCGCCCCCTGCACGCCCAGCTCGATGCGGTCCGAGACCTCCAGGCCGGCGGTCTTGCGCAGGTTTTGGATGCGGTTGACCAGCTCGCGCGCGATCCCCTCGGCCTCGAGCTCCGCGTCGAGCTGGGTGTCCAGGCCGACGCCCAGGTTGTGCTCCAGCGCCGCGACGATGCCGGCCTTCTCCGTGCGCTGCACGTCCAGGTCGTCCAGGGTGATGCGGCCACCGGCGACCTCGATGCCGCCACCGCCCTTGAGATCGGCGACGTCGGCCGGGGTGAGCGACCGCACGCGCGCGGCCACCTCCTTCATGCCGGTGCGGAAGCGGGGGCCCAGGCGGCGGAAGTCGGGCTTGTAGGAGACCTCGCTGAGCTCGGTCTCGTCCTCCACCAGGGTGACCTCCTTGACGTTGAGTTCCTCCGCGATCAGATCCCGCATCGGCTCGAGCTCGTGCCGGCTCTCCTCGTCGGCCGGCAGCAGATAGAGGCGGCGCAACGGCTGCCGGACCTTGAGGTCGTGCCTGCTGCGCAGCGACCGGCCCAGCACGACCGCCCGCGTCGCCAGCTCCATGCGGCGCTCCAGCGCCCGGTCGCGCAACTCCGCGCGTGCCTGCGGCATGTCGCACAGGTGAATGCTCTCGGGCGCATCGGGGTCGGCCGCGCGCACCAGGTTCTGGTAGATGCGCTCGGTCACGAACGGCAGGACGGGCGCCAGCGCCTTCACGAAGGTGGTCAGCACCTCGTACAGCGTCGCGTAGGCGGCCGCCTTGTCATCGTCGTCCTCCGACTTCCAGAAGCGGCGGCGGCTGCGCCGGATGTACCAGTTGGTGAGCCTCTCCACGAACGCCACCATGGCCGGTACGGTGCGGTAGAGGCGGTACGCCTCCATTTCCCGGTTCACGTCGCTTAGGAGGGTCTGCAGCGAGGAGACGATCCAGCGGTCCAGTCGGTTGGCGGAACGCGTGCCTGCCGCGGCCGCCCCGGCGGCCGGCGTCCAGCCGTCGATGCGGGCATAGGTCACGAAGAAGCTGTAGGCGTTCCAGAGCGGGATGATCACGTCGCGCAGGCTGCGGCTCATGCCGGACTCGCTCATGCGCAGCTCCTCCGCCTTCATGGCGGGGGAGTTCAGCAGGTAGAGGCGCAGCGCGTCGGCCCCGTAGGTGGCCAGCATTTTCGCCGGGTCGGGATAGTTGCGCAGGCGCTTGCTGAGCTTGCGGCCGTCTTCGGCCAGCAGCATGCCGCCGACGATGCAGTTGTGGAACGCCGGCCCGTCGAACAGCGCCGCCGCCAGCACCGTGAGCGTGTAGAACCAGCCGCGCGTCTGGTCCAGGTTCTCGGAGATGAAGTCGGCGGGAAAGCTCGCCTCGAAGTCCTCGGCCTGCCCGAACGGGTAGTGGCTCTGTGCGTACGGCATCGACCCCGACTCGAACCAGCAGTCCAGCACCTCCGGGATGCGGCGCAGCGTGCCGGTGCCGGACGGTGACGGGATCTCCAGGTCGTCGATGCGGTGCTTGTGCAGGTCGTCGACCGGCCGGCCGGTCAGGTCCTGAAGCTCCTGGATGCTGCCCACGCAGATCGCCTCGCCGGTCTCCTCGTCGCGCCAGATCGGCAGCGGCGTGCCCCAGTAGCGGTTGCGGCTGATCGCCCAGTCGCGCGCGCCTTCCAGCCAGCGGCCGAAGCGGCCGTCGCGGATGTGCTCGGGGACCCAGCGGATGCGGCGGTTGGCGGCCAGCATCCGCTCCTTGAGTTCCCCCTCGACCCTGACGAACCAGGTGGAGACGGTGCGGTAGATCAGCGGCGCGTCGCACCGCCAGCAGAACGGGTAGTTGTGGACGATGGTGCTCTCGGCGAACAGCGTGCCGGCCGCGCGCAGGGCACGGATGATCGGCGTATCGGCGTCCTTGACGAACTGACCGGCGTACTCGGCCACTTCGTCCGTGAAGCAACAGTCGGCGTCGATCGGGCAGATCACGGGAATGCCGGCGCGCTGGCCGAGCAGATGGTCGTCCTCGCCGAAGCCGGGGGCGATGTGGACGATGCCGGTGCCGTCATCGGTGGACACGAAGTCGGCGGCCACCACCCGGAACGCGCCTTCGTCGCGCAGCTCCGCGAAGTGGTCGAACAGCGGTTCGTAGCTCATGGTCAGGAGCTCCGCGACCGGCTGCTCGGCGACCGAGGCGATCTCCGCCTTGCGCTTGCCGAACACCGCGTCCAGGCGGGAGCGGGCCAGGATCAGCGATTCGCCGTCCGTGGTGGTGACCCGCACGTAGTCGATGTCGGAGCCCACGGCCAGCGCCATGTTCGACGGCAGCGTCCAGGGCGTGGTGGTCCAGGCCAGGATGGACAGGCCGGGTGTGCCGCGCACCCGGAAGCGGACGGTGATCGACGGGTCCTGCGTGTCCTGGTAGCCCAGGTTGACCTCGAAGTTGGACAGCGGCGTCGCGCAGCGCGGGCAGTAGGCCAGCGACTTGAAGCCCTGGTAGATCAGGCCCTTGTCCCAGAGCGACTTGAACACCCACCAGACCGACTCCATGAAGTCGGTGTCCATGGTCCGGTACTGGTGGTCCCAGTCGACCCAGCGGCCCAGGCGCTGGATCAGCGTCTGCCACTCGGCGGTGTAGCGCAGCACCACCTGCCGGCAGTACTCGTTGAAGGGGCCGATGCCGTAGTCGATGATGTCGGCGCGGGTCTTGAGGCCGAGCTGGCTCTCCGCCTCGTTCTCTACCGGCAGGCCGTGGCAGTCCCAGCCCCAGCGGCGCTCCACGCGGTAGCCGCGCATGGTCCAGTAGCGCGGCACCACGTCCTTGGAGATGGAGGCGAGCAGGTTCCCGTAGTGCGGCAGGCCGGTGGCGAACGGCGGCCCGTCGTAGAAGCGGAACGGCCGGTCGGCGGGCCGGTTGTCGACCGACTTCCGGTACAGGTCGCGCTCGTTCCAGAAGGCCAGGATCTCCTCTTCCATCGCCGGAAAGTCGACCTGGCTGCTCACCGGCTGGAAGACGGACGGCGGGGCGGTTGCGGTGCTCATCGCTCTTTATCGGTTTATCGGACTATCGGGGGTCGGTCCGCGATTCTATCGAAAAAACCGCCACCCGGTTCCTCCGGCGCGCAGGGCCTACGCCTCCAGGCCGTCGAGCACGCCGGGAAGGTCGCGCAGGGAGGTGATCCGGGCGTCCGGGACCGGATCTTCGGCCGCGAGCTGCGCACCGGTGCGATTGATCCAGACCGAGGTCATTCCGGCCCCATTGGCGCCGCCGACGTCCCTGAAGGGCGAATCGCCGACGTAGATCGATCGCGACGGCGCGGCATCCAGGCAAGCGAGCGCGTGGTCGAAGATCGCCCGCAGCGGCTTGCCCGCGCCGACGTCGGTGGTGGTCACGGACCCGAAGTAGCCGCCCAGGCCCGACGCCTCGACCTTCGGGAGATGGGTGGCCGTCGATCCGTTGGTCAACACACCCAGCCGGTAGCGCCCGATGAGGGCGTCCAGGCATTCGGTCACGTCGTCGTAGATCGGAACGTCCGCTCCTCTGAGAGCGGTCCATGTTTCCTCCGCAAGCGCGGCGGCATCGCCGGACGCGTCCGGCCGCAGGGCCAGGCTCCACACCCGGTGCACGATGCGGCGCTCGTCCATGTTCCCCCACGGCGGCGCGAAGGTGTCCTTGATCTCGTCCCAGACCTGCTCCGCCGCCGCGTAGTACGCGTCGGTCAGTCTGGCGGGGTCGACGCGCAGATGGCGCCGGGCCACCGCGTCGGCCGTCCCCGCCACGCAGCGCCGCCAGCTCGCATCGTCGTCCATGAGCGTGCCGTCCCAGTCGAAGACGACTGCGTCGATCACCGGGTCATCCGGACTTTGGGGTTGGCGGTCGAGGAATCGAGGTGGGCGCGCGCCGCGTGGCGCTCGCGGTGATGCGCGAAGCACAGAAGCCTCAGATTCGGGGGATCCGAGCCGCCGCCGAGCGCGTACGGGAAGACATGGTCGACCTGCAGCAGGTGGCTGGAGCCGCAGCGGCGCCCGCTGACCGGGTCCACGTAGCTGCAGCCCCCCTCATCGCGCTGCCATACCTGCCGCCGGACGGCGGCAGGTATCGCCCGGCCGGCCCGGGCGCAACGCTTCGGCGCCGAAGTGGCTCCGCGGTCCGGGTCGCGCGGTGTCTTCGACGGCGAAGTGCCCGCGCTCGCCGTCCGTGCATGGCGCTTCGGCGCCGACGCAGGGGTGGGTGCCGGCTGCGTTGCCGAGAGCGTCAGGGGCTGGTCGGCCGGCGCCAGCGCCGGGATCGCGCGGTCCTGTGCCGGTTGCGCAGGTCTCAGCTTCGCCGAAGCGGCGCCCTGGATCGGGGCTGCCTGCGCGGACGCCGGCGCGGCAACGGCGTCCGCGTGCATCGCGGTCCGCTCCACCGCCGGGGAAGCGTCGCCGTCCGCGGTTGCCTCGTTCCGCGCCGCCGAAGTTCGCTCGGCGCGCCGACCGCGTCGCGGCCGGCCCGGGTCGTGGCGGTCGAGCCCCTCCTGGACCAGCCGCCCCACGAGCTGCCCCAGCGTCATGTGCGGATCGACGTGCGACAGCAGTCCCCGGAGTTGCTCCAGCCCGCGCTGGCACTCCGCATCGATGACCGCCTTCAGCTCCCAGCGCCCCTCACTCAGAGGCCGCACCCTGTCGGCCGGCACCGCCAACGCCGGATCCACCGCGGCCAGCATCTGCATCACCTGGCGCGTGCTCTTGCCGACGGCCCGCTCCACCAGCGCCTTCCGCGCCGATACGTCCAGCACCGGCGCCGGCGGCGCCGCGCCGTTCGGCTTCGTGGCCGATCCTGCCCCGGACCCCACTCCGCGCGTCAGGTGCGCTCGCTCCCGATCACGGCGTTCGAAGGCGGCCTGCAACTGCGCCGCCGCGTCCAGCGTGAGCGAGCCGTCCCGCAGCCGCTCGCGCGCCCCCTCGATCCGCGCGCACAGCTTCATGGCGTTGATCCGGCGCCATGCGGAGGCATCGCTGTAGCCGAGCCCGCGCGCCACGTAGGCGAACAGGCTCGGAAAGCCGCGACTCAGATACAGGCCGCGCGCTTCGATCTCGAGCAGGTGATCGATGACGAACACCTGAATCTGGTGGTCGAGGAGAGCCAGCCTCGTGGTCTGCTCCAACAGTTGGTCGTCGGAGAGGCCGGACACGGTGCAGGCGAGCTCCTTTTCCGCAGCGCTTCTCATCATGTAAATATAATGCAGAGAAAGAATTGAGGCAACTTCATCGGCCCTTCTCGCCGCCGCCGATGGGACGTTCAGGGCCCGTCCTTCGGCGGCTCGCGGCACGGGCTTGGCGGTTTCGTACCGTTCCCGCTACGGGTGCTCGCCGGCCTGGGTGAGCCGTCGCTTGATCTCGGCGTAGGTGTCTTCGGGCACCGTGCCCCGCTCGGCGGCCGCCAGGTTGTCGGCGAGGTGCTGCGGGTTCCTGGTTCCCACGATGGTGGTATGCATCCCGGGGTGGGTGATGGTGAGCCGCAGCAGGAAGCCGGAACGCGACTCGCCCTCGGCGACGAACTCGTCGAGCTTGCAGGTCTCCCACAACGTCCAGCGATCCGCCGACCCGGCGGCGTGCTCCCCCTTGGCGACGCCGCCACGGATGATCACACCCGCGCCGGCAGCCGCGGCCTCACCGATCACCAGCTCGTGTTCCCGCTGCAGCGCGGAATACGGGATCTGGTAGGTGGCGAACGCCCGCCGTGCCACGTAGGTCGTGATGTCCGGCATCGTGGACGAGATCGACACGTGGCGGACCTTGCCGGCCGCCTGCACCTCGCGCATGACCTCCAACAGCCCGGCGCCGTCCACGTCATCCACCCGCGCGTTGTGCATCTGCCAGACGTCGACGTGGTCGGTGCGCAGTCGCCTCAGCGACTGCTCGATGTTTGCGAGGAGATGCTCGCGCGTCCAGATGTGGCCGGGGTCGCCGCCGCTGCCGCGAGCGTCCACGTTGCAGCCACACTTGGTGGCGAGTACGTATTCGCTGCGCCGGTGGCTGAGGTATGCGCCGATACGGTCCTCGGACACGCCGTAATCGGGACTCGTGTCGACGAAGTTGATGCCGCCGTCAAGCACGGCGCCGAGCAGGTGTTCCGCCTGGCTATCGTTTACTCGCTCCGGATCGCGCAGCTCCATGGCGCCGTAGCCGAGCACCGTGGCTCGCAATCCGGTATCTCCGAGGGTCCGCTGTTCCATGCCTGGCAGCGTACTCTTCCTGCTCTTCACTCATCCAGCGTCCTCGCACCTGGACACGCTGGGGTCCGTCGGCACCAAAATCCGAATGGGTCGGCACTCACCACTCACCACTCACCGTAACTCGTTGTGAACTAACCTGATGATCGCATCTACCGGGCGGCCTGCCACGGGGCCGACGGTCTTACGGACCAGGTAGCGGGCGGTGCCCCCGAACTGCTCCAGCACCCGACGGTGACGCCGCGCCCGCCAGGACTGCAGGGCCCGAACGTCCCAATGGACCGTCAGGCATTGATCGATGCAGAAGGGGGTGATCTGCGCTGCGCGTTGAAACCGCGAGCCCATGAGCTCCAGTGGTTCCTCTGACGTTCTGATCGATCCTTTGTGGTGATGCGACCACCCGCACCACACCATGAGCATGTCGCCACGACGGAGCCGGCCCAGTGCGGCCGTCAAGTTGCGGGCTTGCTGTTCCTGGCGGTCGTTTCGGGCGGAGAGCAGCCAGTGGTTTTCGGCAATATCCGTGGCTTCGTAGGCGATCAAGGACCAGCCGTGCTCCAAGGCCGCATTCATCAGCTCGCGAAGATCGCATTGCGCCAGATATTCGCTACCCGGTCCGAGGCGCCGCTCCCGGTTTGCCGCCGCCGCGAAATCGGGCGTCAGGGCTTCCATCGCCAAGTGCCGAACGCCGGCCGCATGAGCCGGCTCGACCATGCGGGTGCCGATGTTGCGCGTGCGGATGCAGCGCTTCAAGCCGTCGTGGGCCTCGTTCACCATCAGGACGCGACTGCGCGACAGGCCGATCTCAACCAGCTCCTCGGGACTGCGCCACTTCCGCATCGTTTCGACGGTAGGCGCCGCCGATCCCGGCGTCTACCTTCCACCCCGCTCCTTTCCGTTGGTGCATCCGCGGCATGGTGGACTGCAAATGACAGCGTAACGGTGGTCGAGACCGAGCGCTGCCGATACAGTGACCGTCCGAGCGTAGGCACATGGCGGTGCGGGAGCGATGGAAGGGGACGAAACGTATCGGCTTGTCGACCAATGAGTGCGTCGACCTGCTTTTGCCGGCAACGGTGCGCGACGTGCGCGTTGAGGCCGTGTACCTGTTCGGCTCGCGCGCTGCCGGAGTGGGGCACGCCGATTCGGACGTCGACCTCGCCATCTACACGACGGACGAATACGAGTGGGATGACCTGTTCGCGTTGCGCGGGACGCTCACCGGCCTGCTGCATACCGAACGATTGGACCTGGTCTGGCTCAACCACGCCAAAGCAGGGTTGGCGTTTTCGGTGATACGGGACGGCAGGCTTGTTCACTACGCCGACGCCGATCGACTCAATGAGTTCGAACGCAGAGTGATCTGGCGATATCGGGACCGCACGTTGTACCTGGAGCGGCGCAGGAGGCGGCGCCATGGTGTACCGATCTGAGAGCCTCCTGGAGAGACTCGAGCTGCTGCGCCAGTACGGCGCGGATCTGGCGCAGTGGCGGGATCTCTCTCTGGACGACTACCTGCGGAGCCGCACCACGAGGTACGCGGTGGAGCGCTTGCTCTTCCTCGCGGATTTCGCAATGTGCTCGCCCACGAGTACGTAGGCCTCGCTGATACAACCGTGCCTGAGCACCTCGTCAAGATGAATGGCGTGTTCAGGGCACTCACGCGGGAACTCGAAATGCTCGTGGAATCCGGCGACGCGGGGTGAGGCGACGCCATGGCGTCCAGCTCGTGACGGGGCACATCGAGGTGCCGGTTGCTGAATGAGATGCGGCCCCCGTCGAGGCGGATGAAGCGGCCGGAGATGATGTCGGTCTCCTCGTGCTGGGGGACGACGATCAGGTGGGCGTGCGGGACGCCGAACCCGTGCACCACCAGGCCGACGCGCGGCGGGCTCAGCGTGCGGCGGATCGCGCGCGAGAGCCGTTGAGCCACCAGCAGGATATGCGCCGCGAGGTCGTCCGGGATGTCGCAGAAGTGGTCGATGTGCTCCTTGGGGATGATCATCAGCTCGCCGGGCCGCGCCGGGCGGATACCCATGAAGCCCAGGGAGATGTCGTCCTCGTGCACGCGGCTGCAGGCCTCACGGCCGGCGACGATCCGGCAGAAGACGCAGGCGTCCTCCGTCATCCCTTCACCGCGCCCAGGCGGTAGGGGCGGTAAGGGGCCTGATGGGACGGGCCGGCGGTCGCCCACAGGGTGCGCGAGCGCAGATCCAGCACCAGCGACGAAAGGGTCTCCAGCGAGGTGATGCGCTGGTCGCCGGGGCGCGGCGTCTGGCAGATGCTGTCGTCACCGACCCGGTCGGCGAGCCAGCCCTCCAGCGTCCGCGGCGACACCGGGCCCGTGTCCCCGGTGATCGCGCTCCAGCGGCGGCCGCGGCTGAGGCTGTTCGCAAACGCGCTCGGCTCGTCGGCCTCACGGCAGTGGTTGGTGTGCCAGTACAGCTCGCCAGGCGCCAGGTTCCGCGCGACCGGACCGGCCGGGGTGTACTCCACCTCGCAGCCGGCGCCTGCCGGCCCGGCCGCGATCACGTTCACCGTGGCCAGCGGCGCGTGGCGCATGAGCACCAGCTTGGCTTCTTCGATCGACACGCACTGCAGCACCGTGCGCTTGAGTCCTACGTAGAGCTGCTCGCCGGTCGCCTGCCTGGCCGTGCAGTCCAGGCCGGCCGCCACCACGCCGAGCCCGGCTGAGTTCAGCCCGAACTTTCCGGGCTGCCCGCACTCGCTGATCACCACATGGTCGGGTCCGTCGTCGCAGCGGCTGCGCAGGATCACCCGGAACGCCGCCACCTCCGGGCGCCAGTCCCAGTTCTGGCCCAGGATCGTGGCGCGTGTCGTCGACCGTTCCGCGCCCACGAACACGTTCGAGCACTCGCCGAGCGCCACCTCGGCGTAGGCGATCTCGTAGCGGGCGGACAGCGCGTAGATGTCGTGCAGGAGGCAGCGCGCCCCGTCGGCGATCCCCTCGAGCTCGGCGGCCAGCAGCGGGTTCAGCCGGTGCGTGGGCTCGACGAAGCGCGCGGCGCGGCGGCGGATGTCGGCGCCGCTCAGCCCCAGCCGGCCGAACAGGCCGGCGTAGAACTCGATCGCCTGCTCGATCTGCAGCCGCAGGGCGCGCCCGTGCTGGCGTCCGCGCTCGGCGCTGGCCCCGCGCAACTCGACGACCGGCAGGTCAGCCACGGCCGGATGTCCCTGACGAAACTTGATCCGGGAGCGTCAAAAGTGTTACACGGAATGGAGGAAAGGAAGCCATGCCCTCAAAGAACCCCAGGATAAACATTGTCGTCGATCCCCCAGTTTACGAGCAGATCGAGCAACTTGCAGAGAGACGGGGGGTATCGCTGTCGATGGTAGCGCGCGATCTCATCCGGGAAGCGCTGGTGATGGAAGAGGACGTGGCGCTGGCACGCTTGGCGGGTGAGCGCGAAGCGACGCTTCGGGAGGACACGGCTCTTTCGCACGAAGAGGTCTGGGGCTGAGATCCCTCTATCGGCTTCAGCCGGCGGCGAAGCGGCCGGTGTTGGCTTCGTCATGGTACTTGTTGATGTTTGGGACCTCGGTCATGCCGTGCCAGACGCCGCGGAACAACGTGCGCCGCAGGGGCGGCATGGCGGCGATCGCCTCCGGCGGCGGACAGCCCTTGCCCCACTTGGCGTTGACGGTGTTGTAGCAGGTGAACAGGCTCAGCCGGTCGCGCGTGGTGTTGGTCCAGCGGGTGCCGGTGTGGCAGAGCGCCTCGGTGAAGATGACCGCCGAGCCGGCCGGGCAGGAGTAGGTCTCCCACAGCGGGCTGTCGCGGCCGGACAGCGCCGCCGGGCGCGGAAAGGCGCTCTTGTGGCTGCCGGACAGGAACAGCGTGCCGCCTTCTCCCGCGGCGACCTCATTCAGCTCCCACACGACCCGCACCAGGCCGGCGTAAATCCGGCCCGGATGCATCTGGTAGAGGTGGGAGTCGCCGCTGAAGTTGAACAGGCCGCCGCCGCCGTGCGGGTTGAAGTTGTCGTGCCCGGCCTGCCGGTGGCTGGTGTAGGTGTGGTCGAAGCGGAAGCCGTAGCAGTCCGCGGCCGCCAGCGGCGGATGGGAGATGATCTCGTTGAGGACGCCGACCACCGCCGGCGCGTCCAGCAGCACCTGAGACGGCCCGCCGTGGTTGTCGCGCTCCTCCGGCGGCAACTCCTCGGGGTGGTACAGGAACCGCATCTGGTGGTCGCGGATCCGCTCGAGCTGCGCGGCGTCCAGCAGTTCGGGCAGCGCGACCCAGCCCTTCAGATCGAACAGGTACTTCTGCTCCTCGGTCATCGGGACGACGGGCAGCCCGTCGCCGTTCACCGCAGGCAGCAGCCGAGCGGCGGCAGGCGCGGTCACCGGCGCCATCGGCCCGCTTCTCGGCGGTGCTGCATCAGGAACTCCTGCATCTTTCCCACTCCATGCGTACGGTATCCTGCCGGCGGTTGCTGTCGATACACTTGGCCGACGGGTCAATCCAGGAGACGGCAGATGGTGGTTTCACAGCGGCGCACACTCATGACCGCAGACGAGCTGTTCGATCTTCCGGATGACCACTGGAAATACGAGCTGGTCAAAGGAGAGCTCATCCGCATGAGCCCGACTGGCGCCGAGCATGGTGCGCTGACGGCCCGCGTCGGTCGCATTCTCGATGAATACGCCGAAGCGCAACGCTCGGGTGTCTGCTGCGGCGCCGAAACCGGTTTCATCCTCCAGCGGGATCCGGACGTCGTGCGGGCGCCGGACGCCGCCTTCGTCACGGCGGATCGTGTTCCGACGGCAGGGATCCCCAAGACGTTCTGGCCCTTTGCCCCGGATCTTGCAGTAGAGGTCGCTTCCCCATCGGATCGCTTCAGCGACCTTCATACGAAGGTCGCCGAGTTCTTCTCGGCCGGGACCCGTCTGGTCTGGATCGTGGAGCCCGCGACACGAACGGTGTACGTCTATCGGTCGCCGCACGATGTGCAGGCGCTCGCCGAGCACGACCAACTGAGCGGAGCGGACGTGCTGCCGGGTTTTCGGTGCGCCGTGGGAAGGCTGTTCTCTTAGAGGGTGTTGACATAATAAACACATCCGGCGATGATTCTTTGGTTGCCGCAGCGGCAATCGAGGAGGATCATGGCGAAGAGGAAGGGACGCCCGCCCAAGATCGACGAATCCGGGCGCGAAGTGCTGCGCGAGATCGTCAGCGCCCAACCGCACGCGACGCTGGATGAAGTGACCGCCGAGTTCATGCGACGGACGGAACTGACGGTCAGTGCGGCCACGGTGCTCAAAGCGCTGCGGCAGGCAGGGGTGAAGCAAAAGCGCGGCGCGGTGACCGTTGAGCGGCGAGCGGAGCAAGCGGAGCTCAAGCGCTATGGCTACAAGGACGAACATCGACGGCATGAGCCGGAGCAGCGCTATCCGAGTTGCCTGACGAAGACCGAATGGGAGTTGGTGGCGGACCTGTTCGAACAACCGGGAACGCGCGGTCGACCGCCCCAGTACAGCCGCTGGGAGATGGTGAACGCGTGTTGCTACGTGGTGCGCAACGGCTGTTCGTGGCGGATGCTGCCGCACGAGTTCCCCCCCTGGGAGAATGTGTACCGCACCTTCCGTCGCTGGGCTGCGGGCGGCAAGTTCGAGCAGATGCATGATCGGTTACGGGAACTGTGGCGGAACCGCGAGGAACGTGCGCCGGAGCCGACTGCGGCGGTGCTGGATGCGCAATCGACTCGCAATTCTCCGCAGGGCGGTCCGAGCGGCTATGATGCCGGCAAGAAGGTCAAGGGCCGCAAGCGCAACTTGGTGGTCGACACCCTGGGGCTACTCCTGATGGTGAACGTGGTGCCGGCCAACGTGCAGGACCGCGACGGCGCCGACCAGGTGGTCCGCGAAGCCGTCGACAAATATCCGAGCCTGGGGAAGCTGTATGTCGATAGTGGGTACGCCGGCACCTGCGCCGTGCACCTCAAGCAGGAGCACCGGATTGACGTGGAGGTGGTTCGGCATCCGGCCAATCGCAACGTGGGACGCTGGGTCCATCCCGACCAAGGCGAGTTGCTTCCCGTGCTGGCGGACAGCAAGGGCTTCGTGGTGCTGCCGAAACGGTGGGTAGTGGAGCGCACCCACGCATGGTACGAACGCTGCCGCCGCCTGATTATGCATCATGATCGCCTGTTATCCGTGTCCGCAGCCTGGGTGTGGCTTACTGGCGCACGCATGCTCGCCCGCAGACTCACCGCTGGCTCTTGATTATGTCAACACCCTCTTAGGCTTTGAGCACAATTGTTATACTTGGAAACGGCGTAGCCAGCCGCCGTGGGACCGCCACGCTCACTGCCGCGCGGCGATCAGGGCGAGTGTCCGCGCCATTTCGTTGTGGACGATCTGCAGGCCTTCGTCGATCCCCATGCCCGGCCGCGCCAGCACCCAGGCTGGCTCGGTCGCCAGCGCCAGGTGGGCGATGACCCGCGCCGACTGGTCGGTGTCCGCGCAGGAACCGCCCAGGATCGGCCGCACGCCGGCAGCCTTGCAGTCCAGGATCGCCTGCCCTGAGTCCAGGATGGAGCCCAGGTCGGGGCTCTTCACGTTTACCATGTCCACCGCGCCGGCGGCGATGAAGGCGCGGATGTCCTGCAGCGTGTTCGCCCACTCGTCGACGATGATCGACACGCGCGGCTCCCGCGATGCGAGCGCTTCGCGCAGGGCCGCCAGCGTCTCGATCTGGACGCTCCGCGAATCCAGGAGGACCGGCGTCTCCACGCACAGGCGATACGGCAGGGCGCGTTTGCCCAGCCCGGCGAGGTAGTCGGCCATGCGGCCCACGTCGTGGTCGAAGGCGACGCCGATCATGCCGTACACGTCGATGTGCAACTCCGGCCGGTAGTCGGCCGGGGCATGGCGGGCGATGCGCGCGGCGATCCAGCTCACGTACTCCTGAAGCACCTCACCCTGCGCGCCGAGCTCGTCCAGGTCGTTGATCAGGCCGTGCGGGAGCACGTCGGCCCGTTTCATGATCGCCTTGTCGACCCCGGCATGCCGCTCCTCCCCGCACTGCACGTTGATCGGCACCGGCGCGGCGCCCACCGGCCGGCCGAAGTGGTCGGCCAGCACCTCCGCGGTCGTGCGGCCCTTCGCGATCGCGACCGCTTGGGCCAGCGCCTGCGACGCGCCGTAGAAGGCCGCGTTGCGGTGCAGCCGCTCATCGTACGGCTGTGCCTCCAGGTCCGCGCACATCTCCGCCAGGTCGCCCACCGTCCGGCCCCGCAGGTGGTCGCAGATCGCCTGCAGGTGGGGGAGCTGCTCGGCCGCGCGAAACAGGCCGCACCTGCCGCCGGCCGCCGAGTAGGCGACGCTCATGCCGTCGCCGGCCACGGTGGCGCCGCCCTCCAGGCGCAGGACCAGGGAGAACGCCTCGCTGGGCTGGCGGATCGCGTCGAAGCCCGGCGCCTGCGGATCCCCCAGGTACAGGTAGCCGTCGCGCCGGGCGCCGGCGCGGATCGCCTGCAGGTCCTCATTGAAGTGACCGCCGCGCGCGGCGACCACCACGGCGTGCTCTATATGCATGGCGGTGAGTATCAGCGGCGCTGGCAGCGCGGGCAATGGAAGGTCGAGCGGCCGCCCTGGCGCAGCGCCCGGATGGTTGCACCGCAGCGCGGGCACGGCTGCCCGGCGCGGCCGTAGGCGGCAAGCTCGATCGCGAACAGCCCCGGATCGCCGCCCGGCGTGCGGTAGTCGCGCAGCGTGGTGCCGCCGGCGTCGATCGCCCGCTGCAGGACCGCGCGCACCGCGGCGGCGATCCGCTCCATGCGCAGGCGGCCCAGCCGGCCGGCGGCCGTGCGCGGATGCACGCGTGCGGCGAACAGCGCCTCGCTCGCATAGATGTTGCCGATGCCGGCGACGATGCGGCTGTTCAGCAGCAGGTCCTTGATCGCCACGGTGCGCCGGCGGCTCACCGCGAACAGGTAGCCGCCGTCGAACCGGTCGCCGAGCGGCTCCGGCCCCAGCCCGGCCAGCAGCGGGTGCTCGTCGGGCGCGGCGGCCACGTGCAGCGATCCGAAGCGGCGCGGATCGCGCAGCCGTACGGCCAGCCCCGAGCCCAGCACCACGTCCACGTGGTCGTGCCGGGCCGGCGGCGCCTCCGCGTGCACCACCAGGAGCCGCCCGGACATGCCCAGGTGGGCGATCAGGCTCTCGGGCCCCGCGTCGACCACCAGGTACTTGGCGCGCCGCCGCACGTCCAGCACGGTGCGCCCGATGAGCCGCGGCGCCAGGTCGTCCGCCACCCGCCAGCGCAGCCGCGGTTCGCGGACCACGATGCGCTCGATGCGCTGGCCGAGCAGCACCGGCCGCACCCCGCGCGCGATGGTCTCCACCTCCGGCAGCTCCGGCACGCCGCAGACGCTACGCCCGCGCCCCGGGGTTGTACAGGTCCGTCGATACTAGCGCGGTATTATCATGGTGCTAGCGGTCCGCTAGCACTCACGCGGCACCTTTCTCCTCGATTCTGACCATCGCGAGGAGAAACATGCGAACCAACCGCATTTTCGCGGGCGCCTTGGCGGCGGCCCTGCTGATCACGTCGATGACCGCCCTGGCGCAGGTGTCGGTCGACCCGGCGCTTGCCGGCTACGCACAGGTGCAGGGCGTGTCGGGCAGTCTCAAGAGCGTCGGCTCGGACACCATGAACAACACCATGACGTTGTGGGCCGAGGGCTTCCTGGGCATGTACCCGAACGTGCGCATCGAAATCGAGGGCAAGGGCTCCAGCACGGCCCCGCCGGCGCTGATCGCCGGCAGCTCCCAGTTCGGTCCGATGAGCCGCCCGATGAAGGCCGCCGAGGTGGACGAGTTCGAGAGCAAGTACGGTTATCCGCCGACCAGCCTGCCCGCTGCCATCGACATGTTGGCGGTGTACGCCAACAAGGACAATCCGATCTGCGATAGGGGCCTTACCCTGCAGCAGGTCGACGCCATCTACTCGACCAACCGGCGCGGCGGTTACCGGACCGACATCCGCACCTGGGGAGAAGCCGGCGTGACCGACAGCGCCTGGGCCGACCAGCCGATCAGCCTGTATGGCCGCAACTCGGCGTCCGGCACGTACGGCTACTTCAAGCAGAACGTGCTGGGCGACGGCGACTACAAGCCGTCGGTGAAGGAACAGCCCGGCAGCTCTTCGGTGGTGCAGGGCGTCGCCAGCGACGCTCCCGGCATCGGCTACTCCGGCATCGGCTACCTCACCGCCGACGTGTGTGCGGTGCCGCTGGCGGTCGAAGCAGCGAGCGACCCGATCCCGGCCACCGCGGAATACGCCTATACCGGCGAGTATCCGCTGTCGCGGTTCCTGTACGTGTACGTCAACCACCGTCCCGGCAGCGATCTCGACCCGCTGCGGCGCGAGTTCGTCAAGTACCTGTTCAGCAGGCAGGGGCAGGAGGACGTGACCAAGGACGGGTACTACCCGATCACCAACGAGATCGCCTCCGAGGCGATGGCGGCGCTGGGCCTCTGAGAGAGCCCCGCGTGCAGCGCGTTCGGCCCCCCGGTGAGACGGCCTTCACCGGATACCGGCGGGCGCACAAGACGCGGCCCGGCGTCCGTATCGCGGAGATTGCGTCGAAGTCGATCATCACCATCGGCGGCATCGGCGTGATCGCCGCGGTGTTCCTGGTGTTCGTGTTCCTGGCCTCCGTCGTGGTGCCGCTGGTCGGCCGCTCGCGCATCGAGCCGGCGGTTTCCCAGTCCGGTGCCGGCGCGGCGGCCGACGCGATAGACCGGTTCGTGCTGGTGGACGAGTTCCGGGTCGCCGCCGCGGAGCTGATCGACGGCGGGCGGGCGTTGCGCCATTTCCGCATCGACCCGGGTGTTCCCGACGGCGGCATGCTGCTTCAGGAACTGCCGCTGTTCGACGAGCAGCCCACCTCCCTGACCTACTCGGACGAGGGCGGCTGGCTGGCCGCCGGGTTCGCCGACGGCACGATCCGGCTGGGCCAGGTGCTGTTCGAAACCGCGTTCTTCGAGGACGACGACGTGCCGGCCCGGCTGCGCACCCTCGCCGAGGGTGAGGTCGGTGTGCTCGACGACGCCTCGATACAACGCACGCCGATCGGCCAGCTCCGTCGGCAGCGTCTTGAGGCGCGCATCGAAGACTCGGTGGCCAGCGGTCACACCGGCGCCGTGCTGCTGATCGACCAGACGGTGCGCCCGGTCGGGCCGGTGGTCGCCATGGTAACCGACGACGGGTTGCTGCGGGTCAGCGCCGTGACGCGCCGGCGCAACATCCTCACCGGGCGCGTGACCTCGTCGGTGCGGGGCGGGAGCGCCGCGATTCCCGATTTCGACCGCGACGTCCCGCTTTCCCGAGTGCTGGTCGGCGGCAACGCCAATGCCGTCTACGTGCTGTGGGAGGACGGGGCATTCGTGCGCTTCGACACCCGCGACCTGCGTCAGCCGGCCGTCGCGGAGCGCGGCGATCTGCTGCGCGACGGTGCCGCGCTCACCGTGGGTCGCTTCCTGCTGGGCCGCGAAACCCTGCTGATCGGCGACAGCCGCGGGCGCGTCAACACCTGGTTCCGGGTTCGCGACGAAGACGCCGCCACGACCGACGGTCTGCTGCTGGTCACCGCCCACACCTTCGACGGGCCTGCTACCCCTGGCGGCCCAGCGGCCGTCACCAGCATCGGCAGCTCGTCGCGCAAACGCATGATCGTCATCGGCTACGACGACGGCAGCGTGCGCAGCTTCTACGTGACCAGCGGGGCGTTACTGGCACAGGCTCGGCCTTTTGCCGACGTGCCGATCGCGGCGGTCGCGCTCAGCCCGCGCGACGATGCGATCGTCGCCGTCACCGATCGGGGGTTCGCGCTGTTGTCCCTGGACAGCCCGCATCCGGAAGCCACCCTGGGATCGATCTTCACGAAGGTCTGGTACGAAGGCAACGCCGCGCCGGCGCACGTGTGGCAGTCGTCGAGCGCCACCGACACGTTCGAGCCCAAGTACGGGCTGGTCCCGCTGATATTCGGAACGATCAAGGCGACCATCTATTCGATGCTGTTCGGGGTGCCGCTGGCGCTGCTGGCGGCCATCTACACCAGCGAGTTTCTCCACAGCAGGCTGCGCGCTCGCATCAAGCCGGTGATCGAGATGATGGCCAGCCTGCCCAGCGTGGTGCTCGGCTTCCTGGCGGGCCTGGTGTTCGCGCCGATCGCCGAGCGGGCGGTGCCGATGATCCTGGTCGCGTTCCTGATGATCCCGCTCACCTGCCTGGCGGGCGGCTACCTGTTCCAGCTCCTGCCCGACCGCACGGCGATCATCCTGTCCCGCTACCGCATCCTGTTCGTGCTCCTCGGGGCGCTGCCGCTCGGCCTGCTGCTGTCGCGGCTGGCCGGGCCGGTGGCCGAGCGAGCGCTGTTCGCGGGCGACATCAAGCTCTGGCTGGACGGCCAGATCGGTACCGGCACCGGCGGCTGGGCGATATTGCTGCTGCCGCTCACCGGATTGGCCACGGTGTGGTTTCTGTCGCGGTCGCTGGCGCCCAAGCTGCGCGTGGTGTACCGGCGCCTGCCGGCCCGGCAGGTGGCGCTGCTGGAGATCGTGAAGCTGGTCGCGGCGGTGGCCGCCGCGGGCGGCGCGGCGCTGCTTGCCGGCTATCTGCTGCAGGCGCTGGGACTGGACTCGCGCGGTTCGTTCCCGATCATCGGCCCGGTGCTCGGCACCTACGTGCAGCGCAACTCGCTGGTGGTGGGGTTCGTGATGGGCTTCGCGATCATCCCGATCATCTACACCATCGCCGACGACGCGCTGAGAAGCGTGCCGGAGCATCTGCGCTCCGCGTCTCTGGCCGCCGGCGCGACCCCCTGGCAGACCGCGGTCCGCGTCATCGTGCCGACGGCCATGAGCGGGCTGTTCTCCGCCGTCATGATCGGGCTCGGCCGTGCCGTGGGAGAGACCATGATCGTGCTGATGGCGGCCGGCAATACGCCGATCCTGGAGATGAACCTGTTCAACGGCTTCCGCACCCTGGCGGCGAACATCGCCGTCGAGCTGCCGGAGGCGGTGGTCGGCAGCACGCACTACCGCATCCTGTTCCTGGCGGCGCTGACGCTGTTCATGATGACCTTCGTCGTCAACACGATCGCGGAGTCGGTGCGTCAGCGGTTCCGCCGCAGGGCCTTCGAGCTGTGAAGGCGATCCTCGCCCTGAGCTCCTCGATCCTCGCCCCCCCGGCCGGCGCCGCGACCGCCAGGCCCTCCGCGAGGCGCCGCCGGGTGCGCAGCGGCGCCTCGCTGGTCGCGCAGGGACAGCCGATGATGTGGCTGACCGCCGGCACGCTGGTGATCGCCCTGGTCATGACGCTGGGCTTGCTGCTGCTGATCCTGGTCCGCGGGCTCGGCACCTTCTGGCCCGCGCCGCTGGCGCGCTTCGAGATGGCCGACGGATCGGTCCATCTGGGCGAGGTGACCCGCCGTGACCGCTACCGGCCGGCCGGGAACGTGATCGACTCCCTTCCCTCTGCCACGCAGGAGCCCGCCCGGCAGCTGCTGGACCGGCAGCGGGGCACCTCGACGCGCTGGCTGGTGCGGACCGGCAACTTCGACGTGACCGGCGTGCACTTCACCTGGGTGGAGGACTTCGCGCTGGCCGAGCGCGCCACTCCGGAGTGGGCGGTGATCTTCGAACGGCTGACGTGGGGGAGGTTCTACGGCGAGCCGACCGCGTTCCTGGTCGACGGCGCGGCGACCGCCGAGGGCCCGGAGGCTGCCTGGCGGGAGTTCGAACGGCACCACCGGACCGTGGAGGGGTGGCGGGCCGAGCGCAGGCGGCTGGAACGGGGCGACATCGGCTACCTGAACCATCGCCTGGAGGCGGCGCGGCTCCGCATGCGCGAGGCCGCACTCGTGCTGGAGGAGGCGCGGGACAGCGGCGCGGCGGCCGGCATCCGGGCCGCCGAGCAGGCGCTTGCGTCCGAGCAGGCAAAGGCGGCGGCGATCGAGTCCGAGGCAAACGCCGAGTACGCCGGGATCCGCGCCCGGATCGACGAGCTGCAGCGATCGAGCGACCGCTACCAGCTTTCGATGCGGCTCGCCGACGGCGCCGAGGTGCTGGTGCCGCTCGGCCAGATCGTCCGCGGCTACCCGGCCAACCGGCTCGGCCTGCTGCGCAAGCTGGGCATCTATCTGTCCCGGTGGGTGGAGTTCCTGACCGCCGACCCGCGTGAGGCAAACAGCGAGGGCGGGGTCTTCCCGGCGATCTTCGGCACGGTGGTGATGACCCTGCTCATGTCGCTTGCCGTGGTTCCGTTCGGGGTGATCGCAGCGCTCTATTTGCGCGAGTACGCCAAGCCGGGCCGCCTGGTCAGCACCGTGCGGATCGCGATCAACAACCTGGCCGGCGTGCCGAGTATCGTGTTCGGCGTGTTCGGGCTGGGCTTCTTCAGCTATCTTATCGGCGGCGGCATCGACGAGCTCTTCTTCCGCGCCAAGCTGCCCAGCCCCACCTTCGGCACCGGCGGCATCCTGTGGGCTTCCCTGACGCTGGCGCTGCTGACGCTGCCGGTGGTGATCGTCGCCACGGAGGAGGCGCTGGCCGCCGTGCCGGGGTCGATGCGGGAGGGTTCCTACGCCTGCGGGGCCAGCAAGTGGCAGACGATCAAACGGATCGTCATGCCGCGCGCGATGCCCGGCATCATGACCGGCATGATCCTGGCGATGGCGCGGGGCGCAGGCGAGGTGGCGCCGCTGATGCTGGTCGGCGCGGTGAAGCTGGCGCCCGAGCTGCCGATCGACCGCTACTTCCCGTTCATGCATCTGGAGCGCAGCTTCATGCACCTGGGGTTTCACATTTTCGACGTCGGGTTTCAGAGTCAGAACAGCGAAGCGGCCATCCCCATGGTGTTCACGTCGACCCTGCTGCTGATCCTGATCGTCGTGCTGCTGAACGTGACGGCGGTCCGGCTGCGCAGCCGGCTGCACCGTCGTTTCTCGGGAAGCCAGTTCTAGAGAGGTCTTCAGATGGATGCAACCCGCGACCGTACCAACCAGACGCGCCTCGCGGCGGACCTGCACCGGTCCCCGGCCGTCGAGGCCGGCTCACCCGCGGATGGCCGCATGCGTGGCGGCGCGGCGGCTTCGGCCCGGGAGAACCTCCTGGAGCGCATCGCCGCCGGCGGCGACGTCAAGACCGCCGTGCACCCGCGCACGCTCGAGCTGGAGAGCGTCCTGGAGGTGGACCGCTTCAACCTCTGGTACGGCGAGGTGCAGGCGCTGTTCGACGTGTCGATGAACGTTCCCTTCGGAAAGGTGACGGCGCTCATCGGCCCGTCCGGCTGCGGCAAGTCGACGCTGCTGCGGTCGGTGAACCGGCTCAACGACCTGGTGGACACGGTCCGGATCGAGGGTGACATGCGCCTGTCGGGCGATTCGATCTACGCGCGGGGGACCGACGTGATCGAGCTGCGCAAGCGCATGGGAATGGTGGCGCAGAAGCCCAATCCCTTCCCCATGAGCGTCTACGAGAACGTGATCTACCCGCTGCGGATCGACGGGGAACGGAACAAGCAGGTGCTCGACTCCGTGTGCTATCGCGCCCTGCAGGGCGCGGCGCTCTGGGACGAGGTGAAGGACCGGCTGCAGGAGAGCGCGCTGGGACTGTCCGGCGGCCAGCAGCAGCGGCTGTGCATCGCCCGCGCGGTGGCCGCCGAGCCGGAGGTGCTGCTCATGGACGAGCCGGCCAGCGCCCTGGACCCGATCGCCACCAGCAAGATCGAGGACCTGATCCACGAGCTGAAAGGCAGCTATACGATCCTGATCGTCACCCACAACATGCAGCAGGCATCACGCGTCAGCGACATCACCGCCTTCATGTACCTGGGCCGGCTCATCGAGTTCGCCCCCACGGAGGACGTGTTCCTGAAGCCGCAGCTCCAGGAGACCGAAGACTACATAAGCGGCCGGTTCGGATGAGTCGGTTGAAGATGAAACAGGAAAGCCCTACGCACCAGAGGAGGAGTGGACATGGGATTTCGTAGAGCGTACGACCGCGCGATGGTGGCGGTCGTGATCTTGGTAGCGACCGGAGCGTTGATCGCCGGATGCGCAACCGCGGTCGAGGAGCCGATGGCGCTGGATCTGCGGATGTACGCCAAACCGGGCTTCGTCGTCCTGGAAGAGGACGGCCGGCTGTGGGTGTTCCGCGAACGATCGGACGACCTTGCCAGGTTTCGGGAAGTCGGCGCGCCCGCCAAGCAGGTGGTTCGGCCGAAGGCCGCGCCGGGCGGGGTGACCGTGAAGTCCACCGACAGCGCCACGATCGACGAGTACCTGACCACGTTGCCGGGGTTCTACACGCAGATGGAGGAAGGACGGCTGTGGGTGTTCAAGGCCGACAGCGCCGAGCTCGAGGCGTTCCTGCAGACGGGCGAGCCCGCCAAGCAGGTGGTGCGAGCGCTGGCCGGCCCGTTCGGACTGACCATCAAGGCGGTCGACACCGGTGTGATCGACGAATACCTGGCGGCTTGGGAAGCCGCGATGATGTAGACAGGGCGCTGTGAATTCAATCCATGAGTGAGCCGCAACCGCTCCGCCACCAGTTCGAGCGCGAGATCGGGGAACTGCAGCAGCGCCTGCTGGACCTGGCCCGGGCGGTCGAGTCGGCCCTGGGCCAGGCGACGAAGGCGCTGCTGACCCAGAACGAGGAGATGGCCGAACACGTCATCGTCGGCGAGGATTCCGTCAATACGGCCACCTACGAGATCGAGGATTACGTATACAAGCTGGTGGCCCGCGAGCAGCCGGTGGCCACCGACCTGCGCTTCATCCTGACCTCGCTGCACGTGGTGATAGCGCTGGAGCGGATCGGCGATCTGGCCGTCCACGTGGCCAGGTCGGCGCAGAAGCTCGCTTCGGAGACCTACATCAAGCCGCTGATCTCCATGAACCTGATGGCGGACCGCGCCAAGCAGATGGTGCGCGAATCCGTGCACGCATTCGTGATCCGCGACGATCAGGCCGCCCAGGACGTGGCGGCCGGCGACGATCTGATCGACAACACCTACTCGCAGATGTTCCGCGAGCTGCTCACCTACATGATGGAGTCGCCGAAGACGATCGCGCAGGCGCAGACGCTGCTGTTCGTGGCCAAGCAGTACGAGCGGGTCGGCGACCAGGCGACCAACATCTGCGAGGCGGCCGCCTACGTGGCGACCGGACAGCGCGTCGAGCTGAACTGACGACCCGCGCGCGGGAACTACCTCCGGCCGTCGCCGCCCGGAGCGCTGAAGCGCTCCGGGCGGGGCCGCCGCGCGATCAGCCTTCCCGCCGGCTCCCCGCGCTCGGTGCGGGCACGCCCCTCGGCCGCCTCATGCATCGCCTGCTGACTGCGGTAGAAGGGCTCGTCCGTCGAGGATCGCCGCACCCGCACGTAGGTGCCGTCGCTGCGCAGCCGATAGGCGTTGGTGTTGTCGGCGAAGGCGGACTGCAGGATCGCAAGCGCCCGGCCCTTCAGCCCCGGCTCGGAGATCGGCACCATGAGCTCGACCCGGCGGCTGAGATTGCGGGGCATCCAGTCGGCGCTCGCCAGATAGCACTCGTCGGCGCCGCCGGCGCGCACGTAGAGCAGGCGCGCGTGCTCCAGGTAGCGGTCGATGACCGACACCACCGTGATGTTGCGGCTCATGCCCCGCCGCTCCGGGATCAGCAGACACTCGCCGCGGACGTTCAGCTTGATGGTGACGCCTGCCCGCGACGCGGCGTAGAGGGCGTCGATCACGTCGCGGTCGGTGAGCTGATTCAGCTTGGCCATGATCAGCGGCTGCTCGTTCGGCGGGCGCGCGGCCTCGCGCTCGATCATCGCCAGCAGCCGCTGCTTGAGGGCGATCGGCGCCATCGCCAGCCGCCGGAGGTTGGGGACCGTGGAGTAGCCGGTGATGGTGTTGAAGAACACGCCGACCTCCATGGCCAGCTCGTCTTCCGCGGTCAAGAGACCGACGTCGGTGTACAGGCGCGCGGTGTCGTCCCGGTAGTTGCCGGTTCCCAGGTGCACGTAGCGGCGGATGCGGTCGGACTCGCGGCGCACGATCAGCAGCGCCTTGGCGTGCACCTTGTGCCAGGCGATGCCGTACACCACGATCGCCCCCTGCCGCTCCAGCAGCGCGGCCCGCTCCAGGTTGCGCTCCTCGTCGAAGCGCGCCTTCACCTCGACCAGGACGGTCACCTGCTTGCCGGCCTCCGCTGCCCGTCCGAGCGCGGCCACGATCGGCGACTCGCGCGACACGCGGTACAGTGTCATCTTGATCGCCAGCACCGCCGGGTCGTCGGCGGCTTGCTCGAGCAGATGGACCACCGCGTCGAACGACTCGTAGGGATGGTGCAGCATCCGGTCGCGCGTCTGGATCACGCTCCAGATCGGCTCGGTGCCATCCAGCCAGATCGGGCGGACCGGTTCCCATGGCTCGAACCGGAGTCGATCGAGTCCCGGCATGTCGACCAGGCTGGACCAGCCGGCCAGATCCAGCGGACCGTCGCAGGCATAGATGTCAGCCGGCTCGACCGACAGCTCGGCGGCCAGCAGCCGGCACAGCTCGCAGTCGGCGTCGCTGACTTCCATGCGCACCGCCACCCCGCCGCGCCGCGCCGAGATCACCTCCTCCATCGCATCGACGAAGTCGTCGTCGCGCAGCTCGTCGACCTCGGCATCGCCGGAGCGGGTGACGCGAAACAGGAGTCTGCCCAGGATGCGGAAGCCGGGGAAGAGCAGGTCGGCGTTGGCCGCCACCAAATCCTCCAGCAGCGCGAAGGTGACGCCCGACTCCTCCTGCGGCACCGGCACCAGTCGGTCCAGGGCGCTCGGCAGCGGCACCACCGCGACGAGCGGCCCGTCGCCGATCGCCGCCGCCGCGGATGCGGAGCGGGCCTGCTCGTCGGCCGGCTCCAGCAGGAAGCCCACGTGCAGCCGCAGGCTCGGCAGCGGCACGCTCTCCTCGGGCGTGATGCGCACCGGCGTGAGGGCCGGATAGATCCGGCTCCTGAAGTGGTCGCGGAGCTGCTGCAGGGTGGCGAGCGGGTAGGCGTCCCGTTCCAGCAGCCGCACCCCGCCCTCGGTCAGCATCGGCAGCACGCGCCTGCGCAGACAGGCGGCCTGCCCGCGCACGATCTGCTCGATGCGCGCGCGCACCTCGGCGAGCCGGCGGTCCGCTCCGGTGCGCCGCAGCGCGGGCACCCGCACCATGAAGAACTCGTCCAGGTTGGTGCCGACGATGCCCAGGAAGCGCAGGCGCTCAAGCAGCGGCATGGCGGACGAATCGGCACGGTCCAATACCCGCCGGTTGAACGCCAGCCAACTCAGCGCGCCGTCGAGATAGCGGGGTGGCGGGGGCGCGGAGTCGGTGCCCGGTGCCACGCTGGCATGATAGCGCCCAATCATCGGAGAATCGCTAGCGATGGATGATGCACTGGTGGTCGGCATCGACCTGGGAGGCTCGAAGATGCTCGCCACCGTGTATCGGGGCGGGAAGGCGTTGGGATCCTCCAAGCGGTCGACCGACCCGACCGCCGGTGCCGACGGTCTGGCGACCGGCCTGGTGGGCACGGTCGAAGACGCGCTGGACGCCGCGAAGGTCAGGCGGTCGGCGCCGGCGGCGATCGGCATCGGCGCGCCCGGACCGATCGACGCGCAGCGCGGCACCCTGGCGGGCTCGCCGAACCTGGGCGTCGCCGACTTCCCGATCCGCGATTGCTTGCAGGATGCGTTCGGGGTTCCGGTCGTGCTGGAGAACGACGTCAGTGCCGGCACCTATGGCGAGCACCGCTTCGGCGCGGCGCGCGGCCGCCAGCACGTGCTCGGCGTGTTTCCCGGCACCGGGATCGGCGGCGGGCTGGTGCTGGACGGCCGCCTGTACCGCGGCGCGACCGGCAACGCGGGAGAGGTCGGCCACATGATCGTGCAGCTCCACGGGCCGCTGTGCGGCTGCGGCCAGTACGGCTGCCTTGAGGCCCTGGCCAGCCGCAGCGCCCTTGCCCGCGACCTGATCGCGCAGGCCGCGATCGGTCGGGCGCCCGTGGTGGCGGCCAGGGCCGGGACCGACGTGCGCTCGGTGCGCAGCAAGATTATCGCCCGGGTGCTGGCGGCCGGCGAGCAGCCGGGAGTCGAGTTGCTGGAGCGGGCGGTCGAACGGCTGGGAGTCGGCATCGCCAACTGCGTCAACCTGCTCAATCCCGAGATGGTGGTGCTCGGCGGCGGGCTGGTGGAGAAGCTCGGCGACTGGCTGATCGAGCGTGCCGCCGACTCGATGCGGCGTCACGCGCTGCCGTCCCTGGCCGAGGGGGTCGAAGTGGTCGCCGCGACGCTCGGCGACAAGGCGGTCGTGCGCGGCGCTGCGGCGCTGGCGCAGGAATCCCTGGCGTGAGCGAGACGCCGGACGCCCGCAACGGCGCGGCGCGGGCGGTAATCGACATCGGCTCCAGCGCCATCCGCATGGTGGTCGCCGAGGTCGATTCCTCCGGCGCCGTCCGCATCCTCGACCGTGCCGATCGGCCGGTCCCGCTCGGCCACGACGTGTTCGGCTCCGGGACGGCCAGCCGAACGACGATCGGGGTATCGCTGGAAGCGCTGGCGTCCTTTCAGGAGCTTCTGCGCGGCTGGGGGATCGGCCCCGGGGAAACCACCGTGATCGCCACCAGCGCGCTGCGCGAGGCGGAGAACCGCGACACCTTCGTCGACCGGGTGGCGCTGCGTACCGGACTGGACGTGCGGGTGATCGACGGCGTGGAGGAGAACCGGCTGACCTATCTGGGCGCCGTGCACGCCATCCAGGCGGCGATCCCGGGGTTCGCGCGTTCCAACTCCCTGATCATGCAGATCGGTACCGGCAGCACCGAATTCATGCTGCTGCGCCGCGGCAGGATGGCATTCGTGCACTCGCTGAAGCTGGGCAGCACCCGCATGGAGGACATGCTGCGGCCGATGCACGGCAATCCGGAGCGGCTGCGCCGCGTGCTGTCGGAGACCGTGGCCCCGACGCGCGAGGTGCTCAGCCACGAACAGCCGCTCAAGCACATCCGTCGGTTCGTGGCGGGCGGCGGCGTGATCCGCCTGGCGGCCTCGCGCGCCGGGCGGCGGATCGCCGAGCACTGCTTGCTCATCGAGCGCCCGGCGTTCCAGGAGCTGATCCGCAGTCTGCAGGACCTGCGGATCGAGGAGCTGGTGCACGAGCTGCAGATCTCCTACGAGGACGCCGAGGGCATCCTGCCCGACCTGATCGTCTACGACCTGTTCCTGGAGTCGACCGCCGCCCAGCAGGTGATCGTCCCGGAGTTGAGCATCCGCGAGGGCGTGCTGCTGAGCACGGTGCTCGACGACGAGCAGTCGCGCCGCGAGTTCGAGCGGCAGACGATCGCGTCGGCGTTGAGCGTGGCGGGCAAGTACCACGCCGAGGACCCGCACGTCCGCCACGTCACGAAGCTGGCGCTGCACCTGTTCGACCTGCTGGCGGAGGATCACGGACTGGGGCACCGCGAGCGCCTGCTGCTGAACGTGGCATCGCTGCTGCACGAGATCGGCAAGCTGATCAAGTCCTCGGGCCACCACAAGCACGGCGCCTACATCGTCGCCAACTCCGAGGTGTTCGGCATCGACGAGCGGGATACGGCGGTGGTCGCCAACGTGGTGCGCTACCACCGCCGGGCGCTGCCGCAGATGTCGCACCCCATGTACGCCGGCCTCTCGCGCCGGCAGCGGCTGGTGGTCAACAAGCTGGCGGCGATCCTGCGGGTCGCCGACGCGCTGGACGTGAGCCATCTTGGCCGCATCGACCGCTTCGACGCCGAACGCACCCGGGATCTGCTGCGCCTGAAGTGCGGGTATCAGGGCGACCTGTCCCTGGAACGGATGGCGCTGGCGCGCAAGGGAGACCTGATGGATGAGGCCTTCGGGCTGCGCGTGGAGCTCTCCTGACCGCCTGACCGCCGCGGCCGCGCACCGACGGTTGGCTGCCTTGTTCCACGGGCCGTGTATATAGTACCGGGCTTGAGCCCATGGAAACGTCAGGGACGGAAAGTCTGCTGGAACGGCCCGTGGTCGAGACGGTGGCGGCGCTGGTCGACGGCTACCTGTCGCAGGCCGATCGGGCGGTCCGGGAGGTGGGACGCCCCGGCCGGCCGGAAGCGCTGCACGACTTCAGGGTAGCGCTGCGGCGGTGCCGGGGCGTGCTGCGCGCCTACCGGCCGTGGCTGGGCAAGGCGGCCGGCAAGCGAATCCGATCGTCGCTGCGCCGATTGATGCGGGACACCAGCCTGGGCCGCGACGCGGAGGTGCAGATCCTCTGGCTGGAGAGCACCCGGCAGGCGCTGCGGCGCGGCGAGCGGGCCGGCCTCAACTATCTGCTGGAGCGGCTGCACCGGCGCCGGCGCGCCGGTCATGCGGCAGCGGCGGCCGCGGTGCGCGGCCGGTTCGAGCGGCTGGACGCGGAGCTGCGCGCGCGGCTGGGGCAGGCGGCGCCGGCTGCCGTGACGTTGGGCCGGGCGTTCGGGGAGCGGCTGCAGGAGTACGCCGCCGACACGGCCGCCCGTTTGGCGGCGACCGCGGAGGCCGTTCGCGGCGACCAGCTCCACGACGCGCGGCTGGCCGTGAAGCGGCTGCGCTACCTGGTGGAGCCTGCCCTCGACGGCGTTGTCGACGGGACCGGGGTGGCCGCGGCGCTGGAGCGGATGCAGGACGTGCTGGGCCAGCTCAACGACGCCCGCGTGCTGGCGGCGGCCGTGGACCGGGAGCTGGTGCGGGTCTCCGCCGAACAGACCGCGCGGCTGCGGCGGCTGGCCATCGCCGGCACGGAGGAGGAGCTGGCGCGCGAGCGGCGCCGCGACGAGCGCCTGGGGCTGCTGCGCCTCATGCGGCTGTTGCATCAGCGGCGGCAGGAGCTGCTGGCCGTGCTGCGCCGCGACCACCTCGCCGCCGCGCGGGACGCGTGCGCGTCGCTGGGGCGCGACGGCGCGGCCCTCTCGTCATCGCCCCGATGAGCCTCCGCCAGCACCTGCTGTCCACCGCCGGCTACGCGGGGTCAGATAGCGGCTTCGGCCGGGTGCACCTGTCTGGAAATCTCCAGGCCGCGCTCGCGCTCAAGCGTCGCCAAGTCGTGCTGGCTCTGCAGGTCAAGCCAGAAGCGAGGGCTGTTTCCAAAGTAACGACCAAGCCGCAACGCCGTGTCGGCGGTGATCGACCGCCGCCCATTCAGGATGTCAGTGATGCGACCGGACGGCACACCAAGGTTGAGTGCCAATCGGTTGGCGCTCAGGCGACGGGCCTCGAGCTCGCGCTTGAGCAGCCGGCCGGGATGTGAAATCGGATCCATGAAGGTACCTCCTCTATCATGGCGGCATGTGTTGCTCGCCGATACACTGGCCCAGAAGCAGGTCCGAGGGGTGGAGGCATGGCGGTCGTCATAGCAGGCAAACGGAAGCTCACCTACGCCGAGTACGCGCTGATACCCGCCGACGGCAATAGGCATGAGATCATTGATGGCGTTCATTACGTGAGCCCCACTCCACTCGTGGACCACCAACGGATCGCGGCGGAGCTCAACGACGTCCTGTGTGCTCTATTCGTCCGCACCGGCAGGGGGCGGGTCCTGTTCGCGCCGGTCGACGTCGAGCTGACCGAAACCTCTCCGCTCGCCGGCGGACCCGTCGCGACTCAGCAGATCTGGTAGGCGCAGCCGGCCGGGAGCGGCGCGCGCTGCTCCTCGCGTTGATCAGCGTCGCCCTCTGGTCGACGGTCGCGACCGGCTTCAAGCTGGGCCTGCGCGCCCTGCAGCCGGTGCAGCTCCTGTTCCTGGGCTGCGTGGTGGCTCTGGCGTTCTTCGCCGCGGCGCGGCCCTTCGTGACCGCGCCGATGAGCCTGCGCCGGCACCTCGCCGCCGCCGCCCTGGGGCTACTCAACCCGCTCGGCTACTACCTGGTTCTGTTCGAGGCGTACGACCGGCTGCCGGCGCAGATCGCGCAGCCGCTCAACTACCTGTGGGCGGTGACCCTGGCGCTGCTGGCCATTCCGCTGCTGGGACAGCGCCTGTCGGTGCGCGGCTGGATCGGCGTGGCGGTCAGCTATGCCGGCGTCGCGGTGCTGCTGACCCGCGGCGGGTCAGCCGGGCTGGGCCGCTTCGACACCGTCGGCGTGGCGCTGGCGCTCATCAGCACCGTCCTGTGGGCGGCGTACTGGCTGCTGACGGTGCGGGCGGGCGTGCACGCGGTGCCCCTCATGCTGAACGGATTCGCGGCGGCCACGGTCGCCATCGGTGCGATCTGCGCGGCCACGGCCGGCCTGCCCGCCATCACGCCGGCGAACCTGGGCTACGGCGCATGGGTGGGGCTGGTGGAGATGGGCGTCGCCTTCCTGCTCTGGCAGCGCGCGCTCGCCCTGACCGCGGTGGCCGGCCGGCTGGGCCAGCTCATCTTCCTGTCTCCGTTCGTGTCGCTGATCCTGATCGCCACCGTGCTGGGCGAGCGCATCCATGCGAGCGCGCCGGTGGCCCTGGCCATGATCGTCGCCGGCCTGGCCCTGTCACGGAAGCGTTCCGGGCAGCAGCAGGACGACTGATGCGCGATGCGTGACATCACACATCGTCGGCCCGCACGGTACGGTCTATGAGGACGACCTTGAATCTGTCCGCGGAGGCTTTGGCCAAGGTTCGACAGCTCGCGCAGCAGCGGCGCACGACACTCGGGGCCGTCGCGTCGGAGCTGATTCTGAAGGCGCTGCAGCCGGCAAGCGGGCCGGCCGTGCGACCCGCCCCGGACCTGCATCTGGTCAACCGCCTCCGTGACCAAGCGAGCGCCCGATAACGCGATAACGCGAATAGGGATCGTGGCGAAGTGTCGCCGATTTCTACGTTTGCTGTGATGCGGCTTGCGATCGGAGGATGCTATCGACCAGTCGGTAGACGGTTGTCTGCCAAGGCGTGCGCGGCCAATCCTGACATGGAGGAGAGTCCCGCTTCTTTCGCTCGGCTGACTGCTTGGACGATCATGTCTTCGGTGACCCTGCGGGCTTCGACGCGCTTGTCATAATCGGGCAGATGTCGTCTCAGTCGGCGAGACAACTCCCGTGGCGACCCGATGTTCGTGCCGTCTTCGAAGTGTAGTAGCAGCCAATACTCGAACTTCGGATTGCTTAGGGCGAACCGGCGATTCTGCGCGCCTTGTGCCCACTCGTGAAGTTGCGCCAACTGTTCGTTGGTCCACCCATCCTTGTCGACCACCAGCCAAGCCTCATCCGTGTTCGTGATCCCGTTACGTTCGAGATGTTGCTTCATGCGTTGCAACACTTGCTTGGGCGAGCTCTTATGGTCGCCTTTCACGCAGTGAACGTGAATCACCAAGTCATCTTTGAAGATGGCGAAGTAACTCGGTTCCGTCTTTTCTCCCTCGGTAGCGATGACGAACATCGTTCGGTAGCGTCGCTGCCCAAGCGCTCTCCGAAAGCTGCGTCTATTCTGCGCCACTCTGCACCGCGCCCGGCTTCATACGAGGGATACCGCCTAATCGTCCTTGCAGGTAGCTCTTGCGGATGTCCTTGTCGTAGCGAACTTCCCGATATTCGCTGAAGGAAAGGAGGCTCGACGCACCGGTAGCGTTGCGTTCCGTTACCCACATTTCATCACGGCGAAGCCAACGCTGGTCCATCAGTAGCACGTCGTGGGTCGTGAGCAGCAGTTGTGTTCGGGTTTCCGCGGTACAGGCAGCTAGGTAATCCTCAATCAGGCGTCGCGTCAGTAACGTGTGCAGGCTGCGGTCGACTTCGTCGATGACGTAGACTTTGTTAGAATCGCCGTCAGAGAGATCGAGAAACGCAGGAAGGAGATCGATGAGCCGCTGCGAGCCGTCAGATTCCTGATCTACCTCAAAGGAGGTCTCCGTACCATCAGTCATCGGGTGGACGGTGACGCGTTTCATGACTAACAGCTCGCCGTTCTTGCGAGTCACGACATACTTATTGACCGGTGCTAAGACAAGTGCGGATTCTCCTTCGTTTACCTGTTCTTGAAGATTGTTCTTTATATCGTCTGGGAAATCGATGGTATCGAACGGCACCTGTTTACTGCTTAGTTGGGAGATCCCGGTATCGAGGGTTCTCAACATCTCGTTCATGTTCACGGTGAACGGATGATCTTCTTCGAGAAACAGCGGCCCATCTCCTCCGAATCGTGTATCGGGGTCTACCATTTCCAGGGTGTCTTTGAACCAGTCGTAGATCGGCTTGAACTGGTCGACGTTTTGCGATACGGAGTTGGTCAGAAAAAGTTGATTGGCACGGGTTCCTCGAAAGGCAAACTTGAGAAACTGAGAGTCCGTGTCGAGGGATGGATCGAAGCGAATTTTTCCGTGCTCGCGGTGGTACAGCGTCCGTTCGGTGGTGCTTCCGACTCTGACTAGGCGTTCTTCGACCACCGTTTCTCGAGTCACGCCAAAACTGAGTGCATAGACGACGTCAGCTATCAGGACCTCGAGTTCGAAGCGCGATGGCTGCTTCGCGCACTCCTTGTCCAACAAGAAAGGGACAACCGGGATTCGCCTGTCGGGCTGGGGGCCTTTGACAACCTGGGTCTTCACGAATGACAGAGCCTTGAAGAGGTTGGTCTTGCCCGACGCGTTGGCCCCGTAGAGCGCCATGGCCGGCAGAACCCGCATCTGGTATCTGTCGAGTCGCGCAACACGCTCACCATGCTGGCGCTCTCGGGTGGCAACCATGGACAAGGTGGTCCGGTCGCGGAACGACATCCAGTTTTCGACCGAGAAACTGATGATCATTGCGGTGCCTCTACATCAAGAGCGTGATTTGATCACGGGAGATCTGTCAAGATGGAGGAAATGGGCTCGTTCGTCAATCTTTGCCACGGAAAAATCTCGTGACGATGAGTCCTCGCTTGGCGCTGGGCAGCAGCTACGACACGGATCGCGCCCAAGCGCCGCTGTCGTTATCGTTATCGGTGGACCGGTGAGCCGGGTCGCGTCGGAGAGCTTGTATGTTATTGTAGGAAAATAAGTTATATGTGATCTGGTCGTTGCTCGTGTAGCGACCGACCGCGAGAACGGTCAGTCCCAGGTGAGGGAGCCGGCGGTCTGGTACTCGGTGACGCGGGTCTCGAAGAAGTTCTTTTCCTTGTTGAGGTCGATGGTGTGCGCCATCCACGGGAACGGGTTCTCCCGCTCGTACTGCTTGGGCAGGCCGATGCGCTCCATGCGGCGGTCGGCGATGTGCTCGACGTAGGCCGCGAACTGGTCGGCGTTGATCCCCAGCAGGCCGCGCGGGCAGGCGTCGCGCGCGTAGGCGGTCTCCAGCTCCACGCCGCGCCGGATCAGGTCGATCAGCTCGTCCTGGAACGCCCGCGTCCAGGTCCGCGGGTGCTCGGCCTTGATCGTGTTGATCAGATCCGACCCGAACGCCAGATGCACGCTTTCGTCACGCATGATGAACTCGAACTGCTCGCCGACGCCGACCATCTTGTTCTGCCGCCTGAGGGCCAGCATCATCGCGAACCCGGCGTAGAAGAAGATGCCCTCCATGATGACGTAGTAGCCGACCAGGTCGTGCAACAGCGCGCGCACCCCCTGCTCGGAGGCGGTGGTGAAGCCTGGAGCGGAAATCGAGCGGGTCATCTCGATGACCATCGCGTCCTTGCGCTCGATCGACGGGATGGTCCGGTACATCGTGTAGATCTCGTTCGGATCCAGCCCCAGGGAGTCGCAGCAGTAGATGAAGGTGTCGGTGTGGATCGCCTCCTCGAACGCCTGCCGCAGCAGGTACTGGCGACACTCCGGATTGGTCACGTGCGTGTAGACGGCCAGGACGATGTTGTTGGCGGTCAGCGATTCGGCGGTGGAGAAGAAACCCAGGTTCCAGAGGATCAGGCGCCGCTGGTCATCGGAGATCACGCCGGGCGCCTTCCACTGCTCGACGTCCTTCTGCATCGAAACCTCTTCGGGGACCCAGTTGTTGGCGACCCCCGCCTTGTAGTAGCCGCGCGCCCACTGGTAGTGCAGCGGCAGGATCTTGTTCGGATCCGTGGCGGTGTTGTTGATGATGCCCACTACTGGCACGCCTCGCAGTCTTCGTCCAGCTCACAGGCCGCGGCGTCCTGACCGTTCTGGGCGGGTTCGGGGGACGGATCCGGCGCCCCGTTGGCCGCGGCGCCGTTGCCGCGCTTCTGCGTGAAGCCGTACTGGCTGCCCAGGGTGGACTTCTCCACCTGGCTGGCGGCCAGCGTGCGCAGGTAGTAGGTGGTCTTCAGGCCGAGCCGCCATGCGGTCCGGTAGATGTCGTTGAGCGCCTGCCCGGAGGTGCCGCGCATGAACACGTTGTGCGACTGGCTCTGGTCGATCCACTTGCCCCGAACGGCGGTCATGCGCAGGCAGTGCAGGGGATCCACCTCGAACGCGGTCCGATACTTGGCGCGCAGCGGCGCGGGGATCGATGCGATCGCCTGCACGCTGCCGTCGTGGAACTTGAGCTCCTCGAACAGATGACGGTCCCACAGGCCGGCCTGCTTGAGGTCGCTCACCAGGTAGGGGTTGGCGACGGTGAACTCGCCGGAGATGTTCGACTTGACGTAGACGTTCTGGTAGATAGGTTCGATCGACGGGAAGCAGCCGGAGATCGTGGAGATGGTCGCCGTCGGCGCGATCGCCATCGTGTTGGAGTTGCGCATGCCGTGCTCGCGCACGTGGGCGCGCACCGGCTCCCAGTCCAGCTCGCCGCCGCGCTCCACCTCGATCGGCAGGCCGCGCTCCTGCTCCAGGAGGTCCAGGGTGTCCTGCGGCAGGATGCCGCGGTCCCATTTCGAGCCGCGGTAGCTGGGGTAGGGGCCGCGTTCGGCGGCCAGCCGCGACGAACCCAGGACGGCGCTGCGGGCGATCAACTCCATGGAGCGGTCGGCGAATGCGACCGCCTCTTGCGACTCGAAGGCGATGTCCAGCTTGAACAGCGCGTCCGCGAAGCCCATCACGCCCAGGCCGACCGGGCGGTGGCGGAGGTTGGACGCCCGCGCCTCTTCGGTCGGGTAGAAGCAGACGTCGATCACGTTGTCGAGCATGCGCATCGCCGTCTCCACGGTGGCGGAAAGCGTATGCGTCTGCAGCGCGCCGTCGACCACGTGCTTCTCCAGGTTCACCGAGCCCAGGTTGCACACCGCGGTCTCCTCCCGTGACGTGTTGAGCGTGATCTCCGTGCACAGGTTGGAGCTGTGCACCACGCCGACGTGGTCCTGCGGTGAGCGGATGTTCGACGGGTCCTTGAACGTGATCCAGGGGTGGCCGGTCTCGAACAGCATCGACAGCATCTTGCGCCACAGCTTCACCGCGGAGACGGTGCTGGTGAGCGCCAGCAGGCCGGCGCGCGCCTTGCGCTCGTACTCCAGGTAACGCTTCTCGAACGCCTGCCCGTACAGGTCGTGCAGGTCGGGCGTCTCGTCCGGGGAGAACAGGGTCCACTCGCCGTCCTCGCCGACCCGCTTCATGAACAGGTCGGGGATCCAGTTTGCCGTGTTCATGTCGTGCGTGCGGCGGCGCTCGTCGCCGGTGTTGCGGCGCAGGTCCAGGAAGTCCTCGATGTCCAGGTGCCAGGTCTCCAGGTAGGCGCAGGTGGCGCCGCGCCGCTTGCCGGAGCGGTTGATCGCCAGGGTCACGTCGCTGGCGATCTTCAGGAACGGGATCACCCCCTGGCTCTCCACGTTGGTGCTCTTGATGTGGGCGCCGGTGCCGCGGATCGACGTCCAGTCGTTGCCAAGGCCGCCCGACCACTTGGAGAGCTGCGCGTTGTCCGAGAACGACTTGAAGATGTGCTCAAGGTCGTCCTCCACCGTGGTGAGAAAGCAGGAGGAGAGCTGCGGGCGCCAGGTGCCGGAATGGAACAGCGTCGGGGTCGACGGCACGAAGCGCAGTGAGGAGATCACCTGGTAGAACGACACGGCGCGCTCGTCGCGGTCCTCCTCCTGCACGGCCAGCCCCATCGCCACCCGCATCCAGAACGCCTGCGGCGTCTCCAGCAGCGCCTCGCCCGCGCGGGCGAAGTAGCGCTCGTGCAGGGTCTGCACCCCCATGAAGTTGAGCAGGTCGTCGCGGGCGGTATCGAGCGACGCGGCCAGGCGGCCCAGGTTGAAGTCCAGCAGCCGCGCGTCGAACATGCCCCGCTCGACGCCGTCGCGGATGCCGCGCACGAACGCCTGCCGGTAGCCGTCCTCGTGGCTGCGGGCGACGCCGATCACCTCGCGGTAGATGCGGCGCAGGAACAGCCGGGCTGCCACCTTGGCATAGGCGGGATCGCGCTCGATGAACGAGGAGGCGGCCAGCAGCACCGCCCGGTCGATGTCGGCGGTGGAGATGCCGTCGAAGACGTTGCGGACCGTCTCGTTCGCGATCAGGTCGACGTCGATCTCGCCGTCGAAGCCGTGCGCGCACCCCTGGATCGCTTCCTTGATCTGCGAGATGTCGAACAGGACCGAGCGGCCGTCGCGCTTGACCACCGTGAGCTTGCCGAGCAGCGACCGTTCGGCCACCTGTTCCTTGCGCTCCTCGCGCGCCTTCTGGTGATCGGCGCGGTACAGGATGTAGCGCTTGGCCACCTCGTACAGCCCGTGCTTGACCAGGTGCTTTTCGACGATGTCCTGGATGTTCTCGACATTCGGATACAGCTCCACGAACCGGTCGTCGATCTCCGTGGTGACGTCCGTGAGCAGATCGTGCAGCGTGCCGTTGCCGAGCACGGCGGTGATGTGCGGCTCTCCGGTCGCGCGCACCGCCTTGTCGATGGCGGTAGCGATCCGCTCCCGATCGAAGCCCACGACTTCCCCGGTGCGCTTGATGACCTTCAGTTCGGCCAATTCCCCCCCCTGTCGTCTCGATAGAGACGTGGCCTGTCGTCTCAACGAAAGACTAGCATGTCGCCGTTCTACAAGACGTGCCTCAGCGACGCTACCGAAGCGGTTCGGTCTTAGGCAAGCGCATGGGAACCGGGCACGTTTCGGCGTCCCCCCGGCCGCTCGCGAGCGCGACGATGCCCTCGGCCGTGTCGAGCAAGCCCTCCGCGGTCATCACCTCCAGGTTGCGGCGGGCGCGCTCAAGCTCCGGGTCGCCGGTCGCGCCGATCAGAGCGCTCAGCTCCTCGAGTGCCAGCGGGCCCCGCTCGGCCAGCACGCGGAGGATGAGTCCGCGCTGCTGGCGGTTCGAGCCGTCGAAGCGGCTCTGCCGCGTGTAGTGGGCGCTCCGCCGATTGGGATTGGGCCGATTGGGATTGGGCCGGTTGGGATTGGGCAGGGGTGTGGAGCCGCTGCGCGCCAGCGCGGCGCCGTAGTCCATCAGCGCCCAGTACCAGGTGCGCGGGTCGGCGCGGTCCAGCGCCTGCTCCAGCACCGGCAGCAGCTCCCGGTCGCTGACCGACTCCCGCCCCGGAACCAGCTCGTGCAGGGCCGCGCGGCGGATGTTGGTCTCCACGAACACGGCCGGCAGGCCGAAGCCGAAGGCCTGCACCGCGCCCGCCGTCGACGGACCGACGCCGGGCAGCGCGCGCAGGTCCTGCTCGCCGCTCGGCACCGAGCCGCCGAAGCGGTCGGCGATCAGCGCCGCCGAGCGGTGCAGCGCCACGGCGCGCCGGTTGTAGCCCAGGCCGCTCCACAGCGCCAGCACCTCGCCGCGGTCGGCGGCCGCCAGCGCGCGCACGTCGCCGAAGCGCGCCACGAAGGGGTCGAAATGGCCGAGCACGCGCGCGGTCTGCGTCTGCTGTAGCATGAACTCGGAAACCAGGATCCGATACGGATCGCGCGTCTGCCGCCAGGGGAACCGGCGGCCGTGGCGCCGGTAGTGGTCAAGTACGCGGCGGCGGAAGCGAGCGATGTCACACATGGACGATCTCACTAGGCACGATCTCACCAGGCACGATCTCATCATCATCGGCGCCGGCCCGGCCGGGCTGGCCTGCGCGATTCACGCGGAGGCTGCCGGCTTGGACTGCGTGGTGCTGGAACAGGGCTGCCTGGTCAACTCGATCTTCCACTTCCCGCGCAACATGGCGTTCTTCTCGTCGCCCGAGCGGCTGGAGCTGGCGCGGATGCCGTTCGCGACCCTGTCGCGCAAGCCGTTGCGCGCCGAGACGGTCGAATACTACCGGCGGGTAGCGGAACGCTGCGCGCTGCGCGTCCGGCAGTACGAGCGGGTGGTCGGGCTGGAGCGGAACGGATCGGACGGCGATGCGGCGTTCGTCGTCACGTCCGTGCGCGGTTTGCGCAGCGCGCGCCTGGCCGCGCCCGCCGTGGCGGTCGCCACCGGCTTCTTCGACTGGCCGCGGCGGCTGCAGGTGCCGGGCGAGGAGTTGCCCAAGGTGGTGCATCGGTTCGACGAGGGCCATCCCTACTACGACCGCGACGTGGCCGTAGTAGGCGGCCGCAGCGCGGCGGCGGAGACGGCGCTGGAGCTGCAGCGGGCCGGCGCCCGCGTCACCCTGATCCACCGAGGCCAGCGGATGCAGACCAAATACTGGGTCCTGCCGGAGCTCGAGAACCGCATCGAGCGCGGCGAAATCGGCTGGCTGCCGTCGGCGAACGTGGAGCGCATCGACGAGGAAACGATCACCGTGCGGCAGGGCGATCGTTCGCAGGTGGTGCGCAACGACGCGGTGATCGTGCAGATCGGCTACCGACCCGACCTGAGCCTGCTGGAAGGCGTCGGGGTCACCCTGGAGGGCGCCGACCGGACGCCGCGCTACGATCCGGACACCTGCCAGACCGATGTGCCGGGCGTATTCGTCTGCGGCTCGGTGTGCGCGGGCGACCGGGCCGGCAGCATCTTCATCGAGACCGCGCGCTATCACGGCGAGAAGATCGTCGGCGCGCTCACCGCTCCCGCCGCCAGCGGCCAGGTGAGGGGGATGTCGCCGCGGCACTGAGGCGGGAGACCTCGCCTGCATCCAGCCCCGGCCACGGGGTGAGCGCCTCGAAGACCTGCGCCGGCCGCCTGGCACCCAGGATCGCCGCGTGCACGCCGGGTTGGGCCAGCACCCACCCCAGCGCCAGCCGGGCGAGCGGCCGCCCGCCGGTCACCGCGCGCAGCCGCTCGACGACCTGCAGATGGGCGGCGAGCAGCGGGTCGGTGAAGTCGTGGTGCTCGCGCCGCCAGTCGTCGCCCGGCAGCCGCGCCGCCCGCGCGCGGTCGAAGCCGCCGGTGAGCATGCCGCTGTGCAGGGGGCTGGCGGCCAGCACGGCGATGCCGTGGCGGCGGCAGTAGGGCAGAAGTTCCTCTTCCGCGTCGCGCCGCAGCAGGCTGTAGGGCACCTGCAGCGTCGCCACCGGGGCGATGGCGCGCAGCCGGTCGAGGTCGGCCACGCCGGCATTGCACAGGCCGCAGGCGCCGATCAGGCCGCGCTCGCGCAGGCGGGCCAGCTCCTCCCACCCCTCGGCGAGCTGCTCCGGCGGGCGCGGGTGATGGATCTGATAGAGGTCGATGCGTTCGGCGCGCAGGCGCCGCAGGCTCTGCTGCAACTCGTCGCGGACGCTGGCGGCGGTGAGCCGCGCGAAGGGCCGCGCGCGCCGGCCCACCCACGGCCAGCCGCACTTGGTCGCGATGTGCACGCGGTCGCGATCGGAGCGTCCGCGAAGCGCGGTGCCGATCAGCTCCTCGGCGTGGCCGCGGCCGTAGAGCGGGGCGGTGTCCAGCCAGTCGACGCCGCGGTCCAGGGCGGCGTGGATGGTGGCCAGCGAGTCGGCGTCCGCCTGCGCCCCCCAGCCGCCGCGCCAGCCGGGCCCGCCGATCGCCCAGGTGCCCAGGCCGACGCGGCCGGGCACCGCCCCAAAACCGTCGCCTTCGCTCCGCTTTTGGCCCATCCCGGTGGCGGCGTCATCCGGCGGCCGTGAGGAGCTCGGCCAGCCCGGTGTGGCGCTCGCGCGCCTGCGCGTTGGCGACCGCGATGTGGGCGGCCCGGCTGCTGCCCACCACCACCGCCAGCCGCCGCGCGCGGGTCAGCGCCGTGTACAGCAGGTTGCGCTGCAGCATCGGGTAGTGCTCGGTGGCGATCGAGATCACGGCGGCCGGGAACTCGCTGCCCTGCGACTTGTGGATGGTGATCGCGTAGGCCGGCACCAGCGAGTCGAGCTCGGACGCCTCGTACCAGACCGGCCCGGTGGAGAATTCGACCAGCACGCGCTGGTCCTCCGCGTCCAGGTCGCGCACCAGGCCGATGTCGCCGTTGAACACGTCGAGCTGGTAGTCGTTGCGGGTCTGCATGACGCGGTCGCCGACGCGGATGTCGGCGGCGCCCTCGATGGCGGCCCCGTGCGGGTTCAGCGCCGCCTGCAGCTCACGGTTCAGGGCGGCGGTGCCCAGCTCGCCGCGGTTCATGGGGGTCAAGACCTGGATGTCGGTGCGCGGGTCGAGGTCGAAGCTGGCAGGCATGCGCTCGGTGACCAGGTGCACGATCGTGTTGCGAGCGGCGGTGCGGTCGTCCCGGCTGACGAAAAAGTAGTCGCCGGCCGCGCCGTCGCTGCGTCCCATCGGTACCTCGCCGTGGTTGACCGCGTGCGCGGCCATGACGATGGCGCTGCGCTCGCCCTGGCGGAACACGGTGGTGAGGCGGGCGACCGGGCAGACGCCGGAAGCGATCAGGTCGGCCAGCACGTCGCCGGGACCGACCGACGGGAGCTGGTCGCTGTCGCCCACCAGCAGCAGCCGGCAGTCAGGCGGGGTTGCCGCCAGCACGGCGTCCAGCAGCCTGACGTCCACCATGGACATCTCGTCCAGCATCAGCCCGTCGCAGTCGAGCGGGTTTTCGGCGTCGCGCAGGAACCGGCCCTCCCGCGGGCTGTACTCCAGCAGCCGGTGGATGGTCGACGCCGGCCGGCCGGCTTGCTCCTCGATCCGTTTGGCGGCGCGTCCCGTCGGGGCGGCGAGCTGCATGCGCCGGCTGGCCGCGTCGTACAGGCTGAGCACCGCGCGGATCAGCGTGGTCTTGCCGGTGCCGGGCCCGCCGGTCACCACCAGCACGGCCGCTTGAGCCGCTTGGGTGGCGGCGTGGCGCTGTTCAACCGACAGTTCGACGCCGCTCCCCTGCTCGAAGGCGGCGAGCAGCACCGGCACGCCCGCGGCCAGCGCGGGGGCTGCTCGGCCGGCCAGCTTCAGCAGCCGCGCGGCGGAGCGCTGCTCGGCGCGCCGCAGTTCGGGCAGGGCGATCGCCTCGCCGCCGCTGCTCCCGCAGGACAGGACCGCGCCGCGGCCGATCAGTGCCTGGATGGCGTCGCGCACCGCTCCGGCGTCCACCGACAGCAGCTCGGCGCCGCCCTCCACCACCGCCTCCACCGGCATCTGCGTGTGACCGCGGCCCGCGCCGGTGGCCAGCACGTGCAGCACCCCGGCGGCGGCGCGCTCCGGCGAATCCGGGTCCACGCCCAGTGAGGCGGCGATGCGGTCGGCGATCAGGAAGCCGATGCCGGCCACCTCCTCGGCCAGCCGGTACGGGTTCTCGGTAACCGCGTGGCGCGCCGCCGACCCGTAGCGGCGATGGATGCGCAGCGCGTAGGCGGGGGAGATGCCGTGGCCCTGCAGGAAGATCATGGTGTCGCGGAGCTGGCGGTGGTCCGCCCAGGAGGCCAGGATGCGGTCGCGGCGGTCCGGGCCGATGCCGGCCACCTCGGTCAACCGCTCGCCGTGGCGGTCCAGCACCTCCAGCGCGTCGGTGCCGAAGCGCGCGACGATCCGCCCGGCCAGCGCGGGGCCGACGCCCTTCACCAGCCGCGATGCCAGGAAGCGCTCGATGCCGGCCGCCGTGCTGGGCGCGACCGAGTGGAACGAGGTGACCTCGAAGCGCGGGCCGTGCCGGCGGTGATGGGTCCAGGCGCCCTGCATCTGCAACAGCTCGCCCGGGCGGACGCCGGCCAGCGGGCCGACCGCCACCGGCTGGGCAGCAGGGTCGGTCTCCGACTGCAGCCGCACCACCGCGAACGAGCCGTCATCGGTGACGTAGATGATCGAGTGGACGGTGCCGCGCAGCGAGCCGTCATCGCCGCCGCCGGCGGGTGGGGCGGGTTCGGTGCCGGCCAAAGGCGCGCGTCGCTGCGGATCGCTCAGGCGGTCTGGTCGCGCAGCTCGGTGAAGAAGCGCGCGTCGGATTCGTTGCCGGCGCGGTTGTGGGCGACCGCCAGGTTCGCGGCCACGCGCAGCATGATCGTGGCGGCCGGGGTGCCGCGGCGGATGCGGGCGAGCTGCGCGGTGACGTCCTGTCCCTCGGGGATGAGCTGCGTCACGTCGAGGGTCGCCCCGCCGTTGAAGCAGTCGACCAGGATGAGCCGGTCGCCGGCCACGGCGCGCGCCAGGAAGTGGTTGGGGACGTTGCAGCCCTCGATGTCCAGGCCGAGCCGCGCGCCGACCAGCAGGTAGACGCACGACAGGCTGATCGGCAGTCCGCGGCCGCGCGTGATCACCGACACCAGGTTGCTCACGGCCGGCGTGTAGTAGTCGTCCTTGCCGCAGCCGGAGAGGCCTCTGGTCCGAAACAGGTAGTGGGCCAGCGTGAACACGTCGGCGCCGACGTGGGCGCGGCGGTAATCCTCCGCCAGCCCGTCCAGCAGGCCGGTCAGCCTGGCGGAGGCGCCTTCGCCAAGCTCGTACTCGGCGATCAGTCCCAGCGCGGTCTCCAGCTTCACCTTCTCGTCGGGGACCGTCATGCACGCCTGCCAGCGCTCGAGCAGCCGTTCGCGCCGCCGGATGGCGTACACCTCCTCCAGCAACTCGCGGCGCTCGTCGTCCAGCTCGATCGCCTGCCGTTCGATCTCCGCGTCCAGCTCATCGCCGAAGGAGGCCAGCGCCTCCATCACCCGCTGCTGTACCACCGGCGTCTCGTCATCGAGAAGCTGGATCATGAACGGGAGTTGCGCGCGGTCCATCGCCTTGATGGTAGATCGCTGCGGCCGGTGAAGCAAACGCGTGTAGTCCAGCCTCACGTGCATCCGGTGCGATTATGGCCGATCCCGGCGGGGCTCCGGTGATCCCGGGAACCGGAGGCATTCGCAAGTTGCGCTGGGCAGGTTCCGGCAGGGGCAAACGAGGCGGGGTTCGGGCGATCTAAGAAGGAGGAGAGGAACAGATGACGACAGAACGAACCGACGTGGGGCGTGAGGTCGAAGCGGCGCTGGGCGAGGTCCTGGCTCATGTGCGAGGCGAAGTCGAGCTTCCGTGCCGGATCGTCGACGATCCAACGGCGGACAGGATCATCGCGCTTCGCAAGCGCATGAATCTGAGCCGACAGAAATTCGCGGATCGCTTCGGTCTCGATGCGCGTGCACTCCAGGACTGGGAACAGGGGCGCCGCGTTCCGGACCGTGCCGCACGCGTTCTGTTGACCGTCATCGACCGCGATCCGGAAGCGGTCGTACGGGCGATCGGGTCAGCATGAACGTCACGCCTCCGAGGCTTCCGCGAAGTGGCTGTCGTGATTGCCGGACAGGTCGACGCGGCCGGAGCTGATCGCACCCGCTGCGGCCGCCGCTCGACTGTGACGTGCCCCGCCGGCCATGTCCGGGGACAACTCGAAGAAGAGCGACAGGGCGCGCCTGATGACCTCTGCCATCGGAATCTGCTCGCGATCGGCGACGTGGCGAACGCGTCTCGCCATCGCTTCCGGCAACCGTACCTGCATCCGAACCATCGTCAATCCACGATCATGCTTTACGATGCCGCAACCCGCAAAAGGGAACCGAGAGAAGGAACGCATGGGAATCTACGAGGAACTGGGCATTCGCCCGCTGATCAACGCCGCCGGCACCGTGACCAACTACGGCGGATCGGTGATGGCCCCGGAGATCTTCGAGGTCATGAGGGAGGCCAACCGCGAGTTCTGCCGGCTGGAGGAGCTGCACGCGGCGGTCGGCGCGCGCATCGCCGGCCTGCTGGACGTGGAGGCGGCCTACGTGACCTCCAGCGCCGCCGCCGGGCTGCTGGTGACCACGGCGGCCTGCATCGCCGGCACCGACCCGCAACGGATCACGCAGCTCCCCGACACCACCGGCATGAAGTCGCAGGTGGTGGCCCAGAAGATTCACCGCCTGGCCTACGATCAGGCCATGCGGCTGGCCGGCGCCACCTTCGTGGAGGTCCCGGACCAGGGCCAGCCGCCCACGCAGGCGCTGCGCGAGGCGGTCGGTCCCGGCACGGCGGCGATCCTGTGCATGGCCCACCGGCTTGGCGACGCCGCTTCGGTGCCGCTGGAGGAGCTGGTGAGCATCGCCCGCGGGGCGGGCGTGCCGCTGATCGTGGACGCCGCGTCGGAGTGCCCGCCGCTGTCGACGCTGACGCGCTTCTGGAAGGCCGGCGCGGACCTGACCATCTTCAGCGGCGGCAAGAGCATCATGGGCCCGCAGTCGACCGGCTTGGTAGTCGGCCGCAAGGACCTGATCGAGGCCTGCGCCGCCAACGGCAACCCGTTCGCGACGGTGGGCCGGCCGGCAAAGGTGAGCCGCGAGGAGATCATCGGCTTCCTGAAGGCCCTGGAGCTCTACCTGGCGCGCGACCACGATGCCGACCGCGCCCGCTGGACGGCGCAGGTCGACCACATCGAGCGGGCGCTCGCGGGCGCGGGGCTGCCGATCGCGCTGGAGCGCATGGAGAAGGGGGACACCTATACCGTGCCCCTGCTCGCGGTGCGGACGCTGCCGGACGCCGGGTTCACCACCGCGCAGCTCTTCCAGGGGCTGATCGACGGCGATCCGCGGGTGGTGGTGTCCCAGCACCTCATCGGCGACGGCATCGCCGTCAACCCGCACATGCTCACGCCCGGCCAGGAGCGGATCGTCGCCGAGCGCTGCCTGCAGGTGCTGGCCGAACTCGGCTGACGCCGTCGCCGGAGCAGCCCGACATCGCTTGACAGCGCGTACGGGCTCGCCCAGCGTAGCCCGTTATGGGTCAGGCAATAGTATTCAGCGACTTCAGCAAGGCGACGCCGTCCGGGGCCATCTCCCCGCATGCGCGCCCCGGCTACTGGCGCGTCTGCGACTACACCAGCGGTGACATCGCCGGCAAGCTGCTCTACACCGAGGACAAGGGCGACACGCCGGCCCTCACGCTGCCGCTGAACCTGCAGGGGTGGCACCGGGTGACGATCGGCGTCTGGGGCGACTGCTTCAGCCTGCACCACACCTACGCCCCGTCCGGCAACCGGGTCAAGCTGAGCGGCGACCCCTGCTTGCGGGCCTTCGAGCGCGACCGGACGCCGCCGCCCGACAGCATCAGCATCGAGGACTTCGAGGTCGCCTGCGCCGATCTGACCGGGCAGGACCTGATCATCGCGCCGCCGAAGCGCAACAGCGGCGCCACCACCTCGCTGGCCTACGTCCGCTGCGAACCCCTCTCCGGCCGCGAGGTGGAGGAGCTGCAGGCGGACCGCGGCAACGGCGAGCACCGCAGGCTGATCGCCTACAACGACGGCGTGGGCTTCGTCACCTCGGGCGACTACCGCGACCGGGAGGACATCTGGGAACTGGTGGAGCCGTACCGGCACTCCGACATGGAGAGCCTCTACTGGGGCGTCATCGGCACGGTGACGACCTTCCCGGTCACCAAGGGCCGGATGCTCGCGGGCCACGACGGCCCGGCCATGGGCGTGACGGGCCACGAGTCCTTCGAGACCCTCAACCGGCGCGGCGTCAACACGCTGACGACCGCCATGGAGTACGCGCAAGGGATGGGACTGAAGTTCCACGTCTACCAGCGCATGGGCGCGTGGGCGATGCCGTTCCCCCACGACTCCCCGACCAACACGCTCTGCCTGGAACATCCGGAGTGGCGGTGCGTGAACCGCGACGGCATCCGCACCGGCAGTCTGAGCTATGCGTTCCCGGAGGTGCGCCGCCACCAGATCGAGTTCCTCATCGAGCTCGCCTCCTGGGGGGCTGACGGCATCGACCTCAACTTCCTGCGCGGTCCGGCGTTCGTGTTCTACGAGGAGCCGCTGGTGAGCGGCTTCATCCAGGATTACGGGGAAGACCCTCGCACGCTCGACGAGTGGGACGAGCGCTGGCTGCGCTACCGCTGCCGGGCCCTGACGGCGTTCGTGCGCGAGCTGCGCGCGGAGCTCGATGCAGTCGGCAGGAAGGCGGGCAGGCGGATCGCGCTGTCGGCCGACACCTTCGCGCTGCCGGCGGGCAACCTCTACTACGGCCTGGACGTCGCGACGTGGGTCGACGAGGGGCTGGTGGACCGCCTGCATCCGTGGGGGAAGATCCGCGGGCAACCGCCGGTCGACATGAGCCACTACCGCGGACTGGTGGACGGCTCGCGCACCGAGCTCTGGCCGCATCTGCGGGTCTGGGACGACGGCACCGACGCGGCCTATAACGAATATCGCAAGGAAGCCGTGTCCTTGTATGACGCCGGCGCCGCCGGTCTGGCCATCTGGGACACCTGCAACGTCGACGGGAAGAGCGTGAAGGGACCGCTCCATCGCCGGCTGGGGCGCATCGACGAGCTGCGCGCGGCGCTCGCCGCCCCGCAGCGCCGGGAGCTGACGGTCAGGACGATCGACACGCTCGGGCACGAAGACCTGGGCGTGGTCTCCATCCCGGAAACCCATCCGGAGCGGATCATGCCGGACACCTACACCAAGCACCAGTACATGTGGCACGGCTGACGCCGGCAGCCCTCTTGCCGGGCCTCAGCTTGACCGGCGCGGGCGGCGGTGTGAACATGGCGCGATGGCGAATGCGATTGCACTGAACGTGGTGTGGTATGAGCCACTCCTGCGCGCGCCGCCCGGCCGCGCGCTGACCACGGCCGCCCGACCGCATGACCCGGGGCGCACGTACTGACCCCAGGGGCGGCCATGCGAGTGTCGAAGGCTCTCGATTCCGTCGCCCCGGCCGTAGCGGAACGGACGCGCACGCGGATGTCCGCGAACCGCGTGCTCACCCTGGTCTGGAGGCAGCGCACGCTCTACCTGCTGCTGCTGCCGGCCATCGTGCTGACGTTCGTGTTCCGCTACATCCCCGTCTACGGACTCACCCTGGCGTTCAAGGACTACAGCACCACCCTGGGACCCTTCCGGAGCCCTTTCACGGACCCGATCTTCTACAACTTCTTCTTCTTCCAGGACCCGGAGTTCTGGTACGTGCTGCGCAACACGGTGCGGATCTCGGTGGCGAAGTTCGTGACCGCCTGGCCCGCGCCGATCGTCCTGGCCCTGCTGCTCAACGAGGTGCGCCACCGCTCCTTCAAGCGGACGATCCAGACGGTCGCGTACCTCCCCCACTTCCTTTCGTGGGTGATCCTGGCGCGGATCATCTACGACGTCCTCGGCTGGGAGCCGAGCAGCCCCGTCAACCAGATCCGCGCCGTGTTCGGGCTCGATCCGGTCGCGTTGATGGGGGACAAGTCGGCCTTCATTCCGATCCTGGTGGTGAGCAACCTCTTCAAGGAGGTGGGATGGGGCACGATCATCTACCTGGCGGCGCTCACCCGCATCGATCCCGACCTGTACGAGGCGGCGCTGGCTGACGGCGCCGGGCGGTGGGTGCAACTGTGGCACGTCACGCTGCCGGGGATGCTGCCGATCATCGCCATCCTGCTGGTGCTCGGCATCCCGGGCATCCTCGCGGCCGGGTTCGATCAGATCTACAACCTGATGAATCCCACCATCGCGGAGTTGGCCTACGTCACCGACTACTACGTCCTGCGCGTCGGCCTGATCCAGGGCAACTACGCGTTCGCGGCGGCCATGGGACTGGTGTTCAGCGTGATCGCCCTGGTGCTGGTGCTGACCGCCAACTGGCTCTCCAAGCGGTCCGCCGGGACCGGCATCTGGTGAGCGACAGCGGGCCACATGTACTACCGGCGCACGCCTTCCGAGACGCTCTTCCGGGCCGGCAACTACGCCTTTCTGGCCTTCCTGGCGGCCGTGACCCTCTATCCGTTCTGGTACCTGGTGGTCAATTCGCTCAGCGACCCCGTGGCGGGGCTGCACGCCATGCTCTGGCCCAAGGAGTTCTACTGGGCCAACTATCGAATCGTCGTCGACACGCCCGGGGTGTGGCGGGCGCTGGGCGTCACGGTGCTGCGGGTGGCCACCGGCGTTCCCTTGATGCTGGTGGTGACCGGCACGGCGGCCTTCGCCCTGACCCGCAGGGAGCTGCTGGGCCGCAAGATCATCATCCTGTTTTTCTTCCTGTCGATCTTCTTCGAGGTGGGGCTGATCCCGTACTACATGGTGCTGCGGGCGTTCGGGCTGCTCAACACCTTCTGGGTATACGTCATCCCGACCGGGTTCTCGGTGTGGACCATGATCGTGATGAAGACCTCGTTCCAGGGACTCCCGGACGGACTCACGGAGGCGGCGCGGATGGACGGGGCGGGTTATGCCAGGATTTTCTTCAGCATCGTCGTGCCGCTGTCGGTGCCCATGTTCGCGGTGCTGGGGCTGTTCAGCGCCGTCAGCCACTGGAACGACTATTTCACGGGGGAGTTCTTCGTCAACCTGAAACCCAAGCTCTGGCCGCTGCAGACGTTCCTGCGCATATCGCGGCAGAACGCGATCGACGTCCTCAAGGGGGTCATTTACGACTACTCGGACCTGACGCCCTTTCAGGAGGAGGCATCGCGATTGACGCAGCGGTCGCTGGACATGGCGTTCACCGTGTTCGCCATGCTGCCGATCCTGCTGGTGTATCCGTGGCTGCAGCGCTACTTCGTGAAGGGGGTGTTGATCGGGTCGATCAAGGAGTGAGGCAGCGGCTCCTCCCTCGATGGAGGAGTGGCATGGACAAATCAAGGATTCGAGGAGGTATGCGGATATGAGGTCCGTGTTTTCGTTTCAAGACTTGAGAGGAGGCTTCTCATGAAAAAGCTCGCACTCGTCCTGGTGGTGCTCCTGTTGGGCGCGACCATCGGCATCGCCCAGGATCCCATCTGGATATGGGGCATGGGGTCGCGCCCGGCCGACGGGCCGTTCAGCGATCCCGACGGAACGTTCGAGGAGATCGGCAACCAATGGATTCAGGAGATGTTCGGCCTGCCGGGCATCCGTGCCGAGGGCTCAGGCAACCTGGAGGCGCTCCGCGCCCTGGTCGCCAGTGGCGACGTGCCGGACGTCATCGCCAGGGTGCGCTTCGGCACCGAGTCGGTGAAGCTGCTCACCGACCTGGCCAAGGACGGGCGGCTGCACGCGCTGGACAAGTACTTCGACGATCCGGAGAACTACCCGGTCTTCGCGTCGGCGGACAAGGGTCACCTGCGCGCGTACCGTCTCGACGGGACGCTGTACGCCGTTCCCTCGTGGGTCTGGAGGATCAGGGCGGACGATCCGTTCTCGGCCCATCCGCACTGGATGATGCGGCTGGACGCCTACGAGAAGTACGGCTACGCCACGACCTATGACGAGCTCCACGAGCTCCTCATGAACGTCAAGAACGACGACTTCACCACGATCAACGGTGCGCCCCGGATTCCGCTCGGCCTGATGACGGACGCCAACATGCGCTGGCCCAAACTGGTCCTCAGCCAGGGGGGCGGAGCCGGCTGGGAGGTCGACGCCGAGAAGCGGCTCATGCCGCAGTGGGCGTCGGAAGAGCTCTACCACCAGATGAAGTTCTTCAACAGGCTGTGGAGAGACGGTTTGATGAGCCCTGGGGCCTTCCTGGATCCGGGCGCGTTCGAGGGCGATCTGGCGGCAGGCCAGTACTCGGTCATGGCCGGGCACGGCGGCTACAGCAGCGGCGGGTATCGGGAACCCCTTGCGGCGATGGTGGACAAGCTCGGTCCCGACCATGAGGACGTGAAGAACTACCGGGCGCAGGGCATCATCATGATGCTGCCGCCGATCGCGGACAATCCGGGCCGCTACCACGGCACCCAGTCCAGCTTCAACCTGATCATGGCGAACAATCCGTACCCGGACGAGACCATGAAGCTGCTGGACTGGATGTTCAGCGACGAAGGCGTGATCTCGACGTTCGTGCACGTCGGACAGATGGGCGTGGACTGGGAGCCGGCGCCGCCGCCGCTCTACTGGACCACGCTGCCGGACGGGTTTCACCAGCCGAGCATGGCGGGCACGCAGGAGACGCGGGTCGACAACCGCTGGGAGTCCGGCTACACCGATCCGGAGACGGGCGAGAAGTACGCCCGCTTTCCGACGCTCTTCCCGCTGGCGTCTCCCATCTATTCCTCCTGGGTCGAACGGCTGGACTTCGAGAAGATGGAGCATCAGCGCAACCACTACGGGCTGTTGATTCCCTCCGAGCCCTACGCCTCCGGCGTACCGGGCGGCGTGGAATGGGGTCAGCCCTACAGTGAGGCGCTGGCGGCGTTCGCCAGCCCGATCCCGTCCTATGCCCAGGTGGCCGAGGTGCTGCCGCCGCTGGAGGCGACGGCGCTGGCGTCCGCGGAGCAGAAGTACAACACGGGGCTGGTGACGGCCCTGACCGCGGGCAGCGAGGAGGAGTTCCAGGCCGCCTACGACGACATGATCGCGTCGCTGATCGACACCGCGCGCTGGCGGCGGATCTACGAGGACCGCACCAACCGGTGGGTCGCCTGGCTGGAGTCCAACGGCATCGACGACCGTGCCGGGCTCAAGTCCGTGACGCCGATCGCGGCGTGGAAGGAGGCCATGGGCTGGTAGCCCACGGCTGACGGCGCCACGGCGCCGTCCCGGCAACTGAGAGGCTGGTGGCACGGGCCTGACGAAGGCTCGTGCGCCAGCCTTTTTCTTTTACTCGATGCGGAGTTGCACCCAGCGCGTGTGGGTCACGCCCTCCGAGGTGCACCAGAACCAGGCGAGCACGGTGCCGTCGGCCAGCACGATGCCGGCCGGCTTGCCGAAAGCGATCTTCATGTGCTCGGCCAGGAAGTTCTCGTGCTCGGGCTCGCCCAGGGTGGCCTCGTCGCCGGCGTCGAACACCACGATCTCGTCGTCCACGTCGTAGTGCGACAGGTCGCGCGTGAGCGCGACGTGGATGCCCTGCGGATCGTGCCGGTAGTTGTAGATCGCCGCCACGCGCCCGTCGGGCAGGGGGATCGGCGAGCAGACCTGGCCGCGCAGGTTGGTGGGCTGAGGCTGCGTCCACGTGCGGCCCTGGTCGGCGGAGACGCTCCAGTGGTCGTTGAGGTCCTCCGACGTCCCGTACTTGTGGGTCCAGAACGTCGTGTAGATGCGGCCGTCGGGCAGCACCGCGCACATCTGGTCCCACCACAAGACTTGGCCCGACGGGTCGTCGGCGACCACGGTGAGCTCGCCCCAGGTCCGCCCCTGGTCGGCGGAGAACACGGCGACCGCCTTCTGGTCGGGCGGGCCGTCGTAGCCCGCCGGCTTCCAGGTCTCCAGCGGGTACATCCACCGGTCGCTGGCGAGCTGCTTGAGGCTGCCGGCGCCGTTGCAGGTGTACTTCTCGGGCGGCAGGTCGACGGGCACGACCTGCGGGTCCGACCAGGTGTGCCCGCGGTCGTGTGACCAGAGCAGCAGGTTCTCCGGGGCGTTCAGGGCCTCGGTCTCGGGATCGAACATCGGGTCGTCGCTCAATCGCGCGCGCCCGGCGGTCATGAGCAGGCGGCCGTCGGGGACCTCGCTGATCTGGGGGCCGCCGTAGCCGTAGCCGTCGGTGGGCGGCCCGCCCCCTTCGTGGATGCTGCCCTGGCTGACCCAGGTCCTGCCGTCGTCGGAGCGCAGCACCTCGATGAGCTTGTCCGTGGAGGCCAGGTCCGGTCCCACCGACTGGCTGGCGATGAAGGTGCCGTCGGACAGCGGGGTGATCCACGGGTGGTACGCGCCGCGCCCCGGCACGTGCGAAAGGATCCCTTGATCGATGATTCTTAGCATGGCGGGTCCGTCCTTCTCCCGGGTGTCGTCAGCCGATGACGAACAGCTCGTCCGTATCCATCAGGTCCGTAAGGATGCGGGGTTCGCCGTCGGTCACCACGAGGGTGTCCTCAGTGTGGTACAGAAATCCGTCCGCGTCTTTGGCGGCCGGCTCGATGTTGAGCACCATGCCGGGTTCGATCTCGGCCCGCTCGTACGCGTGCAGCACGGGAAACTCGTGCATGCCGATACCGAACCCGTGGCCGACCGACTGGCTGGTGATGGCCAGGCCGCTCCGTTCGAGCGCGCGCTTGCAGCCGAGGTAGAGGTCGCACGCCCTGCTCCCCGGCCGTGCCGCCGCGATCGTCTCCCGATGCGCGTCGCGCAGGCGCCGGTAGGTGGACCGCCGTTCACGTCCGCCTGATAGCCGCCGAAGTTGGCCGTGAGGTCGATGCGCACGATCTCGCCGGCGGTGAGGCGCTTGGAGCCGGGGTAGGGGTGATTGATGGCGGTGGTCGGCGCCCACCAAGGACGCATCGGGCAGCAGGCCGGCCAGCTCCTGCGCATAGGCGGCCGCCAGGAACCGCTCCTCGATGCCGATGCGCGCGGCGGTGAAGCCTCGCGCCGTCAGGTGATCGGCCACGGCCCGCAGGGGGCTCTCCTGGAACTCCAGGTAGGTGTGGATGTCGGTGATCCAGGAGTCCTGCCGGGTCTGCAACTCCTCGCAGTAACAGACCACGGCAGAGGGCGCCCCGTCCCTCGGCAGCACCGCGATGCAGAGCCGCGCCGGAAGCATCTTCTGCGACAGCAGCAGGGTGTCGGTCAGGTAGAAGAAGTTCTCCTGGGATACGGCCAGCAGGACGTCCACGCCTTCGCGATCCATCCCCTGCCGCAACGCGGCCAGGTTGATCCGGGCGGCCGTCACGTCCGTGATGGGCGGCCGGTCCCGTAGCCCAGCTCGATCGCGCGGGCCAGCATCCTGCGGCGGCGCGGGCCTGCCGTCTCGATCAGGCGGTCGCTGTAGAGGCGTCCCCTGGCCCGGGTCGATTGCTCCAGCACGCCGATCAGCCAGTCGAAGTGCTCCCGGTTGCGCTCCGGCGTCGTGTTCTGGACGCAGTTGACGTGGATCGCCCTGCGGCCCGGCTTGTCGGTCAGGGCGGCGTGATAGACCTTGTGGTTCATGAAGATCAGGTCGCCCGGCTCGTTGCGGAGCGAATGGCGCCCGGGAATCTCCTCCGGGCCCACGCCCAGATCGTGGAGGCGGTCGCCGAAACCGTCTTCCCCGTAGTCCCTGGGCGTGCGCGTCAACGCCTCCCCGAATTCCAGGAAGTGGCTGCCCGGAATGATGTCCAGGCAGCCGTCGCCGGGCTCCAGCGGGTCCAGATAGATCGCCGCGCGCATGCTGAAGAGCCCCGTCGGCGCGCGCGCGTCATGGTGCCAGCGGCTCCCCTCGGTATGGAGCAGCCCTTCGCTCTCCAGCAGGATGAAGTCGTCCCCCATCAGCGTCTCGAACGCCGTGACGAGTCGTTCGTCGTCCAGCAGCGGATAGAACGCTTGCGGATCGTGGTCGAAGAACGGGGCCACCTGCTGCCGCTTGTCCCCCGGTCCGGGTGGCGGCGCGCCGCCGCGCGCCCTGCTCATGGCCGCGTCGAACGCGTCCGACAGGGTGCGCATCTCCCGCGGCGAAAAGAGCTTCCTGCACTGCACGAACCCGAGCGTATGGAAGTGCGCAACCTGCTGAGGGGTCATGGTGCTCTCCGGAACGGCGTTGGGTCGAGTCGATCGCCTCGGCGATGGTAGCGGATGGCGGGAGGGCGATCCAGGCGACTCCTTGACCGTGCACGGGCCCCGTGCCAGCGTCGGGGACGGCATGGCTGAAAGCACGCGCAGGCGGCGCCTCATCTACAACGAGGACGGCGATACGCTCGGAGGCTTCCGCACGAAGCTCCACGAGGCGCCGATGTCCGTCGAGGACTTCCTGTTCGAGCTGTTCGCGCCGCTGGTCGGCACCCACGTCGACACCTACGTCTGGTGCTGCGGTGCGACCCACGGGCTGAACCTCATGCGGCCCGGTGGGGAGCGGCGGGCCCTCTGGATGGAGCATCATCGCACCGGCGAAGGCAAGTTCCTGAACGTCCACAACTGGCGGTCGTGGTGCAACCTGCAGTCGTTCCTGCAGGCCGGCCACAACCCTCCCGAGCTCGTCGCCCGCGGTGCGCGCGACTGCGGGATGGAGATATTCTTCTCGCTGCGCATGAACGACGCGCATGACGCGCACGACCCCGACCCCGAAGAGCTCGCCGCGGGCGCCGGGGGCATCAACCCCATCAAGGCCGGGCACGCCGACTGGCTCATCGGCGAGCCGGGCGCCGTCTACGAGCCCAAGTCGATCCCGTGGTGGATGCGCCGGGCGTTCGACTACGCGGTGGACGGCTACCGGGACTACGTGGTCGGAATCGCGGAAGAGATCCTGAGCTTCGACAACGACGGGGTCGAGCTCGACTTCATGAGCCATCCGTTCCTGTTCAAGCTCGGCCGGGAACGGCAGGACGCGCCGCTGCTCACCGGCATGATCCGCCGGGTGAAGGCGCTGGCGGCCGAGCGGGACAAGTCGCTCATGGTCCGCGTGCCGGGGTCGATCGAGCGCTGCGAGCGGATCGGCATCGACGTGCGGACCTGGATCCGCGAGGAGATCGTGGACGTGCTGTCGCTCGGCCGCAGCGTGACCCCGGCCACCATTCCCACCGGCGAGTGGATGCAGGCGGTGGCGGGGACGGCGTGTCAGGTGTTCCCGTCGATCAATCCCAATCACGATCCGCGGCTCGCGCGCGCCGAGGCGCTGCGCGCCTTCGCCATGCTGCACCTGCAGGCCGGCGCCCACGGCGTCTATCTGTTCAACTTCTTCCGGCAACCGTTCTCCAAGCACTACCGGGAGTTCTTCGATCTGGACCGGTTTGGCTGGGACGCGCTTCGGGAGATGGGCGACATCGACACGCTGGCCCATCGCGACAAGCTGTACATCTTCGACTTCCTGAAGGCGACCACGCCGGGCGCCTACGGCCACGGGATCCCGGAAGAGCTGGTGGACCTGCCCCTGGAACTGGGCGAGGAGGGCCAGCAGGGCCGCGTGCGCTTCAGGATCGGCGACCGCCTTGGCGGAACCGCGCCGCAGGAGATCGCGCTCAGAGTGGAGGTCGCGAACCTCACGGAACGCGACGAGCTGGAGCTGGCCGTCAACGGCCGCAGGCTGGTGGGGGAGGAGCGGACCTACCCCTACCAGTACGGGGCGGAGATCACCTTCCCGGTGTCACCTTCTGTCCTGAACACGGGCGGCAACGAGTTGGAGATCACGGTGCGCAAGCGCAACCCGTACATCCACCCGCCGCTGGTCTTCGAATGGGCGGAGGTCTCGATCCGGTATCGATGAGCGGCGCGGTCACACGGTGCGGCGCGGTCACACGGTGATCGTGACCGTCCCGTTCTCGACCCTGACCGGGTAGGACTTCAGGCGCAGCGGCTTTCTGGACAGCGCCTCGCCGGTGCGCAGGTCGAAGTCCGAGCCGTGCCAGGGGCAGTAGAGGATCTCTCCCTCCCGTTCCCACCTCGGCTTCCAGCCGGTCTCCGGGCCCTGCGCCAGCGTGCCGGTGATCGTGCCGGTGCAGACCGGTCCGCCGTCGTGCGGGCAGCGGTTGCGGTAGGCACGGAGGCTGCCGCCGGCCCGGAAGATGCCGATCTCCACGCCGTTCACGGTCACCAGGCGGCACGAGCCTTCCGCGATCTCCGATGCTGGCATGAGCCGGTAGTCGGCCATGGCGCGCTAGCTCGGTGGGATGCCGAAGAACTCGGCGGCGTTGGCGCCCATGATCTTGCGCCGCACCTCGTCGGGCATCGGGTACTTGCGGAGGCGGTCGGGATGCAGGAAGTCGTGGTGCGGCCAGTCGGAGGCGTAGATGACGTTGTCGTGGGTGCCGCTGAAGGTGGCGATCAGGTCCAGCACCTTCCGGTAGTCGCGCGGATGCTCGGGCTCCTCGGCGGGCTGGGTGGAGAAGCGGAAGTTCCGCAGGTAGTGGCTGGGGCGCTCCTTGTAGAACGGCAGCAGCCGGCCGCGCCACTCCAGGTACTCGTTGTTCAGCCGCATCATCATCCAGGGCACCCAGGCCAGGCCGCCCTCGTTGAAGCTGATCTTGAGGTCGGGAAAGCGGACCGGGATGCCGTTGCACATGAGATGGTAGAAGTTGGCCGCCATCTGCAGCGAGTGGCCGAAGCCGTGCCGGCCCACCTCGTCGAACTGCTCGAGCTGGCAGGGGAAGGTCGGATGGCACATGGCCAGTCCGTGCAGGGACACCGGCAGGCCCAGCTCCTGCGCGGCCTGGTAGATGGGGTGGTAGGTCCGGTGGCCGTAGAGGGGGTTCACGCCTGCGGTCGGCAGGTAGACGCAGACCATCTTGTGCTTCCCGCCCAGCTCGCGGATCTCGGCGGCGGAGCCCTCGGGGTCCTGCGGGGCGATGCAGAGCGCGCCGTAGAAGCCGTCGACCGTCAGCCACTTGTCGATGAGCCAGCGGTTGTAGGCGCGGGCCACGGCCATGGCGTAGTCGGCGTCGACCTGAACGGCGATCTTGAGCAGGTGGTCGGGAAAGAGCACGGCCGACTCGATGCCGAAGCCGTCCAGGTCCCGGCGGCACTGCTGGGGGTCGACCACAAACAGGGTGCGGTTCTGCCCGCCCGGCCACAGCGGGTCGGAGCCGTCGCCGGTCCCCTGCGCCAGGCCGGGCACGATGTAGTCTCCCACCGAGCCGAAGCGCGAGGTGACGGCGGCCGCCGGCGCGATGGCCTCGACCGCCTTGCGCCAGGGCATGTCGCAATGGCGGGCCAGCTCGTCCGGTAACTCGCGGACGTGCACGTCGCAGTCCACGATGCGGATCTCTTTCATCAGGCCCCCTTAGAGGGTGTTGACATAATCAAGAGCCAGCGGTGAGTCTGCGGGCGAGCATGCGTGCGCCAGTAAGCCACACCCAGGCTGCGGACACGGATAACAGGCGATCATGATGCATAATCAGGCGGCGGCAGCGTTCGTACCATGCGTGGGTGCGCTCCACTACCCACCGTTTCGGCAGCACCACGAAGCCCTTGCTGTCCGCCAGCACGGGAAGCAACTCGCCTTGGTCGGGATGGACCCAGCGTCCCACGTTGCGATTGGCCGGATGCCGAACCACCTCCACGTCAATCCGGTGCTCCTGCTTGAGGTGCACGGCGCAGGTGCCGGCGTACCCACTATCGACATACAGCTTCCCCAGGCTCGGATATTTGTCGACGGCTTCGCGGACCACCTGGTCGGCGCCGTCGCGGTCCTGCACGTTGGCCGGCACCACGTTCACCATCAGGAGTAGCCCCAGGGTGTCGACCACCAAGTTGCGCTTGCGGCCCTTGACCTTCTTGCCGGCATCATAGCCGCTCGGACCGCCCTGCGGAGAATTGCGAGTCGATTGCGCATCCAGCACCGCCGCAGTCGGCTCCGGCGCACGTTCCTCGCGGTTCCGCCACAGTTCCCGTAACCGATCATGCATCTGCTCGAACTTGCCGCCCGCAGCCCAGCGACGGAAGGTGCGGTACACATTCTCCCAGGGGGGGAACTCGTGCGGCAGCATCCGCCACGAACAGCCGTTGCGCACCACGTAGCAACACGCGTTCACCATCTCCCAGCGGCTGTACTGGGGCGGTCGACCGCGCGTTCCCGGTTGTTCGAACAGGTCCGCCACCAACTCCCATTCGGTCTTCGTCAGGCAACTCGGATAGCGCTGCTCCGGCTCATGCCGTCGATGTTCGTCCTTGTAGCCATAGCGCTTGAGCTCCGCTTGCTCCGCTCGCCGCTCAACGGTCACCGCGCCGCGCTTTTGCTTCACCCCTGCCTGCCGCAGCGCTTTGAGCACCGTGGCCGCACTGACCGTCAGTTCCGTCCGTCGCATGAACTCGGCGGTCACTTCATCCAGCGTCGCGTGCGGTTGGGCGCTGACGATCTCGCGCAGCACTTCGCGCCCGGATTCGTCGATCTTGGGCGGGCGTCCCTTCCTCTTCGCCATGATCCTCCTCGATTGCCGCTGCGGCAACCAAAGAATCATCGCCGGATGTGTTTATTATGTCAACACCCTCTTAGCTCTCGCGAAAGACGAGCTTTTTACCGGTCGCAGCGCACTCGCGCAAGTAGAGATGCTACATCGTAGTGCGAATCGCAACCTGACTCGCAGCCTCGATGCGGTGGAGCCGATGCATCGGCGCGGGCGCGGGGTGCCGTTCGCCGGCAACCGTGGGTTAGGATTCGGCATTCCATGAGTGAGCTCGATTCGGTAGCGGCGACCCTGGCGCCCGATCCGTTGCGGTTCGACGACGGGACGGAGGTCGCCCCGGCGTCATGGCCGCGCCGCCGGCGGGAGCTGGCCCGCGTGATCCTCCCGCACGAGTACGGCGGCATGCCGCCGGCGCCCGACGGCGTGGAGGTGATCCGGCGCTCTGCCAACCTTATCGGGCCGGAGCGGGAGGTCGCCTATCACGTCTACGAGATCCGGGCGAGCGTCGCGGGCGGCGAGATCCGCTTCCCTCTGAGCCTGTGGATACCGCCGGGCGACGGGCCCTTTCCGGTCATCCTGGACGGCGACGGCTGCTGGCGCTACTTCAACGACGAGGTGGTCCGGTCCGTGCTGGAACGCGGCTACATCGCCGCCTCGTTCGACCGGACCGCCCTGGCCGCCGACAATCCCGACCGGTACCGGGAGACCGGTCTCTACCGCCTGATGCCGGGCGCCGACTGCGGCGCCCTGGCCGCGTGGGCGTGGGGATACCATCGCTGTGTCGACGCGCTGGGCCGGATCGACGCGGCGGCGGCCGATCGGATCGCGGTCACCGGCCACTCCCGCGGCGGCAAGAGCGCGCTGCTGGCCGGCGCCACCGACGAGCGGATCGCGCTCACCAACCCCAACGGCTCGGGGGCCGGCGGCTCGGGTCCCAACCAGATGAAAGGCGAGGGGGCCGAGGTGATCGAGGACTTCCTGAAGAGCCGCTACATCTTCTGGTTCGGGAAGGACTTCGCCGACTACGCCGGCCGCGACGCGGAGCTGCCGTACGACCAGCACTTCCTGCACGCGCTGGTCGCGCCGCGGGCGCTGCTGGTCACCGAGGCGTTCGGCGATCCGTGGGCCAACCCCTCCGGGTCCTACGCCGCGCTGCGCACCACCGAACGGGTCTACCGCATGCTCGGGGCCGCGGACGCCATCGGTTGGGCGTTTCGCCCGGGCGTCCACGACCACTCCGCGGCCGACTACGATGCCCTCCTGGACTTCGCCGACCGGTCGCTCCGCGGGCTCCCCGTCGAACGGGACGTGCAACTCCAGCTCTTCGGCGACGCCGCTTCCTGACCGGCCCTACCAGATGATCTCCACGTCGGGGTAGTCGCGCAGGCGGCCGTCCTTGCTCACGAGGGGGCAGCCGAGCTGCTGCGCGGTGGCCAGAATGAGTCGGTCCGCCGGGTCGCCATGGAGGTCGGGGAGCTGCACCGATCTTCGCGCCACGTCGTTGTCGACAGCGGCGAACCGCACGTAGGACAGCCGTTCCGCTCGGCCCAGAAACACCCCGGCGCTCATGGTCAGGCGCAGGCGGCCCTTCCTGGTCAGCATGAAAAGCTCCCAGACGCTGATCGACGACACGTGGACCGCCCGGTCGCGCCGTGCGGAGGCGATCGCGTCCCGCGCCGCCGCGGACAGCTCGGCCGGGTCGGTGAGATGCCAGATCCAGGCGTGGGTGTCGAGCAGAATCAGCGGCCGGCCTCCCACGGGTCGCCGACCGGCTCCAGCGGATCGTCATAGCTCACCAGTGCGCCGCGCAGCGCCGCCAGATCGGCGTCGTCATCCTCCAAATACGGCACGATCTTGAGCACCGGCGTACCGCGGTCGGTGATGACGATGGTCCGCCGCTCCTCCTCGACCATGCGGAAGTACTCGAACGCCTTCGGCTTGAACTGAGACTTGGACACCTTCACGACGGACCATGTACCATGGTCCTGATACCGTATGCAACGCGCCGGCAAGCGCTGCCGGTCGAGGGCGCTCACTCGGCAGGCTCTCGCGGTGACGCGCGCCCCTCATGCCGATGCCGGTGGTGGGCAGCGCACAGCAACCTCAAATTATCCGGCTCCGCCCTGCCGCCCAGGGCGTACGGGAACCCATGATCGATCTGCAGCAGGTGTCGGGAGGCGCAGCGGCGCCTGCTCCGCGCGTCGACGTAGCTACAGCGCCCTCCGTCGCGGTTCCATACGTGCCGTTTCACCGCCGCCGGGATGGCGCGCCCGGCCGGTGCGCTCCGCTTCGGTGCCGAAGTGGCGGCACGTGTCGGCTGCGCGTTCCGATGTGCCGCCGAACGGGCTTGACCGTCCGGGTTGCGCTTCGTCTTCGGCGCCGAAGTTCCGTCCCCGCTCGCGGACCGGTTGCCGGTGCGCGGACGGCGCGGGGGCCGGGCCGGGTCGTGGCGATCGAGCCCCTCTCGCCGGTTGCGTTTCTGCCGGTCGAAGGCGTTCTGCAACTGAGCGGCGGTGGTCAGGGTGATCGATCCGTCCTGGAGCCCTTCGATCTCGCGCAGGTGATCGATGACGGTGACATTGAGCTGCTGCTCGATCCGGGCAAGCTGCCTGGTCTGCGCCAGCAGCGCGTCGTCGGTCAGGCCGGAGACGGTGGAGGTGAGCCCGGCGCCCGTACGAGTGATCGTCTTCATGCCGTAAATGTAATACCTGTTTGAAAATGGAGGCATTGGGCGAGTCCTGGAGCACCGCCGAACCGGCGCTCAGACGGTGCTGAACGGGGCGCTGGCCGGACGGCCGGCAGCCTCGGCTTCTCGGAGCCACGGAACCCGCATAGGACCCGACAGCAGCCCGTCTGAGACGCCGAAAAGGGCGTCAAGACCTGACGTCGATTTTTTCGATCTTTTTCCGCCGCTACGATCGCTGTCCGCTCAACCCGCAGCAACGCGCCAGGTCTATGAAGGAGAGCGAAAGCCCCTGACCGGTGCGCTCCGGAAGACCTATCGGAGTGCGCGCAGGCTCCCTGAGGCTGCCAGCAACAGGTCGAGCGAGCTTTCCATCCCCAGGTCCTCGCTGCCGCGGAAGTTGCTGCAGACGCAGATCGTCACCTCGTGCTCCGGATCGCCCAGCACCACCGCGCCGTAGCCGGTCAGGTCGCCGTGGTGGCCGTAGGCGAGCACCCGCGTCCCGTCCAGGTAGAGCTCGACGCCGGTCCCGTAGCCGTTCGACGGCCCGGGCGAGCACTCCTCCGACTTCCGGGTCGCCAGCCGCAACATCTCCCGGCGGCTCGCCGCGCTGAGCAGCACATCCTCGGCGCGGGGGCCGAGGGCGGCGGCGAACGCGGCGATCTCGCTGGGCGTCGAGTACAGGCCGCCGCCCGGAACGCGGAAGCCGCGGCCGGCGTGCTGGCGCTCGGCGTCGCGGGTGCTGATCGACCCGTCGACCAGCCGCTCGTAGCCGGTGGCCAGCCGCTCCCGGTCCGCCGGCGGCAGGAACCCGGTCGCGGTGAGGCCGAGCGGTGCGCAGATCTCGCCGGCGACCAGCTCCGGATACGACATCCCGCCCGCGCGCCGCACGGCCAGGCCCAGGATGGCGGCGCCGATGTTCGAGTAGTCGAAGCAGGCGCCCGGCGGATGGGCGAAACGGGTGGCGGGGATGGCCCCCAGCAGGGTCTCCTCCCAGCGGTCCACGGCGCCCGCCAGCAGCCGGGGGATGCGCGGCTCGCGCGCCAGGCCGCTGGTGTGGGTGGTCAGATCGCGCAGCGTGATGACGCGCGGCTGGCCGGCGTAGCCGACCGTGGTCTCGATCTCCGGCACCAGCCGGGCGACCGGCTCGTCCACGTCGAGCAACCCGCGCTCGGCCAGGCGCAGCGCCACGGTCACCGCCACCGTCTTGCTGATCGACCCGACCCGGTAGACGGTGGCGGCATCGGCCCGCCAGCCCTGTTCGCGGTCGGCCCAGCCGGCCGCATGGGTCCACACCGTCCGCCCGCCGTGCCGGACGGCCGCGCTCAGGCTGCCGGTCCTGTCGTCGTCGGCCGCCGCGTCCAGCGCGCCGGTCAGCTCCCGCCAGTGCGCTACCTCGGCCATCGGCTACTCGACATCGGACGCGCCCGACTCGGACTGCCGCTGTCGCTCTTCGATTGCGGCGACCAGCCGCGTACAAAGGCCGTGGATGCGCCGTGCGTCCTCTGCCGCCGCGCGGGCGACGTCGGCCTCCTCGTCGTACTCGAAGGAGAAAGCGGGCGCTCGTTTTCCGGCCAGCCACGACGAGACCGCTCGTACGTCGGCCGCCTCGTCATCGTTCAAGCCCATCTGGCGCCGGGCAAGCCCGGCGATGAACACGTCGGCGGTGTCGTGGACTTTGGGATAGTCGATGCAGAGATACCCGAGCACCGCCTTCATCACCAGCTCAACGACGTCCTGGGCATGGCGGACGGTGATGTTCCACGATGCGCGGGCGATCGCGGCATCCATCTCTCCCAGGTACTCCAGCGCCGCCGCCATGAGCTTCCGGCCGCGTTCGTGGTTGCTCATGCAGGCGTCATTACAGGGTGACGACCTCGCCAGGGCGCAGATCGGGCTTGAGGTCCCAGTACCACGAGCCGTCGTCCAGCTCGATGCGGCGGGAGCCCAGTTCCTCGAGCCTCGCTCTCAGGCGCTCCAGCTTCCGGCGGAGCACGCCACGCGGATCGAACAGGAGGATGCCGTGGTGCGTCATGTCGAGCATCAACCACGGAGTGTCTGCCAAATCCTCCTCCGAGCGGTAAATTACGACCGGGGCGGTGGGCACCCCCCGCGCCGTCAACTCGCGCGCCAGCGGTTGATCGCGCAGGCGCAGCTCCGCGGTGAGGAACGCCTCGGAGACGGTCTCGCGGTCGCCGCGGTGGACGACGAACAGGTCGATGTCGCTCCAGCGGTGCGCCTCACCGCGTGCCACCGAGCCGTACAGCGCGACCGCGGTCAGCCGGTCGCCAAGCTCGGCGCGCACCTCTGTCAGCAGGACGTCGGTCAGCGGCTTGACGTCGGCGAAGCCAAACGAGGATTCGACCCCTTCTCCTGCCGTCATGGAGCCTATCCGTCCGAGAGCGCCGGCACGACCTCGGTGGCCAGCAGCTCCACGCAGCGCCACCAGCGCTCGTCGTTGTCGGAGTCCTGCGAGATCATCAGCAGCCGGCCGAAACCGCCGGTAATGTCGATCACCTCGCGCAGCCGCTGCACGACGGTGTCGACGCTGCCGACGATGCACAGGTTGTCCAGCACGTACGGCACGTCGATGTCGTCGTCGGTCATCCCCGGATCGAGCTTCATCGCTTCCTGCACCATGCCGGCCTTGAGGATCTTGATCATGTATTCGTACGAGCGGCTGTACACCCCGCGGGCGAACTCCCACGCGTCGGCATCGGTATCGGCCACCACGATGCTGCGGCACACCCGCCACGCGTTGCGGTCGGGCTCCGGCCGGCCGGCCTTCGCCGCCCCCGCGCAATAGACCTCCCACTGCCGCTTGAGCACCGCCGGGGTTACCAGGTTGGCGCTGATCGGGATGAAGCCGCGCTCGCCGCAGGTGAACGCGCCCCGCGATTCCGCCTTGATGATGCTCATCGCGATCGGCGGGTGCGGCTTCTGATACGGCTTGAGAATGTCGCCCATGCTGAAGTCGGGGCGGGGGTTCTGGACCTTGATGTGCCAGAACTCGTCCTTGAGCTCGAACGGCGCCTGCGACTCCCACAGCTTGAGCACCATGTCCATGCCGCGGACGGTCATCAGGCCGACCTGGGCCGGGTCCAGGTCGAACAGCTCGTAGTCGCACGGCACGCCGCCCTGGCCGAAGCCGACCAGGAAGCGGCCGCGCGCCAGGTGGTCCAGGTAGGCCAGCCGGGTGGCGATGTTGGCCGGATGGTGCAGCGGCATGATCGTCACGCCGGTGCCCAGCTTGATGTTCGTGGTGCGCGGCAGCGCGTTGGCGATGAACACGTCGTTGGAAGGGATCGGCTCCCACGCCAGCGTGTGGTGCTGGCCGATCCACGCCTCCTCGTAGCCGAGCCGGTCGCAGCGGACCACCAGCTCCAGGTCCTCCTCGAAGCAGTCGGTGCGGTCGCGCTCCGGCGGATGCAGCGGCATCATGAACATTCCGAGTTTCATTTGGTCAGGCTCCTTGCGGCTCGCCGGCATTCCGGCCGGGTTGTAAGCTGCCGCCGATGATAGCAAAGCGTCCGCTCCGGCACCGGTACCGCCCCACCCACTACTACCGCACCCTCGGAACGCACGAGCCGGTGGTCTCCATCGCCGACGGCGACACGGTGGTCACCTCCACGGTCGACTCGGGCGGCGGCGATGCCGACGGCGCGCAGGTGACCCCGCGCGGCAACCCGCAGACCGGCCCCTTCCACGTCGACGGGGCCGAGCCGGGCGACGCGCTGGCGGTGACCCTGCACGCCGTCACGCCCAACCGCGCCACTGGCTACGGCATGACGCACGTGGACGCACAGGTGGTAGAGCCGGGCTTCGCCGCCGGGCCGAGACGCCGGGTCGACTGGCGGCTTGACGTCGAGCGCGGCGTGGCGGCGCCGATCGACGTGCCGGGCCTGGAGTCGCTGGAGCTGCCCCTGCGGCCCATGATCGGCTGCTTCGGGGTCGCCCCGCACTGGGGACAGGCGATCTCCACGGCCACCTCCGGCGCGCACGGCGGCAACACGGACTACGCGGGCTTCGTGACCGGCGTCACGGTCTGGTTCCCGGTGTCGGTGCCGGGCGCGCTGTTCTTCCTGGGCGACGTCCACGCGGTGCAGGGCGACGGCGAGATCACCGGCACCGGCATCGAGGTGTCAGCCGACGTCACTTTCTCCGTGCGCGTGCTGTCCGGGCGCACCATCGCCTGGCCGCGTGCGGTGAGCGAGGAGTACCTGATGACGGTCGGCTGCGGCCGCCCGCTCGATCAGTGCGTGCAGTACGCGACTAGCGAGATGCTGCGCTGGCTGGGCGAGTTGGGCCTGGCGGAGACCGCCGCGCACACCCTGCTCGGTCAGGCGGTCGAGTACGACCTGGGCAACATCTACGATCCCGCCTACGTGATGGTGTGCAAGATCCGCACGGACACCCTGCGCTCGATCGGCCTCTCCGCGGACGAGCCGTAGGCCCGCGCGTCCCCGAACCACGGTGAACTGGACCGGTTAGTCGCTCTTCCCGTGTCTCGATCGCTGCCCTGTCATCGTTATCAGATCACACAGGGCGCGGCTATCCATTCTGTGGCTAGCCTGAATGCGTTCAACCACATCTTATATTCCGTAAGCACTCTTCGAGATCTGAAACGTCGCTGTCAGGCACGCCCTCCCGGCCGGCCTTGAGAATCTGGGTCTTCAGGATTTCGTGTAGGTGAGACGGCGGAGGCGCTACGGTGGCGGTGGCGGTGATGGGCATGGCAGAGAAGCCTCAAATTGGCCGGATCGGAGCCGCCGCCGAGCGCGTAGGGCAGAACATGGTCGATCTGCAGCAGATGCCGTGAGGTACAGCGCCGTCCGGTATGCGGATCGACGTAGCGGCAGCGTCCTCCGTCTCGTTGCCACACCTCTTGCTTCACGGCCGCCGGAATCGCACGGCCCGAAGCGCGTGACTTCGGCGCCGGAGCGGCGTGGCCGTCGCAGCCCGGCCGGGTCTGTGCCGTCGAAGTGGCGCTGACTGCCGGCCGGGCCATCTGCTTCGGCGGCGAAGCGGTCCGGCGGTCCGCCTTCGGCTCCGCCGCCGGAGTTGGCGCGGCATGCGCGTGCGCGTCTGCCGGCCGACTGCCGGTGCGCGGGCGCCGCCGGCTCGGGTCGTGGCGGTCGAGCGCCTCCCGCACTAGCCGGCCGACGAGCTGTCCCACCGTCATGCGCGGGTCCACGTGCGACAGCAAGCTCGTAAGCTGTTCCAGGCCGCGCTGACACTCCGCGTCGATGACCGCCTTCAGCTCGTAGCGGCCGTTGCCGAGCGGGCGCACGCGATCGGCCGGCGCCGCCAGTTCCGGGTCCAGGTCGGCCAGCATCCGCTTGACCTGCCGCGTGCTCTTGCCGGCCGCCTCCTCGACCAGCTTCTGCCGCCCGACTGCATCCAGCACCAGCGGCGGCTCGGTGGGCAGCGCCGCTACGGCCGGCGTCGTTGCTGCCTGCGGCCGGCGCCGCTGCCGGTCGAACGCCCACTGCAACTCGGCGGCGGCGCTCAGCGACAGCGAGCCGTCGCGCAGCCGCTCGCGCGTGTGCGGGTTGTCGGCGCACAGCCGCATGGCAGCGATGCGCCGCCCGGCGGCCGCGTCGCTGTAGCCCAGTTCGCGCACGGCGTACTCGAACAGGCTGGCGAACCCGCGGCGCAGGAACAGGCTGCGGGCCTCAATTTCAGCCAGATGGTCGATGATGGCGCCTTGCAGATGGCGTTCGACGCGGGCCAGGTTGCCGGTCTGCGCCAGCAGCTCACGGTCGGACAGGGCGGCGACGGTGCCGGTGATCGCGGCGGCGGTGGCAGATGCGGTCTTCATGCCGTAAATATACTACCAGTTTACAGATAGATATTTTTAGCGAGTCCACGACCGGCATCGAATCAGCGCCCAAGGCGCGCTCAACGGGGTGCCGAGCAGCCGGCGGGGTGCTGTGGCGTTTCGGGGTCCAAGAGGGTGCAGAACGTCCGGCAGCGGCCCGCCTGGGGCGTCAAAATACCCGTCAAGACCTGAGAGAAAGATTCTTGTACTTTTTCGCGTCGATGCGCGCGCCGGCGAGCCGGCGCGGTGAGTGAACCGCCCGCTACGCGCCCCGACTCGGCGTCTCTGCGGCCTCGATCGGACACGCGATTATGCTGATCAACATAATGATGACCAACATAATGATGGCGTGCATAATACTGCGATGGAGTTTCTCGATCGCGTCGACGAGCTGCGGCGGCTGGACCGGGCGCTGGGCCGCTCGGGGGCGTTCGCGGTCATCTGGGGCCGCCGCCGGGTAGGCAAGTCCCGGCTGCTCACCGAGTGGTCGCGGCGTTGCGGCGGCCTGTACACGGTCGCGGACCAGTCGGCGCCCGCGGTGCAGCGGCGCTACCTGGCCGCCGCCGTCGCGGAGCGATTCCCCGGCTTCGCGGACGTCGAGTATCCGGACTGGCGGTCGTTCTTCGGGCGCCTCGCCGACGCCGCCGCGCACGCGAGCTGGGACGGACCGTTCATCCTCGACGAGCTGCCGTACCTGATCGCCGCCGACCCGTCGGTGGCCGGCGTCCTGCAGAACTGGCTGGATGACCGCGGCCGGCGGCCGTGCCTGGTGGTCAGCGGGTCGAGCCGGCACATGATGCACGGCGCGGTGCTCAGCGCCGACGCCCCCCTGTACGGCCGCGCCGTGGAGGCATTCGCGGTGCGCCCGCTGCGGCCCGGCTACCTGGCCGACGTCTTCACCGCGGAGCCGCCGCGCGCCCTGGTGTCCGCCTACGCACTCTGGGGCGGCATGCCGCGCTACTGGGAGCTGGCCAAGCCGTACGGCGGCGACCTCGCCGCGGCGGTCGACGAGCTGGTCCTCGATCCGTCGGGCCCCCTGCACGAGGAACCGGACCGCCTGCTCCGGGCCGAGACGCCGCCGGCCACCGCGCTGCGGCCGCTGCTGGACGCCATCGGCGCCGGCGCCCACCGCATCAGCGAGATCGCGGGCCGGCTCGGCAAGCCGGCCTCCAGCCTGTCGCGGCAACTGGCGGCCCTGATCGAGATGGACTTCGTGCGCCGGGAGATCCCGTTCGCCAGCAGCCCCGCGTCCGGCAAGCGCAGCCTCTACCGGATCGACGACCCGTTCCTGCGCCTGTGGTTCGCGGCCGTCGCCCCGCACCGGGCCGCCCTGGCGGAAGCGCCGCGCGACACCCGGCTGCACTACTGGGGCAGGTACCGGTCGGCGCTGGAGGCGTACGCCTGGGAGGAGCTCTGCCGCATGGCGGTGCCGGAGCTGCACCGCAGCGACACGCCGCTGGCCCGCCTGGGACCCTGGGAGCCGGCGCAGCGCTATTGGCGCGGCAACGCCCCCGAGCTCGACGTCGTCGCGCGCTCGGTCGACGGCCGGCGGCTGCTGGTGGGCGAGGCGAAGTGGTCCGCTCGATCCGGCCCCGTATCGCGGGCCGGCCCGCTTGCCGGCATCGACGCCCTGCCCGGAGCCGGCGACCTGGAGTTGATCAGCGCGAGGTTCGTTCCGGAGGCATCCGTCAGGACCGACGCATCGACCGGCGTCCACCTGTTGGACGCGCGCGACGTGCTAAGCGTCCTGCGACGGCAGGACCCCTAATCGACCCCGGACTCGGGTACGCCCTCGACGACGAAGCGCTCCCACGCATCCCGCGGCGAAAACACGACCACCGGCCTGCGGCAGCCGGCCGGGAAGTGACTGAGATTCCCTGTTACCAGCGTGCGCGCGGGGGTCTGAAGCGCGACCTCCAGGAACATGGTGTCATCCTCGTCGGGCGGTGCTGTGCCCGGCCACGGCGGTGCGGTCACGTGTACCTGAAAGCGCAGGATGGCCTGCACCGCCGCGCGCCGGACGGCCGCGATGCCAAGGCGGGGCCGCGCGAGCACGTCGAGATACTCGGCCTCGATCCGATCGTCTATCGCGATCTGGAGCTGTCTGCCGAGCAGCGCGTCGACGAGTCGCCCGGGCGGCCCGAATGGTGAGAGAAGGCCGGAGACGAGGACGTTGGTGTCGAGAACCCAGACCGGAGCATCACTCACGCCCGGCGTCGCCGGTGCGCGTGCGCCGCGCCTCCTTGATCTCCTGCTCGATGTCGGCGCTGTTCAATCCGTCGGTACCGGTTGCACGAGCCTGTGCCCGAATCTCCCGCACGGCCCTGCGCGCTCGCGCGAACACCAATTCCTGCATGTCCTCCAACAGCGTAGCGTCGCTGGTAGGGACCATGATGCTGCGCGGCAGCCCGTCCTTGGTGATCACGACGGCACCCTCCCGATCGAGGTCTTCCCAGACGCTTCCCGGTCTGGCCGCAAGTGTCCGTGACGGAATCATCTTCATGTGCTCGACATTTATACGACGATACGTCGATCGTCAAGCAGATGAGCGCTGCGGCCCCTAATCGACCCCGGATTCGTCGAAGACGGCGGTGAGCTCGGCAGTCGGCCGGCCGGACGGGTCGGCGATCACGCGCGCCGCCGGCGGCTGCGTGCGGTAGGCGGCGAGCCGGCCGCCGATGCGGTCGCCGAAGGAGCTCACGCCCTGCTTCTCCAGGAGCACCCCGACCGGAATGCGGTCCCCCCACTCCAGCACCTTCGTCGAGAAGGCGGCCACCTTGGCGCGGTAGCCGTCGGCGTCCGTGCCCGCGGGGATGCGGCCGTCGTAGTCGGTCGCCTCCAGGTCGTAGATGCGCGAGTTGCCGGTCGCGGTGCCCTCGCCAGCGAACCAATCCTTGTCGTGCAGGTCGTTGTAGGTCGGGCACGGCTGCACGATGTCCAGGAACGACAGGCCGGGGTGCTCCACCGCGCGGGTGATCATCTGCACGAGATGGCGCACATCGAACGAGTACCCTCGCCCGATCCAGGTGAAGCCGCTGGCGTAGGCCAGCGACGGCCCGTTGACGCTCTCCTGGATGTTGGGCTCCGCCAGGCTCTTGGTCTGCAGGCCGAGCTGCAGGGTGGGCGCGCCCTGGCCCTGCGTGAGGCCGTATACCTCATTGTTGAACAGCAGGTAGGTCATGTCGACGTTGCGCCGGCCGGCGTTGACGAAGTGGCCGGCGCCGATCCCCAGGCCGTCGCCGTCGCCGGCGACGATGATCACGGTCAGCTCCGGGTTGGCCAGCTTGATGCCGGTCGCGAACGGCAGCGGCCGGCCGTGCAGGGTGTGCACGCCGTAGCAGTTGACGTAGTACTGCGCCTTGCCCGAGCAGCCGATGCCGCCGACCAGCACCACCTCGTGCGGGCGGAGCCCCATGCCGGCCAGCGCCTGCTGCAGCGCGCCCAGGATGCCGAAGTCCCCGCAGCCCGGGCACCAGTCGTTGGCGTAATCGACCCGGAGCTGCTTGAGCGCCTGCCTGCGGTCCAGGGTTGCGGTTGCCATGTCGTTGCTACTCCCAGGGATTGCGGATGACCGTGCGCGCCGTGGCGCCGGACTCCGCGCGGCCGGCGGCGATGCGCCGCAGCGGTTGCTGCAGCTCGGCGGCCGTGAACGGCCGGCCGTTGTACTTGAGGATCCGGTGCGCCGGGCGCACGCCGGTCTGCCCGGCCAGCAGGCGAGCGAACTGACCGGAGTAATTGAGCTCCACGGTCACGACCGGGCCGGCCGCCCGGTCCCCGCAGAGCAGCTCCTCGAGCTCCGCGCCCGGGAACGGCCAGAGCAGCCGCACCTGCACCAGCCGCACGACGATCCCCTCGCGCGCCAGCGCCTCGATCGCCTCCAGCACCGCGCCCTTGGTGGAGCCCCAGCCCACCACGGTCACCGCGGCGTCGGCTGCCCCGTACACCGCGAGCTTTTCCGCCAGCCCGATCTCCTCGGCGGCCAGCTCCAGCTTGCGGTCGCGCTTCTCCATCTGCTGCTCGCGCACCACCGGATCCTCGGTGACGCGGCCCGCCTCGGTGTGCTCGCCGCCGGTCACCCAGTGCATGCCGCCCGGCTGGCCCAGCACCGGCCGCGGCGAGATGCCGTCGTCGGTGACCGCGAAGCGGGGGAACGACCCCTGCTCCGGCGCGCGGCCGTTCGGCTCATAGAGCAGCCCGCGGTCGATCGACAGGGTGCGCGGATCGAAGCGGGGAAGGGTCTGGGTGGTGCTGGACAGCGCCTTGTCCATCAGGTGGATCACCGGGAGCTGGTAGCGCTCGGCGTAGTTGAACGCCTGCGCGGCGTCCGCGAACGCCTCGCCTATGTCGGAGGAGGCCATCAGGATGCGCGGGAACTCGCCGTGGCCGGCGTGCAGGGCGCTCAACAGGTCGCCCTGCTCGGTGCGCGTGGGCAGGCCGGTGGACGGGCCGCCGCGCTGCCAGAGCGTCACCACCAGCGGCACCTCGTTGATGCCGACCCAGCCGAGCCCCTCGGTCATCAGCGAGAAGCCGGGTCCGGAGGTGGCGGTGGAGGCGCGCACGCCGGTCAGCGCCGCGCCGGACGCCATGGTGATCGCCGCGATCTCGTCCTCCGTCTGCACCACGACCACCGCCTGCTCGCCGCCGCCTTCGCGGCCGATGCGCGGGTGGCGCTCCAGGAAGGTGTTCTCCGCGGTGGCGGGGCTGATCGGGTAGTAGGTCTGGAAGGCCAAACCGGCGGCCATCTTGCCCATGGCCACCGCCTCGCTGCCGTTGACGTACATGCGGCCGCCGCCAGCGTTGCCGGGCTGCAGGCGGAGGTGGAACGAGCGCTCCTCGAACCGGTCGAGCGCGTAGCGGTAGGCCAGCTCGATGGCGTGCGTGTTGAGCTCCACGATCGATGAGCGCCCGCGGAACACGCGGTCCAGCGCGCGCACCAGGTAGGAGCGCTCCAGGCCCAGGGCCGCGCAGCAGACCGCCACCGACACCGTGTTGCGGGTGCGGTCGGCGCGCGCCTGCGGGATGCCCATCTCCTCCGCCAGGGCGCCGGTGACCGCGCCGAAGTCCACCGGCAGCGCGTGCACGCCGCGCTCGGCGGCCAGCTCCAGCAGGCCGGCGGTGCCGTGCGGGAGGCCGCGCTCTTCCAGCAGCGCGGTCAGGTCGTCGGCCACCCGTTCGTCCAGCATGCTCATCCGGCTCAAGGGGACGTCGGCGTCGCGCTCCGAATGGAGCAGCCAGCCGCCGTCGGCCATGGCCATCACGTGGCGGGCCAGCGTCTCCGCGTCGAACGACGCCATGAAGTCCACGTCGCTCCGGTGGCAGGTGAGGGGGTGGTCGGCGACCCGCACGTCGTAGTACGAGTGGCGGCCCATGATGTTGGAGTAGTATTCGCGGTGCCCGAACACGTGCAGTCCGGCCGCCGCGCAGGAGCGGGCGAAGAAGCGCGCGGCGGTATCGACCCCGCTCCCTTGTGGTCCGCCGATCCGCCATGCCAGATCAGTAATCAGTTCCATGGTATGTCGATCGGTTGATTCCTGCGAGCAGGCGAGGCCTGTTCGCTCCGCGCGCCGCGGGCGGCTTGCGCACGCACGTCGGGAACCTGCTCTAATGTATTGGCAGATTTGACGTACTGTCAAACGACGAGGCCGCCGCGCCGGCCCTCACGACCATGAAGCCACTCCCATGAAGCCATCCCCATGAAGATCGCGATCCTGGCCGACGTCCACGGCAACCTGCAGGCGCTGCACGCGGTCTGCGATGACGTGGACCGCTGGCGCCCCGACGCCGTGCTGGTGGCCGGCGATATCGTCAACCGCGGCCCGTGCTCGGCGGAGTGCTACGATCTGGTGCTCGCGCGCCGCGAACGGGACGGCTGGATCGTCATCCGCGGCAACCATGAGGAGTACGTGATGGAGCGCGCCTGCGCCGGCGCGCCGCGTCCGCCCGATCCCTACGACGTGTTCGCGGCGGTGGACTGGTGCCGGCGATCGCTGGGTTCGCGCGTGGCCGAGCTGGCCGGCCTGCCGACGGAGGCGAGTCTCCCGACGCCGGCAGGCGAGGTGTTCATGACCCACGGCACGCTGCTCGGCTCCCGCGACGGCATCTACCCGCACACCACGGACCAGGAGCTGCGCACCAAGGTGCGCGTTGCCAGCGCGGTGTTCGCGGTGGGCCACACCCACCGGCCGCTGACCCGGACCTGCGGCGGCTGCCTGGTGATCAACGCCGGCTCCATCGGCCTGCCGTTCGACGGCGACCCGCGCGCCTCCTACGCGCGCCTGGAGCTGACGGCCCCCGGCGCGTGTCGCGCCCGCGTCGTCCGGCTGGGCTACGACCAGGCCGCCGCCGAACGCGACTTCGCGCTGAGCGGCTTCCTGGACGGCTGCGGGCCGATCGGGCGGATGATCCTCAATGAGTTCCGCACCGCGCGCGGGCGGCTGGCCGCCTGGACCCGCGACTTCCAGGACCGGATCCAGGCGTGCGAACTCACCGTGGCGGAGGCGACGCAGAAGTTCCTGGCCGGTATCCGCGGATAAGCCGTAGCGGCTACGGCGGCTCGCGCTCAAGCACCTCGGCCAGGTCCTTGCGGATCTCGTCATCGGTCAGGCCGGCCTTGCGGTCGAAGGCGATCGTGCGGGCGACCAGCAGGTCGTGATGCGGGCCGCCCACGTACCCTTCGGGCAGCAGGCAGGCCGCCCGGGCGCCGGCGACGGTCCGCTCGACCCGCTCGGCGGACGGCAGGAACAGCCGGCGGATCGCCTCCGGTATCCGCACGATCAGCACCCATAGGCTGGCGGCCACCGCACCCGCGAGCGGGGCGGCCGCGGCGCTCGCGATCCGCTCGAAGGCGCTCAGCATCGCCTGCCAGCCCACCGCGGCGCTGATCCCCTGGGCCACGGCGACCACGCAGCCGATCGTGACGGCGATGATCCGGTTGGTAGTACTGAGACGGGATGGCATCGGCGGCGCGGCAGCCCGGGGTGTGGCCGGCTGCCGGCGCATCGTACCCACCATTGCCGGTGGACGTCAGGCCGCCGCCGTCACTGCCGGTGGACGTCGTCTCAGGCCCGATGAGAATCCAAGAACGTAACCCAGTAGGAGATTGTGACTGAATTCTCCTTCTTCAAGCCGTGGCAACCAACGGTTCGCTAGTTCTTTCATTGGCTTCCCTAAGGCACGGAAAATCGCCGCTCTTGAACAGACATGTCACAGGAACGCGATACCTTTCGCGGAGGGTTTCGACCCCACCCTGTTCCCGGTCGATCAGCCCCACGATACCTACTATCCGGTTGCCTGCGTCAAGCAGCCGCTCACAGGCAAGATCCGTCGAGGTTCCGGTCGTGATTACGTCATCCACCACCATGATTTTGGTGCCGTCGGGCTGAGCGTTCTCGATGTAGTTTCGCGTACCATGGTCTTTGCGTTCTTTACGAACGACACACCCGTATATCATCGGGTGGCCGCGTTGTGCCGCTAGCTGAATAGTGGCAGCAACCAAAAAGTCGGCGCCGATCGAGAGACCGCCGACTGCATCGGGCATTTCCGGCAACTCATTCGCCTCTCGAAGCAGTTCTGCGGCGATCATACAGAGTACGTCTCCTTGGAGCACCGCACGCTTGCAGTCGAAGTAGAAGTCGGACACCTCTCCCGTGCTAAGCGTAAACGGGCCTCCAGTCTCGATGCACAGCTCGCCAATCCTGGCTTGGAGCTCGGACCGGGCCCGCTTCGCCACGAAGCCGGCGCCGTCTTTCGTCATTGCGACCTCCCAATGAGTTGGTAATGCGTCTCTTTGGGAATGATACTGCCATTTCTGACAATTCGGAGCAACGGATTGTCAAGAGTCGGCGCGTTCAGGTCGGTTCGGGCGGTGATGGATGTCGCTCTGGGTGCCAGCGGCCGCGCAGGCCGAACGGCGCTGCACGCTAAGCGCCGCGGTGGTGCGGACGCCCGGCCGCTACCCGGAGTCCGAGCGCACGCTGCGGGAGCTCGGCGCCTGGCCCCGCTTCTTTGTCCCTTCAGGCTACCATAAGAACCCCGGCGTCCTCTGCGGACCACCTTGAGAAAACGGGCCTGATCCCGCTATGTCTCCGTGAGATGCGTCACTGCCGGTGCGCTGTTTTCTCCGGAATCGTCCTGATTCTGGAACGATCGGTCTTGTAATCGGCCGGCCGATCCCGGTACCGTGCGAGCGATCGCTACGGCCATTGAGGGGACGCGGAGGCCCAACTGCACCTGGCCATCATGTACGCGTGCGGCTTCGGCGGCATGGAGCAGAGCGCCACCGAAGCCCTCATCTGGTTCCGCCGGTCCGCCGAACAGGGATTCGCCCACGCGCAAAGCGCGCTGGGAAACGCGTACGCGGTCGGGGAACTGGCCGGCGTCGAACAAGACCATGCCGAAGCCGCCAGGTGGTGCCGGCTGGCCGCCGAACAGGGGCACGGCCAGGCGCAGGGCCGCCTCGGCGACATCTACGCCTACGGCGAGGCCGGCATCCGGCAGGACCCCGTGGAGGCTGACAAGTGGTATCGGCTGGCCGGCCAGGCGGACATTGAAGTCACCGTGGTGGCCGGCCAGGAATTCACCTCGGGCCGCGAGGTCGGGTTTCACCTGCTCGTGCTCGGCAACATGTACCGGGACGGCATCGGCCTCCCCAGGAACGACGTCGCCGCCCACAAATGGCTGGACATCTCGGAGCGATGGACGCCCAACGCCTTGGGGTGGTCTACCGAGACTCCCGATGGCCCCGTTCCCCTGGCGGACGAGATCCGTACGCTGGCGGAAGGGATGACCCCCGAGCAGGTCGCGGAGGCGAAGCGCGCCGCCGACGCGTTTCTGGAGACGTACCGGAGCTGAGCCGCGCGCTCTACGCGCCGGTCTCCGGGGCGTCGAACACCTCGGCCACGGCGGCCGCGAATCCGGGGAGCAGAGGCGAGGCGGCCTCGCCGCCGCGGACGTACATGCCGTGCTCGGCGTAGCCATCCGTGCGAAGCTCGAACACCGTGATGGTCTGGTCGCGGGGATCGACGACCCAGTACTCGGGGATGCCCGCCTCGGCATAGTCGATCCGCTTGTCGACCAGATCCCGTTCCGGGCGATCCGGGCTGACCACCTCGACCACCAGATCCGCTCCCAGCCAGTAACGGTCCTGACAGCGAGGATCCGAGCGTTCGCGGAGCAGCAGCAGGTCCGGTTCCCGGAACATGCCCTCGCGCACGCGCAGCCGCAACGCCGAGAACACGACCACGCCGCCCCGCGGCCCGACCCAGGCATGGAACAGCCGATAGAGGAACGCCAGGATCGCCTGGTGCGAGAAGGTAGGCATGGGCAGCTCCTGAAGGTAGCCGTCGGTGAATTCGATCAGGCGGCGGCTCCGATCCGTGAGCCACAGGTACTCCTCGTCGCTCCATGACCCCTGCTGCGGCAGGACACCACACAGAATGGCGTTCAATTCGTCCTGCGAAGCGGAAGCGGACGGTGCGGGTCCGGCCATCTCGCAGCATGCTGTCGGCTCGGCGGCAGCTCGTCAACGCGAACGCGCCGGCCGCCGATAAGAAGACATGCTGCGCTCCCGCGCGTTCCTGCCGCCGCTCGCCCTGCTCTTCGCCGTTCCGGCCGCCCTGGTCCCGGCCCAGGACCTGCCGGTGATCACCCTCACCTACGAGACCGCGCAGGGCATCGAGGAGGATGACGAGGAGGAGCTGGAGCCCACCTACGTCCGCCACACCCTGCTCACCAGCGTGCGTCAGGACCTGGGCGATGCCGCCCGGCTGACGCTGCCGGTCCGTCTGATCAGCCGCTCCGACCCCCGGGAACCGGCCGAGGGCGCCTCCCAGGCGGCGAGCGTCCAGACGCGCTTCGACTTCGATCTGACCGACCGGCTGGACCTGGGCACCGAGCTGATCCTGCGCCGCAGCAACGATCCGCTGTTCATCACCGCCGGCGGCAAGCTGCAGTCGCGGCTGAAGGTCGGCGAGGTCGCCCTGGACGGCTGGCTGAAGCCGCTGTTCGACCTCTACACCGAGCAGCCGGAGCGCAACCGCCAGCTCTACACCGCCTCCCTCGGCCTCACCTACACGGGCGGCGGCCTGCGCATCAGCACCCGCTACCGCGGCACCGCCCGCTTCGCCTTCGGCGAGGAAAGCGAGGTCGACCCCCGCCTCTCCACCTGCTGACCGTGTCCCTGCGCCTCGATCTGAACGCCGTGCGCTGATCCCGCCGCGCCGTCAACGCGGAGCCTGGACCTTCGCGCCGGTCGGGCGAGCTGAGTCAGCAGCGCTGCGCCGCTACGCTGCTTCTTTTGACGTCACCTCGAGGCGCAGCCCGATGGCGCCCAGAGCGGCATCCATCTGGTCGAGCCGCGAATGGTGGTTCACGTCCAGGACACGATCGACCTGCGGCAGGTGCCACCCCAGACGCCGGGCCAGCTCGGCCTTGCCGACATCCTGATCCCGCATGCCCTGGTACAGGATCACCTTGTCACCGTGGTGGCCGGCCGGGAATTCACCTCGGGCCGCGCGATCGGGTTTCACGCGCTCATGCTCGGCAAGATGTACCAGGACGGCATCGCCCTCCCCAGGAACGACGTCGCCGCCCACAATTGGGTGGACATCTCGGAGCGATGGACGCCCAACGCCTCGGGGTGGTCGACCGAGACTCCCGACGGCCCGGTTCCCCTTGCGGACGAGATCCGATACAACGGTGCCCCTGCCTGGACGCCGCGTTCGTCCACAGAGGGATGCAACACGTTCGAGTACACGTTTATCGACGTGGGTCGCCTGCGGCCCGATGAGACGAAGGCACACGAACCGGTAGCGGCCTTGTCGAGCCCCAGGACCGCCGCCGACAGGAACCGCCGTTACTGGGAGTCACCGACTGCGACGTTGATCTGCACCGGGCACGCGACTATCCTTCCGGCAGAGGCACCGAAGGAGCACGATGGCGAACGAGCAGCCGACCACGCAACGTGATCCGCAGTCTCTGGTGGCCCGGATCATCAGCGAGTTGCAGGCCAGCCCGGAGGCGCAGCGGCTGCTGCTGCGGGCGCTGCTGACCAACGAGTTCCTCGGTATGCCGGCGCGGCTGGACCACATCGAGAAGGACGTGGCGGAGCTCAAGAACGACGTCCGGCAACTCAAGAACGACGTCGGATACCTCAAGGGTTCGGACCTGGAGATGAAGGTGCATCGACGGATTGTCCCGCTGGTCAGTCAGGACATGCGGTTGCGGCGCGTGCGGGTCATCAAGAGCGCGTTGCAGCAGGCCACGGTGGAGTTCGATGAGCCGCTGGCGCAGGCCGCGGACGACGGCCGGATCAGAGCCGAGCAGGAGCACCGGATTCTCGCGACGGACCTGATCCTGCGCGGCGAGCGGCAGGAAGACCGGAGGCCGATCTGGATTGCCGTGGAGGTGGCCAATCGAATCGACGTCCAGGATATCGGCCGCAGCCGTGAGAGCGCGGATACGCTGGCTGATGTGTTCGGAGAAGATGCGGTGGGGATCGTGGCGGGGTATCGAATCGATGCCGCCGACCGGCAGCGTGCGGCAACGGTCGGCGTGCGTTGCCTGGACGTGCCCGAGCGGCTCTGAACGGACGTCCCCGAGGTCCAACCCGTCAGGCGAGCTGAGCCGGCAGCACTACGCCGCTACGCTGCTCTTGACGTCGTCACCTCGAGGCGTAGTCCGATGGCGCCCAGAGCGGCATCCATCTGGTCCAGCCGCGAATGGTGGTTCACGTCCAGGACACGATCGACCTGCGGCAGGTGCCACCCCAGCCATCGGCACGGGGCTGGCGCAGGACATCGATGAAACCGAGAAGGCGCGGCTCATCCACGCCGCCGAGCGCGGGAATGCGCAAGCCCAGTTCGAGCTGGGCACCAGGTACCGGGGCGGACATCGGCGTTCCCAGGAACTACGTGGCCGCCTACAAGTGGTTCGACATCGCAGCGCGCTGGCACCGGAGCCGCCACGGCGGCCGCGAATCCGGGGAGCAGAGGCGAGGCGGCCTCGCCGCCGCGGACGTACATGCCGTGCTCGGCGTAGCCATCCGTGGTCGCGGGGATCGACGACCCAGTACTCGGGGATGCCCGCCTCGGCATAGTCGATCCGCTTGTCGACCAGATCCCGTTCCGGGCGATCCGGGCTGACCACCTCGACCACCAGATCCGCTCCCAGCCAGTAACGGTCCTGACAGCGAGGATCCGAGCGTTCGCGGAGCAGCAGCAGGTCCGGTTCCCGGAACATGCCCTCGCGCACGCGCAGCCGCAACGCCGAGAACACGACCACGCCGCCCCGCGGCCCGACCCAGGCATGGAACGACCGATAGAGGAACGCCTGCGAAGCGGAAGCGGGCGGTGCGGGTCCGGCCATCTCCGGCAGGCTGTCGACTCCAACGGCGACTCGTCAACGCGGACGCGCCGGCCGCCGATTAACAAGGCATGATCCGCTCCCGCGCGTTCCTGCCGCCGCTCGCCCTGCCGGCGCTACTGACCCTGCTCTGCGCCGTTCCGGCCGCCCTGGTCACGGCCCAGGACCTGCCGGTGATCACCTTCACCTACGAGACCGCGCAGGGCATCGAGGAGGATGACGAGGAGGAGCTGGAGCCCACCTACGTCCGCCACACCCTGCTCACCAGCGTGCGCCAGGACCTGGGCGATGCCGCCCGGCTGACGCTGCCGGTCCGTCTGACCAGCCGCTCCGACCCGCGCGAACCGGCCGAGGGCGCCACCCAGGCGGTGAGCGTCCAGCCGCGGTTCGACTTCGACCTGACCGACCGGCTGGCCCTGGGCACCGAGCTGATCGTCCGCCGCAGCGAGGATCCGCCGCTCATCACCGCCGGCGGCCGGCTGCAGTCGCGGCTGAAGGTCGGCGAGGTCGCCCTCGACGGCTGGCTGAAGCCGCTGTTCGACCTCTACGCCGAGCAGCCGGAGCGCAACCGCCAGCTCTACACCGCCTCCCTCGGCATCACCTACACGGGCGGCGGCCTGCGCATCAGCACCCGCTACCGCGGCACCGCCCGCTTCGCCTTCGGCGAGGAGAGCGAGGTCGACCCCCGACTCTCCCACCTGCTGACCGTGTCCCTGCGCATCGATCTGAACGCCGTCCGCTGACCCCGCCCACGCCGCCGGCTGCGGCGACATCGCAAGAAGGCATGTGCTATAAAACGCGGCCATGGAATCATTCGCACCGCGCGCCCGCCCGCGCAGCCGAGCCTGGACCGGTCCGGCCGTGCTGGCCGCACTCGCCACCTTCGTCTCGATCGGCTGCGTCGGACCGACCCCGATCAAGGACCAGGCCATGCCGACCTTCCTGGAAACCATGGAAGAACTCAGCCTGTCCTACCAGGTCGACCGCGAGATCGGCACGCTCCTCCTGCCCCCTGCCACCGCCGGCAGCGGCTCGCTGACCTATAGCCTGACCCCCGCGATCCCGGGGCTCACGTTCGACGGGAACGTCCGCACCCTGACCGGTACGCCGACCGAGGTCGGCGAGTACGACATGACCTACCGGGCGATGGACGAGGACGACAACACCGCCACGCTCGACTTCACCATCACCGTCGAGACCGCGACCGTCGTCAGGACCCTGGTGTCCGCGGTCGCCGCCGGCGACGCCGACGGCCGGCTGCGCTTCATGGACCTGCCGGAGCCGGACGGCGGACCGGCCGTCTTGGTGAGGGGCAATCCCGTCGTCACCGCAGGCGGATCGTTCTTCCTCGACGTCGCCACCGATCGCCCCGCCGACAAGCTGCTGGTCTCCATCGGCGAGGAGCCCTTCGGGTACTACGAGATCGACCTGGAAACCTCCGCGTCATCGCATCGGCTGACCGGGCAGCTCCCGTTCGACCTCGACCCGGCCCTCGGTCCGTTCTGCCTCCAGGTGACGGGGGTGGATGACAGCGGGGCGGCCGGGCCGCCGGCATGCCAGACGCTGCGCGTTGCCGCGGTGGACGACGGCCAGGTGGAGATCACCGTGTCCTGGGACACCGACGCCACGCTGGATCTGATCGTGGTGGACCCGAACGGCCATGGAGTCTATTACCTTCAGCCGGAGGTGCCGAGCGGCGGCGTGCTCGACCTCGCCTCGTTCTGTGGACCCAGGAGTTTCATCCGCAACGCGCACGTCGCGTGGTCGAAGGGAAGCCCCCCGCCGGGCCGCTACGAGGTGCGCGTGTACCACCGGGAGCGTTGTGATGCCGAGGAGACCAACTACCTCGTCAGCGTCTACAACCACGGGCGCACCAGCACCTACTCCGGCATGTTCACCGGTCCCGGCAGCGCAGAAGGCGGCGACGACCTGCTGACCCGCGACGTGGTCACGGTATTCGAGGTGCCGGGCGTCGCCGGGCGGCCGCAGCGGACGCCAACCGTCTCATCCACCTACCGGGGAAGCGGCGATCAGGTGTTCGTCCTCAACCCGGGCGGGGAGATCCTCGATGACACGCTCTTGACGCTGGAGCTCGGCGACGCATCGGCGGACGTGTACGTGATCGCCACCAACGCCTCCATCCACCACGCCGATCCCCACGTCGAGCGGCTCGACATCAGGGACGCGACGGGCCGGGCGGCGGCCACGGAGGAGGAGTACGAACCCGCGCCGAGAACGTGGGAAAGCCAGCCGGTCGCGGAGCGGGCCTGGGTCACGGAGTTCAACAACAACCCGCCGCTGTCGAGCAGGTTGGCCAGCCGGAGCGGGCGCCTGCAGGCGCAGTCGCAGGGAGGGGTCGCCGAGGGCGACCGCTTCACCTTCACCGACCGTGATGATGACGACAACCGCACCGAGATCCCGGCGACCGCCCGCAAGGTGGTCACCGACGGCACGACGACCGCGGCAGTGTGGGTCGGCGACCGCGATTGGTGGACGCGCTGCGGCACCGCCGAGAAGTGCGTGACCCAGGAGATGGTGGACGCCGTCGCGGAGCGCTTCCTCCGCCCCGGCGCCGGCAACGACATCTACGACTGGGTCACGGCCGTTTTCGGCGCGCCGTGGGGGCCACACCCCTACATAGACCTGATTTCCCCGGAGGCGGCCGGCGAGATCCACATCCTGTTCTTCGACATCGACGACGACGGGATCCCCCTCCCGGGACAAATCCGCACCGGCGGCTTCTTCGTGGGCCTGAACAACTTCCTGCGAGACCCCGACCATCCCTTTCCCGATATCGCACGCCTGAGTCCGCTCTCGAACGAACGGCTGATCTTCTTCATGGACTCGGCCCTGCTGGCGGCACGCACCGGTCCGACCTGGGAGGTGACCGATCGTGGGCCGACCCGGATGATCGGAGTCCTGGCCCACGAGTTCCAGCACATGATCCACTTCTATCAGAAGCCGATCCTGCGAGATACCGGCAGCGCGGCGTGGCTCAACGAGATGTCCTCCGAAGTGGCGCAGGATCTGATCGCGGACAAGCTTATGGATGACGGGCCGCGCGGGGTCGCCTACGACGATCCCACGGCGGGCGAACCGGCCAACCTCCGCGGCCGCCTCCCCGAGTTCAACTTCTTCAACGACATCCGGGTGACGAGCTGGCAAAAGACGCTCGCCAACTACTCGATCAACTACGCGCTGGGCGCCTATTTGGCCCGCACCTACGGCGCCGCGCTCTTCAGCGACATCGTGCAGAGCGATCGGGCAGGCGTCGACGCGATCGAAGGGGCGCTGGACGGTCTGGGGCGGGACGTCTCCTTCGGCGACGTCCTGGCGAACTGGGCGGCAGCCACCCTGCTGTCGGACAACACCGCTGCCCCCGCTCCGTACCGCTACAACCCGGGCACCTGGACCACCTCGCACGCCGGCGGCATCGACTACCGGCTGGGATCGATCGACCTGTTCAACTACGCGTGGGAGCCGCCGGGCGTGTCGCTGGAAGGCTACGGCCCGAACCTGATCGGGCGCTTGACCTTCGTCGGGCCGTACCTGCACTCCCTGCGCACCTTCAACGGGCGCACGCAGCCCCCGCACTCCAACATGTACGCCACCATCGGCCGCGCCACCGGGACCGTCCGTCTGAACGTCAGCGCCCTCGGCGACAACCGCATCACGGTGGTGGTCAAGGAATGATGGGCGTCAAGGAGTGAGGCGCACCGGCGCGGCGATGGCGCTGTCCGCCGGGGTGCTGCTGGCATGCGCATCCCCGGAGGAACAGGCCGCCGCGCCGGACCGGCCGGAATCGGATCCGGTCATCGAGGTCATCGGCGACGTGATGGTGACCGGCTCGGAACGCGACACCATGCTGGCCATCGTCACCAAGACGGAGCAATACGAGTTGGTCGGCGACCTGGCGGCCGAGCTGCGGCGCCTGCAGCCGTTCCAGGTGACCGTCCGCGGCCGCGTGGTGCGGCAGGCGGCCGGCCCGGTCTTCCCGGCGCAACTCCAGGTCGACTCCTATACCCTCGCGCAGCGCCCCTCATAACGGCGGCGCCGGCATCGCCAGCACGGCATAGACGGTCGGGGAGACTCAGTGTGCCGTACGACTGTCGTCGGGGCGGGCTATCCGCCTGCCGAATCGCTACCGCCGGCCTGACGCAACCGGGCTTCGAGCTCTGCCACGCGCGCTTCGGCCGCTTTGCGGGCCGCGGTTTCGCGCGCGAGGCGGGACTCCGCCCGCGACCAGCTCCAGCCCCTGCAGCGGCGGCTCCAGGTAGTCGTGGGTCGGGTCGAATTGCCAGTACTCCTGCACGCGAAGAGAACGGTACAACTCGCGCTTGCTCACCTGGTCTTCGCGGCGCGTGCTGCGCGAGGTGATCTCCAGCACGAAGTCCGGGCCCTTGGGCTCCTCCCACAGGCGGTAGGTGGAGCGGTCGGCGTTGTCTGCGCCGAGGACCACGAAGACATCGGGCGCCACGACTGCCCGTGGATTGCCCTCCTGGTAGTACATGAACAGGTTGCCGGAGACGTACACGTCGGGGCGGTCGGGGAAGTGAAGGCGCAGCGCGTCGACGGCGTAGGTCAGCGGGGTGCGCTGGTGATCGGTTTCCGCCATGGGTTGGCCGTCGGACGACGGATAGTCAACCTGGGCACGGCAGGCGGTGTGCGCTCCAGCGACCGCTGCGGGCACGGGGGCGCGCAGCAGGTAGGCGGCGTCCGCCGTGTTGGAGAACGCCCGGCGGAAGTACGTGTCGTGCGGTCGTCTCAGGTCCACGCTCCTGTAGCGCTCCCGGCGACGCCCACGCTTCAAGGGCGGTCCCTTTGGGACTGCGGCAGCAATGCGTGACGCCGCTCGAAGGCGGCCTGCGGCTCAGATACAGTCTGCGGGACTCGCTAGCGAAGCCCGAGCTGCACCTTGCGTTTACGAACCTGGCCACCGCGGGCGGTGTGAAACGACACCCACCACACCTCACCGCGCTTCATCGGCGACATCCGAAATCAGGTCGTCTGCCCATTCGGAGGCGTCGCGTTCCCGGCGCTCCTGGGCTGCCATCTCGGCATAGGAAGCCTCCAGATCGGGATCGACGACGTACGGGCGCACCAGCTCCTGAAAGAACGCTGCGATGCGCCGGGCACCCACCTTCTCGTACAGACCCCGGTACACGTCATCGTCCAGGGTGATCGTGAGCTTGCGGCTCATGCCGCTATTCGTATTCTGCACGTACAGCGTGAGTCAGGCCGGACCAGTCGCCGGTCAGCGGCCATGCGGACAGGCCATCTCCGCACAAGCGCTACGTGCTGGCGCCGTCGTCGGTAGCGTCGAGTTGTCGCTTGAGCTTTCGAAAGGCGGCCTCGTCGATGCCGGTGGCCGCCTCGATGCTCGACCATGAGAAATCCCGTTCCAGGAATCCCTCGATGATTCGAATCTGCCCCTCCAGCTTTCCTTCGCGGCGGCCTTCCTGGCGGCCTCGTTCGATCAGTTGCTCCACGTAGTTCATCACGTCTCCCCCGCGACCCGGTACGTTACGCCGCAGCGCATCGACGAACACCGAACGGTACTCGTCGGGCTGCGTGGCCAGCACGTACTCCACGTGCTTGGCCACCTCGTCGAATCCCATGGCACGGTACAGCTCCCCCATCAGCCGCGTCGCCGATTCCAGCAGTTCTTCCCGCGCCTGCCGAAACGCGGCCATCATCGCGACCTGCGCCAGCCTCGCGGCCAGCGCCCCCGGCACCGACTCCGGGCTTTGCTGCGCCAAGTCGACCAGCAGATGCTCGAACCGCGGCACCCAACGCCACTGCGGCGCCGCGTCGGTGAACAACTCGGCGAACTCCCGTTCGTGCTGCCACGGCTGCGCTCCCTGATGCTCCGATAGGGAAAAGATCGAGGCCGCAGAGACGCCGAGTCGCGGACGTAGCGGGCGGTTCACTCACCGCGCCGGCTCGGCGGCGCGCGCATCGGCGCGAAAAAGTGCAGGAATCTTGCTCTCAGGTCTTGACGGGTATTTTGACGCCCCAGGCGGCCCGCTACCCGACGTTCTGCACCCTCTTGGACCCCGAAAACGCCGCAGCGCCCCGCCGGCCGCTCTGCATCCCGTTGAGCGCGCGCTGCGCGCTGATTCGATGCCGGTCGTGGACTCGTCGGAAATCTATATCTGTAAACTGGTAGTATATTTACGGCATGAAGACCGCATCTGCCACCGCCGCCGCGATCACCGGCACCGTCGCCGCCCTGTCCGACCGTGAGCTGCTGGCGCAGACCGGCAACCTGGCCCGCGTCGAACGCCATCTGCAAGGCGCCATCATCGACCATCTGGCCGAAATTGAGGCCCGCAGCCTGTTCCTGCGCCGCGGGTTCGCCAGCCTGTTCGAGTACGCCGTGCGCGAACTGGGCTACAGCGACGCGGCCGCCGGGCGGCGCATCGCTGCCATGCGGCTGTGCGCCGACAACCCGCACACGCGCGAGCGGCTGCGCGACGGCTCGCTGTCGCTGAGCGCCGCCGCCGAGTTGCAGTGGGCGTTCGACAGGCAACGGCGCCGCGTGCCCCCGGCCACCCCGCGGGCGGACACGCCGCGTGCGGACACGCCGCAGGCAGCAACGACGCCGGCCGTAGCGGCGCTGCCCACCGAGCCGCCGCTGGTGCTGGATGCAGTCGGGCGGCAGAAGCTGGTCGAGGAGGCGGCCGGCAAGAGCACGCGGCAGGTCAAGCGGATGCTGGCCGACCTGGACCCGGAACTGGCGGCGGCGGCCGATCGCGTGTGCCCGCTCGGCAACGGCCGCTATGAGCTGAAGGCGCTCATCGACGCGGAGTGTCAGCGCGGCCTGGAGCAGCTTACCGGCTTGCTGTCGCACGTGGACCCGCGCATGACGGTGGGACAGCTCGTCGGCCGGCTAGTGCGGGAGGCGCTCGACCGCCACGACCCGAGCCGCCGGACCGCTTCGCCGCCGAAGCAGACGGCCCGGCCGGCAGTCAGCGTCACTTCGACGGCACAGACCCGGCCGGGCTGCGACGGCCACGCCGCTGCGGCGCCGAAGTCACGGGCTTCGGGCCGTGCCATTCCGACGGCGGTGAAGCGAGAGGTCTGGCAACGAGACGGAGGACGCTGCCGCTACGTCGATCCGCATACCGGACGGCGCTGTACCTCACGGCATCTGCTGCAGATCGACCATGTCCTGCCCTACGGGCTCGGCGGCGGCTCCGATCCGGGTAATCTGAGGCTTCTCTGCCATGCCCATCACGGCCACCGCCACCGTAGCGCCTCCGCCGTCTCACCCACACGAAATCCTGAAGACCCACCTCGAAGCCGTCGAGGGTGCCTTCGGGGGCGCCATCGACTACGCGATGCTCATCAAGCAGTACGGCAACCCCGCGGACGGGGATCGGTCATCGAAGGCGCGGTATAGCCCCGGTCACTGCACCGGAGTCCACGTCGTACATGTGAGCGGCCGGCCGGACATCACGAAGATCAACACGTCCTACGTGGAGCGGCACAACCTGACGATGCGGATGTCGATGCGGCGCTTCACGCGGCTCACCAACGCGTTCTCGAAGAAGCTGGAGAACCACGCCGCGATGGTGGCTCTCTACATGTACGCCTACAACTTCATCAAGCCGCACCGCTCCCTGAAGAACGCCACGCCGGCGATCGAGGACATCGTCGCCCTACTGGACGCCGACTACGAGGGGACGCGGCCGAAGACTCGCGGGCCGTACAAGAAGAACCCGAAGGCAGCTTGACGGGCGCCTGAGCCTTGACGTAGACAGGGATGTTGCCCATGTTACGTTGGGTTAGGAGTGCGTCCGCCTGAATGACCAGCGGCGGCTGGGGGGATCAGTATGGCAAATGGGGATCTACTAAGGACCGAGAAGGACTACCTGATGTCTCATCAGGAGGAGTTGGCCAAGACGTACCCCGGGAAGTACTTGGTCATCCACGGAGAAGAGGTAGTCGGCGCATACGACACGTACGAGGATGGGGTGCGTGCTGGCACTGAGTTTTGCGGGGCTGGACCGTTCCTTGTGCGTTCAGTCCATCGCGCAGGAGAGGAGGAGACGCTCACCGTCCCTGTTCTGGCCCTGGGTCTATTTTGATTCTCAATGTCCAATTCAACGAGGGTGCAGGGCCAAGCGGAACGAAGATCACCGCCGTTGAGGGATTACACAACCGCGGTCCGCTCGTCCCGGTCACGCTTCGACCGTTCGGAGGGCAGCCAGGACCTGGGCAGGCTCAGCCTATCACCGGGCTTGCTCTGATCGACACAGGTGCCAAGTCCACCTGCGTGGACAAGGCTGCGGCGAAAAGAGCAGGAATCCCCATTGTGGATACGGGTAGAATGAGTTCTGCCACGCACCATGACGAGGAGGTCCCGATCTTCGCCGCCCAGATTGACGTCCAGGGGTTTCGGTCAGTAGACGCTCCGCGAGCCTTTGGAGTGAACCTCGAACCGATGGGTATCGTGGCCTTGATCGGCCGCGACGTTCTGAGGACGTCGATCTTGATCTACAACGGAACCACGGGGTCGTTCTCCATCTCCGGATAGATACCACCGGCCTACCGTGCTCGCGCGCCGGGCATTTCAAACTGACCCACTACCGACGTCTACGTCTCCGGCAACCTGCTGATCTATTACCAGGAAGGCAATCCGCGGGCGTCCGTGGCGCCCGACGTGTTCGTGGTCCTCGGCGCCAACAGCGCCGACCGCTGCACCTATCTGCTGTGGGAGGAGCCCAAGGCGCCGGACTTCGTGCTGGAGATCACGTCGTGCAGCACGCGCCACGAAGACCAGGTCATCAAGCGCGATCTGTACCGCTCGCTGGGCGTGCGCGAGTACTTCCTGTTCGACCCGACGAACGACTACCTGAAGCCGCCGCTGCAGGGGCTGGAGCTGGTCGCGCGCGACTATCGCCGGCTGCCGGCGCGGGAGCTGGCAGAGGGCGGCCTGGCGCTGGCGAGTGCCATGCTGGGTCTGGAGCTGCGGGTGACCGAACGCGGGCTGCGCTTTCACGACCCGCACATCGGAGAAGACCTGCCGAACTATGCGGAAACCGCACAGTGGCGGGAGCGGCCGGCCCGGCTGGAAGCGAAGTCACTCCTTGCGCAGGAAACCGCGGCCCGCAAGGCGGCCGAAGCGCGCGTGGCGGAGCTCGAAGCCCGGTTGCGTCAGGCCGGCGGCGACGATCCGGCCGGCGGCCGATCGGCGACCGGCTCCTTCGAATCAGCTACGTGTTGGGGCCGTCGTCGGTAGCGTCGAGTTGTCGCTTGAACTTCCGAAAGGCGGCCTCGTCGATGCCGGTGGCCGCTTCGATGCTCGACCACGGGATATCTCGTTCCAGCAATCCCTCGATCGTTCGAATCTTCCCCTCCAGCCTTCCTTCGCGGCGGCCTTCCTGGCGGCCTCGTTCGATCAGTTGCTCCACGTAGTTCATCACGTCTCCCCCGCGACCCGGTACGTTGCGCCGCAGCGCATCGACGAACACCGAACGATGCTCGTCGGGCTACGTGGCCAGCACGTATTCCACGTGCTTCGTCAACTCGTCGAATCCCATGGCACGGTACAGCGACTTCTCCAGCGGCGTGGAACGGATCGCAACGTCTACGGATCGGGACTGGAAGCGGACCGCTTGCAGGCGTTGGCCGAACGCCTTCCCGCGACCCTGGCGGCGTTCCGCGAGCGCATCCGCGAGTTTCTCTCGTGGACGCTCGGCGACGGCCGCGGTTGAGCTACACCGGACGGCAGCCTGTCGAAGGCGACGTCAGGTAGAATCTCCGCCCGAACACCACGGCGGCACGGCGCCGGCGCGGCCACCGGCGGAGACTCATGGACGACGCTTCCTACAAACGCCTGCTCGGACACGAACGCATCGTCAAGGACCTGCTGATCGGCTTCATCGCTCCCAGGCGCCCCGCGGGCTGGGCCGAGACACTCGACTTCGACAGCCTCAGCGAAGGCCCTACCGAGAGCATCAACGACGAGTTGCGCCGCCGTCACGATGACGTGGTCTGGTCGATCGACCGGCGCGCCGCGTGCGGCGCCGTCCACACCCTGCACGTGCTGATCGAGCATCAGTCGAGCGTGGACTATTCGATGCCGCTGCGGTTCCTCAACTACACCAGCCTGCTCTACCAGCGCCGGTACCGCGGCCGCACCCGCTGGAGCAGGGAGGACACCGCCGACCCGGTGCTGCACGTGGTGGTCTACAACGGAGATGCCCGCTGGGACGCGCCCCTGACGCTCGCTGGGCTGGTGAAGCGCACCGAGCACGACGGCCCCGCGCAGCTCGCGCTGAGCTACGACGTGGTCGATCTGATGGCGGTGGGACGGAAACTGGGCGTGACCCTGCCCTCGATTCGAGAGTACGAGGAGGCAAATGCGGTGTTGGCGAACACGATCGATCGCTGGGAAGCGGAAATCCTGCAGCGCGGTATCGAGCAGGGTATCGAGCAGGAGAAGGCGTTGCTGCGCCGACTGGCGGAGCGGCGGTTCGGTGCGGCGGCGGCGGAGCAGCTTGCGGCCGCTCTTGCCGGGGTGACCGACCCGGACCGCCTGGCCGAAGCGGGTGACTGGATCGTCGACAGCGCCACGACCGACGACTTCCTGTCCCGCCTCGGCGGCGCCGGCTCGTAGTCCGAAGCGCGGCTCGGCGCTTCGGTTCTTCTCAGGTCGCGATCCAGCCACAGCCAGCTACGACTCGATCCGGTCGGTCTCCAGGTTCACGATCCACACCTCGGGAATGCCGGCTGCAGCGTATGACGGAAGCTTGACGCTTCGATCGAAGTCGAGCGAGGAATCGGCCACCTCCACCAGCAGCAGCACGTCCTGCGGTTGCGGATGGCGGAAGTCATAACGGTCGTCCCGATGCGTCAGCAACATCAAGTCGGGCTGCGGCTCGGAAGATCGGATTCGGCCAGCGGGTTCGGCCGGCGGGTTCTGTACCCGCACCAGTGCGCGGCGGCCGAGACCGCCAGACGCATACATGGCATCGGTCAGACGGCTGACGCTGCATGGCGATTGCCGATCGGGGACATGACGACGACCTCACCCTCCAGAAGCACGTACTCCACGTGCTTGGCCACCTCGTCGAATCCCATGGCACGGTACAGTTTTCCTATCAGCCGCGTCGCCGATTCCAGGAGCTCCTCCCGCCCCTCCCGGAACGCCGCCATCATCGCCACCTGCGCGAGCCTCGCGCCCAGCGCCCCCGGCACCGAGTCCGGGCTCTGCTGCGCCTGGACCGGTGCCGCGTCCGGCTCCTGCTCGACCGAGAACAGGAGATCGGACTCACTGTCATGCCAGTCGGAGCTCACGAATCGTCCGGGTAGCAGGGTGAGCGTGGCCCACTGCAGGGTGCGGGCGACGGCTTCGGGCACGTAGGCGCGCAGCAGACTGGCGGCGTCCACCCTGTTGCTCAGGTCCACGCTCCTGTAGCGCGCCCGGCGACGCCCACGCTTCAAGGGCGGTCCCTTTGGGAGAGCGTACGGAAAGACATGGTCGATCTGTAGCAGGTGCCGGGAGCCGCAGCGGCGCCCGGTGCGTGGATCGACGTAGCGGCAGCGTCCTCCGTCGCCGGGCGGCTAGCGAAGCCCGAGTTGCACCTTGATCGCGAGCTCGACGGCATCGAGCTCGCGCCGGTCCAGCGTGCACAGATACTGACCCAGCCGGCTCTTCGCCGCCGTGGTGATCTGGTCGGCCATCGCCTTGTTGCGGGCACCGTCGACCGTAACGAGCGCCTCACTGGGATACGCCGGCTTTGCCGAGGATGAAAGCGGTACCACCTGCACGCGGTTGAGGTGGCGATTGGCCGCGTCGTTGCTGACGATCACCGCTGGCCGGCGTTTGCGAACCTCGCCACCCTGGCGCCGGTGTGAAACGATACCCACCACACCTCACCGCGCTTCATCGGCGACATCCGAAATCAGGTCGTCTGCCCATTCGGAGGCGTCGCGTTCCCGGCGCTCCTGGGCTGCCATCTCGGCATAGGAAGCCTCCAGATCGGGATCGACGACGTACGGGCGCACCAGCTCCTGAAAGAACGCTGCGATGCGCCGGGCACCCACCTTCTCGTACAGACCCTGGTACACCTCATCGTCCAAGGTGATCGTGAGCTTGCGGCTCATGCCGCCATACGTATTCTGCACGTACAGCGTGAGTCAAGCCGGACCAGCCGCCGGTCAGCGGCCATGCGGACAGGCCATCTCCGCATGAAAGCTACGTGTTGGCGCCGTCGTCGGTAGCGTCGAGTTGTCGCTTGAGCTTCCGAAAGGCGGCCTCGTCGATGCCGGTGGCGGCTTCAATGCTCGACCATGAGAAATCCCGTTCCAGGAATCCCTCGATGGTTCGAATCTGCCCCTCCAGCTTTCCTTCGCGGTGGCCTTCGCGGTGGCCTTCCTGGTGACCTTCCTGACGGCCTTCCCGGCGGCCTCGTTCGATCAGTTGCTCCACGTAGTTCATCACGTCTCCCCCGCGACCCGGTACGTTACGCCGCAGCGCATCGACGAACACCGAACGGTACTCGTCGGGCTGCGTGGCCAGCACGTACTCCACGTGCTTCGTCACCTCGTCGAATCCCATGGCACGGTACAGCTCCCCCATCAGCCGCGTCGCCGATTCCAGCAACTCCTCCCGCGCCTGCCGAAACGCCGCCATCATCGCGACCTGCGCCAGCCTCGCGACCTGCGCCAGCCTCGCGGCCAAGGCCCCCGGCACCGACTCCGCGCTCTGCTGCGCCAAGTCGACCAGCAGATGCTCGAACCGCGGCACCCAACGCCACTGCGGCGCCGCGTCGGTGAACAACTCGGCGAACTCCCGTTCGTGCTGCCACGGCTGCGCTCCATGATAGAGTACCAGCGGCACGATCAGCGGCAATGGGCGCTCGTCCTTGTGTGTCTGCCGCCACCGCTCCCAGACCTGTACACAGTAATTCAGCACGCGCAGCCTTATCCACCGGTCCGGCGAGGACTGGTGCTCCAGCAGCACGTACAGCAGGACCGGTGCCGCGTCCGGCTCCCGCTCCACCGAGAACAGGAGGTCGGACTCGCTGTCATGCCAGTCGGAACTGACGAATCGTGCGGGCAGCAGGTCAAGCGTCGCCCACCGCAACGTGCGGGCGACGGCTTCGGGCACGTAGGCGCGCAGCAGACTGGCGGCGTCCGCCGTGTTGGTGAACACCCGGCGGAAGTACTTGTCGTGCGGTCGGCTCAGGTCCACGCTCCTATAGCGCGCCCGGCGACGCCCACGCTTCACGGGCGGTCCCTTTGGGAGAGCGTACGGAAAGACATGGTCGATCTGTAGCAGGTGCCGGGAGCCGCAGCGGCGCCCGGTGTGTGGATCGACGTAGCGGCAGCGTCCTCCGTCGCGCTGCCAGATCTCCCGCTGCACCGCCCGCGGAATGGCGCGCCCGGATGCGCGGGACTTCGGCGCCGAACCGTAGGCCGCCCCTCCTGGTATCGGTTAGATTTGCCGATGCATGGACCGCGCCGCGCTCCTCGCGCACATCCGCGCCACCCACTTCGAGTCCGGGGACCGCGACCGCGCGGTGGAGGACGCCCGCCGGATCGCGCGGTTTCTGCAACGCTCGGGCGCCCGCAGGGTAGTCGGGATCGGCTCCGCCTTCGATCGGACGCGGCCGTTCACCCATCGATCGGACATCGACCTGGTCGCTGACGGCATCCCGCCCCGGCGCTTCTACGCCGTGTCCGCGGAAGCCGCCGCCATGACCGATTTCCCTCTGGACCTGACCGCCGGGGAAACGGCGATGCCGGCGCTGCTGGCCGTCGTACGCGAGCAGGGCACCGAACTGTGACGCGCGAGGAGACGCTTCTGCGGCGGCTTGCCGCGGAAGTCACCGCCGAGCTCGCCAGCCTGGAACAGCTCGCGCAGGAGCTGGCGGGCGCTCCAAGCAGGGCCGACACCTATTCGCTGCGCGCTCTTGGATCGATCCTGCACGACTTCTACAGCGGGGTGGAACGGATATTCGTGCGCATCGCAGGCGAGCTGAACGGCGGCGTCCCGCAGGCCGAGCGATGGCATCAGGAACTGCTCGGCGACATGGTCCTGGAAATCCCGAAGGTCCGGCCTGCCGTGATCGACGCCGATCTGGCGACGGCGCTGGGCGAGTATCTGCGGTTCCGGCACCTCTTCCGCAACGTCTACGGATCGGGACTGGAAGCGGACCGCTTGCAGGCGCTGGCCGATCGCCTGCCGGCGACCCTGGCGGCGTTCGGCGAGCGCATCCGCGCGTTTCTCTCGTGGATGCTCGGCGACGGTCCCGGCTGATCGCCCGGATCACCGCGGCCAGGTCACCTGCGCGCAGAGCTTCATGGCGTTGATCCGCCGCCGTGGTGATCTGGTCGGCCATCGCCTTGTTGCGGGCACCGACCGAAACGAGCGCCTCACTGGGATAGGCCGGCTTTGCCGAGGGTGAAAGCGGTACCACCCGTACTACCGGGAGGATTCGATCTCCTTCACAACAGCTTGTCCAGGGCGACGATGATCGCGACCGCGGCCGCGATCGCCGCACCGAGCCGCGTGGTCATGCGCTGCTCCAGCTTGTGCATGTCGCCTCTCAGTGACGCGACGTTCTTCTCCAGGTCGCCTCTCAGCGTCAACTCCGTCTTCTCGAGGTCGCCGCGCATCACGGTCATCTCGCCGCGGAGCGTGGTCACGTCGCCGCGGAGCGTGGTCACGTCGTCGCGGAGCATGGTCACTTCACCGCGCACGGCTGCCACGTCGTCACGCGTGGCGAGGTTCTCCCTGTCGCCGTACCTGTCGGCGAACAGCTCCACCAACACCGTCGCCTGTCTTTCCTCGAAGCCCGCTTCCTCGCGCAGGCGCGTGGCCGCCTTGAGGGTGTCGAACGCTACCGCCATATCGCTGTCTCCTAATCCTACCATGCCGAATTGTCGCCCTTGCTGGAACGACACACCCCCATAGCGTCCGATCTCGCCGCGGCGCTTCAGACGAGGAGGCCATCGCGTCCCGATGCGACCTCACGGCCCGCCGTGGCATGCTGTGCCGGTGCGGAGGATGGCCTGTGGCAAGCTCACTGCTGGCGCCCGCCAGGGTTGACTACCCCTCGTCCGACGGCCAGCCCATGGCGGAAACCGATCACCAACGGACCCCGCTGACTTACGCGGTCGAGGCCCTGCGGCACCACTTTCGCGATCGCCCCGACGTCTACGTCTCCGGCAACCTGTTCATCTATTACGAAGAGGGCAATCCGCACGCGGTCGTCGCGCCCGACGTCTTCGTGGTGCTGGGCGCCGACCGTTCGACCTAGCGGTCGGGATCGCGGGGCGGTCCCTTTGGGAGAGCGTACGGAAAGACATGGTCGATCTGTAGCAGGTGCCGGGAGCCGCAGCGGCGCCTGGTGCGTGGATCGACGTAGCGGCAGCGTCCTCCGTCGCGCTGCCAGATCTCCCGCTGCACCGCCCTCGGAATGGCGCGGCCGGATGCACGGGACTTCGGCGCCGAAGAGCCGGTGCCTGCCGGAGCCACAGCTCCCCGTGCCGGCTCTGCCGAGGGTGAAAGCGGTACCACCCGTACTACCGGGAGGATCCGATCTCCTTCACAACAGCTTGTCCAGGGCGACGATGATCGCGACCGCGGCCGCGAGCGCCGCACCGAGCCGGGTGGTCATGAGCTGACCCTGCTTGTGCATTTCGCCCCGCAGCTTGTGAATCTCGCCCCTCAGCGACGCATCGGTCTTCTCCAGGTCGCCTCTCAGCGTCAACTCCATCTTCTCGAGGTCGCCGCGCATCACGGTCATCTCGCCGCGCATCACGGTCACGTCGTCGCGGAGCATGGTCACGTCGCCGCGCATCACGGTCACGTCGTCGCGGAGCATGGTCACGTCACCGCGCACGGCTGCCACGTCGTCACGCGTGGCGAGGTTCTCCCTGTCGCCGTACCTGTCGGCGAACAACTCCACCAACACCGTCGCCTGTCTTTCCTCGAAGCCCGCTTCCTCGCGCAGGCGCGTGGCCGCCTTGAGGGTGTCGAACGCTACCGCCATATCGCTGTCTCCTAATCCTACCACTCCGGCACTCATCGCACCTCGACGATGCGACACCCTACCTATAGGGCCCGAGCCGGCCGTGGCGCTTTCAGGCGAGGCGGCGTCGCCGCCGGTCAGCGGCCGTTGCGCTCCTCGGCCCACCGGTCGCGCGTGTCGTCCTCGACCGGCGCCCGATCGACGTACGGGTCCCGATCGCGCCCGACCCCCGCGGCAGGGGCCAGCTCACGCGGCTGGCCAAGCTCGGCGTCGAAGGCGGTGAGGCCCCGTTCCAGCGCCACGCGGATGGCGGCCGGCACCGACACGCCGCCGCGCCGCGCCACCTCGCCCAGGCGCTCGCGCAGCTCGGACGGGACGGCGATGCTCAACTCGTCGCGCTCGGCCCCGGTGGTTTCCGCCTCGATGCGGGCCACGCGATCCGCGGCGGTGCGCAGCGTCGCGTGCGCGGCGGTGTCTTCCTGGAGCATCTCGTCGACGCGGCGGCGCAGGCTCAGGCCCTGCAGCAGCACCAGCGCGACCAGGCCGGTCAGCGCCAGCACGGCGACGATCACGATCGTTTCGGCGTTCAGCAAGCTCTGAACTTCAACAGGCATGGCAGGTCACCTCGGCACGCAGCATCGCAGCACGTATTCCTTATCGGCTCCCGGCGCACCGACGGTGAATGGATCTCCGCAATCCCGCCCCGGCGCATCGTCAAGGACCTGCTCACCGGATTCATCGGCCCGCGGCAGCCCGACACGCGCGTCAGCGTGCCGACTGCACACCGCCGGCCGTGGTACGCTGCCGCGATGCGGAGGATGACCTGTGGCAAGCTCGCTGCTGGCGCCCGCCAGGGTTGACTACCCCTCGTCCGACGGCCAGCCCATGGCGGAAACCGATCACCAACGCACGCCGCTGACCTACGCCATCGACGCGCTGCGCGACCACTTCCGCGACCGTCCCGACGTGTACGTCTCCGGCAACCTGTTCATCTACTACCAGAAGGGCAATCCGCGGGCGGTCGTGGCGCCCGACGTGTTCGTGGTGCTGGGCGCGGACAACGCCGACCGCTCCACCTACCGCCTGTGGGTGGAGCCCAAGGCACCGGACTTCGTGCTGGAGATCACCTCCCGCAGCACCCGCCGCGAGGACCAGGTCAGCAAGCGCGCGCTGTACCGCTCCCTGGGCGTACGGGAGTACTGGCAATTCGACCCGACGAACGACTACCTGCAGCCGCCGCTGCAGGGGCTGGAGCTCATCGAAGGCGAGTATCGGCCGCTGCCGGCGCTGGCGAGCGCAGTCCTCGGACTGGAACTGCGGCTCACCGAACGCGGGCTACGCTTTCACGATCCCCGGACCGGAGACGACCTGCGGTCCTTGACGGAAGAAAAAGAGATGCGGCACCAGGCCGAGCACGCGCGGCAGCGCGCCGAGCAAGCGCAACAGCGCGCAGAGCAGGAGCGGCAAGAAGCGGAGTCACGCCTTGCGCAGGAAGCCGAAGCGCGTCGGCAGGAAGCCGCAGCCCGTCGGCAGGAGGCAGCAGCCCGACAGGCCGCGGAGGCGCGCGTGGCGGAGCTCGAGGACCTGCTGCGCCAAGCCGGCGGCAGCGACTCCGGCGGCGACCGCTGACCAGCGTGCGCGACCACTTCCGAAACCGCTTGACGGCCTTGACGAACGGCAAGACACTAAACGGACGTAGGGCGGTCAGCGCCTTGGGAGAGACGATTTCGCGCAGGACGCGCGGCCGGGGCGTTGACCCGTCAAGACGGAGCCGTAATATGTCGATACCTCTTTCTATGGGGCCCGGATCGGGCCCGTGGGCGCGTAAGAGCGAACGGATCAGGATGAGCACTCGAAGATCTGACGGCGGCGCGGCGGTTTCCCGCCTGACTCTCACCACCAATCTGCGGCCGGCCGGCCGGGTTCCGCCCCCTCTGCGGACGCCCGCCAGCCACGCCATGACGCCGCGCTTCTTGCATCAGGGCTTGCACTTGGAGCCCGAACCGCCTCCGCGGCCACCGGCGCCGCGCGCCGGCCGCCGATCCGAACCTCGGCGTGCGGGGGTGTTGACCCTATGGACAGGATGTGCTAGGTTGTCTCCCGTGAGACACGACCGTCCCTTGTGCAGGTGGGCGGGAGTATTGCGGACCCCGCTACAGCAGCGACAGGCCCGCGAACTTGCGAAACAGTCCGGCTGGTCGCCGGCAGGAGGTAAATGGGACCCATGCTCAATCGTGAATGCCGCGACACCTCGTAGCGTCGCTTCAGACCCGAGGGGGCGCGGGTTTCCTGCGCCGTATCAAACGTTCTTAAAGGAAAGGAGAACAACATGAGAATCACTCGTGCGGCGAAGGTCGCCGCATTTCCGCTGATCGTTCTGGCCTTGGTGGCGCTCGTCGCATGCCAGGGTGGCCCAGGCACCAAGGGCGACAAGGGCGACAAGGGCGATATGGGCGATATGGGCGATTCCGGCGATTCCGGCGATTCCGGCGATTCCGGAATCGATACATTGACGGCACGTGGGACCGGACCGCTGGCAGTCTATATCAATGATGGGAAGGCCGCGGATGACACAGCCGTGATCGGCCCCCTCCCGGACCCGATTGATATGTCGACGCATTTCCGGGGCGGGTACGAGCCCGTCACCTACGCCGCCGGGGACATGTTAGACGATAGCACCGGTACGTTCACCGGCGCGATCGACAAGGACACCGGCGTGCTGACGATCACGCTCCGGATGGCCGGCATCATCGCTCCTCCAGGCGGGGGTTATGAAATCGATAACGATAACGTCGTCGTGACGGACTCCGTGATCACCGTCACTGCCACGGATGCGGAGGGCAATAAAGCGGACAGGGCCGTCCACATCCTCACCAACAAGGCGCCGACCATAGGAGGTAATCTCAGTGACGTCTGGTCCACCAGTGTTGGTACCGAGATGAGGGCCGACAAGAAGGTGGTAGCGTGTCAGGTGGGTACCCTTAGGGCGGTTGCCGACACAGATACTGCCCATCAGTGCACGGTGGACGCTGGGATGACTGAGTTCGTGGACGACGGTGACTTTGATCTCTCGGTCGTGAAGACCAATTCCAAGGTCAGCGTGACTGCCGCCGGGAAGAAGCTCACGCTTACCGGACTGTCATCGACCTGGGATGATGACGCTAACGCCGGTGCCGGTGCCGATGTCCCGGCCGTCGTGACGATCCGGGCGACGGACAAGAACGACCTGTACGTCGAGCGCACGCTCCAAGTTTCCGTCGACGCTGCTCCGACGGTGGAGCGTCGGATTGAGAATCGGACGATCAAGGATGACGCAGGGGCAACGATTGGCGCTCGCAATATCGTGAACTTCTTCGATGACGACCAATCTGAGCTCGTGGTAACTGACATTACGTACGAGGAGAGCGACGCCGACACCGCTACCGCGGATAACAACGTGCAGAACCTTGAGATAATGCCACTGAACCCCGGAACCACGATGATCACCGTGACCATGAAGGAACCGGATGGCTTGGAGCAGACGGTATCTCAGACGTTCATGGTGACAGTGACGAACGCCAGTCCGTAGAGGATTGCGTTTGACCGGTCAGTAGCTGGCCAGTCCAAGCCCGGGTGGTATTTGATACCGCCCGGGCTCTTTTTTTGTTCAAGCCCATAGTTCCGCCGTCGCGGACCGGGGAGAAACCGATGCCTCGACAGAGTAGAGGCAGAGGACACTGGTGATCCCCCAAATCAGTTCGGAGACAGCCAACTCCGGGCCCCGAGTGTGCTTCGTGATCCCCACCTACAACGAGGCCGGCAACATCACGTTGTTGCTGCGGAGCATGACCGATCTGTACCCGGATCCGAACGTGACCTTTCTGGTGGTCGACGACGAAAGCCCGGACGGCACCGGCCGGCTGGTGCGGGAGTTCGCCCCAGGTGATGGCCGGGTGCACCTGATAGAGGGCAGGAAGCACGGGTTGGGGGCCGCGTACGTGCGGGGGATCGCCCATGCGCTGGATGCGCTGGGCGCCGAGGTGGTGGTGCAGATGGACGCGGACTTCTCGCACGATCCTGCCGATGCCGGCCGCCTTCTCGCGCGCGTCGCGGCGGATGCCGACGTGGCGATCGGCAGCCGCTACGTTGCCGGCGGCTCCGTCGACCAACGCTGGAGCTGGCGCCGCCGGCAGCTCTCGCTCTGGGGCAACCGGCTGGCGCGTTGGATCGCCGGGTTGAAAGGGGCCCGCGACTGTACGGCCCGCTTCAAGGCGATCCGGGCGGACGCGTTGCGGGCCGCGAACGTCCAGGAGATCACCGTGCGGGGTTATGCCTTTCAGGTGGCGCTGCTGCACCGCCTGCTCCACGCCGGGGCGCGCGTCGTGGAGGAGCCGATCCACTTCCGCGACCGCGAGCGCGGGGTGACCAAACTGGGCATTGAAATCCTGTTGGAGTTCGGCTACCACATCTGGTGGCTGCGCCTGACCAGCCCATCGCACCTTCATCAAGTTCTGCCTCACGGGTGCGAGCGGAGTGCTCGTCAACCTGGGCTCGTTCCATCTGCTGACGATGCTGGGCCTGCACCGCTTTCTGGCCTCGCCGGTCGCGATCGAGCTCTCCATCATCTCCAATTTTCTGATCAACAACCATTGTACGTTCGCCGACCGGGCGATGGTCGGCAGCCGGCGCGTCCGGGGCTTGAAGTTCAACGCCGTGTCGCTGCTGTCGCTGGTGGTGAGCTACGGGTCGTTTCTGCTGCTGTCCCTGCTGCTGCCGCACGTACCGCCGGTGTGGCTGCAGGGAGTGGCGATCGTGCCCGCCGCGCTGGTCAATTACTTCCTCAATTCCTACTGGACGTTCCGCGACTCGGGGAGCGGCTAGCTGCCGCACGGCAACCCGCCGCTTGCCGGCGGGTTGGATCGGGCATGGCGGATCGCGCGCACGAACCCCTGGCCGGCGCAGGCAGCGCTGTGCCTGCTGGCGATCGTGAGCTACCTGCCGGCGGTCCTGTGGGGAGACTTCATCTGGGACGACCTGCCCATGATCGGCACCCCGGCGGTGCGCGATCCGGGCGGGCTGCGGCAGATCTGGTTCTCTCCGGCCGAACTCGAGGCGGAGGGACACTACTGGCCGCTGGTCTATTCCCTCTTTTGGTTGCAGCACAAGCTGTGGGGTTTCGCGCCCGCCGGGTTCCACGCCGTCAACGTGCTGCTGCACGCGGCGAACACGCTGCTGCTCTGCCAGCTCATGCGCCGGCTAAAGGTCCCCGGAGCGTGGCTGGTGGCCGCGGTGTTCGCCGTCCATCCCGTGCACGTGGAGTCCGTGGCCTGGGTGATCGAGCTCAAGGACGTGCTCTCCGGACTGCTCTACCTGTCCGCGCTGCTGGCGTGGATCCGCTTCGAGAGCGAGCCGCGGGCCGGGCGCTACCTGACGGCGCTGGCGCTGTACGCGGCCGGCATGCTGGCCAAGTCGGTGGTGGTCACGCTGCCGGCGGCGCTGCTGATCTGGCAATGGTGGCGGCGGGGACGCGTCACCGTCACCGACCTCGCGCGGGTCGCTCCGTTCTTCGCGGTGGGAGCGCTGATCTCGGTGGCGGACCTGATCTTCAACCGGTCGCAAGGCGTCGGAGGGTTCGGCTATTCGGCGATCGAGCGTGCCCTGATCGCCGCGCGGGCGGTGTGGTTCTACCTCGGCAAGCTGCTGTGGCCGGTCGACCTGGGCGTCATCCACGCGCACTGGGAGGTGCGGGCTGGAGATCCGTTGGGGTGGGCGGCGCTGGCGGCCGTGGTGGCGGTGGTCGCCGTGCTCTGGCTGCTGCGGGGCCGGATCGGACGCGGGCCGCTGGCGGGCGTGCTGTTCTGCGGCGTCACGCTGTCGCCGACGCTCGGCTTCGTGGACTACAACTTCATGCTGTTCTCGTTCGTGGCCGACCGCTACCAGTATCTGGCCAGCATCGGCCTCATCGCCGTGATCATCGGGGCGGCGGCGCACGGTGTGGCGGCGGTACGCCGCGCCGGCCGGCTGCGAATTGTGACGGTGAGCGGGGTGCTGGCCGCGGCGCTGCTCGCGGTCCTGGGCACCCTCACTTGGCAGCAGGCGAGCCTCTACCGGGACGGCATCACCTTCTTCAACCACGTCATCGCGCACAACCCGCGGGCTCGGGAAGCGCATCTCAATCTCGGCAGCGCGTTGTTGAAGTGGCACTACCTGGAAGAGGCTCTGGACGCGTATCGCGCGGCCGGGGAACAGCGCCCGGATGACTGCAAGCCGCCGTACGGTGCCGGCATCGCGCTCTATCGTCTGGGCCGGCTCGACGAGGCGGATGAGGCGTATCGGCGCGCCCTGCAACTCTGCCCCGGCTACGCCGCCGCCCTCGCCGACCTGAGCACCATGCGACTGCATCAGCAACGCTACGAAGAGGCGCTGGATTTGTCCTCGACCGCCACCGACCTCGAACCCGGCAACGCGACGGCGTGGGCCAACCGCGGTGTCGCTCTCCTGCATCTGGGCCGGAGGGAGGAGGCGCTGCAGAGCCTTGACCGGGCGCTCGCCCTCGACCCGTATCAGCGGGCCGCGCAGGACGCCCGGGCACAGATCCTGCAGGAGTCGGCTCAGCGATGACGCGCGTCGCGCGGACCCTGCTCCATCCGCGCGAGCCCGGAGAGCCGCCCTGGAAGTACCTCCTGCCGGTGCTGGCGCTCGCGTTCGCGGCGCGGGCGGCCATCGCGCTGTCCGGGGACTTCGTGCTGCATCCGGACGAGATCATCCAGTACCTGGAGCCCGCGCACCGTCTGGTGTTCGGCAACGGCGTGATCTACTGGGAGTTCTTCTACGGCGCACGCTCGTGGCTGGTGCCCGGGCTGGTGGTCTGGGTGCTGGCGCTGTGCGACGCCACCGGCCTGGGTCAGCCGTTCTGGCACGTGGGGGGCGTCAAGCTGCTGTTCTGCGCGGTCTCCCTGCTGGTTCCGGCCGGGATGTACTGGTTCGCGCGCCAGCACTTCGGCGAGGCGGCGGCGCGGGTCGCGCTGCTGGCCGGCGCGTTCTGGTACGAACTGGCCGGTTTCGCGCACAAGCCGATGACCGAGTTCGTGGCCACGGGCCTGCTGGTCGCGCTGCTGGCGCTGTGCGTGCGGCCGGCGGCCGATCGGCCCGTGGCCGTCTGGTCGGTGGCGGCGCTGGCGGTGGTAGTGACGGCGATCCGGATGCACTATGCGCCGGCGGCGCTGATCCTGCTCGGCCTGTTCTTTCTGCGCAGCGGCAGGAAACTCCCGCTCGTCCTTGCCGTGGCGGCGCTGGTCGCCGCCGTCGGAGTGTTCGACGCGGTCACCTGGAACGGCGGCCTGTTCCACTCGTATGGGGTCAACATCGCCTACAATCTGATCGTCGGCGGATCGCGCGCGGGCGAGAGTCCGCCCTGGCAGTTCCTGTGGTGGCTGGTGCTCGCCGGGGCCGGAATCAATCTGCTGGTCATCGCGCTGGCGCTTCGGGATCCGCGGCGTTACGGGCTGCTGCTGGGGCTCATCATCGTGATGGTGCTCATTCACTCGGCGCAGGCGCACAAGGAGTATCGCTTCATCTTCGCGGTGATTCCGCTGTGGTTGCTCATCGGGGCCGACCTCGCCACCCGGTTGACGGCCCGCCTCGACGCGCGCCGGCAGGCGGGCTCGTCTCCGAAGGCGGCCCCGCGACACTCCTTGGCGAAATTCGTGCCCGCGGGAGTGATCGCCACCGCGTTCGCGGCCGTCTCGGTGGCCGGGATCCTCAACGCGCTGCCGTACCAGCACCACGTGTATCGGGGGTACTCGCGGGAGACCGGCATCGTCGGCTTCATCCGCAATCAGGATCCGATCTTCGCCGCTTACCGCTACCTCGCCCGAGCGCCGGGCGTCACCGCCGTGTTGCAGACGGATCGCGCCTACTTCAATCTCCCCGGCTACTACTATCTGCACCACGCGATTCCGCTCTATGCCGGCGATACGGCGCCGCTCATCTTCGCCGATCAGCAGGCCAGCGAGGCCGAGGCGATTGCGCGCGCGGTCAGCCACGTCGTGTCGGCGGATCCGGCTCTTGCCATTCCCGGCTACGCGGTGGAGCGGGAGTTCGGCGGCATCCGCATTCTGCGCAGACTGGCTGACGCGCCGCCGGTCCGGCTGTGGCAGGACTACACGCCCACCATCTCCGGCGCCCGGTGGATGAGCCGCGTCGACCCGGACGCACCCGTTCCTCCGCCCAATTCGGGGGTGCGCTTCATCGACGAAGCGGCGCCGGGAACCAGCCCATGAACGGACACAGCGTCAGCCTTCTGCAGGGATTCGTTTGATCGAGGTTTCGATCGGCGCGAGAACGCCGCCCGTCAAGCCCGTTCAGCGGGCAACAGATGTCCTACGTGATGGCTTTCCAACCTCGGATCACGGGGCGATTGTCCGGGCGACCCGGAAGCCGTTGTGGAGGTTGCGGAGGGTCGGAGCGCACCAGCTTCGATAGGCCGAACGCACGAGCTAGGGGCTGGATCCCCACGAGCCGCCGCGGACGACGCGTCTGGTGCAGTCCGTCGTCCGGGCGTCGTAGCAGTCTGCTACCAGCTCGGCCACGTTGCCGTGCACGTCGTACAGGCCGAAGGCATTGCGCGAAAGCGATCCGGTCGTGATCGGCCGGTCGCGGTATTGTCCGGTCACGCCGGAGCCGTAGGGAGCGCTCAGGCCGTCGTAGTTGGCCTGAGCGGTGAAGATGGTCGCTCCCGTATGGAACGGCGTGGTCGTGCCCGCGCGGGCCACGTACTCCCATTCGGCCTCGGTCAGCAGCCGGTAGTCCCGGCCGGTCTTTGACGAGAGCCACGCGACATACTCCTGCGCGTCGTCCCAGCTCACGTCGATCACCGGTTGCCGGCCGCGGCCCCAGCCTCCGGCGGCGGCGCAGGCGTCCCACTCCGCGAAGGTCACCTCGTATACCCCCACGGCGAACGGATCCTCGATCGTCATCCGGCGCTGCGCTTCGTCGGCATGGCGTCCCGCCTCCGCGGCCGGCGATCCCATCGTGTAGCTGCCGGCCAGCACCGTCACCATTGCCGGGCACTCGGGGCAGTCGCGGAAGTCGGTGCATTTCTCATCTTCTCAGTACTCCCGGGAGCCGCCGAAGCCGAACCGATAGCCGGCGTCGCCGCTGCCGGTCACGTGCCGGCCGAAGGCCTCGAGCTCCAGGCCGTCCAGGCTGTAGCCGACCGTCACGTCCACGGTGTCCGGCAGCCACGACGACCGGTCTCCGGCCTGGGATGCCCCAGATCCCCAGCCACTCCTCGGGCATCCACAGTCCGTACGGATACACGTTCACCAGTGAACCCGTGAGCGTGGCTTTGCCTTCGACCTCGCTTGTGGACGTGAGATCGAGCGAGCTGTAGGAAGCGGCGAGCCCGGCAAGCGCGTTCGGGACGAACCGGTAGTCCGCCCCCAGGTAGCCGGAGAGCACGGTGCCGTCCTGCCCTGAAGCCGTCGAAATCACCGCCGAATTGGCTCCCGTCACCGCTGCCCCAGACGCCCCATCGGTCCCCGGCCGCGTCATCGGCGCGAACGGCTGGACGATCACCTCCACCGCGCTAGGCCGACTTGCAGCATCCGCGCGCGGCGCGCCGGCTGCAGGGTCACCGGCTCGGTCTGCGTGCTCGCGGCGGTCTACCCGGAGAGCACGACCGTGGCAACGAAACCCGTCAGCGACCAACAACTCGATCCGGAATCTCTGGTAGCCCGAATCGTCGAGGAACTCCGCGCCAACCCCGCCGCGCAGCGGTTGCTGTTGCGCACGCTGCTCACCAACGAGTTCCTGGGCATGCCGGCGGGCCTGCAGCACATCGAACGAGACATCGCCGAGCTGAAGAGCGACGTCGCCGAGCCGGATCACCGGTGAGCAGGAGCACCGGCTCGTCGCTACCGACCTCATCCTGCAGGCGCGGAGCAGCCGCGACGCGAACACGGTCTGGATCGCGGTCGAGGTCGCGAATCGGATCGACGGAGCCGATATCAGCCGCAGGGCCGATGGGAAGTCGGCGTTTCACCATCGGCCCATCAGCGCCTCAGGATTCGTCCACCCAGCTCTCGATGGTGAGGTTCGGGACGCGGGCAAACTCGTCGACGTTGCCGGTGACCAGCGTCGCCCCCACCGCCCGGGCATGAGCGGCGATCAGAAGGTCGTTGTGGCCGATCGGGCGACCGATCCGCTCCAGTTCGGTGCGTATGTCGCCGTAGTGTGCATCGGCCGGCTCCTCCATCGGGAGGATGTCGATACCCTCCAGGACCGCTTCGAGCTGTTTCGCCAAGCGCGGTGAGCCTTTGCGGACCACGCCATAACGCAGTTCGCAGGCGACGATAATGCTGACCGCGAATTCGTCGCGGTGCATCGACGCAAGCCGGCGTGCCAGTGTGCCTCCTGGTTCCCGGACCGCAATGGAAACGATGTTGGTATCCAACAGATACCGGACCTCCGTCATGGCCGAAAGACGTCCTCCGACCGCACCGGCGGATCGGGGATCTCCGGAAACTCCTCCGCTATCGGTTCGAGTTGCGGGAGAATCTCGGCCAGCGTGCGCTTCCTCTTCACCGGCTCGACGACGAGACGGTCGTCCTCTCTGTGGAGGATGACCTCATCGGCGGCAAACTCCAGGTCGCGAGGGATCCGCAGCGCTTGATTGCGCCCGTTCCGAAACAGGCGAGCGCGACGCGGCGCTTGGGCTGCATGTCGTTCCTCATGGCGCGGCATATGATAAGCATATGCCGGCTGCCGCAGACCGTCCAGAGGCGGAGCGGCAGGCGTTGGCGCCGATCCACCCTGACGCTGCGCGAGCGCCGAGCCGGGCTGCCAAGCTCCAGGCGCGCCTCGTTCTTGTCGCTGTCCTTGATGGTGCCGCCGTTCAGCGTAAGCGCTCCGGCGGCGATGCCGATGCCGTCGCTGTCGCTGTCGTCCTCCTGCACCCGATAGCCGAACCAGAGGGTGCTGCCGCTGAAGCGCGAGAAGCCCGCGCTACGGGTACGTCGATCGTCTCGCCGCGCTCGTAGGTGTCCCCGCCCGCCGGCGAGGAGCCGAAGAAGACGCTGCTCACCGCCGGGGCGTCGCTCGGGGGCGGCGCCGTGCCGGAGCCCACCTTGCGGGTCGGGTCGGCCGGTACCGCCGGATGCGTCAGGACCGCGTCGGTGGAATCGTCCGTGGCGGTGATGGTCGCACCGTTGAGGCTGATCGCGTTCGCCGCGATGCTGACTCCTTCCGTGTCACTGTCCTCCTCCACCACGGTGTACTTGAAGAACAGGGACGAGGCGCTGGATCTGGGGCCCGCGGTCCTGTCCAGCGCCGCCGATCGGGTCCGGGTGCCGACGGTCACTGCCACCCGCGGGGTTCCGGTGACCGCCACGAGCCGGTCGATAGACGTGACCGCCGGTGCGCACCGCCATGTCCAGCCGCCCGTGGCTGCTCGACCGCGATCTCGTAGCCCAGCGCCGCGCAGTACGAGTAGAACACGCTCGCGTAGTAGCCCTCGTAGTTCGCGATGTCGTTGCTCGCCCGCCGACACCGTCGGGCGGCATGCCACTCAATACGGGATGCTCGCGAAGAAGGCGTGAAACAGCTCCCTCAGGCCGGCGAGTTCCGGCGCGAACACAGCGTCCAGGTCATCCTCGGTGTAGCCGCAGATGGACGAATAGACCGGATCAAGGGTGACGTAGGTGAGGTTGTTCAGTTGGGAGAACAGGTTGGGGGCCGCGGGTAGCCCGTGGTCTACATGGGCGCCGCGAAGGTGCGTCACTCGGTGTCTTCGGCGCCGTTGGCTGATCCCTCGGTCGGTTCGGTCGTGGTGGAAGAGGTCTCGAGCCGCTGCTTGAGCGCGCGCAGCGCGGCTTGGTCGATCCCGGTGGCCGATTCGATGAGCGGCCACGACGCGCGGTTGCGATACGGCCACGCCGGCCCTATCGTTTGGTAAGGATCGCACACAGGCACCATGGCTACGCTCACGCAACGAACTGAGGCCGTCGAGGAACGGATCGACAGTCTGGAGACCATCCTCGCCAGGTTCATGACGCGCACCGACGCGGCGATCGACCGCCTTGAAAGCATAGTCGAGCGCAGGGAGCACGAGGGCACCCGCGACCGCGAAGCAGCAGCCCGCGACCGGGAGGAGTCTGGCCGCGACCGGGAGGAGTCGGCCAGATTCCGCGAGGCGCTGGCCAGGGGTCTGGAGGCGAGGGAGCAGCAGGCTGCCCGCGAGCGACAGGAGATGAACAAGCGCTGGGGCGAGTTGGCCAACAAGATGGGCACCGTGGTCGAGGATATCGTCGCTCCCAGCATCCGCCGTCTGGCCCGTGAGATGTTCGACTGTGGCGAGCTGCGTCAGTTCTGGACACGCATGTCCGCCTCGCGCAGCGATGAACCCTCCCGCACGCGCGAGTTCGACGCACTCTACGTCGGCACCCGCGCGGTGCTGCTCAACGAGACCAGGTCCTCGCCCCGCGCCAGTGACGCTCGGAGGTTCGCGGCGTTTCTGGAGAGCGGCGAGCTCGCATGCTACTTCCCGCAGTTATCGGAAGCTGCCGATCGTGGCGGCGTTCTCTTCACTGAGCATTCCGGATGACCTGGTCACCTATCTGACGCGGCGCGGCATCTACGCCATCGCCATGGGCGACGAGGCCATGCAGGTGCTCAACCTGGACGCCGTGCGCGGCAGGCGCGCCGCACCATCCGAGCAGACATGAACATGAATTACACCATCGACACGGTAGAAGACCTGGTCCGCATACTGGACGAGATCGCGGAACAGACGAAGCGGTTCCAGGCGGCCACCGAACAGCGGTTCGATCGCATGGATCAGCGCTTGGGACGTGTGGAAGCCCGTCTCGACCGCGTTATCGACGACCTTGGACCGCTCAAGGGCGCCCACGCCGGAAATGTCGCCGTCAAGGAAGCGGGCTTGATCGCGCTGGACCTCGGCCTGCGATACCGGAAGTCGCTGACCAGCATGGAGCTCGTGAGCCTTTCCGATGCCGTCGACACGACCGATGTCGCCGCCAACGAGCTGCGCAGCTTCCACCGGGCCGATGTGATCGTCGAGGGCGCCGACCGTGAAGGCGAACGCTGTTACGTCGCCGTGGAAGCATCCTACACCGTCAACGGCAGGGACACCGCGCGGGCGATCCGCAACGCCGGGTTGCTCAGCAGGTTCACCGGCCGCCGCAGCTACGCGGTCGTAGCGGGATTGCGCCGGGACGACCGTATCCAGGACCGTGTCGATGCGGGCGAGGTGCTCTGGTATCAACTGACCCCGGAAGCCGTGCAGGCGGACTGAGCGGGCCTCCCCCTCGCCCGTCCGCGAGGACGATGGAATCCATCCTCGCCACCTTTCATGGTGCGCACCGACAACTCGATCGAGCGGCTCGACCGTCGTCGAGGACATCGTCGCTCCCAGCATCCAGCGCCTGGCCCGCGAGGTGTTCGATTGCGGCGAGCCGCAGTACTTCGGAACCCGCGTGTCCCTCACGCGCAGCGACGACCGGTCGCGGGAGCGGGAGTTCGACGCACTCTACGTGGGCACCCGCGCCGTGCTGAGAGCAAACCGCTTGCGCGGGCATGGCTTGATCGGTAATCTCGGTTCTGGGAGGACATCTATGACAAAGAAGATTTCGTTTTTCGTGGTGACGGCTGCAGCGGTCGCCCTGGTGTTGAGCGGCTGCGGGAAAGGGCCGGGCATGGACGACATGGACATGGCGCTGCCTTATGTCGGCACGTGGTACTTCGCCGATCCCGTGCCTGATGACGATAAACCACTGGCGCCGAACGCACGGTTGGAACTGACCGATACGATGTTCGAGGTGAAGATGGGTGACGACGCCATGACGACGTTTGAACTCTTCCAAACGAAGGGCTTCACCAAGTTCGAGGTCTCCGGAACCTATACGGCGGGAGCCGACGGGACCTTCTCCTTTAGTCTCCCCGACGAGGACATGGACGGAGTGCCCGACCTGACCGCGTTCGTCGTGGAACCGGTGCAACTGGCTCCGGTGGTGCTCGCCGGGTTGGCAACAGCCCAGCTTGGTGCAACGGCCGAGGCCATGGTCGTGATCGCCCCGGCGACCCCTAACATGGTGACCATTTCGGGGGATTTCATGCCGGCGCTGCTCAATCTGCCCGACGTTACGGAAGTGACCGCCTGCAAGGGCGATCCGTGCATGCCCTCGTAACGGGGGTTCAGTAGCGCACGACGAGTTGCGCGAACACGTTGTCCTTGGCGTCGTCTCGGCCCAGCAGGCCCGAGGCGGCGCCCGGGGTCCACGAATACCAGAGATTGGCGCCGGCGGCGGCTGAGACGTAGTCGCTCAGCCGCAGCTCGGCGCGTGGCGCCAGGTGGAGGGCTCGCTCCATGACGTTGGCTTCCAGCAAGCCCGGTTCCGTGAAGCGTCCGGCCTGCTGTATCAGGAGCTGCGCGCAAGCTTGACGTGCGGCGGGTGCCGGCGGACGATTTACCGTGGCGCCTGGCGTGCGGCAATTCATTCTCAACTGCGATCCGTCGACGGGCGTGCAGATGGACTGGACGTTCGCGGACGCCGTGGAGGCCGGCGTGGTGGCCGATGCCGCGGCCCGCGCCGAGGTGGATCTGCGGGGCGGCGACTGGCCGGTCAGGGACCAGGGAACGACCGGCGCCTGCGTCGGCTTCGCGGCGGCGGACGGCGTGCTCCACTGGCACTACCGGCAGGCCGGCCTGTTGGCCGCAGGCGAGTGGCCGTCGCCGCGGTTCATCTGGATGGCCAACAAGGAGACGGATCTGCTCACCGCCTTCCCGACCACGTTCATCGAGTCGGCCGGCACGCAGATCAAGCTCGCCCTGCGGGTGGCGCGGCGCTACGGATGCGTGCTGGAGAGCACCCTGCCCATGGACGGCACGCTGAGCTCGCTGAGCACGGAGGCGTTCTATGCCAGGGCGGCCCGGTATCGCATCGCCAGCTACCACAACCTGGGGCGCGACCTGGAGCGGTGGCGGGCGTGGATCTCGAACCAGGGGCCGGTCCTGGTCCGGCTGGTGGTGGACCGGACCTGGGAGCGGGCGACCGCCGCGGACGGGGAGCTGGACCGGTATCGGGAGGACACTTCGCGCGGCGGCCACGCCGTCTGCCTGGTGGGATACACGCGGACGCACTTCATCGTCAGGAACAGTTGGGGGCAGCGGTGGGGCGACGGCGGCTTCGCGTATGCGTCGGACGCCTATGCCGCGAGCGCCTTCGGCGAGGCGTACGGCGCGGTGCCATGACCCCGCGTCATGTCGCCGCGAGCCATACAGGCCGGCTGATCCGCGGGTGATGGCCTGCTTCCGTAGCGCGGTTGCCGTACGACGGAGCCGGGCCTATCCTTGCCCGGGACAGGGGAGACCGGACGTGGCTACGCTCGCGCAACGGACGCAGACACTCGAGGAGAGGACCGACCGGCTGGAGTCCATCCTCGCCTCCTTCATGGAGCGCACCGACCGTTCCATGGAGCGCACCGACGGTTCGATCGAGCGGCTCGAGCGCGCCATCGAGCGCATGGAGCAGGAGGGCGCCCGCGACCGGGAGGAGTCAGCCAGATTCCGCGCGGAGATGGCCCGCGAGCGACGGGAGATGAACAAGCGCTGGGGCGAGCTGGCCAACAAGATGGGTACCGTCGTCGAGGATATCGTCGCTCCCAGCATCCAGCGCCTGGCCCGCGAGGTGTTCGATTGCGGCGAGCCGCAGTACTTCGGAACCCGCGTGTCCCTCACGCGCAGCGACGACCGGTCGCGGCGACGGGAGTTCGACGCACTCTACGTCGGCACCCGCGCCGTGCTGCTCAACGAGACCAAGTCCTCGCCCCGCATGAGCGATGCGCAGGCGTTCGCGCGGTTTCTGGAGAGCGGCGAGTTCGCCCGCTACTTCCCGCAGTACCGGGAGCTGCCCATCGTGCCGGCGTTCTCGTCGCTGAGCATCCCGGACGACATGGTCACCTGGCTGACGCGGCGCGGCATCTACGCCATCGCGATGGGCGACGAGGCCATGCAGGTGCTCAACCTGGACGCAGCTCGATCGATAGCCTGACTTCGCTTGTCTGGGGTAAGCGGAGGAAGTCAGCGTTTCACCATCGGCCCATCAGCGCCTCAGGATTCGTCCACCCAGCTCTCGATGGTGAGGTTCGGGACGCGGGCAAACTCGTCGATGTTGCCGGTATCCAACAGATACCGGACCTCCGTCATGGCCGAGAGACGTCCTCCGACCGCACCGGCGGATGCTTTGCGTATGCGTCCGACGGCTATGCCGCGAGCGCCTTCGACGAGGCCTACGGCGCGGTACTCTGAGAGGGCTGTCGAGCGCCGGCTACGACTCTACTTCCCCGGGTACCGGGAGCTGCCCATCGTGCCGGCGTTCTCCTCACTGAGCATTCCCGACGACTCTGACGCGGCGCGGCATCTACGCCATCGCCATGGGCGACGAGGCCATGCAGGTGCTCAACCTGGAGGCCGTGCGCAGCCGGCCGGCCGCACCCTCAGAGTTCGTCCGGCCAGCTCTCTGCTTCGAGGTTCGGGACCCGGGCAAACTCGTCGACGTTGCGCGTGAGCAGCGTGGCACCCAACGCTCGCGCATGAGCAGCGATCAGAAGGTCATGGTGCCCGATCGGGCGGCCGATCCGCTCCAGCTCAGCGCGTATCTTCCCACCCCGTCGCGCGGCAAGCTGGACGCAGCTCGATCGATCGCCTACCTTCGTGTGCCTTGGGGCTGGCGGAGGAATACCCATGCAAGGGAACCGGGACGCGGTGTCATCGATACGCGACGAAGACCTGATCGACGTGTTCAGCCGTCGCCTGCCTGACCTGCTGGAACGACGCCCGGACCTTGAGCCGACCATCTTCGCGGCGTTCCTGAAGACGTTCGCCCGCCGCGAAGAGGTGGCGCTGGTGCTCACCGAGTTGCGGTCGTTCCGTACCGAGGTGGAGCGGCGCTTCGAACACGTGGACGAGCGCATCGACCGCTCAGAACGTGAGATGCAGGAGTTCCGCGCCGAGGTGGCCGGCCGGTTTACCGAGGTGGACAGCCGGTTTGACGAGGTGGACAGCCGGTTTAACGAGGTGGACAGCCGGTTTGACGAGGTGGACAGCCGGTTTGACGAGGTGGCCGGCCGGTTTGACGAGGTCCAACGGGCCATCGATCGACTGGGATCGCGTTGGGGGATCCGCAATGAGAGCCTCTTTCGACAGACAATGGCGGCGGTGCTGGAGCAGTCCTTCGGAGTCGCCGTCGAGCAACGCACCATCGCCGGCGAGCAGTTCGATGTCCTGATCCATGATCACGAGCATGTCCTTGTCGAGATCGCCGCCAGCGTCGGGCCGACCATCAAGGCGCGCCTGCAACGCAAGCGTCGTCTGTACCAGGAGTCCACGGGAGTGAGCCCGACGCGCGTCATTCTGGCCACGGCGTCGATCCACAGCCGGAGAGCTCAGGAGCTGCGGGAGAACGGGATCGAGGTCGTCGAGCCGGAAGAAACCGAAGGATCCGAGCTGTGAGACAACGGCGACGTCAGGAACCGTTGGGGACAGCGGTGGGGCGACGGCGGGGTCGCGTACGCGTCGGACGCTTATTGCCGCGAGCGCCTTCGACGAAGTCTACGGGGCGGTGCTCTGATCGGCGCTCGTCAGCCGTCCGCTCCCACGAACGCCGTCACGTTGCGTGTCTTCCGGCTGAGGAGTAGAACACGGTACAGCGCCTTGCCGCCCAGCTCTTCCTCGCCCGTGATCGTCAGGTAGCCGGTCTGGAACAGCAGCGCCTCCGTGCCGGCGCGCCGGCTGCAGGGTCACGGGATCGGTCTGCGTGCTCGCGGCGGTCTACCCGGAGAGCACGACCGTGGCAACGAAACCCGTCAGCGAGCAACAACTTGATCCGGAATCTCTGGTAGCCCGAATCGTCGAGGAGCTCCGCGCCAACCCCGCCGCACAGCGGTTGCTGTTGCGCACGCTGCTCACCAACGAGTTTCTGGGCATGCCGGCGGGCCTTCAGCACATCGAACGAGACGTCGCCGAGCTGAATCACCGGTGAGCAGGAGCACGGGCTCGTCGCTACCGACTCAGGATTCGTCCACCCAGCTCTCGATGGTGAGGTTCGGGACGCGGGCAAACGCGTCGACGTTGCCGGTGACCAGCGTCGCCCCCAACGCCCGGGCATGAGCGGCGATCAGAAGGTCGTTGTGGCCGATCGGGCGACCGATCCGCTCCAGTTCGGTGCGTATGTCGCCGTAGTGTCCATCGGCCGGCTCCTCCATCGGGAGGATGTCGATACCCTCCAGGACCGCTTCGAGCTGTTTCGCCAAGCGCGGTGAGCCCTTGCGGACCACGCTATAACGCAGTTCGCAGGCGACGATAATGCTGACCGCGAATTCGTCGCGGTGCATCGACGCAAGCCGGCGTGCCAGTGTGCCTCCCGGTTCCCGGACCGCAATGGAAACGATGTTGGTATCCAACAGATACCGGACCTCCGTCATGGCCGAAAGACGTCCTCCGACCGCACCGGCGGATCGGGGATCTCCGGAAACTCCTCCGCTATCGGTTCGAGTTGCGGGAGAATCTCGGCCAGCGTGCGCTTCCTCTTCACCGGCTCGACGACAAGACGGTCGTCCTCTCTGTGGAGGATGACCTCATCGGCGGCAAACTCCAGGTCGCGAGGGATCCGCAGCGCTTGATTGCGCCCGTTGCGAAACAGGCGAGCGCGACGCGGCGCTTGCGCTGCATGTCGTTCCTCATGGCGCGGCATATGATAAGCATATGCCGGCTGCCGCAGACCGTCCAGAGGCGGAGCGGCAGGCGTTGGCGCCGATCCACCCTGACGAGTAGAACACGCTTGCGTAGTAGCTCTCGTAGTTCGCGATGTCGTTGTTCGCCCGCCGACACCGTCGGGCGGCATGCCACTCGTACGGGATGCTCGCGAAGAACGCCTGGAACAGATCTCTCAGGCCTTCGCAGTCGACCGTCTCCAGCAGACGCGCCAGGCGCATGCTGTTTGATGTCGCTCCTTCAGCGTGTCCAGGAACAGGCTCTTGCCGAAATCGGCACCTGACCATCGGCCCATCTCAATCATTCACGAGACGATCCGGGCGACGCGGAAGCCGTTGTGGAGGTTGCGGAGCGTCGGGGCGCACCAGCTTCGATAGGCCGAGCGCACCAGCTCGGGGCGGGATCCCCACGAGCCGCCGCGGAGGACGCGCCGGGTGCAGGCGGACACGCTGTCCGCGTCGTAGCAGTCGGCGACCAGCTCTGCCACGTTGCCGTGGACGTCGTACAGCCCGAAGGCATTGCGGGAGAGCGAGCCGGCCGCGATCGGCCGGGCGCGGTATTGGCCGGTGACGCCCGAGCCGTAGGGAGCGCTCAGGCCGTCGTAGTTGGCCTGAGCGGTGGAGATGGTCGCTCCCGTATGGAACGGCGTGGTCGTGCACGCGCGGGCCACGTACTCCCATTCGGCCTCGGTCAGCAGCCGGCGGCGGCGCAGGCGTCCCACTCGCCGAAGGTCACCTCGTAGACGCCCACGGCGAACGGGTCGTCGATCGTCATCCGGCGCTGCGCTTCGTCGGCATGGCGTCCTGCCTCCGCGGCCGGCGATCCCATCGTGTAGCTGCCGGTCGGCACCGTCACCATCGCCGGGCACTCGGGGCAGTCGCGGAACTCGGTGCCCGGCTCCCGGACACCATCCTCGAGCCCGGCGATGTCGCATCCCGCCAGCAGCAGGGCGGCGGCCAGAAGGGCGAGCGCGGTCACGTGCGCGGCGCCGGTGGCGAAGTTCGGCGTGGGAGGCGAGCACCGCCTCCGCACCAGCAGCATGCGCCCGCGGCCGGCGAGCCCCAGGCCGATGCCGGTGTGCGTGAAGCGGAGGCGTCGGCGGCGCCCAGCCACGAGAGGAGGGCGGATACACGTTCACCAGTGAACCCGTGAGCGTGGCTTTGCCTTCGACCTCGCTTGTGGACGTGCCTGAAGCCGTCGAAATCACCGCTGAATTGGCTCACGTCACCGCTGCCCCAGACGCCCCATCGCGCGCCGCCGGCGCCGTGGCTGGCGGCTCCGCCGACACTGAATGCGCTGTCCGCGACGGGCTGCGCACCGGACGGCATGTCCCAGGCGACCGCGCCGGGGTGCACACGGATCCCGAAGGCCTCCGTAACGCTGGTCACGAGCTCGCCGCGCGCCGCCACGCCGCCCGCGTCGGACAGCCCCAACGATCGACGGTTCAGGGTGAGGTCCACGTCCATCCCGGCCCCCGGCCGCGCCATCGGCGCGAACCGCTGGCCGATAACCTCCACCGCGCTTGCCGCCACCGTACGGGCGAAGCCGGCCAGGTGGTGACCGACGTCGGCAACGACCGGTGTGTAGAAGGCCGCCGCCGCACCCTCGATGGCCGTCCAGGTGGCGCGGCGCTACGGATGCGTGCTGAAGAGCATCCTGCCCATGGACGGGACGCTGAGCTCGCTGGCACGGAGGCGTTCTATGCGAGGGCGGCCCGGTATCGCATCGCCAGCTACCACAACCTGGGACGACGGACGCACTTCATCGTCCGCAACAGTTGGGGGCAGCGGTGCGGCGACGGCGGGCTTTGCGGCGAGGCCTACGGTGCGGTACTCCGAGAGGGCTGTCGAGCGCCGGCTACGACTCTAAGTTCGGTCGTGGTGGAAGAGGTCTCGAGCCGCTGCTTGAGCGCGGGCAGCGCGGCTTGGTCTTCGTCGTGATGGTGCTCATGCACTCGGCGCAGGCGCACAAGGAGTATCGCTTCATCTTCGCGGTGATTCCGCTCTGGCCGCTCATCGGGGCCGACCTCGCCACCCGGTTGACGGCCTGCCTCGACGCGCGCCGGCAGGCGCGCTCGTCTCCGAAGGCGGCAGCGCGACACTCCTTCACGAAATCCGCGCCCGCGGGAGTGATCGCCGCCGTGTTCGCGGCGGTCTCGGCGGCCGGGATCCTCAACGCTGGCGGCCACAAGCCGTCCGGCGACCTCTCCATAAGCTATGGTCGAGCGCTTCGAAGCAGAGATGACCTACACCATCGACACTGTCCAGGACTTGGTCCGCGTATTGGACGAGCATCCGCAGTGGCTCGACGCCCTGCGTGGCTCGGATGCTGCCGCTGGCCGCCAAGGTAAGCCTGCTTGCGGAAGAGATGCGACAGTTCAAGGCTGCTGCCGAACGGCGATTCGACCAACAGGATCAGCGATTGGGACGTGTGGAGTCCCGTCTCGACCGCGTTATCGATGACCTTGGACCGCTCAAGGGCGCCCACGCCGGGAACGTCGCCCGCAGGGAAAGCGGGCTTGATCGCGCTGGATCTTGGCCTGCGATACCGGAAGTCGCTGACGAGCATGGAGTTCGTGAGCCTCTCGGATGCCGCCGACACGACCGTATCCAGGACCGTGTCGATGCGGGCGAGGTGTTCTGGTGCGATACGGACACGCCGGCGTACGGCGCCGGCATTGTGATCCGTCGACCGGCGTGCAGCAGGACTGGACGTTCGCGGACTCCGTGGAGGCCGAGTCGTGTCCGACGCGGCGCCCCGGTTCATCTGGATGGCCAACAAGGAGACCGATCTACGGCGCAGTGTGCTGACCGGCGCTCGTCAGCCGTCGGCCCCCTCGAACGCGGGGGCGGTCAAACCGCAACGGTGTAGTGGTTGACCACTACCGACTCGGCGGCCGCACTCTCGTCTCGCTCCAGCTCTTCGAGATACAGCCTGATCGCGTCGGCCACCAAGTGACGCACCTCATTCTCGGTTTCCCCGGCGACGCCAATACCTGGAAGTTCCGGTACATACGCCCCATACGAACCGGGGCCGTACTTCTCTACAATGACCAGATATTCAGTCTGCCCCATTTCCGCTCTCCGTCGTGTTCTCGTTCAAGCCGGCCTGTTTGAGCACTTGGCCAAGCGTACCGGCCTTCATGTCTGCACCTGGACTTCCAGCCACCACCACTATGCCACGCCTGGTCGGATGTCGCATTACGCGGTGGCTTCCTCGACGCCGAACCTCGTACCAGCCGTCCTGGTGCAACCCGTCCTCGAGGAGAGCCACGCGACGTACTGCTGCGCGTCGTTCCAGCTCACGTCGATCACCGGCTGGCGGCCGCGTCCCCAGCCGCCGGCGGCGGCGCACGCGTCCCACTCCGCGAAGGTCACCTCGTATATTCCCACGGCGAAACTATCCTCGATCGTCACCCGGCGCTGCCGTTCGTCGGCGTGGCGGCCCGCCTCCCAGGACGGCGATCCCATCGTGTAGCTGCCGGCGGGCACTGTCACCATCGCCGGGCACTCGGGGCAGTCGCGGAACTCCGTTCCCGGCTCCCCGGCGGCGTCCTCGAGCCCGGGGATATCGCATCCCGCCAGCACCAGGGCGGCAGCCAGTGGGGCGAAGGCGGTCACGGTCGCGGCGCCGGTGGCGAAGCTCGTTGCGTTTCTCATCTCAGTACTCCAGGGTGCCGCCGAAGCCGAACCGATAGCCGGCGTCGCCGCTACCGGTCACGTGCCGGCCGAAGGCCTCGAGCTCCAGGCCGATGCCGGTGTGCGTGAAGCGGAGGCGTCGCCGGCCTCCGCGCCGAGTCCCCGTTGGGCGTCGCCACCGGACCACCGCTCGGCCCGCTGGCCGGCGGCGTCCAGCCACGAGAGGAGAGATTCATCGGGAAGACCGCCGTCGGCGGTGGTGAGATCGGAGGCGCCCGTGCCGAACCCGGCGATGCCCCAGATCCCCAGCCACTGCTCGGGCATCCACAGCTCGTACACGTTCACCAGTGAACCCGTGAGCGTGGCCTTGCCTTCGGCCTCGCTTGTGGAGTCCACCGGGACGCGCCCCATGCGCGTCATTCTGGCCACGGGGTGCTCAACCTCGACTCCGTGCGCAGCCGGCGAACCGCACCGTAGCGTCTTCAGGTTTCCGACTTATCCGTTGAAGCGCCGGCGCCGGCAGGGCGCTATCGGTAGTGCGGACACCGACGATGCTGCACGACGAGAACTACAAGCGCCTGTTCGCCTCCAAGCTCATGGTCGAGCACCTGCTGCGCGCCTGCCTCCCCGATGACCTGCTGGCCGCCGCCGACTTCTCCGAGTTGGGCGAGCTCTCCACCGAGTACGTCAGCGACGAGCTGCGCAAGCGCCACGGCGACACCGTCTGGCGCCTGCGCCTCGGCGAGCGCTGGGTGTATCTGCTGATCCTGCTGGAGTTCCAGTCCGAGGACGATCGCTGGATGGCGCTGCGTATCCTCACCTACACCGGCCTGCTCTACCAGGAGCTGGTGCGCAACGAGGCGCCGGAGGTAGCCGATGGGCGGCTGCCGCCGGTGTTGCCGATCGTGCTCTACAACGGCACCGAGCCGTGGACCGCGGCGCGAAAGATGAGCGGGCTGGTCGCTCCGGGCGCACCGTGGCTGGCGCCGTATCAGCCGGCGCAGGGCTACTTCCTGCTTGACCTGCAGCGCGTGACGGCCGACGATCTGCCTGGGCGCAACCTGCTGCGCGCGGTGGCGGCGCTGGAGCAGAGCCGGTCGTTCGAGGATGTGCTGCGGGTGCGTGACGCACTGCAGCTCTGGTTGCAGGATCCACGCGCGGCGGAGTTGCGGCGCGCGTTCGTGGACTGGATACGGCAGATCGCCGAGCGGGTGGCGCCGGCGGGTGCGGTGGTGCCGCCGGTGCGGACGCTGGAGGAGGTCAGGATGACGTTGGTCGAACGGGCAGCCGAGTGGCCCAAGCAGTGGCTCCGGGAAGGACGCGAGCAGGGCCTCGCGGAAGGACGCGAACAGGGCCTCGAACAGGGTGTTGACCGGCAACGGGCACTCCTGTGCCGGCAGGCGGCGGCGCGCTTCGGTGCCGATACCGCCGCTCGCCTGACCGACGTGTTGGCGCCGATCACCGACCCGGATCGGTTGGCCGAGATCGGCGACTGGCTGGTGCGATGCGACACCGGCGCCGAGTTCCTCGCCCGCCTCGATCGCTCCTCACCCTCCTGACGCACGGCGACTGACCCCGGAGCCCTGCAGGCGCGCAGCAGCCGCGACGGAAGCCCGGTCTGGATCGCGGTCGAGGTGGCGAATCGGATCAATGGCGCCGACATCAGCCGCAGCAGGCAGAGTGCCGACACGCTCGCAGCGGTGTTCGGTGAGGACGCGCTGCCCGTGGTCGTCGGCCAACGGATCGATCCCGCCGATCGGCAGCGCGCGGAAACCGCCGGCGTGCGCTCCATTTCCCTGTCCGCGTAGCGAAGCAGATAGCAGCCGTCCGCCACATCATTCACGGGGTGAGCGTCCGGGCGACGCGGAAGCCGTTGTGGAGGTTGCGGAGAGTCGGAGCCCACCAGCTTCGATAGGCCGAACGCACCAGCGCGGGGCGGGATCGTCACGAGCCGCCGCGGAGGACGCGCCGGTGTCCAGGTCGCGTTCCGTGTAGCCGCAGATCGACGAATAGGCGGCGTCCAGGGTGATATCGGTGAGGTTGTTGAGGTCGGAGAACAGGCTCACGTTCGTGAACGTGCTCACCCCGGTCAGGAACGTGAACTGCACATGGGCGTCACTCGACTTGGGCGACGAGACGATGCAGGTGGTCGATCTGGACGCTGTGCGTCGCGTTTCCGACTCATCCCTCAACGCGCCTAAAGCGCCGGCGCCGGCAGGCCCGCTATCGGTAGTGCGGACACCGACGATACTGCACGACGAGAACTACAAGCGCCTGTTCGCCTCCAAGCTCATGGTCGAGCACCTGCTGCGCGCTTGCCTCCCCGATGACCTGCTGGCCGCCGCCGACTTCTCCGAGTTGGGCGAGCTCTCCACCGAGTACGTCAGCGACGAGCTGCGCAAGCGCCACGGCGACACCGTCTGGCGCCTGCGCCTCGGCGAGCGCTGGGTGTATCTGCTGATCCTGCTGGAGTTCCAGTCCGAGGACGATCGCTGGATGGCGCTGCGTATCCTCACCTACACCGGCCTGCTCTACCAGGAGCTGGTGCGCAACGAGGCGCCGGAGGTAGCCGATGGGCGGCTGCCGCCGGTGTTGCCGATCGTGCTCTACAACGGCACCGAGCCGTGGACCGCGGCGCGAAAGATGAGCGGGCTGGTCGCTCCGGGCGCACCGTGGCTGGCGCCGTATCAGCCGGCGCAGGGCTACTTCCTGCTTGACCTGCAGCGCGTGACGGCCGACGATTTGCCTGGCCGCAACCTGCTGCACGCGGTGGCCGGCCTGGAGCAGAGTCGGTCGTTCGGGGACGTGCTGCGGGTGCGTGATGCACTGCAGCTCTGGTTGCAGGATCCACGCGCGGCGGAGTTGCGGCGCGCGTTCGTGGACTGGATACGGCAGATCGCCGAGCGGGTGGCGCCGCCGGGTGCGGTGGTGCCGCCGGTGCGGACCCTGGAGGATGTGAGGATGACATTGGTCGAACGGGCAGCCGAGTGGCCCAAGCAGTGGCTCCGGGAAGGACGCGAGCAGGGTCTTGCGGAAGGACGCGAACAGGGGATCGAACAGGGGATCGAACAGGGGATCGAACAGGGTGTTGACCAGCAACGGGCGCTCCTGTGCCGGATGGCGGCGGCACGCTTCGGTGCCGATACCGCCGCTCGCCTGACCGACGTGTTGGCGCCGATCACCGACCCGGATCGGTTGGCCGAGATCGGCGACTGGCTGGTGCGATGCGACATCGGCGCCGAGTTCCTCGCCCGCCTCGATCCCTCCTCACCATCCTGACGCCGCCGATTCCCGCACGGATCCTGCGGGAGTCGGCTCGGCCATGACGAGCGTCGCGCGGACCCCGCTCCATCGAACTATGGCGACGGAGGGTCTGACCGGGCATCATCTCGATCCCGAGTCGTTGGTGGCGCGGATCAGAAGCGCCGATGTCCGCTGCGTTGAGTCGGTGTGATCAGGAGCACGTCAGCCGATACAGCGACTTGCCACCCAGGTCACGGAGTGAGCGTTCGGGCGACCCGGAAGCCGTTGTGCAGGTTGCGGAGCGTCGGGGCGCACCAGCTTCGATAGGCCGAGCGCACCAGTTCGGGGCGGGATCCCCACGAGCCGCCGCGGACGACGCGCCTTGTGCAGCCCGCCGTCCGGGCGTCGTAGTTGGCCTGCGCGGTGGAGATGGTCGTTCCCGTATGGAACGGCGTGGTTGTGCCCGCGCGGGCGACGTACTCCCATTCGGCCTCGGTCAGCAACCGGTCACCGGCTCGCTGAACTGCACCTCGATCTCCACCGTTTCGCCGAGGACGAAGCTGCTGCCGTCCTGCGGCGTGGAGATGAGCGTCACGCCGGTGACCTCGACGACAAGACGGTCGTCCTCTCTGTGGAGGATGACCTCATCGGCGGCAAACTCCAGGTCCCGAGGGATCCGCAGCGCTTGATTGCGCCCGTTGCGAAACAGGCGAGCGCCTCGCGGCGCTACGGAAACAGTGCCGCCATCACCCGCTGCATGACCGGAATCAGCACCGTGGCGCCTACCATCACCGCCAGGATCCACCGGGTCTGGGTGTTCAGTTCCTTGCGCACGTCAGCGATCTGGTTGCCCAGGTCGGTGCGCAGGGTGCCGATCTCCTTGTGCACGTCGCCGATCTCCTTGCCGACCTCCGCGCGCAGGGTGCCGATCTCCTTGCCGACCTCCGCGCGCAGGGTGCCGATCTCCTTGCGGACGTCGCCGATCTCCTTGCCGACCTCCGTGCGCAGAGCGCCGATCTCCTTGCGCACGTCGCCGATCTGGTTGCCGACCTCCGCGCGCAGCGTGCCGATCTCCTTGTGCACGTCGCCGATCTGGTTGCCGACCTCCGTGCGCAGGGTGCCGATCTCCTTGCGCACGTCGCCGATCTGGTTGCCGACCTCCGCGCGCAGGGTGCCGATCTCCTCGTGCAACCGTTCCTCGGTTTCCACGAGGTGGCGCAGGAATCGTTCGTCGAGAACCTCGAGAAGGTGTTCCTTCTGGATCGCCCGCCGCTGCACCTGATCGTCTTCGAAATGCCGCAGCATATCCACCAGCGAATCGGCAGCGGCGTCGCCCAATTGATCCCGCAACGGGCGCGGCACCGACACTACAGCCATGGGGGGCCGATTTTATCCAGTCCCCAGGACCATGACCAGTCGGCGCAGCTCCCATCGACACGGCAGAAGACCTGGTCCGCATACTGGATGAGCATCCGCAGTGGCTTGATGCGCTGCGTGCCTGGCCGTCGGCCCCGATCATGCAGCGGGTGATGGCGAGCCTGCGTGGGTCCTGGTTGATCAGAACCAGTGCCCCCAGGGACCTGCACAAGCCGCCAAGGGCCAGACGACGTGCCGGGGACGGGAGCGGAGACCGCGTCGACCCGCTACATGCCGAACTGACGACGCGGCAGGCGGCGGACCTTCTTCAGGTGCCGCGCACCCACTTGGTGCAGCTACTCAGCCAGGGACGGATTCCCTACCGGAAAGTGGGCGCGCACCGCCGCGTCCGCACCGAGGATGTCCTCGCCTACCGCCGCGAGACGGAATCCCGCCGACGGGAGGCGCTCGACGAGCTGACGACCCGCGACCAGGAACTCGGCAGGATCCGACCGCTGCTGAGTCAGCACCTGGGGTTGCGGCGCGCCCGAGTCGTCCAAAGCGCCGTGCACCAGGCGCCCGACGACTTCGAGGCCAAGGTGCAGAAAGCAGCGGATGAGAACCGGATTACCGGTGAGCAGGAGCACCGGCTCGTCGCTACCGACCTCATCCTGCAGGCGCGCAGCAGCCGCGACGCGAACCCGGTCTGGATCGCGGTCGAGGTCGCGAATCGGATCGACGGAGCCGCGGCCGTGCTGATTCCGGTGGGCAACGGATGGTGGCGGCGCTGATCATTCTGCGCGGCGCCGATCAGCCGTCCGCCACCTCGAACGCGGTGACGTTGCGCGTCTGGCGGCTGAACTCCACGCCGATCAGGTGGATCGGCTCGCCCCGGCCCCGGTACCTGGCCGCGTAGTCCCGCTCCTGTAGCTGCGCGAGCGCCGAGCCCGGCGGCGCCATCTCCACCACCTTGAACTCGAACAGGTAGACGTGGCCGCCGGTGCGCACCGCCATGTCCAGCCGGCCATGGCTACTCGATTCCTCGACCGCAATCTCGTATCCCAGCGCCGCGAAGTACGAGTAGAACACGCTCGCGTAGTAGCCCTCGTAGTTCGCGATGTCGTTGTTCGTGTACCACTCGTACGGGATGCTCGCGAAGAACGCCTGGAACAGCTCCGCCAGGCCGGCGCAGTCGTGCCCGGCAAGCAGACGCTCCAGGCGCATGCTGTTCGCGATCTGCTGCTGCACGTCCTGCACCAGTTGTTGCAGCAGATGCTCGTTCAGGCTCTGCCGCACTTCCCGGTTCGGATAGCCCAGCCGATACAGCGTCCGGCCGCCCAGCTCCTCTTGCCCCGTAATCGTCAGATAGCCGGTCTGGAACAGCAACGCCTCGGTGCCGATGTCGTCCACGTCGAACGCCGACAGCAGCTCCTCCGTGCTTACCGTCCGGTCCAGTGACACCGACGCGACGCGCCGCTCGAACAGCGTGTCCACCAGGAACGCCGGCGTGCCGGTCTCGAACCAGTGCGCTGCGAATTTGCCGCGGCGCAGCAACAGCAGCACGTCGTAGGGGTTGTACACCTTCTCGGCGCCCAGCCAGCTATAGCCGTTGTACCACTCGCGCACCCGCTCCCGATCCAGCCCCTCGAGCTCCGGCGCGAACACCGTGTCCAGGTCGCCCTCGGTGTAGCCGCAGATCGACGAGTAGACCGGATCCAGGGTGATGTCGGTGAGGTTGTTCAATTGCGAGAACAGGTTCACCTTCGAGAACTTGCTCACCCCGGTCAGGAACGTGAACCGCACGTGCGCGTCGCTGTCCTTGATCACCCCATACAGCCCGCGCAGGTAGTCGCGGTTGGCGCGCGCCACCTCCCGCGTCTCCAGCGCGTCCAGGATCGGCTTGTCGTACTCGTCCACCAGCACCGCGACCCGCTGTCCCGCCTGCGCGTGCAGGGCTTCCAGCAGATAAGCGAAACGTCCCGCGGCCGTTCGATACTCGGATACCACTCCCGTGCGCCGCTCGGCCGCGCCGAGCTGCTCCATGACGTTGGCTTCCAGCAAGCCCGGTTCCGTGAAGCTGCCGCCGCCGAAGCTCAGCCGCACCACCGGATGGTGAACCGACCAGTCGTAGCGGTCATGGATGTGCAGCCCCGCGAACAGCGCCTGGCTGCCCTCGAACAGCTCCTTCAGCGTGTCCAGGAACAGGCTCTTGCCGAACCGCCGCGGGCGCGACAGGAAGTAGTGCGTGCCTTCGTCGAGCAGCCGCTCGATGTAGGCCGTCTTGTCCACGTAGTAGCAGTCCCGCTCCCGCAGCGTGCGGAAGGTCTGCATGCCGATGGGCAATCGGCGCTTGGCCATCGGCCCATCTTAGTCATTCACGGGGTGAGCGTCCGGCCTGCCGTATCAGGAGCTGCGCGCAAGCTTGACGTGCGGCGGACGCCTATGCCGCGAGCGCCTTCGGCGAATCGATACCCGACGAAGACCTGATCGAAGTGTTCAGCCGTCGCCTGCCGGACCTGCTGGAGCGTCGCCCGGACCTTGAGAAGACCATCTTCGCGGCATTCCTGCAGCCCGGTTTGACGATGTTCCAGCGGTCGATCGATCGCCTGGGGGCACGCTGGGTCCTACCCCGATGCGCCCGCCATGACCTCCTCGCCGCGCGGCGCTACGGAAACAGTGCCGCCATCATCCGCTGCATGACCGGGATCAGCACCGTGGCGCCTACCATCACCGCCAGGATCCACCGGGTCTGGGTGTTCAGTTCCTTGCGCACGTCAGCGATCTGGTTGCTTAGGTCGGTGCGCAGGGTGCCGATCTCCTTGCCGACCTCCGCGCGCAGAGCGCCGATCTCCTTGCGCACGTCGCCGATCTCCTTGCCGACCTCCGCGCGCAGGGTGCCGATCTCCTCGTGCAACCGTTCCTCGGTTTCCGCGAGGTGGCGCAGGAATCGTTCGTCGAGAACCTCGAGAAGGTGTTCCTTCTGGATCGCCCGCTGCTGCTCCTGATCGTCTTCGAAATGCCGCAGCATATCCACCAGCGAATCGGCAGCGGCGTCGCCCAATTGATCCCGCAACGGGCGCGGCACCGACACTACAGCCATGGGGGGCCGATTCTATCCAGTCACCAGGACCATGACCAGTCGGCGCAGCTCCCATCGACACGGCAGAAGACCTGGTCCGCATACTGGATGAGCATCCGCAGTGGCTCGATGCCCTGCATCAGCCGTCCGCCACCTCGAACGCCGTGACGTTGCGCGTCTGGCGGCTGAACTCCACGCCGATCAGGTGGATCAGCTCGCCTCCGCTCCTGTAGCTGCGCGCAAGCTTGACGTGCGGCGGGTGCCGGCGGACGATTTACCGTGGCGCCTGGCGTGCGGCGATTCATTCTCAACTGCGATCCGTCGACCGGCGTACAGATGGACTGGACGTTCGCGGACGCCGTGGAGGCCGGCGTGGTGGCCGATGCCGCGGCCCGCGCCGAGGTGGATCTGCGGGGCGGCGACTGGCCGGTCAGGGACCAGGGAACGACCGGCGCCTGCGTGGGCTTCGCGGCGGCGGATGGCGTGCTCCACTGGCACTACCGGCAGGCGGGCCTGCTGGCCGAAGGCGAGCGGCCGTCGCCCCGGTTCATCTGGATGGCCAACAAGGAGACGGATCTGCTCACCGCCTTCCCGACCACGTTCATCGAGTCGGCCGGCACGCAGATCAAGCTCGCCCTGCGGGTCGCGCGGCGCTACGGATGCGTGCTGGAGAGCACCCTGCCCATGGACGGCACGCTGAGCTCGCTGAGCACGGAGGCGTTCTATGCCAGGGCGGCCCGGTATCGCATCGCCAGCTACCACAACCTGGGGCGCGACCTGGAGCGGTGGCGGGCGTGGATCTCCAACCAGGGGCCGGTCCTGGTCCGGCTGGTGGTGGACCGGACCTGGGAGCGGGCGACCGCCGCGGACGGGGAGCTGGACCGGTATCGGGAGGACACCAGCGGCGGCGGCCACGCGGCCTGTCTGGTGGGATACACGCGGACGCACTTCATCGTCAGGAACAGTTGGGGGCAGCGGTGGGGCGACGGCGGCTTTGCGTATGCGTCGGACGCCTATGCCGCGAGCGCCTTCGGCGAGGCGTACGGCGCGGTGCTCTGATCGGCCGATTACCGGATAGGATAGGAAACTCGCCATGACCGATTCGCAGGAGCAACGGTTCCAGTCAGCTACCGCGCAACGTTTCGACCAGCTCGAGGGACGTTTCGATCACCTCGAAGGACGCTTCGACCGGCTCGAAGGACGTTTCGGCCACCTCGAAGAACGCTTCGACCAGCTCGAAGGACGCCTCGACCAGCTCGAAGGACGTTTCGGCCACCTCGAAGAACGCTTCGACAACCTCGAAGGACGCTTCGGCCACCTCGAGGGACGTTTCGACCAGCTCGAAGGACGCTTCGACCAGCTCGAAGGACGCTTCGACCGGCTCGAGGGACGTTTCGACCGGCTCGAAGGACGTTTCGACCGGCTCGAAGGACGTTTCGACCGCGTCATCGACGATCTGGGACCCCTCAAGGGCGCCCACGCCGGAAACGCCGCCGGCAAGGAAGCTGCCTTGATCGCGCGGGACCTCGGCCTGGGATACCGGAAGTCGCTCACGATCATCGAGCTCCTGAACCTGACGGATGCCGCCGACACGACCGACGTCGCCGTCAACGAACTACGCAGCTTCCACCGGGCCGATTTGATCGTCGAGGTCACAGACAGCGACGGCAAGGTCTGTTATGTCGCCGCGGAGGCCTCCTACACGGTCAACGGCAGGGACACCGAGCGCGCGATTCGCAACGCCGGTTTGCTCACGAAGCTCACCGGGCGCCGCAGCCACGCGGTCGTAGCGGGCTGCCGACGGGACGACCGGATCCGCGACCGTGTCGAGTCGGGCGCGGTGTACTGGTATCAACTAGCCCTGGAAGCCATGCAGGCCGAGTGAGCGCGGTCCGTCATCATCAGCCGTCGGCGCTTGGCCGTCGGCCCGATCATGCAGCGGGTGATGGCGACCCTGCTTCCGTAGCGCGGTTGCCGTACGACCGAGCCGGGCCTATCCTTGCCCCGGATAGGGGAGACCGGACGTGGCTACGCTCGCGCAACGGACGCAGACACTCGAGCAGAGAACCGACCGGCTGGAATCCATCCTCGCTTCCTTCATGGAGCGCACCGACAGCTCGATCGAGCGCATGGAGCAGGAGGGCGCCCGCGACCGCGAAGCGGCCGCCCGCGACCGGGAGGAGTCAGCCAGATTCCGCGCGGAGATGGCCCGCGATCGGGAGGAAATGAAGCAGCAGGCCGACCGCGAGCGACGGGAGATGAACAAGCGCTGGGGCGAGCTGGCCAACAAGATGGGTACCGTCGTCGAGGACATCGTCGCTCCCAGCATCCAGCGCCTGGCCCGCGCGGTGTTCGATTGCGGCGAGCCGCAGTACTTCGGAACCCGCGTGTCCCTCAGCCGCGGCGACGACCGGTCGCGGCGACGGGAGTTCGACGCACTCTACGTCGGCACCCGCGCGGTGCTGCTCAACGAGACCAAGTCCTCCCCCCGCGCCAGTGACGCTCGGAGGTTCGCGGAGTTTCTGGAGAGCGGCGAGTTCGCGCGCTACTTCCCTCAGTACCGGGAGCTGCCCATCGTGCCGGCGTTCTCGTCGCTGAGCATCCCGGCCGACATGGTCACCTGGCTGACGCGGCGCGGCATCTACGCCATCGCGATGGGCGACGAGGCCATGCAGGTGCTCAACCTGGACGCCGTGCGCGGCCGGCGCGCCGCACCATCCGAGCAGACATGAACATGAATTACACCATCGACACGGTAGAAGACCTGGTCCGCATACTGGAGGAGATCGCGGAACAGACGAAGCGGTTCCAGGCGGCTACCGAACAGCGGTTCGATCGCATGGATCAGCGGTTCGATCGCATGGACCAGCGGTTCGATCGCATGGACCAGCGGTTCGATCGCATGGATCAGCGCTTGGGACGTGTGGAAGCCCGTCTCGACCGCGTTATCGACGACCTTGGACCGCTCAAGGGCGCCCACGCCGGAAATGTCGCCGTCAAGGAAGCGGGCTTGATCGCGCTGGACCTCGGCCTGCGATACCGGAAGTCGCTGACCAGCATGGAGCTCGTGAGCCTTTCCGATGCCGTCGACACGACCGATGTCGCCGCCAACGAGCTGCGCAGCTTCCACCGGGCCGATGTGATCGTCGAGGCCGCCGACCGTGAAGGCGAACGCTGTTACGCCGCCGTGGAAGCATCCTACACCGTCAACGGCAGGGACACCGCGCGGGCGATCCGCAACGCCGGGTTGCTCAGCAGGTTCACCGGCCGCCGCAGCTACGCGGTCGTAGCGGGATTGCGCCGGGACGACCGTATCCAGGACCGTGTCGATGCGGGCGAGGTGCTCTGGTATCAACTGACCCCGGAAGCCATGCAGGCGGACTGAGCGGGCCTCCCCTCGCCCGTCCGCGAGGACGAATCGTTCGTCGAGAACCTCGAGAAGGTGTTGCATCAGCCGTCCGCCACCTCGAACGCCGTCACGTTGCGCGTCTGGCGGCTGAACTCCACGCCGATCAGGTGAATCGGCTCGCCGCGGCCCCGGTACTTGGCCGCGTAGTCCCGCTCCTGTAGCTGCGCGAGCGCCGAGCCCGGCGGCGCCATCTCCGCCACCTTGAACTCGAACAGGTAGACATGCCCGCCGGTGCGCACCGCCATGTCCAGGCGGCCATGGCTGCTCGACTCCTCGACCGCAATCTGGTACCCGAGCGCCGCGAAGTAGGAGTAGAACACGCTCGCGTAGTAGCCCTCGTAGTTCGCGATGTCGTTGTTCGTGTACCACTCGTACGGGATGCTCGCGAAGAACGCCTGGAACAGCTCCGCCAGGCCGGCGCAGTCGTGCCCGGCAAGCAGACGCTCCAGGCGCATGCTGTTCGCGATCTGCTGCTGCACGTCCTGCACCAGTTGTTGCAGCAGATGCTCGTTCAGGCTCTGCCGCACTTCCCGGTTCGGATAGCCCAGCCGATACAGCGTCCGGCCGCCCAGCTCCTCTTGCCCCGTAATCGTCAGATAGCCGGTCTGGAACAGCAACGCCTCGGTGCCGATGTCGTCCACGTCGAACGCCGACAGCAACTCCGCGGTGCTCACGGTCCGATCCAGTGACACCGACGCGATCCGCCGCTCGAACAGCGTGTCCACCAGGAACGCCGGCGTCCCGGTCTCGAACCAGTGCGCAGCGAATTTGCCGCGGCGCAACAGCAGCAGCACGTCGTAGGGGTTGTACACCTTCTCGGCGCCCAGCCAGCTATAGCCGTTGTACCACTCGCGCACCCGCTCCCGATCCAGGCCGGCGAGCTCCGGCGCGAACACCGTGTCCAGATCATCCTCGGTGTAGCCGCAGATCGACGAATAGACCGGATCAAGGGTGATGTCGGTGAGGTTGTTCAGTTGCGAGAAGAGGTTGACCTTCGAGAACTTGCTCACCCCGGTCAGAAACGTGAACCGCACGTGCGCGTCGCTGTCCTTGATCACCCCGTACAGCCCGCGCAGGTAGTCGCGGTTGGCGCGCGCCACCTCCCGCGTCTCCAGCGCGTCCAGGATCGGCTTGTCGTACTCGTCCACCAGCACCGCGACCCGCTGCCCGGTGTGTTCGTGCAACGCCCGTAGCAGATGGGCGAGCCGCTCCGGCGCGGTGGCGTGGCGCGCGCTCACGCCCGCCTGTTCCGCCACGCCCTCCAACTGCGCCATCGCGCTCGTGTGCACGTTCGCCGGCTCCGTGAAGCTGCCGCCGCCGAAGCTCAGCCGCACCACCGGATGGTGAACCGACCAGTCGTGGCGGTCGTGGATGTAGAGCCCGGCGAACAGCTCCTGGTTGCCCTCGAACAGCTCCTTCAGCGTGTCCAGGAACAGGCTCTTGCCGAACCGCCGCGGGCGCGACAGGAAATAGTGGTTGCCCTCGTCGAGCAGCCGCTCGATGTAGGCCGTCTTGTCCACGTAGTAGCAGTCCTGCTCCCGCAGCGTGCGGAAAGTCTGCATGCCGATGGGCAATCGGCGCTTGGCCATCGGCCCATCTTAGTCATTCACGGGGTGAGCGTCCGGCCTGCTTGCCGCCCGTACTCGTCTTGCGCCCGTGCGATACTGCAGCGAATGCGCTTCTTCAACACCGCCGGGCCGATGGTGGCTGAGGATCACTACTGCATTGCGCCGCTGAGCCGGATCGACCAGGGCGAGTTGCTCACCCTGATCGCCAACAAGCGCTACTTCGTGCTCCACGCGCCCCGCCAGACCGGCAAGACCTCCGCATTGCTGGCGCTGCGCGATCTGTTGAACGGCGGCGCCGCCGGCGCGTATCGCTGCGTCTACGCGAACGTCGAGAGCGCCCAGGCGGCACGCGAGAACAAGGACGAAGCGATGCGCGCCATACTCGGCGAGCTGGCTATCCGCGCGCGGCGCACCCTCGGCGACGACTCGCTGTCGAGCCTCTGGCCGCGCGTGCTGCAGGCCACCGGACCGGCCGGTGCGTTCCGGGAAGTGCTCGGGCTCTGGGCGGAGGCCGACCGCACGCCCCTGGTGCTGCTGATCGACGAGATCGACGCGCTGATCGGCGACACCTTGCTGGCCGGCGGCCCACCGGTCACGGTGTGGGGGATGTAGCTTCCGCCGACAACGCGGCCAGGTCTTCGCCAAGGCTGACGCGGCCGGGCGGGAGCGCCCAGGGAGCGCCGGCCCCGGCGTAGCCGGTCGCCGCGGCGTGCGCGGAGTCGAGGATCCGCTCGACGCCGCGGATCGCGGTGACCGGGCCGGCGGCGTCCGCCGGCTGCGACGGCGGCCCGGTAGCGGTGAGCACGAACTCGGCCGGCACCTCCGCGGGCGGCGCGGCGGCGAAGCCGGCCTCGATGCAGGCGGTGTGCTGCAGGGCGTTGCCGATCGTGCAGGCCGGCGGCTCGCCGGTCTCCATCGACGCCAGCACGGCGCGCAGCGGCAGGGCCGCCGCGTCGGGCGGGTCGGCCACCTCCTCGCGGCCGCCTGCCGACTCGATCACCATGCGGCCGGCGACACCGGTGGCCGTGCCGCGCTCGAAGCGGTAGGCCACGCGGAGGGCGATCGACTCCAGGCAGGCGTGGCTGGCGAGCATGCCGATGGCGACGCCTTCGCGGGTGTCGACCTGCAGGTACTGGGTGTCGGCCCAGGCGTCGCGGGCGGCGCGGTAGTGCTCGGCCGTGACGGCCACGGGTGTCGCCGCCTGGCGCTCGCCTGCGCCGGCCACGTACAGCATGTGCTGCAGGTGGTGGGCGCAGGCGTTCTGAATCGGTGAGTCAAGCACGGCCGCGCCGCCGCGCCGGCCGCCCCAGTCGCGGCGCCGGTAGTAGTGGGCGCCGCGCGGCGCGCAGATCAGCGCCCGCGCGCTGCGCAGCGCGCCCAGCTCGCCGGCCAGGCGCAGCTCCTTGAGCCGGCCGACCGCCGGCCCGAACATGCCCTGGTAGCCGATGGCCAGCAGGCGTCCGCTCCGCTGCGCGGCCTGCTGCATGCGCCGCGCTCCGGCCAGCGTGCCGGCCGCCGGCTTCTCGCAGAGCACGTGGCAGCCGGCCTCCAGCGCCGCCACCGACGCGGTGGCGTGGCAGGGGATGCCGCCGGCCACCACCACCAGCTCCAGCCGGCCGGCCTCGCCAGCCAGCAGCTCGTCGAGGGTCGGGTAGGCGCGTGCGCCGAGCTCCCGCAGCGTGCGCTCGGACTCCGGGTAGCGGCCGGGCGTCCGCACCACCGCGGCGCTCAGCGTGCAGCGCCGCTCGGCCTGCGCGGCCGCCAGCACCTCCAGCAGCGTCCGGCCGTAGCCGCCGATGCCCACCAGGGCGGCACGCGGTGCCATAGGTCCCAGCATGTACTTGGCGCCACAGGCCGTCCAGTGAGTCGATGCCACCTGATCCGTTTCTTCGAGATGATGAGCTGGATGCTGAAGTCTGGCCGGTTGGTCGAGTTCATCACCCTGCAGGGAGGAGCCGACGACCATCGATACGGAGCCGGAGTGGTTTCATCTCGGAAGCGGCCATACGGAAGCGAAGATACGGGAAGTCGCCCAGTCCGCCGGCCCCGGCAGTCAGACCGCCCGAGTCATCATCACGCTGTTGCGGCGTTGTGGCATCTATCAGTTCCACGACACCTCCGGCGATTCGCGCTTCAAGAAGCGATGCGATGTGGACGACAATGCTCAGTTACGCTCGGACGGCGGCAATCTGGCTGCCGTTCTGCTCAGACTCGAACGGGAAGACGTGCGGCGTTTTGAAATGATCAGCTATCATATCGGTCGAATCCTGCCGGTCTTCGATCGATTTGAAGTCGACGAGACCAATGGTACCGTTCTGCTGAGATGGAAGGCCAAAGGCACTGACAAGACGTTTGGTGCGCATCTCACGTCTGACGGGTCGCTGCGTCTCTTCGCGCTCGTGACGCTGCTGAATCTTCCTGCCGAGATGCTCCCCGACGTACTACTGCTCGACGAGCCCGAGCTCGGCTTGCATCCGGCGGCGATCGGCTTGATCGCCGGCATGATCAAGCAGCGTTCCGTGGACCGGCAGATCATCGTCGCCACCCAGTCACCGCGGTTTGTGGACTCGTTCGACTTGGATGAGATCATCGTACTGGATCTCTGCGATGGGCAAACCGTGTGTCGCCAACTCAACCCTGACGATTTTCAGATGTGGCTCGACGAATTCGCGCCCGGTGAGCTTTGGGAGAAGAACCTCCTTGGCGGCCGACCGTGATCCGTCTGGCGGTCGTCGTGGAAGGACAGACGGAGGAGGATTTCGTCAATAGGGTGCTCGCTCCTCATCTTGGTTTCTGAACCCCTCTCCACAGGGCCTTCACTCGGCTTCTTTGGTCCCTTCTCCCGAGTCGGCAAAGAGCTCGGCGAACTCGGTGGAGCGGCGCCAGCGGCAGGTACTTGATGCCTGGGGTTCGAGTACAAAACAAAACCTGATATGGCATAAGATCAGGAAGGATGGCGGGTCGGACGGAAGCGGCGCCTACCGCGCGGACGGCACCGTCGCAGGAGGAAGCGGAGTTGTTGCCGCAGCCGTCGAATCTCGCGGACTTCTTGCTTGGGCTGCTGCGCGAGGCAGCAGCCGCAGAGCCCGCATCGTCATGGACAGACGACGATCTGATCGCACACGAGACCAAACGCTGGCCCATTTGTTCCCTACCGGCCTTGCCGGCGCGAAGCAAGACACGCTGTTCGGTCGGATCACCGGCAGCGACCTGGATAAGGCGCGGAAGCTGCTACACCCGCACGTCGCGGCAGCGCTTAGACGGCTGCATTACAAGGCGCAGCAGGATAAAAAGCGGCAGCAGCGGAGGGCTGAGGTGGAGCAGGCTTCGAGCGAGCGCTCTGTACCAACATGAGGTGCCCCATGGCTGTCGATGATGTGATCATGACGGCAAGGGAACTCCCGAGCGGCGCGGTGTTCCATCGTTGCGCGCTTCAGGTGAACCCTAACCGCTACGATTCCACGTACCGGGGCAACGCACCGTCCGGCGACGCTGTCGATCACGCCGGGGCGATCGTTCAGAAAGCGTCGGAACTCGGCGTCTCCGTGCTCGCCATCACCGACCACAACCACGTCGGCGGCGTCGCCGAGTTCCGCGCCGCCGCCGAAGGACGTGGCATCCACATCTTTCCCGGCTTCGAGTTGACGTCGAGCGAGGGTATTCACGTTCTTTGCATCTATGCCCCCGACACCGAGGACGGCCTCCTCGTGCGCTACCTCGGCGGGTTCGGCATCACCGACACGAAGCCCTCGACCAAGTTGGCTGACAAGACCTTTGTGAAAATCCTCGGCAGGGTACGCGAGCAGGGCGGGGTCGCGATTGCTGCCCACGTGACCAACGATAAAGGGCTGTTCAAGGTCCTCACCGGTCAGGCGCGCATCCAGGCGTGGCGGAGTGTGGACCTGCTGGCGATCCAGATTCCCGGCCCCGTTGCCGATTTGCCCCACGAAGTGAAGCAAATCGTGGAGAACACGAATCCCGACTACCGGCGTGACCCTGCCGCCGAGGATGGGCTCGCCATCGCGGTCGTCAACGCGAGTGACATCACCAAGCCCGATGGCCTCGACGATCACTCGGCCACCTGTTGGATCAAGATGTCAGAGGTGACGATCGAGGGGCTGCGCCAAGCCTTTCTGGACCCCGGCTCGCGCATCCGCCTCAATTCCAAGGAAGGCAAGGTGGAGCCAGAGGAGCACGCCGAGTTCGTCGCGCTCGCCTGGGAGGGAGGATTTCTCGACGGCGCCGCTCTCCACTTCAATCCGAACCTCAACGTCCTGGTCGGGGGCCGCGGGACCGGCAAGTCGACCGTGATCGAGAGCATCCGCACGGTGCTGGGCGTCGAGGCCATCGGCGACGAGGCGCGCAGGGTCCACGAGGGCATCATCCGCCACGTCCTGAAGAACGGGACCAAGATCTCGCTCCTCGTCCGCGCCCATCGCCCGGCGGTTCGCGAGTACCGCATCGAGCGCACGATCCCGAACCCGCCGCTGGTCCGGGATGATCATGGCGAGGTATCCAATCTCTCGCCCCAGGACGTGCTGCCGCGTGTCGAGGTCTTCGGCCAGCACGAGATCTCGGAGCTGACCAAGAGCCGCGAGAAGTTGACCCGCCTGCTCGACCGCTTCGTCGATCGCGATGACGACCTCCCGCGCAAGAAGGCCGACCTGCGCCGCGCGCTGGAGAAGAGCCGCAAGAGCCTGGTCGACGCGCGCGCCGAGTTGGCGCAGATCGAGGAGCGCCTGGCAGCGCTTCCGGGCCTCGAAGAGACGCTGGAGCGCTTTCGCGAAGCCGGGCTCGAGGATCGGCTCAAGGAGCAGAGCCTGCTCGTGCGCGAGGAGCGCCTGCTTGCCTCCATTCCGGAGCGCCTCGCGTCATTCCGCGAATGTCTCGAGACCCTGAAGCGCGAAGTCCCGATGGACCGCGTGTTCCTCTCTGCCAAGGCTCTCGAGGATCTGCCCGGAAAGGCGATCCTTCAGCGCTTGAACGACATCTTCAAAACGCTCGACCTCGAACTCCAGCGAATCGCGAAGGACCTGGAGCAGGCGCTGGCGCGCGCCGACGAGAGTGTCGCCCTGGTGCGCACCGAGTGGGAAACGCGCAAGAAAGATGTCCAAGAGGCCTACGAGAAGATCCTTCGCGAGCTGCAGAAGTCGCGCGTGGACGGCGAGGAGTTCATCCGCCTGCGGCGGCAGATCGAGGAGCTGCGGCCTCTGCGCGAGCGGCAGGCCTCGGCCCGGCGCACCGGGAAGGAGCACGCCGACCGCCGCCGCAGCCTGCTGGCGGAGTGGGAGGACTTCAAGGCGCAGGAGTTCCGACGCCTGGACGGCGCGGCGAAGGGAGTCAACAAGAAGCTCCGCGATCGGGTGCAGGTGGAGGTGACCGCGGCCGGCGACCGCGAGCCGCTGTTCAACCTCCTCCGGGAGAAGGTTGGCGGGCGACTGTCCGAAGCGATCGTGAGCCTCCGTGGCGTTCGCGATCTCTCTCTCACTCAGTTCGTCGAGGCCTGCCGTTCCGGCGCGGCGGCGCTGAACAAGACGTTCGGCATCACGCCAGCCCAAGGCGATCGCCTCGCCAAGGCTGAGCCCGAGGTGCTGATGCGCGTCGAGGAACTCGACCTGCCCCCGACGACCGCGATCCGACTCAATACGGCTCCCGCCGGGGAGCCCCCGGCGTGGCAGGCGCTCGAGGACCTCTCCACCGGCCAGAAGGCCACCGCGGTCCTGCTCCTGCTGCTGCTCGAGTCCGAAGCGCCGCTCATCGTCGATCAACCGGAGGACGATCTCGACAACCGCTTCATCACCGAGGTCGTCGTCCCGCGCATGCGCGAGGAGAAGCAGCGCCGGCAGTTCCTTTTCTCCACCCACAACGCCAACATCCCGGTCCTCGGCGATGCCGAGCTGATCGTCGGCCTTTCCGCCACTGGCGAGGCCGAGCACGGCCGCGCGCGCATCGCCCCCGAGCACATGGGCTCGATCGACGCCAAGTCCGTGCGCGAGATGGTCGAGGAGATCCTCGAAGGCGGCAGGGAAGCCTTCGAGCGCCGGCGCCGGAAGTACGGGTTCTGAGGAGCGGTGCGATGAACCGAACCGAGCTGGAAGAGCTGATCCGCATCGGCGAGAACTCGGGCGTCGAGTTCAAGCGTGACGATGTCGTCCCTGAGCGACTCGCCAAGGAGTTGGCGGCGCTGCTGAACCAAGAGGGGGGGCATCTCCTCCTCGGCGTTGAAGACGACGGCACCGTGTCGGGTCTGACCCGCGCACCGAAACAGGTCGAGGAACGGATCATGGAGATCGCGCGTATGCACCTTCGCCCCGCGGCCATACCGTTCTGGGAGACCTTGAAGCTGGACGACGGAAACGTCGTCGGAGTCATCTCGCTTCCCGCCGACGCGCCGGACAAACCCTACAAGGCCAAGCGCGGAACGGCGTGGGTGACGCAGGTTCGGGTGGGCACGACCACTCGCGATGCGACGAACGCAGAGGAAGCGCGTCTCTACATGCAGTCCGGGCACCTACAGTACGACCGCAAGCCGGTTTCCGGCGCGACGTTCGGCGACCTCGACCTGCGACGCCTGGTGAACTACTTCCGTGACCTGCGCCAGCAGGGGGCTCCAGAGGGCACGGACCTCGAGTCCTGGCTGCGCCTGCTGGTCAACACCGAGGTGATGGCCGAGGACCGCACCCGACCGATGCCGAGCGCGGGCGGGCTGCTGCTCTTCGGCCTGAAGCCAAACCGCTTCCTCCCCCAGGCCGGAGTCAGCGCAGTAGCCTACTCGGGCACCAAGAAGGACTATGACGCGAAGGCCCGGGCGACGCTGCGAGGGCCCGCAGTGTCCCTGTTCCCAGCCCCGTCGGACGATCCCGGGCAGCCGCTCTACCCCCTGCTGCCACGCACGTTTTCGGAGGCTGGCAACGACGTTGAAGCGGGCGTCATCGAGCAAGCCCTCGACTTCGTGCGCCGCAACATCGAAGTGACCGCCTGGATCGAGAACGGCGGGCGGCGCCTGGAGCGCTGGGACTACCCGCTCGAAGCCGTGCGCGAAGCGCTGGTCAACGCGGTCGCGCACCGCGACTACACCATCACCGTGACCGACATCGAGCTTTCCATCTACACCGACCGGATCGAGATCATCTCTCCCGGGCGCCTCCCGAACACGGTCACCGTCGACAAGATGCGGGCCGGATACCGCGCCTCGCGCAACGAGCTGATCAAGGAGGTGCTGCGCGACTACCGCTACATCGAAGCCACCGGCCTCGGAGTGCCGCGCAGAATCATTAAAGGGATGCACGCGCACAACGGCACCGAGCCTGACCTCATCGAAGAGGATGACCGCTTCCTGGTACGCCTGTGGAAGGAAGCGAGATCGTGACCCACATGAAGAAACTCATCGAGGTCGCCTTGCCGCTGGATGCCATCAACACGGCCTCGGCCAGGGAGAAGTCCATCCGCCACGGACATCCCAGCACGCTGCACCTGTGGTGGGCGCGTCCGTACTAAACAGTTAGGCCGGATCCCCGTGGTCCCGCCCCGTCAGAGCGCCGTAGCGCGCAGGATCACGGGTTCGCCAACCGCTCGACCGTCAGCTTGGGGCGAACGTCATGGCTTCCATTGCCCGACTCGAGGCTTCCATGCCGACTACAGCGGGCGGCCTTCCCCTCAGCGGCGCGCGAATCAAAGCGCTGCGCGAACAACGGAATCTCATCCAAGAAAGCGTGGCACGTCTGTTCGGCTTCAAGGACCGGCAGACCGTCTCGGCGATCGAGACCGGCGATCGAGGAGTGACTGCGGAGGAACTGCTGCTCGCGGTCGAGAAGCTGGGCGCGTCGCTCGAATACTTCACCGATCCGTTCCTGCTCGCCGGCGAGGGTCGCTTCTCTTGGCGCCACACGGGGGTCGACGCACAGCGGCTGGCAGCCTACGAGCACAGCTCCGGGCGATGGATCGCCGCGTTCAGGACGTTGGCGCCGGCGGTGGGGCGCGAGACACCGCTCTTGCGACGGGCGCTCGGTCTTACCCGTCGTTCATGGTTCGAGGAAGCGATGCGTGCCGGCGAGCGGTTCGCGGCCGAATTCGGGCTCGGCGCCGCACCGGCGACGCGGATGAGCGAAGCCATGGAGCGGGAGCTCGGCATCCTGGTCCTCATGGTCGATGCGGATCGCGATCTCGCCCACGAGCTGTTCCACATCCTGACCTGGGATGAGATGCCGCCCGAGCACTCCGAAGCCGCGCAGGAGACCGGCGGGAGCCGCGTGGAGCAACTCGCCAACAACTTCGCAGCGGCGGTGCTCATGCCGTCTGCCAGCCTACGCCGATTCGGTGGTTGGGCGGGGCGGCTCATCGACTACGCAGGCCGCCATACATACCTTGACACGGTATACTTCGCGAAGGTACCTATCACTCGTTGGCCATACAGAGCTTCGCAGACTCGGCCGCAGAGGAGTTCTTCGTCAGCGGGCGCCTCAGGAAAGTAATCGCGTGGCAGGGCGTCGCCGGTGTGGCCAGAAGAAAGCTGGACATGCTTCATTACGCCGCAGCCCTGGATGACTTGCGATCACCTCCCGGCAACCGACTCGAGGAGCTGGTCGGAGAACTGCAAGGTCTGCACAGCGTGCGCGTGAATGACCGCTGGCGCGCGGTGTTTCGCTGGGGGGACAGCGGTCCCGAGCAGGTTCGGGTCGTGGACTACCACTGAGATCAGGAGCGCTGAAGATGTACGTTTTCGAAAGAGAGCCGACCACACCTGGCGAGATCCTGTCGGAGGAGTTTCTGAAGCCCCTGGGCATCACGCAACGGCGGCTTGCCGAACACATCGGTTGCGAGGTGAAGGCGATCAACCGAATCGTCAACGGCCGATCGTCCATCGGTGCGGAACTGGCCATGCGGCTGGCAGGCGCTCTGGATACCTCGCCGGAGTTCTGGCTGAACGCTCAACAGGCGGTAGATGTCTTTGCGGCCCGCCATCGCCTGAAAGAGCTGCCGAAGTCCCTGGTGGCCCACTGACCGCGGGAGCCGACATCGCGCCCCGCCGTAGGCGCGTCGCGATTGCCGCCGCCGCGCAGGTAGTCGTCCAGCACCAGGTTGGCGAGCAGGTGGTCGATGAGGGCGCACCCGCCCACCTTGATCAGCGCCTTGGGCGTGTCCGGGAACAGCGAGCGGATGCGGGTCCCGTCGCCGGCCGCGAGCAGGACCGCATGCACGCCGCGGGGCCGCAGGTCCTGGTGGAGCCGTCAGCCGTCATCGCCGGCATCGCGATCAAGCTCGGCGGCGAGGCGGCGCATCCCGTGGAGGATGCGGGCCACGCGGATTCCGGTCGAGGTCGGTTCGTACACGATGACGAACAGCTTCATCACCACGAAATAGCGGAAGGTGTGGCCGGGCGGGTCCAGCTCGTGGCGGGGCCGCCCGATCATCGGGGTGTCGGCAAGCGTGTTCAATACACGCTCGAACGTGGCGCGCACGCGACGGGCTTGATGGATGCCGAATCGTTCTACCGTGTACGCGGTGATCGCGCGCCGATCGTCGCGAGCCGCTACGGAAAACGCAATCCGGCTCATCCGGTGCGCTGTTGACTCGTCGTTTCCAGCTCGTCCAGCTCCGCATCCCATTCTTCGAAGAACGCATCACCGTCCACGATGAGGCCCTGGTCCAGTTGGTCGGCGCCTGCCTTGATGACCCTCCGAGCACGATCGATCTCTGCGTCCAGCACGGCTTGCCGGCGCTGAAACGGCCGCAGGGCGGCACGCACGACCTCGCTGACGGACTGGTATTCGCCACGCTCGACGAGGGAGGTGAGAAACTCGGCCTGCTCGGGCGTGAAGGAAATGCTGATGCTCTCTCGTTTTACCATGCTTCCTGCTCCTCCTCGCTTTGCACGAAATTGTAGCACACCCCACGGTTTGAGGACGCGATGCGCGCCGGGAACAGCCATCGGCAGACCGTCTCGGCAATCGAGACCGGCGATCGGCAGGTGACTGCGGAGGCATATGGCCGGCGCGCAGGGCGCCGACCGAGGGCCTCAGTCGGCTTCTTTGGTCCCTTCTCCCGATCCTTCGAGTCGCTGCCTGAGAGCACGCAAGGCGTCCTGGTCAATGCCGGTAGCCGCTTCGATGACCGGCCACTGAACACCGGTAGGTCATCAGATTACCTCCCGGTCCCGACACCGCTCCGCGCAACTCCTCAGCGAATCGTCGCGCGGTGTCGCGGTCTTGCGTCGCCCACAGGTACACCACCAACGTACGGACGGCATCCCGGTCGGCCTGCGGCAGCAACTCGGCCAACAAGTGCACCGCGCGCCGCAGCGCCAGCCGTCGATGCCGGTACCGAGCCATCATCATGAGCTGGGCGATACGACCCTGCAACAGGCCGCGCACTGAGTCGGCGAACAGCTCGGCGAACTCGGTGGCGTGTCGCCAGCGGCCCGGCCCCTGGTAGAAGACCAGCGGGACGATGGGGCGCAGCCGCCGCTCGCGCGGAAACTGCACGCGGGAGCGGTACCGGTAGGCCTCGACGAACGCTTCGTTGGGGGACAGTGGTCCCGAGCAGGTTCGGGTCGTGGACTATCACTGAATCAGGAGCGCAGGACGATGTATGTACTTCGAAAGAGAGCCGACCATACCCGGTGAGATCCTCTCAGAGGAGTTTCTGAAGCCCCTGGGCATCACGCAGCGGCGGATTGCGGAACACCTAAGCGACCTAAGCCTAAGCGGTAGCCGTTCGGGGCGTAACGTGGGACTCGATCTGGCGGCCCACTTCCGTCTCTGCTCGGCGCAGTTCCCACGTCTTCTGGAGGTTCATCCAGACCTGCGGCGTTGTCCCGAAGTAGCGGGCCAGCCGCAGCGCGGTGTCGGCGGTAACGCCGCGCTGACCATGCAGGATCGCCGTGATCCGGTTCCCCGGCACGTGCAACGCCTTCGCCAATGAGTTGGCGGAGATACCGAGTTCTTCCATTTCATCTCGAAGTATCTCTCCCGGATGCACCGGTCTCATACCGTTCCTCACGCCCATCAACTTCCCCTTAATGATAATCGACGATCTCCACGTCGTGCGGCCCGTCGTGTTCCCAGCGGAAGCATAACCGCCACTGCCTGGTGATCCGTATGCTGTGCTTCCTGCTCCTCCCCGCTTTGCACGACGTTGTAGCACACACCACGGGTTGAGGACGCGATGCGCGCCGGCGAGCGGTTCGCGGCCGAACTCGGGCTCGGCGACGTGCCGGCGGCACGGCTAAGCCAAACCATGGAGCGGCACCTCGGCGGGGCTACGGAACGCAAACCGTCGAGGAGTGCGTCCGACGAAAACGCAGGCGGGGTCCCAACGCCGCGAGCCTGAGCGCCGGATCGACGAGGTCGAGGTTCGCAGCCGCCATACATACCTTCACAAGGTATACCGCGCTAAGGTACGTATTCCTCGTTGGCCATTCAGAGCTTCGCCGATTCGGCCGCAGAGGAGTTTTGTCACCGGGCGCCTCAGGAAAGGAGTCGCCTGGCAGGGCGTCGCCGTTGTGGCAAGAAGAAAGCTGGACGTGCTTTACGACGCCGGAGCGCCGGATGACGTGCGATCACGGCGGCTTGCCGAACACATCGGCTGCGAGGTGAAGCTGATCAACCGAGTCGTCAACGGCCGGTCGTCCATCGGTGCGGAACTGGCCATGCGGCTGGGAGGCGCGCTGGGCACCTCGCCAGAATTCTGGCTGAACGCCCAGCAGGCGGTAGAAGTCTACGCGGCCCGACATCGCCTGAAAGAGCTGCCGAAGCCCCTGGTGGCTCACTGACGGCGGGAAGCGGGATCGCGGCGCGCCGTCAGCCGGGCGAGCCGTCCAGCATCGTCCGGAACGCGCCCTGCGCCTCCGGGACGGTTCGGGATTGCTGTGCTGGGGCCGACATCGAGGCGGCGCGGCGGATTCTGCGGCGAACGGGAGGACAGCCGCCGGAACCCGAGGACCGCCTGGGCGTGACTCGCTGACCTCGGGCGGACCGAGCAGTCAGGCGCCTCGGACTCAGTCGGCTTCTTCGGTCCGTTTCTCCGATTCTTCGAGTCGCTGCCTGAGAGCACGCAAGGCGTCCTGGTCGATGCCGGTAGCCGCTTCGATGACCGGCCACCGGACGCCCGCTCGCAACAGGCTCTCTATGGTGCCCACCTGACCCTCGAGCAACCCTTCGCTGCGGCCCTCCTGGCGGCTCCTGCGCCCCATTTCCTGAATCAGTTCCTCAGCGTAGGTCACCAGATCACCTCCCGATCCCGACACCGTCGCGCGCAACTGTTGACCGAATTGGCGCGCGGTGTCGCGGTCTTGTGGCGCCCACAGGTACACCACCAACGTACGGACGGCGTCCCGGTCGGCCTGCGGCAGCAACTCGGCCAGCAACTGCGCCGCGCGCCGCAGCGCCTGCCGCCGATGCCGGTACCGAGCCATCATCATGAGCTGCGCGATACGGCCGTGCAACCGGCCGCGCACCGCCCGTGGGTTCTCCCGCGACTGGTCGATGAGCAGGTGAGCGAAGCGGGGCACCCAGGGCCAGTCGCGCACCGAGTCGGCGAACAGCTCGACGAACTCGGTGTCGTGGCGCCAGCGGCCCGGCCCCTGGTAGAAGACCAGGGGGACGATGGGGCGCAGGCGCCGCGCGCGCGGAAACTGCCGGCGGGAGCGGTCCCAGATGCGGCAGCAGTACTTGAGCAGGCGGAAGCCTATCCAGCGATCGGGGCGGGATTGGTGCTCCACGAGCACGTACAGCCATGCGGGCGGGGCGCCGGCCTTGCGCCTGATCGAGAAGAGCAGGTCGGACTCGGTGTCGCGCAGGTCGGGGTCGACGAAGCTGCGATCCTGCAGGGTGAGGGTGGACCAGCGCAGATCGCGGGCGAGCGACTCCGGCAGGTGGGCGCGGAGCAGGGCGGCGGCCTCCCCGTGGTCGGCGAAGACGGTGCGAAACAGCTTGTCGTGCGGCCGCTGCACGTCGTGGGCCATCGACCGAGGAAGCGCCGCCGCCGGCGCCGGCGCTTTCGTCGGCCGGCAACGTGTCGTCATGGGCTCACGCGCGGAGGCGAGACGATGCCTGGATCCTGTGCGCCGAGATCAGCAAGGATGACGGCGCCAGCACGTCACAGAGGCGACTACCGGTAACGGCGGGTCCTGTCGATGGCGGTCCTGGGGCTCGACAAGGCCGCGACCGGTTCGTGTGACTTGACCTCGTCGGGGCGCAGGCGACCCACGTCGATGAACGTGTACTCGAACCCGTTCCGTTCCTCCGTGCACGACTGCGGCGTCCAGGCAGGGGCACCGTTGTACACCAGCACCGGCACGATCGACGGAGGTCGTTCGCCCACGCTATTGCTGTGGCGCAGGCAACCGCTCAGCATCGACGCGTATCGGTGCAGGCGCCGCACCACTCCCGGGTATGGATGTGACAGCACCTCGATCATCAGCACCGCCATTCCCGAGCGTTGCCGCCTGCCCGGCAGGTACTCCACGCCCCAGGCCGAATCGACGTGGATCTCGCGGAGAGAGGAATCGATGCAATCGCCGGGCAGCTTCCGCCTGTTCGAGGTGTCGAGATCACGTGTGAGCTTCTCGGGAAGGAAGCCCAGCACGTCCCGAATCGTCTCCTGGTAGATGAACCCGTAGCTGAGCGCGGCCTCCCGAGGTGGCGACACTTCGGCGTCGTCCGAGTCGATTCCGATCGAGTCCGCGGCGCGGCAATCGCGACAGATACCCTGCCGCAAGTCCGTGCCGCGATCCCAGCAGTAGTAGCAAATGCCCAGGCGTTGTCCCACGCCGGCGAGCGCTTCCCCGGGATTGCCGTCGTGGTGCCGGGACAGCGCCAGGGAATCCTGGACGAAGCGCAGCGTTCGTTCCTCGCCGATGTCCGCGAAGAACGACTGCTCCTCGAGCCGGATCAGAACGTCATTCATCAACAAGCTGTTGAAGTGGCCGGACATGCTCGGTATTCCTCGATGACGCGCTTGCGCTGCGGATTGCTCAGCTCGCGCTGCATGCCGCGCACGTACCGTGGTCGAGCTCCTCGCTCAGCCCGAAGCACGTGTCACAGATTGCGAGACGCTCGCCGATGCCGTCCAGGATTTCTCCAGGGTTGCAGTCGTAGTCCCACGAAAGAGCGTAGATGTGCCGAAAGAACTCCTCGGTCTTCTCCGGCCCGATTTCGGAGAAGTACGATTCCCGTTCAAGTCTTGCGAGCATGCTGTTCAGCATGTGGCTGCCGCTGTGATTGGACATCTCGCCTTCGCGACCGTCGCTCGCTCAGAACCGCTCCGCCACGTCCAGACAACGCACGCCGGCCGTTGCCGCACGCTCCCGGTCGGCGGCATCGATTCGATATCCCGCCACCGCCCCCACCGCATCTTCTGCGAACACCTCGGCCAGCGCATCGGCGCACTCACGGCAGCGGACGATGTTCTCGACATCGACTCGATTGGCCACCTCCACGGCGATCCAGAGCGGCCGCCGGTCTCTCTGCCGCTCGCCGCGCAGGATCAGGTCGGTGGTGAGAATCCGGAGTTCCTGTTCGGCTCCGATCCGGCCGTCTTTCGCGGCCTGCGCGAGCGACTCGTCGAAGTCCCCCGCGGCCTGCTGCAGCGCCCTCATGATGGTCCGGACCTGTCTCAACCGCATGTGCTGACTGACCAGCGGGACGATCCGTCGGTGCACCTCCGTTTCCAGATCCGAACCCTTGAGGTATCCGACGACGTCGGTCTTGAGCTCCGCCACGTCCTTCTCGATGTGGTCCAGCCGTGCCGGCATACCGAGGAATTCGTTGGTCAGAAGCGCGCGCAACAGCAGGCGCTGCGCCTCCGGGTTGGCCTGCAACTCGGTGATGATCCGGGCCACCAGAGATTGAGGATCACGCTGAGTGGTCGGTTGCTCGTTGGCCATGGTGATCGTTCGACGCCTCTGCCGGCAAGGATATTCCCGTGGCCCGGTCAGGATCAACGTCGAAGGCAGTCATCGCCTGGAAGGCCGAAGCGGTGTCGCGCGCAGGGTGAGGCCGACATCGAGGCGTCGCGGCGGATTCTGCGGCGAACGGGAGGACAGCCGCCGGAACCCGAGGAGCGCCTTGATGAGATCGGGGTACCGGCTCGTCCGGTGCGCTGCTGACTCGTCGTTTCCAGCTCGTCCATCTCCCGCATCCCAGGCACACACACCACGATCTGAGGACGCGATGCGGTCCGGCGAGCGGTTCGCGGCCGAATGCGGGCGGACCTGGCCGAAAGACCCAATCCGGCGGTTGAACGCGGCGGCGGACGAGCGGTACGTGAAGTCCTCTGCGTTGCCACGGGAACTCAAGGGCAAGGTCCTGCTGAAGAAAAAGGTCTATCGTCACCGGCAGCTAAACGCCGAAGTCGACGCGGCGGATATCCCCGCGCTTGCCTGCGCTGCTCTCAATGACGGCGCGCAGGCGGATGCCCGAATGCTGCCCGGATGACGAAGCCCGAGCGTACCGAGTTGTCGAACCTCTCGGCCCAAGTTGCCAATCTGCGCTACCGGGCCATTCGGAACCGGATGGACAACCCAGTATTCGAGATCTGGAGCTCGCGCACATCACCGACCTGCGGACGCAGGCCGAGCGCGATGGGGTGTCGTGAAACAAAAAAGGCAATGGGAGCGCCGAAGCGACCCCAAGACGGTGCGAAAGAGCTTGTCGTGCGGCCGCTGGCGGCGACCTGACGCGGCGGGGCTACGCTTCCAGATTCCACGACGACGCCCGGCAGTCTCCTGACCCCGGTCGGTAAAGCGCCAGCGACCGCGCGCGGTTATTCATGGTGAGGCCCCGAACCATGCTTCACGACGAGAACTACAAGCGCCTGTTCGCCTCCCCGCTCATGGTCCAGGATGTGCTGCGCGCCTGCCTTCCCGCTCACCGGCTCGCCGCCGCCGACCTCTCCAGCCTGGGAGAGCTCTCCCCCGAGTACGTCAGCGACGAACTGCGCACGCGCCACGGCGACACCGTCTGGCATCTGCGCCTGGGCCGGCGCCGGGCGTTTCTGCTGGTGCTGCTGGAGTTCCAGGCGCAGGACGATCGCTGGATGGCGCTGCGCATCCTCACCTACACGGGGCTGCTGTTGCTGGAGCTGGCGCGCAATCAGCCCCCGGAGGTGGCCGGCGAGCGGCTCCCGGCGGTGCTGCCGGTGGTGCTCTACAACGGCACCGAGCCGTGGACCGCGGCGCCGGACATGGGCTCGCTCATCACGCCGGTCGGGCCGTGGCTGGCGCCGTATCAGCCGGCCCAGCGCTACTACCTGATTGACCTGCAGCGGGTGGCGGCCGATGATTTGCCCTACCGCAACCTGTTGCGCGCGGTGGCGCGGCTGGAGCAGAGCCGGTCGCCGGAGGACGTGATGCGGGCGGTGAAGGCGCTGCGGCGCTGGTTGCCGAAGCGGGGCGCGGAGGAGTTGCGGCGCGCGTTCGTGGATTGGTTGTGTCAGATAGCCGGACGGCTGGCGCCGCCGGGAGCGTTGATGCCGGCGATACGGACGCTGGAGGAGGCGAGCATGACGTTGGTCGAACGGGTCGCCGAGTGGCCCAAGCAGTGGCTCCGGGAAGGCCGTGAACAAGGCCACGCACAGGGTGTTGCGGAAGGTCGTGAACAGGGCCTTACCCAGGGTGTCGACCAGCAACGGGCACTGCTGTGTCGGCAGGCGGCGGCGCGCTTCGATGCCGACGCCGCTGCCCGCCTGGCCGACCTGCTGGCACCGATCGCCGATCCGGAACGGCTGGCCGAGGTCGGTGACTGGCTGGTGCGCTGCGACACCGCCGCCGCGTTCCTCGCCCGCTTCGATCCCGCCTCACCATCCTGACACTTGCAGTCCGAGTCGAGCCTGTCCTGCGGTGCGTCCTGACCTCTTTAATCGCTCAATTCGCGACCGGGACCCAATCGACTACGGGTCGCGACATTCCGGGGCGTGTTGTCTTCCAGAGATCGACGCCGTCCTGATCGCGCCACCTCTTTCCCGCTAAGGCAACAGTATCGAGTTTAGCTGAGTGTAGTATCGAATCGTCTACCTATAACAGTAGGGACTTCTGCTGCATACTATAAAGCAGCTCGAAAACCTCTCTATACAGATATGCGAGATCCGCATATATAGGATCACGTAAATCTGTAGAGAAAATTCGATCATGAATATCCAAATACACCCCACGGATAAGTATCAAACGATAAGGCAGGTGGAGTTGATCGCTTTCACTCACTCCACTTGTTTCACTCAACAAAGATTCTGCTATATTTATCAGAACAGGACGATTTTCGCTATGTACGAAGCCATCTAACTCCTGGTGTGTTTCATGCCAGTATTCCATGTTCCCGTCATACCAGCTAACTATAACGCGAATCATCCGGAATAACTCTTGCGCCTCCGCAGATGGTGGCTGTACCGCAAACGCAGGTGCTGTGCAGATAACAGCAAGCAATACTATCAGTGTTCGTTTCATGTTCGTCGTTTCTCCTTACGTTCGGTCTTGCAGCTAGCTTCTTCGTCCTTTGGTGTCTCTTCCTCCTTCGTCTTAGTCTTATCCTTCACCTTGCCAGGACATTCTCGCTGACGATCACATCACATCGAGTCCAGTAGAGTCAACACCCTATGAGCAGCTAACAACTTATGCCATAAGCATGTCGGCAACGTCGGTTGGCAGCCGCGTTCATCGCCAGGATCGCGATCGAGTTCTGGCGCGGACCTGACGCGGCGGGGCTACGCTTCCAGATTCCACGACGACGCCTTCGCAGTCTCCTGACCCCGGTCGGTAAAGCGCCAGCGACCGCGCGCGGTTATTCATGGTGAGGCCCCGAACCATGCTTCACGACGAGAACTACAAGCGCCTGTTCGCCTCCCCGCTCATGGTCCAGGATGTGCTGCGCGCCTGCCTTCCCGCTCACCGGCTCGCCGCCGCCGACCTCTCCAGCTTGGGCAAGCTCTCCGCCGAGTACGTCAGCGACGAACTGCGCACTCGCCACGGCGACAACGTCTGGCACCTGCGCCTGGGCCGGCGCCGGGTGTTTCTGCTGGTGCTGCTGGAGTTCCAGGCGCAGGACGATCGCTGGATGGCGCTGCGCATCCTCACCTACACGGGGCTGCTGTTGCTGGAGCTGGTGCGCAACCGGGCCCCGGCGGTGGCTGGCGAGCGGCTCCCGGCGGTGCTGCCGGTGGTGCTCTACAACGGCACCGAGCCGTGGACCGCGGCGCCGGACATGGGCTCCCTCACCACGCCGGTCGGGCCGTGGCTGGCGCCGTATCAGCCGGCCCAGCGCTACTACCTGATTGACCTGCAGCGGGTGGCGGCGGATGATCTGCCCTACCGCAACCTGCTGCGCGCGGTGGCGCGGCTGGAGCAGAGCCGGTCGCCGGAAGACGTGATGCGGGCAGTGAAGGCGTTGCGGCGCTGGTTGCCGAACCGGGGCGCGGAGGAGTTGCGGCGCGCGTTCGTGGATTGGTTGCGTCAGATAGCCGGACGGCTGGCGCCGCCGGGAACGTTAGCGCCGGCGGTACGGACGCTGGAGGAGGCGAGCATGACGTTGGTCGAACGGGTCGCCGAGTGGCCCAAGCAGTGGCTCCGGGAAGGCCATGAACAGGGCGTTGCGGAGGGTCGTGAACAAGGCCGCGCACAAGGTGTTGCGGAAGGTCGTGAACAGGGCCTTACACAGGGTGTCGACCAGCAACGGGCACTGCTGTGTCGGCTGGCGGCGGCGCGCTTCGATGCCGACGCCGGTGCCCGCCTGGCCGACCTGCTGGCACCGATCGCCGATCCGGAACGGCTGGCCGAGGTCGGTGACTGGCTGGTGCGCTGCGACACCGCCGCCGCGTTCTTCGCCCGCTTCGATCCCGCCTCGCCATCGTGACACCTGCAGTCCGAGTCGAACCTGTCCTGCGGTGCGTCCTGACCTCTCGAATCGCTCAATTCGCGACCGGGACCCAATCGACTACGGGTCGCGACATTCCGGGGCGTGCGCGGGCCTTCTCCTCGATCCGTCACCGAAGTACAGTTGCCTCCCATGACTCAGCAGTCGCCTGACACGCGCCCCCGATGGGCCCCCTTTCTCACCATCTGCGCTGTCCTGATCTCGTCTATCTCAGGCTGCAACCTCGGTCACATGGTCCCCGAGCCCGCGATCCCGCAGCTCGCAAGCCTAAGCGTGTCCGGAGGGGCTGGAGATATGTATCCGACGTTCACCCCGGACGTCCATCACTATGCGGTCAGATGTGAGGACGACGAGACGCTGACCATTACCGCGAGTCCACTCGACAGCGCCGCGACTCTGACGCTCAACGGAACGCCCATGTCGGAGACGGAGAAAACGGTCGAACTATCGAGCGACCACGACGTGGCGATCAGGCTCGGGAAACGCGACGAGAGCGTGACATACGTGATCCACTGCGTTCCATCGGACTTTCCCGCTGTCGAAATCGTCCTCAAAGAACCGACCGTCTCGGATGGCTTGATGCTGGTCACACCCCGTTACATGAACAACCGAATCTCCTATCTCGCGATCCTCGACAACAACGGCGTCCCGCGCTATCACCGCAAGACCGATCAGCGAGCGAGCGATCTCAAGTGGCATGCGCAGCATCGTACGTACTCGTATATCTCAGCCATTGGGAGGAATAGCTACGAACAGAACGACTACGAGATCGTGCTGCTCGACGAGCGCTTCGATGAGATCGACAGGGCGAGAACCGTCAACCTGAATCACACGGACGGCCATGATTTCCTGATTACCGACGAGGGCAATTACCTGTTGCTCTCCTACAACTCGATGCTGCGCGATCTGAGTGCCTATCCGGACGAGACGGGCAGCTTCACCTACTCCACATCGGAGTTGACGCGTGATTCGGTCATTCAGGAGGTCTCTCCGCAGGGAGAGTTGCTGTTCGAGTGGAACTCGTGGGACCACATGAAAATATCCGATTGCCTGCAGCACCGCTTTCCCGATGACTATGCGCACGTCAACTCGCTGCACTTGATAGACGGCGACATCGTGGCCTCCTTCAGAGGCTGCTCACAGGTATTGAAGATCGATCGCCCGTCGGGCAGAGTGCTGTGGCAGTTGGGCGGAAGCGACCCAAGCGAACCCGATCTTCACGACAGCACGCGGCCGGTCTTCGACCGTCCCTTCTACCGGATAGCGGATGATCCCGAAGAGCAGGGGTTCTGCGGGCAGCACTCCGCGATTGAAACCAAGGAAGGAACCGTCGTCATTTTCGACAACGGCATTTACTGCCTGTTCGACAGAACCGATGGGACCGATCGTGACGCGTCGGGGCGCACCCGAGTTGTGGAGTATCGGCTTAGCGGAGACCAAGCGGTATTCGAGCGACACTATCAACCGGCTGGGCAGCCGAGGACGTTCTCAAGCGGGTCCGTTCTTGTGCTTGCCAACGGCCACTGGCTGATAACCTGGGGCAGAGGGCCGCAGCGCTCGATCACGGAGGTCGATTCGGAGCAGCGCGAGGTGTTTGCCATGAACATCACCAACCCCGAGGACAGCACCGAAGTCGCTAGGACATCATGAGTGGTGTTTTGTGCGGCTCTGCAACCGGCCGCCCCCGCCTGCGGGCGCACCTGGGACTGGAGGAGCAGCAGGTGAGCGAACCGCGGAACCCGCGGCCACCCGCACACTGGGGGTAGCGAACAGCTCGGCGACTCGGTGGTGTGTCAGCGGCTTACGGCCCTAGTGTAGAAGACACGGCACGATCGGTCAGTTTCGCTCGCGGCGAACTGCATGCGGCCACGGTCCCAGATCCGGCCATAACCGCCACTGCCTGGTGATCCGTATGCTGTGCTGGCCGGCACGGTCCCCCTTCAGCGTTTCCAACCGGTTTCCTCGAAACGCTGCCAAGTCCATGAGGGACTCCGCGTTGTCCAGATAGGTGAGACGTCGCTCCGCTTGGTGCGCGAACCCCTGGAACGCGGCAACACGATGTCCCTCGAAGAATAGCAGCGTCGTCCGATCTCTGAATGCGTACGCAGAAGGTGACCGGCGCGGCGCGCTCGCGCGCGAAGCGTAACGGCCCGGCCAGCTCGAAGGCCAGCAGCTTGTCGGTGGCCGCCACCAGCACGTCGCCGCCGCGGTCCAGCCGGCGCAGGGCGAGGTGCAGGTCGCCCAGGGCGCCGAGCCGCTCCTGCTCGCTGGCGGTGCCGTCGCTGATCACGCTGGTGGGGAGCGGCGGAGTGGCGGCGGACAAGTGGCGCTGCAGGGCGGCGTGGTAGCGGTCGTTGGTCACGACCAGGGCCGACTCGACCACACCGGAGCGGGCCAGGTTGGCCAGCAGGTGGTCGATGAGGGCGCGACCGCCCACCTCGATCAGCGCCTTGGGCGTGTCGGGGAACAGCGAGCGGATGCGGGTCCCGTAGCCGGCGGCGAGCAGGATCGCGTTCACGGCTCGGCACCTTGGGGCATGGTGGTCGAAGGTGTCGGCTTCCCCCGAACAAGGATTGCGGCGTTCAAGAGGTTGGCGCCGGCGGTGGGGCGCCAGACCCCGTTCATGCGACGGGATCGGTCTGATCGCCGGCATGATCAAGCAGGTCGCCGTCGACCGGCAGGTCATCGTGGCGACGCAGTCGCCGCAGTTCGTCGACGCATTCGACCTGGATGAGATCGTCGTGATGGATCTCCGTGATGGACGGACAGTGTGCCGCACGCTGGACCCTGACGAGTATCAGGTGTGGCTGGACGAGTATGCGCCCGGCCAGCTCTGGGAGAACAACCTCCTTGGCGGCCGGCCGTGAATCGTGTGGCGATCGTCGCGGAAGGGCCGACGGAGGAGGAGTTCGTCAAGGGCGTGATCGCGCCTCGAGCTTCGACACTCCGGAGGACATCAATGATAGCGAATACACCCATCCAAGCATGCGCATCGAAGACTTGATGCCGAGCTACCACAAGCGGGTCGACGGTCCCGTGCTGGCAGGCAGAATGGGTCTATCCACGATTCGCGCCGAATGCCGTGGGTTCAATGAATGGGTTACACGCCTGGAGTCACTGAATCAACGGTGAGGGGCGCAGCGACCGGGCAAGCCAACGCCGGGTAGACATCCATGCGGCCCGACATCGCCTGAAAGAGCTGCCGAAGTCCCTGGTGGCCCACTGACGGCGGGAAACCGACATCGCGGCCCGCCGTCAGCCGGGCGAGCCGTCCTGCATCGTCCGGAACGCGCGCTGCGCCTCGGCGTAGGACTCGGGCGTGCCGACGTCGTAGGCGCCGCCCTCGGTGAGGTGGCCGTACACGGTGGTGGCGCGGGTCAGCCAGCTCAGGAAGTGGCCGGGCGCGTCGCGGTTGCCGCCGCCGCGCAGGTAGTCGCCCAGCAGATCCTGCGCCGCCGGGGTGAGCAGGTAGACCGCCAGGCTGGCGATGTTCGACTTGGGCCGCTCGGGCTTCTCCTCGAAGTCGACGATGCGGCCGGCGGCGTCCAGGAGCACGCAGCCGTGCCGGCCGGCAAGGCGCCGCCGGTCGGGCATGCGCACGCACAGGGTGACCGGCGCCGCGCGCTCGCGCGCGAAGCGCAGCGGCCCAGCCAGCTCGAAGGCCAACAGCTTGTCGGTGGCCGCCACCAGCACGTCGCCGCCGCGGTCCATGATGGGGCCGAGTCGCTCGCGGTGGCCGGCGCCGAGGGAGGCGAGGTCAGTCTGTTCGACTGGGACGAGATCGGCAACCGGATCGCGGCTCTCTCTCGCGGCGGGTGAAGTCAGCGGGGGTGGGAGTCACGGAACCACGAAGCCATCCTCTCCAGTTGACCCCGGAAATCCGTGGATGGGCTGTAGCCCAGCTCTTCCTGTGCGCAGGTGATGTCGGCCAGCGAGTGCGGGACGTCGCCGGTACGCGGCGGCCGCCGCTCGAGATCGAGCCGCCTGCCGCACACCTCCTCCAACTCGCCCTTGATGTCGAACAACGAGTAGGCGCGACCCTGGGCGATGTTCAGCGCTTCGCCGCTGAAGCCACCCGCCCGCGTCGCCGCGCTGACGTTGGCCCACGCCACGTCGTCGATATAACAGAAATCCCGCGTCTGCGTACCATCTCCCTCCAGGTAGGGGCGATACGACGGGTCGACGTACAGATGGTACAGCCACGCCGACAACACAGACGAGTAGGCGCCGCCGAATGCCGCCCCCGGTCCGATCACGTTGAAGTACCGCAGGCTCACCACATCCAGTCCGTACAGGCGGTGAAACATGCGGCACCACTGCTCGGCCTGATGCTTCTGAAGCGCATAGGGCGACTGCGGGTCGTACGGGTGGGTCTCCGGCGTTGGCAGCACCTCGGTCGCGCCGTACACGGCGCTGCTGCTCGCGAACACGAATCGTGTCTTTCCGATGAGCTCCGCTCGCAGCAGGGAATCGAGCACGGCGATGGTTCCCAACAGGTTGGCCGTGGAGCTCTGCAGCGGCTGCTCGACCGTGAACCGGACCCGCGGGCGCGCCGCCAAGTGAATCACGGCGTCCGGCTGCACGTCACGCATGAGCCGCACCATCTTGCCGGCATCCGGAACGCTGTGGGTGTGGTACCGCACACCGGTCATGGCGTTGTCCGCGGTGCCTTCGGACAGGTCGTCCACGCCGATGACGTCGATGCCCTGCTCGACGAGTCGCTTGCAGGTGTGCCAGCCAATGAAGCCGTTGCTCCCGGTTACGATGATCCTCATGTCGTCGCGCTCAACCTTCCGGCCGGGAACGTAACACGCTGGCAGCGCCGATGCATCGGCTCCGACTGTCAGCGGAGGCCCAGACGTCCGACAATGTTGGAAACGGCTCTCCTGAAAACACGCCAGCACTCCGGTAGAGCCGGCTGAACGAGGAACCAATTTGGAAGTGAGACTAGACAACAGGGCATGGCAGTCCAGCACGGCGGCGGATCATCCGGTCTTCGCGACTCCACCGGCTGCAGGAACGGGACCCCGACCCGGGAAGGCGTGCGGGGTTCCCCGACCTGGCACCGGCGTTCCGAGCGCCCGTGGCGTCAGTCGGCAGCGTCGCACCAACCCCTTCCCCGGGCTGTCGATGTGTACAGAACAGCGATAAACGGGACGAGTTCCAGGACCGGCGGCGGAAAGAGCATTCTTCCCAACTACATGCAGTTGCTGGACAGGAGCGTTCTTGACTCCGTATGGACAGGAGAGACTGGCTCGTTCGCAAGGCAAAATTCTCTCTTCTCAAGAGACGAATTCGCCGGCCGGTCGTCGCGATTGCCCAGACGCCGGTTTCCGAGGAAGCCTTGAGAGCCTCTACCGTCTGCCGAACGTCGCGATCGTGCCCAACGCGATATCATAGAACAGTCTCGATACCACCGGACGGGAGCGTTTTGCCTTGCCAGCGGGAAAGAAGCTGCTCTGCACCGTCACGTTTCCGGCGAAGTGGATCTCAGAAGCCGGATCTTCCGGTGGATCTCGCTCGAGCTCTGGTGTCAGCGCGCTCTTGACCGCGCGTGAGTACACTGGCAAAGATCCTCAGCATGAGCCACGTCCGGGGTGAGATGCATAAAGAATGATGATATCGCCCCCTGATTCGCGGCCGCTGTCGCCTGCATCCACAAGCGACGTCCCAGCGGACGTCAGATTGTCCTCGGTCGCGAGCTATGCCGTATTCGGCGCTCTATGCGCGATGCTGTCGGACACTTCGAATGGGACGCCCACGGCGTTTATTGTGGCACGTATCGTGTTGACGGGTCTGCTGTACGCCACGCTGATCCTCCCGGTGAAAACGGGAGCGACGCTGCTCCTGGTGATCTCCCTCGCTGGGCAGGACATCGCATCGATTGGCCGGGACGATGTTCAGCATATGACAGCGGCGATCTGGCAGCTCTCGCTCGGTCCGCTCAACCCGAGCGCGGTGTTCTTCGGATGCCTGATCTATCAGCTCGCGAGGATCCGACTGTATCGCCCTGCCCCGACGGTCAGGCGCGCGATGGTGTGGTTCCTGTCGGTGCCGATCGTCAGTGGGCTGCTGTACGGCGGAGTGTTCTTGGAGTTCGGGATTTCGGAGTACGTGACCGATATCCGGTTTCCGCTGATGCTGATAGGCAGCCTCCTCTTGTACGGGTCGTTGCTGCGCTCGCATCCGCAGTGGACGCACAAGTTGGTGGCCGCGCTGTTAGGCGTGCTGTTGGCTCGACACTTCATCGACCTGATCTATCTGGCGACGAACCATGGGCCGCAGACCCTTGCCGGCGTCAGTCGATCGAGCGTCGATTCGGCCAAGAGTGCCGTGAACTTGCTGATCCTGCTTGGGTTGTTGTTGACGTTTCTTGTTCCGCGGGGTGGTCGCCTGATCGGAGTAGCACTGGCAGTGCTGTTCGGAGCACTGTCTCTTGGCTATGCAACGAGGCTCATATGGGTCGGATTGTTTCTTGGAGTGATAGTTCTCATTGTCATGCTAAGGATGTCGCGGATAGTCTTGATGATCGCAGTGAGTCCGTTCCTGATAGTCGCGACAACCTCGCTCCTCACGATACTAAATCCTGGATCAGCGCTGGTCGCCGCTGGCAGGGGCGCTACCGTAGCGGGGGAGCGACCGGCGTCGAGCTTCGCGGTAGACGTTGAGTACAATGTGCTGTCTCGGATCGATCCGATCCGGTATGGTGAGGCTATCAACGTGGTCGAGTCTCTTGGACGACGCGGCGCGTATCTCTGGGGAACGGGCTACGGCGGATATTACGAGGACAGAGCGGTGGAGTTCGAGGAAAGGAGAATGCCAGCGTCGTTCCCGACGTTCATGTTCCAAGCGGGGCGTTTCTTCAACACCCATGAATTCGTAACGCACGTATTGCTCAAGCATGGAGTATTGGGGCTCGTGCTGATCGCATCCGTCTGGATCGTTCCGGGTGTCGCGCTCGTTCGTGCGTTGAGGTACGGAAGGGACTTCAAGAAAGGACGTCCTACGCTGATGACGATCATCGTCGGCGCGCTCGCGGCGTACCTGCCCACCTCCATGTTACAGAACTACTGGTCGGGAAAAGGGCTGTTCTTGAGCGGGATTATTCTGGCTTTGTGCATCCACTTCGCACGGGAACGCTCCGCAACCATGGGGGTACATCGCGGGGGCCGTTTGGTCGTGGCGCCGAGTGGCTGACGCTGAAGGTAGGCGGGTGGGCGGGCGGCGAATCGAGGTCGTCGCGTTCGATCCGATGGATGTCGGATACTCGCATGCGATGTTCAACGCCGCTGTGCTGCGGGCGCTGGATGCTGCCAGCATAGTAAAGCGGATTCATGTCTTGGTGGCGAAGTCGGCGCTGGAGTCTATGCCCTTTGACGAAGTGGGGAGGCTCGGGAAGGTCAGGGTTGCGGGGTCGCTTGGCGAGCTGCCGCTGAGGCGAGGACGTTGGCGAGAGATGAAGCGTAGATTGGGGTGCTACGTTCAGATGGCGCGAAGTGTACGATGGAGCCGATCGGTTGTTTGTATGCATCTGGCGTCGGATAACCTGATCGGACCGCTGTGGTTGCTGCTGGACAGGTTGGTCCGGGGTAGGCGCGCCTACGTGATATTGCATAGCAATGGCCAGAGTGTCAGAAGGTCCACGGCGATCAGATTGCTGTGGGGAGGCGTCTTTCGCGTCGGTGTGCAGCCGGTGGTTCTGGCGAAATGGGTATACTCATTTTACACGCAGGTATATCCGAGAATCCGGTTCCACCTCATTCCGCATCCGTCATACGACGATGCGACCGGGCGGGACGCAGAGAACCGGCAGGTGGAGAACCCTGACCAGAACTTCCTGTTTATCGGTATCCACGGTCGGTCCTCCACAACGGTGGCGTTTCTACGCCGGTTCATATCGGCATGTGCGGCGGTGTGCGATGGCAAGCCGGTAACCATCGTGACGGAGCGGTCGGTGGCTGCGCAGGTGGAGAGGATCGCGCATTGGGCGGGGATCCGGCTGCAGATGTATGATTGGCCGCTGGAACATGATGACTACTACGGAATGGTTCGAGCGGCGCGCTTCGTGGCGTTTCCACCCGAGGCTGGCGACCGAATAGGCGCGAGCGGGGTTCATGCCGATGCGATATCGTGCTGCGTCCCCATCATCGCGCCAATACATGGCGTGTTTCGCGAGAACGTACCGGATTCCGGCGCAAGCCTGTTGTACGAAGATACGGAGTCCGATCTCGGCCGGGTGGTCGCGAGAGCCACGGAAATGTCTCCCGCAGAGTACTGGACGCTGCGATCGGACATGGCTGCGGTAAGGAGCCGGTGTGATGTGACTCGTACCGCTGAGCAATTTACGCATATGTTGATGGAGGCAGGACAATAATCGGCGCGGACGTCAACGGCAGCGGCACTTCCCTCAGAAAGCGGGCGTTGTCGGGGTCGTTCTGGCTGTCGTCACAGGTGCTTCTGAACAAGATCGCGTCTTCAGCCGCGATGCTGGTGATCGCTCACTTTCTGTCCCCGGACGACTTCGGAGTGGCGGCGACCGCTCTCGCGTTTTCGGCCCTGGTGTACGTCATGCCGTTGACGGCGATGGGCGACGTACTGGTGGCCCATCCGGCACGAATCGAGCTCCTGGCACCTACGGCTTTGCGGCTCAGTTGGATAATGGCGGCTCTGGGAACGTGCGTAATCGTGGGTTCGATTCCTCTCGCCCTTCGATGGTACGAGTCATACCCCGCCGCATCGCTCGGCGGCCTTCTGGCGGTGTTGGCCATGCGTCCGGTGATGCAGTCACTGTCGGTGGTGCCGCACGCGAATCTCCGGTTGGGTTTTCGTTTCCGCGCGATAGCGATGATCGATGGGGTCCTACAGTTCGTAGCCACGCTGCTATCGGTCGTTCTAGCAGGGATGGGCGCTCGCGCGGCGTCTCTGGTGGTTCCACAGATTTTGAACCAGGCCGGCAGGGCCGTAGGCTATATCCGTAGCGGGGCCGTGAGGAGCACGCGGCGCTTCCATCGCGGGGTCGCGTACCTGCTCATGCGGGACTATCTGAGGGGTGGAGCAGCTCAATACATTCATGGCCTGACGCTTCAGGTGAATCTCATGATCCTTGGCTATGTGTCGGGTGCGTATGAGGCTGGTCTCTACGCGTTCGCGAGCATGGTAGCCGTGCAGATCAATTCGATGATCGCTACAAAACTCGGTGAGGTCATGCAACCCATTCTGGGTACACTGCAAGGCGATAGGTCACGGCAGGCGCGCGTTTTCGTGCAGTCGCAACAGATCCTCGGAGCAGTGTGCATCCCGCTGGCATTGCTACAAGCAGTTCTGGCCGAACCACTTTTTCATTTGCTCTTCGATCCCAAGTGGCGTCCCGCGATTCCCTTGTTCCAGATCCTGGCGTTGCGCGAAGCGTTCGCTTTCGCGTCCGGCCCGAATATGTCGTGCCTGAAGGCACAGGGTCGTTTCGGTCTCCTGCTGGCATATCAGATCATGCACATAGCGCTCACCGTGCCAATATTCTGGATCGCAGCCGGGCAATGGGGTGCCGTCGGTGTCGCGATCGGTAGCGCTGCCATATGGTGCTTCACGACCGTATTCGCGACCTGGATGTGTACCAACATGAGCTCCGGAGGAAACCTTGGCAGGGTAATTCGTCTGTTTGCGCGGCCGCTGCTGTTCACCCTGCCGTTGTTTGGCGGGGGGTACGTGCTCGTAGGGATTCTGAGTGAATGGCATGCCGCAGGACAGATCGTCGCCGTCGGGCTCCTGGGCCCGCTGCTGGCCCTCCTCGCCTTATTGATCGTCCGTCTGGTGGACCCGGAGTTCAGAGTGCTGCTGGATGGCTTGCTGCGATCGGGACAGGGTCGGGTCGCGGAGTGGCGACAGCGGGCGCGCGGGAAGTCGAGCGGGGCGGCAGGAGATCGATGAGTGGCACGCAAATTGGCGTCCGCGTGGCGGTGCTGGAGCGCGTATGTCCAGACGACCGGGTCGGTTGTTTTCTGCCCTTTCCGCAGCCGAGAACGTCGAGATGGGGTTGTTCATCGGAGACGAGGTCCCAAAGGGCAGGGTGCGGAGCGGCGGTGACGTCACCCTGTGTCTCGCTGCGGCATCCATTCTGATGGCGATTGGCGCCGGAGATCGGTTGTCATGATGCAACGCCGGATACGGTTCGCGGTCCTGCAACGCGTATGCCCGCCATATCGCATCGGTCTGTTTGCCGCTCTGTCGCGAGCTGAGGGCGTGGAGGTGCGGTTGTTCATCGGGGACGATGTCCGCGGCACGATGGCGAGGAGCGCGCCCAACCTTGACGGCGTTCCGGTGATGAGGGTGCAGACCCGGTTCGTGCGGTCCGGCCGGCGCATCCTGGCGCTGCATGTCGGTCTGGTGGATGCTCTGCGGCGAGTCGCACCGGATGTGATCCTCTGTGAGGGGGAAAGTCATTTCCTCTGTTATCTGCAGTGCAAAGCGGGAGTTTCGATATCGTTCATGTCCACGAGCCTTGGCACCACGCTGGTTTCGTAGCATTTCGGACAGCTTCCGAACACGATGTTCCTTTCGTTCTGACCCCCATGGAACTCTTGAAGCGTGGGCTCGTGAGCACAAGTCGCCCAAGAAGAAGATTTATACGAGGAGCATTCAAGATCATATCATCAAGTGCTGTGACGCACTTTACGCACTCACGGAGGCGGAGATGACACGGATAGCCGAACTCGGATACGAAACTCCGGTTTTCGCTACCCCCAAGGGTGTCAGTCCGGATCTTCTTGAACGAGCGCGTGAGATATCGGAGTCCATGGCAAAATATCCGAACCTGGAGGGCACGCTTGTGATCCTGTTACTCGGTCGTCTGCGTTCAAAAACGGGACTGGTTATACTGGCACGGAGCTACGTGAAGATTTCCCCCAAGCGCAAAGATTGCGCGTTGCCGGTAGCAGGTCCTGATGAGGAAAGCTCACGGAAGCAAATGGAATCGTTCCTGACGGAGGACGCGTTGGACAGAACCCTAGTCACCGGAATGTTGACAGGCCGCGACAAACGCTGGCGGCGGGCCTTCCCGTTGTCATCTCCAGACAGTGCAACTTTCCTGAAGTGTCCGAGCACGCCGCGGGGTTCGTCGTCGAGCCGGATGAGCCGGCGGTGACTCAGGCGATCAGCACCCTGCTGTCGGACGCCGCTCTCCGGGTTGCCATGGGACACAATGGCGAACGTCTCGTGAGGAAGAAGTACACGTGGCCCGGGATCGCCGCGTCAATGGCTGAGGTCTATCGAAGACTCATCGTCGCCGGACGTAGTGCGGAACTCCGGACGAACGGGCTCTTGACGCCCGCGCCTTGATAAACGTCCTAATACCGAAATGGACTATGCGAGATCGCCATTCCGGTTCCGTGTCCGCAAGTTGCTTCGCTACGCGCGGATGTATGGCGTATCCAGGACTCTTGCCAAGGTGCGCGGACACTATCACATGCGGGCTCGTTACGACGAGCTTCCGAGCCGGAGGACGAAGACTGCGGACACGCGCCATGTGGGAGTGATCGGCTGCGGCAATTACGCATTCTGCACGATCGCCCATTTCCTGAATCGGGAAGTGGGGTCGGTGCTGCGCGGTGTCATGGATATCGACGCCAATCGCGCAGCGTCGCTGTTCGAGCGTTATCGCGCGGACTACTACACGACTGACGCCGAGGAGGTCCTGTCGGATGCGGCAATCGACCTCGTCTACATAGCTTCCAATCATGCCAGCCACGCAGATTACGCCATCGCCGCGATCAAGTCCGGCAAGGCGGTGCATATCGAGAAGCCTCACGTTGTCGACGAAGACCAGTTACGTCGCCTGCTGGCGGCCGCGGCCACGGCGCCGAATCCGAGGATCGCGCTGGGGTTCAATCGCCCCTTCAGCTCCCTCAGTGGACGGGTCCTGGCGGCCATTGCAGGTCAGGATGGAGCCAGCATCATCAGTTGGTTCGTCGCCGGCCATAGACTTGATCCGGGCCATTGGTACCTGCACCCGAGAGAGGGCGGCCGGGTGCTCGGCAACCTGTGTCACTGGACGGACTTCTGTTTGCGTATGATTCCGGCGGACGATCGCTATCCGATCCGCATCGTCCCGGTCAGTGCCGGGAGGAAGGACTGCGACATCTCGGTATCCCTGGTGTTCGGCGACGGATCGATCGCCACGATCGCGTTCTCCGAAAAGGGAGAGCCGTTCGAGGGCGTACACGAGCACCTCCACATCCACAAGGGAGACCTCCTGGTCTCACTGGCCAACTTCAGTGAACTGGAGCTTGACGAGCTGGAACGCAAGAAGCGTTTTCGCCCGCTGTTTCGACAACACGGCCATAGGCAAGCGATTCTCGCTAGCTATGAAATGAGCGAGCGTGGCGGCGGCAAACCAGGCATCGATCTTCAATACGTGCGGCAGACCGCGGAGCTCTTCCTGGCTACGCGCGCGGCCCTTGAAAACAATCGGGAGATGATACTGGAGCCCACATCGTTGGGCGAGCAGATGGTCCAATAGATGAGAGCGCGGGAATCAGATCGGGGAAGAAAGGAAAGTTGGGTGGGATACGATGGATTTCCCAGCTTTTCCAAGCGGCGGAGCCGTGTGAAATCTCTGAGGCTGCTGATGGCGAAGCGGGACAGGCGGCGGAGTAACGGTGGCGTGTCAGGTAATGGCTTCATCGGCCCTTCGGTCGTATGATCGTGCAACGTCCGCGATGGGTAAAGTGACCTGGGAATGAAGCAGGTTCTGCAATCGCAGCGGAAAGGTGAGCTGTGGCTGGCCGAAGTGCCGGCGCCGGCGTGCGGGGCGGGCGGCGTGTTGGTGAGCACGCGCTGCAGCGTCATCTCCGCCGGGACCGAGAGGATGCTGTTGGAGCTGGGGAAGAAGAGCCTGCTGGGCAAGGCGCGGGCGCGGCCGGATCTGGTGAGGAAGGTGCTCGACACGGTGCGGACGCGGGGAGTCAGGGCGACCGCGGAGCAGGTGTTCGCCAGGCTGGACGAACCGGTGCCGCTGGGCTATTCCGCGTCGGGAGAGGTGGTGGAGGCCGGCGGGGGTGCGGCCGGGCTGCAGCCGGGGGACCGCGTGGCGATCGCCGGCGCGGGCTACGCCAACCACGCCGAGTTCAACTTCGTGCCGCGCAACCTGTGCGCGAAGATCCCCGAGGGGGTTTCCTACGCGGACGCCGCGTTCGCGACCATCGGGGCGATCGCGCTGCAGGGGGTGCGGCAAGCTCAACCTCTGATTGGCGAGCGGGTCGTGGTCATCGGTCTGGGACTGATCGGGCTGTTGACCGTACAGATCCTGAAAGCGAACGGTTGCGCGGTCCTGGGCGTGGATCCGGACGAGGAACGGGCGGCACTCGCTACCAGGCTGGGCGCCGACGCAGCGGTGAGCTCGGGCGCCGACAGGGCGTGCGCGGCCTTCACCGCCGGATACGGGGCGGATGCCGTCATCATCGCCGCGGCTACGCCGAGCAGCCAGCCGATCGAGCAGGCGGCGGAGCTGTCGCGCCACAAGGGGCGGGTGGTTGCCGTCGGCTTGGTCGGCATGCAGGTGCCACGTGACGCGTTCTACCGCAAGGAGCTCGATCTGCGGCTGGCTATGTCCTACGGTCCCGGACGCTACGATCCCGACTACGAGGAACGGGGCAACGACTATCCGTTTCCCTACGTGCGATTCACCGAGCAGCGCAACCTGGAGAGCTTTCTCTATCTGGTGCAGCAGAACCGGGTGACGCCTTCGGCGCTGGTCACCCATCGCCTGCCGTTCGCGGACGCGCTGGATGCCTATGCGTTGATCGAAGGCAAGCTGCCCGCGGAGAGCACCCTCGACCGCAAGTACCTCGGCATCCTGCTGGAATATCCCGCAGGCGCTCGACTGGAGCGGACGGTGCGTCGTGCGGACGACCGCGCGACAGGGACGCACGGCGGCGACGTCGGCGTCGGGTTCATCGGCGCCGGCAACTTTGCCCGCGGCGTGCTGCTGCCGCAGATCGTGAAGGCGGGGGCCACTCGGCTGACCGCGGTCTGCACCAGCACCGGCAGGAGTGCCGCGCAAACGGCGGAGCGGTTCAAGTTCGCCGTCGTCACGACGGATGCCGGTGAGGTGCTGGAACGCGCCGACACCGGCGCCGTGTTCATCGCTACCCGGCACGGCAGCCACGCGGCACTGGTCGCGGCGGCGTTGCGGGCCGGCAAGCACGTCTTCGTCGAGAAGCCCCTCTGCATCAGGAAGGCCGACCTTGACGAGGTGGAGCGCGCACTGCAGGACGCACGAGGCGCCGGGTTCGAGCCCTGTCTGATGGTGGGGTTCAACCGCCGGTTCTCCCCGCATGCCCGAGCGGTGCAGGCCGCGTTCCGGGATCGCGGGACCCCCATGGTCGTGAACTACCGGGTCAACGCCGACGTGATCCCGCCGGAGAGCTGGCTGCACGATCCCGAAGAGGGAGGAGGACGCATCATTGGCGAAGGCTGCCACTTCGTGGACTTCTGCACCGCGCTGATCGGCAGTGATCCGGTCGCGGTCATGGCCAACAGCATCGTCTCCGACTCACGAGACGTGGTTGCGCATGACTCCGCGGTGATCACCGTCCAGTACACGGACGGCTCGCTGGCCACCATCCAATACCTGGCTCTGGGGCACCGAAGCTTGGCCAAGGAACGGTGCGAGGTCTTCGCGGACGGCAGGAGCGCCGTCATCGACGACTTTCGCACCACCCGGTTCTACGGCGGAGGGCGGAGCATGCACGGCAAACAGGCCAAAGGGTTCGCCGAGGAGATCGATGCGTTCCTGAGTGCGTGCCGTGACGGTGGTCCGTGGCCCATCTCCTGGGCCTGTATCGCCGCTACCCATCGCGTATGCTTCGGAGCCGTGCGCAGTCTGGAAACCGGCACGATGGTCGACGTCGGGTGACCGGTGGCTCCGATTCCAACGCACGCGTACCTTGATGAGCCGTGCCGCTGCCGGGCGGTATCTGCGAACGATCCGGCACCTGCGTCCGCAGCAGGTTGCCTATCAGGTGGCCCACCGGCTGCGGCGTAACCGGCTTGGACCTCGCCGCGCACCAGTTCGGGATCGGATGCCGGAGATACGCTGGACGGACGGGGTGAGCTTTCCTTCGCCCGCGGCTGCCTCAGCTCACGATCGAGGATCGCTCCTCTCCGGCTCCCTGACGTTCCAGAACCGGACCGAAACCATCGGCTTTCCGCCGGCCTGGGGTGTCACGGAAGTGCCGCTGCTGTGGCGCTATCACCTGCACTACCAAGACTTCCTGTGGTCCCTGGCGTTCCCGCAAGCGCGTGAGGTGGTGCTGCACTGGATAGAGAGCCACGGTCCCGGCCGGGGGCGGGTCGGCTGGGAGCCATATCCGACGTCACTGCGGCTCGCCAACTGGTGCGCGCTGTTCCTGGGCCGGCACCGGGATCGGACAGTGGCGGATGACGTGTTCGCATCGACGCTGTGGTGCAGCGTCCGCGAACAGGCGAACCATCTGCAACGGCGCCTGGAGTGGCATCTGCTCGGCAATCACCTGTTCGAGAACGGGGTCGCGTTGGCGGTGGTGGGAAGCTGCTTCGCGCATCGGGAGGCGGCCTCGTGGCTTCGGACCGGCATCAAGGTGCTCGAGCGCCAGTTGCCCGAGCAGGTGCTCGCGGACGGCGGGCACTTCGAGCGGTCCCCGATGTACCAGCAACGGATCGTTCACGGGTTGCGGATGCTCGCCGCAACGCGGGCCGGCGATCTTCGAAACCTGGTTCGACCGTATGTCGAGCGCGTGGAAACCGCGCTGGCCAGCCTCTGCCATCCCGATGGCGGAATCGCGCTGATGAACGACAGCGCGTTCGAGGACGCTTCCAATGCGGCGGATCCCGTCCGGTACGCCGGCTCGGTGCCGCCGGCCGGCCCGTTCGCGCTCGTCGACAGCGGCTACTACGGCGCACGAACCGCGGAGGGCCACTACGTGGTATGCGACGCGGGACCGATCGGTCCCGACTACCAGCCCGGCCACGGGCATGCCGATCTACTCTCGTTCGAACTGTCCCTGCGCGGGGCCAGGGTGGTCGTCGACAGTGGCGTCTCCACGTACGAGGCGGGCGCGATGCGGGAGTACTGCCGCTCCACGCGCGCGCACAACACGGTGGAGATCGAAGGGCAGAATCAGGTCGAGGTGTGGGCCGCCTTCCGGGTCGGGCGGCGGTGCGCGCCGCGCGACGTGGACTGGAAGGAGCTCCCGGACGGATTCCGGCTGGCGGCGCGGCATGACGGTTACCGTCATCTGCCCGGGCGGCCGACGCATGCACGGACCTTTCGCTGGCACGCCGGCGGGCAACTCGATATCTCCGACAACGTCGACTCGACGCGGTCCGTGCGATCGGTGGCGCGCGTGCACTTTCATCCGGACTGCCGGATCGAGGAGCTGAGCGGCGATGCCTGTACGGTAGCCACTGCCGCGGGAAGGGTTCGGGTCTCCTGGTCGGGATGGGCCGAGGTGGCGGAAGACGACTCCGTCTACTGTCCGCGGTTCGGCGTCGAGATCCCCAATCCCTGTCTCCGATTCTCCCACGCCGTCGCGAGCCTCCGCGCCGCCATCAGGATAGCGGTCCAGTAGTGCGCATTCTCTTCTTCTCTCACTACTTCCCGCCGGAACGGAATGCGCCGGCATCCCGCACGTTCGCCCACTGCAGGAAGTGGGCTGCCGCCGGCCACGCCGTCACGGTCGTGACGTGCGCACCGCACCATCCGCGCGGCGTGCTCTATCCCGGCCATCGCAACGCTCTGCGGCAGATCGAGTACGTCGACGGCATTCGCGTGGTGCGCTGTCTCACGTTGCTGGCGGCCAACGAAGGGACGTGGAAGCGGAGTGCGAGTTTTCTTTTCTACTTGGTTTCGGCGGTCTGTTGCGCCATGCTCGAAGAGCGGCCGGACATCGTCATCGCCACGTCGCCCCAATTCTTCTGCGGGTGGGCGGGCGTGGTGGTCGGCAAGCTCCGGCGCCGGCCCCTGCTGATCGAGATCCGGGATCTGTGGCCGGAGTCGATCGCAGCCGTCGGTGCGCTGCACGCTCGGGTGGTGCTGAGGATCCTTGAGACGCTGGAGCGCGGCATGTACCGGGCGGCACGCCACATCGTCACGGTGGGAGATGGGTATCGGGACGGCTTGATTCAGCGCGGAGTCGAACGGGAGCGCGTGTCGGTCGTGATGAACGGCGTGGATGGGGACCTGTTCTTCCCGGTAAAGGGAGATCAGGAGCTGGCCGATCGGTTGGGCGTCGCCGGCCGCTTCTGCGTCACCTACTGCGGGGCTATCGGCATGGCACATGGGCTCGAGGTGGTACTGAGGGCGGCGAGGCTCCTGCGGGAGCGCGACCGTTCCGACATCGTATTCCTGCTGATCGGCGACGGTGCCAGGTTGGATGCCCTGCGCGGTGAAGCGCTGCGGAACGGTCTGAACAATGTGGTGTTCGCGGGAGCGCTCGACAGGAGCGCGATTCCCGCGGTCCTGTCGGTGTCGGACGCCTGTCTGGTCCATCTTCGCAAAGCCAAGACGTTCACGACCGTGATGCCGTCGAAGATCTTCGAGTTCGCGGCGATGGAGCGTCCGATCATTCTGGGTGTGCAGGGGTTCGCTCGTGAGTTCGTTGCGAAAGCGGGTTGCGGCATCTGCGTCGAGCCGGAGGATGAAGGGGAACTGGTCGAGGCGGCGCTGCGCTTGGCCGACGATGCCGAGCTGAGAAACAGACTCGGCGCTGCGGGGCGGGAGTACGTGACCGAGAGGTTCGATCGCGGCCGGCTTGCGGAGCGTTACCTCGGGATCATCGAACGGGTCGTCGACGAATACGGATGCTGAGCGATCGACCCGTGCGGCGTAGACTCTCAGGATCTTGCCGGGGTACAGTGAGTAATGTGAAGGTGACTGGTTCAGGCTCCGGTCGAACGAGCGGGCGTTCTACTTGGGAACGGATCGCATCAGCGAGCTGGCGGTTGTAGCGAGCTTCCATGACGAGAGACCACATGAATAGAGACATTCGTCGTCACGTATGAGCATACGTTTGCTTCAGTTGCGCGGTCCTCACGGCAATGCGTGACGTGCTCGCGGCGGTGTGGCCGGATCGCGTGCTGTTTCATGGTGACCCGACTACCGCTCTGGCAGCCGCACCGGCGGCCTATTACGCGAAGGTCCCGGTTGGGCACGTCGACGCGGGGCTATGGACCGGCGACCGGTATGCGCCGTGGCCGGAAGAGATGAATCGCCGCATCGCCGATGCGATCAGTAACCGGCAATAGCTACGTGGACATACGAGTTGCTCGGCAGAGGGGCCGTCGTCGGCCCACGCTACGGCCGGTGCGAGTGGCGATCTGTTTCCGCTCATGCATGCACTATCGAGTACCGGTTTTCAGGCGGCTAGCGCGGGAACCTGACTTGGCGGTCAAGGTCTTCTATGGGCACGATGTTCCCGGCACTCAGCTCAGCAGCGCCAAACACATAGACGGGTTCGACCACCAGAGGCTGCATACGGTGATAAGCCGCGTAGCCTTGGGCGGGCGGCGCGGTGTATTGGTTCTGTTTCCCGGTCTCTTGTGGGCTCTTCGTCGCTTCCGGCCCGATGTCATAGTGACGTCGGGTGGGGCAAATGTCATCAACAACCTGTTCATCTACATCTACTCGTGGCTACATGGTGTTCCGGTGGTTTGGTGGACACTTGGGCGAATTGCGGGAAGGTCCTATCCGCGTTGGTTTAGCCCGTACCGAGCGTTGGTGAAGCGGATGGAGAGAAGCGCGGTAGCGCTTCTGGGCTATAGTTCAGTTGCTCTCCGGTATTTCCAGGAAAGCGGCTATGGCAGGAGCAAAGCGTTTGTAGCCACAAACACGGTGGATACCGACGCGATCCTTACGACTCGACGCTTTGCGATCGAGAGATCGCGTACCGTTCGAACGAATCACGGGCTCGGGGCTCGGCGAATCGTGCTCTACGTAGGATCTCTCTCCCCGGGGAAGGGGGTGGATCGTCTAATTCGGGCGTATGGGACGATCGTTGACGCTGTCGGTGATTCACGACTGTTGATCGTCGGGGACGGACCGGACCGCGCGCGTCTCGAGTCGCTTGCGGCGGACTGCGTGGCCGATGGACATGTGGAGTTCGCGGGCGAAGTGATCAGCGGCGTGGACGCGTACTTTGAGGTTGGCGACCTGTTCGTGATGCCCGGCTTGGGTGGGCTGGCCATCAGCGAGGCGCTCGCACACGGGTTGCCGGTCATCTGTACGGTCGGTGACGGCTGCGAGGTTGATCTGGTTAAGGACGGAGTCACGGGCTATCGGATGAGCGCGCCGCACGACGATGATGAGAGCGTAGTCCAGTTCCTCGCTGCTCGGATGAAGGGATTATTGACAGACGACCAGGCGCGGTCGGAGATGTCCCGCTCAGCGCGGCAACTCATCAGCGGCGAATATAGCTTTGACGCCTACGTCCAATCGGTAGTGTCGGCGATCGCGTACGCGCACGGGAAGAAGGGTCGTGGGTTCCGAGCGGCCTTGGTTCGCGGGGCCGCGTCATAGTGGGCTCCGGGGAGCTCGGGACGTACGGTGCGGTGGGAAACTCTCGGAGGAAGCGCGGCGATTTGCAGGCGGAGCAGGGGAGGCGGAGAAGAACGGAAGCGATCTACGTGCGCATGTATGATCGACCGAATCCTCGCGTCGTCAGGATGATGACCGTTGCCCGGACGGTAGGACTTCAGCCGCGATTTGTCGGCGCTAGACGGGAGCGAAGTCGACGCCGCGACGAAGTATGGGAGGGCTTCCCTGTTGAGTTGATCGGTCCGTCGTTCCCTCTGGTGAACGGCCGGCGTCCGGGCCTGTATGTAGGTTCGGTGGTGGTCTTCTGGCTGGCTTTGCTTGCGTACCTCATGCGGGCGCGCCCGGCAGTCGTGCACGTCTCTGACTTTGAGTTGTATTGGCCGGCGCGCTGGTACTCGCTCGTGGCGAGGGTTCCGTTGATCTACAACATCCACGACAATCTATCGCAGCGCTATCGAGTCTGGCGATTGGTGGCGAAGGCCCTGAACATTATTGAAGGCGCCGCCGCGATCACGGCAACGGTGACGGTGGTCCCGGAGGGCTTTCGGAGGGCCGCGTTGCCGTCCTGGGCCCGAAGCAAGGTCGTGGTGGTGCGCAACGCCCCGATCGACCCAGGGTCGTGCCCGCCAGAATGCAGGGATAGTGCAACGGTGATTCTGTTTGTCGGCGGATGGATCGACGCGGGGCGAGGCATGGAGACTCTGGCGGAGCTCGTGGAAAGGAATGACGGACTGCGCCTGCGCGTGGCAGGGATGGGCGACCCACAGATGATCTCCGCGCTGGAGGCGCATCCGAGAATCGACGTCTTGGGCTACTTGCCGCAAAGCGAAGTCATCAGGGAGACGGCGGGCGCTGACTTCGTCTGTGCGCTCTACGATCCGATCAGACCGATCAATCGGTTCGCAGCGTCGAATAAGATAGCGGAGAGTCTCGCGGTGGGTAGGCCTCTGGTGATCAACCGGGAACTGGAAATAGCGAAGGTGCTTGCGCCGTATCGATGCACAGTGGAAGTGGACTATGGTGATCCCGCCGACCTCGCGGAACGGTTGAGGAAGCTGCGGACGGCGCGACAGGAGTATCAGGCAATGTGTAGCCGGGCACGGCGAGCGTACGAGGATCACTATGCATGGGAGTCGGTGCGAGCGGACATCCTTGGTGTGTACAGAGTGACGGGATTCGGGAATGCACCGACGGGTGGTAGACACGGCGGGAAGCGAGAAGGGCCGGGTTCGGCAACGAAGGGAATGGGGCGGGGCCGGCGATGAGCGGGTTTTCAGTTAACGAACGATTCCGACGCCACTACGACGAGTATTACAGTGACGGTGATTTCGGATACAAGAGGCTCTCGCGACTGGACACGACGGCGAACGTACGGGAGCTTTGCGCAGATATCGCGCATGGACGCGTACTGGAGATCGGCTGCGGAGACGGTATCCTTTTGGAGCTGCTGTCGGAGGAAGGTGAGGGTTTCGTCGACGAACTGTGGGGAGTGGAGATCGCGGAGAGCGCGGTGGAAGCCACGAAAAGGAGAAAGATCCCGAAGCTGCGGGAGTGCTCGATGTTCGACGGGTACACGCTGAAGTACGAAGATGATTATTTCGATTTGGCGGTGATGAGCCACGTGCTGGAGCATGTGGAGTATCCGCGGAGATTGTTGTATGAAGCGGGCCGGGTGGCTCAGCACGTCTTTGTGGAGGTGCCGCTGGAGCTCACGGTACGGCTCCCCGACGACCATTCGTTTGGCAACACGGGGCACATCAATTACTATTCAAGGAAGAGCGTCCGGCGGCTGGTGCAGAGTTGTGGTTTCGAAGTGGTACGGCAGGTAGTGAGGAATCCATCGGTAGAGGTTTACCGTTACAACTACGGCATACGCGGCGTGATGAAGCACTTGGTGAAGGAAGTTAGCTTGCATGCGGCTCCGGGAGTTGCAGGGGCCATATGGAGCTATCATTGCGCCTTGGTGTACCGGTAACGGGGCGATCGTGTGGCCGTGGACTTGATCCGCGTGCGGGTGAAAGCAGGGGTACGGAGGTAGGTAGTGCGAGTTCTTTCGGTTTTCGGTACTCGGCCGGAGGCGGTCAAGATGGCCATGGTGGCGCGCGCGCTGGGGGCGGCCGACGGCGTGGAGCATCGCATCTGCGTGACGGCGCAGCACCGGGAGATGCTCGATTCGGTGCTTGAGCTGTTCGAGTTGCGCCCGGAGTACGACCTGGACGTGATGGCGCCGAATCAGGACATCACGCACGTCACGTGCGCGGTGCTCACCGGGATGCGTGACGTGCTGGCGGAGGTGCGGCCGGACCGCGTGCTGGTCCATGGTGATCCGACGACCGCCCTGGCGGCGGCGCTGGCCGCCTACTACGCGAAGGTGCCGGTCGGGCACGTGGAGGCGGGGCTGCGCACGGGCGACCGGTATGCGCCGTGGCCGGAAGAGATGAACCGCCGGATCGCGGACGCGATCAGTGACCGGCACTACGCGCCCACGGAGGGGGCGCGGCAGAACCTGCTGGCCGAAGGGGTGCCGGATGCCGGCATCACGGTTACCGGGAATACCGGGATCGACGCGCTGTTCCACGTCGCGGAGCGGCTCGGGAACGATGCGGAACTGGCGGCGCGTGCGCGTGAGTGTCTGCCGGGCCGGGCAACCGGCCGGCGGCTGATCCTGGTGACCGCGCATCGACGGGAGAACTTCGACGGGGGATTCGATCAGATCTGCCGGGCACTGGCGGCGATCGGCGCCCGCGACGACGTGGAGATCGTCTTTCCGGTGCACCCCAATCCCAACGTCCGGGAACCGGTACGGCGCCACCTGAGCGGCCGGCCGCACATCCACCTCATCGATCCGCTGGACTACCTGAGCTTCGTGGCGGTGATGAGTGACGCGCACATGATCATCACGGATTCGGGCGGCATTCAGGAGGAGGCGCCGGCGCTCGGCAAGCCGTTGCTGCTGATGCGCGCGGTGACCGAGCGGCCGGAAGCGGTCGCGGCGGGGACGGTCCGACTGGTAGGAACCAACACGGAACGGATCATCGCGGAGACGGAGCGGCTGTTGGAGGACGAGGACGCCTACGCGGCGATGGCGCGCGCGACCAATCCATTCGGCGACGGTCACGCGAGCGAACGCATCCTGGCGGAACTGACCGGTGGCTGATACGGCGCCACGCCGGGTCTGCGTGATCGGACTCGGTTACGTGGGACTCCCGACCGCGGCGAGCATCGCCGCGCAGGGTGTCGAGGTGATCGGCGTCGACGTGGATGCCGAGCGCCTGTCGGCGATCGGCGCAGGCGCCCCGCCAACAGCGGAAGGTGACCTGCGGGAACTGGTTCGCAAGGTCGTGGCCGCCGGCCGGCTGCGGACCGCGGCGACCCCGCGGCCGGCGGACGCCTTCATCATCGCGGTGCCGACGCCGCACGGACCGGATCACGCCCCGGACGTGAGCTTCGTGCGAGCTGCCGCGGAGAGCCTGGCGCCCCTGCTGCGTCCCGGCAACCTGGTGGTGCTGGAGTCCACGTCCCCGGTCGGGACGACGGAGGACCTCTGTGTCTGGCTCGCCGAGTCGCGCGGCGACCTGTCGTTCCCGCACGCCGCGGGGGAGGCAAGCGATGTGCGCGTCGCGTACAGCCCCGAACGAGCGATCCCCGGGAACATGCTGCACGAGCTGACCAACAACGATCGGGTCGTCGGCGGCATCACCGCCGCGTGCGCCACCGCGGCCGCCGGGCTCTATCAGGTGTTCGTCCGCGGCCGGTGCCACACGACCACGGCGCGCACTTCGGAACTGGTGAAGCTGACCGAGAATGCGTACCGGGACGTAAACATCGCCTTCGCGAACGAGATCTCGCTGGTGTGCGACTCCCTGGGAATCGATCCCTGGGAGCTCATTGAGCTGGCCAACCGCCACCCGCGCGTCGACATCCTGAAGCCCGGGCCGGGCGTCGGCGGCCACTGCATCGCGGTCGATCCGTGGTTCATCGTGCACTCGGCACCGGAGCGGACGCCGCTCATCCGGGCAGCCCGGCAGGTGAACGGCAGCAAGCCGCTGTGGGTGGCGGAGCAGGTGCTGGCCGCCTGCCAGGGCATCAAGGCCCCTGTGATCGCCTGCCTTGGCCTCGCCTACAAGGCCGACGTGGGCGACCTCCGCGAGAGTCCGGCGATCGCCGTGATCGAGCGGTTGCAGGAAACCTGCCCCGGACGGCTTCTGGTGGTCGAGCCGCACGTCGATGACCTGCCCCCCGGCCTCGCGGCCGGCGGACGGACGGCGTTGGTCAGCCTCGACCAGGCGTTAGCGGCCGACGTGATCCTGTTGCTGACCGATCACGAGGAGTTCCGCCGCGTCGATCGAACGTGCCTCGCCGGCAAGCGCGTGATCGACACGCGCGGCATCTGGTGCAAATAGGGGCGTACACGAAGACGGACGGTGCCGAACTCGCTGGTTATACGAGTCGCGCATAGCCGAGGAACAGGGCCAGACACCAGTCGACGACAACCATGTCGGCATCATCGAGTCGCCTGAATGACCAGCGCGGGCCTTGGCTTCCCGAAGTCTCCCGAGATAACGACAGTTACAAGATCGCCCCGTTTCATGCATTAGGCCGTTCCATGTCTGCAAGGGCAGCGTCCATGAAGTCCGCGAGGTCGCGATCTGCAAGGTCGGCTGCAGCGACTATCGTCGACTGGCGTCGGCACTCCTCGGCGAATCCCGATCGTCTGGTATCAGGAACCCATATCTGGATGGGTCGCAATCCAGCAGCGCGCAGAGCGTCAGGGTCGGGAACACGATTCGAGACGGTTGTGGGCATGGCAGCCTCCACGTCTCACGAAAGTGCCACGAGCCCCGGTCAACTTCAAGACGTCCGAAATCCGGGTAGTGGGTTCCTTTGAATTTCAGGTCCTCGGCTGGCGCTTCTTGTAGGGGCCGCGGGTAAATGCTATCCGTCAGGAGGGGCGGGGTCAGGGAGCCGGCTCGTCCCAGTACGGCGGGCCCTCGCTCCGCCTGAACCGGCGCGTGCGCGGCTTCGGCCGGGGCGCAGGCGTCCGCCGCGGCGGCACGATCGCGGACGGCGGCGCAGCGGCGGGCTCCCATGACGCGTTCCCGAAGAGGCCTTCCAGCTCATCCCACAGATCGACCTCTTCGGTCGTCGTGAGCGCATCGTACTCTGCGATCTGTCGGCGCGCTTCCGGCGAAAGCCCCGGAAGCTTCGGCGCCTCATCGAGCATCCATTCTCGCGCAAGATCAGCAAGGAACAGTTCGCTGCCGTAGTATTCCGTCGCCCCCATGAACCCCCTCCCCAAGGGCTTGACGGAAGGCTCGGGGCGTGGGCACGATACGCCCGTCGCTTCGCTCTCCGAGCTTCCGTCAAGCGAAGTTGTCGAGCCGGGGTGGTGGCCCCAGCTCGACATTTTGTACACGCTCGGAGCCCGTCTGGTCAAGCGTCAAGCGTCAATCGTTATTCGGCTGACGCTTCTTGTAGGGGCCGCGCGTCTTGGGCCGGCGCTCCTCGAAGTCGGCGTCGATCATCGCCACAGTGTCGCTGAACAGGTGCCGCCGCTTGGTGATTCCCGCCGCCTGAGCCGGGGTATGGCCCTGGACACGAGCAGCTGCACACACGATCATCGTAGCGTGAGCTCACCCTGAGACCGTGCCGAACAACATTCACGAGATTCGCGACCCGATCCACGTCTTTGTCCGTCTGGGCAGCGACGAGCGGAAGGTATTGAACTCACGGTGCTTCCAGCGACTGCGTCATATCCACCAATTGGCGCTGACATATCTCATCGGCAACGAGGGGGTGAATTCGGCTTTCCGGTGCGTCGGCGTGACGGAGAGGTCGTATCGTCACTGACGGTATCCGAAATACTCAACGCTGTTCCGACAATATCGGCGGATTACGTGTTCGCGGACCGCCAAAGTGGTTAGATGCGGCACGAGCATGGCTTGACGAGAACAAGAACGGTGTCATTCAGTTGTCCGGGAGGAGTGAAGATGAACCGATTGAAGAGAGATGTAGGCGGTTGACGGAGCTGAAGCCGCACATCGCGATGGAGAAGGCACGAGCAGCGATCGAGGAGATCGACGGTATCATTGAGGCATCGAAGGCTCACGCGTTCGCGCGTGAGCGTGGCACGGGAGCTTTTGCGTGTCCTGAGAAATGGTACGGGCGTTATCCTAGTCGCTGACGGTGAGACCGTGCTGGAAGGGGATCACGCCGGGGCGGTTGATCTCGCCCAGCACGGTGACGAACGCCTCGGCAGCCGGGACCACGACATGGTCGCGCGGCTGCAGGGGCAGGTCGCCGTGCAGGCCGTCGCCGTCCCAGAGCGCGTCGACGTCGATGCGCTCGCCGCCGCGGACGACAGAGCCAACCCGGCGGAGTGGATGGAGGACATCGTGGGTCCGCAGCTCCTGGGGCGCATTGACCCGCGTGGAGGAGGAGCTGACGTTCTAGCGCGAGCTGATGAGCTCGTGCTTCAAGGCGGTCGACAAGCGTTTCGAGGCGATGGACAAGCGGTTCAACGGAATGCAATGGATGGTGGGTGGCGGGGTGGTGCTGCTGGCCACCAACCATGATGTCGCCTTGACATCTACTGCCGTGCGTGCTCCATTATCACACGAAACGATTTCGGTATGAAGCCTCCTTCCCAGAAACCGATGCGACCCGAGCTCGCGGCCGAAGACCGGAGCGCGTTGGCAATTGGCGCTCGATATGTTGGCAGTTCAGAGCACAAAGATCGGCGTTGGTGGGGCGGTTTGCCAAGAGCACGCCAACTTCCCGGTGGACGTATCGGGCGCCGCCGAAAACAGGTCACATCGGTCTGCCCGCTGACGACACCGGAAGATCGCGACCGAGCGACGAGTTGGATTCAGCAGGCGATCGCCGAAGGGAACTACCGCTTCGTTGAGGCCGATCAGAGGTATCCGAAGAACGTGTGGATCGAGGTCGAGGGGCGGTTCTGGTTCGGAGCGTGTGTCAATACCGCGGCTGGACACTACAAAGGATGGCCAATCGCCAAACGCGAGTACGATGAGATTTGAGACTGATTGGATTTCGGGCGGGAACAACGCCTGCCCAGAGGAACGAGCGACCCTCTGCGATCTGCGGATCTTCGTTGCAGAACACAACGTCTGTGAGTTCTTCGACTTGGTATCGAACGAAAGGTTCGAATCTCTCACCGTTCCGTCAGTACACGTCGCGGAGGGTCTCGCAACCGACTGGTGGCGCATATTCGGAGGTCGCGACGTGACCCATAAGCTGTTGCGGTACCGGACTGGATTCGCGCTTCCGGATCTGCGTTTACAATTCGATGGTTCGACATTCGACGTATCGGTACGGAAACTTCATAGCTCGAACCCTGATCTGATCATGGATGCCGCGGGGGGCGAAGAAATGCCCCGTAAGGATGCGGAGGCAGCTCTCTCACGGTTCATAGAGGATGTCGTAGAACGGGTTGCCGACGGCGGCGTTCGAAGCAGCGAAGTTGCATTGCGCTGGAAGCGTGTGAGCCGATCGCGAACCGATCCGGATGAGCAGGAATTCTGTGAGGCCGCGGGTGCACTTGGCGTCGATCCGTACGCAATCGACGAACAGGATATCCGCTTGATCGAAAAGGCTCACGAGTACTTGCGTGGAGAGCCCCTGATCGAGTTCCTGGCTGGTGCTGCGCTCGGCGAACGCTCGGAATCGAGCTTGGACTGGGTGACTCAGGTAGAGTCGCGGCCGCAGAAGGAAGCTGCTCTGCCGGGGCTCGACGAGGCAGCGGATCAGATCGGGCCGTCCCTGCAACGCCGTGCTGACGATCGTCCCTGGAGATTGGGTTACCGCGCGGCATGGGCGTTTCGCGATGTGGTCTTCGCACCGCACGACCGATTTCTTTCGCTCGATCGAATCGCAAAGGAGATGGGCTCACGGACGTTCAGGGCCGTGCCGATTCCCGATCGGATCAGGGCACTCGTCTCTCGTGGCGACGGTGCAGTGCGGATCCATCTGCATGACCATCGCTACGACGCTAGGGAGCAAGCCGCCTCAAGGCGCGACAAGTTTGCTTTCGCGCGGGCTATAGGCGATGCTCTGTGTTTCCGTGACGAGTTGCGCTCGATCGTCAATGATCTTGAGTCGGCGGAACGTCAGGCGACGGGACGGGCGTTTGCCGCGCAGCTCCTGGCGCCGCTCGACCAAGTCCTGGCGATGGACGAGGAGCACCTCGCCATAGATGAAATCGCCGATGAGTTCGAGGTCTCGTCCAGGGTAATCGAGCATCAGCTCGAGAATCAGGATCGTATTCGGGAGGCATGTGCTACGGCAGTTCTTCCGTGAGGCGGTGTCCGGTGTCAGCCGGTACGCGATCACGACCTCGACTTGCGCAACACTTGGGCGCTGCTCAGGGGGCGCGCGGCTCTATTGGGACGGATCGATCCAGTCGCTGACGGTGTTGATGGCGGTGGCGGTGTTGTTGAACAGGCTGATGATCGGCGCGACGCGCTGGATGCGCTCGCCGGCGCGGACGACGTAGCTGTCTGCGGCGCGCGCGAACGGGGTCGGCCCGCCGACGGCGTACAGGGCGTCGTAGACGGTCATGCCGGGATAGAACGGCAGGACCAGCCGTATCGGGATCGGTGCGGGCAGACCGGTGCGGAGCTCCGCCGAGTTGGAGGGTAGGGCGGTCGGCAGGGTGATCGGCCCCTCGCCATCGGCCGGCTTGCCGAAGACGGCGCCCTCGACGACGATCGCGGAGCCGGAGCCGGAGCCGGAGCCGGAGCCGTAGCCGTAGCTGGACAGCACGCGCACCACGGCGTTGTCGCGCAGCGTCACCAGCATCCCTTCCTCGAAGGTCACCGCCATCGAGGTGTAGTCCCCGTTCACGTCGGGCTGGCGGACCATCATGCGCCGGCGGTTCGCGTACGGCGTGGGGCCGCCGGCCTGGTTCACCAGGTCCGCGACCGTGGCGCCGCGCAGCAACTCGTACTCGCCCGGCAGCTCGATCGCCCCGGCGATGGAGACGGTCACCCGGTCGATCGGCACCACCACCCGGTCGTTCATCCATCGCGGTGCCGACGCCGCATGGACCGGATCACGCGCCGGCAGCAAGCCGCTGTGGGTGGCGGAGCAGGTGCTGGCCGCCTGCCAGGGCATCAAGGCCCCTGTGATCGCCTGCCTTGGCCTCGCCTACAAGGCCGAGGTTCTCTCTGCGGCCGTTCCGTCTCCTGGAGGGCCGACCACTCGCGGAGTGACCTACTGTCTGGCTACCAAGGTCACTATACTCACACACGTGAGCCCGACCGTGTTCAGGGAGGGGCCGTATCGGTTCTTCTTCTTTTCGCGGGAAGAAGCGCGAATCCACGTACACGTCATCTGCGCAAGCGGCGAGGCGAAATTCTGGCTCGACCCGGCAGTCGAACCCGCAATGTCGAAAGGCATCAGCGCCCACGAGTCGAGAGCGATCCAGCAAATCATCGAGCGGCGAAAGGAGGAGATAGTACGTGCATGGCGTCAGCACTTCGCGAGTTGAGGTGGTGCAGCTCACTCCGGTCGGCCTGTGGCTGGCGTGGCGTGACACCGAGTTGTATCTGGACCACGATCTGTTTCCGTGGTTCCGGCAGGCTTCCGTCGACCAGGTCTTCAACGTAATCGAGGAGCGTGACGGGCACTTCCACTGGCCCGACCTTGACGTAGACTTGGACATCGACCGCATCCAGCATCCGGAGAGGTACCCACTGGTTGCCAAGGTGGACAGGTAGCGACAGACGGCCAAGCCGACTTCCGCCGCATTGGTCGCAACCGGTGGCTCCGAAACGGGCGTGCCGGACGGACTACGGAGAGGGATCGATCCAGTCGCTCACCGTGTTGATCGCAATGGCGGTGTTGTTGAAGAGGCTGACGATGGGGGCGATGCGCTGGATGCCTTCCAGCAGGCGCAGGATCACCTGGCGTTCGACGATCAGGATGTCCCCGCTGCGCACCGGGGCGTCGAGCTTCGCGGCTCGGAGGCTGCGGCCGGTCTTGTCGACGAAGTGGATCAGCCCCGCGTCGGCCTCGCGGGTGATGCCGCCGGACCGCAGCAGGTAGTCGCTCACGGTGAGACCGAACTGGAACGGGACCACGCCGGGGCGGTTGACCTCGCCCAGCACGGTCACGAACACCTCGGTGGCCGGCACCACGAGCTGGTCGCGCGGTTGCAGCGGGATGTCGCCGGTGAGGGTGTTTCCGTCCCAGAGCGCCGCGGCGTCGAGCTCGATGCGCTCGCCGGAGCGGACGACGTAGCTGTCTTCGGCGCGCGCGAACGGCGTCGGTCCGCCCACGGCGTACAGCGCGTCGTAGGCGGTCATGCCGGGAAAGAACGGCAGGACCAGCCGTACCGGCACGGGCGCGGGGAGCCCGGCCCTGAGCTCGGAGGCAGCCGCGGGGAGCGCGGTCGGCAGCGTGATCGGACCCTCGCCGTCGATGGGCTTTCCGTAGACGGCGCCCTCGACGACGATCGCGGAGCCCGAACCGTAGCTGGACAGCACGCGCACCACCGCGTTGTCGCGCAGCATCACCAGCATCCCTTCTTCGAAGGTCACCGGCATCGAGACGTAATCGCCGCTGATGTCGGGCTGCCGGACCATGATGCGCCGGCGGTTGGCGTACGGCGTCGGGCCGCCGGCCTGGTTCACCAGGTCCGCGACCGTGGCGCCGCGCAGCAACTCGTACTCGCCGGGCAACTCGACCGCCCCGGTGACGGAGACGGTCACCCGGTCGATCGGCACGACCACCCGGTCGTTGACCCGCAGCGGGATGTCGGGACGGGAGCCCTCCCAGATCGCGCCCGCGTCGAAGGAGACCCGCCCGGCGTCGGCGCGGATGATGAAGGCGGCTCCCGCGGCGGCGTACGGCGTGGGCCCGCCGAGGGCGGCCATGGCCTGGCGCAGGGACAGGCCGGTCGAGTAGGGGATGGTCGCCTCCACCGGCTTCTTCGGAATGGTGATCGGCGAGGTGCCGTCCTGCGGCCGGCCGTAGAACGCTCCGGACAGCACCACCGGGTCGGTATGCCGGTTTGTGGTACGGACGATGATCGCGTCCTGGTGCCTGAGCGGAATGCGGTCCGCGGCATGGAACGCGACGGTCCTGCGGCCGAACGAGCCGGACTCGCCGTAGCCGCTGATCTCGATATTGTCGGGATCGGCATCCGGCAGGAGGCCGCCCGCCCAGGCGATCAGCTCGGTCACCCCTTCGGCGGGCAGCAGCTCGTACGACCCCGGGTAGCGGACGCCGCCGGCGATGGTGACCGTGGTCTCGGCGACCGGCACGTACACGCGGTCGCTCGGGCGCAGCAGCGGGTTGAAGTCGTCCCCGCCGATCTCGAAGAAGCGGGCCAGGTCGATACGGTGTGACGAGCCGTCGGCGCGGACCAGTTCGATCCGGCGGACGCTGCCGTGTTGGTCCACGCCGCCGGCCAGCCGGATGGCGTCCTGCACGCGGTTGATGGCGTGCACGATCATGGTGCCGGGCAAGCGGACGGCCCCGCCCACGAACACCTCGAACCGCGCCGGGGAGACCAGCTCGAACTCCATGTAGTCGGCCGGGATCCTGCGCAGGGACTCCAGGATGGAGGAGCGCAGGTCCGAGTACTCCCGTCCGGTGGTCTCCACGGTGCCGAGGTAGGGCACCTCCAGGACGCCGTCGTCCTGGACGGTCAGGTCGAACCGCGCCGTCTGCTCGAGCACGAGCGTCAGCCGGTAACGGTCTCCCGGCGTGACGATGTAGCGCTGGGAGCTCAGCAGCGTGGCCAGCAACTGGGCGTCGGGAAGCGTCGCCGGCGCCGGGATGCGCTGGCCGAACGCGACGACCTCTTCGCCGCCGCTCGCCGCCTGCTCGTTCGCGTTGTCCTGCGCGGTCGCATGCAGGACGACGATGCAGAGGATCGGAAGGATCGCGACAGCGCGTTTCATCATGTGGGCGGACCTGTTCTCTTCCGCATGAGGCCAATCTCCTGGCGGATTTCGTCGAGCTGCCGGCGCTGCACCGGATCGGACTCGGCGCGCTTGAAGCGCTCCACGGCGAACGCGGCCAGGATCGACGCCATGAAGGCGGCCAGGGTGCCGATAATGCAGATCAGCGCCCGGCTGGGCCGGCTCTTGCGGAGCGGCACCTCCACCTCCTCGACGATCTGGAAGGCCGACTCCTTGGCGTTCTCTTCGATGCGGGTGCTTTCGTATTGGGAGCGCAGAAAGGCGTAGATCGTGTCGTGGACGCTCAACTCCGTGGCCAGATCCAGATAGCGGACCCCCAGCGCGGGCAACTCCTGCAGCGGGATCGCGGAGTCCTGGAACTCGACGAAGCCGTGCTCGATCTCCCGGATGAGCGTGCGGAGCTGGTCGACCGCGCTCCGCAGCCGGACCACGGCGGCGGTGTTCTCTCCCAGCAGTTCGATCTGGGAGTGGAGCTCCACCTCCTTGCGGTACAGCTCGGTCTTGAGAGCGGTGACGTTCTGGATCGCGGACTCCGACTGGGCCGCAAGGTTGATCACGCCGAACTCCTGTTGGAACTTGGTCAGCGTGTCCTGCGCTTCCGTCCGGTCCTGCCGGACCTCGGCCAGACGCTCGTCCAGAAAGATCTTCCTGCGGCGTACCCGCTCGATCGTGAGCGCATGCATCTTTTCGCGGAGCCGCTGCACGGCGAACTCCAGGCCGGCAGCGGCTTGGTCGGGGTAGTAGTGGTCGTAGGAGATCACCAGAAGGTCGGATTCGAACAGGTATTCCGTATCGAGGTTCTCACCAAGCCGTTCCCTCGCCAGTGCGATGTCGTCGTTGCCGGACGCGTCGGTGACGAACCCCTGCTGTCGCGCGAGCGCGTCCAGGATTTCGCGGCCGATGAGCAACTCCTGCGCGCGGCTGGCGTCCGTGCTGGTTCCCGGAGCCAGCAGGCTTGCGAAGTCGGCCAGGCCCCCGGTGTCCGGAATCCGGCTGAGCAGGGTGGCTGCCCCCGCGCCGTAGTCCGGACCATCATCGGCGATGCTCACCGTCACGCTGGCGGTGAACCAGGTGGGCAGCAGGTTCCACCGCGACTCGGGGTCGATCACCATGGCCAGGATGTTGTAGGCCAGCAGGACCACGGCCGCGATGCCGGTGGTGGCAACGATGAGGCGCCGGCGGCGGACCAGGACCAGGACCAGGTCGAGCACCGTGAAGGTGTCGTCCTGAACGGGCTCCGCGGCCGCTTCGGCAGACGGGGGCCCTTGCAGCTCACTCATCGGTACCCCTTATAGAGTCGGGAGATTGGCTGCGCGACTTGACGAATCGGCGCGCCCGCCCGGCCGGGCGGCGTATGGGGCAGGAGGCACGGGTGTATGGTGTGGATGAGGCTCCATGATGCCGCTGGGCAGCGCCGAGATCGAACAGATCGGTACCTACGTACGCGCGAACCTGGCGGAGTGGATGGAGGACATCGTAGGTCCGCGGCTCCTGGGGCGCACGGCCCGCGTGGAGGACGAGCTCACGTTTCAGCGCGAGCTCATCAGCTCCCGCTTCGAGGCGGTGGACAAGCGGTTCGAAGACATGCACAAGCGGTTCAACGGGATGCAATGGATGGTGGGCGGCGGGGTGGTGCTGCTCGCCACCATGATGTCGCTCTTCCGATTCTTCGGCTGATCGCCTACGTGAAGCCCAGTCCGGGCAGGCGCGCTTCGGCGGCGCGGATCTTCTCCTCGGTGCCCAGGTCGGTCCAGTAGCCTGAGGCCAGGACGGCGACCATGCGGCCGTCGGCGGCGATGCGCTCGTACAGCGATTCGTACTTGACCGCGCCCTCGTGGGCGGCGTACTCGAGCTCGCCTCGCTCCAGCGCCTGCGAGGTGCGCACGGTCGCCTCGGTGAGGTAGCGGGCGAACAGCCGCCGCGGGTTGGGGATGATCGAGAAGCCGGAGTTGATCGGCGTCCAGCGCCGGCCGCCGCGCTCCAGGAACGGGTTGCGCTCCTTGGGCGCCTTTTCCCGAAACCCGCGCACCAGGCCGCTCGCCTCGTCCAGCTCCAGGGCGCCGTAGTCGCCCGATTCCTCCCACGGCACCAGCGCGGCGACGTCGATCACGCACTCTTGCGCGTCGATCCCGCAGCCGGCCGCGCGTTCCAGCCCCTGCCGGTAGCAGTCGTACAGGTCGGCGTCCAGCAGGTTGTCGGCGTTGGCGTAGACGACCGGCCGGTCGGGCAGCCGGCCGGCGGCGTGCAGCTTGACGATCGGGGCGATGGTGCCGGCCGGCCGCGCCTCGATCAGGATCTCCACCGGCACGCCGCGGTAGGCAGCGCCGTGGGCGGCAGCGGCTCGGAAGTGGTGTTCCAGCAGATCGCCGCCCGACCCGGCGGCCAGGATGAGGCGCTCGACGCGGCCGCACGCCGCGTGGATGTCCAGGTGCCACTCGATCATCGGCTTCACCGGTCCGCCGGGGCCGGCGCGCATCGACGCCAGCGCCTTGGGGCCGATGGTCCCCCACGCGTCGGCCGGCAGGTGCGGGTGGGTGCCGGGCTGCAGCCGCTTGCGCGCCTCCGCCAGACGGGTGCCCTTGCCGCCGGCCAGGGCGATCGACCAGAGGGTCTCGGCCGGCGCGGACGGCTGCACTGGCGTCAGGCCCCGGAGGAGATCGAGCACGCGGATGATTCCGCTGCTGGTCCAGCCCTGTGATCGCAGAGTGGCTTGCCGTTTTGCTTCACGACGATTTGTGTCTCCAGGTTCACCCGCGAGGCCATGTTCACGAGTTTATCAATGCTGAACTTACTGATTCTTCCGTTGACCAGTTCGCTCACACGAGAACGCGGCACGCCGAGTTGTTTGCTCGCTTCTTCCTGAGTAATCGCCTGTCCATTGACGTACTCAGTCAGAGCAAGCATGAGCTGAGATCGGATCTTCAGGTTGGCGGCTTCGGCGGGTGTATCGGAAATTGCGTCCCAGACGTCAGAGTAAATTAGGCTACACCACGCATTTGGTAAGGGGACTGTCGCAGCTTTGCGACAGTCGGTCAAGTGGAGAAGTCAGACAGGATCGCGGCGCCGGTGGGGCGCTACGCGCCCGAGGAGATCGACAGCGGCTCGTCGCGCGGCTGGTCGGCCAATGGGCGGCAGCCGCCGGCCTCGATCACGAACGACCGCTCGATGTGCACGGAGGTCACGTCCGCCGCCCAGATCGCCGACTCCAGGTTGAGCACCATGCCGGCCTCCAGGGGCAGGTCGGCCGGGCGGCTGACGAAGTCGTCCTGGATGCGCAGGCCGGTGTCCGGGACCAGGATCGGGTAGTCGCGCACCTCCAGGCCGATGCCGTGGCCGTGCGGGAAGCCGGCCAGCCCGGCAGCCGCCAGCGAAGCGCTCATCGCCCCCGCCGCCGCGGAGGCCGGCCGGCCCGGGGCCAGGTGCTCGACGCCGGCCTCAAGCGCGGCGCGCACCGCCGCCTGCCGCTGCCGGCACCCGTCGTCGGGCGGGCCGAAGGCGATGGTGTGGCCGGTGTCGGAGAACCAGGAGCGCAGCCGGCAGCCGTGGTCGAAGTACATCGAGCCGCGCTCGGGCAGGGGGTAGTCGGCCTCGGTGGCCAGTCCGAAGCCGGTGGGGCTGCCGGAGAAGTGGTCGAGCTCGGCGCCGTGCTCGGCCAGCTTCATCCGGTACAGGTCGGTGAGCTCGCGCCAGCTCGACCCCACGCAGGACACGGCCAGGGCCTCCGCGGCGGCGTACTCGGCCGCCTCGGCGGCGCGCCGCAGCATCTCGATCTGCGGCTCCGACTTCACCATGCGGCCCAGGCGCAGCAGGTTGGTGCAGTCGCCCACCCGGCGGCCGTCCGCGACCAGCGCCTCCCACGTGCCGGCGGACAGCGCCTCGCGCTCGAGGCCGACGCGGGCGCGGGCGCCGTCCAGCAGGGCCAGGAGGGCGTCGGTCCGCGTCGCGTGGCGCGGGCGGCCGAAGGCCTCGGCCACCGCCTCGAACCCGGCCGGCAGGTCGCGGGGGGCTCCCTCGTCAGAACCCCACACGACGATCCGGTCGGCGCTGGTGCCCTTGGCGTTGGCCGCCATCTCCGCGGAGACCAGCAGGGTCACCTGGCCTTCCGACGTGAGGACGGCCAGCGCCTGCTGCAGCGCCGACGATGCGCCGGGCCGCATCATGTACTCCCGGAACAGCGGGTCAATCCAGTTGCGGTAGTCGGCAAGGTCGGCCAGGGAAGCCGCGGAGGCGGCGACCAGCACGTCCACTCCGGCCGTGCGCATCTCTTTTAGCGTTCGGGCTACCATCGGTGCATGCTCCTGATGCCGCGGCCGCTGACGCTGGGCGGCCTGGACTGCGTGCTGTTCGCGCCGCCGGACGGCCGCGCGGCCGGGCTGGGCGTTTTCTGCCACGGCTTCGGCGCGCCCGGCGACGACCTGGTGCCGCTGGGCGCCGAGATCCTGGACGCCCCTGGCACCGAGGCGCTGGCGCTGCTCTTTCCCGCGGCGCCGGTGTCGCTGGCCGCCGAGGGGATGCCGGGCGGCCGCGCGTGGTGGCCGCTGGACATGAGCCGCCTGCAGACCGGGGCGCCGCTCGACGCGCAGGAGATGGCCGGGCGGGAGCTGCCGGGCTCGGCCGAGGCTGCCGCCGTGCTGGGCGCCGCGGTGACGGTCTGCGCAGAGCGCCTGGAACTGGAGCCGGACCGGGTGGTGCTGGGCGGCTTCTCGCAGGGGGCGATGGTCGCCGCCGACTGCGCGTTCCGCTCAGGCGCCGCCTGGGCGGGGCTGTGCCTGCTGTCGGGCGCGCCTATGGCGCTGGCCCGCTGGCGGCGCCAGGCGAAGGCGCTGGCTGGCCGGCCGGCGATGCAGACGCACGGGACCCTGGACCCGGTCCTGCCGTTCGACGGCGCCGAGATGGTACGCGACACGCTGTCGGCCGCCGGCATGAGGGTCGACTTCCGGCCCTTCATGGGCGGCCACACGATCCCGCCGGAGGCGCTGGCCGCGCTGCCGGGGTTCCTGCGGACCGCGGTCGGTCTCTGAGTCAGTCGGAGGTCTGCGCGGCCGCCGGCGCGAACACCCGCATCGCGCCCTGCACGATCGCGTCCAGCACGAACCAGGTGGCCAGGAACCCCACGCACTCCAGCGCGAAGTTGCCGAACTTGTAGAACAGCGTGGCGGTCAGAAAGGCGACTCCCGCGACCGGGAGCTGGCGGGCCAGCAGGTTGCCGGCACTGAGGGTTCTGATCAGTTGAAACATCAATGTACCTCGCGCGCGACGGTAGCGCGGAACGGCGCTCGACTGCCAGCGCCGGACCGGCCCGCCACGGCGCCTCCCGAGCACCGCGCACGGCCGCGGACGCTGTGGTATCCTGAGGCTGTGTTTCCGACCGAACGGGTCGGTATCGGCAATACCGGCGTCACCGTCACCAGGATAGGGCTGGGCGGCGCCCCGTTGGCGCGCCTGCGTACCAAGACCGCGGAGAAGGCCGCGCAGGGGGCGATCGCCGCCGCCTATGAGGCCGGCGTGCGCTACTTCGACACCGCGCCCCGCTACGGCACCGGCCTGTCGGAGCAGCGGCTGGGCGACGGGCTGCACGGCCTGCCACGGGACCAGTTCACCATCTCCACCAAGGTCGGCTTCCGGCTCGACCCGCCGCAGCCGGCGCGCTCCGGCCGCGTCAGGGTGGACGTCGCCTGCGACTTCTCGCGCGACGCGGTGCTGCGCTCGCTGGAGGAAAGCTGCGCCCGGCTGCGGATGGACCGCATCGACATCGCCCTCATCCACGACCCAGACTATGCGCCGCAGGACCCCGAGGGCGACCCGGACCGCGCCACCGGCAACCACTTCCGCGCGGTGATGGACGGCGCCTATCCGGCGCTGCGCGAGTTGCGGGAGCAGGGCGTGATCGGCGCGATCGGCCTGGGCATGAACCAGTGCCAGATGCTGCTGGAGTTCGCGCGAGCGGGCGACTTCGACTGCTTCATGCTGGCCGGCCGCTACACGCTGCTGGACCAGACGGCGCTGGCGGAGCTGATGCCGGAGTGCCGGGAACGCGGCATCTCGGTGATCCTGGCCTCCGTGTTCAACTCCGGCATCCTGGCCGGGGGGCCGGGTCCCGACGCGACCTTCAACTATGCCCCCGCTCCCGCGGAGGTCATGGAGCGGGCGCGCGGCCTGGACGCGGTGTGCGCCCGGCACGGGGTGGCGCTGCCGGCCGCGGCGCTGCAGTTCCCGCTGGCCCACGCGGCCGCCACGGCCGCCGCCGTGGGTGCGAGCAAACGCGGCGAGGTGCGCGACGACCTGGCCCATGCCTCCGCGAAGATCCCGAGAGCCTTCTGGCACGAGATCGGCCAGCGCGAGCTGATCGACCCCTCCGCCCCCACCCCGTAACCGCTCGCGGGACTCCGATGCAGCGGCTGCGCCTGTTCGTGTTCACCCTGGGCCACTTCTGCGTCGATTCCTATGCGTCCATGCTCATCCCGGCGCTGCCGTTCGTGCGCGACCGGCTGGGTCTGACCTTCGCCCAGATCGGGCTGCTGGGCTTCTTCGTGCAGCTCAGCAACCTGGGGCAGCCGCTGCTGGGCATCCTGGGCGACTACCTGCGCGGCCGCTGGCTGATCTTCGTCGGCATCGCCCTGGCCGCGGTGTTCGCGCCCCTGGTCGGCGTGGTCCCCAGCTTCGGCTGGCTGGTGCCCTGCGTGATGCTTGCCGGACTGGGCGTTTCCGCCTTTCATCCCAGTGGCTTCGCGCTGGCCGGCGACCTGTCGGGCGAGCGCCGGGCGTTCGGGTTGGCCCTGTTCATCTTCGGCGGCACGATGGCGCTGGGCTTCACGCCCCTGTGGGTGCCGGCGGTGGTGACCACGTGGGGGATGGCCTGGCTGCCGCTGGCCACGATTCCCGGGCTGCTGATGCTGCCGTTCGTGATCGCGGTGGTGCCGGCGCGCACTGCGCCGCGCACCGCGCTGCCGGAGCGGGTGGCGGAGTTCCGCCGCGTGCTCGCCCCGATCGGGGCGATCGTGGCGGTGGTGGTGGTGCGCTCGATCGGGGGGTTCGGCTTCGCGTTCTTCATGCCCCTGCTCGGCCAGGAGCGCGGGCTGTCGCCGCTGGCCTGGGGGCTGGCGCTCAGCGTCTACAACCTGTCCGGCGTGGTGGGCGGCCTGTTCCTGGGCTGGCTGGCCGACCGGCGGGATCCGAAGCCGCTGGTGCTGGGGTCGCTGGTGCTGGCCACGCCGTTCCTGCTGCTGGCGCTGCAGGCCGAGGGGCTGGCGGCGCTGGCGCTGCTGGCCGCGGGCGGCACCATGGTGTTCGCCACCAACTCGGTCCTGGTGGCGATGGCGCAGCAGCGAGCGCCGGCCAACGCCGGCTTCGTCTCCAGCCTGCCGGGCGGTTTCAGTTGGGGCGTGGCCGGGCTCACCATGCCGCTGTTCGGGCTCATCGCCGACGCCTCCGGCTTGCTGGCGGTGATGCGCATCCTGGCGGTGCTGCCGCTGGCCGCGGCGGTGCTCGGCCTGTTGTTGCCGCGGTACGGCTCACCGCGGCCGGAGCTGCGGCCGGCCGGCGAGGAGGCCGCGCGTGGCTGACGAGCTGGCGCTGCGCTACGGCACCAACCCGCACCAGGCGCAGGCGAGGGTCTACCACGAGCACGGCCCGCTGCCGTTCACGGTGCGCAACGGGGCGCCCGGCTACATCAATCTGCTCGACGCCCTGAACGGCTGGCAGCTCGTGCGCGAGCTGCGCGCCGCCACCGGCCTGGCCGCGGCGGCCTCCTTCAAGCACGTCAGCCCCGCCGGCGCCGCGGTGGCCGTGCCGCTGTCCGACGCCGAGCGCGCCGCCTGCTTCGCGCCGCGCGAGCTGTCCGCGCCGGCGACCGCCTACGCGCGCGCCCGCGGCACCGACCGCGTCTGTTCCTACGGCGACTGGATCGCGCTCAGCGACCCGGTGGACGAGGCGACGGCGCGCCTGATCCGTCCGGAGGTCTCCGACGGCATCATCGCGCCCGGCTACCAGCCGGCGGCGTTGGAGCTGCTGGCCGCCAAGAAGGGTGGCGGCTACCATGTGCTGGAGATCGACGCGGACTACCGGCCGCCGCCGGTGGAACGCCGCACGGTGTTCGGCGTGACCCTGGAGCAGGCGCGCAACGAGCGCGCCTTCGATGCGCAGACGCTGGCCGCCGCCGGTCTGCCCGAGGAGGTGGTGCGCGACCTCACCGTGGGCCTGATCGCGCTCAAGTACACGCAGTCCAACTCGGTCTGCCTGTGCGCGCGCGGGCAGACCATCGGCGTGGCCGCCGGCCAGCAGTCGCGGATCCACTGCACGCGGCTGGCCATCGCCAAGGCGCGCACCTGGCTGCTGCGCCAGCACCCGCGGGCGCGCGCGCTGCGCTTCCGGCGCGGGGTGCGCCGCCCGGACCGCGATACCGCGATCGCCTGCTACGTGGAGCGTGGCCTGAGCGGACCGGACGGACAGGCGCTGGCGGCTCACTTGGAGGAGCGGCCGGAGTCCATCACGGCGGAGGAGGAGCGGCGCTGGATCGGTAGCGTCGCGGCGCTCGGCCTGTGCTCGGACGGCTTCTTCCCCAATCGCGACAACGTGGACGTGGCCGGCGGTTTCGGCGTGCGCTACCTCGCCCAGCCCGGCGGCTCGGCCTTCGATGCAGCCGTCGAGGAGGCGTGCCGGGAGCACGGCATCACCATGGTCAAGACCGGGGTGCGCCTCTTCCACCACTGATCACCGTTTGCAGCGCTTTGGTCTTACCCCGAACTCGATGTTCAATGCGCTCGGAACTCGGGTATGGGGCGTTTCCCTGCATACGCACGGATCCGTTGGGAGGACAACGATGTCGTACTATCGCAGGCGTCCGGTAGCCATTGAGGCAGTCCACCTTACTGAGACTGTGAAGATCGAAACGCTTGAAGGAGACATGACCGGCTATCCTGGTGACTGGTTGATCACAGGGGTGCTTGGCGAGCAGTACCCGCGTGACGCCAAGATATTCGAGGAGACTTGCGAGCCCGTCGGTATGGATGGCCTCAGGTCGTTGTCTTCATCCTGAGAGTTCTGGGCTACAACCCATAGCGAATTCTCCTGTGAGTGAGAGCAGCGCTTCGTCCACGAACACAGATCGTTTCTGCTCATCCGTCTCTCTTTTCGCTGTAGTCGCGCAGATCGTCTCCGAGCACCGTCGGCTCGCTGATGGGCTAGACGGAGATTGCACAGCCATTCCCAGGCCTTCCTTGCGACCAGGCCATCCTTGTGACCGCTGTGGGCTGACGACCGACCACCATTCGCTCACCGCATCCTCGTCCCCCAAATCTCATCAAATCATCTGTCTAGCCAGTATCACGTTTTCGGATAAGGAATTATCTTACCTTAGACATCTAGTGAACGGGCACGTAATGACTTCGCAGGCTGGTCGTTGACTCTCATGGATAGTTGGTCCCACTATTGTATCGAAATGGTGACATGGAGTGTCCCGCCACCGTGACCATGACACGGCCGCCAGCACGTCGCCGGGCCGCTAGCGGACGGGGCGGCTAGCTTTTGTGCCTCGCGGGGTGCTATACGCTCTAGACGGCTCGAGAAACTTGCCGTCAGCGGGATAGGAGGGCTGCCATCGACTAGAAAGGATTCGAGACGCGACGATAGCAGGGTGACCCTGCTAAGCAATTACGCGGCATCCTCGGGGGCCGTTTCGCCCCCGGGAAGAGTTTGCGAGGACTATGCAATCATGATCGATTTTATTCTCGGTAGCTTCAGATTGGCGTTTCGTCGCATCGCCGTGCCGAAACCTGCGGATCAACGGGCGGTGAATAGGCGGATCGTGATGAGATTGTCGCGGGGCAACGTCCGTTTGCAGCGAGGAGAGTACGCCACTCGAGAAGACATCGACAAGAGGAATGCGCAGTTCACACGGCCAAAGAGGTGCGACTGAGATTGCACGTTCGCACTACCACTATAGCCTACCGCGATTATCCCCAATTCCTGTGCTTTTCGGTGTCGATAATGGAATTATAGTCCCCGAATAGAGGGACGACGCAACGAGCTTGAACGAACCACTGATGAAAAAATCCACCTACTGCTGGTGCTGCTAACGGGAGCGCGATCGCGTGGACGGAAAGATTCGAGAGTATCGAAGTGCATATGAACTTGCGGATGGATTCGCACGGAAAGTAGCTGATTTCAATGAGGAAGTGGCGATCCCCGCCCACAATGAATTGCGGTATGCCGGATACCACTTAATGTGCGCCATGGACGATAGTGGGCGAGTTGTTGACCACGCGGAAGTTGAGAGGGCAATCGACCACTGCAAAAGAGCCGCTTACGACGCATGGGATGCGGTAGCTATGGCGGCGATTGCGAAGATTGACGAGTTCAAACGCAACTACAGAGACCTCAATATCAGCGAAGTAATAGATAATTACTCGGATATCCTGAAGCTCCAATGGGACGCAACAGAGTTGAAGGACGCGCCTAGAAAGGACGATGCTCGGCTGTATTCTGATACATTCAAGAAGCTTCTATTTGCGATCTTTACACTTGATAGCCATGCAAGTGCGTTGAACGCTAAACTGCAAGAGGGCGTAGTAAGAAGCAGAAGATTCATAGTTGGAGTTCTTGCCACGTGCGCGACGACAGTGGCTATAGTGATAGTGGCGCTGCTATAGGGGGAGGCACGAAGGGGCGCCGGCAGTGGCGGTTATTCAAAGCGTGTGCTCCTCGGGAGTGCCGACGAAGACTATTGTGATCGATCTCAAGGCTACGGCGTGGTGAAGGCGGGGAAGCGGCTGGGAGAGTCGTGCTGCGAGGTGGTCTGGCGCGCGGGCTTCAGTCTGGACTTCGACCGCGCGTGCGACCCGCACCCTGCTGGAGGGTCGGAAGGTCCGGCCGGCTGATCGGACAGCGGCGGCGTACTGGTCGTCCGGCGTCGTGGACGCGAGAACCGCAACGCCTCTGAGGATGCCTCAGACGGGGCGGCGGCCGCGGCGCTAGTAGCTGCTCCCGCTAACAAAACAAAAGGGCCAGCTCGGCCATGCGGTGGGAGAAGCCGACCTCGTTGTCGTTACGCGGGAGGTTGCCCGTTGCGATCCGGGGTCCGTAGGTTATGCGTCGCCGCCCATTCCATGCAGTCAATCGTACGCGCCGATCGGGTCGAGAAGCGTTTCGGCCACATCGTCGCCCTGGCCGGCGTCAGCCTGGAGATTGCGTCCGGCATCATCTACGCCCTGCTGGGTCCGAACGGCGCCGGCAAGACGACGCTGATCCGCGTCCTGGCGACCCTGCTCAAGCCAGACGGCGGCTCGGCCACGGTCGCCGGCATCGACGTGGTGCGCGATCCGACCGCGGTCCGCCGTGGACGAGTACCTGACCGGGCGCGAGGCGGTCGAGATGGTGGGCCGGCTGTACAACCTGAGCGCGCAGGTCGCCCGCCAGCGCGCCGCGGAGGTCCTGGAACGGATCTCGCTGGCAGCGGACGCCGACCGGCTGGTGCGCACCTACTCCGGCGGGATGAAGCGGCGCCTGGACCTGGCCGCGTCGCTGGTGGGCCGGCCCGACGTCCTGTTTCTGGATGAGCCGACCACCGGCATCGACCCGCGCAGCCGCGTGGGCGCTGATCCGGGATCTGGTCAGCTCGGGTACTACGGTGCTGCTGATCACGCAGTATCTCGATGAAGCGGACCGGCTCGCCGATCGGATCGGCGTGATCCATGAAGGCAGGCTCATCAGCGAGGGGACCGGCAACGAGCTGAAGGACCGGCTCGGCGGCGCGGTGATCCAGGTGGAGGTGCCCGAAGCGGCGCAGGCGGCCACGCGCGCGGCCCTCGGCGCGGATGACGGCACCGATGGGACCATCACGCTGCCCGCCCCGGCAGGCTCGCGCTCGCTGGCGGACGCGATCCGCCGGCTCGATGCGGCGGGCATCGATCCTACCGACATCGGCCTGCGCCGGCCGACGCTGGACGACGTGTTCATCGCGCTCACCGGCCACGACACGGCCTCCGACGGCGCTGCGGACGGTGTCGATGGCCGCCCGTCGGGAAAGCGCGGCGGCTTCATGCGCCGCGGCAGGAGACGCGCATGCGTGGTGGGGCCCCGAGCGCGGCGCCGGCCCGCGGGCGCGCCCGCGTGTCGGTCGGGCACGCGGTCAAGGACACCGTGGTCATCGTGCGGCGCAACCTGCTGCGCATTCTGCGCCTGCCGCAATTGCTGGTGTTCGCCACCGTGCAGCCGGTGATGTTCCTGATTCTGTTCAACTACGTGTTCGGCGGCTCGGTCGGCCGGGCGATTCCGGCCGCGGCCGGGGGTAAGTACATCAATTGGCTGGTGCCGGGGCTGCTGCTGCAGGTCGCGGCGTTCGGCGCGACGGGGACCTCGTTCGGCCTGGTCGAGGACCTCAAGAACGGGGTGATCGACCGCTTTCGCTCGCTGCCGATGGCGCGCTCGGCGGTGCTCGCCGGGCGCACGGTGGCTGACCTGCTGCGCAACGGCTTCGTGATCGGGCTCATGATCGTCCTGGGCTTTGTCCTGGGCTTTCGGCCGCAGACGTCGTTCGTGTCGCTGGTCGGCGGCGTGCTGGTGGCGATGGCGTTCGCCTTCGCGCTGTCGTGGGGGATGGCGGCCCTGGGTCTTGCCGTCAAGAACTCCGAGGCTGCCCAGACCGCGTCGTTCCTGCCGGTGTTCCCGCTGGTGTTCGCAAGCTCCGTGTTCGTGCCGACCGGCACGCTGCCGGACTGGCTGCGCGTGTTTGCCGACCACCAGCCGGTGACCCGTACGGCCAACGCCGTGCGCGGCCTGGTCCTGGGCGAGGGGGCGCTGGCCGCCGGCCAGACGGTCGCCGGCGAGGTGACCGGCGCCCTGCTGTGGGCGCTCGGCATCATCGTGGTCTTCGCGCCGCTGGCGGTCCGCCTCTACCGCCGCGCGGTCAGTTAGCGTTCTGCCATCTGATGGTGGAATGGTTGCTCTCGGCTTCGTGTATGTTTCGTGCATGGCGACCAAGACCATCACGCTTGAGCTCGATGCCTACGAAAGACTGAAGGCTGCCAAGCGTCCGGGCGAGTCGTTCTCCGCCACCGTCCGCTCGGCCGACTTCGCGGCCGTGGAGTACTGGTCATCCGGCGTCGCGGAGGCGAGGACTACGACGCCGTCCCGCTGGGGCAGCCGCGAGTGAAGCTCGTCGATACCGACTTCCTCATCGATCGGCAGCGGGTCAAGTTATACTCCCCTCCTTATGAAGACGGCCATCTCCATACCGGACGCGGTGTTCGAGCAGGCAGACCGATTCGCGGCGCGTAAGGAGATCTCGCGGAGCGAGCTCTATACCCGGGCGGTTCAAGCCTATTTGGCACAGGAAGACCGTGTCACGGAGCAACTCGATGCGGTCTACGCTACCGAGGACTCCTCATTGGATCCGATCCTGGCGGAGATCCAGCACCGCACGATCCGGGAGGAGCCCAGCCGATAGTCCTGTCGCTCTGAGCGGTCAGTCGCCTCCGGCCAGCAGGAGCGCCAGCTCGGCCATGCGGTGGGAGAAGCCGACCTCGTTGTCGTAGAAGCTGGTCGCCTTGATCAGGGTGCCGCCGCCGGCCGGGACCGCCAGCACGTCGTCGCGGATCATCGACGAGTACGGTTCGCCCACGCAGTCGCGCGAGCACTCGTAGTAGCCGCCCAGATAGGCGATCTGGCCCAGGATGGTCGTGTCGTTCATGGCGGCGATGTTGTCCTGCATGGCCGCCATCACCTGGTCAGCGTCGTGCTGCCCCTCGATCAGGAACACCGCCTCCACCACGCTGCCGGTGTCGGTGGGTACGCGCAGGGCGGTGCCGTTGAGCTTGCCGTTCAGGTGCGGGAGCACCTTGCCGACCGCCTTGGCCGCTCCGGTGGAGGCCGGGATGATGTTGTTCAGCGTCGCCCGGTTCTTGCTGCCCCCGAACGCGTCGACCACCTTCTGGGTCGCGGTCGCCGCGTGCGTGGTGCTCATCAGGCCGGCGACGATCGGGAAGGAGCGATCGACCACCGCCGCCAGCGGCGCCAGGCAGTTGGTGGTGCAGCTCGCATTGGAGACGATGGTCTCTGCGCCGGTGAGCGATTCGTGGTTGACCCCGACGACCACGGTCGGGGTGTCGTCGTCGCAGGGCGCGGAGACCACCACCCGCCGCGCGCCGGCGCGCAGGTGGGCGGAGCTTCGTTCCTGGCTGAGGTAGAACCCCGTGCACTCGAGCACCACGTCCACGCCGTGGTCCCCCCACGGCACTCGGGCGGCGTCCTTCTCGCCATAGATCGCCACGTCGTGATCGCCGATGCGGATGCTGTTGCCCGAGCCGCGCTCGACCGGCGCCGGGAACCGCCCGTACACCGAGTCGCGCGGCAGGCTGGCGGCGATGTCGTCCACCGCCACCAGGTCGTTGCCGGCGACGATTTCGAACCGGTCCGGCAGCCGCCCCAGGATCACGCGCATCACGTTCTTGCCGATGCGGCCCATGCCGTTGAAACCGACCCTCAGCTTTGCCATCGCGCCGAACCATAGGAGGTTCTCGCCGTACGCGACAAGCTCCTACGGAATGAGGAGACCGGCGCACAGTGGCGCCGGAGGCGGCGCCGTTGGGGCGAGGAGGTGTGCGCCGTGGCGTCAGAGTGCGTCGTGCCACGGCGCAGTCGCGCTTTTGCCCACTCGGGCCCACGCTGCGGGAACTACCTTAGACCGCCTGGCGGGTCTGCCGGTGGCGCACGGGAGTACCGTCAGATGGTTCGGTCTCAGTGGCGCGCTCGAGCGCGCTACGGCAGGTTCAGCGGCAGGGTGAGGGCCGACTCGCGGTAGACGCGATAGGTTCCGGCTATCTCGTTGCCATCGTCGGGGTTGGTGATCTTCACCGCAAACACCTCTCGCCCCTCGGGGTTAACCTCGGTGATCGAGACCTGTGGCCCCCGTCCCCACGTCATCAACCAGTTACCGTTGTCGAGCACGCGCACGCCGCCAGCGGAAACGCTCCGTGCTTGCTCCTGAGGCTGATGGTGACGCAGGAATGTTCCCGTGTCTCCGCTCAGTTCGTATTCCACGACGCGGCTTCGGCCTCGGACGTCTCGATCGGACGCGTCTGTTCGCTCTCCCACACAGTATATTCCGTTATCGAACAGCACGATCGTACCGTGCTCCGTTTCGATCGCGGAGTGCTGCCCGCAGAAGCCGTCGGATTCCGGATCACCGACGATCTCAAAGAAGCGGCGATCGAAGAGCGGACGGTTGCTGTCGTATAGGTCAGGATCCCTCGGGTCGGTTCCGCCTAACTGCCAGATCACATCTCCGGACGGCCAGGCGATCTTCAGTACTTGCGAGCAGCCTCGAAAGGAGGCGACGATGTCGCCATCCACGATGTGCAGCGAATTGATGTGCGCATAGTCGTCCGGATAGCGGTGCTGTAGGCAGTCCGATATCTTCATATGATTCCACGAGTTCCACTCAGCAAGCAATTCCCCCTGCGGAGACACCTCTTGAATGACCGAGTCGCGGCTCAACTCCGCTGTCGAGTAGGTGAAGGTCCCATCGTCGTCGGGGTAAGCGCTCAAGTCTCGCCGCACGGAATTATAGGATAGAAGCAAGTAGTTGCCTTCGTCGGTAATCAGGAAGTCGTGGTTGTCGGTATGATTCAGGTTGACGGTTCTCGCCCTGTGGATCTCGTCGAATTGCTGGTCTAGTATGACGATGACGTAGTCGTTCTGGTCGTAGCTGTTTCTCCCGATGCCCTCGACGTACGAGTAAACGCGATGTCGTGAATGCCACTTAAAGTCGCTCGCGCGCTGACCAATCCTGCGGTGGAAACGAGGGACGCCGTTGTTGTCGAGAATCGCGATGTACTGAGAGTTCGTGTAGCGCGGGGCCACCAAGAGCAAGCCTTCTGAGACGCCAGGTTCCTTGCGGAGGATGGTAACTTCGGGAAAGTCCGAGGGTACGCAGTGGACCACATAGGTCGCGATCTGATCATCGTTTCTGACCTCAATAACCAAGTCGCTGTCGGAGGTGACGTCGACCATTTCCTCAGATATTTCCGGCACTGGCCTTCCATTCAGCGCCAGGGTCGCAGCGCTGCTGAGCTTCGTGGCTGTAACGGTGAGAGTCTCTTGATGCTCACATCTGACCGCGTAATGCAACGTGTCTGGCGAGAACACTGGGTACATTTCGTCAGCGCCTGACACGCGAAGAGATGCCAGTTGTGGCGCCCCAGGCTGCGTCGGAGCCAGAGGGCATCCTGCGCTGAACAGGGTCAAGGCCAAGGATGCTGCGAGCAGACCTAGGGGACGAGCGGTTAAGCGCGATATTGGCATAGCGTCGTATTGTGTCGGTAAGGGACCGGGGACACAATGCGCCCCCGAATGCAGTCAATATGGATCCCTACTGGACGTGGACGATCAGTTCGTCAACGGTGCGACGCGCGGAGCGAGGAAGGTTTGGGCAATGGGTTGGCGCCTCGGGCTATGCTCCTCCTGTGACGGCTGAGAACTCCACAAGGTACCCGTCACTCGTCCAATCGGATCCCGTGACGGCTCAACTCGACGCGGGCTACGCCATCAAGGAATCCTCGTTGGATCCGGTGCTAGCGGAGATCCAGCGCCGCTCGACCACGAAGCAGCAGCACAGGGTAGAATCGGCGCCGTGAACACGCAATCGGCCGAACGGGACGCGCCGTCAAGCGTCGGCTTGCCGACGCCGCTCATCGACGGGGAGGCGCGGGTGCGCGGCCGCCTCCGCTTCACCGCGGACTACATCGATCATCTCACCCTGGCGATGCGCCTGGTGACCAGCCCCTACGCCCATGCCCGCGTGCGCTCCATCGACACGGAGGCCGCCTGCGGCGTGCCCGGCGTGGTGCGCGTGCTGACCGCCGCGGACCTGCCCGCGGTGAAACCCACCAACCGCGTCCGGCTGCTGCTGGCGCGGGAGCGGGTGCTGTTCGTGGGCCACCCGGTCGCGCTGGTGGTCGCCGACTCCGAGGCGGCGGCCGAGGACGGCGTGGACGCGGTGCTGGTCGACTACGAGCCGCTGCCGGCGGTCACCACGATCGACGCGGCGGCCCGGCCCGATGCGCCGCTGGTCTGGCCGGAGGGCGTGCCGGGCGAGGACAAGGAGGCAGCCGACCACGGCGCCGACGTGGGGGGCGCCGCCGCCGAGCCCGCCGCCCCGTCCAACGTCGCCAACCCGGTCGGCTTCCAGCGCGGCGACGCCGGCGCCGCCCTGCGCTCCGCGTACCGGAGCGTCGATCTCACCTTCGAGATCGACCGCGTCCACCAGAGCTACCTGGAGCCGCACGCCACCATTGCCAAACCGGGCGGCGCCGCGCCCGGTGAGGAGCGCGGCGCCACGGTGTGGAGCGCCTCGCAGGCGCCCTCCAACGTCCAGAAGGAGTCGGCCGCCCTGCTCGGCGTGCCGGCGGCCGACGTGGACGCCAAGGTGATGAACGTCGGCGGCGGTTTCGGCGGCAAGTTCATCCTCTACGAGCCGCTGGTGGCCGCGGCCGCGCTCGCGGTTGGCGCCCCGGTGTATCTCGTGATGACCCGGCGCGAGGAGCTGCTGGCCGCGCAGCCGGCGGCCGGAGGGCGCATCCGCATCCGGCTCGGCGCGGACGCGGACGGCGCGCTGACGGCGATCAAGGCCGACCTGACCTACGACGGCGGCTGCTTCCCGGGGTCGCCGACCGGCATCGGCGTGATGATGTGCGGCAGCATCTACCGGGCGCCCAACATCGACGTCCGCGGCCATACGGTGATGACGCACAAGCCGTCGATCGGGGCGTATCGCGCGCCGGGCATGACCCAGCAGGCGTTCGCGCTGGAGAGCGCCATGGACGAGCTGGCGATCGCCCTGGGGATGGACGCGCTGGAGTTGCGCCTGCGCAACGTGTCGCAAGCGGGCGACGCGCTGGCCGACGGCAGCGAATGGCCGGACATGGGCATGCGGGAGGTGCTGGAGAAGCTGCGCGCGCATCCCCTCTGGCAGCAGCGCGGCCGGCTGGCCGCCGAGGGCCGCGGCGTCGGCGTGGCGCTGGGCGCGTGGTTCGGGGGCGTGGATGCCAGCAACGCCGGCTGCACGGTGGAGGAGGACGGCGGCATCACCGTGCACCTGAACGCCGTGGACCTGACCGGCGTGAGCACCAGCGTGGTGCTCCTGGTAGCCGAGGAGATCGGCGTCAGCCCGGATGACGTGCGCGTGCGCTGGCAGGGGCAGGTCGACGGTCCCTACCACCTGTCCAACGCCGGCGGCAGCAAGACGCTCCGCTCCGTCGGCCCCGCGGTCATGGAGGCGGCGCGTGATGCGCGCGAGCAGCTCTTCCGCGTGGCCGCCACGCACCTGGAGGCGGACGCGGGCGATCTGGAGATCGCCGGCGGCGCGGTGCGCGTCAAGGGCGTGCCGGAGTCCGCGGTGCCGATCGGGGAGCTGGCCGCCAAGCGCGCCCTGCACGGCCCCATCGCCGGCCACGGGCGCAGCGCCCCCGGCGGGCGCACCCCGGCCTTCTGCGGCCAGATGGCGGAGGTGAGCGTGGATGAGGAGACCGGCCGCCTCACCGTGCACCGCATCGTGGTCGCACAGGACGTGGGCCGCGCGATCAACCCGCTGACGGTCGCCGGACAGATGATGGGCGGCGCCGCCCAGGGAGCCGGCTGGGCGCTCTGCGAGCGGCTGGTCTACGACGAGGACGGCCAGCTCCTCACCGGCACGTTGATGGATTACGCGGTGCCGTCCGCGAAGGACATACCGCCGATCGAGGCGCTGCTGGTGGAGCGGCCGGCCGGGTACGCCCCGCACGGCGCGCGCGGGGTGGGCGAGCCGCCCATCATCGCCACCGCCGGGGCGATCGCCAACGCGGTCCGGCACGGCAGCGGGCGGCGGGTGACCTCCGCGCCGCTCACCCCCAGCCGCGTCCTCGAGACGGCCGCCTCTGCCTGACCGGCCGCTGCCGGCCGCGCGGTCGCCGGCGCTCCCGTCGCGCCTCGTCCTGGGCACCGCGCGGCTGGCCGCCGGGGCCGTGGCGCTGCCGGGGGCGGTGCGCGGGACGCGGGCGCTGGGGCTCCTGGAATGCGCGTTCGAACTGGGCATCCGCGCGCTCGACACCGCGGCGATCTATCAGCTCGGCGCCAGCGAGCGGCTGCTCGGCGCCTGGATGCGGAGCGCGGAAGTCCGCGACCGGATCTACCTGATCGGTAAGGGCGGCCATCCGTCGCCGCTCGGCCGCGCGCGGCTGGGGCGCGGCGACCTGGAGCACGACCTGGAGGCGTCGCTGCGGCGGCTGGGCACCGATCGCCTGGACCTCTACCTGCTGCACCGGGACGCGCCCGGCGCGCCGCTGGAGCCGATCGCGGAGGCCCTCTGGTCGTTCGTCGCCGACGGACGCGTTCGCGCCTACGGGGTGTCCAACTGGACGCACGAGCGGTTCGCGGCGCTGCACGCGCTGGCGGTGAGCCGGGCGCAGCCGCCGCCGGCCGCCACCAGCCCGCAGTTCAGCCTGCCGCGGTGGGTCACGACGCCGTACCCGGGCTGCGTGTCGATCGGCGGGCCGGACGGCGCCGAGGCGCTGCGCGCCTACCGGACGGCCGCAACCGTGGTCCTGGCCTGGTCACCGCTCGGCGGCGGCTGGCTGCGCGCGTCCGGCGGCCGCGCGCGGAGCAGGGCGTACCGCGGCGCCGGCAACGACGCGCGCCATCGCCGCCTGACGGAGCTGGCGCGACGGCTGGGTTGCACGCCGGCGCAGGCGGCGCTCGCCTGGGTGCTGGCGCACGGCCGCAACGTGCACGCGATCGTCGGCACGCGCCGGCCGCAGCGGCTGTCCGAGCTGCTGGGCGCCCTGGAGGTGTCGCTGAGCGACGAGCAGATCGCCTGGTTGGCGAACGGCCCTGAGGAGACCGCACCGGTGGCCGCGTCGTGAGCGACGCGGACGCGATCGTGGTGGGCTCGGGCGCGGCCGGAGGCTGGGCGGCCAAGGAGCTGACCGAGGCAGGGTTGCGCGTGCTGCTGCTGGAAGCCGGGCCGGAGCGCAAGCCGGCGCGGGCCGGCCGGGCGTGGGCCACGCGGCTGTGGCGCCACGCGCGCGGCGCGCAGCAGGTACAGGAGCTGCACAGCGAGTACTGGATCAAGGATCCCAACCTGTTCGTGAAGGATGCGGAGCAGGGCTACTCCACGCCGCCGGACCGGCCGTTCGTCTGGATCCGCGGCCGGCAGCTCGGCGGACGCACGCTGCTCTGGGGTGGGGTGACGCTGCGGCTGTCGGACTACGAGCTGGCGGCCGCCGAGCGCGACGGCTACGGGCCGTCGTGGCCGATCCGCTACCGCGACCTGGCGCCGCACTACGACCGGATCGAGCGCTTCCTGCGTATCCACGGCACGCGGGAGGGTCTGCCGCAGCTCCCGGACGGCCGGTACGTGGGCGCGCGGCCGCTGACGCGGGCGGAGCGCCGCCTGGGCGACGGGGTGGCGGCCGTCTGGCCCGACCGGCGGCTGATCCCCTCACGCGGGCTGGCGCTGCAGCGTCACGGCGGCCGCGAGCCGCGGCTGAACAGCGTGGGCACCAGCATCGCCGCCGCACGGTCGACCGGCCGGCTCGAGGTCCGCACCGGCGCGGTGGTCAGCCACCTGATCCCGGGCGGGCGCTCGGGGGGCGCCGGCGGGGTGATGTTCGTGGATGCGGCAACGGGCGCGTCACACGGGTCGCGGGCCCCCCTGATCGTGCTGTGCGCCTCCACGATCGAGACGGTGCGCATTCTGCTCGCCACGCGGATGGAGCATCCCGAGCTGCCGGTGAGCGAATCGGACTGTCTGGGCCGCTACCTGATGGACCACGTGATCGTGGGGACGGCGGTGGAGCTGGACGGCGTCCCCTACGATCCGCCGGCGCCGTTCACGGGCGCCGACTCGTTCCTGGTGCCGCGGTTCCAGAACATCGGCGGCACCGGCAGCGAGCCGTATCTGCGCGGTTACGGCCTGTGGGGGATCATCCAACGGCGCGGATTCGCCGGCCGCCGCGGCCGGCCGGCGCTCGGGCTGGTGGTCGCGCAGGGGGAGATGCTGCCGCGGTCCGACAACCGGGTGGAGCTGAACGGGGAGCGCTGCGCCGACGGCCTGCGCGGCGTGCACATAAGCTGCGCCTGGGGAGACAACGACCGGGTGATGCACGCCGCCATGGGCACGGCGGTCGAGGAGATGATGCACGCCGCCGGTGGGCGTACCGTCCGGCGGTTCGGGGCGCTCGCGCGCCTGCCCGGCCTGCTGGGGCTGCCGGCGCGGCTGGAGCGGTTCTGGCTGGAGCCGCCGCCGGGAGCCTTCGTGCACGAGGTGGGTGGCGCCCGCATGGGCGCCGACCCGGCAGCGTCGGTGGTCGACGCCCGCAACCGGTGCTGGGGCCTGCCCAACGTGCTGGTCACCGACGGCGCGTGCTGGCCGACCTCCGGCTGGCAGAGCCCGACGCTGACGATGATGGCGGTCACCGCCCGCGCGTGCTCGCTGGCGGTGGCCGATCTGCGCCGCGGCGACCTTTGAGAAGGGACGGGCTGAAGCGCATCGCGATCGTCGCCATCGGCTCCTGGGGGGACGTGGGCCCGCTCGTCACGCTCGGCGCCGGTCTGGTCGATGCGGGCTACGAAGTGGTGCTGGTCACGCACGCCGCCTATGCGGACGATGCCGGCCGCGCCGGCCTGGACTTCGCGCCGCTGAGCGGCGATCCGGTGGCGATTCCGGAGGACGAGGACGGCCGCCAGTGGCTGGAGTCGGGCGGCAACGGGCTGCGCTTCGCCGCCCATCTGATCCGCATCGCCCGGCCGCTGCTGCGCGCGGTGCTCGATGAGGCGTATGCGGCGTGCCGGTCCTGCAGGGCGGTCCTGCATACGCCGTTCGCGTCGTTCGCCGCCCACGTCGCCGAACGCCTGGAGCTGCCCAGCATCCTCGTCGGCCAGCAGCCGGTGACCAGGACCGGCGCCTGGCGGGCGTTCCTGGTTCCCGACGGCGTGCCGCTCGGCCGGCTGGGCAACCGGCTGTCGTACCGGCTGATGGAGCAGGCGGTCTGGCAGCCGTACCGGTCCGGCTACCAGCGGTGGCGCCGCGACGTCGGGCTGCCCGGCGCCGGCCCGTTCGGACCGGCCGGCCGGCTGTACACGGGACGGGTGCCGGTCGTGTACGGCTTCAGCAGCCTGGTGGTGCCGCCGCCGGCCGACTGGCCGCGCTGGCACCACGCCGCCGGCTACTGGATGGCGCCGGCGCGCGGTTCGTGGGGGTGCGCGGACGCCCGGGTCGCGGCGTTCCTGCGGGACGGTTCGCCGCCGGTGTTCGTGGGGTTCGGGAGCATGACCTCCCGCAATCCGGAGGGCGTGCTGGCGCGGGTGGTCGAGGCGTTGCGCGCGGTCGGCCGGCGCGGACTGCTGGCGGGCGCGGTCGGCACCGCAGGTGCCGCCGGCACCGCGGGCGCGCTGCCGCCGAGCCTGGAGGCGCCGGACATGCTGGTCGCCGAGGGTTTTTCGCATGCGCGCGCGCTGCCGGGGGTGACGGCCGCCGTCCATCACGGCGGCGCCGGCACGGTGGCCGCCAGCCTGACCGCCGGCGTCCCCACGGTGGTGGTGCCGTTCTTCGCCGACCAGTTCTTCTGGGGACGGCGGGTGGCGGCGCTGGGGGCGGGGCCCGATCCCCTGCCGATGGCCCGGCTCGACGCCGCGGGGTTGGCCGGCCGGCTCCGGGCCGTGCTAGCCTCCCCGTCGATGCGGGAGCGGGCCACCGATCTGGGCGCACGGCTGCGCGCCGAGGACGGTGTCGCGGCGGCGGTGCGGCTGATCGACCGGCATCTGGCCGGCGAGGGGGCGCTCGACCGGGGGGCGGCGCGTGGCTGAGCGCTCGGGGGTTCCGCGCCGGCTCCACCAGATCTGGATACAGGGCCAGGAGCGGTTGCCGGCGCGGCTCGTCGAGTTGCAGCGCACTTGGCGGGAGTTGAATCCCCACCACGAGTACCGCCTCTGGGACGGGGCGTCGCTGCGCGAGCTGATCGCCGCCCGCCACGCGTGGTTCCTGGCGACCTACGACCGCTACCGGCACCTGCACCAGCGCGCGGACGCCGGCCGGCTGTTCGTGCTGTACGAGCTGGGCGGCTTCTACGCCGACGTGGACGCGCGGGCGCTGCGCCCGCTCGACGAGCTGACCGCGATGGTCCCGAACGCCCGGCTGATCACCTCCGCGCTGCCGTTCGCGGGCCTTGACCGCGCCGCGATCGCGCTGGCGTGCGGGACGCCCCGGCTGATCACCAACGCGATCGTGGGCATGGAACCGGGACTGGACGAGTGGCTTCAGGTGCTGCGGCGGCTACCGCGGCGATCGGCGTTCCTGCGGTTCCACAAGGAGCTATCGATTGCCTTCGGAACCGGACCGATGTTTCTTTCCGGCGCGGTTGACCGCGCGTTTGCCGATTGTCGCGACCGGGTGGCGATCATGCCGGCCCGCATGTTCGAACGCCGCATGGGTTATCAGCCGTATTTTCCCGCGCCGCCCGACGCGTTCATGGACCACCTGATGGACGCGTCGTGGCATTCTCCGTGGCTGCAGCGGCTGCTGAAGCTGTACTACGGATGCCTGTACCGCCGCTGAGCGGGTCCGGCGCGCCCACGCGAGGCCGGTGAGCAGAGCGGGCAGCACGGTAAGGGCGCCCGCCGTGGTCGCGGCGATGGCGATGCTCAACAGCAGCCCGAACCGCCCGACCGGCACGAAGGTCGAGCCGATCAGCGCCAGCATCCCGAAGCAGATCGCCCCGGAGGTGACCAGGATCGGACAGCCGGCGTGCGCCACCGCGGCGCGCACTGCCTGCTCGGGATCGGCGCCGTGGGTGCGTTCGCGCTGGTACCAGACCAGCAGGTGCAGCGCGTCGTCGATGCCGATGCCGATCGCCAGGCTGGCGACCATCACCGACAGCGCGTCGAACGCCACCCCGCCTGCCGCCATCAGCGCCGCGGTCGCCATGATCCCGATCGCCAGCGGCGCCACGGCGGCAAGTCCCAGGAGGAGGGAGCGCAGCGCGATCGAGGTCAGCACCACCACCAGCACCGCGCTGGAGATGGTGGTGATGATCTGGTCGCGCCGCAGCAGCTCGGAGAGGCGCAACGCGAACATGCTCCAGCCCCACAGGTCCGATCGCACCTCCGGCAGCGTCTCGTCCACCGCCTGACGCACGAAGGCGGCCAGGTCGGACATGCCGCTCTCGTACAGGTAGCCGCCGGTCGATCCGTTCAGCACCCACAGGCGGCTGGTCAGGGTTTCCGCGTCCGGGCCGAGGCCGGGGCCGGAGCGTGCCTCGGCCGCCAGCGTGCTCAAGCGCGCGGCCAGCTCGATCCGCGGCCGGTCCGCCGCCGTCAGGGGGCCGAGGGACTCGCCTCCGGCGGTCGCGCGCCGCAGTGCCTGCAGGCTGGTCGTGTACGACGAGATGTGGCTGATGTCGGGGTGCGCGGCCAGCCGCGCTTCCAGCTCGTCCACGGCGGCCAGCACGTGCGGGTAGGTGAAGTAGCGGTCGGTGTCGTCGGGCGCCTGCAGGGTCAGGTTGAGGTCGATGAAGCTCCCGAACTCGCGCATGAATTCGGCATTGGCGGCCGACGCTTCGTTCTCGCCGCGCACCTGAGAGGCGAAATCGGTTTCGTAGCGGATCGCCGGTAGCGCGACCGCGAACAGGACGACCACCAGCGCGGCGCCGGTCAGGGCCGTCCGCGGGCGCTTGGTGAGCGTCACCGCGAAGCGCTGGAGCAGGGCCAGCACCGTCCCCGGCCGGCCCGGTTCGGCCGCGGGACGCTGCCTGCGCTGGCACTGCTGCAGCACCGCTGGCAGCACGGTCAGGCAGAGCAGCGCGCCGATGGCGACGCCGGCGGCCGATATCAACCCGAACTCGCGCAGCCGCGGCACGCTGGACAGCAGCAGCGTCAGGAAGCCCGCGACCGTGGTCGCCGCGGCCAGCGCCACCGGCCGGATGACCTCCGCCGCGGCGGGGAGCACGTCGCCGGCACCGCGGCCGAAGCGGAATGCCAGGTGCACGCCGTACGAGCTGGTCAGGGCCAGCACCAGGATCGGCACCACCAGCGTGATGATCCCGATCGGGATGCCGGTCAGGCTCATCAGTCCGGTCGACCAGACGGCGGCGCTGGCCGCCACCGCGACCACCGCGATGGTGACCGGCAGGCGTCCCAGGGCCACCAGCAGCGTCAGGATGACCACGCCGACGGCAAGCGCCCCCAGGATGGGCGGATCGCGGGCCAGCGCGGCGAGCATGGACTGGTGCAGCGGTATCCAGCCGGCGAGGGTCACCTCGTAGTGTTCGCGCAGCCGTTCGAAGGCCGGCTCGATCACCGCCAGGAACTCGTGGTAGTCGGGGATCGCATCGACCGCGTACAGCAGCGCCAGGGCGGTCCCGTCCGCGGCCAGCACCAGGTTGCGCGCCTCCGGGGCGTTGCGGATCGCCGCCCGCACCAGCTCGGCCTCGGCCGGGGAGGTGGGCGCGCGCCCGTCCGGGAGCGCGGGGGAGAGCTGCAGGAACCCCCGGTCGAGGCGGAAGGCCGGCAGATTCAGCGGCGTCACGGAGGAGACGAACAGCGGATGGGAGGAGATGATCCGGTCGGCTTCTTCCACGGCCTGCAGCGCGCTCACCGCGAACGGCTCGGGCGCGCGCAGCATGACGATCAGGTAGTTGAGGTCCCGGTCGGCCTCACCATAGGTGTCGATCAGACGCTGCGCCTCGTCGTCGCGGGGGAGGATCCGCACCACTTCCGGATCGATGCGCACGCCGGTGGCGGCCAGGCCGAGGGCGGCCGTGATCGCGACCCAGACCACGATCATCGTCCTGGAGTGGCGAAGAATCGCGGAGGCGGCCTTGAGGGAATGCTCGGAAGGACGGGCGGCTATCACGGGTCGACAGAAGACAATATACTCTGAGTGCCGCCGGCGCGTGTCCGGCCGGGCGGTCAATTCCATGGATCTTCACGAACATCAGGCGAAGGAGTGCTTCGCGCGCTATGGGATCGCCGTGGCGCAGGGGAGCGTTGCGGCCACCGCGGCCGAGGCCGAGCGGGCCGCCGAGGGGATCGGAGGGCCGGTGGTGGTCAAGGCGCAGGTGCTGACCGGAGGCCGCGGCAAGGCCGGGGGCGTGAAGCTCTGCCGGTCGGCGGCGCAGGCGCGTGCGGCCGCGCAACAGATCCTGGGGATGGAGATCCGCGGGCACACGGTCGGCAAGGTGCTGGTGGATCCGGCCGCGGCGATCCGCGGCGAGCTGTACCTGGCGGTCACCAACGACCGAGCCGCACGACGCCCGCTGATCATGGCCAGTGCCGCCGGCGGCATGGACATCGAGACGGTCAACCGCGAGACGCCGGAGCTGATCCTGCGCACCCACGTCGATCCCCAGATCGGGCTGCGCGACTACCAGATCGCCGGCCTGGCATCGGGGCTGGCGCATGCACCGGGGTCCGCCCTGACGGCCGATCTGTGGCGGCCGTTCGCGGCGCTGACGCGGGCGCTGTACGATTGCTTCCGCGCCACCGACGCCACCCTGTGCGAGATCAACCCGCTGGCGGTCGTCGAAGAGGGCGACGGTCACGCGCTGCGCGCGCTCGACGGCAAGTTGAGCATCGACGACAACGCGCTGTTCAGGCACGACGAGCTTGCAGGGATGCGTGACGCTTCCGCCGAGCCCTCCGGGGAGACGGAGGCGCGCGCGGCCGGCATCAACTACGTGAAGCTGGACGGTCAGATCGGCTGCATGGTCAACGGCGCCGGGCTGGCGATGGCGACGATGGACCTGGTCGGCCACTTCGGCGGCGAGTACGGCATCGGTCCCGCCAACTTCCTGGACGTGTCCGGGGGCGCCTCCTCGCAGCAGGTCGCCACCGGCCTGCGCATCATTCTGTCCGACCAGGACGTGCGCGCGGTGCTGATCAACATCTTCGGCGGCATCACGCGCGGCGACGAGGTGGCGCGCGGCATCATGGCCGCCCTGGAGGAGGTGCCCACGACGCTGCCGATGACGATTCGGCTGGCCGGCACCAACCACGAGGAGGGCATGCGCCTGCTCGAGGAGGCCGGCCTGGCCAACGTCACGGTGGCGCAGTCCCTGCAGGCGGCGGCGCAGGCCGCCGTCGACGCGGCGCACGGCGGCTGATGCCTGTCCTGATCGACCGGGACACGACGGTGATCGTGCAGGGGATCACCGGCAATCACGGCCGTTTCCACGCCGGTCAGATGATCGAGTACGGCACCGACGTCGCCGGCGGCACGCGGCCCGGCAAGGGCGGTGAATCGATCCTGGGGCGGCCGATCTTCGACACGGTGGCGGAGGCGCGCGAGCGCACCGGCGCCGACTGCAGCGTCATCTTCGTGCCGCCGCCGCTGGCCGCGGACGCCATCCTGGAGGCGGTCGACGCCGGCATCCGGCTGGTGGTCTGCATCACCGAGGGAATCCCGATGCGGGACATGCAGCTCGTGCGGGCACGGGTCGACCGCGGCGACAGCCGCCTGCTCGGACCCAACTGCCCGGGCCTGCTGACCCCGGGCCGGAGCAAGGTGGGGATCATGCCGGGCACGATCGCCTCCCCCGGCAGCGTGGGCGTGGTGTCGCGCAGCGGCACGCTCACCTACGAGGCGGTGTACGCGCTGACCGAACGCGGCATCGGCCAGTCCACCTGCATCGGCATCGGCGGCGACCCGGTGAACGGCACCGACTTCATCGATGTGCTGGAGCTGTTCGAGCGCGACGGACAGACCGACCGCGTGGTGCTGATCGGGGAGATCGGCGGCACCGACGAGCAGCGCGCCGCCGACTACATCCGGCGCGAGATGTCCAAGCCGGTCGTCGCGTTCATCGCGGGGCGGATGGCGCCGGAAGGCAAGACCATGGGACACGCCGGAGCGCTGGTGGAGGGCGCCGAAGGGGCGGCCGGCGACAAGATCGAGGCGCTCCGCTCCGCGGGCGCCAGCATCGCCACCCATCCGGAGGAGATTCCCGACCTGGTAAGGGGTTGAGCCGCGCCCGCGACCGGCGTGACCGGCCGCGGGCACAAAAAAAGGCCCCTGGGTAAAGGAGGTGAAACCCCAGGGGCCCCGAAGGCAAGATGTCCTTCGTGTAGGTAATAGAGCAAACAACCCCGTCACGGATTCGGTTACACTTCCTGTCGTATTTTTTCAGATCCGGTGTTCCATGCCGATCCGGATCGCTTCCATCCGCGGCGTCCGGCCAGCATCCGGAAGGCCACGGCCAGCGCCAGCGCGTAGGCCAGCATCACCGCGGCCGCCAGCCAGTAGCCGGCGGTGGTGCCGGTGCCGGCGGCGATCGCGGCTGCGGCGTCGGCCGGCAGGTTCAGGATCAGGATCAGCGGGATCGCCAGGAAGAAGGTGAGCCCGGAGGCGTAGCAGTAGTCGGCTGCCGCCGGCGTGCGCAGCTCGGGGTCGACCACGCGCACCAGGGCGATGCCGGTGGTGATCGTGCCGGTCAGGCTGCCGTAGAACATCAGCAGCCGCTCGAAGGGGTAGTCGTCGAACAGCCGCGGGGTGATCCAGAGCAGGCAGGCCAGCGTCAGCGCGCCGATGAGGAGCGCGAACGCCACCAGCAGTATCCAGTACTCGGCGATGACCCCGATCGCGATCGACGCCAGCCCGGCGGCGATCATGAAGTCGACCGCGCCGCCGGCGATGCGGGTCAGGCCTGCGCCGTCGAGCAGGTGCGCGACGCCGAGCCGCTCGGCGAGCGCGCGCGCCGCCAGGGCGACCAGCAGTCCGAAGATGAAGGCGATACCCCACAGGTTGGCCGCCATCCGCTCCCCGGCGGGACCGATCAGGGCGAGCAGCTCGGTCAAGCCGACCAGCAGGCCGTAGCTCGCCAGGTAGACCCCGAACACGACCGCCAGCCAGAGCGACAGCGAATCGATCGCATCCGACTCGGTGCGCAGCCGCGCGCCCTCGGGCGCCGCCGCCTGGGCGCCGAGCACGCCGGTGCGGCGACCGTAGTCGGCCGGACGCTCGATCCACCCTCGCCTGATGCCGGTGTTGATCAGCAGCACGCCGCCCACGCAGGCCAGCAGGAAACCGACGGCCCCGAAGGTCAGGCCGATGCTGCCCGCGCCCTCGAAGCCCAGCGCCTCCCATCCGCTGCCGATCGCGAACGCCTGACCCGGCCCGAGGGAGAAGCCGATGGCCGTCAGCAGCCCGAAGCTCGGAAAGAGCCCCGGCAGCAGCGTCCAGATCAGCGCGAACGTAAGGAGGAAGCCGGCCAGCCCCTGGAGGGTCATCTGCGACAGGATCACCACGGCCGATCCGGTGATCGCCCTGGCGCGGCGACCGGTGGCCGAGCGCAGCCCGAGCGCGATGATCGCCACGTTGAGCAGGTGGTAGGTGAGCTGCTCGACGCCCCCGCTGCCGTGTCCGAGCAGCGGAGCGACCCAGTTGTAGAGCGGGAACAGCAGGACGCCGGCGGTCAGCGCGTTGGGGATCAGGAAGCGCTGCAGGACCCGCATGCGGGCGCGGGCGGCGGTGGCCGCGATGAGCGCCGCACCGATCAGGCCGAAGTCGATCAGCAGCGACCAGGACATCAGCGACCGGGACATCGTCGATGGCCGCGCGTGTCAGCCGGCGCGCCCCCGCGGGCACAGGTCCTTCGGCGCGTGGATCAGCGTGCGCACGCCGTCGGCGGTCACCAGCATGTCGTCCTCCACCCGCACGCCGCCGCGCAGATCGTCGCCGTACACGCCGGGCTCGACCGTGATGGTATTGCCTTCCTCCAGGACGCTGTCCGGCCACGCGGGGTTGAGGTAGGGCGGCTCGTGCGGGCACAGGCCGATGCCGTGCCCGAGGTGATGGAACATGCCGCCGGGCACGATCTGATCCATGCGCTCGCGCGCCAGGTTGAACAGGTCGATACAGGCCACGCCCGGCCGCGCCAGACGCTTGACCTCCGCGAGCGTGTCGACCGCCTGCTGATGGGCCCGCACCTGCTCGTCGGTCGGGGTGGTCACCGCGAACACACGCGAGGCGTCCGCATAGTAGCCGCGGTAGTTGACGCCCAGGTCCAGGATCCACACCTCGTCCGCGCGGGCGGCGCGGCGCCGCGGCGGGCCGCCGGGCGCCCCGCACTGGAAGTCCTGCCCGAACCGCAGCGGCAGCTCGCCCGCCTCATTGACCACCGCGGCGGACAGCTCGTTGTACAGCGCCAGCTCGTCCAGTCCCGGTTCGATGACCTGGGCGGCGCGCGCGTAGGCGGCGTCCACGCACCTCGCCGCGGCCTGGATCAGCTCCACCTCGTCCGGATCCTTGCGGCAGCGCAGGCGCAGCAGATCGGGCGTCACGTCCGTGAACGCGGCATCGATGCGCTGCAGCACGGCGGCGCCGAGCACCCCCTGATCGAGGCCGACGCGGCGGGCGCCGGCCAGCTCCGGCGCGAGCAGCGACGCGATGCCGTCGGTCTGGTCCAGGCGGATGGTCGCGTTGGACTGCGCCTCGGCGATGCGCACCTCGTCGACGGTGGTGCCGTCGTCGCGCGGCTGGCTGGTGGCCAGCACCGAGCGGTCGGCGCCGATCGCCACGGCTCCCAGCGCGAACCACGGGGCCAGGCAGCCGGTGACGTAGTAGACGTGGCACGGATCGGTCAGCAGCAGCAGGTCCAGCTCGCGCTCCGCCAGGATGGCGCGCACCCGGTCGAGGCGGCGGCAACACCCCTCTATGGTCAACATGGCGGCAAGTCTATCGCAGCGGGGGCGCTTGCGTGGACCGGGCGCTTCCGTTACTAGAGATAGTGGTGGTACTCCTGATCATCATCGGCGCCGTCGTGCTGGTGGCGGTGCTGGTGTTTTTCCTCGAGCCGGGCATCATCGCGTTGCCCTACAGCCTGCTGACCCCCCTGTTCGTCCGCAATCCGCCGTTCGTGGACATGGACCGGGTGTTCCCCAAGCACCGGCTGATCGAGGAGGCGTACCCCGCCATCCGCGCCGAGGCGCAAGCGTTGCTGCGCGACCCCGAGCGTATCCCGCTGTTTCATGAGGTCGACAAGCTGCAGAAGGTGATCTCCGACCGCGACGAGGTCCCGTGGCGCACCCTCTTCCTCAAGGGCTACGGGCTCTGGCACGACACCAACGTGAACCTGACGCCGAAGACGGTCGAGGTGCTCCGGCAGATCCCGGAGATCGACACGGCGATGCTGTCCATCCTCGGCGGCGGCAAGCACATTCCCCGGCACCGCGGCTTCTACAAGGGGGTCTACCGCTACCACCTGGGGCTGATCGTCCCGGACGACGCGCCGGTCTACATCGTCTGCGGCGGCCAGGAGTACCACTGGCGGGAAGGCGAAGGCGTGCTGTTCGACGACACCTACCGGCACGAGGTGTGGAACAAGAGCGAGCACCCGCGGGTGGTGCTGTTCCTGAGCATCCTGCGCGACGGCGACCTGCCGCGCTGGCTGCGGCCGATCAACCGGATGGTGCGCTCGATGATCCAGCGCTCACCCAAGCTGAAGCGCGCAGGCAAGCGCGCCGAGGTGGCGACGGACATTTGAGGCTACAGGCCGCCGAACAGCCGCTCGGCCGCGTCGCGGGCGCGCGTGGCACGGTCGTCGGTGGCCGGACCGGGGCCGGTCGCTTCCCGCACCTTGAAGTACTCGCAGAAGTTGGAGCGGTCCTTCTGCGCCACCGGCTCCGCGATCGACTCCCGGCACTCCATGTGCGCGGACTTGTCGTAGAAACGGCAGTTCAAGCAGACGTGCGCGTCCTTGCCGCAGCTCGGGCAGGTGGTCGTCCGGAAGATCTCCATATCCGGATCGAAGGCCGCGCCGCACGCGAAGCAACTTCCCACGACAGCCCCGGATCATAGTCACGCCGCCGGGCGGCGGCAACGGCGCCGCCCGGGGCCATCCCCACCTTGACCGGGCGGGGCCGGTCGGGTTGGTATGCGCGCATGCCCAGGCGATGCGTCTACGCGGCCAGCTTCGACCCGATCACGAACGGCCACTTGTGGGTGGTGGAGCAGGGCGAGCGCCTGTTCGATGAGCTGATCGTTGCCATCGGCACCAACCCCGACAAACAGTACGCGTTCTCCATGGAGGAGCGCCTCGGCCTGGTGCGGGCGTCGCTGGCCGGCTACGCCAAGGCCACGGTGGAGACCTACGAGAATCGCTTCCTGGTCGAATACGCGCGGTCACGGGGCGCGGAGTTCGTGCTGCGCGGCATCCGCACGGAGCTCGACTATCAGTACGAGCGGTCGATGAAGTACATCAACAGCGACCTGGACGCGGGCGTGGTCACCGTGTTCCTGATGCCGCCGCGCGAGATCGCCGAGGTGAGCTCCAGCGTGGTCAAGGGGCTGATCGGGCTGACCGGCTGGGAGACGGTGCTGGCCAAGTACGTGCCGCCGCCGGTGCACGCGGCCTTCGTGAGACGCTTCAGCCCGCCCGCGGAGCCGGCTCCTCCGGCGGATCGCTGAGGACCGCACGCCGGCCCAGCTCAGGGTAGCGCCACCGCACCAGCGCCAGGCCGCAGAGTCCCAGCAGCGCGAAGCCGGCGAGCGCCCTTGGCGCGCCGAAGCGCGTGGCGACCAGTCCCATGACGACGTTGCCGACCGGGTTCACCCCGATCGCCAGACCGACCACCCCCAGCGAGCGCCCGCGCAGCGCCGGCGGCGCGGTGCGCAGCGTGATCAGGATCTGCATGGCCGCGAAGCCGGAGAAGCCGATGCCGCCGGCCAGCAGCAGCCCCACCGACAGCAGGTAGGTGCCGGACAGCGCGAAGCCGCCGATGCAGACGAACAGCGTCGACATGCCGGCGGCGAACACCCACCCCGGCCGGGGAGTGGCGCGCGCGGCCAGGGCGATGGAGCCGGCCAGCGCGCCGACGCCCCAGGCGGCCACCAGGATCCCGAAGTGCAGCGCGTCTGCGGACAGCACGTCGCGGCCGATCACCGGCACCATCTGATGGAACGGGAACGCGAAGAAGTTGGAGACCAGGGTGACCGCGACGGTCGCCTGCAGGGCGCGCTGGCCGCGCAGCGTGACCAGCGCGGTGCGAACGCGATCGGCAACCGTCAGCCGATCCGCGAGCCGGGCGAGCCGGGCGGGCCGGGCGGGCCGCGGCGTCCGGCGCCCATCCCGCGGCAGCAGCACGAGCGAGGCGGCGTGGATGGCGGCCAACCCCGCGTAGGCGACCGCGAACCCGCCGGTGCGGGTGAGGACGCCGGCGATCAGCGGGCCGACGATCAGGCCGACGGTGAAGGTGATCGTGTCCACAGGGACCGCGGTGGCCAGCTCGCGCGCGTCGAACAGCTCCGTGTACAGCGACCGGCGGTTGGCGAAGTCGACGCTCCAGACCGCGCCGATCAGGCCGATCTCCAGGTGCGCGCTCCAGGGGCCGGGCGGGCCGAGCGCCAGGTAGACCGCGTAGGCGGCGACGATGATCAGGGAGAGACTCTGGGTGATGCGCAGCAGGCGCAGGCGGGAGACGCGGTCGGCCAGGGTGCCGCCCACGTACGCCAGCAGCAGCATGGGCAGTCCGCGGGCGGCGGCCAGGGCCGCGACCGCGACGACCGAGTCGGTGAGCTCCAGCACCAGCCACGACAGCACCACCAGCTCGTAGGCGCGGGTGGTGTACCACAGGCCCGACGAGGCGACCAGCCGCCGGAAGCGCGGCCTGGCAGCCAGGAGCTGCCAGCCGGATACCGGCGTTCCCGGTACGAGTCCGCCGTCGCTCAGGTGGGGTGGCTCAGGCTCTGCTGCACCGCCTGCAGCTCTACGCGCGCGTGCGCCAGGCGCTGGCGCTCCCGTTCGATCACGTCGTCGGCGGCGTTGTTCAGGAAGCCCTGGTTCGCCAGTTTCCTCTCCGAGGCGTCGATCTGCCGTTGCAATCGGTCCTGTTGCTTGCCCAGGCGCCGCCCTTCCACCTCGACGTCGACCACGTTCAGCAGGTGGACCTCGTGGTCGCCGACGACCGCGGAGGCAGAGCCCGCGGGCGGCGCGCCGTCGGCCGCGAAATCGAGCGACGCCAGCACGGCCGCGCGTTGAATCAGCTCTCTGTAGTCGTGGAGCCGCGACCGGGCGCGGCCGTCGCCGGTGGGCCGGATCACCGCGTCGAGCGGCTTGCGGGCCTCCACGCCGTGCCGGGCGCGCAGGTCGCGGACCGCGCGGGCGACGCCGCGGAGCCGGTCCACGTCGGCCTCCAGCGCCGCGTCCTCCACGTCCGGGTCGGGCTGCGGCCAGGCGGCGACCGCCAGCAGATCGGCGTCGGGCGGCTGCCAGCCGGCCATGCCGCGGCGCGGCGCCAACTCGCGCAGGCGCGCCCACAGCGTTTCGGTGATGAACGGCACGAACGGGTGCAGCAGCCGCAGCACGCCGTCGAGCACCGTCGCCACGGTCAGGCGGGCGGCATCCGCGTCCGCGCCCGATGCGGCCACCCGCGGCTTGATCAGCTCCAGGTACCAGTCGCACAGGTCGCCCCAGAAGAACTCGCGGACGGCGGCCAGCGCCGACGAGGGCCGGTAGCCGGCGAGCTGCTCGTGCACCGCCGCGCAGGTCCGCGACAGGCGTGACAGGATCCAGCGGTCCTCGGCCGCCAGCTCGTCGAGCGTCCGTTGCCGATACCGGTAGCCGCTCAGGCTGATGAACGCGAAGCGAGCCGCGTTCCAGAGCTTGGTGCAGAACGCGCGGCCGACATCGAAGCGGTCGCTGATCAGGGTGGCGCCCGGCAGGTCGGGCATGGTGCCCAGCACGTCGAACTCCTTGCCGGTGTCGGGACAGAGGTAGGTGAAGATGGTGCGCCCGTGCTTGGCCGTGGCCAGCTCGATGGTCTTGCCCGTGAACGGCGACACCGCCTGCACCGCCAGCCTGATGTCCTGGCTGCCGGTCTGCAGCTCGCACATCACGTAGCGCATCGCGTCGGCTCCGTACCGTTCGATGATGTCGACCGGGTCGATGCCGTTGCCGGCCGATTTCCGCATCATCTCGCCCTTGCCGTCCAGGATGTTGGCGTGGATGAAGCAGTGCTCGAACGGCAGGTCGCCCAGGTTGTACATGCCGGCGATGACCATGCGCGCCACCCACAGGGTGATGATGTCGCGGCCGGTCACCAGGCAGGAGCCGGGGTAGTAGTAGCTCAGGCAGTCCTCGGCGCCATCGGCGGCGCCGAGCGGGGTCTGGCCGTCGTCGAACGGGGCGCTCTGCGGATCGGGCCAGCCCAGCGTGCTGTGCGGCCACAGCGCGCTGGAGAACCAGGTGTCCAGCACGTCGGGGTCCTGCTCGAAGCCCAGCTCGGCCAGCTCTGCGCTCAGCTCGCGCTCGGCGTCCGCGTCGCGCAGGCAGAGGTCGATCTCCGCCTCGCCGGCTGCGCCCGCGATGGCGGCCGCCTCGTCGACCGTGAGGGCGCGGCCCTCCTGGCCGACGGCGTCGGTCACGTCGCGGATCTGCACCGCCGCGTCGTCGCGGCCCTCGACGCGCGCCGCCAGGTCGAGCGCGCGCTGCAGCCGGCCGCCCGCGCAGCGCGCGGTCCAGATCGGGATCTGGTGCCCCCACCAGAGCTGCCGGCTGATGTTCCAGTCGCGCTTCTCCCCCAGCCAGTCCAGGTAGGTGCGCGCGTAGCGGTCGTCCGGGAAGAAGGCCAGCTTGCGCCCGCTCGGCGACCGCCAGTCGCCGGCCACCGCGTCGATCGCCACCTGCGCCAGCCCCGTGACCGTCGCTTCGTTGCCGGTGCCGCGGCCCACGGTGACCCCGCCGGGCACGTCGCCCATGCGCACGTACCACTGCCGCGACAGGTACGGCTCGATCGCGGTGCCGGAACGGTCCGAGTGGCCGATCTCGACCCGGTGCGGCTCGATCCGGTCCAGCAGGCCGGCGCTCTCCAGGTCGGCGACCACGCGCGTGCGCGCCGCCACGCGGTCGAGCCCGGCGTACGGGCCGGCCGCGTCGTTGAGTGAGCCGTCCGGATGGAGGATGTTGATCAGGCCGATGCGGTCCCGGTGGCGCTGCCACACCTCGTAGTCGTTGGGGTCGTGGCCGGGCGTGATCTTCACGCAGCCGGAGCCCACGTCAGGCTTGGCCCACTCGTCGGTGATCAGCGGGATCGGCCGGTCCAGCAGCGGCAGCCGGATCAGGCGGCCGGCCGCCGCCATCTCCGCCAGCCGCACCAGGCGGTGCAGATGGGTCTGGCGCCGTTGGCGGAGCCCGGCGAGCTGCTCCTGCAGGGCCGGCCGCTCCCGTTGCGGGGCGCGGCCGGCGCGCGCCTCCAGCCGCTCGATGGCGCGGTCCAGCGCCGCCGGCGGGTTCGGATGGCAGGCGACCGCAGTGTCGCCCAGCATGGTCTCCGGGCGGGTGGTGGCCACCACCACGTGGGTGGGCTCCCCCGGCTCGGGATCGATCACCGGGTAGCGCAGGTGCCAGTAGGCGCCGTCCACCGTGCGGTAGCCGATCTCGTCGTCGGAAACCGCGGTGCGCAGCGCGCAGTCCCAGTTGACCAGCCGCGTGCCGCGGAACACCAGCCCGTCGCGGAACAGCGCCAGGAAGGTGTGGCGCACGGCGCGCGAGCAGACCGCGTCCATGGTGAATCGCTGGCGCTCCCAGTCGCACGAGCAGCCCATGGCGCGCTGCTGCTCGACGATGCGCTGCTGGTAGCGGTCCTTCCACTCCCAGATGCGCTGCACCAGCGCGTCGCGTCCGATGTCGTGGCGGGTCTTGCCCTCCAGCTCCAGCAGGCGCCGCTCGATCACCGCCTGGGTGGCGATGCCGGCGTGGTCGGTGCCGGCCATCCACAGCGTGTTGTCGCCCTGCATCCGGTGCCAGCGGATCAGCAGGTCCTGCATCACGTTGTCCATGGCGTGCCCCATGTGCAGGGCGCCGGTGACGTTGGGCAGCGGCATCATCACCACGTAGCGCCGCTCGCGGCCGTCGGGGGAGGCACTGAACGCGCGCGCGGCCGTCCAGCGCCCGGTGGCCTCCCGCTCGGCCCGCGCGGGTTCGTAGCGGGCCGGCAGCGGTTCTCCGGCGAGCGGCGGTCGTCGTTCGGTTGTCGGGTCCATGTCGTTGCTGGATCGTAGCCGGAGGAAGCCTGATCCGTAACTACGAGAGACGTCGCTCGTCGTCGATCACGGCAACGCGGCTCGGAAGCCGATCGCCCCACGTCCAGAACACCAGATTGAGATCGTCCGGACCGGCGCCGGCAGCGAAGCTCCGCACCAGCATCCCGGCGTGACCAGCCCGGATCAGGCGATCTGCCAGCGCCTGAGATGCCGGGATCTCCCCACGGTACATGATGGTCCTCCAGGTCGGGCAACGAAGGTCGGCATCGGTGACGCCGTAAGCCGCGCGCGACTGCCTGTTTCTCGAGTCGAATACGGGCTCCGCATCGACCTCATAGGCGCAGAGGAGGATCGGTTGCAGCGGCCTCCCCAGAGGACTCGCCTCACGCACGGCTGTCAGCGGCGACAATGAGGTGTAGAGCGCAGGAATCTCGATCCGGTTGAACCGGCCTCCGAAGAGGCGCGCACCCTCTCCAGACACCGGTGGCCAGGACCAGCGTGGATCGTGTGCGCGGTAGACGACCCCTTGGAATCTCAGGCGTACCCACCGGCGGTGATCTGGTCGAGGTAGGCATGAACGTGGTCCGCCCTTCCCCGGCGCACCAGTTGGTGGGGTGTCATCCCGCCCAATCCCGGCAGCGGCTCCGAACGGAACCAGGCATAGGCGACGAGTGTGGCGCAGCCGGTGTGCGCCTCCACCCTGCGCAGGATCTCCATCATCTCGCGCAACCGGGTCTGGGTCTTCCGAGCCCGCACCCGCGTGGCGCGAGAAAACGCGTCCTGCCCAAGACCGAGGGTGCTCGCGATCTCGGACTTGGTCGTCCACAACGCGCCGGCGATCAGCGTCGGTGAGAACACCTCATCCTCGACGAACTCCTGCAGCGTCATGGCGGCTACTCCTTCTCAGATACTATCACCAGATTCGGCGTGATGCCACCTGAGCACTCATCTGCCCCCGTGTGCATTCCCGGACGCTGCCCGTCGGTCGGTTGTCGGCTGCTGGGCCCCAACGGGGCCGGCAAGAGCACGATCATCCGCATGATCATGAACATTCTGGCCCCGGACGCGGGCCAGGTGCTGCCGCCGAGTCGCTGCTGACGGCGCTGGAAGCGTATGGCACTAGCGGGCTCGAGATTGATACCCTTGCTTGTCCACACACCAACATGACCCCCAACAAAGGACCCGTCTGCGTCTCGGTCGGGGGTTTCCCAAGCTCATGAGGGGCGATCTCAAGCACCTTGGGAATGCCTATGACGCGTACTTCGATGTTCCAGATGAGGTCTTCAGCAAGATAGGATTCTGAACGGAGGTGCACCGCGTATGATCGACAGGAAGCTCGGAACCGCACTTCGCTCCCTGGTTCGCAGATATGGTTTCAAGGAGGTCGATCGGTCCCTCCGCGAGATTCGCCTCTCTGAACCTCGGCTTGATGGTGCCCCGCACTCCAGGCGTGCGGACTCGGTACAGACGACAAAGAAGAAGAGGCACACTGTATCGGCGCAGGAATATGTTGCCAAGATGGACCATGATCCCGAAAAACGGCCGGCGGTGTCGGAGCTGGCAAAGCGTTTTGAAGAAAAGACGTTCCTGCCAACAATCGGTGACATTCGGAATTTCTGCCAAGTCTACGGGATCGATGAGCCTGCGTCGAAGTCTCGAAGAAGCGCCATTCCGCGCGTGTTCAAGTGCATGGCAACGATGAGCGCGGAGGAAGTACGGGGAATACTAGACGATGGTATGTTCTCGGGACCGTCCCGGCTGGGGCCTGTTGCGGACGCGATCGGCGAGTGAAGGCGGGATGAGCCCGAGAGCCGCGAGTCTCTATATTGGACAAGGCGGCTTTGGGTTGATAAATTCGCTTGCGGCGTGCTATCGGCGGGTCGATCGCGGCCGTTCGAACAGTTGGTCGAGTTCCGTGCAAGAAGTGAGAGCTGGCGGTCGATGATCGAGGTTCGCGAGGTCGTGAAACGCTACGGCGACCACCTCGCCGTGGACGGCGTTTCGTTCCGCGCGCACCCGGGCGAGATCTTCGGCCTGCTCGGCCCCAACGGCGCGGGAAAGAGCACGATCATCCGCATGATCATGAACATCCTGGCCCCGGACTCCGGGCAAGTGCTGTTCGACGGCCGGCCGCTCGGCGAGGCGGACAAGGAGCGCATCGGCTACCTGCCGGAGGAGCGCGGCCTGTATCAGCGCCAGACGGTACGCGAGGTGCTGACCTACCTGGCGGCGCTCAAGGGCGTGCCGGCGGCGCGCTCGGCCGCGGCCATCGGCGCGTGGCTGGAGCGGTTCGAGCTGGCCGACTGGCGCGACCGGCGGGTCGAGCAGCTCTCCAAGGGGATGGCGCAGAAGGTGCAGTTCATCGCCGCGGTGGTCCACGATCCCGCGATCGTGTTCTTCGACGAGCCGTTCGCGGGCATCGATCCGGTCGCCACCGACGTGCTGCGGGCGGCGCTGATGGAGCTGGCGGGGGCGGGCAAGACGGTGCTGTTCTCCACCCACCTGATGGAGCAGGCGGAGCGGATCTGCGAGCGCGTGCACATCATCGACCGCGGCAGGACGGTCATCGACGGCCGGCTCAGCGAGGTGAAGGACCGCTTCGGCACCGGCAGCATCCAGGTGGAGGTGGACGGCGACACCGGCTTCCTGCGCGACGATCCGCTGGTGGCCGGCCTGACCGGCTATCCCAACTACGTCGAGATCGAGCCGGCCGAAGGAGTCTCCCCCGAACGGATCCTCAAGCTGCTGGTCGACCGCGTGCGCGTGCGCCGCTTCGAGGTGGTTGCCCCCTCGCTGCACCGCATCTTCGTCGAGCGCGTGCAGCGGTGAGGAAGCTTTTGCTGGTCGCGCGCAAGGAGCTGCGCATGACCGCCACCAGGACCTACCTCATCGCCACCGCCGTGGCGCCGCTGGTCATCGTCGCGCTGATGGTGCTGCCCTCGCTGCTGGCGCGCAGCCAGATCGAATCGTCCCTGGCGGGCCGTACGGTCCTACGGCTTCGACTGGAGCGTTCGGGGCTGGACGTCGAACGCATCATCGGTCTGGCGCGCATCCCGGAAATCCAGATGCTGGTGCTTGGTAAGCAGGGCGAGGTCCAGCAGGAGGCGTGGGCGTCGTTTCTGATCGTCATGGGGGTAATCGGCGTCCTTATCGTGATGCTGGAAGTCTATGGCCAAGGGCTCGGCCGCGCCGTCCTGACCGAAAAGACTGACAAGACCGCGGAGATCATGCTGTCGTCGCTGAAACCCTTCGAGCTGCTGGCAGGCAAAGTGCTGGGCAAGGTGTCAGCAGGTCTGCTCCAGTATCTGGCGTGGGTGCTGGTCGCAGTGGTGGCGATTGAGGTGATCCGGCCGCTTCTGGGCGCGCCGGTGCCGCCGTTCGTGCAGGCCGGAAACCTTCTGGCGGTGTTGGGGTTCTTTACGATGGGGTTTCTGCTCTACTCGAGCGCGTACGCGGTCGCCGGCGCGATCGCCGCTGACGCGGACAACTATGCGCAACTGATATGGCCCGTATCGGCAACGCAGATGGCGACCTTGGCGTTGACGGTCACCGTGCTGGTGCGCCCCGACGGTCCGTTGGCCGTCACCCTTTCGCTGCTGCCGATGACCGCCCCGATCGTGATGTTCATGCGGGTGTTCATCGGCCATCCCGGAGCCATGCAGGTGGCCGTGGTGGTGGCCGGCGTGGCGCTGCTCACCATGGCCGCCGTCTGGGCAGCCGGCAAGGCGTTTCGACTCGGCATCCTGCTGACCGGCAACAAGGCGACCGTCGGCCAGATCGTACGGCTGCTCCGGGCGTAGGCCGGGGTCCCCACCGCGTTATGGGGCAGGAGCCGATACGGTCGCCGTGGCCGGAGACCGCGGCCCACAGCTCGGAATCGTGAATCGCCGCCGCGAGCTTGCTCGAACTGTCTGGCGACGAAACCGGCGCTGCGCGAGGCGATGTTGACCACCTTGCCGACCAGGTCGGAGCTGACCCGCTGCACGAAGTCGTCGAGGTTGACGTCGACGACGTGGGTTTTAGGCATCAGCCTGGTACGCTATGTCCCGGTATTCTGGATGTTCAGGAAACGTGATGGCATCAGCGAGCTCAGGTCACGTTCGTACATTCCAGACGGGCGTCTCGCGGTCAGACCGGACAGGGCTGAAGCCCTTCATAGGTAGCCAGGAGATGTACCTGGTGCCCATGCAGCCGGCGCTGGCGAAATCGCATAGGTACATGTCGGCGTATGCCGGCTCGCGCAACCTGATCAGCAACCACGGCTCAATCGTCTCGTTGCACCCAACCAATTCGTACGTCATCCTGTCCGCGTGTAACTCGAGCAGGTTCTCCGGCTCTGTTGCGTTGAATCGCTGGTCGTAGGCGAGGAGCAACGGCCCGCGATAGATCGACGCCTTACCAGCGGCTTCGTTTTCGCCGACCCAGTAGTGCAGGGATAAATCGAGTGACACGTCGATGAAGTCGCCGCTTTTCCACGTCCTCTCGATCTGCAGATACCGGCCCGGCCTGGGTCTATCGAGGTCGGATCCGTTCAGTGACACAACGGTGTCAATCGACCAGACTGGAACTCGCAAACCGAGCGCAAATACCTCGTTCGCCGTCACGTTCAACGACAATCTTATGTCTCCGCTTACCGGATAGTCAGTCGCCTGCTCGACGGTCAGCACATTTCCCGACGGAAGCACCGTTTCCGTGACGCACGGTCCGAAATAGTTGATGTTCACACCATCTCTTGTGCGAATCGCGGCCCAATCAGCTACCATTGATACGCCTCTCGGCCCGTTTACGGCGCAGCAGTTCAGCTCGGGGCTTCCCTGGTAGGCCTGAAACACGATGGAGTGAGCGGACGCTCTCCGTACACCATTCATGGGCGTATCGTAGGTACACCACCTACCGGAAGGATGCTGCGCACCCAACAGCGCGTTGAAGACGCTCAATTCCAATTCGTCCGCAACGTATGAATCGCCGGTTAGAGTAAGCATGTCGACCGTCAGCGCGGCGTATGCGACGGTGCAGCAGGTTTCTTTGGCGGCTGCATGGTACGGATTCCCCTGCGCCATTTCGCCGGAACTGAACTGACCACCGTTGTATCGATCATTCCCTACAATGCTCCACCAGATATGCTCGAAAGCGCTCCTATATCTGTCTTCCTGAGTGATCCTATACATTTCTCCCAACGCTTGCACCGAATGAAGACTCTCCCAGCGAGGTTTGTTCATCTGATAGAACTCGAGTCCCGATAGGGCGTCGTTCAGGTAGTTGCCCGCGCCTGCTTTCGCCCAGTTGCGCTCTACATGCTTTACCATATCCCAGTACTTCTCGTCGCCAGTCACTTCGTAGAGTAGGCAGAAGATGTGGATGATCGCCAGGTTTTTCTCGGGTTCACCCGCTTCAATTGCTTCTCTGCCGGTGCCTAGAAAGAAGGCGCAAACGTAGTCGGCGGCTCGCAAACAAATGCGGAGGGCCGCGTCGTGTCCCGTTTCCCTGTTCCACATGAGAAGTCCGTACATACAGTGGTAGTGGCTCCAGGGATCCCAAAGTTTGTTACCGCCAATCTCGGCGCGCGCGGCCCCGACCATCCTCTCGCTTTCCGGATGAGGACCTAGATAGCCGTCACGATCTTGCACTTCCGCGAGCTCTGCGATTAGCTTTTCTGCCGTTTGAAGGAGTACCGGATCTTTGGATATTCTGTATGCGGTCGCGGCGCTTGTTAGATATTTACCCGGGAATTCACCGTACCAAGGTACGATGATCTCGGGTGGAGTGCGATCTCTATTTCGAAACATCTGGATCATGCTGGGATTTGCAGCCGGAGCGGGAATGAGCCAGTTTGCTATATTCGCAGCCAACCGGTGTCCATAATAACCATCAAAGCGCATATACTGACCTCCATGAATCAAGCGTGGGCGATTCTGAATCGATGGTCGCGAGGGGAATGTTGACAATGCCTATTGAGGAGTCCATTGCGCGCCGTTCCGTCGGTTTCGGAGTACGGAGTGACTACAATGGCGGCGGCTCGCATCGGTGAACACGGACGTTGGCTTAATCGGGCCGCGTGGGCAAGCGCCATGGCCGCGCCTCGGCGGGGATCCTCGGTGTCGTGTGGCGCATGGCGCGCGGCGTTGGCATACGGCAGCGCGCTGGTGACCAGTATTCGGCGCATGGTGCCGTGCAGGACAATGGTAGGCGCCGCGAGGAGGAAGCCACCCGGGTTGGCGTCTATACTGGAGCGTATGAGCACGGCGACCGCGCGCTTCGACTTCCCGCCGCTCAGCGAGGTTCGGAGGAACTTTCGCGTCAAGTGGTACCGCTGTCCGATCGACCCGGCCGTGCTGCGCCGGCTCATGCAGCGCAGCGACCTGCAGGGCGCGTTCCAGACGCTCGGCCACCTGGGGCTGTTCGCCGTCACCGGGACCGTCACCGCCTGGTGCTTCATCCAGGGGCTCTGGCTGCCGTTCGCGATCGCGCTGTGGTGCCACGGCACCGTGGGCACGTTCTTTCGCGGCCTGGCCGTGCACGAGCTCGGACACGGCACGGTGTTCAGGACCAAGTGGCTGAACCGCTTGTTTCTGCGCGTCTTCAGCCTGCTGTCGTGGTGGAACCATCACGAGTACGCGATGAGCCACACCTACCACCACCGCTACACGCTGCACCCCGACGGCGACCGCGAGGTGCTGCTGCCGCTCGACCTGGGGCTGTCGGCACGTTCGGTGGTGCAGATGCTGACCTTCAACGCCGATGGGCTGATGCGGGTGACGGTAGCCGCCGTGCGCATGGCGTTTCCGCGTTACAACCTGCAGGTGACCGGTGTCCGCACCAGCGAGTGGACCCGGGCGCTGTTCGCCATCGCCCCGGACGTGGAGCGCCAGGCGGTGCGCTGGGCGCGGCTGACCATCGCCTTCCACGCCGCGGTCATCGCAGTCTCGGCGGTGACGGGCGCCTGGTGGCTGGCCATCGTGCTCACCGGGTACCTGTTCGTGGGCAACTGGCTGGCCTACCTGTGCGGCAAGCCCATGCACGCCGGGCTGCGCGACAACGTCCCCGACTTCCGCCTGTGCGTGCGCTCGAACACCCTGCATCCGTTCATCTCGTTCCTGTACTGGCGGATGAACTGGCACGCCGAGCACCACATGTTCGCCGGCGTCCCCTGCTACAACCTCAAGAGGCTTGCGGCCGTGATCGCCGGCGACATGCCGGTGCCGCGCACGCTGTTCGGCTCGTGGCGGGAGATGCTGGCCATTGAGAAGCGCCGCAAAGAGGACCCCGACTACCAGTTCGACACGCCGCTGCCGCCGACCGCGCATCCCGCCGTGGTGAGCGAGGACCAGGTGAGGCTGCCGGCGGACGAACGCGTGAAGCTGGAGGCCTCGATCGGCGAGCTGGCTCCGCAGGGACAGTAGCGGGCGCGTACGGGTGAGCAAGCTCTGGCTGGTCGCGCGCAAGGAGCTGCGCATGGCGGCCATGACCAAGGGGTTCCTGATCATGACGCTCACCGGCCCCTTCATCATCGCCGCCCTGTTCGCGCTGCCGTCGGTGCTGGCGCGCAACGCAGCCGACGATGTCTCCGCGCTGCAGGGGCGGACGCTGGCCCTGGTCGGTGCGGGCGAGTTGCTGGAGCCGATCCGGGACGAGCTGGCCCCGCTCGGCATCGTCGTGGAGGCGGCAAGCGAGGCGGCGCCGCTGGCCGACCGGGTGCGCGCCGGCGACCTGGACGGCTACGTGGTGTTCCCCGCCGACGTGCTCGGCGAGGAGGACCCCCGCTACTTCAGCGACCAGGCGGTGGACGTCGTTCTGCGCGCGCTGGTGGACGGCGTGATCGGCCGCGCCGTCGTGCAGCGCCGGCTGGAGCGCGAGGGGCTGGACGCGGATCGCGTCACCAGGCTGACCCGCCAGCCGCGCATGCAGGCGCTGCTGCTGGATGCGCAGGGCGCGGTCGAGCAGGACCTGGAGGAGTCGTTCCTGGTAGTGACGGCGTTCGTGGGACTGCTCTACATGATGCTCATGCTGTACGGCCAGACGATCAGCCGCGCCGTGCTGACCGAGAAGACCGGCAAGACCGCGGAGATCATGCTGTCCTCGCTGCACCCGTTCGCGCTGCTTGCCGGCAAGTTGCTCGGCAAGGGGGCGGCGGGCGTGCTGCAGTATCTGGCCTGGATGGTCATCGCGCTGCTGGTCATCGAGGTGCTGGGGCCGCTGCTGGGCGTGTCGGTGCCTCCGATCGTGCAGCCTGGCAACCTGCTGACGCTGCTTGCGTTCTTTGCGCTGGGGTTCCTGCTGTACTCGGCCGCGTTCGCGATGGCGGGCGCGATCGCCGCCGACGAGCAGAATCTCGGGCAGCTCCTGTGGCCGGTGATGGTGGCGCTGATGGTGCCGATGCTGGTGATGCCGTCGGTGCTGATCAGTCCGGACGGGACCGTGGCGCTGGTGCTGTCACTGATCCCGCTGACCGCCCCGGTGGTGATGTTCACGCGCGTGCTGGTCGGCGATCCCGGAGCGCTGCAGGTGGTGGTGGCGGTGGCCGGCATGGTGCTGGTCACGGTCGCCGCCGTGTGGGCCGCCGCCAAGGTGTTCCGGCTCGGCATCCTGCTCACCGGCAAGAAGGGTACCTTCGGCGAAGTGGTGCGACTCCTGCAGGACTGAATGCCCGCGAAGGCCGCGCTACGGGCCGCCGCCCACCTGCCGGGCGAGCGCGATGCCGAGCGCCGTCGCCAGCAGGCAGCTCCCGACGTTCAGGACGACGTTGCCCGCCAGGGCCAGCCAGCGGCCGCTGCTCCACAGCAGCGCCGACTCGTAGCTGAAGGCGGAGAAGGTGGTGAAGGCGCCGAGGAATCCGACCATCGCGATCAGCCGGAACGCGCTGCCGGGGAATGCCCGCTCCGTCAGCATGGTGGCCAGGAATGCGAGCGTCAGGGAGCCGGCGACGTTGACCGCCAGGGTGCCGTAGGGAAAGGAGTCGCTGCGCGCCTGGAACCAGCCGGTCACCAGGTACCGCCCCACGGCGCCGAAGAACCCGCCCAGGCCGACCAGCAGTCCGTCGCGCAGGAGCCCGCTCACCGCCGCCCCGCGTCGATCACCCGCCGCTCGGTGACGATGTGGTGCAGCGGCTCGTCGCGGCCGTGCGGCCGCACCGAGTCGACCATCTGCGCCTCGAACGCCAGGCCGATGCGGAGCGCCCGCGCGCAGCGGGCCAGGAACCGGTCGTAGTACCCGCCGCCGTAGCCCAGGCGGAAGCCGTCCGGATCGAAGGCGAGCCCCGGCACCAGCACAGCGTCGATCGACTCCGGCTCCACCACCGCGGCGGTCGCCGGCGGCTCCATGATGCCCAGCGGGCTGCGCACGAGCGGCTGGTCGCCCAGGAGCATGGCGTGCATGGTCCCGGCCGCGGCGACGCGCGGCGCCGCCAGACGGTGAGAATCGCGCAGCTCGGCGATCAATCCGGCGGTCTGCACCTCGCTGCGGAAGCTCACGTAGACCATCACCGTCTTCGCGCCGGCCCCCGCCAACAGGTCCCGCGCGCGGGCGCACACCTGCGCGCTCAGCCGCGCGCGGTCCGCTGGCGGGATCGCGTCCCGGATGCGGCGTGCCCGCCTGCGCACCCGCCTGCGCAGGTCGCTTCGGTCATCCGTGTCCGGCGTCATCGTCCTCATCGGCCTGCGGCTGCTCGCACAGAAACGGCTCGCCGTGCTCGGGTGCGTGGTAGCGATAGGTCATCCCGGACGCGCGCAACTCCACCAGCAGGCCGGCCACCAGCGCCTGCGTGTACAGCCGATCCGGCCGCGGGCACCCCAGGCTGCCGTCCCGCCAGACGATCCGCGCCGCCAGCAGCAGATCGATCCGCTCGGGAGCGCCCGCCAGGCGCGCGGCCAGGTCGTCGCGGGCCTGCCGTGCCGCGGCGGCGCAGTCCGCATCCTCGTCCCCGCAGGGGTCGTACTCCGGCTCGAGGGGAGGCCGCTCCGATTCACGGGGCACCTCGGCCGGCTCGGCCACCGGAGCCGCCGCCGCCGCCGCCGCGATCAGCAGCGCCGCTCCGCTCACGATCCCCAGCACGGCTCGGCGGCGGGCGCTCGGTGGTCGGCTCACGGTACCGCCGCAAGGGTACGCCGCGACGTGACGCATCCAAAGGGCCGCACGACGCGGTAGTCTAGGTCCGATCGTGACTCGGGTTTCGGCTCTGCTTGTCATCGCGGCCATGGCCGCGATGCTCGTGTCGTGCGCCGTGCCGGCGGAGCCGACACTGTCGGTGCATCGGTCCGTGCTGCTGGGCGAGTACGCAAACCCGCCGCTCTGGGTATGGAGCGGTATCGGCCCCGTTGTCGCCGCAGTGGAGGTGTCCCTCGACGGCGAGCCTTACCGGAGGCTGGATCCGTCGGCCAAGTCCTACCGACCGCCGCGTCCGCTTGCGCCGGGACGCCACATCCTGAGCCTCCGCGTGCGAACCGCGGGCGTGGCCGGCTTCGACGCGAAGGTGTCGGCCGAGGCACGAGTGGCGGCGCTGCCGGGCCGGCCGCCGGTTCCCGACGATCCGTGTTACCCCGCCGCGGCGGACCCCGTCCACTGCGGTGGTTCGCACGACGGGCAGTGGCCGCTGCGGCAGATCCGGCTGCCGGAGGTGTGGCACGCGCTCGCGGCGGGCGTGCTGCGCGCTCCCGCGCCCGTGGTGGTAGCGGTGCTGGACACCGGCTACGTCCCGCACCCGGACCTGCTGCGCAACCTCGACGCGGATGCCGGCTACGACTTCATCCGCGACCCGGGAGCCGCCCATGACGGCGACGGCCTCGACCCCGACGCCACCGATCCCGCGACCGACGGCCTGTGGCACGGGACCGCCGTCGCCGGCATCATCGCCGCGCACACCGGCAACGGCACGGGCGTGGCCGGCATGGGATGGCCGTGGGACAGCTCGCGGGTGACGATCATGCCGGTCCGTGTCGTCGCGCAGCGTGGCGCCACCAGCTACGACGTCGCGCAGGGCCTGCTCTACGCCGCGGGACTGGAGAACGACTCGGGCGTCCGGCCGCCCCGGCCGGCCAAGATCATCAATCTCAGCCTGGCGGACTCCCTGCCGGGGCCTCCCGATGAAGTGATGGAGGACGCCCTGCGCCGCGTCACCGAGGCCGGCGCGATCGTGGTGAGCGCCGCCGGCAACCACGGCTCCTCGGTGCGCGCCCCGGCCAACTCCGACTACACCCTGGCGGTGGCTGCCGCGGGCATGGATGGGTCGCTCGCGCCCCTGTCCAATTCCGGACCCGAGATCGACGTTGTCGCACCCGGTGGCGACCATCGGGCGGAGATCCCGACGCTGGGCGCCGACCGTCGCCCCGGTCCGACGCACTGGATCGTCGTGTTGGACCAGGGGACGTCGATCGCGGCCGCACACGTGAGCGGCGTCCTGGCCCTGCTGGCCGGCATCGACCCCTCCCTGACCCTGAGCGATGTGCGAACGATGCTCAGGGACGACCGGTTCGACGCCGGCCTGCTGGATGCATTCGCCCTGTTCGGTTCCTACCCCGGAAGCCGCTCCGCGCAGTTGGGACGGCCTGTCGCCGGGCGCGCCAGCGCCGCCGCACAGGGCGCTCGGGCGCCGGGCAGTGTCGATCCGCACACCATGATCGTGCGCTTGCGCGAGGGCGCGGCGGCCGGCGGCTATGCGCTGGTAGGGCTGCACGACGGCAAGGACCGCGAGGAGGTCAAGGCGCAACTTCGGGCCGATCCCGCGGTGGCGGCGGTCTACGACAATCGCATCTATCTGCCGGCCGGCGTTCCGGCGGAATAGCGGCCGTGCGACTCAGCGTCGCTCCCGCAGCCAGGCGCGCACGCGCGGGTGGTCGAGCGCCTCCGGGTTGAGTAGGTGCTCGGGCTGACGCCCGTGCACGGCATCGGTCACCTGCTCGAAGGTCTTGGCGTCCAGCCGCGCGGAGGACTCCACGGTGATGCCGCCCGAGTGGTTGGTGGCGATGATGCGCGGGTGGTCGCGGTGGATGGCGCGCGGGCCGTCCACCGGGTCGTCGACCACGTAGTAGAAAAGCTTGCCTTCCTCGACGGCGCGGTGAGCCCCGGCGTCGTCCACCAGGGTGCCCCGCGACGGGTTGATCATCGACGCGTGCGGCTGCATGAGGGCGAGCTGCTCGTAGCCGACGATGGGGTCGGCCCCGGAGACGTGCAGACAAACCGTGTCACAGCGCCTGAACAGCTCCTCGGGTTCGGCGACCGCCTCGGCCCCGAAGCGGGCGGCGACCTCGGCGATGTCGTCGCGGATGTCGTACACCAGCAACCGGCCGCGCTCACCGAGCAGCGGGACGGCGCGCTTGGCCATCTCCTGTCCGATGCGCCCGAACCCGTAGAGGCCCAGGCAGGAGCCCTGCACGTCGAAGCAGCGGATCACTCGCGAGTCGCCACTGTGGGCCATCCGATTGAAGGTGTAGGTGCGCTTCATGGTGGCCATCCACTGCGCGACGGTGTACTCGGCCACCGTGTCCATGTGCACGGGGGTGACCGTGATCAACACCCCGTAGCGGGTGGCGCCGGGGACGTTGACCTGATCGAACCCCACGCCCCACCGCGCCACGACCCGCAAGTCCTCGGCGGCGGCGTAGAAGCCGTCGGGAAATGGGGTGCCGTCGGCGATGACGGCGACCACGCCCTTCGCGTCCGCAGGGGTCAGGTCAGTGGGCAGATCTTCCACGGCGGCGAGCTCGCCCAATCGACCGATGCCTGCCTGACGCGCGTCGCTGTCGAATTCCGGGTTGTGCAACTGGGGGCTGATGTAGATGCGCATGGCCCCATCATTCTGCCCCGTCGGCACTTTCTCTGCATGCGGGCTCAACCAGGTCGTCGATCCCCACGCCGAGCGCCGCCGCGATGCCCTGCAGCGCCCTGATCGATCCCGGCTTTCTGCCGGTCTCGATCGCCGAGAGGTAAGACCTCCCGATACCTGCCGCGGCAGCGAGATCGCACGCCTTCAATCCTCGGTGCTCGCGCCAGACGCGCACGGCGTTTTCGCCGGCCGCTATACGCCTGACCATGTCTGCCGGCACCCACTCCTGGTCAGGATCGTCGAGAATGCGCCGCAGGATCGCCGCATCGACAGCGTCTTCGTCAGCCGCATCCAGCAGTGCACGGTATTCGGCGAGCGGGATCTCGACGCGCAACTCGCCGTCGCGCGTGAAGGTCTGAAACTGATCCTTCATCGGTATGCCTCCCCGCGCGACAGGATCGCCGCGACTGTCAGCAGGTTGACTCAGTGTCGAGACTATATAGCACACGCCAGTTTCCGACCCGAAGCCGGTAACCCTCGACTCCTGTCAGCCGGCTGACGTTGTTGTTCGCCGCAAATGGGTCCAACACAAGGCTATCGATCTTGCCGACGATCGTTTGCGCGACGCTGTTCGGCAACCTGCGGAGCCGCCGCCGCGCGCCTTTGCTGTACTCGACCTTGAACGCACGGACCATGCCCACACTCGATCGCCGTCGTTCGCCGCGCGTGGCGCCGTGCGGATGGCGCCACGCGCGGGAAACGGTTCGGGGCCGCTATGAGCAGGTGTTGGCGGCGCCCGGCGTCGCCGTCATCGCCTTGAAGTCCAGACCGTTGTCGTTGCTGTCGAAACCGTTGGGGCAACGGCCGATCGACTTATCCTCGGGATCCTGCGGAGCGGCAGAGCCTTCGCCGGCGCCGAGCACGACGCCTTCGTAGTGGACGGCATCCACGACGCGCCCGTCAGCCTTCGCCACGATGCGGACGCCGTCCGGGCCGTTCTGGATGCCGGTTCCCGTGAGCACCAGCGTAGGCGTACCGGCCGGCAGGAGATTGGGTTCGTCGATGACCGCCTGATCCGCGATCACCAGGAATCCACCGGCGGCAAGGTTGCTGCTGCCGTCGCTGGACACGTCGCTGCCGTCGTAGGTCAGGTAGGGCTCGTCGTCGGCGCCGTCGACCAACTCGATCCGGTAGGCCGTGAGGTCGACCGCTGTCGATCCCGGGTTCAGGATCTCGATGAACTCGGCGGCGTCACTGCTGCCGGTCTGGTCGTAGTCGACCTCGTTGACAAGCAGGGTTGCCGCCGCCGGCATGAGATCGAGATCGGGGAACATTTCTGCCGTTACCTCGAGGCTGGCGCTGGCCGTCAGGCCGACCGCGTCGGTGACGGTGACCGACACCGTACCGGTGGTCGTCTGCGTATAGCTGGTCAGGATCGTGGGATTCTCGGTGGCGTTCGAGAAGGTTCCTGACTTTTCGCCCTCGGTGAACGTCCAGGCGTAGGTGAGTCCGCTACCGTCGTCGTCGGCGGAAACGGCGGCGGTCCAGCGAACCCCGGCAGGGGTGCGCTTGCCGGTGATGCCCCGCACGACCGGTCCGAGCTTCGCCGTGAGCCCCGCGGTCTGCACTCTGATCTGGAAGTCGACCTCGACACGATTGCCTTGGGCGTTGCGTAACGCGATCTGCACGGTGTACCAACCGGGAACGTCGGGAGGCTCGTAGCTGCTGGTGAGAGTCCCGGCGCCGGCCGACAGCGTGATCTCGCCGCTGCTGGGATCGAACGTGCCGCCGGTAAGCTCGTAGTGGAGCTGTTCCGAGGCCGACCCTGTCACGGTGATGGTCACGGCGGCCGGAACTCCGGTAGAGACATTGCTGATACTGATCCCGATGACCCTGGGGAACCGATTGTCCACCGCATCGTCGATCGCGTTCAGGCGGATCGTGATCTGCGCGCCGACACTGCTGAGCGTCGCGGTGTGGGTGCCACTGAAGATGACCACGTTGTCGCTGTCGAGCGCCTCCGCGGTGAACGTCAGTGGCGTGTCGATGGTGAGTCCGGACAGGGTTCCCGCCCAGACGCCGTCCGGCGACCGCGTGAGCTCGGCCGTCGCCAGGGGATCCTGGTGGGTTCCTTCGGCGTCCTCGCCGGTCACTTTGACCGTCAACGTGGCGATGTCGGCGTGGCTGCCCTTTGCCGAGGCGATGGTGAGCGGGCCGGCCACCCGCACCGTCGCGGATGTCGTACCGGAGCGCGGCTGGCCATCATTGGGCGCCTTCGCCGCCGTGGGGGTAGCGGATTCCCGTAAGCCGTCGCTCGACGACATCTCCAGGAATTCCATGCATCCCATGAGGGACGCGGCGACGAGCATCGTAGCCAAGCCGGCAACGATGCTGAGAACGGATCGTGAGTGTTTCATGCCCGAGATACGGTCGCGGTGGCAGCAGCGCTTCAACTGGAGATCAGCCCGTCGCAAGCGTTGGCCGCCCCCGGCGTCGGCGTCATCGGTGCGAAGTCCGCGCCGTTGTCGTCGCTGTCGAAGCCGTCGGGGCATCGGCCGATCGACGCCGGTTCGCCGGTGTCGTCCTTCGGCGCAGGATCGCCTTCCCCGAAGCCAGGGACTGCTTCCATGTAGTGCACGCCGTCCAGCACGCGCCCGGTCGCGGCCTCGACGATGCGGATCGCATCCGGGCCGTTCTGGAGGCCACCGCTCTTCAGCGGCGCCGTGACCGCGCCGGATGGCACGGAATCGATGACCGTCTGGTCGGCGATCACGAAGTACCCGCCTGCGGCCAGGCGTCCGGCGCCCGTGTAGGAGCCGTAGCGGCGTCCGTTGGAGCCGTTGACCAGCTCGATCCGGTAGTCGGCCAGGTCCACGGCGGATGTGTTGGGATTCACGATCTCCACGAACTCGGCGGTGTCGGCGCCGGCCTGGTCGTAGTCGACTTCATTGATCACCAGCTTCAGGGCCGGGGGCCGCGGTGTGTCCGGGTCCGTGTCCTGCGGCGCGGTCGCGTCCGTGGAGGTGGCGTCCACGAAGTCCATGCACCCCGTCAGGGATGCGGCGGCGAGGATCGTCGCCAGCACGGCGACGTGGTTGCGAATCGAGAGTAGCTGTCCCATGCCGGCATGAGCGTTCGCCGGCGCCGCTACGCTTTAGCGGTAGGGCCGTCCGATCCCAGGACGCCGCCGCATCAGCGCTCCGGCCATGCCATCGCCTCGCCCCGGACGATGCGCGAGCGGCGCTCGTAGCGGCCCGGCCACTCGACCGGCAGCTCGCCGCTGTCCACCATCAGGCTGAGCGGATTGAGGCGCGTCTTCAGCGGCAGATGGATGCGCTGCCGCTTGCGAGCCGACTCGAACAGGGCCATCATCACTTCCTGCACGGCGCGTCCGCGGTCGCCGCCTGAGATCGGCCGCTCGAGCCGGCCCTCCGTCCATGCGATCGCCTCCTGGCACTGGTGGGCCCAGGGGTCGTGCCACGGCGCCTCCACCGTCTGCCAGCCGCCGCTCGAAGCGCAGAGATAGCGGGCCGTCCCGATCTCGCGGTTGTAGCGGGACGACGGCCCTTCCGGCATGTACATCGGCGCGTCCGAGGGGAGCTCGGCTACCGGCGGGGTGACCGTGTCCAGCTCCATGACGCCGTCGGTGCCGATCACGCGCAGCGTCTGCGGCCCGTCCCCGCTGCCGTGGATGAGGAGGGTCGCCGCGTTGTCGCAGCCGGCGATCCCCAGGCAGGCATCCTCGGCCGGCAGGCCGCGCTCCACGTGGTCGGTGGTCCGCTCGACGGCGCCCAGTACCCACTCGACCGCCGGCTCGTCCATCAGGAACAGCGCCAGGCGGATGTTGTGCGAGTTGACGTTGAGCAGGTTGCCGCCCGACTCGACGGCCACCTGCGCCACCCGGCCGATCACGCCCTGGCGGATCAGCTCCCGCGCGCGCAGCCACGCCGCGTGGTGCGGGCGCTGGTAGGCGACCAGCAGCTTGACGCCGTTGCGCTCGCAGGCGGTGAGCATGCGGTCCGCCTCGCCCAGATCGATCGCCATCGGCTTCTGGCAGATGATCGCTCTGGGCCGCCGGGCCGCCGCGGCGATCACCATCTCCGCGTGCTGGGCGTGCCAGGAGCAGACGTCCACGAAGTCGGGCCGCTCGCTGTCCAGCATCTCGCGGTAGTCGGCGTAGCGGTGCGAGTCGGCCACGTCGAAGAACTCCCCGAACTCCCGCAGGGCGTCGGCGTTGGTGTCGGCGATGGCCGCGATGCCGGTCGGCCGGCCGGGGACGCCCAGCCAGCCGCGGGCGTGCACGCGGGCGATCATCCCGCAGGCGATGATGGCGGTCCGGTAACGAGCCATGGTGCGGCCGATCATACGACGCCCGCGGAACGGGGACCCCCTGGCCTGCGCCGATCCTTCCCGACCTGCATAATCCGCGCTGACCGGCCATGGAGCTGTTTGCCACTGTCGCCGCCCTGCTGGGTATCACCGCGCTGCTCGCCTACTTCAATGAGCGGCTGATCGGCCTTCCCACGACGATCGGGGTGATGCTGATCGCGCTGGCGATCTCGGTGGTGGTGCTGGTGCTTGGTTCGCTGGGCGTGCTGTCGATCGCCGACCGCGCGCGCGAGCTGGTGGCGGCGGCCGCGCTGGAGCAGACCCTGCTCGGCGGCATGCTCAGCTTCCTGCTGTTCGCCGGCGCCCTGCACGTCGACCTGGGCGACCTGCTGGACCGCTGGCTGGAGGTCGGTCTGTTCGCGACGCTGGGGGTCGTCGTCTCGACCGCGGTGGTGGCGCTGGCGGCGTATGCGAGCGCGCGACTGCTGGGCCTCCCGCTGGGCTTCGCCTACTGCCTGGTGTTCGGGGCGATCGTGGCGCCCACCGATCCGGTGGCCGTGATCGGCATCCTGCGCCGGAGCGGCGTCGCCGCCGGGCTGCGCGCCCTGATCGCCGGCGAGTCGCTGTTCAACGACGGGTTCGCGGTGGTCGTGTTCGCGACCCTCGCGGGGCTGGCGGCGGGCTCCGTGCCCCTGCACGCCGGCGAGCTGGCGCTGTTCCTGGCCGAGGAGGCCCTGGGGGGCGCGGCGCTGGGACTGGCCCTGGGCTGGGTCGGCTACCTGGCGCTGCGCAGCATCGACAGCTACCAGATCGAGGTGCTCATCACGCTGGCGCTGGTCGCCGGCGGCTTCGCGCTGGCGGGGCTGATCCACGTCTCCGGTCCGCTGGCCGTGGTCGTGATAGGGCTGTTCATCGGCAACCGCGGGCGCCGCCTGGGAATGTCGGAGAAGACCCGCGAGCACCTGGACTCCTTCTGGGAGCTGCTGGACGAGGTGTTCAACGCCGTGCTGTTCGTGCTGATCGGCCTGGAGCTGCTGGTGATCGACCTGCACCCCGCCGCGCTGGCCGCCGGTGCCGTGGCGATCGTCGCGGTGACAGGATCGCGTCTGCTCGCGGTCGGCGGCACGATGCGGCTGATGGGGCGTCCGGGGCCGCTGGTGGCCACCTGGGCGGGGCTGCGCGGCGGCATCTCGGTGGCGCTTGCGCTGTCGCTGCCGGCCGGCCCCGAGCGGGAGCTGATATTGACGATGACCTACGTGGTGGTGATCTTCTCGATCGCCGTGCAGGGGCTGACCCTGCAGCCGCTGGCCTCGCGCCGGCGAGCAGCGTGACCGTGGGATTCTCGTCGTGAACCAGGTAAGCGCCGTCGAACAGGACGTCCGCTACGAGCCGGACGAGACGCCGCGGCCGCTGTTGGCTTGGGGACTGGCGGTCCAGTTCGCGACGCTGTCGCTGGCCAGCATGGTGGTGACGGTGCTGATCGTGGTGCGCAGCGCCGGTCTCGAGGATTCCTACCTGTCGTGGGCGATATTCGCGGGCCTGATCGTGAGCGGCTTGACCACCATGCTGCAGACCACGCGCCGCCGCCGGATCGGCTCCGGCCATCTGCTGGTGATGGGACCGTCGGCGGCCTACATCGCCGTATCCATCGTCGCTCTGACCGAGGGCGGCCCGGCGCTGCTGGCGACCCTGGTGCTGCTGTCGGCGCTGCCGCTGTTCAGGATCGCGCGGCGCCTGTCGCGCCTGCGGCGCGTCCTCACGCCGACGGTGTCGGCCACGATCATCATGCTGATCCCGGTCACCTTGGCGCCGATCATCTTCGACCTGTTCGCGCAGACAGCCCCGGCACACGACCCGCGGCGGCGCCGCTGACGGCCGGCGTGACGCTGGCGGCGATGATGATCCTGGCCCTGCGCGCGCGCGGGCTGGCGCGGGCGTGGGGGCCGGTGATCGGCGTGGTCTGCGGCTGCGTGGTCGGCGCCGTGTTCGGGACCTACGACATCCAGCGGGTCATCGACGCCGACTGGATCGGTGTGCCGCGGTTCTCGGCGTGGCCGGGGCTGGACTTCGGAGCGCTCCGGACCCACTTCTGGCTGATCCCGTCGTTCAGCTTCCTCTCCCTGGTCGGCGCCATCGAGACGGTCGGCACCGCCATCGCCATCCGGGATCAAGCTGGTCGTCGCATCCGGGCTGGACTACCGCAAGAGCGCGATCGTGGGGATTTCGTTCTGGGTCGGGGTGGGCTTTCAGAACGGATGGATCTTCCCGGAGCTGCTCACGGGCCGGTTGGCGCTGCTGCTGGGCAACGGAAGCGGCTCACGCTGGAGCTGAACGCGGAGGCGATCGCGGCCGTTGACCGGTTCGTCGTGGGTCTGGCGTCAAAGCGCGGCTGGAGCGAAGCGGCCATGAACCCGCTGCGGGCGGCGTGCGAGGAGGTCGTCCTCTCCCTGAAGGGCGAGGAGGATCCGTTCGCCGACGACCCCGAGTTGGGGTTGAACACGAGGCGCGTCCGTGTGTCGGCGCGCGTCAATCGCGAGCAGGCGGAGCTGGAGTTCATCGCCGCGTTCGCGGACGGCAACCTGGAGGACGAGATCGCGACGCTCGGCGAGCGCGACGCCTCGACCGTGGGAGAGGAGACGTCGCTGCGCCTGTCGCGCCACTACGCGTCGTCGGTGCGGCACCAGAAATACCGCAAGACCGACGTCGTGACCATCACGGTCAAGCGCCAGGGCTGACCGGGGTCCGGAAAAAGCGAGAGGCTGTCGCCGTGCGACAGCCTCCGTTTCCGCACTAAGAGAACGATCGCGCTACTTCAAGGCACCTTCCAGCCGTTCGGCCGCCCGGTCCAGACGTTCGGCGAACGCGGCGATGCCCGGGTTGTCCTCCTTGAGGGCGGCGCTGTCCGGGTTGAAATTGGTGCGGAATTTCCTGAGCCGTTCCAGCATCGACACGACGTTTTCGCGTTCCAGAGAGAGGGGATCTCCGCCGTCCTCCAGCAGCGCCTGCACTCGCTCGATGCCCAGCTCCAGGCGCTCGGCGAACGCGGCGACGCCCGGCGCGTTCGCCTGGAGCGTGGAGATGTCGGGGTTGAACGCCCCGCGCAGTCTCTTAAAGATGGCCAGCAGCACTTCCACGTTTTCGCGATCGACCGCGATGCCCTCCGTGTCTCCCATGTCCGATCTCCTTCTTGACGCAACCCCGGTTGAAGGGCGGCGTTCCTGCCGCTCGGCGGGGTGATTTGGAAACCGTGAGTATCGCAATCCGGCGGACGGTGTCAAGGGTCGGACGCCGAGCCTTGATGATCCGGGCACGGTCGTAATTGGTTGCGTGCAGCGACGGATAGCTGATGGCGATGGTGTCGCCCACCGAACGGATCCGGGAGCCGGCACGAGCCTTGGTCGGGCTGGTCATGGTGTGCCTGCGCTGCCCGCCGGACGTCGCCCGGCACCGTGATTTCAAGGGCGTGTACCAGCGCGGCTCGGCCTGATGGTCCTGCCACGCCTCCATGGCGGCGAGGGCCGCCGGCTCCAGCGGCCAGCCGAAGTGCTCGTAGAGGGCGCGAACGGTCGCCCAGGATGGTCGACCAGATCGACGTAGCTCACGTCACACCAGCGCTGCTGCAGCTCGGGGTGGGCTTCGCGGAAGCGCACCGCCCGGTCGAGCATGTCGCTCATGAACGCCAGCTGCTCCGTGGCGAGTTCGGGGCGGAGCGCCGGCTCGGTGGTGCGCGAACGGAGTTGCTCCATCAGACTGAACCAGGAGCCCATGAACTGTTGCGGCTCGCGGTGGGTCTGGATGAAGCACGCGTCCGGGTAGGCGGCCACCAGCGCCTCTAACTCCATCAGGTGAACGGGCGCCTTGAACAGCCACTGAGCCCGCCGCCCAGGATGCAACTGGTGCCGCTGCCAGGTGAAGTGCTGCATGGTGCGGCGGTGGTAGGCGTACGCGCGCCCCGATCCGGTCGCGTCGAGCCAGCGGCCATAGGCCGGCACATGGTAGATGTTGGTGTTGGTCCACGCCGCGAAGGTGTGTCGCAGGATCCCGAAGTCCTCCTCGGGCTCGTCGACGTCGAGTTGATGCACGCCGGCGAATGATTCGGCGAACCCGGCGGCCGTGAACACGTCGCGGAGACGCGCGCGGCGTATGTCGGCGTCAGTCCACGCCTCCTGGTACGCGCCGTTCGCCACCACTGGTTCGGCCAGCTCGTAGCTGCGCAGGGTCCAGAAGATCGGATCCCGCGCCAGCAGGCGGTGCAGGAACGTGGTGCCGGTGCGGTTGATGCCGACGATGAACACCGGCCGCGTGATCTCCTCCCGCTCGATCTCCGGATGGCGCCGCCGCTCGCCGGCGAGCGCGGCGTTGCTGCGCAGGCTGCGGCTCAGATCGGAGACCGCGACACCGCGTTTGGCCTCCAACAGGCGCGCTTCCGGCGCCTGCAGAGCCTGGACCAGGTGCTCCAGACCGTTGCGTATCCAGTCCGGATAGGTCTGTGCGAAGGGTGTGTCCATACGCTCGGCGTAACGCTCGGCCCGCATCATCAGGCGGTCGTAGTCGAGCTGAGGTTGCGACAGCGCGAACGGCCACTGCTGCCGGTGCTCTCTGATCCAGTCGTTGGTGCGCCGGAACATGGTCAGGGCACCGGGCCATTCGATCGGGAACGGACAGTCCTCGCGCATCGCGCGGTCGCACACCGGCACCGGGGAGCGCGTTTTGGTGTCGCTGAACCAGTACGGCGCGAAGTGATCGAACAGCGCCCAGTAGCCGTGCAGGGGGGAGCTCTCGCCGTGCGCGTGGCAGGCGCGCTTGAACGAATCGTAGGAACCCTCGCGCAGATAGAGGCCGAAATCGGCCAGCTCCAGGTCGTGATGCACCGGATTGGGGTTGCAGCAGTGATAGAGGATGAATTGCCGCTCGGGGTTGGCCGCAATCGTGGTACAGATCCGGCTCAGGGTGTCGACCGTGTGGTTCTGGCGCTGAAACGAGAAGCCGCCCGGCAGCATCTGCACGTCGGCGATTGCGGCATACAGGCGCACGGCCGTGTCGCTCGGCTGGGTGAATCCCGTAGTGGAGCGGCTGGTCTGCGGCAGGCGGAAGATCGCCACCGGCAGGCCGGCCTGCTACGCGAACAACAGGCTCTGCTCGGCGACCACCTTGCTCCAGGGGTACCCGCCGACACCGAGCGGGAACAGCCGCTTCATGTGGGCGAGGTCCGGCTGCGCGTGATGGCCGATGGCGCTGTCCGCGAACTCGTTGGCGAAGTCGCAGAAGTACTGCGGGAACACCCCCATCGTCGAGGCGTAGAACAGGTGCTTGCGGCGGGTGTGCAGGCACAGCTCCAGGACGTTGCGCATGCTGAACGCGTTGGTCTTGCGGATCGCGAGATAGGACGCGGAGAGGTTCACTTCCGCCGCGAAGTGATGGACCGCGTCGATGCGCCGGGCCAAGTCGTCGAAGGCACTCCGGCTCAGGCCGAAGCGCGCCTCGCCGATGTCGCCGGCCACCACGTGGATGCGCGCCGCGAACGCCTCGTCCCAGATCTCGGCCTCCTCCAGGGCGGCGCGCAGGCGCTGCAATCCGTGCTCGCCGTCGGCGGCCCGCACCAGGCAGTGCACGACCAGATCGGCGTCCTGCCGCAGCAGGTCGCGCAGCACGAACCGGCCCACGAACCCGGTCGCCCGGTCAGCAGCACCTCGCGCACATTTGCGACCGGCACCGCCGCGGCCGGCATGCCATCGCCGATGGCGCGGCGGACGAACGCCCGCAGGCTGTCCACGTCCCGCTGGCACTGAGGCGGCAGGGCGCCGGCCAGCGGCGCTACTTTCCTGTCGGATGGGGTTGCATGCGGCACGTGCGAACCCAGATTACGGTTGATGAACTGGCGACCACGGGCAAAGCTGTGCACCAGCTCACACCTGAAACGGCCAAGCTCTTCTACGACATCCTGGTCATCAAAATCCGAATCTCTGGAAATGAAGTAGCTCTTTCGTTCGTGAAATCGAGCGAGATGCGAGAGGACCGATGCATAGACAATAGCATCCTGGGGAGAGAAACCGTGCGTGCTCTGATTCAGACTGGAGCCGTTCAAGACCGACGCGTCGAGCGAAATCACTTCGGCAGTACGCAGCAGCCTGGCGGATACCTCATTCAGGTTACGACTCTCCTGCTCAGCACTGCCTATCAGCAGATCAGTGAGTCCGTGAAATCCGCTCAGTTGAGCGGCATTGGTCGCGGTCAGAGCGATCTGCCCAAGTTGGAGGTCAAGCTTGTCCTTCAGCCGCTTGCGTTGCTTCTGATGTCTCGTGAGGGTCTCGTGTGGCTCGGCCAGACAATAGGCAGGCACTACAAGCCGTACACGGTCTTTCTCGCCAAGGCTCAGAATACTCTCACAGCTTTCGCATTGCTCTTGCTGAAGGGCGAGTTCCAGCACGAAGTTCGATTCGACGTAGACGTTCACACGACCGCTTCGTACTCGAGGCGCCCATCCATGACCGCGGTGCGGAGCCCCGAATCGACAAGCCTGCGTAGTGTATCGGTGTCCTCACCTGTCCTCCGCGCCGACCGCATCACGTCGCCCAGCCACGCACCTACGACCAGCTCGAACGCCAGGCCACTTACCTCTTCAGGACTTACGCCAACGCTCTCGAAATAGGGCGCGAATTCTGTTGTCATGTCGGCTTCATAGGTTGGCGGGACAGGCACAGGATCAGTCCCCGCATCCTTCCACATATACATACGGTCCGGCGTTACCAGAAGAAAGAAGTCAGCACCACTGAAGTCGCCGTGGGCAAGGATGTTCCGGCGCGTCAGCGCAGCCCACTCGCTTGACGTACGCATCTTGCTCTTGACTTCTACGATGGCGGTCAACCGACCATGGGAATTGTAGAGAGCGAGATCGGCGCGAGCATACATCGGTATTGCCTCGTCGTGACGGACGTTGGAGAAACGATGCTTTCATTCTGATGGATAGGTCAAGGAGCATCTCCCAACGGTTGGTTCCCGCGAACGAGTGGCGATGAGCCGGCGCGTTGCAGCGGCGATGAGGACACGGACAGGAACGAGCTACAAGGCCTCGGATACCGCTACGGTGGCTACTGTATTGGGTTCCGCAAGCGCCTCGGCGCCGTTGGAGAAGTGGTCGGCGGCGCCGTCGTCATCCTCGTCGCCGCTCTGGTCGCCCTGCATGATCGCTTCGGCCAGGGACAGGCAGGTGGCGGTGGTCATCAGCTCCAGGGCGCTGACCTGATGGTTGAACTGCATGCGGATGAACGCGCCCAGCTCGGCGACCGAGATGGAGGTGAGGCCGAAGCTGGACAGGGGTTCCTCCGGGCTGCCTTCGTCGTGGCCGCACAGCTCGGCCACCTTGGCGGCGATCTGCGCCACCACCGCGTCCTGGGTGAGCTGGCCGCCGGTGTCGACGGCGAACGCGTCCTGGTTGCTGAGCATCCGTCCGGTGCGCAGGTAGTCGGGCGAGTCGACCGTCCACGGCGGGCGTGAGAACAGGGCGGCGCGGTTGGGCCCTGGTACTCGTCATTTTCGAATATGCGGGATCGTCGCCGGAAGAAAGGGTCAGGAGCTGCGACCACTACGCGGGCTTACCGGCACCGGCCGCGGCTGCGCGCCGTCGGGCGTAGAGCTCGCGCATGATCTCCGCGCGGCGGGCGCCGTCGAGCTGATAGTGCAGGTAGCACCAGAGGCCGACGGCGGAGAACACCATCAGCACGGGACCGTAGAAGATCCCCAGATGCGTGATGGTCTGCGCCGGCACGTCGCTGACCGTGACCCCCGCGCCGCGGGGCCACTTGATCACGTCCAGGCCGACACCGGCGATGATGTTGGCGAGCGCCGCGGCCGCCTTGACGGCGAAGGTGATGACCCCGAACAGGATGCCTTCCCGGCGAGCGCCGGTTTCCAGCTCGTGCGCATCGGTGACGTCGGTCATCATCGTGTAGTAGGCGACCAGCGCGAAGGCCGTGAACACCCCCTGGATGATTTCCGTCGCGATCAGCGCCCGCACCACCCCGGGCGCGCCGTTCGGTGGAAAGAATTCGACCAGACGCAGCACAACCGGCAGGACCTGAAACGCCACGGAGCCCGCCGTGCCCAGCAGCAGCGTGAACCGTTTGCTCGTGCTCCGTATGACGACGCGGACCACCAGGACGCCGGCGATGAGTCCGACCAGCATCGCCAGACGGACCACCACCATCTGACCGCTGTGAAGGGCCCAGAAGTACTCCAGGAGATAGAGACTGAGCACCAAGTGCACCCCTGCGGAGAGGAACAACGCCGCCGTGCCGGCAGCGAGCCACACGAACGGACGAGTGCGCGTGCTGTCCCGAACATCGCGGGCGATCTGCGCCAGAACCCCCCGCTGACGGGGCGGCGGGGGGTTCACGTGCCGGATCTCCGACCGTGTTCCCGCGGCCGCGATGAGAATCGCGATCGCCATCACCACGCCGAGCACGAGCGCGAACCGCGGATAGTTGTCCGCCAGGAGCCGGCCGCCGCGCGCATCGGAAAAGAACCAGCCCACGCCGACCACGGTCGCGAATGTCGTTCCCGCGTAGGAGAAGAACTGCCGCAACACGATCAGCCGGGTCCGCTCCGCCGAGCTCTCCGTGATCTCGGCTCCCAGGGCCATGTGCGGGACGTTGTAGAGCGTAAGCGCGGTCCGGGTGAGCGCGGCGAAGGCGCTCAGCCAGAGGAACAGGCCGATCTGGCCCAGCCCGGATGGCGGTGAGAACAGGCCGATGAAGCTCAGCCCCACCGGCAGGGCCGCCGCGAACATGAAGGGATGGCGCCGGCCCAGCTTCGACCGGCAGTGATCGGACAGCGACCCGATCAGCGGGTCCGTGACCGAATCGACCACCAGGGCGATGAACAGCGCCGCGCCCGCCAGCGTGCCGGGCAGACCCAGCACCTGATTGTAGTAGAACAGCACGAACAGGCTGGTCGCGGTACGTTTCATTCCCTCGGCGGACTCGCCGAGTCCGTAGGCGATCCTGCTCAGGAACGGCACCCGTCGATCCTTGGCGACGGTGCTCATGCGCCTACCCGGCCCGGATCTGGGGCCACATCACGCTACTCGGAACGCGATCCCCTGCACGTCGCGAGCTTCTGCTTGGGGCCGTCGATCGTGCCGCTGATGGTGTCGCCGTCAACCGTGAAGGTGCCCATCTATGTCGCTCATCCCTACCTGCCTCGTGTGTGTACGGTCGGGCGCGTATTGTGATCAATCGTTATGGAGAGCGCAACGCTACGGCCCACCGTCATGGGCTATCGTCGGGAGCCGTGACGGCGGTCACCGGGGCTACGGGTTTCGTCGGTCACGCCTGCGCCGCAGCGCTCGCCGGCGCGGGGGAGAAGCTGGTCTGCACCGTGCGGGCGCACAGCGACACCCGCGGCCTGCGCGGGCTGGGGTCGAGGGTATCGCTGGCGCCGGCCGCCCTCGATGACCTCACGCGCCTGACGGCGGCCTTCGCCGGCTGCCGGAGCGTCATCCACTGCGCGGCGCGCGCCAGCGACTGGGGCCGCCGCGCCGACTTCGAGCGCGACAACGCCGCCGGCACGGTCAACGTGGTGGAGGCGGCGGCGCGCGCCGCCGCCGGTCACGTCGTGCACGTGTCGACCGCCAACGCGGGCGGCTACGGCCGGCGGGACATGGATGAGGACAGCCGCGGCCCGCGGCCGTCGTCGCCGTACTCGCGGTCCAAGCTCGCCGCCGAGCACGCCGCCCGCCTGCACGCCGCCCGGCGCGGCGTGCGGCTGACGATCCTGCGGCCCAGCGCGGTGTACGGGCCCGGCGACCGCCGCTGGACGCTGCCGATGCTGGAACGCATCGCCGCCGGCAGGTGGGCGCTCGTGGACCACGGACGCGCCCTGCTGACGCCGCTGTACGTCGGCAACCTGGCGCAGGCGGTGGTGCTGGCGCTGCAGCGCCGCGTCCCGGGTACCTTCATACTGACCGACGACGTCACCATGAGCTGGAGGCAGTTCACCGGCCGCTGCGCCCGCGCGCTCGGTGTGAGCGGACGGACGCGCAGCGTCCCATACGCCGTAGCTCGGCCGGCTGCCGAGGCCGCCGAGCTGTTCGGACGGATGGCGCGGCTGGGCCGGCCGCCGCTGATTACCCGCTATCGCGTCATCCGCGCGGCGAAGGACTTCCACTACCGGTGCGAGCGGGCGCGCAGCGTCCTGGGGTATCGCCCCGACCGCGACGTGGATGCGCATCTGCGTGCCTGCGCGGCCTGGTACCGCTCGGCTCGCTCGCCATGATGGGCGACCTGCTGCGCGCGCCGGAGCTCACCGCCGGGGCCGGCGAGGCCGCCGCCGCCGCGCTGCTCGCCGGCTGCCTGCTGCTCCTGCGCCACCTGCTGTCGCAGGCCCCGGTCGCCGCGCTGCTGGGATCGGGCGAGCCCGGCGAGGGCCCGTTCCGGTGGCCCCTGCAGGGTGGGCCGCGTCTGGTGGGCGTGCACCGCCTGCTGGCGGCTGTGCTGCTGGGCGCCCCCGCGACGGGAGCCGCACTCGTCCTGTTCGGACCGGGCGGACTGGCGGAACTTGCCGGCCCGGGTGCGCGGGCCGGCGCGGCGCTCGCGGCCGGCGCTGCGACCGCCGCGGTGCTGGCTTCGTTCATGGCGCTGATTTCGCGCCGGCCCGGCATTTGCGAGCGCTACCCGGCGATGCGGGCCGAGCGCTGGACGATCGGCGTCGCGCTGCTCGATGCCGGCACGTGGACGGTCTATCTGGCTTCCCACGAGCTGCTCATGCGGGGCCTGCTGCTGGGCGTTCTAGCGGCGGCGATCGGACCGCTGCCCGCCCTGGCGGCGACGGTCCTCGTGGATGCTCTGGCGCACGTCCCGCAGGGCCGGCCGGAATCGCTCGGCTCCGCCTGCTCGGCCGTGCTGTTCGGGGCGCTGGCGCTCGCGACCGGCGGCATCCTGGCGCCGGTCATCGCGCACCTGGCGATGGCGGTCAGTGTCGATCTGTGCTGTGCCCGCCGCCGCGCCGCAGTGGCCCGTGTGGTCGGCGGAGACGGCCGGCGCTGAGGCTGCTTGTGTTACCATAAAGCAGGCAGGATGGAAGTTTCGAGAGAAGGAGGCTCGGTCCGGTTTCCCGACCTCAGGGGAGCGAAGCTTGGCTCAAGAGTTGGAGACGAACGTATGAGATCTTTGACTATCGAATACGGCGATGACGTGCTGACGGAGCTCTATGGCTGTCGCGGAGCAGTTCTGCGAAGAGGCAAGAATGATTATCGCCGTAGAACTCTGGCCACTGCCGGGACCTCACGGAACGTGCCTAGGCGACCATTATCCGGCGTGCCGTGTAAGTGATGAAAGCCTCCGTCATTCCCTGCGGCCCGGCTGTCAACGAGAGCGAGCGGAGAGCCGTCGAACGACTCAAGTCGGGTCTCATCGGCCACCCTGGGGACGCGGAGTGGCTGCTGTTGACGAACCTGACCTTCTCGGCCACCCACCGCCTTCAGTCAGACGAGATCGACATCGTCGCCATCGGTCCGCCCGGCGTTCGCGTGATCGAAGTCAAGCACTGGACGGCGGCGTGGGTGCGGCAGCACCGCGACCGGGTGGAGCAGGAGGCCGACCGCGTGACCATGAAGGCGCGCAAGATCGGCACGACGCTGCGCGCGAAGCTCGAAGGTCTCCCGCACGTCGAAGGCGTGTTTCTGGTCACGGAGACCGCGGCCAGGGTCGAGGGGCTAGCCGGCCAACGCATGCGCGGCGTCCCCTTTTGTACGTTCAATACGTGGCGGGACGCGGTGGACGTCGCTGCGCCGGCGGCGCTGCCGGCCCAGCAGATGAGGATGGCGGCGCGTCTGCTGGAGCCGCGCGGCATGGCCGTGGCGGGCGAGTTGCGGCGGCTGGCTGGCTACGCGCGCCTGGAACTGCAAACGTCGGCGGACGAGCGGTTCCACCGCATCTACCGCGCGACGCACGCTTCGCGGCAGGAGCCCGTGATCCTGCACCTCTATGACCTGTCTGCGAGTGACGAAGCGAACGCCGAAGCGCGGGCACGGCGCGAATACGATGCGCTGCGCCGCCTGCAGCAGCATATGTGGGCGCCGCGCATCGTCGACTCGTTTCAGGAAGCGCCGGGTTATCCGGGCGAGCTGGCGTTCTTCACGGTGGCTGATCCGGCGGCACCCGGCGTCATCGAACGCGTCGAGGACGACGAGTGGGACTTGACGGCGCGGGTGAGCTTTGGCCGCAGCGCCGTCCGGGCGGTACAGGAGTTGCACGCGGCGAGTGACGGTGACGAACCCCTGCTGCATCGCAATCTGACGCCGCGCTCGATTTTGGTGCGGCATGACAACGCGCCGATCCTGACCGGTTTCGAGCACGCGCGCATTCCGGCGGAAGTCACCGTGGCGTCGCCTCCTGGCGCGCACGACTGGGACGGTGCGGTGGCGCCCGAGGTGCGTGCCCATGGCCGTGGCGCGGCCGACCGGCGCTCCGACGTATACGCGCTGTGTGCTTCCCTGAGCGTGCTGTTCGACGGACGGGACGACGAACCGGCCCACGCCGCCGCCATTCAGGCGATCGCCGCAGGGACGGCGCCGGACCCTGCGGCGCGCGCGTCGCTGGCCGATCTGGACCGTTCGCTGTCGGAACTGCTCGGCGAATCGCCCCCGACGCCGCCAGCGCCGCCGGCGCGGTTCTGGACCGAAGATCAGGTGGTGCGCTTCGATGGCCAGGATTACCGGATTGTCGCCAAACTCGGTTCGGGCGGCGTCGGCGCAACCTTCAAGGTGGTAGAGATCGACCGTGATACGAAGGAGGACCTCGGCGCGTACGTCGCCAAGGTGGTGCGTGACCGCGTAACGGGCCAGAGGGTCTTGCGCGCCCATCGGCTCGTGCGCTCCCATCTGCGCCACGCCGCGTTTTCGACCATCTATCAGGTCGCCTCGGAGTGGCGGGACAACGGTTTCGCGGCGTTGCTGACCTGGGTCGAGGGCGAGCCGCTCGGCGAGTACGCTGGCCTGTTGCGGGAACTCGCCGAGGATCTTGGGGAAGCATCGGACGAGGCGCTGGCGTTGCGGTGGCTGCGCACGGCGTGCGAGGCGCTGGGCGAACTGCACCACAACGGCGTGGTCCACGGTGACATCAGCCCGCGTAATTTGATCTTGTCGGGGGCCGACCTGATCCTGACCGACTACGACTGCGTCGGCAAGGCAGGCGAGCCGATCGAGGCGCCGGGCACCGTCCCGTATTGTGCGCCATCACACGTCGCGGGCCGTTTGGCAGCGCCTTCGGACGACTTTTACGCACTCGCTGCGAGTATCTTCCAGGTGCTGTTCGCGAGAATCCCGTTCGGGTACGAGGGCGATCAGGCCAAGGAACGCGGGTTGAACTGGGATGGGGTGGACCGCGACGCATATCCGGTGCTGGCCTCGTTCCTGGATCGGGCCACCCACCGGGATCCCGAGCGGCGATTAGCCGATGCGACGGACGCGCTGCGGGTGCTGAACGCGGCGCCAAACGGATCCACCCCGGCGCCAGAACCCGAACGGCCACCGCAGCCGCACATGGTGCGGGAGTCTCTATCGCTGCCTGCTCCGCAACCGCAACGGCGTGAGAACGAAGTAGCGTGGTTGGGCGACCTGCTGCAATCCTATCCCGGCTCGCTGCGCGGCAACCGCGAGACGCGCGGCCTGGACAGCGACTTCGCCGACCGCACCTACGTCGAGACGAGCCTGGAACTGGCACTGTACCGCGACCTGCGGGAAGGGAGCACGCGCTTGGTGGTTCTGTGCGGGAACGCCGGCGACGGCAAGACCGCGCTGCTGCAGCGTCTCGCCCGGCGCCTCGGTCTCGGCGACCATCGTTCCGCACGGCGCATCGTCGAGGGACAAACGGATACGGGATCGAAGGTGCGCATGAACCTGGACGGATCGGCGTCGTGGGAAGGACGCTCGTCCGGCGAGCTGCTGGACGAGTTCCTGGAGCCGTTCCAGCAGGGCCGGCCGGCCGAGGACATCGCGCACCTGCTGGCGATCAACGACGGCCGCCTGCTGGAATGGATCGAGGATGTCGAGGATCGTCGCGGCGGCCCCACGCCGCTCACCCGTGGCCTCACCAACGCTCTGGAGGACCGAGGCGAACCGCCGGCCGACCACGTACGGTTCGTCGATCTCAACCGGCGCTCGCTGGTGGGCGCCGTCACGGCGGACGGAACGTCCATCGACACCGGCTTTCTGGAGCGGTTGGTGGACAGCCTGTACGGCGGTGAACGCGCCGCGGACGGTTGGGCGCCCTGTCACACCTGCTCGGCGCAGGACCGCTGTCAGGTGTTCCGGGCGGCGCGGCTGTTCGCCCCTCACGGCGGAGCCAACGAAGCGGTGCGCGGGCGGGCACGGCAGCGCCTGTTTGAGGCACTGCAGGCGGTGCACTTGCGTGGCGAGACGCACGTCACTGTGCGCGAGTTGCGCGCCGCGCTGGTCTACGTCCTGTTCGGCGTGCATTTCTGCACCGACTATCACGCTGGCGAGTCGGGCGACCTGTTGCCGTACTGGGACCGCGCGTTTGATCCCGAATCACCGGGCCGTCAGGGTGACGTGCTGCGCGAGTTGGTCCGCTTCGACCCGGCTCTGGAGGCGCACCCGCACATCGACCGGGCGCTGCTGCATCCTCCGCGCGACGGCGGCGACGTCGATCCGGAGGCGCTCCGCGAGGATTCGCAGCGACCCGCCGAGCGCCGCCGTCGGCTCGCCTCGGAACGGCGCCGCGCCTACTTCGAATGGACCGAAGAAGAGATCGACCGCCTGACGGGAGACCCGGACGCGCTGGGACTGGCGCGCGGGCGCCACCTGCGCCAATTCCGCGATCTGGCCATCGCCGGTAGCGGCGCCCGCCACGAGGCGGCCCGGAATTTGTGCCGTGGCATCTCGCGGCTGGAAGCGCTTCCGCCCCAGGCGCTGGACCGCCCCGGCGTCGTGCCGCTGCGCCTCACGCCGCGCACGCCGACCGAGACCGCGTTCTGGGTCGAAAAGCCGGCAGGCGACTTCCGTCTGCAGGTCGATCTCCCCGGCACCGGTGACGTGGACCGACTACACCGCCAGGCTCTCCTGATCTATCGCTGCCGCGACGGGCGCGAGGAAACACTGCGGCTCGGCGCCGAGATGTTCCATCTGTTGCTGGAGTTGGCCGACGGTTACCAGTTGGGGGACGTGGCCACGGACGACGTCTTCGCGCACCTGTCCATCTTCGTGCAACGTTTGGTGCGCGAGGACGAGCGCCGCATGATCGCCTGGAATCCCATGGACGAAACGACGATGTACGAAGTCTCCGCTTGGCTGGAGGACTCCGAAGAGGGCGCCCGGCAACCCCTGGCGATCGCTCCACTGGAACGGGCACCCACCGATGCCGAGTAGCGCCCGCGACATCGTCCGCAACGTGTTGCCGCGGAACATGGCCGACGAAATCTGGTCGTCGCGATACGATAAGGCTCTGTCGGTCTCGTATCCATTCGAGATGTCGGCCGTGCTGCCGGCGGTGTTCTACATGTTTCGCTTCGGGCAGCGGCGGGGCCGAGGCCGGTTCCTGGACACGTTCGTTCCGGAGGGCGGTACGCCGCGTGAACGCCGGCGGAAGGCGACCGTAGAGAGGGTCGCAAAGTCGCTGGCGTCGAGGCCCGACGTGCATGGGTTCGACGGCAGGGTCGAGCAGGCCGTGCTCGGCGACCTGTTGCTCTGCTTCAGTCTCGAGAACATACGGCGCGAGCTTGGCCGGGACCGACAGATTCAGCGCGTCGCGCCGGCCCACTACCTGGCGAGCTGGGTCGATCTGCCGGAAAGCGTGACCGCCCTGCGCTTCGTGCCCGAGATGGTCGTGGCGATGTTGGCGGACCAGCCGGGCGAGCATGTCGAACCGAACGACGGTGGGGACCGGACCTGGTTCGCAGTCGCGCGCGGCTTTGAGCACAACGAGTTGCTGCGTCCCTTCCTCCGGGGCGTTACTCACCAGGGAGAGGCTCTGGATAATCTCGCGTCCGATCGTTTCGATGAGCGGGACGAATCCGTCGGTATAGATCAGCTCTTGATGATCCGCCTCGCCCAGCAGTTGGGCTCAGCGCCTGACAAAACACGCGGCAGGGAGCCCGCGAGGATCGCGAACCAGCGCCCGATCGCGGAGAAGGCCGCGGGGCACTTCTCCGAAGACATCCGCAGTTTCGTCCGCGCGTACGCAGACCTTGCGCCACGCTACGCCTTCATCGACATGCTCGAGTCCTGCATGTCCACCGGCATGACGGCGATCCTCACCAGCACGGTCGAGATACTGTTCGCGTGGTCGGACACGGGTACGGTGCCTCCGAAACATCACCAACAGCCGGCCGGCATCTTCGTGGATTGCTCGAACGGCGTCGACATACGGCTGCGAGCGCTTGCCGAGCAATCCCTGGATGACCTGATGCGACGGGTGGAGCGCGTTCCGGCCGTACTAATGCTGCTGCGGCTGCTCGACTACGAGGCCCGGCACAACAGGAGGGTCAGGCAGCAAGATATTCGCACGCGGCCGTATGCTACCGAATGGTTCGATCTGCTCGGTGCCTTGCTGCATGAACGTCACGACGAAGCGCAGTTCATTCACCGTCAAATGGACGACAACAGCGATCGCCTTGCGGAGGCGTTGCAGGGCGACTACTCGGAGGTTGCCGACATGCTGAGCAACACGCGGAGCGAAGCCAACCCGATCCGGCGCTTGGCCGCGGGGCTCACGCTGCTGCTGGGCTCGATGCCACGCAGTCATCTGATGGGGATGGTGGACTCGACGCTGCAGGTCGGGCGGCCGAACGGACTGGCGCACAAACGCTTCACCACCCGTGGCGTGGACGCCGCCGGCAGGCACCGGCGCGATGTCCGCTCGATGGTGCTCGCCGACCCGGTGCTGGATTTCCTCGTGCATCTACAGCTCCTGAGCAGCGGCAACGGCGGACGGCTGCGACAGCGCCCGCTGTCATTCACCGAGTTCCTGCACCGGATTCGCGAGCGGTACGGGTTCCACGTGGACGCCGCCCCGCATGGCATGACCGTGTCCAACGAGCTGCTGCAGGCTAACCGCAGGGTTCTGGAGCGCCGGCTGCGTGATCTGGGCCTGCTCACCGGCGTCAACGACGCCGAGGCGATGAAACGGCTTCGCGCCCGTTTCGAGCTGGAGGGGCCCTGACGTGACGTGGACCGATCTGCACGGCATGCTGCTGGGGCGGGCGTTCGCCGCGGTGCTCGGCGCTCCCGCCGCCGGCGCCATCGCCTTCGCGCGCTGTCTGACGCCGGACGTGGTCGAGGGGTTGGCGGAGGACGACTCTTTCGCACCGGACGCTTGGCGGGTTCTGCGCGTCGCCGCGGCAGACGGGGTGGCGGCGCGCACCATCAGCGCCGACCAGGCGGTGGAGCTACGAGAGGGCAAGGGCGACGCCTTGCTGTTGCTGGTCGATACTGAGCTCGCCGGGGCCGGCATGGACGGCATCTACAGCGCCGCTCGGGAGGTGGATGAGGCGAGCCTGTTTCGGGAGGCGCGACGCCTGGCGAGCCGGGAGATCACCGGCCGCCGCTCTACTGCCATGCGCCGGTACGCCGTTGCATCGCTCAAGGAAGCGGCGCGCGGCCACCGTGGCGGAGTCGCTGTCTCGCCTTGGACCGAATTCGATTTCCTGTGCCGCGTCGCCGCCGGCGAGCGCTCGCCGGGGGCGTACCTGCACCTGCTCGGCCTGTGGCCGATCCGCGACGACGAGAAATCCGATCACGCGGACGCGATGAGCGCCGCCCGCCGGTTCACAGAACGCCTCCTGGGGCCGGCCGCCGCCTCGCTCCCTCCCTCCGCGCGTATCGAAGCGCTACGGCTGGACGACGAGTCACGACGGCTCCAGGCGCGTTTGGAGCGCTTCCTGCATGCCGTGGACGCCAAGCCGGTGCGGTCGGCGCTACAGGAGCTGGCGCAGCACGAAGACCTGTGGGTCGGGGCGCTCCGCATCGAGCCGGCGCCACGGTCGCTCGAGCGCATCGAACTGACGTCGTGGCGCAATCGCAACGGGACCATGAGCAGTTGGTCGGGATTGAAGGAAGCCGACGGCGCGGACGAGCCGCCGGCGCTGATCCTGAACACGGACGCAGACCGACCGGGGGCGACGCTTGAGGTCCGGTGGAAGGCCGATCCCGCCAATCTGCTTCGCAACGCCGCCGACTACCGGGTGGTCGTCCAGTCGGGCACCCTGGATGAAGAGCTGGCCGCTCGGGACGTGCCCCACTCCGCCAGGAAAGGCGGCGAAAAGTGCCGCTTCAGCGGCGACGATTTCGCGACGCTCGACGACGATTCGGTGCTCTCGGCCAAGGTGGTCGTTTCCGTGCTCGGCGACGACACGATCGAACGGCAGGAGAGCGAGGAGTTCGTTATCCGCTTCGGCAACCCGCCGGACCGGGAAACGGGCGGGGTCGGCGTCAAGGTGCGCGCACTCAGCGAGGGTCTTGTCGAGTTGTCCGGCCGAGAATCCGTCTCGGAATTGGCGTCGGAGCTACCGTTGTCTCCAGCCGCGCCAAACCCGTCAGGCTGGCTCACGTTGCGTACGCCGGTCGTCAAAGGCCGTCGCAAGAGCTTTCGGGTATTCCGACCGTCGCTGATCGCAGAAGTCGAATGGGATTGGATTGAACGCCACGGCCGCATTGGCCGCTGGGTGGTCAGCGTGCGCGGCTCCGGCGAGCGTGCCGGCAGCGCCAAGTTCGTGCCGCTGGAAGGGAGCGGGGCGGAGTGGGATCGGGCGGCAGTTGCCGGCCGGCGACTGGCCGAGCGCTTCGCTGCCACCGGCGGCGGCGTCGCGCAGGTCCACGATGAGCAAGCCAAGCCGTTCGCCCTGGTGAGGGAGTTTCTGCGCGCGTGGGCGGCCCTACTGGAGAGCGACGACCCTGCGCTCGCTCTGGTCAATACGGTCGAGGTGCAGTCACTGTCGGGTGGGGCGATCGGGCTGATCGTCCTGCCCGCCCATCCGCTACGCGTGGCGTGGCACGCTGCCTACGACAACTTGGTGCTGCACGCGGCATTCGAGCAGGACGCCAAGCCCCACGACATCCGCAGGGAGCTGGCCGGCCTGGATGGCGCCATGTTCCCGGCGTTCCTGCCGAATCCGGTCGGCGGCGCGTTCGTGTTCGCCGATACCCTGGGCTTCCACGCCGTCGGCATGGTGCCGGACGTCGACCGCGAGCCGAAGGCTGCCGTGACGATGCTGGCGCGTGCCCTGGGCGACACCGATGCGGCAGACGCCGCGCCGACAGTGGGCGGGCAGAGCGCGGCGGTGTTGGGCGGCGAAATCCGGAAGTATCTGGACTGCCACGACACGGCGCGCCTGCTGCTCATGCACGCCCTGCGGGCCGGCGACGGCATGACGGTGGCTCGGGCGCTCGGCGCGGTGCACCAGCACTACCGCGCTGACGACGTGTACGACGAGGAGGACGCGGACCAGGAGCACGCCGATGCGCCGGTGTTCTCCCTGGAGTTGTATCCGTCTGTAGCGCAGCGCGGCGTTACGGGGCGCTTCATCGCGGACGCGCGCGAGAGACGTCGCAGCGGTGCCGGCGTGCTGGCCGCAGAAGACCGCTGGATGCTGGAGTCGCTGAGCCTTCCCGGCGGCGTCAACCTGCCCCGGCTGCGCTGGGCGCGCAGGGAACCTCAGGATCCGAAGACGGCCGCACATCTGGCCGTCGCGTTCGATACCTTCGAATCGCGCGTCGACGCCGATCCGGCATACGCGGCGCGCACGCCGCGGCCGTACCATGCGTTCGGCCTGCTGTCGTTCTACGAACGCCAGTACGCAGGGCGACCGGAGCCGCGGTGGATCAGCACGGCCGCGCCGGCGGAGAAAGGGGAGAAGCACCCGTCGAGCCGGGCGCTCACCGAGACGCTCGCCCGCTTGCAGACGGCGCTGCAGGCGGCCGTGGTTCGCCATCTCGACGCTGCCGGGCTGCCGGCGCTGACCACGGAAGTCTCGGCCGACAAGGCGGACAGCCTGCAGGAACTGCACCGGCTGTGCGACTGGGTGATCACGCTGGACCGCAACGCCGGCGTCGAGTACTTCGATTCGCCGCTCGACAATCGGGCAATCTACGACGCTTACGTGATCGACTGCGTGCCGGAGCGCGAGGACCTGGGCTGCCTGCAGTTGATCACGTCAACGGCCAACCTGGAGGAGGTGCGCGGCCTGCTCGACGGCGCCCTTGACCGCATGGGGTTGAGCCGCAGCCGCCGTAACGCCGAGTTCCTGCTGGAGCGCCTGAAGGCGCTCAGCGGACGCCTCGCCATACGCCTCACCGGCCACCGGCCGGCGACTTCCGAACTGATAGCGCTGGCCGTGGCGCAAGCCAATTGCCAGCTCGCTGCCCGGACCGACGACTGCTGGGTTTCGCTCGCGGACGGTTTCATCGTCCCGGTGGACGACGTGCGCGACCTGCTGCCGCCGCTGTCAACGGAAGGCAAAGGTGATGACGCCACGGGGAGCCGGCCCGATCTGATCCATGTCACGGCCGTTGCGCGCAAAGGGCTCGCCTTTCGCTTCATAGAAGTGAAGCACCGCCGCCACCTACGCGCGGCGCGAGCGCCGGACATGCTCGAAACCATCCGCCGCCAGACGAGGGAGCTGCGCGAGCGGTGGCTGAAGTGGTACGCCGATGACGATGTGTGCTCCGCGTTCCGGGCGGTGCGGCGCGCCAAGCTGGCGCGGGTGCTGCGTTTCTATGCGGACAAGGCGCACCGGCACGGACTGCCGACGCAGCGCCATGTGGCGCTGATCGCGGAAATCGACCGCATGGTCGAGCGCGGCGGCGAGTACGCGTTCGCGTCTGGCGCGGCGGACGATCGCGGGTGGGTATTCTGCCCGGAGTTCGCGGGGGATCGCCCGTTGCCGATCTCCCCCGACGACTGGGACACGCGCATATTCCTGTTCGGTCCGGGCCGGCTGCCCGACTCCGACTTCCGCACCGCGCCGGCCCCGCTGGCAGCCGCCGAGCGGGAGCCTGACGAGCCGACGCCGCCGGGTGGACAGGATGCCGCGCCGTCCGACGCCTCGGAAGCCAAACCCTCGGATCCTCCCTCGCCTGCTCCCGAAGCTCCCACGGCCGCCGCGACCGAGCGCGCCGTGACCGCGATGCTCCTCGGCGCCGACGCGCGAAGCAACGCCGACGTGCGGTGGCCGCTGACGGTGCAGGGCAATCCCCACCTGCTGATCGCCGGCCTCCCGGGCATGGGAAAGACCACCTGTCTGCTGCACCTGTGCCGGCAGATGGCGGCGGCGCAGGTGCGCCCGATCGTGTTCTCCTATCATCAGGACATCGACGAGAAGCTGGCGCAAGCGGTCGACGGCGTCCGTTTCGTCGACTGCGACGCCGGCCTCGGCTTCCATCCATTGCAGGTGATCGACCGCAGCGCGCGGCGCGCGTATCTGGACGTGGCGGCCGAGATGCGCGACATCTTTACCGCGATCTACCCGGAGCTCGGAGATGTCCAGGGCGAGCGGGTGCGCACCGCCGTCAAGGAAAGCTTCGTCGAGGCGGGATGGGGAGCAGACGGGGCGCCCGTCGGGGCTGCCGAGCCGCCGTTTATTCGTTTCGTCGAGCTCCTGCGCGCGGACCCCAAGCCGGACCGCGGACTGCGCACCCTGCTCGCGCGCCTGAACGAGCTCGACGACTACGGGTTCTTCGACCTCGGGGAGTCACATCGCAGCCTGTGGGAGCACGAGCAACCCACAGTGATCCGCGTTCACACGACGCAGAACGAGAACCTGCAGCGCGCCTTCGCGGCGCTGGTGTTCTACGGCCTGTACAAGGACATGTTCCGGCGCGGGCTGCGCGATCGGATCACCCACGCGGTGATCTTCGACGAAGCGCACCGCGCCGCGCGCCTGAAGCTGATCCCGACGATGGCGAAAGAGTGCCGCAAATACGGCATCTCACTGGTGCTCGCCTCCCAGGAGGCGCGCGACTTCGACAGTTCGGTGTTCTCGGCGATCGCCAACTACCTGGTGCTGCGCCTGACCGAGGCGGACGCCCGCTTCCTGGTACGGAACGTTGCGACCTCGCAGCAGGAACGGGCGTTGATCGACCGGATCAAGCAGATGGAGCGCTTCAAGGGCCTGTTCTTCGCCGAGGGCAAGAGCCGGCCGCATACGCTGAACCTCGCGTTCGAGACGCCGCAGGATGAGCGGCGCAACGATGAGCGACGTCACGTCGTCACAGACCCGGAGGTACTTTCAGGGACACCGTGCATCGCGGGGACGCGCGTACCTGCTCACGACATCGCCGACATGATAGCCAACGGCGACACCGTCGCCGCAATTATTGACGCCTACCCCTCGCTGACCGAAGACCAGATTCGCGCCGCCTGCGCGTATGCCGAAGCACATCCGCGGCGTGTTATGCCGAGCCATGAACCACCCTGGAGGAAGACGCAACCGCACACTTCCAGCGAGATGCCGTTCGACGAACTGACACAGGAGTCGTGAGGTTCCTGATCGACGAATGTCTGAGTCCCGAGCTCGCCGCAATCGCATGGGAGCAGGGCTTCCACTGCATGCATGTCACGCGGATCGGTCTACAGTCCAGGAGCGACTGGGCGATCGTGCAGCACGCCGTAGAAGACGACTGGGTGCTTGTCACCCACAACGCAGCCGACTTCAAGCGCCTGATGGGGCGGCAAGAGGTGCACGCTGGTCTGATCTGCCTCAATGTCGCTCCCGGTCTCATGAGACTGCAGGTTCAGAAGCTTCTCTTCAGACACGCCCTGAAACAGGTGGCGGGAGACGATCCCATCAGCACCGTAGTCGAGATCACGCTGCTCGCCGACTCGACGGTCCGTACCAGCCGGTACGCATGGCCGCCTTGAGCATCCGGCCCGTGGTCGTCAGTGACGTATGGCTGACTCCCGGGTAGCGGCGTGCGGCTGATCCCGGACGCGGTGCTGGAGCGGGCGGCGGCGCGCTGGCGTGCCGGCCGATTCGCCGACGCGCGTGACGGTCTGCGCCGCCGTGCCGGCGCCCTGCTCGCGGTGGACCTGGAGCCGCCCGACGAGCCGGCCGGGCTCTATCACAATTACTTCTGCCCCGACCACGCGGTGGAGTTGCGCTTCGACCCGCGCGAGCCTCATGCGCACGCCTGCCCGGTCGACGGGCGCGTGTGGAGCGGGTCGCCGTTCGACGAGGCATGGCGCTTCGGCGCCGGCAACCTGCTCGCGCACGGCGCGCTGCAGGCGGCGCTGCTGTGGCGGCTGGACGGGGATGCGCGCGCCGCCGACCGCTCCGCCGCGGTGCTCGCCGGCTACGCGCGGCGGTACTCCGCCTATCCGCTGGGGACGCACGGCTCGCGCGGGGGCGGCCGCGGAAGGGCCACGTTTCAGTCGCTGGACGAGGCCAACATCATCGTGCCGCTGGCCCGCGCCTACGACCTGCTCCGCGAGCGTCTGGCGCCGGGGGACCGGGAGCTGATCGAGGGCGGCCTGCTGCGGCCGGCGGCCGACCATATCCGCGGTCAGCGGTTCGACGAGGTGCACAACATCGAGTGCTGGCACCAAGCGGCGCTGGCCGCGGTCGGCATGGCCGTGGGCGACGACGCTCTGGTTGACGAGGCGGTCGACGGCGCCTTCGGCTTCCGGCGGCTGTTGCGCGACGGGCTGGCGGACGGTCTGTGGTGGGAGTGCTCGTCGAGCTACCACTTCTACGCCGCCCACGCGCTGACGACGTTGGCCGCGGTGGTGGCCGCGGCGCGCCCGGAGTGCGCGCAGGCGGAGGAGCTGCGGCGCATGTACGCCGCGCCGCTGGCGATCCGCATGCCGGACGGGAGGCTGCCGGCCACCAACGACTGCTGGTTCTTCTCCTCGCTGCTCGGCGACCTCTGCCACGGGGTGCCGCCCGCGTGCGCCCTGTACGAGGTGGCCGCCGGCTGGTTCGGCGATCCCGCCTTCCATCGGGTCCTGGAGGAGAACTACCGCAGGGCGCCGCGCGACTCGATGGAGGCGCTCCTGTACGGTCCGGATCAGGCGCAGGCCGCCGATGCCGCGAAAGGCGACCACGCGGGGGTCGGGACCGCAAGCGTCAGCCTGCCGGAGATCGGCCTGACCGTGCTGCGGGACGGCGCCCCCGAGCCGTCGGCGGCGCTGCTCAAGCACGGTCCGTCCGGCGGCGGCCACGGCCACCCGGACAAGCTGGCCCTGTCCCTGTATGCGGCCGGCGAGCCGGTCTCGCCCGATCTGGGCTCGCCCGGCTACGGGGTGCCGCTGCACCGTTCCTGGTACCGGCAGTCGTTCAGCCACAACACGGTGATCCTGGACCGCCGGTCGCAGCCGCCCGCGCGGGGCGAGCTGATCCGCTTCGAGCGTTCGCCCCCGGGCCCCGATCAGGTGCTGGCGCGGGTGCGGTTCGGGGTCGGCGCCGACGGCGGGGAGGACGCCGTCTACACCGGGACCGCGCTGTCCCGCGCGGTGGCGTCGTCCGGGCGCTACTTCCTGGACCTGTTCGCTGTCCGCGCGCCCGCCGAGCACACGGTGCAGTGGCTGTTCCGCGTGCGCGGCGCGCTCGCCTGGCTCCGCGGCATCGGCGCGGGCGGCCTGGCCGTCGATCTCCCGCACGTCGGCGTGCGCGAAAGCGGGGTCGCCCCCGGCGCGGCGGCGGCGCTCTGGCACACCGCGGCCGGCTGGGTCGCACTGCACCTCCCGAACGAGGCGGGCGGCTCGGTTGCGGTCGGCGACGCGCCCTTCAACCCGGCCTCCGAGCGCACCGACCTGCTGGTGCGCACCCGGCAGGCGCGGGCCGCCGACTTCGTCACGGTGATCGAGGTCGGCCGCGCGGGCGAGGAGCCGGCTCGGGTCGAGTGGGACCCGGCAACGGCCACGCTGGTCATCCGCGGCAAGGGAGGCGAACGCCGCTGGCAGCCTCCGGACGCGGACGGGGCCGCATGGCGAGCCCGGTAGCGATGGGCATGCGCGCGTTCTTCTTCTGGGAGGCCGGCAACGATCTGCGGCTCGGTACGCGTTCCAATCAGTACGGCGCGCTGCTGGCGCGGTCGTTGCGCCGCCACGACATTCACCTGGAACCCGGCGACTACGCGTTCGGGGCCGAGTGGCTGGAGCGCTCGCGGCCGGACTACTCGGTCCTGCACCTGAACTGGCTGGACCGGTTCTACACCCAGGGGGAGCCGGCCGGAGCGCTGGGTGACTACGCGCGCTTCGCCGAGACCCTGATCCACGCCAAGCGGATCGGCTACCGCATCGTCTGGACCCTGCACAACCTGTTCCCGCACGAACGGGCGCACCCCGAGCTGGACCGGCTGGTCAACCTGCTGGTGGCGCGGGAGGCGGACGAGGTGATCGCCCACTGCCGCTACGGCGCCGAGCAGCTCACCCGGCGCTACGGGGTCGAGACGGTGCACGTGATCCCGCACGGCCACTTCATGGACGTGTTTCCCGACCGGGTCCAGCGCCCCGAGGCGCGCGCCCGGCTGGGTATCGACGACCACCGGTTCGTGTACGTGTTCTTCGGCAACCTGCGCGGATACAAGGGACTGGAAGAGCTCATGGCCGCCTTCCGGCAGATCGCGCGGCCGCGCGATCTGCTGATGCTCATGATGAAGACCAACGCGCGGGCGCCGGGCCTGCTGGACCGGTTGACGGCGGCCGCCCGCGAACACCCTTCGATTCGGATCTACACCTCCGATTTCTTCGAGGAGGAGGAGTTCCAGTACTACCTCAACGCCGCGGACGTGGCTGTCCTGCCGTTCCGGGAGGTGATGACCTCCGGCAGCGCGATCCAGGCGCTGGGCTTCGGGCTGCCCGTGGTGCTGCCGCGCCGCGGCTGCATGGCGGATCTGATCGACGGGACCATGGGGGTGCTCTACGACCCGGATGAGCCCGGCGCGCTCCCGGCGGCGCTGCGGCGCGTGCGCGACATGGACCTGCAGGCGGCCGGCCGGGCCGCCCGGGCACAGGCCCGGCAGTTCGACTGGAACCGGATCGGCGACCGGATCGCGGCCCTCTATCGCGGCGGGTGAGGTCAGCGGGGGTGGGAGTTCCGGAACCACGAAGCCATCGCTTCCAACTGTGCCGGGAAATCCGTGGATGGCTGGTAGCCCAGCTCTTCCCGTGCCCGCGTGATGTCGGCCAGCGTGTGCTGCACGTCGCCGGTGCGTGGTGGACGCCGCTCGAGATCGAGCTGCCTGCCGGCAACCTCCTCCAGCATGATCCTGGTGTCCAGCAACGAGTAGGCGCGGCCCTGAGCGATGTTCAGCGCCTCGCCGGTGAAGCAGCCCTTGAGCGTCGCCGCGGTGACGTTGGCCCACGCCACATCCTCGACGTAGCAGAAGTCCCTGGTCTGAGTGCCATCCCCTTCCAGGTAGGGGCGGTACGACGGCTCCACGTACAGGTGGTACAGCCACGCCGACAACACCAACGAATACGCGCCGCCGAACGCCGCGCCCGGTCCGAACACATTGAAGTACCGCAGGCTCACCACATCCAGCCCGTACAGGCGATGAAACATCCGGCACCATTGCTCGCCTTGATATTTCTGCAGTGCATAGGGCGACTGCGGGTCGCACGGGTGCGTCTCCGGCGTGGGCAGCACGTCGGCCAAGCCGTACACGGCGCTGCTGCTCGCGAACACCAGCCGCGTCTTTCCGATCAGCTCCGCACGCAGCAGGGAATCGAGCACCGCGATGGTTCCCAACAAGTTGGCCGTGGAGCTCTGCAGCGGCTGCTCGACCGTGAACCGGACCCGCGGGCGGGCCGCCAGGTGAATCACGGCCTCCGGTTGCGCCTCACGCATGAGCCGCACCATCTCGCCGGCATCCGCGACGCTGAGCGTGTGATACCGCACGCCGGCCACGGCATTGTCCGCCGCGCCTTCGGACAAATCGTCCACGCCGATCACGTCGATGCCCTGCTCGACGAGTCGCTTGCAGGTGTGCCAGCCGATGAAGCCGTTGCTGCCGGTTACCAGGACCCTCATGTCGCCGCGCTCAACCTGTGGCCGGCAGCGTAGCACGCCCGTGGCTCCGCCGTACCCGCTCCGTCACGGGATGGCGGGGTGACGGGCCGGCGTGCATGGGCATCCTGCTCGTGTCGTTGCGTCCCGCCGCCGATGCGGCTACCATGGTTATAGGGAGATAAATAATTGCGGAGCATCGGTTTCGCCGGAGCGGGGTTCGCTTGCGCGGTGCTGGCCCGGCAGTTGGTGACGCGCGGCGCGTATCGCGCCACCGTCTTCGAGAGCCGCGACCATATCGCCGGCAACTGTCATACCAGCCGCGACAACGGCATCATGGTGCATCGCTACGGTCCGCATATCTTCAACACCAGCCGCGAGGAAGTCTGGGACTACGTCCGCGATCTGTCGCCGATGATGCCCTTTACCAACCGCGTGAAAGCGGTCACCGCCCGCGGGGTGTTCTCCCTGCCGATCAATCTGCTCACCATCAACCAGTTCTTCGGCAAACGATTCTCGCCGGAGGACGCGCGTGCGTTCGTCGCCACGCTCGGCGATACCAGCATCGGCGAGCCGCAAAACTTCGAAGAGCAGGCGCTGAAATTCCTTGGAAGTGACCTCTATCGGAACTTTTTCTATGGATATACGCGCAAGCAGTGGGGGGTCGAGCCCACCGAGCTGCCCGCGTCGATCCTGCGCAGGCTGCCGGTCCGCTTCAATTACGACGACAACTACTACAACCATACCTTCCAGGGCATCCCCCGCGATGGATATACCAGCATCGTGGAGAAACTGCTCGACCACCCGCGTATCGAGGTCAGGCTGGGGGAACCGTTCGCGCGCATCCTGCAGAGCGAGTTCGACCACGTTTTCTACAGCGGCCCCCTCGACGGCTATTTCGAGCACCGTCACGGCAGGCTGCAGTATCGCAGTCTGGTGTTCGAGCGCTTCGATGAGAGCGGCGATTATCAGGGCAATCCGGTCATAAACTATTGCGAGGAGCAGGTGCCGTATACGCGGATTACCGAACACAAGCACTTCGCGCCGTGGGAAGAGCACGCGGGAACCATCTGCTTTCGCGAGTACAGCAAGGCGACGGAGCCGGGTGACACTCCGTACTACCCGATGCGGCTGCATGAGGACAAGGAGAGACTGTCGCGGTACCGCGCGCTTGCCGAACGGACACCCGGACTGACCTTCATCGGTCGGCTGGGGACGTATCGATACCTGGACATGCACGTCGTGATCGGTGAATCGCTGGACCTTGCGAACCTCTGCCTCGGCAAGGAGCCGTCCGATTGGCCGTCGTTCAGCAACCCGGACCATCCGTGACGCGGCGTGACGGCGCAGACGCGCCGGTCATCGTGCCGTATTTCGCTGCCGGCGCCGGTCACCTGTCGGCCGCGCGCGCGGTGGGCGCCGCGTTGGAGGAACGCGGCTGCGGAGCGGAGCTGGTGGACGCGGCCACGCTCGGCGGCCGGCGCACGGAGAGCTTCTACATCTCCTCCTGGGACTGGATCCTGCGCTATCGCCGCGTCGGTCAGTTGGCGTTCGCCGGCGACTCGGCCTTTCCGGGGCTCAGCCGGATGGTGAACCGCTTGGCCGCATCGGAAGCGGTTCCCAAAGCGCGTGAGCTGCTCGACACGCGCCGGCCGGCGGTGGTGCTGGCAACCCATTGGGGCACCGCGCATGTTTTCGCGCTCGCCCGGCGCAAGGCCCGCCACCGGCCGCCGCTGTTCTACGTGTTTACGGAGTTGGGAGGACCCCATCATCTGCTGGCATGCGGCGCCGACCGCTACTTCGTCATGGGCAACGCGGCGGCCGCCGCGGTACGCGACTCCGGCGTGGCCGTGTCGCGCATCGAACTGGTGGCGCCCATTGCGCACAAGCGATTCCTGGAGGTGCCGGATCGCGCGGAGGCGAGGCGCCGGCTGCAGCTCGACCAACGCCGTCCGGTGGTCTTCTACGGCCTGGGCGGCGCCGGAATCGGCGACGCCGAGGCATTCGTGCACGCGTGCACGCGCGCGGTGCCGGATGTCGTGGTGATGGTCGCTACCGGCCGCAACACCGCGCTCCGGCGCCATCTTGCGCAGCGGTTCGCCGGCGACGGAGTGATTCCGTTGCCGTTTCGAGACGACATGGAGGTGCTGCTGGCGGCTGCCGATGTGGCCGCCGGGAAGTGCGGGATTCTCTTCACGCTGGAGGTGATAGCGGCCCGCCGGCCGTTCGTGATCACACAGGTGGGTGCCCCCAACGAGCGTCACAGCCGCAATTTCGTCGTCCGCAACGGCTATGGATGGTACGCACCGTCGGCGCGTGAATTCGCACACACGGTTCGGCGCGCGCTGGTCGACGGCGAGGTGGCGTCCGCCCGGCGGGCGCTGGCCAAGGCTCCCAAGCCGACCGGTGCCGGCGAGGTAGCCGAGGCGGTGATCGCGGCGGTGGCCGAAACGCGTTGATCGGCTGGTCACGGCGTTCCGATCTGGCGGCCGTCGTCGTGACCGCCGCGGTGGGGCTGACTCTCTTCGCGCTCGCGGTCACGCCGCCCGGCGCCGCACCCTTGGCCCGGCTGGTGGCGGGTGCGGAACCTGCGCCGCTGCTGGATTATGGACTGCGCTTCGTCGCTGCCGCGGTGCTGTTGGGCATGGCGCCGGCGCTGGCCCTGCGCGCCAGGGGCCGCCGCCTGCACGAGATCGGCCTGCGCAGGGCGAAGCGCATTCGCCCGGTCGCGGTGCTGTTCGCGTGTGCGATCGCGGCGCTGATCGGCTTCCTCTCCCACAGGAATCCGCAGCTCGCGGCCTTTTACCCCTTCGGGCGGCCCGACACCCTGGAACTGGGGCGGTCACCACTGGGTGTGGCCGCGCACGCGCTGGCGTACCTGTGCTGCTACTACCTGCCGTGGGAGCTGACGTTCCGCGGGGCGCTGCTGTTCCCGCTGATGCCGCGTCGCGGCGCCGGGGCCTCCGGAGTGCTGCTGGCCGCCACCCCGCAGGCGCTCGCATCCACCCTGCTGCACATCGGCCATCCGGCCATGGAGCTGGCGGCCGCCTTTCCGTTCGGCCTGGCGCTGGGGGTGCTGGCGGCCCGCACCGGCTCGATCCTGCCGGGGCTGTTCATCCACGCCGCCGCCGGCATCGCCCTGGATGTGTCGATCATGATCGCGCGCTGATCGCGGTCGTCGGTCAATCGCGACCGGCGCGTTCGGCCAGATCGGCGTCGTGGTCGTACACGACGGCCCCGTCCCGTACGAACGGCACCGCCTGCGCCCACAGACCGTCCTCCGGCCCCCGGATCGGCTCCGCGCTGTACTGCGTAAGGTAGACACGGCGCATCCGGCCGGTGGTGTTCGGCCCGGAGCGGTGGAAGTTGTAGCTGGTGAACGCCACCACCGAGCCGGCCGGGACGATCATCGCAATCCCCGGATCATCGCCGTGGTAGCCCACCAGGTCGTGGTCCACCTCGTCGCGGACGTGATCCATGATCATGGCCTTGGTGCCACCCCGCGAGTGGGGGAGGACGTAGACCGTCCCATTGGATTCGTCGACGTCGTCCAGGGTGCACCAGCAGGACAGGTACGGCCGGTGGGTGGTCTGCCGGTAGCGGTTCTTCACGTAGCCGGAGTCCTGGTGCCAGGCGAACGCGCTGCCGGTGTCGGCCGCCTTGACCACCCACTGCTCGTTGAACAGGTAGACGTCGGGGCCGAGCGCCGCCCGGCATACCCGCGCCATCAGGTCGCCGTAGACGAACCGCCATAGCCGCGGGCTCAGGTGGTAGCGGTTGCTGATGAAGTAGCGGTTGCGGCGCTGGGTGATTCCCCGCTGCTCGACCGCCTCGGCGTCCATCTCCGCGTCCAGGTATCCCATGAAGTACGAGCACTCCTCGCGCAGCATCTGCAGCGTGTCGTCGTCGATCACGCGCTCCAGGATCAGGTATCCCTCGTCATGGTAGCGGTGGATCTGCTCCGGGGAGATGGCGAGGGGCGGTCCGGGCGGCAAGCTGGTGGTGTTCATCAGGAGCTACTTGATGCATGAGCCGGGCTCGCGGCGTCAAGCCACCTTGCCGCTTGCCGCGTGCGTACCGTCGGGCCACGCTGCACGCATGGGGCGGGAGCCCACCGTCGACACGGTCGTGACCGGTGCGTCCGGGTTCGTCGGCTCCGCGCTCGCGATCCACTTGGCCGCGACCGGACGCCGGGTGCGCGGCATCTACTTTCGCGGCGGTCCGCCGGAAAGGATGCGGCGGCTGGCGGAGGCCGGGGTCTGCCTGCGGGGCCACGACCTGAGCCGGGCTTGCGGCGCGCGCGCCGCGCTGCAGGGGGCGGCGACGGCCGTGCACTGCGCGGGGGCGGTGAGCGACTGGGGAACATCAGCCCACTTCCGCCGCCACAACGCCGAGCTGTCGGAGCGTCTGTGCCGGGTGGCAGCAGCGCAGGCCGGCTGCCGCCGCTTCGTGCACGCCAGCTCGGCGGCCGTGCACGGCTTCGGCCAGCATCGCGACACCACGGAGCAGGGTCCGTTCTATCCGCCGGTCAACCCCTATCAGGAGAGCAAGCTGGCCGCCGAACGGAGCGTGCGCGCGCTCGTGCCCGATGCCGTGGTGCTGCGCCTGGGCAACGTCTACGGCCCCGACGACACCACCAGCTTCTATCGGATCCTGCAGGCGATAGACCGCGGTCTGCCCGCCTTCGTGGACGCCGGCCGCCATTTGACCTGCCCGGTGTACATCGACGACGTGTCCCGCGCCTTCGAGTTGGCGCTGGAGGCGGAGTCCGCGGCCGGCGAGGTGCTGCTGGTGACCGGGGGCGAACGCGTGCGCTGGCGACAGCTCCTGCTGCACGCCGCCGCGCTACTGGGCCGGAAACCGCCGCGCTGGCCGGTGCCGGCGGGGCTGGCGCTGCCCGCGGCCCGAGTGGTCGAGCGCGTGTACCGCGCCGTGCCGGCGGCCGGCGAGCCGCCGCTGACCGTGTATCGGGTCGCGCAGACCGCGCACGACTACCACTTCTCGATCGCCCGTGCGCGAGCGGTATTGGGGTATGCGCCGGCGACCGGCTACCGGGTAGGGATCGAGCGGACGGTGCGGGCGTACCGCCGGGCCCGGTCGGCGCTACGGTGAGGCGGTCGCACGCCCGGCACGGTAGTCGGCCAGAGCCTCGGTGACCACCTGGAAGGCGCGCTCGTCCACGACCGGCCCGACCAGAGATTCGAAGCCGCTCTGCAGCACCCGCCAGGTAGCCGCCTGCTCCGCCGTCGGTTCGTGAATCACCAGACCGAAGCGGCGCATGAGCTCGATGACACTCCGTTCGGTAGCGAGCGCTTCCGTGGCCGCCGCCTGCCCGATCTCCTGCGCGGCGGCCAGAAGCGGGCCCTGGAGATCCTCGGGAAACCGCCGCCACGTGCGCGTGGAGATCACCAGCGCGCCGTAGAATGGGGCGATCGCCAGCGCGTTCATGTGCTTGGCGACGCTGAACCACTGGAACGCACCGACGATGAGCGGGCTGTTCAACACGGCGTCGACCAGCCCGGTCTGCAGGCCGAGCATGAGCTCGTTGCCGGACACCTCCGCGATCCGGAACCCGGCGTCCTGCCACGCGGAAACGACGGCGGGATTGGTCTCCGGGACGTTCAGCTTCTGCCGCTGGAGATCGGCGGGGATGAGAGTGGGTTCGCGGGAGTAGAAGTACACCCAGCCGGCGGCAGTCCACATCAGCACCTTGAAGCCGCGGAGCTCGAACTCCTCCTCCATCAACGGCCGGAGCTGCTCGGTCGCGTAGTCGAGCTCTTCCTGGTTCTCGAACATGAACGGCATGCCGAGCGCCAGAACGCTCGGGTACAGGTCAGCCAGACCCAGCGCCGAAATGGCGGCGCCGTCCAACTGGCCGGTGCGAACCTTGCGCAGTATGTCGGTCTCGTCCCCTGCCACGCCGTTCGGGAAAACGGTCATGTCGATCGATCCGCCTGAGAGCCGGTGCCACTCTTCGCCGATCTGACGTATGGCGGAGACCCATACCGTTTCCTCCGGCGCCAAGCTGGCGAACTTCAGGTTCTGAGCACCGGCGCCGGCTGCCGTCAAGGCCAGCAGCAACAGGCCCGCGCATGCACGGAGCACGGTCCTCCGCCACTGCGGACTGCCGCTCTGTCCGCCGGTTCCTGACGGTCCTTCCTGCACCATGACCGCGGCCATCGTCGCCCGCCGTGCCGGTGGCGTCAATTCACAGACCCATCAGTCTGACCAGCGTGGTGGTCAAGGGGGGGAAGTACGTGATCACCAGAACCGACACGAGCAATATCAACAGGAACGGGAAAGTGGATCGGTACAGCTTGGTGAGCGGAATCTCGAACCGGTAGGAGGCCAGGAACAGGTTCAAGCCCACCGGCGGAGTCAGATAGCCCAGCTCCAGGTTGGCCAGGAAGATGATCCCCAGATGTACCGGGTCCAGCCCGTAGGACAGGCCGATCGGGATCAGCAGCGGCGCCAGCACGACGATGGCAGAGAAGATGTCCATGAGGCAGCCGGCGATGAGCAGCGTCAGGTTGAGCAGGATCAGGAACGTGTAGGGCGAGCGCACGTGGTCGGAGAACCACTGCACCAGCGCCTGCGGCACCTGCGCGTCCACGATCGCGAACGACAGCGCCTTGGCTACCCCCAGGATGACCAGGATGCCGCCGATGATCGGCGCCGCCCTGGCGAACAGGCGTGGCAGGTCGCGCACGGACAGGTCACGATGAATGAATATCTGCACCGCGAGCAGATAGACGACCGCGACCGCGGCTGTCTCCACCAGGGTGGTGATGCCGCCGAACAGCAACCCCAGGATGATCACCGGCAGCGCCACCTCCCAGCCGGCGTGGCGCAGCGCGCGGCCGACCGTCCGCAGCGGGACGGGGTCGCCCGAACCGGCGTCGGCCGGCGCCGCACGCTGCGGCTCCGCCGCATCCGGGGCTGGGGAGTTCCGGGCCATGCGCCGGGCACGCACCAGCGTGAAGGCGATCAGCGCGAACACCATGAGGATGCCGGGCCCGATGCCGCCGGCGAACATCGCCTTGATGTTGTTCTGGCTGACGACGCCGTACATGATGATCGGGAGACTGGGCGGGAACAGCAGGCCGATGCTGCCGGAGGCGGTCAGCAGCCCGGTGGACAGGTCCTTGCGAAACCCGCTCTGCGCCAGCAGCGCCGCCAGCAGCCCGCCGACGGCAAGGATGGTCACCCCGGAGGCTCCCGTGAAGGTGGTGAAGTAGGCGCAGATCAGCGTCGCGGCGATGATCAGGCCGCCCCGGAACCGGGAGAACACGGCGGTACACAGCTCGATGAGCCGCCGCCCGGCGCCGCTCTCCGACAGCACGAACCCGGTCACCGCGAACAGCGGCAGCGCCGGCACGTGCGAGCCGATGAGCATCACGTACGCCTCGTCCGGGACCGTCTCCAGCACGCCGTTGGAGGCGAACATCAGCAGCGCGATGCCGCCGAGCACGGCGAAGATGGGTACGCCGGACACGGCCGAGACGATCATGACGATCAACAGCGGCACCCACAGCGACCGCACCGTGCCGCTCACGGTGTCCGCAAGATCCAGGAGCGGAGCCTCCAGCGCCGGCAGCCCCGAGCCGATCTCCCAGGAGAGTTCGATGATCAGGTTGACCAGCGGCTGGAGCGCAAAGACCGTGCCCAGCACACCGCCGAGCACGGCTGCCGCGATTCCCGCCGATCCCGAACGGTCTTGCTCCTTCGGCCGGGCGGAGGCGACCGCCGTGCGCAGCGCCATGAGCCCGAAGCCGATCGGCAGGATCGCCAGCACCGCCCGCTTGGGCAGCACCCCGACCCGTGCGTGAGGATCGAAGCCGATCAGGGTAAACGAAGCGGCGCTGACGGTGATCGCGGTGGTGACGGCGACGGTGATGGTCGTGGCGGCGAGCACGGCCCAGCGGTCGTAGGGGGAGGGCAGCTTGGGCAGACCGGCGCTCAGCGACAGGTGGTGGCGCTCACGCGTGGCGACGAGGCCGCTCAGACAGGCGACCCAGACCACCAGGTGCTTGATGTAGTCGTTGGCACTTGGCAGAGCGGCGTCGAACAGCAGGCGGGTGATTACCTGCGCCGTGGGCACGATCGCCAGCAGCAGGAGCGCGACCATGATCGCGCCGTCCTCGATGCGCGCGACCAGCGACGTCGGCCGGGTGCCCGGGTCCGGCGCGGAATCGCTCATGGGACGCCGATCATACCGATGTCGGGTCCGGTCGCGCTGCCCGCGCCGGTTCGGAGGCGGGCAGCCGGCTCACCGCCCAGGTGATCAGCGCGGCCACCAGGAAGCGGAAGCGATCGAGGCCCAGGATTTCCCGGTCGGCAAGGCCGGTCGAGAGCTGCTCGGCCGCCTGGGCGTCGAGCGTTTCGGCCAGCAGGGGAAGCAGCGAGGTAGCGGCTTGCGCAAAGCGCGTGCGGTCTTCGCCCATCAGCTCCAGCATCTTCTCCACCCGTTCACGCATCGCCGGTGAGGGTCGCTTCGTTGCCAACTCGTCGCGCAGGCTGTCCACACCGGCGGAGGCGGAGTCCAGGAAGCTCCGGTAGTGGGGGTAGAGAAAGCTGCCGGCGCCCAGGATTGCCGCGATCGCCAGGATCAGCTCGTCGCGCACGTAGGGGGCGAACCTGCGATGCAACTTGGCCACCAGCACCGGGACGGAGCCAGCGCTGCCGAACAGCTCCAGGGCGGTGGCCGCGTGGATGATCAGCCGCGGGTTCTCGGTGTCGGCCAGGACCTGCTCGATCTGCGCCAGACTCGACCGGTCGCCGAGCCGCGCCAGGGCTACCATCGCCTTGCCGGCCAGGAAGAAGTCGCGCGAGCCAATGCTCTCCCGCAGGGCGGGGATCGCCTCGGTGACGCCCTTCTTGCCTGCCAACTCGGCGGCAAGGTAGGCGGTGGTGAAGTGGTGCTCGCGCACCTCGGTGATCAGCGCCGGGGCCAGATCCTCGCGAGTGTCCACGGTACTGAGCGCTGTCAGCGCCTCGGCGCGTACGGCGAACCGCGGTGAGGACAGCTTGCGCATCAGATCCCGGGCGGTAACGCGCGAGCGCGACGAACCGAGCTCCTGGATGAGATGCTGCTCCTCGAACGGGCTGCGGACCCGTTGCAGCCGGTTGAGCAGCCCCAGCGCGCGCAGGTCGCGGATGGAGAACATCATCGACAGCACGTCGCGCGCCCGGTAGGCGCCCAGCCGCTCCAGCCCGCCCATGCCGATGCCGACGGCCGCGAACAGTACCGTAAGCACCGCGAAGTAGGCGCGGAACGAGCCGGTCACCCCGAGTCCGCGCCCCAGCAGATCCAGCAGCGCGCCGCCGGCCAGCGAGCCCAGCGTGCCCCCCAGCCCGGTGGCCATGAGGTACAGGATGCCCACGTTGAGCCGCTCTTCGACCTTGCAGATCGACAGGAAGTAGACGGTGGAGGCGCTCTGCAGCCCGCTCGTCCCCAGCATGAACAGAAAGAACACCCCAGCGCCGTACGCCCATGCGGCGGTCGCGGGCAGGGGAGGCGCCACCACCAGCGGCAGCATCACCGCGGCCATCACGCAGGCCGACACGACCAGCAGCGGCTGTGCGCCGATCCGGTCGGTCATCAGGCCACTGAGCAGGGCCATGCAGATGGCGCCGAAGGAGCCGATCACCGTAACCAGCATGATCGCGTCGTCGCCCATGCCGTAGACCTGCCGCAGAAACACGATGAAGAACGGACCGACCATGAAGGAGCCTGCGAACACCGCCAGGATCAGGAACAGGAAGCGGCGCATGGTGGCGTCGCGGAGCGCCCCGACGGCGGCCCCCAGAAGTGGGCCGGCGCGCTCCTCGCGCGGCGGCTCCGGCAGGCGGACTACGTAGAGGGTGGCGATGCCGCCGCTGACCACGCCCACGGCCATGATGATGGTGTACACCACCAGCGGCGATTCCCGGTCCAGGATGAGACCCATCAGCAGGCCGGTCACCACGATCACGCCGTGGATGATGAGCTGCATCCGCGACATGAACAGACCGCGGTCCTGCGGCGTGGTCAGGTGGCCGATGACCGGCTGCATGCCGGTCATGCCGGCCCCGCGCGCCAGGTTGAAGCCCAGCACGCCGATGAACAGCAGGGCCACCGCGACGGAGGTCTGACCGGCGCCGGCAAACAGCGCCACGACCAGCAGCGGCGCGGCCATGATGAAGCGTGCGGTCCAGAACACACCCATGGACCGCACGTTGCCGAAGCGATTCACGAACAGCCGGCCGATGATCGGCATGAACTGGGACAGCGGGATGACGGCGAACAGGGCGCCGAGCATCACGGTGCCCAGCCCCATGCGCAGTCCGTACAGGGTGATCAGGTTGCCCGACAGACACTGGAACGCGCAGACGTTGAACAGGGTGAAGAGCTGGAAGGTGCGTTGCGCGGCGCTCCGCTGCGCGGGGCTGAGCGCGCGGCGCTTGGTCGGTGGGGCCGCGCTACTCACTGCCGGTCAAGGTAGATTCGGCCTGTCACGTCGTCAATCGAACCGGGAGTCAGTAGCGGTAGGAGCGGACGACCGTCCCGCGGCCGTCGAGCGGCGTGCGCTCAGGATGCGCAAGTGTCAGCCGCCTGGTTCCCGTACGCATAGGCATTGACGACGTTTCCCGAGCGATCCTTGAGGCACGCCACATCCCCGGGGTTGCCCCAGATGTTCTTCTTCGAGACCTGCTGGCAGGGGTGATAGGTCTCGACGCAGCCGGTGCCGCTGCCCACGGCAAGGGTCTCTCCGGGGGCCAGGACCACGCGCGAGGGGATCACCAGCACGTCGCCGTCATCGTCACAGATCCGCCACCCGGAGATGTCCACCGCGGCCGATCCGTCGTTGCGGAGGAGCACGTGCTCGTCGCGGCGGTTGTTGCCGATGTCCACGATGATCACGCCCGCGCCGGCACGGCCCTGCCACACGCCGAGCTGCCGCGTACGGGCTTCCCGTTCCAGGTCCTCGAACTGAGCCAGGAAGTACATCAGGTCATCGCCGCGATAGACGACGGCGAATCCGGTCTCGATCAGCTCGGCGTTCAGCAGCGTGCCGTCGGGCAGGTAGACGAAGGCCAGCAGGCGGTCGTACCGGTCGCGGCGCCGGAAGTCGAACGCCAGGTACACCGGCCCGGCGCCTGCCCTGCGCTCCACATGCGCAAGCGCCTCCGCGGCCAGCGGCTCGCCCATCTCCGGGGTATCGATGCCCATCAGGCGCACTCGCTCGACGGCGCGCATGCCGCGCGGCGGGTCGGCGACCGCAACCTCGAAGGTGTCGCCGTCCACGTGACGCGTGACTGTCGCGGGCGTCATCAGTCGCAGGTCCGCGTCCTGGTAGCGCTCCAGGCCGGCCACCGTGACGTCGTAGACGATAGGCCCGACGGCCCCCTCGCCCACGGCAGCCGCGGCACCCAGGACCAGCAGCAGCAGCGCCAACCCGGCCGGGAGCCCCGCGATTCGCCTGCATGCACTCATGACGCGGCAAGTATGGTGTATCGATCGCGGCGCCGCGCTACCATGCGGCGCCATGATGGCGAATGGCTTTCGGCTCGACGGCAGGCTCGCGCTGGTCACCGGTTCCACCTCCGGCATCGGCGCCGCGCTGGCGCGCGGCCTGGGCCAGGCGGGCGCCCACGTGCTGATCAACGGCCGCCGCCTCGATCGGGTCGCGCAGATGATCGAAGCGCTGCGCGCGGACGGGATCGAGGCTGACGCGTGCCCCTTCGACACCCGTGACGAGCAGGCGGCGGACGACGCGATCGGCGCCGTCGAGCAGGCTGTGGGACCGATCGAGATCCTGGTCAACAACGCCGGCATGACGCGCCGCGCGCCGATGGTGGAGCAGGACGCCGCCGACTGGCAGGAGGTGATCGACACCGACCTCACCGCTCCGTTCCTGGTCGGCCGCCGGGTGGCGCGCGGCATGTGCGAGCGCGGCCGCGGCAAGATCATCAACACCTGCTCGCTGATGAGCGAACGGTCGCGGCACGGCACGGCCGCGTACGCGGCCGCCAAGGGCGGACTGGCGCTGCTGACGCGGGCGATGGCGGTCGAGTGGGGGCCGCACGGCGTGCAGGCCAACGGCATCGGGCCCGGTTATTTCGCCACGGAGATGACCCAGCCACTCAAGGACGATCCGGCGTTCGACGCCTGGGTGCGCGAGCGCACACCGGCCGGCCGCTGGGGCGACACCGCCGAGCTGGTAGGCCCTGCCGTGTTCCTGGCCGCCGACGCCTCCAGCTTCGTCAACGGCCACGTGCTCTACGTGGACGGAGGCTTTCTGGCGCTGCTGTGACCGAAACGAGCACCCATCCTTCGGCTCAATGTTCGGTGGGCGCGGGAGTCGCCGGCGTCTGGTCGAGCACGTGGGTCATCAGCGAGGGGATGCCGGCCTCGTAGCGAACAGGCGGCTGTTGCCCCGGCGGGCACCAGACAAAGCCCAAACGCTGCAGAGTGGCCAGGGCCGCCTGCACCGGTTCGTGGTCCGCGTTCGGGGCGAGGCCGTCGGCGATGGCGGACTTCAACTCGGCGTAGGTCAGCGTCGGCATGCACTGAAGCCGCGCGGCCACCTGTTCGGCGGCGGCCAACCAACCCGATTGATCCAACTCGTAATACCGGTCCTGGTAATAGTCCGTGATCCGGACCGCCACGTCGGGGCGCGCGGCGTCCGCGTGGGCGGCAGTCAGCCGGGTCGCGCCGGTGGCCAGGCGCTGCTGCCACAGGGCCTCGCCCCAGAGCTGGATGAAGTACGGATAGCGCTGGCTGTCCCGTACGATCGCATTGAGGGCGTCGGCGTCGATGCGCACGCCATGGGCCGCCAGCGGCTCGACCAGGGCGGCGCAGGCGGCGGCGGCGCTCAGCAGGCCGATGCCCAGGCGTCCCGCTCCCAAGCGGCTCCAAAAGGACGCGTTCATGGCGCCGAGATGCGCCGGCAGGCCCGGCGTGCCGGCCATCACCAACAGAAACGGCGCCTCTGTGCGTACCTTTTGACTGGCGTTGAGCAGCGTTCTGCCCACCACGAGATCTAGCGTGTGCGCTTCGTCGAGCAGCACCGCAAACGGCTTCCTGCGGCACCGGGCGGTCAGCTCCGCCCGCAGGTTCCGTGTGCTTCCGGGCGGCGGCGCCAGGACATCGACCAAGCCGTCACGGGTCGGGATGTCGTCCGGAGTCAGGGTTACCACGTCCACTTCCGTGGTGCGGTCGCGACATGCGCGCTCGAACCAGTTGAGCAGTACGGTCTTGCCGGTGCCCCGCGGCCCGATGAGGACGACATTGTGCGGCGGAGCCTTGCCGTCGTGCAAATCCGCCAGGCACTGCGTCAGCACCGCCTCTTCCCGCTCTCGCCCGGTGAGCGCCGGCGGAGTAGCGCCGTCGCCGGGCGTGAATACGCGCTGCTCCGTCGCCTCCATATCGACTGACAACTTAACATTGATCGACCACGACTTGGTAACCGTGTGGCGCTGTTTGGAGGAGCTGACCGGGGGCTGTTATCGTTCTTTTACGATGCCAACGCTGCGCCGTACCCCGCTGCATGCCGCCCACGAGCGGCTGGGCGCGCGCATGGTTCCCTTCGCCGGCTGGAGCATGCCGGTCCAGTACGCGGGGATCGTCGCCGAGCACCGCACCGTGCGGACGGCGGCCGGCCTGTTCGACGTCAGCCACATGGGGGAGATCGACGTGGCGGGCGCCGGGGCCGCAGGCTGCGTCGAGCGGCTGGCCTGCCTGGACCTCGACCGGCTGGCGGTGGGCGGGGCGCGCTACTCGCTGATCCTCGATGAGGCGGGCGGGATCATCGACGACGTGATCGTCTACCGCCTCGGCGGGCTCGGCGACGACCGGTACCGCATCGTGGTCAACGCCGCCAACACCGACGTGGTCGTCGAGCACGCGCGCGCGGTCGCCGCCGGCATGGACGGCGTCGACCTGCGCGACCGGAGCGCCGAGATAGGACTGATCGCCATCCAGGGGCCAAGCGCGGAAGGGATCCTGCAGGGCGTGGCCGCGGCCGACCTCGCCGCCATTCGCACCTATCGCTGCCGGGAGACCGAGGTGGCCGGCGCCGCGGCGCTGGTGGCGCGCACCGGCTACACGGGCGAGGACGGGTTCGAGCTGTTCGCCGCCGCCGAGCGCACGGAGGCGCTGTGGACGGCGCTGCTGGAGGCGGGCGCCTCCGCCGGCCTGGAACCGGCCGGGCTCGGCGCCCGTGACACGCTGCGGTTGGAGGCATCGTTCCCGCTGTACGGGCATGAGCTCGGCCGCCAGGTGTCGCCGCTGGAGGTGGGGCTCGGCCGGTTCGTGTCGCGCGGCGACGCCTACATCGGCGCGCCTGCCATCGCGGCGCAGCGCGCGTCGGGCGTGGCGCGGCGTCTGGCGCACCTGCAGCTCTCCGGACGGGCCATCGCGCGTCAAGGGTTTCCGATCACGACCGCCGGCGGCGAGCCGGTGGGAACGGTGACCAGCGGCGGCTATGCGCCGTGGCTGGAGCGCAGCGTGGCGATGGGTCTGGTGTCGCGCGAGCACGCGGCCGTGGGAGGTGAGCTGACGGTGACGATCCGGGGGCGCGCGGTAGCCGCAACCGTCGTCGAACGCCCATTTTATCGAAGGAAGCCCGAATAGAGGGAGCAGTGATGGATTTCCCGAAAGATCTGCGATACACCGCCGAGCACGAGTGGATCCGGCAGGACGGCGAGCTGGTCGTAATCGGCATCACCGACCATGCCCAGCTCGAGCTGGGCGACGTGGTCTACGTGGAGCTTCCCGCGGTGGGCAGCCGGATCAGCCAGGGCAGCCCGTTCGGGGTGATCGAGAGCGTCAAGGCGGCCAGCGACCTGTTCGCCCCCGTTTCGGGCGAGGTGGTCGCCGTGAACGGCGACCTGGAAGGTGCGCCGCAACTCGTCAACGAATCGCCGTACGGGCACGGCTGGATCATCACGGTCCGTCCCAGCCGGCTGGACGCGGAGGATACGCAGCTCCTGGACGCGGAGGCCTACGCCCGGCTCGTCCAGTCGGCCTGAGACCGCCGTGCAATACGCGCCGCACACCGCCGCCGAGATCCAGGCGATGCTCGACGCCATCGGCGTCTCCTCGATAGAGGAGCTGTTCGCGGACGTCCCGCACGCGCACCGGTTCCCGCGGCTGGACCTGCCGGACGGGATCAGCGAGCCGGAGCTGGCCGGCGTCTTTCGCGACCTGGCCGACCGCAACAGCGCGCTCGACCGGCACAGTTGCTTTCTGGGCGCCGGCGCCTACCACCACTACACGCCGGCGGTGATACCGCACCTGCTGTTCCGCAGCGAGCTGTATACGGCCTACACCCCGTACCAGCCGGAGGTGAGCCAGGGCACGCTGCAGACGATCTTCGAGTTCCAGACGCTGGTCGCCCGGCTGCTCGGCATGGAGGTCGCCAACGCGTCGATGTACGACGGCTCCACCGCGCTGGCGGAGGCGGCGCTCATGGCCGCGCGGCTGCGGCGCGGCCGGGAGACGATAGCGGTCAGCGAGGCGGTTCACCCGGAGTACCGGCAGGTGCTGGCCACCTACCTGTCCGGCCTGGGGCTGCGCGTCGTGACCATCCCGTTCGACCGCGAGTCGGGACGCACCGATCCCGCCGCGGTGGAACGGACGCTCGACGCCGACACGGCGGCCCTGCTGCTTGCCTACCCGAACTTCCTGGGCGTGATCGAGCCGCTGGCGAAGCTCTGCGAGCTCGCGCACGCGGCCGGAGCGATGGCCGTGGTGTCCGCCGATCCGGTCGCGCAGGCGGTGCTGCGGCCGCCCGGCGAGCTGGGCGCCGACATCGCCACCGCGGAGGGGCAGTCGCTCGGCATACCGCTGTTCTACGGCGGCCCCTACGTGGGCCTGCTGGCCACCTCGATGCGCAACGTGCGCCAGATGCCGGGCCGCCTGGCCGGCATCGCCCACGACGAGCGCGGCCGGCGCGGCTTCGTGCTGACCCTGAAACCGCGCGAGCAGGACATCCGCCGGGAGAAAGCGACCAGCAACATCTGCACGAACGAGGCGCTGATCGCGACCGCCGTGGCGATCTACCTGGCGGCTCTGGGGCCGTCCGGGCTGCGCGAGGTCGCCGAGCACTGCTACCACCGCTCCCATTACCTGGCCACGGAGCTCGCTCGCGTGGCGGGGATCGACGCCCGGTTCTCCGGGCGGTTCTTCCGCGAGGTGGTGGCGCGCACGCCAGTGGCGCCGGCGGAGTTGAACCGGCGGCTCTGGGAGGAGCACGGCATCGTCGGCGGGCTGGATCTGGGCCGCTTCGACCTGGGCCTGGACGGCTGCTGGCTGCTGACCGCCACGGAGCTCAACAGCCGAGCCGACATCGACCGGCTGGTGGCGGCGGTGAGGGAGGTGGGCGCATGAGCGGTGGCCGCATGAGCGCTTTTGACACGTCCGGCGCCGCCCTGCTGCCGGAGCAGCCGCTGCTGTTCGAGCGTTCGGTCGCGGGACGGACCGGCGTGCAGCTCCCCCCGCTCGACGTCCCGCGCGCCGAGGCGCTGCCGGCGGAGCTGCGGCGAGCCGAGCTGCCGTTGCCGGAGCTGTCCGAGCCGGAGGTGGTCCGCCACTTCACCAACACCTCGCGGCGCAACTTCTCGGTCGACCAGGGCTTCTATCCGCTCGGCTCCTGCACCATGAAGTACAACCCCAAGATCAACGACCGCATCGCCGACCTGCCCGGGCTGGCGTTGATCCATCCCTATCAGGACGAGGCGACCGTGCAGGGGGCGCTGCGACTGCTCTGGGAGCTGCAGGAGTGGCTGGGCGAGATCGCCGGGCTGCCCGGGGTGTCGCTGCAGCCGTCGGCCGGCGCGCACGGCGAGCTGACCGGCGCGCTCATCATCCGGGCGTACCACCGGGCGGCAGGCTCGCAGCGGACGACGATGCTGGTGCCCGACTCCGCGCACGGCACCAACCCGGCGACCGCCTCCATGGCCGGCTACCGGTCGCGCACGGTGCCGACCGGGGCCGACGGCAACCTGGACTTCGCGGCGGTGCAGGATGCGCTGGACGACAGTGTGGCCGGGCTGATGATCACCAACCCGAACACGCTGGGGCTGTTCGTGGAGCGCATCACCGACATCGCCGACGCCGTGCACGAGGCCGGCGGACTGGTCTACATGGACGGCGCCAACATGAACGCGATGGTCGGCGTGGCGCGGCCCGGCGACCTGGGCACCGACATCCTGCACTTCAACCTGCACAAGACCTTCAGCGTCCCGCACGGCGGCGGCGGCCCGGGAGCCGGCGCGACCGCGGTCACCGAGCAGTTGGCGCGCTTTCTTCCGGCGCCGGTGGTGCGCCGCGACGGGGAGACGTACCGCCACGACTACGATCGGCCGGACTCGATCGGCCGCGTGCGCGCCTTCTACGGCAACGTCAACAACGCCGTGCGCGGCTACGCGTACCTCCGGTCGCTGGGCGGCGACGGGCTTGCCGCCATGAGCCGGCTGGCGGTGGTGAACGGCAACTACGTGCGGGCCGCGCTCGCCGACGTGCTGGAGGTGCCCTATCCGCGGGTCTGCAAGCACGAGGTGGTCTTCAGCGCGCGCCGTCAGGCGCAGGAGCACCGGGTGCGTGCGCTGGACATCGCCAAACGCCTGATCGACTACGGCATCCATCCGCCGACCATCTACTTCCCGCTCATCGTGCCCGAAGCGCTGATGGTGGAGCCCACCGAAACCGAGTCCAAGGCGACTCTGGACCAGTTCGTGGCGGCCATGCGCGCCATCCTGGCGGAGGCGGCCGAGACGCCGGAGCTGGTGCGCACCGCCCCGCATTCCACGCCGATCGGGCGCCTCGACGAGGTGACCGCCGCGCGCCGGCCGGTGCTGGTCTGGCCGGAATGAACGGTTCGTTCAGATCGGCTCGATTTCCGTCGCCTGGAGCCCGCGCGGCACCTCTTGCGCCCGAACGCGGAGGCGTTGGCCCGGTTGCAGGTCGCCCAGGCCGGAGGGTACCAGGACGCTGGCATGGACGAACACCTCGCGGCCGCCGCCGTCCGGCACGACGAAGCCGTATCCCCTGGCCGCGTCGTAGAACTTCACCGTACCCTGCATCGCCGGGGAGACTTCGACGGCCTCGGCGCGGGCCGCGTCGGGCCGGCCCGGGCGCGGCCCGCGCCCGGGCCGGCCGTTTGTCGCACCGTCCCGCCGGGCCGCCGGGACGTCGATGTCGAGGATTCTGGAGACCTGCGGGCCCTTGTCGCCGGGTACGATCTCGCAGGTCACCGCCGCGCCCTCGGGAAGGGTTTCATGGCCCGATGCCTGAAGATCCTTCACGTGGCAGAACACATCGGCAGAGCCGTCCTCGGGCTCGAGGAAACCGTATCCCTTGTCTGGCGTGAACCATTTCACCAGCGCCCTGATCCGGCGGCCGGAGACGGGGGCTGCGGCCTGCGCAGGGCCGGGTCGTTCGGCCCTCGATGCGTTGCCGGCCGCCGGATTGGGCGATGCAGTCGAAAAATCGACAGCGCGGATGCGGGAGACCTCCGGCCCGCGATTGCCCTGCATCGTCTCGCAGTCGACCGTCGCCCCCGCGAGAAGAGCGCCCAGGCCGACCGCCGCCAGCGCCGGCTCGCGGCAGAAGATGTCGGGCGAATCGTCGGGCGGTTTGAGGAAGCCGTAGCCCTTGGCCGGATCGTACCATATCACCGTCGCCGAAATGCGGGCGCCACGGGCCGTTTCCGAATCCCAATCCTTCATCCTGACTGACTTTCCTTCATAGGTACCATGCTCATTCTACCGCGTACCGTCCGGGCCGTGAAGGTCTTGGGCAGTCGCCTTGCAGCGGCTCCGCCGTTACGGCTCACCGCCTCCGGTTGAAGCGGCGCCGAGGCCGGGGAATACTCGTGTGACGATTCCGAAGGAGGAACCGATGGCTTTCACCCTGGACATCGGCGACCGGGCACCGGACTTCTCGCTGCCCGCCGTCGACGGCAAGACTTATACCCTGGACGACTTCGCCGGCAGCGCGGCGCTGGTCGTCGTCTTCTCGTGCAACCACTGCCCGTTCGTGATCGGCAGCGAGGACCGCATGAACGCGTTCGCGGCCGACTACGCGCCGCGGGGCGTCGCCATGATCTCGATCAACTCGAACGAGACCGAGAATCATCCCGACGACTCGTTCGAGCACATGGTCACGCGTGCCGCGGAGAAGAACTTCCGGTTCGTATATGCCAGCGACGACGATCAGAGCGTCGCCGTGGCCTACGGCGCGCTGCGCACCCCCCACTACTTCCTGTTCGACGCGGACCGGAAGCTGCGCTACACCGGCCGCATGGACGACGATCCGCGCAATCCCGCCAACGCGCGCACGCATGAGCTGCGCGACGCGGCCGACGCGGTGCTGGCCGGCAGCGCCGTAGCGGTCGAGCTGACCAACCCGCTCGGCTGCAACGTCAAGTGGGCGGGTCAGGACGCGCACTGGATGCCGCCGGAGGCGTGCGACCTCGTGCAGGCTTCGTGAGCGTGCGGCGGATCGAGGGACGAGGGCCGCTGCGGAGGTGATCGGCGCCTACCTCGATCCGGCGGGCACGCCGCCGGGCCGGCCTGCGCTCGCGTCGATGGATGCCGCCACCCGCGGCCTGCACGAGGGCATCGACGCCGCGATGCGCCGCACCGGCGTGCCGTATCTGCATCCCGACGGAGAAACGATCCAGCTCGACCTGCTCGGCAGCGGCCCCATGGTGCGGTGGCAGGAGCGCAAGCAGGAGCTGATGTTCCTCGGCTCCTCCTGCTGGTCGGACCTGCCGCAGATCTACGGCCGCTACGGCACCACGCCGTCGCGGCGGCTGCTGGCGTGGGTCCGCGAGCTGGAGGGGGCCGCGGCGGCGGTGCTCACCGACACCGGCATGCAGGCGTGCGCGCTGCTGTTCGACGCGCTGCTGGAGCCCGGCGACCACGTGGCGTGCGCGCGCGGCGTCTACAACAAGAGCAAGGCGTACCTGAGCCGGCTGACCACGCTGCTCGGCGGCGAGCTGACCCTGGTGGACGACCTGAGCTACGCGGGGCTGGCCGCCGCGTTGCGGCCGGACACTCGGTTGCTGTTCGTCGAGACCTATACCAACCCGCTGATGCGGGCGGTCGATCCGGAGGCGCTGGCGCGCGCCGTGGGCTCCGCGCGCGCGGCCGGCGGCGCGCGGCTGGTGGTGGCACTCGACAGCACCATCGCCAGCCCCTGGGGCCTGGCGGAGCCGGCGCTGAGCTGGGACGGCGTGGACGTGGTGGTGGTGTCCGGCACCAAGGCGCTGGCCGGACAGGACCGCGACATGTGGGGGTATCTGGCCTCCGACGATGTCCGCCTGCTCAACGGCGTGATGGATCTGCAGGCGATGCGCGGCGGCATCGCCGACTGGCGGCGCGCCACGGCGATCCTGACCGGCCTGGATCAGGCCGAACCGCGTTTCCGCCGGCGCTGCGCCACCGCGCGGGCGGTGACCGCGTTCCTGGCCGCCCATCCGCTGGTGGAGGCGGTGTTCCACCCCACGGCGCCCGGCCATCCGGACGCCGCGGTGATCGCCACGCACTACACCGAACCGGGCTCGATCGTGAGCTTCCGGCTGCGCGACGCCGACGAGGCGCAGACCCGCCACTTCTGCGACGTGCTGGCGATGTGCGGGGTGCTGCGCTACGCGCTCAGCTTCGACGGCCTGGCCACCAAGCTGAACCACCACCGCTCGGTGTCGGAGTACTTCACGGCCGAGGAGGAGGTGCGGCGCATCGGCGTGGATCGGCTGGTGCGGTTGGGCATCGGGGTCGAGCATCCCGACGACCTGATCGCCTGCCTGAACTGGACGCTGTGGCACCGGCATGAAATCACCTCGGCCGAGATAGCAGCGTGGCAGGCCGAGCGCGCCGGCGCCCTGGGGCTCGGCGATTTCTGAGCGCCGGTAACGTTCGGGAATCGTGGGCCGCGACAGTGCATCACCAAGAGTACTGGCCGGAGGGCGCACTCGATTGACACGGCGTCACGCAGCGCGCACGCTGTGGCATGCGGGATGCCACAGCGACGGGCCAACCGCAGTCGCCGGCGGTTCGGTTCAGCCTTCGTCCACGCGTGGCGGCGAGCATCTGTTTCATTCTGGCCTCCGCCGTTTCCCTGACGGGACTGCTGAACCATTACGAATACAGGAATTACCTCGCAGGACTCCTGCGCGACCGGCACGCGCTGGTGTTGCAGGACGTCGGTCACAACATAGAAGCCTCACTGTCGCTGGGACTGGCCCTCGATGCGCTGCCCGGCGTGGACGCCGACCTGCAGGACAGCATTCAGCAGCATCCCCAGGTGCTGTCGATCGAGATGTTCGACGAGCGCGGGATCGTCCTCTACAGCACGGACGAGAGCCTGCGCGGCGACTTGGTGTCCGAGGACTGGGTGGCCAAGGGGAACGCGGGCGAGCCGGTGTGGTCGGAGGAGGAGCCGGACGCGCACGTGGTCGGCCTGCGGGTGCAGAACAGCCTGGGGCATGCGGTGGGATCGCTTGCGTTGCGTTTCTCACGCACCGAGTTCGACGAGAACGTGCAGGACATGGCGTTGCGGATCGCCGGGCTGTGCGCCGCGATCGTGGTCGGGTTCGTGCTGCTCGGCGCCGTGCTCTCGGTGTTCGTGACCCGTCCGTTGCGGCATCGGCTGCAGGCGATGCAGGCGCCCATCGATCCGGAGATCGAGATCGATACCGGGGCGGACCCCGATCCCCACGCGGTGCGGTTCGCGGAAACGACGGAGGCGGCACGGCGAGCGGTCGCCGACGGAGCCGAGGAGATTCGGCGCATCGCACGGGAGGCCGGCCAGCAGGTTGGGGCCGGCGGCGCGCGATGAGGATGGGGGCCTTGGCGGGTCGCCGCGGCGGCGGCGTGCCGGAGCCGTCCCTGGGACGGTCCGAACGGGACGTCTACCGAAGCGTGGTCCTGCGGCTCGCCGGCCTGACGGCGCTGCTGCTGATCCTGTCGCAAGGGGTCCTGTCGTTCCTGCTGGCCAGGACGTTCGAGGACACCCTGCTTCCCGAGGTCCGGCGCAAGGCGGAGGTGGCCGGCGAGCTGGTGGCGGAACAGATCGGCTATGCCGTGTCCCTGGGCATTCCGCTCCGCTCGCTGGTGGAGATGGACGAGTTTCTGGACGGGGTGCTTGCGGACAACGAGGACTTTCGGTACGTGGCCGTCCTGGACCCGAACGACGTCGAGCTCTATGCACGCGGGACCCTGTCGGAGTCGACGCGCGACGCCGCCGACGCGGAGCTCGTGGTGCCGATTCTCGCGAACGGCCAGCAGGTGGCGTCGTTCCGGGTACAGGTGCAGGAGGGGACGGTGCGCTCCGAGCTGGCGGCCCTGCGCCTGGACATCGGCACCGTCCTGCTGGTCACCCTGCTGATCGGAGTCGAGCTGCTGGTGGCCCTGGTGGTGGTACGGATCTCCGGGCCCATCCGGCTCGCGGATCGGCTCCTGGCGCTCAGCGCCAGGGGTGACTTCGGCAGCCGCCTCGGCGTGCGCCACCGCGACGAGGTCGGGCGTTTCGGTCAGCTCATCAACGCCGCGCTGCACCGCATCAACGCCGCGTTCGCGGAACTGGTGGAGGAAGCCGAGGACGCGCATGAGGTGCAGCTCGATCGGGGCGTCCAGCAGCGTATCAGGGACGTGGTCTCGGACATCAGGACGCGCTTCCATTTCGCGACCCCCGGCTCGGAGAACACGCTCGTTTCCCGCTCGCCGATGGACGTGCGGATTCCGCTGTTCCTGTTCATGCTGGCGCAGGAGATCTCGCGTCCGTTCCTGCCGCTGTTCTTCGACGAGATCTCGACGCCCATCTTCGGCTTGAGCCGCGACGTGACGATCGGATTGCCGATTACCGCGTTCATGACCATGGTCCTCATATCGATCCCGATCGCCGGAGCGCTGACGGACCGGATCGCGCCGCGCGGGATGTTCGTCGCCGGCATCGTCCCGTCGGTGGTCGGACACGTGGGGACTGCATTCGCCACCAACCTTGTCGAGGGGATCATGTGGTGGACGATTTGCGGTCTGGGCTACGGCATCATCTTCATCTCCGCCCAGGCCTACGTCGCCCAGCACACGGAGCAGTCGAGCCGGGCGACGGGCATGTCGGGGTTCCTCGGGGCGGTGTTCGCGGCATTCGTCTGCGGTCCCGCGATCGGCGGGATGCTGGCCGACCGTCTGGGCTACCGGGACACCCTGCTGGTAGCGGCCGCACTCGCCGCCGTCTCCGCCGTGGCGGCGCTCATCACCATCGACCCGGGAGGCGTCCGCCGGCTGGACGGCCCGCGCGGCGGCATGCGGGGTTGGCTCCGGCTGTTGTCGCACCGCGAGTTTCTCATCGTGACCTTGCTCTCGGCATTGCCGAGCAAGCTGGTCCTGGGCGGCCTGTTCTTCTACCTCGTGCCGCGCTATCTGACCGAGCTCGGCAATGTGCAGTCGAACGTGGGCCGGGTGATGATGGCGTACGGCATCGCATGCGTGCTGGTCACGCCGCTGGTAGCTCGCCGCCTGGACCGCGTCAGGCGGCCGCGGGTCCTGATGGTTGCCGGCGGCTGCGTCATCGGTGTGGGGTGCGCGCTGCCGGCGCTGACGGACGCGACCGGCGTGGTGCTGGCAGCGTTGGCGGTGATGGGCACCGGTCACGCGATGGTCACCGTTCCGCAGCTCGCCGTGATCCAGGAGATCGCGCAGGACGCGAGCCGCGAGCTGGGGCTCGGACCGGGGGCGATCGTCGGCATGTTCCGCACCCTGGAACGCGTCGGCACCGCGGCGGGCGCGATTCTGGTAGGCGCGGCCGTGGCAGCCCTGACGTACGGGGACGCGATGCTGGCGGTCGGCGCGCTGGTGCTGATCTGCACCGTGCTCTATGTCGCAGCCGGTGGCGCGGCCCGCAGGGCGATCGGGGTGCCGGCGTGAGAGCGCTCGCGGCGGCCGCTGCGGCGGCGATGCTGCTCGCGCTGGCCGGCACGGTGGCGGCCCAGACCGCCGCGGACCCCTTCCACGTGTTCCTGGTGGTGTGGCGCGGCGAGACCGTCGTCGAGCACGGCTTCCGGGCGCACATGCGGGAGCGCGGCATACCGGTACGCTACACGCTGCGCAACATCAATCAGGACCGGAGCAGGATACCGGAGATCGTCGCCGAGATCCGGGCCGCCAAGCCGGATCTGGTGCACACGTTCGGGACCTCGGCCACCCTCGGCATGTGGGGACCGCTGGGCGGCACGGACCCGGCGACGCATGTCGAAGGGATCCCCGGCGTGTTCTCGATCGTGGCCTATCCGATCGAGGCCAACATCGTTGCCAGCTTCGAGTCGACCGGCCGTCCCCTCACCGGCACGGCGTTCCTGCCGCCGGTGGCGAAGCAGCTCGACGCCCTGCTGGAGTACCGCTCCGTCGAGCGTCTGGGCGTGGTCTACAACTCCCTTGAGGCAAACTCCGTGATCAACGTCGAGCAGCTCAAGGAGGCGGCGTCGGAGCGCGGCATCGAGCTACTGGAGTCCCCGGTGCCTCTCGACGCCGAGGGCAGCTCCGACCCCAACCGCCTGCCGGAAGCGGTGGATGCACTGGTGGAGGGCGGAGCGCAGTTCCTGTACATCGGTCCGGATTCCTTCGTGACCAGAAACAGGGTCGCGATCACCGATTACGCGGCGGAACGCGGCCTGCCGACGTTCGCCGGAACCGAGGCGACCTTCGAGGGTTCCCGGGCCGTGCTCGGCTACGTGAGCCGCTACTACCTGGTCGGCAAGCTCGCCGGCGCCCAGGCGGAACGGATTCTGGTCGGCGGCGAACGGCCGGAGGACATCCCGGTCGCCTCGCTGGCGCGCTTCGCGCTGCTCATCCGCATGCCGGTGGCCGTGGAGCTGGAGATCTATCCCCCGCTCAGCCTGCTGCGCGTGGCACAGGTGGTGGAGTAGGGCCGATGGGCCTCAAGGCGCGGATCGGGGTCATCGTCATCGGGTTCATGGCGGTGATGGTGGCCGGCTTGGTATTCGCGGGGAACCTGCGCGAGCAGGCGCTGCGCGACCAGCTCGACCGCACCGCCAGGACCGGCAGCCGCGCGCTCTGGGGCAAGATCGTCGAGACCGGCGTGCAGCGCATGCGCGAGCGAGCGCCGGTCGTCACGCAGAATCAGGCGCTTCGCGCGGCCCTGGAGAGCGGGGACCGGGGGCAGATCTCTCGGGCGGCGCAGGTGGCGCTCGGGGAGTTGCGGGACACCGGCGACGTGACCCGCCTGGATCTGGTTTCGCCCACCAGGGAGGTTCCGTATTCCTCCATGCCGGCATTCGAGCCGGTTGCCGCCGCCAGCGATGAGGCGCTGGCGCGCATGATCGAGCGAGGGTGGAGCGGCGGCGGGGTGGCGATCGACGCCGAGCGCAACGTCACCCTGTCCGTGGGCGTGCCGGTGTACGACGCCGACGGCGCCCTGCTCGCGGTAGCCATCCTTGCCACGGACATCCTGGAGGCGCTGACCGAGCTGAAGGCGGACACCGGGGCCGAGGCGCTGATCGTGAACCGGCGGGGTCGGCTGCTGGTGGGAACCGATCCGGCAGTCTGGGAGCGCATCGGCGGCACGGGATGGCTGGCGGGAAGCACGTCCGAGCCGGTGCGCTCAGGCGACCAGGTGTTTTCGCGCGCCGCGTTCCCGCTGGAAGCGGAGCTCGGCAACCTGGTGGTGAGCGTGGTGACGGTCCAGGACGTGAGCGCCGTCTACGCCGACCAGCGGCGGGTCAGTCTGATCGTCGCCCTGGCGGGGGCGGGATTCGTGCTCGTGTCGCTGGTCGGCCTCACGCTCTATCTGCGGAGCGCGCTCTCGCGCCTGACCGACGGCGTCGTCGTGCTGGACGCGCTCTCGCGCGGCGACACGCAGGCGACCGTGGCGGTGAGCGAAGAGGAAAGCGACGACGAGGTGGCGCGGATCGCCCGTGCCGTGAACACGTTCCGGACGCAGACGCTGGCGTTGCGCAGGCATCGCCGCCGGGCGTTGCTCCGCCGGCGCCAGCAGGAACGCTTCATCCACGGCGAGATGACGCGCCTTGCCGACACGCTGAACGAGGAGGAGCGTCGGGACATCCTCAGGGACCTTGCCGAAGTCCAGGCTCCCGGCGGCACGGCGGATACCGACGGGACCGGAGACCACGAAGGCGGCAACGAATTGCAGATGATCGGACTGGCCTTCCAGAAGATGACCGGCCGGGTAGGCCGCCAGCAGCAGCGCTTGACGACCCTGGTGGCGCAACTGCAGGAGGCGCTGCGCACCAAGACCGCCTACATGGCCCTGCAGCGCGACCTGCAGATCGCCAGCCGCGTGCAGCGTTCGTTCCTTCCCGGCGAACGCTTCGAGGCGCCGGGCGTCAAGATCCAGGCCTCCATGCATCCCGCCAAGGAAGTCGGCGGCGATTTCTACGACTTCTTCCTCCTGGACGAGAACCGCATCGGCATCGTCGTCGGCGACGTCGCCGGCAAGGGCGTGCCGGCGTCGATGTTCATGGCCGTCACGCGCACGGTCATCCGCGCCACCGCCCGGCAGGTGGAATACGGACCGGGCGAGTGCCTGCGGGTGGTCAACGACACCCTGGTCGAGGCCACCGGCGGGGACATGTTCGTGACGGTCTTCTACGGCGTGTACGACGTTCGCGACGGCAGCTTCGTGTACGCCAACGGCGGCCACAACTCGCCGGTGCTGGTGACGGGCGACGGGGTCGAACGGATCCCGCTGACCGGGGGCGTGGCCCTGGCGATGTTCGACGGGCTCACCTATGAGGAAGGGCTGGTGACCGTGCCGCCGGGCTGCAAGCTGTTTCTCTACACCGACGGCGTCCCGGAGTCGGCCAACGTGACCGAGGAGGAGTACGGCTACGAGCGCATGGAAGAGATCCTCCGGCAAAGCGCCGATCGCAGCACCGGCGACACGCTGGTGACGATGCTTCGTTCGATCGAGGAGTTCGCCGGTGAAGCGGCCCAGTTCGACGACATCACCATGATGGCCCTCGACCGCAACACGGCCAAGGACAGGATCGCCGTCCGCCGCTTCTCGCTGCGCAACAACCGCGCGGATCTTCCCCGCATCGCCGAAGAGATCAGGGCCTTCGCGGAGAGCGGCGGCATCGGCAGCATCGGCGCCGAGCACCTCCAGCAGGCGCTCGAGGAGACCATGGTCAACGCGATCGACGACCGGCTGTCCGCGGTCAGCGAGTACGAGATCACGGTGCGCGCCACGCTCGACGCCGGGGTGGCCGAGGTCACGGTGGAGGACGATGGAGGGGCCTACGACCTCGGCATGGAGCCGGGCGGGACGGCAGGCTTGGGAGAGGGGCTGATGCGCCGCTCGCTGGTGGACGAGGTGTCCTATATGCGTGTGGGTGAACGCAATCGGCTCGTCATGCGCAAGCGGGTCGACACATGAGCGGCGATCGACCCGAGGGATGTTATCGGCTATCATCGGAGGCTACGACGCGGTGGATGCCGCATGACGGGAGAAGGATGAGTGCAAATCAGCAGTGAGCGTGACGGCAGCGCGTTGATCGTGGCCGTCGACGGTCGCATCGACGGCAGCAATTCCCAGGAATTCCAGGACCGATTCGAGGAAACGGTCGGCGACGACGAGCGCGCGGTCGTCCTGGACATGGGCAAGCTTACCTACATCAGCAGTTCGGGCCTGCGGGCGACGCTGCTTCTCGCCAGACGGCTGCAGCGGCAACAAGCCAAGTTCGCCATCTGTTCGCTCTCGCCGTCGATCAAGGAAGTGTTCGAGATCAGCGGCTTCGACCGCATCATCCAGGTGCACGCGGCCAGGGACGAGGCGACCCAGGCGGTGAGCGCCTGACGTTGGGAGGTTCCGTGGGGACGACCATCGGCCGCACGGAACCTCGGATGAGGCGCCCGTGCGGGACGTGGCGCGAATGGGGGACTCTCGGGACGTGAGCGCCGATCTGCATCTGAAGCTGGAGGCCGATCCCGAACGGCTTTCGGACATCGCGGATGCCATCGAGGAACTGGGAGCGCGTGAGGGGTGGCCTCCGGACTTCCTGTTCCGCATGAACCTGGTGCTTGAGGAGATGAGCCTCAACGTGATGACCCACGGCCGGTCGGCCGGGGCACGCGAGCTGGAGGTCGTCGTGGTCTGCGAAGCGGACACCGTCACTATCGAGATCGTGGACGACGGGCCGCGCTTCGATCCGCTGGAAGACGCGCCGCTCCCGGATCCGGACGCTCCGCTGGAGGACCGGCCGGTGGGCGGCCTGGGCGTCCATCTGGTGCGCACGATGATGGACGAGATCAGCTACCGTTACCAGGATGGCAAAAACCGCCTCTTCATGCGGACCGCCAAAACCACCTAAAGCACATCAGCTCAAAGAAATAACCAAGCGCATTCCGGGGCTCCGTCAGCGCGCTCGTTGACAGCCTTCCGTCAGGTGAGCAGAGTAGAGTTCTCTATGCGGAATGCCGTGTCCACGGCTTCCACCCTGACCAGGCGAACCCCGTGGGCGGCGAGGTGGAGGCGGTTCAAGCTCGAACGCGCTTGGTACGCCATGATGATCCTGCCGCTGGCCTACTACCTCATCTTCCACTATCTGCCGATGGCCGGCATCGTCGTTGCTTTCAAGGACTACCGGATCGCCAAGGGCGTCTTCGGCAGCGACTGGGTGGGCCTCAAGTGGTTCATCCAGTTCTTCGAGTCGTTCTACTTCTCGCGGCTGATGCGCAACACCCTGCTGATCAGCTTCTACACGATTGTCTTCGGCTTCCCGGTGCCGATCATCTTCGCCCTCATGCTGAACGAGATGAAGGTGCTGCCGCTCAAGCGCATCGCGCAGACGGTGAGCTACCTGCCGTACTTCGTCTCCCTGGTGATCATCGTGGGCATGCTGGTCACTTTCCTGTCGCCCAACAACGGCATCATCAACATCATCATCAAATCGCTGGGCGGCGAAGCCGTCAACTTCATGGGCCAGCAGAGCTGGTTCCGCCCGCTGTATATCGGCTCTCACGTCTGGCAGTGGTTTGGCTTCAGCTCGATCATCTACCTGGCCGCGATAGCCGGCGTCAGCCAGGAGCTCTACGACGCGGCGGAGGTGGACGGCGCGTCGCGGCTGCAGCGGATACGTTTCGTCACCATCCCCGGCATGGCGCCGACGGTCATCATCCTGCTCATCCTGAACCTCGGGCACGCGCTGTCGGTCAACTGGGAGAAGAACCTGCTCATGTATACGCCTGCCACCTACGAGGTGGCCGACGTGATCGACACCTACGTCTACCGCCGCGGGATCGTCAGCGGCGAATACAGTTTCGGGGCGGCGGTGGGATTGTTCAAGAACGTCGTCAACCTGGGCTTGCTGGTAGTCTTCAATCGGCTGGCGCGGCGCTTTACGGATACGTCGCTGTGGTGAGTTCGGGGAGGGTCGGCATCAGGAAGGCGCTGACTGTCGAGGACGTGGTGGTCGATACCATCGTCTACGCGGGCGTGGCGATCGCCTTCGTCGTCACCCTCTATCCGTTCCTGTTCGTGCTCAGCATGTCGATCAGCGATCCGGTGGCCGTCGCCAGACGGGAGGTCTTTCTGCTGCCCAAGGGGTTCAGTCTGGCCGCCTACCGGACCGTGCTCAGCGATCCCGTCGTGATCCGCAGCTACTACAACACCCTTTGGTATACCGCCGTGGGCACGGCGCTGAACCTGGTGTTCACGGTGATGGCAGCCTACCCGTTGTCCAAGCGCAACTTTTCGGCGCGCGGCGTGCTGATGTTCCTGATCGTGTTCACGATGTTCTTCTCCGGCGGCTTGATCCCGCTGTTCGTGCTGGTGGTCAAGCTGGGGCTCTACGGCACCCGCTGGGCGATCGTGATCCCGACACTGATCGCCACCTTCAACCTGATCATCTGCCGCACGTTTTTTCAGACTCTTCCGGAGGATCTGTTCGAGTCCGCCCGGATCGAGGGCGCGGGCGAATGGCGCATCGTCTGGAAGATCGTGCTGCCGCTGTCCAAGCCGATCGTCGCCGTGCTGGTGCTGTTCTACGGGATCGCCCACTGGAACAGCTTCTTCCCTGCCTTGCTCTACCTGCCGAAAGCCGACCTGCAGCCGATCCAGATCTACCTGCGCCGGGTGTTGATCCAGGCATCGCCGGAGGCGGTGCAGCAGTTCGAGACCGGAGAGGCGGGCCGCGGCGTCATGGCGATGGTGCAGATCAAGTTCGCGGTGATGATCGTGGCGATGTTGCCGATCCTGCTGCTGTATCCGTTTTTGCAGAAGTATTTTGTCAAGGGCGTGCTGATAGGAGCCCTGAAGGGGTAGTGTCCAACGGATTCCAGAAACGATCAGTTGGTTGGTGGACCAATGGAAAACCACCGAACTACGGAACAGAGGGGAACTGAATTGAAGAAGCTATCGAGAATTGTCTTCCTGGGCACGGTGCTGGCCATGGCTGCCGCCGGTGCCTTCGGAGCGGGAACCGAGGACGCGGCGGCGCCGGACGAATTGCCGACGCTGACCGTGGCCACCCATACCGGATGGGCCGCGCTCCTGGCGCCGGCCAGCAACGACCTGCCGGTCTACCAGGAGCTTGAGCGGCTCAGCGGCGTGCACATCGAGTGGGAGAACATCCAGGTAGCCAACTACGCGGAAGTGATGCGCGCGCGGCTGGCGGCCGCCGTGGATCTGCCGGACGTGATCAACATGTCGCTGTTGGGCGACATCGGCCAGCACGGCCGCGACGGGCTGATCATACCGCTCAACGATCTGCTGGAGGAGTACGCGCCCAACATCAACAGGTGGTGGAACACCGGCAGCAACGGCATCTACAAGATTCTGGACACCAGCCCCGACGGGAACATCTACGGCGTGGGCAACTACGTGCTGCCGCACTACCTGTCCCAGGGACCGCTGTGGAACCGGACGTGGCTGGACGCGGTGGGCATCTCGGAGATGCCGGAGACCCAGGCCGACCTGATGAACGCGCTGCGGCTGTTTCGCGACAACGACCCGAACGGCAACGGCGAGAACGACGAGATTCCTCTGGTGCCTGCCGCCGGGCGCGGCTACCTGCGGATTCTGGGCAACCTCTACGGGTTCGAGTACTCCATCGTCTCCGAGTACCTGGTCGACGACGACGAGCAGGTCTCCTGGATCTTTCAGAGCCCGCGCATGAAGGAGTACCTGACCTGGTTGAACCAGCTCTACGCGGAGGGGCTGCTCGACAAGGCGTACGCCACCGACAGTTGGACCGAGACCCTGGAGAAGGTCACCAACGATCGGGTCGGGCTGATCACCTGCTGGACGACCTTCGCCGGGACCTACAGCCAGGCTCATCCGGCCGGCAAGCCCGACGGGTCGGTCGCGATCTTCGAGAACGGTCCGCCCATCGAAGGGCCGTACGGCGACAAGTTCTTCGTGAAGCGCGAGATCTTCGGCGGCGACCAAATGGGGATCACGAAGGATTCCAAGCAGCCGGAAGTGGCCATGCACTGGATCGACTTCATCCGCAACGGCGAGGAAGCCCTGATGCTGCAGAACTTCGGCATCCTGGGCGACAGCTACCGGATGGTGGATGGTGAGATCGAGACCCTCGGCACCGACGACAAGCCGTTCAATGACCGGCTGCTGGAGGTAGGCGGCAGCCAGCCGCCGTACGCCCACCTGCAGTGGGACTTTGCGTGGGACTATCGCTTCCCGACGTGGTCGCTGGCAAACAACACCGCCTATCAGGGTTACTACAAGGCGCCGTCGTTCCCGCAGGTGCGGCCGACGCTCGACGAGCAGGAGATCCTGAACCGCGTCCTGACGGATCTGAACACCTACAAGACGGAGTGGTTCGACAAGTTCGTGACCGGCCAGGAGCCGCTGAGCAAGTTCGACGAGTTCGTCGACGGCTTGAACAAGCTGGGCGCCGCGGACGTCATCGCCGTGCGCCAGCAGCAGTACGAGCGCTACGGGGAGCTGACCGGCAGCTAGGCCGACCGGATCCGCGATACGGATCGATCGTACGAAAGAGCAGGCGGGCGCCATGCCCGCCTGCTCCCTTTCCTCGAAGGAGGCTCAAGTCGTGGGGATCTCTCTGGGAATCGCGGGCCTCGGTGCCTTCGGCTCCACCTTTGCCCACCTGTTCAAGCGCCATCCGCTGGTCGACCGGATCGCCCTGTGCGATCGGGAGCCCGAGCGCGTCAAGCGGTTCGCCTGCGACCCGTCGTTCCAGGACAAGTTCGTCGCCGCCGACGCCTACGGATCCCTGGATGAGCTGTGCGCGGCGGACCTGGACGCGGTGGCCATCATCACGCAGCCGTGGCTGCACGCGCCGCAGGCGCTTGCGGCACTGGAGGCCGGCAAGCACGTCTACAGCGCCGTGCCGATCATCACGGTTCCCGACGGCGACGAGATACTGGAGTGGTGCGATCGCTTGGTGCGGGCGGTGGAGCGAACCGGTCTGCACTACATGCTGGGCGAGACCACCTTCTATCGGCCGGAGTCGATGTACTGCCGGCGCCGGAGCGCCGAGGAGGCATTCGGCCGTTTCGTCTATGCCGAGGGCGAGTACTTCCACGACGTGGAGGATCCGCACAGCAACCTGCGCGACGTGAAGCGCCGCCGGCTGGCCAGCAAGGCAGGTGCCGAGTGGCGGCGGCTGGAGGCGGAGTACCACGGTCGCGGCATGGTTTCCGGCCCCATGCACTACCCGACCCACTCGACCTGTGGGCCGATCTCGGTGATGGGCGCGCACATGGTCCAGGTGAGCTGCCTGGGGTACACCGACCCTGGCGCTGATCCGTTCTATGGAGGCGAGTTCAGCAACGAGACCGCGCAGTTTCGGATGTCCAACGGCGCCGTCTGCCGCATCTGCGAATTCCGGCAGGTCGGCCACCGCGAGACCGAGACCTTCCGGATCTTCGGCAGCCGCGGCAGCTACAAGGACATGACCTGGGTCGACCTGGAGCGGGCCGTCCCGGTGACGGTCGACGAGATGCGCGATCCGCTCCCCGACACGGTCGTGCAGGCGTACCGCGAAGGCACGGCATCCGACGTCTACGGCGGCCACGGCGGGTCGCATGGATACCTGGTCCACGAGTTCGTGGACGCGGTGGCGCACGACCGCATCCCGGCGATCAACGTCTGGGAGGCGGTGCGCTACATGGCTCCCGGGGTGATGGCCCACAAGTCGGCATTGCGCGACGGGGAGCTGTTGGAGGTGCCGGACTGGGGCGACGCCCCGATCAGCGCGTGATCGAGACGCCGCAGCCGCCGGGCTGGACGTTTCCGTCGCGGTCCCCGGTCCTCGCCCCGGGGCTGGGCGGAGCGGTGGATGCCCGCCGTGCCTCGAGTCCCCACGTGCTGCGTTTCGGCGACAGCTACCACCTGTACTACTGGGGCACCGGCGAGGACGGCTTTCATCGCATCTGTCTGGCGCTCGCATCGGTGCACGCTCCGCACGAATGGCGCTTCGCGGGAACGGTGCTGGAGCGCCAGGCCGGCACCGCTTACAACGACCTCGGGCCGAGCTTTCCGTTCGTGGTTCCGCGCGACGACGGACCCTGGCTGCTGTACTACGGGGCCTGGGGTGTGCCCAGGGAAGACGGCAAGCTGGCCAACACGACCGGTCTGGCTCTCAGCGATGATCGCGGGCGCACGTGGCGGCACGCCGCGGAGTCGCCGATCCTGCCCCTGGACCGCCCGTGGGATCGCGAGGGTACCGGCAGCGTGTGTGTGCTCGCCGACGGCGGCGTCTTGCGCATGTACTACACCGCCCTGGGCGACTACTCGCGCAAACCGACGGGGGTGGCGACCGGTCATGGAGACGTCATCCCGCACATCGGCGTGGGCTACGCCGAGTCCACCGACGGCATCCGCTGGACCAAGCCGCTGGACGGTCTGCTGGTGAGCCCGCGCGGATTCGCCACCGAACCGTTCGAGCACCCCTTCGAGTACATAGCCTCCAAGCCGTTCGTGCTGCGCGTTGACGGCCGCTGGATCATGTGGGTCAACACCTTCGGCACGGCGTATCGCGTGCGGAGCCTGGTCAGCGGCGACGGCGTGAACTGGACCTGGACGGCATCCGGACCCGAGGGAGAATTCGGAGTCGGCGCCGGAGGCAGCTTCGACGATCACCAGCGCTCCTACGCGACGGTGGTCGCCTACGACGGCGGGCTGCGCTGCTGGTACACCGGCAACGCGTTCGGACAGACCGGCATCGGCTATGCTTATGGAACGTACCGGGGAGGGCATCATGCACGAGGGTGAGATACGCGTCGGCGTGGTCGGCGTACGCCGCGGGGAGAGCTTCATCAAGGGCGCCACGGATGCCGTGGGGATGAAGCTGGTCGCCATCTGCGATGTGTGGGAGGAGCGCCTGCAGGCCGCCGGGTCCACCTACGGGGTGGCCACGTTCACCGATTACGATGCATTCCTGGAGCACGACCTGGATGCGGTGATCCTGGCCAACTACTTCCACGAGCACGCGCCGTTCGCGGTCAAGGCGCTGGACGCCGGCAAGCACGTGCTCAGTGAGACGTCGGCCAACGGCACGATCGCCCAGGGCGTGGCGCTCTGCCGTGCGGCGGAGCGCTCGGGCTGCATCTACATGCTGGCCGAGAACTACTGCTACACGGTCTTCAGCCAGGAGCTGCGCAGGCTGTACCGCACCGGCGAGATCGGCCGGGTGACCTACGCCGAGGGCGAATACAACCACCCGATGGCGCCCGACGCGCGCCTGCGGCTGGCGCCGGGCGAGCATCACTGGCGCAACTGGCTGCCGTCGACCTACTACTGCACGCATGCGCTGGCGCCGCTGGTGTACATCACGGAATCGATGCCGACGATGATCAACGCGCTTTCCATCGCCGCCCCGGAGGTCGACGAGCTCAGCGTGCGCCGCAGCGATCCCGGCTCGGTGATTCTGTGCCGGATGGAAGACGGCTCCGTGTTCCGGATCTTCGGCGTGATCCTGCCGGGACACAGCAACTGGTACCGCGTGCACGGCACGCGCGGGGCGATGGAGATCGCGCGCGGGCCGGGCTACTTCGGTTCGGGCGCGGTTCGCGTCTGGCACGAGGAATGGAACCGCTGGCCCGATCAGCCGCTGGAGCGCACCTACCTCCCCGAGTGGCCGGAGCACGGGGAGCTGGCCGAGCGCGCCGGCCACGGCGGCGGGGACTTCTGGACCAACTACCACTTCGCGCAGGCGATCCGGTCGGGCGAGCCGCCGTTCCTGGACGTGTACCGGGCCGTGGCGATGAGCTCCGTCGGCATCCTGGGGTGGCGGAGCGCACTGCAGAACGGCCAACCGGTCGAGGTTCCCGACTTTTCCGACGAAGCTCAGAGGGCGAAGTACCAGGATGACACCTGGTCGCCGTGGCCGGGCGGTGCCGAGCCCCCGGACGCCCCGCCCAGCATCATGGCGACCAGGGAACCCACCGCGGAGGCGAAGGCGCGGGCGCGGGAGCTGTGGGACGAGATGGGATACGGCGGAAGATGACGGCGATCGGCACCGAATCACAGGCCACCGCCGAGCACGTGATGCAGCTCGATCGGGACGGCTATTGCGTGATCCGCGGGCTGTATTCCGAAGAGGAGACGCGCCCGGTTCGCGCACGGATCGAAGCGATGTACGAAGGGCGCCACGACTACGGATGGCCGAACCGGCATCTGCAGACCTGGGATCCCGAGGACCGGGACACCCCCGGGGGCAACTACCGCTTGGGCTCGCTGCAGATGCCGTCCCTGATCGAATCGGTCTTCGACGACTTCACCGGGAACCCCAAGCTGGTCGGTGCCATGGAGACGCTGCTGGGGGGAGCGGTGAAGCGCTACACCGACCAGACGATCTTCAAGCCGGCGGTGTACAAGGCCGGCCGCAGCTTCTATCACCAGGATTGTTTCTACTGGAAGTTGCGGCCGAAGGTGTGCCTGAACTGCTGGGTGGCGCTCGATCGGGTCGACCGCGGGATCATGGCGCTGGGCTTCCTGCCCGGCTCGCACCGCCGGTGGCGGATTCAATTCCACGAGTCGTACTGGGACCAGGTGCCCAAGCACGGCCGCGAAGGCAACAAGTACCAGCGCCGGCGAATACCGCTGTCGGTCGTCGATGGCTCCTCGGAGAAGCTGATTCCCGGCGAGCCCGGCGACGCGTTCTTCTTCAACAACTACACGTGGCACCGCGGCGAGCCCAACGTGGGCGACGTCAACCGCGCCGCGTACGCGATCGCCTACCAGCTCGACCGCGACGGCAACCGGCTGACGGCAGCAGAGCTCGAGGAGCTGACCGATGGAGCACCGCCACCTCGATAGCCCGAGAGGGCGGTTGTCGGGGCCGGCCGCAAAGCAGGACCAGGACCGCCAGATCAGCGCGTGCCGCCTGTAGTACACTACGGGTGCATGTCGACGCGAGTGTCAGGCACCGCCGACGTCGAGCTGCTGACGGCGGAGCAATTCCTCGACTGGCTCAAGCCAAAGCGGTTTGCCGATCTCATCTCGGGAGAAATCTCCATGCACTCGCCGGTTTCGATCCGCCACGCACTGCTGCTCAACTTCGTCCACCGCCTCCTCGATACGTACGTCGAGCGTCACGGGCTCGGCTTGCTGTTCCGCGAGGTGGTAGCCGTGCGGCTGAGCTCACGGGATGTCTTTCTGCCCGACCTCGCGTTCTATCGCGCCGAACGCGCGGATCGGCTCCGCGACAATTACATCGCCGGCGCACCCGATCTGGTTGTGGAAGCGCCCCGCCCGCGCACCGCAACGCGGGACACCGGTCCAAAGTTCGCGGCGTACGAGCAGCATGGCGTAAGCGAGTACTGGGTGCTGGATCCCGTCACCCTTGCGCATCGCTTCTACCGTCGCGACGGCGAGAGCCTGGTCGAGTACGCCGCGGGAGCGGCGCAGATCGAGTCGCAGGTGGTGTCCGGATTCTTCCTGCTGCGGGAGTGGCTGGATCCGGACAACCCGCCTTCGCTCGCCCGGTCGCTGGCGCGAATCGAGGGATAGCGCCACCCATAGGAGGGCCTCATGGTCACGGAAGCACACAAGAAGCAGCTCGATCGGGACGGCTACTGCGTCGTCCGCGGGTTGCTCACCGACGCGGAGACTACGCCCGTGCGCAGGCGCATGGAGGAGCTCTGGGACGGCTACCACGACTACGGGTGGCCGCACCGGCACCTGCAGACCTGGGATCCGGAGGACAAGGACACCCCCGGCGGCAACTACCGTTCCGGCTCGCTGCAGCAACCGGCCGCGATCGAATCGGTGTTCGACGACTTCACCGGCAACCCGAAGCTGGTGGGCGCCATGGAGGCGCTGCTCGATGGACCGGTGAAGCGCTACACCGACCAGACGATTTTCAAGCCGGGGGTGTACAAGGCCGGGCGCAGCTTCTACCACCAGGACAGCTTCTACTGGAAGCTGCGGCCCAAGGTGTGCCTGAACTGCTGGATCGCCCTGGACCAGGTGGCGCCGGATGCGATCGCGCTCGGGTTTCTGCCGGGCACGCAGGCGAGCTGGCGCATCCGGTTCCACGAGCTGTACTGGGATCAGGTGCCGGCGTTCGGCAGGGATGGCGCGCAGTACCAGCGCAAGCGGATCGCCCTGGACGTGGTGGACGACTCGCAGGAGGATCTGATCTCCGGCGGGCCGGGAGACGCCTATTTTTTCACGAACTACGTATGGCACCGTGGCGAGCCCAATCTGAGCGGCGTGAACCGCGCGGCCTACGCGATCGCCTACCAGCTCGACCGGGACGACAACCTTCTGTCGGAAGATGAATTCGACGCGCTGATGGACGGCGCTCCGCAGTGACCGCGGCCGTGACTCTCTCGCCGCGCGATCAGTGGGCGGAGCTGGGCTATTGCCTGTACCGGTCGCTGCTGTCGGCCGACGAGGTCGACGACCTGCTGCGGATCGCCGAGCGCGTGCGCCGGCAGTGGCTGCTGGCCAGCGCCGAGGACGGCAAGCCAGGCGATCGCGACCGCCACAACATGCGGCACGTCAACCACCCGGGATACTTCCGCGACCACCCGGACGATTTCGTCACGCTGATGAACCTGATCGCCGACGAACGCGTCCTCGGATTCGCGCGCGAGCTCCTGGACGGCGAGCCGGTGTTCCGCGCGACCACCCTCTGGTTCGAGCCGAAGACCGCGCATGAGGACGGGTCGTGGCACCGCGACGTGCAGTTCATGAATCCCGACGAGGCGCAGCAGCAGAGCATCATCACCGCCCGCAGCAAGCCCGGCGGCATCCAGCTCCAGATCGCGCTGGTGGAGACAGCCGACAACGAGTACGTCCCCGGCTCACACCTGCGCTGGGACACCGAGGAGGAATACCGCATCAGGCTGGCCGACGGACAGGCCAACAGCCGGGCGAACGACATGCCCGGGGCCATCCGGATCCACCAGCGGCCCGGCGACGCGCTGGCCTTCGAGGCCCTGGGCCTGCACCGCGGCCGCTACCACACCGACAAGCGGCGCCGCACCCTGATGCTGACCTACACCTCCGACCGCGAGCACATCTTCGACTACTTCTCGGACCAGCCGTGGATCCTGTCTTCGCCGCTGATGGCCCAGCTTCCCGACGCCACGCGCGCGTTCTTCCAGCGCTTCATCGAGATCTACGGCGACGACCTGCGCACCCGAACCGCCGTCGCGCCGCAGTTCCGCACCTGATGCAGCCATGAAGTACACCGTCGTCATCGAAAAGACCGGCAACGGCTATTCGGCGTACGTGCCGGACCTGCCGGGATGTGTGGCTGCGGCTGATACGCGAGAGGAGACCGAGGAGCTGATCCGAGAGGCGATCAGGTACCACCTGGAGATGCTCCGCGAGAGCGGTGACCCGATTCCGGAGCCTGAGACCACCACCAGCCTCGTCGAGGTGTAACGGGCTGGGATCTTACGGGCTCATGCTCGCGCACCGCTCCGTACACGATCCTGCTCTGAAGCCGTTGATGCTCCTGCCGCATGGCACGGCTCCAGCCGAGCGCATTGGCGAGGAGGCGGCAGCGCCCTGATCACCTCCTGTACCTCTTCGATCTGCGCGCTGGAGAGTTCCGCGAGCGCGTCGAGTCCAGCCAGCCTGCTCAAGGCTCGCGCGGTGGCGGTGGTGAACGCGATGTCGGTGCGCTCGTGATAGCCCTCCGTCTTGCCCTGGCCGGCGGCGACACCACGTGCGACGAGCCGCCAGCGAGCGCCTTTCTCCGCGCTGACCTGCATCGCCGCAGGGCGGCGGTAGGCACTCCTGTCGAGGACTAGTTCCGCGAGCCGGTCGTATCGGAAGCCGGCCGACGACAGCGACAACGCCTTGCCGTCTTTCGTCCGCACGGGCGTCCAAAAGTCTGCTACGTCGCCGCCGGCGCTGGGGACAAGGCAATGCGGGACGAGAAGGATTGCATGGGCAACACGCGCAAGACGCAAACCGTCGGCAGCGATGCGACCTCGTCCGTTGCCGTCGAGCGACAATCGCCGCCGCACAGGTTACCGCCCGGCAGGAGTGCGTGCTGCGACATGCGTGCTGCGACATGCGCGCCGCGCGTGTCGGACCGGTATTGTCTCAGTTTGAAATTTATCGCCTTGTCCAATGGAGCGCGGAATATCAATCGGTGGCGGCCTTCCTCGTTTCATGCCTATATTGTTCATCAGTCCAGTTCCACATTTTCTATGTCGGATCCGCCGTGTTTGTGAAGGCAAATACACGCCCAAGAGGTCTTCGGTTTCCGGGCACGACACACTTCAGCTCTAGAACCCACCGGGGAAACTTGTGTAATGTCGGGTGGCGTCTTCGGTTGCGTCACAGAAAATATGTTCGTCTGTTATACATAGGGCGTGTCTGCAGTAGTTGCAGTTATAAAACCAATGTACATTACGCTTATACGCGGAGCGTTTGGCAGTATTACGCCATCCGTTCTTGGGAAGATTATCCAAGAGTGCTTTCACCGGCAGGGGACAATCCACAAAAACAGGCCCTCTATCTTTCTTGGTGCAGGATTCCAGCCGTTCTGCCGCCCGTGTGTTATATATCCATCGCTTATGCTTGGTGCAGTCAATGACACGCTCCTTGATAACGTGACGTAGGGCGTCACGCGGCAGGTCTGACGCATCTACCTCAATAGCGGATTGCTGTAACGTCTCATAGTAACGTGACTTCTCGTCATCCACGGCATGAGTGACCTTGATTTCAACACAAAGCGTGTGGCCGTTTGCCGTCGCGGTGATGTCTGGGATGATGCTCCCCATCGCGTGTTCTGATTCAACCTCATCAAATCGAACCCTTTTTGAAGATGCTACAAGGTGGTGCTCCTGATGCTCGTAGCTTCTTATCCCGTCATAGCCCCCGTCGGAAGCCACCACATAGGGCAACTCCATCTCGCGGCATTCCTGGATCACGTCCTTGCACGCAAGGTGCAATGCGCTCTCGCCAAGCCCGTCACAGTCTACAGTGTTGGCATGAGCAAAATGGTGCGCGCGCTGCGTACCCTTTTTTGCGACGAGTTGCCCGCCGCAACCCGGACAGACGCATCCACACGCAAGGCCGCGCGAAACCTCGCTCACGCGCACCGCTTTGCCGTTTCTGCTGCCCCATCCTGTGTTCTTCCAATCCGGATTCCTGTGCATCATATCTCCCTCACCGGCATCTCGTTGTGGAAATATCATCGTACACAAATGAAGCACATTTCAAACTGAGACATTACCGTCGGACCGTCCGGCTGACCTGGTTCAGACATATGTGAGATACTGCCCTTGAGTGAGGGTTCGGGTCCGCGAAGCTGTTGGTTGATCGACAAACAGCTTGAAGGAGGCCAGCCATGCAGGTTCGTGGCCTGCCTCGTCAGCTTACACGAGGAGCCGCTCTCGGGGCGGCATCGTGCGCGCAGCAACGGTCTGGAGCGCTGCCGAGGCGCGCATGCGGTCGGCGTCTCGCGGGCGACGCTGTATCGATGGGTCGGAACCCGGAGCCGCTCTCGCGGCGGGTGCGGCAGCGCGCTTGGTCTCCGGCTCTGGTGGCGGCGGTCGCGGCGGTGCGCGCCGACTATCCGATGTGGGGCAAGGCCAAGCTGGTCGTCCTGCTACGCTGCGAGGGCTCTGGGCGGTCTCCGAGAGCACCACGGGCCGCATCCTGACAATGCTGATGGCCTGCGGCCGCATCTCGCCCGTGCCCAGCCTCAGGCGTCGCGGCTCCGGCACCCGGCGCCCGGCGCCGTCCCCACGCCAAACGCCTGCCCAGGGGCCGCAGGCCCTGTCCTGGTTCAGACATATGTGAGACCGCCGTGTAGACCGGGAGGAAGCGGGTGCCGAACCGTTCGGGCGTTGCGCCGGCTACTGGGGGATCGCGGCGGCTGCAGTTTCCAGCACCAGTTCCAGGCCGCCGGGGCCGGGAAAGGAGACCCAGTCTTGGTAGAGGTTCTTGCCGTATAGCTCGCGGGGCAGCAGGTAGGCCAGGGTGCCGTTGGTGACGACGGAGATGAGGAGCGGGCGGTCGGGGAAGCGGGCACGCAACTCTCGCTGGAGCATGGAGTAGGGCTCGGCGGGGACGGCGACGAGGAAGGCGTCGCCGATCTGCCACAGGTGGAGGTCGAAGGGGATGGTGCCGCCGTCGGGGAGGGTCGGTCCACGGAGGAGGCGGCGCCGCGCGCGCTCGCGGAGGGCGGTGGCGTTGCGGATGGCGGTGGAGTCGCCGGAGGCTTGCGCGGCTTCCAGGTCGCGGGTGGTTTGATCGTGGCGGGCCTGGAGATCGTCCTGCGATTCATGCGGCTTGATCGGAAGGTCGATGCGCAGAGTGCGGCTGCGCAGCGCGAATGACCGGTCGTCTGCGGGCGGGTCGAGCTCGGTTCGCTTCCAGGCGCCCAATGTGGCGCCGGAGATGATGGGGCCGTCGTATTCGAGCTGCGTTCCTGCGGACAGCACGGACTCGACGGCGCCGGCAGCGGCGAATCCCAGGCGGCGTCCGTTGGAGTCGGCGACGGCGGTGTCGCCCACGAAGCCTTCACGGGGACCGGTTTCACCGCAGGGGCTGAGGAGGAACAGGCAGGGGGCGCCGAAGGCGTCCTCCATCACTTCGCGCATGGCGCCGACGTAGTCGGGGGAGAGCAGCCGGTTGGTGGGGCCCAGGGTGGTGGGATGGCAGCCGTAGTTGACGAGCGTTGCCAGGGCGCTTCCGTCGTCGGCGCTGGCGCGCGCCACCAGCACCGTGTCGTCGGCTTCGCCGTCGGGGTTGAAGCCGGTGACGAACTGCTGTGAATCCTCGTCCCAGGCGTCGCGGTTCTGGGCGAGGTCGCAGGTGCCGGAGCCGAAGGTGAGCCAAGCGGGTACGAGGTTGGCGATGGCCTCGGCGCTGGCCTCCGTGCAGAGGCGGATCAGCCGCTCGAAGTAGGGGCGGATCTTGTCGCCGCCGGGGTGGTCGCGCATGGAACTCGACAGGTTGGCGCCGGCGTGGGTGTGGGAGAAGGCGATGAGCAGCCGGTCCGGGCTCAGGCCGAGTGGTGCGCGCACCCCTTCCAGGAGCTCGGCCATCTCGTCCTTCTCCAGCCAGCCGATGTCGACGGCCAGCAGGACCATCGGGGCGCCGTCGCCTTCCAGGTCGGCGAGGGCGAGGGCGGTGGCGGTGAAGGGCCGGTGGACGCCTTCGGCAGTCTCGTGCAGGGCCGCGCCGAAGCAGCGGCTCTGTATGCCTACCGGCGGTGTCACGTCGCGCCGGGCCACGCCGGCGCGGCAGCGGGCGTACGGAGGATGGTACGGATGCAGTGAGCTCATGATTGCTGCTCAATCTACCACCACGGCACGTGCCATCGCACCGCTGGAACGATACGATGGCGCATGCGCTGGGCGGCGGCGGAATCGGACGTGAGGGGCGTGCTGGCGGCGCATCCGGATCCGCTTGCGTCGCTGGCACGGGGGGACGTTCCGGCCATCGTCCTGCGCGGAGCCTATCCGGCCGAGCACTGCGCCGCGCTGACCGATCGCTTCGTGGCGCGCGGGCTGATGGACTCGAGCCTGCTGGACGCGGACAGCGTGCAGCCGCGCCGGGTGGACATCGGCACCAGCCTGAGCAACCGGGCCGCCGACAAGGAGGCGTTTCTGGCCCATGCGCAGGAGACCCGGGCGCTGTTCACAAGCCTGTTCGCGGGCCACCCGGACCCGGTGAAGCTGGTCTACGAGCGGTTGCAGCAACTGGCGGCAGCCAAGCGGGTAACCACCGCTTACGAACCGGACGGGGGCTTCTACGGGCCGGCGATCTTTCGCATCCACTACGCCGGGCACCGCTACCAGCCGCACGTCGACCACGCCGGCAAGCACGAGCGGCGGCTGGACTACGCGGTCAGCCGTTTCGCGCATCAGTTCGCCGGTGTGTTGTGCATGCAGAACAGCCGCTCCGGCGGCAACCGCTCCTGCGGCCACCGCTCCGGCGGCCGGATCGCGCAGTCGATCCTGCACCGCTGCCTGTGGACACCGGAGCTGGAGCCGTGCCTGCAGGAGGATGGATTCGCCGCCTACGCCGCGGCCAACGCCATCGAGCACTACCAGGTGGATCTGCAGCCCGGCGATCTCTACTTCTTCAACACCCGCCTGGTGCACGAGGTGCCGGCGCTGGAGGGCCCCTCGCCGCGCGTCGTGCTGGCGGTCTTCATCGGCTACTCGGCGGACGATCCGGAGGTGTTCGTCTGGTCGTGAAAAGGGGCCGGCGGCGTGCGCCTTGGCGTCTCCCTCCGGCTGGCGTAGACTCGAAACCGTTCGATTCAATACCGAAAGGAGACGCATCATGCGAATGAGAAGCGACTTACTGCGGCGCGTGGCACCGATCGCGGTGGCGGCGGCGCTGCTGATCGTGCCGTCGCTGGCGACGGCGCAGATGATGGACACCAACTCCGAGGTGTACCAGCTCGACGAGTGGGAAGGCATGCACGGGGCGATCACCTCGTTCAGCGAGGCGCCGATGCTGGCCAGCATGGTGGCGGCCGGCGATCTGCCGCCGCTGGCGGAACGGCTGCCGAGCAACCCGCTGGTGGTCGAGCCGGTGGACGAGATCGGCCAGTACGGCGGCGTGCTGCGCGAGCTGCGCCCGGCAGGCACCATAATCAACGGCGACCACTGGGTGTGGGAGTACGCCACGGCGTACTCGCCGGACATGAGCTCGATCTTCCCGAATGCCCTGGCGGGCTGGGATTGGAACGCCGACGGGACGACCATCACGCTGCACCTGCGTGAGGGGATGAAGTGGAGCGACGGCAAGCCGTTCGTCGCGGACGACTTCCTGTTCTACTGGAACGAGATCGGCCTCAACGAGGAGCTGTTCCCCACGCCGCCGTCGCAGATGCGGTTCGGCGGAAGTGCGGGGACGATGACCAAGGTCAGCGATACCGCGGTGCAGATCTCCTGGGACGTGCAGGCCGGCATGTTCGTGGAGTTCATGGCGCGGTGGCGGCCCGCCAACTACGCGCACTCGGAGTTCCTGAAGCAGTTCCACCCGGGTCACACGTCGATGGAGAAGGTCGAGGCGGCGGTGAAGGAGAACGGCTTCGAGACCTGGACCGACCAGTTCACGGAGATCTACAACCCGCAGCACAGCCCCATGACGCCGGTGATCGGCCCCTGGAAGCTCGAGAACGAAAAGACCGACCAGGTACTGGTCATGAGTCGCAACCCCTACTACTGGAAGATCGATACGGCCGGCAATCAGCTTCCCTACATCGACGCCATCCACTCGCAAGGCGTTCCGCCGGGGGAGGCCGAGCTGCTGAAGATCCTGGCCGGAGAGTCCGACCTGCAGGCGCCCGGCCCGTGGGGGGGCATCGCCAACCTGGCGGTGGTCAACGAGAACGCCGAGAGCGCAGGCTATAGCCGCATCCAATACTGGTGGCCCGGCGGCGAGCAGGGGCTGATCCTGTTCAACTTCGCCCATGAGGACGTGGTGCTCAGGGAGCTGCAGAGCGACAAGCGGTTCCGCATCGCGCTGTCCCACGCCATCGACCGCGACGAGATCAATCAGACGTTCTACAAGGGGCTGGGCATTCCGTCGCAGCCGACCGTGGAGGCCGGCCCACCGTACTACGGTGAGAACCTGTTCAAGGTGTACCTGGAGCACGACCCGGACAAGGCAAACGGCATCCTGGACGAGCTGGGTCTGGACGAGCGGGACGGCGACGGCTACCGCCTGCGCTCCGACGGCGAGCGCCTGCGCATGCAGATCTACGCGATGCCGGGGGGCCAGACCGCCGAGATCGCGGACCTGTACAGCGGCTACTGGGGTGAGGTCGGCATCGAGACCGTCGCCCGCGCCGGAAGCTGGGACGCGTTCGGGGGCATCTACAACACGAACGACTTCGACCTGATCATGTTCCCGTTCGGGCTGGCCGGGCGGCCGATGAACCCGCTGGTCAGGGGTGAGGTCGTACCGGTCGGCACCTGGTTCACGCCCGGCAGGGAGTGGGCCGCCTGGCTGAACTCCAGCGGCGAGGAGGGCATGGAGCCTCCGGATGCGCTGAAGGAGATCGCGGCGCTGCGCGAGCGCGCGATCTCCATCTCGGACAATGCGGAACGCGTCGCGATCACCATGGAGGTTTTCTCTCTGTTGGAGGAAGAGCTGTACATGATCGGCGCGGTGCGCCCTCCGAGACAGGACTACTACGGAATCGTCAACGTCAATCTGGGCAACATCCCCGATCCGATCATCGCCGAGCACATCCACGAGGTGCCCGCGCAGTTCTACTTCAAGTCCTAGAACGCGGATCCGAAGCGACAGCAGGGAGGAGGGACGATCCCTCCTCCCTTTTCTATGCGGCGGTGTACGGATCGGCCGCGTCGCGCAGCCCGTCTCCCAGAAAGTTGAACGCCAGCACCGTGACGATCACGCATCCGCCCGGGATCAGCAGCCAGGGCGATCCGGCCAGCACGTGGATGCGTTGCGACTCCTGCAGCAGCACGCCCCAGCTTATCGCCGGGGTCTGCAGCCCCAGGCCGATGAAGCTCAAGGCGGTCTCTCCCAGGATCATCCCCGGCACCGACAGGGTCAGGGAGGCGATCATGTAGCTGCCGAAGGACGGCAGCAGGTGCCGGAACAGGATGCGCCCGGTGCCGGCGCCGCTGACGACGGCCGCGGTGATGAACTCCTCTTCGCGCACCGCCATGAACTTGCCGCGCACCACCCGGGCGATGGAGGTCCAGCCGACCAGCGAGAGGATGATGACGATGCCGAAGTAGACCCGTTCGATCGACCAGTAGCGGGGCAGCGCCACGCTGAGCGCCATCCACAGCGGCAGGTCGGGGATGGAGCGAAGAAACTCCACCAGCCGCTGGATGACCACGTCCACCGTCCCCCCGAAGTAGCCGGAGATCCCTCCCAGGATGATCCCGAGCAGAAAGCTGATGGCGACGCCGACCAGCCCGATCGACAGCGAGATGCGCCCGCCGTGGATCACCCGCGACAGCAGGTCGCGGCCCAGGTTGTCGGTCCCGAATAGGTACGCCCGGCCGCCGTCCGTCACCCCGAACAGGTGCAGGTCCGACGGAAACAGGCCCCAGAGCTCATACGGGTCGCCGCGCACGAACAGCGCCACCGGCTGCCTGGCCTCCCGGTCGACCTCGTACGTGTAGCGGAACGTCTCCATGTCCAGCTCGGACGACAGCCTGTACACGAACGGGGCGGTCAGGCGGCCGGCGTGGAACAGGCGGATTCGCTGCGGCGGGGAGTATTGCTGCTCGGGACTGCGCCGGCGGGGGTCGTAGGGCGCCGCGAACTCCGCGAACAGCACCCCCAAGTAGAGGATGCCGAGCAGCACCAGCGAGGCGACCGCCACCTTGTGGCGCAGGAAGCGGATGCGGATCAGGCGCCATTGCGAGGAGACCTGCTCGCGCTCGGCGCGATCGTGCCGCGCGCGCTCGCTGCCGCTGCCGCCCCCGGCCACCTCAGACCGCCTCCCGGATGCGCGGATCGATCGCGACCAGCAGGATGTCGGAGATGAGGGTGCCGAGCACCGTCAGGCTGCTCAGCACCATCACGACGCTGCCGGCCAGGAACATGTCCTGGTTGATCAGCGCCTGCACGAACAGCGGCGCCACTGTGGGCAGGCCCATGACCAGCGATACCAGGAGCTCACCCGACACCAGCGCCGGCAGGGTCCAGCCGATCGTGCTGATCACCGGATTCAGCGCGATGCGCACCGGATAGCGGAACAGGAGTTTCCGCTCGGCAACGCCCTTGGCGCGGGCGACCGTGACGTACAGCTTGTGCAGCTCGTCGAGCAGGCTGGCGCGGACCACCCGGATCAGGCCTGCGGTGCCGGCGGTGCCGACGATCAGGGCGGGCATCCACAAGTGTTTCAGCAGGTCGATCAGCTTGGCGATGCTCCACGGCGCGTTGGCGTACTCGGCGGAGAACAGCCCGATGGCGGCGTTGCCGGTGGCCGCGAAGGTGAGCCACAGCAGGATCAGCGCGAACAGGAAGTTGGGAATCGCCAATCCCATGAAGCCGATGAACGTGAACAGGTAGTCGCCGGGCGAGTACTGCCGGGTGGCGGAGTAGATCCCGATCGGCAGACCGAGCAGGTAGACCAGGATCAGCGAGATGGTCGAGATCGCCAGGCTGGCGGGCAACCGCTGCGCGATCAGCTCGTTGACTTCCATGTTGTGCGCCATCGAGCGCCCCAGGTCGCCGCGCAGCACGCCCCAGATCCACTTGAGATATTGCACGTGCATCGGGCGCTCCAGGCCGTAGCGGGCCTCGAGCGCTTCGATCCTGGCGTCGTCAATGGCGTCGCCCTGCATGCGCAACTGGGTGATGTAGGTGTCCAGATAGTTGCCCGGCGGTGCCTGGATGATCAGGAACGAGAGCACGGAGATCGCGGCCAGGGTCACCACCATCAGCCGGAGCCGGCGCAGGACAGCCAGGATCATGGCATCACCGCTCGTCGACCGGGCGTCCGCAGGTCATGCCGTGTACAATGCGTAGAGCTTCGCCCGCGTCATCCGGATCTGGATCACCAGGGGTCTCTCGGGATGCACCGCGATCTCGGGGCGGCCTCGCCAGGTTACCGGACGTCGGATCTCGTCACCCCGCACCGGGTCGCACTGGGCGAACGCATACCCCTCGATGGGCACCCCCGTCTCATCGGTGAGCTGGACCCGTATCTCCCCCGACGGATAGGTCGTGGCGTTGACGGATATCCCGGCCAGTGGGTCGTCGAACACCGGTGTCGCAAAGAAGCCGCGTTCGTCGGCCTCCACCGCCGCGAAGCGGTCGACGCTCCAGGTCGCCCAGAAGTACTCGCCCTGGTACGCCTCCCGGAATCCCTCGGCGGTATCCTCGTTGTGGGTGTGGTGCCAGCGGCTACAAGGCACGGCCACGGTATCCGTGCCGAGCGGCACGATGCCCACCCCCGCATAGACGCGCTTCTCGTCTCCGGCGCCGTCCGCTTCGATCGGTACCACCGGCCGGTCGCCGAAATACTCCAGCCGCACACCGTCCCGGCTCGTGGCCAGGTGGACCTGCAGCGTGTCCTTTTCGCGGCTGAACTGGGCGGGGAAGAACAGATGCAGATCATCCCGTCCCGGATACAAGGCGTGCGCGTTGGTATACAGATCGTGGGACGGATGGTGAGCCACACCGAGGCAGGCAGTCGTCTCAGGATGGGGCCAGATCCGAAAGTCGGCGGTTTCGGCGCGGGAGATCGACCGCCGGCTCTGGCGCGATCGAAACGATGAGCTGGGCACACCGCCGGCCATCCACGTGCGGAAGTACCCGACGTAGCGGCGTCGTAGCGGGTCATAATGTGCGGTGGTCTGGGTGTCGCTCATGAAGCCGTCGATGAGTGGCTCGGCGATCGGACTCCACTGCAGTCCATCCGCCGACACCGCACCCTGCATCTGCCACGTGCGTGGCTCGGCGCCCAGGAAGATGTGCTTGTAGCGCTCGGCGGCCGGTGCGACCGGGTCGACGAACACCGTTCCGCCCAGACAGGCGCGGCCGCCGTTGTGCGTCCTGTCGAAGACGATGTTCGTGTTCCGATCGCCGCGAAACTCCACCAGGCCGAGGTTCGGCTTGTGCCAGCGCACGCCGTCACTCGATTCGGCGTAGCACAGCCGGTGGCTGTAGTCGGTCAGATTCGAAGAACGCCAGTTGTAGTCGCTTGCGGCCGCCTCATACCACAGCCGGTAGGTGCCGTTCTCGTAGATGAGAGACTGCGATTTGCCGAGCGCTTGCTCTTCCCACGGCCTGTCCGCACGGAGCCAGGGAACTGACCGGTGCGCGGGTTGCGATCGGATCGCGATCCCGTACGGCACGTTGCCGTACTTCGGCGAGCGCGGCATGTGCTGGTAGCCGGGTTGCACCAATGACCAGTCCAGAAACGGCCATCGGTGCGGCGTCCCTCTGACTGCCATCATGAGGATGCGTACGGATCGGCCGCGTCGCAGATGTCGGAGATGAGCGTGCCGATCACCGGAGAGGGCCGAGAGCGATAGAACGCCGCCGCTCGGTCGGTCTTCGCGAGTAGGCCAAGGGTCCGCATGCCCTCATCGAGTGGTGAGATCGAACGGATTGGACCAAGCCTTCCTGCCGTCGGGCGCGATCACCTCGAACCGCACCCAGCGAGCGTCGATCTTCAAAGGGAATGTTGCCTGCTCGAAGGTCGCATCCGGCTCGCGATAGGATGCCCCACCCAGATCGCTGATCGCATCGATCCGCTTTGCTTCCGAGCACGCCACGGTAGCCGCGATTCGTCGCCCGCTCGCCGTTCGCTCGCGATGGAGCTGGATATCGTGGATGACCGGTCCGGTGGTGCCGTAGGAGGCGCCGCTCACCAGCGCATCGACGATCGCCGCCGCTGACCGCTCGCGCGTGCGCACCATCGTCCACGCTTCGTACGTGTCGCGCCGATCCTCGTCTCGGAAGTGGGAGTCGTCGTTGGCCAGCGCCGGAAAGAGCCGGTCGGTGTGCACCATCCACTCGTCCCAGAGCACCGCCGACTCCGGCTTGCCCTGCAGGCCGCACGCCGCGTTGAACACCTCGATGCCGGCCAAGCCGCGCAACGGCAGCGTGTCGCGCGGAATGCAGACCGAGCTCCAGTACGGGTGGGCCAACCACACCGAACCGCCCTGCTCGCGGACCGCGTCGATCACATGTTGCGGCGCGAGCTTCGCGGCATCGATGTCGTCGCTGACATGCAGGCCGACGAAGTGGTGCACTTGGCCTCCGAAGGGGTTGTCGGGATGCAGTTCGACGCCCTGGATCAGGACCAGACCGTCGGCCGGGGTGATGCCGGAGATGCAGGTGATGCGGTGGTGGTCGGTGATCGCCAGGAAGTCGTAGCCGTTGGCCGCATAGGCGTCGGCGCGCTGCTGCGGTGACAGGCGGCCATCCGAGCAGTTCGTATGCGAATGCAGGTTGCCTTTGAGCCACGAGTAGCCGTCGGCGGCGCTCAGTGTGAACGGATCGATCAACTCCGCGCAGTCGCCGCCGGGCATGCGCCGACTATACCTCGAATGCCGCGGCTAGCGGCCGGCGGTTGTGGCGGATCAGGAAATCGTACCGCTCCTCGATGGCCAGCTCACAGGACCAGGAAGCCTTCGATCTGTGCAGCCTGCGAGAGGCGAGCGTCGCTGCATACGAGTTCCAGAGTGGCGGGATCCCCCATCGCAGCCGTCACAGCGGCGGCAAGTTGCAGGGCATCCGCGGCGCGCAACGGGTGCACCCGCAACAGCCGGAGCGCATGCTGTCTCAGGTGTGGGGAGGAACGGATCTGCAGCCAACGCGCGGCGAATTTCGTGAGCTCTTGCAGCGACTCATGGAGCGCTCCGCCGTCGAGCCCACCTTCCCGGTGGCGGCGGTTCAGCGCAGACGCACATTCGACCCAACTTCCCCACCACGTGACTATGCGACCGTCCTCCGCCAGCAGAGCCCGGCGATGTTCGCTCGTCGACTCGTCGACCAGCAACGCCACCAGGGCCGAGGAGTCCCAGTATCTCAGCGGCCTTCCTCGCGTTCCGCCGCGACAAGCTCGCTGACACTGAGACCGTCTGCAAGACGAGGCCGCGGCGTCGCCAGAAACCGGTCGACGTCGAGTGGTGCCTCCGGAGGATCAGCCAGCCCGCTGCGCACGAGTTCCGCCATCGCCTGGTCGTCCGTCAGTTCCGCCGGGTTGTAGCTGGTAATTTTGGCTACCGGCTGGCCGCGGTGCATGATCAGCACCGTCTCGCCACGTCTCACCTCGGCGAGGAGACCGCTCAGCCCGTTCTTGGTCTGGCTAACACTGGCTTTGATCATAAGGCCAGAATAGCTTGCTTGCCACGGCGTGGCAACGTACTTCCCGCCAAAGGAACGTCATGAGCCGGACCAACGTCGTCTTCCTGCACTCGCACAACACCGGCCGCTTCGTGCAGCCGTACGGGCACGCGGTGCCGACGCCGCACCTGCAGCGGCTGGCCGAGCAGGGGGTGCTGTTCCGGCAGGCGTTCGCCGCCGCTCCCACCTGTTCACCCAGCCGGGCGAGTTTCCTCACCGGCATGTATCCCCACTCCTGCGGCCAGCTCGGCCTGGCCCATCGCGGGTTCGGCATGACCGACTACTCCCGACACCTCGTGCACGGGATGAAGCGGGCCGGGTACCACACCGTCCTGTCGGGCGTCGAGCACACAGCCCCGGATGTCGCGGTGGTCGGCTACGACGAGGTCGTCTGCGACCACGACACGAACTACCCCGGCAGCGAACCGGCCGGCACCGAGCCGGCCGACACCGCCGGCGCGGCCGCGGCGTTCATTCGCGGCAGGCACCGGAAGCCGTTCTTCATCTCGATCGGCCTGAACGAAACGCATCGGCCGTTCCCGCGGGCGGACCCGGCGCATCACCCCGCCGAAGACGAGCGCTTCTGCCGGCCGCCGGCGCCGCTGCCGGACACGCCCGCGACGCGCCGCGACACGGCGGACTTCAAGGCGGCCGCCCGCGTGATGGACGCCGGGTTCGGGCGCGTGCTGCGGGCGCTGGATGACGCCGGGCTGGCGGACGACACGCTGGTGCTCTGCTTCTCCGACCACGGGCTGCAGTTTCCGCGCAACATGTGCAACCTCACCGACCAGGGCATCGGCGTCTACTTGGTCGCCCGCGGTCCCGGCGGGTTCCGGGGCGGACGCGCCATCGACGCCCTGGTCAGTCTGATCGACCTGGCGCCGACGGCCTACGCCGCCGCGGGCGTCGACGTCCCGGACTTCGTGGAGGGCCGGCCGCTGCAGCCGCTCGCGCGCGGCGAGGTCGACGCCCTGCACGAGCAGGTCCATGCCGAGATCAACTATCACGCGGCGTACGAGCCGGCGCGCTGCATCCGGACCGAGCGTTACAAGTACATCCGCCGCTACGACGACTACGGGCGGGTGGTACTGAGCAATGCCGACGACGGCCCGAGCAAGGAGGAGCTGCTCTTCCGCGGATGGGACGGCCTGCCGAGGGAACGGGAGATGCTGTACGACCTGATGTTCGATCCCACCGAGCAGCACAACGTCGTCGCCCGCCCCGATCTGCGGCCGGTCGCCGCCGACCTGCGCGGCCGCCTCGATCGCTGGATGAAGGCCACCGGCGACCCGTTGCTCGCCGGCAGGGTGGACGCGCCGGCAGGAGCGCGGATCACCGATGCCATGGCCCGCTCGCCGGCCGACCGGTCGCGAACGCGCATCACGGGCTGATGACCGGAATGTGCTGGTCGGGAAGCTCCGTCACCACAATCGGTCCGCGCCGGATGTCGTCACCGACGTGGACCTCGTCCTCCGCGGCCCGCGCGGCTCTCAATCGCGATTGTGATCCACTGGGAAGCGTGTAAGAGTCGGCTTGGGTGTAGTCCACGCTGTAGCCGAGATCGGCGAGCGCCGCGATGGTCACCTTGCTGAGTGGTTGGCTCGTGCTGGAACTGGTGGAAATCGAGGCAGTCATCAGTTCGCTTTCGAACACGGTCTCGCGCCAGTGTCCGTCCAGACCTCCGGCGCCGTACTCCTCGGTGTCGTTCTCCACCGGCACCTTGGCGCCCGTATAGGAAGCCCCGCCAATCTCATTGAAAGCGTTGACCGCTGACGGTCCAGCGAAGTGGGTGTCGGGCAGCGTGGTCACCCCGGGGGTATGTTGGAAGCCTTCGGCCGGGTTCCGCAGCAAGGCATGCCACCGGAAGGTGGTGCCGAAACCCAACGCGTGCGCCATCTCGTGGACGACCAGGCGACGGAGGAACGTGGTACCAAAGCGCCCCAGGTCGGACGTGTCGAGCGTCACGTCACCGATGTACGGTAGTCCGCCGGGACGCCTATAGCAGGGTCCGGCCGAGGCCAGGGTCCCGGAAAGCCCGTCGAGACGCTCCAGTCTGATGTCGATCCGGATGTCGTCGACGTAGTCCCCGAACGTGGACGGATCGTCGTCTTCGCACTCCAACGTCGAGTTGGCGATGATATGGAGTGGCAGGCCGCTGGTGATGATGCTCTCCCATTCGTCGGCGGCGGCGCGGATAATTTGCCTCTGTGCGGCTGTCGGCGTCGTGCCGAGATAGCGCAGCTCGATGTCGAACGACGTGTCGGACTCGTACGGATCGATCAACCAGACGGCGACGTCGTAGCGCGTCGCCGTTGCGCCTGATTCGGGACCTGATACGCGGACGTAGATGTGCGCGGAAGCAACCAGTCCGAGGTCGACCTGGGCCGAATCGTAGTCATCGTTGTTCGACGAGAAGTAATCCGAGCCTTCGATTCGTACGATGGTACCTGCCGTGTAGCCGGGATCTCCGACCTCTGCCTTCCCCGGGTCCGTGGCTGCGATCAGGATGCTGTCGGAGGTCAGGGTAACCTTGAAGAAGTCGACGTCGGTCGCGGTCTCGAGCCGGCCGGAGATGGGAGATCCCTGCGTTATGGAGGTCGCGGTCGCGCGCGTATTGCCATGATCGTCGGAGGGAGCATCGTCGTCGTCCGTGATGGAGCCGGTGGCCGTGGCATCGCCTAGCCCAAGTTTAACGGGCTAATGATGATCCTGTTATGGGTAAGTGATTTAGGTGATCGGAAATCGGCGTGTGGCACTACAATCTCTGCACAACTGGTGAGTACCACTACTCTGCCACCAGCTTCCTGATGCCACCGGGAGCCGGGGCGACGCCCAACGCGTCGTAGATCGCCTGCTGCTGAGGCTCGGCCTGCGTGGCTTTGCGCACGTGCAGGGTGCGGCCGTCAGCACAGCGAAACGTGGTGGTGACCCGTTGCTGGGCGGCCAGGATGCTGCGCAGCGTCGCCCACGAGGCGTGTTCGCCGCGCTCACGCAGCCGCCGGCGGATCACCTGCACCAACTGATAGGCCAGCACCGTGATGAACAGATGGCCCTTGGAACGTTGCTCCTTCTGATGATAGATCGGTCGCAACCCCAGTTCCGACTTGAAAGACCGAAATACCGCCTCCAGGTCCGTCAACATGATGTAGGTGCGCCACATCGTCTGCGCATCCCAGTCCGTCTGATTGCTGCGCAGGCAGTACACCCCCGGATCGGTCAGCTTCGAGCCGGCCACCGGCTGTTGTTCCCACGTGATCGCGACCGCCTTCTTGCCGCTCGCATCGGCCTGCACCTCGATCTGGTAGTGCTGCCCCACGCCCCCGCTGGCGGCCACAAGGCGCCCGATCCGCTGCCAGATACGCTCCAGCTTCTTGTGCGTCCGCGGCCGCGACAGCCCCTCGTGGAGGTCCTTCAATGCCTTCTCGAAGCGCCTGACGGCCCGCTGCACCATCGCCTGCTCCTTCGCTTGGCGAGCCTCCGAGTAGCAATACAGGCGCACCTCGGCTCCGTCCTCGCTGTTCACCAACTGGACATGGACCTGTTGCCCGGAGGCGGTCCGCAGGCACTGTGCCGAGTCGGCATCAAACCGCCGGGTTCGCTCACGGCTCACCGCCAGATAGCGGTAGCCCTGCTGGCGCATCCACTTCAGATTCTCCTCGGTGGCCGCCCCGCAGTCCATCACGATCAGCGCATCGACGGGCACCTCCAGACGCTTCAGCGTCGCCGCCAAGACCTTCTGTTCCTTCACGTTGCCGGCCAGCACCTCGCTGCGGCGCACGAAGCCGCTGCCGTCCAGCACCAGCGCCAACGTCAGCAGCGGACAATCGCTGCGCTTCTCCTTCGAATGACCGTGCTTCGCCAAGTCCTGCGCGGCTGCCTCCCCCTCAAAATAGGTGTTGGTCAGATCGTAGAGCGTGACGGTCGTCTGCAGCCCAAACAGATCCGTCACCCGGTTGAACAGATGCTGCTCGATCTCCTGTTGCCGGCCGACCAGGGCGTCGGAGGCGCGGTAGAGCTGCATCATGCTCATGGCCTCGAAGTCCGTGTCGAGTAGTTCGCCCAAGGCACTGCGGTGGCACAGCCAGCTATAGGTGGCCCGTTCGGAGCCGGGAGCGGCCATGCGGGCGATGATGGAGCCGACCGCCGCAGCGCGCTGCGGACCGTTCAGACCCAGCTGGGTCAGCAGCGGGATGAACTGCACCTGCTGCATGGCCCACAGGCCGAGATGTTCGACGCCGACTGAGCGCGGGCGCAGCAGTTGCAGTGAAGCGACATCGACGTTGTGGAACTCGCGCTCGCCGTCGCCGGCGTCGTGCTGCGGGGCCGATTCTGGCAGGAGCGGTACTTGGCCGGCGACCAACTGCGCGGCGATCCGGTGAGCTTCCCGTTCGACAGCGTGGGGAATATCGCAGGCTGGCAGCGCCTCTTGCGGGCTGAGCAGCTGATCGATCCGAGCGCACAGCAGCAGCCAATCGGCTTGCGGGACCGAGAAATGGCTGCCGAGATTGAGGAGGGTGCGCTGGCGCACGCGGGAGCCGCGTCGCCGGCCGTCTCTATCTTTGCGTGCGTCGCTGCGCTCAGCGTCACCATCAGCTCTTCGTCCGGCTCGTCCAGCGCGTCGTCCGTGACCGCTACCACGATCGTCCGCGTCAACTGCCCCGGATCAAAGGTCAACGTCGCGCTCGCCCGCGTGTAATCCGCCCCGGCCGCCGCCGTCACGTCCGCCGTGTCGTACCGCACCGTCACCGTCTGGCTGCTTGCCCGATCCAGCGTCACCACGAACCTCATCTCACCGCCTGCTGCGCCCTCGGTCAGGCTGCTGCTGCGGATGCTCAACTCGGGGAGGTCGTCGTCGTCGTCGATCGTGCCCGTCGCGCTCGCCGTGTCCCCGCCCCCGGCCAGCAACGCATTGCGGGCGTTGCGCAACGTGACCGTCACCTGCTCGTCCGGTTCGTCGATCGTATCGTCGTATACCGTCACGTCGATTGTCTGCGTCGCGGTCGAGCCGGCCGCAAACGTCAGGGTGTCGCGCGCCGGCGCGTAGTCCACGCCGGCCGTCGCCGTGTCGCCGGCGGCTCCCGTCGCGTAGTCGACCGTCACCTCCATGCTACTCGCCATACTCAGCGTCACCTGGAAGTTCAACCGGCGGCCGCCCTCCGCCGTCCGGCCGCCCGACACCGCCAGCGTCGCCGCGTCGTCCTCCACGACCGTCACGCGTACCGACGCCGTCGTGCCGTCGTAGTCCCCGCCGCTCACTTCGTGCAGCAGGACCACCGGCGGGTCCGCCCGGCTGTCCGGGTCCTGGGATCCCGTCACTTCTACCGCCTGCGCGATCGACCAGTCCGCCGGCGTGAACGCGAGCTCTTTCGGGTCCACCGACACCTCCGCCGGCTCCAGTACTCGTGCCATCACCGGTCCGGTCGGCTTCGAGCCCAGCATCACCCGGTAGCTCCCGATCCCCCCTTCCGGCACGTTCAGCTCACGAGGCTCCACCAGCAGCGCGCGCTGGTCGTCATCGATGATCGTCCCCGTCGCCGTGGCTACCCGCAGCGCCGCCCCCTGGGGATCGCTCAGGCGCACGGTCAACGTCTCCGTCGCCTCGTCGACCTGGTCGTCGATCACCGTCACCTCGATCCTCTGCGCTTCGGTCGACTCGGCCGCGAAGGTCAGCCTGCCGCGCGCGGGCTCGTAGTCGACGCGTGCCGCCGCCGTGCGGTCCTCGGTGCCGTAAGCCACGCTCACCGGTTCGCCGCTCGCACGGCTCAGGCTCACGGTGAAGCGCAGCGTGCCGTCGCCTTCGGCGGCGCTGATCGACGCGACCGACAGATCGGGCCGACCATCCTGCGGAGCCAGGCCGATCGGGTCGCTCTCGGGCTGCTGGTCGTCCGGCGGGCTGTCGGGCTGTTCGGCTGTATCGAGCTGAGGGATCCGGCAGCCGGCCACGATCAGGGCCAGGGCGACAAGAAGAAGCGTCATCGGCCACGGGCGGTGTGGGAAGCAACTCATTCCAGGGCGAGTGGGCGGAAGCCAGTCTGTTCTACAAGCGATCATGGCCGGCCGGGACACAAGTATACGCCGCGTACGGCGCGACGGTCCCTCCCGGTTCCGCTGCACCGGCTGATGTGAAACCATGCCGCCGTGCTGCTCGACCACGTGCAGGTGGCGATGCCCGCGGGCCGCGAGGGGGCCGCCCGCTCCTTCTACGGAACGGCGCTCGGGCTGCGCGAGATTCCCAAGCCGGCTGCGCTGGCCGCGCGCGGGGGTGCCTGGTACGCGATCGGCGACCTGCAGCTCCATCTGGGGGTGGCGGATGACTTCTCCCCCGCGAAGAAGGCGCACCCCGCGTTTCGCGTCCCGGATGCGGCCGCGGTTGCGGAACGGCTGCGGGAGGCGGGTTTCGCGGTGCGCTGGGACGCCTCGCTGCCGGGGTGCGATCGCTTCTACACGGACGACCCGTTCGGCAACCGCATCGAGATCCTGCAGGACAGCGCGGCCGACTGACGGCGAAGCTTGCCGGTGCGTGGGCAGGCTCCTACAGTGCCCGGTCATGGACATCGGCACGCGCAAGCAGCTCCTGGTCGACGACTACGTGGTCGAGGATACGTGGAACCTGAAGCGGGTGGTCACCAGGCCGGCCAAGCACCACGCCAACCCGGTGCTGGTCGCCGACCAGCCGTGGGAGCACAGCAACCAGCCGGGACAGAGCAACAAGGGCCTGCACGGCAACTCCGTGATGTACGACCGCGACGAGGGGCTGTTCAAGCTCTGGTACAACTCCTCGCACTTCGTCCACTGGAACAGCCCGGAGGACTGTACCTACACCTACTGGATCGGCTACGCCACATCGCGCGACGGCATCGTGTGGGAGAAGCCGAACGTGGGGTCGTTCGAGTTCGATGGATCGACGGCCAACAACGTGGTCCTGACCGGCGAATGGTGGGCGACCTGCGGCACCGTGCTGAAGGAGGACCACGACCTTGATCCGGCGCGGCGCTACAAGCTGCTGTACACCGACATCTTCGGCGTCGAGGCGCCGGAGAAGCTGGTCGCGCAGGCCAAAGCGCGCAAGCTGCGCGCCGGGGTCTGCATAGCCTGGTCGCCGGACGGCGTGCACTGGACGCCCTACGCGCACAATCCGGTCATCGAGGGCGAGTCCGACACCATGAACACCCTGTTCTGGGACGAGCGGCTGCAGCGCTACGTCCTGTACATGCGGCCGCCGGTGCACGCGGGGCCTTGGAAGCGGCGGGTGGCGCGCGCGGAGAGCCCCGACCTGCTCCGCTGGAGCTTTCCGGAGACCGTGGTCACCCCGGATGAGCTGGATCCGGCCGAGGTGTACGGCATGCCGGTGTTCCCGTACGAGGGGCTCTACTTCGGGCTGCTGCAGATGTACTACTCGGACACTTCCATGACCATCGACACGCAGCTCGCCTTCAGCCGCGACGGTACGCGGTGGGATCGGCTGCCCACGCGGGAGACCTTCCTGGAGCTCGGTATCGAGCACGGCCAGGCGCGGGAATTCGACCGCGGCATGCTGTTTCCGCTGCCGCCCGTGACCGTCGGCGACGAGCTGTGGTTCTACTACACCGGCCACAACGTCCTCCACAACGACAGCGGGGCCCAGGAAAGCGCCCTGGGCCTGGCCACGCTGAAGCGCGATCGGTTCATCGCCCGGACGCCGGTGCGGCCGACCGAGGGAACGCTGGTGACCCGGGCGTTCGCATGCGAGGGGGACGGCCTGGAACTGAATGCCTCCGCCGCCAACGGCCGGATTCAGGTCGAGGTGCTCACCGAAGGCGGTGAGGTGGTCGAGGGATTCGGCCGGCGGGAGTGCGAAGCGGTCTCCTGTGACTCGCTCGCGCACGCGGTGCGGTGGAACGGCGGCGGCCTGTCGGCGCTGCGCGGCCGGGCGATCCGCCTGAAGTTCTACCTCAGCGAGGCCAGCCTGTACGCGTTCCAACTCACGGAGCGGACGTAGCGAGCCGCCGGCCGGCGGCTCATCGATCGAGCGCCGCGGCCAGCAACCCGCGGTTGTGGCGGACCACGTCCAGCAGCGTCATGGTGCCGGCCGCGCCGGGGAAGTTCAGGAACGCAACCATGGGCGCCGCCGCGTGGATCTCCGCGAGCGGCGCGGCGACCGCGTTGTGGTGGTTGTCGATGATCAGCGCCACCTCCGCCTTGGCCAGGGAGACGAGCGCGGCCGCCTGCGGCGGCAGCGGGCCGAATATCGCGACCACGTCGAAGCCCAGCTCGCGCGCAAGCGGCTCCTGGAACCGGTGGACCAGTACCGGTGCGCCGGCCAGCCCGCGCGCCGCCAGCTCGGCACGCCAGGTGGCGTACTCTTCGGCGACCGCGCGCAGACTGGCCGCCGCGGCCGCCGGGGTGCCGCCGGCCGCCTGCAGCGCCTCCAGCGAGCGGCGGAGCGTCGCCAGCGAGTAGTCGGTGTCGATGCGCAGGACGGTCGCCGCAGGCGGGGCCAGCTCCTGCAGGCGGGCTGCCATCGCCTCGTAGCCGGCGAAGATCAGCGCGTCCGCGGCGGCGACGGCGCGCAGGTCCGAGGGCCGCAACTGGTATTCGGCCGGATGGCGCGAAGCCGCCGGCGCCAGCACGGTCAGGTCGGAGATGCCGGCCGCGCGCGCGAAGGCGGCGGCCCACTCCGTCGACGCAACGACCGCGACGTCGTCGGCGCCGGCCACGGCGGCGGAGCCGATCCAGCCCGTCATCAGCAGGCACCGCAGGATCCGCGCGAACCGACGGGCGCCCGTCACGGCGTGCGCGCTCATGCGCGGCTCCGCCTGCGGGCGACGATCACCACCGGCAGCAGCAGGGCCGCCGCCAGCGTCACCCCCGCGCTGGCCGGCAGGTCGATCACCAGCGCGACCGCGAAGCCCGCCGCCGCCACGGCCAGTCCGGCCGCGGCGGCCAGCAGGAACAGGCCGCGCACGCTGCGCGCCAGCGCCATCGCCAGGATCGCGGGCAACAGCAGGATGGCATCGAGAAGCAGCGCGCCGATCAGTTTCATCGCGAATGCCACGGCACAGCCTACCGCAAGCAGCACGGCCGCCCGCACCCACCCCACGGCGATGCCGCTGGAAGCCGCCACCTCCTGATCGAACAGCAGCGCCGCGATGCGGCGATGCGCAATCGCCACGAACGCGACCAGCGCCGCCCCGAACGCTGCGACGGCGATCAGATCCGTGCGGGTGAGCGCGAACGGATCCCCCCACAGGACCGCGAACACCTCCGGCGCCGGCACCGCGGCGCGGTAGATCACCGCCACCGCGGCGCCGATGGTGATCACCATCAGGAACGCGGACACGTAGCTCAGCCGCAGCCCGGTACGCCGGGCGATCGGCACGTGCGTGATCACCAGCAGCAGATCGACCGCCAGGCCCAGCAGGAGCGGATCCAGCCCGACGGCGAGCGCCACCGCCGCTCCCAGCAGCGCCCCGTGCATGAGGGTGAAGCGCAGGGTAATGAGCTCCAGGCGCAGCACCAGCACGCCGGCCAGGGGTAGCGCGACCCCGGCGATCAGCACGGCGGCCAGCCCGCGCGCGATCGGCGCCACGGCGAGCGCTTCGAGGAGAGGGCTCAAGTGTGTACACGCCCGTCGCGCAGCTCGCCCACCGGCCACGGGACACGCGCCCGTGCCTCCGGATCGTGGCTGACGATCAAGGGATCGTGGCTGACCATCAGGATCACCAGCCCCAGCCGTTCGCGCAGGCGTTCCAGGAGCTCGATCAGGCCGGCGCGCGCCGCGGCGTCCAGGGCCGAGGTCGGCTCGTCCAGGAGCAGCAGCCGCGCGTCCTGCGCCAGACAGCGCGCCAGCGACACGCGCTGCCGCTCGCCGCCGGACAGCTCCGCGTAACGGCGCGAGCGCAGGTGGCCGCACTCCGCGTCATCCATGGCGGCGGCCACGACCCGGCCGCGCTCGGCGGCGCCCAGACGCCGCGCCACGGTGCCGATCTCCACCACCTCGGCGGCGGCGATCGGCAGGTCGCCGGCGGGGGACTCCTGCGGCACGTAGCCGGCCGCGGGCGATCGCAGCGGGCGCCCGCCGAAGGTGACCGTGCCGCGCCGCGGCGTCAGGAACCCCAGGATCGCGCGCAGCAGCGTGGTCTTGCCGGTTCCGTTGGCGCCGGTGATCAGCAGCGCGCCGCCGGCGGCGACCTCCAGGCTGACGCCCTGCAGCACGTCGCGGGTGCCTTGGCGCACCCACAATTGGTCGACCTGCAACGCATCGACCCGGCCGCCGGAAGCTACGCCGGCCATCTCAGGTGGACTCGCGCCGCCGGCCCTCCATGAGCCGGGTGAACGGCTCGGTCGCCGGTATGTTGGCCAGCACGATGCGCAGCGCCGCGGTCATCGGCACAGCCAGCAGCGCGCCGACCGGGCCCCACAGCCATCCCCAGAAGATCAGGAAGAGGAACACGACCAGCAGCGACAGGTTCAGCGCGTCGCCGAGCAGCTTGGGCTCCACGATGCTGCCGGTGAGGATCTGCGCCGCCGCGACGCACAAGGTCACCGCGATCGGGGTCAGGCCGCCGCCGAACTGCGCGAAGGAGAACAGCGACACGGCGGCGATGGAAAGGAGCGATCCGATGCTGGGGATGAAGTTGAGCAGGAAGGTCAGCAATCCCCACACCACGGCGAAGCGCACGCCGAAGGCCAGCAGGATCAGCGTCGTGGCGGTGCCGACCGACAGGCTGATCAGCGTCTTGACGCCGATGAACCGGCGCAGCGAACGGTCGATATCCCCCAGGATGGCCGGCATCGAGCTCTCCGGATGCGAGAACGCGTCCGCGAAGCTCCGCGTCATGCGGTGCTTGGCCGACAGGAACAGCAGCGCGAAGAAGAACACCAGCAGGAAGGACAAGACGCCGCGCAGCACCGACTGCGCCGCGACGGCCACCTTGTCGAAGGATGAGAGCAGCAGGCCGCGCAACTCTTGCAGGGGATCGAAGGGGAGCTCCACCCCGAATCTGCTTGCGACGAATTCCGACGCGTTTTGCAGGGTCCGGTCGATGTCGGGAATGAAGTCGTCGAAGTCCCGCGTGAACTCCACCAGGTTGACCACGATGATCAGGCCGATGCCCGACAGCACGGCCAGCGACAGGACGCCGGTCAGCGGTACCGCCAGCCACAACGGCAGCTTGAGGTGGTCGTCCATGACCACGAGCACCGGATCGATCAGGTAGGCCAGCATCAGCGCCACCAGAAACAGCGTCAGCACCGGCTGCATCAGCTTCAGCGTGACGCCGACGGCGATGACGACGAGGATGAACAGCAGGACGTTGAGGGTGCGGTTGGTGTGCATGTGCGGGCGAGGATAGCCCGCTGGCCCGCACCCGTTACACTGCTCATCGTCATGGCAACCGTCTTCACCAGGATCATCGCCGGCGAGTTGCCGGCCCACTTCGTCTGGCAGGACGATCGGTGCGTCGCGTTCCTGTCGATCAACCCCCTGCGCCCCGGGCACACGCTGGTGGTGCCGCGGGCCGAGGTAGATCACTGGATCGACCTGGACGATGAGACCCTGAGCGCGCTGATGCGGGTGGCGCGCACCATCGCCCGCGCGCAACAGGCGGCGTACCGGCCGACCAAGGTGGGGCTGCTGATCGCGGGACTGGAGGTCCCGCACGTGCACGTCCACGTCAGCCCGATCGACGGGATGCACGACATGGACTTCGCCAGCGTCGGTCCGAACCCGGGAGACGATGCGCTGGCTGCCGAGGCGGCGCGGATCGGCTCCGCGCTCCCCCGTTGAGCGCGCCCGCGATGGACGACCTGGCACGGTTGGCCGACGGCACCTATCGCGGGCGCGGGCTGGCGCTGGGGCCGGCGCCCGACGGCGAGGGCGTCGCGATCGTGTACTGGATCACCGGCCGCAGCCGGCGCAGCCGCAACCGGCGGCTGGTGGCGTCGGCCGACGCCACGGTGCATACGGAGTTCATCGACGCGGGCCGCGGCGACGACCCGGCGCTGGTAGTCTACCCGCTGCTGATGAGCCGTGGCGGGACGCACGTGGTGAGCAACGGCGAGCAGACGCAGCCGATCCTGGACGCCCTGTGCGCCGGCGGGACGCTGGAGCAGGCGCTCAAGCCGTGGAGCGCCGAACCGGACGAGCTTGCCACGCCGCGGATCACCGGCACGGTCCAGATCGACGCGCCGGATGCCTGCCGCCTGGGCGTGGTCCGCGAGCGGGCCGTGGACGGTCAGGCGGTGACGGAGCGCAGCGTCTTTGCCTACGAGGGGCTGCCGCCGGGCAGCGGCCGCTGCGTGACCACCTATGCCGGCGGTCCGGGGGACCCGGCGCCGTTCGCCGGCGATCCGCTGTGCGTGCGCTTCGAGGCCGACCCGGAGGCCACCTGCGCCCGGTTCCGGGAGGCGCTGGCCGGCCCGATGCTGGTGAGCGTGATCGTCCGTTTCGCCGGCCGCGGCGGCCCTCTGACGGCCATCGCCAATCTGCAGGGCTGACCGTGCGGGCGATCGTCGTCGGCGACGACCCGGAACGCTCCCTGCGCTGGGAGCAGGTGGCCGAGCCGCCGGAGCCTGTGGCCGATCACGTCCTGGTGGAGGTCGCCGCCACCGCGGTGAACCGCGCCGACCTGCTGCAGCGCGCCGGCCGCTATCCGCCGCCGCCGGGTGCGTCCGACATCCTGGGGCTGGAGCTTGCCGGGCGGATCGCCGGGCTCGGCGCCGGTGTAACGGGATGGTCGGCCGGCGACCGCGTCTGCGCGATCGTGGCCGGCGGCGGCTACGCGGAACGCTGCCTGGTCCATGCCGGCAGCCTGATGCGCGTGCCGGAACGGCTGTCGCTGGCCGAGGCGGCGGCGGTTCCGGAGGCGTTTCTCACGGCGTTTGTGAACCTGTTCCAGGAAGCGGAGTTGCGGGCGGGCGAATCGGTGCTGATCCACGGCGGCGCCAGTGGCGTCGGCACCGCGGCCATCCAGCTCGCGGTGTGCGCGGGCGCGCGGGTGGCGGTCACGGCACGCGACGAGCGCAAGCTGGCGGTCTGCCGTCGCCTGGGCGCCGAGCTCGCGATCGACCACACCCGGCAGGACTTCGCCGCGGAGATCGAGCAGGCGTGGGGCGGCGTGGACGTAGTGCTGGACATCGTCGGCGCCGGCTACCTGGAACGCAACCTGCGGGTCCTCTCGACCCGCGGCCGGCTGGTCCTGCTGGCGACGCTGGGCGGCGCGCAGGCCACGCTCGATCTGGCCGCGCTGATGCGTGGAAGGCTGCGGATCATCGGCTCCGTGCTGCGCAGCCGCTCCGATGAGGAAAAGGCGGCGATCACGGCGGGATTCGCGCGAAGGTTCCTGCTGCTGTTCGACGACGGTCGGCTGCAGCCGGTCATAGACCGCACGCTGCCGGTCCGCCAGGCCGGCGACGCGCACGCGCTGGTCGAGCGCTTCGGGAACGTCGGCAAGGTCGTGCTGTCGGTGCAGTAGAATCGCCGCCGGCGATGGCGCAGATAACATCGAGCGGCGCGGCGCTCTTCCGCAGGATCGACGGGACGCTGCACTTCCTGGCCGTGGAGTCGCGGTCGCAGCGCGGCTACTGGGGACTGGTCAAGGGCCATGTCGAGGAGGGCGAGAGCATCGCGCAGGCGGCCCGGCGAGAGATCACCGAGGAGGTGGGTCTGCGCGGCTTGAGCTTCCTGCCTGGATTCCGCGAGGAGGTGCGCTACCGACTCCCGTCCGGCGACGACAAGGTGGTGTTCTATTTCCTGGCCGACGCCGGCGCGGGAGAGATCCATCTGCAGGCCGAGGAGCTGGCCGACTACCGTTGGCTGCCCTTTCCGGCGGTGTGCGAGCTGTTCACTTTCCCGGAGGCGGGCCGGGTGGTCGAGCGCGCGGCTCGCTACCTGGAGGACGCGGGCGAAGACCGGGAACCCGCCGAGCACGGGCTGACGCGGCCGCACGTCGCCGCGCTGGACGAGATTCTGGGCCGCCGGCTGGACGTCCTGGATGACGGTTTCGTGCGCGTCGTCGACTACCTGGGCAACGACGCCGCGATCGTCCAGGCGGCGCGCGTCTCCTACGGCGAGGGCACCCGGCGGGTGAGCGACGACCGCGGGCTGATCCGCTACCTGATGCGCCACCGCCACACCACCCCGTTCGAGATGTGCGAGCTGAAGCTGCACGTGCGCGTGCCGATGGACGCCTGGCGGCAGTGGATCCGCCACCGCACCGCGTCGGTCAACGAGATCTCGACCCGCTACTCGATCGCCATCGACGCCGCGCAGGCCACGTCCCCCGGCGAATGGCGCACGCAGGCGGCCGGCAACCGGCAGGGATCGGGCGAATCCCTGGACCGTTCGGTCGGCGAGCGGCTGAGCGCCGCGGAGGCGGAACTGCAGCGGCAGGCTCGGAAGGTCTACCAGGAGCGGCTCGACGCCGGTGTCGCGCGCGAGCAGGCGCGCAAGGACCTGCCGCTGTCGACCTATACCGAGGCGTACTGGAAGATCGACCTGCACAACCTGCTGCACTTCCTGTCGCTGCGCATGGACGACCACGCGCAGCTCGAGATCCGTCACTATGCGCAGGTGATCGGCGCCGAGGTGGTCGCCCGCTGGTGCCCGCTGGCCTGGGAGGCGTTCCGCGACTACCGGCTGCACGCGACCAGCCTGAGCCGGATCGAGACCGAGCTGGTCTCCCGCCTGGCCGCAGGCGACGTCGAAGCGGCCGTCGCGACCGCGCGCTCGGCCGGGTGGCTGTCGGAGCGCAAGGGGCAGCCCGGCCGCCTGGCCCGCAATCGCGAGCGGGCGGAAGCGGAGGCCAAGCTGTGCGCGCTCGGCCTGCCGGCGCCGTGGGGGAATGGTTCCGCGGGTAAGGGGCGACCGGCTGCCGGCGTCGACTGAGGAGGAAGCTATGAATCGGTCCAGACGGGGTACACGCGTTCTGTTGGCAGCCGCCGCGGCGGCCCTGCTGCTAGCCGGCTGCGGCGGACGAGGGGGCGGTGACGGAGAGAGCCCCCTGCAGGCGGATCTGCCGATGGCCCCCGACTTCTACTTCGAGGCGTACCAGGGCGAGAAGGAGCTCGGCGGCCGGGAGCTGCGCTTGAGCGACGTGGTCGCCCTGGGCAAGCCGATCATCCTCAACTTCTGGGCGGCCCAGTGCCCGCCGTGCCAGGTCGAGATGCCGGAGTTCCAGGAGTACTACGACAAGCACCGCAAGCAGGTGCTGATGCTGGGCGTCGACATCGGCGCGCTGGCCGGGCTGGGCCTGCCGGAGCATGCAGTGTCATTGCTGCATACGCTGAAGATCACCTACCCGGCGGTGACCACCGCGGACGAGCATGTCCAAGCCGAGTACAAGGTGCTGGGTCTTCCCGCCACCTATTTCATCAACTCCGCGGGTCAGATCGTTAAAACCTGGACCGGCTTGCTCACCAAGGACAAGCTGGAGGAGTTGGCCGGCGCCCTGATCGACGCGGAGCGATAGGCCGGTGGCTACCGCGCGGGCCGCGGATCCCACGGGGGCGGCGCCGGGCGGGTGGCGGCACATCCTCTGGTACTACGTGGTGCCGGCCGCCGGGGTGGTCGCGCTGGTCTATCTGCTCACGCGGGTGCAGGCGAGCGCCGAGAACGCCGCCACCGAGCTAGCCCGTTCGGTGCGGTTCGGCACCGCGTTCGGGGCCGGCATGGTCGCCTGCGTCAATCCCTGCGGGTTCATCATGCTGCCCACCTACCTGTCGCTGCAGCTCGGCACGCAGGAGACCGGCTACGGCACCGCGTCGTGGCTGCGCCGCACGCTGGCGGCGTTCCGCATCGCCGCCGCCACCACCGCGGGATTCGTGGCGGTCGTGGCTCCGCTGGGCGTGCTGGTGGGGCTGGCCGGGCAGGCGCTGGGTCCGCTCCTGCCGTATGCGGCCACGGCGGTAGGGGCCATCATGGTGCTGCTGGCGCTGTGGCTGTTGATCACCGGGCGCAAGATCGGCATCGCCGCGGCCAGCCGCGTGCACGTCACGCCGGAGCGCAACACGCTGAACGCGCTGCTGTTCGGGATGAGCTACTCCATCGCGTCGCTGAGCTGCGCGCTGCCGATCTTCCTGCTGGTGGTCTCGACGGCGTTGACCGCGGACGGGTGGCTGATCAGCCTCGCCCAGTTCGTCAGCTACGCGCTGGGCATGGGGGCGGTGATCACCGTGATCACCGTCGCGGCGGCGCTGCTGCGCACCACGCTGGCGCAGAGACTGCGGGCGTTGCTGCCGTACGCCAACCACGTCGGCGTGCTGTTCCTGCTGGGAGCCGGCGCCTACCTGGTCTACTACTGGGTTGAGGTGGCACCGGTCGCCTTTTGATTCGGAGGACCTACCGAGCGAGCCGGCTCCGTACTGCTTCCAGGTTGATCACCTGCATCGCTTCGTCTCCCATCGCCGCCGCGTAGACGTCACGTCTGGTCAAGAACGTCGCTACGTTCTCCGGGATGCTCAGCGACGAGAACACCGGTACGATCGGCTTCCCTGCCAATTCCGGGAAATAGCGCACGAACTCGTCGTTTCTCAGAAACTCCACGAACTCGCGACAATACTCGGGGAGCGCGGTCGTCTTGGTCTCGTTGAGCAGCACCGCCCGCGTGCCGACGTAGAGCGCGTCGAACTCGCGTTCGCGGCCGCGGTCATTGTCGCGGTAGCGATAGATGCGGATGGCGAATGACTCCTGATCGCCGCAGCCGAGGACATCACGGGCCAGACGCCGAATACTGGGAGCGACGAAGTCCTCGACGACGGTACCGAGCTGCCTTGCCACGTCGCCCCGGCACTTGTTGATCTCCCGCATCATGGCCCAATGGCGGCGTTCTTCCTGTTCGCGGATTGCCTGACGGTCGCGTTCGGCCTTTTTCTCCGTCCGTTCCGCTTGCTCGCGGATTGCCTGACGGTCACGAGCAGCCTCCTCCCGTTCGCGCGCCGCCTCCTCCCGCTGGCGCGCTCCCTCCGACTCCATGCGCTCCACGTGAGCGATGAATCGAGCCAGGGCCGTTTCGAGATCGTCGGTTCTCTCTTCGACGGCCCGCACACGTTCCGTAGTCGTCGCCACCTTCGTCTGCCTCGTTCCACCAGCATAGTGCCTGAGCCGCTGAACTGCATAGACGGCTGAACTGCATGGAGGATAGACACGGGCGTGCCCCTGGAGGGTCGCCTCCACCGTCCGGTGTGCCATGGGTCGCGCGCGTGCCACGGGGTAAGGTGCGCGCGATGCTGACGCTGTTCCTGCCGCTGGCCCAGGTGGAGGTGTGGCTGCCGGGCGTGGTGCTGCTCGGCAATCGGGGTGGGCGTGCTGACCGGGCTGTTCGGCGTATGCGGCGGGTTCCTGCTCACGCCGGCGCTCAAGGCGCTGTTCGGGGTGCCGTACCCGGTCGCGGTCGGCACCGACTTGGTGCAGATCTTCCTGACCGGCTCGGTCTCCGCGTACCGGCACCACCAAGCCGGCAACGTGGAGCTGCGTCTGGGGCTGGTGCTCGGCGTCGGCGCGGTGGCGGGGGCCGAGGTCGGCCTGCGCATCCAGAACGCGCTGGAGTCGATCGGCGAGGTGAGCGTCTCCGGCAGCGGCATCACGCTGCTCGACTTGGTGCTCGGCGGCCTGTTCGTGGTGTTGCTGGCGTCGGTCGCCGTGATGATCTGGCGCGAGACCCGCTCGGGGCCTAGTCTCTGAGGACCGTAGCGCCGCTATGCGAAACCTGGAACAGAGCCGCTTGGCCGTTCCGTTCTTCGCGGTATCGTAGGATAGGGTAGGGTGTCATGGCGAGAAACAATGGACCGAGAATGCGCGCTGAACTTTCGAGATCAGTTCCGAGATGCTAGATACGGCGCCTTGGCGGATGCGGAAGGATACCAGAAGATCCTGTTCGTCATGGAACGTCTTGGGTCTTATCTCCTTGGGAAACAAGGCGACTTGGGAAAGTACGAGTGCCCTGTACGCCTATTCGTCGAGTGCTATCATCCTGATTCCGGATTCCCGGCCGCAGATCATTCAATTGGATTCGACACATTGTACGAGCTCGTGAGGGAGGGCAGGAACGACGCCTTGCATCAAGGAGCAGCCGCCAGAATTCTCACTTTTCATTCGATCCACCTGAGCATTATGTTGGAGGACGCATTGATGGGAAAGGCAGTATCGTCCGACGATAAGAGAATCAAGTACTACATGGTACGAAATCCGGTATGTGCGTATCTGTGGCAGCCGATTGGCTTTATCCGGCAAGTCATGCTTGAGAGATCGTTCTCGTATCTTCCGTTTCGATGTGGAGACACCTGGCATGTCGTTTCCGATGCGGACATTGTCACGTATCTGCAGCGCTATGATCGGAAGAAGAACTGTATCAAGAAGAGGCTGAGTACAACGCTGGAATGTGCCAGGAGACGTAAAGGTAACGGGGAACCATATTGTAGAAAGGCTTATGTCGTGGGACCGAACGACACCGTCAGCTCTGTGCTGAGTGCTAAATGTTGGGAGTGGCCGATACTGGTGAAGGGAGATGGGTGTGAGGATCTGTTGGGTATAGTAACTCCGTTCGATCTTCTGTGAGTATGCGGCAAGCCGTCCGACGATCTTCCGCAAAGTGCCTGACTTCAATTCTCTCACGGCCGTTTGAACTTCCCGTCCGCCAGAGCAAGTCAGAGTGGAGGCCCCATGTGTGGCGTCCTCCGAGGTAGGTGGCACTCGGGATGCTGACGCTGTTCCTGCCGCTGGCCCAGGTGGAGGTGTGGCTGCCGGGCGTGGTGCTGCTCGGCTTCTGTGTGGGCGTGCTGACCGGGCTGTTCGGGGTGGGCGGCGGATTCCTGTTGACGCCTGCGCTCAAGGCGCTGTTCGGGGTGCCGTACCCGATCGCCGTGGGCACCGACCTGGTGCAGATCTTCCTGACCGGCTCGGTCTCCGCGTACCGGCATCAGCGGGCCGGCAACGTGGAGCTGCGTCTGGGGCTGGTGCTCGGCGCCGGAGCCGTGGCGGGGGCCGAGCTGGGCCTGCGCATCCAGAACGCGCTGGAGTCGATCGGGGAGGTGAGCGTGTCCGGCAGCGGCATCACGCTGCTCGACCTGGTGCTCGGCGGCCTGTTCGTGGTGCTGCTGGCGTCGGTCGCGGTGCTGGTCTGGCGCGAGACCCGCTCGGGGCGCGGCGACGGCGTGGACACGCGCGTGGCGAGGGCGCTGCGCAGAATCAGGCTGCGGCCGCTCATCGCCCTGCCGCGTTCCGATCTGGCCGGCATCTCGGTGTGGGTTCCGCTGACCATGGGCTTCGGCGTCGGCATCCTCACCGGGCTGATGGGCGTGGGCGGCGGGTTCATCAACTTTCCGCTGCTCATCTACGTCCTGGGCGTGCCGACCCACGTCGCGATCGGCACCAGCGCCGTGCAGGTGCTGCTGGCTTCCGGCTACGGGGCGCTGCGCCATGCCGGGCAGCGGCACGTGGAGTTGCCGCTGGTCCTGCTCCTCACCGCGGGGTCGGTGCTCGGGGTACAGGTGGGCGTGCGCATGGTCAAGCGGTTCAAGGGGGTGCGCATCCGCCGCCTGTTCGCGGCCGTCCTGCTCCTGGGCATCGCGACGATCGTCTGGGACGTCAGCCGGCAGTTGCTCGCGAGATAGGGACACGGCCCGGGCGTCGCGTAGCCATCCTGCAGGATGTCAATTACGATCACTTCGGCAGATGCTGTTGAGTGTGTCGACCCGGTACCGGTACCCGCTTCACTTGCCCGAGTCGCTGAAGGCAAGCGCCATGCGCCTTGCGGAACAGGATGGCGTGTCGCTCAATCAGTGGATCGTCGCCGCCGTGGCGCAGAAGATCGGCGCCGTCGAGTCGGCCGATGGTTTTCTCAAGGATCGCGCCGCCCATGCGAGACCCGGCGGGCTATTGAGCCTGCTGGACAACGCCCCGGACCGACCTCCGGAGTCGGGCGACGAGCTCGTCGAATGAAGCCGGGAGTCCGACAGTTGCGGAGGTCCAAGGAGGACATAATGAGCATAGGAATCAGGGTCGGCGTCGTGGGCGCCGGCGCCAATACGCGCGGCATGCACATCCCGCGCCTGCAGGCCATCGACGGCGTGGAGGTGGTGAGCGTCTGCAACCGGTCGCACGCCTCCGGCGCGCGGGTGGCGGCGGAGTTCGGCATCCCGTCGGTGCTGCCGACGTGGCGGGCGCTGGTCGAGTCGGACGACGTCGACGCGGTGGTGATCGGCACGTGGCCCTACCTGCACGAGCCGGTGACGATCGCGGCGCTGGAGGCCGGCAAGCACGTGCTGTGCGAGGCGCGCATGGCGCGCGACGCGGCCGAGGCGCGGCGGATGCTCGCCGCATCGCGCGCCCATCCGGATCTGGTGGCGCAGATCGTGCCGTCGCCGATGACGCTGCGGGTGGACCGCACCATTCAGCGGCTGATGGCCGAGGGGCTCCTGGGCGAGCTGCTGGTCGTCGAGGCACGCGTCTCTACCGGCTTCCTGGACCGAGACGCGCCGCTGCACTGGCGCCAGGACGCCGACCTGTCGGGGCGCAACGTCATGAGCATGGGCATCTGGTACGAGGCGATGATGCGCTGGGTGGGCACCGCCCGCCGCGTGTCGGCGATGGGCAGGACGTTCGTGCCGCGCCGGCGCGACGCCTCCGGGGTGCTGCGCGACGCGCTGGTCCCCGAGCACATCGACGTCACGGGGGAGTTGCACTGCGGCGCGCAGCTCCACCTGCAGGTGTCGGCGGTGACCGGGCTGTGCGGCGGCTCGGAGGTGTACCTTTGCGGCTCGGACGGGACGATCCGCTTCGACAGCGGGACCGATACGGTCTGGGCCGGGCGCCGCGGCGACGACGCGCTGGCCGAGGTGGAGGTGCGCCCCGACGAGCAGCGGTCCTGGCGAGTGGAGGACGAGTTCGTGGGTGCCATCCGCGGCGAGGAGGAGATCGTGCTGACGCCGTTCACCGTCGGCCTGCAGTACATGGAGTTCACCGACGCCGTCAGCCGCAGCCTGAGCACGGGCCGCGTAGTCCCGGTCGAGCCGGCGTAGGGCGCGATCGCGATCCTGATGGCCGTGATCCCCGTTCGCGTCCACGACCCGTTTCAGTAGTCGCCATGGAGCTTCCCGCGCTCGCGCTGGTGCTGGTGGTCGGCGTCGCCGCCGGCTTTCTGAACACGGTAGCCGGGGGCGGCAGCGCTCTCACCATGCCGATGCTGATCTTCCTGGGGCTGCCCTCAAGCGTCGCCAACGGCACCGCGCGCGTGGCGATCATGCTGCAGAACCTCACCGCCGTCGCCGGCTTCCGCAGCAAGGGCCACTTCGAGCCGGCGCTCGGCCTGCAGCTCGGCCTGCCGGCCCTGGCCGGCGCGCTGGTCGGTTCGCGCATCGCGGTGAATGTGCCGGACGCCGTGTTCAACGCGGTGCTGGCCGGGGTGATGGTGATGGTGCTGGTGTCGATCTTCTTCAAGCCGAAGCCGGCCGCCGGGCCGGTCGAGGCGGCGCAGCCGCCGACCGGCTCGCGCCGCCTCCTGCTGATGGCGATCTTCTTCGTCATCGGCGTGTACGGGGGCTTCATCCAGGCGGGGGTGGGGTTCCTGATCATGAGCTCCCTGATCTTCCTGAGCGGGTACGACCTGGTGCGGGTCAACGCGGTCAAGGTGGTGGTGATCCTGGTGTACACCGTGGCGGCGCTCACCGTGTTCCTGCTGAACGGCAAGGTCGAGTGGGGCCCGGGCCTGACCCTGGCCGTCGGCAACTCCGCCGGCGCCTGGCTCGGCGCGCGCTTCTCGGTGGCGGGCGGCGAACGATGGATCCGCGCGATCCTGGTCGTCGCCGTGCTGGTGATGGCGGTACGGGTCTCCGGGGTGCTGGGGCTGATCGGCATCCTGTAGCCGCCAAGTGCGGTATGGTCTGGCCCATGCCTGTGACCCAGAATACCGTCGTGCGCAAGCTCGCGGCGGGCGAGGTGCCGATCGGGGCGCTCGCCACCGACACCACGCACGAGTCCCATATCGAGCTGCTGCAGAGTGCCGGCTACGACTTCCTGATGCTCGACGCCGAGCACGGCGAGTTCCCGCCCGATCGCCTCGCCTCCATCTGCCGGGTGGGTCGAATGGCTCGCTTTCCGGTGATCATGCGTACCTTCTGCACCTACGAGCATGTGCGCTGCGCGCTGGACTTCGGCTCGCTCGGGGCGATCCTGCCGATGGTGGACACCGCCGAGCAGGTCGACACGCTGCGCCGCGCCGCGTTCCTGCCGCCGGTCGGCGAGCGCGGCCCGGGCGGCCCCGGCAACCGCCACGTGAGCGACTTCCGCCGGGAAACCTGGGCGGAGCTGGAGGAGCAGCTCGCCCTCATCCCCATGATCGAGACGCCGCGCGCGGTCGACGATCCGTCGGTGTTCGACCGGCCGTGGGTCACCGCCTGCCTGGTCGGACCGTACGACCTGGCGATGTCGCACGGCATCGCCCTGGCCGATTTCTACCGGCCGGGCGGACCGCACGAGGCGGTGATCCGCCGGGCGATCGACGGCTGCGCGCGCGTGGGCAAGCCGTGCGGGACGGTGGTTCCCGACGGCGAGAGCGCGGCGCGCTGGATCGAGATGGGCGCCCGGCTGATCGTCTGTGGCGAACTGAACGGCATGCTGGCCCAGGTCGCGCGGCGCAACATCGACGCCATCAGGGCAGCGGTGGGCTGACGGGCTGCCCGTGGCCGACCGACCGCTCTACCCGACGGAGCTGATCGGCAGCTACGCGCTGCCGGGCTGGCTGATCGCCCTGGAGGAGCGCGCCGCGGCCGCCGGCGACCTGGGCGAGGCCGACATCGCCGAGGCGCTCGACGACGCGGTCAACGTGGCGCTGTTCGATCAGGAGAGCGCCGGGGTCGACGTCGTCACCGACGGCGAGATGCGGCGCCGCGACTTCATCCAGGGGTTCTACGGCCGCCTCTCCGGCCTGATGCAGTTGCGCCCCGCGCGCCGGCTCGGCGCCGCCGGCTACGACCAGAACCCGCGCTACCGGGTCGAGGGCCCGGTGCGGGCCGCGGACGGGCTGGGCATCGTCGACGAGGTGGCGCACCTGCGCCGGCTTACGGAGCGGCCGATCAAGGTGTGCGTGCCGGGCCCGGTGACGCTGTCGCTGCCGCTGCTGCTGCCCGACGGCAGGATCGGCCGCGATGCGGTGCTGGCCGACATGATCGCCATCGTCAACGCCGAGATGCGCGCGCTGGTCGCGGCCGGCGCCACCTACTTGCAGATCGACGAGCCGCGCTACGCGACCAGCCACGCCGCCGGATCCGAGCTGGTCGAGGTGCTCAACGCCACCCGCGACGGCGTGCAGGCGCGCGTCGGCGTGCACCTGTGCTTCGGCAACTTCAAGGGCCGCTCGCGCGACCGGCGTGACTACCGCTATCTGTTCCCGGCGCTCACGCGGGCGCGCTGCGACCAGCTCAATTTCGAGTTCGCCAACCGCGAGCTGGCGCAGCTCGAGCTGCTGGCCCAGGTGCCCGCGCCGATCGACGTCGGCGTCGGGGTGGTCGACGTGAAGTCCTATTTCGTGGAGGACGCCGAGGAGGTGGCCGCGGCGCTGGAACAGGCGGCGCGCCACGTGGATGCCGCGCGCATCGTCGCGGTGCCGGACTGCGGCTTCAACCACTGCCCCCGGCACGTCGCCCGTGCCAAGCTGCAGGCGCTGACCGCCGGGGCGCGACTCGCGCGGCAGCGCGCAAGAGGAGGCGCAAGAGGAGGCGCAGGAGGAGACGCATGAAACGCTTCGGATTGGTGACCGGACTGCGGGAAGAGAAGATCGAGGAGTACAACCGGCTGCACGCCGATGTGTGGCCGGAGGTGCTGGACCGGATCCACCGCTGCAACATGCGGAACTACTCGATCTTTCTGCGCCGCCTGCCGGACGGCAAGCACTACCTGTTCGCGTACTTCGAGTACGTCGGCAGCGACTTCGCGGCCGACATGGCGGCGATGGCGGCCGACCCCAAGACGCAGGAGTGGTGGAAGCTCACCGACCCCTGCCAGGAGCCGCTGCCGGACCGCGCCGAAGGCGACTGGTGGGCCGCCGCCGAGGAGGTCTTCCACGTCGACTGAGACTACGAGGCATATCATCGCGCTCGGGGGCGGCGGGTTCGGTGAAGGGGACCTGCTCCTGGAGCGCTATATCCTGACGCAGACGGCGGGCGACCGCCCGGCGATCGGGTTCATTCCCACGGCTACTGGCGACGCCGACGGCTATCTGGTCCGCTTCTACACCGCCTGCGGGCGCCTGGACTGCCGGCCGTCGCACCTGTCGCTGTTCACGCGCACCCCCGACCTGCGCGAGTGGGTGTTCGGCCGGGACGTGATCTTCGTGGGCGGCGGCAACACCAGGAGCCTGCTGGGCGTCTGGCGCGAATGGGGTCTGGACGAGGTCCTGCGCGACGCGTGGAAGGCCGGGATCGTACTCTCGGGGGTCAGCGCCGGGGCGATCTGCTGGTTCGAGCAGGGCAGCACCGACTCCTGGGCCGACCGGCTGCGGCCGCTCGACTGTCTGGGCTTCCTGCCCGGAAGCTGCTGCCCGCACTACGACGCGGAGCCGGAACGCCGGCCGGCGCTGCACGCGATGCTGGGCGCCGGGGAGATCGCACCCGGCATCGCCCTGGACAACGACGCGGCCGCCCACTACGTCGGCACGGAGCTGCGACGGGTGGTGACGGCGCGGTCCACCGTGGGCGGTTACGCGCTGCGCCTCGCGGACGGCGAAGTGCGCGAATCGCCGCTGCCGGCGGTGGATCTGAGCGCCGCCGACGCCGGCAGCGGTTACTCCGAACCGCTCTCCGATTCCTCCGGCAGCAGCACGACGCGCACGTAGCGGTCGCGGCTGAGGTAGCGGCGGGCGGCCTCCGTCACCTCCTCCAGCGTGAGCGCGTCCAGGCGATCGTCGAAGCCGACGATCGCTTCGAACGGCTCGCCGCGCTGCACGGCACCCCGGATCTGCCCCAGCCAGAAGCCGTTGCGCCGCAGTTGTTCCTCGCGATTCGAGCGCAGGATCTCCTTCGCTGTGTCCAGATCGCTCTGCTCGGCACCGTCACGCGCCCAGTCGACGCCGTTCAGCACCTCCTCGAACAGCTCTTCGGCGCGCGCCGGATCGCTCGAGAACCAGACCGTGATCTGGTACTCGGGCTCGGGTAGCGCGGATCCCGAGGCGCCGACGCCGACCGAGTAGGTGCCGCCCAGTTCCTCGCGCATCCGGTCGCGCAGGTGTATCTGCAGCATCTCGCCGAGCGCCAGCAACTCCATCGAAGCCTCCCGGCTCCAGTCCATGTCACCGGCGAAGGCGACGCGGGTGATCGAGCGCTCGTCGATTCCCTGGCGGACGATGTGTTCCACCACGCCGGGCGGCGGGTCGATGCCCACGTCGCGCCAGGTCTCGACCCGGCCGGCCGCCGGCAGCGTGGCCAGATAGGTAGCGGTCAGCGAGCGCAGCGCGTCCCAGTCGAACGCGCCGACGATGATGAAGGTGAAGTCGCCCAGGTCGCCGAAGCGGTCGGCGTAGATGGCGGTGGAGCGATCCAGGTTGAGCTCCTCCAGCAGCTCGAGCGTGAACGGCCTGGTGCGGAAGTGGTCCTGGCTGATCGCGCCGCGGTACGTGTCGGAGAACACCGCGTCGGGTTGCGACAGCCGGTTCTCGGCCTGACTCCTCAGGCTGGACGAATAGCTCTCGTAGTAGTCCTGGTCAAGGCGAGGAGCGGTGGCGTACAGGGTGACGAGCTGAAACAGCGTCTCGAGATCGTCCGGCGAGGAGTCGCCCGAGAACCCTTCGAACAGCCCGCCGATGGAGGGCGAAAGCGACGCGGTGTTGCCGGCCAGCAGCTTGCCCAGCGCGATCACGTCATGCTCGCCGACGCCGGAGCCGCGGACCAGGGAGTCGGCGGTGAGGGCGGCGACGTAGTCGGCGTCCTCCACCAGCGAGGTGCCGCCGGGGCTGGTCGCGGACAGGAGCACCTGATCGTCCCGGAAGTCGGTCTGCTTGGCGATGACGGTGACCCCGTTGGAGAGCGTCCAGCGCACGGCGTCGACGGCGTCGATGCGCTCCTCGGCGACGATGGCGCCCGGCTCCGGGATCTCGGCCAGCAGCGGCGCGTCGCTGGCCTCGTCGTCATAGGCCGCGACGTCCAGCGATTGCGCGTCGGCCACCTTGGCGAGCAGTTCCGCTTCGACCTCGGGCCCCGCGGGAATGCCATCCGGCCCCGAGAGAAGCACGACGGCGTTGTGGATCCCGCGCCATGGGTCGGCCAGCCGGTTCACGTCTTCCACGGTGATGTCCGGCAGCATCTCCTGTTGCAGGGCGTACTCCGCGTCCACTCCCGGTACGGGCTCGCCTTCCAGAAAGTGGCGCAGGTATTCGTCCGCCAGCCGCTGCGACGGCCGCTGGTCTTTCTCGTGCCAGGCGCTCTCGATGGCGCGCAGCATGTTGGCCTTCTCGCGCTCGAGCTCGGTGGCGGTGAACCCGTGCTGGACGGTGCGCTGCATCTCCTCCAGCAGCGTGTCCAGCCCGCGCGGGATGCGGTCCTTGTCCATGTAGGCGGTGATGATCAGTGCGGCGGCATCGCCCACCAGAAGGCCGCTTCCGGCGCCGGCGGCGAGATACGGCGGATCGGCCTCCCGGCTGCGTTCGTACAGGCGGCCATTGAGCATGCGGGCGAACAGCGAATCGACCAGCAGGCGGCGGTAGGCCGCGCGGTCGTGGCCGATCTGCGCCGGCACCTTGTGGTACAGGGTTAGCCGGGTGAGGTTCACCTCGGGATCGGCGGCCACGCTGATCCTGAGATCCGCGTGCGGGGGGACGGGGAACCGCGTTCGATCGGTCGGCGGATCGGGGCGGTAGGCCCTCGGATAATCCGCCGTGCCCTCCGGCGGCGGCGCGAAGTGCTCGCGGATCACGGCTTCCATCTCGTCCGGATCGAGATCGCCGACCGCGACCACCGCCATGAGGTCCGGCCGATACCAGCGCTCGTAGAAGCCGCGCAGGTCGTCGGCGGATGCGGTCTCGATGATCTCCGGCAGGCCGATCGGCAACCGCACCGAGTATTGGGAGTCGCCGAACAGCACCGGGAACTGCTGGTCGCGGATGCGCTGGTCGGCACCCTGGCCCAGCCGCCACTCCTCAAGCACCACGCCGCGTTCGCGCTCCACCTCGTCCGGGTCCAAGGTAATCGCGTACGCCCATTCGCTGAGGATGTCGAAGCCCTTCGCGACTACGTCGGCGTCGGTGGGGAGCTCCAGGAGGTACACGGTCTCATCGAAGCTGGTATAGGCGTTGAGGTCCGGCCCGAATGCGGAGCCTATCGACTCCAGGTAATCGATGATCTCGTTGCCCGCGAACGAGGCGGTGCCGTTGAAGGCCATATGCTCCAGGAAGTGCGCCAAGCCGCGCTCGGACTCCTGCTCCAGCACGGATCCTGCGCGTACGCCCAGCCGTAGCTGGATGCGGTCGGGCGGCTCCGGGTTTACCTTGACGTAGTAGGTCAGGCCGTTGCCCAGGGTGCCGCGGCGTACCTCCGGATCGAAGGGGATCTCGGTCTGCGGCTCCTGTGCCCAGGCGACCGGCAGCAACGTAACCAGGGCCGCGACCGCGGCGATGGTGGCCACCGACCGGCGGCACTGGCGAATGCGGGACAGTCTGGCTTTCATCAAGGCCGAAAGTACCGCTCCCAGGGGGGATCGTCGAGAAGCGCCGGCGGATGACTTCGGACCTCGGCATGTAGCAACCAGAAATCTGGTTTACTTTCGAGTCATGTCGACGATCAGGCTCAACATGCAGGAGGCGAAGACGCACCTCTCCGCACATGTCGCCAAGCTGGCTGAGGGTGATCGAATCATCCTGTGTCGCCGTAACCATCCGGTGGCCGAAATCCGGCCGCTTTCGCAGCGGGCGGACCGGCCGCGGCCGGTGGGGCTCGGCAAAGCGCTCGCGGAGATACCGGAATCGTTCTTCGATCCGCTTCCGGATCAGGTGCACGATTCCTTCGAGGGTCGATCGGATTGAGCGTCACGGCGACACGATGAGGCTCCTGCTCGACACCGTCACGTTTCTCTGGCTGGCCGAGGGAGATCCGAAGCTGAGTGAACGGGCACGGGGCCTGATCGTGGATTCCGCGAACGAGGTGTTCCTGAGCGCCGCGTCGGCCTGGGAGATCGCCATCAAGCACGGACTCGGCCGGCTCCATCTGCGCGCGGCGCCGCAGGACTATGTCCCGGAGCAGCGCCGGCTGCATCGTATCGAGGCGCTGCCCATCTCCGAGGAGGAGGTGCTGCAGGTCGGCAAGCTGCCGAGCCTGCACCGGGATCCGTTCGACCGGGTCATCGTCGCGCAGGCAATCGTGTACGGCATGGTGGTCGCGACTCCCGACGAGGCGATCAGGAAGTACCCCGTGCGTGCCGCATGGTGATCGCGCCTTGGCTACGATGCGTAACGTGACTCTGGCCATGGAAGATCAGCTCATCGAGCAAGGGCGCGAGTATGCCCGTCGCCATGGGATGTCGTTCAATGCGCTCATCCGGGACCTGTTGAGACGGCGGGTGATCCAGGAGGCCGACTGGATTTCGGAGACCTTCCGCGCCATGGACGAAGCACAGGGCCGTTCACGCGGAAGGAAGTGGAGCCGCGGCGAGCTCTACGATGCCTAAGTCCCTTTTCGATACCAACGTGCGTGTCTACACCAGCGACCATGATGAGCCGGACAAGAGGCGCATCGCGCGGGTGTTGCTCCGTCGCAGTGCGCAGGAAGGCAGCGGCGTGATCTCGACGCAGGTAGTGCAGGAGTTCTTCGTATCCGCCATCAGGAAGCTCTCGATCGAGCCGATGCGGGCGGATTCGCTTATTCTGGCCGCAGCGGGCCGGGCAAGCTGCTCCATGGTGTATTCGGAGGACCTGAACCCCGGCCAGTTCTACAGCGGCGTCGAGGTGAGAAACCCGTTCGCGGCCGGCTGACCGGAGTCAGCCGGATCCGTGGCATGCTGTCCCTACCATGATCCGGCGGTTCCACATCGACGTCTGCGCCGGCGATGGCGCGCATCGCGCCGAGGTGGTCATCGACGGCGCCGGCAAGCGCCACCTGGGCATCTCCCGCTTCGTGCTCGCCGACGGCACCGACGCGGTCGAGCCCGACACCCCCACCTGGGACTGCCGCGAGTGGCAATGGTGGGCGGGCTACGAAGGATCGACCGAGATGCGGCCACGCATGGTGCCGGCGGCATGCGGCGGAGAGGAACTCGGCGGCGTGGCGCGAGTGTGGAGCGAGTACCGCTGCGACGGCGTGCGGACCCGTCACGAGTGGACCGTCCTCGCCGTGCAGGAGCCGCCGCGGCTCGGCTACGACTGCACGATGACCGTCACCAACGAGACCGGGACGGAGCTTGCCGAGTACGGGCAATTCTTCGCCTGCTACACCAGTCTCAACCGGCCGGCCGGCCGGCTGCCGACGCGGGAGACCGTGATCGGCTGCCGGTTCTGGGATGCCTCAGGCGGACTGGTCAACTTCCTGGACATCGGCGGCTACCACATCGACCGTCTGATCGTCGCGCCGGACAGCCCCTTTCTTGAGCTTGGCAAGGTCCCGCACTGCCCGCGCGGCGACGGCCGCGTCGGCGGGTCATGGACGCATCCGGCGCTGGTGTCGCACCCGGCTCCGGGCGGAGAGCGGCACGTCATCCTGTTCGAGCCTCAGACCACCGCCGCGGTGTGCATGGGCGCCGGCGGGCCGGCGATGGACTACGTCACCTGGCCGGGCTCGCTCGCCTTCGCGGCCGGCAGCAGCTACACGACCCGCGTCCGGCACCACGTGACGGCCTTGCCGGAAGGGCGCGAGGTGGACGGGCTGCAGGAACTGTGGGCGGAGTTCGAAGCCGATCTGTCGGCCCACGCTCCATGACGACCGGTCAGTAGGGGATCACCTCCAGCCGCGGTATCCGCCGGAAGTGCTCGGGATTGCGCGTGACGACCGGCATCCCATAGGCCAGGCCGGCAGCGCCGATCCACAGGTCATTGCCGCCGATCAGCCTGCCCTGCTCCTGGAGATACCGATACGTGACGCCGTATTCCCAGCTCACTTCCGCGGTGACCGGCAGAATGCGGAAGGGCCTGATGAACTCCTCCCACTCCTCGCGCTTGCCGAGTGAGATACCGGCGGCGAGCTCGCCGGCGATGACGTGGGTGATGAACAGCCGGCAGCGGCCGTGACGCTCGAGGAAGTCACGCGTGGCTCCCGCCTGATGCCTTGAGCGCTCGCGCTCGAGATCGATCAGGAAGGTCGTTTCGAGGATCAGCGATCGGTCCATTTGTCCTCGGGCCCGCGCTCTTCCGTCTTGGCTCGCTCGATCGCGTCGAGCTCCTCTGCCGTGAACGGCGCCGGCGTGTGATCGAGCCGGCTCAGGAGCTCAGCCGCCGTGATCGTGTCCTCCGGCCACGTCGCCCGCAGTATCACCTGCGTGAACGACTCGCTCGGGTACCTGCGGGCGCTCCTGAGCTTCTCGTAGGCATCGACCGTTATCGAAACTGTCTTGGTCGCCATGCACGGAATGTGTAGAGTCTGTGTACACCCGTCAACCGTTTCAGCCCACTCCTGCATGTTGACACCATAGAGCCGCGGTGGCAGTCTCAAGCATCCTTTCAGGCTTCTGCCTTCCACCAAGGATGGAGTGCATGGCTGACCCCGCCATCGTTACGACCGCTATGGCCGACGCCGGAGTCGGCACGGCACACGTGAGGACAGACAGAGGTTCGGGGAATGTCTGACGTTTCCACCGCTCCTGCCGGTGTAACGGCCGACACACAGCTTGACTCCTCGCTGCGCGAGCGCAAGGCCGCCGAACCGCGCACGCCGGGGTCTCGTCTCGCCGAGAACATCGACGTGATCCGGCGCTATCCCGCGCGGCACATCATGATCGGGATCGCTCTCTTGTGGCTGGTGGTCTTCCACTACATACCGATCTGGGGCATATCGTTCGCCTTCCGGCGGTTCAGCCCGCTCGAAGGCTTCTTCGGCGCCAATTGGGTGGGGCTCAAGTACTTCGAGCAGTTCGTCACCGACCCGAACACCCTGCGGCTGATCCGCAACACCGTGCTGCTCGGATTCCAGCAGCTCGTCTACGGCTTTCCGGCGCCGATCATCTTCGCGATCCTGCTCAACGAGCTGTCGAACGCCAAGTTCAAGAGCTGGATGCAGTCGTTCACCTACCTTCCGCACTTCGTGTCCCAGGTGGTGATCGTCGGCCTGATGTTCCAGTTCGTCAATTTCGAAGGCCTGGTCACGCGGATCATCGCCGACATCACCGGACAAGCGCCGGTCATCCTGGCCGATCCGAGGGCGTTCCGGCCGATGTACGTGATCTCCGGCATCTGGCAGAGCCTGGGCTGGGGCTCGATCCTGTATCTGGCGGCGATGACCGGGATCAACCCGGAGCTGTACGAGTCGGCCGACATCGACGGAGCCGGACGCTTCCAGAAGATCTGGCGCGTGACGCTGCCCTCCATCCTGCCGACGATCCTGGTGCTGCTGATTCTGAACACCCGGACGCTGATCGACGTCGGCTTCGAGAAGGCGCTGCTGATCCAGAACCCGGCCACCTACGAGACGTCCGACATCATCCAGACGTACGTGTATCGCCGCGGCATCCAGAACGGCCAGTACGGGTACGCGACCGCCGTGGGCCTGCTGAACTCCATCGTCTCCTTCGCGATCGTCTACGTCACTCACCGGATCGTCCGCAAGGTACGCGGGCAAGGGCTCTGGTAGCGATGACCCGCGTCTATCGCCACTCGTTCGGGTCGCGGCTGTTCGACGCCGGCAACGTCATCCTGATCTTCCTCATCGCCCTGACGGCGCTCTACCCGTTCGTGTACATGGCCGCCATCTCGACCAGCGACTTCTTCGCCGTCGGCTTCGGCAAGGTGACCATCATTCCGGTCGACTTTAGCCTTGACATCTACACCTATCTGTTCCAGTACAACCCGTTCATCGGGCGCGCCTATTTCAACTCCATCCTCTACACCGTGCTGAACACGGTGCTGACGGTCATCCTGTGCTCGATGGCCGGTTTCGCGCTCGCGCAGCGCAAGCTGGCGTTTCGCGGGTTCGTCGGCGCCGCGTTGCTGGTGTCGATGTTCTTCGGCGGCGGACTGATCCCGAACTTCCTGTGGATCAGGCAGCTCGGCATGCTGAATTCGCTGTGGGCGATCGTGCTGCCGGGGGCGGTCAGCGCCTACTACGTGATTCTGTTCCGCGTCTACATCCACACCAACGTCAGCGAGGAGGTGCTGGAGTCGGTATATGTCGACGGCGGCGGCGACTTCCTGGTGTTGTTCAGGATCGTGCTGCCGTTGATCAAGCCGATGCTGGCGACGATCGGACTGTTCGCCGCCGTGGCCATGTGGAACTCGTTCTTCAGCGCACTGATCTACCTGAGCGACCGGAGCCAGTACCCGCTCACCCTGTTCCTGCGGGAGGTGGCGGTGGTCGGCGGCTTCGGCGGCTCCAGCGTCGGCAGCCCGGACGCGGGGCCGGCGCAGCTCACCGCGTACGAGGTCGAGGGACAGTACGACGCGTCGCAGGAAGTGTGGCAGGGCGGTTACCTGAAGGCCACGCAGATGGCGTTCACGCTGATCACGGTGATCCCGATCCTGTTCGTATACCCCTTCGCGCAGCGTTACTTCGTGAAGGGGATCACGCTCGGCTCGGTCAAGGGCTGAGGTTGCGCCGTCCCACCACGGGGCGCATACTGGGTGGACGAGCCGCGCGCGCGGCGCGCAGGCAATCTCAAAAGAAAAGGAGGCGTTGCATGAGGCAATCGCTATCCCGTCTGAGCATCCTGGCACTCGTGCTGATAGTAGCCGCCGCCGGCACGGTGTCGGCCGAGGGACCCGTCATCCGCTGGTCCGGTTTCTACGAATTCAACAAGAACGCCACGCCCGAGACCCTGGTCATGAAGTGGGTCGGTGAGGCGACCGGCACGACCCTCCAGCCGATGCACGTCGAGCAGGGCGACATGTCCACCTGGTGGAGCACGACCCTGGCGTCGCTGGATTTTCCGGACGTCATGCAGTACTTCGGCGCCATGGGGGACGACCCGAACATCTACGGGCCGCAGGGCCTGTTCGTCGCCCTGGACGTCGAGCGCGACGCGGGCAACATGCCCAACCTGGATCGCGTCTACACCGCGTGGGACATCGACAATTATCAGCGCTTCGCACCCGACGGCCACGTGTACTTGGCGAACCGGCTGGACACCCGGTTCCTGGCGCCGCGGGTTCCCGGGTTCGTGCTGCGCAGCGACCTGATGGAGGCGGCCGGCTACGACCCGGGCGTGCCGGACCAGTTCACCGACATCGATCAGGTCCAGGAGGCGATCCTGGCCATGAAGCCGCACTGGGACGCGATGTTCGGCGGTCCCACCACCGGCATGCACACGCGCGGCGACCGCGGCATTCGCAGCGGCGGCCAGCTTCCCCGCGTCATGTACAAGGACGAGTTCGCGGCGGACACCGCCATGCAGATGGAGTCGGACAACGTCTGGCGCTTCGGGCCGTTGAACCCGCGCTTCAAGCGCGCCACCGAGTTCCTGCGGGCCATGCACGAAGCCGGCATCCTGCACCCCGACTACCTGACGATGGCGGAGAAGGACCAGCGTCGCCTGGACTGGGACGAGGGCAAGACCATGTTTTGGTGGGGCACCTGGGGCTCGAGCATCGAGCCGACGCAGGCCGAGCGGATGTGCAGGCAGGGCACCGGCGGCGATGCGTTCTGCGGCTTCTCTTCCTATTCCGTGGTCGCCCCCAAGGTGAACGGTGAGGACGTCTGGATCCGCCAGCGCGGCATCGCCGGTCCCAAGGCACTGCTGTCCGCGCGCGGCAACAACATCGCCAAGGCGGTGGAGCTCCTGGACTTCCTGTACAGCGACGAGGGCGCCACGCTGACCGGGTACGGCCCCGAGGGCTACGCGTGGGAGTATGACGACACCCCGGGCAACGACTGGCACCGCCGCTGGACGCTCTGCTGGAGCGGCGCCTACCCGAAACTGGAGTGTGAGGAGAACGACCCGGATCGCTCCAAGACGCGCGGCGAGATGATCGGTGAGGGCCCGCAGATAATGCTGCAGGGGGGACCGAGCGACACGTGGGGCATGGACTGGAGCCACTACTACTGGGATCCGGCCGATCCTGACGGCGGCAAGGCTGCCCGTACCGTGACCCTGAACATCTGGGATGAGTGGCGCGACGCCGGTACGTGGGACCTGCCGCCGACGCCCACCTTTGGCTTCAGCCCGGACGAGCTGGATGAGAAGGCGCAGTTGGAGCAGCAGCTCCACACCTACGTGGACGAGCAGATCGCCCGCTTCATCAACGGCCAGAACAACATGGACAGCGACTGGGACAGTTTCATCAACCGCGTCGAGCGCCTGGGCGCGGAGCGGTTGGAGGAGATCTACAACACGGCGATGAACCGGTACCTGGACCAGGCGGGTATCCAGCTCTGAGCTTCGCTCCGTAAGAGCGATGCCGACGGCCAGACTGAAGCCACCGCTTCGGTCTGGCCGTCTTCTTTCTCCCATGACATCGAGGTACTGGAAGCGAGGAGTCCGGCGCACCGCCGCGGTGCTCGCCTGGATAGCCGCCTGCGCGGCGGCTCAGGCCGATGGAGCCCCGGCCGGCGTCAGCGTCGAGATCCGGCAGTTCCTCCCGCGGTCGGGGTGCGAAGCGGCGTTCCGGGCGCACGATCTGGACCACCGGACGCTACCGTCCGGACTCCCGATCGAGTTGTTCGACAGTCACGGCGCCGGCGTCGCCGCGGGCGATCTGGACGGCGACGGGGACCTCGACTTGGTGCTCACCAACCTGGCAGGGCCGACCTCCCTGCTGTGGAACGAGGGCGACCTGCGCTTCCGCCGCCAGATTCTGCCGATCAGACACACACGCGCGGTGACCGTGGTCGATGCCGACGGCGACGGCCTGCTCGACATCGCCTTCACCCGCGGCACCGGTCCGCCGGAGCTGTGGCGGCGCGATACGCTCGATGCCGAATTCGATCGCCTGTTCGACCCTGCGCCGTCCGAGACCGCCTACACGATGGCGTGGGGGGATCTGGACGGCGACGGCGACCTGGACCTGGTGACGGCGACCTATGATGCCGAGCTGGTGAAGAACCTGGGTGTCGGCCACGGCGCGGGCGGCGTCTTCTACCACGAGCGCGCAGGCAGTGGCCTGCGAACGATGCGGCTGGCCGACCGGGCGGAGGCTCTGGCGCTCCTGCTGGTCGATCTCGATGGCGACGGCCGCCTGGACATCCATGTCGGCAACGACTTCGCGCTGATCGACCAGGTCTGGCTGCGGACCGACACCGGCTGGGCGGAGGCGATGCCGTTCCGGGCGATCAGCCGCAACACGATGAGCCTGGATGCCGGCGACGTGGATGCCGACGGCGAGGTGGAGCTGTTCGCGGCCGACATGAGCCCGTATTCGGTCGAGCTGGCGCGCCATTATCTGACGGTGATGATGAGGATGGCCGAGGTCCCCGGCGAGCAGGCCGATCAGCAGGTCATCGCCAACGTGCTCCTGTCGCGGGAGGAGGATGGACGGTACCGCAACAGCGCGCGCACCGCCGGGGTCGCCTCCAGCGGATGGAGCTGGTCCGCCAAGCTCGGCGATCTGGATCACGACGGCGCGCTCGATCTCTACGTCGTCAACGGCATGGTCGGCAGCGAGCAGTTCCCGTATCTGCCCGGCGGCGAGCTGGTCGAGGAGAATCAGGCGTTTCGCAACATCGGTGACGGCCACTTCGCGCCGGCTCCGGAATGGGAGCTCGCCTCGCAGCGCGGCGGCCGCGGCATGGGGATGGTCGACCTGGACCTGGACGGCGACCTCGATATCGTCGTCAACAATCTGGCGTCGCCCGCGCAACTGTTCGAGAACCGGATGTGCCAGGGCGCCGCGGTGCAGGTCGAACTGCGCCAGCCCGGCGCCAACACACGTGCGATCGGCGCGGTGGTGCGGCTGCGCACCGCCGACGGCGTCCAGCGCCGCGACGTCCGGTCCGCGAGCGGGTACCTGTTCGGCGACCCGCAGCGTGTCCACTTCGGCGTGCTGGGCGATGCCGTGCTCCACGCGCTGGAGGTGCGCTGGCCCGACGGGGCCGTGTCGACGATCGACGATCCACCTGCGGATGCGCTGCTGACGATCCGGAGAAGTCCCGCCTGACGCCGCACTCCAGGTCCCGCGCGGCGATGGTCCTGATCGCGGCGGGCGTCGGTGCCGCGGCGATCGCAGTGGCGGTGGCGCTCACGCGGGGGACGGACGGGACCGGGCGCGACGAGTGGCAGGCGCTCCCCGACGTCCCCGACGTCGTGGTTTCGAGCTGCGCCGGATGCCACCGGCCCCCCGACCCGGGCGAGTTGGCCAGGGCCGACTGGCTGCGCTCGCTGGCGCGCATGCGGTCGATCATGGCCGACCGGGCGGGATTCGAGCTCACCGACGACCAGCACCTGGAGGTGTGGCGGTATTTTCGGAACCGGGCGCCGGACGCTCTGGCGATGCTGCCCGCGGACCCGGCCGACTCGCCCCTTTCGTTCTCGGCCACGGCCGTCGCTCCGCCCGCGGCCGTGCCGCCTCTGATCACCTCGGTGCGGACCGTCGATGTGGATGGCGACGGGTCGATCGAGATCCTGGTGAGCGATGCCCGGCGCAACACCGTCTCCGTGCTGTCACGGGCTGGCGATGCGTGGGCCGAGACGGTGATCGGCGACGTCGCGGCCCCGGCGCGGGCGGAGGTCCTGGATGCCGACGGAGACGGCGACCTGGACGTAGCCGTGGCATCGCTCGGCACCCTGCCGCCCACGGACGGACTGGTCGGCAGTGTCGTGTTGCTGGAGCGCGGCTCCGGAGGCTACACGCGGCGGGTGCTGCTTCAGGACGTAGGCCGGGTGGCCGACGTGCGCGCCGGAGATCTGGACGAAGACGGCGACCCGGATCTGGCGGTCGCCGCCTTCGGGCACATCGCCGTCGGTTCGATCGGCTGGCTCGAGCAGCGTGCAGCGGGGGACTTCGCCTACCACGAGCTGGAAGCGGTGCCCGGCGCCAGCCACGTGCCGGTGGTCGATCTGGACGGTGACGGCCATCTCGACATTGTCGCGCTCGTCTCGCAGGCCAGTGAACGCATCGACGCCTTCATGGGCCGCGGCGACGGCAGCTTCGTGAAGCGGACGCTGTACCGCGCGCCGACGCCGCTGTTCGGCTCGTCCGGGATCGCGCCGGTCGACCTGGACGGCGACGGCGACCTGGACCTGCTCTACAGCAACGGTGACGCGTTCGACGTTCCCGCGGCACAGTCGACGACGATGCTGCGGCCGTACCACGGCATCCAGTGGCTGGAGAATCGAGGACCCCGCGGCTTCGTCCGTCACGACCTGCTGCGCTACTATGGCGCGTTCAGCCCCACGCCGGCCGACCTGGACGGCGACGGCGACATCGACATCGTGGTCACCAGCCTGGTGAGCGACTGGGCCGATCCCTCACGCCGGAGCCTGATCTGGCTGGAGAACGACGGCGCGCAGCAGTTCACCCCGCACGGGATCGCGGGTGCCCCGACGCATCTGGTCACCGCCGACGTCGCCGACCTCGACGGTGACGGCCGTCCGGACATCATCGCAGGCGGTCTGCACATGTTCGGGCCGTACGACCGGCTCGGCCGTGTGACGCTCTGGGCAAATCGAGGGCCGGGGGACGGCTGAGGCGCCCTTGTCCTGCGCGGGATCGTGAGACTACAGTTGAACCCCTGACGGAGGCTGTCGATGGGCTGGGAAGAGTTCAAGACCGGCGCGATTCGGTACTTCGCCGTCCTCGGCATCATCGTCGCGATCATCCTGCTGGTCGCCGCGTACTCGCTGCGCGGCAAGGTCGCCAGCAAGTTCTACGAGTACCGTGCCGGCCGCCAGGTGGTCGGCATCTGGGAAGGGGAGCGCGAGTCACGGACGCTCGAACACATTCCGAAGATCCGTGCCCGATGGGAATTCGATGAGAGCACCTTCAGCCTGACGACCGACTATTTCTATGCCGAATCGAACGAATGGCGGCGCGTGCACGAGATGCGAGGCGACTACCGGTACATCAAGCGCGGCGGCCTGCAGCCGTCACAGCTGGCGCTCAGCAACGTGACCGTGAGGCGCTCGGGAAAGGAGACGAGCGTCGCCGATCCGATCGACCTGCGGCGGACCCTGCGCCTCGATCCGATCGACGAAGCCGACGATGCGTGGGGATCGCCGCGCATCGACTACCCGAACCTGACCGTGCGGTTCTCCAGGGACAACGGCGTGCTGACGATCGGCACCAACCTGATCGGCGTCGCCAACTACGCCAAGGTCGAGTGATCAGCGCGGCATCGAAGCCGGCCGTACCGGCGCGCCGAGCTCGGATGATCGGATCGCAGCGAGCGCGACCTGCAGCGACGCGCGCCCGTCGTCGGCGGTGACGCTGGGCTGCCGGCCGGCGGCGATGCCATCCAGGAAGTCCGCGATCTCTTCGCCGATGGCGTGGCCGAAGCTGGGTCGCTCGTAGCGCTCCCCGGTCAGGCAGACGGCCAGCCCCTGCTCGACCAGATCGACGCGCGCGGTGCCGCCGGTGCCGATCACCTCCAGCTTGATGTCGCCGCCGCGCGGGATCTCCGGCGGCAGCACCCAGCCGCTCTCCACGCAGGCCACGGCGCCGCCTTCGAGGCGGCCTACCGTGAAGGCGACGTCCTCCACCGCATACCCCTTGGCGGCGAGCATGCCGCTGCGCGCCTCGGTGTGCACCTGCACGAACTCGCGCCCGGTCAGCCAGCGGATGGTGTCGTAGTCGTGGATGCCCAGGAACAGTTGCACCGACACGCGGCCGCGCAGGTTCTCCTGCGATGCGCTCGAGGTGATGCGGCGCGCGTGCAGGCTGATCGGATCACCCAGCGCGCCGTCGTCCAGCATCCGCTTCACGCGCACGTAGCGCGGGTCGAAGCGCACGATCTGCGCGACCATGAGCTGCCCTGCGGCCGTCTCCGCCGCCGCGACGATCCGGTCGGCGTCCGCCATCGTGGTCGCGATCGGCTTCTCAAGGAGCACGTGCTTGCCGGCTGCCAGGGCGGCCAGGGTCGGCTCGACGTGGTCGGCATCGGGGGTGCAGATGCTGACCGCCTCCACCTCGGGCCGGTGCAGGAGCTCATCGAGGCTCGCGAACGCGGCGGCGCCGACCTCGGCGGCGACGGATCGCGCCGTGTCCGCCCGCGCGTCGTAGACGCCGACCAGATGCGCGCGCGGCTCGGCGGCGTAGGTCCGGGCATGGATGGCGCCCATGTAGCCGACGCCGACGACCGCGACGCCGATCGCGGATCTGCCCGGCTGTCCGGTCAACTTGGCCTCGTCAGCCTGGCGCCACGCCGTGCATGTTCCAGCCGGCCAGGGTCAACAGCGGCTGGATCGCGCGATCCTGCTCCAGCACCTCCGGCCGCACGTCGTGCAGTTGCGAGCAGCGCTCCTTGAGCTCCCGCTCGGTCAGCGGCGTCCCCAGCGCCGGCTCCCCGGCCGCGTGCCAGCGGTCGATCTCGTCGCGGTGGCCCAGGCGTCGCAACGCGTTCCAGTACCCGCGGTGATGGTCGCGCTGGTAGCTGTCCCAGAAGAACAGGCACTCGCTGCCGGCGTCGTAGAGCATCTTGGCCATGCGGCGGAACTCTTCCGGTGGCATGAATCGCGGCATGATGTTCATCGCCAGCCGGCAACCGGTTCCGGCGACCGCGTCTGCGAACGGGCGTACCTGCTCGGGACCGCTCCAGGTGTCGGTGGGCACCGGCAACGCGTAGGGTGCACTGCTGTACGGCATCACCGTATCCACCAGTCCCTCACGAGCCCAGGCGGCCACGTCGATGCCGAAGAACAGGTTGTCCTGGATGGCGCCAAGGATACAGGCGGAGATCTCGATCGGCGCTCCGCGGGCGTCGGCCTCGGCCGCCATGGCGTGGCGCACGCGCCGCATGAATGCGGTCAGCGCGTCGGCCCGGTAGCGCAGCCACTCCGGATCGTCGGCCGGGATCCGGAGCGGGTCCCGGCCCGTGGCTGACTTGAACCCCTCGGTCAGGGGCGCCTCGTAGTCCAGGTACGGCGGGCGGCGGTTGTAGAGCAGCGTGATGCCGTCGACCGGATAGGCGCGCACCACCTCGCGCAGCACGGAGATGCAGTACTCCTGGACCTCCGGGAACGCATACGACAGGCGCGCCTGATCGCGGCCGTCCCGGTCCTTGCAGCGCCACTCCGGGTGGCGGTCGTACAGGCCGTCGGCGAAGGCGTAGTCGAGCAGCGGCGGCGGGTAGGTCCACCCCGCCAGGCGGTAGGCGGCGTGGAAGCCCATGCCCATGCCGTGCGCGTAGCTCACCGCCTCCCCGAACGGGTCGATGCCGGCGGTGATCAGACGGTTCCAACCCTCGTGCAGATAGCGGTCCCACTTGCGCCCGTAGTCGGGCGGTTCGATCTGGTCCAGGGTGCGCCCGATCCTGCTGGGATAGTTCATAAGGTCGCCGGAGCCGAGCTCCCAGTGGATCCGATCGAAGTCGCTGTCGCGGTACGATTCGAGCTCCTCCCGGATCGCGTCGATCGTGCCGGCGCGCAGCACGTTGCTGATGTCGGTGTGGCCCTGCAGCCGCTTGTTGGATCGGTCGACGCGGTCGGCGCGCACGATCTCCGCTTCCTCATCGGTGAGCGGCACCAGTTTGATGTAGGCGATCCGCGCCGGGGCATGGTCGCCGAGCTCCGGATGGGCGCCGGTGCCCGCGCGCAACCCGTACTGGGAGAAGGTGATCTCCTGATCGGTCAGATCGGCCACCTTCCAGAAGATCTCCTCCAGGCGGCGGCGCTTGAGGTGTCCGCCGGGGTCCCATTCGAGTACGGAGAAGGATTGATCGCCGGTGAGCCTGGCCCGCAGCCCACCACCTCGCCGGTGGCGTTGTGCCAGTCGATCTGACCGATGTCGCTGGGGTGGATGCCGATCGAGATGGCGTGCGGACCGGTGAGGTTCAGCCGGCAGGTGATGTCGGGCGCTCCGGTCTCCGGGTTGGCCATGAGCATGGTGCCGCTGAACGCGGGCGTCTCGTAGGCCAGGGTTCGCCAGAAGCCGCGGCGCGACTCGGGGCTCAGGGCGGCCGACGGGGTACAGCGATCCAGGTCCGAAACGTAGATCGGGGGCGAGGAGAACGCTCGGTCGCCGATCAGATCGGGTGGGAGTGCCATGACGGCTACTCTATGGAGTCTGACGGACGTGCGGCGTGACCGGCAAGGCGTCGGCGGTCGATCGTGCCAGCGTGGCGACCGTGACATCGAACACTGCCTGCAGTTGCTCCTGCACGTGCAGATCGCGGAAGTGGCGGCAAGCTCCATCTCCACCGCCAGCACGCCATCGGCTTGCATCTCTCGCACCTCGGCCTCGGTTTCCCGGAAAGGGGCGTCCGTGGTCCAGGTACTGCCGATGGTGGCATCGATTTCAGCGGCCGCCAGCGCTCGTTGGCAGGAATCCAGCAACGTGGGGTCGGCCCGCGCTTCCGCGGCCGCTGGCGCGCCGACTCCGAATCCACCGGCAACGGCCACCGGTGCTTGGCCGCGGTCCAACACCACGAACGGCGCGCGGTCACCCGCTGCCTTTTCCACCGCAGAGGCGCTCACCTCACGCCACAGTCTCTTCTGAAAGAGCAGGATCAGGTCGGGCGGACAAACCGGCAGGGGGCGAGCCGCGTGACCATGCTCGATCGATTGGCGGGCAGTGATGATCGCCCGGCTGCCGTACTTGTCCCGACAATGCAGTAGAGCCATGGCCGATCCTATCGAACACGTGCTCGCAGCAACAGCCGGAGTTGCGACATCGCCGTTGCGCCGGATTCACCGAGGTCGGCCGTCACCGGCGCTTGTCTCCCAGACTGACCTCAGAATCGCCTGTGCAGTCCCCAGGCTCGCGAAGAGCGTCTGAGCCGCATGGGCGCGTTGAAACCAGAAGCGATCCAAGGCTTCCTGCAGCTCGACGGGGCGAGTGTAGTGCTGTTTGACGCCGTACATGCTTCGAATGAGCTGCACAAGCCAGATGTGAGGAGCGAAGCAGATGTCGTGGATGGCAACCCTGTGTGCTCTGCAGTACGCCCGAATCAGGACGGATGCTTTCTCCATCCATCCGAATGACGTGAAGTTCTCCGGACCAAGAGCGATCCTTCCGACCTCGTACGCAATCAGGAAAGGTCTCGGCGGTTGGAAATCGACAACGGCAGACACCCTGTTGTCTCTGAACATCACGTTCGGGAGGCCATAGTCGTTGTGTATCACCTGAGTTGTGAGGGTGGGGAGGGCTTGCAGGATCTTGGGAACTTCCCGAACGAGCTGTTTGCGTTCGATCAGCAAGGGAAGTGTCTCTCTGTCGAAGCTGTCCGGCTCGGATTTTCGTCGGATGATCTGTATGTAGTGATCGATTTCGCTCAGCTTGTCGGCTGCGTCGAATCTGAGCCAACGAGATGTGTCCGATGGGAGCCTCGACTCGATCGTGCTGAAGTGGCGATGCATATCCCCAAGGACTCGACCTGCTTGTGCCATCTGCTCCAGTGCCAGGGACGGCTTCGCGGTGCATCCATCCGCCCATTCGAACAGGACGAACGTCGTGTTACCGCTCGTGCAGATCAGGTTTTCGGAGCGAGTTGCGATGACCCTCGGAGTCGGTATGCCGCAGTCGCGCGCGTACATGGCGAGACCGAGCGCCTGTCGTTCTTCGTCTACGTTTGTCTGCCCGGGATACTCCTTGACGAAGAACCGGCCCTCCACCGCGTGCAGAGACCAGTTCCGGGTCCCACACCCCTCGTATATGCGGCTCATGGACAACGGTCGCAGGGGGTAATGACGGGCTATGCAGGCTAGAATCCCATCCCGCTTGTCAGCCATCACGCGCTAAGTGGTCGATCCGGGGTTCATTCCACTCGATGCCGAGGCCGGGTCGGTCGGACATCACGATCCTGCCGTCGCGGAACTCCGGCGGCGCGATCAGCTCGTCGGCTAGCAGCGCCGGACCCATCTCGACGATCAGCCCGTTGGTGACCGCGGCGACCGCGACCGCGCCCAGATGGCCGTCACCGTGCGGGGCCATCGGCAGGTGGTGCGCGCCGGCGTAGGCGGCGATCTTTACCCACTCGGTGAGCCCGCCGCAGACGTTCGGATCGGCCTGGATGTAGTGCGCGGCGCGCGCGTCGATCAGGTCGCGGAAGCCCCAGCGGGTGAACTCGTTCTCACCGCTGGCGATCGGGATCGGCTGCGCGCGGGCCAGCGCCGCGCTGCCCTGCATGTCGTCGGCATGCACCGGCTCCTCGAACCAATAGGGGTCGTAACGTTCGACCAGGCGCGCGAAGCGCAATGCGGTGGCGAAGTCCCAGGCGTTGTTCGCGTCGATCATGAGATCGACGTTCGCGCCGATCGCGTCGCGCACGGCGCGCACCCGGTCCGCGTCCTCGCGCAGCGTCACCCCCGACCAGCCGATCTTCATCTTCACCGCCCGGAAGCCCAGCTCGACCGCGTGCGCCGCCTCGGCCGCCAGCTCGGCCAGCCCCTTGCCTTCCTGGTAGTAGCCTCCGGCCGCGTACACGGGAAGCTCGCGCTGCGCGCCGCCGAGCAGCTTCCACGCGGGCTGGCCGGTCACCTTGCCGCGCAGGTCCCAGAGGGCGTTGTCGATCGCCCCCATCGCGCGGATGTGCTCGCCCTTGGCGACCGGCTTGCGCCAGTTCCCCTGGTACATGCGCTGCCAGAGCGCGTCGGCCGCCAGCGGATCCTGCCCCATCACGACCGTGGACAACTGCTCGATGAGCGCCTGGTTCGGGCCGGGTCCCGGCGCCATGCCCACCGCCCCGTCGTCGGTGGTGACGGTGAGCCGCGAGAATCCCTTGCGCCGCGGGCGCGGCGGATAGCCGATGATCCCGTTCCAGAGGCCGGGCTCGGTGTCGCCGTACGAGAACGCGGTCAGAGTGATGCCGGTGATGCGCATGGAACCCTCAGCGGACCAGGCGCCTGAAGCCCTCCACGGGCAGCGGGCCGCGCAGCCGGTCGGCGATGTCTCCCTTTCGGATCGCGTCGCTGAGCTCGGCCATGACCGGCACCATCGCCGCTTCGTACTTGTCGAGCACCTCCTCCGTGTGCGCCACCGAGCAGTAGATGACCGGCGGAGCCAGGAAGCCGCGCTCCAGCATCAGGTGCGTGTACAGCGTGCTGAGCTCCTTCGCCTGCTCGTGGTCGAACGCAGCGTGCGCGATGCACGGATAGGCGTCGTCGACCACCAGCGGCACACCGGCGGCCGCGGCCTGGCGCTGCCATGCCTCCTTGACGCGGCGGCCGACCGCGGCCACCAACGCCGGCACGTCGAGCTGCTGCGTCATCTTCGTGACCGCGGCCACCGCCGCCGCCGGGCCCACGCCCTCGGTCCAGTAGCTGGAGGAGATGAACGAGTGCTCGGCGCCCTCCATGGCGGCCGCGGTGCCGATCACGGCGCCGATGGCGTGGCCGTTGCCCAGGCTCTTGCCGAATGCGGCCAGGTCGGGATCGACCCCGAAGCGGGCATGCGCGCCGGCGCGCTCCAGGCGAAAGCCGATGGAGGTCTCGTCGAAGATCAGCAACGCGCCCACCCGGTGCGCCTCGGCTCGGATGTGCTCCAGGTACCCCGGATCGGGATCCTGTCCGCGGCACGGCTCCATGACCACTGCCGCGAGCCGGTCGCCGTGCTCGGCGATGATGCGGTCGAACCGCTCCAGGTCGCCCCACTCGAATACCTGCGCCGTGCCGCGCAACTCGCGCGGCACGCCGAGCGGCTCCAGCCCCGGCATCAGGTGGCCGCGCAACGCGTCGCTCTCTCCCAGATTGGCCGCCAGGTACCAGTCGTGCCAGCCGTGGTATCCGCTGATCGCCACCACCGAGCGGTCGGTAGTGGCGCGGGCGATGCGCACCGCCACGGTCATCGTCTCGCCGCCCGTGCGCGCCAAGCGTACCCGTTCCGCCCAGGGATGCAGGCCGCACAACAGGTCGGCAAGCTCCAGCTCCTCGCGCGGATTGAGGGTCGAGCAGCTCCCCAGGCTGACTCGCCGAATCACCGCGCGGGTGACGTCCGGGTCGCGGAACCCCAGGATGGTCGCGCCGATCCCGTGCGAGGAGCAGTCGTAGAAGTGGCGTCCCGCCTCGTCCCACACCTCGCAGCCGCGCGCCTCACGGAAATAGGGCGGCCACTGGCCGGGCGCCATGCGGTCCGGGTTCTTGCTGAGCAGATGGTTGCCGCGCGGGATGATGGTGAGCGCCCGCTCGTAGCTCTTCTGGCCCAGATCGGGGTCGACCGCTCGCAGCCCCAGCAGCCGCTCCGCGTTGTCGCAGAACACGTCCTGCAGGTCGGCTTCGTTCAGCCCGAACCGGTCGGCCGCGTGGAAGATGGCGCGCACCTCCTCGAGGCCGACCTGGATCGGTTGCCCGAAGAAGGCGCGGTCGTTCCACTCGAGCTGGTCGGTGGCGATCCAGGCGAACCCGGTGCCGAGCGTGATCGAGCGCCCGCGCTGGTGCGAGACCGGAAAATCGGAGCCGTACACCAGTTGACGCGGCCCGAACTCGTCCATGATCGCGATCATGGGCTCCGCCTCGCAGATGGCGGAGGTGTCGAACCATACGTTCTGCAGCCCGCGCAGGGAGGCGATCCCCCTGGTGGTGTTGGGGCCGTGAAAGCCGCGCGCCGCGTGCGCGAGGATGAGCTGCGTGTTCGGAAAGCGCTCGCACTTCTCGCGGATCTGCCGCTGGTTCTCCGGATCGTCCAGCGCCGGATCGCGCACGATGTGCAGCATGATGAACCAGCCGCGCTCATCGGCGACCTGCCACGTCCAGTCGGGCAGGAACTCGTCGATGTACGATTGCTGCGTGTACTCGCGGGCGCTGTAGCAGTGGTAGCACTTGAAGCCGCCGATCCCCTCACCGTCGAGATCCGCTTCCACCTCGGCAAGCGTCGTGTCCGCGGCGACCAGGTAGGCGCGGATCGCGGTCGGGTGGCCCGCGGTCTGCGCCGCGACGTAATCGTTTTTCGGGCCGATCGGCAGGTCCGCGGCCGGAAACGGCAGGACCAGGGCGCCTGTCATCCGCTCGGGGCCGCCGAGCTGCGCGCCGACCAGCTCCCGCCATTCGGCCAGACCGACCCGCTCCGGTCCCAACTCGAGCATCGGGCTCAGCCGCGGAAAGTGTTGGATGTCATAGAGATGCATGTGGGCGTCGAAGACGCGTTGGGGGATGCGCGCCGCCAGCTCGGCCGTTGCCTCCCGGTCCTCCTCGGTGGTGGTCCAGCCGGTTTGCAGCCGTTCGCGGGTCAACATGCGAGCCTCCTTGTCGATCAATACAAATCGTATCATGACGGGTTGACGAAAACTCGTAGAATCTGAGATTGTTTTGCATCATGAAAGTTCTGACAGCTCTTCTGACTATCGCACTCGTCGGCGCGACAGCTGCCTGGGCCAAGACAGGAAGCTTCACGTACGACGACGGCTCGTCCTACGAGGGCGAGTTCGAGGACGGGAAGGTCCACGGCCAAGGCACCTACACCTGGAGTGACGGCACGATGTACCAAGGCGCGTTCGAGTCCGGTCTGCCGAACGGCGAAGGCCGGCTGACGTGGCCTACGGGCGCCATGTACGAGGGGCCGTTCCAGGCTGGCGAGATGGCCGGTACCGGCATGATGATGTGGCCGACTGGCGCGACGTATGAAGGCAACTTCACCGCCGGGCGCATCAACGGCTACGGGACGCTCACTTGGCCCGACGGCCTGACCTACAGCGGCATCTTCGTGACGGAGACCATCGAAGGGGCCGGCATGCTGATGTGGACCGACGGCACCAGCTACGAAGGCGACTTCATGGCCGGGAGCATCGACGGCTCCGGCATGATGAAGTGGCCTAGCGGCGACATGTACCAGGGCGGCTTCATGGGTGGCGCGCCTAACGGCGAAGGCGTCTATGTCTGGGCGACCGGCTCCCGCTTCGAGGGCATGTACGAGAACGGTCTGGCCAAGGAAGGCACGTTCTACGTCACCGACAGTGACGGCAGGGATTGGCACTTCATGGCGTCTCAGGATGCCGACGGGGCCTGGATGGTCCAGCATCCCGACAGCCAGATGTAGCCATCAGCCGGTAGGTCCGAAACGAAAGAGATAGGACAGACAGCCGAGCTGAGCGAATAGGCGGGGACGATGCCTTGGGAGGTCGACAAGACCGACGGGGCATCGTTACCCGTTTCCGTTAACCCCATATCACCATTCGCGCACCCGCTGACGAGAGTCGGGTGGGACACCGCACCCGTGCCTCCAAAGGCAGGTGCGCGTTCCGTGGGACGTGAACGCGTCAGCCGCTCCGGTACTCCGCCAACACTCGATCCATCACCCAACCGGTGCGCGCGGCGCTCCTTCCCGTGCTCGGGCAATTCCCGAAGCCGCGGAGTTCATCCACGATCGACTGGATCAGCGGCTGCTGAACGTGCGCGGGATGGGCGATCTCGGTGCGCGTGGTGCCGCCGGCCGCCACGATCTCGAACGGGCCTTCGGCGAACGTGGCGTAGCGCAACACGCCGTCGCTGCCGGCGATCTCGACCCGGTCGATCTGCTCGCGAGCCGTGAAGGCGAAGCGGGCGGTGCCGATGACGCCGTCGCGGAAGCGCACTGCGAACGCCACGGCATCCTCCGCCCGGTAGGCGCCGAGCTGGTTCACCGCGAAGCCGCGCACTTCCTCGATCGGGCCGAGCAGGTGGTCCAGCAGGTCAAGCACGTGCGAGCCCATGTCCGCGAACAGCCCGCCGCCGGCGATCTCCGGCCGGTATCGCCACGGCAACGGGCCGGAGCCGAGCGAGGCATCCGGGGGACTCGCATATTGTGCCGTCACCGTCAGCGGGGTGCCGATGCTGCCGCTGAGCAGCGCGTCGCGCACCGCCACGAAGCGCGGCAGCGTCCGCCGGTAGTAGGCGACGAACAGCGGCAGGCCGGCCGCCTCGGCGGCGGCGTTCATCGACAGGCATTCGTCGTGGGAGCAGGCCATGGGCTTCTCCACGTACACCGGCTTGCCCGCCGCCAGCGCCTGCAGCGCGTAGTCGCGATGGGACGACGGCGGCGTGGCCACGTACACCGCGTCGACCTCGGCGTCGTCGATCAGCTCGGCCGCGTCGTCATACGCGCGCGGCACCCCGTGGCGGCGCGCGTAATCGCGTGCCGCGTCACCGTTGCGCCGCATGACCGCCACCAGTCGCGACCCGTTCGCCTTCCGGAACCCCGGCCCGCTCTTGACCTCGGTGACGTCGCCGCAGCCGATGATCCCCCAGCGGATCGCGGGCGGCGGGCTCATGGCGCCTGCTCCGCCGGCGGCAGCAGCGCGCGCGCCTCCGCCGCATGGATCGCGCGCTCGGCGGAGCGGCGCAGCGTGCCGGCTGCCGGGGTCCCCGCGCGCGCGTACGTATCCGCCTGCAGCGCCATGTCGATCTTGTCCAGGTCCTTGACCAGCCGGCCTTCCGGTGTGCGCCGGTCGGCGTAGTCGAGCCACGCGGCCATCAGCGTTCCGTCCGGGTCGACGCCCGCCAGGATCCGCCGCGCCGCCTGTTCCTCCCGTCGCTGCTTTTCGTCGCCGGGAACGCCGTCGGCGGGCGTCAGGTCGCCGGTGAGCGCCTCCGCCAGGTCATGCATCACCGCGATGAGGGTCGCCCGCGCCGGATCCGCGCCGACCGCGGAGGCGGTCACTGCGGCAAGCGCCGCCACACCGAACGAGTGCGCGGCCACCGACTCCGGATCGGGGACGCCCCGCTGCACCCAGCCTGTGCGCGGCATGCGTTTGAGGGCGGCGATGTGCGCGAAGAACGCTTCGAGCCGTTGCGCGGTGATCGGTTCGGTTGCAGTCACCGGGCGAGGGTAGGCCGAGCGGGTGCGTCTCGACTACCGTAGTGGTCAGGACGTGATGGACGGCACGGCGCGCTCGGTACGGTTGGTCCTGCAACGGGACGAGATCGAGCTTGTCGCCTACGCCGAACACGCCACGGTGGGCGATCTGATGGCCGCCCTGGAGCGGATGCGGCTGCGGCCGGGTCTGGCCACGGTCGGCTGCGCCGGCTGCGGGCTCTGCTGCCGCGACCGCGTGCCGGTGCTGGGCGCGGACCTGCCGCGGCTGGAGCAGGCGCTCGGGCTCAGTCGGGAGCGGCTGCTGAGTGACCATCTGGAGCTGCCGGATCCCCCGGACCCGGAGGAGCGCGCCGCGCGGATCGCCGACCTGGCGCGGCAGTTTCGCGCCTCGCCGCCGGAGGCGACGCTGCTCTACGAATGGAACACCGGCGAGCCGATCGTCCCGCGGCAGGCCGCCGACGGCTTCTGCCACTGGCTCCGCGACCGGCGGTGCTCGGTCTACGCCGGCCGGCCGCTGATCTGCTCCTTCTACCTGTGCAACTTCGGCGACCGGCTGTCGGCGCTGTTCGACGCGATCGTGCGGCAGGGCGTGTGGCACAGCTATGTCGCGGTGGGCTGGATCGATAGCAGCCTCGTCGCGCACAATCCGTTCGTATCGGTCAACGACCCGACACGGGCGTTGCTGGGGGCGTTCGACGTCGACGTCTCGCCACTCCTGGAGCGAATGGCCGATACGTGGTAGGCGTCTGGAAGCCCGAACGGACAAGGGTTGTTCCCACATGACATACGTTGCGACGCGTGCCTTGGCTCTGCTTCGAACTGGCGTTGCGGATTCAGACGCAGAGTTTCGAAACGGGCAGGAAGAGGCCATCCGGCACGTGGTGGAGGCGAACGGACGATTATTGGTGGTCCAGAAGACCGGGTGGGGCAAGAGCTTCGTCTATTTCATTGCGACGAAACTGTTGCGGGAGCAAGGCATGGGCCCCGCGTTGCTCGTCAGCCCATTGCTGGCGCTGATGAGAAACCAGATCGACGCGGCGCAACGGATGGGTGTCAGGGCCGAGACGATCAATTCGGACAACCAGCAAGGTTGGCGGGAGGTTGAGGCCTCAATGCGCCGTAACGAGGTGGACATACTACTCGTTTCCCCCGAACGGTTCGCCAACGAACGCTTCCGTGGCGGGGTGTTGGCGGAAATCGCCGACCGGATCGCTCTGATCGTGGTCGACGAAGCGCACTGCATCTCCGACTGGGGACATGACTTCCGTCCCCACTATCGGCTGATCGAGCGCATGCTTCACATATTGCCCCCCAACCTCCGGTTGCTGGCGACCACGGCGACGGCGAACGATCGTGTGCTGCAGGACTTGGCGGAAATTCTCGGTCCGAACCTGGAGATCTCACGTGGCGACCTCAGCCGTTCGTCGCTCGCCTTGCAGACCATTCGTATGTCGAGTCAGGCCGAGCGGCTCGCTTGGTTGGCCGACCAGATTCCGAAGTTTCCAGGCAGCGGGATCGTGTACACTCTCACGGTTCGCGACGCTGAGCAGGTAGCCGGATGGCTCAAGACTCGCGGAATCGACGTGGAGGCCTACACCGGAAGGACGGGGGATGGGCGGGCGGAGCTGGAACAGGCGTTGCTCGACAACAAACTCAAGGCGCTGGTGGCGACGACGGCGCTGGGTATGGGGTTCGACAAGCCGGACCTCACCTTCGTCGTCCATTACCAGACGCCGGGTTCCGTGGTCGCCTATTATCAGCAGGTGGGGCGTGCCGGGCGGGCGCTGGATGCCGCCTACGGAGTGCTGCTTAGCGGTGCCGAGGAGATCGAGATTACCGATTACTTCATAGAGAGCGCCTTTCCAACACGTGATCAGGTCGCAGCGGTTCTTCAGGCGTTGGAGGCGGCACCCGAGGGTTTGTCGATTCGCGAGTTGGAATCGAAGGTTAATGTCAGCAACGGCCGGATAATGAAGACGATTCAGCTACTCTCGCTGGAATCGCCGGCACCGGTCGCAACGCTTGCAGGTAAGTGGCAGCTCACGGCTGTGACCCTGAGCGATGGATTCTGGGAACGAGCTGATCGGCTCACGGAACTCAGGCGCAGGGAGCGGGAGCAGATGCAGGAGTACGTGCAGTTGTCTTCCGGCCACATGGGATTTCTGATCCGATCTTTGGACGGTGATCCCGGCGCCTTCGTGCGTCCCGATCTGCCCGACTTGCCTGCGTCGACAGATCCGTCATGCATCCGTGACGCCGTCGCGTTCCTGCGTCGTGCGAGCCTACCTATCGAACCACGAAAGCAATGGCCTCCCGGAAAGTCGATCGTGCCTCATCATCGGGCGCAGCCGGGAAGGGCGCTGTGTTTCTGGGGCGACGCTGGATGGGGAAACGTGGTGCGGCTCGCCAAATATCGAGACGATCACTTCTCTGACGACCTCGTAGATGCGTGCTCAGCCCTGGTGAGTGAGTGGCGTCCCGTGCCGCCTCCGATGTGGGTAACCTCCGTGCCCTCGCACCGGCGTCCCGAGTTGGTCCCAGAATTCGCCCGACGCCTTGCGGCGGCGCTGCGCCTACCCTATGGGGAAACACTTGCGAGGAAGGAGACGCGCCCAGAACAGAAGACTATGGAGAACAGCGACAAGCGGGCAAGAAATGTTATCGGTTCGCTGGCGGTCAACCGGGACGAGATCCTCCCGGGAGCGGTGCTTCTCGTGGATGACACGGTGGACTCGCGCTGGACTCTCACCGTCGCGAGCTGGGAGCTTTGCCGTCACGGCAGCGGGGAGGTGTGGCCACTCGCGCTAGCCGATGCGGGAGGTACGCAATGAACACGGCTCTGTCAGCGAATACCAAAGCGATCCTGCTGCTGGCGTCTCCCTTGATGGCTGGCAACAGCAGGAGACAGGTGCGGTCGCTCGTTGCCGGAGAGTACGGTTCGCTGGCTCGGTTCTTGCATACCTGTCAGGCCGAGCCGGCCGACCTCATGGGTCCGAGAGCTGAAGAGCTCATCGATCGTTACGACGGACCCGTCGACAAGACTCGACTGAGAGCATTGATAGACAGGGGATTCCTGCTGAGTCATGCCGTCGAACGCTGGCAGGCGCGGGCGCTCTGGGTGATGAGCCGAGCCGATGATGGCTACCCGCGGGTGCTTCGGGAGCGGCTGAAGAACGACGCTCCGGTCTTACTCTTTGGCTGTGGCTCACAGGAGATTATGCGCACGCAGGGGCTGGCGATCGTCGGGTCTCGCGACGTACCTGAAGCCTTGATTGAGTACACGCGCGAAGTCGCGTCCCAGGTAGCGCAGGCGGGGCTGACGGTGATTTCCGGCGCTGCAAAGGGCGTGGACAGAACCGCGATGAACGCAGCTTTGGAAACCGGTGGCCAAGTCGTGGGCGTGCTGGCAGGGGATCTTGAGCGCACGGTCATGAATCGGGAGTATCGCGACTTGCTGGTTGAGGAGCGGTTCGTTCTGATCTCGCCATACGAACCGAGCTCAGGCTTCAACGTCGGGCATGCGATGCAACGAAACAAGGTAATCTACGGGTTGGCTGACGCGGGCTTGGTGGTAAACGCCGTCGTGAACCGGGGAGGCACCTGGGCCGGAGCTGTCGAGCAGTTGCGGAAGTACGCGGTACCCGTTTTCGTGCGTTCGACGGGCGATCCGTCCGAGGGTCTTGAGGCACTGAAGGGGTGCGGCGCCAGGCCATGGCCAAATCCGAACAGTGCGAATGGAATCAAGGAGGTTTTGAGCCTGGACTCGGCTCAGGACTTCCGGACCATGACGGGCGTGTTGTTCCGTACTCAGGAACATCACGAAGTGGCAAGTCCGGATTGTTCCATGGACCCGGGACTGCCCACGAACGACGTATCCCCTGACCGTGTGAACGCCACCACGAACTACGCTGAGGAGTTATATCGAATGGTGCGGTCTTGGGCGCCACGCATCTGTGCCCAACCCAAGAAAGCCTCGGAGGTCGCAGGAGAGTTGGGAGTCAGCCAGCCTACAGCGAATGCATGGATACAGCGACTCGTCGAAGAGGGCACCATAGAGAAGCGCGCTAGGCCCGTTCGTTACGTTGCACCGCAGCAAGAGCTGTTTGAGCATGTTCCGACTCAACAAGGGTAGGCAGCATGGTTGTACGTTGCCTATCTGCTCGTGTCGTCGTCCTATGCCGTACGTCTTGAAGGAACGACGGCGGCTGCATTCTGCCGGACTATGAGTAGCTCCGGATCGGTGATCAGAGCCTCGGATCCCACCACGACCTGGGCCGGCGTCGGCCCGGTGCTGCGCGTGTTCCGCATGGCGCTGGCCTATCCGGTGCGGTTGACCATCGCCGTGGTCGCCACGGTCGCCGCGGCCGTGTTCCAACTGCTGCTGCCGCAGTACGTCGGTGACGTGGTGGACACGGTGAACGTGATCCTTTCGAGCGCTACCGACCCGGGCGCCGCCAAGCGGCAACTGCTGCAGCTCGCCGGGCTGATCCTCATCGCCAGCGTGATGCGCGGGCTGATGATGATGGTGCACACCCAACAGGCGGAGATCGTCGGTCAGAGCGTCGGCTACCGGCTGCGAATGGAGTACTACGACAAGGTGCAGCGGCTCAGCTACGGGTTTCACGACCGCGTGCACACCGGCGAGCTGATCACCCGCGGCATGCTCGACGTCGAGGCGGTGGCCAACTCCTTCAACAGAGGGATGATCAAGGCGATCTGGCTGCTGGTGCTGATCGGCTGGGGCACCTGGCTGCTGGCGAGCACCGACGCGGTGCTCACGCTGGCGGCGCTGAGCTTCGCGCCGGTGGTCGCGTGGCGCGCCACCGTGGCGCGCATGCGGCTGCGCGTGGCGTGGCTGCGGCTGCAGCAGTGCCTGGCGCGGCTGACCAACGTGATGGAGGAGAACCTGAGCGGCATCCGCGTCGTGCGCGCGTTCGCCGCTCGCGAGCATGAGATGGGCAAGTTCGACACCGTCTCCGAGCAGGCCAAACGCTACACCGACCGCACGATCAACATCCGCGTACGCGACGTAAGCCTGATGACCCTGGCCTACTACGGCGCGATGGCGCTGATGCTCTGGGTCGGCGGCAACCGCGTGCTGGCCGGGCACGTCACTGTCGGCGACGTCACCGCGTTCCTGGTCTTCATGCTGATCCTGCAGATGCCCATCCGGCAGCTCGGCATGGTGGTGAGCGCGCTGTCGCGCGCCTCGACGTCCGGCGGGCGGCTGTTCGAGATCCTGGACCTGGAGCCGGACATCAAGGACCCGCCCGGCGCGCACGATCTGGAGATCCGCGAAGGGGTGCTGCGCTTCGAGTCGGTGGGCTTCTCCTACGGCGGCGACCGCGACAGGGTGCTCGATGACATCAGCTTCGAGGTAGGGCCGGGCCGCACGCTCGGCATCGTCGGGCCGCCGGGGTCCGGAAAGTCGACCATCGCGCTGCTGGCCGCCCGCTATTACGACGTCGGCGCCGGCCGCATTACCATCGACGATCAGGATGTCCGCTCGGTGACCCTGCAGTCGCTGCGCTCCGCGGTGGGGGTGATCCAGCAGGACAACTTCCTGTTCACCGCCAGCGTGGAGAGCAACGTGGCGTATGCCGACCCCTGGGCGCAGCGCGAGCAGATCACCCACGCCAGCTCGTCGGCGCAGCTCCACGACTGGGTGCTGGGCATGCCCGAGGAGTATCGGACCCTGGTCGGCGAGCGCGGCGTGTCGCTGTCCGGCGGCCAGCGCCAGCGGCTGTCGATCGCCCGCAGCATCATGGTGAGGCCGGCGGTGATCGCCTTCGACGACTCCACGGCGGCCATCGACGCCGCGACCGAGCAGCGCATCCGCGCGGCCCTGCGCAGGCTCACCGAACGCACCGCCACCATCATCGTCTCCCACCGGCTGAGCTCTCTGATGCACGCCGACGAGATTCTGTTCCTGGACGCCGGCTCCATCGTGGAGCGCGGCACCCATGCCGAGCTGATGAAACTGGGAGGCCGCTATCGCGCGCTGTACCAGCTTCAGGCAAACCCGTCCGAGTCGATGGATCGGATCGCCGACAGCATCGCCGGCGGCGCGGCACGCGCGGCGGAGGTGGCGCGTGGCCGCTAAACGTCTCCGGACCCAGGCACAGGCTGAGAAACGGCCTCACCTGGCGTCAGTCGGGGCGCAGTCCAACCGCGAGGAGGTGATGTTCGGCGCGACCTTCGACGGCAAGATCGTGCGCCGGTTCCTGGCGTTCGTGGTGCCCTACCGGCGGCGGCTGCTGTTCGGGCTGGCGGCGGTGCTGGTGTTTACCGCCACGCAGCTCGCGATCCCGCTGATCGTGAGCAACACGTTCGAGCACGTGGCGGGGGCGGGCGACTCGGCCCTGACGCTGCTGCGGGCCGCCGTCGCGGTCTTCGTGGGCATCATCCTCGTGAACTTCGTCGCCAACGTGCTGCAGGAAGGCGTGGTGGCGCGCGCCGGCGCGCGCGTGCTGTTCGATCTGCGCCGGGCCATGTACCGCCACCTGCAGCGGGTGTCGCTGTCCTTCATGGACCGCACCGAGACCGGCCGGCTGATGTCGCGCCTGCAGGGCGACGTGTACGCGCTGCAGGAGTTCCTTGAATCTTCCGTGTTCGCGGTGGGGGACATGCTGCTGCTGATCGGCATCATGACGTTGCTGGTGGCCATGGACTGGATGCTCGGACTGATGGCCCTGGCCGTCGTGCCGACGCTGATCATCGTCCGCATGGTGTGGCTCCCGCACGCCCGGCGCACCTTCCTGCGGGCGCGGGAGGCCTCGTCCATCGCCAACGGCGCCATGGCCGAGGCGATCAACGGCGTGCGCACGGTGCAGGAGGCCGGCCGCGAGCTGGTCAACCTGGAGCTGTACCACGACAAGGCGCACGACAACCTGGTCGCGCAGTCGCGCGCGGTGATGATCGCGCAGGTGATCATCCCCATCGTCGACACCCTCACCGGCATCGCCACCGGGATCGTGGTGTTCGTGGGCGGGTCGATGGTGCTCGACCGGAGCCTCGACCTGGGCGTGCTGATCGCGTTCCTGATCTACATCCAGCGCTTCTTCCAGCCGATCCGCTCGGTGACGATGCAGCTCAGCATCATGCAGCGGGCCATGGCGGCCGGGCAGCGCATCTTCGAGGTGATGGACGTGCCGATCGAGATCAGGGATCGGCCGGGAGCGATCGAGCTCGACGACTGCGACGGCTCGGTGGAGTTCCGCGGCGTCACCTTCGGCTACGTGCCGGACCAGCCGGTGTTGCGCGACATCAGCTTCACGGCGCGTCCGGGAGAGACGGTGGCCCTGGTCGGGCCGACCGGCTCGGGCAAGACCAGCATCACGGCCCTGGCGCACCGCTTCTACGAGGTGTGGGAGGGGCAGGTCCTGGTGGGCGGCCACGACGTGCGCGACGTGTCGCAGGACTCGCTCGGCCGCCACATCGGCATGGTGCTGCAGGAGCCGTTCCTGTTCTCGGGAACGATCGAGGAGAACATCCGCTACCACAAGCCGCACGTGACGCCCGAGCAGATCGAGGAGGCGGCCCGCGCGGTGGGCGCGCACGGGTTCATCATGCGGCTGCCGGACGGCTATCAGACCGAGATCGAGCAGCGCGGCGGCAACCTGTCGCTGGGTCAGCGGCAGCTCATCAGCTTCGCGCGCGCTGTGGTGGCCGACACCCCGGTGCTGGTGCTGGACGAGGCGACCGCCAGCATCGACAGCTACACGGAGATGCTGATCCAGAAGGCGCTCAAGAAGCTGCTGGAGGGCCGCACCGGGCTGGTGATCGCGCACCGGCTGGCCACCATTCGCGGCGCCGACCGCATCCTGGTTCTGCAGGAGGGCAGGATCGTCGAGCGCGGCACCCACGCCGAGCTGATGGCCCTGAACGGCCTGTACGCGCGGCTGTACTCGATGAACTACTCGTCGTTCGACGACATCCCGGACGAGCTGATCGAGGCGGCGATCAGGGCCACAACGTGAGCTGGTCCGCGCCCGCCCGGTAGCGGCCGGGGACGCGGAAGGAGCTGGTGTCGAGCGTGGGTGCGCGATTGTCGACGCCGGCGCGCGCGCACGATGTCCGGAACATGGTCGCGACCAGATCCGCGAACGGTCCGCTGCCGCGCATGCGGGAGCCGAAGCGGGCGTCGTTGAGGCGATCGGCATCGGGGTCGCCGGCACCGGCGTGGGGGCCGCCGCGGATCTGGCGAATGCGGGACAGCACCTTGCCTTTCCGGTCGGGCCGGTGGCGTTCGAGCCAGTCCTCGAACAGCGGCGCCACGGCGAGCGGCAGCCGCAGCATGACGTAGCCTGCGAACGACGCGCCGGCGGCGCCCGCGGCGTCGAGGATCGCCGGGATCTCGTGATCGGTGAGGCCGGGGATCACGGGCGCCGTCAGGACCCCTACCGGCACGCCGGCCGCGGCAAGGGTCTCCATCGCCTGCAGCCGCCGCACGGGGGTGCTGGTGCGCGGTTCCAGAGCGTTGCTCAAGGAGCCGTCGATCGTCGGGATCGACAGGAACACCGCGGCGGCGCCGTAGGCGGCGAGCTCGGCCAGCAGGTCGGCGTCGCGGGCCACCAGCCGGTTCTTGGTGACGACGATCACCGGGTTGCGGAACTCGGCCAGCACCTCCAGGCAGCGGCGGGTGATGCGGAGCCGGCGCTCGATCGGCTGGTACGCATCGGTCACCCCGGAGAGCGCCAGCGGCTGCGGGCGCCAGCGTGGAGAGGCGAGCTCGGCGGCCAGCAGTTCGGGCGCATCTTCCTTGACCACGATCCGGGTCTCGAAGTCGAGTCCGGCGGAGAAGCCCAGGTACTCGTGCGTGGGGCGCGCGTAGCAGTAGGCACAGCCGTGCGCGCAGCCGCGATACGGGTTGATCGATGCGTCGAAGCCCACGTCCGGGCTCAGGTTGGTGGCGATGATGGAGCGCGAGCGGTCGCGCAGCAGCTCGGTCTCCGGTCGGCCGGGCGGGGCGTCCGGGTCGGCGACGTACTCGATGCGCTCGAAGCGGTTCGGGGGGTTCGCGGCCGCCCCGCGCCCTTTCATGCGGCGGTCACGCCGGCGATCAGCTCGGCGATGACGCGCCAGTACAGGTCGTGCTCGACCGCGGCGGCCCGCCGCTGCAGCGTCTCCGGCGTGTCGTCCGGGCAGACCGGGACGGGACGCCAGGCGATGAGCGGACCGCGGTCGTATTCGGCGGTGACGTAGTGGACGCAGACCGCGCTCTCCCGCAGGCCGGCCGCCAGCACCGCGCGGTGCGGAGCCAGGCCGTACATGCCGCGGCCGCCGAAACGCGGCAGCGGCGCCGGATGGATGTTGACGATGTGGCCTGGGTAGCGCGCGACCACCTGCGCGGGGATGAGCTTCATGAAGCCGGCCAGCACGATCAGGCCGATCCGGTGGGATTCGAGATGGCCGAGCATCGCGTCCCGGTAGGCGTCCGCCTCGGGGTGCGTCACCGCGGAGAGGTGCACCGCCGGGATACGGTGCCGGCGCGCGATGGCAAGCGCGCCGCTGTCGCTGTTGTTGCTCAGCACCAGGGCGATCCGCCCCGGCGGCCGGCCGTCGGCGACCCGTTGCGCCAAGACGCCCAGATTGCTGCCCCGGCCCGAGGCGAACACTGCAAGGTTCACGTCCCGGAAGGATGGCATGAACGCCGCCGCGACACAGACACGGCGCGGCCCACGTTCGAGGAAGCAGTGTCGGAAGCCGAGTCCAGAGTGCGCGAGGCCGATGCCCGACGACGGCGGCAGAGTTAGCCGTCCGGTTGCTGTCAATATGTAAGCATGATATTACGATGGCATGGTGCGCACTCAGATTCAGCTCCCCGATGCGCTGTATGAGGAGGCCAAGCGGGTCGCCCGTGAGCGCGAGATGTCGCTGGCGGAGGTGGTGCGGCGCGGTGTCGAGTACATCACCCGAGCCTACCCGCCTGTCGGCGGCGACCGGCGCTGGGCTCCTCCTCCGCCCAGCAAGCTCGGCGCATTCAAGGCGTCTCCCGAGGCTTGGCGGTTGCTGGTGAACGAGCCGGCACCGCAGCGTTGATCGAGTGCTCTCGATCGATACCAACCTGCTGGTGTATGCGCAGAACTCGGACTGCGACGAGCACCGGCGGGCACGCGCGTTCCTGTCCGCATGCCGGGATCGCGACGTCGTCATCTGCGAGCTGGTACTGGTCGAGCTGTATCTGGTCTTGAGGAGCGCGGCGATCGTCTCCCGTCCCCTCGGGGCGGGGGACGCGGTCGAGGTCTGTTCCGCCTACCGGAACAACCCGCGGTGGCGACTGGTCGAGCATGCTCCCGTCATGGCCGAGGTCTGGGAACGAGCCGGGACACCCGACTTCGCGCGGCGCAGGATCATCGATGCGCGGCTGGCCTTGACGCTGCGTCACCATGGGGCTACCGAGCTTGCGACCGCGAACGTCCGTGACTTCGAGGGGTACGGCTTCGCTCGGGTGTGGAACCCGATCGAGCAGACCACAGAGCCGTAAGGTCAGGGGGCCGCCTTGAGCGCTCCGGCCGGCTCTACCGCGACGAATCCAGCCGCCCGCTGCCGGATGACCCGCGGCACGATCCAGCGGCTATTCCCGGAACCACGCCGTGAACACGAGCGTCTCTCTGCGCCGGGCACGGCTGCGCACGGATGCCGGAAACCAAGCCAACTCGCGGCCGGTGCCGTCCGGCGTTTGCGCCGAGCGGGCGCGAACACCGCGCAATCGATCTGCTCTGGCCTGTGCGCCGATGGGTTGGCAGCGAGCGTGCGGCACCGGCGTGCCGTCGCGTTCGAGTGGGTAGGTGTCGGGCAGCCCCGCGGCGCGAACACCGGCTTCCGTATGGACGTCACATACGATCTGACGTCGCGGCAGGAAGCACCCGACCAGCACCGGGCCTGTATCGTCCCGAAGATCCTCCGGCTCATAGGGCCACGCGGCGATGAAGGCACGGAGATTCGTTCGCGCCGTCGCCAGATCCTGGTTGAGGTAGAGCGCCGGAAAGCTGTCCGGCGGATTCCAGCGCCCGCCGTGACGCTGCGCGAAACAGGGATCGAGCGGATCGGCCCAGGCCGGATCGGCGACCCGCCACCACTCGTGGGAGTCAGGCACCGGCTCCCGCCGCAGCTCCACGGTCAGGCGTGTGCGCGCTCGAACCGGAACATGTCCCGGCATGCCGCCAGCAGCGCTTGCGTGTCGCCCTGCGCCAGCAGGCCCATAAGCGAGACCCCGCGGAGCACCGGGATCGGCCGGCGCACCACGGCCGGGATCCGGTCGCGCTTGAGGTAGTGGACGAGCAGGTCCGTGGCGGCGGCCAGGTCGGCGACCGCTCTCGCGCGCTCCGCAGGGACGCCGCGGCGCAGCCACTTGCCGATCGCCTGCCGGCTCACACCGAACAGGCGAGCCGCCTCCGCCTGGTTCAGATCCCATACCTCGAGCGTCCGTGCGAAGGCCTCCGCCGCGCGCCGCCGATCCAGGCTCTCGGTGAACAGATCGAGCCACGCACGCTCGTGCCGGTGAGCGGAGAATATCTGCTCGGCCGCATCTTCCGGGGACAGGGCGTCGATCGTCGCGGCCGTGCTCATGGGCTCTCTCCTATGGGTGGTAAGCGTGGGCTGCGCGCTACCAAATGTCAACCTCGACGACAATCGACATCGGCGAAGCCGGGCGAGCGGCCGGTCCGGCCGGAACGGATGTAGGCGACGCCCGGCGGTGGGCGCGGTAGGGTGTATCCCGGACCTGGATGGAGGTGAGACCGTGAACGGACGCTACCGCGCAGTGGTGATCGGACTGGGTCGGATGGGAAGCACCATCGACGACGAGCGGGGGAAGTGGGCGCGCTACCTGTGCCCGACCGCGCATACTCCGTGCTACCGGGCGGTCGGGATCGGGGTCGCGGCCGGCGCCGATCCGCACGCCGGGCAGCGGGACGCCTACCGGGCGAAGTGGGGGGTCGAAACGCTGTACGCGGACTACCGGGAGATGGTGGAGCGCGAGCGCCCCGACCTGGTGAGCATCTGCACGTCCGCCCGGCCCCGTGCCCGCGTCCTGCTCGACGTCGTGGAGATCGGCGCCTCGCGCGGCCTCAAGGCGATCTGGGCCGAGAAGCCGCTGGCCATCTCGCTGGAGGAGGGCGACCGGATGGTGGCTGCCTGCCGGGAGGCGGGCATCGCCTTCGCGGTGGGCTGCTCCCGCAACTGGTCGGCATCCTACGATCGCATGCGTGAGCTGGTCGACGCCGGCGAGCTCGGCGACCTGCTGCAGATCGTCAGCCAGGGCGAGGCGTTCATCTCGCACAACGGCAGCCACCTGCTCGCCCTGACCAACCGGCTGGTCGGCGGACGCGTGCGGTGGGTGTTCGGCCACATGGACTCGGACGAGAACGCGGCGGGCGACGACGACCTGCAGGGCAACGGCTACCTGCACTACGACAACGGCGTGCAGGGGTTGGTGCGCATGCTGCCGTGCGGGGCGGCCAACTGGCAGTTCGAGCTGGTGGGCACCCGCGGGCGTCTGCACGCCCTGGCAGATGCCCAGGAGGTCGCGTTCCACAAGCTGCACGCCTCCAGCCTGGAGGGCCGCGGCGAGGAACCGGCACGGCTGATCTTCCCGGAACCGCCGTCGATCGAGAGCCCCAACACGCGTACCGTGCGCGATCTGCTCGCCTGCATCGAGACCGGCAAGGAGCCCAACTGCAGCGGCGCCGACGGGCTGCACGCGCTGGAGGTCGCCATGGCCATGCGCGAATCCCACCGGCGCGGCGGCGTCCGGGTGGAGCTGCCGCTGGCCGATCGCTCGCTGCGCATCTTGTCGCGGGAGACCCGCGGCGACTCCGAGCCGGCCGTGGTGCGCGCGGCGCGGCGCCGGGCGGGCGGCGGCTGATCCGCGGCGCGCTTGTCTGGGCCGCGCGCCGACGGTAGGTTGAGCCGGTGGCGTCCCTAACGCTCACGAGTCGGCCGCGCCGCAACCGAAGAAGCGAGGGCATCCGCCGTCTGGTGCGCCAGACCGAGGTGCGGCCGGCCGACCTGGTGCTGCCGCTGTTCGTGGTCGAGGGCTCCGGGATCCGCGACCCGATCGTCGCGATGCCGGGGCGCCATCGCCTGTCGATCGACACCCTGGTCGCGGCGGCGGGCGAGGCGTTCGGCGCCTGCGTCCCGGCGGTGGCGCTGTTTCCCGCCGTGCCGGACGAACGGAAGGACCCGCGGGCCGGCGAGGGGATGAATCCGGACGGCCTGGTGCCGCGGGCGATCAGCGCCCTCAAGGACGCGTATCCCGAGTTGCTGGTGATCACGGACGTGGCGATGGACCCGTACTCCAGCGACGGCCACGATGGGCTGGTGATCGACGGCCGCATCGACAACGACCAGACCCTGCCGATCCTGGCCGACATGGCCCTGTGCCAGGCGGAAGCGGGCGCCGACCTGGTGGCGCCGTCCGACATGATGGACGGGCGGATCGGCTACATCCGCGACGCGCTGGACCGGGCAGGCCACACGGAGGTGGGGATCCTTGCCTATTCGGCCAAGTACGCGTCGTGCTTCTACAGGCCGTTCCGGGAGGCGCTGGACTCCGCCCCGCGCGCCGGCGACAAGAAGACCTATCAGGTCGACCCGGCCAACGGCCGTGACGCGCTGCGCGAGGTGCGCCTGGACGTCGCGGAGGGTGCGGACATCGTCATGGTCAAGCCGGCGCTGCCGTACCTGGACGTGGTCGCCGCGGTCCGGAGCTCGGTGGACGTGCCGGTCGCTGCCTATCAGGTCTCGGGTGAGTACGCGATGATCAAGGCGGCGGCAGCCGCCGGCTGCATCGACGGCGATCAGGCGATGGTGGAGTCGATCACCGCGATCAAGCGGGCCGGCGCCGACATCGTCCTGACCTACTTCGCGACCGAGATGGCGCGTCGCTGTCAGGACCGCCCGAAACGGGAGCGGCACGATGGCTGAGCAGTTCCTGCCGCTGTTCCCCCTCAAGGTCGTGCTGTTTCCGGACACGGCGCTGCCGCTGCACATCTTCGAGGAGCGCTACAAGGAGATGATCGGCGAGGTGATCGAGTCCAACGGTGAGTTCGGAGTGCTGTGCGCCACGGACAACACGGTCGCGAACGTGGGCTGCACCGCGCGGGTGGCCAAGGAGATCCGCCGCTACGACGACGGCCGCATGGACATCCTGACCATCGGCCGGCGCCGCTTCCGGATCGGCCGGCTGCAGCACGACAAGGGCTATCTGCAGGGAACGGTCAGCTTCTTTTCCGACGAGCCGGCCGGCGAGCGGCAGAAGCTCAAGTCACGCTGCCTGCACCTCTTCCAGGATCTCTACGAGTCGACGCCCGGACACCTTCCGGTCGCGGAGTTGGAACAGGTCTCCACCGAGGTGGTCTCCTACTACATCTCCTACTACAGCGACCTGCCGCTGGCGAAGAAGCAGAGCCTGCTGGAGCTCACCAGTGCCGAGCAGCGGCTGCTCGCCGCGGAGGCGGCGCTCAAGGAACGCCTGCTGGCCGAGCGCGACGACCGCAAGCGGCGCCAAGTCCTGCGGGGCAACGGCCACTTCCCGCGGAAGTAGGAGCTTTACTCGCCCGCGCTTGGGTAGGCCGGCTGGTACAGCTTGACGGCGAAGCCGCCCGGCACGGGGAGCCCTCCAGGTCATGGTGAGGCGTGGCCGTGCTACCGTACGGCATGCCTGCCGACGCCATCGCCGATCTGTATCGGCGTTCGATCATCATCGACTCGCTCAACGTCAGCAACTGGCACAGCGACAACGTGTTCGCCGACCTGTACGCTGGCGGCCTGACCGCCACCAGCGCCACCGTGGCCACCTGGGAAGGGTTCGTGGAGACCGCCGACGCGGTGGCCGCCTGGTACGAGCGCTTTCGCGCGCGCTCGTCGCAGATCCGCCCGGTGCGATCGGTCGCCGACATCCACGCCGCCAAGGCGGAGGGCCGGGTCGGCATCATCCTGAGCTTCCAGAACGCCAGCCCGATCGAGAACGACCTGCGCCGGCTGGAGCTGTTCGCGGACTTGGGCGTGCGTGTCATCCAGGTCACCTACCATGAACAGAATCTGCTGGGCGCCGGCTGCTACGAGGCGCACGACGCCGGCCTGACCAACTTCGGGCGCGACGCGGTGCGGGAGATGAACCGGCTGGGGATCCTGGCCGACCTGTCGCACGTGGGGCCGCGGACCACCCTGGATGTGATCGAGCACTCGGAACGGCCGGTGGCGATCACGCACGCCAACTGCCGCGGCTACTACGACGTGCCGCGCAACAAGACCGACGAGGCGGTGCGCGCCTGCGCGGCGCGTGGCGGCGTGATCGGCGCCACGGCGATCACCAGCTTCCTGCGCAGCGGCGAGGCGTCGACCCTGAGCGACATGGTGGACGCGATCGACGACCTGGTGGAGCGGGCCGGCATCGATCACGTGGGCTTCGGGTCCGACTACACCCAGGACCAGCCGCGCGAGTTCTGGCGGTTCATCTCCTCGCAGCAGGGGACCAAGTTTCCGTCGACGTTCGTGAAGCCCGGCGTGGACTACATGACGATGCAGATGTACCCGCAGGGACTCCAGACGCCGCGCGAGATGCCCAACCTGGCCACGGCCCTGGCCGGGCGCGGTTATGCGCCTGCGGACATCGCCAAGGTGTTGGGCGGCAACTGGCTGCGGCTGTTCGCAGAGGTGTGGGATGGAGACGCGTAGGCTCGGCCCGACCGATCTGGTTGTGACCCGGCTGGGGGCCGGCCTGTTCGAGATCAGCTCGCTCGATTCGGATGCCGATGCCGCGGCCGTGCTGCACGCGGCGCTCGGCGGCGGCATCACCTTCCTGGACACCGCCGCCTGCTACGGCGACAGCGAGGAGAAGATCGGCAAGGCGGTCGCGGGACGGCGCGACGAGTTCGTGCTTGCCTCCAAGTGCGGCCACCAGGCGGGCGACGCAAACGCCGGTGAGTGGACTCGGGCGACCATCACGGCCAGCGTCGAGCAGAGCCTGCGCCGGCTTTCGACCGATCACCTGGACCTGCTGCAGCTCCACTCCTGCTCGAAGAAGGTCCTGGAACGGGGCGAGGCGATCGATGCGATGGAGCAGGCGCAGCGCGCCGGCAAGACCCGCTACATCGGCTACTCGGGCGACAACGAGGCGGCGATGTGGGCGGTGCGGAGCGGCCGCTTCCAGACGCTGCAGACCAGCTACAACGTGGTCGAGCAGCGCGCCCGTACCAGCGGCCTGCTGCAGGCGGCGCAGGCGGCCGGCATGGGCGTGATCGCCAAGCGGCCGATCGCCAACGGCAGCTTCGGCGCGGCGGCGAGCCCCCTCGTCTATGCCGACACCTACTTCGGACGGGGCCGCAAGGTCCTGGAGCAGGGAGCGCTGCCCGACGGACCCGCCGACCGGATCGAGCTGTCGCTGGCCTTCACCCTGGGCCGGCCGGAGATCGACACCGCCATCGTCGGCACGCGCAATCCCGCTCACATGCGCGCCAACATCGCCTTGGTGGAACGGGAGCCGGCGCTGTCCGAGGAGCTCACCGCCGAGCTGCACCGCCGCTTCGACCTCCTCGACGAAGACTGGTTTCAGCAGACGTAGCGCGTCAGCTCACCGCTGCTACAGCGGCATCTCCAGGATCGTGTAGGTCTTCGACGGCGTGGCGCTCATCATCTCGAGCATGCTCAGCACCGGGGCGTTGTCCTCCAGCACGTAGCCGACGTCGCAGTACTGGTAGCCGTGCTGCTGCGTGTAGAGCTTCTGCTTCCAGAGCAGCAGCCCCTCCAGCCCCCGGTTGCGGAACTTCTTCTTCACGCCAAGGTAACCGAAGCGCAGACCCTTGATGCTGCCCTTGGTCACCAGCATGCGCGCCGCCCGCCACAGCTCGAAGCGCGGGCACAGCCGTGACGGCCGCATGCGGTCCAGGATGTTGGGCACGCCGCCGAAGAAGGCGGCGGGTTCGCCCTGCCAGTAGGCGATCGAGAACTGGCCGCGGTCGACGATGAGCTGCTCGTCGTCGATCACCTTGAAGAACTCCTCGGCGCGGTACGGGACGAAGCCCCAGTTGTCGTTCCACGCGTCGTTGTAGATGTCGAGCATCTCCCGCTTGCGCTCCGCGACCGGCCGCTCGCCCCAGGTCTCGAACACCACGCCGCCGCGCTTCTGGACCATCTGGGCGACCCGCTGCAGCTTCGCCTCCATGGGGACGTGCACCGGCACCTCCCAGGAGCGGACCCGCTTGACGGGGCGCAGACCGGCGCGCGTCAGCAGATCGAGGTAGTAGGGCTTGTTGTAGTGGTAGTAGATGACCGGGCGGGAATCGAACCCTGCGGTCAGCACGCCCGGCGTTACCTGGTTGACCGGCAGGTTCTGCGGCCCGCGCATCACCTGCATGCCGCGCTCGCGCAGCCAGCCGCCGGCCGCCCGCAGCAGGCCGTCGGTCACCTCCTGGTCGTCGATGGACTCGAAGCACCCAAAGAACCCGGTGCGCTCGTTCCAGTGGGCGTTGTGGTCGTCGTTGACGAATGCCATGCAGCGCCCGACCGGCTGCCGCCGATCATCGCAAGCGATGAAGAAGGCGATGGCCGCATGCTGGAGGAACAGGGAGCGGGGCTCGAAGTAGCCGTCGATGCCCAGCAGCCGGAAGCCCAGGTACTCGTAGTCGAGCAGCGGGATGTACTGGGGATCGTCGCGGTAGTGGCCCCAGTGGAAGTCCACGAAGGCTCGCAGGCTGGCGCGGGCGCCGGGATCCGTGTTGGCGAAGCGCGCGATGTCGATCCCGCCCACGGCCAAACCGTTATAGGCGAATGGCGAGCGGCGATTCAAGGGGCTATCATCGGCGCCGATGTCCGCGATCGCGCCGCCGCAGACCGTCGAGCTCTCCGACGGTGCCACCCTGAGCGTCGAGTTCCTGCACCGGCCGGCGGCGCCCGCCGACCAGCTCCGCGTGGCCGACCTGCTGGCAACCGAGTGGGAGCGCACCGACGTCGATTGGTTTCCGTCCCTGCGCGGCGCCTACGCCGACACGCTCACGTCGGTGACCGCGATCGGCCGCTGCGGGGAGGGCGACGTGGGGACTGCTACCGTCGCATACCCCGCGCACGGGCCGGAGATCGCGGTGGTGGAGAACGTAACGACCCTCACGGAGCACCGGCGGCGCGGCATCGCCGCGGCGCTCACGGAGACGGTGGTGCAGCTCGCTTTTGACGCCGGCTGCCGCCTGTGCTTCCTGGGCAACGGCGGCCGCGTCGGTCAACGAGCGGTATACGATCGGATCGGCTTCGAGCGCACGGGCGCGATCATGCGTCGCGCCGCGCCCGGCTTCGAGGCGTACGAACGGACGCTGTACGCGGCGGGCCAGCGGGTGTCGATCCGTCCGGCCTGCTGGGGCGATCTGCCCGGCGTGGCGGCGCTGGTCGCGCAGCCGCTGGCGACCCGCGTGCTGGACTACCAGCGCGGCATCGCCAGCGCCGCCGTGGTCGCGCCCGCGCGGTGCGTGTCGGCGTTCACCACCATCTACTACGACACGCAGAGCCGCGGCGGCGTGATGCGGGTGCTCGCCGGTGACGGCGCCAGCCGCGTGCTGGGGTTCGGCACCGCCGCGCCCGGACCGGCGCCGCTGCGGAGCGCGACCGCGGTGGTCGACCTGGTCACCCACGACGCCTGCGCGGACCATGCCGGCGATCTGCTGGCCGCGTTGACCGAGGACGGACGCCGCCTGGGCGCCGGGCGTGCCGTCGCCTGCGTGGCGGAGCCCGATGCCGCCAAGCGGGAGCTGTTCCTGTCCGCCGGCTACCGGGCGGCCGGCTCGCTGCCGCGCGACATCACCCTGGACGGCCGACCGACCGATGTGACCGTATTGGAGCACTGCTATGGCTGAACCATTCCTCGGGCCCGACTTCCTGCTGCCGAACGAATCGGCGCGCCGGCTGTACCGCGAGTACGCGGCCGACCAGCCGATCTTCGACTACCACTGCCACCTGCCGGTGCAGGAGATCGCGGACAACCGCGACTTTCCGACCATCACGCAGGTCTGGCTGGGCGGCGACCACTACAAGTGGCGGGCGATGCGGGCGCTCGGGATCGACGAACGGCTGATCACCGGCGACGGCGGCGACTACGAGAAGTTCGCGGCATGGGCGGAGGCGGTGCCGTACACGGTGCGCAACCCGCTGTACCACTGGACCCACATGGAGCTGCGCAGGCCGTTCGAGGTGGACGAGTTGCTGTCACCCAGGACGGCCGAGCGGATCTACCGGGCCTGCAACGACAGGCTGCGCCAGCCGGAGCTTCGCACCCATGGGCTGCTGCGCATGATGAACGTGCGGGTGGTCTGCACCACCGACGACCCGGCCGACAGCCTGGAGCACCACGAGCGCATCCGGCAGTCCGGTGCGCCGTGCACGGTGGTGCCGGGCTTTCGCGCCGACCATGCCCTGGCCGTGGACGACCCGGAGCGGCTGAACGGCTGGCTGGCCGACCTGGGGCAGCGCGTCGGCAGGGAGATTACCGGTTACGACGGCATGCTCGCCGCACTGGCGGAGCGTCACGCGGACTTCCACGCCGCCGGCTGCCGGTTGTCCGATCACGGGCTCGAGGTGCTGGATGCCGAGCCGTACACGGAGCGGGAGGTCGAGCGGATCTTCCGGGAAGCGGTGCGGGGACAGGCCGCGGACCCGGAGGCGGCGCGCAGGTACCGCTCCGCGGTCCTCTACGAGATGGCGTGCATGGACGCCGACGCCGGCTGGGTGCAGCAGTTCCACCTGGGAGCGCTGCGCAACACCAACCGGCGCGGATTCGAAGCGCTGGGCCGCGACTCCGGATACGACTCGATCGGTGACCCGCCGTCGGCGCGGTCGATGGCGCGGTTCTTCGACCGGCTGGAGCATGCCGGCAAGCTGCCCAAGACGATCCTGTACAACCTGGACCCGGCGCAGAACGACCTGTTCGCGGCGATGATCGGCAACTTCCAGGGCCCAGATCCTCAAGGCAGGGCCGTGCGTGGACGCATGCAGTTCGGGACCGCCTGGTGGTACAACGACCAGATCGACGGCATGACGCGCCAGATGGAAGCGCTGTCCAACAGCGGCCTGCTGAGCTGCTTCGTGGGCATGGTGACCGACTCCCGGAGCTTCCTGTCCTACCCGCGGCACGACTACTTCCGCCGCCTGCTGTGCGGGATCCTGGGAGACGAGATGGAGCGCGGCCTGCTGCCGGCCGACTTCGAGCTGCTGGGCGGCATCGTCGCCGACATCTGCTACGGCAACGCCGAGCGCTACTTCGGGATCGAGTCCTGACATGGCTGCGAGCGATCGCCTGCGCTGCTACGCGGCCATCCACGACACCGGCCTGGTGCCGCTGTTCTACGAGCCGGATCCGGAGGTGGCCGGCCGCCTCGCCGTCGCCTGTGTCGAGGGCGGCGCGCGGGTCGTGGAGCTGACCAACCGCGGTCCCGGCGCGCTCCAGGCGTTCGCGGCCGTCGTCGAGCGCCTTCGGGACAGCGACGTCTGGGTCGGTGCGGGGTCGATCATGGATGCGCCCACGGCCGCGCACTACATCGCCATCGGAGCCCGGTTCATCGTCAGCCCGTCGCTGGACGAGGCCACCGCGCGCCTCTGCAACCGGCGTAAGGTGCCCTATCTCCCCGGTTGCATGACGCCCGGCGAGATCAGCCGCGCCGAGGAGCTGGGAGCGGAGATCGTCAAGGTGTTCCCCGGATCGGTCGGTGGTCCGGAGTTCGTGAGCGCGATCGGCGGGCCGATGCCGTGGACCAGCATCATGCCGACCGGCGGGGTAGCCGTGTCGGCGGAGAGCATCGGCGCCTGGCTTGGCGCCGGCGCGTGTGCGGTGGGCATCGGCAGCGCCCTCTTCCCCGACGCGGACCGCCGGCAGGCCAACTACGACCGGATTGCCGCCCGCGTCGCCGACGCACTGTCCTTCGTCCGCGAGGAACGGGGGTAGCGGCGCGGACTCAGGCGGCCCCCGTCCAGCCGGGAGGCAGGGGCCGCCGGCCGGCGTAGCCGTCCTCGATGCGGTGGTAGAAGCCGAGCTCCGGCTCGTCGCTGCGCCAGCACAGGAACACTTGCTCGTCGTCGATGATCGCCGGAAAGTCGACCAGTCCCATCTCGAAGTTCCAGTCCTTGTAGAAGCAGCCCATCGACTCCAGCTCCGCCAGGTACTCCAGCAGGGAGGCGCGGTATTCCTGAATGGTTGGATCCTCTTCGAACAGCCGTTCGGCTGCGCGGCGCTGCTCGTCGGACGTCGATCCGGCTCGCGCGGCCGCGCGAGCGCGCCGTGGAGCGGTTTCCTCCAGGTACTCGCGCAGGCTGTGTCCCGTGTCCAGGATGTCGGCGACGATCCGTTTGACTAGCGGCAGCGTGCGTACCGCGTCGGCTTGAGAGAAGTATCGTTGGAACTCCATGCGGTGGGCCTGGGGGGCGAACCGACTCTACGGGAGCATCCCGCGGCGGTCAACTGGCGGTCCGATCGCTGACCGGCGCCCCGGCTCCCGTGCACGCGGGAGCTAAATTGAAGGGGTCGCTCAGAATGCTGCGATCCGCTCCGCCGTCGCCGGCAGCGTGCCGGCCCTGCTTGGCGCGGCGCTATTTGGCTGGCCTCACCGCTAGCAATCGAGAACTAGCCCTTGGTGGAGCCGGCAGGGTCATCAATCCGTTGTGGGGACATGACTTTCAAGGAGTTGTTCGAAACATGTCACGGAGACGTCGACCGTCCACATCCGCAACACTATACTCACGTATAGGAAATAGGCCCCGGAATGGACAGTCACGATATCAAGTCCCTACGCCGGCGGCTGGGCATGACTCAGAAGGAACTTGCCGAAGAGATGGCGGTCGAGTCGAACACCGTAGCTCGATGGGAAAGGGGCGAACTGCGCATTTCGGCGCCAATGGCGAAGCGACTGACGGAGGTTGCCGAATCGCTTGGATCCAGCAGCGCGGTCACCCAGTCATCAGCCGTAGCCATCGATCCGTACCACCAAGATATCCTTGATGGCCTCAGAAGACGCCTTGATCCGGAGATGTTCGAGGCATGCGCCGTCGCCCTACTGCGCCGCGAATGGCCCACCCTCGTGCCCATAAGTGGCGGTGGTGACGATGGGTTCGACGGTGCGATCGACAGCGCGGCACCTGGTACCTCCTTTCCGCTGGTGGTGACCACCGCCGAGAGGGTCGTCCGAAACTTCGGAAACAACGTCGATCGAGCGATAAGCGAAGGCTGGAACCCGACGTCCGTGCTCTTTGCGACATCACGGCACGTTACCCCGCGCACTCGCAGGAAGTTGTGCGATGAAGCTGGTCACAGACATGTGGACCTTCGTCACGTCTATGACCAGAGTTGGTTTGCGCTGCGACTATACGAGGAACCCGACTGGTGCAATCGCTTGCTCGGATTGACCGGAAGACCACGGGCGTTGAGCCTGTTTCCTTCCACTCAGCGCCCGGTCCTTGGAGATACCGTTCTTGGTCGCGAGCGGGAGATGCAGTGGCTCATGGAAAATCGGGGTGACTGCATGGTCGTGGGCGAGCCGGGTTCCGGCAAGACCTTCGTTCTCCGCGCGCTAGCTCTGCAAAGAGCGGTGAGATTTCTCGTCGATGACGATCGAACGCAGATCGCGAATGACTTGCGCCGTCTAACTCCGGAGGGAGTGATAGTGGACGATGCCCATGTCGATCCCGATCGAATCGCAAGACTTCGCCAGATCCGGCACGAACTGGACGCAGAATTCCGCATCATCGCCACAAGCTGGCCCGGTGGCGCTGAGAGGGTCGGCGCCGTGTTGAGCGTCGCGAGTGAGCGAGTACTGGAGCTGAAGCGGATCGATGCCGACGTCATGGTCAAGATCATTCAATCGGTCGGAATCGACGGACCGGACGAGTTACTCATCGCAATCCGCAGACAGGCTGCGGGGAGGCCCGGCCTCGCCGCGACCCTCGCTCATCTTTGCCTGATCGGCGAACTCAAGGACGTAGTCAGCGGGGAGGCGCTGATGGCCACTCTCAGCAATGTGCTCGACCACGAAGCGGCAAGGCTGCTGGCGCCGTTCGCGATTGGAGGAGATGCCGGCGTCCAACCGGTCAGTGTTGCCAGATTGCTGAATGACTCGTTGCTGCACGTCAGCGGTGCACTCGCGGAACTCTCCATGGCTGGAGTGGTCAGGGAGAGACAGGATTCGGCTGTGTCCGTTGAACCGGAGCCGATGCGTTGGATTCTGGTCAAACAGGTATTCGGAGGCGGGGTCGGATCGATTGAGATCGACCCTGTGTTGACCATCGCTGAAGACCGACACGACGCCCTCCACACTCTGATCGGGGCCCGCTCGCGTGGAGCCGCAATTCCTGAACTGGAGCGTTGGTTAGAGGACGCCAACAACGGCGAGCTCTGGTCAGCATATGCTTCGAGCGGGGCAGCCCAGGCGCGATATGTGCTCAATCAGCATCCGGAACTGATCGACCAAGTCGCAGATCCCGCTCTTCTCAACGCACCGGAAACCGCGATTCCGATGTTGCTCGACCGGCTGGGCGACGAACATCGGTCTTTTGGAGAACCGATGACGAATCCGATGGACAGGTTGAAGAAGTGGGCCAATGGATTCTCTGTGTATCAAGAGCCGGCCTTGGAACGACGCATCACTCTCCTGAGAGAGACGGCGAACTGGTGGGAGCAGAAGCGGGACGGTGATCGAGCCATCAAGGCGATGTGCGTGGCGGTCGCGCCTGGTTTCGACTACTCCGCCCTGGATCCAGGCATGGGGAACACCGTGACATTTGTGAGCGGAATGCTGCGAGATACTGATCTCCGGGGTCTGATGAGTAAATGGCCGCTAGTGCTGCAGGTCGTTCGCGGCTCCGAACATGTGCCTTGGGCCGAGTTGTTTGGGCTCATAGAAGATTGGCTTCATCCTGACGGCCGACTCTTTCCGCCGGCGAGAGTCAGCGGAGAGACTCGCGGCCTTCTACAAGACTTCGCGGGAACCATGGTGAGGGACTTGGCGGGAGCGTCCCTCGAACATCCCGGCGTTCAGCATCGGATTGGAGAGTTGGCGGTCAAAGCAAGAGTGTCGGTCGAATTGAATCCGGATCCTGAATTCGACCGCCTATTCCCGTCAGGGCTCTATGACGGCGAAGATTGGGAGAGACAACACCAGCGTTGGATCGATGAAGTCGATCAACTAGCCGCACGGTTGACGTACCGCTCGCTGGAGGAAATCGTGTCTGTTGTTGCGCGTTTCCACAGAGAAGCTTATCTCGCGGGCATGCACCATCTACGGCTCTCACATCTGTGTACGAAACTGGCGGAGCGTATGTCGAGTCCGGCCCGCGTCGCGGAGGCGCTAATGGATCATGAACTGCCAAACCCACTGGTCATGCCCTTTGCCGATAGGGCCGCGGCTGTGGACGATCCTAACTGGATACGGCTCGCACAACGCTGTCTGAATGAACCTGAGTACCGGTGGAGCATGGTCCAAGCGGTATTGACGCATCGAGCGCCTCCGGTCGACACACACAGTCTCGCGCTTTCTCTGGCACCTGACATGCCGATGCTGGAGGAGTTCTTGAGCACGCGATGTCGTGGGCTGTCGGAGTCTACGACAAGGGAACTCCTGCGGTCGAATGATGTTCGAGTGGCTGTGGCGATCGCGGTGGGCCTTTGGCGGGGACGTCGGGTTGAGAGCCACGCTGCCGATGACGAACTATGGCGCCGGGCGTTCTTGCGCTCTGCGTTGGAGATCCCCGGCGGAATAGATAGTGCTCACAGAGTTGAAGAGATCCTCACCAAAGACGGAGATCTAGCGGTAGAGTGGCTTGTGTGTAACCTGAGCGTTCGGTACTCGCCCCACATCTCGACATGGAGGGTTGCGGAAAGGGTCGCTAGTGCGCTGGACGTTGAACGACGCGCGAAGGTGCTAGAGCGATTAGCGAACAGTGATGAAGCTTCGCCAACGGAGAGGGTAATCCGCCACCTTATCGGAGAAGAGATGGAGCTCTACGGTCAACTGCTCGACTGCAGTTCGTTGGCGGACCATCATCTCGATCCGCTCTGCCGTAACCTTGACGACACATGGCGACGGATGGCTTTGTTGGCACGGGGCCAAGGATATGGTGAACGGGAAATCACGCAGGCGACGATAGGTCACCATTGGTCATGGACCGGATCTGAGAGCGAGATGTGGGAACGGAGACGTGCTGCGTTTGAGGCAGTGATGGACGACGTCGATTGTAGGGTCGTAAGGATCGGTCAGGAAGGCGTGAACGAAATGAGCGAACGAAAGCAGACCGCGATGCGTCGAGAGGAGGAGGCGGCGGTAGAGGGACCTGAAGCAATGAGACGACGCACGCGTCGGTAGATGGTGTTGGAAGAATCAACGTCAAAGGCGCCATTCGAGATTCTCGGGGAGATACGAAGCGCGGAGACGATCGCATCGGGTCGCGGTGTGTACCTCCGGCGTCTTCTGGACCGAACGTATGGTGCGGGGCGATGGCGCAAGCGAAAGGGGATTGCCACGCTACGACTCGATGATGGAACGATATGCGAAGCTGAGGTCCATTGGTTTGAGGCGCACGGGATTGGGCGCAGGGGGTTGAAGATCAAGAGGGTGCTGGATTGACTGGACGATTACATATTTGACTAAACGGGCAAGAGGCGCCTTGGGCTACGCGCCCTTGGCAGGACTGGGGTTAGCGAGTATGTTGTCACCATTGATTGAGTACGTAGTCTGCATCAGCAACGAGGGAAGCGAAGCGAGCCTGACGGTCGGGAAGGTATACCGGAGGCTTCCGGACGCTCGTGCTGTCGGCGACAAGCTGGTCAGGGTGATCGACGAAGACCGATCGGAGCCGGAGGGCTATCTCTATCCCGCGTCGATGTTTGCTTCGGTGGAACTACCGGAGGAGGCGCGCCAGGCGTTGACTGCCGCCGGCATCTGACCTTCAGGCACGTGCTATCCTGCCGGCCGTGAGGGAGTTACGCGCGCTCGTGTATGCCGACCTGAGCGATCGGCGTGAGCTGGAGGCGCTTCTGGAACGGCTTGCGGGGGCGGTCGGCGGCGACCGGTCCCTGAGCGAGGCGGTGGCGGGCTTTATCGCCGAGGTTCGCCGCGACGGCGACGCCGCTCTGGTCGCGCACATGCAGGCGTTCAGCGATCCCGCGTTCGACGCGTCGATGCTGCGCGTGCCGGCGCATGCGCTGCGGGCCGCGGCCGATCGCATCGCCCCGGAGCTGCGCGCCGCCATGGAGCGGGCCATCGACCACGTGCGGCGCTACCAGGAGCACATCGCGCCCGCCCCGCCGCCTGCTACCGAGATCGACGGGGCCCGCCTGGGCCTGCGTGTCGAGCCGGTCGGCTCGGTGGGCCTGCTGGTCCCCGGGGGCCGCGCTGCCTACCCGTCGACGCTGATCATGCTGGCGGTGCCGGCGCAGATGGCCGGCGTCGAGCGCATCTGCCTGGCCACGCCGCCGCCCGACGTCGATCGCGGAGCAGCGAAACGCGGGATCGACGACAGCGTGCTGACTGCCGCGTACCTGCTCGACATCGACGAGGTGTACTGCATGGGCGGGAGCCACGCGGTGGCGGCCCTCGCCCACGGGACGGAGAGCGTTGCGGCGGTGGACTTCATCGCCGGGCCCGGCAGCGTCCACGTGCAGGAAGCGAAGCGGCAGCTCTTCGGCACCGTGGGCGTCGACGGCCTCTACGGCCCGAGCGAGATCGCCATCCTGGCCGATGGATCGGCCGACCCGGCCTGGATCGCCGCGGACGTCCTGGCGCAACTGGAGCACGACCCCGGCGCGGCGTTCGTGGTTTCCGCGCACGCCGGGGTCCTGGACCGCGTCCGCTCCGCGCTGGAGCGCCAGATCCAGGAACGCGGTCGGCAGAAGGCTATCGAGCGCGGACTGCGCGAGCTTACCGCCTTCGTGCTGGCCGCCGACGGCGATGAGGCGTGCGCGATCATGAACCGCATCGCCCCTGAGCACGCCGTGCTGGCGGTCGCCGATCCGCACGCCGTGCTCGACCGCGTGCATAACGCCGGCGCCTATTTCCTGGGCGGTGCGCCGGTGGCAAGCGGCGACTATTACGCGGGGCCGAGCCACTGCCTGCCCACCGGTTCCACTGCGCGGTTTTCCTCCGGCTGCAGCGTCTACACCTTCCTGCGCCGCGCCAGCGTCGAGGAGTACCCTACCGGGATGGCGCGGCAGGCGATCGACGACATCGCGGTGCTGGCAGAGGCGGAGGGGCTGGACGCGCATGCCGCCAGCGTGCGCATCCGCGGCGACTGAGGCGTCAGGGAGGCTCGGACTCGAGCGGCCGTACCAGGATCTTGGACGCGGCCTGCGTGCCGATGGTCACGGTGCCGTGGTCGGTGCGGAGCGTCACCGCGTCGGCGGCGCGATCGATCGAGTCGACCGTGACCCGGTTGCCAGGGTGCAGTCCGCTGCGGTGCACGAACTGCAGGAACTCGGGGTCCTGATCGGTCACGCGCTCGACGCGCAGATCGGCCTGCTCCGAGTGCTCCATGAGGCTGCCGAAGACCGTCTGGTCGATCTGCCCCCGACGGGTCGGAATCGGGTCGCCGTGCGGGTCGACGGTCGGATGGTTCAGGACCGCGTCGATGCGGGTGAGCACCCCGTCGGAAATGGCGTGCTCCAGGTTGTCGGCTTCGCGGTGCACTTCCGACCAGTCGAGACCCAGCACCTCCACCAGGAAGAGCTCCACAAGCCGGTGACGCCGCAGCACGTCCAGCGCCAGCGATTCGCCGGGCTCGATCAGGCGGCTGCCGTTGCGCGGCTCGTACTCGATCAGGCCCAGCCCGACCAGGGTCTTCATCATGGAGGTGGCGGTTCCGGGCGACACGTCCATCGCCTCGGCGATCTGGCCCATCGGCAGAAAACCCTCATGCCGGTCGCGATGGCGCAGGTAGATCGCCTTGACGTAGTTCTCGACGGTGCTGGAGTAGGCGCTCACGGCTTGGGGTTGGCGGCGCGGGCGGCGCCGGTGGTCATGCCGCCGTCGACCAGCAGAATCTGGCCGGTGACGTACGAGGATTCCTCGGAGGCAAGAAAGACCACCGCGCCATCCAGATCGGTGGGGGTGCCCAGCCGCTTCAGCGGGATGCGATCGATGATGTAGTCGCGCCACTCGGCGTCCTGGAACAGCACCTCGGTCTGCGCGGTCCGGAACCAGCCGGGGGCCAGGCAGTTCACGGTTATCCCGTGCGGGCCCAGCGTGTCGGCCAGCGCCCGCGACATCTGCAGCACGCCGCCGCGGCTGGCGACGTAGGGGACGATGGCGCCGAAGCCGAACACGCTGGTGACCGATCCGATGTTGATCACGCGGCCGTAGCCGCGCTCGATCATCCCGGGCGCGAACGCCTGCGTGACGAAGAAGCCGCCGCGGAGATTGGTCTCCAGCACGGTGTTCCAGTCATCCCAGGTGGTGTCCAGAAACGGCTTGCGCACGTTGCAGCCGGCGTTGTTGACCAGGATGTCCACGGCGCCCACGTCCTGGTTCACCACCTCTCCGAAGGCACGCACGCTGGACTCGGAACGGACGTCCAGGGAGTAAGCGCGCGCCGTACCGCCCAGCGCATCGATCTGCTCGACGGTGTCGGCGCAGTCACGCGCGTCGCGCGCGGAGATCACCAGCGACGCCCCGGCGCCGACCAGCGCCTTGCTCATGAAGCTGCCGAGCCCCCGGCTGGCGCCGGTCACCACCGCGGTGCGGCCGCTCAGATCGAAGGAGCTCACTCTTCGAGTGAGGTTCGCTCCGCTCACCGGCCGCCCCCGGCCGCGGCCATCTCCAGCGCCGCCAGCGCCGCCTCGCGCCCGCGATTCACGGTGCCGCCGGCACGCGCCAGCGCCTGTTTCTGATCATTCGCGCTCACCACGCCGAGCAGGACCGGTACGCCGGTGCCGAGCGCAACCTGCGTGATCCCGCTGGCGACCGCGTGTCCCACCAGCTCATCGTGATTGGTTTCGCCCTTGATGATGCAACCCACACAGATGACGGCGCTCACGTCCCGCGCCCGCGCCAGTCGCTGCGCCGCGAGCGGCAGCTCGAACGAGCCGGGGACCCACACCACCTGCACGTCGTCCTCGGTCACTCCGTGTTCGCTGAGCGCCTCGGTCGCACCGTCCACCAGCCGCCCGGTGACCTCGTGGTTGTAGCGGCTGGCGGCGATGGCGAAGCGGCGGCCGGTGCCGTCCAGCACGGCCGCGGGCGCCGGGGTGGCCGCTTTCATGAGGCGAGCTGGGCTACGTGCAGCATCGGCACTCCCAGGCGGCGGGCGAGCCGGTACAGGCCGGCGCGGCGCGCCATGCTGCCGTCGTCGTCAAGCACCGGGCAGATCGCCGCCGCCGGCGGCAGGCCGGCGCGCGCGGCCAGTTCCACCGCCGCCTCGGTATGGCCGGGGCGGGCGGCCACTCCGCCCGGATCGGCGACCAGGGGAAAGACATGGCCGGGCCGGGCGAAGTCTGCGGCAGACGCCTGCGGATCGGTGAGTGCCCGCAGCGTGGCGGCGCGGTCGTGGGCGGACTCGCCGGTGGTGGTCCCGCACACGGCGTCGATGGAGACGGTGAAGCGCGTGCCGTGCAGCGCGGTGTTGACCGGCGTCATCGGCGGAAGCTCGAGCTGCGCGGCTCGCTCGGAGGTGATCGCGGCGCATAGCAGGCCGCTGGCCTGGCGCAGCATCAGGGTGGCCGCGCGTGGCGTGACCAGCGACGCGGCCGCCACCAGGTCGCCCTCGTTTTCCCGATCGACGTCGTCGATCATCAGCACCATGTGGCCGCGGGCGATCGCCTGCGCCGCTTCGTCGACGCTGACCATGGCCGGGACCGGCTCGTCGCCGTCGCCGGCCCGCGCACCGTGCGCGGCGGTCAGCCGCTCGACGTACTTGGCGATCATGTCGACCTCGACGTTGACCGGGTCGCCCACCCCGCGATCGGTGAGGGCGGTCGCTCGAGCGGTGTGTGGGATGATCGAGAAGGCGGCGCGGTCATCCTCCAGGCCGGCGACCGTGAGGCTGACGCCGTCGATGGCGATCGAGCCTTCCAGCACCACGTACGGCAGTAGCGCCCGCGGCAGCCTCACCTCCAGCCAGCGGGCCGCGCCGAGCTTCTCCCACCGCGTGACCGTGCCAGTGTCGTTGACGTGGCCCTGCACCAGATGGCCGTCGACCCGGTTGCCGTACGCCAGCGGGCGCTCCAGGTTGACGCGCCGCCCGGTCGCGAAGGAGCCCAGCGTGGTCTTGCGCAGGGTCGCGCCCACGCTGTCGATGGTGAGCGTGCGGTCGTCGATGGCCACCACCGTCTGACAGACCCCGTCCACGGAGATCGACGCGCCCACCTCGGTGCCGTCCAGCACGGTGCGGGCGCCGATGGTCATGCGCGCCGCGTCCGCGGCGGGACGGGTGAGAGCGTTGACGACGCCCACTTCCTCTACGATACCGCTGAACATCCCGCCTCCTGTGGCTGCGTGCCCGGCATTGGGCCGCTCCCCGCCTGCACAAGCGTGGCGGCGAGCGAGCGATAGCCGGTGACGATCGCCTGATCGTTGATCTGCCGGTGGCTGACGTGCTCAAGACGCAAAGCGTCGACCAGGCGAACATTCCCGAGGTCGCCCACCGCGTCGGTTCCGGCGCCGATGATGATCGGGGCCACCACCACCACCAGCTTGTCGAACAGCCGCTGCCGGATCAGCTCGGTGTGCAGCACCGCTCCCCCTTCCACCAACACCGAGGTGACGCCCGCGCCCGCCAGGGCGGCGAGCACCTGATCCAGCGCGACGTGCCCGTTTGCGGTGCCGCCGACCACCGCCACGCGCGCGCCGGCGCGTTCCAGGGCGGCACGCGCGCGTTGATCGTGCCGGTCGGTGGTGAACACCAGCGGCGCCCGCTCGCCGGCGATCAGCCGCGCCGCCGGCCGCAGGCGCAGTGTCGAGTCGACGACCACCGGCAGCGGCTGCCGGTCGCGCAGCAACGGCGTGAGCCGGACGGTCAGCTCCGGATCGTCGGCCAGCGCGGTGCCGGCGCCGACCATGATCGCGTCGTGGCCGGCGCGCAGCTCGTGCGTCATCACCCGCGCGTCGCGGTCGGAGATCCAGCGCGAGTCGCCGGCGGCGGTGGCGATCCGGCCGTCGATCGACTGCGCGACCTTGAGGGTCACGAACGGCATCCCGGTGCGGTGGAACTTGAAGTGCACGGCGTTCAGAAGCGCGGCTTCGTCCTCGAGGACACGCTCGACGACGTCGATCCCAGCCTCGCGCAGCATGCGCGCTCCGGCGCCGTCGACCTTCGGGTGCGGGTCGGCGGTGGCGATTACCACGCGGCGCACCCGTTCGCGGATGATGCGCTGGGCGCACGGCGGCGTGTGCTTGCCGACCCCGGTCCAGCAACAAGGCTCAAGGTTGGTGTAGAGGGTGGCGCCGGCGGAGCCGCCTGCGTGGGCGGCGCGGTCCAACGCGACCGCTTCGGCGTGGTCGCCGCGCTCGTTGAGGTGGCCTTCACCGACGACTTGGCCGTCGCGGACGACCAGGGCTCCGGTCAAGGGATTGGGCGAGCTACGCCACTGTCCGCGGCGGGCGAGTTCCAGCACCCGGCGCATCAGCCCCTCGTAGTCATCCATCGCCATGCTCGCTCGATGGGCATGCGTTACCGCAGAAAAGCGCACCCGGGACCCAACTCGCGCGCGGGACGCACGCGGGCCTCTGCCCGGTCGAACTTCTCCCATCCGGACTGTACCGTCGGCACCGGAATTTCACCGGTTCCTGCTCCTGCTCGTAAGAGCACGAGCTCACGGGCTATCACCGTCGGTCTGGAATAGGCGCCCGCCAAGGCGCCGCACCATGCCCCGAAGTTCTCTCTCTGACCAAGGAGGCTAACGACCGGCTGACGCCGGTGTCAAACGCCCCGCCGCTCGACGGGCTACGCGATTCGTGCGGAGCGCGGAAGCCTACGCGACGCCCTCGCGGGGGCGGTCGGGCGGGCGGTTCCGGGTACTCCAGAACAGCCCTTCGACGATCCCCTCCACCTTCGCCAGCCGGTGCTATCCTGCGCCGCGATGGCCTTGGTGCGGGCGGTTGAGGTGCTGCTGGTCGCGCTCAGATTGGGCCTCACGTCGTTCGGGGGGCCGGTCGCGCACATCGGCTACTTCCGTGACGAGTACGTCACGCGGCGGCGCTGGCTGGACGACGCTGCGTATGCCGACTTGGTCGCGCTCTGCCAACTGCTGCCGGGCCCGGCCAGCAGCCAGGTCGGGATCGCCGTGGGTATGCACCGCGCCGGCATCCCCGGCGGCATCGCGGCGTGGGTGGGATTCACGGCGCCATCGGCGGCGGCGCTCATCCTGTTCGGCTACGGCGTCGCGGCGTTTGATCATCTGGTCGCGCAGGGATGGCTGCGTGGCCTGAAGGTGGTCGCTGCCGCGGTGGTGGCGTTCGCGCTCCTCGGGATGGCGCGGAATCTGGCGCCTGACGCCCGCCGCGCGACGATCGCGATCGCGGCGGCGATCACGATGCTGCTGTGGCGCACGCCGCTGGCGCAGGTGCTGGTCATCGTCATCGCCGGCGTGGTCGGCCGGCTGGTCCTGAACGGCGTGGTTCGCCCGGCCGAGGCCGGTGCGCGGCGCGCGAGAGGGACTCCTGCCGTCGCCGCCGTCAGCCTGGCGCTGTTCGTCGTGCTGCTGGGCGGCATGCCGATCGTCCGGCAATTCGTGACCAGCACGCCGCTCGACGTCTTCGACGCGTTTTATCGATCGGGATCGCTGGTGTTCGGCGGCGGCCACGTCGTGCTGCCGCTGCTGCAGGCGGAGGTGGTGCCGCCGGGGTGGGTGACCGGTGAGCAATTCATCGCCGGCTACGGCGCGGCGCAGGCCGTGCCCGGTCCACTGTTCACGTTCTCGGCGTATCTGGGGACGGTGATGGCCGGCCCGGTCGGCGGATGGACCGGCGGCCTGTTCGCGCTCATCGCCATCTTCCTGCCGTCGTTCCTGCTGGTGGCCGGCATCCTGCCGTTCTGGGAACGGCTGCGGTCGATCGCTCCGCTGCGTGCGGCGATCGCCGGCGTGGGAGCGGCGGTCGTGGGACTGTTGCTCGCCGCGCTATACGATCCGGTGTGGATCACGGCCATCCGTACTCCGCCGGACTTGGCGCTGGGACTGGCGGCGTTCGCGATGCTGGCGTGGTGGAAGGTCCCCCCGTGGCTGGTGGTGCTGCTCGGGGCGGCGGCGGGAGCCGCGCTCACAGCGCTGTGAATGGAGCGGGGCGTCCCGGGCGGCCTTAAAGCATCGCCCGGCGGCCGAAGACGAGCGCCATGGGGTCGCCGACCGGGACCGGCCCGCGCATCAGGTACGGCTCGCCGTAATCGACGCCGATCAGCGACCCGTAATAGCGGTGCCGGCCTTCCCACGCCTCCAGATAGCCGGGGGATGAGATGGCCGTCTCCGGCTCACCGCGACCCGGGTCATGGAGCTGGGATCGGTAGCAGGCGGCTGCCCGCCGCTTGTGTTCCCAGTGATCGGTGATGTCCACCACTAGCGACGGCCGGAACTGGTAGCGGCTCATGTAGTGCAGCATCGCCTCGGGGCGGTGCGGGGCGCCGCGTCCGGGATGCTTGCCGACCCCGGCGAACCACCACGCCTCCTTGGCCAGCAAGCTGGCGTTGCTGTGGTCGGGATGATGGTCCTCCCAGTACGGGGCGAGCAGCAGGCGGGGGCGGAGCTCTCGGATCACCTCGACCAGCCGGACCCGGTTCTCCAGGGTGCAGGTCACCGCGCCGTCCGGGAGCTCCAGGTTGACGCGCTCGTCCAGGCCGAGCACCGCCGTGGCGGCGGCCGCCTCCCGGTCGCGTTCGGCCGCGGTGCCGCGCGTGCCCGCCTCGCCGCGGGTGAGGTCGCACACCCCGATCGAGGCGCCGCCCGCCTTGGCGCGCAGCAGCAGCCCGGCGCAGGTCAGCTCGGCGTCATCGGGGTGCGCGCAGACCGCCAGCACGTCCAGTGGCATCGCGGCGGATCATACGCTGCGGGCCAGTGGACGGCGAGCCGGGCGACGATCTGTGGCATACTTCCGGCTCACGTGGCCAACATGCAGCGCATCGTCGTGGCGGCGTTGAGCCTGGCCAGGGGAAGACGACCCGTGGGGCCGGAGTAGACCCGTGCCGTGGCGCATGCTGCTGTTCCTGGTCGTGCTGGCCCTGGTGGTGATCCTGTTCGCTGCCAACATGGAGCACCGCTCATCGTTCTCGTTCATTTTCGGCCGCCTGGAGGAGGTGCCGGTCTTCATGGCGCTGCTGCTGGCTTTCATCGCCGGCGCGCTGACCATGCTGCCGTTCACCGTCGGCCGGCACCGTCAGCGCGGGCGGAAGCAGAACAAGCCGGCGGACTCACGCGGGCTTCCGGAGGCACAGCAATCGCACCCGTCTGGCCCGCAGATCGGCGCGCCGTATGAGGCTCCGCCGGCTGCGGACCGCGCAACCCGCAAGCAGAAATCCCGCCGAGGGCGTCGCCCCGAACGGGCTTGACGGCTGGCGGCCGGGCATACGGCCCCGCCGGCCTGATTTTCGCCAGAGGCTTGCGCTCCCCACGCCGCTGCTCAAGAATCTTCCTTTCTCGTGGAACAGCGCCCAGCGACTGATACGCACCCGATGCAGCGCCGGTTGCCCGCCGAGCTCGAACGGCTGGCGCGGGCCGAAGGCGTCGATACGGACGCGGCCCTGCTCATAGCGCAGACCGATCTCAACCTGTCCGGCGCCTACGAATCGGTCTACTTGGTGGTCGAGCACGATCGGCTCACCACCATCGGCGCTCCGGCCAACGGCGGCACGGCTACCCGCGTCACCGTCGCCCGCGAGGAGATCCATGACATCGGCACCCGTCCTGGGGTCGGCGGCGGCTTCCTGGAGGCGGTGATCGAGGATGCCGCGGTCGAGATCCTGGCGTACTCGAACCGTTCGGCGCCGCTGTTCCAGCGGGTGGCGGCCAAGCTGCAGGCATGGGTGGCGGGCGACCCGCTGGTGGTGGGGCCGGAGGACCGGGAGGAGCCCGACACGTGCCCGGCCTGCGGCATCAGACTGGAAGCCCCCGGCGAGGCGTGCCGGCGATGTCTGAGCCCGGGCAGCGTGCTCGGGCGCGTGCTGCGCCTGATGCGCCCCTATGCCGGACGCGCCGCGCTGATGATGGGGCTGGTCCTGATCTCGATCGGCGTGGAGCTGTTGCCTCCGCAACTCATCAAGGTGATCACCGACCGCGTGCTGGCGCCCGGACAGGCCGGCAACCCGGTGCTGCCGGAGGGCGAGGCGATCGCCCTGCTGGTGCGCATGGTCGCGTTGCTGCTCGGCGCCTACCTTGTCGACGGGCTGGTGCAATCGATCCAGCTCCGGCTGAGCAGTGCCATCGGCACCCAGGTCACCTACGACCTGCGTTCGAAGCTGTTCCGCCACCTGATGCGTCTGTCGATCTCCTACTACGACCGCTACAGCACCGGGCAGCTCATGAGCCGTGTCGTGCAAGACACCGAGCAGCTCAAGGGGCTGATCGTGCAGGCCACCAGCGGCTTCGTGGCGCAGCTCATCAAGGTGGTCGCGGTCGGCCTGATGCTGTTCAGCCTGAACTGGCAACTGGCGCTGGTGACCCTGGTGCCGGCGCCGTTCGTGATCGTCGCTGCCGTTTTCTTCTGGAAGCGCATCTATCCTCGCTACTACCGGATCTGGGACGCTCGCAGCAAGCTCAACGGCGCGCTCAACTCCATCCTCAACGGCATCCGCGTCGTCAAGGCGTTCGGCCAGGAGCGGCGCGAGGTCTCCCGCTTCCACCGCACCTCCGGCTACCTGCGCGACAGCTTCCGGCGCGTGGAGTACATGACCGCGTCGTTTCAGCCGGCGATGGCCGTGCTGTTCCAGCTCGGCGGCATCCTGGTCTGGTTCATCGGCGGCCGCCGCGTGCTGAACGACCTGATGACGCTGGGGACCCTCATGGCATTCCTCAGTTACCTGAGCATGTTCTACGTGCCGCTGCGGCAGCTCACCCGCATGGCCAACTGGCTGACCAGCTTCCTGTCGGCCGCGCAGCGCGCCTTCGAGATCCTGGACACGCAGCCGCTGATCCTGGAGTCGACCGACACCCGTCCGATTCCCGCACAGCCCGCGGCGGCGGTGAAGTTCGACCACGTCGAGTTCTCCTACGAGCGCGACGAACGGGTGATCAACGACCTGAGCTTCGAGGTGCGCCCGGGCGAGCACCTGGGCGTGGTCGGCAAGAGCGGCTCCGGCAAGACCACCCTGATCAACCTGATCGCCCGCTTCTACGACGTCACCGCCGGGGGCGTGTCCATCAACGGCGTGGACGTGCGCAACCTGCCGCTGCCGGACCTGCGCCGCTTCGTCGGCGTGGTGCTGCAGGAGTCGTTCCTGTTCCGCGGGACGATCTACGACAACCTGACCTACGGCAACCCGGACGTGAGCTTCGAGGCCGTGGTAGACGCCGCCAAGGCCGCCAACGCGCACGAGTTCATCATGCAGAAGCCGCTCGGCTACGATACCTACATCGGCGAGCGCGGCGCCGGCCTGTCCGGCGGGCAACGGCAGCGGGTGTCGATCGCGCGCGCCCTGCTCTACGACCCCAGGCTGCTGATCCTGGACGAGGCGACCAGCAGCGTCGACACCGAATCCGAGCACCTGATCAAGGACGCGCTGGACCGGGTGACCGAAGGGCGCACCACGATCGCGATCGCCCACCGCTTGAGCACCCTCAAGAACTGCGACCGGATCGTCGTACTGGACGGCGGGCGTTTGCGCGAGGAGGGCACGCATGAGGAGCTGGTGCGCCGGCGCGGGGTCTACTACCGCCTGGTCAAGATCCAGACCGACCTGGCGCGCGACGCCACCATCGAGAAGCTGGAGCCGAGCCGATGAGCCCCGAACGGGAACTGACCGAGGCGGAGCTGCGCGAGAAGCGGGGCGAGGGACCGGACACGGCCCGGCTGCGCTACCTGGACCCGTCGATGTGCCGCTTCTACCCGGGCAACTTCGCGGCGCTGCATCTGGAGATCACCGGCATCTGGGTCTACGGTGGCGTGTATGCCGCCTACTGCTTTCCCGTCGAGCGGCGCAGCGAGTTCATCGGCATCATCCAGAGCCGGCGGACCGGCGACGACCTGGAGATCGGCATCGTGCGCCGGCTGGAGGACTTTCCCGAGGACCAGGCCGAGCTGGTGCGGGCGGCGCTGCAGCGCCGCTACTTCTTCCATACCATCGACCGCATCCTCCGCATCGGCTGGGACGGGGGCTACGTGTCGATGCGCGTCGACACCGACAAGGGTCCGGCGAGCTTTCTGATGCGCTGGAGCAACGATCGCGCGGTGAGCTTCGGCCGTGACGGCAAGCTCCTGATCGACGTGGATGACAACCGCTACCTGATCCCGCGGGTGGACGCGTTGCCGCCGCGCGAGCGCAGCGCGTTCACGCGTATCATCTACTGGTAACGACGATGGCAACGGTACCGCGCGTCAAGGGGACACAGGACTTCTATCCGGAGGCGTGGGCGCTGCAGCTCGCCCTGCGGGAGACCATGCTGGCGGCAGGCCGCGCCTACGGCTACCAGGAGTACGAGGGGCCGGCGATCGAGTACCTGGACCTCTACCTGGGCAAGAGCAGCGAGGAGATCGTCACGCAGCAGACCTTCCGCATCCAGGACCGCGACGGCAAGGCGCTGCTGCTGCGTCCCGAGTTGACGCCGACGCTGGCGCGCATGATCGCCGCGCGCGAGCAGGAGATCCCGCTGCCGGCGCGCTGGCAGTCGTGGGGACAGTTCTTCCGCTACGAAAAGCCGCAGCGCGGCCGCGGCCGGTCGTTCTTCCAGTGGAACGTCGACCTGCTCGGCAGCGAGAGCGCCCACGCCGACGCCGAGGTGATCCAGGTGGCCTGCGCGCTGTTCGTGGCGCTCGGGCTGGAGGCGTCCGACGTGCAGATCAAGCTCAACGACCGCGCGGCGCTGGAGGCCGACCTGACCGGCGCGTTCGGTGTCCCGGCCGGGTTGGTGCGAGGGGTGTTCCAGGTGATCGATCGGCTGGACAAGGTCGGGGCCGATCGCGCCGCCGCGCAGATGGTCGAGATTGGTCTGGATGGTGGCCAGGCCAACGAGGTGGTCGGCTTCGTGCAGGAGCCCGTAGCCGAACCGCCGGAACGGCTGGCGGCGATCATGGAGCAGCTCGAGATCACCGGTCACCATCAATACGTGCAGCTCGACCGGGGCATCGCGCGCGGCTTCGATTACTACACCAGCACCGTGTTCGAGGCGTGGGCGGCCGGCGGACTGCGGCGCGCCATATTCGGCGGCGGACGCTACGATGATCTGACGCGGCAGGTGGGCGGCAAGCAGCGCGTGCCGGGGGTCGGCATGGCGGTGGGTGACATGGCCCTGCTGGAGCTGCTGCGCGAGCTCGACCGGGTGCCGGCGCCGGCGCAGGCGGGGCCCGAGGTGCTGGTCACCGTCTTCGGCGCCGAGCAGCAACAGGCGTCGGCGCGCATCGCCGAGCGCCTGCGGCGACGGGGCAGGGCGGTCGAGATCGTCCTCGATCCCGGCCAGCGCCTGGAGCGGCAGCTCAGGCACGCCGACCGCGTCGGCGCGCGCTATGCGCTCATCATCGGGCCGGACGAGGCGGCTGACGGCACCGTGCTGGTCAAGGACCTGCGAGAGCGGCAGCAGGAGCACCTGCCGGCCGGCGATACGGACGCGCTGGTTGACCGGCTTGACGGGAGGCTGCATCGGAGCGCGGAAACAGGGGCATGATGTCGACGCGGGGCTCAGGCGTCCTTGTCCACGGAGACGATACAGGGCAGGTGCCGCAGCGCGCCGGCAGCGTCCAGGCCGTAGCCGGCGACCCACACGTCCGGGACCTCGAAGCCCACCAGGTCGGGGGCCGCCTTGGCGCGCTGGGCCAGGATGTGCGGCTCGGGATTGTCGAGCTGCTTGTCCAGCAGCACGCACACCTGCACGCTGCGCACGTCCCAGTCGGCCAGGCGATCGCGCAGCGCCGCCAGGGTGAAGCCGTGGTCCAGGATGTCGTCCACCAGCAGCATGGAACGGCCGGCCACATCCGATGGCGCCAGGTCGATGATGACGCGCCGCTCGCCGGGGCCGTCAGCCCTCATCGCGTCGCCGTACGTGCTGGCCTTGGTCAGCGCGAAGTGCACGTCCAGCGAGGTTTCCGTCGCCAGGGCGCGGCCCAGGTCGGCGGCGAACATGAACGCGCCGGTGAGCACCGGCGTGACCACCACCTCGGACTCGGGCGGGTAGTGCGCGGCCAGCAGCCGCGCCATCTCGCGCACCCGCTCCTGCAGCGCCGTATACGGGATCAGCACGCGCCGGACGATTCGGTGCAGCGCACGGGGAAGCGCGATCCCGTGCGCTTCCAGCGTTGCGCAGGCGGGATCGACACCGGTTTCGGGTACCATCTGCGAACGATACACGCTGGCGCGGCTTCACGCACGCCACGCACGCATCGACGCGTTCGGGCTCAGCCGGATCGCCATGCGTCGCATACTTCGGGGCGGGGCGACCTAGCATGAGCGCGCGCAACGAAGGGACGGTCCTCGAGGTCAAGGGACTCCAGACCTACTTCCACACTGCCGACGGCGTGGTGAAGGCCGTGGATGGCCTTTCCTATCAGGTCAAGACGGGCGAGGTCGTGGGATTGGTAGGCGAGAGCGGCTGCGGCAAGAGCGTAAGCGCGATGTCGGTGTTGCGACTGATCCCCTATCCGCCCGGCGTCATCGCCGGCGGCCAGATCATCTTCAAGGGTGAGGACCTGTTGCAGGCCAGCGAGGACCGGATGCGGAATATCCGCGGCAACCGCATCGCCATGGTTTTTCAGGAGCCGACCACGTCGCTCAACCCGGTGCTGACCGTGGGGCGGCAGATCTCGGAGCCACTGGAGCTCCACCGCCGGCTCAGTGGCAAGGCGGCTCGGGCCGAGAGCATCAGGCTGTTGAGCCTGGTTGGCATACCCGATCCCGCCAAGCGCGTCACCGATTATCCGTACCAGTTCAGCGGCGGCATGCAGCAGCGCGTCATGATCGCCATGGCGTTGAGTTGCAACCCCGAGCTGCTGATTGCCGACGAGCCGACCACGTCTCTCGACGTCACCGTGCAGGCGCAGCTACTTGAGATCATCTCCAACCTGCGCCAGGAGTCTCACATGGCCGTCGTCATCATCACCCACAATCTGGGGCTGGTGGCGCGTTACGTCGATCGCGTAAACGTGATGTACGCCGGCAAGCTGGTCGAGTCGGGACCGACCAGGACGATCTTTGCCGAGCCGAAGCACCCCTACACGCTGGGCCTGTTGGCGTCGGTGCCGCGTCTGGACAGCCACCGCAAGGTCATTCCTCGCGTCATCCCCGGGTTGCCGCCAAACCTTGCACACCTGCCGCAGGGCTGTTCGTTCGCGCCCCGCTGCGCCTATGCGACCGACGAGTGCCGGAGCACCGAGCCAAAGCTCGAGCCGGTGGGCGCCGACCATGAGCGCGCATGCTTCTACGACGCGGCGAAACTGCAGAAAGTGGATCTGCTGGACTGACCGATGAGCAACGGCAACGGAGTACTGGTCGAAGTCAGCAACCTGGTCAAGTACTTTCCGGTGACCGCCGGGGTGCTACGGCGTAAAGTGGGGGACGTCAAGGCGGTCGACGACGTCAGCTTCACCATCAAGCGCGGTGAAACCCTCGGGCTGGTGGGGGAAAGCGGCTGCGGCAAGACCACTACCGGGCGCTGTGTTCTGCAGCTTTATCCGGCTACCTCCGGGCGCGTGCTGTTCGACGGCACCGACCTCGCGAGGGTCAAGGGCGAGCAGCTGCGCCGGATGCGGCGCCACATGCAGCTGATCTTTCAGGACCCATTTGCATCGCTGGACCCGCGGATGACCGCCGGCGCCACTATCGGCGAGCCGTTGCTCGTGCACAAGATCGCCAGGGGCGGGGATTACCGCCGGCGTGTCACCGAGCTGCTGAACATGGTGGAGCTCGATCCCACGGTGGCCACCCGCTACCCGCACGAGTTCAGCGGCGGCCAGCGGCAGCGCCTTGGCATCGCGCGGGCGCTGGCGGTGAACCCGGACTTCATCGTCTGCGACGAGGCGGTGTCAGCGCTGGATGTATCGATACAGGCGCAGATCATCACCCTGCTGATGAAGCTGCGCGAGGAGTTCAACCTCACCTACCTGTTCATCGCCCACGACCTGGCAGTGGTGCGCAACATCAGCGACCGTGTGGCGGTGATGTATCTGGGAAAAATCGTCGAGGTTACGACCAGCGATCAGTTGTACTCGAATCCCCGGCACCCCTACACGATCTCATTGCTGTCGGCGGTGCCTATCCCGGACCCGGTGGTCGACCGCACCCGCGTGCGAATCGTGCTGGAAGGGGACGTGCCAAGCCCGATGAACCCGCCGGGCGGCTGCCCTTTCCATACCCGGTGCCCGCACGTCACCGACATCTGCAGGCGTGAGGTGCCGCCGCTGAAGAAGGTAGGCGACGACCACCTGGCGTCATGCCATCTGCTCGACTCCGCATAGCTGTTCGGTCATGAACGCCAGAGCTCGCATCCTCGTCATCATTCTGGTAGTGGCGGTGGTGGGCGGCATCGCCGGCATCGGCATTTACCGGGAGCGGGTTGCTCCCTTTCGCATGGTCGTGCTGCGCGTTGGCCTGCCTGACGCGCTGGCTACTCTCACGTTCGACCAGCTTGCCGTGGGCGGCCACGGCGGACCCGTGCCGATGGGGCAGAGCGCCGAGGGCACTGCCTTCGCGATTGTCCGCGTGGCCGATCGGGTCGCGGCCAGAGAGGTGACCGGTGATGCGCTGGAGGCGGCAAAGGCGCTCGCGACGGATCAGTGGTTCGCCGGCGAGTACCGGTTTCACCGGGTCAGCTTCCATGGCTTCAACAACGGTTACGATGCTGAGACCGACGCTTGGGTGACTTGGCAACTGCGGAGGATGCGACGCATGGGGCAGTAGCGTGGTTGCCCACGCGGATTCGCCCCGCCCAGTCAATCTGGAGAAATAACCTCGCTCGGGGCGGCCGGCATGTCCTGGTTGACCGGCGGCAGCTCCGTCCCCGCCGGCGGCGGCTCGTCGAGCGGGTTGGGCTCCCGCCAGATCCTGCCGTCCCAGGTGCGCACCACCACCTCGTCTCCCGACCGGCCCAGCAGATACTGTGGCGCCAGCGGCACCTTGCCGTACGGGGTGTCCAGCACGTAGGTCGGCACGCCGAAGCCGGTGGTATGGCCGCGCAGCGCCTGCACGATCGCCAGCCCGGTCTCGATCGACGTGCGCAGGTGCGCGGTTCCGGCCACGAGCTGGCACTGGAAGATGTAGTAGGGCCGCACCCGGATCGCCAGCAGCCGGTGCACCAGCTCCCGCATCACGTGCGGGTCGTCGTTGACCCCCTTCAGCAGCACGGTCTGGTTGCCGAGCGGCACCCCGGCGCGCAGCAGGCGGTCGCACGCCGCCGCCGCTTCCGGCGTGATCTCCGCCGGATGGTTGAAGTGGGTGTTCAGCCAGATCGGGTGGTGGCGGGCGAGGACCTCGCACAGCTCCGGCGTGATTCGCTGCGGCAAGGTGCACGGCGTGCGCGAGCCGGTACGGATGATCTGCACGTGGTCGATCGCGCGCAGGCGGCCCAGCAGGTCGTCCAAACGCCCGTCGGAGAACAGCAGCGGATCGCCGCCGGTCACCAGCACGTCGCGGATCGCCGGCGTCCGCGCAATGTAGTTGATCCCTTCCTGCACCTTGGCGCGCGTGTGGTGCTCCTCGGTGTTGCCGACGAAGTACTCGCGGAAGCAGTAGCGGCAATAGGTCGGGCAGACGTTGGTGATCTTGAAGGCGACCCGATCCGGGTACACGTGGACGATGGCATCCACGGGCGAGTGTTCCTGTTCCAGCAACGGGTCCACGGCGCCCAGGTCGTCGGCGAGCTCCTGCACCGCCGGGACCTGCTGCCGGCGCAGCGGGCATCGCGGATCGTGGCGGTCCATCAGCGCGGCGTAGTAAGGGGTGACCGCCCATCGGTACTGGGCCCCCGCGGCATCGATCTCGGCCCGCTCCGCCGGACTGAGGTCGACGTAGCGCTCCAGGTCCCGGACCGACGTGATCCGATTGCGGAGCTGCCACCGCCAGTCGCCCCAATCCCGGTCCGGTATCCCCGGCGGCCGCGCCACGTCGCCATTCTGGCGCCTGCGCAACGGAGGTCAAGGGTCAGGTTCCGGAAGCGTGACCGGCGTGCGAGGTGTTATCATCGGGTAGACCCAGATGAGCAAGTCGACAAGCGAAATGCGAACCGAGCCGAGGACGCCCGCGGCCGGCCTGGAAGCGGACCACCCGGCGTACCTCCCCGCGGCGATCGAGCCCAAGTGGCAGCAGCGCTGGGAGCAGGACGGACTGCACCGAGCACGCATCGATCCGAACCGCCCGAAGCACTACTTCCTGACCATGCTCCCGTATCCGTCGGGCGACCTGCACATCGGCCACTGGTACACCATGACGCCGTCGGACGCGCGCGCCCGCTACCTGCGCATGAACGGCTACAACGTCATGCTGCCGATGGGCTTCGACTCCTTCGGCCTGCCGGCGGAGAACGCCGCCATCGCCCGCGACATCCATCCCAAGGAGTGGACCTACGCCAACATCGACCGCATGCGCACGCAGCTTCGCACCATGGGGGCCATGTGGGACTGGGAGCGCGAGGCGACCTCTTCCGATCCCGAGTACTACCGCTGGACGCAGTGGTACTTCCTCAAGCTGATGGCCGGCGGCCTGGCCTATCGCAAGCGCGCCGCGGTGGACTTCTGCCCCAACTGCAACACCACCGTGGCTCGGGAGCAGGTGATCGGCGAGGCACGCCTCTGCGAGCGCTGCGACACGCCGGTGACCAAGCGCGACCTGGAGCAGTGGTTCCTGCGCATCACCAGGTACGCGGAGGAGTTGCTGCGTTTTGACGGCATGGATTGGCCGGAGCGGGTCAAGGCGCTGCAGACCAACTGGATCGGCCACAGCGAGGGCGCCCACGTGGTGTTCCGGACCGAGCAGGGCGATGCCCTGGAGGTCTTCACCACCCGGCCGGACACCCTGTGGGGGGCCACTTTCATGGTGCTGGCGCCGGAGCATCCTCTGGTGGCGAAGGTCACCACGGAGGCACAGCGCGAGCCGGTACAGGCCTACGTAGCGGAGGCCGCCCGCCAGACCGACATCGAGCGCGAGGCGGCAGACCGCGAGAAGAGCGGCGTGTTCACCGGCTCCTGTGCCGTCAACCCGGTCAACGACGAGCGGATTCCCATCTGGATCGCCGACTACGTGCTGATGACCTACGGCACCGGCGCCATCATGGCGGTGCCGGCCCACGACGAGCGCGACTTCGCCTTCGCGCGCGCCTACGGCCTGATGGTGCGTCCGGTGATCCAGCCGCCCGATGCCGAGCCGCTGGACGGCGCCACCATGCAGGAAGCGGTGATCGCCAAGGGGTCGATGATCGACTCCGGCCCGCTGACCGGGACGCCGACCGAGCAGGCGATCCCGCGCACGATCCGCTGGTTGGTCGAGCAGAATCTGGGCCACGCCGACGTCAACTACCGGCTGCGCGACTGGCTGATCTCCCGGCAGCGCTACTGGGGTTGCCCGATCCCGGTGGTCCACTGCCCGAGCTGCGGTGCCGTGCCGGTGCCGGAGGAGGAACTGCCGATTGAGTTGCCGGAGGACGTCGAGTGGCGTCCCACCGGTGAGAGCCCCCTCAAGTTCCATCCCACCTGGCGCCACACCGCCTGCCCGAGCTGCGGCGCGGCGGCAGAGCGCGAGACCGACACCATGGACACTTTCATGTGCTCGTCCTGGTACCATCTGCGCTACCTCAGCCCCGACTGCGACGCCGGCCCCTTCGACGCGGAGGAGTACCGCTACTGGATGCCGGTGGACACCTACACGGGCGGCGTCGAGCACGCCACCATGCACCTGATCTACACGCGCTTCTTCCACAAGGCGTGCCGGGACCTGGGCATCGGCTCAGGCGACGAGCCGATGACGCTGCTCTACAACCAGGGGCAGATCCTGGGCTCGGATGGCCAGCGCATGAGCAAGTCGCGCGGCAACGTGGTCGATCCTGACCAGCAGGTGGCCCGCTACGGCGCCGACGCGGTGCGCGCCTTCCTGATGTTCGGCTATCGCTGGTCGGAGGGCGGCCCGTGGACCGACAATAATATCCACGGCGTGGTGCGCTGGCTGAACCGGGTGTGGGATCTCACGTACCGCCTGCACGCACGCGGCGGCGCGGACGGCGCGGCCGACCAGTTATCCGCTGGCGGAGAGCGCGCCCTGTTGCGCGCCACCCACCAGACGATCCAGAGCGTTTCCCACGACCTGGATGGGTTCGAGTTCAACACCGTGGTTTCGGGGTTGATGCAGCTCGCCAACGCCCTGCTGGCGGCCGAGGAGGAGTGCGGCGGGACCGCCGCCTACCGCGAGTCGGTGCTGACCCTGCTCACGCTTATGGCGCCGGTAACCCCGCACGTGGCCGAAGAGCTGTGGGAGCTGCTGGGCCGGCCGTACAGCATCCACCAACAGCCGTGGCCTGAAGCCGACGCGGCGCTGGCCGCCGCCGAGAGGGTAACCCTGGTGGTCCAGGTCAACGGCAAGGTGCGCGGCCGGATCGAGGTGCCGGCCGGCATCGGCCAGGTCGAGGCACAGCGGGTGGCGCAGGACGAGGAGAACGTGGCCCGCACGCTGGCCGGACGGGAGCCGCGCCGCGTCATCCACGTCCCCGGCAAGGTGATCAACTTCGTCGTGTAGGTCGAAGCCGCTGTCGAACCGGTCCCCTACGAGTTTCAGCGCGGCGGCAATCGGATGCTTCGCGTGCGCCGGGATCACGGCCGGTAGAGGGCGATCCCCCAGGGATCCGCCAGCCCGGTGGTCACGACGTCTTGGACGCCGGAGCCATCGAAGTTGGCACGCTGGATTGTGTCCGTTCCCCAGTCGGTCCAGTACATCTTCCGGTCCGTGACATCCAGGGCGATTCCCTGGGGATTGAGCAACCCGTCGGTGACGAGGTCTTCGACCTCGGAGCCGTCGAGGTTGGCGCGCTGGATCCGGTCGGTCCTGCGGTCCGTCCAGTACATCTTGCCGCCCGCCGGGTCCACGGCGATCCCCTGGGGATCCGACAGGTTGGCCGTCACCAGGTCTTCGACGTCGGAGCCGTCGAGGTTGGCGCGTTGGATCTTTCCGGTTCCCGGGTCCGTCCAGTACATCTTGCCGGCGGTGAGGTCCAGGGCGATCCCGCGCGGGTAACCCAGACCGGTCACCAGGGCCTCCACGTTCGATCCGTCCAGGTCCGCACGTTGGATGCGGTCCGATGACGACGTGGTCGCCGATTCCGTCCAGTACATCTTGCCATCGGCGACATCCAGCGCGATGTCGTAGGCGCCGGACATGCCCCTGACCCGGAGGACTTCGCCGCGGGTGCCGTCCAGGTCGAACCGCCGGATCTCGTTCGGCCTGGCTTCCGTCGGGTAGTGGTCGATCGCGTAGATACTGCCGCCGGCGATATCCAGCGCGATCCCGCGCGGATCCGCGAGCCCCATGCCGACCAGGGGCTCGACGCCGGTACCGTCGAGGTTGGCGCGCTGGATCCCCGTGAAGAGGTCCGTCCAGTACATCCTGCCGGCTGCGACATCGAGCGCGATCTCGTAGGGGGCTTGCACGCCGCCGGTGAGGACATCCTCGACTCCGGAGCCGTCGAGGTTGGCGCGCTGGATCTTGCCCTGTTCGCGGTCCGTCCAGTAGATCTTGCGGGCCGCGACATCGAGCGCGATCCCGTCGCGCTGGGAGCCCCCTGTCGTCGTCACCAGGTCTTCCACGCCGGAGCCGTCGAGATCGGCGCGCTGGATCTTGTCCGTGAGCCGGTCCGCCCAGTAGATCTTGCCGCCATCGACATCGAGCGCGATCCCCCGGGGACTCAGGAGTCCCGCGATCACGATGTCCTCGACGTGTGACCCATCCAGATCCGCTCGCTGAATCTTCTCCGTCCCTGCGTCCGTCCAGTACATCTTGCCGGCTGCGACATCGAGGGCGATCCCGTACGGGTTGTCCAACGACGTGACGACCAGGTCTTCGATCCTGGATCCGTCCAGATTGGCCCGCCGGATCATGTTCGCGCCGTAGTCGGTCCAGTACATCTTCCCCCGCGTGGTATCCAGGGCAATACCGTTCGGCCTGGCCGTGCGTACCAGGGTCTCGACGCCGGTGCCGTCCAAGTTGGCGCGCTGGAGGCCGACGTCCCAGTCGGCCCAGTACATCTTGCCGTCGGCTACCGCCAACGCGATGCCGTACGGCTCGACCAGCCCATGCGGCAGCAGGTCTTCGACGCCGGAGCCGTCCAGTCCGGCGCGCCCGATCGTGTTCCTGCCGGCGTCTGTCCAGTAGATTCTCGCGGCGGACGGCGAAACGGTTTCCGGGGTCGTTCCGCTGCAGCCCGCGAAGAGCAAGGCGATCGCGGCCAAGGCGATGAGGGGCGGCAGGCGGTTCGGTCTCGATGAGTTCACGGGCGGCAGCATAGGATCCGGGCGGCGGCGTCACAAGTTGGAGGTTGCCCGTTCATGTGCTACGTTTTGTCGTGACATCAGGTAGGGGGTAAGCGGTGGCGGGGAACATTGAGGTGTTTTCGGTGCGTGATCTTCGGTTGCGCTCCAGCGAGCTGGTCCGCGAAGCCGAGGCCGGACAGGTTTCGATCATCACCAAACGGGGCAAGCCTGCCGTCCTGGCGCTGCCGTTCGGGAGCCGGCTGGTCGATCTGGGCCTCGACAAGGATCTGGCGCTCGCTCTGTTCGAGCAAGGACTGGTTACCCTGGCGAAGGCCGCGAAGCTTGCCGGTGTCACGCAGGATGTGTTCATGGACCTGGTCGCGGAGGCCGGCTTGGTCGCGGTCGACTATCCTGCCGAGGAATTGGCAGACGAGCTGCGCGTCGAGATTTGATCTCTCAGATCGTCTCCGATGCCGGTCCGCTGATCGCGTTCTCCTATCGCGGACGAAGCGGGACCGCAGGACGTGCGGGCGAACAGGTAGGCGCGGCTGGTTCGTCCCACCACGGACAGGGCGCCCATGTGCCGCAGGGTATAGGTCATCTCGCCGGCCGCGATAGGAGAGATGCCCGCGGCGGCGGCCAGCGAGCGATTGGTGAACGGCTCCGGCAGGCGCGGCGGCAGCAGTCGTGACAGATCTGCCGGCGTGTGAAAGCGGCGTGTGGCGCACACCTCCAGCAACCGGGTGTCGAGCACGCTGATGCCGCGGCGCCGCCAACTGCCGCGGCCGTCGGCGCAGCGCAACTCCTCCACCTCCACCAACAGCACCTCCAGCGTGAAGTTGGGGCTGCCCATCAGATGCGGGATCCGCATCAGCTCTGCGAACAGGTCGCGGTAGGCGCCCCGCTTCGGCGACAGCCGGCGGCGCAGGACTCGTCCTTCCTCATCTGTGGTCACGATCCACTTCCGCTGCGCGATCGGGAACACCAGGCGCACGCGGTGCGTGCTCGTCAGCCGGGTCAGCTTGCGCTTGAGCTTCCCGAAGCCGCGGGTCTGGATCTCGATCAGGGTGCCGCGCCGCACCAGGTCGATGACGTAGCCCTCCAGCGGCACCTCGATGCGGTCGCGAGGCAGGGCGTACCAGGACTTCAGCCCCGCGTGCAGCGACCGCTCCCGCAACTCGCCGATGGTGCGCGTGTGCCCCATGCTTACCCTATCGGCAGACTGCGCCGCCCGCGTGCGAGCCGGGCTACAGCACCTCCTGCAGCACGTAGAAGTAGTTCTGGTCGGTGCCGAAGATCAGCAGGTCGCGGGACGCCACCGGGGCGCTCAACACCGCGCCATCCAGCTCCATCTCCCACAGCTTCCGGCCGTTGCGGGCCGACAGGCAGATCAGGCGTGGCGGACTCCCGCCCAGCGGGTCGCCGCGCACGCCGAAGTACAGGCGGTTGCCGGCCACGGTCGGGGCGCTCGAGGTGGGCTGCTCCAACGTCACCCGCCACTTCTCCCGGCCGCTGCCGGCGTCGAACGCGCGCACGACCTGGTCGCCGCTGGTGTAGATCACCAAGTTGCGCCAGAGCGCCGGAGCCATGTAGTCGAGCAGCTTGAGGTTGTCGATGAACAGGCGGGTGGGGTTGTACACGGAACCGGGGCCGAAGTAGGATTCCTGCCTTTTGTCCCAGATCACGTGGCCCTCGATGCGGTCCAGCGCCAGGTAGTGGAACACCATCGCTCCGTTTCTGCCTACGCCGCCGGTGGCGTAATACATCGTCTGGCCCCGCAGGGCCGGAAACGACCACCAGTTGGTCGGGTCGTCCGGATCCTTGTCGACGTACCAGAGATAGGAGCGGCTGTCGATGTCGTAGGCGCCGAAGCTCACGCCGCGCTCGGGCGGCGAGGGCGCCCAGTAGATCACGCCCTCGTAGACCTGGAACGTGTGGTAGGACCAGATCGGATTGGGAATGCGGTGCACTTCGATGCCGTCCAGGTCCAGGAAGTACGACGCGCCGTTGTCGCTGGTGAAGATGATCAGGTCCTCGTAGCGCAGGATCAGCGACTGCACGGTGGACTCGGTCTGAAACGACCATATCTCCCGGCCGTCGTCGCGTGACACCGCGTACACGCGGCCGTCGTTCGACCCGAAGTAGACGGCATCCTCGTCGGCGTACGGCACCGAGTTGTTCGGCGCGCGCGCCTTGAAGATCCAGCGCATGTAGCCCGACTCCACGTCCAGCGCGTAGAAGTTGCCGTCGTCGGCGCCGAAATAGATCGTGCCGTCATAGACGATCGGGGGATTGAACGAGGTCGCCTGCTCGCCGACCTGCAGGGGCAGCTTCCACTTGAGCGCCAGCGGCGGCGCCACCGTGGTGGGGGCGACGCCCCGGCCCTGGCGCCCGCGGAACTCCAGCCAGTCGCCCGCGCTGCAGGCGGTCAGCCCCAGCGCCGCGGCGGCGGTGACGACGGCGAAGGCCGCGGCCGCGCGGCGGCCGCTCAGCAGGAGAGGCCCCGCAGGCTGAACAGGCGCTTCAGCCAGGCGATCAGGCCGCGGCGGCGCATCTGTCCGGCCGCCGCCAGCGCGGCGACGCGCAGGTCGCCGGCGGCCGCGGCATCCGGAGCATCTGACCGGTAGCGGAGCGCAGTATAGCGGGTCGCGAAGCCCTGCAGCTCGGGATACCGCTCGGCGTATTCGCGGGAGGTCTCCACCGGTGACTTGACCGCGTAGCCGTCGGCGGCCAGACGCATGTACAAGAGCGACGCCCGCGCCCGCAGGCCGTGCCGGGAAGGAGCGCGCGCCGCCAGGGCCAGCAGCCCTTCGCGGCCGTACCGCCACGTATAGGCGCCGGCGACCCCGGCGATGAGCAGCGCGCCGGCCAGGCGCAGCGCCAGCAGCCACGGGAACTGGAAGTCGCGGTCGCGCCGGTCCTCGATCTGGATGATCGGGATGACGATGTCCTGGCCGTTGGCGCTCAGCTCGGGCGGTGGCGGGATCGCGTACTGGGTGGCCTCGATGTCCACCCAGCCGTAGCTCGGCAGGTAGAACTGGGTCCAGGAGTGGCGGTGCGCGGTGGTGATCAGGTACAGCTCGTCGAGCGGGAACTCCTGCAGCGGCTCGATCACCTCGCGCAGGCTCTGCAGGCCGCGCCGGTGTACGTCGGTCTGCAGGCTCTCGGTGCCCAGCCAGCCGGTCACCACGCGGCTGGGAATGCCGGCGATCCGCCCCAGAATGGCGGTGGTGTTGGAGAACTCGGTGCAGTCGCCGGAGCGGGTCTCGAACAGGAACAGCTCCAGGTAGTCGACCGACACGTCGTCGGTGAAGCCGATCTCGTACTGGCAGGTATCGAAGGATCGCAGGATGGCGTCGATCCTGTCGTAGTAGCCGGTGGCGCCGGCGGTGACCTCCGCGGCGTACTGCTCGAAACGCGCCAGTGTCTCGTCGCTGAGCGGCACCTCCAGGTAGCGGGCAAGGGCGTTGCGCTCGATCGGCGACAGGTCGCCCAGCCGCCGCCACTGATCGGGCCCGGTCGCGCTGACGCGCGACACGGTCCAGTAGGAGAGATCGAACGGGTGGTAGAGCCGGTCCATCACCGTCGGCTCGATCGTGTACGGCCGGTACGGCATCACCCGATCGGTGATCGAGGAGAGGAAGAAGTACTCACGTTCCTGGCGCCGGCTGTCCGGCAGGCGCAGCACGTCGACCCAGGTGCTCAGCAGGCGCTGGTTCACCAGATCGTTCAGCGGCTCGTCGATGCTGTAGGAGAAGCCGCCCTCGGGATGCAGGTCGGCGTAGTAGCCGTCGGCCGCGTACACCGGGTCGGTGGCGCTGGCGACCACCATGCGCGCGTACTGCCTGCCTTCCCCGTCACCGTCGCCTTCCTGACCTTCGCCTTCACCTTCTTCGCCCTGCTCCTGACCCTGACCTCCGCCTTCCTGGCCCTGCTGTCCCTGGGCGCCCGATTCCGCACCGGAACCTTCGCCGGCGCCCGAGCCGGAGTCGTTCCAGCGATCCGCCGGGATGCCCTCCAGACGCTGCTGGCGTTCCGACTGTTCGCCCTCGCCCTCCTCGCCTTGTCCGCCTTCACCGCCCGCGTCGCCTTGGTCGCTTTGCCCGCCCTGCCCCTGACTCTGCGACTCTTCCTGTTGCAGCGGATCGACCGGACGCAGGTTGCCCCCGGGCGGTCCGGAGCTATCCGCGCCGATCGGCTGTGGCGGGGGCCGCGCGACCTCGTTCAGGTTATTGAAGGCGATGCGGTTGGTGACGAAGTCGGACGGCAGAAGCACGCCCAGCGCGATGCTGACCGGCAGTGCGAACGTCACGAACATGACCAGCTCGCGCCGGCGGACGCGGCCGCCGGATTCGGGAAAGGCGGCCAGGTAGAGTGCGAGGGCGTGCAGCAGGAAGCCGCAGGTGATCATCACCACCAGCACGGTGGTAATGCGGGAGCTTGCCTCGGCGACCACGTCGTTGGCGCGTGAGAAGCGCAGCAGCTTGAGGAGTATGTAGCCCACGAACAGGAGCTCTGCCGCGGCGACGACGTGACCGTGCTCGCGGCCGTGGAAGACCAGGGCGGTAAGCACGAACGCGGCGAGCCCAACGCCGATCACGGTCAGGCTGGTCGTGTCCAGGCCGGGACCCGCGAACGCGGCCAGCACGGCCAGCCCGACCGCTGCCGCCAGCCAGTAGGAGAGCCGCAGCCGCGGCGGCCGCAGGAAGGCGGCCAGCGCCATCTCCACCGGCACGAGCGCGAACCACGTCACCCAGCCGACGCGGTCGTAGGAGATCGTCACCGCCGGGTGCACGATCGGTATGGCGATCGCGACCAGGTAGACCAGCAGGCGGGTCGCAAACAGCAGGGTCACGACAGGGCGACCTCCAGCGGCTCGTCCTCGACGTGGACGTTCGTCCCGCGGATCGAGGGGCCGAGCATGAAGCGTTCGCGGCGCAGTACCCACGCGCCGGGAAGGAGCGAAGCCGACGCGCGCCGCAGCAGGGCGAGCCTGATCCGATCATCGCCTTCCGTGCGCGGCGGGATCGCGGACACGGTGCGATACAGGTGCACGGCGGTGTCGCCGAGCTGCGCCACGTGCGTGGCCAAGCCGGCGTCGAACGCGGTGGTGAAGATGAACAGCTCGTGCGGCTGGACCTCAGGCCGGTGCTCGGGCTCCGGCGCGAAGGTGATGGAGGCGAGGTGGCGGGCCAGCTCGTCGATGTCGTCGGCGGTGTCCACGTCATGCTCGCCTGCGCCGGTGATGACGCGGAAGGTGAAGTCTGAGTGCTCGGCCTTGACCGCGCGCAGGAACGCCAGCAGCCAGCTCTTCAGGTAGTCGAGGTGGAGCACGGAGTCCAGCGTCTCCGGGCCCGCCGGGCGGTAGTGGCGGAGCTCGACGTGCAGCAGCCGGGTCTCCTGTTCGCTGACCGGGGAGATGCGGGTGATCAGCTCGCCAGTGCGGCTGGACGCCTTCCAGTTGATGTCCTTGAGCCGGTCGCCGGGCTGGTATTCGCGCATGTAGTAGCGCTCTTCGTCGGAGGATCGCCGCCGGTGGGAGGTGTCGTCCCCCACGGCCGCGTCGATCTTCGGCGCCGAGCGCATCGCCAGCGGCGCCGGGCGCACCGGCAGCAGCCGCCGTTCGTCCCGTCCCGGCAGGTGGCTGCGGGTCAGTCCGAACACGTCGCGCACCGCCAGCCGGGCGCGAAGCGCCAGCTCGCCGCAGACCGGCGGCTGCAGACGGAGCGGCAACTCCTCCGACGCCGAGGAGACCTCCGCGCGCAGGTGCAGCGCGGCCCGGTTGCCGGCGCGCAGGCGGCCGGTGACGCGTGCGTGCAGGCGGTAGAAGTAGTGCGGCCGGCGGGCGCCGACTGCCTTCAGGTCCAGGCTGCCCTCGGTCCGTGCGTACAGCGGCCCGCCGGCGTCCCATGCCAGCGTGGCGGCGGCCATGCGGCGTGCCTGCAGGCGGCCGTCGACGGCCAACACCGCCAGCACCAGCGTGGCGGCGGCGGAGAGCACGAACTCGTAGCCGTTGTCCGCGGCGAACGCGCTGCCGGCCAGGTAGCCGGCGGCTACCAGCAGGGCGGTGCCGAGCAGCGTGAACGGGTAGTAGCGCAGCGCCGTGCGCGTGGCGCCCCATCGGGGGCGGTCGTCCGAAAGGAGCCCGTGCGTCAAGAACCGCACGCGCGATACGAGGCGCGCGGGGATCGGCCCGGAGCGGCGGTCCTGCGGGCGGAGCCTCGGGCGCGCGGTACGGCCGGCCGAAGCGGGGCGCGCGGTCGAGGCGGTCGCCATCAATCTGCGCGGGAGGGTACCCGGTCCACGTTGACGGTCGAGCGCACCTCGTCGATGACGGCGCGCGCGTCGCCGTTGGCGTCCTCCAGGAGCAGGCGATGGCTGACGCCGGGTACCAGCACCTCCTTGGCCAGGTCGATCGTCACGAACTCCTCGCCGCGGACCAGGGCCAGGGCGCGCGCCAGCCGTGACAGCTTGACGCCGGTTCGGGGGCTGGCGCCGGTCTCTACCGCCGGGTGGCGGCGGGTGCGCCGCACGCACTCGACCAGGTAGGCGATCACTTCTTCGTGGATGAAGATCCGGTCGACCATCCGCTGCCAGGAAACCAGCTCATCGCACGACACGACCGGTCCGAGCTGGTCCCACGCGTCCTCGCGACCGTGCTGCCGGACGATGCGCTCCTCGTCGGCGGTCGACGGGTAGCCCAGGGAGAGCTGGATCATGAAGCGGTCGAGCTGCGGTATCGGCAGCGGGAACAGATGGGCACCCTTGAGGTTCATGGTGGCGATGATGAAAAACGGGTCAGGCAGCCGGTACGTGGTGCCCTCCACGGTCACCGCCTGCTCCTCCATCGCTTGCAGGAAGCTGCCCTGCGTCTTGGGAGTCAGGAGGTTGATCTCGTCACAGAGCACGAAGTGCGCGAACAGGGGACCGCGCGTGAAGGTGAAGGCGCCGCTGGCCATGTCGTAGCGGTTGAAGCCCAGGATGTCCTGCGGCAGCAGGTCGACCGTGCACTGTATGCGGCTGAAGTGGTCGATATCGACGTCGTGGTCCGAGGCCTCCGACGTGTGCCAGCGGATGGACGCGGCCAGCGCCTTGGCGAGCGAGGTCTTACCCACGCCGTGCGAATCGGCCAGAATGACGTGGCCGCCGGCCAGCTTGGCTGCCAGCAGATGCTCCATCTTGCGGGCGTCGATGGAGATGATAGAGCGGACGTTGTCGATGATGCGGCGGATGCCGTCGCTGGCGCCGCGCACGGCATCGGGGGTTGCGCCATTATTCGACTGACTCATGGCAGTAGCCGCCGGTACGGCAGCAGGAAAGCTTAGGGCTATTGTAACAAGCGGTCAACGAAACGCCACATGAACGTGACGTGAACATGACATGATCGGCCGATGGAGATGACGCGCCACAGCGTGACCGTGCGGCTGCATCACACCGACGCCGCCGGGGTGTTGTTCTACAGCCGGCTGTTCGAGCTGGTGCAGGAGGCGTTCGAGACGGCGATGGAGGCCGGCGGGCTGCCGCTGGGCGAACTGCTGCGCGACGGCGGGTTCCGGATCCCGGTGGTGCACGCGGAGGCCGACTACACCGCGCCGGTGCGCGTGGGGGACGTGCTGGAGGTGCGCTTGGCGTTCGAGGCAGGCACCCGCTCGCTGCGGGTCAAGGCCGAGGTAGTCGACGCGGGCGGCGGTCGGGTCGCGGCGGTCACGGTCGTGCACGCCGCGGTGAGCGCGGCCACCGGCATCGCGGTGGCGCTTCCGGATGCGCTGCGGGCACTGGCGCGATGATTCACGCGTGGCTGCTCGACTACCGGCCCCTGGCCCAGCCGACGGCGAGCGAGGCGGCGGCCGCTGCCGCGACCCTGCCTGATCGGTTGAACGAAGCGATGGCAGAGATCGACGGGCGACCCGAATGGGCGGTCCTTTCGACCTGCCACCGCTGCGAGGTGTATAGCCATCAGGTGAGCGCCGACCAGGTGCTCGGCGTGCTGCGGGGGCACATCCCGCCGGCTGCACGGGCGGCGCTGACCGCGGCGCGCGACGAGTGCGCCGTCCGCCACCTGATGCGCGTGGCCGCCGGGCTGGACTCGATGCTCCTGGGCGAAACCGACGTCCAGCGCCAGGTGGCCGCTACGCTGGCGCGTTCGACGGAGCAGGGCAGCGCCGGGCCGGTGCTGAACGCACTATTCGGAGCGGCCCTCCATGCCGGCAAGCGCGTGCGCACGGAGACCGACATCGGCCGGCACGCCAGCTCGCTGGCGTCGGCGGCCGTCGACCTGGTCGCCTCGCGCCTGGAAGCGGTCGATCGGGCGCGGGCGGTGGTCTTCGGCGCCGGCACCATGGCGAGGCGCTCCTGCGAACGCCTGCACACTGTGGGCATCGGCTCGCTGATGGTGATCAACCGCACCTTCGCGCGTGCCGAGCGCCTGGCCGAAACCCATGGCGGTCAGGCCGTACCCTGGGACGGCGCTGCCGATGCGCTCCGTGATGCGGACATCGCGATCGCGGCCACCGCCGCCCCGGAACCGTTCATCGACGTGCCCATGCTGCGTGGGGTCACGGCCGGACGGGCCGGCCCGCCGCTGCACCTGGTCGACCTGGCGCTCCCCCAGAACGTGCAGGCGGGAGCGTGCGGCGAGGCAAACGTCCATTGCTACGACTTCGGCGACCTGGAGGAGGCCACCCGCGCCAGCCATGCGGCGCGCGCCGCGGAAGTGCCGCGCGCCGAGCGGATCATCGATCAGGAGATGGCGCGCTTCGTGGCGTGGCTCCGCGAGCACGAGGTCGCCCCGGCATTGCGCCTGCTTGGCGAACTGGCGACGACGGCGCGTGACGAGGAACTCGACCGGGCGTGGCGGCGCCTGCCGGAGCTCAACGCCCGGCAGCGCCGGGTCGTGCAGACGCTGGCGCACAACGTCGCCAGGCGCCTGGTGCGCCGGCCCATGCTGCATCTGCGCGAAGCGGCCGGAAGCGATGAGGCGGACCGCTACCGCCAGGCGCTGGAGCACCTGTTCGCCGACCCGGACGACGGCGACGCCTCGCCGGACTCCTCAGCCGAGAAGCCGGAAGGTCCCTGATACCGCACGAACGGGGCCACGCAAACGGCTTCCCTAGCATGGATCACAACAGCAACATCAGGCATAGGAATTCCTCATATGCTATGCCAATCTAACCCCATGAGACGCACAGCAATTGAGATCGACGAAGCAAGGCTGGCCCGCGCTCAGTGCGTACTCGGCACGACGGGAGTCAAGGACACTATCGACGTGGCGTTGCAGGAGGTCATCAGTGCCGATCTCCGCCGGCAGAGGTGCTCGAAGCCAGCCGGGTTGGCAGCGTTGAAGCTGCTATGACTCGATACGATCCTATCGATCGTCGCACGCGATAACGGAAGCTCGCGGCCACCTTCTTGGCCAGGCGGCGAACGTTCGGCTGCCGCGGCGTGGTGCTCCTCTCGACCCGCCGTGCCTGCTCCCGGGTACGGACGATGTCCTGGCGCATCCGTGCCATCACGGCTTGCTCGGTGCGGAACAGTGCCCGTTGGCGTTCCCGTTCGCGTGAGCGCTGTTGCGAATAGAACGTGTAGTTGCCGGCGTACCGCGTGAGCGTGCGGGACGCGGGCTCGATCGCGAGCACCCCCGTTGCGACCTGATCGAGAAACGCACGGTCGTGGGAAACCAGGAGCACCCCGCCGGGAAAGCGGAGCAGCTACAAGGCCGCTGGTCGGTCGGCACCCACCGTCAGGCGAGCCCGACTTACGTCCTCAGCTATTCGGCGCTGCCAAGTCGTCCAGAAACTCGGACGCCGGGCTCACCGCCGTCACCAGCAGATGGTCGCGAGCCCTGGTGCATGCCACATAGAGCAGATGACGCTCCGAGGTGTAGACCTCTTCGAGGTCGGCCTCGTCGCCTACACTCTCCATTCTGGACTGCAGCGGCAGGACTTCGTCATCGCAGGCGACGACCGCAACTGCCCGGAACTCCAGTCCCTTGGCGAGGTGCATGGTTCCGACCGCGACCGACCCCGAGCCGCCACCCGCGTGCTGCCCCAGATCGACCGCCGAGAAACCAGCCTTCCTTGCGGCGTTGGCGGCTCGATCCAGTTCGGCTTTCGATCTGACGAATATGCCGATCTCATGGGGCGTATACGCCTCCTGTTTCCGTGCTTCCAGCCACTCCGCGATCACGCCACACTCCTCGTCCGGCGAGCCGAGGATCTGTATGGCCGGCTCGGAGCCGTTGAACACGGAAACCGTCCCGCTCCGCCGATCGGTGTTACCGTCCACATCCGAGGTCTCGCTCGGCAGGAGTCGGTCCGCCTGCCGGCGGATCTGATGCGAGGTCCGGTAGTTGACCTTCAAGGTCTGTGAGCGCCCCCTGATGTCGACCCCCAACGCTCGCCAGGAGAACGGCGTCTGGAAGATCCTCTGGCCGAGGTCTCCGGCGAAGAACAGCCCGTCCGGGCGCGCGGCGCCGAGAGCAGCCAGAAACCGCAGCTCGGCCACACCGATGTCCTGAGCCTCGTCGACGACGCAGAACTCGAACGGCGGATGGGCCAGCTTCGCAAGCCGTCGTTCCAGGCGACCGAACAGACGCGGCTCGGTCAGGAGCCCGCGCTCGTCGAGAGCGTCCGACACGTTCGAGAAGATCGACCACAGCACGGCTCGCTGCCGCTCGGAGAGACGCGTCTTGCGGCCCAGCCGCGGCACGTCTCGATACTCCTCCCAGCTCGCAAGCTGCCAGGCGTCGACGACCCGACTCCATTCCGTCCAGAGGAAGTGCAGGCTGAACTTGTGCTCTTCTTCGACCTCGGTAGCCGCCCGCCGCAAAAGCTCCCGCACGTGGTCGTCGGTCGTCAGCTCCGGCCGACCGAAGTGCGCGCGGTAGAGACGGCGTCCGATATCGCCCATCGATCCGACTTCAAGGCGTTCGGCGATCTTCGGCTCGCTGGCGACCAGCTTCGTCAGCCGAGTGCGCAGCGCGTCCGCGAGCGCCGTGGAGAACGTCGTCAGGAGCACGCGGGCATCCGGGTGCGTACGGGCCAGGTGGACCGCGCGGTGCAGCGCCACGATGGTCTTCCCGGTACCCGCCGATCCCGATACGCGCGCCGGGCCGTGGAAGCTCCGTTCCACCACCTGCCGCTGCGACGGATGCAGGAAGACCGTCCATTGCTCCCACGGGTATTCCAGTGCCCGCTGCAGCTCTTCCTGGTTGGCCATGACGCGGAAGCGGCGCTGCGCGTCGGGATGGGCGTACGGGTCAGCGTCCGCGGCCGTGCGCGCCGGCCGCTCCGGCGTGCTGCCGGTGGCAAGTGCCAGCAGAGCTTCGGCGGCCTCAGCGGGGAGGTGATCCGCGACCTCCAGGAGGGCATCTTCGTCGTTCACCTGCCTGACGTCTCCCAGCCATTCGGCAGGAACGCCGTAGTCCAGCAACTGGTTGTCAGCCACCCGTGAGAAGAGCGGCGATGCCGCTGGCGCCGTCGTCACGTAGCGCGGCACCTCGATGTTGCGCACGACTTCACGGATCTCGACGAGCTGTGCCGCCCCCGTGTTCGGGTGTCGGTCGATACGCCGGCGTTCCGCCCAGCGATACGCGTCGTCGTGTTCGCCGACGTAGCAGAGCAGGAAGTTGGACGCAGTCTTGTGGACGATCATCCGCACGCCACGGCCGACCCGCACCGACCAGAAGTTCCTGTCCCTGGCGCCGTCCACCCGGTGGAACTTCATCCCCGGCTGAGCGGGGTTGAGCTGCAGGTCGAACGCTGTCGTCTTGGCCACCTTCTGCTCCTCCCCTGTCAGCTTGGCGAGACTCTCGGTGAAGGTGTCGGCGATCCGGAATTCCATTCGTGCTTCTCGTTAGGGAATTATATACGTAACTACGCAGCGACGAAACGCCCTACATCCGTTTAGTAATTTATCCCCGCATCCATCAAGGGCCTTGATGGGACAATCTAACGGGTAATGTCTCAGTTCTGAAATGTGCTTCATTTGTGTACGATGATATTTCCACAACGTGCCGCTGAGGGAGATATGATGCACAGGAATCCGGATTGGAAGAACACAGGATGGGGCAGCAGAAACGGCAAAGCGGTGCGCGTGAGCGAGGTTTCGCGCGGCCTTGCGTGTGAATGCGTGTGTCCGGGTTGCGGCGGGCAACTCGTCGCAAAAAAGGGCATGCAGCGCGCGCACCATTTTGCTCATGCCAACACTGTAGACTGTGACGGGCTTGGCGAGAGCGCATTGCACCTTGCGTGCAAGGACATGATCCAGGAATACCGCGAGATGGAGTTGCCCTATGTGGTGGCTTCGGACGGGGGATATGACGGGAAAAGAAGCTACGACCATCAGGAGCACGACCTTGTAGCATCTTCAAAAAGGGTTCTATTTGATGAGGTTGAATCAGAACACGCGATGGGGAGCATCATCCCAGACATCACCGCGACGGCAAACGGCCACACGCTTTGTGTCGAAATCAAGGTCACTCATGCCGTGGATGACGAGAAGTCACGTTACTATGAGACGTTACAGCAATCCGCTATTGAGGTAGATGCGTCAGACCTGCCGCGTGACGCCCTACGTCCCGTTATCAAGGAGCGTGTCATTGACTGCGCCAAGCATAAGCGATGGATATATAACACACGGGCGGCAGAACGGCTGGAATCCTGCACCAAGAAAGATAGAGGGCCTGTTTTTGTGGATTGTCCCCTGCCGGTGAAAGCACTCTTGGATAATCTACCCAATAACGGATGGCGTAATACTGCCAAACTATCCGCGTATAAGCGTAATGTACATTGGCTTTATAACTGCAACTACTGCAGACACGCCCTGTGTATAACGGACGAATATATTTTCTGTGACGCAACGGAAGACGCCACCCGACATTACACAAGTTTCCCCGGTGGGTTCTATAGCTGAAGTGTATCGTGCCCGGAAACCGAAGACCTCTTGGGCGTGTATTTGCCTTCACAAACACGGCGGATCCGACATACAAAATGTGGATCTGGACTGATGAATAATATAGGCATGAAACGAGGAAGGCCGCCACCGATTGATATTCCGCGATCCATTGGACAAGGCGATAAATTTCAAACTGAGACTCGGCATAGTTGACTGGGCTAACTGAGGCTGGTATGGCACTATCCAGTGCATGCACCTTCTTTCTCGATGGCGGAACCTTCGGTCGCCTTCCCCCAACGTCAGGATCGTTACTGCTTCGATACTCTCCATATTGGTCGGGGAAGCATTTTCGATGATTTTTGCGCACTGGATTCCACTAGCGATATCAATCGCAATCGTTGGTTCATTTCTTGTTTGGCTGATCTGTCCGCGTCATTATCGAGTAGATGCGAATCCTGTGTATTGGAATTTTTCGACAAAGGAAGCAACTGTCACGCTTACTAAGGGTCAGAGAAAGCGCCCATGGTGGTGGCGGCTTCGCATGTGGCGGAAGAACTGAACGAGAAGGATGCGGACTAACGCGCGTCTGCTCGACTCCTCAGCCATCTTGCGTAGTTACGTATATAATTCCCTCTCGTTACGCGTTCGATAGAGCCCGTGTCAGGTTTCCGGCGCGATTGCAGCGTCCCGTCCTGATGGTCATGCGACGGTCACGGAATCTCACCTTGGCGCGATTCAGCTCTCTCAGGTTGATCCGTTTGCCATGGATGAGGACCGGTTGGCAGATGGCATCGGCAGGAGCAAAGTGCGCTGCGAAGTCGGCACCCCGCTGAAGTTGCTGGGATACGGTTGATACTTCGGCCCTGCCGCTCTTGAGCTCCAACGGAACGGTAATCAGGTCATGTTCTTTAGTAGCAGGAAAGAAGACGATAAAGTCGCATCGGCTCCCGGTCCACTGATGAGCTTCGAACGCCAGATCCGCGTTCACGATGACTCGCTGAGTCGGCAAGCCGGTGGCGTCAACACCACATTCATCCCGGCTCAACGATTCGCTGAGAGTGCCTTCGCCCACTGCTCCCCGGATTCCTTCAAGAGTTTCGCTCATGCGTCGCGGCGCGACTCATCCAGCCTATTCTGAAGATCGGCCGCACGATTGTAGAGCTCGTCAGCAACATCGTCGTAATCCGAAGGCTCCACGCCTTCGCTGCGGTCAAAGGGAATCTCCTGAACGGTTGAACCCCGATCCGTTCCGTGTCGACGAAACAGCCAGATTCCCACCTCCTCGGGGTGCAGCGTGCTGGGCAGCGTTGACTCACACCTCCGATCGCCGGTCTGTTCTGCCAGCGCGCCCTCTCGCATCAGGTTTCCGATCTCCTTTAGCAGCCAGTCGCTGTGTGTGGTAATAAGCACTCGGACGCCTGCGCGAACCAGGCGGCCCAGCGTTACGGCCATCTGGGTCTGCGCGGCGGGATGAAGATGCGCCTCCGGCTCTTCGATAATCAGGGTGTCACCGATTTTGATGGCGCCCTGCAGGAACAACACAATTGGGGCGAGTTCGGAAACCATCGATGAGGCGCGCGTCAAGCGAATGTCTTCCTCCGTGCCCATCGGCCGGTAGACGAACTCCGGGTAACCACCCGGAGACTTCCGACCCCCTATCCAGCCCTCCAAGGATTCAGTCTCTATCGTTCTGGCAAGATCAATCAGTACGTCGTCACGGGCTCCCGATTCGCCGTAGTCGTACAGGATAAGCTTCTGCATGAAGTCGGCCATTACTCCCGAGAATGTCGGGAGCTCCGGAAAACGTTCGAGTCCGCCTTGGGCGGCGCGGGCGATGAGCGAGCTTGCGATCACCCGGTGACTCTGCATGATGCCGCTACGAGCCGCCGGGAAGTAGTGAATCCTCCCTTGATCTCCGGGGCCGTCCGCCGCCAGTTCCAGAAGGGAGGTGCCCCACATCAGCCTTGGCATCGCCAGAAGCTTACGAAGCCGATCTCGCTTTGTAGCGTCAGATGCGCCTGCCCAACGGATCAACTCAACGTCCTCGATGTCACCGGTTACTGTCGTCCCGCCTTCCGACATGTTCATGCGGAAGCTCCACAGATCCCGACCTTCCTCACCGACTCTTAGGGTGATGCCCAGTTCGTGATCGGTGCCAGGCGCGCGAATGAAGTCGGAACTGGAACGCGAATCGAGACAGCGTTTGAGCTCCAGTTCCACGTCTTGGCCAAGACGTTCAGGATCGCGGAGCACAGCCTGTACATTGTCGCGTACCGCTTGCGGCAGATCCGAGTACGTGACGGCAGCTCGATCGATCTTCTTCAGCAGGTCATAGAGTTCACTTTCGACTGTCGGGGTATCCTCGGACGGCGAGGCGTGGCCGGGTTTGTCGGATCCAATGAGATCGTAAGGAACGTTTACGCTTGGATGCGACACCGGAAGGCGTCGAAAGCCACCCAAGGACTTGTGCAGCGCGTAGACCAGAATGGACATGTAGGTCTTTCCGGTATTGCTTGGCCCGACGAAGACCGTCAAGGGCCTCAGCTCTACAAGTCCGTCAGCAATGGGACCAAAGTCGCGCACTCCAATCTGAATACTTCTCCGTGTTGGTTTGGCGTGACGACTATTACTCATCGCGGGCCACCTCCGTGTTCGCCTTCTTCTGTCGGTGACGCATATGTTCAGCGCTCGCCATGGGCAGTCACCAACGGTCGCACGAGTCGCTCATACACGGAAGACCTTCATCACCTCGTCGCCGAGGTGGTTGATGACCTTGACCGCGATGCGGCCTGAGGCCGGGCGGTCGAAGGGGCGGGACGTGTCGCTGTGGAGCGTCTCCCAGGCGTCGCGGTCGATTTCCGCCTTGAGGGTGGTCTTCAGCGCCTTGTAGGGATCGTTGGCGCCCAGAAAGTAGGCGTGGCGGACGAAGAAGCTCTCCTCGTTGTAGTCGGTATCGATGAACCAGCAGGCGATGCCGTCGGGTCCGTCGCTGCGGATCTCCCCAGTGTTCGGGTGGAAGACATCCACGCCGTTGACCCTGACCTGGATCTGGCCCGACTCGGTGCTGTCGGTCTGGACCGGGATGATTTCGATGTCAGGTTCGCCGAATATGACGAACAGGTTGCCCTTGCCGGTGTTCTTCAGGTCGCCGGCCATGTGCAGGTCGGCGTTCATGCGCGCCTTGAGGACCGGGATGCGGCCGAGCTTGCTGAACTCCGAGGCGTGCGCCTCGTAGCTGAACGCGCAGGCGATCAGCACGTCGTAGTCGGCGTCGGCGGCTTCGCGCGCGGCGGCCACCAGATCGGGCCGGGAGACGGTGCCGAACTCCGGGCCGATGAAGATGCCCGCGCGGCGTTCGGTGCCGGTTTCCGCGTCACCCTCGATGTAGCGGCCTTCAGCGCATATCAGGTCACCCGGCCAGGGGGTGAGCGCGGCAAAGGAGATCCGATCCTCCCGGTGCGCCTGCTGCACGCCCGAGGTTTTCAGGTGCTCAAGGATCATCGACGCGAAGTCCGGCTCGCCGTACCCGGTCGTGCTCTCAGCGAGGTGGTCGATCAGCTCGTCGTTTTCACCGACACCGAGCGTGCGGTGAGGCGCAAGGCTCTCAACGGTGAACGGACCGGCGACGCGAACGATTGTCCGATCCTCGTATGGCTTGTCGTACAGATACTCATAGTCGGCCTTCGCAGCGATGGAGGTGTCGATCTCCTTCTGACGGGCGATGCGCGCCTCCCACCAACGGCGGTGCAGGTCGGCAGGGACGGAGTCCCACTGCTCGCCTGGCTCCCGTGGTATCTCCCACTCCTCCCACGCACGGCCGAGAGCCTTGTTCAGCTCTGCCCGGAGCAGATCCAACCTCTCCTGCCACCGTTCCCAGATCACGTCGATCTCCGCGTTGTTGGCGATCGATTTGAGGGTAATATGCGGCACGCGCTCGTATACGAAGCCTTGCCTGATGTCTCCACGGGTCCGACGTTCGGAGGGTGCCGTCTGTGCCAGTTCGGCTTCCTTTTGACGCCCCTCCGGACTGTCGGCGAGCAGATAGTAGGGATAGCGCGCGCCCATGATCCGCGAGCGAGCCAAAGTCAGCGCCACGCGGGACGTGTCAATGGTAATCCATCGGCGGCCCCACTGCTCGGCGACGTAGGCCGTCGTCCCGGACCCGCAGGTCGGGTCTAGGATAAGGTCGCCAGGATCACTGGTCATGAGGACGCAGCGCTCAATTACCTTCCGTGATGTTTGGACCACGTATAGCTTGTCCTCTACAAAGTTACCAGTTCCTGTATCTTGCCAGTTGGAAGTTATCTTGGCAAATGGGTAATCACTCGCCGAGTAAACGTACGAAAGAGAATCCCCTGAAACATGAAGACGGTTGGCATGCATTAGGCGGGACATGGTCATCTCGTTGCCAATCCAACATGACCCCTTGCGCGGCAAGTAAGATTCTCCCATAAATTCCACCGGAAAGACAGCTTTCTCAGAGAATGTCGGTGGCTTGAGCGAGACTAATCGACAGACCTCGCCCTCATCAGAAATCAAGGAGTGGTTGGCTATTTCTTCTGGTGATAGCCGTCGTAAAGACAGAGCGCGATCGCGCAGCAAGTTCCAGTAGTAGAGCCCCTGGGGCTGGTATGGTCGGTACATCTGTCGATATTTTGTGTCTTTCTTGTTTCTTCCATACCAAAGCAGAACATCGTCCATGGACTCCAATAACTTAGCCCCTAAGGGCATGTTCTTTTTCTTGAATGGGATGGAAGATATGAAGTTGTCGACCCCGAATATCTCGTCTAGTAGTGCGCGCACTAGGTGTACGTTCTCATCACCTATTTGAAAAAAAATAGACCCGCTGTGGGTTAGCAAATCCCGCGCTACGGTAAGCCGGTCGCGCAGGTAGGTCAGGTAGGAGTGGATGCCGTGGCGCCAGGTGTCGCGGAAGGCCTTAACCTGTTCCGGCTCGCGGGTGATGTGCTCGGCCTTGCCGTCCTTCACGTCGCGGCTCGTGGTGGACCACTGGAAGTTGGAGTTGAATTTGATGCCGTACGGCGGGTCGAGGTAGATGCACTGCACCTTGCCTCGCAGTCCTTCGCGTTCCGCCAGAGACGCCATAACTTGCAGGCTGTCGCCGAGGATCATTCGGTTGGACCAGTTGGCGTCGTGGCGGTAGAACTCGGTGCGGGCGTTGTCGTCCGGCAGGCCGTTGAAGTCGGCGAAGAGATCGAGCTGGTCGTCAGCCGAGGAGTCCCGCGCGTTGCTGCGGCGCAGCAGGTCGTCGATGAGGACCTTCGGGTGGACCTTCTCCTGGATGAATAGCCGGGGTGCCTGGACCACGAGGTCGGACCAGTCCTGCTCGTCCTTGCCATGCCATACGAGCTGCGGATCGAGATCGCGGTTGCGGCGCTGATACGCGATCTGGACAGGGCTCCGATCGGCATTCTCCATTGCCGACTGGTACTCGGCCGTGGGAATGTTCTTGCGCGCCGCCTCGTCGTGCGCAATGATCTGGACGCTTTTGGTCTGCTTGCGTTTCGCCATCTACGTCTGGTCCTTGTCGGTTGGGGCTAGCGGGTTGGACAACGCCGGCAACAATGGAGGTGTGGTGTTCCGGAGGAAGCTCCGTATGTCGCTGTCGCGGACGTTCGGGTAACCATGCCGGAAGCGGTTAGGAGTTCGAATCAGAGCGCTCCAGGGAATTTCTGGATGAGCTTCGCATACCGCGATCGGGATGTGACTGGCGGTCGCGGGGATCGGATTGAGACTTCGCAGAGCTGCATCATACGCGCGTCCGTCAGCCACGAAGAGCTCCTGATCCATTCCTGCCGAATAGGATCGGACTTTCTCGTCGAAGCCGATCACATCGTGGAGGTAGAAACGCCATTCACGAGTGGCGTGATCGATATCACACATGGACGGCTTCTCGCTCGACCCAGCGGCGCGGTGAGTCCCAGCGCTTGTTCTCGAACAGATCGAGCTTTTGGGGCGCTGCCCGGGGCGGGTCGGGGCGCAGCTGATCCCTCCTCAGCAGTTCGCCGGGGGTGAAGAGATGATCGCAAAGAGAGGAACGGCCCACCTCGTCGAGGGGGCCTATCCTGGTTTCCCCGTGTTCGAACGATACGGCAAGGATTGAGCTTGCGAGTATGGCGTCGTTGTCGAGGGAATCCGCGCTGTGGGTCGTCACCATGACCTGGACCAACTGGCTGGCGTCCGTGAGCCCGTCGATGAGCACGCCGGCGGCAGCGGGGTGCAGGGCGCTCTCGGGCTCTTCGATCCCTATCAGGTTGCCGCGGCTCGCGCTCTCACCGTCGCCCTGGAACAGCGCCACGAGGACCCCGAGCGCGCGGAGGGTGCCGTCGGACATGTTGCTCGCGGGAAAGCGCCACGGGTGCTTCGCCCCGCGTACCTCTTGTCGAAACTCGAGGGTCAGCCTGGTGCCCATCGTGCGCGAGTCCACTCCGGTAACCCCGGGAGTGATGGCGGCGAGATATTCCTCCACGGCTCCCTTTCGGCTGCTGTCGAGGTTCGACAGAATACTGGCCAGGTTGCTTCCGTCGCGATTGAGCAGTTCGCCTGGGTCGGGCGCCTGCAGGTCCCGGATCGCTTCGGGATTCAGGTTGTAGAACCCCATCCCGGATAGCGCGTCGTAGATTGGGCGAAACGCATCCAGGCCGGACACGTTGACCAGATAGAGACGGTCGCTCGCGCACGCCGGCGGATTGGGAACCGTGCTAGCCACTACCTTCCCTTCTTCGACCTTGTAGGAGCTGTAGCCAGCTTGGTCCACGACGCAGCACTCCTCCTGCTGGACGCTGTACCCCGCACGAGGCTTCGCCGCCACTTGGAACGCATACCAGCCTTTGGCGCGGGGGAGTCGAAGATCGAGTCGGATGCCGAAGTGGTTCGGATGGCCTCCCGACCGTCTCCGCACTTCATGGATGCCGCCGCGGTCACGCAGTGCGTGATCCAGCGAGAATCGCAGCGCATCCGCGACGAAGCGCAGTGCGTCCAGGAAATTGCTCTTTCCGCAACCGTTGGGGCCCACCAGGAAGCAGAGCGGGTGCGGGCTCACGTCACAGATAGCGATACTCTTGTAGTTCCGCAGACGGATGCGGGTCACCAGCCTCGGATCGGAGTCTCCATCATTCCCTTGAGGCTCTTGGCTCGCGGCGCCCGGGAGGTGACCGCCGTCGTCGTCGCTCATGTGGCAGCGCCCTCCCGAGCGGCCGGCCGGACTGCTTCGATCATCTCGTCGAACTGAGCGCGAGTCTGTGCGCCGAGCACTGCATCCAAGTCATCGAGGATCGTGTACACGTCCGTGAACTCGGCGAACGCCCAGCGGCCGTAGGTGCCCAGCCGTTTCACGCCCGGCACCCAATAGGTGTCCATGGTCGCCTTCTTTTCCTTGGCGTCCTCGCGCCGGAAACCCTTGATCTCGACGACGAGGTGGAGCAGGTCGTCCTCCCCGCGGCCGTCGTCGACCAGGACGATGAAGTCGGGGATGTACGTGCGCGCCTCCGAGCCGGATCGGTACGGTACTTCCAGACCCAGGCCTTGGTTCTTGACGTAGGAGCGGACCTGCGGGTGTGACTCGACCACGCGGCAGAGCTCGGCCTCCCAGTCGCTGTCACACACCACCCAGTTGACGTGGCAGCGGCGCGGGTCCGTTTTTCGACGCAGTTCCTTCGATGTCGTGAAGTTGACGTGAATGGTGGAGCCGGTTGGATTGTACGGATCGAGAACAACCTTGACCGCGCGGTCGCCAAGGTGGCGCGCCACGATGCCGCGGGTGATGCGCTCACAGGCTCTGTCCGCAAGCTCCTGATACATCAATTGGGCGGGGTACGTGCCGCCCTTGCAGACCAGATGGTCGTTCAGCCAGCGGCGAGTGATGCGCTTGAGCTGGCCGAACAGGTGGAGCTTCGGTTCCTGGTCGGGCTCGCGCCAGTGTTTCTCCAATAGCGTCTTGGTCAGATGGAACACGAGGGTGGAAGGACGCAGGTCCTTCAAGTGCTTGAGGGACAGGTCGACGCCCTCTCCGATGATGCCGGCGTTGTGGGTGATCGACGGTCCGACGATCTCCGGGGTGAGCACGAATGTCGAGTCATCGTCGAACTGCGCGTCCACATGTTCCTCGGGTAACTCGACGCGGTAGCCCTGAACGCGTGGAAAGCGGATCTCGCAGGCGTCGCGGTCGGGCGTGATCGCCCTGACCTGCACCGTCTCGCGCGGCCGTTGTGGCGGTACGACGACCGGCTTGGCGGTGAAGTCGAACGGGATGCCGAGCACGTCCGCGTACTCGACATCGAACAGGCCGTCTTCGTTCAGATCGTAGCTCTGCCGACGAAGGGCGCGCCCGACGACCTGCTCGCATAGGAGCTGCGTGCCGAAGGCCCGCACGCCGAGGACGTGCGTGACGGTCCGCGCGTCCCAGCCTTCCGTGAGCATGGAGACGGATACCACACAACGGGTCCCTCCCCCGAGCCGGCCGTCTTTGCCCACCGTGTTCATGACCTCGCGCAGCAGGTCCTGATCGGAGATGCTGTCGGCTTGGCGGCGGTCGCCGGTACGCTCGATGATCTCCCGGCGGAAGCGTTCGATCTCATCGGATGCGGCGTTCCGAAAGTCGTTGCCGAGCGCCTCCCCGGAATCGAGTTGCTCGCTGTCGATCAGCAGCGTGTGGGGTTTTGCGAGCGGATTGCCGTACTGGTCGAAGTTGCGGAACAGCTCCAAGCGTCCATTCTCCAGTGTCGTTGATCCGTCGTCGTTCTGGCGATGGAACCCGGAGATGTAGTCGTACACCAGCTTCGAGGTCGACGTGTTGTTGCAGACGACGATGAAGCACGGAGGCACTTCAATGCCCGCTTCGCTCCACTGATCGAAGGTCTTCGCGTAATGGCCGTAGAGCGCTTCGAGCGCGGTCTGGAGCTGAGCAGGAATGCTCAAGGGGTCGAGAGCGGCGGCCTTTCCGCGCCCCTTTTTGGGCATTTCCTTGCCGATGTGGTCCCAGAGGTTGCGGAACCGCGGCATGTCGGCGGCGCCAGGGAGGTCGTCGTCGACCGGGACGCGGGGCAACTTCACAATGCCGCACTCGATGGCGTCCATCAGCGAGAAGTCGCTCATCGTCCACGGGAACAGCGTGCCCTCGGCGTACCCGGATCCGCGTAGAAAGAACGGCGTCGCCGAGAGGTCGATGACGCGACTCAGGCCGAGTTTCCGCTGCACCGATTCCAACCCGGAGATCCATACGCGCGCCGCTTCGCTGTTCTTTTCCGCTTCCTTGCGGTCGTCGCCTTTGAGGTCGTCCTCGTCGCTTTCCTCCTTGGGGCGCTCGCGGTAGCAATGGTGGGCCTCGTCGTTGAACACCATGACGCTCTTCATGCCCATCAGTTCCGGAACCACGCGCTGAAGCATCTGCCCCTCGGTCTCGGCCGTCCTCAGCTCGGGGCCGCGCCCCTGCAGGAGCGCGCGTCCTCCTTTCGAGAGTTCCAGGGTCTCCCGAGGCATGAAGGCGTGGAAGTTGGTGATGACGATCTTGGCTCGGTCCAGCACGCCAAGGAGGTCGCTTGGCAGCAGTTCTCGGCTGCGGTAGTAGCTGTCGGGGTCGTTGGGCTGAAGCACGCGCAGCCGGTCGCGGATGGTCAGCCCGGGGGTGACGACGAGGAAGCCACGGGTGAACCGGCGGCTGCCCGGGTGGCGCACCGCGTTGATAGTCTGCCAGGCGATGAGCATGGCCATGACGGTTGTCTTGCCGGCGCCGGTAGCGAGCTTGAGGCCGAGGCGATCCAGATCGGGATTCGACCGCTCGTTCGCGGATCGCAGGTGTTCGAGGAAGCGGCGCCCGGTTGCCGACCTGGGTGCGGCCTCGATCAGCCAGATCGCGGTCTCCACCGCCTCGACCTGACAGAAAAAGGGCCGGATGCCGGTCGTGGCGTGGTGGCGCCAATGGTGCAGCAGCCGGGCCGTCTCCGGCGTGACCTGCCACTGGTTCGCAGGCAGCTCGCGCCAGGCATCGACGATCCGCCGCAGGTCGTTGATCCCTCTCGGTGTTCGGCAGAGCCACCGGATGGTCGAGGGTCGGCGCGTTATCCAGCGTCCGCGTGCCAACGGACGTGAGTCGGGAAGTCATGACGAGCACTGGGTGGAATCCCGATAGCGGAACCAGGTGGTCCTACTGAGCGAATTCGAACACGTCAACGGCGATGGACCTGGTCGGCCTTGCCTCGCCGCGCACCAGCAGCCGTATCCGCTCCGCGGTTTCTCGGCTGAACGTCTCGTCACCGCAGCGGGGGCACACCTTCGCCGGGATGCCGTCAACCAGGACATATTTCCCATCGATCAAGAATATCTCGTCTACCAGTTTCTCCCGGCTTTCGTCCGATCCGCAGATTGCACAACCACCCATGATCACCTCCGATGACGTATTCGACCCATTCGTCCGTATGGGGTTCGTACAGCGTGATTATCTTCACCAGGTCCGTGTCCGCAAGAGACACCTGCATATGAAGCGGCCTTCCGTCACGCGTGAACCCTTGTCGCTTTGCCATCTATGTCTGGTCACCTCCGGCGTAGTCGCCCGATACTTGCTCGTGGCAGGGCCGCGCCTTCTGTTGGCGCCGTCATGCCCGTAACCGAATCACCTTACCTGATATGACTGACCCAACGGTTCGAACCCTGCGACTTCCCGGCTGCGAAGCCTGGCGCGGACCTGTTCGAAGTGCTCTACGGTATCCTTCGAGTACAATCGCTCTCCGCAGTGCAGGCATACCTCCGCACGAACTGTCACTGCGGCAAAATTGACGCCGCCACGCAGCAGTTTTTCGATTTCTTTCTCGATCGTTGCTCCGCCACATACGGGGCACTTACTGAAGGATTTCATCCGTTGGCCTCCTCGTATCCCAATCGATCCATCGTGTGGGATCGGGACGGTAGGTAGTAATCATGACAGCCCAACCGGTTTCTGAGTCGTAAGCCCAGACGCTGTGAACCGGTTCGCCGCTAAACGTATTTCCGTAGACCAAGCAGCTCGGATACGGTTTGTCATCCGGATAGTCCTTGATTACTCTGCCATGCAGAACGCTATTGAATATCGCATCATAAGATAATCGGTCTGCTTGAGCTTCCTCATCGGCATGGTCGGTGATGCGTATCCGATTATGCTGTATCGCTTCGACAAGATGTGCGATGTGCATCGTCGCCTCCGGCAGTGCAGCTTCGAAGGTCGCACGGCCCCAGTGTCGTCTGTAGTTCCGCACGGCGATTGTGGTCACCACCCGTGGTGACGGGGTGTCCACGAGAATCACTCAGAGGGCTCGCTTCTGCGGCGTGCGACGTACTCCAGCTCCGGCTCGCTTCCGCCTGCCGCGGCCAACCAAGTGGCTGCGTCCTTTCGAGTGTCCTCCAGGAGTCCTTCTATCCGCTCGTCGAACTGTGCCCGGGCCTGTGTGCCGACCGCTGCACGGAAGTCATCGAGAATCGTGTACACATCGGTGAATTCCGCGAACGCCCAGCGGCCGAAGGCGCCCAGCCGGTTCACGCCCGGTACCCAATAGGTCTCCATGGTCGCCTTCTTCTCCTTGGCGTCCTCGCGCCGGAAGCCCTTGATCTCGACCACGAGACGCAGCAGCGTCGCCGTGGTCAGGCGATCCTCGTCGCTGCCCGCCTTGCAGCGGGCGCAGTACTGCAGTGGCAGCCAGGAGCCGTCGCGTGAATCGGCATCGGCCTGCGTCGCCGCCTCCGGGGACTCCGCCAGGATGCGGGCGACCCGCTCGTGATCGGCGATCGCGCACGCGGTGTAGAGATCGAGATCGCCCGCTACGTGCTCCAGCAGCATCGGCACGTACTCCGTGCAGCCCATGGCAGCCACCGTCACCGCGTCCACCAGGTAGTAGCTGCCGCGCAGCATCGGGTCGGCGCCGTGAGCCAGCAGCTGCCGCACCGTCTCGCCGTGGCCGGCCGTTTTCGGGGCGGTCTTCTTGAACTCCACCGTGCGGTGCAGCGGCCGGTAGCGGTGCGCGGTGGGCGCCAGAACGTCCACGTCCGCGCCGTGGCCAATCAGGAACGCGACCAACTCGGCATGACCGCCGTAGCAGGCGTTCATGAGCACTTGCCAGTAGCCGGCGAGCTCCGCATCGGTGGTGACTCACCGCCCGGACTGCACTCAGGTCGCCCTTCCCGGCGGCTCCGGCGGCGGCCTTCGCCTTCGTCTTGTCCATGCATGTGAGCGTATCAGGGCCGTGGCCGGGCCGCGATCTCGTATTCTCCGTCGAAGCCTTGATGGCCGCAATCGTGTTGTTGAAAGGCTTCGACTGGCGCAGGATGAGCGTATGAGGTCCATGTCGGTCCGGGAGATCAAGGCCGAGTTCTCCGAGGTCTTGGCCATAGTGCGCCGCGGGGAGCGCATCGGCGTCGCGTGCGGGAGATCAGGAGAACCGGTTGCCATGATCGTCCCCTACGAGCCGAAGCCTGCCGGGAAGCGCGAGGTCGGTTTTCTCGACGGGAAGGTCACGATCGAGTTCACCGATGACTACGACATGACCGAGGACGAGCTGCTCGGGGCAGAGACGGAGGAGGGACAATGAGCCTGAAGGTCTACGATTTTCACACCGACATCGCCAACGTGCTGGTGACGCCGCAGATTCGTTGCCGGTTCATGAAGATGGAGGTCGGGCAGGCCGCCGCCGGCCACACCCACGACCTCGGGCACGAAATCTTTCTGATCCTGCAGGGGCGGGCCGAGTTCGAGGTCGACGGTGAGCGCGCCACCCTCGGCCCGGGTGAGCTCTGCATCGCCCTGACCGACCAGTACCACAGCGTGCGCAACGTCGGCGACGAGGAGGTGATCATGTTCCTGTCGGTCACCCCGCACATTCAGCCGACCCATACCTTCTGGAACGAGGACGGCACCAAGAAGCCACCACGGTTCATGGCGGCCGGCAGCTACGACGAGCCGGCTGACCGCGACACCCCCACGGCGGAGCTGGCCGAACGCCACACGGCGGCGGCCGCGGCGCTCGCGGAATCGGCTGCCGCCGCCGGCGCCGTCCAGCGGCAGGAGGCCGACCGCTGCCTGCAGGCCCTGGAGGCCGGGGACGAGCAGGCCGCCGAGGCTGCACGCGAACGGATGTGGGACGCGGTGTCCGACGTGCTCGGCCGGGCCATGGCGCTCGGCGACACGTGGAATACGTTCGCCGCCCGCACGGCCGATCCGCCGGCCGGCGCCCCGGACGCATGATCCGCCTCCGAGTCGGGGTGGTGGGCTGCGGGGCGATCGCCCAGATCCATCACCTGCCCAACCTCACCGCGCTCCACGAGCACTTCGACGTGACCGTGGTGTGCGACGTGTCCCCCTCGGCCGCCGCTGCCGCCGCGCGCCGCTTCCACGTGCCGGAGCACGTCACCGACTACCGGCGCGTGCTCGACAGCGACGTGGACGCCGTGGTGCTGTGCCACACCGATCCCAAGACGGAGGCGGCCGTGGATACGCTGCAGGCCGGCAAGCACCTTTTCATCGAAAAGCCGGTGTGCTTCTCCCTGCAGGAGATCGACGCCATGATCGCCGCCAAAACGTCGGGACTGGTCGCGCAGGCGGCCTACGTGAAGGTGTATGAGCCGGGCTTCGAGCTGGCGCAGCAGGCGGTGCAGCGCATGGCGGACTTCCGCTTCGTGCAGATCAACCACCTGCACCCCGACAACCGGTTACACCTGCAGCAGTTCGATCTGCAACGCTTCGACGATCATCCGCCGGGAAGCCTGGAGGCCGCGTCGGAGGCCCGCCGGGCCGCCTGCCGGCAGGCGATCGGCGAGGTGGGCGAGGAGCTGGAGCGCGCCTTCGGCTTGCTGACCGGCAGCATGATTCACGACCTGTACACGCTGCGCGTGATGCTGGGCCGGCCCAGCGCGGTGGTGAGCGTCGAGATCTGGCAGCAGGGCCGCGCCATCACCTGCACGCTGGGATACCCGAACGGCGCCCGCTGCGTCGCCACCTGGGTCGACCTGCCCGATCTGTGGGACTTCTACGAAACCCTGGAGATCTACGGCGACGCGCAGCGCGTCGTGCTCTCCTATCCGACCGGGTTCGCGCGCGGCATCCCGTGCACGCTGGTGGTGCAGGGCATGGACGGCGAGGGCAGGGCGTACCGCACCGAGCCGGCGGTCGACTGGGAGAGCGCTTTCGCCCGCGAGCTCCGCCACTTCCACTCAAGCGTGGTCGACGGCGTCCCCAACCGCACGCCGCTGGTCGACGCCCGCCACGACATAGGCCTCATCATCGACATCGTCCGCCGCTACCAGGAGGCCTCAGGCACGCCCACATGCTGAAGACTCCGCTGATCCACCCCGATATCCTGCGCGCGCTCGGCCGCGCCGGCCACGGGTCGCAGATCCTCATCGCCGACGGCAACTACCCGGCCGGCACCACCCTGGGCCCCTGCGCGGAGCTGGTGAGCCTGAACCTGGCGCCGGGCATCGTCACCGCCACCCAGGTGCTCGATGCCGTGGTCTCGGCGGTCCCGATCGAGGCCGCCACGGTGATGCAGACCCTCAAGGAAGGCCCGTACGCGCTGGCCGAGCCGCCGCCGATCTGGGCGGAGTTCAGTGCCATCCTGGCCGAGATCGGCTTCACCGGCGGGCTGCAGGAAATCGAGCGTTTCGCCTTCTATCAGGCGGCGCGCGGTCCCGACGTGGCGGTGACCATCGCCACGGCCGAGCAGCGGATCTACGCCAACATCCTGCTCACCATCGGCGTGGTCACGCCGGCGTAGGGGAGCGGCCATGGCCATTGCCGAATCGCCCATCGCCGGCCGCGACTGGGACCGGCCGGGGCCTTATCCCGACCCTGCGGTCGAGGTGCTCGATCCCCGCTTCGCGGCCATCAAGCTCAACAACGCCGCCGTCGAGCGGCTCTTCACCGGCGCGCGCTGGGCCGAGGGGCCGGTCTGGTTCGGCGACCACGGCTGCCTGCTGTTCAGCGACATCCCCAACAACCGGATCCTGCGCTTCGATGCCGCCGCCGGCGGCGTGAGCGAGTTCCGCCGACCCTCCAACAACAGCAACGGGCACTACCGCGACGCGCAGGGCCGGCTGCTGTCCTGCGAGCACGACACGCGCCGCGTGACCCGTACCGAGCACGACGGGACGGTCAGCGTGCTGCTGGACCGCTTCGACGGCAAACCGCTGAACGGACCCAACGACCCCTGCACCCACCCGGACGGGTCGATCTGGTTCACCGATCCCGGCTACGGCACCCTGTACCAGTACGAAGGCCACTGGGCCGACCACGAGTTGCCGGCCCGCGTCTACCGGCTCGATCCCGCCACCGGCCGCGCGACGGTGGCGGTGGACGACATGGTGATGCCCAACGGCCTGTGCTTCTCACCCGATCACGCCCGCCTCTATGTCGTGGAGACCGGGGTCTCGCATCACCCCGGCTGTCCGCGCGTGATCTATGCCTACGACCTGGAGGGCGGGCGGCCGCGCCGGCAACGGGTGTTCGCCGACATGCAGCCGGGCAGCTCCGACGGGGTGCGGACCGACATCCACGGCAACCTGTGGGCGGCCGCCGGCTGGGCCGGCCCCGGCTACGACGGCGTGCACTGCTTCTCTGCGGAGGGCGAGCCGATCGGCCGGATCCACCTGCCGGAACCCTGCGCCAACCTCTGCTTCGGCGGGGTCAAGAAGAACCGCCTGTTCATGACCGCCAGCCAGTCGCTCTACGCCGTCTACCTGGAGACCGTCGGGGCGCAGACCCCGTGACGCCTGCGCGGTCCGACCGGCACGCCGATCCGTTTCGCGTGCTGGTGACGCTGGGCGAGAGCACCACCGCCGGCGGCTGGAGCTCCACGCGGGAGCGCTGCTGGGCTCCGGTGCTGGCCGCGCTGATCAGCGACTTCCAGGACCAGCCGGTGACGCTGATCAACGCGGGCATCGGCGCCAACGTGATCTCCGACCGGGTCCCGGCGTATCCCCATTCCGGCAAACCCGCCGCGAACCAGCGGATCGGCAAGCATGTGATCGACCACGCGCCCGACCTGCTGGTGATCTCCTACGGCCTCAACGATGCGCGCGGCGGCACCGCGGTCGAGCTGTTCCGCGCCGAGCTGCTGGCGCTGGTCGAGGCGGTCCGGCAGCGCTGCGATCCGCTCATCGTCCTGCTCGGCCCCTACTTCATGACCGCGTTCCGCGGCCACGCCCACTTCGACCACGCGGACCTGCAGGTATTCGAGTGCTTCAACCTGGTCACCGAACAGGTGGCGCGGCAGACCGGCTGCCTGTTCTGCGACGTCCTGCACGCCTACGGAGGATCGCCGTGGATGGTCCACGACGACGGCGTGCACGCCAACGACCTGGGCCACCGCCTGGTCGCGCACCGGGTCTTCGAGACCCTGGCCCGGCACTGTTCGGGCCTGGCCGTCCGCACCAAGCGCCTGGAGCGGGAGAGCGAGCGCTGGCGGGACGAGTCGACGCTGAGGGCGGACTACGGGTACCAATGAGCGCGAACGGAGAGGAGGAACGGATGGACCCGCTGCAGCGCGTACGGCTTGGAACGACGGAGTTGGAGGTCACCGGGGTGAGCCTGGGATGCGCGCCGATCGGCGGCATCTACAGCGACATTTCCGACGAGCAGGCGCACCAGGTCGTGAGCACGGCGCTGGAGGCCGGCATCAACTTCCTGGATACCGCCGCGCTCTATGGCGCCGGCACCAGCGAGCGGCGGGTCGGCGCCGCGCTGCGCGGCGTGCCGCGCGACAGCTACGTGCTGGCGACCAAGGTCGGCTGGCGGTTCGAGCACGTGCCGGGCCCCAGCGGATTCTCCGAGACCTGGGACAGCCCGGGCGCCTGGATGGTCGAGTGCCACAACGACTACAGCGCGGACTGGGTCGAGCGCTCGCTGGAGAACAGCCTGACCCGGCTGGGCATCGACCGCCTGGACGTGGTGCACATCCATGATCCGGACGAGCACTTCTCGGAAGTGATGAACGGCGCCTACCCGGTGCTGGACCGGTTGCGCTCGCAGGGCGTGATCGGCGCCGTCGGCGCCGGCATGAACCAGAGCGAGATGCTGGCGCGCCTGGCGCGCGCCGGCGACTTCGACTGCTTCCTGCTGGCGGGCCGCTACACGATCCTGGAGCAGGGCGCGCTGGACGAGCTGTTGCCGCTGTGCCTGCAGAAGGACATCAGCATCATCGCCGGCGGGACCTACAACAGCGGCATCCTGGCCACCGGCTCGCAGGGCGGCCCCGACGGGGCGCGCTACGACTACATGGAGGCGCCGCCGGAGATCGTCGCCAAGGTGCGCAGCCTGGAAGAGGCGGCGGCCAGGCACGCGGTCGACCTGCGCGCCGCGGCCAGCCAGTTCGCGCTGGCCCATCCTGCGGTCGCCTGCATAGTGCCGGGCACGCGCCGGCCGGAGCGGGTGCTGGACAACCTGGAGCTGGTCCGCGCCGAGATCCCGGCCGCGTTCTGGGAAGAGCTGCGCGGCCGCGGCCTGATCCGGGCCGATGCGCCGGTGCCGGCCTGACGGGTACCGGGCCCCGCGTCCGCGCAGGACTCAGGCGGGGCCGGTGCCGTTGCGCGCCGCCGGGCCCACCAGCTCCGCGAACTCGGCCGCCTCCACCACCTCGGTATCCAGCAGGCGGGCGGCGACCGCCTCCAGCCCGGGGCGCTGCTCGCGCAGCAGATTCAGCGACACCTGGTAGCGCTCGCCGATGATGCGCGCGGTCTCCTCGTCGATGTACTGCTGCGTGGACTCGGAGTAATCGCGGTTGACCGCGTGGCCGTTCGGGCCCAGCAGCGGGTTCTCCTGGCGATAGGGGAGGTGGACGTTGGCGAACTTCTCGCTCATGCCGTAGTCGGTGATCATCCGCTTGGCCATGTCGGTCGCCCGATTCAGGTCGTTGGCCGCGCCGGTTGAAATCTCCCCGAACACGACGTCTTCGGCCGCGCGCCCGCCCAGCAGCACGTCGACCCGTCCCAGGATGTCGCTCTTGGTGAGCAGGAAGCGGTCCTCGGCGGGCGTCTGCATGGTGTAGCCGAGCGCGCCCAAGCCGCGCGGCACGATGGAGATCTTGCGCACCGGGTCCGCGCCCGGCGTGTGGTGCGCCACCAGGGCGTGCCCGGCCTCGTGGTAGGCGACGATCCGCTTCTCCTTGGGAATGAGCACACGGCTGCGCTTCTCCAGCCCGGCCACCACCTTGTCGATCGCATCGCTGAAGTCGCTCTGAGTGACCTGCTTGCGGCGTGCACGCACCGCCAGCAGCGCCGCCTCGTTGACGAGGTTGGCCAGGTCGGCGCCGGCGAAGCCGGGGGTGGCGCGCGCCACCTCCAGCAAGTCGACCTCCGCGTCCAGCTTCACCTGGGTGCTGTGGATCTTCAGGATCGCATCGCGCCCCGCCAGATCCGGCTTGTCCACCAGCACCTGCCGGTCGAAGCGCCCGGGGCGCAGCAGCGCTGCATCCAGCACCTCGGGCCGGTTGGTAGCGCCCAGGATAGTCACCCCGGAGCGGGCGTCGAAGCCGTCCATCTCCGCCAGGAGTTGATTGAGGGTCTGCTCGCGCTCGTCGTTGCCGCCGATGATGCCGACTCCTCGGCTCTTGCCGATCGCGTCCAGCTCGTCGATGAAGATGATGCAGGGCGATTTCTCGCGGGCCTGCTTGAACAGGTCGCGCACCCGCGCGGCGCCCACGCCCACGAACATCTCCACGAAATCGGCGCCGTTGAGGCGGAAGAAGGTCACCTCGGCCTCGCCGGCCACCGCCCGCGCCAGCAGCGTCTTGCCGGTGCCCGGCGCCCCCACCAGCAGCACGCCCTTGGGGATCTTGCCGCCGATCTCGACGTAGCGCTCCGGGTTCTTGAGGAAGTCGACGACCTCCTCCAGCTCGGCCTTGGCTTCGTCCGCGCCGGCGACGTCCGCGAAGCAAACGCCGGTCTCACCTTCGGCCACCACCTTGGCGCGCGACTTGCCGAACGCCATCACGTTGGAGCCCATCGAGCCGAGCCGTTTGAACATGAAGCGCCACACCAGAAACATCAACCCGAGCGGAATCACCCATTGAAGAACCAACCCGAGCAGCGGCCGGTTTCCGCGCGGGACGGCGAAGTACTGGACGTTGTTCTGGTCGAGCAGGTCCACGAACCCGGGGTCGTCGACGCGGACCGTGCGCCACTCCTGAATGTCCGATCCGCTCGCGGTAGCCGAATCCTGCAGGCGCCGGAGATCCGCTTCGGTGACGCTGTATCCCACGTAGTGTTCCTCGGTGATGCGCACGCGCTTGATCTGACCGTCGCTGATGAGCGCCTTGAACGTGCTGTATTCGACCATCGACGCGACCTGCTGGTTCGAGAACAGCGAGTTGAACAGCAGCAGTGCGGCGGCCGCGACGACGATGTACCACAGCGAGAAGCGGAACTGGCCGCGACTCGGCGGCTTGATGAGGGGCGGCTCCTGCTGCGGACCGCCGTCGGACTTCGGGGTCTGCCAGAACCGCCACTGGCCGTTGGCGGCCAGCCTCGGACGACTGCGGTCATCTGCATCGGTCATGGTGCGCCTCCACACTCAAGGTAGTGACGCCCAGGATGAGCGGTCCAGGCGGTTGAGGTAGTTGAGCGATGAGTGAGTTTCGCGTCCGTGTGAGGTGTCACACGGACTAACGACGAGGGCCGCCCTACCGGGGCGGCCCTTTTCAATGGGCAAGCGCCGTCGCGATCAAGCGCCGTCGTCAGCTCCTGGCGGGCTGACGCGGCCGCGGGTGAGCAGCTCGAAGGCGTGGGCGATGCGCACCAGGGTGGGCTCGCTGAAGGCAGTGCCGGTGAACATCACGCCGCGCGGCTCGATCGGCGCGGGGCTGCCCGCGGCGGCGGGCACGAACCCGAGCGGCACCGCCACCGACGGGTAGCCGGCACGGGCGCCAACCGATGAGCCCGAGCCGTTCGGGAACACCAGGGCGTCCAGCCCGTGCCGCTCCAGCGTGGCGTCGATGCCCTCCGTCCGGCACAGGCGCAGGTCCTCCGCGCGGGCGTTGAGGTAGACCGCCTCATCCATGCGGCCGGAGGTTTCGTGCTCGGCGCGCAGCAGCCATACTTGCCCGTAGCGCAGCGTCTGGTCGGCGTGGGCGGCGTTGAAGGCGATCAGGTCAGCGAGCGTCCTGCACGGGGCGCCGGGGCCGAGCCGCCGCAGGTAGGCGTTCATTGCCGCCTTGAACTCGTACAGCAGGACCGGCGACCACGCGATCCCGTCGTGGGTGGCGATGTCGGCCGGGTCGACCACCTCCGCGCCGCCCTCGACGAGCGCAGCGTGGACCCGTTCCAGCGTCTCCTGCCACCCCTCGCCCTGCTCGTCCCAGAACCCGGCCCTGGGGATGCCGATGCGCGTACCCTGCAGACCGTCGCGGCGCAGGTGCAGGCGGTAGTCGACGGCCGGCGCACCGTGCGTGGCCGCGTCCTCCGGGTCGGGTCCTGCGATCACGGTGAGCACCCGCGCGGCGTCCTCCACGCTGCGCGCGAACGGCCCGGCGGTATCCTGGCTGAAGGAGATCGGCACGATGCCGGTCCGGGACACCAGCCCGACGGTCGGTTTGATGCCGACGATGCCGTTGGCGAAGGCGGGCACCAGGATCGAGCCCGCGGTCTCGGTGCCGATCGCCACGGGACACAGGCCGGCGGCCACCGCCGCGGCCGATCCGGAGCTGGAGGTGGACACCGGCAGCGCCGGGTGATGGGGGTTGACGACCTGTCCGCCCAGCGAGCTGTAGCCGCCGGGCATGCCGGTCGACAGGTAGTTGGCCAGCTCGGTCATGTTGGTCTTGCCGATGATCAGCGCCCCGGCCGCGCGCAGACGGCTGACCAGGGGCGCGTCGGCCGGCGCGAACGAATCGGCGAGCGCCAGCGCGCCGGCGCTGGTGGGCATCGAGCCGCCGCCGGGGCCGCCGGTGTCGACGTTGTCCTTGAGCAGCACCGGCACCCCGTGCAGGGGGCCCATGGCCTCGCCGGAGCTCCGCTCGGAATCGAGCCGCCGGGCGGTCCACTGGGCGTCGGGGTCGATGCGCAGCACCGTGTTGAGGGCCGGGCCGGAGCGGTCGACGGCGGCGATGCGCGCGAAGGCGCGCGCGAGCTCGCCCTGGACCGTGGTGTCGCCGCGGCGATAGGCGTCGAGGAGTCGGCGGATGGCGTCGTCGGGTCCTGCGGCTCTCATCGTCACCGGACCAGAGTACCCCGGCCGCCTTGAGTCTGTCGGATTTGCCCGGCAGCGGCAGGTCCGGCAGAGTCTCCGGGGAGGTCGAGGCAGGGATGGCGAAGATCGAAGCGTTCAAGGGGTATGGAGGCGAGGCTCACGCCGCGAAGCCCGACGTGCCGCCGGCTGCCAACGTGGTGACGCCGCGCGACGGCACGCCGGTGCGCTACCCCGGCTGCGACGGCATCGGCGTGCGGGTGGTGCACCCGTCCAACCCGCGCGCGCCGGCTCAGGCGATGGGGCTGGTGATGTTCTACCTGCCCCCGCACGTGAAGATGGAGCCGCGCGGCCACCTCCCCGAGGAGTGCTACGTCATCCTGCGCGGGCGTGGCGTGATGACCCTGAACGGCGAGCAGCGCGAGGTATCTGCCGGCACCTTCGTCCACCTGCCGCCGTGGTGCGAGCACGGCATCGAGAACACCGGCGACGAGACCCTGGAGGTGCTGATATGCACGGCGCCGCCAAATCGGTAGCTCAGGACGTGCATACCGAAGCGATCGCTTCTTGGGTGTCTTGAAAAAGAAACGAACGATTCTTAGTGTGTCGCTGGGCATGGATGCGTCCACGGTGGAGCTTCACGCCGGCGCTCTGGCCGCCGTTTCCCGCCTTGCCGTAGCGGGAGCGATGGTGCCGAACACCGACTGGTTCCTCTACGGGTTCGTCCGCAAGGAGGCGGTGATCACCTCGCAGATCGAGGGCACGCAGGCCACGCTGCCGGACATCGTCACCTATGAAGCGACCGATCGCGCCGAACGACCCGAAGATGTCGAGGAGGTCTGCAACTACGTGCATGCCGTCGCGTACGCTCGCGGGCAGCTTGGGGATCCGAACGGGCTGCCGCTCAGCGTGCGACTGCTGCGCGACGCCCACCGGATCCTGATGCGTGGCGCCCGCGGAGCCGACAAGCTGCCCGGCGAGGTCCGCCGGTCGCAGAACTGGATCGGCGGCAGCCGGCCTGGCAACGCCCGCTTCGTCCCTCCGCCGCCCGAGGACGTCCCGGACGTGCTGGCGGCGCTGGAGCGCTGGTGGCATGCCGACAGTGACCTGCCGCCCCTGGTGCGTGCCGGACTCGCCCACGTGCAGTTCGAGACGATTCACCCGTTCCTGGACGGCAACGGCCGCATCGGCCGGCTGCTGATCGCGCTGCTTATCGAGCACTGGGGACTGCTCGACCAGCCGCTGCTGTACCTCAGCGTGGCGTTCCGGCGGGCGCAACCGGAGTACTACGCTCGGTTGGCTGCCGTGCGCACCGACGGTGACTGGGAGGGTTGGACCCGGTTCTTCCTGGAGTGCGTGCGCGAGGCTGCCGACGACGGCGTGCGCGTTGCCCGCGAACTCCACGCCCTCGTCGCTCACGACCGCGGCCGCATCCTGTCCCACGACCGATCGACCGTCGCCGCCGTTCAGTTGATCGAGTTCCTGCCCTCCAATCCGGTGGTGACGGTTCCCAGGGCGGCCGAGCTGCTCGGCCTGACGGCCCCGCCGGCCCGCAAGGCGACCGAATTGCTGGAGAGCCTGGGCGTGCTACGCGAGATCAGCGGCAAACGCCGTGGTCGCGCCTACGCCTACCACGAGTACCTGCAGGTGTTGACGGGCGACGAGGCGTGATTTGGGAGTGCACGCGCGACGGGGGCAGAGGTTGCCGACTCCGAGAGTTGCGAAGCCTCCAGCGGTGGCCCTACGAGTGGTCTCTGGCTATGATATGGACGAGGCTTCGATGCCTCGCGAAGCGGGATAGCCAAGCTCGCCGTAGCGACCGATATGTTGGAGCGCCACTAAAGGACACCGTGCCGTCATGAGAAGGAAGCAGGAGTCTATTGAAATATTTCAGGATCTATTCCTGAGATGCGCCGCCGGTGGCCGCCAAGAAATCCGTGACTCACTGCGAAGGTGCACGAAAGAACCCTGGCGACATGCGGAGGCAAAGGAACTGATATTGGCTGAAGACGTCATGGCATTCGAGCGAGCACCTGGAGATGATATACCAGCTTCCGGGCTGACGCTCTGGCGAAATAAAGATGGATACAAGGTCGCCAATATAGTGCCGTTGGAGATCAGAGAGCTGAGCGTAGCCTGCTACAATGACGTCCTCAACGATTTCGTAGACCGAATTGTCGAGCCGGCATCGAATGATTCGAGGTTTCTCATGAATCTTGGTAAACGGGAACACCATCTTACCCATTGGACATCTGAAGAAGCCGCCGACGCACTACACCGGTTCTCGGTGACGGCCAACAAGTCGACGGGATCGAGCCATCCTGCTGATCGACGCCGATGGTTTGAGTTCATATTTGCTGCGCACAGCGCACGGAGTAGGCTCGATACGGACATTCTGGCTAGATGGCTGACGGAGGTCGAGGGATGGCCGTCCGAAATCGTCGAAGATCTCATGATCCAGTACGAATTCGGAATATCTTTGCTCACAGAATATGATCGTCTCGCCTGACGGTGGAACGAGTGCCGTCGAGATCCGCGCACCCTATTGCAGTGAACACTCCGATCGTGTGTTTGGACACCTGCGCCATCCTCGACATATTGCGCGATCCTACGCGAAAAGACGTTCGCATACACGAGCAAGAAGCATCGTTGGAGTTGCTGAGGGAAGCCGAGTCACGACAGCAACTCAACGCTATCGTCACCGACTTGGTACTTACGGAGTTTCGCGAAAATGTGCAGCGAGTTCAGGAAGAGTCCGAAAACAGAATTGCGGGACTTCGTGATCAGGTCGCCAAGCTGGACGAGTTGGCGACCCTTCACGGTTCACCGGGTGAGGCGGATTCGAGGCACTGGGTCGATCACGCGGTTCGATGTCGCAATGCGGCCGAGCGCTGGCTGAAAGCCAGCACGGTCGTGTCGCGCTCGGAGCAGATTGAACTGGCTGCTCTTCGTCGGTCCACCCAGGCGCGTGCTCCCGCTGGAAGAGGCAAGGACGCTATACAGGACTGCATAATCCTGGAGACGTATCTCAAGTTCGTTCGTGAACTTCGCGAAGATGGTCTGACGGCGCGGGTGGTGTTCGTCTCGTCCAACATCAAAGACTATGCAGAGAGTGAAAGCACAGCCCTGCGAACCGATATCGAAAGCGAGTTCAGATCCATCGGGTTGGAGTACGCGCCGAACATGGGAGCGGCCAGGTATCTGCTGTCCCTTTGAATGAATCGCTTACATGAGGGTCACGGGCACCAAGGATCGTCTTCCGGGAGCGGTCGGTCACGGCCGGCATAGCGGAGCGTGACGTCAATAGTGCCTTCAGCGGATGGGGACGGGGTTTCGATCGCGGGGTCCCCGTCGAGTGGTTGATCGGCTTCAATCTCGGATGGATTGGGCGGGTTGGTTCGGCAAACGGCGTCGGCGAGGCGGGATGTATGACGCTCCGCGTTGGGCGTATGCATGGGACGATCAGGAGGCTCACGTGGGCCAGGGGAAGGCGACGGTCGGCTGATTGACGAAGCGCTGGACGCTCAGCAACAGGCGCGCGCCGGCGCCGGGCTCCAGGCGCACGTGCATGGCGCTGCCGCCCACGTCGGTGCGCTCGCCGTCGATCGCGACGCTGTCGATCGTGTGCTCGGCGAAGGCGCCCGACTGCAGCACCAGGTTTTTCGCATGCACGGGGTCCAGGTTGACGAGCTGCACGCCCACCTCGTCGTCGCTCAGGTGGTCGACCAGCGAGGCGACGCCGGGCGGGATGCCGGCGCGCCGGCGCTCGGCGTCGAAGTAGCGCACCGCGACGTGCCACGGCACCCCCACGTGGCGCGTAGGCAGACCGCCCAGCATGAGCTGCACCAGGCCCCACACTTCGGCCGGATTGATCCCGTTCGGGTCCTCGGAGAGCAGCATGTCGGCAGACCGTGTGTCCTGCTCCCGCTTCTCCACTTTCTGGCGCACCTGCTCCAGGTCGGCCGACAGCTTCTCCACCGGGTAGTCGTCGTCCTTGCCGTCAAGGAACCGCACCCAGGGGTCTGCGGCCACCAGCGCGTGGTCGCGCTCGCGGTCCTGCGACCAGAGGTAGACCGCCAGCGCGCCGGGGTCGAACGGCTCCGGCTGGAAGTCGTACCAGCCGTCCTCGTTGTACATGCGCGGATAGAGGGTGACGCCGTCCTCGACCTTGCTGTGCTTGTTGACCGACTCCATCACGGTCCGCCAGACGTCCACGTACTTGCGGTCGCCGGACACCAGCAGGGCGTTCCCGAACGCGTACGGCGTGCGGTGCTGGAAGTTGGGGCGGTGGTGGGGGATCGGCTTGCCGTGCTCGTCCAGACCGTAGAAGCCGCCGGTGTGGCCCCAGCCGTACACGCCGCGCCACCAGTCGCCGCCGGCCAGGCCGCTGCCGACCTTTCCGTCCAGCCCGACGTTGCCGGGGATCAGGCCGTCGTTCGCGTGGGTGCGCTCGACCCAGGCGTCCGAGTACTCCTCGATCCATTCCTTGTACTTGGGATCGCCGGTGGCCGCGTAGGCGTAGAACGCCATGGCGGTGGCGGCCAGGTTCAGGGGTATGTCGCCCTCGACGTTGCGGTAGGTCTCGAAGTGGAACAGGTAGTCGTCGAAGTCGCGGTGGCCGCGCCCCGGCTTGAAGCGCCCCTCGATCTCGAACGGATCGCCGGCCCAGTCGACCGGCTCCGCCGTGCCCAGCACCGGGCCGCGGCTGCCGTTCAGGACGCTGCGGATGATCCGGTGCTTCGGGTCGTAATTGGGCTCGGCCGGCTCGTCCGGGTCGCCCGGCAGGTAGAAGCCGGCGAAGCGGCAGATGCGCTGCCGCCAGATCACGTTCCAGGGCTCGCACAGCCCTTCCTGGAACAGGCAGTGGTAGCCCTCGCCGTTGTGCACCCAGTCGAAGCTGGTGGGGAACTCCTTGTAGTACATGCCGTCGGCGCCCAGCCTGGTGACCGTGGTCTTGGCTTCGGTGTACTGCCGGATGTGGCCGTTCATACCGCGGCGGAACAGCTTCAGCACCTGCTCGGAGCCGCCGAGGGCGTAGAAGTCGGTCCAGTTGGTCACGTTCTCCGCGGCATCGTCGGGGCCGTCCAGGGCGCCCCAGCGCACAAAGCACTTGAGGTAGCCGCGCTCGTCGAAGTAGCGGTCGTAAAACGGCGGGATCGCCGCCTCGATGGCGCGCATCAGCTCGCGCTCCAGCAGCGCCCAGTGGGGTGGCGCGGTGGGGGTGGAGATGGTCACGGCGGCGGTGGGCGGGGTTCTTGCGGGCACGGCATCCTCCTGGCGTCGGGCGTCCGACCGCCGGCGATGGTAGCAGAGTAGCCGGCCGGGTTGCGCTCAGCCGGCAGCGACCCCCGCCGGCGCGGCCCCGGGCTGCACGAACTGACTGCGGTATATGCGCGCGTAGCTGCCGTCGGCGCGCAGCAACTCCTCATGCGTGCCGCTCTCGGCCACCCGGCCCGATTCGATCACGTAGATCACGTCGGCGCGCCGCACCGTGCTCAGCCGGTGGGCGATGACGAAGCTGGTACGACCCTGCAAGAGCTCGCCCAGGGCTTCCTGGATCAGCAGCTCGGTGCGCGTGTCGACGTTGGAGGTGGCCTCGTCCAGCACCAGGATGCGCGGATCCTTGAGCAGGGCGCGGGCGATCGCCAGGAGCTGACGCTGGCCGCGGCTCAGGTTGGTGGCACCCTCCTGCAGCATGGTGTCGTAGCCGTCGGGAAGCTTCTCGATGAACTGGTGAGCGCGCGCCCGCCGCGCCGCCGCTTCGATGTCGGCATCCGTGGCGTCCGGCCGGCCGTAACGGATGTTGTAGCTGATGGTGTTCGCGAACAGAAAGGTGTCCTGCAGCACGATGCTGATGCTCTGCCGGAGGCTGTCCTGGGTCACGCTGCGGACGTCCTGGCCGTCGATGGTCACCGCGCCGGACTGCACGTCGTAGAAGCGCTCCAGCAGGCTGATGATGGTGGTCTTGCCGGCACCGGTCGGGCCGACCAGCGCCACGGTCTGGCCGGGCTCGGCCACCAGGTCGATCCCCTGCAACACCGGCGTGCCGGGCTCGTAGGCGAAGGTCACGCCGGACAGCTCGACGCGGCCTTCGGTGAGCGCCAGCGGCCGGGCGTCGGCGGCGTCTTCGACCTGCGGCACCTCGTCCAGCAGCTCGAAGATGCGCTCGGCGCCGGCGATGGCCGACTGCACCTGCGCCCACAGCATCGAGATGGCCCGCACCGGCTCGAAGAAGCGGCGCACGTACTGCAGGAAGGCGACGATCGCGCCGATGCTGACCAGCTCCAGCCGGGTCAGATAGCCCCCGTAGGCGAGTACCACCGCGATACCGATGGCGCCGATGATGTCCATCGTCGGGGCGAACGCCGCGGTCAGCGATTCCGCGCCGACGTTGGCGTCGCGGTTGGCGCGGTTGAGCTTGCGGAAACTCTGCGAGTTCCAACCCTGGCGGTTGAACGCCTGCGCTACGCGCGCGCCGGAGATGTTCTGTTCCAGCTCGGAACTGACGCCGCTGATGGTCTTGCGGGTCTTGCGGAAGGCGGTCCGGGCGCGCTTGGAGAACACCGCCGTCGAGACGTACATCAGCGGCAGCAGCGCGAAGCTGGCCAAGGCGAGCCGCCAGTTGAGCGCCAGCATGCCGATCAGAATCGCGAACAGCAGCAGGAAGCTGGACACCAGGCGCGAAAGGCCCATGCCCACCGCGCGGTTGATCACGTCGGTGTCGTTGGTGAGACGCGACAGCAGGTCGCCGGCCTTGTGGCGATCGAAGTAGCTCAGCGACAGCGCATTCACCTTGGTCATGATCTGGGTGCGTATGCGCAGCAGCAGCCGCTGTCCCACCGCAACCAGCGCGATACGGCTGCCGGCGTTCAGGAGCCAGCCGGCGAGGAAGAGCACCAGCACCAGCAGCATCGCGATGGCCAGCCCGCGTGCGGCGACGGACGGTTCCACATCGCCATCCACGAACGCCTTGAGGCCGTCCACCGCCTGCGCGATGTACAGCGGCGCCAGCGCCTGAGCACCGGCGGAGATGGCCGCCAGCCCCACCACCAGGAATAGCGCCAAGCGCATGCCGCTCATGTAGCGAAACAGCCGCAGCAGCGTCTGCCCGACCTTGTCCGCCTTGCGGTCATCGCTGGAGCCGAACGGCATCATGCCCATGCGCCCGCGGCCCGGCATCGGTTGCTGCTGACGTGTGTCGCTCACGGCGCCACCTCCTGGCTCTCGGCCGGCTGAGCGGAGAGCTCTCCATAGAAGATCTCCGCATACAGGGCGTTGTCGTGGAGGAGCTTGCCATGCTCATCCAGGCCGGCCACCCGGCCCTGGTGCAGCAGCAGCACCCGGTCGGCGGCCAGCACCGTGTTCATGCGGCTGGCGATGACGAACGACAGCCGGTCCCGCTGCAGCTCGTCGAGGGCGGCGCGGATTCTCATCTCGGTCTCGTAGTCGACGCTGCTGGTGGAGTCGTCGAAGATCAGGATGCGCGGCTGGATCAACAGCGCGCGGGCGATCGCCACCCGCTGCTTCTGGCCGCCCGACAGGGTCACGCCGCGCTCGCCGACCAGCGAGTCGTAGCCGTCGGGAAACTCGGCGATGAACCGGTGCGCCTCCGCGGCGCGCGCGGCCTCCTCGACCTCCGCATCGCCGGCGTCCGGGCGGCCGTAGGCGATGTTCTCGCGGATGGTCCCGCCGAACAGCGTGGTCTCTTCCAGCACGATGCCGATCTGCCGGCGCAGCGACTGCAGCGTGACGTCGCGGATGTCGATCCCGTCGATGGCGATGCGACCGGCGGTCACGTCGTAGAAGCGCGGGATCAGGTTGACGATGGTGCTCTTGCCCGAACCGGTCGCGCCGACGATGGCGAGGGTCTCCGCCGCGCCGGTGCGGAAGCTCACCTCCTGCAGGACCGGGGCGCCGACCCCGAAGTAGCGGAACCCGACCCCCTCGAACGCGAGGCCTTCGCGCAGCGGCGCCAGGGGCACCGCGTCCGGCTTCTCTGCGACCTCGGACTGCGCGTCCAGGATCTCGAAGATCCGTTCGGCCCCGGCGGACGCCTGCGAGATCGACATCATGATCATCCCGAGCATGGTGATCGGGAACATGGCGACGATCAGGTAGCCCTGGAATGCTACCAGCTCGCCGATGGTCAGCCGTTCGGCCAGGATCTGGATGCCGCCACCCCAGGTGATGATCAGCGTCCCGAAGTTGGCCATCGCGAACACCAGGGGAATGGCAAGCGAGAACACGCGTCCCACGTGTATCGACTGGTCGTGCAGCTCGCGGCTCTCGACCTCGAACCGCTGAAGCTCGCGCCGGGCGCCGGTGAACGCCTTCACCATGCGCACGCCGACGATATTCTCCTCCAGATGGGTATTGAGTGCGGCGATCTTCTCCTGCACGGCGCGGAACAGCGGCCGGCCCACCTTGGACATGTAGGTGAAGATCACGAACACCACCGCCATGATCGGGATCACGTGCAGGGCCAGGCGCCAGTTGGTCGCGAACAGCAGGTAGAAGCTGCCGGCCAGCAGCACCAGCGTGCTGATGACCTGGATCACGCCCGTGCTGATGAAGGTGCGCACCATGTCGACGTCGCTGGTGGCGCGCGTGAGGAGCTGTCCGGTCTGGGAGCGGTCGTGATAGCTGAAGGACAGGCTCTGGATGTGATCGTACAGCGCGTTGCGCAGGTCGTAGGCGACCCCCTGCGACACGCGGGCTGCCAGCAGGCCTTGCAGATAGGTGAACAGCGAGCGCAGCGCCGTCACGCCGATGATCAGCAGGGAGCCGAGCAGGATCGCCTGCATCCGGTTGGCGAGAATGCCGCTGTCGACGATCTGCTGGGTGATCCTGGGCACCGCCAAGTTGCCCGCGGAGCTGGCCAGCAGGCAGATCAGGCTGGCGAACGCTCCCCAGCGGTAGTGGCGCATGAACGAAAGGCTGCGTACCAGAGCGCGCATCGCCGCGCGCCCGGGCCGCCCACCCCGGAAGCCCGGGCCGCCGGGGCCGCCGGGGCCGCGCCCGTCCGGTCGGCCCCACGGAGACTGGCCGCCGCCAGGACGGTTCGCGCCGGGGCGCGCGCCGCCGGGAGGTCCGTTCGGGCCGGGCCGCGCAGGCCCAGGAGGCCCGCTGCCGCTACGAGGGCTGCGATTGCCCGGCTGCCGCGGTGATCGACTCGACATGCTCATCCTCCCGACCGGCCAGTCGTTCCAACAGCTCGCTCAGGCGAGCCTGCTCCTCCGCACTCAGGGGCTCCATGATCCGGTGGATCCCGCTTACGTACTCCGGCCACAGCCGGCCCACCAGGGCGCGGCCGGCCGGCCGCGCGTGCACCAGCACGACCCGCCGATCGTGCGAGGCCGGCCTGCGCTCGACCAGTCCGTCGCGCTCCAGGCGATCCACCACGCCGGAAGCGTTGCCGGGGTCCGCCCACGACTTGGCGGCCAGCTTGGTCAGCGGGATGCCCTCATCGGGGATCCGCACCAGGGTATGGAACTGCGCTCCGGTCAGCCCGGCCTCAGCGAACAGCGCGCCCATCGCACGCTTCATGGACAGAGACGTGCGCAGCAGACGGCGGAAGGTGGCGACGGTCGGGTCGGCGGAGTCGTCGCAGCGGGGATCCATACGGAAACTTGAGATCTCAAATATTATGATCGCAAGGATCGGTCGTCAAGGGGTGCGGTTCCGACAGCGCCCGGCGTGCGGTAATGATCGGCTCGCCGGCCGACTCACGGGCACTGTCCAATCAACGCTCATGTTATACGATCTGCACTCTGTGAACGGATCGAGAGTCTATCGGAATGCGCTGCAGGTTTCGCCGCGCCGCATCGCTCAACTCGACGATGTCGACTTGAACGAGTTGATGCGCGAACTGCTGCGCGCTCAAGCCTCCCGCTGCGGTTGTCCTGATACTTCCGTCAACACGGACACCGACGCACCCGACGATGGTTGCGACGGATGGTCTGCTCAGCCGGCGAAGGCGGATCGTTGGCTCGGCACGACCAATACCTGCTGGCAGTTCAAGGCCGGGAGCGCCGGGGAGCCCGCCAAGCTGCGCGACGAAGTGACGAAGCCGATGCCGCGGCAGACGCTGCAAGAGGGCGGGAGATTCGTCGTCGTCGCCAGTGGTTCGACGGCCGGCGAAGCTGGCGTGCGGCGCCGCCGAGAGAGATTGAGGAGCGCCGCCGAGGACGCGGGAATACCGAGCAGGAACATAGAGGTCTATGGGAGTGAAAAACTCGCTGAGTGGTGCAATCAGCATCCCGCCGTAGCGGCGCAATGGGCTGGCGTTCCTGAGGGGCTGCAGCGGTTCGAAGACTGGTCACGGAGTGAAGTACATCGGACTTTCTATAAGGAAACGCCACGGATCACGTCCGCGTTGTCCGCTACGCTCACTCGTCTCGGCTTCGACACGCAGCGCGCCGAAGATCGCATCCATCACCTGCACATTCGCGGCCAACCGGGTGTGGGCAAGACCCGATTCGCGCTGGAGCTGTGTCGCCGGGCGCCGTGGCGTGACACGCTGATCTACGTTCGCCAGGCCGACGACGTCAGCTTGCCCCGGATAATCGCCCGTGCGGTGGAGGCGCCGGATGCGCTGCTGACGATAGTTGCCGATGAGGCGCAGCTCGAGCATCTCGAGCCGTTGCGAGACGCTATAGAACCCACGGATGGCCGTGCGCAGGTGATCACCATCGGTGGATGCCGAAGCCCCGACACCCAACGAATCCCGGAAGTGCACATCGATCCCCTTGATGCCGCCGCCATGCGCGACCTGGTAGCCGGCTGGTACCCCGAGATGCCGCGCGAGCAGGTCGACTTCGTGACCGGCTTCGCGGACGGCTACGTGCGGTTGGGTCGGCTGACGGCGGACGCGGTGGACGAAGATCCTTCGTCAACAGTACCGGATCTGCTCGATCGAAGCGGCATCCGCCGATTACTCGATCGCATGCTGGGTGATGCGGATCGACGCTGCCTCTACGTGGTAGCCGTGTTGACGCACGTGGGCTGGACGGATGACCGACAGCAGGAGGGTCAGACAGTCGCGGATCACCTCGGTCTCGACTGGGGCGACGTGCGGTATCAGGTCGAGCAAGTCCACCGGCGCATGGGTATCGCCCCGCGCGGTGGCCGGTACCGCTACATTTCGCCGCACCCATTGGGCGTCTATCTGGCTTCCGAAGCGTGGGAAACGTACTCCGAAGAGCTGAAGTCTCTGCCGGCGGTGCTGCCCTCGGAAACAGCCAAAGAGGCGTACTACAGGCGACTGGAGTCGCTGGCGAGCGATCCGCGTGAGCGGACGTTCGCGCGCGACCAGTTGGGCTTTTTTTTTCGGATCGATGACTTCGCGGGGCTGCATGCGGCGCGGCGCTGGTCGGCGCTTTCTGCGGCGGATCCCGATGCCGCCGCTCGCAACGTGATGCATGCGCTGACCGATAGCAATCTGGAGGATCGCAGGAGAATCACGTTCGGTGCATTGGGAGCAGTCGTCAGCAGACTGACACGCATCGCGTGGCGAGCGACCGGGTTCCACGACGCAGTGACCGCGCTCGCCTTGCTGGCCGAGGCCGAGAACGAAACCTGGGGAAACGGTGCATCGACCGCGTTCTTCGACAAGCATCGGATGTCCCTCTCAGCGACCGCGCTTCCCTATCTGAAACGCCTGGACACGCTTGACGAGTTGGCCGCCGTGGCGCGTCCAGCCCTGGTCAGCCTCGTCGTGCGGGCGCTGGCTGGTGTTGAAAACGACCCTTCGGGTCCAGCCGTACTGCCGCCGTCTGACCGAGCACCTGAGCCAGACTGGAGTCCATCCTCCGTGAACGAGCATTTGCAGTGCGTCGAGGCGGCAGTGAGTAGACTGCGTACCATCGCCGCTCAGAGACACGACGGACTCGGACCGGCCTTGTTGGACGCGGCCACGGACGTGTCTTGGCTACTCGGGGACTCGGCTGCAGTGCCTGTGTTGACAGGATTCTTCAACGAACTGCGCGAGGCATATCCCAAATCGCGCGATCTGCTGCGAAAGCAAGTCGCCGAGGTCATCCGGCGCAACAGAGAGCGGCTGTCGCCCAAGCATCTGCGGACGCTGGAACGTTTGCACGCTCAATTCGAAGACGCCTCCCTCGGCGGTCGGCTGCGGCAGCACGTCGGCCTGCAGCCGTGGGAACGGGATGGCGAACCGGACTTCAGTTCATTGGCAGCGGAGCTGTTGGCGCCGCCTGAGGCGCTCGCTCGGGAGTGGTCGTGGCTGACTTCCGGCGAGGCAGCCGGGGCATGGGAACTCGGGACGGCGTTGGCCGGGGCCGACCCGCAGGCCGAGCTTGCCGAAGAGCTGCCGGGATTCCCCGGAAGCGGTCGTGACCTTCGTGTCGTGTGCGGGTACGTCGCCGCGCACCGTAAGACTCTGGGAGACGGTTGGTACGAGCGATGGGTGTTGACGCAGTTCGGGCGAGAACCGCAGCCACTTGGGCTTCTGCTGGAGGTGGCGTGGCGCTGCGGCGTGACCGAGCGGGTGGCTACCCAGGTGGCCGAACTGCTGCACGCCACGCGGCTCAGCCCGGCGCTGGTCGGACAGCTCAAGTATGGCGACTGGACTCACGTTTCCGCTGACGCGCTACAGAGCTTGCTGCGCGCAATGATCGACACGGGACACGGCAAGACGGCGATCAGCATGCTGCACGGTCGCATGGAGCATTCCGACGCCGAAACCGAGCATTGGCAGCCGATGGCCATGGAGCTCGTGAAGGACCCGGATCTGATTCGGTCTCGGGAAATGCCCAACCACTATTGGCAGAAGGTGGCGGAGCTGATGGTAGCCGACTATCCGCGAGACATCGCAGCGGCCATCTTTCGTGCGCATGCGCAACGTGAGGAACGGCCTGAGGGGTGGCGCTTGCGGCGCGAACGAGCGGTCGTCGATGTGTTGCTCGGCTGTGTCAATCGGGATCCAGCCGGCGTGTGGCAGGAGTTGATTCCCTACCTGTCGCCGGCGCGGGAGGCGATGTGGTTCGTCAGCGGATTTCCCGCCGGGGTGATTGAGCGCGTGCCGACGGATGACGTACTGGCGTGGATCGCCGTCGCGCCTCGCCCGCATGCGGCGCAGCGGGCGGCGCTGCTCGCCCGGCTGACGCATAGGCGCGCGCTCACGGACGAAAGCCTTGCCGGTCGCATCATCGCGGGATACGGCCGCCACAGGACGGTAGCTCAGGCGTTCTTCAGCCACCACGTGTCGGGCGTCGGCTATGGACCTGCTTCAAGGGGCTGGCAGGACATGGCTCAGGAACTCGATCAGATCGCCGCGCATACGAACCTCTCCAGACTCGGCAGATGGGCTCACCAGTCGGCCGAAACCTTGCGCGAAATGGCGGTTCGAGAGCGGGAACACGAGGAGGAAGAGGAACTCCTGGTGCGTTCCGGCGCGTGATCGGAGGTCCGCGACCGGAGGCCGCAGCGCAGCTATACCCTTCGCCGAAGCTCAACTCATTCCACCCATCTGGCTCGGAAAGGCCAGGGTCGGCTGCTCGACGTAGCGCTCGATCGCCAGCGTGAGGTGCGTGCCGGCGCCGGGTCGCAGGTGCACCAGGGTGGCCCGGTCGTCCACGGAGGTCCGCGTGCCGCCGGCGGTGACGGAGCGGATGCGGCTTTCGGCGTAGGCGCCGGCCTGCAGCACCAGGGTGCGTGGCCGCACCGGGTCCAGGTTGACCAGGGTCACCTCGACCGTGTCCGTGCCGTCTTCTCCCGGCGCGAACCCCGTCACCAGCGACGCCACCTGCTCGGGGATGCCGGCACGCCCGCGTTCCGGGTCGAAGTAGCGCACGCGGGTGTGCCACGGCACGCCGACGTGGCGCGTCGGCAGCCCGCCGAGCATCACCTGCACGAGCGGCCAGACCATCTCAGCCGGGTTGAGCCCGTTGGGGTCCTCGGACAGACGCGTGTCGGGCGTCGAACGGTCTGCGCGCACGCGCGCGATCCGCTCGCGTACCGTGGCCAGCGCCCACTCCAGGCGCTGGACCGGAAACTCCGGATTGCGTCCGTCCAGGAAGGCGATCCAGGGGTGGTCGCGGACGCGTTCGTGGTCGCGCGGGTCGAGCGACCAGTAGTACAGCTCCAAGGCGCCGCGGTTCCACGGGGTCGGCTCGAAGGCGTACCAGCCGTCGTCGCCGCGCATGCGCGGGTAGACGGTCAGGCCTCGGTCCTGTTTGGCGTGCGAGTTCACCGCGTCGATCACGTCGCGCCACACCTCGATGTAGGCGCGGTCGCCGGTCAGGTACAGGGCGTTGGCCCAGCCGTAGGTCACACGATCGGGGAACGCGCAGTTGTGGCGCAGGTAGGGCCGCTCGCCGGTGTGCGCCCAGCCGAACACTCCCCGCCACCACCGGCCGCCGTAGGAGCCGCCGATGGTGCCGTCCAGGCCGATGTTGGCCGGCACGATGTTGTCGTTGGCGCGCGTGCGCTCGAGCCACGCGTCGGCGTACTCCAGCAGCCAGTCGCGGTACTTCGCCTCGCCGTCGAGCAGGTAGGCGTGCAGCGCCCAGACGTTGAGCGCCAGGTTCATCGGCCCGTCGCCGACGACGTCCGGGTAGTGCTGTTCGTAGTGGATGACGTAGTCGTCGTAGTCCCGGTGGCCGCGGCCGGGGTGGAACCGGCCCGGGATCTCGAAGGGGTCGCCGCACCAGTCGGCGGCGGTCGCCGTGCGCAGCAGCGGGCCGCGGCTGCCGGTCATGGTGCTGCGGATGATGCGGTGTTCCGGGTCGTAGTTGGGCTCGCTCGGCTCGTCCGGGTCGCCGGGCAGGTAGAAGCCGGCGAAGCGCTTCATCCGCTTGCGGTAGGTGGGGTCCCACGGCTCGCACAGCCCCTGCTGGAACAGGCAGTGGTAGCCCTCGCCGTTGTGCAGCGGGTCGAAGCAGGTCGGGTACTCCTTGTAGTACATGCCGTCGCGGCCCAGCTCGGTGACGGTGGTCTTCGCCTCCGTGTACTGGCGGATGTGGCCTTCGATCCCCTGCCGGTACAGGTCGTACACGTCGCGCGGGCCGCCGAGCGCGTAGAGATCGGGAAAGGCGGCGACGTTCTCCGCCGCGTCGTCGGCGCCGTCCAGCCCACCCCAGCGCGGCACGCACTCCAGGTAGCCCTGCTCGTCGAAGTAGCGGTCGTAGAAGACCCGGCACGCCTCGGCGATCGAGTCGATCAGGTGCCGCTCCAGCAACGCCCAGCGCGGCGGCGCCATCGGTTCGCTGACGGTGATCATCGGACACCTATACCCCATGCACGCCGCTAGCGCAAAGCTCGACCCGGGCATTGTGGTAGGTTCATCGTGCAAACCAGATGTCGGCGAAGGAGACGGTTGTCGAGATGGAGATCGGTGCGTTCTCGGTGAGTCTGGCGGTCAAGGACCTGCACGTGGCGCAGGCGTTTTATGAAAAGCTGGGCTTTCGCCGCAGCGGCGGTGACGGGACCGGCTACCTGATCATGGTGAACGGGAGCGCCACGATCGGCCTGTTCCAGGGGATGTTCGACGGCAACATCCTTACGTTCAACCCGGGTCTGCAACAGGACGGGTCGCGACTCGGCGAGTTTGTGGATGTCAGGGAGATACGTGAGTCCCTGCTTGCCAAGGGTATCGAGATGACCACGGACACGGATCCGTCAGGCAGCGGCCCTGCGCACATCGCGTTCCGCGATCCGGACGGGAACGCGATCCTGATCGACCAGTTCTTTCCCAAGTCCGGCACCGGAACGGATCAGCCGCCAACGCAGTGAGGCCAGATTGACGGAGCTTGAGAACCCCGCTCGGTGGCACCTATCACAGGTCGCGTTGAACGTCGACGATCTGGACGCCGCCGTCGCCTTCTATCGCGATACCCTGGGGATCGCGCTCATCGCACGCGCGAGCCCTGCGCTGGCGTTCTTCGACTGCGATGGGGTGCGGCTCATGCTGTCCGCAAACGCCGGGGCGGCCTCGGCGGGCTGCGCGCTCTACTTCGAGGTGTCCGACATCGAGCAGCGCTGCGCCGAACTCGAGCGATGCGGCGTCGAGTTCGACGGCGCGCCGCAGGTCATGCACTCCGCGCATGACTACGAGCTCCGGATGGCGTTCTTCCGTGACCCGGCCGGCAACCTGCTGGCGATCATGGCCGAGCAGGGCGTCTACCGCGGTCAGCGCTGACCGGGTCGGACCAGTCGCCAGAGGGCACGGCGGGCGCTGTCGATGGCCAGGAACGGACCCGGCGGCAGCCGCCGGCCGAGCCAGCGCACCTCGAAGTGCAGGTGCGGCCCGGTGGCACGACCGCTCTGCCCGGCCGACCCGATCCGCGCCCACTTCACCACCGGCCGGCCGGCGCGCGTGCGCGCGGCGTCCAGATGGGCGTACAGGGTCGAGAACCCCAGCCAGTGGCGGACGATGACGTAGGTTCCCAGCGTGGGACTGGATCCCACCGTATCGACGATCCCGCTCTTGGCCGCGCGCACCGGGCTGCCGCGCGGCGCCGCGAAGTCGATCCCCTTGTGCACTTCCAGGGCCAGCGGATTCGCGGTCTCCGGCCGCGTTCGCAGGAAGAAGCGTGAGGTGACCTCGCCTTGTGCCGGCCGTATGTACGGCGGGATCACCAGATTGAACGCCAGCAGCAGCAGCGCGATGCGCAGCAGCCGTCGACGCCTTCGACGCCGCGCCGGCAATGGGTACGCCGGATGCTTCGTCTTCAGCCGCCGCATGTACGGGAAGGTAACAATCGCGCGGCCGAGCGGGGCGCGCATCGTCGGCGATCAAGTGATCACGTTGCGTCCCACGATGCCCATCTCGGATGCCGCGGCCAGCAGGCGCTCGTCGTTGCTGAAGACCTGGTCCAGCCCGTTCTGCCGGGCGGTGAGCAGGTGCACCGCATCACCGGTGCGCAGGAACACGTGCCGTGACTGGGTGGTGAAGGTCGTGGTGACCGCCGTCATGAGGGCGATCGTCAGGGGGAGCCAGGTCCAGATTCCGGCCTGGTCATCGACGCCGAACTGGCGCAGGACGACTGTAGGCGGTGTCGAAATAGGTCATCCGCGATCGCGGTCCTCGGACACGTGGCGGGCTGCATCGCCCGGAACCACTGGCAGCGCATCGAACTCGGGCAACGTTCGACGCCGGCTGAACGGCGTGCTCAGGTCGTCCGGCCGCACCGGTATGAGCGAGGCGAGCGGGCGCCCCCGGTCGGTGATGACCACGCCTTCACCGAGGGCTGCGCGCCGCACCCATTCACCGGTCTTGAGGTGCAGATCGCGAATCCCGACGTGTTCCTGTGCACAATGCGTCACAATTCCCTGATGCCTGTTCAACACATGGCCTGCGACCGGAGCTCTCCGACCGGGCCGTTCGGAGAGCGGTAGCCTCACGGGTCAGGCGGCTCTATCGGCTCATCTGGCTCGGGAAGGCCAGGGTCGGCTGCTCGACGTAGCGCTCGATCGCCAGCGTGAGTTGCGTGCCGGTGCCGGGGCGCAGGTGCACCAGGGCGGCGCGGTCGTCACGGCGGTCGGCGCGCCGCCGGCGGTGATCAAACGGAAACGTCCTTGATGGTGCTGACCGCACGCATCAGCACGGCTCTCAGCGGCTCTCCTGACTGCGCTGCTTGCCCATCCGTCCGTCTCCCTGTGCTGGACGAGAGACGCCAGCGACCGTAGACTCACTCATCCTGGGTTGCATGAGGTGCGCCCGGTTGCCATGCCGTCACTACACTTCAAAGGCAAGACGTTCGTCGACAACCACCACCTCTCGGTACCATTCCACGAGCTGCGGCCCGTCGCGAACAAGGGAACCGGCAGGACGGCGAGCCTCCACGACAATCTGGTCGTTCACGGAGACAATCTGGCCGCGCTGAAGGCTCTGCTGCCGACCTACCACAACAAGGTCAAGTGCATCTACATCGACCCGCCGTACAACACGGGCAACGAGGGGTGGGCGTACAACGACAACGTCAATTCGCCGATGATGCAGGACTGGCTCGGCAAGACGGTAGACCGCGATGACCTGACCCGCCACGACAAGTGGTGCTGCATGATCCTGCCTCGTCTGAAACTGCTGCGCGAGTTGCTGCGCCAAGACGGGGCCATATTCATCTCGATCGACGACAACGAAGTCCACAATCTTCGATGCCTCATGGACGAAGTGTTCGGGGAAGAGAACTTCGTAGCAACCGCGATATGGCAGAAGAATTTTTCGCCAAGAAACACCGCGAGACAGTTCTCGGAAGACCATGACTTCGTGGTCATATACGCTCACGACTCTCAGCAGTGGAATCCAAACCTCCTGGAGCGAAGCGAGCAGGCAACAGGCCGATACAAGAATCCGGACGACGATCCTCGCGGCGACTGGTCATCGAGCGATTTGACCGCTCGAAACTACTACAGCCTTGGTACGTACGAGGTAACCAGTCCTTCAGGAAAGACTTTCAGACCGTCAGTGGGAAACTACTTCCGGGTGTCTCCGGAGCGATTCGCGAAGCTCGATCAGGACAATCGTATCTGGTGGGGACCAGACGGGAATAGTATGCCCCGTCTTAAGCGCTATCTGTCGGAAGTGAAGAAGGGCGTCGTGCCGCAGACGTTGTGGCCCCATGCTGAGGTGGGGCATACGCAGGATGCCAAGAAAGAGCTGGTTTCCGTTCTGGACTTCGAGAGATCAGAGGACGTGTTCAATACAGTAAAGCCGATTGGCCTTATTCGACGCATCCTCGAGATCGCGACCGACCGAGATTCTATCGTCCTCGACTCGTTCGCAGGATCCGGCACCACGGCGCACGCGGTTCTCGCGCTCAACAAGGAGGACGGCGGGAACCGGCAATTCGTGCTGATCGAATGTGAGGACTACGCCGATTCGATCACGGCCGAGAGAGTGCGCCGCGCAATCAACGGCGTGCCGTCCGCGCGCGACGCCAACCTGAAGGCCGGGCTGGGGGGCTCGTTCAGCTACTTCGAGCTCGGTGCGCCGATGCAACAGGAGTCGCTGCTCTCCGGACGCGATCTACCCGACTATGAAGCGCTGGCGGGCTACGTGTTCTTCACGGCCACCGGCGACCAGTTCGACCCGGGGAAGATCGACCGTGAGACCGGATTCATCGGAAGGAGCCGCCGCGCCGACGTATACCTGATTTACGAACAGGACCGCGAGCGGATCAAGGACCTGGCACTCACCCTCGACTTCGCCCGCACGCTGCCCCAGCCGAAGGGAACCAACCGGCTCGTGTTCGCGCCCACCAAGTATCTGGACCAGGAGTTTCTGGATCAGTACCGCATCACGTTCTGCCAGTTGCCGTTCCAGATCTACCGGGCGATCGACGCCCTGGCGGACGCCGGCGGCCAGCACGGGACATGATCCTCAAGGAGTACCAACAGGGCGCGCTGGCCGCCGTGCGCGGCCTCCTGGATGAGCTTGCGCGGCAGCGCGACAGGGCGGAGAAGGTACGGGCGGTCGATCCGGAATGGAAGCTGGATTGGGCGCGAGAAGCATGGGAAAACGCCGTGCCGGCGCGTCCGTACACGAGGCGTACCACCGGAACCGGTGAGCCGCTCCCTTCGTTCTGCCTCAAGATTCCCACCGGCGGCGGCAAGACGCTGCTGGCGACGCGCGTGGTCGATCTGGTCCACAGCAAACTGCTCTACCGGCAGAGCGGATTGGTTCTGTGGATCGTGCCGACCACCCAGATCTACCGGCAGACGCTCATCGCCCTGAAAGACCGCGACCATCCGTATCGCCAGCAACTCGACCTCGCATCGGCCGGCCGGACGGTGGTCTTGGAGAAGACCAGCGGCTTCCGGCCCGCGGACGTGGCCGACAGTCTCTGCATCCTGCTGCTGATGCTCCCGTCCGCGAACCGTGAGACCAAGGAGCAACTGCGGATGTTTCGCGACAGCGGCGGGTTCGATCGGTTCTTTCCGGCGGATGACGACGCCGCCGGCCATCGAGCCCTGCTGGAGCGCGTACCGAACCTGGACACCTTCGAGGGCAGCGGCTTCTGGGGCCGGCAGATCAAGACCTCGCTCGGCAACACCCTGCGGCTGCTGCGCCCGATAATCGTGCTCGACGAGGGGCACAAGGCATACAGCCGCAACGCCAAAGCCACGCTGGAGGGATTCAATCCATCGCTGATCGTGGAGCTGTCGGCGACGCCTACCGCTGAGGCGAACGTGCTGATCGAGATCTTCGGCCGCGATCTGCATGCGGAGGAGATGATCAAGCTCGACCTGCACATCAGGAATCGGTCGAGCACGAGTTGGAAGGACACCCTGTTGGCGGCCGTCGAGCACCGGGCAAAGCTGGAGGAGCATGCGAGGCGGCACGAGGCCGCCACCGGCATGAACATCCGCCCGATCTGCCTGATCCAGGTGGAGCGCACCGGCCGCGACCAGCGGCTGCCCGGCGTCGTGCACGCCGAGGACGCCCGCGAGTACCTGATGGAGCACCCCGACATCGGCGCGGAGCAGATCGCGGTCAAGACCAGCGCTCGCGATGACCTGAAGGAAGTTGATGACGCCGGTGGCTTGCTGGTGCGCGACTGCCAGATCCGTTTCATCATCACCAAGCAGGCGCTTCAGGAGGGATGGGACTGCGCCTTCGCCTACGTGCTGGCGATTCTCACTCGCCCCAGCTCGAAGAACGCGCTAACCCAGCTCGTAGGCCGCATTCTGCGCCAGCCCTATGCGCGCAAGACCGGCGACCGATGGCTTGATGAGAGCTACGTGTTCTGCTTCCAGCGCCAAAGCGTCGAGCTGCTGCGGGAAGTGCGTCGTGGATTCAGTCGGGAGGGGCTCGGTGACCTTCAGCCCAAGCTGGCCGATGACGGCGACAGCCCCATGGAGCCGGCGGAGTCCGTCGTGCGAAGGCAACGCACGCGCTACCGGCAGGCGGCACGCCATCTGGTGCTGCCCGCGTTCATGATTCGCGACGGCGGCACATGGCGTCCCGCGCACTACGAAGCCGACATTCTGTCACGCACACCGTGGGACGAAGTGGACGTGACCCCCTTGTACGATCTCCCGCTCGGCGAACGACCGGGCGACGACATCGAGATGCAGGTCGGCGTGGACGGCGGTGTTGCCGCGGCCTCCACGTATGCCACGCCCGACCGCCCCGGAGGCACCGGGGGCCTCGACCATGCGTTCGCCGCCAGCCACCTGCTGGATGTCATGCCGAATCCATGGCGAGGCAGCGAGCTGGCGCGTCGGGTGTTCGGCGGGCTCCTGGACCGTCACGCCCGTGCGCTGGTGGTGAGCAACTACGGCTTCATCCTGGAGGAGTTGCGCAAGCGGCTGGAGATCGAGCGCGATCGGCTGGCGCGAAGCGTGTTCACCGGCTTGCTCGAAGCGGGCGAGATGCGCTTCATCGTGGCGGCCGAAGACCTGGGTTTCACTCGACTGCCCCGGCAGATCAAGACCGCAGCCGGCCGGCAAGCCAACCGCGAGGACGGCGGCCAATACCTGCTCAATCTGTTCGACCGGACGAATGAGGACGAACTGAACGCATTGGAGAATAGGGTGGCGACGTTCCTCGACCAGCAGGAACGCCTGTTCTTCTGGTACCGCAACCGCCCGCGCCAGGACTACTACGTCCAGGGCTGGAAGCGAGGGCGGATCTACGCCGACTTCATCTTCACGCTGAAACCGGACGATCCGGACGCCGCCGACCCGTTCCACCAGGTGTTCGTAGTCGAAACCAAGGGCCTCCACCTCAAGGAGGCCGCCGACACCGAGTACAAACGCTCGGTGTTCGACATCTGCTCCGCGCACGCGACGCGGCGCGACTGGGCGGAGTTCGTCCCGGCGATGCGCGGCAAGGCTATGCGCTTCGAGGTGGTCGACGAAGCGGAGTGGCAGCGCCGCCTCACCGAGCTGCTTGGCAGCGGATCGGGCTCGTCAAGCGCCAAGCCATGATATGATAGGCTCTCGGCGTGAGCGACCGAAAACGGCTTGGGGGTTTGCATGCGGCGGCGGCGCACGATGATCCCGTAGTCATTGAAGCCCTCGTAGAGTCCGGTGCGGATGTCAACGGCCGGACTGAAACCGGAAATACTCCGCTGCATTGGGCGGCACGAGCCAACCGGAATCCTGCGGTCATCCATGCCATGCTCGACGCTGGTGCGAAGATCAACTCCACGGACTTGGCCGGCGCGACCCCCCTGCATTGGGCGGGGTGGTTCAGCCCTGATCCTGCCATGGTCACGGCGCTGCGTGAAGCCGGCGCCGACATCAACTCCGCGGACAAGGATGGCGATACCCCGCTGCATTGGGCCGGGTGGAACACCGCGAACCCCGCGGTCATCGGGGCTCTGCTGCAGGGTGGAGCCCCGGTCAACGGGCGGACTAAACGCGGCTATACGCCGCTCCATCAGGCGGCGGCGTGGAACGCGAGCGGTTCCGCCATCGTCAAGGCGTTGCTCAAAGGCGGGGCCGACGTCGATGCTCTGAGCACGACGAAGGAGACTCCCCTGCACCAGGCAGCGGGCAACAACCGGAACCCCGCGATCGTCAAGGTCCTGGTAGAAGCCGGCGCCGAAGTCAACGCGCGGAACTGGAACGGCGAGACCCCTCTCCATCGAGCGGCGGGCAACAACCCGAATCCCGACGTCGCCGGAGTCCTGGTCGACGCCGGCGCCGACATCAATGCCCGGAGCAAGTACGGAGCCGTCCCTCTGATCGATGCGGCAGAGCACAGTCAGAGTCCTGCCGTTGTCCAGGTCCTTGTGGATGCGGGAGCTGACGTAAGCGCCCGTGATGGCAACGGCGCAACGTCATTGCACAGAGCGGCGCAAGGGAACGATCGGAGTTCTGAAATCATCAAGGTACTGCTCAGAGCCGGAGCTGAGACAAATGCCAAGACGGAGGACGGCAGGACGCCGCTATGGACTGCCGCGGGAAGCGGGGCGAATGCTGAGGTCATTGATGCGTTGCTTGAGGGCGGGGCCGCGGTCGATGCCCAAGACCAGAGTGGGACAACCGCACTGCATTGGGTGGCGGCACGGCGGACGGAGAGCCGATCCCTGGTCAAGACGCTGCTTGCCATGGGCGCCAACGTCAACGCGCGTACCTTCTACGACGTCACCCCTCTCCATAAGGCTGCGAGGGATAGCATAGATCCTGAAGTCATCCATGTATTGCTGGCGGCCGGGGCCGCGGTCGACGCCTCGGACAAGGGCGGGATGACCCCACTGCACGAAGCGGCGTGGCACAATGCGAATCCTGCCTTCGTTCGGGCGCTGCTAAATGCGCGTTCCACGGTCAACGCCCGTGACCGGGACGGAAGAACGCCGCTCCATGTCGCGGCGCTATGGAACCACGCGAATCCTGCGATCATCACGGCACTGCTGCGTGCCGGAGCAGACGTCAATTGCGCGACCAAGACAGGCGAGACCCCTTTGTCTTGCGCGGTAAGCAACAGCGCGAGCTCGGCGATTATCAAGGCGCTGCGAGCATTCGGCGCCACCCTCGACAACGTCAAGCGCGGTGAACCGGTGCTGCCGGAGGTGGGCGACATCAAAGACTTCGCCACCGCCAGGGCTTTGCTCGACGCCGGCGCCGACGTAAACGCACCCGATCGGCATGGCGACACCCTCCTGCATCGTGCGGCGCAGGATTTCGACGATCCCGCGGAGATCATGGCTTTGCTCGACGCCGGTGCCGATCCAAGCCTGAAAAACAACGCCGGAAAGGTTCCGTGGGATTACGTGAAAGATCGAGATGAGCTGAAGCGGCACGACGTATACTGGCGCTTGAACGACGGGCGGTTCCAGTAGAACTGAGGAACGAAACGACATGAGATGTTGGCGGAGGACGCCCAAGCGTCGCAGTGGCGGTGGCTGGTGCGGCTGGGGTCATGATTGATTCTGGCTGCAGGAAATGGAATACACGAGGATTCTTCGCGGAGGCTACCGCCGCCGACGTGATGCGTCATCTCGAGGCCGAAGCCACGGTTACGGCCCGGGACGAGGAGGGCACCACTCCTCTGCATTGGGCGGCCGAATGGAGCGATAGCCCGGTCGTCCTCAACGTCCTCCTCGAAGCCGACGCTGCTATCGACGCGCGAACACTGACCGGAGCCGCCCCGTTGCACTTCGCAACGAGAAGAAAACCCGAGAATCCTGCGATTCTCAAGACTCTGCTCAACGCCGGTGGCACGGTCGACGCGCGAGACGAGCACGGGTTTTTCCCCCTGCATTGGACGGTGACATATAGCGGGGATCCCGCTACCGTGAAGGTCCTGCTTGAAGCCGGAGCCGCCATTGACGCACGTTCGGAATACGGCTACACACCCCTGCACTGCGCGGCAGGAAGCAATGCAGATCGTGAGATCAGCAAGGTGGTGCTCGACGCAGGAGCGGCCGTCGACCCGCGAAGCATTGCTGGTCTTACGCCTCTGCACCTCGCGGCGCAGAAGAACGAGAATCCTGCCGTCATCAGATTGCTGCTCGAAGCCGGTGCCGCGATCAACGCGCGGACGGACACCGGTTATACCCCGCTGCACCTCGCTGCGGCGTCCAACGGGAACGCTGTCATCACCAAGGTGCTGCTTGGAGCGGGCGCGGCCGTCGACGCTCGGACTACGTCGAGCATTCTCGGTAACGGCTGGACTCCCCTACACGAAGCAGCGTCACGGAAGGGGGACTCCACCGTCGTCACCCTGCTGCTCGAAGCTGGCGCCGACGTCCACGATTGGACCAGGCAAGGCGATACGCCTCTACACTTGGCAGCGAAAGCCGCGAACCCTGCCATCATCAGCGCCCTGCTCGAAGCCGGTGCCGAGGTGAACGCCCTGAGCAGGTACAGCAGGAACAACTGGATTCCCTACGGAACGCCCCTGCATCTGGCGGTGAGGAACGCGGAGGACCCTGCCGCCGTCACGGTCCTTCTCAACGCGGGCGCCGATGTCCACGCCCGCGACCGGGACGCTTCCACCGCTTTGCACGTGGGCGCGAAGCACAGCGAAAACGTCGCGGTCGTCAGGCGTCTGCTCGACGCCGGCCCCGATCTCGAAGCGCGCGACACGTACGGCTCGACCGCTCTGCACTTGTCGGCGGGGAGGAGTACCGGAAACGTTGCCATCGTCAAGATCCTGCTCGATGCGGGCGCCGATATCGACGCCCGGACCGGCCGGATCAGGTTGAGAAAGTCCCCTCTGCATGAGGCCGTGTGGTGCACCGACGATCCTGAGGTCGTCATCGCTCTGCTCGACGCGGGAGCGGCTCCGAACGCGCAGGACTCTCGCGGCAAGGTCGCTTGGGACTATGCCCAACATCTGAACAAGTTCATCGGTCACGACGTGTTGCGGCGCTTGCATGAGGGCGTGGTCGACGGCTCATGAATCGAGACTGACTTAGGTTCCGACGCCGTGGAGCGAACACCAAACGCCGACATGAATGTGGAGGACTGAGTGTGCGACGATACTGACTCATCCGAATCGGAGAGATTTCCGTGGAAGCACGTCTACGCATCACAAGCGGATCTCAAGCTGCAGAAGAGCCATTCCGAGCGCCCCCATCTGCCCGATGCCCGCAGTTGCCTCGTATGCGGCACGACACCATCAGACCTGGATTGGATCTACTTTCGCAGCCCAGAATCCACATGGGAAGCGCTCTGCGGAACCGAAGGCTGGTTGGCGTTGTGCGAGCGGTGCCACGAGCAGGTGTATTATTTCGAGACCGCCATGAATTGACGATGGCCGGGGAGTGCCCATTCACCGGTCTTGACGTATGACTCGCGGACTCCGATGCGTTGCATGTCCACAATGTGTCACCTTGCTGATACCGCTCAAGGCTCAGCGGCGTTGCTAACCGGGTCGGACCAGCCCCCAGAGGGCGCGGCGGGCGCTGTCGATGGCCAGGAACGGACCCGGGGGCAGCCGCCGGCCGAGCCAGCGCACCTCGAAGTGCAGGTGGGGACCGGTGGCCCGACCGCTCTGTCCGGCCGACCCGATGCGCGCCCACTTCACGACCGGCCGGCTGGGGCGCGTGCGCGCGGAGTCGAGATGGGCGTACAGGGTAAGAACCCCAGCCAGTGGCGAATGATGACGTAGGTGCCCAGCGTGAGACTGGAGCCGACCACATCGACGATCCCGCTCTTGGCGGCGTGCACCGGACTGCCGAGCGGCGCGGCGAAGTCGATCCCCTTGTGGACTTCCAGGGCCAGCGGATTCGCGGACTCCGGCCGCGTCCGCAGGAAGTGACGTGACCGCTCCCTGCGCGGGACGCACGTACGGCGGGATCACCAGGTTGAAGGCCAGCAGCAGCGCGATGCGTAACAGGCGGCGTCGTCGCGTGCGGCGCGCGCGCCGTATGAGCGGCGGAACGGCGACCGGCATCGATCAGAAGATACTAGCGACTGCGGGGTCGGCTACCCCCCTCCCGCGCGTTGACGACCGAAGGGGTAAAACGTAGTTTTACGCCATGACGAGAACCGTTCGCAGAATCGGCAACTCCCAGGGCATCATCTTCGACGTCGCTCTGATGGATATGGCTCACCTCAAGGTGGGAGATGAGGTCGTGGTTACGGTGCACGACGGCGGTTCGATCATGCTGACGCCGGTGCGCCCGCTCATCGACGCCGAGCGGGCCGGCAAGGCCGCCAAGCGCCTCATAGGGAAGAACCAGGATCTGTTTCAGCGGCTTTCGTGAGCGCACCGCTCGCTCATCCGACCGTCGCCGCCGTGAAGGTGATACACCGGGCCGTGTTGGCTGCTCATGGCGGCATGCCAGGGATCCGGGACGAAGCGCTGCTGGAGTCAGCGGTGGCAGCGCCGCAAGCCACGATGATGGGTCAGCCGCTGATCCAGGACCCGATCGAGGTGGCAGCCTCGTACCTGTTCTATCTGTGCCGGAATCATTCCTTCGTGGACGGCAACAAGCGGGTGGCGCTCGCCACTTGCCTGGTCTTTCTCAGCGAGAACGGCCTGCTCCCGAGCGAGGCGCTCGATGCGGACGCATGGGAGCGCCTGACGCTCGACGTGGCGGCCAGCCGGCTGGACCGCATCGAGACGGCCCAGCGGCTCCACACGCTCCTGGTACACACTCGGTAACGTCTCACCCCGCGATCGGCGGCCACGTCATCGAACGGTGCGGCCGCAGACTCCGTCGCCCTTGGACCTGTACAGCAGCGCGGGCCGACGCGCACAGTACGAACGCGCATGGCTGTCGCTGCGCCGTCCGGCCTGTTGGCGCCGATCACGATCAAGGGGCGCACGCTGCGCAACCGGATCGTGATGCCGCCGATGGCCAGCCACCTCTCGCCCCCGGACGGCTCGGTGACGCAGGAGCACCTTGACCGCTACGTGCCGCGCGCGGCCGCCGGCGTCGGCCTGGTGATGGTCGAGCACTGTTACGTGGTGGCTGGCGGCCGCACCAGCGACGACCAGCTCGGCATCCACGACGACGCGCTGATCGACGGGCACGCCCGGCTCTGCGCGCGGATACAGGCGACCGGTGCGGTGACCGGCCTTCAGCTCAACCACGGCGGCGGCAAGGTGCCGAGCGCCTGCAGCGGCCACCAGCCGGTGAGCGCCTCCGCCGGCGTGGTGCCGCGCGGCCAGGAGGAGTGCCGCGCCGCCACGGTCGCCGAGATCCAGGAATACCCGCGCGCCTTCGCCCGCGCCGCGCGCCGAGCCGTGCAGGCCGGCTACGATCTGGTCGAGATCCACGGCGCCCACGGCTACCTGCTCAGCCAGTTCCTGTCGCCGCTGGTCAATCGCCGCGACGACCGCTACGGCGGTGACCCCGAACGCCGCCTGTCCCTGCCATGCGCGGTGGTGCGTGCGGTGCGCGACGTTGTGGGGCCTGACTACTGGGTCCAGTACCGCCTGGGCGCGCTGGACTACAAGGCCGGCGGCCTGGACGCCGACGCGGCGGTGGCGGCCGCCCGCGCGCTGGTCGCGGCCGGCGTCGACTCGATCCACATCTCCGGCGGGGTGCACGGCCCGCAGGCGCAGGACTGGGATGGAACCTCGGAGGGCTACCACGTCGACATCGCCGCCTGCGTACGCGCGGCCGTCACCGTGCCGGTGATCGTGCCGGGGGCGATCCGCACGCCGGCGTTCGCCGATCGCGTGGTCCGCGACGGCAAGGCCGACCTGGTGGCGGTGGGCACGGCGATGCTCGACAACCCGCGCTGGGCGGCCGACGCCATCGAGGCGCTCTCATGATGCGGCGCCGGCATGCGGCGCGCGTGCGGCTGTTGTCGGGGTGGAGCGCATCCGATAGGGTGCGGACTTCGTGAAGGAGCTTCGCAGGTTCCGTGGCGACTGACCCGGCAGCGCAGGCCGCCGATGCGCAGCGCGAGTTGCTGCGCCGCCAGTTCCGCACGCGTGCCCTGCGCATGCGGCCGCTCTACCTGCTCCTCCTGATCTCCTTCGCCTTTCTGTTCGTGTTCAAGTACGTGCCGATCTACGGGATGGCGATCGCCTTCACCGACTTCAACGTCCGGGACGGGTTGCTCGGCAGCGAGTGGAACAACTTCGCCTACTTCAAGCGGCTGGCGCGTGATCCGTTCTTCAGCCGCGTGCTGTTCAACACCGTCTACCTCAGCTTCCTGCGCATCGTCTTCCAGTTTCCGGCGCCCATCATCTTCGCGCTGCTGCTCAACGAGATCAGGTTCACCCCCTTCAAGCGGGCGGTGCAGAGCTTCAGCTACTTCCCGCACTTCATCTCCTGGGTGCTCCTGGCCGGCATCATCTCGCAGATCCTCAACACCTACGGCCCGGTGTACTGGCTCCTCGGTCTGATCGGCGCGGAGCCGGTCCATCTGCTCACGTACGCGCCCACCTTCCGCGGCCTCCTGGTGCTCAGCGGCATCTGGCAGAGCATCGGCTGGGGCTCGATCATCTACCTGGCGGCGCTGTCCGGGATCGACCCGCAACTCTACGAGAGCGCCCAGCTCGATGGGGCCGGCCGCCTCCGGCAGGCGTTCAGCATCAGCCTGCCGTCGCTGGTGCCGATGATCTTCATCCTGTTCCTGCTGCAGGTAGCCGCGCTGATGCAGGAGTCCTGGGAGCAGATCTTCAACCTGTACAACCCCAACGTGTTCGCGGTGGCCGACGTGTTCGAGACGCTCATCTACCGCGCCGGCATCCAGGATGCCCGGTTCGGCTACACCACCGCGATCGGCATGTTCCAGAACGTCGCCGGGCTAATCATCCTGCTCATCGTCAACGCGATCATCCGCCGCTCCGCCGACTACGGCGACTACGCCCTCTGGTGAGCGCCCTCCGGTGAGACGGCGGCACGGATCGATGCGGGGGAGTTGAGCGCGATGGCGGTGCGGGGCAGGGCGACGGCGGCAGGCGTGACCTTCGACATCGCCAACTACGCGTTCTTCGTGCTGCTGTCGCTGACCTTCATCTATCCGTTCTGGTCCATCATCACCCAGTCCTTCGCCCCGATCCATTCGGTCCATCGCATGGGGTTTCACGTGTGGCCGGGGGAGATCGACACCGAGGCCTGGAGCTACGTGTTCGACGAGCATGCGGTCGCGCCGGCCTACTTCAACACGCTCTTCCGGGTGGTGTTCGGTGTGCTGTTGACCCTGCTGGTCACCTTCACCGCCGCCTACGCCCTCTCCAAGCCGACGCTGCCGTGGCGCAAGTCGCTGACCCTCATCTACACCCTGACCCTGTTCTTCGCGGGCGGGATCATCCCGCTGTTCCTGTTGATCCGCAGCCTGGAGCTGTTCAACACCCGCGCCGTGCTGATCATGGTGCCGGCGATCAACGTCTTCTGGATCGTGCTGGCCCGCAACTACCTGATGACCATCGACCAGGCGATGGAGGACTCGGCGGTGATCGACGGCGCCACCTACTGGACGGTGCTCTGGCGCATCATCACCCCGCTGGCCAAGCCCGTGATCGCGGTGGTCGCCCTGTTCTCCGCCGTCCAGCACTGGAACTCCTGGTTCGACGCACTGATCTACGCGCCGCATCCGCGCCTGATCGTGCTGCAGATGCTGGTCTTCCGGATGCTGACGGACCTCCGCAGCGACTGGTTCATCGAGTACCAGGAGATGATGCGCCAGGCGGGCATCGACGTGGAGATGTTCGCCGCCGAGGCGGTGCAGGCGGCCACCATCGTCCTGACCATCGGCCCGATCATCCTGGTCTACCCCTTCCTGCAGCGGTTCTTCGTCAAGGGGGTGATGCTGGGCTCCCTGAAGGGGTGAAGCACGAGAGCATGTGCGCTACCATCCGGTGCATCGACCGAGGGAGGGCCGCAGGCCCTCGTCGCAACACATTCGGCAAGGAAAAGGAAAGAGACAATGAGAACGAAGCAGATGCTGGCGGTCGTCGCCTGTAGCGTGCTGCTCGTCGCGGGCACAGCCTTCGGGGAAGGTCAGGACGAGGTGGATCGGCTCTCGTACAGCAAAGAGGATACGCTCGAGCTCGTCTGGGGCGGCTACTCCGGCACGGAGATCACCGACGACAACTGGGTGAAGACGCACGTCGAGGAGCTGTACAACGTCGACATCACCAACACGATCATGCACGGCGGCCGGCAGGAGGTCCTCAACACGATGCTCGCCGCGGGCGAACATCCCGACGTGCTCTGGGGCTTCATCGACATGGTGGCGTGGTTCAACAAGGGTGCCTTCCGCACCATCCCGCGCGACATGATCGAACGCTACGCCCCGCAGTACAGCGAGTTCATGGACAACCAGGGTCCGCTGGCGTGGGGGGTGAGCCTGGCGCCCGGCACCACCGACGAGTACATGAACCTGCCGCGCGCCGAGCACTACCAGCAGGGCTGTGACCGGCTGGCGACGTGGCGGCTGGACTGGCTGCGCCAGATCGGCATGGACCCCGCGGACCTGGACGGCAAGGCGCCAAAGCTGGGCGAGTTGAACGGGCTGATGTACGACGAGGGGGCTCCCAACGAGGGCGACCCGGCCGGCATGCCGGATACCTTCTACATGTGGTTCGGCCACTTCGACTGGGATGAGGTGGAGACGATCATGGCCGGCTTCCGCGCGGCCGACTTCAACGGCAACGGGCAGGCGGACGAGATCCCCTTCGGCACCCTCGGCGCCGGCGAGGGGTCCGAGGCTCAGGACATCGTGTTCTTCATGGGCATGGGGATGGTCTTCGACGCGTTCGGCGTCAACTCCGTCGAGAACTACTACGATCCTGAGCAGGACCTGACGGTGCGTGAGGACACCTACTCGCAGAGCCGCGAGGCGCTGAAGACGCTGCAGCGCTGGTTCCAACTGGGGTACCTGGACCAGAACCTGCCGGCGGTCAGCCGGGCCGAATGGGAGCAGCGCTGGCAGAACGGGTTGACCGGCATGTGGTCACGCGGCCAGAACTGCGGCACCAGCTCCCGTTACGGCGATCCCGGCGGGCATTGCGGGCTCGTCGTCAGGAACGTGCCGGAGGCCAAGCTGGTGACGGCGCTGCCGATGATCGGTCCGACGGGTATCGCGAAGTGTCCGTTCGACGGACGCTCCACGCCGATGAACCCGGGCATGGGCTACAGCATCAAGTACGACGTCACCGACGAGGAGCTGGCGCGCATTCTGCAGATCTTCGACTACCTCAACTACGATCCGCAGGGCCTGATCCATGGCCAGTGGGGTCCGCCCGGTCTGTTCTTCGATTGGCAGGGCAAGGACGGCGCGGCAGGCACGCCGTACGACTGCATCAACAGTTGGGCCACGCCCAAGGAGGGTGTGTCAGGCTACGGCCAGCACTACGGCTTCTTCTACTACAACGCCTACCACTGGCATGACGGATTTCGCTTCTGTGTCACGAACAAGGACCGGGGCGACCTTACCGAGGGCCTGAGCTGGGATGCCTTCATGAAGCAGAACTCGCACATCCAGGAGATTTCGACACCGGACCATCGGGAGGACATCTTCACCCGGACCGACTACCTGCCGCTCTGGGCGGAGTTCGGCGGCGGGCTGACGACGCTCAAGCAGGAGACGTGGTGGCGCTACATCACCACCGACATCGACATCGACGCCGACTGGCCGCGCTTCGTCGAGGAATGGATGAACCTGGGCGGACGCGAGGTGCTCGAAGAGCTCAACCAGGCGCCGCTGGTCGAGGACATTCGCGCGGGCACCGTCCCCTGGCCGAGCTCATAGCGCGAGTTGGAGGCGGCGTGAGCTGACGCTCACGGCACCGACGCGAATGGGCGGCTGCTCCCGCAGTGGGGTGGCCGCCCTCTCTTTGTGCGCCGGCTTTCGGCGCCGCGATCGCCGGCTGCCCGGTGCGCTACAGTCCGCACCAACCGAATCGACCTGTGCGTCCAAGGAGCTGACATGACGGTAGCGGATACGTGGGATCTGGAGTCGGTCTTCGCCGGCGGCAGTGCGTCGGCCGAGCTTCGGGACTTCATCGCCGCCCTGGAGCGGGACGTCGCCAGCGCCGGCGAGCGCGTCCGCGCGCTGGGCGACGGCACGCCGGACGCCGGCATCCGGACCGCGCTGCTCGACGTGCAGGCGGCCTCGCAGTGCCTGGAGGAGGCGTTCTCCTTCGCCGAGTGCCTGCGCGCTCAGGACACCGCCGATGCCACCGCCGGGCAGTGGATGGGGCGGATGGACGCGCTGACGGCGTCGCTCAAGGCGCTCGGCGCGTCCCTGTCGGCCTTCACCGCCGCTCTGCCCGACGAACGCTGGCAGGCGCTCACGGACGGCGCGGAGCTCCGCCCGGTGGCGTTCCTGCTGAACCGGGAGCGCGATCTGGCGCGGCGCAAGATGGACGCCCCCATCGAGGGGCTGGTGGAGGAGCTGGCGACCGACGGCTACCACGCCTGGGACCGCCAGTACACGACGCTCGCGGGCTCGTTGCGCGCGGAGGTGGAGGTCGACGGCGAGCGGCGCCGCCTGTCCATTGGCCAGCTCGCCACCCGCCTGGAGGAGCCCGCGCGCGCGGACCGCAAGGCCGCGTTCGAGGCGCTGGAGGGGGCGTGGCGTCCCGTGGCGGACCTGGCCGCAGGGGCGCTCAACAGCCAGGCCGGCTTCCGCCTCACCTGGTACCGCAACCGCGGCTGGGATTCGGTGCTCGACGAGCCGCTCTACCTCAACCGGATGGAGGCCGGGTCGCTGGAAGCGATGTGGTCGGCGGTGGCCGACTCGGCGCCGCGGCTGGTTCCGTACCTGCAGGCGAAGGCGCGGCTGATCGGCGTGGATGCCCCCTGCTGGTACGACGTGCAGGCGCCGGTGGGAGCCGATGAGGGAACGCTCGCCTTCGATGCGGCGGCGCAACGCATCCTGGACTGCTTCGAGGAGCACGATCCCGACCTGCAGGCGTTCGCGAAGCGTGCCTTCGACGGCCGCTGGATCGAGGCGGCCGACCGCGAGGGCAAGGCGGCCGGCGGCTTCTGCACGTCGCTGCCGCTCCGCCGCGAGACCCGCATCTTCATGACCTACGGCGGGACCTTCGGCGGTGCGACCACGCTCGCGCACGAGCTCGGTCACGCCCACCACTCCTGGCTGCTCCGCGACCGGCCCTACTACGCGACCCGGTATCCGATGACCCTGGCGGAGACCGCCAGCACCTTCTGCGAAGGACTGCTGATCTCGGCGGCCCTCGACCAGACGACCGACGCCGGGGTGCGCCTGCGGCTGCTGGACCGAATGCTGGAGGAGGCGGTCTCCATGCTCATGAACCTGCGGTCGCGGTTCCTGTTCGAGGTCGACTTCTACCGGCAGCGTGCGGCCGGCCCCCTGACGGCGGCAGAGTTGGACGAGCTGATGGTCGGCGCGCAGCGCCGCGCGTACTGCGACGCACTGGCGGCGGATGGCTACCACCCGCTGTTCTGGGCCTCGAAGCTGCACTTCTACTTCACGGACGTGCCCTTCTACAACTTCCCGTACGTGGTGGGATATCTGCTGGCCAGCGGCCTGGCCGCGCGCGCGGCCGAGCAGGGACCGGCGTTCGCGGACGACTACCGGCGGCTGCTTGCGGACACCGGCGTCATGACCTGCGAGGAGCTCGCCTGGCGCCATTTGGGCGTCGACCTGGGGCAGCCGGAGTTCTGGCAGGCCGCGGTCGACCGGCCCTTGTCCCGCGTCGACGAGTTTGTAAAGCTCGCGGCGACCCCATGAGGAGCAGACCTCGACGTTCCCTGCTGGCCGCGTTGACGCTGGCCGCCCTGCTGGTCGGCGCCGTCACCGCGTTCGGCGCTCCGGTCGAGCTGCAGACGGTCGACTGAGGTCATGGCCCTTCCCGCGGAACTGTTCGACTTCCTCATCCGACTGAAGGTCAACAACGATCGGGAGTGGTTTGAGGCCAACAAGGCTCGCTACGAGGAGCAGGTGAAGGCGCCGCTGCAGGCCTTCATCGGCGGCTTCGACGAGCGGCTCGCCCGCCTGAGCGCCCATTTCGTCGCCGACCCGCGTCCGGTAGGAGGGTCGCTCTTCCGCATCTATCGCGACGTGCGCTTCTCCAAGGACAAGTCTCCGTACAAGACCGCCGCCGGCATCCATTTCCGCCACGAGCGCGGCAAGGACGCGCACGCCCCCGGCTACTACCTGCACCTGGAGCCGTCCGAGTGCTTCGCGGCGTGCGGCCTGTGGATGCCGGCGACCGCGCAGGCGCAGCAGATCCGCGCGGCCATCGACGGCGATCAGGCCGGCTGGCTTGCGGCTCGCCAGGAAGCACACGCCGGCGGCCTTGCCATCGGCGGCAGCTCCCTGAAACGGCCCCCGCGCGGCTACGCCGCCGACCACCCGCTGATCGACGACCTGAAGCGCAAGGACTTCCACGTGGGCGCCAAGCTGGACCGGAGATCAGTGACCGCGGAAGACTTTCCGGCCCGTCTCGAGAATCTATGGGCGCACGCCACCCCCTTCATGCGCTTCGTGACCGCAGCTCTCACTCTGCCGTTCTGATCGAAGGGTCGCAACGGCGCCGCTGCATTGGAGATCGCCTGGCAAGCCCTGGTATGCTTCCCAGATGACCTCAATCGCGACGAGCGTCAGATCCGCGCTTGAGAAGCAAGAGAACCTCCCGAATCTGCCGACAACCGTAAGCTCGTGGCACGTCGAAGCAGGGCCGGACGCGACGGACGAGCCCGCCGTATGGGTGTGGGTTACCCTTGAGGAGGATGTCGACGCCAAGACGCGGGCCATCGTGCGCGAGTCGGTACGAGAGTCGGTGCGCGACTTCGTGCGGCACGAGACCGGCTCCGAAGTGTGGGTATACGTTCGTTTTCGCGCAGATTCGGAGTCCGCATAGGCGATATGAGCCTCCACGGCGATTTGCTGCGGCAGGCCCGGCATTTGGCCACGAAAGAGCCTCGACGGCCGTTGCAGGCGAGCTTGCGTAGGGCCGTTTCGGCTGCGTACTACTCGCTATTCCACCTGCTGGTTGACGAAGCGGTGAACCGCATGGTCTCCGCGCCGCGAAACTCTCTTCGAGATTGCCTGCGGCGCGCATTCGCGCACAGGAACATGAGAACGGTTGCTCAGCAGTTCGCGAGGAGTGATGTATCGCCCAAGCTGAGTTCCGGACTGGATGGTCAGCCGCTCCAACCCGAGCTTATCAACGTAGCAGCGACATTCGTCGATGTGCAGCAGGCCCGCCATGAGGCGGACTACGACACGGCTCGGAGATTCACGCGCGTGGAGGTTCTTGATCTGATCGATCGGGTGGAGCAGGCAATGAAGGACTGGCACGACGTACGTCGAACCGCTCCAGCCGACACCTTTCTGGTGGGATCGCTCGCATTCGGGAACATGCGCAACTGATCGAAGCACCACATAGGTGATATCGGCCACCCACAGCCGATCGGCGCCAGCGGCGCTGAAGTCCAGATCGACCAGATCCGGCGCCACGCGGGCGGCGCGCTGGTCGTGCGTTTTGGTCTTCGTCGAACGCCTGCGGCTGGCGCCGGCGATCCCGGCACGGCGCATCAGCCGCCCAACCCGCTTCGCGCCGATCCGCTCGCCGCCGGCCTTGGGCTGGCCGTGCGCGAGGTGGTGTGCGACAAGGGGTATCACGCGAACGCGACGATGAAGCAACTGGACGAGGATGGTCTACGCAGTTATGTGAGCGAACCGCGGCACGCCTCGAGGAGCTGTGGGCTTTCGCCACACCGTTCATGCGGTTAGTCACCGAGCCCCTAGCCCTGCCGTTCTAAGCAATCGTCGCCTCGCGTACGCCCGCCATGCCGCTGCGAGCCAAGCGAGATAGATCGGCCCCCGTGCGTCGGGCATGAAGAGCCCCTTGTCCCAACGGTACCGTTTCTTAGTACCATGAACTCTTGAAGCGGAGCCACCATCGAACGCTCACCTCAATATTCAGACACCCAACGAGCGGCAACATACCGTGGCGCGATATTGAGGCGCTGTTCATCGAGTTGGGGGCCGAGATAAGCGAGCGGGAGGGATCCCGTGTCGGTGTTCGACTGTTTGGCGACCGGCGCGTGTTCCACCGCCCACATCCACGTCCCATGACGGACAAGGGGGCTGTGGCCAGCATTCGCGAGTGGCTGAAGCAGAACGGAGTGTCACCATGAGAAACACGATGGAGATCGACGGTTACGGAGCGATCATTCAGTACGATCCCGAAATCGACATGTTTCGTGGCGAGTTCATCGGCATCAACGGTGGCGCCGACTTCTACGCCAAGGACATTGGGGGCCTCAAGAAGGAAGGTGCGCTATCACTGAGAGTCTTTCTTGAAATGTGCCGGGAAGATGGCGTCGAGCCCCGAAAGCAGTACTCCGGCAAGTTCAATGTGCGCCTGCCACCGGAGCTGCACGCCACCATTGCCGAGGCGGCCGCGGCCGAAGGCAAGAGCATCAACCAGTGGGTGACCGACGAATTGATCGCCTCACTCGCCGACTGAAGGTGGGCAGCACGAGCGATTGGACCTGATAGTCACGGGCTGCCCTGTCCGATGCCGCGGCGCAGAGGTGCTCTGCGAACCACGTGTCGAAGTCTACGGGCAAGTGCGGCCCCTGCTGCTCGGTGCATCCGGTTGGAACGATGGCCAGCCATCCCCGGCTCGCGCTGTCACGGATCTGCTCGTACGTGAGATCGCCGTACCTCATGGATTGTGCTGTGCTATGACGTCTTCGCGTTGCTCCAGAAAGGCTTCGTGAAGTGGCCTCGCCGGTGTGCCAGCACCAGAAAGACGGCGCCTATCGCAAGCCCTATGACAACCGCGAAGAGGGAAGCCTCCACGCCGAAGCTCCCGCCGGAGATCAACTCCGGGCCGCTCAACTGCGACTCGAGCAGTCCGCCCGCGTCTCTCCCTGAGACGTTCACCCCGAAGATGCCTGCCTGCATGAAGTTCCATGCGAAGTGGATGCCGATTGCCATCCACAGCCGCCGCGTGAGGACGTAGGCTGCCCCGAGCAGCACGCCGGCCTCCAGGAAGATCGCCACGGTGCTGACGACGGTCGCACCGGGGTTGGCCGCATGGACGACCCCAAAGAGCGCTGAGGAGATCAGGAGAGCCAACCAGGTTCCCAGGGACTCCTCGGCGATCCGGAGGAGGACGCCGCGAAACATGAGCTCCTCCGTGTATCCGGACATCACGGCGATCGCCAACGGTGCCAGCAAGGCGCTCCACGGATTCACCGCAACGACGCGGTAGAACCCCAGCGCGGCGACCAGCCCGACCACAACGGCCAGGAACGCTGCACCGATCAGCATCCCCTTGCCCAGCTCGGCGACCGCACCGCCCCAGGCAAGCTCGCGGGCCGGGCGCCGCTCCACGAGCCGTACGTACCCGACGTAGATGAAGTGATAGACCAGGACCAGGGTAACCTGGTACAGCCACGTGGTTTCCGCTCCCCGGCCAAGGATCAGGTCCTCCAGCGCCAAGAACGCTCGCCGCCACACGAAGGATGCGGCCAGGAATGCCGCGAGGGCCAGCACGATCCTGGTCACGGGAAAGCGGACGACCGGCACGAGCCATCCCCACTTGCCTCCGCTTTCCGGTATGCCGCTCATGAGCCCTCCTGTGGGAGTCGCCATGCTACGATGCAGAGCCGATCAAACGGTAGGCACAGGAACCGATGTCCGTCGATCGAACCGCGAGGCCGTATGGCTGAGATATTCTGGAGCAGGTCGATCTGCAAGGTGGCGGGCGACTACCTGGCGTGGCCGACCATCGCCGTAGCCGGCACCGGCGAGGTCCTGGTGGTCTTCTCCGGCGATCGCGAGGAGCACGTCTGCCCCTACGGCAAGACGCTCCTCATCCGCAGCAGCGACGGCGGCGAGACCTGGACCGACCCCGCGATCATCAACAACACCCCGCTCGACGACCGCGATGCCGGCATCATCGAGCTGGCCTCGGGCACGCTGGTGATGAGCTCGTTCACGGGCGCGACCTGGGAACACATCGACCAGTACCGGGCGCTCGATCGCTGGGAGCCGGCGCGGATCGACGCGTGGGTCCGGCACTGCAGCAAGCTGCCGGAAGAGTTACGCAGCGCCTGGCTCGGGAGCTGGACGCGGCGCTCGACCGACGGCGGACACACCTGGGAGCCGCACGTGCAGAGCATCGTCTCCGCCCCGCACGGTCCGGTTCAGGCGTCCGGCGGCGAGCTGTTGTACGCCGGCACGGCCGTGGTGGACGGCCGCGGCGCGGTGCTGCTTGCCACTTCCACCGACGAGGCGCGGTCGTGGCAAGTCGCCGGCACCGTGCTGCATCTCGACGACTACCCCGGCGAGCACCAGCAGTTCACGGAGCCGCACGTCGCCGAGCTGGCCGGCGGCGAGCTGCTGTGTATCCTCCGCACGGACAACGGCGCGGCCGGAATCCACTCCTGCCGCTCCAGCGACGGCGGGCGCACCTGGTCGCCGCCGGAGCCGACCGGGATGATCGGCTTCGATCAGCCCGGACACCTGATCCTTCTGGCGGACGGGCGGCTGCTCTGTACCTACGGGCGACGCAGCACGCCGTTCGGCCAGCGCGCCTGCCTGTCGGAGGACGAGGGCCGTTCCTGGCGGATGGACGCCGAGATCGTCCTGCGGGACGACGGGCCCAACACGGACCTGGGCTATCCGGCGAGCGCCGAGCTTTCCCGCGGCGAGCTGCTCACGGTCTACTATCAGGTGGACCGGCCGGGCGAGAAGGTGAGCATCAACGCCACCCGGTGGAGCCTGGGCGGTTGAGAGGCACTTCATGCACCGACCCTTCGTGATCGACCTGCACCTGGACCTGGCGTGGGACGCCCTGTTCTGGAACCGGGACCTGACGCTCGACATCGCCGCCATGCGCGCGCTGGAGGACGCCGAGCCGCCGCAGATCTCGCCGGACGCCAGCACCGGCATCTGCACCGTGACCGTGCCGGAGCTCCGCCGCGGACGGGTCGGGTTGGTGCTCTCCACCATCATGTCGCGCATCCAGAAGCGCGACGGCCACATGCGTGACGGCATGCGCACGCAGGAACAGGCGATGGCGATCGGCCGCGGCCACTTGGCGTACTACCGGACCCTGCACAAACGCGGGCTCTTCAAGCCGGTCCTGGGCACTGCCGACCTGGACGAGGCGCTCGCCACCTGGCGCGACCCGGACGATCAGGCCGCGGCCTCGGCTCCCATCTACCACCTGCTCTCCATGGAGAGCGCCGACCCGATCGAGGACCCCGACGACGTGGCGTTCTGGTGGGACGCCGGCCTGCGCGTCGTGGGACCGGCCCATTTCGGCGACAACACCTACATCCACGGGACCGGCACCGAAGGGGGCCTCAAGGCCCCGGCAGCCGATCTCTACCGCGCCATGCGGGAGGCAGGCATGATCCTGGACATCACCCACATGGCCGATCAGGCGGTGTGGGAGTCGTTCGAGCTGTGGGACGGCCCGGTGATGGCCTCGCACTGCACCTGCCGTGGGCTGGTTCCGGGGCAGCGCCACCTGCACGACGACATGATCAAGGAACTGGTGCGCCGCGGCGGCGTCATCGGGCTGGTCTTCTGCCAGTACTTCATGGACCCCGATGTCGACTGGGAGAACCGCCGGGTGATGCGTGAGGAGAGCTGGAAGCCGAAGTACGCGATGGACGGGCTCCTGCCGCACGTGGAGCGCATCGCCGATCTGGCCGGTGGCACGATCGCCAACATCGCCATCGGCACCGACATGGACGGCGGCTTCGGAGCGGAGCTCACGCCGACCGACGTCGACACGATCGCGGACATCGGCGGCTTTGGGCGGGTTCTCCGCCAGGCGGGCTACCGCCAGGAAGACGCCGATGCGGTGCTGCACGGCAACGCCCTGCGCTTCTTCCGCGAGTCGTGGGCCGACTGACGTGCTGACCGTGCGCTAGCCGCACGGCCCCCGGAACTTCGCCGCTTGATCGACATCGTCGCGCAGATCTTCCTATCGGCGCTGTTCGCCGTGGGCGTCCGCTGGGTGCAGCTCCACCGCCGCTACGAGGTGCTCTCGGTCGGCGCCGTCAACTACCTCGTGGCGTTCGCGTGCGGGATCGTCACGTTGTTCGCTGCTTCCAGGGCTGCCGAAGGCTGGGCGCCTGGCGGATTGCGCGCCGCGGCCCCGGCGTTGCTCACGGGAGGGGCCCTTGGGGTGAGCTACTTCGTGGCGTTCTTCCTGCTGCTGCGCACCCTGGAGCTCCGCGGGGCGACCATCACCACGGCGCTGTCGCGTCTGGCGGTGCTGGTCCCGATCGCCCTGGCGGTCGCGCTCTGGGGAGAGCGGCCGGGCGCGGTCCAGTGGCTGGGGATCGCGGTGAGCGTGGGCGCCGTGTTCCTGATGAACGCGCCGCAGAGGAGTCCCGTGTCACCCGGCCGCGAAGTCGGCTGGGCGATCCCGCTGGTGTTCTTCCTGGTCGCGGGCGGCGCGTTCGCGTCCCAGGAGACCTTCAACCACGTCGCGCAGCCGGCGGACAAGCCGCTGTTCCTGGTGTCCGGCTTCGCGGTCGCCGGCATCGGCTCGCTGGTGCTGCTGCTCGCGCGCCGCATCAGGCCGACCGCCCGCGAGCTCTCGGCCGGGGTGATCCTGGGCGTGGCCAACGCGGTGCAGGTGTTCGTGCTGCTGCGGGCGCTCGATCGGTTGCCCGGCTTCCTGGTATTCGCGGCAACCGGCGCCGGCGGCGTGATCGGCACCGCCGTGATGGCGGCCGTGGTCCTGCGCGAGCGTCCGCGCGGGCTCCGCGGGCTGGGCGTCGGCGTGGCGGCCGCTGCGCTGGTGCTGATGCAGGTCCGCTAGCGGCGGCGTGGTAGGCTCTCCGGGCGTCCGGAGGTACGGGTCCCGCCATGCATGAGATCGGCAGCGACAAGCAACTGTTCATCGACCACCGGTTCATCGACGCCTCCGAGCAGGTGAGCCTGGTCGTCAACCCGCCGGTGAAGCGCGCGGGAGCGGTGCTGCGGGCCGACCGCCCGTGGGACCGGTTCGCGCTGGGGTGGTACAGCATCGTCGACGACGGCGGCACCTACAAGATGTGGTACTACGGCGCCGAGCGGGACCCGCGTCCGACGCGGATCGCCGGTGAGACCGCAGCCCTCGGCCACCTGACCGGCTACGTCGTTCCGGCCGGCACCCCGCGCGAGCGCCTGCCGGCCCAGGGCCGCTTCCGCCTGTGCTATGCCGAGTCGCACGACGGCCTGGAGTGGGAAAAGCCGGAGCTGGGCCGAATCGAGTTCGACGGATCCAAGCGCAACAACATCGTCCACGAAGGCTTCAAGCTCGCCTACGTCTTCCTGGACCCTCACGGCCCCGAATCCGAGCGCTTCAAGCTCATCCACTGGACCGGGCCGGGCATCGCGGTCACCACCTCCGCTGACGGCCTCTCGTGGGACCGGCCGTCCCGGCAGGTGAGCATGCTGGCCGCCGACACGCAGAAGATGGCGTGGTGGGAGCCTCGCCTGAACCGCTACGTCGTGTACCTGCGGGTGATGGTCGAGGAAGACAACACCCCCATGTTCCCGTTCGTGGACCCGATCGACAGCGATCCGCCGGTGGTGGCGCCGAAGCTGCTGCGCCCGCGGCGCGCGGTCGGCCGGGTCGAGGTGGACGACCTCCTGTCCCCCTGGCCGGAAGAGGAGATCCGCACCGTGTTCGCGGCCGACGAGCACGACCCGCCCGATTCCGACATCTACACGCACGGGCTGTACCGTTACCCGTACGCGGCCGACGCCTACTTCATGTTCCCGATGACCTACCAGCACTTCCGGGAAGGCGAGTCGCCGGTCCGCAACGACGGGCTCAATGACAGCCAGTTCTGCGCCAGCCGCGACGGCATCCACTGGATGCGGTACGACCGGCGGCCCTACCTGCCGCGCGGGGTCGCGGGCGATCCGGATTGCGGGCAGACGCACACCAGCGAGTTCCATTTCCGCGACGGCAACCACCTGTACCAGTTCTACGGGGCGGGTCCCTGGACGCACGGCGGATTCCGCCGGCTCGATCTGGAGCAGCGCAGCGACCCGGCCAACTGGGGCCGCAGCTTCTACAACGTCGCCCGGCAGCGGCTGGACGGGTTCGTGTCCGCGGATGCCGACTATACGGGCGGCTGGCTGATCACGCCGCCGATCGTCTTCAGCGGCCGGGAGCTGACGCTGAACGTCGATGTGGCCGCCATGGGCGAAGCGCGGGTGGAGATTCAGGGCGCCGACGGCCGTCCGCTGCCCGGCTTCTCGGCAGGCGAGTGCGACCGCGTGATGGTCAACGATGTCGCCCACACCGTAAGCTGGAACGGCAAGCGGGACGTGCATGGTCTGGCCGGCCGCCCGGTACGGCTGAAGGTCGCGATGCGGGCAGCCAAGCTGTTCGCCTTTCAATTCTGTTAGTTCCGTCGGCAGGGGGTGCGGTGGTGAACGATTCCAGGGCGTTGGGGTGGGCGCTGATCGGTTGCGGCTCCGCGGGGCGGTCGCACGCACGCGGCGCGGTGGCCGATCCGGACATCGTCGTGCGCGGCTTCTGCGACGTCGAACCCGCGGCTGCGGCGGCCGTCGCCGGAGAACACGACGGCGCCTGGCACACGACGGATCCGCAGCGGGTCTTCTCCGACCCGGAGATCGATCTGGTCTCCATCGCCACCGCTCACGACTCGCACGCCGAGCTGGCGATCGCGGCGCTGCAGGCGGGCAAGCACCTGTACCTGGAGAAGCCGATGGCCATGACCTCGGCCGACTGCCTGGGCATCGAGGCGGCGCGGGCCGCCGCCGACCGCCGCCTGATGCTCAACCACTCGATCCGCTTCGCCAGCGCGGCGCGCGCCATCCGCGAGCGGCTCGGCCCCATCATGGTCAGCCACGGGCAGTGCACGATGGCGCCGGCCGACCTGCGGCGATGGCGCTGGCACCCGACGCAGGGCGGCGGGCCCGTGTACGACGTGGGCGTGCACGCCCTGGACCTGCTCTGCTGGATGCACCGGGACCACCCAGTCGAGGTCTACGCCACCGGCGGCGCGGTGCGCCATCCGGAAGAGCTGCGCGGCACCGGCCTGCTAGACACGATCGCCGCGACGCTGCGCTTCGCCGACGGCGGCGCGGCCACGTTCCTCATGGCCGACTCGGGCCAAAACGAGCTGACCGGCAAGTGGTTCTTCGAGTTCTTCGACGGCTCGGCGTCGGCGGTGCTGCACGATCACTGGCAGGCGGCGACCTTGACCAGTCAGGATCCGGATACCGGCGAGGACGTCACGGAGACCATTCGCCCGGCACCGGCAGCCCGCTTCGCCCCGCTGGTCGCCGCCATCCGCGCCGGCACCGACACGCCGGTCGGCCCGGCGGACGGCATCCGCACGGCGCTGCTGGTGGAGCGCGTCCTCGACTCGATCGCGACCGGGCGCCCGCAGCGCTGGGTGGATCCGGGCTCGGCGTGACGGCGCGCGCGGCCACTCGGCCGTGGCGACTCCGGTGCACGATCGCTCCACGGATTTCTAGTAGCATGACGCTATCGAAACTCGGCGGATCGAGACCGTCTCATCGGCGCCGCAAACCATGTCCACGGAGGACGCACCTATGAACTTCAGACTGCATTCGACACCTCGTGTGGTGGCCGCGCTGGCGATGGCGGCACTCCTCTCGATCGCCGCCTTCGGCTTCGCCGCGCCGGTCGAATTGACCATCGTTCACTTCAACGACCTGGATCGGATGGAAGCGAGCGGGGGACAGGGCGGGATCGCCCGCCTCGCCGCGGTCATCAACGCCGAGCGGGCGAACCACGACAACGTGCTGGTCACCTTCGCCGGGGATTCGATTTCGCCATCCCTGATGTCGGGCTTCGACAAGGGTGCCCACATGATCGAGCTTCTGAACCGGCTCGATCTGACCGCGATGGCGATCGGCAATCACGAGTACGACTTCGGACCGGAGGTCGCCAAGCAGCGGTTCGCAGAGGCGAACTTCCCGATCCTCGGCGCCAACAGCATCGACACCGACGGCCAGATCATCGACGGAGCGCAGGCATCGATACTGGTCGACATCGGGCGCTTCAAGGTCGGCATCTTCGGCCTCACCACCCTCGGCACCGCGGTCAAGTCCAGCCCGGGCGGGGTGACCTTCCGCGACGTCGAAGCGGTGGCCGCCGAGCAGGCCGCCGCCCTGCGTGAGGCGGGCGCCAACCTGGTCATCGCACTGGCGCACACCGATGTCACCGAGGATCAGGCGCTGATCGAGCAGGGCGCGGTGGACCTGCTGCTCTCAGGCGACGATCACCTGTTGCGGCTGGACTTCAGCCGCGGCGTGCTGTTCGCGGAATCCAGCGAGCAGGCCGACTGGGTCACGGTGATCGACCTGACGCTGGACGAGGTCGAGAGCCGCGGCAGCATGCTGTTCGTGTGGAGCCCCGCCTTCAGGATCATCAACACCGCCCGCGTGGAACCGGACCCGGAGCTGGCCGCGGCGGCTCAGGTCTATCTCGACCAGCTCTCCGATGAGCTCAACGTGGAGATCGGTAGCATCTCCACCGAGCTGGACAGCCGCCGGGGGACGGTGCGCGGCGGCGAGGCCGCGATCGGCAACCTGATCGCCGACGCCATGCGCACGACGACCGGCGCTGACGTGGCCCTGACCAACGGCGGCGGCATCCGGGCCAACAAGATCTATGCGCCCGGCACCGTGCTGACGCGGCGCGACATTCAGAGCGAGCTGCCGTTCGGGAACATCACGGTCGTGCTGCAGGTGACCGGTGGCGACATCGTCGCGGCGCTGGAGAACGGACTCAGCATGATCGAGGAGGGGGCCGGCCGCTTCCCGCACGTCTCCGGTCTCAGCGTGGTCTACGACCCCGGCAAGCCGGCCGGCGAGCGGGTAGTCGAGGTGAACCGCGACGGTGCGGCGCTCGACCTGGACGCCACCTTCACCCTGGCGACCAACGACTACCTGGGCAACGGCGGCGACGGCTACGACGTGCTTGAGGGCAAGGTTCAGATCGTCGATGCCAACGCCGGGACCCTGATGGCGAGCCAGGTGATCGACTTCATCGCCGCGCAGGGTACGGTTGCTCCGATGGTGGACGGTCGGCTGCAGACGGCCGACTGACGGCAGGAGCGCGCCGGGCCCGCAAGGGCTTGGCGCGCTCCTGCGGGTAGTTCACGATGCCGGCGCGCCGTGGACATCAAACTCGCCTGCATGAGCCTGCTGTGGGGGCAGAAGCCCGCCGATCTCGCGGAGCCGGCGGCAGCCGATCAGACGAGGGCGTGGATGACCGACATCGCGCATGCCGGGTACGAAGGATTTGCGCTGTTCGATGAGTTGCTGCTCGGACTTGCCGGCACTCGGTTCTTCTCCTCCCTCGTGGAGGAGACCGGCCTCAAGCTCGCGAGCGTCGACTACCGTATCGATCGCGACTTCGACCGTCTGCGCAGGCTGTGCGAGGTCATGCAGCGTCTCGGAGCGCGTCACCTGGTCACGATCGGCGGGCTTGCGCAACGGGGCGCCGACATGGATGAGGTCGCTGACCTGCTCGATGCCATAGGCGAGGTCGCCCTGGAGTACGGCGTGCGCGCCTGCTATCACAATCACACCGACCACACGGGCCAGACGCTGGAGGAGACCGAAGCGCTGCTGGCGCGCACCGATCCGTCGAAGTTCTTCGGCTTCCTCGATGTCGGGCACGCCACCAAGGACTTCGCCGGCCACCCGGTGGAGAAGCGGGCGGCGCTGTTCCTGCAGCGCAACTGGGACCGCATCGATTTCCTCGAGTTCAAGGACTGGTCCGAGGAGTGGGACCTGCGTACCGAGGTCGGTGCGGGTCGGTGCGACTACGCCGCCGTCTTCGACATCCTGAAGCGCAGGGGGTATTCCGGCTGGATCACGGTGGAGCAGAACGGACCGATGGGTGATAGGCCCAGGATCGAATCCGTGCGCGCAAGCTGCGCATTCATTCGCACCGGTCTGGGTCTGTGACCACGCCCATCGCCAGGCGCCGGCTGGGCCGGACGGGTCTGCAGGTGACGGAGCTGGGACTCGGGGGCGTGTTCGTGAGAACGGCCGCGACCGCACCCGGCGAAGGGGTGCGTGTCGTGCGGCGGGCGCTGGAGTTGGGGGTGAACTACCTCGACACCTCTCCCCTCTACGGCGATTCGCAGCAGGTGCTGGGCGAAGCGCTGCAGGACGTCACAGCGCCCTACCTGCTCGGCACCAAGTGTGGGCGCTGGGAGTGGGAGACCGGCCCCTATCGGTCCCTCGATGCGTTCAAACGCCAGTTCGAGCAGACGCTGCGCGATCTGCGGCGCGATGAGTTCGACATTCTGTACATCCACGAAGCGGACTGGGCGCCGTACTGGACCGACATGAGCGTCCCACGCACGACTCAGTTCCTGGAACCGGATGCGGAATACGACTTCGATGGAGCGCCGGTCGCAGCGTTTCTCCGGTGGGTAAAGGACCAGCGTATGACCCGCTTTCTGGGTATATCGGGCAACAACGCCCATCTGTTGGCAAAGGTCCTGCGCGAGATGGAAACGCCGATCGACGTGGTGCTGACCGCCTTTCAGTACAGCCTGTTGTGGCGCAACGCGCCGCACGAGCTGTTTCCGCTCGCCGCCGAGCTCGACGTGGGGGTCGTGCTGGGCGCACCGCTGCAGCAGGGACGCCTGGCCCAAGTGTACCCTGAGTGGGTCCGCACCCCACCCGAGTGGATGGATGAGGATCTGCGCGCCCGGTACGAACGGCTGTACGCGATCCAGGCTGAGACCGGCTTGAGCCTCGCCGAGCTGGCGATTCGCTTCCTGCTGCGGGACCGCAGGTTCGCGTCCGTCATCCCCGGCGCTGCGTCCATCGAGCAGATCGAAGAGAACGTCCGCTGTGCGACCGCCGGTCCGCTGCCTGATGAGCTGCACGCCAGGCTGGACGCGCTCGGGCGGGTATTCGTGCAGGAGCCGCGCCTCAAGGGATGAGAGGTTGGGTTGACGGACGTGGGAGGGCATGTGGTCGGTAACATCGCCGATCTGACGGCACGATACCGGAGCGACGGCTTCGCCATCGCACGCGGCCTGTTCGACGCGGCGCTGCTGTCCGAGGTGACCGGCGAGGTGGAGCGCGTCGTGGCCCAGGCTGCCGCCGCGGGTGAGCACGGCCAAGTCTACTTCGACGCCGAAGCGCCGGGAGCTCCGGTGCGCTGCGTGTTCCGCATCGAGGAGCAGTCGGAGCTGCTGCGCGGTCTGCTCGGCTCCGCCTTGCTCCTGGACCTGGTGCGGCCGCTGCTGGAGGACGAGCCGGTCGCGGACGGCATCCAGTACATCGACAAGCCGCCATACGCGACCTTCCGGTTCCCGTACCATCAGGACAACGCGTATCAGTTCTACCAGCCGCCGCGCTCGCTGGCCGCGACGCTGGCGCTGGACGCGCAGGGCGAAGACAGCGGTCCGCTCTCCTTCCTGCGCGGTTCGCACACGCTTCCCATCCTCCCGCACGAGCCGTCCGGGGTGCTCGGCGCCAGCCGCGGGCTGGTGGACCCGCCGGACACGGCCCGCTACCCGGAGGTGGCCGCGACCATGGAGGCGGGCGACGTCCTGGTCCACCACACCAACGTCATCCACCGCACGGGTCCCAACCTGACCGGCGCGCACCGCCGCAATCTCGGGTTCACCTATCACGGAGCAGGCTCGGTGAAGGACGCGGAGGCCAACGCCGAGTTCGCGCGGCAACTCGAGCGGTTCCACCGCTCGCGGTAGCCGCTTGCATCGCGGTCGAGTCCGCGAGATGACACATAAACACAGAAGGGCACTGATGACTCGATGGAATCTCGTCATCTCCGACGACACGAACCGTCGCGTGCGGAGCTATCTGGCGCGGACCGGCGGCAAGAAGGGCGACCTGTCGCGGTTCGTGGACCGCGCGGTGCGCCAGGCGATCTTCTGGGAGACCGTCGAATCGATCTGGGAACGCAATCGCCACCTGTCAGGAGAAGCAGTACAGAGCCTTGCCGACGAAGCGGTGGCCGAGGCCCGTGCGGATCGTCCTTGATACCAACATCCTGGTGAGCGCCCTGATCTCCGGCGATGGATCTCCGGGGCAGGTGCTGGCCGCGGTCAAGAGCCCGGGCATCACGTTGATCACGTCCCGGTTCCAGATTGACGAGTTGCCGGACGTTCTGGCGCGGGATCGGCTGCAGCCGTACATCCGACGAGAGGAAGCCGAGGACCTTCTCTACCACCTGGAAGCGGTCGCAGTGGTGGTTGCCGAGTTGCCGGCGGTGAGCCTGTCGGCGGACCCGGACGACAATCCGATACTCGCCACCGCGATCGCCGGCGACGCCGACCTGATCGTGTCCGGTGACCGGGGTGACATGCTGGCGGTCGGGAGTGCGCACGGCATCCCGATCGTCACCGCACGCGAGGCGGCCGACCGGCTCCGAGCAGGCAAGGAAGACTGATCGCACTCGATGCGCTCGCCATCCTGCCGAGGTGGAGAGCCGCATGGCTCGCGTCCGGTGCGCCGGACGCTCAGCCGGCCTTGGCGCCGAACTTCCAGATGCTCTTTGCGGTCTCCGCGAACAGCCAGCGCTTGTCCTCCGCGGTGAGGAACGCGATGTGGTCGCGGAACAGCTCCAGGCCCCGGCCGTAGCCGATGTCGGCGAAGATGTGCGGGAAGTCGGTTCCCCACATCAGGCGCCGCGGGCCGAAGGCGTCGTAGATCCGCTCGTAGACCGCGTGCTGGTCGGTGAACGGGTAGGGGCGGGTCGCCCGCGCGGCCTGAGGTGTGAACTTCACGTAGACGTTGGGATACTTCGCAAGATCGAGGACGTTGCCGAGCAGCGGCTCGGGAGGCTCTTTGTCGAACAGGGCGCCGCCCAGGTGATCGAGGACCACCGTGACGCCGGGATGGCGGGCGATGATGGGCTCGACGGCCGGCTGCTGCTCCGCGCGGCCGAAGCTCAGGAAGCAGGCGCCGAGCTCCTCGGCCTTGCGCCAGATCGGATCCTGCGAGGGAGCGGCCCACTCGGCCGGATCGTCAGCTCGTGACAGGTGCATGCGCAGCCCCTCGAAGCCGTCCTCGGTGACCAGCCGCTCCAGCCGCTCGACCGCGTCGGGGGCGTTGCGGTCCATCACCGCTACGCCTGAGAACCGGCCGGGATAGCGGGCCAGGCAGTCGGCCACGTAGCGGTTGTCGAACAGGTAGTGGATGGACTGGACGATGCACGCCTTGTCCACCCCGTGCCGTTCCATGGTTTCCAGCAGCAGCTCGACCCTGCCGGCCTGCGACGGCCCGCCGGCCGCCCACGGATAACGCTGCGGGTCGTCGCTCCAGACGTGAAGATGGCTGTCGATAATCATGGGACGTATCGCCGGCAGCATACACGGCGCCGCCCGACGCGGCCATGCCGGCGGCGCGGCAGCGCCGCGGATACCGCACAGGCAGACACAAGGAGGTGAGCTGAACGGATGTCCGAAGGAAGGGGGCGGCGTCGAAGAGCGGGAGAAAGCCGCGGACCGGACGCACGCAGGAGCGTCACGTGGGCGATCTTCCGGCAGGCGTTCTGGTCGATGCGATGGATCGTCGCGGCGGCGATCGCATCCATGTTCGTGGTGTCCGGCATCAACGCGGCACAGCCGCTGCTGTATCGCCTGTTGTTCGACACCGCCGTCCCCGAAGCGGACTTCGGGTTGATCGCGACGGTGGTCGGAGGGATCGTGGTGGCTCCGATCGTGTCGATCGGCATCACCTACGCGAATCAGTACCTGCGGACGCTGATCGCGTTCCGGGTGAGCGCCAGTCTGCGCGAAGCCGTGGTGCCCCATCTGTTGCGGGCGCGGATGGGATTCCTCGAAAGCAGGACGCCGGGCGACATGATGTTTCGCATCACGCGGGAGACCGGTTCTCCGCGGCCTTCCCTGCCGGACACTTCATCGGTCTCGTCGGACCGAGCGGCGGCGGCAAGACGACGATCTTCGAGCTGATGCTCCGACTCCGGGAACCGGACAGCGGCACGATCACGATCGGGGGCACCGACGTACGTGAGGCGTCTCTGGCCAGTCTTCGTGGCTATTTCGCGGTGGTATCGCAGCCGGTATTCCTCTGGAACCGCTCCGTGGCCTACAACATCTGCTACCCGCTTCCGGTGCGCGGGAACGCGGCCGCTGTCGTGTATGCATCCAAGCAGGCCGGCCTGCACGGCGTGGTGCAGGGGCTGCGGCGCGGTTACGACACGGTGCTCGGCGAGGATGGGCACACGCTGTCCGGAGGCGAGCGCCAGCGCGTGGCGCTGGCGCGGCTGTTCTTTCGCCCCGCACCCGTGATGCTGATCGACGAAGGAACCGGTTCCATCGACTCCGTCACCGAGCAGATCGTTCTCAGGTCACTTCGTGAGCTGTCGCGCGGCCGGACGACGATCGTCATCGCGCACCGGCTGGCGACCGTGATGGAGGCCGACACCGTCCTCGTGCTCGACGGCGAGGGGCGCCTGTCGCAGGAGGGGACTCCGCGCGAGCTCATCAGGCGCGACGGCTTCTTCCGAGAGCTGTTCGAGACACAGCGGCTCGGTGAGTAGCGTGCAATCCGGTGCGTGCGCGATCTCGTCGCCAGGAGGGATCGTGCTACGCTGGACGCGACCGACAGCGGTCGAAAAGGACGGAACGGATGATCAAGATCGGCTGCAACTCACTGAGCATGCGGGACATGGGCGTCGAGGACTTCATCAGGACCTGCTACGAGCTGCGCCTGGACAGCGTCGACTTCCACGAGTCGGTGTTCGCGTCCCGGGAGCCTGAGCATCTCGCGTCGATCAAGCTTCACTGTCTGAAGTACGGCCTGCCGATCGCCTACATCGGCGTCAGCGGGCTGTTCCACGGCACGGCCGAGGAGCGCAAGGCGCACGCCGACAACGCGAAGGGCGTGATCGACTTGGCGGCCTTCCTCGGCGCGCCGCTCATCCGAATGTTCTGCGCGACCGTGCCGGAGAAGAACGGCGACGGCGAGCCGGCCTGGCCGGCCATGATCGCCGGCTTCCAGGAGGTGGCCGACCACGGCGCCGAGCGCGGCGTCTCCATCGGCCTCCAGAACCATCCCGTTACCGGGGACGACATGCTGCGCATCCGCCAGGACGTGGACCGGGAGAACTTCAACTTCCTCGTGGACACCGGGCAGTGGGTGGGATCGCCGGGGTCGCAACCGGTGGGGGTGACCGACCCGGCGCACGACTTCTACGGGTACATGGAGCAGACCGTGCCGTACGCCACCTGCATCCGCACGAAGTTCTACCGGATCGAGAGCGGCCGCGAGGAGTGGCTGGACTACGAGCGGATCGTCTCGATCATCAGGAGCGCGAACTACAACGGCTGTCTGTCGATCGTGTACGAGGGCGAGCAGGCGGACCACGTGGAACAGGTGCGCCTGGGGGCGGCGTACCTGCGCGAGCTGCTCGGGGCCGACCGCTGCTAACGGAAACGGATCAGGATGACGTCGCCGTCGCGCACCTGGTAGTCGCGGCCCTCGACGCGTAGCAGTCCCCGATCGCGCGCCTGCGCCATGCCGCCGCAGGCGGACAGGTCCTGGTAGCCGACCACCTCGGCGCGGATGAAGCCCTGCTCCATGTCGCTGTGCACGCTGCCGGCGGCCCGCGCAGCGCCGGTGCCGTCCGGGATCGCCCAGGCGTGCGCCTCGGTATCGTTGGCGGTGAAGAAGGTGATCAGGCCGAGGAGGCGGTAGGCGTGGCGCACCAGCCGGTCGATGCCGCGCTCGGCGATGCCGGCGTCGCTGAGGAACTCGGCCGCCTCGTCCGGCTCAAGGTCGCCGACCTCCGCCTCCAGATCGGCGCAGATCGCCATCGCGTCGGCCCCGCCGCCGGCCTGACCGGCGGCATGCGCACGCACGGCGGCGACCCGCTCGTCGTCGGCGCCGATGAGCTCCTCCCCGGTATTGACGACGTAGATGACCGGCTTGCCGGTGAGCAGGAACAGCTCGCCCAGCAGCTCGTGGTCGCCCGGCTCGCGATCGATGGCCCGCGCCGGCATCCCGGCGTCCAGCGCCGCCCGGAACCGCTCCAGCCGCGACAGCTCCTCGCGTGCATCCTTCTCCCCGGCGTGGGCACGCCGCGCCGTGCGCTCGCGCCGCCGCTCGATCGTGCCCAAGTCGGCCAGCGCCAGCTCGGTCTCCACCGTCTGCGCGTCGGCGACCGGGTCGACCGAGCCCTCCGCGCGCGGGACGCCTTCGCGCTCGAAGCAGCGCACGACGTGCGCGATCGCGTCGACCTCCCGGATGTGGCCCAGGAATCGGTTGCCGAGCCCCTCGCCGGTGCTGGCGCCTGCCACCAGGCCGGCGATGTCCACGAACTCGATCACGCTCGGCACCGCGCGCGGCGAGTCGAACAGCCGCCTGACCTCTTCGAGCCGCTCGTCGCGCACCTCGATCACGCCCACGTTGGGCTCGATCGTGCAGAACGGGTAGGCGGCGACGTCCGCCTGCCGGCTGCCGGTGAGGGCGTTGAAGAGGGTGGACTTCCCGGCGTTGGGCAGCCCGACGATGCCGACCCGTAGCATACTGTTACTCTACCGCACCGGGGCGTCCTTCATCTGCCTTGCCGACAGCTCGGACCGCAGGTCAGCAATTCTCGGCGAATGAGATGAGAATCGACATGGTGACACGGTTCCGATGAGGGCAGATCAGACCCTGTCATGTATCTCATTGCAGTTGAACGAGTTACAGGACTAGACATTTCTCGTCTTCCTCGTCATGCTGTCTTCGCATGGCCAGGGGATTGCGGAGAGGCCCGAATTTACTTCGTTTCCGCTCCCTCGTCGACTCGATCGCCGACTACGTAACCGGTATCGTCGACGCACGCCAACCAGGCAAAATCCGCTACGCCCTGCGCGACTGCTACCTCAGCGCTCTGGCTTTGTTCTACGTCCAAGACCCCTCGCTGCTGCAGTTCCAGCGCCGCTTCCAGCGCCAGTTGCAAACCAACAACCTCTCGGCCACCTTCGGCGTCGGTGAACTGCCCTCCGACTCGCAGCTCCGCGATCTGCTCGACCGCCATGACTATGCTCGCATCCTGCCCTGCTTCGCCGATTGGATCGCTCGCCTGCAGCGCGCCAAGTGGCTCCAGCACTACCAACTGTTCGACGCCCGCTATCTGATCACCCTCGACGGTTCACGCTATTTCAGCTCCGAGTCCGTCCACTGCAAGCACTGCCTGAGCACCACCTCGCGCGGCATCACGTCCTACCACCATGACATCCTGCAGGCGGCCATCGTCCACCCCGACAAGCCCCAGGTGCTGCCCCTCGCTCCCGAGTTCGTACGCAACAGTGACGCCGACGGCGCCACGTACCGCAAGCAGGATTGCGAACTGAACGCCGGCTACCGCATGCTTCAGCGGCTCCGCGCCGACTATCCGCGCATGGCGGCAATTATCGTCGCCGACAGCCTGTACTCCAAGCAACCGTTCGTCGAGCAGCTCTGCGCGGCGCGCTTCTCATTCCTGCTGGTCGCCAAGCCCGGTGACCATCGCAGCCTCTACCAGGACGTCGCCGGCCTGCGCGGCGCCAACCTGCTGAACCGTCACGCTACCGACCACCGCGGCGAACGCAGGGAGTACGAGTGGGTCACCGATCTACCGCTGAACGGCAACCCCGACGCTCCGCTCATCAACTTCATCCAGTTCCGCATCGTCAAGGACGGCAAGGTTACCTATCAGAACGCGTGGGTCACCGACCTGGTGCCCACCACCGACAACATCGTCGGACTGGTGCGCGCCGCGCGGGCGCGCTGGAAGATCGAGAACGAAGGGTTCAACACCCTCAAGAACCACGGCTACCACCTGGAGCACAACTTCGGCCACGGCCACCAGCACCTCTCGGAGGCGTTCTTCGTGCTCAACCTGCTGGCGTTCTTCATGCACCAGATCTTCGATCTGGTCGATGGGCTGTATCAGCGGGTGCGCACCTTCTTCAGTTCCCGGCGCGGGTTCTGGGACGAGGTGCGCTCGGCGTTCCGGCTGTTCCTGTTCACCTCCTGGGACCAGGTGCTGGCACGCATGAACTCGCCACCCGAGCCGCTGCCAACCTATCAGCCCCAGTAGTCCCTGAACCCGTTGCCTGCATGCCGCCTGCGGCTGCCGCACGCGCGCCCACCGCGCCGCGAAACCTGCGCCCGGAACCTCCGGTGTGCCTCTACCGGCCACGGCAGCGGCGCGCCGCAGGGCTTGATCCTGAAAAACCCGGTTGTGTGGCCACTGGCGCGCCTGCCAAAGTGCTCGCTCGCCTCCACTTGGGCCGTACCACTACCGTCAGACCGCCCTACACGCCGCTACCTGCCGCTCACCGAGAATTGCTGACCGCAGGTACCGAATGTTGCCGGCAGTGCTCTGGGCACGGTATGCTTGGCCACGAACAGCGCGCGGAGGCGTGTAGGCCATGAAGGTCTTTGTAAGCTACGCACATACGGATGAAGCAATTGCGCGGAGGGTCGCCGACATCCTGCACCAAGCCGGTCTGGAGGTTTGGGAAGGCACCCGCGAGATCATGCCCGGAGACAACTGGGCCGCCAAAGTGGATCAGGCATTGCGGGAGTCACAGGCGATGGTGGTTCTGTTGACGCCCCACACCATGCGTTCGAATTGGGTGCGCTCGGAAATCGAATACGCTCTCGGAGAGATACGCTTTCGCGACCGTTTGATACCCGTCGTGGTTGGAGATCCGGACGAGCTGAAGAACGAAGACGTTCCATGGATCCTCTGGAACCTGAAAACGATCAGGCTGACCGAACACGCCAATGAGGAGGAGGGCATCAAGGAAATCGCCCGGACTCTCCAGCAGGTCGCCTAACGATCGCTCGTTGACGATAACCCACCACAACGGGTCATGTTGCCCCAAGAGATATTCCTCTCTCACTCGGATCGTAATCGAGATTTCGTCGAGAAATTGGCGGGTATGATGCGTCGTCATGGGCTTCCCGTGTGGTACAGTCGAACCGACATCGTTGGATCTCAGCAGTGGCATGACGAAATAGGGGCAGCACTTCGCCGGTGTGACTGGTTTGTGCTCGTTCTTTCTCCGAGCGCTGTGGATTCTGAATGGGTAAAGAGGGAGTTGGTTTTCGCTCTCCAGCAGAAACGACTCGCAAACAGCATAGTACCCATTCTCCATTTGTCTTGTGACTATGAGAGCCTCTCCTGGACGCTACATAGCTTCCAGTTGATCGACTATCGGCAGACCTTCGACCAAGGATCTCGTGACCTTCTACGCATATGGGGTCTGGGATACCGTGCAGAATAGTCGCGGTTTCGCATCTGACGTCCGCGACGCCGGCGTCTGGCCTGTTGGCAGCTTGCCTCGAACGGTTGTGCTTAGACGCACACGGGACGGCACGATAGCATGCGGATCAACCTACAGTGGCGGATGTGCTTCCGCCTGCTGGCAGGATGATGGACTTCGCCAAGCCGAGATCGCATCGGGTAAGCGCATCGCCGAACGGGTGTTGGCCTCGCCCGACTGACGTGAGGACATGAGCGCCGGTGGGAACGCGCGGTTTGTCGTAAACACGCAGTGCGCGGTGAGTCGGGCCGGACGCTACCTGATGATCGTCCGAGGCGAGGGTGTGGAGCAGGCGCCGGGCGTTCTGGCCTTCCCCGGCGGCAAGGTCGAGGTTGGGGACGGCCCCGACAGCGTTCTGGAAGGTGCCGTCCGGCGCGAGGTCCAGGAAGAGACTGGCGTAACGGTCGCACCCGAGTTGGATTATGTCCGCAGCGTGAACTTCACCATGGACGACGGCACCGCGGTCGTGGATGTCCTCTTCCACGGTGCATACAACGCAGGCGAGCCGGCGATCACGGCACCCGAGGAGGTGGCGGACATCCGCTGGATGACCGCCATAGAGATCCTGGCCCACGAAAGGACCCCGCCATGGCTGAAGAGCGACGTCGAGCTCGTTGAGGCTCTCAGACGACGCCGCCAGTCGAATGAGCGACATGGAGGCTGATCTCCGGCATCTCGACGCCCGAGCTCATGCGTTTTGATCGCTGTCGTTTTCCAAGTCGAGCTTCATCTGGCCTATCACTCTTGGCTCCGCGCATCTGATCCGAGGATGACTTACAGCGTTGAGTGCGTCGTCCCAGGACAGAAGAATATCGCAGTTCCCGATCGACATCTTTGACGACTTCCCCTTTCAGCCAAGCGATGAAGACGGATGAGTCCAAGTATGGATACCTGTATTGCTCAGCGGTCACGAAGGCTCCCGATGTACTCCTCCGTAGTAAGATCACCAGTAAGGTCGGGGTATTTTCCGCCTAGAGAGGCGATGCTCGGAAGTGCAGGCGTCTCACTCAAGATCCGCAGGTTCTTCGCGGAGACTCGTATCGGTTCACCGCGTGCATTCATATGCACTAGCCCGGCCACCAACACTCGGCTTCCTAGTGCCTCCTTGGCCTGGTCCAGCAGGTCGGAATCTTGCGGAATGTCGCAGCGGATGGCCTGCTTGGTCCTGCTGTGATAGATCATGAACCGAGAACCCCGATGGATGGAAACTGTCTCCAATGTCCCCTCGGCCGAGCCGAGCGACTCTTCCTTGTCCGGAATCAGCGTTTCTCGTGCGAGATGGCGACGTCGTATTCCTCGAGCATGCGCAAATGGTCTTGGATCTGAGCCAGGAAGCCGTTCAAGGTGATGCTTCCGAGTTCACCATGAACCTGAAAACGTAGGGTGACCACGTATCTTTCCATTTCTTCAGGATCAGCCGACGTCGGCAGTCTACAGCGTCGGCGCAGGCTCGGGTGTCGTGGGTCCGTCGTCAAGGTGGGCGCCGTCAGGCACAGCAGAGGGTAGGATGAAACGTGCAGATCCTGTTTCTGGAGCCGTTTGACGGGGGCTCACACCGGGAGTTCGTCGAGGGGTTGCGGGAGCACTCGCGGCATGCGATCGACGTGGAGAGGCTACCGGCGCGGTTGTGGAAGTGGCGGCTGCGGGCGGCGGGGCTGACGTTGGCGCAGCGGGTGGCGCGGCCGGAGCGCTACGACCTGGTGATCGCTACCGGTCTTCTGGATCTGGCGCAGGTGCGGGCGGTGTGGGGCGCGCGCACGCCGCCGGTGCTGCTGTATCTGCACGAGAGCCAGGTCTCCTATCCCGTGCCGCCGGGCGGGTCGGCGGGGGCGGAGTTGCTCTGGAGGGACGTGACCAACGTCGCCGTGGCCGACCACGTGGTCTTCAACTCGCAGTTCCACCGTGCGGCGTTTCGCAAGCGGCTGCCGGAGGTGATCGAGCAGCTCCCGGACGAGGAGGCGCGGCCGGAGGTGCCGCTTGCGGAGCTCGATCGGCGCTCGAGCGTGCTCTATCCGGGCTGCCGCTTCGCGGACACCGAGCCGCCAGGCCCGCCGGACGGGCCGCCGGTGGTGATCTGGAACCACCGCTGGGAGTTCGACAAGGATCCGGGGACCTTCGTCCGCGCCCTGGGGGAGGTGGCGCGCCGCGGGGTGCCGTTCGGTGTGGCGTTGCTGGGCGAGCGCCTGATCCCGGAGCCGGATGCGCTGATGCAGGCGCGGGCCGCGCTGGCCGGCCGTATCGCCTTCGACGGGTTCCCGCCTCGTCCGGAGTACCTGCGGCAGCTCGCCCGCGGCAGCGTGGTGGTCTCCACGGCCGTGCAAGAGAACTTCGGGATTGCGGTGATGGAGGCGATCCATGCCGGCTGCATGCCGCTCCTGCCGCGCCGGCTGGTCTACCCGGAACTGATCCCGCCGGAGCTGCACGATCGTTGTCTGTACGACGATGGGGACGACCTCATCGACCGGCTCGACAGGGAGCTGCGATCGCCGCCGACCGACCGTGACAGATGGCGGCGGATCGCCGATCGCCACGCTTGGCCGCGCGTGATCGACGCCTACGACGAGCTGTTCGCGACGGTCGCGCGCGCGTAGATCACCGGCCGCCGCCACGCGACGGTGCGGCCGACCGCGGCGGCCGCCGCCGCTCGCAGCGCGGTCAGGTCATCCGCCGACAGCTCCTGCCGCAGCGCCTGCGCGAGCGGTCCCGCCCGGCTCTCGGTGCCGAGCAGCCGGTCGATCCACGCCTGGCTGACCTGGATGTCGGTGCGGAACGGCTCCTCCGCGACCTCGACCTCCGCGAAGCCGGCCGCCTCCAGAATCGCCCGCAGCCGTTCGGGCGTCAGTGACGCGGCGTCCGCGATGCTCTGCTGGATCTGTTCCACCCGCTCGGCCAGATCGCGGCGTGCCGCCGGCAGCGGGAACAGCTCCGTCAGCGCCGGGAACGACGCGCCGTCGGTCTCGCCGAGCGACAGTCTTGCCTCGGCAGCCATCACCGAGCCCAGCCCGCGCAGCGCCGCCTCCGGGTCGTCGAGCCGCGCCAGTGCGCTCCGGCCGACCGCGGCATCGAAGCGCACTTCCAGGGCACCGGCTTCCGCCAGCAGCTCTTCCAGCCGCGGGAGGCCGCCGGCGAGCAGCACGGGGCGCTCGTCTTCCGGCACCGCCTCGACCATCTGCCGCGCCATCGTCAGGTGATCGACCGACGGCGACAGCGCATAGACGCCGCCCTCGGGCGCGCGGCGCAGCAGTTCCCAGGTCAGGAGCCCGGTGCCCATCGCCAGGTCCAGCACCACGTGGTGGCGCCGAATCCGCGCCCCGTCCAGCACGCGGTCGCGGATCGACGCCAGGGCCGTGGGCCGGCCGCCGGCGACGCGGGCGATCCAGCGCTCGCGCTCGTCCGCCACCCGCGAGCCGGCCGACGTGAGCCCCTCGACCGGGCCGTCGTCGTCGAGCATGGCGGCGAGCTGCTCCTCGCGGCGGCGCGCCACCTGCAGCGCCAGATCCCCCTCGTATCCCATCTCCGACGGCTGGTAGAACACCCGCCCGGCCAGCGCGCTCGGCAGGTAGCGCTGCGCCACCCAATGGTCGCGAAACGCGTGCGGATAGGCGTAGCCGGCCCCGTGGCCGAACCCCTCGGCGTCGCGGCTGGCGTCCCGTAGATGGGTCGGCACGTCGCCCGGCGCCTCGCTGCCCACGGCGTTCAGGGCGTCGAAGAAGCCCATGGCCGAGTTGCTCTTGGGCGCGGTCGCCAGGTACAGGGTGGCCTCTGCAAGGTGGAAGCGGCCCTCCGGCATGCCCACGTAGTCGAAGGCCTGCGCGCAGCCCGCGATCACGCCGACCGCCCGCGGATCGGCCAAGCCCACGTCCTCGGCGGCCAGGATCAACATGCGCCGGAACAGGAAGCGCGGATCCTCGCCGGCGTAGACCATGCGCGCGAGCCAGTACAGCGCGGCGTCGGGGTCGGAGCCGCGCACGCTCTTGATGAAGGCGCTGATGGTGTCGTAGTGGGCGTCGCCGTCCTTGTCGTAGAGCACCGCCCGCCGCTGGATCGACTCCTCGGCCACCGCCAGGTCGACGACGATCGGTCCGCCGGACGGGTCGGTGGTCTCCACCGCCAGCTCCAGGGCGTTGAGCAGGCTGCGGGCGTCGCCCGAGGCGATGTCGACCAGATGCTCCAGCGCCTCGGGCCGCAGGTCGACCTGCAGGCGTCCGTAGCCGCGCTCGCCGTCTGCCAGGGCGCGTGTGACCAGCGCGCGCAGGTCGCCGGCCTCCAGGGCCACGAGCTGGAAGATGCGGCTGCGGCTCACCAGCGGCTTGATCACCTCGAAGTACGGGTTCTCGGTGGTGGCGCCGATCAGGATCACCGTGCCCGCCTCCACCCACGGCAGCAGCGCGTCCTGCTGCGCCTTGTTCCAGCGGTGCACCTCGTCCACGAACAGGATAGTGCGGCGGCCTCGCTCCTCGGCATGCCGGTGGGCTTCCTTGATCGCCTCGCGCAGGTCCTTGACTCCGGCCAGCACGGCGTTGATGGCGATGAAGTGCGCGCGGGTGGTGTTGGCGATGACCCGCGCCAGGGTGGTCTTTCCGGTTCCGGGAGGTCCGTAGAGGATGATCGAGGAGAGCTGGTCCGCCTCGATCGCGCGGCGCAGCAGCCGGCCCGGTCCGATGATGTGCTGCTGGCCGGCCACCTCGTCCAGCGTGCGCGGGCGCATGCGCGCGGCCAGCGGCTGCGAGCGGTCGAAGCCGTCCAACCGGGGCGGGTCGCTTCGATCGGAAGGCATCGCTCGGGTAGACTCGCAGACTATGAACGATTCCGCACGCCGTGATCTGGCGATTCAGACCTACTGCCTGCGCGGCTTCACCGACTCCCGCGTCGTGGCGCGGAAGGTAGCCGACCTGGGCTTGGCGCATGTCGAGCTGGCCGGCAACCACGCCGGAGACACCGATCCGTTCCTCGATGCCGGGATTGGCATCGTCAGCACCGGCGTGGAGCGCCTCGCGGGCGACGCGGACGCGATGCGCGCGACCTTGGACCTCGCCCGGCGGCTGGGGGTCGGGCTGGTCAGCGTCGACTTCCCGCCCGCGTTCTCACCCGAGGCGTTCCGGACCGCGGAGCGGGTGGCCGGCGAGATGGGGCTGCGGCTGGCAGTGCACAACCACGGCGGCGGCCACTGGCTGGGGTCGCAGGCCATGCTGGAGCTGCTGCTTCGGTCCACGGGACCGGAAATCGGCGTGATGCTCGATACCGCCTGGGCCATCGACGCCCGCGCCGATCCGGTCGAGCTGGCGCGGCTGGCCGGTGAGCGCCTGTACGGCGTGCACGTCAAGGACTTCGTCTACCGGGAAGGGCGCGAGCCGATCGACGTGGTGGTCGGCACCGGCAACCTGGACATGCCGGGCCTGGCCGCCGCCCTGGACGGCATCGGCTTCGACGGCCCGCTGATCCTGGAATACGAGGGGGACGTCGACAACCCGATGCCGGCGCTGGAGCAGTGCGTGCAGGCGATGCGGACCGTGTGGTGAGGAGTGGCGCTCAGTTTGGCCCGGCATACGCATAAGGGGCGTTGCCGGTGAGGTGGTATACTCCGGGGCGATGATCGACGACGGGATTCTCTCCAACTACGAGCGGGACGGTTACCTGGTGCAGCGCGGCATATTGGCGGCGGACGACTTGGCGCCGGTGCGCGAGTTCCTGGCGGCCGAGGTGGACGCCTACGCCGGCAGGATGCTGGCCGAGGGAAAGATCGCTTCCCTGCATGCCGAGCAGCCCTTCGAGCGGCGGTTCGCCGCGATCTGCCGGGAGATGGACGTCTCGCCGCGGAGCTGGATCGGGAGCGGGTTCAATCGGGTCTTCTACGAGCTGTACCGGCTTCCGGCCATCCTGCGCGTGCTGGGTAACCTGCTGGGCCCGGAGGTGGTGCAACTCGGCGCGCTGAACATCCGCACCAAGCTGCCGGAGGCCGAGATCACCTCCTTCCCCTGGCATCAGGACAGCCACTACTACAACGAGCCGTCGCGCGGCCGGCGGGTGGGCTACACTGAGGCGGCGCACATCGTCTCCGTCTGGGTGCCGCTGGTCGACGCGACGGTGGCCAACGGCTGCGTGTGGGTGCTGCCCGGCAGCCACCGCTGGGGCCTGATCGACGCGGCGCGCGGCGAGGACATGAACGTGCGCGCCACCGAGGACGTCGAGCGGCGTGGCACCCCGACCCCGGTGGAGATGCGCTCGGGCGACGTCCTGTTCCTGACCAACCTCACCTTTCATGCCAGCAAGATGAACCGGACCGCGGCATCGCGCTGGAGCGTCGACTTCCGCTATCACGCCGCGCCTGCGGCGCTGAACGGCCGTCCGCGCGCCGCGCTGGAAGACCTGCACGACCGCCTGCGAGCCTCCGGCCGCGAGCCGCTGCCGGTGTTGAGCGAGACCGCCACGCCCACCTGGGAGGAGTGGCGGGACGCCACCGACCGGGCGCGGGAGCAGACGGCGTCCGCCGGTCGCTGACCGGTCGCGGCTCCTGCCGGGTCAGGTGAACGACGCCTCGTTGGAGTCCATCGGATCGTCGGGCGCCAGGCGGAAGCTTCCGTCCGGCTGTTCCTGCCACTGACAGACGTCCGGCTCGCCCGCGCGGTTGGCGACCGGGCCGCGGAGCACGGGGTCTCCGGTGGCGCGCAGGTGCTGGTCCAGGCGCTCGCGCAGTCGCGCCTCCACGTCGGCCAGCGCGGGATCGCCGGCCAGGTCGCGCAGCTCGGACGGGTCCTCGGCCAGGTCGAAGAGCTGCGTGTCCGGCAGCGGGGAGCCATACCAGCGCTCCACCGTCGGCCGATCGCCGGCGTAGCGCGCCAGCCAGCCGTTGTCGACGAAGATGGGAACGCGGCGGTAGCTTCGGATCAGCTTGTAGCGGGAGGTGCGGATGGAGCGCGCCGGCGTGTAGTACCAGCGTCCGCTGCGCCTGCCCCAGTTGAGCTGGCTGAACGCCCACCGGCGCAGCGGAGCGGCCGGTTCATCGCCGGCAAGCTGCCCGGCCCAGCTCATGCCCTGGATGCCCTGTGGCCGCTCCAGCCTGCAGAGATCGGTGAGGGTGGGCAGCAGGTCCACGTTGCTCGACAACTCGTCGATGGTCCTGCCCGGCGCGATCACGCCCGGCAGCCGCATCAGCAGCGCCGTGCGCAGACCGGAATCGTAGATGGTGTGCTTGGCGCGCGCCACGGCCGGGCCGTGCTCGGTCGTGAACACGACCAGGGTGCGCTCCCGGAGCCCCGCGCTGTCGATGGCGGCCAGGATGCGGCCGATGCGGTCGTCCATGTCGTGGATCTGCCACGCCAGGGTGGCCAGGTCGCGGCGCGTGACGGCGGTGTCGGGAAGGTAGGGAGGCACGGCGATCCGTTCCGGCAGCTCGGGGTCGAACGCCGCCCCGAACGGGCGATGGCACTGCGTGAACGACACCTGCAGCAGGAAGGGAGCGCTGTCGCCGCGCTGCGACTCGATGAACGCCGTCGCCGCGGCCGCCTGCTCTTCCGGGACGGTCGCGATCTGCCGCGCGAACCCTACCCAGTGCGCGTCGTTGGGGATCATCAGGCGGCCGCACAGCACGGTCCGGTACCCGGCCCGCCGGAAGCGCGCCGCCATGCAGATTGTCCCCGGGGCGAGCGGCTCCTGACCGATGACCCCCACCTCGTGCGGCAACGATCCGGTGTACATGGAGGACCGGCTCGGTATGCAGATCGGCGCCGTGGCGATGTGCATGCCGAAGCGCGCTCCGGCGGAGGCCAGCTCGTCGAGGTGAGGGGTGTGCAGATCGGGCCGGCCGTAGCAGCCGAGCCAGTCCCCGAGGTCGTGGCAGTCGATGTAGACAATGTTCGGTCGATCCCCGTTCCGGCGCGGCATTCCTCCAGCGTGCCGCAATCGCTTGACGTCGTCCACGACAGGGAATAGGGTCGCCGGAACATGACCGATCGCAACGAAATCTCGACGATCGATTCAACGCACGACGTGCGCGCTTGGTGGTGGCCGGTAGTGTAACCGGAACCACGCACTGAGGCCGCACGGCGGCACGTGCTGAAGCCGCAGGTTCCGGTGATTTCACCGGGGGCCTGCGGCTTTTTGCGTATTTGGGACGAGAGGGAGGCAGGGTTTTGCAGAAGACGGCGACGAAGACGATTTCGGCCGAACGCTTCACGCCGGTGACGCTGGCCAGAAAGCTGGACGCGCGCGTGCTGCTGGAGTCGGCCTCCTTCATGAAGGGGCGCGAGCGCTACTCGATCCTGCTGGTGCGCGAGGCGTTCTGCGTCCGCGAGACCTCGGCGGGCGTGTTTCTGGTCCGGGACGGGACACAGACGCGGCTGCCGGATCCCGAACAGGACATCCTGGACGTGCTGCGCTCGTTCGCGGCCGAGCACGCCGGCGCCGCGTTCGACTTCCCGTTCCCGGCCGGCGGCATCGGCTTCCTGAGCTACGAGTACGCCTCGCGCTTCGACACCGTCCGCCTGCAGGAGCGCCCCGACGTGCTGGGCCTGCCGCAGGCCGCCTTCCTGTTCGGCCATCTGTTCGCGGTGTTCGACCACTACGTCGATTCGGTGACCCTGCTCGGCGTCAACTACGACGGGTACCAGATCGACCTGGACGCGGCCATCGATGTCGCCATGGCACGGATAAACGATATGGACTTCAACTTCATGTCGCCTTCCCGGCACCGTGGCGAGGCCGAGGTGGTGGACGAGGGGGATCCGCCGCGCTACATGGCCGGGGTCAGGGAGATCCGGGAGGAGATCATCGCCGGCAACCTCCTGCAGGGCGTGTTGTCCCGGCGGCTGGCCGTGCGGACCGACCTGCCGGCGCTGGAGGCGTACCGCAATCTGCGCCACACCAACCCCTCGCCTTACATGTTCTATCTGCGCTACGACGGCTTCGAGCTGTTCGGGGCTTCCCCGGAGGTGCACGTCCGCTGCCGGCAGGGCCGCGCCATCCTGCGCCCGATCGCGGGCACGCGGCGGCGCGGCGCGGACCGGGCCGAGGACGCGGCGCTTGCGGCGGAGCTGCTCAGCGACGAGAAGGAGCTCGCCGAGCACCTGATGCTGGTCGACCTGGGCCGCAACGACCTGGGCCGGGTGTGCGTCCCCGGCTCGGTCGAGGTGACCGAGCTCAACGCCATCGAGCACTACTCGCACGTGATGCACATCGTCTCCCAGGTCGAGGGGAATCTGTTCCCGGACCGCGACGGCATCGACGCGCTGCGTGCCACCTTTCCGGCCGGCACCGTGTCCGGCGCGCCGAAGATCCGCGCCATGGAGGTGATCGACCGGCTGGAGGCCGCGCCGCGCAGCTTCTACGCGGGGGTCGTCGGCTACGTCGAGCCGGACGGCTCCCTGGACACCTGCATCGCGATCCGCTGCGGCCTGAAGAAGGACGGCGTGATGGTGCTGCAGGCCGGCGCCGGGGTGGTCTTCGACTCGTCGCCGGAGCGCGAGCTGGAGGAGACCGACGAAAAGCTGCGAGCGCTCGTCAGGGCGCTGGGAGTGACGCTCTGATGTATGTCCTGATAGACAACTACGACTCGTTTACCTACAACCTGTTCCAGTACCTCTCGGAGCTCACCGACGAGGAGATCCGCGTGTTCCGCAACGACCGGATCGACGTGGACGGGATCGCGGCGCTGCGGCCGGCGGGGATCATCATCTCGCCGGGCCCGGGCCGGCCGGAGGACGCGGGCGTGAGCCTGGAGGCGATTCGCCGGTTCGCCGGCGAGATCCCGATCCTGGGGGTGTGCCTGGGACACCAGGCGATCGGCGCCGCCTTCGGAGGGAGTATCATCCAGGCAAAGGCGATCGTGCACGGCAAGACCGATGCGATAACTTCGGACGGACGCGGCGTGTTCCGCGGGGTGCCGTCGCCGGCGGTCTTCACCCGATACCATTCGCTGGTGATCGACCCGGAGACGGTGCCGGACGGGTTCGTCGTCACCGCCCGGTCGGGGGACGGCGAGATCATGGGCATCCGGCATGAACGGCACGTCGTGGAAGGCGTGCAGTTTCATCCGGAATCGATCGCTTCCGATCATGGGAGGAGACTGTTGGCGAACTTTCTCAACTACAAGCGCGAACCGCTGGACGTACCGGGGCTGCTGAACACGGTGGCGGCCGGCACCGACCTGACGCAGGAGCAGGCTGCCGAGTTCATGGAGGAGCTGACCGACGGCAACCTCAACACCGCACAGATTGCGGGCTTCCTGGTGGCGCTGAACGCCAAGGGCTACACCGCGGCGGAGATCGCCGGATGCGTGTCGGTGTTGCGGCGCAAGAAGACCCCGCTGGAGGTTTCGGGCGAGTTCCTGGACACCTGTGGAACCGGCGGGGCCGGCATCGGCAGCTTCAACATCTCGTCGATGGCCGGGCTGGTCGCCTGTGCGGCAGGCGCCCGGGTCGCCAAGCACGGCAATCGCTCCTTCACCCGCAAGAGCGGCAGCGCCGACTTCTTTGCCGCACTGGGCGTCCGCTCCGACCTCAGCCCGGCGGCCACGGCCGAGCTGCTGACCACGACCGGGTTCGCGTTCCTGTTCGCCCCCACCTATCACGGCTCCATGCGCCACGCGGGGCCGGTACGCCAGGAGCTCGGCATCAAGACGGTGATGAACCTGCTGGGGCCTCTGGCCAATCCCGCCGGCGCCGCCTACCAGGTGATCGGCGTCTACGACGGCGCGCTCTGCCGGGTCGTGGCGGAGGCGGCGCGGCTGCTGGGCGTGCGGCGGGTTATGACCGTGCACGGCGAGGACGGCGGCGACGAGATCTCGGTAACCGGCCCCACGAGTGGCGTGCTCATCGGCGAGTCGGGTCAGGCGGAGGATCTCCGGTTGACGCCGGAAGAGCTTGGCGTCGGCCGGCACGAGCGCGGGGCGGTCGCCGGCGGCACGCCGGAGGAGAACGTCGTGCAGGCGCGCGAGCTTATGGCCGGCGGCGGACGTCCGGCGCTGCGCGACGCGATCGCGGTCAACGCGGGCGCTGCGCTGCATGTGTGCGGGCTGGCCGCGGACATCCGCGCCGGCACGCAGACCGCCCTGCAGGCGCTGGCCTCCGGAGCGGTGGTGCGCAAGGTCGCTGAGATCACCACGCTGGCGACGAGGCTGGCCGAGGGCCACGCCGATGGAGACGGATCGAAGCCATGACCATCCGCGATCGCATCGTCGCCGGGCGCCGGGAGCGGGTCGCACGGGAAGGGCCTGCGCTCGGCGCGTCCGTGCCCGTGGAACGGCAGGCGCCTGCCGCCCCGTTCACGGCCGAACCGCTGGTGATCTGCGAGATCAAGAAGCGTTCGCCGTCTCGGGGAGCGATCGATGCCGACCTGGACGTGGTCGCGCAGGCCGGCCGCTACGCGGCCGCCGGCATCCGCCACGTGTCGGTGCTCACCGAGCCGGACCACTTCGGCGGCTCGCTCGACGACCTGATACGGATCAAGCGGCGTTTTCCGGAGCTCGCCGTGCTGCGCAAGGACTTCCTGCTCGACGAGCGGGACGTCGAGGTCTCCTGCCGCGCCGGCGCCGACGCGGTGCTCCTGATTGCCGGCATGATCGACAGGGATCGGCTGGCCTCGATGCTGCACGCGGCCGAGCGGTTGGGAATGGCAGCCTTGGTGGAGGTGCACGACCCCGCCGACGTGGACGAGGTTCGCGACCTGCGCCCGTCGCTGATCGGCATCAACGCGCGCGACCTCACCACCTTCAGCACCGACCTGACGCACCCGTTGCGGCTGCGGCCGGCTATCGACTGGCCGTCGCGGCTGGTGTTCGAGTCCGGCATCTTCTTCGCCGAGCAGGCAGCTCCGGCGCGCGCCACCGGCTTCGCGGGCGTGCTGGTCGGCGAAGGAGTAGTGCGGCGGCCCGAGCTTGCCGGAGAGTTGCTGGCCGGGTTCCGTGGCGCGGCGCCGGCCGATTTCTGGGGCCGGCTCTATGCACGCTTGCCGCTCCAGCGGTTCGACGCCGAGGAGCCGGCGCGCCGGCCGCTGGTGAAGGTGTGCGGCGTCACCTCTCGCGAGGACGCGCTGCGCGCCGTGGACGCCGGTGCGGACCTCATCGGCTTCATACTGGCGGAGTCTCCGCGCCGCGCCGCGCCGGCGATGATCGCCCAGCTCGGCGACATCGGCGCGCTGAAGGTGGGCGCCACCGTGGACGACGCTTCGGTCGCGGCAGAACTGCTGCGCGACGGGCACCTGGATGCCGTGCAGCTCCACGGCGACGAAGCTCCCGAACGCTGCGCGGACCTGGCGCAGCCCTACTACAAGGCGGTCCGCGTGCGGAACGCGGCCGACGTGGAGCGGATCGACGCCTACCGCTGCCCGCGGGTGCTGGTCGATGCGCCCGCATCCGGGCGGCGTGTTGACGCCGACCTGATCGACGACGCCGCCTGCCGCCGCCCGCTCTGGCTGGCCGGCGGCCTCAACCCCGACAATGTTGCCGCGGTGATCGACCGCCACGCACCCGAGTTGATCGACGTCCTCCGCGGCCTGGAGTCGTCACCGGGACGCAAGGACCCGGCCAAGCTGAGGGCGTTCTTCGCCGCTATTGACGCGCCGCTCGGAACGGCCGCACGAGGAGTCTGAAATGAAGGTCTACAATGACTACTTCGGCCAGTTCGGCGGGCGTTACGCCGCCGAAGTGCTGCGTACGCCGCTCGACGAGCTGCAGGCGGCGTTCACGGAGGCGATCGTCGACCCGGAGTTCCTGGCCGAGCTGGACCGCTTCGGGCGGCAGTTCGCGGGCCGGCCGACACCGCTCTCCCCGGCCGTGAACGCATCGGCGGAGATCGGCGGCGCGGCCATCTACCTGAAGCTGGAGGGGCTGGCCAACACCGGCGCGCACAAGGTCAACAACGTCATCGGCCAGTGCCTGCTGGCCAAGCGGATGGGCAAGCCGCGGGTGATCGCGGAGACCGGCGCGGGTCAGCACGGCGTGGCCACGGCCGCGGTCAGCGCCAAGCTGGGGCTGGAGTGCCGGGTCTACATGGGCGAGGTGGACATGCGCCGCCAGCGCCCCAACGTGTTCTGGATGGAGCTGTTCGGGGCGGAGGTGGTGCCGGTCGGCTCAGGATCGCGCACGCTGAAGGACGCGATCAACGAAGCGCTCCGCGACTGGTCGGACAGCTTCGATCGGACTCACTACGTGATCGGATCGGTCATGGGTCCGTCGCCGTTCCCGGACATGGTGCGCGAATTCCAGTCGGTGGTCGGCCGCGAGGTGGCCGAACAGTGCCGGCAGCTCGGCGTGCAGCCGGCCGCGCTGATCGCCTGCGTGGGGGGCGGCTCCAACGCCCTCGGGTTCTTCGCGCCGCATCTGGAGGCGTCCGCGCCACGCCTGATCGGGGTGGAGGCGGGCGGCCGCGGCACCGGCCTGGGCGACCACGCGGCTCGCATGTCCGGGAGCGGCGTTCCCGGCATCGTGCACGGCTACAAGTCACTGTTCCTCACCGACGGCGACGGTCAGGTAGCGGACACCCACTCGATTTCGGCCGGGCTGGACTACCCGGGCGTCGGCCCGCAACTCGCCCACCTGGGCACCAGCGGCAGGGTGGAGTTCACGACCGCCTCCGACGACGACGCACTGGACGCGGTGCGGCTGTTCGCCCGCACCGAAGGGATCGTTTTCGCGCTGGAGTCCGCGCACGCCGGCGCGGCAGCGATCAAGATGGCCCGGACGCTGCCGGATGACGCGGAGGTGGTGGTCAACGTCTCCGGCCGTGGCGACAAGGACCTGTTCATCCTGGCGCGCGCCCTGCAGCCGGAGCGTTGGGCCGAGTTTCTGAAGCGCGAAGCGCAGGAGATCGAACATGGCTGAGAGCCACGGGCCCCGCCCGGCCTTCATGGCCCATCTGGTGGCCGCATTTCCGGACTGGGACACCTCGCTGAGGGTCGGCGAGGCGATGATCGATGGCGGCGCCGGGTTGCTGGAGGTGCAGTTCCCGTTCAGCGACCCGACCGCCGACGGGCCCTATATCCAACGTGCCTGCGCGGACGCGCTGGCGACCGGATTCGCGGTCGCTGACGGATTCCGCCTGGTCGAACGGCTGGCGCAGCGCCCCGACGCGCCGCAGGTCTTCGTGATGGTGTACGCCAACCTGGCGTTCCGGCCGGGCATCGCACCGTTTCTGACGCGCTGCCGGGACGCGGGCGCTTGCGGCGTGATCGTTCCCGATCTGCCTCCGGACTACGACGAAGGCCTGTACGCGGCCGGGCGCGATCTGGGGCTGGAGGTGGTGCCCGTGGTGCCGGTGACCGCGCGGGTGGAACGCCTGCGCGCGGTGGTGGAGATCTCACGCGCGCGTTCCCTGTACACCGCGCTGCGCAAGGGGGTGACCGGCGGCTACACGCACATCAGCGAGGACAGCGTCAGCTTTCTGCAAGAGGCCAGGGCGCTCGGCGTAGCGGTGATGGCGGGTTTCGGGATATCCGAACGGGCGCAGGTCGACACGCTTGCGCCGCTGGTGGATACGGTCATCGTCGGCTCCGCCTTCATCCGCGCGTTGCTCGAAGCTCCGGACGGCGACGATCCGTACCACACGGTGCGCGGCCTGATGGGCCGCCTGGCCGCTTGATCGGCAAGGCGCTTCGACCTAACTTTCTGGCAAGGATTCCAAGGGGGACAACCGAATGGGACAAGAAGTGACGATTACCAGCGACAATTTCGAAGCGGAGGTACTCCAGTCGGACACCCCCGTGCTGGTCGACTTCTGGGCCGACTGGTGCGGCCCGTGCAAGATGATCGCGCCCGCCGTCGAGGCGCTGTCCGAGGACTACGCGGGCAAGGTCAAGGTCGGCAAGGTGAACGTCGACGATGCCGGCGACTTGGCGATGAAGTTCAACGTGGTCAGCATTCCCACCTTGCTGCTGTTCAAGGACGGATCGGTGGTCGACCAGCAGGTAGGCGCGGTCCCCAAGGCCAAGATCGAGGGGATGTTCAAGGCGCTCGTCTAGGGCGCCGGGCGCACCCGCTCCATCATCCGCGGCTGAACACCTCGTCGGTGTTGGGGCCGCCGAACGTGGCCCCGCGGGTCGGGGTGATGTGCCAGTCCGCGCGGGAGTCGGTGTCGGCGTGGTCGCTGGCGCGCGCGATCGATCGGGTCGACGTGGTGTCGTTCGCATCGATGGCGTCCTCGGGCCGCGCCAGCTCTCCGTCAACCTGCCAGCCGCCGGCCGCGACCAGCTCGTCCACCCGCTCCAGCATCCTGCGGGTGCCGAACCCCCGATAGCGGTCGTCCGACTCGGAGGTGCGGTCGCTGTAGATCACCCCGTCGAGCAGGTCGCCGTCCGGCCGTCCGTAGAGGGACACGACGCCGTTGTTGCCGGACAGCCCCGAGCCGTCCGGCAGCCACAGGTCGTAGGCGTCCTCGGACGCCTGTGGATGGCTTGATTCCGCCTTCGATGCGGTTTCGTTCACCTCGGTCGGCTCACCGGTGCTGGTGCAGTGAACGACGATGAAGTCGCCGGGCTCCACCGTGATCGCCGGGAACACCAGCCGGTGGCGGTGGTTGCCCGGCGTGCCGTCGTACAGCGTCACTCCGCCCAGATCGCCGGCCGACAGCGCCACGAGCTCGATGCGATCGGGCCGTGTGCGGGTACCGCGCGTGGTCAGCTCGGTGATGACGAGCCCCGGCACGTCGCCGTTGTGACCGTAGAACCGGGCCGTCATTCCCAGGCCGTTGCCACGCTCATCGGTGACGACCGCCTTGAGCTGGTATTCGGCGCCCGCGGTCTGCTTGGCCACCGACAGCAGCATGCGAGCTCCGTCATAGGCTACGTCCTCCAGGCCGAGGGGCGGGTCGATGACCAGCGATCCGTCCTCCAGCACGGCGGGTTCGCTGAAGGAGATCGCGATCGAACGCCGGTCGGGTACCTCGACCGTGCGCAACAGCGGCGGCATCAGGTCCGGTTCGATGATGGTGCGCAGGGCGGGTACCTTGCCGCAGGAGCCGAGGATGCAGGAGAGGGCCGCCAGGATCGCCGCCGTGGCGATCGGTTGGAGCTTGTCTGTTCGGGGAGTTGCCATCACCTCCTATACGCAGGGGGCGGCGGCAGCGCTTTTGCCGGCGCTATTGCTCGGTAGCCTGCAGCTCCTCGATGACCCGCCGCGCCAGCCTTCCCGGAGCCGGCGGCAGGTCTTCGCCGCCCTCGCCGTCGTATCTGGCGACCAGCCGGCCCAGCAGCTCGACCGAGGTCTGGTCGTCGCCGAGCTTGTGGTGCATGAAGGCGATCTCGTACTCCGCCCAGAGGTTGTGCTCCAACTCGTCGGGGTGGGCCGCGGCCGGAAAGCGCTCCAGGTAGACTTGGTAGTACTCCATCGCCGCCTGAAAGTTGCGCTGGCCGATGGCGTCGCGGGCCGCCTGGAAGTACTCGGGCGGACTCATCCGTTCGGAGGTCTGTGGCATCTCCGTCTGGCAGCCCATCAGCAGCGCGGCGCCGGCCGATGCCGCAACCAGCAGCGAACGCAGGGCGCGGCGGGTCCGCGCCGCCGCAATCGTCACTTCCGAGCTGGCGGTGCGCATCATGCGCTCTCCAGCCGCACGACGATGTCGTCGGCGAACTCGCTGGTCGATAGCTGCGTGGCGCCGGTGGTGAGCCGCGCGAAGTCGTACGTGACGCGGCCGGCGGCGATGGTTTCGGTCAGCGCGCGGTCGATCGCGGCGGCCGCCTCGGTCCAGCCCAGATGCTCCAGCATCAGCACGCCGGACAGGATCACCGAACTGGGGTTGACTACGTTCTTGCCGGCGTACTTGGGCGCGGTCCCGTGCGTGGCCTCGAAGATCGCGTGCCCGGTGCGGTAGTTGATGTTGGCGCCCGGGGCGATGCCGATGCCGCCCACCTGCGCGGCGAGCGCGTCGGAGATGTAGTCGCCGTTCAGGTTCATGGTGGCGATGACGTCGAACTCGCGGGGCCGGGTCAGAATCTGCTGCAGGAAGATGTCCGCGATCGCATCCTTGATGAGTACCTTGCCGTCGGGAACCTCGCCGCCGGCCGGGAGGTCGCCCCAGGAGATCGTGTGATCGGGAAAACGCTCCGCCGCCACCTGGTAGCCCCAACCGCGAAACGCCCCTTCGGTGAACTTCTGGATATTGCCCTTGTGGACCAGGGTGACGCTGCGTCGTCCGTGTTGAAGCGCGTAGCGGATCGCCGCTTCCACCAGACGGGCGGTGCCGGTTTGGCTGATCGGCTTGATGCCGATGCCGGAGTCCGGCCGGATCTCCCAGCCGAACTCGTCGCGCACGAAGTCGATGAGGCGCTGCGCCTCGGGCGTTCCCGACCGCACCTCGAATCCGGCGTACACGTCCTCGGTGTTTTCCCGGAAGACCACCATGTCGACGTCCGCAGGCGAGCGCACCGGCGACGGCACGCCGGGGAAGTACTTGATCGGACGCAGACAGACATACAGGTCGAGCCTCTGCCGCAAGGCGACGTTGAGGCTGCGAATGCCGGTCCCGACCGGCGTGGTCAGCGGACCCTTGATGCCGACCAGGTATTCGCGGAAGGCATCCTCGGTGGCATCCGGCAGCCAGCTCCCGGTGCGCTCGTTGGCCTTCTCTCCCGCCAGGACCTCCAGCCAATCGATGCGCCGCCGGCCGCCATAGGCGGCGGCGACCGCGCCGTCCAGTACGCGCACCGCAGCGGCCCAGATGTCGGGGCCGGTACCGTCGCCTTCGATGTAAGGGATGATCGGCTGGTCAGGGACCTGCAAGCCGCTCGCGCTCATGGTGATCTTCTCGCCCATCAGGAGGCAGAGTATATCACCGGATGCCAATTCGCCGGATGCCAAATCGGATGACTGCGGGGTACCGGGACGGTCGCTTCCCGCCGCGGCGCGCCGCGATCACGCTCGCGGTGGTCGTGTGCGTCGCCGTCGCCGCGCTCGGCGGCTGTGCACGCCAGGGACTGCTGTGGGTTCCGGACCGCGATCTGAACGCCGACCTTCGCCGGCTGACCAGGGAGCTGGAGGAGACCGCCATCGGCCCCGAGACGGCTGATCGGCGCTACGCGTTGGTCGCGGAGATCGCCCGCACCCTGCGGCGCGGCGGGGAGGGGGGACGGGAACGGACCTTCCTGACCCTGTACGCGCAGCAGCATCCCCAGGATCCGTACAACACCGCCCATCTGGTCACCGTGGCCGACTCCTATCTGGAGGCCGGGCAAAAGCCGTTGGCCGTGCACTACTACCGCCGAGTCGTGCGCAACCAGCCCGATCTGTACGTGCGCGGGCGGTCGCTGCACCTGCACTGCCTGGAGCGTCTGGTCGAGCTCGACGATCCCGTCCGCCACGTCGAGTACTACCGCGAATTGGTGGAGCGCTTTCCCGAACGGATCGACGTGGCCCGCAACCTCTACCGACTGGCCGGCGTCCACTTCCAGCAGGGCGCATGGGAGGCGGCGCTCGACACGTACGGGAAGTTCCTGCGCGCACCCCCGACCGAGATCCCCGGCGAGCCGGACGCCTACCGGCGCGTCACCGAGCTGATCCGGTTTCATCACTCCGACAAGTCATGGGTGCGAGAAGACCTGCCAACGCTCGTGGAGGAGGTGCGCGCGGCCATCGCCCGCCGGGACGTGCGCGCGCTGCGGCGCGTGCAGGCCGGGGTCAACTTCTTCGCGACGTCATGGGGGAGCGACGCGACGCTCACCCGCCGCTTCCGGCTGGAGGCGTTCTCCATGCGGCGCGTATACGCCGCTGCGGAGTTGCACCCCGATTCCAACGACCACGAGGCCTTTTTGCGCACGGCGGGATGGACGGCACGGATAGCTACTTGGTACTTTTACTTCCGAAGGATCGATCACGGCATCGATCCACGCGTCGACGGCAACTGGGAGTGGGCCGGCATCTACTTTGGCGAGAAGCTGTAGGGCCCATGTGTAGGGACCCCAGGCCGAACCGGCAGAGGAAAGGATGATCAACGCAGTCAAGGGACGCAGAGCGCTCGCACTCGGGGCGATCGCCGTGCTCATTACCGTCGGAGTCTCTCCGCTCGCGGCCCAGGAGTGCCGCAGCGACTGGGAGACGTGCGACCACGCGCGCGTCGAGCACTACATCAAGCAGTTCACCAAACGCACGTGGCGGGGATGGCTGCACGGCGTGTGGGAACGCTCGTGGATCTACGCCGATCACATCGGCGCGGCGCTCGAACGGCGTGGGCTGCCGCAGGAGCTGCGGCTGCTGCCGGTGGTCGAATCGGCGTACCGTGAGGACGCGGTGTCGCCGCAGGGCGCCGTCGGCCTCTGGCAGATCACCCGCGTGGGGGCGAGCGGGTACCCGCTGCGGATGGGCGGCCCGATCGATGAGCGACGCGACTTCTGGAAGGCGACCGAGGTAGCACTGGCCACGCTGGCGACCAATCATGACCGCTTTGGCGACTGGCTGCTGGCGATCGCCGCCTACAACGCGGGCCCGGGCGGCGTCCAGCGGGCGATCAACCGCGCCGGCACCACCGACTTCTGGGAGCTGCGCCGATCGGGCGCGCTGCCGCGGGAGACCGCGGAGTTCGTGCCGCGGTTTCTGGCCGCGGTTCGCGTGTTCGCGCAACCTGAGCGCTACGGGCTGCTCGAGATGGAGCCGATCACCTGGGTACGGGTGGGCGCAGGCGGGCGGGCCGACCTGCGCAAGCTGGCCGCTCACACGGGGATGGACTTGCAGCTCCTGCGCACCGCCAACGCCGAGCTCAGCTCGCTGTTCACGCCGAGTGACGCCCGCGTGGAGCCGGTGGTGATCGGATCGAGCGACGCGCGTGCGGCCGACATGCGCGGCTACTGGCTGAAGGTTCCCGAAGAACACGCCGAGGAGGTCAGAGCCCTCCTTCAAGAGCGCACGCAACTGTTCGATTTCATCGAACACGAGGTGCGCCTCGGAGAGACCTTCTGGGACATGGCGAGACGATACGGCAGCAGCGTCGAGCTGATCGTCGACGAGAACCCCGACCTGCACCCGCGGCGGCTGCGGTTAAGCCAGACCGTGATCATCCCGCTGCTGGCCGGCGCCCCGATCGTCCAACCGCAGCCCCTCACGATGGAGTGGTTCGCGCAGTCGGGCTCCGGCGCGGTGCACGAGGTCGAGTACGGCGATTCGCTGTGGGGGATCGCGCGGACCCACGGGGTGACCGTGGAGGCGCTGGCGGCCAGCAACGGCCGGTCGCCGCACGACATCATCAAACCGGGCGAGAACCTCATGGTGCAGGCCGGCAGCACGCTGTCGAGCGCCTGATGGTTGGATCCGCGCCGCCCGGGGCAGCCGTCAGGCCCACCCGAACGGCGCGGGCACTCGCCCTGAGCGCCGTCTTCCTGGTGGTCGGGGCGTTCCTGACGGCGTGCGGGGAACGGCGTCTGGGCTGGGCGGTGGTGCTCTGGGCGCCGCCACCGAGCACCGGCGGATCGGTGCTCTCCATCAGCGACGAATCGGAGATCCAGGACGTCTACCTTTACACCGAAGCCGACACGGTCCACGAGCTGGACCGCTGGCGGGTCCGGCTGTTCACGGACCAGGAGAAGGCCGCGGCGTTCGCCGCCGCCTTCAGCGGTCTGGTCAACACCTTCGGCTACGCAACGCGGGACGAGCTGCCGGTCCGGCAGGCGGCCGATCCCGGCTCGCCGCGGCTCTACCGCCTGCGCGAGGGCGAGGCGGTGAAGATCATCGCTCGCGAAGACGGGCCGGTGACGGTCGGCGACTACACCAACTTTTGGTATCAGGTGCTCACCCACGACGGTACGGAGGGATTCACGTTCGGGGAGTTCCTGCCGCTGTTCGATACCGACGGGGACCCGCAGGCGGAAGCGGACCACATGGTCAGCGAGGACTCGGGGCTGGAGCGCATCACCGGCGTCGCGTGGCGCCCGCAGTACTACGCGGACATGCTGGCACGGCGCCGCATCGACCTCACGCGTCTGGACGACGCCTACGGGTTCACGATCGTGCCGGCCGGCGACACCCCTTCATCGGAGGGCGCCGCTGTCGCGTCCGTCGGTGCGGACGTTGCGGACGGTGCGGGCGGTGCGGCGCACATCCGGCTGCCCGAGCTGGACCTCACCTTCGCGTACGAACGGATCGACCGCATCGGCGAGGGCGTCTTCGTGCTGCAGGGGAGCGGCGTGCGGATCAGGGCCGAGTCCGATTGGAGCATCGCGGTCTCCTTCCAGCACGAACGCTGGCTGCAGACGCAGAAGTTCGTCGCCCTCGACGCCAAGGTGGATGACCTGATCGCGGCCGAGCGGGAGCGGCGCAATCGGATCTACGAGTCGCTGCGCGAGAGTGGCGCGGCGCTGCAGTCCAGCGCCTACGGCGAGGTGCTGCTGGAGCCGGAGCGGAGGTTCCGCTGGAGCGGCTTCGAGCGGCTGGTCCCCGGCGTCATCCCGGCCGACGCGGCCGGCACGGGAACCATCACGCTCAGGTTGCATCTGGCGCGGGCGCTGCGTGCCGAGTACTCCGGCGCGCTCACGATGACGTTCGACCGCAGCGGCGAAGCCGGGCCGCCGGCATCGGTCGACTTCGTCTACGCGCGCGACGACGAAGGGATCCGCATGGTCCTGGCGGGCGAGGTCGACGAAGAGCAGCTCCTGGTGCAAGGCGCCGCGGCGACGCCGCTGGTGATCTACTTCCGCTTCGCGAGCTGAGGCGTGGCTACCGTCACCTTGGAGGGGGTCACCGTCGCCTACGGCGCGCAAACGGTGCTCGCCGGCGCCAGCACGACGCTCGCCAGAGGCGACCGCGTCGCCCTGGCCGGCCCCAACGGCAGCGGCAAGAGCACGCTGCTGCGCGTGGCCGCGGGCGATCTTGCCCCGGACGCCGGCAGCGTGCGCCTGCAGCGCGGCGCGCGTGTGTGCTACCTGCCGCAATCCGGTTCCGGCGACTCCGCGACGATGTCCGGCCGGACCGTGGTGCAGGAGCTGGAACGCGCGTTCACCGACCTGCACGCGGTGGCGGCCGAGGTCACGGCGCTGGAGGCACGCATGGCTGACGGGGACGCCGGCGAGCAGGTGCTGACCGACTACGGCGAGTTCATAGAGCGGCTGGACCACGCCGGCTACCACGAACGCGACCGGGAAATCGGCGTCGTCATGCGCGGCCTGGGGTTCGAGGAGTCGGACCGTGATCGGCCGGTCAGCGAGCTGTCGGGCGGTTGGGAAATGCGGGTCGCGCTGGGCCGGGTGCTGCTGAGCCGCGCCGATCTGCTGCTGCTGGACGAGCCCACCAACTACCTGGACCTGCCGGCTCGCGAGTGGCTGGAGGGATACCTGGCGCGCGGCGACGGCGGTTTCATGGTGGTCGCCCACGACCGCGAGTTCCTGGATCGCTGCTGTCAGACCGTCCTGGAGATCCGCGACGGCCGGCTGCGCTCCTACGCAGGCGGCTACTCCGACTTCGAACGGGTCCGCGCCGAGCAGATCCGTACCGATGCCAAGGCATACGAGCTGCAGCAGGAGGAGATCGAACGGATCGAGGCATTCATCCGCCGCTTTCGCGCCACCGCCTCCAAGGCGCGCCTGGTGCAGAGCAGGGTCCGCTACCTGGGGAAGCTGCCACGCCGGGAGCGGCCGGTGCAGGCACCGACCATCACGCTGTCGCTGCCCGAGCCGCCGCGCAGCGGCAAGGTGCCGCTGATCTGCACCGGGCTGGCCAAGCGCTACGGCGACCTGCAGGTATTCGCAGGAGTCGACCTGGAGGTGGAGCGCAACGAACGGCTGGCGGTGGTCGGCAAGAACGGCGCGGGAAAGTCCACGCTGATGCGGGCGCTGGCCGGCGTGGAGGAGCCGAGTGCCGGATCGATCAGGCGCGCCGTGGGCCTGCGGCAGGCCTACTTCGCGCAGGATCAGGAACGAAAGCTCGATCCGCGGCGCACGGTGCTGGAGACCGTGCAGGCCGCCGCGGCCGCCGACCAGCAGCAGAAGGTCCGCGATCTGCTGGGCGCCTTCCTGTTCGCGGCGGACGACGTCGACAAGCCGGTGGGCGTGCTGTCGGGCGGCGAGCGGGTGCGCGTGGCGCTGGCGCGGCTGCTGCTGCAGCCGATCAACCTGCTGCTGCTGGACGAGCCGACCAACCACCTGGACATCGTCTCCACCGAGGCGCTGGCGCGCGCGTTGGAGCAGTACCGCGGGACGTTGATCGTGGTCTCGCACGACCGCGCGTTCCTGCGCCGGCTGGTCACCGGCGTCCTGGAGGTGGACCTCGGCGGCGCCCGGTTGTACCCCGGAGACTTCCCCTACTACGAGTGGAAGCGCGGCAACGAGGACGATGGTGCACCGGCGCGCGCCACCCCGCGCCGCAAGGGACGCGGGCGGACGAAGGAGAACCCGGAGGTCCGCTCGCAGGCGGTCAGGGAGGATCGCGTGCTGGCCGAGTTGGAAGCGCTGGAGGAACAGCGGACGCAGTTGGAGGCGGATCTGGCGCAGGAGGACACGTGGCGCAACGGAGAGGCGATGCGGGAGCTGAAGCGGTCGCTCGTGCGCAACCGGGAGCGGGAGCGGGAGCTTACGAGTTCGCTCTCCTCCGAGTAAGGTCTGCACGATGAACGAGCCCTTTCACGCGTACGACATCCGCTCGGTGTACGGCGCCGGCATCGACGAGGCACTGGCCTACCGGATCGGCCGTGCCTTGGCCCGCCACCTGGACGCCGATCGCTACCTGCTGGGCCACGACGCGCGCACCCACTCGCCGGCGCTCGCCGACGCCTTGGGGCGCGGGCTTGCGGCCGAAGGGCGGCGCGTGGCCAGCGTGGGGCTGACCAGCACGCCGGCGCTCCACTATTTGCAGCTCGATGGCGGCTACGGCGCCGGGGTGATGGCGACCGCCTCGCACAATCCACCGCAATACCACGGCTTCAAGGTCTTCGACGGGTCGGGCGGATCGGTGAGCTATGCCAAGGGGCTCTCCCGCGTGGAGGAGTTGCTGGCGGGGATCGAAGGCGAGGAGGCGGGCGGCCGCAGGGTGCCTCTGGAGACACCGCCGCCGGCACACGGGTACGTCGACCTTGTGGCCGCGGTCGCAGAGGGTGTGCCGATGGTGAACGGCGTGGTGGACGTCTCCAACGGCTCCGCCGGCGCGCTGACGCAGGCGGTGTCCGATCGGCTGGGCGGGTTCGTCACGGTGATCAACCGCGAGCCGGACGGCTCGTTCCCCGCGCATCCGCCCAATCCGCTGGAGGAGGCCAGCCTGTGCGACATCGCGCCCGCGGTGCGCGACACGGGAGCGGCCTTCGGGGCGATCCTGGACGGTGACGGCGACCGGGTCATGTTCGTCGACGAGCGCGGCGAGGTGGTGGCCGGCGCCTTCAGCGGCGCCCTGCTGGCCGGGGCGATGCTGCGGCGGCATCCGGGTGCCGCGGTCGTCCACGATCTGATCGCCTCGCGCGTGTTCGCCGAGGAGATCGTCGCCGCCGGCGGACGCGCGGTGCGCTCGGCGGTGGGCTACACTCACCTGTACGACGCGATGGCGGACGCGGGCGCCGTGTTCGGCTGCGAGACCTCGGGCCATCTTTACTTCCGCGTCTCCGACGCCTTCTTCACCGAGTCGGCGCTGTACGCGGTGGTGATGATGGCGGCGCTCCTGTCGCGCGGCGGACGGCCGCTGTCGGCGCTGGTCGATCCGTTGCGCCGCCGCTACGCGCAATCGGCGGAGATCAACCTGCCGGTCGGCGCTCGGGAGGAGGCGCTGGCGGCGATGGAGCGCATCCGTCACCGCTACCGCGACGCGGAGCTCGATACCCTGGACGGGCTGTCGGTGGCGTACGACCACGTCTGGTTTACCGTTCGCCCGAGCAACACGGAGCCGCTGTTGCGTCTGCGTCTGGAAGGACGCGATGCCGGCACCGTGGCGGCGGCGCTGACGGAGGTACGCGCCGTCATCGAAGGAAGGAAACGATGAAGATCCGATACAACTCGCCGGTGGTTCTGAGCTACGCGGTCGCGGCCGCGGCGGTGATGGTGATCGGTCAGGTATCGGGCACGGAGTTCGCGGCCAGGAACTTCGCGGTGCCCGGCAGCTTGGCCGGCGTGCCGCCGATCAGCTATCTGCGCTTGGTCACGCACGTGCTGGGGCACGCCAACTGGGCCCACCTGCTTGCCAACTTCGCGCTGATCCTCCTGATCGGGCCGATCCTGGAGGAGAAGTACGGTTCCGGGCCGCTGGTGGTGATGATGGCGATCACGGCGCTGGCGACCGGCGGGCTGAACGTGCTGTTCCTGTCGACCGGCCTGATGGGCGCCAGCGGCATCGTCTTCATGATGATCCTGCTGAGCTCGTTCACCAACATCCGCTCGGGGGAGATCCCGCTCACCTTCGTCCTGGTGGTCCTGATGTACCTGACGCGGGAGGTGTTCACCGCCTTCACCGAGGATTCGATTTCGCAGTTCGCCCACATCGCAGGCGGCCTTTGCGGCAGCCTGTTCGGCTTCGCGATCACCCGCGGGGCGCCGCCGCTCGCGCAGTCCGCGCCGCCGGTCGACCATCCGGAGGAATCATCATGAGCCCGCAATCCGACCACCCGAACGGCGTCGTGCACTACGACGCCGCCACCCTGCGCACCTTCGCCGCCGACGTCATCCGCGCCTTGGGCGGCTATCCCGAGCACGCGGAGATCGTCGCGCGCCATCTGGTCTTGGCCAATCTGGTGGGCCATGACTCGCACGGCGTGTTCCGGCTGCCGCAGTACACGGACTTCGTCGACCGCGGCCATGTCGACCCCAAGGCGCGGCCGACCGTGGAGCGCGAAGCGGCGGCGACTGCGTTGATCGACGGGCACAATGCCTGGGGCCACGCCGTGGCAGAATTCGCGACCCAGATAGCCGCGGCGAAGGCCGGCCGCACCGGCATGGCCGCGATAGGCGTGCGCAACGCCTTCCACATCGGCCGGGCCGGAGCGTACGCGCTGATGCTGGCCGAGCAGGGGCTGATCGCCCAGATCTTCTGCGGAGCCGAGGGGTCCGCCTTCATCGCCCCGTGGGGAGGCACCGAGCGGCGGCTTTCCACCAATCCGATCGCCATCGCCATCCCCACCGGCGGCGAGCCGATCCTGGTGGACATGACCACCAGCGTGGTGGCCGAAGGCAAGGTGAAGCTGGCCCGCACCGCCGGCAAGACGCTGCCGCCGGGGTGGGTCCTGGACAAGGACGGGGAGCCGAGCACCGATCCGGAGGACCTGTACGCTGGCGGCACGCTGCTGCCGTTGGGGGGAAACGTCGGGCACAAGGGGTACGGGCTGGGCGTGATCGTTGACCTGCTCGGCAGCGTCCTCACCGGGGGCTTGCCGGGCATGATGGGGCCGATCCTGCACAATCATTTCCTGCTGCAGGCGTTCGATCCGGCGACGATCACGGACCGCGGCGCGATGGAGGCGGCACAGGAACGCTACTTCGAGTACCTGCGCTCGTCACGGAAGCGGGCCGGCGTGGCCGAGATCCTGCTGCCCGGAGAACCGGAGCAACGCTCCGCGGCCGACCGGCAGGCGAACGGCATCCCGCTCGACGCCGGCGTGATCCGCTCGCTCGACGAGCTCTGCGAGCGCCTGTCCGTCACACCCCTCGCCGAGCGCCAGCTAGCGTAGCGCGCAGCTCACGCTGAGCCATGACCTGACGTGCTGCAGAGGTGGACCGTAGCGCGGTTGCCGCTTTACGCTGAGGTGCCTGATGGCTACCGCGATGACGATCAACACCATGCAGGATCTGGCTCGCGTGTTGGACGAACACCCGGAGTGGGTGGATGCGTTGCGGGTTCGCCTGCTGACCCGCGAACTGCTGGATTTGCCGCAGAAACTCGCCGACTTCGTCACTGCGGCGAATAAGCGCTTCGAGGCCATCGAAACGCGGCTCGACCGGATGGAGGACGACCTGACCGAGCTGAAGGGCGGGCAGGCCCGGATGCAGGACGGGCAGGCCCGGATGCAGGACGACCTGTCCCTGCTGAAGCGCGGGCACGCCAGGATGCAGGATGACCTGTCGGTGCTGAAGGGCGGGCACGCCAGGAACGCCGCCGAGCGGCAAGCCGGTCTCATCGCCGAGGATCTGGGACTCGAGTACGTCCGCACGCTGACCTTCGATGACATCAGGAACCTGGTTCGGTCCCACGACACGACCGACATACCCGTGAACGACCTGCGCAGTTTCCGATTGGCGGACCTGGTCGTGGAAGCGGCGCAAGAGGGGGACGCCTGCTACGTCGCGGTGGAGATATCCTTCACCGCCAACGGCAGGGACACGAAGCGGGCGCTTCGCAACGCCGGTTTCCTGACCAGGTTCACCGGCAGGAGGGCGTATGCCGTGGTCGCCAGCGTGCAGGTCGATGATCGCATTCGCGACATCCTGGATGACGGCGACGTGTCATGGCATCGGCTGGACCGGAAAACCCTGGACGTAGCGTAGCCGCGATGCGAACCCGCCATCGACACTCGGGCGAGTAGCGGCTGTGCTGTGGCGCGTCGGTTTGACGAGGACGCCTCGATGGCCGGAGTCATTCAACGCCGGCGTGACGACTACGAGGCATCCAGGGCATACAGATCCTCAAGGGAGTACCAGCCGTTGGCACCGCGCCTTGCAGCCGGCTTGCGGCGTGTGAAGTAGCGGCGTCCGAGCGTTGCGCCCCGGCTGTTGGGGTAGAGCGATTGTGGGCATGGTGTGCGCGCTAACTGAACAGCAGCTCGCCCACGAGCGCCAGGGCGAACCCCAGCACCGCGCCGAGTGGCGGTAACCAATGGCGCTCCAACCGCGACTGCGGCGCGATGTCCTGGAACGTGAGGTAGAGGATGCCTCCCGCGGCGAACAGCATGATCGCGCCCAGGATGGCGTCCTGATCCGCCAGCCAGAACCAGCCCACCGCCCCGCACACCGGCCCCATCAGCGCGAGCAGCAACATCCTGCGCACCGCGACGCGGCCGGGGACGTTCCCGGACAGCTCCCCGCCACGCGTTGAAGCCCTCGGGAAGGTTCTGCAGGCCGATCAGCAGCGCCAGCAGGATGGCGCCGTCGGCGCCGGCCGCGAACATGCCGCCGAGCGCCAGCGATTCCGGCAGAAAGTCGGCCCCCATCGCGATGAACTGCGGCGCCGAGCGGTGGCGCTTCGCCTGGACGCGGTCCACCGTCATGAAGGCCGCGCCGCCGGCAAGCAACAGCGCCGTGGTCACCACCGGATGCGGCAGGCGAGCGGCCCCCTGCGGGACCAGCACCAGGGCGACGGCTCCCACCAGCACCCCGCCGCCGAAGGCGACCACGAAGTGCCGGAACTCCTGCTCCAGCCAGCGCGGCCCGATGTGCCTGACCGCGCCCAGACCGGCGCCCACCGGTATGCAGGCGCCGGCCAGCGCCGTCCACAGCAGCAGCTCGGCTAAACGACCCATCAGACGCGCGCCGGTTGACCGCGTAACGTGCAAGCTCTCAGCATGGGCAGTCGTGAGTGAGCCTATCGTAATGAATGCGCAATCCGCGCCGGCGCGGGCCGGGATCGCGGTCATCGGCGCCGGGATCGTCGGCAACTGTCTGGTCGCCCACCTCGCCGAGCTGGGCTGGGACGACCTGGTCCTGATCGACAAGGGTCCGTTGCCCAATCCCGGCGGCTCCACCGGCCACGCCTCGAACTTCATCTTCCCCACCGATCACGGCCGCGAGATCGCCATGCTGACGCTGGAGAGCCAGCGCCAGTACGAGGCGCTGGGGGTGAACACCACCTGCGGCGGCGTCGAGGTGGCGCGCACCGAGGAGCGCCTGGAGGAGTTGCGCCGGCGCATGACCTCGGCGCGCTCCTGGGGGATCGAGACCGAGCTGCTCACCCCCGAGGAGGTGGTGGCCAGGGTGCCGTTCGTCAACGGCGACGTGATCAAGGGCGGCTTCTACACCCCGAGCGTATCGGTGGTGGACTCCGTGCGCGCCGGCACCATCATGCGGGAACGGGCGCTGGCCAAGGGCGTGCTGACCGTGCTGGACAATACCGAGGTCACCGGGCTGGCGGTCGACCACCGCCCGTTCGGACGGCCCCGTATCCGCTCGGTGGTGACCGACCGCGGCGAGATCGCGGTGGAGCGGGTGGTGATCGCCTGCGGCGTGTGGAGCCCGCGCCTGGCGGCCATGGCCGGCGCGAACATTCCGCTCACGCCGGCGGTGCACCAGATGGCGGACATGGGTCCGATCGACCTGATGAGCAAGACCGGCAACGAGATCGGCTACCCGATCGTGCGCGACATGGACGTGTTCATGTACGAGCGGCAGAGCCATGAGGCGATGGAAGTGGGCTCCTACGCCCATCGCCCGATCCTGGTCCGCCCGGACGACATCCCCTCGCTCGCCAAGGCGGAGCGCTCCCCCACCGAGATGCCGTTCACCGGCGACGACTTCGCCCCTCAGCTCGGACACGCGCGCGAGATCATGGGCGAGCTCCTCGCCGGCTCCGAGATGCAGTATTCGGTGAACGGCTTGCTCTCCCTGACCCCCGACGCGCAGCAGGTGCTGGGCGAGACCGCGGAGGTCGAAGGGCTCTGGTCGGCGGCGGCGGTCTGGATCAAGGAGGGCCCCGGCACCGCGCGCCTGATCGCGGAGTGGATGACCTATGGGTACCCGCGCCTGTGCGATCCCCACGGCTCCGACATCACCCGCTTCTACCCCCATGAGCGCACCGAGCGGCACATCCGCGCGCGCTGCAACGAGCACTTCAACAAGACCTACGGCATCGTGCACCCGCGCGAGCAGTGGGCGTCCGAGCGCGGCATGAACCGCGCGCCGTTCCACGACCGGACCGCGGCGCTGGGCGCCGAGCTCTACGACGCGCGCGGCTGGGAGCGCCCGCAGTGGTACGCGTCGAACGCCGACCTGGTGGACCTCTACGGCATCCCCGATCGGCCGCACGAGTGGGACCGGCGCTGGTGGTCCCCGATCAGCACCGCCGAGCACCTGCACCTGCGCGAGAAGGTCGGGATCGTCGACCTGAGCGCCTTCCAGATCTTCGACGTGTCCGGCCCCGGCGTGGCGCCCTACCTGGAGCGGCTCACGGTCAACAAGTGCGACCGGCCGGTGGGCAGCTCGATCTACACCCCGCTGCTCACCCCGGACGGCGGCTTTCGCGCCGACCTCACCATTCAGCGGCTGACCGCCGACCGGTTCCGGATCGTCACCGGCGCCTTCGACGGTGCCCGCGACGAGGTGTGGTTCCGCCGCCATCTGCCCGACGACGGCTCGGTGCAGTTCGAGAACCGGTCGTCGGCGCTGTGCACCATCGGCGTGTGGGGACCGCAGGCGTGCGCGCTGCTCGCCGGCATCGCGGACACCGGCCTGTCGCAGGCGGAGTTCCCGTACGGGACGGTGCGGGAGGCGATCATCGACGGCGTGCCGGTGACCATGCTGCGCATCTCCTACGTGGGCGAGGGTGGCTTCGAGATCTCCACCGCCATGCAGCACGGCGTGCGCCTGTGGGATGCCATCTGTGAGGCTGGTCATCCGCTCGACGCCCGCCCGGTCGGCATCGGCGTCTACGGCACCACCGGCCGCATGGAGAAGGGCTACCTGCTGATGGGCTCCGACCTCACCGCGGAGTACTCGCCGGTTGAGGCCGGCCTGGCCCGCCCGCGCGTGAAGCGCGAGGACTTCATCGGCAAGCCGGCCTACCTGAAGGCGCGCGCCGACGGTCCCGCGGCCAAGATGTGCGCGCTGACCATTGACGACCATACTGGCGCGGCCGGCATCGACCGCTACCCCACCGGCGGCAACGAACCGATCCTGACCCCGGACGGAGAGCGCATCGTCGACGCCCACGGACGCGAGTCGCGCGTGACCTCCGCCGGCATGGGGCCGTCCGTGGGCAAGTACCTGCTGTGCGCCTACCTGCCGCCCGAGCACGCGGCGGCTGGAACCCATCTGCAGGTGCTGTACATGAACGAGCCCTTCCCGGTGACCGTGGCCCCCGGTCTGGCCCTGTTCGATCCGGCCGACACGCGCATGAAGGCATGAGGTTCCGGCCGCGTCGCCGGCAGTGATCGATGGCACAGCAGTCCATCGCGCACACCGAGGCGCAAATCGAGCAGGCCGCCGCGCTGCAGGCCCATCTGGCCGGGGACCGCCATCGGCCCTGCTACCACTTCATGCCGCCGGCGGCATGGATGAACGACATCAACGGCGCCCTGTTCTGGCGCGGCCGCTACCACATCTTCTACCAGCTCAACCCGCACGGCGCGTACTGGCACCGCATCCAGTGGGGGCACGCCTCCAGCGTCGACCTCGTGCACTGGGTCCATCATCCGGTGGCGCTGGAGCCGGACCCGCAGGGACCTGACCGCGTCGGCTGCTTCAGCGGCGGCGCCCTGGTCAGCAAGGAGGGCGTGCCGACCTTCATCTACTTCGGCAACCCGGACGGCATCTGCCTGGCGTCGAGCGACGACGATCTGCTGATCCGTTGGACCAGGCATCCCGACAACCCGGTGATCCCGCAGCCACGCGAAGGCGACGCCGACTTCGGCCGCTACGAGGTGCACGACCCCTGCGCGTGGCTGGCCGGCGACACCTACTACGCGGCAGTCAACCGGCGCCATCCGAACGGCGAAGGCGACGCCGCGTATCTGTTCAAGTCGCAGGACCTGAGCACCTGGCGGTTCGTGGACCGCTTCTACGAGTCGCGGCGCGCGTGGACGGAGGCGGACGAAGATTGCGCCGTCCCCGACTTCTTCCCCCTCGGCGACCGCCACATGCTGCTGTTCTGCAGCCATCTGCAGGCCACCCAGTACTACCTCGGCGAGCTGCGCGGCGAGCGGTTCCATCCACGGGTCCACGGCCGCATGAGCTGGGAAGGTGGCCAGTTGGGCGGCCCGCGCACGCTGCTCGACGCCTCCGGGCGGCGCATCTTCTTCGATTGGGTGCGCGAGATCCGCGGCCCGGATCGGGAACGCGCGGCCGGCTGGTCGGGGGTGATGACGCTGCCGCGGATCCTGGGCCTGGCCGCCGACGGCACCCTGACCATCGAGCCGGTGCCCGAGGTGGAGCGCCTGCGCTACCGCCACCGGCGCCGGCAGCGGCTCGACGTGGCTGACGGCGCGGATCCCGTATTGGCCGGCATCGCCGGCGACTCCCTGGAGCTGGCGCTGGAGATCGACCCGGGGGAGGCGGCCGAGGTGGGCGTCGCGGTGCGCTGCTCACCCGACGGCCAGGAACAGACGCCGGTCACGTGCGACGCCCGCGCCGGGGTGATCCGGGTCGACGTGAGCCGCTCGTCGCTGGATCGGGAGATCGTCTATCACCGCTACCGGACCAGCAGCAACGGCCGTGCGCTGATGGCCACGCTGCCGGAGAACGAACGCACGGTCACGGCTCAGGAGGCGCCGTTCAGCCTGACCGCCGGCGAGCCCCTGAAGCTGCGCGTGTTCCTGGACCGGTCGCTGCTGGAGGTGTACGCCAACGGCCGCCAGTGCGTGACCCAGCGCATCTACCCGACCCGCGACGACGCCGTCGAGATCCGGCTGCTGGCCCGCGGCGGCGCCGCCACGGTGCGCCGGCTGGACGCCTGGGAGCTGGCTCCGGCCCACACCTGAGGTACGCGGACAGGGCCGGCGCGCGCTGTCAGATGCGGCCGGTGCGGCGCAGCAGGCTCAGGTGGTTGCGTACGTTGTCGTGCTCGAAGTAGGCGTCCTGCAGGTGGCGCATGCCCCCCGAGCGGAGCGCCGTGCGGCCGTGCAGCACGCGGTGGCTGGCGATCAGCAGGATGTGTCCGGCTTCCAGGCGGAAGGAAGCCTGGGCGCGGGCGTCGTTCATGCGCGTCGACAGCTCGTGGTAGGCGGCATAGAAGTCGCCCAACCGGGGCTCGGACAGCGGAATGGGCTGCATCTGCTGCGTGTTGAAGCGCACCAGCCGGACGTTGCCTGCGGCATCCAGCTGGACCACCGGATTGACCGCGTAGCTCTCGTCATCCTCGCCGAACAGCCGGAACGGCACCGGCACCGCGCAGAGCGCGTCGAACTTCTCCGGGTGGTCGCGGCGCAGCCGGTCGACCACGCCGAAGGCGTCCACGATCGCGGACTCGCCGCCCTCGCACTCGTTCACCAGCATGTGCAGCACCTGCACGCTCGGCGGCCAGTTGTAGCTGGTGAAGTCGTCGTGCGGCGCGAGCGCCAGCTTCGTGTGCGCGATGCTGTAGCCCATGGGGTCGACCACGACGTTGTGGATGCGGTCGAACACCACCTCGCGGATGGGACCCAGACGGGCGGTGAGCTCCTCCGACGAATCGGGTTCCGTGGGGGCGTCGACGATCACGCACGCGCCGGTCTCGAGGAACTCCTCGATCAGGTCCGCGGCGGTGCGGTCGTGGTGCAGGAATCGGTGAAAGTCGAACTCCCGCGGCCGGAAGCGGCAATCCCAGTAGCGGAGGTCGGAGCGAGGCCGGCCGATGAGGCCGTGGATCTCGCTCGACCGGTAGTGCGTGCGGTGTCCGTCCGGCCACGCGATGGCGACCTCCTCGTCCTCGTATCCGGCGTGCTCGATGGTGACTTGGCTCGGCCGCAGGTCCAAAGCGACCCGGAAGAGGTGGAACCGCTTCTCCGTGGTCTGTACGACCCGGCACTCGCTGCAACCGCAGTTGTCGCGCAACCACAGGTAGGGAAGGTCGGTCTGTACGCCATCCTGCCAGACTGCTGCCAGGGCGTCGCCGTTATCGGCTAGCCTGCTGATCGAGTGATGCATGATCGAACCCTCAATCGGTGATGACCGGCCCGGAACCCGGGCACGCGAACGCTTACGCGTATCAAGACTTCCAATTCCGGCATGTGTCAAGCGTTTTTTTGGCGAAAAGTAAATCGCGGCGCCGGGGCTGTTGACCCGCGTATTGGTCCCGCATACATCATGCTCACCGGGAGAGTTACAGGCATGCATACGACGACGACGCCGGATGCCTCCACGGTGAGCTTCACCAGCATGGCGGACGGCACCCGCGAGGATTACGAGCTGCTCGCACGGTTCGAGGACGAGTTCGCCGCCGGCACCGCCGACCGGGTGCTGGCGCAGTTCCGCGCGCTGGCCGGATCGCTGGCCGGCTACCAGGTCGACCGGCTGGAGCACTCGCTGCAGACCGCGACCCGCGCGTACCGCGACGGCGTGGAGGAGGAGTTGGTGGTTGCGGCGTTGCTGCACGACATCGACGACCCGCTGGCCCCGCACAGCCACGGCGAGTTGTCCGCCCTCATCCTGCGTCCCTACGTGACCGAGCGCACGTACTGGATCGTGCGCCACCACGGTTTGTTCCAGCTTGTCTACTACGCCCATTTTCACGGCCACGACCGCAACGCGCGCGACAAGTACCGCGATCATCCCTGGTACCAGGACGCCGTGGATTTCTGTCACCGCTGGGACCAGTGCGCATTCGACCCCGATTACGATTCGCTGTCGCTGGAGTTCTTCGAACCGATGGTGCGCCGGGTATTCGCGCGCGAGCCGTTCAGCCTGGCGCCGAGGGAGCATTCATGACCACGCAACCGCAGAGCGTCGACCAGTCCGACCGCATCGTCCCGATCAACCTGCGCCAGAGCGGCCGCACTCCGACCGAGCTGCTCATCTCCACCCGCGTGCGCAAGTCGCCCTATTGGCACCTGTCGCACGCGGCGGGCTGCTGGCGCGCCACGGTGTACAACCGCATCTACCACCCGCGCGGCTACGTCCGGCCGGAGGACGGCGGCGCGGCGGCCGAGCACGAGGCGCTGACCCATCACGTCACGCTCTGGAACGTCGCGGTCGAGCGCCAGATCCGCGTCAAGGGACCGGACGCGGAGCGGTTCACCGACTACGTCATCACCCGCAACGCGACCCGCATCAAGCCTCTGCAGGCCAAGTACGTCATCCTCTGCAACGAACGGGGCGGCATCCTCAACGACCCGGTGCTGCTGCGCCTGTCGGAGGACGAGTTCTGGTTCTCGCTCGCCGACTCCGACCTGCTGTACTGGCTGCAGGGGGTCAACGTCGGCATGCGCATGGACGTCGAGATCGACGAGATCGACGTCTGTCCGGTGCAGATCCAGGGCCCAAAGTCGGAGGCGCTGATGGCCGATCTGGTGGGCGAAGGCATCCGCGACATTCCCTACTACGGCATCATGGAAGCCGAGATCGCCGGCTGCGAGGTGGTGATCTCCCAATCCGGCTTCTCGGGCGAGAAGGGCTACGAGATCTATCTGCGCGACGCCACGGTGCACGCCGAGAAGCTCTGGAACGCGGTGCTGGAGGCAGGCAAGGCCCATCAGCTCATGGTCATCGCCCCCGGCCATCAGCGCCGCATCCAGGCCGGCATCATGTCCTGGGGCCAGGACATCGACCACGAGACGCTGCCGTTCCAGTGCGACCTGGCCTATCAGGTGCCTCGGAAGAAGAAGGGCGACTACATCGGCAAGGCGGCGCTGGAGCGCATCCGCGCACAGGTCGACGCCGGCCGGCCGCCGTTCAGGATGACGATGGTCGGCATGACCATCGGCGGCAAGCCGATCGACGACTACGCGCCGGACTTCTGGCTGGTGTCGGACGCCGGCGGCGGCGACCCGATCGGCTACTTGACCTCGCCGTGGTACGCGCCGGAGCTGGGCTGCAACATCTCTCTGGGCCACGTGCCGGTGGAGCAATCGGCCATCGGCACGGACCTCACCGTGTGGCTGCCGGACGAGTATGCCAGCGAGCCGGGCAAGCCCGAGCGGGCGCAGGTGTGCGAGGTCCCGTTCCGGCCGTCGGTCAATCCCAGCGCACGCGAGATCGCGCACTCCCGCGGCGAGGACGCCACGGTATAGCGCCCCAATATCGTCGCCTGCGGCTCCGTTATTGGCCCATCCCCACCTTCCGCTACGGATTCCGTCGGATATGTCGCTGACGCGCCAGATCCGACAGACTCCTACGCGGTTTCGGGCGTGACTGCCGGGATCGCGGACGGCGAGCCACCCCTCGACCGGGAGCGGCTGTTCCGTGGCGAGATCCTGGCGTTCCGGCGGATGCCGGCGATGGCGGCCCTGGTGGCGCGCGCGCGGGCTATGGTCTGCGCGGCGTTTGCTCCGCATGCGCCGCCGGACGCCCAGGCTTCGCTCGATCGCGCGGAGTTCCTGGCCAGAGCGGGGGGCCTCCGGCGCTCCTTCATGCGCGACGCGGAGGTGCGCGCGGCGTATCGAGCGGTGATCGAGGCGCTGGGCCTCGACCCCGCCCGCACGTACGCCGACCGCCTCATCTTGCGCCTGCAGCCGAGCGGCGACACGCACCGCGGGCGGCGCGTGCGGGATCTTCCCGCGCACCGCGACACCTGGGGCTCCAACGTCATGGCCCAGATCAACCTGTGGGGCCCGGTCTTCCCGGTCGAGCAGGGCGCCACCATGGTGATCTGGCCGGCGCTGTTCGGCTGGCCGGTGCCCAACACCAGCGCCGAGTGGGACCTGGAACGGCTGCGCGAGTCGCCGGGGCGCTATCCGCTGTTGCCGGAGTGTCGGGCGCCGCTCGAGGACGCGTCGGGAGTCCCGGTCCTCATCGAGCCCGGCGACCTGCTGTGCTTCTCGGGGGCGCATCTGCATGCCAGCCGGCCCAACCGGACGGGCCGCACGCGATTGAGCATCGACAGCCGCATCGTCGACCGCGGCGACGTGCGCGCGGGACGCGGGGCGCCCAACGTCGACGGACACGCTCCGCGGGTGGGCTGGGAGTGGTTCCGCGGCGTCGCGGACGGCGAGCCGCTGGGATGAGGGTGACGGGTAGTGCCGGTTCGGGCGACGATCGGGGCGCCACGGGCGCAGGAGGAAAGCCATGACCAGCTACCAGATCGTCGAGTGGGGGGCGCCGCTCGCCGAGAACCACTACGAGACGCCGGAGCCGACGGGGACCGAGGTGCTGCTGCGAGTGACCTCCTGCGGCGTCTGTCACAGCGACCTGCACATCCGCGCGGGCTACTTCGACATGGGCCACGGGCAGCAGCGCCGGCTGGAGAACGTCGGCGTCAAGCTGCCGCTGACGCTCGGGCACGAACCGGTCGGCGAGGTGGCGGCCGTGGGCCCCGACGCCGCCGGCGTGACGGTCGGCGACCGGCGCGTGTGCTGGCCGTGGGTAGGCTGCCGGAGCTGCGCCGCCTGCCTGCGCGAGGAGGACATCTTCTGCGAGAGCGGGCGCTACCTGGGCGCCCGGGTGGACGGCGGCTACAGCGACTACATGCTGGTCCCGCACCCGCGCTACCTGCTGCCCTACGACGGGGTGGAGGAGGCGGTGGCCGCCATCTACGCGTGCGCCGGCATCACCTCCTACGCGGCGCTGAAGCGGGCCGTCGGTGGCCTCACCCGTGACGACACGCTGCTGCTGGTCGGGGCGGGCGGGCTCGGCACCAGCGGCTTGCGCGTCGTGCCGGCCATGACCGAGGCGACCATCGTCGTGGCCGACACCGATCCGGCCAAGCGGGCGCTGGCCGAAAAGCTCGGCGCGTCGCAAACCATCGACAACGGCGATCCCGATGCCGCCGCACGGCTGAAGGCGCAGACCGGCGGCGTGGCCGCGTCGGTCGACTTCGTCGGCATGCCACAGACGACGCTGTTCGCGATCGACACCCTGCGCCGCGGCTGCACGCACGTGGTCGTCGGCCTGTACGGCGGGGCACTGGACATGCCGATGCCCAACCTGATCTACAAGCTGCTGTCGCTGCGCGGCTCGCACGTGGGGACCCCGCAGGACCTTGCCGAACTGATCGAGTTGCGCCGGGCCGGCCGGATCGAGCCCCCGCCGATCACCGAGCGCCCCCTCAGCGAGGTCAACGACGTGCTCACCGAGCTCACCGAGGGCAAGATCGAAGGCCGGGTGGTGCTGCGGCCTTAATTCCGAGGAGGGAAGTGCCGCGAGCCGTTCGCTCCGAGCGCCGGTACACGACGTCCCAGGTCGCTCAGGCGGCAGGCGTTCACCCCAATACAGTCCGGGTTGCGGACCGCCGCGGAATGGCTGCCATTCCGATACATGCTGGGATTCCCGATCGAGGTCCTGCTGGGCAGGGTGCATGAGGGCGCTCTGACGCGGGGGGTGATTCTCTACTCCCTCACTATGTCGCTGGCCAGCTTGATGTTCTGGAAGGCGGACTTCCTGTTCACATGGCTGGTGCGGCCGGTCGTGCAATTGGCACGCTTCCCGGCGGCCCTCTATCCGGGATGGCTGAAGCTGCTGCTGACGTGGGTCGTGCCGGTGGGAGTGCTCACGACGGTGCCAGCGGAGATCCTGCTGGATGGTATCTCGCTGCCGATGCTGTCGGCGGCAAGCGTACTCGCGGTCGCAGGCCTGGCCGTGACGAGCCTGGTGTTCCGAGCGGGACTCCGGCGCTATGCGAGCGCATCGAGTTGAGCCGGGCGCTACCGACCACAGCCGCCGTGGCGATAAAAAAGTTCAAGAATTTCGCCGCAAGTACTTGACGGGGTTTTCGACGCTCCAGAAGGCTCGTTGCCGGTTCTTCCGAGCCCTCCGGAGCTCCGAAGAGCTGAGACAGCCTTTCGGCCACTCAAGCCCCCGTTCAGCGTGTGCTGAGCGCGCGTTACCGGGTCGTCCTGGACCCGTCCAAAAGCTCCATTTCAAAACCAGCATTATATTTACGGTATGATAATCGCTAATCGTACCGAGCTCGCCTCTGCCGTCTCCGGCCTCTCGGACAGCCAACTGCTGGAGCAGACCGGCAAGCTGGCTTCTCTCGATCGCCAGATCCAGATCTTCGTCATTGATCACCTGTACCGGCACTGGTGCCGCCGCCGGAGCTGGACGTATCGGCGCGGAAGGCGTTGGTGGACGAGGCTGCGGGGAAGAGCACGCGGCAAGTGATGCAGATGCTGGCGGAGATGGATCCGGAGCTGGCGGTGCCGGCGGATCGAGTGCGGCCGTTGGGCGGGGAGCGCTGGGAGATGAAGGTGGTGATCGATGACGAGTGCCAGCGCGGGCTGGAGCAGCTCAAGGGGTTGCTGTCGCAAGGAAGCAGTCGGACGCGGACCGTCGGGCGGCTTCGGCGCCGATACGGTCAGCGCACGTGACTGGCAGCGCCACGTCGCCGGCGAAGACGCGGGAACACCAGGATCGAAAGGTCCCTTCCGCGCGGAAGGGGCCGGCGCCGTCGGCGCACACCACCTCTTCGGCGCCGAAGTCGCGGCGGGACTCTCACCGGCAAGCGCCCGCGGTGGCGGAACGGGCCTCTCGGCCGGCGTGTGGAGCTACTTCGGCGCCGAAGGCGGGCGCTCGCGCCGGCCGGCCGAGTGATCGTGTCAAAGCCACACGTAGCGGGAACCTCCCGCTCGGGAATCTCACCACGCCGTATGCGCCGAATTGACAGGAGTATCGGCGGCCCCTAGCGTCTTCGCCGACATGCCAAACACCTATCGCCTGATTCAGGTGGGCACCGGCGGCCGCGGCGTCCCGTGGTGCTCCCAGTTCCTTCCCCCGCACGTGGCCGGCGGCCGCCTGCAGGTGGTGGCGGCGGTGGACATCGACCCCGAGGTGCACCACAACGCGCAGACCCATCTCGGGCTGCCGCCCGAGCGGTGCTATACCGACCTCCAGCGCGCCTGCGAGGAGAATCCTGCCGACATCTGCACCGTGGTGGTGCCGCCCGCCTTCCACGAGTCGGTGGTCGACGCCGCGCTGGCGCATGACATGCACGTGATTTCGGAGAAGCCGATCGCGGACACCCTCGAGGCGTCAGTGCGCATCGCCGCCAAGGTGCAGCGCGCCGGCAAGAAGATGGGGGTGACCATGAGCCACCGCTTCGACCAGGACAAGACCACCCTGCGCAACGAGCTGCGCTCCGGCCGGCCGGGCGCGATCGACTACCTGGTGTGCCGCTTTACCTGCGGCCTGCGCAACTTCGGCGACTGGGGCGCACACTTCCGCCACACCATGGAGGAGGCGCTGATGATCGAGGGATCGGTGCATCACCTGGACATCGTCGCCGACCTGGCCGGCTCCAGGTGCGACACCATCTACGCGCAGACCTGGAATCCGCCCTGGGGCGCGTACGGCAGCGGTTCGCAGGGCCACGTGATGATGACCTTCGAGAACGGCACGCGCGTCATCTATGAGGGCGCCAAGACCAACGCCTGCGGCTTCAACGGCTGGACGCGGGAGTACATCCGCGCGGAGTGCGAGCATGAGACGCTGATCATGGATCACCGCCGCATCGAGCGCTTCCCCTACTCATCGAGGAACGACAGCCGCGAGGGCCGGGGCGAGGAAGTCCCCCTGCTGGAGCAGCGGTACTGGAAGGACACTTGGCTGCTGGACCAGTTCCTGGACTGGCTGGACGGCGGCCCGCCGATGGCGACCAACGTGGAGGCCAACCTGCAGTCAGTGGCGCTGATCTTCGCCGCCATCGAGAGCAGCCGTACCGGGCAGCCGATCAAGGTCCAGGAGTTCCTGCAGGCCGCCCGCGACCGCGAGCGCCAAGCCGCCCGCCGATAGCCGACGCATCATGTACGCGCGGGAGGGGGTGACGTTCGGGGACACTTGGTACTTCGTCCGCGGGGAGGAGGTACATCTCTTCTGCCTGAAGAAGCCCGAAGGGAGCGAGCACGGGTGGGACATCGGGCACCTGATCAGCCACGATCTGCGCACCTGGGATGATGCCGGAATCGCGCTGCGGAGGGGTGCGCCGGGCTCCTGGGACGACCGGGGCCTGGCGACGGGGAGCGTGATCGAGCACGACGGCACCTACTGGATGGCCTACACCGGGCACCATTCGGGAGACGATCACATGGTTCAGCGCGTGGGCATGGCGTTCTCCGCGGATCTCCACCACTGGGAGAAGATCGACGAGAACCCGGTGACGGAGGCTTCGCCGCAGCACTACGAGCTGATGTCAACGGGCAAGCGGGTCATGGTGCACTGGCGGGATCCGTTTCTGCTGAAGACCGGCGAGAGGGTGCTGCAGCTCGTGTGCGCGCGTCGCAACGAAGGCGACCCGTCGTCGCGCGGCACCGTCGGCGTGGCCGAAACCAGGGACATGCGCCGCTGGACGATCCTGCCTCCGCTGCAGCACGACCGCATGACGGAAGAGATGGAGGTGCCCCAAGTTTACCGCATCGGCGGGCGCTACTATCTCGTCTTCTGCACCATCGCCGGCGACCCGAGGGTGCCCGACATGCTGGCGCCGGCGTTCATGCGCCGGTTCCCGGGCCATCGCTTTCGTCGGGGCGACTACAGCATGGTCGGCCCCTCACCCCTCGGTCCGTTCCGGATTCACGGCACCGGCGAAATCTTCGCCCAGCCGGGGGCTGCGGTGTACGCGAGCCAGCTCGTCAACTTCAGGGGAGCCTGGTTTCTGTTGGGAACCGAGCGCGATGAGCGAGGCTCCCGGATATCGGATCCCTATCCGGTCACCGCGGACGAGACGGGCGTGCATGTGGCGGGCACCGGCAGCGGCTGACATCGCGGAGGCCGAGCCGCGCGGCGGGTTCGGCAGGTTGGTAGGATCGCCGATCGTTGCTACCGTTGGATGCCGATGACAGTCAAGCAGATGCGTCAGCGCATGTACGTGGACGGCTGGTGCCTGATCGAGGACGTGATACCGCCGGCCGAGATCGGCGCCGTCCACGACAGCGTGCTGCGCACGGTCGACACCTACAAGCACACGCGCAAGAACGCCCCCGCCAAGATCGGCGCCGTGTCCGGGATGATCTCCTACGATCAGTCCTTCGCGCCCTATCTGGCCGAGCCGCGCCTGCTCGGGCTGGCCGAGTCGCTGCTCGGGCCCGACCTGCGCATCTCGTTCAACTCCAGCATCGTCAACTACCCGGGAAACGAGCGCTCCAGGTGGCATGCCGACTGGCCGTTCAATCAGCAGAACGCCGGCCACATCCGCTCCCCCTATCCGGACGCGGTGTGCCATCTGACGACGTTGTGGATGCTCACCGAGTTCACCGCGGAGAACGGCGGCACGCTCATCGTCAGCGGCAGCCATCGCTCCAACGACAATCCTACCGGCGGCGCCGAGGTACCGCCGTTCGAGCCGTACCCGACGGAGGTGTGTGTGACCGGGCGGCCCGGCTCCGTGGTGGTGTGCGACAGCAGGCTCTGGCACGCCGCCGGCGCCAATCGATCGACGGCGCCGCGCGTCGGGCTGGCGGTGCGCTACGCCCCGTGGTGGCTGAACCTGGAGGTGCTGCGGCCGGGGTCGCCCGACCGCCAGCGGATCCTGGACGCCAATCCCGACTTGACCGAGAACGAGGTGCCGGCGGTGCCCCGTGACGTCTTCGACGGGCTGCCTGCCACCGTGCAGCCGCTGTTCCAGCACTGGGTAGCCGCATGACCGCCACGGAGCAGGCCGCCCTGAAGGACGACTATCGCCGCGACGGCTACGCGGTGGCGCGCGGCTTCATGAGTCAGGCGGAGGTGGCCGACATCAACGCCCACATCGACGCGCTCATCGAGCGGCTGCCCGATCTGGACGAGCGCACGGCGTTCTACGAGGTTCCCGACGATTCGGAAACCATCATGCGTCTGCAGAACTTCGGCCGGTACGACCAGGATCTGCAGGACCTCTACGAGAATGAGCGCCTCGTCGGGCTGGCCGCCGATCTCCTTGACGACACGGCGGTCCCGAAGGCCTTGCAGTGGTTCGCCAAGCCGCCGCGGGTCGGCAAGGTGACGCCCCCGCACCAGGACGGCTTCTACTTCAAGCTGGAGCCGAGCGAGGCGCTGACCTTCTGGATAGCGCTGGACGCTGTGGACGAGGAGAACGGGTGCATCCGCTACCTGCCGGGCTCCCATCGGCGAGGCTACCGCTCGCACGCCATGTCCAACGTGATGGGCTTCTCCCGCGGCGTCACCGACTATGGCGACGCCGATCTGGCCGCCGAGCACGCCATCATCGCCTCGCCCGGCGACCTGGTCATCCACCACTGCATGATCGTCCACCGCGCCGACCCCAACCCGAGCGATCGGTGGCGCCGCGCCCTGGGACTGGTCTACTACGCGGGCCGCGCCCGCGTCACCGAGCAGTCGGAGGCGTACGTGGAGGAGATGATCAAGAAGTGGGTCGCCGAGGGCCGCGCCTAGTAGCTTAGCTCACGCTGGGCGGCGGGCGCCTCGTCTTCGGCTCCGAGGCCGCAACCGAGACTCCGGGCACGTCGTCGGGTTGATGGTTCGCCCCCCACTCCAGAAACCGCCTGCACCACTTCGTCAGTTGTCCTTCCACCTGCGGCGATACGTCGAACGACCCCGAGAGACGGACGTGGGCTGCCAAGTTCACGCCCTCCTGGAACAGGTAGCCGGGGACCTCGCCGGCGAGGCGCCCGGCGATCGCGTTCTTGACGAAGCATGCCGAGCCGGTGGCGTAGAAATGGTGCCAGATGGCCCTCGACAGGATCACCTGGACGGCAAGCCGAGGGGGAATCTCCGCGCGATTCGCAAGATCCAGGCGTGGATACACCCGTTTGGCGTCATGATTCCAACGTCGGAGTCGTCGATGACAGGCAAGGACTTCCTCGCGGGCAGGAGCCTGCAGGAGTTCCACGTATGACGGGTTGCCGTACACGACCTGTCCGTGATCGTGCATCCGCAACAACGCCTCCGGCACCGTGACCAGGTGCTGCGTCTCCTCGCGGAGATCCCAGGTCACCGGCCACGGGCGGTCGAGGTCCGCTCGTCGATACACGATGGGCGCAAGGTGCACCGCCCTGCCGTACGCCGCTGTCGCCCCGTCGATACACGTGTGCACGCGATCTTCAGTACCGTGGGCCGCGTCCTGGCGGAGGATCGTGATCTGGTCGATGTCGCCGGGGCCGGCGACGTAGCCGCCGGTGGCCAAGCTGCCGATCAGCACGACCGCCTCGACCGAGCACGCGAAATCCGCACGCACTCCTTCAATGTAGCGGTCGAGTATGGCCCTGGCGGTGACCTCTGACTTGTCAGGCTGCTGCAGCATCACCAAATGGCGCAAGATGTGGCGCAAGAGTGGCGCAAGATCATGCACCCACGTCGCGCGGACGGTACTCGTGGCGGTTCGTGCTCCCCGACCGCAGCAGCAGGCCCTTGTCGACCAGAGCCTTGAGGTCGCGCTGCAGCGTCCGGCGAGGTGTTCCCGAGCACAGCCCTTCCAGCTCACCGATCGTGATCCGACCACGGTCGAGCACATGCCCGAGGACCAGCGCCTGTCGAGCGGTCAGACCGTGCTGCCCGATGAGCAGATCTCGCCGGATCGCCTGCTCCCCACGTCGCTTGACCTCGGCGAGCTGCGTCGCGAGCCCTTCGGCGAAAAACTCGATCCAACCGGTCATGTCCATGTTCGCCCGCCGCACACCCTGTAGGGCGCGGTAGAACGACGCCCGGTCCCGGTCGTAGTACTCGCTGATCGAGAAGAGTCGCTTGAAGTCGTACCCGGCTCGATAGAGGCAGAGCATCGATAGGAGCCGGGAGGCACGCCCGTTGCCGTCGAGGAACGGGTGGATGTGCACCAGTTGAAACTGGGCGATCGCGCTCACGATGACCGGATGGATGTCGCGTGGATCGTTCATCCAGGCTATCAGGTCGCGCATGAGAGTCGCGACCTCGAGGGCTGGCGGCGGCGTGTAGATGGTCTGCCCGGTCGCCGCATTCACGACATAGTTCTGTACGCGCCGATACTCTCCCGGAGCGGCTTCCCCGCCGCGTACGCCCTCCACTAGCCGGCGATGGATCTCGCGCACAAGGCGCTCGGTGATCGGGATGCCCTCGTTCAGATAGCTGCTGACGAAGTCGAAGGCACGCCGGAAGTTGAGAAGCTCGCGCGCGTCGTCGGGATCGGCGGCCGGAACTTCAGCACCCTCCAGGAGCCGAGCGGCGTCGTCGAGGGTGAGGCGTGTGCCTTCAATGTGCGTCGTGTGATGGGCTTCGAGCAGAAGGGCTCGCGAGCGCATTGAGGAGATCCAGTGCTCCGACAGCGTGGCGGCTTCCAGGAAACCGCGGGCTCGTTCGACCCGGGTAAGCGATGAGGCGATCGCGTTGGTGATGGAGAATCGCGGGGCGAAGCTCACGTCTCCGTCCTTCGCAGGGTGGGCGGATTGGGGTGGGCTCCGGGTAGGCGCCCGATCATCGGTGCCGGCCCCGGAGCCCTCAAGTCCGAGGAGAGATCTCCCCGGAGCGTCCTATTGCTGGATGAACTCGGCGTCGATCTCGAGGCGGACTTCCTCGGAGACGATCAAACCGCCATTGTCCAGTGTGTTGTTCCAGGACACGCCGAAGTCGTGGCGGTTGATGATGGCGCGGCCCTCTATGCCGACGACGGTGGCTCCGCCAGGACCCTGGACCGGACCGACGATGGTGATCGGCAGCTCGATCTGCTTGGTGACGCCGCGGATCGTGAGATCGCCGACCACGACGATGCCATCTGCACCCATCATCAGACTGGTGCTGGTAAACGTGATGGTCGGGTGATTGGCGACATCAAGGAAGTCGGAGCTGCGCAGGTGGTTGTCGCGCTGCTCGACATTGGTGTCGATGCTGACTGCCTGGATGGTGGCCGTCAGCGAGAACGAGCCCATGTCCTCCGGATCGTACGTGAAGGAGGCGTCGAAGTCGTTGAACGAGCCGGTGGTCTTCGCGACCACTATGTGGGCGACCCGGAAGCCGACATTGGTATGGGCCTTGTCCACCTTGAATTCGGCGGCGAGAGCAACGTGCGCGAGCAGGAACAGGCCCGCGACGACGAACGGAAGTTTGCGAATCATGATGATGATCCTCACAGATTAAGAGATGTGCGCCCTGAGGCGCCGGCTGAATGTACGTGCGAGGAGGCGAGCGTGTCGAGCCATAGACTCCTCATTCTGATAGCGGCCGCAGCGCTGCCAGGTGCTCCATCGCTCGCTCCATCCGCGCGTCGCCGAGCGTTCCCCAGCGGCACCAGCAGATCAGCTCGTCCACGCCGCTCGCGGCAAGCTCGGTCATGCCGGTGCCCACCGCTCTCGGCGTGCCGACGATCGCACGCTCCGAGAGATAGGCGGTCACCTGTGCGTCGTCCGGCGGTGGCATCCCGATCAGCCGGTTGCGGCGGCCGAGCGTCCAGCGCGCGGCATCGAGCACCTCCCGATCCGGGTCGCCGTCGGCCGTGACCGCCACCAGACGGAGCACGCCGACCCGTCCTGCCCCTGGCGCCGCGTCGCGATAGGCGCGGATCAGTTCCAGCAGTTGTGCCCCGGCGTTCAACGCCAGCAGGTCGTACCCCATCCGGCCCGCCCAGGCGGCCGCCTTCGGCGATCCGGCGGTGACCGCAACGCGGGGGGGCGTCTGCACCGGCCGGATCCCGGCGGTGGTGCGCCAGTGCTCGAGGACGCGGCGGATGCCCTCGTCATGCAGCCGATGCCGGTCGGCGAAGGCCGTGTCGAACGGCGCGTACTCGACCGGCGAATAGCCGGGGCCGAACCCGGCGATCACCCGCCCGCGCGAGAGCTGATCGACGGTGGCGATCTCCTCGGCCAGCCGCACCGGGTGGTGCAGCGGGGTGACGGCCACCGCGTAGCCGATGTCGACGCGACGGGTGCGGACGGCGAGCGCGCCGGCCATCACCGACGGCGCGGAGCACCATCCGTAGTCGGAGCCGTGATGCTCGGTGACCCAGACCGCGTCGAACCCCAGCTCCTCCGCACGCGCTCCGTCGGCGAGCGCCTGTTCGACCACGCGGCCGGGCGCCGTTCCGGACGGCGCCGGCATGATCAGGAACAGGCCCAGACGCATCGAGTGCCCGGCGGCCGGATCAGTGGTAGTAGGGCTCGCGCAGCAGCGCGGCCTTGATCGGGTCGGACGCCGCCTGCGCGCGCACCGCTGCCGACGGGGTGCAGTGCGGCCAGTCCAGCATGTAGGACGGCCCGTACTGGTAGAGCAGCCAGCGCTTGCCGTCCGCCCGCGGAGCGGTGAGGGCGTGCGACAGCGCCTCCGTGTACAGCAGCGCTTCGCCGGCGGCGAGCGGCAACGGCCGCAGCACCGGAAGGTCTTCGGCAAGCCGATCGGCATAGGGGTGCGCGAAGTTGGCCTTGTGGCTGGCCGGTATCACGCCGATGGCGCCGTCGCCGGCAGCCGTGTCGTCCAGAGCGATCAGGACCGACACCAGCAGGCAGCGGAACTCGCCCTCCACGAACGCCCGGTAGCGCCCGAAGCGGCGCGGGTCGGCGCGTCCCCCCTGCGTGACGCGGCCGCTCACGCCGGCCCGGCGCACCAGCGCGCGTGAGGAGATCAGCCGGACCTGCTCGCCCCAGACCAGCTCCACCATGCGCCCGTGCAGGTCCGGGCGCGCGAACACCTCGCCCAGCGTGCCGCCGAGCTCGACGATGTTGCGCAGCTCCAGCTCCAGTCCGTTGCCGACCGCGGTGACGCCGGCCGCCAGGGCGTCGGGGTCGGCGACGGCCGCGCACGCCTCGGCCACCTGCGCAGGGTCGAGCAGGGTGCCGAGCGGCAGGTAGCCGGCGATGTCGAAGCGAAAGCGCTCGGTCTCGGTGAGCCGCCGCTGGCCGGTGCCGGACTGCAGAACCGAGGTGGTGCTGGCGGTGCGGCGGCCGGGCGGAGCGGGCTCGTCCGCCGGTGCGGGAGGGGCGGCGGGAGTGTCAGGCTCGGCAGGTTCGCCGGGCCCAGATCCAGAATCAAGGGCGTCGATCTCGCCGACGCGCTGCGACAGCTCCCATTGCTGCTCTTCGGCGTTCACGATACCCGTACCGGCTCCAAGCTGTAGGTGGTGCGGGCGCCGAAAGGGACGGGGCCGCGTACCAGCTCGAGCTGGCGCGGGGTGGCTCGCTCCTCGAACCCCGGCGCGGTCACCGTCTGGTCGTACCAGGCGGAATGGAACGCCGGCGCGTAGGAGATGAAGATCGTGCGGCGCACCCGGTCGCTGCGGTTCACCAGCGCCCCGTGGGTGAGGTCCTCGGAGAACAGCACGGCGTCCCCGGCCTGCGCGGGGATGGGCTGCACCAGCGGGTCGCCGGCTTCGGGGAGCTGCAGGTTTCCCGGAACGGCGAAGTTGCCCTTGTGGCTGCCCGGTATCACCACGAACGGCCCGTTGTCCGGAGCCACGTCGGTGAGGGCGTAGCCGATCTTGACGCTCACGCACTCGAACCGGTCGCGGTTGAGCGCGTACTCGCTGTAGGCCAGGAGCTCCGCGTAGCCGTGATGCAGGACGCTGCCGCGACCGGAGGTCCTGGCCATGAAGTGCATGGCGTCCAGGCGTGTCGGACCGCCGATCATCTCCTCGACCAGCGGTACCGTGGCCGGCACGTCGATGAGAGACTCGAATATCCCGCCGTAGGGCAACAGGACGCACGTGTACTCGAGGTTGCCGAATTGGTCGCGGTCGCCCCGTGTCTGGCGAATCGCGCCGGACGCTTTCGCCTCCTCCATGCCCATCGCGTCGATCAGGTCCAGCTCGGCGTTCAGCTCGCGAACCAGATCGTCTGGCAGCGCTCCGCGTACGGTCAGATAACCGTTGAGATCGAAGAGATAGCGCTGTTCATCGGTCATTGCCGTAACGTAGCACGGCCCATTGCCGTGGGGCGGCCATTACCTCGAGTCGGCAATGTCGGGTACCGTCGCGCACGACGCCATGGATATCGTGGACCCGGCGCTGAGCGCCCGCCTGGACGAAGCTGCCTCCCGCTACGGCACGCTGGAGGGTCTGGCCGCCGATCCGGCCCAGGCCAGGGACCAGCGCGCCTATCGCGAGTTGATGCAGGAGTACGCGCAGCTTGCCGCCGTGGTGCGCGAGCGGGATCAGATCCGCAGCCTGGCCGCGCAGATCGAGGAGACGGACGAGCTGGCCGCCGCCGAGGAGGAGGAGGCGATGCGGGAGCTCGCGGGCGAGGAGGTCCGCGACCTCAGGCAGAGCCTGGCCGAGTCGGTCGAACGCGCTCGCGAGCTGCTGGTGCCGCGCGACCCCAACGCATCCCGCAACATCATCATGGAGATCCGCGCCGGCACCGGCGGCGGCGAGGCGACGTTGTTCACCGCCGACCTGTACCGGATGTACAGCCGCTACGCGGACGGCAAGCACTGGAAGGTGGAGATCATCTCCTCCAGCGAGACGGAGATCGGCGGTTTCCGCGAGCTGTCGTTCTCGGTCGCCGGCACCGACGTGTTCGACCATCTGCGCTGGGAGAGCGGCGTGCACCGCGTGCAGCGCGTGCCGGTGACCGAGTCGCAAGGCCGCATTCACACCTCGGCCGTGACCGTGGCGGTGCTTCCGGAGGTACAGGAGACCGAGGTGGACATCCGCGCGGAGGATGTCCGTGTGGACGTCTACCGCTCCTCCGGCCCCGGCGGGCAGAGCGTCAACACCACCGACTCCGCGGTGCGACTGACCCACGTGCCGACCGGCCTGGTCGTCACCTGTCAGGACGAGAAGTCCCAGCACAAGAACCGCGCGAAGGCGTACCGGGTGCTGCGCGCGCGTCTGTACGAGGCGGAGGAGGCCAAGCGCGCGGCCGAGCGCGCCAAGGACCGGCGCTCCCAGATCGGCACGGGCGACCGCTCGGAGCGCATCCGCACCTACAACGTGCCGCAGAACCGGGTCACCGACCACCGCATCAACCTGACGCTCTATCGGCTGGAGGCCGTGCTGCTTGGCGAGCTGCAGGAGGTGATCGACGCGCTGCGCACACATTCGCGGGAGGCGGCGCTGCGGGAGGTGCTGAGGTGACGGTCGCGGCCGCGTTCCGCTCGGGCGTCGCCGCACTGGCCGGTGCGCCCACCGATACGCCGACCCTGGAGGCTGCGTTGCTGCTGGCCGACGCGCTGGGCGTGAGCAAGGAGCGCCTGTTCGCGCGTATGGGCGATCCGGTCGGCGCGCGCGGCATGGCGAGCTTCCGGCGGGCGCTCGATCTCCGCCGCCACGCGGTGCCCGTGGCCTACATCCGCGGCGCCAAGGAGTTCTACGGCCACACCTTCAGCGTGGACCGACGCGTGCTGATCCCGCGTCCGGACACCGAGTGCGTGGTCGAGGCGGCGCTGGCGGCCATCGGCGCCGATCCGTCCGTGCGGCGGGTGCACGACGTGGGCACCGGCTCCGGCTGCATCGCCATCGCGCTGCAGGCGGCGCGCCCCGAGCTCGCCATCTCGGTCTCGGATCGCGACGCCGCGTGCCTGGAAGTGTGCCGCATCAACCAGCGGCGGCTGCTGGGCCGGGAATGCCTGACCGCGCGGGTGGCCGACCTGCTGATCGGGCTCCCCGGGCCGTTGGACATGATCGTCGCCAATCTCCCGTACGTGGATGCAGCCGCCTGCGCGCGGATGGCCGAGCGCGGATGGCCGGAGCCGATGGGCGCGCTGCGCGGCGGCCGGACCGGCGTCGAGGTGACGCTGCGCTTGATCGCCCAGGCGGGGGCCAGGCTGCGCCCGGGCGGCTACCTGCTGCTGGAGACCGCCGCCGAGCATGTCGCCAGGCTCGAAGCGGCGCTGACGGACGCTGGCTTCGCGGAGGTGGCCGTGCACCGCGACCTGGCTGGCCGGCCGCGGGTGATGGCCGCCCGGTGGCGGAGCGCCCGATGGCGGTGAACGACCCGGAGGCGGGCATGCCCGGCATCGCCGAGCTGCAGGCGGGGGGCGACTCGTTGACCCTTGCCGAGGAGGAGCTGTCCCGCTACCAGCCGGAGGAGGCGCACCGCATCCGCGCGGCGGTCGAGCTGGCCGCAACGGCGCACGACGGGCAGCTCCGCGCCAGCGGCGAGCCCTTTCTCGTCCACCCGATCACCGTCGGGCGCATCCTGATCGACACGCAGATGGACGCCGACGCGGTGTGCGCGGGTCTGCTGCACGACGCGATCGAGGACACCGGGGTCAGCGAGGACGAGCTGCGCGAGCGCTTCGGCCTGGTGGTCGCCGAGCTGGTGCAGGGCGTCACCAAGATCTCGCAGCTCCGCGGCCAGAGCCGCACCGTGCAGAAGGCGGAGACCATCCGCAAGATCCTGCTGGCGATGGCGCGCGACGTGCGCGTGATCATCATCAAGCTGGCCGACAAGCTGCACAACATGCGCACGCTCCAGTTCCTGGATCCGGAGCGGCAGAAACGGATCGCCGAGGAGTGCCTGGAGATCTACAGTCCGCTGGCCGGCCGGCTGGGCATGTACCGCATCAAGTCGCAGTTGGAGGATGAGGCGCTGCGCGTGCTGCAGCCGGCGGTCTACGAGCAGGTCCGGCAGTTCGTGACCCAGCGGCGCGAGGACCGCCATGAGTACCTGCTGCGCCTCCGCGACCTGCTGCTCGAGCGGGCGGTCGAGAGCGGCCTCGACCTGGAGGTGCAGAGCCGCATCAAGCACTTCTACTCCATCTACCGCAAGCAGCGGGACCGCGGAAAGGCGATCGACGAGATCCACGACCTGTTCGGGATCCGGGTTCTGTGCGCCGACAACGGGCAGTGCTACGAGGTGCTCGGGCTGATCCACAGCCTCTGGCCGCCGATGGAAGGGCGCTTCAAGGACTACATCGCCATGCCCAAGTCCAACGGCTACCAGAGCCTGCACACCTCGGTGATGGGCCCGCAGGGGCGGGTGGTGGACGTGCAGATCCGCACGCGGGAGATGGAGCACACCGCCGAGAACGGCGTCGCCGCGCACTGGGTCTACAAGCAGCGCCAGCGCCGAACTCCGGAGCCGTCCATCATCGCCAAGCTGCGCGAGTGGGATGCCCCCGGCGACACGCCGGCCACCCCCGATCCCAGCACGCCCGAGTTCTTCGAGCACATCAAGCGCGAGATCCTGCGCGACTCCATCTACGTGTTCACGCCCCGCGGAGACGTGATCGAGCTGCCGCGCGGCGCCACCCCGATCGACTTCGCCTACCACATCCACACCGAGGTCGGGCACCGCTGCCGCGGCGCCAAGGCGGACGGGGCGATCGTCCCGCTCGGCTCGGAGCTGGCCAACACGCAGGTGGTGGAGATCCTCACCGCATCGAACGCCCGGCCCACCCTGCGCTGGCTGCAGTACGCGCGAACCTCGCGGACGCGGACCAAGATCCGGCAGTGGCTGACCCAGAACGATCCGGACCTGATCCTGGACCGGGCCATCGTGGCCAAGAAATCGGCCGCCGAGCAGGCGGCCGGCCCCAAACCGGCCCCCACCCGGCGCCGCACCCGCTCCGCCGATACGCAGGCGATTCTGGACCCCGACAAGATGGCCGTCCGCGCCGGCGGCTACGATGACCTGATGATCAACTTCGCCCGCTGCTGCGCACCGGCCTCGGGCGATCCGATCGTCGGCTACGTGTCGCGCGGCAAGGGGATCACGGTGCATCGCACCGATTGCCGCGACCTGCTGGCGATCCGCGACCTGGAGGAACGCCGCATCGACGTCGCGTGGGAGTCCACCTCGCCCAAGCAGACCTTCAGCTTCCGCATCGTCGCCGGCGAGAGCGCGCACCTGTTTTCCGAGATCGAGAGCGGATTGCGCAAGATCGGCGCCCACCTGATCGCGGGCAAGCTGGAGGACGGGGAGGAGGCGACCCGGCGCGGCATGTTCACGGTGGAGGTGGAGCCGGGCACGGACCGTACGACGGTGATCAAGAACATCAACGCCATTCCGACGGTGCACCGAATCGAGGTAGCCTGACTCATGGCGGCGGACCTCCTGATCAACTCGGAGATGCTCGGGACGATCGTCGTCACGGTCGAAGACGACGGCGCGCTCAGCCGGATCACCTTCAGCGACGAGCCCACCGGCGGCGCGGGGACCAACGGGCAGCACCCCGGCGAGCCCATGAGCGGCATCGAGCGCGAGATCCACCGCTATCTGGCCGGCGAGCTGATGGATATCCGGCTGCCCTATCGCGCGGCCGGAACGCCGTTTCAGCAGGCGGTCTGGGAGCAGTTGCGGCGCATCCCGTACGGCACCACCGCCACCTACGGACAGATCGCGGCACGCGTCGGCCGACCCGGCGCGGCGCGCGCGGTCGGCAGCGCCTGCGGCGCCAACCCGGTGCCGCTGGTGATCCCCTGCCACCGCGCCGTCGCCGCCGACGGCAGCCTGGGGGGCTTCACCAGCGGCGTGTGGCGCAAGCGGCTGCTTATCGCGATCGAGGGAGAACTGTAAAGGTCAGCTCGCCGTCGGCGCCCAGCCCGATCGACACTTCCGTGCCGGCCGGCAGCCGCCCGGCGAGCAGGTCCTCGGTCAGCCGATCCTCCACCTCGCGCTGGAACAGCGCGATGAGCGGGCGGGCGCCGGCCGCCGGGTCGTAGCCGCGCTCGGCCAGCTCGGTGCGCGCGGCCGGGCTCATCGTGACCGTCACCCGCCGTGCGCGCAGCCGCCGAGTGAGCTCGGCCAGCAGGCGGTCGACGATCCGCTCGACCACCTCCCGGCTGAGTGGATCGAAGGTGATGATGGCGTCCAGCCGGTTGATGAACTCGGGGCGGAACAGCCGCTTCACCGCCTTCTCGCCCTCGGTAGCGGCGGGCGGGCGCGGACCTTCGTTACCGTCCGTGGCGAAGCCGACCGACGGCTCGGTCATCTCGCGCGAGCCGGCGTTGGAGGTCATGAGCAGCACGGTGTGCTGGAAGTGCGCGCTGCGGCCCTCCCCGTCGGTGAGCGCCGCGTAGTCCATGATCTGCAGCAGCAGGTCGAAGATGTCGGGGTGCGCCTTCTCCACCTCGTCGAGCAGGACGACGCTGTGCGGCGCCTTGATCACCGCGTCGGTGAGCAGGCCTCCGGATTCGTGCCCGACGTAGCCGGGCGGCGCCCCGATCAGCCGCGACGCGGTATGCTTCTCCATGTACTCGCTCATGTCGAAGCGGTGCAGCGGCACGCCGAGCGCCGCTGCCAGCCGGCGGGCCAGCTCGGTCTTGCCCACCCCGCTCGGCCCCACGAACAGGAATGACCCGATGGGATGTTGCGGCTCGCGCATGCCGGCGATGTCCCGTTTGACGGCCCGCATCACCTGCGCGATCGCGCCATCCTGGCCGAACACGCCGGCACGGAGGGACGCCTCAACCCGCGCCGGCTGATCGCGCGTCGCGCCGGACAGCGCCTCCACCGGCCGCCTGGTCATGCGCGCGACCACGCGCTGGATGTCGCGCCGGTCGATCGTGCGCGTGCCGGCCCCTTCGCGGACGCGGTGCTTGGCCGCGGAGCCGGCCTCGTCCAGCACGTCGATCGCCTTGTCCGGCAGGCGGCGGTCGGCGATGTGCAGATCGGCGAGCTCCACCGCCGTCCGCAGCGCCTGCGGGCTGTAGCGCACGCCGTGGAAACGCTCGTATCCGGGTGCCAGCCCGCGCAGGATGGTCGCCGTCTCCTCCCGGGAGGGTTCGCCGATGACCACTCTCTGGAAACGACGCGACAGCGCATGGTCCTTCTCGAACGACCGGCGGTACTCGTCGTGGGTGGTGGCGCCGATGCAGCGCAGGCCGCCGGAGGCCAGCCCCGGCTTGAGGATATTGGAGGCGTCCATGGAACCGCCGCTGGTGGCGCCCGCCCCGACGATAGTGTGGATCTCGTCGATGAACAGCACCGCTTGCGGGATCGCCGCCAAGTCGGCCATGACCGCCTTCAGACGAGCTTCGAAGTCGCCGCGGAACTTGCTGCCCGCCAGCAGCGCGCCCATGTCCAGCGCGAAGATGCGCAGGTCCGAGAACGCGGGCGGCACCTCGCCCTCCTCGATCAGGCGCGCCAGACCCTCCGCGATCGCGGTCTTGCCCACGCCGGCGTCGCCGACCAGGATCGGGTTGTTCTTGTAGCGGCGGCCCAGGATCTGCTGCACGCGCGCCAGTTCCTCCGTGCGGCCGATCAGCGGATCGATTTCCCCCCGGCTGGCCCGGAGGTTGAGATCGGTCGCGTAGCGGGCGAGCGCCTTCGGCTCGCGGGTGCGGCGTGCCGTGCCGGCCGGCGCTTCCTGCCGATGGGTGATGAATTCCAGCACGTCCAGACGCGAGATGCCCTGCTGCCGCAGGAACCAGGCGGCGTGCGACCGTTCCTCCAGCAGCAGCGCCGCCAGCACGTCGCCCGCGCCGGCGATCCGCCGTTCGGCGGACTCCGCGTGGGTCTGCACGTGGTCGATCACGCGATGCAGGGCGTCGGTGAGATCGATCTCGTAGGGCGCTTGGTCGGGCACCGACTCGAGCGAATCGGCAAAGTGGCGTTCCAGTTGGCGGACGACCGCCGGCACGTCGCCGCCGCAGCCGATGACGATCGCGGACGCGACCTCGCCGTGCAGCAACGCGAACAGCAGATGCTCCACGGTCACGAACTGATGGCGGCGGCTCTCGGCTTCGCGAAAGGCGGCCTGCAGCGTGAACTCCACGTCCCTGGAGAGCTGACTCATGTCTGCTCCACCGAACAGCGCAGGGGAAAGCCGCGCTCGCGCGCCATGCGGTGCACCGCGCTCGCTTTGGACTCGGCGATCTGCTCCGGGTACTCGCCGCAGATGCCGACGCCGCGCCGGTGGATCTGCAGCATGATCGCCGTCGCCTCCGAAGGATTCTTGAAGAAAAGGCGTTCCAGGACGCTCACGACGAAGTCCATGGTCGTGTAGTCGTCGTTGTGCATGAGGACGCGGAAGGGGGGCAGCGTTTCGATCTCCGCTGCCAGTTCGGAGTCTGCCTCCCTGAGCGGATCGTCATGCATCGTTGGCAACCCGGACGAAGATAGCCGCGCTGCGATCGGACGGTCAAAGGAGGGGGTCCGGGGTGCTACAGCGGGAGGCGCAGGGCGATCTCCTTGAGCCGGCGGTGCCGTTGCGCGACGTCCGGAATCGACCGCGCCACCAGGTTCCAGAAGGCGGGCGAGTGGTTGCGGATCCGCAGGTGCGAGAGCTCGTGTACGACGATGTAGTCGATCAGCGAGCGCTCCAGCATCACCAGCCGCCAGTTGAGGCGGATCACGCCGTCCGAACCGCAGCTTCCCCAGCGCTTGCGCTGGTCGCGCACCAGGACCGGGGGTGAAGGGCCGTGTCCGAGCCGGCTCCACCAGTCTTCGACGGCTGCCGGCAGGCGCTCGGTGGCGCGCGCCCGGTACCAGGCGACCACGGCGTCGCGGACCGTCTCGAACCGTTCCTCGTCGGGAAGCCCGGCGGGAACCGAGATCCGCAGCCGTGACGCTTCGAACCGCATCTCCGGTGCCGACGTCCCGTGGGATTCGCAGCACAGTGGGATGTCATCGCCAAGGTAGGGAAGCGTCTCACCGGTGAGGAACCGCAGCGGAGCCGGTGCGTCGGCGAGCGCGCGCAGCTTCCTGAGAATCCACGGCGCGCGCTTGACGACCAGCTCGCGCAGCTCGTCGTCCTCCGTGTCCAGCGGCGCGGCGAGCCGGACGCCGTCGCGATCGACGGAGATCAGTATCGTCCTGGTGCGCCGCGCGCTGCGGCGGATCCGGTACTCGATGGTGGTATCGCCGCATCGTGCGCTGTCCCTGGCCGTCGCTTCCGTATCGTTCACCGTGGTGCGCCACGCCAGAGGGAGTCGTGGCGTGCGTAGAGTGCCACGGCTACCATCTCGTTGTGCTGTTTGCGGCCGGGACCTGACCGGTCAGCCGTGGTCGGAACGGCGGCAGGCGCTCACGGCCATCTGCCCGGCGGAACTGCTGGTCGACGCGGTCCGGACCGACGACCCGGATGAGGCACAGCGGTTCGTCGACCGGACCCTGCAGGCCGTCGGGGAGGACAAGAGCGCCGACCAAGCCGACACGATCGGTACGGTGCGGCGCCTGCACCGGCGCGGCAGCGCGGCGGAGACTATCCGGCGGGCCGAGCCGCGCGCTGCGGCCGAATCCGGTACTCGATGGTCATGCCGCCGCACCGCGCGACACCTGTCAGTCGGCGAACCGGAACGCGTAGAGCCCGCACGCTCGCAGGCGCAGCCGCAAACGGACCGGGCGGCCGGCGAGCCGCCGCAATCCCTGCTGCGGCCGCCACTGGAGCGCCACCGAGTCGCCGGTCAGGGGGCCCGATGCGTAGCCGTCGAGCGCGCGGCCGTCCGCGTCCAGGACTTCGACCTGCAAGCTGCCCCCTCCCGAGGCCTGCAGGTTCAGCAGCAGCCGGTCGCCGTCGAAGGTCAGCGGTCGCGTGACCAGCTCGCCTCCCTCGAAACCCGCCTCGGCGGCGACGAATCCGTCCAGGCGCAGCACCGCGCGTCCCAGGCCCATCAGGCGGCGGCCCGCCACCGGATCCACGAAGCTGTCGTGGTCGCGGTTGTGACCGACGTAGTAGATCCACAGCTCGTCTCCCATGCGCACGGGGTCCGGCAGGGCCCACACCCGCTTGGAATCGAACCGGCCGTCAGGGCCGAGCGACAGGAACGGCCGCCGATCGGCCGGCCGGCGGAATACCTTGCCGTCGCGGCTGTAGCCCAGGTACACGTCCATGGTCGACGGCGCCAGGCGTTCCACTTTCCGGCTCAGCGTCGCCGGATCGGGTGAATAGCCCCAGCGCTCGGGCTCCGGGCGGTCCTTGAAGTGCCAGAAGGCTTCCGCCAGGCAGATGTACAGGTCGTCTGCGTCTGGATACTTGTAGACGGCCGCCCCGTAGTAGTCGATCGGCGGCATGCCGGTCGAGGTGCGGTAGGTCGCCAGATCGGCCGCGTCCGCTTCCCAGACCACGCTCTGCGAGTCCCAGTGCACCAGATCGTCGGACTCCAGCCGGCGCACCTTGCGGTGGTTGCGGTTCGGGTCGTCGGCCCGCACCCAGAGCCGCGTATACATGACGTAGCGGCCGTAGGACTCGTCCCAGAAGACGACGTTCTGGGTGTCGCAGTCCTCAATGCGGATGCCGTGCAGGTGCTCCCACTGCAGGCCGTCCGGCGAGGCGAAGAACTCCAGCGTGTGCGGCCGGTCGGGATGCGGCCCGCACTTGGCCTGGCTCTTGTAGCGCCGCTCGGGCGGCGCCTGCGGGTCGATCCAGACGCAGCAGCCCTGCAGGCGGTGCATGGCCATGACCGCGTTGGCGGGCAGGTCGCCGCCCAGAAGGTTGAGCTCGGGCGTCGTGAAGTGAATCCCGTCGTCCGATTCGGCATAGCGGGTCGCGAAGCAGGAGCGGTCGTCGTACCAGAAGCGAACCCGGCCGCCTTCGGAGCGCACCGAGCTGTAGGCGTACACCTCCGGCGTCCCGTTGTCGGGATGCAGCAGCACCTCGCCGGTGGCCCGCGCGGGGTTGGACCGCAGCACCACGCCATGCGAAGAGGCGATGATCGAGTCGTCGAGCATCAGGTGCTTGTGTCGACCCAGGTTCACGGCGTCGTCAGTCATCAGGCACCGACATCGCACCATGTTCAGGATGTTCCTGGCAATCGACAGGATCGCGTAGGATCGGGCCGTGCTGTTCGCCGAGTTGGCCGCCACCTCAAAGGCGGTCGGGGCCACGCGAAGCCGGAGCGCCAAGATCCAGGCGCTGGCCGCATGCCTGCGGGCGCTCACCGGCGAAGCGGAGTCCGAGTCACTGGCAGCGGGCGTGTGCTTCCTTGCCGGGCGGCTGCGCCAGGGCCGCCTGGGAGTCGGGAATGCCGCAGTGCGGCGGCTGCGTGAGCTGCCCGCGGCAGCGACCTCGTCGCTCACCGTTGGCGAGGTCGACCGCGCCCTGGCCGAATTCGAACGCCAACGGCCGCGGCGGGCCGACCGGCTGCAGCCGCTGGTGCGCCGGGCGTCCGCGGACGAGCGCGACTATCTGCTGCGGCTCTTGATCGGCGAGGTGCGGCAGGGCGCCCTGGACGGCCTCCTGGTGGACGCCATCGCCGTGGCAGCGGAGGCGCCGCTCGACCGGGTGCGCCGCGCGCTCATGGTGTCGGGCGACCTGCCGGCGGTGGCCGAGGCGGCGCTGCGCGACGGCGGCGACGGATTGCAGGCATTCCAATTGCAGGTGTTCCAGCCGGTGGAGCCAATGCTCGCGCAGTCGGCGCCGTCGGTGGCGGAAGCGCTCGGCCGCACCGGTGCCGCGGCGGTCGAGGTCAAGCTGGACGGCATGCGGGTGCAGATCCACCGCGACGGGGATGCGGTGCGGGTCTTCACGCGCAGCCTGCGCGACGTCACCGCCGGCGTGCCGGCGGCGGTTGCAGCCGCGCGGCGGCTCTGCGCCCGGTCGGCGGTGGTGGATGGCGAGGCGATCGCGCTGGGCGCCGAGGGGCGGCCGCGCCCGTTCCAGGAGACCATGAGCGCGGCCGGCCGGGTCTCCATCTTCCTGTTCGACTGCCTGTTCCTGGATGGCCGGGACCTGACCGGCGAGCCGTGGTCGGAGCGTCGGCAGGCGCTCACGGCCATCTGCCCGGCGGAGTTGCGGCTTCGTCATGCTTGGCAAGACCTTCAAGGGCATGACCGACGAGGTGCTGCGCTGGCAGACCGAGCGGCTGCAGCAACTGGCGACGCGGCGCGAGGGCCACGTCGTCCACGTGCGGCCGGAGCTGGTCGTAGAGATCGCCGTCGACGGCATCCAGACCAGTCGGCGCTACCCGGGCGGCATGGCGCTGCGCTTCGCCCGCCTGCGCCGCTATCGGGAGGACAAGACCGCCGACCAGGCCGACACCGTCGATACGGTGCGGCGCCTGCACCGGCGCGGCGAGCCGGAATGAGTTCGGCTATTTCGACCTGGTCTCTCGATCTTCGCCCGTTGACAAGGTGGCCACCGGTAGCCACCGTCCGTTCATGAGAGCGGTCGGCATAAAGGCTCTGAAGAACAGGCTGAGCGAGTACGTGCGCGTGGCGGCGTCGGGCGAAACCGTCCTGGTTACGGACCGCGACCGGATCGTGGCCGAGCTCGGGCCGCCGCGAGAGACGAGGAGTCCTGTTCTCGCTGATGCGGTGCTCGCCGACGCGGTGCGTAAGGGCTGGTTGACACCGCCGGTCTTATCCACTTCCGGCCCCCCGCAGACGTCCCGACCGGTAGCGCGGTTGCATGAGCTGCTCGCGGAGCTGCAAGACGATAGAAGCGAACGTTGATCTATATCGACACTTCGGTAGCGATCGCTCACCTCCTGGCCGAGGATCGTCGCCCGCCGGCCTCTCTTTGGCGTGAGACCCTGGTGGCAAGTCGGTTGCTGGAATATGAGATCTGGACCCGGCTGCACGCGCGCGACCTCATCTGATTCGCACGGAGAAGCGGCTCGGGGCCTTATCGCGCGGGTCGCGTTGCTGGAGTTGTCTCCGACGGTGCTCGCGCGCGCCTTGGAGGCCTATCCGGTTCCCGTTCGGACGCTTGACGCCCTCCATCTGGCGTCGCTCGAGTTCTTGCGCAGCCGCGGACTGTCCATAGAGCTCGCCAGCTACGACGATCGGATGCTGACCGTCGCTCGTGCCAAACGCCCAGTCCTGGCGGACGTCGCGGGGGATCATCGTCGAGCCGCCTTGCGCACGCCGGTGGCCAGCTCCTCGTCGGCCGTGATCACCATGCCGCCGTCGCCGCCGCTGGTGATGTGCTTGGAGCCCTGCAGGCTGAAACTGGCGGCGTCGCCGATGGTGCCCACCAGCCGCCCGCGGTGGTACGCCAGGTAGCACTACCGCGACCACCACGTCAGCCCACCGCCCCCGGCGCTCCGGCGTGTCGACTCGTCGGGCTCATCTCTAATCTAATAGAGGGGCTCGTAAGGCATAAGCATTCCGTTATTGCCAGTCGCGGCAGAGGTTATCGCACATTTACGCAACTCCTTTCTGCAGGGCGTGTGTCGGCAGTCACTGCAATACCATTCGGTATGTTCCGGCTTGTAGATCAAGACGGCGTCACAGCGCACGCATTTAGGCTCTGGGCTCACCTCTACTGAGGTGCCGGTGTCGTTCGTCGGCCGCAGCACCAGCATTGCGCTACCCTTCTCCTTTATCGTATCACCCGGCGCAAGCCGTATAGGGCCCGTCTCGTCCTGGAAGGAATTGCGATATGCTTCACCGTGGTATACTTTTGTGTTTGGCACAGACTTTGCGATGCTAATAACCGTAATAGTCGTCTATTTTGTAACAACGTCCCCATCGGCACTGGCAAGTAAAGTGGTTCTGGCCAGTGTTTGAGCACCGATACGGTACGCCGTCAAAGTAAAGTATAGCACTCGATGCACACTTAGGGCAGGGCCTGGGACTCAGTCCATGCGGTCAACGCCACCAGCGCCAACACCAGCGCCGCGCTCGCTCGCTTCATCGCGCGCAACCTCCCGCGCCCGGCAATAGGCGCCGGGTCGCTGATACGTCGTGCGCGGTCTTCTCCGCCTCGAATGGCGACGTGGAGATGGCGAGTACCATGGCATGATTGTCTGTAGTGTGCGGAGTCGCGTCAAGCCCCCAATGGGGGAGGGTGGGAACGCCGAAACCGGCAGCGCATTGACTCCAGGACGAAGAAAGGGCCTACCTGCCCACAAGTAGCCACACAGGAGGCAGGTAGGCCATGAAGAGTCATGAACTTGTACCGAGCGCCGAGCGGATCGTCAAGGAGCTGTCGAGACGGCTGAACGCGGGACAGATCGGCCTGCAGGACGCCGAGCAGAGGATCGTGGAGTTCGTGAACTGGATTGGCGATCTGATGGTCCAGGAGGTGGTCGAAGGCGTCGGGGAGCCCACGCGGGCGAACCGGATCATGGTGGACGGCGAGCCGGCGGTGTTCGAGCAGGTGCGCAACCTGCGGTTCATCAATCGGTTCGGGGAGTACGTGGTACGACCGCGGCGGTGCTACCAGTTCCTCAACCAGCCCGGCAGCTTCGCGCCGCTGGACGCGAAGCTGGGCATCGAGGGGTGCTTCGGGTTCTCGCCGCTGATGACGATGCTGATCTGCCTGCTGGGAGCCGACGAGGCCTACGAACGCTCAGCGACCAAGCTGGAGGCGCTGCTGGGGTATGCGGTGAGCTCCACGGCCGTGCAGCGCACCACCGAGAAGACCGGCGAGCGCCTCCCCGACGATCCAGCCGAACTGATCGATGGCGCAGAGCATGGGCAGCCATGCCCGTTGATGGTGGTCGAGGTGGACGGCACCACGAGCCCGCAAATCTCACCACAGCCGGGAGTAACGGGCCGAGAGAGCCTGCGAGCGCAGACCTGCTTCAAGGAGTGCAATCTGGTGGTGATCGAGAAGCGGGACGGCAAGAAGATCACCGACCGCTGGACCGGAGCCCGCTACGGGCCGCGCAAGGACTTCGAGCCGTACGCGGCGCAGGCGGGGATGCAGATGGGCTTCATGGACGCCGCACAGACGCTGTTCATCGCCGACGGGGCGCGCCACAACTGGGAACTTGCGATGACGCACTTTCCGGGGGCGGTGCAGATCCTGGACTACTACCATGCGGCTGGCCATCTGGCCGAGTTCTGCGACCTGGTGCCTGCCGCGATGCGCGATGAGCACCTGCGGCAGTGGTCGACGCTGCTGTACAACGGCGAGTCGCTACAGTTGATCGTCGAGATGAAACGTGTGGCGGCGAAGCTCACCGATACCGACGGCGGGTGGAAGCACATCAACTACTTCCAGAACAACCAGCAGCGTATGGACTATGGCCGCTACCGGGCTGCCGGCTGGCCGATCGGCAGCGGCTCGGTGGAGGGACAGTGCAAGTTCGTCGTCGCCCGGCGCTTCAAGGGCAACGGGATGCGCTGGCGGCCGCACGACAACGAATGCGTGCTGCGCACCCGCCTCGCCGTGCTCAACGGTGACCTGGAACGCTACTTCCAGCCTCGTCCGGAGCTCTGGAACGAGGCCGCATGACCATGTCAACCCCTATTGCCGGTTTTGGCATTGCCACCCATGGGGGACAGAGCGACTTGGCCTTGAACTGCGCCGCTCGGAGAGCCGGCAGGTACGAACTGGTATCCGCGTGGTCCACGCGAAGGCGCACGTCGGCGCTCGCGGCTCACAGCCCGGAGTCGTGCGCCTCTGAGATGGCGACGATGTGCTCGATGTGTGACTCCCGAAGGCTCGCAAACTGGCTGCCGTCGTAGGGGGAGAACATACCGCCCAGGCGCTCGGCGATCCGCGGCTCGACACTGGCCGGGGTAGTCGTAGTCGTCGCGGTCGTAGGGCGTGCATCGGCACTCCGGGGCCACCCGGATCCCTCGCCATGTCCCGGTGGACGCCGGGCACGTGGTGGGCTTCTGCGTCGTCGACGTGGTGGGCGAAGTCCCGCCGCCGTGGCAGTGGCGCTTGTCGGCGGGTACCCCCCACCGGGAACAGTTGGTGCGGCAGTAGTGGCACCCATCGCTCGCCGTTCTCCCAGGATGGGCCGCCACCTCGGCCGCGACCAGCAGCAACACCAGGGCTGCGGCGGACAGTAGGTAGCGGGCGTGGCGTGGATCATCGGCGGGGACCATACGATGTCGCGTGGATCCCGCGAATCAGGGGGTACCTCTCTACCCCTCCCCGCTTTCGGAAAACGCCTCACAGGCAATCCTCGCGCGTCGCTTTTCGCGGGATCGGGGCCAGAACGCCGGATCGGGCCGGAATCGGCCTACAATGGAGTGTGCACAAGCTGAACACGGGCACCGTGTGCACAAGCTGAACACCAAGGGGCACCAGGATGAGGACGATAGCCGTTGCCGGCGCAAAGGGCGGCGTCGGCAAAACGACGCTGGCCGTTCACCTCGCCGTCGCCTCGGTGCTGCAGGGGCGTAACGTCGTCGTGCTCGATGCCGACCCGCAGTTATCGGCCGTCCGGTGGAGCGAGCGGCGCAGCTCGTCGGAGCCGGCGGTGCTCGGGCGCGCAGTCAGCTTGATCCCCGAGGAGCTGAAGCGGATAGCCGGCCTCGGTGCGCACTTGGCGATCGTCGACACGCCGCCGCGGGCATGGGTCGGCGCCGACAACGCCGCCCTCGTCGCGGCCAAGCTCGCCGACGTCGTCCTGGTGCCGTGCCGTCCCTCGATCCTGGACATCGAGAGCACGGCCGTATCCGTGCAACGCCTCCAGGCGGCCAACCGCGGCGCCGGTGGTGGTGGTCCTGAACGGCTGCGCCAGCCGCGGCCAGGAAGCCGACCAAGCGGCCGAAGCGCTGGAGGAGCTCGGCGCGCAGGTGTGCCCGGCCCGGATCGGTCAACGCGTGGTGTTCGCCCGCGCCCTGCTGGACGGCCGCACCGCCCAGGAAGTCGAGCCGGACGGCAAGGCTGCCGATGATGTTCAGCGTGTGCACGCGTTCAGCTTGCGCACCAGAAAGAGGGGACCCGATGAGTAACAAGTTCGCCGCCGCGGTCCAGGCACCCGCCGAGTCAGTCAGCCGGCCGGCGGCAGCCACCCGCCAGGGCAAGAAGCACGTCGGCGCCTACGTCGACCCGACGATCGCGCGGCAGCTCCGCATCATCGCCGCCGCCGAAGACAGCAGCGTGCAGCAGCTCATCGAGGAAGGGATCGCCCTGGTGCTCCAATCCCGCGGGAAGTAGGGCAGGTGCGCGGCCGCGGGCGGGATCCGCTCCTGCAGGCGGCGTCAAACGACCCGCGAGGATTGCCTGTGCGGCGTTTTCCTGTCCGTCGTGGACCCTTGACGCAAGGTGAGACGGCCCTGCCAAAGGGTGCGCGTGCTTCCGTTGACGACTGCGAAGTGCCGCGCTCAAGGTGGGCGCATGGGCTACCAGACCCGCTACCAGGAACCGAGCCCGCCGCCGCGGTCGTCGCCGTCGGTGGTGCACCGCGCCGCTCCGCGTCGGCGGATGGCCGAGGCGCGTGACCTGGAACGCCAAGGCATGCCGCGCGAGCGCATCGCGGTTGTGCTTGGCGTGGATCGGCTGCCGTTGGTCCTGGACGCGGCGGCCGACTTTGAGGCCGACCGCCTGCTGCTGACCGGCTGGCGCGCCGATGATCGGTTTCTGACCGCTGCCGCCCTTGGCCGCCCGCGTGGAAGCGATCGGCGCGGCCGGTGCTGACCTCGCGGCGCTTGAAGCGGCCGGCTGGACCGACCCGGACGAAGCCGCCCGCCTGGTGGAGCTGATGGCCGGGCACCCGGACCGTCGCGTTCCGAGTGGCGTGCCGATCAAGGCGACCCGAACGCAACACCTGGCGGACGTGCCGGCATGAGCGGACGCAACGGCCGCCCGCTTGGTCCGGTCAACGGTGCCGATGGGCGGTTTCGGCTGACCCTCTCATGAAGCTGCAGAAGCGGCAGGCCGCATCACGGGAGCGCACCGGAAACCCGTTTCAGCGCGTCGTCCTCGATCACCACCAGGTCGTGGTCGTGGGCGACGGCGCCGATGGCGTCGAAGTCGGCCGGCAGGCCGAACAGGCTGACCGGGATGACGGCACGGGTGAGCCCGGTCACCTTGCGCCGCACGTCGGCGGGGTCGATGGTGAAGGTATCCGGATCGCAGTCGGCGAACACCGGCACCGCCCCGCACTGCAGCACTACGAATGCCGTCGCCGCCATGGTTACCGTGGGCACAATCACCTCGTCGCCCGGCCCCACTCCGGCCGCCAGCAGGCAGGCCAACATGGTGCCGGAGCCGGAGTTGCATGAAATGGCATAAGGCACGCCGAAGCGCTCGGCGAAGGCGCGCTCGAAGCGGGCAGGCATGTCCGCCGACTCCTTGTTGCCGAAGCCGTCGGCCAACACCTCATCCATGTAGCGGCGATCCGCCTCCCCCACCCGGTTGGCGGGCAGATGCCGGAAGATCTCCTCCCGATCCAGGGTCCCCGGGTCCACGGTTGCCAGATCAGCGCGTTCAGCAGTCATGGATATTTCTTCGCTCCATCGGCATGCGGCGCTACAGCATCGCCTTGACCAGGATCAGGCTGAGCAGGGCGAGGAGCGCGGCGGCCAGCAGCCCGATCGCGAGCGGCTTGCCGCCGATGCGCAGCACACCGGTGATGCTGACGCCCAGGCCCACGCCGGCCATCGCCACGCTGGCCAGGAAGCCGGCGACGATCGTCAGCAGGCGCTCGGAGGACAGGGTCACGTCTCCGGCGCCCCAGGCGACGCTCTCCTTGAGATGGAGCGTGACGCTGGGCAGCAGGTCCAGGCTCTGCAGCGCGGCCACCAGCACGAAACCCAGGATGAACGGCGGCACCAGGGTCGTGATGCTGAACGGCTTGGCGACGTACGCTTGGCGGTCGCGGCGCCGCATGCGCCCGTACCACAGTCCGATCAGCACCACGCACGGAGCCAGCAGCAGCACACGCACGAGCTTGACCACCACGGCGATCTGCGCCGCTTCCGGGCCGTAGGCGAAGCCGGCCGCCACCACCTGCGCCGTCGCGTGGATGCTGCTGCCGGCCCAGACGCCGAACTCGCCCTGCGTGAGTCCGAGCAACGCACCGGCCGCGGGAAAGACGATCATCCACAGCAGCCCGAGCAGGTTGATCGCGGCCACCGAGAACGCGGTCTCGCTCTCGTCGGCCTCCACCACCGGCGCGGTGACCGCGATGGCGGTGCCGCCGCAGATCGCCGTGCCGACGCCGATCAGCAGGCCGAGCTTGCGCGGCGCGCCCAGCCGCAGCGCCAGCCACACCGTTCCCAGCAGGGCGGCGGCCACACAGATCACGTTGATCACCAGACCTCGCACCGTGGCGTCCAGCAGCAGCCGGAAGTCGAGCCGTGCGCCGATCAGGACGATCGCCATCGGCAGCACGCCGTGCACGGCGAAGCGCACCCCGTCGCGCGCCGCCTGCGGCAGCCCGATCAGATTGCGGAACAGCGCGCCGATCAAGATGGCGATCAGCATCGGCTCGATCGGATGCCGGCCGCCGATGGTGAACGGCGCGAACGGCAGGGCATGGACGAACTGCGCGGCGATGGCGACGGCGGCGGCGATCGCCAGTCCGGGACCGTACGTCGCGCTCATCGGGAACCCATCCGGCGCTCAGATGAGGAAGTCGGTGCCGCCCAGCGCGCCCGACGGCTGCTCCATGCTCAGGTAGCGCTCCCAGCCGTCCGGCATCACGGTGACCACGCGCTTGCCCGCGCCGAGCTCGCGGGCCACGGCAAGCGCCCCCCAGGCGGCCGCTCCGGCCGAGATGCCCACCAGGAGGCCCTCCGTGCGGGCCAGCTCCTTGGCGGTGCGGAAGGCGTCGTCGTCGCTGCAGCACAGCACACGGTCGATGACCGACCGGTTGACGATCGCCGGCACGAAACCGGCGCCGATCCCCTGAATCGCGTGGGGTTCCGGCTTCCGACCTCCGCTCAGCGCGGGCGAACGCTCGGGCTCCACGGCGACCACCTGCACGTCCGGCAGGCGCTGCTTGAGCACCTCGCCCACGCCGGTCAAGGTGCCGCCGGTACCCACGCCGACGACGAAGGCGTCCAGTGTGCCGTCGCAGTCGGCCAGGATCTCCTGGGCCGTGGTGCGGCGGTGCGCCTCCGGGTTGGCCGGGTTGCGGAACTGTTCCGGCATGAAGCAGCCGGGGTTCTCCGCGACGATCGCGGCGGCGCGGTCGATGGCCCCCTGCATGAGGTCGCGAGCCGGGGTCAGCACCACCTCCGCGCCCAGGTGGCGCAGCAGGGCACGGCGCTCCTCGGATGCGTCGTCCGGCATCACCAGGATGATCCGGTAGCCGCGTGCGGCGGACACCAGCGCCAGGCCGATGCCGGTGTTGCCGCTGGTCGGTTCGACGATGGTCGAGTCCGGACCGAGCAGGCCGCGCTCTTCGGCCGCCAGCACCATCGCCAGCGCCACCCGGTCCTTGACGCTGCCGGCCGGGTTGTGGACCTCGAGCTTCACCACCACCTCGGCACAGCCGGCGGGCGGCAGCCGCCGCAGGCGCACCATCGGCGTGCCGCCGATCAGATCGAGCACCGAATCGTGGATCACCGTCGCCTCCCGCCGCACCCTATCCTAGCCGGAGTGCTCGGTGCCCTCGCGGTAGCGGGAGATCTGGGCGTTGAGCTGTTCGATCTCCCCTTGCAGCCGCTCCAGGGAAAGCTGCAGCGGATCGGGCAGCGCGGTGTGCTCCAGGTTCGCGCCGTCCTCCACGCGCACCCCGCGGCGCCGGGAGATACGGCCGGGCACGCCGACCACGGTGGCGTCGGGCGGCACGTCCCGCACCACCACCGCGTTGGCGCCGACGGTGACGTTGGCGCCGATGGTGGTGTTGCCCAGGATCTTGGCGCCGGCGCCCACCACGACATGGTTGCCCAGAGTGGGGTGGCGCTTGCCCTGCCGGCTGCCGGTGCCGCCCAGGGTCACCCCCTGGAACAGCGTCACGTCGCGGCCGATGACGGCGGTCTCGCCGATGACGACTCCCATGCCGTGGTCGATGAAGAGTCCCGGGCCGATGTCCGCCCCCGGATGGATTTCGATCCCGGTGAGAAAGCGGGCGATGGCGGACAGCAGGCGCGGCACGATCGGCAGGTGCAGCCGCCACAGCAGGTGGGCGATGCGGTGGACGACCAGCGCGTGGAAGCCGGCGTAGGTGAGGATGACCGACAGGCTGCTGGTCGCCGCCGGATCGCGCTCGCGCGCGGCGCGGACCTCCGCGGCGAACACCAGCCGGACGGTCATCAGGAAGACGACCAGGGCTGCGGCGACGACGGCGGCGGTCAGCACCGCATCAGCACTCGGAGTGGCCGCAGTTGCTGCAGGTCTGGCAGCCCTCGGCGTGCAGGAGGGTCGCCTCGCCGCACTCCGGACAGAGATCCGCCGCGGGCCGTTCCTCGCCGCCGGCGCCGGCCGGATCCTCCACCTCCGGTGTGCCGTAATGCTCGGCCAGCACCTGCGCCACCGCGTCGGGAAGGGAGCGCACCCGCCGGCTGCCGTAGCCGGTCGAGCGAGAGCCGCCGATGCCGCGCAACTGGCCGACGATCTGCGCCACGCGCTCCTTGGGTGAGAGCGCGGACACCATGCGCAGCAGCACCGACATGAGCCGCCCCATCGCCTCCGCCATCGCTTTCAGCTCGCTGCCGCCACGGCCTATCTCCACGAACACCTCCAGCGGGTTGCCATCCTCGCCGTCGTTCATGGTGACGTGCGCGGTGCCCACCGGGGTGCGGCGGCTCACGGTGGCGCCGAATCGCTTCTGCGGCAGCGGCCGCACCTGAGCGTCGCCGCTGGGGGCGGGCGGCGTCCCCGTCCGCGCCGCGGTGCCGGCCGGGTTCTCCAGGTTGAGCACCTGCTCGTCCCGCGAGCGGTCGCGGTAGATGGTGCCGCCCTTGCAGCCGAGCTCGTACATCAGCTCGTACAGCTCGCGCGTCTGCGCCACGGTGTAGTCGGCCGGCACGTTGCAGGTCTTGGAGATGGAGGAGTCCACCCAGCGCTGGATGGTGGCCATGACGCGTACGTGCTGCTCCGGGGTCAGGTCCATCGCCGTGACGAAGTGGTCGGGCAGCGGCTGCCCGGGATGCTCGCGCTCCCACTCGGCGGCCACCGCGGCGCGCTCCTCGTGGATGCCCAGCCGGCCGGTGCGGAAGTAGCTCCACGAGAAGTACGGCTCGATGCCGGTGCTGGTGTCGACCATGGTGCCGGTGGTGCCGGTGGGCGCCTGCGTGAGCAGCGTGACGTTGCGCGCGCCGGACGAGCGCACGGCGTCGCGCACCTCCTCCGGCATCGACCGCATGAAGCCCGAGTCGAGATACCGTTCCGCGTCGAAGGCCGGAAAGCTGCCCTTCTCGGCGGCCAGCTCGGCGGTGGCGTGGTACGCCTCCACGGCGATGGTGCGATAGAGCCGGTCCAGGAAGCATAGGCTCTCCTCGCTGCCATAGCGCAGGCCGAGCCGGATCAGCAACTCCGCCAGACCCATCGTGCCCAGCCCGATGCGGCGCTCGCGGCGCTGCTGATCCTCGTTCTCCTCGAAGAAGTACGGGGTCGCGTCGACCACGTCGTCCAGGAAGCGGACCGCGTAGCGCACGGCGGTCGCCAGCTCGTCCCAGGCGACCCCCTCCTCGCCAACCCCGCCGTCGCGCGCGAACCGACCCAGGTTGATCGCCCCAAGGTTGCAGACCGACCACTCCGGCAGCGGCTGCTCCCCGCACGGGTTGGTGCAGATAAGCGGCGCGTAGTAGCGCGAGTTGCTCATCGCGTTGGCCCGGTCCTTGAACCACAGCCCCGGTTCCGCGCTGGCCCACGCTGAGTCGATCAGCGTCTCCCAGACTTGCCGTGCGCGAACCGTGTGTTGGACGATCGTGCGCTTGCCGCGCGCCCGCCAGGCGTCGAGGTCGCCGTTCCACAGCTCCTGATAGTCGGGGTCGTCGATGTCGGGGAAGGCGAGCTGCCACTCGCCGTCCGCGCGCACCGCTTCCATGAACGCGTCGGTGACGCCGACGCTGATGTTGGCGTTGGTGATCTTGCCCATCTCGCGCTTGGCGCCGATGAACTCCATGACGTCGGGGTGCCAGACGTCGCAGATCAGCATCAGCGCGCCGCGCCGGCTGCCGCCCTGCTCGATCAGTCCGGTAACGAAGCTGTACAGCGCCCCCCAGGAGACCGCGCCGCTCGAGCGCCCGTTGACGCCGCGCACGTAGGCGTGACGCGGGCGCAGACTGGAGATATTGATGCCCACGCCGCCGCCGCGGGACATGATCTCCATCATGCGCGACAGCGTGTCGACGATGCCGTGGCGGGAGTCGTGCGGCGACGGGATGACGTAGCAGTTGTAGAAGGTGAGCTGTTGGTCGGTGCCCGCGGCGGCGAGGATGCGTCCACCCGGCACGAAGCGCCAGTCGGACAACAGCCACCGGAATCGCTGTTCCCAGGTCGCCCGTGCGGCTTCGGGCTCGACGGCGGCGATGCCGCGGGCGACGCGGGCCACCATCTGCTCGGGCGAGGTCTCCAGCGGCTTGTCCACCCGCTCCAGCGCGCACGTCAGCTCGGTGCCGTCGCGCAGGCGGACCGCCACGTCGTCGTCGGTGACCGTGCGCACGGTGCCCACCTCGCGCTGGCCGGTGGTGGTGTCCGTGCAGACCACCACCAGATCGCCGGCCGCGAGCGTCGCCTTGGTCGGGTCCTTCAGTGCGTAGCGGTCCAGAAAGATCTTCTCGCCCAGCTCGGTGAGCTCGCGGCCCACCATGGGGGCGAGTGGCGGCTTTCCGCCGGCGTATTCGTCAGCCATGCTCCTCAGTCACACGGAGGCCGGTTCCTGTGTGCGTCCCTCCAGTCGGTCGATCTCGTTGCGGAACGCCCCGGTGTTCGTGAAGCGTCCATAGACCGATGCGAAGCGCACGTAGGCGACGTCGTCCACGTGCCGGAGCTGCTCGGCGACCAGCTCCCCGATCGCCCGCGAGCTGATCGGCGGGCCCGCGGCGCGCAGCCGCGCCTCCAGGTCGTCCACGATGCGGGTCAGCCGCGCCGCGGACACCGGTCGCTTGGCGCACGCCTTCTGCAACCCCAGCATCACCTTGTCCCGGTCGAACGCCTCGCGCCTGCCGTCCGCCTTCAGCACTGCCGGCGCGCTCTGCTCGACGTGCTCGTAGGTGGTGAAGCGATGCGCGCAGGCACGGCAGCTCCGCCGCCGCCGGATCGCGCGTCCGTCGTCGAGCGGGCGCGAGTCGATGACGCGGCTGTCGTGCGAATCGCACACGGGGCAGCGCATCCTGAACAGCCTCCTCGTCTCATCCGTCCCCTACATATAGGGGTATCGGTCACTATGAAGCGCTATATGAGGGGGTGTCAACAGCAGTGCCCAGCGTCGCTAAGATGCTCGCCGTGATGCATCTGGCAACCATGACCAGCGTCTGCCCGGACTGGACGCTCGACGAGATCGTGTCGGCGATGAAGCGCCACGGCTACCGTGGGCTGGAGCCCCGCGTGGAGTGGGATCACGCCGCGGGGATAGAGGCTTCGATGACGCCGGCCGAACGGCGCGCCGCTCGCGACCGGCTGGCCGGCGAGGGGCTGGAGTTCTGCTGCGTGGCGACCGGCGTGAAGATGGCGACGCCCGACGCCGCCGAGCGGGCCCGGCAGATCGAGGACCTGCGCCGCCATGTGGAGCTGGCCGGCGATCTGGGAGCCCCGTACGTGCGTACCTTCGGCGGAGATCATGCAGAGGGCGATCTGTTGCAGATCGTCGATTACGTCGCGGACGGCTACCGGGCGGTGATGGACGATGCGCAGGCGCGGTCGGTGACCGTGCTGATGGAGACCCACGACCAGTGGAGCGCCTCGGCGCCGGTGAGGGCGGTGGTGGAACGGGTCGGCCACGAGCGCTGCGCCGTGCTCTGGGACCTGCTGCACCCCATGCGGATGCTGGAACGGCCGGAGGTGACCTTCCAGAACCTGACCGGCCTGGTCCGGCACCTGCACGTGCACGACTACGACTACGGCCCGGACGGCAGCTCGCGGGCCGTGGCGCTGGGCGCGGGCCGCTACGACCACGAGCCGCCGCTGCGCCTGCTGGCGGAAGCCGGTTTCGACGGTTACTGCTCCGTGGAGATCATCCACGGGCGCGGCAGCGCGCACGACGCGGCCGGCGTGCTGGGCCAGTACGCCGGCAAGCTGCGCGAGTACCTTTCGCGGTCGTAGCCGGCGTCGCTTCCGGCTCCTTGTGAAGGGTGTGCGCTACCGGCCTTTGGCGCGGCGCAGTTCCTCGAACACGTCCGGGCTCGGCGGATAGTAGCGGCCCGGGCACACTCCTTCCGAGCGAATCCTCTGCTTGACGTAGTTCTCGGCCTCCTCGTGCTCCAGCGCCCACTCCAGCACCGCCTCGGCCATCCACGACGGCACTACCAGGACGCCGTCGTTGTCCCCGACCATCACGTCACCGGGCCGCACCAGCGCACCGCCGCACTGGATCTGCCCGTTCTCCTCCGCAGGGGTCGCCGCCACGCTGCCGTGGAAGCTGCGCTGCGTGGCGTACACGGTCAGCCCGTAGTCCTCGTCGATGATCACGTCGAGGTCGCGGATGGCGCCGTCGATCACCACGCCGTCCGCGCCGTTCATCGCGAGCTGGAGCAGCTTCACGTCGCCGGCCACCACGTCCTGGCGTGAGCCCATGATATCCGCCACCAGGACATCGCCCGGTCCGCACCGTCCCATCGCGACATATTCCAGGTCGCTCTCGCCGCCGGTTCTCTCGCTCGCCAGATCGGGCCGCACCGGCAGGAATCTGAGCGTCCGCGCGCGCGCCGCGAACCGTTGCCGGCCGGGCGTGAGCTTGATCAGTCCCTCGCAGACGTTCAGCGGAGAGCCGTGGTTGCAGACCCCGGCGTACACGGTCACGGTCGGGATCGACTTCAGTCGATCCAGAACTTCCTGCGGCACGTCCACGGGCTTCATGTCCAGTGCTGGCATCTGCTCTAATCTCAAGCGGGGGATGAACGATCCGGCGCAAGAGTGGGTGACCGGCGCATGTCGGTCAATCACGGGGGCCCGTCGCTCCCGGGTTCTTCCAGGCCGGCATGCTCGATGGGTCGACCCCGAGGTCGGCGACCGTCTGATGCGGACGGGCAGGGTGACTTGATAGGTCTGAAGGAATAGACCATTATGGTCATCATGACGACGGTATCGATCTCCGTTTTGAAGGCGAATCTCTCTCGCTACCTTCGTGAGGTTCGCCGCGGCGGCGAGGTCCAGGTTCTCGATCGAGGTACACCGGTCGCCCGGCTGGTTCCTCCTGCGGCGAGCGACGAGGGGGCAATCCGGGAGCGGTTGGTCAGCGCTGGCCTCCTGCGCCCGGGCACGGGAGGCGCGGCGTCGATTCTGGACGAGCCGCCGCTGGTGTTGCCGGCGAGTCTCTCAACGGCGTTGGCCGCGGAGCGGGACGACCGCCTGTGAGATACTGGGATGCCTCGGCACTGGTCCCACTGATCGTCTCCGAGCCGGACAGTGCGCTGGTGCGAACGTGGCTCTCCGAAGACGACCGTATCGTCACCTGGGTGTGGACGCGCACCGAGCTAGCCAGTGCCCTGGAGCGCCGTACCCGCGAGGGGTTGCTGACGCGGCCACAGCGCGGCGCCGTCCTCGAACGGCTGGATACACTCGCCGCCAAGTGGGACGAAGTGACCGACGTACTGGCCGTTCGGACCCGTGCCACCGGGCTGTTGGCGCGGCATCCATTGAGTGCGGCCGATGCGGGTCAACTCGGCGCGGCGCTGTTGGTACACGAGCAGGTTCCAGGCACGCTTTCGTTTGTCTGCCTGGACGGGAGGCTCGCGTTGGCAGCGGAGCTGGAGGGTCTCCGCGTCCTCACCAGAGCGTGTGAGCCCGCCGCGGTCGAAGTGCCACCTTCAGCTTGAGACTGACGTGACCCGCTCAACTCAGGGGATCGACAGCGGCTCTCCGGTCTCCAGCAGGGATTTCAGCGAGGACAGGATCGCGTTCCAGCCCGACTTCACTTCGCGGAAGGTCTTGGACGGCTCGCTGAACCGGTGCGTCAGGGTGAGCCTGCAGGTCTCTCCGACCGGTTCGATCTTCCAGGTGACAAGCGACGGCGCCTCCCCGGAGCGCTCGGGGTCGTAGCGCACGTTCCAGGTGTAGGAGAGCCGGCGCAGTGGCTCGACGGCGCGCACTTCGCCGTCGACGGCGACATGGCCGGCGCGGCTGCTGTGGTAGATCACGGCAGCCCCGACCCGCCACTCCGATTCGATGCGGGTGCCGTGAAAGTACCGCCGTGTCTGCTCGCCGCTCGTGATGGCGTCCCACAGGGCTTCCGGCGTGGTGCGGATAGAGATCTCGTAGTCGTGCCGCAGGGCGTTCGATTCTGCTTCCGGCATGGATTCCTCCTTTGCTTGGCTTGACGTGTATGCATGATTAGTACATACGCATGCATATGAGGACAACTATCAACATCGACGATGAGCTGCTTGAGAGAGCCGCACGGCTGACCGGGACGACGCAGAAGACCGCGCTCGTGCGGCGCGGGCTGGAAGCGCTGATCGCGCAGGCCAGTGCGCGCCGTCTATCTGCACTGGGCGGGAGTGAGAAGAAGCTGAAGCCCATTCCGCGGCGCCGATCACCGTCGCCATGAGCGTCATCCTCGTGGATACCTCGGTGTGGGTCACCCACCTGCGCAGCCGCCACGATCGGCTCGTCGCGTTGCTCGACGCCGGGGCAGTGCTCTGCCATCCGTTCGTCATCGGGGAGTTGGCGTGCGGCAGCATCGCCAATCGCAGCTCGATATTGGCTCTGCTCGGCAACCTCGCTCAGACACCGGTCGCTACGCATGACGAGGTGATGGGCATCCTGGACGACCACCAGTTGTACGGGCGTGGCCTGGGCTGGATCGACGCTCATCTGTTGGCGTCCGCGCTCTTGGCGGGGTCCCGACTCTGGACGCTGGACGCTCGCCTGGATGATGCCGCGCGCCCGTTCGACGCCGCCTATGGGTGAGCGGGCGACCGCGGCCGCGTGAGCTTCTTCAATTCGAGGAGCGCTTGCCAGAGGTCCGGAACCATGCGATGGTACTCACCGTGTTCCCTCTGCCGGTGGTCGGTGAATGCTATTCGGCGGAGGGGCCCCGTGGCGAATCCCGTGGAACTGACCGTTCCTCGACGCTGAGTCGCCGACGCCGCCCCTGACGGAGGATCGGATGCCTCACATAAACTGGCAGAGGACCGTAGTCAGAGACGGCTGGCATAACATGGGCACCGATCTCTGTTTCTGGAGAGATTGCTACTGGCTGGTGTACTCGCGTAACGCCGCACACGTCTCTCCGGAGGGAACGATCGTTGTCATGCGGTCGCTCGACCTGAAGCGGTGGCACCCCGTCTCGTTCATCGATTCAGGATGGGACGATCGTGATCCCAAGCTCCTCGCCACCGACGACAAGCTCTACGTGTATTTTTTTGGCTGTCGGCTTAGTGCCGTGCAGGGCGAGTTGAGGCAGGTGGGGCACACCTACCTTTCCTCGAGCGAAAATGGCGTCAGCTGGACGACCCCGGTGCAGATCCACAAGTCGAACTATTGGCTGTGGAGCATCAGGCAGTATGAAGGCGCCTTCTACTCGCCCGAGAAGGGCGGAGAGCTCTTGACCAGCTCCGACTGTCTGAGCTGGAAGACGGTGAGCCGCATCCCTCTCGCGGAGGACGATGTTGTGGATCCGACCGATCCGACATTCGATTCACGCACGGTGACGCACAAGCCCTGCAACTCCATCAGCGAAACGGATTTCATCTTCCGCCCAGATGGTGAGCTCTGGTGCGTGTCGAGGACGAACCGCGATCCGGACGACTCGATCTTCTACTGGTCCAAACCACCCTATCGAGAGTGGGACTGGGTGGATCTAAAGACCAGGATCCACTGTCCAGCGATCTGCGATTGTCACGGAGTGTTGTACGTGGCCGGCAGGAGAAGCACGGACACTCGATGGAAGATTCAGCCGACACCGGCGGGAAACACCGCGATATTCGTGCTCGAGAAGGGAAAGGTAGAGCCGTTTCTCGCGTTGGCAAGCGAAGGCGACGCGGCTTATCCGGGCCTGATCGCGACGGGGCCGCACACGCTGGTAATGAGCTACTACTCACAGCATGCTTACCTGGGCGGAGTGGTGCCGGCAGACACGAATACGTCGGGATTCCTGCCGGAGTTGGACGACAGATCGTTGCGAATGACCGGCCCCGCCGACATCTTCCTCGCCGAGATCGACACCGAGGAGGAGGGCCACGAGCTCAGATTCTAGTCTCGACGGCTGCGCGAGTGCCGACGGACGCGAAATGGAATTGCACTGCGCAGGGGTTACGCCACTCATTACTTGAGCGCTCGCTACGCTTACGTTGATCCGCCGGAGCGCGATGACGCCATCCTGGTCCGGGGAACCGACGGCGCCCGGTGAGGGTCCGTCGGCAGGTGGACGATCGCGGTCTGCGGAGTTGCCGCCGTTGCGCACCGCGTTCTCTCTCGACACGAGTCGGGCAGCATCATTGTCGAGCCGGATCCGGTTGCCGCCCTGAGACGCGGCCAGATCGCAGGCGCCGCGCTGGATGTGTTCGCGTCCGAGCCGGCATCGCGAGACCCAGGCAACCCCCGCGCACCTGTTCGGCGCCGCCTACGGGTGAGCGTGCGACCGCGGCTGCGTGAGCCCGGCGTTCGCGCACCACGGTCGCAGCGTGCAGGCGTCACAGCGCGGCTGCCGCGCCACGCACACCTCGCGGCCATGGCGGACCAGCAGCGCGTGATACTCGCCCAGCAGGTCGGTGTTGCCCGGGAGCCCGTCCATCAGCCATGCCTGGAAGCGGGCGTAGCTTCCCCCGGCTGACGGTTCGCCGAGCCGGGAGAAGATGCGCTGCGCGTAGGCGTCGACCACGAAGGTCGGCACGCCGACCGCGTAGAGCATGATCGCGTCGGCGGTCTCCGGGCCGATGCCGTGCACGGTCAGCAGCTCGGCTCGCAGCCTCGTGGCGTCCGCCTCTCGCAGGCGCGCGACGTCATCGCCGTAGCTGCCCAGGTAGGCGCAGAGCGCGTGCAGCTTGCGCGCCTTGGTCCGGAAAAACCCGCTGGCGCGGATGTGCGCGGCCAGCGACTCGACCGGCTCGGCGCGCATGCGCTGCGGCGCCAGCAGCCCCGCCCGGCGCAGGGAGTCGATCGCCCGTGCGGCGTTGGCCCAAGCCGTGCGCTGCGTCAGGACCGCGCCGACCATCGTCTCGAACGGCGATTCACTCGGCCACCACCCCTGCGGCCCGTGCTGTTCGAACAACAGCTCGTAGACGCGCAGCCGGTCAGTCACGGTCCCACGATAGCGCGTGCCGGACGGTCTCGCCGGGAAGCGGCCCGTTGTCGTAGCGACGCGCGTGCGACAGTGTGGCCCGTGGAGGTGGAGTGAATGGCAGCCACCGCGCAGATCGGGATCGGCCTGGTGAGCTTTGCGCATCCGCATCAGCGGCCCTGGGCCGACGCGTTCGCCGAGCGCGAGGAGGCGCGGGTGGTGGCGGTGTGGGACGCGGACGCCGACCGTGGGCGCCGGGAAGCCGCACGATTGGGTGTGGACGCACACCGGAGCTTGGACGATCTGCTCGCCAGAAACGACATCGACGCCGTGTCGGTGTGCGCCGAGAACGCGCGCCACGCGGATCTGGTCGTGCCGGCCCTGGCAGCCGGCAAGCATGTCCTGCTGCAGAAGCCGATGGCGGCGACGGTGGCCGACGCCGATAGCATCGTCGCCGCCGCGAACGAAAGCGACGCGACCTTCATGCAGGCCTACAACCTGCGGTTCGATCAGTTGCACCTGGCGGTGCGCCGGCTGCTCGACTCCGGAGCGATCGGCCGCGTGCACACGGTGCGCCGCCGCCACAGCCACCACTTCGCCATCGACCGCGCCGACCGCGAGGGCGTGCTGGGCTGGATGACCGATCCGGCGCTCGCCGGCGGAGGCGCGCTGATGGACGAGGGCGCCCACGCCCTCCTGTGGTTCCGCTGGATGTTCGGGATGCCGCGGGCGGTCACCGCCCGCGTGGCCAACAGCACGCCGGGTCTGGCCGTGGAGGACAGCGCCCACCTGCTGCTTGATCTGGACGGCGGCTGCACCGGCAGCCTGCAGACCGGCTGGACCGAGGTCGCCGGCGGCCCCACGATCGAGATCTTCGGCGACGGCGGGACGATCCTGGCGACCGGCACGGACGTCGCGACCAGCCGCAACCCCACCCCGGGGACGCCGCCGTTGCAGGTCTACCGGAGCGCGACCGGCGCCTGGGAGTGCCCGGAGGTGGAGCTGCCGGCATCGCGCGCGACGCTGCCGCCGAACGCGTTCGTGGACTGCCTGATCGCGGGGGGACCGTCGCCGGTGCCGGCCGAACAGGCCCGCGACGCCGTGGCGGTCGCCGCCGCCGCGTACGATTCGGCCCGCAGCGGCCGCACCGTGCCGCTGGTCTGACAGGGTCGATGCATCGCATCGGTTCGGTCACAGTGGGCGCCATGGCACAAAGCGGAGAGCGAACCGATTGGCGGCTGATCTACGTCAGCGATCCATCCAGCATGACCAACTACGACTTCGATCCGGGACACGCGCGCCCGCTGATCACCACCCAGCCCACCACCGTCGAGGAGCTGCGTCAGGTGGTGGACAACATCGCGCTGAGCGGCGCCGAGACGCTGATCCAGGAGGTCTACAACGCGGCCTGGACCATGTATTTTCGCTCCGAGCGCTTCGAGTACGACGCCCGTCCGCAGCACCGGCGCTTCATTCCCCTGATGGATGAGGGAACCATGCCGCTGCAGGTGCTGCTGGAGCAGGCGCGGGCGCGCGGGATGCGCTTCATGGCCGGATTCCGGATGAACGACAGCCACGGCGCGCCCGACCAGGGCGGCATGTTTGTGCACACGCATCCGCAGTGGAAGCTCACCGAGATGCCGGACGGGGCGGCGTTCGTGCCCGGCAACCGGATGGACTTCACCTTCGACGGCGTGCGCGACTACCTGTACGGGATCATGGAGGAGGTGGTCGACCGCTTCGACGTGGACGGCCTGGAGCTGACGTTTCGCGAGGGCCTCTACTTCCCGGCGCCGCACGGCGACCGCAGCATCGGCCGTGCCCGGCAGCCGCTCATGACCGGCCTCATCGAACGGGTGCGGGCGCTGCTGGACCAGCGCGGCGCCGACCGCGGACGGCGGCTGCAGTTGGGCGTGCGGGTGCCGCAGACCATCGCCGAGTGCCATGACGTGGGGCTGGACGTGCCGGCCTGGATCGCCGCCGGACTGGTGGACCACGTGGCGCCGATGGATGCCATGTACTCCGACTTCAACCCGGCATACGAGGAGTTCAGCTCACTCACCGCCGGCTCCTCCTGCCGCTTCTATCCCGGCGTGCTCCCCTACTGCTCCCATTGCGACCGTGCCGGACTGCCGCTGAGCCTCGACAACTACCGCGCTCTGGTGCACACCCTGCGGCGGCAGGGCGCCGACGGCATCTCCATTTACAACTACCAGATGCACTGGGACGGGTTCCGCAGCACCGGGCGCGACAACGGGTCGGAGACCATGTACCCGACGGCGCTGGCCCACCTGCGCGAGCTGACCGACCTGGAACGGGTGGCGCGCGGCCCCCGCCATTACCTGTTCCGCTCCATGTGGGGCGGTTTCCAGGGGTACCGTCCGGCCGGCACTACCTGCAACGGGGGGCGGCGCGATCCCGGGATTCTGCTGCAGCGCGGCGCCGAGGAAGCCTGCGGCAGCTACCCGTTCCGCCTCTACGAGGACATCGCCGCGGCGGGTCACGCGCGGCTCCACTTCCGCGTCGCGGGATTGGCTCCCGCCGATCCCCTCGCGGTGGCGTTGAACGATACGCCGATCACCGCACCGCGCCTGCGCCGCATCTGGCACCCCGAGGGGCGCGCCGCCTTACACGGCCGTCCGCTGGCCGCCTATACGAGCTGCATGTTCGACCTGGTGCCAGGCTCGACGGTCGTCGGCGACAATCGGCTTACGGTCACCTCGCCGGCCGGCCCGCCGGCCGAGTTGCTGATCGACGAGGTGGAGGTGACGGTAATCCCGGCCTGACGGGTTCTGCGGTACACTGACTGTCATGGGCTGGAGCGTTGTCGAGCACGTCACGATCTATCGGCAAGCGGGCTGGTACGCAGCGCATCCCAACGTGATCCGCACCCCCGGCGGAGACCTGTTGGCCCTGTTCCACCGGTCCCCGGACATGGGCCACGCCCACCACGGCCATCCTCTCTTCGACGTGCGCGCATGCCGTTCGCGCGACGAAGGCGCGACCTGGGAGCCGGCGGAGTTCATCACCTGTGATCCCCGCGGCGGGGTGATCGACTTCGGCACCCACACGCTGCGCGACGGCAGCATCTTCCTGCACGCCTCGTCGGCGGAGCTGGTGCCGCGGGGGCCCACCACGCCCGGTCACACCGAGTGGTCGTCACGGCCCGGCATCCCGTTCTGGACCCGCTCGCGGGACGACGGCCGCACCTGGACCGAGCCGGTGCGCTTCCCACCGCTGCCGGAGGGGATCTGGGGCCATCCCGCGGAACACTCCGGGGTGTCGCGCAGTCAGCTCGTCGAGCTTGACGACGGCCGCATCCTGCTGCCCAGCAAGGCCACCGAGCAGACGGACGGCGGCCAGCCGTTTTTCGGCATGCTGCGCACCTCACGCGACGCCGGGGAGACCTGGGAGTACGGCGGCCGAATCGCCGTGGATGCGGTCGCGCACTTCAGCGAGCCGGCCATCCACCGCACGCCGGGCGGCCGCATCCTGGTCCTGCTGCGCTGCCATCCGCGGCGGCCCGACGACACCCAGTGCCGGCTGGCGCTGGTGACCTCCGACGACGACGGCGCCTCCTGGTCGCCGTGGCGCTTCACCTCCATGATGGGCTGTCCCGGGCACCTGCTGGGGCTGTGCGACGGGCGCATCGTCGCCACCGTCGGTACCCGCTGGGAAGGCCAGCGCGGGTGTCTGGCTCGCGTGCTGGATCCGGAGGGCGGCGACCTGGACGACGCCCCGGACATCCCGGTTCGCAGCGACTCCGCCGACAGCGACTGCGGCTATCCGTGGGCGCTTGAGCTCCGCGACGGCCGCGTGCTGGTGGTCTACTACTACACCCATGCCGACGGCGTCCGCGGCATCGAGGGCTCGATCCTGGCGGAGTCCGCGTAACGCCCGGCCGGCGGGAATGCAGTCCGGTGCAGCCACGTCTCCGCCTGCGGCAACGCGGCCGGATGTTCGATCTGGAGCTGGCATCGGGCTACCGGTGGTTTCTTGGCGCGACCGGCGCGGCGTTCTTCGCCGTCACCGCGCTCACGACCTCCGGCGATGTCGCGGTGATCAGCGTCCGCAACGCGGTGCCGCTGGGCATGGCCGCCGTACTGTTGCTGGGGGCGCTCTACCACGAGCGCTGGCGCTGGAACCTGGCGCAGCGACGGGTGGAACATCGCGTCGGCGTGGGGCCGGCGGCCTACTCCAGGTACTGGCCGCTGACCGGAGTGCGGTCGCTGCGGCTCGGCGGCGTGTTGATCACGCTGCCGCCGGAAGAGGATCGCGGGCGGCTGCCGCTGCGGCGCATGCGGCTCGACCTCCGCCGCAGCGCGGTGCACCTGTCGCTGCTGGACGATCGCGGACGCGTACGGCGCATCGAGCTGGTCAAGGGGCCCGACGGTCACCGGCTGGTGGAGGCGGCGCAGGCCATCGCGAACGCCTGCGGCCTGCGGCTGCGCGACGAGATCCGCCGCCAGAACCCCTGAGCCGTGCGTGACAGCGGCGGGCAGCGGGAGCCGCTGTGGGCCGAGCCGGCGGGGTTCGCGCTGTCGCTGGCGCTCGGCGGGTTGGGACTGCTGGCGGCCATGAGCTGGCGAGGGGCGCTGTTCGCGTGGCTGGAACGGCTGGCGGTCTATCCCTTCGCGGTGCCGGTGATCGACAAGGCGTTCATGATCATCGCCGGCTTGGCGGTGCTGCTCGTGATGCTGGCATCACACAATTGGTTCGCCGACGCCGTCGTCCAGCGGCGGCTCGGCCGCCGCGTGCTGAGTGCGGCCGGCGTGACGGTGCTGGCCTTCGGCGCATCGCACCTGGCGGTCGCGGCGGCGCTGGGAGTGTCCGCCTGGAGCATGCCGCGCCTGGCCCTGGTGGTGGGGGAACTGGCCGCGGGGACCCTGCTCCTGCTGGTTCCCGCGCAGCGTGCGCGAAAGCGAGCCGGTCACGGGGGAGAAGGCCGGGGTCGATAGCATGGAGCCCGGGCACGGCAGCGGCGCGAAACCTGCACACGCCGTGCGGGGCATCAGCGGCAGGCATCGGGCTCGAACAGTTCCTGGTCATAGCGATAGGCGATGGCGCAGGTGCCCCATTCCGGGTGCTCCAGGTCGAGCAGCGAGTAGTCGACCGTGACGATGCTTCCGTCGTCGAAGCAGACCGTGCTCGGGTAGCCGCAGTCGTGGCACCAGGCGCTGTCGGAGAGGACGTACTCACACGCCACCTCGAAGCTGGCGCCGCCGTCGCGGCTGACCACGGCGCGGACTCCGAACGGGTAGGCGCGGTAGCCGTAGGTGATCAGCACGCTGCCGCCGGGCAACCCACTGCCGCCGGGCAGCCGGCACACGCTGCCGGGCGCCGGCGTCTGGGAGCGTCTGTTCACCGTGTCGCCGGCGCGGAAGCTGTCGTCCGGCTCTCTGTCCGCGCTGCGCTCGGCGGCAGCGGCGGTCTCCTGCCAGCGGGTCCAGGTGACGCCGCCGTCGGCGGAGTGGGCGATGCGGTTGGGGCGGTCGTTGTGCCGCACCATCCCGATCCAGTGGTGCTCGTCGAGGGGCAGGAAGCCGGTCTCCGAGGAGCCGTCGCCCAGGAAGCCGTGCTGGCGCCAGGTCACGCCGCCGTCGGTGGAACGAAACAGGAAGCTGACGCGCTGCGCCGCCTCCGGGTTGCGGCGGTAGACCTCGGCCGTGTAGGAGCCGCGGGCGTTGAACACCAGGTCGCCGCCGGCCAGCCGGCGCATCTGACCGTGCGGCTGCAACAGGGTGTCGGCCGGCGGCGCGATGCGTGCCGGCGGCGACCAGGTGACGCCTCTGTCGCTCGATCGGACCACCTCCATCCAGCCCTGAACCCCCTGGTCGTGGCTGGCGGAGATGGTACGCTGGGCGTCGGCGTCGTACCCCAGAACGGCGCCGTAGGCCATCACCAGGTCGCCCGTTGCGGTCTGTCCCAGCGCCGGATTGCGGCGGTCGATGCAGCGCTCCGGATCGCTGCGCACCACCACGCGGTAGGGAGACCAGGTCGCGCCCCGGTCCGTGGAGAAGGTGATGCTGATCTCCGAGCCGCTGCCCGCATGCGGCGCGCCGGTGCGCAGGGCGCAGCACAGCCGGCCGTCGTCCTCAAGCAGCAGCACCGGGAAGAACCCGCCGCCGCGGGAGAACGGCGGTGGCCACTGCGTGACGCCGCCGTAGTCGTTGCGCCGCGGGTCGCGGCGGCACTCAGGGAAGGTGCGGAAGTAGGGCTCGGGTCCCTGCTCCTCGCGCACGCAGGGCCAGCGTACGCCGGTGGTCACCACCGGGAGGCGCTCGACCGCCCCGGTCAGCGAGATTACCTGCTCCGGCATGACTCATCGCGCCTGCTCAGCGCTCGAAGCGCGGCTGGCGCGGGGCGTAGTGGCGCTTCAGGCGCAGGTCGCTGCCTTCCAGCGGCAACCTCACGCGGGCGCCGCCGCGGCGGTGCGACTCGATGCAGGCGAAGATCAGCTCCGTGTTGGCGCGCGCGATGCGCACTCCGCCGCGCGGCGGCTTTCCCGTGTCCAGCGCGTGCACGAGGTCCATGATCAGGTTGACGGTGGAGCTGCTGCGGGTGAAGGGTGGGAAGCTGCCGGGGCGCAGCGTGGGGTTCCCGCGGTGGTCCACCCCGCCGGACTCGCGCAGCAGGAACTCGTTGTCCGAGCCCAGGGAGCTGATCACCGCCTGTTCGCACACCGCCTCGACCTCGAACGGGCGGCCGGTGTCGGATGCGAACGCCGCCACGCCGTTGGCGAACTGCAGGCGCCCCCCACCGCTCGGATCGCCATCCAGCAGGCCTCCGGCGAGGTCGTCGCCGCCGTTCGTCAGATGAAACTGCACCCACTCCACCGGCTGGTCGTCGTTGAGCCACAGGAACAGGTCGAAGACGTGGCTGCCCATGTTGAACAGGCCGTGCCCCTGGTGGATGGTCATCGACAGCAGCCGGCCGTAGCGGCCGCCGTGGATGAGCTCCTTCATGGCGTCGTAGGGCGCCTCCCAGCGCCGGTTGGTGCCCATGTTGAAGGCGACCCCGTGGCGCTCCACCGCCGCCACCATGGCGTCCGCCTGCTCCAGCGAGGCGGCCATCGGCTTCTCCGCGTAGATCGCGCGCGCGCCGTGCTCGGCGGCGTAGATGACGATCTCGGCGCGTTGCTCCGGTTGCGTGGCCACGCTCACGATCTGTGGCCGTTCGCGCTCCAGCATCTCGCGGTAATCCCGGTAGCGGCGCTCCGGCGGCACCCCGTAGCGCTCGCCGGCGCGGTCCATCACCTCGGCGCGCTGGTCGGACAGCGCCGCCAGCTCGGTGCGCGGACAGGCCACGTAGCCGGCCGCGTGGGACCAGGCGTGGGGCGAGGTGCTTTCGTTGTCGATGAACGCACCTATGCGCCCGCAGCCGATCACGGCGGCACGATAGGTCGTCATCACGGAGCCTCCTCGGATTGCCAGATCGGCCGGCCTTTCAGTTCGATCTCCTGCCAGCGCAGGCACGCGCTCCAGTGTCCCGGAGCGACCTCCGCAAGCGGCGGCACCTCCACCCGGCAGCGTTCCTGGGCGTGAGGGCAGCGGGTGTGAAAGGGGCAGCCGGATGGCGGGTTGGCGGGACTGGGAATCTCGCCAACCAGCACCTGACGGCGGCGGGAGACGGCGGGATCGGGAACCGGGTAGTTCCACAGCAAGGCCTCGGTATAGGGATGCAGCGGTCGCCGATACAGCTCCATGCCGCTGGCGATCTCGACGACGCGTCCCAGGTACATCACCGCGATCCGGTCGCTCATCCAGCCCACGACACTCAGGCTGTGCGCGATGAACAGGTAGCTGAGGCCGCGGCTCTGCTGCATCTGAAGCAGGAGGTTGAGAATTTGCGCCTGCACGGACACGTCGAGCGCCGACACCGGTTCGTCACAGATGATCAGTTCCGGCCCGAGCGCCAGCGCCCGCGCCAGGCCGACACGTTGACGCTGCCCGCCCGACAGCTCGTGCGGGTAGACATTCATGTGGCCGCGCTGCAGGCCCACCGCATCGAGCAGCGCCGCCACCCGCTCCTTCAACTCCGCCCCGCGCGCCTGACGGTGGGCGATGAGCGGCTCGCCGACGATCTCCGCCACCGGCATGCGCGGGTTGAGGGAGCTGTAGGGATCCTGGAAGATCATCTGCATGTGGCGCCGGGCGATCTTCTTGCCCTTGGTGTCCAGGGTCGTGATGTCCACGACCTGACCGCCGCCGGCGAACAGCACGCTGCCGGCGGTGGCGTCGATCAGGCCCGCGACGACGCGTGCGATCGTCGTCTTGCCGGAGCCGCTCTCGCCGACGATGCCCAGGGTCTCAGCGCGCCCCAGCTCCAGGTCGACGCCGTCCACGGCCTTGATCCAGCCCACGGTGTGGCGCAGGATGCCGCGCTGAATCGGAAAGTGCTTTCTGACGCCTTGGATCCGCACCAGCGCGTCACTCATGTTGCTCTCCATACAACCAACACTCCACGTGCTGGTCTCCCTGCGGTTCGAACAGCCTCGGCGCGTCACGCCCGCACCTCTCCATGGCGTGCTCGCAGCGCGGCGCGAACGGACACCCGGCGAGCTCCACGGTGGCGTCGGGCACGGTGCCGCGAATCACCTCCAGCGGGGTCTTCGGAGCGGGCGCCAGCGCGGGGTTGGAGCGCATCAGCGCCTGGGTGTAGGGGTGCAGCGGCCGCGCAAACAGCGCCTCCACTGCCGCCTGCTCCACCGAGCGGCCCAGGTACATCACCATCACCCGGTCCGCCACCTCCGCGATCACCCCCAGATCGTGGGTGATGAACATCATCGACATCTGCGACTCGCTCTGCAGTTCCTGGAGCAGCGAGATGATCTGTCCCTCGATGGTGACGTCGAGGGCGGTGGTCGGCTCGTCGGCGATCAACAGCGCGGGGTTGCAGGACAGGGCGATGGCGATCATCACCCGCTGGCGCATGCCGCCCGAGAGCTGATGGGGAAAGGAGTCGACGCGCTCCTCCGGATCGGCGATCTGGACGCGTCTGAGCAACTCGACGGCCAGGTCGCGGCTCTGCCGCCGGTTCACCCCAAGATGGGCGCGCACGCCCTCGCCGATCAGCTCCCCCACGCTGTACACCGGGCTGAGGCTGCGCATCGGCTCCTGGAAGATCATGCCGATCTGCCGGCCGCGGATGCTGCGCATTTCCTCTCCGGCAGGAGCCAGCGCGGTCAGCTCGACCGTCTGGCCGTCATCGCGCCGGAACGTGATGGATCCGCCGGCAACGCTGCCGCCCTGGCTTGGTACCAGACCCATGATGGAGTACCCGGTGACCGACTTGCCGCAGCCGCTTTCGCCGACGACGCCCAACACCTCCCGGCGGCCGATGGCGAAGCTCACGCCGTTGACGGCGCGCACCTCCATTTCATCGCGCTCGAACCGTACCGCCAGGTCGTCGACCCGCAGCAACGGATCCGTTGTCGCGGCGCCAGCCGTCCCTTCACTCTTCGAGTGAGGTTCGCTTCGCTCACTCACCGGTCTGCATCGCTCCGAACGCCCCTGCGGGCTGCGGACTGCGGGCACGAGCTTGACACAACACTCTGTTAAGGTCTCAACTCAAGGGTCCAATCCTATCACAAGCGAAAGGAGAAGGTAACGATGGCACATAGAATCGTGTTCGCCCCCATCATCGCGGCGGTGTTGCTGCTCGGGGTCCCGGCCGTGTTCGCGGACTACCAGGAGTCGCCCTTGCTTGCCGCGCGGGTCGCTGCCGGAGACCTGCCACCGGTGGAAGAGCGGCTGCCGTCGAATCCGTTCGTCCGCCGGGTGGAGGAGGAGATCGGCGAGTACTCGGGCACCATGCGGCTCGTCTCGCAGCATCAGTGGGGCTACGGCACCTTCTTCACGCAAGGTGAGATGCCGGGCCTGTTCCAGGTCCCGATGTCACTGGAAGAGCACGTCGCCAAGGGCGGCCCGATCCAGGGGTTCGAGCCCAAGTACGCCGAGTACTACACTTGGCTCGATGACGGCGCCACCATGGAGGTGAAGATCCGCGACGGCGCCAAGTGGTCCGACGGCCATCCGTTGACCGCCGAGGACATCATCTGGCCTTTCGAGAACATGTACACCAATCCCGGCTACAGCGCGCGCATGACCAACCTGCAGAGCACCTACAAGGGCGAGCGCTTCGTGGCCACCAAGGTGGACGATCTGACGGTGCGCTTCCACTCCCCGGCGGGACCCTGGGCCGGTCAGCTCCGGGAGACCTTCGAAGGTTACCCGCAGCCCGCGCACTACCTGGAGCAGCACCACCCGGACTTCGCGGAGGGCAAGACCTGGGAGGACTTCCGCGCCGCCCGCTCCCGCAACACCACCCTGGAGATACCGTCGTTGCAGGCCTGGATCCCCGTCGAGACCGATGAGAGCATCGGCACGCTGTGGGAGCGCAATCCCTACTATCCGGTGGTGGACGCCGAGGGCAACCAGCTTCCCTATTTCGACTACGTACGCGTGACCCGGGTGACGGACGGCGAGGCGCGTTACCTGGCGGTGATCCAGGGTCAGGCGGATATCTGCGCCGCCGACTGCGGTGATCTCAACAAGCACGCGGTGCTTAAGGACAACGAGTCCCGCGGCAACTACGACACCCTGATCTGGAAGGGCTCGCGGCAGACCTCGCAGATATCGTGGCGCTATCCCACTGGCCAGCAGCTCCTGGGCGCCGGTCCCGGCACCCAGGACGAGAACTTCCGCGCCGCCGGGCTGCACGACCAGTTCCGCCAGGCGCTGTCGATCGGCATCGACCGCGAGGAGATCAACGAGAAGCTGTTCGCCGGACTGGCGGTGCCGTCGGTGACCGGCATCCCGCGCGACCATGCCCTCTACGACCCGGTGCAGGACACCTACCTGGGACCGGACAAGGAGGCGGCGTGGAAGCTGTTCGCGGAGATCGGGATCACGGATAGCGACGGCGACGGCATGCTGGAGTACGAGGACGGCTCCGACGTGCACATCTTCGTGCCGGGGGCGACCAACGGCCTGCTCAACGTGGAGACCGTCGAGGCGCTGATCGACGAGTGGAACAAGCTGGGCGTCGCCACCACGATGGTGGCCGCCGACTGGGCCACCATCGCCTCCAAGATGCGTGCCGGGGAGATCGCGCTGCAGGTCAGTACCGGCGTGCCCGACTATTCCCCGTTCCACTACCTGGGCATCTGGCACAACCGCGTCAACTACTCGTGGGGCGATCCCATCGAGCAGCCGGAGAGCTACGACAAGGCGTTCGAGCTGGAGCTGGCGTACGCCTCCGCGACCACGGTGGAGGAGCAGCAGGCGGCCGCCAAGGAGTTTTTCAACCACATCGCCACGAAGTCTTTGAGCTGGCCGGCGTTCGTTACGGAGCGGCCGCAGCAGGTGATCCGGCACAAGTGCATGGGCAACGTGCCCGACGTACGCGTGTTCCAGAAGTTCATGATGACGGCCAAGACCGACCAGTGGTTTGCCCACTCGGACTGCAGCTACCCGCGCGTCGGCGGATAGCCGCACCGCGTTGCTGAGCGTGAGAGTCGGCGGGGCCATCGGTTCCGCCGGCTTTCCTTGTCATGGACCGTTCGCGCCGGCCGCGCGCGGTGGAGTGCTTTGAGCGGTGATTACGTTCGTGGTGCGGCGCCTGCTCGGCATGATCCCCACGTTCCTCATCGTCTCCTTCCTGGTATTCGCGGTCATCCAGTTGCCGCCGAGCAACTGGGTGGAGCGCTTCGTGCAGGAGTACTACCAGGACCGGGGCGGCACCTTCGCGACCGAGCAGTACAAGCAGATGGTGGAGGAGCTCACCCTGCGCTATCAGCTCGACCGGCCCTACTTGGTGAAGTACGTCACTTGGTTCGCCAATTTCCTGCGCGGCGACATGGGAGAGTCATTCGCCTACGACACCGAAGTCAATCAGATCTTGTGGAAGCGCGTGCCGTTCAGCATAGCGATCGCCCTGCTGTCATTGCTGTTCGTCTACGCGGTGGGCCTGCCGATCGGCATCTACTCGGCGTTGCACAAGAACAAGATCTCCGACCATATCGCCACCTTCGCCGGCTTCATCGGATTGTCGATTCCCAACTTCTTTCTGGCGCTGATCCTGATGGTGTTTGCGCTGCTGGTGCTCAACTTGCCGGTCGGCGGCCTGTTCTCGCCGCAGTTCCAGAGCGCGCCGTGGAGCTGGGCCAAGCTGGTGGATTTTCTCAAACATGTGTGGATCGCGGTGATCGTGATCGGCACCGGAGGTACCGCGAGCATCATTCGCGTCGTGCGCGGCAACCTTCTGGACGTGATCGGCGAGCCCTACATCACCGCGCTGCGTGCCAAGGGACTCAGGGAGCGTACCGTGACGGTCAAGCACGCGGTGCGCATCGCCATCAACCCGGTGATCACCGCCCTGGGCCTGTGGCTGCCCACCCTGATCTCGGGGGAGACGATCGTCTCCATCGTGATGAACATCCCCACCGCGGGGCCGTTGCTGTACGCGGCGTTGCGCAACGAGGACATCTATCTGTCGGGCAGCATCCTCATGGTGCTGGCCGTGTTTCTGCTGATCGGCAACCTTCTGGCGGACATCGCCCTGGCCTGGTTCGATCCGCGCATCCGCTACGAGTGACGGCATGGCAGTTGACAGCGCGGTAATTGCAGAGGCTCCGCAGCACCTCATCGGACGCACCGTCGGGCAACTGATCTGGCGCCGGTTCCGCAGGAACCGGCTGGCGGGCGGCGCCGGCATCGTGATCGCACTCCTGCTGTTGATGGCGCTGCTGGCGCCGTTCCTCAGCACCATGGACCACAGCGAGCAGTCCTCCAAGCACCTGTTCGCGCCGCCGCAGCGCATCTACTTCCGCGACCCCGACAGCGGCCGTCTGACGCGCCCGTACGTCTACAACCTGCTCAAGGCGCGTGACCGCGAAACGCTCAGGATCACCTACACGGAGGACCGCGAGCAGCGCTACCCCATCCTGTTCTTCCGGCGCGGCGAGCCATACCGGATCCTGTGGGTCATTCCGGGCAGCGTGCGGCTCATGAGCGTCGGCGAAGGCGGGCGCTGGAATTTCTGGGGCACCGACTCCCTGGGCCGCGACCTCTACTCGCGGATGCTTCGCGGCTCGCAGGTGAGCCTGTCGGTGCCCTTCGTGGGCACCTTCCTGACCATCCTGATCGGCTCCGTCATGGGCATGATCTCGGGCTATTTCGCCGGGCGCGTGGACCACTACATCCAACGCGTCATCGAAGTGCTGATCGCGCTGCCGTCGCTGCCGTTGTGGCTGGCGCTGGCTGCCGCCATGCCGCTGAGCATGCCCTCCGGGTACCGCTATCTGCTCATCGTGGTCATCCTGTCGATCATCGACTGGGGCGGGCTGGCGCGGGTGGTGCGCGGCAAGGTGCTGCAATATCGCGGCGAGGACTTCGTCGCCGCTGCCCAGATGTCGGGCGCCGGCCTGGGCCGCATCATCTTCCGACACCTGGTTCCGGGCACGCTGAGCCATCTGATCGTGGTCTCCAGCCTCTCCATTCCCGGGGTGATCCTGGGCGAGAGCGCGTTGAGTTTTCTTGGAGTGGGCATCACTCCGCCGCTGACGAGCTGGGGGGTGCTGCTGCAGGACGCGCAGAAGATCGAGGTGCTCATCCAGCACCGCTGGCTCGTCCTGCCCGGCATCTTCATCGTCGTCACCGTAATGGCGTTCAACTTCTTCGGCGACGGCGTACGCGACGCCGCGGATCCCTACTCTTGACCGCGGAACGCCGGCCGGCCCCGCGCGGCGAACGGCGGCTGCTCTACGTCAGCGATCCATCGCTGATCGCCAGCCGCTACCTTCCCGACCCGGTCACCGAGACGCATCTGCGCGACTGGATCGACGATGTCGCCGCGGCCGGCCCGGACCTGTTCATCCAGGAGGTGTACACCCAGGGCTGGACCACCTACTGGCGCAGCCCCGGGTTCGACTACGACGCCCGGCTGCAGCACCGCCGCTTCCTGCCGCTGCTGGAGGAGGGCACGCAGCCGTTCGCGATTCTGCTCAGCCAGTGCCGGGCCCGCGGCATGGAGGTGATGGGCGGGTTCCGGATGAACGACAACCACACCGACTCGGTCCGCCAGGGGGTCGGCGCCGGCGCCGGCTTCATCGTCGACAACCCTCAGTTTCGACTGCGGGATGCTCCGCCGGGCCCGACGTATCGGCTCAGCGAGCCGCTGGACTTCAGCTTTCCGGAGGTGCGCGCCTACCTGCTGAGCGTGATCACGCGCTTCGTGGAGCTGTTCGCCGTGGACGGCGTCGAGCTGTGCTTCCGCGACAACCGCTACTTCCCGCCGGACACCGGCCCCGAGCGGGAGCACCTGATGACCGATCTGGTACGGCAGGTGCGCGCGCTGCTTGACCGTAGCGGCGCGGGAAAGCGGCTGCTGCTGGGGTGCCGCGTGCCCTCCACCATCGACGAGTGCCACGTGATGGGGCTCGACCTTCCCACCTGGGTCGGCGACGGGCTGGTGGACCATGTGGCGCCGCAGGACACCATGTACGCCGAGGCCAACATCCCCTACGCCGAATGGCGCGAGCTCACCGAAGGAGGCGCCTGCCGCCTGTATCCCGCGCTGATGAACTGGGCCAGCCACCGGGCGCGCAAGCGCGCCGGCCAGCAGCCGATCACCCAGGACCAGCGCCGCGCCCTGGTCACCAGCATGTACGCGCAGGGCGTGGACGGCATCTCCCTGTACAACCACTTCCTGGTGATGACCTGGTCGGGCGGCGACCCCGGCGACTGGACCTCCCGCGGCGCCGGCGCCCATGCTCCCTTTTACCCGTTTGCGCTGCACGACATGGAAGATCTGCGCACCCCCGAGCTGGCGCTGAGAGGCCGCCGCCACTACGTATTCGACCCCACCTGGGGCGGCATGCGTGGTTTCGGTCCCGACCGCGCCAGCAGCGGCAAGGTCAAGGCGCAACGGGCGGTGCTGCGACGCCCCGACGGCGCCGCGGCGTACCGGTTCCGACTGTACGAGGATCTGGACGACGTGGCCGCGGCCATGCTGCTGTTCCGTGCGCATCACCTGTCGCTTGCCGACACCCTTGCGGTTAGCCTCAACGGGCGCGCGGTACCTGATCGCCGACTGCGGCGCCGTGACGATGAGGTGCGCATCGACCTGCGACCGCGCGAGGTGCCGCCCGGCCCCGACGCTGCGGCAAGCCACGCCGACACCCGCCCCTTCGTGACCTACTGGTTCCCCCTCACCGCCGATCTGACCGTGCGCGGCGAGAACAGCCTGGATCTGCGGTTGTTGCGCAGCAGCCCCGCAGCGCAGGAAGCCGTGGTCGTCGAGGAGGTAGAGGTGTACGTCGTCCCCCGTGCCATCACGTGATGGCGACCCCGTCGCGCCCGCACGGTGCCGCTGGTTGACACGCTCGACAGAGCGCGCGACCGTTAACTATCGGCGCGACTCTCGCGCCGCTTGAGCACCACCGCGACCGCTGGACCGAAAACGCGGTCGCACATCAAAGGAGAAGTACAGTGGTAACACGAAAACTCTGGTCGCTCGCAACGCTCGCAACGGGGCTGATGCTCCTTGCCGCCACACACGGCGCGGCCCAGTATCAGGAGGCGCCGATGCTGGCGGAGATGGTGGCGAACGGTGAGCTGCCCCCGGTGGAGGAACGCGTATCGAACAACCCGTTCGTGCGCGAGGTCTTGAACGAGATCGGCACCTACGGCGGCACGCTGCGTGGCGTCGATCAGGGTAAGCCGAGCATCGGCTGGCTCAACCTGGCCGGCTACAACACCGAGGGCGGCGGCATCGCCTTCGACATCCCGTTCGATGTCCATCAGTGGGTCGTCGACGGCATGCACCTGGGCGCGAACACGCTGAATCCGTTCTACTTCGAGAGCTTCACGATCAACGACGACTTCACGGTGTTCGAAGGGACGATCCGGGAGAACGCGCGCTGGTCGGACGGCGAGTTGTTCACCGCCGAGGACATCGCCTGGGTCTACAACATGGTCCACATCCACCCGGAAGTGAACCAGATCCCGCGATGGTTCGCCCAGATCGGCGATGACGTGGTCCAGGTGGAGGCGATCAGCGAGCGGACGGTGCGCTTCACGTCGCCGGTGCCGCATCCGCTCATGCACATGTGGATCCTGGCCGAGAGCACGCACTCCAAGCACTGGCTCGAGGACTACCATCCGGAGGTGAACTCCGAGCGAAGCTACGAGGAACTGCATCGCCGGATGAACCGGGAGGAACACCCCCAGCAGCCGTGGCTCGGCCCGTGGGTACTGGAAAGCTACGACCCGGCCAGCAAGCTGGTCGCGGTGAGGAATCCCTACTATCCGGTGGTCGACACGGAGGGGAACCAGCTCCCCTACATCGATCGCATCGAGCGGCGCTCGGTGGCGAACAAGGAGGCGGCGCTCCTGGCCATGGTGCAGGGTGAGGTGGACGCCCAGCAGGGACTCATCGCGCTTTCCGACCTGCAGGTGCTGCGCGAAGGTCAGGGGCGCGGTGACTACACCATCGACATGTGGACGGGCGGCTCCCGTCAGGGCTGGGTCAACCTCATCGTCGAGCCGACGAACGAGAAGCTGGCCAAGTACATTCGCGAGATCGACTTCCGCCGGGCGCTCTCGCTGGCTCTGAACCGCGACGAGATGAACGACACCCTGTTCTTCGGACTGGGTGCAACCTCGGGCACGGTCGTCTCGCCGAACTCGGTCTTCTACGACCCGCGGATGGACACGTACGCGGAATACGATCCCGAACGCGCGCGCAGCCTGCTGGATGGGCTCGGCCTCAAGGACAGCAACGGCGACGGCATGCTGGAGTATCCCGACGGTGGGAATGTCAGGATGGTGCTGGACGTGCATTCAGGCGTACCCGATACGATTGCTCCGTCGGAGTTGGTCATCGACTACTGGCGGGACATCGGCATCGACGCCACGATGGACGTCCTGGCCGGTTCGGCCTGGGCCGCACGCTGCGGCGGCGATGGCGAGGCGATCATGTGGGTCGGCCCGTCGTTCGAGCCGTACCTCCCGAATACCTTCCTGGGTCGCCAGTTCAGTCCGCTGTCACACATGTGTGGGCACGGCTTGGTGGATCCACCGCAGGAGTACCAGGACATCTGGGAGCTGGAACAGGAGCTGACTTCGGAGCTCGACGCGCAGCGGTACGTTGAGCTGGTCAAGGACTTCTACATCATGATGGGCGAGGACGTACTGTTTCAGATCGCTCACATCGCCGAGGTTCCGATCCCGGTGCTGCGCAGCAACAAGATCGGCAACATGCCGGAGACGGGCGTGAAGCTGAAGGGAATCATGTCGGCGCACCTGGATCAGTTCTACTTCAAGTAGGGCTCTGCTTCGAGTGGCAGCAAGAGGCTGACTTGAGGGACTGGCGGGTTTTCCCGTCAGTCCCTTTTTGATCCCATGACGACGTTCATCATCCGCCGGGTGCTGACCATGATCGTGTCGTTCTTCCTGATCTCGATCGTGGTCTTCGTCACCATCCAGTTGCCGCCCGGGGACTACGCGTCGAATCTGATCGCGCTCGCCGCCGGCACCGACGCGCGGGTGATCAACGCTCAGGCGGCCGAGGAGCTGGCGCAAAACATCAGGGCGCGCTTCGGGCTGGACAGGCCGCAATGGCAGCAATACCTGTTCTGGATCGGCAACTTCATGCGCGGCGACTTCGGCCTGTCGCTGGAGACGTTTCTGCCCGTGCGGTCGATGCTGGAGGACCGGCTCCTGATCAGTTTCGGCCTGTCGCTGGTGACGCTGCTGTTTACCTGGGCCATCGGCATCCCGATCGGCATCTACACCGCCACGCACAAGAACAGCCTGGGCGATCACGCCGCGACCTTCGCGGGCTTCATCGGCCTGTCGATTCCGAACTTCTTCCTGGCCCTGGTCCTGATGGTGTTCGCTCTGTATGCGCTCGGCCTGCCGGTGGGGCGCCTGTTCTCCGCGGAATACGAGGATGCGGCATGGGGCCTCGCCAAGTTGTGGGACCTGGCAAAGAACCTGTGGATCCCGATCATCGTCATCGGCACCGCCGGCACCGCCGGCACCATTCGCATCATGCGCGGCAATCTGCTGGAGGTGCTGGAGCAGCCGCACGTGACCACCGCGCGCTCCAAGGGCATGGCCGAACCGGTGGTGATCAGGCGGCACAGCGTCCGCATCGCGTTCAACCCGTTCATCAGCGCCCTCGGCCTGTCGCTGCCGGCCATGCTGTCGGGAGAGACGATCACCTCGATCGTGCTGAACCTGCCCACCGCCGGACCGCTGCTGTTCAGGGCTCTCCTGCAGGAGGACGTGTATCTGGCAGGGAGCATTTTGCAGTTCTTCGGGATTTTCCTGCTGTTGGGCAACCTCGTCGCCGATATCGCGCTGGCATGGCTCGACCCGCGTATCCGCTATGACTGATAGGGATCTGTAATGAGCAGCGACGAGCGAGCGACCTCACAGCGTCCGGATCCTGCGTTGGCGGCCGCCGCCCACGCGGTCGGGCTCGAAGAAACCGCTCTTTTCATAGAAACGGAGCGCCGAACGCCCCGACAGCTTGCCTGGAGGAGGTTTCGCAAGAATCGGCTGGCGGTCGCGAGCGGCGTGGTCGTTCTGCTGTTCTATCTCATGGCGATCTTCGCGCCGTTTCTGAGCCCCTATCACCACGACGAGAAGTACACCAAGCTCCGCTTCGCCCCGCCGCAGCGGGTCCACTTCTTCGACGAGGATGGCCGCCTGAGCAGGCCCTTCACGTACGCGCTCAAGCAGGAGCTGGACCTGGAGACCTTCGCGCTCACCTACCACGAGCAGAAGGACACCAAGTACTACGTGCAGTTCTTCGTGCCGGGAGAGCCGTACCGCTTCCTCGGCCTCATCCCCATGCAGCGCCACCTCTTCGGCGTCGAAGAGGGCGGCTCGATCTTCCTGTTCGGCACCGACACCCTGGGCCGGGACCTGCTGTCCCGCATCATGGTCGGCTCGCAGGTGAGCCTGAGCGTACCGCTGGTGGGCACCCTGGTGACGATCATCATCGGCACCCTTCTCGGCATCGCGTCGGGCTACTTCGGCCGGATGATCGATCATGCGCTGCAACGGTTCATCGAGGTGTTGATCTCGTTCCCCAGGATTCCGCTGTGGCTGGCGTTCTCGGCCGCGATCCCCGCGACGTGGCCGTCGGGCTGGGTGTACATGGGGATCGTCGTGGCGATATCGCTCATCGGCTGGGGCGGCTTGGCGCGCGTGGTACGCGGGAAGGTGCTGGCGTATCGCAACGAGGAGTACGTCCTGGCCGCCGAGGGCGTCGGCGCCGGCACGTGGCGAATCATCACCAAGCACCTGCTGCCGGGCTCGCTGAGCCACATCATCGTCGTGGCGACGCTGTCGGTTCCGGAGCTCATTCTGGCGGAGAGCAGCCTCAGCTTTCTCGGCGTCGGCGTCACGCCGCCCATGACGAGCTGGGGCATCCTGCTGCAGGGGGCGCAGAGCGTGCAGGCACTGCTGCACCAGCCCTGGCTCGGCCTGCCGGCGATCTACATCATCGTCATCGTGCTCGCCTTCAACTTTCTCGGTGACGGCGTCCGCGACGCCGCCGATCCCTTCGCGACATGAGCGACCCGCTACTCCGGGTGAGCGACCTCCGGACGTACTTCCACACGGATGACGGCGTCGTGCGCGCGGTGGACGGCGTGAGCTTCAGCGTAGCGCGGAACCAGACGCTGGGGGTGGTCGGTGAGAGCGGCTGCGGCAAGAGCGTCACCGCGCTGAGCGTGTTGCGGCTGGTCAAGAGCCCGCCCGGCAAGCTGGAGAGCGGCTCGATGGTGCTCGAGACCGACGGAGGCTCGGTCGATCTGGCCACGCTGCCGCAGCGCGGCAGACGGATCCGTGCCATCCGCGGAGGGGACGTGGCCATGATTTTCCAGGAGCCGATGCGGGCGCTGACCCCGGTCTACACCATCGGCTTCCAGATCAGGGAGGCCGTGCAGGAGCACACCTCCATGGGCGCCGAGGAGACGACCGCCGCGGCGGTCGAGATGCTGCGCGCCGTCGGCATGCCGGATCCGGAGCAGCGCATGGAAACCTACCCGCACCAGCTCTCGGGCGGCATGCGGCAGCGGGTCATGATCGCGATGGCCCTGGTGTGCCGGCCGAAGCTCCTGATCGCCGACGAACCGACCACCGCCCTCGACGTCACCATCGAGGCGCAGATCCTGACGCTCCTGAAACGGCTGCAGGAGCAGTTCCAGATGGCCATTCTGTTCATCACCCACGACCTGGGGGTGATCGCGAAGATGGCCGACGACGTGATGGTGATGTACCTGGGTCAGGTGATGGAGCGCGCGCGGGTCCGCGACCTGTTCCACGATCCGCGGCACCCCTATACACAGGCGCTGTTTCGCTCGATCCCCTCCATGGCGGAGGAACCGAAGCAGCGGCTGGCGGTCATCCAGGGGTCGGTGCCGCATCCGTTGACGCACAGCACGGGATGCCCCTTCGCGCCCCGCTGCGATCACGCCAGCGACCGGTGCGCGCAGAAGCCGCCCGAGTTCACGGTCGGGCCGGGTCACACGGTGGCGTGCTGGCTGTACGAGGGATAGGCGTGTCCGAACCAGCCGAGCTGCTGACCGTCGAGAATCTGCAGAAGCACTTCCCGATCGAGAAGGGACTGTTGCGCCGCACCGTCGGACAGATCAAGGCCGTGGACGGCATCAACTTCTCCGTGCGGAAGGGTGAGACCCTGGGGCTGGTCGGAGAGAGCGGCTGCGGCAAGACCACGGCCGGCAGGGTAGCCGCGGGGCTCGCCAGGCCGTCCGGCGGCACGGTGATCTTTCACTCCGACGGAGAGCGCATCGACGTTCACGCTTTGAGCCGTCAGGAGCTGAGGGCGTTCCGGCGCCACGTGCAGGTGGTGTTCCAGGACCCGTATTCCTCGCTCAATCCCTACCTGCGGGTCATCGAGATCGTCGGCGAGCCGCTCGAGGTGCAGGAGGGCATTCGCGGTGCGGCGCTGCGCGGGGAGGTGGAGCTTCTCCTCGAGGCGGTGGGGCTGCGACCCTCCTACACGGACCGGTTCCCGCACGAGTTCTCGGGCGGTCAACGGCAGCGCATCAGCCTCGCCCGGGCGCTGGCGCTCAAGCCGCAACTCGTCATCGCCGACGAGCCGGTGTCCGCCCTCGACGTATCGGTGCAGGCGCAGATCCTGAATCTGATGATCGAGCTGCAGAGCCGGTTTGCGCTGAGCTATCTGTTCATCGCCCATGATCTGAGCGTGGTCCGTTACATCAGCGACCGCGTCGCGGTGATGTATCTCGGGCGGATCGTCGAAACCGGTTCCTCGGCGGCGGTGTTCCGCAATCCGCAGCACCCGTATACGGAAGCGTTGCTCTCGGCCTTCCCGGCGCCGGACCCCGACGACACCGACGACCGCATCATCCTGGAGGGCGACGTGCCGAGCGCGGCCAACCCGCCCGCCGGCTGCGCGTTCCATACCCGGTGTCCGTATGCGGTCGACGCCTGTCGTCAGGACGTGCCGGAGCTCAAGGAGGTAGCTGTGGGACAGATGAGCGCGTGCATACGCGCGGACGAGCTGCAGTTGCAGGGGCGAGTGATAACCAAGCCGCCCTGGGCGAGTGCGGATGCCGGCGGGCAGTCCGCTTCCGAAATTAAGGAGGATCGAAATGGCTAGCGAACCGCGCCTGATTTCCGTCGCACGGATCTGGGACCGGGCGCCGCACAGCGCCTTTACCGACCTGCTCCGCCACCGCGGCCGTTGGTGGTGCACGTTCCGTGAAGCCGAAGATCACGGCAAGAGCATCGGCACGCTGCGGGTTCTGGTCTCCGATGACGGCGAAGCGTGGAGCAGCGCCGCCGAGATCGTGGAGGAGGGGATCGACCTGCGCGATCCCAAGCTGTCGGTCATGCCCGACGGGCGGATGATGCTGCTCGCCGGCGGCACGGTCTTTCGGGGCACAACGTATCTCAGCCGTTCCCCCCGTGTGTGCTTTTCCGACGACGGCATCACGTGGAGCGCGCCCGCCCGCGTGCTCGCCGAGGACCACTGGCTGTGGCGCGTGAGCTGGCACGACGGGGTCGGCTACGCCGTCTCGAAGCTCGGGGAAGCGGACAACCCGCGCCGCGGATTCCTGTACGCGACCCGGGACGGCCTGGAGTGGCAGTGGGTGACGGAGCTGCGTCCGCCGGACGGAAGCTGGACGGTCAGCGAGACCACCGTGCGCATCATGCCCGACGGCGAGATGATCGCGCTGATCCGACCCGACTGGATCGGCAGCAGCCGCCCGCCCTACACCGAGTGGTCGTTCGCGCATCTGCAGCAGAACCTGGGCGGCCCCAACTTCATCCGCCTCCCGAACGGCGATCTCTGGGCCGGTGCCCGCTGCAGCGACGCCGCGGGCGCGCCCGTCACCGCACTGGCCCGGATGAGCCGCGATGCCTTCGACATGGCGCTGGTGCTACCGAGCGGCGGCGACAACTCCTACCCCGGCATGGTCTGGCATGAGGAGCGGCTGTGGATCAGCTACTACTCGTCACACGAAGGGAAGGCGAGCATCTACCTCGCCCGGGTGAGCCTGAGCTGAGGAGTTCCCGGAGGGACAAGGCGCCAGCGACAACAGCGCCAGCCCGGACTGTCGTCTCGGGCGTATTCGTACCGCGGCCATCCTTCCCCTTGGCAACCTTCATCGTTCGCAGGTTGGTCACCATGACCGGTTCGTTCGTTCTGATCTCGATGGTGGTGTTCTTGACCGTGCAACTGCCGCCGGGAGACTACGCAACGACCCTGGTGGCGCTCGGAGCGACGGGCGAGGTCAACACTCGAGCCGCCGAAGAGATGGCGGCGAACATCAAGATCCGATTTGGTCTCGACAAGCCGGTGTGGCAGCAGTACGTGATCTGGGTCACGAACTTCATGCGCGGTGACATGGGGGACTCGTTGGCAACCCGGTTGCCGGTACGCGAGATGCTGGGGAATCGGCTGACGCTGAGCTTCGGCCTGTCGCTGGTGACCTTGCTGTTCACGTGGGCGATTGGCATCCCGATTGGCATCTACACGGCGACGCACAAGAATACCCTTGGCGATCACGTCGCCACGCTGCTCGGATTCGTCGGCCTCTCCATCCCCAACTTCTTTCTGGCCCTCATCCTCATGGTCGTTGCCCTGTTTGCCCTCGACCTTCCGGTCGGCAGGCTGTTCTCGGCGGCTTACGAGGATGCGCCGTGGAGCCTCGGCAAGTTGTGGGATCTGATAAGGAACCTGTGGATACCGATCGTGGTGATGGGCACGGCCGGCACTGCCGCCACCATCCGCATCATGCGTGGAAATCTGCTGGATGTGCTCGAGCAACCGCACGTTACGACCGCTCGTGCAAAAGGGCTGGCGGAGCCGATTGTCGTCAGCCGCCACAGCGTTCGCATCGCGTTCAATCCGTTCGTCAGCGCTCTCGGCTTATCCCTGCCGGCCATGCTATCGGGCGAGACGATTACCTCGATCGTGCTTAACCTTCCCACGGCGGGGCCGCTGCTCTTCGGCGCGCTGCTGGCCGAGGACATCTACCTGGCCGCTAGCATTCTGCTGTTCTTCGGTATCTTTCTGCTCCTCGGCAACCTTCTCGCCGACATTGCGCTGGCGTGGCTGGACCCGCGCATTCGCTTCGATTGACCGCTGCTCACGCCCACGTCGACACAGCGGTCGCTCGACCGCGCTGCCGCACCGGCGGTAGCATGCCGTCATGCAGGCGCCAGGCGGCGTTACCGTTGCGAGCGTGCAGTTCGACGGTATACCGGGTCGTATCGACGCGAATCTTCGCGGCATGGTGAGGCGGATCGACGCCGCTGCAGAGAAGGGGGCAGCTCTCGTTGCCTTTCCCGAGGTCGCCGTATCCGACTACGTCGGGACGGATTTCGCTCCGCTGGCCGGCCCTGTTCCGGGAGAGCAGTTCGAGGTCCTGTCGCAGGCGGCCGCGCGCCGCGGGGTCTTCGTCGCCGCCGGCCTGATCGAGAGATCGCCGCGGGGCCTTCACAACACCGTCGTTCTCATCGACTCGGGAGGGGCGCTGGCGGGCATGTGCCGGAAGACCCACCTCTCCCTCGACCACTACGACCCGACGGTCGCGAGGGAAGTCGACGTGCTCGTGCCGGGCGAAGAGATCCCGGTCTTCGACACGCCGATCGCACAGGTCGGCATCATGATCTGCAAGGATGGCGACTATCCGGAGGTGCCGCGGATTCTCGCCGTCAAGGGCGCCGAGATCCTTCTGTGGCTCACCAATCGCCCGCGTGTGAAGCGCGGCTCGGCGGCCTACCACGCGGCCAGCAACTGCGTGGGAGTCGTGGTCGCGAATCGCGCCCAGGGCCACGCCCGCGGCGGTGGCAGCGCCATCTTCGACTGGCGCGGAGACATGGTGGCAGATGCCGGGGCCGGGGAATCGATCATCTGCGCCGAGCTGGACATGGCTGCGCTGAGAGATGCGCGAGCGGTCCACTGGAACGAGCAGCGGGTCCGCCGGCCGGAGCTGTACGCCGAGCTGTCTGCGAGATCCCCGTGAGCACGACGGACCCTTCGAGAGCCGACCTGCTGGCGCTGTTCGAGAATCCGCCGGCCGAATACGGCGACTTCGCCACGTGGTTCTGGGAGACCGGCACGCTGACCAAGGAGCGGATCACCTGGCAGCTCGAACGGATGAAGGCCGCCGGGGTGAGCGGCACCTGGTACTACCCGCGCTACGTCGGAACCGAGCCGCTCGCCACGGACCCTCCCTATTGGAGCGACGAATGGCGGGAGATCTTCAACCACTCGGTGGCCGAGCATCGCCGGCTCGGCATGAAGGCGGGATTCTCCGATTGGACCGGCCGCGGTTACTGGCAGGATCGGCTGCGGGAAGAGGGCCGGGCGCGGCCCGAGCTGATCGGTCGGCGCCTGGTCTGCCACGAGTCAACCGCGGCCGGCGGTGGACCTGTGGTCGAGGTCATCGTGCCCGAGGCCGAGTCAGTCATCAGCGCGTCCGCCTTCCAGGTCGCGGGAAGCGCCGGCGACGACCTGGACGGGGACAGTCGGATCGACATCTCCGATCACTTCGCTGGAGACACGCTCACGTGGAGCGCGCCGAGCGGCGTCTGGCGCGTGATCGTCGTCACTTCGGAACACCACGATCTCGACTACCTGAGTCCCGCCGTCGTGTCACGCTGGTTGCAGCTCTACTCGGAGGTGCATGAGCGGGAGCTCGGCGATCTGTTCGGCGAGACCCTGGACGTCTTCCTGCACGACGAGCTGTGGGTGCTGCGCGGCAGCATCATCTACTCGCAGGCACTGGTGGATCGCATCAGGACCGACTACGGCTACGATCCGCTGCCCGAGATCGCGGCGCTGTTCCGGGACGTCGGCCCCCGCACCGACAAGATCCGCTGCGACTACTACGAGGCGATGGCGATCCTGCTGGAGGAGCATTTCTATCGGCCCTTCAGCGTCTGGCACGAGGAACGCGGCCTGCGCTTCGCGACCGTCGCCACCTGGGGCCGGCAAAGCGTCCTGGGCCAGACCTACCACTACGTTGACTACTTCCGCTACCTGCGCCACTTCCACATCACCGGCAATGAGGACCCGCTCGGCGCCGACCCCGGCAATCGCTGCCTGATCGACGCCAAGATGTCCAGCTCGATCGAGCACATCTACCGGCGCGAGCGTTCGGCGGTGTGCGCCTATTGGCGCTCCGGTTGGGGCATGACCCAGGATCAGAACATCGCCTGGACCCACGAGAACTTCGCCTACGGCATCAACCTCTACAACGGCCACGGCGGGCTCTACGGCAGCATGGGCGGCTGGTACGAGTGGGAACCGCCGCTGATCTACTTCCGTCAGCCCTACACCAGGCACTGGCCCGAGGTGGTGAGCCACGTTTCCCGCCTCAGCGGGGTGATGAGCCAGGGCACCCACTGTGCCGACGTCGCGCTGCTCTATCCGCTCACGACCGTGCATGCGCAGTGGCGGCGCGGCGAGCACTTCACCAGTCTGGCGTACGAAGCGGGCAACGAGTGCTTCGCACTGGCGCAACACATCTACCGGAGCGGCATCGACTTCAACTTCGTCGACGACCACTCCCTGGCCGGGGCGGAGATCGGCGACGGCGTCATCACCATCGCCGGCATCGCATTCCGCTGCGTGGTCGTGCCGCCGATGACGACCATCAAGACCTCGACACTGGAGACGCTGCAGCGTTTCTACGAAGCCGGCGGGACGGTGATCGGCTACCGCCGCCTGCCGACCGCATCGCAGGAGAACGGACGCGGCGATCCGCAGGTCCGAGAGCTCGTGCAGGCGATCTTCCGGGTGGCGCCGGATCGGGTGTACGCGCACGTCGCCGGCAAACGCGCCATGGATCAGCTTCCCATCTACAGCCAGGCGCTCGACAGCGTGCACGTGAACCGGAACGGGCGAGGCGGCAGCGCGATCTACCTGCCGGTGATGCAGATGCACGGCACCCCGTACAACCAGGGGCCGCGCGTCGCCGCCATGATCGAGCGCTCGATCGATCTGGACGTCCGCTGCAGCGCGGCCGACGTGTACCACACCCATCGGCGCACGCTGGCAGCGGGTCGCCGGACCGACATCTACTTCCTGTTCAACCAGTGCAACGAGCGCCGCGAGGTCGAGGTGACGTTCCGCTGTGCGGGAGAGCCCGAGCTCTGGGATCCGGCCACCGGATCGACCCGCGCGCTGCTCCGGTGGCGGCCGGCGTCTCGCGGCACCACGGTGCGGCTCGACATGGAGCGCTACGCCGGCCTCATCGTGGTGTTCGACGCCGAGGACGGTGCGGCGTGCTCACCCGGATCGTCGCTGAGGGTGAGCGACGACAACCTCGACGAACTGGTCCGTGTCGACGGCGGCGGCACCGAAGTGGTCGTCGAAGGGTTGGCGGACTCGGGCGGCCGCAAGCAGGTGGCGGTGACAGCGGGTGCCGACCGGATCCGGTTTCGCGGCGCGCGGAAGGTGGAAGCGCCGCCGGCCCCGCTGACGGTCGGTGGGGAGTGGCGGCTGACCCTGATCCCGACGCTGGACAACCGCTGGGGGGACTTCCGCTTGCCGGCCACCGGCAGGCCCATCGGACCCGAGGCGCGCCGATTCAGGTATCGCGAAGAACAGGATGAGGCCGGGACGGATCTTGGCTGGCACACCGCGGCATGCGATGACAGCAACTGGCAGGACTACCTCTACTCGGAGGGCCCCTTCGCGTACAGCCTGGGACCGTTTCGACCCGGCTCGGAACCGGCGGAGATCGAGAAGGGTGCGGTCCGGCTGGACGCGGATTACAGCGTCGATAGACGCACCTGTCGCTGGCAGCCGTTCGGCTTCTCGCAGCGCTACGGCCACCGGCACTCCACGCCCGGCGATCCCGATCGCAAAAGTTTCGAGGGCGTCCCGGAGGAATACATCGTCTTCCCGCCGAGTGCCGAGGACGGGGATACGGGCGGCGGCGACGTGCGCTACCTGCTGGCCCGCGTTGTCGCGCCCGCTGCCGGCGACTGGGACCTGGTCATCGGCGGCGTCGACGGCACGGCCCTCGCCGTGCGGCTGGGCGGCGCGCCGCTTCCCGCGCTGTCGACGGCGGCCGGCGAACGGCGGAGAGCGAACGTGCGCCTCGTTGCCGGCACGAACGAGCTGCTGCTCAAGCTCGCTCATGTGGGGGAGCAGCCGATTCGCATGTACGCGGCGTTCCTGGCTCCCGGGGAGGAAGTGTCGGCCACGGGGGCGCATCCCCTGCCGTCGTTACCGTGGTTCCAGCCGGGCGGCGAGCTGATGTGGGACGTGCACGCGGCGGACCACCCGCGTGTGGGCTGGCTGCGCTTCGCCGCTCCTCCCGGCACCAGGGAGCTGCAACTCCCGGTGCAGGCCGCCGGTGCACAGGTGTGGGTCGACGGCGAGGCGATCGACATCGTTGCGGGACGGGTGACGTTGGCCGAGCCGGCGAAGGCGGTTGCACAGGTGGCGGTGCGGCTCCGGCAGCACCCCGGCCGCTATGCCGGCGCGGCGATGCCCGAGCCGGTGGCGTTCACCTGCGAGCCGTCGACGGTCGAGTTGGCGGACTGGAGCGATCTGGCGCTTGGCAGCTACTCGGGCGGAGCGGAGTACCGCACCAGCTTCCGGCTGGAGCAGCATCACCTCGACACCGAGATCGAGCTCGACCTCGGTCTGGTCCACACCACGGCGGAGGTCTCCCTCAACGGGAACAGGATCGGGGTCGCGCTGCGAGCGCCCTATCTGCTGCGGATCACCGAACAGGCCCGTATCGGTGACAACGATCTCAGGGTCGAGGTGTACAACACGTTGGCCAACCACTTCAGCGTGGGGTTCCCACCGTCCTCCCACGCTCCGAAGGAGCAGCAGGGCGGCGGGCTGATCGGCCCGGTGACGGTGCGGTTTCGGCGACCGGTGAGCATCACCGCCCGGCCGATGGTCGGGTTCTGAGAGCACCGTGACTATGAAGGGATGGGTTTGAACTGGCGAAAGCTGAAGTCCCCGAAATAGTCGCAACGCTCAGGGAGACGCCTGTACAGCACGGACGACTGGAAGCAGCAGGCTGTCGTTCCTCTCATGGCCGAGGCAACGTCATCGCGAAATCTCGCCCAAGCGGCGACCCGCTCCAGGGAACCCCCTGGCGGCAGGTTCTCTGCAAGTCGCTTCCGAAAACTACCGAAATCGGCCTTGAACCTCTTCCTGCGCCGGACTCCCTTAGGTGCCCCCGCCTGCATCAGCACCTCCCGTAGTGCCTGCTTGGGGTCTGGAATATCTTCCAATCCATCAGGCGCGGGCAAATCCAGGGGTTCTGTCCCGCGCGGACGTCCTGCTACCCTGCGAATCGCCGCTTCATCAGCGAGTAGCCATGCCTCCATCATCCGGACCGGCACCACACCGACCCATCGCCCGTCGTAACCTGCCGCGGTTACTGCTTCTCTGATCTCTTCATATCTGGTATCAGGGTCCATCTTGTCGGCATCACGGTGAATGAATAGCAAGTTCACGCTGCGATTATACTGCAGCCCGATACGTACCTTGTCGCTTACGCGGCGTCCGCGATATGATGCAAATCCATCGGCCTCTGATGCCCCGCAATCGATGAGTAGTGCCTGAATGTGAGAGACGAGAGCCGTGTCGGATGAGCCTTCGTAGATCAACAAGAACCGTATTGTCATGGATTCTGCCAAGACTCCTCGGGCCAGAATTCAGCAGGTAATTTGAGCTGAGCATGTTCCGGCGGAATCAAATAGGACTGCAGTTCGAGCTTACCTACTCCATTTGACCTTTTCGTATCGTTTTCCGATTCGGTGCGATCTCTCCAAGAGTCCTGCAATGGATAGCACTTTAGTGGCCACACGGCTCCACCGGAGGGTGACTTGACGGCGGTATTCTTGGCAAGAACGATTTCTTCCGGACTCTGTAGCTGCACGAAATAGGGTGAGTGAGTAGCGACAATGACTTGCCGGAGTGGGTTGTCCGCGGCGACGGGTTCGTATGAGTCAACCGCGATGTCGTGGAGCAGTCGATTCATGGCCTCCAGTCTCTCCGGATGGATGCCATTCTCGGGCTCCTCCATGCAGTACACCCCGGCGTCAGCGTCCTCGGCGATTGCGGTCAAAGCCAGAAATCGAAGAGTACCGTCGGAAATGGAATTGGCGCGCAATCGTACGCCGTCGGGTTCTTCAAGCTCCAGCGAAAAGAGCTGACGCACATCGTCGCGCACGGCCCGGACGGTTCGTACGGGCACGAGGCTGGAAAGGGTGCTGGCAATCCTGCTCAGGATGTCATCGTGCGGATCCTCGGAGGTTTCGGAAGGCGAAGCCGGCCTAGCCAGATGGTGCAGAGTAACCGGGATATGCCCGCCGTCGGCGGCAATGCCGGGTTCGTCAGTAAACTTGTCGGGTCGGCACATTGCGGAGGGTTCCAGCGCGAGTATGCGCCACCGCTGCATTTCTCGACGCGCGGCGAGAATCGTCGGTGTCGCGGCGGTGTGCTCGGTGCCGATGATCGTACGAGGAGCGCGTTCGGCGGGTGCGGCGGGCGGGGCCCGTCCAGATGAGCCGCCATCTTGATGGATTACGATTGTAGCCGGGGCCGATTTACCGTCACCAATCGTGGAAATATACCCGGAACCACGTCGCTTGTTATAGATAACGCTGTTCCGAAACCTGTGCTTGGTGTGCGGGAATCGCAGTTTCTCTGCGGCTAGGCCCGAGGGGATGTGGCGAAGGTCTTCGCGCTCCAGAACGAGTCCGCCGAGAGGTCCGGCAGACTGGGATGGTGGATCGTGTCGGAACGCAACCTCGTACCTCAGGAACGTTGATGAAGGATCTCCTGGCCGGCCAAAGTCGTCCACGACTCGCCTATCTACGATCATCTCGGCCGCGAATCTAATGCGGTGCACGGTGTTACCGTTAGCGGAGAAAAACAGGTCGCCGATTTCGCCGGTATCCTGTTCCGAACTGCGAATCAGCAACGCGGATTGATTGATGGTGTGGTCGGTCAACAATGACAGAAACCGGATGGCGTCGAAGATGTTGGACTTGCCGACGCCGTTGACTCCCGCAATACACGTATACGGTCCGAGTTCCAGGGAGAAATCGACCAGATTCTTGAAGCCATCTACTTCAATACGTGTGAGCATGACGGTCTCCTGTGGTAGCGATCACCGGCGCGCGGTGAATGCGCGTGAATCCCTGTAGTGGGATCATAGCATGGGGATGTTGGTTAATCCCCGTGCGGCGGGGACGATGTCAGACCGCCATTTCCGCCGGACGGCGGTGCGACCACGCGCAGCGGGATAATGCCGAGCGACGGCCGACACCGTGCGTGCGCGTGCGGGGGAGGTGCAGCGGAAGCGGCTGATGCGGGAGGGCGCCGACGCCTGACTGGACGTCATCGTCGGCAACGTCGAGGACCGCTACGCGGAGACCGCGCGCACGGACCGGCTTCGAGGTGGCGAGCATCGCCGAAGCGGTCCGGCGTGCCGACATCCTCCTGGTCCTGCTGCCCGATGAGCTGGTGTGGGACGTGCATGCGGCGGACCAACCGCGTTTGGCTGGCTCCCCTTCGCAGCTCCTCCCGGCACCAGGGAGATGCAACTCCCGGTGCAGGCCACCGGCGTACAGGTGTGGGTCGACGGCACGGCGGTCGACATCGATGCGGGGCGGCGTGACGCTGGCCGAGCCGACACATGCCTCTGCCCGGAAGGGTGGACGCTGCGAGTCCGGCGACGAGTGTAAGGTATGGCTTGACAAATCCGCCGCGGCCCCCCACCTTGCGGCCGTGATCGGGAGCATTCGGCACAAGGGGCTTCGCAACTACTGGGCCAGGGGCCAGACGAAGGGCTTGAATGCCGAGTGGACAAGCAAGCTGCGCCGAATTCTCTCGGCGCTCGAAGCCGCCGATCGGCCCGAGCAAATGAACTATCCCGGATCGTACTTCCATCCCCTGAAAGGTGAATGGGCCGGTCGCTATGCCGTTCGCCTGACGGGCAACTTCCGCGTCACCTTCGGATGGAATGACGACGGTGCGGCGGACGTGGACATAGAGGACTATCACCGATGATCGAGAGACACCCTTCCATAGACCCGGTACATCCCGGGGAGATTCTACGCGAGGACATCCTTCCCGCGCTTTCCATGAGCAAGACGGCCGTGGCCGATGCGCTAGGCATATCCCGGCAGACGCTCTACGATATCCTCAACGAGAAGCAGCCGGTCACCGCCGAGATGGCGGTTCGTTTCGGCAAGCTCTTCGGCAACGGCGCCGGCTTCTGGGCGAATCTGCAACGCATTCACGATCTGGCGCTCGCAGAGCGCACGGTGGACGTCTCCGGGATACCGACCCTCGAAGCGCGGGCCGGTTGAACGATGCACAGTTGATCGCACGTATCGGGATCCTCGCCCAGGAAACGGCTGACCCGCTTCGCCAAGTTCTGGTCCACCCACTGCGGGCGCGAGAAGAGATGAAACGTCACGGTGGGTGAACGGAACAGGGGCAGGCATTCGTTGGACGTCCGGCATGCGCCATCATACTCTCTGCCCTTATGCCGGTGGGCCCTACCAGCACGCGACGGCTCGGTGCGACCGACGTCGAGGTCACCGTCCTCGGCTTCGGCGGAGCCACGATCGGCGGAATCAGCGGAGTGCTGGCCGAAGCGCAGGCACAAGCGACGCTCGCGGCGGCGTTCGACGCAGGCATCGAGTTGTTCGATACTGCGCCGTCGTACGGCAACGGTCAGAGCGAGCATCGGATCGGCGCGCAACTCCGCGATCGCGTCAGCAGCGGCGGCTGCCAACAAACGGATCTGGTGCTTGCCACCAAGGTTGGCAAACTGCTGCGGCGACCGCGGCCGCCGGAGGAGCCGGATGCGACCGAATGGCCCGGCGGCCTGCCGTTCCGAATCCGGTGGGACTTCACCTACGACGGCGTCATGCGCGCCTATGAGGACAGCCTGCAGCGGCTGGGGGTCAACCGCGTCGATCTGTTGACGATTCACGACCTGGACTACAGCGAGCACCAATCGCGCGAGGTGGCCGATCGCCTCCTCGACCAACTGGTCGACGGCGGCGGCCGCCGGGCGCTCGCGGAATTGCAGGCCGCCGGGGAGATTCGCGCGGTCGGTGCGGGCGTCAACGACGTCGGCAGCATCGCCCGGTTCGCGGAGCGGTTCGAGGTCGACTACTACCTGCTGGCGATGCCGTACTCACTGGTGGATCAGCGCCCGCTGGACGACGAGCTTGCCTGGTGCCTCGATCGCGGTGTCGGCATCATCAAGGGTGCCCCCTACGCGTCGGGCATCCTTGCGGCCGACATCGCACGGGCCGGGGACCGAGCCCCCGGCGCTGCCGCCGCAACCTACGACTACCACGCGCCGAGCGCCGAGGTGCGCTCCACCGTGTCGCGCATCGCCGCCGTATGCGAACGGCACCGTGTGCCGATGCGCGCGGCGGCGCTGCAATTCCTGCTCGCTCACCCGGCCGTCGCGTCGGTAATTCCCGGTGCCGCCACTCCGGCGGAGGTAGCGGACAACGTTCGGATGTTGGCGGTGCCCATCCCGGCCGACCTGTGGCGCGAGCTGCAGCACGAGCGGCTGCTGCAAGAGGGGGCGCCGACCCCTGACTGATCGGGATCGGTAGCGTTGACCGCTCGGGACGGCGGTGTAAGCTGGCGGCTCGAACTACCGCGCGAGGGGTGTAGGATGCAGCAGGGCAAGGCTTGGCGTGACACGTTCTACCTGGAGAAGGACGCCGATCTCGCGCACCTGAAGGGCAAGCTCATCGCGTCCCTGGGCTATGGCAGCCAGGGCCACGCGCAGGCGCAGAACCTGCGCGACTCCGGGCTGGACGTCATCGTCGGCAACGTCGAAGACCGCTACGCGGAAACCGCGCGCAAGGACGGCTTCGAGGTGGTGAGCATCGCCGACGCCGTTCGACGTGCCGATGTCCTCCTGGTCCTGCTACCCGACGAGCATCAGCGGCAGATCTACCTCGACGAGATCGCGCCTCACCTGCGCGAGGGTCAGGTGCTCGACTTCGCCTCGGGCTATGCCGTGCACTTCGGCCTGATCGAGCCGCCGCCGTTCGTCGACGTGGTGCTGTGCGTGCCGGCCTGCCTGGGCGAGATCGCCCGCCGGCGCTACGTCGAGGGCAAGGGAACCTACGGATCGTTCGGCGTTCACCAGGACGCCTCCGGCAACGCCCGCAACATCGTCATGGCGCTCGCGCTGGGGATGGGCTGGCTGCGCTTCGGCTGCGTCGAGTGCAGCTTCGGCGATGAGGTGGCAGTCAACCTCTTCGCCGAGACCGCCGGGCTCAGCCTGGTCGGGCCGCTGATGCTGATGGCGTACGAGGTGCTGGTCGAAGCCGGATTCTCGGCGGAAAAGGCGTTCTCCGAAACCTTCTACGAGCTGCAGTTCCTGGCGGAGGCGCTCACCCAGGGACACGTCGGGGACACCTCGGGATCGCCTACCTCGGTCTATCTTGGACTGACCCAGATCCCCAAGATCCTCGACGAGGACATGCGCGACAAGATGCGCGCGATGCTGCGGCGGGTGCAGAGTGGCGAGCTGGTGCGCGATTGGAACCTGGAGCAGCTTGCCGGGCGGCCGCATCTGACACAGCTCAAGCGCGAGCGGGCCGAGCACGACATCAGGCACGTGGAGAAGCTGTTCCTGGAGCGCAAGGCGGAGACCGGCTGGTGATCGACATCCACAGCCACGTCTGGGAGGAGCGGCACTACAGCGAGGCGGCCAAGCGCCAGTACCGGGAGACCTACGGCGACGCCGCCGACTTCGACTGCACGCCGGAGGCGCACTGGGACGCGGTGGCGTCGCGGGTGGACCGGGCCGCCGTGTACGCCATGATGATGGGCCACGTGGGGCTGGAGGTGCCCAACGACTACGTGCACGCCTATGTCAGCCGGCACCCCGACAAACTGGTCGGCGTTGCCAGCGTCGATCCCCACGACCCGGCGTGCTGCGAGCAGCTCCGCCACGCCGTACGGAACCAGGGGTTCCGGGCGCTCAAGCTCAGCGGCGCGTATCAGAACTTCGATCCGTCGGACGTCGCCTGCGACGAGCTCTATCGGACCGCGCTGCGCCTGGACATACCGATCTTCTGGCATCAGAGCACCAACTTCTTCGCGGAGACCCCCCTGCGCTGGTCCAAGCCCGTGCACCTCGACCAGGTTGCGCAACGCTTTCCGAAGCTGCGCATGGTGATCTGCCACATCGGCCACCCGTGGTACACGGACGCGGTGATGGTGGCCCGCAAGCACCGCAACGTGTACTGCGACATGTCGGGGTTCGGCTTTCGCCGCTGGCGCTTCTACGTCAGCCTGGCCACCGCCTTGGAATACGACATCGGCGACAAGGTGCTGTTCGGCTCCGACTATCCCATCTGCTCGGTGGAGGATAGCGTCACCTACCTGCGGGACGCCGTGGAGCTGGCCAGGCGCACCGGGCTGCCTGCGATCCCGGCGAGCTTCGTCGACGCCGTGCTGGAGCGGGACTCGCTCGCCCTGCTGGGGATGGCGTGAGCGATCCGGTCGGCGCGGGCGAGCACCGCTATCTGCCCGACCCGGACTGGGGCGCGCTCCCGTCCGGCTGGAGCTACATCGAGGTTGCCGGCGTCGCCGCCGACTCGCGTGACAACGTCTACGTCTTCAACCGCGGCGAGCACCCGGTCGTGGTGTTCGACCGCGACGGCGCCTTCCTGCGCTCGTGGGGTGAGGGGACGATCGCGCGGGCACACGGCATTTACATCACCGCGGACGACCGCCTGTTCCTGACCGACGACAAGGACCACACGGTCACCGAGTACACGCTGGCCGGCGAACGCGTGATGACGCTGGGCGTGAGCGGGCGGCCGTCCGACACCGGAGTGATCGGGATGGACTACCGCACCATCGCGCGCGTGGCAGGACCGTTCAACCTGCCGACCAACCTGGTCGCCGCGGGCGGCGATCGCCTGTACGTCACCGACGGCTACGGCAACGCGCGCGTGCACGCCTTCTCGTCCACCGGCGAATACCTGTTTTCCTGGGGTGCCCTCGGTTCCGGGCCGGGCGAGTTCCATCTGCCGCACGGGATCGACGTCGACAGCAGGGGCCGGGTGTTCGTGGCCGACCGGGAGAACAGCCGCATCCAACTGTTCGATGCCAGCGGCGGTTTCCTGGAGGAGTGGCGCGACGTCGTGCGGCCGACCGACCTCTTCATCGATGACGACGACACCGTGTTCGTCGCCGAGGAGGGGGCGCGCTGCGGGCTGTTTCCCTGGATGACGCCTGACCCCAACGCCATCGGCGGCCGGGTCGCCGTGTTCGCGCCCGACGGGGAGCTGCTCGCGCGCTGGGGCGGCGGGCTCGACCCCTGCTCGCCCGCCGACTTCTACGCCCCGCACGCCATCTGGCTGGACTCGAAGCGAACGATCTACGTGGGCGAGGTGAACTGGTCGGCCGGCGGCAAGGACGGCGACATCCCGCCCGACTGTCCCTGCCTGCGCCGCTACGTCAAGGTGTAGGAAAGGAACAGCCCGACAGGAGGTGGACAGATGCGGGAGATACTCGGCGAAGCGCCCGGCAAGCCCTACAGCCGCGGCACGCGCAAGGGCAACATGGTGTTCGTATCCGGCCAGCTCGGCTGGGATGCCAACGACGACCCGATACCGGGAGGCGTCGGACCACAGACGCGACAGGCCCTAGAGTACGTCAAGGAGGTCCTCGACCTCGCCGGCGCGACGCTCGACGACGTGACCATGGTCAACATCTACCTGGACGACCTCGATCGCGACTACGAGGAGATGAACGCCGTGTACCGGGAGTACTTCGGCAACGACCGGCTGCCGGCGCGCGCGACCGTGGGCATCGACCGGTTGGCCAAGGGGTTGCTGGTCGAGATCTCCTGCATCGCCGTCGTGGACTGACGTGAGCTGGATGTGCGCGAGCAGGTGACATGACCGGCGGGGAAGTGCCCTTCGTCGACTTCGGGCGCTCGTACCTCATCGGCAACGGCAGCAGCACCGCGGGGTCGCCTGCGCCGGTCGAGCAGAACGACGTGCGGCTGCAGGTGGAGTCGCTCCTGCGGCTGTACGACGGGGACTCCAGCCTCACCCGAACGATCTATCAGTGCGCGGCGTGCAAGGCGGAGAACACCTTCGACGCGACCGGACCGGGGGACCTGTTCAAACGGCCCAACTACGACTTCCTGCCGGCGGCATGCGGCAGCGAGCTGCTGATCTTTCGTCGTGGGCTGCTGGCCGGCGACGGCGGATACCGGCGCTACTACCAATACATGCCGGCCTTCGGCGACCTGCGGGCGCACATCGTGGCCGCGAAGGGTGTGGAGCGACTGATCGACTTCGGGGCCGTCGCCGCGGCGTCGAGCACCGGCACGCCCATCATCGGCAGAACCGTGCTCTCGGACAGCGGCACGCGGCTGTGCGCGGAGCTGGAGTACCCGATCAAGACGATCAACATCCGCTACCGCCCGGACGTGTACCAGTTCGATACCGGTCCGGTGCTGTTCCCAGACCTCAGCGTGCGCCGGGAGGTGTGGGCGGACTACCTGTCACTGGCGTTCCTGGCGTACGAGACCCGCACGGACGGCTACGCGGACTTCGTGATCGAAAGCCCGATTCCGGTCGGTCCCGATCCCGGCGCGCCGCGCGTCATGCACTACGACCGTCACGAGCACTGCCCGTCGATCAACACGATATGGAGTGCTCCATACGCTTGAGTGTCTCTTGGGCTCAAGCGCGCTGGATAGTGCGATAGCGGTGCACGGCCAGCGGGGCGAACACGGCGATGATGGCCGCCGCCCAGATCAGGGTGTACAGCACCGGATGCTGCAACGGCCAGGTGACCGGATCGGGCGTGCCCGGGGGAATGTTCCCGAACAGCTCCCGCGTCGCCTGGGTGACCGCGGAGACCGGATTCCACAGGGCGAAGGTGCGCAGCACCGGCGGCAGGTTCTCGGCGGGAACGAAGGTGTTGGCTACGAAGGTCAGCGGCATGGTCACCATGAACGTCGCGTTGTTGATCACCTCGACGCTCGGCACCATCAGGCCGACGAAGGCCATGATCCAGGAGAAGGCGTAAGCGAACAGCAGCAGCAGGGAGAATCCCGCAATCGCCGGCAGCACGCCGGTATCGATACGCCATCCGACCAACAGCCCGGTCAGCGCCATGATCGCCAGCGACGCCGCGTTGTACAGCACGTCGCTCATCGTGCGGCCCACCAGCAGGGCGCTGCGCGACATCGGCAGCGAGCGGAACCGGTTCATGATCCCCTTCTGGATATCCTCGGCCAGACCGGCGCCGGTGAAGATCGAACCGAACACGACCGTCTGGGCGAAGATGCCGGCGATCAGAAACTCGCGGTAGGAGCCGCCGGGGATGGCGATCGAGTCGCCGAAGACGTAGGCGAACAACAGCACGAACATGATCGGCGACAGCAGCACGAACACCAGCACCTCGGGCACTCGCTTGATCTTGATCACGTTGCGCTTGGCGATAACGGCGGCGTCGCTCACCGCATCGAACATGACGTTCACTTGGCGACCTCCTCCGGCTTCGTGGGTTCGGCAGCGTGGCCGGTCAGGGTGAGGAACACGTCATCCAGCGTCGGCCGGCGCAGCCCGACATCCTGGACTGCGACCTGCCCCTGGTCCAGCGCGCGCAGCGCCTGCATCAGCGCCTCCGCGCCACCGCCGGCAATCGGCGTCACCACCGTGCGTGCGCGTTCGTCCACCTGCTGCGCCCCGACCGCGAAGCGGTCCAGTACCTCGCGGGCGTGACTCACCGCCGCCCCGGCGGCCACCGTCACCTCGATGCGCTCCGCCCCGACCAGCCGCTTCAGCTCGTCGGGCGTACCTTCCGCGATCGCTCTGCCGTGATCGATGACCAGCACGCGGTCGGCGAGCTGGTCCGCCTCCTCCATGTACTGGGTGGTGAGCAGCACCGTGGTGCCGCTGCCCACCATCCGGCGGATCACCTCCCAGAGCTGCCTGCGGCTGTGCGGGTCCAGGCCGGTGGTGGGTTCGTCCAGGAACAGCACGGGCGGGTCGGCCACCAGGGCGCCGGCCAGATCGAGGCGGCGGCGCATCCCGCCGGAGTAGGTCTTGACCGGGCGGCCGCCGGCCTCAACCAGATCGAACTGCTCCAGCAGCTCGGTGGCGCGGCTGCGCGCGCGGCGCCGGCCGAGGTGATAGAGCCGGCCGATCATGTCGAGGTTCTCGAACCCGGTCAGATGCTCGTCCACCGCCGCGAACTGTCCGGACAGCCCGATCTTGCGGCGCACGTCGCGCGGAGCCCGCACCACGTCGGCGCCGGCAACCCGGGCGCTGCCGGCATCCGGTGTGATCAGGGTGGCCAGAATGGACACGGCGGTGGTCTTGCCCGCCCCGTTGGGGCCGAGCACGCCGAGCACCGTGCCCTCCGACACGGCGAGGTCGAGACCTGCCAGGGCGGTGATTCGGCCGTACCGTTTGGCGAGCCCGGTGGCTTGAATGAGATCCGGCATTGCGCGCGTGGGCTCCGACGGGAACCTAAGCAGGTTCGATCGATCGATCAAATATTCTCCGTCGCCCTACCCGGATGATCCACGCGAAGCGGTGACTTGACTTAGTCTGTTACGACGGTAGACTTAGTTCGACAGGGAGACGATCCGTGACTACCGTCAACATTCACCAGGCAAAGACGCATCTCTCCAGGTTGCTCGCGGAGGTTGCCCGCGGTGAGGAGGTCATCATCTCGCGTGCAGGGACGCCCATTGCCCGACTCACGCCTTACACGACGTCCGGGCCGCGGCGCAGGTTGGGTCGCGATCGGGGTCTGTTCGAGGTTCCCGATGATTTCGACGCGCCGCTTCCCGAGGACGTCATCGAGAGCTTCGAACGATGAGGGTTTTGCTGGACACTCACGTCTGGCTCTGGAGCGTGGTGAGTCCCGAGCGAATCACACGCGTTGCGAGGGAGGTGCTGGAGGCCCCGGAGACCACGCTCATGTTCTCGGCGGTGAGCTCCTGGGAGATTGCGATCAAGTACCACCTCGGCAAGCTGCCGCTTCCCGAGGCACCGGCGGTGTTCATCCCTCCTCGATTGGTCCGTGACGGGATCGAATCGCTGCCGGTCGAGCACCATCACGCCTGCCGCGTGGCAGAGCTGCCGGATCATCATCGCGATCCGTTCGACCGGCTGCTCGTCGCGGTGGCGCAACTGGAATCGCTCAAGCTGGTCACCGCCGACGCCGCGTTCGATGCCTATGACGTCGAGATCCTTCATGCCTGAGCGCCGATCACGTGACATGACCAGCGGCGTGGAAGTGCCCTTCGTCGACTTCGGGCGCTCGTACCTCATCGGCAACGGCAGCAGCACCGCGGGGTCGCCGGAGCCGGTCGCACAGAACGACGTGCGGCTGCAGGTGGAGTCGCTGGTACGGCTGTACGACGCTGACACCAGCCTCACCCGAACCATCTATCAGTGCGCGGCCTGCAAGGCGGAGAACACCTTCGACGCGACCGGACCGGGGGACCTGTTCAAACGGCCCAACTACGACTTCCTGCCGGCGGCGTGCGGCAGCGAGCTGCTGATCTTTCGTCGTGGGCTGCTGGCCGGCGACGGCGGATACCGGCGCCATTACCCGTACCTGCCGGCCTTCGGCGACCTGCGCGCGCACATCGTGGCCGCGAAGGGTGTGGAGCGACTGATCGACTTCCGGGCCGTCGCCGCGGCGTCGAGCGCCGGCACGCCCATCATCGGCAGAACCGTGCTCGCCGATAGTGGCACGCGGCTGTGCGCGGAGCTGGAGTACCCGATCAAGACCATCAACATCCGCTACCGCCCGGACGTGTACCAATTCGATACCGGGCCCGTGCTGTTCCCGGATCTCAGCGTGCATCGGGAGGTGTGGGCGGACTACCTGTCACTGGCGTTCCTGGCATACGAGACCCGCACGGACGGGCACGCGGACTTCGTGATAGAAAGCCCGGTGCCCGTCGGATCCGATCCCGGCGCGCCGCGGGTCATGCACTACGACCGGCACGAGCACCGCCCGGCCATCAACACGATCTGGCAGGTCACGGGTACGGAATCCGGCGCGCGCTGAAGCCGCCGGCGACGGGCGGTGCGCTACGACCGCGCGTCCACGTAGCGCTCACCGCGCGGGCCTGCTTCGCCCCGGACTACGTAGACCGGTATGGGATGCGTCCCCACGTCGACCCAGGCGCTGTCGGTGCTGCAGAAGCGGATGGTGTAGCCGGCCCGACGCCGCGACGTGCGGTTCGAGCCGCTGCCGTGCAGCAGGAACGAGTCGTGAATCGACAGCGCGCCGGCCGGCATCTCCAGGGTGACGGCCGAGCGTTCCATCGCCTCGGTGACGACCACCTTCCTGGAGAGCATGTCGTCCCCGCCCGACGCCTCGGTGGCGTACTCGCGGTAGCCGGCGTGCGAGCCGGGAATCACCTGCATGGCGGAGTTGGCCGCGTCCGCGTCATCGATAGCCAGCCACACCGTCGCCACGTCCGTGCCGTGCACGCTGGGCCAGTAGGTGTTGTCCTGATGCCAGGACACTCTCTCCGACCCGCGCGGCGGTTTGATGAACACGCTCGAGTACACCAGGATCAGGTTCGGGCCGAGCACCCCCTCGACGGCGTCGAGCAACGGCGGGTAGCGGCAGACGTCCAGCCAGCGGTCGTCGCGGGCGTGCGGCTCGCCGAGACAGCCGGGCCGATCGAGCGTGCCTGCCTCTGTCGCCTCATCGAGCAGGCGGCGATTGCCGGCCACCCCGGCATCGTCGAAGACGCGCGGAAAGACGCAATACCCCTCGCGCGCGAACCGTCGCGGGTCCCGGTTCAGCCCGCCGCCGGCCTCAGGCGTCACTTCTCCCGCCACGGGAGCCGCCACGTCCCCAGGGACATCATGACCACGGTGAAGCCGGACAGCACGGCCAGCTCGAACCAGACGTCGGCATCCCCGGAGAGCGACTTGGTGATGCCGTCCGCCGCGTAGCGCAGCGGCGAGACATAGCCGAGCTGCTTCAGCACGGGTGGTGCCTGCTCCATGGTGTAGTACACGGGGGAGAATGCCGCCAGGAGGAGCGACAACAGGCCGGTCGCGAGATTGCCCACCTGCCCGTTGGGAGCGAAGCTGATCACCAACAACGTCAGGCCCGCCATCGTCAGGGCGGCCAGCAGGAGCGACGGAATCAGGCCCCAGGTGAGATCCCACCCCACGTCGATCGCCGCTCCGAAACCGAGGAGCACGACGAGCGTCACGATGCCCGACAGCGACGCATACAGCAGGGATCCGAGCACGAATGCGCCCTTCGACACCGGCATGGCGATGAGGAGCTTGAGGCTGCCGCTGAAGCGCTGTCCGTTGAGGTTCTGCCCCACGAACATGCCGATGGTGAAGGCGACGCCGAACACCATCGTTCCGGCCAACAGCCTGAGCAGGATCTGCGGGTCGTCCGGGGCGATGGTGCGGGTCACGAAGAACCACGGCAGGGGGAACGCCGCGGCCAGCAGCACCGTCACGTACCAATATCGGAGAGCGGGGATGGCGTTGATCTCGAAGATGCTGACGGCGTCGAGCAGGAACTTGCGGAACCCGCCGGTGCGACACCGGTCATCGGTCGGACGTATTGTGCTCATCATCCTCCTCCGCGGCTGACTCCGGTGCTCCGCCGGTCAGCCCGAGATAGACATCCTCCAAGGTGGTGCGTGTCAGGCTGTACTGATCGATGCCGTTCTCCTGCACCCGTGCCACGAGCAGCCGGTCGTCATTGCCGTAGAGGCTCCTGGTGCCCGCGCTCGTGGTGAAGGTGATCTTGTACCGATAGCCGTAGGCGGCATGCAGGTTGCCGACCGTGTCGAGCGCCAGCAGGGAACCGTCCTGGATGATGGCGACGCGGTCGCAGAGCGCCTCCGCCTCTTCCATGTAATGGGTGGTCAGGAGGACGGTCTTGCCTTCGTGCCGGTAGCGCCGGAGCAGCTCCCACAGACCGTGCCGCGCTTCGGGGTCGAGTCCGACGCTGGGTTCGTCCAGGATCAACAGCGGCGGATCGGCGATCGCGGCGATCCCGAGCAGGACGCGCCTTCGCAGTCCTCCGGAGAGCGCATCCGTGTTCTTGCGGCGGTGTTCCTCCATGTCGAGATCCGCGATCAGCTCGTCACGCCGGCGGCGCGCGAGCCGTGCCGGCAGGCCGCGGAGCTTGCCGAAGATCCGAAACTGGTGGTGGACGCTGAGACCCCCGTAGAGAGTTGCTTCCTGCGGCATGACCCCCATCAGACCCTTCACCTCGCGTGGCCGCGCGACCGCGTTGATGCCGAACACGCGTACCTCTCCCGACGTGGGGAGCAGCTCCGTGGTGATCTGGCGGACCAGCGTGGTCTTGCCGGCGCCGTTGGGCCCGACGACGCCCAGGATCTCTCCCTGAACGGCGGACAGGGTGATGTCGCGGTTGGCCCACGTGCCTTCCTTGTACCTCTTGTCGAGACTCCGAACCTCAATCGGCGGCGTGCTCATGCTCGCTCGAAGGCACGACGAAGACCTCGACCTCTTCGACGACGATGCTGTCGGTCGCCTCGGGGTCGCTCGCGGTGAGCACGAGGCCGAGTCGGTTCTCCCCGCGCACGCACAGCTCGGCGGTGAGCGGGAACCAGTAGGTCACGCAGGGGCGGGTCTCGCGGGTCATCGAGCCGCGGGCGAAGTCGTATTCGGTGTCGTCCGGGCGGAGGTCGGTACGGACCTCGTCGTCGCGGCGCTTGAGTCCCGTGGCAGGGACGGGCTGTCCGTTCAAGGTGATCGCGAGGCTGTCCGACAGCGTCAGGTGATACGCGCGGAACAGGAGTTGCGCGGCGGCGATGCCGTCGAAGTCTTCGTACAGGCGGAACGTGTACTCCGCTTCGCCGGCCGGCCGCTCGATGACGGCGCGCTGCACCTTGACCGCGCCGGTGGAGGTGCAGTCATCGCCGAAGCCGCTGAAGCCGCCCCAGGTGGCGTCGAACACGTAGTGCCTGCGCCCGCCGAGGGCGCGTTCGTCCGAACGGATGTGGTGGGTGTCGTGCAGGGCCAGCGGATAGAACGGCGCATGCGCTCCGCCGCCGCCGTGCATGATCTCGAAGTGGTTGTACAGCGACACGCCGTCGGCGCCCTGCGCGTACATGCTGTGCGCCAGCGCCCGCTGCTGGTCCTGATCGAAGGGCTGCTGGCCGGAGCGGCGCCGGGCGATGATGCCCGTCCACGGCATGATCGACGGATAGAGCCGGCAGGCGGTGTCCGCGGTCACGGCCCCCCACTCGTCGTAGGGCAGGTTGAACTCGGCGTACATGCAGTCCGCCGGGCTGAGGTAGTCGACCAGCCCGTCCTGGACCCAGGCCGGCGCGTCCAGGCCCAGGTCCGCGCACTCGTCGACGGTGGCGAACACGTGCGCGCCCAGGAACAGCCGCTCGGTCGTCCCCCGGCGCTGGCCGGCGGCATCGAGCATCGAGCGGATTTTGCCGACCAGGTCGGTCATCCGGTCCGCACGGTCGCGTCCGGTACCGGGCGGGAAGTAGCGATGGTCGCGGTAGCAGATTTCGATGCCGTCCACATCGAAGGTGTCCACCAGGCGGGTGACCGCGCTCAGCAGGTAGGCGCGCACCTCCTCGTGGCTGAAGTCGAGCGGCGTGGACTCCGCATAGAGCACGCCGGGCGGTGCTTCCTGGAGTTGGAGATGTGCGTTGTCGACGATGAAGCCGGCGCCGGCGCCCACCCCCTGGGCGGTGGAGACGGCGCCGTGGTTGTCGTTCATGCGGATGCCGGCGCCGAAGCGGACGCCGCGCCTGCGGCACTGGTCCTGCAGGATGCCCAGGGGCTGGCGGCCGTCGTCGAGCAGGGGCAGGAACCGGCGGTGCTGAGGTCTGGCGTCGTAGTCGAAGCCGTCGGTGCGCCAGTAGGTGGTCCAGCCCTGGGTGTAGGCCTCCTGAATGAACACGTCGATGCCTGCCGCGGCCACGTCGTCGATCCACTCGCGGAGCGACGCCTCGGTGACCGGGTCGGGCAGGTAGCGGCTGGCGATGCTGGACGGGTCGCTGACGTAGATGACTGGCATGGTGGCGACAACCGTAGCCCTCTTGCTTGTCGTCGGCAATCGTAGGACGCTCGCCCTCTGCGAAGGAGGCGTCGGATGGCCGAGTTGCGCGAAGTGTCGTTGGTGAACGGGATCGAGACCACCCCGGTCGTGACCACCGGCCGCCGGTGGCTGTGCGGGAGGGAGGACGATCCCCAGGCCGTGGAGTCGTACTTCCTGATGTACCCGGAAAGCCGGGACGACCCGAGGCGTGCCTCCTACGGCTCGGTCACCGACCCCGTGCCGCCGTTCTCCCGCGGGGGCGGCATGATCCCCGTGCTGCTGAAGATGGACGACGGCCGGCTCGCTTGCCTGACCCGCACCGGCGCGCCGCACATCGGCACCGGCAGCGAGATCAGCATCTCCTTCTCATCGGACCGCGGCGCCACCTGGTCCGACTATCGGGTCGTGGCGCGCGGCGAGCCGGACGATGAACTGGACTATCGCGATCACTCCCTGGGGCAGGCCGCCGGCGGCACGCTGGTGGTGGTGTACGGAATCCTGTTCGGCGAGGTGGAGGCCTCGCGGGAGGACGACCGCGACCCGCGCGCCCGCCGCGAGGAGCACCTGGAGGTGGTGCGCTCCACGGACGGCGGCGCCACCTGGTCGGAGCCGCGGCTGATCGCCATGCCGGGGCCGGGGATCTTCGTCCGCCCGCACGGACAGATGGTGCGGCTCACCGACGGCACGCTGGTGTTCATGGCGCGCGGACATCAGAGTGATGAGATCCACGAGGCGGACCCCTCCGCCCACGAGCGGGTGAACTTCCTGTACCGGTCGCGGGACGGCGGACTCACTTGGGAGGAACCGACCGAGATCCGCAGCGGCTGGAGCGAGACCGGATTCCTGCCGCTGACCGACGACCGCTGGGTCGCCTACGTGCGGCACAATCACGAGCCGAACCGGATCGCCTGGTCCGACGACGGCGGCAGAACCTGGCCGCGCTGGGAGCCGGGCTGCCTCAGCGCCGGCGATCCGCCCGAGCGCCTGCGCGACCTGCGCAGAACCGGCCACTGGAGGATGGTCAACGGCAAGCCGCAGAAACCATCACCCGGCAGCGTCGTGCGGCTGGCCAACGGCATCGTGCTGATCACCTACGGCTATCGCGCCTATCCGTTCGGCGTGCGTGCCATCGTCAGCCGCGACGGCGGCGAGCACTTCGACCTGCAGACCGAGTACGTCATCTCCGACCGCGCGTTCAGTTGGGACTGCGGCTACCCGAGCACCGTCTGCTACGACGACGGGCTGGTGGTCACCACCGCGTACTCGCTGCTCGACCTCGACCACCCGCAGTGGGGCACCTGCTGCCTGGCCTACCGCTATTCGCAGGATCTGTTCGCGGCGTAACCTGAGCACCATCGGCCGCGCGGAAGGGGTATTCCGGGATGAAACTGAACTGGGTCAGGACCGTGTTCTCGAACGGCCGGCACAACCTGTGCGTGGGCAACTTCGTCCGCTGGCGCGGCGCCTACCACATCTGCTTCGTCGACGCCCACCATCACGGCGCGCTGGACGGGCAGCTCCGCGTCATTTCGTCCGCGGACCTGGAGACCTGGGATACTTGCGTCGCCATGGCGGCCACCAGCTTCGACCCGCAGCTCCTGCCGCTCGGCGACCGGATGCTGATCTACGGGGTGCAGGGGGATTGGGAAGGGGACGACTTCGCCGGCTATCCCTCGCGTGAGGTGGTCGCGGAGACCCGCGACCTGCAGACGTGGTCACAGCCGCGCCGCTGTTTCGTGGCCAATCATGACTTCTGGACGCCGATCGAGCTGGACGGCCGCTACTACCTCACTTGCGACGACTGCGGCCACGTGCCGGAGGGCATGAGCGGCACCGTCGATCTGTTGACCTCGACCGACGGCGAGACTTGGCAGTGGGTGTCCGAGGTGGTGCGTGGCTCAGACGAGTACTCGCGCATCCCCAGCGAGACGGCGCTGTGCCCGCTTGCCGACGGGAGGCTGCTGGCGGTCGTGCGGACCAAGCTGCCGCGCGCGGTGCTGGCGACGGCGAGGCCGCCCTACGTCGAGTGGGAGCGCCGGATCGTCCCGCACGCTCTGCAGGGAGCGGCCCCTGCGCGGGTCGGCGATCGCGTGGTCATCGCCGGCAGGGCGGCGGACGAGAGCGGCGAGCCGCGAACCGCTCTGTTCGGGTACCGGGACGGAGCGCTCAAGCGCAGCGGCGGGTACCGGCAGACAGTCGGGCCGAATCGATCGTGCCCGTCTCGGTCGCCTCGTCGAGGCGGCGAGTGGCCGCAAAACGGGCATCGTCGAAAATGCGCGGAAAGACGCAGTACCCCTCGCGTGCGAACCGTCGCGGGTCCCGGTTCAGCCCGCCGCCGGCCTCAGGGATCACTTCTCCCGCCAGGGGAGCCGCCACGTCCCCAGGAACATCATGACCACACTGAAGCCGGACAGCACGGCGAGCTCGAACCAGACGTCGGGATCGCCGGAGAGGGACTTGGTTATGCCGTCCGCCGCATAGCGCAGCGGCGAGACATAGCCGAGCTGCTTCAGCACGGGTGGTGCCTGCTCCATGGTGTAGTACACGGGCGAGAGTGCCGCCAGGACGAGCGCCAGCAGGCCGGTCGCGAGGTTGCCGACCTGCGCGTTGGGCGCGACGCTGACCACCAACATCGTCAGGCCCGCCATCGTCAGCGCGGCCAGCAGGAGTGACGGAATCAGACCCCAGGTAAGATCCCACTCCATGTCGATCGCCGCCCCGAAACCGAGGAGCACGACGAGTGTCACGATGCCCGAGAGCGACGCATACAGCAGGGATCCGAGCACGAATGCACCCTTCGATACCGGCATGGAGATGAGGAGCTTGAGGCTGCCGCTGAAGCGCTGACCGTTGAGGTTCTGCCCCACGAACATGCCGATTGAGAAGGCGACGCCGAACACCATCGTTCCGGCCAACAGCCTGAGCAGGACCTGCGGGTCGTCCGGGGCGATGGTGCGGGTCACGAAGAACCACGGGAGGGGGAACGCCGCGGCCAGCAGCACCGTGACGTACCAATACCGGAGGGAGGGAATGGCGTTGATCTCGAAGATGCTGACGGCGTCGAGCAGGAACTTGCGGACCCCGCCGGTCCTGCACCGATCGTCAGTCGGACGTATGGTGCTCATCGTCATCATCCTCTTCCGCGGCTGACTCCGGTGCTCCGCCGGTCAGCCCCAGATAGACATCCTCGAGGGTGGTGCGTGTCAGGCTGTACTGATCGATGCCCTTCGCCTGCACCCGTTCCACGAGCAGCCGGCCGTCATTGCCGTAGAGGCTCCGGGTGCCCGCGGTGGTGGTGAAGGTGATCTTGTACCGGTAACCGTACGCGGCGTGCAGATTGCCGACCGTGTCGAGCGCCAGCAGGGAACCGTCCTGGATGATGGCGACGCGATCGCAGAGCGCCTCCGCCTCTTCCATGTAATGGGTGGTCAGCAGGACGGTCTTGCCTTCCTGCCGGTAGCGACGGAGCAGTTCCCACAGACCGTGCCGGGCTTCGGGGTCGAGTCCGGCGCTGGGTTCGTCGAGAATCAACAGCGGCGGATCGGCGATCGCGGCGATCCCGAGCAGGACGCGCCTGCGCAGTCCTCCGGAGAGCGTCTCCGTGCTCTTGCGCCGGTGTTCCTCCAAGTCGAGATCCGTGATCAGCTCGTCACGCCGGCGGCGCGCGAGCCGGGCCGGCAGGCCACGGAGCTTGCCGAAGATCCGCAGTTGGTGGTGGATGCTCAGACCCCAGTAGAGCGATGCTTCCTGCGGCATGACCCCCATCAGACCCTTCACCTCGCGTGGCCGCGCCACCGCGTCGATGCCGAACACGCGAACCTCCCCCGACGTGGGGAGCAACTCCGTGGTGATCTGGCGCACCAGCGTGGTCTTGCCGGCGCCGTTGGGCCCGACGACGCCCAGGATCTCTCCCTGAACGGAGGACAGGGTGATGTCGCGGTTGGCCCACGTGCCTTCCTTGTACCTCTTGTGGAGACTCCGGATCTCAATCGGCGGTGAGCTCATGCTCGATGCTCAGCATGCAACATCGTCGAAGTCCTCGTAGAGGCGAAAGTGTACTCTGCTTCGCTGGCCGGCGGCTTGATGACCGCGCGCTGCTCCTTGACCGGTCCCGTGGAGGTGCGGTCCTCGCCGAAGCCGCTGAAGCCGGCCCCAGTTGGCGTCGAGGATGTGGTGGGTGTCGTGCACGGACAGCAGATCAAATGGAGCATGAGCTTCGCCGCTGTGCATCACCTTGAAGTGGTTGTTAGAGCGACACACCGTCGGCCTCCCTATGTGTACACGTTACCCTTTCGACCAGAAAGGATCAACTCCACTGGGGCAGGACGATCCCACCCTCAGGTCGTTGTTCGGGGCGGCACGCTCGATCAGCGGCAGGAGGAGCGCCTCGGATGCCGACCGGAGGCTGGACGGAGACACTGACGGACGGAGGTGTCGATCTGGGGGATGGTCGATCTGGGGGGATGTCAGGTCGCGCAGAGCAGTTGGGGCCTAGGTGCGTCCGTGCATCCAGGTGGAGTGTGCGCCGGGTAGGCGACGGATAGCGTGGCGCGGGGGGCCAGCGTCAGCCGGGAGCCAACAGCGCCTCGAAGGCTGCCGTGCGGTGCAGGGTGAAGTAGCGCAGGGCCGCCGCCGCGTTGTCCCACCGCCGGCGATGCAGGATCAGCGCCAGCACGATGTTGTTGCAGGTCGCACGGTTGGCCGGCGCCAAGCCGCTGCGTGCCAGACAGGCGTCCTCCTCAAGGGTCTTGTCGCGGCGCTGATGGTTCTTCGATTCCACCGCCCAGTGACCGCGATTCCAGGCCAGCAGTTGCTCCGGGGACGCCTCTGCGCAGGACACCGAGGTGATGCCGTAGGCATACGTGACGCTCTTGGCGTCGCGTTTGAGGTCGGTGCGCTCCCGGCGCACGCGGAACACCTGCGCGACGTGCGGATAGTTGATCGTCTTGGGCAACAGCGTAAGCACTTCGATCTGGCGACAGTCGATGCGCCCATGGCCCTTGTGCGGTTGTTCACAGAAGCGCCCGGTAGCCTGTTCCCACGGCATGGTCGTGAGCGCTTGGTAGGTCTCGGGACAGTTCTGCTTGACGGTCAGCAGATAGTCGGCGCCATGCTGCTCGACGATGCTGGCGGCCGTCTCGCGCGTGGTGTGCAGCGCATCGAGGGTGATCAGCGAGCCGGTGATGGGGACGACCTCCAGCAGTGCGCCGAGCGCTGCAAGCTCGCCATTCTCGTCGTGAAAGTTCAGGCTCGCCAGCGGCACGCCGGTGGTGTGCTCGACCAGCGTCGCGGTCTCGTAGCGCAGCGTGCCGTTGCGATTGGCGCCGCGAATCCGCTTGCCGTCGCCGGCCAGTGCCCGCCGCTTGGCCTGCGCTGCGGGCGCCGGCAGCCGCGGCGTGGCATAGCGCTGCAGCGTCGCTTCCAGTTCCTGTGCATCCGCTTGCATCACCACCCGGTGAATGGTCGATTTGGTCGGCGCCTCGTAGCGGCCCGTGCGCCGATTCCGCCACGCCCCAAGCGCTTTCAACTGCTCCTGGTCGAGCGCCCGCCCATACTCGGCGGCGGCCACCGGCCCCCGCATGTTGGACAACGCTGCCAGCAGGTAGACGGCCAGCACGGTCGCTAGCGAATGCTTGCGCCCCTGTCCGCGGCGGTGGTCCGGGAGTTGCTCCAGTTCCTCATACAGGCTGAGTTGGTCGATGTCGGCGCCGGCTGGCGCCTGCGGCTGCGCCTGCCAGCAGTCGGCCAGTTCACCGCGCCGGCTCAGGATCCGCCGCGCATCACGGCGCAGTGCGCACACATAGAGCCGCTTCGGCTTGCCGTGCGGGTCGGTGTAGTGGCCGTTGCTGCGCGCATAGCCCTTGCTGTTGCCCACGTAGGTCCAGTTGGCCGCCGTATACACGGTGCCCGCGAACCGCTGCGGATCAACGAAGCTCTCCACCACCAGCAACGGATGACCATACTGTGCCTGCCAGTCGTCGCTGAGCCGCCCCAGCATCGCGCTCATCATCCAGGAGGCGAGATTCGCAAACACCCCACGTTCGCCGAGCACCACGAACCGGGTGTTGTTCGCAATCAGATGCAGACGCCTGAACAGCTCCTTGGTGCGCCACCCAATCCAGCGATCCCGCGGGGCACACTTCAAGGCGGCGACCTGCCAGCCGGCCAGCGCCACCCACCGGCCTCTCCATTCGGCCACGTAGCGCAGCCCGCGACCGGCAAACCGCTTGAAGCGCAGATAGTGATGGCGATCCATCAGCGCGTCCCATTTGACCCGCTCGTCCGCTCGCGCCAAGCGCACCACTACCTCGTCAAGCGTAAAGCCTGCCGGCGTGGCCTGCGCCAGCGGCTCCGCGAGCAACTCCTGAAGGTCCATGACCACAGCCTATCGACTCATTCACGGGATTACCAGTCCCTGTCAGCATGGGATGGCCCTGCCGGTTTTGGCATTGCCATCCCTCCACTGGGGGTGCCCAAATCCTCGCCTAAGCCGCGAATTCGGGATTCGCGGGTTGTGGAGGAGGTCAGCAGCCGGAGCGTGAGGCGCGTGCGGGGTTCAGTGACGGCTGTCGGCGCGTCGGTGCGGCGAGCGGGGGCGGTCCGCCCGAACCAGTCCTGACAGAGGCAGCAGCACAGCCCGCAGGACAGCATCTCAGACAAATCGGCCCCGAACCGGAGCGCGGCGGTGCGCAAGATGGCACCCGGGAGCGTGCTTGCAGGGGTGGCAGAAGGCGCCGGCGGCGCTATCCGGCGCGCGGCCAGGGTCGGTTGTAGCTGGCTTGCGTGGCCAGCCCAAACACGTGCCACACCGCGCGAATCCGCGCGATCGTCTGTTCGCTGGCGCACAGCCGTAAGCGCATCACGCACGCGTTGCGATTCATCCGGCCGGCCACGTGCACCATCAGCAGCCGGTACCTCTTGAACCGCGCCGTGCGTTCCTGCCTGTTCAAGCACAGCCCGCGAATCGCGCTGGCCACGTTGTAGCTCAGCGCCGTCAGCTTCAGCCACGCCGCGTTGACCGCGAACCGCTGACTCGGCACATGCCCGCCAGTCAGGGCGTTCTTCAGTTCGTCATGCACGTGCTCGACCGTGCCGGCCTTCTCCCGCTGCCACTCCAGCAGCCGCGCTGCATCCCAATCCAGATTGCTCACCACCGCGTGGTAGTGCCGATCCGAGCCGTCAGCGAACAGCGAGCCCTGCGGCTTGAGAATCCGCAGCCCCACATAGCGCAGCGGCCGGCTGTGCTTGTGTTCGTAGCGCTGCGAGGGCACGAAGTCCACCTCCGCCCACTGGCGCTTGGTGCCGTTCTGTTCCTCGTCGAACGTCACCCAGTCCTGCTCGGCGACCGCTCGGCATGCGGTGGCCAACTCCGTGCTCATCATCGCGCTGATCGCGAACCCGATGCGCCCGCCGGGCTCCGAGTGGCGGTCCTCTGCACTGAACCACTGCAACAGATCCGTCTCATAGCAGGCTGAGTCGCCGCGGAAGTAACGTTCGTCGACCGTGTCCGGCAGCGCCTCGAAGGCCATCCGCGCGCAGCTCAGCGGCTCCTGCTTGGCAGGCACGTTGCCGTCGCGGAACTGGTCGGCCACGATCAGGTCGGCTTCGGCCCACAGCGCGATCATCGGCTGGTAGCCGCGCTCGCCCTGATAGTGGGCATAGGCGGCCTTCTTGTGGCTCTCGATGATCGTGGCGTCCTGGTCGATGGTGGCGATGCTCAGCCGTTGTCCGTGCTGCTCATAGAGCGCGGCGATGTTGGAGTTGACCCGCTTTCGTGGACACATCGAGAGTCAGCACGGGAGGAGGGAGCAACCATGGCGAGAACGAATCAAGCCTACCCGCCGGAGTTTCGCCAGCAGATGGTCGAGCTGGTGAAGTCCGGGAGGACGCCGAACGAATTGGCTCGGGAGTACGAGGCTTCAGCCGGGTCTATCCGCAACTGGGTGGCCCAGAGTGAGCGCGACGCAGGACAGCGCAACGACGGTCTGAGCACCGACGAGCTGCTGGAGCTGCGGCGGCTGCGGCGCGAGAACAAGCAGCTGCGAACGGAGCGCGACATCCTAAAACGAGCGGCGGCTTGGTTCGCACGGGAGAGCGACGCGATCCCCGGGAGGGATTCGAGTTCGTGAAGGCGAATCAGGCCGCCTGGCCGGTGCGCACCATGTGTCGGGTGCTGGGTCTCTCCCCCAGCGGCTACTACGCATGGGTGCGCCGAGTTCCGTCGGCACGAGCGCGGCGGGATGCGCACCTGAGCGAGCGGATCAAGGAGATCTGGAGCGCCAACCGCGAGGTGTACGGACGGCCGCGCATCCACGCCGAGTTGCAGGCCGGCGGCGAGCGGATCGGCGCGAAGCGGGTCGGGCGGCTGATGCGCCGTGCCGGGATCGCCGGGGCCAGCCGCAGGCGTTCGACGAAGACCACCACGCGCGAGCAGCGCGCTGCCCGCGTGGCGCCGGATCTGGTCGATCGGGACTTCAGCGCCGCTGGCGCCGATCGGCTGTGGGTGGCCGACATCACCTATGTAAGGACGTGGACGGGGTTTCTGTACGTGGCGGTGGTGCTGGATGCCTGGAGTCGCCGGGTGGTGGGCTGGTCGATGGCCGCCCACCTGCGCACCGAACTGGTCCTGGATGCGCTGAACATGGCGATCTGGCGGCGACGGCCGCAGGAAGTGGTTCACCACAGCGACCAGGGTTCGCAGTACACGTCGATCGCGTTCGGGGCACGGTGCAGGGAGGCCGGCGTACGACCGTCGACCGGCTCGGTGGGCGATGCGTACGACAACGCGCTCTGCGAAAGCTTCTTCGCGACCCTGGAGTGTGAGTTGCTGGAGCGGCGCAGCTTTCGCAGCCACGCCGAGGCGCGCATGGCGATCTTCGAGTTCCTGGAAGGCTTCTATAATCGGCGCCGGCGCCATTCAGCGCTGGGATACCAGTCACCGGCCGCCTTCGAGGACAACCAGGGACAGGCGGCAGCATGAGCACAGCGGGATCGGCGATCCAAGGCGCACAACACGGTCATTCAGCGCCGATTCTCGATCTGAGGGCTGATCTGCACCCGAACGAGCCTCATAGCGGCCCGCCACGGCTCTTGCGAACCGCAGGGGTACCCTGGGACACCCCTTGGATCCGCCCTCCATGGCGTGCGGCCGCGGCAGCTCTGACCGCAGGTCACTCGCGGACTGGGTCGAGCTCCCCGTCGACGCCCCGCGTGTCAACGGCTTGGCGCACGGCCTCACTGGCCAGCACTCGCTTGACCTGTCGGCTCCGTCAGGAGGACTGTTCGCTCTGCGACGGAGTTACGAACCTCAAAGGTTACCTGTCTACCAAAACGGGACAACTCCATCCGGCGGTACGGATAGCGCCGCCGCCGGCGGCGTTGATCCCGAAGGGGCTGGCCAGCGAGGGGCTGCTGGCGTTCATCGCCACGGCGAAGTTCTGCGACGCGTTGCCGCTGTACCGCCAGGAGCAGCAGTTCGCACGGCTCGGGGTACACCTGTCGCGGCGCACGATGTCGGACTGGATGATCGCGGTCGGCGGCGCCTGCGCGCTGCTCATGGAGGCGTTGCTTGACAAGCTGCGCTGTGGGCCGACGTTGCAGATCGACGAGACCACCGTGCAGGTGCTCAAGGAGAACAACCGCGCCAACACCGACACCAGCTACATGTGGGTGGCGCGCGGCGGCCCGCCTGATGAGCCGGTGGTGGTGTACCGGTATGAGCCCAGCCGCTCCGCGCGGGTGGCCGTCGAGATCATTGGCGACTACCAGGGCTACGTGCAGACCGACGGGTACGACGGCTACGCGCGCCCGTGTGCCCAACCCGGCATCCGGCACGTCGGGTGCTGGGCGCACGTGCGCCGCCCGTTCAAGGAGGCGGCCGAGGCGCTGGGCAAGGTATCGAGCCGCGCCGGCTCGGCGCTGCAGGCGCTGGGGTTCATCGCCAAGCTGTACCGCGCCGAGTCGCAGTTATCCCAGTACCGCGATGAGGACCCTGAGGGGTTCGTTGCCGCGCGGCGTGCACGGGTGCAGCCGGTGCTCGACAAGTTCCACGGCTGGCTGCAGGAGAAACGCAATCAGGTGCTGCCCGGCTCGGCGCTCGGCAAGGCGGTGGCCTTCGCGCTGGGCGAGTGGCCGAAGCTGATCGGCTATCTGGAACACCCGCAGCTTACGCCGGACAACAACGCCTGCGAGCAGGCGATCCGGCCGTTCGTGGTCGGGCGCAAGAACTGGCTGTTTTCGGGAAGCCCGCGCGGAGCGGTGGCGAGCGCGACGCTGTACAGCCTGATCGAAACCGCCAAGGCCAACGGCCGCGAGCCGTACGGGTATCTGCGCGAGCTGTTCGAGAAGCTGCCCCATGCCCGCACCCGCGCCGCCCACGTCTCGCTCCTGCCCACTGCGCGTCCACCGCCGCCAGCTTCATAGAGGCTGGTTTCGCCGGTCGCTTACTGAGAATCTGCTCTACCCGCTCACACAAGGCCTCCGCCCCCTACTCTGCTCCCCTTCGATCTTGGATTCCACCCAATACCGGTAGAAGGTGCGCCGGTTCCCAATGTCCTTGTCCGAGATGGCTCCAGCGTAGTATTGCTGCTCCAGGTGCCGAAACCTGCGGTGTCCTAACCTACACGACACCCAGAAGAACTCGAAAAAGAGGGCGGATCAATACTCAATAATGGCGCGGCCGAGAACTTCGCCTGCGCGCAGCGCATCGCAGGCCTGGTTTATCTGATCCAGCCGGTATCTGCTGGTAACCAAGCTGTCAAGGCGAAACTTACCTTCGTGATGCCATCGAAGGTACATTCTGAAGTCCCGGTCGGGAATCGCGGCGCCAAGGCTGCCCCGATACTGCCGCTGACCGGAAAGAACTAATCCTAGATCTAGCGTCACTTCCGGTCCGGGAACGCCAACTAGTACGGCCAACCCCCCGTGATTGTAAGCTCCTGCTCCGCCCCCTCGGGTGACGCGAAGAATCTGTTCGTTGGTCAGTCGAACGCCGATGGTATCGAAAGCGTAGTCCACGCCGCCGTTGGAAATCTCGAAAACGGTGGCCACGGGATCGACCATCGATGAGTTAATCGTATGGGTGGCTCCGAACTGCTTGGCAAATTCCAGTTTGGCATCCAGCAAATCGACGGCGATAATCGGGTAGGCATGCAATAGGGAAGCCATGCGAACGCTAGACAGGCCGACGCCCCCAATCCCAAACACCGCCACCGAATCGCCTGGTCTTACTCCAGCGGTATGGAGTACCGCGCCAGCACCGCTGGCGACCGCGCATCCTACTACGCAGCTCACATCGGTAGGGTCCTGCTTTGAGATCGGAATGACGTGATCCCCCGGAACGACGGCGTGCTCACTCCATGTATGAACGTTGGAGAATGCTATTGGTCGCCCTTTGTACGTCGTCTGTATTGAGTCAGAAAGCTTGCGGGATAGTAGCCCCTGCGATCTCGAAACCCAAGTAATGATCGCATGGTCGCCCTCTCGCAAGTGCTTGATCGCGCAGCCCGTGCGAGTAACAATTCCCGTACCTTCGTGGCCGAGAAGACGTGGCCGTGGCCGTTGGGTGCTAATCTCGTGCAGCTGGGAACGACAGATTCCACTAGAGAGCAACTTGACAGCGACATCGTCGGCTGCGGGGTCAGGCAGGTCTATTTCGTCCACCAATAGAGGTTTGTCGATCTCAGCAGAAATGGCAGCGATGGTCTTCACAGACAAACTCGCCTGTCAGCAGACGTGAGCAAACGCGCGTCAGATACCGTCCCGCGCCTGAGGATCGTCGGCTCAGATGTCGCCTCGATTTCGCGGTTCTTAGCGCCTCCGAGTGGAGCACCGCTAATGTCCTTCGAGTCTCGAACAATATGCCTGAATCGTTGACGAGGCCCTTTACCGCCTGTCACTAACCATAAGGTCATGAACGCTCACCTGAGCGCACCAAAATCACCTTCGCAAAGTCCGCCGAAGCTCGGTCTTAATGATCTTACCCCGCTCGTTACGCGGAAGTTCGTCGACAACGGCAACCACCCTTGGCGTCTTATGCACACCTAGACGGTCCCGAAGATAACGTTGGATCTCTTGCACCGTAACGGGTGAATGCGCTACTACCGCGCATGCGATTTCCTCGCCCAAGTAGTCATCAGGGACGGCGAATACAGCAGCCTCTCTTATGCTGTTGTGTTCACACACCACGTCCTCGATCTCGCCAGAGTAAATCATTTGCACACCTCGTACTATCACATCATCGGCGCGGTCGCAGAGGTATGTGTAGCCGTCGTTGTCGATGTAGCCGACATCACCGGTCCGAGTCCATCCCTTTTGGAACACGACAGCACTGCGTTCGGGTTCATTGAAATACGCCCGTTGCCGGATGCCCGAGTATCGAAACCACATTTCCCCAATCTCGCCGCGCGGGAGAACCCGTCCACTCTCGTTGACGATACGCAGCTCTGTCTCTCTAACGGGCAGACCGATTGAGTCGGGTCGACTCGCATCGCAAACCATCTCGGTCGCTGCGGGGTGTATTTCATTTGTGCCGTACTGGTTTATTATTTGCGCGTTCGGAAAGATACTCTTGAGCCGTGGCACAATTGCAGGCGGCAATCGAGAGAATCCTGATGCTAGAGTGCGGAGCGAAGAGAGTTGATGGGCGTCATCAGCACCAGAGTACGCGATATTCTGAGCGAGAGGCGCTGTAATCCACGCTATCAAAACCTTATGCTGTTCGATTGCCGCGAAAGCTCGTTCGGGGGTAATGCTGGAAATGACGACATCTGTTTCGCCGCGGAAAATAAGCGGATGTTGAACCATGCGCAGGCTTGCTGGCGCAAACTCCTGCAAAATCAATCCTCGGTACGCAACGCCTGAGATGGCCATTTCTTGGCGAATACGATCGGAGGGCGCGGGGGTTGAGTTGGGATTACGGTAGTAGCGGAATAGGTAGGTGAGGTCGTCATGTCGGCACGTTATCCCTTTGGCTGGGCCAGTGGTGCCTGACGAGAATACAATTACAGACAGATCATCCGGCTGGACGGATGTCTCCAGGTAATCAGTATCGCGCCCGTGCTCCAGGGCCTGCGGTGTCGCTTGCCAACCAAGACGCGCATCGAGTCGGAGATTGTGAGGACAGATCAGCCCGGAGATCGTAGTTTGCTGTATGACGCGTTCTATCTCTTGGGAGGTGCGCGCTGCTGCGAGAGGGACTGCTATCGCGCCGGTTTTCTGAACGCCAAAATAGGATACGGTACAGTCTAGTAAACGCGACGCATTGAAGCGGAGTCCGACTCTGTCGCCTCGGCGGACGCCAAGGGCGATGAGCCCGCGTGCAAGTGCGTTTGAGCGGTGCTCCAGAGTTTCTACGGATAGGCGTTCGCGTTCATCGACAATGAAGAGGACACGGTGGGGTTCTTCGGCATACACGGCGCGGAGCATGGCCGGGACGGTTCGGATCTCGTCACCCATGGGTGACGATTGTTTCAGATCATCGGGTGGGCGGCAAGTGGGTACGCTGCTGGACCAGGATCCACGTGGTGGCGTCCCCGGCGTTCGCGGCATCTGCGCGGTCCCGTATCGGCCAGTGGTCGCAACAGTGACCGGCGGCATGGGGCCGTCCGGGCCCCTCGCACGGGTCCAGGTTGCTCGCGAGACCGGCGGTAGCGGCGAGTAGCGCCTGTGGGCAGTGGCTCTAGGTCGGGGTCCAACTGCCCCGACTCGATCCAGTAGTGGATCGTCCGCCGGCTCACCCCGAAGCGTCTCGACAGCTCCGTCTTCGTCAGGCCCTGTTTCTAGGTACGTAGTTCCTGTCCGTAAACTCGCAAGTGGTTGAATGGGAGTGAATTGAAGTGCGCAGGCGGGTGGACAAAGAAACGGTGTTTCGGCTATCATCGATTTCTAAACCAACAACAACAACCGAAACACCGAGGTCCCGATGCGCCTTACCCGCACCGTTCAGCCCAGTGTATTTCAAGCGCTGGAAGTTGTCCATCCGGTCGCCGCCGAACTGGAACGGGCTTCCGGCTGGCTCGATCAACACCCCGAACTGCTCGACATGATCGGCGCCTGCGTGCCGGGCTCCTCGCGCGGTCGCCATGGCCTGACCTGCGAGACCATTCTGCGCTGTGCGGTGCTCATGCATCTGATGGGTTACAGCTATCGGGGGTTGGAGTTCGCGCTGCTCGATTCCGCCTCCGTGCAGCGTTTCGCGCGGGTCGATCCGTTCCGTGTGCCGAAGAAGTCGGCGTTGCAGAGCGCCGTCGGCGCGATCGACGCCGACACGTGGCAAGCGATCAACGGCGTGCTGTTGCAGGACGCCAAGCAGCGGGGGATCGAATCGGGGACGCAGGTGCGTATCGACAGCACCGTGACCGAGACGGACATCCTGGAACCGTCGGACAGCCGCCTGTTGTACGACGGCGTGCGGGTGCTGACGCGGCTGCTGTGTGAGGCGCGCGAGCGCCTGCCGCAGGTGTCGGTGCACGACCACTGCCGTGCGGCCAAGCGGCGCATGCTGCAAGTCGAGAAGCAGCGAGACCCGCAGCGGCGGGCGGCCACCTACCGGCGGCTGCTGAACCTGGTGGCGCAGACGATGGACTACACTGCCGCGGCACGGGCTGAGGTGTGTTGCGTAACTGAGCCGTGGGCCGAGAGTTGTTGTACCGAGGTGGGCGGCTGCCGGGACCTGCTTACGCGCGTGGTGGACCAGACCGAGCGGCGCGTGTTCGCCGGCGAAAAGGTGCCTGCCAGCGAGAAGGTGGTGAGTCTGTTCGAGCCGCACACCGACATCATCTGCAAGGGCGGGCGTCAGACGCACTACGGCCACAAGATCAACCTGAGCACCGGGCGCAGCGCGCTGGTGCTTGACGTGGTGGTGGAGTCCGGCAACCCGGCCGACAGTGAACGGTGCCTGCCGATGCTGAGGCGGCACGTGGAAGCCTACGGGGAGCCGCCGCAGCGGGTGGCGTTCGATGGCGGGTATGCGTCGCGGGCGAATCTGGCCGACGCCAAGGAGTTGGGCGTGGAGCATGTGATGTTCCACAAGAAGCGGGGCATGGAGACGTCCGAAATGACGCCATCGGCGTGGATTTACGGGCAACTCAAGCGTTTTCGGGCGGGTGTGGAAGCAGGCATTTCGTATCTGAAGCGCTGTTTTGGGCTGGACCGCTGCCACTGGCGCGGATGGCAACATTTCCAGGCGTACGTGCACTCGGCAGTGTTCGCCCACAATCTGATACGGCTGGTTCGCTTACTGCCATCCTGACGCCCGTCGGCCGGCGCGGGTCTTCAACATCTGATTTGTTATCTCGGTCGTTTCTGACGGATAGATGTGTCTCTATCGCCGCAGACCCTGAACGTCATGTGGCCTGATGACTGCCAAAACTGAGTCGCGAGCGCCCCGGATCACCTGTGACTGCACCCGCTCCGTGGTCTCTACACGCCCCAAATCCTCGCCCACCCATCAAACCGGCATTACCGGACAGGAACTAGTGTACCGTCCCGGCGATTCGTGGCATAATTACGGTGACATCTTCCGCGGGAGTTACCCATGCCACGAGGTCGGCCGATCGCCGCACTCGAACTCAACGACGAGCAGCAATCCGAGCTTACCAGTATCAGCCGCTCCCGCTCGCTGCCGAGCAGCTTGGTGCAACGCGCCAAGATCATCCTCGCCTGTGCCGAGGGCACGTCCAACGTCGCCGTCGCCGCACGCATGGGCCTGAGTAACGCCACCGTCGGCAAGTGGCGCAAACGGTACCGTGAACGAGGTCTTGCAGGTCTGCACGATGAACTACGGCCGGGGCGGGCACGGACCTATGACGATGAACGAGTCGCCGAAGTCATCAATGCCGCGCTGCAGACCAAGCCGGCCGACCGCACCCAATGGAGCGTCCGCTCCATGGCCGAGCACAGTGGCGTCTCCAAGAGCACCGTGCAGCGGTGGTTCACGATGTTCGGCCTCCAGCCTGTGGCGCGACAATCAAGATGAGAACGCAGCGACAATCAAGATGAGAATGCCGAGGAGGCTGGCTCTGCTCTGATGGAGGGGAAGTTGGCCGCCTCTGACGGAGGGAGGGCGTAGCCCGACCGGAGTCAGAGGCGGGCGGGCGGCCCGAGAGCTGCCCGCCCTGGTGATCGTGGCCGACCCGGCGTGGGTACGGTGCTCTGGAGTACCAAACGAAGGAGCGCCGGATGCCGGGCCGACACATAACCGATCGCCAAGCGAGGCACTACATGAACTTGCGCCGCACAGACAGCCCCTCGGTGGCCGCCGCCAAGGCGTCATTCAGCACCGCCACCGCCTACCGCATCGAGTCCGAGCCGCGACCACCGTCACAGAAACAGAGCGCACGCACGCGCCGACGGCCCGACCCGCTGGGCGGCATCTTCGCTGAGGAGGTCGTGCCGCTGCTCGTCGAATCCCCGCATCTGCGCGCGGTGACGATCTTCGAGGAGCTGTGCCGCCGTCATCCCGAGCTGCCTGCGGGTGTGCGGCGTACCCTGGAACGCCGCGTGCGCACATGGCGTGCCGTGCATGGCCCCGAGCAGGAGGTCATGTTCGCCCAGATCCATCCCCCCGGACGCATGGGCCTGTCGGACTTCACGCCTACGAAACACCTGGGCATCACCATCGCCGAGGAGGCGTTGTGGCACTTGCTGTACCATTTCCGACTGCCCTACTCGGGCTTCGAGTACGCCGAGGTGGTGCTCGGTGGCGAAAGCTACGTCGCCTTGAGCGGCGGCCTGCAGAGCTCGGTGTGGACGCTCGGCGGCTCGCCGCAGGAGCATCGCACCGACAGCCTGTCAGCGGCGTTCCGCAACCTCGACCGAGCCGCCCAGGACGATCTGACCAACCGCTACGAAGAGCTGTGCCGCCATTACGGTATGCGCCCGACGCGCAACAACCGCGGCGTGGCCCATGAGAACGGCAGCATCGAAAGCGCCCACGGCCACCTCAAGCGCGCCATCGAGCAAGCCCTGTTGCTGCGCGGCTGCACCGACTTCGATCGTCTTGAGGACTACCGCGCGTTCATCGCCGAGATCGTCAGCCGCCACAACGCGCGCAACCACCAGCGCATCGAGGCCGAGCGCGCCGTGCTGCAACCGCTGCCTGCGCACCGCGCGCAGGACTTCGAGATCGAGCGCGTGCGGGTCACCTCCCACTGCGGGTTCACCGTGCGCAAGGTGTTCTACTCGGTGCCCTCGCGCCTGATCGGCCACACCCTGCGCGTGCACCTCTACGATGATCGGCTGCAGGTGTTCCTCGGCGCCACGGCGCTGATGAGCCTGCCGCGCGGCAGGGCGCATGCGGACGGTCGGCGCGGCCACGTGGTCAACTACCATCACCTCATCCACGCGCTACGGCGCAAGCCGATGGCGTTGCGGCACTTGGTCTACCGCGATCAACTGTTGCCGCGTGCCGCCTACCGGCGCACTTTCGATGCGCTGCTGGAGCGGCTCGACGAGCGCGAGGCGTGTCGGCGGATGGTCGGGCTGCTGGCCTTGGCGCACGAGCGCGGCTGCGAAGCGCAACTGGCCGCGCGGCTGGAGGGCCTCCTGGACGCCGGCGAGTTGCCCGAGCTGGCCGATCTGCAGGAGCGCTTTGCGCCCGATCCGCTGTCGCTGCCACAGCTCACCGTTCGCCAGGCGTCGTTGGCCGACTACGACGAGTTGCTCGACCACCCCGCCGAGCTTGGCGATCCCCAGGCAGGTGCCGCATGAACAAGCCTGCCCACCTCGATACCGCTGCACTCAACCTGATGCTCAGCGAACTGCGCCTGCCGACCATCAAATCGCTGTGGCCGCAGTTCACCGAGCAGGCCGACCGCGAAGGCTGGCCGGCCGCGCGGTTGCTGTCCGCCTTGACCGAGCACGAAATCGCCGACCGCGCCCGGCGCCGCTTCCAGCGGCGTCTGGGCGAAGCGCGGCTGCCGAGCGGCAAGACCCTCGCCACCTTCGACTTCTCCGTCGTGCCGATGGTCTCCAAGGCGCACGTGATGGCGCTCAGCGCTGGCGATCGCTGGCTCGATGAGGGAGCCAACCTGCTGCTGATCGGCCCGCCCGGCACCGGCAAGAGCCACCTGTCAGCCGCCATCGGCTTGGCGCTCGTCGAGAACGGTTACCGTGTGCTGTTCTGCCGCACCACTGACTTGGCGCAGCGCCTGCAGGTGGCGCGACGGGAGCTGACCCTGGAGGCGGCCATCAGCAAGCTGGACAAGTTCCATCTGCTGGTCCTCGACGATTTCGCCTACGTCACCAAGGATCAGGCCGAGACCAGCGTGCTGTTCGAGCTCATCAGCACACGCTACGAGCAGCGCTCGATGCTGATCACCGCCAACCAGCCGTTCGGGCAGTGGGAGGCGATCTTCCCCGACCACGCCATGACCGTGGCGGCCATCGACCGCTTGGTGCACCGCGCCACCATCTTCGAGCTCAACGTCGAAAGCTACCGCCGGCGCACCGCCGTCGAGAACAAACACCGCCGCCAGCGGGCGCCAGCACCCCAACTTCCCACTACCGACACGGCTGCCGCGCCGCAGGAGACTGCGCCCCAGCAACCAAAAGAGCAGTGACCGTCGGGTGCGGGGCTGCCACTCATGGAAGCTCTCTGAAGGACCTCCTACGCTCTGGCCCCGAACACTCGGTGCCTGGCCGCAGAAACCGGCTCCATACCGGCCCCTCAGCGCGTTTTCTCCAGGGAGGGTGGGGCATGGATACCCCCGGGATCTGGCCCAAACCGACTCCAGCCCCACAAGGCCTCGCCTTGACGTTCGCACCCGCCCTGCCAACCTCCGATCCCGCAGATCCGCAAACTGGCTGCGCGGGTCCGCCGCCTGCGTCAGCCACAGCGGCCTGTCCATCCTGTCCATGCGCCCACGATCCGGGGGCCTACAAGGCGGCTCTCTGCCACCCGATCACAGCCACCAACCAGGATCTCTTGCATGCCGAGCCGTCTTGCGTCACGCTCCCAGCGTCGCGATCAGTTTCTCATCCTGATTGTCGCCCGGTTCTCATCCTGATTGTCGCGCCACATCCAGCCGCACCGGCAACGGTACTTCAAGCTGTCCAACGATCCGTTCTTCATCGAGAAGGTACGCGACATCGTCGGGCTGTACCTCAACCCGCCGGAACACGCGGTGGTGCTGTGCGTGGACGAGAAGAGCCAGATCCAGGCGCTTGAGCGCTCGCAGCCGGTACTGCCCATGGGCCTCGGGTATGTCGAAGGGGTCACGCACGACTACGTGCGGCACGGCACCACGACGTTGTTTGCGGCCCTGGACGTGAACAACGGCACGGTGCTGACCCGCTGCAAGCAGTGTCATCGTCATCAGGAGTACCTGTCGTTCCTGCGCCATATCGAGGCGAACGTGCCTGCGGCTCTGGACGTGCACCTGATCGTGGACAACTACGCCACGCACAAGCATGCGCGGGTGAAGGCGTGGCTGACGAAGCGGCCGAGGTACCACGTGCACTACACGCCGACGTACGCGACGTGGATCAACCAGGTGGAGCGGTGGTTTGGGATCATCACCGAGCGAGCGATCCGGCGCGGGTCGTTCACGAGCGTGAAAGAGTTGGTGAGCAGAATCGAGAGCTTCGTTGAGCAGTACAACGCGCAGGCGACCCCGTTCGTGTGGACGGCGACGGCGCAATCGATTCTTGCGAAAGTCGAGAGACTTTGCTCGTACATTTCCGGGACGGGACACTAGGTAGGTAGTGTTTCAGCAGCATCCTCCTGCTCCACTCGTGCATCGCACCGCTGCATCCATGTGCCTTGGCCACCATGGTGGATCCGGGTAGATGACGGTCTGCGCAATTTTTGCCGGTCACGAATGTGCAACCTACGGCTGCCGCTAACACTGGCTCCCTGCGGCCCACGTCTCATCCCTATCCCCTACTGCGGCTCGGCGTCATACCCGAGGTAGTAGCCCGTGCGGTGATTCCGCGCGCCGGAATCTGTGATCAGCAATGGGCACTCCTAATCCGGAGTTTCCAAGCCGTCGGTTGTCCCATTCCGTATCCGCGCTGCCCGTCGTTGAACGACCCCTGCACCTTAACCAACGCCACCGCTTCCAGCGCCGTCCCAAACAGACTGAGCCTGATCCTCTCACATCAGTCACGCATCCACACCTCTTGCCGAAAAAAGCGTCGCTCTATTGCCCATCGATTGTCCCCCACTGCCTCGACATCCAATGGAACGAACTCAATTGAGTACGACGACGTCCTTGGTTCCCCGATCGACCGCCACTTCCGATAATAATCTTCCATCGCCGCCACTGTCGCACGATCCCCGAGGATTTCGTGGCGGCGTGATACCATCATTGCCCACTCTTGGTCGGATCGATACAGGCCAAATCCGCGGGCTACGCGTTTGCCGTCCAACAGGTGCAGAATACACGCTTCCCGACTTCGCAAACTCGTGTAGTACCAATAATCTTTCAGCCTGTCCGGGCTCAAGTGCGACCAAAGCCGCGCCAGCGTCGCCCCTCGCGGCATCGTCACTTCGACCGCCGACTTCATACCACCCGCAAGAAAACCTCCGATTTCAGGAATCACCGTACCCGCCGATCCCACAACCCGCCCTTCCGTCGACGCCCCTTGTGTCTCGATCCTGACAATTGGAAACCAACCGCCATGGTACAACGGGACTAAGGCAAAACCAGTTCCCCGTATCTGTTTCATCCAGTAATCGGAAATGTCCCCGCAGCCAACGGACACCAGCACCCGATCATACGGGGCAGATGCTTCCGCACCCAAGTAACAGTCCGAATAGTCCACAGCAACCTTGCCATACCCGGCTCGCGCCAACATGCGTTGCACTGCCATGGCGTCGCTCCGAGTAGACGGGACCACCACGACGCACTGCTGCCGCCCGACGACCTCTGACACCAAGGCGCCTATATAGCCACTATCATCGCCTATCACTAGCACCTTCATGCCTCTATCAAGCTCCAAGTATTCGAGCAGCGAGCCGATCAAATGTGCGGGCAATATTGCTCGATACGCGCCGTCCGTTATCCGGTGAAGGAGGATCCCGCCTAGGTATATGTGCTGCAGATCCTCGTCGTGGAATGCGGGGTATTGGAGCCGGCGCTCTACCATGCGTCCCGCCACTTGACGGTATATCGTGTCCATAAACCGATGTAACGGAACCTGTCGGAAAGCGCGCTCCACAGCAGGGGACATCACGACGCCTTCTGAAACGAGCTTCAGCACTAGCTTGTGATGGAGGATAGTCTCAGTCTGAGACATAGCTGTGCCCACCATATGCCGCCCACCCACGCACTACTTCTCCGCCCTCAGTCGACGTCGCCGGGGAATCGTCAAACGCCTCTCTCCGCTGACCCACCCGTGATCTACTTGGATGAGACCACCAAGCAGTGCCTACGCGAGGTGACGTCGGCGTCGGTTTCGTGACATCTAAGCCGCTACGACCGGGAGTATCAGGGCTAAGGGGCGGCGGCTGCTGGCGTAGCACGCTCCCCTTCCCGATTGACGCCGCAACGACGTGCCCACCGATCATTCCGCCCCGAGGTGGGCGAAAAGCGTGCTCCTGTTGGTGACGAACGACTTTCCCGAGGGGCGTCGGATCACGCTGGACTTGGACAACCTCAACATGCATAGCGGGGCGTCGGCGTACAAGAGCCGCGCGCAAGCGCCGCCGCTCGACAAGCTCGACTTCATGTACACGCCGGAGCACGGCAGTCTAGTTGAACATGGCGGAGTTGGAGTTCAGCGCGCCGGCCGCCGATGCCTGGATCCGTTCATACCCGATCTTGAGGCGTTGCGCGACCAAGGCAGCACGTGGACGGAACAACAAAACCCAACGAGCAAGCTCGTACGTTGGCGCTCTACCACAGCTGACGGAAGGATCAAGTTGCATCACCCCCATCCCGGGGAGCAAAGATTGACACCCCACTATAGTGCCCTTGCGTCCTCCTCAAACAACCTATTCCCCATCATAGCCACCCAAGAACGATCGTCGGACACATGCCTGAACAGCACCTCTGGATGCCGCATTACAAATTCCATCGCCTCTTGTTGCAGCAAAGCTCGTGTGCTAAGCTGTTCATATCCGTCACGAATTGCGCGATACCGGCGCTGGCTTTGGTGAGCTTCCAACTTCACGCGCGTCGGAACCTGTTGCCCGCACAGTATAGACATATACCCCGAACTTCGATACGGCGTGCGCGGCCGCGCACGCCGCGCACCTAGCGGGTTGGCCTCTGGAGCTCCACGATCGTAGTACTGCAGCACATCCACTATACCGCCTACATCCACCTTCTCGTGGCAGTGGTTCCAAAACGGCGAGCTACGATTTCGGTTGAACTTATAGTGCACGGCGAGAAACCAGCGGTAACCGTCCCAATCCTCACCCACAATTCTGTTGAGCTCGTCCCTGCTTCCATGTTCCAAGCCAACAGCGGGCAAACTCATCGCGAATTGGAGCGCGTGCAACATGTTCAATTGAATGCTTGATGCCTCCAACGGTTCGACAAAACCGTAGGCGTTGCCAAACGCAGCCACGTTGCCCACCCAAAAACGCTCATGTCGGCCAGGCCGATATCGAAACGTCCGCTCCACGTTCACAGCCGGATACCTAGTTCGCAGCTCCGTCGCGGCCGCGTCCTCGGAAACAAAGTCCGACGAGTAGACATAACCAACATGCTGTTCGTCCACTTGGGGGATGTTCCATGCCCATCCGCCATCCATGGTATCGATAGTCGTATAGGGCCTGATCACGTCGTCACGCGGGACGGTTCCCGCTATCGCCGAATCTGTGAACAAGCTACTACTATATTCGCGATAGCCCACGCCGAGCGTAGCGCCCAAGAGCAGCGAACGGAAACCGCTGCAATCGATATAGAAATCAAACTTCCAGCGGCGTCCCTCAACATCTATTAGACAGTCAATTCCTCCGTTATCCGAAGTGGGTAGTGCTCGGTCTATTTCAACATCCACATTCGCGATATCGCGCTCTTTGGCCAACCGGGCTAGATACCGCACGAACCGCCGATTGTCTATGTGATAAGCGAAGGGATAGTCCATCAGGAGGGAGTACACGGTTTGCTTGTCAATCCGGATTAGAGGCACTCTATCTTGCTTCATTAGGCAGGCTAACAAGGATGCGTAGTCTGTATTCCCATCATACACGGACGAATCTATTGGCCGAGCCGAGTCGAACGGGAAGAAGAATTCGTAGCATCCGGGGGCGCCCCATCGAAACTTAATCCCCAACTTCCAGGTTGGCTTCACATTCTCATAGAAATCATATACGTCAATCCCAAGCACACGATGGAGAAACGGTACGATTTCGGGCTGGGTGGATTCCCCAACACCCAGGGTGCCTATACGACTGGATTCCAGGATGGAAACGCTTAGGTCCGGACGAACGCTCTTCAGGCATAGGGCAGCGAGGTAGCCTGCGGTACCCCCTCCAACGACGCCGACACTATTGATTGAGCCCAAGACAGGGCGCACCGAGTCTGCGAAGTGGCTACGGAGGGAAATCGCGTTGGCGTTGGCAGTATGACCAAGTTCGATCAAGGGTGGGTGTATCGGCGCTGTGAATTCGCGCGGTCGGCCGCACACGTCACACAGGTCTGATCGCGCTACAGCTACGGTGCTCCTGAGGAGGTCTCCGGACAGCGTCTCGCAATGCCCAACGAAGCGTGGCGTCCGAGGCGCGGACACGAAGGCCTTCGCTTCAGCGTACGCAGTCGCACAAATGTACTCGAACGCACTCAGGGGAACGACATCGGCGGCCGATCGGAGTCTGGTCTTCTTTAGCAGGTCGGTAACTCTCCGAAGCGGCGAGGCAGCCGTGTGAAACTCGTATCGGGCCAATTGGGCGCAAACCGGACAGGCGGTAAGTCCCGGTATCGTCGTCGGCCCGAGTTGGAGGCCGGACGGCTCCGCGCCTATGAAGAGGCATGCTGTACCCGAGGAAAGGATCGAACGATAGCAATCGATAGCACTCGGATAGGCTACATCCTCCAAGGCGCAAACGATGAACTCGCTGTTTCGAATCATCAGCGTGAGATGGTCTGGGGGTATGTGGCGGTCCGACTTCGGTGTTTCTGAGTCCGGCGCCTGTGCCGACGGCATGTGCGTGCTCGCCTTGACTGTAGACCAATAGGAGATCAGCTGGACCGAAGCGAAAGCTCCGTCCACAAAGAAACGACGAAGTGACTGTGCGAGCCGACCATTTCCCACGACAAGCAGTTTAGCCGCATATGGTTCACTGATTGATTGCTGGGACGTTCCCGCCGCCAACCTCGACGCTGAGAGTGTCCAGAAAACGGCAGGCGTCAACGTCGCTATCATTCGGAGCGCGGCTTCGGGGCTTAGCGTACTACTGAGCGACGTGCAAACCTCGGCCGCAGTCTTCCGTCCGTCGACCGCTGAGAGCACAGAGTGCAAGTGCGTGTCATCAAGGCCGTGGACTCGGAATATTCCGGCGGCCGACTTGATGATGTGATTACCGTCAGTCTCCAGTATATCAACTCGGGGCGCTCGCACAAGGATATCGTCAGGGTTCATTTGAGTCCTCGTTACCTAATGAGCGGATTTCGACGACAGAAAGACTCTGTAGATAGGACGCGGAGTATCGTGAGCCGTGGGGAAGGTGGGAGGTGATGGTGCACTGTGACGTGCATTCATGACGCAGTGTATCGCGAATACATTAACGTACGATTACGTAGGTGCGAGTTCGTGACTAGCGGAGCTTGGGCTGTTGAACGCGGCGTACAGCGCCAGCGTGCCTCGGCGGTAGTTATTTGAACCCATCCGCTCGGCCCTCCGCGCCGACAACGGCATCGTCTTTTCGTCCGCGCAAAACACCGACGCGTTCAGATACAGCCCGATGATGTCGGAGGCCCTCTGCCGGAAGTCCGGATCGTTGGAACTCGTGTAGCGCTCCAACCGGTCCGGCTGGCGTTGCTTGCTTCTACAGCACGCTTGCATCATGTCGCGACCCTCCCAACCTGGCCGCCAAGCGGCGGGTTCTCCAGTGCGTGCTGCCACGGTCGTCGGCTTGCGGGTGGCATTGCGGGCTTTGCCTCCACCTGCGGCGCGCACCGAAAACGGCGTCTGGTCGCGAGTGGCGGGTGTACAAATCCGGTTCATTCGCTCGGCCGGGAAGCGACGAAAACAGCAGCCTCACGAAGCCGCGACTACACTCAGCGCGTTCCGGATACGTCATCCGAGGGGAGTCCTCAGAGAGTATCAGGAATGACGCGGGCGCGTGCCCGCGTCATTCCTGTATGCGTGCGACTTTCTGATTCGGTGGGTGACCTCGCCGATGTGCGGTCTCGCTCAACAGGACGTCTTTGTCCATACGTCCGCCTAAAATTCGAAATCAGATGGAACGCTCCGCCAAGGCGGACACGTACAATCGGATTAGCCAACGGTGATAGGCTTGTCCACCTTGAGTGCCTGGGCGTCATGAATCTGATCGTTAATTGACTGACCGTTTGCAAAGGCCTCAAAGATGGCGTCAAACTCAGAACGATCCGACGTCCAAGCCTCGGCGGGGGAATAGTACGCTGTACCAGTATAATTCCAGATCTGATCACGGCCCCGCACCTCGGAACGGGCAGTCAGCAACTTGTAGTGCCAAACCATGTCAAAGGGCAATACGTTGTCGCTGTAATACGAGTACCGACGTCTGGCGATATTGAAGAAACGGCCATCCTCGTGGATCATCAATTGGCCGTACACCGCGTCTATTGACCTCTCGTCGGCTTGGCGAAGCCACACTGCGTATCCCGGGGACCAGGTGACGTTCTTCGGACCATGGTAATCGGCCGTAATGTGAGTTTCCGCACGAAGCTTGCCCGGGGACACTTCTTCGAGTCTACCAGTTTGGTGTACTTGGCCGATAATCTCACCTCGATCGTCAATAGAGGTGCTTCTTATTTCGACATCGAAAGGCAACCCCATTACACTATATAGGTTCACAGCCGGAGGTTCGGCCCGAGAGAACACGCACATCTTCCAGCTGGCCCAGGAGCCGCCACTTGACATCATTGGAGCGTTTCCGAGTTCGGGGATCTCCTCGAAAGTCAGGCGCCCGCCGTGGATATTGGTTGGCGCGTGATAGAGGTTCTTAGCCCTGCCGTTGATTATGGTGCCGTTCCATAGCCACTTCGCCTTCATATCGGATTCGAAGGATAGCGGCTCCATGGGTTGCACTGTTACTTCGTTCGCCATTCGACGTTACCTCCTCATGTTGGGTTTTGTGATCGTGACGTTCTGACGGCAACATTCTGTAGGCATGCGGTGCAGGCCCGTTGGTCATCGCCGCAACTCTTGCTTACGAGTGTGTCCGAGCACCGCGTCACCGCTAGGGTCTGTTCATAGGCATTCCTCCCGCAGGTTGTCTCGGATTTCCCTCGGCGCTTCTCGCTAGCACGGTTTGGGGAGGCTACTGGGGCGGCCTCGGTGTGTCAAGGTCTGGTTTCGTGGAGTGAGGTTGGGGAGCGTTGGCGGAAGACTGGTGAGGCCGGATCTAGTCTAGTTGTAGGTGTGTGGCCAGCGCTTGGTGGTAGGGCGGGACGAGCGGCTGGTCCACGGCATGAGCGACATCTACAGGCGTCGGTGTCGCTGTGATCCGCGGCTGACTACACTTCTTCCAGAATCGCGCCTTCGATCCCGCGCAGGTCGTCGTCGAAGTGGTGCCAGTAGGTGACCAGCACCCGCCCGTCGTCGAGCTCCACCGACCAGGGATAGCCGCAGTCGGGGCTGATCGCGTCGTCGCGGATGATGATCTCCGCTACGGTGTCGATGTTCTCACCCTCGGGATCCAGGATGCGCGCCGAGCAGCCGCGTTGGCCGGCCCAGCGCGTGCCGACGGTGAGGAAGATGCGTCCGTCGCGCAGCCCGAGCATGTGCCCGGGGCTGCCGTGCACGATCGTCGGCCGCCACTTGGACCAGGTGCGCCCGTCGTCATCCGAGTACACCAGCACCAGCAGGCGGTCCTCGAAGCTGGGGTCGGTCACGTGCGGCCCGGTGAAACCCTGCCGGCGGACGATCTCCGGCCCCAGGGCGTTCGCGTGGCACCGATACAGCACCAAGATGCGGCCGGAGGGGGTGCGGTGGATGGTCGGCTCGCTGAAGTGGGCGATCGGGTCCTCGCAGATCCGGCCGCCGTATTCCCAGGTCTCGCCCATGTCGTGGGAGATACGCAGCATGCCGAAGTAACGGAACTCGTGGCTGATGTCGGTGGCCTTGCTCGGCAGGAACAGCCGTCCGTCCGGCATCGCCAGCAGCCCGCTGCGGCTCACGCCGGTGTGCTCGGACGGATGGGCGTTGATGGCGTCCGGGAGCGGCGGGAACCGGACCGGCTTGCTCCAGGTGTAGCCATCGTCGATGGACCGCACCCAGAACGGCATCCCGAAGCGCACGGTCCAGTCCAGGCCGTGCGCCTCCGACCCCTCGACCGGCACCAGCTCCGAGCATGAGGAGTGCAGAAAGATGCTGCCGTCCGGCAACGTGTGGCAGCTCCGGTCCATCACCCCGCCCAGCGGGTCGATGGTCACCAGGTACGCGTCGCTCCAGGTCCGACCCTCGTCGCTGGAACGGCACGCCTGCACGTTGAACAGCGGATGCTTGTGGTTGGCCATGCCGATGTGGGGGGCGCGCTGGAAGGTCATCAGTAGATCGCCGTTGGGGGTCCGGTTCACGCAGGGCGAGAGAGCGTAGAAGCCCTCTTCCCGGTAGATGGTCATCCGATCCGTCACTTTCCAGCTCATGGCCGCCCATCATAGGGGACGCGCGCGGAGGCAGCCATACACGCCAGCTCCGCTTTGGGAGCACCGAAGAGAGTGGGGCATACTATTGGGGATGCGAAAAACGACGCGTGTGGTTGGAAAAGAGGGCCAAGTGGTCATAGCGAAACCGATCAGGGACTCGCTCGGCCTCGCACCGGGATGGATCTCCATCCAACGCCTCGTCGACGACCATGTCGAGCTCTTGATCAGCGACGTCGCGCTGGTGGAGACCGCATACGTGCTTGCCTCGACGTACGGCGTACCTCGGGAGACGGTGGTCGATCACCTGATCGCCCTGCTCCGAAAGGCGAATATCACCACCTTTCGGTTGCCCAAGGAACACGTACTGGAAGCGCTCACCCTTTGCCGGCCTTCCGGTCGCGTGTCATTCGCGGATGCGCTCATCTGGGCGGCGGCACGGGCTGCGGATGCGACGATCTACCCACTCGACGAACGCTTTCCCAGCGTGAAAAATACTCACCGCCCAACTATTGTCATCAATTTGAAACTCCATTTCCTTGGACATCAGCCAAGATTGGGGCGGCTTCACGTAACATCGTCCGAAAACAGATCCGCAGCTTCCGGTATTGCGTCTTGGACCTCGGGCTCTGATTCCTTCTTCGCAGCCAGCGCGGCTTGAGTTTCTCGGTACTCTCGCGCCTCCGCAACTACCGTAAACTGCGCCGTTACGCCTTTGGCCCTAATAAACGACTCGACCTGTTGCAGAGACACGTTGCAAAAGTACTCCTTCCGATAGTTTACGAGATTAACGCGACGCTCTACAAAGTGTTCGTGTAGAGCACGTTCCAACTCAGGTGCATCCTCGGAGAACATCATGACATGCACATCAAACGGAAACGGAACAGAGGCATCGCTAAGCTCTCTGACACGATCCATAGGCTCCATCCTCCGTGTCATCCCAATCTTCACCACACCATCACCGAATGACCCCTGGTTCGAGAGCACATAGACAAAGCCCGACTTCGTAAGCTGCGCTCGAGCCTTCGCGCGTTCCCCTCGGTGCTTTTGATCGTCAACGTCCGAGCGGCTGACTACACCTCTTCGAGAATCGCGCCTTCGATCCCGCGCAGGTCGTCGTCGAAGTGGTGCCAATAGGCGACCAGCACCCGCCCGTCGTCGAGCTCCACCGACCAGGGATAGCCGCAGTCCGGGCTGCGCGCGTCGTCGCGGATGATGATCTCCGCTGCGGTGTCGATGTTCTCACCCTCGGGATCCAGGATGCGCGCCGAGCAGCCGCGTTGGCCGGCCCAGCGGGTGCCGACGGTGAGGAAGATGCGTCCGTCGCGCAGCCCGAGCATGTGCCCGGGGCTGCCGTGCACGATCGTCGGCCGCCACTTGGACCACGTGCGCCCGTCGTCATCCGAGTACACCAGCACCAGCACGCGCCCCTCGAAGCTCGGGTCGGTGACGTGCGGCCCGGTGAGACCCTGCCGGCGGACGATGTCCGGCCCCAGGGCCCCCGTGTGGCACCGGTACAGCACCAGGATGCGGCCGGACGGGGTGCGGTGGATGGTCGGCTCGCTGAAGTGGGCGACTTCGTCCTCGCAGATGCGGCCCCCGTATTCCCAGGTCTCGCCCATGTCCTTCGAGATCCGCAGCATCCCGAAGTAGCGGAAGTCGTCGGTGACGTCGGTGGCCTTGCTCGGCAGGAACAGGCGTCCGTCCGGCATGACCAGCAGCCCGCTGCGGCTCACGCCGGTGTGCTGGGCCGGGTGACCGTTGATTGCGTCCGGGAGCGGCGGGAACCGGACCGGCTTGGTCCAGGTGTACCCGTCGTCCGTGGACCGCACCCAGAACGGCATCCCGTACCGTACGGTCCAGTCGCGGCCGTGCGCCTCCGACCCTTCGGCCGGCACCAGCTCCGTGCACGAGCAGTGCAGGAAGAGGCTCCCGTCCGGCAGCGTGTGGCAGCTTCGGTCCATCACGCCGCCACGCGGGTCGATGGTCACCAGGTACGCATCGCTCCAGGTCTGACCCTCGTCGCTGGAACGGCAGGCCTGCACGTTGAAGAGCGGATGGTTGTGATTGGCCATGCCGATGTGGGTGGCGCGCTGAAAGACCATCAGCAGATCGCCGTTGGGGGTCCGGTTCACGTTGGGCGCGAGCGCGTAGAAGCCCTCTTCCCGGTAGATGGTCATCCGATCGATCACTTTCCAGCTCATGGCCGCTCATCATCCTGCCTTTCGGCGAAGCTGAACAGCCTTCGCGGGTTGTCGATCAGGAGCCTGTCGATCTGCTCCTGGCTCATGCCCCGTTCGAGCATCATCGGCACGATATACCGGAGGATGTGCGCGTAGCCGGGTCCGCCATAGCACGTGCGCCGTGCCTTCCCGCAGATGTCCTGTGAAACCAGCAGCCGGTCCAGGTAGCCCGCTTCCGCCAGCTCACGCAGCTCGTAGATGCGGGTCGTGTCGTTGGGGATATCCATCACGTCGTCCTGGGTCCAGTAGGAGGGGAAGTGCCCCTCCCAGCCGAACACGTCGTATTCCAGGTAGCAGCCGCTCTCCAGCAGCTTCACGCGGTCTTCGTGAGTGCGGAGCCGTACGTCGACGTGGCACATCACGGTGCGGCGGAGGTCAGCGCCTGCGTCTTGCAGAATCTCGACGATCTGCAGCGGCGCCGCCGTGTTGCGGCCGGGGTGAACACTGAGGGCGGCGCCCGTCCGCCGTTGAGCGCTCGCAGCCGCGCGGAGGATCTTGCGTTCGGTGGGGTCCAGCGGCCAGGAGCAGCCGATCTCGCCGATCAGTCCGGCCTGTATGCCGGTGCCGTCCACCCCAACCTGGAGCTCGTCCACGATCTGACGCGCGATCGACTCCTCGGACCGGGTGGCCAGCGCATCGGCGTGGCTGGGGGCGGTGTAGAACCCTGCGCCCATCACCACGTGCAGCCCGGTGGCGCGCGCGATGTCGGCCAAGGCTTCGGCGTCGCGTCCGATTCCCACGGTGGTAACGTCGACGATGCTGCGCCCACCGGCCCGCCGGAACAGCAGCGCCTCGTCGATCGCCTCCTGAACATCGGTGAGGCGGACGTTGTCCAGGTTTTCGAACGGGTGGTACTGGAGCCAGCTCAGGTTGCCGAGCTGCACCGGTTGGTACGCGAGCTCCCGCTCCTCGGCCGCCTCCGGGGCCTTGAACACGCTGGTGCCGTCGAACAGCAGGTGCTCGTGCGGGACGGTAACGCCCAACTCCTTGCCGTCGATCACGCCAAGCACGGTCTGCACTTGGCCCGGCCGTGGCAGCATCTATCCTACCGAGACCGTGGCGAGCTTGATGTCGCTCCGCTTCGGCGCGCCGCGCTCGTAGGGCTCGCCATCGTAGTAGCACATCACCAGCGTGCGATCGTCGAGTGCGAGCATGCCGGCGTACGACTGATCGCCGCCCCACTCGGTCCGGACGTTGGCGTGCCAGGTCAGCGAATAGTCGGATGGATCGACGGTGAACAGCCCGGTTCGGCTGTCCCCCGGTTGGTCGTCCGGGTGGTACTTGCTGCTCGTCCGGCACGAGAACACCAGCGTGTCGCCAACCTGGACGGCGGCAGGGCCGGAATATCCGGGTGGATGCTCCCGCGCCCGATCGGCCGGCGCTGCCCCCGCGACCGACCAGGTCGTGTAGGGCGGCCGCGCGATCGACACGTAGTGGGGGCGGGTGAAGGCGAGCAGCGAGCCATCGTCGAGAAACAGCAGCTCGGTCTCCGTGCAGTGCGAACTGCGGACGATGACCGACACCGGCTGCCACAACTGTCCGTCGGCCGACGACAGCAGCTCGACCTGCTGGTCGCGCTGACTGACCTTCGGCGGCGTGATGTCGACATCGGCAGCCACGTAGTGGACGCCGTCGTAGGTCTGCGGCTTCCAGTAGCCGTAGTTGTAGCGATACGCGGACACGGGGTGGCACCAGGTCTGTCCGTCCTCGGTAAACGACAGGTAGGTTTCCTGCGGCATCGTGAGCCGAGCCGGCCCGATGATGGTGGTGCTGAAGACGTAGAGCCGCTCGTCGGTGGCAAGCAGCTTCGGGTCACGGTCGTCGTACTGGCTGTCCAGAATCACCGATGGCGTCCACGTCCTGAGGTCGCCAGACTCCAGCAGCATGATCTTGCCGTACGTGGCCGGCGCGTCACCCCATCCGTCCTCCCACGTCGCCGCGTGGGTATCGGCGGATCGGAAGGCGACGTAGTACCGGTCACGCCAGCGCACCATGCTGGTGAAGGCGTTATGCCTGCCGTCGCGGTAGATGGTTTCGGTGCTCTGGATCGTCAGCATCCCGGCAGCGTACACGAGAATGTGGACCGGGCGATCACGACCACGGATCAGTCAGGCGCGGCTCCTGATCCGAGCGCGGCCAGGGAGCGGCTGACGATCGAGGCGCTCGCCGTCGCTTCCGCGGTGACGATTGCGGTCGCGCCGGCGTCGTGCAGCGAGGCTCTGTCCAGCTCATACGAGGCACGGGCGATGATGGCGACGTCGGGGGCGGTCGCTCGGATCCGTCGGACCGCAAGCTCGGTGGCGCGGGCGTCGTTGATGGTCAACACCACCAGTCGCGCGTCCGTGCAGCCAAGCTCGTCCAGCACCTCTCGTTGCGTCACGTCACCGAGCACGGCCCGGTCGCCGATGGCCCGCGCCGCGCGCACGTTGTCCGGGTTCGTGTCGATCGCCAGGTAGTCGAAGCCGGCGGCCCGGACGGCGCCGCAGACTTCGCGGCCGGCAAGTCCATAGCCGGCGACGATCACGTGGTCGCTTTGCGGGTCGTCCACGTCGATGCCGGGAGGCTCGGCGCGCAAGAGCCGGTTCAGCCACGGGATGCGCGCCGCGCCGCCGGCCAGGTGGGGGCCGAACGCGATGACCAGAGGCGTGAGGAGCATCGACAGGATGATCGCCATCATGAGGTTCTGGGAAAGCGAGGCTCCCAGCAGCTCGGTTCCCGCAGCCACGTTCAGCAGCACGAACGAGAACTCGCCGACCTGACAGAGCGCCGCCGCCGACAGGATGCCCACCCGCAGCGGAAGCCGGAGGATGAGCGCGGTCACCAGAATGATCGCGAACTTGCCTGCCAGGATGGCGCCGAGCAGGCCGGCGGTCGGCATGAGCTGCCCGAGCACGTCGGAGACGTCCAGCAGCATGCCGACGGAGACGAAGAAGAGGCTGGCGAGTATGTCGCGGGCGGGAATCAGGTCCGCCATCGCCTGGTGGCGGAACTCGCTGCCGGCGACGATCAGCCCCGCCAGGAACGCTCCGAGCGCCAGCGAGATGCCGGCCAGCGACAGCGCCCACGTCGTGCCGAAGCACACCAGAAAGACCGTCAGAATGAAGAGTTCCCGTTCCCGGGTCTTGGCCACGAAGGCCAGCAGGCGCGGCACCAGGAGGCTGGCCGCCACCAGCACGCCGGCCAGGATGACGACGGCCGTGCCGGCGGCGAGCAGGATCTCCCGCGGGGAGCTCCCGCCTCCGGCAAGCAGGGGCACCGCCAGGATCATCGGCACCACGCACAGGTCCTGGAACACCAGGATCCCGACCGCAAGACGGCCATGCGGGGCGTCCAGCTCGCCGCGCGCCGACAGCGCGCGCAGGACCACGGCCGTGCTGGAGACGGCGATGACGCACCCCAGGAACACCGCGGTCCCGGGCGCCAGCCCGAACCCCCTGGCCAGGGCGGCCGTGCACGCCAGCGTCACCGCGACCTGAATGCCGCCGCCCAGCAGCACCGCTTTCCACAGGCGGCGCAGGCGGTCGACCGCCAGCTCCAGACCGATGCCGAACAGCAGCAGCACGACGCCGACCTCGGCCAGCAGCTCGACCTGATGAGTATCGTCCACCAGACCGAGCGCCGTGGGGCCGGCCAGCACGCCCGTCAGGATGAACCCCGCGATCGACGGGACGCCGACGCGGCGCAGCAGCGCCACGACCACCACGGCGGCTCCCAGCACGATGACCAGATCCTTGAGGAAATCCGGCTCAGGCATGCGATGGTCCTCTACGCCACGGCGCGCTACCGCGGATGGTATGTAGGCTGGCGGGGCGTTACCTCGCGCTCCAGACGCAGCTCGCTGTCTGCCAGCGGTAGCGCGGTGCGCGCTCCGCCGTTCCGGTGCGACGCCAGGCAGGCGAAGATCAGCTCGGCGTTGGTCCGCGCGACGCGCACCCCGCCGCGGGTCGGCGCGCCGGTGTCCAGCGACTGCACCAGGTCCATGATCAGGTGGACCGCGGGGCTGCTGCGCTCGAACTCCGGGTAGCGGCCGGGCCGCAGGACCGCCCGGCCACGCTGGTTGACGCCGCCCTCTTCGCGGACGTGCCACTCGTAGTCGTTGCCGAGCGTGGTGACGATGCCCCGCTCGCACACGACCTCGACCTCGAACGAACGGCCGCTGTCGAGCAGGAACGCCGTAACGCCGTTCGCGAACTGCAGGCGGCCGCCGCCGGTGGGATCGGCGCGCAGCGTGGCGCCCTCGATCCGGTCCGCGCCCTCCGACAGGTGGAACTGCACCCAGCTCACCGGCGCATCGCCGTTCAGCATCAGCAGCAGATCGATCGCGTGGCTGCCCATGTTGAACAACCCGTAGCCGTAGTGGACGGTGAGCGACCGCAGCGCCCCGTAGCGCTCCTCGGCGATGAGCTTTCGCATGATCCGGTAGCCGGTGTGCCAGCGCCGGTTGGTGCCCATGTTGAACGCGACGCCGTTGCGCTCCACCGCCTGCGCCATCGCGTCGGCCTCCGCCAGCGAGGCCGCCATCGCCTTCTCGGCGTAGATGGCGCGCGCGCCGTGTTCGGCGGCGTGGATGACGATGTCGGCGCGGTGCTCGGGCTGCGTGGCCACGCTGACGATGTCGGGCCGTTCCGCCGCGAGCATCTCCCGGTAGTCGGGGTACTGGTGCGCGGGCGGCACGCCGTAGCGCTCGCCGGCGCGCGCCATCACGTCGGTCCGCTGGTCGGCGCAGGCCACCAGGGTGGTGCGCTCGCACGCCTCGTACGCCGCGGCGTGCGAGTAGGCGTACGGCTCGCTGACCTCGTTGTCGATGAAGGCGCCGATGCGCCCGCAGCCGATCAGGGCCGCGCGATAGTTCGTCATGATGCAGGCTCCAGGCGGTAGATCGAGCCGCGGCGCGCGTCCTCCAGCAGCCACAGCATCCCGTCGGGTCCCTGCTTGACGTCGCGCATCCGGCCCACGCGGCCCCGCAGGAGCACCTCCTCGGCGACCGCCCGCTCGCCGTCGAGCTGTACGCGGCGCAGGTGCAGGCCGGCCAGGGCGCCGGCGAACAGGTTGCCCCGCCAGCCGGGGAATTGGTCGCCGGTGTAGAAGGTCATGCCGGACGGGGCGATCGACGGCGTCCAGTGCAGGACGGGCTGCCCCATGCCGGGCGCGGCGGTGCCGACCCCGATGGAGGCGCCGCTGCGATACTCGGCTCCGTAGCTGATCACCGGCCAGCCGTAGTTCACGCCGGCCTCGATCACGTTGATCTCGTCACCACCCTGCGGCCCGTGCTCGTGCGACCACAGGCGGCCGGTCGCCGGATGGACGGTCAGGCCCTGCGGGTTACGGTGCCCGAAGGAGTACACCTCCGGGGCCCCGCCGCCGCCGGCGAAGGGGTTGTCGTCCGGCACCGAGCCGTCGTCCCGCAGGCGGATGATGGTGCCGGCGTGGTCGGCCGGATCCTGGGCGCGGTGCCGCTCGCCCCGTTCGCCGAACGTCGCGTACAGCATGCCGTCGGCGCCGAATGCCAGCCGCGAGCCGAAGTGGATCCGGCCGCCCGACGGCCGGTTCATGGTGAACAGCACCTCGATGTTCTCCAGGCCGGCGTCGGTGAGGCGGCCGCGGGCGATGCTGGTCGCATAGCGCCCGCTGCGGCCGGCGGCGTAGGAGAGGTACACCAGCCGGTTCTCCGCGAACCGCGGGTGCGGCTCCACGTCCAGCAGGCCGCCCTGACCGATCGCGGTGACCACGGGTACGCCGGTCACCGTGCGCAGCGCGCCGGTCCGCGGATCCAGGAGCAGGAGAGCGCCCGGTCGCTCGCTGACCAGGGCGCTGCCGTCGGGCAGGAAGGCGATCGACCAGGGGTGGTTGAGGCCCTCGGCGACGCGCACGACCCGGAACGTCTCGCGCTCCGAATCGACCCGCTCCGCAACCACGGTCGGCTCGGCGCCGGCGCCGAGCGTGACCAGGAGCGCGAGCGACGCGGCGACTGCCGCGCGCATCAGGTGGCCTCCGCGAACGGGAAGACCTCGCCACCGGCCAGCGTGCGGTAGTCGGCGGTCTGCATGATGATCGAATCGGTCAGCGATCCGGCGTTGAAGGCGATGCGGTCGTTGGCCAGCACCGACGGGTCCACGTTCAGCGGCAGGGGCAGGACCGGCTCCCCGAACGGCGGCACGCTGCCGGGAACCAGCCCCGTGAGCTCCAGCAGCTCGGGCGCGCTGGCGAAGCGGATGCGGCGCGTTCCGAGCCGCTCGCGCACCGCCGCGGAGTCCAGCCGGAGCGACGCGCTCAGCACGAACAGCCGGAACCCGTCGCCGATCTTGATCACCAGCGCCTTGCCGCCGATCGACAGCGGCTCGCCGCGCACGCATGCCGCCTGCTCGGAGGTCCGCACCGCCTCGTGATGGACGTGGCGGTAGTCGACCCCGGCCTCGTCCAGCATCGCCCGGATCCGTTCCAGGACGCTCATCGGGGAGCAGGATACCGCGATATGCGATGGAGGGGGACAGGCGCGCGAGGTGACCTTGCCCCGGGTCTTGGCACGGCGATAGGTTCACGCCTCCGTACCGAAGAGCTCGAAATGGCCGATAGGGACACTCGCGAGGACGCAGCAGGCCTTACTCCCAGGCAACTGCGTGCCGCGCAGCGACGCTTTACCTGGTTCTCGCTCCTCAACGTCGTCTCCTGGCAGTTGCTGACGGGAAACATCATCACCCTGTACGCGCTGCGCATGGGCGCCGGGGACCTGCTGGTCGGCACGCTCTACTCGCTCATTCCCCTGGGCCAACTCCTGCCGCTGCTCGGGCGCGTCATCGTCCGCCGGACGGGAACGGTCCGCACCATGGCGGTGTTCTGGTTCGCCCGCAATGTGCTGATGCTGCCCATCCTGTTCGCTCCGCTGTTCGCGAACGGAAGCCGTCCTGAGATCGGCATCTGGCTGATCGTAGTCAGCGTCGTAGGCTTCAACGTCGCCCGCGGCATCGCCATCACCGGCCACAACGCGATCATCGGGACGATCACGACCGAAGCGGACCGCGGGTCGTTCCTGTCCCGCCAGCAGGTCGTCGCCCACTTCGGGGCCATCGGCACCGGCGCGATCATGGGACTGCTGCTGCAGGACCGGTCACCCCTGCTCCTCTATTCGCTGCTGTTCGCCGCCGGCATCGCCACCGGCATCGCGACTGCGTATGTCATCCTCCGGTTGCCGGAGCCGCCGGCGTCCGAGCGGACCGCCGGGTTCCTGCACGCCGTCGCCGGGGCGCTGCGCCGCGCGAACACGGTTCGTTTCATGGTACTGCTGGCGGCGAGCAGCTTCGTCGCCTCGATGGCGCTGCCGTTCCTGGTCGTGTTCGTGAAGCGCGCCTACGGCCAGGGCGATGACGTGGCGATGCTCCTGACCGTCATCGGATCGGTGGGCGCCATCCTGGTGGCCCTGATAAGCGGCTTCGTCATCGACCGGGTGGGCGCCAAGCCACTGATGTCCGTGTTCACGGCGACTCTGGCGATCGCGATCGTGCTGGTCGTGGTCGCGCCGCCGCTCGCGCATCCACGCGCGGTATGGCTGTATCTGGGCGCGATCTTTTTCTTCACGACCTTCGCGGCTAACGGCATCGGCAGCGCGCACAGCGTCTACTACTTCAATCTGGTGCGACCGGAGGAGCGCCTCAACCTGGGCGTGTTCAATTTCCTGGTTACCGGCATTCCCGCCGCGCTGGGTTCGCTGGCGGGCGGGGCGATTCTGAACGGCCTTGCGGCCATCGACGGACTGGAAACGGCCGGCGTCTATCGCGTGTATTACGGCGGCATCGTCATCGCGTACGGCGGCATCGCGCTGCTCACGGCACGCATCGACCGGCTCGGTGCCTGCGCCGTGCACGACTTGCTGGTCATCTTCATCTCCCCGCGCGAGCTCGGCGCGCTCGCGCTGCTGCACCGGTTGAAGGCCAGCCGGACATCGTCCGCCGAGCAGTCGCTGGTGCAACGCCTGGGAGAGGTAGAGTCCCGGCTGGCGGCGCCCGACATGCTGCGCACGCTCAAGTCGCCTCGATTCGCGGTTCGCGCCGAGACGCTCGACTCGCTTACCGATACGCCGCTCACCGAGGAGCTCAAGGAGGCGCTCATCGCCGAAGTGGACAATCAGCCGTTCACGACGGCCTATCTCGCCGCGCAGATCATCGGCCGCAAGCAGATGGCCGAAGGAGTCCCGGCGTTGCGGCGCGGGCTGAGCTCCGCCGACTTCTTTCTGGCCGGGAAGTGCATGGTGGCGCTGGCACGCCTGGGCGACCACGACAGCCGCGACACGGTCGAGAAGCTGTTCCGGAACACCGGCAATCCGTACCTGCTCATCCACGGCGCCGCGGCGCTGGAGCTGTTCGGCAGCCCACGCTCCCTGTCGGTCCTCCTGACCGCTCTGGAACGGGAGCCGATACCCCGGTGCGCGACGAGGTCATCCTGGCCGCCGCCGGCATCCTGGACATGGCGGACAGTTTCTATGCGCCATACCGGGGATTCGTCGCGGACCGCCGGCAGGGTCTGGTGCTGTTGGCCGACTACGTGGCCGAACGGCAGGAGCGCCATCCGCTGGCCGCCGCGACGCTCGACAGGCTCACGTCGCTGCCGCCGCTGGTCGGCGACGGCGCCCGGTTTCGGGAAGCCGCGACAGGCGCCCTGGCGGAGGTGCCGGTCGTCGTCGACCATGTCGACGTGACGCCCGTGCTGCGGGCGGCCGTCGGCCACCGGCATACCGGTGCTTCCGAGCAGTTTCACTTCTTCGTCGCGGCCGCGGTCGCGGTCTACGCGTGGCGGCTGCGCGTACCGGGGCGGTCGCTGCCCGCGCCCTGACGGCCGCGGGCGCTCGACGTGCGGCGGGCAACGGGTGCCCGCTATGTTTCACCCGCTTCTCTCCGAACTCGTTGTTCCGGCGGCTCTGGTCCGCGATGAACGCCGGGGCCGGCGCCGGTCTCCTCGCCCGTCTGGAGGAGCCGGGCAGGACCGCGCGTCTGGCGGCCCTTCCGGACGGGCTTGCCACCGAACTGCAGGAGCTGATGCGCTATCCGCTCGACTCGGCCGGCCATCTCATGGATCCGGCAGTAACGGTCTTCAACGCCGCAGCGCCAGGTCGGCGATGACATGATGACCATGGTCGGCGCCGGGCGCGAGGAGCACGCCCTTTCCAAATTGTCGTTTGCAGTACGCAAGCGACTGCCGTGGCTGCAGATAAACTTGGGCACGGCCTTTCTCGCGGCCGCCGTGGTGGGACCGTCCCGTCGTCGGTGCCGGCGTCGTAGAGGCGGAGGTTCACTTCCACCCGCTTTCTCCAGGCCCCGTCCTCCATCAGCGGCAGCGCGGAGACGCCCACGAACCAGTCGGGGCTCGGCGCCAGCATGCTGACCAGCGTCACGTACGGGTGCGTGGAGACGGCGTCGAACTCCAGGCTGACCGCCGCCGGGGAGGTCGACAGCCCGCCGCCGGAGAGCTCGCCGTGGGCCGTTCCGTCGTCGATGAGATGCTCGATCTCGTGCAGCAACGTACCCTTGCCGCCGGTCTCCGCCATCAACTCGGTGCCGTCGGAGGTGACCTCGCCGGTCTGCCAGATGCGCACGTCGCCGTGGTGCGTCGCGCCCACCAGACCGGAGAAGTGGCGATTGCTCGGGAAATTGCTCGGATGGGTCTCAGCGCTCCAGGTGGCGCTGAACGTGGCGCGGTAGTGGGCCTCGGTCGGCTCCGTGTCCGCCTGGGCGAACGCCGCGCAGAGCAACAGACCGGCAACGGAAACTGACGCAATGAACGCTTTGCTCATGCCGTCCAGCATAGCCGAACGCATCCCCTTGTGGACGCCGTGCGGTCGGCCGCAGCAGAATCCAGGCCGGCAGGGTTGGATGGTGTCTGATCTGCAGCGCGTCCCCGACGGCTACCGCCGCGAGGTGCGCCGGCTCACCGGGATCGAAGCGCGTCTGGATGCCGAGGTGCGCTCCGACGACCAGCTTCTCGCAGGCCTTCGCGACTTCCGGACCATCCTCGATCTGGCAGGCGTGCGCCTGGAGCTGGCCACGCTCGCGGTCGAGGCCGCGCACGACGCCGAGCTGGCCCGCGCCAAGGCGCTGGCGGCGATGCAGGCGCTCGACGACCTGCGCGGGCTGTCGCTGTCGGACGATCAGTCGGAGGTGATCCGCAGCTCGCACGCGTTCGCCGCCGCGCAGGCGCAGCTCGAGCGATTTCTGATGGCCGGCGGCGGAGCGCTCCTGGAGGACCGCGTCGCCGATACCGAACGCTGCCGCAAGCTGGCGCGGATCGTGGCATCCGCGGTCAGCAAGCACGCGCATCGCGACGACACCTATCGTCCTCTGTTCAAGACCGAGAAGCTGCGCGAGCCGCTGCGCTCCCTGGTCAGGATGCTGCTGCCGGTGCTGGCGCTTGAGAACCAGGCGGACCCACCCTACGGCCTGGAGGAAGGCGAGGAGGAGGTTCGGCGCGCGCCGCGCATGACCGTGCCGCTGCCGCAGGCGATCCACTACCTCTCCGAGGAAGTGCTGCCGGCGTACCGGGATGCGCTCGAAGCCGCTCCGGGCGACGCGGGCCTGCAGGCGTCGATCGCCAGCCTGGAGCAGCGCATCGAGCGCATGCAGGCGCTGCGCGTGTTCCCGCGCTCCACGCCGCTGCCGATCGAGCCGGGCGTGCAGACCGATACGCTGGTCGGTTTCACCGCCGAAGGCGTGCCTCTGGTGACGCTGGGCATCGGCGTCGACGTGCCCTCAGGCACCAACCTGGACCGGATGCGGGAGCTGATTCAGTCGGAGGTGGTGCGGCGCTGCGCCGGCGGCGGGTTCACTCCCGAGCTCGACCAGGAATACCGGCGACTGGCGCCGGCCGGCGGAGACCACCGCACCGGCACCCGCGCCCCCAGCCTGCGATTGAATGCGAGCCGGTTGTTTCCGGCGCTGCGCCGTTCCTATCCCGTGCTGCGCCACCTGGAGGACCGCGTGCAGCTCGACCGGTTGCTGGAGCACTGCCGTCGACATGGCGAGGCGGCGACGCGGCGGCTGATCGAGCTGGAGCTGGCGGCGCTGCCGAGCGGTGGACCGGGCATCACGGATCGGGCCTTCCTCGATCAGCGATGAGCACGGACGTCACGTTCCGTATCGCCTTCCTGGACGGCGAGCCGCCTGCGGCGGTGCGCCGCGCGGCGGCGCAGGGGCGCCTGAAGCTGGTCGACCCGTCAGGGCCGAGCGATCCCGACCACGTGGACGGGGTGGCGGTCGGCGGGCCGCTCGAGCGCCGCGCGGAGCGGGTCAGCGATCACCTGTGCGCCGGCGTGGCGGTGCTGGCCGCCGCGCCGCTCGCGGCTGGCGCGGCCGAGCACGATGCGCTGGTGCAGGCCGCGGAGGCCGGCGCGGGCCGGCTCCTGCTGGCCTACCGGCAGCGGTGGCGCCCGGAGGTGGCGGCGGTCGCGGCAGCGTTTGATTCCGGCGAGCTGGGCGTGACCGGGCTGGTCCGGCTGCATGCCTGGCGCGAGCCCGAGCCGGCAGGCGAGGTCGCCACCGCCGCGGTGCGCGACGCCGTCGACTCGGTGCTCCGGCTGGCCGCAGCGGCACCGGAAGTCGTCCACGCGTCAGGCGACGACGCCTGCCTGCTGGTCCACCTGGGCTTCGTCGGCGGCGGTATGGCACTGCTCGATCTGGCAACTTCGCCCGGCGAGCGGTATGACTCGCTCACCGTGATCGGCGCGGACGGCGCCGCGCACGCCGAGGACCACCGCAACGTCCAACTCCTCTACGACCGGCGAGGGTTGCAGGGGATGCCGCTGCGCGGCGACGCGGAGCTGGGGCTGCTGCGCGCTTTTGCCGGCGGGGCGCACAGCGCGGCCGCCGCCGAGCGCGCCGTGAGCGCGGTAACCGAGGCGATCGCCGCATCGCGCCGCACCGGCGCGGCGGTGCCGGTGGTCCCGCGGTGATCCCGGTCATCGCGCTGGGCGGCGCCCGGCACTGCTACTTCGCGCGTACCGCGGCCGGCGGCCATCCCCGTTTCCGGCTGGTGGCGGTGGCCGACGCGCCGAGCGCGCCGGCATGGTCGCTCGCGCGGGCGCACCGGCTGGCCGCGGAGCTGCAGGTCCCGTTTGAGGACGACATCGATCGAGCCATCTCCCGGTACCGGCCTGCGGCGGCGTGCGTGAGCCCCTCCACCTCCCGCCACGCGGATCTCACCGAAATCGCGTGCGCGGCCGGCCTGCACGTGATCCAGGACAAGCCGATGGCGGACACCCTGGCGGACTGCACCCGCATCGTGCGCGCCGTGCGGCGCGCGGGCACGCGCTTCCTGCTGTGGAACCGCAACGGCGCCCCGGCGATCCGGCAGGCGCACGGCCTGCTGGAGCAGAACGCGCTCGGCACGCTGCGGGCGATCCACGTCGATTTCTACTTCGCCAAGGACGCCGGCCCGCGCATCGGCGAGGGGCGTCCCGCCCCGACGGATCCCTCGTGGGAGCCGCTCGGGGAGCTTTCCGTCGAAGGGATCTATCCGCTCGCCTATATCGCTCATCTGGTGCGGTCGCCGGCCGCCACGGTATTCGCCCGCGCCACCAGCCACTTCTTTCAGCGTCACCGCGACCACGACATCGAGGACCTGGCGTCGCTGAGCCTGCGGCTGGACGGCGGCGTCCTCGCCTCGATCAGCGTGGGCAGGATCGGGCGGGCCAGCCATCCCGACCTGGGAGAGATCGCGCTGCGGCTGATCGGCAGCGACGGCAGCGCCGTGATCGCCGAGCCGCGGCCGGAGGTGTCGGTCTACCATCGCGGCGCCGCGCCGTCCGCGTTCCGGCATCGGCGCGTCGATGAGGACGAGGCCCGCTTCCTGCTGGACGACCTGGCCCACGCCATCGACACCGGTGGACGAACGGTCTGCGACGAGGTTGACGGGTGGCGGATCGCCGCCACCGTGCATGCGGCGCTCGCCTCGGCGCGCAGCGGGCGCGTGGAGCCGGTGCCGGACATCGCCGATGTTACGAACCCTTAACACGGGGTTGTTTCCCTCGTAACCCAGCCTGGCCATTATGTAGTCACCCCAATGGCGGGAGGCTTCATGAGGAACGGGATGGACGCTGACAGGAGTATCAGGCACACGAGTATCAGGCACACGAGTTTCAGGCGCTCTCTTCGCCGGGTCGCGCCGCTTGCGGTTCTGAGTGTGGTCATCGCGGCGTGCTCGGTCGTGGACGGCGGGCAGTCCGGCGGGCGCGGTGCGGCCTCGGCGCCTCTGGCACGCGGCACCGGGGACGGCTCGATAAGGCTGATCGCCGACCAGCCGCCGGACGTGATGAACGCCGCGCTGGCGTTGCAGCAGGTGTTTCGCGACGTGGCCCGTACCTCCGTGCCCACCGTGGTGCAGATCGACACCACGCAGACCAGGAACCGGTTCGGCAGGTCGTTCGAACAGCCGGGCGGCACCGGCTCCGGGGTGATCTACGAACGCAACGGCAACACCTACTTCGTGCTCACCAACGCCCACGTGATCCAGAACACCGAGAGCATCAGTCTGACCCTGCACGACGGCACCGAGATCTCCGAAGGGGTGCGCCTGATCGGATCGGACAGCAAACGCGACATCGCGGTGCTGAGGTTCAATTCGCGGGAACCACTGGCTGTGGCGACGCTGGGAGACTCGGATGCCCTGCAGGTCGGCGATCAGGTGCTGGCGGTGGGCAGTCCGTTCGGTTTTCAGTCGACGGTGACCTCCGGAATCATCAGCGCCGTCCACCGCGAGCAGCGCCAGAACCCATGGGCGGAGTACATCCAGACCGACGCCTCGATCAACCCCGGCAATTCCGGGGGCTCGCTGGTCGCCCTTGACGGCTCGGTCGTCGCCATCAACACCTGGATCGCGTCGAGGACGGGCATCAGCGCGGGGATCGGCTTCGCGTTGCCGATCAATACTGCGCTGCTCATCGCCGACCAACTGCGCGAAGGCGGCGTGCGCTACGGTTATCTCGGGGTCCAGCTGCAACCCGCCGGCGACGTGGGACAGTGGAGCGACGGTGCGCTGGTCACCAGCGTCTACATCCGGTCTCCCGCCGAGCGGGCGGGGTTTCTGGCCGGCGACGTGATCATCGCCGTCGACGGCCAGTCGGTGACCGGCACCGGCGAGGTCATGCGCAGCGTGGGCGACGCCGGCCCCGGCACCCGGCTGACGCTCACCGTGGAGCGTGACGGCACGGAGCAGGAGATCACGGTGCGGCTGGCCGAGCGGCCGCAGGAGGGGGAGCTCAGGGGGACCGACTGGCCCGGGATCTTCGTGCTCGACGATCCGCCGGGTCAGGGCATTGGGGTGCACGGCGTCTCGGACACATCGGCCGCGTGGCTCACCGGTCTCCGCAGGGGGGACGTGATCATCGAGATCGATGGCCGCAAGGTCTCCGACGTGGACGACTTCTATGCTGCGCTGCGAGAGGCCGACACCGCGGAACTCACCGTGTTGCGTCCCGGGTCAGGCCGCTCGCGTACCCTTACCATGACGATCGACCGCTGAGCGCGGGGAATCAGTAGCCGAAGTCCGCGGCGACGCTCGACAGGCTGCGCGGCCCGCTCCGGATCAGGCGGCGTCCCTCGTCCGCGATCCACTCGAACGCGTGCCACCACGGCCGGCTGCGCGCCGTGGCCAGCTCCCGCATCTGGCGCACGCGGGGCAGCGCGATGCGCGTGAAGGCTTCCACCAGCCCGTCCCAGCTCGTGGCCTCGGCGGCGGTGAACGCCTCCTTGAAGTAGGCGCGGCCGCACATCGGCGCCGCCACCAGGTCGGCGACCAGCGCGTATTGGGCCGCGTACTGGGAGAAGTCTACCGCCGCGCTCAGCAGGAACAGCGGCCGCGGGCACGCCTCGGCGATCCGCCGGCAGGTCCCGCGCACCACCTCCGCGCTGGAGGCGGGCTGCACGTTGCCGGTGCCGTCCTCGACCCAGAGCAGCGGCATCTGCGTCTTGTAGAAGGCGCCGTAGGAGCCGAAGTCCTCCGCGATCTGTACCAGCGCCTCCGGCAGGCGCGCGGCGAAGGCCGCCCGGTCCTCGCCCGGCAATTGCAGCAGCAGCGTCTCGGAGAACAGCGGCTTGCCCAGCCGCTGGCACCGCTCGGCCACGTCGGCCAGCCAGTCGCGGTTGCGCTTCCAGCTCTCCGGGTGGTCGGGGTTGAGGTTGACCAGCGTCTTGAACCCGTCGACCCACTCGACCGCCTCCTCAGGGGGCAGATCCAGCACCGACAGCTTGCCGGCGCCGCCGTCCACGGTCTGCCCCGCGGAAGACTCCAGACGGCCGATCAGGTAGGTGTCGGCCCCCAGTCTCTCACGGAAGCCGGACGGGGTGTAGGCCAGGCGGTTGAACAGCGCCGCGCTGGCCGTGCCGTCCAGCGCCGTCGCGAACTCGTGCGCCGTGCGGCGCACATCGTCGTCCTCGGCCTTGCGCGGGTTCGGCGTGTTGGCCAGAAAGGAGCTCAGCAGCGTCAGATAGGAGCCGTGCTGGTCGGAGGCGAACACGTCCAGCACGCCGTTCGGTGCCGCGGCCGCCAGCCGCTCGAAGGCTTCCTTGGTGATCGACGGCCCGTCCGCATAGCGGGCCCAGGGTTCGTTCATGGCAGTCCGTTCATCGTTCGGTGATCAACAACACCTGCAGATCGCCCACGTTCGTACGCGTCGGTCCGGTACGCAGCAACCCGCCGGCGCGGTCGAAGAACGTGTACGAATCGTTGCGATCCAGGTATTGACGGGGATTCAATCCGAGCCGTAGGGCCGCATCATACACCGTCGGGTCGGCAAATGCACCGGTGGCATCGGTCGGGCCGTCGGTGCCGTCGGTGGAGGCGGCCAGGAAGTGCAGCCGGCCGCGCTCGGGGTGGTCCGCGGACTCGGTCAGGAAGGCAAGGGCCATCTCCTGGCTGCGGCCGCCCGAGCCGTCGCCGCGTAGCGTGACCGTGGTCTCGCCGCCGCCGATCACACAGCGCGGAGCGGTGGCGGCCACCCCGTGGCGGGCGATGTCGGATCCGATCGCCAGATAGACCTTGGCCACCTCGCGCGCTTCGCCGACGATCTGGGAGGATAGCGCCAGGGTGGGCCAGCCCTGTGCCTGCGCCTCCCTGCGGGCGGCGTCGAGTGCGGTCAGGTTGTTTCCCAACAGCACGTTGTGCACGCCGGCCAGCTCCGCGGCTCCCGGCTTGGGCGTCTCCGGGAGGCGGCCGTCGCGGCCTTCTTCGAGTACGCAGCGTGCCGCGGCCGGCAGCGACGCGGTGACGCCGTAGCGATCGGTGATCGTCAGGGCGTCCGCGTAGGTGGTGGCATCGGCGGCGGTCAGGCCGGAGGCGATGGTGTCCAGGCGGTCGCCGACGACGTCGGACAGGATCAGGTTGAGCGAGCGGGCCGGATGGATCAGCGCCGCCAGCCGGCCGCCTTTTACCTGCGACAGGTGCTTGCGGACGCAGTTCATCTCCTGGATGGTGGCGCCGCAGGCCAGGAGCAGCTCCGTGACCCGGCGCTTGTCGTCCAGGCCCAGGCGGGTTGCGCCGCCGCCGGCGGTCTCCAGGGGGGCGGCCAGCAGCGCGGACCCGCCACCGGAGATCAGCCCGATCACGAGCGTGTCGGCGTCCGCGTCCCGGCAGTGCCGGATGATCGCGCGGGCGGCGCGGTGGCTCGCCTCGTCCGGCACCGGATGGCCGGACTCGATCACCTCGATGCGCGTAAGCGGCTCGCCGTGGCCGGTCTTGGTGGCGATGGTGCCGCCGGCGATCCGCTCGCCCAGCAGCTCCTCCAGCGCCAGCGCCATGCTCGCCGACGCCTTGCCGGCGCCGATGACGACGATCCGCCGGACGCTGCCCAGGTCCACCTGGCCGTCCCAGCCCGCGACCAGCAGCGTCTGACCGGTGACCGACACGCCCGAGCGGATCAGCCGGTCCGGCCGTACCGGATCCAGGCCGGCGCGGTAGATGCGTTCCAGCGCCTCCCTCACCGGCCCTCCCGCTCGATCCAGGCGCGCAGCGCGTCGGCGGTGCTGGGGAACGCCAGCTCCTCCCACGGGATGGCGGCAGGCTCGACCCAGAGGGCCTCCTCGCACTCGTCACCGGCTACGAGGGTGCCGCCGGCGACTGCCGCGGTGTAGACGATCAGCACTACCGTCACGTCGGGATAGGAGAACACGCCGTGCAGTCCTTCCAGGCGCACGCGCAGGCCGGTCTCCTCCCAGGTCTCGCGCACGGCGGCGCGATCCACCGGCTCGCCGCGGTCGACGTAGCCGCCGGGGAACGTCCACTTGCCGCGCGCCGGGCTGATCGCCCGCTTGATGAGGGCGATGCGGCCCTGCTCGACGACGATGGCGCCGGCGGCCACCTTCGGGTCGAAGTACACCACGGCGCCGCAGCGCTCGCAGACGGGCCGCTGCCGGCCGTCGATGCAGCGCGAGGTCAGGGGAGCGGCGCACGCCGCGCAGAACCGCGTCGCGGTTCCGTGGACGTGGTCAGGTGTCTCAGCCATGGCGCGCGTACACTCCAAGCGTCTCCCTGACCCGGTCTACCGCACCAAGGCCTTGATGTCGACCCCGGTTTCCGCAATCGTCAACGAACTCATGAATTGGCGACACCACATAACCGTTGATCCCACGGTCTGTCACGGACGGGCCTGATATCCGTACGGCGAACAGAGCGGTGGGGTGGGGCAGTCAAGAATTTGGTATAGTCGAGATCGGCCGGCGCACGATGTGCGCATGCCCATCATCGAGGTGAGCCGCCGTGTCTGAATCCCGATCGCGCTCGCTCCGCCTGTGGAAGCTCGACGCGCAGGACTGGGCGTCGGAGGCGCTGCTGTGCATCTCCTGCGGTGAGGAGGCGACCCGCGACCGGGCGCGCATCCACGTGGCCGGGGCGCACCGGCACGACTTCTTCAACCCGCGGCGGGTCCACTACGCGATCGCCTGCTTTGCTCCGGCTGACGGCTGCCGTGTGGTAGGCGAGCACATCGACCGCTTCACGTGGTTCGCCGGGTACGCGTGGGCGATCGCCCTGTGCCGGCGGTGCGGGACCCATCTGGGCTGGCGCTTCGTGTCCGCCGGGGGCGGCCACCGCTTCTTCGGGCTGATCGAGTCGCGCCTGGTGCGCTTGGGGCAGGGCCGCGCCAACTGAGGCCGGCCGATTCTCGGTTCGAAGGAAGGAGCGATCATGAAGCGACGAGAGCTGGCCGGAATGCCGGACGGAGTATCGGTCATCACGCTGGGCACCATGCTGTTCGGGCGTCCCGTGCCGCGGCCCGACGCCATCGCGCTGGTGCATGCCGCCCTCGATCTGGGCGTCAACCTGTTCGACACCGCCGACATCTACGAGGGCTACGACCGCTTTCTGGGCTCGCCCGGCGGGGTCGCCGAAACGATCCTGGGCGAGGCGCTGCGCGGCCGGCGCGACCAGGCGCACATCACCACCAAGGTGGGCAACCCGGTCGGCAGCGCCCGGGACAGCGGCCACCCGGCCGGAGCGGACTACGCGGGGACCGGCCTGGCTCCGGCCCACATCGAGCAGCAGATCGACGCCAGCCTCAGGCGCCTGCAGACCGACTACGTGGACTACTACCTGCTGCACATCGCCGACCCGGACACGTCGCTGGAGGCGACGCTCGGCGCCGTCGACCGCCTGGTCCGCGCCGGCAAGGTCCGTCACTGGGGGTTCTCCAACTTCGACGCGGAGCAGATCGAGACCATGCTCGGCCTGTGCCGCGCCGGGGTCGCGCCGCCGCCGGTGGTGGCGCAGCCCTGCTACAACTGGCTGGAACGCGACGTCGAGTCCGGCTATCTGCCGGCCTGCCGGCGAGCCGGCATCGCGCTGACCCCGTACCGGCCGCTGGCCGGCGGCCTGCTGAGCGGCAAGTACACGCGCGGCCGCACGCCGCCGGCCGACAGCCGGGCTGCGGAGTCGGCATGGATCGACGCTGCGGAGATCCCGTACGAGCGGCTGCATCCGTTCGACGACGAGGCGGCAGCAGCGGGCGTTTCGCCGGCCTGCTACGCGGTCCGCTGGCTGCTGGCCCGCGACGGGGTCGTGTCGGTGGTCGCTGGAGTGAAGACGCCGGCGCAGCTCGAGGAGCTGGCCGCCTGCGTGCAGGGACCTTCGTCGTGACCGCCGGAGCCGCCCGCGACGCGGTCGACCCGCGCCGCCTCCTTGCGACCGCGACGGCGCTCCTGGAGGTGCCCAGCCCCACGCGGGAGGCCGGCGCGGCCGCCGACCGGCTGGCCGACGTCCTGGCGGCGGACGGCTTTGCCGTGGAGCGCATGGCGGCCGGACATCCGGATGCCCCGGCCGTGATCACCCGGCTGGCCGGCGGGCGGCCCGGACCGACCCTGCAGTTCGATGGACACCTGGACACCGTCCACCTGCCGTACCGGCCGCCGCGGCTGGAGGCAGGCGTGCTGACCGGCAGTGGCGCGGCCGACATGAAGGCCGGAGTCGCCGCGGCGGTGGAGGCGCTGCGCGCGGTGCGCGACGCCGGCGGCCTGCCGGCGGGCGGGCTGCTGCTGACCGCGCACGACCTGCACGAGGCGCCGTGGGGCTACGGCGAGCAGCTCAACGCCATGATCGCGGCGGGCGTCACCGGCGACGCCGTGATGCTGCCCGAGTACGAGGGCGCCGAGTTGCCGGTGGCCGGCCGCGGCATCGCCAACGTCTCCGTGACGGTGCGGCGCGCAGGTGAGCCCATGCACGAGGTGCTCGGCGGCGCCGAGCAGCCCGACGTGATCGCCGCGGGCGCCGAGCTGACGCTGGCGCTGAAGGCGCTGGCCGCCGAGCTCGCGGCCGAGGGCGAAGGCGTGGCCGGCCGCGCCAACGTGTTCATCGGCACGGTCGCCGGCGGGCAGATGTACAACCAGTCGCCGGTCGAGCTGACCTTCGAGGGCACGCAGCGCTGGCTGCCCGGCACACGGCCGGAGGCGGCCGAGCAGCGGCTGCGCGACTGTCTGGCCCGGCACACGCCGCCGGGGGTCCGGGTGGACTGCCGCTATCAGCTCATCCGCGGCGGCTTCGAGCTGGACGGCGGCCACCCGGTGGTGGACGCCTTCGACCGCTCCGTGGCGGCGGAGCTCGGCGCGCCGCTGCCGCGCGGCCCCAAGCGCTTCGCCGACGACGGCAACAGCTTCAGCGATCTGGCCGGGATCCCGGCCATCACGCACGGCCCGCGCGCGACCGGCGCCCACACGGTCGACGAACGGGTGCCGGTGGACGAGCTGAGCCGCGTGGCGCGCGTCTACGCGGCCACGGCGCTGCGCTACTGCGCCGGCGCCGGGGACCTGCGGCGGTAGAGCCGGTAGCACACGATCGCCAGCACGCAGGCGACGCAGCCGGCGATGAAGACCGGATCGTAGCCCCAGGCTGCGATCACCGGGCCGCCGCCGAAGCCGGCCGCAATGAAGGACAGCGCCGCCGCCGTCTCGGTGGCGCCGGCCATGGTGGTCCGCCAGCGTCCGGACACGCTGCTCATGGCGGTGAGCACGATCGCGGTGCGGGCGATGTGGGTCAGGCCGTTGAAGCCGACCAGGGTCACCAGCGCGCCGGCCCGCGAGTCGAACACCGCGATCGGCAGCATCACCAGCGCCACCGCCGCCAGGGAAACGATCAGCGTGCGGTCGGCGCCGAACCTGCGGATCAGCTCCGCGGATGCCAGCACCAGCGGGATGGCGAGCGCCATGGACGCCGACCACGTGATGCCGATCGCCTGTGAGGTGGCGCCCTGGACCTGGTCGAGGAACACGCTGCCGTACGTGTACATGATGGCGCCCGGCGTCACCCGCAGCCACATCACCAGGAACATCACCGCGATCGCCAGCAGCGGCACCGGCTCGCTCGACGACGCAGCCGGCTGCTCGGCGCGCGCGGCCGGCTGTGGGCCGACGTCCGCCGCGCGCGAGATCAGGAGGGCCGCCGGCATCGTCGCCATGCCCACCAGCACCAGCGTCAGGGCGAACGGTTCGGCGTGCTGCTGGGTGAGCCGCAGCAGGTCGGCGGCGGCGGCAGACAGGAAGCCGCCGCCCAGGCTGCCGATCAGACCGCCGGCCATTCCCGACCCCGCCCACGTGGCATAGGCGCGGCCGTGGGTGCTGGGGGTCGAGGCCGCCATCAGGTAGGGCTGCAGCGCGATAGTGTACAGGCCCAGTCCCAGCGAGCGCGCAAGCAGCGTGCACAGGACGAACGGGGTCCGCGCCGGCGGCGGGATGAACAGCGCCAGCGGCACCAGCAGGTTGCTCGCCTGTCCCAGCACCGCGCCCAGCATCATCGCCGTGCGCGGCCGCATCCGGAACGGCAGGCCGCCGGCGCCCACCGCCACCGCGCAGGCGGCGTACATGACCACGCTGATCGCGTGCAGGCGGCCCACCGCGGAGAGGTCGTAGCCCAGGCGTAGCAGGAACAGGTTCATCACGGCGTTCTGCACCCCGAACACGGTGGTGGAGATCATCAGGTCGGCGCCGAGCACCCACCAGACGTCGCGGCCGAGCCCGGGCCCGCGCCCCCCCGGCACCTCGGCGGCGGCAGGCCGCGATCGAGAGCTCAGCGGAGTTAGCTGACGACGTTGCGCGGCTCGCCGCGCAGGAACGCCAGGATGTTGTCGACGGCGCCGCCGTTCAGCAGGTCGACCCCCTCGGGGGTGGTGTCCGCGCAGTGCGGGGTGAGCACCACCTGCTCGCAGGAGAGGAGCGGGTCACCGGCCGGCAGCGGCTCCTCCGCGAACACGTCCAGGCCGGCCCCGCCCAGGTGGCCGGAGTCGAGCGCGGCCTTGAGCGCCGCTGCATCGACCACCGGACCGCGCGCGGTGTTGACCAGTAGCGCGCCGGGACGCATCCGCGCCAGCTCGCGTGCGCCGATCAGGCCGCGCGTCTGGTCGGTGAGCTTGACGTGGATGCTCACCGCGTCGGCGAGTGCCAGCAGCTCGTCCAGCGCCAGGAAGCGCACCCCCAGCCGCTGCGCCCGCTCCGGTGACGGATGCGGGGTCCAGGCCACGACGTTCATGCCGAGCGCGCGTCCCAGGCGCGCGACGGCGCCGCCGATGTCGCCGGCGCCGATCACGCCCAGGGTCTTGCCGTTCAGGTAGACCGTATCCATCCGCTCCCAGCGGCCCGCGCGCATCGATTCGGTGAAGAAGGCGGCGCGCTTGGCGACGGCCATCAGCAGCGCCAGCGCGTGCTCGGCGACGATCGGGGCGGTGCGGCCTGGCTGGTTGCAGACCAGGATGCCGAGCTCCCGCGCCACGACGAGGTCGATGTTGTCGACGCCGATCGAGCAGGTGGCGATCAGCGCCAGCCTGGGCAGACGGCGGAGCGAGTCCTCCTTCCACGCCACCTGCGCCCGCGAGTTGAGGATGATGTCGGCGTCCCGCGCGCGCTCCACCTGCTCATCCAGTCCGCCGGGCAGGTCGCTGAAGACAGTGACCCGGTGCGGGTCGAGCCGGGACAGGTGCGGTGAGTCGGCGATATGCGCGGGATGGTCCCCCGGGATCACGATGTGCGCCCGGTCCGGTACCGTTCGCATCAGTTCCAAGGGGTGGCCGCCACGGTGGCTGGGGTAGGGGTGCTCATCGCGGCGAAAAAGTAGGGTTTTACCGGACTACCGACAAGGGCCAAGCGCGCTACGACCAGTGGTGCGGCCGAACATCGTCCGCGTCCAGACCCAGCGTGGCGCACACGCTCTCGAACCGCGCGCGCGGCGCGCCCTGCCAGCGCAGGTCGTCGAGGGACTCCGCGATGGGCACGTCGGTGACCAGGGTGGCAAGGCGCTTGTAGAGCAGCGCCTGCTCCCGCTCCTCGTTCAGATTCCGTGCCAGCGCAGCGGCGCCGCGTGGCCTCACCGCCCACTCCTCCGGGTCCGCGGGGATCGCCTCGATGCTGCCGTAGCGGGCCAGCACCGCGGCCGCCGAGCGGGCGCCCCAGCGCGCAATCCCCGGCAGCCCGTCCGCGCCGTCGCCGACCAGCGCCAGGTAGTCGGGGACGCAGGCGGGCGGCACCCCGAAGCGCTCGCGCACGCCGGCCTCGTCGCGGCCGGAGCGGCGGATCCGGTCGAAGGTGACGATGTGGGTGCCGTCCACCACCTGCGCCAGGTCCTTGTCCGGCGAGCAGATCACCACCTGATCGACGGCCGGCAGCGCGGCGTAGCGCAGCGCTGCGGTGGCCAGGGCGTCGTCGGCCTCGTACTCGATCATCGGCCAGGTGACGATGCCGAGCGCGCGCGCGGCCTCCTCGGCCTGATCGAATTGGGCCAGCAACTCCTCCGGGACGCCGGTGCTCGACTTGTACGGCGGGAACAGCCCGTTGCGGAAGGACTCGATGACGTGGTCGAACGCGCAGGCGAGGTGGGTCACCTCGCGCTGCCGCAGCAGGGCGGCCAGCGATCGCAGCAACCCCGCAACCGCGCCCACCTCCTGTCCCGACGGCGCGCGCCGGGCCGGCGCGCCGTGGTAGGCGCGAAACAGCTCGAAGGTGCCGTCGATCAGGTGGACCTGCACGGGTCCGTCAGTTCAGGGGAGGCACACCCTTACCACCATCCCATCCTGTCGCGCAGCGTATTGAGGTGGGCAATGTGGTGCCGGCCATGCCACGCGTAGCTCTGCACGATCCGGCTGACGGTGATCAATCCCTGTTCGGGGTGGATCAGCGTACGCTTGAACGCTTCCCCGTCCATGGCGCGAAGCGCTGACACCCAGCGGGCGTGCAGCGCCTCCAGAAGGCTCATGGACGACTCGATCGGTGCCGTGGAGGCATCCGGCAGCTCCGCCCAGGAGGCCTGGTCGTAGGGTTTGATGGTCGGCTCCCGTTCGGTGAGGGCCAGCTTGGTCCGGACGTAGGCGTTGAGGTGGCTGTCGGCCAGATGGTGCACGACCTGGCGCACGGTCCAGCCCTCCGGGCGGTACGGGGTGTCGAGTTGACGCTCGGACAGATCTTGCACCAGGGCGCGCAACTCGCCGGGTACCCGGCCGATCTGGTCGATCCAGCCCTTGTGCTTGGAGCGGCTGGGCTGCGGGTCCTCCTCGAATCTCCCGATCGGAAACCGGAGGATCTCCATCCGCGCGTCGCCGATCACCGGACCGCCGGTCGCCCTATCGTTCGCGTAGTCTTCCACTGTTGAGTTTATACTGCCGCAAGGGCCTCTCCGTCGAGCCGTGCTATCGTCAGGGCAGCCATGGCACACCTGTTTGGACGGAACTTCACGCGGGCCGAGCTCCTGAATCTGGTCGGCGACATGAGCCAGGTCGCGGGCGTGCGGCGCGCGGAGCTGGTCGAAGGCAACGAGCGCGGAGCGGGACTGATCGAGGTCACCAACGCCTCCGGCCTCTCCTTTTCTCTGCTTCCGGGCCGCGCCCTGGACATCGCCTCCGCTTCCTACCGGGGGATGTCACTCTGTTTTCGCGGCAACACCGGTGACGTGGGGCCGGCCTTCTACGAGCCGCCGGGGTACGGCTGGATGCGCGGCTTCTACGGCGGGCTGCTGACCACCTGCGGCATGACCTTCGTCGGCCACCCGGAGGTCGACGCGGAGGAGGAGGACGAGGAGCTCGGGCTGCACGGCCGCCTCTCCTTCCTGCCGGCCAAGCAGGTGCGCGCCGGCGGCCGCTGGCAGGGCGACGACTACGTCATCGAGGCCTCAGGCACGATCCGCGAGGCGGTGGTGTTCGGCACTTGTCTGGAGCTGTCGCGCACCGTGTCGACCACGCTGGGTGAGCGCAGCATCCGCATCCACGACCGGGTGGAGAACCTGGCGGCGGAACGGTCGCCCCTGATGGTCCTGTACCACATGAACCCCGGGTTCCCGCTCCTGGATGCGGGTGCCCGCCTGCTGGTCCGCAGCGAACGCTCGACGCGGTGGCAGGACGATCTGGAGGTGGGACCGGAAGTGTACGCGGTGGCGCCACCGCCCCGCCCCGGCGGCGGCGACGTGGTGTACGTGCACCGGCCGATCGCGGATGCCGACGGCATGGTGACCGCCGCGTTCGTCAACGAAATGCTAGGCTTGGGGCTCCGGTTCCGTTTTCCGGTGGCCGAGGTGCCGCTGCTGACGCAATGGCAGCACTTCGCGACCCGTACCTACGTCACCGGCATCGAGCCCGGCAACTGCAGCCCGCTCGGCCGCGCCTGGAATCGCGCGAACGGCTACCTCCAGCACATCGAGCCGGGCGAGGTGCGCGAGTTCCACATGGAGATCACGGTGCTGGACGGCGCCGAGGAGCTGGCCGCCGCCGAGCGCGAAATCGGCGGATGACCCCTCCGGCGCGGAAGCGCCGGGCATTGTGCATCGGGGCCGTGACGGGTAGATGCCGATCCCTGCATCACGGCGCCGCGGTCAATCAGAGGTGGGCAGTGCCGACTTCGGTGGGCATGCCGGCCGCTCTGAGGTCGCCGTTGCCGTCGTGCCCGTTGGGCGCGTGCACCTGTTCGATCTGCGCGCCCAACGAGCGGTACACCGCGATGACGTCCGGGTAGCGGCGGCGCAGGATGTCGGTGCCGTGAATGACGGTTTCGGCCGGATCGGCCAGCGCGGCCAGGAACAGCGCCTTGACCGACTGGATCACCTCCGGCGGCGTGACCTCGCCGCCGTGGAAGCGCGTCGGCGGCTCCGGCACCACGACCCGCTGCGAGTCGATCACTTCGATGTCGGCGCCGAGCTGATTGAGCTGATGCACGAAGTTCAACCCGTGCTCGTACATCCAGTTCTGGAACAGGATGCGTCCGTTCATCTTGCACGCCAGGGAGACCATCACCGGCAGCACGTCGGTGGGGAACCCGGGCCACGGGCGCACCGCCAGCTTCGGCAGTCCGGGAGCCGCGGACGGCAGCAGCTCCGCGTCCAGGAACAGCTCGTCGGTCCCGTCGGCGATCAGGTCTGCGCTGTCGCGCGTGATGCGGATACCGAATCGCTCGAACCAGTCGACCAGCCCGGTCATGATGTCGGGCAGATTGGCGCCGCGGATGCGTATCCGGCCGCCGGTCATGCCGGCCGCGACGATGAAGCCGGAGATGTCCACGTGGTCGGGGGACGGGCGGAAGTCGACGGTCGTCGAGCGGCCGTCCATGCCGCCGGTCACGGTCAGCCGGTTGGTGTTGATCCCTTCGATCCGCGCCCCAAGGTCGCACAGCATATCCAGCAGGTCGCGCACGTGCGGCTCACAGGCGGCGTCGATGATCTCCACCGTGGTGCCGGTGCCGGCGGCGTACATGACGATGTTCTCGGTGGCGGTGACGCTTGCCTCCGCGAGCCAGACGGTGCTCCTGGGCCGATCGCCGCGCGGTGCGGTGAAGCGCAGGTAGCCGCCGACCTCCTCGACCGTGACGCCGAGCGTGCGGAACGCGGCGATGTGGGTCTCCAGCGCGCGCTGCCCGAGCCGGCAGCCGCCCGGCATCGGCAGCTCGGCCACGCCGAAGCGGGCCAGCAACGGGCCGACGAACAGCACCGGCGCACGGAAACGGGAGCCCAGGTCGGCGTCGACCCGGTACGAGTCCACGGGACGGCAGTCGATGGTGACGTCGCTGCCTTCCTCTTCGACGACGGCTCCCCAGTGACGGTAGATGGCCAGAAAGGTCTCCACGTCGCTGGTCGCCGGCAGATCGCGGAAGCGGATCGGTCGGTTGCACATCACCGCGACCGGCAGCGCCGCCATCAGGGAATTCTTGTTCTGGATCGGCAGCACCGTTCCGCTCAGCCGGTGCCCGCCCACGATCCTGTAGGTCCCGTTCATCGTACTCTCATTCCCAGGGTAAGATACGACAGTACCATGATTTGCATAAATCGCACAACGGCCGTGAGAAAGGCGACCGGCGCTGTCGGCCGAAGCCTCCTGCGCGGCCGGTCGTGAGCGAAGCAACATGTCTGCCCTCCCTAGGTTCTCATTATCGGCAGCAATGGATACAAGCTGTTGCCCGGAGCCCGCATGAGACGGGGTCCGTCCGCGGCCGCGATGCGTGCGTAAGAACCCCCGGCGCCGGTCCATCCAGACCGCGATGTACAAGCTTCAGTCCCCCCATCCGAGCATGTCGCTCGCCGTCCTCTTCGGCCTGACCCTGGTTGCCGCCGGGGTCGCGCTCGCAGGCGGCGGTGGCGAGACCGCGCCCGCCGTGCCGGCGTCGCCGGAAAGCGTGGAGCTGCTCGCGGAGGAGTCGGCGCCACCGGGCGCGGCCAGGCAGTTCAGCACCGACTTCAGCCGGCACACGGTGCCCTACTCGGAGGTCCTCTCCGGCGGCCCGCCCAAGGACGGCATTCCCGCGGTCGACTCCCCGCAGTACCTGTCGATCGCCGACGCCGACGGCTGGCTGGAGCCCCGCGAGCCTGTTGCGGTCGTCGAGGCCGGCGGGCTCGTGCGCGCCTATCCGATCCAGGTTCTCACCTGGCACGAGATCGTCAACGACCAGCTCGGCGACCAGCCGGTGACCGTCACGTTCTGCCCGCTGTGCAATACCGCGATCGCCTTCGACCGGCGCTTCGACGACCAGGTGCTGGACTTCGGCACCACCGGGCGGCTGTATTACAGCAACCTGATCATGTACGACCGGCAGACCGAGACCTGGTGGCAGCAAGCCACCGGTGAGGGAATCGCCGGCACCTACGCCGGCAGCCGGCTGCGCTTCGTGCCGCTGGCGATGATCAGCTGGGAGGACTTCAAGGCCTCCTTTCCCGACGGCGACGTCGTGTCCAGCGAGACCGGCCATCGTCGCCAGTACGGCGCCAATCCGTACCAGGGCTACGACCAGACCGGGAACCGTCCGTTCCTGTACCGCGGTCCCGCCACCCCCACCGACCTGCCGGCGATGGCGCGGGTGCTGACCATCGAGCTGGGGGACGAGGCGGTCGCCTATCCCTACGAGCTGCTGCAGGAGCGGCGCGTCGTCAACGACCGGGTCGGCGACACGCCAGTCGCGGTCCTGTGGTCGGCAGGCACCGCATCGGCGCTCGACCATCCGGTGATCTCGTCCGGCCGCGACGTGGGCGCCGCGGTGCCCTTTTCCCGGCAGGTCGGCGACCGGGTGCTGGAGTTCGAGCTGCGCGACGGTCAGATCGTCGACACGGCCACCGGGTCGGTCTGGAACCACCTGGGCCGGGCTGTGGAAGGCCAGCTCGCCGACACGCAACTGGTGCCGGTCGTGGGGGTGAACCACTTCTGGTTCTCCTGGGCCGCATTCCGGCCTGAGACCCGCGTCTTCACCGGCTGATTTTCACCCTCGGCGCGCGTTGACCCCCGGACGGACCGGCGGGTATGTTTTAGCTCCTATAAGCGCCCGTGCGGCGTGGGTGCCGGCGCGGACGGGGGGATGACAGGTGAAGGCGAGTAACGACCGATGGCGGGCGGCTTTGGCCGACCAGATGCCGGCCGAGATGGCCGCCGAGATCGACGTCTTCGAGAGCGAGATCGCGCTTCGCAAGCAGAACCGGATCGACGAGCGGGTGTTCGCGGAAACCCGGCTGCGCCGGGGCGTCTACGGGCAGCGCTACGACAATGGCCACCGCTACGACGGGCGGACCGAGCGCACGCTCGACTACCCGTCGGGAGAGCTGACCAAGGGCCCGGACACCGCCTGGGACGCCCCGGGGATGCAGCGCATCAAGATCCCATACGGCGGGATGAATGCCCGACAGTTGGAGGTCATGGCCGATCTGGCCGAGGAGTACTCGGACGGCATCGCCCACGTCACCACGCGGCAGGACTTCCAGCTCCACTTCATCCACGTCGACGACACGCCGGCGCTGATGCGGCGGCTGGCGGCGGTGGGCATCAGCACGCGTGAGGCGTGCGGCAATTCGGTGCGCAACGTCACCGCCTGCCCGATCGCCGGCGTCTGCCGCGATCAGGTCTTTGACGTGACTCCCTACGCAAGCGCCTGCGCGCGCTTCCTGCTGGGCCACCCCGACGTGCAGGACTTCGGGCGCAAATTCAAGATCGCCTTCTCCGGGTGCAAGGACCAGCCGTGCGGACTGGTGATGTTGCACGACATGGGCGCCATCGCCGTGGAGCGCACCCGCGAAGACGGCACGGTGGAGCGCGGCTTCGAGCTGTACGTCGGCGGCGGGCTGGGCAGCGTGCCGTTCCAGGCGAAGCTGTTCGACGGCTTCGTGCCGCCGTATGAGCTGCTGCCGCTGTCGCAGGCGATCTCCCGTGTGTTTGCCCGCCTGGGCGAAAAGAAGAACCGTGCCGCGGCGCGCATCAAGTTCCTGGTCAAGAAGCTCGGCATCGACGAGTTCCGGCGCCTGGTGCTGGAAGAGCGCGCGGAGCTCCCGGACGATCCGCGCTGGCGTCAGTACATCGAAGAGGCGGAGCAGTTCGAGGAGCGGCCGCTGAAGGCGGGGGCTCCCACCAACGGCGTGCAGCCGCCGGCGGGATTCGCCGTCTGGAGCGCGTCGAACGTCTACCGGCAGCGTCAGCCGGGCTACGCCACGGTCACGATCACGCTGCCGCTCGGTGACATCACCGCCAGGCAGCTCCGCAAGCTGGCGGACATCTCGCGCACCTACGTCAGGGAGACGGTGCGCACCACCGTCGAGCAGAACATGGTGCTGCGCTGGGTCAGCGAGGCGGATCTGCCGGCGCTCTACCGCGAGCTTGCGGAAGTCGATCTGCACGCCTCCGGCGCCGGCACGATCCTGGACATCACCGCGTGCCCGGGCACCGACACCTGCAAGCTGGGCATCGCTTCCTCGCGCGGGCTGGCCGGGGAGATCCGCGAACGCCTGCTGCGCCGCTCGATGGAGCTGGACGAGGTGATCCGCGGCCTGCGCATCAAGGTGTCGGGCTGCTTCAACTCCTGCGGCCAGCACCACGTCGCCGACCTGGGCTTCTACGGGGTCAGCCGCAAGCGCAACGACTACACCGTCCCCCACTTCCAGGTGGTGCTGGGCGGGCAGTGGGACAACAACGCCGGCTCCTACGGCCTGGCGATCGGGGCGGTGCCGTCGCGCAACATCCCGGAGGCGGTGGACCTGATTACCGGCCGCTTCCTGGCCGAGCACGATGCGGGCGAGTCGTTCCAGGACTTCATTCAGCGCATCGGCAAGGCGACCTGCCGCAAGATGCTCGATGAGCTGACGTCGGTGCCGACCTACGAAGAGGACTCCGCCTTCTACAGCGACTGGGGCGACCCGCGCGTGTTCACCATGGGTGACCACGGCGTGGGCGAGTGTGCGGGCGAGGTGGTGGCGCCGGTCGACTTCCAGTTGGCCGCGGTCGAGCGGGAGGCGTTCGAGGCGCAGCTCCACCTGGAGGCGGGCCATCCGGAGAAGGGGGCGCGCGCCGCGTATCTGGCGATGGTGCACGGTGCGGAGGCGTTGCTGCGCTACAAGCTGGGCAGCTTCGCCGGCGGTGAGGACGACGCCGTCGACGCATTCCGCCGCGAGCTCTACGACACGGAGACGTTCTTCGACCCGTATGCCCGGGGCAAATTCGGGGCCTATCTGCTGCGCGCGCAGGGCCGCTCTCCGGAGGACTACGACGCCGAGGGCGCCCGGCAGCTCGCCGAGGAGGCTTCCCTGTTCGTGGAAGCCACGCACGCCTGCTACCAGCGCATGGCATCCGAGCGGGAGAGGCAGCCGGCCTGAGCGCCGCCGTACACCGACATGGACATCACCTCACTGCAGCACGTCAACGTCAAGATAGCCGCGGCCGACGCTGGCGGCTTCGACCTCACCCGCATCATCCCGGTGTTCCATCGCTGGATCCAGGAAGGGGTCCTGACCGATGAGCTGGCGATCGATGTCGCCGACTACCGGCACGTCCCGGATGGGCCGGGCGTGATCCTGGTCGCGCACGAAGCGATCTACGGCATGGACCTGGGCGACGGGGCGTTGGGCCTGCTCTACGACCGGCGAGCGGTGGTGGAGGGGACGCCGCAGGAACGGCTGCTGCAGGCCGCTCGCGCCGCGCTGAACGCCTGCCGGCTGCTGGAGGACGACCCGGCGCTGGAAGGTACGCTACGCTTCGACGGCGGCCGGCTGCAGGTGAGTATCAACGACCGCGCGATCGCCCCCAATACCGACGACACCGACCGGGCGCTGCGCCCGGAATTGGAGCGGCTGCTCGAGTCGCTCTGGGGCGCCGGCGACCGTGCGATCGAGCGGCTGGGCGAGCCGCGCGATCGCTACCGTTTGGGCGCCTGCGCCGGCCGGCAGATCCCGGTCGCGGAGATCCTCGGCCGGCTCTGACCCGCCGCCGGCTTATTTTCGGCCGGCGACCAGGTCGTCGACCACGCCCGGCTCGGCCAGGGTGGAGGTGTCGCCGAGCGCGCTGGGCGATGTTTCTCCATCGGCGATCTTGCGCAGGATGCGCCGCATGATCTTGCCGGAGCGGGTCTTCGGCAGCGACGGCGCGAACTGGATCTTGTCGGGCGAGGCGTGCGGGCCGATGTGCGAGCGCACCTCGCGGACGATCCCCTTCTCGATGTCCCCGGAGGGCTCCTGACCGCTCATCAGGGTCACATACGCATAGATGCCCTGCCCCTTGATGTCGTGCGGGTAGCCGACCACGGCCGCCTCCGCGACCGCCTCGTGCTGGCCGATCGCGCCTTCCACCTCGGCCGTGCCGATGCGGTGGCCGGAGACGTTGAGCACATCGTCGATGCGGCCGGTGATCCAGTAATAGCCGTCCTCGTCGCGGCGCGCGCCGTCGCCGGTCAGGTAGTAGCCGGGAAAGGTGTCGAAGTAGGTCTGCCGGAACCGTTCGTGGTCGCCGTAGAGGGTGCGCATGATGCCTGGCCAGGCCGCGCGGATGCAGAGCGCCCCGGCGGCGGGATTGCCTGAGACCTCCTTGCCCTCCTGGTCGAGCAGCACCGGCTCGATGCCGAAGAACGGCAGCGTGGCCGAGCCCGCCTTGAGCGGCGTCACGGCCGGCAGCGGCGTGATCAGGATGCCGCCGGTCTCCGTCTGCCACCAGGTGTCGACGATCGGACAGCGGCCTTCGCCCACCACCTCGTAGTACCAGCGCCATTCCGGTTCCTTGATTGGCTCTCCCACGGTGCCGAGGAGCTGCACCGATGACCGGTCGTACTTCTCCACCCAGGTGTTGCCCTCCTTCATCAGGGCGCGCAGGGCGGTCGGGGCGGTGTAGAACTGCTTGACCCGGTGCTTCTGGCACACCTGCCAGAAGCGGCCGTTGTCGGGATGGTTGGGCACCCCCTCGAACATGATCGTGGTCGCCCGGTTGGAGAGCGGGCCGTAGATGATGTAGGAGTGGCCGGTGATCCAGCCGATGTCGGCGGTGCACCAGTAGATGTCGCCCGGGTGGTAGTCGAAGACCAACTGGTGCGTGAACGAGGTGTACACCAGGTAGCCGCCCGTGGTGTGCAGCACCCCCTTGGGCTTGCCGGTGGACCCTGAGGTGTAAAGGATGAACAGCGGGTCCTCGGCGCCCATCTCCGCGGGCGCGCACTCGGCGGAGGCGCCGGCCATCTCCTCGTGCCACCAGACGTCCCGCCCGGCCACCATCGGCACCTCGTCGCCGGTGCGGCGCACCACGAACACGCGCTCGATCGACGGCGTCTCGGCGACGGCCGCGTCGGCGTTGGCCTTCATCGGCAGGCCGCTGCGCGCGCCGCGCACCGCGGTGTCCTGCGTGACCAGCGCCTTGCACTGCGAGTCGTTGATGCGGTCGCGCAGCGATTCGGCGGAGAATGCGCCGAACACGATGGAGTGCACGGCGCCGATGCGCGCGCAGGCCAGCATCGCGATCGCCAGCTCCGGGACCATCTGCAGGTAGATGCAGACGCGGTCGCCCTTGCCGATGCCGTGCGAAGCGAGCACGTTGGCGAAGCGGCACACCTCGGCGAGCAGCTCGTTGAAGGTGTAGCGCCGGTCGTCGCCCGGGTCGTTGCCTTCCCAGATGATCGCGGTCGCCTCGCCGTGCCCGGCCTCCACGTGGCGGTCGATGCAGTTGTAGCAGGCGTTGAGGGTGGCGCCCTCGAACCAGCGGATGTTGGCGTTGACGAAGTCGTACTGGCGGACGTTGTCCCAGCGGCGGGTCCAGGTGATGCGATCGGCCACCTCCGCCCAGAAGCTGTCCGGGTCCTCGATGGAGCGCTGATAGCGGTTGCGGTACTCGTCGATCGATCGGATGTGCGCCTGATCGATCGGGAAGCGGCTCTGTTCCGGCGGATAGATCTTGGCCATGCGCGAAAGTATACCAAGGAGGGTGTGGCGCCGCGTCAAGCCGACCCGCGGTATGATCGGTCGAGAACCCGCGTTACGGCGGGCGGAGCATGGGAGTATGGCAATCAGAGGCGCGCTCGGACCGATGGTCGTGGCGGCGTTGCTGGCGGTACCGGTGGTGGCCGCCGCGGAATGCAAGACCGGGATCGACCAGGACGCCGTGACCGTGGAGTCCTGTCCGGTCGGACGAACCGGTTACAGCCTGGTGCAGAGCCGCACGACGGCGGCCGGAACGGTCGGCGCGGTCGTGCACTTGCTGCTGACGGATGAGGAGCGCGGTACGGGTGGCGCTCCCGAGTACCGCTCGGTGCTGCACACGGCCACCGGGGAGGGGTTCCGGCTTCGCGTGGCCGTCACCCGCCGGTCGTGGTGGCGGCTCGACGACGGCGCAGTGGTGCTGGATGTCGTGGGCGCCGACGACCTGGCTACCGACCTGCAGGGAACCCGCCTGCTCTGTCTGCGTTCGCGGTGGACGATCACGCCGGCCGACACCGCGGGCATGGTCGCCATCCTGCAGCAGTTCGTGAGCGATTCGCGCCCGCCGTTGGGTCTGAAGCGCCGGGCCACGCAAGCGACGGTGCAAGGCCGACATCGCACGGTGGTCGATCTGCGGGAGCGGCTGGCGGGCGCGGAGGGCGGGAGCGAACCGGATCTGACTTCGTGGTCGCTGCTGGAAGCGCCGTTGCCGGATTTGTCCGAAAGCTTCGCGAGTTGCTACCAGGAGGGGTGAACGCCGGGCAGCCTGCCGCGGGCAGCCTGCCGGTGGCCGTGTGACTACGGGGGCGGGTAGCGCGTACCGGTGATGGCGATCCGGAACCGGTCGTCGGGGCTGGGCAGCGGGTTCATGACGACGTGCAGGTCCTGATCCGGCGGCTGCATCTCCACGTGGAAGTGGCGGAACAACACGGCAGTGACGACCAGGTACAGCATATCGGCGGTGGACGCCCCCAGGCAGATGTGCGCGCCCAGGCCGTACGGGCAGTACACGTTCGGTTGCATGTGCTCCTTGCGTTCGGGTGAATAGCGGCCGACATCGAAGCGTTCCGGCTCCGGAAAGTATTCGGGCAGGTGATGGGTCACCGTGTTGGCGATGATGCAGTACTCGTCCTTGGGGATCTCATACCCCTGGAACTGGAAGGCTGCGACGGACGTACGGGCAAGGGCCGGCGCCGGGGGATGCAGGCGCAATATCTCCATGGCCGCATGCCGCGTCTGGAGCATCTGGCGCAGCGAGTCGCGGTCGGGGTAGCCGGATGCGAACGCCAGGTCGGCTTCGGCCACGACCGCGCGGTGCAACGCCGGATCGCGCAGGATGTGGTACAGCAGAAACGAGGTGACGCTGGCGGCGGTATCCATGCCCGCGATGAACGGACCGATGAGGGCGGCCACCGCGTCCCGTTCGCTCATCAGTCGCGGGTGCTCGGCGTGGAACTTGCGGATCAGGTCGACGAAATCGCCGTCCCGCTCCAGGTAGTCGCGTACGTGATGCTCGTCCCAGATGCGGCGGACCATGGCCAGCACGGAGCGCTTGGATGAAACGTAGCGCGGCAGGTACTTCATGAAGCCCGGCCGTACCTTGCGGATGTGGATCTGCACGAGCGCCCGGAAGAAGTAGATCAGATCGTCCATGACCTCATCCGGTTCCTCGTTCGTCGCCATGAATCCCAGCACCGATGAGACCAGACGCTTGACGTAGGCGAAGGCAGGAATGGCGGTTCCGCGCGGCCAGCCCTGCAGCAGGTTGAGCTGGCTGCGGACCAGCTTCTCCATCTGGGAGTACAGGGTCCTGCCGGAGTAGCCGTCCTTGAGGCCCGCGCGCATGGTGCGGTGATCGGGGCCGTCCAGCTCGATGAGCGTCGGGTTGTCGCCACCGAGCACCTGATGGATGTCCTGCATCACCGCCCCGGACGAGAACAGGCGGTGGCCCTGCTGCTTCATCAGCGCGTTCGCTTCGGGACCGGCCAGGACCAGCGGGCGATGGTTCAGGATCGGCACGCGGAATACCGGTCCCATCCGCTGGTACTGGGTGGTGAGGAAGCTGCTCAAAGCGGTGATCATCGGCAGCACGTTGCCGATGATCGGCGGCCCCGGCGCGAGCGGTATCATCAGGGCTGATGCGGCCGCCATCTAGCCAAGATAGGCATGCCCTGACCCGGCGACAAGAAGGTCATAACGGGATTGATCCGCGGTATCATCGATGGACCAGTTCGCGTTGGACCAGTTCGCGTTGGACCAATTCGCGTTGGACCAGGGAGCAGGTGGAGCATGGCGATGAGACGGGCGACGGGAACGATCGTTGCGGTGGCGTTGCTCGCGTTTCCAGCCCTGGCGAGCGCGGCATGCACGCCCGATGTGGGCGAGGACGCGGTGACGGTCGAGTCCTGCCCGATCGAGCATACCGGTTACCGCCTGGTCCGCAGCCGCACCACGGCAACCGGAACGGTTGGCGGGATGGTCCTCCTGCTCCAGGAGGACGCAGAGCGCGATATCGCCGCCGGTCCCCCGCACCGGTCGATCCTGCATGAGGTCACCGGTGCGGGCCTCAGTCATCGCGTGGTGGTCAGCCGCCGGTCGTGGTGGCGGCTCGAAAACGGCGGGGTGGTGCTGTACATCGTCGGCGCCGACGATCTGGCTACGGACCTGGAAGGGACCCGCGTGCTCTGCCTGCGTTCCCGGTGGACGATCACTCCGGGCGGCGCCGCGGGTACGGTCGCCATCCTGCAGGAAACGGTGAGCGATCCGCGCCCGCCGTTCGGCCTGACCGGCCTGGTCACGGCGGAGACGGCGCGGGTCATGCACGGGATGCTGAGGGACCTGCGCCGGGAGCTCGGGAGCTCGGAGCAGTCGGCGGGGCCGGACGTGTCGGCGTGGCCCTGGCTGGGAGAACCGCTGCCTGACGTGTCCGCACGCTTCGCGAGTTGCCATCTGGGCAGTTGAACGGCCCGTCGCGAAGCTTCAGCCGGCGCAGGTCGGCGTCCGTATCGATGTCGAGGTCTCCGCCCGGAAAGTCGACCACCTGGAGCGTGGAGCAGCCGCGCAGCACGCGCTTCGCGCCGCTGTCGCCGGTGAGCGCGGCTAGCCGGTCGAACAGCTCCGGCGCGAACAGCACCGGCGAGCCGGTGGTGCCACCGTACGTACAGGCGACCGCTGAGAACCCGCCGTCCCGGAACCGCTCGATCAGGGTCGCCAGGACGCCGGCCGTCAATCGCGGCTGGTCGCACGGAAGCACGATGCAGCCGGCCGGCCGATGGGCCGCGGCCGCGCTCACCCCGCACGCGATCGAGGTGCCTACGCCGTCCGCCCATCGAGGGTTGGTCACGCGCAGGACCGGGAGATCCGCGACCGCGGCGCCGACCGCTTCCGCTGCGGCCCCGATCACCACCATCACCGGCCTGCAGCCGGCGTCGAGCGCCGCCCGCGCGGCGCGGCGCACCAGGGGCTCGCCGTCGATCGGCACCAGCTGCTTCGGACGGCCGAGCCGGGTCGAGCCGCCAGCCGCCAGCACCACTGCCGCGATGGGCGGCTCGTCGCTCACGGCGACCGGTCGTGGATCGGGCCGGCGCGGTCGCGCAGATGGCCCGCCGTGCGCGCGGCCAGCACCCCGAGGATCTCCGCGATCACCGAGAGCGCGATCTCTTGCGGGGTCTGCGCGCCGACATCGAGGCCTGCCGGGCAGAAGAGCCGGCCGCGATCGGCCGCGTCCCAGCCCGACTCGGCGATGAGCCGCTCCGCGCGCGAGCGGGGGCCGATCACCCCCACGTAGGCGGCCGGCGTCACCCTGAGCTCGCGCAGGATGGCCGCGTCGCGCAGGTAGTCGTGGGTCACCGACACGCACGCGGTGCGCGCTCCGGGGGCGATGCGTCGGACCGCCTCGGCCGCATCGGCGACGTGCAGCACGGCGGCGGCCGACGGGTGGCGCTCCGGGTCGGCAAATGCGGGACGGTGGTCCACCAGCGTCACGTGCAGGCCGACCTGCGCGGCGGTCTCGGCCAGGGGAGCGGCGTCGTCGCCGGCGCCGAACACCGCCAGCCGCCGCACCGGCGCCATTCCTTCGATCATCACCTGCACCGTGTGCTCGCCCACCGGATACCGGTTCACGTCGACCCGCTCGGAGCCGAGCAGCGAGCGCGCATCCCGCTCGACGGCCGCCTCCAGGCCGGCGTCGCCCAGCGAGCCGCGTGCCGGGCCGTCTCCGGTCACCAGCAGGCGCGCGCCCGGACGCGCCGGGCTGCCGTCCGTCTCCGCACCCACCACCATGGCCAGAACGGACGGCTCGCCGCGTACGGAGGGCTCCAGGCACGCGCGCAGCGTCGGCTGGTGACCGTCGTCGACCGGCGCCAGCAGGATGTCCACGACGCCCTGGCAGCCGCTGCGGGAGCCCATCACCACGTCGGCCGGGCCGGTGGTGTCGAAGCGGTGCACGGAGGTGCGGCCGGTGCGCATCGCCTGTCGCGCCCGATCGTCCAGGTCGAAGCAGCCTCCGGAGAGCACACCCACCCGCTCCCCGTCTGTGCCGAACAGCATGCGCGCGCCTGCGCGGCGGTAGCTGGACCCCGCAACCTGCACGACGGTCGCTACCGCGCCGGGCTGCCTGTCCCGCTCCAGTGCCCTCAGGTGGTCGAGCAGACGCTCGCGTTCGGTCATCAGGATCGTATCTCCCCGTTACGCGCCGGGAGCGTACAGCAGCGCGTAAATCACCACGCCGGTGACCGACACGTACAGCCAGATGGGGAGCGTCACGCGGGCGAGGGGGCGATGACGGGGGTGGCGGGTCCAGCCGCGGCGAAGCGTCACCAGCGCAAGCGGTACGATCGTCACCGCGAGGATGATGTGGGTGACCAGAATGGGGTAGTACAGCCACGGCGCCGATCCCTCATAGGGCTTCGCGCCGCCGCTCGTTCCGTGGTAGATCAGGTAACCGGTGAGAAACAGCGTCGAGGCGGCGAACGCCGCCAGCACCAGCGCCCGATGGGTGCTGACCGCACCGTGCCGGATGGCGATGAACGCCGCCACCAGACACACGGCGGCGATCGCGTTCCAGACCGTGTTCACGGCCGGCAGGGCCGACACGTCGAGCCGCGATTCCGTGCGCGCGCCGGTCACGACGAAGGTCACCGCGGCCACGGCGGCCACGCTGAAGATGGCGATGATCGTGAGCCAGAAGCGGTCGGCGGCGGCGCGCTCGGTCGCGGTTCGCAGCATGGAGCGATGAGTATACCCGCTGCAGGCGAGGGGAAAGCCGTCCGGCGCGGCGTGGTGGTCACGGACCGCGCGCTGGCGGGAGCGGGCGGCGAGCTGGCGGCACGCCGCCTGTGCGAGGAGCGAGCCCTGGACACGGAGTTCGCGCTGCGCCGCGAGCATGATCGCGCCGGCCTGGACCTGCACGCTTCGTGGCTGATCGACGGCCATGCGCGGGGCTTCGTGGTGGCGCTGGGCGCCGATCGGGAGGCGGATGCCGGGTTCCATGTGGCGATGTGCGGGTCGATCGCGGCCGCGCTGAACCACGTCCGGGCGGTGTGGGACGAGCGGCCCACCTTCTCGTCCTACGGCGCCGCGTCGGCTACCGTGGAGCGCCTGCGGTCCCGCGGCCGGCTGGTCTTCACCAACGGCGTGTTCGATCTGCTGCATGCCGGCCATCTGCGGTCGCTGGAGCATGCGCGGCGCCTGGGCGGGGCGCTGGTGGTGGGGCTCAACAGCGACGCCTCGGCGAGCGGGCTGAAGCCGGCCGGCCGGCCGGTGATCGGTCAGTTCGCGCGCGCCGAGCTCCTGGCGGCGCTGCGCTGCGTGGATGCAGTCATCATCTTCGCCGAGCCCGATCCGCTGCGGCTGATCGAGGCGGTGCGCCCCGACGTGCTGGTCAAGGGCGCCACCTACACTGCCAATCAGGTGGCCGGCGGCGCCGAGGTGCGCGCGGCCGGCGGGGTGGTGGCGCTGTCGCCAGTGCTTTGCGAAATCTCCACGAGCGCCATCGTCGAGCGCATCACCGGAGGAGGTGCCGGCACGCGCTGAGCACCCGGTCGACGGAGATCCGGTCCATCGATGCTCCGGCCGGCGGCGCCGGCAGGGACGCGCAGCGATCGCCCGGGATGATCCAGCGCGGGGTCACCACCAGCACCGGGGCCGCGGCGGACGCCGGCGCCCACACCGCGGCGTCGCTGACCGCGAACAGCGCCACCACCGGCACGGACAGCGCGGCGGCCAGATGGGACAGCCCCGAATCGTTGCCCAGCAGCAGCGTGCAGGAGGAGATCGCCTGAGCCGTGCTCGTGATCGGCCGGCCGCGGACGATCAGGTCGCCGCCGGCGGCCGGCGGACGGAGATACTCCTCTGCCGGACCGAGCAGCCACACCATCTTCGTCTCTTGCTTCGTCTCCTGGCGAAGCGCGTCCGCCACGGCGGCGAAGCGGTCGAGCGGCCAGTTCTTGCGCGTGCTGCCCGAGCCCGGAGCGATGCCGATCCGGCGGCCGCGTCGCGGCTCTGCAGGGAGCGCAAGCACCGGGGCGTGATCGTCCGCCGGCGCGGCGCCGACCGCGCGCAGATGGTGCCGGACGATCGGCTGCCGATCCGCCGGCACCGGGCGCACCACGCTGACCGGTGCGGAAACCGCAGCGGCCAGCGCCCGGTCGATCGGGCCGGCGGGCGCGGTGAATGCCAGCGCCGCATCGGTCGGCGCTGGCAGGGCGGGTGGCGTGCCGCGGTAGGCGCGTGCGAACCACGCCGCCTCGGCATCCCAGCGCTCGCTGATGATGCCGGCCGCCTGCAGCAGCTCACCGGAACGGCCGCGGCCAAGCAGCACCAGCCTTTCGATGCCCCGGTCGATGCCCCAATACTCGATCGCCGGCACGGCGACGATCAGATCGCCCAGCGCGCCCGTGTGGTATACGAGTCCCCTTCGCACCTCGTGGAACGTTAAACTACGGGCGGCATGGGCAACACAGGGGCCGCGGCGGCAGGCGACGGCGATCGCCGTCCTCGCCGATTCGCGGCGGCGGCGCTCACCTTTGCCCGCGGCGTGGCGATGGGCGCCGTCGAGCTCGTGCCCGGCGTGAGCGGCGGCACGATGGCGCTGGTGCTGGGCATCTACGGGGAGCTGATCAACGGGATCGATGCCACCTTCGTCTGGATCGGCCGGGGGCTGCGCCGGCTGCTGCCGGGCGGCCGCGCTGCCGCCGGTGCCGTCACCCCGCCGGTGCCGTTCCTGGCACTCCTGGTGGTCGGCATGGCGGCGGCGCTGCTCGCCGGCAGCCATCTGGTGACCGAGTTGCTGGACAGCGCGCGCGGGCCCACCTACGCGTTCTTCTGCGGCCTGGTGCTGGCGTCGGTGGGCACGCCGTGGCGGTTGATGGAACGCCGCGGCCCGGTCGAGGTGATCGTCATCCTCAGCGCGGCGGCCGTGAGCTTCTTCGCTTCCGGGCTGCGCGTGGCGGAGGCCGGCGTGCCCGGGCTGCCCTTCCTGCTGGTCTCCGGTGCCCTGGCGGTGGCCGTGCTGGTGCTGCCGGGGGTGAGCGGGTCGTTCGTGCTGCTGGCGCTCGGGTCCTACGGCTACGTGATAGAACGGGTGCGCGGCCTCACGGCCGGCGAGATCGGCGAGTCGGCACTGCCGCTGGCGGTGTTCGGGATCGGCGTCGTGCTGGGGCTGGCGACCGTCACGCGGCTCATCTCCTGGCTGCTCGCGCGCCACCGGTCGCTGACGCTGGCGGCCTTGACCGGGTTGATGCTGGGATCGCTGCGGGCGCTCATGCCGTTCTACCGGGATGGACATGCCGTGCCGCTGCGCGAGGTGGGGACCCTGGGTGCCGAGCTGCTTCTTCTGGCGGCCGCGGCCGCTGTCGGCGCCGGCGTCGTGGTCCTGATGTCACGGGCCACCCGCCGCGGCGGGACCGGCGCAGCACTGCCGCGCTGACCGCCGCGTTCGGCGGTCCGATGGACTCAGAGGGCGACGCGCGTCCCGGTGCGCGCGGATTCGTGCGCGGCCTCGATCACGCGCAGGGTGCCGGCGGCGAAATCGGCGGTGAGCGGTTCGCCCGGTGCCGACAGGCTGTCCTGGAAGTGGGCGATGGCGGGCGAGAACGCCGGCCCGCCGTTGTCCATCGCGATCGTCTCGCGGCGATCGCCGCCGGTGACGTGGATCGTACTCTCGGCGGGCGGGTGATACGGCTCCGGCACGTGGATGGTCCCGGCGCTGCCGGTGATCGTGATCCCGCGGTGGCGGTCGTCGTCGAAGCCGCCCATCGCGACAGCCTGCACGCCGCCGGAGAGCTCCATCAACAGGCTGGCGGCGCCGTCGATGCCGAAACGGTCGTCGTAGCGGACGGCCGCCTGCACGGTGAGCGGTTCGGCGTCCAGCACGTGCCGGATGTACGCGATCGGGTAGCACACCACGTCGAGCAGCCCGCCGCCGCCCATCGCGGGGTCCATCCGTATGTCTCCAGCGCGCTCGGCGCGGTCGAAGAAGAAGCTCATGTGGCCAGTGATCTGGCTGACCGTGCCGATGCGGCCGGCCGCCAGCAGCTCGCGGACCACCCGGGTCTGCGGGTGATAGCGGAAGACGAACGCCTCCACCAGCGGGACGCCCAGTTGCCGGCAGCGCGCCGCCACGCTCGCGGCGCTGTCGCTTGCGTCGGTGAGCGGTTTCTCGCAGAACACCGGAATGCCGCGCTCGGCCGCGGCCAGCGTCCAGCGCTCGTGCTGGGAGTTGGGCAGGGGCACGTACACCGCGTCGACGGCGCCTGAGTCCAGCAGCTCCCGGTACGACCCGAACGCCCGCGCCGCGCGGTGGTCCGCGCCGCGCACGGCGGCGGCAAACGCCTCCGCCCGCCCCGCGTCGCGGCTGGCGACCGCGGCCAACTCGGCGCCGTGCACGGTGCGCAGCGCCGGGACGAAGACGTTGGCGGCGATCTGAGCGGTGCCCAGGACTCCCCAGCGAACCGGTGTCATGACGTACCCATTCTACCGCGATCGGCGCTGCCGCCGGGACGGAGGGACCGCAGCCGCCTGCGATACCAGATTCGCCTGACCGTGCCCGCTTGTCGCGCGGCGCCGGCGACCTCGGCCGCGGTGGGCTGGTAACCGGCGTAGGCGACGCGCACGAACAGGCCGACGAATGCGCGCAGCGAACGGGCGGCCTCCGGCAGTCGGGCGCCGAACGACCGCTCCCACGACAGCCATCCGGTCGCGTCGGGAAGCGGTATGCCGGCGCGCGCGCCGAGCTTGATGTAGCGGTGCGCCACGCGGCCGATCGGACTGGCGCGCAGCGACGCCCGGGCGGACAGAATCAGACGCACAACGGCCCAGACGGCAGCGAGGAGGATCAGCGCCGCGGCGCCGGCCAGCAGGGGCCGCGTGTTCAACCGGTGGCGCTCGGCCCGGATCTGGCGGCCCAGCATGGAGGAGAGCTGCCGCGCGGTGGCCGAATCGAGCTGCACCTCCTCGGCAACCGTCGGCAGCTCCTCGGCGTCCGCTTGGCCCAGGTTCGGGACGAAGCCCGGATTGACCGCCGGGGTCGCTTCCCAGGTGGTCCAGCCGTGCTGGTCCAGCCACACCTCCGCCCAGGTATGGGCGGCCAGGCCGGTGACCACCGCTTCCGTGGTGATCAGCTCCGCGACGTCGATGTCCGGGTCGTCCAGCTCGTCGACGCCGGTCAGGATGGCGTCGAGCGACGTGACCGGAAAGTGGACGAGAAAGCCGGACACGTAGCGCGCGGGGATGCCGTTGATGCGCGCGAAGATGGTAAAGGCGGTGGCGAAGTGGACGCAGTAACCCAGCCGCTCGCCCATCAGGAAATGGCCGATGAAGTCTTCGCCGCGGCCCGGCGTGGGGGGCGTCAGCGAGTACACGCAGCTCGACTTCAGGAAGCGCTCGACGCTCCGGAGCCGCCCGGTGGCGCTCACGGCTCCCTGCGTCACTTCGTTCGCCAGCTCCCGCACTTCCGGAGGCAGGCTCGCGGGCACCTGCAGGTAGCGGCTGTCGGTCGGCGGAGCGAGCGTGCGAATGACCGGATCGCGCCGCAAGGTGATCGACACGCCGCGCAGGATCGGGTCCTTCGGGAAGAAGCCGCGAGCATAGTCAGCGACGGCGAGCTCCGGTCCGTACGGGGTGATGGCGAAACGCACCGTGTCGACGGTGTGCGGCAACCGGTCGTACGCGTCCGCGAGCAGCTCGATCTGCACGTCCGAGTCGAGTCCTTCAAGGGGGAGGGGGGAGACGATGTAGCGCTCCGTGTCGGTGGCGTCCGCCGGCTCCTCCTGCGTGAACGCCCAGGTGGCGCCGTCGTAGTAGTCGAACACCTCGGTTCGCAGGTAGATCGTGCGCCCCTGCGCGGAATAGACGCGCAGCAGCGGCAGCGGCGACAGCACCGGCGTGCCGCCCAGCCGCCGCTCCTCGTGCTGGGTGCCGAAACCGGGGATGGAATACAGCAGCGGGAACCGTGGGAAGGTGGTGGAGATCGCCCCGCGCATGCGCGGGTGCAGCACCAGGTCGACGAAATAGTTGCCGCCGCCCGCGCTCGGGAACAGCAGCCCGACGCCGGCGGCCAGCAGCACGATGGCGGCGGCGAACAGCACGGAACCGCCGGTCCGCTCCACGCCGCGGCTGCCCAGCACGATCAGCGCCAGGACGACCGCCGCCACGGTCAGCAGGTAGAGCACCGGCGACTGGACGATCAGCGCCGCCAGGCCCACGACCAGCACCGCCAGGACGGCCGCCGCCAGGCCGAACCCGCTCGACAGCACCACCCCGGAGGCCGATGAGAACGCCCAGCCGGCGATCAGCGCGAACAGGTTGGAGACCGCACCCTGCTGGGCGCCGGCATGCACCTCCGCGAACCAGAGCCGGTAGGAGGAAAACGGCGTGATGAGGATGCCGATCAGGATGGATGCCCCGAATAGCGCCGAGGCGCCGGCGGCCGTCCAGCGCAGCGGCCTGACGGCAGGCGCCGGGGCGAACGCCGCGGCGATCTGCAGGGCGACCACCGCGCCGGTGAGGCCCAGCAGGAGCGCGATGGACAGATTCGCGCCCAGCAGCCACCAGACGGCGAGCGGCAGCGCCAGCGCGGCCGCCGCCGCCGCCGCCGCCCGCAGGTGATCAGGCCGAACGGCCGAGAGCCAGCGGCGCAGCCGCGCGGAGATCTCCACCGGCCAGGTCCTCCTCGATTGTGTCGCTTCCCCGCAGCATTATCACGCGCCCGCCGCGGTTGCGCACCGTGTTGAAATACTGCTCGGCATCGTGCAGCGCGCGCGGGCTGCGGCCGATGCCGTTGAAGATCACGCCGGAGATCTGCTTGGAGCTCACCGACGCCTCGATGATGCTGAACAGCTCGGGGTCCAGGTGGTGGGTCAGGAACATGACCGCTTCCGCGTCGTCGGCGCGCGCTTCGCAGTCGGCCCAGAACAGCCGCGCCGGCGACACGCTGTCCTGAAACGCCAACCGGAAGTTCTGCTCGTACAGCCGGTCGAATTCGTCCAGATGCTGGCCGGAGAACGCGTACACGCCCTGCCCGATAGCCGCGCGGAGGGTGGTGGGCACGCCCATCGACAGGAAGTGGCGCACCACCGCCAGCAACGCCTCGATCGTGACGTCCTCGACGGCCAGCACCGGCGCGTCCCCGGCGCCCTCGTCCGGCATGCACAGGTCGACGTAGATCGTCACCGCCGGCTCCGAGCTCGCCTGGTACTGGCGGACGAACGGCTTGCCGATCGCCGCGAACTTTTTCCAGGCGATATGGCGGGCCGGCTCGCCGTGGCGCGCTTCACGAAGCTGGGTGAACATGGCGTAGTCGGGCTCGCCGACCGTCGACTCGTGCCGGCCTGCGTGCGGGTGCGCTTCGTCGCCGGCCGCAAGGCGGGCGATGTCCAGCACGCGGGGGAAGACCTGGAACTCGCGGAAGCCCACGTCGGGGTGGGCGGCGAACAGGCGCAGCGGGTCGCGCAGGGTGACGCGCTGGATCCCGATCGTGTAGACGCCGCGGTACGGAAGCTGGATCTGGTAGTCGTGATCGATCACGGCGCTGCCGCCCAGGTAGATCGACAGGTCGGGGAGCACGGTCTCGCCCAGCGGGCGCACCACCTTGAACTCCACGTGGAGCTGCGAGATCGGAATCACCGAGCGATTCTCGATGCGGAACGAATAGACGATCTGTTCTCCCTTGACCGGGTGGGCGCTGGAGAACTTCTGGCCGAAGGCCAGCGATGTGGCGGCGACGTGGAGCGCCACGAACGAGAAGAGCGGGATCAGCAGCAGGGTGATCGCCAGAGCCACGAAGAACCCGCCCAGATAGGCTGCAGCCAGGTAGGCGATGACCAGGGTTGCGGCGTAGAAGCCGAGCGCCCGCGCCCGTTGACCGACCGTGAAGGACCGGGTCATCGCCTGTGAATCTATCACGTCTCTGCCCGCGCTGACTCACCGGCGGTGCCAGTGCTACGATAGGCCCCCGTCATGCAACCCCCCGCGCTTACGCTCTCCGGCAGGTCGTTCGTGGTCACCGGGGGCGCGCTCGGCATCGGCGGCGGCATCGCCGACGCGGCTGCTGCTGCCGGAGCCAGCGTGCTGGTGGTTGACCGCGACGCCGGTGCGGGGGCGGCGCGGGTCGAGCGCATCACGGCAGCAGGCGGCACCGCCGCGTTCCTGGAGGCGGATCTGGCCACCCACGACGGCTGCCGCGCCACGGTCGACGAAGCGGTGGCCGCGTTCGGCACCGTCGATGTGCTGTGCAACAACGTCGGGATCCAGCCGGCCGAGTCCTACAAGACGGCGGAGGACACCAGCGAGGAGATGTGGGACCTGGTCATGGCGGTCAACGTCAAGAGCTACTTCCTGACCGCCAAGTACGCCATCCCGCACATGCGCCGCCGTGGCGGCGGGGTGATCATCAACATCGCCAGCGTGCAGGGACTGCAGTCGGCGCCGCTGGTCCCCGCGTACGCTGCCAGCAAGGGCGCGGCGCTGTCGCTGACCCGTCAACTGGCGATCGACTACGCGCGCGAGAACATCCGCGTGCTGGCTGTCTGTCCCGGCAGCATCGACACCCCGTTGCTGCGCGCCGCCGCAGCCATGCAGGCGGGTGACATCGAGCAGACCGTACGCGACTGGGGACAGACCCATCCGCTGGGTCGCACCGGGCAACCGCAGGACATCGGCTCGGTGGTGGTGTTCCTTGCCGGACCGGGCGCGTCTTTTATGACCGGCGAGTACGTCTGTGTCGACGGCGGCTACAACGCGCTGGGCGCCTGGGCGCAGCCGCGCGAGCCGGCCGCCGCGCCCGGCGACGGCTGAGGGCCGCGCATGAGCGATCGTCTGGACGGCTGCGTGGCGGTCGTCACCGGAGGGGCCGGCGGCATCGGCCATACCGTGTGCCGGCACTTCACGGATCGGGGCGCGTGCGTGACGGTCGCCGACTTGGCGGCCGACCGGGCTGACGAGACGGCTGCCGAATGCGGCGCCGAACATGCAATCGGCGTCCAGATCGACGTGGTCGATCCCGACTCGGCCGCCCGTTGCGTGGCGGCCACCGTGGAGCGGTTCGGCCGCGTCGACTTCCTGGTGCACTGTGCCGGAAACAACATCAAGGGCCCCGCCCTGGAGCTGACCTTGGCGGACTGGCGCAGCCAGCTCGATACCCATCTGACCGGCGCGTTCGTCTTCTGCCAGGCCGTCGGCCGGCGCCTGGTCGCGCAGGGGGAGGGAGGCCGCATCGTGCTGCTCTCCTCTGTCGCGGCGTGGGCGCCGATCCCGCAGCGGGGTGCCTACAGTCCCTCCAAGGCGGGGCTGGTGAGCCTTGCGCAGGTGCTGTCCGTGGAATGGGCCGAGTATCGGATCAACGTCAACGCCGTCTGCCCGGGCGTGGCAAAGACACCGATGACCGATCTGGTATATTCACGTGACCCAGAGTTGAAGCGAACCCGCCGGAACCGGATGCCGATTCCCCGCGAAGTGCTGCCGGGAGAGATCGCCGATCTGGTGGTCTTCCTGTGCGGCGCGGGCTCGGCCTACATCAACGGGGCGGCGATACCGATCGACGGCGGCTTTCTGAACTCGGGGTTCATGCCGGAGCGGAACGCCGGCGAAATCTCGTGAGGCAAATCCAAATACAAGGAGCGAAGGAACATGGCTGACAAGAGAAAAATGGAGGACATCGACCAGCGGCTGATCGGGGTGATCATCGGCGCTGTCGGTCTGGTGCTGTTCGTGATAGGCGTGACAGGCGTGCTGCGGATCACCTTCTTGGGGGTGATCGGCGTGATCGTCGGCGTCATCGTCTATTTCGTCGGTGTCAGCAACAAGAAGAAGTGGGAACAGGTAAAGAAGGACCTGTACCCGGACGGGGAACCGGAAGGGGAAGACGCGGGCGGCGAAAGCCAGTAACGGCGCCGCTTCGGCCTTGCGGCGCCCCGACGCACCGCGGGTCCGGACGGACGCTTGTCGGGGCGCGGCCATGGTCGGGATTCTGCTTCCGGCGCCGGAAGCGGCCGTGGCCGTATATTCTCCGTGATGACCCAAGCACCTGGAGTGCACGGCCTGTCGGTCCGCCCGGCGCGGCGTTCCGACATGCGTGCCTTCATCAGGCTCCCGTGGACGATCTACCGGGACGACCCACAGTGGGTGCCGCCCCTGCTCATGCAGGAACGGCGGCGCCTGAACTTCGCCACCAATCCGTTCTTCCAGCACGCGTCGATGCAACCGTTCCTGGCCCGCCGGGCCGGCCGCATCGCCGGCCGCATCGCCGCGATCGTCGATAAGCGTCACAATGAGTACCACGGCGAATCAGCCGGCTTCTTCGGCTTCTTCGAATGCGTGGACGAAACGGAGGTGGCCGCGGAGCTGCTGCAGACCGCGGCTGACTGGCTGCGCGGACAGGGCATGACCGTCATGCGCGGGCCGTTCAATCCGTCCACCAGCGATTCGCTGGGCATCCTGGTGGACGGCTTCGGCAGCCCGCCGGCCATCCTGATGGCCTACAACCCGCCGTACTACCCGCGCCTGCTGGAACAGGCGGGACTGGCGAAGGCGCGCGATCTGTACGCCTACTACATGCACTCATCGGAATCGGAGATATCGCCCAAGATCGCCCGCGTGGCGGCCGCGGTGCGCAAGCGCCAAGGGGTGAGCATCCGCGGCGGGGACCCGCGGCGCATTCGCGCCGAAATGGATCTGATCAAGCTGATCCACAACGAGGCATCGGGCCGCAACTGGGGGTTCGTGCCCAAGACGGAGGCGGAGCTGGACCGCATGGCCCGCGATCTGAAGCGTCTGGTCGATCCCGAGTTGGTGCTGTTCGCCTTCGTGCATGGCGAGCCGGCCGGCTTCTCCCTGGCGCTGCCCGACTGGAACCAGGCATTCCGCAACCTCAACGGCCGCCTGTTTCCGTTCGGGTTCCTGAAGCTGCTGCGCGATCGGCGCCGCATCAACCTGCTGCGCGTGTACACGACGGGGGTGCGGCCTCGTTTCCGCAACCTGGGGCTCGACGCGATCTTCTACTACGAGACCTGGGTGCGCGGCGTCGGCAGGGGGTTGCTGGGTGGCGAGTTCTCCTGGGTCCTGGAGGACAACGTCAACATGCGCAACACTCTGGAGAACATGGGCGCGCGCCGGCACAAGACCTACCGCATCTACGAACGCCCGCTGTAGCCGCCCGGACGCCGGATCAAGCCGCCGGCCCGGGCTCCGTCTGCGCCGGGATGGCCGATGCCGCGGACCGACCCGGTTCCGGCAGGTCCTCGTCCGGCGAGTCGCCCTCGACGTGGTAGATGACGGCCTTGGCGATGTCGGCGGCCAGGGTCCCGATCTGCTCCATTCCCTCTCCGATGAACAGCAGATGGGTGCAGGCGGCCATGTCGCGCGGGTCTTCCATGCCGAAGATCAGGTAGGCCAGCAGCTCGCGGAACACGTCGGCGTGGACGGCCTGAAGCTCGCCGGCGCGGCTGCGGACCGCGCGCGCCTTGTCGGGATCGGCCTCCGCGCACGCCTCCATCACGTCCGCGACCATCCGCTGCGCCAGCCGGCCCACGCGCGGCACTCCGGCGGCGGGCTCGGCCGGCTGCTCCTGGTTCAGCTCGATGGTGCGCTCCACCGGCTCCGCCTTGTTCACGTCGACGGTGCGTTCGGCGATGTTCTTCAGGTGGCCGGCGATCCGTTCGAGGTCGCTGGAGATCAGCAGCGCGGAGACCACGTGACGCAGATCGCCCGCGAAGGGTGTGCGCAGGGCGAGCAGCCGCACCGCGTACCGGTGGATGGCGTTCCGCATCGCGCCGACCGTGTGCTCCTGCGAGCCGGCGTCCTCGGCCAGCGCCGGCTCCCGGTTCGCAAGCGCCTGAACGACCTGTTCGATCAGGCGCTGCACCTGCCGCCCCATCCTGTCGACCATGGCCGCAAGCTGGGAGAGATCCCGATCGAACGACTTGACGATGTGCCTCATCGCGTTGTCCTGAAAGCAGCTATTCCGAGATTGTCGGTTCAGGGTAGCACGCGAGGAAGCGGCTGCCGAAGCATTGAACGTTCCGAGTCCCATCGTGCTTCGGCGAGGTTCCCGCGTCCGACCAACGACGCTCCCTTGTGCGCGCGGGACTGGCCCGCTCTGGGCTCGCGGAGATTGCAGGATCGATAGGCATCCCTCGTGCCGGAGTGGAACTCGCAGTGTTCAATGAAAATCGTGGATCAGCCACCAAATCGTTCGCCCATGATGGCTTCGAGCTGATCCACGGCAACCAGATATTGGCAGCATTCGTTCATGACTACGACCCGCAAAAAGGGTTCCGTCAGTCAGGCCACACTATACACAATGTCTTGAGTGCTGTCGATAGAGTATTCGAGGAAGATGCGGCAAAGAGAAAAGCCAAGGAGCTGATGGCAGGGTATATGGTCTTGGATGCATTGATTGGCAACACCGATCGACATCATGAAAACTGGGGCGTGCTCTTGCGGCGCAAACAGAATAATTGGGTAGGCGGATTAGCGCCGTCGTTTGATCACGCGTCTTCGTTGGGGCGCGAATTGCGCGACGAAAGCCGCGAGAGGCGACTGGTAGAGAAACAGATCGGCACATACGTAGAGCGAGGCCGCGGAGCAATGTACTGGTCGGCGGGTGAGTCCGATGGCCCGAGCCCTATGGAGCTTGTCCGTCGCTCGGCTGATAGCTATCCGAAGATCTTTCTTCCTCCGTTGCGAAGGCTCGACAGAGTCAACGAAGCGTCCATAGATGACATGCTGCATCGTGTTCCTAGCGGGTGGATGTCTCGCTGGGCGATGGACTTTGCCAAAGCGATGGTAATGTACAATATTGTTCAATTGCGAGAGGTGTTACGATGAATGGGAAAGCCATGTTCCTTGCTTGGCAGGATCAAGCACCGAATCATCAGTGGTTCCCGGTGGGGCGGCTTGATGCGGACGCCGAGAGGGCGCTCTATCGCTTTCGGTATACGAAGGGGGCATTGCGGGCACAGCGCGAAGCCGGGTATCCTCTGTTGCTGGAGTTTCCGAGTCTGGAGAGGGAATATTGGTCGCCTGACCTGTTTCCATTGTTCGGGAACCGAGTGATGAACCGGGCTAGGCCGGACTTGGCCGAGTACTTGCAGGCCCTCGATCTCGCGGAGGCGACGGACCCTTTTGAGATCCTTGCCGTGAGCGGGGGCCACCGGGCAACCGATTCATATGAGGTCTTTCCGAAGATCGAGAAGAAGGATGACGGAAGTTTCGCTTGTCGGTTTTTCTTACACGGCTGGCGTCATGTCAATTGGGAAGCGCAGGGGAGGATCGACAGATTATGTGCGGCCGAGCAACTCTATGTGACGTTGGAGCTAACCAATCCGATAACCGGACTGGCGGTGCAGATCCAGACGGAAGACTATCACATGATCGGCTGGGCGCCGCGCTATCTGGTGGGGGACTTGGCCGCGGCGATGGCGAAGTCAGCGGAATACAAAGCGCACGTGGTGCGTGTGAACCCACAACCTGCACCATCGAAGCAGCGCATCCTGATCGAGATGGGAGGCCGGTGGGTGAGTCATCAGCCAATGAGTCATGAGGACTTCATCCCTATCGTCGAGGATGCCGTCGGGCGGTGACCGAAACGGATCAGCAGCCCGCGAGAAGGACAATTCGGTGACGGCGAAGCGCAGCGATGCACCGCGTGTAGGCGCAGGAAGGGAAGCGTCGACCTCAATCGGTTGCTGACTCATTGACCGTCGAGAGGCGCTGAGGTAGCATCGCGACTCGCATGTCGGTACTGGAAACCATCGCCGAACGGCGTTCGATCTTCGACTTCGAGCCGACGGCCGTGCCGCGTGAACGGATCGAGCGCGCGCTGCAGGCGGCCGTCTGGGCTCCCAACCACAAGCTGACCGAACCCTGGCGGTTCATCGTCGTCGGACCGGGGTGCAAGCGCCGGCTCGGCGAGGTCTACGCCCGCATCAAGCAGGAAGCGGTGCCGGTCGACATCACCGCGGAGGCGCTCCGCGAGATCGGCCGCAAGGCGGTCAAGAAGCTCATGGGCAAGCCCACCGTGATGGCGGTCACCTGCGCCGTGTCCGGCGACCCCATGCTGGATCGCGAGGATTATGCCGCTACCTGCTGCGCGATCCAGAACATCCTGCTGGCGGCGTGGGAGGATGGTATCGGCATGCAGTGGAGCACCAGCGGCCTGATCGAGGACGCGGAGGCGCTGTCGGTGCTGGGCGTCGACCCCGAGCGGGAACAGGTGGTCGGCCTGCTGTACGCCGGCTTCGCGGATCGGGTGCCCGCCTCGCAGCGCAAGCCGGCCGCCGAGCTCACCACCTGGCTGGCCTGAGGTCCCTCCGCACATGACTGCCACCACCCCGATCGGACTGCCCGTCGCCGAGCTGGACACGCCGGCGCTGCTGGTCGACCTGGACCTGCTGGACCGCAACATCGAACGCATCGCCAGTGTGGTGATCGACGATGCCGGCATCGGCTGGCGCCCGCACACCAAGGGCCTGAAGACGCCGGCGCTGGCGCACCGCCTGATCGCCCGCGGCGCGATGGGGGTGACCTGCGCCAAGCTGGGAGAGGCGGAGGTGATGGCGTCCGCCGGGATCAGGGACATCCTGGTCGCCAACCAAGTGGTCGGACCGACCAAGGTGCGGCGCCTCGCGCACCTGTGCCGGGGGGGCGCGGACGTGGTCGTCGCGGTCGACTCGGAGGTCGGTGTGCGGCAGATCGGCGCCGCGGCCACCGCCGCCGGCAGCGAGGTGCGCGTCGTGGTCGAGCTGAATATCGGCATGGACCGGGCAGGTGTCGCCCCGGGGGAGGAGGCGGTGCGTATGGCGCGCATCGCCGCCGACACGCCTGGCGTGCGGCTGGCCGGGCTGATGGCGTGGGAAGGCCACACCCTCGGCATCGAGCCGATCGAGGCGAAGCGCCAGGCGATCGAGACCGCGGTCGGCCTGCTGACCGGCAGCGCCGAGCGCTGCCGCGCCGCCGGTTTGCCGATCGACATCGTGAGCTGCGGCGGCACCGGCAGCTACTGGATCACCGCCCGCCAGCCGGGCGTGACCGAGATCCAGGCCGGCGGCGGCGTGCTCGGCGATGCCATGTACCGCCAGCGGTTCGGCGTCGACCACGACTGCGCGCTGCGCATCGCCGCCACCGTCACCAGCCGGCCGACCGAGCGGCGGGTCATCTGCGACGCCGGCCGCAAGACCATGAGCGTGGAGCCCACCACTCCGCAGGTGCAGGGTCTGGCGGTGACGGACGCCAAGTTCTCCGCCGAGCACGGCTCGCTGACCCTGGCGGAGCCATCGGCGCAGCCCGGCGTCGGCGACCGGCTGGAGTTCATCGCCGGCTACTCGGACACCACCGTCTTCCTGCACGACACCATCAATGCCACGCGCGACGGCGTGGTGGAGGCGGTCTGGCCTCTACTCGGCCGCGGGCGATTGACCTGAAGAGCCGCGCGTACGCGTATTGAGGTCGGCAGTCGACTGGTCACGAAGGCCGGCGCGCCTGCCAGTCTCGGCGAGGGAAAGGCAGAGCGCGCGGAGCTGGCTCACGCGCTGCAGCCGCGCCGTCACGGCTTTTGAGGACATGTCCGGCTCCATGCCCTCCGTCGTTCACCGCAGACAAACGTCCTGCACCATGCGCCGGTAGACCTCGACGGCGTGGTGGAGTTGCGTCAGCTCGATCCACTCGCCGTCGGTGTGCGCCTGGGCGATGTCGCCGGGTCCCAGCACGACGAGCTGCACGCGCTCCTTGAAGGCGTGCGCGTCGGTCCCGTACGGCACGGTCCTGGCGCGCTCGGCGCCGCAGGCCGCCAGCGCGGTCCGCACCACCTCCGAGTCCGGGTCGACGGAGAACGGGGTGCCGGCGCGCGCGTCGACCTCCAGGCCGTGCGCGCGGGCGCGTTCGCTCACCATCTCGATCACGTCTTGCGTGCGGTCGCCGGGCATGGGCCGGAACGCGACCGTGCAGACCGCCTTGGGGGCGCTGACGTTGGGCCGCGTGCCGAAGTCGGTGAAGACCATGTTGAAGCCGATCGTCGGCGGGTCGAAGTCGCGGTTCCAGAAGCTCTCGTCGGTACGGAACGTTTCCGCCAGCTCCGCGACCTCCGCCAGGAACGGCGCGATCAGCAGGTTGGCCGACACGCCGCGGTCGGTGGAGGTGTGCGCCGCGCGTCCGTGCGCGGTCACGATCACGCGCGCCCCGCCCTTGTGGGCGTACACCGGCACCATCCGCGTCGGTTCCGCAATGACCCCGCAGCGCGGCAGCTCGGCGTTGTAGAGCTCCGAATTGCGTTCGATCTGCTGCGCGCCGCGTCCCGAGATTTCCTCGTCGGCGGTGGCCGCCACGTACACCGCGCGGTCGAGCTGGTCGTCCCGCAGCGCCGCGGTGGCGCACAGCGTGGCTGCCAGCGGGCCCTTCATGTCGCAGCTTCCCAGCCCGATCAACCGGTCGTCGCGCAACACGGGGCTGTGCGGGTCGGTGGACCAGCCGTCGCCCGGCACGGTGTCCACGTGCGAGTAGAACGCCAGCCCGCCGGCGCCGCGGCCCTTCTTGCCGATCACGCTGTCCTTGCGGACTCCCTCGTCGTCGCGGTAGGTAAGCCGTTCGATCTCGAAGCCGTGGCGGTCCATGAAGCGCTCGACGACGTCGCACACCGGAACGCTGCTGACGCGGCTGACCGAATCCACCGCGACCAGATCGCTCGCCAGGGCTACCGGGTCAGCCCCAAGGGGATCAGCCCCAAAGGAGTCAGACATTGCCGTCGCTCCCCGCCGGTGCGACCGGGCGGCCGATGCGGGCCGATTCGTAGAGCGCGTCCATCAGCTCGCTCTGGCGCACGCCGTCGGTGGGGCTGGTGGCCGGCTCCTCCGTGCCCCGGATCGCCGCCACGAAGTTGAGCGCCGTGGGGGTCGCCTCGCCGGTGCAGCTCAGCTCGTCGATCTCGCCGTCGCCGTCGTAGGCGCGCAGCCAGCTCCCCGACCAGCCGTCGATGGACACGCGGCCGCCGGCGAAGATGAACTCCATGCCGGACGAGGACGCCGGGCAGTTGCCGGAGATGACGATAGTGGCCAGCACGCCGCTCTCGAAGCGGGCGACCAGGGCGGAGTTGACGTCCACCGGCATCCCCATGAAGTCGACCATCGCGTAGACTTCCTTGGGGCTCGACTCCAGGGTCCAGATCAGGCTGTTCAGCAGGTGGGCGCCGGAGTCGTAGGCTTGGCCGCCGCCGGCCAGCACCGGGTCGCGCTTCCAGGGGCGGCCGCTGGAGGTGAGCTTCAGCCACGGCTGTGTCAGGTAGCCGGTCACCAGCTCCAGGGCTCCCAGCCGCTCGCTGCGCACGATGGAGCGCAGCCGCTGGAAGGTCGGGGTGCAGGGCGTGTTGTAGCCGATCAGCAGCAGCTTGCCGGCCGCTTCCACGCGGTCGCGCAGCGCGTACGCGTCGGCGACCGTGGTGACCATCGGCTTCTCCACCAGCACATGGCAGCCGGCGGCCAGCGCGCGGGAGGCGTGCTCGCAGTGCATGCTGTGCGGGGTGGCGATGACCACGCCGTCCAGGCCGGATTCGGCGTACAGCGCCTCCTGATCGGTGAACAGGGCCGGGCGCGGCGCGTCCGGGATGTGCTCGGCGATGAAGCGTTCCATGATCGCGGTGTCGACGTCGCACATGGCGGCCAGCTCGGCACCGTCGGCGGCGACCAGGGACTGGGCGTGGCGGCGCGCGATGCCGCCGCAGCCGACCAAGCCGATCCGCAGGGGTGATTCGGGTGTCATGGGGCGGCATGGTAGAGGGAGTGGGGCCGGCTGCCCAGTGCCGGCAACCATCCTCCGGGCGCCGAACTACGCCCTCTTGGCCGCACGCAGCACGTCGTCAACGGCAACGCCGAAGCCGTCGAGCATCTCCGACGTCGCGTGCGCGTGCCGGTGGAATACGCCGCGCTGCACGTACGTCCCGCCGAACAGGGTGAGGACGGTGATCGACTCCGTGCCGGGTTCGACGATCCAGTACTTGGGAATGCTCGCTTCGGCGTAGTCACCGCGTTTCTGCACGAAGTCGCGTTCCGGGTCGTCCGGGCTGACCACCTCGACCACCAAGTCGGCTCCGGTCCAGAAGCGGGCGCCGCTGCGTGCGTCTTCCGAGTCGCGGAGCAACATCAGGTCCGGTTCGCGAAACTTTCCTTCGCGGATGCGCAGGCGGAGCGGAGCGAACAGGACTTCGCCGCCGATCCGGCGGAGGTAGGCGTGAAGTGTCGCATAGAGAAACGCGACGATCCGCTGGTGCTCGCGAGACGGCATCGGAAGTACCTCCAGGTATCCATCGGTGAACTCCACGAGCCGGCGGGCGTGGTCGGTCAGCCACAGGTAGTCGCCGTCGTCCCAGGACCCTTGCGGCCGCACCTCCGCGAGCAGGTCGTTCACTTCTGCCTGCGCCGTCACGAGCGCCATGGTAGAGAGCTGCGGTCCGGATTGACAAGCCGGAACCTGTCGCGGCCGGCGTCGGCGGCGTGGTATGAATCGGGCGATGAAGATGCCGCTTGCGACGCCCGAGGAAGGCGGTCTGGAGGCGCGCCGGCAGGCGGTGATCGACGTGCTCAAGGATCGCTTCGCGCGCGGCGAGATCGAGCTTGCCGAGTACGAGCTGCGCGTCACGGCCGCCGCGGAGGCGCGGCGGGCCGGCGATCTGGCCGCGCTGGTGAGCGACCTGACGCGCCGCGCAGCGCCGCCGAACCTCCCGGAGGCGAAGCAGCAGTTCGTGACGGTGATGAGCTCCCGCAACCAGCGCGGCGACTGGCTGCAGGCCGATGCCGTGGTCGTCTACGGGCTGATGGGGTCGGTGAGCCTGGACTTCACCGAGGTGCGGCCCGGCGACCACCCGGTCGTGGTCGAGGTGCGCTGCATGATGACCGAGGTCAGCCTCAAGGTGCCGGCCGGCATGCCGGTACAGATGGACGTCGACACGTTCATGGCGGAGGCGTCCGTGCACCGGAGCGTGTCCGCGGAGCCGGTGAGCGGCCCGGGCATCATCGTGCGCGGCGTCGCGGTGATGAGCACGGTCTCCGCCCGCGCGCCGCGCTGACGGCGGTGCGTCAGCCGAACACCACGAACACCTTGATCAGGTAGTAGGCGGCGATCGCCAGCATGGCCGCGCCGGCCACGCGGTTGATGATGCTCTTGTGGCGGCCCAGAAAGCGGACGATGGCCTGGCTGAATGCCCCGGACGCGAGCGCCAGGACCAGTAGCGGCGTGCCGATGCCGATCGCGAAGATCACGAAGTTCAGCATGTTGACGCCGAAGTCCCCGACCGACACGGCGAGCTGCTTGGAGAAGAAGGCGCCGATGAAACCGGGGTTGCACGGCAGCACGATGAAGCCGAAGAAGGCGCCGTAGCCGAACGCCGCCAGGACGGGATTGCTGGCGGTGGGCGCGCGCACCACCGGCAGCAGGCGGCTGAAGTCGACGTTCAGGATCAACAGCACGCCGATGACCGCCAGCACCGCGAAGGCGATCGGCGACGCGACGGCGGTGACGCCGGTGAGCGACACCTCCAGCAGCGTGGAGAAGATCAGCCCGATCGCCACCATCGCGGCGATGACGCCGGCGACTACCGCCAGACCCAGGGTCAGCGGCGCGCGCCGCGCGCCTTCCCGCTGGCCGGCCAGGAAGGCGATGAAGCCCGGGTAGAGCGGCAGCACGCAGGCCGCGGTCAGCGGTGTGGCCAGCCCCAGCAGGAAGCTGGTGGCCAAGTTACCGAGCGTGACGGTACCTCACAGGGATGGACGGCCGCTCACGCCGATCCGGCATCCGTCCCGCCCTCTTCGACGCCGTCGTCCTCGACGACCGGGCAGGCCGCGATCTGTTCCTGCAGGAAGTCGGGCCGCTTGACGCCGCGCTTCTGCAGCAGCGTTCGCTGGGTCTGGCCGGGACAGATCAGGATCACCGGAGCCGACGGCGGGTTGAGCACCGCCACGCCGAACTCGTCGCGCAGCGACCGCGACAGCTCCACGGGCGAAACCGCGTAGAGCCAGTCGAAGCCGTGGCGGTCCAGGTGGCGGGTGACGTGGCTCTGCGTCTCGTTGGGGTCGGTGTTCAGGCTGACCGAGATCACGGCTTCGCCGACCTCTTCGTGCAGGGCGACGAGCTGGCGCTGCTGGCTGGTGCAGGTCGGGCACCAGACTGCGAAGGTCTCCAGCAGGATCGGTTTGTCCGCGTACTGAGCGAGCGTGAACGTGTCGCCGGTGCGGACGTCGGTCAGCTCGACCCCGAGCCAGGCGACGACCGGCTCCGGGGCCGCCGACTCCTCGGCAGCCGGCTGGTCGGCAGCCTGGGCGATCGCCCCGATCGCGAGGAGCGCGCCTGCGATGAGGCTGGTGACGGCGAGCCTGCGCCTGATCTGTTTCATGCGTTCCGTTCCTTCCTCGGTAGTTCTACCGGTGGTGATCGTCCGAGACGGGCCGATCTTACCGCTTATGCGGCCCATCCCGCAGAGCCTTGAGCGGTACTCGCCGACCGTTCATGCTGTGCGCGGAGAATGGAGATGGCAGATATCAAGATCACGATCAGCGACAACGGACCCCTTCTGGTCAGCGGGCCGGTGCCCCTGCTGGACGCACGCGGCAACCCGGTGGAGGGAGCTTCGGACAAGATGGCGCTCTGCCGCTGCGGGGGGTCGAGCAACAAGCCGTTCTGCGACGGCACCCATCGAGAAATCGGCTTCAGCGGAACGTAGCGGAGAGCCCCGTCCGGCGCGGCCTGACCCCGGCGGGCGCGGCCTCAGGCGAACTCCTCCGAGCGCGGGAACATGCCTGTCGGCACGGCGTCGCCTGACGGAACCTTGCCGACCGGGTTGCGGGACGCCGCCGTGCCGCGTACGGGATAGGCTTCGAAGAACGGCCACTCGTCGAGATCGGCCTGCACGTGGGCGGGGCTGTAGCGGAAGGTCAGCCCGACACGCGGGCGTCCGTCGCGGCTGGTCGTCGACCCGTGCACCAGGCCGATGTCGTGCAGCGACATCTGGCCGGCGCGCAGGTCCATGCTGACCACGCGGTCGTCGTCGATGCGTTCGGCGGGGATCTCCTGCGGCAGCGCGTAGTCGGCCCGTTCGTTGCGACGGTGCTCGAACGCCCCGTCCCGGTGGCTGCCGGCTACCACCTGCATGGCGGCGTTGCCGGCGTCGGTGTCGAACACCGCCAGCCATGCCGTGGCCGCCTCCAGCGGCTCCAGCGGCCAGTACTGGCCGTCCTGGTGCCACGGCACCGTCTGCCGCCGGTTGTCGACCGATGCGACCTCGCCTTGCGCCGGCAGCTTGCAGAAGAACTGCGCCCCCCAGCAGTAGAAGTCGCTGCCCAGCACGCCTTCCACGTAGTCGAGGATGGGCGGGAACCGGGATAGCTCGTACATCCAGCGGTTGGCCTTGTGCCAGCAGTTGACCGTGTTGATGTCGGTGCCGGCCGGCAGCTTGGCGAGCAGCTCGCGGAAGCGGGTCTGCACCGCCCGCACCGATGCGTCGTCGAGCACGGGAAGCCCCAGCAGGTAGCCGTCCCGTTCGTATTCGGCCACGGCCTCGGCCGACAGAGGTGCGGCGCGGGCGCTCCCGGTCAGCGGAGGGTGGCCGGCCATCGCTATTTCCACCCGGACCGGCGGGCCGCCTCCGCCACGGTGAACTCTCCGCTTTCGGCGAAGCGGCGCTTGCCGTCCTCCAGGTCGATCACCGACTGCACGGCGGCCAGGGTCTCCTCGGCCCGGTCCAGCGGCACCCGCACGCAGCCGTTGCTGTCGGCCATGATCAGGTCGCCACAGCGGATGCGGAGCTGACCCACGGTGATCGGCGCGCCGATGCGCACCGGACAGAACAGGCCGTGGCCGGGCACCACACCCCAGGCGAACATGGGAAGACCCACCGTGCGGATCCCGTCCAGGTCGCGGATGGTGCCGTCGACGATCACGCCGGCGACGCCGAGCCGCTTGTGCATGACCGCCATCACGTCACCGAACGACGCGCCGCGCCCCGGGCGGCTGTCCACGTCACGCATCACCACGACGTGCGGCCCGTCGGCCTCCTCCAGGTGGCGGTAGTGGTCGCGCCAGCTCACTGCGGGCGGATCGGGGTCGTTGGTGGTCACCTCCACGGTGGCCGCGTAGCCGATCACGCTGCCCAGCTCCGGGAGCAGGCAGCGGATCGTATGGTCGGTGTACTCCTCGTTCGGCAGGCCGAAACGCGTGACCATGGCGTTGAAGACGGTCGGCGTGTCGTGCGCTGCCAGCCCTGCGAAGACGTGGTCCGGTAGCCGTTGCATCACGGAGGGGATAGTGCCTTGCCGCAGCCCTGCGCGGCTACTCGGCGATGGCGGCCAGCGCCTCCGGCAGATCCACCGAGAGGTCGATCGCCAGCGCCAGATAGGCGCCGCCCAGCGCGTAGACGGCCGTGTGCGCGGCGTCCTCGGCTTCCTGCAGGGGCAGCGCCGCGTCGGCCAGGTCCGCGTCGCTGATGGCGCCGGCGGCGTGCCGGCGGGCCGCCTGCTCAGCCTGCAGGCGGGCGCGTTCCCAGCGCAGCGCGGCCAGCTCCTCGGCGGCGATGGCGCGTTCCAGGTCCAGCCGCGATCGCTGCAGGCCGCGCTCCGCCGTGCTCTGCGCGGAAACCAGCGCCCGCTGCGCCGAGTCCGCCTGCGCCTCCGCCTGTCGCACCGCGATCGCCTGCCGGCCGCCGTCGTACAGGGTGTAGCTGCCGGTCAGCGAGACGCTCAGGCCGCCCAGCCCCGGCTTGCCCGAGCCCTTGGTGTAGTCGACGCTCAGGGAAAGGGACGGCAGCGACCCGCGCCGCGTCTGCGCCAACTGCAGCCGGGCCGCGGCAAGCTGCGCCCGCGCCTCCAGCACGGCCAGGGCGCTGTCGGGGTCGGCCATCCCCGCGGACGCTTGCAGCAGGTCGCTCGCCGCTCGCCGCAGCGCATCGGCGTCGACCGGCGGAGCGATCAAGGCGGCCTCCGGCAGATCCAGGTCGGCGAAGAACGCCGCGGTGTCCAGCGCCAGCGACGCGCGCGCGTCGGCGACCGCGTTGCGCCGCTCGATCGCGGTGATCCGGGCGCCCAGCAGCGCGATCCGGTCGGCCGCCTGCTGCTCCACGAGCGACTGCGTGTTGGCCAGCTCGCGCTCCGCGATGGCCAGGCGCTCCTCCGCCACGGCCAGCGCCGCCCTCCGTCCGGTCAGGCTCACAAAGGTCGTGGCGACCTGCTGCGCCACATCGTTCTGCGTGCTCTGCAGACGCAGCCGGGCCATGCGCAGGTCCTCACCACGGCCGGTAAGGGCGATGGCGGTCGGCGCCAGCCGCCCGGCCGGCAGCAGGTCCTGGGAAATCGACAGGCTCTGGGCGTCCGTGAACCGCTCCTCGTCACCCGTCCCGCGGCTGTCCAGATCGTCCAGCTCGACGCCGGCGGTGTAGGAGCCGGTGATGCTCATCCCCCACGGCAGATCGACCTGGGCCGAAAGCGTGGCGTTGGCATCCGCGTCGAAGGTGTCGACCACGTCGTCGAAGGTGCCGTCCTCCCAGGGGGACAGGCTGACGCTGCCGGTCGCCGGCGTGGCGCGCACCGACACGGTCACGCCGCCGTGGTCGATCTCGGCCATCCGCAGCGAGAGCGCCGCGGACTGCAACGATGCCTGCGCCTGTACCACCGTCGGGTGGGAGGCGAGCGCCGCCTCGATCGCCGCGGCCAGGCCGAGCCCGTCCTGCGCGGCTGCCGGCGTGCCCGCGACGATGAGGGTCGCGAGCGCCGGCAGCCAGAGCCGTCTGTTCACCGGGCCTCCCAGACCGTCAGCACGTCGGTGCCCGCTGCGTCGTGCAGATGGACCCACGCGAAGTAGGCAGCCCAGCGCGCCGCGCGCAGCGTGTCGTGGGCGCCCACCAGGTCGGCCTGCGCGGAGGCGAGCTGGGACGAGGTGAGCAGGCCGGCGTCGAACTGCTCCTGGGTGCGGCGGGTGTTCTCTGCCTGCAGCTCGAGCTGCAGCTCGCGCAGCGTCACGGTCCCGAGCGCCTGCTGTACGCTGGCGTAGGCGGAGGCGGTGGCGAGCTGCAGGTCGGCGGCGGTCGTGTCCACGTTGGCCCGGCTGCTGGCCACGGTGTTGGTGGCGGTCTGCAGGTCCAGGGTTGAGGTGCTCTGCATGGTCTTCAGCTTCAGGTTCAGCTCGTCTATATCGAGCTGCCGTGCCGCGAGGTCGTGCTCCGCCCGCCGCGCGGTGGAAACCAGAAAGTATGCGAGCGTTTCCAGATCGGACAGCGTCCGCGGCTGCGAGGTGAGCATCGACGCGTCCAGCGCGTCCATGTAGATCCCGGTGGCCTCCGCCAGGTCGGGCAGCGTGGTGAACTGGCGCGTGTTGCGCGCACCTGCCAGGTTCAGCTCCGCGTTGAGCGCCGCCACGCGGGCCTGCAGCTCGGTGACGGGGCTGGCGGCGCCGATCTCCACGCGCTCGGCCGCCTGCTGCAGGTCGAGCTGCGCGAGCCGCAGGCGCTCCTCCAGCATGCTGAGGTTCTCATCGGCCTGTTGCAGGCGCACATACGCCTCGGCAAGCGACAGCAGCTCGCGCACCGTTCCCTGACGGAAGGTCAGTTGCGCGCGCTCCCACTGCAGCTCGGCGCCGATCTGGTCCAGGCGTGCGTCCGAGGATGCCATGGAGCGGTCGTGGGCGACGCGCGCGTTCTCCAGTTGCAGCGCCAGCGACTGCAGCGTCGGGTTGGCCGCCTCGGCGGTGTTCAGCATCTCGATGATGCCGAGTCCGTCGGCCGGCTCCTCCTGAGCGGCAGCGGGCAACGCGAGCGCCGCCAGCAGGGCGACGAGGGCCGGTAGCAGGATGCGATTGTTCATGGGTTCCTCCAGCAAGGGTCGTCCGCGGTGGCCTTATCGGCGTCCCGCGGTCGGGGTCGAGGCGAGATCAGCCGCCCGTCGTGCGGCGCGCAGATCCTTCGATGCCCGGGCGGGCGAAAGCCGCGCCGGGGCGTACGGCACTTCGGTGCGGATCACCTCCGTGCTCATTATACGGCCATGCTCCGCACGGTCCGAAATCAGGCGTGCGGGGATGCGGATCACGAACGTGGTGCCGGGCGATGCCTGCTCCTCCAGCGAGAGACTGAAGCCGTGGGCATCGGTGATGCTGCGGGCGATCGACAGCCCCAGCCCGAAGCCTGCGGAGGTGCCGGTGCCGCGGTAGAACGGATCGAACAGGTGGGGCAGGTCCTCCTCGGCGATGCCGGGGCCGGAATCGGCGATGCGAACTTCCAGATCGCCGCGAACTTCCAGATCGCCGCGAACTTCCAGATCGCCGCGAACCGACGCTGAGACGGTCACGGTGCCGCCTTCCGGCGTGAAGCGCAGCGCGTTGTCCACGATGTTCTCGTAGGCGCGCGACAGCAGCGCACCGTCCATGGGCGCGGTCAGTCGATCCGGGATGCTCAGGTCGTGCCGCAGCCGGCGCTTCAGCACCGCGGCGTCGCCGGCGATGCCGTCGCAGAGCTCGCGATGAAACGTGGCCAGCCCGGTCGGCACCGGCTCGATGTGCCAGTGGCTCGACGACAGTCGCACGTACTCGATCAGCTCCGAGACGCGCACGCCGAGCAGGTCGGCTTTCTCGGCGATGATCCCCAGATACCGGTCGCGGGTCTGTGGGTCCTCGGCCAGGCCGTCCGCTATCGCTTCCAGGTAGCCCTTGATCGCGGTGAGCGGCGTCTTCACGTCGTGCGACACCGCCGCCAGCAGCCGCGAACGGCGCTCGGTCTCCTCCTTGAGGGCGCCGCGCATGGCGTCGAACGATCGCGCCAGCGACGCCAGCTCCGAGGTGCCGCGCGCTTGCATCTCGAAGTCCAGGTCGCCGTCGGCGATCCTGCGGGTGGCGCGTTGCAGGCGGGTCACCGACCGGTTGACCCCCGTCGCGATGAACCAGGCCCCGGCGGCGGCGATCACCGCCAGCGGCAAGAGGACCACCAGCCCGTAGCGCAGCGGCCAACTGGACCAGCCGGGCCGCGCCAGGGCGGGGATCGCCCGGACCGGAATGCTCAGCAGAAACGTGCCGGACAGCGTGCCGTCCCGGAACAGGGGTTCCAGCATGGTGCGGGTGTCGGTCTCCTCGCGGGAGGCGCGCAGCAATTCACGCGGGTCCACCGCGGCACCGGGCGCAAGTTCTTTGTGGCTGGAGAACAGCACCCGGTTCTCGGTGTCCAGCACGGTCAGAGCGACCCCCTCGGGCAGGTCGATGGTCTCCTGTTCGCCGGCCAGGAACCGCGGCAGCTCGTCGCGCATCAGGCGCATGGCCAGCGGGAAGTCGCGCTGCGCGACGTCGGCGCGCTGGCGCAGCACGGAGCTGGCGCCCGCGTAGATGGCGGCGACCAGCAGCGGCGACAGCGCGACCGCCGCCACCAGCAGGTTGACGTCCAGCAGCATCAGGTCGAAGTCGGCGTCCTCGATGGCCGGCAGCGCCGCCTCGGCGGTGTCGGCCACCGTGACCTCGACTCCTTCCCTCTCCAGGTACAGGCGCAGCAGATCGCTGATGGCGCGATCATCCTCCACGACCAGCACCTTGCCCTGCACCGTTCCGCGTCCACCGACAGCATAGCGCGCCGAGCATAAACCGGGGCTAAACGGGTGCTGAAAGGGGGCGGAACCCGCGCCGGCGCCGATCGGGGGTGACGGTGCCGGTTTCCCGGCAGTACCATGGAGGCGAGGTAGCCCCGTGACCCGACCCGCCCGTACCGCTCTGCACGCCGTCTACGTGCTGGCCGTGCCGTTGCTCCTGATCGGCCTCTTCGTCGGCGGTTTCGTGTCGCTGGCGAAGATCGAGGAGTACGACGGCGTGCGCGAGCTCACCGTGTACGGCTCCCCGATCACGCCGTTGTTTGTGGGCGCGACGGCCGGTCCGGTGCTGCTGCTGGCCTATCTGGTCTACTGGCTGGTCCGCCACCTGTCGGCCCCCCGCAAGCGGCGCCGGCGCTGAGGCGCGTCGGCCGTCAGAGCCTGATCTTCACGACCACCTTCACGGCCGGCACGGCCGATCCGGCGACGCAGCCGGGCTTGTGGGCGTCCTGCGGGTAGAGCACGACGAACATGCCCGGTTCCAGGACGACCGGCAGGCCGCCGTCGTGGCGGAACAGCTCCGCGTCGCCGTCGGCCTGGTAGCCATCGCCCGGCGGCATCGCGCCGATGTCCTCCCAGTACAGGGTTTCCCGGCCGGAGACGATGTAGTGCACGTCCAGGTAGGCGCGGTGCGCCTCGTACGGGAGCTCGGACGGCGCGCGCGTCGTGTAGCGGTTGACCATCACGTACCTGCGCTCGCCGTCCACCTCGTGACGGCCGGTGGCCAAGGCTTCGAAGCCGCCGCGGCGCAGGAACGCGAACGCCTCATCCAGTCCGTAGCGGGCGCCCGCGTACGTCCCGGCGTTGTCCAGTCGGTCCAGGATCATGGCAGTGCCCCCGTCCGCTCGACCGGCCAGCCGTGCTTGGCGGCCTGCACGGCCAGCCACTCGCGGTAAGGCCGTGGCGCGGGATCGGGATCGCCCAAGCCTGCCTCGTTTCGCAGGCGCAGCAGCGGGTGGTCGCGCTCGCTCTGCGGCATCGTGATCGGCCGCCGGTACGCGCCGGACTCGAAGATCGCCAGGATGATCTCGATAATGTGGCGCCCGCGGTGCCCGTCGCTGGGATGGCTGCCGCCGGCGTCCAGCGCGTTGACGTAGTCGTCCACGTACCAGTACTCGCCCTCGGACACCCCGTCCGGCAGCGGCGCCGGCGGCTGTTGCTCCGGCAGCGCCTCCCACTCGGCGCGGCCCGGCACCGCCCACGGCACCGGCAGGATCCAGCCGCCGTCGTAGTGCCAGCGCAGCCGCCCCTCGGTGCCGGCGATCTCGAAGCCCAGCGCCTCGCGCTCGATGCCCGGGAACATGTGCTGGTGCAGCGTGCCGGTGAGCATCTCGTCGAACTCCAGCGTGGCGGTGATCTGCTGGCCGGCGATCGTGCCCATGCCCGACGGCGACTGCACCACGTCCTCGGCGGCGATCGGCCGGCCGTCGGTGAGCAGGGTAGCGGTCACCCGCCGGCACGGCCCGGTCACGGCCAGCAGCGCGTTGAGCATGTGCGTGCCCATGTTCATCAGCTCGTAGCCGCCGTAGTACCCCTTGCCGTTGGAGGTGACGTGCAGCGGCACGCCGATGCGCCCCGCGGCCAGCGCCTGCTTCACGGCGCCGAGCGCGCGCAGCGAGCTGCCCTGGTGGTGCACGGCGATTTGGGTGCCGCGCTCCCCGGCGCGCGCCAGCAGTGCGTCGGCCTGCGCCAGGTCGACCGTCATCGGCTTCTCGACGTCCAGGTGACAGGCGCGGGCGTCCAGCACGCGCATGGCCAGCGGGAAGTGCAGGTCGGTCTGCACCGGCACGATGACGATGTCCGGCTCGACGGCCGTCAGCATCGTCTCGATGTCCTCGAAGCGGGCGTCGACGCCCAACTCGTCGCCCAGCCGGTCGAGTCGCTCCCGGTCCAGGTCGCAGAGCCCCACCACGTCGGTGCGCGGGTGGTAGCGATACGCGTGCGATGCGTGTCCGCCCCGGCTGCCGCAGCCCAGCAGCGCGGCGCGATAGATCCTTGCCATGGGAGTCGATCCTCGACGCAGCCGGCCCGCCGGTCAAGCCGGGCTGACCCCTTGGAGACTCGTGCGCTCAAGTCCGTCGCATTCTTGACGCTTGGCCGAAGGGTGACCTAAGGTACCTACGTACCTTAGGTCACTTGATGCCTCGCACAGAATCTGGCCGAATCGTCGTCCATGTGGACCCGATGCTCAAGCGGCGTCTGTATGCTGCCCTAGCGATGGAAAACTCTACGCTTAAGGAATGGTTCATTCGCTCCGTGGAGCGCTACCTAGAGGAAAACACCAAACCACCCGCCTTCGAAAGCCGCGAGGGGCCTGACAGATGAACTTCAAGGAACTGCAGACCGAGCAGAAACTCCGGGGTGGGTACTACACGCCTGACGATCTAGCCGCATTTCTCGTCCGATGGGTGCGTGGCATCAGTCCGAAGACTGTACTAGAGCCAAGCTGCGGAGACGGCGTGTTTTTTGAGCAAGTGGCAACTCACCTTAACGATCCTGCAGTGACAGCGTTCGAGATCGATGCCACTGAGGCCGCCAAAGCAGCTCGGCGAGGAAGAGCGTCCTCTCTGAATCACGTCACAGTTCGGAGCGAGGACTTTCTTGGGTGGGCAGGTAATGCGCTGCAAGAACGAAGCGCACATTTCGACGCCGTACTAGGGAACCCGCCATTTATCAGGTATCAATATCTGCCTTCTGTCTTTCAGCGACGAGCCCAGCGCATCTTCGACGAGTTGGACTGCAAGTTCACCAAGCACACAAATGCTTGGGTGCCATTCGTCCTCGCGTCGTTCTCCCTGCTTCGGCCGGGCGGTCGCTTGGCAATGGTCGTGCCAGCCGAGATCATTCACATTATGCACGCGCGGTCCTTGAGGCGTTTCCTTAGTTCGCAGTGCCAGAAAATCGTCATCGTTGATCCCGAAGAACTCTGGTTCCCAGGCACCCTTCAAGGAGCTGTACTACTTCTAGCACAAAAGCGGTGCGGCCCCTGGGATCAAGCCGCGGGTCTCGGAATACATCCGGTACGGGGGCGGGAATTCGTTGATAGCGACCCGGAGGCCATCTTCAATGCACCATCGTCCGTTAACGGAACTGCCATTGAGCGCAAGTGGACGAGAGCACTCTTGCCTTCGTATATACGAGCAATTCTGGACGGCTTGGTCGATAACGACCGAGTTCGGCGCTTTGTCGATGTGGCGGACGTCGACGTAGGAATTGTCACAGGCGCCAACAGCTTTTTCCTTGTCTCGGATGAAACGGTTCATGAGTATGGCTTAGAACGCTGGGCACATCCCATGTTCGGTCGCAGTGAGCACTGTCCGGGCGTAATTTACGACGAGAGTCAGCATGTGACGAACGCGTCAAGAGGAAGCCCCACAAACTTTGTGTGGTTCCGAGACGCTAGCGTGGAGAATAGCGCCAGGGGTCGGGCGTATATACGACGCGGGGAGCAGGAACAGCTTCACGTACGGTACAAGTGTCGCATCCGCGAGCCGTGGTATACTGTGCCTTCCGTCTACGCAACGGACGTCGGAATGCTCAAGCGTTCCCATGACACGCCGCGTCTAATTCTCAACCAGATGCGCGCGTACACCACAGACACCGCCTATCGCGTGCGGGTCCGAAACGGTTCCTGCGGGCGGCTGGTGTTCAATTTCCTAAACGCACTTACCGCCTTGACCGCGGAACTTGAGGGACGACACTACGGGGGTGGTGTCCTTGAGTTGGTCCCGTCGGAAATCGAGAATCTGTTGCTGCCGGTGCCGGGAGATATAGGAGGTGACGTTAGGAGCCTCGATCGGGCTGTCCGAACGCTATCCGCTGAGTCGGTCCTGGAGCAGCAGTCTCGTGTGACTCTTGGTGCAATTGGAATCCGGGAATCTGTGCAAGACGATCTAATGTGTGGATGGAGGAAATTGCGAGACCGACGGCAGCGTACGCCATCGGCGGCTGAGTCGGGACTAGAGAAATTCAGTGACTAGTCGATTTCCAGAATAAACTGGCGTGCCGTCTTATAGAGGTACATGGTACGGTCGAGCAAGTTCTCATGGGCAACGAGGGGCCGTGCATTATGCCAGTGTACTTGGGTCATACTGTTTTTCTGAATGTAGGCTGCCGAATCGGTTCGCGTGTTATGGGAAAGAGCTAGCTCAAAGGTTCCGTAATCCACGCCGGCTATGACTATCTGGAATTGAGCTGTAGCTCGTTCGTAGTGGGGGGTACTGGGATCGCGGCGCCAATCAAGGTGCTTGAACACTTCGTCGCGGAAGTAATGTCGTTGATCGATGTTACCCATCGGACCCTTGGTGAAAAACATGGATCCTGTCGCGTTGGTTGCCGGTCCGTCAGGTATGTTTAACGCGCGGCGACTGAGGGGCCCGCTCTGCCAAATGAGTTGCGAGGGCGGGGAGATTGAGGAGGGTATAGACGTAGAGCGGTTTGCGGCCGATATAGAGCGGGGGCCGACGGTTGAATGTGTAAAACTTGTCTTGAGAGGCATCACGCGCGGCGGATCCGATTGGTGAACGCTACTAGTGGGTGTTGGAGGGACAACTGTGTCTTCATCCACGAGCCGACCTGAATCGAGGAGCATTTGAATCGTAGGATCGTCTGAAATAGAAGTAACGTGATCGGGATACTCGGAGATCATCCCGTATAGTTGGCTCTCGAGGTCGGCGACGAATGTGGCATTTGCTGAGTCGTAAAGCGGCAATGTCAGGCAGAGGCTCGCTTCGATGTTGGAGAGTAATCCTCCGCGCGTGAGGTTGGCGCTTCCAACTATGAGGCGCGCCTCTTGAGGGCTCCTTGCCGCGTATATCTTGGGATGAAATAGTAGCGATCGGGAACCGGTATCAACGGCGTAGATCGAGCATGACAGCTGCAGAAGGCTGCTGAGTCCCTGGGCCGAAGTAATCCCGTTGCGGATCCCTACGAAGACGGTAGTTCGTGAGGACACCTGCGCTATTGCTTGGCGAATGCCGGAGAGACCGCGGGCGGTGAGGAACGCGACCGCAATGGTTATGCACTGTGGATTGGGGAGAGCGAGAAGGTGCTTGATGGCACTTTCGTGATTGTCGTCGGCGATGCCTTGAATCAGTACGCTGTTGGACATGGCAGTCTCCGGAGGTAGAGGTTAATGGTTGGGCTCGGCAAGAGGGTAGGCCGTCGATGCAGTGATGTGAGGAACCAAGTGCGGGAGAAGGTGCTTCAGATGGAGGGGAAGGGACAAGTAGCAGGCGGGCTGGTGCCGACGTAGAGGGGTCTCGTGTCGGGGTAGTGGTGGGCGGTAACAGGATGAAGGTCGCGACGGGTGCGGGGAGTTGAGGTATCGCAGCGATGACGGATGAAACTCGCATTCGCGGTGCCGATGTTCGATGAGTTCGTGCGGCGGATCATCCCGGGAGACATTGGCGCGCTGCTTGCATGTCGGCATAGCGCGGACCGGAAGGGACGGGGGATCAGGGGGCCGATCGTCTTCTCGCCTCCCGCCAACAACTCCGCCAGCAACGCGACGCCGCCGACCGATAGATCCAGCGTGACGATTGCTAGCACTTCGAGTCGCCGCAGAGCGCACGGTTAGCCGCCTATCAGGGATCTAGTCGGTGCGCGCCAGCATCCCGCCATCCACCGTCAGCGCGGTTCCGGTGACGAAGGACGCCTCGTCCGAGGCCAGGAACAGCACCGCGTTGGCGACGTCCTCGCCGGTGCCCAGGCGCTTGGCGGGCACCATCTGCGCATAACGTCGCCGATTCTCCTCCGGCGCCCCGTCCCACAAGGGCGTCAGGATCGCGCCGGGCAGCACCGCGCAGACGCGGATGTCCGGCCCGTAGTCGATGGCGAGCGTCCGCGTCAGGCCCAGGACCCCGGCCTTAGCCGCGTCGTAGGCCGTGCAGGTGGGAAGACTTACCAGAGAGTGGACCGAACCGGTGTTGATGATCGTGCCGCCGCCGGTCTTGCGCATGATGGGAATCCCGTACTTGGCGGCCAGGAAGATCGCCTTCAGGCCGATGTTCAAGGTCGCGTCCCAATCCCTCTCGTCGAGCTCGGTGGCCGCGCCGTCGCGGACCCGGATGGCGTTGTTGTGAACGATGTCCACCCGCCCGAACGCCTCTTCGGTGCGCTCGAACATGTCGATGACGTCGGCGCGCGCGCCGACATCGGTACGGACGAAGATCGCCTCGCCGCCTTCGGCCGCGATCTCGTCGGCGACCTGCCGGCCCCCAGCCTCATCGACATCGGCTATGCAGACCGCGGCGCCTTCACGGGCCAGAACCCGTGCGGTGGCTCGGCCGATTCCCGAGGCGCCGCCCGTAACGATGGCCGCCTTGCCGGCGACCCTGCCCTTGGTGCTCATGGCTGGTCTCGTTCTCCAATCACGAAAGACTCTAGTCGGTGCGGGCCAGCAGCCCGCCATCCACCGTCAGCGCGGTTCCGGTGATGAAGGACGCCTCGTCCGAGGCCAGGAACAGCACCGCGTTGGCGACGTCCTCGCCCGTGCCCAGGCGCTTGGCGGGCACCATCTGCGCAAAGCGTCGCCGATCCTCCTCCGGCGCCCCGTTCCACAAGGGCGTCAGGATCGCGCCGGGCAGCACCGCGCAGACACGGATGTCCGGCCCGTAGTCGATGGCGAGCGTCCGCGTCAGGCCCAGGACCCCGGCTTTGGCCGCGTCGTAGGCAGTACACGTGGCGAAACTCACCAGCGAATGCACCGAACCGGTGTTGATGATCGCGCCGCCGCCGGTCTTGCGCATGATGGGGATCCCGTACTTGGCGGCCAGGAAAATCGCCTTCAGGCCGATGTTCAAGGTCCCGTCCCAATCCCTTTCGTCGAGCTCGGTCGCCGTGCCGTGGCGGAACCAGATGGCGTTGTTGTGAACGATGTCCACCCGCCCGAAGGCCTCTTCGGTGCGCTCGAACATCTCGATGACGTCCGCGCGTGCGCCGACGTCGGTACGGACGAAGATCGCCTCGCCGCCGGAGGCCGCGATCTCGTCGGCGACCTGGCGGCCCCCGTCGGCATCGACATCGGCTATGCAGACCGCGGCGCCTTCACGTGCCAGAACCTGTGCGGTGGCCCGGCCGATTCCCGAGGCGGCGCCCGTAACGATGGCCGCCTTGCCGGCGACCCTGCCCTTGGTGCTCATGGCTGGTCTCGTTCTCCAATCAGAGGTGAAGCTGCGTCATCGCCGTGGTCCATGGCAAGTAATGACACTGAGCGCCATCGCGGCGAGCATTACCCGAACGGACGGGCGGCAGATACGTACGTAATATTATTGCCACACGTACGTCACTTGGCTATCTTCGCCACCATGGCAGCCATCAGCGCAACCAGACTCCGGCAGAACCTCTACAACATCCTCGACTCGGTGGTAGACACCGGCGTCCCGGTGGAAGTCGAACGCAGGGGCCGTCTGCTCCGGATCGTGGCCGAGGAGCGGGGATCGAAGTGGGACCGGCTGACCGCGCATCAGGCCGTCGTCGGCGATCCGGACGAGCTCGTGCACATCGACTGGTCCCACGAGTGGCGCGGCGACGATGTACCTTGATACTCATGTGGTCATCTGGCTCTATCAGAAGGATGAGCAGCGCATCTCGCGCCTGGGACGGGAGCTGATCGAGAGTAGCGATCTTCTGGTCTCGCCGATGGTGCTCCTCGAACTGGAGTACCTGTTCGAGACCGGCAGGACCAAAGCCAAGGCGGCCGAGGTCTACGACTATCTGCATCACACCATCCAGATCGGTGTGTGCAGCAAGCCGTTTGCAGCAGTGGCAAGGAAGTCGATCGGCATGAAGTGGACCCGCGATCCGTTCGACAGACTCATCACCGCGCAGGCCGCTCTCGACGAGTCGCCACTGCTGACGAAGGACGACACGATCCGCGCCCACTATCCAGAGGCGGTCTGGTAGGCGGGATTATGAGGAGATTAGGGATCTTATCGATTTCTTGTAAGATTGCTAAGATCCGCATAAACTCCTGAGCAGTGGACCCGATTCGCAATCCGTACGCGCCTGGGGCTGGTACGCCGCCGCCCGAGCTGGCCGGCCGTGACGAGATCCGCAGCACTGCGCTCATCGCGTTGCAGCGGGCGAAGATCGGCCGACCCGGCAAGAGCATCATCATGGTCGGCCTCCGGGGTGTGGGCAAGACCGTGCTGCTCGATCGGATCCTCAATGATGCAGAGGCGATCGGCGTCCGCGCGCTCCGTATCGAGGCCCCGGAAAACCGGTCTCTGCCATCGATGCTGGCGCCCCAGTTGCGTTCGGCGATGTTGAGACTTTCCGCCGGCGGCACGGCTGGTGAGCTCGCCCGGCGTGCTCTCAGAGGGCTTGCGGGCTTTGTCCGCGCCCTCAAGTTCAAGTATCAGGACATCGAGGTCGGCCTGGATTTCGAGCCGGAGCCGGGCTTGGCGGACAACGGCGATCTGGAATCGGACCTGCAGGATCTGTTGGAGGTCGTCGGGACGGCGGCCAAGGCGGCCGAGGCGTGCGTCGCCCTGTTCGTCGACGATCTGCAATACGTGAAACAGGAGGAGCTTGCCGCTCTGATCATCGCCCTCCACCGGGTATCTCAGCGGCAGTTGCCGGTGACCATGGTGGGGGCCGGACTGCCGCAGGTACGCGGCCGCATGGGCAAGGCAAAGTCCTACGCAGAGCGCCTGTTCGAGTTTCCCGAGATCGGAGCGCTGTCGGACGAGGACGCCAAGCTCGCCATCGCCAAGCCGGCTGCCGACGAGGGTGTGGCGATCGACGAGGACGCGCTGGATGCGATCGTCACGAGAACTCAGCGCTATCCGTACTTTCTTCAGGAATGGGGAAAGCACGTATGGGACGCCGCCGCACGCTCCCCGATCACGGCCTCGATCGTCGATACGGCCTCCGAACGCGCGATCGCGGCGCTCGATGCGAGTTTCTTCCTGGTCCGGTTCGATCGGCTCACTCCCACGGAGAAGCGATACCTGCGAGCGATGTCCGAGCTCGGGTCCGGCCCGTATCGCTCCGGAGAGATCGCGCGGGAATTGGGCACTCTGGTGACCTCGGTAGCTCCCCTTCGCGGCCAATTGATCAACAAGGGCATGATCTGGAGCCCGAGCCACGGAGACACCGCCTTCACGGTACCGATGTTCGACGAGTTCATGCGGCGGATCATCCCCGGAGACGATTGGCGCGCCACTCGCACGTCGGCATAGCGCAGGCCGCTCTCGACGAGTCGCCACTGCTGACGAAGGACGACACGATCCCCACCCACTATCCAGAGGCGGTCTAGTAGGCGTGCCAGGACCGTCTTCTCTCCCGCGGCGGGCGGCAGTACGTTGACGTCAGGATGAGCAGCCTGGACACGCGGCCCGTCGCGGCCGAACCGAGCTTCAACGAGGGGCTGGCCCTGACCGTGGACCGGGCGCTGCGCCACCTCGACCTGCCGCCCGGCCTGGCGGAGCAGATCAAGGCGTGCGACTCGGTGCTGCAGGTGCACTTCCCGGTGCGGCTGGACGACGGCGTCTTCCACGTCTTCCGCGGCTGGCGCGCCACGCACAGCTCGCACCTGCTGCCGGCCAAGGGCGGCATCCGCTACGCCACCTGCGTCGACCAGGACGAGGTGGAGGCGCTGGCCGGGCTCATGACCTACAAGTGCGCCCTGGTGGACGTCCCGTTCGGCGGCTCGAAGGGCGGCGTGCAGCTCGAACCGGGTCAGTACTCCGAGCGCGAGCTGGAGGCGATCACGCGCCGCTTCGCCCGCGAGCTGATCTCACGCGGCTACCTCAGCCCCGGCGGCAACGTGCCGGCGCCCGACATGGGCACCGGCGCGCGCGAGATGGGCTGGATCGCCGACGTCTACCGCACCCTGCACCCGGAGGAGATCAACGCCATGGCGTGCGTGACCGGCAAGCCGGTCACCAGCGGCGGCATTCCCGGCCGGATCGAGGCGACCGGACGCGGTGCGCAGTTCGCGGTGCGCGAGCTGTTCCGCCGTCCGGAGGACCTGGCGCTGGCCGGCCTGGAAGGTGAGCTGGAAGGCAAGCGGATCGTCGTGCAGGGGCTCGGCAACGTCGGCTACCACCTGGCCAGGTACCTGTCCGAGGAGGACGGCGCGCTGATCGTCGGCGTAATGACGCGCGAAGGCGTGGTCCTCGATGACGGCGGCATCGACGTTGCCGGGTTGCGCGCCCACCTGGACGAGCACGGCGGCATCGACGGGTACCCGCGCGGCCGGACGGATATCGATGCCGACGCGTTCCTGGCCACCCCCTGCGACCTGCTGATCCCGGCCGCCATCGAGGGCCAGATCCACCGCGGCAACGCCGCCGCCGTGCAGGCCAGTCTGGTCGTGGAGGCGGCCAACGGCCCGGTAACCTACGGCGGCGACCAGATCCTGCGGCAGCGCGGCATCCCGGTGCTGCCCGACCTGTTCGTGAACGCCGGCGGCGTGACCGTGTCCTACTTCGAGTGGATCAAGAACCTCTCCCACATCCGCTTCGGCCGCATGGACCGCCGCCTGGACGAGGGCCGCGGCGCCCGTATCGTGCGCGCCCTGGAAGAGATGACCGGCCGCTCGGCGGACGCGGCGCTGCGCGCCGAACTGGTCACCGGCGCCGACGAGTTGACGCTGGTCCGTTCAGGTCTGGACGACACCATGCGGCAGGCGTATGACGAGATCAGCGAAGTCTTCCACCAGAACGACGAGATCGACGACTACCGCACGGCCGCCTACGTGGTGGCCCTGCGCAAGATCGCCAACACCTACATCGACCTCGGCGTGTAAGCGTCGCGCTGGAGTTTCATCAGATCAGATCGTCAATCGTCACGTCGAGTGCGATGGTGATGCGTTTCAGCGCGTTGACCGATCCGGGCTTTTTCCCATTCGCGAACGCCGCACTGGTAGCTCCGGAACTGATGGATGTCGAAGTGGTCGCGGTACTGCGGCGCGCGCACTGCTGCGCGGGTGCTTGACTGAGGAACGGGCACTCATGGCTCTCGATGATCTGGCAGCCTGGCCGGTAGAGCGCATATCCCATCGGTCGCTAGCCACTTTCGCTTGGCGGCATCGCCACAACGTGACGGCGTACGATGCGTCCTATGTGGCCGCGGCGCGAGTGTCGGATGCATCGCTGCTCACGGCCGACGGTCTGCGCGTCGGTACTGGAACACAGCGGAGGTTCGCACTACCATGTCGCCGTGGCTGGTCACGGGAACGGAGACGCCCCGGACCGTTCGGGCGCGGTTACGATTGCATGAAACTGAAATCTCTTACGCTAACCCATTTCAGAGGGATTCGAGATCTCCGGTTGGAATTTTCCGACCATGTAAACGTGTTGGCAGGCGTCAATGGGGCTGGCAAGACGGCGGTCCTGGACTGCGCGGCGATCATGCTATCACGTCTCGTTGGACGGATACGTTCGACCACGGGAACGGGGCGCGTCTTCTCTGAGTACGACATCACCAACGGCATGTCGGAGACGCGCAGTGTTATCGAAATAATGTTCAACGATCATCTCGTAGATTGGCGCGTCTCAAAGACCCGTAGAGGGCGAAAAAGACAGTCTATTACCGGGCTTGAGGACGTAAAGACAGTCGTCGATTTCATCCATATGAGATTGGACGAAGACGAATCATTGAGTCTGCCAATTGCCGTATACTATCCCACCAATCGTGCGGTTGTGGACATTCCACTACGCATCCGGAAGACGCATCCATTCGACCAGCTATCGGCTTATGACCAATCTCTGTCAGGAAAGTGGAGGAGCTTTCGCATTTTTTTTGAGTGGTTCAGAGATCGTGAAGACTTGGAGAATGAACGTCGCCTGGAAACACCCAAGTTTCGTGATCGGGAATTGCAAGCAGTGCGAACCGCTGTCAAGCGATTTCTTCCCGGTTTCAGTGGGCTCCGAATCAGGCGAGCACCCCTGCGCATGGTGGTAGACAAGAGTGGCAAGGAGTTGAGGGTCGACCAGCTCTCTGATGGCGAGAAGTGCACACTCGCCATGGTTGGCGACCTCGCACGCCGGATCGCGATCGCCAATCCCGCGCTCGACGACCCGCTCGTTGGCGCGGGGGTGGTGTTAATCGATGAAATCGACCTTCACCTTCATCCCGGCTGGCAGCGCCACGTGGTTTCCGCGTTGGAGGAGACGTTTCCGAATTGTCAATTCCTGGTTTCGACACACTCGCCGCAGATAGTCAGCCACGTGGCGCCGGAGCGTATCTGGCTCCTGGAGCGGAGCACAGCGGGCGTCAGTGCCATCCGACCTGCCGAGTCGTTCGGCCAGACGTCCGGACGCATCCTTGAAGACGTCATGGACGTACCCGAGCGCCCGCAGGAGATCAAGGAGCGGCTGAGCGACCTGTTTCTGGCGATACAACAGGACGAGTTGGCAACGGCAAAGCAGTCGCTGTCGGATCTGACAAGCACGATAGGAAATGACCCCGATCTGGTAAGGGCTCGGGTGCACATTCGCAGAAAGGAGGCTCTGCAAAACCGATAGCCCTATGAAACAGATCACAAAGAGTGCAGAGCCTGGGGAATTCTCAGTTTGGAAATCAGACGACAAGATGTCCCATCGGCCAAACTGGGATAGGGTGAGATCGGACATCAGATCAGTGATACATGAATCCTTGATGAGCGAGCAAGGATTCATTTGCTGCTACTGCGAGAGCCGGGTCACCATGGACGACAGCCATGTGGAGCACCTTCGCCCGAGAAAGCGGTATTGTCTCCTTCAGCTAGACTACCCGAATTTGCTTTGCTCCTGCTTGCGGGAACAGGCGGCGGGAGAACCGAGTCACTGCGGCCCTCGAAAGGGTAGCTGGTTCGACGAAGAGATGCTCATTTCGCCGTTGCAAGAAGATTGTGAGACACGATTCAGGTTTACGGCCAACGGCGAAATACATCCGCGTTCAAGCTCCGACGTGGCGGCCGCGACGACGATCAATAGACTCGCACTTGATCTGCCGAAACTGAATGCGCTGCGCAAAGCGGTGGTGGACGTGCTTTGCGATCTGCCGGAGCCGGATATCGAGCGTGTGCTTGCGCGAGGCCAGGACGGCAGTTTTCCCGAGTACTTTACGACCATCAGGGATGTCTTGTTGTAGGTGGAAGCGTACCTGGCTGGGTGAGGGGGTGATTCGAGCTGGTAGCTCGTGATGTGTCCTCGGTCCGGGTTGGGGACGATGATTGCGTGCGAGCAGGTCGCGGATATCGCGCAGCACGGTGTGGTTCGAGCATTTGGCCAGTTTGGCGTACTTCGGCGTGGTGAGGTGGCCCTGGAAGTTGTCGAGCAGCCGGTCGATGATCTTGCGCTGCCGCTCGTTCAAGCGGTGCCGGTTGATCCGCTGCCGCAACGTCGCCTTGTCGAGGCCCACGCGGAGCTGCCTGCGCGCGCACGGCGGTCCAGGGCATTCGCACTCTCCCGTGCACTTGTGTATGCCGGACTGCGGCCGGTACCATGCATGTGGTGGCTGCACCCCGGTTTCTCGACCGACATTCTTGACGGTGCGATCGAACGACGGAGACGCACGCGGGAGCAACTCAGGACGACGACCAGAGAGAGTCTGGTGCAAGCCGCTCGAAGCGGCGCGGGTATCTGTCGATGAGGCGATCATCTTCGGTTCCATCGAACGTCCAGGTCACTTCGACGCCGCCTCCGACATCGATCTCGTCGGTCCGCTTGCCGCGCGCGACTACTTTACGCTCAAGAGCCATCTGGAGCATTCGCTCGGCCGCGAGATCGACATCGTAGATCTCCACCGGTGCCACTTCGCAGCACCAAGGTTGCCATTTCGCTACCTCACCTCCGGCTCAATAGACGAAGTCGAACGGCCGCAGCAGGTCGAGCTCATCCGCCGCCACCAGGAAGTGAATCAACGGTCCGATGGTGACGCCGTAGTTCTGACCGCCCGGAGGAGTGGGCAGGGGCTCCTTTAAAATGGCCCCGTTCACCACCGTCTTCTTGCCTCCCGGTGACACTACGAGTTGGAAGTTCATGTTGATCAGGATCGACTCCAGCGTGCGCATGCCCTTCAGGATGTATGTCGCTCACCGTAGCCTCGACGCTTGTCGCTTCATCTTTTTCTGTCATGATTCCCTCCTAAGCGATGGCGCGGCTGGCGAACGAGGAATAGGCCAGTGCCTCTCCGTCCGGCGCTTCGGACGAATCCTGCGTGGCCTTGCGCCGTGCGGCAGTGTCCGCCGTGATCGTGCGCTATTACCATTCGTTGGACTACGACGTCTGCGTTGTCGATGAGCGATCTCACTTCAGCCACGCGGAGACATCGCCGGTTTCGCTGTTCGTGGTTTCGTCCGGCTGGACGATCTCAATGCCCAGGCGGCCCAGATGCTCGACAAAGTCGCCTTTGGAGAGCCCGCTGATCTTCGCGGCTTTGCCCAGCGACACGGTGCCGCCGCTATAGAGACTGGCCGCGAGGGCCGGGCGCATGCCTGCTTCGGTCTCGGTCAACGAATTGTCCAGATGCATCAGCCGGCTCCGGCTACAGAAACGCTCGAAGGCCGGCCAGGGTTTCGCGGGTGGATTCGAGGCGGGAGGCGCCTTCCTTGCGCCAGTGGGTCTCCACGCTGACGACGCCGTCGTACCCGTCGCGCCGCAGGGCGTCGATCTGGCCGGCGTAGTCCACCGCGCCGCTGCCGATCGGCGCCCAGCGCGTCAGGCCGGTGGCGTCATCGACCACCGCGGCGTCCTTGACGTGCACGTGCAGGAGGTAGGGGAGCACGGCGCGGTAGCCGTCCGGGTAGGGCACCCCGCCGGAGACGAAGTCGTTGCCGGGGTCCCAGATGGCGCGCAGGCGCGGGTGGTCCACCGCGGCAAGGATGCGCGCGGCGTTGTGCCCGGAGTTGCCCCAGCAGGAGCGCACGTTCTCCAGGCCCAGGGTCACTTGATGCTCGTCGGCGATCGCCGCGGCGGCGCGCAGTCCGGCCACGATCTTCGGCAGCAGGTCATCGGGGATGGCGCCGCCGCGCGGTTCCCGCGGGGACGGGTTGCCGGCGCCGGCCATGTAGCCGCGCCGGAACGAGAACAGGCGCACGATGCCGGCCCCCAGCTCGCAGGCGACCTGGCAGCTCCGGCGGATCTGCTCCAGGTGCTCGACCACCGCCGGGTTGCGGGTCACCTCCCCGACCGGCACCTCGTCTAGCTCGATCGCCTTGAACGAGGGCGGGTCCACCGCGACCACCTGCAGTCCCTCGCCGGCGACCATCCGCCGCAGCTCGGCGACGCCGGCGTCGGACAGCTCATGCACGCCGAACTCGCCGACCTTGTTGAGCTCCAGGTGGGTGAAGCCCATCTCCCGTGCCGCCGGAAAGGCGACCGCAGGGTCGGCTGCGATCTCGTCGGTAACAACGCCCAGTGAAAAACTCAATCGTAACTCCCTCGTGGATGGTCACCCAACAGCCGCCGCTGGCGGCCGCTGGCCATGGCCAGGATCTCCGGGTCGAACTGGAACCGGTTCAGATAGGGCGGAAAACGCTGGGCGATCCAGCGCTGCGCGTAGCTGACCTGCAGCAGATGGCGCACGCGGTCGCTGCGGTTGGCGCTGCCGCGATGCCACACCTCGCTGCGAAAGATCACCACGTCGCCCGCGTTGCAGAGGATGCTCTGCTCCTCGCGTCCCTGCCAAGCCGTGTCGCCGTCGGGCGCGCGGCCGGCGCGGTGGCTGCCGGGGATGAAGCGGGTCGGGCCGATCTCCTCGGCGAGGTCGTCCAGGTAGTAGTGGGCGGTGGCGATGTAGACCGGAATGCGCACGCGCGGGTCGGCCATCACGTCCTCCGGCAGCGTGAGCGCTTGGTAGTCGGCGTGCAGCATCTGATCGGGCCGGCCGGGCCCGGTCAGCCAGGAGGTCATGGCGATGACGTGGCAGTCCGCCCCGAGCAGCGCCTCGGCGATCTCGACGACGCCGGGGTAGTCCAGGAACTGCACGAAGTACGGGTCGCGATTGAAGGCGTTGTTGATCGCCCGGTTGAGGAAGCCGCGTTTCGGGTCGGGACCGCTATCGAAGCTCTCCGCCAGCGGCTCCAGGCGCTCCATCTGCCCGCGCAGTTCCGCCACCTGATCGCGATCGAGCACCCTGGGGAGGTAGACGTACCCGTCCTGTTCGACCGCGTTGACCTGACTCGGCAGGTCCGGCTGGGCTACCAGCGGCAAGGCTTGCGGCATCGTTTCTTCCTTCTGAACTGCTGCGTTGCTGTCGCTATCGAACGGCGCAAACAGGTTGGCCATGCTATCAGTCTGACGACAGCGGAGGGAAGGATGGCGACCATCAACGTGTGGCGCCTCGATGACGAGGTCGGCCGGCGGCTCCGCCGATTCTGATGATCCGGCTGGTCGTGGCCGCCAAGTGGCTGGTCGAAGAGGAGCACTCCGCCACAGCAAAGCGGCTCCTCCGAGGGCCGTACGAGCTGCACGCGCCGCGTCTGTTGGCGTCGGAGGTCGGCCAACGCTCTGTGGCGCAAGAGACGCCTTGAAGCGCTTCGCGCAGCCGCCGCGCGGTGGAGCTGGCTTCGCGGGCGCTGACCTCGGTGTCGAGCAACTCCCGCAGGTACTCGTAGGACCAGGAATCGGCACGAGCCTGGCGCGCGAGCTGACCGTATTCACGCCGCGTGGCCGGCAGCTTGAGGGTCTTCAGATGCTGCTGGATCACCGCGTCGCCCAGATCGCTCATCAGTCAGTCCCCAGCCGCAACGCGTCGTAGGAGGACGCGGGTGTCGACGCCACCCGATAGTGCTGCAGGGCCGCCGGCACCGGCACCGTGGCCGGCGGCCCTGCTCGGCCCACGCGGTGCCTGCGGCGATGCTCGACGATGGCGCCGGGATCGGCGTCAGGTGCTGCAGGCGCACGGTCTTGCCGCTCGCTTCCACCCCGCCCTTGTCAGGTCCCTCGCCCGGGCGCGCGAAGCACGGCTCGAACAGATAGCACGGTGTTGCGGCTCACCCCCAGGTCTCGGGCGATCTGTCGAATCGACAGCCCTTCGTCGTTCCACTTGTGTCTGATAACGTAGACCCGATCCATCCCCAGCATCCTTCTCTCCGGTTCAGTTCGATGTGAGGCAACACCAAACTACCAACCGGTGGTCGCCTGCCGGGGTGGGTCAATTTCTAAGCGGCAAACGGCTCACTTTCTGAGCGGCGTATACATGGGCGGCGAAACCCCCTGACCAGGAACAACGGGCCGGACATCACGGGGTCCATCCCCGCGTGGGCGGGAAACCTCGCAGCCGACGCAGAACCATCTCGGCCAAGTGTTCCGGTCCGTCCGCGGCGATCCTGGTCTGGTCCTTCATAAACTCCCAGTTATCAGCACGCCACCTTGACGCGCATTTTGATGTACTTCCCGTTGTTGCTGGATAGCACGATATGGTCGCTGTCGTCGTCGAATACGATCTGCTGCTCGGTGCTGTAGGTGGTCCAGTTCGCGTCGTTGAACCCCCATCTGATCCTCCCAGGTATAACCGTGCTGGCGGTCGGCATATCCTGACCGGGCAGGCTTTCGAAGCCTATGTGATCCGTGTTGTAGGCGGGGTCGATGTGCATCCGGCAGGAAAGAGCGGCGCCGCGATCAACCTTCAGACGCCAAGAGTTGGTGGTGTTGATGCCCGAATAGTCGTACAGGTGAATCAGGTAGAGCACCTGCCAAGTGTCGTTCGGGGCAAGGTCTGTCCCTTCCTGCCACTGGATCACCTTCTCCAACGGGCTGTTCATCCGCCAGGACACAAGCGGCGGCGGCGCCGGCGGCGGCTCGACTTCCGCGGGTGGTGGATTGCGATTTATCACCCTGACGCGCTTGATAGCAGGGTCGGCACAGTAGGTGTCGGAATTCGGAGCCACGCGGATAGATAGCGTTCTTGCTCTGTCACCCTCAAGGTCATCGTAATCCGCCAGGTACGAGGAGAACGCCGTTCGCCTCAAGCTGCCCGAGCGGAACAACAACGCAAGCCGGTAAGTGCCGAGCGAAGAATCCTCCACGATCACACTGCCCCACAGAACGTGGCCGCGATCGTTCAGCGGATCCGGCATGGTGCCGCTGCTGAGAACCACCCCGCTCACGGGGTCGCCCTCGATCACGGTGTCGCGTATATCGCCCAGCCGGATCGTTGGGCCGGAGCACCCATGGTCAGGCGTCGGAACACGCTGGCCGACGTTGACGGTGCGCTCTGCGTTGCCCGTGATCGTCACGGTGTTCAGGTCGGAGAATGTTTCAAGCACCATCTTGATGCGCCGTTGGGCAGGCTGATACGGCGCGTGGCGGACGTAGTAGCTCGCCGTGGAGCTACTACGTCCGCCACCGTTGATCCAGTATGCGTACCCGGTGTGGTCTATCTCGTCAGGGTCGTTCGGATTGGCGGGCCACCCGTTGTCCATGAATATCACCTTGATAACGGTCGTGACGTGCGGGTCGGTGCGACTGAGCACCTGCACGTCGAGACGCTCCCCCAGCGTCACCGAGGACGGCACGGTGCCGTAGGACACCTGCAACGGCTCCAGCCCTCTGGCCGACGCGAAGCGCAGTGTCTGTTCCCCGATATTGACCACGACCTCCGGTTCATCGGCGGGCGGCGTCATGGTCGCCTCGCAGGCGATCATCAGCGCCGCCACCATCAGCAGCGCCACTCCTATCCTGAGCGTGGGGTTCATCGCTCCTCCTTTCGGTTCGGGTCGCGTCGAGATGGCACCGTAACGCCTGCACCACCCACCCTCGCGTGGTCTGCCCGCCGAGTTCCGCCGCTGCCTTCACGGGCGCCCACAGCTCGCGAGGGATGCGCGTGACGTGGATGTCGACCGTTTACATGAAGCCGACGGTAGCCCTGTGTACCCTGCGCGTCTACGGGCCGCGTCGTCGGTCGCGGACCGCCCGGCCACCACGCCGACCTTCTCCCACAGGACACCGACCGCGCGGCGGGTCAAGCAGCCGTTCGGCCCGGTGTGCGGTCGCCCAGGATGGCGTCCACGATGTCGAACCGCTGTTCGCGGATCGTGGTGTCCCACGCCGCCAGCGGGTCCGTCTGCGTGTCCGTGCCGTCCGACGTGATCCTGCCGGTCGCCGTCACCCACCTGTCCGGCGGGCGATACACCCCGAAGCTGCCGAGGCTCGACGGGAACGTGCCCGCGCAGGCGTCGAACACGCTGGGCGCGAACCGCGACGCGAAGCTCGTGATGCCCACCACGTCGGGCGTCGCCATCTTGTTCGCCCGCAGGGCCGCGCTGGGCAGGTTGGAGTCATGCAGCATGTAGAGCAGGTTGAACACGATCCAAGTCCGGTACACGTCCAGGATCACCCCGGACTGCTGCGCCGCCGTCGCGTCATACTGCTGCCGGCAGAAGGCCGCCAACTCCGCGCGCTCCATCGCGTCCTCGCCCTCCGAACACGGGAAGCACCGGCGCCTCGGGCTGGGCCTCGAGGTCCATCCCCGCGTGGGCGGGGAAACCTCCAAGCCGGCAGGGTTGGATGATGTCTGATCTGGTCCATCCTCGCGTGGGCGGGGAAACCTGGAACGTATCATCCACGCTCGCCAGCAGGTACGGTCCATCCCCGCGTGGGCGGGGAAACCCAGTGCTGCCCGGACAGCAGCGACACGGACGCGGGTCCATCCCCGCGTGGGCGGGGAAACCAAGAGCTTGAGCGGAATCGCGTCCATCGAGAACGGTCCATCCCCGCGTGGGCGGGGAAACCGCCGGAGGAATACGCGAGCACCAGGGAGACCATGGTCCATCCCCGCGTGGGCGGGGAAACCGACAGTCCGATACCCGGGCCGCGTTCGTCGTTGGGTCCATCCCCGCGTGGGCGGGGAAACCCTTCCGGCGGGTAGAGTTGCCGGGGCTCTGGGAGGTCCATCCCCGCGTGGGCGGGGAAACCGAACCGCCGAGCGCACAGGAGATATTCGACGTGGGTCCCCGCGTGGGCGGGGAAACCGACCCGCGCGCCGCATAGTGCCGTAGTAAAGCGGGTCCATCCCCGCGTGGGCGGGGAAACCCAAACTGGTTGGTAGACCAGTTGATACACATCGGGTCCATCCCCGCGTGGGCGGGGAAACCTGTTCGGCGCTCTGGAATACGCCGTCTGACAAGGGTCCATCCCCGCGTGGGCGGGGAAACCCATCCATGCCAGCGGCCCTTGGGGGTTCATGCGGGTCCATCCCCGCGTGGGCGGGGAAACCCAAAGACCGTGACGCTTCTACATCGTGCCTACAGGTCCATCCCCGCGTGGGCGGGGAAACCGGCAGTGCGTCACCGACGGCGCACCTTCACGAAGGTCCATCCCCGCGTGGGCGGGGAAACCTGGCGCTGGTAGAATGGAAGCTGGTCGACCGGGGGTCCATCCCCGCGTGGGCGGGGAAACCCGTATGTTGGCGCCCAGCACCTCTGACTTTCAGGGTCCATCCCCGCGTGGGCGGGGAAACCTGCAGTATCCGGTGCAGCTCCGGTTGCCACAGGGGTCCATCCCCGCGTGGGCGGGGAAACCCACTCCCACCACGACTCCTCCGGGCCGAATGCGGGTCCATCCCCGCGTGGGCGGGGAAACCGCGCCATCTTTCATCAAGTGCGAGTAGCTATTGGGTCCATCCCCGCGTGGGCGGGGAAACCGGATCCACGTCGCGCCCAAGGGCTCTATCTGCGGGTCCATCCCCGCGTGGGCGGGGAAACCTCACCTACCAATACGACGGGGCTGTCTACGAGGGGTCCATCCCCGCGTGGGCGGGGAAACCACTCTAGAGCAGACAACAGGGAACCGCGATCAGGGTCCATCCCCGCGTGGGCGGGGAAACCGGGGGCGGCTGGTGCGGTGGCGCAGCGAGTCGGGGTCCATCCCCGCGTGGGCGGGGAAACCTCGTCCAGCATGAGCACGCGGCTGTCCTGGTAGGGTCCATCCCCGCGTGGGCGGGGAAACCGTGCGGCCGGGCGCGGTCCGATAGATGGGAAGGGGTCCATCCCCGCGTGGGCGGGGAAACCGGCTGGGGGTCGGCCGTGGTGGCGTCGTCAAGGGGTCCATCCCCGCGTGGGCGGGGAAACCCACCGGGTCATCGTTCCATTCGCCCGGGAAGTCGGTCCATCCCCGCGTGGGCGGGGAAACCGCTCCCAGGATCCCCGTGTCGGACACTGACTCAGGTCCATCCCCGCGTGGGCGGGGAAACCATCAGAGTGGCGGAAGGTCGCCATGCGCGTGCCGGTCCATCCCCGCGTGGGCGGGGAAACCACGCCATTCCTTGCACTTGCATAGTCTGTGCTGGGTCCATCCCCGCGTGGGCGGGGAAACCGTTTTCATTCTCACGGTGCTATTGCTTGAGAAGGGTCCATCCCCGCGTGGGCGGGGAAACCGTTCGGCGCGGCGACGCCGTTCGAGCTACCTGAGGTCCATCCCCGCGTGGGCGGGGAAACCTCTGCGTCCCGCGCCATGCGCGCCAGGTCGTCGGGTCCATCCCCGCGTGGGCGGGGAAACCGACGCGCTGACCGCGGCCGTTGAGTTTGCCAGCGGTCCATCCCCGCGTGGGCGGGGAAACCTGGGATGTAGACAGTCGCGGGTGCTGGGCATGGGGTCCATCCCCGCGTGGGCGGGGAAACCTTGCTGTCGGTGGGTCCGCCAACGAGACGTTGGGGTCCATCCCCGCGTGGGCGGGGAAACCAGGGGGTAGCGGATGAAGCTGACGGGGTTGGAGGGTCCATCCCCGCGTGGGCGGGGAAACCACAGCGGGCAGCGGTCGTTCTGGCTCAGGCTCGGGTCCATCCCCGCGTGGGCGGGGAAACCGCAGACGAGTCCGTGTAGGCGCGGGCATAGTGCGGTCCATCCCCGCGTGGGCGGGGAAACCGAGCCGTCAATCCGATCGTGGCAGCACGTCCACGGTCCATCCCCGCGTGGGCGGGGAAACCAAGGTGCGGGAGGAGTACCGTCGGCTAACGTCGGGTCCATCCCCGCGTGGGAGGGAAACCGAGCCCTTCACGGGTCGCTGGCGGGGTATCAGGGGTCCATCCCCGCGTGGGCGGGGAAACCAGCGCGCACCGTATCAAGCACATAGCACACGAGGGTCCATCCCCGCGTGGGCGGGGAAACCACATATCCCGGTTGAAGCCGACCGATGCTGAGGGGTCCATCCCCGCGTGGGCGGGGAAACCCAGGCCGGTGATCCCGTCTACTTGGGCAAGGCGGGTCCATCCCCGCGTGGGCGGGGAAACCGCGTGGAAGCGGTACCTTGAGGCGGGCGTGCGGGGTCCATCCCCGCGTGGGCGGGGAAACCATCGCCCGGCGCGCCGATAGCCCCCGCGATACCGGTCCATCCCCGCGTGGGCGGGGAAACCACCGTCGTCTTCTTCGCGGGCACGGTATCAGGCGGTCCATCCCCGCGTGGGCGGGGAAACCGTGTGGTACGCGCCCGGCAGGTACATGAAGACGGGTCCATCCCCGCGTGGGCGGGGAAACCGGCGCGGTACGGCGGCATGTAGATCTCGTAGGTGGTCCATCCCCGCGTGGGCGGGGAAACCTGGCGCAGCGTGCTCGGCGACGTGCTGAAGGAAGGTCCATCCCCGCGTGGGCGGGGAAACCCGATCAAGGTCTTTCGATGCGAAGAGGTAGACGGGTCCATCCCCGCGTGGGCGGGGAAACCGCGCATTGACCGGCAGCATCAGATGCCCGAGTAGGTCCATCCCCGCGTGGGCGGGGAAACCTGTTCCCGGAGCGGCCGGAGGTCGAAGCCGGAAGGTCCATCCCCGCGTGGGCGGGGAAACCGATGCCGTCTCGACCGAATATGAGCTGTGGGAAGGTCCATCCCCGCGTGGGCGGGGAAACCCGCAGCGGACGGCGTCTCTGCTCGATGCGGTGAGGTCCATCCCCGCGTGGGCGGGGAAACCCCCTTTCTGGTCGATCGCCAATCCCCGCAACGGGGTCCATCCCCGCGTGGGCGGGGAAACCGTCAACGGAGAGCAGCTCGGCGCCGACGAAGGAGGTCCATCCCCGCGTGGGCGGGGAAACCTCAACACCTCTGCCGACCCCGTCGCATGCCAAAGGTCCATCCCCGCGTGGGCGGGGAAACCTCACCGCTCTCGGCGGTCCATAGGTCCTTGGTGGGTCCATCCCCGCGTGGGCGGGGAAACCGAGGTGCCGGTGGAGCACTCCTTTGCTGGCCGCGGTCCATCCCCGCGTGGGCGGGGAAACCACGTCGTCATGGCTGCCATCGAGCCACCTGGCGGGTCCATCCCCGCGTGGGCGGGGAAACCATCAGGGTCTTGCCCTTGAACTCCTCGACCCACGGTCCATCCCCGCGTGGGCGGGGAAACCGTGGCCGTCGGGAGGTTCGGGGAATGAGGTGGAGGTCCATCCCCGCGTGGGCGGGGAAACCGCCGAATAGCGTGAGGCCGTGGTGTTGGCGGCAACCGTAAATTGCACATTCGTGACCGGCGAAAATTGCGCAGTGATGTTGGGCTGGTCATCTGCACGGATCCACCATGGTGGCGAAGCTACATGGATGGAGCGTTGCAATGCACGAGTGGAGCACGAGGATGCTGCTGAAACACTACCTGGACCAGGGCCTGACGAAGGCGGAGCTGTCCAGACGCTTCGGGGTGAGCCGGCGCACGATTCACTACTGGATCGACTCAGGGCAGCTGGATCGCGACCTGGCCACTGGCCAGACGCGCTACTCGCCACGACCGTCGGTCGCGAGCCAGCTGGACCCCTACAAGGGGATCATCGAAGTGCGGCTGCAGGAGTTCCCGAAACTGTCGGCGCAGCGATTGTTCGACGAGGTGAGAGCGGCCGGCTACGCGGGAGGCTACAGCCGGGTCAGGGACTACGTACGCACGGTTCGACCGCAGGAGCCACTCGATCCGGTCGTACGCTTCGAGACGCCGGCCGGACGACAGGGACAGGTTGACTTCGGGCGCTTCGTGCTGCCGTGGGGCTCTCGCTACGCCCTGGTGGTGGTGCTGAGCCACTCCCGCCTGCTGTGGCTTCGTTTCTACCGGACTCAGAGCATGGCGGTGCTGACCGGGGGGCTGCAGAGCGCGTTCGAGCGCTTCGGGGGTGTTCCGGAGGAACTGCTGTTCGACCAGATGCGCGCGGTGGTGCTGTCCGACGACCGTGGCGCTGGCGGCGAGTTGATTCTGAACACGGAGTTCCTGCGGTTCGCTACGCACTGGGGGTTCCGGGCCCGATCGTGCCGACCGTACCGAGCGCGCACGAAGGGCAAGGTGGAGCGGCCGATCCGCTACCTGCGCGAGAGCTTCTTCTACGGCCGGCAGTTCGCCAACGACGCGGATCTCAACGAGCAGGCTGAGCGTTGGCTTGAGCGGACCGCCAACGTGCGCCGGCACGGCACGACCGGCGAGCGCCCGGTGGACCGCTTCGAGCGTGACGAGCGAGGAGCTCTCCATTCTCTGGCCGATCGACCCTATCAACGGCTCGGAGCCAAACCGCAGGTCGCCACGACACTGCACAGGCTCTCGCACGCGCCCGTGGAGGTAGAGCGACGCCCCCTGAGCGTCTATGCCGAGGCGGTCCGATGACGCGGATCGCCGGTGACCGCCGCGACCGACTGCGCGCCATGCTGGCCGACCTGAAGATGCCGGGCGCCCTGGAGGCGGTAGACGGCATCCTGGCGGAGGCCGACAGCGGCGCAGTGACCGCCTCAGAGGCGATCGAAAAGCTGCTTGGGGCGCAGATCGTGCTGCGCAACAACCGACGGCTGGAGACCGCCATGCGCTCCTCACGGCTGCCGGCGGTCAAGACCCTGGCGCAGTTCGACTTCGCCTTTCAGCCGAGCATCAAACGCGAGCAGATCGATAGTCTGCACGAGCTCGGGTTCCTCGCACGGCGAGAGAACGTGATCCTGCTTGGGCCGCCGGGGGTCGGGAAGACTCATCTGGCTATCAGCCTGGCGATAGCCGCCGCCGAGTCGGGCCGTCGGGTCTACTACAGCACTCTGGCAGGCTTGGTCGAGTCGCTGGCGGAAGCCAAGACGGCCGGGCAACTGGCCCGCCGCCTGCGAGTGCTGACCCACCCGGCGCTGATGGTTGTCGACGAGATCGGCTACCTGCCGGTGAGCCGGGAGGGGGCGGTGATGTTCTTCCAGCTCATCAACGCGCGCCACGAGCACGCATCGACGGTGCTGACCTCGAACAAGGGCTTCGACGAGTGGGGGCAGGTGCTCGGCGACGAGGTGATGGCCGCGGCGCTGATCGATCGCCTGCTGCACCACTGCCACATCGTCAACATCCGCGGCAACAGCTACCGGATGCGTGCCCATCAGAATCTTCGCCGATCCACGGGGGCATCGCAGGAGCAGGCAGCCCCTGCCCAGCGAACAGGGCCGTGATTGCTACCGGTCCCAGCGGGCACGGCGACGTCCTGGGGCGGGGCTCTGGTCGCTGCGCTCCCGCCGCCCACCCCAGGACCCGGTCAACGCCCACGGCCGAGGTCACGGCAGCCCGCCACGGGACCCTCATGAAGGTGCGCAGTTTTCGATTGCCAAGAATGCGCAGTTTTCGATTGCCATTGACACGTGGTGCTCGACAAAGGTCCATCCCCGCGTGGGCGGGGAAACCGGGGTCAGTCGGATTGATCCGGCTGTCTTTGATGGTCCATCCCCGCGTGGGCGGGGAAACCGACACTTGCACAGGTCGCCCTCACTCTGTATGGGGTCCATCCCCGCGTGGGCGGGGAAACCCAATCCCTCGGGGACTACATCGCCAATCTCGAAGGTCCATCCCCGCGTGGGCGGGGAAACCGTGGTCTATCTCCTGACCGGGAGCGCCGCAGGAGGTCCATCCCCGCGTGGGCGGGGAAACCTTTGATGAGCGGAGGCGCTGGGGCCGGGCTCTGGGTCCATCCCCGCGTGGGCGGGGAAACCATCTCGTAGTCAAGCGTCCAAGCGCTAAAAAGGGGTCCATCCCCGCGTGGGCGGGGAAACCTCCGACATCGTGGAGATGAAGTACCAGGAATACGGTCCATCCCCGCGTGGGCGGGGAAACCCCGCCCGAGGAGGGCACGTTCGTGCTGGTGGAGGGTCCATCCCCGCGTGGGCGGGGAAACCGGTCTGCTACCGTGCAGGAAGACATACAGGCTGGGTCCATCCCCGCGTGGGCGGGGAAACCGACGGCGCCGAAGGCGGCAGCCAGATCAAGCGGGGTCCATCCCCGCGTGGGCGGGGAAACCCGCGCAGCTCCTGCAGGTCGTCGTCGTCGAGCAGGTCCATCCCCGCGTGGGCGGGGAAACCACGGACGGCGAGACGACTTATGTCGAGGGCGTGGGTCCATCCCCGCGTGGGCGGGGAAACCACCGACCGCCAGCCCAGTTGGTCGGCTGCTACGGGTCCATCCCCGCGTGGGCGGGGAAACCTCGATGCGTGCGTCCCGCGCGACGATCATCGGAGGTCCATCCCCGCGTGGGCGGGGAAACCGGAGGATCACCGGTTCGCGCCGGATGTACTGAGGGTCCATCCCCGCGTGGGCGGGGAAACCCAACTCCGCCGGCAGCGCCGCCACTTCCACGGAGGTCCATCCCCGCGTGGGCGGGGAAACCCCCAACGCATTCCGCCCGATCCCGCCTACCGAGGGTCCATCCCCGCGTGGGCGGGGAAACCAGAAAGGTGCGGATGCCGATGCGCCGGTATACAGGTCCATCCCCGCGTGGGCGGGGAAACCGTCGTGGTGCGCCGCTCCTGTTCGCCCGCATACGGTCCATCCCCGCGTGGGCGGGGAAACCTCGATAAGATACTGACCCATGACGACGCGGACGGGTCCATCCCCGCGTGGGCGGGGAAACCAACTACGCGGCGGCGTACAAGATGATGCAGGAGGGTCCATCCCCGCGTGGGCGGGGAAACCCGCAGCCGCCCGTCGTAGCTCGACAGCGTAATGGGTCCATCCCCGCGTGGGCGGGGAAACCTCCGGGTTGGCCGTGACGAGCGGGTTGAGGATGGGTCCATCCCCGCGTGGGCGGGGAAACCCGCGACCTGATCGCGCCGTACGTGGACATCAACGGTCCATCCCCGCGTGGGCGGGGAAACCTCTGCGTCAATCTGACCCAGTTAGTGTTCGTATGTCAAAGATCGTGGACTGCTACGCTGATTCGCCGGCCATGCGGCGAATCAGGTTCCATACAAGCCGGGCGTCCGGCAGTGCTCGATGATGAGGTCCGGTCGCCGCGATCGATTCGATCTCGCAGACTGTGGCGAGAGAGGCGCGGAATCCGCGCCACTGCTCATATCGGAGCATCGCACACTCCCAGGTGCAGTCGATCTGAGGTAACCCGGCTACCCTGCACGTGTGGGCCAAGACGTGCTGGTCGAAGTCGGCGTTGTACGCGACTACCGTCCGTCGAGTCAGGATCTCCGCGAGCACGTCGTAGATCTGCTCGAATCGAGGCTGATTGCGGAGCGCCTCGGCGTCCAGCCCATGCACTTTGGATGCCTGCGGCTCCGGCGGCGTGCGCGGGCGCACCACGGCGTCAAAGAGGGTGTCGCCGCGGTTGCCGATGATCGCCGCCTCCACGACTTCAGCTTCAAGACCCAGGCCGGTGGTCTCGACATCGATGACCAGCCAGTCGTCACGCTGCATCAGGTGATGGGCCCAGGTCTTCGCCGCTGCCGTCTCGAAGGCGCGCGAGCGTTTTTTCATCGACCTCCCTTCTCGCCACGTAAACGCCGTCGTGACGCCACACATCTTGCTGAGGGATCCCCAGCACGCGGACTTCCTGACCTCCCGGTAGCGATGACTGCGGCCACGTCATCAGGATCGAGTGATCCGGACCCGGCGTGTACCACTCGGTGAGGACATTCCAGATCCGCTCCCTTACGGCCACGGTCATGCGAGGTGCCGTGTACACGCCCGGTGCGATCTCGCACATGCAAGATGCCAGGAATCCTCGGAAGCGTCCCGGTGAGTTACGCGTTACGACTATCGTCATTCTCGTCGTCGCCATCGATCAGGAACTTGATGCGATCGATCATGTTGGTGATCAGCTTCTCCTGTCGGAAGGTCTGTGCTGCGAAGCGTCTGACGATTCGCTCGACCGGGCCTTCCCTGTTTCGGAGAATCGCGCTGGTTGCCCTGAATGCGATCGGCAGCAAGACGGAATCGCGAAACAGGTCGGATATATCCAGGGCGAACGCGTTGCTCGAGTCCTCGTGAATGAAACCAAGCTCGGCGAGGGTCCCGGCAGCAGTGACCGCCGTCAAGGCCGCTCCTTCCACGGCGCTGGATGCGTGGTTGATGGCCTGATTGGCGACATCCGCCGACTCCGGGTCGTTGCGGTCGTAGTGACGTCCTTGCCAGCGGACGCCGTGTTTCTCGGCCAGGCGCTGGTAGATGACCTTCATGCGGGCGCCTTCCATGCCTCGCAACGCGTTGATGTCGGTCGACGGCAGAAATTCGCCAAGGCGCAGGGCGTACATCTTGCGCACGATCGAGATCCGTTTGTCGGGATTGCACCAGGCCAACATCTGCCGGCGAGCACGAGCCGAGGCCGCGGGGCCAGCCGGCAGACTGGCGTAGAACCGCACGCCGTCCTCGCCGACACAGATCACGGTCGTGCCGTGGCGCGCCAGGATGCGCAGCGCGTCATGGCTCACGGTGGTGCCGGGCTGAAGGAGCAGGCACGACACCATCTGAAACGGGATCGCGTAGTCGCCGGGACCGAGGTCTCCGTAGCCTGCCGTCACGAAGCGAAGGGTTCCCGACTCGACGTAGACGTTTCCCCGTCCCAGCCACATGAGCCCATGCCGGTCGCTGTGGGGGACCCGTGCGCTTTCGAGGCCAAGCCGTCCTTTGAGCATCGCGGCCGGTGTCTATCGGATCGGCGCTGAGCGGTGTGGCGGGCGCAACAGGAGCATGCCGTAGCCGAACGCCCGGTGCCGGCCGACGCCGCGTGCCAACAGATGACCGAAGGCGTCCGGCTGGGTCACGGTCAGCGTCCCGTGGATAGTGGCGTCAGGACCTTCGTGTGGGCGCTTGCCCCGAGCCACTCGGTTGCGATGGAACCGGACCATGCGGGTGGCTTGACGATCGACCTCGGCGGCATGCGCCAGACGCTCAGCCAGCCAGTCGAGATACACTGCCTCGCGCGACCGCTTGCCTTCTGCCATACCCTCGCGATTCTCTGGATAGCGATGGAGCGCTTCTGAAAGGAAGGCGTCCAGTTCGGAGCCGTTGCGGAACCGTCCCCGAGGCGTCACAAGGTCTTTGTGGAGGCGGCGCACGGGGCGCACGCGGACATCGAAGCCAAGCCGCTGCCCGACTCTCCAATCACCGGGCATCGCCTTGCTTGCCAGTCGCTGCTCCCGCAGGACCGAGAGGTGGTCCGGCAACGCGAAGTGCCGCAACGCATACCGCAGTTCCTCGTGGTCCTGGCTGCTGTAGGAATACAGGTTGCCGTCGCCGGATCGTGGCGGTACCAGCAATCGAAACGGGCGCAACGCGCCGGGACCGAACGCCTCGTCTACCAGATGGTGCAGTGCGCGGCCTTCGTCGAATGCCACGGCGCGGCCGGTCAGCCAGCCGCGCTCTCCTGCCCAGCGAGCCAGTGCATTGATGGTAAGCGGTACGCGTATCAGATAGAGCGCGCTCATCGTTTCACGGCGCGGCCGGCGTCACGCGGCCTTCCACTACTCTGCGTGATCCACCGTGGAGGCCGGTTCGCCACACCCGCAGATCGGTCCAATCGGCAATCCGGTCTACCGCCTCGCCAACGCTTGGCCCCTGGTTCTCGGGCCACAGGGCTCGCACTCCACCCGTCTCGGTCGTTGCGCACAGCGCCGCGTAGGCGGTATCCGCGGTCACCCAGCGTGCTGCGCCGGCCGCGAGCAGTGGCGCGGAGGGAAGGCACGGCTTGCGGCCGATGAACAGAGGCCGTGCAGGACGATCCAGGGCAGCCGCAATCTGATCGAGATCCGGCGAGCCTCCCGCCGGTTCAAGGCGCAGTACGAGACGCACGGACGAATCGGCGTGATATTCGCGAAAGCGGCGATGAGGCGAGCTGAAGCTTGCACCGCCACGGCCTTCCGGCTCTCCCCGCGTAGTCCAGCCCTTGTCGGTCTTGGCAAGCTGGGCGTTCTGCGTGTCGGTGAGCCGCGTTCCGTCACGAAGGCGGCGCGCGGCGAACGTGAGGCGGTCCTGCAGCGATTGATGCGCTGCGCTCTGCGACCAGTGCCAGCCGAGCGCATTGCCGATCAGTCCGGTCAACATAGACGCCGCCGGAAAGTCAAGCACGGGGCCGACCTGATCGATCGCCACGCCGCCAAACGCCATCAGGGGCGCCTCAAGGCGAAGGACGAGCCAGCGATGGCTCACGAGGCAACTGCGCCCGGCAGACTCTGCCCCCAAGTCGCAAGGTCCGCCAACGAGCCAGGTTGTGACTCGGGCACGCTGACGTCTTCCACACACAGGTGGCGTCTTTCTTCACCGGTAGCATAGATGCGGTCCAGAGCGGAGAGATGCCCGCACAGCGCCGTCACGGCGGGATCGACGTAGGGTTCGCACGGCGTGCGGAAGGCCTCAGCCAAACTGCGGGGCTGGCGGTCGCCGGCCTCCAACAGCATGAAGGACGCTCGGCCGTAAGGAGCAGTCGAGCCCAGTTTGGCCCCGGGCGAGACCTCGGCGATCAGATAGATGAAGTTGTGCAGCACCGCGCCGGCCAATGAAACGTTCGCGCCGAGGTTGTCGACAAGCCCCGGAAGGTCGACCACGACGTACCCATAGAACAAGCCGGAGGTCAGCTCGGTGTCCTGAATCGTGTCGGCGCCCGGCTCATCTTCGGCCAAGTCGTCCACCGCCGTGAAGTAGTCGATCTCCGGCTCCTCTCGGTGCACGGTAAAGGCGTGGGCTACGTGCACTGGTGCGGTCACGTTCGCGTCCGGGTCGGAGGTCACCATGCGCCCGAACAGCGCGGAGACGAGGCCCGCGGGAAGGGTCGCGTTCTTGCGCATGTCCCTGATGTTGGCGCGAAACTCACCCCTCCATTTCTTGGCGGCAGTAGCCGCCGCGTCCGGACTGCCGCCGGCTTGATCGGCGAGCCGAGACGCCTCGGCTGCGATCCATGCGATCTCGGGTGCGCCGAACAGCAGTGTTTGGCGCCCCGCCTTGGATGTTCCTTTGTCGCCGTATACCGCCATCTGAATCTCCGGCTCCAGCGCCGTGACAACCTCGTTGGAAAACCGTTCGCGCAGCGGACCCATGACCTTCTGCGTCACGAGGTCACGGGATCGAAATGCCTCGACCGCACCGTCGATCCCACGGAGTGCATGGGGGTCCTGGGCGCACCGCCAGTGCCGCTTAAGGCACTGTGAGGAAATACGTGTTCGCAGCGCATCACCGTACGGAAGACGCTTTGCGAGGCCGCTGTCGTCGCGGTTCAGAAGTGCAGCGGTGTAACCGCTGAGCGTGTGAATCTGCAGGAAGCGGGGGTCAGGCATCAGTAGCTCCTTGTGGTTGGTCTCTATTCTGATTCGCGATCCGCTCGGCACGGTCGAGCCGGCGGTAGTACGGCGCCGCAAGCAACGCTGCGTCATCCTCTTTGAGTACCGCCCAGGCGAGATCGGTGACATTGATTCCGGCGTCCGGTGGTCGGGTTCGCGCGAGGGCGCGGACGGCACGCACCAGCAGCGCCGCGCGCTGCGCGCCGCGTGCTGCGATGAGCTGCGTGAGGCGGCGCTCGCTGAAAGTGGGAGGCCCCTTCCACTCCGGGGAGGGGTCGCCTCCGTCGCACAGGACTTCGCCCAGTCTTCGGTCCCAATCGTGCAGGGGCGGCCGCTTCGTCGGTTCGCCCTTCGGCGTAAGAATCGCGATCATGCGCACGATGTCCATCCAGCGGGTCTGCCTGGCACCACCGATGGTAGCGGGGTGCTGCGAGGCCAAACGCCAGAATGCGGGGGCGCCGCTCTCGGACAAGCGCCTGAGTTCGGCCAATGGTCCCGGTGCAAGCTGCTGCGTCCACCGTGCCACCGCGATGGCGGTATCCTTGACCGATGAGCTATGCGGCCACATCGTTGTCTTCCACTGTGAACAGCTCGGGATATGACCGCCACAACGCGTTGCGGAAGCGCCGCTGCGCCCTCGCTTCGGCGCGGGGGCGATGAATCGCCGTACACGGGATCGCAGGCAGCGCGGCATCGAACTCGTCTTGCGCTGCTCGATGCAGCTTCTTCAGGAAGTCGGTCTTTGCCGCCTCGGCAGCCGTCGGGTCAGCGGCAGCCTCCACACGCCGCCAGAGACTAGGAAAGAACAGTCGATCCACTTCCTGATTGAAGCGGGCACGCGCGGGCCTGGTGCGGGCGTAATGGTCTCTGTTCAATAACTCCCGATCACCGCGCGCGGCGACCAGCGCGAGGCACGTTCGGAGCGCTGTGTCGAAAACCTCGATCTCCTGCATTTGGTCTCGGGAAAGCGTTGTAGCCGTGGATGACGAGAACATGCGCCGCGCTACTCTTCCGGGAATCGGCAGCACGCGGGACTTGAAGCCTTCCGTCTTGGCATTGCCGCGTGCCAGCGCCTCCGCCACGAGCAGCATCTGCTCAGGGTCAGACGCGTTCTGCCTTGCGAGAGGAGGCACCTCCCAGTCGCCGGAGAACAGCAGTGTGCGGAGTCGGCGATAGTCGAAGTCGCCTCCGCTCAGGGTGAGGCTCTTCGCTTCCGTCTTGTGTATCGGCGCCCACGGATCGCCCACCACTCCCTTGAAGTGCTTCGCATCGATGCGCGTCCCTTTCGACGTGCTGCGCCGCGCACGAATGACGTCGCCGAAATGGAGTCTGATTCTCCGGCATACCTCGATGAACCACGGGTCGAGGGTGCGCAGATCGAGTTGCTCGCCCTCGGGCCATTTGAGGCACCACAGTAGCGCGGGGCCACCGGGAGTGCCGATGGTGCTGTCGTGATTTGCGGCGCGCAGCTCAAGCAGGCGGAGGACATCGCGTATCCACCACGCTGCCGGATCGATAGCGGTCTCGTTATCTGCCGCCGCCGGAGCCAGTCCGAGCAGGGGGCGGCTCGACGATCCCCCGTTCATGCGTGCGATACCATGGTTGTCCCTTCCGCTGTAACCCTCGCTGGTTTGCAGGGAGACCAGCGCGAAGACCCAATCTTCCGCTGCGGCCTGATAGGCTATCGTCTGTTTCAGATCGTGGTTACGCGATGTGATCAGCACGTCCAACTCATCCGGCGTGTGCACCGTTGTCCACTTCAGTCCCGGCGGTGCCGGGGGCTGCAGGAACGCGGGCTTCGCGTCGTCGTCAACCACGAGCCGCCACGGCGCATCGTCGGCGTGGTTCGCGGTGAGCGCACGCAGCGCAGCGGCCCAGGAGGCTGCATCGGCGGGGACCTCGCTCGGCCGCCGCGCAGCGCGCTTCGCGTGCCACAGCGCCAAGGCCGCAAGTTGCACCAGGAACATGTGCCACGCAGGACGCTGATGAGCGCGCAATGCGGGGAATCCGCGTGCTATCCGCGTCGCGAGAGCTGCGAACAGGCCTGGAAGGGACACCCGTTCGCCCCTGGCAAGTGTGAAGATCGGATCGGTCAGGAGGTTCACCTTACCGATCCGTCGCCATGCCCCATGAGCGATGGGGAATCGTCGTGCTGGGCAGTGTTCCTACCGACGACACGAGGTATATCCGGAGAGGATCTCCGGGAACCGACATCCCACGTACCCCATCCGAGTGCGACAAAGAGACAGGAAACGCGGCGAACTCCCATCATGAGTACCATCATTGCGAGTTTCATCGCAGACGCCTCCTAAAGGACGATGTGATCATTCCTTCCAACAACACGGTTGAGTCTACTATTGCGCGTGTTGCGCCGTCAAGGTCCTTCGGCGAGCCCGGTTCGGCCGTAGCGGAAAGCCTTGTCTGCGACGATGAGGGAAAGCTCCGATCCATCTCGTTCGATTCGGATCTCGTGGTCCGTCGTGATGCCGTAGGACCAATGCGGCGGCAGCGTGATGCGCGTCACGGCAACCCCGAAAGGCCCCACCGGCGCTGGCTCAAGTTGGAGCACGGCTCCTTCCGCACCCAGGCGCGTCATGATGCGTTCCTCACACCCTGGGAACCGTAGGTCGTCAAAGCGTTGAGAGCGGTCAAGTGCATTCATCTTGGCCACCTGCTCCTCCGCTGCCAGCGCGCCGCCTACCTTGCGATCGTAGCGCTCCCAGTCTTTCCCCTTCTCTGCGAGCACTGCCGCCATTCGGTCGGGGTGAGTCGCTTCCTCAACCAGGGATCGGTTCATTGCCGGTATTTCCCATACGTTGTGCGCAGCGACCAAGCGTTGGGTCAGCTCCAATACGGCAAGGTCTTGGTAAATGCCGCCCTGTCCGCCGGGACCGTCCCACGTCCCCAGGCCGTTGTCGAAGGCCGGGGCGGTAAGAGGGTCCAGTCCTTCGGCGCGAAGCAGTACTACTACACGCGCGTCCTCGAAGCCGCTCGGGCGCGGCAAACGATGACGGTGTACGCGACCGATGCGTTGCAGCAGAACGTCCATCGGGCACAGATCGGTGATCAGCAGGTCGGCGTCGATGTCGAGCGACTGTTCCAGCGTTTGTGTACCGATGACGATGCATCCTGCGCTCGTGCGCGTTGGATCGATGCTGAGGGCAGACTCCACCGCGTCATCGAGTAGCTGGCGGTCCTCCACCGCAAAGCGGCTGTGATGGACGCACGCACGGCCGTCTGCCCTCATGAGCAGCACCTCGGCCCCGGCCGCACGCACCTCCTCCCACGTAGAGACCGCGACACGGACGGTATTCCGTATTACGAGGACCCGAGCGCCCCGGCGTGCTTCCGAGATGGCATACTCTGCCGTGCAACTGGGCGCCATCGTCGGAATGGTCGCGATATGAACCGTCTTCCTCACGCCGTCGGCTCCCGCACTGCCGCTCGGTCGCGGGTCCCCTCTGACCCACACTGCAGGGTAGGGTGCGCGCACCGCGTCTTCCAACTTCCGCACTGGGCGCTCATCAAGCCATCGAGCCCGCGCTCGGGCGCCAAGGGTGGCTGACATCAGCAGCGCGTATCCGCCGACGGCGAGGTGCCCGCGCAGCAACCGGTCGATCAGTGCGGTCATGTACGCGTCCGAGGCGTGCACCTCGTCGATCACGAGCAGGCTTCGGCTCAGGGCGCTGCCGCGCAGATGCGCGTGCTTCACCTGGAGTGCTGCGAGCATCGCCTGATCCACCGTTCCGACCGCGACCGTCGCTGCGAGGAAGCGGGTGGCATGCTCCGCCGCCCATCGCGCGGGAGCCGGACCGGGCTGATCCTCCCAGAGGACGCGCCAGTCTGGCAGGGCGTGGCCGGTAGCATCTCCTGCGCGCACCATTCCGGGAATGGCCAGCACCGCCTCGGGAGCATCGGCTTCGTATGCGCGACGGAGTGCGGAGTTGATCCGCCGGTGTAACTGGCGCGCGGCGGCGCGCGTGGGCACCGCGAAATACATTCCCGACACAGCGCCCGCCGCAAACAGCTGCATGAATCGCCACAGCGCAGCCTCCGTCTTGCCCGACCCGGTTTCAGCTTCGAGGACCACGAGGCGAGCGTCGTCCCTGACGGCCGCGACAGCGGCCTGCACCGGGCGCGGTGCTGGATGTCCGGCCATCTGCGAGAAGCCCGGTGCAGGCCGGTCAATCAGGGCGCCAGGGTCGAATCCGATAGCGGCCAACGCGTCTCGGGCGTGGTCGTGGGCTGTCGCGTCGTAGCTGAAGTCGAACGGGCCTGAGAACGGGAAAAACTTGCGGTCCGAAGCGATCCAGTCGGCCAGAGCCACTAATCCGGCTACCAGATGGTGGAACGGGGGCTCGTCGGGGAGCTGTTGCGCTTGCGAACCGAATGCGTCGCCGAACCAGCGGTGAAGGGCATCATCCATGACAGCTGCCTCATCACGCCAGTCATAGTGAGGTTCCACGCTCCAAGAGGCTCGCGACGGATCACGCGTGTCCGTGACCGGCTTTCCATGGTGCGCAAGGACCGCATCGAGCAACGTTCCGACCGCTTCTCCCCACCTGACGATCTTTGCTACTGTCGCGTGAAATGGATGGTCCGGCCATCTGAACGCCAGTTCGAAGAAGGCGCATCCTTTGTCGACATGTCCGGCCAACGGCCGGGTCCATAGACCCGTGGGCCAACCCTTGGCCTGAAATCCGGGATGAAGTTTGCCGATGTCATGCAGGAACACCAGCATGGCCAGTCGCTGACAGGTCAACGGCGGCAAAGGCGCGCCGGCTGCGGTGTTCAGGCGATTTCCAATGACCGGGAGCTGTAGCATCCGCAGGAATACGGCAGCAACGTCCATGGAGTGGTGGGCGAGCGGGTGGTAGTCACCGCTCTCTTTGTCGATCTTTCCCCACGCCGGGCGCTTCAAGACAGCATATTCCTGCGGTTGACCAGTGGCTGCCATCATACAACGGGTTCCATACGCTGCAGCTCTGTAGCTTTGCGGCTACGATAGCCTGAGAGACGTAGCTGCCACTGTGGCTCCACTCGACTGGCTCGCTTCGTACCCATTCGAACGATCTGGTCAGGAGCGTATACGCCTGATCGCTATCCCAGGATCAGCGTCGGATCGGCCAGTGCCTCGGCCATGGGCAGGAGCTCGATCCCGTCGCGATGCTCCCTGCGGTCGCCTCCGAACAGCAGCACGCACCGCGCCATGGGGTAGTCGCTCCGGAACTGCTTGAGGCCGTGGAGATCGGCGCGCCGGATCGTGCGGGTGCGCTTGACCTCGATCGCGAACAGGCCGTCGCCGCCGTAGGCGACGAAGTCCACTTCCGTGCCGGACGCCGTACGCCAGAAGAAGAGGTCCAGCTTGAGGGAGCGGTAGGCGATGGCGGCGCGCAGCTCCTGGAAGACCAAGGTTTCCAGCGCGGGGCCATCAATCTGCTCGGGGCTGTCGAGCGGACCGGTGGGACGGATCGCCCGGAAGACGCCGACGTCGAACAGGAAGAACCTCGGATGGGTGGTCATGCGGCGCTTGGCCCGCTTGGTGAAGACCGGGACCCTGGTCGCGATGAGCAGGTCCTCCAGGAGGTCGAAGTAGGCGGACGCGGTCTTGCGGTCCACGCCGACGTCGCGTGCCACCTCGGCCACGTTGAGAGGCGCCGCCTGCGAGAAGCTGGCGCTTTCCAGGAACCGGCTGAATGTGGCCAGGTTGCGGGTGCGTCCTTCCTCCAGCACCTCCTGGCGCAGGTAGTTCTCGACGTACGATGCCAGGTACTCGTCGGGATCCGGCTGGGTGTACACCGATGGGAGCTGACCGTGGATCAGCGCGCGCTCCAGTGCGAAGTCGGCGCCGGCTTCGACGGCCGTCAGGGGGTACAGGTGATGGGTCCGTGCCCGGCCGCCCAGCAGGTTGACGCCGCGCCGGCGCAGGCTGCGCGCGCTCGACCCGGTCAGGATGAAGCGGAGCCCGTCAGCCTCGATCAGGCGATGGACCTCGTTGAGGACCAGGGGCGTTCGCTGCACTTCGTCGACTACGACCCACCCGTCGTACCCGGGCGGAATCAGGTCCCGCAGCCGCTGCGGTCGGGCCAGCAGCTCCAGATACACGGCATGATCGAGCAGATCGAGGTAGATCGCGTCCGGGAACCGGTGCTTGAGCCAGGTCGTCTTGCCGGTCCCGCGGGGGCCGAACAGGAAGAAGCTCTGGCGGCCGTTGGACGGGATCGCCAGGGATCTGGGGTACATGGTCCCATTTTACGACGGAAAATGGGAGTTGCAATCCCGCTTTGACGAGATCGACGCTGAAATGCCGGTCGTCGCCTTGAAGCACCGCGGATGTCCAGGTCGTTTCTGATAGTGCAGGCAACAATCAAGCAAACAGCCGATCGGTGCGGCGATGCTCATCTCATGCGCGGCAGGGGTGGGTACGCCGGCCGGGTTCGGCGGTACTATGGTTTCAAGGAGACGGGTAACGGCATGGCTGACATGGGACTTCGCAACGACGCCACCCGGCAGGAGGTCTGGGCAATCCTCGGCGAGCTGTCGGCAAGCCAGCGCGAGACCGATCGCCGGATGCAGGAGACCGACCGGCTCATGCGGAAAACGCCCGGCGCATCCGCGAACTCAACGAGCTGTTCAACGGTCAGTGGGGGAAGCTGACGGAGGCGCTGGTCAAGGGCGATCTGATCGCACTCCTGAATCGCCGTGGCGTCGGCGTGGATCATCTCTCCACCAACCTGGAGCGTAACTACGGCGGACGGCGCTGGGAGATCGACATCCTCGCGGTCAACAGCGCCGAGCTGGTGGCGGTGGAAGTCAAGACCACCCTGGGTGGTGTCTCACTTTGAAAGTGCTTTATACGCACGATCGGCGCTTGAAAGCTGCGCGTGTAGGGGGGTCAACGCTCGAAATCGTCTGAGGCATCGATCAGATTGCGGAGGTGGGACATCTCGCTTCTTATGTGCCGCAACTCGGCACGTAGGTCCATTTCCATCGCCTGCCGTCGCCGTTCGTACTCGTCGCGGATGTTCATGGTGGCGGCTCTCAACTGAACTGAGGCGTTCATGAAGCTTCCGCCAGCGATGAGCAGGGACACTACGATCGCGATCCATGGGGCAAGGAGCGTCCAGTTCAGGCGGAGCCAAGTCCCTGATCGCGTTCCATCCTGAGCCGGCGGCCCTGGCGGGGCCGCCGGCTCAGCGTTCTTTGGCGGAGACGCCATCAGACGAGCCTACGAAAGTGCCTCTGAAGAAGGGTCAAGGGGATCACGTTGCCCGTCCCATTCACGTAGGCCTTTTCCCAAGGCATCTCGTGATGGGTTCGATCTCTGAGCTGAGCAGCCGTATATCTGCCGTAGGTGTCATACACCCAGTTTAGAAGCGAAAGTTGGTAGTCAGTTGTGATGGCGCTCCCGCGAAATGGGATCTCGTTGACGACATCTTGCGGGATGTCGTCGGCACCGTACTTATTGAACCGGTACCAGACCTCCCTGACGACGGGGCCATGCTCCCACGCCTCGATCGCCTCAGGGAAGAGCGGCTGAGCCAAAGCCCCGACATGGTACCCCTGCATGTAGTACAGCAGCTTCTGAAGCTTCATGTGGCTGAAGCCAGCGGAGGGGCCTTTCGTCAGCCGCGACTCCATGAGCAACCGGATGCTGTACTGAAGACCGTGGCTGAGGAGTATGAAGCTCATCTACCCATCACCTTATATCCAGGGGCACCCTCACGGTGCAAGGATACCACCTCTCGACCCCGGCGAGCAAAGCTGTCAAGCGGCCACCCTGAAGGTACGCGACGTCGATCACTTCCTGGAGACCCTGCGGAACGTCACCGTGCTGCTGCCCGAGTATGCCGCCCACGCCGCGTACGGTGCGGTCGCCTACCTGAAGGCGAACGAATCCGCCGATGCGTACGCGGAGCGACAGGGGCTGTTCGTGATTCGGGCGACGGGCAGCAGGGCGAGCATCACCAACCGTGAAGACTTCCGCCCGCGCACGTTCGGCCGCCGGCAACCGGTGGCACGCGGTCCGCGGTAAGCCGGCTGGCAGCACCGCCGCCGTGCTTACGGAGTTGGCATCTCGACCGACAGCGCCCGTGCTGTTTCGACGATGCGGTCCCAGGCCGCCTCGACATGCTCGCGGCGGGTCGCGGGAGCGCCGACCGCGAGACGGAGCACGAACCGGCCGTCGAGCACGGTGTGGGTGAGGTAGAGGGCGCCCGACTCGTTGAGCCGGTTCATCAGGGTCTCCGTGAACGCGTCGCCCGCGCGATGGCGGAAGCACACCAGCCCGACCGATAGGGGCGCGGCCATATCGAACTGGTCGCTTTGCTCCACCTGCGCGGCGAACCACTCGGCATGCGCGATGCTCGTGCGGACGTGGGCGCGCAGGCCCTCCGCGCCGTAGTGGCGGATGACGAACCAGAGCTTGAGGGCTCGGAAGCGCCGGCCGAGCGGCACGTGCCAGTCGCGGTAGTCGATGACAGCGCCTGAGTCGGTGGCGCGGTTGCGCAGGTATTCGGGAAGGACGCTCAGCGCGTCGATCAGCGCGGCGCGGTCGGCGACCCAGAAGCAACTGCAGTCGAAGTTGGTGAGCAGCCACTTGTGCGGGTTGAACGTGTAGCTGTCGGCGTGCTCGACCCCGTCGATCAGGCCGCGGTGCTCGGGACAGATGGTGGCGCTGCCCGCGTGCGCGGCGTCGACGTGGAGCCAGATCTGCTCACGGTGGCAGAGGGCGCCGATGGCGCGCACCGGATCCACGGCGCCGGAAGAGGTCGTGCCGACGGTCGCGCAGACCATCGCAGGGATCGCGCCGGCGTCTCGATCCGCGGCGATGGCCGCCTGCAGGGCGTCGACCCGCATGGCATGACGGCCGTCGGTGTCGACGAGGCGCAGGTTGTCGCGCCCGACGCCGGCGATCTTCACCGCTTTCTCGATCGAGGAGTGGGCGTGGCGGGACGTGTAGACGGTAAGCCGCTGCCGCGGTGCACGGTGGCCGGCGCCGTGTTCGTTGACCGCGCCGCCGCTGGCGCGCTCGCGGGCTGCGAGGAGCGCGGTGAGCGTGCTGCTGGACGCGCTGTCCTGGATGACGCCGCCGCCGGCCGTGCTCGACCGGAACCGCTCCGGCAGCCCAAGCAGGTCGACCAGCCAGTCGAGCACGTGCGTCTCCAGCTCGGTGCAGGCGGGGCTGGTCGCCCAGAGCATGCCCTGCACCCCGAGGCCGGAGGAGAGCAGGTCGCCGAGGATCGCCGGCCCCGAGGCGTTGGCCGGGAAGTAGGCGAAGAAGCTCGGCGACTGCCAGTGCGTGAGTCCGGGCATGATGATCCGGTCGACGTCGCGCAGCACGTCGGCGAAGGGCTCGCCACGCTCGGGCGCGGTGCGGGGCAGGCGCGCGCGGACCGATCCCGGCGCCGCGCGTGAGAGGACCGGGTAGCGCTCGATCTCCTCCATGTAGCGGGCGATGCGTTCTATCAGCGCGGCGCCGCAGCGCCGGAACTCGTCCGGAGTCATGTGTCCGGCGTCGTCCATGGGAAGCCGCAGCCCTGCCTACGCCGGGGTGATGAAGGTCTCCGCGAGGGCGACCACCCCTTCGCCTGCGGCGCTCGCATGCGTGTGGTACAGACTGACGCGGGCGGTCTCCTCGTCCCCCTGGCGTTTCAGCGCGCACACCCGGTGTTCGCCGACCCAACGGAGGCTGCCGCCGAACACATAGGAGCGAGCAACATCGGCGGCCGTGGCGAGCTCAGCGGCTTTCATGCCGCGATACATAGCGTCCTCATTGAGGGCGTTTCGGGTAGGGGGCTGCAAGGCCGCTCCACGACCATCTTGGCGTCCGCCACGTGTCGACGCCGAAGTGCTCGTACACGCGCGGTACGTGGCGAAGGACCCGAGCGTTAGGGTATTCTTGACGATATGGCGATCGTTGCCGGCACGAGTAGGCTGACGTACCAGGAGTACGCGCAGTTTCCCGATGACGGAAAGCGGCATGAGATCATTGATGGGGCTCACTACGTGAGTCCGGCGCCTTCGGTGAACCACCAGCGATGTGCCTGGCGCCTGGTCGACGTGCTTGCCGCCGTCTTCGAACGCCCCGGCAAGGGCGAGGTCTTGTTCGCGCCGGTAGACGTGGAGCTGACGGAGAACGATATCGTCCAGCCGGACTTCGTCGTGGTGCTGTCGGAGCGCGCGTCGATCATAGAGCCGAGCCGGATTGTCGGAGCCCCCGACTTGGTGGTGGAGATCGTCTCGCCGTCGAGTCGGGACCACGACAGCGTGCGCAAGCTGGCACTCTACGAGCGCACCGGGGTCGGCGAGTACTGGATCGTCGATCGGGATGCGGAGCGCCTGACCGTCTACAGCCGATCCGGCGCGCGCTTCGCCGCAGTCGACGCCGGGCGGGACGCGGTGCACTCGCCGCTCGCCGGCAGCACGGTCTCGATTCAAACGATCTGGTAGGGACCGAACGCCTGATCTCTTATCCCCTAGCTGCTCGCCTACGCCGGCGTGATGAAGGTCTCGGCGAGGGCGACTACGCAGGAGCTGCGGTCGCCGCCGCCGATGACCGGCCGCCAGCGGCCGTCCGTGTAGGGGGCGCCGTCGATGCGGACGCCGTTCGCGTGGACCTCGGCCTCGCGGGCGAACAGGAGGACGTTGAACAGGGAGCGCTGGGCGTACACCTCCGGATCGTCGCCGCGGTAGGAGACCACCGGCGTCTCGAACCCTCGCCAGACGGCCTGCAGGTCCAGGTCCGGGGTCTGGATGGACCAGGAGCGCTCGTCCCCTGTGCGGTCGCCGCGGGCGAGACGCGCGTCGAAGACGGGCGGATGCGGCCCGAACGGCCCGCCGCGGCCGCCGCCCCAGGCGTCGTGCACCCATGCGGCGAGCGCGCGATTGTCGGTGAACACGCCCAACACGGGCGAGGCGGCCTCGCTTCGGATCGACACGTAGGCGACCACGCCCTCGCCTGCCGCGCTCGCATGCGTGTGGTAGAGGCTGAGGCGGGCGGTCTCGCCTTCCTCCTCGCCTTTCAGCCCACACACCCAGTGCTCGCCGACCCAGCGGAGGCTGCCGCCGAACACGCGCGACTGCACTGCCGGCCCCGTGCTCACGCCGGCGAGGCGGACCAGCCCGGCAGTGGGTCCAGGGGATAGATCGGGCGCGGCAGGTGCTTCCAGTCGAGCTCGCGCAGTCCCGACTGGGTGGGGCCGGGCGTGTCCGCGCGGATCACCTGGGAGGTCCAGGGGCGGTAGTACTGCCAGTTGCTTGCCGTCTTCACCACGACCATCTTGGCGTCCGCGACGTCGAGGCCGAAGTGCTCGTACACCGCCGGGTGGTTGCCGCCGATGCCGGTGTGCTCGCTGACGACGACGTAGATGGAGCCGCTGCGCAGCAGGCAGGCGGTGCCCATGTCGAAGGACGTTAACGCCTGCACGGGGACTTCGATGACGCCGCCGCCGACCGCCACCACCTCCGCATCGATCTCCACAGGGGGCCCGAATTGGGGATCCAGCGCGCGGCCGAGCGGCCCGCGCACCGACCCGCCTGCACCGGCGCGGGCGGCCTGCTCGGCCATGATCGGATCGACCATCGGCACCAGCGCCATCTGTGACGGCCGTTGCCGGAGCAGCTCGGCCAGCAGCGCCGTGCTGTCGCCGGCCGCGCCTCCCCAGACGCTGTCGCCGGTGTCGGACAGCACGACCAGGCCGCGGTCAGCCGCGATCGCCTGCGCCACCGCCTCCGCCGGGCTGATGCTCTCCTGCTTCAGGAACGCGTCGCGCAGCTCCCAGGCCAGATCGGCCAGCTCGCCGGCCAGCCGCTCGGCAAGCTCCCGGTCGCCGTCGGTGACGACCGCGCACGCCCAGCCGCCCTCGGCAACGTCCAGCCACGGCTGCATGGGAAAGGTGGAGGCCGACGCGACGCCGGGCAGGCGCTCCATCGCTCGCGCGCGGTCGAACCAGGTCTTCATCGGGCCGCCCGCCGTCAGGAACTGCTCCTGGTGGGTGATGAGCGGGATCTTCCGCCACGCGATCGTGGGCTTGAGCTCGCCGCGCAGGATGGGAATGAGCAGGCGAGCGGCGAGTTGCCCGGTGTCGCGCATGGCGTGCGGCTGCGTGCGGTGCGCGACCAGGGCGTCGCAGCCGTCGACCATGCGCTGCGTGAGGTTGGCGTGGTGGTCGAGGGACAGCACGATCGGGGTATTGGGGCCGACGGCCTCGCGCACGAGCTCCTGCAGGCGACCCTCGGTGTCCGGCTCGTCATCGGCCGCGGCGGCGCCGTGCAGGGCCAGGTAGACGGCGTCGAGCGGGGCCGCGGCCCGGACCCCCGCGACGATGCGCTCCTCGAACCAGGTGCGGGTCGCCGCCGTGAGCGGGCCGTGCGCGCCGGCCGTCGCGTGGATGACCGGGCACGGCTCCCACTCGAAGCCGGCCGCTTGGAGCTCGTGCAGGAAGCCGCCGATCTCGTGATTGAAGCGGTTCTCCAGTACCGCGGGACCCTCGGCCAGCCCGTACGCCCGGAAGGTGTCGAGGGTCGTCCGCTGCGTGGTGAAGCTGCTGGTCTCCTGGGTGTAGGCGACGATCGCCACCCGCGGTCTCATGGGTGTCCCACGGGAGTCCCGATCCCCAACCCCCGCGCGCGGCGGGCGAGTCTGGAATCGTAGGTGGCGAGCGGGGCATCCGCATCGCGAGCCGTGGCCAACAAAGCGGCATCGACCCAGCCGACTCCCTTGCCGGTAAGGCCGCTGCGCCGAATAAAGTCGCAGATTTCGCCTGGCGTGGCGACGTCGCACCAGACCAGCGAGTGCATCAACGTGTCGTTCTCGGTGGAGAGACCGCCCAGGAGCAACTCACCGAAGACGAACGGGTGCACCATGGCTTCGCCGCTTGCGATCCACGGTCGTGCCACGAGGCCCTTCTGCTCGCCGCGAAAGAATCTCAGCCAGACACCGGTATCGATGAGGACACTCACAGGTCGTCGCTTTCAGGTCGCCGGCGCGGCACGGCGTTCAGGTCTGGCTGAGAACCGAACGCCTCACTCAGCGTTCGGCGCGCGTGAGCGTCGATCAGCTCCCGCAAGCCCAGCTCCAGGACCGCGGTCTTGGTCCTTCCGGCGTGGATGGCCATGGCACGCCGCACGAGCTCATCGTCCAGATTGATCGTCGTTTTCATAGGTATGTCATGACCATGACCAGCAACATCGGATAATCCTCAACAGACATACTCTTGTGGAACATGTATGTGGGTCGTGTCAACACGTGGATCGGCGCCCTACCTCCGCGGGTCAGCCGTCGCCTGCGGCGGCGTCGGCGCGGCGGCGCTGCTCGGCCGGTTCGGGGAGGAGCGCGAACGCCACCCCGCCGGCCACGCCCAGCACGCCGACCGCCAGCGCGCTGCCGGCCAGGCTGAGCACGGCCGCCACCGCGCCGGCGATGGTGGGCCCCAGCACGCTGCCGATGTCGCTGATCAGCCGCCAGAGGCCCAGGAACTGCCCGGAGCGGCCGGCCGGCGCCAGATCGGCCCCGTAGGTCATGTTGATGCCGCTGCCCAGACCGTTGCCGACGGCGCCGATCAGGCCGACGGCCAGCAGCGCCGCGAACGACTGCGCCAGCGGCGTGGCCGCCAGCCCCACGGCGAGCAACAGCGTGGCCGGGACCGAGGCGTAGCGGCGGCCAAGGCGGTCCATCACCATGCCGGCCGGCAGGAACATCAGGATCTCCATGCCGGCGGTCAGTCCTGCCACCAGACCGATCTCCACCACGTTGAGGCCGATGTGGTAGGCCCACAGCGGCACGATCACCCGCCGCGAGGCGCGCAGAACGGAAAGCCCGACCATGGCCGTGCCGGCCGTCGTCAGGATGGGCCGTGCGCTGCGCAGTTCCCGCCAGAGGTCGCCGATGGCGCCTCCGCTCCTGCCGGCGGCAGGGGCGATCCCCTGCGGGGGAAAGGACGGCATCAGGCGCATCATCAGCGCGGACGCGGCCAGCGCCAGCACGACCGGCAGGACGAAGATCGCCTGCAGGCCGAACCGGTCGCCGATGAAGCCGCCGGCGATCGGTCCGATCAGGCTGCCGATGCGGGTGACGCCGCCGGTGGTGGCCAGTGCGCGGCCCCGCAATTGCGGCGAGGCGGCGCGGCTCATCCAGGCCAGACGCGACAGCATCCACGCGCCGTGGCAGCAGCCGATGCCCAGCAGCAGCGCCGCGAACGCCGGCGCTGCTGCGACCAGAGCGGCGCCCGCGCAGCAGCCCGCCAGCGCCACGCCGGCGGCGGCCTGGAGCCGCTTCTCGCCGAAGCGCGCGCAGGCCATGCCGATCGGCACGGCGATGAGCATGCCGCCAAGGCCGTGCAGGGCAAAGGCGGCGCCCGCGCCGGCGAACCCCGCGCCGAGCTCCACCGCCAGCAGCGGGATGAACGGGAATATCGCGGCGACGCCGGCCGACTCCAGCAGCACCGGCAGGAACACCGGCAGCATCAGCCCGCGCAGGGTGGCCCTGCCAGGGACTGCGCCGCCGGGATCGGCCTGCGCGCGTTCGGGGCTCAGCGGAGGACCTCGTCCGCCTTCATCCGTTGCAGGGCATCCTCCACCGCCGCGGCGGTGTGGTCGATCTGCTCGTCGGTGTGGACGGCGCTGACGATGAACGCGCCGGCAAGCGCGTCGACGCCGCGGTTGAGCAGCGCCCGCTTGAACGGCTCGCCGTAGCGCGGCGCGCGTCCCTCGGCGACCGTCTCCCGCGGCGCCGTGCACAGCTCGGGATCGCCGTCGTGGGTGACGCCGAAGACGATCCAGACCATCGAGGCGCGCTGGTGGCAGAAACAGGTCACGCCGGTGGCGGCGATCGCGCCCTCGATGCCCTGCCGCAGGCGGCGCGCGGCCCGCTCGGCGGCATCGTTCGCGGCGCCGTCGGTGAGGAGCTGCAGGCAGCGCGTGCCGGCCGCGGCGCTCAAGGGGTTGGCGTTGAAGGTGCCCGGGTGGCCGATGCGCCGGCGTGGGTCGACGTCGGGCGGGAACGACAGGATGTTCAGCAGATCCTTGCGGCCGCCGACCGCGCCGCCCGGCAGGCCGCCGGCCAGGATCTTGGCCAGCGTGGTCAGGTCGGGCCGGACGCCGTAGCGCTCCTGCGCGCCGCCCTTGGAGACGCGGAAGCCGGTGACGACCTCGTCGAAGATGAGGAGCACGTCCCGCCGCGTGGTGACCTCGCGCAGTTGACTCAGGATGGTCGGGTGCACGCCGTAGTAGCCCATGGCGCCGCCGGTGGGCTCCAGCATCACCGCGGCGACGTCGCCCGCGGCCAGCGTGTCGTCGACCGCGTCCGGATCGGCCTCCGGCAGCACCGTGACCGTCGAGCGGGTCGCCGCCGGGATGCCGGTCGCCGGGTAGCGGCCGGAGCCGCCCGCCACGTAGTCGTGCCAGCCGTGGAAGTGATCGGCGAAGGTGACGATGCGGTCTCGCCCGGTGCAGGCGCGGGCGATGCGGATCGCCATCATCGACGCCTCGGTGCCGGAGCTGTGGAAGCGAATCCGCTCGACCGACGGCATCAGCGCCTGGACCGCGCGCGCCCAGGCGATCTCCTGCTCGGTGTTGGCGCCGAGCTGGGTGCCGTGCGGGAGCTGGGCGGTGGCCGCGGCCACCACCTCCGGATGGCTGTGCCCGAGCAGCAGCGCGCCGTGCCCCATCACGTAGTCGACGTACTCGTGGCCGTCGACGTCCCACTTCGAGGCGCCGTGGCCACGGGTCATGAAGACCGGGAACGGCAGGAGGCGGCGCACCTCGTGGGTGGCGCCGCCCGGAAACACGTCGAGCGCCTCCCGGAAGAGCTCTGCGGAGCGCGGATGGAGCGCGACGTACTCGCGGGTGATCGAATCGGTCGAGGTCACGGTGGAGCCGGCCATGGCAGGACGGTAGGCCGATCTGCCTCGCCCGTACAACGAGCCCGCTGCGGGCGAGGTATCTCCGTGTAGTCTTGGCACTTGCAGTATGCTGCTAATGACAGCATATTGATGTGATGACACGATCGATCACGATCCGCGATGTTCCAGGCGAGGCGTGCGATGAGCTCAGCGCTCGGGCGGCCGCTACCGGACGGTCCTTGCAGGCGTACCTGCGCCTGCAACTTGTCGAGCTGGCGCAGCGCCCGGACCCCGACGTGGTGCTGCGGAGGATCGCCGAGCGGGTCGAGCGCACCGGCAGCACGTTCTCAGCCGCCAGCATCCTGCGTCACCGAGATGCCGATCGACGATGACGCTAGTTCTCGACGCCAGCGCCGCCGTGGCGGCACTGGTCGACAGGGGATCCGACGGTCGATGGGCGCGCCAGCAGCTTGCTTCCGGCTCGGCGGTGGCGCCGTACCTGATGCCGGCCGAGGTCGCCAACATCCTGCGACGTGCTGCACTGGTCGAGGAGATCTCGTCCGACACCGCATCGATGGCCCACGCAGAGCTGCTGGAGCTGGAGGTGGGGTTGTTTCCCTACGCTCCGTTCGCATCCCGCGTGTGGGAACTGCGCGACAACGTGACCGCCTACGATGGGTGGTACGTCGCCCTGGCGGAGTCGCTGCAGGCCGATCTGGTCACCCTGGACCGGCGCCTGATGCGCGCGTCCGGCTGCAGGTGCGAGTTCCGCTGCCCGGACTGACGCGGAGTTCTCCGGCTACTTCCTCGCCAGCACGCGGCCGGGCAGGGCGCCGGTGGGGTTGCCGTCGGCGATGATCGGGCGGCCGTTGACCAGCACCCAGCGCATGCCGGCGGCTTCCTGGCGCGGCTCCTCCCAAGTGGAGCGGGCCGCCACGGTGTTGGCGTCGAACACCGCCAGGTCGGCGGCCGCGCCCACCCGGATCACGCCGCGGTCGGGGACGCGGAAGCGCTCGGCCGGGAAGCCTGCCATCTTGTAGATCGCCTCCGGCAGGCTCAGCAGCCCGCGGTCGCGGACGAAGTCGCCCAGTACCCGGGCGAAGCAGCCAAAGCTGCGCGGGTGCGGGTGCGGGACGTCGTAGACGCCGTCGCTGGCGACCATCATGCGCGGGTGCACGGCGGTCGCGGCGATCACCCGTTCGTGCTCCTCCACCGGCGTCTGCCACGGGAACACCAGCGTGGCCGCGCCCTCCTCCTCCATGACGAGGTCGAAGGCGAACTCGCCGACCGGCTTGCCGGCCGCCGCGGCGAGGGCGGCCATGCGCTGGCCCACATGGCGGCCGGAGCGGGTGTAGCCGACGAACTGATCGGCGCGTCCCAGATACTTGGCCAGCCATTCCACCGCCAGGCTGCGTATGCCGGGCTGGCGCAACCGCTCGACCATGGCCGGCCAGCCGCCGGGGTGCAGGTGGATGGGCAGCGCCATCTCCAGGTGGGTCATGCCGGCAGGATAGAGGTACGACTCGAACGACAGGTCCACTCCCTCGCGGTCCACCTGCTCCAGGGCCGCGCCCGACGCCGGGTCCACGCGCTCGTGGCTGACGTGCACGGGACAGCCGGACGCCTTGGCCAGCTCGATGGTCTCCCGCCACGCGACGGGGCGGCCCATGTGCGCGTAGCGCTGGTGCGCTGCGTAGATGCCGCCGTGCTCGGCGGTGACCCGGCACAGGCGCACCAGCTCCTCGAAGCTGGCGTTGGCGCTCGGCTGGTAGTCCAGCCCCAGGCAGAGCGCGCCGGCGCCGGCGTCCATCCACTCGCGGGTGCCGTCCTCCATCGCCGCCAGCTCGTCCGGGGTGGCGTGGCGGGCCTCCCATCCCATCGCCCGCAGGCGCACGGCGCAGTGCGGGACCTGCGGGAACACGTTCAGCGGCGTGGTGCCGGCGAAGCGGTCCAGGTAGGAGTCGATGGTCGGCCAGCGCGCCTCGAGCTGCGAGCCGCCGTAGAGGGTCGCCGTGTAGGCGAACAGCTCCTCGCACGCCGGCGAGTCGAGCGGCGCCCAGCCGAAGCCGTCCGGGGCCAGCAGGTTGGTGGTGATCCCCTGCCGGGCGCCGGCCAGGCTGTCGTGGCCGGCGAGCAGCGCCAGCTCGCTGTGCACGTGCACGTCGATGAAGCCGGGGGTGACCGTGAGGCCGCTGGCGTCGACGGTGGTGGTGGCTGAGGCGGAGCCGAGGTCGCCGATGGCTGTGATCACGTCGCCCTGCAGTCCGACGTCAGCCTGGTAGGCGGGGCCGCCGGTGCCGTCGACGATCGTGCCGCCGGTGATGAGCACGGAGAAGGTCGGAGCGGTGGTCAGGCTCATGGATGCGATGATGAGTCGGGCGGGAGGGCCACGCAAGCGGCACCGCAGCGCGTGCTACGCTGACGCTGCCCGCACCCATCCGGTTCCACCTCCACTTATGCTCCCCCTGCCGCGCGCGATGCTGATCGACCTGGACGACACGCTGTTGGCCTCCACCGCGGCCGGCCGGCATGCGATGGAGGTCATCACCCGGCAACTCGCCGACGACACCGCGCTGCCCCTGGCACGGGTGAGCGAGGCGATGGCGGAGGCCCACACCTGGTTCTGGTCGGACGAGGAGCGCCGCACGCACGCGCGCCTGCACCAGGCAGGGGCGCGTGCGCGGATCGTGGAGCGCGCCCTGGAGCTGATAGGGTTCACGACGCCCGTTGATGCGGAGGCGCTGGGCCACCGCTTCGTTGCCGAGCGCCTGCGCTCCCTGGAGCCGATCACGGGCGCCCTGGAGACCGTCGCCGAGCTGCGCCGCCGCGGCGTCCGGCTGGCGCTGGTCACCAACGGCAGCGCCGCCGATCAGCGCGCCAAGATCGGCCGCCACGCGGTCGACCGCCGGTTCGACGCGGTGGTGGTGGAAGGCGAGGTGGGCTTCGGCAAGCCCGACCCGCGCATCTTCCGGCTCGCCCTGGAGCGGCTGGGCGTGACCGCCGCTGAGGCGTGGATGGTCGGCGACGACCTGCCCTGGGACATCGCCGGCGCCCAGGCGGTGGGCATCCACGGGGTGTGGGCATCAGACCACGCGGCAACGGGCGCGACGGGCGACGGAACGGTGCAGCCGGACCGCACCGTGGGCACGATCGCCGAGCTGTTGGCCTGAGCCGCGCCGCCGTCGCTACCTTGGAGCCGATGGCCACGCGGCTGCCGGTTCCCCCTCGGCTCCAGCCGATCGATCAGCGCCTGATCGGTTGGATGGACCGCCACGGCGTGCGCCTGCTGCGGGTGACCATCGGGGTGGTGTTCATCTGGTTCGGGGCGCTGAAGCTCTTCCCCGGCGCCAGCCCGGCGGCCGGCCTGATCGTGTCGACCTATCCGTTCCTGCCGGCGGGGCTGTTCCTGCCGTTCCTGGGCTGTTGGGAGATGGCCATCGGTCTCGGCTACCTTACCGGCCGGCTGCTGCGCGTGACGGTGGCGCTGATGTACGCCCAGATGCTGGGCGCGATGTCGCCGATCGTGCTGAACCCGGAGGCGGTGTTCGTCGCGGCGCCGTTCGTGCTGACCCTGGAAGGCCAGTACATCGTCAAGAACCTGGTCCTGCTGGCGGCCGCGATCGTCATCGGCGCCAAGGTTCGTTGACGTAAAGGGCGGTCTCAACAAAGTCTATTTCTGTTTCTCGTGGTGCGTTTCTACTAGAAAAGCTGCAACCTCACCAGCAGCGTTCACTGCAAGTCTCGCGTGCCGTTGTGACGGACGAACAGGCAATCTTCCTCCCCGGCCGTGAGAATCAGACAGTCGATTCCGCAGTGTTCCGATTCCGTTCACGAGGTTCATGATGCCGCCGAGAATTGCCTTGATCGGCTCTTCTGAATGTTGGGTGCAGATGTGCTCTACGTCAAGCAGCTCTATCGCATCGAGGGTGACAACATCTCCGGGCGTACGGTTGGCATCTTCCAGGTAGCCAACAAGAGGCTTGAACGCCGTGCGAATCAACTGCCGACGCTCGGCGTAGGTAGACGACTCATTCTTGATAAACGGCCAGAACGCGTCGAGGCTTCGGTAGGTACGAACAAAATCCGGAATCATGCTCCTGATCTCGTGATCGCTCATCAACTCCCGGCGTAAGAACATATAGGTGTCATCCTCAACGTCCCCTCCTGTTGCCGCGGCAATAATGATGTCTTCCATGATCTTGACCCGTCCAAGGGTAGATTCTGGGAAACCATATACCGTGTAGGTGGCGGAAGTCCGTATCTGTCGAAAGAAGCGTGGCGCCGCTCGCGTGAGCCGTAGCGGAAATCCATAGATCGTTCTGGCTCATCGATACGGCTTGCTTCGGAGGGGGAGTATTGTGAGGGGAGTTTACAACTGTACCGTGGGTCCATGCATCGATCTGCGCATAGGCAGTCAAGATTGTCGGTTTGTTGATATCAAGTGTCGGGATGCTGTCGAACATCTTCGAGGCGTGTTAGCCCAAGGGGCGGTACGCGTGAACCCAAGCAAGAGATTCGTATCCAAGAGAAATTGAGTCACGAGATTCAGTTCAGTCGAGTTGGGCGAGAAGGTCGTCGATAGATTCTTCGCCGGGCCAGGTGCCCGCAAGATCGATGGGATCAAACGTCCCGGTCTGCCCATGCTTGCTAGGAAACAGGGAGGGGGAAACATCAATCGACGGTATTTCCTCGAAAATATCCGATCGTTCCAGTCTGCCAGTAATCCGACGTGCGTCGATCAATCGAGGCTGGCCGTTGACCTTGAAATGCACCATGCCTTCGATCGTGGTGGGCTTACCCCACAAGGGGCGCAATGCCTCTACGGTCAATACCGTTGTGTCAACCCGTCCATATAGCGCTGACGTGCGGTTTACGAGGAGACGAAAGCGGCCGGTTTCGTGCTTGATCTCGTCGAGTCTGCCGCTCACAACAAAGGACCGTGGTGCCGGGATATTCTTCAGGCGGTCTTCGACATACAGACATGTAGTTTCATCAAGTGAGAATCTGCCATGGGCAGGCCCTTGCGGGATCATCTCATATCGAACATCTGCGACTCCGGCCGCGGTCCTGAACTTGAGAATTGCATCCAGTACGGAGCTGTCGAAGTAGTCTCCGGCAGGGTCTTGTAACTGGAGCTCGTTAATCGCCTGGGCCGCGAGATCGAGCGCTGTGTCCTCGAGTGGAGGCCGGTTGCCCCACAGCTCCGTTTGGGCGAACTGCTCGCAGGCGGTGTCTCGGAGCTGCGGAGCGTCGATGCCGAAGATGGTAGATCCGGGCTCTAAATCAGTAACGGTGAAGTCAAGGGTGGCATCTAGCCTACCTATCATGATGCGGATCGCCGATCCTCGACAGAGGGCCGCGTCGCCGTAGCTCCGGAGCGGCCGGCGGCAAGTAGCCGACGGGGCCTCCGCGTCACTATCTTTCCCGGCGATCCCATGGTCGAGGTCACGGCACTGGCCAAGTCGTACGGTTCGGTGCGCGCGCTCGACGACGTGCGCTTCTCCATCGCCGCCGGGGAGATCGTGGGCCTGCTCGGCCCCAACGGCGCCGGCAAGACCACGGTTCTCAAGATCCTGACCGGCTACCTGCAGCCGGACCACGGCACGGTCACGGTGGACGGCCTGGACGTGCTCACCGACACCCTGGCGGTGCAGGAGCGCATCGGCTACCTGCCGGAGAACGCACCGCTCTACCCGGAGCTGACCGTGCAGTCGTACCTGCGCCACATCGCCGAGTTGCGGCGGCTGTCGCCGGACGAGGGGCGCGCGCGCATCATGACCGCGCTGGCGGAGACCGGGCTGGCCGACCAGATGACGCGGCCGATCGGGGAGCTCAGCAAGGGCTACCGCCAGCGGGTGGGGCTGGCGCAGGCGATCCTCCACCAGCCCAGGCTGCTGATCCTGGACGAGCCGAGCGTGGGCCTGGACCCCACGCAGATCGTGCAGATCCGCAGGTTGATCCGAGCTCTGGCCCGGCACAGCACGGTGCTGTTCTCCACCCACATCCTGTCGGAGGTGGAGGCGCTGTGCGACCGCGCGGTGATCATCATGCAGGGCCGCATCCGCGCCGACGCGGCCCTGGAGACGCTCGCGGCCGGCACCGCGGTGCTGCTCACGCTGTCGGACGAGGTGGAGGGGGCGCGCAAACGGCTGCTCGCCATCCCGGGGGTGACGGCGGTCGAGCGGGAGCGGGACCAGCGCGGCATCCGCTACCGGATCACGGCCGGGGCGGCGGTGGACGAGCTGGGCCGCAGCGTGTTCGACGTGGCGGCCGCGGCCCGGTGGCCGGTAAGCGAGCTGCGCCAGGAGCGCCGCACGCTGGAGACGGTGTTCGACGCGCTGGCCCGAGGAGCCGACGCCGCAGCGGAGGCGGACGAGTGACGCCGGCGCTGTCGGTCGCGCGCAAGGAGGTGCTGAGCTACTTCAGCTCGCCGCTGGCCTTCATCGCCGTGGGCGCCTTCCTGGCGGCGTCCCTGTTCACGTTCTTCTGGGTGGAGGCGTTCTTCGCCCGCGGTATCGCCGACGTGCGGCCGCTGTTCGCGTGGATGCCGCTGCTGGTGATGCTGCTGGTGGCGGCGCTGGGCATGCGGCAGTGGAGTGAGGAGCAGCGCTCCGGGACGCTGGAGATCCTGCTCACCCTGCCGGTGCGGCCGCTCGCGCTGGTGCTCGGCAAGTTCCTGGCGATCGAGGTGCTGGTGGCCACGGCGCTGCTGCTGACCCTGCCGCTGCCCCTGACGGTCGCGCTGCTCGGCGACCTGGACCCGGGGCCGGTGATCGGCGGCTACCTCGCCTCGTTGCTGATGGCCGGCGCCTACGCCGCGCTCGCCCTGTTCCTGTCGTCGCGCACCTCCAACCAGATCGTCGCCTTCATTTCCACCGCGGTGGTCGGCGGCGCGCTCTATCTGGTCGGCACGCCGGGGGTCACCGACTTCGCGGGCGGCGCCGGCGACCTGCTGCGCCAGATCGGCACCGGCAGCCGCTTCGCCTCCATCGAGCGCGGCGTCCTGGATCTCCGCGATCTGGTTTACTACCTGTCGCTCACCGCCGGCTTTCTTGGCGCCTGCGTCCTGGCGCTGGACGCCAAGCGTTGGAGCCGCGGCGCGGTGACCATCAGCTATCGACGACGGGCGCTCGGCGCGGCCGCGCTGGCCGCCGCCAACCTGATCCTGTTCAACGTGTGGCTGGGCCCGTTCGCGCGCCTGCGCGTTGACCTCACCGCGGAAGGCGCCTACTCGCTGTCGCCGGCGACCGTCTCCCTGCTGGAGGATCTGTCCGAGCCGCTGATGATCCGCGCCTACCTGAGCGAGCGCACCCATCCCCTGTTGGCGCCGCTGGCGCCGCAGATCGGCGGCCTGCTGGAGGAGTACCGCATCGCCGGCCGCGGCACGGTCACCGCCGAGGTGATCGACCCCGGCACCGATCCACAGGCCGAGGAGGAGGCCGCGCAGAGCTACAGCATCCGGCCCACGCCCTTTCAGGTTGAGGACCGCTTCGAGCAGGGCATCGTCAACTCCTACTTCGACGTGCTGGTCAGCTACGGCGACCAGTACGAGGTGCTGGGCTTCCAGGATCTGATCCGGATCGATCGCGGCCGCGACGGGGGTACCGAGGTGCGGCTGCGCAACTTCGAGTACGACCTGACGCGCGCCATCAAGAAGGCGTCGTCCGGGTTCCGCAGCGTCGACTCGCTGTTCGCGGCGCTGCGCGATCCCGTGGAGCTGGCGCTGCACGTGACCCCGGACACGCTGCCGGCGGAGCTGGACGAACCGCGCGCGCTGGTGTCCGAGGCCGCTCGCGCGCTGGCCGAGCGCTCGGGCGGCACGCTGGTGTACCGGGAGATCGACCCCGGCCCGGACGGCTCGGCCGGGCGGCAGGAGCTCGCCGACCGGTACGGCCTGCGGCCGATCGCGGTGTCGCTGTTCTCGACGGAGACCTACTACTTCGACCTGATCCTGGAGGCCGGCGAGCAGGCGTTCATCGTGCGGCCCGAGGACGAGTACAGCGCGGCGTCGGTCACCGCGGCGGTCGAGGCGGCGCTGAAGCGGGTCGCCCCCGGGTTCCTGCGCACCATCGGCGTCCGGCTGCCGCCGGCCGGCATCACCCAGGACCCGTTCGGGAGGGCGCAGCAACCGTTTGCCTCCTGGCAGCTCCTGCAGCAGCAGCTCGCCGACGACTACGCGGTGCAGCAGGTCGACCTGAGCCAGGGCGAGGTGCCGGCGCAGGTCGACGCGCTGCTGGTCGTGGCGCCGCAGGCGATGAGCGAGCGGGAGCGCTTCGCCGTCGACCAGTACCTGATGCGGGGCGGCGCGCTGCTGGTGGCCGCCGGCAGCCACCGGGTCGACGCGGATCCGTTCACCGGCGGTCTGACGCTGCGCCGCGCCGGCGAGGGGATCGCGGCGCTGCTGGAGTCCTACGGCGTGAGCGTGGCGCCGACCGTGGTCATGGATCCGCAGAACGAGGTGTTTCCCACCACGGTACAGAGCGGCTCGATCGTGCAGATCCGCGCGATCGACTACCCGTACTTCGTCGACGTGCGCCGTGACGGCATGGCGCGCACCCACCCGATCACCTCGTCCCTGGAGGCGGTGACTCTGAACTGGGCGTCGCCGCTGGCGGTGGACGGGGCGCTGGCGGCCGGCCGCCAGGTGGAGGTGCTGCTGCATTCCACGGCCGGGGCCTGGACCACCGAGGAGCCGACCGCGCAGCCGGACTTCGGGCGCTATCCGGACGGCGGCTTCGCCCACGGCGACGACCGGCAGGAGTGGCCGCTGGCGGTGGCGGTCACCGGCCGCTTTCCGAGTGCGTTCGCGGAGTCCGGGCCGCCTGACGCGGGCGCGCCGGAAGGGGGCGCCGCAAGCCGGCGCTCGGTGATCGACGCCTCGCCGCACGACACCCGGCTGGTGGTGTTCGGCTCAGGCGAGTTTCTCAACGACACGATCATGAGCCTGTCGGCCAGCCTGCACGGAGACCGCTACGTCAACAGTCTGCTGGTGCTCCAGAACGCGGTGGACTGGGCGGTGGAGGACCTGGACCTGCTGGGCATCCGCTCCGAGGGAGCCGTGACCCGGCTGCTGCTGCCGATCGACGACGCGGCCGAGCGCGCCTGGGAGGTGATCAACTACGTGGTGGTGGCGCTGCTGCTCGGCGCGGTGGGCGTGGTGTGGTGGATGCGCCGCCGGGGCGAGCGGCCGATGTACGGCCCGGACGCCGGGGAGGGCGGACCGTGATCGCGGCGCTGCGGCGCGAGCGCGGCCTGACGATGCTGGCGGCCGTCCTGGTGGTGCAGATCGCGATCCTGGTGCTGACGCGGTTGCCGGGCCGCGAGCAGGCGCCGGAGCCATTGCTCGCCGGCTTGGCGGTCGACGCGGCGACGCGTATCGAGATCGACGACGGCGTGGACGGGCGGGTCGTCATGGCTCGCGAAGAGGCCGGCTGGGTGCTGGACGAGGCCGGCGGCTACCCGGCCGACGGCACCCGCATCGACGATCTGCTCGACCGGCTGGCCGCGGCCCGGCGCGACCGTCTGGTGGCGCAAACGGAAGCGGGCCGGCGCGAGTTGCGCGTGATGCCGGACGCCTTCGAGCGCCGCCTGCGGATCGACGCCTACCTGCTCTACGTCGGCATCACCGCGGGCTCGGGCGGAGCTCACGTGCGCGTGGACGGCGAAGACGAGGTGTGGAGCGTCGACGGGCTGGCGCCGTGGCAGGTATCGGTCGACCAGTCGTCGTGGGTCGATCCGGTCTATCTGCGTGTCGAGTCGGAGCGGGTCGCAGCCTTCGAGCTGGTGAACGCGGCAGGGTCGTTTCGCTTCGAGCGTTCAGACGAGTCGTGGACGACGCCGGACCTGGGCGACGGCGAGGCCGTGGACCAGGAACGTCTGAGCGCCTTCGTGGACCGCGTGAGCACGCTGCGCATGCGTCGCCCGCTCGGCACCGAGCCGCCCGACGAGTACGGGCTCGCCGAGCGGGCGGCGGTCGTGCGGCTCGCACTGAGTCCGGACGAGAACGGTGAGGCCGGCACGGTGGAGCTCCTCATCCTCGCCGGCGGGGACGATAGCGACGACTACGTCGTGAAGAGCGCCGATTCGCAGTACTATGTGGCGGTGTCGAGCTTCACGCTCGCCGATCTGGTCGACGCCGACCGGTCGACGTTCGTGGTGAGCGACGCTGCGGGCGGCTCGCCAGGCGGCGATTCATCGCAGTGAGCAGCCGGCCAACGCAAATTCGCAAGCACATCCGGAGGAAAGGAATCGAATGAAAATGCATGTGGGCGGCGCCTGGATAGATGCCGCCGATACGATCGACGTACTGAATCCGTTCGACGGATCGGTGGTGGACACGGTGCCGCGCGGGACCCTGGATGACGTGCAGACGGCGCTGGCGACCGCGAAACGCGCCGCCAAGCAGGTGGCCGCCATGACCGGCTACGAGCGCTACCAGATCCTGCACCGCGCCTCGGAGCTGATGGTCGAGCGCGCCGCGGAGCTGTCGAAGATCATCACCCTGGAGGAGGGCAAGCCGGTCAGCGAGGCGGACATGGAGGTGGCGCGCGCCACCGAGATCATCGCCCTGTCGGCCGAGGAGGCCAAGCGCCTGGGCGGCGAGGTGCTGCCGCTGGACGGCGCGCCCGGCGTGCGCGACAAGATCGGCTTCACCCTGCGCGTGCCGTGCGGGGTGGTCGTCGGCATCAGCCCGTTCAACTTCCCGCTGCACCTGGTCTGCCACAAGGTCGGCCCCGCCTTCGCGGCCGGCAACGCCATCATCCTGAAGCCGGCGACCGACACGCCGCTGTCGGGCCTGAAGATCGTGGAGCTCCTGGTGGACGCCGGCGCCCCGCCGGAGGCGGTACAGTGCCTGACCGGTTCGGGCGGCGAGATCGGCGACGCGCTCTGCGGGGACCCGTGCGTGCGCAAGATCACCTTCACCGGCAGCCGCGACGTGGGCGAGCACATCTGCAGGGTCGCGGGCCTGAAGAAGGTGACCATGGAGCTCGGCTCCAACGCGCCGTTCGTGGTGATGCCCGACGCCGACCCCGAAAAGGTGGCCAAGGCGGCCGCCATGTCCGGTTACTCCAACGCCGGGCAGGTCTGCATCTCCACGCAGCGCGTGCTGGCGCACACGGACATCTACAGCGATTTCGTGGATGCTTTCAAAGCCGAAACGGAGTCGATCAACACCGGCAATCCGCTGCACGCGGACAGCAAGATGGGCCCGATGATCCGCCAGTCCGACGCCGAGCGGGTGCACGGCTGGGTCACGGAGGCGATCACCGGCGGTGCCACGCTGGTCACCGGCGGTGACCGTGAGGGGCAGATCATGCAGCCCACCGTGGTGGAGGGCGTCAGTCCCGAGATGCGCATCTCCTGCGACGAGGTGTTCGGCCCGGTGGTAGGCATCACCAGGGTGAACGACATCGACCATGCGATCGCGCTGGCCAACGACACCAATTACGGCCTGAGCGCCGCCATCTTCACCGAGAACGTCAACTGGGCCATGCAGTACGTGCGCCAGGTCGAGTCCGGCAACATCCACGTCAACTGGGGCACCCAGTGGCGCGCCGACCTGATGCCGTATGGCGGGCTCAAGGACTCGGGCATGGGCAAGGAAGGGCCGAAGTACGCGGTCCAGGAGATGACCGAGCTGAAGATGTGCGTGTTCCACCTGTAGGGAGCAGGCGCACAGGCTCATAGGAGGGGCTGGCGATGGCGGTACGCATGTACACGACGCCGAGTTGCGGCTATTGCACGCAGCTCAAGCGCTACCTGCGCGAACGGCAGGTCAAGTTCGTGGAGTACGACATCAGCCGCGACGAGCGCAAGGCCGCCGAGATTGCGCACCGCTCCCGGCAACACGGGGTGCCGGTGCTCGACTACAATGGCACCATCGTCGTCGGCTTCGACCGCGAGCGAATCGACCGCCTGATCGCCAAAGGGTAGCTACGAGCGCCGCTGCAGGTAGCTGCGGCGGCGCCCGGGCTCGAACTTCTCGATGGCGTAGCGCAACATCGTGCGTGGCATGCGTGCCGCGTGGCGCTCCAGGAAGTCCTCCTCGACCGCCAAGTCGCGCTTGCCGATCTCGCGCAGCATCCAGCCGACCGCCTTGTGGATCAGGTCGTGCGGGTGGTCGCGCAGCAGCTCGGCCAGCCGCAGCGTGTCGTCGAACTGGCCGGCCTGGATGAAGCGGAAGGTGGCGAGCACCGCCACGCGCTGCCGCCACAGGTGTCCGGAGCGCGCCAGCTCGTAGAGGACGGCGCGGTCCCGGTCCAGCAGATGGGCGCCGAGGATATGCGGCGCCGACCCGTCCACCAGGTCCCAACTGTTCACTGCGTCGAGATGTTCCAGGTAGAAGCCCGTGATCGTCTCCCGGTCCGCCAGCGCAGCGCGTCGGTAGCGGTCGGCCAGCACGAACAGCGCCGCCTGCCGGTGCTCGTGGTACGGGCTGGCCAGCACGTCGGCCAAGTCGGGAAGCGACAGCTTGCGATGGCGCCGGGCGATCGCCCGCACCTCGGGGACACGCAGCCCCAGGAACCGGTCGCCCTCGCCGTACTCCCCCGGTCCCGTGCGGAAGAACCGCTGCAGGTGTTGCGCTCGCTCCAGGTCGGCGGCGCCGTCCAGCTCCGTGCACAGCGCGCGTGCGGCGCCCCTCATCGCTTGCGGATTGTATCTCGCCGCAGGCTCCGTTTGCGCCCCGTGCAAGCACCACGGCTGCGGACGGTGTGGGACATTCCGACGGAGCCTCAGAAGCGGAACGGCGTGATGGACGACCACCCGGCGATGATGCCGATGAAGCTGGCTCGCAGATGCGTAGCGATCACCAGCCGCCCGGATGAAGCCGTCCTGGATCCGTACGCCGGTTCCGGGACCACGCTGCTTGCCGCCCAGGATCTGGGCAGGAAATGGGTCGGCGTGGAGTTGAACCCGGCATTTGTGGACCTGATAGAACGCAGGATCAGTGCCGGGACACCCAACATGTTCTGGTTCGGATCGAGACGGCCCTATGGCGTGACAAGCGACGGCGACCGACCGACTGCGTGACGTAGTCGAAGCGCGTTGCCTCTCGCAGGGCGATGGCGGCTACAGCAGATGCAGCGCTCGTGCGGCTAGCGCGGCGCCGATGCCGATCAGCAGGCCAACGCCGATTTCCGCCAGCGTGTGACCCACGTCCTGCGCGGCCTGCGGCCGGCTCGCCGCCGGCATCGGTGCAAATACCTGGCGCAGCGCGTCGGAGTTGATCTGGATCGCGCCGCGCACGCGGATGGTGTCGTACACGGTGATCATGCTGAATACGCAGGCGATCGCGAACAGCTCCGAGCCGATCCCGGCGCGGATTGCGATCGCGGTGGACAGCGACGCGACGAAGGCCGTGTGCGACGACGGCATGCCGCCGGCGGCGAGCAGGCGGTGCCACGCAAAGGTGCGCGTGCGCACGGAAACCTCCACTACCTTGAAAATCTGACAACCTAACTGGACTACGACGGCCACGAGGAGGGATGCGCTCACGCCGGCTGTCATCAGGGAGCCGGATGCTACCATGAGCGCATGGGCACCCTGGTAGCGCTGGTTTCCCGCGACCGCTTCGCGGCCCCCACCGACCTGGCCGATCGGATCGCCGCGGTCGGCGGCGAGCTGCGCCATCGCGACTGTGCCGACAGCGCGGAGGTGATCGGCGCCGCCCGTGGCGCGACTGTCGTCTGGGTGTTCGGCGGTGGGCGCCTGCTCACCGCCGCGGTGCTCGCGGAGCTTCCCGACTGCCGGCTGGTGGTGCGCAGCGGCAGCGGCACCGACAACATCCCGGTCGCCGCGGCGCGCGCACGCGGCATCGCCGTAGGCAACACGCCGGAGGCGACCCGCGATGTGGTGGCCGATCACACCATCGGGCTGCTCCTCGCACGGCATCGCCGCATCGTCCTCAAGGATCGCCACATCCGCCGCGGGCGCTACTCGGCGGACGACCCGCAGACCGGCCCGGCGCTCGGGGGCATGACCCTGGGGCTGATCGGGTTCGGCCATATCGGCGCCGCGGTCGCCGCGCGTGCCGCCCCGTTCGGGCTGCGGGTGTTGGCTACCGACCCCGGCAAGGGCGCCGCCGAGATCCGCGCCGGCGGTGCGGACCCGGTCGAGTTGGAGGAGCTCTTGCGGACCAGCGACTTCGTGTCCGTGCACGTCCCGTTGCTCGCGAACACCATCGGGCTGATCGGCGCGCGCGAGCTCGCCGCCATGCAGCCGAACGCGATCCTGATCAACACGTCGCGCGGCAAGGTCGTCGATCAGGACGCGTTGATCGCGGCGCTCGAATCGGGGCAGATCGCCGGCGCCGCGCTCGACGTGTTCGACCCGGAGCCGCTCCTTCCCGACAGCGCGCTGGTCGGCATGGAGCAGGTGGTGCTCACGCCGCACACCGCAGGCTCCGGAGACGCGATGATCCATCAGTTCTGGGAGGACTCGATCACGACGATCGGCCATTTCCTGCGCACCGGCCGCCCGCGGTGGGAGGTGACCGCGTAGCCGCGTGGCTTGGCGGCCCTACAGCAGCGCGCGCAGACGGTCGCCGATCACGGCGACTTCGGGCTCCGAAAGGCAGGTTGGATTGAAGCGCAGCAGCCCCTCGCGCACGCCGCCGGCGTTGAGGTAGATGGCCGGGTCGCCGCGCTGCAGGGCGGCGGTGATCTCCAGGGCGTCGCGCCGCTGCGGGCGCACCTCGACGATCGGGACGCCGTCGCGGCTGTCGTCCACTCGCACCTCGCACAGCGCGCCGCTCAGCAGCTCCACCAGCCGATCGGCGGGGACCCGCCATCCGGCGATCCGTTCCCGGTCGGGGGTCGCCGCGAACCGCTGCAAGGCGACCAGCAGGCCGGCGATCTGCTCCTTGCCGACCTTGCAGGGGCGGCCGATGCCGTGGTGCGGGGCGCCCGCGAGCGGCGGCTCGCCGGCGATCCAGGACGGCGGACGCCACAGCTCCGGCAGCACGTCCTGATCGAAGAGCTGCAGCGCCGCCGCCCCCACCAACCGGCGGCGGCCGCACAGGATGCCGGTCCCCTGCGGTCCGCCGATCGCCTTGCCTCCGGAGAAGCACACCAGGTCGGCGCCGGCCTCCACGAACGCGCGCAGGTTGGACTGCGGGGGCAGCCGGCCGGCGGCATCGACGATCACCGGCACGCCGTGCGCGTGGGCCTGGGCGATCACCTGCTCCAGGGGCGGCTGCGAGTAGGACTGGGCGACGTAGGCGATGGCGGCGGTGCGCTCGTCGATCGCGGCGCCCAGCTCCCACGCCTCGGTGTCGCGGACGCCGGCGCCTGCGAATCGGTCGGCGATGCCGACCTCGACCAGCTCGGCGCCGGCGGTGCGGAGCGCGCGGTCGTAGAGGTTGCGGTGACTGCGCGGGATCAGGATCCGGTTGCGCCCTGCCACGTGCGGGAGCCGTCCCATGCGGTCCGGATCGAGGCCGGTCAGACAGGCGGCGGCGCCCAGCAGCAGCGCCGCCGCCGCGCCGCTGGTCACCAGGCCGGCCTCCGCGCCGGTATGCTCGGCGATGATCCCGCTGGCCCGCTCCTGCAGCGCTTCGATGGCCACGCAGTGGCCCATCGCCTCCGCCACGGCGGCCGCCACCTCCGGGTCGGCGCGACCGCCGCCCAAGCGGGTCGCGGGCCCCGCGGCGTTGATGATCGTGGGGACGCCCAGCCGGGCGAAGATGCCCTGCGGCGCTTCACTCACCGGTATCGGATTTCGCGGTGACCCGTCGGGTCAGCTGTCGTCGGGTCAGCTGTCGTCGGGGAGGCCGTACCTGCGCCGGAACCGTTCGATGCGGCCGGCCGTGTCGACGAGCTTCTGCTTGCCGGTGAAGAACGGATGGGACGCGCTGGAGATTTCCACCGTCACCAGCGGGTACTCGTTACCGTCCTCCCAGGTCGCCTTCTCCTTGGTCTTGACCGTGGAGCGGGTCAGGAACTGGAAGTCGCTGGCCGTGTCCTTGAACACGACCAGCCGGTAGTCCGGATGGATGTCGGGCTTCATCGGCCGCTCACCGGACGCGCCACGTCCTTGAGGGTCAGGCCCTCGTCCTTGAGGAATCGCATCAAACCCTTCTTGTTCACCGTGCGCAGCGCCCGTGTGGACAGCTTGAGGCGCACGGCCCGACCCAACTCCGGCACGTACAGCCGCTTCTCCTGGAGGTTGGGCCGCTGCACGCGCCGGCTCTTGTTGTGCGCGTGCGATACTTTGTTGCCGCTGAGCGGACCCTTGCCGGTCAGCGCACATCGCCTTGACATGCCGGGAAGTATGCCCAAATGCGGTTGGCGAGGGAAGGAGCGCCACGCGGGCGTGGAATTGCGCTACTCTGTGAGGGCGCATGACGACCCGCATCGGCATCATCAATGTCTCGGACCGGGCCAGCGCCGGGGTGTACGATGACACGCCCGGCAAGGCCGTGGTCGCCCTGCTGGAGCGGTACCTGAGCACCCCATTCGAGCCGGTCTATCAGGTGCTGCCCGATGAGCGGGATCAGCTTCAGGAGGCGATGTGCCGGATGGCCGACCGCGACGGCTGCTGCCTGATCGTCACCACGGGGGGCACCGGGCCGGCGCTCCGCGACGTCACGCCGGAGGCGACCGAGGCGGTGTGCCAGAAGATGCTGCCCGGATTCGGCGAGTTGATGCGACAGGTGTCGCTGCGCTACGTGCCGACCGCGATCCTGTCGCGGCAGACCGCCGGCGTACGCGGCGGCGCCCTGATCCTGAACCTGCCCGGCCGCCCGCGCGCCATCGAGCAGTGCCTGGAGGCGGTCTTTCCGGCCATCCCCTACTGCATCGACCTGCTCGGCGGCCCGCGCCTGGAATGCGATCCGGCCGAGATCACCGCCTTCCGACCGAAGGGGGCGTAGGAGCACGACTCGGATGGACGTAGCCACCCTGCCGACCATCGCGGACGTGCGCGCGGCGGCCGAACGCATTCGCCCGCACGTGCACGCTACGCCGGTGATCACCTGCCGGTACTTCGACCGCGCCGTGGGCGCCGCCATCTTCTTCAAGTGCGAGAACCTGCAGAAGGTGGGCGCGTTCAAGAGCCGCGGCGCCTGTAACGCGGTGTTCAGCCTGCCGGACGATCGCGCGGCGGCCGGCGTGGCTACCCATTCGTCGGGCAACCACGGCCAGGCCGTCGCGTTCGCCGCAAGGCTGCGCGGCATCCCCGCGACCGTGGTGATGCCGCGCGGCACCACCGAGATCAAGCGCCGCGCCGTACAGGGTTACGGCGCCCGCACGGTGGAAAGCGGGCCGACCCTGGCCGAACGGGAAGGGACCACGCAGCGGATCGCGGACGCCGACGGCGCGCACGTGATCCATCCGTATGACGACGCCGACGTGGTGGCCGGACAGGGCACCGTGGCGCTGGAGCTGATGCGGCAGGCCGGACCGCTGGACGCCCTGCTGGTACCGATCGGCGGCGGCGGGCTCACCTCCGGCACGGTGCTCGCGGCGGCCGGCGACGCCGGTGTGGCCGGGGCTCCGGTGGTGTACGCGGCCGAGCCGGAGCTTGCCGACGACGCCTATCAGTCGCTGCGAACCGGAGTGCGGCAGTCGGAGCGGCCTCCGAAGACCGTCGCCGAGGGGCTGCGCACCAGCCTGGGCGACATCACCTTTCCGCTGGTTCGCGACGGCGTGCGCGAGATCTTCCTGGTCGACGACCGGGAGATCGTGGCGGCGACGCTCACCTTCATCACGCGCGCGAAGCTGCTCATCGAGCCGTCGGCCGGCGTCGTGATCGCCGTGCTGCTGCGCTATCGGGAGCGGTTCGCGGGCTCCCGAGTGGGCGTGATCCTGACCGGCGGCAACGTCGACCTGGCCGCCCTGGGAAAGCTTGCGGAGGGGATCGATGGCTGAGGCAGCGGTGGCCGTCCGGCCGGCGCCGGCGCCGCCGCGGGAGACGGTGCAGGGGGTCGCCGACTTCCTGGCGGAGCTGGCGGGCCGGGTGCGTGGCGAGCTGCGCACCGACACCTACACCCGCATGCTGTACAGCACCGACGCCAGCATCTACCAGGTGATGCCGCACGGCGTGCTGATCGCCCGTGACGAGGAGGACGTGCACGCCGCCGTGGAGGCGGCCGCCCGCCACAAGGTGCCGATCCTGCCGCGCGCGGCCGGCAGCAGCCTGGCCGGGCAGGCGGTCAACGAGGCGCTGGTCGTCGACACGTCGCGGTTTCTGGACCGGGTGGTGGAGCTCAACACCGAGGAGCGCTGGATCCGCCTGCAACCCGGCATCGTCCTCGATGCGCTCAACGGCTACCTGCGCCCGCACGGGCTGCAGTTCGGGCCGGACCCCGCCTCCAGCAACCGCGCGGGGATGGGGGGGATCGTCGGCAACAACTCGACCGGCTCCCACTCGATCTCGTACGGCATGACCGCCGACCACGTGCTGGGCATGCAGGCGATCCTCTCGGACGGCACCCGCTGCCGGTTGGGACCGCTGGACGCCGACGGGCTCGCCGCGCATCAGGCCAGGCCGGGCCTGGAAGGGGCGCTGTATCGCGACGTGGCCGGCATCGCCGCCGACGGCCGTGAGGCGATCCTGGCCGGCACGCCCGGCCACTGGCGGCGCTGCGGCGGCTACAACCTGGACCGCTTCGTCGACGGTGCCAGCTTCAAGTATCCGCAGGATCCCCACTTCAATCTGGCCAAGCTGGTGTGCGGCTCGGAGGGGACGCTGGCGGTGATGACCGAGCTGACCCTCAACCTGGTGCCGCTGCCCGCGCACACCGTGCTGGCGGTGGTGCACTTCGACGAGCTGTTCGCGGCGCTGTCGGCGGTCTCGACCATCCTGGAGACCGACCCGTCGGCGGTGGAGCTGCTCGACCATTTCGGCCTGACGCTTGCCCGCGAGGTGCCGCAGTACGCGCGGCTGATGAGCGGGTTCATTGCCGGCACCCCGAACTGCGTGCTGATCACCGAGTACTCGGGCGACAACCCGCGCGAGCTGGAGCAGCGTATCGGTGCGCTGCAGGACCACCTGCGCCGCCACGGCGTGACCGCCACCGTGGTGCCGGTGCTCGACCCCGCGCTGCAGACCGACGTATGGACGGTGCGCAAGGTCGGGCTCGGCCTGATGATGAGCATCAAGGGCGACTACAAGCCGATCCCGTTCATCGAGGACGCCGCCGTGCCGGTCGAGCATCTGGCCGAGTACGTGACCGCCATCGAGCGTTTCTGCAACGACATCGGCACGCGCGTGGCCTACTACGCGCACGCCTCGGCCGGCTGCATCCACATCCGGCCGCTGATCAACGCCAAGCTGGCCGCGGAGGTGGAGAAGCTGCCGGTCATCTCCAGCTTCGCGGTGGAGCTGCTCGGCCGGTTCGGGGGCAGCCTGTCCAGCGAGCACGGCGACGGCCGCGCCCGAAGCTGGCAGAACGAGCGCTTCTTCGGGCCGGACCTGTACCGGCTCTATCAGCAGGTCAAGGGCACCTTCGACCCGCACGGCATCCTCAACCCCGGCAACGTGGTGGACCCGCCGCCGATGACCGAGACGCTGCGCTATGGGGCCGGATACGGCACGTTCCCGCACCGCGAGCACCTGTCCTTCCGCAGCGACCACGGCTTCTCGCGCGCCGTGGAGATGTGCAACGGAGCCGGCATCTGCCGCAAGCGCACCGAGGGCACCATGTGTCCGAGCTTCATGGCCACGCGTGAGGAGGAGCACTCCACGCGCGGTCGCGCCAACGCGTTGCGCGCGGCCCTGTCGGGCACGCTCCCGTACGACGAGCTGACCAGCGAGCGCATGTTCGAGGTGATGGACCTCTGCATCGAGTGCAAGGCCTGCAAGGCCGAGTGTCCCTCCTCAGTCGACATGGCCAAGATCAAGATCGAGTTCCTGGCCACCTATTACGACCGCCACCGGGTGCCGCTCCGCTCCCGGCTGTTCGCGGATATCGGCCGCGCCAGCAGCCTGCTGGCGGGGCCGCTTGCCGGCGCGGTCAATCGGCTGGTGGCGGCCCAGCCGGTGCGGGGGCTGCTGGAGCGGTTCGGGGGCATCAGCGCCCGGCGCACCCTGCCGCCGTTCAGCGGCAGTCCGTTTCCCGTCTGGGCGCGCCGCCGCGGGCTGGACCGCCCGCCGGCCGGTGCCGGCCGGCCTGTGGCGCTGTTCCCGGACACCTTCAACAGCTTCAACACGCCGGAGGTGGCGCGCGCCGCCACCGAGGTGCTGGAACAGGCCGGTTGGGCGGTGACCGTGCCGGCCTACGGCTGCTGCGGCCGTCCCATGCTCTCCAAGGGGCTGGTGCGCCGCGCACGCGCGGCCGCCCGTGCCACCGTCGCACGTCTGGCGCCGCTGGCGCGGGCCGGCGTGCCGATCGTCGGCCTGGAGCCGAGCTGCGTGTCGGCCATCCGCGACGAATACCGGTCGCTGCTGCCCGACGATGAGGACGCGGCCCTGGTCGCCGAGCACGTGGAGACCTTCGAGGAACTGATGGCCAGGGCGCACGCCGACGGCGAGCTCGACCTGGACCTGGACCTGAACGGCAGCCACGATCGGCTGCTGCTGCACGGCCACTGTCACCAGAAGGCGCTGATCGGTACCGGACCGAGCAAGAAGACGTTGGGCCTCACCGGCGCGGAGGTGACCGAGGTGGACTCCGGCTGCTGCGGCATGGCCGGCTCCTTCGGGTACGAGGCCGAGCACTACGACGTTTCGATGATCATGGCCGAGCGGCGCCTGCTGCCGGCGGTGCGATCGCTCGACGGCGGCGGCACGGTGGTCGCCGCGGGTACGAGTTGCCGCCACCAGATCATGCATGGCACCGGACGCCGGGCGTTGCACCCCGCCCAGGTGCTGCACGCGGCGCTGCGCGGGCCGCGGAACCCCGGACAGCCGGAACGCCATCTCGACAGCTAGACAAGCAAGGAGACCGATCAAGTATGAGCGATCACTTCAACGCCCTGGATGAACTGCGCGCCGGCAGCCGGCGGCTGCGCTATTACCGGCTGGGAGCCCTGCAGGACGCGGGCCTGACCCAACTGGCCGAGCTGCCCTACTCGATCCGCATCCTGCTGGAGTCCGTGCTGCGCCACAGCGCGGCCGGCGCCGGCGGCGGCGGGCCGGCGGTCACGCGCGACCACCTGGAGGCGGTCGCCGGCTGGCAGCCACAGGCTTCGGAGCGTCCGAGCGTGCCGTTCATGCCGGCGCGCGTGATCATGCAGGACTTCACCGGCGTGCCTGCCGTGCTCGATCTGGCGGCGATGCGCGATGCGCTGGCGCGCGCCGGCGGCGACCCGCAGCGGGTCAATCCGTCGATCCCGGTCGACCTGGTGATCGACCATTCGGTGCAGGTGGACCGCTTCGGCTCGGCGGAGGCGCTGGCGCGCAACGCGGAGATCGAGTTCGAGCGCAACGCCGAGCGCTACCGGTTCCTGCACTGGGGCCAGCAGGCGTTCGCGAACTTCCGGGTTGTGCCGCCGGCCACCGGTATCGTCCATCAGGTCAACCTGGAGCACCTGGCGCCGGTGGTGTGGGTCACGGATCCGGCCGACGGCACGCCGGCGACGGCCTATCCGGACACCCTGGTCGGCACCGACTCGCACACCACCATGATCAACAGCCTGGGCGTGCTGGGCTGGGGCGTGGGCGGGATCGAGGCGGAGGCCGCGTTGCTCGGCCAGCCGTCCGACCTGGTGCTCCCTGACGTGGTGGGCATGCGTCTGATCGGCCGCCTGTCCGAAGGGGTCACCGCGACCGACCTGACCCTCACGGTCACCCAGATGCTGCGCGCCCACGGCGTGGTGGGACGCTTCGTCGAGTTCTTCGGCCCGGGGCTGGCCGGCCTGGCGCTGACGGACCGCGCCACCATCGCCAACATGGCGCCGGAGTACGGGGCGACCGTGGGCTTCTTTCCGGTCGACGAGGAGACGCTGCGCTACTTGCGGTTGACCGGCCGTGGCGCCGACGAGGTGGCGCTGGTCGCCGCCTACTGCCGCGCGCAGGGACTGTTCCGCACCGACGATGCGCAGGACCCGCGCTACAGCGCCACCGTGGAACTGGACCTGGGCTCGGTGCAGGCGGTCCTGGCCGGCCCCAAACGGCCGCAGGATCGGGTGCCGCTCGGTCAGATGAAGCGGCGGTTCGGTGAGTCGCTGGCCGCTCCGGTTGCCGAGCGGGGGTACGGGCTCGACGACGCGGCGCGTGAGGCCGCCGCCGAGGTCGGCACCAACGGCGATCGGGCCGACCTGCGCCACGGCGCGGTGGTGATCGCGGCCATCACCTCGTGCACCAACACCTCCAATCCCAGCGTCATGATCGGCGCCGGCCTCCTGGCCCGCAACGCGCGGCGGCGCGGATTGCAGGTGCCGTCCTATGTGAAGACCAGTCTGGCGCCCGGCTCCCGCGTGGTTACCGACTACCTGGGGGCCGCCGGCCTGCTCGCGCCGCTGGCGGAGTTGGGCTTCGACGTGGTCGGCTACGGCTGCACCACCTGCATCGGCAACTCCGGCCCGCTGCCGGAGGCGGTGACCGCGGCCGTGGAGTCGGCCGATCTGGTGGCCGCTGCGGTGCTGTCCGGCAACCGCAACTTCGAGGGCCGCGTGCACGCGGCCGTGCGCGCCAACTACCTGGCCTCGCCGCCGCTGGTGGTCGCCTACGCGCTGGCCGGCACGGTCGACATCGACCTGACCAGCGAACCGATCGGCCGTGGCGACGACGGGGCCGCGGTCTACCTGCACGACATCTGGCCGACCAACGCGGAGATCGCGGAGGTGGTCGCCGGCTCGGTGAGCGCGGATCAGTTCGCGGCGCGCTACCGCGACGTCTTTTCCGGCAACCCGGCCTGGAGCGCGATTCAAGGCTCCGGCGGCACCCGCTACGCGTGGGAGGCGGACTCGACCTACATCCAGGAGCCGCCGTTCTTCGCGGACTTCGGCCGGGAGGCGCCGCCGGTGTCGGACATCGCCGGCGCCCGCGCGCTGCTGGTGCTGGGGGACTCGATCACCACCGATCACATCTCGCCGGCCGGCGCCATCGCCGCCGACAGTCCGGCCGGCCGCTACCTGCTCGAGCTGGGGGTGGCGCGCGCCGACTTCAATTCTTACGGCGCGCGCCGCGGCAACCACGAGGTGCTGATGCGCGGCACCTTCGCGAACATCCGCATCAAGAACCTGCTGGCGGCCGGCACCGAGGGCGGCGTGACCGAGCACCAGCCGTCCGGCGAGCGGATGTCGGTGTTCGACGCGGCGGTCCGCTACCGCGGAGAAGGGGTGCCGCTGATCGTGCTGGCCGGACAGGAGTATGGCTCCGGTTCCAGCCGCGACTGGGCGGCCAAGGGGCCGGCGCTGCTCGGCGTGCGGGCGGTGATCGCGCAGAGCTACGAGCGCATCCACCGATCCAACCTGGTCGGCATGGGGATGCTGCCGCTGCAGTTCCAGCCCGGCGAGTCCGCCGCGGAACTGGGGCTGTCCGGCCGCGAGCGGTTCGACGTGAGCGGCCTTGCCGGCGGCCTGACGCCCGGCCAGCAGGTGACGGTGACGGCCACGACGGACGACGGCTCGGTGACCCGGTTCACCGCCACCGCCCGGATCGACACGGCCCTGGAGGTCGAATACGTGGCCGCCGGCGGCATCCTGTCCAAGGTGCTGATGGACCTCGGCGCAACGGCCGGCTAGTATTGCAGTAGGCGGGAAAGGCGATGGTGACGCCCAGAGTCTCGGAAGAAACGAAGGAGCGGTCGCTGAGCGCCGAGGATCTGCTCCGGAGATACAGTCGGGGGCTTCGCGGCGAACTGATCCGAGGGGTGTTCTGCGAAACCATGACGGCGGGACAGGAGCACGGCGAGATCGTGATCAATCTGGGTACGGCCCTAGCGAATTTCGTCAAGCCCAGGCGGTTGGGACGCCTGATGGCGTCCGATACCGGCATACGGCTGGAGCGTGACCCGGATACGGTGAGAGAGCCGGACCTAGCGTTCATATCCGCTGACAAGCTGCCGCTGAACGTCCGCAACCCCGGCTACTCCGACACGGTGCCCGACTTGGTGGTCGAGATCGTGTCGCCGGAGGATCGTCCGTCGGCGGTTAACGACAAGGCGTTGATGTGGCGCAGGTACGGCGTACGCCTGGTATGGGTCGTCGATCCCGACACGCGGACGATCGAGGTGCATCGGGAAAGCGGTGTGATGATCACCCTGACCGAGGACGACACGCTGGACGGTGATGTCGTACTGCCGGGATTCCGCTGCGCGGTGAGTATGGTTTTCGACCTGTAGCGTAGCGAGAAAGGGCTCGGTGGAATCCGCTGCCCGTTGCGCACGGATACCGTAGAGTTGGCGTCTTGACATCGTTCGGCCCTTAGCTACGATATTAGCTAATATGAGTGGCGAGTCGAATGTGGTGATGGTGAATGTCCATCAGGCGAAGACACAGCTCTCGCGCCTCCTTGCGCGAGCGGAGGCGGGGGAGGAGGTAGTGATCGCTCGCAACGGCGATCCGGTCGCACGGCTCGTCAGCTTCAGCGGCAAGCGGGGCACCCGCCGGTTCGGGGCGTTGCGGGACCGGATCGTGGTCGACGACAGCTTCTTCGAACCGCTCCCGGAGAGCGAGCTGACCCGCTGGGAGTCGTGATCCATGCGGATTCTGCTGGATACCCACGCTCTGCTGTGGTGGCTTGCCGGCAGCGACCGGTTGTCCGCGGTCGCTCACGGCGCAATCGCCGACGATGCCAATGAAATACTGGTCAGCGCTGCCTCCGCCTGGGAGATTGCTACGAAGCACCGCCTGGGGCGACTTCCGGGTGCGGCCGCCGTGGCGGAGGATGTCATCGGCTGCCTCCTGGACCAGGGCTTCCAGCCGCTCGCGATCACCGTGTCCGACGGCGAGCGCGCCGGGCGCCTGCCGGGTCCGGTCCGCGATCCGTTTGACCGGATGCTGATTGCGCAGGCGCTGACGCTGGATGTCGCCATGGTTTCGATCGAGGAGCGGTTCGACCGGTACGGCGTCCGTCGCCTATGGTGAGCACCGTGACCGGCACCTCATCGCTTCCATCGACCCTCGGCCAGCTCAAGGCCTCCGGCTACCGCCCCCGCTCCGTCAAGGAGGAGATGCGCGCCAACGTGCTCGCCCTCCTGCGCGCGGACCAGCCGCTGTTTCCCGGCATCATCGGCTACGACAAGACGGTCCTGCCGGGGATCGTCAACGCGATCCTCTCGCGACACGACTTCATCCTGCTCGGCCTGCGCGGTCAGGCGAAATCGCGCATCCTGCGCGCCCTGGCCGGCTTCCTGGACGAGTACGCGCCGGCGATCGCCGGCAGCGACCTCAACGAGAGCCCTTTCGAGCCGATCCTGGCCGCCTCGCGGCAGCGCGTGCGGGAACTCGGCGACGATCTGCCGATCGAGTGGATGCACCGCGACGAGCGCTACCACGAGAAGCTCGCCACCCCCGACGTGACCGTGGCCGACCTGATCGGCGACATCGACCCGATCAAGGCGGCGACCAAGCGGCTCTCGTACGCCGATGAGGGCGTCGTCCACTACGGGATCATCCCGCGCACCAACCGCGGCATCTTCGCCATCAACGAGCTGCCCGACCTGGCGCCGCGCATCCAGGTGGCGCTGCTCAACGTGCTGGAGGAGGAGGACATCCAGATCCGCGGCTTCCCGGTCCGCATCCCGCTCGACATCCAGCTCGTGTTTACCGCCAACCCGGAGGACTACACCAACCGCGGCAACATCATCACGCCGCTCAAGGACCGCATCGACTCGCAGATCATCACCCACTATCCGGATCGGCTGGAGCACGCCCTGGCGATCACGGCGCAGGAGGCGTGGACCGATCGCGACGGCGACTACGAGTTGCGCGTGCCGCGCTACTTCAAGGAGCTGATAGAGGAGGTGACCTTCGAGGCGCGCAAGAGCGAGTTCGTGGACCAGAAGTCCGGCGTGTCGGCGCGCATGCCCATCGCGTTGCTGGAGAACGTCCTCAGCAACATGGAGCGGCGCGCCTCCCGTCTGCGCGAACCGGTGATCTACCCGCGGCTCACGGATCTGCACACGGCGCTGACCGCCATGACCGGCAAGATGGAGCTGGTCTACGAAGGCGAGCAGGAAGGCCCGGTGCTGGTCGCCCGCAAGATAATCGGCCAGGCGGTCAAGCGCACCTTCCGCCGTTATCTGCCCACGCCCGACGTGCGCTCGCGCGAACACGAGGAGCGGCGGCGCTCGGGCAGGTCCGGCCAGGCGGAGCGCTCCGAGCAACCGGAACAGGACGAGACAGACTCCGTCTACCAGCCCATCGTGAGCTGGTTCGCCGAGGGGCAGACCGTCGACACGTCCGACGAGCTGGCCACCGACGAGTACATCCGCCGCTTCGGGCAGGTGGCCGGCCTGCGGGAGATGGCCGCCGAGCGCTTCCGGATCGCCGAGCCGCAGGAGCTGGGGCTGGGGATGGAGCTGGTGCTGGAGGGCCTGCACCAGCACTCCATGCTGTCCAAGCGCGACCTGGAGAGCTCAACCTCCTATCGCGACATGCTCAAGGCGATGTTCGACCAGATGACCGACGACGACGGCTGATGCACTGGCGCTACCTGAAGTGGGACGACTCGCTGGCCGCCGCGGTGGCGGCCTTCGAAGACCTGCTCAGCCTGTTCAACTTCCTGCTGCTGCAGGCGGCCGGGGACGTCGACCGGGTGCTGCAGTGGATGCGCTACCTGCAGGAGCGCGGCCTGATCGGCGCGGACGTCGACCTCGAGAAATTCCGGGAGCGCCTGGAGGACCAGAACCTGATCGAGCGCGACGGCGACGGCGGCCTCAGCCTGACCGCTCGCGGCGAGCAGCGCATCCGCAAGGAGTCGCTGGCGCTGGTGTTCCGCAACCTGGCGAAGGGCGGCTTCGGGCAGCACCGAGTGCCGCACACCGGCGAAGGCGGCGAGCGCACGACCGAGACTCGCGGCTATCGGGCCGGCGATCCGATCACCCAGATCGACGCGCTGGGAACCATCAGCAACGCCGTCAAGCGCGGCGGGCTGGACGACATCACCCTGCAGGAGCAGGACTTCGAGGTGTACGAGAGCGAGCACCTGTCGTCGTGCGCGACCGTGCTGCTCATCGACATCAGCCACAGCATGATCCTGTACGGCGAGGATCGCATCACCCCGGCCAAGCAGGTGGCGCTGGCGCTGTCGGAGCTGATCATGACGCAGTATCCACGCGACAGCCTGCACGTGGCCTACTTCGGAGACGACGCCAAGCTGATCGACGTGGGCAGCATCCCGTATCTGCAGGTGGGGCCCTACCACACCAACACCAAGGCCGGGCTGCAGCTCGCGCAGTCGGTGCTGCGCTCCGAGCGGCACGCCAACAAGCAGGTCTTCATGATCACCGACGGCAAGCCGTCGGCGATCTTCGAGGACGGACGGATCTACAAGAACTCCTTCGGGCTCGACCCCAAGATCGTCAACCAGACCCTGGAGGAGGCAGCCGAGTGCAAGCGCTACGGGATCGTCATCACCACCTTCATGGTGACCGAGGACCCGTATCTGGTGGAGTTCGTGGAGGAGCTGTCGCAGATCAACCGCGGGCGCGCCTACTACGCGGCGCCCGGAGAACTGGGCGAGTATATCTTCGCCGACTACGTACGAAACCGCCGCCGCGGCGTTCGGTGACGGCCGTCCGTGACGGTTGTCGTAGACGGTCGGCTACGACGCGAGACACAGGAGGAAACTATGGGAGCTCGAAAGGCACAGGCGGAATGGAAGGGCGATCTCAAGGGCGGCAGCGGCACGATGTCGATCGGCGGCCGGTTCGAGCAGCCGTTCACGTTCAGCTCACGGTTCGAGGAAGGCGCCGGCAGCAACCCCGAGGAGTTGCTGGCGGCGGCGCAGGCCGGCTGCTACTCAATGGCGCTGTCGCACGGCCTGGCCGAGGCGGGCCACACGCCGACCCGCGTCATGACCACCGCCAACGTTACGCTTGCGATGACCGACGGCGGTCCCACCATTACGACCATCGCACTGGTATGCGATGCCGAGGTGCCGGGCATCGACGACGCGAAGTTCCAGGAGATCGCGGAGGCGACCAAGAGCGGCTGCCCGGTCTCCCGCGCGCTGGCCGGCCCGGAGATCACCTTGCAGGCGACGCTTCGGTAGCGGCTCGCCTCCGAGACGCTCGGCCACTACGGTGGGCTGGGTGTGACCATGCAGCAGGAGACATTTCGGCAGCGCATCATCCAGCGACACCGGCGCCGCCAGCGGCGGCTCAAGGCTGACATGCATGGCAAAGGCGGCTCGGGGGGATGTTGAGCGCCGACGCGAAGTATCCCCTCGACGTGAAGTCCCTGGACGACATCCCGGCGGCGTCTCGACAAGAGATCACAACGACCGGTGTGGTGCTGTATGAGGCGCCGTGACGACTTCCTGGATGAGGTGACGACGGCGATCCGTCGCGAGCTTGCGAACTGCGCGGCTCTGCGCGCGGAGGCGCAAGCGGAGCTGCGCAAACCGGAGCGGAATCCGCGCGTGCTCGGATCGATCGCGCACGACTTCTACAACTGCTGCGAACGGGTGTTCCGGCGCATCGGTGCGGAAATCAACGGAGCCTCCTACTGCGGCGACGCGTGGCACAAGGAACTGCTGTTCCGCATGACCGTGGCGGTGCCCGGCGTCAGGCCCCGCGTCATCAGCGAAGAGCTCGCCGCGGACCTGGACGAGCTCAGTCGCCGAGCGGCTTGGAGTCGTCGGCGTCGCGCGTGCGCACCAGGTGGTACTTGATGCGGCGCATCGACTCCATCGCGGGCTCGCCCCGCATCTCGGCCACCTCGTAGGCGATCATGTCGAACAGCGCCAGCAACAGGTAGCGGGCGGGGGTGGGCACCAGGATGTTGGCAGGTTCGGCGATCTGGAACGGCACCACCTCCGCGGCCGCCTGGGCGAGCGGCGAATCCGGCGCGGTCACGGCGATGGTGTGGCCCCCGTACTGACCGGCGACCTCGGCCGCCTGCACGATCGGCTCGTAGTTGCCGGTGATCGACAGCAGGATCAGCACGTCGCGGCGCTTGAGCGTCGCCGCGATCATGAGCTGGAGTTGTGCGTCGTTGCAGTGGGTCGCCCGAATCCCCAACCGAAACAGTCGGTTCTCGGCTTCCATGGCCGCCATGGAGGAACCGCCACCGCCCCCGAAGATCAGCACCCGCTCGGCGCCGGCGATGGTCGTCGCCGCCCGTTGCAGAGCTTTCCCATCGACCTGCTCGGTCAGCGTGTCCAGTACACGGCGTAGTGACGAGACGATCTCCGTCACCGCCTCGGTGGTCTCGATGAGCGCCAGCGGTGGGTGCAGGTAGCGGTCGCCGACCGCCTGCATCTTCGCCAGGGCGAGCTTCAGGTCGCGCAGCCCCTCGCATCCCACCGATCGACAGAAACGCGTCACCGTGGAGGTGCTCACTCCCGCCCGCGCCGCGATGTCGCGGGTGTGGGCGTGCACGGCGAAGTCGACGTCCTGGCGCACCAAGTCACCCACGCGCCGCTCCGCGCGGCTCATGGTCGGCGTGGCGCGAACGATCTGCGATAGCAGATCACGCGTTCCGCCGCCTCCGCCATTGGTACTCGTTTTCATAACTTCACCTTTATAGCGCGAAGAGGGTTGACATTTCTGAAAACCATTTGCAACACTGCGGCCACCACCAGCATGATACGCGGTCATTCGCGTTCAGGGTGACAGGAGGAGGAACGATGAGAAACTTCCGAGCCTCAGCTCAAGTCGTCGCCGCTGCCGCGGCCCTGGGCTTGGCGCTGGCCACCGCCCCGGCGGTGCTCGCCGACGGGACGCTGCGCTACGCGACCGTCGGAGAGCCGCCGAGCCTGGATCAGCACGTGGTGACGTCCGATTTGGCGACCACCATCGCCCACCACATGTTCGAGGGGCTGTACACATTCGACGGCAACTACGAACCGCAGCCGCTGTTGGCTAGCGGGGAGACGGTTAGCGCCGACGGCACGACCATCACGATCCAGCTCCGCGAAGGGGTACGGTTCCACGACGGTCAGCCCATGACCTCGGCGGACGTCGTGGCGTCGCTGAAGCGCTGGGGCGAACACGGGTCGAGAGGCAAGTTGCTGTTCGCCAACATCTCCGACGTCTCGGCGGCAGGGAGCCATGCCGTCCGCCTGACGTTCACCACGCCGTTCGGGCCGTGGAAGAACCTGATGGCGTTCATCAACGGGGGGCCGGCGATCTATCCCGAGCGGGTTGCCGCGGCGGCCGGCAGTGCCCCGATCGACGTCTCGGACTACATCGGCACCGGACCGTACCGATTTGGCGAATGGCGGCCGAACCGCTACTTCGAGCTGGTCCGGTTCGACGGCTACGCGGGACCGTCTGGCGACGCGAGCGGATACGCCGGCGAGCGGGTGGCCCACTTCGACACGCTTCGCTTCATTCCCGTTCCCGATCCCGGTACGCGCGTCAGCGGCGTGATGGCCGGGGACTACGACTACGCCGAGAGCATTCCGAGCGACCTGTTCGACTCACTGGATGCGGACCCGGCGGTGGAGGTGGTCCTGAACGGGGGGCCGATCTTCGGCTTGGTGTTTATGAACTCGCGGGCGGGCCCATTGCAGGATAACTTCACCCTCCGCCAGGCGATCCAGGCCGCGCTCAACAAGGAAGATGCGCTGCGGGTGTCGATCGGTCCGGAGAAGCTATGGCGGGCCAACGGCTCGTTCCTGCCACAGGGGAACTTCTGGTACTCGGATGCCGGCGCGGCGAGCTTCAGCGAGGGCGATGCCGAGAAGGCGCGAGGGCTGGCCGAGCAGGCCGGCTATGACGGGACGCCGATCAAGTTCCTGGTGTCGACCAACTACGCGTTCCACTACGACCAGGCCGTGGTGTTCACGCGCCAGCTCCTGGAGGCGGGCATCAACGTGCAGATGGTGGTGGTGGACTGGGCGACGCTGATCCAGAAGCGGGCGCAGCCGGACCAGTGGGACCTGTTCTTCACCCACCACGGGTTCGTCCCGGATCCCATCCTCGTCTCCGTGATGAACGACAACTATCCCGGATGGTGGACAACGGCGGAGAAGCAGGAGCTCAAGGGCGCCTTCACGGTCACCAACGATCCGGGCGACCGCAAGGCGACCTGGGACCGGATTCAGGAACTGATCTACACGCAGGTGCCGACCATGAAGACCGGCGACGTCTACACGTACAACATCGCTTCGCCGGGGCTCTCCGGAATCGAGGCCACGACGCTGATCTGGCCCCACTTCTGGGGTGCTTCCAATTAGCGCCGCCTAAGCAGCTCCTTGGCCGATGCGCGCGACGGGCCGTCGCGCGCATCGGCTCCATCGTGCCTCGCTACCTGCTTCGTCGACTCGGGACGTTCGTTCCGACGCTGTTGGCGGCGTCGGTTCTGGTCTTCATCTTCATCCGCCTGATTCCGGGGGATCCCGCCGCGATCATCCTGGGAGACGCCGCGACGCCGGAGGAGGTCGCCACTGTGCGCGGCGAGATGGGGCTCGATGCGCCGCTTGCGGTCCAGTACGTGCACTGGCTCCGGGCGGTCGGCCGGGGCGACCTCGGCCGGTCGATCTTCTTCCAGGTTCCGGTTCTGGAGTTGATCGTCGACGGACTGGAGACCAGCACGCTTCTGGCGCTCATGACCATGGTCTGGATCGTCTGCCTGGGGCTGCCGATCGGGATGCTGGCCGCGGCGCGGCGCGCCAGCCGCTTCGACCAGATCCTGTCGGGGATCGCGATGTTCCTGGCGTCGGTGCCCACCTTCTGGGTCGGGCTGTACCTGATCCTTATCTTCGCCGCCACGCTGGGCTGGCTGCCGAGCTCGGGGTATCCGTCGATCTTCGGCGACGGCGGCTTGGCGAACCTGCGCCATCTGCTGTTGCCGTCGGCCGCCCTGGCGGCGCCGAACGCCGCGCTCATCATCCGCCTGACGCGCGCCAGCATGCTCGACGTCGCGGGCGAGGACTACGTGCGCACCGCTCGCGCCAAGGGTATCCATCCCGCCCTGGTGGTCGTGCGGCACGTGTTCCGCAACGCGCTGCTCACCGTGGTGTCGGCGCTGGGGTTCACCATCGCCGCGCTGATATCCGAGGCGGTGGTGACCGAGACCGTGTTCGCGCTCCCCGGTGTGGGCCGGATGGTGGTGCAGTCGATCCTGCGGCGCGACTATCCGGTCATCCAGGGCGTGATCCTGATGATCGTGGTCCTCTACCTGGTGATCAATCTGATCGTCGACCTCCTCTACGCGTGGCTGGATCCCAGGGTGAAGCTCCGATGATTCCCGCACCGCTGCAGCGTCTGTTCGCCGGCCGGCCCCTAGCGCTCGCCGGCTTCGTGATCATCCTCGGCATCGCCGCGTGCGCGCTGTTCGCGCCGTGGGTGGCACCGGCGGACCCGAACGAGATCGATCCGCCGGCCCGGCTGTCACCGCCGGGGGCGGCGCATCCGTTCGGGACCGATCACTTCGGCCGGGACACCCTCTCGCGGGTGATATACGGATCGCGCATGGCGCTCCTGATCGGCGTCGGCGTGGTGGTGGTGGCCCTGGCGGGAGGCGTGCTGTGCGGGGTGGTGTCGGCGATCTTCCCGCGCGTCGGCATGCTGGTGATGCGCGCCGTCGACGTGCTCATGGCGTTTCCCGCGCTGCTGCTGGCTCTGGCCCTGATCGTGATCCTGGGCCGCGGGGTCGAGAACTCGATCGTCGCGATCGGCGCGGTGTATCTGACCACCACCGCGCGCATCGTCTACGGCGTGTCACTGCGGCTGAACTCGGAGTCGTGGGTGGAGGCGGCGCGGGGCATGGGCGGCAGCACCGCGCGGATCGTCTTCCGGCACCTGTTGCCGAACCTGCTATCGCCCCTGTTCGTGCAGGCGAGCTTCGTGTTCGCGTTCGCGCAGTTGCAGGCGGCCTCGCTCGACTTCCTGGGGCTGGGCGTTCCGCCGGAGACGCCGACCTGGGGCAACATGCTCGCCGAGTCGCGGATCTACATCACGCGCGCACCGTGGCTGCTGCTGTTCCCTGGGCTGATGATCGCGCTCAGCGCGTTCTCGTTGAACCTGGTCGGCGATGCGGTGCGCGACCGGCTGGACCCGCGTCTCAAGGACGCGTTCTCGACCCGGTCGCGCTGATGCGGGCGCTCCTTGCCATCCGCGACCTGGTGCTGGAAGCGCAGGTCGATGGGGCGCGCAGGTCGGTCGTCGAACGCCTGTCGCTCGACGTGCACGAGAACGAGTCGATGGCGCTGGTCGGGGAGTCGGGGAGCGGCAAGAGCCTGACCGCGCTCGCGATCATGGGTCTGCTGCCGGAGCCGGCGGTGACGGTCGCGGGCGGCCGTATCGAGCTCGGCGGCGCCGACCTGCTGGCCCTGCCCCCGCGCGAACGTCGCGCGATGACAGGCCGCGACGTCGCGATGGTGTTCCAGGAGCCGATGACGGCGCTGAACCCCGTCGTCCGCATCGGCGATCAGATCGTCGAGATGATCCGCGCGCACGAGCAAGTCAGCCGGCGCGCTGCCCGGGCGCGTGTCGTGGACCTGCTGGCCATGGTGCACATGCCGGAGCCGGCCGCGCGACTGCGCGCCTATGCGCACCAGCTCTCCGGCGGGCAGCGCCAACGGGTCATGATTGCCATGGCGCTGGCGTGCCGGCCGCGGCTGCTGATCGCCGACGAGCCGACGACCGCGCTGGACGTCACCGTGCAGGCGCGCATCCTGGCCCTGCTGCGCGAGCGGCAGGCCGAGCTGGACATGGCCATGCTGTTCATCACCCACGATCTGGGCGTGGTGGCCAACGTCGCCGACCGGGTCGCGGTCATCTACTGCGGCCAGATCGGCGAGTGCGGTCCCGTGGAGCGGATCTACCGTTCGCCGGCGCATCCCTATACCCGCGCGCTGCTGGCCTGCGTGCCCGACGCGGCACGTCCCGGGGAGCCGCTGGCGACCATCCCGGGGCAGCTTCCGGCACCGGCCGATGAGCTCGCCGCGTGCCGTTTTGCACCGCGCTGCGCGCTGGCCGACGAGGGCTGCCGGCACATCGGGCCGCCTGCGGTGGCCGTCGCCGGCGAGCATGAGGCGTTCTGCCATCATCCTCGAATCGAGGCGGAGCCGTGAGCCGGACGCCGCTGCTGCAGGTAGAGGCACTCACCGTCACCTATGCGTTGCCGTCGCAACGGCTGTTCCGCCCGGGCCGGCGGTTCGCGGCGGTGGACGGGGCATCTCTGGTCATCGAGCGCGGGGAGTCCCTGGGTCTGGTGGGCGAGACCGGATGCGGCAAGTCGTCGTTGAGCCGGGCGATCTACGGGCTCGTGCCGATTTCGTCCGGAACAGTGCACTTCGACGGCGCGGATCTCACGGCTGCCGCCGGCGCCCGCCGCCGCGAGCTGGGGCGAGGCATGCAGATGATCTTTCAGGACCCCGGCGCGTCGCTGAACCCGCGCATGAGGGTCGGGGAGGCGGTCGCCGAGCCGCTCGAGATCCACCGGAAGGGCACGCGCCGATCCCGCCGCGAGCGGGTGCGCGAGGTCCTGGAGGCGGTCGGGCTCGGCGCGGATGATGCGGGCCGGTATGCCCACGAGCTCTCAGGCGGGCAGCGTCAGCGGATCGCCATCGCCCGTTCGGTGGTGATCCGCCCGGCGCTGATCATCGCCGATGAGCCGGTTTCCGCTCTGGATGTGTCGCTGCGCGCACAAATCCTCAATCTGATCGCAGCCCTGCGGAGCGATCTCGGCCTCGCACTGCTGTTCGTCTCCCACGATCTGTCGGTGGTGAGCTACCTGTGCGACCGGGTCGCGGTGATGTACCTGGGACGCATCGTCGAAACCGGCCCCGCCGCCGGGGTGTTGGCTGCGCCCGTGCATCCGTACACCCAGGAGCTGATCGCCTCGTCGCCGGTTCCGGACCCGGCGAGGCCGGTCCGCTCGCTCGCCCTGGACGGAGAGCCGCCCAACCCGGCCGCTCCTCCTGCCGGGTGCAGGTACCATCCGCGCTGCCGGCACGCCACCGAGCGCTGTCGTGTAGAGGCTCCGGAGCTCCGCGACTACGCGGCCGACCGCCGCGTGGCGTGCCACCACGCCGAGCAGATCGCCGCAGCGCCTGATCGACGCGGAGCTACCCCGACGGCCGGCCAAGTCCCATGACGCCGGCCGTCGGCGCGGCGCGGCGGACCGCGTTGCGGATGGCCGCGCTCACGCATTCGACCGCCAGCGCCGCGACCAGGTCGAACGGTGCCGTGCGGCGGCCGGACGCCAGGGCGTAGGCGGTGTCGCCGTCGTAGGTCGTGTGGGCCGGCAGCACGGCACGGGCGATGCCGTCGTGGGCTCGCTGGGCCAGGCGCCCGGCCTCCGGTTTGCTCATGGCCGCGTCGGTGAGCACCGCCACCAGCGTCGTGTTGGTCCCCGATACCGGAAACTGGGCCGACTGCGGTAGCCAGCGCTCCGGCGTGCGGTCGGCCAGCCAGCCGTCCTCGGCGCGCGCGCCGGCCAGCACCCGCCCGTCGTCGCCGAGCACGTCGCCGACCGCGTTCACCACCGCCAGGGCGGCGACCAGCGTGCCCGCGGCGTCGCGGTCGGCATAGCCGACGCCGCCTTTCATCAGCGACGCGGGGCCGCCCCACTTGCCGACGGTAGCGCCGGTCCCGGCTCCGGCGTTGCCCTGGGCCGCCGGCGGCACCGGCAGCCGGCGCGCCGCCCGACACGCCGCGTAGCCCAACTCCGCGTCGGGGTGGACGGAGCCGCCCGAGAGCCCCAGATCGTAGATCACGCTGGCGGCCACGATCGGGATCGGCTTGACCGGCGTCGGATGGCCGACGCCGCGCTCGGCCAGATAGCGCATCACGCCGTCGGCGGCGGCCAGTCCGAACGCGCTGCCGCCTGTGAACAGCAGGGCGTCCAGCCGTGCGATCGGCTTGTCCACGGCCAGCAGCGCTGTCTCCCGCGAGCCGGGGGCCGGGCCGCGCACGTCCACGCCGGCGACCGTGCCCTCCGGGCAGAGGATGACCGTGCAGCCGGTCGGTGCGGCGGCATGCCGCGCGTGGCCCACGCGAAACCCCTCCATGGGGTCCGGGATCGGCGCTGCGTGCCGCTCGGTATCGGCCATGCTCCTACTGTGCAACAGAACCCGCGGGGGCGGCGCCATGGGTCTCAGGCTCCGGGCCGACGTAGCGCGCCCGCGGCCGCAACAGGCCGCCCTCCCGGTACTGCTCCAGCGCGTGGGCGATCCAGCCGGCGGTGCGGGCGACGATGAACAGCGTCTCCGACGCTCCGGCGGGGAGGTCCAGCACGGCGGCCAGGACCGCCAGCGCCATGTCGACGTTCATGGGCGAGTCGACCAGGAGATCGCGCACGGCGTCGTCGAGCGCATCGGCCAGCTCCAGCGCCGGGTGTCCGGGCGCCGCCGCGCGCAGGTGCCGCATCAGCGCCACGGCGCGCGGATCGCGCGTCCGGTAGACCCGGTGGCCGAAGCCGTGCAGCGGACGGCGCGACCGCAGATACTCGCCGACCACCCCTCGAGCCCGCTCGGGACGCCCCACCGCGCGCAGCAACTCGGTGACCAGCGTGCTGGCCTGCCCGTGCAGCGTGCCGTGCACGGCGGCCAGTCCGGCCAGGACCGCGTGGTACGGGCTTGCGCGGCCCGACGCGGCGACGCGGGCCGCCAGGGTGGAGACGTTGAGCTCGTGGTCGGCCAGCAGGATCAGCGCCGGCTCGATCAGCGCGGCGGCCCGCGCCCGGTCGGTGACACCCCAGGCCGCCGCCAGCGCCTGCGCGGTGCGTCCGGCGGGCGGCGGCTCGGCTGCGGGGCTGCCTCCCGCCACGCAGGCCAGCTCCGCGCGCAGGATGCGCGCCCCGGTCCGTCTGACAGCCGCGGGGTGCAGGTCCTCGGCCGCAGGGTCCGCGGCCGCAAGCCGCGGCAGCACCGACTGGAATGCGAACCACGGCTCCAGCAGCCGGCCGCCGGAGCGCAGCCACTCGGGCGCTACCGCGGGCGCGGACGCGTCCTGTGGCACCGCGACCGCCGCGTGCAGATCGCCGCTCCAGAGCAGAGCTATCACCTGCTCGAAGGTGGCCGTGCCGGCCAGCGCGGTGGCCGGCAGGCCGCGGTAGTAGAGCTCGTCCTCGGTGATCAGCGTCAGCGACGAGTCCAGAATCGACCCTTCGCTGCGGGTGAACGCGTGGTGGGCGGCTGCCGCGGGATTCGAGCGCACTTCGGCGCGCCGTCTGAGCCGCAGCACGTCGGCACGCAGGTAGCGGCGCCGCCGCCCGCCGCCCGCCTGCTCGGATCTGATCCATCCGCGGCTCACGTAGGCATAGAGCGTTTGCGGCTTCACGCCGAGCGTGGCCGCGGCCTCGGCGGCCGTCAGATAGGCCGAGTCGGGCGGTACCGGATCACCCATATATTGATTTATTGATCAATCTTGACACCAGGTCAGCCGGAGGGCAACCGTGCACGATGACCAGCACGGGAACCGACGGACTGCGCGGCGTCGCGGTCGCCGCCACGACCCTCTCACACATCGACGGCGAGGCCGGAGGCCTCACGGTGTGCGGATACGCGATCGAGGACATCGCGCCGCGATGCTCGTTCGAGGAGGCGGCCTTCCTGCTGTTCGAACGCCGCCTGCCGGCGGCTGCGGACCTCGCCCGGTTCTCTCGCGCGCTCGCCGACGCGCGGGCGGTGCCCTCTGGGGTTGCGGAACTCGCGCGTCAGGCGGCTGCCGGCGGCATCGCGCCGATGGACGCTCTGATGACGCTGGCCGCGTCACTGCGCCGTCCGGACCGCGATCTGCAGCCGGCGGAAATCGTCGCCGGTCTGATGATGGCCGCCGGGCTGTACGCCGGCCTGCGCGCCGGGGTCGAACCGGCAGCGCCGCCCGCGGAGGACTCCCACGTGGAGGCGTATCTGCGGCTGGCGCTCGGCCGTGCCCCGCATCCGGCCGCGGCGCGGGCGCTCGAGACCTATCTGATCACCGTGATGGAGCACGGGCTCAACGCTTCGACGTTCGCGGCGCGGGTAGCGGCCTCCGTCCACAGCGACCTGCTGTCGTGCGTGCTGGCGGCGCTGGCCGCGCTCAAGGGGCCGCGCCACGGCGGCGCGCCGGGACCGGCCCTGGCCATGATCGAGGAGATCGACGACCTCGAGGGCGCCGCCGATCATCTGCGCGGCGTGCTGGCGCGGGGCGAGCGTCTGATGGGCTTCGGCCACGGTGTCTACCGCACCCGGGACCCGCGCGCGGACGTCCTGGCCACGGCGCTGGAGAAGCTGATCGACGCCGGGGTCGACGGACATCGGCAGGCGCGGGCGCTCTACGACAAGGCGCGCGCCGTCGAGCGCGTGGCGCTGCAGGTCCTGTCCGAGCACCGGCCGCAGGCACACCTGCAGACCAACGTGGAATTCTACACGGCGCTGCTGCTGTCCGCCACCGGGCTGGACCGCGAGCTGTTCACGACCACGTTCGCCGTGGCGCGGGTGGTAGGCTGGCTGGCGCACGCCATCGAGCAGCGCGACTCGAACGTCCTGCTGCGGCCGCGCGCCGTCTACCGCGGCGCCCGCGGACGGCGCTGGGTGCCGATCGCGGCACGCTGAGGGTTGTCGCGAGCTTTCCGCTCCATTCTCCCGTGGTTTACGTACGACATTTATCTGTGTTGCATCGAATCGACGGCCGCCGGATGGCGACGCAGGGAGGAACAGAATGGAGATCCGGGATCATGAGCTTGCCGCCAGAACGACAGATCCGATCGGTGCGTGCATGGCTGGCGTGAAGGTGTTGCGGGCGATAGGGGTGATCGTACTGCTGGCTGTCGCGGCGTCCGTGTCGGTCGCCCAGACTCAGGAGGGTCAGCAGGCTCAGGACGAAGACCAGGCTGCCGATTTCGTTCGGCTCGATCTGAACGCCGCATCGGGGGATGACTTTCGCACCGTTCCAGGGGTCGGGAACCGCATGGTGCGCGAGTTCATGGAATACCGCCCGTCGCCGCTTCGGTAGAGCTGAGCGACGCCGATATCGAGCAAGCGGGCACCATGCTCACGGGGTTCGACGAATGATCGAGCCGCGGCTGCGGACGATTCTGCTCGGAATCGCCGCGGCAGGGTTCGCCGGCATGATCGCCGAGCTGCTGCTTGTCGAGCACTGGGGCCTGCCTTGGCAGATCACCCCCTTCACGCTGTCGGCGGTGGCGATCGTGAGCATCTTTCTGTTCGCCCTGCGGCCGCGTGTCCTGACCGCCGTCCTGTTGCGCTTGGTGATGGCGGCGGTGGTCGCAGGCGCGGCGCTCGGCATGTACCAGCACGTGGCCGGCAACGCGGCCTTCGAGCGGGAGATCCACGTCGAGGCGTCGATCGGTGCTGAGCGTCGAGCCCGCCGCATGGTACCGTCCCGATCCACATGGGATTGAAACGAACCAGGACGTGCGGTGAGCTGCGGGCCGCCGACGCCGGGGCACGCACGGTGCTGGGCGGCTGGGTCGCCTCCTGGCGCGACCACGGCGGCATCCGCTTCCTCAACCTGCGCGACCGCTACGGCGTGACGCAGGTGGTGGTGGACGAGTTCTCGCCGCAAGAGGCGCACGCCACGGCGGCCGGTTTGCGCGACGAGTACTGCATCGCGGTGGCAGGGACGGTGCGCGCGCGCCCCGCCGACATGGCCAACGCCGATCAGGCCACGGGCGAGATCGAGTTGGCCGCGACGGAGATCGAGGTGCTGTCGACCTGCGACCCGCTGCCGTTCGCGATCGGTGAGAGGGTCGACGCGCGTGAGGAGCTGCGCCAGACCTACCGCTACCTGGACCTGCGCTCCGGCGTCATGCAGCGCAACCTGATCCTGCGCAGCGCCGCCACCGCCGAGGTGCGTGCCGCGCTGACCGACCAGGGCTTCCTGGAGGTGGAGACGCCCACCATGATGCGCTCCACCCCGGAGGGGGCGCGCGACTTCATCGTGCCGTCGCGCGTGTCGCCCGGCCGGTTCTACGCGCTGCCGCAATCGCCGCAGATCTTCAAGCAGCTCCTGATGGTGAGCGGCCTGGACCGCTACTTCCAGATCGCCCGCTGCTACCGGGACGAGGACACGCGCGGCGACCGCCAGCCGGAGTTCACCCAGATCGACCTTGAGGCGAGCTTCGTGGATCGCGAGGATATCTTCACCGCGGTCGAGACGATGCTGGCGCGCGTGTTCGAGCGCTGCCTGGACCAGACGCTGGACACCCCGTTCCCGCGCATCACCCACGAGGAGGCGATCGACCGCTACGGCTCGGAGAACCCCGACCTGCGCTTCGAGCTGCCGCTCACCGACTTCGGTCCGGTCGCCGGGCGGTCTGACTTCAAGGTGTTCCGTTCCGTGCTCGCCGACGGGGGCGTGGTCAAGGGGCTGACCGTGTCCGGCGGCGGGCTGTCGCGCGCCCGCATCGACGCGCTGGAGCAGCACGCGAAGGCGCAGGGCGCCAAGGGACTGGCCTGGACGCGCGTCACCGCGGACGGCCTGGACGGGGGTATCGCCCGCTTCCTGGGCTCGATTGCACCGCAGGCCATTGAGGCGCTGGGCGCCGCTCCGGGCGACGTTGCCCTGTTCGTGGCCGACGGCCGGCAGACCGCCTGCGCCGCCCTGGGCGCGGTCCGCACGGCGCTTGGTGCGGAACGGCAGCTCGACGGCCACCGCTTCTGCTGGATCACGGACTTTCCGCTGTTCGAGTGGAACGAAGACGAGGATCGCTGGGACTTCAGCCACAACCCGTTTTCAAGACCGCAGCAGCAGGACCTGGATCGACTGGAGTCCGATCCGGGCGCGGTGCGCGGCGAGATCTACGATCTGGTCCTCGACGGCACGGAGCTCGGTTCGGGCTCGATCAGGATCCACGACCGCGCCTTGCAGGAACGGGTGTTCGCGCTGATGGGCATCGACCGCGAACAGGCGCGCCGGCGGTTCGGCTTCATGCTCGACGCGTTCCGCTACGGCCCGCCGCCGCACGGCGGCATCGCCTTCGGCATGGACCGGCTGGTGATGCTGATGGCCGGGCAGCCCACCATCCGCGAGGTGATCGCCTTTCCCAAGAACACGGCGATGGCGTCGCTGATGGACGGCTCGCCTTCACCGGTCGACCCCGAGCAGCTGGCTCAGGTGGGCCTGCAGATCACAGCCACGGAGGATGACGATGGCAAACTATAGCGACACCCGCCAGGAGTTCTGGCGGTCGCAGTTCGAGGCGGCGAAAGCGCTGGGTCCGTACCTTGCCGAAGGGCCTGCGAAGCACCGCTCGAAGTGGGAGGCGATGGCAGAGCACATCGCCCTGGGCGACGAGCAGCGGCAGCGCGCCGCCACCTTCGTGCGCAACATGCCGGTACTCTGCCTGAGCGGCATCTGGTGCGGGGACTGCGTGCGCCAGGGGCCGATCCTGGAAGCGATCGCCGCGGCATCGTCCGGTGTCGATCTGCGCTTCGTCGAGCGTGTTGAAGACCAACTGGCCGAGGAGCTGCGCATCAACGGCGCGCTCAAGGTGCCGGTGGTGGTGCTGCTGTCGGAGGACTTCTACGAGGTGGCGCGCATCGGCGACCGCATGCTCAGCACCTACCGCAAGAAGGCGCAGCGCGAGCTGGGCCCGACCTGCGAGGTGGGCCTGGTGCCGCCGGCAGCGGAGGAGCTCGCGGTCGAGATCGACGAGTGGCTGGACGAGTTCGAGCGGGCGCAGTGGATCCTGCGCCTGTCGCCGCTCCTGCGCCAGCGCTACGGCGACTGACCAGACCGGGAGGATGGCCGGCGTAGGGCAGGGGCACGAGGACCAGACGCGCGCGTTGCTGGAGCGGCACCGGCAGGCCGGCCACAAGCCGAACCGCCTGATCGAGGAGAAGAGCCCTTACCTGCTGCAGCACGCCTACAACCCGGTCGAGTGGTACCCGTGGGGCGACGCCGCCTTCGAGCGGGCGCGCGGCGAGGACCGGCTGGTGTTCCTGTCGGTGGGGTACGCCACCTGCCACTGGTGCCACGTGATGGCGCACGAGTCGTTCGAGGACGAGGCGGTGGCCGCGTTCCTGAACGACAATTTCGTCTCCATCAAGCTCGACCGCGAGGAGCGGCCCGACATCGATCGCATCTACATGGCGGTGGTGCAGGCCACGAGCGGCTCGGGCGGCTGGCCCATGACGGTGTTTCTGACGCCCGATCGCCGCCCGGTGTTCGGGGGCACCTACTTTCCGCCACGCGGCGCCTACGGCCGGCCCGGCTTCCTGGACGTGCTGCGCCGGCTGGCGGAGATGTGGCGTGAGCGGCGCCCGGAGCTGGAGCGGGCGGCCGGCTCGGTGGTGGACAGCATCCGCGGCTACCTGGAGGGCGCCCCGCAGGCATCGGACCCAGGGGAAGTCGACCTGGCGGCGGCCGCGGCGGGGGCGGCGGCCGGCTACGACGCGCAGGAGGGCGGCTTCGGTCCGGCGCCCAAGTTCCCGCGGCCGTCGGTCGTGTCGCTGCTGCTGCGCCACCCCGACGCGGACGGCGTCGAGGGCCGGCGGCACCGAGACATGGCGCTGCACACCCTGGACGCGATGGCGGCCGGCGGTATGTACGACCACCTGGGCGGGGGCTTCCACCGCTACTCGGTGGATCGCCACTGGCGCGTCCCGCACTTCGAGAAGATGCTTTACGACCAGGGCCAGCTCATGCGCGCCTACGTGGAGGCATTCCAGGCAACCGGCGCCGAGCGCCATGCCGCGGTCGCATGCCACACCGCCGACTACCTGCTGCGCGACCTGACCACCGCCGACGGCGCATTCTGTTCGGCGGAGGACGCCGACAGCGCGGTCTCCGCCGACGATCCCGCGCACACCCGCGAGGGGGCCTTCTACCTGTGGGAGTACGACGAGGTGCGCTCCGCGCTCGACGCGGAGGCGTCGGCCGATCAGTTCATCTACGTCTACGGACTGGAGCGCCGCGGCAACACCCTGAGCGATCCGCACGGCGAGCTTGGCACCAGCAATGTGCTCTACCGCTCGGCGAAACGCGACGCGCAGGCGGCGCGGCGCCTGCCGCGCCTCGAGGAAGATCTGGCGCGATGCCGGCGGGTGCTGTTCGAGCTGCGCTCGCGCCGCCCGCGGCCGCTGCTCGATGACAAGGTGATCGCCGGCTGGAACGGGCTGGCGATCGGTGCCCTGGCGCTGCTGGGGGCGGCCGTAGGCCGCGACGCGTATCTGGCCGCCGCCGCTCGCGCGGCCGATTTCGTGCTGTCGGCAATGTGGGACGGCCGGGAAGGGGAGGCCGGCCGGCTGCGCCGCCGCTACCGCGACGGTGAAGCGCGCTTCGACGGATCCCTCGCCGACTACGCGGCGCTGGCCGACGGCCTGATCGATCTCTACCAGGCAGGCGGACAGCCGCGCCATCTGCTGGCGGCCGAGGCTCTCGCGGATGCCCTGCTGGCCCGCTTCGGCGCCGACGACGGCGGCTTCTACGACACCGACGAAGAGGCCACCGACCTGCTGTTCCGCAGCCGCGAGCTCCACGACGGGGCGGAGCCAAGCGGCCTGTCGCTGGCGATCCGAGTCCTCACGCGCCTGGGCCGGATGCTCGGCCGTGCCGATCTGGCGGCGGCGGGCCTGGCGGCCGCTCGGCTTGGTGCCGGTGCCGTCGCGCGCGCACCGGCGGCGGTGCCGGAGCTGGCGCTCTCCGTAGACCTGGCCGTGAGCGCCCCGGCACAGGTGGTGCTGGCCGGCGAGCGCGGCGATCCGCGGCTGAACGCGCTGCAGCGGGTGGTGGGACGTTCCTTCCTGCCGCGCGCGGAAGTGCTGTGGGCGGAATCCGGCTCACCGCTGGCTGACCGGGTGCCGGAATTGCAGGCGATGGCGTCGGCGGGGGAGCCCACCGCGTACGTCTGCAAGGGGTTCGTCTGCGACCGGCCGACCACCGATCCGGAGCAGCTCACCGAGCAACTGGCCACGGTGTCCTGAAGGCCGCCGCAGGCGGCGGCGTCGCGCCGCGGGCCGCTACAGCAGGTGGCCCATCTTGGTGCGCTTGGTCTCCAGATACCCCTGGTTGAACGGGTTGCCGGAGGCGATCAGCGGGATGCGGTCGGTCACCGTGATCCCCTCCGCGCGCAGCCCTTCGATCTTGTTCATGTTGTTGGTCATCAGGGCGACCGAACGGACCTTCAGCAGCTCCAGGATGCGCGCCGCTATCCGGTAGTCACGCGCGTCGGCGGGAAACCCCAGGTGCTGGTTCGCCTCGATGGTATCCATGCCTTCGTCCTGCAGCCGGTAGGCGTACAGCTTGTTGATCAGGCCGATGCCGCGGCCTTCCTGGCGCAGGTAGATCACCGCCCCGCACGGCTGCGCGGCGATGTGGCAGAGCGCGGCGTCGAGCTGCTCGCGGCAGTCGCAGCGTTGCGAGCCGAACACCTCGCCCGTCAGGCACTCGGAGTGGACGCGGACCGGGCAGTCCTCCGCCTGCGCCACGTCGCCCTGGATGATCGCCAAGTGCTCTTCCCGGTCGTCATCGGCGGTGAAGGCGGCAAGCCGAAACTTCCCGAAGCGGGTCGGCAGATCGACGGTGGTCGCCAGTCGCACGCCGTTCGCCGCCTGTTCCATGTACAGACACAAGCTATGGCGTAGGCGGTCGGGGGTCAACGCAGGTGCGCCCGGAGCGCGGTGAGACCGCGGCCGGTCAGACCCGCTTGCGGCCCCTGGTGGCGGGAAGCGTCCGCGTGAGGAGCGCGAACGCCTCCTCCACATCGTCGACCAGGTGGATCAGCTCCAGGTCCGCGGCGCCGATGGCCCCCCACTCGACGAGCTTCTCGAAGTTGACCACGTCGTCCCAGTACTCGCGCCCGTAGACGATCACCTGCACGGGCCGTTGCACCTTGCGGGTCTGCAGCAGGGTCAGCACCTCGAACAGCTCGTCCATGGTGCCGAAGCCGCCGGGAAAGACCACCAGCGCCCGCGCCAGGTACATGAACCAGAACTTGCGCATGAAGAAATAGTGGAATTCCACGGCGAGGCCGGGGGTGATGTAGCGGTTGGGCTCCGGTTCGTGCGGCAGGCTGATGGCAAGGCCGACGCTCTGGCCGCCGGCTTCGGCGGCGCCACGGTTGGCGGCCTCCATCATCCCCGGACCGCCCCCGGAGCAGACCATCATCTCGCGTTCGACGCCCGTCTCCTTGGCCCAGGTGGTGAGCTTCCCCGCCAGCACGCGCGCATCCTCGTAGTACGCGGACAGACGGATCTGGCGCTGCGCGTACCGCATCTCGGCCTTGGAAACGCCGGACCGGCGCCCGGATGCGACCGCGCCGTAGCGCTCCTCCGCCTCCGCCATGGGGAGCGTTCTGCTCGAACCGAAAAACACGATGGCGCTGCGAATGTGGCGGCGGCTCAGGCGTGCCTGCGGCTCCAGGTACTCCGAGAGGATGCGCAGGGGGCGGGCGTCCCGGCTGCGCAGGAACGAGAGGTTCTCGTACGCCTTGTTGATGGGGTTGTCAGGCGTGATGGATTCGTCAGTCATGGAAGTGGGGGTGGGGGACGCGCCGGGATGCGTTCAGCGAACCCCCGTCGGCACGGGTACCGAGGCCACGACCCGCTGCAGCACGGTCGGGGCGTCCAGGTTCTCGATGCGCGCCTCGGCGGACAGCACCAGCCGGTGCGGGACCACCACCGACAGCATCGCACGGACATCTTCGGGCAGCACGAACTCGCGTCCATCCGCCAGGGTGTACGCCTGCGCGGCCAGCAGCACGTGCTGGGAGCATCTAGGACTGGCGCCCAGCTTCAGCAGCGGGTTGTCGCGGGTACGGGCCGCCAGCGCGATCACGTAGCTCTTGATCGAGTCGTCCACCGGCACCTCCCGCACGGCCGCGCGCAGCGCCATGATCTCCTCCGGGCCGGTCACCGGCTGCAGATCCGCGAACGGGTCGGCGCTCTGGAATCGGTCCAGGATCTCCTTCTCCGCCTGATCGGTCGGGTAGCCCAGCGAGAAGGAGATCCCGAAGCGGTCCAGCTCTCCCTCGGGGAGATGGAAGACGCCGACGAAGGTGACCGGGTTCTGCGTGGCGATCACGAAGAACGGCTGCGGCAGCCGGTGCGTGACTCCCTCCACGGTGACCGAGCCTTCCTGCATCGCCTCCAGCAGGCTCGACTGGGTACGGGGCGAGGCGCGGTTGATCTCGTCGGCAAGGATGAACTGGTGCATGATCGCGCCCTGTTTGAACACGAACGTGCGCTGGTCGTTGTCCCAGACGGTCATGCCGGTGATGTCGCCGGGCAGCAGGTCGGGGGTGAACTGGATGCGCGCGTAGTCCACCCCGGCGCTGGCCGCCATGACCCGCGCCAGCGTGGTCTTGCCGACGCCGGGCACGTCCTCGATCAGCACGTGCAGGCCGGAGATGAAGCCGACCAGCATGAAGCGCACCTCGCGGCTCTTGCCGACGAAGACGCGGGCGATGGCGTCCTCCAGGGAGCGAACCAGTTCAGCATTCGACGGCACGGCGGCAACCTTGGTGCATCGGCAGTAGCGGGTCAACGCGGCCGGCCGGCCAGCCGCGTTGTTTGACCGCACTTCCGTGCGCCACTACTGTCTTACGACCTTATGATTTCCGTGGCAGAGGCGGACCGCATCCTCGGCGCCGGGGCATGGTCGCTGCCGGCCGAATCGGTGCCGTTGCGCGCATCGTACGGCCGCGTCCTGCGGTCGCCGCTGCGCTCCGACCGCGACCTGCCGCCGTACGACCGGGCGACCATGGACGGCATCGCCCTGCGCTCTCAGGCGCTGGCCGCAGGCCGCCGCCGGTTCGCGGTCGAAGCGGAGGCGGTTGCCGGCCGGCCGGCCGTCAGCCTGTCCGCCGACGGTGGCTGCGTGCGCATCATGACCGGCGCGGTACTGCCGCGCGGCGCGGACGCGGTGATCCGCTCGGAGGACGTCACCTTCGGCGACGGTACCGCCGAGGTCGCTGCCGGCGTCGAGGCCGGGCCGTGGCACAACGTGCATCGCACCGCCAGCGACGGCCGCGCCGGGGACGTGGTGCTGCGGCCGGGCGTGCGCATCGGCGAACGTGAGGCGGCGGTGATCGCCTCCGTCGGCGCCTCGCGGGTCAGCGTGTCGCGGGTTCCGCGCATCGCCATCCTGACCACCGGGGACGAGGTTGTCGCGGTCGACGCCCCGGTCGAGCCGCACCAGATCCGGCAGAGCAATCGCTACGCCGCGGAGGCGATCCTGCAGGGCGCCGGTTTCGAGTCAGGCAGCGAGCATCTCCCGGATGACCAGGAGTTCCTCCGCGATCGCGCCGAGCGGTTGCTGGCCGACCATGACGTGCTGATCACCACCGGCGCGGTGTCGATGGGCGTGACCGACAACATGCCGCAGGTGCTCGCCGGCGCCGGGCTGCAGGAGCGCTTTCATCGTCTCAACCAGCGTCCCGGCAAGCCGCTCTGGTTCGGCACCGGCGCGGTCGACGGTGCTCCGCGTGCCGCCTTCGGGTTGCCGGGCAATCCCGTGTCTGTCGCGGTCTGCCTGCGGCGCTACGTCCTGCCGTTCCTGTTCCGGTTGGTGGAAGCGGCCCCGCCCGCGCCGGAGGCGGCGGCGCTGACCGAAGAGGTGCGCTTCCCCATGCCGCTCACCTACTACCTGCCGGTTGCCCTTGACTGTGCAGGCGGCAGGATCGCCGCCGCACCACGCCCCACCGGCGGTTCGGGGGACTATCTGCGCCTCATGGCATCGGACGGCTTCGTGGAGCTTGCCGCGGAGCCGGACCGCTTCGCCGCCGGACACGTGGCGCCGCTGTATCGCTGGGGTGCCCGTGTCGCGTGAACGGATGGGGCGGACCGACCCGGCGGGTAGCTTCGCTGCCGAACCCGGTGGCTCCGGTCCCGGACTTGGCACCGACCGCTTCGGGCGTGCGCTGCACGACCTGCGCGTGTCGGTCACCGACCGCTGCAACTTCCGCTGCCCGTACTGCATGCCGAAGGAAGAGTTCGGCGACGACTACCACTTCGTCCCGACCGCCGATCAGCTCACCGACGACGAGACGGTCCGGCTGGCCGGGCTGTTCGCGGACCTGGGCGTCCGCAAGCTGCGCATCACCGGCGGCGAACCGCTCTTGCGCCGCAATCTGGCAGGGCTGATCGCGGCGCTGGCGCCGCTGCGTGCGCGCGGCATCGACGACATCGCGCTGACCACCAACGGCTTTCTGCTCGAACGGCGCGCGCGGGCGCTGGCCGACGCCGGGCTGGATCGGGTGACGGTCAGCCTGGATTCGCTTGACCCGCACGTGTTCGAGCACATGAACGGCCTGGATCAGCCGCTGGAACCGGTGCTGCGCGGCCTGGACGCCGCCGTGGCGGCCGGCCTGGGGCCGATCAAGCTCAACGTCGTGGTGCAGCGGGGGATCAACGACGACGGATTGCTGGAGCTGGTGGAGCGATTCCGCGGGACCGACGTCGTGGTGCGCTTCATCGAGTACATGGACGTGGGCAACCGCAACGGCTGGTCGGCCGATCAGGTGGTGCCGTCGCGCCGCATCGTGGCGATGATCCACGCGGTCCATCCGCTGGAGCCGCTGGAGCCGACCTACGCGGGCGAGGTGGCGCGGCGCTACCGCTACACGGACGGCGCCGGCGAGATCGGCTTCATATCCAGCGTGTCCGAGCCGTTCTGCGGCGACTGCACGCGGGCGCGGCTGTCGGTCGACGGCACGCTGTACACCTGCCTGTTCGCGTGGAAGGGGGTGCCGCTCCTGCCGCTGCTGCGCGGCGGCGCCGACGACACGGAGGTAGCCCGGGTCTTGCGCGAGATCTGGGAGCGGCGCGATGACCGCTACTCCGAGGATCGCAAGCGGATCCAGACCTTCATGGACGGAAAGCGCCGCGGCGGCAACGGACGGCTGGCCGAAGACCCCGATCCGGCCGATGCCGTCCATGCCAAGGTAGGCCACGCCAAGGTGGAGATGCACCATGTCGGCGGCTGACCGGGCCGACGCCCCGGGCTTCTCCCACCTCACCGACGTGGGCCACCCGCGCATGGTCGACGTCTCCGCCAAGGCCGCGACCACCCGTACGGCCACGGCGCGGGCGCTGGTGTCGCTGCCGCCGGCCGTGCAGGCGCGTCTGGCCGGCAGTGGAGAAACCGGCTCGGCGCGCGACATCGTCACCCCCAAGGGCCCGGTGTTCCACACCGCGCGCATCGCGGGCGTGATGGCCGCCAAGCGCACCGCCGAATTGATTCCCCTGTGCCATCCGATCGGCCTGGAAGACTGCACGATCGACATCGATCAGACGCCTGCGGGCGAGCTGTCGATCGAATGCCGGACGGTCGTCACCCACAAGACCGGGGTGGAGATGGAAGCGCTCACCGGTGCGACCGTGGCGGCGCTGACCGTCTACGACATGTGTAAGGCTATCAGCCGTGGGATCGTCATCAAGGATGTGAGACTGCTGACCAAATCCGGCGGCAAGAGCGGTGACTACCATTCCGGAGGTTTCCATGCCGACGGCGCTTGAGCGCACCGCTGCATGCGGCGGGCCGGCCGGCGGAGACGCGGGTGTGACGGTCAGCATCCGCTATTTCGCCATCCTGCGCGAGGAGCGGGGCCAAGAGGAGGAGTCGGTGCGGACTGCCGCCGCCACCGTCGCGGAGTTGTACGACCACCTGCGCGCACACTTCTCCTTCAGCCTGCCCGCTGACCGGCTGCGCGTGGCCTGCAACGGCGATTTCGTCTCCTGGAGTCATCCGCTCCACGACGACGACCTGGTGGTGTTCATCCCACCGGTGGCGGGCGGATGAAGGAATGCTGATGGAGACGCGCTTCGCGCTGACGGAGCTGCCGATCGATCCGGCCGAGGAGCGGCGCCACCTGTCCGACCCGCAGGCCGGCGGCTACGCGGCCTTCGAGGGGTGGGTGCGGGATCACGACGACGGCCGCGCGGTGGTCGGACTGGACTACCAGGCCTACCCCGAGCTCGCCCTCCGGGAAGGCGAGCGGGTGATCGCCGAGGCGCACGAGCGTTTCGACATCCTGCGCGCGCGCTGCGTGCACCGCCACGGGGAGCTGACCATCGGCGACCTGGCGGTATGGGTGGGGGTGAGCGCCGCGCACCGCGACGCGGCGTTCGCGGCCTGCCGGTACGTGATCGACCAGGTCAAGGACCGCTTGCCGATCTGGAAGCGGGAGCACTATATGGAAGGAATGAGCGTCTGGATAAACTGCCAACGCATCGGGGAGCCAATGCATCAGGGAGGAGGAACCCATGATCAAGCGATCGCTCGCTAGCCGGCTGAATGCCGAAATCGTCCCGTCGGAGATCACCGACCATGACGTCTACCTGAACCGGCGCCAGTTCATGGCGCGCGCCGGCGGCGCGGCGGCCGGCGCAGCCCTGGTCCTGGGCGCACCGGCGCTGTCGTGGTCGCTGGACCGGTCGCTGTTCGCGAACGCGGCAGCCAGCCCGTACAGCACCGACGAGAAGCAGAACACGATCGGGCAGGCGACCAGCTACAACAACTTCTGGGAGTTCGGAAAGCAGAAGTCCGACCCGGCGAAGAACTCGAAGGACTTCCAGCCGCGTCCCTGGCAGGTCACCGTCTCGGGCGAGGTGGGCAAGCCGCTGACGCTGGACGTCGACGACCTGATCGGGCGCTTCTCGCTGCAGGAGCGCATCTACCGGCTGCGCTGCGTGGAAGGATGGTCGATGGTGATCCCCTGGGCGGGCTTTCCGCTCTCGGAGTTGATCAGCGCCGCCGAACCGACCTCGAAGGCGAAGTTTGTGCACTTCGTCACGCTGCATTCGAAGGAGCAATTCCCGGCGCACAAGAGCAACTCCTACCTGCCGTGGCCGTACGAGGAGGCGCTACGCCTGGACGAGGCGATGAATGAGCTGACCCTGATGGCCGTCGGCATGTACGGGCAGGAGGTGGCCAACACCAACGGGGCACCGCTGCGCCTGCTGGTCCCGTGGAAGTACGGCTTCAAGAGCATCAAGTCGATCGTCTCCATCGAGCTGACCGAAGAGCAGCCCAAGGCGACCTGGAACCAGGCCAATCCGCGCTACTACGGCTGGTATTCCAACGTGAATCCGCGCGTGAACCCCGTGCCCTACAGCCAGGCGACCGAAACCCGCATCGGCGAGAACCGGCGGCGGCGTACCGAGCTGTTCAACGGCTACGAGGAGCACGTCGCCCACCTGTACGAGGACCTTGACCTGCGCCGCAACTACTGACGGCCCCGCGGTGAATCCGTTCCGGCAGTTCTGGGATGCGCGGCCGGCCGAGCGCGCGCGTCTGGTCAAACCGGCGCTGTACGCGGCCGCGCTGCTGCCGCTGGTCAACCTGTCGCAGGGCTGGTTCCGCGGCTCGTTCGCGACCAGCAGCTTCCTGGTGGAGGAGGTGACGCTGCGTACCGGCAACTGGGCGATCCGCTTCCTGCTGGCGTCGCTGGCGGTGACGCCGCTACGCGGCATCGCCGGCTGGAACTGGCTGGCCACCTACCGGCGGCCGCTCGGGCTGCTGGCGTTCACCTACGCCACCCTGCACGTACTGATCTACGCGGTCCTCGACTTCGCCCTGGCCTTCGACCTGATGATCCTGGACATCGTCGGCGCCGGCTACATCATCGTCGGGCTCACCGCGTTCGCGGCCATTGCGCCGCTGGCGGTGACCTCCACCACCGGCTGGATCCGCAGGCTCGGCAAGAACTGGACGGTGCTGCACCGTCTGGCCTACCTGGCGCTTGCCGCCGGCGTGGTCCACTACGCCCTGCAGCTCAAGCAGGTGAGCCTGCAGTTTCTGATCTACGCGGTGATCGGTGTTCTGCTGCTGGGCTATCGCGGCGTGAACGCGCTCACGGCCTCGCCCGCCAAGCGGCGGTAGCGGCGGAGCCGGTCACCCGGGAGCCGGTTATGAGGCGCCGGCGTGCGCCGCGGATGCGGCGATGCCGACGACATCGAAGACCAGCTCGCCGTCTGCCAGGTCCACCGCCACGGTCGATCCGTCGGCCACCTCGCCGGCGATCAGCTTGCGTGCCAGGGGATTCTCGACCAGGGATGTGAGCGCCCGTTTGAGCGGACGCGCCCCGAACTGCGGATCGAATCCCCGCTCGGCCAGGTAGTCGCAGGCGGCGGGGGTCACCGACAGCTCGATACGCCGCCCCCGCAGGCGCTCGGCGATCTGGTCGAGCTGGATGCGAACGATGCGCTCGATGTGCTGCCGGGCGAGCCGGTGGAACACGATCGTCTCGTCGACTCGGTTCAGGAACTCGGGCCGGAAGGTGGCGCGCATCAGCTCGCCGATCCGGTCGCGCACGTCCTCCAGGTCCGCCGCGCTCTGGATCAGGTCGCTGCCGACGTTGCTGGTCATGATGACGATGGTATTGCGGAAGTCGACCACGCGGCCCTGACCGTCGGTCAGGCGGCCGTCGTCGAGGAGCTGCAGCAGCGCGTTGAACACGTCGGGATGCGCCTTCTCCAGCTCGTCGAACAGGACCACGGAGTAGGGACGGCGCCGCACGGCTTCGGTGAGCTGGCCGCCCTCTTCGTAGCCGACGTAGCCGGGCGGCGCACCGATCAGCCGGGAGACGGCGTGCTTCTCCATGTATTCACTCATGTCGATACGCGTCAGGGCGCGCTCGTCATCGAACAGATAGGCCGCCAGCGCCTTGGCCAGCTCCGTCTTGCCGACGCCGGTAGGGCCAAGGAAGATGAACGTGCCGAGCGGCTGCTCCGGATCGGCCAGTCCGCTCTTGTTGCGGCGGATGGCGTCCGCGACCGCGGCCATCGCCTCATCCTGGCCGACCACCCGCTCGCTGAGGATCCGTTCCAGCTCGAGCAGTCTACGGCGCTCGCTCTCCAGCATCCTGGACACCGGGATGCCGGTCCACTGTGACACCACGGCGGCGATGTCCTCCTCCGAAACCTCTTCGCGCAGCAGGCGCGCGCCGCCATCGCCGGCTTCCTCGTCCGCGCCCGCATCCGCGGCAAGCTCCGCGGCCTGCCGGTCCAGGCGGCGCTGCAGCGCGGGCATCGCCCCGTGCAGGATCTCGGCGGCCGCCGCCAGGTCGCCGCGGCGTACGCGCTCTTCCTGCTCCAGACGCAACCGCTCGAGTTGCTCCTTGATGTTGCGCACGTCGTCGATCTGGCGCTTCTCGTTCTCCCAGCGGAGCTGCATCGCGTCCCGTTCGCCCTGCACCTCGGCAAGCTCCTGCTCGAGCTCGCGGAGGCGTGCCTGCGATGGCAGGTCGTCTTCCTTGGCCAGCGCCTGCCGCTCGATCGAGAGCTGCAGCAGCCGGCGTTCCAGACGGTCGAGCTCCGTGGGCTGGCTCTCGATCTCCATCTTCAGCCGGCTGGCCGCTTCATCCACCAGGTCGATCGCCTTGTCGGGCAGGAAACGCGCGGTGATGTAGCGGTTGGAGAGGGTCGCGGCGGCTACGATCGCCTCGTCGCGGATGCGCACTCCGTGGTGGACCTCGTAGCGCTCCTTGAGGCCGCGCAGGATCGCGATCGTCGACTCCACGGACGGCTCGGCGGTCATCACCGGCTGGAAGCGCCGTTCCAGCGCGGCGTCCTTCTCGATGTGCTTGCGGTATTCGTCGAGCGTGGTGGCGCCGATCGCCCGGAGCTCGCCGCGCGCCAGGGCCGGCTTCAGCAGGTTGGAGGCATCCATCGCCCCTTCGGCGCTGCCGGCGCCGACCAGCGTGTGCAGCTCGTCGATGAACAGGATGATGCGCCGTCGGCGCTGGTGACCTCCTGGATCACCGCCTTGAGCCGCTCCTCGAACTCGCCGCGGAACTTGGCGCCGGCCACCAGCGCGCCCAGGTCCAGGGTGAGCACGCGCCGGTCGCGCAGCGACTCAGGCACGTCGCCTTCGACCACCCGCCGCGCGAGTCCTTCGACGATCGCGGTCTTGCCCACGCCCGGATCGCCGATCAGCACGGGATTGTTCTTGGTCCGCCGGCCGAGCACCTGCATCACGCGGCGGATCTCCTCGTCGCGGCCGATCACCGGGTCCAGCTTCCGCTGCCGGGCCAGCTCCGTCAGGTCGCGGCAGTACCGCTCCAGCGCGTTGTACTTGCCCTCCGGGTCCTGATCGGTGACCCGCGCGCCGCCGCGAATCTCCTTGAGCGCCGCGAGCACCGCGTCGCGGCTGACGCGCGCGTCGCGGAGCAGACCGGCCACCGGCCCGTCGGTCGCCAGCAGCGCCAGGAACAGGTGCTCGGTGCTGATGTATTCGTCATGGAGTTGTTCGGCTTCGCGTTCGGCCCGCCGCAGGGCGACCGCCAGCTCGCGTCCGACCTGCGCGGTGCCCGCGTCGCCGTACACCCGCGGACGTTCGGCGAGCAACCGGTCAACGCCCGCCCGCAGGTCGGCGCCGTCGGCGCCGAGCCGCTCCATCAGGGGCGGAATGACACCGTCGGCCTGCTCCAGCAGGGCGGCCAACAGGTGCTCCACCTCGATCGCGGAATGGTCATGGCGATGGGCGATGGAGTCGGCAGTCTGCAGAGCTTCCTGCGCCTTCGAGGTCAGTTTGTCGTACCGCATCGGACTGCCGAAAACTTACGAGCGGACCTGCCGCAGGTCAAAATCCGTCTTGACATCCGCCACTGGGGTTCCGTAGTGTCCGGGCTGCGTCTACGGCGTTGGATCCCCGCTAACAGAGGTACCTTTGGGCAACACCGCCCACCTGCAGTTGCCGGGGACTGCCGCGCGCGCCGACGAGTATATCCGGTGAACCGATCAATCAAACGCGGATACGACATACGCTTGGCCGGCCGGCCCGATGACCAGGTCATCGACGCGCCGTTGCCGGCCGCCGTCGCCATCAAGCCGCCCGACTTTCGCGGCATCGTCGCCCGTCCCGATGTGCAGGCCGGGGATAGGGTCAAGGTGGGCTCCCCGTTGTTCCACGACAAGGAGCATGAGGACTTTCTGTTCACCTCGCCGGTTTCCGGCACCGTCGCCGCGGTCGAGCGCGGGGCACGGCGCGCCATCCAGAAGGTGGTCGTCGAGCCGGACGGCCGTCAGGACGCCCTGCCGCTCGACCCGCCGGCCTTGGCGGCGGCCGACCGCGGCCAGGTCCTGGACGCGCTCAAGCGCAGCGGCCTGCTGGCTGCGCTCACCCAGCGGCCGCTCGCGGTGGCTCCCAACCCGACGGTGACCCCCCGCGACATCTTCGTGCCCGCCATCGACACGGCGCCGCTGGCCGCCGACTGCGCGACGCTGCTGCGCGGCTCGCAGGATGCGTTCCGCACCGGGCTGCAGGCGCTGTCCCGCCTCACCGACGGGCACCTCCACCTGTGCACCGACGGTGCGCTGGAGCTGCCGGAGGTGGAGAACGTCGACCGCCTGGAACGCCATGTGTTCCGCGGCCCGCATCCGGCCGGCAACGCGGGGGTGCACATCCACCACATCGCCCCGATCGCCAAGCGCACCGACGCCGTGTGGGTCTGCCCGCTGCAGGGCGTGATCCTGATCGGCCGCCTGTTCGAAGAGGGCCGTCTGGTCCCGGACATCGTGGTCGCATCGACCGGCTCCTCCGCACCGCGGCGCACGCACGTGCGCACGGTGCTCGGCGCCCCCATCGAAACGGTCACCGGGGGCCGCGCCGAGCACGAGGCGCGCTACATCTCCGGCAATCCGCTCACCGGCCGTCCGGTCGGCCCGGACGGCTTCCTGAGCTTCATGGACACCTCCGTGACCGTGCTGCCGGAGCACCATGGCTACAAGCTGATGGGCTGGGCGATGCCCCGCCTCGATACGGCCAGCCGTTCGCGCACCTTTCCGTCGGCCTGGCTGCCGGCCGTCTTCGCCGGCCGCGACGGTTTCACCGCCACCACCGAGCTGCACGGCGGCGAGCGGGCCTTCATCGCCACCGGCATCTACCGCGAGGTACTGCCGATGGACGTATATCCCGAGTTCCTGATGAAGAGCATCCTGGCCGACGACATCCCGGAGATGGAGGGGCTCGGCATCTACGAGCTGGCGGAGGAGGATGTCGCACTGTGCGAGTACATCTGCCCGTCGAAGATCCGCTGGCAAGAGATCCTGCGGCGCGGACTCGACCTGATTCAGCGTGAAGCGTGATGGGCGAAGCGTGATGGGCGAAGCGTGACGGTGAGACGGTGACATGAAGCGACCGGACGGTGAGGGCCAGGGACATGCGGACGGGCCAAATGAGAACGGCGCGGTGAGCGTAGTCGAAAAGCTGATCCACAAGGTGGAGCCGCACTTCGAGGAGGGCGGCAAGTTCCACCGGTTGTACTACGCGTTCGACATGATGAAGTCGATGAACTTCTCCCTGCCGACGCGCACGCAGGACGGGGTGCACATCCGCGACGGCATCGACGTGCGGCGGATGATGTTCACGGTCATCATCGCCCTGATCCCGGCGCTGCTCTACGGGATCTACAACGTCGGCTACCAGACCCTGCTGGAGCCGGGCACCGTGAGCGGGGCGGTCCCGATCGGACAGGCGTTCTGGGTCGGCCTGCTCAAGATGGTGCCGATCCTGGCGGTCACCTACGTGGTCGGCGGTGTGTGGGAAGCCGTGTTCGCGGTCGTGCGCAAGCACGAGGTGAGCGAGGGCTTCCTGGTCACCGGCCTGCTGGTGCCGCTGATCGTGCCGCCGACCATCCCGCTGTGGCAGCTCGCGATCGCCACCTCCTTCGGGGTGGTCATCGGCAAGGAGATCTTCGGCGGCACCGGCATGAACATCTTCAACCCGGCGCTGGTGATCCGCGCGTTCCTGTTCTTCGCCTACCCCGTGCAGATCTCCGGCGACCTGGTCTGGGTGGCGGACGGCCGTACCGCCGCGACGCCGCTGGCGCTGATCGCCGAAGGCGCTCAGAGCGCACCCGACGTCGTGGCCGAGCTCACCGCCGCCGGGTTCACGTGGTGGAACATGTTCGTCGGCTCCATACCCGGCAGCATCGGCGAGACCTCCACACTCGCCATCATCCTAGGCGGCCTGCTGCTGGTCGTTGCCGGCGTCGGCAGTTGGCGCGTCATGCTCTCCATGCTGGCCGGCGGCATAGGTATGGCGCTGCTGCTCAACCTGGTGGCTCCGACCCCGGCCAGCTTCGCGGCGCTGCCGGCCCACTACCACCTGGTGATGGGCGGCTTCGCGTTCGGCTTGGTCTACATGGCGACCGACCCGGTGTCGGCAGCCGCCACCAACACCGGCAAGTGGATCTACGGAGCCATCGTCGGCGCGCTCTCGATCCTGGTGCGGACCGTCAACCCGGCCTATCCCGAAGGCGTGATGCTGGCCATATTGTTTATGAACATGTTCGCACCGTTGATCGACCACTACGTGGTGAAGGCCAACATGCGGCGGAGGCTTGCCCGTGCAGCACAGTAAGCCCTACAGCATCGTCTTCATTCTGATCATCACCGCCGTATTCGGCCTGCTGCTGGCGTTGGCGGCCAGCGCGCTGAGCGAGCGGCAGCAGTTCAACGCGGAGGTGAACGTCAAGCGCAACATCCTGATCGCGGTCGGCTTGCTTGATCGCGACGCGGAGGTCGAGCTGGCCGAGATCGACGCCATCTACCAGGGGTCGGTGCAGAGCTTCGCGATCGATCGCGACGGGGTCGTCGAGGTGACGGAGGACGCGGAGGCTTGGTTCTTGACGTGGTTGAGCGCCGACGACGTCAGGACAGTTGACGAGGCGGTGTCCGGCGAATCCCTCGACCTGGAGGTGGTGCTGCAGAATCCGGACACCAGTCAGCACCGCTACCCGGTGTTCGTGGTAGCCGGAGCAAGCGGGCCACCGAGCGCGTACGCCATCCCGGTGTTCGGCAAGGGGCTGTGGTCCACGCTGTACGGCTACCTGGCCCTGAAAGACGACCTGGAGACGGTGCGGGGCATGACCTTCTACGCGCACAAGGAGACCCCCGGCTTGGGCGCCGAGATCGAGACGGCGTGGTTCCAGGACAATTTCGTCGACAAGAAAATCTACGACGCGGGTGAGTTGCGCCCGATTCAGGTCGTCAAAGGACTGGTGGAGGATCGCATCTCGGCCGACGATCGCGAATACTACGTGGACGGAATCAGCGGGGCGACCGTGACGGGCCGCGGGGTCAGCAACCTGCTTGAAACGAAGGTGGCCTTGTACGAACCTTTCTTCAGACGGGTTCGTGCAGGACGATGAGGAGCTGGAGATGACAGGAGGGACCGATGGCTGACGCCGCTGTCGCTCAGGGGACACGCACCGCAGAACGCGAACCGCTGTTCTCGGCGAAGAACCGCAGGGCGTTTCGCGACCCGCTGATCGACGACAACCCGATCGCGACGCAGGTGCTCGGCATCTGCTCCGCCCTGGCGGTGACCACGCAGGTGAAGCCGTCGGTGGTGATGGGCATTTCGGTCACCTTCGTGGTGGTCGCCTCGAACCTGATCATCTCCCTGCTGCGCAAGCTGATCCCCAACAACGTGCGCATCATCGTGGAGATGACGGTCGTCGCATCGCTGGTGATCCTGGTCGACCAGGTGCTGCAGGCGTACGCCTACGACGTGTCGCGGCAACTCTCGGTGTTCGTCGGCCTGATCATCACCAACTGCATCATCATGGGCCGCCTGGAGGCGTTCGCGATGGCCAACAAGCCGTGGCCGTCGCTCATGGACGGCTTGGGCAACGGCCTGGGCTACGCAGCGGTCATCGTCATCGTCGGCTTCTTCCGCGAGCTGCTCGGCGCCGGCAATATCTACGGCGTGCAGGTGGTGCCGCAGGCGCTGTACGACTCCGGGTTCGTGAACAACGGGTTGATGGCCTTGCCGCCGGGAGCGTTCTTCCTGCTTGGCCTGCTCATCTGGGTGCAGCGCCTGATTTCCAAGAAGGTCGAGGAGTAGTCCATGGCACTGATCAGTCTGGCCGTCCGGGCCATTTTCATCGAGAACATCCTGCTGGCCTTCTTCCTGGGCATGTGCTCGTTCCTGGCCGTGTCCAAGCAGGTGAAGACCGCGGTCGGGCTGGGCTTCGCGGTCATCTTCGTGCTCGGCATCACCGCGCCGATCAACTGGGCGGTCCACGAGTACCTGCTCAAGGACGGCGCCCTCGGCTGGGTGAGCGAGGAGATGGGAGAGGTCGACCTCAGCTTCCTTAACTTCGTCGCGTTCATCGCGGTGATCGCCGTCATGGTGCAGCTCGTCGAGATGGTGATCGAGAAGACCTCGACCGCCCTGTACACCGCGCTCGGCATCTACCTGCCGCTGATCACCGTCAACTGCGCCATCCTCGGCGGATCGCTGTTCCTGGTGGAGCGCAAGTACACATTCCTGGAGTCGACCGTGTTCGGGCTGGGCTCCGGGATCGGCTGGATGCTGGCGATCGTGGCCATGGCGGCGATCCGGGAGAAGATCCGCTACTCCAACGTGCCGCCGGCCCTGCGCGGGCTGGGCATCACCATGATGTTGACCGGGCTGATGTCGGTCGCGTTCATGAGCTTCTCCGGCATCACGCTGTAGCGGCGGACCCGCGTGGGAAAGGCTCGGACAGGAGGAACGTCATGGCAGTCGTGATCGGCAGCGTCATCGTATTTCCGGCGGTCATCGTTGTCCTCACCCTCGTGGTGATGGCGGCGGAGACCCGGCTCAAGCCCAAAGGGAAGGTCAAGATCACCATCAATGGCGATCCCGACAAGGCGATCGAGACGGAAGCGGGCGGCACGCTGCTCAACACCCTGTCGAACGCCGGCGTGATGCTGCCTTCGGCATGTGGCGGCGGCGGTACCTGCGGCGTGTGCAAGTGCCAGGTCACCGCCGGCGGGGGCGACATCCTGCCGACCGAGCAATCGCACATCAACTACCGCGAGTCCAAGGAGGACTGGCGGCTGTCGTGCCAGGTCAAGGTCCGGGAGGACATGGAGATCGTGGTCCCGGACGAGGTGTTCTCCATCAACAAGTGGGACTGCGAGGTGATCACCAACGAGAGCGTCGCCACCTACATCCGCGAGTTCACCCTCAAGCTGCCGGAGGGTGAGAACCTGGACTTCCAGTCCGGCGGCTACATCCAGATCGACGTGCCTCCGTTCGAGGCCGACTTCAAGAATTTCGACATCGAGGACGAATTCCTGGAGGAGTGGACCCGGCTGAGCGTGCTGGACTTGCACACCAAAAACGTGGAAACGGTGTCGCGCGCGTACTCGATGGCCAACCATCCGGCGGAGGGCAACATCGTAATGCTGAACATCCGCATCGCCACGCCGCCGGTGGACCGGGCGAAGCGGGCGTTCATGGACGTGATGCCCGGCGTGGCCTCAAGCTACGTCTACGGCCGCAAGGTCGGCGACACGGTCACCATCTCCGGGCCGTACGGCGAATTCTTCATGCAGGAAACGGACCGGGAGATGTGCTATATCGGCGGCGGCGCCGGCATGGCGCCCCTGCGCTCGCACATCTTCCACCTGTTCCACACCCTGAAGACCGGCCGCAAGGTCAGCTACTGGTACGGGGCCCGCTCGCGGCGCGAGGTCTTCTACGAAGACCACTTCCGCAGGATCGAGAAGGAGTTTCCCAACTTCAGCTTCCACATCGCCCTGTCGGAGCCGCTGCCGGAGGACAACTGGGACGGACCGGTCGGCTTCATCCATCAGGTGGTACTGGAGCATTACCTGGACGATCACGAGGCCCCGGAGGACGTGGAGTACTATCTGTGCGGACCTCCGCTGATGCTCAACGCGGTGCGCAAGATGCTGGACGATCTGGGTGTCGAGCCGGAGATGATCCGTTTCGACGAGTTCTAGCGAGTCATAGTCTGTCGTATCGCCCCGCAGGTGGTGCCGATGCAATGATCCTCACGCGAATCTACGGCGCGCTGCGCGCAGATCTGGACGCGACCGGCCGCGAGTTGGACCGGCAGATCGCATCGGTGGTCGCAGAGCGCCAGGAGCTCGTCGGCCAGTACGATAGGCTGCGGGCGCTGATCGAGCAGCTCCGCTCGGTGCGCGGCAAGCTGCTACGGCCGGTGCTGGTGCTGTTGGCGGCCCGCTCGGCGGGGGCCGCGGCGGAATGCCCCGCGGTCATTCAACTCGCGGCGGCCACCGAACTGCTGCACTCGGCCTCGCTGATCCACGACGACATCATCGATCAGACGGACGTGCGGCGCGAACAGGTGGCGGTGCACAAGCGGTTCGGCACGCAGATGGCCGTGTTGATCGGTGACGTCATGTACGCACAGTTCTTTACCGTCATCGCGCGTCTCCCGGTGGCCGATGCGGCGCGCGTGGCGTTGTTCGAGCGCTTCAGCACGGTCACCCGTGACATGTGCCTGGGCGAGATGGTTCAGCAGGGGGCCCTGCGCGGCGAGCTGCCGGTCCGCGAGCGGCTCTACCACGACGTGATCGACTCGAAGACGGCCGGTTTGATGTCCGGTTGCTGTTACGGCGGCGCTCTGGTCGTCGGCGTCGGTGTGGAGCGGGCGGCAGCCTACGCGCGCTTCGGCCGCGCCTTCGGCATGGTGTTCCAGCTCATCGACGACTATCTGGACGGCGATGCGGTATACGGGGATCGCGCGGCGCTTCCGGGCCGCGCACGGCGGACCGCCGCGGAGGCGCAGGCCGAGCTGGAGCGATTCGAGCCGGGTACGGCGACGGAGCACCTCGCGTCACTGCTGCGTTACACGCTGGCGCGGCCCCTTCACGAGGCGGTCGCGTAAACGCGGTCGCGTAAACGCCTCGGTAGCGGCTTACGCCGACAGCAGCAGACCGGGCGTCTCCAGGAGATCGACCAGCGCCCGGACGAACGGCGTGGCGGCTGCGTCTTGCGGTCCTTCCAGCGTGAGGTCAAGGCGTGAACGGGCGCGGATGAAGCCGTCCCGATAGGCGGCCTCGGCTACGGGACCGTCCAGGCGGAGCGATGCTCCGCACATCACGTCGTGGACTGAAGAGGCTGCGATCCGCGCGCCGGCGGCCGCGCGCGTCAGGGACGTGATGCCCAGACTCCCCGACGCGGCGGCGTTGTCGAGTGCCCATCGCTCCGCGCCTTTCGCGATGTGCAGCGGTGCCAGCTCCGGACTGGCGCGAAGGGCGACGGCTGCCGCCTTGATCAGCAGGGGCGTCAGCGGCGTCTCTTGCTGCCCGCTCAGCGCCGCGAGTGCCGGGAGCCGGTCCAGGAGGTTGCTCAGGTCCGCGCGAGCGGTGACCGGTGAGGCGGCATCGGCTGCAGGTGCCGCCCGCGTTACATCGTCGACGGTAATGCGGGCGCGACGGCCGCTTGCGCGCACGCGCCGCAGATCCAGGCCGCGCTCGCGCGCCAGACGGCGCGCGGCGGGTCCGGCGGCAGCCCCTGCGGCAGCCCCTGCTGCCATCAGATGGGCGCCATCAGAGCAGATCGGCTTCGCAGAAGAAGAACCCGACCTCGGCGGCGGCGTTCGCGGGCGAGTCCGAACCGTGCGTGGAGTTGCGCTCGATCGAGCTGCCGAAGCGCGCGCGCACGGTGCCTGCCTCGGCTTCCGTCGGATTGGTAGCGCCCATCAGCCGGCGCCAGGCGGCGACGGCGTCGGCGCGTTCCAGCGCCGCCACCACGACCGGTCCGGAGGTCATGAACTCCACCAGGCTCTCGTAGAAGGGGCGTTCGGCGTGTACGGCGTAAAACGCGCGTGCCTGCGACTTCGACAGCCGGGTCATGCGCAGGGCGTGGATGGTGAATCCGTCGTGCTCGATCATCTGTATGATGGCCCCGGTGTGGCCGGCCGCGACTGCGTCCGGCTTGACGATGGCGAGGGTGACGGTGGGAGTGTCGTTCTGGTCCATGACTGCGGAACCGTAGCACGAACTTGGCAGGGATCGAAAGATGCCCTACATTATTGTTGGCAAGAGGGAAGCCTTCCTACAAAAGCGTAGGATCGCTTGGCTCTGAGACGATTCTTCAATTGGCACGATTCTTGTTTCTATAAACCGTGGAGAGGAGGGTTCATGAAGGAACTCAAGACGGCGTCAGACGCACTGGCGCTCATTCAGGAAGAAAAAGTGGAGGTCGTGGATCTGCGCTTCATCGACTTTCCGGGCATCTGGCAACATTTTTCGGTACCGGCGCGATCGCTGGATGTCGATGACTTTGAAAGTGGGTTGGGCTTCGATGGCTCCAGCATCCGCGGCTGGCAGTCCATCAACGAGTCCGACATGTTGATCATGCCGGATCCCACGACGGGCTTCATCGATCCGTTCATGGCTCGCAAGACGCTGGTGTTGGTCTGCGACATCCGCGATCCGATCACGGGTGAGGACTATACGCGCGACCCGCGCAACATCGCACGCAAGGCGGAGTCATACCTGGCGTCCACGGGCCTCGGCGACACGGCGTTCTTCGGGCCCGAGGCGGAGTTCTTCATCTTCGACGATATCCGGTTCGACCAGAACGAGCACTCCGGCTTCTACTACATCGACTCCGATGAGGGGCGCTGGAACTCGGGCAGGGACGAACAGCCCAACCTGGGCTACAAGCCGCCCTACAAGGGAGGCTACTTCCCGGTGCCGCCGACCGATTCGCAACAGGATCTGCGCAGCGAGATGATGCTGATCATGGAGGAGATCGGCGTCACGGTTGAAGCCCAGCATCACGAGGTGGCCACCGGCGGCCAGGGCGAGATCGACATGCGCTTCGCTCCGTTGGTGGAAATGGCCGACCGGATGATGAAGTACAAGTACGTGGTAAAAAACACCGCGCGGCGCTACAACAAGACGGCCACCTTCATGCCCAAGCCGTTGTTCAACGACAATGGCACCGGCATGCACACGCACCTGTCGATCTGGAACGGTGGGGAGAACCTGTTCGCCGGCGACGGCTACGCGGGTCTGTCGGAGATGGCTCTGCACGCCATCGGTGGCATCCTCCGCCACGCTCCGGCGCTGCTGGCATTCACCAACCCGTCGACCAACAGCTACAAGCGGCTGGTCCCGGGCTACGAGGCGCCGGTCAACCTGGCCTACTCGAGCCGCAACCGCAGCGCGGCGGTGCGCATCCCGATGTACTCCGCCTCGCCGAAGGCGAAGCGCGCCGAGTTCCGGTGCCCGGACCCGTCATGCAACCCGTACCTGGCGTTCGCGGCGCTCCTGATGGCGGCGATCGACGGCGTGGTGACCAAGGCTGATCCGGGCGAGCCGCTTGATCGGGATCTGTACGACCTGCCGCCGGAGGAGCTGGCCAAGGTGCCGACCACCCCCGCATCGCTGCGCGAGGCGCTGGGCAAGCTGGCTGACGATCACGATTTCCTGACCAAGGGCGACGTCTTCACCGAGGACGTGATCGAGACGTGGATCGACTACAAGCTGGAGAACGAGGTTCAGGAGATGGATCTGCGTCCGCATCCGTGGGAGTTCGCGCTCTACTACGACGTCTGAGGCCTACGACATTTTGAGGCCTAGACATTTCGAGGACAGTCGGGGATACTTGACGCGCTACGAAACCTGAGGAAGACAGACGCGACGGCACGGGCGGTGCCAGGCTGGCCCTGCGCCGACGGATCATCGTCCGCTGCCCCGAGATCGATGCCGAGTTCGTGGACGAGCATCTCACGCGGCTCGGTGAACGGTACCTGAACACGTTCACCGAGCCGCACCTTGTACGGCACGTGCGGGCCGCCCATCGCCTTGGAGCCGAGTTGCCGGGCGCCGTGTCGGTGGAGTCGACCGCCTTCGGGCGGTTCTCCTGCACGGTCGTCGCCTTCGACTACCGCGACGAGTTCGCGCTGATCACCGGCGTTCTCGGCTCCTTGGGGCTGAGCATCGAGCAGGGCCACGCCTTCACCTACGCACGCGACCACCGGGCACCCGGAACCGAGCAGAGTCCTGCGGCGCGCCGTCCGGTGCGGCGCCGACTGCGGGTCGACCCGCGGCGTGCGCCCTTGCCGCGGTCCGGCGACGGCGCCGAGGCTCGCGGGAAGCTGCGGGCGCGGATGGTCGATCGCTTCATTGGCCACGTACCGCCGGCGCGCGCCGCGCGGTTCGCCGAGCAGGCGGCCGCCGAGCTGCGGTCCGTGCTGGCGCTGCTGGAGCGTCACGGGCGCGAGGTCGCCAAGCGGCATGTGGACGAACTGGTGGCGCGGGCGGTGGCAGCCGACTCCTCCGAGGAACCGATCCTCTACCCGGTCGAGGTCCACGCGGAAGTGCTGTCCGACGGCGCCGCCGGGTCGGGCCGCGCCCGGCTCGGGATCGCCTCGCAGGACACGCCGTTCTTCCTTTACTCGTTCGCCACCGCGCTGTCCACCCTGGGCGTGGTCATCGATCAGGTGGTGATCAGCACGGAGGGGGGGCGCATCGCCGACGAGTTCGTAGTGTCCGCCGTGGCCGGCACCGCCCTGGTGGCGGCCGAGGATCTGGCGCGCATCGAACTGGCGGCGCTCCTGACCAAGCAGTTCACCCACTTCCTGGGCCGCGCGCCCGACCCGTTCGCGGCCCTGGGACGCTTCGGCCATCTGGCCGGGGAGTTGCTGCAGCGGCCGTCGCGGAGCGGCTGGGCGCAGTTGCTGAGCGACTCCGCCGTGTTGCGTGGCCTGGCGCGGCTGCTCGGCGCCAGCGACTACCTGTGGGAGGACTTCGTCCGGCTGCAGTACGAAACGCTGCTGCCACGGCTGCGCGACGCAGGGGCCACGGGCTACGCGGAGCCGGCCGGCACGTGCGCCGCGCGGCTGGTCGAGGCTCTGGATCGCGTCCCGGCGGATCCCGCGTCCAGGAAGCAGGCGCTCAACGACTTCAAGGACCGCGAGGTGTTCCTGCTCGACCTGGATCACCTGCTGACCGACGGCTTCGGCTTTCGGGAGTTGAGCGAGCGCCTCACCGAGCTGGCCGAGGCGGTGGTGGCATCGGCGGTGGCGATGGCCTACGACGAGCTGTGCCGGCGTCACGGCAGGCCGTGCACGTTCGCGGGTCTGGAGTCACGCTACACGGTGTTGGCGCTGGGCAAGTTCGGAGGGCGGGCACTGGGATACGCGTCCGACATCGAACTGCTGTTCGTGTACGGAGATCAGGGATCGACGACCGGCCCCGAGCGGCTGCCGAACCGCGAGTTCTACCACCGGCTGGTGCGGGACACGGAGGAACTGATCACGGCCAAGCGGGAAGGGATCTTCGACGTGGACACGCGCCTGCGCCCCTACGGCGATTCGGGCCCGCTGGCCTGCAGCCTGGAGACGTTTGCTACCTACTACGACGTCGACGGTGCGGCGCTGTCGTACGAGCGCCTGGCACTGGTCAGACTGCGCGCGGTGGCCGGCGACGCGGCCCTGGGAGCTCGCATCGAGCGGCTGCGGGACAGCATGCTGTACACGCGCGGATCACTGGACATGGCGTCGCTTGCCGATCTGCGTGCACGGCAGGTTCGCGAGAAGTGCCCGGGCGGGGTGGCCAACGCCAAGTTCAGCCCGGGGGCGCTGGTCGACGTCGAATACACCGTACAGATCCTGCAGGTGGTGCACGGCTCGGACACCCCGGCGCTGCGTACGCCCAGCGTGCACGCCGCGCTGGATGAGCTGTGCAGGCTGGAGGTCATCGATCACGCGGACGCGCAGACGCTGGCGGCTTCCTACGACTTTCTGCGGCGTCTGATCAACGGGCTGCGCATGCTGCGCGGATCCGCCCGGGATCTGCTGCTCCCCGCTACCGACAGCGCCGAGTACGCACATCTGGCGCGGCGCATAGGCTACGGCGGCCGCGGCGGGTTGGGTGAGGCGGCGCAACTGCGCACCGACTTCGAGGTGCACACCGCGGCGGTCCGGTCGTTCGTCGATCGCCGGTTCGCTCACGAATCGGTGCCGTGGGGCGCAGCCGCGGTGGGGCCGGCCGATCTGGTGCTCGCGGTCGGAACCCTCGCGGTCGGAACCGTCGCGGTCGGAACCGTCGCGGTGGGATCGGATCGGGTGGCGGGAGACGCGCAGCTCTCGTTCCTGCGCAGAGCGGGCTTCCGCGATCCCGGGCGGGCGATGCGCAACATCGTCCGGATCGTGTTGCTCTCGGGGGAAGGCGAGCGGCGCCGCGCGATGGCGCGCTTGATGGTCCTTGCGCTCGACGATCTCGCGGGCGGCGCCGATCCGGACATGGCGCTCAACAACTGGGAGCGGTTCGTGGCGGTGCAGACCGACCCGCAGGCGCACCTGGCAGGCATGCTGGAACAACCGGTGCGCCTGTCGTTGCTGCTGTCGATGTTCGCGACCAGCCAGTTCCTGGTGGACACGCTGGTGAGAAATCCGGAGTTTCTCGAGTGGATCGCCGACGAGCGCCGGCTGCACGGACCGCGCTCCCTTCAGGCGATGCTCACCGACCTGCACGCGCTTTCATCAGCGGCGCCGGACCGCGATCGCTGGCTGAGCTCGATCCGGCTGTTCCGTCGCCGCGAGCTGCTGCGCATCGCCGCGCGCGATTTCTATCTCGGCGCCCCGATCGCGGTGACGACCGGAGAGCTGGCCACGGTGGCCGAAGCTGTGGTCACCGCCGCGCTGGAGCGGATCAGCATCGATCTGTTCGGGAAGCCGCTCGGGCCGGGTGTGGCCATCCTGGCGTTCGGGAAGCTGGGCGGCCGCGAGCTCAACTACAGTTCAGACATCGACCTGGTGACGGTGTACGACGCGCGGCAGGTCGGCCTCCGCGAGCGCGCCAGGGCGCTCACGACCGCGCTGCGACGGGATCTGAGTGCGCACACCGGCGAGCAGCACGCCTACCGGGTGGACCTGCGACTGCGGCCGTACGGAGGGTCGGGGGAGCTGGTAACCGGTTCGAAGGCGTTTGCCGACTACTATGAACGGCGTGCCGGACTGTGGGAGGTGCAGGCGTTGCTGCGCTGCCGTGCGATCGCCGGGGACGTCGCGTTCGGCGAGCGGCTGATCGAGGACCTGCAGCCGGTCATCCGGCGTGGCTTCGGCCATGCCGAGGTGGCGGGCACGATCGGCCGCATGCGCGATGCTCACGCCGCTTCCTCGACGGCGGCAGCGGCCGGGGCGGTCCGCCTTCGGCGGGGCATAGACGTCAAGAACGGTCGCGGGGGGATTCGCGACGTCGAGTTCCTGGTGCAGGGACTGCAGCTCACCAACGCCGGCGAACATCCGGACGTGTTGAGCGGTCACACCCCTACCGGCATCGAGCGGCTGGCGGAGGCCGGTTTGCTGGCCGACCATCAGGCACGCTCGCTAGCCGAGGACTATGCGCTGCTGCGTCGCACCGAGCACCTGCTGCAGGTACTGGACGATCGTCAGGTACACACGATCCCGGCGGGCGGATCCGCGTTGATCGCGCTGGGGCGCCGCCTGCTGGGCGCGGAGGCGACCGAGCGGACGCTCGTCGAGACGCTCGATGCCGTGACCGAGCGCGTCCACGCGGCCTACCGCGGTTGGCTCGGCGCCTGACTCAAAGTTGAGGGCCCCGCCGTTGCGGGGCCCTCTTGATCGTGATGGGCGCCGCGAGCTACCCGATCGCCGCCTCTCCGCGCTCGCCGGAGCGGATGCGGATGCACTCCGGCAGGTCCAGTACGAAAATCTTGCCGTCACCGATGGAGTCGGTGCGGGCGCCGCGTATGATCGCGTCGGTGGTGCGGGCGACGAAGCCGTCGTTAACGGCCACCTCCACGCGCACCTTCTTGAGCAGGTTCACCTCGGTCTCGACACCGCGGTAGGTCTCCGTGTAGCCGCGCTGCTGGCCGCAGCCGAGCGCGTTGGTGACCGACATCTTGAAGACCTCTTCCTGGTAGAGCTCCTGCTTCACGTCGCCCAGCTTGTGGGGCTGTATGTACGCAATGATCAGTTTCACGTTTCGCCTCCTATTGGGATGAGAAGATCTGGAAGCCCGAGTACGCCTCGGCCCCGTGCTCGCCGATGTCCAGGCCGCGCAACTCGTCCTCGCGGCTGACGCGCAGCCCCATGACAGCCTTGATGACCGAGAACAGCACGAAGCCGGCCGCCATCGTCCAGGCGAACACCGCCACGACGCCCACGAACTGCACGCCGAGCTGCGCCAGGCCGCCGCCGAAGAACAGGCCGGAGACGCCGCCGATGGCCTCATTCGCGAACAGCCCTACCGCCAGGGTACCCCAGGCGCCGCAGACGCCGTGCGCGGACACCGCGCCGATCGGATCGTCGATCTTGCACACCTTGTCCAGCAGCTCGACCGACAGCACCACCAGCACGCCGCCAAGCAGTCCGATGAGCACGGCCATGGCCGGCGCCACGTACGCGCACCCGGCGGTGATCGACACCAGCCCGGCGATCGCGCCGTTGAGCGCGAAGGTGGGATCGGGCTTCCGGAACCAGATCCAGGCAGTGAACAGCGCGCCCACCGCGCCGGCGGCGGCCGCCACGTTGGTGTTGAGCGCGATCAGGGCGATGCTCAGGTCGGTGCCGGCCACCGTGCTGCCGGCGTTGAAGCCGAACCACCCGAACCAGAGGATGAAGACCCCCAGGGACGCGAGCGGCAGGCTGTGGCCGGGGATGGCGCGCGCGGTCAGGCCGGCGCCGTTCTTCACGTACTTGCCGATCCGGGGTCCGAGAACCATGGCGCCGACCAGACCCAGCCAGCCGCCGGTGGAGTGGACGACCGTGGAGCCGGCGAAGTCCGCGAAGCCGGGGCCGAGGTTCGACAGCCAGCCGCCGCCCCAGATCCAGTGGCCGACGATCGGATAGATCAGCGCCGTCACGAATACGCTGTAGACCATGTAGGCGGGAAAACGGGTTCGTTCGGCCATGGAGCCGGACACGATCGTCGCCGCCGTGGCGGCGAACATCGCCTGGAAAAGCCAGAAGGCGAAGGTCGATGCCGTGTCGGCGCCCCCGGCGTCGGCGGCGCTCGTGCCGCCCAGGAAGAAGCCGCTGAAGCCGAACAGGCCGGCCTTGCTGGCACCGAACATGAGCGCGTAGCCGATGGCCCAGAACACCAGTGATCCGATCGAGAAGTCCATCAGGTTCTTCATGAGGATGTTGGCGGCGTTCTTGGCTCGTGTAAGGCCCGTTTCGAGCATCGCGAAGCCGGCCTGCATCAGGAAAACCAGGACGGCCGCGAACAATATCCAGACCGTGTCGATCGCCAGGGCGTTGGAGTCGGCGTCCGCGAAGGCGGCGAGCGCGACCCCCAGGCCCAGGAGCACCAGGACACGGCGCTTTGGTGGGTGCGGTAGTTTCATGCGCTACCTACAGCAATAAGCGTGCCAATCACGAGGAGACCATAGGCGGGATGCACGGCCGATTTCGCGGTGGCGCTCTTCTGCATGTTCCTACCAAAACGTAGGTATTGATGACCGTTTCTACCGATCGGTAAGGAACAGACCGCGGTGCGACCAAGGTCAACAGGCGAGACCAAGGTCAACAGGCGACGGGTAACGGCTCCGGCTCAGGTCCGGAATCGGTGCGGATCGATGCCGTATTTGCGGACCCGCAAGCCCATGATGCGCTCGGTGGTCCCCAATCGGCGGCCCGCCGCGGACAGGTTGCCCCGCGCCCACTTGAGCGCCTCTTCGATCAGCTCGCACTCGACACGCGCGACCATCGACTTCAGCGTCCCGCGCGGACCGGTGCCGGTCGCGTCGGCGGTCTGCAGGCTTGGCGGAAGGTGATGCCCGTGGATCACCTGATCGCTGGAGAGCAGCACGGCCCGCTCGATGCAGTTTTCCAGCTCGCGCACGTTGCCGGGCCAGTGGTAGCTCATCAGCATGTCGATGGCTGGGGTGGAGATGCGCCGTACCCCGTAGCGCTCCACGAAGTGGTCGGCGATCTGCATGATGTCGCTCTTGCGCTCGCGCAGCGGCGGGATGTGCACGGGAAACACCGCCAGGCGGTAGTACAGGTCGGCGCGGAACAGCTCCTGGTCCAACAACTCCTCCAGGTTGCGGTTGGTGGCGGCGATCACGCGCACGTCGCTGCGCAGGGTGGTGATCCCGCCCACGCGCTCGAACTCCCGCTCCTGCAGCACGCGCAGCAGCTTCACCTGCATGTGCGGCGTCAGGTCGCCGATCTCGTCGAGGAAGATCGTGCCGCCGTGAGCGAGCTCGAAACGGCCTTTGCGGGACGTGACCGCACCGGTGAACGCGCCGCGCTCGTGGCCGAACAGCTCGCTCTCGATCACCGAATCGGGCAACGCCGCGACGTTTACCTTCACGAACGGCCGCTCGGCGCGCGGGCTGTTGTAGTGGATGGCATGGGCTACCAGATCCTTTCCGGTGCCGGTTTCACCCCGTATGAGCACGGTCGCCTCGCTGCCGGCTACCTGTTCGATGAGCCGGTAGACGGCGCGCATCGCCTCCGAGTTGCCGACGATGTTCGCCGGCCGGAAGCGGGACTGCAGCTCGCCCCGCAGACGGTCGTTCTCGGCCGCCAGCCGCTGGCGCTGTTCCTCGGCCGCCTGACGCAGCTTGACCGCCTGCGCGATCATCGACGCCACAATCGACAGTAGCCGCACGATGTCCTCCGACGCGGTCGGATCGGTGAGCCGTCCGGTAGCCAGCGCGCCGACCACCTGATTGCCGAGCTTGATCGGCACGCAGGTGAACGACTCTTCGGCCGCTTGTGCGGCGTCGATGGCGCCGGTGCGATTGAGGAACAGCGGCTCGTCAGCCACGTTGGGCACGACCACCGGCTGCCCGGTCTCGATGACGCTGCCGATGATGCCTTCACCGATCTTGTAGCGTCCGCGCTCGCGCTGCGGTTCGGAAAGACCCAGCGCGGCCTCGATCGAGATCTCCCCGGTTTCGCGGTTGAGCAGGCTGAGGACGCCGATGCGCACACCCAACCGGTTGCGCAGCGCTTCCAGGACCGGACCGACCACCTCGCGCAGGTCCAGGCTCTCGTCGAGGATACGGCTGATCTGGAACAACAGGGTCAGCTCGCGGACGTCGCTGCGCACCCCGGCAGGGGTGTCGCCGCGCACGTCGGCCGGAGTGTCGATCATCCTCACCCCACAGGAGATGAGTCGCCGGAGCCTGTCAAGCGTCCGACCCGGGCAGAGACCGCGGTATTGGTGCAGGAGGTAGGGAACGCGGGAATAGAGACAAAAAAAGCCCGCCGCTAGCCGCTAGCGGCGGGCGTCCCCCGCTGTGGTCAGCAGCGAAGAGGTCCAATGGCGATACCAAGCTTGCCTGCCCTGTTGCCGTGTTGTCAAGGGCAGAACGGTGCAGTGCACGTCTTCGGGCATCGTTGACCCCTGAATACGTCGGCCTTATCCTCCGCTGCGTGTGCGAAACAGCCGCGATTCATCCGCTCGCCGCCGAGCTCAATCAGGTCCTCGAGCCCACGGCGATCGGCCGCTCCCTGTCCCAACTGGGGACGCGCCTGTACTTCCCCAAGGGGGTCGTGGCGCAGTCCGCCGAAGCGGCCGAGCACGCCGACCGTTTCAACGCGACCGTGGGGCTGGCCGCCACTGGCGGCCAGCCGATGCACCTGCCGTCGATCGCCGAGCGCCTGCCCGGCCTGACCGCCGAGGAGGCGTTCGCGTACGCCCCCACCGCCGGGCTTCCGCACCTGCGGGATCGCTGGGCGGCTGAGCTTCGCGTCAAGAACCCGTCGCTGCCATCGGCGGTATCGCGGCCGGTCGTGACCGCCGGTCTCACGGCGGGGATCGCGATGGCGGCGGATCTGTTCGTGGATGACGGCGATCCGGTGCTGCTGCCGGACCTGGTGTGGGGCAACTACCGGCTGATCATGGGCGAGCGGCGCGGCGCGCGCGTTGCGAGCTATGCGTTCTTCGATGCCGAAGCCGCCGCAATGGATGTGCGTGCGGTGGAACGTGCACTCGCCGAACCCCCGGCAGGGGCCAAGGTGGTGGTGATGTTCAACTTCCCGCACAACCCGACCGGCTACTCCCCGAACCGGGCGGAGGCGGAAGGGCTGGTCGCCGCCCTCGGCGCAGCGACCGAGCGCGGCGTGCATCTGGTAGTACTGGTGGACGACGCCTATCACGGCCTGTTCTACGAAGAGGAGACGCTGAAGGAGTCGCTGTTTGCCCGCATTGCGGATCTGCATCCGAACCTGCTGGCGATCAAGGTCGACGGGCCGACCAAGGAGGAGTACGTCTGGGGCTTCCGGATCGGCTTCGTCACGATCGGGTCCGCCGGGCTCGGCGCCGAGCACTACCGGGCGTTCGAGCAGAAGGCGATGGCGGCCATCCGTTCCACGGTGTCCAGCGCCAACCGGATGGCGCAGCACCTGGTGCTGGGCGCGTTGGACCACCCGGAGCATGCCAGGCAGCGCGCAGCCAACCAGGAGGAGCTGCGGGGGCGCTATCTGACCACCGTCCGCGAGCTCGGCAAGCGGTCGAGCGCGGCGATCCGGCCGCTGCCGTTCAATTCCGGCTACTTCATGTGCTTCCGTCTGCCGGGCGGGACCGCGGAAGCGGTGCGACGCTACCTTCTGTACGAACGCGGCATCGGCACGATCTCCGTCGATGCGGATCATCTGCGGGTGGCCTTCGCGGGCGTCGACACCGCCGATCTGCCGGAGCTGTATGCCGAGATCTACGCCGCCGCCGAACGGTGTGCGGCGCAGGCGGACGCACCCGGAGGTGCCGCGGCGGCGCTCCGTTGATAGGCGCGCCGGCGGCGCGGGCGTTGCTCATCGCGGTTCTCGCCGGCTGTCTGGCCGCCTGCACGGAGTGGTCGAGGACGCTGGTCCACGTAGACACCGCCAGCGCGGATGTCGCCGTCTACGCCGAGCGCTACAACCTCTCCCAGGATCGCTACCGCGTCGTCATCCGCTACGTCGACGGTCCGGCCGAGTCGCTCGCGCGGGGCGGCAGCGATGCCGACGTGCTGATCGGACCGGGGCTTGCCAGCGGCGACCTCGCGGGGCGGTTGAGATCCCTCGACCGGCTGTTCCGATCCGACCGCCTGAGTGCTTCCGCCTTCTTCCCCAGCCTGGTGGCGGCCGGGCGAGCGAACGGCGTCCAGAGAGCCCTGCCCCTTTCATTTCGCCTTCCCGTGATCGTCGTGCGCTCCGGCGACGAGGTCGTTCCAGCGTTCGCGGTCACTCCTGACGACTTGGCCGCGCTCGGTTCGGCTTCGCTCAGTTGGGACTCGGAACTGGTCTACCAGGCGGCGGTTCTCTATGGCGCCGACTTCCGGCTGCTGCCGGACGGCCGGATCGGCCTGGAGCAGCGCGCGGTCGACCGGGCTGTCGATCTGGCGCGCACGCCGATCGCCGCGGAGCTCGGTGAAGGCCGGGCTGCCATGTCCGACGCCGTCTCCCCTCCTGCGCGCCCGCTCGTGCAGGAGCTGCTTGACCGACGGATCGACTTCTTCCTGACCGACCTGCAGCGGTTTCTGGGCATCGCCGAGGAACGGCGTGCTCTGCTCAGCATTCGCTGGCTTGGCAGCGAGGAGGGGCTGCACCCGGGCGACGACCTGACCTACGCGGCGGTCCGCGCCGGTGCGCGGAATCCCCGCGGCGCGCAAGCATTCCTGCTCTGGCTGTTCGATCCGACGACCCAGACCGCGCTGCTCGACGTCAGCGGTGGAGAGCAGCTTACGGGGTTCGGGATCGCCGGCGGACTGCCGGCCCTGGTGGATGTGGCTGGGCGCGAGGTGGCCACGCGCTACCCCTTCCTGCTGGGACGTGTCCCGGCCGCGCACGAGTTGACCGCTCCCGCCGCGCTCAGCGCCGATTGGGTGCCGCTGCGCGAAGCGGTGGTGCTGCCGTGGCTGCGCGCGGCGATGCGCGGTGCGGAACAGCCGCCGCTCGCTCGAACGATCGACGATTGGCGGCAGCGGCGCCTCAGCACGGCGGCTTCCGCGAACCCCGACGAGGGGCGACGAACGCGTTGACACGGACGAGAACGGCCGGTAGGCTCACCGGCAATACCATAATCAGCTGCGACATGGGTTCTCATGCGCGGCCAGGAGAGAGACAGCATGGCTACCGTTGAACTCCAAAACCTGTCCAAGATCTACGAGGGCGGGGTGAAGGCGGTCGACAACGCCAATATCAGCGTAGGGGACAAGGAATTCCTGGTACTCGTCGGTCCGTCGGGATGCGGCAAGACGACCACCCTGCGGTGCATCGCCGGCCTTGAGGAGATCACCGACGGTGAGCTTTCCATCGACGGGACGCGCATGAACGATGTCGCGCCCAAGGATCGCGACATCGCCATGGTGTTCCAGAACTACGCGCTCTACCCGCATATGTCGGTGTACGAAAACATGGCCTTCGGACTGAAGATCAGGAAGTACCCGCGCAGCGAGATCGAAACCCGGGTGCGTGACGCGGCACAGGTTCTGGACATTGAGGAATTGCTGGAACGCAAGCCCAAGGCGCTGTCCGGCGGCCAGCGGCAGCGCGTCGCAGTCGGTCGCGCGATCGTGCGCAAGCCCAAGGTGTTCCTGTTCGACGAGCCGCTGTCCAATCTCGACGCCAAGCTGCGGGTGCAGATGCGGGCGGAGCTCGCTTCACTGCACACCCGCCTGCAGGCGACCATGGTCTACGTCACCCACGACCAGGTGGAGGCCATGACCATGGGCGACCGCATCGTGGTGATGCGTGACGGCGTGATCCAGCAGATCGGCACGCCGCTGGCGCTGTACAACACGCCGGTCAACCGCTTCGTCGCCGGGTTCATCGGGTCGCCGCCCATGAACATCATGAAGGTCAACCTGAAGGAGTCGGGAGGCGGGCTGGTCGTCGAAGAAGCCGGCTTCCAGATCGAGGTCGCCCCGGCGCACCAGGACCGGCTGCGGTCGCACGTGGGCCGTGACCTCTTCATGGGCATACGGCCGGAGGATCTGACGTATGTCGAGGGTACGCGTGGCAACGTCGTCGGGGCGTCGGTCGACGTGGTCGAGCCGCTGGGCTCGGAGACCCATATCTATCTGACGGTGGGAACCAATCAGCTCACCGCCAGGGTGGGTCCCGACGTGGACGTACGGGTAGGCACGGAAATCACCCTGAGCCCCAACATGGATCGTGTGCACTACTTCGACCTGGAGACGGAGGCGTCTCTCAACCAGGCTGCGGTCGCCGTTTAGTTACGACAGCAAAGGAAGGTAAGCGCGAACTCATGACCAAGCACTCGGTCACCAGGTGGTACCGCCTCGCGATCGCTGCCGTAGTGCCGTTGGTGCTTACGGTCTGTTATACGCCGCCCGCCGCAATAGACTCTATTTCTCAACTGGGCGATATCTATGTTCAGTCGCCGTCGGCGGCCGCGCTGGCCGCGGCCGAACCGTCGAGTCCGGTCGTGCCGGCAATCGAAGTCGTTGCCGCCCCGCAATTGGCGCAGCCCGCTCCCGACGCCCGGCTCGTCGGCCCGGACGGAACCGCGAACATCGCCCCGGTCATGGAGCCGGAGGCGCCGCCGCACCCGGTGCTGCTGGCGGTGGTACCGATGGGCGAAGTAGGAGTGCCTGGGGCGCCGGTTGGCGCCGGTGCTGACGGGACGCCCGATGATGGCACGCGGATGGAGCCGGAGGCGCCGCCGCCCCCGGTGCTGCTGGCGGTGGTGCCGATGGGCGAAGTAGGAGTGCCTGGGGCGCCGGTTGGCGCCGGTGCTGACGGGACGCCTGATGAGGACCCGCGGATGGAGCCGGAGGCGCCGCCGCCCCCGGTGCTGCTGGCGGTGGTGCCGATGGGCGAGGTAGGAGTGCCTGGGGCGCCGGTTGGCGCCGGTGCTGACGGGACGCCTGATGAGGACCCGCGGATGGAGCCGGAGGCGCCGCCGCCCCCGGTGCTGCTGGCGGTGGTACCGATGGGCGAGGTAGGAGTGCCTGGGGCGCCGGTTGGCGCCGGTGCTGACGGGACGCCTGACGAGGACCCGCGGATGGAGCCGGAGGCGCCGCCGCCCCCGGTGCTGCTGGCGGTGGTACCGATGGGCGAGGTAGGAGTGCCTGGGGCGCCGGTTGGCGCCGGTGCTGACGGGACGCCTGATGAGGACCCGCGGATGGAGCCGGAGCCGCCGCCGCCCCCGGTGCTGCTGGCGGTCGTGCCGATCGGCGAAGTAGGAGTGCCTGGGACGCCGGTTGGCGTTGGCGCTGACGGGACGCTGGTGCAGGTTGCGCAGATTATGCCGACGCGTCCGGAGTTTCCGGTGATGGCCGCGTTGCCGATAAGCGTACCGGGCGAGATTGGTTTACCGGCAGGCGTTGGAGCTAAGACGCTGGTGCAGGTTGTGCAGATTATGCCGACGCGTCCGGGGTTTCCGGTGATGGCCGCGTTGCCGATAGGCGTGCCCGGCGAGGTTGGTTTGCCGGCAGGAGTCGGCGCTGACGGGACGCTGGTGCAGGTTGCGCAGATTATGCCGACGCGACCGGGGTTTCCGGTGATGGCGGCGTTGTCGATAAGCGTACCTGGCGAGATTGGTTTGCCGGCAGGAGTCGGCGCTGACGGGACGCTGGTGCAGGTTGCGCAGATTATGCCGACGCGACCGGGGTTTCCGGTGATGGCCGCGTTGCCGATAGGCGTGCCCGGCGAGATTGGTTTGCCGGCAGGAGTCGGCGCTGACGGGACGCTGGTGCAGGTTGCGCAGATTATGCCGACGCGACCGGGGTTTCCGGTGATGGCGGCGTTGTCGATAAGCGTGCCCGGCGAGATTGGTTTGCCGGCAGGAGTCGGCGCTGACGGGACGCTGGTGCAGGTTGCGCAGATTATGCCGACGCGACCGGGGTTTCCGGTGATGGCCGCGTTGCCGATAGGCGTGCCCGGCGAGATTGGTTTGCCGGCAGGAGTCGGCGCTGACGGGACGCTGGTGCAGGTTGCGCAGATTATGCCGACGCGTCCGGAGTTTCCGGCGATGGCCGCGTTGCCGATAGGCGTGCCCGGCGAGATTGGTTTGCCGGCAGGAGTCGGCGCTGACGGGACGCTGGTGCAGGTTGCGCAGATTATGCCGACGCGTCCGGGGTTTCCGGCGATGGTAGCGGCGGGAACGGGCGTACCCGGCGAGATCGGGGTACCGGCCGGAGCCGGCACGGGCGGGGCGCCGCAGTCGGGCGCGCCGATGGAGCCGCCGCGTCCGCTGCACCCGGCACTGCTGGCAGCGGTACCGATGAGTGCGCTCGGTGAGCCGGCGGCACCGGCCAGCGCAGATGGAGCCGACGCGGTGCGTGATCGTGCCGGGCGGGTCCCGCCGACCGCGCCGCCGAACCCCTTCATGGTCGCGGCAGTGCCCGTGTCCCTGACCTATCCGCAGGCGGCCAGTGCCGTCGGACCGGCGATCATTCAGCCGCCGACGGACGCCGACTTCGACCGGGTACGCGTGCTCATAGCGCGCGCCGAGGAAGTGGACGCACAGTTCTACGACCCGCAGAACCTGGACGGGGCCCGCGAGGCTCTGGGTACCGCTGAACGGATTCGCGGCATCGACCCGGGCGGAGCTCATGTGGCGCTCCGGGTCGCGGAAGCGCGGGCGATTGCCGCTTTCGAAAACTCGGTGCGGCTCGCCGCGGAGCGGCTGCGCAAGCTGCTGGCGGAAGGTCTCGAGGAGCTGCGGGAGATCCAGGCAGATCTCTGGGTGCCGGTATCCTTCCAGGAACTGGTCGATGCCGTGCAACGGACTGAGGAGCTGTTCCAGTCAGGGGATCTGCTCGGCGCGTACCGGCTGGCTCTGGCAACCGTCGACGACATCCTCGCACTGCGTGATTCGTTGCTCGACCGGCTTGAGCTGTTGCACGGCGCGCGCGCGGAGACGGAGCGCTGTCTGACCGCCGCGCAGCAACTCGACACGAGCGATTGGTCGGCCTCGAGGCTGGAAGAGCTGCAGGCCCTGTATCAGCAGCTCAACGCCCTGTACCTGGCCGGCCTGGAAGCCATCCAGAGCTATCGTCTGGCCGACGCGGAAGAGGCGTTCGGCGCCGCGGTGGACGTATGCCGCAGGTTGATGGCCGTGGCTGATGATGCCTATACGGAGCAGATGGAGCGGGCCGCCGCGCTGCTGGCGGCCGTGATGGAGGAAATCGAAGAGGCATCGAGGCTCCACGTGCTGTCCGACCTGGGTGAAGTGATCAGGCCGCAGCCATGGTCGGGCCAACCGGTGCTGGACGCGCTGCGGGCCGGTCCGGCTCAGCGCAAGGCGATTGTCGACGCGATCGATCCCGAGGATCCGAACCTGCTGCACAAGGCTCAAGGGCTGTGGATCGAAGGCGTGGTGGCGTTCGATGACCAGAAGTACGGTCAGTCCATCCGCCTCTTCGAGGACGCGCGCCGCTACCTTGACCTCTACAAGTTCTACGCGGTGCTCGGCATCCATGTCGTGCAGTTGATTCCGGAACGACGTGAAAGCCTGTGGCGGATCGCCGAATACCCCCGCTGGTACGAAGATCCGTTCCTGTGGCCGAGGATCTGGCGGCGCAACCGTGACCTGATCCAGAACCCCGACCTGATCTATCCGGGCTGGCAGTTGATCATCCCGGCGCTCTGAGCCACGGCGGGGCGGCCAGGCTCTGCCTGGCACTGACCGAGCCCACGTTGGCGCGCGCGGCCGAGTTGGCGCGCGCCAACTCGGCCCGCATCGACTTGGTCGAGTTGCGGGCCGACTTTCTGGCCGACGGGGAGTTGGCCAGACTGGCCACGTTCCCGGGCATGATCGGGGTACCCGCCATCCTCACCATTCGGCGCGTCGCCGAGGGTGGGCGGTTTCGAGGTGACGAGTCGGCCCGCCGACGGTTGATCGGCGCCGGCGTCGGCGGGTTCCGCTACGTCGACCTGGAGTCCGATGTCGACCGGTCGTTCGATGCGCTGATACCCGCCAACACGACGGTGATCCGGTCCCTGCACGATATGGCCGGCGTGCCCGAACAGCTTGGTCGGGTGATCCGCGAGCTACCTCGCTCACCCGGGGAAATCGCCAAGGCGGCGGTGACGCCGAGAAGCGGCCGGGAGATGGTCGACCTGATCGAGTCCGCGCAGGGGCTCGGAGTGTCGAAGGCCGGCTCCCGGCACCGCGAACGCATCGTGCTGGGCATGGGACGGTTCGGCGTGCCCACGCGCATCCTGGCCGCTCACTTGGGCAACTTCCTGACGTTCTGTTCGCTCGCGACACGCTCCGCCGCGCCGGGTCACCTCGATCCCGGTACCATGGTCGAGCTCTACCGGTTTCGATCGATCCATGCCGGCACCCGCGTGCTGGGGGTGGTCGGGACGCCGCTGTCGCACTCGCGTTCGCCGCAGATCCACAATCCCGCGCTTGCGGCGGCGGCGATCGACGCCGTCTACGTACCGATCGAGCTGGACGACCTCACGGAGCTGGATCGGCTGGCCCGGCTCCTGCCCATTGACGGCTGTTCGGTGACGATCCCGCACAAAGGGCATGCGGCACGCCTGTCCGGCGCCGGTCCGATGGTTCGGCAGGTCGGCGCGTGCAACACGCTGGTACGCACGCGGAACGGGTGGCGAGGCGAAAACACCGACGTGCACGGCTTTCTGGCGCCGCTCAGCCGGATGTCGGTCACTCCTCGACGCGCGACGGTGGTAGGTGCCGGGGGAGCGGCGCGGGCGGTCACCTTCGCGCTGCGCTCGCTCGGAGCGGAGTTGCTGATCCTTAATCGAACGACGGAGCGTGCGCGGGCGTTGGCTAGCGAAAGCGGCGCGATGGCCGCAGGTCTGGATGAGGCCGGGATCGCGCGGGTGCCGGACTTCAGCGAGTTGATCGTGCAGACCACCAGCGTCGGGCTGCCCGACAATCCGGGTGACCCGCTCGCCGAGTACGCCTTTCGCGGCCATGAGCTGGTCTACGATCTGGTCTACGGTGAGGGCCTGTCGCCGATCCTCCAACGCGCGCGAAATGCGGGTTGTGCCGTCATCGACGGCACAGAGATGCTGGCGGAGCAGGCGTATGAGCAGTTTCGCCTGTTCACCGGTCGCGAGTTTCCGGATAGCGCCAAGCCCGAGCCGACCGCGACGAGCGACGGTTAGCGGACTGGTCGCTGACGCGACCAATCCGACAGACTCGCGGACGGACACATGGTGGTGGGGGTGGCCGGCAAGCTCGGCTCCGGCAAGAGCGCGGTGGCAGGTATGCTTGCGGATGTCGGCTACCGCGTGATCGACGTGGACCGGCTCGGACATCGGGCGCTGATCACGGAACGCGACCGCATCGCAGACGCCTTCGGACGGGACGTGCTGACTCCAGACGGACAAATCGATCGGCGACGGCTGGCGATGCTGGCGTTCGCCAGCGCGGAGTCGAAACGCCGCCTGGAGGCGATCGTCCACCCGGTGATGGTCCGCAGCGTCAGAACACTGGTCGAAGTGGAGCCGGCCCGGATCGTCATCGACGCTGCGCTGCTCTGTCCCATGGGGCTCGAAGCCGTGTGCGATCTGGTGCTCTGGGTGCGCGCGCCGCTCCTGCTGCGTCTGTACCGGGCGCTGGTGGTCGACGGCAAGCGCATCGCCACCGTGCTGGGTGCTGTGTGGGCGCAGCGCGGCGGCCGGCTCAAGCGTCCGCCCGCTAGCGTCGATACACGTAGTGTCTCGCGTCGCACCGTCTACAACGTGGCGACGCGGGGCCTGCTCCGGCGCCAGATCGGGTTCATCCTCTCGCGCCGCCGATGATGGAGGACGAATGGACAAGCAAGCGGCTGATACGCAGCGGGTGCTCTGGGGGGTCGTGGCGGTCAGCCTTCTGGTCATCGTCGTGCTGGCGGGAGGCCTGTACTTCCTCCGACCCCAGGGCGCGGAGAAAACCGAAGTCACGGTCACGTACGCGGACCAGTCCCCGTTCGATCCGTTCGAGTACGTGCGCAGCGACCAGGAGACGCCGGGGCTGCTCGATGCGGCGGAGCCCGTCCGTCAGGTAACCCTGGTGGTGGGCGATTCTGAGCCGCAGTCACCGTCGACGGCGTCAACCGAAGCGTCCGCGCAGCAGACCCGCCAGACTCCAGCCTCCCCGGCATCCGTGAAGCCCGCACCGGCACGGGTAGCCACGGCACCGGCCCCCGCGCCGTCTGCGACTCCGGAACGCGCCGCAACCCGGCCGGCGACGCCGGCCCCCGTCGTCGCCGCGCCCGCGCCGGCTCCCGCCCCAGCGCCAACCCCACAGGTGGCCGGCGGCCTCCAGTACTGGGTCCAGGTCGGCTCGTTTTCCTCCCGATCACGAGCCGACGACCTGCACAAGCTGCTGCGTGACTTGGGCTATGCTGGGCGGATCACCGCCCACGACGCCGACGGCGTCACCATGCACCGGGTACGGATCGGCCCGTCCGCATCGCGCCCGGAGGCTGACAGGCTGCTGGGCAAGCTGCGGAACACCAACGACATGGACGGGTGGATCGCCCAGGTGCGTGGATCCGGCTGAACGGATGCCGACTCTGCCGGAGCGGCACGTTGTTCGGCCGCGGCGGGCGAACGGGCCTGATCAGGCGATCGGGTAGGAGAACAGCGTCACGCCGGTGGCAGCGCTGATGAGCGCCACCACCAGGATCAACGGCGACAGGCGGCGGCGGGCTCCCCACGCGGCCAGCGGCTCCGAGCACCCCAGGGTGAGTCGGAGCGCCATCAGCACGAACGGCAGCAGGGCCAGCGTGAGGACTGCGTTGCCGATCCTCGGCGACACGAGCAGCGTCGCCAGCAGCCCGTCGGCGCCGGCGCCGATCAAATCGGCCGCCACGCCAGCCGGGGCGGCGATCGACGCGGCAAGCCACAGGGTCTTGATCGCGCGCAGACGGGCCAGACAGAACAACAGCGCGGCCGCGTAGGAACAGATGAACGGCAGGCTCGCCGCCGGATCGATCGTCGTGACGGCGGCGATCACGGCGGCCAGCAGCACTACCGCCCAGGCCGACAGGGCGGCGGCCTCCAGAGGGGGCCTGAGCTCCGGATCCGCGACGGGACCGATGCCGCGCCTCGTGCGCCACGCGGCCAGCCCCACCGCGAGCAATTTGGCTGTCACCAGGATGAGCAGCAGCGCCGTCGACCCCTTGAAGGCGAGGGCCAGAGCCGGAATCCGTTGCCAAAGTTCGGGCAAATCGCGTATCACCAGCAGCGACGACAGCAGTGCGGTGGTGGCGGTCAGCGCCGCATGGGTGCCCAGCGCGGCCAACGGCGGCATCCACGCCGAGCGCAGCAGCAGACGCCGGTAGCGGCGCAGGCGGCGCGGCATCAGGAAAGCCAATGCCAGAGCAAGCGACAGCGCGGCCCCTATCGATGCGACGACGCCGAGCTCACCGAGCGCCAACCGCACGCGGCCCGACTGCACGAACACGTAGTGCCGCTCCCATCCCCTACCGGTTTGGGCCGCGACCCGGTGGCCCAGAGACTGGATGAACGACCCGAAGTCGTCGATCCAGGCGTCGAGCGTCGCCGTCGGGACTCCGGAAGAGCCGCCAGCCAGCTCGATCGCCGGAAGACCGGCTGCCAGATACGGATCGGCCATGGATCGATCCCGTGGCAGACCGATCCTGGCGAGCTGGTTCGCGGTGCTGCGGGCCGTGAACAGGAGGCCGGCGTGGTCGAACGCGTTCGCCGCGGCATCCACCAGCCAGAGTGGCGTCTGCGCCGCCATCCCGTCCGTCCGCAGGACGACCAGGCCGGGAATCGTGTCCAGGTTCAAGTAGACCACCGCGGTCGGCTCTTGAGCGGTATCATCCGCCAGCACGGCACTGACGAGCTCGGAGCCGCTGGGCGCTGCGTGTTCCGCCCTCACGAACACGACCTGCAGGGTACACGGCAGCGGAGTCTGGGAAGCCCTCGTCAACATGTGCAGCGCGGTAACGATGGCCGTCGATCCCTCGTGGCCGGAGAGCGCCTGCGGCGCATGGTCGAGCGGTGCGATCAGGGTGAGGGTCCGATCGGATCGGCCGCGAACGGATGCGATGATCGCGCCAGGGCCCGGCACGCCCGACTGCGAGGCGGTTGACGGATGCACCGTGTAGGGCACGGCCAGGGCCCGCAGGCGGGTCTCGACGTAGCGCATCGCCTGCGTCTCCGCCGGGGAGCCGGCCATGCGCGGCGCCAGGGCTTGCAGCGCGGCCAGATCCTCGGATGGGTCGACCGCCTGGCCGGCCGCGGGGGGCGTGGCCGCCACGGCCCCGATCAGACAGATTGCAAGCAACGGCAGCGAATGGATTTGCAATCCAGGCAGGCGGCGGCTATGGTCTGCCGGTATGGCGCTGCTCCCGGAGATTGCCGAACGGCGCAGCTGTCTGCGCTTCGACGGTCGGGCCATCGACTCCGCCAAGCTCGACCAGATCATCGAAGCGGGCCGTCTGGCACCTTCCGCGAAGAACCGGCAGGAGTGGCGTTTCATCGTCATCCGCAAGGCCGACCTTCGCGACAAGATCGCTGCGGCCGCGTTCCGTGAGCAGAACGTCGGAACGGCGCCGGCGGTCATCGCGGCATGTACCACGAACATCGATTACATCATGCCCAACGGGCAGTACTCGCACCCGATCGACGTGGCGGTCGCCACGACGTTCATGGCTCTCCAGGCCGAGGCGGAAGGGCTGCAGAGCTGCTTCATCACGACGTTCGACGAACAGGATGTCAAGGACCTGCTGAGCGTACCGCATCGCATGCGGGTGGTTCTGTTGCTGGTCTTGGGCTACTCCGCAGGGCAGACACCACCGCGGCACCGCAAGCCGCTCCAGCAGATCGTCTCCTACGACCACTGGTGAGCGCCGGACTCCATCCCCTCTACTCTCCCACACCGCCGCCATGAGCATCTATCGCCCCAAAGCCGTCGCCTGCGGCGCCGTTTCTGACCCGTCCCCAACGCCACGGCTCCTGCTGCAGACGCCACGGGCGGGAGGCGGACTGTCGTTCGGACGCGCCGCCGCACGTCGCCGGCTGCGCGAGGGTCTGCTGGATCTGTTCGCGCTCTGGGGGTACGGGCTCGTGGAGACGCCGGTGTTCGACTATTTCGAGGCGTTCCGGCCGGTGCTGGACCCCGAGATGATGGAACGCGTGTACCGGCTGATCGATCGCGACGGAGAGCTGCTGCTGGTCCGCTCGGACGTTACTTTGTTCGCGGCCAGGCTGGCGGCCCGCACGCTGCGTGGCGTCGAACTGCCCTTGCGTCTGTGCTATGCGGATTCGGTCGTCCGGCATGAGAATGCCGAGAGCATCTCGCACAACGAGTCGTATCAGGTAGGCGCCGAGCTGATCGGCCGCTCCGGGGCGGACGCCGACACGGAGATCATCGCGCTGTGTCTGCGCGCGTTGCAGCATGCCGGCGTGGAAGACGTGGCGCTGCATGTCGGATCGCGTGCCGTGTTCGACGGCTGCTACGCGGCGGTTCCCGACGCCGAGCGCATCGAGCTTCGCAGGGCTATTCGCGACCGGGAGTGGGACTCGGTGCGCGAGCGCGCGTCCGCGGCCGGCGTGGCCCATGCAGAAGCGCTCGCGGAACTGTTCGCGATGATCGGCGACATCCAGGAGCTCGAGGCGCGCCTGGCCGACCTGGGGGACTGTTTGCCCGTCGCTGCCCGCGACGCTGCCGGCCATCTGGCAGCGGTCGCAGAAGCGCTCCGCACGCTGGATCTGCCGCCCATTCGAGTGGATCTGTCGGAGCTCGGCGCGCAGTCCTACTACTCGGGCATCGTCCTGTCGGCCTACGTCGCCGGAGCCAGCGGTCCGATCGCGGTCGGAGGCCGCTATGACGGTCTGCTCGGGCGCTTCGGCGGCGATTGTCCCTCGACCGGATTCGCGCTGCTGCTCGGCCGCGTGGAGCGTCACGCACGCGATGTGGAGTTCGCCGGTGAAGAGCCGGTGGATCTGAGCGGCAGCCCGTTCGCGGCAACCTACCGTCGGGCCGAGGCGCTGCGCGCGGGCGGGCGCGCGGTTGTCCAATAACGACGCCATGGCCGAGCCCGGCCTGAGCATCGCGCTGCCGAAGACCGACCGGCTGCTGCCGGCGATCCTGGAGTGCTTCGAGGCGGTGGGCCATGGGCTCTCGTTCGGTCCCCACGAGCTCATGGCCGACGATCGGAGCGGCCGAATGCGGGCGATCCTGGTGCGCAATCACGACCTGCCGATCTACGTTGACCACGGGATCGCCGGGCTGGGGATCTGCGGCAGCGACGTCATCGGCGAGGCGGACGGCCGCTTCCTGCGGCTGCACCGGTTCGACTTCCGCGGCGGGATGTTCTGCCTAGCCGCCAAACGCGGCACCACGATGGAAGAGATCCTGGCCGATGGCCGCGAGCTGACCATCGCCACCTCGTATCCGCGGTTCGCGCGCGGCTACTTCGGCCGGCAGGGCATACCCACGCAGATCATCCGGCTTACCGGCTCGGTGGAGCTGGCGCCGGTGCTGGGGCTGGCTCCCTGCATCGTGGACCTAGTCGAGACCGGTGCCACGCTGGCCGCGCACGGCCTGGAGGTCATCGAGCGGATGGAGCCGACGGCAGTCTGCTTGATCGCCAATCCCGCCTACTATAAGTTGCGGTTCCGCGCCGTCGACCGGCTGGTCAGCCGGTTGGCTTCGCACTGATCCCATGGCCGGCCGGCAGACCGCGCTGGAGCGCAGGACGAAGGAGACTGAGGTCGCGGTACGCTTGGACCTGGATCCCGTCGACGAGGGGAGCGTGCCGATCGTCGACGTCTCCACTGGCGTGCCGTTCTTCGATCACATGTTGCACGCCATGGCGTTCCACGGCGGTATCGGCCTGCAGGTATCGGCCTCCGGCGACCTGGAGGTGGATGCTCACCATGTCGTGGAGGACGTGGGCATCGTCCTGGGCGAATGTCTGTTCCAGGCGATGGAGCAGGGCGGACCACTCGTGCGCTTCGGCCATGCGGTGGTCCCCATGGATGACGCACTGGCGGAGGTGACCGTGGACGCCGGCGGGCGTTCCTACTGCCGGTTCGATGCGGCGTTCCCGCAGGATCGTGCGGGCGACTTCGACGTCTGGCTGCTGCGCGAGTTCTATACAGCCCTGGCCGGACGAGCCCGCATCAACGTCCACGCCGCCGCGCGCTACGGCGACAACTCCCACCACATGGCCGAAGCGCTGTGCAAGGCGCTGGGCCGCGCGCTGGGCCAGGCGTTCCGAACGGCTCCGGGGCGGGAGCCGCGCTCCACCAAGGGCCGGGTGGTCTGAGTCCGGATCCGCCCGCTAGGAAACGGGCTCCAGCACGGCCCGGATGCGCCGCACACCGGACGAGGATGACTGCTCCTTGACGATGCGGCAGCGGCCGAGCTCGCCGGTACGGTCGGCGTGCGGCCCGCCGCACACCTCCCTGGAATAGCCGCCGATCGAGTAGACCTTCACGTCTTCCTGGTACTTCTCTCCGAACAGGGCGATGGCGCCGCCGTCCAGCGCGTCCTGCAGCTTCATCACCTGCATGCTGATCGGCAGATCGTCGGCGATCCGGCCGTTGACGGTGTCCTCGACGCGCCCGATCTCCTCCGGGGACATCGGTTTGCCGTGCGAGAAGTCGAAGCGCAGCCGTTCGGCGGTGATGTTGCTTCCCTTCTGCTGCACGTGCGCTCCCAGTTCGTCACGCAGCGCCTGATGCAGCAGGTGCGTGGCCGTGTGCAGTCGTTGAACCACCTCGCTCGCGTCGGCCAGCCCGCCCTTGAAGGTCTTGTCCGCGCCGGCCTTCGACCGCTTCTGGTGCTCGGCGTACTGCCGGTCGAATCCGGAGCGGTCCACCGTCAATCCGTGCTCGGCGGCCAGTTCATCGGTGATCTCCAGCGGGAACCCGAAGGTGTCGTAGAGGCGGAACGCGACATCGCCGGGGATCGTCTTGTCGCTGCGCTCCATCAGGCGCGGCAGCATTTTTGCAAGTTCCGCCTCACCCTTGGCCAGCGCGGTGGAAAAGCGCCCCTCCTCCCGAGACAGCTCGCTCAGGATCGTCTTGCCGTGGTCGGCGAGCTGCGGATACGCGTCGCCATACTGGTCGATGACGCAATCCGCGGTCGCGCGCAGCATCTCTCCGGGGATGTCGAGCTTGCGCCCGTGGCGGATCGCGCGCCGGATGAGCCTCCGCAGCACGTAGCCCTGGCCCAGGTTGGAAGGGGTGATGCCGGCTTCGTCGCCGAGCATGAACACCGCGGCGCGCACGTGATCGACGACGATGCGGATGGACCGGTCGCGCTCGGCATCCTCCCCATACGTGACGCCGGCTTGCCCGGCGGCGGTGGCGACGACCGGTGACAGGACATCGACGTCGTACACGCTGGCTGCCCCCTGCAGCACCGCGGCGGTCCGCTCCACCCCCATGCCGGTGTCCACGCATGGCTGCCCGAGCGGCACGAAGCGGCCCTCGTGGGTCTTGTCGTACTGCATGAAGACGTCGTTCCAGATCTCCAGGTGGCGGTCGCCGTTGCCCGGCCTCCGGCCATCGTCGCCGGCGTCGGGGTACAGATCGATGTACATCTCCGTCGTTGGGCCGCACGGGCCGGTTTGGCCGGCCGGTCCCCACCAATTGTCCTCCTCGAGGAAATGGATGTGGTCCTCGGCGATGCCCAACGACCGCCAGGCAGAGGCCGCCTCCTCGTCGCGCGGTACCGTTTCGTTGCCGGCGAAACAGGTCACGTGCAGGTGCTCGACGGGAAAGCCCAGCCAGCGGCTGTCGGTAAGGAACTCGTAGCTCAGCTCGATCGCGCCCTGCTTGAAGTAGTCGCCGAGAGACCAGTTGCCCAGCATCTCGATCAGCGTCAGATGCGACTCGTCGCCGACCAGGTCGATGTCGATCGTGCGGATGCACTTCTGGACGTTGACGAGCCGCCGTCCGGACGGGTGCGGGGCGCCCAGCACGTAGGGGACCAGCGGGTGCACGCCCGCCATCACGAACAGCGCCGTGGGGTCGTTCTCCGGGATCAGCGAGTGGTTGGGAATGCGTGCGTGACCCTTCGATTCGAAGTAGGCCAGATAGATATCGCGGAGCTCGTTGACCTTCATGGAAGACTTAGGCATGGGGGACTTGGGCTTGGCGGACTCTTCTGGCATGACGAAATCTGGTCAGGCACCGGCCGTGGTGTCAAACCGGGGCGGCTCAGGTGAGCGGCTCGACCGTTTCCTCAGCTTCGGGGGTGAGCAGGTCCGGGAACGCGTACACCATGCCGCCGCTCCGGCGCACCCGCAGCTCCGCGTGCCCCCTGGATACCAGATCGTCGAGACATGCTTTGGCATCGTCGAGGCTGTAGTCGCCGTCCACGGCGACTACAGCCGGGGTCACCACGCCGCCATGCGCCTTGGCCGCGCGCAGGATCACGGTCTCGATCGGTTCGACGGCAGCCGCCATCTCGTCGAGGTCGGGGGGAAGGCGGCCTGGAGCCGGCCTCGGCAGGCGCCGCGCGGTCTCCGCGTCGATCATGTTCGGGATGGTGAACAGGTCGATGATGTTGCCGATCCCGAACAGCCCCCAGGTACAGAGCCACAGAATGCCCGTGCCGATCCGGCCCAGGTAGAAGCGATGTATCCCGGAGACGCCGAACAGACATAGCGCCCACAGCAGGTAGGCAGTGCCCCGTGAGTAGCTCATGCGACGCGCGTACTCTAAGGATACAATCGTTGCAGCGTGCGGGGAAACGCGATCGCCTCCCGCACGTGGGGGATCCCCGCGATCCAGGCGAGGGTACGCTCCAGCCCAATGCCAAACCCCGCATGCGGCACCGAGCCGAAGCGGCGCAGGTCCAGGTACCACTCGTAGGCGTCGAGGGGAAGACCGTGCGCGGAGATCGCGGCGACCAGCGCGTCCAGGTCGTCCTCGCGCTGCGAGCCGCCGGCGATCTCGCCATAGCCTTCCGGCGCCAGCAGGTCGGAGCAGCGCACCCTGTCCGGGTCGGTGGGGTGACCCTTCATGTAGAAGGCCTTGGCGGCGCGCGGGTAGTCGGTGACGAACACGGGGCGATCGAAGCTCAGGCTGACCGCCGTCTCCTCGTCCGCGCCCAGGTCCTCGCCGAGCTGGATGTCGGCGCCTGATGCGTGCGCGATGCGCACCGCCTCCTCGTAGGCGATGCGCGGAAACGGCGGAACCAATCGCTCCAGCGGCGCGGTGTCGCGCTCAAGCGCCGCGAGCTCGTTCTCGCAGCGGGTCAGGACGTGCTCGACCACCGCGAGCACCAGGTCTTCCTGAAGCTGCATGTTCGCGTCGCTGTCCGCGAACGCGACCTCGGCCTCCAGCATCCAGAACTCGCTCAGATGGCGGCGCGTCTTGGACTTCTCCGCGCGGAACGTGGGGCCGAAGTTGTACACCTTGCCGAGCGCCTGACAGGCCGCCTCCAGATAGAGCTGGCCGGTTTGCGCCAGATGCGCCTCGCCCAGATCGTAGTAGGGCAGGGTGAACAGCGACGACGCGCTTTCGCCCACCGCGCCGGTGAGAATCGGCGTGTCGACCAGCACGAAACCCCGCCGGTCGAAGAAGCCGTGCATGGCCAGGCGCAGCTCGCTGCGCAGCCGCATCAGGGCCTCCTGCCGGCGCGAGCGCAGCCACAGATGGCGATGGGCCAGCAGGAAGTCGACGCCGTGCGCCTTGTTGGCGATCGGATACTCAGCCGTCGGAGCCTGCACCACCTGCAGCGCATGCAGTTGCAATTCGTAACCGCCGGGGGCGCGCGGCTCGGTCCGCACCGTGCCGTGCGCGATCAGGCTGGACTCCAGGGGGAGCCGGGCGGCACGCTCGAACGAGTCGGGTTCCGTCTCGCCGTCGATGGCGGTGGCCTGGATGCGCCCGGTCCCGTCGCGGAGCTGCAGGAACAGGATGCGGCCCTTGGAGCGGGCGTTGTACAGCCAGCCGGCCAGCTCCACCGCCTGGCTGTCGTGCGCGCCCACGTCCCTGATCGCCACGCGGGGCGGCGCTTCTTCGGTCATTCCGCCCCGTCCTGGATGCCGCCCAGCAGCCGCTCGGCATGGTCGGCACCGAAGGCGGCGGTGAGCAGGCGGCGCGCGGCCGCGGGCCCTCCCGTCGCGGTGGGTCGGACGCAGGATGGATGGACGCCGTACTCCTCCACCACCCGGCGCGCATCGCGCGGGCTCACCGTGTCCAGGCCAACGATCACGCCGCAGATTTCCGTGACTTCCTCAGCGCTCAGGACGCGCAGCACCGCCGCCGCCGCGTCCGGGTCGATCAGCAGCAGAAAGTGGGCCGCGCGTTCGTAGCCGGCATCGCGCGCTTCGTCCTTGGCGCGATGGGCCAGCTCTGCGGGCGTCGGCGTGTGCGCCGCGGCAGGGCCGGGCCGGGCTTCAGGCGCGGAGGAAGGGGTGCTCACGGCGGCCGTCCGACTGTAGTCATCGGCGGTACTGCGCGTCCAGGAGATCGGCGAGCGGCAGTGGGTCGCAGACGGACGGCGCGCACCGGACGCCGTCGCGCGTCAGGTTCAGGCCGTGATCGCCCACCGCCTGCGCGACGGCAGCACCGCCGTTCCGGTGGCGCGCGGCGGGCAGCACCGCCCGCAGCATCGGATCGACTTCCCGCAGCGCCTGCTCGAACAGATCGAAGACGCTTGCGGTCGAGACATCGGAGCGATCGCACGGGTGGCACCAGCGCCGGTGCGACTCGTTGGCCCAGTCGGTGGCGCGATCGATCGCTACCGGGTGAAATACCGCGAGCCGACGAGCCCCCGTTTGCTCGCGCTGCTCCAGTTCCCTAGCGCGTCGACGGAACCCCGGGTTGCGAGGGTCGGTCATCGCGAAGAAGCGCATGGCATCGCGGTAGGCATTGCCGACGCGCGCGTGATCGGCGGCGGGATCGTGGGCGCGCGGGTACACCTCCGCGATCGCGCCGACCAGCCCTGCCCGCAGGCCGGACGGCAACTCCTCGCCCACGTGCACGCCGGAGAAGAAGTCGATCCCGCGCAGGTCGCCGCGCAGCCGCTCGGCCAGCAGCACGTCCAGGACGCGTTCCAGGAATGCGTGGCAGCGCCGCAGGCGCTGCGTCGCCGGGTCCCCCGGCACCACCCAGCCGGCGTGATAGACGATGTACGGGTGCCAGCAGCGGTCCAGGGCCGCATGCGTGGCCATGCCGGCGGCGAACGCGGCGGTCTCCACCCCCGGCGGCGCGTGCTGCAGAAAGGCACCCACCATGCTGCCGAACCGGGCGCGGTGCATCAGCGGTCCGAATCGGAACCCGTGCGGCCGCGTGCGCAGGGCGTGGTAGAACAGGTCGGGTCCCTGCGCGCCCAGACGCAGGGCGTTGCCCGCCGCGTCGAGCAGCCGTTCGCCGTCGGGACCGAGGCGCCGGGCCGCCTCTTCGGCGAACAGCAAGTGGGAGACGTGGGCGGGCATGGCTACCGATGAGTCTGTCGGAATGGCCGCCACGGCGGAATGGCCGCGCTGACGGCGGACTCGGTATGTTCGTGGAACGGGCGGGGATGTGCCGCCGGAGGCACTGTTGCGCCGCCGGTATTGTCTGCAATCTGCGCAGATGGTAGAAACCCTCCGACGCCGCTGTAGCTCAGTTGGTAGAGCAAGGGACTGAAAATCCCTGTGTCAACAGTTCGATTCTGTTCGGCGGCATCACTACGGCCCCCGGCTTGACGGCCGGCGACGCGGTGAGTGGTTGCGCTTCGCTCAGTTGCGCTGCCAAGAGTAGGGTCCGCTCAGGAAGCCGGTCGAATCGTCTGCTGGCGCGGCGTACACGTACACCAGCAGCTCGGCGTCGCGGGTGCCATCCGAAAGGGTGGACGCCAGATTGATGCGCCCGGCGAACGCTGCCGCTGCCACGCGGGATCCGGCGCTCCCGTACAGCCACACCTCATAGGCTGCGAACGGACCGGTCACGGCAAGCTCGTCCGCGTCGATCGTGACGTCGATCGCCTCCGCCTGCTGCCGTGCGGCCGGCCGGGTGCTCCCGGCGATCTGGAAGCGGATCTCCGCGGTCTGGCCGGCGATGTCCTGCACGATCACGCGGTAGACGCCGGCCGGCAGCGGCTCGTCCTCCGGCATCGCCAGCGCCGTCGATCCGATCCAGAGGTCGGAGTCGGACCGGTCAATCACCCAATCCTGCGGCGTCAGCCTCCAGAAGAGCTGCGCGTCGTCGTTCATGATGTACAGCGCGTCCAGGTCCTGCAGGCCGTCGGCGTCGCTGACCCGCGCGAACAGGGTCAGGGTCTCGTAGGTGCGGCCTACGCGCAGATCCTCGAATACGACTCGTTTCCAGAACAGCTCGTGGGCCTCGGGAGCCGCCACCTCGCAGGCCGCCAGCAGGCACAGCGGGGCGAGGATCGCACTGACGACCGCGGCGCCGCCGATCGCACGCCGACCGTCCGGTCCGCGTCCCCTAGGTGGCCAGCACATCGGCCAGCCCGGCCAGCAGCGAGCGGTTCTCCGGCTCCGTGCCGATGGTGATCCGCAGCCAAGGAGCGAGCGCCGCGGGCTTGGTCCAACAGCGTACCACCACACCGAGCCGCAGGAGAGCGTCGGCCACGACAGGAGCCCGGTCGCCGACCCGCACCGTGATGAAGTTGGTGTGCGTGGGCACGAACGGGAGTCCCAGGGAGGCGAAGCCGGCGGCGAGCTGCTCCTTGCCGTCGCGGTTGACCTGCAGGGTGAGCCGCAGGAACTCCTCGTCGTCCGCGGCGGCCAGGCCGGCGGCCAGCGCCATGACCGACAGGTCGAACGGCGGGCGTACCCGGTGCATCAGCTCGATCACCCGCGGGTCGCCGCAGGCAAAGCCGAAGCGCACGCCCGCCAGGCCGTGACTCTTGGAGAAGGTGCGCGTCACCAGCAGGTTCGCCGCACCTTCGCGCACCCGCGCGACCGTGTCCGGACGCAGCGTCGGATCCGCGAAGTCCGCGTACGCCTCGTCATGGATCAGCAGTACGTCATCCGGCAGCGCGGCCTCAAGCTCGGCGAAACGATGCTCGTCGATCAGCGTCCCCGTGGGGTTGTTGGGGTTGCAGAGAAAGACCGCCTTGGTGGCGGCAGATACCTTGGCCAGGATCGCGTCCACGTCGATCGCCATGCCGTCCATGGCCGACCGGACGACGCGCGCGCCCATGGTGCGGGCGATGATCTCGTACATGCTGAAGGTCACCTCCGGCACGATCACCTCGTCCTCCGCATGGAGGAACGCCATGGCCGCCGCAAGCAGCAACGCATCGGACCCGTTGCCGACGATCAGGTGGTCCGGCGTCAGGCCCAGGAGGGCGGCGAACCGTTCGCGCACCCGCCGTGCGCTCGACTCCACGTAACGGTGGGCGCTGCCGAGCGCCGCGCCGATCGCAGCGACCGCGGCCGGGGAGGCGCCCAGCGGACTCTCGTTGGAGGCCAGCTTGATCACGTCGTCCCTGCCGGACTCCTCGGCCGCCTCTTCGATGGACTTGCCGGGAATGTATGGGGCGATGTCGAGCACGGACGGGTTGGCCCGCCGGTAGGGATCGAAAGGCATGGCGTGACGCTATCCGATTCGCCGTCCGGGGGTCATGTTGACGAGACATGCATAGTTGTGCATGAATATGCTATGCCCGATCGAAGACTCAGGTTGGCGGCGATCCGCAGGATCATCAGCCGGGGCGGCACCACGCAGCAGGAAGAGTTGCTGGCGGCACTGGCGCGCGACGGTTTCACGGTGACGCAGTCGACCCTGTCGCGCGATCTGCGCGATCTGCGCGTGGCTCGCGTGCCGGACGGCGAGCACGGCTACCGCTACGGTTTCGCCGACGCGGAGCCCATGGCCGGCTCGCACTCCGGGCTGGTGGCCGATATCAAGAACGGGCTGGTGGAGCTGATCTTCTCCGGCAATCTGCTGGTCGTGCGCACGCTGCCGGGGCACGCCGGCAGCGTGGCGCGCGCCTTGGACAACCTGCCGATCGACGAGCTGGCGGGAACGATCGCTGGCGACGACACCGTCCTGGCGGTCCTGCGGGAGGGTGTCGACCGCGATCGGTGCCTGCGCGGTCTGGCCGCGGTGGCGCCGGGCGTAGCGGGACTGTCGCGATGACGGCGGTGGTGTTGGGAGCCACCGGCTATGCGGGGGCGACGCTCGCGCGCCTGCTGGCGGAGCACCCGGACGTGGAGACGCTGCTCCTTGCGTCCAGCTCCCGGGCGGGAGCGCCGGTCGCGGAGGCGGTGCCGGAACTCTCGCCGCGCGGGCTGTCCGCCGTGGCCGGCGGCACGCTGATCACGGTCGATGAGGCGTCCGCGGCCGACAGCGACGTGGTGTTCTCCGCCCTTCCGCACCTGTCCTCGGCGCAGACGCTTGCCCCGTTCCTGGGCCGTTCGGTGGTGGTGGATCTGTCGGCCGACTTCCGCATCGCCGATCCGGAGCGGTTCGAGGCCGCCTACGGCCAGCCGCCGGCGCGGCCGGACCTGCTGGAGGAGGCGGTCTACGGCTTGCCGGAGCGGTACCGGGACCGGCTTCGGTCGGCCGACCTGATCGCCAGTCCGGGCTGCTTCCCCACAACCGTGCTGCTGCCGCTGCTGCCGGTACTGGAGGCCGGTCTGGTGACCGATCCGATCGTCGCCTGCGCGGTCACCGGGCTGTCCGGCGCCGGCCGCAAGGCGGACGCCGCGTGGACGTTCTGCGACCGCAGCGAGACCGCGGCTGCCTACAATCCGGGCACCAGCCACCGCCACGTCCCGGAGATGGTCCAGGAGATGGAGGCGGTACGCCCCGGCGCATCGCTGTGGTTCACCCCGCATACGGCGCCCATGAAGCGTGGCATCGTCGCCACCATCACGGCTCCGGCTGCGGCAGGAGCAGACGCGGAGACGGTCGGCGCTGCGCTGCGGGCCGCCTACGATGACGCGCCGTTCGTGCGCCTGTTGGACGACCGGCTGCCGACGACGGGATCCGTGTGGGGATCGAACCGCTGCGACATCGCGTGGCGGGTCGACAGCGGTGCGGTCCTGCTGTTCGCGGCGCTCGACAACCTGGTCAAGGGAGCCGCCGGGCAGGCGGTGCAGGCCATGAACCTGCGCATGGGGCTGCCGGAGGCACGTGGCCTGCCGGTGCACGGGACGCCATGACCGACGCGGACACGCCGACGCCGACGGCGGTGATCAAGCTGGGCGGCCGTGCGCTGGAGGACGCGGCGCTCCGCGCCATCTTCGCCGCCGAGCTGGCCTTGCTGGCGGGCGCGTGGCGGGTGGTCGTCGTGCACGGCGGCGGAGCCGAGGTGACCGCGATGAGCCGGCGCCTCGGTCACGAGCCGCTCTTCCATGAGGGCATCCGGCTGACCAGCGCGGACGAGATGGAAGTGGTCGACATGGTGCTGGCCGGCAGCGCCAACAAGCGGCTGGTCCGAGCCTTGAGCGCCGCGGGCGTGCGATCGGTCGGTATCTGCGGATCGGATGGGCCGACCCTGGCGGCGCGGCCGGAGGCGGTGCCGGCGGGCACCCGTACCGGACGGATCGAAGGCGTCGACACCCGTCTGGTTACCACGCTGACGGATGCCGGCTACGTGCCGGTGGTCAGCCCGGTCTGCGACGACGGTGCCGGCGGCGGGGTCAACGTCAACGCGGACACCGTCGCGTTCCGGGTGGCGACCGCGATCGACGCCGACGCCCTGGTGTTCATCTCCGACATCGACGGCGTGCACAAGGCCGGCGCCGTGATGCCCCGGCTCAGTCCTGCCGAGGCGAACGGGGAGATCGAGGCCGGCACCATCACCGACGGCATGATCCCGAAGATCAGATCGTCGGTCGCCGCCATTGCCGCCGGCGTCGTCCGCGTGCACATCGGCGACTACGACGCGGAGGGCGCGCTGAACGCGCTCCTCGACGGCACGCGGGGCACCGTGCTCCACGCGGCGGCCGACGCGGGTACCCCATCGCACCGAATCGCTCAATGAACCGGAACACCGTCAACCCCACGGATCAGAGGAGAACCTGACCATGCAGATCAAAGACGCGATCGTTACCGATCATCCGTTTCCCAACGCTTTCTCGCCGGAGTTGCTGCTGTTGGATCACGGCTCCGGGTGCCGTCTCACCGACGCCGCCGGCACGATCTACCTGGACCTGGGCGCCGGCATCGCCGTGAACGCGCTCGGCTACGGACGCGACGATCTGGCCGACATCGCCGCCGCGCAGATGCGCAAGCTGGTGCATGTATCCAATCTGTACACCACCGGCCCGGCGCTGGAGCTTGCCGGCAAGCTCACCGGCGACCGCTTCGCGGCCGTGCAGTACATGAACAGCGGCGCGGAGGCGAACGAGTCCGCGCTGAAGTTCGCCCGCATGTACGCCCATCGCGGCCCTGGCGGAGAGGATGGGGACAACGCCGAGCGCCACAAGATCCTGGCATTCACCGGCGGGTTCCACGGGCGCACCTATGGCGCGCTGGCCTGCACGCCTACCCCCAAGTATCAGGAGCCGTTCGGGCCCATGCTGCCGGGTGTCGAGATCGCCCCCTACAACGATGTCGCCGCGCTGCGCGCGACGCTCGACGGATCCTTCGCCGGCGTCATCGTCGAGGTGGTGCAGGGCGAGGGAGGGCTGGCGGCCATGACACCGGAGTTCGCTGAGGCGCTCAACGCATGCTGCGCCGAGCACGACCTCATCCTGATCGCCGACGAGGTGCAGACCGGCCTGGGACGCTGCGGCCACGTATTCGCCTCCGACAGCGTCGGCCTCAAGCCGCACATCATCACGCTGGCCAAGCCGCTGGCCGGCGGCCTGCCGCTTTCGGCGGTGTTGCTGCCGGCGGCGGTCAACGACCGGCTCCACCTCGGCGAGCATGGCACCACGTTCGGCGGCGGACCGGTGACCTGCGCGCTCGCCTCGCACGTGTTCGACATCCTCACCGATCCCGCGTTTCTGGCCACCGTCCGCGAGCGCGGCGAGCAGCTCCGGCAGGGGCTCGAGTCACTGCGCGAAGCGCACGGACTGGGGCCGGTGGTGGGCGCCGGGCTGCTGCGCGGCGTGCACGTCCCGGGGACCGCCGGCGACCAGCCGCGGATTCAGGCGCTGGCGACCGCGCTGCGCTCCGCGGGGGTGCTGGTGCTCCGCTCGGGTGAGGACGTGGTGCGCATCGCGCCGCCGTTGGTGATTTCCGCCGAGGAACTCGCCGAGGGACTGCGCCTGATGGACACGGCGCTGTCCGGGCTGTAGCGGTACAGGAGCTGGTCATGACGAATGACGTGAAGCGGATCGCCCTCGCCTATTCCGGGGGCCTGGACACCTCGATCATCATCCCCTGGCTCAAGGAACGCTATCCGGGTGCGGAGGTGGTGGCCGTCTGTGCGGACGTGGGACAGTCCGACGACCTGTCGGGACTGCAGGCGCGGGCGGCGGCGTCCGGTGCCGCCAAGCTGGTCCTGCGCGACGTGCGCCGGGAGTTCGTGGAGGAGTACCTGTTCCCGATGCTGCGCGCGGGCGCGGTCTACGAGGGCAAGTACCTGCTGGGCACCTCGGCGGCTCGCCCGCTGCAGGCCAAGGTGCAGGTGGAGGCAGCGCGGTCCGAAGGGGCCGATGCAGTCGCCCACGGCTGTACCGGCAAGGGCAATGATCAGGTGCGGTTCGAGCTGGCCTATCGGGCGCTGGCGCCGGACCTGACGATCATCGCGCCGTGGAGACTCTGGGACATCCGCTCGCGCGAGGACGCGATCGTCTACGCGGAGACCCGCGGGATCGACCTGGCCGGGATCTCGCGGCGCAACATCTACTCGCGCGACGATAACGTCTGGCATCTCAGCCACGAAGGCGGGGACCTGGAGGACGCCGGCCGGCGCCCGCAGGAGACGCTGTTCCAGCGGTCGGTGTCGCCGGCGCTGGCGCCCGACCGCGAGCAGGAGGTCACCGTCGACTTCGAACGCGGAATTCCGGTGGCCGTGGACGGCGAACGGCGCGGTGCCGTCGAGCTGGTGCAGCGGCTCAACGAGCTGGGCGCCGCGCACGGTATCGGGCGGGCCGACATCGTGGAGACGCGGGTGGTGGGCATGAAGAGCCGCGGCGTGTATGAGACGCCCGGCGGCACGATCCTCTACGCGGCGCTGCGTGAGCTGGAGATGCTCACCCTGGAGGCGGACGCGCTGCGCACCAAGCAGCAACTCGCGATGACCTATGCCGACGCGATGTACAGCGGCCACTGGTTTTCGACGCTGCGCGAGTCGCTGGACGCATTCATGCAACGCGTGTGCGCGCGCGTCACCGGTGCGGTCACGCTCGCCCTGTACAAGGGCGGCATCGTGGTGGCCGGCCGCCGTTCGCCATACTCCCTCTACGACGAAGGGCTGGCGTCGTTCAGCGCCGGCTCCTACGACCACCAGGACGCGAGCGGCTTCATCCAGCTCTACGGCCTGTCCACCCGCACCGCGGCGATGGTGGCCGATCGGTCGGCGGACGACTGACGCCGCCGGCACCGGCCGGCCGGGCAGGCCCGCGCGGCGCGCGGTGCGTGGACTCCGGCGGGCGCGCGGCGGTACACTCTGCGGGTGAGGCGTCCGTCGTGGACGCTTCCGTTTCGGGCTGTGGCGCAGTTGGTAGCGTACACGTCTGGGGGGCGTGGGGTCGGCGGTTCAAGTCCGCCCAGCCCGACGAGACGCAAGGAGATAGTTGGGGCATGGGAACCATCAAGTCGTCGTGGGAGATCGCCCTGGAGCGGACGAAGGATGTCGTCCCCGACAAGGAGAATCTCGATCAGCATCGCTTCGCTACCGAGGGCAAGAAGCTGGTGTCCCGCTATCTCGGAGATACCGATGTCGACCTTCAGGAGCTGCTGGAGCAGTTCGCAGGCAAGCAGGCCGGCTGGGTCCGGGAAGGGATGCGCGATGCGCTGCTCAGCAACCTCACCCTGCCGACCGACGAGTTCGCGCTCAAGCGCAGCCGTCGCGCGGGCGAAGGCTTCGGCGCGCTCAGCACCAACGCCCGCAAGCTGAGAATGCTGCTCAATCAGCTCGAGCAGTTCTTCCAGGAGTATCTGGGAGAACGCAACCGAATGCGGCAGGAGGTCGACCGCGCCTACGAGCCGCGCCGCCAGCAGAAAGAGGCGGAGCTGTCCAAGAAGACCGGCCAACGGGTGCAGATCAACCCCCAGAACGACCCCGAGTACGTGGGGCTCATGCGCCAGCAGGTCATGATGGTTGACGACCGCTACGGTCAGGTGCTGCAGGGCGTCCGGGACGAGCTCACCTCGATGTCCGCGTGACGGCACCCGGTCACCGGCGCGGTGGTCGACGCTGATCTGATCCGGGGCGCTCTGGACCGGATCGACGCGGCCAGCCGGGAGGACCCTGCAGGCCAGGCGCTCGAGTACGGACGGCGCATGACCCGCTGGCTGGGTCGCTTGGCGCCGCAGCCGTCGGCGGCGCTGACGATCGCGGTTCGCGCCCAGCACCTGCGGCGCTGGGAGATCCCGCGCGCCCGATACCCGGAGGGGCGTTCCGGCTATCTGCGCTGGCGGCGCGCCTGTGCCCGTCACCACGCCGAGCAGGCCGCGTTGATCCTCGACGATCTGGGTTTTCCAGCGGCGCTGGTCGAGCGGGTGGCGGCACTCGTCCGCAAGGACGGACTGGGCCGCGATGCGGAGACGCAGATGCTGGAGGACGCGGCATGCCTGTCGTTTCTGGACTCTGAGCTCGCCGGGTTCGCGGAGGGCCGGGATCCCGACATCCTGCGGCGGGTGCTCGACCGCACGTGGGGGAAGATGTCTCCGGGAGCGCGGGAGCTTGCGTCGGAGTTGGACGTGCCCCAGGCGGATCAGTAGCGTACGGCGGTGCTCACCTCGATCAGGTGTGCCTGCTCGTCCGCGCCCGCTACCAGGTCCCGATTGCTGACCTGCTGGTAGGTGTAGGCCAGCTCGAGGCTCAGTTCCACCGGCTCCAGGTCGATGCGCAGATCGACACCGGCCCGGGCCTGGAGCAGGTGCTCCAGCACGTCCTGTTTGAGGAACGTCGACGGCCCGGTGAACACGAAGGTGCCGTCGACCAGGCCGTGGTCCCAGATCGAGCCCCCGGCTGGACCGCCGTGGCGCACCCGGCGGAGAGACAGATCGATTCCCAGCCACTCGATCGGGAACGCCCGTGCGCGGAGGATGACTTCGTCGGAATTGGGATGGAGCAGCGTGCCCAGGTGCCGCCCATCGTTGGTGTACTGCAGGTAGTCCAGCGCGGACGGATGGTGCGCGTACATGTACGGCGTCACCATCCGGTAGCGGGCGTTCAGGACGGTGAGGATCGGCAGCGGCGGGGCGATGCTCGCCTCCAGATCCACAGCCATCTTGTTCTGGTCGGAATCGAAGTCGAACTTCCGGATTTTCGTCAGATTGATGTCGTCGACGTACACCACGGCGGTCGCCGAAGCCCCGTACGGCAGTCGCACGCGCGCGGCTGCACCCACGAAGGCGTTGTCGTAGTCGTCGAGCTGCACCTGCGTGTACAGGCTGGGGAACACCGGCAGCAGATAGGTCGGCGACAGCCGGCCGCCGAATATCACCGACTGCAGCGCGGTCAACTCCAGCCAGTCCGCGGGATAGAAGCTCAGCGACTGCGCCACCAGATACTTGCTGGGATGGAAGCCGTGCTCCTTCCTGGCGCGGGTGCGCAGCGAATAGCGGTCGCCTTCGGCGTCGCAGAGGCCCCGTCCCTGCGTGCCGGCGCTGCAGATCCCGTACTTCGCGATCAGGTCCAGGAACATCGCCGAATAGGCGACCCAGGATCCGCGGTAGGTTCCCGCCAGGTACCCGGCCGGTGCGGCGTTGGCGGAGACGATCGCGCTGTCTTCGCCGTAGCCGAAGGAGCTGCGGCCGAAGCCGGCCTGCACGTACCAGGTGCCGGGCCCGGCTCCCAGCTCGGGCGCGCCGACGAAGCCGTTGCCGGCAAGCTCGACCTGGATGTCGAAATCTTCTCCGAGGATCGTGGTGTTGTCCCCGGGCGCTCCGGGGTCGTAGGGGTCGGGCGTGAGCAGCGGCGCCACGGGGTTGGGCGCGACCGAGGTGGCCAGCGTGCGTGCGGCGAGTCCGAAGCCGATCTGGTCGCTGACCGGCAGCTCGATCCCCGCCGCGAGCTGGACCGCGAGCTGCGCCGGCACCGCGTGGGTGGCCGGCTCGTCGTCGGCGATGGCTGCCTTCGATCGGCGGCCGACCTGCGCCCGGCCCTGCACCGGCAGCGGCCCGAAGTAACGCGCCAGCAGTCGCTCGGCGATCCTGCGGTCGATAGCATGTTCGGAACCCGCCACCTGCCGAAGCGCGCTGCGCACGATCGGAGCCGGCAGCGGCCGCAGCGGCGGCAGCCAGTGGATGAGGCCGCGTTGCTCCCAGATGTGCAGATGGCCGTAGATCGGGTCGTTCGGGGAGACCAACGTCTGCGCACCGGCGCACAGAGGCAGGAATCCCAGCACGACGAGTAGCGCGGCGCGTATTGGACCGGTCACGGAACCGTACTGTAACTTGCCGTGCTGGCCCGCGGCGCTCATGCAGGACCGAAGCGTTCGGCCACGGTGCGCATCGCCTGATCGGCGATTGACAGGCTCTCTTCGATGTCGGCCTTGGTATGGGCTGCGCTCAGGAACCAGTTGTGGTGGGGGTGAAAGTAGACGCCGCGGCTGGTCGCCTCCGCGCAGAAGAGCTGGCTGCGGTGAAAGTCGGTCTCGTTGGCGAATCGCACGAACGGCATGGCCGGCAGGCCGGTGATGGTCAGGCGCTGCCCATGGCGGGCGGCCACCGCGTGCAGGCCGGCGATGAGCCGCTCACCCAGGGCGGCGACCCGGTCGATCACGCCGTCCGCCTCGATCCGCTGCAGGCAGGCGAGCGCGGCCGCCATCGGGTACGCGTGCATCCAGAAGGTGCCCGTGCAGAATACGCGGCTGGCGGAGCCCTTCAGCTCGCCGCGGCCAAGGCAGGCCGCGATCGGATAGCCGTTGGCGATCGCCTTGGAGTAGCAGCACAGGTCCGGCCGGTAGCCGAAGCGTACGTGCGAGCCTTGCAGGTGGGCGCGAAAGCCGACGCGGATGTCGTCGCTGATCACCAGCGCGCCGCGCTCGTGGGCAAGCGTGCACATGCCGTCCAGGAACCCGGCGGCGGGGAGCTCCGAGTCCGCGAACGCCGGGTGGTGGTACGGCGTCACCATCACGGCCGCCACGTCGTCCGGATAGCGGTCGAACAGGGCGGCGACGCCGTTCAGGTCGTTCCAGCGAAACCGATCGACGTGGGCCAGATCTTCCTCAGCAGGCCGGCGTGCCCGGGCACTGCCCAGGGATGGGCGCCGTGGTAGGCGCCGTGGCTGATGAGCAGCTTGCGGCGTCCCGTGTGGGCTCTCGCGGTCTGCAGGGCGTAGGTGGTCATGTCGGAGCCGTTGACCCCGAACAGCGCCCAGTCCATGCCGGCGATGCGGGCGGCCAGATCCTCGGCCAGCTCGACCATCTCAAGGCACGGCGTGTTGAAGCCGAAACCGCGCCGCAGCGCCGCGGCGGCGGCATCGTCGACGGCACGGTCGCCGTAGCCGAGCAGGTTGCCGCCGAAGCCGCACAGAAAGTCGATGTATTCGTTGCCGTCGACGTCGCGGAATCGGCAGCCGGCGCCGCTCTCGGCGTAGTAGGGAAACGAGCCCGGCACCACCAGCGCCGGGCTCTTGGTGCCGTAGATGCCGCGCGGGATCACCTCTACCGCGCGAGTCAGCAGGTCACTGCTGCGTGCGAACCGGAAGGGGGACCTCATCAGCTCGCCAGCAGCATCTGCACGTCGCCGACCACCTGAAAGACGGCATCGGCCAGCAGGGTCTGGCCGCGCAGCTCGATGCTGCCCAGCCCGATCGCGGCGGCCGGTTCCAGCCGGCCGGCCAGCAGGTCATGCCCGCAGTTCACGGAGGCGAAGGTCAGGATGAGGTTGGGGGCGCTGTCGGGCTGCGGCTCGACGGTGAGCCGGTCGCCGTGCTTGCGGGCCGCGACCTCCGCCATGCCGGGCGCCCGCAGGGCGATCGAACCGTCGGGAGCCTCCTGCAGCGTGCGGCGCGCCTTCGCGTCCACGGCGGCCAGCACGGCGACCGAACGCACCAGCGCGTCCAGGCGCATCCGCAGCGCCAGCGTGAGCGCCTGCCCGGTTCCGTCATCGCCGTCAGGCTCGCTCAGGCTCAGGTAGTAGCTCAGTCGGCGCGTCAGCGTCGGCAGCGCGCGCAGCAACCGCAGCCGCCAGATGCCGAAGACCGGGATCGGCACGCCGTCGCCGGTGAACGAGCGGACCAGGGCGCGATCGTTCGGGAACCAGAGACTGAGCCCCGGCACCTGCCGGCGCACCGGCTCGAAGCTCACCACGCCGTCGCGAAAGCGCAGCAGGGCGGCGGGTCCACCGGCCTGCGCGAACTGGATGCTGGTGCGCCAGTCCTGCACCAGCTCGCGGGCTTCGGCATCGCCGGCGCACACGGCCGGGATCTGCGCCAGCACGCCGTGCAGGAAGATGCGCGCCCTTACCGCGTTGGAGTTCACGACGGGATAGAGGATACCGCACGGGAGGCATCGTTCGGTGGTCGTCCGTCCGCCGGCATCTCGATCCGGCCGCTCCGACGGAGCCAGGCGAACGATGCGCGAATTGCGCGTTCGACCCCGGCGACATCGTCCGGCGTGTAGCCCAGCTCGCGCTCCGCCTTCGCCGACGAGTAGTAGAACGACTCGCACGCGGCGCGGGCGAGCGGCAGGCTCAGCCCCGGGTCGCGATGGGTGAGGGTTCCCGCGAGCGATCCGGCCATGCCTGCCGAGCGGATCAGCGACCGGGGCACCGGCACCGGCCGCGTACGGCTCGCGGTCACTTCGCGGATCATCTCGAAGAGCGTCCGATAGCTGAGATCGGCGCCGCCGAGCACGTAGCACTCGCCGGGGACGCCGTGGCGCAGCGCCAGCTCCACGCCGCGACAGACGGCAGCGATGCCTGCGACGTTGCGTCCCCGGCCGGACGGATAGGGATAGACGGCCGGCGACCGAGCGAGTTGCTGGATCAGGCGGCCGGATCCCGGCATGCGGTCGTGGGCGCCGAACAGGAAGGTAGGGTTGACCACGATCGCAGGCGGATCGGCCTGCAATGCGACCCGCTGCGCCTGCTGCTTGCTGATGATATAACCCAGACCGTAGCGCCGGCCGCGGAACGGCGTTCCCTCATCGGTGCGCCCGCCGCCCCGGGCGGGGCCGAACGAGTTTGCGCTGCCCACGTGGACCACGCGTCCCACCCGCTCGGCCCTCGCTGCCTGCAGGACCGCGCGGGTGCCACCCACGTTGGTCCGGAACCCTCCCGGGCTGTGCGCCGGCCACATCGCGGTGGCGGCGGCGGCGTGCACGACCGCCTGCGCGCCAGCCATCGCGGCACGCAACGCGCGGCAATCGAACAGATCGCCGGTCACCGGCCGAGCGCCGAGGCGCATGAGGTCCGGCGCGGCCGCCGCCCGGCGGCATAGCGCGCGCACCGTCCAGCCGCCCTGCAAGAGCACCGGCAGCAGGTTGCGGCCCAGGAACCCGGTGGCCCCCGTGACCAGCACCGTGTTTCCGCTCATAGCGCCCCGAAACCGTCGCCTGCGGCTCCGCTCTTGCCCATCCCCCTTTCCGCCAGGGAGTCTGCGGGATTGCCGCAGGCGCGCCAATCCGACAGACTCCCTAGCGCGATCATGGCCGATCGATTCGATCCTGACGGAAAGGTCGCGTTGATCACCGGCGGCTCCGGCGGCATCGGTTTCGCTCTAGCGCGTTGCTTCGGAGCGGCCGGCTGTCGTGTGGCGCTGCTGGACATCGACGACGAGGGGCTCGCGGAGCGCTCCGCGGCGCTCGCCGATGCGGGCGTGGACCATCTGGTCCGCCGCTGCGACGTCACCGACCGCGCCGACGTCTGCGCGGCCGTCAGCGAGGTCTGCGACCGCTTCGGCGGCGTGGACCTGCTGTTCAACAACGCCGGCATGAGCCACCGCAGCGCGTTTCGGGACACCGCGGCGGTCGTGTACGAGCGGGTGATCGCGGTCAACCTGTTCGGCTCGCTCTACTGCGCGCAGGCCGCGCTGCCCTCGCTCCTGCAGCGGAAGGGTATGATCGTCGTCACCTCCAGTGTCGCGGGCTTCGCTCCCTTGCTCGGCCGCACCGGGTACTGCGCGTCCAAGTATGCCCTGCACGGCATGTTCGAGACTGCGCGGGCCGAGTTGATCGGCACCGGGGTGACCGTCCTGATGGTCTGCCCCAGCTTCGTCGCTACCGGCATCGTCGCCAACGCGATGGACGCCTCCGGCAACCGCACCGCCCGCCTGCGGGTCGAGATGGGGGAGGCGGCGAGCCCCGACTACGTGGCCGGCCGCATCCTGACCGCGGTGCGGCGGCGGCGGCGGTTCCTGGTGTTGTCGGCGACCGGACGCGCCGCATTGCTGGTCTCGCGGCTCGTCCCCGGTCTGTACGAACGGTTCATCCACCGCCGCTTCGCCGACGAGCTCTGAGGTCGCCCGACGCGGCTGCGCTCCGTGATCGAACGTGGCGCAGAAACAGCTCCCACTTGATCACCGACTCGCGCGGCATCACCACCTCGAACACACGGCGCCGGGTGGAGAAGTTCAGCCGCCGCTTGAGGTCGACCGCTTCGGCGCGGAGCTCCGCGAGCGGGATCGACCACGGCGTCATGCCGGTGACGCGCAGCGACTCCGCCGTCAGGACGAGGGAGCCGCGACCCATCAGCACGGGATCGGGATCGGTCACGTCGTAGAGCCGGACCGGCTCGCTCTTCAGCAGCTCGCCGGCCGGCAGCGCGCCGCCGGCCGGCAGCCACGGTTCGGGAAAGCGGTCGCGTATGCGGTCGGCGGCCGCTCGCAGGGTCATCGGCTCGCCGCCGGTCGCCGGATGGAGCCTTGATTCGGTGTCCACCCGCCACACCGCCCCGCAGCTTATGCAGGCGGCCGTATCGCCGCGCTCGTCGATCGCGTCCAGCCGCAGACAGGCGGGGCAGGCGAACAGCACGTTGCCGATCCCCGCGGCCAGCCGCCGCCCACGAACCGGCCAGCACGGACCCTCCTCGGCGTCGACGCTGATGTGCTCCTCGATGTAGCGGCGGATCGACTCCAGGGAGTCGCTGCCGGTGAAGCGCCGCGGTGGATCCACCTCGACGTGCACGCGTCCGCGCCGCAGGGTAGCCGCCCAACGCGGCGATTGACGCCATCCGTTGTAGACGCGGACGGTCACCACCGGCAGATCCATCACCCGCACCAGCTTCTCCACGCCGGGCAGGATGGGAAGCGGCCGTCCGTCCCAGGTCCTTTCACCTTCGGGAAACAGCCCGATGGAGCCGCCCAGGTTGCGCCAGCGGCGCAGGCGCAGAATCGCGCGTGGATCGGCCGTGAACTTGCGCTTCGGCACCGCTCCGAAGAACCGATTGACCCATCCCATCGCACCCCCGGAGAACGTCAGTTCGGTCGACAGGAAATGCACCGCGCGACCCACCGCCAGCGACAGGAACATCGGGTCCAGGAGCGAGGTGTGGTTGGACACGACCAGCGCCGGCTCGCGCAGCGGCTCGGAGGGTCCGAAGGTAGTGCGCACGACGGGCCGGAGCCCGTAGCGGACCAGCAGCCCGAGCCACCGCACCCTCGACTCGATGCGGCGGCGGTTGCGTGGCGTGGGGGGCAGAGGCGTCAGACGCCGCCGAATCCGCACGGTCTTCCCGTCAGCGCGGCGCGTACCGCTGCAGGTAGGCTTGGATGCGTTCGCGCAGCTCTGCGTCGATCAGCGCGTGGCCGTCGACCGGCTGCTGCGACAAGACGTCGACGATCTGGCTGATCGTGGCGATGGCCGCGGTGGCCACGCCGAACTCACGGGCCAGCTCGTCCAGGGCGCTCAGGTCGCCGGCGCCCCGTTCCTGGCGGTCGACCAGCAGACCGCCCTCGCCGTGCTCCTTGCGTTCCTTGCGGTCGAAGCAGAAGCCGACCGGCTGCGTGCGACCCCGGCTGAGCGCCATCGCCGCGGCCGCCGCCAGCGTGATGCCCTTGTAGGCTGGCCCGAACAGCACCGTGGCATCGGGGAACCGGTCGGCGATTGCCGCGGCGTAGTAGCCGCCGAGTTCGCTCAGGGCCGCGCCGTCCGCGCACGCGCCGGTGTTGAAGAAGTACGGCGACGCGCGTCCCGACTTGGTGGTGAACCGGCCGAAGCGCAACAGGCCGGCGCGGACCGCGAACCGAGCGAAGCGCTCTCGATAGTCCGGCCCCTGTGCCACGCGCGCGATCATAGCAGCTTGCAGAACGCAGGTTTTGGTGTCCTCACCACCCGAACCCGTCGTAGAACGTCCCTTCCTGGTAGTTCCTCAGTGCCTGTCTGAGGTAGGGGATCGTGTTCCCGGGAAGGTGATCGAGGGAGCGCCACGACAGGTCGTCGCACAGGTCCGGTTCTGCGTTCACGATGCTGCCGGTCCACGCCGATGCGGTCAGGAAGAAGGAAACCCGCTCCTCGTCCGACCGCCGGTGCATGACGCCCACCACGTGCAGGTCATCGCGGCGGATCTCGATCCCGACCTCCTCCCGCGCTTCCCTGGCCGCAGCGGCGGTGACTTCCTCGTCCGCCTCCACATGACCGGCGATCACGCTGTAGTTGCCGTCCTCGAAACCGGTGTTGCGGCGCCGCAGCAGCAGTACCTGAGCGTTGTCGTCGATCAGGAATACGTGGACGTCGGGTATCAGCTTGAATCGATCGGGCATGAGGTCCCGATTCACCGGTCCGCCCCGTTCCCATCCGTAGCTGTCGTAGCGCGTCCCTTGCCGGTAGTTGCCGAGGGCCTGTCTCACGTAAGGGATCACGTTCGGCGGCAGGTCGTCGAAGGAGCGCCACTCCAGCGCGTCGTGGTGCTGCGGCTCCGCGTTGACCACCGTATCGCTCCAGGTGCGGGCGGCCAGGAAGAACGGGACGGTCACGAATCCATCGTCAGCCATGCGGTGCATGACTCCTGCCACTTCGACGTCTCGCGCCTGAATGTCGATCCCGACTTCCTCCCGCGCTTCCCTGATCGCGGCGGCGGTGACCTCCTCGTCGGCCTCCACCTTGCCGGCAACCAGGCTGTAGTTGCCGTTCTCGTAGTCGGTGTTGCAGCGTCGCAGGAGCAGGACTCTGCCTTCGGTGTCCAGCAGGATGAGGTGGGCTTCCAGAAGCAGCTTGAATCGGTCGGACATCACGCCTCCGCGTCGGTGTTCGCCGATGTTCGCGGTGCGCCGGCTCACCGTCAATCGACCGCCCCGGTTGTGGTTGACGGCTGCCTGCCTGCGCCGGTACAAGGAACGATGCGCGCCATACGAGTCGCCTGCGGCCAATTCCAGGCCGGCAGCCTGTCCGACAACGTAGCAATCATGCGCGATCAGGCGGCGGAGGCCGGGTCGCGCGGTGCCGCGATCATCGTCTTTCCGGAGCTGGCGCTGACCGGCTATCTGCTCGCGCCCGAGGTCCTCGATCACTGCCAACCGCTCGACGGAGACGGTGTGGAGGGGATGCGCGAAGTCGCCCGTGAGCACGACATCACCATCGTGTTCGGCCTGCCGGAGCTAACCGAGGGCGTCCGCTACAACACCATGCTCGCTCTCGACGCGACCGGCACCATCGCCGGGATCTACCGCAAGATCCACCTCTGGAAGACGGAGGACTGGGCGCAGCCCGGCACCTCGATCGAGCCCTACGAGCTGGCCGGCGTCGCCTGCGCCTCGTGGATCTGCTACGACACCCGGTTCCCGGAGATCGGCCGCGCGGCCGCCCTGGCAGGGGCCGATCTGTGCGTGATATCGACCGCCTGGCTGGGGCCGGGAGACGAGTGGGAGCTGGCGGTGCGTTCGCGCGCGCTCGACAACACGGTGTTCGTGGCCGGATCGGACATCATCAACCCCGATCCTTCGCTGCGGACCTACGGTCGCAGCCTCATCGTCAGCCCCAAGGGCCACGTGCTGGCGCGCGCCGCCGAGGATACGCCGGGCGTCATCGTCGCCGATCTCGATCCCGAGGAACAGCAGGCGCAGAAGGACCGTGTGCCGCTGCTCGACGACCGGCGCCTGGAAACGCTCCTGGATAGGCAAGAGGGCCGTGACCCCGGCATGCTGCAGTCGGTGGCGGGCTCATCCCGCGGCCCGGCGATCTGGCGTCCCGGCGCCTGAGCGAGAACACACCGTGCCGGTCGGCTTCGATCGGGTTGGTTTCGGCATAGTCGGGACCGGTCTGATCGCCGGCATGCACGCCCAGGCGCTGGCGGGGGTCGCCTCCGCGCGGTTGGTGTCATGCCTGTCGCGTGATGCCGCCCGCGCCGGGAAGTTCGCGGAGGAGCACGGCTGCGCCGCGTTCAGCGACATCGACGCCTTCCTGGCGCACACCGACCTGGATGCCGTCAGCATCTGTACGCCGTCCGGCGCTCATCTGGAGCCGGCGCTGGCCGCCGCCTCCGCCGGCAAGCACCTGTTCGTGGAGAAGCCGCTGGAGGTCACCCTGGAGCGCTGCCAGCGCATCATCGACGCGGCCGAAGCCGCCGGGGTCATCTGCTCGGGCGTGCTTCAGTCGCGGTCGCTGCCCGACGTGCTGTTGATCAGGCATGCGCTGGAACAGAGTCGCTTCGGCGACATCGTCGTCGGGGACGCCATCGTCAAGTGGGTGCGGCCGGCGAGCTACTACCAGGACAGCTGGCACGGCACCCGCGCGCTCGACGGCGGCGGAGCGCTGATGAACCAGTCGATCCACACCATCGACCTGCTGCAGTGGCTGCTCGGCCCGATCGACTCTCTGCAGGCCTTTACCACGCGCCGCGCCCACGCCGGGCTGGAGGTGGAGGACACCGCGGTCGCGGCGGTCCGCTTCGCTTCCGGGGCGCTCGGCACGATCCAGGGGTCCACGGCCATCCACCCCGGCTTCGAGCGGCGCATCGAGATCGGTGGCACGGCCGGCAGCGCGGTGCTGGTCGGCGACACCGTCGGGGAGTGGCAATTCGCGGACGAAACCGATGAGGACGAGGCGCTACGCGCGCGGCGCGCCGACTCCGACCCGGACCGCGGCGGCGCCTCGGACCCCGCGGGCGTTGGCATCGCCGGCCATCGGCGGCAGTACGAGGAGGTGACGGCGGCGATCTTGCAGGGCAACAGGCCCGACATCGACGGCCGTGACGCCATGGCCGCGGTCGCCATCGTCTTGGCGATCTACGAGAGCGCGCGTTCCGGGCAGCCGATCACCCCCGCGGTTGCGACTCCGTCGTCGTAGGTATCCGACCGCCGGGCGACCGTCGACCGATCCTGCCTGCAACTCGCGTCGGGAGGTTGTCGGTCGCCTCTTGACCGCGTAGACTGGGACGCTATGGACGTGCGCACGTGGTCGCAATCGATCGTCGACGAGGTCGGCAAGGTGATCCTCGGCAAGGAGCAGGTGATCCGCCGGCTGTTGATCGCGTTGCTTTGCCGCGGCCATGCGTTGCTGGAGGACGTGCCGGGGGTGGGCAAGACCATCCTGGCGCGGGCGCTGTCGCTGGTGCTCGGCGGCGAGTTCCGGCGCATCCAGTGCACGCCCGATCTGCTGCCCGCCGACGTGCTGGGCGTCTCGGTCTACAACCCCAAGTCCGGGGACTTCGACTTCAAGGAAGGGCCGGTGATGACCAACATCCTGCTGGTGGATGAGGTCAACCGTGCGACGCCCCGCACCCAGTCCGCCTTGCTCGAGGCCATGGCAGAGGGGCAGATCAGCGTGGAAGGCAAGACCACCCCGCTGCCGAATCCGTTCTTCATGATCGCGACGGAGAATCCCGTCGAGTTCGAAGGCACGTTCAACCTTCCGGAAGCACAGAAAGACCGCTTCTTCCTCACGCTGCGCATGGGCTATCCGCCGCCGGAGGCGGAGGAACAGATCATGCTGGCGCAGCGTCGGCTCTCCCATCCGGTCACCGACCTGAAACCCGCCACCGACCTGGAGACGGTGCTGTCGCTGCAGCAGCAGATTCTGGAGGTAGACGTCGAAGACGAGGTGCAGGAGTACATCCTGACCCTGGTGGCGGCGACCCGCAACGACAACCGGCTCAACCTGGGCGCTTCGCCGCGCGCGTCGATGGCCCTGTACAAGGGCGCGCAGGCGGTGGCGGCCATGGACGGACGCACACAGGCCACGATCGACGACGTGGTCAATCTGGCGCCGGGCGTGTTGCTGAAACGGATCAGCGTCAAGTCCGAGCATCAGCTCAAGGGGCTGGACGAGGATCTGGTGATCGACGGTCTGCTGGAGTCCACTCCCCGAGAACCGGCTGCCGCTTCAGTATCTGCCGACGGCTGACCCGGTGGCGATAAACGCCGGGGGGCGACTGCGCTTCTTCGTCGATCTCCTGTTCCCGCTGGTGCTCCTGGGGACGTTCCTGTTCGCGCCGTTTCGCCCGTTCCGCTTCGCGGTCCTGGCCCTGCTGGTGATCCGCGCGCTGTCGCTGCTGTACGCGTACCTGGTGCCGCGTTTCGTGCAGGTGACCCGCAGCGAGAAGGTGATCCACGCGCAGCGCTTCCAGCGCTTTCGGGTGACCCTCGACCTGCACAACCGCGGGCCGATCCCCATCCACTACCTGACCGTGGCCGACACCTACGGAAGCTTCGTGGTCCGTGGCGGCTCGTTCATGGTCGCCCTTCCCCCGGGCGGGCACCGGCAGATCACCTATGAGGCGGAGAGCCACCACCGCGGCGAGTTCTCGCTGGGCCCGGTGCGGCTGCGCGGCGCCGACCCGATGGGCTTCTTCAGTTGGGATCACCAGCCGCCGACCCCCGGCACCGTGCTGGTCTACCCGGCGGTGTTCCCGGTCGAAATGCACGAGAAGGACGGTCTGCCGTCCGGCAGCATCACGGTGTCCAGTCGCCTCTACGAGGACACGACCCGGTTCCGCTCCGTGCGTGAGTACGTGGCCGGCGATGAGCTGAAGCGGATCAACTGGAAGGTCTCGGCGCGCATGGGCAAGCTGTTCTCCACCGAGTACACCCCCTCCATCTACTATCCGGTCATGATCGTGTTGAACCTGACGGATGCGGACTACCCGATGGGCCAGCGCGAGCACTTGATGGAACGCGCGATCGAGGTGGCCGCCAGCCTGCTGTTCTTCTTCGTCAGAATCAAGCAGGAGGTAGGCATCATCACCACCGGGTCGATCCGAGGCAGCGACAGATGCCCGGCGGAGCCGGCGCGCGCCGGGGTGGGTCACGCCATCGGCATTCTGGAGATGCTTGCCCGCATCACCGTCGGCAAGGAACCGATCGATTTCACCGAACACGTGCTGGCCTCGGGTGTGCCGATCCCGACGGGCGCCAAGGTCATGGTGGTGACGCCGCCCACCACGAGTGCTCAGAACGACTCGCTGCTGGCGTTGCGCCGCCGCGGCCATGACCTGCAGGTGTTCATCGTCTCCACGCACCAGACCCGTGAAGAAGACGTGGCGGTGCCCGGCATCCGATCGCACGCGGTGCGCGGCTACGGCTCGGAGCTCATCAAGCGATGAATCCCGCCCGCCTGCGCTTCTACCGCACCACGCTGCATCCGTTTCTGTCGATCGCGATGCCGTTTGGGCTGCTGCTGTCGGTGGAGACCTTCGTGCGGGCCATGGTCCTGCACGCGGTGCTGCCGCTGCCGGGCTACCTGTGGGCGGTGCTGCTGCTGGTCGGCGTGATCCAGGCCGTGTCGGCCAACCGCATGGCCGCGGAGGGAACCAACAGCATCGCGCCGCGCCTCCGCGAACTGCTGCTGATACTGATCGGTACGCTGGTACTGTTCATGCTTGCGCAGGGTCACCTGCTGCGCGGCGACATCAATCCGGCGAAGGGTGATGTCCTGTACCCGCTGGCGCTGACGTTCGTCTACTGGATCATCGCCTTCGGCCTGCACCGCAATATGCGCGAGCGCGAGGCGTTCCTGACGCTGGTGGTGGGTCAGGACGGCGATCAGCTCAAGACCGCATTCCGGGACTACTCCGAGGAGGCGACCACCTCCTCGGGGCGCATGCGCGCGCTGCGCCGCGCCATCCTGTGGTTCCAGTCGCTGTCCCTGATCGCATTCCTGATACTGCTGATCGCGGTCGATCCGATCAACCCGTGGTGGACGCTGCTGGCGATCGGCCACTTGGGCTTCGGGCTGGTCTTCCTGGCGATCGTCAACGGCTTCGTGGAAGAGCAGCAGCACCTGGGCGAAGGGCTGCCGGTGCCGGCGGCGCTGCAGCGCCGCCGGGTGCGTGCCACCGTGCTGACGCTGCTGTTGGCCACCGTGGTGGTGGTGCCGCTTACCGGCCGCGAGGCGCTGCTGCCGGCAGAGGCGATCGGCGCCTTCATGGAGTGGCTGGAGGAGCACCTGCGGCTGCCGGAGCGCGAGGTCAAGGTCAAGGTTCGCGAGGGCGGGGACACGGAGGTCTTTCAAGATGACTTTCAGGAACCTGACCTTGGCGACCTGAGCGGCGAGCGCGAGGAGAACGACTTCCTGGAGAAGCTGGTCCGGGTCGTGCTCATCACCATCGGCGCGCTGATTCTGATCGGTCTGCTCTATTTTCTCGTTCGCCCGCTGTTGTCCCGCGAGTATCGGGACCGGTTGCGCCAGGCGCGGCCGCTCGCCCGACTGGCGGCCGCGATCGGCCGCTTCTTCACCGGTTTTGCCGAGTCGGTGCGGCGCATGATCCAGACGTTCGCCCGATCACGGCGCTCGCTGGCGCGGTTCGGGGAGTCGCTGGTCGAGCGCGCGCGCGAGCGTAGCGCGGCCAGGGCCGCTGCCCGCGCGCGGGACGCGGAGCTCGACAAGCAGCGGCAGCGCGCCATCGGTCAGGCGTCCAAGGCGTTCGTGCGTCTGATCCGCTGGGCCGAGCGCGGCGGCGTGCCGTTCCAGAAGTGGATGGGGCCGATGGAGTACGTGGTGCTGGTGGCGGAACGCTCGCCGTCCAGCGCCACGGCGCTGACGGAGATCGGCACCATCTTCGAACAAATCGCGTACGCGGCGACCGACCCGCCTCAGGAACGGTCGCAGACCTACTACGACCTCATCAAAGAGGTGACTCGCCAGCGCCTGCAGGAACCGGAAACGGCGCGCGCACCGGATGCGCCGCTGGCTCCGGTGACGCAGTGACTCGGCCGGTGCATGCAGCGACGGCAACGTGAACGGCGTTTCCCCGCAACACAGAGAGGAGTGAATTGATGGCAGACGTGCAAGCATGGGCCGAGCGGCTACGCGGCTCGGTGGAGCAGGCGTTCTTCGGCAAGCCCGAGTCGGTCGAGCGGGTCCTGGTGGCGCTCTTGTGCCGCGGCCACGTGCTGATCGAGGACGTGCCCGGCACCGGCAAGACCGTGCTCGGCCGCGCGGTGGCCAAGAGCATCGGAGGCGAGTTCCGGCAGTTGCAGTGCACCCCGGACCTGCTCCCCGCCGACGTGCTGGGCGTGTCGGTCTTCAACCCTAAGACCGGGGAGTTCGACTTTCGCGAGGGTCCGATCATGACCAACATGTTGCTGGTCGATGAGATCAACCGGGCCACGCCGCGCACGCAGTCGGCCCTGCTGGAGGCGATGGCCGAGGGCCAGGTCTCCGTCGAAGGCCGCAGTCAGCCGCTGCCCAATCCCTTCGTGCTGATCGCCACCGAGAGCCCGGTGGAGTCGGAGGGCACCTTCCCGCTTCCGGAGGTGCAGAAGGATCGCTTCTTCCTGTCGATCAAGATCGGCTACCCGTCGCGAGAGGCCGAGAAAGCGGTGATCGTGATGCAGCGCATCGCCGAGCCGCCCCTGGAGCGCATCGTCCCGGTGACCGGGATCGACACGCTGCTGGAGATGCAGGAGGCGGTGATGCAGGTGCACGTCGAGCCTTCGATCCGGCGCTACATCCTGGCGATCGTCAACCGGACGCGGGAGGACAACCGCCTGATGATCGGCGTGTCGCCGCGCGGGTCGCTGGCCATGTTCAAGGGCGGCCAGGCGCTGGCCGCGGTGCGCGGCCGTGATTTCGTCACGCCGGAGGATGTTCGCGACCTCGCGCCGTCGGTGCTGCGCAAGCGGCTGCTGCTCAAGTCCGAGTTTTCCGCCAAGGGATTGACGGAGGATGCGGCGGTCGACGATCTGCTGGAATCGGTGGACGCGCCGCCGCTGGCCGAGGCGGTGTAGCGGCTCGCGGCGACGGTGGAGGAGGGGCATCTATGCCGACCGACACCGGCTCGACCAGGATTGGCGCCGCACCGATCGCCGCGCCGGGCTGGACCGCACGGAAGGAGTCCGCCTTTCGGCTTGTCGACTGCGACGTCCATCACAGCCTGGAGAAGCCCGAACAGCTCCTGCCCTACCTGTCGAAGGTCCATCAGGAGCATCTGCTCGACCAGGGGATGCATATCGGCGGCAACCCCTACCCGAATGTCCCGTTTCGCGCGACCCGGAGCGACCTCAAGGATCCCGACCTCAAGCGCCGCGACTTCAACTTCACCCTGGAGTTCACGCAGCGGGAGCTGCTGGATCCCTGGAACATCGACGTCGCGCTCCTGACCGGGTCGCCCTCCGACATCTACGGCGCGTGCGGCGTACCCGACCCGGACTGGGGGGCGGCGCTGTGCCGGGCGTTCAACGACTACACCATCGAGCACTGGCTGGAGAAGGACGACCGCGTGGTGAACGCCATCCTGGTGGCGGCGACCGACCCGGCGCAGGCCGTTGCCGAGATCAGGCGCTTGGCCCACCGCAAGGACACGGTGGCCGTGCACGTCCCCCTGAACACGGCACGGCCCTTCGGGAACCGCTACCACGATCCCATCTGGGAGGCGTGTGCCGAGCACGACCTGCCGGTCATCGCCCATATCGGCGGCGGCGGACCGAGCGGCAACACCCCGACGCCCGTGGGGTACCCGACGTACTACGTGGAGACACGTCTGGCCCGTCAGTCGGTGGCGATGGCTCAGGCTGCCTCGCTGATCGTCGAGGGCGTCTTCGAGAAGTTTCCGACCCTCAAGTTCGGAATCATCGAGACGCAGCAGATGTGGGCGGTCTCGCTGATGTGGCAACTGGACTTCGATTGGAAGGCGATCGGCGATCAGACGCCGTGGCTGAAACGGCTGCCCAGCGAATACTTCCGCGAGCACATCCGGGTCGGCACGCAGCCGATGCACGAGCCCGAGCGGCCCGAGCATCTGCAGCAGTCCCTGGAGATGCTGCACGCCGACGAGACGCTTATCTTCTGCAGCGACTTCCCGCACTTCGATCAGAACGATCCGGTCACGGCGCTGCCGGGCATTTCCGACCACCTGCGCCGCCGCATCTTCTCGGACAACGCACTGGAGATGCTGCGCATGCCCACCCCGTGAGCGGCGGCGGCCGGCGCGCAGGCGTCAGCGCGCGGGGCACTCGCCGCGTGGTCGTCGGCACGGTCGGGGAGATACCCGTGGGCGAACGCAAGATCGTCGTGCCGTTCCGCGGGCGGGCCGGCATCGGCGTCTTCAACGTCAACGGCCGCTTCTACGCGCTGCGCAACATCTGCCCGCACAAGCTCGGGCCGCTGTGCACCGGGCGTGTGAGCGGCCGGTACGTCGCCAGCAGGCCGCCGTCGAGCGCCGGCGCCACGCTCACGATGGAGCGCGACGGCGAGATCCTGCGCTGCCCGTGGCACAACTGGGCATTCGACATCACCGACGGCCGCTGCCTGACCGACGCCGCGGTGCGGGTGAAGACCTATCCGGTGGTGGTCGACCGCGACGACGTGGTGGTCGAGTACGCCGAGGACTCCTGATCCAGCGCCAGCCGCGCCCAAAGCGCCTGCTTGGCATCGTCGTCGCCACCGTACCAGACCGCGAACACCTCGCCTGACGGGAGCAGGATCGCGCGCGGGTGCCCGAACCGGTAGCGCACCATCGTGTTCCACTGGCCGGTCAGGTCGAGGTTCTCGCCGACGCCCGGCTCGGTGCCGGCGCCGCTGTCGTAGCGCCCCAAGACCGTCGCCTGCGGCTCCGCTCTTGGCCCATCCCCTCCTTCCTCTACGGTGTCTGTCGGATCTGCCGCTGAAGCGCCAATCCGACAGACTCCGTAGAGCACCAGATCCCGGTCGCGGTCCCAGCTTCTGCCGAAGTCGTGGCTGACCGAGGCGACGATGGCCGGCCGCACCCGATCGGCGTACACGGCGACGACCGTCCGCTCGTCGACGATCACCGGCTGGCAGTGCTGTCCGGGCAGCCCGGTGGGCACGGGCGTCGTCCACTGCCGGCCGCCGTCGTGCGAGATGCGCAGGTAGGCGCGCGGGTCGAGCGGCGAGGGGTCGTGCCACTCCTTGTGGGTCTCGTACGGCTGGATCAGGTCCCCGTTGGCAAGCCTGAGCACGTGGTTCGCGCACGGCGAGGGAGCCCGGTGAGGGGAGGTGTCCATCACTTGGCGGGAGTCCCAGGTCCGCGCTCCGTCGGTGGAGACCGCCAGCACGATCTTCTCCGGCAGCAGCCCCTCGGTCTCGGGATTCATGAACGGCAGGGTCGGGTCCGAGTGGTCGATCCAGAGCGCCGTTCCCATGAGGACGCCGGGCTCGGTCTCGTACCATGCCAGAGACATGAACTGGCCCGGCGTGTCGTCGAGCGTGCCCTGACCGTAGCCGTCGTAGCGGATCTCCCACGTCGACCCCTCGTCGGTGCTGGCCAGCGTGATCGGGTGTCCGTCGATCGATTCGTGGTCGGTGCCGCGGCGGAACGACACGTACAGGGTGCCGTCGCCCGCGCGGCACACCGTGGTGCGGCGCACCGAACGGCGTCCGTACGGAGGCGCGGTGGCCCCGTCGTAGACGACCCCGAAGGCGGTGACTCTCATGAGCCGTTCGAGTCGGTCCGGGGTAGTGGAGCGGTAGCGCCGGCCATGGTCGATCGTGGAGTATAGCGCCGCCATGCGCGCCATTCCCTTCAACATCGCCGAGGCCGTGTTCGAGCCGTTCTGGGACCCGCAGCTCAGTCGCATGTCCGAGTGGCAGGTGGCCGACGGCCGCCCGCACGGCCTGGAGGTCCGCCAATTCTGGTGCTGGGTGGAGTTCTCCTGGACCAGGGCGCCGCGCTCCGGCCCGGCCCTGCGCATGCAGCGCTCCCTGGATCTGGATTGCAGCGGCTACGACCGGCTGCTGTTCTCTCTGGTGGCGCCCGAGGGAGCCGAGGTGACGGTCGCGGTCGAGACCGATGCGGGCGAGCGGTACTGCCGCGAACGGGCGCCGGCGCTCAAGCGGGAATACACCGTGGAGTTGAGCGGTGCCGTGCACGTCACCACCCTTCGCCTGGAGATCACGGCTTCGCCGGACGGCGGCGCAGGCGCGGGATGGCTCAACTGGGTGGGACTGCAGAACCGGGATCTGCTGGCGCGCCACCTTGCCGCGCACCGCGAACGGGCTCAGGCCATGGAGCGCCTGCTGCATCCCGTCTCCGTGCGGCCGCGGCTGCAACCGTCGCTGCAGGTGGTGATCACCGCCGACGAGCTGGCGGCGGCGCGGAGGTTTCACGGTGCGATGGTCGGCCGCGGCGAGCGGTCGCCGTTCGCGGAGGTAGCGGCGCGGGCGCTCGCCACCGATCCGGCGGAACTGGTCAACGACGTGATCCTGATGGCACCGGACACCCGCTACGGGCGCGAGCGCGAGCACGGCGTGGCCTGCGTCGGCCAGGCCGCCGCGGCGCTACAGGCGGCGGTGGTGCTGGAGGACGCGGAGCTGCTCCGCCGCGGCGCCGAGCTCGCTCTGGCGGCGGCGCTGACGCCGGTGTGGGACTGGGGCTTCATCGCGCGGTTCCCCGGCAGCGCGTTCGAGATCCGCGCCTTCCTGCAGGGGCTGTGCAGCTCGGATCTGGCGCACGCCCTCGATCTGGCGGGCGACATCCTCACCGACACCGGCCGGCAGTTACTGCAACGCCGTTTGGCGGAGGACGGCATCGGCGCCGTCAACTTCTCCGCGTGGCGGCACGAGTACATCCATCATTGCAACCAGTTGGCGCTGTTCTCCACCGGCCGTCTGGCTGCCTACGGGGTACTGCGTAGCGACTGGCCGCGCGTCGCTCCCTATCAGGAGCTGGCGTATCGGGAGCTGTCGGAGAGCCTGGAGGGCATCATTCTCCCCGACGGCGGCTTCGTGGAGGGGCCCAACTACTTCGCCGGCACCATGGCGAGGGCGCTCACCGCGCTGGCCCACCACAGCCGATCCCTCGGTGAGCCTCCGCACGCCCACCTGCCGGCCGCGCTGGCGCGCAGCGACGCGCTGGCCGCGGCGCTGGTCTCCACGGACGAGGAGACCGACGTGATCCCGATCTGCGACGCTCACGCCGTGCTGGACAGCGAGTGGCTGGCGCTGCTGGCCGCCGCGCGGCCGGAGAGCGGGTGGGTGACCGCTTACCGGGGCGCCGAACGGCGCCCCGGCTTCGCGCTCACCTCACTGTTGGCGATGGCGCAGGCGGAGCGGATACCGGCACAGGTCGCGCCGCCGCCGGGGCTGGTGGTGCTGCCGGAGATGGGCATCGTCGCGTCCCACCGCCAGCTGCACGGCCACACCGTCAAGCTGCTGCTGATGGGCAACCGCGCCGGCGCGGGACACACCCACGAGGACAAGGGCAGCTTCGTGCTGGAATTCGCGGGGCACACCTTCGCCCTGGACCCCGGCACCTGCGACTACTCCGATCCGCACGTCGGGCTGCTCAAGAACTGTGAGCGGCACAGCATGCTGGTGCCGGCCGGCGCCGATGCGCGACCTCACCCCGAGAGTCCGATCCCGGTCGACGTGACGCCGCATGCCGAGGGCGATGAAGTTCGTTTCGCCGCGGAGATCGAGTTGAGCCCGGGCTGGGCTGGCTGGTACCGGCATTGGCGGCGGATCTGGTCATCGCCCGAGCCGTCGGTGCTCACGATCCGGGACGACTACGAGCTTGCCGCCGGCACCGGCGTCGAGTGGTACTGGCAGACCGCGCTGCCGGTGACGGTCGACGGGCAGCGGATCGTGATCACCGGCAGACGCGGCCGGGTGCGGTTCGAGGCACCGCCGGCCGCGCGCATCCGCGTGGACGAGCTTCCGCTGCCGGACGGGGCCGTGCAGCGCCGCATCGCGCTGGCGTTCGACGGCACGGCCGGCACCATCGAGGTCACCGCCCACCTGGAGGGGGAACGAGGTGGCTGAGTCGCTTCGGTATGCAGTCGTCGGTGTCGGCGACATGGGCCGCGAGCATCTGCGGAACATCACGGCAATTCCCGGCGGTGAGGTGGTGGCGGTCGCGGACCCGCACGAGGCCTCGATCGACCAAGCCCTTCGAGTCGCGCCGGATGCGAGCGTGTTTACCGCGGTCGAGGAGCTGATGGCTCACGTCGAGGTCGACGTGCTCGTCGTGGCAACTCCCAACCACACGCACCGGGGAGTGGTGGAGCGCATCGTCGAGCGGTCCGGCGCCACCTCGCCACACTTGCTGCTGGAGAAGCCCCTGTGCACGACCACCGAGGACTGCCGGCAGCTCGAGCGACTGCTCGACGCATATACGGCTGTCACCTGGGTGGGCATGGCGGGGCGATACAGCCCGCCGGTGGCGACACTCATCGAGGAAGTGGAGCGTGGGGCCACGGGGACCCCACGCATGGTGTCCGTCAGGGAGCACCGGCGCCCGTTCTCGCCGAAGGTGGGGAACTGGAATCGGTTTGCGCGGCACACGGGCGGAACGCTGGTCGAGAAATGTTGTCACTTCTTCGACTTGATGCGGTACGTACTCGGGGACGAGCCGATTCGGGTGATCGGTTCCGGTGGCCGCGACGTGAACCACCTCGACGAGCGTTACGGAGGCGAGCAACCGGACATCCTGGACAACGCGTATGTCATCGTCGATTTCGCGACGGGCGCTCGAGCCAGCTTGGATCTGTGCATGTTCGCCGAGCAGTCGCGCCATCAGACCGAGATCGTGGTGAGCGGCACGGCGGGGCAGGTCGAGGTAGGACTGCCGGAAGGCCTGGTGTGGGTCGGGGAGCGCGAGCTTCCGTGGCGTCCTGAAGTGCGGCGCGATCCAGACCGGATTCGGACCATCGACGTGGAGGTCGACGAAGCGACGCGGCGGCTCGGCGCTCACCATGGAGCGACCTACTTTCAGCACCTCGCCTTCCAGCGCGTCGTTCGCGACGGCCGGGCACCGGGCGTTGGCATACGGGATGGACTGATGGCCGTGGCCATGGGGCAAGCCGCGGAACTGTCGGTCTCACAGGGCCGCCCGGTCATGATGGAAGAGGTTCTTAGCCCGGGATAGCGCGCGGCGATCCTCAGGCTATAGTGCGAGCACCAGCCTGATACCTGCTTCCACTTCCCGGAGACTCTCCGGCTCGATGCTTCCCGCCTTCTCTACCAGCCTGATGCGGTCAAGGCAGGTCACCTGGGATACGATGATCACTGACTCCTTGCGCAAGCCGGATTCGGCGGTGTCCAGATGGACGTTGCCGGGCGCATCGGCGAGCTTGAGATTCGTGGTGAACGGCACGCACAGGACGGTGCCGATTCTGCTCCGATTGAAGCTGTCCGCCTGTACAACCAGAACCGGGCGCCGGAATCCCGGTTCACTCCCGAACGGGCGCCGAGATCCGCGCACCAGATCCCATCATGAGCCTTCTGCCGTGAGCTCCCGCAGGCCCTCCAGACTGGCGTGGTTCCTCGGGGTCCGTCGCTCCCGGAGGTCGCCGTACACCGAATCCAGCCGCTCTGTCACTTGCCGATGTCGGTGTTTGCCAATGAACTCCTCGAGTGCTAGCGCGGCGAGCCGACTGCGGGAGATGGAAACTCCGAAGCCATCTCATCTACCTGCCTGAGCAGGTCGTCTGGAAGCGATACCGCCATTTCCACTTTTGTCATTATAAGCAAGTATGTTTTCGTACAGCAAGAAGATATCTGCCTACTATTGCCGTCAATGGCCTCCACTTACGCTACGTGCCTGGAAAGGGGATCATTTGAATCCGCCTCAAATGCGACATGCTCCGCGCTCCGGAGATCGAACGCCGGATAAATCGAGGGCGGAACAGAGATTCGGATCCCATAAATGCAGTCTGGGCCGTCACTTGAACTCACCCTTGACCTCCACGTCAAAAAGTGTTTCAATCAAGTGAGAGGTTAGTCGATGGCGCGAGATTCGCGGATCGAGTGGACCGATCATACTTTCAATCCTTGGTGGGGATGCTCAAAGGTTTCCCCGGCGTGCGCCCATTGCTATGCAGAGACCTGGGCGAAGCGAACCGGGCACGACCTGTGGGGCGCCCATAGCGCCCGCCGTTTCCTAAGCGACTCGACGTGGAGGCAACCAGAAATCTGGGACTCCGAAGCCGACCGTTCCGGACGGCGATTTCGTGTGTTCTGTGCATCTATGGCCGACGTGTTCGAATTGAGGGAAGACCTTGATCCGTGGCGAAAGCGCCTATGGAACCTCATCGAACACACGCCCAGCCTGGATTGGCTACTCTTGACGAAGCGTCCGCATCTCGTCCGCGACATGGTCCCTTGGGAAGAGACTTGGCCCAATAACGTCTGGATCGGGACTACCATCGAGAATCAACATTGGGCCAATATCCGCCTTCCATTTCTTGCCGATATTCCGTCGGTCGTCCGCTTCGTATCCTGCGAGCCGCTTCTTGGCTCACTTGATCTTGCCGCTTGGATTGGCAAAATAGACTGGGTCATAGCGGGCGGGGAAAGCGGACCACACTCAAGGCCCACTAATCCTTGCTGGTTCCGCTCCCTCAAGCACCAGTGCCAATCTCATGCAACGCCGTTCCACTTCAAGCAGTGGGGAGACTGGGCACCGATCAGTACCGTTGACGCCGTCCCACGATCTACCGCCACGCGAGGGACTACAACGATGGGACGGTTCGGTAAGAAGAAGGCCGGCCGGTTCCTGGACGGAGACACATGGAACTCTATCCCCACGCCAACTAGAACGTAACAACTACTCCTTTCTTGAGTGGGAACGAGCCTTTCCTCACCCTAACCGGCCTCTCGACGGTGATCCTTCCTTCCCTCTCCAATGGCGAAAGCGTTTCTTTTCTAAGGTGCCCCTTGTGAAAGATCGTCTCATCGCCCATGACGAATTCTTCGATCCGCTCGATCGGAGTTGGGTTATTCCCGAATTTGTTCCGCAGTTCGCTTTCCAGACGACTTCTGTCATGGGGAAACAGTATCCCAAGTTGATTCGAGTGACGAAACCGGGAGCTTCCGGAAGGCTCTACCTTCCAGATCGACGCTTTCATAAGATCGCATCCCTTCAGATGATCGGAAGTGAAATAGAGCGTATAGACGTGGCGATTTCCTCGCCATAGGTCGAAAGGAACAACGAGTTTTGCGCCGTGGAACTTCAACTGACGCTCAAACAGATCATGAAGGAACTGCATGGCAGATACTTCGTCCATCGCCTTTGCATCGCGCCACTCATCTGTTCCGAACAGTCCATCAAGATGCCTCTCCCATTCTGGATGGTCCCGCCATCTACGAATAGACTCGCGCATAAACGAAATCATACATTCGCTTTTTGGATTCTGGAGGATTCTCTCGACGACCTTCATCGAGACGCCCTTCGCGCCAAAAGGATCGATCATTACGAACGAGGGTACAAGTGTCGACCTTGCCCGGTCGACAAAGTCGAGTATTTGCTTCATATTCTCGTCGAAGGTCCCCGAGATTACTATGGGTTTCGTATCGGGAACGGAAAGACCGTCGAGCACGCCTCTTAAGTGATCCGCCCTCTTGTGGTCTTCCTCGATGAAGACACAGGTAACCTTGACACCATCAAGTCTGCCAGAAGCCTTATGACGTCTAACGCACTCCAGGGCGATAAGAGGAGAACCTTGCTCGCCGTCGGCGTATTCTCCGGGTCCAGCGAAACCGTCAACGAAAAGAAGGCGATCGTTGGATCGGCCTAGGATCGGGAGCCAGCCGGTCAAGTAGTGTTGAAGAACAAGGTGCTTGCCTTGGGTCTGATCGTCGCGTTTCCATAGCTTTTCTGACATTGGTGCTGACAAATAGGCGCCGGGTCGTTAGCGAATATGAGTCCTCTGAGATGGGGCCACTAATAGAGCGGGATTGGCGGATCATGCGCCTTCGGGTCCCGGCGTGTCAAGGAGACGCATTGCCTGGGTGGGAATGCCGAAACCGGCAACCCATTGACTCCATGACGAAGAAAGGCCTACCTGCCCACAAGTAACCACACAGGAGGCAGGTAGGCCATGAAGAGTCATGAACTTGTAACGACTGCCGAGCGGATCGTCAAGGAGCTCTCAACGCGGGTGAACGGGGGCCAGATCGGCCTGCAGGACGCCGAGCAGGAGATTGTGGAGTTCCTGAACTGGGTCGGCGATCTGATGGTCCAGGAGGTTGTCGAAGGCGTCGAAGAGCCCACGCCGGCGAACCGGATCATGGTGGACGGCGAGGTAGCGGTGTTCGAGCAGGTGCGCAACCTGCGGTTCATCAACCGGTTCGGGGAACACGTGGTACGAGCGCGGCGGTGCTACAAGTTCATCAACCAGCGCGGCAGTTTCGCGCCGCTGGACGCGAAGCTGGGCATCGAGGGGTGCTTCGGGTTCTCGCCGCTGATGACGATGCTGATCTGCATGCTGGGAGCCGACGAGGCCTACGAACGCTCAGCGACCAAGCTGGAGGCGCTGCTGGGGTATGCGGTGAGCTCCACGGCGGTGCAGCGCACCACCGAGAAGACCGGCGAGCGCATACCCGACGATCCAGCCGAACTGATCGATGCGGCACAGCATGGGCAGCCATGCCCGTTGATGGTGGTCGAGGTGGACGGCACCACGAGCCCGCAAATCTCACTACTGCTGGGAGTAACGGGCCGCAAGAGCCTGCGCGCACAGAGCTGTTCATCGCCGACGGGGCGCGCCACAACTGGGAGCTTGCGATGACGCATTTTCCCGGGGCGGTGCAGATCCTGGACTACTACCATGCGGCCGGCCATCTGGCTGAGTTCTGCGACCTGCTGGCGCCCGCGATGCGCTCTGAGCGCCTGCGCCAGTGGAAGACGCTGCTCTACGACGGGGAGACGCTGCAGTTGATCCACGAGATGAAGCGCTGTGTGGCGAACTCACCGACACCGACGGCGGGTGGAAGCAGATCAATTACTTCGTGAACAACCAGCAGCGCATGGACTACGGTCGCTACCGAGCAGCCGGCTGGCCGATCGGCAGCGGCTCGGTGGAGGGACAGTGCAAGTTCGTGGTGGGCCGGCGCTTCAAAGGCAACGGGATGAGATGGAGGCCGCACGACAACGAATGTGTGTTGCGTACCCGCTTGGCGGTGCTGAACGGTGACTTGGAACATTATTTCCAGCCACGCCCGGAGGTCTGGACCAAGGCGGCCTGATCATGTCAACCCCCTTTGCCGGTTTTGGCATTGCCACCCCATTGCCTCATCAAACATCCACACGAACGGAAACCGGTGCCTGATCGAAACATCCACACGAACGACCAGCCCACCATCGGGGCGGAGGTCGCAGGAGATGGGGCTCACGATGGGACAACGCAAGGCGCTCACCAAGCAGATGGCCGACCGGTACCGGCGCGCCAGCAAACGACAGAAGACGGCGATGCTCGACGAGTTCGTCGAACTGCACGGCTGCACCCGCCACCACGCCGGGTGGGTGCTGCGGATGTGGGGCAAGACGGTGTTGGAGCGCCGCGATGGCGAGGTGGTCAAGATCGTGGTCGGCCAGCGCCGCCGCCGGCGCCGCGGACCGCGCCTCTACGACGAACAGGTCGTTGCGGCGCTGAGGAAGGTCTGGTACCTGTTCGGCTGCCTGTGCGCCAAACGCCTGGTGGCGGTCCTGCGCGCGCAAGTGCCGCTTCTGGAGAAGTTTGGCGAGCTCGACTTGGACCCCGATGCCCGCCAGAAGCTCCAGCGCATCAGCGCCGCCACCATCGACCGGCTGCTGCGCACCGAGAAACGCGCCCTGCGCATACGCGGTCGCTCCCATACCAAGCCGACCACGCGCCTGATGAACGAGATCCCGATCCGCACCTTCACCGAGTGGCAGGACGCACGGCGCGGCGAGGTCGGCGCCGATCTGGTCGGCCACGACGGCGGCATCACCGGCGGCGAGCATGCCTTCACCCTGGTGCTCACCGACCGGATGACCCAGTGGACGGAGGTCGGGCCGTGCTCAACAAGGCGCAGAAGTGGGTGTTCCAGGCGCTGCTGCTGATTCGCTCGTGGCTGCCGTTCGCCCTGCACACCGACAGCGGCAGCGAGTTCATCAACCACCACCTGCACCGCTACTGCGGCCAGCAGCGCATCGAGTTCACCCGTTCGCGCCCCAACCGCAAGAACGACAACAACTTCACCGAGCAGAAGAACAACGACGTGGTACGCCGCCACGTCGGCTACCTGCGTCTGCAGACCGAGCAGGAGGTCGAGCTGCTCAACGAGCTCTACGATCGGCTGCGGTTGCTGGTCAACTTCTTCTACCCATCCCAGAAGCTGATCGCCAAGACCCGCCAGGGCGCGCGGGTGCGGCGGGTCTACCACGATCCGCAGACCCCGTATCAGCGCGTGCTGGGCTGCTCCGAGGTGTCCGAGGACCGCAAAGACCGACTCCGGCGTCAATTCGACACCCTGAACCCCGCCGAGCTGCAACGCGAGGTGGTGCGCCTGCAGGATGAACTGCTGAGTCTGGTGCAGCAGCGCAGCCATCCAGCCGAGCGTGCCGGCTGAGCCCCATCCGCCTCATCGAGCAGGAACTCGCCGCGCTGGACGACATCAAGGCGGCTTTCGGCGCGGTGCTCACAGCCCAGCACCCAAGCGCCGGCGAGCGTCGGCGGCCGCCTCAGCCGCATGGATCATGGCGATGTCACGGGCGCTGAGGTTGTCCACCTATCCACAGGCAGCCTTCACCCCCTCCCCGCACCCCACCCCCTTTACCGCCGCCCATCTTTCGTGTGGATATTTGGCTGAGGCATCCGATTCACTTCGTGTGGATATTTGGGTGAGGCAACAGGGGAGATAGTGGAGGGGTGGAGGGGCTGGGAGGCGGGAATCCTGGCCCGGAACGAAGGCTGACGTGGTCCCAGTCCTTTGGACAGCTCGAGGGGTAGGCTAAGGTGTAACCCGTTGGTTGTCAACCTACCCCTCCCTCGTGAGATACAGGCGGCGGTAAAAGGGGGTGGGGGTGCGGGGGAGGGGGTGAACGAGCCTGTGGATAATGTGGATATATTCCACGGCTCGCACACCACACCGCCCTCGGATACCCTCGCAGCGCGCCGGCGCCACCTGCTGTCCATGTCCGCTATGCCACCTCCTTTTCGAGTTCCGTTCCACCGTCTCGATACGCTTCGCCCGGCGTGCGGCCGGCCAGCGCCGAGTGCGGGCGCACTTCGTTGTAGTACTCCATCCAGTCGTCAATGACCCGCTGCGCCGCGAAGCCGTCGGCCAGCTCGTGCAGGTACACCGCTTCGTACTTCAGCGATCGCCACAGCCGCTCGATGAACGCGTTGTCCAGACACCGACCGCGGCCGTCCATCGAGCACCGGATGCCGGCGTCCCCCAGCGCTGCCGTGAACGTGGTGCTGGTGAACTGGCTGCCCTGATCGGTGTTGAATATCTCCGGCGTGCCGTGCTGCGCCAGGGCCTCGGTCAACGCTTCCAAGCAGAACTCGGTGTCCATCGTGTTGCTCAGCCGCCACGCCAGCACCCGCCGGCTCGCCCAGTCCATAATCGCCACCAGGTACAGGAACCCGTCCTGCACCGGGATGTAGGTGATGTCGGAACACCACACGTGATTCGGCCGCTCGATCGTAAGCCCCCTCAGCAGATAGGGATACACTCGGTGCTCCGGGTTCGCGACGGTGGTGCGCGGCTTGCGGTAGATCGCCTCCAGGCCCAGCAGCCGCATCAGCCGCCGCACCCGGTGCCGACCGACCGTCACCCCTTCGCGCGCCAGATGGCGCATCATCTGGCGGCTACCGTAGAACGGATAGCTCAGGTACAGCTCGTCGATACGCCGCATCAGCGTCAGGGTTTCTGCGCTCTCGCCGACCGGCTGGTAGTACAGCGCAGAGCGGCTCAGCGCCAGCAGCAGGCACTGACGGCTCACGCTCAGGCTCGGGTGATCGCGTTCGACCATCATCCGTCGCTGGTCTCCTGTCAGCTCCCGAGCCCGCGCGACAAAAAATCGCGCTCCACGGTCAACTCGCCGATCTTCGCGTGCAGGTCATGCACGATCGTCTCATGGTCGGCCTCCCGGCGGTTCGTGCCGCTGGCGAACACCTCCTGCAGCCCCTCCTGGGCTTGGCGCTTCCAGCCTGTGACCTGGTTCGGATGCACTGCGTGCTTGGCCGCGATCGCCTGGATCGTGCGCTCGCCGCGCAGCGCCTCCATGGCCACCCGTGCTTTGAACTCCGCTGTGAACCGACGCCGTTTCGTCGCCATCTCGTTGCCCCTCCTCCTGGCCAGGATTACACCTTAACTACCTGTCCAGTTTTTCGGGACCACCTCAAGCACTCCTGGTTCGGCTTCCTGGTGCACCTGGTGGTGGACACCACCTACGAGCTGCCGGTGGCGTTCGAGGTCACCGAGGCCTCGGCCGCCGAGCAGCCGGCGGCGCTGCGGCTGGTGGATCAGCTCGAGCAGCGCCACGGCACGCTGCTGGAGCGCTGCGAACACCTGAGCGCCGACAAGGGCTATGAGGACGGCAAGCTCATCGAGCGCCTGTGGGACACTGGAGTTGACCCGGTTTGGTGGACGGGTAACTTCTGCGGTTCGTGACTCCGTCGCAGAGCGAACAGTCCTGCCGACAGAGCCGGTACGTCAAGCGAATGGTACGCGGTGCCGACCATCTCCGGGCCGTGGAGACGGCGTCGAGGACGGGACGCTGCAGCCCAGCGGCCGGTGATATGCAGGCAGGGCCGCCGCGGCCAAGCGCCATGGAGGGCCGATCCAGCGGGTGTCCCACCAGGGTACCCCCCACCGCTCGCAAGGGCCGTAGCGGGCCGCTATGGGGCTCGTTCGGATGGCGATCAGCTCTCAGATCGCGAATCGACGCTGAATGACGGCGTCGGGCGGCGTGGCGCGCTCGTATCGCCAAGGTGGGCGCACTCATGCTGCCGCCTCCCCCTGGTTGTCTTCGAAGTCGGCCGGTGACTGGTATCCCAGCGCTGAATGGCGCCGGCGCCGATTGTAGAAGCCTTCCAGGAACTCGAAGATCGCCATGCGCGCCTCGGCGTGGCTGCGAAAGCTGCGCCGCTCCAGCAACTCACACTCCAGGGTCGCGAAGAAGCTTTCGCAGAGCGCGTTGTCGTACGCATCGCCCACCGAGCCGGTCGACGGTCGTACGCCGGCCTCCCTGCACCGTGCCCCGAACGCGATCGACGTGTACTGCGAACCCTGGTCGCTGTGGTGAACCACTTCCTGCGGCCGTCGCCGCCAGATCGCCATGTTCAGCGCATCCAGGACCAGTTCGGTGCGCAGGTGGGCGGCCATCGACCAGCCCACCACCCGGCGACTCCAGGCATCCAGCACCACCGCCACGTACATAAACCCCGTCCACGTCCTTACATAGGTGATGTCGGCCACCCACAGCCGATCGGCGCCAGCGGCGCTGAAGTCCCGATCGACCAGATCCGGCGCCACGCGGGCAGCGCGCTGCTCGCGCGTGGTGGTCTTCGTCGAACGCCTGCGGCTGGCGCCCGCGATCCCGGCACGGCGCATCAGGCGCCCGACCCGCTTCGCGCCGATCCGCTCGCCGCCGGCCTGCAGCTCGGCGTGGATCCGCGGCCGTCCGTACACCTCGCGGTTGGCGCTCCAGATCTCCTTGATCCGCTCGGTCAGGTGCGCATCCCGCCGCGCTCGTGCCGACGGAGCTCCACGCACCCATGCGTAGTAGCCGCTGGGGGAGAGACCCAGCACCCGACACATGGTGCGCACCGGCCAGGCGGCCTGATTCGCCTTCACGAACTCGAATCCCTCTCGGGGATCGCGTCGCTCTCCCGTGCGAACCAAGCCGCCGCTCGTTTTAGGATGTCGCGCTCCGTTCGCAGCTGCTTGTTCTCGCGCCGCAGCCGCCGCAGCTCCAGCAGCTCGTCGGTGCTCATACCGTCGTTGCGCTGTCCTGCGTCGCGCTCACTCTGGGCCACCCAGTTGCGGATGGACCCGGCTGAAGCCTCGTACTCCCGAGCCAATTCGTTCGGCGTCCTCCCAGACTGTACCAGCTCGACCATCTGCTGGCGGAACTCAGGTGGGTACGCTTGATGCGTTCTCGCCATGGTAGATCCCTCCTCTCGTGCTCACTCTCGATGTGTCCACGAAAGCGGGTCAACTCCAGCTACGGCGGCTTCGAACGCGATCGCAACACCTTGAAGTACCGCTGTCCGGCGCGCGCGTTGGGCATCGAGTGCAAGGGTATGGAGCAGTGTCCGGTGGGCGCGGCAGTGCGGATACCTCTGAGCGAGGATCGGCGCGTGTTCACCCCGGTGGCACGCTCCAGCTACGCCTGGAAGGATCACTACGACCAGCGCAGCGCCGTGGAGCGGGTCAACAGCCGCTTGGCTGGCCCGTTCGGGTTCGACGACCCGTTCATCCGTGGGCTGGCCAAGATGCGGCTGCGCTGCACGCTGGCGCTGTCGATCATGCTGGCCATGGCGCTCGGCCGCATCGAAGCCGGCCAAGCCGAACACCTGCGCAGCCTGACCAAGAGCGCCTGACGGCACCCGAACGAGCTGGCCCGCACCGTTGATGACGGCGGTGGTGCGCCCTGCGTCCCTCAGCCACTCCGCAGCGCGTCCTGTTCCACGATCATGTGAGGCGGATCACACCTCTCCCGCCTATGTTCCGTCCCTCACGAGCCGTCTCGAACCGTGCGCAGGGCTCCGTCCATGCCGTCAGGTCATCCTGCCGCCCCCGCATGCGCCCAGAAAACTCCTACAGCGCAATTTCCTCATCCTGACACCCGGTTGTGTGGCGACTGGCGCGCCTGCCACAGTGCTCGCTCGCCTCCACCTGGGCCGTGTCACTACCGTCAGACCGCCCTACAAGCCGCTACCGCCGCTCACCGAGGCTGCACGCGGGCCCAGCCGGCCTGTTGACATTCCTCAAGCCGCCGCGATACAATCTGGTTGCGATGACGAGATTGATTGAATATCGCTTCACTCTTGCGAAGTTGTCAGTGTGGCTTACCCCTGAATCAGGGAGCCGTTCCTGGGACCGAGGGGCCGCGCGCTGTGCCGTCGCGCACCCCTTGGCGGTGACCGGAGCACTCCATTGAGCGGCAACCAAACCGACTCGTTGCACGAGCCGCGCGTCGTTCTCCTCGGAGGAGCCGGCTATATCGGCTCCGTGGTGTGTAGGCAACTCGCCGATAGCGGGCATAACGTGATCGTTGTCGACGATCTGATTTACCGGACAGACGGCCTGGAGCCGGACCTGCCGGGTCTCTTCCAACGAGGTGATTTCCGCGACCCGGCGCTGTTGGAGTCCGTTCTCGAGGGCGCGGACGCCGTGATTCACCTAGGAGGCTTGGTCGGTGAACCGGCATGCGCTATCGATCAGGAGCTAAGTATTGAGTTGAACTTTGCGTCCCCGGTTGTCGCCGGTGAGATCGCTGTTCGCCTCGGAGTGCCACGATTCATATTCTTGTCCACATGCAGCGTCTATGGCCAGCAGGACGGGATAGTGACCGAAGATACGACGCCGAACCCCTTGTCGTGCTACGCTTTGACCAAGCAGCGTGCCGAGAGCCGGCTTTCGGACTTACTCGCCGGTCGAGCCGAGTTCACCGTGCTGCGGCTCGCCACGGTCTTCGGGTTGTCGCCTCGGATGCGGCTGGACTCCGTAGTCAATTCAATGGCCGCACGTGCGGCGCGGACGGGGGAGATCCCGTTGCGAGGCGGTGAGGCGTGGCGTCCTCTGGTGCACGTGCGGGACGTGGCGATATGCGTGCAGCGCGTCGTTGACGGCGAAGTTGGGGATCAGCTGCAGTCTCCGTTCGTGTTTAACGTCGGCAATGACGCGAACAACCACACCATCGCCGAGATAGCCGATATGGTGGCGTCCCGTGTGCCGGGCACGATCATCCGCGTCGAGAAAGGCGGCGCCGACCATAGGGATTATCGCGTTTCGTTCGCGCGGCTGCAAGAGATGCTTCCCGGGGCTTGTCAGACCGTGGTCACGACAGGAATCGATGAAATTGTGGCGGCGACAAGAGCGGGCCGATTTCCGGATGCTGATGCTCTTGAGTTCGACAATCTGCGCGGGTTGCAGGCAGCGGTATCCGAAGGAAGGGTTGTGTCTGGTGGTGAGGGCGCGATGCGCCGGCTCCGGCAGGAGTACTGCGCGGCTGAGGCCGACGCGTACGAAGCGCGGGCGGCAGCGCGATACTGGGGCATCGAACGACTAGCGGGCGTACCTGCCGGGGACGACGCCGCAGCGGACGCTGCCGTGCTATGCAAGGGCAAGCCCTCGTGGGTGGCCGCTGCCTATGCTCGGTGGGAGATGGACTGCATTGATGCGATGCTTCCGAGCTTGACTAGCAAGCGAATAGCCGACCTTGGTTGTGGGGTCGGTCGATTGCTAGTCGAGGTGGTCGAGCGCTGTAGCTACATCGTCGGTGTGGATTTGGCGCCCGAGATGGTGGACCGTGCTCGGCGTCGAGTCGCGAACTTCTCTCACGCCGAGGTTTTGGAAGGCAGTGTGGTCGAAGTCCCGCTGCCTGCGGGGTGGGTCGATGTCGTCTTGTGCATAGGTGTTTTTGAGCATGTGCCCGCGGAACACCGGAGACGGGCGCTGTCGGAGATCGCTAGAATCCTGGCCCCTGGCGGGCAGGCGGTGCTGGAGTTGAATAACGCCGAGAGCTTGCTTCTGGTTGACGCCGCGGGCGATAATCCTTACCGGTGCGGACGTCAGCTCAGCAATGGATACTACTGTGAGCTCGTGAAGCCCGATGAGGTGTTGTCCGCGGCCTTGAACGTTGGCTTGGCACTGGAGCAAAGAACGGCCAATCCCTTCTACTCGGCCGTACGACACGCCCAGGACGGAAGTGCTGAGGCTACGACATTCTTTGAGCAAGCACGGCGGCTCGACCTTGCGATGGGCGATTCGCCGGCGCTGTGGCGGATGGCTGATCAGCACATGGTCAAGTTTGTGAAGACGTGAGGGGCGAAGATCTGAAGGCGTCCGAGATGACGTCCGCCACGCTGCCATGGAATCAGCCCTTCCTCGGCGACGAGGAGATTGATGAGGTGGTCGACACATTGCGTTCCGGTTGGCTGACCACTGGGCCTAAGGCGGCCCGTTTTGAGAAAGCTGTCCTTGATTTGATTGGTGTGTCGGACGCGTTCGCCGTCAGCTCTTGCACGGCCGCGCTGCATTTAGGTCTGCTCGCTGCCGATGTCGGGCCCGGCGATGAGGTGATCACCCCCAGCCTCACTTTCTGCGCTGTTCCGAATGTGGTGGTCCGCGTGGGGGCTATCCCGGTTTTCGTGGATGTGGTGCCACACGCGCTCACAATCGACCCGGATCAGGTTGTGGCTGCACTGACGGCTCGAACCAAGGCGATTGTCGTGATGCACTATGGGGGCCACGCTTGCGAGATGGACGAATTGCGGGACATCGCCGATAGCCGCGGAGTGCTTCTAGTGGAGGACGCCGCGCACGCCATCGGTGGAACTTATCGCGGCCGGCCGGTAGGGGCTCTCGGCGACCTCGCGGCCTTCAGCTTTTATGCCAACAAGAATGTCGCGATTGGCGAGGGAGGCATGCTCCTGGGGCGCGCCGACTTGGTGCGGAAGGCGCGCCTGCTAGGGCGCCACGGTATTGACAGCTCGGCTTGGGAGCGACATGGGAACCGCGGCCCCTCCGGATACGATGTACTTGAAGCTGGGTTGAAATACAACCTCTCGGACGTGCTTGCGGCTATCGGCATCCACCAAGTGCGGCGCCTCAACGAGTTCATTGCACGCCGGTCGGAAATCGCAGCAAGATATACGGCCGAGTTATCTGGTCTACCTGGCATAGGACTGCCATATACAGCGCCATGGGTGCGCCATGCTTGGCACCTATATGCGATTCAAGTCGATCCGCAGTCGGCCCGCATGAACCGCGACGAACTTGCTTGTCATCTGTCCGATGTCGGGATTGGCACGGCTGTACATTTTGTGCCTGTGCACAGGCTAAGCCGGTACAAGAATCATGCTATGACTGGCGAGCTCCGACACACCGATCGCGCTGCGGACCGATTGCTGTCCCTACCATGTTATCCGGCGATGACCGACGACGACGTTATTAGAGTGATTGATGCCGTTCGCTTGGCCGTCGACGCGTGATTTTTGATATACGATGAGAGTCGAGCGCGACAATGAGCAGCGACCCCGGTACCTTGGCTCTAACTGCGAACTATCGGCCAAAAGCAGATTGTCCGGTAGTCGTGACGAAGGCGGTGGTCAAGGATCAGTCTGGAGGACGTGTATTGGCAGTGTTGGTGTTCGAAATCGAAACGTTCGCGCTCAGTGCGGCGATCGTGATCTGGGTAAGAGACAGTTCCGTAGGGTGACCTTTGATCTGCGAGCGGTGTTCCGTTCTGTCTCAGTGCGGCCGGCTGTCTTATATCTTTCACACTCGGATCTTCGGGAGATGGGAGCCGGCTCTGCATTTGAGGCGATCGCGGGGAAGATGCCCGCGATGCTTGAGTCGCGCTGTCCGCGAGAAGCTTAGCCGCGGCGATATCAGATGAGTGAACAGGCGTTGGTAGCGGACTGGTGGCGAAACTTCGACGTGAATGCGTCTTTTGCGGCTGGACGGGCGACGGTGCACGCCGCGTGGCGGGCGAGCGAGTGCCTGACGGTGTTGTTCACTATGATTTCTGTGGCAGGCGGCTTGTTCCCGATTGCGCAGATGGTGACCGTAAGCTGGATCCTCGGCGACTTGTCGAGGGTGATCAAGGCTGGAGCGGACTCGGCGCGGGCGGGCGGTTTGTACATGAGTCTGTTGCTGCTAGGCAGCACATTCTGCTTGGCGCAGCTCGCCCCCGTTGTGCAGTGGTCTATGGCTCGAATTTTGGGCTCCCGGGCGGATGCGACGGTGAGGCTCTCGGTGATGGATACTACGTTGGGCTCGCCCGGCTTGGAGCAGGTGGAAGCGCCGGAGGTGATGGATTCGGTGACGCTCGCTCGGGAAGGTCGGTCAGCTACCTTCGGGACCGACGACGCTGTCCGGGCGTTGGGGAGTTTGATCTCCGGTCGGCTGCAAGGGCTGACAGCCGCCGTGCTGTTGGGGTTCTTCCATTGGTGGGCTCCGGTGGTTCTGCTACTATCGTTCCTGCCGTGGGACGCGTACTTTCGTGCCGAGCACCGGAAGGTCTCTCGAGGCCTGAACGAGAAGAGCCCGCACCAAGCTCGGGCTGCGTATTTCAAGGGGCTGGCTACGGCACCCGCGTTGGGGAAAGAGCTGCGGATTTTCGGGCTCAGTCGATTTGTCCAGGACCGATTCCGGCGCCATTTTCTCGACGGAATGGGGCAGTTGTGGTCGGAGCGACGCACCGAGATGCGTCGGTTCCTGCCCTGTGTCCTGCTCGTCACCGTCGGATACATTGCAGTATTCGCCGCCCTTGGTTGGGAGTTCGCCACGAGCCGAGAGAGAATAGAGACACTGACGCTATTCGTGCTCGCTGCGGGTCAAATTTGGCGGATCATGCCGAGTTTCAACGACTTGTCGCGACTGTCTGTCGGTGCCGCACCGATCTTGTCCGCCCTACGGGGGGCCACTGCGGCGAGGGCCGTCGTTCTCCGGGAACGGCCTGGAGAGTCTTCCGTTTCCTCGACACTGTCGCCAAGTGGCCTTGGTCCCCGACCGCACGGTGAGATTCGGTTTGAGCGCGTGTGGTTTTGCTATCCTGGTGGCGCCCTCCCCGTGCTCCGCGGGGTTGACCTGACTATTCCTATGGGGCAATCGGTCGCGCTGATTGGTGATAACGGTGCGGGCAAGACCACGCTGTTGAAGCTACTCTGCGGGCTGTACCGCCCTACGTCAGGACGCATTATGGTAGACGGAGTTGACCTAACCCACTACGATGACGTTGCTTGGCGACAGCAGTTGGCAGCCGTCTTCCAGGACTTTGTCCGGTACCCGCTTTCTTTGCGGGAGAATGTGTCGTTCGGCGCGGGTGGAGACCTTGAGGACATGGCGGTCGTTGGTGCGCTGCGCGACGCTGATGCGGGCGATCTTCTGGTCGGATTACCGTCAGGTATCGACACGGTGCTGAGCGGGGACTATCCAGGTGGCGTTGAGTTGTCCGGCGGTCAGTGGCAGAAGATAGCCGTGGCCCGCGCGCTGGCCGGAGTGCGGGACGGCGCCAGCATCCTGCTGTTGGACGAGCCAACTGCGAACTTGGACGTGCGAGCCGAAGCGACGCTGTTCGCCCGGATTCTCGCGCTGGCAAATGAATTGACTGCGATCCTTGTGTCCCATCGATTCGCTAACGTCCGGAAGGCGGACCGCATCGTGGTGCTGGAGTCCGGCCAAATCACGGAGGACGGGTCACACGATGCCCTAATAGCTGCGAAGGGTAGATACGCCACGATGTTCAGCCTCCAAGCCGCGCAGTTTTTTTCGAAGAGAGACGCGACGTGACCCCCGTTCTGGGACTGTTCCGCGACGCGCTGCGGGCTGATCTCCGCTTAGCTTTTTGGGTGACCGTGTTGCGCGTGGGCGAGGCAGTGCTTAGCCCGCTCAGCGCAGTGGCGTTGGGAGGGCTCGTAGACGCGGCAGTGGGGCGGAACCCGGACGCCGTGGCGGCTTGGGCGATCTTGTTTGCGGTCGGCGACGCGGGGAGTTCCGCGCTGAGCCACCCTGCCGGCAAGTTGCAGTTGACTCTACGGGAGAAGACGAACTTCCTGTTCGCGCAACGTCTTCTGCGCCTGTCGACCGGTTGCGTGACTCTAGAACGCCTCGAGCGGCCCGACTACCAGGACTTGCTTGAGTTGACACGAGACCGGTCATCGTCTTTGGGGGACCTAATCGTTCAAGCAATCTCCATCGTGCAGGCTTTCGTGATGATGGTCATCGTGCTGGGGGCGCTGATCAGTGTGCATCCCGTCCTCATGGCGCTGGTAGCGGCTGCAGTACCCACGGTCTTTCTCGCCGGTCGATCGGAGGCCACTCGGCACCGGCGTGACGAGTTCCGGGTAACTGCGCTGCGGCTGACAGACCGCCTGTTTGAGATTGCGACTCGGGCGGAATCAGCCAAAGAGGTGAAGGTCAGCGGTGCTGAGGCAGCGCTACGGTCCAGATTCAACGGAGCGTACGGGGATGCGCGCCGTATTCTCGACGGCACCGAGCTGCGAGCCGTAGCGCTCACCGCGGCTGGCTGGCTCTTGTTCGGGGCATCGTTCATGGCGGCGATAGCGTTCGTTGTCAACCAAGCTGCGCTGGGCAACGCATCACCCGGGCAGGCCGTGCTGGTGCTTGCGTTAGCTATCCGCATCAACGAGCAGGTGGACGATTTGACGGGCGCCATGTCCGGGGCCCGGCGGACAATACTAAACGTGCGTCGGTTTCACAGCCTCTATCAATCTGGACGGCTCGCGGTCGAGGAACACCGGGAATCCCTGCCTTTGGTTCACAGATCGTCTCCTGGAGCCATTGAGTTGCGGGAGCTTACTTTTCGGTATCCGGAGGGAGATCGCGACGTATTGCACGGCATTAGCCTGCGACTGGAACCTGGTACCACGGTCGCCATAGTCGGCGACAACGGGGCGGGAAAAACGACGCTTATCAAGCTCCTATGCGGGCTCTATGCTCCCACGGGAGGCAGGATTCTTGTGGATGGGCTGGACTTGGCCAACATCGGGATGGAGTCGTGGTATCGTCGGCTCTCTGGATGCTTCCAGGACTTCGTCCGATTCGAACTATTGTTAAGGGAGTCGGTGGGTCTGGGTTTGATCGAGCGCTTGTATGACACCGACTTGATTTGGAAGGCCCTCGACCGTGGAGGCGCCGTAGCCATGGCCGAAAGTTTGCCCAAGAAATTGGATACGCAACTCGGAGCTAGGTGGAACAAAGGGGTCGACCTGTCCGGTGGTCAATGGCAGAAGGTGGCGCTTGCAAGGGCGATGATGCGGCCATATCCCCACTTGCTCGTGCTGGACGAACCGACCGCCAGCCTGGACGTCGCCTCCGAGCACGTGCTCTACGATAAGTTCAGTCGGGCGAGGGATTTTGGCATACGGACTAGCGCGATTACGGTGCTGGTCTCGCATCGTTTAGCGACGGTGCGGCTGGCGGACGCCATCGTCTTGTTGGAGGACGGCACAGTCAAAGCTATGGGCAGTCATCAGATGCTGATGCAGGTCGATGGTGGATATGCGCAGATGTACGAGCTGCAGGCTAGTGGGTACCGGCAAACCCAGAAAGGAGGATGTGATGGACGACGCTGAGCGCGGGCAACTCACCCCCGCGGAGGACTTCGGAAACGACGCTGAGGCACTGCGGCAACGGATGGCGCAAGACGGTTACCTTCTCATGCAGCGGTTGCTGCCAGCGGATGAGGTGTCGGCAGTACGGCTTGACATTCTGAGAATTTGCAGTCGTGCCGGGTGGCTGATCCCGGACCGTGAGGACGATGATGAAGTAGATGTCAAAGCTACGTGTGAGCCGCCGGACCCGCGCTACCGTCAGGTCTACGAAGAGGTTATTGGTCTTGAGTCCTTTAATCGCTTGGCGCATGCCGAGCCGTTGGTTGCGTTGGTCTCGGCGCTGCTCGACGATGGTGACGTGATACCGAGGCCGGCCAAATTGGCCAGACTGGTGTTTCCACAGCGCGATACAGATGCCACGCCACCCCACCAGGACTTCCCGCACGAACAAGGAACGGAGAATGCATACACCGCCTGGATCCCGCTGGGATCAATACTAAAAGAGCTTGGCGGGTTGGGGGTCTGGCCCGGATCTCACCTCAATGGCCTCTTTGAGCATGGATACGTGCCTGGTACCGGGGGGCTGGGTATTCGGTTTGAGGACACGCCAGTCTGGCACACCGGCGATTTCGCGATCGGTGATGTTTTGGTGTTTCATAGTATGACGGTCCATAGGGCGATGCCGAATCGAACTGTTGACCGGATCCGGCTGTCGGCGGATTTCCGCTATCAGCGGGTCAGTGACCCGATGACCCCCCATATGCTTCAACCCAGCGGTGGTCGGGTAACCTGGGAGCAGATGTACGCTGGTTGGGAAGGCGAGGAGCTAAGGTTCTATTGGGCACCCTGCAAAATCGTGACTGTGCCCTACGATTACAGCTTCTACGAGCGACGGGATGATCAAGTGATGACAGACGCCCGGAATGGCGACCGAGACGCTATCGCGTTTCTTCGCACCATCAGCAGCCGCAATCCAGACCCTGCCAAGCGCCAGCAGGCGCGGGCGCTGTTGACCGATCTTGAAGGACTATCACGGTGAGAGAGCGATCGGTCCCATTTGTCGATCTCGCCCCCCAGGTGGCGATCGTGCGTGGGGAGATTGAGCGGCGCTTCGCGCAAATCATGGACAGCGCGTCGTTCATCTTGCGTGAGCACTGCCAACGGTTCGAGGAGGAGTTCGCCCGGTACTTGCGCTGCGGCCACGTGGTGGGGGTCGGTAACGGCACGGACGCGCTTAGTGTGGCGCTGCGCGCGGTCGAGCTGATGGACGGCGATGAGGTGATTACCGCCGCCAACTCATTTGTTGCAACCGCCGAGGCGATTGTGCTAGCCGGCGGGCATCCGGTGCTGGTCGATGTGGACCCTGTGACCTACACCATCGACTCGGAGCGGGTGAGGGAGGCAATTACGCCGAGAACGCGGGCAATTGTTCCTGTTCATATGTATGGGCAGGCGGCTAACATGGAGGCGATCCTCGACGTGGCCACAGGGCGAGGCATTTCGGTGATTGAGGACGTCGCGCAGGCTCACGGAGCTTGGTATCGCGGGAGTCGCACCGGCACATGGGGTCGGCTTGGCTGTTTCAGTTTTTATCCCACCAAGAATCTCGGCGCTTTCGGCGATGCGGGAGCCGTGGTCACGGATGACGCGGAGCTCGCCAATCGTGTTCGAATGTTGCGAGACCACGGCGGGTTAGCCGCGGACGACCACGACATAGTTGGTCAGAATAGCCGGATGGACGCTCTCCAAGCCGCCGTACTCAGTGTCAAACTGCCGCATTTAGACGAGTGGAACAATCAGCGGCGGCGATGCGCAGCTTGGTACACTCAGCGCCTAGGTGTTCTTGGGGCTGATCGTATCGCTCCACCAATTGCGCGGGGCGACCACATCTTTCACATTTTCGTGATCCGTGTACTTAATGGGCAACGGGACCGAGTACTATCTCATCTCCGCGCACATGGCATAGGGGCTGGCGTCCACTATCCGGGGCCGATTCACAGGACCAAAGCCTTCTCGTATCTCGGCCTGAACGGTAAGCTTCCGACCGCGGAACGCCTAGATGAGGAGATCCTTTCGTTGCCGATGCATTCGTGGCTGACCGAGGAAGACGTTGACTACGTCTGTAGCCACGTAGCGAGTGCCTTGAGCGGCGTTTGAGCTGTAAGAGAAGGAACGTTATGCGAATTGCTGGACACCAACCCGATTATCTGCCGTACACTGGTTTCTTTGCACGGATGCTAATGGTGGATACTTTTGTTCTCGTCGACCACGTGCAGTTTGAGAAGAAGAGCTTTCAGAGCCGGAACCGAGTTGCTGGCAACAGTGGGCCAGTGCTCTTGAGCGTGCCAGTCCGTAGTCGAGGTCGATTCACTCAATCAATAATGGATGTCGAAATTGCGGAGCCGGCGGGACGGTGGCGGACCGCGCACTGGCGAACGCTTGAGCATTGCTACGGCAAAGCGAAGGCGTTTGAACTACATGCTCCGTTTTTCGAGCGACTGTATCAGTGCGGATGGAAACGACTATCTGACCTCAACATTACCATAATCGAGTACCTATGCTGCTGCTTCAGCATCGCTACGCCTCGCCGGCGTAGTTCAGTGCTGGGTCTGACATCGCGCAAGACAGCGTTGATCGTGGACCTTTGCGACGCCTACGGTGCGAAGCAATACGTTTCAGGGCCCGGTGGCATAGCCTACGTCGACGACAGGAAACTAGAGCAGGCCGGTTTGCGTAGCACCTACGCTTGGTACGAGCCGGTGGCCTACGTCCGCGGCGGTCAACCATTCATACCTGATTTATCGGCAGTTGATTTGCTGTTCCACGTTGGAGATGATGCGGGCGGGATATTGCGGGCATCCGTTCTGGGACCTCCGCGGGCGGCAGCGGAAGTCGGGCGAGACTGGGGCACAGGCAGGTCGGGAGATGAGCATCTGTCCTTTGCCCACTCAGAGCAGCGAGCGAATTGATGAGCACGACCATGTGCCCATCAATCTCCTTTGGTGCGCTAAGGACGGCGCATTTGTTGTTGAGGTTCAGATGGTCACTGGCTTCATGAGTGCGTCGAAAAGATGCGTGATTGGTTCCGGGATTGAGCCACCCAGGCGTGGCGACGCTGATGGGTGGGATATGGAACCGTATGCTCAGCAGTATGCACAGCCGACTTCGGGCCACTGGGTGGCAGAACGTCTTCGGATTGGAGGGCATTTGTGGAGAGGGATTTGACGGCACTCGCTGGTGCACGTGTGCTCGTTACGGGAGGCTGTGGCCTCATCGGTAGCCGGATCGGACAGGCGTTGTCGCGCTACGGCGCGTACGCGGTGGCGGTGGACACAATGGACGCGTACTCATTTGACTACGTAAATGCGTTCGGCGCGGCCAAGGTCTATCGAAAAGTAGTGCGAGCCAGTGTGGCCGATCCGTGTGTTGCACGGGAGATACGGGGTGCTGACTATGTGATTCATGCCGCGGCCTATGCCGACGTTGCCGCTTGTACTGCCAACATCCCTGAGAGTACGCGTACGAACGTGTTAGGCACGCAAGCGGTTTTAGATGCAGTCGCGGAGGCTCGGCCTAGGAGGCTTGTCTACGTCTCGTCGGCTAGCGTCTATGGCAACGGACCGCGCCCGGGGACACGTCAGTGCTGGAGCGAGGTTACCCCGACGGCACCGGTATCGGTCTACGCCAACGCCAAACTATGGGGAGAGAACCAAACGCGGCTTCAGCTTACACCGGCTGCGGTGGATCACGTCAGCCTGAGATATTTCAGCGTGTACGGTGAGCCGCAGGTTCCGAAGCCGAACAGTCACTCCTGGTGCGTGGCGTGGTTCGGTGTTCACGCGGCGCTCGGCCTCCCGATGCGCCTCCACAATGGTGGCCACCAAATTCGCGACTTCATCCATGTCGATGACGTGGCGGAGGCGACGGTGAGCGCACTCGTGATGCCCGAAGCCGCTGGACGAGTCGTGAATATAGGAACGGGGATGGGTACGAGCGTGGCGGATATCGCGTCGCTTGTAGCGAAGGAGGTCCCTGGCGCGCAGGCAGTGGTTGCGCCTGGCCGATCGGACGACCCACTCGGCGGCTTCAGCGACACAACTTTGATGCACCGGCTCCTGCGGTTCAAACACACTGTGGATGTTACGCAGGGAGTGCGCCGGTACGTGCGATGGTTGCTTAACTCAAAGCTACTCTGGACGGTTAGGCGATCGATCAACAGTGTCTCCGCGGCACAAGGCAGGACATCGTGATAACGGTGCTGGTGACGGGAGCCGCTGGGACGATGGGCAGTCGGCTTCGGTGGGCCCTTGTAAAGGCGTGTCCCGAGATAGAGACACTGGCCATTGACCTGCGCCCCGCGCCCGGTGTGTTGCCGGCACGGGTGGGCAGGTCGTTTCCACCGTGGTTTCGCTCCGCGCTGCGGCGGGTCACCCACTTGGTTCACCTCGCAGCCGATTTGTCCACCGTTACCGCGCCGCCGGATGGTCGCTGGCGCGAGCTCACTGAGCCAGTTGGCGATCTTCGTGCGCTGGTCGAGTCCCTGCCGGCGCTGAACCACGTCGTGTTCTCCAGTAGCTATATGGTGTATGCTGTGCCGCCGCCGAATCCAGTCACTGAGCACAGCCCGCTATGGCCAATCAACGCGTACGGATGGGTGAAGTGTGCTGTAGAGAGCTACTTACGTATGCTGCCGATACGCGTCTGCAACCTACGATTTACTGGAGTCTACGGCCCCGGTGTTCCGCTGAATCTTGGCCGAGCAGTGACCGAGATGGTTTCCGCCGTCGTGAGGGATCATCCGGTCACACTCCACCAACGAGGGACAGCGCTGCGAAACCATGTCTACCTCGGCGACGCCGTGCAGGCGCTGTTTCGCGCCGTAATTGGCCAGTGGAAGGGCACTTTCAATGTGGCCGGACCTGATCCTGTGTCCGTGCGTGACGTAGTGGACGTGCTCGGCGACGTTGCTGGGCGTCCGTTGTCGGTTCGCTGGGTCGATAGTTCGCAAAGCTGGGACGCGGTCGTCGACACTACGCTGCTCGCAAAGCGATACGGGTTCCGGCCCGACACCGGAATCCGCGATGGACTGCGGGCGTACTACGACTGGGCCCGCGAATTGGTTATGCCGGCGAGCCAACGGTGAGTGTGGTGCGAGCGCACACCACCCTCGTGACCGGTGCGGGCGGATTCCTCGGCCGATCAGTGATGCGGTGCCTGGCCTCCGAGTCTGGGACTGGCCGCGTTATCGGATGCCTTCGATCGCGAAACCGCCCGACGTCGTGGCCGTGCAACGTAGATTTGGTCCATGTGAATCTCGACCACTCCGATGCTGTGGCCCGGCTGCGAACGGCTCTACCAGCAGGTTCCGAACAGCAGTCGGTGCAGATTATCCACTTGGCTGGCGAATACCTCAGTGACTCTCCGAGCGCGATTTTCGACTCCAATGTCGTCTCCACGGTTAACCTTCTTGAGGCGCTCGGGGACCGAGTTCACCACGTGGTGTACGCTAGCTCTGTTTCAGTCTACGGGAGCAATAGCCCATCGGCGGGACGGGTGGCTCCAGATACCGGATATGGCGAAGCGAAGTGGCTGGCAGAGTGTTCGCTCGACCTGTTCCGTCGATCGACCGGAGTAGCGGTGAGCGTGCTGCGCTTGGCGAGCCTCTACGGACCGGAAAACCCGGGCAACAACGCAGTTGCGGCCCTCACTGCAGCGATCGCGGAAAGCAAGCCCTTCACGATTCGGTCTGCCCGGTTACATTCTCGGGACTACATGCACATTGAGGACGCGGCCCGTGCAGTAATTGCTGCGCGTAGATATGTCGGCACGCTCGACATCGGGACCGGTATCCCAAGCTCGCCCTACGATTTAGTGGACGCTGCCCGCGAGGCGGGAGTGTCCGTCGTCGTAAAAGACTCTTCGGGAGGCGCTTCAGTGGTACCCTTCGCCGTGGACCCGACTCCCGCACAGAAAGCTCTCGGCTTGGCCACCCCTGTGGCGATAGGAGCAGGGATCATGGATGAGTTGTCTTGGCGTCGCCAGTCACAAACAGACTGTCAGGCGCAATGAGCGACCGTTTGCCGTTTTACCGCCCGTTTCTCGGCGACGCGGAGGTTGATGCAGTGAGTGCGGTACTGCGCTCGGGGGCGCTCGCTAACGGTGCGTGCGCTGCCTTGCTCGAGGAGCGGGTGGCAACCTTGGTCGACGCGCCCGCCGCGCTCGCCACAGCTTCCGGTACCTCAGGCTTATTCTTAGCGCTCTTGGCACTCGGGATCGGCGCTGGCGACGAAGTGATCACAAGCTCGGTCACCTGCATCGCCAGCGTTAACGCGATCGTGTTGACCGGTGCCACCCCTGTGCTCGTGGATGTCCGGCCGGACACGCTTACTCTGGATCCGACTTGCGTCGCGGCCGCTGTAACGAACCGAAGCGCTGCCATTATGCCGATACACTACGCTGGCCAACCCGCGGATGTAGACAAGATCGCTGCGATCGCCAGCCGGAACGGTCTGGCTGTGGTGGACGACGCAGCACACGCACTGGGCGCTAGCCACTTTGGCCGCCCAGTGGGCAGTACCGCAGATCTGAGCGTTTTCAGTTTCTCGGCCACCAAGATCATAACTACGGGCGAGGGCGGCATGGTGGTAGGCCGACCAGATTTGGTCGTCCGTGCGCGGACACTGGCTAACCTCGGCAGGGAATGCGGGGCCAGGAGTTATACCAATGGGCACTCGACCTCGGGTGGGCTAGTCGTGACTCCCGGGCTCAAGTGCGCCATGCCCGATATCGCAGCGGCGATTGGTCTCGTCCAGCTCGACCGCTTGTCGATGTTCTTGGATAGACGCCGGCAGCTCGCGGCCGAATACACCCGCCTACTGAGCAAGGTCCCGGAGTTAGAGACTCCGAGCGTGCTGGCGGGCAGCCGGCCATCGTGGCATCTTTACACGTTGCGGGTCTCGACGGAGTTGCTTGGCCTCGACCGCGACCAGTTTCTGCAACGCGTCATAGATGCGGGGGGTGCCGCAGCCAAACAGTTTAGGCCGGCACACCACGAACCGTACCTGCGTAAGCGTTTCCCCGACGCGCCCGAGCGCCTCCCGGTCACCGAACGGGAGTTGCGACGGAATTTCTCCCTCCCTCTATATCCAGCCCTTACCGTATCCGGAGCGCAGGTTCAGGCGAAAACTGTGCTGCAGACGGTCGAGGACTGCCGGATAGGCATGTCTCAAGGAGGTCGACGATGATGCCATGTTCGCTGCGCTACGAACACTTCCGGGAAATCCTTCAGCGGGCTGTCGACCGTGGCTATGTGTTCCGTACGTGTGCTAACTATGCAACCTCAAAGTATAGTGACAAACTGCTTGTGGTACTTCGACATGACGTAGATATTCTTCCAGAGCGAGCGCCTGGGATGGCAGCCATCGAGTCAGAATTGGGCATTCAAGGAACCTACTTCTTCCGAGTATATGCTAACGAATACAATGCGTTCAGTCACGAGAATATCGCCATAATGCGAGATTTGTAGGAGATGGGCCACGAAATTGGTCTGCATGCCGAGCCTATAGATCTTTGGGCCTCGTGTAAGGTTGACCCGGCCACGGGCGTCCGAGTGGCTACTGATGCTCTCAGCGGTTTGCTAGGCATACGTGTGGTGGGCGTTGCGTCCCACAACGACATCACGCCCGACAACAACCTCGACTTCTTTCGGGTTCGTTCTGCGGAATCCCTCGGTTTGGTCTACGAGGCTTACGATACCGAAAACCTCAACCTATTTGACCAAAGCTGGTACATCACCGACGGACATTTTTGGCGCTGGCGAGCATTCGACCATGGCCGGCTTACCGACAACTCCGACTGCCTGTGTAAGCACATGGATGCTGAGCGGACGCCGCTGTACTGCTTAGTTCATCCGCATCTGTGGTACCGGAAGCACGCTCACCGGGTACGCTACTGATGGGAGCTGACAGAGAACCAACTGAGGGTTGCCGAGGCGGAGTGAGGGGGCGGCACCACCGGGAGTATCAATCGGTCCTCAGATACTCTCACAGGGCGACATCCGGCTAGGTCACACGAAGACCATGATTGGAGAAATCGGCCTGGGAGGGATTGCCGTCACGACGTTTCTGAGGCGAACTGGCACCTTGGGCAGTATACCCGGGGATGACGACCCGCGCCGCCAGCGCGGGGTGTTGCTACGCTGCAGGGCGCGTTCCACATCGTCGATGTTGGACCTTGCTGGTCGACCTTCGCGGTGCGCCAGAAAACCTCTCGAGTGTTACGCACGCGGGCAGTTCGGATCATCCACGGCGTGTCGGCGCATCGCGACTGGCGCCGTCCCTTGGACGGCCTTCAGGCGAGGGAGTTGGGGGCAAGGTCAATGCGCCCCCAATTGACCATAAGACCTGAGCTACTATAGAGTGACTGGGTGATCATAGCCCCTTTGGCCGTGGCGGACATGTGAAGCAGCCAAGCACCTTTCGATACGTACTAGCGGAGACACGATCCTATTGGGGAGTCTTTTCGACGTTAGTCGTGGAGAGCTTCTTGGGTACTTTCGTCGGATTGGCGGCGCCGTACGTCTATGCCCTGATCGTGGACGAGGTGCTCATCGCACGGCGTCCCGAGATGCTCGTTCCTTTGGTGGCCGCGCTTGGCATCCTCCTGCTGCATGAGCATGCAGCAGGGTGGATTCACTATCGCGTGTGGGCCTACCTGATGGGAGAGCTTACCGATTTGGGCATTAAGCGACGCATCGTTGATAAACTGCTGCATTCACACGCGTCCTATCTGCTGCACGCCCGTACGAGTGATCTGTTCGAGCTAGTGAGCAAGGATTCCGCCGGGTTCGTGAACGTCATGAGCGGCTTCGTGCTCAACACGTTGGCCAACCTCGTTCGCTTTCTCGTGGCCGTCCTGTTCGTATGGGTTATAAGCGCACCGGCTGCTTTGTTAATGCTGGTCGCGTTGCCGTTGTCGGCGATTGTCGGCGGCCGGTTGGCGCACTGGGCGCGCGTACAATGGGAGCGGCACCGCACCCAATATGGTCACTACGTCGGCTGGTTGTACGAGATGCTCCAGGCAACACGAGAGATCCGCCTTCTTGGCGCAGTAGGTACGGTGTCGAAGCGGTTGGTCGCGCAGTGGGCATCGCTTCTCAGGCTAAAGAGCCGAGCTGCGGCAATTGAGACCATTTCCACGCAAGGGGTCGCCATCATCACGGTCGCCGTCGAGGCGGGCCTGTTTCTACTGGGCAATGCGCTAATCAGCGCGCGTGAGATCTCGATTGGCCAGTTCATAGCGCTCGCGCAATACTATATGATCGGCCGTTTCGCAGTCGCTCACATGAACTATTGGCTGATCAGTGCGCAGCCATACTTGGTCCGAGTCACCCGCGTGAGGGGGCTAATGGAGGCACCTACCGAGCTCGGGCCTGCGCCCTCCGAGAAGCGACACATCGATATCGCGCCCGCCATGCCGGTCGGAGTTTCTTTCCGGAGAGTTTCTTTTAGCCACACCAACGCATCGTTAATCCAGGACTTTAGTCTGGAGGTGGAGCCGGGAGCTTCAATCGCGATCGTTGGCGCCAGCGGCTCGGGCAAGACGACGCTTGTGAATCTGCTGATCCGGTTCTATGATCCGCATGCCGGCACGGTTGCCGTGGGAGACATCGACGTGCGGTGCCTGCCGCTGGATGAACTTCGACGTACGGTGGGGGTGGTGCATCAGGACGCAAGCTTCTTTGCGGGGACGATTCGTCACAATCTCAACATCGTCGATCAAGATCTTTCGGACACGGCGATCTGGAGGGCGTGCGAGCATGCTGGAGTCGCGGATGTCGTGTCAGGTTTCGGGGACGGCCTGGATACCGTGGTCGGCCGTGGAGCCATGGAGCTCTCCGGGGGAGAGCGACAGCGTCTGGCAATCGCGCGGATCCTGCTACGTAATCCACGAGTGCTAGTCCTGGATGAGGCACTGTCCGCCGTCGATCGGCCGACGGAAGCTCACATCAACTCGCACCTGTTGGGCGGGACCGCAATCAGGACGACGATCGTTGTGGCGCACCGTCTGTCAACGATTCTGGAGACTGATCGGATCGCCGTCCTCGCCGGAGGGCGGCTGGAGGATACGGGGACACACGATGAACTTGTCGGTCGTTCCGAGACTTACCGATCGCTGTTGCTTCAAGAGACCGAAAAGTGAGCAGGCAAAGGATTTGGACTCAGGTGCACACTGTGCTGTCGCTCACACGGGGCCACCGTGGTGCATTAGTGGGCATGGTCTTGGCGAAGATTTTCCTGGCGGCCGCGGCGCTGGCGCCTCCTTGGCTGCTGGGTTTGATGGTCGACCGAGTGCTATATGCGGGCGAGCAGCGGCTGTTGCTGTTGGTTGTTGGGGGGCTTCTTTCTGTCGTCGTATTCGAGACGGTCGTAGCGTGTCTGCAGACGTGGCTACGCAACATCGCCGCGAATCGGGTGACTTTCGGACACCGTGCCAAAGTATTTCGGCGAGCGATGCACACCCCGCTGCACTCGGCACGCCGAGCCGGTGCTGGTGAGCTGCGGGTTCGGGTCGAGGAGGATACCGACGCGCTGTCGGAGGTTCTCACAAGCGCTGTCGAGCTTTTCTTCGGAACGCTCGTTCTGGTGAGCCACCTGGTCGTTTGCGTCCTGATCCGTTGGGAGTTGGCGGTGACCGGCGTCGTTCTGAGCGCAGGTCTCTATCTTTTTAGCACAGTCGTCGCACGGAAGACCGGAGAAGCGGCGGAAGTGCTCCGAGTCGTGAAAGGCGACCGCAGCAACCATTTGCACGATCTCATAGAGGGCTGGAGGGACATCCGCGCGCTGGGCATCGAGCGCCGATTCCGAGAGATGGATCTGGCATATAGCGAACGCATGGTGCGTGGTGTCTATCGCCAGAGGTTCTGGAACTACTACGTTCATTACACGATAGAGGAGTTGCGCGAGTTTGTTGTAGCCCGGCTGGTAATGTATGTTCTGGGCGCTTGGCAGATTTTCGCGGGTCAGTTAACAGTCGGCTCGCTGCTCGCATTTATCCGGTACTTCGAACGCGTCGTGGAGGCGAATGACGAGATCGTCGGACTCCTTACGGATTTAGAGAGAACGGCTCCATCCGTGCAACGCTCACTGGAGGTCGGCACTTGGCCGACTGCACAACCCGTCCGCCCGGATCGTGGCGCGGCCCCAGTCGCGCTCGAAGCCACTGCGTTGAGCTTCGCCTACGAACCGGAACGCCCGGTTGTCGACAGCATCGATTTCTCGGTTCCCGCGGGCGGTGCGGTGGCGCTCGTTGGAGCGAGCGGAAGCGGAAAGACCACGCTCGTGCGCCTCTTGGCGGGCTTGCAGACGCCGGCAGCCGGTACGATCACTCTCGGCGGAGAAGACGTAACCCATGCACCGGAACGCCGTGTCGCGGAGTGTGCCGTAGCGATGCAAGACAGTGTCCTGTTCAACCTTTCGATAGGAGAGAATCTCCAACTTGCCAACCCGCACGCAACCGAAGAAGAGATTCTCGCTGCATGCGAAGTTGCGCGAATCGCAGAGTTCGTCGGCACCCTGGAAGCCGGGCTTGACACGATCATCGGCGAGCGAGGCATCAGGTTGTCAGGTGGACAGCGGCAACGGTTCGTCATTGCCCGGACGCTCCTGCTACAGCGCCCGATCGTGATTCTCGACGAGGCGACGTCCCAGGTGGACGAGCAGAACGATGCGGCGATTCAGAATGCGTTGCTGAAGTTACGACCGGCGAGGACTTTGTTGATCGTAGCCCACCGCTTGAACACGATCATCGGTGCGGACTTCATCGTCGTGTGTGCGGGAGGACGCATTGCCGCGCAGGGAACGCACGACGAGCTAATTATCCGTAGCGAAGTGTATCAGGATCTGTTTCGCTCGCAGTTGCGCTAAAACATGACATTGGAGCCACTTGAAAAAGTCTGAGATAGCCGGATTTAGGATTGAATCACCCGTGCAGGGCTGACAGGGGCTGATAGAAAGGACTGGCCGCATCTCCGTATACCATGTGGACGTGAGCAACATCACATGGATGGAGGGAGCGGCCGATGTCCTTAGGTTCGATACTATCCGGCTACTGGAGTGCCTTTCAAGCGCACCTGTTTCCTGCGCTTGAGCAAGATCTCGGCCCGTTGGGGGAGCGCTACCAAGCGTTCGTGCGGGTCGTGGAGTTCGTGCGCGTTGAGCGCGTGCTGCCATCGTTCCAACTACGTGCGACCTGGAAGGTGGGGGACCGGACCATGGACACGGCGTTGGCGTTCCTCTCCGACCTGCGGACGCGGATTCCTCATCGGGTGCAGATCACGAGCGACAGCAACACACCGTACCTGGAGTCGGTCCGGCTGGTGTTCGGCGGGCGGGTGGACTACGCGATGCTGAACAAGGAGTTCAGTGGATCACACCTCCGAGGCTCGCACGAGACGCACGTGTTCGGCCGCCCGGACCCTGCGCACATCAGCACATCGCTGGTGGAGCGGCAGAACCTGACGATGAGGATGTCGATCAGGAGGTTCAGGAGGGAGACGAACGGGTGAACGGGTTCTCGAACAAGCTGGAGAACCACGCGCACTCGGTGGCGCTTCACTACCTGCACTACAAACTTCTGCCGGACGCACGAGAGTCTGCGGGTGACGCCGGCGCTGGAGGCGCGGGTGTCGGAGACGATGCTGGACATGGACGATCTGGTCGGCATCGTTGACGTTTTCTCAAACTGACCCAGTACCTCTAAACCGGCAAGGTTAGCCCGAAGTTCCAGGAGCGAGATGCTCTGAAATTCTTATGGTCACGGTAGTTTCTCGATTCTTCAGGGTCGCTTGCGTGGCTACACGCGAGGCGTGACCCCAAGCCGCTCGAAACAGCCATGCTGAACCGGCGTCGGCTGCGTGTGCAGCGTGAACGTGCTGCCGCCCTCGGCGACCCGCATCGTGTTCGCCGTCAGCGTGCCCAGATCGTTGATCAGCGTCCGAAAGCTGTGCACCGGCAACCCATCCTCGGTGCGCTTGCTCGACGCCTTGGCCGCCGCAGCCACCGATCGCTGCGCCGGTGCCACCTCTCCGAGGTACGCCGCCGCTCGGCGCCGTCTCGATCGTGATCGTCGAACAGCAGCGGCGCCAGCGCCGAGCGCATGTGCCACTCCACGTAGTAGGCCAGCATGCACAGCAGCACATGCGCCCGTACCCGATCAGCGCGCCGGTGGTGAATCGGGCGCACCTTCAAGTGGAGTGCGCCCCTTGAGGCAGACGGTTTCGGATGGGTGCGACCCCATTTTGTGGATAGACAAGAAACCTCCCAGCCGGTGACATGATGTGCACACGACTGGGAGGTCAACAAATGAACGAGGAATTGGTGGCTCAGTTCGTGGAGCATGTCAAGGCCGAACGCGGCGACGGTGGCGTCTGTGGGGCCGGCACCGACGCCGAAGGGATGCTGCAATTGGAACTGAGGGTGCAGGAGAGCCTCATGCGCCTCGGCAGGGCAGCGGTGCGGCGCTTGGTGAACGAAGTTGGTACGGGGCATCAGGGGTCTGAGGTGAGCCACAACGGTCAGACGTACCGCTTCAAGGGGTATCGACCCAAGACGGTGCATGGGCTGTACGGAACGGTGACGATCCGGCGCGCCTACTACGCCACCGGCAGCGGTGCAACAGGCTGGGCGCCATTGGATGAGCAGTTGGGAATCGGCGGCGGGCAGAGGCCGGCGTGCGTCTACCATCTGGCCCTGTTCGTCGGCAGCGAGCCGTACCAGAGCGGCGGGAGTCACTTCCGGCAGATCTTTCGCCCCGATGGGGTGGAGGAGATCTCGCTGCACAAGAGCCAGCAGATGATCGACGAGCTGGGCCAGCGCCTGGAGCAGCAGCGTCAGCAGGAGATCGTCGATCACTTCGACCACCGCACGGCGACCGCGGCGGTCGAGGTCACCGATGAGATCGCCGGTACGATGGTGGTGTGCATCGATGCGGGCAAGACGCCGATCAAGGGCAACGAGCGCGTAGATAAAGATAACAGAAGGAGATACGACCGAGAGTTTCGGGACGTCAAGGTGGCCAGCATCTCCGCGTTGAAGTGGGACGATGAGCTCCAGGAGCCACGCTGCGCCGACACCTCGTACGTGGCGGGCATCGAGCATGCCGATGAGTTCTTCCGGCGGGTGTGGGTGGAAATGAACCGGCGCTCAAGCGATCTGAGCAAGCTGTGCCTGGTGTTCATCGGCGATGGAGCCGATTGGATCTGGCCGCGTGTGGCGGAGCTGGACAACGACACCAGTTGCCGCATCCTTGATTTCTGCCATGCCGCCGGTCACCTCGCCGATGTGTGCAAGCTCCTTGATGGCGAGGGTACCGAGCGCTGCCGGGAGCGCTTCACGCGCTGGCGCGCCCACCTCGGCGACAGCGGCCCTGGCCAGCTTCTCACCGAGATGGAGCAGGAGCGCGATGCTGCCCTCGGCAGCGCCAAGCGCGACGCCATCCAGGCACAGATCAACTACCTCGAAGCGAACCGGCAGCGCATGAACTACCATCTGTACCGAGACGACGGTCTGCCGATCGGCAGCGGCGCGGTGGAGAGCGCCTGCAAGAACGTGGCCGCGCGGATGAAGCGCAGCGGCATGACGTGGACGCTGGCCGGGGCGAAGCATCTGCTGCAGCTTCGCGTATCCCTGATGAGCTCGCGCTTTGACCGCGACTTCAGGCGCTCGCTCCCAGCGCTACCCGATCTCCACGATCTGCCGGCTGCCGCATGAGCCGACTATCCACAGTTTGGGGTCGCACCCGTGTCAAGGCGCGCCCTTGACGTCTGTGCGCCTTGTGCAATACAATCGCTCATCGTTAGTGGATTGATGAGGCTGCAGTGATTGATAGCTCTGGTAGGCATGACCACGACATTGCGGAAGTCAATCGCAAACGATGGGACGATCTCAGCGATTCAGGAGTCATGTTCTCGCAGCCGTGGATGCACCTATCACATAGCGATGCCAAGAGCATACTCCGATCTGCTCACATTGTGCATGATGTAGACTCGCTAGATGTACTGTGCCTCGCGGCGGGAGGTGGCCAGCAGTCGGCCGTCTTCGGATTGCTATGCTCACGGGTGACGGTTCTGGATTTCTCGGAGCGACAGCTGAGCCGAGACCGTGAAGCGGCATCTCGTTACGGATTTGACGTGCGAGTAGAGCTATGCGACATGCGGGATTTGTCTCGGTTTGCCGCTGACGCTTTCGACTTGGTTTGGCACGCTTGGTCGATCAACTACGTCCCGGACCCTTGGAGGTCGTTTTGTGAGGTCGCACGAACACTGAAAACTGGAGGGTGGTATGTGCTAGAGTTCGGGAATCCTGCGGCGGCGAATCTTGATCGCGGCAGCTGGAACGGGAATGGTTACACCATTCGAGAACCATTCATGGACGGTGCAGAGAGGAAGTTCAATCCCCCGTGGATGTGGTATTCAGGAGGTCGAATATTCAGAAAAACAGCCCCGCGCGCGTGGCTACATTCGTTGGCGTGTATCACAGGCAAGCTCTCAGCGTTGGGTATGCTTATCATCTCGTGTGACGAGTATCCAACAGGCGACGTTAGCGCTCGCCCCGGGTCGCGCGAGCACTCGTTCGCCTATTGTTCGCCATCTCTTCGGATCACTGCTCGCCTGCTTCCGAATGACGTTCTGGCGAAGGGTTGTCAACGAATCAGGTAGCGTCTCGCTCCTGATGAGGGTCTTCAAGTGCGGGTTCCGGAAATTTTGACCGCCATTCTTCCGGAAATTCCGGCCGGTCGGAAAAGGGGGTCTTCCGGCTTTCGTGTGGGTGGAGCGCCCGGGAAGTGACGACGCCGGAGACCCAGTGAGGCTTACACTGATGGCATGCGTGACAAGGAGCTGTACGCGAGGATCGTGGGGATCGAGGCGCCGTGGCGAGTCGAAGACGTGGAGCTGAACCTTCAGCAGGGCGAGGTGGTGGTACGGGTGGCGCACGACGGCGGCCCGCTGAGGTGCCCGGAGTGCGGCAGGCCAGCCAACCGCTACGACACCCGCCAGCGGCGCTGGCGGCATCTGGACACCTGTCAGTACCGCACGATCCTGGCCGCCGAGGTGCCTCGGGTCCAGTGTGAGCACCACAAGGTCAAGCAGATTGAGGTGCCGTGGAGCGAGAGCCGCTCGCGGTTCACCGCGCTGTTCGAGGCGGTGGTGATCGACTGGTTGCAGGAGGCGACCACAGCGGCGGTGGCCCAGCAGTTGGGGCTGAGCTGGGATGAGGTCGATGGAGTGATGCAGCGTGCGGTGCAGCGCGGGTTGCAGCGGCGCGAGGTACAGCTGCCGGCCCGCCTTGGCGTGGATGAGACGTCGTTTCAGGGCTCTTCCGGGTTTCGTGTGGATGAGGGGGCTGGAGGTCGCGGCGTGAGGGGCAGCAAGGCTACCGTGGAGCCATGCGTGACAAGGACCTGTACGCGAGGATTCTGAAGATTGAGGATCCCTGGCGAGTCGCAGCCGTCGAGGTGAATCTGGAGCAGGGCGAGGTGGTCGTGCATGTGGAGCACGACGGCGAGGCGCTGAGCTGCCCGCAGTGCGGACAGCCGGCGCGGCGCTACGACACGCGTCGACGGCGCTGGCGTCATCTGGATACGTGCGAGTACCGCACGATTCTGGCTGCCGAGATGCCGCGGGTGCACTGTGAGCGGCACAAGGTCAAGCAGGTGGCCGCACCATGGAGCGAAAGCCGCTCGCGGTTCACGGCGCCGTTCGAGGCGGTGGTGATCGATTGGCTGAAGGAGGCGTCCACCTCGGCGGTGGCGCAGCAGATGGGGCTGAGCTGGGACGAGGTGGACGGCATCATGCAGCGCGCCGTGCAGCGCGGGTTGGAGCGCCGCGAGGTGCGAGCTCCCGAGCGCATCGGCGTGGATGAGACGTCGTTCCAGAAACGCCATGAGTACGTGACGGTGGTCAACGATCTGGACGGTCATGTGCTGCACGTGGCCGACGGGCGCGGCAAGGAGTCGTTGGAGGAGTTCTACAAACAGTTCAACCGTGAGCAGTTAGCACGCATCCAGACGGTCGCCATGGACATGTGGGAGCCGTACATCCGCGTGAGCACTCAGTACGTGCCGCAGGCGCAGGACAAGATCGCGTTCGACAAGTTTCACGTTGCCGGACATCTGGGGGACGCCGTTGACCGGGTGCGGCGCGCCGAGCACCGCCGGCTGGCCGGCGAGGACGATCAGCGGCTGAAAGGCAGTCGCTACCGATGGCTGACCAACCCCGAGAACATGGATGAGGAGCGCTGGGAGCAATTCGCCGAGCTGCGCGACAGCGCCCTGCAGACCGCCCGTGCGTGGGGCTACAAAGAACACGCGATGACGCTGTGGGCGTACCGCAGCCGCGCGTGGGCGCGCAAGGCATGGCTGGCGTGGTACCGCTCGGCGATCCGCTGTCGGCTGGAGCCGGTCAAGCGCGTGGCACGCATGATCAAGCGCCACCTGGACGGGATCGTGACCGCCGTCGTGGACAAGGTGACCAACGCCCGCGCCGAGTCGATCAACGCGGGCATTCAGAAGGTGAAGTACTCAGCGCGCGGGTTCCGCAACCGCAAACGATTCCGCAACGCCATCTACTTTCATCTCGGCGGCCTTGATCTCTACCCCGTCGGTGTCACCCGGTGACCCACTCTTTCCACCCGGATTCCTGAAGACCCCGTTTCAGAAGCGCCATGAGTACGTGACGGTGATCAACGATCTGGACGGCAAGGTGGTGTACGTAGCCGATGGGCGCACCAAGGAGTCGTTGGAGAAGTTCTACAAACAATTCGACAGTGAGCAGTTAGCGCAGGTGCATACGGTCGCCATGGACATGTGGGAGCCGTACATCAGCGTGACCACCCAGTACGTGCCGGACGCGGAGAACAAGATCGCGTTCGACAAGTTCCATATCGCCGGGCACCTCGGGGATGCCGTTGACCAAGTGCGGCGAGCCGAGCACCGCAGGCTGCTCGGCGAGGACGACGAGCGCCTGAAAGGCAGCCGCTATAAGTGGCTGACCAACCCCGAGAACATGGATCACGAGCGCTGGGAGCGATTCGCCGAGCTGCGCGACAGCGCCCTGAAGACCGCCCGTGCGTGGGGGCTACAAGGAACATGCGATGACGCTGTGGGACTACAAGAGCCGCACCTGGGCGCGCAAGGCATGGCAGGCGTGGTACGACTCGGCGATCCGCTGTCGGCTGGAGCCGGTGAAGCGAGTGGCGCGCATGATCAAGCGCCACCTGGACGGCATCGTGACCGCCGTCGTCACGCGGGTGACCAACGCTCGGGCGGAGTCGATCAACGCGGGCGTGCAGAAGCTGAAATACTCAGCGCGCGGCTTTCGTAACCGCAAGCGCTTCCGCAACGCCATCTACTTTCACCTCGGCGGTCTTGATCTCTACCCCGCCGGTGTCGACCGCTGACCCCCCTATCCACCCGATTTCCTGAAGACCCGGAAAAGGAGGACCCGCAGTGAACGACACAGGGAGAACAGATAGCCTGCAGGCGGCGAACGGGCATGGGTGATGACCACCCAGGTCGTAGAGGAAACTGTTCTGAGCTTGCGATGGTGCGATGGCGCTGGGGCCGCATCCAAACCCACCAGCGCAGCCCGACCAAGAGTGCCTGAGGGCCGCCGGGTACCGACCACAGAAGCCGCACCGGGACTGCCACGACAAGCGGTGCGCCGCATGGCGTCCCGAGCCGCCCCATGAAGCGCTCCACCATGCGTCTGATCAGCCGCCGGAAACCCCTTGAAACGCCGATCCGTCCTTGACCGAGCCGCCCCGAGCGCCGTCAATCGGCGCTGCTGACCACACCTGTCTGGTCAATTCCGGATCCCAGGGCGTTCCAGAATCCCTACAGCGCAATTGCCTCCACGCTACTCAAAGCGGGTCCTTCAAGAATCGAGCACGCCGATGCGTTCTTCCCCCGCATTGAGGTGGAGATGCAGCGTCGCAGCGCGCAGCTTGCGGCGCTGAGTCTGGTGATCATCGCCGACGGCGCATCGTGGATTTGGGACTGAGTGGCTGATTTGGCTGAGCGCGGGCAGCAGGTCTGGCACATCTTGGACTTTGGGCATGCGTGTGAGCATCTGGCCACGATCGCTCGGTGGCTGTACGGCGAGGGTTCAAAACTCTGCACGGAGAGCTTCGGGCGCTGGCGAGGCATGCTGCGCGAGAGTCGCGCCGCCGAGGTGATCGCCGAACTCACGAAGGCTGCGCGACAGCGGCGAGTACCCGGCGCTGCGTGCCGGACATCCAAGGTGAGATCGACTACTTCACGGCCACCAGCAAACGGATGGACTACCGCCGCTACCGGGAGCTGGGTCTGCCGATCGGCAGCGATACCGTGGAGAGCGCCTGCAAGAACGTGGTCGCGGCGCGCATAAAGCAGAGCGGCATGATGTGGGGCATGCCGGGCGCCACCGGCATGCTGCAACTCCGCGCATCGCTCAAGAGCCGCGGCTTCCGCAGTGATCACGAGCGCCTGGCCCCCCTCTCACCTCTGAACGCACGGCTGCCTGATCCGTCACGTTGAGGGAATGCACCCAGCTCAGTCCAGCTCAGTACGTGAGCTTGACAGGGACGTGACGATTCGACAATCATCATTGCAATGACAGCCGCCGCTCGACCCTCGCTTCCACCGACGCGCTCAACGCTCGACGTAGCCGGCCAGCGTCACGGCGATGTCCGCGCAGACTCGTGTGCAGCTGACGACTCTGCCGCCCGATGCGATCGACGACGCGTTTGCCTGAAGGCACCTTTGCTAAGTGCTTCTATAGTGACAGCTGCCGTTGTCCCGCCACCGTGTAATCTGGGTAATCTGTCGCTGAGGACCTTCTTGGCATCCGCGCGTCTGCAGCCACTACCTCGCCTCCAACAAGCCAACGCATACCGACCTCGGATGCGCCGCGAGAAGCGCTTGCCTGCAGCGACGACCAAGAACGCGCGCTTGCTCTTAGGAGGATTGATTAGGGAAGGCAAATCACAAACACTATCATCCCAGGCTACGCTCGCCAATCGTCCGTCTTCGCTCTCGTTCGGCGTTCCTATTCCCAAGCAAACAGCGTGTGCTGACTAGTGGCACTGGTAGCCACGCCACCTCCCTGGGACACGAGGGGTCTCGACCGCCTCAAGAAGACTCTCCGGGAACACGCGGCTGACGTAGATCGTCGAGCCCAGTTTCCTGACGAGGCAATTGCTCAGATCCGCACAATGGGGTTGATGAGGTTCTTCGTATCACCCGATCACGGTGGCTCGGGTGGATCATATCTCCAGTTCGCCCGTACCGCCGCGACCATCGCCTCCGAATGTGCATCCACGGCCATGATTTGGGTTATGCACTGCCAACAAAATCGCGTTATCGCCGATTGGCTCCCACGCCTCCACGGGCGCACGATCAAGTCTAAAATGAAAGACGACGGGCTAATCGCATCCGTGACCACCGACCCTAAGAGCAGAGGATCCTTGTTTTCCTCCGACGCACTATTGCGTCCGAAATCAACCGCCGGGTGGACCTTCGTACGTGCCTGTCCCATCGTCAGCTATGGGGCTGAAGCCACTCATTATCTCATGTCAATATCACAAGAAGAGCGATCTAAGCGACACACGGTTCTGTGTTTGGTGGACCGTGGATCTGTAATTATCGATGACATCGATAATTACAAAACACTCGGCATGCGTGGCACGAGAACGATCGGCCTGACGCTGTCTGGTGTGGTGTCCGCAGACGCCATCATTACCAATGACATGCGTGATGTCGTTATCCGTTCATACAATCCGACAGCTGCTGTCGGCTGGTCCGCGGTTTGGTATGGGGCGGCTTGGGGCGCCTATCATCGAGCACTGCAGTCCATTCGTCGCTCTGATGACGCGCTGGCGCCACAGTTGCCTCTACTAGGAGAGATTCGAGTTATGTTGAACTCCATACGATCATCCATCCGTGATATCGCAATTCACATCGACAATCAGAGTAGGTGCCGGAACTGGAGCGGGCTGGGGGAGGCCGACACCACCATCGCGCTTCATTCCACAAAGGTGCATACGTCGCGCGCTTGCTTTCGAGTTGCCGATCGGTTGATTGACTTGGTAGGATTCCGCGATGGATATATATGGGGCTCCGACCTCGGCATCGAACGAACCTTTCGTGACCTGCGCTCTGCTTCGCTAATGAAGCCTAACTTTGGTTACGTTAGGGACGTGGGTCACTTGTCGGTTGTTGAACCGCGCCGGCCATTCTAATGGAGTTGCGTCAGTCCCGTGATGGATCTCAGGGCACCGGTCGCGCCCGCGCAGTACCGAGTGTATTGTCCGAGCGCGTCGGGCAAGGACCTTCGTACGGCCAAGTTGTCCATGTGCCTCAGCAGATCCTCAATGATGTGGACGATGCGGGGCCGATCGTATCTCCCGTTCTTTGGTTCGATATGGGCCGGATCGCCAAGAACGTCGATAGGCTGCGTTCATCCTCGGAAAGGCACAATATTGTGATCGCCGGGGCGGTAAAGGCGATCGCGAATACGGGTATGTTGAGGCGCTTGGCTTATGAGTTGGACGGCTTTGAAATCTCGAATATGAACGAGTACGAGATGATTCCTAAACTGAACTACAGGTGTGTTATCGTAAATGCTCCAGGTGGCTTCGTGCCGCTGATATCCGAAGATGCTTGCGAGACACTCTATGTAGTGGGATCGATGGACCAAGCGGAGCATTGCCCGCCGCGAAGGGCAGTATTGATCCGGTTGAACACCTCGGAGCTGTTGTCGGCTCGATCTATTGGTCACGAAGGCAGGGGACGTAGCCGCTTCGGATTAGCTCGACGCGAGGTCGAACGCGCTATAAACAAGATACACAAACTGGGACACGCAGTCCGTGGCGTGCACTTTCACATGGGGCATGAAGGAGTGACGGTGGAGGATTTTCTTCACTGCGTCACTGAGTCTTGCTCATTGATGCGTAGTGCGGGCGTGGACATGGAAGTCCTTGACATCGGGGGTGGGCTACACGCCGTCCGCGAGGAGATTGGGAGGCTCTTCCACGGTGTCCGTAACATTGTGGGTCGAGACACCGTAACAATTACAGAGCCGGGGAGAGAGCTGTTCACGGGCGCAGGATTCGCAACTACCCGTGTGTTGTCGATGGCTCGTCGAGGCGGTGCAACGGAGTGCACGGTAGATCTCTCAGCGGAGTGCCACCTTCGTTGGTCGCGGCCATTCCTTTGCGCGCGGCTCGACAGTGTAGACGAGCCGCGGGAGACTGTCGTTTTCGGCGGTCCAACTTGTGCTGAGAGCGATCGTATTGGTGTATTCCGAACTCCTGTCAGCGTTGGCTGCAAGGCTGGAGATGCGCTTGTTTTTGGCGGGATCAACGGGTACTCGGCCTCGTGGAATGCAGGGTTTAATGGTATATCGGCAGCTCGCATGTACGTCCTATGATCGCACCGATTTGGGCCTTAGGGCCTAGCGCGAAATAACCGATACACTATGAATGGACGTCGGGACGGTACGAACGAAGTACGAAGCGCTCGCGCCGGTGCTCAACGAGCGCACGCGTCGGCTGTGGGCGGCTGCCGAAGCCGAAGCGGTCGGCCACGGGGGAATCGCCCTGGTCGCGCGCGCGACCGGCATGTCGCGGACGCGGATCGCGCGCGGCATCGAGGAACTGAGATCGAACGACCCGTTGGATGCCGGGCGCACGCGGCGCGCCGGCGGCGGTCGCAAGCGTATCGTGGACACCGACCCGACGCTGGTCTCGGACTTGGACGCGCTGCTGGAGCCGATCACCGCCGGCGAGCCGGACGACAGCCCCCTGCGGTGGACCTCCAAGAGCGTGAGCAAGCTCACCGCCGAGTTGCAGGCGCTGGGGCACCCGGTGGGTCATCGTGTGGTCAACGAGTTGCTGCACCAGCTCGGCTACACCCTGCAGGCGAACCGCAAGAGCACCGAAGGCGCCCAACACCCGGATCGGGATGCGCAGTTCAACTACCTCAACGAGCAGGTGCGCAGTGCTCAGCAGCAGGGTCATCCGGTCATTTCGGTAGATACCAAGAAGAAGGAGTTGGTCGGAGAGTTCAAGAACGGCGGCAGGGAGTGGCGGGCGAAGGGCGATCCGGAGCAGGTGAAGGTGCACGACTTCGTCATCCCCGAGCAGGGCAAGGCCATTCCCTACGGCGTCTACGACCTGAGCCGCGACGAAGGCTGGGTCAGCGTGGGGGTCGATCACGACACGGCCCACTTCGCCGTGAACGCGATCCGCAGTTGGTGGAACCGCATGGGCCGCTCAGCCTACGGCGGTACTGGCCAACTGGTGATCACCGCCGATGCCGGCGGCAGCAACAGTCCAAGAACCCGGCTGTGGAAGTGGGAGTTGCAGCGCTTCGCGAATCGCACCGGGCTGACGATCACGGTATGCCACTATCCGCCGGGCACCAGCAAATGGAACCGCATCGAGCACCGGCTGTTCTCCTACATCGCCATGAACTGGCGCGGCAAGCCGCTGGTCAGCTTGGCCACCGTGGTCAATCTGATCGGCGCCACGACGACGCGCAGCGGCCTGCGGGTGCGCTCGCAGATCGACACCCGTTCGTACCCTCAAGGGGTGAAGGTCACCGACGAGCACATGAAGAACATCAATCTCTCACGGCTTGAGTTTCACGGCGATTGGAACTATACGATCCGGTCGACATCTGTCAGCTAATCCCAAAATGGATCATTTGTTTCGCGTTAGGCCCTTAGTACTTCGGTCTCGCGATGCAATCACGGATTTGAGATCGCGGGAAGACGACCGAAAGATGAACGACATCCAGCCAACGAGGTGCATGACTTCGCTGACCGACGAAGCGTCCGTTTGCGCTGCTGGCTGTAACAGTGGCCTAACGGGGGACCGCATGCGGGGCCATAGGGATCGGCGTACCGCGTACACTTATTGTAGCGGGGCGTTGAGAAAAGCAACCACCCGGCGATCCATCAGGATGGGGCTTGCGCGACGGAAAAGCTATGTGCAGGTGTTCTGCGCGTGCACGTATCGGCCGCTGGTCCTCAGCACGCAGCGAGCGGTGCGACTGAAGGAAGGCGCAGGGGAGTGCCTCACGCGGCTCAACCATGAGAGAGTGAGCCGGTCGACGGAACAGCAGCGCATGGCGGAGACTAATGAGGTTTAGGACGGAACAGTGAAGGGTATCTCAACGACAGAGCGGCAGGTGCGGGAAGCCGTGGCAAGCACGTTGGACGTGCGTCCAGAAGCCATAGAAGCGGATGTTCCGCTTACAGACTATGGCATGGACTCGCTAAGGATAGTGGAACTAATCGTGGAGTTAGAGGCATCGATTGGTATAACATTTCCGGACGAGGTGCTGGTGGCTGGGACTTTTGAGAGTGTTTCGAAGATTTCTGCGACGTTACAGCAGATTGAGCGATTGAACTCTGACCCGGGGCGATAGAGTTGTTGTCTATGGCTATTGTTTTTGGGTCTTTCCGTGAATAGGATACCGATCGTCCCATTGACAGTTTTGGACCTGCTGACTCATGCAGTCAGCTTGGCTTCAATGAAGGGCATCCATGTCGCTGATAGGTGGCGTCGCTGGACGCCGCAGGTGCTCGATGCCATGTCAGGACGAGTTGCTGCCTCACTAGTTGAGGATCACGGGCTGTCGGCGGGGCAAACGGTCGCACTGATTGATATGCAGCCGGTGGAGTTCGTGGTCGCGATGATGGGCATCATGAGGGCGGGAGGCGTTGCCGTTCCAGTCAGCGATTTGCTACCGGACCTGCTGGTCACGGAGGTCCTCATAGACTGTCAGGCAATCGTTGTCATAGCCGGCCGTTCTCGTCGACGGCCGATGTCGCTAAAGAGAGTTGGGTTTTGGGAGCTGACGGCCCGGCCGCGCACCATTCGCGGGGCCGACCCGGTTCCATCCGACATTGCGGCTCTGATGTATACATCCGGTTCGACGGGTTGTCAAAAGGGTGTAGTAGTGCCGCACCGTAACTTCGTAGACGGTGCAATAGCTGTGTCTGAATATTTGGAATTATCGACGGACGACCGTATTGTTAATCCGCTGCCGCTTTCATTTGACTATGGTTTGAACCAGGTTTTTGCCGGGCTTTATTCCGGGGCGACGGTTGCCTGCAGTCGATACTTGTTGCCACGTGACTTGCTTACGGACTTGATAGAGTGGCGAGGGACTACTCTTCCAGTCGTTCCGCCGATGCTTCGGGATTTAGTGCATAGTGGTGGTCTACAGTCTATCGTGCGACAGGGAACACTGAAGCGAATCACAGTTAGTGGTGGTGCGTTGGAGGTCACGACGGTGGAGCGCGTTCGGTCTGAGGCCCCCAAGGTCGATTTATATCTCATGTATGGCCTTACGGAGGCGTTTCGGTCGGCATTCCTTGATCCGCGCGAGGTCGATCGAAGACCATCATCGTTCGGCAAGGCGCTCCGTGGAGTGCATTTGGACGTGATCCGGGAGGACGGGACTCGGGCGGGGACAGACGAGGTTGGGGAGCTCACGCACCGAGGTCTTTTTGTTGCGAAAGGGTATTGGAGGGACGCCGTCCTAACCAGTCGGGTGTTCGGGAACGGAGGAGAATTGGAAGCCACTGTAGTTTACACAGGCGATTTGGTGCGAAGGGACGCAGAGGGGTACCATTATTTTGTCGGACGTAAGGACGAGTTGGTGAAGTTGAGAGGGGTTCGAGTTTCCATGAGCGAAGTGGAACGTGTGGTGTCCGCGGCGATGGGTGGGCGTAATGTCACGGCATGCGTTGAAGACGAGTATGGCCATTCAGAGAAATCAATTATCGTTTTTGTGGAAGCGCAAGCCAGCGAGAGAGAGGAGTTGAAGCGTTGTCTTAAGTCGGTTGCCGGGTACATGAGGCCGAAGCGAGTGGTGATTAGGCCACGTCTTCCCAGAACGTCAACGGGCAAGCTGGATAGGCAAGCTCTTTGTTCGTCGGCGAGAGAAGTGTCGTTCAACTACGCGTGAGTGGTGGAGGGACGGACAACGCAATCAACGGCTGGGCGTCTTGGTACGCATGGCTGCGCCGCGAGCCCTCGGCGCGAGCGCGCCGCGATGCGCAGTTGACCGAGCGGATCAAGGAGATCTGGGGCGGCAACTACGAAGTGGACGGGCGCCCGCGCATCCACGCCGAGTTGCGCGAGGAAGGCAAGCGGATCGGGGCGAAGCGGGTCGGGCGGCTGATGCGCGAGGCCGGCATCGCCGGCGCCAGCCGCAGGCGTTCGACGAAGACCACCACGCGCGAGCAGCGCGCTGCCCGCGTGGCGCCGGATCTGGTCGATCGGGACTTCAACGCCGCCGAACCCGATCAGCTGTGGGTGGCTGACATCACCTATGTCAGGACGTGGACGGGGTTTCTGTACGTGGCGGTGGTGCTGGACGCCTTCAGCCGCCGGGTGGTCGGCTGGTCGATGGCCGCCCACTTGCGCACCGAACTGGTCCTGGACGCGCTGAACATGGCCCTCTGGCGGCGCGGTGTGCACGGGGTGATTCATCACAGCGACGAGGGCTCGCAGTACACCTCGATCGCGTTCGGGGCGCGGTGCCAGGAAGCTGGCGTGCGTCCGTCGACCGGCTCGGGTGGGCGATGCGTACGACAACGCGCTGTGCGAGAGCTTCTTCGCGACCCCGGAGTGCGAGCTGCTGGATCGGCGCAGCTTTCGCAGCCACGCCGAGGCGCGCATGGCGATCTTCAGGCAGCGACCGGCAAGAAGCCGAGAGGGCGATCGTTACAGGAGCCGGAGACGGGACCGAAAGACAACGATCAGGTGAACTTCACGGACGAACAGTCGGGCATCATGCCAGCCGTCGGCGGTGAGTTGGGATATGATCGGAAGTTGTGGACGGAGATGAAAAGAGCGCATCCTCCGAAGAACGATTCATGCACGAATCAGGAGGAATACGCTCGTGGAGAACGATACGGTCAGAAGGATCGAAGCACAAGGGCCTGGGTCGATCCTGGAAGAGATCGCACGCCGGGGAGCCCAGCAGATGCTGGGCGAGGCGATGGAAGCCGAAGTGGCAGGGTTTCTCGCACAGCACGCTGACAAGCGCGACGAGAACGGACACCGGGTGGTGGTGCGCAACGGGCACATGCCGGCGCGCGAGTTGATCAGCGGGATCGGACGGATCCCGATCGAGCAGCCGCGGATCGATGACCGCCAGCTCGCCAAGGAGAAGGAGCCGAGATTCAGCAGCGCGATCCTGCCGCGCTACCTGAAGCGGGTGCCAAGTGTGGACAGCTTGATCCCGGCGCTGTACCTGAAGGGAGTGTCGACGGGGGACTTCTCGCAGGCGCTGGAGGCGATCCTGGGAAAGCAGGCGCCGGGGCTGAGCGCGGCCAGCGTGGTGCGGCTGAAGGCAGTCTGGGAACAGGAGTATCAGCAATGGACGCGGCGCGATCTGAGCGCCAAGCGCTACGTGTACTTCTGGGCCGACGGGCTGCACGTGAACGTGCGCCTGGGCGAGGAGCGCAGTTGCATCCTGGTGATCATGGGAGCCGACGAGCACGGCACCAAGGAGCTGGTGGCGGTCAGCGACGGCTACCGGGAGAGCACCGCGTCGTGGCGCGAGCTGCTGTTGGATCTGCGCCGGCGGGGACTGTCGGTGGGACCGCGGCTGGCGACGGCCGACGGCGCGCTGGGATTCTGGGCGGCGCTGCGGGAGGTGTATCCGGGGACCGAGGAACAGACCTGCTGGTTCCACAAGGCCGGCAACGTGCTGGACAAGATGCCGAAGTCGGTGCAGGGCAGAACGAAGACGATGATTCGCGAGATGTGGCAGGCGCCGTCGCTGACGGAGGCCAAGGGCGCCTATGATCAATTCTGCGCCGCCTGGGAGACGAAGTACCCGAAGGCGCTCGAGTGCCTGCGCAAAGATGAGGGATCGCTGTTGAGCTTCTATTCGTTTCCCGCCGCGCACTGGACACACCTGCGGACCAGCAACCCGATCGAGTCCACCTACGCGACGGTGCGCTTGCGCACGAAGCGCACGAAGGGCTGCGGCTCGCGGACGGCGACGCTGACGATGGTCTGGAAGCTGGCCCTCGAAGCCGAGAAGACGTGGCGCCGATTGATGGGATTCAAACTCATACCGCTCGTGATGGAGAGGCGGACATTCGTCGACGGAGAGCTGATGGAGGCAGCCGCGTAGACAACGGGAGAAGAGGATGATGCGCTCGCTGTTTCACCCTCCATCCACAAGACTTGACAATATCCCCGGTGAGTTCGTCCAGGGCTACAACGTGCCGACGATGGTGGATCTCGCTTGGTGGTGGGCAACCATGTCAGCCAAGCGGCCAACGACAAACATGAAGTAGAGTCGGCGCTGAACGAGTTGGAGAAAAGTTGACAGGAGTTGGGCAAGCCGCAAGTGGTTGGTAGCGGATGCCGGCTACCACAGCAAGGAGAACGTGGAGCGGTGTGAGGCGCAGGGGATTGAGCCGTATATCGCCGGCAACCGAGAGTGCTCGCAACCAACCATTGGAAGAGCACATGAAGGCGCCGCTGGAGGTGTCCGGCGGATGAGGTAGTGGCTATTCGACATCGCTTACAGACTGCTCCGGGCAAGGCGATCTACAGCGCAAGCACAAGTGGACCGTGGAGACAGTGTTCGGGGTGATCAAGCGGGGGGGATTTCTGTCGTTTCGTCTGCGCAGCCTGCAGGCCGTGCAAGGCGAGTGGAATCTGGTGTGCATGGCGTGGAATCTGAAGCGGCTGTTATGTCGTGGTACGGCAATCGATCGTCGGTGAAACCGGATCAGGGAGCACGAACGGCCGTCGTCTTGCTGGTCATTCCCGCCGTCTGCCGCTCCTGCTACGTCCGCTTGGCACTCGCGTGAGCATGAACCAAGGAATGCCGGGCCGTCGCTCGCGCCACGCCCCGGACGCACGCATCGCGTAATCCGGCAGACTCCTTAGGAGATTTCAAAAATGCGTCGTGACTACATATCAATAGTACTTCCCGTTTCGCTTTCTGGCGCACGTGCAACCGGAGGAAGGCAACGCCTCAGGCTTGTGATAGAGAGCATCGTCAGTCAGACTATCTTTCCCACCCATTGCCAAGTGATTGTTATTGACGACGGGAGCGAGCACGGAATACGACGTCTTCTACAGCCACTAAACAAAGCTGGTTGCGGACTGGTGTTTCTCAGAAACGAACGAGCATGTGGGCTCGCATGTGCGTACAATCAAGGCATTGGTGCTGCAGATGGAGACATCATCTTCTTGGCACTGGATGATTTCCTCCTAGAAACCAACTGTCTAGAGACGCACCTTCGAGCGCATCATACAGGAGGAGTCGGCGCATACGTCTCCGGCATAGACTATTCATATGTGTACTCAGCGTTCTACAACCGCGGCGCCCCGGGCGAATCCTGGGAGTTGGACGATTACAGCCTTAGTTTTTTTCGGTCTATCGGTGTCTCCGATCCAATACGCGCGTTCCAATACCTAGGCATGGTGGACTGGTCACTTACTTCCCGTGACGTCCGTGAGCGGTTCGATCTACTCTTAGATCGCTCAGTGATGACTGTTCCGTTCGTTGACATTTATCAAGAGGTCCAACGCCCAGAGAGCGATATGCACTGGCTATGCGTTCGATTCGGTAACCACTCCCTGTCCCGTGCGCTTTGTAAGGAAATAGGAGGCATCCGTGGATATTCGATATCTGGTCACAACGCGGACCAAGATCTCGGTCTGAAGCTACGTTCAGCGGGGGTGCGCATTCACCTTGAAAAGGATGCTGTGGCTGTTGAATTGTGGCACCGGCGCGGCAGTGATAAGATGGGGTGGATCAGCCTCGCTCGGCTCGCTCAAGCATGGCCGATTCCAGAGGTAATTGCATTACCGTACTATTTTCGGATGGGTTTTTTTGCATCGATCGACGGATATAGGAGAATCCTGAGGGAACGTCGGAACGGCGGTAGAGAGTAGCAGCCGCCTTCGCCGCAACTTGTAGTTCCGCGTCGACGTGGACCTGCAGGGCTACTTCGAGGCTCACCGGTGACACCGTCCGCAGGAGCAGTTCGCCGATGGCTTTGATCGATTCCAGGGCCAGGGATGACCTGACATCGCTCGGCGGCCGTTGGCAGTGCCGGGCGAAGACTCCCCAGGCGTGCCGAAGTGTGGGTTCCGGAAACTCTGGTGGGTGTCAGCTGCCCGCGTGTCAATACCGGAGCAAATCTCCCCACTTTTTGGAGTGCGCCCCTTGAGGCAGACGGTTTCGGATGGAAGGATTGACAGGGACGGGAGATTTCGGAGGTAAACCCCCATGGCCCGACACCGCACCTACAGCATCGAGTTCAAGCGCCAAGTGGCGCAGGAGTTCCTCGGTGGCGAGACCCTCTGCGGATTGTCCCGGTGCCACGATGTCTCGCGGAACCTCATCCGCATCTGGGTCGCGAAGTACGAGGCGGGCTCATTCGACGACGAGTTCCAGGCCGCCGACCTGCTGCAGCAGTACGAAGCGAAGATCGCGGCGCTGGAACGCTTGGTCGGACGCCAAGCCCTGGAGATCGAGTTTCTAAAGGGGGCTCAGAAGAACGCAGCGCCACCCAGAAGCGCGCGTACATCCGTCGTTGCCGGCCCCGTGGCATGTCCATCGCCCGAGGATGCAGCCTGATGGGTCTGCCACGCTCGACCTTCTACGACGCGCCCAGCGCCGCGGTGGACGACGCAGAGATCGTCGGTCGCATGCCGGCCATCTGCGGCGAGTTCGAGACGTACGGATACCGCCGCGTAGGCGCAGCGCTCCGACAGCAAGGAGTCGTCGTCAACAGCAAGAAGGTGCGTCGGCTCATGCGTGAACACGATCTGCAACCCCGTCGGCGTCGACGTTTCATCGCCACCACCGACAGCGCCCACAACCTGCCGGTGTTCCCGAATCTCGCCCGGGGGATGGTGCCCGACGGTCCCAACGAGCTCTGGAGCGGCGATATCACCTACGTCGCCGTGGCATCCGGGTTCGTCTACGTCGCACTGGTCCTCGACGCCTGGTCACGCCGCGTGGTCGCGATCGGTCGGTCCATCGACACGCGCCTCGCCCTGGCCGCGCTCAAGGCGGCGCTCGCCTCGCGACGACCGCCGGCCGGGTGCATCTGCCACACCGACCGCGGATCCCAGTACGCCTCGGCGCGCTACCGTCAATTGCTCGCCGATCACCGGCTGGTCGGGTCGATGAGCCGACGCGGCAACCCGTTCGACAACGCCAAGGCGGAGAGCTTCATCAAGACCCTCAAGGTCGAGGCTGTCTACCTGAACGACTACGAGACGTTCGAGGACGTCAGTACCGACCTGCCCAGATTCATCGAGGCAGTCTACAATATCTGCAGACTGCACTCTGCTTTAGGTTATCTGAGCCCCGTGCAGTTCGAGATTCAACACGCCACGTGCCCTGTCAAAATCTCGGCCTGAGCCTGTCCACCTCAAGGGGCGCACTCCATCTGCCGGAGTAAAATTCCCCACCCCGGCGTAGCGATGATCGGTGGTCAGCCGTTGAGTGACGGGGGCACCTCGGTCTTTCGTGGCCGACCGCGCCCACGCTTGGGTGGAGTCGACACGGGCGTTGGATGCAGCGCCTCGGGCATCAGGTGCGCGTGCTCGCGCAGCCGGTAGCTTGGGCCGTCGATCTCGATGACGATCGCGTGGTGCAGCAAGCGGTCCAGCAAGGCGGCGGCGATCACGTTGTCGCCGAACACCTGTCCCCACTCACGGAAGCCGCGGTTGGAGGTCAGGATCATGGCGCCCTTCTCGTAACGCGCGTTGACCAGCTGGAAGAACAGGTTCGCGCCACCGGGTTCCAGCGGCAGGTGTAGGGTCGGCCGGAGGCGCGGTGGTCGGGTTCCCCCGACTCCGTTTCCTCCGGCCGCCCTCCGAACCGGACGTGCGCGTTACCACGCATCCGGCTCTCCGCGAAGACCGCAGGGTTCAATCGAACGCCAAGCGCAGCTGCAGGGTCTCGAGATAAGTCGTCTCGTCCGCCGGCCCGCGAGCAAAGATGCCCACGGGTCCGAGGTCGTCCGGGTGCATCCAGGGAAGCAGGATCCGCTGACCGCGGCTGCGGTAGCGTTCCACCTTCACCAAGTGCGCTCGGAACAGTGCGAGCCGTCCCATCTGTAGGTCCCATCTCCCGCCGCAGTACCGTTTCCGGAGATACCTCCAAGTCCGTTTGGGGTGTTTCTTGCGCAGCCAGCGCATGATGTGGCGCGACAATCAAGATGAGAGCGCGCCAGGCTAACTGGCGGAGGGGTAAGGGTGAAAGTCCCTTGGAACGAAGGATGAGCCGATCCACGATTCACCGCGAGCCGTGCAGCGGTACCCGTGAGGGTGCCAGTGAAGCGTCGGTAGCGGTGCGTGTGGGCAGGGGTATTGAGCGTCGAAAATGATATGGTCCGAAGTGCCGAGGCTCTTCTCATGGTCGAAGGCAACATCGGGTGCGCCGCTATGGCGAGGCGCAGTCGGACTTCGCGGCGTCTGAGACCCCAGGCACGCACGTATACCCCACGCCGGGACTTGGGAGGTCTTCGGGCCGTCCTAGCGGGCAACCGGTGGGACCGCGTCGGGAAGGCAGCCAGCCGTAGCCGATGATGTACGGCCCGAAGAAGTCTGACACCGGCATAGTAGCGATGAAGGCAGCGAACAAGGCGGTAACGAGCCGTTGCGGAGTTGCCGGAGCCAAGGCCGGTGACCGACGGGAATCCGCGAGGCCAAAGCACGGGCCGGACACCGAGCCGGGGAACCGTGGCACAGGCGGCCGAACGGATACGGCGGCCCGAGTGGGCCGCGGTCGCTCCCGAAGGTAGGAGCCGTATGCGTTAGCGCGCACGTACGGATCTGTGCGGGGGGCGCCGGGCAACCGGCGTCCCTACCGCGAAATGCCGAGGAGGCTGGCTCTGCTCTGATGGAGGGGAAGTTGGCCGCCTCTGACGGAGGGAGGGCGTAGCCCGACCGGAGTCAGAGGCGGGCGGGTAGCCCGAGAGCTGACCGCCCTGGTGATCGTGGCCGACCCGGCGTGGGTACGGTGCTCTGGAGTACCAAACGAAGGAGCGCCGGATGCCGGGCCGACACATAACCGATCGCCAAGCGAGGCACTACATGAACTTGCGCCGCACAGACAGCCCCTCGGTGGCCGCCGCCAAGGCGTCATTGAGCACCGCCACCGCCTACCGCATCGAGTCCGACCCGCGACCACCGTCACAGAAACAGAGCGCACGCACGCGCCGACGGCCCGACCCGCTGGGCGGCATCTTCGCTGAGGAGGTCGTGCCGCTGCTCGTCGAATCCCCGCATCTGCGCGCGGTGACGATCTTCGAGGAGCTGTGCCGCCGTCATCCCGAGCTGCCTGCGGGTGTGCGGCGTACCCTGGAACGCCGCGTGCGCACATGGCGTGCCGTGCATGGCCCCGAGCAGGAGGTCATGTTCGCCCAGATCCATCCCCCCGGACGCATGGGCCTGTCGGACTTCACGCCTACGAAACACCTGGGCATCACCATCGCCGAGGAGGCGCTGTCGCACTTGCTGTACCATTTCCGACTGCCCTACTCGGGCTTCGAGTACGCCGAGGTGGTGCTCGGTGGCGAAAGCTACGTCGCCTTGAGCAGCGGCCTGCAGAGTTCGGTGTGGACGCTCGGCGGCTCGCCGCAGGAGCATCGCACCGACAGCCTGTCAGCGGCGTTCCGCAACCTCGACCAAGCCGCCCAGGACGATCTGACCAACCGCTACGAAGAGCTGTGCCGCCATTACGGTATGCGCCCGACGCGCAACAACCGCGGCGTGGCCCATGAGAACGGCAGCATCGAAAGCGCCCACGGCCACCTCAAGCGCGCCATCGAGCAAGCCCTGTTGCTGCGCGGCTGCACCGACTTCGATCGTCTTGAGGACTACCGCGCGTTCATCGCCGAGATCGTCAGCCGCCACAACGCGCGCAACCACCAGCGCATCGTGGAGTTGACCCGGGTGTTTGGAGTTGACCCGGTTTGGTGGACGGGTAACTTCTGCGGTTCGTGACTCCGTCGCAGAGCGAACAGTCCTGCCGACAGAGCCGGTACGTCAAGCGAATGGTACGCGGTGCCGACCATCTCCGGGCCGTGGAGACGGCGTCGAGGACGGGACGCTGCAGCCCAGCGGCCGGTGATATGCAGGCAGGGCCGCCGCGGCCAAGCGCCATGGAGGGCCGATCCAGCGGGTGTCCCACCAGGGTACCCCCCACCGCTCGCAAGGGCCGTAGCGGGCCGCTATGGGGCTCGTTCGGATGGCGATCAGCTCTCAGATCGCGAATCGACGCTGAATGACGGCGTCGGGCGGCGTGGCGCGCTCGTATCGCCAAGGTGGGCGCACTCATGCTGCCGCCTCCCCCTGGTTGTCTTCGAAGTCGGCCGGTGACTGGTATCCCAGCGCTGAATGGCGCCGGCGCCGATTGTAGAAGCCTTCCAGGAACTCGAAGATCGCCATGCGCGCCTCGGCGTGGCTGCGAAAGCTGCGCCGCTCCAGCAACTCACACTCCAGGGTCGCGAAGAAGCTTTCGCAGAGCGCGTTGTCGTACGCATCGCCCACCGAGCCGGTCGACGGTCGTACGCCGGCCTCCCTGCACCGTGCCCCGAACGCGATCGACGTGTACTGCGAACCCTGGTCGCTGTGGTGAACCACTTCCTGCGGCCGTCGCCGCCAGATCGCCATGTTCAGCGCATCCAGGACCAGTTCGGTGCGCAGGTGGGCGGCCATCGACCAGCCCACCACCCGGCGACTCCAGGCATCCAGCACCACCGCCACGTACATAAACCCCGTCCACGTCCTTACATAGGTGATGTCGGCCACCCACAGCCGATCGGCGCCAGCGGCGCTGAAGTCCCGATCGACCAGATCCGGCGCCACGCGGGCAGCGCGCTGCTCGCGCGTGGTGGTCTTCGTCGAACGCCTGCGGCTGGCGCCCGCGATCCCGGCACGGCGCATCAGGCGCCCGACCCGCTTCGCGCCGATCCGCTCGCCGCCGGCCTGCAGCTCGGCGTGGATCCGCGGCCGTCCGTACACCTCGCGGTTGGCGCTCCAGATCTCCTTGATCCGCTCGGTCAGGTGCGCATCCCGCCGCGCTCGTGCCGACGGAGCTCCACGCACCCATGCGTAGTAGCCGCTGGGGGAGAGACCCAGCACCCGACACATGGTGCGCACCGGCCAGGCGGCCTGATTCGCCTTCACGAACTCGAATCCCTCTCGGGGATCGCGTCGCTCTCCCGTGCGAACCAGGCCGCCGCTCGTTTTAGGATGTCGCGCTCCGTTCGCAGCTGCTTGTTCTCGCGCCGCAGCCGCCGCAGCTCCAGCAGCTCGTCGGTGCTCATACCGTCGTTGCGCTGTCCTGCGTCGCGCTCACTCTGGGCCACCCAGTTGCGGATGGACCCGGCTGAAGCCTCGTACTCCCGAGCCAATTCGTTCGGCGTCCTCCCAGACTGTACCAGCTCGACCATCTGCTGGCGGAACTCAGGTGGGTACGCTTGATGCGTTCTCGCCATGGTAGATCCCTCCTCTCGTGCTCACTCTCGATGTGTCCACGAAAGCGGGTCAACTCCAGCCGGTCAGGAACGTGAACCGCACGTGCGCGTCGCTGTCCTTGATCACCCCGTACAGCCCGCGCAGGTAGTCGCGGTTGGCGCGCGCCACCTCCGGCGTCTCCAGCGCGTCCAGGATCGGCTTGTCGTACTCGTCGACCAGCACCGCGACCCGCTGCCCGGCACGCGTATGCAACGTCCTGATCAGATGCGCGAACCGCTCCGGCCCGGTGGCGTAGCGCGCGCTCACTCCCGCCTGTTCCGCCACCCCCTCCAACTGCGCCATCACGCTGGCGTACAGATTCCCCGGCTCCGTGAAGCTGCCGCCGCCGAAGCTCAGCCGCACCACCGGATGGCGTTGCGACCAGTCGTGGCGGTCGTGGATGTAGAGCCCGGCGAACAGCGCCTGGTTGCCCTCGAACAGCTCCTTCAGCGTGTCCAGGAACAGGCTCTTGCCGAACCGTCGCGGCCGCGACAGGAAGTAGTGCGTGCCGTGGTGAAGCAGCCGCTCAACGAAGGCGGTCTTGTCGACGTAGTAGCAGTCGCTCTCGCGCAGCGTGCGGAAGGTCTGCACGCCGATCGGCAGTCTGCGCCGGGTCACGCGCCGATTCTGGACCGCCTCCCGGAGACGCTCAAGTGCGCAACTCCCGCAGCGCCCTGAGCGGGCGGAGCAGACGCCGGAGCGTCGCGGTGCGCGCCACCCGCTCGACCGGGGCGTCGAGGCGGCCGAGTTACGCTACCGTATCGCATATGCCATGATCGGGAGGACACCGATGCACAACAACCGCTTCGTCAGCGCGACACTCAAGAATGAACGTCAGTATGGCTGAGTACAAGGTGCTGTCGTGGCGCGGCATTCCCGCCCAGGTGAAAGCCTACGGCGAGGGGGGAACGCAGTCCGCGACGATGCCCGACCGGTACCAGACGGAGATCGACCGCGTTGCCATGAAGGAAGGGCTGGCCGGCAGCGACGCCTACCTCGAGCACTGGAAGTGGGGCCCGCGGACCGCGCGGGACGGCAGCGCCCGGCAGGTGCTGGACGATGTCATCGACGAGCTGATCGCGGCGTGGGACCCGAAGCTGACCTCCGTTCCCCGCGGCGCGGACGGGGATCGCTAACCGCCGCTGCGTTCGGTACTCTAACGGCATGGCCCCCCGCACACGACTGACCTTCGACAAGACCGAGCTGGTGCTGATCGACACGGAAGCCAAGAAGCCGGCGGTGCACAACCTGACCCGCGACGACCTGGTGCGGTTCCGGCTGACCAGGAAACGCGCCTTCGCGCTGTACCGGTTCGTGGAGGACGAGGTGCTGGAGCTGCACGTGCGCGGCACCGTAGAGCCGTTGCGGATGCACCGCCGCAAGAACCGCGAGCTGTTCGACAGCTACCTGGATGGCGCCAGAAAGTTCTGCGAAGCGAATCAGGTTTCCTTCGTGGACGAGACGACGGCGCCCTGAGCGAAACAAAGAAACAAAGAGGAGTTCTTCATGAGAGTCAGCAAGACCCTGGCCAAGCTGCGCGCCGGCCGCGCCGTGCGCATCTGCGGACTCGGCCACTTCATTCCGGCCTTCATGCGCCACGCAGCGCATCTGGGCTTCGACTGCATATGGCTGGACCTTGAGCACCGCGCGATGGAGCAACGCGAGTTGCAGTCGCTGTTGATGCTGTCGCACCTGGTCGACATCGACGTGATGGTGCGCGTGCCGCTGGTCGACGGCGCCCAGCTCTACCGCGTGCTGGAGGACGGGGCGACCGGCATGATGTTCCCGCTGGTCAACACCCCGGAGCGGGCGCGGCAGATCGTGCAGGCGGTCAAGTTCCCGCCGGTCGGCAGCCGCGGCATGGACGGTGCCGGCCTGGACGGCGACTACTACCTGGATGCCGGTGAGCACTACGCGGACGACGTCAATCGCGAGACCTTCGTGGTGGTGCAGATAGAGACGCCGCAGGCGGTGGAGAACGCCGACGCGATCGCGGCGGTCGACGGCGTCGACGGCCTGTTCATCGGCCCCGCCGACCTGACCCTGCGCCTCCGCCACCACGAAGGCGCGCTGGACCTGGACGCCGCCGCCGATCGGGTGGCGGGCGCCGCGAAGCGCCACGGCAAGGCGTGGGGCCGGCCGGGCGACGTGGCGTTGACGGCCGGCATCCTGTCCAAGGGAGCTCAGCTCCTGGTGCAGGGCAGCGAGTTCATGGGCTTCATCAACGAGCTGCAACGAGGCCGGCAGGCCTTCGACGAGCTGCTGGCCGGCGAGTCCACCTGAAGGCCTCCGACCCCGCCGCTGCGCAGGTTCCGATGACGTCCCACGCGGGTCGGCCGGTCGCGCTGGCGACCGTCGCGCGGCTCGCCGGCGGCGCCGACAACGTCGCGATCGCGCTGTCCACCCTGCCCGCCGGCCGGGAAATCGAGCACGACGGGACGTGGCGGAACCCGAGGTTTGCGCTGCCGCACCCGGTGCTCGAAGGGCATCGGTTCGCGATCACCCCGATCCGGCGGGGGGAGGAGCTGCTCTCCTGGGGCTATCCGTTCGGCCGGGCGCTGCGCGACATCGATCCCGGCGACTGGATCCGCAACGCCAGCATGATCGAGGCGCTGGCGCAGCGCGACCTGCCCCTGGAGCTGCCTGCCGACGCCAACTTCGAGGACCAGCCGCTCGAGCAGTCGGCGCGGCTGGAAGAAGTTTCCCCGGCCGAGCCGTTGACCGCGACGCCGGCGGACCTGCGGTTCTCCGGCTACGACCGCGGCGAGCGCGGGTTCGGCACCCGCAATTACGTGATCGTGCTGGCGGTTAACTCGCACGCGGGCGCCGCCGCGATCGCGCTGGCCGCGCGGCTGGACGGAGTCGCGCGCTCGCTCGGTGGCACGGACGGCGTGGTGCCGATCGCGCACACGGAGGGCGGCGGTCCCGAACCGCCCAACAACCGCGAGTTGCTGGAGCGCACGCTGGTCGGCTTCCTGGTCCATCCCAACGTGGCCGGCGCCGTGGTGCTGGATCATCCGGCGGGCGCCGTGCGCTGGGCGGATGTGACCGCCTGCGCCGAAGCCAAGGCGCGCCGGCTCCACCGCGTGCCGATCGTCGCCGCGACCGCGGGCGACCCGGTGGACGACGATGCCGTGCTGCCGCTGCTGCGCGCCGCGGCTGACGCCCGCCGATGCGAGCTGCCGCTGTCGGCGCTGAACATCGCGCTGCAATGCGGGGGCTCCGACGCGTTCTCCGGCATCTCCGGCAACCCGCTGGCCGGCGCGGTGGCGCGCGAGGTGATCGCCGCCGGCGGCGCCGCCATCCTGGCGGAGACCGACGAGCTGATCGGCGCCGAGCGCTACGTGCTGTCGTCGGTCAAGGACCGGCCCACCGCCGCCGCTTTCCTGGAGCAGGTGGAACGCTTCAAGGCGTGGACCGCCCGCCACGGGCAGTCGGCAGCCGGCAACCCTTCGGGGGGCAACAAGCTGCGCGGCCTGTACAACATCACCCTGAAGTCGATCGGAGCGGCGGCCAAGAAGGCACCGGACGTGCCGCTGGCCGGCGTGGTCGACTACGCGGCGCCGGTCGCGGAACCGGGGCTGCACTTCATGGACAGCCCCGGCAACGATCTGGAGAGCGTCGCCGGCCAGGTCGCCTCCGGTTCCAACCTGATCTTCTTCGTGACCGGCAACGGCTCGATCACCAACTTCCCGTTCGTGCCGACGGTGAAGTTCGTCACCACCACACCGCGCTACGAGCTGCTGCCGCGCGAGATGGACGTGAACGCCGGCCGCTATCTGGACGGCGAGCCGATGGAAGCGTTGACCGGCGAGGTGCTCGACCAGACGTTGCGGGTCGCCTCCGGGGAGCGCACCAAGGGCGAGCTGGCCGGCCACAGCCAGGTCTCCATCTGGCGCGACTGGGCGGTCGGCGAAGGGCTCGAAGGGCGCGGCCCCGGCGCGCGAGCCGGCCACGCCGCGGCGGCGGCCGAGCCGATCGCCGACGCGCCGGCGCTGGACCGCGAGGCGGCGCGTCGCGACCGCCGTCACGGACGAATCCCCGAACCGGAGTGGCCGGAGGCGCGCCCGCGGATCGGCCTGATCGCGCCGACCTCGCTCTGCTCCGGGCAGGTCGCCGGCCTGATCGCCGCCGGGATCGAGCGCCGCGGGATCATCGGCGGCGCGCTGGCAGGGGTGGTCGCCCTCCCGCACACCGAGGGCTGCGGATCCGGCGGAAGCGACGATCTGTACACCCGCACGCTGGTCGGCCACGTGCTGCACCCGGCGGTGGCGGCGGCGCTGCTGCTGGAGCACGGCTGCGAGCGCACGCACAACGACTACTTCCGCGCGGCGCTGCGCGACGCCGGGCAGTCCGCCGACCGGTTCGGCTGGGCCAGCATCCAGCTCGACGGCGGCATCGCGGCGGTGACCGAGCGGGTAGCCGGCCATTTCGCCGCGGCGGTCGCGGGCGGCGCCGAGCGCGTCCCCCCGCGGACGGGCGGCCCGCCGGCGATCGGGGTCGTCGCCGCCGGTGAACCGTCCGCGCCGGCGATCGAATTGCTGGCGAGCTTCGCGGTCGCGGTGGTCGCTTCCGGCGGATCGGTCGTCGCTCCCGCCGTCGGCCCCACCCTGGCGGCGCTGGCCGCGGCCGGCATCGTCGCGGAACGGCCGCGGCCCACCGTCCGCTTCGCCGAGCGCCCGGCCACCGGCGGCGGGCTTCACCTGATGGCTGCCCCGACCGGCCACGTCGACGAGATCGCCGGCGGCCTGGTGGCGGCCGGCGCCGAGCTGATCGTGGCGTTCAGCCCGAGCCGTCCCATGCACGCCCACCCGTTCGTACCGGTCCTGCAGGTCACCGACGGGGCGGACGCCGCCGGCTTCGATCTGGTAATCGACACGGCGGGGTCGCCGGAGGACGCCGGCCGCCGCCTTGCCGAGCTGGTCGCCGCGGCGCTCGCCGGCGACTACACGCCGGTGCAAATGCAGAGCGGAGCGGTGGCGTTTCAACTCACGCGCGGCACGGCCGGCGTCTCGCTCTGACGCCGGATCGATCCGGCCGGCCGTATCAGTAGGGGATGTCCGGCCCCGGCGGTTTCTCCAACGCGATCAGCTTCCTGCGCACCTGCTCGGCCGAACCGCCGTGCGGGGGGTCATCGCGCAGATACGCCTGCCAGTGACGCCGCGCCTCCTCGGTCCGGCCGAGTTGCGCGCATGCCTCGGCCAGGTTGCTGTGCGCGTCGGCGTAGTGCGGGTCCAGGGCGAGCGCCCGGCGGTACGCGTCGACCGCGTCGACTGCGCTCCCGGTGTCGATGAGCGCGTTGCCCAGGTTGTTCCACGCCGCGACGTAGTCCGGCTCCCGCTCGACTGCCTGGAGGTAGCGGGAGGCGGCATCCGCGGCGCGGCCGAGAGCGTAGAGCGCGTTGCCCAGGTTGTAGTGGACCTCGGCCGAGTCGGCGCCGCGGTCGATCGCCTGCTCGTAGGCGTCCACCGCCTGCTCGTGGGCGCCGGCCTCCTCCGCGTGCACGCCCGCGTCGAACCACGCCTCGGCGCCGTCCGGATCCGCCAGCCCCCCGTCCCACGCCTCCGGGTGGAGCTCCACGATCCGCCGCTCTGCCGGCAGGGCGCGATCGGCTTCGGCGGAGAAGTCCAGCAGGAGTTGACCGGACGGCTCGGCCGCCTCACCCGAGCGCAGCCGCACGCGCACGCCGCCGCCCGCTTCGGCCGCCTCCAGGAGCGGGAGCACCTCGCCTGCATCCGGCAACCATTCGCCGATCTGCCGCAGCGAGCGCTTGATCCGCCGCGGGGTGACGCCGGCATGCGTCAACGCCGCCACCACGCGCGAGGCGGCGACGTCCGTGAAGTCGAAGCACGCCGACCGTCCTTCCCCGCTGGCCGGCCGCAGCAGGCCGCCCCGCACCCAGCGCCGGATCTCCGCCGGCGGTACGTCCAGGATCCGGGCGAGCTGCGCCATCGAGAACTGCGACATGACCGCCTCGGCCACTGCTACGCTTCCTCGATCAGCCGCTCGAACACCGGCGCGCGCAGGACGCCGGCACGCGTCTGGTCCACGAAACTGACCTCGCAGTAGAGGCCGGGCCGCACGGCGATCGCGCCCGCCGGCATCTCGACCAGCGGCTGATCGCATACGCGCTCGCGCAGCAAGCCCGCCAGGCGCAGCCGTTCGTCCTCGCCATAGCCGGTGCCGACCCGGCCGGCGTAGGTGAGCACGCCGTCGCGGTCCATCGCCACCACGACGCTCTGGATGTCGCCGGCCTCCTGGGGCAGGAAGCCGACGATCGCGCACAGGCCGTGCAGCCGCCGTTTCACCTTGGTCCAGGCGTCCGAGCGCCGCCCCGGCCGGTAGATGCTGTCCAGACGCTTCGCCACGACGCCTTCGAGCCCGGCCGAGCACGCGGTCCGGTACAACCGGCGCCCTTCGGTGGGAATCGCCTCCGAGATCGCCATCGGCTTCGGAGCGTCGAGCTGCAGCAGCAGCTCCCGGCGGACGCGCAGCGGCTCAGTCATGACCGATTCGAAGTCCCGGTACAGCAGGTCGAAGGCGACGAACCGCACCGGCTGCCGGGCCGCCAGCACCGCGGCCCGCCGCGCATCGCGCGCTTGATCGCGCGGCTGCAGAGACTCGAAGTCGGGCACGCCGTCGTCACGCAGGGCGACGATCTCGCCATCCACGACGCTGCCGTCGGGGAGCGCGGCAAGGGGGGCGAGCTCCGGATACTGGGCGGTCACGTCGCGGCCGCCACGGCTCACCAGCCGCAGCGAGCGATGCTCGACGTGCGCCATGGTGCGAAACCCGTCCCACTTGAACTCGAACATATGATCCACCGAATCGAACGGCGCGCCGCTGGCGGCCAGCATCGGGGCGATGAGTCGCGGCAGATCCGGCAGATGCCTACACCGCCTTCTTCTTGGCCGCGGTGCGGCGTGCGCCGGCGCTCGGGGCCATCTTCTTCGGGGACGCTGCGGCAGTGGCGGGGGCCGTGGCCGCTCCGGACTTCTGCGCCTCGGCCACGCTTTTCTTCAGCGCGTCCATGAGGTTGATGATCTTGGGCTCCTCGGGATCCTCGGCTTGCACCACCTCCTGGCCCTCGACCTTCATGCGGATCAGCTCCGTCAGCTTGGTGTGGTACCGGTCGTCGTAGGAGGCCAGGTCGAAGTCCTCGACGCGCGAGGCGCCGATCAGGGTGTTGGCCAGCGCCAGCTCCTCGTCGGTGACCTCCACGGCGACCACCTCGTCGCGCAGCGACTCCGACGACTGCACCTTGGCATGGTGGTACAGCACCGTGAGCCCCAGCAGATCGTCGATCGGTCGCAGCAGCACGATCTGCTCGCGCCCGCCTATCACCACGTGCGCCAGCGCGTGCACGTCGTTCTCCTGCATGCCGCGGTGCAGCAGCGCGTACGGTTTCTGCCCCGGGTTGCCGTCGGGCACCAGATAGTAGGTGCGGCCCGCGTGATACACCGGGTCCACCGCGTCCGGCGGGATGAAGCCGTCGATGTTGATCGAGCGGTCGCTCTGCGTGCGCAGCTTCTCCAGCTCGTCGTCTTCGATGATGACGTACGCGCCCTTGCTGTGCTCGTAGCCCTTGACGATCTGATCGGAGCCCAGCTCGCCGTGCTCGGGACAGACCTTCTGGTACTTGACGCGGGTGTTGCAGTCCTTGTGGAGCTGATTCAGCCGGATATCGCCGCCCGACTTGCTCGCCGTGAACCCGCGCACCGGCACGGAAACCAGGCTGAGCTTCAGGAACGCCTTCCAGCTCGATCGTGGAGCCATCGTTGTCTACCTGCCTCTCTTCGTTTCTCGGCTCGGTCCCCGGCTGCGAATCGCCGATCAAACGGTCTCGATCGCTATCAGGCCTTCCAGGCCGGCGAAGTCCGCGGAGTTGCGAGTATACAGCGCCAGCTCGTGAGCCAGTGCCGTAGCGCCGATGAGGAGATCCGCGAAGCGGCGGCGACCCGTGCGCCCGCGCGCCCGCAACGCCGCGTAGACGCGGCCGTATGCACGCGCAACGTCGGCATCGCACGGGAGAGGATCCCACCGCGAGGCTGCCCATTGCAGGCGATCCTGCCGGAGTGCGCGCTCCTCCTGGTCGTCGGTCGCGTGGGGACCTGCAGCAAGCTCGGCGAGCGTTATCGCCGAGATCGCGGTCTGGTCCGGGAGCAAGGCGTGGTCGATGATGTCAAAGTCGATCACCACGGAGGTATCCAGCAGGCCACGAGACCCGGTTGCCGTCACCGGGCGACATCGTTGGGCGACGGATCGATGCTCTGATCGACGAGCGCATCGATGTCCGCCCGGAACCGCTCCAGATCGATCCGCGGCGCTGTGCGCGCTTCCTGGATCAGGACGTCGCGCGGTACAAAGCGCCGCGGGGAAACCGGTTTCAGTTCTGCCACCGGTGTTCCGTTACGGGTGACGATGATGCTCTGGCCAGCCTGCACGTCGCGCAGAACGGCTGCGGATTCGTTGCGAAGCTGTCGCTGAGTAATCGTACGCATGGTTCGGCTAACGTAGCAAACGTAGCACTTCGTAGCAATCTGGATCAGGCTACGTCCGATTGACGGTCGCGGCGCGGCAGAGAAAGCTTCCCCGCGTGACGCCTACTACGGGCGGGCGGCCGGCTGCCTGATCACCGGCAACGAGGACGGCGCCAAGCACTGCTCGATGAACATCCTGTACTCGCTGCAGCACCTGGGCTACACGATTCCGCCACAGGCCGACGCCGCCTGGCTGGGCGAGGCCGGGCCCGGCCCCTCCTCATGACCTGGAACCTCCTGCACCTGGCGCGCATGCTCAAGGACGCAGGCGGCATCCCCGCGCACGGCAACCAGCGCGCCGCATGGGATGCCGGCGAGCGCTTCGACTTCCAGCCGGCCCGCGACGCGGCCTGATTCTCAGGCGGTCCGCCAGCGCCGGATCGCCTCGGCGACGCCGCAGTGCCCGCCGGCCGCGACCACGTCGTGGCGGGCGCACAGCTCCGGCGCGGCGTTGGCGACCACGTAGCTTGTGCCCGCCCACTCCAGCAGATCGCGGTCGTTGTAGTCGTTGCCGACCGCGCAGACGTCGCCGCGGCGGATGCCGTGCCGCGCGGCCAGCCACGCCGCCGCCTGGCTCTTGGACACCTCCCGCGGGAACACCTCGATCCAGGTCGACCGATGGTCCAGCGGTGAGGTGGTCCTGATGACCGTGAGACCGGGCAGCAGGCTCGCGACCTGGTCGCTGGACGGCTCCGAGCGATCGGCCGGCACGACGGCCAGCAACTGCGCGCTGGGTCCGACCTCGCCGTCGAGCGGCGCCGCGAACGCGCGGTAGCGGTCCATGCGCCCTTCGAAGTCCGTGTTCGGCCGGCCCGACCACCGGTACTGAAAGTGATGGTTGTCCGGGATCGGGCGGTGCACCATGAAGTCCAGGTCGAGGCCGTCCAGGACCCGCACCGCCGTCTTCGTCTCCGTGGCCGTCAGCGAGTGCGAGCGGATCAGCCGGCGATGGCGCACGTCGTAGATGCCCGCCCCCGAGGAGCACACCACGTAGTCGACCGGGAACCGCTCGCCCGCCACCAGACCGAACGAGTGCAGGTGCCGCCCGGTGGCGATGGCGCGCTGGCACCCGTCGCGCCCCAGCCGGGCGAGAGCCGCCCGGTCGCAGTCGCGCAGCCGGCGATCGCCACCCAGCAGCGTGCCGTCCAGATCGGTGACCAGGAGTCCGCGGCGTCGTTTCACCGGATAACCGGTCCGCTTAGCTCCGGACGGGCTTGGTAGATCAAGGAGAAGGCCGCACGTACGGTGGGCGAAGGCTACGGAACATCGGGTAGTGCCGGGTGTTCAACGTTCTCAATCCCAATGCGTGAAGATCCGCCGTAGCCGCTATCATCCCATCGGCCAGACCCGTGCCGTGGGACGGCCCGAAGTCGCGACGATGGAGACCAGCCGTCTTCGCGATCTCCAAGTCGACCGGGAGCACGGGAAACAATCGGATGAACTCATCGAGCTCGAGCGTCTCATCGCCCTGCCGGACACCGGCAAAGAGCTCGGCGACCGTCACCGCCGACAGCGAGATCTCCTTCTCATGCTTCTGGACGAATGCGACCGCTGCCGGTTCGCCGCGCAGGTAGTCGATCGCGATATCGGTGTCCATGAGAACGCGACTCATCGCGAGAGATCTCTGTCCAGCGTTGCACGTGCGTCGTCCAACCGCGCGAGGTCGCTTCGATCTGCCCAGAGACCGGCGGCGGCATGCAGCACTTCTCGCCGGCGCTCGTCCGCGTGGCGTCGAAGGTATTCGTCCAGTGCTTCCCGGATCAACTCACTCATCGGTCGGCCGGTTCTGGCAGCCTGGCTCCCGAGGTCGTCTCTCTGCGTGTCTGTCAGATAGATCTGGGTTCTCGTCACCGTCAGCTCCGAACGTACATTAGCCATATACATCACTCATGCTCAACACCCACGGCGAACATGCAGCGGGACGCGGCCCCCCGAGCGAGGATCGGTGCCTCACGCGCCCCCGGCAGCAGCGCGGTCGGCTCGGCCGGCCGGCGTCACCACTTCGGCAGCGAAGTCCCGCACCTCCGGGCGCGCCATTCCGGCGGCGGTGAAACGCGAGATCTGGCAACGGGACGGAGGACGTTGCCGCTTCGTCGATCCACGCACCGGGCGCCGCTGCGCATCACGGCATCTACTGCAGATCGATCACGTGCTCCCGTGATCCACGTCGACGCTCGGCAGCCGTTTCCATCGCGCAAGCAACGTGGCCCCGTCCGGGCCACGCCGCCCAAGTGGCCGCAACTCCGCCATTCAATCAAGGTCGAGCGCCTTCCTGACCGTCTGAGTGATCGACCTGATATCGGTGAGGTCGACGCGCAGCACCAGGAGGTCGTCGGCGCTGCCGCGGTTCAGCGCTCCGGTGCCGAAGAAGAACACGACGAACCCCGGGAGCAGGAACTCGGCCGATCGGCACGATGCCGGCGATTGCCCAGATCGATGCCACGTAGCCCATGGCGGAACGCCGATGCTACTCTGAGCCGCGACCGGGCACCGGTCCCGGCGAGACGCGCAGCACGATGGGTTTGGCCAGCCGGCGCGGCGACGCTACATTGAATGGCAGGGGGTGAGCGATGGCGTTGAGCGAAGAGCGGCAGCAGGTGCTGCACATGGTGGAGCACGGCACGATCACCGCGGACGAGGGCGCGCGGCTGATCAGCGCGCTCGGAGGCGAAGAACACGAAGCGGCTGTTGAGGAGCACCCGGAAGCGCCGGCGGAGGCCGCAGCCACCGCCGATGACGTGCAGTTGCGCATCGCGCTTGCCAGTGGGGACGGCCAGGTGGTCACGCTGATCCTGCCGCTGCAGCTTGCCCGCTTCGCGCTCCCGCTGTTCGACCTTCCGCATGCCGCCCTGCTTGGCGAGCACGGCATCGACGTCAACCGCATTCGGGAGGCGCTGCGAGCGGGCGAGCCGTGCGACGTCCTGGACTACCAGGACGAGGAGTCCGGACACCGCGTCCAGATCGTCATCGCCTGATTCAGCCGATCACCCGTAGCGCGGTGGGCGCGGCGCTGAGCAGGCGGGCGCCGGTCTCCGTCACCAGCACCAGGTCCTCGATCCGTATTCCACCCCACCCGGATCGGTAAGCTCCCGGCTCGATCGTCACCACGTCACCGGCGGACAGCTCGGTGCCGGCACCCGCGCGGAGACTCGGCGCTTCGTGGATGGCGAGCCCGACGCCGTGCCCGAGGCTGTGCCGCCACCAATCCTCGACGCCCGCCGCCGCCAGCTCCTCCCGTGCAGCACTTTCGAGATCATCACTGCCGGCGCCGGGTCGTACCAGGGCGAGCGCCCGGTCGTGCGCGCTCAGCACCGCGCCGTGCACGCGGCGCTGCTCGTCATCGGGCTCGCCGATCACCCACGCTCGCGTGAGGTCGCTGCGATAGCCGTCCACGGTGGCGCCGCAGTCGATGCATACCAAGTCGCCGGCGGCGAGTCGCCGGTCGGTCGGCATCGCGTGCGGGAGCGCGCTGCGCGGGCCGGCGGCGACGATCGTCGGGAACGCCGGCTCCTCCGCGCCGCGGCGGCGCATCTGCAGGTCGAGCTCCAGCGCGACGTGCCGCTCGGTCGCGCCGGCGCGCGCCAGAGCGGCGGTCGCCTCCAGCGCGGCGTCCACGATCCGGGCGGCGGCCTCGATGGACCCAATCTCGTCCGGGCCCTTGCATCGGCGCCGCTCTTCCACCAGCTCATCGACCGGCACGAAGTGAACGCTGCCGGCATCCCGCAGCGCGTCCAGCATGCCGGCGGTGAGGCCCTCCGGCTCGTATCCGACCCGGGAGAAGCCACGGGACGCGCAGCATTCGCCGACCATCCCGGCAAGCCCCCGTCCGATCTGCAGCTCCCAGTCCGGGCACTGGGCGGCGGCCTGCTCCTCGTAACGGCCGTCGGTGAACAGCACCCGATGGCCGGGCGCGATCAGCAGGGCGGCCGAGCTGCCGGTGAAGCCGCTCAGATAGCGGACGTTCGGCCGCGGCAGCCCCTCCCCGTGCAGGCACAGCAAGGCATCGACGCCCGCCTGGTCCAATGCGTCGGCGACCGCGTCGGCGCGATCGCGCACCTCAGCCGCCGCGCGCTTCGGCGAGCAGCGAGCGAATGACCGAGAACTGGTCGCGGTTGGGCGGCAGCCTGGCGACCAGGAACGTCCTGCCGTTGATGTACAGCGTGGGCGTCGCCTGGAGGCCCGCTCTGTCCCCTTCGGCAAGGTCGGCGTCGATCTTGGACCGCACCTTGCGGTCCTCCAACGCGGTACGGGCGAGCTCCGGATCGCTCAGCCCCACCTGCCGGGCATACTCGACCAGCGAATTCGGTCCGTACCGCTGGAAGTTCGCGAACAGCGTTTCGCTGTACTCCCAGAACTTTCCTTCCAGGTGCGCGAGATAGGCGGCCGCAGCGGCTGCGCAGGAGGTGGAGCGCCGGTCCGGCGGAAAGGACCGGTTGCAGGTGCCGTCGAGCGGGAAGAACTTGTACACCAGCCGCACGTCGTCGGCCGCGCGTGCGATCTCGGCAATCCTGGGGTCGAATGCTTGACAGTGCGGGCAGTTGTAGTCGGCGAAGACCACCAGGGTGATCGGCGCGTCGGGATCGCCGAGCTGCGGGCTGTCCGACAGCTCGAACTCGTGGCGCTCGAAGCTCAGGTACCGGTCGGCCAGACGCTGCGAATCGCGCGCCTCCAGGATCTGCCGTTCCAGATACTGCTTGTCGGCGCCGGTCGCCAGACTGTAGGTCGCGATGGCCGTCGCACCGGCACCGACGCCGATGGCCAGCACACCGGCGCCCAGCGCCGGGCCGCCGATCGACCGCAGCGCCTTCTTCAGCCGCTCCACGCCGCCGGTCAGGCCGAAGACCATCGTGGCGGCCAACGCCAGGTTCACGATCTGCAGCGCCGTGCAGTACACGCATAGCGCCTTGATGACGAAGAGCGAGATCGCCGCCAGCACCACCGACACCGCCGTGGCGGCCAGCGCCAGGGCCGCGGCGCCGCCGACCAGTCCTTCGCGGACGCGGGCGCCTCTGAAGTGCGCGACGGCCAGCGCCGTCAGCACCGCGCCGTGCATCCCCAGTCCGAAGGCGGAAATCGGCACCGGTCCGATCGCCGCGAATGTCGACTGACTGATCCGGTCGCAGTCCACGTAGGCGTTGATGGCGCATCCGGACGCCTCACCCATGACGGTGTGATGGAAGAAGTTGCGGGTCAGGATATAGCTGAGCACGACGCCGGCCAGCGCAAGCGCGATGCCGATGAAGGGGATGGCGCCGTTGCGGAACAGCTCGGCCGGCGCCGACTCTTCCTGCGCGGCCTTGGCCGCGGCCGACGGGGCGTTCTTTGCCACATTTGACTCCTTGATCTCGGTCGCGAGCCTGCCGTCACCGGCGGGCTTCGCACGACGGACCGTGACGGCCCGGAGCCACGCGCACGACCGGCTCCGGCTCGCCTTCTTCCCCTGCAAATATCGTCCGCTCAGCCCGACGGCACAACCCCCGCCCGCCGTGAACGAGTATGCTCCAGCGACGCAATGCGGCTGTCCTCGACGTCGTCGACCAGGTGCGCCGTGTCGATTGGTAGTCCAGGTTGACGCGCCTGACGGTACGCCTCACGCCCAGGGCGTCCCGGGACGGGATCGCCGGCTTCGACGAACGGGGCAGGCTGCTGGTACGGGTGACGGCCGCGCCGGTGGACGGAGCGGCCAACGCGGCGTGCGTGCGCCTGGTGGCCAAGGCGCTCGGCGTCGCCCCGAGCCGCGTGGCACTGGTCGGCGGCCGGCGTGCCCGCGACAAGGTGTTGGAGGTGCCGGTGGAGCCGGCGGTGGTGCAGCGGCTCGGATCGGCGGCCGACGCGGACGCTCCGACCTGAAGCGGTTCAGTCCTTGGGCAGCACCACCGGGTGGAAGAACCGCCGGCGCGCAGGTGACAGCGCGGCGTAGAAGCCCGGCGGATAGGAGGTGGGCTCGGGACTCGCCGCCATCCACGGATGTTCGTAGGCGTAGTAGAGGATGATCCGCTCGCCGTCGGCGCGTCGCGAGGGGCCGCGCGTGTGCCAGAGGGCGTTGTGGAACATCACGCAGGATCCCGGCGGGCAGCAGAGCTGCACCGACCCGGGGAGTGATTCGAAGCCCTGCAGGTCCCGCTCGTCCGGAGCCACCCGCGCGCGGTGCGATCCCGGCACCACGGTCAGGTTGCCCTGGTCGGGGGTGCTCATGTCCGAAAGGAAGTAGGCGATCTTGAGTTGCAGCAGCGGGATGTACGGACCGAGCCCGCGGTAGCCGTTGTCGGCGCCGTCGATGTGCCAGCCGGCGCTGTGGTCGCTGGCGCCGTGCTCCCAGAACGCGTCGGACGCGTGGAAGTGCGGCTTTTCGTTGAGCAGCCCGGTGACGTAGGGCATCACCGCCGGCAGGTCCATCATGTCCAGGAACAGGCCGTCCTCGGCCAGCAGGTAGAAGATGCGCGTGCCGTTCTCGAGATGCCGGTTGACGCGGAACACCTCCTTGCCGGCCCGCGCCAGCTCGCGGCGGCGTTCCACGGCCTCCTGCAGCGCGCCGCGCAGCCGGCCGACGTGATCGGCGTCCAGCACGCCTTCCAGCAGCAGGTAGCCGCTGGTGTCGAAGAAGAACCGTTCGGAGGCGCTCGGTCGCTCAGTCATCGGTGTGGCCCATGCTACCGCAGGCGGTCATGCGGGCGGTGACGAGCGCTGCACCGCGCTCTTCGAGTCGGTGTGGCGGAAGCCGCGCACCATCAGCCCGCGCTGATCGTTCGCGCGCGTCGCTTCGCCCGCCTGCTTCTCCGCCTGGGCGCGCACCTCGGTGCGGGTGGCGCGGACGATCGTGTAGTCCTCGGGGTCGCGGTAGCGGATGATGAACACGGGACGCGGCTCAGCGCCGTAGTTGGGCTTGGAGCCGTGCACGGTCTTGACGTTGAAGAAGATCGAGTCGCCGGCCGCGCCCTCGATCGGGACGGCCTTCTCCCAGGGCCACTCGCGCTCGTCCAGTCCCAGGTGGGAGAAGGTGTCGACGTGCGCGAGCTGTCCCAGGCGATGGCTGCCCGGCACCACGTGCAGGGCGCCGTTGCGCAGGTCGGTGTCGATCGTGTAGCTGAGGATCGCCACCGGTCCGCCGTAGCGGTGTTCGAAGTACGCGGAGTCCTGGTGGAGGTGCTTGGGGTGCCCGCCGACCGGCTCCTTGACCAGCGCCTGCCCCTGCCCGAACAGCTCGATGTCGGGGCCGACGATCGCCGCCGCGATGTCGACGGCGGTGGGATCGAGCGCGGCGGCCAGGAACGCGGCGCTGGTGGTGTAATCGATGCCGACCACCATGATCTGCTTGTCGCGGTCGTAGTGCTCGGGCGCCGGCAGGAACAGGCTGCCGTTCGGGACCACCCATCCCTCGGGCACCCGCCATGACCGGTCCAGATCCGCGATCGCGTCGTCGACCGTGGCCATGATGTCGTGGTACAGGGCGTCCGCATGCGCGCGCATCAGCCCGCGCACCACCAGGCAGCCGTGCTCCTCGAAGATGGCGGCGGCCCGTTGCAGGTCGAGGTCGGCGACCGACACCTCCAGGTCCGCGACCGCGATGGTCGAAGCGGCCTGCGTCATGGGTGCTGCTCCACCGGCCGGGCGCCGGCCGCGCCGAAGCGCTGCGCCGCGCGCGCCCGCGCCTTGGCGGCCTCCGCCTCCCGATCGCGCGGCGGCGCCGTGGTCACCAGCGCGTCGAGCAACCGCCGCGTGGCGAGCGCGACCTCGTCGACCGCGCGCTGGAAGGCGCGGGCGTTGGCCCTGGACGGTTTGGTCGTGCCGCTGATCTTGCGCACGTACTGCAGCGCCGCGGCGTGCATCTCCTCGGCGCCGGCCGGCGGGGCGAAGTTGTGGAGCGGGCGAATGCTGCGACACATGGCATCAGTGTAGCGCGGCGGCGCGTTGCAGGGCGTGCCGGGAGCGGCGCACCATCGCCCCATGACGAACGGTGAGATCGCCAGCCGGTACGAGCGGGACGGCTACGTCGTGATCCCGGAGGTGATCGACCGGGAGCTGGTGGCGGAGGTGCAGGGCCACGTGGAGTGGCTGGAGCGCAGGCACCCCGACCTGCGGCCCGAGCAATTCCACCACCACCTGATCGTCGACGACCCGTTCTGGGTCCGGCTGTGCACAGACCTCCGGCTGATCGACGTGATCGAGCCGTTCCTGGGACCGGACATCGCCCTGTTCGGCGCCCACTACATCAGCAAGCCGCCGCGCAGCGGGCAGCCGGTGCTCTGGCACCAGGACGGCAACTACTGGCCGCTGGAGCCGATGGAGGTGATCACCATCTGGCTGGCCGGCGACGACTCGACGCCCGAGAACGGCTGCATGCGCGTGATTCCGGGCTCGCACCGGACCAGACGGCTGCACGAGCACCGGCGTACCGAGGATGCGCCGAACGTCCTGAGCTCGACGCTGGACCAGGACGTGGACGAAGCGGCCGCGGTCGACGTGGTCGTGCCGGCCGGCGGCCTCTCACTGCACGATCCGTACATCATCCACGGCTCGGAAGCCAATCGCTCCGAACGGCGCCGCATCGGCCTGACCCTGCGCTACATCCCCACCACCACGCGGATCCTCCGGGAGGACCATCCGGCGTACCTGTGCCGCGGCAACGCCGTCGAGGGGATCAACACCTACCCGCCCTGGCCCCGCTTCCGCCCGGGCGACCACTACCCCTTCCGCGGCTGCGACCAGCCGCCCTGGGCTTGAGGAAGCTGAGAATGGCTCGCTGGACCGGTGAAGGTCCCAACCAGGAGTACCTCGAAGACATCCTGTCCGCCGCCGACGCCTGGCGGGAACGGTGCCTGCTGAAAGACGGCTCCGTGTTCCTGGACGACGAGGAACTCTGGTCGCGGGAGAACGTCCAGGAGCTGAGAGAGGCATGCCAACCCCCGAGACACGGCACCCGAGACACGTCGTGGTCGTTCCTGAAACAGCAGCTGCAAGACAAGCGGCCGGAGATTCTCCGCCTTGCGGCGGAGGCGGTCTGGCTGACCGACTTGTACCCGACGACGCGGGCCGGCGAGGCACCGTCCTGGAAGCGCAACCGCTTCAAGGAACTCTGGGAGTCATCAAGTCCGCCGCCACCGGAGAGCAAACATCTCAGCGACCGGGCCCTGCAAGGCGTCAGCAACGTCCCTGGCCAACACTGGGTTGTCCAGCACCCCTTACAGTTTCTCCTGGTGATGTCGGACCGCTGGAAAGCGGTCCCGCGTCGGGTCGAGATCGCCAAGGATCCGTGGCGATTCGTCGACTGGCTGAACGAGACGATGCCGAGGAATCCAAGCCGCCCGATGCGCAATGCGCTGCTGTATCTGTTATACCCGGATGTCTTCGAGCCGATCGGATCTTCGGAAGACAAGCGCAAGATCGTCACGTCGCTCAAGCATCGACTGTCCGAGCCGATCGCCGACACCGGCGGGAGCCTTCCGAACGACCGAGCGATTCACGAAATCCGCAAGGTCCTCGAAAGGGAGCACGGAAGGTTCGACTTCTTCGATGAGAACAGCCACTCTGGAACCCCGACGGAACCGCTCCCGGCACCACATCGCCTCAGCCTCTGAATCTCATCCTCTACGGGCCGCCCGGAACGGGAAAGACATTCAATACCGCCCGCCGCTGCGTGGAGATCTGCGATGGAGCGAGCGCGCCGGAAGCGGAGCGAATCCGCGAACGTTACCGGGAACTCGTCGAGGCCGGGCAGGTCGAGTTCATCACGTTCCACGAGTCTTACGGGTACGAAGAGTTCGTCGAAGGCCTGCGACCCGAAACAGGGACGGGGGCGGGTTTCCGGCTGGAGCCGACGGACGGCGTGCTCAAGCGCATCGCCGAACGCGCTCGCGGGAGCGGACAGCCTCATGTCCTGATCATCGACGAAATCAACCGTGCCAACGTCTCCAAGGTAATGGGCGAGCTCATCACGCTCCTGGAGGAAGACAAGCGTGAAGGTGCCGCGAACGAAGTTGCAGTGACGCTGCCCCACTCTCGCGAGGCCTTCACCCTTCCGGCGAACCTCCACATCCTCGGCACCATGAACACCGCCGACCGCTCCATCGCCCTACTCGATACGGCGCTGCGCCGTCGCTTCCGGTTCGAGGAGCTGGCACCTGACCCCGATCTGCTGGAGGACGCGAGCAAGGCGACCGGTGTCGACCTTTCCGGCGTGCTCCGCGCAATGAACGAGCGCCTGGAGTGGCTCCTCGATCGCGACCACCTCATCGGCCACGCCTGGTTCATGACCGCGCGCACCAACGCAGACGTGGACGACGCCATGCGCCGGAAGATCATCCCGCTCCTGGCGGAGTACTTTTACGAGGCCTGGACGAAGGTCCAGGCCGTACTTGGTGGCGGTGACGACTTCGTAGAACGGCATCGGCTGAGTCCGCCCCCGGGTCTCGACGACGATACGGACGAGCAGCGCCAGCGCTGGACCGTTCGTGACCGCTTCCCGGAGGGAGCGTACGACCGGCTCATCAAGCCACAAGCCTCGGAGTAGAAGTGACCCGGAAGACCATCCGGGAGTGGGAGGACCTGCCGGTGGGCGCCGATGACACTGAGAAGCGCGACGCCAGACGGCTTCAGCGGGTCGCGGAACGCGCGGCCCGACGACTTGGATTGGATACGACCGCAGTTCTGGCTCGAACCCCGAACGGGCTCAAGGCGGGTCAGGTAGTCGGCGTTCTGGTCACGCCTGGATCGACCCTGGAGATCCTGCCAAAGATCGACGGTAACGACGGCGCGGTTCGGGCGGCGCTCGTGCGTATGCTTGCCGTGACGTTGAAACTGCGCGTGGCTACAGGCGGGATCACGGCTCTGGAAACGCAGCGGCACGACCTGCTGGAGTTGCTCATCCGCCTGTTCGCTGTCCGGCTGGCCGTCGCCGTTCGACGCGGTCTGCCGCGTCACTACCGGCAACGTGCGGAGGATCTGAAGCTGATGCGCGGCAGGCTCAATGTCACACGTCAACTGACACGACTCGCAATCCGCTCCGATCTTCTCGCTTGCCGTTTCGACGAACTGTCCGTGGATACACCCCTGAACCGCGTCCTCAAGGCGGCGGTCGCGATGCTGGTCGGGATCACGCGCTCCGCTGCCACCGCTCGACTGCTTTACGAGCTCGCGGCTCGGTTGGAGTTCGTAGGCGATACGCCTGACCCTTTGCGCGAACCGGTTCGGCTCGACCGTACGAACACCGCATATCACGAGCTGCATCGTCTTGCCCGACTGTTCCTCGCAAGGGACTGGCAAAGCACCGCAGGCGGAGCGGCGCCGGGTTTCGCCCTGGTGTTCGCCATGAACGAGCTCTTCGAGGAGTACATCGGACGGAGCGTGCGACGCGCCGTCGCACCGTGGCGGGTTTACCTCCAGCACTCGAGGCATTGCGCGATCGATACGCCGGACGGGCCGCTGTTCCGGCTCAAGCCGGACATCGTGGTCGAGACACCGGACGGCCCGATGGTGCTCGACACCAAGTGGAAGCGACTGGACTCGCGCGACACAACGCTGAACGTCGAATCGCCCGACATCTATCAGATGCAGGCCTACGCGCATGCCTACGACGCCGCACGGCTCGTTCTGGTGTATCCGTGGCATCAGGAAGTCGTCACTGGTCCAGGAATTGCCCGTCACTGGAGGATCTCCGGAACCCAACGCATCCTGGACGTTGCGACCGTCGACATCGGTTGCCCCGAAGGAGTCGTCGAATCGCTGCGACAGATCGTCGGCGTTACGTCGTTGGATCGTGATCCAGCCGTAGCCCTGTCGACAGCGGGCGTCTCGCTCTCTTGAGGACGGCCGTCACAATCCTCGAGCGGGAGTCGGGCACACCGACTCACCATGTTCAAGCCGATCAGCCACGACTCTGACGGCCAGCGCCTGAGCCTTGATCATGGCGTCCTCGGGCGAGTCCCCGTACGCCAGGACGCCGGGCAATTGTAGGACCTCGGCGATCCAGCGTCCGTCCTGCTCCTGCTCTACGTCGATGGTGAACCTCGCCGTACTCACGGCAGCGGACGGCTGAGCACGGGGAAGTCGCCGTCCCAGGTGAGCGCGGCGACGTACATGCCGGCCAGGTTGCGGCGCTCGTCGTCCAGGTCGCCGTGGTGGCTGATGCCGCGCAACCGGTCCTGCCGGCGCAGGTCTTCCTTCCGAGTGCTCGACAGCCACCAGCGCTCGCCCCAGCGGAACACCTCGGCGGCGACGAACGGCCCGACCTGATAGATGCCGTTGGTGCCGGGGAAGCGGTCCGGCCGGTCGCTGATCGTGTGCCAGGTGCCGGGGCCGTTGCAGAAGAACAGGTGGAAGACGCCGTCGCGCTCCAGGATGCACGGTGACTCGCAGCCGCCGGTGCCGCGCAGGCCGGCGGGGAACAGGAACACCGGCTCCGGCGCCAACTCGAAGTGGTCCCAGTCGGTGGTCGTGGCCAAGGCGATCGCGGAGTAGCCGATCCTGGCGGTGACAATGTAGTAGATGTGGTACGTGTCGCCGACCCGCAGGATGTGGCTGTCCTTGCAGGCGCCGTACGGCTCGGCCCATGGCGGGGGCGGCAGCACCGGATTGCGCTCGTGGTACCGCCAGTCGAGCAGATCGGTGGAGAATGCCACGCCGCAGCGCGTCCCCTGCATGCCCACTCCCGTGGTGACGCAGGCGAAGCCGTCCGCGTACGGATGGATGTTCACCGGCACGCCGGTCGCGACGCAGTCCCACTCCCCCTGCGCCGTGCTCAGGATCAGACCGCGGTACTCCAGGTCGAACAGGCCGCTGCCCACCGCGTAGCCGGTGTATTCGTAGCCGAGCTTGCGGATGCGCGGGTCGGCCTTCTCCAGGTCTTCCGGCGAGCCGACGATGTGGAAGTTCCACAGCTTGCCGTCGTGCTCGACGAAGGTGTTGTCGATGAACATCAGGCCGGGACCGGGGCGGTAGGCCAGCTCCATCACCTCGTCGAACACGAACGGCTCCCGGCCGTTGGCCTGCCGCTTCAGGCGCGCCAGCCGGCCCGCCAAGCTGCGCTCGTCCGCAGGCGGGGCCGGCGGAAACCGTGCGGCGATGCGGTCGCGCTGCTCCCGCGACGGGATCGGCGGCCGCCCTTCGAGCGGAAACAGGCCGGGATGTTCGCGTTCGGTGTCGTCCATCGCAGCCTCAGCGTAGACCACCGGCGGGCAACTCCGCGAATAGCACGGCCGGCACGTGTTAGGATCGCTCCATGGCTGAGCGCAGCCCCGCCACGGTCACGAAACCGGGCGAGCACCCTGCGCCGGAGTCGTTGGAGTTTCCCGGCTGTCGGCCGGTGCGCATTCCGCGAACGGAAATCGCGGATTACGAGGGCCGCATCGAGTACTGGGACGCCGCTACGGAAATCGCCATGGTGTGCGAGCCGATCAGCACCTACCACGAACACCCGTCGCAGCGCCTGGCAGGGCTGCTCAAGACGATCGCCCACTTGCGAGGCTCGCCGATCGAGACCTTCGGTGCCGCGGACCTCCTGGTGCGCGATGTCCACGGCGACCACCTCCGCATCCTGGAGGCAGACCAGACGGTGTATCTGCACCCGCGCGCGACGCGTCCCTGGGGTCCTGCGATCGAGGTAGGCAGCGACGCGCTGCCGGACATGGTGCTGGAGGTGGACAACACCACCGACGTACGTCGCGGCAAGCTCGCTCTCTACGAGTCGTGGGGCTTTCCCGAGGTCTGGGTGGAGGTGCCCGACACACCGTCGCCGAGCCGTCCGGCGGGGCTGCGTCCCGGCCTGACGATTCACGTGCTGGGTGACCGGCGCTTTCGTACCGAGCCGAGCAGCCGGGCGCTGCCGGGCTGGACGGCGCAGGAGATCCACCGGGCGCTGAACGAGGCCGAGCTGTCGGACGCCACCATGCGGGCGTTGCGCCGGGTGGCGCGATCGCTGGGCGCGGCGGAGGGCACGGGGCCGGATGACGACCCCCTGTTGCGTGCAGAGCGTAGGGAGGGCCGAGCGCAAAGTCGACAGGAGACGCAGACCGAGGCGGTGCTGCAGGTGTTCACCGGCCGAGGCCTGCCAATGTCCGCTGCGCTGCGCCGGCGCCTGGCCGAGTGGGAGGGCGTCTCCACCGCGGCATTGGTCCAGGCGGCGCTGGAGTACCGCGACGAGCCAGACTTTCTGCGACTGGTTCACGCGAGACAGCGGCGTTGATGCCCGGCCGCCCGGCTCGTCACCGAGCTGAGCTGCGGCCTGGAGCCGGGGCCCCCTAGAGGACGTCACATGAGGACCGGCGGGTACAGATAGAGGCCGCCGAGAACGCCGAGCCGGGAGTGGCAGCGGACGGTGTCCCGCAGCAGGACGCCTCGGAGGAGTCGATGACGACCTCCGCCGCAGCGAGGTTCACGGTTCCTGATTCCTGAACCCTGCCGGCGGTATTGCGGCACGCGCACGGGCGTCAAGAAAGTCGAGAAATCCTGCCGCGGGGACTTGACGGGGTTTTGCGCTTGCGAGCTGGCCCGCCACCGCACGTTCCAGCCCCTTCCGGCCTCCGAAGAGATCACGTGTCCCTTCGGCTGCACAGCACCCCGTTCAGCGCGCGCTGCGCGCAGATCCATTGCCGATCCTGGACGGGGCCAAGACGTGTATCTCAAAACCGGTAGTATATTTACGGCATGAGAACCGCACCTCTCACCACCGCCACCCGGCCCCCGATCACCTCCACCGTCAGCGCCCTCTCCGACCGCGAGCTGCTGCGGGAGACCAGGAACTTGGTCCGCCACGAACGGCACCTGCAAGGCGCCGTCATCGACCACTTGTCCGAGATCGAGGCGCGCGGCCTGTATCTGGAGCGAGGCTTCTCCAGCCTGTTCGACTACGCGGTGCGCGAGCTCGGCTACAGCGACGCGGCCGCCGCTCGGCGCATCGGCGCCATGCGGCTGTGCGCCGATCAACCGGACGCGCGGGAAGGGTTGCGCGACGGCTCGCTGACGCTGAGCGCCGCCGCGGAGCTGCAGTGGGCGTTCGACCGGCAGCGGCGCCGCGGGTCGATCTCCGGCACCGCGGCGATCGCACCGGCGGGGACGCCGGCGCCAGACTCCGCGCCGGCCGTACCGTTGCCCCCCGCCGAGCCGGAGCCGCCGCCGCTGGTGCTGGATGCGGTGGGGCGGCGGCAACTGGTCGAAGAGGCGGCCGGCAAGAGCGCCCGGCAGGTCCGCCGGATGCTGGTCGACCTGGACCCGGAGCTGGCGCCGCCGGCCGACCGGGTGCGCCCGCTCGGCGACGGCCGCTACGAGCTGAAGGCGACTATCGACGCGGAGTGCCAGCAGGGGCTGGAGCAGCTCCGGGGGCTGCTCTCGCACGTAGACCCGCGCATGACGATGGGACAGCTCGTCGGCCGGGTGGTGCAGGAGGCGCTCGACCGCCACGACCCGAGCCGGCCACCGCGCCGAGCGCGCGGCGGCAGTCGACCCGCGGACGCGAAGGCAGACGCCCCGCGAACTCCGACGCCGGAGTCGCAGCCGGCTGTGGAGCGACGCGCCGCTTCGACGACGAAGGACGCGGCGATCCCCGCCGGCGCCGCTCCCACACCGGCGCGGGCGGTTCGGCCGATACCGACCTCTGCGCCGCCGCCCAGCACCCAGGAGGAGACGGCCCGCCGAGCCGCTAGCGGGGCGAAGCCCACGGGCGCCGCCACTCCGGCGGCGAAGTCATGCGCTTCGGGCCGCGCGATTTCAGCGGGTGTCAGACGACAGGTGTGGCAACGCGACGGCGGGCGCTGCAGCTACGTCGATCCACAGACCGGGCGCCGTTGCAACTCAACGCATCTGATCGAGATCGACCACATCGTCCCGCATGCGCTGGGCGGCGGCGCCGATCCCGGGAACCTCAGACTTCTGTGTGGCGCCCATCACCGCCACCGGCACGCGCAGGGCAGCTCCCCGCGTGAGCCTGCACCGTGACCGCTGCCTCCCCCAAGGGCGTGCCTCGGTCGGTCTCACCCACACGAAACCCGGAAGACCCGATCAGGCCTTCACGTGGTCGTCAGCCGACATCGCCGTATTCTGTTCGATGCCGTGCTCGGAGAGCCACCGCCTGAGACCGAGGACGTGCATGCCGAGCGCTTCCGCAAGCTTGCCGATGCTGATGTAGCCTCCTACGAAAGCCGCCAGTGCGTGACGCTGTTGAATGGGCACTTCACTCAGCGGCACCTGATAGCAGGCGAATATGGCATCGCGCACGAGCTGCCCCTTGCTGGTTTTGCGCGCGGCAGCCAAGCAGGTGAGCTCTTCGTTCGTGGCAGGGTCGATCTTCACGTGCAGCGTCGCGTCCTGTGCGATCAGCGTTCCTCCCAGCGGCCATGATTTTGTACACGTATACCATTTGCGTACACACCTCGGAGCCGCTCGGACCTCGACGGCCGCCGGGCTCGGCTCGCGGCTGACCCCAACACGGTACGATAGCCCTCATCGCACACCCTGCCTTCATCGTCGGGCCGGCCGGGTCCGGGAAGACCGGGGCGTTGGTCCGGCGGGCGGCGGAGCAGTATCGGCTGAACCCGTTCGCGGCAACGCTGGTGGTGGTGCCGACGGTCCGGCATGGCGACCAGTTCCGCCGGCGGCTGCTGGCTACGTGCGGCGTCGCGCTCGACCTGCAGGTGGAGACCCCGCGCGGAGTGGCCCGCAGGATCTGCACCGGGCTTGCCACCGCCTCGATCGGCGCCGCGCGCGAGTTGCTCGGCAGCATCGCGCACCGGCAGATCGCCTCCGGCGACGCCGCGCACTTCGCGCCGCTCGGCGCGGCGGCCGCGCTGCCGATGCTGTGGGCGGCGGTGGAGGAGCTGCTGGCCGAGGATGTCCTCGCGGAGCGGTTCACGGCCGCGGCCAGAGGTACCGGCGACCCGCAGCTCGCGGCGATCGCGGCGATCTACGGCGCCTATCGCGGCGCCCTGGAGGAGCACCGGTGGCTCGCCCCGACGGCGCTGCCGGCCGCGGCCGCGGCTGCCGGGGACGCGTCCGCGCTGCCCTTCCTGGTGGTCGTCGACGGCTTCCGGTTCTTCCACGGCGGCGAGCTGCTCCTGCTCGCCGCACTCGCCCGCGACCGCGACCTGTTGCTGGCGTTCGATCCCGACGCGGGTGAACGCGCCGGCCACTCGTACGAGCGCCTGGGCGGGCTGTTCCCGGATGCGGTGATCGAACGCGCCGGCGGGCGCGGGCCGGCCCCACGGGTGCAGGGATGCGTTGCCGCCGATCGCGAGGCGGAGCTGCGCGCCATGGCGCGCGCCATCAAGCGCCGGCTCACCGACGACCGCGGCCTGCGGCCATCGGACTGCGGAGTGACGTTCCGCCGGCTCGGTCCGATCCTCGGCCTGGCGCGGCAGGTGTTCGCCGAGTACGACCTGCCGCTGGACCCCGTGGCCGGCGAACCGCTCGCCAATCGCCCGCTCGGCGTCTGGATCCGGCGGCTGCTGCGCCTGCCTGCCGACGGATGGCGGCTCCGCGACCTGATCACGGTGCTGGGCAGCGGCTTTGTCGACCGCCGCCGCGTCGGCCGCCGCCGCTGGGGGCTCGATCCGCGGGAGGTCGCCCGCATCGCGCGCCTTGGCAGGGCGCACCACCTGTGGGGCGGGCGGGAAGCGCTCGATCGGCTGGCGGCGCTCGGGCTGCCGGACGCTCAGGGACCCCCGGACGGCACACGCGCAACGCGCCACGGAAACGACCGCGAGCCCACCCTCCCCGGCATGGAGGCAAGCGGCCTGGCCGCCGCGCTGTCGTACCTGTACGCGTTCCTGGAACCGCCGCCCGCGCCCGCCGGCGCTCACGCCCGGCAGGTGAAGGCGGCCCTGTTCGGCCGGCCGCCGCTGGTCCACGCCGCCGTGCGGGCACAACCCGGGCTCATCGCCGAGATCGAGGCGCTCCGCGCGCACCTCGACGACATCGCCGCGGCGGACGACGCGTTGCAGCCGGGACCGGTTCCCTTCCCGGCGTTCGTCGATCGGCTGCTGGCCCGGCTGGAGGCGCCAGCGGCGATCCTGCGCGAGGCAGGCGGCGTGCTGCTGGCGCCGGCGGCGCTCGTTCGCGCATGCCGGCGCGTTCGAGGGTGCGGTCGGCGGCGGCCTGCGGCCCGAGCTGACCGACTGCGGGGCGGTGTGGAGCGCGACGCGGCTGGAGAGCTACCTGACCTGCGGCTTTCAGTTCTACGGGCGCTACGCGTTGGGCCTGCACGAGCTGGATGACGAGCAGGACGCGGCGGACGCGGCCACGCGCGGCACGGTGATGCACGCGATGCTGCAGGACGCCCTGCAGGACCTGATCGCGGCGGGCACGGCGCTGGCTCCGACCACCGTCGGCGCGGCCGTCGAACGCCTCCGCACCCGCGGGCGGGCGATCTGGGAGCGGGCGCCGGATGAGCACGGATTCGGCCGGGCGGGGTTGTGGCGAATCGAGTGCGAGCCGGCGCTGGATCAGCTGGCGGACCTGCTCCGCGCGGAGGCGGAGCGCTCCGCCGCCGCCGGCGTCACCGCACTGGGCGGCGCGGAAACCCGGATCGATGCCGAGCTGCCGCTTTCTCCGCCGCTGGCGGTGGCGGCGACCCTCGACCGGCTTGATACCGCGCCGGGGATGGTCGTGGTGGTCGACTACAAGACCGGCCGTTCCATCAGCCGCAAAATAGTGGACGACCACATCAGGGTACAGCTCCCCCTGTACGCCTATCTGGCCCGCGAGCAGGCAGGCGCGGACCGGGTCATCGCCCGCTACGCGTGGGTGCGGGCGCGGCACACCGAATGGCAGCTCGACTCCGACGTACCGGCGGACCGGGAACTGATCGACGGTATCGCGGCTCGCGCCGGCCAGGTACGCGAGGCGGTACAGGCCGGCGACTTCCGCGTCAGCCCCAAGGTGCAGCCGTGCCCGACGTACTGCGCGTTTCAGCACGTCTGCCGCGTCAACCAGTTCAGCCGATGGAAGCGCTGACCGGGCAACAGGCGGCGGTGGTCGCCGACCGCAACGCCGACATCCTGGTTTCCGCCGGCGCCGGCAGCGGCAAGACGCGGGTATTGGTCGAGCGCTACGTCGCGCTGCTTGCCGAATGCCGCATCCCGCAGATCGCGGCGGTCACCTTCACCGATGCCGCCTCAACCGAGATGCGCGAGCGGGTGCGGCGCGAGGTGCGCGGCCGTCCCGAGCTGGCCGGCCACCTCCGCGACATCGATCAGGCCGTGATCGGCACCATTCACTCGCTGTGCCTGCAGATATTGCGCGAGCATCCGGTCGCCGCGGGGGCGATCGCCGCGGCGCGCATCCTGCCCGACGACGAGGCGGAGTACGAGCGGATCGGGGCGGCCCTCGACGCCCTGGAGGACGCGGCGCAGTGGGACGACGGCCGCGCACTGGCGATACGAGAACTCGGCGTCTTCCCGCTGAGCGAGCAGCTACCGCGGATGATCGAGCGCAGGGACGAGGTACGGGCGGCCTTCGGCCGGCTCGGCGGCGCGACCATCGATGACTGGACGCGCTGCGTCCGACCAATGCTCGACGCGGCGCTGCGCACGGCGGTCGAAAAAGAGCACCCGGAGTTGGAACGACTGATCGCCGACCTTCGTCAAGCCCAGGCGGGAGCCGAGCCTTCCGACAAGCTGGCGCAGCAGGTCGGGCACCTGCTCGCCGTGCTGGGCGATCCGCTTCCGGAGGCCCCCGGCGAGCTGGTCGACGCGCTCGTCGCCGTGCACCCCCTCATCAAGCTCAACAGGGGGAGCAAGCGCAACTGGGACGACCTCGACCTGGTCAAGGACAACCTCCGAGCGCTCCGTGAGGCCGCCGAGCGCCTGCAGGAGGCGCCTCGCTGGGAGGCGTTCGAGGCGGACGCGCTGCACGTGACCGCCGCGTTGCAGGGACTGTTCGAGGACGCCTGCAGCCGCTACCGCCACGGCAAGGCCGAACTGTCGGGGTGCGACTACCTGGACCTGGAGCTCGAAGCGATCCGCCTCCTGGAACGCCACCCCGAGATTGCCGCCGGCTACCAAGGCCGGCTCCGCCACGTCATGGTGGACGAGGCGCAGGACCTGAACGAGACACAGGTCCGCCTGCTGCGCCTGCTCACCGGCGCGAGCGACGCCTCAGCGTCGCCCGGCACCGGGCCGCACCGCTTCCTGGTCGGCGACGCCAAGCAGTCCATCTACCGGTTCCGCGGCAGCGACGTCGCCCACTTCAATCGCTACGAGTCCGAGATCGGACGGTCGGGCGGCTCCGTCCGCGCCCTGACGCAGTCCTTCCGGACCCACGACGAGCTGGTGACGGTGTGCAACACGCTGTTCGACCGCGTGCTCGCGGCCGGCGCCGGCCCGGGCGGCGTGCGCATGCAGCGCATGTCGGGCCGCGGGCCGGCCGCCCGGCCGGGGCCGCACTTCACCGTGATCCCGGTGGCCAAGGCACCCGCCGGCAGCGCGGGCAGCGCCGACGCGAACCGCCGGCGCGTGGAGGCGGACGCCGTGGCGCGCGCGATCGCGGAACTACTGGGCGACGGCGCCACGGTGTGGGACGGAGGCGATGGGCGCGAACGCCCGGCGGTGCCGCGCGACGTGGCCATCCTGATGCGGGGGCTCGCCAACGTGCACGCGTTCGAGCAGGCGCTGGAGAGCCACGGCGTGCCGTACGTCACGCCGGCCGGAGCCGGCTTCTTCACCCGCCAGGAGGTGCGCGATCTCACCAACCTGCTGGCATGGCTGGCCGAGCCGGACGACCACATCGCGCTGGTCGGCGTGCTGCGCTCGCCGCTGTTCATGATCGACGACCGGACGCTGCTCGCCTGCCGCCCCGCGGACCGGAGCTGGATGCGCGTGCTGGCCGCGCCGCCCGACGGCATTGCCGGCGCTGAGCGGCGGCGCTGCACTCACGCCGCCGCGGTGCTCGGGGAGCTGCGAGAGGCGGCGGCGCTGGAGCCGCCGGACGCGATCGTCGAACGCGCGCTGGCGCTGACCGGCTTCGAGGCCGCGTGGGCTCCCCTGCGCGGCGGGGAACAGGCGCTGGCCAACATCCGCAAGCTGGTGGCGATCCTGCGCACGCTTGCCGGCCGCTCGATCGATGAAACGGTCGCCTATCTGCACCGGCGGCGCGACGAGCTGGCCGACCGCGAAGGGCTGGCGGTGGTCGACCGTACCGACGCGGTGCGGCTGCTGACCATCCACGGCGCCAAGGGGCTGGAATTCCCGATCGTCTTCGTGCCGGAGGCGCACGTCCGCTCGCCGGAGACGCACGCGGCCGTGCGCTGGCGCCCGGCGGACGGGATCGCCGTGACGCTGAATCCGAAAGCCTCCGCCGCGGACCGGCGCCGCCGGCCGGGGTTGTATCGGTACCTGCGAGCGCTCGACAGCGTGGAGGAGGATGCCGAGTACCGCAGGCTGCTCTACGTCGCCGCCACCCGCGCCGCCGACCGGCTCTGTCTGAGCGGCGACGAGGACGGCAAGGACGGGAGCTGGCTGGCGATCTGTCAGGAAACGCTCCGCGGCATGGACCCGAGCCTGGTAGAGATCCGACCGCCGGTGCCGGTCGACCTGGACGCCATCGCCCGCACCGGCCCGCCGGCGGAGATCGCCGTGCCGCCGACCTCCGAAGAGCGGAAGGTCGAAGCTCCGCTCGTCGAACGCCCCGCGGTGATCCCGCTGCGCTCCAGCACGCCGGTGACCTCGCTGCGCCCCCCGTCACCGGTCATGCAGTTCGGCGGACACGGCGATGGGCTGGCCCTGGTGCGCGGCACCCTTGCCCACGAGGCGATCCGGGTCTGGTTCACCACGGACGTCCGTCCCGACCTGACGCCGCTGCTGCGGCGCCTGCACCCGGCGGCGGGCGACCCCGCTGCGCTACGCGTGCTTGCTGAGGTGGACGAGATGCTCGACCGCTTCGACCGTATTGAGCTGGCGCAGGTGCTGCGGCGCCCCGGCACGCGCGCCCACTTCGAGCTGCCGTTCGGCTGGTACTGGGACGGCGCGCCCGTGCACGGCACGATCGACCTGGCCTACGAGCACGCGGGCCGCTGGCACCTCGTCGACTTCAAGACCGACGACGTGCCTCGCGGGCACCTCAAGCAGGCGGCAGCCCCGTATCTGGGCCAGATCGCCCTCTACGCCGCCGCCCTGCAGCAGGCGGTCGGCCACGCGCCGGCCGCCTCGCTCCACTTCCTGCGCCCCGGCGTCACCTACCTCCCCGACCCGGACGAGCTGCGCCAGGCGCTGGCCGAGACCCGCTCCCGGATCGACGCCGGCGAACTCCTCGCCGAGCCAGATCCGTAGCCAGTGGCTCGACACCATCCTCTTCGCAGGAAGCGAGATATTCGTCGATCGACTGGTGGAACTCCCTCCGGAGCCCCTCGACGTCGGTCGCTTCGAAGGTGGCGATCGGGTAGGAGCTACCATTCACGACCCTTCCGTGCAGACGGCCTACGGAATCGTCCAATTCGACCTCGGCGACGTACCCCTGGTACTCCATCATGGCTTCGCTGCAAGACAGACACTATCACTGTTGACAGCGCGTTACGGCCGGAAAAGAGTCGCCCGTGACCAAGGAGCAATGGCCGTGACGAGCGAGTCCTAGATGGCTGCCGAACCGGCACCGGCGGCGCAGACCTCGCAGGAGGCGCTCCGCCGCGGTGTTCGACGCCCCGGGGTGGACCGCGTAGTCGATCTTTTTTGCTGCCCTCCTCCTTGGATGACAACAACGGGAGACGGAACACCGCCGGGACGACTGGTTATCGGCGGTTGCGCCGGAGGTCCTGACCTACTTTATCAGTGGCAGCAAGAGAGCGATTGGATGTGGCTGGATGAGAACAAGGGGCGCTCATGATCTCAGCCCACCTGGACCGACCCGGGCCGTCATTGTTTGCGTATTTCATCTTCGCGGGATTCGATAGCGCACGCCGAAGTCGATCGAAACGAAGAGCGGCAGCGTCAGCACGGTATAGATCCCTACGTTGAGATTCAGCGCAAGTTGCTCCGCTACCGCCCACGTAACGCCGGCGCTTCCTTTCACGGACGGGAGCGCAATGGATTCGATGAAGATGATCAATCCCATCCCGACGCCGACATGAGGAGTCCATGCGCTCCCGGTTTCGAAGTCGTAGTAACCGCTCGCAAGCAGATTTATCACTTCATACGCTCCTAATCCGCTGTACCCACCTTCGACATCGACCCGACCATGGCCAAAGTCGTAACCCACACTTCCACCAAGTCGCGGGCCGATGAAGCAGCAAATTCCTACTCCGCCTTTACCACTGATGTACGGCCCCGACTTCGTCTGATCTGCGAAAGCAGGCATCGCGGTGACCGTGAATAATGCGATGGCGCACATCAAACGCAACCTACGCATTCGCGCCGGAGACTCCGAGTGCTTTATGGGCCTTCTCCGGCACCACTTAACGGACTCATCCCGGCGACTTCCCGTCAGAACCGGCCGGAGCCGAGGGTGGCGGTGATGGAGGCGCCGATGCGGCTGCCGAACGGGGTCATCTCGGCGCCGTCCTCGCCGTAGGTGACGGTAGCGGCGGCGCGCAGGGTGAGCTGGTCCGCCGGCCGGAAGGTGACCGACGGCGACAGGCGCGCCGAGCCGTCGCTCAGGCTGGAGATCCAGAACACGCCCATCGACCAGTCCGAGTCGCGGCCGAGCCCGAAGTTGAGCGAGGCCGCCGCGTAGTGTCGGCCCGGAAAGGCCAGGTCCCCGCGGCTCAGGTCGCCCGACTCCAGCAGGTCCATGACGCCGCGCCGGTTGTCGCGCAGCACCTCGAGGTCCTCGTAGCCTTCACCGTTCCACAGGTACTGACCGGCGAAGGTCGCCGACCAGTCCGCCGCCTCCGGCGTGTACGTGTACCGCAGCCCGCCGGTCGCCGCCGCGAACAGGTCGTCCGTGTAGCGCACGGTGCGCAGCCCGTGCCGGTTGCCGGCGCCGCGATCGGCGGTCTCCACGAACCGCCGGTCCGAGCCGAGGCTGGCCTCCAGCTCCCCGAACAGATCGAACGCCAGCAGGCTGGTGCTCACCGTGAGCATGGCGCGAGGCACCCGGTCGGGGCGGTAGTAGGCGCCGACACCGATCTCGGTGCCTCCCACGACAAACTCCGCCTTGGGCGCGGCGGCAAGCTGCACGCCGTCGTCCGTGGGATCGGCCAGCACGTAGAGATAGAGATTGTGAAAGTCGATCGGCAGGTTTGCGCGCAGCGACACCGGTCCCTCGCGTTCGGCATCCGGGTCGCTCGGGTCGATCGCGGTGAGGTTCAGCACGTCGGCAGGGCTGAAGAAGTAGCCCACCCCCCAGGCGATCGTGTGCTTGCCGCCGCGGAGGAACAGCACGTCGCCGAGCGCGAAGTCGGAGAACAGCTCCGTGACCTTGACGATGTCGTCGAAGCCGCGGGCCGGCTCGGCGTCCTCATCGGTGGTGAACGGATAGCTGAGGTCGACCTTGCCGAACACGCGAAAGTCGTCCGCCGGCCGCGCGTCCAGGAAGACGCTGGCGCCCAGATCGACGGTGACGCCCTGCGAATCCGGCTCCAGCGGTGCGTCGGCCAGATCCTGCAAAGACGACCATGCCGCTTGTCCGGTCAGGGAGAATCGGTACGAGCCGCCGATCTCCACGGCGGCGGGCGGCAGCACGGCGGGACCGCCGGTCTCGTCCTCTGTGACCAGCACCTCGCCGGAAAACAGATCGGAGGTGTCGAGCGGGCTCTTCGCCTCCCCGAACAGCGACCCCTCGTCGGTGCTGATCGTCTGGGCGCCCGCGGCGCCTGCGGTGAGGATCAACACCAGCAGAGTCGCCGCCGGCAACCGGCGCCACGACATGGTCACCGGTTGGCCCGTTCCACGTACGCCTTGGTGAACACCGAGTCGGGGATCGCCGCGTCGGACAGGTCGCTCATGCTGATGCGGGTCTTCTTGCCCTCGACCAGCTCGTCGACGAAGATCATCTCGGTCGCCACCACGCCGCCGCCGACGCGCGCGTAGCGCGGGTAGTAGGAGGTGCGCATCAGCCGCTCGGTCAGGCTGTAGTCCTCGGTCTTGAGCACCAGGCTCCCCTCTTGCGTGACCCACGCCTTCAGGAACGGATAGGTCACCTCGTCGCTGGTCGCCTGCAGGTCCAGCACGTACACCGCATAGCTGCCCAGGGTCCCTTCCTCGATCGTGCGGACCTCATAGTCCGCGGCGAAGCTGACGTCGCCGAAATCGGAGTTGCGCGCATCGGTGCCCTGAAACGCCTCCTTCAGCGACGTGTGGGAGAACTTGCGGCTCTCCGGATCGTAGAACCACAGGTTGTCGCCCTGCCGGAGATAGCCCTGGCCGCGCTGCACGGCAGGGTCGCGGATCAGGATCAGGAACGCGTCGTCCGCGTCCCGCCGGAACTGCTGCACCACCACGCGCTCGACGCCGTCCTCGGGGTCCTCGGAGATCATCGTCATGACCGCAGCGAAGTCCTGGTCGGCGAAGGTGCGCTGCCGGTCGATCTCCGCAAGCAGCGCCTGCACGTCGACGTCGGCAGCCCAGAGGCCGGTTCCCGACAGCAGCCCCGCTGCGAGCATGAACGCGATCGCGCAACGTCGAATAGTCATGGTTTTCCTCCAATGATTTCAGTCAGTTTCAGGGAAGGGCCCGTTCGGCGCCGAGTCATGCCGAGCTGCGCAGCGCCACCGCCGGGTCCATGCGCGCCGCGCGGCGCGCCGGGATGAAGGCCGCCAGCAGGCTCAGGGCCAACAGGATCGCCACGTTGGTGACCATCGAAAGCGGCGGCACCGCGAAGGTGAGCCGGCCGTCGTCCAGGAAGAACTGCAGCGGCGAGTCGGTGTCCAGGTAGAGCTGGCTCAGGACCAGCATGGCGATGCCGGCCAGCACCAGCCCGATGAGCGCGCCGAGCAGGCCGATGAAGCCCGCTTCCATCACAAAGATGCCGCGCACGGCGCCGCGTTGCATGCCCACGGCCCGCATGGTGCCGATCTCCGTTATGCGCTCCAGCAACACCATCCGGAACGTGTTCACCACCCCGACCATGGTGATGGTGAGCAGTATCAGGAAGACCACCAGGCTGACGATATCCAGCACCCGAAACAGGTCCGAGATCTGCGCCATGATGTCGTCGAGCGTGGTGATCTCGTAACGGGTGCCCTCCCACGGCTCCTCGTCGTCGGCCAGGCGGGTGACGCCGGCGCCGAACGCGCCGGGCGTGCCGCGCGGCGGTCCGCCCTCCTCCTGTTCCTGCTCCTCCTCCGGCGCGATCGGCAGCCGGGAGCGCAGCACCTCCGCCACACGGTCGGACTGGCGCGGATCGCGCAGGTACAGGTGCAGGAGCTGGAACTCGCTGGCGCCCGTGCCGATCAGCTCCCCCAGGTAGTCCAGGCGGACGAAGGCGGACGAGAAGGCCGCGAAACCCGATTCCTCGGTCGTGGCGGCCAGCACGAGCTCGCCCACGTTCTGCTGACCGGTGACCGTGGCGACGCGCGCCAGCACCTGATCGCCGATCTTCACGCGCAGTCGCTCGGCCGCCGACTCCGGCAGGATCAGCGCGTTGCGCTGGTCCTCCCGAGGCAACGAGCCCGCAGTCAGCGAGAGGCTGGGGAAGAAACTCGGCTCCCCGTGCCAGTCCACACCCTCGATGAACTGATTGGTCTGCTTGGAGCCGAAGATCAGGGTCCCCAGCGTACGGCTGCGGCGGTTCAGCTCCGCGATCTGACCTGAGACCTCATCGACGGCGGCCGCAAGCGAGGAGCCGCTGCCGTCCGAGTCGCGGATGACGTTGATGATCAGTCGCGAATCGGTGAGCTCCGTGCCGCTGACGTACACGTGGCCGCCGATCATGTCGGTGAGCGCGCGCTCGATGTTGCGCGACACGCCGCCGGTGAACCCGTTCAGCAGGGTGACCACGACAACCCCGAACGCGATCGCGCCGGCCAGCAGCACGGTCCGCTTCTTCTGCCGGCCGGTGTTGCGGAAGGCGATGCGGAGCTGACTGCGCATCAGCCGGTGCCCATCGCCTGCCGCGGCGAGATGCGCAGCGCCACCGCCAGTGGATACAGGCTGGATACCACCGCGATCGCCGCCACCATGATCAGCGAGAATGCCACCGACCCGGCCGACACTTCGGGCCGCAGGATTTCGCCCCCGAACAGGATGCGCAGGAACAGGTTGGACGCGGGGATGCCGGTGGCGCCCAGAATGAACAGCAGCACGAGCCCGAGCAGGACGCCGGCGCCGCCGAAGACGAAGGCCAGGGTCACCGTCTCGGCGCCGATCATGCGCCGCACGAAGCCCTTGCGCGCGCCGATCGCGCGCATGGTGCCGATCTCGCTGATGCGTTCGGTCACCGAGATCACCAACGTGTTCATGATGATGATCACGGCGACCACCGCGATGACGATGATCACGACGTTGAACACGATCTTGAAGCCGTCGGAAAGCTGCGACAGCGGCGCCGCGGCGCCCACCCAGCCCAGCACCTGGGCGTTCAGGTCGGCGTCGTCGATGACCTGCTGCAGATCCTCGGTCACGCGGGCGGCCGCGCCCGGCCGTTGTAGCTTGAGCAGCAGGAAGTGCCAGGCGCCGGAGTCGACCACCGTCTCCTCGCGCTCGCCCAGGTCCAGAAGGACCGGTGCGGCCGAGCCGGCCTCGACCTCCTGAACCAGGCTGCCGGACTCCCCGCCGCCGAACAGATCGCCCTCGTCCACCGACCCGAGCTGCGCCATCTGCTCGTCGGTCAGGATCTGCTCCGCCGGCGCCGACACGGTCATCCCGGTGAGCGTGCGCAGCGTCGTGATGTCCACGAACGATACGAAGTCGAGCTGCGGCAGGGCGTTGCGGAACCGGAAGATCCCGGTGACCGGCACCTCGCGCACCTTGATGCCGGCCTGCGTGGTCGCGGTCAGCAGGACGCGGTCGCCCGGCCGCACCTCACGGTCGGCCGATTCGCCGAGGTCGGTGGCGATCTCTTCGGACAGCACCAGTCCCACTTCACCCGGTCTCAGGAACGAGCCCGCGATCAGCTCGGCGGCGTCCGGAAACGCCTCCAGGTAGCGGGCGGGTTCGATCCCCCAGAGCTGCGAGAACGACTCCCCGGCGGACGTCCCGTCCTCACCGGCCAGGTTCACCGTGGCGCTGTCGCTGGCCTGCGGGCTCCAGGCGGCCACGTCCGGGTGGTCGGTGACCGCCTGCAGGAGCCGGTCGTAGCCGTCCAGCCGCGGCGTGCGGGTGTTCAGAAAGTCGGTGGACCGCACGCCGAACAGGCTCACCGGCGCATCGGCGACGCCGGCCAGCACCAGATGGCCCGTGAAGTTGTCGATGAACGATCGGCGGATGCCGGCCGCGGCCGAGTCCATCAGCGAGTTGCCCACCACCAGCACGAAGGTGCCGATCAGGATGATCGTACCGACGATCAGGCTCTTGGCGCGATGCTCCAGCAGGTTGCGGAACGCGATGCGCCAGACGACGCTCACGCGCTGCGCCTCGAATCGCTCTTGCGGTCCTCGGTGACCAGTCCGTCATGGAGCCGGATGATGTGGTCGGCGATGCCGACGATGGCGGGATCGTGAGTGGAGAAGACGAAGGTCGTCCCGAGCTCCGCATTCATGTGCTTCATCAGCTCGATGATCTGTTCGCCCGTCTCCGAATCGAGGTTGGCGGTCGGCTCGTCGGCCAGCACGATGCGCGGCTTGTTTGCCAGGGCGCGGGCGATCGCCACCCGCTGGCGCTGCCCGCCGGACAGCTCGGCGGGACGATGGTCGCGGTGCTCGTCCAGCCCCACGGCTTCGATCAGGTGGGCGATCCAGTCGGCCCGTTCAGCCTTCGCGACGCGGGCCTGACCGATCAGCAGCGGAAACTCCACGTTTTCGGTCACGTTCAGGACCGGCACCAGGTTGAAGGACTGGAAGATGAACCCCAGCACCTCGTGGCGCAGGTCGGTCACGGCGCGGTCGGTCAAGCCGGCGGTGGCGGTTCCCATGACCTGCACGGTCCCCGAGGTGGGAGTGTCGATGCAGCCGATCAGATTGAGGATCGTGCTCTTGCCGGATCCGGACGGTCCGGCGATGGAGGCGAAGTCGCCCTCTTCGATCTCGAAGCTCACGCCCTTGACGGCGTGCACCTCCGTCTTGCCGAGCGGGTAGACCTTGCGAACGTCGTCGAGCGTAACGGCAGCCACGGCTCGAATGTATAGCCGGCCCCGAGGCGCGGCCACTTGGCGCGAGCGCTGTTCATGCAAGGTTCAGCGTCTGTTTACCATCCGATCGCCGGCCTCAGTCGACCGATGTCCATCGGCGGACCGATGTCAATCGGCCGCCACGACGCGCATCGAACCCGGCTCGAACGCCAGGTCGAAGCCGCCCGCGGCGACCTCCAGCTCCCCGTCCGGCGCTGCAAGCAGGTCCGCGGCCCGCGTGATCGGCCACGACGGGGTTACCCGCGCGGCGGCGTGCCGAAGGGACGGGTTGAACAGGAACAGCAGGTCGCGGCTGGTCCGCGAACGGCGCCGCAGCGCCACGACGTGATCGCCGCGGATCGTGACCGGCGGGCGCACCCCGCGGGATGCGAGCAGCGGCAGCACCAGCGGCGCCGGCGCCGTTCCGCCGAACGCGGCCGCCGCCGACAGGCCGAGCCACGCCAGGCGGCGGTCCGCGCGCTCGACTCCCACCACGGCGCCGTCCAGTCTGGCCAGGACGCGGCTGCCGCCGGCCGGCTCCAGGACGGCGTAGCCGGTCGGCTCCGATACGATCAGATGCCCGAACGCGCCCGACAGCAGACCGTCGCCGGCTCGTCCCGGCGTGAAGCGGTCGTAGTCGGCGACCCGCACGCCCAGCAGCCCGGTCAGTCCCTCCGGCGGCGCGTAGCTGAACCGTCCGCTCTCCGCGTAGGAGCCCAGGTTGCCGTCCGCCACCACGCACGGCCCCGACTTCCACGCCACGGCGCCGGCGATACGGTCGAGCGTCGCCGCCTCCAGCAGCGCCGTGTTCGGCAGCCAGACCACGCGGTAGGGCGACCAGTCGTGCCCGCTCGTGATCACGTCGGCCGGGATGCCGTGCGCCCACAGCGTGCGGTAGAGACCGAGCAGGCCGTCCAGGTAGGACTGCTGCTCGCCGTTGTAGAGGAAGATCTCCGAGCTCGGGCCGTCGTAGAGCAGCGCCACTTCGGCGCCCCCAGCCCCGGGGGCCGGCACCTGCAGCGGAAGGTGGCCGGCGATGCGGTCGATGTCCGCGAGCGCCCGGCGGACCGCGCGCAGCCGCCCGGTCGGCGCCCGGTCCGGGGCGGTCAGGCTGTAGCCCGGCGCCTCGAAGCTCAGATACTCCGGGCTGTACTGCCAGAACATCGCGCCGGCGGCGCCGTGGATGAGGCTCAGCCACAGCAGCGAGGTCACCTCCGCGGGGTGCGACTGCGGCTTCCAGGTGACGCCGGCCGGGCTCATGCCTGCGTAGATTTCCTCGTTCCACCAGCGGCCGCCGCGGCCGATGCCGCGCGACCAGTCGAAGCTGAAGCAGCGGTCGGCGATCTTGAGCGGATCGGATCCGGTCAGCAGTTCGTTGGAGGGCATGGACATGCCCCAACTGTCCACCTCGCGCGCGCAGGCTTGGTCGAACAGCCGCGGAATGTTCGCACCGTGCGCGCGCAACTCGTGGCAGTCGTCCAGCTCGCGGATCACCTGCACCTGCCAGCGCAACGTCTCGGCCAGGTTCTCCACGTGGAACTGCCGGTAGAGCAGCATCTCCACGACGTTGCGGGAGCTGCGCGGCGGCGTCACGTCCTCCCAGCAACGGTAGCGCCGGTGCAGCCGCACGTTGAGTTGCTCCAGCGTGTAGCGGCGCTTGAGCCAAGCGGCGTAGCGGTCCAGCGTGCTCGCGCAGTAGCACGGACAGACCGGTCCGTCGGTCGTCGGAAACGACGCGCCGTCCCACACGCCCCAGATCAGCAGGCTCTCGTGGTCGCGGTAGCGTCCCACCACGGTACGCAGCAGCCGCTCGCCATACTCCCGCCACTTCGGATGGTCGTAGCAGTGGATCATCCTCCCCTGCGGCATGGCGTTGGTAGAGTCGGGATGCAGGGGCATCCCGTCGGGCCGCACCTGGCGGATGTCCGGGTGCTCGCGCAGCAGCCAGTCCGGGCACGCTCCGTGCGTGGCCAGCGTCAGGTCGAACCAGACCAGCAGGTCGTGGCGCGCGGCCAGCTCGAAGAACCGGTCGAAGTCGTCCAGCTCGAAGCGGCCGGGCGCCGGCTCCATCCAGTTCCAGTAGGAGAAGGTGCGCACGATGCGCATGCCGGCGGCGCGAATCGCGGCGAAGTCCCGGTCCCAGAACTCCTGCGGCGGCATCGGCGCGCGGTAGTACTCGGTGCCGACCGGAAACGGCACCGGCGCGGTCCGGAAACGAAATGAGTCGGCCATGGCGCCTACGATAGCGCAGCGCGTGGGAGGACACCCAGCTTCGCGACGACCATGTGGGCGAGGTCGAGTCCGTTGCGTACCGACGTTGCGCTGCTGCACGCGGCTCGTGGGCGTGGCGACCGCGGGGGAGACCGTTGATTTGCTGTTTATTCTGCGGTGGTCGCGAGACTCGGCCCCGGATTACGGTTGGCGCATGGCTCCCGCGATGCCGCCGTACGACGAGATGCTCGCGGCGTTTGTCGACAGGGACAGCAGCTACGATGGCGCGCCTTTGTGGCCGCCGTGCGTACGACCGGCATCTTCTGCCGCTCCTCCTGTCCGGCCCGCAGGCCGCATCCGCACCATGTTGAGTTCTTCGAAACCTCCGGCAAGGCGCTCGCCGCCGGATACCGGCCCTGTCTCCGTTGCCGGCCGCTGGAAACCAACGGGGCCGCGCCCACATGGCTGAACCGTAACCTGATCGGCGCGTCACCCGGCGCGGCGGGGGATGCGATGCTGCTGGCGGTGGCGCCAGTGGAAACTCCGCTGGGCGTGATGCTTCTCGGCGCCGCGGAGGGGAAACTATGCTTGGCCGAATACAGCGACCAGGGGCGGTTGGAGGCGCAACTGCGGCGGGTGCGTCAGCGCCTCGATGCTACCCTGGTCCCAGGGCGTGAAGCCCCTATCGCAGACGCCGAGGCCCAACTGGTGGAGTACTTCGCCGGCCTCCGGCGGCGCTTCGATCTACCCCTGTTGCCGGCCGGCACCGACCTGCAGCGGCAGGTCTGGGAGATGCTGCTGCAGATCCCCTATGGCGAGACCTGGACCTACGGCCAAGTAGCGGCAGCGATCGACCGCCCGCGTGCCGCCCGGCCGGTGGGCCAAGCCGTCGGCGCCAACCCCATCTCCATCATCGTCCCCTGCCACCGGGTGATCGGCGGCAGCGGCACCCTCACCGGCTACGGCGGCGGCCTGTGGCGCAAACGACGTCTCCTGGCTCTGGAACGGGAATGAGGCAACGGTCGTAATCGGCGCGCCGGAGCAGCCGGGACCTCAGAGCGCCCGTACCGCATCTTCTATGGCCTGCGTCGCGTCGATATACGAGGTGCCGGGCGGGAAGGTCAGCGGCGCGCCGAAGCGCACCGACACCCGCGCCCGCCACGATCCCGGCAGGGGCCCGCGTGCCCGTTCCTTGACGATGTGGACCGGAACGACCGGGGTGCGCGACTCGACACTCAGCATGCCGGTGCCGCTCTGGAACGGCTGCATGGGCTGGCCGAGCCGCTGCTCACCCTCGGGAAAGAGCACCACGCTCCACCCCTCGTCCATCAGCCGGCCCATGTGCTGCAGGCTGGCGCGGATGGCGCTGTCCCGCGACAGCGGAAAGGCGTTGGCGACCAGGGCGGCCAGGATCCCCCGCCAGCGGTTGCCGAAGGTGATCTCCGCGGCGGCGGCAAAGGCGAGCTGGCGCCGCCAGCGCCGCGGCGTGGCCTTGATCAGCACCAGACTGTCCATGCGGATGGCGTTGTGGTTGGCCGCGAACAGGACGGAGCCCGACAGGTCGCGCAGGTGCTCGCGTCCGTGCGCGCGCACCCGGTACGCGACGCCCAGCACCGGCGCGAGCAGCAACCGGAACAGCACCTCGCGCACGGCGGCGAACCAGATGGTGAGCGGCCACGTGTAGAACGGCGGCAGCGAAGCCTTCGCCGCCTCCTGGGAGCGCAGCAGCCTGAGCAGCTCCCCGAAGGTGGTGTTGGAGCCGACCAGCGACTCGTCGATGTAGACGCCCAGCTCCTGCTCGATCACTGACAGCAGCTCGACGCGCTTGAGGGAGTCGAGGTTGAGGTCGCCCCCCAGGCTCTTCTCCGGAAGGAGCTGCTCCTGCGGGACGCCGCTCACCTCGGACACCAGCCGCACCAGCCGTTCGCCGGGGTCGCCGTCGGCGGCCGGCTTCGACCGCTCGGCCGGCTGTCCGCCGTCGCCGGCGGCGCCCCGTAGCGCCTCGACGACCACCGTCTTCTTGACCTTGAGCGTGTGGGTGCGCGGGAAGTCGGCCTCCGGCCACACGGTGAAGCCGCGGATCCGCTGGTGCTCGCCAAGCCGCTCGTTGGCGCGCTTGACGATGCCGGCGGCCTCCTCCGGCTCCTCCAGCAGGAAGACCGCGTGCACCTGCGGCCCGCCGTCCGCATCGAGCCCGACCACGGTCGCGTCGGTGACCGCGGGGTCTGCCTTCAGCACCTCCTCCACGTCCTCCGGATAGACGTTGCGCCCGTCGGCCAGGACGATCATGTCCTTCTTGCGGCCCTTGATGTGGAGGTACCCCTCCGCGTCCAGGTAACCCTGGTCGCCGGTCTTGTACCACTCCCCGTCGAACGCGCGCGCCGTCTGCTCCGGCGCCTGCCAGTAGCCCTGGGTGATGTTGGGCCCGCGCACCAGGATCTCGCCGTCGTCGGCGATACGCACGTCGACGCCCGGCACCGGCCGGCCCACCGAGTCGAAGCGGGGATCTTCCAGCGGGTGCGTGCTGATCACCGGCGACGCCTCGGTGGCGCCATAGCCCTGCAACACGCTCATGCCGATCAGGTTCCACTTCTCGCCCAGCGTCCGGTCCAGGGCGGCGCCGCCGGAGACGATGGTCCGCAGGCTGCCGCCGAAGCGGGCGTGGATCTGGCCGAACACGCGGCGGCGCAACGCCACCGGCAGGTGCCTGGCCAGCTTCTGGGAGAGCTCCCACACCCGCTCCTTGCCGCGGTTGGCCACCTCCCGCTCGATACCCTTCATGAACAGGTCGAGCGCCTGCGGCACCAGCAGCATCATGGTGATCTTGCGCTCCTGCATCAGCTTGAGCAGGACCGACGGCTGCCGGCTGGTGGCGAAGGTGATGTTCGCCCCGAAGCTGAGAGCGGAGAACAGCGATCCCATCTGTTCGAACATGTGGCTGAGCGGCAGCAGCGACAGCAGGCGCAGCGACGGATCACCGGGGATGACCTGCAGGACCGACTCCAGGTTGGACAGCAGGTTGCGGTGGGTGAGCATCACCCCCTTGGCGTCGCCGGTGGTGCCGGAGGTGAACATGATCTCGGCGAGGTCGTCTCCCGTGAGCTCGACCGGTCGCGGCTCGCCCAGGGGGTAGCTCTGCTCCTCCAGCTCCTCGAAGTAGATCGCAGGCAGCCCCATCGCCTCGTGCGCCGGCGGCGTGAGCCGTGACACGAAGGCGGCCGCCGGATCGGTCTTGGCCCGCACCTGCTCTGCGAACTCCGCCGTGGAGCGCATGTCCAGCGGCACGACGATGGCGCCGGCGCGGATCATGCCGAAGTACGAGAGCACCCAGTGCGGGGAGTTCGGCCCCCAGATGATCACGCGGTCGCCCTTGGCGACGCCGTGCCGCTGCAGCAGCGACGCGACGCGGCCGGCGCCCTCCCAGACGTCCCGGTAGCTCCAGTGCAGGTAGCGGAAGCCCGGCTTGAACGACAGCGCCTGCCGGTCTTCGAATCGGCGCGCCGCGTCCTCCAGGAAACGATCGATCGTCTGCTCCATCTCGTCCCTCCTTTACGCGTCGCTCCATAGCAGCGCGACGACGGAAGCGAACGCGTATGCGTCGTCGTGGGTGATGCTCACGTCCAAGCTGGCGATCCGGGAGGCGTCGTAGTCCGGCGCGAAGCGCAGGCACGGCCTTCCGTCGGGCCGGTGGGCGACCTCGACCACGTGCCAGTTCCCTGCCGGCAGCTCCAGCGCCTTGAAGGCCGCCTCCTTGGCCGCGAAGATGCCGGCGAGGCGCTCGAGCGAGGCTCCCGCGGTCTCCGTGGGATGGAATAGCCGCCGGCGGAACGGCTCGCCGCCGCAGCGCAGCGAGCGCTCGAACGACTCGATCGCCACCAGGTCGACGCCGGTCCGCACGTGCTGGCTCATCGCCGCCGGCAGGCCGGCGCGGAGTCCGCAGGCGAGGCGCGGCAGGGGCCGTTCACGGCGCGGTCGCGCTCGCGGCCGCGGCCAGGGCGCGCACCTCGTCCACCATCGCCCGCCAGGCGTCGTCGCCGTAGTCCGGGCCGGGCGCGAACGGCGGGGTCTCGATGCACATGGCCAGCGGGTCCAGGTTGCGGGCATGCGCGAACACGCGCGGAAAGTCGACCGCGCCGTGTCCCGGTGCCAGGTGCAGGTCGCGGTCGCCCGGGGTATCGGAGAGGTGGAAGGCGCGCAGCCGGTCGCCCATGGCCTCCATCAGCTCGATGGTCCCGTCGTGGCCGGCGGCCATCAGGGCGTGGCCGGTGTCCAGGCAGAAGCAGAGGTGGGAGTGGGCGAGCTCGCCTGCGAAGCGGCGGAAGTGGTCCGGCAGCGAGCCGTAGCGCCGGCCGGCGACGGGCGGCAGGTTCTCCACCGCGAGCGCCAGGTCCACGCGCTCCGCCTCGCGCAGCAGCTCGCGCATGCTGGCGGCCATCTGTGTGAAGTACCGCTCGAAACCGTTCACGTCCACCGGCTCGCGCGAGGTGCTGGGATGGAGGATCCCCGCCTTCGCGCCGGCCGCCGCGGCCCGTTCCATGGCGTGGCGGATGCGCGCGACCGCCGTGCGCCTGCGGCTCTCGTAGAAGTGCGCGATGTCGACGGCCGGGCCCTCGAGCGGAAGGTGCACGGTCTCCACCGGCACCCCGGCGGCGCGGTACCCCTCGCCCAGCCGCGCCGCCTGCTCGACGGTGAGCGGCAGCCTGCCGTGCATGAGCTCCACGGCGTCGAAGCCGGCCTGCGAGAACAGGCGCTGCAACTCGGCGTGCGGTACGTCGTCCATGCCGGCCGTGCACGCGGCAAACCGAAACTCCATCGTCACCTCCTGCGCAGCCCGAGCCGTGTGGGCCGCCGTTGGCGACAGGATACCACCGACGGGCACCGTCACGCGATTCCTGCCCAATGGCTCCCCGATCTGCATTTACGCGAGGATCGCGTTCAGCCGGCTCCAAGCTGCTCCAATCGGCCGAGCCACTGGTCGAAATGCGGGCACTTCGATCTGATGGCCGGCAGACCGATGTCTCCTCCCATCTGCGGACCAACGGACGTCTTTAGTTTTTCGTAGGCACGGAATTGAGCGACTATCCTCCTGGACGGCGCCGTATGTTGCCCGTCATCGATCAGCTCCGGAGAGTCCACACTGTCAGCCACCCTTTGCAACTCTGCGATTCCTCGACGGGGGCTTGCAAAGAACTCGGCGAACCTCGACACGTCAACAAACAGATAGGCTTCGAACTCATGCAACTGAATGAACGGAAAGAAGCGATCATCCCCGGTCTCCTCTTGCCATCTCCCTTCCAGGGCGATCACCCGCTGATACGGGTCGGAGCGCAGTCGGGGCATCAGTGCGGTCCGCCGCCGATGACGTTCTTCTCCCAGACCTCGCCGAGCGAATAGTCCTCCAGCCACTCACGGAGCTTCTCGGCGTCCGGTCGATTGAACGTCGTCGCTTCGGCCTCTCGTTCGACGACGACGATGTCCTCGGGTTCGAAAGCGTCGACAAACGTGCTGGACTGCGTGCTGATGAGGACCTGGGCATATCCTCTTGGGCGTTATGTATCCTGTCTGGTGACAAGAAAGGGCCTCTTCAGCGAAGATCAAGGAGTCCCCAGCGGCGTGGAGCATTCTAATCCGATAAACGTCGGTTCCGTTGTCCGCCTCGAATTTCATCTCCGCTTCGAATTGAGGCGTTGTCCTCGGTCCGAAGTACAGATTGCCGGTTGCCCGGCCCGTTGTTGCGATGTATTGCTGTAGCCTCCCGCCCATCAGTTCGTTGATCATCTTGAAGAACGCGATCAGATTGCTCTTGCCCGCTCCGTTGGCGCCGATGCAGACGTTGATCGGTCGGAGCTCCAGCTCCATCTGCTTGATGGACCGGAAACCCTTGATCTTGACGCTCCTCAGTTGCGGCATGACTGACGCTCCTTTCGTCCGGTTGGGCTTCAATCTACCATGTAGCACTATCGCAAACCCGACGTGACGACGGCGGCACCGAAGTGCGCCGGTGCGGGACCCCAAGGGCCCGACGTAATCCATGATCCGGACGAAGAGGGGAACGAATTATGATTGACCTGACACGGTCCACGGCGCCGGTGCCGGCGGTGCACCGCGCCGAGCGCGACCCCGGCACGGCGTGGCGGAAGAGCCCCAAGCCGGCCATCGACGCGCCGCCCGACGACGACCTCCTCCCCGCTCCCGACGCGCGCTGGCCGCGGGAGGCGGCACGGTCAGGTCTGTGCGGATCGGTCAGCCCGCGGGTCGTACGCCTAGCCGACGGGACCTACCGGACGTACTACACCCAGATCCTGCCGCGGGCCGGCAATCCCACCGGCGCCAACGACTACGACAACGCGACCACCCGCATCCTGAGCGCCCACTCGGCCGACGGGGTGACCTGGAACCCGGATGCCGGCGTGCGCCTGTCGCCGGCTGAAGGCGGAGCGGGCGACTTCCGGGTCGTGTCGAGCGAGGTCGGGCCAGCGGCGGACGGCAGCGGCCGGCTGCGCATGTACTACGAGTGCTGCCCCGGATCGCAGGGCGTGCAGAACTCGATCCGCAGCGCGGTCAGCGACGACGGACTGTCCTGGGAGCCGGAGCCGGGCGAGCGGCTGCTGGTACCGGGCAGCAACATCATGGCCCCGCGCGTCCTCTTTCTGGGCGACGGGCGCCTGCGCATGTACGTGACGCAGCGCGGCGTCGGCATCGTCAGCGCGATCTCCTCGGACGGGATGGCGTTCGAGCTGGAGCCGGGGCCGCGCTTCCCCGGAGACGTGAGCACATTCGCGCCGGATCTGGTCGTGCTTCCGGACGGCCGCTACCGGATCTACTTCGTCGCCAACGTGGGCGACCGGCCGACGCGGCAAGGAGGCGGGCAGCACCTGATGACCGCCCTGTCCGACGACGGGCTCACCTGGGAGCGGGCGGCGGAGCCGGTGCTCTCGCCCGGCGGCACCTGGGACCGGGCCAAGTCCTCGGAGATGTGTGTGTTTCCCTTGCCCGCGGACGGTCAGGCGCCCGGCTACGGAATGGTCTATGAGGGCTGCGACGGCACCACCCCCAACGCCCGTGGTGTGTGGCGGGTCGCCGCCGCGACCAGCGCCGACGGCGCGTAGCCGTAACTGCAGCGCCGGACCCCATCGACGCGGGCGACGATGGGCGACGGCGGTTCCGCCTGCGCGGTGCGGCGGCGGTGCAGCGTGCCGTTGTAGTGGGACCGCGGCGACGCAGGCAGCCGGATGAGACCACCTTGCTGGTCTCGCCGTCGCGCCAGCAGTTGCGAATGTCGATCACCGGCTTGATCTGATGCGTGTCCCACAGGCGCTCGATGAGCTTGCCGTCGTCATAGCCCTTGTCGGCGCTCAGGTGTTCGCAGCGCTCCAGCAGCGTGCCGTGGCGCTGCTGGAGCTGATCCACCAGCCGCAGCGCCGCCGGCTGCTCGGCGGCCGAGGCCTCGGTGACCTCGAACGCCACCGGCAGCTCGTAGGTGGTGTCCACCACTAGGTGCACCAGGAAGCCGAACCAAGAGTGCTTCTTCCTGTTCCCGTTCGCGTCCTTCGCGCCGCCGCCCTTGACGCCCCAATCAGCATCCTGTTCACGCCGCCGGTCGGTGTGCTCCTGGCGGTGATCGTCCTCGGCGTACGTGACAGGATCGTTCGCCTGCGAGTGTAGTTCCTTGCCGTCGATCGCCAGCGACTGCCCGCTCGCCGGCGACCGTGATGGCGTCGAAGTAGTGCGCCAAACCTGAGCCCGCGATCTTCTCGCGCTGGAGGCCGGGGGTTCCGTTGGTGAGGATGGCCAGCCGCCAGGTGCCCCGCAGTGCCCTCAGCGTCTCCTCGACGTCGGGAAACACGACGTGGCGCGCCCGCCGTTCCACCGGGAAGATGGAGGCCAGCCGTTCGGCGAATGCCGCGTCGCGTACGCCGAGATCGGAGAGAGCGCGCGACCATGCCTCACGCCGGTAGGCGGGTGCCCATCGCCGGAGCGCCTCCAGAATCGGATCGTCCCCGGGAAATCGGGCCCAGAGTCCTTCCCAGGAGGCGATGCCGATTGCCTGGCAATAGGTGATCGTCGGGGCCGCAAACCACGCCTCGCGAGCCCGGTGCCGCACGGCCTGATGGAGTGCGTGTGGATCGATGCCGTACCGCTCGCGAGCATGCTCGCCGGTTGCCAGAAACGCCGCCTCCGCGGAGGATTCCTCGGCGACCAGCGTGTCGTCGAGATCGAACAGGACGTGCGTTATCGCCAGTGAGCGTGAAACCCGCCCTCATACTGCACCGCCCGTGCCAATAGCACATTGCAACCTGAACTTTCAATCAGCCATCACGGTCATTCGCCCACGGGCACGGGTTCAATCCGGGAGGCTCCGGCGGTATCCTGCCGGGTGCCATGCTGAGCGCCGATCAACGCGCCTACTTCGATGCCTTCGGCTTCATCGTCCTGCACAAGCTGTTCTCCCGCGAGGAGATGGATCGCATCATCGCCGCCTCGGAGGGCCTCTGGACGGGCGAGCTCAACGCCGGGACCGACAGCACGCAGTACCAGACGTTCGCGAACTTCGTCGAGCGGAGCCCCGATCTGATGTGGCTGATCGACGACGACCGGCATTACGGCATCGCCAACGACCTGCTCGGCGGGCGGGTCGTCTGGGTCGGCTCCGAAGGCAACATGGGCATGGCCGACCTGCGCGACGGGCTTCCCTGGCATGCCGACCGCCCCGGCCGCGACGAGCTCTCCTACCCGCGGGTCAAGATGATGCTGTACCTGGATCCGATGAGCGTCGCGAACGGGGCGCTGCGCGTGATCCCGGGCTCGCACCGCTCGCCGCTGCACGAGTTGCTGCTGCCGTTCTACGGCAGCAGCAAGATGGAGGAGCCGCGCTATTTCGGCGAGCGCGCCGCCGACATCCCGTGCCATGTGGTCGAAACCGAACCGGGCGACCTGGTCGTCTTCAACCACTCGCTGTTCCACGGCGTGTTCGCCGAGGGCCGGCCGGCCCGGCGCTACCTGGCGCTCAAGTACGCGGCCGAACCGCGCGACTACCTGCAGGCCGCGCGGCTGGTGCGTGACCTGGGCGGTGACCTGCGGCCGATGCAGGCCCTCATGGACAGCGTTCGGCCGCGCATCCGCGCCATGATCGGGATGCGCGTCGATCCCCGTCCGTGGCACCGCTACGGCTACGCCATGCCGCCCGAATACCTGGAAGGCCGGCCGGCGCCGCTGCGACCCCCGCGGTAAGCCGGTACACTGGCCCATCATGCTCGACAGACCCTTCCTGACCACCGTGGTCGGCTCCATGCCGCGGCCCAAGTTCTTCCGCGAGCGGGTCGACCGGCACCTCGTCGAGGGCACCGACGAGGGCGACCTGCTCGACCTGATGGACCGCTCCATCCCCTTCGTCGCGGCGCTGCAGGAAGCCGCCGGCGTCGACGTCATCTCCGACGGCGAGTGGCGGCGCAAGTCCTACGTCGGCGTGATCGCCGAGATGCTCACCGGCGTCGAGCAGTTCAAGGTGCCGCTGGATTCGTTCCGGCACGACGCGCGCGTCGGCTACGCGGTCGTCGGCCCGGTCGCGTCGACGCGCGACGGGCTGTTCGCGGAGGAGGCGACCAAGCTCCGCGGACACACCAGCAAGGCGGTGCGCGTGGCGCTGCCCACGCCCCACCTGACCGCCAGCTTCCTGTGGGACCCCGTCAAGTCGCCCGAGCACTACTCCGAGCGCGAGTTCATCGAGGTCATGGTGCCGATCCTCCGGCGCGAGGTGGAGCTGCTGCGCGACGCGGGCGTCCGCTACGTGCAGTTCGACGACACCCGCATCGGCGGCGCCCATGCCGAGGAGCCCGAGTCGCAGGCGTACCGCGACGCGCTGTTCGACTCCGTGGACACCCTCAACCGCGTGGTCGACGGCATCGACGGCATCTACACCTCCCTGCACCTGTGCGGGAAACGGCGTATCGGGCCGGACCAGGTGCCGCGCTACGACACGATGCTGCCGGGCTTCGAGCGCCTGCACATCGACATGCCGATGTTCGAGATGCTGCAGTTCGACGACTACGACCGCGAGCTGCTGCGCGGCCTGCCCGAGCGCATGGACGTGGGCTGCGGCTGCGTGGCGTCGAAGACCTTCGAGGTGGACACCCCGGAGGAGATCGCCGCCCGCGCGCGGGAGACGGCCAGGATCGTCGGCCCGGAGCGCACGGCGCTGCACCCCGACTGCGGGTTCTCGCCCGGCACCTACTTCGACATCCCGCTCGACGAGATCTACCAGAAGCTCGGCAACATGACGCGCGCGGCAGAGATGCTGCGGGCGGAGATGTAGCGGCTCCCGACCACCGACCACGCGACAACGGACCGATGCGACGCGACCGGCGGACGATCTTCGTGGGCGACGTGCACGGCTGCTGCGCCGAGCTCGACGCGCTGCTGGCCAAGGTCTCCTACGCGCCTGGCCGGGACCGGCTGCTCCTGACCGCAGCAATTCTCGGCGAATGAGATGAGAATCGACATGGTGACACGGTTCCGATGAGGGCAGATCAGACCCTGTCATGTATCTCATTGCAGTTGAACGAGTTACAGGACTAGACATTTCTCGTCTTCCTCGTCATGCTGTCTTCGCATGGCCAGGGGATTGCGGAGAGGCCCGAATTTACTTCGTTTCCGCTCCCTCGTCGACTCGATCGCCGACTACGTAACCGGTATCGTCGACGCACGCCAACCAGGCAAAATCCGCTACGCCCTGCGCGACTGCTACCTCAGCGCTCTGGCTTTGTTCTACGTCCAAGACCCCTCGCTGCTGCAGTTCCAGCGCCGCTTCCAGCGCCAGTTGCAAACCAACAACCTCTCGGCCACCTTCGGCGTCGGTGAACTGCCCTCCGACTCGCAGCTCCGCGATCTGCTCGACCGCCATGACTATGCTCGCATCCTGCCCTGCTTCGCCGATTGGATCGCTCGCCTGCAGCGCGCCAAGTGGCTCCAGCACTACCAACTGTTCGACGCCCGCTATCTGATCACCCTCGACGGTTCACGCTATTTCAGCTCCGAGTCCGTCCACTGCAAGCACTGCCTGAGCACCACCTCGCGCGGCATCACGTCCTACCACCATGACATCCTGCAGGCGGCCATCGTCCACCCCGACAAGCCCCAGGTGCTGCCCCTCGCTCCCGAGTTCGTACGCAACAGTGACGCCGACGGCGCCACGTACCGCAAGCAGGATTGCGAACTGAACGCCGGCTACCGCATGCTTCAGCGGCTCCGCGCCGACTATCCGCGCATGGCGGCAATTATCGTCGCCGACAGCCTGTACTCCAAGCAACCGTTCGTCGAGCAGCTCTGCGCGGCGCGCTTCTCATTCCTGCTGGTCGCCAAGCCCGGTGACCATCGCAGCCTCTACCAGGACGTCGCCGGCCTGCGCGGCGCCAACCTGCTGAACCGTCACGCTACCGACCACCGCGGCGAACGCAGGGAGTACGAGTGGGTCACCGATCTACCGCTGAACGGCAACCCCGACGCTCCGCTCATCAACTTCATCCAGTTCCGCATCGTCAAGGACGGCAAGGTTACCTATCAGAACGCGTGGGTCACCGACCTGGTGCCCACCACCGACAACATCGTCGGACTGGTGCGCGCCGCGCGGGCGCGCTGGAAGATCGAGAACGAAGGGTTCAACACCCTCAAGAACCACGGCTACCACCTGGAGCACAACTTCGGCCACGGCCACCAGCACCTCTCGGAGGCGTTCTTCGTGCTCAACCTGCTGGCGTTCTTCATGCACCAGATCTTCGATCTGGTCGATGGGCTGTATCAGCGGGTGCGCACCTTCTTCAGTTCCCGGCGCGGGTTCTGGGACGAGGTGCGCTCGGCGTTCCGGCTGTTCCTGTTCACCTCCTGGGACCAGGTGCTGGCACGCATGAACTCGCCACCCGAGCCGCTGCCAACCTATCAGCCCCAGTAGTCCCTGAACCCGTTGCCTGCATGCCGCCTGCGGCTGCCGCACGCGCGCCCACCGCGCCGCGAAACCTGCGCCCGGAACCTCCGGTGTGCCTCTACCGGCCACGGCAGCGGCGCGCCGCAGGGCTTGATCCTGAAAAACCCGGTTGTGTGGCCACTGGCGCGCCTGCCAAAGTGCTCGCTCGCCTCCACTTGGGCCGTACCACTACCGTCAGACCGCCCTACACGCCGCTACCTGCCGCTCACCGAGAATTGCTGTCCTGACCGGGGATGCCTTCACACGCGGGCCCGACCCGCTCGGCGTCTGGCAGCGGATCCGCGGCAGCGGCGCGGAGATGGTGATGGGCAACCACGACGACGCGCTGCTCGGCCAGCTCCGCGCGGTGGCCGCCGGCCGCGATCCGAAGCCGGCCTACGGCGACCGCAACGAGACCCTGCGCGCGCTGGCCACACAGGGTGAGGAGCTGACCGCATGGCTGGCGGCCCTGCCGCTGTACATCGCGGAGCCCGGGTTCCTGCTGGTGCATGCCGGCATCGACCCCGAGCGCGGACTCGCCGGCACCTCGCGCGACCAGTTCCTGACCATCCGCACCTGGCCGCCCGACGGCGGCATCTCCGGCCCGCGCTGGCACGATCACCTCGACGCGCGCCACCGCGTCCCGGGCAGGCCGATCGTGATCGGCCACGACGCTCCGCAGGGCCTGCTGGTCAAACGCTTCCCGGAGGCCGCGAACGGCGCCCGGCCCGGCCTGATCGCGCTCGATTCGGGCTGCGTGTTCGGCAACGCGCTGAGCGCCTATCTCCTGGAAGAGGACCGCATCGTCCAGGTCCCCGCCGAACGCCGCTGGATCGATCTGTGGTGGAAGCGCCGCGACCGATCGTAGCGCTCCTCGCCTTCTGCCACTAAGATCGAGCGACTGTGGACGAAACGAAGCTCCTTGAGCGAATCTCTGCCGATCCGCGGATTTACGGCGGCAAACCGATCGTTCGAGGCCGTCGTCTGGCCGTCGAGCACGTGTTGGGAATGCTGGCGGCGGGCGACGATCACGAGACCCTACTGCAGGGTTATCCGTGGCTCGAGCCCGAAGACATCCTCGCCTGCCTAGCGTACGCCCGCCGTGTCACCCGTCGCGAGAGAGTAGAACCGGATACGCTATAGTGCCGGGCGGCCGGGCGCATGAGACCCGTCCAGATCAAGTACCAGCCGGAGCGCAGCGTCACCTTCCTGGGGAGGCCCCAGCATCGTCCGGCTTCCCGACGGCGCCCTGCTGGTCACCCACGACTACTTCGGCACCGGCTGCCCGCGCAACCACGTGGACGACGCGCCACCTGGAGAAACGTCACCCACGTGATGAACGCCTACTGGAGCAGCCTGTTCGTGCACGGCCGAGCGGTCTACCTGCTCGGTGTGTCCCAAGCGAATCTCAGGCGTGGCTATTTCCTCATTTCGAGCAAGAGATAGACGGCAAATGAACGCCTATATCGTGTCTCTACTTTGCGGAATTCTATTATTGCGGCGAGTGCTTCGATGACAGCCCATTTCACATCGTCCCGGACGAATTGCCTATTCGGGTCATAGTCTGCTTCGTGTCGATCTATTTGCCGGGCGCAAAACATATCAGCATACTCCTGAACTACGCAAGGAAACCGCTTCATCAGTTGCTGGTTGCTGCACCGCTTTCGTGCGGTAGTGTGATTTAGCGCTCGGTAAACTTGCGTCCATGCGCCGTCACTTCGCTTCGATGATGGACCGCCAACAAGAGCATTTGCGTTCGACGCAGCGAGACAGTGGAAAAGAGCATAATATACACTGCTCATAGCTCTTCTGAGAATGGCTTGCTTAGGTCGCCCAGGACGGGGTTTGATCAATTCCAATGCCACATACACAAGGTCCATGGCGTCGATCTCTTTAGGCATTGACAAGCAGTTTGTGGCAGTCTCTCACCCACTCTGCCCTGGAGACGAACGATAATACAGGAAAGTCGCTAATTCCGACCTTAGATAACAGGTCTCGCACCCGTCCGATTTCTCCCTTTCTCCGGCGGTCTTCCAGGTCTTCTATCTTGCCATCAAAAACGATATAGAACCTGATATATATCTCTTCGTCGTTATCGTCAAACTCGGCGCGCAAACGCTCATGGAAAACCTCGAAGCCCATACCGTAATGCTGCTTCATGTCTTCTCCGACCTTCTTGGCAACGTTGGTCAGTCGATCGTCGGTATCGTCTTTCGTTATGGTACCTGCCATGTCCGCTCCTTGCGCGGGCTCGACAACGGTAGCATGTGGCGAGCGAAGCCTGCAACCGCTGCGTCAAAACGTCCGCCATGTCTTTATTGATGGGCAATTTGCACCAAGTCGGACTTGCGATCTGCCGCGATCACTCGCAGGATTGCGAACGTAGCCTCTGCCTCTTGGACGCTTGAAGTTATCCGATTTGGTGGACAGGTAACTTCTTGCGTTTCGTGACTGGGTCGCAGAGCGAACAGTCCTCCCGACGAAGAGCGAGCGTCACGCGAATGGTGCCCGGTGCGGGCCGTCTGCGAGCCGCCAAGACGGCGCCGAGGACGGAGTGTTGCAGCCGAGTGGCTGGTGATGGGCGCACGGGTGCCTCGCGGCCAAGCCTCATGGAGGGCCGATCCAGGGTGTACGACCGCGAGTTGCTGCGCGGAAGGCTCAGAATCCGCCAGTAGCCGCACTTCTGCGCCGAAGTCGGTGCCCGCCATCGATCGGACGCGCTAAAGTGCCGGCCGCATGAGACCCGTCGAGATCAAGTACCAGCCGGAGCGGAGCGTCACCTTCCTGGGGAGCCCCAGCATCGTCCGGCTTCCCGACGGTGCCCTGCTGGTCACCCACGACTACTTCGGCACCGGCTGTCCGCGCAACCACGAGGACGAGGAGAGCCTGACCAGCGTCTACCGTGGACTGGCGGTTCGACGGCGATGACCTGATCTACGTCGTGCGCACCGCCCACCGCAGCGCCCGCAACTTCCACGACTCCAACCGCATCCTGTTCAGCCGCGAGCCGGCGTTCCGCGCCCTGCTCGCCCCGAGAGCCGCGCCTCCGGCGCCGATTGTCGGCGCCCGCCGGCAGCCATCCGGTAGCCGCCGGGGAGCGACGGACCTATAATCGGCGTGGTCATGTTCGCTCGCCTGCGCCGATATGGACGGTTGCTCGCGATCTGCGCCGGGGTCGCGCTGACGGCCGCTGCCGCGGTGGCCGAGCCCGAGCACTCCGTGGCGCGCCGCTGGAACGAGGTGCTGCTGCAGGCGATCCGCAACGACTTCGCCCGCCCGCCCCTCCACGCCCGCAACCTCTACCACGTCACGGTCGCCATGTGGGACGCCTGGGCCGCCTACGACGACACCGCGCGGACGGTACTGGCCGACGAGCGCGCCACCGCCGACGACATCGCCGCGGCACGCCACGAGGCGATCAGCTATGCCGCCTACCGCGTGCTGTACAACCGGTACCGCGACTCCCCCGGCGCGTACGAGTCGCTGACCAGCTTCGACGACCTGATGGCGGAGCTAGGCTACGACCCCGACAACACCGAACGTGAAGGACCGAGCCCGGCGGCGCTCGGCAACCGCATCGGCAACCGCATCATCGACCTGGGCTACGACGACGGCGCCGACGAGCTGGGCTCCTACGCGTTCGAGTGGGAGTACCGTGCCGCCAACCGGCCGATGGTGGTAGCGCACTCCGGATCGGGCACCGTGCACGACCCCAACCGCTGGCAGCCGCTGGCCCTGCGCCTGTTCGTGGATCAGGCCGGCCGCCAGCAGCCAGGCGGCGTGCAGCGTTTCATCGGCTCCCACTGGGGCGCGGTCACCCCGTTCGCGCTGTCGCCGGATGGCATGGTCGACGACGGCGTCTACCTCGACCCGGGCCCCCCACCCTATCTGGGAGGCGACCGCAGCCGCGAGTACCAGATGGCCTTCGCCCAGGTCCTGCACTACGGTGCCACGCTCACCCCGGACGACGGCGTGCTGACGGACATCTCGCCGGGCGCATTCGGGAACAACAGCCTGGGAGCCAACGACGGCCGTGGCCACCCGCTGAATCCGGTCACCGGCGATCCGTACGCACCCAACGTCGTCAAGCGCGGCGATTGGGCGCGGGTCATCGCCGAGTTCTGGGCCGACGGCCCCGACTCGGAGACGCCGCCCGGGCACTGGAACACGCTGGCCAACTACGTCACCGACCACCCGGAGCTGGAGCGCCGCCTGGGCGGCACGGGCGACGAGCTCGACCCGCTGGAGTGGGACCTCAAGCTTTATCTGACCCTCAACGGCGCCGTGCACGACGCCGCCGTGTGCGCCTGGGGCCTCAAGGGCCATTACGACTACGTGCGGCCCATCACGGCGATCCGCTACATGGCGGGGCTCGGCCAGTCCTCCGACCCGGAGTTGCCCTCCTACCACGAGCACGGCCTGCCGCTGCACCCGGGGCTGGTCGAGGTCGTCACCTCCGAGTCGGCCGCCGCCGGCGAGCGGCACGCCCACCTCGCCGAGCACGTCGGATCGGTCGCCGTATACGGCTGGCTGGGCCAGCCGGAGGACCCGGAGACCCATTACAGCGGCGTGGGCTGGATCCTGGCCGTCGAATGGCTCCCCTACCAGCGCGACACCTTCGTCACCCCGCCCTTCGCCGGCTACATCTCCGGCCACAGCACCTTCAGCCGCGCCGCCGCCGAGGTGATGGCGCTGTTCACCGGCAGCGAGTTCTTCCCCGGCGGCCTGGGCGAGTTCGTGGCGTCCGCCCACGACTTCCTGGTGTTCGAGTCCGGACCGACCGAGACCGTCACCCTGCAGTGGGCGACCTACTACGACGCCTCCGACGAGGCCGGCATCTCCCGGCTGTATGGGGGCATCCATCCGTGGGTGGACGACCTGCCCGGCCGGATCATCGGCTCACAGATCGGCATCGCCGCCTTCGAGCAGGCGCTGACCTACTTCGACGACTCCTCGTAGCGCCCGGCGCAACGGAGCGGCGAGGTTCCCGCGCCGTTCCACGATCGCCTCGCCCAGCTCCAACCAGGCCGCCATCGCCTGCAGGTGCACGGCCAATTCGGCCGCGACCGCGCCGGGGTCGCAGCCCGCTTCCAGGTACGCGCCGCGCACCAGCAGGGCGCGGCGCGCCCGGTCCGCCTTGAGGTCCACGCGCGCCGCCAGCGTGTCGCCGGTCAGGAACGGGAACACGTAGTAGCCGTACTGCCGCTCGGGCGCCGGGACGTAGATCTCGATGCGGTAGTGGAAGCCGAACAGGCGCTCGGTGCGGTCCCGGCGCCAGATCAGCGAATCGAACGGGCTGAGCAGGGCGCTCGCGCCAATCCGCCGGGGCGTGCGGGCGTCACGGTGCAGGTAGGCGGGCCGGCTCCAGCCTTCGACGCTGGCCTCCAGCAGCTCGCCCTCCTCCACCAGCTCGCCCAGGAGCGGTCGCGCCTGCGGCATGCCGATGCGGTAGTAGTCGGCGAGGTCGGCCGCGTCACCGATGCCGTGCGCTTGGGCGGCCAGGCGCAGCAGCTCCCGTTGCCCGTCCCGCGTCCCGGGCGCCGGCGCGGCGAGCACCCGCGGCGGGATCACCCGCTCGGTCAGGTCGTAGACGCGCGTGAAGTTGCCGCGCCGGGAGGCCGCCAGCCGGCCGGTGGCGAACAGCCACTCCAGGGCCAGCTTGCCGTCGCTGCGTCCCCACCACGGCCGGTTGCGATTGCGGCCCTGGTCGCGCAGATCCGACACCGCGAGCGGCCCGCGCTCGGCGACCTCGCGGCAGATCGCCTCCACGTAGTCGCGCCGTTCCTGCCCGATGGAGCGGATCGATCGAGAACGGGCGTCCTCCATGCGATGCCGCAGCAGCGGATAGTGCTCGACCGGCAGCAGCGACGCCGCGTGCCCCCACGCCTCGAACAGGCGCCGCCGTCGGTAGGCGTAGGCGTCGAAGCGGTCCCGCGGATACGCGCCGAGGCGGGAGAACGCCGGCATGTAGTGGGTGCGCACCGCCACGTTGACCGAGTCGAGCTGCACCACCTTGACCCGGCCGAACAGCCGGTCGAAGTGGCGGCTGTCGACGCGGCCGGCGGGCGGCCGGTCCGCGAACCCCTGCACGGCCAGGGCGATGCGCCGCGCCTCCCGGTTGGACAGCTCGGTCTTCAGCGTTCCCCTCGCCTTGTCATCGCCCCTATGGTTGCATCATGCCGAAGGAACTGGTCGGGGTCGCGCCGGGCAGGCTGCAATGGCGCGAGTACGAGGACGGTCCGGTGGGCGCCGGGGACGTGCGCGTGGCGGCCGAGCACGCGGTGGCCAAGCACGGCACCGAGATGTCGTTCTTCAAGGGCTACGCGAATCCGCGGGGATCGTATGACCGCGACCTGGGGCTGTTCACCGGCGAGGGACGCACGGATGCCGGGTACGGCGTCGGCAACATGTTCTGCGGCTCCGTGGTGGAGGCGGGAACGGCGGTGACCGATCTAAGCGCCGGTGACCGGGTCTTTGCATACGGGACTTTCCGGGAGTCGCACGTCCTGCCGGCCGAGCGCTGTTTCCGCCTGGAGGCGGGCGTGAGCTGGAAGTCGGCCCTGTGCCTGGACCCCGCCGTGTTCGCGATGGGGGCGGTCCGCGACGGCAGCGTCCGCCTTGGTGACCGCGTGGCGGTGTTCGGCCTCGGGGCGATCGGGCTGATCGTGGTGCAGATGGCTCGACTGGCCGGAGCCTCGGAGGTGCTCGCCGTCGATCCGATCGCGTTGCGCCGCGACGTGGCGTCGCGCACCGGCGCCACGCGGACGCTCGATCCGTCCGCGTGCGACGCCGGCCGCCAGATCAAGCTGGCCACCGGCGGCGCGGGCGTGGACGTCGCGATCGAGTACAGCGGCTCCCTGCCCGGCCTGCAGCAGGCGTTACGCGCCGTGGCGTTCGGCGGCACCGTGGTCTGCGGTGCCTACCCGGTGCCGTACCCGGCCGGCCTGGACCTGGGCGCGGAAGCGCACTTCAACCGCCCCAACGTAGTGTTCTCGCGCGCCTGCAGCGATCCCTCGCGCGACCACCCACGCTGGGACGAGCAGCGCCTCTACCGTGCATGCCTGCGCCTGATCGACGACCATCGACTCGATGGTGACGCCGTAGTGCAGCCGGTCGTCCGCTTCGCCGACCTGGCCGAGGAGTACCCGAAGATCGCGGACTCACCCGAGACGCTGGTGAAGCTCGGCGTCGACTACTGAGCGTCCGCGTCGAGATCGATGCCGAAGATGTCGCCGAGCTGATCCTCGGCCAGGGTGTCGGCGCCCGCCGCCTTGCCCTCCGGAAGCACCATCTCAGCGCTGATCAACTCCGCGGGATCGACCCCGCGCAGGCGAAACAGGAGTTCCGGGCTGTCGTCGAGCCTATTGCCCACGCCGTAGAGCACCGCCGCGACGTGCTTGCACATGTTCGCCCAGTCGGGACAACTGCACTCCAGCTCGATCTGCCGTGGTTTCGGGAACAGGCCGCGGTCCGGATCGGAAACGACCGCCATCACGTGGTCGGAAAGCGATCCCCGGAGCAACTCCAGGATCGAACCGATCTGCCCCGAGCACGCACTCCGGATCGCCTTCCAGGTCGCCGCCGGGAGCCGCTTCACCCGAATGGTGACCCGGTAGGGCCTCGCCCGAGAGCCGCTCACCCGCGCTTGGATACGGCCCTCGCCGACCTCCAGGTGCAGGATCGCGCCGCTGCGGGCATACGTGCGGCCCCGCGGCAGCCGGTTGGCGTAGTCCGAGAACGACTCCAGATGGGCACACCAGCGCTTGCCCCAGAAGCTGCGGGCTATGGCGCGGCCTTCTATCCTTACGGGGCGCAGGGTCACCTTGGGCATGTGCGCCACAAGAACCTATAGCGCGGCGCTGGTTACGTCGAGACGGACCAGGCCGAGCAGCTCGTCGTCTGACAGCTCGGTGAGATTCACCTCCTGGTCGCCGCCCAGCACGTCCTCCGCCAATTGCCGCTTGTCGGCGATCATGGCGTCGATCCGCTCCTCCACCGTGCCGCGGGTGATGAACTTGTGGACCAGCACGTTGCGCCGCTGGCCGATGCGGAAGGCGCGGTCGGTGGCTTGGTTCTCCACAGCCGGGTTCCACCAGCGGTCGAAGTGGATCACGTGCGACGCGGCGGTCAGGTTCAGGCCGGTGCCGCCGGCCTTCAGCGACAGGATCAGGAATGGCGGCCCGTCATCCGCCTGGAATCGTTCCACCACGGCGCGCCGCTCGCCGACTCCCGTGCCGCCGTGCAGCACCAGCCCGGCGCGGCCGAACAGGGTCGCGGCATACTCGGCCAGCGGATCGATGATCTCGCGATACTGGGTGAATATCAGCACGCGCTCCTGGCGGGCGGCGAGCTCCTCGCAGAGCTCCGCCAGCCGCAGGAACTTGCCGCTGCCGGCCGGGGCGTATTCGCCGTCACCGGAGAGCTGGCTGGGATGGTTGCAGACCTGCTTGAGACGCAGCAGCGCGCCGAGCACCAGTCCGCGGCGCTCGATGCCTTCGCTGGACTCCAGGCCGCGCTGCAACGCCTGAACCACCTGCTGGTAGAGCCTGACCTGCGCCCGGGTCAGGTGGCAGTAGCGGTCGGTCTCGGTCTTCTCCGGCAGGTCGGCGATGATGCTGCGGTCGGTTTTCAGGCGGCGCAGGATGTAGGGGCTCACCAGCCGCCGCAACGGCGCGAAGAGCTGCTCCGGCCGTGCCTGCAGGCTCTTGACGAAGGTCCCGAACACAGTGCGCGGGCCGAGCAGGCCGGGATTGAGGAAGTCGAACAGCGCCCACAGGTCCCCCAGCCGATTCTCTACCGGCGTGCCGGTCAGGGCGATGCGGGCGTCCGCGGCCAGCCTTCTTGCCGCGCGGCTCTGGCGGGTCGCCGGGTTCCGGATCGCCTGCGCCTCATCCAGGATCACCAGCCGCCAGTGGAGCTCCGCGAGCCACGTCTGGCGCACCAGCATCGTGTAGGTGGTGACCGCCAGATCGGCGGCGGCCAGATGCTCCTGGGGAGCGGCGGCGATCTCGCCCAGGGTCTGCCTGTCGTTCTCGGCCGGGTGCAGGAAACACAGCTTCAGCGACGGCGCGAACCGCTCCGCCTCCGCGCGCCAGTTGCCGAGCAGCGACGCCGGCACCACCAGCAGCGCCGGGGTGCGTTGGCCCTCGCGGGCAGCGCGGCCGCACAGCAGCAACGCCAGCACCTGAATGGTCTTGCCCAGCCCCATGTCGTCGGCCAGGCAAGCACCGAGCCCCAACCCGGTCACGAAGTGCAGCCAGGCCAGCCCCTCCCGCTGATAGGGTCGCAGCGTCCCGCGCAGGGCTTCGGCGGCGACCAACTCGCGCTGTGTCAGGGTGCCGGGCCGGCGCAGACCGTCCAGCAGCGTGCGCAGCGCTGCGCCGGCCGTGACCTGCACCCAGGGACGGTCGGCCTCGGTCAGGTCCTCCTGCCGGAGATCGGCCGAAGCGCCCGCCAGCAGGCGCATGCCCTCGACGAACGAGATCCCGTCGCCGTCGGCGTGGCGTTGCAGCGTTTCCCAGTGCGCGATCGCCTGCCCGAGCCGCTCGCGGTCCACCTCCACCCACTGGTTGCGGAGCAACACCAAGCCGTCGCCGGCGCTGCGCAGCGCCTCCAACTCCTCCGCCGATAGCGGGCGGTCGCCCAGGGCAACCTCCACCCTGAAGTCCAGCACGGCGTCGGCGCCCACCCGCGGCGGCGTCTGACTGCCGATCGTGACCGACACCTGCGGCCGCGGCCGTTTGCGCCACCAGTTCGGGACCCGTACCGACAGGCCGCTCCGCTCCAGTTCCGGCACGCTTTGCAGAAAGCGATAGGCGAGCTCGGGCGACCAAGCCAGCGGACGATAGAGGTCGCCGGAATCCGCCAGCTCCCGCACCCAATCGCACGCCTTGGCCGCCTCCTCCACCGGCGACAGCAGGTTGATCAGCGCCGCGCGGTTGTTCGCCCCTGCGTACTGCTGCACGGCGTTGCGCAACGGCAGGTGCTTGAGGCGTCCGCCGGCGCCGAAGCCGGAGGAGAAAGTGGCCAGAAACGCGAACGGCCGCGCCTCATCGTTCTTGTTCTCGGCCAGATGGAAGCAGACCCGCCCCACCTGCCGCCAGCGTGGCGCACGGGCTCGCAGCAGCGCGGCCGGGCCGCCGGCGGCCGCGCCGGCCTCGCGGACCCACTCGTCGAGATGTTCCCACAGGCGCTGCAGGCGCTCGGCCGACAGGTACTCGCCTCCTTCCATCGGTGGGGCGTTCAGCACCCAGGTGGCGAGGAGGGCCGCGTCCGGCGGCTCGACTGCCACCTGCTCGGCGTCCGCGGGCAGGTGGCAGAGGCCGATGAGGTAGTGTTCGGCGATCTGCTGCCAATAGCGCAGGCTGGGGATCTCCCGCGCCGGCAGCTTCTCCGCCGCCAGGGTGAAGAGCGCGCCGCGCCAGTCGGTCCGAAAGGCGTCCAGGACGGGAGCCAGCTCGGCCGCAGGCTCCTCCGCTGCAGGTTCGGGTTCCCAGTGCAGGTAGCCGGCCGGCGTCAGTCGCACGCCCATGGACACCGATTGTGCACGAAAGGCGGAGCGGTCGGCTGCAGAACACATCCCGGCGGCGTTCTGGGTCAACCTGGAACAGAACTACCGGATGACTCTACGGCGTTCGTACTCGAATCCATTGGATGGTGCTGACGCCGGCCGCCCGGGGCCGGCTGGAGGAGCAGGATGAGCGGCTTGCCCTCACGCTGTATCGTTACCTGCTCGGCGGGCGTCTCCTGGCCCTGCCGGATACGGCACAATACCAGGAGGATCCCCACGGGAGGGAGGAAAATCGATGAAGACAACCCTGACGTTCCTGCTCGTCCTGCTGCTGTCCGGCCCGGCCGTGGCGCAAGACCTGCCGACGTACATGCGCGCCGACAAGTACCTGCTGGAGGCGACCCGGGCGATGGAGGGCGACGACCGCCAAGAGGCGCTGCGGGCGTTCGAGAAATACGAGGCCATGGATGTCGAACCGACCCCGTCGTTCGCCTATCTCTACGGCAAGGCGTTGGTCGAACATGGATCCGGAGCGGAAGCCTGGCGCAAGGGTCAGTCGCTGCTCACGCAGTTCGTCATCGCCGCCGGCAGAGACTCCGAAGACTACACCACGATCCTGGAACTGCTCCTGACCGCGGAATCCAAACTGGATGCATCCGAACGACAGGAAACGCTCGACGAACGGCTACCGGACATACTGAGCTGGATGGACGCGCAGATGGTCCGCGTCGAGGGCGGGTCGTTCACTATGGGCTGCACGCCAGAGCAGCACACGTGTGCGGCCGACGAAGAGCCGACGCACCAGGTGGAGGTCCCCAGCTTCGAGATCAGCGCGTACGAGATCACCCAGGAACTGTGGGAAGCCGTCATGGGCGAGAACCCGAGCACCTTCGCGAATTGCGCCCAGTGCCCGGTCGAAACGGTCAGTTGGGACGACATCCAAACGTTTCTGGACAGGCTGAACGCTGCAGGGGGCCGGTATCGGCTGCCGAGCGAAGCGGAGTGGGAATACGCGGCCCGCGGCGGGCAGCGGAGACAGGGGCATCCCTATGCGGGAAGCAGTGACTGGGCCGAGGTCGCCTGGTACTACGAAAACAGCGGCAACCGGACCCACCCGGTAGGGCAGAGACAGCCGAACGAGCTCGGCCTGTACGACCTGTCCGGGAACGTCCGCGAATGGGTGCAGGACTGCTGGCACGCAAGTTACGACGGTGCCCCGGCCGACGGGACCCCCTGGCACCAGGGCGATTGCGCCCACCGCTTGATACGCGGCGGCTCCTGGTCCGGCAAGCCGAGCTACGTCCGCACGGCCAACCGCTTCTGGTACGCCACCTACTTCCGCAACAACAACCTCGGCTTCCGCCTCGCCAGGACCGTCTCCGAATAGTCCGCGCCGCCGTAACGGACACCCGTAGGGACCACGTCGGTCTCGCGGCTGGCGCGGATGGCCAGAGCCGTGTCCAGCGTGCTCCAGAAGTCGTGATCGGGCGTGTAGCCGAGGAGCTCGCTCACGTCCGGACCTCGACTCGGTAGCCGTCGGCGGCGCGCACGCCGCGCTCGATCAGCTCCGGCTCCAGGTCGAAGCCGGTGCCGGGGCTGTCCGGCACCAGCAGCTTGCCGTCGCGCAGCTCCCAACCTTCCAGCACCACCCCCTCGGTGTCGGCGGGCGCCGCCTCCTGCAGGGCGAAGTTGGGAACCGACGCCGCGAAGTGGGCATGCGCGTAGCGCTCGATGATCGAGCCCCAGCAGTGCGGTGCGCAGCGTGCGCCCCACGGCTCGATACGCGCGGCGGTCGCCTTCCACCACGTCAGTCCCTTGGCGCGGAAGTCCTGCTGCACCACCTCGATGTCCCCGGCTTCCACCATGGCGAAGAAGGTGGGCGGCGGCGGGCCCGACTCGCCGTCGGCCACCAGGGTCGGGTAGCCGCGCTCGCGGATGAACTGCTTCAGGTCGGCGTTGAGCTCCGGATCCTCCGCGAACGGCTCCTCGAACCAGTAGAGGCCGACCCCGGCGCACGCGGTGAGGGTGTCCTTGGTGCTGTTGAGGGTGCCGCCGTTGTTGGCGTCCACCAGGATCTTGGCATCGGGCCCGGCGGCCTGGCGTACGGTGTGGATCACCAGCAGGTCGCGCTCCAGCCCGGCGGCGGTCGGCATCCAGCGCGCGCCACGGCCGATCTTGATCTTGAAATTGCGGTAACCGTAGCGGTGGCCGGTGCGCACCTCTTCGCGAAGGATCTCCTGCGCTTCCGCATCGCCAGCGTCCAGGTCGTCGATGTAGATGGAGCCGTCATAGAGCTCGACGGCGCGGCTGCCCCGCGCGCCCAGCAGCCGATACAGCGGCACTCCCCGCAGCCGGGCGGCCAGGTCCCACAGCGGCAGGTCGATCGCCACGCCGTCCGCCAGAGCTCCGTCCGGCAGGTGGAACAGCTCCCCGAGGCGACGCCCCACCAGGGACTCGGCGGCGGTCCGCTCCAGCCGCGACCAGCCGACGCCGACCGCGCCGCTCGCGGTATGCACGCGCACCACCGAATCGTGCACCACCCTGCCATGCGCGCCCTTGCGGGCGTTGAAGCCGATGTCGCGGGGCCGCGGGCTGTGCACCTCGATCCTCTCGATCCGGGTGATTCGTTCGCGCGAGATGTCGCTCATGCGAAACCCTCCTGTCTCGAACATTGCGCAAGAGATGGGGATGAGCCCAAGCGACGAATCTCCTCGGTCACGGTGTGGAAGAGGCAGGGGTGGTGACGAGTAGCTGTGCCGTGGGCAGAGCCGACATCTTTCTGTCCAGCGTCAGCGTCACCATCTGGGCGCGCCGATAGCCATCCGCGATGAGGCGATCAATGAGCCCCGCACCGGAACGGCTTTCGATTGTAGTGAATACAGACGTCCCATTCAGCGGAGAGACCAAGCCGCTTCGCAACACCTTGAGCATCCCGGTACGCGCGTCGTCCTTCGACACGCCGTAATGGTGCTGCACCGCGACGTATGCCTCGCCAATCACGGTGTTGGAGGCGAGGATTTGCGCGCCCTGTTCTGCAATCAGATCTTGAAGAGCGCTCACGCAATGCGCATAGACCTGCTCCGGCTTGCCGGTCAGCAGCCTCACCAGGATCGACGTATCAATCCCGAAGCGCGGGGTCATGAGGCTGATTCCTGAATTCCTCCAGGTCGAACGGCCCGGGATCGCGCCGGATCTTGTCCCGTAGCGGCGCCAGGCTGGCGAAGTCGATTCGCTGCGGCCGGAGCAGGAAGCCATCAGGGCCTTCCTGCAACTCGAGCCGGTCCCCTGGGCCAACGCCCAGCGCGTCCAACACTGCCGCAGGAAAGGTTACCTGCCGCTTGGCCGTGATCTTCACTACCATTGCTACCTCAAGCGGCACCTTACCCCGAATGCTAAGTTGGTAAGGTGGAGTCGTCAAGGGCGGACTCGCGGCTTTGGTTCAAGCGGCCCAGCCGGCTGAGAGGGCCTCGGCCTGTTCCAGAACTGTTTGGGTCGCCTTCTCCTGCTTGTCAGGTGGGTATCCGTGCTTGCGGAGGATGCGCTTGACCAGCCGTCGCAGGTTGGCGCGGACGTTCTCGCGCAGCGTCCAGTCGATGGTGACGTTGCGCCGCACGGTGTCGACGAGCTCGCGGGCGATGTCTCGGAGCGTGTCGTCGCCAAGCACCTGGACCGCGCTGTCGTTGGTCTCAAGCGCGTCGTAGAAGGCGAGCTCGTCCTCCGATAGCCCGAGTTCGTCGCCGCGGGCGCTGGCCTCGCGCATTTCGCGAGCAAGCTGGATCAGTTCCTCGATCACCTGCGCGGCCTCGATGGCGCGGCTCTGATAGCGGCGTAGGGTCTCCTCGAGCATCTCGGCGAACGACCGAGCCTGCACCACGTTCTTGCGCCGACGGGCGGCAAGCTCGCCCTTCAGCAGCTTCTGAAGTAGCTCGACCGCGAGGTTGCGCCGCTTCATGCCGCGGACCTCGGCCAGGAAGTCGTCCGACAGGATCGAGATGTCGGGCTTCTCCAGGCCGGCGGCGGCGAAGATGTCGATAACGCCTTCAGACGCCACCGCCCGCGAGATGATCTGGCGTACGGCATGCTCGAGCTCTTCTTCCGGTCGCGCCTCGGTGGCCGAGCGCTTGGTCAGCACCGACTGGACGGCCTGGAAGAACGCCACGTCGTCGCGAATCCGCATCGCGTCGTCGTGCGGTACGGCGAGCGCGAAGGCTCGCGAGAGGTCACGCACGGCCTGGATGCAGCGGTCCTTCCCGTTCTCCTGAGCCAGGATGTGCTCCTGCGCCGCTGGCAACAGCGCAAGGCGCTCCTGCGGGGTCCCGGTCGTCCACCTGGATTGGTCGAAGCCGTGGAACAGGCCGCAGCAGATCTCGTACTTCTCCAGCATCACGGCCACCGCCTCCCCCTGATCCAGCGCGGTCTGCCCGGTGCCGCCGCTCTCGGTATAGGTCGCGAGTGCACGCTTGAGCTCATGGGCGAGCCCGAGGTAGTCGACGATGAGGCCGCCCGGTTTGTCCCTGAACACCCGGTTGACGCGCGCGATCGCCTGCATCAGCCCGTGCCCGCGCATCGGCTTGTCGACGTACATCGTGTGCAGGCTCGGCGCATCGAAGCCGGTGAGCCACATGTCGCGCACCAGCACCACCTGAAGCGCATCGGACGCGTCGCGGAACCGGTTCGCCAGCGCCTCCCGGCGGGGCTTGTTGCGGATGTGCGGCTGCCAGTCGAGCGGATCGGAGGCGGAGCCGGTCATGACCACCTTGAGCCGCCCCTTGCCGTCATCCTCATCATGCCACTCGGGCCGCAGGCGCGTGAGCTGGCGATAGAGATCGATGCAGATGCGCCGGCTCATGCAGACGATCATCGCCTTGCCATCCATGGCTTCGAGGCGTTGATCGAAGTGAACGACGATGTCCCGGGCGACGAGTTTCACGCGCTTCTCCGCCCCGACGATCGCTTCGAGCTGCGCCCACCTGGTTTTGAGCTTCTCCTTGCGGTCGACCTCCTCGCCCTCGGTCGCTTCCTCGAAGCCCGCGTCGATCTTCGGCCGCTCGCGCTCGTCGAGCGTCAGCTTGGCGAGCCGGCTCTCGTAGTAGATCGGCACCGTCGCCTTGTCCTCGACCGCGCGCTGGATGTCGTAGACGCTGATGTAATCCCCGAACACGGCGCGGGTGTTGGCGTCCTGAAGCTCGATCGGCGTGCCGGTGAAGCCGATGAACGACGCGTTGGGCAGCGCATCGCGCATATGGCGTGCATAGCCGTCGAGAAAGTCGTATTGGCTGCGATGCGCCTCGTCGGCGATGACGACGATGTTGCGCCGGTCCGAGAGCAGCGGGTGGCGGTCGCCCTTCTCCTCCGGGAAGAACTTCTGGATGGTGGTGAAGACGACGCCGCCCACATCGACGGCGAGCTTCGCGCGCAGGTCCGCCCGGCTTGCGGCCTGCACCGGCGGCTGGCGCAGCAGATCCGCGCACCGCGCGAAGGTGCCGAAAAGCTGGTCGTCGAGGTCGTTGCGGTCGGTCAGCACGACCACGGTCGGATTGGCCATCGCCTGCTCGCGGATGATGCGCCCGGCGTAGAAGGCCATGGTCAGGCTCTTCCCCGAGCCCTGCGTGTGCCACACGACGCCGATCCGCCGATCGCCGGGGTCGCCGCCCGGCTGTCTGCCGGTCTCGTACCGGCCGCCCGTCTCGGCGACCCGCTGCGCTTGCTGCTGCAGCGCCGCCGCGCGCAGGGTCTCCCCGACCGCCGCCTCCACCGCGTGGAACTGGTGATAGCCGGCCATCTTCTTGACGAGCGCGCCGCCGTCGTCCTCGAAGACGATGAAGTCGCGCAGCAGCGACAGGAAGCGGCGCTTCTCGAAGACGCCCTCGATCGCCACCTGCAGCTCGGTGCAGAAGGCCGGCGCCAGATCCTGGCCGTCGATGGTCCGCCACGGCTTGAACCACTCCCGGCCGGCCGAGATCGTGCCGAGCCGCGCCTGCATCCCGTCCGACACGGCGAGCACCGCGTTGCAGGCGAACAGCGACGGCATCTCCGCCTTGTAGGTCTGCAACTGGTGGAACGCCGACCAGACGGTGGCGTTCTCGTCGGCCGGGTTCTTGAGCTCGATCACGGCTAGCGGCAGCCCGTTGACGAACACCACGATGTCGGGCCGACGCGTGTTGCCGTTCTCCGTGACCGTAAACTGGTTGATGGCCGACCACGTGTTGGCGTCCGGCTCATCGAAGTCGATCACGCGTGCCTGAGCCCCGCGGATGCGGCCGTTGGCGGCGCGGTACTCGACCGCCACGCCGTCCACCAGCATGCGATGGAAAGCCCGGTTGCGCGCTTCCAGCGTCGAGCCCTCCGGCCGAGTCAGCTTCCGCAGCGCATCGTCAAGCGCTTCGTCGGGCAGGTCGGAATTGAGCCGGCGTAGTGAACCGCGCACGGCGCTCGTCAGCACCACGTCCTCATGACTCTCGCGCAGGGGATAGCGCAGCGCATCCGGTCCCGGCGTCATGTCCGGGCCGCTGTCGACGTGGTACCCGAGCGCCCGAAACCAATCGAGTGCGGCATCCTCCACCATCGACTCCGTCACGATCGGCACTGACTACCCCAGGGCCGGCAGGGATTCCAGCCGGGCGACCCACTCAGCGAAGTGCGCACACTCGCGGCGAATGCGGTCCAACCCAATGCGTCTTGCCACCGCGGTTCCGTCGCGAACCTTGCGGTATCCCGACAGTCGCTCCAGCCGCGCCGATGGATGAGTCTTCGATCCATCGTTGATGTGCTCCGGGCTGCCAGCGCGACGACCGGCCGCTGCGAGTTCCGCGACCGATCCTGCCCACGCCGGTTGCTCGCGGGCAAATTGCGACGCATCCGAGAACAGCAGCGCCTCGAACTCATACGGCTGAATGTGCGGCAGGAACCGATCAGGGCGACACTGTGTCACGCGCACCACTTCCTCATGGAGCGCCTCCTCGATGGCCGCTGCGCGCTCCAGGGGATCTGCCGAGGAGACGACAGGTCCGGGAAAGTCGGATGGCAATCCATACAGATCGAAGAACGTCGTCACGTAGGTATTCCGTTGTTGACGCAGAGTATCACGCAGGAACCGCAGGATCCGTTGTCTGTTCAGCGCACCTCCGCGACCGCCCGCTGACGTAGGCACAAGCCGAGGGGCGAAGTACAGACCCCGGCCGGCAAGGTCCTGCCCGAGGACCTGCCTCACGAACTCCTGCTCGGTTTGTCCCTCGCATGCGACGATCACGTCTCTCACCGCGCCGGGCCGCCGCCGACCACGTTCGCCTTCCACAGGTCTCCGACGGTATAATTCTCCAACCAGTCTTTGAGTTGATCCGACTCCAGCCGCTCGAACACAGATTCGCCATTCCTGCGATTGGCGACGACGACATCCTCGGGTTCGAACTCGCTGACCAAGTCCGCGGACTGCGTGGAAACGATCACTCGCCGTGCGTCGCTTGCCCGCCTCACCATCTCCGCCAACAAACCAAGCGCCAGTGGGTGCAGCCCCAACTCCGGTTCGTCGATCATGATCGGATCAGGCTGCAATTCGGGCGGCTGGAGGAGCACCGTCGCCACACAGACGAATCGGAGCAACCCGTCCGAAATCTGCCCCGGCCCCAGCGGTGTGTCCCGATCATCCCGGTGGTACCACTCCAGCTCGACACGCTCCTCGACGTCCTTGCGATACACGAAATCTCCAAAGAACGGCGCGGCGATCCGCACCGTCTCCACGATATCCTGAAGTCTGCGCGGATGCCGCTCACGCAGGAGTCGCAGAAACGGGGCCAGGTTGCTCCCGTCCGCCTTCAGGCGCAGATTGTCGCGCACCTCCTGCGGACAACGCATCCCGCTCACGCGGCTCGTATCACCAAAGTGGTATACACGCCAGTCCCCGATTCCAGATAGTGCATACGTCGAAAGCCGATAGATAGCCAAGTCCTTGAGATTATCTCTCACGGCCTCCATCGACGTCCCGGATGACCGCCCAGACAACAGCGTTCGCGCGGTCAGAGGTTCTGCCGCCTGTGCCGCGCCGGGAGACAGCCACTCCCTGCCCAGAACGAGATCGTCACCCGCAGCCTCCGCTGAGAAGCTGTAGTAATAGTGTCCCCGGTCGAATGACAGTGCTATCTCCAGACTCGGAGTCTTCCTTCGCCCTCCGTACAGCAATGCATCCGCTCCCCCCTCCTGCTTGACATGGACCTGCCATCGGCCGCTCGCCAGCTCGGACACCGAACGGAACACATCCAGCAAATTGCTCTTGCCCGCGCCATTCGCCCCGATGAGCACGTTGACTCCACGCACCTCGAATTCTTCCAGCGAGCGGATCGACTTGAAGCCGCGAACCGTGAGTCGGTGCAAGGTCGCCACTGTCTACAGCCCTCCGCCCGGCCGCCAGCGAAGAATCGGAATCCGTCTCTCCAGGGCGCCGACTCGAACACGCACTGTGGCGCCCGAGGCGCTAGCGCCGTTCTGGTCAGCGAGCTCGTCGCATGATCGGAGTTTCACCCGATCACACACGCCGTCAGCTCCTCGCGGGCTGCTTGTCGATACGACCAAAGGATCGGCTGCACGCCGTAGTTGCGCAGTGCTTCCTGAACGGTCGGAAAGCTCCACTTTACCTGTCGACGCGGCGCGGCTCCAGCGGGAGGAGCCAGTCCGCGTGCGCCTACGGTGAGACTCTGCTCAACCATCGAATCGCGCCTCGCAAGCTCGATCGATTCCGCGGATCCGCAGTTCTCCAGAAACCAGTCTAGGCAACAGCGCGTCCCGGAGCAAACCCAGTGTACGAGCCTCTCGCTGGTTCGCCTGAAGTCGGTTCAGCAATGGTGCCGCGCACGAAGAAAACGCCAGTCGGATGCGCGCGTGCGGAAGGGCCACGGGGGTATCCAGAACCGCTTTCTGGTTGACGGCGGGATATGCCCCTCCATCCGCAAGTCGCCCGAGGCGGTCGATGGCATCGTGCGAAGTTGCAGCGCACCAGACGATTTCCCTCTCACCGGGGTTCGTCGGGCGCAACACCGCAAACCCAGTGCTTCCAGTCAGGCCATCCCGGTCGATGAGAGCGTAAGACCCGTTGCCCGGTCGAACCGTGCCCACGATCGTGTCACCGCGGCGTAGCACTCGGCGCCCGCGGCTCGGTGCGTCCGCCCATGAGTACATCTGGACGCCATGGATGTTACCCCACTTTGTGTTCGCCAAATCGACGTAGAGGATCCGGTCCGGAGCGCTTTCTTTGCTCCATGACTCTGGATTCAGAAGCGCTACGTCCTTAAGCGTGCTCGCACACCACCCCTCTGGGATTCCGCCCAACTCGGAGTCCACCAGCCGGTCGGGAAACAGGTCGTCGACCTCCGTTGGCAGCCCAGTGTCTCGACCAGCCATCTTGGCGCGCACGGGGTCGAAGTCGACGAACCAGGACTTGAACAGCGCGCGCGCCATGGCCTCCAGCGTCGCGTTCATGCGCCGGTTGAGCTCGATCTTGTCGTCCAGGGTGCCGAGGATGTGGGCGATGGCGTGCTGGTCAGATAGAGGCGGTATTGGTAGCCGGAACTCTGGAATCTCGGCACACGTCAGGCTATCAAAGACGGCTCCAGCGTTAATGTATTTTTCTACCTGAGCCCACCATTCAGGACCGCGCGAAAGCCAGCGTAGAAACGGCTTTATAATCTTCTCCCCATCAGATCGCAGCAAGACTAGGTTCTGGCCCACTGCGAACTCACCGAGCCCTGGAGAGACAAAGCCCGTTTCGCCAGGATTACAGCGCCGTGAGAGAATGATATCAAATGGTTGGGGGTTGGCCTTCCGTGTCCAATCGCGAAAATGCTCTTCGGCAATGGGGCGGGCACTATCCAAGTCCACGCGACCATTCTTGATCTGCGGGATCCCGACGTACGGGTAGCCGTCATTAGTGGCGGGAGGTGTTCGGTGCTCACAGTCGATTAGCGAAACACCTGCTTGTCGAAGTGACATTATTGGCCACGCACATGCGTCCCCAGAGGTGCCACGGTTGGCCTCTCCGTGAATGGGTTTTGCGTACCACTCGACGCTTTGATACCGGATGTGTTTTCGCAGGGTCTCGTCTTGTATCGAATCGTACAGCACGAGATCGATCTCCTGCGCCATCGGAATCTCGTCCAGAGCGGCGGCGAGACGGGCCTGGTCGGTCATGGTCAGGCGGTCGCCGATCAAGGCGATGTCCACGTCGGACGACACGGAGTGGGTACCGGTTGCCCTGGAGCCGAACAACACGGCCCGTTCCACGCGGTCGTTGGCGGCGATCGTCGCGATGATCGCCGCGCGATGCCGGTCCTTGAGGCCGTCGGTCATGGCGTGCGCATCGCATCCAAAGTCCGGAAGAGCCGCAGCAGGACGGGGTGGTAGCGTTCCTTGATCAAGCTCTCCGCTTCCCGGGCCGCGTCGCTCCGGTACGTGTGACTCAACAGGTTGCGCTTGTCCAGGGCGTCGAGCAGGGTTTCGCAATCGCTCTCGTCGATGTAATCGACCTCGAAGCTCCTGCGGATCGCCGCGCGCGGCACCTTCACGTCGTACCCCTCGTAGAAGAGCAGGTCCTTGAGGACGTTCCACGACAGCTCGAAACAGAACTCGAACGTCTTGATCAGGCCGGCGCGTTCCAGGTCGTCGTATCGCTCGCGCTCACAAGCGCTGGTCAGTTGGGCGAGAGCGGTGCCGAAGTTGTCGAGCCGCTGTTGCCAGCGCCGCTCGTCGGAGCTGCTCACGACCGCCCCTGGGTCTCCGTCAGGCCGAACCCGAGTGTCTTCAGGTTCTCGGCGATCGCGCCGTCGAGCCGTGCTCCCTCGGCACGCTGAACTTCCAGCTCGGCGACCAGCTTCCGCATCTTCTGCTCGAAGGGCTCGCCGTCGTCTTCCTGTGCCTCGGCTCCGACGTAACGGCCGGGTGTGAGGACGTGGCCGTGCGTGCGCACCTCCTCCAGCGCCGTGCTCTTGCAGTAGCCGGGAGTGTCGGCGTAGACGCCGGCTGCTCCTTCTCCCCGCCAAGCATGGTACGTGTCGGCGATGCGGGCGATGTCCTCGTCCGTCAGTTCCCGGTGGGTACGGTCGACCATGCGTCCGAGCTTGCGAGCGTCGATGAACAGGAGCTCACTACGACGGTCTCGGAACTTACCACTGTGGCGATCTCGGGCGAGGAACCAGAGGCAGGCGGGGATTTGCGTCGAGTAGAACAGTTGCCCCGGCAACGCCACCATGCAGTCCACCAGATCCGCCTCGATGAAGTTCTTGCGGATCTCGCCCTCGCCGGACTGACTCGAGGACATCGAGCCGTTGGCGAGCACGAAGCCGGCGGCCCCTTCCGGCGCCAAGTGGTGGACGATGTGCTGCACCCAGGCGAAGTTGGCGTTACGCGTGGGCGGGACGCCATAGCGCCAGCGCTTGTCGTCCGTGAGCCGGTCGCCGCCCCAGTCGGAGACGTTGAACGGGGGATTGGCCAAGATGAAGTCGGCCTTGAGGTCGGGGTGGCGATCGCTGTGGAAGCTGTCGCCGTGAGCGATCTGGCCCTCGATGCCACGGATGGCGAGGTTCATCTTGGCGAGCCGCCACGTCGTGTAGTTCGACTCCTGGCCGTAGACGGAGATGTCGCCGCGTGCCCTGCCGCCGTTGCCGTTGCCCGTGGTGTGCGCGCGGATGAATTCGACCGATTGGACGAACATCCCGGAGGAGCCGCAGCAGGGGTCGTAGACCCGGCCACGGTAGGGCTCCAGCATCTCGACCAGGAGCTTGACGATGCAGCGCGGGGTGTAGAACTCGCCGCCCTTCTTGCCCTCGGCGCTGGCGAACTGCGACAGGAAGTACTCGTAGACCCGGCCGATCACGTCCTTTGAACGGGCGTCCTCGTCGCCCACCTTGAGGTTGCTGATCATGTCGATGAGCTGGCCGAGCCGCTGCTTGTCGAGGGCGGGACGGGCGTAGTCCTTGGGCAGCACGTCCTTGAGCACCGGGTTGTCGCGTTCGATCGCAGCCATCGCGTCGTCGACGAGCTGGCCGATGGTGGGCTGCCGCGCCTGGGCCTTGAGATGGCCCCAGCGCGCCTCGCGCGGGACCCAGAAGATGCTCACCGCTCGGTACTCGTCCGGGTCCTCCGGGTCGGCTCCCTCGGCTTGCTCGCGTTCGAGTTGGGCGTGCCTCTCCTCGAAGGCATCGGAGATGTACTTGAGGAAGATCAGGCCCAGGACGACGTGCTTGTACTCAGCCGCGTCCATCGAGCCCCGTAGTGCGTCGGCCATGCGCCACAGCTCGGCCTCGTATCCGGTCGTGGCGGCTTGGGCGGTGGCGGCTCCGCCGTCCTCGGCCTCCTCCTTTCTCGGTCGTCCCCGTGCCATGACGCTGGTCTACACCACTCCTGTCGCGCCCACTGACGGCGCGCGGCACACTCTACCCCGCATGGTGTAGCCGTCGCAGTGAGAACAGCCGTGTAGGTCCGCTGACGCCCGCAAAGGGTGTGCGGGACAGGACGGGCGACGGCGAACTCGGCGCCGGTTTAGACCCACGCCACCTATTCCTGCGAGTCCGGCGTCTGCGGCTCGTGCCGGCCGTGGTCGTCGCTCTCTGGTGCGAACCCTATCGGTCGGGTGCTCTCTGGTTCTGGAGCAGAAATGAGCTCTTGGATGGCATCGAAGACCATCTTGAACCGGGCGTCATATTTCTTTTCCAAGTCAGAGAGCTTGCGAGCCAACTCGACGTGGCTCTCCAGCATTCTTCGCAATGCCACGAAAGCGCGCATGATCTCGATGTTGGTCAGGACTGCCCGCTTGCTGCGCAGAACGCTGGAGAGCATCGAAACGCCCTGCTCGGTGAACGCGTAGGGAGGATAGCGTCTGCCGCCCCAAGTTGAGGTCACAACTTGTGACCTCAACTTGTCGAACTCCGGTTTCGTGAGTTGGAACATGAAATCCGGCGGGAAGCGATCTCTGTTCCTCTTCACCGCCTGCACCAGGACCCTGGTCTCGACGCCATAGAGCGCAGCCAAGTCGGCATCCAACATGACCTTTTGAGTGCGAATCAGAAGAATGGAGCGGGTAATGCGCTCCATCGGCGTACGTTGTACTCCGCCGCGTCCGTCGAGCCCGCAACGCGTCGGCCATGCGCCACCGTTCGGCCTCGTACCCGGCCGTGGCGGCTTGGGCGGTGGCGGCTCCACCTCCCTCGGCTCTCTGCTTTCTCGGTCGTCCCGGTGCCATGGTGCTGGTCTACACCACTTTCTGTCGCGCCCGCTGACGGCGCGCCGAGTACACTCTACCCTGGTCCGCTTGGCCTCAGAAACATGCTCAGCACCAGCCCCACTGCGGGCGCAGGTCCTGAACTTGACGCCTGCCTATGCGGTGAGGATTATCTCGGCCAGGTCGGCCACGAGGCATGAACGACGACAGTACGAGGAGACCCATGAGACAGGAGTATGACTTTTCGAAAGGTGAACGTGGCAAATTCTACCATGAAGACGCCAGACTCATTCTACCGGTTTATCTGGAGGAAGACGTCCAGCGCTATCTCGATGAGCGGGCAGAATCAAAGGGCATGGATGTCTCTCAGCTTGTCAACGAAATGCTGCGCCGGGACATAGCGTTGATCGAGACGGTGAAGTAGAAGTGCTTGATGTTCGGCTCAGAACATGCTCAGGATCAGGCGCAGTCGCTCCTCCAGGGTCTCGTAGGAGTAGTAGGTGCGGGCGATGCGGTAGTTGTGCTCGGCGGCCTCGGCCCGCAGGGCGGCATCGGTCAGGTAGCGGCGCGCCTCGCGCACGGTGTCGTCGCTGACGAACTCGTCCATCTCGATCGTGCGGAAGCCGAGCGGCTCGATGTCGTGGGTGTACACCGAGTAGCGGTTCACCACGAGCGGCTTGCGGAAGTAGATCGCCTCCAGGAAGGCGTTGCCGAACCCCTCGAACAGTGACGGGTAGGTGATCAGGTCCGCGTGCGGGTAGACGTCCGCCAGGGCGTACACCTTGCGGCCGTCGTCGGTGGCGCCACGCCGCACGTCGATGATGTCGCTCACGAACAGCGCGTTGACGCCGAGCAGCCGCGCGTACTCGCGGATCCGCACCTCGTACTCGCGCCCCTCGTCGCCGGCCGCGTGCGAGATCACCAGCTTCGCCGGCAGGTCGAGCCGCCGCACCAGCTCGATGGCGTGCTCGATCCCCTTGCGCTGCAGCACCCGTGTCGGCTGCAGGATCAGCAGCTCCCCGTCACCGAGCCCGAGCGCGGCGCGCACGTCCGCGCTGAACGCGTCGATGGGCGGCGCTTCGGTGGCGAAGTCCATGACGTTCGGGACCAGCGTCGCCGTGGCGCCGGTCCGCAGCGCCAACTGGTGGCGGCTGGAGGAGTTGATCACCACGTGCTGGATCGACGGCAGGGTCGGCGGATACGCCCACTGCAGGAGGTCGCCGATGCAGTTGCGCACGAACCGCTTGCGCTCCCAGTGGAAGTCGTGGTGGTGGGCGATGGTGGGGATGCCGGTCTCCGCGATCGCCTCGGTCACCGCCAGGGCGAGCGGCACGTTGAGCGGGATCGCCAGCACGTTCTCCACCACCAGCAGATCGATCCTCGACTGCTTCAGGAAGTCGTGCACGCTGCGCTTGAGCCGGGCGCGCAGCTCGTGGATCCGGTCGGTGACCCGTCCGTCGCGGACATCGCAGCCGAAGCAGGCGGCGGTGACCTCCTCCACCTGCGGATGCCGGAAGTGGGCGAGCGGGCACGGAAACGACCGCTCCGGCGGCGTCTGCAGCTCGCCGCCGAAGTAGTGGCTCTCGTAGCCCAGGCGGCCGAGCACCGCCGCCCACTTGAACGCCTCCAGCGACACGCCGTCGGTGCCCGCCAGGCGGAAGGAGAGGATCCCTGCTCGCTTGTTCAACGGAGAACCGCTCGCAGGTCCTTCATCAGAAGAAACAGATGGTACGGATCGACCGGACTCGGCTCGAAATCATGGGCTTCGTACCACGCCCGAGCCTCGTCATCCTTCGCGTGAACGAGGAGGGCTCTGATGCCGGCAATGTCGGCTGCGCGGTCAGTCCTCGAGAGAGCATCCTTGAGGAGCGCCCTCCCCAATCCTCGACCCTGTTCTCTTGCGTCGACCGCAAGCCGGGCCAGGAGCATCACCGGTATCGGGTGCCGTGGCAGGCCCTTGCCGACCCGAACCGGTGCCCGGGCATGTTCGACGGCGCCCACGACCAGACTGTAGTAGCCCACGACCCGGAGGCCCCGGCACACGACGTACGTGCGCGCGCTGCCGGTTTTCTGATTGATAAGGGCGAACCGCTGGAGGAAATGATCCAGGGGCGACTTTCCGCAATCGAACGAGTCGAAGCTGTGATGGGCTGTGAGCGGCTCGACCGGCGAGAGGGTTGCGGCCTCCACGTCACTCAAGCACGCTCTTTTCGGCCATCAATCGGGCCAGGCGAGGCTTTTCCGAGACCGGCCGATCAAGCAGATCCTGAAATGCCTGCCATTGCTGGTCATCGAGCCGGAACAGGCGCCGGTTCGCCAGCGTGTCTTCGGCGACGCTGAGCCCCGCGTCGAGCAGGAACTCCGTGACGTTCTTGTGTGACGCGCTCGCGGCGCGCTGCAGCAACGTCTTCACGCTCGGTGTCGTGCGCACCTCGATCCGTTCCGACCGCGCTTCGGCAACAGACATCCTCTCCACCTCGGTCACACGGTAGCATCCGTACGACGTACGGACAACCTGTCGATTGACCGCGCGCTCATCAGGCGGCCACCATCGCGCCTCATGGGCAACACCTTCGGGCACCTGTTCCGGGTCACCACCTTCGGCGAGTCGCACGGCCCTGCCGTCGGCGCGGTGATCGACGGCTGCCCGCCCCTGCTGGAGCTGGCCGAGGCGGATCTGCAGGCCGAGCTGGACCGCCGGCGCCCGGGGCAGAGCTCGCTGACCACCCAGCGCCGCGAGGCGGACCGGGCGGAGATCCTGTCCGGGGTGTTCGAGGGCCGCACGCTGGGCACGCCGATCGCGGTGCTGGTGCGCAACACCGACGCCAAGCCGCAGGACTACGAAGAGGTACGCCGCGCCTACCGCCCCTCGCACGCCGACTACACCTATCAGCGCAAGTACGGGATCCGCGCCTGGATCGGCGGCGGCCGCGCCAGCGCGCGGGAGACCGTGGGCCGGGTGGCCGCAGGCGCCATCGCCCAGAAACTGTTGCGCGAGCGCTGCGGGACGGAGGTGCTGTCCTACGTCGCCCGCGTGCAGTCGATCGAGGCGGAGGTCGACCATGCGCGGCTCGACCGCGCCGCGATCGAGGCGACACCGACCCGCTGCCCCGATCCGCAGGCGGCCGAACGGATGGTCGAACGCATCGGCGCCGCCCGCAAGGACGGCGACTCGCTCGGCGGGGTGGTGCAGACGGTCGTCCGCGGCGTCCCGCCCGGCCTGGGCGAGCCGGTGTTCGACAAGCTGGAGGCCGACCTGGGCAAGGCTCTGCTGTCGCTGCCGGCCTGCAAGGGGTTCGAGATCGGCTCCGGCTTCGGCGGCACCTTCCTGACCGGCTCGACCCACAACGATCCGTTCTACGCCGAGGACGGCCGCATCCGCACCCGCACCAACCACTCCGGCGGGGTGCAGGGCGGCATCACCAATGGCGAGGACATCATCGTCCGCGCCGCCTTCAAGCCGACCGCCACCATCCTGCGCGAGCAGGAGACGGTGGACGTGGACGGCAATCCCACCACGATCAAGGGCCGCGGCCGCCACGATCCGTGCGTGCTGCCGCGCGCCGTGCCGCTGGTGGACGCCATGGTGGCGCTGGTGCTCGCCGACCACTATCTCCTTCAGGCGGCGTACCTCCTTTAGGAGGCGTACCTCCATCAGGAGCCGTCATCTCCGGCCATGCTACAATTCCCAAAGGAGACCGAAACGTGAGTGAAAGCAAGCCCCAGGCAGGACCTGCGGGTTGGGTGTCGTACCGCCCTGAGATCAAGGTGCTGGACTGCACCATCCGCGACGGCGGACTGATGAACGACCACAAGTTCGATGACGAGACCGTCCGCGCGGTGTACCAGGCGTGCGTCGACGGCGGCGTCGATTACATGGAGATCGGCTACATCAACTCCCGGGAGCAGTTTCCCCCCGGCGAGTTCGGGCCGTGGAAGCACTGCCAGGAGAGCGACGTGCGCCGCATCGTCGGCGACAACGACACGGCGCTGAAGATCGCGGCGATGGCGGACGCCGATAAGAGCGACTACAAGGAGGACATCCTCCCCAAGTCGGAAAGCGTGATCGACATGATCCGCATCGCCACCTACATCCACCAGATACCGCTGGCCCTGGACATGATCAAGGACGCCCACGACAAGGGCTACGAGACCAGCCTCAATCTTATGGCGCTCTCCACGGTGAACGACCGGGAGCTCAACGAGGCGCTGGCCCTGGTGGCCCGCTCCGAGGTGCAGGTCATCTGCATCGTCGACAGCTTCGGAGCGCTGTACACCGAGCAGATCGACGACTACATGAAGATCTTTCAGACCTATGCCGACGAAGGCGGCAAGCTGGTCGGCATGCACGCGCACAACAACCGGCAGCTCGCGTTCGCCAACACGATCCAGGCCACCGTTCGCGGCGCCAACCGGCTGGACGGGAGCATGGCGGGCCTGGGGCGCGGGGCCGGCAACTGTCCCATGGAGCTGCTGCTCAGCTTCCTGCACAACCCCAAGTTCCGGCTGCGGCCGGCGCTGCATTGCATCCAGCACCACATTGAGCCGATGCGCGAGGATCTCAAGTGGGGGTTCGACTACCCGTACATGATGACCGGCGTCTTCAATCAGCACCCGCGCGCCGGCATGGCGTTCAACGAGTCCGAGCACCGCGGCGACATCATCAGGTTCCACGATTCGCTGGAGAACCCGGACTGACCCGATGAACACGCTCGTACAGCCTACGCCGGAGCATGTCCTGGACGAGGACACCCGCGCCGCGCTCAGGCTGATCAACACGACCGCGGTGGTGGACGCGCTCGCCCACGCCGGCTATGCGGCGCGCTACACCTTCATGCCCAACCTGAACAGCATGAATCCCGGCGCAAGGCTGGTCGCCAGAGCCGTGACCGTCCGTTTCGTCCCGGCGCGGCCAGACGGCGTTGCCGACAAGCCGCCCGGCGAGCAGTCCGCGGAATACGTCGCCTTCGAGCAGGCCGGACCGGGCGACGTGATCGTCATGGAAGCGATGCGCACCACGCTGATGTCGGTCGGCGGGGACATCAAGTTCCTCCGGCTCAAGCAGCGCGGCGTGGACGGCCTGATCTGCGACGGCGGCATCCGCGACATGAATACCGTCAAGGACTACGGCATCTCGCTCTGGGGTCTGGGCAGAACGGCGGCCCTGGGCACGCAGGTGGGCTTTCCCTACACCGCCAACGACGCGATCTCGGTCGACGGCGTGCTGGTCCGGCCCGGCGACTACCTGGTCGCCGACGACGACGGGGTGGTGGTCATCCCGCGCGGGATCGCGCCCGAGATCGCGCGGCAGACCATCGAGCGCGACGACCTGGAGGAGTGGATCCGCCGCCGCCTGGACGAGGAGAGCCTCTCGCCCGGCAAGTACTACCCGCCGGACGAGGAGACCTTCGCCCAGTACCGAGCATGGAAGGCCCAGCAGGACTGAAGGCGCTTGCGTTCCATACGTACCCGGCCGACAGCGCACCTGAGTCGTCGTTGCCCGCCAGTCAGCCGGGCTGCCAGCGAACTAGTGGCGCATGACGCCACGCACGATCTCCGCGCTCGGTCGGGTTATTGATAGGCGTACCGGGACACCAGCATCACCTCGTTGGTCAACCGTCGAAGCGACCGAAGCCATGCCGTAGCCGAAGAACCGGTCCGCCGGCTGCGCGAACGTTCCAGTCAGAGGGTGGTTCATCGATGGTCGACTCCGTTCCAGATGCAACCGTCTGCGGACTCTGGGGGCACGCAGCGGGGCCTGTTAGACGCTTTTCAAGGAGGAGCAGAAAGTGACGGCAACGCAAACCGCCATCGGCACCTCCGTGAAGCGCACAATTCGAACATCTGCCCTACTAATAGCGACCGTGGTCTGGCTCGCGGCAACAGGTGGTTTGCCGGCGATTGCCGAGCCTGGAGCGAATTCGTCGCTGCACTCAGATGCGGTGATTGCGCCGCAGCATGGCGGCGGAATCCGTAATCGCGCGGAACAAGGTGATGCCGTCGCACAGTTCGATCTCGGGCTCATGTACTACCGAGGGCAGGAACTTCCCAAGGACTACGCCCAAGCCGCGACGTGGTTCCGGCTCGCCGCAGATCAAGGCAACGCCAACGCTCAGTCCTGGCTTGGGTTCATGTACTACCAAGGCCAGGGGATCTCCCAAGACTACGCCCGAGCTGTGACATGGTACCGTCGCGCCGCGGTACAGGGCGACGTACACGCTCAGCTTTGGCTTGGGATCATGTACGGCCAAGGCCGCGGAGTTCCCAAGGATCATGCTGAGGCGCTACGATGGTACCGTCGTGCTGCCGAACAGGGCGACTCCCGCGCTCAGTTCAACCTCGGGCTCATGTACCATGATGGTCAGGACGTTGGCCAAGATTATGCCGAAGCCGCGAAGTGGTTCCTCCGTGCTGCCGAACAGGGCGACGCCTCCGCTCAGTCCTGGATCGGGTTCATGTATGACAGAGGCGAAGGCGTTCCACAGGACCACGCTCAGGCTGCAAAATGGTACCGCAAAGCCGCTGAACAGGGCGACTCCGACGCTCAGTTCAACCTCGGGCTCATGTACCACGATGGTCAGGACGTTGGCCAAGATTATGCCGAAGCCGCGAAGTGGTTCCTCCGCGCTGCCGAGCAGGGCGACGCCTACGCTCAGCTCTTCGTCGGAGCCATGTACGCCCAAGGGAAAGGCGTCTCGAGTGACTATGCCCAGTCCGTACGATGGTTCCGCCGCGCCGCTGAACATGACGACGCCGAGGTAGTAACGTGGCTCCGCCAGCCTGCTGATCAGGGCTACGCTTCCGCTCAGATCAACATGGCGCTCATGTACGCCGAAGGCCTGAGCGTTCCTCAAGACGTCATTGAGGCGACCAAATGGCTCCGCCGTGCTGCCGAAAAGGGCGCCGCTGAGACGGTAACGTGGCTTCGTCACGCCACTGAATGGGGCTACGCCAGCGCGAATCCCGCCCTTGCGTTCATGTACGCTGAAGGCAAGGGCGTTCCACAGGACTTTCTCGAGGACGAAAATGAGGCATTGAATTGCAGGGTGGTACCGCGGTGCGGCTGAAGCGGGCGACGCCGGCGCTCAGTTCCTGCTTGGGTTTATGTATGACCATGGCTGGGGTGTTGGCCAGGATCGCGTTCAGGCCCACAAGTGGTTCGCTCTAGCTGCGTGGGGCTTCGAGGAATTGACAAAACCATGGGAAGAAGCCGTAGAGAACCGTGAACGGGTTGCGTCGCATCTCTCCCCGCCGGAGTTGGCACACGCTCAGCGTCTGGCACGGGAATGGCGATCTACCAGCCACCCGGACACGCCTTCTCCCGCACCATCAATGCGTTCCGAGGAGCTGGAGCGCTCTGCACCGCGCGCGCAACTCGAAAGGGCTTTGACCGGATCGGGCTTCCGCGTCAGCGCACAAGGCCACGTCCTGACCAACGCGCATGTTGTGCGTGGATGCGCCGAGGTTCGCGCTCCGACCGGGATGTCGGTGCGCGTGGTCGCGTATGACGATGCTGCAGATCTCGCTCTACTCGAATCGTCTTCGAGATCCCCTGATGCCGTCGCCGCGTTCCGCCAAGGACGCGGCATCCGTTCGGGCGCCAGCGTCGTGGTGGTCGGCCATCCGCTTCACGGCATACTGGCGTCGGAAGCGAGTGTGAGCGCCGGCATCGTGAGCGCGCTTGCCGGCCCCGGCGACGACCGTCGTTTGATCCAGATCACCGCGCCGGTTCAACCCGGAAACAGTGGGGGACCGGTACTGGACTCCGCCGGGAATGTCATCGGCGTGGTCGTCGCGAGACTCGACGTCCTCAAAGTCGGCCGCGACGCGGGCTACCTTCCGCAGAACGTAAACTTCGCCGTCGCCGCCGGCGCAGCGCGCGCCTTCCTCGACGCCGAAGGCGTCCCCTATCTCACCTCACCGTCCCAGAGGGCACTCCCAACCGATCAAGTCGCTGCCACCGGGAAGAGATTCACCGTTCTCGTCGAATGCTGGAAGCCGAGAACATGACTGCGAGACTCAATCGTCTGGCCTGCGCTCTCGGGAGCGATCGCCCGTGTGGATGGCGCGGCAGGGTGAGGGCGAACTCGGCCGCCTTGGCGCCCCTCATGATGTCGTGAGCTTGACCAGTGAGTGAGTTCAGGTGTTGACTTCGGTTAAGTTTTAGGTTAACTATCGTGTGAGCCGTGATGCAGACGAGTGACGTCATCAGATGTGCTGCGTGTTGGTTGAGGCCCTTAGTTATTGCCACTGAAGCAGTTGTATGCTGGTTCCACCTATGAGGTGCTCGCGTATGCCCGGAGGGATGCCACCTGCCAGGTCAAGGCATATCTGGATGCCCTTGATCAGCGAGATCGGAAACGAATCGCTGCGCTGCTCTCCTGGTCGGGAGACCGTGGTCCGCCACGGAACCAAGAGAAGTGCCGCAAGCTCAAGCGTGAGAGCTTCTGGGAGTTCAAGGCTGGCCAGCAACGGATCTTCTGGTGCTACGACCCGGTGCAAAGAAGACGGATCATCCTGCTGTATGGATTTACCAAGAAAACCAACAAGACGCCGAATCAAGCGTTGCAAGCTGGACGACAGGCGTACCGTGATATGAGGAGTGGCCGAGGCATAGCCGAGGATGGAGGTAAAGAGTGATCGATAATTGGGTTCGAGACTATCAGGGTGATCCCGAGTTCGAGTTTGATATTCTGGCCATCGATGTCGGGGAGCGTATCGTTGAGCGGATGGAAGAACTGGGAATGACTCGGACCGCTCTGGCAGCAGCCATCGGGGTGAGCAAGGCTCGTATCAGCCAGATTCTCAGCGGCAACGACAATCTCACGTTGAAGAGTCTCGTTGCGGTTGCCATCGGGCTTGAGAGCCGGATCGAGGTGCGTCTGAAGAGCGCCGTTGCGCATTCGGATTCTCTCCTCCCACGTATCGAGGGCCTCACGAAGTCGGACCTTTTTCGGCTGCATGGCAGCGTCGAGATGTCAATTGGACCGGAGACGGTTCCCCCGGAACTGGTGTCCGCAGCATAGCTGATGACTAACGGGATTCCTCTGCATCAGGCCGGCCGAGCTGGGCTGAATCTCCTCCATTTCTGCATCGAGCGTCTCGAGTATCAGGAAGCTGACGAGAGCCCTGAAGAACTCGAAGAGCCTACCTTGTGGCTCTCCCGCCCCGCGGTACACGAAGCCGAGATAGAAGGCGAAACCACCTATATGGTGACGCTGAGGATTCGGATCGCTCAGGGAACCATTCGGACGTTCGATCTCACAGTCTACGGCGTATTCCGGCTTCAGTCAGACGACGATGGAAATGAGGGCACTCCGACGATGCTGCTCCACAACGGCTCGGTGATGCTGTTGGGAGCCGCCCGAGGGATCATCGAGTCGGTGACGGGCCTGAGCAGGTTCGGAAGGCTCCGTGTGCCGTCGGCCAATCTCGCAAACGTCTTCAATCAAGATCCTCCTGACGAGCCGGCATCAGGGAGTGCGGAACAGACCCCGTAGCCGTCCAACGTCTGGCGGCAGGCACGGACAGCGCGCCGGAGCCGTCGTTGCCGGGCAGTCCGCCGGGGCTGTCGGCGAAGTGGTGGCGCATGACGGCGCGCACGATCTCGGCGCTCCGGCCGGGCGGCCGGCGTAGCGATAGGCATACGGGGTCTCCAGCATCACCTCGTTGTTCACCCCGTCGAAGCGGCCGAGTGCCATGCCGCGGGCGCGCGCCTCGTCCCACGGCGGCTCGCGTAGCTGCAGCGCCGGCGCTGCGCCGTAGCCGAAGAACCGGTCCAGCTTCTGCACGAACCGCGCCGCTCAGCCGGAACGAGTAGTGGGTGTGCGCCGCCTCGTAATACCGGCCGGGGCGCATCACGCCGGTCGCGGGATCGAACGCGGCGCGCCACAGGTCGAGGAAGCGCGCCGCCTGCCCGGCCTCCCCGGGGCGGTCGAGGGCGTGGGCGATGCCTGAGGCGCAGTGCGCCGCACAAGCGATGTCCAGCACAGGGTGGCGAAGATGCGGAGCCGCGACAGGTGCCGGTCCCACACCACCACGGACCCGGCCCGGCCGGGACTCCGGCATGGGCGGCTACCCCAACGGCTAGTTCGTTGGACGAATGGGAGTTGCACGAGTAGCATACTCTCCAGAGCATCGGGTGAAGGCAAGAGTCATAGGGACGCTGGTGAGGCGGACGCTTCGCAGGTATTTCCCGGCTCTCGTGATCCTGCTGGCGGCGGCAGGCGGTGTGCCGGCGATTGCCCAGACCTGGAGTGAGTCCGTCGCGGCATATGTCGGCAGTGACTTTGCCACGGCGTACCGGGGATTCAGGAATCATGCAGAACAAGGTCACGCCCCCGCTCAGTACCGGCTCGGGGTCATGTACTACTTGGGGCGCGGCGTTTCCCAGGACTTTGCGGAAGCCGCAATGTGGTACGCGCGTGCCGCCGAGCAGGGCGACGTGGACGCTCAGGTCAGCCTTGGACTCATGTACGCCGAAGGCCGCGGGGTCCTCCAGAGTCACCCTGAGGCACTACGGTGGTTCCGCCGTGCCGCCGAACTGAACGACTCCTACGGTCAGCACTACCTCGGCACCGCATACCACGCAGGCCGAGGCACTCCCAAGGACATGGCGCAGGCCATCACATGGTACCGCCGTGCCGCCGAACAAGGCCTCGCCGACGCTCAGTCCGCCCTCGGGTTCCTGTACCGTGACGGCTCGGGCGTCCCTCAAGACTATCTCGAAGCAGCGAAGTGGTTCCGCCGCGCCGCTGAGCGGGGCGACGCACGCGCTCAGGCCGTTCTTGGATTCATGCATCGCGACGGCCTCGGCGTTGATCAGGACTCGGCTGAAGCCGTGAAGTGGCTCCGCCGCGCTGCCGAGCAGGGCCACTCGGACGCTCAGTCCGGCCTGGGGACCAGCTACTACTTCGGCGAAAGCGTTCCCCAGGACTATGTCGAAGCCGCGACGTGGTTCCGCCGCGCCGCCGAGCAGGGACACGCCTACGCTCAGTCCCGGCTGGCGATCATGTACCTCGATGGGTTGGGCTTCCCTCAGGACTTTTCCGAAGGAGCGACGTGGTTACGCCGTATCGCCGAACAAGGACACGTCGAAGCTCAGTACAGAGTAGCGATCATGTACGGAGTCGGCATCGGAGTTTCCCAGGACTATGCCGAAGCCATGCAGTGGTTCCGCCGCGCCGCTGAACAGGGACACGCCGAAGCTGGGTATATCGTCAAAAATGCGTCGGGCGACGACGTCCCGCCGGCCTTGGCCAGGGAAGTCGCGAAGTGGTTCCGCCGCGCCGCCGAACAAGGAGACGCCATCGCTCAGTACACGCTCGGGAACATGCATTACGCAGGGCAGGGAGTGCCCCAGGACTATGCCGAAGCCGCGACCTGGTACCATCGTGCCGCCGAACAGGGTGCCGCCGACGCTCAGTTCGCCATCGGGACCATGTACGAAGAAGGCCTGGGAGTGGAGCAGGAAGACGTCCAGGCTCACACGTGGTACGACCTCGCTGCCTCGCGGTTCCAGTCACCGGAACGACGGGAAACGGCCGTGCGTTCCCGCGATCGGATTGCCTTGCGTCTCTCACCGACCCTTTTGGCTCAAGCCCAGCGTCTGGCACGGGAATGGCGACTCACGAATGACACGGGCACGCCTGCTCCAAGACGCCGCTCAGTGAGCGGCTGAGCAGCTCAGTGGGCGACTGAGCCAGCTCAGTGGGCGCTTAGCCAGTCTTCGCCGACGCCGACCTCGACCTCTATCGGGGCGGCCAGGGGTAGCGCGTCGCGCATCAGGTCGTGCACGAGCGGCACGACTTCCTCGCGCTCGTCGCGGTGCAGGTCGAACACCAGCTCGTCGTGCACCTGCAGGATCATCTGCGTGCGCAGGCCGCGGGCCGCGAGCTCGCGCGCGATGTCGATCATCGCGATCTTGATCATGTCGGCGGCCGTGCCCTGAATTGGGGCGTTGATGGCGATGCGCTCCGCGGCCGCGCGCGCGGTGCGGTTGCGCGAGTTGATGTCGCGCAGGAAGCGGCGGCGGCCCTTCAGGGTCTGTACGTACTCGCATGCGTGCGCGAACGCGATCGCCTCGTCCATGTAGCCGCGGATCTTCGGATACTGAGTGAAGTAGCGCGCGATGATCTCGCCCGCTTCCTTGCGGGCGATGCGCAGCCGCTGTGCCAGCCCGAATGACGACATGCCATAGGCGATGCCGTAGTTGACCATCTTGGACTTGCTGCGCATCTCCAGCGTGACCTCGTCGAGCGGCACGCCGTACACACGCGACGCGGTGGCCGCGTGGATGTCCACGTCGGTGCTCAGATCCTCCAGCATCGACTCCTCTTGCGCGATCGAGGCCAGGATGCGCAGCTCGATCTGCGAGTAGTCGGCCGACAGAAGCAGGTAGTCGGGGCCGCGCGGCACGAACGCCCGGCGGATCTCGCGCCCCTTGTCGGTGCGGATCGGGATGTTCTGCAGGTTGGGCCCCTCCGAGTTCAGGCGCCCGGTGGCCGCCACCAACTGGTTGAAGGTGGTGTGGATGCGGCCGGTGCGCTCGAACACCGCCGCCGGCAGCGCGTCGACGTAGGTCGACTTGAGCTTCTGGACGATGCGGTAGTCCAGCAGCATCGGGATCATCGGGTGGCGGTCGGCATAGCGCGAGAGCTGCTGCTCGTTCGTCATGTACTGGCCGGTGCGGGTCTTCTTGGGGTTGGGGTCGATCTGCAGCCGGTCGAACAGGATCTCGCCGAGCTGCTTGGGCGAGTTGAGGTTGAACTCGCCTTCGGCCGCCTCGAAAATGCTCCGCTCCAGCCCGGCGATCTCCGCGCCGAGCTGATCCGCGTATTCGTGCAGCACCTCGACATCGACCGTGACGCCGGCGTGCTCCATGTTCACCAGCACCGCGATCAGCGGGCTCTCGATGTCGTTGCAGACCCCTTCGTACTCGGCGTCGGCCAGCTCCTCGGCGAGCGCTGCCTGCAGGCGCAGGGCCACGTCCGCCGCCTCGGCCGTGTGGTCGGCCAAGCGCTGCGGGTCCGCCTCCAGAAGGGAAAGCTGCTCCTTCCCCTCCCCGACCACCGCCGACAGCGGGATCGGCGCGTAGTCCAGGTAGCGCTCGGCGAGCTGCTCGAGCCGGTGCCGGCCCTCCTGATCGATGAGGCTGTGGGTGACGTGCGTGTCTCTCACGGTGCCGGCCAAGGTGACGCCATGCCAGGCCAGCACGCTCATCGCGTGCTTGAGGTAGTGGCCGACCTTGGTGACCGCCTCCGACTCGAACACCGGGCGCAGGTCGTCGAGCGCCTGCCGGTAGCCGGCTTCGTCGTCGGCCGGGAACGGCACGTAGGCCGCCTGATGCGGCGCGGCAGAGAAGCCGACGCCGACGATGCGGGCACGCTTGGGATCCCCCGGCGGGCTCTGCAGGGCGATCGCCACCGACTCCCGGCCAAGCAGCTCCGCGGCCAGCTCCTGACGTTCCTCCGCGGTGGCGGCGACGCGGTAGTCGTGCTCGGTGTCGTCGATGGTCGCCATGCCGCGCGACGCGGGGGTGTCGGCGCCCGCTTCCCCGAACAGCCGCTCCTTCAGCAGACGGAACTCCAGCCGGTCGAAGATGGCGATGGTGGCGTCCAGGTCGGGGTCGAGCCGCGTGTAGCTCTCCAGGTCGATCTCTACCGGGATGTCGACGTCGATGGTCGCCAGGCGCTTGGACAGCAGCGCCTGATCGGCGTGCTGCTCGATCCGTTCGCGCTGCTTGCCCTTGAGGTCGCCCGCACGCTCGATCAAATCCTCGACCGTCCCGAACTGCGCCAGCAGCTTCTGGGCGGTTTTGTCGCCGATGCCGGGCACGCCGGGGATGTTGTCGACCGAGTCGCCCACCAGCGCCAGCACGTCGACGACCTGCGCCGCCTCGGCGACGCCCCAGCGTTCGCGCACCTCGGCCGGCCCGTAGATCGACGCCGGGCTGCCCGGCGTGCGGCTGACCCGATAGAGCGTGGTGCGGTCGGTGACGAGCTGCGCCAGGTCCTTGTCGGGCGTCACCAGCCAGGTGTGAAAGCCGGCCGCCTCCGCCCGGGCGGCGATGGTGCCGATGACGTCGTCGGCCTCCGCGCCGGGGTAGGTGATCTCCGGGATGCGCAGCGCTTCGGTGATGGCGTGGATGTCGCCGAGGGAGCCCAGCATCTCCTCCGGCGCCTTCTCCCGCTGCGCCTTGTACTCGCCGTACTCGTCATGGCGGCGATTGCGGCCGGGGGCGTCGAACACCACCGCCATGTGCGTGGGCTGCTCCTCCTCGATGATCTTGACCAGTGAGTTGGTGTAGCCGAACGCGGCCGAGGTGTTGACCCCGCGCGACGTCAGCCGCGGGTTGGACAGGAAGACGAAGTACGCCTGATAGACGATCGGCATGCCGTCGATCAGGAACAGCCGCCGGCTTCCGTCGCCGGCGGCCTGGTCGCCGCTCACACCGTCAGGTTACTTCCCCGCCCCGTGCCATCACAACTTTGCCGGTGCGGACCATCTCGATGATCCCGAACTTGGCGAGCATGCCGAGCAGCGAGTCGACCTTCTCCGACGACCCGGTGCATTTGAGGATCATCGAGTGCTCGGTCAGATCCTCGGTGCTGCAGTCGAAGTGGTCGCAGATCTGCAGCGCCTCCGTGCGTTGATCCGACGCGCAGGAAATCTTCACCAGCGCCAGTTCCTGGACGACCGAGCGGTCGAAGGTGTGGTCGAAGCAGTGGATCACGTCCACCAGCTTGTTCACGCCCTTGATGATCTGATCGAGCCCCTGCGGGTCGCCCGACGCGCCGATCGTCATACGCGAGTACATGCCGTCCTGCGCCGGGGACACCACCAGCGACTCGATGTTGTAGGCGCGCCGTGCGAACACCTGTGCGATGCGGGCCAGGACGCCGGGCTTGTTGGCGACCAGGGCGCTCAACGTGTTGACCGGCTGTTCCTCCATCAAGCTGCCCACGTGCCCGTTTCCCGACGCCATCAGGTGGACCCCACCGGCTTGGCCAGCTTGGTGGTCGGCCGTTCGATGATCATGGTCTCCAGCGGCTGACCGGAGGGGATCATCGGGTAGACATTGTCGGCCTTCTCCACCTCGGCGTTGATGAGCACCGGGCCGTCGTCGTACTCCAGCGCCCGGGTCAGGACCTTGCGCACGTCGCCGGGGCGCCGCAGGTTGAGGCCCATGGCCCCGAACGACTGCGCCAGCTTGGCGAAGTCCGGGTTGCCCTCCAGGTCGACCCCGCTCTCCCGCTCATCGTAGAACAGCTCCTGCCACTGCCGGACCATGCCCAGGTAGTGGTTGTTGAGGACGATCACCTTGAGCGGCAGCTTGTGGATGCAGGCGGTGGCCAGCTCGCACATGGTCATCTGGAACCCGCCGTCGCCCACGATCGCCAGCACCAGGTCGTCCGGGCGGCCGAACTGCGCGCCGATCGCCGCCGGGAAGCCGAAGCCCATGCTGCCGGCGCCTCCGGATGAGAGCCAGTTGTCGGGGTGGTCGGTCAGGTAGAACTGCGCCGCCCACATCTGGTGCTGGCCGACGTCGCTGGAGACGATCGCGCGCCCGCCGGTCAGGTGGTACAGCTCGTCGATCACGTGCTGCATCTTCAGTCCGCCCTGCTTGCGGTACTTCAGCGGATAGCGCTGCTTGTATCCGTCCAGTTTGGCCAGCCACTCCTCCGTCTCCAGCCGGCCGACGTGTTTGATCAGCTCCTCCAACGCCACGCGCGCGTCGGCCACGCAGTGCAGGTCGGGCTTGATCATCTTGCCGATCTCACCTTCGTCGATGTCGATGTGGATCTTGGTCGCGTTCAGGCAGAACTTGCTCGGGTCGCCGACGATGCGGTCGTCGAAACGCGAGCCGACCGACATGATCAGATCGCACTCCATCACCGCCTTGTTGGCGTATGCGGTGCCGTGCATGCCCAGCATGCCCAGTGACAGCGGGTGCGTCTCCGGGAACGCGCCCTTGCCGAGCAGCGTGGTGGTCACCGGCGCGTGCAGCTTTTCGGCCAGGATACGCACGGCTTCGTGCGCTCCCGCGATCAGGGCGCCGTGTCCGACCAGCAGCACAGGCCGGCGCGCGTTGCCCAGCGCCTCCGCGATGTCGTGGATCGACTCCCGATCGGTCAGCTCCGGCACCTGGTAGCCGGGCAACTCCAGCCCGGGCTCCATGGAGCCGACGAACGGCCCCTGGCTGACGTTCTTGGGAACGTCGATGAGCACCGGACCCGGACGGCCGCTGGTGGCGATGTGCACCGCCTCCCGCACGACTCTGGGAATCTCCGACGTTTCCTTGACCAGGTAGCTGTGCTTCACGATCGGCATGGTCAGGCCGAAGATGTCCGCCTCCTGAAAGGCGTCCTTGCCCAGCATCCAGGTCACCTGCTGCCCGGAGACGACGATCATCGGCACCGAGTCCATGTGCGCGGTCAGGATGCCGGTCAGGGTGTTGGTGGCTCCCGGACCGCTGGTGACCAGCACGCAGGCCGGTTTCCCGGTGGCGCGCGCGTAGCCGTCGGCCATATGCGCGGCGCCCTGCTCGTGGCGGACCAGAATGAACTCCATGTCGGTGCCGGTCGCGACCAGGGCGTCGAAGATCGGCAGGGCCGCCCCGCCCGACAGGCCGAACACGTGCTTGATTCCAGCCTGCTCCAGGCACTTGATCAGAACATGTCCGCCTTCCAAGCCGTTTTCCATCACTGCCATAGCATCACTCCTGTGGGTTGAGGAACATACGAGGCTTTCTTGGCGACGTCAAGTATCGATCGAACGCCTTTGTCGAGAAGCCTCATCGTTTTGGCATCGGACGGCGTAAACGGCGCCGAGAATCCGACAATATCGGATCGGTACGAGGACTGCTCTGCTCAGATCAGACGACTTCTTACCGAAATCAGCAGTGTCATCCGGCTATTCTCTCGGAAATATCCTGCATGCCCTCACGAACGTCTTCTTCGGCGGCCATATCCAGCGCATTTCTACGCTCTTTGATCCGATTAGCCGTCCTGATCCGATCATCCGTCTTGATCCGATCATCCGTCTTGATCCGATCAGCCGTCTTGATCCGATCAGCCGTCTTGATCCGATCAGCCGTCTTGATCCGATCATCCGTCTCCACGTCGCGCAAGAACGGCAGGTTCACGTCGACCGTCAACAAGGCCGACTGCAGCGCCGCGTGCGCCAACTGCAGCGCCACGCCGGCGTCGCTGATGGCGTGAACGGCGCCGATCGGCGCGAGCTGCCGGGCCAGCACCAGCACCTCCGCACAGTGCTCGGCGGTGGCCAGCGGTGCGCGGGTCATGCGCACCACGGCGCCGGCGACCTCGCGCGAACGCCGCTCGCGGGCCTCGTCGTCGTCCCGGGGCATAGCTGACGCCGTCAAATACGCTTGGTAGGCGTCCGCGTCCTCGACGGCCGCCTGCTGCAGCGCCCGCATGGCCGTGACCGCCCGGTCGCGGATCCGCCCGACCTCCGCCTCCACCGTACGGTAGCGTTTCCTGCCGATGGTCAGCTCGCCCACCATGGACACCAGCGCGGCAGCGCCGGCGCCGGTAACCGCGGCGACCGCGCCGCCGCCCGGAGCGGGCGAGCGGGAGGCTGCCTGGGTCAGGAACTCGGTCACCGGCAGTGCAAGCATGCTCACGGCGCGATCCCTCGCAGGGCGGCCGACCGCATCACGTTGGCCATGATCATGGCGGTGGTGACGGTGCCCACGCCGCCCGGCACCGGCGTCAGGGCGCCGGCGACCGCGGCCACCGAATCGCGCTCCACGTCGCCCACCAACTGGTCTCCCACCTGATTGGTGCCCGCGTCGATCACCGCCGCGCCGGGCCGGATCATGGCTCCGGTCACGAGCCGCGGCACGCCGGCGGCGGCCACCACTACCTCCCCTCCATACAGCACGGAGCCCAGGTCGCGCGTACGGGTGTGGCACACGGTGACCGTGGCGTGCCGGTTGATCAGCGCGGCGGCCACGGGACGGCCCACCGTCGGCCCGCGGCCCACGACGGCGACCGCAGCGCCCGTGATGGTGCGGCCGCACTGCTCGATCATGCGCACGCAGGCCAGCGCCGTGGCCGGTACCAGCGCTTGCTCCTCACGCCCGTCGAAGAGGGCCGACCTGTTGGCGGCGGTGATGCCGTCAACGTCCTTCGCCGGGTCCAGGCGGCCGCACAGAAGCGGCAGGGGTATGCCGGCCGGCAGCGGCAACTCGATGATCACCCCGTCGACGCGCGGGTCGTCGCTGGAACGGCCGACCGCGTCGGCGGCCTCCGCGGCCCGTGTGTCGGCCGCCCGCTCGATCACGCGGACCTCGATGCCGAGCCTGCGGCCGAGCTTGCGCTTCGCGGCGGCGTACCACGCGGACGCCGGATCGTCGCCGATCAGCAGCACGTCCAGCCGCGGCGGGCGGCCGGCGGCGGCCGTCAGTTCCGCGGCGCGTTTGCGCACCTCTTCCCGTATGGCGGCCGCGACCTCCGCTCCGGAAACGATCCTTGCCCCGGTGGGGCTCAAGCGTCCTCGGTGTCGCCGGTCACCCGCCGCCACAGGCGCCCAAGCAGCGAATGCTTCGCCGGCGCCGGCGCCGGCACCGGTGTCGGTACGGGCGCCGGCGACTGCTGCTCCGCCCTTGGCGCCGGCCTTGGCCCCGGCCTTGGCCCCGGCCTTGGTGCGGGCCTGGGCCTGGGCTTGGGTGCGGGCCGAGGCTGCGCGCCGTTGCGGAGCTCAGGCCGGTCAGGACCGGAGCGGTCGCCGGCACGGGCGGCGGCGGGAAGCGCGGCCGGGGCGCGCGTGGGTTGTGGCCGTGACGGGACTGCCCGCTCTGGAGCGATACGGCCCGGCGCGGCCGGCCGGCCGCGTCGGGCTTGCGCTGCCACGGGGCGGCCGCCGGCGGGGCGGCGGTCCCGCGCAGGCCTGTCGCCGGGCCGGTGGCGCGGCCCGTGCGGCACCCGCACGCCGGCGGAGCGGTCGGTGACGAACAGGTCCGGAGTCGCCTTCGCCACCGGGATCGGGTTGTGGGTGAACTCCTCTATCGCCTCCAGACCGTAGACGAACTCCTCGCACACCAGGGAGATCGCCTTGCCGAGCTTGCCGCAGCGCGCGGTGCGGCCGATGCGATGCACGTAGTTCTCCGTGTGCTCCGGCAGGTCGTAGTTGACCACCAGATCCAGGTCGTCTATGTGCAGGCCGCGGGCCGCCACGTCGGTGGCCACCAGGATCGGCAGTTTGCCCTCCTTGAGCCGATCGATGAGCTGCAGGCGCTTGCTCTGCGGCAGGTCGCCGATGATGAACTCGGCCTCATGGTCGTTCATGCGCAGCCGGCGCGCCACCTGCTCGGCAGCGTGCTTGGTGTTGGTGAAGATCAATGCGCTGTCGGGCTTGTCCCGCTCCAGCACGCCGAGCAGCAGGCTGAGCTTCTGCTGCTTGGTCACGTGGTACAGGCTCTGGGTAACGGTATCGACCGTCATCCGCTCCGGCTCGACGGCTATCTCGGCCGGCTTGCTCATCTCGCGCCAAGCCAAGTTGCGTACCTGCCTGTCGAGGGTGGCGCTGGACAGCATGGTCCAGCGCTCCGCGGCGGGCGGCACCTTGCGCAGGATCTTGCGGAGGTCCGGCATGAAGCCCATATCGAACAGCCGGTCCGCCTCATCGATCACCAGGGCGCCGACATCGCGCAGCGACACCTTGCCGGAGCGGTCGAAGTCGAGCAGCCGGCCGGGCGTGGCGATGAGAATGTCCACACCCTCCCGCAGGCTGCGCTCCTGTTCCTCGTAGCCCACGCCTCCGTAGACGCACCCCATTTTGAAGTCGAGGTGCTTGGCGAGCAGGCGCGCTTCCTGCCCGATCTGTACCGCCAGCTCACGCGTCGGGACGACGATGAGCGCGAAGCGGTCGTCGAAGTATTCGTCCTTGAGGAACAGTTCGAAGATGGAAATCAGGAACGCGGCGGTCTTGCCGGTCCCCGTCTGCGACTGCACGGTCACGTCGATCCCTTCCAGCGAGTACTCGAAGGTGCGCTCCTGGACTTTCGTGCATTCGATGAATCCGGCGTCGCGGATTCCGTCCTGGATCGCTGGATCCAGGTTGAGTTCGGTGAACTTCATAGGTTCTGTTTGGGTTACTCCATGAGTCGTTCGAAGGCGTCGGCCGGATCGGCGGCGGCGGTCACCGCCCGGCCGACGACCACGTAGTCGGCGCCCGCAGCCAACGCCGCAAACGGCGTGACGATTCGTTTCTGGTCATGCGCGGCTGCCCAGATCGGTCGCACCCCTGGGGTGACGATCTTCGCGTCCGGACCCACTGCCGCGCGCAGCGTCCGGGCGTCGCTGCCAGCGGCGATCAGGCCTCCGCAGCCGGCCTCAACCGCCATCCGGCTCAAGTCGATCACCACGTCGCTCATCGGGCGAGCGGGCGCAAGGCCAATCACGTCCAGATCGGCGCGGTCCAGGCTGGTAAGTATAGTAACACCAAGAAGCGTCGGTGCATACCCCGTGCCGGCTGCGCCCTCCTGCGCCGCGGCGGCGGCGGCCTCCAGCATGGCCGGGCCGCCGGCTGCATGCACGGTCAACAGGTCGACGCCCAGACGCGCGGCCACGCGCACGGCCCGCGCCACGGTCTCGGGAATGTCGTGCAGCTTGAGGTCCAGGAACACGCGGTGACCGCGCTCGCGCACGGCACGCACCGCATCCGGGCCTGCCGCCGCGAACAGCTCCAGGCCGACCTTGTAGTAGCCGGGCCGGTCGCCGAGCGCACGCATGAGGCGCTCCGCCTGCGCCAGGTCGGGTGTGTCCAGGGCGATGATCACCCTGGAGAGATCATCCTGCAGCGGCACTGGTTTCCTCCGTTCGAGGCGGCTCGCCGCCTCGAACGCCCCAGCGAATCGAGCCGATCACATCGCGCAGACACCCGCCCTCGCGCCGCACGTAGTCGGCGATTCCGTCGCGCACCCCGACCGCCGTGCCGGGGTCGACGAACGACGCGGTGCCGACCTGCACCGCCGCGGCGCCGGCGATGATCATCTGCAGGGCGTCGTCGGCCGACCGCACGCCACCCACGCCGATGACCGGGATGGCGACCGCCTGCGCCGCCTGAAACACTTGCCGGACCGCGATCGGCAGGATGGCCGGCCCGGACAGGCCGCCGGTGCCGTTGGCAAGCACCGGACGGCGCGTGCGCACGTCGATCAGCATGCCGGTGATGGTGTTCATCACCGTCACCCCATCCGCGCCCGCCTGCTCCGCCGCCACCGCGTAGGCGGCGACGTCCGGCACCTCCGGGCTGAGCTTGGCGGCCACCGGCCGATCGGTGACCGCCCGCACCGCTTCCACAGCCGCGGCGACCAGCGTCGGATCGTGCGCGAACATGCGCGCGTCGGCATAGGCCACGTTCGGGCACGACAGGTTGAGCTCGAAGCCGAGCCGCCGGCCGAGGCCGTCCTGCCGGCAGACACGACGCACCACCGCGCACAGCTCCTGCACCGTGTGCCCCATCACGCTCACCAACAGCGGTATCCCGAGCTCGGTGAGATACGGGAGCTTGTCGCGGCAGAACGCGTCGACACCCACGTTCTGGAGGCCGATCGCGTTGAGCATTCCGGACGGCGTCTCCGTGATCCGCGGCGGCGGGTTGCCGGCCCGCGGGCGCAGGGTCACGGTCTTGGTGACGATCCCGCCCAGATCGCGCAGCGGCAGGAACTCCTCCAGCTCGCGGCCGTAGCCGCAGGTGCCGGAGGCCAGCAGCACCGGGTTCGGCGCGGGCAGGCCGCGCGCGATCGTGGTGGTGAGGTCGATCATGCGATCTCCACTCCCCGGGGCCACGCCAGACGCTCCGCGTCGAAGGCCGGCCCGTCCCGGCACACCAAGCCGTAGCCGCCGGCGGCCGTCGCCACCGCGCACCCCTGACACGCGCCGAATCCGCACGCCATGTGCTCCTCCACTGCCACCTGACACGGCGTGCCGCTGCGCCGGCAGAGCTCCGCCACCGCAGCCAGCATCGGCCAGGGACCGCACGCGTAGACCCGGCACTCGCCGCCGCCCGCCTGTAGCAGCTCATGCAGGCGATCCGCGGCCGTGCCGCGTCCACCGGCGCTGCCGTCGTCGGTCATCACGTGCACCTCGGCTCCCAGCGTGGCGAGCTCCTTCCGCAGGAGCACCTGCTCGGCGGTGCGCGCCCCGACGATCACACAGGGCACGGCCCCCTGGCCTGCCAGCCGCTCGGCCAGCGCGTACACCGGCGGCAGTCCCACGCCGCCGCCCACCAGGATCGACGCCGCCGTGCCGTCGCGGCGAAAGCCGCAGCCAAGCGGCCCCAGCACCCACACGCGCCGCCCCGGCGTGCACGCGAACAGGGCGCGGGTACCCACGCCCACCGCCTTGGACAGGACGGCCAGACGGCGGCCGTCGGCGCGCAGGATGCTGAACGGCCGCGGCAGATACGCAGGCTCCAGGCCGAGCTGCACGAACTGGCCGGGCTCGAAGCCGGCGCCCAGGTCGCATGCCAGGGTCAACACGTGGTGCTCGGGCGCCACCACCCGGTTGGCGACCACCTCGCAGAGCTGCCGGGTCACCCCTGCGATCCGCTGCCTCCGCTTCCGGCGGAGGCTTCCGCGTACTGCTCCTGCAGCGACATCACCTGCAACTGCCCGGACGCCATGGCACGTATCCCGGAGATGGACGCGAAGGCGCCGGCAACCGTGGTGATGCACGGGACCCCGCGCGCCACCGCCAGCGAGCGGATGATCACCCCGTCGCTGCGCGGTTTCTTGCCGCCGGGCGTGTTGATGACCAGCGCCACCTCGCCCCGCTCCAACATCTCGACAACGTTCGGGCTGCCCTCGCTGACCCGCGCCAGGGCGGAGACGGGGACTCCCGCCCGCTCCACCTCCACGGCGGTGCCGCGCGTGGCGAAGATGCGGAAGCCCAGCTCCTGCAACGACCGGCCGATCCGGCCGGCGTGGTGCTTGTCCTGGTCGCGCACGCTCAGGAAGACGTTGCCGCCCACGGGCAGCGGCGAGCCGGCGCCCATCTGCGCCTTGGCGAACGCCTTGCCGAAGCGGTCGGCCGTGCCCATCACCTCGCCGGTCGACTTCATCTCCGGCCCCAGCACCACGTCGATGCCGTGGAAGCGGCTGAACGGCAGCACCGCCTCCTTGACCGCATAGCGAGCGGGCCGCGCGGGGATGCGCACGTCCAGGTCGGTGAGCGGGATGCCGACCATGACCTTGGCGGCAATCCGCGCCAGGGGCACGCCGATCGCCTTGGACACGAACGGGACCGTCCGCGAGGCGCGCGGGTTCACCTCCAGCACGAAGATGTCGCGGTCCTTGACCGCGAACTGCACGTTCATCAGGCCGACGATGCGCAGCTCGCGGGCGATCGCCACGGTCTGCCGCCTGATCTCCTCGACGATCGCATCCGGCAGCGAGTGCGGGGGCAGGCAGCAGGCACTGTCCCCGGAGTGCACCCCAGCCTCCTCGATATGCTCCATCACCGCGCCCACGAGATAGGTGGTGCCGTCGCCGATCAGGTCGACGTCCACCTCCGTGGCGCCCTCCAGAAAGCTGTCGATGAGCACCGGCCGGTCGCCCGAGACCTCCACCGCCCGCACCATGTAGTCGCGCAGCGACTCGGCGTCGTAGACGATCGCCATGGCGCGCCCGCCCAGCACGTACGACGGGCGCAGCAGCACCGGGTAGCCGATCCGCTGCGCCTCGCGCTCGGCGTCCGCTACGAAGACAGCCGAGCCGTTCGGGGGCTGCACCAGGCCAAGAGCCGACAGCATCTCCGCGAACCGGAAACGGTCCTCGGCGCGGTCGATCGCGTCGTAGGCGGTGCCCGCGATCGGCACGCCGGCTGCCTCCAGCGCGCCGGCCAGGTTCAACGGCGTCTGCCCCCCGAACTGGACGATGACGCCGTCGGGCCGCTCCTTGTCGACGATGTTGAGCACGTCCTCCAGGGTGACCGGCTCGAAGTAGAGGCGGGTGGAGGTGTCGTAGTCGGTCGAGACCGTCTCCGGGTTGCAGTTGACCATGATCGACTCGAAGCCGGCGTCAGCCAGGCCGAACGCGGCCTGGCAGCAGCAGTAGTCGAACTCGATCCCCTGCCCGATCCGGTTGGGGCCGCCACCCAGGATGATCACCCGCTTGTGGTCGGACGGGGGAACCTCGTCTTCCTCCTCGTAGGTCGAGTAGTAGTACGGGGTGTACGCCTCGAACTCGGCCGCGCAGGTGTCGACCGGCTTGTAGGTGGGAAGCACCGCGTGCGCCTTGCGGCGTGCGCGCACCTCGCCCTCGCTGGAGCCGATCACGGCGCCGATCTGGGCGTCGGAGAAGCCGTGGCGCTTGGCCGCGAGCAGCTCCAGGCGACCGCCGGCGATGCCAGCGCCAAGGGCGTCGCCGAGGGTGTCCTTGAGCTGCCGCTCCTGGTCGACGATCTTGGCGAGCGAGGCCAGAAACCACGGGTCGATCGCGGTGGCCTGGTACAGTTCGTCCACGGACGCGTTCAGCTCGAGCGCGTGGCGGAGCTGGAACAGCCGTTCCGCGTTGGGGGTGCGCAGCGCCTCGATCAGCGCCGCCTTGTCCATGCCCCGGTAGGCGTCGCGGAGCTGGAAGCCGTCCGCCTTGATCTCCAGGCCGCGCATGCCCTTCTGCAGCGCCTCGGTGAAGGTGCGGCCGATCGCCATCACCTCGCCCACCGACTTCATCTGCGTGGTGAGGGTGGGGTCAGCCTCCGGGAATTTCTCGAAGGCGAAGCGCGGGATCTTGACCACGCAGTAGTCGATGGAGGGCTCGAAGCTGGCCGGGGTCTCGCGGGTGATGTCGTTGGGGATCTCGTCCAGGGTGTAGCCGACTGCGAGCTTGGCCGCGAACTTCGCGATCGGGAAGCCGGTCGCCTTGGAGGCCAGCGCGGACGAGCGCGACAGGCGCGGGTTCATCTCGATGATCACCATGGCGCCGGTCGCCGGGTCGAGCGCGAACTGGATGTTGGAGCCGCCGGTCTCCACGCCCACCTTGCGGATGCAGGCGATGGCGGCGTCGCGCATGATTTGGTACTCGCGGTCGGTCAGGGTCTGGGCCGGCGCCACCGTGATCGAGTCGCCGGTGTGCACGCCCATCGGATCGACGTTCTCGATCGAGCAGATGATGACGACGTTGTCCTTCTTGTCGCGCATCACCTCCAGCTCGAACTCCTTCCAGCCGATCACCGACTGCTCGATGAGCACCTCGTGCGTGAGGGAGAGCTGCAGCCCCAGCCGGACGATGCGGTCGAACTCCTCGGGCGTGCGCGCCACGCCGCCGCCGGTGCCGCCCAGGGTGAAGCTGGGGCGCACCACGCTCGGAAAGCCGGTCTTGGCGACCGCCGCGCGCGCCGCCTGCAGGCTGTCGGCGATGGTGGAGCGCGGCACCGCCAGGCCGATCTCCTCCATGGCGCAGCGGAAGTCCTGCCGCCGCTCGGCCACCTGGATCGCGGCCAGGTCGGCGCCGATCATCTCCACTCCGAACCGCTCGAACAGGCCGGCCTCGGCGGCTTCCACCGCCAGGTTGAGGGCGGTCTGGCCGCCCAGCGTGGTGAGGACGGAGTCCGGGCGCTCGCGTTCCAGGATGCGCTCCAGCGCCCACAGGTTGATCGGCTCCACGTAGGTGCGGTCGGCCAGATCGGGGTCGGTCATGATGGTGGCGGGGTTGGAGTTGAGCAGCACCACCTGGAACCCCTCTTCCTTGAGCGCCTTGCACGCCTGCGTGCCGGAGTAGTCGAACTCGCATGCCTGGCCGATGACGATGGGGCCGGCGCCCAGCACGAGGATTCTGTTGAGATCAGTTCTTTTGGGCACTATTGGAAGCTCACGTAATCAGGTATTCAGCGCGGACATGGTTGGAGTTGACGACGTTCCTGCCAAGCCGGCTGATTGCCTCATAGATGTCTTCATCAGCGGGTCTCCGCCATGTCGGCGATGAAGCGGTCGAACAGGGGACGGGCGTCGTGCGGGCCGGGCGCCGCCTCCGGGTGGTACTGGATGGCGTACACCGGCAGCTCACGGTGCTCGATCCCCTCCACGGTGTCGTCGTTGAGGTTGACCTGGGTGAGCCGGTAGTCGCCGGGCAGCGAGTCCAGCCGCACGGCGAAGCCGTGGTTCTGGGAGGTGATCGCCACCGAGCCGGAGGCCAGGTCCTTGACCGGATGGTTGCCGCCGTGGTGGCCGAACTTGAGCTTGTAGCACTCGCCTCCGGCCGCCAGCGCGGTGATCTGCTGGCCCAGGCAGATGCCGAACACCGGCAGCGCGCCGACGAGCTCGCGCACCGCCTCGATCAGGTAGACGGGGCCGTCCGGGTCGCCCGGTCCGTTGGACAGGAAGAGGCCGTCCGGACCGAGCGCCAGGATGTCGGCGGCCGGCGTGGAGGCCGGCACCACGGTCACCCGGCAGCCGCGCGCGGCCAGCAGGCGCAGGATGTTGGTCTTGATCCCGCAGTCCACCGCGACCACGTGGTAGGCGCCCTCCGTGTTCCAGGCGTACGGCGCGGCGCAGGTGACCGCGGCGACCAGGTCGCGGCCCACCAGCCCCGGCGAGCGATCGGCCAGCGCCACGGCGTCCGCCTCCGACATGTCCTCCGTGGTGAGGATCGCCTTGAGCGCCCCGGCGCGCCGGATGTGGCGGGTCAGCGCCCGCGTGTCGATTCCCTCGATGCCGATGACGCCCGCGGCTCTCAGGTACGTGGAGAGGTCACCCGTGGCGCGCCAGTTGGAGACGATCGGCGACAGCTCCTTGATGATGAAGCCCTCCGTCTGCGGGCCGGCGGACTCCGGATCCTCGTCGTTGATGCCGTAGTTGCCGATCAGCGGGTAGGTCATGCAGACGAGCTGCCCCTTGTAGGAGGGGTCGGTGATGATCTCCTGGTAGCCGGTCATGCTGGTGTTGAAGACCACCTCGCCGTCCCGGGTTCCTTCGGCGCCGAAGCGGGTGCCGTGGAAGACCCGGCCGTCCTCCAGCGCCAGCATCGCCCGCCGGTCTCTGCCGGCCGCGGCGCTCACGCCGCCTCCTCCAGGCCGCCGGCCTCCATCAGCACGCGGCCGCCGATGATGCAGGCGGTCGCCCGCCCGGTCACGGTGGCGCCCAGGAAGGGGGTGTTGATCGACTTGGAGCGGATCGTGGCGCGCTCGACCACCCATGACTCCCTGGGGTCGATCACGGTGACGTCGGCGACGGCGCCTGGCGACAGATGGCCGCGGTCCACGCCGATCACGGCCGCCGGGTTGACCGACAGGTAGCGCACGAACTGCTGCCAGTCGATCACTCCATCGCGGACCAGGTTCAGCGCCAGCGGCACCGTGGTCTCCAGGCCGATGATGCCGTTGGGCGCGTTGCGGAACTCCAGCGCCTTCTCGTACCGGGCGTGCGGGGCGTGGTCGCTGCCGATCGTGTCGATGACGCCGTCGGCCAGCGCCACGCGGACCGCCGCGCGGTCGGACTCCGCGCGCAGCGGCGGGTACATCTTGGCGTCGGTGCGGTAGCCGTCGACCGCCTCGTCGGTGAGCTCCCAGTAGTGGGGGCAGGTCTCGGCGGTGACCGCGATGCCCTCGGCCTTGGCCATGCGGATCAGCTCCACCGAGCGGGCGCAGGAGACGTGCAGGAAGTGCACGCGCCCGCCGGTCAGCGCGGCGATCTGGATGTCGCGGGCGACCATCGTGCTCTCGGCCGCGCACGGCGTGCCGGAAAGCCCCATCCGCGTGGCGGCCAACCCCTCGTTCATGGCGCCGTCGCCGGACAGGCCCGGGTCCTCGGCATGGACGAAGATCGGCAGCTCGAACTTGAGCGCGTACTCCAGGCTGCGGCGCATCACCATCGAGTTGGAGATCGGCCGGCCGTCGTCCGACAGCGCCACCGCACCGCCCTTGCGGAGCTGGCCGAACTCGGTGAGTTGCTGCCCCTCCTGGCCCTGGGTGACCGCGCCGACCGGCCAGAGCTGGGCCAGAGAGATGCGGCGCGCCTCCCGGAGCAGGAACTCCATATCGGGGCGGCTGTCGGAGATTGGCCGGGTGTTGGGCATCGGGCAGACGCCGGTGAAGCCGGCCGCGACCGCCGCGGTGAGCCCGCTCTGCAGGTCCTCCTTGTACTCGAACCCCGGCTCCCGCAGGTGCACGTGCAGGTCGATCAGGCCGGGCGTCACCACCTGACCGTCGCAGTCGATGGTGCGGTCCGCCGCGATCCCGCGGCCGGCGTCGATGGAGCCGACCACCCCGTCGCGGATGAGCAGGTCGCAGACGCGGTCGACGCCGTTGCGCGGGTCTATCACGCGCCCGCCGCGCAGCAGCAGCGTCATCGGGCCAGGCAAGTGTGGAACAGGACGGCCATGCGCACCGCCACGCCGTTGGTCACCTGGTCCAGGATCAGCGAGTGCGGGCCGTCGGCCACGTCGGCGTCGATCTCCACGCCGCGGTGCATGGGCATGGGGTGCAGCACCAGCACGTCCGGGTCGGCGGCCTCCAGCCGCTCGCTGGTGATGCCGTACTCGACCGCGTACTCGTGGATCGACGGGAAGTAGCCGCCATGCTGGCGTTCGAACTGGATGCGCAGGATGTTCAGCACGTCCTGCTCGCCGATCACCGCGTCCAGGTCATAGCTGACCGCTACCCCCAGCTCCTCGATGCCGGCCGGAATCAGCGTCGGCGGCCCGCAAACGGTGACCGACGCGCCCAGCTTGGTCAGGCCCCAGATGTTGGAGCGCGCCACCCGCGAGTGCAGGATGTCGCCGATCAGGCAGACCCGCAGCCCCTCGATCGGGCGGCGTTCGCGGATCGTGTAGATATCGAGCAACCCCTGCGTGGGGTGCTCGTGCACGCCGTCGCCGGCGTTGACCACGCCGGCATCGAGCACCCGCGCCAGCAGGTCGGCGGCGCCCGAGGCGTGATGGCGGACCACCACCGTGTCGATCTGCATCGCCTCGATGGCGCGGGCGGTGTCGGTGAGGCTCTCCCCCTTCTCCGTGCTGGAGGTCGAGCCGGTCAGGTTGACGGTGTCGGCCGACAGCCGCTTGGCGGCCAGCTCGAAGCTGGTGCGGGTGCGGGTGGACGCCTCGAAGAACAGGTTGGCGATGGTCTTGCCCTGCAGGGCCGGGACCTTCTTGACCTTGCGCGAGGAGACCTCCTTGAACGAGTCGGTGGAATCGAGCAGCAGCTCGATCTCCTGGCTCGACAGGTCCTGCAGGGCGAGCAGGTCCTTGCGCGCCCAGCGGACCTTCTCCGCGGCCTGCTCGGTCGTGGTGGCGGTTGCGGTGGGCGCCATCATGCCGAGGCCTCCTTGCGCTCGATCAGCACGTCGTCGACGCCGTCGGTCTCGGTGAAGCGGACGCGGATCTTCTCGTCGCGGGAGGTGGGGATGTTCCTGCCTACGTAGTCGGCGCGGATCGGCAGCTCCCGGTGGCCGCGGTCGATCAGCACGGCAAGCTTGATCTTGCGCGGGCGGCCGAAGTCGGCCAGCGCGTCCATGGCCGCGCGCGTGGTGCGGCCGGTGTAGAGGACATCGTCGACCAGGATCACCACCGTGTCGTCGATAGGAAAGCCCAGCTCCGTGGGCCGCACGACCGGCTGCGCCGCCACCGTGGTCAGGTCGTCCCGGTAGAGGTTGATGTCCAGGGAGCCGAGGGGGACCTCAATGCCGGTGGCCTCCCGAACGGCCTGCGCGAGCCGCCCGGCCATCGGCACGCCGCGGGTGCGCACGCCGATCAGGCGCACGTCGTCCTTGGCCGATTCGATGATCTCGTGGGCGATGCGGATGATCGCGCGGCCGATCTGGTCGGCGTCGAGTACGCGCCGACTCACCGAGCGCTGAGCGTGCGGCATGGGCAATCCCTTTCGGGCCTCACAGGACCCGACTTAAAGGTATGCGCGGAGGCTACCCGGCCGGCCGGCCGGCGTCAACCGGACCGTCGGAAACCAGGCTATAGCCCGAGCTTTTCGAAAGTCTCGAGGGGGAGGAAGAGCCGGCGCTGCTCGTCGGCGAAGGCACGGAAGCCGTAGCGCTCATAGAACGCTTGTGCGCGATCGTTCTTGGCGTCGACGATCATCGCGTACACGGCGATCGTCGTGCCGGCGCGGACGACGCGGCGGATCGCGTCGAGCAGCAGCGCCTCCCCGAGCCCGCGTCCCTGGCGCGTGCGATCGACCGCCAGCCGTCCGAGCACGACCGCCGGCACCGGATAGTGCGGCAGCCGCTTCGCCAACGCCTGCGGCAGTTGGCTCTTCTGGAAGCTCGCGGCGCTCAGCGTGTAGTAGCCGGCGATCGAGCCGGGGACATCGCCCAACGCGACAAACACCTGGGCGACGCGCCGCCGCACGTCCTGCGAAGCCTGCCGACGGATGTAGGCATCGAGGGCCGGCTCTCCACAGGTGAAGGATGCGCGGTCGTGGTGTCCCGCAAGAGGCTCGACGACAGGAGGCGGCTCATCCACCGAAACGATCACGGTAGCGGCGAGCAGCTTCCCTCAACTTTTCGTTGGGCTCCGGCGGGTTGAGCAACGCCTCCTGAAACGCGTCCCAATCCCTGGTCGAGAGGGTTACCTGCTCGTGCGACTCGATGACGCGCTCGGCCGCTGCCACCGCGCTCGACAGCACGAAGGCGGTCACCGTGGTCTCCTGATAGGCTGCCGCCCGCTCCAGCGTGAGCTTGGTCCTGGCATCCAGGCGTAGATGCATGCGGTCCCGTTTGACTCCGGTGACTTGGTCCATCCTTCGCTACTCCCGTGACTTCCGTCGCCCTAACGTACGCCATTCAGGCGTACGCGCCAAGTGGCGGCCAGCGTAGAGTCCCAGGAGGCAAATCTCCCGTTCGATCATGCAACGCTATCGTGACCGGAGTGTCCCACCAGCTCGTGAGATCAGCTCTCGGTACAGCCCGCTTCCGCCATGAGGCTCCGGAGAGCCTGAGCCGCCCGTTTCATGCCTTCCGCAACGTTGGAGCCTCCGAGGTGCGGCTCCAGGGCGAGGAAGCCTCGGTATCCGGCGTCACGGAGCTTGCCGAGCAGCCGCAGTGCCTGGCCGTCACCGGCGCCGGCCACCGTCATCGCGCGGTCCGCGAGCCGCGTGTCCTTCACCTGCACGTGCGCCACGTATCGGCCGAGAAGCGGCCAGCCCCGGTCCACCGCGCGATCCACGCCGCAGTGCGGGAAGTTGCCGATGTCCCACACGAACCTGAGGCTCGGGCTGTCAACCCTCTGGAGCAGTGTCCGGCACCGCTCCGGGATATCGCCAACCATCCCGGTCTCGTTCTCCATCACCAGAACCACGCCACGGGCGCCGGCAACCTCCGCAAGCGCTTTCAGCCGCGAGAGCGACTCGTCGACGTGCTCGGCCTCCCGACCGACCTCCGGGGGGCGAAACGAGAAGATCCGCACCATTGTCGTGCCCAGGCGCTCGGCCAGATCCAGGATGCGCCCCAGCTCGGCCAGAGTGGCCTCAAACGGGTCTATGACAGGCGACTTGCCGATACGGCTGCCGATGCAGCTCACCCGTATGGAGTGCTTCCGGCAGGCCGTCGCCAGGCGCTCGATCTCCGGGTCGTTCAGGTCGGCTGCTTTCTTGCCCCATGCGGTCCGCATCTCCAGGTAGCGGATGTCGAGCTCGCCCAGGAGGTCGAGCTGCGTATCGACATCGTCGCTTATCTCGTCACCAAACGCGCTCAGCGCGAACGAGGAGAGATCCTCCTGGTCCCTGACTTCCGCCATCACGTCTTACCTTTGGCGCCTCGCTCACGGTACCGGTCGGGCGCCCTCGTCCTGACGTCACCGAACGGGCGGGCGGCGTCAACCGGACCTGGGGCGGAACCGAGAGGATGCGCTTGGAGCACGCACCTACGATGCATATTGAACGGGTTTCACGCTGGGCTCAGGGAGGGGACGGCCGCGGGCCTCGAAGTCGTGGATAACGTCCTCCACCACATGAAATAACTCCGCGTACACCTTCACTGGATCATCCCCGTCAATACCCGTGATCAAGTCCGGGCACTTCCCTATGTACACGCGGTCTTCCTCGCTCCATTCGACCCATTACTGATGGTCTCCTGGAAGTGCCGCGCCGCGATCACCGACGACTGAGCGGCCTCCGGTCTATTCGGGTGAGGCCTCCATGTCGACCGCTACGCCGTTGCCGAGTCCGCGCAGCTCCTGCTTGATGCTCTCCATCCGCTCAAACCCTTCCTGGATCTTGTCGAGCAGGTCGGCTGAGACCTTGATGCCCTCCTTAACCAGGTACGCCACGGCCGCGCTGCGGTCGGCGACGACCTCCGCGCGGACCATCTCGTCGATGCACTTGAGGCTGTCGGCGTCCAGGCGCGCGGTCACCGTGTGAGCGCGCGAATCGAGGGCGCCGGTGACGGCGTCGCGCGCACCGGTGACGGCGGCGCTGGCGCCGGAAACCACTTTCTCGACCTTGTTTTCCACTTTCCTGAGCATGACCAACCTCCTGAGATGGTTCCCTTTCGCCCGGCCGATCTGCCGGGAATGCATCATAACTCCCGACCGGCGGGCCGGACAAGCGACGGACACTGCCCCGGAGCGCCCGCCTCCGGCTTATCGAGCCAGGGCGTCCTCGGCGCGGTCGGCCGGCTCGAAGCCGAGCACGTCGCCCGTGTGGTCGGCGTCCAGCCACCGGTAGAGGTTGTTCGACAGCGCGTAGAAGATGTCGAAGCGCAGTTCCGCCGGCGCGTTGATGGCCAGTTCGGTGACGGTGGCCACGTCGCGGTGGCTGCACCACAGCGCGCCGCCGTCCGCACCCCCCGGCGTGTCGTCGTGGTTCACCCCACCGATGCGCAGGCACAGGCAGGACAGGCCGTGACCGTCGGCGTACGCGCGGCAGAGGCCTTCTCCCCACACCTTGCTGGCCGAGTAGGGCTCGGTCGGCCGTGGCGGGTCCAGGTGCGTGACGCGGCGGAAGTCGTCGGGCACCTCGTCGAAGCGCCCTTCGCTGATCGCCTTGTACGGCTCGTCAAACTGGTAGCCCCAGTCGGTCATGACCGTGCTGGCGTAGACGATGCGGCGCACGCCCTGGCGCCGGCACGCCTCCAGCGCATTGTAACCGCCGATCACGTTGCTGGGGACGATGACCTCCAGCGGCGCCGACGGATCGGGGATCGCGCCCATGTGGACCACCACCTCCACCCCCTCGAAAGCCCGCTCCACCGCATCCAGGTCGGCGAGGTCCGCGCGCCGGAAGCTCTCCGGCGGACAGCTCAGCGGGCGCCCAGGCGCCACGCGCAGCGACCCCTCAGACCGCCGGCCGCTGCCTGTCACGGTGTAGCGATCCGGCTGCGCCGCCAGATGCGCGTACACCACATCTCCGATGAGCCCGCTGACTCCGGTAACGTGTACGTTCAATGCCATGATGCGCGGAGTATCGCCCCGGCCGGGAGGATCGACAAACCGCATGAACGCCATCAGGGTCGTGCTGACCGACTTCGACGGCGTGGTCCGTCACTGGCCGTCCGCAGTCACGGCATTCATCGAAGACCGGTACGGATTGAAGCGAGGCAGCCTGCCGCGGACGGCCTTCGACCCGTCCATCCTGGACGATGCGATCACCGGGCGCATGACCGACTCGAAGTGGCGGAGCGAGGTCGCGCGCCGGCTCGGATCGGAGACCGATGCGGCCACCGCTCAAGCTGCGGTCGAAGCGTGGTCGGCCAGTCGCGGCGTCGTGGATCAGGCCGCCTTGCGCGTTCTCCAGGCGGCGCGGTCCGTCGCCGCGCTCGGTCTGGTCACGAACGCCACGACCAGGCTGGACGACGACCTCGCCCGGCTTGGCCTCACTGACGCATTCGACTTCGTCGTCAACTCCTCCGCCGTCGGCTGTGCCAAGCCCTCGGCGCGTTTCTACGAGCACGCCGCGAGGCACTGCGGCTGCGAGCGCGGGGCCGTCCTCTTCGTCGATGACCGGCCGCAGAACGTCGAAGCCGCGATCGACTTCGGGTTCCATGGACACGTGCACCGCGACGCCGTGACGCTCAAACGGCTGTTGCGCGATTGGAACCTGACAGACGAGGATGTGTCTCGGGGAAATTCGGTGCGCCAATGAACCCGGATTATTCGGTGCGCCGTGAGAAGGCGTCATTCCCTCGCGGGTGGGAGTCCCGCCCGGCAACTGTCGCGCCAGCCGGTAGCAGTCGGAGCGGACGAAGGAGGTAACGAAAGGGTGTCCGGGTAGCCCAGGGCGGTTACCCGCCCCAGGCCCCCACAGATCCGTGCGAGCGCGATTGACGCACACTTGTCAATGGCAATCGAAAATTGCGCATTCTTGGCAATCGAAAATTGCGCACTTTCGCCGGATTCGAGCGACGGACCATCCTGACCTCGTCCTGGCGTTCAGATAGAGTTCTGGGGTGGGGGGTGTTGGATCCCACATTAAGTCGTCAGGAAGGCGAGTGATTTGACCAGATTGATTCGCTGACGGATCGACTGGGAGGAGGGGCGAAAGCGGGTCGCGGCTGACGATGCCGAGGCGGCCGTTGATGCGCGGTTGTGCCGGTCAGTGTCTGCGCGGAGGATCGACCCGGTAAGGAGAAAGAGGCCCGCGCGGGGGAGTACCCGCCGGGCCGTGACCGGTGCAGCTTCGGTTCCAGACGGGGCTCACCAGCGAGCAGTACGTTAGCGCCGAAGCGTGGCGTGCGGCAAGGCTCGACCGGTGCCCCAACCACCCCCACGGCGGATGCTCGTTGGCGCGCCACGGCACCTATGAGCCCAGGACGCCGGCCGGCACGCAGATCGCCCGCTGGTACTGCCGGGAGAGCCACACGACCTTCAGCCTGCTGCCCGACTGCCTGGCGGCGCGGCTGCCGGGGACGCTGAGGAGGCTTGAAGAGGTCGTCGTGCACGCCGAGCAGGCGCCGAGCCTGATGAAGGCGGCCGATCAGATCCGCCGCGACGACGTCCAACTGGCCGGCGCCATGCGCTGGGTGCGCCGCCGGGTGCGCCTGGTGCAGCACGTGCTGCGACTCGTCATCGGCCTGCTGCCGCAGCAGCTCGCCGGTTGCCACGCCGAGCTCACCGCCTGCCGCAGGCGGCTGGGCACCGATGGGGTGTTGGTGTCGTTGCGCTCGCTGACCGAGCGGTGGCTGGCGGAGCTGGCCGCGCCGCTCGGTTTGCGCCCCCACGGCATCGGCGCAGGGAATCCCAATCGCAAGGGCCAACAAAACCCGGGGCCTGATCCACCGGCGGGGTGCCCGTAGTTTCCCTCCTATCAGGGTCAAACAGACCCGCGATCATCAGGAGGACGACCGGTGAACAGGAACACCACCGAAGACAACCACGACGCCGAGGAGAACCTGCGCCGCGAGGTGGCGCTGTTCCGCTACGGCTTGATCGCCGATCTGGCCCATCTGGCGCCCGGCACGCCGGGGATCAGGGAGCAGTTGCGCGCCAAGGCCGAGCCTCAGTACACCATCCCGGGAACGCTGCGCACCCGCGTGGCCGCAGAAACCCTGCGTGACTGGCTGCAGCACTACCGGCGCGGCGGCTTCGATGCCCTGTATCCCAAGCGGCGCGCCGACCTCGGTCGACCCAGGCGGCTGCCACCGCAGGCCGCCGAGTTGCTGATCGCGCTCAAGACCGAGCACCCGACCTGGTCGGTGCGGCAGGTCATCGCCGGCGCCATCAGCAGCGGCCATCTCCCCGACGGCGTGCGCCTGGCGCACTCCACCGTGCACCGGCTGCTGCGCGCCGAGGGCCTGATGAGCAAGCCCGTCGCCGCTGCCGACGGCGCCGACCGGCGCCGCTTCGCCTACCGGTTTGCCGGCCAGTTGTGGATGAGCGACGTCATGCACGGCCCGACGGTCGCCGACGGTCGCAGGCGCCGCCGCAGCTACCTCATCGGCTTCCTCGACGACGCCTCGCGTGTCAGCCCGTTCAGCGCCTTCGCCGCCGCCGAGAACACCGTCGCCTTCCTGCCGGTGTTCAAGCAGGCGCTGATCCGCCGCGGCGTGCCGCAACGCTTATATGTCGACAACGGAGACAATTACCGCTCTCAACACCTGGCGCTGATCTGCGCCAAGCTCGGCATCGCCCTCATCCACGCCCGGCCCCATCAGCCGGCCGGCAAGGACTACGCTTCACACTGCACCTCCTGCCGTGCATTCGACGCGACCTCGGGGAAGCGCCGACGTTTTGAGAGCTTGCGGCCCTGCGTCTTGACGGGTCGATGATCGCCTGGATGCTCGTAGAGGCAAGCATTCTTGTCGTTGTAGGCATGAGCAAACAGCAGACCGTGGCGGCGCCAGACGTTGACCGTATAGACCGCGACGCCGAGCAGATCGGCGATCTCCTGAGCCGTCAGCAGGCCGGCCTCCCGGAGCCGATCGTACCTGCTCTTGAGGCGATAGCTGCGTGCGAGGCCGTGCACGATGCGGGCGTGGAATGGTTGGCCGGTTCCGGAGACGTGCCCCCGCTCGTTGAGAATGGCTGCGATCCGGGCATCGGTATGGTGGTCTCGCAGAGCATCGATCTGCGCCACCACCGCAGGCGATGTCTGACGAAGCTGCCACGCTTGAAGAGGAATCGGCAGGGTGACTGACTGGGTAGCACCGCCGCGGAAGCGGATAGCTACGGCGATGTCATCGCTCTTGGTGAAACTGGAGTTGACCCGCTTTCGTGGACACATCGAGAGTGAGCACGAGAGGAGGGATCTACCATGGCGAGAACGCATCAAGCGTACCCACCTGAGTTCCGCCAGCAGATGGTCGAGCTGGTACAGTCTGGGAGGACGCCGAACGAATTGGCTCGGGAGTACGAGGCTTCAGCCGGGTCCATCCGCAACTGGGTGGCCCAGAGTGAGCGCGACGCAGGACAGCGCAACGACGGTATGAGCACCGACGAGCTGCTGGAGCTGCGGCGGCTGCGGCGCGAGAACAAGCAGCTGCGAACGGAGCGCGACATCCTAAAACGAGCGGCGGCCTGGTTCGCACGGGAGAGCGACGCGATCCCCGAGAGGGATTCGAGTTCGTGAAGGCGAATCAGGCCGCCTGGCCGGTGCGCACCATGTGTCGGGTGCTGGGTCTCTCCCCCAGCGGCTACTACGCATGGGTGCGTGGAGCTCCGTCGGCACGAGCGCGGCGGGATGCGCACCTGACCGAGCGGATCAAGGAGATCTGGAGCGCCAACCGCGAGGTGTACGGACGGCCGCGGATCCACGCCGAGCTGCAGGCCGGCGGCGAGCGGATCGGCGCGAAGCGGGTCGGGCGCCTGATGCGCCGTGCCGGGATCGCGGGCGCCAGCCGCAGGCGTTCGACGAAGACCACCACGCGCGAGCAGCGCGCTGCCCGCGTGGCGCCGGATCTGGTCGATCGGGACTTCAGCGCCGCTGGCGCCGATCGGCTGTGGGTGGCCGACATCACCTATGTAAGGACGTGGACGGGGTTTATGTACGTGGCGGTGGTGCTGGATGCCTGGAGTCGCCGGGTGGTGGGCTGGTCGATGGCCGCCCACCTGCGCACCGAACTGGTCCTGGATGCGCTGAACATGGCGATCTGGCGGCGACGGCCGCAGGAAGTGGTTCACCACAGCGACCAGGGTTCGCAGTACACGTCGATCGCGTTCGGGGCACGGTGCAGGGAGGCCGGCGTACGACCGTCGACCGGCTCGGTGGGCGATGCGTACGACAACGCGCTCTGCGAAAGCTTCTTCGCGACCCTGGAGTGTGAGTTGCTGGAGCGGCGCAGCTTTCGCAGCCACGCCGAGGCGCGCATGGCGATCTTCGAGTTCCTGGAAGGCTTCTACAATCGGCGCCGGCGCCATTCAGCGCTGGGATACCAGTCACCGGCCGACTTCGAAGACAACCAGGGGGAGGCGGCAGCATGAGTGCGCCCACCTTGGCGATACGAGCGCGCCACGCCGCCCGACGCCGTCATTCAGCGTCGATTCGCGATCTGAGAGCTGATCGCCATCCGAACGAGCCCCATAGCGGCCCGCTACGGCCCTTGCGAGCGGTGGGGGGTACCCTGGTGGGACACCCGCTGGATCGGCCCTCCATGGCGCTTGGCCGCGGCGGCCCTGCCTGCATATCACCGGCCGCTGGGCTGCAGCGTCCCGTCCTCGACGCCGTCTCCACGGCCCGGAGATGGTCGGCACCGCGTACCATTCGCTTGACGTACCGGCTCTGTCGGCAGGACTGTTCGCTCTGCGACGGAGTCACGAACCGCAGAAGTTACCCGTCCACCAAACCGGGTCAACTCCAGGCATCAGCAAGTTCTCGAAGGTGAATCTGTTTTCCCAGTTGAACAACCTCACCGACCTCACCCTGGATCGGCGCTACTCGTCGATCTGCGGCTACACCGAGGATGACCTGGACACGGTGTTCGCGCCGGAGCTTGACGGCCTGGACCGGGAGCAGGTGCGCGAGTGGTACAACGGCTACCGGTGGCGGGGCGAGGAGAAGGTGTACAACCCGTACGACGTGCTGCTGCTGTTCGACAGCCGCGAGTTCGCCGCGCACTGGTTCGAGACCGGTACGCCCGCGTTCCTGGTGGACACGCTGTTCGAGCGGCGCGTCTCGTCGGTGTCGCTGGACCGGACGGTGAGCACCGCGGAGCTGCTGTCGGCGTTCGACGTGGAGGAAATCGGCACCGAGGCGCTGCTGTTCCAGACCGGCTACCTGACCATCACCGGAGAGGAGACGCTGGGCGGCATGGCCTTGTATCGGCTGGGCTATCCCAATCGGGAGGTGCGCCAGAGCCTGAACCGCGTTCTGCTGCGCCGTCTGGTGCAGGACACGGCGCGGCAGACGGCGAACAGCATGCGTCTGGCGCGCCTGCTTGCGACCAACGACTGCGCGGGGCTGAAGGAGCTGTTCGGAGCGTTCTTCGCCAGCATTCCGTATCAGTGGTACACCAACAACGACATCGCGGACTACGAGGGCTTCTACGCGAGCGTGTTTTACTCCTACTTCGCGGCGCTCGGCTACGACATCGCGGTGGTAGAGTCGAGCAGCCACGGGCGGCTGGACATGGCGGTGCGGGCCGGCGGGTACGTGTACCTGTTCGAGTTCAAGGTGGCCGAGCTGGCGCCGCCGGGGTCGGCGCTGGCGCAGTTGCGCGAGCGCGACTACGCGGCGAAGTACCGCGGCCGGAGCGAGCCGATCCACCTGATCGGCGTGGAGTTCAGCCGCCAGTCGCGCACCGTGACCGCCTTCGAGGTGGCCGACGGCTGACGGACGCGGCGCAGGCGTCTCAACCGCCCGGCGGCGGCGAACCCGCGGTGTGCCCCGGGGGAGACTCCGGAGTCAGGCCCTCTCGTCGAGCTGACCGCGGCGATGCGCGCGCAGGAACGCCTTGCAGCGGTCGTCGCGGCCCAGCAGCAGGTCCTCCGCCATCTGGTAGCGGACCGATTCGCGGTCCATCCCGTGCACCTCGTCGAGATGGCTGGTCACCGGATCGACGATGCCCGAGTCGGCGCCGGCCTGCAGCGCCAGCAGCAGGAACACGTCGTTGATCAGCCGCCGCTGCGGCATCCCGAACGACACGTTGCTGAAGCCGCCGGTGATGTGGATGTCAGGCCCGAAGCGGCTGCGGATCGTGCGGATCGCTTCCTGGCAGTGGTTGCCGAACTCGATGTCCACCGAGATGGGAAACACCAGCGGGTCGACGAAGATGTCGCTCGCCTCGATGCCCTTGCCGAGCGCCGCTTCGATCATGAGGGTGGCGTTGTGCACCCGTTCGCCGGCGCCCGCGGGCATCCCGGAGTCGCCGGCGGCGGTGACCACCACGCGCGTGTCGAAGCGCTTGACGTCGTCCAGCACCTCGATCCGCTCCAGCGACGCGGAGTTCATCAGCGGCCGCCCCGACCGGTCCGCGTCGACCATCTCCAGACCGGTGCGGATGGTGTCGCTGTTGGACGAATCGACCGACAGCGGCGTCGATCCCGTGTCCTGCACCATGCCGGCCAGCCACGCCATGGCCTGCTGCTGCTCCTCCGGCTTGAGAGACACCTCGTCGACGTTCAGGTCCAGATAGTCCGCGCCGGCCCGTTCCTGGCGATCCACCATCGTCGCCAGATACTCGAGCGCGACCGGGGCGTCCGGCCCGCCGGCCATCGCCGTGCGCACCGCGATGCCCACGTGCTTGACGCGGCCCTCGTCGTAGTCCTGTCCCTTCTTCACGGCGTCGGGGATCGGCAGGTAGCGGCTTTCGCCGCCGCGGTCCCTGAAGCGCACCGACTCGCGCCCGTCGGGAGCCTCCACGATGCGTTTGCCACGGCGCATCAGCACGCGCGTGGTGTGTATGTTCTCGCCGATGGTCGTAAATCGTCCGTTGCCGTCGCCCAAAACCCTGTTACTCCTGTTGCTTCGTCAGCGCGCCGTGGCGCCGAGCTGCATCGGCTCGAAGCGGCAGCCGTCGACGAACAGTTCGAAGAAGTCCGGCTCCATCTCCAGCTCGACGTGCTCGATGCGCTGCGCCAGCGCGTCGATGCGCTGGCGTTCCGTTGCGGAGAGTAGCGCGATTCGCGCCCCCTCGACCGCGGCGTTGCCCACCTTCTCGATGCGCTCCGCGGGAACCGGGGCCAACATGCCGATTTCGATCGCGTTGCGCGCGTCGACGTAGTTGGCGAAGCCGCCGGCAAGATAGAGCCGCTCGAGCTCGGCGGGCTTGATGCCGAAGTGGCGCATGGCGATCACCTGGCCGCAGTAGTTGGCCGCCTTCGCCTGCGCCAGTGCGCTGGCGTCGGCGCGCGAGAAGGTGATGCTGCCCGGCACCACGTCGATCTCCTTGAGCCGCCGGTCCGCGGTGAACACCCCCTTGGGCGTGATCATTTCATGCCGGCGCAGCTCCGCGACCAGATCGATCAGTCCGGACCCGCAGATCCCCTCCGGCGGCTCGTCGCCGATGGTATGGTAGGCGAATCGCCCGCCCTCCCAGACCAGCGACTCGATGGCGCCGTCGTAGGCGGGCATGCCGTAGGTGATCAGACCGCCCTCGAACGCGGGTCCGGCCGGGCACGAGGTGGCGATCAGACGGTCCCGGTGGCCGACCACCACCTCCGTGTTGGTGCCCACGTCGACCAGCATCACCGGGCGGTCCAGGTCGGCCATGCCGATCGCCAGCAGGCAGGCGGCGGTGTCGGCGCCGACGTGGCTTCCGATGACGGGCAGGCCGATGCAGCGAGCCCGCGGGTTCAGGTGCAGGCCGAGCTGCCGCGCGGGCACCTCCAGCGCCGTGGTGGCGCGGCGCCCGTCGCGGAAATCCGTCTCTACCGAGGAACGGTACGGGCGTTGGCCCAGCCCCTGCACGTCCAGCCCGAACAGGATGTCCCGCATGGTGGGATTGCCGGCCACGACCATCTGCGTCACCGACGTGCGCCGGAAGCCGCAGGAGCGCGCCATCGTCCTGATCTCGGTGTTGATGGCGTTGACGATCGCGTGCTGGAGCTCGTCGGTGAAGCTGCCGGCCGCGTAGGAGATGCGGTTCATGATGTCGCTGCCGGCGAACCCCTGCGGGTTGGCGAAGGAAGCGGTGACGATGGTCGCCTCGGCCTGCAGGTCGATCACCTTCATCACCACGGTGGTGGTGCCCAGGTCGATCGCGAGTCCCAGCTCGCGGCCGCGGAAGCGGTCGCGTGCGGCGCCGGCTCCGGTGGCCGCCCGGCGCTCCGTGTCCACGGTGCGTTCCCGGCCGGCGCTGCTGCCGTCGGTGAGGATGCGCGGCGAGCGGCGCAGCGGCTGGAACGCCACCTCGGCCGACAAGTCGGTGACCTCGGTCTGGCACGCCAGCCGGAACGGGTCCTGCAGGAAGCGCTCCGCTTCCGTGCGAGGGGTCAGCGCGGGGAGACCGGAGTCGATGCGGACCACGCATTCGTGGCAGATGCCTGAGCGCGCGCACGAGCTGGGGATGCGGGTGGACGCGCGGTCCCCGTAGTCGAACAGGGTCGCTCCGGCGACCGGCCGCAGTCGTACGGCGCCGCATGCGATGGTCCCCGCCACGGCGTCGACTTCCCCGCCCGCACGTCGTCGCTGGCGCTCCGGCGTGCGCCCATCCGGCCCTTCCTGGGAAGTCGCCGCCACGGCGTCGACTTCCCAGGCGCTGCGGTAATCCAGCTTGTCGTCAGCGGCGCAGAGGAAGCGGGGCTTACCGGCGCCCGGCTCGAAGCGCTGGTCGCCGGCTGCCGGACGCCGCTGGTTGCGGCAGCCGAACGCGGCGGTGCACCGGTCGTGACGGTCCTTGTACGGGCAGCGCCAAGTCGCCTGCGTGTTGGCGTGGTCGGCGATCGTCGCCAGCACCGCGCTGAGGCGGTCCAGGCGCTCCTGCCATGCGTCCGCGTCCAGTCCCTCGGCGACGGAGCGGGCACCGCCGCTCGGGGAGCTGGACGCCTGCGGCTCAGTCGTCGACCCGCTCCCGTTCGACCATCAGCCGCTTCGCCAACTCCACGCAGGCCATCGCATCCTTACCGTAGCCGTCGGCGCCCATGTCGTCGGCGAACTCCTGGGTGACCGGGGCGCCGCCCACCATGATCTGCACGTCGTCGCGCAGGTCGGCGTCGATGAACGCATCGATCGTCTTTCCCATGTTGGGCATGGTGGTGGTCAGCAACGCCGACATGCCGAGCAACGGCGCATCGTGTTCTTCCACCGCGTCGATGAACTCGTCGGGCGAGGTGTCGACGCCGAGGTCGATCACTTCGAAGCCGGCGCCGCGCAGCAACATGATGCACAGGTTCTTGCCGATGTCGTGCAGGTCGCCCTTGACGGTGCCCATCACCACCGGTCCCTGGGCCGGCACGCCGGACGCCGACAGGATCGGCTCGATGTGCGCCATGCCGGCCTTCATGGCGCGGGCGCACGCCAGCACCTCCGGGACGAAGATGATGTTCTCGCGGAACTTGATGCCCACGATCCCCATGCCGGCGATCAGGCCGTCGTCCATGATCTCGACCGCGGTGATGCTGCCGTCGAGCGCCTTTCTGGTCAGCTCGTCGACCTCGTCATCCTCGCCCTCGATGATCGCCGCCGAGATCTCCTGCATCGCCGGGCGCGCGCGGGCGAACATCTCGATCATGCGCTCGCGCTCGTCGGGCCGCTCGATGAACTCCTCGATCTCGGAACGGATCAGCTCGTTGTCGATGTCGTCTATCTGCGCCATATCTGGATTCCGTGAGGTTTTGGTAGTCCCGGTCCGCTTAGTTGCGTTGTTGCCGCGCCCAGTCTTCGACCGCCGCCGGGATCGCCTTGAGGTTCTCGATCGATGTCTGCAGCGGGATCGCGCACTCCGGGCCGACCAGCTTGATGCCGGCGTCCAGGTTCTTGCGCACCTCCGCCTGCACCTCTTCGGGGCCGCGGGAGAACAGCGTCTCCGGGTTGTTGATGTTGCCGACCAGCGCGATGCGGTCGCCGACTGCCGCGACCGATTCGGCCGGGTCGTTCTTGGAGTCGTAGTGGAAGGCGGCGAAGCCGGTCTCGGCGATGTAGCCCATCCGGTCGATGGTCTTGCCGCAGATGTGCAGGATGAGGGGGATCGGCATGCGCTCCGCGAACTCGATGTGCAGGTCGCGCAGGTAGCGCAGGTAGTAGTCGCTCGACACCAGGTCGCCGGTAGCGTGGTCCGGCAGGGTCAACGCATCCGCGCCCGCCTCGATCTGGGCGATGCCGAAGGCGATGGTGGCTTCCTTGAGGCCGTCCAGGATCAGCTTGGTCTCATCGGGATCGTCCAGCGACAGCAGCAGGAACTTCTCGACGCCGAAGCAGTGATAGGCCAGCGACCACGGCCCCATGGTCTTGCCGATCACGGCCACCTCGTCGCCGTACTCCGCCCTCAGGCGGCGGATGGCATCGAGCACGCAGGCGGTATCCGGGTGGGTCAGAAAGTCGCGGGGGATGACGATGTCGTCCGGCGTATCCCAGATCGGCTCGTTCATCTTCACGGTGGGCCAGTTGTCCTTCTGCTCCCACTGGATCTTGCAGCCCAGCGCCGAGGAGTCCTGGATGATGGTGAATACCGGCATGATCGTGTCGAAGCCCAGCTCGGTGTAGCCGGTGGCCGCCAAGCGCGCCATCAGCTCGCCGTCGCGGTTGGCGTCCGGAAACGGCGCGTCCACCAGGTCCATCAGTTCCACGGTCGCCACCGAGGTCGGGTTGCACACCGCCGGACGGTCGACCGGTTCGCCGCGAAACGCCGCCAGTACCCGCTCCCTGCCTGTCATCGGTTGCCTCCGTTCATCGCTGTTGGCTGGGTGAGCTGAGCACGCCGCGCGACGCCGCCGCTTCCAGCTCGCGCAGGGCGCCGCGCACGTTGAGCGCCCGCGTGAGCAGCAGCCCGATCAGCTCGTGGTGGTCGGCGCCGCAGGGAAACCGTACCTCGGTCCCGTCGACGTCGAGCTCCGCCAGCTTGCCCAGGCCCGCGGCGATCGCCGCCACCCGCCGCTGCTCGCGCGCGCCGTCCCGGTCGCCGCTGCAGCGGTAGCGGCCGTCCCCGAGCCCTTCCGCGCATATGGTCATATCGTTCTTCTTGTCGAACACCGACAGCGCCCGCTGCGCCGGCTCGCTGGCGGGCTCGACCTTGCACGACTCCACGAACAGGCGCTTGAGCGCCGTCACATGGGCATGCCCGCAGGCGAAGCGCAGCGTCAGAGGATTGCCGCCGGCGGGGACCATCCCGCCGGTCGCCCGCATGACGCCGGCAAGAAACGCCAGCCGGTCACCGGCGCCTTCGCGCCTGCTGTAGCTGTGCAGCAGGTAGGAGGCACCCCCGCCGGCCTCGCAGCGGTAGACGGAGATGCTGATGTCGTGGAAGTGCGGATCCATCGACAGCAACTCGATACGGCGACCCAGATCAAGGGTTTCCATGACGCGCGACGATCGTACGGCGCGACGCGGCTCGGGTCAATGTGCAGGAGTTGTCCCGGTTTGGTGGACGGGTAACTTCTGCGTTTCGTGACTCGGTCGCAGAGCGAACAGTCCTCCCAAGCGACGGATGGCGTGCGGCCAGCGCCGCCGCGGCCAGACGCCACGGAGGGCCGATGCATGGGGTATCACGAGGTACCCCCCAGCAGCTCGCACTCCAGGGTCGCGAGGAAGCTCTCGCACAGCGTGCTGTCGTACGCATCGCCCATCGAGCCGGTCGACCGCCGCACGACGGCCTCCCTGCACCGTGCCTCGAACGCGATCGCCGTGTACTGCGAGCCCTGGTCGCTGTGATGAACCACTTCCTGCGGCCGTCGCTGCCAGATGGTCATGTTCAGCGCATCCAGGACCAGCTCGGTGCGCAGGTGGGTGGCCATCGACCAGCCCACCACCCGGCGGCTCCAGGCATCCAGCACCACCGCCATCCGGCGCCGCATGCGCGGCCCGTTGGTCGCGCTTGGTGGTCTTCGTCGAACGCCTGCGGCTGGCGCCGGGGATCCCGGCACGGCGCATCAGCCGACCGACCCGCTTCGCGCCGATCCGCTCGCCACCGGCCTGCAGCTCGGCGTGGATGCGCGGCCGTCCGTACACCTCGCGGTTGGCGCTCCAGATCTCCTTGATCCGCTCCAGCAGCTGCGCCACGCCACCGATGCGCTGATCTGAGCGCCATCCAACCCACGAGAGCTCCATGACGGCCCGCTACCGCCCTTCTGCCTCGCCAACGGTACCCTCGGGTACCCCCCTGTTCCCGATCCGACCGGTTCAAGCAGGTAGCGAGTGCCACCGCGGTGATCCGGAAGATGCTGTTGGTGGCGGAGACGAAGTTCCGGAAGCTGAACGCTCCGGAGCTACTCCAAGAGGTATGCGAGGGAGCCGAATATCGAGACGGAGTCTGAATCGACGATCATCAGGAGCGGGACGCTGCCTGACTGCTTACACACCTATTGCCGGGATCTCTATGCCGCGCTGGCCAGGGCTTCACGCACGGCAGGGCGAAACGTGCGACTTACCGGGACTTCCCGGCCGTTGGTGAGCCTCAGCACGGTCCGTTGATCGCGCCGTGCCAAGCGCGTCATGTGGCGATAGGCTACCCAGTAGGATCGATGTACCTGCATGCCCCGTTCACCGAGCTCGGCGATGGCGTCCGCGAGGCGCATCATAATGATCTCGGAACCCGAGGTGGTCGCGACGTCGACATAGTGGCCCGAGACGTGCAGGTACACGATGTCATCATCCATCAAGGCGCGAAGGCGGTTCAGGACGTGTTTCGGCGCGAGTTTGCAGTTGTCCGCCTGTACGGCGGGGCTTGCACCTGCCGCGTCGGCGTCGTCATCATCGTCGGCCTGTAAGTCCATGCCCGCGCCTTCGTCCGAACTCGCGGTAGTGTCGGCGGCGTTCCCATTGTCCGGTGCTGCAACGGACGCTTGAGCACCTGCTCGGGGGGCTTCTGCTGTGAGCAGGTGTTTGCGACTGAGGCGAAGCAGGAGCACATAGGCCGTTAGAACCGTCCCGATGGTCGCGTTGAGGACCACTATGGCATAGAGTCCCAGTATGCTGGCATCGGGCGGGCGACCGTCATGGAACAGTACAAAAGTGGTGTGCCACATTGCCGTGCAGGGCACTGACACGACTATCTCCATTGCGGAGAGTGTGAGCAAGGCCTGAAGCCTAGTACGTCTCCGCGCGACGTAGAGTGCCAGAACAGCGGCCGAGTAGCAGATCAGAACGTCGAAGAGACCGACGGCAGCAGAGAATCCCAGACGCTGCATCGCGTTCAGCGTTTCCTGGAGGCCCCAGGGATCCCAGACCGTGAACGAAAGCGTGAAAGCGACCATGATTGCCAGTGAGAACGCGAACATGCTTGGTGTGGCCATCTCGCGGTACGCGTAGCGCGTGTGTTCGTCGTCAGGGATCATTGCCGTTCACGAAGTGATGAGGTTCCTCTCAGGAGGCAAAGAGAACCGTCATCGCTATCCACGCGCGCCTGAATAGACAAACCGATCAGTTCAGGGAGCACTCGCCCAAATGACAGTACTTCAAGCATTGAAGAATAAGTATCCGGGAGTCGGTCCGATGCGGTCAATAGTGAAGCTCCCGCCGTCTGGGGCACTATCAATTATGCCAGCTCGACGGGGGCGGCTGGCACGGCTCACCGTAACACTAAGTTATTTATCACAAATACCTTGTGACAAGGTGCGAACGGCGGCTACAGCAGTGCGCGCGCGTCTCTACCCTGGTTCCGTAGTCACACTCGAAGCCGCACCTGTCACCTCAAGCCTTGCGCGCAGCGGAGTCGACAGGTCGTGTCGGGGGTCGTCCCGGCTGCCGTTCCAGGAATATCGACGTTCCTTCAGGCGCACCGGCCAGGTCATTTAGGAAGTGGTAAGCAATTCAGGAAGCCACTATCGACCCACAGGGAGTCCCCGTACGGGAATGGGTTGCCCGCATGAGAGAAGATTCTCCTCTAGTCCCGGCTTATTCACGCGTCGGTCCGAGAATGCCATGCTTGATCGAGAATCATGATTCGGAAAAAAAGATGTGGCGTTCACGCGTTCAGGAGTGACGACACGTCTGTGACGGATGGTCGGGATCACTGCGGCTTGCAGACCACGGCGATAGGGTCGGTTGTGCCAGGGCCGGGGGGGATCGAGCACGCCTACGGGGACGGAGATAATCCGTGCTGACGTGGACCGCTACGGCGAACCACCGGGGCGTCCCCGGAGCAGGAAGCCTCTGCCCAGGGAGCCTCGTGATCGCCACCCGTCCGGGCTGGAACGGCGACATCCTGGGGCGGGGCTCTGGTCGCTCCGCTCCCGCCGGCCACCCCAGGACACGGTCAACGCCCACGGCCGAGGTCACGGCAGCCCGCCACGGGAACCTCATGAATGTGCGCAATTTTCGATTGCCAAGAATGCGCAGTTTTCGATTGCCATTGACACGCCGGCGCCAGCACGTCCATCAACTCTCCCATATGCCCTTCGGCCTTGCCTCGCATGCGGTACAGCCCCAGCAGCCGCGCGCCGCTGTAGCGGTCGGCTCGCACGTCCGTCCCTCACGCGGCGGGCGCCCCGGCGGACGGCGCAGATACGGGCAGGCCATGCGGTCCAGCACCGCGTTGTTGCGGATGCGCGCCACGTAGTCGATGCCCTGCGATTCCAGCCCCCTCAGCGTCGCGCCGTCGGCAAAGCCGTCGGGCTGTACCTCGATCCATCGGAGCATGCGGTCGTGCTGTGCGTCGACGAGAAGAGCCAGATCCAAGCGCTACAACGCTCGCAGCCGGTGCTGCGGCATGCCTCGTGGCCGATGGCCTTCGCTGCGGCATGCTCGCCCATGACCGCCAGCATGGCGCGTGCCCGCCGTGCGTTCAGGTACGCGCGGCTGCAGCACTGAGGCCAGCAACTCGACGCTGCCGACGCGTCCGTAGTCGATCTGGGTCTCCAAGCCCGGCGGCAGCTCGATGCGGATCATGCGCCGCCGCTCGGGGCGGCTGAGTCCCTCGGCGCGCGCAAAGCGCTTGAACGTCGCGTAGCTGCCGTCCAGGGTCGTACTTGGCCTTCAGCACCAAGTAGGCGCTCTTCGGCTTCAGCGGGTCCTTCGCGCGGTTGATCAACTCCCGCAGCTCCTGGCGGTGGCGCAGCCACTGGTCGGTTGCCGGCGCAGGGCGTGGCGTGCTGCCGGCCAGTAGCGGCGTGACCAGTTCGTAGAACCGTTGCCGCTTCACCCCCGGGCCGTCCCGATCCAGCCCCAGCTCGGCGAATCCGCGCAGGTATCGCCGCACCGTCTTGCGCTCGCGGCGCTCGCCGGCGGCGATACGCGCCAGCGACTGTCCGGCCCGCCAGCGCCGGTAGATCTCCCACAGGTCTCGATGCTTCATTCGTCGATAGCTCATCCGGTGTCTTGCCTCCCAAGACACCTTCGGGCGTTCTGATCAGGGTGGGGATTCTTCGTGACCCTGGCCGCCAGGGGTGGGGAATCTATGTGACCCCGGACAACGGGGACCCGCCGGGCGTCGCAGCCGCTGCGTATGTCAGCCACAGATTCGGCATCCCGGTGGTATTCACTCTCGGTGCGCCGTGGGACGGTGTCAAGGCTCGGCGCCGAGCCTTGATGATCCGGGCGCGGTCGTGAATGGTTAACGGCGACGAATAGCGGATGGCGATTTTCTGGCTCACCGGCATGCCCTGCAGCGGCAAGACGACCGTCGGATGCGCGCTGGTGGAGCGCCTGGGGGAGCTCGGCCGCGTGGCGGTCCTGATCGACGGCGACGTGGTGCGCCGCGGCGAGCTGAGCCGCGGGCTCGGCTTCTCGGAGGCCGACCGGCGGGAGAACGTGCGCCGCGTCGCCGCGCTGGCGGCGCGCCTGGCGGGCGACATCGATGTGGTGGTGGCGATGGTGTCGCCCACCGAGCGGATCCGGGAGCCGGCACGAGCCCTGGCCGGGCTGGTCATGGTGTGGCTGCGCTGCCCGCCGGACGTCGCCCGGCACCGTGATTTCAAGGGCGTATACCGCCGCGCCTGGGACGCCGCGACCTACGAGCCGCCGGAGCCCGCCGACAGCGTCATCGACACAAGCCGCGCCGGCGTCGAGGAGTGCGTGGACGTCATCCTGCGTGATGCGGGCATCGCGGACAGCGGATAGGAAAACTGCCTGCCGTCAGGTGCGGATGCCGCGGCCGGCGATGAACTCCCGGTAGCGGGCGAACGCGGCGTCGACCGCCTCGGGGGTGAGGTCGTAGTCCTCGAGATGGTAGCTGTGCCGCACCTCGTGCCGGCGCTGCTCCGCCTGCCGGTCCTGCCATTCCTGCATGGCGGCGAGGGCCGCCGGCTCCAGCGGCCAGCCGAAGTGCTCGTAGATGGCGCGCACGGTCGCCCACGGATCGTCGACCAAGTCGGCGTAGCTCACGTCGCACCAGCGCTGCTGCAGCTCGAGACGGGCTTCGCGGAAGCGCACCGCCCGGTCGAGCATGCCGCTCATGAATGCGAGTTGCTCCGCACCGAGGGCGCCGGGCTCGGGCGGCTCGCTGATGCGGGAACGGACCTGCTCCATCAGGCTGCACCAGGAGCCCATGAACTGCCACGGCTCGCGGTGGGTGGCGATGAAGCACGCGTCCGGATAGGCGGCGGTGAGCGCCTCCAGCTCCATGAGATGGACCGGCGCCTTCAACAGCCACTGCGCCTGCTGCCCGGGCCGGCGCTGGCGGCGCTGCCAAGCGTAGTGTTGCATGGCGCGGCGGTGGTACGCGTAGGCGCGCTGTGACCCGGTCGCGGCCAGCCAGCGGCCGTAGTCGGGCACCTGGTAGATGTTGGTGTTGGACCAGGACGCGAAGGTGTGCCGCAGGATGCCGAGGTCCTCGTCCGGCTCGTCGACGTCGATGTGATGCACGCCGGCGAAAGACTCGGCGAATCCGGCGGCGGTGAACGCGTCCCGGAGGCGCGGGCGGCGGATGTCGGCGTCGGTCCACGCATCGGCGTACGCGCCGTTCGGGACGACCGGGTCCGCCAGCTCGTAGCTGCGCAAGGTCCAGAACCGAGGGTCGCGCGCCAGCAGGCGGTGGAGGTAGGTGGTGCCGGTGCGGTTGATGCCGACGATGAACACCGGCTGCGCGATCTCCTCCCGCTCGATCTCCGGATGGCGTTGCCGCTCGCCCGAGAGCGCGGCGTTGTTGCGCAGGCTGCGGCTCAAGTCGGAGGCCACCACGCCCAGCCTGGCCTCCAGCAGGCGCGACTCCGGCGCCTGCAGAGCCTGCACCAAACGCTCGAGACCGGTGCGTATCCAATCCGGATAGGTCTGCGCGAAGGGGGCACCCATGCGCTCGGCGTAGCGTTCGGCACGCGCCATCAGGCAGTCGTAGTCGATCCGAGGCTGCGACACGGCGTACGGCCACTGCCGCCGATGCGCTTTGATCCATTCGTTGGTGCGCCGGAACGTGGTCAGCACACCGGGCCATTCGATCGGGAACGGACAGTCCTCGCGCATCGCGCGGTCGCAGACCGGCACGGGGGCGGGCGCCTTGCTGGCGCTGAACCAATACCGGGCGAACTGGTCGTACAGCGCCCAGGAACCGCGCATCGGCGAGCGCGCGCCGCGCGCTTGGCAGGCCTGCCTGAACGAATCGTGGGAAGCCTCGCGCAGGTAGATGCCGAAGTCGGGCAGATCCAGGTCGTGATGAACCGGATTGGTGTTAACGCACTGATAGAGGACGTGCTGCCGCCGGGGATTGGTCGTGATGCCGGTCCAGATCCGGCTCAGGGTGTCGACCGTGTGGTTCTGCCGCTGAAACGAGAAACCGCGCGGCATCGTCTGCACGTCGGTGATCGCGGCATACAGGCGCGCGGCGATGTCGTTCGGCTGGGTGAAGCCGGTGCTGGCCCGGACGGTCTGCGGCAGGCGCAGGACCGCCGCTGGCAGACCGGCCCGGCACGCGTACAGCACGCTCTGCTCGGCGACCAGCTTGCTCCACGGATACCCGGCCAGGGCCAACGGGAACATTCGCTTCAGGTGGGCGAGGTCCGGCTGCGCCTGATGGCCGATGGCGCTGCCGGCGAACTCGTTGGCGAAGTCGCAGAAGTACTGCGGGAAGATCCCCATCGTGGAGGCGTGGAACAGATGCTTGCGGCGAGTGTGCAGGCACAGCTCCAGCACGTTGCGCATGCTGAACACGTTGGTCTTGCGGACCGCGAGATACGGCGCGGAAAGATGCACGTCCGCTGCGAAGTGGTGGACGGCGTCGACGCGCTGCCCCATTTCGTCGAAGGCGGCTCGGCTCAGGCCGAAGCGGGCTTCGCGGATGTCTCCGGCCACGACGCGGATGCGCGTCGTGAACGCCTCATCCCAGATCTCGGCCTCCTCCAGGGCGGTGCGCAGGCGCTGCAGTCCGTGGTCGCCGTCGGAGCACCGGACCAGGCAGTGCACCACCAGATCGGCGTTGTGCCGCAACAGGTCGCGCAGCACGAACCGGCCCACGAAACCGGTCGCCCCGGTCAGTAGCACCTCCCGCACATCCGGCACCGGCACCGCCGCCGGCAGGCCATCGCCCATGGCGCGGTTGACGAAGGCCCGCAGGCTGTCGAGGTCTCGTAGACACTGCGGCGGGAGCGCGCCAACCAGCGGCGCCACCGCGCTGCCGGCTGCAGCTGCCTGACTCACGTGGTGAGCTACCGAACCGCGACGGCTGCGTCTGCCGCCGTGCTTCGGCCGTCGGGAATCGCGGTGCCGTTGGGGAAATGGTCAGCGGGGGAGCTGGCGAAGGCGGAGGGCACGCGGCGGGCGGGCGGCGGCTCGGCGACCGCGTGCTCGGCACCGGCGGCCTCGACGTCGGCGGCATCCTCGTCGCCGCCCCGGTCGCCCTGCATGATCGCTTCGGCCAGGGACAGGCAGGTGGCGGTGGTCATCAGCTCCAGGGCGCTGACCTGATGGTTGAACTGCATGCGGATGAACGCGCCCAGCTCGGCGACCGAGATGGAGGTGAGGCCGAAGCTGGACAGCGGCTCCTCCGGGCTGCCTTCGTCGTGGCCGCACAGCTCGGCCACCTTGGCGGCGATCTGCGCTACCACCGCGTCCTGGGTGAGCTGGCCGCCGGTGTCGACGGCGAACGCGTCCTGGTTGCTGAGCACCCTGCCGGTGCGCAGGTAGTCGGGCGAGTCGACCGTCCACGGCGGACGCGAGAAGAGGGCGGTGATGACGTGGTCGCGGCCGCCCATCGCGCGCATGGCGTAGTCGAGGTTGGTGATGGCGAAGTCGGCGCTGACCGGCGGCACGCCGCCGGCCCGGCTCATGCGCAGCACGTGCAGGTTGCGAGCCGCCATGCCGGCCTCGGCGACCGCGGCGAGGTTGTAGCACAGCGCCGGCAGCCCCTGGCGGCGGCGCAGGGCGGCCAAGCCGTCCACGAACCCGTTGGCGGCGCTGTAGTTGATCTGGCCCGGATTGCCGAGCGTCGAGGCGATGGACGAGAACAGCACGAAGTGGTCGAGGTCGCAGCCGGCGGTCGCGTGGTTCAGATTGAGAGCGCCGCGCGCCTTGGGCGCGAACACCGTCGCCAGCGATTCGGCCGTGAGGTCGACGAGCAGGCAGTCGTCCAGGGTGCCTGCCAGGTGGAACACGCCCTTCAGCGGGCGCTGCAGCCCGGCGATGCAGCGCCGGACGTCGGCCTCCTCGGCGACGTCGCCGGCCACGATGTCGATCTCGATATTTTCCGGGAGGTACCAGAGGGCGCTGGTCTTGCGCAGCCAGTCGGCGCTGCGGCGGCGCTGCGGATCGCGGTCGAGCAGGGTGATGTGGCGCGCGCCGGCGGTCGCCAGATAGGGCAGCAGCAGCCTGCCGAAGCCGCCGAACGCGCCGGTGACCAGGTAGGTCGCCTCGGGGTCGAGGTAGGGGCGCAGATCGGCCACCGGCAGCGGGTCTTCGCCGGTGGCGGGCGGGGCTTGCAGGACCAGCTTGCCGGTGTGGAGGCCAGTGGTCATCAGGCGCAGCGCCTCGCCATAGTCGCGGTAGGCGAAGGTAGTGACCGGCAGCGGCGGCACCGCGCCCTGCGCCAGCAGGTCCAGGCACTCCTGCGACAGCTCGCGCGCCAGATGCGGGTCATCGTTCATCAGGCGGTCGACGTCGATCGCCGCGAAGCGCAGGTTCTTGCGGAACACGCTCAGGCCGAGCGCGTTGTCGGCGTAGATGTCCACCTTGCCGATCTCGCAGTGCCAGCCGCCGGGCCGCAGCGCCTCCAGACAGAGGGCGATGTGGCGGCCGGCCAGGGAGTTCAGCACCACGTCGACCCCCTCGCCACCGGTCGCCGCCAGCAGCTCTTCGTACCAGTCGAGGCTGTGCGAGTCGAACGCCGCCCGCACGCCGAGCGCGCGGAGTTGCTCGCGCTTGCTCTCGCTGCCGGCGGTGGCATAGATCTCCGCGCCTGCGTGTTTGGCCAGCGCGATCGCCGCTTGGCCGACGCCGCCCATGGCGGAGTGGATCAGCACCCGCTGGCCCTTGCGCAGGCGCGCCAGGTGGACCAGCGAGTAGTAGGCAGTGACGTAGACCGACAGCACCGAGGCGGCCTGCTCCATGCTCAGCGCGGCGGGTTTGACGAACACCAGGTAGTCCTTGACCACGGCGCGATTGGCGATGCAGCCGCCTTGGGTGAACACCACGGCGTCGCCGGCGCGGCAGGTGCGCACGGCGCTACCGGCGCGGCGCACGACCCCGCTGGCCTCCATCCCCACCGTGCGGCCCAGCGCCGAGCGTTCGAAGGAGCTCGACGGCAGCAAACCCAGCGTGACCATCACGTCGCGGAAGTTGAGCGCCGCCGCCGCCACCTCGATCTCCACGTCGTGCGTTCCCAGCGGCTCCGGCTCGCAGGTCTTCATCTGCAGGCCGCCGATCTGCCCTGGATTGTCCAGGGACAGCCGATAGGTGGCGTCCTCACCGCCCGCCTCGGCGCCCGGTACGCGCGGGAACCGCTCGCGCAGGCTGACCAGCCGCGGCACCCAGATCCGGTTGCCGCGCACCGCCAGCTCGCGCTCGCGCAGGTCGCAGGTGGCGAGCCAGGCCAGGGTCTCCAGGTCCTCGCCGGTGTCCAGGTCCACCAGACGGAAGTCGATCAGCGCGCCCGCGCCCGCCTCGGCGGCGACTTCCTGGCCGATGGCGCGCAGCGCCCCCCACACGGCGCTCGCGCGCGGCTCGGCCACCTCGAACGCCGCGCCCTGCGTTACCACGGTCAGGCGGCATGGACACTGCGCGTGCGCAACCCGGTACGGGATCAGCGCCTTGACGAAGGCGACCAGGCGCCCCGCCAGCTTCTCGCCGGTGGGGTCGTCCGGGTCTTCGCCGCAGAACAGGTCGATCGCCTGCACGTGGGCCGCCCGCGGCCAGTCGGCGAGCTCGCCGGCGCGGTCGTCCGCCAGTTCCGCGTAGGGGATGGTGGTGGCGCCGGACGCGTCGAGCCGCGCCAGCCACTCGTCCGCCAGGCTGCCCGGCTCGCCGATCACCCAGCGGGGACCGGCGAGCTGCCGCGGTTCGAGGGTGTCCGGGCCGCCGAGCGGCGCCTGCAGCAGGGTCGTGCGCCGGCCGGCGCGCACCGCGGTCCAGCCCGCCTCCAGCGCGACCGTCGCGCCGGCATCGTGGCAGACCAGGGCCAGGGCGCCGGGGACCGCCAGGCGGCGCAGCAGGCGCCACTGCTCCGGCCCGAAGCCGGCGGCGTCGTCGTGCAGCAGCAGGATCTCGGCGGCGTGCGGCCGCAGCAGGCCGGCGTCCAGCTCCGGCGCCTGCTCCGCGGTCAGGTCCAGCGTGGCGAAGCGCAGGGCGGCGTCGCGGTTGTGGAGCGCGTCGTAGTGGGCCCGTACCTGCTCTTCGGTGTCGCCGAGCAGCCAGTACTCGGTCTGCGCCTCGGCGCTGCCGAGGTAGTCCAGGCACCGCTCCAGAAGGGTCTGCTCGGGGGGCCGCGCGCCGGCGACCTCGATCACGTGGCAGGCATAGCGGTCGCCGTCGGCGGGCTGCTCCAGGGCGGCGATCAGCGCCGCGGGCTCGATCTCGCCCTCCGGCAGGCGGGGCAGGAGGGCGAGGGCCTCCGGGACGAACTTGGGCTGCCAGGAGATGGCGTGCTTGCTGTGCGGCCGGTCGTTCCAGCGCGGGTTGGAGTTGAACGAGACGTACGCGTCGATGCACAGCACCAGGTCGCCGGTGGCGCCGTCGTAGAAGCGGATGCTGCCTCCGGAGCGCTCGCCGCGCCGCTCCGTGAACTGCCCCTGCTCGTTGATGTCCGCCCAGTCCGGGTCCTTCTTCACATAGCAGGTCAGGCGCGGCCCGGTGGGCGGGCGCAGGAACGTCACTCCCACGGCGCGCCGCGGCATGGCGAAGATGTCGGTGGCGCGCAGCAGGTGGTAGAGGAAGATCTGCAGCCCGCCGTCGAGCAGCGCGGGGTTGGCCACGTACCCCTCGTCGCGGCCGGTCATCCACAACTCCTCGTCCATCTCGACGTCGAACAGATAGTCGGCGCTGTTGCTGTCCCACTGGACGCGCTGGATGTTGCGGAAGTGAGGACCGTACTGGAACGTCTCGCCGAGGCTGGCGTCGATGCGTTCGTAGAAATCGCTCTCGCCCACGTAGTAGTAGGGCTCGAAGCCGGTGGTGTCGACGTCCGTCAGCCGCGGCGGCACGTTCACCGGATGGTCGGCGCTCACCAGGCGCAGCGTGCCGCGCGAGTGCAGCTCGCTCTTGGCGTCCGGGTCGTAGGTACGGGACGAGATGGTGAAGGTGTACCGGTCGGGCGCGTTGGCCACCGGAAACAGCTCGGTCTGCAGCCGCACCGGCGTCTTCGGGATCGGACACGGCTGCAGGAACTCGAGCGATTCCACGTACAGCGGCACGCCCCCGAACGCCTGCAGGAGCAGCTCGATGTAGCCGGCGGCCGGCATGATCGAGGCGTGGTGCACGCGGTGCTCGGCCAGCCAGGGAAAGTCGCGTTCCGACATCCTGGCCTCGAACAGCAGGTGGTCGCACGGCACCCGATGGCCGATCAGCGGGCCGTGGGCGTACTCGCCGGCCTGCAGGAACATCTCGTCGTCGCTCATCTCGTCGGCGGTGGTCTGCTCGTCGCGCGGATAGCCGGGCAGCAGATGGGTGATCGGCTCGGGGCGCGGGTACTGCGCGGCGAAGTCCAGCTCCACTCCGGCGCGGAACAGCGCTCCGAGCGCCTCGTGGAAGCCCAGGCAGACGTCGGTGTCGCGCCGCAGCGTGGGGATGCAGGCCGCGCGCGCGCCGCTGCCCTCCAGACACTGGACGATGGAGGACTGCAGGGCGCTGTGCGGGGCGAGCTCCAGCACCACGTCGGGCCGGAAGTCGCGGACGGCGGTCGCAAGCGCGGCGGCGAAGCGCACCGGCCGGCGGATGTTCGTCCACCAGTAGGCGCTGTCCAGCCGCTCGGTGTGCAGCCCGGTCACCGAGGAGACGAACGGCACCGCGGCGTCGAACGCGCAGTCGTTCAGGAAGGAGAGCGCATCGAAGGCGTCCTCCCGGAGCGGGTCCATTGCGGCGGAGTGGAAGGCGATGTTGCCCGGCAGCAGCCGGTGCTGGAGGTTGCGCCGCTCCATCTCGTCCATCACGGGCCGCAACGCCTGCTCCGTGCCGCAGATCACGGTGCTCGCCGGCGCGTTCTCGCAGGCGAGCACCACCGGCGGCGCCATCCCGTTCCGCGCCTCGCTCTGTGACCGGATGGGCACCTCCAGTTCCTGGAGCAGCCGCTCCACCCCTGCCAAGTCGAGGCCGATCGGCAGCATCCGGCCGGAACCGGCGGTGCGCTGCTGGAGGGTGGCGCGGTGGTAGACCAGGCGCGTTGCCTCGGCCAGCGACAGCGCGCCGCTGGCGTAGGCTGCGGCGACCTCGCCGGAGCTGTGGCCGACCACGCAGTCGGGGTACACGCCCCAGGTCTTGAACAGCTCGACCAGCGCGCACTGCAGCATGAAGGTGACCGGCTGCGCCAGGCGGCACTCGTTGAGCTCCGCCTGCGGCGCCTCGAAAGCGGCCGCTCGCAGCGAGGCATCCGAATGCTCGCGCCAGTGCTCCTCGATGGCGTCGACCGCGCGCCGGAACACCGGGTGGGCGTCGTACAGCGCGCGCCCGCAGCCGGCCCACTGCGTGCCTTGCCCGGTGAACACCATCAGCAGCCGGCGCCGGCCCTCTTCCACGGTGGCGACCGGCTCCGGGTTCTCGACGAACGCGTCGAGCGCCTCCCTGAGCTGATCGCCGGTGTGCACGGCGAACGCCGCGCGCGCGGCGAAGTGGGTGCGCCGGCGGCTGAGGTTGCCGGCCAGCGTGTACAGGTCGGCCGGCCGCCCGTCGAGCGCCTGGCGCAGCCCGCGCGCGCTGTCCACCAGGGCGCCCGCGGTGCGCGCCGACAGCGGGATCAGGCAGCCGGCCTCAGGCGCCAGTGGCACGGACCAGATCCGCGGCTGCTCGGGGCGGTACTCGCGCACCACGCAGTGGCCGTTGGAGCCGCCGAAGCCGAACGAGTTGATGCCGACCACCACCGGATGGTCCGGGAACGGTTCGCACTCGGTCTGCACCTGCATGCCGTGCGCGTCGAAGTCGATCTCCGGGTTGGGCACCAGGTGGTTCTTCGACACCGGCGCGAAGGTCCGACGCTGCATCATCAGCACCACCTTGAGCAGGGCGCAGGTGAATGCGGCGGCCTCCATGTGGCCGACATTGCTCTTGACGCCGGCCACCCGCAGCGGCGCCGCACGCTGGCCGCCGCCGAACGCCTCGCCGATGGCGTTGCCCTCGATGCGGTCGCCGACCACGGTGCCGGTGGCGTGGGCCTCGACGTAGTCGAACTCCTGCGGCGCGCGGCCGGCGCGGGCGCTCGCCGTACGCATCAGCTCCATCTGTCCGTGGCGGGTCGGCGCCGTGATGTAGCGCCCCTGCGCCAGACCGGCGCTGCCGTCGGCGGCGCCCGCCGCGTTCACCGCGGTCGCCTCCACCACCGCGTGGATCGGGTCGCCGTCGCGCTCGGCCGCCGCCAGCGGCTTGATCGCGAACACGAACGCTCCCTCCGAGCGCAGGTAGCCGTTGGCGTCCGCGTCGAAGGAGTGGCACTTGCCCTCGGGACTGATCACTCCCAGGGCGTTGAAGCCGGCGCTCTGCCGGGCCGATCCCAGGTAGTTCGCCGACCCGAAGAACGCCTGCTCGCAGTCGCCGGAGCGCAGCGCGTTCATCGCCTCGTGCAGCGCGGTCAGGCTGGCGGAGCAGGCCGAGCAGCAGGCCAGCGACGGCCCCATCAGGTTGAAGTGGTAGGAGATGCGGTTGGCCAGCATGGACAGGCTGATGCTGGCGATGGAGAACTCGTTGGCGCCCAGCGGCGCGCGCCAGTTGGAGGTCGCCGGCACCTGCGCGCCCACGAACACGCCGGTGCGGCTGTTGCGCAGCGCGTGCAGGTCCCAGCCGGCCCGCTCGCTGGTCTCCCAGGTACAGGTCAGGAGCATCCGCACGTGCGGATCGGCGGTCAGCATCTCGTTGTGCGACATGCCGAACAGGCTGCGGTCGAAGAGCTTCTCGCGACCGTCGCGGATCAGCCCCTCGTACGGACTGGCGAACCGGCCCGGTCCGGAGAACTTCCCGATCGGCCGGTAGCCGCGTTCGTAGCGGTCGACGATCGGCTCCCGTACGATCTCACGCTCGCTCAGCAGCCGCCAGAAATCATCGTCGGAGATGATGCCGCCGGGCAGGCGGTGGCTGTACCCGACGATCGCGACCGCTTCGTGTGCCCTCGACGAGTCCATGCTTCCGTTGTCCTTTCGTTCCTACCGGGAGCGCGAGCCCTGGAATGTCGCGAGTCGTTGCTTGGGGCCGTCGATGGTGCCGCTGATCTCGTCGCCTTCGACCCTGGCAGTGAACGTGAGGGTCCGCTTGCCGGGCAGCATCGGAATCGATATGGCCGACTTCCAGCGCACGGTATTGGCACGCACCTTGCCGTCGTCGAACTCGACGCCCATCTTTTCGCCGATCAGAGATCCGGTTGCGGTGCCGCCGTCGGTCTTCAGGTCGAGCGTGCCCTTGCGCTGGCCCCGCTGGGTGGTTATCGCCAGCACCCATCTTCCGTCTGCACAACTCATGTATCGCTCCTTCCCGTGTCACATAGACCCGGCGCGTAGTGTCGAGCTCGGTGCCACAACTGCCTACACCGGCTGAGTGATGTGCAGCAATAAGCGTGCCAAGACTGCGACGTGATCGGCATCGATCGGTGAGATAGGGTTACCTTTTAGAATCATCCAGAATGGGTCGCCGTCAGAGGCAGTGAACGGGTCACAATCTCGCTCAACGCGAACCGAGCGTTAGGTGCTCTCGGGAGCGTCGACTGCACCAAGGGAAGCGGGCAGTCTCAAATGGAGACAGATGTAGCCATTTTGCGACACTCGTCACCGGCCGGGGCAGTATTGTCTTCTGTCTACTAAGAATAGGCGACTCTCCCTTGGCTGGTCATGGATCGTAGTGGCCGAGACCAGACAACTATTGCGACAGGTTACGGCGCACTACTCGGGATCGTCGCCCTGTTGGATCCCACATTAAGTCGTTAGGAAGGGAAGGGATTTGGTCAGATTGATCCGCTGACGGATCGACTGGGAAGACGGGCGAATGCGGGATGGCGAAGTGGCTGCAGGGTTGCTGTGGTCAGTCTATCCTTGGCGGCGCGGCTGCCGGGCACCCTCAAGATGCTTGAAGAGGTCGTTGCGCACGCCGAGCAAACGCCGAGCGTGATGAAGGCGGCCGATCAGATTCGCCGCGACGCCGTCCAGTTGCCCGGCGCCATGCGCTGGGTGCGCCGCCGCGTGCGCCTGGTGCAGCACGTGCTCAGACTCGTCATCGGCCTGCTGCCGCGCCGAGCTCACCGCCTGCCGCAGGCGGCTCGGCACCGATGCGGTGTTGGTGTCGCTGCGCTCGCTGACCGAGCAGTGGCTGGCGGAACTGGCAGCGCCGCTCGGTTTTCGCCCCCACGGAATCGTCGAAGGGAATCCCAGTATCCGCAGTCAACAAGACCCGGGGCCTGATACACCAGCGGCTTGCCCGTAGGTTGCTCCAGGAACACCGACGACAACCACGGCGCCGATGAGAAGCTGCGCCGGGCTTCCTCGACGACGCCTCGCGCGTCAGTCCGTTCAGCGCCTTCGCCGGCGCCGAGAACACCGTCGCCTTCCTGACCGCTGGACGGGCAGTGGCCGTACCTGTGGCTGGATGCCACGTACCTGAAGTCACGCCAGGATGGCCACGTGGTCAATCGCGCGCTGGTGGTGGCCGTGGGAGTCAACGGTGGCAGCGGTGTCGGGTCCACTTCGTGCGCAACGCGCTCGGCCACGTGCCGCGACGCCAGCACCAACCCGCTGGAGCGCGTGAACAAGGAGATCAAGCGTCGATCCCGGTGGTCGGCGCGCTGCTGATCGAGCAGACCGACGAGTGGCACATCACCCGCCGCTATATGAGCCAGGAGAGTCCGGCGAAGATCGTGATCCCTGAAACGAGGCTGATGATCGAAGGCGGACAGGCGGACAGGCGGACAGGCGGAGGCGCGGATAGAGTCCAAGCAGGCTCTTCCCTGCTCGAAGGCCATTCAAGAAGATTTGCAGCCATTCAGGAAAATCCACAGCCATTCAGGAAAATCCACAGCTATTCAGGAAAATCCACGGCCATTCAGGAAAATCGGGCTTGGCGGACCGCGCCGTTCGTCCGACTATCGCGGTAGAGCCTTCCGCGATTGGGCTGGGGACTCGGAACCGGGGACCAGCCGACAACGCTCCGGAAACGCACAATGAGTGGAGGTGATGGTGAATCAAGAACGTATCCGGCCGTTAATTATTGCAAATCGTTCCGCGGGAGGAATGCTGGCGGAGACCCTGATCTCGCTCGGATACGGGCAGTGCAGAGTCGCTGCGGACGGCTGGAACGTGACCGAAGTTGGAGATCCTGGACAGCATGATCTTGCGCTGGTGGATGTCGAAGTTGGGAACGAGCGCTCGGGACAGCGATTGGCAGCCGAGATCGCGGGACGGTACGGGATACCGATAGTGTTACTTGTCGACGGTGTAGACGAGGGCGCTGGGAACGGGCTGAGTAATGCCGGAACAAACTCGTGCGGGTACCTGGTGCGTCCCTTTGCGGATGCGCAACTCGATTTGACGATTCGGGCCTCCGTGCGGTTCCATGCGATAGAGTCTGCACAGCGGGCCGCGCAAATCGAGCTGCGGCGGCGAATCGCATGTCTGGAAGAGCTTAACCAGCGCATGCGCTCGGCGTTCGACTCCGTGAGCGAGGGTGTGATCGCTATAGGTGAGGACGGCGCGCTGCTGTTCCACAATGCCAGCGCGCGGCGCATCTGCGGCGACGACATATCGGACAAGAGAGTCGACCGTTGGATTCAGGAGTGCAACATGCATCGCGTTCAGGGGGGAGAGCGCTCCGATCTCGGCGAACCCTCGCTGGCAGGGGCGCTGAGCGGTGAGGTCGTGGACGGTCTCGACCTGTTGCTCGGCAACGCCGATCGGCCCGACAAATTGCAGGTCCGCGTCAGCGCTCGGCCCCTGAGCGGCGCGCACGGCGAGGCGCGCGGGACCGTGATCGTCCTCCGGGACATCACCGGCGAGAGACGATCGGACGAGGAGCTGAAACACACGGTTCGGCAGCTCGAGCGGCGGACTGTGCTCATGGATACCATCTTGAGCTGCATCAACGACGGCATTGTGGTCGCCGACGGAGCCGGCCAGTGGACCACGTACAACGCGGCCGCCGAACGGATCCTTGGCTCCGGCAAGCTTGTTGACCTGACGACCAAGCCGGAGTGCGCAGCGTACGGGGTCTTCCGCCCCGACCGGACCACTCGCGTAAAGGCCGAGGAGCTGCCGTTAGAACGTGCGATGAAGGGCGAATCGACCGATAACGTCGAGTTGTTCATACGCAATGCCGAGAAGCCCGACGGCGTTTTCGTCGGCTTGAGCGGTCGCCCGCTGATCAGCCATGGTTCCTGCCATGGCGCCGTGAGCGTGTTCCGTGACGTCACGGGGGAGAAGGCGACGGACGACGAACTCAAGCATACGATGACGAAGTTGCGCTATCAGGGCGATCTTCTCGACACCGCCTTTCGGAGCATCAGCGACGGCATCGTGGTCATTGGCGCCGATGGCAAGTTGATGTACGCGAATCCTGCCGCCGAACAGATCATTGGCTTAGGCATTTCCGATGAGCCGCCGGAAACGTGGGCGGAGACGTACGGTGTGTACTATCTCGATCGAGAAACGCCATTAGCCACCGAGGACATCCTCCGTGCGATCCAAGCTGGCGACTGGGTAGACGAGGAAAATGTGTTCATCCGCAACCCGAGCCGTCCCGATGGGGTATATATCAGCGTCAGCAGCCGACCGTTGCTGAAGGAGAGTGGCGCTATGCGAGGGGCAGTGGTGGTGTTCCGCGACATCACTGAGCGGGCACTCGCCGCGCATGCGCTCGACCAGGCATTCGCGGAAGGAAGGCTGGAGATCGTCGATACGATCGTGCACAACGTCGGCAACGCGATCACCAGCGTCACGACGGGCATAGAGACGCTGCGCCGAGCTCTTGCCGACGACAAATTCGGGCGCCGCCTGGCCGCGTTGGCAGATGCCGTCAGCGCCCACCAGGATGACTGGCTCGACTACCTCCGAGACGACCCTCAGGGGCGCAACGTGCTCCCGTTCCTGATCTCGCTCTCCGACAGTTACGCCAGACGGCGGGCATCGCTGATCTCGACGTTCGCGCGCGTGCGCGAAACTGCGCACCGCATCGTTGAGATCATGAACACCCATAGGCTACACGGCATCTCAACGGACTGCAAGGACATAGACGTGAACGAGGCAATTGCGGCGGCACTCAGGCTGTTCCGCGACTCGCTCGCGAGGAATGGGATCGATGCCACTGTCGACAGCCGCCACGCCCCGCAGCAGATTCGTGTTCGCGAAAGCCAGTTTTGTCAGATGCTGATCAATTTGATCAAGAACGCGGTCGAGGCAATCGAAGATCTCGCCGCGGAGCAGGGTCTCTCCGAGCCGCCCTGGATCAGGATCCGCGTCTGCTGCGAAGGCAGATTCCTGAGCCTGGAGATTGCCGACAACGGCATCGGTCTCAAGGCCAACGATTACAGGATAATGTTTGCACCCGGTTACACTACCAAGCCGCGCGGAAGCGGGTGGGGTCTTCACTCGGCGGCCAATTTCGTCCTCGGCGCCGGCGGTCGCATTCGTCCGGAAAGTCGAGGCTACGGGAAAGGTACCACCATGCGCGTTACGCTCCCGCTGTCATCAGTAGTCCCCCAAGGTACTCAGGTAGACGCTCCTGTCGGCACCGCCGACGCTGGCGGGATCGCGCCGTGATCCCGGTCCGCTATAGCAACACTCGCGTGTTGATCGTCGACGATCAGCAGGAGATCCACGATGACTTCGTGGAGATGTTGGGGAATACGCATGCGGAACCGGCGCGCGCCGACGAGCTGGCGGCTGCGTTTCTGTTAGATGTGAGCAGGAACGACACGTCGCTTGGGATCGAGCTTGGCTTGCTGCACGCCACCACGGGGGATCAGGCGTGCGAGACCGTCGCGCGGGCACGGGAGCGAAATGAACGAATCGCCGTGGCCTACGTCGACCTACGCATGCCGGGGGGGATCGACGGCATCGAAACCGTCCGGCGCATGCGCGAGATCGATCGAGACGTGGAGATCGTGATCATGACCGCCTACAGCGATGCGCCGCTGCCCGAGGTCGTGCGCAACGTGGATTTGCTGCACAAGCTGGTCTTCATGCGCAAGCCGTTCGCCTACGAAGAGATTCAGCAGCTCACGATCTCGCTGGTGGGAAAGTGGAACCTTGAGCGGAACTTGATGGAGAAGCAGGAGCAGCTCGCCGCCAGCCACCGCCGTCTGGAGGCGGTGCTGGACGCCACGGGGGATGCCATCGCCATGCTCGATACCGAGGGGCGTTTGGTGTTTTGCAACGCGTTGTACCGGGAGTTGCTCGGTCTCGACGACGAGAACAAGGAGAAGATCGGCCTCGATGCACTTGCGGCGCGGTGCGCGCAGCGCTTTCGCGAACCACAACTCGGTGATTCGCAAGCCCGACTCCTGTTCGACCACGGCAGCGTGTCGGAAGCGACCGGTCACGACGACGCGGCGCAACGGCGGTTGTTCTACCAATCCAGTGCGGCCGTGCACGACGGCCACGGTCAGGTGATCGGAGCAATGATCGCGTATCGGAACGTCTCCGAGGAGATCGAGGCCGAGCGGTTAAAGGCAAGAGTGCTGCGCCTGGGTAGCACGCGCACGCGCGAGGACGCTTGCTCGTTCGCCGGTGTGATGGGAGACAGCTTGGTGATGCGGGACGTGTACGCGCTGATTGAGCAAGCGGCCGAGGGCGACATCACGGTCCTGATTCGAGGTGAGAGCGGCACCGGCAAGGAAATGGTGGCACGCTCATGCCACGGGAACGGTCGGCGCAGCGATGGACCGTTCGTGACGATCGACTGCGCCTCGATTCCCGAATCGCTGATCGAGACCGAGCTCTTCGGCCACGAGCGCGGCTCGTTCACGGGCGCCGCTGCGCAGCACATCGGCGCCTTCGAGCGCGCGCACGGGGGCACCATCCTGCTCGACGAAATCGGCGAGATGCCGTATTCCTTGCAGACGCGCCTTCTGCGTGTACTGCAGGAGCGGGAAGTCCGGCGCGTGGGCGGGAGAACCACCGTTCCGGTTGATATCCGGGTGATCGCGGCGACCAACAAGGACCTGGAGAGCGCGGTGGCGAAGGGCGAATTCCGGGAAGACCTTTTCTACAGGATCTCGGCATTTCACATCTCGATTCCACCGCTTCGGGAGCGGCGTGAGGACATTCCTGTGCTGGCCAGACACTTTCTGGAGAAGTACGCGGCTCGCGCCGGCAAGTCGTTCAGCGGCATCTCGACCGCGGCCCTGGGCGTTCTGCTGCAGTATGACTGGCCGGGAAACGTGCGCGAACTGGAAAACTGCATCGAACGCGCGGTGCTGTTGGGTGCCGGCTCTGTATTGCAGGTTGGTGACCTGCCGCCCGCGATGTATCCACGTGATCCGATACGCGCTGGGTCCGACCGGGTCGCAGTTGGCCTGACGCTGGCCGAAGTCGAGCGCCAAGCCATCAAAACGGCGTTGACGTTGACGCACCACCACGTAACGCGCGCGGCGCAAGCGCTCGATATCAGCCGAGCCACTCTCCATCGGAAGATCGTCAAGTATGGTTTCAGCCGCGGATAGAACGGCGTGGTGATCCGCCGGCACGCGAGCGCGTACAAACGCCGCGGGGCCGCGTCCGCCTCGCCGCCACCAGGGCATCGGCGGAACCCGGCGAGTATCTCGATCGCCGTGCAGGGGACTGACCCCGCAGCCGCCGGCGTCGCGCCGGCGCTCGGTGTGACCGTGGGATTCCCGTCGTGAACCAGGCGAGGGCCCTCGATCAGCACATCCGCTACGAGCCCGACGAGACGCCGCGGCCGCTGGTGGCCTGGGGCCTGGCGGTTCAGCACGCCGCGCTGTCCCTCGCCAGCATGGTGGTCACGGTGCTGATCGTGGTGCGCAGCGCCGGTCTCGAGGACTCCTACCTGTCGTGGGCGATATTCGCGGGCCTGATCGTGAGCGGCCTGACGACCATGCTGCAGACCACGCGCCGCCGCCGGCTCGGCTCCGGCCATCTGCTGCTGATGGGCCCGTCGGCGGCCTACATCGCCGTTTCCATCGTCGCTCTGACCGAGGGCGGCCCGGCGCTGCTCGCGACCTTGGTGCTGCTGTCGGCGCTGCCGCTGTTCAGGATCGCGCGGCGCCTGTCGCGCCTGCGACGCATCCTCACGCCGACGGTGTCGGCCACGATCATCATGCTGATCCCGGTCACGCTGGCGCCGATCATCTTCGACCTGTTCGCGCAGACGCCCCCCGGCACACCGCCCGCGGCGGCGGCGCTGACGGCGGGCGTGACGCTGGCGGTGATGATGGTCCTGGCCCTGCGCGCACGCGGGCTGGCGCGGGTGTGGGGGCCGGTGATCGGCGTGTTCTGCGGCTGCGTGGTCGGCGCCGTGTTCGGGACCTACGACATCCAGCGGGTGGTGGACGCCGACTGGATCGGGGTGCCGCGGTTCTCGGCGTGGCCGGGGCTGGACTTCGGAGCGCTCCGGCACCACTTCTGGCTGATCCCGTCGTTCAGCTTCCTCTCCCTGGTCGGCGCCATCGAGACGGTCGGCAACGCCATCGCCATCCAGAAGGTCTCCTGGCGCACGCCGCGCGCGACCGACTACAAGCTGGTGCAGGGCGCCGTGGCCATCGACGGCATCGGCAACCTGCTCGCCGGGCTGTTCGGCACGGTGCCGACCACGACCTACTCCACCAGCGTCGGCATCGCCGAGATCACCGGCGTGGCGGCACGGCGCGTCGGGGTGTTCGTCGGCGCGCTGTTCCTGGTGCTTGCCTTCTTCCCGAAGGTCGTCTCGCTGCTGTTGGCCATTCCCAATGCGGTCGCCGGCGCGTTCACCCTGGCGTTGGCGGCGGTCCTGTTCACGCTGGGTATCAAGCTGGTCGTCGCGTCCGGGCTGGACTACCGCAAGAGCGTGATCGTGGGGATCTCGTTCTGGGTTGGAGTGGGTTTTCAGAACGGATGGATCTTCCCGGAGCTGCTGACGGGCCGGTGGGCGGTGCTGCTGGGCAACGGCATGACCGCTGGCGGCATCATGGCGGTCATCCTGTCGTTGATCCTGGAGCCGCCGGGGCAGCGGAAACGGCTTACGCTGGAGCTGGACGCGGCGGCGATCAGGGCAGTGGACGAGTTCGTCGTGGGCCTGGCTGAGAAGCGGGGCTGGAGCGAAGCCGCCATGGACCCGCTGCGGGCGGCATGCGAGGAGGTCGTCCTCTCCCTGAAGGGCGAGGACGATCCGTTCGCCGACGACCCCGAGCTGGGGTTGAGCACGAAACGCGTGCGCGTGTCGGCGCGCGTCACCCGCGAGCAGGCGGAGCTGGAGTTCATCGCCGCACACGCGGACGGCAATCTGGAGGACGAGATCGCCACGCTCGGCGAACCCGACGCCTCGACGGTGGGAGAGGAGACGTCGCTGCGCCTGCTGCGCCACTACGCGTCGTCCGTGCGGCACCAGAAGTACCGCAAGACCGACGTCGTGACCATCACGGTCAAGCGCCGGGGCTGACCGCCGCCGTGGCTAGCGTAGCAGCATGAGTCAAAGCTCGACATTTCGCTACAAGTACTGCTGCAGACCGGTGGCAAGCGCAGCTATTTCGTTTCTGCGGAAAGAATTGTCGGGATACCCCCGGCTTGACCGCGCGGCGAACATCGGTGCCGGCGGCCTGTTGTGCGACGCTTGTCAGCGCCCGGTTACGAATCGGGCTTGGTTAGCTATTGAGTTATAGAATAGTGATTTACATCGGTCGCTGTCGACCTGGCATGGGCTTTGCTAACAGCAAGGTGACATGGACAGTGAGACACGACACCGAGCCAAGGGCTGCGTCGCCATCGAATTATCAGCGCTGCGCGAGGCGCGTCCAGGGCGGCGACCGCACCTGCCGAGACGCTGCAGTATCGGTATGGCAATGTGCTTGGCGGGAGTGTTTGCTGCCGCAGTCGCAGGCGCGCAGACTGTCTCAGCCGAGGTGACCATCGCGACCACGGCCACGGAGGCGACGGAAGGAAAGTCGGTGGCGTTCACCGCCACCCGCACCGGGACCGCCGAGATGCCCTTGGCTGTCACCGTCCAAGCCACCGCGCCGAGTCAGATCGGCGTGCCATTGTACCGGCTGCACCGGGTGGCCTTCGCGGCGGGCAGCAGCACGGCGGAGTTCAACCTGCCGGTGCGGGCATACTCCAACTACCGGACGGACGCGGTGTTTCAGGTAGAGGTGGTGGCAGGGACGTCCTATCGGGTGCCCGCCGATGCAGAACCGATCCGTCTACCGATTCGGGACGTGGACATACCGACGGTGCGCATCGAGCCGGTGTTGGAGAGCGTGAGCGAGAACCAGCAGTGTGCGCTGTTCCAGTTGGTGCATTCGAACACCGACGGCTTCATCGGCAGCGACGGCCACTTCGTGGACGTGGTGATCGACGTCACGACCGAGGGCGAGTTTCTCGCTGGCGCTGCGCGGAAGACGGTACGCATGCTCGGCGCCACCGACGGGCCGACGAAGACGGTGTGTGTGGCGCTCGACGACGACACGGTGGACGAGGCGGCGGGATCGGTCACGGCGACCATCAGCCTGGCGGAGGGTGGCAGGTTTGCGCAGGTGGCCAGCGACGGCAACGCGGCGACGGTGACGGTGAGCGACGACGACCTGCCGATGGTGACGCTGAGCACGACGGCGACCGAGGTGACGGAAGGGGAATCGGCGCAGTTCACGGTGACCCGCGCGGGAGTTGTCGACGCCGCGCTCGCGATCATGGTGGATCACGGAGCGGGCGTGGCGCCCGACACGGCGTACACGGTTACGTTCGGCGCCGGAGCGGCGAGCGGCTCGTTCACGCTGGCCACGCAGCAGGACACGAAGCTGAGCTTTGACCGAAGGCTGTCGGTGGTGCTGCGGGATGCGGCGACGTGGCGCGTTGACGGGCAGGCAAGCAGCGTGGCGATACCGATCGTGGACGACGACCGAGCGGTGGCGAGCGTGAGCGCGCTGAGTCGATCGGTGACGGAGGGCAGCGGCTGTGCGTGGTTCTCGTTGAGTGTGGACAACGTCGAAGGACTGGGGGAGAGCGAGAACGCCTGGGTGGAGGTGCCGCTGGCGATCACCGAGCAGGGCAGCTACCTGTCCGGAGCGAGTACCCAGCGGGTGCGCATGGAGCAGAGCAGCCGCAATGTCTGCGTTGCGCTCGACGACGATACGGTGGTGGAGGCGGACGGCTCGGTGACGGTGACCATCTCGCCGGGTGCGGGAGCCAAGGTGGAGGCGGCCACCGGCGCCGCTACGGCGACGGTGACGGTGAGCGACGACGACGGCACGCCGCCGGCGAACGTGGCGGCGGGAACGGTGGCGATCGTTTCCGCTCCGGGGGACGATGAGACCTACGGGATCGGTGACGAGATCGAGCTGACGGCGACGTTCAGCGCGGTGGCGACGGTAAGCGGGACCCCGCAGGTAGTGCTGGGGTTGGGCACCGGGACGCGGGCGGCGAGCTATGAGGGCGGCTCGGGGAGCACGACGCTGACGTTCTCGTACACGGTAGAGATGGGGGACGAGGATGGCGACGGGATATCGGTGGCGGCGAACGGGCTGCAGGCGAACGGCGGGACGCTGAGCCTGGCAGGAGGAGCGGCGCCGCGGTTGACGGTGCTTGCGGCGCAGAGCGGGCACAAGGTGGACGGCGTGCGCCCGGAGTTGGAGGAGTGGTCGGACGAGCAGGCGAAGGTAGCGGTGGTGGGCGAGACGCTGCTGCTGGAGATGCGGTTCAGCGAGGCGGTGTCGGGGCTTGCGGTGGCGGACTTCCGGGTTCGCAACGGCACGCTCAGCGCGTTGCTGCAGGAACCGGTCGCGGTGGGCGCTGATCCGACGTGGACGGTACTGGTGACGGCGACGGCGGTCGGCGAGTTGGTGGTGGAGTTGCCGGCGGGTGTCTACCAGGACGCGCACGGCAACACCGGCGCGGCATCGGCGGTGTACCGCAAGGCGGCGCGCAAGCCGGCGGTGAGCATTACCGCGGTAGAGGCCGAGATCGACGAGGGGGAAACGGCGCGGTTCACGCTGAGTCGCGACATCGGCGTGGGGTCGATGACGGCGACCGTGGAGGTGACCGAAACGATGGGGGAGCCGTCCACGCGTGAGGTGACGTTCGCAGAGCGGGAGGGAAGTGAGGAAAGCACCGCCGTGCTGGAGATCACCACGGAGAACGACCGCTTGGACGAAGCGGACGGGACGATCAGCGTGGGGGTGCTCGACGCGACCGGGTACACGGCCGGCACGCCGCGTACGGCCAAGACACGGGTAACCGATGACGACAGGCCGACCGTCGTCTGGATCTGGAGAAGGCACGCGACCCGTATCGAAGGACAGCCGATTCCGTTCACCGTACAACGGGTTGGTGGCTCCAGCGCTCATCCATTGATCGTGCACCTACGGGTGCGCACGACCGGAGACCTGTTCACCGGCGCAACCTCGTTTGGCGCCAGCCTGCCGGTCGGAAACCCAAGTGTCGCGGACATAACAGTAACGATTCCGGCGGACGTGAGAACCAAGAACATTCTATTCTACACCGACGATGACTCGCGGTATGAGAGGCGTGGCTCTCTGACCGTAGCGTTGCAGCGCCCCGTGAACGCGCCCTACGTCACCGGTCAGTTCCACCGCGATGCGGTAGCGGTGCTCGACAACGACGTGCTACAAGCGGTCAGCATCAGCACGGATCAGGCACGAATTACCGAGGGAGAAACCGCGTTCTTTACTTTGCGGCGCTCCGACGCCAGCCGAGCGCTCCGCGTAGATGTGGGCGTGCTCTTGGCAGGCGACTTCGTCCCGGCATCGTCGCCTTACGGGGAACCGCCACCCGTTCGGATACCGGTTACCTTCGCGATCAGCCAGCACGCGGCCGTATTGGCCGTACCGACGGTCGACGACGCCTCGGACGAAGGCCGGGGCAACATTACCTTGTTCATTCATCCGGATAGCACAGGGGGGTACTTGCTCGGCAAGCCGCTGCGTGCCGAGGTCTCTGTCGACGACAATGACGGCGAGGAGGTGACCATCGCGACCACGGCCACGACGGCGACGGAAGGGGGGACGGTTTCGTTCACGGCGACCCGGACCGGGGACGCAGCCACGCAGATCAAGATCGCGGTGCGCGCTACGACGCCGAATGCGCTCGGCAACTCGGAGAGCACGCTTGCAGAGGCGATCTTCGCGGCGGGCAGCAGCACGGCGGAGTTCAGCCTGCCGGTGCCGGCATACTCCAACTACCGGACGGACGCGGTGTTTCAGGTAGACGTGGTGGCGGGAGTTGGGGCGACCTACCGGGTGCCCGCCGGTGCACAACCGATCCGTCTACCGATTCGGGACGTGGACATTGCGACGGTGCGCATCGAGCCGGTGTTGGACAGCGTGAGCGAGAACCAGCAGTGTGCGCTGTTCCGGTTGGTGCATTCCAACACCGACGGCTTCATCGGCAGCGACGACCACTTCGTGGACGTGGTGATCGACGTCACGGCCGAGGGCGAGTTTCTCGCTGGCGCTGCGCGGAAGACGGTACGCATGCTCGGCGCCACCGACGGGCCGACGAAGACGGTGTGTGTGGCGCTCGACGACGACACGGTGGACGAGGCGGCGGGATCGGTCACGGCGACCATCAGCCTGGCGGAGGGTGGCAGGTTTGCGCAGGTGGCCAGCGACGGCAACGCGGCGACGGTGACGGTGAGCGACGACGACCTGCCGATGGTGACGCTGAGCACGACGGCGACCGAGGTGACGGAAGGGGAATCGGCGCAGTTCACGGTGACCCGCGCGGGAGTTGTCGACGCCGCGCTCGCGATCATGGTGGATTACGGAGCGGGCGTGGCGCCCGGCACGGCGTACACGGTTACGTTCGGCGCCGGAGCGGCGAGCGGCTCGTTCACGCTGGCCACGCAGCAGGACACGAAGCTGAGCTTTGACCGAAGGCTGTCGGTGGTGCTGCGGGATGCGGCGACGTGGCGCGTTGACGGGCAGGCAAGCAGCGTGGCGATACCGATCGTGGACGACGACCGAGCGGTGGCGAGCGTGAGCGCGCTGAGTCAATCGGTGACGGAGGGCAGCGGCTGTGCGTGGTTCTCGTTGAGTGTGGACAACGTCGAAGGACTGGGGGAGAGCGAGAACGCCTGGGTGGAGGTGCCGCTGGCGATCACCGAGCAGGGCAACTACCTGTCTGGAGAGAGCACCCAGAGGGTGCGCATGGAGCAGAGCAGCCGCAATGTCTGCGTTGCGCTCGACGACGATACGGTGGTGGAGGCGGACGGCTCGGTGACGGTGACCATCTCGCCGGGTGCGGGAGCCAAGGTGGAGGCGGCCACCGGCGCCGCTACGGCGACGGTGACGGTGAGCGACGACGACGGCACGCCGCCGGCGAACGTGGCGGCGGGAACGGTGGCGATCGTTTCCGCTCCGGGGGACGATGAGACCTACGGGATCGGTGACCAGATCGAGTTGACGGCGACGTTCAGCGCGGTGGCGACGGTAAGCGGGACCCCGCAGGTAGTGCTGGGGTTGGGCACCGGGACGCGGGCGGCGAGCTATGAGGGCGGCTCGGGGAGCAAGACGCTGACGTTCTCGTACACGGTAGAGACGGGGGACGAGGATGGCGACGGGATATCGGTGGCGGCGAACGGGCTGCAGGCGAACGGCGGGACGCTGAGCCTGGCAGGAGGAGCGGCGCCGCGGTTGACGGCGCTTGCGGCGCAGAGCGGGCACAAGGTGGACGGCGTGCGCCCGGAGTTGGAGGAGTGGTCGGACGGGCAGGCGAAGGTAGCGGTGGTGGGCGACACGCTGCTGCTGGTGATGCGGTTCAGCGAGGCGGTGTCGGGGCTTGCGGTGGCGGACTTCCGGGTTCGCGGCGGCACGCTCAGCGAGTTGCTGCCTTGCAGCTGTTCGGGACCGCCGCCTGCGCACCAGGTTGGCGCCCCGGCGCTTGATCCGACGTGGACGGTAGTGGTGACGGCGACGGCGGTCGGCGAGGTGGTGGTGGAGTTGCCGGCGGGTGTCTACCAGGACGCGCACGGCAACACCGGCGCGGCATCGGCGGTGTACCGCAAGGCGGCACGCAAGCCGGCGGTGAGCATCACCGCGGTAGAGCCCACCGTCGAAGTCGGCGCGTCAGCCACTTTCAGGGTGACGCGCGACATCGGCTATCGGCCTATTTCGTTGGTCCTTCAGATTACCGAACCGCGGGGTACCGGGCCGCATATGCAGGTTCGCACCCTAGGTATTCCCGGCTCGCGCGCGGGGCAGCCGGGTGTTCTAGAGGTTCGGGTTGGAGTGCAGACCCAGGCCACTCCCGGCGCGTATTTGCGCGCGACGATCCCCACCGATGACCGGTACACCACCGATGTGATGCGCGAGGCGGTGGTTTGGATTGAAGAGGCGCCGGCAACTCTCGTGTCGCTATGGAAGAACCACAGGAACCGCATTGAGGGACAGGACGTCGAATTCACGCTTCGGCGTGCGGCCGCGTCGGCGCCGGCGTTGACGGTACGGCTGCGGGTGACCGTAACCGGGGGCGTGCTCGTCGGCACGACTTCCTTCGGCGCCACCCTCACCGGTAGCGGAGACTCCTATGTTGAGGAAATTGACGCAACCATCCCAGCGAACACCAATGCCGTGAGGCTGCTGTTCGACACCGTCGACGACAGCGACATCAATCCGCCCGGCACGGTGACGGTGGAGTTGCTGCGCGCCGCGAAAGCGCCCTACGTCACCGGTCAGTTCTACCGTGATGCGGTGACGGTGTTCGACGACGACGTTGCGCAATCCATCAGCATCACAGCGGTCAAGGCCGCGATCACGGAGGGCGAAACCGCAAGTTTCACCGTGCAGCGCTCCGGCGGCAGCGCACCGCAGTCGGTACCTGTGGGCGTGGCGCTCGAAGGCGACCTGGTCGCCGCGGCGACCACGGTTTCTGGTGTCTCGGTCACAGACGGCGCAACGATTCCGGTCAGGTTCGAAGCGGGCGACACGTCGGTTACGGTGGCAGTGCCGACTGTCGCCGACGACATGGACGAGATCGACGGCGCGATCACCTTGTTCGTACGCGCCGCAAGCGATGGCAGTTATCGGCTCGGCAGTCCACCGCGGGCCACGGCGGCCGTGCGCGACGACGACCTCCCCGAGGTGACCGTGGCGACCACGGCCGTAGAGGCGGCTGAAGGGGTTCCGGTGAATGCCATGGTGACCCGCGTGGGTGATGCTACCGTGGAGCTTACCGTCTCGGTGCGCTCCACCGCTCCAAACGAACGAGGCGCGTCCGAGGTCGGTCACACGGGTGTGACGTTTCCGGTGGGCAGCAGCACGGCGGAGTTCAGCCTGCCGGTGCGGGCATACTCCAACTACCGGACGGACGCGGTGTTTCAGGTAGAGGTGGTGGCGGGAGTTGGGGCGACCTATCGGGTGCCCGCCGGTGCACAACCGATCCGTCTACCGATTCGGGACGTGGACATTCCGACGGTGCGCATCGAGCCGGTGTTGGACAGCGTGAGCGAGAACCAGCAGTGTGCGCTGTTCCAGTTGGTGCATTCGAACACCGACGGCTTCATCGGCAGCGACGACCACTTCGTGGACGTGGTGATCGACGTCACGACCGAGGGCGAGTTTTTCGCTGGCGCTGCGCGGAAGACGGTACGCATGCTCGGCGCCACCGACGGGCCGACGAAGACGGTGTGTATGGCGCTCGACGACGACACGGTCGACGAGGCGGCGGGATCGGTCACGGCGACCATCAGCCTGGCGGAGGGTGGCAGGTTTGCGCAGGTGGCCAGCGACGGCAACGCGGCGACGGTGACGGTGAGCGACGACGACCTGCCGATGGTGACGCTGAGCACGACGGCGACCGAGGTGACGGAAGGGGAATCGGCGCAGTTCACGGTGACCCGCGCGGGAGTTGTCGACGCCGCGCTCGCGATCATGGTGGATCACGGAGCGGGCGTGGCGCCCGACACGGCGTACACGGTTACGTTCGGCGCCGGAGCGGCGAGCGGCTCGTTCACGCTGGCCACGCAGCAGGACACGAAGCTGAGCTTTGACCGAAGGCTGTCGGTGGTGCTGCGGGATGCGGCGACGTGGCGCGTTGACGGGCAGGCAAGCAGCGTGGCGATACCGATCGTGGACGACGACCGAGCGGTGGCGAGCGTGAGCGCGCTGAGTCGATCGGTGACGGAGGGCAGCGGCTGTGCGTGGTTCTCGTTGAGTGTGGACAACGTCGAAGGACTGGGGGAGAGCGAGAACGCCTGGGTGGAGGTGCCGCTGGCGATCACCGAGCAGGGCAGCTACCTGTCCGGAGCGAGTACCCAGCGGGTGCGCATGGAGCAGAGCAGCCGCAACGTCTGCGTTGCGCTCGACGACGATGCGGTGGTGGAGGCGAACGGCTCGGTGACGGTGACCATCTCGCCGGGTGTGGGAGCCAAGGTGGAGGCGGCCACCGGCGCCGCTACGGCGACGGTGACGGTGAGCGACGACGAGCTCGTGACGGAGATCAACGTGGCGGCGGGAACGGTGGCGATCGTTTCCGCTCCGGGGGACGATGAGACCTACGGGATCGGTGACCAGATCGAGTTGACGGCGACGTTCAGCGCGGTGGCGACGGTAAGCGGGACCCCGCAGGTAGTGCTGGGGTTGGGCACCGGGACGCGGGCGGCGAGCTATGAGGGCGGCTCGGGGAGCACGACGCTGACGTTCTCGTACACGGTAGAGACGGGGGACGAGGATGGCGAAGGGATATCGGTGGCGGCGAACGGGCTGCAGACGAACGGCGGGACGCTGAGCCTGGCAGGAGGAGCGTCGCCGCGGTTGACGGCGCTTGCGGCGCAGAGCGGGCACAAGGTGGACGGCGTGCGCCCGGAGTTGGAGGAGTGGTCGGACGGGCAGGCGGAGGTAGCGGTGGTGGGCGAGACGCTGCTGCTGGTGATGCGGTTCAGCAAGGCGGTGTCGGGGCTTGCGGTGGCGGACTTCCGGGTTCGCGGCGGCACGCTCAGCGAGTTGCTGCCTTGCAGCTGTTCGGGACCGCCGCCTGCGCACCAGGTTGGCGCCCCGGCGCTTGATCCGACGTGGACGGTAGTGGTGACGGCGACGGCGGCCGGCGAGGTGGTGGTGGAGTTGCCGGCGGGTGTCTACCAGGACGCGCACGGCAACACCGGCGCGGCATCGGCGGTGTACCGCAAGGCGGCACGCAAGCCGGCGGTGAGCATCACCGCGATAGAGGCCGAGATCGACGAGGGGGAAACGGCGCAGTTCACGCTGAGTCGCGACATCGGCGTGGGGTCGATGACGGTGAGCGTGGAGGTGAACGACACGATGGGGGAGCCGTACACGCGCACGGTGACGTTTGCCCGCTCGATCAGGACCGCCATGCTGGAGATCACTACGGAGAACGACCGCGTGGATGAGCCGGACGGGACGATCAGCGTGCGGGTGCTCGACGGCACGCTGTACACGGCGGGCACGCCGCCTACGGCCAGGACACGGGTAACCGATGACGACAGACCGGCCGTCGTCTCGGTGAGGGCGACCTACCGGCAACGAATCGAGGGGCAGAGTGTTCGTTTCACGTTGAGCCGGAGTACCGCCTCCACGTTAGCAGGGCCATTGACGGTGCACCTGCGGGTGACCGTAACCGGGGACGTGCTTGCCGGCACGACGTCCTTCGGTTCAAGTATTCCGGGCAACGGAGCTGCTCACTATGTGGCGGATGTTCAGGCGACCATTCCAGCGGGCGCCAAATCCGAGATACTCTCGTTCGACACCGACGATGACAGCGAGATCGATTCTCCTGGCACGGTGACACTTGAGGTGCTGCGCCCGGCGAACGCGCCCTACGTCACCGGCGCATCCTATCGCGATGCGGTAACGGTGCGCGACACCGACGTTGTGCAATCCGTCACGATCCGCGCCACTGAAACTGCGGTTCTCGAAGGCGAAACCGCGCACTTCAGCATAGTGCGTTCCGGTCATAGGGGACGGCTGACGGCCACGGTCGCCGTCCGGCTTGACGGAGCCTTTGTAGATTCGACGGCAGTCGTTCGCGGCGCACGGATCCCGGTCAACTTCGGGTTCGGGGAAACGTCGGTTTCGTTGACGATTCCCACCGTCGACGATTCCGTGGACGAAAGCACAGGAGCGATCACCTTGTGGGTCGAAGCCGCAAGCGACGGCAGCTATCTGCTCGGGCGTCCTTCGAGAGCCACGGTCGCCGTATTGGACAACGACCTCCCGGAGGTGACCATTGCGACCACGGCCACGGAGGTGACGGAAGGGGAGTCGGTGGCATTCACCGCCACCCGTGTCGACGTGACATTGGATTCAGCGCGGTTCACGGTGCAGGCCACGTTACCGGACCGGATAGGAAGCCCGCGTACCTTTCTGAAACAGGCAGTCTTTCGGGCGGACAGCAGCACGGCGGAGTTCAACCTGCCGGTGCCGGCACACTCCAACTACCGGACGGACGCGGTGTTGCGGGTAGAGGTGGTGGCGGGGACGTCCTATCGGGTGCCCGCCGGTGCACAACCGATCCGTCTACCGATTCGGGACGTGGACATTCCGACGGTGCGCATCGAGCCGGTGTTGGACAGCGTGAGCGAGAACCAGCAGTGTGCGCTGTTCCGGTTGGTGCATTCGAACACCGACGGCTTCATCGGCAGCGACGGCCACTTCGTGGACGTGGTGATCGACGTCACGACCGAGGGCGAGTTTCTCGCTGGCGCTGCGCGGAAGACGGTACGCATGCTCGGCGGCACCGACGGGCCGACGAAGACGGTGTGTGTGGCGCTCGACGACGACACGGTGGACGAGGCGGCGGGATCGGTCACGGCGACCATCAGCCTGGCGGAGGGTGGCAGGTTTGCGCAGGTGGCCAGCGACGGCAACGCGGCGACGGTGACGGTGAGCGACGACGACCTGCCGATGGTGACGCTGAGCACGACGGCGACCGAGGTGACGGAAGGGGAATCGGCGCAGTTCACGGTGACCCGCGCGGGAGTTGTCGACGCCGCGCTCGCGATCATGGTGGATCACGGAGCGGGCGTGGCGCCCGACACGGCGTACACGGTTACGTTCGGCGCCGGAGCGGCGAGCGGCTCGTTCACGCTGGCCACGCAGCAGGACACGAAGCTGAGCTTTGACCGAAGGCTGTCGGTGGTGCTGCGGGATGCGGCGACGTGGCGCGTTGACGGGCAGGCAAGCAGCGTGGCGATACCGATCGTGGACGACGACCGAGCGGTGGCGAGCGTGAGCGCGCTGAGTCGATCGGTGACGGAGGGCAGCGGCTGTGCGTGGTTCTCGTTGAGTGTGGACAACGTCGAAGGACTGGGGGAGAGCGAGAACGCCTGGGTGGAGGTGCCGCTGGCGATCACCGAGCAGGGCAGCTACCTGTCCGGAGCGAGTACCCAGCGGGTGCGCATGGAGCAGAGCAGCCGCAATGTCTGCGTTGCGCTCGACGACGATACGGTGGTGGAGGCGGACGGCTCGGTGACGGTGACCATCTCGCCGGGTGCGGGAGCCAAGGTGGAGGCGGCCACCGGCGCCGCTACGGCGACGGTGACGGTGAGCGACGACGACGGCACGCCGCCGGCGAACGTGGCGGCGGGAACGGTGGCGATCGTTTCCGCTCCGGGGGACGATGAGACCTACGGGATCGGTGACCAGATCGAGTTGACGGCGACGTTCAGCGCGGTGGCGACGGTAAGCGGGACCCCGCAGGTAGTGCTGGGGTTGGGCACCGGGACGCGGGCGGCGAGCTATGAGGGCGGCTCGGGGAGCAAGACGCTGACGTTCTCGTACACGGTAGAGACGGGGGACGAGGATGGCGCGGGGATATCGGTGGCGGCGAACGGGCTGCAGGCGAACGGCGGGACGCTGAGCCTGGCAGGAGGAGCGGCGCCGCGGTTGACGGTGCTTGCGGCGCAGAGCGGGCACAAGGTGGACGGCGTGCGCCCGGAGTTGGAGGAGTGGTCGGACGAGCAGGCGAAGGTAGCGGTGGTGGGCGAGACGCTGCTGCTGGAGATGCGGTTCAGCGAGGCGGTGTCGGGGCTTGCGGTGGCGGACTTCCGGGTTCGCAACGGCACGCTCAGCGCGTTGCTGCAGGAACCGGTCGCGGTGGGCGCTGATCCGACGTGGACGGTACTGGTGACGGCGACGGCGGTCGGCGAGTTGGTGGTGGAGTTGCCGGCGGGTGTCTACCAGGACGCGCACGGCAACACCGGCGCGGCATCGGCGGTGTACCGCAAGGCGGCGCGCAAGCCGGCGGTGAGCATTACCGCGGTAGAGGCCGAGATCGACGAGGGGGAAACGGCGCGGTTCACGCTGAGTCGCGACATCGGCGTGGGGTCGATGACGGTGACCGCGGAGGTGACCGAAACGCTGGGGGAGCCGTACACGCGTGAGGTGACGTTCGCAGAGCGGGAGGGAAGTGAGGAAAGCACCGCCGTGCTGGAGATCACCACGGAGAACGACCGCTTGGACGAAGCGGACGGGACGATCAGCGTGGGGGTGCTCGACGGGACCGGGTACACGGCCGGCACGCCGCGTACGGCCAGGACACGGGTAACCGATGACGACAGGCCGACCGTCGTCTCGATTTGGACAACCTACCAGCGACGAAACGAGGGACAACGAGTTCCATTCACCGTGTTTCGGCTCGGCGGCTCCACCGCGCAGCCGTTGACGGTACGTCTGCGGGTGACGGTAACCGGAAACATGTTTACCGGTACGACTTCATTCGGGGCGAACGTGCCGCACGGCGGCGACGTCAGCGTAACCATTCCCGCGGCCAAGTCGCTTATCAACGTCTATTTCGACACCGACAATGACATGCACTTCGAGCGCTCCGCCACCATCACGGTAGAGGTGCTCCGGCCGTCCAACGCCGGTTACGTGACTGGCCAGTTGGTCCGCGATACCGCGGAGGTCCTTGACAACGACCTCGCGGCGGTGGTCAGCATCACGCCTGCCGCGAACGCTATTCGCGAGGGTGAAACCGCGCAGTTCACGCTGCGGCGCTCCTTCGACGGTGGCGAGCAGACGGTGTTGGTTGGCGTGCGGCTCGACGGCGACTTTGTTGCCTCTACGGCTGCCATCTCCGGGCAGCCGGTTACACACGCCGCACGGATATCAGTGACCTTCCCAGCGGGCGATACGTCGATATCGATGGCCGTGCCCACCGTGGATGATGGCATCGTTGAAGCAGACGGCGCGATAACACTTACTATTGTCGAACCAATAGACGATTCATATCGGCTTGGTCGTCCGGTGCGTGCCTCCGTCAGCGTCCGTGAAAGTCCGCTATCGGTGGTGTCCGTGACCACGCCGGTTGCCGAAGTCACCGAAGGCGCTGCCGCGTCATTCCGGCTCCACCGAACGGGAGACCTGAGCGTGCCGCTAGATGTCTTTGTCCAGGTCTCTGGACACCGCAAGATCATGGCGACATCAACTGCGGCCCTGGTGCCTGCTGTCGGAACGATGGACTCCCGAGTCGTATTCACACGGGGCGATGCGACCACGACACTCGATCTGGCGACGGCAGCAGACCGGATAAGCGAGGGCCACGGCGTCTTGCGAGTCACTCTCGTCGATCATCCGACCTACCGGGTCGGCGGGACACGAAGCGGCAAAATATTGGTCCGCGATGACGATGAAGCCACGGTGACTCTACAGGTGCCATACGTCACTACGACACTACAGGGTTCGACTCTAGTCGGAGCCATACCTGAAGGTGCCACGATCTCGGTCAAGGCGGTGTGCTCGGCGAACGTTTCGGCGAACGATAGCGATGCGGTTGTTGTTCCGATTACGTATGAAATCCGCCAAGAAGATCGCAGCTCGCAGGTGGTGACCACGTTCAATTGTAACCAGGTAGTCGCCGTTGGAGAAATCTCCGTCGGTGTCGGCAACGGGAAATTCGAGACAGAAATCTCCTCTTGGGAAGCGATAGGAGACCGTCTTTTTGTGCAGCCCGGTGACTTCGGGGGAGAGGGTTGCGCAGCAGCAAACAACTATCTGTATTGCCGGCGGTTCGCGATCGGCGCGGCGCGGGCGGTGCGAATAGACATTATCAACCGCCAGCCCGTCATCGCCGTCGAGGCTGAAGACTACAGCATAAAGAGCGGCTCGGTAGCTCGCTTCAAGATACGGCGAATCTGGACGCCGGGTTCACTCCGGCCCGCAGGGCACACGACTGAGGTCGCATACCGGATAAGGGAGACAGGAGGATATACGGACATCGCCGGCGAACGCACGGTAGTGTTCGCCGGGGCTGAGACCGAGAAGACGATCCTGGTTCCCACCTGGGAGCTGGCTGCGGAGGACGAAAACGGGCAAGTCGTGGTTGAGATCCGGGACGATCCGTCTCCGAGTACGGCACTCGGCGGCAGCTACGAGGTTGTTGGCTTCCTGCCGGGCGTTACGCCCACTGGCCGTAGCGCGCGGCGGGCGGTGGTGAGTATCGAACGGGCGGATCTCTCTCTAATCGAGATCGAAGACGCGGACGCCGTCACGGAAGATGCCGGCAATCTGGACTTCAAGGTCACGGTATCGCCGCCTTCCGCTACGGACTTGTCAGGGCAGTGGACGACGGTGGACGGGACCGCAATCGCGGGCGAGGACTACGAGCAATCCGGTGGAACGTTTGTCATACCGGCTGGGTCCTCGGAATTGATTCTCAGGGTCGCGGTATTGAACGACTCCACGCACGAGCGACGAGTCGAGTCGATGGAGGTTCGGTTGACCTCGGTCCCGCGTGGCGGCGCGTTTTTGCAAGGAGTGACGACCATCGAAGCGGTCGGCACGATTCGGGACGACGATACAGGGGTCGTGAACGTGGTGGCGCGACCGGACCAGATTGTCGAGGGCGACACGGCGCGATTCGAGCTAACGCGGATTGGGTATACCGGTGTCACGCTGCGAGCTTCCGTATCGTGGCAGCCTCCTTCCAACGCGGGCGAGCAGACCGTATCGGTAGATTGGGGTCGCGGAGTTACGCAACAGATCATAGGGTTCACAACGGTCGACAACTCCACCCGCAGCATCTCGCCGCAATACGGGGAGGTTCGGATAGTGTCGCTGTCGGGAGACGACTACACAATAGGCACGGGCACCGCTTCCGTTCTGTTGCTCGACGACGAAGGACCTGTGCTTGCGTTTGCGGATGCACGGCTTGGCCCTGTGGAGGAAGGTAGAGACGTACAGGTCGGCGTCACGCTTTCGGAAGTGAGCAGTGCGACGGTCACCGTATCGGTCCAGACCGTGGAGCTCCGTTCCGCGGCGCTGGCCGCTGGTGTGGCGGCCACCTCGGGGGCTGATTTCACACCGTACGATCATGAGCTGACGTTCGCTCCTGGCGTGACCACGCAGACAGTGTCCATCGAGTTGTTGGACGACGAAGTCGACGAGACTCGGGAACGGTTTGGCGTGCGGCTGAGCAACTCCCGGAATGCCGCGATCGAGACTAGCGTGGACACTGACCCCTCGCTGGTCACGATTAGTATTGAAGACAACGACCGCCATCCAATTGCCTCGATCAGGCGCGTTGGACCCGCACAAGTTCCTGAGAATGGCGGCAGGGGTGAGTTCGAGATAAGTATCGATCGGCCGACAGAACGCCTCAGCGCCCCGTCAGTGGAACTGGAGCCAAGCTATCGCAGCATCGCTCAGCCTATTGCCGACTTCGACTTTCCCAGACCGCTCGTGCTCCGATTCCATTCAGGTGAGATGGTAAAGACCATCGTGATAGATGTCGTGGATGATGATATCGACGAGCCCGACGAAACGTGGGAGATGGCGATCAGTTCGAGCTCCCCAGACATCAGAATCGATGACGATAACAGATTCGCGTCGACGCAGATCGTCGACGACGACACGCGAGGTATCACGGTCGTGCCGAACGAGATTGCGATACCGGATGGGGGCGCAAGCTCGTATTCTGTTGTGCTGGAGTCGCGGCCGGGTTCGTTGACGCCGAGCGCACCGCATGTCTCCGTAGTGGTGAATCCTCCGGCGGGTTTGACCGCCTCTCCTCGCCGGATGCGATTCACGCCCGACAACTGGCAGACGCCGCAGCCGTTCAAGTTCAGATCGACCTTGGGAGCTCTGTCGGTGGGAACGACGGTGAACATAAGCCACACGGTGCGAGGCGGAGACTATCGCACCTTCGACATGGACGAGGTGGCGGTGAGCGTGCTACGTGCGGATCACCCGGTGCTTGGCGTCGATGATGCGACCGCGTCGGAGTCGGACGCGGTCGTGGCTTTCGCGGTGACGATGAGCGGAACTGCGACCGAGCAGGTGACGGTAGGTTACGCGTCAGCCGATCGTGACGCCGAATCGGGAATTGACTATACGGCGGTGAACGGTCGGTTAACGTTCGCAACCGATGGTTCGAACAGGACGCAGACGATTCAGGTAGCGATCATCGACGACAGCCTGGACGAAGGAGTCGCGGAGAGCTTCGTAGTGACGCTTTTTGATGCCGAGAACGCGCTTCTAGCCGGCGGCGTGCAAGCGTCAGGCACCATCTTGGACGATGAAGACCCTTCTATTTCGATCGGCGATGCGAGTGCACGGGAGGACGACGGTTCGCTCGTATTCGCCGTGTCGCTCAGTTCGGCGGCCACTGAATCAGTCGCCGTGCAATGGGACACCGTGGCGAGTTCGGCCGTTGCCGGCGATGACTTCACGGCCGCGAGCGACACCCTGACGTTCGATCCGGGCGAGGTGGGCGCCACCGTCGAGGTGGATCTCGTCGACGACACGGCCCAGGAACCTTCGGAGACCTTTACCGTTTCGCTCGCCCAGGCAACAGGTCCGGCCGTGATCGGCCGCGCGACCGGGATCGGTACGATCCTTCCGGACGATGACTACGAGCCGGGGATCGGACTCCGGATCGACCAGTCGAGTACGACAGTGGTGGAGGGCAATCCGGTCACCTTCACGCTGGCCCGCAACCTCTGCAACCGCTGCCCAGCCGCCAGCCTGGAGGCCTTCGCTCATCCAGTCGACATCAGCGTGACCGGTACGTTCTTGACCGGGACGGTACCCACCGAGGTGGCTTTCGCAGCCGGCGCGCAAGTCGCGACGGTGGTGGTGACGACGGTCGACGACCGGGTCGACGAAGTGGACGGGTCGGTGACTCTGACCATTCCCGACAACTCGGCAACGACCGGGATCCGATTGTTGGAAGCCTCATCCCATACCGCGCGGATCATCGACAATGACATACGAGGAATTGCGATCACGCCGACTCCACTCGTCATCGAGGAGGGAACGACAGGCACCTACGGGGTGATCCTGGAAACCGAGCCGACGGCCGACGTGACGGTCTCGCTGTCGCTGCCGGATAGAGCTTCGATCACCGCAGCGCCCACGAGCCTGACATTCAACAACGAAAACTGGGAAATCAGGCAGGCCGTTACGGTTACTACGACATCCGATCGGGACGCTGAAGACGAACAGGTTGAGGTGACCCACGAGGTGGTCGGTGGGGACTACGGAACCCTTGCGCCGCCCTCCCTGACGGTGCGGGTGGTGGATACAGATACCGCATCGACGGAGATAGTTCTGTCCGTCTCGCCTACTACGGTGACCGAGGGGGGCGGCGCGCAAGCCGTTGTCGGGACCGCGCGGTTGGATGCCGCGCTTCACAAGCAGGACACGACCGTACGGATCAGTGTTGTCCCGGCCACGGCCGCGGACGCTGATCTCGCTTCCGTAGTGGCTACGGTCGATGTGGTGATCGCGGCCGGTTCAGTAGAGAGTTCCGCTACGCTTACGGTCACGCCGGCCGCAGACCACATCGACGAGGACGACGAAGAGCTGGCCGTGACGGGCCGCGTGGTGGACGCTGGGACGACCGTGTCAGTGGTTGCTACTACGCTTACCATTACGGACGACGACACTCGCGGAGTGACGGTCAGCACTGATGCCCTCGCAGTGACGGAGGGTGACGCGACCAGCTACACGCTGGTCCTCACCTCACAGCCGACCGGGCCGGTGCAGGTCGACGTGAACGTCCCTTCGGATACTGACGTGACGGCAAGCCCGCAACGGTTGGAGTTTGCCACGGCCAACTGGAATACTGCTCAGACGGTGAACGTGAGGGTACAGGAAGACCGGGACAAAGACACCGATCCCGAGGTGGTGATCAGCCACGACGTGCGGGGGGCAGACTACGCCGAGGTGACGGTCGCCGACGTGACCGTCACCATCACGGACATCACCACTCCTACGTTCACGTCCAGGCCGGTGAGCGTGTCGGAGAGCGCATCCACGTTGCAGTTCGAGGTGGAACTCAACGTGTCGAGCACCGATCCCCTGGTGTCGTTGGACTATACAACCGCCAATGACTCGGCGGTTGCAGGCCAGGACTATACGGCGGTGACCGGGACGCTCACGTTCGCGGCGGGCAGCGAGGAGACGTTCCCACTGGTTAGGCTCGTGTCAGTCCCGTTGACGAATGACGCATTGGACGAGGCCGATACCGAGACCTTCGTCCTGGTTCTGGAGAATCCTGTCGGAGCGGTTTTTGCAGGCGGCAGTCAGCTTCGCGTGGTCGGCACGATTGCCGATGACGACCCAACGCCGATGGCGTCTGCGCAGGGTTCGAGCTCGCAGAGCACGAGCGCCGTTGGGGAGGCCTCCGGGCATCTTCAATTCCAGGTGGTGTTGAGCGAGCCTAGTGCGCTGGAAGCGAGTGTCGGTTACGCAACCGCCGATCCCGCACCGTCCGATCTCGGCGCTCCAGCGACGCCGACGGAGGACTACGCATCGACATCGGGTGTGCTGACGTTCGCTCCCGGCGAGACGCGCAAGACCATCCAGGTAACCGTGGTTGACGACGCGCTCGATGAACCGAACGAGTTCTTGGTTTTTCGTCTGTCGAAACCGCGCAACGCCGAGCTCGGGAGGCAGCGCTTGTTGGGCGAGATCCAGGACGACGACACGCGTGGAATCACACTGTCAGAAAGCGAGGTGACCGTAGAGGAAGGGAACGCCACCTCCGTTATCGCGGTCCTCGACACGCAACCAACGGCTGAAGTGACCATCGATCTGGAGGTTACCGGCAGCACCGATTTGAGCGTGAGCCCGCTGTCGTTGACGTTCTCGACGGCCGTTTGGAACCAATCACAGACCGTCACGGTCACGGCAGCGCCGGATCTGGATGCGCTCGCCGAGCGTGCGGCTGTGCGCTTTACGGTGGGGGGTGGGGACTACGCTGCGCTGGCGGTGCCCCAGCTCCCGATCGTGGTAACGGATGACGACGAAGAGTCCTCGGTGGTGGAATTGGTGGTGTCGCCTAACAGCATCAGCGAACAGGTCGGCAGTGATGGTGCGGAATTGGTGGTGACGGGCAGCCTGGATGCGGCCAGTCGGCTATTGAGCGCGGTCGTGACAGTGTGGTTGGAGGAGGGCTCCACGCGGGCCAGATCGAGTCTCCGCCCCGTCGAACCGTTCAAGCTCACGATTCCATCAGGCGAGCTGACTGGCACGAGAACGCTTACGATCACACCGATCGATAACCGGGCGCATGATGGGGACAGAACGGTGACCGTGCGCGGACGGACGCGGTCACGTGAGCTGAGGGTGGAAATTCCCAATCCCGGGATTCGCATCTTGGACGACGATCCCGAGCCGCAGCGGTTCAGCGTGGCGGAGAACAGGACGGCGGCGGGCACGGTAGCTGTGACGGACGCGACCGGGTACACGATCACGGTAGGAGCGGACGGAGCGCTGTTCGATGTGGACGGGACCAGCGGAGCGTTGGCGTTCAAAAGCGCGCCGAACTACGAGGATCCGCAGGACCAGACGAGCGCGGATCCGACGAACGCGGCGGGCAACAACGAATACGTTCTGTTCGTGACGGTTACGATTGGTACCGGTGTGGGCGCCACAACCACCGACTACGTGGTCGTTGTGACGGTGACCGACGTGGACACGGAGGCGCCCGGGGTGCCGGACAAGCCGACGGTGACGGCGGCCTCGGCGACCAGCGTGGCGGCGATCTGGGTGGCGCCGGCGAACACGGGGCCTGAGATCAGCGACTACGACTACCGTTATCGGACGCACGACCCGCAGGGGATTTGGACGGAGATAACGGACACGGACATCAGCACGTTGACGGTGACGATTGGATCACTGGACGAGGCCACCGAGTATGACGTGCAAGTGCGGGCGACGAACGCGGAGGGTACCGGCGGGTGGTCGGACTCGGGTACGGGCAGTACGGCCGGGCTGGAGCTGTCGGAGTCGTCGCTGGACGTGGCGGAAGGCGGCAGAAGCACTTACACGGTGGCACTGGCCACGCAGCCGACGGGCGAGGTGACGGTGACGATCGGCGGGACGACGGGCACGGATCTGAGCGTGGACAAGGCGAGCCTGACGTTCACGACGAGCGACTGGGGCACGGCGCAGACGGTGACGGTAAGCGCGGGCGAGGACGACGACGCGGACGACGACACCGCGACGCTGACGCACACGGCGTCGGGCGGGGACTACGGTTCGGTGAGCGAGGACCTGGCGGTGACGGTGACCGACGACGAGGCGGCGCGGCTGGTGATCGATCCGGCGACGCTGGCGGTGAGCGAAGGCGCCAGCAAGGGCTACACGGTGGCGCTTGCCACGCAGCCGACCGGTGAGGTGACGGTGACGATCGGCGGGACGAGCGGCACGGACTTGAGCGTGGACGAGAGCAGTCTGACGTTCACGACGAGCGACTGGGGCACGGCGCAGACGGTGACGGTGAGCGCGGGCGAGGACGACGACGCGGACGACGACACCGTGACGCTGACGCACACGGCGTCGGGCGGGGACTACGGTTCGGTGAGCGAGGACCTGGCGGTGACGGTGACCGACGACGAGACGGCGGGGCTGACGCTGAGCGCCCCGACGCTGACGGTGAGCGAGGGCGCCAGCAAGGGCTACACGGTGGCGCTTGCCACGCAGCCGACCGGTGAGGTGACGGTGACGGTCGGCGGGACGAGCGGCACGGACCTGAGCGTGGACGAGAGCAGTCTGACGTTCACGACGAGCGACTGGGGCACGGCGCAGACGGTGACGGTGAGCGCGGGCGAGGACGACGACGCGTCGGACGACACCGCGACGCTGACGCACACGGCGTCGGGCGGGGACTACGGGTCGGTGAGCGAGGACCTGACGGTGACGGTGACCGACGACGATGCGGCGGGGCTGACGCTGAGCGCCCCGACGTTGACGGTGAGCGAGGGCGCCAGCAAGGGCTACACGGTGGCGCTTGCCACGCAGCCGACCGGTGAGGTGACGGTGACGATCGGCGGGACGAGCGGCACGGACCTGAGCGTGGACGAGAGCAGTCTGACGTTCACGACGAGCGACTGGGGCACGGCGCAGACGGTGACGGTGAGCGCGGGCGAGGACGACGACGCGTCGGACGACACCGCGACGCTGACGCACACGGCGTCGGGAGCCGACTACGGGATGGTGACGCAGGACCTGGCGGTGACGGTGACCGACGACGATACGGCGGGGCTGACGCTGAGCGCCCCGACGTTGACGGTGAGCGAAGGCGCCAGCAAGGGCTACACGGTGGCGCTTGCCACGCAGCCGACCGGTGAGGTGACGGTGACGATCGGCGGGACGAGCGGCACGGACCTGAGCGTGGACGAGAGCAGTCTGACGTTCACGACGAGCGACTGGGGCACGGCGCAGACGGTGACGGTGAGCGCGGGCGAGGACGACGACGCGGACGACGACACCGCGACGCTGACGCACACGGCGTCGGGCGGGGACTACGGGTCGGTGAGCGAGGACCTGGCGGTGACGGTGACCGACGACGAGACGGCGGGGCTGACGCTGAGCGCCCCGACGTTGACGGTGAGCGAGGGCGCCAGCAAGGGCTACACGGTGGCGCTTGCCACGCAGCCGACCGGTGAGGTGACGGTGACGGTCGGCGGCACGGCGGGCACGGACCTGAGCGTGGACGAGAGCAGTCTGACGTTCACGACGAGCGACTGGGGCACGGCGCAGACGGTGACGGTGAGCGCGGGCGAGGACGACGACGCGTCGGACGACACCGCGACGCTGACGCACACGGCGTCGGGAGCCGACTACGGGATGGTGACGCAGGACCTGGCGGTGACGGTGACCGACGACGAGACGGCGGGGCTGACGCTGAGCGCCCCGACGCTGACGGTGAGCGAGGGCGCCAGCAAGGGCTACACGGTGGCGCTTGCCACGCAGCCGACCGGTGAGGTGACGGTGACGGTCGGCGGGACGAGCGGCACGGACCTGAGCGTGGACGAGAGCAGTCTGACGTTCACGACGAGCGACTGGGGCACGGCGCAGACGGTGACGGTGAGCGCGGGCGAGGACGACGACGCGTCGGACGACACCGCGACGCTGACGCACACGGCGTCGGGCGGGGACTACGGTTCGGTGAGCGAGGACCTGGCGGTGACGGTGACCGACGACGAGACGGCGGGGCTGACGCTGAGCGCCCCGACGCTGACGGTGAGCGAGGGCGCCAGCAAGGGCTACACGGTGGCGCTTGCCACGCAGCCGACCGGTGAGGTGACGGTGACGGTCGGCGGCACGGCGGGCACGGACCTGAGCGTGGACAAGAGCAGTCTGACGTTCACGACGAGCGACTGGGGCACGGCGCAGACGGTGACGGTGAGCGCGGGCGAGGACGACGACGCGTCGGACGACACCGCGACGCTGACGCACACGGCGTCGGGCGGGGACTACGGGTCGGTGAGCGAGGACCTGACGGTGACGGTGACCGACGACGATGCGGCGGGGCTGACGCTGAGCGCCCCGACGTTGACGGTGAGCGAGGGCGCCAGCAAGGGCTACACGGTGGCGCTTGCCACGCAGCCGACCGGTGAGGTGACGGTGACGATCGGCGGGACGAGCGGCACGGACCTGAGCGTGGACGAGAGCAGTCTGACGTTCACGACGAGCGACTGGGGCACGGCGCAGACGGTGACGGTGAGCGCGGGCGAGGACGACGACGCGTCGGACGACACCGCGACGCTGACGCACACGGCGTCGGGAGCCGACTACGGGATGGTGAGCGAGGACCTGACGGTGACGGTGACCGACGACGAGGCGGCGCGGCTGGTGATCGATCCGGCGACGCTGGCGGTGAGCGAAGGCGCCAGCAAGGGCTACACGGTGGCGCTTGCCACGCAGCCGACCGGTGAGGTGACGGTGACGGTCGGCGGCACGGCGGGCACGGACTTGAGCGTGGACGAGAGCAGTCTGACGTTCACGACGAGCGACTGGGGCACGGCGCAGACGGTGACGGTGAGCGCGGGCGAGGACGACGACGCGTCGGACGACACCGCGACGCTGACGCACACGGCGTCGGGCGGGGACTACGGTTCGGTGAGCAAGGACCTGGCGGTGACGGTGACCGACGACGAGACGGCGGGGCTGACGCTGAGCGCCCCGACGCTGACGGTGAGCGAGGGCGACAGCAAGGGCTACACGGTGGCGCTTGCCACGCAGCCGACCGGTGAGGTGACGGTGACGGTCGGCGGGACGAGCGGCACGGACCTGAGCGTGGACGAGAGCAGTCTGACGTTCACGACGAGCGACTGGGGCACGGCGCAGACGGTGACGGTGAGCGCGGGCGAGGACGACGACGCGTCGGACGACACCGCGACGCTGACGCACACGGCGTCGGGAGCCGACTACGGGATGGTGACGCAGGACCTGGCGGTGACGGTGACCGACGACGATACGGCGGGGCTGACGCTGAGCGCCCCGACGTTGACGGTGAGCGAAGGCGCCAGCAAGGGCTACACGGTGGCGCTTGCCACGCAGCCGACCGGTGAGGTGACGGTGACGATCGGCGGGACGAGCGGCACGGACCTGAGCGTGGACGAGAGCAGTCTGACGTTCACGACGAGCGACTGGGGCACGGCGCAGACGGTGACGGTGAGCGCGGGCGAGGACGACGACGCGTCGGACGACACCGCGACGCTGACGCACACGGCGTCGGGAGCCGACTACGGGATGGTGACGCAGGACCTGGCGGTGACGGTGACCGACGACGATACGGCGGGGCTGACGCTGAGCGCCCCGACGTTGACGGTGAGCGAGGGCGACAGCAAGGGCTACACGGTGGCGCTTGCCACGCAGCCGACCGGTGAGGTGACGGTGACGATCGGCGGCACGGCGGGCACGGACCTGAGCGTGGACGAGAGCAGTCTGACGTTCACGACGAGCGACTGGGGCACGGCGCAGACGGTGACGGTGAGCGCGGGCGAGGACGACGACGCGTCGGACGACACCGCGACGCTGACGCACACGGCGTCGGGCGGGGACTACGGGTCGGTGAGCGAGGACCTGGCGGTGACGGTGACCGACGACGAGGCGGCGCGGCTGACGCGTAATCTGTTCGTACTCTTTCCGGCTGGCTACAATCCGGCCGGACAGGTCCTAGGATTCAGCGCCGGTGTCGCCGCCGGCAGTTACGAGTTCAGGCTGGTGACCGGCGGTCAGGAGATCGAGGCCGCGGATCAGTGGCTCCTCGATGCGACGTTTTTCGAATCCAACAAGAAGATCCGATTGAGTCCGCGCGCGAACGTGTCGCCGGCGGACTTCGCTGCCGTCTACGGATCGGCCGGCGTCTCGAACGACGTGTTCCTGTCGGGAGCCGTGTGGAACACGACCGATTCGACCTACTCCGATGGTGATGACACGGTTCGTGTTCGTTACGATGCGTCCGCCATCTTCGCCAACGCATCATTCCTTGGTGGCCAGCGTTGGGGTACACCGCGGATAGAAGTGTACGAAGGAGCGACCCACGATCCGGCTCTCAGCGTCACGTGGTCTGCGGCGGGTAGCGGAACGAGAACCTGGAGCATCGGCCTCGAGTCCGGCGCTTTGAGTGTCCGCTGCATGGTCGGCGGCACCGACGTAAGGTTTGACACTTGGCCTTCGGGCACGAACACCGACGGCGCGGCGTTCGCCGTATCGCCTGCGACGTCGACCGGGCACTCGGGAACGGGGACACTGAGCTTCATCACGAAGCCCGATTTCGAGACTCCTGCCGATGCCGGCGACGACAACGGCTACCGCATCCGCGTCGGAAACCTGCACTCCCTCAACGGAATCGTTGGAGAGGGGGAGAGGACGGGATGCACCGGATCCGTCTTGGAACTGACCGTCATGGTGAAGGATGCCGGCCCGCCGGCAGCAGTTCGCTCGCTCGGCTTCAACGTTGCCGGCGAGGGCACACAGGTCGACGTCACCTGGACCGAACCGGCCGGCTTTCTGGACGGGAGCGACAAGAGCGTCGTGCCGTTCGATTCCCGCCGCACGGCATCCGGTGGGAGCCCTGGTACGGCAGTCAGCCGCTACGACTACCGCTACCGATCAATCGGCACGACTGGTTGGACGAACGGAACGACGTCCGCGACCGGGTTCTCCATCACGGGGCTGACCGCCGCCGCCGTCTTGCAGGGCTACGAGATCCAGGTGCGGGCGGTCAACGGCGAAGGCGAGGGAACGTGGACTGCCCTCAGAACGGCGGGGCTGGTGCTGTCGAAGACAACGGTGACGGTGGCCGAAGGGGAGAGCGCGACGTACACGGTGGCGCTTGCCGAGCAGCCGACCGGTGAGGTGACGGTGACGGTCGGCGGCACGGCGGGCACGGACCTGAGAGTGGACGAGAGCAGTCTGACGTTCACGACGAGCGACTGGGGCACGGCGCAGACGGTGACGGTGAGCGCGGGCGAGGACGACGACCCGTCGGACGACACCGCGACGCTGACGCACACGGCGTCGGGAGCCGACTACGGGATGGTGACGCAGGACCTGGCGGTGACGGTGACCGACGACGATACGGTGGGGCTGACGCTGAGCGCCCCGACGCTGACGGTGAGCGAAGGCGCCAGCAAGGGCTACACGGTGGCGCTTGCCACGCAGCCGACCGGTGAGGTGACGGTGACGGTCGGCGGCACGGCGGGCACGGACCTGAGCGTGGACGAGAGCAGTCTGACGTTCACGACGAGCGACTGGGGCACGGCGCAGACGGTGACGGTGAGCGCGGGCGAGGACGACGACGCGGACGACGACACCGCGACGCTGACGCACACGGCGTCGGGCGGGGACTACGGTTCGGTGAGCGAGGACCTGGCGGTGACGGTGACCGACGACGAGACGGCGGGGCTGACGCTGAGCGCCCCGACGCTGACGGTGAGCGAGGGCGCCAGCAAGGGCTACACGGTGGCGCTTGCCACGCAGCCGACCGGTGAGGTGACGGTGACGGTCGGCGGCACGGCGGGCACGGACCTGAGCGTGGACAAGAGCAGTCTGACGTTCACGACGAGCGACTGGGGCACGGCGCAGACGGTGACGGTGAGCGCGGGCGAGGACGACGACGCGGACGACGACACCGCGACGCTGACGCACACGGCGTCGGGAGCCGACTACGGGATGGTGACGCAGGACCTGGCGGTGACGGTGACCGACGACGAGGCGGCGCGGCTGGTGATCGATCCGGCGACGCTGGCGGTGAGCGAAGGCGCCAGCAAGGGCTACACGGTGGCGCTGGCCACGCAGCCGACCGGTGAGGTGACGGTGACGGTCGGCGGGACGAGCGGCACGGACCTGAGCGTGGACGAGAGCAGTCTGACGTTCACGACGAGCGACTGGGGCACGGCGCAGACGGTGACGGTGAGCGCGGGCGAGGACGACGACGCGTCGGACGACACCGCGACGCTGACGCACACGGCGTCGGGCGGGGACTACGGGTCGGTGAGCAAGGACCTGGCGGTGACGGTGACCGACGACGAGGCGGCGCGGCTGGTGATCGATCCGGCGACGCTGGCGGTGAGCGAGGGCGACAGCAAGGGCTACACGGTGGCGCTTGCCACGCAGCCGACCGGTGAGGTGACGGTGACGATCGGCGGGACGAGCGGCACGGACCTGAGCGTGGACGAGAGCAGTCTGACGTTCACGACGAGCGACTGGGGCACGGCGCAGACGGTGACGGTGAGCGCGGGCGAGGACGACGACGCGGACGACGACACCGTGACGCTGACGCACACGGCGTCGGGCGGGGACTACGGGATGGTGACGCAGGGCCTGACGGTGACGGTGACCGACGACGACAATACCAAGCCGGCGAACCCGGTGTTGTCGGTCGATAGTGCGACCGTTACGGAAGCGAACACCGCGCTGCTGTTCACACTACGACTGAGTCGCGCGAGCGCCGAGCCGGTGATGGTGCGGCACACTACCGCGGACGGTACCGCCACGGCGCTCTCGGACTACGCGCCGATGAGCGGGACGCTGACGTTCACGCCCGGCAACAAGACTGGAACCGTGGCGGTGACGTTGCATGAAGACTCGTTGGACGAGCCTGACGAGTTCTTCACCCTGACCCTGAGCGAGCCGTCACACGCGGTGTTCCCCGGTGGTCACGCGACGCTGAGCGCGACGGGCACGATCGTCGACGACGACGACGCGCCGCAGCTGACCATCGGGGACGCGCGGGGCATGGAAGAGGTCGGCCAGATCGTGTTCCAGGTGCGGCTGGACCGAGCAAGCGGGTGGCCGATCACGGTGGTGTGCCGTTCGGAGGATGGTACGGCGACAGCGCCCGACGACTACGAACAGGAGATCGGCGTCGTGACGCTGGAGCCGGGCCAGACCTCGGGAGAAATCCGTATTGGGATCCTGGACGACCTGATCCCCGAGCCGAACGAGACCTTCAAGATGTTACTGAGCGAGCCATCCCACGTGGAACTGGCGACCACCGGTGCAACCGGCACGATCGTCGACGACGATGCGGCGCTATCACGGGCGTGGCTGTCACGGTTCGGACGCACCGTCGCGACCGAGGTGTTGAGCGCCGTGGATGATCGGCTCAGCGGTCGCGCAGGAACCGAATCGCAGGTGAACGTCGGTGGCCATCGGCTCAGGCCGGCCGTGGAGACGGCGGGGGAGCCGGAGTATGAGATGTTCACTGCCAGTACCGAGTTTCGATCGATGCAGCTTGCCGAGCTGATCGGCGGCAGTTCGTTTCATATCACCAAGGCCGCCGACACGCTGGTCGATGCCCCGACGCCGGACGAAGATGAAGACTCGGGTACGAATGGCAGGGGCGGCTCCTGGGCGCTCTGGGGCCGTGGCGGGGCGACGCATCTGGCGGGAAGGGATGGCGAGGTGGGTGTCAGCGGCCAAGTGATCACCGGCATCGCGGGGTTCGACTACGACTGGGGATTGGTGCTGGCCGGGGTGTCCGTAGCGCACAGCGTCGGCAGCGGAGAGTTGTCTGTCTCCGGCAGAGACCAGCAGGCGAGGAACCTGACAGTGGCGAGCTCGCTGACGAGCGTGCATCCCTACGTACGCATCGCGCCCGCCGAAGGGGTGGCGCTCTGGGCGCTGCTCGGCTACGGGCTGGGCGGCATGGACCTGGACGGTCGGGAGGTCGAGTCGGGCATCGAGATGAAGCTCGTGGCGGTCGGTGCGCGCAGCACGGTACTGTCGCCGGACTCCGTTGGCGGGTCGTTCAGTCTCGACGTGAAGTCGGACGCGTTCCTGGTGCTCGTCAACACGCGAGAGCCGACCGGTGTGCCTGCGGTAACGGCGAACGCAAGCCGGGTGCGGCTGGTGCTGGACGGCGGACTGGATGTGCCGCTGGGTGCTGCCGGGGTGGTGAGGCCATCGGCGGAGTTGGGCGTGCGCTACGACGCGGGCGACGCCGAGACGGGCTCCGGCGTGGAGCTCGGCGGCAGGGTGCGTTACACGGCGCCGGCATGGGGTCTGACGATCGATGGGAGCGCCCGCGTACTGGTGGCGCACCAGGACCGCGACTACCGGGAATGGGGGGCCGGCGGATCCCTGCGCCTGGATCCGGGCACACCGGGGCGCGGGCTGTCGTTTGTGCTCAGCTCGTCATGGGGCTCGGCGGCAAGTGCGGCGCAACGGTTGTGGTCGGCGCATGACGCAGCCCGCCTGGTGGGCGACGACCGTTCGTCGGCGTCGGGGCGTGTCAACGCCGAGTTGGGCTACGCGATCGGGGTTTCGGACGAAGGCGTCGTGACCCCGATCGCCGCACTCGCGCTCGACGAGCACGGCGGTCGCACGTACCGTCTTGGCGGCCTGCTGACTCAGAGCACGGCCGTGAGCGTCAGCCTCGAAGGCACGCGCACCGAGGCTGCGGGCGGCGATCCCGAGCACAGCCTTAGGCTCAACACCACGCTGCGCTGGTAGCCTCTGAAGGGCGGGAGCCGCGCGCCGGTTCCCGGCATGACGCCGGATGAGGTAACCGTAACGGTGCCAGGCGCCAAGGTTGGCGCTGTTCGACGCGCGCATCGGGGAGTTGCAGCGCAAGGATCGCGAACTACGGGTCCCGCTGAGTCAGTGACTCGCGTACGTGCTGGCGGCCGACCCGGGCGACTTCCAGGTCAGGGTCGAGGGCGAGTGCCCGTTCGACGCTGACCAGCGCCTCTTGCAGCCGCCCCAAATGATACAGCGTAGCCCCGACGTTGGAGTGGGTGAGCGCGTTGTCCGGGTCCATATCGATCATGGTCCGGTAGAGCGCGAGCGCCTCCTCGTATCTCTGCTGGCCGAACCGGGTCATCGCCAGATGATCGAGTGCCTCGCGGTCGCGCGGGTCGTTGCGAACCGCCTGCGCGAAGTACTCCGCCGCTTCCGGGCGGCCCAGCGCCTGCGCCGCGCTGCCCAGGAACACGTGCAGCGAGGAGCCCGCGATCGGCAGCTCGGGCTGCAAGGTCAGGGCCTGCTGCAGCGCTTCGAGCGCTTCCTCGTAGCGCTCCGACTGGAACAGCGCGATTCCGAGTCCGGCATGGGCCGGCGCAAAGTCGGCGTCGATGACCAGTGCCGTGCGGTAGGTCGCGATCGCTTCCGCGTACTGGCCCTGGGTTCGGAGCGCTTCGGCGACATTGTGGAGCGTGGCAGGGTCGCCGGCCTTCGACTCCCGGACGCGCTGCAGGATCCGGTCTGCTTCCTCGGACCGCCCCTGCCGGGTACGCAGGTTGGCCAGGTCGAGCAGCGGTTCGATGTTGTCCGGCTCGATCTCGGTGGCGCGCTCGAAGTGGGCCGCTGCCTCTTGGAGCCGGCCCAGCTCGCGAGCGGCGCGGCCCATGTGCAGGTGCAACATCGCCGCGGTCGGGAGCTCCGGCTGCAGGGACAGCGCCGTGGCCATCGCGTCCAGAGCTTCCACGTAGCGCCGCTCTCCGAACAGCGCGGTGCCCATGCCGGCATAGGCAAGCGCGAACCCCTCGTCGATCGCCAGCACCGCTCGATATGACTCCACTGCCTCTGCGTAGCGCTCCTGTTTGCGGAGCGCCTCGGCCAGATTCCGATGCGCCGTGGTGCTGCGCGGATCGATCTGGACGGCGCGGCGCAGATGGTCTTCGGCCTCTTCCAGTTGCTGAAGATAGACCAGCGCGCGGCCGACGTTGGCCAGCGCCCCCGCGGAGTCGGGTCGTTGTTCGACGGCTACGCGGCTCGCTTCGAGCCCTTCGTCGAAGCGCTCCGCCTCGATCAGCGCGATGCCCAGGTTGAGGTGCGCGTCGCGCGCCACCGGGTTGTGCGCCACGACGTGGCTGAAGAGCGTGACCTCGTCGCGGTAGACGCGGGCCTGCCGCCACGTCAGCCCGCCCAGCACCACTACCACGGCCGCGGCCAGCCCCAGCGCGCCTCTCCGGTACCCGTCGGGCAGCTTGCCTACGCCGTGCGCGGCAGCCCCCATCAGCACCGCCAGCACTCCGATCCCCGCCAGGTACTGGAACCGGTCTGCGACGAACGAGAACTGCATGTAGCCGTAGTCCACGAACCCCAGCACCGGCCCCAGCGTCACCGCGAAGAACAGCACCCCCGCCAGCGGTCCCCGCCCGATCCGCCGCCGCCCCAGCCACAACATGGCCGCCAGCGCCCCGGCGGCGATCAGATACGCCCACGCCTGCAGGTCGCCGGCGTCGATCTCCCATAGCGGATAGATCACCGCCAGATCGGCCGGCCAGAGTAGCTTGCCGGCGTAGAACCACAGCGCCCGCGCCGCGATCAGCGTCCGCTCCACGAGCGTGTAGCCCAGCTCCAGCGGCTCCCGCGACGTGTAGAACGACAGGTCGGCGGCCGTGATCGCCACCGCCACCGCCACAAACGGCGCCAGACGCAGCAGATCGATCCGCCTCACCCGCCCCTGCTGCCACCAGTGCCAGATCAAGAGCGCCGCAGGCAGCGTCACCACCACCGACTTGGACAGCAGCCCGGCGGTGAAAAGAAGGAGGGCCAGCGCGTAGCGCGCCGGCTGCTGCTCCTCGACGAAGCGGATCCAGACCAGCACTGCGCTGAGGTAGAACAGCGCCGATAGCACGTCCTTGCGTTCGATGATCCAGGCCACCGACTCCACGTGCACGGGGTGCACGGCGAACACCGCGGCGATCACGGCGGCGCCCGGCACCCGCAGGCGCACTAGCAGGCGCCACAGCAGCAGGCAGTTGAGCAGGTGCAGGGCGATGTTGACGGCGTGGTAGCCGGCCGGGGCCAGTCCCCACAGCTTGTGCTCCAGCCAGAAGGAGGTATAGACGACGGGCCAGTAGTGGCCCTCGTTCCTGATGTCGGCGGGCGAGAACCATATGCTGCGCAGGCCAGCCGCAGAGTGGGCGACCGGCTCCTCGGCGAAGATCACGTCGTCCCAGACGAAGCCCCCGGAGAGCGCGGGGAGGTAACTGATCGCAGCCAGCACGACGAGCGCCAGCGCCGTCAGCGCGTCCCGTGGCGAGATGGTGGGCACCAGCGACGCTACCCCGTGCGGCTGCTGACCACTCATCGCGCGACCGGCTCCTGCAGCGTTGCGGGCGTACTCCGGTGCAGGATATGCACACGCTGCTGCCCTGCGCGCAGAGGCGTGAAGGCGTGCAGATTGATCTCCGGCCGTTGCGTGGGATAGTAGTACACGTCCGGTTGCGCGGCGATGACGTAGCGCCCCCTGACACGGTCCCAATACTCGTCGCGGAGCTTCCCGAACACGACGATCCAGTCGGGAATGGTGCCATCGACGGAGAGCCGGGCGCCCAGCGCCTCGACCGTCTCCCGTGGCAGCGGTGACTCCTCATCCAGCACGCAGCAGAACAGCACGCGGTGCCCGGTCGTGAACGTCAGCGCCTCCCGGTCGGCAAATCCCGGCACGTACACCAGATCGTCCTGCTCGGCATGCTCCAGCAGATGATCGGACACGACCCGCATGGAATCGCGGTACGGACGGTGGATCTCACGCACGAACTGAAACAAATGCAGCCCGAGCGTGCGCTCGCCCGTGAGCAGCATGGTCATGTTGAACGGCCAGGCCCCGGCGCTCGAGAACAGCAGGACGGCAAGCGCGGTGCCGCCGGCGATTCTCCACCTCCGCCAGACCCACTCGACGAACAGCCCCTTCATGGCCAGCAGCAGCGGCAGCGCCCCCATGTAGTAGCGCAGGTCGGCATAGGGAACCACCCACACCGGTTGGACCGACAGCGCCGCCGAGAACAGCGCGAACAAGGCACCGATGAGCACGACCCGGCCGGCTGCGGCCACCGGCAGGGTGTCGCCGACCTGCCGCCGGTTTCGCGCCGTCCGCCTACCGCGGCGGTGACGAACGGCGATAAACGCCAGCATCCCGGCGAACCAAAGCAGAACCGGCCACGAAATCCAGTCCACGGCGAACAGGTCGCGGGTGTAGATCCCGAGACGCAGCAGGATCGGTGGGATCGTCCCTTGGTACTCCGGCAATCCGACAACGCCCGTGTATGCGTGGAACCCGCTGCGCTCGCCGCCGATCACCCCGACCCAGGCGAGATAGGCCGTGCCGAGCGCGACCACGACGAACCCTCCGGCAGCCAGGGCCAGCCACTGACGTGGCGTCGTCTCGCGCGCGCGGAACAGCAGGTGCCAAGCGGCGAGCGCCAGCATGGTCGCCGCACCGCCGGCGTAGTGGTTGAAGAAGGCCAGCGCAGCGACCAGCGCCATCGCCGCGAGATGCCGGCTCTTGCCGGTCCGCCACCAGCATTCGTAGAGGTAGAACGCGGCGATCACTCCGCACGCCATGAACGCGTAGTAGCGCGACTGGCGAAAGTACAGCAGCAGTTGCGGTGACCAGGCCGCGAACAGAAGGATGAACAGGATCAGCCGCGGATGGCGCGCCAGGTGCTGGCGCAGGAGCAGATAGAGGAGCCCCAGCGACAGTATCCCGATGAGCGCCGGCACGATGCGTGCGCCGGTCTCGTTGACCCCGAACACGGTCATTCCCGCCGCGTTGAACACGTACGTCAACGGTGGCAGCACGTCGCGCAGGTCCTCGTTCAGCGTGCGCCCGTTGGTGCCGCCCACCAGGTTGCGCCCGTCCCAGCCGGTGATGTCCCCGCGTTGCAGCAGGTTGCGGCCGATCAGCGCCGCGGGCGCCTCGTCGTGCCAGAGGGCTGCGTAGTCCAGATTCACCAGACACAGGTACGCGGCGACCGCCAGGACGGCCATCGCGATCGCGGCGTACGGCGCGGCGCGCACCCGGTCGACCAGACGAGAGCCGACCGGCAACCGATCTGCTTCCACTACTCGGTCGGTCGCGAGAGCTTGCGCACCTGCTCGAGAGCGATGCGCACGGATTCCAGGGAGGGATCGAGGGAGAGGGCGTGCTCGTAGCTCTCGATCGCTTCCTCGGCACGGCTGAGGTGGTAGAGCGTCGCTCCCAGGTTGGCGTGAGTCACCGCGTTGTCCGGGTTCATCTCGGCCAGACGCTGATACAGACCGAGCGCCTCCTCGTATCGGCGTTGCTCAAACCACACCATCGCAAGCCTGTCGAGCGCCTCGGCGTCACCTGGGTGGAACTCCAGTGCACGCTCGAAGTGCTCGGCGGCCGCTTCAGGACGCCCCAACTTCTGCGCCGCCCGGCCCATGAGCCGCCGCCATGCGCCCGTCAACGCCCAGTCCGGCTGCAGGGCAAGCATCGCCAGTGCCTCCAGCGCCTCCTCGTAGCGCTCCAGATGGAACAGCGTCTCCCCCACTCCGGCATGCGCAGGAGCGTAGTCGGGGTTGATCTGCAGGGCCGCGCGGTACGTCGCCAATGCTTCCGCGAAGCGCTTCTGCAGGAGGAGCGCCCGCGCCGCCTGCAGAAGCTTGTATTCCGCGGGCTGCGCCCGGTCGTCGAAGCGGATCCCGGCGTTCGCGGGCGGAGCGGGGAAGTCGGCGTCGATCTGCGGCATGGTCCGCTGCACGATGGGGAAGACGACGACCGGCGTGTGTTCCAGCCACCGGCGCACCGGCGGCTCGGCGGCGTCGCGGCGCAGGATACGGATGTCACCGAATTCCCGTTCCAGCGAGTAGCCGGGCACGGTCAGGTTCGGGTCCGCGGACACGAGGTGACTCACCGAGGCGGAAACCGTCGCCAGATTCCGGTTGAGGATGCCGTTGCCGACAAACGCGTCGTACAACGGTATCGCACGGTGCAGGTAGTAGTAGCCAGGCGTGGAGGAGTAGCCTCGGTCGATCTGCCACACGCCGTCGACGCCGGGCGCGCGCGCCAGATAGCGGTACGCGGCGAACAGCGGATCATGGTTGCGCACAAAGCCGAACACGGTGGCCTCATCCGACCAGTCTCGATACGCCTCCACCTGAGCCGGCAGCGCCTTCAGCATTCCGGCACAGGACACCGCGGCAAACAGTACGCCTGCGGTTGCCATCGTCCCGCGCGCGCCAGCGGGGCGGGCCGGCAGCCGCGCCGCGACCCACGCCGCGGCCCGCGTCACGAGGTCTGCGCCTATGAGCAGCCACAGCGGGACTGCGGCGAAGATGAAGCGGTACTCCTTGTGCGCTGGTACGGCATGGATCGCCAACACCAGGACAATCAGGCCGAGGAGCAGTCCGTACCGCCGGGGTGACCGCAGGGCCCCCGCGAGGCACAGCACGCTCAATCCGCCGGCGGCGAGCGTGAACCACCAGAGGAGCTTGTGTACCGGGTCCGCGCCGACAAACTCCTGGCCGGCCATCAGGTTGAAGCGCAGGTTGGTCACGTAGGAATGGAACAGACCGCCGTCCCACGTCAGGGCATCGAAGATGCCGACCGCGCAGCACAGCGCGGCTGCGGCGCACGCCATCAACAACTTCCGGCGCGTACGCAGGAACACGATGGCCAGCAGCACCAGGGCGACGGGGGCGTAGTGCATCCGGATCGCTCCCGCCAGCACGGCGAGCCCTGCTGCCAGCACTACCACACGCGGCCGGTCGGTCTGCGGGCGCACGCACAGCGCCAACAGCCCCATCAGCGGCGCCGTCGCCACGAACTCGGTGAGCGGCTTGTGCGCGAAGCCGGCCAGCTCGTACCAGAAGGCTCCGGCAAGCAGCGCCACGCGGGCCGCGGTCTCGCCGAAGTGCCGGCGCGCGAAGCAGTACATGCCGGCCGGCACCGCCAGTGAAAGCGCGCAGAACAGCAGCTTTACTCCGCCGACGTACCAGAACGGCTCGCCCAGTCCGGCGACGTCGAACAGCGTGAGCACCGCGGCCACGACGCCAGGCACCAGCCAGGAGCGCGCGCCGTAGAAGTACTCCCAGTAGATGACGCCGTTGCCGAACGCCAGCCGGTGGGCCGGCTCCAGGTACTGCATGATCTCGTCCGGGTGCAGCACGAAGTCGCCGGTCAGCGCCACCGCCGCGCGCACCGCGAACGCCAGCGCCAGCACGAGCGGCAGGAGTCTCCAGCACGGCTGGTCCGGGGTACGCGCATGGATCAGCCCTTCGATCAGGGTCCGCGCCCCGGCTCCCGCTGTCGCAAACCGCGTACGGGTGTGCGGCGGCCGCGTTCTTCCTAGCTCTTTTCTGTCTTTCGTTGCCATGTCGCTTCGGTGTGGCGTCGGTACACGTACCGATTCGCGATCACAAAGTTGGCGCCGGCGCCGAGCGCGACGCCGCATATCAGCGCCACCAGGCGGTGGCGGGCGAAGAGATCCACGTAGCTGGTCAGCAGCGTGTAGCTGCCGGCGTTGACGCTCAGCCCGATCAGGCTGCTGGCCACGAATTTCGTCCATTGCCGCACGCGCGGCTGCCGGGCCCGCTCCTCGAAGGTCATCGCGCGATTGAGCGCCCAGTTCCAGGTTGCCGCCGGCCAGAACGACAACAGCCGCGCCAAGCGGTGCTCGACGCCGACCGCCTGCAGGCCGAGATAGACGGCGAGGTCGATGACGAAGCCGCTGGCGCCAACCAGCCCGAAGCTCAGCAACCGCGCGGTGGCGCCATAGCGGTACAGGTACAGGCGGTACAGGTGCCGGAGGTAGTTGACCTGCTGCCGCCAATCCATCTTGCTGGAGCCAAGGTCCCGGTCGACGAAGTCGATCGGCACCTCCGCGACCCGCAACCGCCCGCGCACCATCAACTCCAGGCCGATCTTGTAGCCGACGGGCTGCAACCGCTCCAGGTCGGGCAGCGCCCGGCGGTCGGTTGCGAAGAAACCCGACATGGGATCCGTGCACCGCACCAGCGGCAGCGCCAGCAGGGTCGCTACGCGCGAGTTCAGTCGGCGCCCCCAGCCCCAGGAGCGGTCGACGGTGCCGCCCGGGACGTAGCGGCTGCCGACCGCCAGGTCGCAGTCGCCGTCCAGCGCCGCGAGCAGCTTGCCGATCCGTTCCGGGGAATGCGACAGATCGGCATCCATGACCACCACCCGATCGAAGCGGGCCAGCCGGATGCCGTGCAGCACTGCCAGCGACAGGTCGCGGGGCATGTTGCGTCGCACCTCCATGCGCACTGGCAGGCGCCGCGCCAGCTCGGCGACGATCTGTTCGCTGCCGTCGTTGGAATCGTCGTCGACCAGCAGCAGCTCCCACTCGATGCCGCTGCCGGCCAGAGCGTCGTGGATGCGCGCGGCCAGGGTCGGAATGTTGGCCGCCTCGCGCAGCGTTGGCACGACGATGGATACGGTGCGGCGCGCACCGGGTCGATCGGGCGCGCTCACGGCCGTTCCGCGAAGCGGATGCCGGCGTTGGCCGGCGGCGTCGGCGCGTTCGCGTCCACTTCCCGCATGATCCGCTGCACCAGGTCGTCGACGATGACCGGGGCGTGGTCCTGCCACTGGCGGACCGGCGGCTCGGTCGCGTCACGGCGCAGGACGCGCATGCCGCCGAAGTCCCGGTCCAGCGAATACCCCGGAACGGTCAGCTCCGGTTCGGCGGACACCAGGTGGCTGACCGAGGCGGCAACCGTCGCCAAGTCCCGGTTGACCATGCCCCCGGTGAACGCGTCGTAGAACGGGATGGCGCGGTGCAGGTAGTAGTAGCCCGGCAGGTTGAAGTAGGGGCGGTCGACCTGCCACACCGCCGTGACGCCGGGCGCGCGGGCCAGGTGGCGGTAGGCCGCGAAGATCGGATCCCGGTCGCGCACGAAGCCGGTGGCGCCGGATTCCCGAGACCAGGCCTGGTACACTCGCTGCTGGTACGGTAGCGCGTTCAGCACCCCGCCCAGCGACGCGGCCGCGAACAGTGCGGCCGCCACTCCGGTCGACCAGCGTGCCGCGTGCGGGCGCGCCGTCAGGCGCCCGGCGATCCATCGCCGCACCCGCACGACGAGATCGGCTCCGATCAGGAGCCACAGCGGAATGACCGCGAAGACGAAGCGGTACTCCTTGTGCGCCTGCAGGGAATGGGCCATCAGCACCAGGGCGATCAGCCCCAGCACCAGCGCGTAGCGCTTCGGAGAGCGCAGCGATCCGGCGATGCTCAGCACACTCAGCCCGCCGCCGGCGAGCGTGAGCCACCACAGGAACTGGTACGGCGGACTCTCGCTGGTGCGCATCTCGCCGAGGATGAGGTTGAAGCGCACGTTGGTGAGGTAGGAGTGGAACAGGCCGCCCTCCCAGGCCAGGGCATCGAACACGCCCACGATTCCGAACGCTGTCGCCGAGGCCAGGACGAGCAGCAGCCTGCGTCGGGTGCGCAGGAACACGATGCCCAGCAGCAGCAGGGCGACCGGCGCGTACTGCAGCCGGACCGCCGCCGTCAGCACCGCCAGGCCGGCCGCCTGCCACACCACGCGCGGCCGGTCCGGCGCGGGGTGCACGCAAAGCGCCAGCAACCCCACCAGGGGCGCCGCGGCCACGAACTCGGTCAGGGGCTTGTGCGCGAAGCCGGCCAGCTCGTACCAGAACGCCCCGGCCACCAGCGCGACCCGCGCCGCGGCTTCACTGAAGTGGCGGCGGGCGAAGTGGTACATGCCGGCGGGAATCGCCAGCGACAGCGCGCAGAAGACCAGCTTGACGCCGTCCACGTACCACCACGGCTGGCCCAGGCCGACCGCGTCGAACAGCTTCAGGACCCCGGCCACCGCTCCGGGCACCAGCCAGGAGCGGGCCCCGTAGAGGTACTCCCAGTAGACGACTCCGTTGCCGAACGCCAGCCGATGCGCCGGTTCCAGATACTGCATGATCTCGTCCGGGTGCAGCACGAAGTCGCCGGCCAGCGCCACCGCCGCGCGCACCGCGAATGCCAGCGCCAGCACCGGGAGCAGCAGGCGCCAAGGCCGCTCGGCGTACGGCTGCGGATGCAGCAGGGACTCAAGCGGTGCTGGGTCGGTCCTCGCGCTCGTTCTGCGCATGCGCCTCGCCTGGCCCACGCTGCGCGCGGTCAGCGTACGCCGTTCGCGCCGCGTGCCGGCAGACGCGAGCAAACCGCCCGGCATGCCACACGCGGCGCAAACCGGTACGCCCCTAGCGATATCCATGCCTTCCCGGATAGCCTGAGTTCCCGTCATGCTAGGTCGGTCACGAGTCATTTCGGGAAGTAGCGAGTAATTCAGGAAGAACGTGCGAGCTATTCGGGAATAATCGGGCGATCCAGGTAGTGCCTCGGGCATTGGAAAACTTCTGTTCCTGTTCTATGCTTACCACTATCGTATTCCCGGAAACAGTCGACGCTATTCCGATGTTGTGGTAAACGGTAGTGTGCGTCAAGCAGTGTAGGTAAGCCCCAAATCCTCGCCTAAGGCGCGAAGTTCGGGGTTCGCGGGTTGTGGGAGGAGGTCACCCGTTCGCTGGCGCACAGCCGTAACCGCATCACGCACGCGGCGCGATTCATCCGGCCGGCCACGTGCACCATCAGCAGCGGGTACCTCTTGAACCGCGCCGGGCTCCGAGTGGCGGTCCTCTGCACTGAGCCACTGCAACAGATCCGTCTCATAGCAGGCTGAGTCGCCGCGGAAATAGCGTTCGTCGACCGTGTCCGGCAGCGCCTCGAACGCCATCCGCGCGCAGCTCAGCGGCTCCTGTTTGGCCGTCGCGGAACCGGCGTGGTGTCGGCGGCAGCCTGGACCCCGGGCGACCCCGGTTGCAGTCGGGGGCGTGCCGGCAGCGCCCTGAGCTGCGATGCGGCGCCCGGCCCCCGTCGGGTCAAATGCGTTAGTATCCCTTCAATGGATCACCTGCGGCTGATCTGCGACTTCGGGGAGATGAGCGGGCTGTTCCTGGGCTCGCTCAGCCTGAGGGCGTTCCTGGATCGGGCGGTACAGATGGTCGCGCGCCGCATGCGCGCGGCGGTGTGCAGCATCTATATCTACGAAGAGGAGTCCGAGGAGCTGGTGCTGAGCGCCACCATCGGGCTGGAGCCCTCATCGGTCGGCCGCGTGCGGTTGGCGATGGGCGAGGGGATCGTCGGCGCGGCGCTCGAGGGCCGGCGGCCGATCGTGCAGCGGATCGCCTCCGAGCACCCCAGCTTCAAGCCGGTGCCGGGGATCGCCGAGGAGCGCTACGAGGCGTTCCTGGCGGTGCCGATCACGCGGGGGATCGCCGCCATCGGCGTGCTGGCGGTGCAGCGCGACGTGGCCACGCCGTTCGACGAGGACGACGCGCTGGCGCTGCGCGCCGTCGCCAGTCAGCTCGCCAACGCGCTGGAGAACGCGCGGCTGCTGATGGATGCCAAGGGCTCGGGCGAGCCGGCGCGGCGAGACGGGCAGCGCCGTCCGGCGCGGGGAGTGCGCGGGCGGCAGGCCCACTCTGGGGAACGGTTCTCCGGCCAGACCGCCGCCGAAGGACAGGCGGTCGGGCCTGCGGCGCTGTTCGACCGCGAGGGGGTCTACGAGTCGTTCGCGCAGCGCACGTACCCCCGCACCTATGGCCGGGCCGACTTCGAATCGGCGGTCCTCACCACCGAGCACCAGCTCGAAGAGCTGCAGGCGAAGGTGGAGGACAAGCTGTCCGACGTCGCGTCGCTGATCTTCACCGCCCACCTGCTGATCCTGAAGGACCCGGAGTTTACCGGCAGGGTGCTGTCCCGCATCGAGCGGGGCGACAGCGCGCCGCTCGCGGTGCTGGAGGTGGCCTCGTACTACCTGCAGCGCTTCGCCGCCAGCGAGAGCGCCTACATCAAGGACAAGGTGCAGGACGTCAAGGACGTGGTGGTGCGCCTGCTCGGCAACATCGTCGGCGAGAGCTCGGCGATCGATTCCCGGCCTGGCAGCATCGTCGTGGCGCGCGAGCTCTATCCATCCGACCTGCTGGAGCTCTCCGCCCTGGGAACCGCGGGCGTGGTGCTGGTCACCGGCGGCGCCAGCTCGCACCTGTCGATCCTGGCCCGTTCGCTGGTGCTGCCGCTGATCATCGTGCGCGACGCACGGATGATGACCGTCACAGAAGGCGCCACTCTGATGTTGGACGGCAACGGCGGCATCGTGCAGGTCAATCCCGATGAGGCGGCCCTGCAGATCTTTCACGACCAGCGGGCAGTCATGGAGCACACGGAGCGGCAGGTGCCGGGGCAGCCGGTCACCAGGACGCTCGACGGCACCGGCATCCGCATCCTGGCCAACGTGAACCTGCTCAGCGACGTGGAGCTCGCCACGGAGCTTGGCGCCGACGGCATCGGCCTGTACCGCAGCGAGTTCCCGTTCATCGTGCGCCGCGACTTCCCGACCGAGGAGGAGCAGCTCGCGGTGTACACGCAGCTCCTGGCGCGCTTTCGGGGTCGCGAGGTCAACCTGCGCACGCTCGACATGGGCGGCGACAAGGTCCTGTCCTACTTCTCCGACGACACGCGGGAGGCCAACCCGTTCCTGGGCATGCGCTCGATCCGCTTCTCGCTGCGCAACCCGGACATCTTCCGGCAGCAGGTGCGGGCGATGTTGCGCGCCGGCGTCGGCCGCACCATCCGCATCATGTTCCCCATGGTGTCGGCGCTGGACGAGTTCCTGCACGGCCGCAGGATCACCCTGGACTGCGTCCAGGAGTTGCAGGATGAAGGCGTGGCATGCGAGGTGCCCGCCATCGGCATGATGGTCGAGGTCCCGTCGGTGCTGCCCATCATCGATGCGTTTGCGGCGGAGGCCGACTTCCTGTCGATCGGCAGCAACGACCTGATCCAGTACCTGCTCGCGGTCGACCGCACCAACGAGAAGGTGGCCGACCTGTACCGTCCGTACCATCCGGCGGTGCTGCGCTCGCTGCACCTGGTGGCCTGCGCTGCCGCCGAGCACGGCACCGACCTTTCGGTGTGCGGGGACATGGCGCACCAGGCGGAGTACATCCCGTTCCTGATCGGCATCGGCGTGCGCACGCTGAGCGTGGAGCCGACCTACCTGCCGCGGGTGCGGGCGCTGGTGGCCAGCATCGAGCTGCAAGAAGCGGAGGCGGAGGCGGAGGCGATGCTCGCCTGCACCACGCTGACCGACGTCGAGGAGGTGATGGGCGAGCGGCTCTGGGCGCGCCGCGAGGTGACTGAACTGATGTGAGCAGTGGGCCGCGGACGCGGTGAAGCTCAGTCGTCCAGCGGCACCACGCCTTCGCGGATCGCGATGCGGGCGAGTTCCGCGACGCTGGTCACTTCCAGCTTGGCCATCACGTGCTGGCGGTGGGTGTCCACCGTCTTGACGCTGACGCTCAGGGTCGCGGCGATCTCCTTGGCGGTCCTGCCCTCGGCCAGGAGCTGAAACACCTCCCGCTCACGATCGGTCAGCGCGGACAGGACCGACGCGGGCTCCTCCACGCCCTGCAGCAGGTCGATGACCGTGCCGGCGATGCCGGAGCCCAGGTACTTGCGGCCGCGCATCACCGTGGCGATCGCGGCGGTGAGCTCATCGAACGCGCAGTCCTTGATCAGGTACGCGGATGCGCCGGCCTTGATCATGCGCGCCACGAAGCGGTGGTCGTCGTGCTTGGACAGCGCCACGGTGCGCGTGTACGGCAGCTCGGCGGCGATGCGCGTGGCGACCTCGATGCCGCTCAGACCGGGCAGGCTGATGTCCAGAATCACCACGTCGGGCCGCAGCTTGCGCGCCAGCGCCAGCGCCGACGGGCCGTCGGCCGCCTCGCCGACCACGCTGATGCCGTTTTGCCGCTCCAGCAGCGCGCGCAGGCCGTCGCGCATGATCTGGTGGTCATCGACCAGGAGTACGCTCGCTCTCATCATCGGGATCCGCTGCCGTGACTCTGCCGCCTCGCCCGGAGTCGGGCAAGGCACCGACCGAAACCGGAACGGTGGTGCCGGTAATTCCGAACCACGGTCTCGGGGATTGGCTGATGGCTTCGGCGCCGGTGGTTCTGCATCCTTGGGGCCAGAGAACGGCGATTCGCGGCGGGCCGGCTCCCCCAACCGGCGCACTGGCACTGCGCTTCCAGGCCCCTGCCGCGTAGCCGCCGGGGCGGCGCGTATGAGGCCATGGACGGATGGTCTCATACGCGCCGGCTCTCCTGAGGACGGGGCAGCCTCATGGTCACCCGGCTACCCGAACCGATGGTGGAGTGGATCATCAGCCGACCGCCCAGATGGCGCAGGCGCTCGCGGACGCTGAATAGCCCGAAGCCCGTCCCCTCCGCATGTGACAGCGCCCGCTCCACGTCGAACCCGCGGCCGTCGTCGAGTACCTCGATCTCGTAATTGCCCGTGCGCACCCGCGCCGTGACCGCCGCCGACCGCGCCGCGGCGTGCTTGACTACGTTGCGCAGCAGCTCGCGCACGGACCGGTAGCACAGGATGCGCTCGGCCTCCGTCAGGTTGGCGGGCTCCGGCGGTCCGGAGAAGGTCATCTGCACGCCCGAGCGCACGTTCCGGCGTTCGACCAGCCACTCCAGCGCGGCGTGCAGACCCAGCTCGTGCAGCACCGGCGGCGCCAGCGCGAAGGTGAGCGCGCGCGCATCGCCGGCGCACCGCTCCAGGATCCGCGCCAGCTCCGCCAGGCGCGGGTCCCCCGGGTAGGCGGAGGTGAGCTCGGCAGCCTTGATGCGGGCCAGGCTCAGCTCGTCGCCAAGGCCGTCGTGAATGTCGCTGGCGATCCGGCGGCGCTCGCGCTCCTCGGCCAGCACCATCTCGGAGGACAGGCGCCGCAACCGGGCGAGGTACGCGTTCGCCCGTTGCTGGTCGCGGCGCTGCTCGGTCACGTCCAGCACCAGGATGATAGCCAGCCGCCGCCTCCGGTAGGAGAAGCCCCGCGCCGAGGCGAGCACGGTGCGCGTGGCGCCGTCCTTGCGGGTGATCTCCCACTCGTGCCGGTCGAGCGGGCGGCCGTGAAGGGCCCGCTCGATCTGCGCGAGCGCCGCCCGCCGGGAATCGGGATCGCGGATCAGCGCCCCCGGGAATCCGGCGCTCGCCTCCGGCTGAGCGTAGCCGGTGATCCGTTCCATGCTGGCGTTGTAGAGCGCCACCTCGCCCCGCGGGTCGACGACGGCGATCCCCTCCTGCGTCATGTCGATGACGAGCTGCCGGAAGCTCAGCTCCCGGGTCAGCGCCGGCGTCACGCCATCCACCCGTGCCATCCTCGAACCATCATCAGCAATCGCGAACGGCGACCTCAGCCTCAAGCCTATGTCGCCGGCGCTTCGCTGTCGTCACCATGATGGCAGGTGGGAGGCGGAGGATGAATCTCGACATTCAGGGCGTGCACATGCCGGTGGCGGAGGATACCCGACAGTATCTGGAGAAGAAGCTGCACCGGCTCCGCCACCTGGACGACCAGATCGTCGACCTGCGCGTGACCCTCACCGCCGATCACGGATCGATCCTGTTCGGGGCCAACCTGCACCTGCGCTGGGGCAGCGATCTGCACGTGGAGATCGAGTCGTACGACGAGCACGAAGGGGTCGACCTGCTCATCGACAAGCTGGAGTCCGCGGCCATCAAGGACAAGGAGCGGATCCAGGAGAAGCGGAGGTAGGACCGGGATGGGTGTCATCACGATTTCCCGGCAGTTAGGATCGGGGGCCGCCGACATCGTCGCGCAGGTGGCGGAGCAGCTCCGCTACGATGTGGTCGACAAGCAGCTCATCAGCGAGGTGGCGCGCGCCACCGGCGTCCCCGAGGAACGGGTGAGCGAGGTCGACGAGCAGGACGAGACGGGGCTGCGCGGCATCCTGGAGCGCTGGTTCGAGGCGGCCGCCGCCACCGGCGCGTACCGGGCGTCGGGGTTCGGGGATGCGGCGATTCCGCCGGGCGCGCTCATGGACGAGCTGGGCGAGACCACGCACGTGCTGGATCGCGAGGTCTACCACGAGGTGGTCCGCCAGGCGATCCGCAAGCTGGCCGAGCGCGGCGACGTCCTCATCATCGGCCGCGGCGGCATGATGGTCCTGCAGGACGTGCCGGGCGTGCTGCGCGTGCGGATCACGGCCTCCGAGCAGTCGCGAGCAGAGCGGGTCGGGGCGCTGGAGGGGCTCGGCGCCCGCGAGGCGCTGCAACTGGTCCGTGACAGCGATCGGCGCCGGTCGGCGTTCATCTCCCGCAACTACCATGCCGGCTGGGACGACGCCTCCCTGTATCACCTGGTGATCAACACGGAAATCGTGCCGGCCTCGACCGCAGCGCAGGTGGTCGCGGTCGCGGCCAGGGATCTGGCCAAGCCGCAGGCGGGCGCGGCCCGGATTCGCAAGCGCTGGTTCCGGCGCTGATCGCTCCCCATTCGGGAGCGGTCAGGTCACCAGGTTTCGAGGAGCACCGGCCAGGAAGGCGCGGACGTTCCCGGCGGTCCGGGTGATGAGGTTCTGCCGCGCTTCGCGGGTCGACCAAGCCGAGTGCGGGGTGATCAGGGCGTTGCGCGCGGTCAGCAGCGGATTTCCGTCCCGCGGCGGCTCGGTGGTGAGCACGTCGAAGCCGGCGCCGGCCAGCCGGCCCTGATTGAGCGCCTTGGCCAGCGCCTCCTCGTCGACGATGCCGCCGCGCGCGGTGTTGATCAGCAGCGCCGAGCGCTTCATCAGCGCGATGGCGTCGGCGTCGATCAGATTGCGGGTCGCCTGGATCAGCGGCGTGTGCACGGTGACCACGTCCGCGGATCGCAGCAGCTCGTCGAGCGGCGTGTTGGGATAGGCGCCGTCGGGGATGCCCAGGGCGTCGTGGGCGACTACCCGCATGCCGAACCCCTCGGCGATGCGCGCCACCCCGCGCCCGATCGTCCCGAAGCCGATGATCCCGATCGCCTTGCCGTGCAGCTCGAAGGTCGGATAGCGCAGCAGCGTGAAGCCGTCGGCGGCGGCCCAGTCGCCGGCCGCGACGTCGGCGGCATAGCGGTACGCCTGGGTCGCCAGGTTGAGGATCAGCGCGAACGCGTGCTGGGGCACGGTGTTCTCCGCGTAGCCGGGCACGTTGCAGACGGGGACGCCGCGCGCGGCGGCCGACTGCACGTCGACGTTGTCGTAGCCGGTAGCGGCAGCCGCCACCAGGCGCAGGTCGCGGCCCGCCTGAATCGCGGCGGCGGTCACCTTGGCCTTGTTGGTGATCAGGACATGCGCGTCGCGCCCGCGTTCGACCGCCTCTTCCGGGGTGGAGTTGGCGTAGCGCACGTAATCGCCCTGCTCGGCGATGCCGCTGAAGTCGACGTCGCCGTCCAGCGAGTACATGGCATCGTCCAGGAAGACGATGCGAACCGAATCGGGGCGCACCGGATCAGCCACGGGCGGCCGCCGCTCGTCCGCGGTCGAGCGCCTCCGGGTTGACCACCACGTGGGGCGGCCGCTCGCCATTGAGGACCGCCGCCATCCCGTGCGACATCATCTCCGCCATGCGGTCCATGGCGCCGCGGGTCATCGCCATGGCGTGCGGGGCGGTCAGCACGGCCGGATGGTCGAAGATCGGATGATCGAAGTCGGGCGGCTCGGGATCGAACACGTCGAGCGCGGCGCCGGCCAGCGGACCGTCCTCGATGCCGGCCAGTACCGCGTCCAGACTTGAGACCACGCCGCCGCGCGCCAGGTTGATCAGGAACGAGCCCGGCTTCATGGCCGCGATCCGGTCGCGGCCGATCATGCCGCGGGTCTGCTCGGTGAGCGCGGTGTGCAGGCACACGGTGTCGGAGCGCTCCATCAGCGCATCGAGCTCCACCAGCTCGACACCGAGCGCTTCGGCCGCAGCCGCATCGGCGTACGGATCGTGTGCCAGGAGCGTGACCCGGAATGGCCCGAGCAGCCGGGCGAGCGCCTGGCCGATGTTGCCGAAGCCGACGATGCCGACGGTCAGTCCGGCGATGTCGCAGGCCAGGAACGCCTCGCGCGATGCCCAGTTGCGCGCCTTCATCTGCTCGTCCCAGTAGACGATCCGCTTGTTCAGCGCCAGCAGGTAGGCCACCGAGGCCTCGGCCACCGTAGTGGCGTTGGCGCCGGGCGTGGTGATGAGCGCCACCCCGCACTCGGTGGCGGCGTCCACGTCGACTGCGTCGTAGCCGACGCCGGTGCGGCCGATGACCCGCAGCCCGGCGGCGCGCCGGATCAGGTCGCCCGGGGCGCCGGAGGAGCCGCGCAGGATGAGGCCGATGACGTCGTCGTCGATCGACGCCTCCAACGCCGCCTGGGAGTTGTCGGCGGTGACTTCGATGGGTCCGTGCGGCTCCAGGATCCGGTGCGTCATTGCCGGAACCGCCGCGGTGGCGATGAATCTGGTCATGGGCTCTGCTTCTCCTCGGCGTTCCGGTAGGGAGCCAGGGCGGCCAGCGCCGCCTGCGCGCCATTCGCGACGTAGCTGCCGTCGGAACCGAGTGCTATGAAGGTATAGCCGCGCTCGATGACCGGCGGGACCTGGTCGGGCGTCTGCAGCAGAATGCCGGCCGCCTTGCCCGCCGCCCTGGCGCCGTCGGCGACCCGCTGCAGCGCGTCGGTGAAGTCGGGATGGTCGAACTGCCGCGGGATGCCCAGGCTGAAGCTCAGGTCGTTGGGGCCGACAAACAGCACGTCGGCGCCGTCGACCTCCGCGATCTGCCGCGCGGCGTCGACGCCTTCGGCGGTCTCGATCTGCAGGACGGTGAGCAACCCTTCGTCGGAACCGGCACGATAGGCGGCGAAATCGGCGCCGAAGCGCGTGGCCCGCACCGACGATGCGACGCCGCGGATCCCGGCCGGCGGGTAGCGCATCGCCGCGACCGCCGCGGCCGCCTCCTCCGGCGTCTGCACGTACGGCACCATGATCCCGTCGGCGCCCGCGTCCAGCGCGCGCTTGAAACGCGGCGCCTCGTTCCAGGCGATCCGCACCAGCGCCGCCGCGGGCGTGCCGGCAGCGACCTGGAGCTGCCCGTACAGGGTCTCCAGGTCCCCGGCGCCGTGCTCGATGTCCAGCACCAGAAAGTCGAATCCGGCATGGCCGGCCATCTCGACGGAAACCGTCGACCCCATGGTGCAGAAGCAGCCGGTGAGCACCTCGCCGGCTACCACCCTGTCCTGAATGAATCTCATCGCCGCGATCTTATAGGAATGGTCACGGACGATCAGGGACCGGGCGTTCCGGCCGGTTGACCACCGCGATGCCCAGCGCGACCAGGATGCCGCCGGCAATCACCGCCGGTCCGACCGGCTCGCCGACCAGCAGGCGGCTGCCGGCAAGGCCGGCCAGCGGCTGCAGAAAGAACAGCACCGACAGCCTGCTCGGGCTGTAGCGTTGCAGCATCGAGAACCAGGACAGAAAGCAGAAGCCGGCGACCACCAGTCCCACGTAGGCCAGAGCGACCGCCGAGCGCGCGCTCAGCGGCGTGGCGAACGGATCCTCGAAGATCAGCGCCAGCGCCGCGTAGGGCGGCAGGCTCAGCGTCATCATCCAGAACAGCAGCCGCAGCGCGTCGATCCGCCGGGACAGCCGCTTGGCGCACACCGTGCGCAGCGCCAGCCCCATCGAGCTGCCGAGCAGCACCACGTCGCCGAGCGCCGTGGCGCCGGTGGAGATGTCGCGCCCGATGAACGTCACCGCCACGCCGCCGAACGCGACCACGATGCCGATCGCTACCGGCGTTGTCAGCCGGTCGCCGGGCACCAGCCGGTGGGCGAACAGCGCGGTGAAGAACGGAAACGCGCTCATGATGATCGTGGAGTGGGCGGCCGAGGTGTGGTGCGTGCCGACCGTGAGCGCGATCGTCTGCACCACGAACAGGGCCGATAGCGCCGCGATCCAGCCCAGCTCTGACCGCGCCACCGACAGCGGGTGACCGCGCAGCAAGGCCCAGCCGCCGACCAGCACCCATCCCAGCGCGAAGCGCACGGTGGACAGCGTGATTGGCGGGAGGGACTCCAGGCCGATCTTCAGGCCGACCGAGTTGACGCCCCACAGCAGCGCCAGCACCGCCACGAAGGCCAGCGCGCCGTTAGGCGGATGTTCGCTCCGCGCGGCCGGTGGCGTATCATCGGCCGAGGAGGCAGCCCCTCCGGAGGTAGTACGTTGGCTCACGAGCGCAGCACGGACCCGATCATCGCAACGCTTCAGGAGGTGGTGGCGATCCCGAGCGTCAACCCGGGGCTACCCGGCGGCGCGGAAGGCGAACGCGGCATGGTGGACTACCTGACCCGCTTCTTCGCGGAAGCGGGAATCGCATGCGAGCGCTGGGACGCGCTGCCGGGGCGGCCCAACGTTGTGGCCATGCTGCCGGGACGGGACCCGAGCCGGGCTGTCCTGTTCGAGTGCCACATGGATACCGCCACCGCCGAGGGCATGACGATAGAGCCGTTCCAGCCGGTCGTAAAGGACGGCAGGATGTTCGGCCGCGGCTCCAGCGATACGAAGGCGGGTGGCGTGGCGATGGTGCACGCCATGCTGCGCATCGCCCGCTCCGGCGAGCCCCCGCCGATCAGCGTGATGTACGCGGGCGTGGTGGACGAGGAGTACCGGATGCGGGGCGCCGCCGCGCTGGCGGACGCGCTGTCGACATGCGGCACCGGGATCGAGGCGGCGGTGGTGGCGGAGCCGACCGAGCTGCGCATCATCCGCGCCCACAAGGGGATCATCAGGACCGTGATCGAGGTGCTCGGCACGGCCGCGCACAGCTCCAAGCCGCACCTGGGCGCGAACGCGATCAGCGCCGCGGCGCGGCTGATCACCGCGTTCGACGAGGAGGTGGCCGGCGGCTTCGCCGCGCTCGATGACGGCATCACCGGCGTGCCGACCCACAACGTCGGCACCATCCACGGCGGGCTGCAGGTAAACTTCGTGCCGGCCTCCTGCCGGCTCGAGCTCGACCGCCGGGTCCTGCCGAGCGAGGACTTCGCCACCGTGCTGGAGCCGTACCAACGCATCGCCGAGCGGATCGCCGGCGAGCATGCGGGCGTCACCATCGACATCCGGGAGGATCTGTCCATCGAACCGATGGAGACGCCGGCCGATGCCGCGATCGTCGCCGGTGCTGTGGCGGCCGTGCGGGCGGTCACCGGCAGGGCGTCCGTCGACGGCGAGCCGTACGGCACCGACGCCGCCAAGCTCAGCGCGGCCGGCATCCCCTCCATCGTGCTCGGCCCCGGCAGCATCGACCAGGCGCACGCCGCCGTGGAGTGGGTGGACTGCGCCCAGGTGCTGCAGGCAGTCGACGTCTACCACCGCATCATGCTGGACGCCGGTGAATATGCCAGCATATGATGCTTCGAAGCGATGCCTAAGGTGATGACTACCGCCGGACCCACGACGGGCCGGTACGATGAGCATATGCAGCAGCTTCGCTACCGGTCGAAGCAGCACCAGGATCTGCCGCACGTACTCAAGTTCTCTGGGGGACGCTCGAGCGGAATGCTCCTCTTTACCCTGCTTGAGATGGGCGTCCTGAAAGCGGAGCGTGGGGACGTGGTCGTATTCAACAACACGTCATGCGAGCATCCGGCGACGTACCGATTCGTTTCGAGCTGCAAACGCAGAGTTGAGAACGACTACGCCATTCCGTTCTTTCTTGTCGAGTTCCAGACCTACGAGGATGCCAGACGAGGAGAGTGGACGCGTATCCCAAGCTATCGCTTGGTGAATGACAAGCCTTGCTCTGGATCAAACCCCAATGGCTTCCACTGGAGGGGAGAAGTATTCGAGGAATTGCTTTCTCACGACGCATACGTTCCCAACCAGTTTCGGCGCACATGCACGGCGACCTTGAAGCTGGAGGTCAGCCGGATGTTTCTGCAGGATTGGCTTGCCGGCAAGGATGGGATTTTATGGCTCGGGCATCGTGGCAACGGTTCCCGGATTGATCTTGACACGTTATACAAGCGCCATGAGAGCAATCGGGGGAGCGTCCCTCGGGAACTCTTTCTTCGCAAAAAGGAGTATGTTCTGGGCCGCCCCCCGTTTCGGCCCGAGCAAAGGTATGGTGACTTCTGTACTGCTGTTACCCTGTTCAGCAATACGTCGCTGGATGGCAAGGTGTTCGGCAACACCGCTTGGTTCGGAGCCGGCGGCATGGAGTATGTTACGTTCATTGGACTACGGGGCGACGAGCAGAGACGGCTCGCACGCGTGGCCGCGAGCGTTCACGCCAAATCCCGGAGCGAAGGCGAGCACGTCTACACGCCGTTCGCTGACATGGGCATAACCAAAGGCGATGTAAGCGAGTTCTGGAGTGGACGGAGTTGGGACCTTGATCTACCTTCAGATGGATCGTTGTCGAATTGCGTCTACTGTTTTCTCAAGGGCGTAGGCAATCTTGATCTCGTGCATAGGAGTATGGAGCGTGCCGACGCGCAAGAGATCGAAGGATTTGGTCCGACTTCTGATACGCCGTGTGACATTGCGTGGTGGGTCAAAATGGAGCGGAAGTACGGACGAGATCTGGTGGCGGAGAATCGCCGCCGCACGGGCACCGGTGATGTCGAATTCGTCGGCTTCTTCGGGGCGTCCAACCGGTTCTCATATGATGTCCTTTCGACAAGCAGGGCAACCGGAGACGATTTGTCGCAGTATGTGGACTCTGTCCTCCCCTGCGACTGCACAGATTGACGCTCGTGTCCATGCTTCCCATTTATCTGGACTACCAAGCCACTACGCCACTAGACGAACGGGTTCGTCTGGCAATGGAGCCCTACTGGACCGGAGCGTTCGGTAATCCCCACTCCGAAGGACATCGCTACGGATGGGATGCGCGGGAGGCAGTGGCACGGGCACGCATGGAGGTGGCCAACCTCGTAGGTGCGGACGATGGGGAGATCGTCTTTACGTCGGGCGCCACGGAGTCCTGCAATCTGGCTTTGCGCGGTGTCGCCGCTGGGGCGGACGACAATCGGAATAGGATCGTCACCGCGGCTACGGAGCACCCCGCGGTGTTGGAGACCGTCCTGTGGTTGGGGCAGCATGGCTTCGATTCGGTGGTACTACCGGTAGGGAGCGACGGTCTGTTGGACTTGGCCGTACTCGAGGACGCTTTGGACGAACGGACACTGCTGGTTTCGGTGATGGTTGCGAATAACGAGATCGGTGTACTTCAACCAATCGCGGAGATAGCAGCCTTGTGCCGAGCAGTCGGCGCCGTCTTTCACACAGACGGTACTCAGGGTGTCGGCCGGATCGGCGTAGATGTCGATCGGCTAGGCGTGGACTTGATGAGCTTTTCCGGGCATAAGCTCTACGGGCCCAAAGGAGTCGGAGCGCTATACGTTCGCAACCGTCCAGGCGTGCGCGTAGAGCCGATGATTACCGGCGGGCAGCAGGAATGGGGTCTCCGCGCCGGGACGGTGCCGGTTCCGCTGGCTGTCGGCTTTGGCGCGGCGTGTTCAATCGCTGCGAAGGAGTGGCACACCGATGCTGACCGCATGCGGCTCCTAGCGATCAGGCTTCGAGAAGAGCTGTTGTCGGCTTGTCCGGATATGCACGTGTTCGGCGACATCGAACGGCGGATACCCGGTAACTTGAACATTGGGTTTCCGGGAGTTCCGTCGGAGGACCTTGTCGCACATGTTGCGGATCGAGTCGCTATTTCCACGGGGTCGGCCTGCGCGTCCGCGGCGCTCGATCCGTCACACGTGCTGCTTGCGCTGGGACTCGATCCGGAGACGGCGGCAACTGGTGTCCGCATTAGCCTGGGTCGTCTTACGACCGAAGCCGAGGTAGGAGAAGCACATGCTGCTGTTACGTCGGTCGTAGGGCACTTCGCAGGAGCTTGAAAGAAGTGACGAGCCCCACCCTGCAGTTTCCGCCGGGCCCACCGAGTGGCTTTACACCGACGGGCCTTTCCGGGTTCGGCGATCTGCGGCCGGCTGTCGTGGTGCGGGAGCTCCTTCAGAACTCGCTGGACGCCGCCAACGAGGCCAACGAGCAAACCGCCAGGGTGCATTTCCGTCTCTACCGTGCTGAGGTAGAGAGTGTCCCGGGTTACGAGCAGTATGCCGCTGCCTTCGAAATCGCTGTCGCAAGTCAGAAAGAGAGCGGAGTCGAAGGTAACTTGCCCGATCACGCCCAGGAAATCGTCGACACCATAGAGGAGCGACTGACCGATCGGGTCTGCGACGTTCTCTCAGTGGTTGATAACGGAGTGGGCCTTGATCAACGGTCCATGACGGCGTTGCTGAGTGACGGAACGAGCGCGAAGCCCCCTGACGCATCGGGGTCGTACGGGAATGGCCATATGGTCACGGTCCCCGCCTCCGACTTGCGTTACGTACTGTACGGAGGTGTACGGTCCGACGGGGAAAAGATTGGCGCAGGGCACGCCATCCTCGCTTCACACCCGGCCAAGGCGGGTCCCCATCCCTATGGGGCTGACGGGTTTCTAGTGTGCGGGTTCGGAAGCGGGTCCAACGGCGAACGATTCGATTTCGCAAGGAACAGCTCGATTCCCAATCTCATCGCTGACCAAGTCGATGACATCACAAAGAGATGGAAGCATGGCGCTGCCGTACTCATCCCCTGGTTTAATCACTTCCGCGAGGACAGTCGAAAGCTGCACGAAATCGTGTTCAAGGACGCGGCATGCAACTTCTTCGCGGCGATTGAAGAGAATCGTCTCGAAGTGGTGGTAGACGATCGGAGAGAGAACCACGTTGCCCGCGTCGAAAAACTGACCAGGGACTCCCTTCCTGAGGTTCTGCGCCAGCATCAGGGCGAAAGGAGGTCGTCGTTTCTACGAGGAAAGATGGCACGGGCCGCATGGGATACAATCCGCAGTGGTGAAAAAAGTACGGTAGACACGGAGATTGGTGCGGTCACGGTTTGCCTGCGATATCCAGTCTCCGAGGGGTCGCCCCGTGTCGACCTATGCCGCAACGGGATGTGGATCGTCGACGACAAGCATATTCCCGGGTTCGCAAACCAATTTGGCGATCAGCAACCGTTTCATGCCGTCATGCTCATCGACTCGGGCACCGGAGGCGAGCTGCACCGGTTGATCAGGAAGGCCGAAGCACCGCTCCACGATCGACTATCGACGAAGCTTGTGCGGTTGAAGAGCGACCGGAAGAAGCTGCGTGATGCCCTCGGGACAGTCCGGCTATGGTTGCAGGAGCGGGTGCCCGGAGCCGGCTCCGGGGAATACCGCCCGGACGACGTGTTGACGATTGAGTCACGGGGCTCGGACGGAGCAGGATCGGGGACCAGGCAGATGTCGTTCCGGGGCACGCCTGTCGAGGTTGGCCGGCGCACGGCGCAGCGAACGCTACCAGGCCCCTCACCGATACCGAATCCCGATCCGGTACCTCCCGGTCCAACACCAAGGCCTGACCCGAATCCGAATCCGGATCCGCCGCCCTCTCCGGTTGAGCGATCGTTGAGTCCTGTTCGATTCTCCGCCGTTACCGTTCCGTCAGGGCAGCACTCATGCAGCATTCGCCTGCAATGCGAAAGGGATACCGAGGACGCGCAGCTCTCTCTGCGGGTGGATGAGAACACGGATGTGACCTGCGATCATTTGTGGCAGGATGACGCGCTCACAATCACCGTGGTTCGCCGAATTGACGGACCCGTGATATGGGAAGGGACGGCGACGGCTGTACCTCTTGGCAGGCTCGCTCGAGGCGTGGACCACGACATTGAAGTGACGTTCGAGCCCACCGGGGGGAGTGCCTTTGGTCTCGAGCAGCCGGTGATCCGCGTCGAGGTAGTTTCCTCCAAGCCCGCGCAGGCTAATCCTCCGGGCCGCTGAGACCAGTTCGAGTATGGGTACGGGAATCTCGGTCGCGGCCGGTGGCCCATCGACCGGTGTGCGTTCGTTCCCGTGGCCGGTTCTCCAGCGTGGCGATACCAGTTTTCCGGGCGGTGCCTACGCCGTGGAGGTAGAACTCGCTCAGGATCGATGTGGCTTCAAGCTGACTCACCGCATTCAGGGCGCTCCGCTGATCCTCCGTCTACTCGCCGAGCGCCGTGCCCAGTACGTTTGCAGCGTGTCATCAGCCAACGCTTCGTATCGCCACGTCGCGACCTCCACCGAGCCCACGCACCGGATCCATTGGGACCGCGATGACCTGGGTGCACCACCGATCTTCGTCCCTATGGTCGTAAGTAGGGAGGAATACCGGTGTACGTTCGACGCGCAACGAGATGGCATCGCCGACCTGTGGCATGGCAAGACAATCACGGTCCCGAAGGGCGCCAAGCTCGCTCTGGGACCGTCCTTCCAGCTACAGTCTTCGCTGCTTCAGCTTCTGACGTTCAAGCTGGATGACCATCTGGAGAGTGGTCAGTTCGAAGTGAAGCCGAACACGAAGGATGGATTTCGGTTTGACGTTCATCTCGCCCGGGATCTTTTCACGTTTCTGGAGTACCAGCGTGACTTGGACTTTCGGGGCAACATCATGACGCACATCGTGGGAGCCGCGCTCGCTCTGCTGCAACGCGATTACGCCACGGACGACGATGATGAGGGCTGGAGGACATACTCGAATCTCAAGGCCTTCGCCGAACACCTGCAAGAACTAGGCATGCCGCTCTGGGACGAGCGGGATTTTAGCCCGGAGCGCGTGGCGACGGCGTTGTATCCTCACAGGCTGCCAAGTGTGGAAGAGGAGGATGAGTGAGGTGTCGTATCAGGAATTTGACGGAGCGACGTACGCCAAATTCCGCAAGGACCTGCTGCGCGAGAAGGGATCTTCTCGACAGCGGGAGTTTCTCGGTGCGGTGCGCGAAAGCGATCGCTTTATCGCGTTTCTACGGGACCTCGGACTCATCGCGGAAGGAAGCACGGTTCCGCTGTACGATGAGGTACTGTCCGAACAGATGTACCGCGAGCCACCGCCAGACGTAGAGGAGGGGCTCTATCGGAAATGGTCTGGCGTCGCTCCACGCTATGCGTGTAGCCCTACGTTCTGGGCTGCGGTGACTTCGCAGCACATCGAAGGAGGCAAGATACTCTCTTCGTATCTGGCCGTAGATGGAAGCGCTGCTGCAACAGGGGCCCAGCGTATCGACCGTTCGCTTGCGAGCGGTGAGCCAAAACGAATCGATGACTGCGTACGGTCGGTGATACGGCGTATGAGTGGCCTGCCCGAGGCGCGCGGCAACCGGAGCGTGTACGTGGACTGCCCACTAGCGCGGGCATGGTGGCGGGAACGGCTTGTTGCCCGCGTGACGGAGCGCAGCGGCGTCGTGCGAAAGGAGATGGTCCGAGAAGTGGTGCGGCGGAGCAAGGATTACTGGGAGAAGCTGATCGTAATGATTGTGTCTCGAAGCTCTGTATTCGGTTCGACCATCGTGGTGGACGCGTTTGTTGCCAGTTTGGCAAGGCTCTTGACAGTTGAGCCGAAGTCGGCTCTTCGGGAGACGAAAGCGCTGGTACGAACGGTGCGAAAAATCAGTGCTCTCGGCGCAGGACGGGAACTTGGAGTCCTGGATTTCAGCGAGATCGTCGAGCTGATGGATGGGGTTATTTGGGATGTGCATCAAGCCGCGGAGAAGCAGCAGTGGAAGGCTTCTGGTTTTCGTGCAATCGCTCATCGCGAGTCCAGGGCCGTAGCGGAGAGCGTAGGTGAGCTTGAAGATCAGGCATTCATTGACGCGATCACAGACTTCGACGAGGCATGAAGCGCGGAGAAGTGTGGACAGTGTCCGGTCCTGGCTACGCGGGTAAACCGCGCCCCGCCGTCATTGTACAGGACGATAGCTTCGATGCTACAGCCTCGGTTACGATCTGTCCGTTTACTACGAATCAGACTGAAACACCCGTGATCCGACCATTGGTTTTGCCAAGCGATAGTAATGGTCTGCGGTCCGCTTCACGACTCATGGTAGATAAGATCACGACCGTGCCGCGTAATAACCTTGGACATCGCGTCGGGTATCTCGACACTCTGGACGTGGCTCGGTTGGAGCGGTCGATTCGGGTGTTTCTCGGTCTGGGCTGACGTAGTCAGCCGTGGCGCAAAAGACACGCATAGCGAAGGATCAGCGCTTTGCTGGTGATCACGGGGATGGCTCGCTCGTCTCCTGGAGGCGGCTCACGCCTCGGCCGCATGGGCGAGGACTCGCCGCAATCGATACCACACGCCCTTGGCGTGGTTTCTCTCCCGGTATTCCCGCTTTCGGATCAACTCCCGCTTTCGGATCAACCGGGCGCGTCGATGGAGCCGGTCCGTCATCGACCGCGGTTCGCTTCTTCGAGTTGTGTCATCAATGCCGCGATCCGCTCGCCGTACGGAGTGGGATCCGGCATGGCCGCCTTCGGCTCGGTCAGCGACAGCGTGCTCATGGCGGACTTCACCGCATGGCGTTCCTCATCCGACAGTGTCCGGCTAAGAGCTCAGAAGCTTGGCGCCGACCGCTGCTTCAGAGTAAATTGCCGAGCAATGGACCTCGTGGAGATGCTGCGGAGGCCCGAGGGCAAGGATCGGGAGTTCAAGCGCGACCTCTCCTCACCGGCTCGGGTACTGCGCACAGTCGTCGCGTTCGCGAATACGACGGGAGGGACGATTCTCATCGGAGTCGAGGACCGAAACCGCGCACGTCCGTGGGGTTGAACAGCCACTTGACGTGGAGGAACGTGCGGCAAGTCTGATCAGTCGGTCCGGCCGCGCCTGCTGCCGGATCTGCAGATCCTGACGTTTCGAAACATGCACGTGCTGGCGGTGCATGTGTGTCCGAGCCCGGCGCGACCGCATTTCATCGCCCGGGAAGGACTCCGCGCCGGCACCTACGTGCGGGCCGGTTCAACCAACCGCTTGGCGGATGCGCCGATGATCGCCGAGATGCAGCGCTTCGCCGCCGGCGACTCGTTCGATGAACAGCCGCTCGCGGCAATGGACTCGGAAGCGGTCGACTTCCGAGTCGCTTCCGAGCTCTTTGCCCGCGCGCGGAAGCTGACGCGCCGCAACCTCGAAACGGTCCGGCTGCTCACTTCGCAGACGCCTGGATCCAGGCCGACCGCTTCGCCGGAACCGATAAGGCGGCCATTCTCGACCATATGGACCTCAAGATGCCGCTCATCCCGGCGATCGAAGAAGCCGTCGAGTTCGTGCGGAAGCACTCGCTGCACGGTGCATCCATCGGTCCGGTTCGGCGTGAGGATCAGTGGAATCTGCCGCCGGCCGCGGTGCGTGAAGTGAGTCAACGCCGTCGCCCACGCGGATTACTCGCAGCGGGGAGCCCCGATCCGGGTCGCGATCTTCGACGATCGGCTGGAGGTGGAGAACCCGGGCCTGCTGCCGTTCGGGCTTACCTTGGACGACTTGCCGCTGGGCATCTCGAAATTGCGCAATCGGACGATCGGGCGGGTGTTCCACGAGCTGGGGCTGGTCGAGCAGTGGGGGAGCGGTATCCAGCGCATGATCGCCGCATGCCGGGACTCCGGCTTCGCTCCTCCGGTGTGGGAGGAGGTCGGCCTGCGGCTGCGGGTGACCATCCGCAGCGAGGTCACGGGGGCCGTGTCGGTCGACCCGCTCGACGGGTCGCTGGTGTCGCGCGGACTGGTTCGTGAAGTGGGCACCGGTCCGCGGGATCCCAAGCGACGCTATGTGAGCGGCAGCCCGAGTCGCAGATAGGTCAGCGAGTGTTCGGTGGCACCAGACGGGTGCCGGCGAACGCAATGAGCGCCAAGTTGCGAGCTTCCAGCAGCTCGCCTGCCATCCGTAGCGGTACCCGACGGCGGGAAGGTGCGCCAGCCAGCTCTTTCGCGGTGACGAAGAAGATGCGTTTCGGTGGCTGCAGCTCGGCTCCCACGGGGAGCGCGGCGCGACCGAGCGCCGCCAGCCGGTCGGCGTCCCGGTCGTCGATCACCCACGCTTCGGCCGCATCGACCAGGACTCGCCGGAACCGATACCACACGCCCTTGGCGTGGTCTCGCTGCCGGTATTCCCATCCTCGAACCAACTCCCGCTCACGGATCAGGCGGGCACGCCGATGGAGCCGGTCCGTCATGGTCACTGTTCCTTTTCCTCGAGTCGCGCCATGAGTGCCGCGATGCGCTGGCGGTGAGGGATGGGATCCGGCATGTCGGCCACGGGCTCGATCAGCGACAGCGTGCTCAGGGCGGATGTCACGACATGGCGTTCCTCGTCGGACAGCGTCCGATATGATCCGTGCAGTTCCAGCAGATCAGGCGCGGTGCATACCAGGAGGGCGACAGCCCGTGTAGCCGAGGCAAACGCGCCTTCACGTCGGCGTGGCTTGCAACCGGCACGGCGATGTCGACGTCCTGAGAAACCACGAGCGAGGACCGTGCGTCCGGCTCCAACAGGTTCGGGACCTCGGACCCCACCACCAGGACTCCCGGCACGCCGAGTATCGGTTCCACGGCGCGCAGAGTCCGCAGCAGCCTGCTCCGAAAGTCCAGCGACACGCCTGCGCTCAGTATATGCACCGCAAACACCCGCAACAATCGGGGTCCGGTGTCGCGCACGGCAAGAATTCGCACGCGCGCCCCAGATCCGCTTCAGCGCGCCCTTCCGATCAGTGAGCCGCAGCAAGGCGGCGCTCACCGAGAGGGCGACCCCGGCGTTCAAACGTGACCGCATGCTTTGCGACCAGCTACCGGCAGGTCGCGCGCAGGCTCAAGCGGCTCGGCTTCGAGTTCAACCGGCAGGCGGCGGGCTCTCACGAGATATGGTCTAACTTACGGCTGTGCGCCAGCGAACAGCCGATCGCGCGGATCCGCGCGGTGTGGGAAGTGTTTGGGCTGGCCACGCAAGCCAGCTACAACCGCCCCTGGCCGCGCGCCGGATAGCGCCGCCGGGGCGTTCTGCCAGCCCTGCAAGCACGCCTACGGGCTGTCACTTTACCAACCGCCGCGCTGCGGTTCGAGGCCCTTCTGTCTGAGATGCTTCCCTGCCGATTACGCCTCCCGCTCCGACTGGTGCCGAACTTCGCGCCTTAGGCGAGGATTTGGGTCGGCATTTCGCGGTAGGGACGCCGGTTGCCCGGCGCCCCCCGCACAGATCCGTACGTGCGCGCTAACGCATACGGCTCCTACCTTCGGGAGCGACCGCGGCCCACTCGGGCCGCCGTATCCGTTCGGCCGCCTGTGTCACGGTTCCCCGGCTCGGTGTCCGGCCCGTGCTTTGGCCTCGCGGATTCCCGTCGGTCACCGGCCTTTGTTGGCGGCAACCGTAAATTGCACATTCGTGACCGGCGAAAATTGCGCAGTGATGTTGGGCTGGTCATCTGCACGGATCCACCATGGTGGCGAAGCTACATGGATGGAGCGTTGCAATGCACGAGTGGAGCACGAGGATGCTGCTGAAACACTACCTGGACCAGGGCCTGACGAAGGCGGAGCTGTCCAGACGCTTCGGGGTGAGCCGGCGCACGATTCACTACTGGATCGACTCAGGGCAGCTGGATCGCGACCTGGCCACTGGCCAGACGCGCTACTCGCCACGACCGTCGGTCGCGAGCCAGCTGGACCCCTACAAGGGGATCATCGAAGTGCGGCTGCAGGAGTTCCCGAAACTGTCGGCGCAGCGATTGTTCGACGAGGTGAGAGCGGCCGGCTACGCGGGAGGCTACAGCCGGGTCAGGGACTACGTACGCACGGTTCGACCGCAGGAGCCACTCGATCCGGTCGTACGCTTCGAGACGCCGGCCGGACGACAGGGACAGGTTGACTTCGGGCGCTTCGTGCTGCCGTGGGGCTCTCGCTACGCCCTGGTGGTGGTGCTGAGCCACTCCCGCCTGCTGTGGCTTCGTTTCTACCGGACTCAGAGCATGGCGGTGCTGACCGGGGGGCTGCAGAGCGCGTTCGAGCGCTTCGGGGGTGTTCCGGAGGAACTGCTGTTCGACCAGATGCGCGCGGTGGTGCTGTCCGACGACCGTGGCGCTGGCGGCGAGTTGATTCTGAACACGGAGTTCCTGCGGTTCGCTACGCACTGGGGGTTCCGGGCCCGATCGTGCCGACCGTACCGAGCGCGCACGAAGGGCAAGGTGGAGCGGCCGATCCGCTACCTGCGCGAGAGCTTCTTCTACGGCCGGCAGTTCGCCAACGACGCGGATCTCAACGAGCAGGCTGAGCGTTGGCTTGAGCGGACCGCCAACGTGCGCCGGCACGGCACGACCGGCGAGCGCCCGGTGGACCGCTTCGAGCGTGACGAGCGAGGAGCTCTCCATTCTCTGGCCGATCGACCCTATCAACGGCTCGGAGCCAAACCGCAGGTCGCCACGACACTGCACAGGCTCTCGCACGCGCCCGTGGAGGTAGAGCGACGCCCCCTGAGCGTCTATGCCGAGGCGGTCCGATGACGCGGATCGCCGGTGACCGCCGCGACCGACTGCGCGCCATGCTGGCCGACCTGAAGATGCCGGGCGCCCTGGAGGCGGTAGACGGCATCCTGGCGGAGGCCGACAGCGGCGCAGTGACCGCCTCAGAGGCGATCGAAAAGCTGCTTGGGGCGCAGATCGTGCTGCGCAACAACCGACGGCTGGAGACCGCCATGCGCTCCTCACGGCTGCCGGCGGTCAAGACCCTGGCGCAGTTCGACTTCGCCTTTCAGCCGAGCATCAAACGCGAGCAGATCGATAGTCTGCACGAGCTCGGGTTCCTCGCACGGCGAGAGAACGTGATCCTGCTTGGGCCGCCGGGGGTCGGGAAGACTCATCTGGCTATCAGCCTGGCGATAGCCGCCGCCGAGTCGGGCCGTCGGGTCTACTACAGCACTCTGGCAGGCTTGGTCGAGTCGCTGGCGGAAGCCAAGACGGCCGGGCAACTGGCCCGCCGCCTGCGAGTGCTGACCCACCCGGCGCTGATGGTTGTCGACGAGATCGGCTACCTGCCGGTGAGCCGGGAGGGGGCGGTGATGTTCTTCCAGCTCATCAACGCGCGCCACGAGCACGCATCGACGGTGCTGACCTCGAACAAGGGCTTCGACGAGTGGGGGCAGGTGCTCGGCGACGAGGTGATGGCCGCGGCGCTGATCGATCGCCTGCTGCACCACTGCCACATCGTCAACATCCGCGGCAACAGCTACCGGATGCGTGCCCATCAGAATCTTCGCCGATCCACGGGGGCATCGCAGGAGCAGGCAGCCCCTGCCCAGCGAACAGGGCCGTGATTGCTACCGGTCCCAGCGGGCACGGCGACGTCCTGGGGCGGGGCTCTGGTCGCTGCGCTCCCGCCGCCCACCCCAGGACCCGGTCAACGCCCACGGCCGAGGTCACGGCAGCCCGCCACGGGACCCTCATGAAGGTGCGCAGTTTTCGATTGCCAAGAATGCGCAGTTTTCGATTGCCATTGACAGCCTTGGCTCCGGCAACTCCGCAACGGCTCGTTACCGCCTTGTTCGCTGCCTTCATCGCTACTATGCCCGACGTCGCCCCGCAGGCAGCCGCCGTCCGGCTGACGCGCACTTCCGGCTCTCTCCGTCACCGACCGTCCTCCTACGGGGCCGCACTATGCCCCGCGACCCAGCTCGCAGGGCGCTGTGAACCCCGGACATCGACAACACTGGCCCCGGATCGTTGTCCGAGCGGCCCGGCTGATTCCCAAGCGTCACCGCCGTCTACGCCGACGCCATTCGCAGCGCAAAACCGTTCCGAACCTTCTGTTCAGCTACGCCATGGCCACCGCGCCGTGAGTAATCCGGGCATAAAAGGCACTTCTCCATGAAGACCTCGGAGCTTTTCAGGCAGTGATCGCAACAGTTCAGGAAGAAAGCATTGACCGTTCAGGAAATGGCCATGCTGTTTGGGAGAATATCTACAAGACGGGTTGTTGATCTCACTCCGACGTGCAAGCGTAGTCGCACGGCCCCCTGCTTGGTCCCTACTGTAACCATGAGAACCGGCGGAGTCACGTGAGTTCGTTGCCTTAGGATCGCGTCCTGCGTTGGACGAAGAGAGCGCAGCGACCACTCAGCGAAGATGGCTCGGTTCTTTGGGAAGGGGATCCCTCCAGCGGAGTCGCACCGGTGGCGAGCCATAGGGTGGAGAGCCACAGATTGCATGATGGACATGGAGAAGATATGGCAGCTCCCGAAGGCGCGCTCGGTGTACGGGGTCCGGCTTGATGACCATACCGTAACCGCCGTGCGTCGACATGGTAATCCAGATGGAACCCGGATCGTCATGTGTCACGGAATTGGGTTGGCGATCGACCTCTACTATCCGTTCTGGTCGTTGCTGATGGATGACTTCGACCTGTTTGTCTACGACCTCAGGAACCACGGGTGGAATGCCACGGAGCCTCGCACGATGCATACGATTCCGACTCTGGTGTGCGATCAGGATCGCGTCGTTGCAGCCATCCATCGTCTCTGCGGGAGCCGGCCGACGGTAGGGCTGTATCATTCGCTCTCGGCCGTTCTGTCGCTCCTGCCCAGTTTGAACTCCGAGACGGTATCTTCTCCTCACAGAGTGCACGGCCTGGCAGCTCGACTGCTGTTTGATCCTCCAATTCATAAACCGATGTTTGATGACATCGCGCTCGACGTCATCACCGAGCGGCACGCGGCCGTGGCGAGCAGACGCATGCGCCGGTTCCAGAGCAGGGAAGCGTATGCGCGCTATCTCAGCCGTTCGCAGATGTTCGCGAGTGTGGTGCCCGGAGTCATCGAGCTGATGACTCGGACCACGCTCCGACGCTCTGCCGATCGGAGTGGCTACGAGCTTCGATGTCCACCCGAGTATGAGGCGCAAATCGTGCAATACGTCAGGAGCTATTCCGCGCTGATTGATTTGTCCACGTGCGGGCAGGCGACGAAAGTCATCGGTGGTGATCCGACGCTGCCAACATCCTATCTGCCGACATTTCAATGCAGACGAAGTCGAGGCGATAGAGTACGACTTCATTCCCGAGTCGGGGCACCTTCTGCTTCTGGAAAATCCCGCGGAGTGCGCCTCGCTAGCGCGCGAGTTCATTGCCCGGATCCCGTTGGGGATAGACCTCCCCGGTCGAGCGGCGGAGAAAGGACTGCCTTGAGCCCCGTGCGTCTTAGCTTAGTTGAGACGTCTGTGTCTCACGGAGAGGACTGCAGCCAGCCTATTCGAAACCGAGGTTCCGACTCGACTGTCGATGACGGACATGTTACAGATCCTGTTCTGTGGCGAACGGAGCACGAGTCGTAACGTCGGGCGTTCAGGCTGTCGGCGGGTTGTGGCAGGCGAAGGCGTGGCCGTCGGGGGTGGTGGTCAGCGGCGGCATCGAGCGGCGGCACTGGTCGATCGCCTGCGGGCAGCGCGGGTGGAACGGGCAGCCGGACGGCGGGTTCACCGGGCTCGGCACGTCGCCCTCCAGGGGAAGGTCGGGGGGCGGTGCATCGGGATCGGCGACCGGCACCGCCGACATCAGCGAGATCGTGTACGGGTGGCGCGGCCGCTCGCAGATCGCCCGGGCGTCGCCCAGCTCCACCAGATGGCCCAGGTACATCACCGCGATGCGGTCGGACACGTAGCGGACGATGCTCAGGTCGTGGGCGATGAACAGGTAGGCCAGCCCCATCTCGCGCTGCAGCTCCAGCAACAGGTTGACGATCTGCGCCTGGATGGAGACGTCCAGCGCCGACACCGGCTCGTCGGCGACGATCAGCTCCGGCTCCAGGGCCAGCGCCCGCGCGATGCCGATGCGCTGCCGCTGACCGCCGGAGAACTGGTGCGGATAGCGGCCGGCCGCGTGCCGGGGCAGGCCGACCATGTCCAGCAGCTTCGTGGTGAGCTCGCGGAGCACCCGCGCGCCGGTGACACCGAACTCGCGCGGGCCTTCGGTGAGAATGTCGCCCACCAGCATCCGCGGGTTGAGCGACGCCCACGGATCCTGGAACACGATCTGCAGCTTGCGCCGCGCCTGCTTCACCCGCGCGCGCTCCATGCTGAGCAGGTCGAGCCCGGCCGCGAGCGAGTCGGCGCGCGCGCGGATCTCCCGCACCCGCCGCTTCGCGTCAGGCGACGCGCCCAGCGCGCGCGCCTCCCGGTCCAGCGCCACCACCTGGTCGACCAGCTCCGGATCGGCGTCCAGGAAGACCCGCCCGCGTTCCGGTTCGTAGAGCCGCAGCAGGCAGCGGCCGACCGTGGTCTTGCCGCACCCCGACTCGCCGACCATGCCCAGCGTCTCCCCGTGACGGATCGCGATCGAGAGATCGTCCACCGCCGTGAGCGTCCCGCGGGACCTGCCGAACCCGCCCGCCTTGACCGCGAACTCCTTGCGCAGATCCGTCACCTGCACCAGCGGGGCGTCGCTCACGGCAGCCGCTCCTCCACCGGCCGCACCGCCTCGCCGTGCAGGAAGCAGCGCACCTGATGGGTTTCGTCGAGTGAGGTCAGCGCCGGCTCCGCCTCGCTGCAACGCGGCATCGCCCGCGGGCAGCGGTCGGCGAAGCGGCAGCCGGGGAGCCGGCGGCGCGGGTCGGGCAGGTGCCCGGGAATGGCGTGCAGCGGCTGGCGGGAGGCGGGACCGGTCATCGAGGGCACGGAAGCCAGCAGCCCCTGCGTGTAGGGGTGCTGCGGCTCCTTGAAGATCCGGCGCACCGGCGCCGATTCCACGACCACGCCGGCATACATCACCACCACGCGGTCGACGAAGCCTGCCACCACCGCCAGATCGTGGGTGATGAAGATGATCGACGAATGGACGCGTTCCTTCAGCAACCGCATCAGCCGCAGGATCTGCGCCTGGATGGTGACGTCCAGCGCCGTGGTGGGCTCGTCAGCGATCAGCAGCGCCGGCTCGCACGCCAGCGCGATGGCGATCATCGCCCGCTGCCGCATCCCGCCGGAGAGCTGGAACGGATAGTCGCGGACCCGCGAGTCCGGATCGGACATGCCCACCAGGCTCAGCAGCCGTACCGCCTCCTGCCACGCCTGGCGGCGGTCCATGCCGCGGTGCAGGAGCAACGCCTCGGCGATCTGGTCGCCGATCGAAAAGACCGGGTTCAGGGAGGTCATCGGCTCCTGGAAGATCATCGAGATGTCGTTGCCGCGCACGGCGCGCATCTCGCGGTCGTTCAGGGCGGTCAACTCGCGCCCGCGCAGGCGGATCGAACCGCGCTCGATGCGGCCGGGCGGTTGCGGGATCAGCCGCATGATCGCCAGCGAGGTGACCGACTTGCCGCAGCCGGACTCGCCGACCAGTCCGACCGTCTCGCCCTCGTCCACGTGCAGGCCGACGCCGTCCACGGCGCGCACCACGTGGTCGTGCAGGTGGAAGCTGACCTGCAGGTCCTCTACGGCCAGGACCGTGGCGCCGCCGCCCGAGGTGTCGCTCAATTCCGGCTCCGCGGATCGACCGCGTCGCGCAGGCCGTCGCCCACGAAGTTCCACGCCATGATGGCGATGAAGATGAAGATGCCCGGCACCAGGACCCACGGGAAATCCTGGAAGATCCGGTAGCCGCGCGACACCGACAGCATCAGTCCCCAGCTCGACTGAGGCTCGGTGATGCCCAGTCCCAGGAAGCTCAGGGCCGATTCGCCCAGGATGAAGCCGGGGATGGTCAGGGTGACGTGGACGATCACGTACGACAGCGTGTTGGGCAGCACGTGGCGGCGGATGATCTTGAAGGGACCCAGGCCGAGCGCGCGGGCCGCCAGCACGTAGTCCTCCGAGCGCAGGGAGAGCACCATGCCGCGCACGATGCGGGCCAGGCCTCCCCAGACGACGAAAGAGACGATCAGGATGATCAGGAAGTAGACCTGAACGCTGTTGAGGGTGGGCGGGAACGTGCCGCGCAGCGCCAGCAGCAGGTAGAACGCGGGGAAAGCCAGGAGCACCTCGGTGAGGCGCATCAACAGGTTGTCGATCGCGCCGCCGAAGTAGCCGGCGGCGCCGCCGATCAACAGGCCGATCACCAGCGTGATAGTCGCGCCGACCAGCCCGACGGTGAGCGATACGCGCGAGCCGTGCAGCAGCCGCGACAGCAGGTCGCGCCCCGCGTGGTCGGTGCCGAGCGGAAAGAAGCCGCCCGTGGGCGAGGTGAACAGGTGCGTGCGCGCCGTGAACAGTCCCAGGAACCGGTAGGGCACGCCGCGCACGAAGAAGCCCACGAAGTTCTTGTTGCCCTTGGCGATCACCAGCTCCGCGGTGGGGGTCGCCGGCAGGCCCAGCTCCACGTGCACGGTGCGGTGCAGGTCCTGGCTCGGATCGCGCTCCACCTCGCCGATCAGCGCGCGCAGCTCCGCCAGCGCCGGGTGGTCCGGCGCCAGCCCGTAGTGGCGCCGCAACGCCGCGACCGCCGCGCTCGCGCGCGCCGCTGCCGAGTCCTGCATGGCCACGGCGCGCAACTCGCCGCGTCCGGCGACCGTCTCCTGCGAGATCACGCGGATGGTGTGCCGCGGCACGCGGCCGTAGGTGCGCAGCGCCTGACTGACGATGTGCATCTCGAAGGCGAACGGCCGCACTATCACGCGGCCGCCGTCGAGGTAGCTGAAGTGCACCCGCGTCGGCGGCTGGTACGACTTGGTCTTGTCGGTCCAGCGCATGCTCGCCGGCGACAGCGGGTCGGCGAGCAACGCCAGGGCGTACAGTACCAGCAGCGCCACGGCGCCGATCTTGCCCAGCGTGTGCTTCCGGAACTTTCTCCTGAAGCCACCGAGCAGCGATTCGACCGCGCCGTCCGCGGCGCCTTCCTCGACGGCGCCGGCGGCGGGCGCGGTGATCGGGCCGCTCATGTCACGCGGATCCGGGGATCGGTGATCGTCAGCAGGATGTCGGCCAGCAGGTTGCCGAGCATCAGCAGGATCACGCCGTAGATCAGGCTGCCGGACACCAGGTACGGATCCTGGTTGAGCAGCGCCGACAGGATCAGCTTGCCCAGGCCGGGCCAGCCGGTGACGATCTCCACCAGCGCCGCGCCGCCCAGGATGTCACCGATGTTGAAGCCCAGGATGGTGATCATCGGGTTGATCGCGTTGCGCAGCGCGTGTTTGAGGATCACCACGCGCTCGGCCAGCCCCTTGGCGCGGGCGGTGGTGATGTACTGCTGGCCCAGTACCTCCAGCATGTTGGCGCGCATGATGCGCGTCAGTCCGGCGGTGATCGCGGTCGAGATCACCAGCGCCGGCACCACCAGGTGCTTGGCCAGATCCCACGTCTTCCCGAAGGCGGAGAGCTGGCCGTGATCGATCGAGGTCATGCCCCCGATCGGCAGCCAGCTCCCGGTGGCCGAGATCACGTACAGCAGCACGGAGGCCAGGAAGAAGTTCGGGATCGACAGCCCGAGGAACGCCAGCACCGCGATCGACTGGTCCTGCCACCGGTACTGCCGGGCGGCGGCGATGATCCCTGCCGGCACCGAGAACCCCCATGCCACCAGCAGCGACACCATCGACAGCAGCAGCGTGTTGGCCGCGCGTTGCTGGACCAGGACGAACACCGGCGCCTTGAAGGTCTGCGAGAAGCCGAAGTCTCCCTGCGCGGCGTTCCACAGGTAGCGGCCGAACTGCACGTACCACGGCTGGTCCAGGCCGAAGTTGGCGCGGAACCGCTCCAGGTCCTCAGGCCGGATGTCGGGGTTGAGCGCGTACGCGGTGTAGACGTCCCCGGGTGCGAGCTGGATCAGCCAGAAGGCGAAGGCCAGCGTCACGAACAGGATCGGCACGGCGTTCATCAGCCGCCGGCCGATGACGCGCAGCAGCGACAGGCTCATGGGCCGCGACTCCCTACCGTGGCGTCATACGGGTTGACCTCTCATCGATGTGGAGAGCCCGGGACGTATCGTCCCGGGCTCGTCTGTCGTGTCCGTCTACTTCACGAAGAGCCGGTCGACGATCCCGGTAATGGCGTAGCCGTAGAGCGGGTGCGGCTTGGTGTTGCCGATCTTGTTGCGGTAGGCGTGCATCACCGCCGGGGCGAAGGTGTAGGCCCAAGGCACCTCGTCGATCCAGAGCTCCTGTAGCGTGCGGAAGCCGCGAACGCGCTGCTCCTCGTCCGTGGTGAGGTTGGCCTCGTCCCAGGCGGCGTCCACGGCGACCTCCCAGTCGCGGCGCGGCGACTCCTGGTTGGGCTCGATCATGTGCAGGGAGCCGTGCGACGGATAGACGTTCGCGCCCCCCACCGGGTCTACGGATCCGGTCAGGCCGATCAGGATCATGTGCCAGTCGTAAGAGGAGGTCAGCCGGACGACCAGCTCGTTGAACGCCTCCGGCTTGAAGGTCACGTCGATGCCGGCGGCCTGCGCCTCCTGGCTGAACAGCTCGCCGATCTGCTCGCGGACCGTGTTGCCGGAGTTGGTGTTGAGGATGAGCGAGATCTTGTTGCCGTCCGGGTCCTCGCGGACGCCGTCGCCGTCGCGGTCGGTGTAGCCGATCGAGTCGAGCAGCTCCTTGGCGCGCGCGGGGTCGTACTGGAGGGCGGCGTCCGGGGCGCCTTCCCAGTAGTAGGGGGAGACCGTCCAGACGAACGAGTACTGCGGGTAACCGAAGCCGAAGGCGATGTTGTTGATGATGGTCTGGCGATCGATCAGGTGCGCCATCGCCTTCCGGAAGCTCTTGTTCGACAGCCAGGTCAGCGCCGGCGGCTCGATGCCGCCGTCTTCCTCGCCCTCGATCGGGTTCTGGTTGAAGCTGATGAACTGCGTGCTGGAAGCAGGGCCCACGTTGTAGATCAGGAAGTCGTCCGATTCCTGCCGGTCGACCAGGACGCCGTAGTCCTCGCCGCGCAGTCCCCAGGCGTCGGTCTCGCCGGCGATGAAGCGGGCCAGGCCGGTGTCCAGATCCTCGACGAACTCGATCACGAACTCCTCCAGGTACGGAAGCTGCTGGCCCCACTCGTCCTGCTCGTAGTAGTTGGCGTTGGGCGTCATCACCACCCGCTGGCTGGGCAGGTAATCTCTGATCAGGAACGGGCCGTTGCCGACGATCGCAGTCACGTCCGCGTCGACGCCCCAGAAGGAATTGACCGCGGCCGCGCCCTCCGCTTCGATCAGCGGCTCGAAGATGTGGCGCGGTACCGGTCCGATCGAGGCGACCTCGAAGATGCCGGCGTATACCGACGGAAGGACGATGCGGTACGTCAGATCGTCGATCAACTCGAACTGCGCCCACTCGTCGCCGATCAGCAACGCGTCGCGGGTGTCGGTGTCCACCTCTTCTTTCATGATGATCTCGTTGACAGTCCATACGATTTCGTCCGCGGTGATCGGGTCGCCGTCGGACCACGTCAAGCCGCTGCGCAGGTGGAGCGTGATCGTCTTCTGGTCTTCGGAGATCTCCCAGCTCTCGGCCAAGTGCGGCTCCCACTCCAGGGTAAGCTGGTTGCGCCGCACGGGGCCGATGAACATCTGGCCGACGATGTCCTCGGTCGAGGTCTCCTTGGACAGCAGCCAGTTGAACGTCTTGGGATCGGACGTGCTGGTGATCACGAACCGGCCACCGTGGCTGCCGCGCTCCCATTCGGAGTGATCGACCGGGGCGAGCGTGTCGAGGGGGCTCATTTCCGCGGCCATGGACTCGTCCTCCTGGACGGGAGCCGACCACACACCGGTTGCGACCAAGCCTGCGATCAGGATGGCGAGAATGCTCTTCTTCATCGGAAACCTCCTATGAGATCAAAGATTCCTGATCGTATCACAAACGGCCGATACATGCCTGCGTGTGCGGGATTCGGTCGTGTCTCACTTTGAAATATCTTTCTGCGCAGGCTCGGTGCGGCGCTTCCGGTAGGTCTTCGGGCGCCGTGGCTTCGACGCCCGTGCGTCGATCAGGCTGACGATCCACTCGGCGTCACGGAACGTCGTTTCGATCCCCGCCTCCATCGCCGGCGTCACCCGGTGCGCCTTGTGCTGGCGGCAGAAGTTGTAGTGCAGGAAGTAGAGCGACAGCATCGCGCAGTGGTTCTCCAGGTTCTTGGAGAACGCGTTGGTAAGCCGCGTGAACCGGCGGACGCTCATGCGGATCGTCAGGTTGTGGCGCTCCACGTGTGACGTGTTCGCCTTGCGCATGTCCGGCGTGCCCCATACGGCCTTCTTCTCCATCCTGCTACAGATCGCCGGGCTGTAGCGCCGCTCCGGGTTCTCCTCCCCCGGCGGCTTGCCGTACGTCTTGATGATCTGCGCGAAGTCCACGTCGCCGCCGAAGGCTCCGTCAACGGCGTCGGGGTAGCCGGTCATCGCGTCCGTCGAGATTTGCGGCCGGTCTTCGACGCGGCCCCGCAGATCGTCCATGAAGTCCAACGCGGTCCGGCCGTCCCGCGGGCCGACCACGTAGCTGAGGATCATCTTGCTATCGGTGTCGAGCGCGGTGAACGTCCACACGTCGCCGGCTTCCGGCGGCGCCGCCTTCGTGTACGGAAGGCTCCCCTGCTTGGCGTACACGAACGACCAGATCTCGTCACACTGGACGTGCCGGCGGCCCCGGACGCCCTGCACGTGTGCATGGTGGTACGCGTCGGCGGCCTCTCCGGCGTCGTGCAGGAGCTTGGTCACCGTGTTGATGCTGACGCCGATCAGCCGGGTGATGGACCTCATGGAGATCCCCTCGACCAGCATCGAGATGATCTGTGCTCGCTTGGCCGTGGGCAACCTGTTCATGGTGACGATGACGGCGCACTTCACCTGCCATGTCAAGCATTCGTCTCACTTTGGTTTCTTTTTTGCGACCGGCTACGGATGCTAACGTGTCAGTAGCAGATACACGCGGCCCCCTAGATCAACTGGCTACGGACACCACTTCCTCTACTGGAAGGCGAAGGGATCAAGCGCCTCCCAGGCTGCCGCTGAGTCTGCCTCTACGCTGAGGATCTCAACCTGCTCCTGGTCGGGGCGGATGAGGAATACGACGAGCAACTCAGGGACTCCTCCAAGCGCCTCTGTCTTCCAGAACCGGAACTTGCCTTCCGCTGGGAATTTTTCGGGCTTCCGCGCAAGAGCCCATTTCAGGCTCTCCATAGCATCGTCCACTCGCCTTGCTCCGAGACTCTTGATCTGCTCGGTGCATTCAAGCGACTCCACTACGCCGTAGTTGATAAGATGTTCGTTCACGGGCATCCGTTTAGCTCATGGCGAGACGTTCACAAATTTCCCGCGCACGGACTCTGTCATCATGAGTGATCCTGTCAGCGAGAAATACCGCTTCGTAGGGGATCACCTCCCTATCAGAGGCTACCTCCCACGCCTTGCCGTGCGAGCGTTGGCTGACCTCAGAAGCGGTCAAGCCAAAGTACTCGTCGATTACTTCACCCACGATCGAGATCTGACTTGCAGTGAATCCGCTTAGGTCAGGGTCGGTCCTCGCCACAGTGATCTTTTGCTTGTAACCGCCGATCGCCGTCTCCTCTACGATGACAATCCTTTCCTCTTCCTGGAGTTCCCTTTGCGCCGCGGGCAATTGGCGAGCGACCGGCCCCTTCGGCTGCTTGATGTACTGTGACCCCGTGATAGGTGCGCCCTCCTGGGCATACGCCATGAAGTCCGACCGCCAGAGGATCTTGTTGAGCTTGACGGCTCCAAAGCTTTGGTCCGCGCGGCATCTCTTTGCTATGTATACGATAAGCTCCTTCAACAGCTTCTTGTCGGGATTGAAATGGGTAGCCATGGTTTAGATCATATCACACTTGACAACATGTTGTCAAGTGTGATATGAGGCGCTGAGGGTGGTAGTCAGCAAAATCGCTGGCGTGATCGGTACGTGGTTGCCCCCGGTGAACGCCTTGTCCCGCTCTGGCGCCTGTTCGGGTTAGGCGCCCTCTTGGGAACCACAGGGCCTTTCGTCAGAAACGTCGCTCACGTCTCACCTGATCGAGCAGCATACGCGCGCGTCTCTCGCCATCGACGATATCGGCGGTACTGTGACTTCCATCTTGCCTCTTCAGAAGCACAGCGATCGCGCCAAGTTGGCCCGCAACGTGTGATAGCAACTGATTGGTGACCTGCAACTCTCTCAATAGGTCCACTGTGTAATCTCTTGGTTGCGTTCGGTCCGACATCAACCTGCCGCCTTCTGAGAGCGGCTCCAGCGCGCTTCGGCGGCTTCCTTGGCGATTTGTCGACGCTGCTCGGGGGTCAGAACGTCGGCGCGGGCACGACCTCCCTTCTGTCCGCCGGGCCGCTTGCTCTCATCGACGTAGACCTCCTCGGCCTCGCCGGTCGCGAGCTTGGCGACGTGCAGCGCGTTCTTGATCGTGTCGCCGGATCGCTTCTCCCCGTTCGGCCCGATCATGGGCTCCTCCTGATCGTTGGCTCTGGCTGCCTTACGGCACCCGGAGCATGTCCAGACGGTGCTATGGCGGTCACGTCGCGTCAACCCCTGGTCGTGTCTCACTTTGAATTCGCCGCCGCGACGCGCTTCCGGTAGGTCGACGGTAGCCGCGGCGCCGGTGCGCGCGCGTCGATGCAGGCTGACGATCCACGGCACGTCCCGCATCGTCGTCTCGATGCCCGCCTCCATCGCGGGCGTCATCCTCGACAACCGGTGCTACCGGCAGAAGTTGTAGTACAGCGCGATCGTCGCGCAGTGGTACTCCAACTTCTTCGAGAACGCGTTGGTCAGACGGGCGAACCGGCGGACGCTCATGCGCATCGTCAGGTTGTGGCGCTCCACGTGCGACGTGTTCGCCACGCGCATGTCCGGCGCGCCGCGGCGGCTTGCCGTACGTCTTCACGACCTGCGCGAAGTCCGCGGTCGCGCCGAACGCATCGTCGACGGCCTTGACGTACGCCTTCAGCCCGTCGGACGATTCACGTTGGCGACGCGGTTGATCGACCTCATCGACACATGCCCCCGACGATCATGGACAGCACCTGCGCGCGCTTCTCCGTTGGTAACCGGTTCACACTGACGATAATGCCACACGCGCACGGCATCAGTCAACGCCTCGCCCTTCCGTAATACCATTCACGGAATGGTATTACGCTACGTCGGCTCCGGCGCTCCCGCCGGTATCGTTGCCGGCGTTACAGGTCATCGTCTTCATTGGGCACGTCGCTTACGTCGGTGAACTTCGGCGACAGATTCTCGTAATTCGTCGGGTGCACCGTCCTGAGCTTGGTCTTGAAGCCCTCCCACGAACCGGACGTGTTCATCAACGCGATCACGACTTTCAGGTGCTCCCTGAGCCTCGGGTCCCCATAATCGGACGTGAACCACCGGTGATGCCGTCGGGCGCGGGCTCCGGTTTCGTGATTGATGACCGGGTTCCGTCTTCACAATTCCTCAAAGACCCCCGGTGTCAGCCGCTGGTGACGGCCAGCCGCCCCAACCCAGGGCGGTCTAACCGTCACCAGCGGCCTTATTGCACCGCTTCCTTTACTGGCCAGCGCAATAGCGAAGCTTGGCGACGGATCAAGGCGTAAAACATGTCCCGCAAGACACAATTTCGTAGTGGATGTGTCCGTTGCAATTCAGTTTCTGCATCAGGCAAGTACCGTGGCAAGTATACGAGATAGCACATAGACCCGGCAAGTGGACCAATATCGTTTCGAAGTCCAGGTCCTTGGAGATCGTGCCCGCAGACGGGGCGTTTTCATCGTTGTAAATCGACGCCGTATCCGCACGAATCTGGTCAATAAACTCCACGATCTGGACAGGCGTAATGTCGGGTATTGCTTCGCGCAGTGCATCGATCACGGAACCAAGACCGCAGTCGTACGGATCCTCGCTAGCAGGATCTGCGAACGCCGGCGGCACAATTACCAGCGCCAACGTGGCGATCAAGACACAAAGTTGTTTTATTTTCATCGGTTGGATTCTCCCTCTTGGTTGCGAAAATTGAAGCTGAGTGATGCGTCTTATTTTATAGGCTTACCTCTCAACTATCGGCATAGGAGCCGGGCTGGCAACGTCTCTCGCGTCGTCAAAGCGAAATAGTTCTCACGCTGTCTTCTTGCGAATGTTAGCTTTCCGCAGACGCTCGACGACAAATGACAACAACTGCATCGTTCGACAGTAGCACGCCTCGATCTGGCTTGACAACCTGACAACCGGTGCGGTGGTGGATGAGGGATGAGGGAATCGCGCTGTACGGGTTCTGTCACGTCGAGGCTGGACCGGGTAGCGGCTCACGGAGCGGGATCAACTCGCGCAGGTCGTTGACCTCAGGGGTTCGGCCGTACGAAGGAGAGGACCCAGTCAAGCGCCTGCTGGCAGGCCAGGCTGCGCTCGTGCCACGCGGCCGCTTCCTGGTTGGCTGCCCGGCAGAAACCTCAGGACAGGACGCCGACGGTGGGCCCGAAGCTGTCCTGATAGGGCTGCGGGTCGACGCGCACGTCGATCAGCGTGGCGACGTCGGCGGCCAGCGCCGCGGCCAGCTCGCGGCGCAGCGTCTCCGGGTCGTACACCGTCGCGCCGCGCAGGCCGGTGGCGCGCGCGATCGCGGCGTAGTCGACCGGCGCGAACTGCAGGGAGTAGGGGTCAAGGCCGCGGGTCTTCTGCCGTGACCGGATGGTGCCGTGCGCCTGATCGTTGATGATCAGCAGCGGCACCGCCGCGCCGGTGCGGGCGAAGGTCTCGAGCTCTCCCAGGCGCATCAGCAGACTGCCGTCGCCGCCGATGCCCAGCACCGGGGTGTCCGGGCGGGCGAGCTTGGCGCCCAGCGCCGCCGGCACGGTCAGCCCCATCGTGCGCCCGCCGCCCGAGCCGAAGAAGGTGTCCGGCCGCGTGACCGGCCACAGGTGGTCGAGCATGACGATGAAGACGCCGGTCTCCGAGACCATGATGCCGTCCTCCGGCAACAGCTCGCGGGCGATCTGCACCGCGTCCTGGGCGGCCAGGCGGGCGTCCGGCGGCCGGGCGAAGCAGCGCGCCAGCACGTCGGCGCGGATGGTGGCCACGCGCTCGGTCGGATAGCCCTCGTCGGTCCGCTCCGGCAGGGCGGCCGTCAGGGCGGGGAGCGAGGCGGCCAGGTCGCCGTCGACGCGCACCGCGGCCGGTGACACGATCTCGAAGTCGGGCTGCGCCGCCAGCTCGCAGGTGGGAATCGGAAGCGCGGTGTCCCACGTTCCCTCCACGGACAGACCGTCGACGCCGATCAGCAGCGCGCCGTCCGACTCGGCCAGGATGCGGTTGGCCAGAATGTTGGGCCCGGGGAACGCCATGAACACGCCGGCGAACCGGGGGTCGTCCTCGGGGGTCATGCCGCGGGCGTGGAAGCCGTGCAGCACCGCCGGCCGCATGCGCTCGATCAGCGCGCGCACCGCCCCGGACGCGCCGGCGAGGGCGATGTCCGGCCCCAGGATGACGACCGGCCGCCGCCAGCCGCCGACCAGCCGCACCGCCCGCGCGATCGCCGCGCCGTCGGGCGCCGGCCCACCCAGCCGAGGCTCCGGCCGTTCGGTGGGGTCGCTGCCGGCATCGGCCTGCGTCTGGTCGGAAGGCCACTGCAGCAGCGCCGGCCCCGGCCGGCCCGCCGTGGCGGCGGCGAAGGCGGCATCGATGGTGCGGCCTGGATCGCCGGTCGCGTCGATCTCCAGGGTGGCGTTCGACACGGGGGCGAACAGCGGCTCCTGCACGCACACCTGCGACATGTCGGCGCGCGCGCCTGACCCCATGCGCTCGCACAGGCAGACCACCGGCATGCGCTCGAAGAAGGCGTTGACCGCGCCGGCGGCCAGGTTGCCGGCGCCCGCGCCCTTGATGCCGATCGCCAGCCCGGCGCCGCCGCGCAGGTGGCCGTAGTAGGCGGCGGTGATGGCGGCGCTCGACTCGTGGCCCATCAGCACCAGGTCCAGCCCGACGTGCCGTCCGGCTTCCATCAGGTCCATCAGCGCGCCCGAGCCGGGCAGGCCGAAGTAGAGCTCCAGTCCCTCCTGACGCGCGCGGTCGGCGATCCTTTCGGCGATGGTCATCGTGGCGCCCTCCGCGGGCGATGTTAGACCATGATGTCCTTGCGCCGGTACCGGAGTGCCGAGGCGGTCAGCAGCAAGGCCGTTCCGAGCAGGAAGTAGGCGAGCCGCCCGGCCGTCAGCGCGTAGTCGGGGTCCAGGATCGAGGTGTCCAGGAACCGGTAGGGGCTCAGGTAGCCAAGCGGCCGCGCCGTGTCGGTGGTCTTGGAGATGGCGTCCACGAAGAAGCCGCCGAGTGCGATGGCCACCGCCACGCCGGTCATGCTGCGCCCCCGGCGCACGGCCGCCGACAGCAGCAGGCCCAGGGAGGCCAGCAGGACGGTCAGCAGCAGCACGTAGACGTTGTAGATGAGCAGGGCACCCACGTCGACCGGATCGGGGCTGAAACCCGTGATCGCGGCGGCGGAGACGGCGAAGGTCACGGCGTTGAAGGCGACCACGTAAACGTAGGCGGCGGCGGTCTTGCCGGCCCACACCTGCAGGCGCGACAGCGGCTGCGCGAGCAGGAACTCGGCCGTGCGGTCGCGCTCCTCCTTGAGCAGCAGATTGGCGCCGAGCGACGCGGCGAATATGCCGCCCAGGATGGTGATCACGATGCCGCTCTCCGTGACGTGGAAACCGAGCGGCGTCGCGAACATCGCCGCGTCCTCGATGTTGAGCGCCTTCAGCAGCGCATCGGGGTACGCCTCCAGCATGGTGGCGAAGGTTTCGCCGGATTCGGCTATCGACGGGAGAAACAACGAGTAGAGCACCGCCAATCCTGCGACGATGGTGGTCCAGGCGATCGCCTGCCGGCGGTTGCGGCGCAGCTCGTGCGTGAACAGGTGCCAGGCGGGAATCATGAGGGGTCCTCCTCCGCGTCCCCGTCCTCCGTGTCACTGCCGTAGTAGTGCAGGAACACGTCGTCCAGGGTCGGGTCCTCGATGGTGACGTCTACGATCCGATGCGAGGCCAGCGCCGCGAGCAGCGCGCGCGGCGGCCCGGTGAAGTCGAACCGGGCGCTGTCGTCATCGACAGTCAGGTTGGTGACGCCCTCGATCGCCAGCGTCCGCGCGGGCGGCTCGCCGGGAAACACGGCGCGTACCCGTTTCAGGTGGCGTTGGCGGAGCGTCTCGATCTCCGCCACCTCCACGATCCTGCCGTTGCGCACGATCGCCACGCGCCGGCACATGCGCTGTACCTCGTCCAGCACGTGCGACGAGAAGAAGATGGTGGCGCCGCGCCGGTGCTCCTGGCGCAGCAGATCGAACAGTACGCCCTGCATCAGCGGGTCCAGGCCCGCGCTCGGCTCGTCGAGTATCACGAGTTCCGGGCGGTGCTGAAGCGCCAGCACGATGGCCAGCTTCTTCCGGTTGCCGGTGGACAGCTCGTCCGCCTTGCGCTGCAGGTCCAGGTCCATGCGTGCGGCCAGTTCCCGGCCCCACGCCGGCTCGACCCGGTGCATGCGGGCGGCGAAGCGGAGCATCGCCTCGCCGGTCATGCCGTCGTAGAAACCGACCTCCGCCGGGATGTAGCCGAGCCGGCGGCGGATCTCGGTGCCGCGGCTGGTCACGTCCAGCCCGAACACCGTGGCGCTGCCGCGCGTCGGGCGCAGCAGGCCGAGCAGGGTCCGGATCGTCGTCGACTTGCCGGCGCCGTTGGGACCGATGAAGCCGAAGAACTCGCCGGCCGCCACGCTCAGATCCAGCCCGTCGATCCCGCGCGTGCGCCCGTAGTACTTGGTCAGCCCCTTGGTCTCGATCATGACGCCGGCATTTTGATTAGTCAAAATATCTGATTCTCAGAACCGAAGTCAAACGGGGCGCAGCGTGCAGGTGCGGGTTCCTTGGCGGACTACTCTGCGGCGCGCAAAATCGCGTGTGCCTGATGAGGCACGTCGACCATCACGAAGTACGACTGTGGGTACAGATAGTCTTCGTTCTCGATACACAATCCGTATTGATCTTGCATGTCATCAATCCAGAAATCGCTTGGTTTTCATCTGCACCCTGCCGATTCCATGTGTCACGATGCGAACCAGCTTGATGGCAGGCTCTGCCGTCATGATGTACCGTGACCCATGTACCAAAAGTCGTCGAACGTCGGACGCATAGTCGCAATTGTGGCCGTCGTCGTGCTCGTTGTGGCTGGCATAATCGTGTTCGTAGCGACACGCGACAGAGATGCGGCGCCGAGCGAATCCGCTCCGGAAGAAGCGTCAGACCAACGTGAAGAGGCGGAACCACCCGCGGCTGCGGAGGAGTCGCCTGCCGCTCCATCAGAAGAGCAAGAGCAAGAGGCAGAGGCGGAAGCAGACGCAGACGCGCAGCCGGCCGCGGAGCAGCCGGCCGCGGAGCAGCCTGCACAGGAACCGGAAACCGGATCACAGGTCAGTGGTCCGATTACTCGGGATCAGGAAGGCGCTCAGGACGAGGAGCCTCGGTCCGTAGAGAAGTAGCACGGCGTCCATGGCCAGATCCCAATCGGACAGCGCTCCCCCTGCGAGCGGACCGATCGACGTCGTAGTGGTGGGCGCCGGCATGTTCACCCGGGACGTGATCCTGCCGTCCCTGTACCACCTGCAGCGGGCCGGCGAGGTGGGCTCCATCTCGGTCGCGGCCACCAGCACCGCCCGGCTGGCGCCGCTCGCCGGTGACGAGGAGCTCACGGAGGCGTTTCCCGGCCAGGGCTTCGCCGCCTATCCGGACCTGAGTTCCGGCGAGCGCGACCCGCGCGCGTACCTGCGCGCCCTGGATGCGCTTGCCCCTCATCAGCTGGTGTTCGTGGCGGTGCCGGATCACCTGCACTACGACGTCATCGTCGATGCGTTGCGGCGCGATCAGCACGTCTACAGCGTCAAGCCGCTGGTGCAGCGCTTCGAGCACGGGCGCAGCATCGGCGAGCTTGCCGCCGCGCGCGGTCTGTTCGTGGGGATCGACTATCACAAGCGCTTCGACCGGCGGTCGCTGATCGCCCGGCGTCAGTACGGGCGCGGCGACTTCGGGGAGTTCGCCTATGGCGAGGCCAAGCTGTTCGAGCCCTACTTCTATCGGCACTCGAACTTCCAGAACTGGTTCACCTGCGAAAACAGCGACCCGTTCACCTACGTCGGGTGCCACTACGTGGATCTGGTCTACTTCGTCACCGGCCTGCGGCCGGTGGCCGTCAGCGCCGCCGGCGTCACCGGCTCCTTCCCCAACGGCAACGTCGGCTATCTGTGGGCGCACGGCCGGGTTCACTGGGAGAACGGCGCGATCCTGTCGGTGAGCGCCGGCCTCGGCTATCCGGACGCCGGCGCCGGCTCCAACGATCAGGGAATGACCCTGTATTGCGAGGGGGACGGCCGCACCGGGCTGATCGACCACGACGATCAGAACCGCGGCGTCGAGCACGCCTACGTCGCGGCCACCGGTCCGGGTGGCAGCCGGTTCAACTTCGCCAACCCCGATTTCTTCCGACTGGCGCCGCGGGACGGAGCCGGCGCGGACCCGATCGGGTACGGCTTCGAGTCGATGGCTGCCGCCGTGCACAGCGCCCGCGCGCTGTGCGGCCTGTCACTCGGCGAGCGGCGCGCCCGCCTGCAGGCGATCGACCGGCAAGGCCTCATGGCCACGCCGCTCAACAGCGGCATCAACGAGCTGGTGGTGGAGGCGGCCCGGCAGTCGCTGGCATCCGCCGGCGCGGCGATCCACATCCGCTACGATGGGACTCCTGAAGTGACAAATGGCTGAGTACTCGCTTGAGCCGGTGGCGGTGCCGCCGGTCCGCACCAGGCACCGACGCATCTGCACGCCGCTGCCCGTGCCCGAATCGCTGCCCGTGCTGGAGCGGCTGCGCGCCGCCGAGCCGCGCGCCATGGCCGGCCAGCCGCCGATCGTCTGGGACCGCGCCGAGGGGTTCCAGGTGTCCGACCGCTGGGGCAACACCTGGATCGACTGGTCGTCGGGCGTCCTCATCACCAACGCCGGCCACGGCCGCACCGAGATCCGCGACGCCGTGGCGGACGCCGTGGCACGGCCGCTGCTGTCGGCCTACGTGTTCCCGCACGAAGGGCGCGCGGCCCTCGCCGTGCGCCTTCAGGCGCTCGCCCCCGACCCCGGCAACTACACGGTATTCGTGGTGACCACCGGCAGCGAGGCCAACGAGGCGGCCATCAAGCTGGCCAAGACCTACGGGCTGCGCACGCACGGGCCGGCCAAGCGGGTGGTGGTCTCCTTCCGCAACGCCTTCCACGGCCGCACGATGGGCGCACAGCTCGCCGGCGGCATGGCCGCCCATCACGAGTGGCTGGCCGGGGAGGGGGCGACCTTCGTGCGCGTGCCGTTCCCGGACGGGTTCAAGAACCCGGACACCTCGTTCGACTCTTTCCTGGCCGCGCTTGCCGAGGCAGGCGTGGGACCGGACGAGATAGCCGGCATTATCACCGAGTCCTATCAGGGGGTCGGGCCGGATTTCCTGCCGGATGAATACGCGCAGGCGCTCTGCGCCTGGGCGGCCGAGCACGACATCGTCACCATCTTCGACGAGGTGCAGTCCGGCTTCGGACGCACCGGGCGGATGTTCGCTTATCAGCACTACGGCGTGACCCCGGACCTGATCACCTGCGGCAAGGGCATCACCTCCAGCCTGCCGCTGGCGGCGGTGATCGGGCGGCACGACATCATGGACCTGTACCCGCCGGGCTCGATGACCTCCACCCATTCCGGCTATCCGGCCGGCGTGGCGGCGGCGCTCGCCAATCTGGACCTCATCGAGCGCGAGCGCCTGGTCGAGCGGGCGGAGACGCTCGGCCGCATCCTGATGGCGGAGCTTGCCCGGATCGTCGAGCCCTACGCGTCGGCCCTCGCCTGCCTGCACGGCCGCGGGCTGGTCGCCGGCATCCAGGTGATGCGGCCCGGCACGCGCGACCCGGACGCGGCGACCGCCGCGGCGATCACCCAGGCGTGCTTCCGCAGGGGCCTGCTGCTGTTCGCGCCGGTGGGCGTGGCAGGCGAGTGCGTCAAGATCGCCCCGCCGCTGGTGATCACCGAGGAGGCGCTGCAGGAGTCGCTTGCGGTGTTCCGCGAAGCGTGTGCGGAGGTGCTCGACGCCCGCGATCCTGCTCCACAAGCGCCAGCGCAATAACGGCCAGCGCCCCGACCACCAGGGCCAGCAGCGTCCACTGCAGTGCGGCGTCGAGCGAGTACGCATCCGCCAGCAGCCCCGTTACCGACGCGCCGATGCCGGCCGGCAAGCCGCCCAGCCCGATCACCAGCCCGGCGGCCACGCCGGTCGCGTGCGGACGGCGCTCCTGCGCCATGACGATGGTCACCGGCAGGGTGGCTCCCAGGGCGGCGCCGAGCACCGCCAGCGCCACGAGCTGCAGCGCCGGCGGCGCGTGGATGAAGGTGAGGTGCGCGGGGATCGTCAGCAGCGCGGCCCCCAGGAGGGTGCGCGTGCGGCCGATGCGGTCGGACAGCCGCCCGCCCGACAGGCTGCCCGCACCCACGGAGCCCATGAACAGCACCAGCGGCAAGGCCGTGGAGCCCAGCGATGCGGCGGTCAAGGTCGGCAGAAAGCTGGCGATCGAGAGCTGGAACCAGCTTCGCGCCATCGCGAAGACGACGATCAGGGCCAGCGGCAGCACCGGATAGGCGCGACGTTCCGCGCGCGGCCGCGACGGTGACGGCGATGGCGCGGAGCGCGGGAGGGCGCCGTCCTCGCCCGCGCGGCCGGCGCCCGCGGACGCGCCGGGAGCGAGCAGCCGCCAGACCAGCAGCGCCGAGCCCAGACCGACCACCACCGCGGCGCCGGTACCGGGCAGGCCGAACAGGCCCAGCGCGACCGCCATCAGGGCCGGGCTCAGCGCCGACCCCACGTTGCCGCCCACGGAGAACAGCGACATCGCCGCCCCGCGCCGCTGCCGTCCGTCGGGGGCGGCCGCGGCGCGCGCCACGCTCATCGACCCGGCGGGATGAAACGCGCCGCCGCCGATCCCTCCCAGCCCGGCCAGCACCAGCGCCAGCCCGAAGGAGCCGGTCAAGCCGATGCACCCCATGAAGATCCCCGACCAGGCCAGGCTGATCACGATGATCCGCTCCGGTCCCCAGCGCTGCGCCAACGCGCCGAGCCACGGCTGCGGCAGGGTCCCGCACGCCGAGTGCACCAGCGCGATCAACCCGACCTGCGTGAACGACAGCCCCAGCAGGGGCATCAGCAGCGGATAGGTGACCGGCAGGAAGTTGTTGGTGATCTCCAGCAGCAGGTGTCCGACCGCTCCCAGCGCGATCGGGCGGCGGCTCACCGGAGCGGCTCGGAAATGTCCGGGTAGCGCTGGCGGTGCGTGGTGATCGGGCGGTTGACGCCGGTCGTCACCCGAGCAGTGGCCGGCTGCGCTCCACGAGCTGCAGGGCGATGCCCCACGGGTCGCGCAGGAAGATCAGCGTATCGCCGCCGTCGGTCGCGCGCGGCTCGCCCTGCAACTGCGCGCCGGCCGCGGCGAGCTGCCTGGCCTGCTCGACGGCGTTCGCGGAGGAGAAGGCCAGGTGCAGCACCATCGGATCCTGCGCGGCGTAGTCGGGCAGCGGCGCGCCGTCGAAGCGATACAGCTCCAGTATGGTGTCACCGTCGCTGTCGGCCAGAAAGGTGGTGTGCGTGGGCGCGCCGCTCTGGCGTACGACCTGCATGCCCAGGTTGGCGACATACCAGTCGGCGATTGCGGCGGGATCGGGGACGTTCAATGCGATGTGTTCGATCTTCATCGGTTCAGCAATTCCTTGGCCACATTCTAACCGACGCGGAGCGCGGCGATCGGCGAGGCGCCCGCGTGCTACCCTGCGGTCGAGCCATGCATGCCGAACGCGTCGCCGTCCTGGGGGCGAGCCCGAAATCGGACCGCACCTCCAATCAGGCGGTGCGCCGCCTCCGGCAGCACGGCCATCACGTGATTCCGGTCCATCCCGCGCACGATGAGATCGAAGGCCTGACGGTCGCCCGCGATCTGGCGGCGATCGACGGACCGGTGGACACGCTCACCGTTTACGTGGGACCCCGTCATGGCGAGGAGCTGATCGACCAGATCATCGCTCTGGCTCCCAGCCGGGTGATCCTGAATCCGGGCGCGGAATCCGATCGGGTCGAGCAGCGGCTGCAGGAGCGGGGCATCCCGGTCCTCCGCGCCTGCACCCTGGTGCTGCTGGCCAGCGGCCAGTTCGCCTCCTAGCGCTGATGGCTGACTGGAAGCCGGATTTCCTGATCGACGGTCCCGAGGATGGGCCGCCTCTGGCGCTCGCGCACGGCGCCGGGGTGTCGATGCACCACAAAGCGATGGTGGCCCTGGCTTCCGCGCTGGCCACCCATGGGCTGCGGGTGTTTCGGTTCCCGTTCCCGTACATGGCCGAAGGCCGCTCGCGGCCCGATCCGGAGGCGGTGTTGGTGAATACGTGGCATACGGTGATCGGCGCCATTGGCGATCCGGGAAAGCTGGCGATCGCCGGCCGCTCGATGGGGGGCCGCGTGGCCAGCATGGTGGCGGACGAGTGCGGCGTGCGCGCCCTGGTCTGCTTCGCCTACCCGTTCCACCCGCCGGGCAAGCCGGAGCGGATGCGCACCGAGCGCCTGGGCGACCTGCTCACACCCACGCTGATCGTGCAGGGCGAGCGCGACCCGTTCGGCGACCGCGAGGAGGTGCCCGGCTTCGGGCTGCCCAACCGCATACGGATCGCCTGGATCACCGACGGTGACCACGGCTACGCGCCGCGCAAACGGTCCGGGGTCACCATCGAAGAGAACATCGCGGCGGCGGCCGGTGCCGCGGCCGCCTTTCTGAACGAAGCGGGCTGAAAGAAGCAGGCTGAACGAGGAAGGAACATGAGCGACTTCACGACCCGCCCGGAGATCATGGCCCGCCGCTACGTGGTCACGTCCGGGCACTATCTGGCCACGGCGGCCGGCGTGCACATCATGGAGCGGGGCGGCAACGCCATCGACGCGGCGGCGGCGATGTGCATCTGCCTGAACCTGCTGGAGCCGTACTCGAACGGGATCGGCGGCGAGGCGCCGACCCTGATCTATTCGGCGGCGGAGGGCAAACCGTTCGCGATCAGCGGCATGGGCTGCTCGCCGGCGGCGCTCACCATCGACTACTGCCGGGAGCACGGCATCGACCTGATTCCCGGTGACGGCTACCTGCCGGCCTGCGTGCCGGCGACCCTGGACACTTGGGCGTGCGCGGTGGCGCGTTTCGGCCGCCTGTGCTTCGCGGACATCCTGGCCCCCGCCATAGAGCTGGCCGAAGAGGGCTTTCCGGTCTATCCGGCCTTCAGCCGCAGCACGGAGGACAAGGCGAAGCTGTTCCTTGAGCGCTATCCCTCCACGGCGGCGATCTACTGCCCCGGTGGCCGCATTCCGCGCGTGGGTGAGCGGTTCCGCAACCCGGACTTCGCGGCGACGCTGCGCACGATGGTGGCCGCCGAGGAGGCGTCCGGCGGCGGGCGCGAGCGCGGCATTGAAGCGGCGCGCGACGCGTTCTATCGCGGTCCGATCGCCGAGCGCATCGTCCGCTTCATCGCCGACCCGCTGCTCGACGCCAGCGGCGAGGAGCACGCCGGGCTGCTGACCATGGACGACATGGCAGCGTGGCGTGCGGCGGCGGAGACGCCGTGCAGCGTCGACTTCCGCGGGGTCGATGTGCACAAGTGCGGTCCGTGGACGCAGGGACCGGTGTTCCTGCAGCAGCTCCGCCTGCTCGACGGCTTCGACCTGCAGGGCATGGGCCACAACTCGGCCGACTACCTGCACGCCGTCATCGAGTGCGCGAAGCTCGCCTTTGCCGACCGCGAGGCGTACTACGGTGATCCGGAGCACGATCAGGTCCCGATGGACCGGCTGCTGTCGGCCGGCTACGCCGATGACCGGCGGAAGACGATCGGCGACGACGCCTCCGGAGAGCTCGTCGCCGGACCGTTGGGAGCGGAGGGGCTGCCGCTTGGCGACGTGCTGGCCGACAACCGCGCGGCGCTCGGTGTCACCGGCCGCGAGGCGGGGGAGGGTGCCGGACACGCGCACATGGGCGACACCACGCACTGCGACGCGATCGATGCCGACGGCAACATGGTCGCCTGCACCCCGTCCGGCGGCTGGATCGGCTCCTCTCCGGTGGTGCCGGGGCTGGGCTTCCCGATCGGCACGCGCGCGCAGATGTTCTACCTGAACCCGAATCGGGCCAACGCCGCGGCAGGACGCAAGCGGCCACGAGCCACACTGACGCCCAGTCTGGTGACCCGCGAAGGCCGGCCGGAGATGGTGTTCGGCACGCCCGGCGGCGACGGCCAGGACCAGTGGACGCTGCAGGTATTCCTGAATCACCGGGTGTTCGGCATGCCGTTGCAGCAGGCGCTGGAGGCACCGACGGTGCACTCGACCCACTTCCCGTCGTCGTTCTATCCGCGCAGGGCGTATCAGCGTGGCGTGTCCGCCGAGAGCCGCATCGACGCCGGCGTGCTGGACGAGCTCCGCCGGCGCGGCCACGAGGTACGGATGACCGGGCCGTGGGGGCACGGCAAGCCGATGGCCGTCCGCATCGACGCGGAACAGGGCGTGATCCGCGGCGGCGTGTCGCCCCGTGGCGTGATCGGCTACGCGCTCGGATGGTGAGGGCGGCGGCGTTCGCCGCGCGCCGTCCTCGGCCAGGCGGCGGCTTTCGGGCGATAGAGGCTTTCGGGCGATAGATGGGCGTGCGGTCCGGGTGGCGATCGCGCTTCAGCGCGTTGCGCCACCGCGATTTTCGCTATTTGTGGCTGAGCAACTCCATCGTCATGGGGGGAAACCAGGCCACCTTCATCGCCGCCGGCTATCTGGCCTATGAGCTGACCGACTCGGCGTTCGTCCTGGGGCTGGTCAGCATGGGCTTTGCGGTGCCCATGTTGACCCTGTCGCTGCTGGGCGGCGCGCTGTCGGACCGGATGCCGCGCAAGCGCATCATCCAGATCGGGCAGCTTCTGATGGCGGTGAGCGTCGCCGCGGTGGCGGCTGCCATTTTCTTCGGCGTGATCGGCTGGGGGCACCTGCTGGCAGCCTCGGCCCTGCAGGGGGTGGCGTTCGCCTTCGTGGTGCCCGCGCGCCAATCGCTGATCGTCGACATCGTCGGCGATGACTCGGCCGGCAACGCGATCGCGCTGGTGTCGGTCTCCTTCAGCGCCACCACCCTGCTGGCGCCGGCGATCGCCGGCATTCTGTATGACAGCGTCGGACCGTTAGGCGTTTACGTGATCGTGCTGATCGCCGATCTGGTCGCGGTCGGGTGCACCGGTCTGGTGCGCCACTCGGGCAATCCGCGCGCGCCGGGCAAGGCGTCCCGGTCGTTCCTGCGCGACATCGGCGCCGGTCTGCGCTACGTCCGCAACGACGAGCTACTGGTGGCGCTGATGGTGGTGGCGCTGGCGTTCACCGTGCTGGCGATGCCGTACCGGTTTCTGCTGCCGGTGTTCGTGGTCGAAGTGTACCAGCACGGGCCACGTACGCTGGGTTTGCTGTCCAGCATGGTCGGCCTTGGCGCGATCCTCGGCGCCTCCTACGTGGCTTGGACGGGGCGCCGCCACCGCGGCGCGGTGTTGATGGCCGGCGCGGTGGTATCAGGAGCGGGGCTGGTGATGATCGGGGCGGTGCCGGTGCTGGCCGTGGCGGTGGTGCTGACGGTCCTGGTGGGGATCGGCGACGCGCTACGGCGCGCGCTCAATCAGGCGCTGCTGTTGGAGGTGGCCGACGCCGAGTACCGCGGCCGGGTGGTGAGCATCTACGCGATGAACTTCGGGCTCGCCCCGGCCGGAGCCCTGCCGGCCGGCGCGCTGGCCGAGCTGCTGGGCGTGCGTGCGGCGATGGCGATCTTCGGGGTGCTGCTGATCGGGCTGTCGATCCTGATCGCGCTGCGCAACCCGCGGCTGTTGCGCTACCAGTAGGGGCGCGCCGGCAGCGCCCGACAGAGAGCGGCCCCGCCCATCGTGCAGGCGGGGCCGCAGTTCGGACGAAACCGGGGCCGCGGTTCGGACCAAACCGGCCGGCGGGCCGGCTCGCGTGCGCTGAACTAAAGCTGCGCGTCCACTTCCGGGATCGCCGTGTGCGTCGGGAACCCCCCGAGAGCGGCGATCCCGGGGTTCTCGGCCAGGAAGGTGTCCCAGCTCATCTGCCGCTCTGCGACCACCTGTTTCCAGTCGGTGGCCAGGAGCCGCTGCATGAGGTTGTCATAGCTCTCCTGGAACTCTGCGTCGCTGCCGGCGGTGACCAGCTTGGCCCAGTTCTTGGTCCAGATGTCCTCGATCACGGGAGCCAGATCCGACTCGACCGGGCCGGGCGGCAGCTTGTTCAAGGCGCTCACCTTGCCGATCTCGCCGGAGGCGATCAGGTCCTTCTGGGTGCCGTACAGCCAGTCCCACCAGTGCCCGGCGCGCGTGTAGTCGGCTCCGGAGGCCAGGAACTCGCGCTGCCAGTTGTAGCCGAAGAAGCCCTCGTACGGATAGGCGAAACCGCCTTCGTAATAGTACTTGGTCCTGCGGAATTCCAGGTAGTCGGCCGGCCGATTGCGGCGCGGGGTGCCGTCGGAGTCGTAGTACCACATGCCGCCTTCCTCGGTGTAGGGCTCCGCGCCCTCGGTCCCCATCGGGCCCTGGTAGTAGTTGGTGAACATGCCTTCGTCGGTGTGGTACCAGTCGGCCCACGCCATGAGCTTGTCGGTGACCGACTGCGACGTCTTGACGTTGATCGCGGAGAGATTCGTCGGGAAGGGGTCGACCACGCCGAACGGCGTCGAATCGTAGCCGGCGGCTTCGATCACCGGAATGATGGTGGCCTCATGCTCGGCGTACCACGCCTCCTTCTCCTCGTCGGACAGGTTGGGGTTGTTCTCCACCGCGGTGATGGCGTACGCGGACGCCCCGCCCCAACGGCCGAACCAGAACGCCGGCCTGCCGTTGGCGAGCTTGCTGGCGACCACGTCGCCCTTCTGCGTGAACGCTTCGGGGTCCAGCAGACCGTCGCGCCACAGGCGGTTCACCAGCCGCATCCCTTCGCGGCGTTCGACCGAGCCCCATGACGGCACCACCCGTCCGCCGTCGTCCAGGTGCAGGGCCATGGCCTGCAGGTTGCCGACGTTGCGGGTGCCGGCTCCGGGAGCTCCGTAGATGCGGTCGCCGAACGTGATCAGCCAGCGCGGCTCGGCTTCGCCCAGCCCCATCGGTATCATCGGCTGCCCGGTCCAGCTCGTCAGGTCGCCGTCCCTGACCGCCCGCATGGCGGCCAGCAGGTCGTCCAGCGTCTCCGGCGCATCGATCCCCAGGCGTCCGGGGATGCTCCTGGGCATCAGCAGCCACGGCACCACCTCGCGGCTGGGGTTGTCCAGGTCGCGGTCGTAGCGGATGGGGATGCCGTACTGATGGCCATCCAGCGTCAGGAACGCAAGCTGCACCCGCGGGATCTGCTGCAGATGCGGGTAGTCCGGGTCGTCGTAGTACTCCTCCAGCGCCTTGAGCACGCCAGTGCGCGCGGTCTCGCTGAAGACCTGCACGTTCGGGACGGTGAACATGTCCGGCAGTCTGCGGGTCGTGCGCATCAGGGTGAACTCGGTCAGCGCATTCTCGCGCGCGAAGCGCACGGACACCGCCAGCCCGAACTTCTTGGCGATCCATTGATTCACGAACGCGTCCGGCCCGTAGATGTTGTTGGGGACACCGCCCGACGGGCCGCGCCAGAACTCCACCGGCTCGATGTCCTGGGCGCCGGCCGTCAGCGGGACGAGCAGCGCAGCCACCGCCATGAGCGCTGCGCCGGCAAGGAAACTGAGTTTCGTTTTCATGTCTCGATACTCCTCTTCGAACGATCTCTTTTCGACTCGGCATGAGATTTCATCCGGGCTTCATGCAGGCAGTGGCATCACCTCCTTGCAGCGGACACGTGTCAACCCTTGATCGAACCAAGGCGGATCCCTTTCATGAAGTATTTCTGGATCCACGGATAGACCAGGATGATCGGGCCGGTGGCGACGACCACGGCCGCCATCGTCAGCGACTTCGGGGTGATGATCAAGTCGATATCCGAGGCGTTGTCGGCCATGTACGCAAGGTCCTGTTGCGTCATGTAGCTCTGGCGGATCAGCCGCTGCAGATAGGTCTGCAGCGGAATCAGGTGGTCGTCGAACACGTAGTAGGCGCCCCAGAACCAGTCGTTCCAGTGATTGACCGCCTGGAACAGACCGATCGTCGCCAGCACCGCCGTGGACAGCGGCACGACGATCTTCTTGAAGATGAAGAAGTGGTTGGCGCCGTCGATCAGGGCAGCCTCGATCAGGCTCTCGGGAATCGAGGTCTGCATGACGGTCTTGATGATCACGAAGTTCCAGGCCAGGAACAGGTGCGGCAGCACGTACACCCAGAAGGTGTTGAGCAGGCGCAGATCGTTGATCAGCAGGTAGGTCGGGATGAGGCCGCCGCTGAACAGCAGCGTGATGAAGAACAGCGTGATGAACGGCTTGCGGATGCGGAATTCCTTGCGCGACAGGGCGTACGCCGCCATGCCGGTGACCAGCAGGTGGGACGGCACGTGCGCGGCGATGCGCGCCACGCTCAGCAGAAAGGTGCGCAGCACCGCGCCGTCCTGCAGGATCAGGAAATAGTTGACCAGGGTGAAGCGGCGCGGCCAGAAGTACACGCCGCCGAAGACGGTGTCGCTCGGGTTGTTGACCGACAGGATGAGGACGTACCAGAACGGATAGAGGGTGATGCCGATCAGCAGGACCATCGAGGCGTTGTTGAGCACCTGGAACGCCTTCTCCGACCGGGACAGGATCTCGGCCACGGCAGCCCTACCAGATCCCGGAGCCGCCGAAGCGTTTCGACAGCGTGTTGGCGGTCAAGACCAGGACGACCGAGATCACCGAGTCGAACACTCCCACCGCCGTGGTCAGGCTGTACTTGGCCTGTTCCAGCCCGAGCCGCACCACGTAGGTCTGCACGACGTCGCCGGTCTCGATCACGATCGGGTTGAGGAAGTTGTAGATCTGGTCGAACCCGGCGTTGGTGATGTTGGGGATCGCCAGCACCAGCAGGATGGTGATGGTCGGCACCAGGCCGGGCAGGGTGATGTGGCGCACCTGCCGGAAGCGGCCGGCGCCGTCGACGATGGCCGCCTCGTAGAGCTCCGTATCGATGGTGCTGAGCGCCGCCAGGTAGATGATCGTCCCCCAGCCGACGCTCTGCCAGATGGCGGTCAGGACGATCATGGGCGCGAACAGGCCGGGCGTCCCCAGGAACGCGATGGGCTCGCCGATCGCGGCTTTCAGGAGCTGATTGACCGGCCCCGTATCGATCGACAGGAGTTGATCGAACAGCCCGGAGATGATCACCCACGACACGAAGTGCGGCAGGTAGCTGATGGTCTGCGTGGTCCGTTTGAACCACTTGATGCGCATCTCGTTGATGAACAGCGCCAGCACGATCGGCGCCGGGAAGCCGAAGAGCAGCTTGGCGGTGGCGATGACGACCGTGTTGCGCATCACCTGCCAGAACGACGGATCGCCGAGGAAGCGGAAGTAGCGGTACCAGGGATCGGCGAGCGGGCTGAACCAGATCCCCTTGCCGAAGTCCAGCTCGCGGATCGAGAAGGTGATCCCGTAGATGGGGATGTAGTCGAACAGGATGACGGCCACCGTGGCGGGCAGCACCATCGCCAGCAGGCGCCAGTCGGAGACGTTCCGCGCGAACCACGTCCTGCGCGCCGCCGCCGGCGAGGCGACCTGCGGTTTCGCTGCCGCGTCGCCGGCGGTGCTCATGGCCCGTGCAGGCGGCGCTTGAGTCGGGTACCGTTGCGCTCGGGTCGGCGGAGGATTGCGCGATTGATGAGCACAGCCAGATGATAGTCGGCGCGAGGTTTCGTGAGCAACCGGCGCGACGCCGATGATCACGCTTGACGTCTGTCCGAGTACGCTCGCGCGCTGGCGCAACGACTGGTCGCTGACCTTCCCGCTCGCCGGCGGCCGCCTGATGCTGGTCTGGTGCGACTACTACGCGGTGCGGCCGTCCCAGGTACTGAGGGCCGACCATGCGCCGGGCGAGTCACTCGACCACCTGCCGTGCCGGATCTCGGCCAGGGTCTCCGCCGATCGGGGCCGAACCTGGAGCGCGCCGTTCACCCTGCAAGACAACGTCGGCGCGCTCAACGTCAAGCACCCCAACCTGCTGCGGCTTGCGTCCGATCGCAGGTCGATCCTGTGCGTCTTCACCGTTCGCCACGCGGAGGGCAGGGAGATGCGCCTGTTCATGAAACGGTCGCACGACGAGTGCGAGAGCTGGAGCGAGCCGGTGGAGATCCCGGCGCTGCCCGGGGTCAACTACCTGATGGCCGACCGCATCCTGCAGCTCGATTCGGGCAGAGTCATCCTGCCGGCGTTCCAATCCGCCTCGGGTCTGCCGTACGACGGGCTGTGCTACTACTCCGATGACGATGGCGAGACGTGGCATGCCAGCCGCACGCGCATGAAGTTGCCGGGCCATGGCGCCCAGGAGCCGGCAATGGCGGTGCTGGCCGACGGATCGCTCCTGGCCGTGTTGCGCACCTCGCTGGGAACGCTCTATCGGTCGGTCTCCCGCGACCGGGGTGAGACGTGGTCCATCCCTGTCTCCACCGGACTGCCGTCGCCGGCTTCCTCGCCGCTGCTGGCGCGGATTCCCTCCACGGGTGATCTGCTGCTGGTCTGGAACGGCCGCTACGATCCCGCGCATCCGCACTTCCAGGCCGGCCATGGGCCGCGCGATCCGCTGACCGCGGCGATCTCGCGCGACGACGGCGCGACCTGGGAGCATCACCGGGAGATCGAGCGCCGTCCGGGCGGCGCCAGCTTCTCCGCCGCCGTCACCTTCGTCGGCGACGAAGCGCTGCTGACCTACGCCACGCAGGCGGAGCCCCTGCCGGAGCGCGAGCGGTTCGGGGTGCGGCTGAAGATCGTGCCGGTCGACTGGTTTTACGCGAAATGAGAGGCTGACGGATCATGGACGCTCTGATACGCATCGACGCCGCGCGCCCGAGCGGCCGGATCCATCCGCACGTCTACGGCGTGATGTTCGAGAACTCGGGCCGGACGATCTACGACGGCCTCTGGGTAGGCGAGGATTCCCCGATCCCCAACTGGCGCGGATTCCGCAGCGACGTGCTCGCGCGCCTCCGGGAGATCAGGACCCCCATACTCCGCTGGCCAGGCGGGACGCCGAGCGAGACCTATCACTGGCAGGACGGCGTCGGCCCCAGTGCGGCACGGCCCAGGAAATTGATGGACCCCCGCACGTGCTGGAGCGCCCCGCCGGAGACCTACGCGATGGGCACCGACGAGTACTTCGCGCTCAGCCGGGAGGTCGGCTTCGAGCCATACATCTGCGTGAATGTCGGCACCGGCAGCGCCGAGGAGGCGGCCCAGTGGGTCGAGTACTGCAATCACGACGGCGACACCAGGTTCGCGGCCATGCGCGCAGCCAACGGCCATCCGCGGCCGTACGGCGTCACCTACTGGGGGATCGGCAACGAGTCGATGGTCTGGTACGACGACGCGGGCGACTACGCCGCGGAGCTGAAGCGCTACGTGAAGCTCATGCGGGGCGTGGACGCATCGATCAAGACCATCGCCGGAGGTGACTTCAAGGTCGGCGAGTACAAGCGGCGCTCGCCGCGGCGCGACTGGAACCGTACGATCCTGGAGCGGGCCGGCGATTACATCGACTACCTGTCGCTGCATCCCTACTTCGGGACGTCGACGCGTACCTTCGTCGGCCGGACCGGACGCGCGATCGACACGTTCGAGGATTTCGTCGCCTGCCCGCTGCGCATCGAGCAGGAGGTGGTCGAGCTGGCATCGACGATCCGCGAGCTTACCGGCGAGGACCGGATCAAGATCGCAATCGACGAGTGGCAGGTCCTCCACGAAGAGGCCGTCCCCGAGAACGGCGGCGAGCAGACCTGCACGCTGCAGGACGCGATCTATGCGGCGGGCTTCTTTCACATGGTGTACCGGAACCACCGCCAGGTGACCATGGCCAATCTGTGCAACCTGGTGAATCACCTGCCGGCCCTGGTCACCCGCGGCGATCGGCACTACCTGAACCCGATCTACCACGCGTTCTGGCTGTACAGCGTGCACGCCGGCCCCGACCTGCTGCCGGCGACCGTGCGCTGTGACGGCTATCCCGCCGTCGGCCTCGATGATCCCGTGCCGCTGCTGGACTGCGCGGCTACCGCTGATGAGGACGGGCGTCGCATCGGCGTGTTCGTGATCAATCGCCACCGGCAGCAGGCGATCGCCGCGGACATCGAGATCGCCGGGCGGCCGATCGATCCGCAGGGCCGACTGATCGAGCTTGCCGGCGATTCCGAAACGGCCGCCAACGACTTCGACCATCCGGATACGGTGTGCCCGAGGAGCGCGCCGCTGAGCGACGCCGGGGAGCGGTTCGCCTACCGGTTCCCCCCGCACAGCGTGACGCTGCTGGAGCTGACGGCGCGCCCGTGATCGAGGCGATCCGCGCAAGCCCGCTCGCGGCGACGCTGGTCAACATGTCGGAGCGGCAACTCGCGCGGTTGGGCGAAGGCGAGCGGCAGGGGCTCGTGGAGTTGGCCCCGGTGCTGCTGCCGGAGCCCGAGCACGTGGTGGGCGAGAACGACCACTTCGGCTGGCCGGTGGCGACGGCTGCCGGGCCGGTGATTGTCGTCTGCTATCTGCGCCGGCGCACCCATCTGCCGACGCCGATGTCGGATGGGGACTCCAGCGGCTGCATGATGATCCGCTCGTTCGACGGCGGCCGCACCTGGACAAAGCCGCGCGACCTGCGCGAGGTGCAGGCCGGCGGGGGGCCGCTTCCCGCCTATGAGAAGGGCATGTGCATCGGCATCACCGCCGGCGGGGCGGTAGTGTTCGGTGCGGAGACGGGCACCTTTCGCTCCGAGGATCGCGGCGCAAGCTGGCGGTTCCACCGGCATCGATTCATTCGCGAGCTGGAGGAGGGCCGGCGCACGACCTTCAACTGCCCGCGCCTCATCGAGCACCCCGAGCACGGGCTGGTGCGCTGGGCGCCGATCAAGTCGGGGCCGACCATGCCCGATTTCATCGACGAGCTGCACGTCGCCACCTCGCAGGATGGCGGCCGCACCTGGACGGAGGAACGCCATGAGATCCCGGCGATCGCCAAGCCGGCCGAACCGTGCGCGCTCCTGCATGACGGCGCGCTGATCATGGTCGGGCGCTGTCACAGCAAGCAGCCGCCGGGGTACGACCCGGTGGAGCAGACCACCGGCTACGTGCAGCTCTGGTCGCGGTCGGGCTGGTTCCCCTTGGAGGCCGCGATCACGACCATGCGCACCACCGACCGCGAGGTGGGGCAGGGCATGATGCACTCGGGATACGGGCTGGATACCGTGGACCTTTCGTTCAATCCGGTCACGGAACGGCTGGAGGTGGTGGCGACCAACCGCTCGGGCGGCGGCGAAGGACGGTATCACGCCGCGCAGTTCTCGCTGAACCTGTGGAGCATCGATCCGCGGGAGCTGTTGGCGGGCAGCGCCGAGTGGCGGTTCGAGGGCACGCTGTTCGAGCGGCGCACGGCGATGGCCGCGCACCAGCCGGGCAGCTACCGCCTGTACATGGACGGCTGCCATCCGGCGGCGGCGGTGACCGACACGGCGGGCGGCGTGCAGCACGTCTTCGTATACCTGGGCTGCATGCAGGGTCCGTCCGGTATCTTCCGGGTGACCCGCACGTTGGAGACGGACAGGCTGAGACGATTTCTCAGGGAGTGAAGGTACGAAGAGCGAGAACGCATGCTTCCAATCAGACGATGAGCGCGTGATCGGTGCGCTGGGACCTACAAGCCTCTATGGCTGAGTCTCGGGCCATGCCGACCTTCGCCGAAGCCGCCGAGAGCGTGCTGGAGTAGAAACGGCCCGGCTGGCGCAGTTCGAAGCACGGGCAGCAGCGGTGGTCGACCGTGATGCGCTTCACCCTCCCGCACCTCGGCAGGCTGCCCGTGTGCGAGGTGACGAGCGCCGACGTGCTCCACCCGAATACCTGAAGACCCAGAAGAAGAACCCCCGCTGTGTTGGCAGCGGAGAACGGCCCCGGGTTCTGGCGAAACCCCTGAACCGAGTAGCAGGCGCGCATGTCCACCAATGGCTTGTCAACACGCTACCAAGCGGCTCTGCGCTGGCTCCGGCGCAATATCAAGTTGTAGCGCCACGAGATAACAGCTACGGTACCGATACCGGCAGGTAACCTGTTTTGGTTGGCCGACTTACGGATCCTTGTCATGCTTCCGCCGCGCTGGTACTGTTGGATCGTGAGGAGATACACTCACGCGGTGCCAGAGGGAGCGAGGATCGAACCCGCGACGGGTGGGGATTAGGCACCCGTGCCTGGAGTCACAGTTTCCAGCGCATTACCGCTCTGCCATCCATGTGGCCACTATCGTACTGGAGGACCCGTTGATGCCGAAACCTGAACCAGAACTCCCGCGCCGGACCGCGTGGCATCTTCTGAACCGCATCCGGGAAACCTGGGAAGACGTGACCGGCACGGCACCGGAACCGCCACAGAAACGGAGCCGGGGCCGGCCCGTTTCGATACGGTTTCCCGGCTCCGATACCCGATTCCCCGGAGAATATCGCGCGCGCCATCATGGGGAGTCTGCCCAAGAAGAACTGGCGGTACCTCGAAGGACACCGCGACAAGGATTGAAACAAAACTCCGAGTTGAGCGCAAAGGTGAGCAACACGACGAGAGACGATCAAGTGTCGTCGCTGGTGTTTCGGCGGTACCCCAGCGCGCCGCAGGGGTACAATGATGGCTCGCACCGCAAATAACCCCAAGCGCAGGATCGCTCCACCAGGCACTACCGATATAGCAGTCCTTTCTCGAAAGGTGCGCTATATCGGTAGTGCCCATCACAAGAAGAATCCAGCCGACTATGGCTTCAATCCTCCTACGGCGCCACGAGGAAATAAGTCCTTGTGTGATGGCAAGAGAATCGTGAAGTGGCGGGAAGCATTCAAGTTGCTCCGTGGCGGTATTGCACGTGGAATGATGAGTACGTACTGTGTGAAAGGATTCCCTAAGTATATCTGGGCTGTCGATGAAGGGGGGGATGTCTACGAAGCCAAACTGGACGGCACCCAAGGGTATCACGGCTACCGGTTGGGTATCGACGAACGTGCTATGCGTAAACTTGTCATCAAGGAATGGAGATCGAGATGCCCAGAACGCTAAATATCTCGTGGTCTCCTGTGGCACTTGATAGCGGATCACCCGAAGAACGAGCTGGTTTCGGAATCATCAAGCTCGCAACGGCTGAATCCATTTTAACTGAAGGGTTTGATCACCATGTGAACACTCCCCGTGAGGGGCCTCTTGTTTCGGGTTATCACCTTGCAGAGTGGCTCGCGTGGAATTGGTGGCGCATGCGTTGGGAGTGCTGGCATGCTGAAAACGCCACCGACGAGATTGTCTGTGGATGGGACTTTGCGCATCGGATGTCGACGATTGGAGAGGGTTATGAGTGGCCCAACATAGCCATCGCGTCAGACGGCTTTCAGACTGCTCTTGTATCCGACCCTTCCTACGACGATCAAGAAATCTCTTTTCGATACTCCGGAGCTCCCCTGGCGCTGATTTCGGCGACAGCCCTGGAAGCAGCAGTCGATCGCTTCGTGTCCTGTATCTTGGAGAGAATGGATGGAGACGGACTTCGCGGGACGAATCTTCACCGTCTTTGGAACGAATTGGAGATCGAACGGCGAGAACAGGATACGGCCTTTTTTCGTAGGTTGGAAGCGCGGCTTGGTTACGATCCGGATGAGGCCGATCAATCGCAATCGAACCACGGATGGCTGACCGATGCCGAGCAGCTCGGCAGGGATGCGCTTGAGGAATTGGCCGCTGATGCGTCATATCGGGGTGCACGGACCGCTATGATGTCGGCAGATCAGATTACGGAAATGGCAGGTTCCTGCGGGTTCGACGCTGCCCCGGAAGATTCCGTAAAGCTGTCACCATCGGCGACGAACCACGTAGAGTGGGGAGAGGTAGAGGCTTGGCGCATCGGCGAGGACTACGCTCGTAGACTTCATCTACAAGAGAAGATGGATGCGGGAAAACCTATCTCGAACGAGCGTCTTGCGGACTTGGCGGGAGTGACGAAGGACGCTATTTCCACTGTCACTCGCGCAGGAAAAATGTCCTTTTCCTTCGACAGAAACGGCTCCGGTGCTCGAATGGTACTTGGATCGACGTGGCAGACCGGACGCCGTTTTGCACTTGCGCGGATAATCGGCGATCGGCTGTCCGGTTGGACGGACAAGATGTTTCCGGCAACACAATCATATAGCTATCGCCAAAAAGCGCAGAGATCATTCGCAGCGGAGCTATTGAGTCCGTTTGAAGCGGTGAACGACATGCTGGGCACAGATGACTCGAAAGACCGACAGAATGAAATTGCCAAGCACTATAACGTGTCTCGTAGAGCGATTGAGTCCATGCTGGTCAACAAAGGGAGGATCAGGCGGGAAGATGCTTCGGGCATCGTTCATCAGCAATTTCTTGTAGCCACTCAATCAGATGCATAGCGACTCGTCGCCGATCGCCCGACTCGAGCTCAATCAACTTGAAAAACGCTGCTCTCGTCTCGGGGTTTGAAGGATGAAGGCACATACAGTCGCCGCGCAGGATTGGCTGGTTCTCGGAAACGAATATCGGCATGAAGAGGAAGCCTGTCGTAAGAATGGCGTGCTCGATGAGCAAGCTACGGAGCAATCGCCAGAAGATCATCGACGACTTTTGTCGCATTTCTGACGCCGCAGGCCAACATCTCCGCAAGGCGCTTGGGTAACACCGTCATATAATGACCTATTGATGGATAGGGGACCGATGGCTAACGCTCAGAAGGAATACGACAACAAGCACCGGTGGCTGATACCGTTACCAGTCTAAGCCCGCTTCGGGCTGATCGGTTCGTAGAGTGATGGCAGAAGATCGGCCTCATATTGGGTTGCTTGAGAGCAGCTTGGAGTTGACCGCCTTCACGGACGAGTTCCATGAAGGGATCCGTTTCAACGGGCTTGTTGTTGAACGTGAGCAGCGAGACGATCCTCTAGTATATGCCGCCATCGAGCCGCATGATCTTCCAACGATTATCGTTATTTGGCTTGCCTCAACGTATTTCACCGAGTTTGTGAAGAAGATCAGCGGATCTCATTTCAGCATATTGGAACGCGAACTGACGAGATTATCCAAGAAGCTGTTTCACAGAGAAAAGGATACCGCTATTGTTCGATCCGGCGAGATACAGAGGCCAAGCGAGTATTCGATACTCTTTTCTATCTGGACCAAGGCGGGAGATTGCCGAATAAAGTTTGCATTCAAAGCGCAAGGCTCTGAGAAAGCATATGCCGCTACGGCCGAAGCTATACTGGACTTCCTGTCAAACTATCATACTGGCGGCAATTCAGCACTAGATAGATCTATAATAGACGCAATCAACGCTAACTCACAGATTACGATTGCCTGCGATTGTGACAGTGATTCGCTCTATCTTGTGTGAGTATGCCACATAGCGGTTGTCGCCGTTAGACAGCCTGACGCACTGACACCGGTTGCGCGGTCATCTAAACGGCCACCACCGACGCCTCTTGGTCTTCTTCCGCTCAACCCTGACGGTGGGCGGGCTCGTTGACATACTCCAACGTACAGGGTTCGCCTTTACTCGATGACGGTAAGGCCAGTGCTGCCAAACCGCGACCGCACCGACGATGACCAGCCCGAGGATTACCGGTAACCAGGTACCCATCACTATCTGCAGCACAAGAGAGACGAAGGAAGAGAGCAAAACAAACACGGCGGCCTTCGCGTTGTTGGAGCGTAAGCGTAGTCTCCACGGATGCATGCGCCAGATGATATCATGGCATCAGTTAAGCGAAATTCAACCCCGGCTCCCGGCTCCCGGCTCCCGGCTCCCGGCTCCCGGCTCCCGGCTCCCGGCTCCCGGCTCCCGGCTCCCGGCTCCCGGCTCCCGGCTCCCGGCTCCCGGCTCCGGTTCCACGGACTGGCCGTTCTGGGTCAACTCGGGTAATATAGTATATAATTCCCTTTGGTTAATGTGCAACAGTCCCCGTGGTACATGTACCGACCGCTGTGGCCCGGAGTCTGGCATCCGAATAAGGGAGGGCTGAAACCGGCATGACGAACAATGACGTAACCACCGACTTGGACTACGCGGAAATCCTCTGGAAGTCGGCCGACGCCCTGCGCGGTCAGATCGACGCTGCCGAGTACAAACACGTCGTCCTCGGGCTGCTCTTCCTGAAGTACATTTCGGACTCCTTTGAGGCACGGCGCGGCGAACTCAAGGGGGAACTGGAGGCCGACGGCATCAGGGAGGCTCAGATCGAAAGCCTGCTGGAGAACCGCGACGAGTACACCGCCGAGCGGGTCTTCTGGGTGCCGCCGGAGGCACGCTGGCAGAACCTCCAGAACCAGGCCGCGCGGTCCGACATCGCCACGCTGATCGATGACGCCATCCTCGCCGTCGAGCGCGACAACCCGAACCTCAAGGGCAAGCTGCCGCGCGACTACGCCCGTCGCGGCATCGCGCCGGAGAAGATGAAGGGGCTGATCGACCGGATCGCCGACATCGGCTTCAAGGGCGATGGCGCCAAAGCCCGCGACACGCTCGGCCGCGTCTACGAGTACTTCCTCGGCAAGTTCGCCCAGGCCGAGGGCAAGCTCGGCGGCGAGTTCTTCACGCCGCGCTGCATCGTGCGGCTGCTGGTCGAGATGCTCGAACCCTACGAGGGTCGCGTCTACGACCCCTGCTGCGGCTCGGCCGGCATGTTCGTGCAGTCCGAGCGGTTCGTGGAAGCCCACGGCGGGCAGAAGACCGACATCTCGATCTTCGGCCAGGAGTCCAATCCCACCACCTGGCGGCTGGCGCACATGAACCTCGCCATCCGCGGCATGGAGGCCAACCTCGGCTCGCGGCCCGCCGACAGCTTCCTGCGCAACCTGCATCCCGATCTCAAGGCCGACTACATCCTCGCCAATCCGCCGTTCAATATCTCGGACTGGTCGGGCAAGCTGCTGGCCGACGACGTGCGCTGGCGCCACGGCACGCCGCCCGTCGGCAATGCCAACTACGCCTGGATCCAGCACTTCATCCACCACCTGGCCCCGCCCAACGGGCACGGCGGGGGAGTCGCCGGCTTCGTCATGGCCAACGGCTCGCTCTCTACCGGCTCCGGCGGCGAGGGCGAAATCCGCCGGCGCATCGTCGAGGCTGATCAAGTGGATTGCATCGTTGCGCTGCCAGCGCAGCTCTTCCTCACCACCGGCATCCCCGCCTGCCTCTGGTTCCTCACCCGTGATAAGAGCGGCCGGAACCTCAAGCACCGCGGGCGCGACCGCAAGGGCGAGACACTCTTCATCGACGCCCGCAAGCTCGGCACGATGCAGACCCGCACGCTGCGCGTGCTTACCGGCGGCGACGACGCCGAAAGCATGCTGGCCGACGGGATGGGTGACGCTAACTTCGATTCCGACCTAGGCCGCATCGTCTACGCCTTCCGCCAGTGGCGCGGCGAGCCCGCGCCGGGTTGGTGGGTCGAGGCGCAGCATGGCAAGTGGGGGTACAGCGACATTCCCGGCTTTTGCAAAGCGGATACGATCGCGGGAATCGGCAAGCACGGCTTCGTACTCACCCCCGGCCGCTACGTCGGCGCCGAGGAGCAAGAGGACGACGGCGAACCGTTCGCGAAGAAGTACCCGCGGCTACTGGGGGAGTTGGAGGATTGTTTTAGGGAAGGGGAGCGACTGATGGCTGTGGCCCGTGAACAGGTGCTACGGGTCAAGGAATGATGCCGACCAGGTGGTCCATGCGCTCAGTCTTCGAGCTCCAGGATGAAGGGACCTTGCTCGTCGCGGACGGCAATCACGGCGAGTACCGTCCACGCAGTGATGAGTTCGGCCAAGGAGAGTATGCGTTCATTCGGGCAGCAGACATGGATGACGGAAGAGTGCTCTTCGACTCAGCGCAGCGGATAAACGACCAGGCCCTGGCGCGGATCCGGAAGGGCGTTGGCCAAGGCGGCGACGTCCTCTTCTCCCACAAGGGCACGGTTGGGAAGCTCGCACTCGTTCCGCTCGACGCTCCTCCCTTTGTCTGTTCGCCTCAGACCACGTTCTGGAGGACGCTCGATGAGGAACGTCTTGATCGGCGATACCTGTACTGCTTCATGCGCTCCAGCGCATTCACAGACCAGTGGATGGCGCGAAGTAGTGAGACTGATATGGCGGCTTACGTCAGCCTCACGGCGCAGCGGCAGTTGAATGTTGCTCTGCCCGAAATCAACGAACAGCGCGCCATCGCTGGTGTCCTCGGTGGGCTGGACGACAAGATCGAGCAGCACCGGCGGACGGCTCGTGCGCTGGAGCGGCTAGCGCGGGCGATCTTCCGGGCGTGGTTCGTAGACTTCGAGCCGGTCAAGGCTAAGGCCGCCGGCCAGACCTCCTTCCCCTCCATGCCCCAGGCGGTCTTCGATGCCCTGCCCACCCGCTTCGTCGATTCCGAGATCGGCCCCGTGCCGGAGGGGTGGGAAGTTGGCGGTATACTGAGCATCGCGACCCTTTCGAAGATGCAGGTTAATCCGCAGGAACATGCCGATGAAGTTTTCGACCACTTCAGCATTCCCGCCTTCGATGCAGGTGTGCGCGCTGTTGTCGAATTTGGTGAGGCGATCAAGAGCAATAAATTTCTCGTCCCCGAAGGATGCGTGCTGCTCTCCAAGTTGAATCCTCGAATCGCAAGGATCTGGCTGCCACCGCCGCCTCGTGGACGACAGCAGATTGCATCCACCGAGTTTATAGTGTTTATGCCGAGGTCAGCTTTCGACCGGCACTACCTCTACTGCCAGTTCCAGCAGTCTGCTTTTCGCGAGGAGCTGGCGCAGAGCGCATCCGGCACTTCAAACAGCCACCAGCGTGTACGTCCCAATGATGTGCTTCACAAAGCGATCATCGTGCCCCCATCCCCAATCCGGAAGGGCTTCGCTGATGTCGCAGATCCGCTATTCGCGCTTTCAGCAGCCAATCACGCTGAATCGGCGACGCTCGCCAAGGTGCGCGACTATCTACTGCCCAAGCTGTTTAGAGGCCAGGTACGAGTGGAGGTCGGACATGACTGAGCCCGCCCAAGCTCGCGCTCCCTTCCAGATGGTCGGTGCCCGCGCGGCTCTGCTTGACGGTCCCAACGCCGAGGCGATCGAACAGCAGATCCACGCCATAGAGAGCACGCTGGAGAGCGTGCCCGACTTTGCCTTCGATCTGTCCAAGACGCTGGTCGAGTCCGTCTGCAAGACGGTGCTCGCCGACATCGGTCAGCCAGCGGACCCCAACTGGAATGCGCCTAGGCTCTTGAAGGAGACGACCAACCTCCTGGCCCTGTTGCCGCGCAACCATCCCGACCCGGCGAAGTCGCGAGAGTCGCTCAAGAATACGATTCGGGGCCTCCTCCAGACCATCCAGGGCCTATGCGAGCTTCGCAACAGCTACGGCATGGCTTCCCACGGGCGCGACAGCTTTTCCGCGCGGCTCGGCCTTCGGCAAGCCACGCTCGCCGCGCAGGCGGCGGACACCATCGTGTCGTTCCTATACCGCACCCATCGTGACGGGCTCATGCAGAACCCCGGCGCTCGGATCTACTACGAAGATCACGCCGACTTCAATGAGGCGTTTGACAGCGACAACGAGACGATCCGAGTCGGCGACCTGGGACTGCGACCAAGTGAAGTACTGTTCAAGGGGGATGCGGCGGCATACAAGGCCGCGCTGAACGACCATATCGCCGAACAGGATGGGTTCGACGACCGTGACGATCCCGGAGCGCCGCGTGATGCCGGGCTAGAGGCCGGTTGATGATGTCCTCGCCCACCGAACAGCTTGTCGAGGATGTCGCCTCCGTCTATTTCGGGGCGATCGGCGCTGCGACCAAGCGTGGCGTCGAGATCGACGACGCCGAGGAGCGAGGCGAAGCGTCCCAGGTAACGCTGAAGGGCCGTCTCGCTGCCGCGCTGCATCGCCTCAACCCCGATCTACCGCACGACAGCATCGAAGAGGTGGTGCGCATCCTCTCGCGCCCGCCGCACCCGACGTTGATCCAGAACAACCTTTGGTTCCACTCGCTGCTCACCGACGGCGTCGACGTGGAGTATCGCGAGGCAAAGAGCGGCGAAACCCGCGGCGGCCGTGCTCGACTGGTCGATTTCGACAACCCCGGCGCGAACGGCCTCCTGTTAGTGCGCCAGCTCACCGTTACTGGGGCTTCGGACAAGGTGATCCGACCCGATCTGACAGTGTTCCTGAACGGGCTGCCGGTCGCGTTGATCGAGCTGAAAGACCCGACCGACACGCAGGCAAACCTGGGCGTGGCCATCGACCAGCTCGGCCGCTACATGCAGACCGCCCCAGACCTGTTCGTGTCGAACCTGGTGCTGGTCGTCTCGGACGGCATGCTGACCCGCGTCGGCTCGATCACCAGCGGGCGCAGCCGCTTCATGCCTTGGCGCCCGATCGATGATCGTGAGGGTGGCGGCGCGCCGACCCTGGAGGCGCTGATCCGGGGCCTGTTCGATCCGCGGACGTTGGTCGACTACCTGCGGACCTGTGTCACCTTCGAGGAGGACGAGCGTGGCGAGATCGCCAAAAAGATCGCGGGCTACCACCAGTTCCGCGCGGTGCGCAAGGCGCGCGCCAGCGTGCTTGCGCGTCTCAAGCCGCCGTCCGGCACGGGCGATGGTCGAGGGGGCGTGATCTGGCACACCCAGGGCTCGGGCAAGTCGCTGACCATGTTGATGCTGGCCGGGGGGCTGATCCGCGAATCGCGCATGAACAACCCGGCGGTCGTCATGATCACCGACCGCAACGATCTGGACGATCAGCTCTTCGACACCTTCGCCGCCGGGCGTGCGCTGCTTCGGCAGGACCCGGTCCAGGCCGAGAGCCGGGAGCATCTCAAGGCGCTGCTCGACCGCGCGGCGGGTGGGGTGGTGTTCACGACGATCCAGAAGTTCGCCGAGGCGCACGGCGTGATCTCGGAGCGATCGAACATGGTCGTTATGGCCGACGAGGCACACCGCAGCCAGTACGGCTTCGTCGAGGGCGGCGCGCGCTGGATGCGCGAGGCGCTGCCGAACGCCACCTTCGTCGGCTTCACCGGCACGCCGCTGGAGCGCGACGACAGAAACACGATCCACGTATTCGGCGAATACGCGGACGTCTACGACATCCGCCAGTCCGTCGAGGACGGCACCACCCGGCCGCTCTACTACGAAGCCCGCATCATCAAACTGAAGGTGAACGAGGAGGGCGCGCGCGTCGCCGAGGAAGAGGTTGAGTACGTTGCCGACCGCGACCGCGGCGGGGAAGGGGCGGAGGACAGTATCCGAGTACCGCGGGAGTCCCTGGTCGGCGCCCAGGAGCGCATCGAACGCCTAGCGGCGTTCATCGTCGAGCACTGGGAGAAGCGCCGCGCCGCGATGGAAGGCAAGGCGATGGTGGTAACCATGAGCCGCGACATCGCCGCGCGGCTCTACGAGGCGATCCGCACGCTGCGCCCGGACTGGCACGACGTCGACGACGAACGGGGGGCGATGAAGGTGGTCGTGACCGGCACCGACGAAGATCCCGAGCCGCTCAGGAACCATGTGCGCACCAAGGCCGCCCGCAAGCGTCTGGCGGAGCGCTTCAAGGCCCCCCACGACGACCTGCGCCTGGTGATCGTCTGTGACATGTGGCTGACCGGCTTCGACTGCCCGCCGGCGCACACCATGTATCTGGATAAGCCGCTGGCCGGGCACAGCCTGATGCAGGCCATCGCGCGCGTGAATCGCGTCTACGGCGACAAGCCCGGTGGATTGATCGTGGACCTGCTGGGCGTAGCCGACCAGTTGGGAGATGCGCTCGCGACTTACACCCAAGCCGGCGGCACGGGCGAGGCCGTCAGGAGGGTGCAGAACGAGGCTGTGCCTGCTATGCAGGCGGCCTTCGAGAAACTACGTGGCTTCTTCCACGGTTGCGACTACGAGCAGGCGCTCGACGCCAAACCGCAAGCCGTGCTTCGGGTGTATCTACGCGCGATCGATCACGTCTTTGGGCAGAACGACGGCTGGAAGCGCCTGCGCACGCTGGTCAAGGAGCTGTCGGCGGCCTTCGCGCTGGCGGTTCCGCGCCCGGAGACCGAGGCCATCACGGCGCACGTCGCCTTCTTCCAGCGCGTGGTGGCGATGATTCGCAATCGATTGGCTGACGATACCGGCGGTGGCGCCGGTCACGCTCGGCAACGCGACATCGACGCCGCCGTGCGCCAAGTGATCGGCGGCGCGATCGATGCCGACGAAGTAATCGACCTGTTCGCCGTCGCGGGGCTGTCGGACGCCCGCCTCGACATCCTTAGCGATGAGTTCCTCGGTCGGGTGGCGGCGTTGGAGCAGAAGAACCTGGCCTTGGAGACGCTGCGCAAGCTGCTCAATGACCAGATTCGCATCACCGAGCGCACGAACATTGTCCAGAGCCGCAAGTTTCGCGAGGCGCTCGAAGACGCGATGCTGCGCTATACGAACAGGGCGATCACCACCGCCGAGATGATCTCGCAGCTGATCGACTTGGCGAAAAGCCTGCGAGACGCGCAGCGGCACGGCGAAGAACTCGGCCTGAGCGGCGATGAAACTGCCTTCTACGACGCTCTGGCGGAGAACAGGTCAGCCAGAGAAGCGATGCAGAGCGATACGCTGCGTCTCTTGGCCCGGAAACTGACCGAAAAGGTCAAGAACATGCCCAAGCTTGACTGGACCCATCGCGAGTCGGTACGGGCGAGCCTGCGGCGCGATGTTCGCCGGTTGCTGGCAAAGTACGGCTACCCTCCGGATCTGGCCGAAGACGCGACGCAGCTCATCTTGCGACAGGCGGAGTTGTCAACGGAGAACTCGGAGTAAACCAGGAACTCGCGCTGCCATCTGTAGCCGAAGAAGCCCTCGTGCGGGATAGACGAAACCGCCTTCGTACCCGTACTTGGTCCTGCGGAACTCCCGGGCAGGTAGTCGGCGGGCCGATTGGAGTCGGCGAGTACAGGGATCTTCCGGGTGACCCGCGCCTTGGAGACGGAAAGGCTGAGCCGATTCCTCAGGGGGTGAGGGACTCCGGCAGCGGCTCGAAGCCGGCCGGCAGCGGCGCGATCGCGTACACTGCCTCGCGCGGTGACTCGCTCAGCGTGAGCGCGGCCGTCTGAGCGGTGCCGAGATCGACCACCAGGAGCCGGTTGCGCTCGCCGATCAGCAGCCGGTCGTCGCCGGCCGGACAGATGCCGCGCAGGAACCCGTGCGGCGCCGGGGGTGCCAGCATCAGGGAGCCCGCCGTGCCGTCGGGACGCAGGACGCGGAGCTGGCCGGCGCCGGTGTCGAGCGTCAGGACGGTGCCGTCGGCCATCGGCAGGACGTTGTGGATCGGTACGGCGACGTCGTCGGCGACCGAGATGGGGGAGCCGAGTCCGTCGGCGCGTGCGATCATCCCGCGGCGGCCTGCGTCACCCTCGGCCTCCAACCGACCGACCGTCACCAGTGGCGAGCCGTCCGCGTCGAAGCCGACCCCATTGGCATGCAGGAGGTTGCTGGCCTCCAGGGGGTAGCCGGCCGGGTCGCGATAGTCGATGGCCGCCGCGAAGCGCGAGCCGTCACCGGCCATCCCCGCCGCCGGCCGCAGGTCCACCAGATCGGTCAGACGGCCTGCCGCATCGAACGCCGCCAGGGCGTCGTTGGCGGTTGAGCACACCCACAGACGGTCGTCGTGGAGGGCGATGTCGTGCACGTTGCCGCACCACGGGTGGCTGATGCCGGCGAGCCGCCGCCAGGAGCGGTCGAAGCGCAGCACCTCCGAGCCGTTGGCGACGTACACGGTGTCGCCGTCGGCGGCAAGCCCGCGGCCGCCGCGGATGCCGCCGCGCGGGTTCGGCTCCCGGTGCAGGTGCTCACAAGGCGGCACCGGGCAGGAGCCCTGCACACCGCGTTCCGGGTCCACGACGTACAGGTGGCCGGAGGGCTCGTCCGGCCGGCTGCCGCGGCAGATGGTGGACACCAGATAGCGTTCGCCGCCAGGCGCTTGCCCCTCGCCTTCCATCTTCCCTATATAGTAAATGGTCGGCCGGCCGCGGCATACGAGTGCCGCGAGCGGGGCGCTCATCAACACCACACCGAATACGGTTTGAGGCGATGATTGAGGTAACCAACGTCACCAAGCGCTACGGCACGCACACTGCCGTGGATGATGTCAGCTTCCGCGTCGAAGACGGTGAGGTAGTCGGCTTCCTGGGTCCCAACGGCGCCGGCAAGTCGACGACGATGAACATCATCACCGGCTTCCTGTCGGCGACCGACGGCACGGTCACCGTCGACGGCGTCGACGTCCTGGAGGACCCGATCGGGGTCAAGCGCACGCTCGGCTACCTGCCGGAGTTGCCGCCGCTCTACGTCGACATGACGGTGCGCGACTACCTGCGGTTCGTCGCCCGCGTGAAGGGCGTCGATCGCGCGGATCGCGACGGCGCCAATGAGGAGATCATGAAGTCGGTCGGCATCGACCACGTCGCCGATCGCCTGATCCGCAACCTCTCGAAGGGCTATCGGCAGCGCGTCGGACTGGGACAGGCGCTGGTCGGCGATCCGAAGGCGCTCATCCTGGACGAGCCCACGATCGGGCTCGACCCGCACCAGATCATCGAGATGCGCGATCTGGTGCGCACGCTCGGCGAGCAGCGCACCGTCATCCTGAGCTCCCACATCCTGCCGGAGGTGTCGGCGGTGTGCGAGCGCATCATCATCATCAGCCACGGCAAGATCGTCGCCAGCGACACGGCCGAGAACCTGGGCAAGGCGCTCGCCGGCTCCGGCCGGTTGTCTCTGCGCATCAAGGGCGCCGCGGCCGCCGCGCAGGCGGCGATCAAGGACGTGGACGGCGTGGCTTCGGTGCGGGTCACCGGGCAGAGCGACGCCATGGGCACCATCGACCTGGAGGTGGACACCGGCGACACCGACCCGCGGGAGCCCATCTTCTTCGCCCTCGCCAAGGCGAAGCTGCCGCTGTTCGGCATGCAGTCGATGGAGGTGACGCTGGAGGAGATCTTCCTGCAGCTCACCGAGGACGATTCCGATCAGGATTCCGCTCAGGAGGCCGGCTGATGGCAGCCATCTGGTGGCGCGAGTTGCGCGCCTACTTCCAATCACCGTTCGGGTACATCTCGATGGGGCTGTTCCTGGTGCTGTTCGGCATCACGTTCACCTTCAGCATCGCGTTCCCGCGCAGCCCGCTGTACGGCGGCGTGCTGGCGCAGATGCGCTTCATGCTGATCTTCGTCATCCCGGTGCTGACCATGCGGCTGTTCACCGAGGAGCGGCGGCTGCACACCGACCAGTTGCTGCTGACCGTGCCGCTGCAGCTCACCGACATCGTCCTGGGCAAGTTCGGCGCCGCCATGACCGTGCTCATCGTCATGCTGCTGATCACCGCCACGTATCCGATCGCGCTGTCGTTCTTCGGCTCGCTGCCGGCCGGTGAGATCGTGACCGCCTACGTCGGCTTCCTGCTGCTGGCCGCCGCGTTCGTGGCGGTCGGCTGCTTCATCTCCTCGATTACGGAGAGCTTGGTGGTGGCGTCCATCGTCACCTTCGTGACCCTGTTCCTGATGTGGGTGATGCCCGGCCTGCAGCGGCTGATCCCCGCCGACCAGTCGGCCGGCATCATCTTCACCGCGGCGCTGGGGGCCGGGGTGGTCGGACTGACCTTCCTGGCCACGCGCAACATCATCATCGCAGCCGGGGCGGCGATCGTCGCGGCCGCCGTCGTGGTGGTGATCGTGGTGCTCGACATCACCTTCTACGACACCTTCATCAACCGGTTCCTGGTCTGGTTCTCACCCGTGGACCGGTACGACACCTTCGCCCGCGGCATCCTGAGCCTGAGCCCGATCGTCTACTACCTCACCTTCAGCGCGTTCTTCCTGCTGCTGACGGTGCGGATGATCGACAAGCGGCGCTGGGCCTGAGGAGAGGACGATGGAGTTCAAGAATCTGTTGTCGTTCGACTTCAAGGAGCAGAAGAAGGTCCGCTACGGCGGCTACGCGACGCTGGTCTCCCTGATCGCGGTGGTCGCCCTGGTGCTGGTCAATCTGGTGGTCGACCAGCTCGACGTCGAGTTCGACCTGACCGAGAGCGGCATCTACTCGCTGGCCGAGCAGTCCAAGCAGGTGGCCGACGGGATCGAGGAGCCGGTGACGATCTACGGCGTCTACGCGCTGGGAGACGAGAATCCGGAGATCGACGACATCCTCAACCTCTACGCCGACCGCTCGAAGAACATCACCGTGAAGACCCTCGACGCGGAGCGTAGCCCGACGCAGGCCGCTCGCTTCGACGACGAAGGTGGCCTGCGTAACGGTGACCTGGTGGTGGCGACCGAGGACAAGCACCGCGTGATCAGCGTCTTCTCACTGCGGCTCACGCAGAACAATCGCCAGATCGGGCTCAACGTGGAGCAGCAGGTGACCTCCGCCATGCTGTACGTGATCTCGGACCAGGATCCCAAGATCTACTCGATCATCGGCCACCGCGAGCAGAACGTCACCGCCCTGGGGCTGCGCCCGATCCTGGAGATCGAGAATTTCGCGCTGGAGGACCTCAACCTGCTGCAGGTCGAGGCGGTCCCCGAAGACGCGACGATCGTGATGATCGCCGCCCCGACTACCGACTTCACCGAGGATGAGGTCGCCAAGCTGCGTGCCTATCTGGAAGGCGGCGGCAAGGCGATCTTCGCGCTCAGCAAGGTCCCCGACGTCGACATGGCCAACCTCAACAGCCTGTTGCGCAGCTACGGCGTCCAGTTTCGTCAGGAGTGGGTGATCGAACGGAACTCCCGGCGCCATCTGCCCAACCAGCCCAATCTGCTGGCTCCCGAGGTGGTAAGCCACCCGATCACCTCGCCGATCTCGCTCGACCGGCGGCTGGTCGTGCTGCCGGGTCCGGCGTGGATCGAGGAGCTGGAGGTGCGCCGCCGATCGCTGGAGATCCAGCCGTTGCTGGAGAGCTCCGCGGAAGCGTTCGCGCGCTCCGAGCTCATCGTCACCGAGAGCGGCGAGCTGCTGCCGCAGGAGGGCGACCCGCGCGGCCCCTTCAACCTCGCGGTCGCCGTCACCGACCCCGCGCCGACCGTGGAAGGCGACGACACCCGCATCGTCGTGCTGTCCACCGCCTTCTTCCTGCGCGGGGACTTTCAGCAGTCGTTTCCCGGCAACGTCGACCTGATCGTGAACAGCATCAACTGGGTCTTCGAGCGGGAAGAGACGATCTCGGTGCGCCCCAAATTCACGCTGATGCTGCCGCTGCGTCTCAACAACCTGTCGACCTGGATGTTCACCGGCGCGGTCGTGGTGGTGGTGCCGCTGCTCGTGTTGGGAGCCGGCATGATCGTCTGGCTGCGGCGCCGGCACCTGTAGAGGGGCAGGGCGGTGAAGCGCGGAATCCTGCTGGCCGTCTTCGGCGTCGCCATCGCGGCGCTGGTAGGCGCGTACCTGTTCCTGATCAACCGTCCGCCGCCGCCGCTGCCCCCGCTGCCGGACGACAACGTCGCGGTGCTCACCGTTCCGGATGAGGACCTCGTGCAGATCGACCTGCGCACGCCCGCCACCGAGCTGTCGCTGCGCCGCCAGGGCGAGGCGTGGGTCGTGCCGGGACACGAGGACGCGGAGCTCGATCCGAACCGGATCCTCACGTTGGTATCCATGTTCGCCCGGCTCTGGGCGCGCGACGTGGTGGCCGAGGACCCGGACGATCTGTCGATCTACGGCCTGGACCGCGGCGACATCATCGGCCGCGTGAAGCTGGCCGACGGCACGGAGCGCACCGTCACGTTCGGCGACCGCACGCCGAGCCGGAACACCGACTACATCATGATCGACGGCGATTCACGGGTGTTCACGGTGTGGCAGAACAACAAGAACCAGATGGCGTGGACGATCGAGGACCTGCGCGTACGCCGCCTGCCCCGCGTCCAGACCGCCACGGTGAATCGGCTGGTGGTGGTGAACGAGCACGGGACCATGGAGGTCGTCCGCTACTTCGAGCCGCACGGGATGCCGCACGTCCTTTCCCGTGACGTGATGGTGCGCCCGTACGCCATGCAGCGCGGTGCGGACGGTGAGAAGGTCGAGGAGCTGATCAACGCCGCCTCGGCCATCCGCGTCGACGAGTTCATCGCCGATCAGGCCGACGATCCTGCCGCCTACGGACTGGCGCCGCCGCGCATGGAACTCATTGTCAACCACGGTCAGGGGGTCCTGCACCTGCAGTTCGGCAGCCGGTACGGCCGCGACCGGCTGTACGTGAAACAGGCCCAGGACCCGAAGATCTACGGCATCGACGCGCGCGACGTGCAGCGGTTCGCTGACGTGGCCCCGTTCGAGCTGGTCAGCCGGTTCCTGGCGCTGGTCAACATCACCGCGCTCGATCTGGTGACCGTGGAGATCGGCGAAGATGCCTATACGCTCGACGTGATTCGCGAGGGTGAGGAAGAGACGTTCACGCTGAACGGTGCCGCCATTGCGGAGGATCCCGCCAAGAAGCTGTACCAGGCGATCATCGGGCTGCTCGCGGATCTGGAGCTGCCCGGCGAGCCCCCCGCAGGCGATCCCACGATCCGCATCGGCTACGTGCTGGACCCCGGGCCGCCTGCGCGCATCGACGTCGGCCTGGTCCCCTACGACCAGGACTTCTACGCCGCCGAGGTCCAGGGCGCGCGTGAGTTCCTGATCTCCGCACGGGAAGTCCAGCGCCTGCCGGACGCGATCCAGCTCGCCTTGACCCAGACCGAGTAGCCCAACGGGCGGTCAGCGCACGGCGTAGACGCGGTGCCGCTTCGCTATCTCAGGCGGTACGCCTCGTCATGCAGCCCTACGGCTATTGGTTTTGCGTTCCCGTTCGGCAGAAGCTGGAACACAAACGGTACTTTCGAACTCAGACGGACCGAATAGTGGTTCTCTCCGAACCGTAGTCTTTCGAACCTTCGTCCGGCACCTACGTTGCCCTTCAGCAACTGGTCGACCACTGCAGCAAACTCTCGCTTCATGCGCTTCAAGCGTCTTGAAGCGCATGAAGCGTCCGGTTGGCTCTCCTCGAATGGGTAGTGTCTCACTTTGAAACCCGCATGGGTTGACCAAACGGTCGTGCGCACGATGCGGCGAGCCGCTTACGAAAACGGGGTATGGGTGCAAGGTTCAGCGACGACGCAGAGGGCGGCGCTCGCCGAGGAGATCGTCAGAGGCATCGCGGCTGGCGAGCGTGTTCTGTTCCAGGCGGGGAGGACATCTACCGGGTGACGTTCGATGAGGGCGCCGGCCACGCCGAAGCCGTTGCCGACTTCATCGGAACGTGCGATGAGCTCGCCAATAGGTTGTCCCGACGGCGGCGACAGGGGTTGACGCGTCCGAGCGGACACCCGCACCCTTTCGACGGTCAGCATGAGGACGGTAGCGTGCTTGACGTGGATTGGAGGCGGCCGATGACCAGTGCCGAGGCAGCGGAGATCAAGGCGATGATTGCTGAGTTCAAGGCGTCGGTCGACCAGCAATTCGACGGGGTCGACCGGCGGCTCGACGCGATGGACCAGCGGTTCGACCGCCTGGAGCGGAAGGTCGACGATCTCAGCGACGCGGTGCAGGGCATCGCGTCGGGGCACACCAAACGGTTCGACTCGATCGAGCGTCGCCTTGGTGGCGGTCGCGACCCCCTCCGGATGGTCTGACGTGAAGGATCGAGCAGTAGCGTCAAGCGTGGGCTTGGTACAGCGATGATGAGAAGGAAGCGCATGCAGCAGGCTGAGGATCTGGCTCAAACATCCGGCCACTTCGTCATTATCGAAAGCAAAAACAAGCAAGACTTTATCAGCCAAGCCGAGAGTTTGCACGCAAACGGGTACGAGTTGACACACTACACGGTAGCCTTGAACCCGCACATACCCGATCAACTCTATTCGGGAGTATTTGAGCGTCGCGATGGGGGCTTGGGCGCGGCTGGTGAGTCATGCTGTTGAGCAGCGGCCCAAACACGAACGTGGCAAGGCACGGCATGGCACGGTGCCGCGTTCCCGGCCCCTTTTTTTGACCTTGGGTATTGGAGGCAGCCGATGAGCAGTGCCGAGGCGGTGAAGGCCCCAAACATGGACGAGCGTCAGTTGATCGTGTGCGCCATTGCGCTGTTCTGTGACGGATACTCTCCGCGGCAGGTCAGCGAAGCGCTTGGCGTCTCTATCGAGAGAGCCAGGGAGCTGACCGCGGCGGGTTCCGACGCACAGGCGACAAGTCAAATGGGGTATATGAAATCGCATCCGAGAATCGGACCGTGGGGTCGTGATCCAGAGTGGCTGAAGGAAAACGAGGTATGAACCCATGATTCAGGAGGCGCGGCCGTTGCGCCGAGGAGGAGCCCAGGATCGGGCCGAACGGTGAGAAGCGACCCGGCGACACGGTCGCGAACGCGTTGCACGTCGCCAAGATTGCGACCGGCGAGGTCGAGGAGACCTAACATCGATGAGACCAAGCGGCCCGGCGGACGGAAGGGCGGGCGTGTCCGCGCCATGGCCCTGACGTCCGAGCGGCGGCAACAGATCGCCAAAGAGGCAGCCAAGGGCGCGCTGGAAGTGAGAACTTGAAGACGATTATTTCACTGATGAAGATCGTGCCCTGCGTAGGGCGTGCCGAACAGTTCCTTGATGGGCAGCTCTATTGCAACACCGTCCGGTTCTTGCGCGAGCGATTCGATAAGTATGAAGGAACCGTCCCGCTCACAGGAACACTCCGGATCGGCGACTTTGTGATCCCCAAAGAGGACTTGGCTGAACCGCCGCGACTGATGCCGAACATGGTATCCGACCTGAACGTGTTCTGTATGTTTCAATGGGCGTCTCCGAAGTTGGGCGATGACGAGATCTTATTCGACCCGGAATCGCAGCTCGGGAGTATCCGAGGCTTGGTGGAGACGTTCGGGGAGCATACTGTCGTGGTAAAGAACGTCACGGAGTTCTTCAACAGGGTGGACAAAGCAGTGGCACATCAATACAACGGCGTGCTCAGATCGTGTCGCGGGATTGTCCAGTATGGCGACCCAAACACTGGCGTTGTACCACCAAGCACGGTGCCAGAGTTGCTAAAGGTCGCCCTTCGAAAATGGAAGAGGTTTGCCAACGAGAAGGAACATAGGTTCGTCTTTTTGACCGGCCGTGAGCCCGCTGGTCCATTCATCTTGAACATCGGAGACATCCGCGACATCGCATTTCTGATGAGGACGCAGGATGTGTACGACCGGGCAGAAATATACGGACGACCGGTCTCCGACTTTTCGTAGGCACAAGAGGGAGTGCCGGTCGGTCGGCAACCCGACCGGCGATTAAGCCGTCGCCACGGGCGAGAGCCAGCGCCGATTCTCACGGGTCCGTGACGGTGCGCTCACTGGTAGTCCGGTGACGAGTGACGTTCAGACATCCATTTTGGCGGACAGGAATCTAACCGCCTTGCCCGCAGGTTGACCGCCGGAGGGAGACCGGAAACATGGAAACATGATGTCGCCACCATTTCTTCGGTGGTCTCGCTCTGGCCAAGCGCGAGTTGGGACGGCGTTGGACTTCATGGACGACCTGCGGGGCGCGTCGACGACAGGCCGCAGATTTCGACCGACGGGTTGAAGGCGTACGTGGAGGCCGTCGACGGCGCGTTCGGCGGCGACGTGGATTTCGCGCAGATCATCAAGACGTACGGCAAGCCACCCGGCGAGGAGAACCCGGAGCGGCGCTACAGCCCGGCGATGTGCAGCGGGATGGAGAAGAATCCGTTTGAGGCACGCCGGACATGCGCAAGGCGAGTACGTCGCACGTGGAGCCACAATCTGACGATCCGCATGAGCGTCCGCCGGTTCACGCGGTTGACCAACACGTTCTCAAAGAAGGTCGAGAACCACTGCGCGATGCTCTCGTTGTACGTCCTGCACTACAACTTCTGCGGCCAGCACAAGGCGCACCGGGTGACGCCGGCCATGGAGGCGGGCATCGAGACGACGTTCCGGGACGCCGAGTGGATCGGCGGGCGGATTGACGCGCGGGCGCCGAAGCCGCGGCGGCCGAAGACCTGCTGGAAGCGCCACACCGAGCCTCTGCAGGAAGATATTTCAAAGTGAGAAACTGCCCTCGAAGGCGACTATTCGAGGAAGGGGAACAGGTGTGCGATCATGAATCGTCAAGAGCAGAAACCAGCCCGGCGCCGCTCTTGAACGTGCGGCCGGTCGTCTGAGCAAGCGTTCCGTCGTTGACCATCAACAGCCAGCGCATCTCCTGCGACCAGGCGAACACCTTCGCGAACAGCTCGTGCAGCCGTTGCAACTCTTCGAACACTCCCTGTCCATACGCTTCCGACCCTCCCGAGCGGTCCAGCGCGTCGCGGATACTGCCCAACTGTTCGCACTCGATGCGGAAGTATTCCTCGGCATCCTCGAGTGCCTGCACTCCGGTTCCCGCCGGATCCATGGTCGTGCCGGGCGTTGTCGACTCGATCTCCGCCTGCAGCTTTTCCATCATTCCCGAGGCGATCGTCGTAAAGGCGTCGTGTCGCTTGCGAAGGTTGCGTTGCAGGAGTTCCAGCGCACTCCTGGTTTCAGGATCTGGTGCTCGGGCGAGGTTGGAGGGATTGAACCAGCTTCTGTCCGGTTCGTCGAATGTGCGAAAAAGCCATGGCAGCACACGTCCGACGTTGGAGATTACCTCGCTGGTCGGTGGTGTCGACTCGACGACGCTGGCCATGAGAAGTTCTCCTTGACGAATGCACTCTACGGGTCAGCAAGGACGATCGTCAACGATCTGGCCGTCCGTCGCTGCCTCCACCGAGGCTCGCAGCCGGAAGTCCTCCGCTTCATGCAATGGAGCAGCGGTTGCGTTGCACGCATACTGACCACCGGATGATTCCCGCAACCGCAGAGCTGCGTGATGCCGGGTTTCCCGGCCTGCTGCGCTTCTACCGCGAGCACCTGACCCGGCACGTGATGCCGTTCTGGGTCGAGCGGGCGATCGACCGCGAGCACGGCGGGGTCACCAACATCATCACCGACGACGGACGGGTGACCTCGACCGAGAAGTACCTGTGGTCGCAGGGCCGGGCGCTGTTCACCTTCGCCAGCCTGTACAATGACTTCGACGGCGATCCCGCGTGGCTGGAGATGGCCGGCCCGATCGCGGCGTTCCTGCTCCGTCACGGGCGCGACGACCAGGGGAAGTGGCACTTTGCCCTGCACCGCGACGGCAGCGTGTCGCAGCCGCCGGCCAGCGTCTACGTAGACGGCTTCGCGGCCTACGGGCTGGCCGAGTACGCACGCGCGACCCGTGACCGGGCCGCACTCGACGCCGCCGTCGAGACGCTGCGCCGGCTCGATCCCCTCCTGGAGCGCCACGAGACGCTGCCGACGGAGCCGCACCCGATTCCTCCACCGTTCGCCGCACACGGCGTCTGGATGATGTTCGCGATGGTGTTCGATCACGTCGGCCGCATCGCGGAGGACGAGGCGTTGTGCGCGCGGGCGGTGGATCTTGCCGACCGCGTGTTCGCCTGGCACGTGCATCCGAAGCTCGAGGCGCTGCTGGAGTTCGTGCTGCCGGGAGGGCGCTACCGCGATGACGACGTGGGCAACACGCTGGTGCCCGGCCATGCGATCGAGTCGATGTGGTTCCTGGAGCGGGTCTACCGCGGCCACCCGCGCCGCTCCGAGCGCCTGCGCGTCGCGATGGACGTGATCCGCTGGAGCCTGGAGCGCGGCTGGGATGCCGAGCTCGGCGGGCTCTTTCTGGCCTGCCACCTGACCGGCGGCACGCCGCGCTGGCACCAGCCCGATGCCAAGGTCTGGTGGCCGCATACGGAAGCGTTTGTGGCGCTGCTTCGGTTCTACGAGCTCACCGGACAGGAGTGGCTGATGGAGTGGTACTGGCGGGTGCACGACTACGCCTTCAGCCGGTTTCCTGCCGCCACGGGCGACTGGCATCAGAACCTGGATCGCGCCGGCCGCCCGGCCGGTGTCGCGGTCAAGGGATTGGCGGTCAAGGACCCGTTTCACCTGCCCCGCGCGCTGATCTATGGGATCGACTGCCTGCAGCGGCTGGCATCCGCTGCGGAGTAGGAATCTGCTCATCGTCGCATGGTCAAAGGGGTGCGATGCCACAGCCGGGGTGGTACGGGGTGGGAACGCCGAAACCGGCAACCATTGACTCCAGGGACGAAGAAGGGCCTACCTGCCCACAAGTAACCACACAGGAGGCAGGTAGGCCATGAAGAGTCAAGAAGTTGTACCCAGCGCGGAGCGGATCGTCAAGGAGCTGTCGAGACGGGTGAACGCGGGCCAGATCGGCCTGCAGGACGCCGAGCAGAGGATCGTGGAGTTCGTGAACTGGGTGGGAGATCTGATGGTCCAGGAGGTGGTCGAAGGCGTCGAGGAGCCCACACGGGCGAACCGGATCATGGTGGACGGCGAGCCGGCGGTGTTCGAGCAGGTGCGCAACCTGCGGTTCATCAACCGGTTCGGTGAGTACGTGGTACGAGCGCGGCGGTGCTACAAGTTGCTCAACCAGCCCGGCAGCTTCGCGCCGCTGGACGCGAAGCTGGGCATCGAGGGGTGCTTCGGGTTCTCGCCGCTGATGACGATGCTGATCTGCCTGCTGGGAGCCGACGAGTCCTACGAACGCTCAGCGACCAAGCTGGAGGCGCTGCTGGGGTATGCGGTGAGCTCCACGGCGGTGCAGCGCACCACCGAGAAGACCGGCGAGCGCATACCCGACGATCCGGCCGAACTGATCGATGCGGCACGGCATGGGCAGCCATGCCCGTTGATGGTGGTCGAAGTGGACGGCACCACGAGCCCGCAAATATCACCACTGCCGGGAGTAACGGGCCGCGAGAGCCTGCGCGCACAGACCTGCTTCAAGGAATGCAATCTGGTGGTGATCGAGAAGCGGGACGGCAAGAAGATCACCGACCGTTGGACCGGAGCCCGCTACGGGCCGCGCAAGGACTTCGAGCCGTACGCCGCGCAGGCAGGCATGCAGATGGGCTTCCTGGACGCCGAGCAGACGCTGTTCATCGCCGACGGGGCGCACCACAACTGGGAGCTTGCGATGACGCACTTTCCGCGGGCCGTGCAGATCCTGGACTACTACCATGCGGCTGAGCATCTGGCTGAGTTCTGCCGCCTGCTGCCGGCCTCGGATCGCGACAAGCAGTTACGGAAGTGGACGAACCTCCTGTACAACGGCGAGCCGCTTCAGCTGATCGTCGAGCTGCAGAGCGTGGTGTGGAAGCTCTCCGACACCGACGCTGGGTGCAAGCACATCAATTACTTTCAGAACAACCAGGAACGTATGGACTACGGCCGCTACCGGGCTGCCAACTGGCCGATCGGCAGCGGCTCGGTGGAGGGACAGTGCAAGTTCGTCGTCGGCCGACGCTTCAAGGGCAACGGGATGCGCTGGAGGCCGCACGACAACGAATGCGTGCTGCGCACCCGCCTCGCCGTGCTCAACGGTGACCTGGAACGCTACTTCCAGCCGCGCCCGGAGGTCTGGAACGAGGCCGCATGACCATGTCAACCCCTATTGCCGGTTTTGGCATTGCCACCCGGTGGTACGCTTGATGCGGTTCGCCAACAGGAGGTTTTCGTGAAGACGTTTCATCGCGCAGCGCTGGTGCTGGCCGCCGTCGTGTGCGCATCGTTGGGTGCCGTCGCCGCCGGCGCCGACGAGCTCTCGGTCAAGTTCTCACTCGACTGGAAGTTCGAGGGGCCAAGCGCCGCCTACCTGCTTGCCCTCGACAAGGGCTACTACGCCGAAGAGGGGCTGGACGTCACCATCGACACCGGCCAGGGCTCGCTGGAGGCGATCCCGCGCGTCGCCAGCGGCGTCTACCAGTTCGGCTTTGCCGACATCAACTCGCTGATCAAGTTCCGCGACCAGAACCCGGACGTGGAAATCAAGGGCATTCTGATGGTCTACGACGCGCCGCCGTTCGCGATCGTGACGCTTGCCAGCACCGGCATCGAGGAGCCGCGCGACCTCGAAGGCCGCATCCTCGGCGCTCCCGCTCCCGACGGCGCCTACGCGCAGTGGAAGGCGTTCGTGAAGGAGAACGACATCTACGCCAGCAAGGTGACGATCGAGAACATCGGCTTTCCCGTGCGTGAGCCGATGCTGGTGGCGGGTAAGGTCGACGCCATCACCGGCTTCTCCTTCTCCTCGTTCCTCAACCTCAAGGCCAATGACGTGCCGCCGGACGAGATCCGCGTGTTCCTGATGTCCGACTACGGGCTCGACCTGTACGGCAACACGATCATCGTCAACCCCGAGTTCGCCGCCGCGAACCCGGATGCGGTGTCCGGTTTCGTGCGCGCCACCATCAGGGGCTGGCAGGATACGGTGGCCGACCCGGCTGCCGCGGTGAAGCACGTGCTGGAGCGCAACCTGGTGGCGCGTGAGCCGGTCGAGCTGGAGCGCCTGGAGATGTCCATTGCCGACAACGTCAACACGGCGTACGTGCAGGAGCACGGCTTCGGCGGCGTCGACCTGGCGCGGCTGGCATCGTCGATCGATCAGATCGGGGTGACCTACGACTTCAACATGACGCCACCGGCACCGGAGGCCGTGTTCACCAACCAGTATCTGCCGGCTGCTTCGGAGCGGATGCTACAGTAGCGCCGCCGTGGGGGCGGGCGGGACCGAACGCACACAGAAGGACGCGTTTGTCGAGCTGCGCGACGTCAGCCTGACCTACGGCGGCGACGCCGCAGCCCCGCTCGTCCTGCACGGCCTGGACCTGCAGGTGGGCCGTGGCGAGTTCGCCGCCGTGGTCGGGCCGAGCGGGTGCGGCAAGTCGACGCTGATGAAGCTGGTGTCCGGCCTGCTCCCGGCCGGTGCCGGCGACACGATCGTGGCCGGGCAGCCGGTCACCGGACCGCTGAAGATCGTCGGCATGGCGTTCCAGAACCCGACCCTGCTGCTGTGGCGCTCCACGCTGAACAACGTGCTGTTGCCGATGGAGATCGTGCAGCCGCACCGGCGCCGGCTTCGCTCGCGGCGCGCACAGTACGAGGCGGCGGCGGAGGAGCTGCTGGCGCTGGTCGGCCTGTCCGGGTACGGCGACCACTATCCGTGGCAGCTTTCCGGCGGCATGCAGCAGAGGGCGTCGTTGTGCCGCGCCCTGATTCACGAGCCGGACCTGCTGATGCTCGATGAACCGTTCGCCGCCCTGGATGCGTTCACCCGAGAGGAACTGTGGTGCGTGCTGCGCGACCTGTGGCAGCGCAAGAAGTTCACGGTGATCCTGGTCACCCACGACCTGCGCGAAGCGGTGTTCCTGGCCGATACCGTGCACGTCATGAGCGCACGCCCGGGGCGGATCGAGGTCGCCCGGTCGATCGAGCTGCCCCGGCCGCGCGAGCTGGAGGACTGCTACACGCCCGAGTTCGTTGCCATCGTCCAGGAGCTGCGCGACCACATCGCGCGCCACCGGGTCATCTGATGTCGACCTCGGCTGAATCAGGTCCGCAATCGCCCGTACAGCCTGCCACGGCGGTGCGCAAGCGCTGGCGGGAGAAGCTGTCACCGTGGCTGATGGCCCTGGCCGGCTTCCTGCTCTGGGAGGCGGTGTGCCGGGTGTTCCGGATCCCCTCCTACGTGTTGCCGCCGCCCACCCTGATCCTCGCCACGTTCGGGGAGTTCCGCCGCGCGCTGATCGTCAACTCCGTGCAGACCCTGTGGACGACGCTCGCCGGCTTCGGCATCGCGGTGGGATTCGGCCTGCTGCTCGGCCTGATCATCGGCTGGTCGAAGACCATCTACAACGGCCTCTATCCGATCATGATCGGCTTCAACTGCGTCCCGAAAGTGGCGGTGGTGCCGATCCTGGTGCTGTGGTTCGGCATCGGCTCCCCGCCTGCCATCCTCACCGCGTTCCTGATCTCCTTCTTCCCCATCGTGGTCAACGTCGCCACCGGACTGGCGACCCTGGAGCCGGAGCTCGAGGACGTGCTGCGCGCGCTGGGTGCCCACAAGCGCGACATCATGCTCAAGGTCGGCATTCCGCGTGCCCTGCCGTACTTCTTCGGCTCACTGAAGGTGGCGATCACCCTGGCGTTCGTCGGTTCGGTGGTCTCCGAGACGGTGGCCGCCAATGTCGGCATCGGCCTCATGATGCTGACCGCCCAGGCCAACTTCGAGGTGCCGCTGGTGTTCGCCGGCCTGTGGGCGCTGGCCGCGGAGGGCATCTGCATGTACGCCGCCTTCGCTTGGCTCGAGCGGCGCTTCACCGGCTGGGCATTCCGCCGCGACGCAGCCAACGCGTGATGCTCCTGCGCAACGTCGAGCGGTGAAGAGGCGCGGCGTCAGCGCTGCAGAAGCGAGAGCAAAACGTCGCGATCGACCAGCTCTGCATCCTGCCGCCGCTCCAGGAACGGAGAGACATCGCCGCGCGCCGCGCTCCAGTCTATCGTCTCCAGTTTGTCGGCGATGAGCTCACGCCACGTCGCAGGCGTTGCCGGCGGGCCGCCCCAGCCGGTCTGTCCGAGCGCGCTGTTGAGCAGGCGCAGGTTCGGGACCGGCCACGTTGGATCGGACAGGTACCAGGCAAGGTCGTAGAGATCTCGTCCCTTCGTGTAGCCGCGCATGAGCAATGCATGCAGCTTGCCGGCGAACAGCGATGCACGATCATGGTGCAGCAGATTGAGCATGCCGAACCTGCGGACCAGCGTCGTTACGCAGTCGGCACCGGTCGGTGGATTGGTGTCGATCTCGACCCGGACCGCCAGCACCTCGCTTGCATGCGGCGAGAGCCTCGCCTCGTGCAGCAACTCCCGGAACTTCACCATGCCGATGGCGACTGCCGATCGGGCTCGGGACTGCATCTCCACCTCGTAGCCCTCGGCCGCCAGATCGCTGCGGACCGAGCGCATCAGCGACTCGAAGCGCGCATCTCGCCCGGCGGCGAGGAGCGAGAAGTCCAGGTCCTCCGAGTAGCGGGGGAGCCGGTACAGAAACCGTAGCGCCGTACCACCGACGAACGCCCAGTCGGCGAATGCACCGTGGTCCTGGAGGGCGAGGAGAATACGTGCCTGCAGGTACTCGCGGGCGGTGTTCCGTCCCTGGACGGCGTCCGGCTCGTCTGCCAACAGGTCCAGGAGCAGCGACTTCATGCCCATGCATCCTTGTCCCAGAGATCGAGCAGCAGCCGCACCGCACGCGCGACCTTGCGCGACCCGACCCGCTGGACCGTCCGGTGCAGGATGTCCCGGTCAAATGTTTCGGAGGGCACCACGCGAAGCTCCCGCAGATAGGCGATACCGTCGCTGTAAGGTGTCAGATAGAGCAGGTCCACCAGCGCCTTCTCGGCAGAGGCGAGCAGCGCTCGTTGCGGCGGAGCGATCTCGACCTCGGAGAAGCCGAACAGCAATCTCGTGCTCACGTGACGGAAGTGGAAGCGCCCGCGCGGGGTGTCGATCTCCTCCGGCCGTCCGCTCGTGACGCTGGTGGTGACGGGGACGCCTTCCGGGATCATCCCGTGGTACGCCAGCGCCGAGTGCAGGCTCACGTAGGAGGCCTTCTTGAGCGCTCCGGCGACAGCGAAGGGATGGACGGGCAGTTTCGCGTACGGCGCGCAGAGGAGGTAGACTCCGCGCCGCAGTTGGAGAACCCGACCGCTCCGCGCCCACCGGTGCAGTTGTCGCCTGAGATCGGACGGGGAGCGCTCGCCGGCAAGAATCAGCCCGGTCCTGAACAATCCGTTCGACGGTACCCGAGCGGCGAGTTCCACAAGTTTCATGGCAATAAAAGGACAGTATAGTCCATTTGTTGCAATTGAACGGAGCCGACTCGCTCGCCGATCGACCCGTTCACCCAGCCGTGCATCGCGCTGGTGACACGGCGGTCTGGCGACCGTCAAGATGACGTGGCACCACATGTACGTCAGGCATCCGTCACGGACGGGCCGCAGGAGGCTGTAGCGGTGGAGTATCGGCAACTCGGCACCACGGGCATCCGTGCGTCGGAGCTCTGCCTCGGTGTCGCGGTCCGTGGTCATCACGCCCACCTGCGCACGGAAGCGGATTGCATCGCCACGATAGAGCGGGCGGTGGAGCTCGGGATCGACTTCATCGACTGCGCGAACGTGTACGGCCGCGGACGGAGCGAGACGCTCCTGGGCCGGGCCGTCAAGCGCCTTGGCAATCGTGACCGGCTCGTGATCACGACCAAGGTGGGCCAGGCAATGGGCGACGCACCATCCGAGCGGGGGCTGTCGCGCGGCAACATCCTGCGCGAGATCGACAACAGCCTGCGCCGTCTCCAGTTGGACTACGTGGACATTTACCTCATGCACCAGCCGGATTCGGCCGTCTCTCTGGAAGAATCGCTGCAGGCGATGGATGAGGTCGTTCGCCAGGGCAAGGCGCGGCACGTGGGGGTGAGCAACCACCATGCCGTAGAGGTCGTGGAGCTGTTGTGGGCGGCCGAACGCGAGGGATTGGCCAGTCCGGCGATGCTCCAGTACCAGTACAGCCTGCTGCACCGGTGGCACACCGAGATGGATCTCATACCGCTGTGCGAGCGTCATGGTCTCGGGCTGATGACCTACAGCCCTCTGGCCATCGGCCTGCTCACCGGACAGGTGCGTGGCGGCCGGCCGATTCCGGCCGACAATTACTGGCGGGGACGTGCCGACGCGGGCCGGGTCGTGGCCTATGCCGAACCGATCCTCGCGGCCCTGATCGAGGTCGCCCGCGAGCTGGGCAAGACGCCCGCGCAGGTCGCGATCGCCTGGCTGCTGGCGAATCCGGGGGTCAGCGCGCCGATCCTGGGGGCCGACCTGCCGGAGCACGTCGAAGAGGCGGCAGGGGCGGTCGGTTGGCGGTTGCCGCCCGAACTGAAGGCACGGCTCGACGAGGTCTCCGCCGGCGGCGGCCCGTTCGAGATGAACTCCAACAGCCTGCGTGGCATCGAACACCGGGCTCCGAGAAGCGGCGCGAGATGAACGGCCAGTACCTGCCGCCGCTGCCGGTCCCCGACACGGCGCTGCGGATCACCAGGATCGAAACCTATCGGCCGAAGGACCTGTTCCCCGGGTTGATTTTCTGCCGAGTTCATACCGACCAGGGCCTGATCGGCTGCGGGGAGAGCTACTACATACCCGAAGCCGTGGAGGCGGTGATACACGACTGGTTCCGCCATCGCCTGCTGGGAGCCGATGCGCTCGCCATCGAGAGCCACTGGCGGTTCCTGTACGAGCGGGCCGCCAACTTCGGCGTGCGCGGCGCCGAGGTGCGCGCCCTGTCGGCCGTGGACCTGGCCCTGTGGGATATCCTCGGTCAGGCGAGTCGGCAGCCGGTCTACCGCCTGCTCGGCGGGCCGGTGCGCGAGCGCATACGGGTCTACAACAGTTGCGGCCACCCGAGCTATGGAGCCGGAAGCGGCACGCACGGCTGGCCGGGAATGGGATCGATCGGCGAACCCGGGCCTCTGGCCGATACCTGGCAGGCGATGCACGAGCCGGCGGCCCTGGCCACGGAACTGGTCGAGCTGGGCTATTCGGCGCTGAAGGTATGGCCGTTCGACCGCGCGGCGATCGAAGGCGGGCCGGGGCTCATCACCTGGGCGTTCATCGAACAGGCCCTGCAGCCGCTGCGTGCGATGCGCGACGCGGTCGGCTGGGAACTGGAGTTGCTGGTGGACGGACACGCCCACTTTCAGTTCCCCGCCGCGATGCGGATCGCCGAAGCGCTGCGGGAGGTCAAGCCGCTGTGGCTGGAGGACATCCTGAAGATGGACAACATCGGCATGCTGGCCGAATTCAGACGCCAGAGCCGGATGCCGATCAGTGCCAGCGAGATGCTCCTGGCCCGGCCCGACTACGCGGAGGTGCTCGAAAAGCGGGCGGCCGACTTCATCATGGTCGACCCCACCTGGGTGGGGGGCATCTCGGAGGCCAGGCGCATTGCGGACATGGCTCAGGCTTACAACATCCCGGTGAGCACGCACGACTGCACCGGCCCGCTCACGCTGTACGCCGGCCTGCATCTCAACGCCGCGATTCCCAACTGCTTCCTGCAGGAGACGGTCCGGGCGCACATCCAGACGGTGTATCGCGAGCTGATCGACGAGGTGCCGCAGGTCGTTGACGGGCACGTCGCGCTGCCGATCCGCCCAGGGCTCGGTACCTCTCTCAACGAGGACTTCTTCGATCCGAAACGCGAGTGGTATCGCAGCAGCTCGCTGTGATGGCTGGGGAGCGAACGGCCGAGCCGCGCGCGACGTTCACGCTTCGCTCCGGGCTTGCCGCGAATCTGCGTTGCCTGCGTCCTGACGACGCCGACCTGCTCGGAGCCTACTTTGCGAGGCTGTCGCCTCAGACCATGCAGATGTACGGACCCCACCGCTTCGATCGGCAGACGGCGGACCGTCTCTGCATGGAGACGCGAACCGACACGGAGGTCGTACGGATCGTGGTAACCGTGCCGGACGGCGATGGTCCGCGGATCATCGCCTACTTCATCGTCGGCTTCCGAATGTATGAGGCCGACGCGAAGCGGTACGCCGCCCGTGGCACGCCGCTGGACGAGCACACCGACGCCTACCTGGCACCATCGGTCGAGGACCGGTATCAGGACACCGGTGTCGGCTCGTCCGCCATGAGCTGCGTGGTGCCCTGGTTGCGACAACTCGGCAGGCGACGGCTCATGCTGCTCGGCGGCGTGCAGCAGCGGAATGAACGGGCGATCGCCTTCTATCGGAAGTGGGCGTTTCGGACCGTCGGCGAGTTCCCATCGAAGCACGCCTGCTACGACATGATCGCCCCACTCAGTCGTCGATTCGCTCCGCGCCCGGAATCGACCGATCGGGCAGGGTGTACGCCATCCAGTGGGTGAGCGCTTCCTGTGCAGGGTTGAACCGCGCCCGAATCGACGGCGGCATCCAGTAGTGCCGCGCGTTGTGATGGTCCCACATCGCACTCCCGCGCTGGCGGTGGACGTGATTGTATTGCAGCGTCGTTCGGCGCCGTGAGTTGGTCTTCGCGGCGCCGGCGTGGGTGAGCGCCTCGGTGAAGATCATCAGGTCACCCGGATCGCCGGTGATCTCGACCGACGCGGGCGTATCGAGCCCGGCGGTCCGCCAGCGCTGATCGAGCTCGAGGTTCTTCTTGTGCGAGCCGGGGATCACGATGAAGCACCCGTCGCCGGGGTGATTCGGGGTGAGCATGATGGCGACGTTCACCATGGTCGATCGAATGACGCCGTCGCGCACGGTGTACTGCTCGGTCGGTATCCCGTGGTGCCAGCCTGAGGCTTCGCGCCCCTCGTACTTCGATATCGACCAGGTGTTGACGAGCTGCGGCTCGCCCATGAACTCCGTGAGATAGGGCATGAGCGCCGGGTGTGCGATGAGCTTGTCGAAGATCGGGTCCAGCCGAGGCAGGCCGTTCAACCGGATCTGATGGTCGACCCAGGTGTCCTTGATGAAGTGCGCGGCCGTTACCACCGGCAATCCATCCGCCCAGCTCTCGTCATGGTCGATCGCCTCATTCTCGACCACCGCGCGATCGATGGCCTGGATCAGGTCCCGATCGATGGCCCCGTGCAGAATCAGATAGCCCTGCAGGTCGAACAGAAACTTCTCGTCGTCGGTTACTTCGTGCATTCCATTGCTCCTTATTCGAACACGCGCGTGTCGCCCGGTTGGCGGTTTCGCTCGGCGTACTCCAGCCACTCCTGCTCCGTGCTGTATGGCAACCACCCTTTGCGCGACACGTACGGCGATCCTCGAGGTCTGAAGCGAAGCTCGAAGGCCTCGCGTTCGGTGGTGAAGTGCACCGGTCTGCGAATGACGACGTTCATGTCCAATACCTCCTTCATCAGAAACGAGCCTCTATGATTGACCATGCTCATGGTGCGCGGCATCAGGAAGAGGAGATTGCCGCTCTCGCCCGCCGGCCGCGTGGCCGTGCCGGCGAGCGTCATGCTCTCCTCATCCCACGACAGGGCAAGGATCTCTACGGCGCCCTGCTGGACGTGCAGGTCGGTGCCGAGCAGCCATGGATACGACCGCGCACGCGATATCCGGTAGAGCCGGCACGCGGCAGGAGGCACGACCGCGTAAAAGTGAGCCTTGAAGGTACCGCGGTACTCTTCGTTCCATAGTTCATAGACGCGATACGCCGTGTCCGCCTCCAAGCCAAGGCGCGAGAAGGAAACGTCGGTCGCATAGGCCTCGTCATCCATGTTGAAGACCGCGACGAGCACGTACGCATCCCAGCCGGTGTCGACGGCCAGCTTCAGAATCCGCGGATATCCGTCCGGGTGGACGTCGTCGAACAGATCGACCGGTATCGGCACCGCATGCGTCCGCGGCAGACACCGCTTGACCAGGCGCAGCCGTTCCGGGTCGATCCGGCGGTAATCATCGCCGAGCATGAGGGGACTGCCGCCCAGGCCGAACACGGTGGTGGCCACCCGCGCATGTTCGATCGGTACCGGTTTGTCGACGGTCAGAAGGTTGAAGTCGTTGAGATAGATTCTGCGGTGCGTGAAGAAGCTGGCAGCCGCGTTCTGCACGAGATACTTGATGCTGCCGAAGTGGAGGTCATGCAGCACGTACACCGCGTTGCGCCAGTTGTTGTAGGGCGGGAAAAGCGGCCGTCCCTCCCCGAAGTCGCGTCCGACACGGGCCGCGTCGATCAGTCCCACGTAGCCCGGCGTCGAGGAGACGGCGGTCTGCAGGTGGGTGTCGGGGCCGGCGGCATCGCGAATGACCTGCAGGATCGATCGGGCCGCCTGCAGTGGCGTCTGCGTCGGATCGTGGAGTCGAGCGTCGTGCTTCACCGCCAGGAAATCGAGCATGTAGTAGCGGACGCCAAGCTCCCGGTATGACGCGAAGATGCGGCGGACCTGCTCGGCGGTCTCAGGGTGGGTGCCGTCCAGGAAGTACTGGTGGAGTCTGGGCCTGTCGTCCGGATCCGAATGGAGGTCGAACTCCCAGCTCCGTCGCTCGCAGATCGGTTCGCCCTTCCGGTCCTTCAGCAGGTTCCCGCGGCTTTCCTCCAGCGCTCCTTGCGCTTCCGCGAAGAACCAGAACGGAGCAACCCACAGACCGGGAACGAACCCGAGCTCCTGCTGCTTCGCGAAGAACGCATCAAGGCCGCTGGGAATCTGACGCTCGTCCGCTCGCAACCAGTTGCCCGGCAGGCCGTCCTTGAGGTTGGTCTGACTCGTCCACAGATACCGGACGTCAAACCCGCGCAGCTCCCGGCGCAGAGCCTCGGCGTTGTCGAGGGCCACGGTTTCCCAGCAGTCTTCCTCGGCGCTGAAGGCATCGATCCAGGCGCCGCCGCACCATCCTACCGGGGGGGCCTCGGCAAACGTCGGGTGGTAGTTACCGTGGACTGCGTCCGCCCAGTCCAGAAGCGCGTCGTAGGGATCGGCGAAGATGCCCAGGCGGAGGCTTTCGGACGTGATCGAGTCTCCGGGCTTGAGCTCGAATCTGCCGAACTCGCAGGTCGCACGGTATTCCTCCACGCCGCCGGCGGCTTCGTAGACCAGCGACTGCTTGCCCACCATCCGGTCAACCGTCACGAATCCGCAGACAAGGGTCTCTCGGCTGCACGGATCGTAGAGGTGGCACAGGTTGCTCGACTCGTGGCTGCGTCCGCTCGACAGCAGCTCCACCCGCATGTCCCATGGACGCCATCTAAAAAATCGCACGTTGCCTGCGTCCGCGCCGACATGCAGGCTCGCGCCTTCGCCGGCCCGCATGTGCAGTACGTTCCAGTCGCCGATCACGACCGTACGCGCCCCGGTGTTCCGTACCGATGCGGTCAACTCGACCGCCGATCCGCTCTGGACCGCCTGCCACCGCCAGACGAGGCCCGGCGCCTTGAACCGGAGCTCGACGGCTCCGTTCGCGCCTGAGCCGCCGACGGATTCTCCGACCTCGGCATCCGCGAGGTGCAGCGTGCTGCCGTCGACCTCCACCGAGCCGCCGGCACGCTGCATGGCGATCGCGCCGCCTCGTTCCGCAGCCACGGAGAAACCGCGGCCCTCAAACGCCCACGTGAGCCTCACCGCGGATCCCATGCGCTCATGTCCTCCTTTCTGTCCGCCGACCGTGGAGAGAGAGCGCCGGCCGGAAAACGGCCGGCGCTCTCGGGATTCCTCAATCGGCGATCGATTGTCTCAATCGATCGCCGATCAGTTGATCATACCCAGCGCCTTGAACTGGGTGGTCGCCTCGTCCAGGAGCTCCTGGCCGCCGGCCGCCAGCCAGTCGTTCATGAACCCCTCGTAGTCGTCCGTCTCACCGACGATGTACTTGTACTCGAACTCGGCGATCATCGTGTCCAGCTCCCCGGCCAGCGTCTGATCCAGATGCAGAAAATACGCATCGGGCGCGTAGGCCTCTTCGGCCAGCGCCCCATTGTTCAGCTCGATCTCGCTGAAAACGGTCGCCGGGAGATCGTCCGCGCTGGTCGCGGCCGTGAAGATGGTGAAGTCGGCACGGGTCGACATCCAGTTGCCCCAGTCAGCAGCGCCCAGGAAGTTCTCCGCTGATCGATAGCGCTCCGTGCCGGGCCCGGCAATGATGGCGGTGTAGCCGCCCGGCAGATCGTGCCTTACTCCCTTGTCGATGCCGACGCCCCAGCGGATCGCGAAGTACCCGGGATTCGGGTACGCGACCCCGTCGATGAGCGCCAGGATCCTTTCCAACTTGACCGGATCCTCCTCAGCCTGCCTGGAAAGGGTGAACATGCGGTCGAAGAACCGCGGAGGATTCAGCTTGCCGGCCCCGGGCGATCCCTTCGGCATCGGCAAGTGCGTCCAGAGCTCCACCGATTCCTCGACGGATCTGCCTCCTTCGTTGACGAACTCGGTGACCAGCACGCCGGGATACCACGCGGTGCCCAGCACGCCCTGGAAGAGGGGCGCCTTCCGCTCGTTCCACGCTATCGTGTACCAGTTCGGCTCGATGACGCCTTCCTGAACGGCCGTCCGCATGAAGTCCAGGAACGCCTTCTCGGTTCCGTCGACGACGTAGTGAGAGGTCTGTCCGTCGGCGATGTAGAAGTCGATCGGCCCCCACATGAGCTTCAGGTTGCTGATCTCGCCGACTCCCTGAGCGCTGCCGGCCGACGTCAGGCCCCACGTGTCGTCCTCGCCGTTGCCGTCCGGGTCGTCGTAGGTGAAGGCGCGCGCCACGCTCATGAGCTCGTCGGCTGTCGCCGGCACTTCCAGGCCGAGATTCGCCAGCCAGTCCTTGCGGATCTGGAAGCCCCAGATGTTCGGCGGCCCGCCGGTCGACAGAGCGGTCAGCTTCCCGTCCACGGTGAGATAGTCCTCCGCGTAGTCGTCCATGTATTCCATCCACGTAGGCAAGCCGGCCGCGTGCTCATTCCAGTCCTCCAGCAGGAAGCCCTCTTCGTAGAGCTGGTTCAGGAAGGCCTCGCCGATGGCGCCGGCACTGAACTTGACGATGTCCGGCGGGTCGTTGGTGGCGAATCGCGTCAGGATCTGGTTGTTGAACTCCGCGGTATTGTTCATGCGGATGTCCACGCCGAAGGTCTCGTTGAGATACGCGCGGAACGGGTCGTTCTCGTCGGTCGGCTGGTTCACCCAGCCGCCAAACATCAGCTCGATCTCCGGCACCTGGTCCGCGGCGCCTTCGGTCTCGCCCGAAGCCCAGGCGAAGTTGGCTAGCGCCATGAAGGTCGCGACCACGGCGGCCGCGAATCTGATTCCTTTCATCAGGATACTCCTGTCAATTATTGTGACGAAGAGGCGCACCGGCCTCTCCGGGTCGATTCGGTCGAACGACGCGGACGGACGTGTGCTCGACCGTCGCTAGCGTCCTCATTGTTACGCCGACACTATTCCTTGACTGATCCCGTATACACCCCCTTGATGAAATATCTCTGGAGAAACGGATAGACGCACATGATCGGCACGATGCCGACCACCGTCACGGCCATCTTCACGCTCACCGGCGTCGAACGGATCGCGGGATCGAGCAGGAGCTGTCCTCCGGCAAACGGGTTGCTGGCGATGTTGAAGATGCTGCGCAGGTACAACATGAACGGTCGCAGCTCGGTGTCCTTGGTAAACACGAGGGCGGTGAACCACTCGTTCCACAGATCGACGGCGGTAAACAGGGAGAGAGCTGCGATTACGGGCTTGCTCATCGGTACGAAGATCCGGAAGGCGATGGTGATCTGGCTGGCGCCGTCGATGTCGGCCGACTCCTCGATCTCGCCGGGGACATTCTGAAAAAACTGCTTGAAGACCAGCACGTTCCACGCGCCGATCATTCCCGGCACGATCAATGCCAGGAACGTGTTGTAGATACGGGTGTGGAACACCGTGAGGTAGGTAGGAATGAGCCCGCCGCTGAACAGGAACGTGACCAGGACGAGCGCGATCAGCACGTTTCTGCCGATCATGTCCCGGCGCGATGCCGCAAAGCCGGTGACCATCGCCCAGAACACGCCGAGCACGGTTCCGGACACGGCGCGGATCACGCTGATGAAGAAGCTGTGAAACAGAATCGGGTTCTTCAGCACCGTCCGGTAGCCGTTGAGGATGGGGCGGTCGACCCAGAGGAGAATGCCGCCCTTGCTGACCCACTCGGCCTCGCTGACGAACGACAGGACGACCACGTAGAAGAGCGGAAAGAACGAGGTGATCGATACCGCTGCCACGGCCGTCGTGATGCCGATCTGGTAGCTCAGCTCGCTGCCGTGAAGCTTCACGGGCCGGACCTCATCCGCCGGTCACCAGATGCCGACCTTGAGTCGCTTCTTCGCGAACTGATTGACGCCCAGGATGAGCGCCAGGCCGAAGACGGACTCGATGAACGCCAGCGCCGTGCCCAGGCTGTATTGCAGCTTGGTGAGCCCCTGTCGGTATACCCAGGTGCCGATCACGTCACCCACCTCCAAGGTCGCGGGCGAGTAGAAGAGCAGTATCTGTTCCACGCCGGTGGACTGAAAGAGGCGACCGATCGAGAGCGTAAGCAGGAATACGACGACCGGCCTGATGCCGGGCAGGGTGATGTAGCGTATTCGCTGCAGGGGGCCGGTGCCGTCGATCTTGGCTGCGTCGAACAGGCCGGGATCGAGACTCGACAGCGCGGCAAGGTAGATGATGGTGCCCCAGCCCACCTCCCTCCAGACGCCCGAACCTATGAGCAGCGGCCGGAACGCCGCCGTGCTCACCAGGAAGTCCTTGGGGTCTCCGCCGAGGGCGACGATGACGCTGTTGACGATGCCGGTCTTCGTGAACAAGGCGAAGGCTATCGCGTAGATGATCACCCAGGAAAAGAAGTGGGGGATATAAAGAATGGTTTGGCTGGCGCGCCGCAGCTTGCCGGAATGCAGGTCGTAGAGGAAGATCGCCAGGATGATGGGTGGGAAGAACCCGGCGACGAGGCGCAGCATGCTGATGTACACGGTGTTGACGAAGACGCGGTCGATATCCCGTATGTCGAACAGCTCACGGAAGTTGCCCAGACCGATCCAGTCGCTGCCGAACACGCCTTTGGAGAGCTTGTAGTCCTTGAACGCGATCACGGCCTGGAGCACGATCGGGTAGTAGCGGTAGACCAGCAGATAGACCAGGGGGATGAGCAGCAGCACGTAGATGCCGGCGTACTTGCGCAGTTTTGCCGTGGTGCGCGCGCGGGAGCTGCGGCGGAGCGCTGCCGCGGGGGCGATGGACGCAGCTCCCGCGCCTTGTGTGCCGGTGCCCGCCGTGCCGGTGATCACGGTTTCGCGGGTTCCGGTATGAGGCTCACCATCCTGGCGTTCAGAGCGCCTCACGTTCTCCGAAGCCATCGGGATTGTCAACAAGGGGAGCCGTGATGTCGGTGTCGACCCAGTTCTCGAGCCCCTCGGAGAACCACGGCGGATCAGGCTCCGGCGGCCGCGCGGCTCTCTCCCAGGTGCCGATGAGGGACAGCTCCCGGGAGCGCCGCTTCATGCGGCGGGCGACATCGTCAGGGTTCCAGTCGCATAGAGCCATTTCCGTCAGCCGTCGCTCGACGTCCCGGTGTTGTGGGCCGCCCGACAGATCATTCGTTTCTCCGGGGTCTTCCTGCATCTGGAACAGCTCCGGTTGCATGCCGTGGTAGTAGTTCAGCTTCCAGCCTCCGGAGCGGACCATCCGGCACGCTACCTCTGATCCCCGTTCTGCATGCTCGGCAACCGCAGTATCTCTCCACGCGGTGTCGTCTCCCGTCAGCAGCCGGCGGAAGCTGTGTCCCGAAGCCCCGGGAAGGGGATCGATGTCGCACAGATCCAGAAGCGTGGGGCCGACATCCAGCAAGCTCACGTTCTCCGCTCGCGGCTGACCGGCAGAAACGTGGCGGGGCAACGATACGATGAGTGGCACGCGGCTTGCGCCGTCGTAGAACGTACTCTTCCACCACATCCCGTGTTCTCCCAGCATCTCCCCGTGATCGGAGCAATAGACGACGATGGTGTGGTCGGTGAGTCCGCTTTCCGCGAGGGCGGTGAGGATCGTGCCTATCTGCCGGTCCAGAAACGTGCACAGACCGTAGTAGGCAACGCGTGCTCGCCACTGCGCATCGAGCGGTGGCGGGGGATCGATTCCCCAGCGCCTGCGCTTCGCCTCGTTTACCGGATGCAGGTGGTCGTCGGGCACCGGAAGGTCCGGGAAGACGATCCTGTCGCGGTAGGTTCGGAAGTCGTCCGGGGGCGAAACGAACGGACAATGCGGGGCGACATAGCCGACGGTAAGCAGAAACGGTCTGTCGTGTCCGTCGCGATCTCGCTGGCGGAGCCAACGCGTGGTTGCACGGGTGACCGCCTCGTCGTAGGCGTGGTATCCCGTGCGCCCCGGCCCGCTCTTGATCACTCCCGTCAGGCTCATGCCGGGCGTATCGACGAGGTCGCCGAGGACCCTCCCCAGTCTCAAGCCGGCAGCCGGATACACCGACTCGGCCACCTCGCCTACGATCCGCTCGCCATACCCGTGCCGCTGGTCCGGCCCCCCGAAGTGCATGCGGCCCGCAAGGACGGTGTCGTACCCGGCAGAGAGGAACGCGTGCGCAAACGTCGGGATGTCGCCGCTGAGTTGGCCTTCGTTGTCCCAGAGACTCAATTCGTGGGGATGGCGGCCGGTCATGAACGACATGCGGCTCGGGGCGCACAGTGGGTAGGTGCAGTATGCGTTGCGGAAGCGCGTTCCTCCTGCAGCGAGACGGTCCAGATTCGGGGTGTGGGCAACGCGATCTCCGCCGCACCCCATGATCCCCGCGTGGTGCTGGTCGCTCATGACCAGCAGGACGTTGGGAGGCCTGCGCGATGAACCTGCCATGACGCAAGCTAACATGGGGCCAGACACCGGAGGAGGGGAGACGGGCATATGCGAGTCGGGATCGTGGCTTTGCAGCACGAAACGAACACCTTCATCGAGGCGCCGACCGGCATCGGTGCATTTCGCGGCAGCCTGCTGGCGGCGGGCGACTCGTTGCGGGACGCGGTCGCAGGCTCCCAACACGAGCTCGGCGGCTTCTTCGCCGGGTTGGAGGAGGCGGGCGCGGAGGCGATTCCCCTGTTCGGTGCCCGCGCCATGCCGTACGGGCTGGTTTCCGCCGAAGCCTATGCGGAGCTGAAGCACCGCCTGCTGGCGGAGATCAGGTCTCATCTGCCGCTGGACGGGCTTCTGGTCGCCCCGCACGGAGCCGCCGTCAGTGAAGGGGTGCGGGACGCCGATGGTGACTGGCTCCAGGCGGTCCGCGCGCTCGTCGGCGCTGACGTCCCGATCGTCGCCACCGGGGATCCCCATGCGAACCTTTCGGAGCGCATGGCCGACGCGGTCGATGCGATCATCGCGTACCGGACGAACCCGCACGTCGACCAGCGTGACCGCGGCCTGGAAGCAGCTCGACTGATTGTCGGTCGATTGCACGGTACGGTCACGCCCTGCATGGCCACCGCGTTTCCACCGCTGGCGATCAGTATCGACAAGCAGTGCACGGACGAACCGCCGCTCAGCGCACTCGTCGAGCGGATCGAGGCCGTCCGCGTACGTCCGGAGATACTCACGGCAAGTCTCTGGTTGGGCTTCCCGTACGCCGACGTCGCCGAAATGGGCTCGGCGGTGACCGTCGTCGCCAACGGCGATCCGTGGGCCGCCGAGCAGGCGGCCGGGGAGATCGCGCTGGCGCTGTGGAACATGCGGGCGGAGTTGCAGGTGGACCTGCCGGGCGTCTCGGACGCGGTCGATCGCGCGGAACGGCTCGCGACCCCGGTCTGTCTTCTGGACGTCGGCGACAACGTCGGAGGCGGATCCGCCGCCGACGGCACCGCCCTGGCTGCCGAGCTCCACCGGCGGGGTGCCGGCAAGGCATTCGTGTGCATCTACGATCCCGAATCGGTCGCCGCGGCGCAGGCCGCGGGCCGCGGCGCGGTGCGGACGTTCCGGATCGGCGGCAAGACCGACCGCATGCACGGCGAGAGCCTGGCGATCGAGTGCCGGGTTCTCGACGTGTTCGACGGCCGCTTCTTCGAACCGGAGATCCGGCACGGCGGCGTCCACCACTACGATCAGGGCCGGACGGCGGTCGTCGCAAGCGCGGCCGGCCTGGTCGTCATGCTGACCTCGAAGCGCATGGTGCCGTTCAGCCTTCACCAGCTCACCGACTTCGGCATCGACCCGAAGACCTTTCGTTACATCGTCGCGAAGGGGGTCAACGCACCGCTCGCCGCGTACCGCGAGGTCTGCCCGTCGTTCGTTCGCGTGGATACGCCGGGCAGCACGGCGGCGAACATGACCGCGTTCGAATACCGGCATCGACGACGCCCGATGTTCCCCTTCGAGCCCGATCTGCGCTGGGCTCCGTAGCATCCATCCCGTCGGGCCTGACGCGGTGTGCTCATGGCTTGTCTGTGCTCATGGCTTGTCTGTGCTCATGGCTTGTCTGTGCCGCAACCTCCGCCGAGGTGTGGATAGAGCGGTTGAAGCGCTACGCCGGCGCGTTGGTAGGCATCGAACAGCTCCGCGTACAGATCGGCCAGCGAGCGGTCCGGCTCGAACTCGCGGCCGGGCTGCACCAGCGCGCTCGCCGCTGACACCAGATCGTCGAAGTGCCCTTCGGCGGTGAGCGCCACGCACGCGCAGCCGACCAGATCCGCTTCCGGGTTGGCCAGCGTGCGCACCGGCACGCCGGTGACGTCCGCCTTGATCTGGTTCCACGCGGCAAGGCGCGCCGGGCCGCCGCAGGCGGTCAACCGCTCCACGCGGCACCCGTGCTCGGCCAGGATGGCGATGATCTGACGGATGGAGAAACCCACCGACTCCAGCACCGCACGCGCCATCTCGTCCCAGCCGTGGCGCAGGGTCAGCCCCAGGAAGGCGGCCGACGCCTCCGAGTTCCAGTGCGGGGTGCGTTCGCCCGACAGGTAGGGCAGAAACAGCGCGCGCCGCGCTCCGGCCGGAGCGGCAGCCCCGCGCTCCACCGCTGCGCTTACCTCCACTGGCACGGGCGACGCCGAGTGCGCCAGCCACGACAGCGCCCGCCCGCTGGCCGACGTCACGCCGCCCAGGTTGTGCAGCCCGTCGACCAAGTGCGGCGCGACGATCAGGCGCGGGTCGTCGACCGGCACGGGGCTGGCGTGGTTGATCCCCTCCGAGCTGCCGCTGCGGTCCAGGGTGAGGCCGGCCTCGACGGTGGCCGACCCGATCAGCGCCATCTGGAAGTCGGCTGCGCCGGCGTACACGCGGGCGCCGGCAGCGATCCCGAACCGCTCGGCCGCATGCCGGGTGACCCGCCCGATCTCCTCGCCGGCGACGGCGAACGGCGGGAAGCGGCCGGGGTCCAGACCGAGCGCGGCCAGCGCCTCGCCCGACCAGTAGAACCGGTCGACGCCGTGGGCGCCGATCGCGGTGTGAGCGCACCCGGTGAGCAGGAAGACCACCCACTCCGCGCACGACAGCAGCCAGGCCGATCGCTCGAACGTTGCCGGCCGCTGCCGGGCGAGCCACAGCGCCTTGGGCAGCGGAAAGGAGGCGTCCACCACGATCCCGGTCCGCTTGGCCACCTCGCGCGCCTCCTGTCGCGCGCGGGCGTCCAGCCAGGTGAGCGCCGGTCCGACCGGATCGCCTGCGCCGTCGCACGGGATCAGCGTCGGCCCGTTGCCGGTGACCACGCAGGCGGTGACCGCCTGGCCGGCCTGCGGCAGGCGCGCGATCGCCGCCTGTACGGCATCGGTCCAGAGCCTCGGCTCCGTCTCCTGCCGCACGCCCTCGGCCGCCACCGGCGCGCGCTCGATGGCGATGCACGACCCGGGCGCCCCCGCTTGGGCTCCGGCGTCTGCGCTCCGTCCGAACAGGGCGCACTTGACCGCGGTGGTGCCGATATCGATCGCCAGGATCATGCGCGTCAGCCTGCGGACCGCCGGCCCAGCAGGATCAGGAACGCCTGCTCGTCGACGATCTGGACGCTCGCCGCGTCGGCCTTGGTCACCTTGCTGCCGCCGCCGGTGCCGGCGAGCAGGTGGGTGGTGGCGCCGGACAGCGCGCCGATCACCGTGCCGCCGCGCGCGCGGATCGCGTGCGCGGCCAGCGCCCGCGGCTTGAATGCCTCGAACGAGCCGGTGATGCACCATGTCTGTCCGGCGAACGGCTGCTCCCTGCCGCCGGCGCCTTCGGTGAAGGCCGGGTCGGACGGATCCACGGCGAACCGCAGCCCGCGGGCGCGCAGCGCCGCGATCAGTCCGCGCGGCGTGGCCCGCCAGGTCGACATGCGAGAACCGGTCAGAGGGTCCGGCTTGCCCAGTTGGCGCATGATGCTCTCCGCCGTGCGCTCGCCGATGCCGTCGATGCCGGTGAACACGTCGGCGTCGCCGGCGTCGACCGCCGCGTACAGGCTGTCGATATCGCGGAACCCTGCATGCAGCAGCAGATCGGTCACCTTGGGCCCCAGGTCCGGCAAGCCCAGCGCCGGCAGCACGATGGCGAAAGGCTTGGCCTTGCTCGCCTTGATGCCGGTCGCGAGCGCGGCGACCGACTTCTCGCCGAATCCCTCCTCGCCCAGCAGGAGCTGCGGGTCGAAGCGGTACAGGTCGGCGATGTCGCGCGCCCATCCCCGGTCGACCAGCAGGTCGATGGTGGCCGGCCCCAGCCCGGCGATGTCCATCTGGTCGCGGGCGACGAAGAAGCGCAGGCGGCCGCGCACCTGATCCGGGCACCCGGCGTTGGGGCAGAACGAATGCGCTCCCTGTACGGTGAGTGCGCTCCCGCACGACGGGCACTCCGCCGGCATGCGCCAGACCGGCTCGCCCGCCGGGTCCTTCTCCAGCACCCGCTCCACCGCCGGGATGACGTCGCCGCGCTTGGAGACGGCCACGGTGTCGCCGACCGCCAGCTCCAGGCTGTCGACGTAGTCCTGGTTGTGCAGCGTGACGTTGGCGATCGTCGAACCGGCGATCGCCACCGGATCGATGCGCGCGACCGGCGTCACCCGGCCGGTCCGGCCGACCTGCACCTGGATCGACCGCACGACGCTCACCCCCTCGGGCGCGTCGAACTTGACCGCGATCGCCCAGCGCGGGTGGTGCTCGGTGGAGCCCATCGCCTCGCGCGCCGCCAGCCGATCGACCTTCAGTACCAGACCGTCGATGTCGTAGGGCAGGTCCGGCCGGGCCGCGGCCCGCTCCTCCACGTACTTCGCCGCCGCGGCCGCATCGATCACCTTGAACTCGTCCGGCTGATCCGCCGGAGGAGAGCCGTCCGCGTCGTCCCGGATCACCACGGTGGCGGGATTGATGCGAAAGCCGAGCCGGTGCAGGCGCGACAGCAGCGCGGTGTGCGTCCGTGGCGGGTCAGCCATGAACCCCTCGTACACGAAGATCTCCAGCGGCACGGTGGCCACGTCGCTGCTCTTCACCCGCCGCAGGCTGCCGGCCGCGAAGTTTCGGGAGTTGGCGTACGGGGTCTCGACCCCGGCGTTGAGCGCTTCGAACGCCGCGCGCCGGATGAAGATCTCGCCCCGTACGGCCAGCGTCTGCGGTGCGTCGAGCCGGAGCGGCACCGTGCGGATGGTGCGCACGTTCCCGGTCACGTCGTTGCCGGTGCGGCCGTTGCCGCGGGTGACCGCCCGTTCCAGCACCCCCTCGCGGTAGTGCAGCAGGATGGAGGTGCCGTCGATCTTCTCCTCCACCACGAAGTCGGTGCCGGCGTCGGCGGCTCGGGCCTTGTCCATCCAGCGCTCGACGCCGGCCATGTCGTACGCCTTGTCCAGGCTCAGCACCGGCACCGTGTGCTCGACCTCGGGGAGCTCCTGGGTCAGGTCCGAGCCCACGCGGCGGGTAGGCGAGTCCTCCTTCGCCAGCTCCGGGTGCCGCCGTTCCAGCCCCACCAGGGTGGCGAAGAGTCCGTCGAACTCGGCGTCGGAGATCTCCGGTCGGGCCAGCACGTGGTAGGCGTGCTCGTGCCGGCGGATCTCCGCGGACAGCCGCTCGATCTCCGCGGCAGCCTGACGCTCGGTCACGCGACAGTTATATACGGGCCGGCGGCTGATGCGACACCAGCGATGCTACCATGACCCAGGTCAACCGATGTGTTCTCTCGTCCCGAATGCCCTGCTGCCGCGCCTGACGGCCAAGCAGATGGCACCGCTGACCGAACCTCCTCGAGAAGCGAAGTCGGTTTCAAGCGAGCTGGACCTTGCCGGTCCCATGATCTCGTCCCTCGACCGGCTCGTCTACGCGTTGGTCCGCAAGGGATCTCTGCTGCCTCCGCAATCGAGGCCATCCAGGCGAAGCGGATGGAGGCGATCCAGACCATCAAAGCAAGCTGGCTGGCTACCATGACTCGAATGGGAACCACACCACACCATGGCCAAGAGGCATCGCTTGAGTACTGAGACACATCCCTCGCTAGCCAATTTCATCTGGAGCATCTGCAATCTGCTCCGGGGCCCCTACAAGCGCAACGAGTACCGCAAGGTGATTCTGGCGCTCACGGTCCTGAGACGCTTCGACTGCCTGCTCGCGCCGACCAAGGCCCAGGTGCTGGCCGAGCATCCGAAGATCAAGGCCAAGCCCGAGTCGGTGGTACGGAGCATCCTTGAGAAGATCACCGAGAGACCGTTCTACAACCTCTCAAAGCTGGATCTCCCCTTATTGCTGGACGACCCAAATCAGCTCGCACCGAACCTCAACGCCTACATCAACGGCTTCTCGAAGAACGTGCGCGAGATCATGGAACGTTTCGCGTTCGACCAGCAGATCGTGCGGATGGCGGAAAAGAACCTGCTCTATGAGGTCGTCAAGAAATTCGCCGCCGTGGATCTCTCTCCTGAAGAGGTGGACAACATCCAGATGGGCTACGTCTTCGAAGAGCTGATCCGGATCGGTGCGGAGCAGTCCAACGAGGAAGCCGGCGAACATTTTACGCCGCGCGAAGTGATCCGACTGATGGTGAACCTGCTGCTCGACCCGGAGAAAGACCTAAGCAAGAGCCACGTCGTAAAGACCATCTACGATCCGGCTTGCGGTACCGGCGGCATGCTCTCGGTGGCCGAGAAACACATTCGCGATCTCAATGCGGAGGCCGCTCCGCTCCTATTCGGCCAGGACTGGAACGACGAGTCCTGGGCGGTCTGCAAGGCCGACATGCTGATCAAGGGCGAGGACGCCGACAACATCGTCCTGGGCGACACATTCACCGGAGACGGGTTCGATCGTAACGCTGAGGGCAAGAAGTACACCTTCGACTACATGCTTGCCAATCCGCCTTTCGGCGTGGAATGGAAGCAACAGCAACGGTACATCCAGCGTGAAGTAGAGACGTTCGGCTACGAGGGCCGCTTCGGCGCAGGTCTGCCGCGCATCAACGACGGCTCATTGTTGTTCCTGCAGCACATGCTGGCAAAGAGACGCGCGCCCAAGGACGGCGGCAGCCGCATCGGCATCGTATTCAACGGCTCACCGCTCTTCACCGGCGATGCCGGTAGCGGAGAGAGCGACATCCGCCAGTGGATCATCGAGAACGATTGGCTCGAAGCCGTGGTCGCGCTCCCTGACCAGCTATTCTACAACACCGGCATCTCAACCTACATTTGGATGCTGACCAACCGCAAGGAGCCACGCCGCAAGGGCAAGGTGCAGCTCATCGACGCGCGGCGCTTTTTCGTGAAGATGCCGAAGAGCCTCGGCAACAAACGCAACAAACTCGGCGACCCCAGGGACCGGTCGAGCGAGCCCGATCAGATCGGCACCATCACGCGCATCTTCGGGAACTTCGAGGACGGCGAGGCGCGAAGCTTCAAGAAAGAGGATCGCATCACCAAGCAACTGGTCGAGAAGACACGCGTCGTCAGCAAGGTGTTCGACAATGCCGATTTCGGCTTCCACAAGATCACTGTGGAGCGGCCGCTACGCCTGAACTACCAGGCGACGGCGGAACGGATCGCGCGCGTTGATACCGAGCGCGGCTTCGTCAAGCTCGCAACCAGCAACAAGAAGAACGAGAGGGCACGGCTCGCGGAGATTGCGGAAGGCGAGCAGCGGCAGGACGTGATTCGCAAGCTGCTCCAGAAGTTCGCGGCGCAGCACGGCGACACGTTGTACAAAGACCGCAAAGCCTTTCTCACGAAGCTGCGCGAGGTCGATCTCGCTGCCAGCGTACGCCTCACGACATCCGAACTAGGAATCGTGCTCTCCGCGCTCGGCGAGCGCGACGAGAGCGCTGAGATATGCCGGGACCGAAGAGATAATCCCGAGCCTGATCCGGAGCTGCGCGACACCGAGAGCGTGCCGCTCAAGGAGAGCATTCAGGTCTACTTTGGGCGCGAAGTGCTGCCGCATGTTCCCGACGCCTGGATTGACGAGAGCAAGACCAAGGTCGGCTACGAGATTGCCCTCAACCGCCACTTCTACCAATACGAGCCACCGCGCCCCTTGGAGGTAATCGAGGCTGACATCAAGACCCTGGAGCGGGAGATACTCGACCTGCTCACAGACGTAACCCGCAGTAGTGAGGAGTTCCAATGACAAGTGCCAGTTTCGACAGTACCAAGACTCCTCTTCAGGAACTGCTCGCACGCGCCGACAGCGGCTACCTGCAGCTTCCCGACTTCCAGCGTGGCTGGGTCTGGGACGACGAGCGCATCAAGAGTCTGCTCGCGAGCGTTTCCGTATCGTTCCCGATCGGCGCAGTGATGCTGCTCCAGACCGGCGGCGAGCACATCCGCTTCAAACCCCGGCCGCTGGCCGGGACTGACACCAGCTTGCGCGAGATCGCGCCCGAGACCCTCGTTCTCGACGGCCAGCAACGGCTGACCTCACTCTACTGGGCACTCAGAAGTCGGACGGCGGTGGAATCTAGGGACGCCAAGGGCAAGCGGATCCGCTGTTGGTACTACATCGACATGAAGGAAGCGATCGAGCCGGAGCGGGATCGCGAGGACGCGTTCCGGAGCGTTCCCGAGGCCCGCCTGGTCAAGGCGTTCGGCGGCGCCATCACCTTGGATGTGACGCGCCCAGAATACGAGTACGCGGCCGATCTCTTCCCGGTCAACAGGATCTTCAGCAGCGCCGAGTGGCGCCGAGCCTATAACAGACACTGGGAACACCGCTCGGACAAGGTGAACCTGTTCGACAATTTCGAGAACGAGGTGATCAAACGCGTTGAGCAGTACCAAGTGCCGGTGATCGAGCTTAAGAAGGAGACCCCAAAGGAGGCGGTCTGCGTGGTGTTCGAACGCGTCAATACCGGCGGCGTTGCGCTCACGGTGTTCGAACTGCTCACCGCCTCGTTCGCCGCGGACAACTTCCGGCTTCGCGACGACTGGAACGCCCGCGAGAAGCGGCTGAAGTCACAGCAGCCGGTACTGCGCAACCTGCAGAGCGACGACTTCCTCCAGGCCATCTCCCTGCTAGTCACACAGACGCACCGCCGCGCTGTGCCCGATGACAGCGCGACCACCGACAAGGCGCCCGGAATCAGTTGCAAACGTAAGGACATCCTGAAGCTCGAAGTCGCCGACTGGCAGGACTGGGCCGACCAAGTGGAAGCCGGCTTCGTGCGCGCCGCCCGTTTCCTACACGGGCAGAAGATCTTCAAGGCGCGCGACCTGCCCTACCGCAGCCAGCTCGTACCCCTGGCAGCGATCTTCACCGATCTCGCGAACGCCGGCGACACGGAGGGAGCACGGCGCGAGATTGCACGTTGGTACTGGTGCGGCGTGCTGGGCGAGCTGTACGGCAGCGCAATCGAGAGCCGCTTCGCGCGCGACCTACCGGAGGTCGTCGCACTAGTCCGTGGCGAGGCGGTAGAGCCTGTCACCATTGCCGAGTCAAGCTTCCAGGCCGGCCGCCTGCTGACACTGCGCACCCGCAACAGCGCCGCCTACAAGGGGCTCCATGCGTTGCTGATGCGAGACGGCTGCCGCGACTTCCGCACTGGCGAACCGATCGAAGCCCAGTCATTCTTCGATGACATGATCGATATCCACCACATCTTCCCCGAGAGGTGGGCTAAGGACAAACACATCGAGTCGACCACCTACAATAGCGTGATCAACAAGACCGCCATCTCGGCGCGCACCAACCGCATGATAGGCGGCCGCGCGCCCTCGGATTACCTGCCCGCCGTCGAGAGGGCCGCGGACGTCGACCGAGCACGCATGGACGAGATACTGGTCTCCCACTGTATTGCCCCCGACACCGCGCGCGCCGACCGGTTCTGGGAATTCTACGCTGCCCGCGCCGAGGCGCTACTCCAGCACATCGAGGCAGCGACCAGCAAACCGATTACCCGAGAGCCGGAGCTGTTCCGGGCCGGCATCGTACCAGAAACCTACGACGACGGTCCGCAGGAATGGGACGCCGACGGGCCAACCCAGAAGGAAGCGTCGTGAGGCTGACGGCCTACCCGGAGTACAAGCCAAGCGGCGTCAAGTGGCTTGGAGACGTGCCGGTGCGGTGGGAGGTCGGCCGACTCAAGTGGACTACAAACGGAATAACGAACGGCACGTGGGGAGATGAACCGAACGGCTTAGATGACCTGATCTGCGTACGAGTAGCCGACTTCGATCGCGAGAGGTTCCTCGTCATTGGGGAACCACCAACATTGCGGGCCGTTGAAAAGACACAACGCAAAGGCCGGCTGCTTCGCCAGGGCGACCTCTTGATTGAGAAGTCCGGCGGTGGAGAAAGGCAGCTAGTTGGGTGTGTCGTGTTCTTCGACCATGAGTTCGCCGCAGTCTGCTCGAACTTCGTGGCTCGAATGCCGATTGCGCCGGGGCATTCGGCACGCTTCTGGTCGTATGCTCATTCGGCGCTTTACGACGGGCGGCTCAACTACCCAGCGATCAAGCAGACAACTGGGATTCAGAATCTCGACTCAGCCGTGTACTTGGATACGCGAGTTGGGCTTCCGCCCGAAGACGACCAATACGCCATTGCCGACTTTCTCGACCGCGAGACGGCGAAGATCGACACGCTGGTGGCGAAGAAGCGGACGTTGATCGAGCGGCTGCAGGAAAAGCGCACCGCGCTCATCTCGCGCACCGTGACGCGCGGCCTCCCGCCCAACGCCGCGCGCCAAGCCGGCCTCGACCCCCACCCCAAGCTCAAACCCACCGGCATCGACTGGCTCGGTGATGTGCCTGAACATTGGGAGGTGAAGCGGCTGAAGTTTATCCTTGCCGCGCCACTCAAGTACGGCGCCAATGAAGCTGCGGAGTTGGACGATCCCGACCTTCCGCGATACGTGCGAATCACCGATATCGACGAGAACGACGGTCTCCGGAAGGAGACGTATAAGTCGTTGACCTCCGAAGCGGCGGCTGAATACCTCCTGGACAGGGGCGACCTCTTGTTCGCACGAAGCGGGGCTACCGCTGGCAAGACCTTCCTATATCGAGCGAATTGGGGAGCTTGCGCATACGCCGGCTACCTCATCCGTGCGCGGATTGACGAAAAGAAGGCCGTTCCGGAGTTCGTCAGGCACTTCACAGCCTCAACATGCTATTGGCAGTGGTTGTCGTCGGCATTCATTCAGGCGACGATCCAGAACGTCAGTGCAGAGCGGTACGCAAGCCTTTGGGTGCCGTTGCCTCCGGTCCGAGAACAAGCCCTCATCTCCGACTTTCTCGATGGCGGGAACGCGAAGATCGACACGATGGTCACCAAGATCGAAATCGTGATCGAACGCTTGCAGGAGTACCGCACGGCGCTGATCACTTCGGCCGTGACCGGCAAAATCGACGCGCGGAAGGCGGCTGCATGAGCACGCCGTTCAGAATCGCGACCTTCGAGGAGTATCTCAGCACCGTTCGCAACGAACTGCCGGACGGTCGCACGTACTTTCGCGGCCAGACGAGACTGGCTTCAACCGGGTATTCACTGAAGCCATCGATTGCCCGCTATCGACACCTCGAAGCAAAGCCGTTCCGAGAGAGGGACGATATCGAGCGCGACGTACTGGAAGTATTCAGCAACCATCTGGTCACGCACGTCCAGCACCTGCCGCGCAGCGAATGGGAGGCGCTCGCCATCGCCCAGCACCACGGGCTCCCGACCCGTTTTTTGGACTGGACCGAGAACCCACTCGTGGCGCTGTACTTCGCGGTACGGGAGACAAAGACGGAGGACGAGGGCCCGCCCATGAACAGTGCGGTGTACGTCCTGATCAGCGACCCGGCGCGCTATACCGATTTCTCCCGCAATCAGCGCCGAACCGTGGAACCCGTCAAGGACTTGGCGACGACGCCGGCCCACGAGGAGACGGGGTACGCGGCGTTCGGCGTCGAAGAGCTGGGGGCCGAGGAAAGCGATAGCGCGGAGGCGGCGGAAGACGAAGAAACGCCCGATGATGGCTCAGGCGAAACACTCGAAGTGCCGCTTCCTTTCGAGATCACAGAGAACGTCATCTACCATCCGCCGCACATCTCGCCTCGCATGCGAGCGCAGGACAGCGTCCTACTTGCCTGCCACCGGCCTTTCGACGCGTTGGAAGATCGCGACTGGATCGAAATCGTGATTTCCCACGAAGCCCACAATGAAATCCGTCGCCGGCTCGATCAGTACGGCGTTTTCGACCGCCAGCTCTTCCCCGACCTGGACGGCATCGCGAAGTGGCTCCGCTATCGCGTGTTCGAGAGCGGGGGAACTCTATGACCGAAGGCCCCGCAAATGTGGGCCGCACATGGGGTAGGCTCTTGGTGGTTGAGCGTATTCACAGGAACATGGCTCTATGACCCGCGTGCCGGTCCAACCCGAGTTGCTCCGCTGGGCGCGCGAGCGCGCCGGCTACGGTGCCGATGCCCTGGTGAACCGCTTTCTGAAGCTCGAAGACTGGGAGCGGGGCGAGGTGGGCCCGAGCCTCAGGCAGCTTGAAGCGTTCGCGAAGGCGACCCACACACCGGTGGGATTCCTGTTTCTCGCCGAGCCGCCGGGAGAGCATGTGCCGATCCCGGACTTCCGCACCGTCGCTAACGTCCACGTGGACCACGCGAGTCCTGATCTACTCGTTACCGTCTATCTCTGCCAACAGCGCCAAGACTGGTACCGCGACTTGGCGCGGTCCAAGCGTGAGCCGACTCTCGCCTTTGTGGGTTCCGCCCGTCTCGACGACGATATCGTCGAGACCGCGACAACCATGCGCCATGTTCTCGGGCTCGACCTAGAGGAGCGGCGCCGGCTCGCCACCTCGACCGACGCGGCGGCACTTCATTGAGCACGCGGATGGGCTCGGCGTGCTGGTCATGGTCAGTGGCGTCGTCGGCAGCAACAACCGCCGAGGACTCGATCCGCAGGAGTTCCGTGGCTTCACGCTGGCGGACGCGCTGGCGCCGCTGGTCTTCGTCAACGGCGCGGACACCAAGGCGGCGCAGATGTCCACCCTTGCCCACGAGCTCGCGCACCTGTGGCTGGGGCAAACCGCTCTCTCGGATGCCGAAGCACGGGCCGCACCGGCTCAGGAAGTGGAGCTGGTGCAACCGGATCGCGGCAGAGCTGTTGGTGCCGCTCTCTGCTCTACGCGATGAGCTCGACGCTCTTGTCGACCTGCAAGACGAGCTCCAGCGTCTAGCACGGCGCTTCAAGGTCAGCACCCTGGTGATCCTCCGGCGTATTCACGACGCGGGGCGGCTCACGCGCGACGAGCTGTGGGCCGCGTATGAAGAGGAGCTCGCAAAGCTACGTGCATCGCCGAGAGGCAGCCGCGGGAACTTCTATTTGACGCTCGGCGCGAGCGTCAGCAAGCGCTTCGCCCGAGCGTTGGTAGTCAGCACCCTTGAAGGCCGCATCGCAATCACCGAGTCCTACAGGATGCTCGGCCTCAAAAAGATGAAACGTTCAACAGACTCGGGCGCAGCCTGGGAGTGGGGTACTGATGGCCTACCTCCCGGGCGCAAACGGCCTCATTGCCGCCAAGACAGGGATTCGTTTCCAGCCGCCAGCCAGGCCCGGAAGGCCGGGCAGAAGTCAAGGCCGTAATGCAGCGCGTCTTCAGCGTCGAGACGTTGGATCACGAGGCACAGGCTGCCGACGAGTCGTCCGAGTGAGCGGCGGCACGGGCCAACGGGTTCTTCCTGCCGCCAGTGACGACATGCCTGAAACGCTCAATGACGTGGGCAAACGGATCGATGCGGCAACGGCTGCCGCAAATGAAGGAGCTTTGAAGCTTCTTGTTGACGAATGTGATCGTCATCGGGAAACAGCCTCAGGAGAAGATCGGGTCCTTCTCTACTATTTCCAAGCGAACGCATACTCCGGAATTGCCTCGACTAAACACGATGACAATTACGCCTTGAGTTGGGAACAAACTGAAATAGTTGCGGCATTATTGTCGCTTAGGCATGCCATTCATGAGCCGTCTTTTGATAACATCAATCCGGTTATTCGGTGCCAGGTCCGAACAAACATGGCAAGCATGTTGAATAGTCTCGGTCGATGTGTGGAGGCCCTCGAACAATGGCAATTGGTGATACAAGTCATTCCAAAGTTCGCTGTGGCGTTGGGAAATATGGCTCATGGAATTGGTTCCTATGCCCAATACATCTGCGACTCTGGACATGTCGGAATATTGCTCAAGTCAGCTTCGACGGGATACTCGGCGGCCCTCGCCGAAGATGCGTTTTGGGACACCGGTCCAGACACGCTGGCACACGGCGAATTCTCTCGTCGTCTTGCCGAAGTTGACGCCCATTTGGACGCGATCGAATTCGACCATTCAAGCGATTTGAATGCTTTCTCTCTCGGAGGAACAGTTGATGAACAACGCTACCGACGGTGGTGTCTGCAGGAGCGTTTGTTTCTCAACCCACTGAACGATGTAACCACAGCGACTGTAGCCGCGACAGACGTGCTTCACCTACCAAGTCACGTCTACAAGGTTGGTGATACTCCGCGCTTTCCAGCCTACTACAATCACCTAAAGCAGGAATATGTATCGGCGAGATTTCGGCTTTATCAGTATCAATCGATAGATCCTCTGAAAGGTCATTTCATTGATCATGATGTTCTGATCCTGGATAGCGCTGATGGAGGCGAGTTCGGCCACCGTGTCGACCAGCTAATAACGGCCTTCCGATCCGCCTACGGCCTATTCGACAAGATTGCTATGTTCTTGAATGACTACTACTCGGTCGGCATGAAACCTCGCGACGTCTCTCTTCGAAAGATCTGGGAGGAGCAGGTAGGAAATCCGCGGAATCGTAGACTCCGAACCGTCTTCGATGAAAATCAGAACTGGCCGCTTCGCGGCCTGTACTATCTGTCGAAGGACCTTTTCGATGAGGACTTTGCTTCCGCCGCAGCCCCGGAGGCAAGAGAACTAGTGTCGCTGCGCAACTATGCTGAGCACCGGTTTCTGACGCTGCAACAGTACAATGCCGGATCAGCGGATTCTGCTACCCACCTCTATGTCACCATCGATGACTTCTTTGCGAAGACGATGCGCATCATGCGCATGGCGAGAGCCGCTTTGACTTATCTGTCTCTTGCCATGTACAGGGAAGAGGCCATTCGATCAAATGACGCGGAACACGGGTCCGTGATACCGTCCATGCAGTCGATACCGATTTTACGGCCATGGGATTGAGCGATCAGACCGACGAATGCGCCTTCGAGACCCACGTCGCGGAGACGCTGCTCAGTGCGTGCGGCTGGCAGTCCGGGACCAACGCCGAGTGGGAGGTCGAGCGGGCGTTGTTCCCCGCACAGGTTTGCAGCTTCCTTGAATCGACCCAGCCGAGGCTCTGGGCCGGCATGCGCACGCTGCACGGCGATGGGCTGGAGCACCTGCTGCTCACGGCGCTGGTCAAGGAACTCGACCTCAAGGGAACGCTGCACGTGCTGCGGCACGGCTTCAAGTTTTACGGCAAGACCTTCCGGCTCGCCACCTTCAAGCCGGCGCACGGTCTCAATGATGAGGTGTTGGCGCTCTACCAGCAGAACCAGCTTACCCTCACGCGACAGGTGCTCTGCCATCCGGGCAAGCACGACACCGTCGATCTCGTGTTCGCGCTGAACGGTCTGCCGGTCGCCACCTGTGAGTTGAAGAATCCGGGCAGCGGCCAGAGCTGGCGACATGCGGTGAGCCAATACCAGAAGGACCGGGATCCACGTGCGCCGCTGTTTCGCTTCAAAGTCCGCGCCCTCGTGCACTTCGCTGCCGACCCGGACGAGGTCCACATGGCGACGCGGCTTGCGGGCGCCAAGACGGAGTTCCTGCCGTTCAACCGGGGGAGCCAGCCGGGGGAGATCGAATGTGGAGCCGGCAACCCACAGCATCCATCCGGTTACCGAACAGGCTACTTCTGGCAGGACGTGCTCCAGCGCGATGGCTTTCTCGACATCCTCGGGCATTTCCTGTTCGTCGAGACCCAGGAGCAGAAGGTCGAAGACGGCAAGGGTGATCAGCGGCTGGTTACCAAGGAAACCGTGATCTTCCCACGCTATCACCAGCTCGATGCGGTGCGGAAGATCATCGCGGCTGCTCGCGACGATGGAGCGGGATGGAACTACCTGATCCAGCACTCAGCCGGCAGCGGAAAGACCAACAGCATCTCCTGGCTCTCTCATCGCTTGGCGAGTCTGCACGACGACGAGGATCGCAAGCTCTTCGACTGCGTCGTCGTGATCACCGACCGGCGCGTGCTCGACCGCCAACTACAGGACGCAATTTATCAGATCGAGCATGCCCAGGGTGTGGTCAAGGCGATTGACCGCGACAGCCGGCAGCTCGGGGAAGCCTTGATCGACGGCACCAAGATCGTGATTACGACGTTGCAGAAGTTCCCCTTCGTCCTGCGTGGTCTGCTGCACGTTGCCGGTGCCGAAACTCAGGAGACGGCAAGCCCCGAGGAGCAGGCGCGAGCAGAGGCGTGGGCGGCGGAAATCGCCGGGCGCCGCTATGCGGTGATCGTGGACGAGGCCCATTCCAGCCAGACCGGGGAAACTGCGCGCGAGCTGAAGGCGATTCTGAGTGCCGCAGCAGACGACGAGGATGGCGAAGGCGAAGCTGATTGGGAAGACGGCCTGAACCAGGTAATGGCCTCGAGACGGCGACAACCGAATCTGAGCTTCTTCGCGTTCACCGCAACCCCGAAAGGGAAAACAATCGAACTGTTTGGACACGCTGGCGCCAGGGGCACGCCTGAAGCTTTCCACCTCTACAGCATGCGTCAGGCGATCGAGGAGGGTTTCATTCTCGACGTGCTGGCGAACTACACGACATACAAGACCTACTATCGATTGCTCAAAGCAGCCGAAGACGATCCTGACCTGCCGAAGAAGAAAGCCGCGAGGGCACTTGCCAAGTTCATGAGCCTGCACCCGTACAACATCGAGCAGAAGACGGAGGTCATCGTCGAGCACTTCCGCCGCAGCGTGCTGCATCGGCTGGGCGGTCGAGCCAAAGCGATGGTCGTGACCTCCTCGCGCCTGCACGCGGTGCGCTACAAACTCGCCTTCGAGCGCTATCTGGCGGAGAACGGTTACACGGACATCCGGCCGATCGTTGCGTTCAGCGGTACCGTACGCGACCCGGAGACGGGCGCCGATTACACCGAGCCTGGCATGAACCCCGACGTGGTAACGGGCAAGCCCATCAGCGAGGCGGCGCTTCCGGAACGCTTCGCAAGCTCGGATTATCAAGTGCTGCTGGTCGCCGACAAATATCAAACCGGCTTCGATCAGCCGCTGCTCTGTGCGATGTATGTCGACAAGCGCCTAGATGGAGTGCAGGCGGTGCAGACGTTGTCGCGGTTGAACCGAATGATCCCGGGCAAGGATGCACCGTTCGTTCTGGACTTCGTCAACGACGCGGAGGACATCTTCCGGGCGTTCAAACCGTATTACGACAAGACTGAGCTTGCCGAGCCTTCGGACCCTTCGCGCCTGGAAGCACTCAAGCACCAGCTCGATCAGGAACAAGTCTACCACGGCAGTGAGGTCGAAGCCTTCGCTCAGGTGTTCTACAAGCCGACCGAGCACCAGGGAGCTGCCGACCACGCCCACATGCAGCGGCATCTGCAACCGGCCGTAGATCGCTTCAACGTGATCGACGATGAGGAACGCCGACAGGCATTCCGTGACAAGCTGGCGGGATACGTCCGGGTCTATGCATTCCTGAGCCAGATCGTTCCCTACGCCGACCCTGATCTGGAAATGCTTTACAGCTATGGGCGCTTTCTCTTACCACATCTGCCGCTCGATCGGGACGCGACGATCGTCCAGGTGGGCGATGAGGTGGCGCTCCAGTACTACCGTTTGCAGCGGGTATTCTCGGGCGCCATCGAGATAAAGGAGAGTGAAGCCCAATACGTCAAGAGCCCCACTGAGGTCGGCACCGGGAAAGCGAAGGACGAGCAGGCGCCGCTGTCGGAAATTATCAACGCGCTGAACGAGCGTTTCGGCACGCAGTTTAGCGAGGAGGACCGCCTCTTCTTCCAGCAGATCAAGGAGAAGGCCTGCAACAGCGAGCAGATCGTAAAGACGGCCCTGGCCAACCCGCTCGACAAGTTCGAGCTGGGGACCCGTAGAATGATCGAGGACTTGATGATCGAGCGTATGGCGGAGAACGATCGGATCGTGACCCGTTACATGGCGGACAAGGAGTTTCAAGCCTCCGCGTTTCCGATCCTCGCGCGCGAGATATTCAATGCCGTTCGCGCAGCACAGTCATTGGCATCCGGCCAATCCGGGCAAGGCGCTAGTGATCCCGGTAGCGCACGATGAGAACCTCTGCACGCTGCCCGACGAACTGGCAGCCCATATTGCCCACGTGGTGCGCCGCCTTCGCGAGCGCCGGAGACATGCATTTGGAACAAGCGTGGCGAATTACGAGTAAGGGGCAGTTGCGGGAGCCGCTTCCGGCCACTATTGGAGATCTCATCTTGCGTAGCGACGGCTCTGCGCGCGACACCACCGGTACCACGTCAGTCACGCTCAGCTCAGGCGTGGCGTCGCCACGCGGATCGTGATCCCCCGTCCCACGAGCCGGCCGGCTACCGCTGTCCGTTCTGCGCCATCGCGGGCGGCGCCGAATCCGAGTTCACCGCGTTCCGCGACGAGTACGTGCTGGTGCAGATCTCGCTGCACTGGAATCCGGTCCACCCCGGCAAGGCGCTCGTGATCCCGCTGGCGCACCATGAGAACGTCTACGCCCTGCCCGACGAGCTGGCCGGCCGTATCGCTCACGTGGTGCGCCGCGTGGCGCTCGCCATCCGCACCGGGTATCCCTCAGACGGCGTGACGGTGCTGCAGAACAACGAGCCGGCCGGCGACCAGGACGTCTGGCACCTGCACACGCACGTCATCCCGCGATACACCGGCGATCGAACGGACCAGGGGCGGTCCGTGCGCGCCGACGACCGCGACCGCGAGCGCTACGCCTCCCGCCTTCGCGAGCTTCTGAGCCGGTGGCCGTCGTCGGCCTGAAGCTCTTCCAGCGGCTGCGGCGTTGAGGTACCGTCATCGTTCGCTTCCTTCACCGATGACGGCCTCGTGATCCTCTGCCCGGACCGGTTCCGGGCGGAAGCGACGAGGTCGGCGTCCTCGGCCGATCAGGAGATGTCGCATGGCTTCGTCGTCCGCTTCCGAGATCCACATCCGTGCCGCAGGTCTCACCAAGCGCTTTCGGGTGGCCGAGCGCAGATCGGGCACCCTCGGTGCGCTCGCCAGCGTCGTGCACCGCCGCCATCGCGTGGTCACGGCCGTCGAAGACGTCTCCTTCACGGTGCGGCGCGGTGAGCTGGTCGGCTACATCGGCCCCAACGGCGCCGGCAAGAGCACCACCGTCAAGCTTCTGTCGGGTATCCTGGTGCCGGACGCCGGCACGTGCGTGGTCGACGGCATGACGCCGTGGATCCACCGCCGCCGCTACGTCGCCTCCGTCGGCGCGGTGTTCGGGCAGCGCACGCAGCTCCTCTGGGACCTGCCGGTGGTGGAGTCGTTCGATCTGCTGCGCGACATCTACCGGGTGCCCGAGGACCGCTACGCGGAGACGCGCTCGGAGCTGGTCGAACTGCTGGGCCTGCAGGAGCTGCTGGACACGCCGGCGCGGCAGCTCAGCCTGGGACAGCGCATGCGCTGCGACGTGGCCGCGTCGCTGCTGCATCGCCCGACGCTGCTGTTCCTGGACGAGCCGACCATCGGCCTGGACGCCGTCGCCAAGCTGGCGGTGCGCGACTTCATCGGCCGGCTGCGCGACCGCGGCGTGACCGTGATCCTCACCACCCACGACATGGACGACATCGAGACACTCTGTGACCGGGTGATCGTGATCAGCGCGGGGCGCATCGTCCTGGACGGCTCGGTCGCGGAGCTGCGCGCCGCGGTGGCCGGCGAGCGTTATCTTTCGGTCGACCTGGAGGACCGGGACTGCGAGCTCTCCGTCCCGGATGCCGAGGTGGTCGAGCGGCGCGACCATCGCGTGCGACTGCGGTTCGATCCGCGCCGCGTATCGGCGGCCGAGTTGATCCGCCGCGTCACCGACCGCTATCCGCTTCGCGATCTGTTCGTCGAGGATCCGCCGATCGAGCGGATCATCGCCGAGCTCTATCGCCGCCATAGCTGAAGGCGATGTCGGCCATAACGAACCTACGCGGCTACGTCGCGCTCGGGTCCGCTCGCCTGCGCGCCATGCTGCAGTATCGCGCGGTGGCTCTCGCCGCCTTGGCCACGCAGGTGTTCTGGGGGCTGCTGCGGCTGATGATCCTGGATGGCTTCTACGGCAGCGCGCCGGACGCCAGCGACTTTTCCAACGTGCATTTCGTTTCCTACGTCTGGCTGGGACAGGCGCTGTTCGGGCTGTTCCCCCTGGGCGTCGACCCGCAAGCGTCCGAGCGAATCCAGAGCGGGACGGTCGCCTACGAGTTGCTGCGCCCCCTCGACCTGTATGCCAACTGGGCGATCAGCGCGATCGGCTGGCGGATCGGCAGGACCTTGTTTCGCGCTGCTCCACTGGTGCTGTTCGCGATGGTCTTGCTGCCCCTGTTCGGGCGTCCGGAGTGGGCGCTCCGAGCGCCCGCAGACGCGGCCGCAGCACTGGGCTTCGCCGCAGGAATCTCGCTGGCGGTGCTGACCGGCGCCGCGATCATGCTGCTCGGGCAGGCGATCATGCTGCGGACGCTCAACTCCACGGGCTGGAACGCGCTCGTGCCGGGGGTCGCCTGGGTCTGCTCGGGAATGGTGGTGCCGCTGCCCTACCTTCCGGAGTGGGCGCAGGCCGTGCTTGAGCTGATGCCGTTCGCGGGGCTTATCGACACGCCGTTCCGCATCTACTCCGGCCACTTGGCTGGCGCAGCGGCGGTGCAGGCGCTCGCGGTGCAGGCGGCGTGGGTCGTAGCGCTGGTAGCCGGCGGCCATCGGCTGCTGGCCCGCGGCTTGCGCAAGGTGGTGATCCAGGGTGGATAAGGCGCTGCGAGCGGCGCGCCACGGCCCGGGGCCGTGGCGCATGGCGTTGCGCTACGCGGCAGCCAACCTGCGCTCCCAAATGCAGTACCGATCGTCGTTCCTGATGGAGTCGCTCGGTCACGTCATGGAGGCAGTCACCGAGCTACTCGGCATCGTCGCGCTGTTCACACGCTTCGGCAGCATCAGAGGCTGGACCCTCTCGGAGGTGGCGCTGTTCTACGGCGTCGTGCACGTCGTGTTCGCGGTGGCCGAGGGGGTGGGCCGCGGCTTCGGCTCGGTCGAGTCCCACGTCAAGAACGGCACCTTCGACCGCGTACTGCTGCGCCCGCGCGCGACGCTGCTGCAGGTGCTGGGCGCCGCACTGGCACCGGAGACGATCGGCCGGTTGCTGCTGGCCGCCGTGGTGCTGGCGTGGGCGCTCGCCGCGCTTGACGGCGGACCGGTGATAGGGGATGTCGCGCTGCTGCTGTGGGCATTCGCCGGCGGGGTCGCCGCCTTCTTCGCGCTGCTCATGCTTTCGGCTGCCCTGTCGTTCTGGACCACCGAGACCCTGCTGATCTTCGCCGTCGTCACCAAAGGAGGCGTGGAGACGACCCAGTACCCGATCGCCGTGTTCCACCGCGCACTCAGGTATCTGTTTCTCTTCCTGGTGCCGATCGGCACCGTCACGTACTTCCCGGTGGTGCACGTCCTGGACCGGCCCGATCCGCTGGGAGCGCCGGCGGTCGTCGCCTGGCTCGCGCCGATCGCCGGGTTCATCTTCCTGGTTCTGGTCGCCGGCCTGTGGCAGCTCGGCGTGCGGCGCTATACCTCGACCGGCTCCTAGCGCTGCCCGATCGAGTCCTGAGATGCCGGTATGAAATCGAGGACGGAGGCAGGTTGAGCAAGCTGACGGCACCCGTCCATTCCGTGCGGCGTGCGTTCTCGCTGCTGTGGGAGTTGGCGCGGCACACGCACATCTCCCGGATGAGCATGGTATTGCCCGGCGTCGTCGCGTTGGCGGGCGTGCTGCTCGAGATAGGACGGGTACACGGGCTGCGGTTGATCGCGGTGTTCCATGGAGCGCTCGACACGGTGGCGACCACCCAGCAGATGCGCGAACTCGCGCAGCAGATCTCGGCTGCCGGCGGACCATGCGACCTGGTGGTGTTCGACGACGACACGCATTCGCTGGCGCGCCACCGGCCCGAGGTCCGGCGACGGTCGGAACGGTTCCATGCTCAGCTCGCGATGCATTGAGCGAGCGTGGCGTCAGGCAGCGGCGCTGGGGTCCTGGCGGTAGAAGGCGGCGAGCTGCGCGTAGACCGCGGGGTGCTCGTCGGTCAGGGTCGCAGGCAGCTCGAAGAAGTACTCGCTCGCCACCGCGAAGAACTCCTCCGGGGCCTCGGCGGCGTAGGGGTCGAGCGCGAAGTCGTCCGGTGCTTCACAGAGCGCCGTGTACGCGTCGGTGAAGGCGCGTGCCCACTCACGCGCATCCATGCCGGCGTGGAGCGGCGGGCGGCCGTTCAGGCTCCCGTCGAGCGCATCGAGCTTGTGGGCGACCTCGTGGATGACGACGTTGAACCCCTTCCCGGTGCCGGACGCGTCGATGTCGACCAGCGACAGGACGATCGGCCCGCCTTCGTCCCAGAATTCACCCGCGGCGTCCTCGACCCACTCGTGGACGACGCCGGCCTCGTCGACCTCCTCGAAATCGGCGGTGAAGTGGTCGGGCACGAGCACCACGGTCGACCAGTCGTCGTACCAGTCCAGGTCGAGCGCCAGCACCGGCAGGCACGCCTGCGCCGCGACCCGCGCCAGCAGCTCCGGGTCGAGCTCGGCGCCGCGGGCCGCCTCGAACCGCTTGCCGGCCAGGAATCGTCCCGTGAGCGCGCGCAGCCGGCCCCGCTCCGCGGGCGTAAGCCGCCGCAGTATCGCCAGCTCTCCGATCGCGGCGCGCCACGCGTGGTCGTTTACGGCCTTCCCCGGCACTACGTGGAATTCTCCCGCCGAAACAGATACCATTGGCCCGTGCCGCAGGCATCCGACTTCGTCCATCTGCACGTCCATTCCGACCACTCGCTGCTGGACGGCGCGGCCACCGTCGAGGGGCTGGCCGAGTGCGCCCAGCGCCACGAGATGTCGCACCTGGCTCTCACCGACCACGGCAACATGTTCGGCGTCGCGCGCTTCGATCGCGCCTGCCGCTCGGCAGGGGTGACCCCGATCATCGGCTGCGAGTTCTACCTGGCGCCCGGATCGCGCCACGACCGCGGCGGCGACCACTCGCGGTCGCACCACATGGGGTTGGTGGCCGTCGACGAGGTCGGGTACCGGAATCTCATGGCGCTCTCCACGATCGGCTACACGGAGGGCTTCTACTATAGGCCGCGCATCGACGACGAGGCGATCGCCGAGCACGCCGAGGGCCTGATCGGCTTCTCGGGCTGCATGTCCGGCAAGATCCCGACGATGCTGCAGCAGGAGCGCCTGGACGATGCGGCGGAGTTGGCCGGCCGCTACCGCGACATCTTCGGTCCCGACCGCTTCTACCTGGAGTTGCAGGACCACGGCGCTCCGGCGGCGCAGAAAGTCCAGAACGAGCGCCTGCTGGACCTGGCCACACGCACGGGCCTGCCGCTGGTCGCCACCAACGACATCCACTACTGCGGGCGCGACGATGCCGATGCGCAGGACGTGCTGATCTGCATCGGCACCAACAAGCGGCGCTCGGACGCCGACCGGCTCAAGCAGGAGCATAGCGAGCTGTTTTTCAAAGGGCCGACCGAGATGGCCGACGTGTTCGCCGATCTGCCGCAGGCGCTGACGAGCACGCGCGCGATCGCCGAGCAGTGCACGCTCCAGATCCCGACGCCGGGGCCGCAGATGCCGAACTACGAGGTCCCCGACGGCCATACCCAGGAGTCGTACCTGGTCGCGCTGGCCGAGGAGGGCCTGCGCGAGCGTTACGGCAACCCCACCGAGGAGGCTCAGGAGCGGCTGCAGTACGAACTCGGCGTCATCGGCTCGATGGGCTATGCCGGCTACTTCCTGATCGTGTGGGACTTCATCCGCTTCGCCCGCGAACACGGTATCCCGGTCGGGCCGGGGCGCGGGTCGGGGGCCGCGTCGCTGGTGGGCTACTGCCTGCACATCACCGACATCGACCCGCTGCGCTACAACCTGCTGTTCGAGCGCTTCCTGAACGCCGAGCGGGTGACGCTGCCGGATTTCGACAACGACTTCTGCTATGAGCGGCGCGGCGAGGTCATCGACTATATCACACGGAAGTACGGGTCCGACCGCGTCGCCCAGGTGATCACCTTCGGCAGCCTCAAGGCGCGGGCCGTGGTGCGCGACGTGGCGCGCGTGCTGGAGATCCCCTTCGGTGAGGCGGACGAGATCGCCAAGCTGATCCCGGGCGGGCCGAACTCCGACCTGAGCGCCGCCCTCAAGCAGGAGCCGCGCCTGCAGGAGGTGCGGGAGCGCAGTGACGTGCACCGCGAGCTGATCGACACCTCGCTGAAGCTGGAGGGCCTCAGCCGGCACGCCTCCACCCACGCCGCGGCGATCGTCATCGGCACCTCGGCGCTGACCGACTTCGTGCCCCTCTACCGGGACACGCGCACGGAGGCGATCTCCACCCAGTACTCGCACGAGTACCTCGAGGACTGCGGGCTGGTGAAGATCGACATCCTGGGCCTGAAGACCCTCACGTTGATCGAGCGCACGCTGCCGATGGTGCGCGCGCGCGGTATCGAGCTCGACATGCAGACCATACCGGAGGACGACGAAGACACCTTCCGCATGTTGGGCGAAGGGCGCTCAGCCTGCGTGTTCCAGTTCGAAAGCGCGGGCATGCGCGCCGTCCTGGCGCGCGTGAAGCCAACCTGCGTCGAGGATCTGATCGCGCTCAACGCGCTCTACCGGCCGGGTCCGATGCAGTTCATCGACCAGTTCGTCGACGCCAAGTCGGGCCGGCGTCCGATCCGCCACAAGGTCCCGCAACTGGAGCCGATCCTGCGCGAGACCTACGGCGTGATCGTCTATCAGGAGCAGGTGATGGAGATCGCCCGCGCCGTGTCCGGTTTCAGCCTGGGACAGGCCGACCTGCTGCGGCGTGCCATGGGCAAGAAGAAGATGAAGGAGATGGAGAAGCAGCGGTCGCGCTTCGTCGACGGGGCGGTCGCCAACGGCTTCGATCGCCAGGTCGCCGCGGAGTTGTTCGAGGCGCTGGTCCCGTTTGCGGAGTACGGCTTCCCCAAGACGCACGCGGCGCCGTATGCGGTGGTGGCCTACCGCACGGCGTACCTGAAGGCGAACTTCCCGGCCGAGTTCATGGCCGCGAACCTCACCAACGAAATGCACGACACCGACAAGCTGGCCGAGTACGTGTCCGAGGCGCGCGACTTGGCGCTGGAGGTCCTGCCTCCGTCCATCAACACGTCGGCGGGCGACTTCAGCGTCGCCGGCGGCCGCATCCTCTTCGGCCTGCGCGGCATCAAGAACGTCGGCACCGGCGCGGTCGACTCGATCGTCGCCGAACGCGAACGCAGCGGTTCGTATCAGGACTTCATCGACTTCGTGTCGCGCACCGATCCGCGTGCGGTCAACCGCAAGGTGGTCGAGACGCTGGTCCGCGTGGGCGTGTTCGACGGTCTGGGTCACAATCGCGCCACCCTGTGGGAGAACCTGGAGCGGTTGCTGGAGTCGGCGGATGCGGAGCGCCAGCGCACCGCCCACGGGCAGCAGGACCTGTTCTCCGCATACGAGGAAGTGCAGGCCGCCAAGCCGGAGGTCGTGCACCACCAGGAGTGGGATCAGGCGACGATGCTGCAGGACGAACGCGACAACCTTGGCATGTATTTTAGCGGCCATCCGCTGGACGACTACACGGAGCTGCGGCCGATCAAGGGGATCGCCGAGCTGGCGACGCTGGACTCTCGTTCCGACGGCTCCCCGGTGGCCGCCATCGGCATCGTCGGCGAGATCCGCGAAATCGTGACCCGTTCCGGTCAGCGCATGGCGTTCGCGCAACTGGAGGACTACGGCGTCACCGCGGAGGTGGTGGTGTTCCCCGACGCGTTCGATGCCGGCCGTGAGCGGCTCGCGACCGGTGCGGTGATCGCCGTGAATGGCCGGGTGGATCGATCGCGCGGCAGCAGCAAGATTCTGGCCGAGGCGATCACGGCGCCCGAGGAGTTGCCCGACCGCCCCTATCGGAGCGTTCACCTGCGCCTGCAGGCGAGCGTCGAACACGACTTGGTGGAGCTGCGCGAGCTCTGCATGGATCGCCCCGGGCAGTGCCAGCTCTACTTGCACTACGGGAACGGCACGTCCGAGGACGGCGGCGCCGAAGTGGCTGGCGCCGGCGACGGTGAGGTGACCATCCGCGCCGGCCCGCAGCTCTCGGTAGCCAGCGATGGCGAGATGCTGAGCGCGTTGACCGCATCGCCACTGGTGGTGGAGGCATGGGCGGAATGACCGATCTGTTCCGATTTCTGCAGGCGCTGGTGCTGGTCTACCTGGTGCTGGTCGCGCTGCGGATCATCATGACGTGGTTCCGGGGAGCTGATCACAACGCGCCGGCAGAGATTCTGGCCCGCGTCACCGATCCCTATCTGCGGTGGTTTCAGCGCCTGAAGTTTCTGCGCATCGGCGTTCTGGACTTTTCACCCGCGGCGGCGATCCTGGTCCTGATCGTCGCCGGCAACGTGCTGCAGAGGCTCGCGGCCGCCCAACGCGTGACGGTCGGCATCGTCCTGGCGCAGTTGCTCCTGGTCACCTGGTCGGCGGCTTCGGTGCTGGTGGTCGTGTTCATGATCATGGCCGTGGCGCGAGCGTTCCTCGCCGCCATGCGCTGGGAGCAGGGCGGCGGCTTGCTGAACATGCTCGACCACACGCTGCAGCCGATGGTCACCTTTGTGTCCCGCCGCGTGTCGCTGGGCGAACGTCTCAGGGAACGGGGGCAGGCGGTGCAGAAGGTGGTCTATCTGGGCCTGATCGCCGTGATGCTGCTGGTGATTCTGATTGGCGGCAACGTGGTAGTTCGCTGGCTCGTCGCGCAGTTCCTGAGCTCGCCGTTCTGAGCGCCCCGAAATCGGTGCCTACCGCTCCGCTTTCGGCCCATCCCCACCGATTTGCTACGGTGTCCGTCGGCCATGCCGCTGACCCGCCAATCCGACGGACTCCCTAGCGGCGTCCTCGCCTGGGACGACGACGTGGTGGCGCTCCGCGGCGTCGGCGCCGCCACGCGGGAACGTCTGGCGCGGCTCGGCGTGCACACCGTCGGCGATCTGCTGATGCACCTCCCGCGTGGCTACCAGGACCGGCGCCGGCTCGTGCCGCTCTCGGAGGTGGCATCCGGCAGCGACGCCTGCGTAAGCGCCACCGTGGCGCGCCTCGGGTCCTTCCGGTATCGCGGCCGCCGCACGCCCGCGATCACGATCGCCGACGCTGCTGGCGATGCCGCCATGCTGTACGCGTTCGGCCGGCCGCAGCTCGGCCGGACGTTGCTGCCCGGTCAGCCGGTCCTGGTGTACGGACGGTTCGATCGCCGCGGCGGCCGGCTCCAGTCCGGCAGCTTCGAGTTCATGACTTCGCAGGCCGTGGCAGCCGGAACGCTCGTCCCGGTGTACCCGGCCACCGCCGGGCTCACGCAGCGAACACTGCGCCGCCTGGTCGATGCCGGCGTTGCGGCCGCGGCGCCGTCCGCCCGGTACCGGCTCCCGGCGGAGGTGGCGGCCGCCCGCGGCCTGCCCGGCAAGGCGCGGGCGCTGGCCTGCGTCCACGGTCCGGCCAGCCCTGAGGCGGCGGAGAAGGCGCGGCGGGCTCTGGCGTACGAGGAGCTGTTTCTGCTGCAGTTCGAGTTGGCACGCCGCTCGGCGGCCGGCCGTCCGCGACCGGCGCGCAGGCGGCGCGGCGGTCGGCTGCAGGCGGCGATGCTCGCGCGGCTGCCGTTCACGCTGACCGAGTCGCAGCGCGCGGCCCTGGCGGAGATCGAGGAGGACCTCTACGGCCCGCGGACCTCGGCACGGCTGCTGCAGGGCGACGTGGGTTGCGGCAAGACCCTGGTGGCGTTGCTGGCGGCGACCGGCGTGGTCGATGCCGGTCAACAGGTGGCGATGGTCGTTCCGTCGGAAGCCCTCTGCTACCAGCATGCGGAGACCGCGTCGCGGCTGCTGGAGCCGCTGGGCGTGCGGCTCGGGCTGCTGTCCGGCAGCACCGACCGCGCCGCCCGAACCCACATGTTGGCGGCCTTGGCGTCCGGCGACCTCGATCTGCTGCTGAGCACGCATGCGGTGCTTTCGGAGCCGGTTCGCTTCGCCGATCTGGGACTGGTGGTGATCGACGAGCAGCACAAGTTCGGCGTCGCCCAGCGCGCCGCCGTCGCCGCCAAGGCGCCGGCCGGCGACCTGATCCTGATGACCGCCACGCCGATCCCGCGAACCCTGGCGCTCACCTTCTACGGCGACCTGACGGTGAGCTCGATCGACGAGCAGCCGCCCGGCCGGCCGCCGCTGCGCACCCATCTGGTTCGCGAAGAGCACCGGGAGCGCGTGTACCGTCATGTCGAGTCCGAGCTCGCCGCCGGCCGCCAGGCCTATTTCGTCTGTCCGTCGATCGGCGATGACGGTACGGTGAGCGACGCGAGCGGCGATCTGTTCGCCGAGGACCCGGATCACTCCCCCGCCGCCGCGCCGGCCGCTGATCCGAACGCTTCCGCGGCATCAGCGCGCACGCTGTTCGCCCGGCTGCGGCAGCGTCTTGCCGGTTTTCGCATCGGTCTCGCCCACGGCGGCATGCCGCCGGCCGAGCAGCGTGCGACCCTGAGCGCCTTCCATACCGGCGGCATCGACGCGCTGGTGGCGACCACGGTGGTGGAGGTGGGGCTCGACGTCCCGAACGCCACGTGCATGGTGGTCGAACATGCGGAGCGTTTCGGCCTGGCGGCGTTGCATCAGCTGCGCGGCCGGGTCGGGCGCGGCACCGATCCCGCCTGCGCCTTTTTCATCTACGGGAGTGAGCTCACCCCGCAGGCCGTCGAACGGTTGCGCGCCCTCAAGCAGCACGCCGACGGCTTCGCGCTTGCGGATCTGGACCTGGCGCTGCGCGGACCGGGCGAGCTGGCCGGAATGCGGCAGACGGGAATGCCGCCGCTGCGCGCCGCGCGTCTTGCCGCCGACCTGGACCTGATGCGGCAGGCGCAGGCGGACGCACGCCGCCAGCATCGCACCGGCCCCCATTCCGCCCTTGCGGACACGCCGCGCGGCGCGGACCCCGCATGCGCGTGACCGGCGGCGCGGCGCGCGGGCGCGCGCTTCGCGTGCCGCCGGGCGTCCGGCCGATGACCGCCCGCATGCGCGAGGCGCTGTTCGTGATCCTTGGCGGTGTGCTCGGAGGCGTGCCGGGCGCGCTCGACGGCGGCGTGCGCGGCCGCTCCTTCCTGGATCTGTTCGCCGGCTCGGGTCTCATCTCGGCGGAGGCGGCCTCCCGCGGGGCACGGCCCATCGTGGCGGTGGAACGTGACGCACGCAAGCGGCGCACGATCCAGGCGAACCTCGCCGCCGTCGGTGCGCAAGCTACCGTGATCACGGCGCCGGCCGAGCGGTTCATCACCGTGGCCGGCCGGCGGGGGCAGCGGTTCGACGTAATCTGCGTCGATCCGCCCTACGCGTACCGGCACAAGCAGGGACTGCTGACCGCGTTGGCGCTGGCGGACATCATGGACGCGGCCGGCTGTCTCGTCCTGCACTGCCCGGCCGGAGACCCGCTGGACGCCGCGGCGGTGCCGCTCTCGCTCGTCGACCACCGGCGCTACGGGCAGTCCGCGCTCATGCTGTTCCGGCCGTGACCGCTGTCCGACGGCAGGTCGCTGTCCGACGGCAGGTCCTAGCCTGCCGCCTCGCGCCGGCGTCCAGGGGGTTGCAGCGTCGGCGCATCGGTAGTAGAACATGCGGCCATGTACGAGGGGCTGCCTCTGTAGCTCAGCTGGTAGAGCACCTCCATGGTAAGGAGGGGGTCACCGGTTCAAATCCGGTCGGAGGCTCGTTGAGGGTCGTCCGCGCGAGGGTGACGTGTGCCCGCTTGACATGCACCCCGAGTTCCTGTATTCCTATATAACCCTTCGGCAACGGAGTACTCTCGATGGCCAAAACCAAGGTGGTGGAGTTGGTAGCGCTGGCGTGCACCGAGCACGACGGCCTGGAGCTTCGCAACTACACGACGACCAAGAATCGTCGCAATACGCCGGGCAAGCTGAAGCTCAAGAAGTACTGCCCCCGCTGCCGCACGCACACGGTGCATCGAGAGGCCCGGGTCAAGTAGCCGGCAGCGCTCTTGGGACGAATCGGGTCGAGGGCGAGCGGGCACGAAACGAAGGCATCGGGAAGGCCAGTAGCTCCAACTGGTTAGAGCGCCGGTCTCCAAAACCGGATGTTGCAGGTTCGAATCCTGCCTGGCCTGGAAGCGAGTTGAGGAAGCGATAACGTGGGTCGGATCATTCAGTTCGTTCGCGAGAGCTACGCGGAGTTGCGCAAGGTGGCGTGGCCGAGCCGCGAGGAGGTCGCCAGTTCGACGAAGGTAGTGTTGGTGTCGGTTTCCCTCATCGCGCTCGCGCTCGGGCTGATCGACTTCCTGCTATTCCAGGCGATCGATCTGGTCTTCTGACCGGCAGCACGCGGACAAGAAAGGCCTGAGGAGCGGGTTTCAAGCAATGGCGAAGGGTTGGTACGTGGTCCACACCTACTCGGGGTTCGAGAACAAGGTGCACAAGCATCTGGCGCGTCTGATCGAGTTGCCGCGCATGCAGAACCACCTGTTCGACGCGAAGGTGCCGGCCGAAGATGTCGTCGAGGTCAAGGACGGCAAGAAGAAGATAACCTCCCGGAAGTTCCTGCCCGGCTATATCCTGGTGGAGATGGACCTGGAGGGGGAAGCGTGGATGGACGTGTGTGCGGCCGTCCGCCAGATCCAGGGGGTGACCGGCTTCGTCGGCACCACCAAGAACCGCAAGCCGCAGCCCATCTCCTCCGATGAGGCGCGCGACCTTTTGCAGAAGGCGGGGGAGATAAAGAGCGACCGCACCCTGCGGCCCAAGCAATCGTTCGTGATCGGCGAAAGCGTGCGCATCATCGAAGGACCGTTCGACTCGTTCACCGGAGCGGTGGAGGAGATCAACGAAGAGAAGGCGAAGCTGCGGGTGACGGTCGGCATTTTCGGGCGCTCGACGCCCGTGGAGCTCGACTTCATGCAGGTAGAGAAAGTCTAAGGAGCGTCAAGGGTGGCGAAGAAGCGAATCGCGGCGGTAGTCAAGGTACAGGTGCCGGCAGGGCAGGCGACGCCCGCGCCGCCGGTGGGGCCGGCGCTCGGACCCCACGGGGTGAGCGCACCGATGTTCGTACAGCAGTTCAACGAGCGCACGAAGGGTCTGGAGCCGGGACTGACGACGCCGGTGGAGATCACGATCTACGCCGACAAGACCTTCACCTTCGTGACCAAGACGCCGCCGGCGGCGGTGCTGATCCGCAAGGCGTGCGGCCTGGAGAAGGGCTCAGCGGAACCGAACAAGGAAAAGGTGGCTGCCATCTCACGTGCGCAGTTGCTGGAGATCGCCCAGACCAAGCGCCCCGACCTCAACGCCGTCGATGACGATGCCGCGGTGTCCATCATCGCCGGCACCGCCCGCAGCATGGGCGTCACGGTCGAGGGCTGATCGGGACCGGCGCAGCACAAAGGAGATGGAGTGAATGGCACAGAACGGCAAGCGCTACCGCGCCGCGCGTGAAGCCATCGACCGGCAGCGCACCTATCCGGTGGAGGACGGCTTGAAGCTGCTGAAGGGCCTGCCGCCGGCGAAATTCGATGAGACGGTGGAAATCGCCGTTCGGGTTACCCTCAAGAGCAACCAGACGGTGCGCGACACGATGGTACTGCCGCACAGCTTCGAGCAGGAGCAGCGGATCCTGGTGTTCGCCGAAGGCGACAAGGCCAAAGAGGCTGAGGAGGCTGGTGCCACCTACGTGGGCGGTCAGGATCTGATCGACAAGATCCGGGACGGCTGGCTGGAGTTCGACGTGACGGTAGCCACGCCCGACATGATGCGCAGCGTCGGCCGGCTCGGTCCAATCCTGGGCCGGCGCGGCCTGATGCCCAATCCCAAGACGCGTACCGTCACCCAGGACGTGGCCGGCACCATCGCCGAGCTCAAACGCGGCCGGGTGGAATTTCGCGCCGATCGCACCGGCGTGGTTCACCTGCCGATCGGGAAGCTCAGCATGGATGAGGGAGCGCTGGCCGAAAACGTGCGTTCGGTAGTCGCGGAGGTGGAGCGCAAGCGGCCCGCCGACACCAAGGGCGAGTTCCTGCGGAGCGTCGCGGTGTGCACGACGATGAGCCCCGGCTTGAAGGTGGCCGTATGAGCGACCCTGCTACCGTGAGCGACCCGGTAACCATGAACGACCGTGCTACCGCCTCCGAAGCAGTCGCTGCGGGCGAGCCGCAGCAGTACAAGCGCGACGCGGTGGCGAGCCTGCGTGAGATGCTCGAGCGGACGCCGAACGCCGTGTACGTGGACTACACCGGCCTGGATGTCGGCGCAATGACCGCGCTGCGGCGGGCTCTGGGGGATCAGGACTCCACCCTGCGGGTAGTCAAGAACCGATTCATGAGGATCGCCCTCGATTCGATGCAGCTGCCGACCACCGATGTGTGCCTGACCGGCCCGACGGTGGTGGCAACGTTGGGCAAGGAGCCGAGCGCCGCCTGCAAGGCACTGGTCGACGCGCGGCGGAACTCGCCGCTGGTGATCAAGGGGGCGCTGGTCGACGGACAGATCCTCGACCAGGCCCAGGTGGAGGCGCTCGCCGCCCTGCCGTCCCGCGATCATCTGTACGCGATGCTGCTGAGTGCCATGAACGGACCGGTCCGCTCGGTGGCAGCGGTACTGCAGGGCGTGATCCGCAAGCTGATCGGAACCGTGCAGGCGATCGCGGACCGGGATCAGGACGCCGAGCAGGCCGGCGCCGCGAATGAAACAGACGGTTGAGACACAACCGACCGACAAAGAAAGAAAGCTTAGGAGCAAACGATGGGCAAGCTGACAGCTGAGCAGATCATGGACGGGATCGCCGAGATGACCGTTCTGGAGGTGTCCGAAATGGTCAAGGCCATGGAGGGCAAATTCGGCGTGACCGCCGCGGCACCCGTGGCCGCGGTCGCGGCGGCGCCGGACGCGGACGCGGAGGAGGAGGAGGAGCAGACGGAATTCACCGTCATCCTCAAGGGATTCGCCGACGGCAAGAAAATCCCGGTGATCAAGGAGGTTCGCGCCCTCAGCGGACTCGGCCTCAAGGAGGCCAAGGAGCTGGTCGAAGCCGGCGACAAGCCAGTCAAGGAACTGGTCAGCAAGGAAGAGGCCGACACGGCCAAGGAAAAGCTGGAGAGCGTTGGCGGCGTCGTTGAGCTCAAGTAACCGCATCTCGCAACACCGATCGACAACAGAACCCACGCGTCTCATCCGCGCTGACAGGAGGAGATAAGTATGCCTGGTACGCTCACCAAGGTCCCGCGCCAATTCATGGGCCGTGGCTCAGACGACGTGATGGCCATGCCCAACCTTGTCGACATCCAGATCTCGTCCTACGAGCGCCTGCTGCAACGTGAGCGGTTGCGCGCCGGCGAGGCACCGGACCGGCAGGGGCTCGAGGAAGTGTTCCGCGACGTGTTTCCGATCGAGAGTCCGAACGGAGACATGGTGCTGGAGTACGCCGGCTATTCGCTCGACGAGGAGAACATCAAGTTCGCGGAGAGCGCCTGCAAGACCAAGGGGCTGACCTTCGCGATCCCGATCAAGGCCAAGATCAACCTGGTATTCCTGCAGACCGGCGAGATTCGTCAGAAGGAGATCTACATGGGGGACATCCCGCTCATGACCGAGCGGGGGACCTTCATCATCAACGGCGCTGAGCGGGTCGTGGTCAGTCAGATCCACCGCTCCCCGGGCGCGATCTTCTCGCACGAAAAAGGCGTGTACGCGTCCCGGATCATCCCGTACCGCGGCTCTTGGCTGGAGTTCGAGATCGACCAGAAGAAGGAGTTGATCTACGCCAAAATCGACCGAAAGAAGCGCCTCCTGGCCACGGTGTTCTTGCGCGCGCTGGGATTCGACAGCCGCGAAGCGATCATCGACCTGTTCTACCGGCGCACGGCGATGCCGGTGTCGAGCGAACCGGAGGCCAAGTCGCAGCTGGTCGGCAAGATCCTCGCACGGCCGGTCCATCGCGACGACAGCCGCCTGTACCGGACCGGTGAGAAGCTCCTGTCCCACGACGTGGAGGAGTTGAGCAACCTGCAGGTGACGGAGGTCGAGGTCATCGACTTCGACCATCCCGACAGCCTGCACTCGCCGATCGTGGTCAACTGCTTCGAACGTGAAGAAACCCGGTTGGTCCCCGCCGACGCCGACGACGAGCTGACCAGGGAGGACGCGATCATTCGCGTCTACTCGGCTATCAAGCCGGGCGAGCCGGTCACCATCGAGAGCGCCGAGAAGGACCTGCACAGCATGTTCTTCTCCTCGCGCCGGTATGACCTGGGGCGCGTGGGGCGCTACAAGCTCAACAAGAAGTTCGATTACGCCGAGCCGCCGGACACGCATACGCTGGTGCCGGACGACATCGTCAACACGATGATCATGCTCACCAAGGTCTACATCGGCGAAGGGAACGTCGACGACATCGACCACCTCGGCAACCGGCGTATCCGTTCCGTGGGAGAGCTCCTGACCAACCACCTGAAGATCGCCTTCTCACGCATGGAGCGCATCGCCAAGGAGCGCATGTCCCTCAAGGAGGCCGACACGATCCGACCGCAGGATCTGGTCTCGATCAAACCCATCGTCGCCACCATCAAGGAGTTCTTCGGCTCCAGCCAGCTCTCGCAGTTCATGGAGCAGGTCAACCCGCTGGCCGAGCTGACCCACAAGCGGCGGCTGAACGCGCTGGGACCCGGTGGCTTGTCGCGAGATCGCGCGGGGTTCGAGGTGCGCGACGTCCACTACACTCACTACGGTCGCATGTGCCCGATCGAGACCCCGGAAGGGCCGAACATCGGACTGATCGTGTCGCTGGCGAACTACACCCGGGTCAATTCCTACGGTTTTCTGGAGACCCCGTACCGCAAGGTGGTCGACGGCCGCGTCACCCGCGACATCGAGTACCTGTCGGCGATCGACGAGGAGAAGTACTTCATCGCCCAGGCAGGCGCTCCGATCGACGACGACGGGCAGTTCAAGGAGACGCTGGTGCCGGTGCGGCGGGGCGGCGACTACATCACCCGCGAGCCGGACTCCATCCAGTACATGGACGTGTCACCCAAGCAGATCATCTCGGTGTCCGCGTCGCTGATCCCGTTCCTGGAGCACGACGACGCCAACCGGGCACTGATGGGATCGAACATGCAGCGGCAGGCGGTGCCGCTGGTGATACCCGAGCCGCCGCGCGTCGGCACCGGCATGGAGGAGAAGACCGCGTACGACTCCGGCGTGCTGGTGCTGGCCAAGCGGGGGGGAGTGGTCGACTACGTCAGTTCCCAGCGCGTGGAGGTGCGCCCCGACGGCGCGGCCGACGGCGAACTGGATTCCTACGCGATGATCAAGTACCAGCGCACCAACCAGGACACCTGCTTCCTGCAGAAGCCGGTGTGCCGCGTCGGCGACCGCGTCGAGGCCGGACAGGTCCTGGCCGACGGGCCGTCCACCTATGCCGGCGAGCTCGCCCTGGGCCGCAACGTGATCGTCGCGTTCATGCCGTGGAACGGCTACAACTACGAGGACGCCATCCTGATCTCTTCGCGCGTGGTCAAGGAAGATGTGTTCACGTCCATCCACATCAAGGAATTCTCCGTGGAGGTGCGCGAAACCAAGCTCGGCCCGGAGAAGATCACCCGCGACATCCCCAACACGGCAGAGGACGCCTTCGAGCATCTGGATGCCGAAGGAATCGTGCGCGTCGGCGCCAAGGTGAAGTCCGGGTCCATCCTGGTCGGCAAGGTGACGCCCAAGAGCGAGACCGACTCCACGCCGGAGTTCAAGTTGCTGAACTCGATCTTCGGCGAGAAGGCCAAGGAGGTGCGCGACACTTCTCTACGCATCCAGCACGGTGTGGAAGGCACCGTGATCGACGTGCAGCGCATGCGCCGCTCGGCCGGAGACGAACTCAGCCCGGGCGTGGAGGAAGTGGTCAAGGTACTGGTCGCCTCCAAGCGCAAGCTGCAGGAAGGCGACAAGATGGCCGGCCGCCACGGCAACAAGGGAGTGATCTCCCGCGTGTTGCCGGAAGAGGACATGCCGTTCATGGCCGACGGCACCTGCGTCGACGTGGTGCTGAACCCGCTCGGCGTCCCGTCACGCATGAACCTGGGCCAGATCATGGAGACCCAGCTCGGCTGGGCCGGACTGAGGCTGGACGAGTGGTACGCGACCCCGGTGTTCCAGTCGGCGTCCAACGAGATGATCGTAGCCAAGCTGAACGAGGCGGAACTGCCTGCCAGCTCCAAAATCGCGCTGTATGACGGACTGACGGGCGAGCCGTTCGAGAACCCGGTCACCTGCGGGGTGATCTACATGATGAAGCTCAGCCACCTGGTCGACGACAAGATGCACTCGCGTTCCACCGGGCCGTACTCGCTGGTCACCCAGCAGCCGCTCGGCGGCAAGGCCCAGAACGGCGGTCAGCGGCTCGGCGAGATGGAGGTGTGGGCTCTGGAGGCGTACGGAGCATCCAACACGCTGCGGGAGCTCCTGACGGTCAAGTCAGACGACATGAACGGCCGCGCCAAGGTGTACGAGAGCATTGTCAAAGGCGAGCCGTTCGAGTCCGGCGGCATCCCCGAGTCGTTCAACGTGCTGGTGCAGGAGCTGCGCGGCCTGGCTTTGGACATCACGATCTTCGACGGCAAGGGCAAGCCGGTGCCGCTCACCGAACGAGACGAGGAGCTGATCACCCGTGAGGGAGCCCGGTTCTGATGGGGAGATTTCCGATGGAAACTCGCGGCCCGCGGTCGCAGAGATCCGCCAGGAGGGGAGGAACTCATGGGTGAGTACGAAGGTTTCGAGAAGATCACCATTCGCATCGCGGCGCCCGAGGAAATACGGGACTGGTCGTATGGCGAGGTAAAGAAGCCGGAGACCATCAACTACCGCACGCTGCGCCCGGAGAAGGACGGTCTGTTCTGCGAGCGTATCTTCGGCACTACCAAGGAGTGGGAGTGCTACTGCGGGAAGTTCAAGTCGATCCGCTATCGCGGGGTGATCTGCGACCGCTGCGGTGTGGAGGTAACCCATCCGCGCGTGCGCCGCGAGCGCATGGGGCACATCGAGCTGGCGGCTCCGGTGTCGCACATCTGGTTCTACCGCTCGGTCCCGTCGCGGCTGGGGTTGTTGCTGGATCTGCCGATCGCGGCGCTCCGTTCGATTCTCTACTACGAGAAGTACATCGTCATCGATGCCGGCGACACGGACCTGAAGCGGATGCAGCTCCTCACCGAAGAGGAGTACCTTGAGGCCCGTGACCGGCATGCGATGAGCTTCACCGCCGGCATCGGTGCCGAGGCGATCCGCACGCTGCTGGAGTCGCTCGATCTGGATGCGCTGGCGGGCGAGCTGCGGCGCAAAATGATGGACAAGGGGATCAAAACCGACAAACGGCTCTTGAAGCGCATCGAGATCGTCGAGAACTTCCGCGACTCGGGCAACGACCCCGAGTGGATGGTGCTCGACGTCATCCCGGTGATCCCGCCGGAGCTGCGGCCGATGGTGCAGCTGGATGGCGGGCGGTTCGCGACTTCGGACCTGAACGATCTCTACCGGCGCGTGATCAACCGCAACAACCGCCTCAAGCGGCTGCTCGCCCTGGAGGCGCCGGACATCATCATCCGCAACGAGAAGCGCATGCTGCAGGAGGCGGTGGACGCGCTGTTCGACAACTCGAAGAAGAAGCGGGTGGTCAAAGGTGCGGCCAACCGGCCGCTGAAGTCCTTGTCGGACATGCTGCGCGGCAAGCAGGGGCGCTTCCGACAGAACCTCCTGGGCAAGCGCGTGGACTACTCGGGCAGGTCGGTGATCGTGGTAGGACCGGAGCTCAAGCTGCACCAGTGCGGGCTGCCCACCAAGATGGCGCTGGAGCTGTTCAAGCCCTTCATCATGAAGAAGCTGGTGGAAGACGACGTCGTCTACAACATCAAGAAAGCCAAGACACTGGTGGAGGAGGAGACTCCGGAGGTGTGGGCGGTCCTGGAAGAGGTCGTCAGCGAGCATCCGGTCCTTCTGAACCGTGCGCCCACGCTGCATCGGCTCGGCATCCAGGCATTCGAACCGGTGCTGGTGGAGGGGAAGGCGATCAAGCTGCACCCGCTGGTGTGCGCCGCGTTCAACGCCGACTTCGACGGCGATCAGATGGCGGTGCACGTGCCGCTCACCCCCGACGCGCAGATCGAAAGCTGGACGCTGATGCTGTCCAGCCAGAACCTGCTCGACCCGGCCAACGGGTCGCCCATCGTGGTGCCGACCCAGGACATGATCCTGGGCATCGCCTATCTGACCGGCTCCAGGGCCGGCGCAGCCGGCGAGGGAAAGCACTTCGCCACCTCCGCGCAGGTGTTGCGGGCGGTGGACGCGCGCTCGGTCGACTACCATGCCAGCGTCCGGTTGAAGGTGGACGACAAGTACATCGAGACCACAGCCGGGCGGGTCCTGCTGAACGAGGACCTCCCGGATGAGATGGATTTCATCAACGAGCAACTCGATGACGGCAAGCTGCGCAGACTGATCGCGGACTGCTATCGCGACCATGGGCCGCACATCACGGTCCAGGCGCTCGATACGATCAAGGAACTTGGATTCCATTACGCGACGAAGTTCGGCGCGACCATCGGCATGGAGGACATCCTGGTGCCGGCCTCGAAGCCCGAGCTCATCGATCGCGCGAGCCACCAGGTGGAGGAAATCCACCATCAGTACCTGCAGGGACATATCACCAACGAGGAGCGCTACAACCGCGTCATCGAGGTGTGGAGCACCACCAACGACGACATCACCAACGAGCTGATGGCCGAGCTGGAGTCGGACCGTCAGGGGTTCAACCCCATGCACATGATGGAGTCGTCCGGCGCCCGCGGTAGCCGCCAGCAGATCCGCCAGCTCGCCGGCATGCGCGGACTGATGGCCAACCCGTCCGGCGAGATCATAGAGCTGCCGATTCGTTCCAACTTCAAGGAAGGGCTGTCGGTGATCGAGTTTTTTATCTCGACCAACGGCGCCCGCAAGGGGCTGGCCGACACGGCGCTCAAGACCGCCGACGCCGGTTACCTGACCCGCCGGCTGGTGGACATCGCCCAGGACGTGGTGGTGAGCGTAGACGACTGCGGAACCATCAACGGCATCGATCGGCAGGCCATCAAGGACGGCGAGGACATCGTCGAACCGCTGCGCGACCGCATCGCCGGCCGCTTCATCCTGGATCGGGTCAAGCACCCGATCTCAGGCGCGATCATCGTCGACTTCAACGAGGAGGTCACCGACGAGCTCGCCGAGCACATCGAGCAGATCGGCATCGAGACCGTGCGTATCCGCACCGTGCTGACCTGTGAGTCCAAGCACGGCGTGTGCCGAAAGTGCTATGGCCGCAATCTCGCCTCGAACCGCGCCGTGGAGATCGGCGAAGCGGTGGGGATCGTGGCCGCGCAGTCGATCGGGCAGCCGGGCACGCAGCTGACCATGAAGACCTTTCACATCGGCGGTGCGGCGACCCGGGTGAGCGAGGAGAACCGCGTCTACCTTCCGTATCCGTGCGTGATCCGCGAGGTCCACGGCAACGTGGTGGAGCTGGACAACGGCAACAGGCTGTTCACGCGCAAGGGACACCTGATCGTCAACCGCGTGTTGCAACAAATCCCGCTGGTCGGAGACGACGACTTGCTGGCCACCGAAGGTCAGCAAGTGCTTGCGGGCGATCCTTTGGTGCACCGCAACGGCGACCGGATCGCCGCCACGGAGATCGGCTACGTGCACCACGTGGATCGGCGGGTGCTGATCACCGCCCAGCCTCGCCGCGTCGACATCCGCAACGGTTCGGAGCTGATGGTGGGGACTGAGCAGATCGTCCCCGAGGATGAGACCATGGCTTACTTCGACCCGTTCGCGGAGCCGATCATCGCCGAGGTGACCGGCACGGTGCGGTTCGACGATATCGTGCTGGGCACCACGCTGCGCGAGGAGATCAACGAGGACACCGGCAAGATCGAGAAGAAGATCACCGAATTCTCGGCGGAGACCCTGCAGCCGCGCATCGTGGTGGAGACCGACGACGGCGACGAGGCGGTCTACTATCTGCCGGGGTCCGCCTACCTGAACGTCTCGGAGGGCGATGAGGTCAAGGCGGGCCGTACGCTGGCCAAGCTGCTCAAGGAGAGCGTCAAGACCCGCGACATCACCGGCGGGCTGCCACGCGTCGGCGAGCTGTTCGAAGCACGCCGGCCCAGAAATCCGGCGGTGCTGGCGAAGATCGACGGGGTGTTGCACTTTCGCGGCATCAGCAAGGGCAAGCGGGTGCTGTCGGTCGAGGATTTCTTCGGCGATGAGCACAAGCACGCCGTGCCCATGGGCAAGCATCTTCTGGTGCGCGACGGCGACACCGTGGAGGCCGGCGAGCCGCTGTGCGAGGGACAGACCGATCCTCACGACGTGCTGGCGATCCGTGGCGAGAACGCGCTGCAGGACTATCTGGTCAACGAGATCCAGGAGGTCTACCGGCTGCAGGGCGTCCGCATCAACGACAAGCACATCGGCATGATCATCCGGCAGATGATGAAGAAGGTAGAGATTGTCTCGGTAGGCGACACGGAGTTCATCTTCGGCCAGCAGATCGACCGCAATCGGTTCAGGAGCGAGAACGAGAAGGTGATACGGGAAGGCGGTCAGCCGGCGGTGGCGCAGCCGATGCTGCTCGGTATCACGCGGGCGTCGCTGAACATCGACTCCTTCATATCCGCTGCGTCGTTCCAGGAGACCACGCGGGTGCTGACCAACGCCGCGATCGCCGGATCGTCCGACTATCTGCGCGGGCTGAAGGAGAACGTGATCATCGGCAACCAGATCCCGGCCGGCACCGGGATCCGCGCATACCGCGACGTCAAGCTGTTCGACGAGAACATGGAGAACCTCGACGTCACCGTGCAGCGGATCCTCGAGCAGAAGCGCAAGGAACAGGAGGAACGGGAGGCGGAGATCCGCGCCGAAATGATGTCGGAGGAGCTCGGTGATCCGGTGAGCGAGGTGCCTACCGTCTGAGCTCGCGAGAGCCGGCGGGCGGCAGCGGGATGCCTGCTTGACGAGCCGCGCCCGGCTCGGTTACGTTACGGCAAGCAAGCCCCGAAGCGGAGGCGGTGGGACTACGTGCCCATCGCCATGCCGCAGGAAAGGTAGGTCGGGGGTACTTGACGGTCCGTGGCGAACTCGCGTAGGGTTGTGGTTCGGTTCTTGCAGGCCGTAGACATCTGTCATTCAGTCTGAGTCGCGCATGTCGGCCGGTTCTGCCGGCAGCAAGCGTGTACCCGTGAAGTGGGCGGTTCATATGAGTGTGAGGAGAAAGGAATGACGATAAACCAGCTCGTCCGGAACGGACGCAAGCGCAGCACCAAGACCAGCAAGAGTCCTGCGCTGCAGTCATGCCCGCAGAAGCGCGGCGTGTGCACACGGGTGATGATAGTCACTCCGCGCAAGCCGAACTCCGCTCTGCGCAAGGTCGCCCGCGTCCGGCTGGTATCGGGTGTCGAGGTGACCGCCTACATCCCGGGGATCGGGCACAACCTGCAGGAGCACTCCGTCGTGCTGATCCGTGGCGGGCGCGTCAAGGATCTGGCCGGTGTCCGCTACCACGTCGTGCGCGGAGCCAAGGACACCCTCGGTGTTGATGATCGGCGCCGCGCGCGATCGAAGTACGGCACCAAGAAGCCCAGGATCTGACGGTCGACCACGTCGTAAAACGGGATTATTTAGGGAGTCGACGAAATGCCAAGACGTAGCATAAGTACGCAGCGGCGCGACGTGCGCGATGCGCGGTATCGCGACCCGCTGGCGGGACGGTTCATCAACAGCATGCTGTTGCGCGGCAAGAAGTCGCTGGCAGCGCGTACCTTCTATCAGGCGCTTGATTACCTGGACGGCAAGGGAGAGGGAGAGCCGATCGAGATGTTCCGCAAGGCGATGAACAACGTCAAGCCGATGCTGGAAGTGAAATCCCGTCGGGTCGGCGGCTCCACCTATCAGGTGCCCGTGGAGGTTCGCGAAGAGCGGCAGCTCGCGCTGGCAATTCGCTGGCTGCTGCAGTTCGCCCGGGCGCGTCGCGGGCGTTCGATGGCCGAGCGTCTGGGCGCTGAGCTTCTGGACGCGTACAATAACACCGGTTCGGCCGCCAAGAAGAAAGAGGACACGCACCGGATGGCCGAGGCCAACCGGGCGTTCGCGCACTACCGCTGGTAAGCGGAAGAACCAGGCAACTCAGGTACTGCAGGCGATGGCGGAACGGACGAATCGGCGTGTATCGAGGCGGTCGCGCGCACTGGAGCGGACGCGCAACATCGGCATCATGGCGCATATCGATGCCGGCAAGACCACCACCACCGAACGCATGCTCTATTACACGGGCCGCACGCACAAGCTCGGCGAGGTCCACGACGGTCAGGCCGAGATGGACTGGATGGAGTTGGAGAAGGAGCGTGGTATCACCATCACCGCCGCCGCCACCTCCTGCCCGTGGCGCGATCACGACATCAACATCATCGACACGCCCGGCCACGTCGACTTCACCGTGGAGGTGGAGCGCTCGCTGTGCATCCTGGACGGCGCGGTGGCCGTGTTCTGCGCGGTTGGCGGCGTCGAGCCGCAGAGCGAGACGGTGTGGAAGCAAGCCACCCGCTACAAGGTGCCGCGCATCGTGTTCGTCAACAAGATGGATCGTACCGGGGCGCGCTTCGCCGATGTCGTGGACGAGTTGCACGACAAGCTCGGCGCCGACGCGGTGCCGGTGCAGATTCCAGTGACGGAGGGCTCCGGGTTCTCCAGCATCATCGACCTCGTCTCCATGCAGATGGTCGAGTGGGACGATTCCGAGCACGGGACCGAGTACCGCGCACGGCCGATCCCGGCGGACCTCCTGCCGACGGCCGAAGGACACCGGATCGATCTGTACGAAAAGCTCGCCGATCACGACGACGCATTCATGGAGGACTACCTGGACGGCGGGAACATCTCCCCGGAGCGTGTGCGGGCGGTCCTCAGGAAGGCGACCTGCGCAGGCGAGTTGTTCCCGGTGCTCTGCGGAGCGGCATTCAAGAACAAAGGCGTCCAGCTGCTTTTGGACGCGGTCGTCGACTACCTGCCGTCGCCGCTGGACAAGGAACCGGTGTCGGGCATACGGCCGGCCGACGGTGAGTACGTCGACCGCAAGCCTGCCGACGATGAGCCGTTCTCGGCGATGGCCTTCAAGGTCGCCACCGATCCGTACGTCGGCCGGCTCACCTACGTGCGCGTCTACTCGGGCGTGCTGCCGTCCGGATCGTATGTATTCAACGCCACCGCGGACGTTCGGGAACGCGCCACGCGCATGCTGCGCATGCATGCCAATCGCCGCGAGGAGGTCGATGCCCTGCGGACCGGCGACATCGGCGCGGTGGTAGGCGCACGGCGCACCACCACCGGCGATACGCTCTGCGACGCCAGCGCGCCGTTGCTGCTCGAGTCGATGGTGTTCCCGGACCCGGTCGTGTCGATCGCCATCGAGCCGAAGTCGAAGGCGGAGTCCGACAAGCTGGGCTTGGCCCTGCGTGCGTTGTCCGAGGAGGATCCGACCTTCCATGTTCGCTACGATGCCGAGGTCAGCCAGACGATCATCTCCGGGATGGGCGAGTTGCATCTGGACGTGCTGGTTCAGCGGTTGTTGCGGGAATATGCGGTCGATGCCGATGTCGGCCGGCCAGAGGTGGCCTATCGCGAGGCGCTGACCAGGGTGGCCGAGGCCGAAGGACGCTTCGTCCGACAGACCGGCGGCCGCGGTCAATACGGGCATGTCGTGATGCGTTTCGAGCCGCTGCCGCCGGGCGCGGGCTTCGTGTTCGAGAGCAAGATCGTAGGCGGCGCCGTGCCGAAGGAGTACATTCCCGCGGTGCAGAAGGGGATCGCTCAGGTCAAGGAGACGGGTTCCATCGCCGGCTATCCGATGGTGGACTTTCGCGCCGTGCTGCTCGACGGCTCTTACCACGACGTGGACTCGAGCGAGATCGCCTTCACTGTGGCCGCCACGATGGCGTATCACGACGCGGTGCGCCGTGCCGGACCGGCGATCCTGGAGCCGATCATGGACGTCGAGGTGTGCGCGCCCGACGTCCATCTGGGCGATGTGATCGCGGATCTGGGTGCCCGGTCAGGTCAGATAGCATCGGTTGACGACCGCTTCGGCGGCAAGGTGGTCACCGCCGCCGTGCCGCTGCGTAGCATGTTCGGGTATGCTACCGCGCTGCGCTCGATAACCAGCGGGCGCGGCAATCATACGATGCAGTTCGCTGCCTACCGCCGCGTTCCCGCCGCGGTACAGGAAGAGATAATCCAACGCGCGGGCCGCGCGGCGGAACGGAACCATACTCCCGTAGCTTGAGGAAAAGAGGGCAAGGAGACAGAACGGATGGCGAAGGAGAAATTCGCTCGCACCAAGCCGCACATGAACGTCGGAACGATCGGACACGTTGACCACGGGAAGACGACGCTGACGGCGGCGATCACCCAGCACTGCGCCAGAAAGTACGGCGACAAGATGATGACCTACGACCAGATCGACAACGCGCCGGAAGAGAAGGCACGTGGTATCACGATCAACACCAGGCACGTCGAGTATCAGAGCGAGGACCGGCACTACGCACACGTCGACTGCCCCGGGCACGCCGACTACATTAAGAACATGATCACGGGCGCCGCTCAGATGGACGGGGCCGTGCTGGTCGTGTCCGCACCGGACTCGGTCATGCCGCAGACGCGCGAGCACATCCTGCTGGCCCGTCAGGTGGAGGTGCCGTCGATCATCGTGTTCCTCAACAAGGTCGACATGGTCGACGACGAGGAGCTCCTGGAGCTGGTGGAAGAGGAGATCAAGGATGTCCTCAACAAGTATGACTTCCCTGGCGACGATACGCCGATCATCAAAGGATCGGCGCTCGCCGCGATGGAGAATCCGGACGATGCGGACGCGAACCGGCCGATCGAAGAGTTGCTCGCGGCGATGGACTCCTACGTTCCGCTGCCGGAACGGGAGGTGGACCGGGAATTCCTGATGCCGATCGAGGATGTCTTCTCGATCGTCGGACGCGGGACGGTCGTGACGGGCCGCGTGGAGACCGGTCGCGTCAAGGTCGGCGAGACGGTGGAGATCGTCGGGATTCGTAATACCGAAAAGACGGTGGTAACCGGCGTTGAAATGTTCAACAAACTGCTCGACGAAGGACAGGCCGGGGACAACATCGGCGCACTGCTGCGCGGTGTGGAGCGCGACGATGTCGAGCGTGGCCAGGTGTTGGCCAAGCCCGGTTCCATCACGCCGCATAAGAAGGTAAAGGCGCAGGTCTACGCCCTCACTCGGGAAGAGGGAGGGCGCCATTCGCCGTTCTTCCCCGGATACCGGCCGCAGTTCTACTTCCGGACCACCGACATCACCGGCAGCGTGACCCTCCCGGAAGGGAAGGAGATGGTCATGCCCGGCGACAGCACCGAGCTCCACATCGAACTGATCAACACGATCGCCGTCCAGCGCGGACTGCGCTTCGCCATCCGCGAAGGCGGGCGAACCGTGGGTGCCGGTGCGGTGACCGAGATCCTGGACTGAGGGTCGAGGGGAGACAGGCTGGTACAGCGCGATGGCTACGGAACGGATTCGAGTACGGCTGCGTGGGTTCGACATTGAGCTCGTGGATCAGAGTTCGCGGGCGATCGTGCAAACGGTGCAAAAGGCGGGAGCGCAGGTCGCGGGCCCGATCCCGCTGCCGACCCGGATCAACAAATTCACCGTGCTGAGATCGCCGCACGTCTACAAGAAGTCGCGCGAACAGTTCGAGATGCGAACCCACAAGCGGCTCATCGACATTCTGGAGCCGAGCAGCGCCGTGATGGATGCGCTGATGAAGCTCGAGCTGCCGGCCGGCGTCGATGTCGAGATCAGGCAATAGGGAGCGCGTGCGGCGTGGTTGCGGTAGTTGGCGTCAAGATGGGCATGACGCAGGTATTCGATGATGCGGGCGGGGTGCGCCCCGTGACGCTCGTGCGCGTCGAGCCCAATGTCGTGATCGGTACTCGCGTTGCCGATGGCGACGGGTATGACGCCGTGGTGCTCGGCTGGGGGACGGCTCGCAAGCAACGATTGACCAAGCCGTATGCCGGTCAGTTCCCTGCGGGTATCGACCCGACGCGCCGTATCATGGAGTTGCGTGACTTCGACGGCGAGTTCGAGGTCGGGCAGCCGCTGGACCTGTCCATCTTCGCCGGCCGGCGCTTCGTGGACGTGCAGGGAGTGTCGCTCGGCAAGGGATTTCAGGGCGTGATCAAGCGGCATGGCTTTCGGGGCGGCGGGGCGTCGCATGGCTCCAAGTTCCACCGCTCCGGCGGGTCCACCGGGCAAGCGGCGTGGCCTTCCCGGGTGCTGAAAGGCACCCGCATGGCAGGCCGCATGGGTGGACGGCGCGCCACGGTGCAGAACCTGGAATTGCTCCGCATCGACGAGGAACGGCGGCTGCTGTTGGTCGCCGGTCCGGTTCCGGGGCGCCGTGGCGGGCATGTGCTGGTGGCGAGCGCAACGAAGAAGCGGGCCGATGGCGGCAAAGGCGGTGCGGTGTGAAAGTCCCGGTGGTTGGCGCGGACGGAAACCCTTCCGGAGAAGTGGAGTTGAACGAGCGGGTGTTCGACATCGAGATCTCGGACGGCGCGATCTACGAAGCGCTGCGCAACGAACTGGCCAATCAGCGGATCGGAACGGCCGCGACCAAACGAAGGGGCCAGGTGCGTGGCGGCGGTCGCAAGCCGCACCGGCAGAAGGGTACCGGGCGCGCTCGCGCCGGATCGAGGCGATCACCGTTGTGGGTCGGCGGCGGAACGACTTTCGGCCCGCAGCCGCGCGACTACCGGCATCGGATACCGCGCAAGGTGAAGCGGCTGGCGATCCGGTCGGTGCTCACCTCGAAATGCCGGGAGAACCAGCTGATGGTCGTCGAGGGCGTGCAGTGCCCGTCGGGCCGGACGCGCGAGCTTGCGGCTACGTTGAGCGCGCTGTCACCGGGATTCAAGACCGTGCTGGTGCTGGGCGCGGACGACCCGATGACGAAGCGCGCCGGACGCAACCTGCCTTCGCTGCGTATTCTCTCCAGCCAGCGGCTCAGGGTGCATGAATTGCTGTATGGGGACCGGGTGCTGCTGCAGCGCGATGCGGTGGCCGATTTGAACGCCGGTTACGGCGAGGATCAGGGGGGTGACGATGATCGGTGAGGTAATTCTCGAGCCGTTGGTGACCGAGAAGTCCAACGCCTTGCGAGAATCGCGCAAGTACAGCTTCCGGGTCGATCCGCGGGCGTGTAAACATGAGGTGCTTGCGGAGGTGCGGCGGTTGTTCGACGTCAAGCCGGTGAGTTGCAATATCATCAACGTCCCACGCAAGCCGAAGCGGGTTCGTTATCGGCGCGGTTACACCGCCTCATGGAAGAAGGCGATCGTGACGTTGTCGGGCGACCAGACCATCGAGATGTTCGAGGGCGTGTGATGGCTGTCCGTACCCGTAAGCCGACGACACCGTCATCGCGCTCTACCAGCCTCCGCGACTTCTCCGAGCTGAGCGATGAAAGGCCCGAGAAGCGCCTCACCGAAGCGCGTGCCTATCGCGCGGGTCGCTCCAAGGGGCGCATCAGCGTTCGCCGCAAGGGTGGGCGCCACAAGCGCCAGTATCGCATGGTGGACTTCAAGCGGGACAACCACGGCGTGCCGGGCATCGTTCATGCCATCCAGTACGATCCCAACCGCAGCGCGGACGTGGCGTTGGTGGTGTTTGCCGACGGGGACAAGCGCTACCTGCTGGCGCCGCGCGGCTTGCGCGTTGGCGCAACGGTGCAGAGCGGTCCCGGCTCGCCGATCGATATCGGCAACGCCCTGCCAATCGGTGACCTGCCGCTGGGCATCGCGATTCACAATGTGGAGCTGACGCCGGGCCGTGGCGGGCAGCTGGGGCGTTCGGCCGGCAACAGCGCTGCCCTGGTCGCCCGCGACGGTGAATACGCGACGGTGAGATTGCCTTCCGGAGAGACGCGTCTCATCCACGTGCGCTGTATGGCCTCGATCGGGGAAATCGGCAACCAGGATCACATGAACGTGTCCCTCGGCAAGGCCGGTCGGGCCCGCTGGAAGGGCCGGCGGCCCAAGGTTCGCGGCGTGGCCATGAACCCGGTTGACCACCCGCATGGCGGCGGCGAAGGCAAGGCGTCCGGCGGCCGCCATCCGGTATCGCCATGGGGAAAGTTGACAAAGGGGATGAAGACACGGAACAAGCGCAAGCGATCGAGCGACTTCATCGTCGGCAAACGTTGATGGCACGAGAGCTGCGGGTGATGAGGTAGAGTATGTCGCGATCCATCAAGAAAGGGCCGTTCGTCTCGCCAGGCCTGTTCAAGCGGGTGATTGAGGCGGCCAAGTCGTCGGGCAAGCAGATGGTGAAGACCTATTCGCGGTGTTCGACCATCATTCCGCAGATGGTCGGCATGACCATCTCGGTTTACAACGGAAAGAACTGGATCCCGGTCTACATCACGGAGAACTTGGTGGGCCACAAGCTCGGGGAGTTCGCTCCGACCCGGGTGTTCCGCGGGCACGCCGGATCGGACCGCAAGGCGGTGCGTCGCTGATGGTCCGCGGCAAGCGCGGCTACACTGCGCATAGCCGTTTCCTGCGCATCTCGCCCAGCAAGGTGCGCCCGCTCGCCGACTTGGTGCGCCGCCAGCCCTACGCCGAAGCGCTGGCACTGCTGGAGACCATGCCACACAAAGGAGCGGCGATCCTGCGCAAGACGATCAAATCGGCCGGCGACAACGCGCTCTTTCACAATGACGACCTTGATGAGGAGACGCTGTACGTTCGCGAGTTGCAGGTGCTCGACGGTCCGCGGCTGAAGCGCATCTGGATGCGCGGGCGCGGCCGAGCCGATCGCCAAATGAGCCGTCTCTGTCATATCTCGGTCGCGGTGGAGGAAATGAGTTAGCATGGGACAAAAGGTCAACCCGATTGGGCTCCGCCTGGGGATCAATCAGTCGTGGCGCAGCAAGTGGTACGTCGACCCGCGCGAATACGCCGCGACGCTGCACGAGGATCTGGCGCTGCGCAAGACGATCGACTCGGCAACGGAGACCCGCGGTGCCGATATCGCTCAGGTGGAGATCATCCGACATCCACAGCGCATCGCTCTCATCATCCACACCGGTCGTCCCGGCGTGGTGATCGGCGCCAAGGGCCAGAACATCGAGAGTCTGGGCGCCAAGCTGCAGCGCCAGGTCGGCAAGAAGATCCAAATCAAGATCAAGGAGATCCAGCGGCCGGAAACCAACGCGCAGTTGATCGCGATGAACATCGCACGCCAGTTGCGTGGACGGGCTTCGTTCCGGCGGGCTATGAAGATGGCAATCAACAACGCGATGCGCGCCGGCGTGCAGGGGGTCAAGATCCGCGTCGCCGGGCGGCTGAACGGCGCGGAGATGTCGCGGGTGCAGCAGTACAAGGAGGGACGGATCCCGCTCCACACCTTCCGAGCCGACATCGACTACGGCTTTACCTTGGCCGTCACCACGGTCGGCTCGTTGGGCATCAAAGTATGGGTCTTTAACGGCGAGGTGTTCGGCCGCGACAAGAAGGACGATGCCGGCCTGCTGCTGAAGCGGCAGCGCAGCCGCGAGGAGGCGGCGTAATCGATGCTTGCTCCGAAGCGGGAGAAGTTTCGCAAGCGCCAGCGCGGTGGGCCGTTGCGGCGCGGGGGCGAACGTCAGCAGGGCTTGGCGTTCGGCGATTTCGGTCTGGTGTCCCTGGAACACAAATGGATCACCAATCGGCAGATCGAGGCCGCCCGAGTCGCGATGACCCGTCACGTGAAGCGTGGCGGCAAGGTATGGATCAGGATCTTTCCTGACATGCCGTACACCATGAAGCCAGCCGAGACCCGTATGGGCAAGGGAAAGGGAAATGTGGAGTACCATGTCGCGCCGGTCAGGCGCGGGACGGTGATGTTCGAGTTGGCCGGGGTGGAAAGCGGTCTGGCGCGGGAAGCGCTCACGCTGGCCGGCAGCAAGCTGCCGGTCAAGACTACGATCTATGCCCGCGGCAGCCTGTTTGCAGCACAGGCATAGGGAACTGGCATGAAAGAGCAGTACCGCGAATTGGCTTATCCGGAGCTGCTCCTGAAGCAGGATGAGCTGGTGACGGAGTACCGCAAGGCGCGGTTCGATGCGGTGGTTGGCCACCTGGACAACCCGGTCAGCTTACGCCTTCTCAGGCGCAGACTGGCTCGGGCCAGGACCATCGTTCACGAATACGAACTGGGGATCCGGCAACGATGAGTAGCACGGAACGTCTCCGAGTATTGGCCGGCACGGTGGTTTCGGACCGCATGGAGAAGACGATCGTCGTGTTGGTCAGCTCGCAGAAGCGCCATCGGATGTACGAGAAGTACATCCGCAGGTCGAAGCGCTTGAAGGCACATGACGCAGACAACGAGTGCCGCATCGGCGATCGCGTGCGGGTGGTGGAGTCGCGGCCGCTGAGTCGGCACAAACGATGGCGGCTCCTCGAAATAGTGGAACGGAGCGGCTGATGGTACAGGCGATGAGCTATCTCAACGTCGCCGATAACAGCGGCGCCAAGCGCGTGCAGTGCATCAAGGTGCTCGGCGGCACGCGTCACGTGAGTGCCGGGGTCGGCGACCGGATCGTGGTCACTGTCAAGACGGCGATTCCCTCGGCGGCGGTACGCAAGGGGACGGTCGTGCGGGCGGTCATCGTGCGGACACGGAAGGAAACGCGTCGCGTCGACGGCACCTACATCCGCTTCGACGACAACGCCTGCGTTCTGATCGATGACGCCGGCAATCCTTCCGGAAAGCGCATCTTCGGACCGGTGGCGCGGGAGCTGCGCGATCGTGACTACATGAAGATCGTCTCCCTGGCTCCCGAGGTGCTGTAGCGATGACTCGAAGACCCGTGGTGACGGGCGTGCGGGCCCGACCGAGACTGCGCCGCGACGATCAGGTGGTGGTCATAGCAGGTAAGGAGCGGGGCAAGACCGGCCGCGTGCTGCGCATCGACATCAAGCGGCAGCAGGTTGTCGTGGAAGGGCTCAATCTGGTGAAGAAGGCGATGCGATCGACCCAGCAGCGCCAGCAGGGGGGTATCTCCGAAATCGAGGCGGCCATCCACCTGTCGAACGTGATGCTGACCACGCGGGAAGGCCGCTCGCGGATCCGCTATGACGCGGCCGGTGACGGCAAGCGACGTATCGCCTCACGCACGGGGCAGGAACTGTGAGCGAGACCACGTCCGGGAACGGCGCGGGCATGGGCTACGCGCCGCGCCTGCGTGGCCTGTACCGGGACACGGTGGTGCCTGCCTTGATTGAGGAGTTCAACTACGACAGCGTCATGCAGGTGCCGGGGCTCACCAAGATCCTGCTCAGCATGGGGGTAGGACTGGCGCCGACCAACCGGCAGCTTCTGGATACTGCCGTCAGCGAACTGACGTTGATCGCCGGTCAGCGGGCGGTGACCACGCGGGCGCGCCGCTCGATCGCCGCCTTCAAGATCCGCGCCGGCATGGAGATCGGCGCGATGGTGACGCTGCGCGGCGACCACATGTTGGAGTTCTTCGACCGCTTCGTGAACGTGGCTGTGCCTCGCATCAAGGACTTTCGCGGCCTGTCCCCCAATTCGTTTGACGGTCGAGGCAACTACTCGGTGGGCGTCGACGAGCAGATCATCTTCTCGGAGATCGACTATGATCGTATCGATTCGATCCACGGACTCAACATCACCATCGTTACGTCGGCTCGCACTGACCGGGAGGGCCGCAGCCTGCTCGGCGCACTGGGAATGCCGTTTCGCAGCGAATGACGGGTGGCATGCACATGATGGAGACGGTGGCACGGACGACGACCGGCGGAAGCGGTGACCGAGCGCGCGTCCGGTTATGGGCGATGGAGGCATAGGTGGCACGCAAGGCACTGATCGTGCGCGCACAGCGCAAACCCAAGTTCTCGACACGCAAGGTCAACCGGTGCCGCTGCTGCGGACGGGCGCGCGGCTACCTTCGTCGATTCGAAATGTGCCGGATCTGCTTCCGGGATCTTGCCAGCCGGGGGCTGATACCCGGAGTAACCAAATCGAGCTGGTGAGGATATGAGTGTAACCGATCCGGTAGCGGACATGCTGACCAAGATCCGCAACGCAGGCATGGCAGGGCACGAAAGCGTGGACATCGTGCCGTCGAAGTTCAAGCTGGAGATCGTCAAGACCTTGAAAACCGAAGGCTACCTGCGCAATTTCAAGCGTGTCGGCCAGGACGGTCAGGGCCCGGTGCGGGTGTTTCTCAAGTACGACGACGAACACAGGCCGGTGATCCGGGGAGTGCAGCGGATTTCGAAACCGGGGCGCCGCGTATATCGGAGCTACCGCTCAATGCCCGCGATTCTGAACGGCTACGGTACGTTGATCGTCTCCACCGCGTCCGGCGTGATCACCGGCCGAAAGGCAACTCATCAGCAGGTCGGCGGCGAGTTGATCTGCAGCGTGTGGTAGTCGGATGTCACGGATAGGGCTAATTCCGATACCCGTGCCGGCGGGTGTGGACGTGGCGGTCCAGGACAGCAGGGTGGATGTCGCCGGTCCCAAGGGCACGCTCAGCAGGTCGCTGCCGGCAACGGTTCGGGTCGAGGTCGCCGACGGCAAGGTCGCCGTCAGTCGTACCGACGACGAACGCTCATCGCGAGCGATCCACGGCCTGACCCGTATTCTGATCGCCAATATGGTCACCGGGGTGTCGGCAGGGTTCACGCGCGAGCTCTTGATGAGCGGCGTCGGGTACCGCGCTGAGGTCCAGGGTCAGGCCCTGGTCGTCGACGCCCGCTATTCGAATCCGGTGCAGCTGCAGATCCCGGCCGATCTCACGGTCCAGGTGGAAGGTGGCAACCGCATCCTGATCTCCGGGATCGACAAGCAGACTGTCGGGCAGTTCGCCGCCGACGTGCGGTCGGTGCGGCCGCCGGAACCCTACAAGGGCAAAGGTATCCGCTACGCCGACGAGCACGTACGACGCAAGGTGGGCAAGTCGGCCGTGGGAGGTACAGACTGATGGGTGCGCCGGCCAAGGTGGTGCGTCGTCTTCGCCGCAAGCGGAGCATTCGCGGCAAGGTGCATGGCACGGCGAGCCGTCCGCGCATGACGGTGTTCAAGAGCAATCGTCACACCTACGTGCAGGTGATTGACGACGATGCCGAGCACACCGTGGTGGCGGTTTCGAATCGCGAGGCCGCGGTCGACGTGCCCAACCGCGCGCGCGACCTCGGCCGTCTCGGTGAGTTGGCGGGCGAACGGTTGCGCGCCAGTGGGATAGACCGTGTCGTGTTCGATCGCAACGGCTATCCTTATCATGGCAAGGTCAAGGCGATAGCGGACGGCGCACGCAAGTCCGGCATCGTGCTGTAGGTTTCGAGGAGTAACGGTGAGCGACAGATACCGGGAACGCGGCGATCGCGGTGACGGATTCGAGAAACTCGTGCGGCTCAACCGCATCGCCAAGGTAGTCAAGGGTGGGCGCAGATTCTCGTTTTCTGCGGTGATGGTGGTCGGCGACCGCAACGGCCACGTCGGTTATGGGTTCGGAAAGGCGGCATACGTTGCCGACGCGATTCGCAAGGGATCGGAACGGGCGCGCCGCAACATGGTGAGCGTACCGCTGCGGGGCGGCACGCTGCCGCACCAGGTCAACGGCGTGTTCAAGGGCGCGAAGGTGCTGCTGAAGCCGGCGGCTCCCGGGACCGGCGTGATTGCAGGCGGCCCGGTGAGGGCCGTGCTGGAGGCGGCCGGCGTGCGTGATGCGCTGAGCAAGTCGCTGGGCTCGCAGAACTCGATGAACCTGGTAAAGGCGGTGTTTGAGGGACTGGGTCAGATCATGGAGGCATCCGAGGTAGCCGCCCGGCGTGGGAAGACCGTAGCGGAGCTGTGGCGCTAGTGGCTGCCATAGCCCCTGACGCCCCGCTGCGGCTTGCGGACGGCGCGCGCGTGCGCGTGACGCTTGCCCGCAGCGTCATCGGGCGCCATCCCCGGCACCGCGCCACCGTCGAGGCGCTCGGCTTGCGCCGCATCGGTTCGTCGGCCGAGCACACCGCATCCCCGCCGGTCATCGGCATGATCCGCAAGGTACGATACCTGTTGACCGTCGAGGAGATATCATGAGCGACGTACCTGACAGCCCCGCGGATGCACCGCGGATACGCCGGCCGGCCGGCGCCACACGCAAGCGGCGCGTCGTCGGTCGCGGCTCGGCCGGCCGGCGTGGCGACACCTCGGGCCGCGGCACCAAGGGCCAGCGATCGCGCTCGGGAAGTGGGGACCGTCCGTCGTTCGAGGGCGGGCAGATGCCATTGTATCGACGGATCGCCCGTCGCGGCTTCAGCAACCACCCGTTCCGGAAGATATACCAGACAATCGACGTGCGTGACCTCAACCGCTTCGAGAACGGCACTGCCGTCGACCGACAGGCGCTCGTCGAAGCCGGCGTGATCGGGTCGGTCAGGGTGCCGGTAAAGCTGCTCGGATCCGGGGCCCTTGAACGGGCACTGACCGTGCGGCTCGATCGCGCATCCGCTGGAGCTCGGCAGAAGGTGACGGCCGCCGGCGGTTCGATCCATGTTACCGGCGACGGACCCGATGACGCCGCTTCGGACGATCCGGCAGCCGACGCGTCGAACTGATGGCAAATCCGCTGCTCGACATCTTTCGGATTCGCGACCTGCGCGACCGAATCCTGTTCACGGTGATGGTTCTCGTGATCTTCCGGATCGGTGCGTTCTTGCCCATTCCCGGGATCGACGTCGGCACAGTGAAGAACTTCTACGCCGCGCAGCAGTCGGGTGGCATCGGTATCACCGACTACTTCGACTTCTTTTCGGGTGGAGCGTTCACGAACTTCTCCGTCTTCATGTTGGGGATCGTGCCGTATATCACCACGTCGATCATGATGCAGTTGCTCGTCCTGGTATTCCCGAAGCTGAAGAAGATCTCCCAGGAGGACGGTGGCAAAAAGCGCATCACGCGCTACACGCGCATCGCCACGGTCGGCGTCTGCATCATTCAGTCGTTGACGGTCACGACATTCGCCGGCCAGATCCCCGGCGCTATCATCATGGATCGCATCCCGTTCACGCTGCTGGCGACCGTGACGGTAACCGCGGGCACGATCTTTCTGATGTGGCTCGGCGAGCAGATCACCCAGCGCGGCATCGGCAACGGGATATCGCTGCTTATCTTCGCCGGCATCGTCGCACGCATTCCGGACGCGATCTACCTGATGATCAATCAGGTGCAGCGCGGGGACCTGAACCCGGTGTTCTTCGTTCTCGTGCTCGGCGCGTTCATCGGCGTGATCTCACTGGTGATCTATGAACAGCAGGGTCAGCGGAGGATCCCGGTCAACTACGCCAAACGGGTTATCGGCCGCAAGGTGTACGGCGCGCAGAACGCATATCTGCCGTTCAAGATCAATCCGTCCGGGGTCATCCCCGTGATCTTCGCTTCCTCTGTTCTGATCTTTCCCTTGCAGATCGCTCAGAACCTGGGCGGCGACCTGCCGTGGCTTTCGCGGTTCGCCGCCTGGCTGACGCCGAACGGCCTGCCGTACATGCTGTTCTACGCGCTGCTGATCGTGTTCTTCGCCTACTTCTATACGCAGGTCACTCTGAATCCCGTCGAGATCAGCAAGCAGATCCGTGAGAACGGCGGCTCGATCCGCGGCATCAGCTCCGACATGATGACGGAGTACCTTACCAGGGTACTCAACCGGATCATCCTGCCGGGAGCGCTGTTCCTGGCGGTGATCGCCATCATTCCGTCGGTCATCCAGGCGCTGTTCAGGTTTCCATCCAGCGTTGCCTTTCTGATGGGGGGCACGTCGCTGCTGATCATGGTCGGCGTGGATCTGGACACGATGAGTCAGATCGAGGGGCATTTGAAGATGCATCATCACGAGGGTATCGTCCGCAAGGGCCGCGTACGGGCCCGAAATCTGTAGAGGCCATCATGAAAGTCAGAGCCAGTGTGAAGAAGATGTGCGCGAAGTGTAAGGTTATCAGACGTCGCGGCGTCGTCCGCGTCATCTGCGAGAACCCGAAACACAAACAGCGACAGGGGTAACGACATGGCAAGGATCGCCGGAGTCGATCTGCCGAACAAGGGCGTGTGCGTCGGATTGACCTACATCTACGGAATCGGATCGCCTTCGGCCGCCGCGATCTGCGACAAGACTGGGATCGATCCCGAGCGGAAGCTGAGCGACTTGGCACCGGAGGAGGTCAACGACCTGCGGCAAGTGATCGAGAGCGACTATGTGGTCGAAGGGCCGCTACGCACCGAAGCGTCGCTCAACATCAAGCGGCTGATGGATATCGGCTGCTATCGGGGCATCCGCCACCGGCGCGGCCTGCCGGTGCGCGGACAGCGCACGCGCACCAACGCACGCGCCCGGAAGGGCAGCAAGAAGACGGTCGCGGGCAGGAAGAAAGCGCCCACGGCTAAGTAAAGGAAAGTAGCGAGCAACAATATATGGCTAAATCGAAAGGCAGACGAGACCGGGCGGTGAGCGAGGGAAATGTCCATATCCAGGCGACGTTCAACAATACTATCGTGACGATAACCGATCTGATGGGCAACGCGGTGTCGTGGGCTTCGGCGGGATCCCTCGGGTTCCGCGGTGCGAAGAAGTCGACGCCGTTCGCGGCGCAGACCACGGCGGAGACCGCTGCGCGAAAGGCGATGGATTACGGCCTCATGGAGGTCAACGTGTTCGTCAAGGGTCCCGGCGGCGGCGGCGAGTCGGCCGTACGATCGCTCGGGGCGCTTGGCCTGCGGGTCCGGACCATCCAGAACGTGACGCCGATTCCACACAACGGCTGTCGACCGCAGAAGAAGCGGCGGGTGTAGCGATGGCTCGCTACCTCGGCCCCTCCTGCCGGCTATGCCGCGCGGAAGGGGTGAAGCTGTTCCTCAAGGGCTCGCGCTGCCACTCCGAAAAGTGTCAGATCACCAAGCGGCGCGGCAAGCCGGGCAAGGCGCCGCGCGCGCGCATGCAGAAACTTTCCGACTACGGCATGCAGCTGCGTGAGAAGCAGCGTGTGAAGCGCATGTACGGCATGCTGGAAAAACAGTTCCGCATTTTCTTCGAACGCGCCAACCGTCAGCGCGGCGTGACCGCCGAGAACCTTGTGCGGATGTTGGAGCAACGGCTCGACAACGTCGTGTATCGCATGCATTTCGCGAGCTCGCGCAGCCAGGCGCGGCAGCTGGTGTCGCATGGGCACGTGATGGTCAACGACCAGCGGGTGACGATCCCGAGCTTTCTGGTGCAGAAGGACGACGTTCTCGAGCTGCGTGAGCGGGGAAAGATGATGACGGCGGTCAAGGACAGCCTGAAGGAGTACTCCCGCTCCGGCACGCTGCCGTGGCTACAAGTCGACCCGGATGCGGTGCGCGGGCGGGTCCTGGCGCTGCCGCGTCGCGCCGATGTGCCCGACCTCGAGGGCGTCAACGAGCAGCTTATCATCGAGCTGTATTCCAAGTGAGGGGCTGATGGCGCGAAAAAACCTCTTGAAGGGGCTCAACCGCCCGACGGGCATGGTCTTCGAGCATACCGACGTGGAGGCATCCTACGGGAAATTCATCGCCTATCCGTTCGAGCGCGGCTACGGCGCGACCATCGGCAACAGCCTGCGGCGGATCCTGCTTTCGGGGATTCAGGGCTACGCGATCACAGCGGTACGCATCGCTACCCGCGAAGGCGACGGATCGTCGCACACCGTATCCAGCGAATTCGAGCCTATCGCGCACGTCGTGGAGGACACTCCGGACATCATGAATGGCATGAAGCAGGTCAGGCTGGCGCTGGATGAAGGAGTGGACGAACGGACGATCTACCTGGAAGTCACCGGGCCCGGGACCTTCGTCGCCGGCGATTTGGCGGTGGACGCAGGAATTACGGTGACCAACCCGGACTTGCCGATCGCCACACTCATGGACGAGGCACACCTGGAGATCGAGGTACAGATCGAGTTCTCGCGCGGCTATCTGCCGGCGGAGAACAGCGAACGCTTCATCGACATCGTCGGCACCATTCCGATCGACGCTCTGTTCTCGCCAATCACGCGCGTGAAGTACGGCGTGGAGAACACCCGTGTCGGTCAACGAACCGACTATGACAAGCTGGTGCTCGAGGTGTGGACCGACGGCACGCTGAAGCCGGAGGACGCGGTTGCCGAGGCAGCCAAGATCGCCAAGGATCACTACACGATCTTCATCAACTTCGAAGAGGACGAGATCGGCGACCATGACGAGCTGGACCTCGAGGACGAGCGTCTGCGCCGGTTGCTCGACACTCCTGTCGAGGAGTTGGAGCTGTCGGTGAGGTCGAGCAACTGTCTCCGGAACGAGAACATCCGCACGATCGGTGATCTGACGCGCAAGACCGAAGACGAGATCGCCAAGACCCGCAACTTCGGCCGCAAGTCCCTCGACGAGATCAAGAAGAGGCTGGAAGAGCGCGGCCTGCAACTGGGCATGAGCGACTACAGCGCGGTGCGCCAGCGCCTTGCCAGCGCCGAAGCCGTGGGCGCCGATCATGACGCCGTGGCAGATGCGGAAGCGTTGAGCGCTGAGACGGCTGCTCACGAAGAAACGGCGGACGAGGAATGAGCGCGGCACTGGAACCGATGAGAGTTCGGAAGGGGTGAGATGAGACACCGCGTTGGCTATAACCCGCTCGGCCGCACGCCGAGCCACCGCAAGGCCCTCCATTCGAACATGGTGGCGGCCCTGTTCCGCCACGAACGCATCCGCACCACGCGCGCCAAGGCCCTTGCCGTGCGCCGGAGCGCGGAGAAGATGATCACCCGCGCCAAGCACGACAGCGTCCACAGTCGACGGATCGTAGCCCGGCGGCTGCATGATCGGGCTGTGTTGGCCAAGCTGTTCGAAGTGCTGGGCCCGCGCTTCCAGAGTCGGCCCGGCGGCTATACACGGGTGCTCAAGCTCGGCCCCCGGTCCGGGGACGCCAGCGAAATGGTGATTCTTGAGCTGATGGACCGTCCGGACGAGACGGACGAAGCGTCCGACTGAGAAAGTCCCTCGGCTTGCCGCGTGAAGCCGGCATCCGACGGACTCGGTGAGGTTGGGGATAGGGGCAAAACGAGGCCGAAGGGCTCGGTCTTACCGGCGCTGAGAGCTGCGGCCGCCCACTGGATCGAAAGCAACCTGTCGGCCGGCATGCGGCTGGCCGCCGGGCTGTTGTTGGCCGCCTCGCTGGTGGCGCAGGAAGATCTGCTGCTGCGCGGCGCTCAGGCGCTCGCCTTCGCCTCTTTGGCGTGGCTGGTGCAGCCGCGGCTTCGTTTGCGGCGCACCATCGTGTTTCTTGCAGCGACCGTTGCGTTCAATTTGCTCACTCCCGCCGGCCGGGTGCTCCTGCAAATCGGTGGCGTTGTGGTGACCGAAGGCGCGCTGATGGTCGGCGCGGGCAAGGCTGCCAGCCTCGGCGGGTTGCTATTCCTCTCGCGGCTCATGGTCGATCCGCGCCTGCGGCTGCCTGGGACGGCTGGAGCGCTGATCAGCTCCACGATGACGTTTCTTGCCCGGCTCATGGAAGAACGTGTTCGCTTCCGTCTCCGTAGCCCGGTCCGGAGCCTCGACCAGACCTTGTTGGCTGCGGGCAGCGCTCCGCACGAAGCGGTTCGGGTGCGCCGCGCCGGCAGCACCACGATGATGGGAACGGCGTGCGCGGTTGCCGTGCTCGTGCTCTGCGGCTGCGCGGTCGTGTGGGGACGTCTGCGCGGCTGATAGGTGGCGACGTGTGTTCTCTGCTATAACCAATTCCCGGAGCGCGCGAAGGTGACGCCGGGCAGTGCGAGCGGGGGGGACCCGCCAGAGTTCGAGAAACTGGATGAACTGCCAGCGGTAGGCGGCGTGCGGCAGCCGGCGGAGCTGCGGGCGGTCGCGCCGTCGGCGGCGGATTCCGAGCAACTCGAGGAGCTCCCCATGGTCGAGCAAACCAAGGGATCCGTACGGCCGGAGCGGGATGTGTCCCGGAAACGGGCCAGACTGTCGGCACACGTCAGCGTCCATACGATCCGGGATCTGCTCGATCTGGTCGCCACCGATCTCCCGGCGGTTGCGGTGGAGGGCGGTATCTTTCGGGTTCAGCCTCACGCCTACGACGGGTTCCTGGGGCGCGACCCGGGCTTGAGCCGGCTGGCTGCCGCGGTGATCGGCGACTCGGCGACGGACCGACGTCTCGACGACGGTGTAGTTCCCGTCCGCCCGCAGGACTGCGAGCCGCTGCCGTTGTTCGCGCGCGGCATCGACCTGGATGCCTTCCGAGCAGGCCAGGGGAAGGACGAGGCGGAGGAGAGATTCAGAGGCACGCTGAATCGTCTCTGCCGAAGGACGGACGCGCTCGGTGCGGCCCTCCTGGTCCGCGACCGGTCGGGCGGGTACCGGCCGTCGCAGGTGCACGGCATCCTGCGGCGTTCGGCGGACCGGCTCGCGTTTGCCAGCGACGATCCGGTGTCCGCGCGCTACCTTGCGCGACGGGTTGCGCTCATCGCCGCCGGCCCGCTACGGTTGCTCGCCGGGATGGAGGCGCGGTTCTCCGGGCCGGCGAGCACGCGGATCAGCCGCCTGGCGCTTCTGCCCGCCCAGGCGGACGGAATGCCGGCCTACCTGCTGTTGACCGCCCCGGACGGCGACAGCGCATGGGACGTCCATACGCTCGTGCTGCGGCTCGGGCTGGTGGGCGTGGAGGAGCGACCGCCTCCTTGACTTCGCCGGGCAGCCTCCGTACCGTGCAAGCTAGCCACCATGGAGGAACGCAATGGAGTTCGTATGGTTCTTCATTCTTCCTCTCGCCGGTTTGCTGATCGGCTGGCTCGTCCGATGGTCATATGCTAGATTCGAGCTTTCCTCTTCGGAGCAGAAAGCAAAAAGAGTTCTCCAAGACGCGATACGAGAGGCCGACGAGAAAAAACATGAAGCCCTCATTGAGACAAAGGACCTGCTGCTCGCCGAACGCGAGACGTTGGATCGCGAATCCCGCGATCAACGGCGCGAGATTGAGCGCTACGAGCGGAAGATCCGTCAGAGGGAAGAGAGCCTCCAGGAGCGACTCGATAGCGTAAGTCGTCAGGAACGGGCACTCGCCACGCGCGAGCAGCAAGTACAGGAGCGAGAGGACGCCGTCGGCGAAGCTGGAGCGGCGCTCAACGCCGAGCTGGAGAAAGTCGCCCAACTCACGGTCGCAGAAGCCAAACGGCAACTGATCGCCAACATCGAAACGGACGCCCGCCGGGACGCGCATGACTTGGTGCGCCGCATCGAGGCGGAGGCCGCCGAGGGCGCCGAGCGGCAATCCCGGGCGGTGATCGTCTCCGCGATGCAGCGCTTGGCGACCGAGGTCACCGCGGAGACCACCGTCACGTCGGTCGATCTGCCCTCGGACGAGATGAAGGGCCGGATCATCGGCCGGGAGGGCCGGAACATCCGGGCGCTGGAAACCTTGACGGGGGTCGACATCATCATCGACGACACCCCGGAAGCGGTCATCCTCTCGTGCTTCGATCCGGTTCGCAGGGAGACCGCGAAGCAGGCGCTGCAGCGGCTGGTCGCGGACGGGCGCATCCATCCGGCGCGTATCGAGGAGGTGGTGCGCAAGGTGATGCGGGAACTGGAGCAGACGCTGTTCGAAGAGGGGCAGCGGGTCCTGTTCGAGCTGGGCATTCACGACATGCACCCGGACGGGGTGGCGGCCCTCGGTCGCCTGCGCTACCGGACCAGCTACGGTCAGAATCAGCTTTCCCACTCGAAAGAGGCTGCGGTGCTCGCGGGGTTCATCGCCGTGGAGGTAGGAGCCGACACGAAGTCGGCAAAGCGAGCGACTCTGCTGCACGACGTCGGCAAGGGTATGGTTTCCGACGGAGAGGTCGGCCACGCCGAGCTCGGCATGGATCTGGCAAGGCGGATCGGTGAGAATGACATCGTGTGCAACGCGATCGGATCGCACCACAACGACATCGAGCCCGAGACGGTCGAGGCGATCATCGTCCAGATCGCGGACACCATCTCCTCGTCGCGTCCGGGGGCGCGGCGCGAAGCGCTCGACAACTACCTGAAGCGCTTGGAGGATCTCGAGCGAATCGCCGGGGGGTACGATGGCGTGGAGAAAACCTACGCGATCCAGGCGGGGCGCGAGTTGCGCATACTGGTGAGCGCCGACACGGTCTCCGACGAACGCGCCAGCGAACTGGGCCGTGCGATCGCACGGCGCATTGAGGACGAGGTCACGTATCCGGGCCGCATCAAGGTGACGGTTATCCGTGAGACCCGGATAACCGAGTACGCGAGGTAGGTCGTCCACGTGGTCCATGTAGTCCTGATAGGGGACATCGTGGGCGATGGCGGACTGCGTGCGGTGTTCGCCGGCCTGCGCAGTCTGCAGCGGCGAACGGGCGCCTCTGTGGTGATCGCCAACGGAGAAAACGCCGTCGATGGATATGGACTGACGCCGGAGGTGGTGGACCGCATCTTTGGATTCGGCGTGCATGTGATCACGTCCGGCAACCACGTCTGGCAGCATCCGACGCTGCACCGCACGCTCGATCAAGAGCAGAGGCTGCTGCGCCCGGAGAACTACCTGGCCGACGCTCCGGGACACGGATGGTGCGTCGTGAGTGTGACGGGGGCAGACGTCGGCGTGCTGAACCTTCAGGGCCGACACGCGCTACCGTCGCCGCGGTGTCCCTTCCAGACAGCGGACAGCGCCGTCGCCACCCTCCGGACCAGGACATCGGTGATCGTCGTCGATCTGCATGCCGAGTCAGCCGAGGAAAAGGAAGCGCTGGCGCTCCACCTGGATGGCCGGGTCTCGGCGGTGATAGGCACGCATACCCACGTGACCACGGCCGACGAACGCATTCTGCCGGGAGGCACCGCCTTTATCACCGACGTAGGGATGACCGGCCCGGCCGGAGGCGTCATCGGCTTCGACGCCCGAACGTCGGTCAGGCGTAGCTTGTCGCAGATGCCGTTGAAGCTCGCGGTGGCCGACGGTGCCGGCGTGTTGAACGCGGTCCACGTAGCCGTGGACGCCGACAGCGGACGAGCGCTTTCGATCGAGCGCGTACAGGTGAGCTAGGGCTGACGTCGGTCACCGGCCGGGTGACGGCGCCAAGCGCTGGTCAGCGGGTTCAGGAGTCGAACGATTCCCGTGTCAGCGGTTCGCCGATGTAGATGCCTTCCGGCCCCAGATAGTCGACGTTGTTTCCATCGATGAGCACCTGCACCGCGTCGACGGTGGGGAATTCGGTAGCCGAATAGACCAACTGCTTCAACCGGGCCAGGAGCCCCTCGCGTCCGTGCGAACTGAATCGGAACGCCTGACCGAGATCGATCACGGCGGTCCCGTCCTGCACCGACACCCGGTGGAGCTCCACTGCGTCGGGGAGCAGGCTGATGAGGTCGCGTCGCTGCTCGGCGGCCGTCGGTCCGGCAAGCAACTCGCGCAGCATCGAGGTGAGCGGCGCGACGTCGGCGCTGACGGTCCGCTGGACGCCACGGAGTTGAATCTCGCCGTTCTTGTCCACCATCACGAAGAACACGCGCGCCGTACGATCCTGCACAGGCGGCGGCGTGGCCGCTTCGGGCTCCGCCTGGGGAGCGTGCTGCGGCCGGGCCTCGGGCTCCGGCTCCGGCTCGATCTGTGGCCCGGTCGCCTCGGCGCCCTCCGCCGTCGCCTGCTGATTCACGTAGCGGTTCGGAGGCTGCCCGGATGGCCGCAGGACGACCACTGGAGCGTCACTGCTGGGCCTCACCGCCGCGAAGAAGTCGGTCGAGTCCAGGACCCGTTCGATGGTCGGACGGCTGAATACGAAGACCACCAGCACGGCCGTCACCAGGCCCAGCCAGAACACGAACCCCACCGACGACCGCTTGCGCGCCATAGCTTACTGAGATCATCGGCACCCCGATCGACCGATTTGACGCTTCCGGAGCCCCGGTCCGGGATGAGTTTGACACTGAAGCCCGCCGGACGTACCGTGTTCGTCGAGTGACCCGTCGCGTGGCGGCGCTCCAGGAAGACTATGACTGTCGCCATCCTCGGGCGGCCCAACGTCGGCAAGTCCACCTTGTTCAATCGGCTCTGCAACGTCAGGCAGGCGATCACCCATGCCGACCCCGGGGTCACCAGAGACCTCGGCTACGGCACGTGGCACCTCGACGACATGGCGAGCACGCTGATCGATTCCGGTGGGGTGGTCACCGGCCGGGACGCCGATGAACCCCTTGCAGACCAGGTCAGTGGCCGCGCTCGTGAGGCGGCCGCCGTCGCCGACGTGGTTCTGTTGGTCGTGGATCTCGACGGACCGACCGCCACGGATCACGCGCTTGCCGGCGACCTGCGCCGGAGCGGCAAGGATCCGATCGTGGTGGTCAACAAGGCCGATCATGCCGCCCGAGATCCCGAGGCGGCTCGATTCCACGAGCTCGGCTTCCGAGACGTGGTGGCGATCTCCGCCGCCCACGGCCGCGGCGTCGACACGCTGACGGAGCTGACACGAAGGCGGCTGGCCGCGACGGCTCAGGCTCGCAGCGATGTGCATGAACCGGTCGGCGAGCCAGAGTCGATCGTGGTGGATGACGGGCATGGCCCGCCGGTGCGCCTTGCGCTGCTGGGCCGCCCGAATACCGGCAAGTCGACGCTGCTCAACGCGCTCACCGGTCGGTCGCTGGCGCTGGTGGACTCCAGCCCCGGCACCACCCGTGATCCCGTGATCGGCCGCTTTGACGCTGACGGCGTGCGCTTCGAGGTGGTCGACACCGCCGGTCTGCGGCGGCGTGCCCGCGTACAGGAACCGGTCGAGTATTACTCCACTCAGCGTTCCGTCGCCGCGCTGGAGCGCAGCGATGTGGTGGTGCTGCTGGCGGATGCTGGAGAGGAGATCGCCGACCAGGACAAACGGCTGGCGTCGCTGGCGGTTGGCAAGGGAAACGGACTGGTGGTGGCACTCAACAAGTGGGATCTGTTCCAGCCTCACCGGCGGGATGAGGTGATCGCGCGGGCGCGGTACCATCTGCCGGCGCTGGCGTACGTACCGCTCGTCACCTTGTCCGCTCGTGAGCGTACGGGCATCTCATCTCTGATCGGCGCCTGCGTAGAGGTCGCCAAGCAGCGCGCGCGTATGGTGTCCACCAGCCGGATCAACGAAGCGGTGCGACGCTGGAACCAGGCGTCAGGCCTCACCGGTGCGGCGCCGCAAGCGGCAGGTGGCCGCCCGCCGTTGCGCGTGCAGTACGGCGTGCAGACCGGCACAAACCCGGTGCGTCTGCTGTTTTTCGTCAACAGAGCGCAGGTGCCGGCCCACTACCGCCGCTTCCTCGAGAACCGGGCGCGGGCAGATCTGGGATTCGACCGCGTACCGATCATCGTCGACGTGCGCCCGTCGGAGGCACGCGGCCGCGGCGGCAGGCGCTGAAAGGGGGGGGGCGGTACGTACTACTCGATCGGACAGATCAGCGAACTGCTCGGCGTCAAGCCGCACATCCTGCGCTACTGGGAGCGGTCGATTCCGCTGATCGCCCCGCGCAAGAATGCCTACGGCCGGCGCGTGTACGGCAGCTACGAGGTGAACCTGCTATTCCGTGTCCGCCATCTGCTGCATGAAGCTCGCTACACGGTCGACGGCGCGCGCCTTCGCCTGTGGCAGGAGACCGAACGGGTGGACCCCCAGCTACGCGCGCGACTGGCCGAGATCCGCGACGATCTGGTGACGGCGCTGGTCGCTACCAGATCCGCCCGCCGTACGCTGCAGGGGCGCGCTGAGGACGGGAGCGACGGCTCTGAAGAAGCAGCCGAAGACCTCGCCGGGAACACGGGTCCGGGGCCGAATATCTTGTAGTTTTACGTCAAGAACGTAGCGTTTCGTACCGTCACTCAATAGGAGGGATGAAGGGGTACGTATCTGCAGGCGCCCACCTGCTGGTAAGGGTGTCGAACCTCCTGGGGAGCAGTGTGCCCCGCGCCGGCGTATGCCTCGCCGTGGCCGCGAGCGCGGCTTTCGCTCCCCTGGCCCTCTGGGCCGACGAGCGAGAGCTCCTGAACGAGGCCGGCAAGCGCATGGCCGACGGCGACTATGGGCTCGCCATGCAGGTCTACGACGCGTTTCTCGTCCGCTACCCGAGTTCCGAGGCGATTGCGGACGTCCACTTCGGCAGGGGCGTTTCCCTGTACCACCTGGGTCGCTATGAGGACGCGCTCGAGACCTTCGATCTGATCGAGAGCCGGTACCGGCTGGCCTCGTTCCGGGGAGAGCTCCCCTACTGGACCGGGATCACGCGGTACCAACTCGGTGCATTCGAGGCCGCAGCGCTCGATCTCGAGCGGTTCGTGAGCTCGGGCGCCGCGCCCGAGCGGCGGCCCCAGGCGCTGCTCTACCATGGGCTCGCCGAGCTGGCAGCCAGCCGGGTAGCCGCGGCCCAGGAGCCTCTGTCTGAGCTGTTCCGGCAGAGCGAAGGCATGTCCGACGCCACAACCGCCTACGCCGCGGTCCTGTTGGCGCACAGCTACTTGGCCGGCGGTCAGCACGAGGAGCTGGTCGCCTTCGCATCCGGCCTGCCGACCGCATCGTATCCTCTTCGGTATCGCGACCAGATCCTGTTCTACGAGGCCGAGGCACTGTGGGCGCTCGATCGGGTGGAGCTGGCTGTGACGCTCTACCGACAGCTCGTGTCGGCCACACCGGAGATAGCGGCGCCCGCGCATCGCCGGCTGTTTGCCGCGGCCCGCCGCGCCGGCGACATCGACGCGATGCAGCGTTGGACGGACAGCGCGGAGAGCCGTTTCGCCTCATCCCCGGAGATTCTGACCGACTTCTGGCTGCGTCTGGGTATCGAGAACTACGAACGCGGCGCGGACCAGCTGGCCGAGTTGTTCCTTCGTAGGGTGTGGGATCGGGAGCTGGCCACGGGCCGGACCGACGGGACCGCTCCGCTGTATCTGGCCATGACCCTCATTCGCTCCGACCGCTCCACGGAGGACGACCTCCTTTCCGAGGCGAAGGGAATCCTGTTGCGCCTCATCGAGCTGGTGCCGGGACGCTCAGCGGCATCGCTGATGATCCTCGGCGGCATAGCGCTGGAGGAGCAGCGTTTCGTGGAAGCCGCCGATCTGTACGACGACTTCGGGTCCCGGTACCCCACGTCCCCGCGTCGTGCCGAAGCGGCCTATCTCGCTGCCTACGCATTCTATCGAGCCGGCGACCTAGCGAAGGCCGCCGCCGCGGCCGAGGCAGCCGGGGAAATTGTCACGGGCAGCAGATATCACGCCGACATGCTGCGCCTGCGTGCCAACCTGGCACGGCGCGACGGCCGTCCGGAAGTCGCCCTGAAGCGGATCGATGAGCTGATTCAGCTGCTCCCGACAGACGTCTCCGCACAAATCGACCGGATGAAGCTGGCATTCGAAGTGGGCGATCACGGGGCGGTGACGCAGTACGCGGACTGGCTGCGGACGGCGTTCCCCAACCTCGCCGACCGCGATCCCGGCGCGGATGCCGTGGCGGCGTATCTGCAGGGCGTGTCGGAAATCGCGCTCAAGCGTTACCGAAACGGGATCGAGCTGCTGCGCCGTCCGGGATTGCAGCGGGCGCTGCGCGAGGACCTCGCCAATCTGGCGGCGGACGCGGACTACTGGCTCGGATGGGCGCTGTACCGGCTTGGCGAGTTTCGCGAGGCGGCTGACGTGCTGGAGAGGAGCCGTGAGCGTGATGACGAGGCGCTGTTCCTGGCCGCGTGGGCGTACTACAGCGACGAGCGGTTCGAGGAGGCGGTTCTCCGCTTCGACGATCTGGCGCTGCGCGCAGGCGCCGACTTGGCCGGCAGAGCTCGATACATGCACGCCAAGAGCTTGCGCAACCTGGGTCGCGTAGTCGATGCGCAACGCTCCTACCGCGAGGTGTGGGAGCGATACCCGACCGACGGCGTCGCCGACGACGCCCTGTTCGAGTACGCGGAGACCGCCGACGAAGCGGGCGACGCGGAGCTCGCCGTGACGGCGTTCGACATACTGGTCGATCGCTACCTGGACAGCCCGCTGCGGGCCGAAGCGCTGTTCCGGAGCGCCGAAGCGCTGTTCGAGGAAGGAGACTACCGTCGCTCCAAGGACGGATTCTTCCGGTACCGGCAGGAATTCCCGACCGGTGAGTCGGTCCCTGCGGCTCTCTACTGGGGAGGCTTGGCGGCGGAGCGTTCGGGAGAGCGCTTCGAGGCGGTGTTCATGTGGTCGAATCTGATCGATCGCTTCCCGAGCAGTTCCTTTCATCCCGAAGCGCTGAACCTGCGTGCGGAGGCATACGTGGCGGAAGGGGACTACAGCGCCGCTCTGGCTAGCCTCGATGAACTGTTGACTCGTCACCCGCAGCAGGCGGAGGCGCTGGGCACGGAGGATCGGGTGGCGGAGGTCAAGTTGCTGATGTCCGGTTTCACCGGCAAGGAGGCGGAGCTCTCGGCGTCGGTGGCGCGGCTGGGGCGCGAGAAGACCGCGGCAGGCCGGAAGGCGATGCTGGAATTGGCACGGCTGTACCTGCTCGACCGGACGGCCCCCCCCGATCGGGCTTTTCGGCTGCTGCAGGATGTGATCGCCACCGCCGGCGATCCCCCCGTTCTGGCGGGCGCCCGGCTTTCGCTCGGCGAGTACTACCTGCGGCGTGAAGACCCGACGGCTGCGGCCAGGGCCTTCCTCGACGCCGCCCTGGTCGAGGGAGCCGCGGAGGCACTGCGCGCGGAGGCGATCCTTCAGGCGGCCAAGGCGGAAGCCGAAGCCGGCCGTCCCGACGCCGCGCGCGCGCTTGCCCAGCGGATCCTGGACAACTTCCCGGAGTCGCGCTGGGCCGGGGCAGCACGCGCGATGGTAGGTGAGGAACGATGATCATGAGACTGCGAGCGACGGCATGCGTCGCCACGCCATGCGTCGCTACGCGACGCGTCGCCGGGTATCCGCTCGCGGCCGTGTTGACGGCTGCGTTGACCGTGACCGCCTACGGGCAGGCGAGCGAGTCGCAGCCGGCGGCGCGTCCGCTCGCGATACCCGCCATCACGTTGAGCATCGAAGACGTGGCGGAGGTGCAGGTGCAACCAGGACTCCCGCCGGAGGCGGAGTTGGCGAAGCCGGAGCTGGCCGTGCCGTTGCCGGCGGCTGATGAGCTGCAAGTGGTTACCCCCGGCTTGCCGGAGGTGCTGACGGACAGCGACCGCGGCGCGTCCGGCCTGCTGGGCCCGGGTCTGGCGCTTGAAGCCGCGGTCGCCGCGGGCAACAACGGCCTGCTCAGGAGCAGCATCGGCCTGCAGCATGCCGGCGCCGGACCAGCCTTTCATCTGCAGGTCGACCACCATCTGCAGGAGGGATTCGGGCCGCCGGCACCCGACCAGGGCTACCACCGCACCGACGATCTGCAGGGCGCGTATCGCAGTGACATCGGCGGCGCGGAGCTCGGCCTGGCGGGGCGCTATCGACGGGTCGAGGACGGTCTGCAAGGAAGAGCCGACGCAGGTCATGGACTCAGCGATCAGCTGGTCGACGCCGACCTGCAGCTGCAGGTACGGCCGACCGACGTGGTCACGGTGGGCGGCAAGATCGGGGGCAGCAGCGCCTCCCGGGCATTCAGAGGCAGCGACGAACTGGCGGTGACCCAATGGGAAGGCCGCGCCTCCGCGGCCGCGTCCGCGCAGCTCCGCCAACTGGAGATCGGCTTGGCGACGGACTACCGGTTCCGGCACGTGCGTTCCGACGAGCCGACGGCGCACCGGCTGCTGGGACGGCTCGAGCTCGGCTACGACCTGGCGATTCCGCTTCGGCTCGGCGCTCGCGCCGGATTGCAGTATGCATCCGAGGACGACACCGCAAACCTGCGCATCCCGTTCGAATTATCCGTGGACGGCATGCCGCACGACCTGATCACTCTGCGGGTGGCTGCCGGGCGCGAGATCATCGGCCGCGACCTCGCGAGCATGTATCGAACCCTCAAGTTCATCGACGAGCCGGCGGAACTGCGGGACACGCGTCAGTGGTTCGGCGACGCATCGGTCCGGGCCGCGGTCAGCGAGGATGTGCGCCTGGTCGCCTCCGTGCGCGGCGAAGCCGGCACCAACCGCGTCGACATCACCGGGGACCTCGGCGTGTCGGGACTGCACCAGGTGGTACAGCAGGAGCAGGCAGGGATTCTGCAGACCGGCCTCGGTCTGCGCTGGGACATCAACCCCACGGCCGCCCTGAACTTCGACTGGTCGGGCGCCTTCTTCGACGTCCCGCTGTATCAGTCCCCGCATGTGCTCAGCCTCGGCATGCGCGCTACGTGGGGCCGCGGCCGTTTCGGCATCGAGAACAACGTCGACTGGGTGTTCCCGAGCGAGCTCGAAACCAGCAGGTATAAGGCGACCAACGTATCGATGCCCATCGTTTCGGCCAGCGGCTTCTACAACGTCTCTGAGAACTTCGCAGTCATCGCCAGCCTCGCCGATCTGCTGCAGCCGCTCTCCGACCGGCCGCGGTACGAGCTGGCCCCGTACGCGGAGCCGGGATTCCAGGCGTCGCTCGGCGTCGAGGTCAGTCTCTAGGACCAAGGGAGGTAATTGTGGAGATCATCCAGAAAGGCGGTGCGATCATGGTCGTCATCATCTTTCTGTCGATCGTGGCGGTCGTGGTGATCATCGAGCGGATGCTGTACTTCCGCCGCACCCGCGTGGATGAGGAGAAGCTGCTCAACCGGCTGAAGAGCCGCCTGCAGGAGCGCCATTTCGACGAAGCCCTGGCGATCTGCGAGGCGAACCCCTCGCCGATATCCAGTCTGGTCAGCGTCGGTATCCAGCACCGGCACCAACCGAACCGCGTCGTGCGCGAGATCATCATGGACGCCGCCAACGTGGAGATTCCCAAGCAGGAGCGCTTCCTGCCCACCCTGGGAACCATCGCGCACGTGGCGCCGCTGCTGGGCTTGTTGGGGACCGTGACGGGCAATATCGGCGCCTTCGGCGTCCTCGGTGAGGCCGGCTCGCTGGCCGACTCCTCGCAGTTGGCGCTCGGCATCTCCGAAGCACTGCTGACCACCGCAGCCGGCATGATCGTCGGGATCCCGACGATCATGTTCTACAACTACCTTGTCACCAAGGCGAACAACACGATCGTCAGGCTCGAGAACCGCGTCAGCGAGCTGGTGCTGCTGTTCGGAGTCCAGGGGGACTGATGGTACTGCGCAGGCGTCGGCTGCAGCGGAGCACGACCGTCGACATGGTGCCGATGATCGACGTCGTGTTCCAGCTCGTGATCTTCTTCATGGTGTCGTCGACCTTCAAGATCACCCCCGCGATCGGACTGACCCTGCCCGATTCGGCGACGGCGGTGCCGACCGAAATGACCCGCCTGATCGTCGCCGTGCATTCGCATGATTTGATCTATCTCAACGAACAGCAGCTCGACCTGAACAGCTTGGCGCGTGCGTTCTCCGGCAAGGATGGCGTCGCTCCCGAGTCGGTGGAGAGCATCATCGTGGAGGGAGATGAGGCGGTGTCGTATCAGTTGCTGGTCGACGTCCTGGATGTGCTGCGCATGAACGGGTTCAACGACGTGGCGCTGCGAACCCGCCCGCTCTCGAGGAAGGCGACCCCGTGACGGTTCGGCTGGAATCGGAGCGGATGTTCGTCAGCGTGCTGGTGGCAGCGGTGCTGCACGGCGTGCTGTTGATCATCGTGCACCAACTGTTCGACCTCGATTACCAGGACTACACCCGACCGCTGACGGTGCAGCTGATCGCCCCCGAGGTTCGGGAGGCCCCCGGCAAGGCAGCGGTAAGGCCATCGCTGCCGTCGGTACCGAAGCAGGAACGGACGGCAGCCCCGGTGGTTGCGTCTAAGGCGGCGCCGCAGCCGGTCGCAACCGAAAAACCCGCGCCCGAAGCGAAACCGGCGCCGGAACGGGTGACCACGGAAGAGCCGGCGCCGGTCAGGACGCAGCCGCGGGCCGAAACCGACGTCGAAGCCGCACCGGCCAGCCCCGTTTCGCCGTGGACGCCGACACTGCGCCAGTCGGTGGAGTCGGCGCAAGTGCGTGGACGCGGCGGCTTGAACGCGCTGGCGACCGACGGCGCCACGCAGTCCGGCCCCCGTGCGGGCGCGGCGGTCGCCGTTCCGGCTCCGTTCGCGGGACAGGCGGTCGGGGTCAGGCCGGCCGGGGCCTACACGGGGCAGGGTGACCCGGCGACCCTCAAGGAAGGGCTCGCGTTGCCGGTAGACGAATCGGTGTACGCCAAGAGCGCATCGAGCCCGACGCGGGAGACGCGCGCGGCACAGGGCGTCAGCCCCGACAACCCCGTCCCCGTGGTGCGGGATCCCGGGCTCCTCGGCCAGGATCGCGAGGTCGTCACGCCGCTGGCGCCGGTACGGATGAGCGGCACCCCCACGGCGAGGAGGGCTGACGCGGCCGGCACGGGTACCGGTGGGACGGAGCTGGCCGCAGCCCCGCTCACCGCTCCCGCGCCCGGCTCCGCCAAGTCGGGACCGGTCGACGCCACGGTGTACGGGGGCGCGGCGGCGCCGGCCGGCGACACCCCGAGCATCGGATCGCGGCTCCCGGATCTTGACCGGGCGTTGAGCGCCGGCGGCCGTGACAGCACGGCCAGCCCTGGCAGGAACCAAGGGTCCAGCAGTCGAGTCGACGGGGCAACCGGTCCGGCGGGACGGGACCTGCGCCTCCCGGAAGGGTGGGACGTGTTGGGGGCGCTGGGACTGCGGCCGTTGTTGAACGTGGTCGACCCTGCGCTGCCGGACAAGTACCCCGACGAGATCGTCGACGCGACCGTGATAGTGCACATCCGCGTCGAACCCGAAGGGTGGGTGAAGGCTGTGAGATTCGAGCGTGATTCGGGATCGACGGAGCTCAACAACAAGATCACCGAGACGCTGCGCCAGTGGCGCTATGAGCCGGTGGAGAACCAGGATCCCGTTTACGGCGTGGTGACCATCCAGATTCGCATCCGTTCAAGCTGAACGGCCAGCCGGCATATGGGCCAGGCAGCTGATCGGCTTGCGCAGGCCGTCGTGTTCGATCTCGATGGTACGCTGTATCCGACCCGCCAGGCGGCGGTCCGATCCTGGCGTCTCGTGTTGCGGCATGCCCGCCTGTTTCGAGCCTTCCGTCGAGTCCGCATTCAGGTGCGCGCGATCCGTCCGATCTCCGATCTTCATGCCCTGCAGGCCGATCTGGTCGCCGACCGGATGGGGATCGATCCGGCCGAAGCCCGTGCGCTGATCGACGCTGTGGTGTACGCGCGGCTGCCGGCCGCGTTGCGCGGCGTCCGCACGCATCCCGGCGTGCAGCGGGCCCTCACGGAGCTCCGCGAGCGTGGAGCGAAGCTGGGCGTGCTCTCGGATATGCCGCCGGATGCAAAGCTGCGTGACATGGGGCTGCGCGGGTTCGCCTGCGCGGTCACCTCGGAAGCGACCGACTATCTGAAGCCCAACCCGGAGCCGTTCCGGTACGTGGCCGAACTCTTGGACGTACGCCCGGAACAGGTGCTGTACGTCGGCAACCACTATCGGTACGACATCCTCGGCGCGAGCGCCGTCGGGATGCTGACCGCACACCATGCGCGCAGGGCGGAGCAAAGCAGCCGCGCGGATCTGACGTTTCTCCGCTACGACTCACTGATGCCGGCGATCGGGGCGGCCGGCATCCGGCTGCCGTCCGGCCGGGTGTCGTGATTTGTTGACAGCCTGGACGGTCGCCCATAAACTTGATCATCCCGCTGGGAGGGGATGCATGTGGTTCGAGGCCGGAGTCGTCGCGCTCCTGGTTGCACTGGGGGTCGTCCTCGTCTTTCGTCAGCTCGACCGTAACAACCGGTCGCTGGAAAAAGTAAAGCGCTACGGCGACCGGGTGATGAACACCCTGTCGACCTTTGTGGAGAAAAAGAGCTCCGAAATCAAGGATCTCGCGATTGAGGTGCAGGTCAGCGTAAAGCAGGGCAAGGAGTTGCTGCGTTCCGTGCGGGAAGTTCAGGAGGATCTGGCCGCGCGCAGCCGCGACCTCGAGGAGCGCTCCGTGGAGATCGAGGCCATCCGCAGCCGTATCGACGGGTACGACACCGCGCTGGCCGAGCTGGTGAACATGAGCGAGCGGGTGGACGACAACCTACGGCGGTTGCGCGGCGAGGACGAGCGGCTGCGCCGGGTCGACGAACAGCGCACGGCACTGCAGGAGCGTCTGGCCGGCCTGGACTCGACGGCGGCCTCGGTCGAAGGGCGACTCAGGCACGTCGAGGACACGGCAGAGAAGGCGCTGTCGGACAAGCTCACCGACTTCGAGCAGAACTTCGTCGCCGAGCTGCGTAAGCGCAGCGAAGACCTCGAAGGCCGACACTTGGGCTGGCAAGCGGAGATGGACCAGCGCATCGGCAGGCTGCAGGCGGAGGGGAGCGCGCGTACCGATGAGGCGGCAGCGGATCTGGCGCGGGCGCTGCACGATCGCATGGACGATCTGCAACGGCGCTCGTCGGCCGAGATAGAACGCACGAGCGCGGCCGTAGACGGATTCGACACGAAGATCACGCAGCGATTAACCGCCCTGGATGCGGAGTTGACCGAGATGGCGGGGCGACTCGCCATCTTCACCGATCAGACCCCCCTCCTGGAGCGCGCCGACCGCATGCGCGAGCACCTGGAACGGCTGGACAAGCGGTATGCCGACGTACAGCGGCAGAGGCACGCGGTGGCCGAGATGGAGATGGAGCTGAACCGGGCCACGAAGCTCGGCGAGGAGGTTTCGGTCAGGCTTGCGCGGTTGTCGGCGGATCGTCACCGCGTGGAATCGATGGAGCGCGACTTCCAGCGATTGCTCGCGATAGCGGAGGACATGGACATCAGTCTGACCACGGTGGAGACGGGCCGGCAGGCCGCACAGGACGTGCAGGCGAAGCTCCAGAAGCTGGGCGAACTCGCCGATGCGGTCGACGCACGGTACCAGCAGCTCTCGCACAAGCATGAGACGGCAGAGGCGACGTCCAGTGGTGTGGATCGCAATTTCGAGCTGCTCAATCAGCTCGATGAACAGGTCATCGGGCTGCGGCCCGACGTGCTCAAGCTCGCGGCCGGGCTGGCCGAGCTGCAGAGCCGCGTCGATGCGCTGGCGAACAACAAGGAGAGCGCGGATGCCGTGATCCGCAGCCTCGATGGCGTCGACGGATTGCTGGGTGATCTGCAGAGCCGCACCGAGCGGCTGATGACGGCCAGAGAATGGCTGGCACGGGCGGAAACCCGGCTGGAACAGATCGGGCAGCAGGCGCGCGCATCGGTACGCGAGCTCGAATCGCTGGCAGGGTCGCGGTCGGAGGGCAACGACGGGGGCGGCGGTTCGCGACCGGCGGTCGAAAACCGCGAGACGGTGAGCAAGCTCGCCGGACAGGGATGGTCGATCCCGGAGATCGCCCGTGCGACCAAGTTGAGCCGAGGTGAGGTGGAGTTGATCCTGGAGGTGGAGCCCGCGACCGGCGTTCGCTCCAACGGCTGACGTTCAGAGCAGCTGCCCCCGCCTACGGCATCGCGCACACGGTCGGCGCGTTGTTGACGGTGCTTTCGGGCCGCTATTATCTTCCGGTCATCGACTGATGGCACTCGGGACGTCGGCGACAGACCGGCCTGCGGTTGCAATCTGTGGATCAGCGCTGTCGGGAGGCGGGCCGGCAGGGAGTGCAGGGTCGGCAGGCAGAAATGAGCGATAGCGGAAACAGAGCGGAGCAGGGCACGGCGGACGACGTAGCTGGCTCACGGGAGAGAGAGCCGCTGTGCTCCAACCGAGCGGTCGACGAGGCGACGGACGACGCGCTTGGCGATGGGGAGCACGGCGACGAAGGCGCGGCGGATGGTGAGACGGCTGCGGGAGACGCAGCGGAGCGCGATCTGGTCGCGGAGATGGCGGCGTTGCAGGATCAGTTCCTGCGCAAGCAGGCCGATTTCGAGAACTTCCGCAGGCGACTTCACCGCGACAAGGATGAGGCGATCCGCTACGCGAACACCCAGGTTCTCCTGGACCTTGCAGACGTCATCGACGGCCTCGAACGCGCCATCCAGACCGGCGAAGACGCCGATGTCGAGTCCCTGCGCGAAGGTGTGTCGTTGATAGAAAAACAGCTCACCGGTCTGCTGGAGCGCAAGTGGGGCTTCTGCCGCTTCTCATCGGAGGGGCAGCCGTTCGACCCGGAGCGCCATCAGGCGATCGCCTCGGAGGAATCCGACGTCTATGAGGTCGCCACCGTGGTGGAGGACTATCAGAGGGGTTATCTGCTTCACGAACGCGTAGTGCGCCCCGCTCGGGTGAAGGTCGCGCAACCGCAGAGCGGCTCGAACGAGGATCCGGCAGGCGCACGGGGCGACGCGTCAGCCGATACAAAGGAAGGCGAATAACATGGGCAAGATCATCGGCATTGACCTGGGGACGACCAATTCCTGCGTCGCCGTGATGGAGGGAGGCCAACCGAGGGTGGTGCAGAACTCGGAGGGCCAGCGCACCACCCCCTCGATCGTCGCGTTCACCGACAAAGGGCGGCTGGTCGGCCAACCGGCGAAGAACCAGATGGTCACCAATCCGGAGCGGACGGTGTATTCGATCAAGCGCTTCGTGGGCCGCCGCTTTTCCGAGGTGCCGGAAGAGATCAAGATGGTCCCGTATCTGGTCACCGACTCAGGCAGTGACGTCCGCGTCCATATCGACGACAAACGGTATTCGCCGCCCGAGGTCTCCGCCGCCGTGTTGCAGAAGATGAAGGAGACGGCGGAAAGCTATCTCGGAGAGACCGTGACCGAGGCGGTGATCACGGTCCCCGCCTACTTCAATGATTCGCAGCGGCAGGCCACCAAGGACGCCGGCCGGATCGCCGGTCTGGACGTCAAGCGCATCGTCAACGAACCGACCGCCGCAGCGCTGGCCTACGGCCTCAACAAGGAAGGGAGCGAGGAGAAGATCGCGGTCTACGACCTCGGCGGCGGCACCTTCGATATCTCCATCCTGGAACTCGGCGACGGAGTGTTCGAGGTCAAGTCCACCAACGGCGACACCCACCTTGGAGGCGACAACTTCGATCAACGGGTGATCGACTGGCTGGTCGCCAGCTTCAAGAACGACAACGGCATCGACCTGTCGAACGACCGGATGGCCCTGCAACGGCTCAAGGAGGCAGCGGAGAAGGCCAAGATCGAGCTCTCCGGCACGCAGAGCACGGAGATCAATCTGCCGTTCATCACCGCTGACTCCGCCGGCCCCAAGCATTTGCAGTACACCCTGACGCGGGCCAGGTTCGAGCAGATGATCGACGATCTGGTCCAGCAGACGCGGCGCCCGTGCGAGCAGGCGATCAGGGACGCCGGCGTCAGCGCGGACGAGATCGATCAGGTAATCCTGGTGGGCGGCTCCACCCGCATTCCCGCGGTGCAGCAGTTGGTTGCCGAGCTGTTCCGGAAGGACCCGAATCGCGGCGTCAACCCCGACGAGGTGGTCGCGGTGGGGGCGGCCATCCAGGGCGGCATCCTGGGCGGCGACGTCAAGGATGTCCTGCTGCTGGATGTCACTCCGCTGTCCCTTGGCATCGAAACGCTCGGCCAGGTTTTTACCCGTCTGATCGAACGCAATACGACTATTCCTACCCGCAAGAGTCAGATCTTTTCGACCGCGGCCGACAACCAGACTGCGGTCTCTATCCACGTGCTGCAGGGCGAGCGGAAAATGGCTACCCAGAACCGTACCCTTGGCAGGTTCGATCTGATCGGCATTCCGGGGGCGCCTCGCGGCGTCCCGCAGATAGAGGTCGCCTTCGACATCGATGCCAACGGGATCGTCCACGTATCCGCCAAGGATCTTGGTACCGGCAAGGAGCAGAAGATTCGGATCGAGTCTTCCTCGGGCATTTCCGAGGAAGAGATCGAGCGCATGGTCAAGGACGCCGAGGTCCACGCGGACGAAGACAAGAGCGCGCGAGAGGCCGCCGAGGCCCGGAACGAGGCGGACAGCATGATCTATGCCACCGAGAAGTCATTGAACGATTTCGGTGACAAGGTGAGCACGGACGACAAGGAGAAGATCACGGCCGCGATCGCGGCCCTGAAGCAGGCCGTCGAGGGCGACGACACCGCCGCGATCAAGGCCAAGACCGAGGCGCTCAAACAAGCGTCCCACAAGCTCGCCGAAGAGGTGTACAAGGACGCGCAGCAGAAGGCATCCGCCGAAGCCGGAGATGCCGCGCGCGGCGCGCAGGATACGGGCTCCGAGGATGACGCGCAGAGTGAGGCCGATCAGGGCGCCAACGGCAAGGGTGCCGGTTCGGTTCAGGACGCCGACTACGAGGTGGTCGACGACGACGAGAAGCGCGGTTAGGGGTCTGTCCGATGGCCCGTCAGCGCCGATCCCGACGGACTTGCAAGGAGGAGGGACGGGCTACCCACTGCGCGGCTCTTCGGTGCGGCGCCGCAGGCGGCGGTTCCGGACGATAGCACAGCGATGGCCAAGCGCGATTACTACGAGGTTTTGGGGGTAGACCGGTCCACGGAGCTCGACGAGATCAAGAAGGCGTACCGCAAGCTGGCGGTGCGTTACCACCCGGACCGCAACGCTGGCGACACTCAAGCCGAGGAGCGCTTCAAGGAGGCAACCGAGGCGTACGACGTGCTGGCAAACCCGCAGAAGCGGCAAGCGTACGACCAGTTCGGTTTCGCCGGGGTGGACGGCATGGCCGGCGGCCAGGGGCAAGACTACTCACACGTCTTCCGCGATTTCGAGGACGTCTTCGGCGATGTCAGCAGCATCTTCGACTCTTTCTTCACGCGCACCGATCGCAGGCGTGGAGGCGGGCGCGGCGGCGGTGCCGGCCGCGGCGACGATCTGCGCTACGATCTGCGCATCCCGTTCGAGCAGGCGGTGTTCGGTACCAAGGCGGACGTCGCCTATCGCCGCCAGGAAGCGTGCTCCCGGTGCGACGGCAGCGGCACGGAGGGCACCACCGCCCGCAGCATCTGTCCGACCTGCGGCGGATCCGGCCAGGTGCGCCGCAACTCGGGGTTCTTTTCCATCGCCACGTCCTGTCCGTCGTGCGGCGGCGAGGGCGAGGTGATCGAAAACCCATGCCGCGCATGCCGCGGCACGGGACGCGAGCAAAAGGAGCGAAGGCTGCGGGTGACCATTCCGGTCGGCATGGAGAACGGCAAGCGCATCCAGCTCGCCGGGCAGGGAGACGCGGGAATCGGCCGCGCGCCGGCCGGCGATCTCTACGTGTTCGTGCACGTGGAACCGCACGCGTGCTACCAGCGCCATGGTGACGATCTGTACTGCGTGATTCCGTTGGCATTTACTCAGGCCGCCCTGGGAACCTCGATTCTGGTGCGCACGCTCGACGATCGCCGGATCCGGGTGAAGGTGCCGGCCGGAACTCAGCCGGGAAAACTGCTGCGCGTGCGCGGCGAGGGAGTTCCGCACCCGGACAACCCCGGACGTCGCGGCGATCTGTACATCAAGGTCGCGGTGACGGTGCCGGATCGGCTCTCGTCACATGCCAGGAAGCTGCTCGGCGAGGTCGCTGAGGCGGTCGGAGAGGAGTCCAGTCCCGAGCCGGTGCCGCTTGCGGAACTGGAGTAGCCGGCCACGGTACATTCCACTACGGTCGGGGCGATCGCACTCATCGCGCTCGCGGTGCCCCTGGGCATGGCGGCCGCTTGGCAACGTCGCTGGACCTGGACCGGCGTCTGGCAGGTAGCGCTGCTGGCGACGCTCGCGACGCGGGCGATCGGCCGGCTGATCCCCGCCGGTGCCGTGGTGGAGATTCTGAGCGCCCAGGCGGTGATCTGGTTCGCCGGCGCATGGCTGGCGGTGCGCAACCGCGGTGTGTCGCCTCGAGTGTGGCACGCGCTCTGCGTTTCGCTCATCGTCCAGAATGCTCTGATCGCGGCGTTCGGTCTGCAGGGCACGGTGCCCGCTTTGGCTCTTTCGTCGTTGACGCTGACCGTGTCGGCGACCGCTGGGCCGATCCGTTTGTTGGCATCCGATGCCATCGCCGCACGTCCGCGGGTGCGCGTCGTCATCGTGGCGATGGCCGCTCTGGCCGTTTCGGGCGCGCTGTACGAGCGCTGGACCACCGAGCTCGGGCTGCCACGCATCACGCCCGGGCTCTGGTGTGAGCTGGCGCTGCTCGTGGCCGCGGTGGTGGCGAATCAGCTGTATACGGGCCCGTTTCGCCCTCGGTATCTGGATGCAGCACGCGACGAGCTGGCGGACACGGAGGAGACCTTGCAGATGCAGAGCCGGCTCGTGTCGGTCGGGCAACTGGCGACGGGAGCCGTGCACGGGGTCAAGAACGCGCTGTCCGCGATCGGCCTGGCGGCCGACTGGGGGACTGCGGCGGGCTCGGACGGCGATGCGCAGCGCAGCCTGCAGCTCATCCGCCGCAACGTCCGCGCCGCGCACCAGGATCTGGAGCGGCTCCTGCGCGAGATCAAGGATGACGACGCCCGCGACGCCGATGTGACGGAGGTGGTACAGGCGGTCGCCGAATCCATGCGCATCTCCGTGCGTCCCTTGCGGGCGACCGTTCAGGTCGAACTGCAGCCGGGGCTCAACGCCGCAATCGGACCGAGCGATCTGACCATCGCCGTCTCCAATCTGGTCGAGAATGCCGCGCGTGCCGGCCGCGGCGCTCCCTCCACCACAATCCGCATCGCCTCGCGGCGCGGAGCAGCCGGGACCGTGATCGTCGACGTGATCGATGACGCCGGGGGGATGGACGACAAGACGGCGGCGGCTGCCTTCGACCTGGGCACCTCCGGAGACGAGAGCACCGGCGTGGGCTTGCACCTCAGCCGCAAGCTCATCGAGCGCGCCAACGGCGAGCTGACCTGGCATCCCGTGGAGGGCGGGTCGCGCTTCACGATCGAGCTTCCGGAGGCATAGTGCATCTTCGGCCCAGCATGCTGGAAGCTACCGAGATCGGCGACAGGGGCACGACCAAGGCCGACGGCATCCGCGGGGCTGGGGTCAGCGCGACCAGCCGGAAGTTCCTTGGCTGCAAACGACGACTTGCCCGATGGGTCGCGGACTCGATCTTCGCCGTCGCCGGCAAACCGACCTCCTTCATCGACGGGTTCTGCGGGACCGGTGCGATCGGCCTCGAGATGCTGTCCCGAGGCGTCGGGCACGTCACCTGCGTCGACAACCTCCTCTCCAACACGGTGATCCTCGACGGGGTGCTCTCCAGTCCCGATCCCGAGCGTCTGCGCTGTGCGCTGAGTCATCTCAACGCGGTGCGACCACAGCCGGGCTACGCGACCCGCTGGTACGCGGACACCTATTTCACGCGTGACAACTGTATGCGCATCGATGCGATCCGCCCGCAGGTGGACCAGCTCCTGGAAGCCGGACGGATCGGTCCACGGGAGCGTTCGGCACTCCTTGCCAGCCTGTTGCTGGCATGCGATCGGGTCGCCAATACCGTCGGGCAATACGACGCGTATTTGAAACACCTGGGCAGCCGGCCGATCGAGGGCGGCCGTCATCTGGTCGACTCGCGAGTCTACGAGCCACTTCGGCTCGCGCCGCTCCGAACGATCGAAGCGCCGGGGGCGCAGGTGCTTACCGGAGACCTGCTCGACCTGGCCCCGCGCATCGATGCCGAGGTCGTCTACCTCGACCCTCCCTATACCACGCGGCAGTACATCGACAACTACCACGTTCTGGAGAACATCGCCCGCTGGCAGCAGCCCGAGCTGTCCGGGAAGACGCGAAAATTCCCGCGAGGCCACCTGAAGAGCCTGTTCAGCACCCGCCGCGGAGCAGCCCGGGCGATTGGCGGTCTCCTCGAAGCCCTTCGCGCACGCTGGATCATGATCTCCTACAACTCCGAGGGCATTGTGCCGATCGCGGATCTGGTAGCCTTGGCGCGCTGCCATGGGCCGGTGCGCATGCTCTCTCGTCCGTATCCGGTGTTCGGCCGCGGTGCGGGCGTGGCGCGGCGGAGATCCGTGACCGAGTGCCTCGTCATAATCGGGCCGCGGCGATGAGCGCGGGCAAGCGGGAGCTGTTTCACCCCGACGGCCGGTCCCGCGGTTTCTACTCGGAGCGCAATCGCCTGAACGACCTCACCGGCAAGGAGTGGCTGTACTGGACCCGGTCCGTGATCAGCCGGCCCTATCCGGTTGACCGTCAACACCACCTGCGACGCGCCCATGGCGGTCAGAAGCCGCCGGAGCTCTGCGCCGACCTGGTCCGCAACTTCACCAAGTCGGGGGAGTCCGTACTCGATCCGTTCATGGGTGTGGGCGGCGTGCTGCTCGGAGCGGAACTGGCCGACCGGCGCGCGGTGGGGGTCGAGATCAATCCGCGTTGGATTCGCCTCTACCATCGCGTGTGCGATCTGGAGGGGTTGGGAGGCCAGGAAACCCATGCGGGCGACGCTCGGGAGGTGCTCCCGAAGCTGTGCGACCGCCGCTTCCAGCTGATTCTCACCGACGTTCCGTACTGGCAGATGGAGACCGCGCCGCAGTCGAAAGGGGTCTTCAAGCGGGTCGGACAGCCAGCCGCTCCCAGGCGGCCGACACGGCTGCACGCCCACAACGACGTCCGCTATCCGAGCAAGCAGGCGTGGCTCGATGCCATGGGGCGCACTTTCGCGCAGGCGGCGGCACTGCTTGAGAGCAACCGCTATCTGGCCACGTTCATCGGCGACATGTATCTGCAGGGTCGCTACCACTGCCTGTCCGCGGAGCTGGCCGACGTCCTCGGCACTATTCCCGGCCTGGTGTGGAAGGCCAATCTCGTCTGGTACGACGTAGCCAAGGCGCTGCATCTGTACGGCTACCAGTACGCGTACATTCCCTCCATGGTGCATCAGAACATCCTGGTGTTCCGCAAAGAGGGATGACGCGCGAAGGGCGCCTTCGGCCATGAGCCGCGACCGTCATCTGTTCGTGCACGGCTTTCGGGCCATCGAGGAGTTCATCTCGGAACCGTCGCCTGGCAGCGTGCTGATGCTGGCGCGGGCCGGCGCTCGCCATCGGAAGCTGGCGGAGTTGGCGGCCGCGTCGGGAGTCCCCGTACGGCACGTTCCGGAGGGTGAGCTGAATCGTCACGCCGACGCGTCGCGTCATCGCGGCGCGTTGCTGCGCGTGCGCGACCGACGGCGGCGAACCGGCGATCGGCAGTTGGATGAGATCATCGCGCGAACCGATCACACCGCGCTGGCGCTGGCGGTGGACGGGGTCACCGATACGGCAAATCTCGGAGCGATCCTGCGCTCCGCCGAAGGCTTCGGTGTCGATTTGGTAGTCCTGCAGGCGGATCGGGCGGCGGCCGTCACACCGGCGGCGATACGGGTCGCCGCCGGTGCGACGGCCTACCTGACGATCGTGACGGTTACCAATCTGGCGCGCGCCCTCACACGATTTCAGCAACACGGGTTCTGGGTGGTGGGTGCCGATCTCGACGGACAACCTCTGAACGGATACCGGTTCGCCGAACGTGTCGTGGTGGTCGTAGGGTCGGAAGGGTCGGGAATCCGTCCGGGCGTTCGCGTCCGCTGCGATGCCCTGGTCACCGTCGAAACCGTGGGCAGTGTCGGCTCGCTCAACGTGGCCGTGGCAACCGGTATCGTCCTCTACCGTGCGGCATGTTCGCGCGATGCGGCTCGTTCGCAACAGGCCCTGACAGACACCGGCGTGTAGGGTTATGCGCTACCGGCTGCTCCGGTAGGGCGCTGCGATGTCGCGGCGATACCAGCCGCGATGGAATCGGATCCGTTCGGCAAGTTCGTACGCGTGATCCGCCGCCACCGCCAGGTCGGGGCCGAGACCGACTGAAGAAAAACAGCGGCCGCCGCCGGTCACCACGCGACCATCGCGGGTACGCGTGCCGGCGTGAAAGATCAGCCCGCGTTCCGGGTCGACGGCCGGCAGGTCGACCGAAAAACCGGTCTCGTACCGATCCGGGTACCCACCGGAAGCTACCACGACGACCACGGCTGCTCCGCGCTGAGGGGGAGCAGCCGGCAGCCGCCCCGCGGCGACTGCTTCGAACAGGGTGGCCAAGTCGGTATCCAGGGTGGGAATCAGCGCCTGGGCTTCCGGGTCGCCAAAGCGGACGTTGTACTCGATCACCTTGGGACCGTCGTCGGTGACCATCAACCCGATGTACAGCACGCCGCGGTAACTCAAGCCCTCCTCTGCCATGCCCTTTACGGTTGGGTCGATGATCCAGGTCCGGATCCGTCGGTCCAGATCGTCGGTGATCCACGGCACCGGGGTGAACGACCCCATGCCGCCGGTGTTGAGGCCCATCTCGCCTTCGTGTTGCTTCTTGTAGTCGGCACAGTATGGCAACAGCAGGTAGTCCTCCCGGGCACCGCCGTTCAGCAGCACGAAGGCCGAGAGTTCAGGTCCACTCATGTGTTCTTCCAGCAGGATAGGGCCCACCCCCAGCCCGTCCCGCGCGAATGCCACCAGGGCGTCCAGGTCGGCCGAGTCCAGTACTCCCTTGCCGTCCGCCAGACCGTCGCGCTTGACCACCATGCGCCGCTTCGAGCAGCGCAATATCCGTGCCGCCGTTTCGATGTCGCCGACGCGGTGCGAGCTTGCCGTGGGCACCCCGTGCCGGGCCATGAAGTCCTTGGCAAAGGACTTGCTCGACTCCAGCCGCGCGGCCGCGCGCGTTGCCCCGAACGCGGCGATGCCTGCCGCGTCCAGGACGTCTACGGCACCGGCGGCCAGCGGTGCTTCCGGTCCGATCAGCGCCAAGTCGATCGCATGTTTGCGGCATTCGGCCAGCACCGCTTGCGGGTCGAGAGGATCCAGGTCGGGCAAGTTGTGCGTGATCTGCGCGGTGCCGGCGTTGCCGGGTCCCGCGTACAGGTGGCTCACCGTCGGGCTGCGGGAAAGTGCCCAGACCAGGGCATTCTCCCGCGCTCCGGCGCCGACCACCAGCGCTCTCATGTGAACGTTGGGGATCGATAGTTATCGTGCGTCACGGCGGCGCGTGGCCTCGGCCGTCGTTCACCTGGAAGAAGCGTTGGCTGTTGGCGAACACCGCGTCCGCGAACTGGTCCGCCGGCAGATCCCGGAGGTCGGCGACGAAACGGGCGGTCTCTTCCAGGTACGCGGGCCGATTGCGTTCGCCACGCCGGGAGGCGGGCACCATGAACGGCGTCTCGGTTTCGATGAGCAGCCGTTCCAGCGGGATGGCAGCCGCCACTTCCTGCAAGATGCGGGCGCTTCGATAGGTGACGTTCCCGGCGAAGGAGATGAACAGGTTGAGCTCCAGCGCGCGCTTCGCGAAATCGAGGCCTTCCGAATAGCAGTGGAGGACGCCGCCACGCGTCGGCAGCTTGTCACGCAGCACCGCCAGCAGATCAGAACCGGCGTCGCGGTTGTGGATCACCACTGGCAACCCGACCCGCTCGGCGATCTCGAGCTGGCGGACGAACAGGTTGATCTGTAAATCCCGGTCGCCGTACTTGCGGTAGTAGTCCAGGCCGGTCTCGCCGATGGCCACCACCCGCTCGCGGCCGGCGAGCTCCTCCAGCCGTGCCTCCCAGCCGTTCGGCAGCCGGTCCACCTCTGACGGAGATATCCCTGCGCTGTAATAGATCGAGGGCTCCTGGCTGAGCTGCTCGTAGGTGTCGGCGAAGTCGATCAGGTTGTTCGAGATGCAGACGAATGCATGCACGCCGGCATGCTTGGCTTCCTGCACCGCCAGCAACTGCTCGATCGGGTCGTCGTGGATAAGGCCGAGATGGGCGTGAGTGTCGAAGAGTTGCATCTTTCTTCTTGAGTGGAGGCGCTGTCAGCCAAGGCAAGGCCGGGCCAGTTTGACAGGAGAACTCCTCGGACGCTACTGTGCCCGTCACGCTCCGGTCAAGATGGTGCCGGAGCGGGAAGCGCGCAACCATCACAGACACTACCGTGCAATCAGGCTTTGGTCGTCGCAGCGACGCCTTGGTGGAGACGTTGAGCGGCGCGTCTCCGTCCGCCTTCGCGCGGCGTCTCAGGCTCGCGCTGCGCTCGTTGGTGCGCAAGGGGAATCAGCGGTTCACGCTGATGCTGATTCCCCACAGCGAGCGTCGCACATACAACCTGCAGCTCTCGGTCTTCACGCTGCTGTTCCTTGGCTCCCTGCTGATCATAGTGCTCTTCGCGTTTCTGGTTCTGTCCACCCACTTCACCGCCACGAATGAGCGGATGGTGGCGGTGAATCAATCATTGACGGCCAGCGAGCTGGCGTTGGAAGAGGTGGGAGATGAGGTGATCGCTCTGCAGGAAACGATGCAGGAGTTCCGAGTACTGCTCGATCAGCTCCAGCGGATGCTCATCTCCGAGAACGTCATCGCCAGCGCCGCACTCCGGGATGGCGGGGACGGAGACCTGGCCTCCTTCGTGAGCCAGCCAACGGTCCTGTCCGACGACGTGCCCGGGGTCACCGCGCTCCGGCAGCTGAGCGCTGCCCTGGACGCCGCGATGAGTCCGCTGACCGAGCTCAACGATACGGTGGCTGCTCAGCGGGCGCTGTTGGTCGACGTTCCGACGCTCTGGCCGGTACGCGGTGGCGGGGGATATGTGACCTTCCAGTACGGCCCGCAGCGGCATCCGATCACGGGCGCGTTCTACATTCATCGCGGCATCGACATCGGCATGCACCGGGGCGCCGAAGTCGTCGCCACGGCCAACGGGACGGTCCGGCGGGTCGCCTACGAACGGTACAATCTGGGCAACGTGATCGAGATCGAGCACAAGTACGGCTTCGTCACCCGCTACGGGCACCTGGATCGAGTGCTGGTCGAAGCCGGGCAGACGGTGCAGCGCGGTCAGTTGATCGGCCTGATGGGGAGCACCGGCCGGTCGACCGGGCCGCACGTGCACTACGAGGTCAGCATCGGCGGGCAGCTCCGCAACCCGGAGGAGTTCCTGGCCATTTCCGGCATGGCCGGCGGTTTGTCACGATGACGACCGATCGCGACCGCGGGATCGGCACCGGCGGCGAGGCGACGGTCGATTCGATCGTAGGACAGGGAACCCGGTTGAACGGTCACGTGGATTTGAAGGGCATGCTGCGCATCGACGGTGAGTTCAATGGCGAGGTGCGCGCGAGCGGTCAGGTTCTCATCGGCCGAACCGGTCGAACCGAATGCACGGTTCATGCGGGAACGGTGATCGTCGCCGGAGTCATGCGCGGGAACATCGTCGCTTCCGAGCGTGTGGAGCTGCGCGCGACCGCCACCATGTCGGGAACGATCCACACGCCGCGGTTGATCGTCGAAGACGGCGGCCGGTTCAGCGGGCGGTGCCATGCCGGCGACGAAGGGGCAGGCGAAGAATGGAAGGTCGACGCGTCAGGGAACGGCGAGGCCGGCGCCAGCGACGATCGGCCCGTGTCGACGTACCTGCGGAGGCCGGCATGAAGGCGCCGGCGGCGGTGAGCGGCAGGGTCGTGCGGGTCAAGCTGCTGCACTCCAGCGAGACCTGCCTGTGCGTGCCGCTTCCATCCGAGGCGATCGACCTGGAGGACGGCGCCGCCGTCATCGTGCCTACGCGTCATGGCTCCGAGATCGGCCGGGTGCTGGGCCCGGTACGTGATGAAACCGAGCTTCGCGGCGCCGAGCTGTTCGAGGTGATCCGACAGGCGGATGCCGAGGATCTGGATGGCTACGAACGCAACCGCGAGTTCGCGGACGATCTGCTGCGGTCCTGTCGACGCCGTCTCGATGGATTCAGTCTGGCGATGAAGCTGGTCGCTGCGCACCTGGTGTTCGGCGGCGGCAAGCTGATCCTGTACTTCACGTCGGAAAAGCGTATCGATTTCCGTCGTCTGATCGGGGAGCTGTCGGACGAGATCGGCCTGCGCATCGAGTTGCAGCAGGTCGGCATGCGCGATGAGACCCGCATCGTTGGCGGGGCGGGGGTCTGCGGACGGGTGTTGTGCTGCAATGGAGTCACGGACCGCCGTCCGCGGGTGACGGTGCGGATGGCGCGTGAGCAGGGGCTGTCGCTCGATACGCGGCGAATCTCCGGACAGTGCGGGCGCCTGCTGTGCTGCCTGTCCTACGAGTACGAATTCTACGAGGAGGTGCGTCGCTCGGTGCCCAAGGAAGGCAAGTCGGTGTACTACCAGAGCGACCGGTTTCGCGTGATCGAGCTGAACGCGCTCACCGGACGTGCCCGCATCAGCGGAGCCGCCGGTGTGGTCCTCGGGGTCGATTTCGGGGACTTCCGGTTCGATGAGGCGAACCGACGCTGGGAGGTCAGCCCGGTATGAGGGTGGGCGTCTCCCGTTGCCAGCACTCGACCTGTGCCGCGATCTCCGCGCGCATCCGCTGCACCAGCACGCGCAACTCCGCCTTGTTGTCAGGCGGCCGGTACACCGACAGGAACTTCACCCGGTAGCGGGTTCTGCCCATGCGGGCGAGCCCGGTGAGCCCGCGCAGGCGGTAGCCGCCGTCGATCGCGGCCGTCACGATCGGCAACGGCCGGCGTTCAAGAACGGTGGCCAGCCCCCCCGCGTGGAACCGGTGGACGGCGCCGTCGCGAGAGCGGGTGCCGTCCGCGAAGATGACCGGGCATGCGCCTTCGTCGGCGAGCGCGGCGAATCGACGGAGCTCCCGGAGCAGCAGGCGTGTCTGGGCCGTATCGATCCGGCCTCGCGGCCGAACGATCAGAGCATCGCCGCCGTAGCGAAGGCACTTCGACACCAGCGGCACCCCATACTTCAGCGATCGCTTTGCTATGAACTTGAGGGTCCGCTCGGGCAGTGCCGCGATCAGCACGGGGATGTCCAACAGGCTCTGGTGGTTGCTGACCAGCACGAACCGGGGTGGGAATTGCGTCAGAGCCGATTCGGTGATCACCGAGAAGCCGGTGAGTTCCCTCGCGCTACGGATCAGCCGCCGTCCTTCGCGGAGCATGAATCCGGATACCGCATCGCGCAGTCGGCGCTCACGATCCTGACTTCGGGTCAGCCCGCGGGAAGCCGGGCGCATAAGATGACCGGTTCCGCGCAGCTTCCACCATCCCAGCCGCAGGTCGCCGTACAGGAAGCGGATCAGCAGATAGCCGACCAGCAGCAGTCCGCGGATCACGAGGTGCCGCCGGTCATCGCCCGCCCCTGGTCATCGCCCGCCCCTGCAGGCCGCGCAGGTCCGGCAGGTCGAGCGCGGGGACTCGCGGGTCCTTCAGCCATTCCGGCTTGGCGTATCCCCACGCGGCCAGATACACCTCGATGCGCGGATCGTCATTGCCGACCAGATGGTCGAGCTGGTCATCGACCAGCGCAGCGCGCTCGGCCCGCCGCTCATCGAGCACTGCGGCGACCGTTTCCAGCTTGGACACGGCAGCAGCATGCAGGATTGCGCGGGGCGGCACCGGAACCTCGTGGAACGCGAGGATGGCCTGGATGTAACGGGGACGCTTGGTAGACAGGATCCAGGTGGTCTCCCAGTCGGCGGCGCGCAAAAGCTTCGCCATCCCGGGATAGAGCGGGTTCAGGCGTAGCCAGTGGTCGCGATCATGAGCCATCAGCTCCTGACGGACAAGGTTCAAGACGTCCGCGTACCGGGCCAGCGTCTGCGGACCGGCCTCGCGTCGAGCCTGGTCGAACTCCTCCTGGCGTGACGGGGTGCGGTTGCCGGCGAGCAGGGACTGGATCAGAACGTAGTCATCACCGGCCCGGATGAACGGGCGAAGATGCAGGAAGCGCGCTCGCAACGCGACGGGAACCGATAGCGGATCGGATGGCGGCCGGGCGCCGCCCGCGGAGTCGGAGTCACGGGTAAGTCGATCGTAGGCTACCCACGAGCTGAACAGGCACTCGGCGGCGGAATCGCAGATCACGCCGTCGAAGTCGATGAACAGCTGAAGTGGGCTCGACATGCAACCGGTGTCTCAGGCGGTCGCCGGCAGGTGCAGCACCTCCCCGGCGTGCGGGACGTACAGGACGCCGGACTCCTCGCGGTTCCTATAGTCGTCCAGCCTCACGCTGCCGGGATCGCGGTACCCGAGCCCGATGCGTTCGCACAGGGAGCGTGGCAAGGCGGTGGCCAGCTCGACATCGATCCTGGGGTGTTCCACGCCGTCGCGGTACTCGCCCACACCGCGGACCAGCGCGGAGTGGGCCAGCACGCCGCGCGGAACGTCGGGGAAGCGGTGCCGCTCTGCCACCAGATAGTCCGTGACGTGGTACCCGACCCGTTCCAGGTAGGTGCCCCACGTGGCTGAGAGCCTGTCGATCTGCGGGCCGTAGATGATCAGCCGCCCCCCGTCGGCAACCACCGACTCCAGCTTGTACATCACCTTGCCGCCCACCCACAGCTCGTCGTACATCGCGGGGGCATGGCCGAGGACGGTATGGTAGCGCCGCGGCGTGCGGGTAATGTGGACCCGAGCCGAGTGGTCGGCCGCGTCGCTCCACGCCTGCTTCGGATCCCCTGCGTACAACCCGGCGAGTTCTGGTGGCTCCTGCCCGGGCTGCACGACCATCGCGATCAGGTGACGCGCGGTGGGTACCATCTCCGCGGCACGCTCGATGACGCGGCGCGCCGGCGTGTCCTTGTGCCCGATCGTCTTCATGCAGGTGATCACTGCGCTGAGCCAGTGGAAGAAGTCCAGGAACTCGCCGCCGGAGATGCCGGGAAACAGATACTTGTGACCACCCGAGAAGCCGACGATCTCATGAGGGAATACCGGACCGACGATCAGCAGCAGGTCGTAGTCGAAGATCGCCCGGTTGATCGTGATGTCGATGGCTTCGGCGAACCGACCGTCCGTGGCCGCGGAGATCTGCCGTTCCGTGAACGAGCCGATCCGTTGCAGCGTCCCCGGCGTATCCCAGCGGTGATTGAGGAAACGGCTGGAGGCGAAGCGATCGGCGCGCTCGGCGGCGCTCACGCCGTAGAGCCGGTGGATCGCTTCGTCCGACATGACCGGGTGCGTGCCCAACGCCACCATGTAGTCGAGCTGCCGGGCGTGTGGGCCGATGACCTCGTCGACGGCTCGTACCAGCGCGGGCAGCGGCGCGCTGCGGGTCGCGTCCGGCGTGATCGCGAGCACCCGTCGTGATTCGAACAGCGCGCGCGGGGTCCCCGCCTCGATGCGGCTGCAGATCTCCTCGTAGGTCAACGTCTCTGAGCGCTTCAGCGTCAGTAGGTCCGTCATGTGTTCCCTCTCGAGCGGTTCGCCGTCCACGTGCTCATGCGCATCGGCTTGGTATCGACGGTCAGATACTGTCCACGAGAAAGCCGCCGTCGACCGGTATGGTCGCCCCCGTCACGAACCCGGCGGCAGCCTCGCTTGCGAGGAATATCGCCGCGCCGGCCAGCTCCTCCGGCTCGCCGAAGCGCGCGAATGGGGTGCGGCTGAGAACCTGCCGGCCACGCTCGGTAGGCTGGCCGCTCGCCTCGTCGACCAGCAGTCTTCGGTTCTGTTCGGCCAGGAAGAACCCGGGAGCGATGGCGTTCACGCGGATCTTGTGGGGGGCAAACTCCTTGGCGGTCGCCTCCGTGAGGTTCATCACGCCCGCCTTCGCCGCTCCGTAGGCCCATACTCCGGAGAGCGGCTTGTATGAGGACATGGACGCTATGTTGATGATCGATCCCGGCAGCCCGCGATCGATCCAGTACGCGGCGACGACCTTGGTGGGCACCAGGCAGCCGGCAACCAGGTTGAGCTCGATCGTCTGCCGGAAGACGTCGATGTCGATCTCGGTAAACGGGCCTTTGCTCAAGTTGCCGCCGACCGCGTTGATCAGGACGCTCGGGCAACCCAGACGCTCCTCGGTCTCCTGCAGTGCATGCTTGATCGCATCCGGCGAACCGGCGTCGGCGACGACGCCGATCGTCCGTTCGGGAGCGTTCAGGGCGTCCAGGGCGCGGTCGACGGTCTCGGGCCGGCGACTCCACACCGCGACGCGTGCTCCGGCGCCGAGCAGGCCGCCCGCCATGCCGATTGCCAGCGTCGCGCCGCCGCCCGAAATGGCCACGGTAGCGTCCAGTGAGAACAGTGGCGAAGTGGTGCTCATGTCGATGACCAGTTTGTGTGGAATGTGCCGGGGCGGTCGACCCGCTCGTAGGTATGGGCGCCGAAGTAGTCGCGCTGTGCCTGGATCAGGCTGGCCGGCAGGCGGGCGGTGCGGTAGGAGTCAAAGTAGCTGAGCGCCGATGCGAACGCCGGGACCGGTATCCCGGAGGAGGTCGCCGCCCCGATCACCTGACGCCAAGCGGACTGCGCGCGGTGCAGCACATTGGCGAAGTACGGGTCGAGCATCAGATTGGCCAGGTTCGGCTCGCGGTCGTAGGCTTCTTTGATCCGCTGCAGAAAGCGGGCGCGGATGATGCAGCCGCCACGCCAGATCATGGCGATGGCCCCATAGTCGAGCTGCCATTCGTACTCGGAGGCAGCGGTCCGCATCAGCGCAAACCCCTGAGCGTAGGAGCAGATCTTCGCGGCGTAGAGCGCGTGCCCGATCGCGTCGGAAAGGTCTGCTCGATCGCCCGTGAAGTTCGTCCCGGGACCGCGGAGGACACCGGCGGCGGTGATTCGTTCCCGCTTCGCAGCCGATAGCGAGCGTGCGAACACCGCCTCGGCAATGGTGGGTGCGGGGGCGCCCAGTTCGAGCGCTGACTGCCCGGTCCAGGTCCCCGTACCCTTCTGACCGGCCTTGTCCAGGATCACGTCCACCATCGGCGCGCCCGTTTCCGGGTCGGTAGCGGCCAGGATCCGCGCCGTGATCTCGATCAGGTACGAGTCCAGATCGCCGCGGTTCCAGTCCGCGAAGCGTTCCTGCATCGCCGGATAGGTCATGCCGCACAGTTGCTGCAGCAGGGAGAACGCTTCGGCGATAAGCTGCATGTCGCCGTACTCGATGCCGTTGTGCACCATCTTGACGTAGTGGCCGGCGCCCCCGGCGCCGATGTACGTGCAGCACGGGCTGCCATCCACCTGTGCGGCGATCTCCGTCAGGATGGGGCTTACCATCCGGTACGCCTCCTCGCTGCCGCCGGGCATGATGCTCGGACCGCGCAGCGCTCCCTCGTCACCGCCCGACACGCCGGTTCCCAGGTACAGCAGGCCGGCGTCTTCCGCTTCCCGGCAACGGCGGATGGTATCGGCGAAGAACGAATTGCCGCCGTCCAGGATGACGTCGCCGGGATCCAGCAGCGGCTGCAGGTCGGCGAGCACTGCATCGACGGGCGCGCCCGCCTTCACCATCAGCAGTATCCGCCGTGGGCGGCTGAGCGCCGCGACCAGTTCGGGCAGCGTCACGCATGGCAGGAGCCGCTTGCCTGCGCCCTCGCCGTTGACGAAGGCCTCGAGGGTGCGGGCGGTGCGGTTGTGGACGGCGACGGTGAACCCGCGGCTTTCGATATTGAGCGCCAAGTTGCGGCCCATGACGGCCATTCCGACCACTGCGATATCGGCCACCATGTGTACGGATCTCATCATAGGAGCGCGCGGACCGTCTTGTACACCGTCGGTGCTGAGGGGCCCCTGGGACCGAGTGCCGAGCTACGGGAGCGACGCCGGTGTCGGCGGTCTCAACCGGATACCACGGTTTTTTGCAGACGGTCGGCGACCTCGGAGGGCGTGGCCGTACCGTCGATGGGGCGCAGCAGGCCGGTAGCCCGGTAGTAGTCGACCACCGGGGTGGTCTGCGCCCGATAGGCGTCCAGCCGCCGCCTGATCGCCTGCGGGTCGTCGTCTTCGCGCTGCACGGGCGAGCAGAAGCGGGCGGCGTTTGCCGGCATCGAGGCGACGTTGAAGGTTGCCCCGCACGCGCTGCATGTACGGCGTCCGGAAAGGCGTCTGACCACTTCCTGTTCGGGAACTACCAACTCCACCGCGGCTTCGATGTCCTCGAACGCGGCCAGCGCCTCGGCCTGCGGGACCGTTCGAGGAAAGCCGTCCAGGATGAACCCAACGCCCCTGGGCATGGTCGCCAGATGCTCGCGCACCAAGGCGATGGTCAGCGAGTCAGAGACCAGGCTTCCCGCCTGCAGCAGGGCGGCCACGCGCCGGCCCAGCGGGCTCTGCTCCTTGACCGCCGCGCGGAACAGGTCACCGGTGGAGATGTGACGGATGCCGGTGCGGATGGCCACGGCGGTGGCGACCGTGCCTTTTCCGGCGCCTGGTGGTCCGAGGAGAACCAGTTGCATGGGATTCGGGATTCGCGAGCGAACGACGCCGCTGTGGCTCGAGGGATTCAGGTGCCCTGAGCGTAGTCGGAACGGTACGCCTGCTGCTCTGCGGTGAGCTCGTCGATCTCGAGACCCATCGTCTGCAGCTTGATGGCCGCGATCTCCCGGTCCTGCTCGTCCGGCACCGGGTACACGCCCGGCGTCATGGAGCTACCCTCCTTGGCCAACCTGATCAGAGACAGGAACTGGTTGGCGAACGACATGTCCATCACTTCCGGCGGATGGCCCTCGGCAGCGGCCAAGTTCACCAGACGGCCTTGGGCCAGAACGTACAGCCGCCTGCCATCGCGCAGCACGTGCTCGCGATTGTTGGCGCGAACCTCCTCGGAGCTCACAGCGAGCTCCGACAGGTCGTCAAGGTTGATCTCGCAGTCGTAGTGGCCGGCGTTGCATACGATCGCCCCGTCCTTCATTCTTTGCAAATGGCGACGGGTGATCACGTCACGGATGCCGGTGGTAGTGATGAATATGTCGCCCACGGCGCTGGCCGCGTCCATGGTCGACACGTTGAATCCTTCCAGCGTCGCTTTCAGCGCCGCGATCGGATCGACTTCGGTCACCACGACGTTCGCTCCAAGGCCGCGCGCACGCTGGGCCACGCCGCATCCGCAGTGTCCGTAGCCGGCGACGACGAGCTTCTTGCCGGCTATCAGCACTGACGTGGCACGCAGCACACCGTCCAGCGCTGACTGGCCGGTACCGTAGACGTTGTCGAAGTCCCACTTGGTGATGGCATCGTTCACCGCGATCACGGGGTACTTGAGCGCGCAATCATCGGCCATGGCCCGCAGACGATGTACACCGGTGGTGGTCTCCTCCGTGCCGCCGATGATGCCGGCGGTCATTCCATCCCCCCCACCATGCGCGCGAAAGATGAGGTCGGCGCCGTCGTCGAGCGTCAGGGTAGGGTCCATCGTCAGGGTCTGGTCGATGCACCAGTAGAACTCGTCGGTGGAAAGGCCGTGCCAAGCGTAGATCGGGGTCCCTTCCGCCGCCAACGCCGCGGCTACGTCGTCCTGGGTGGACAGCGGGTTGCAGCCCGACCACGCCACCTCCGCGCCCGCGTCGCGCAGGGCGCGGATCAGGATCGCCGTCTCCTTGGTCACATGCAGGCAACCGGCGATCCGCATTCCGGCCAGCGGCATCGACTGGCGATGAAGCCCACGCAAGTGCTGGAGCACGGGCATGCGCGACTCCGCCCAGCGGAGCTTCAGCGCGCCCTGATCGGCGAGCGCGGCGTCCTTGATCCTGTATGCTGCCACCGCGTCAGTGTAGTGCGAAGTGCGTCTCCGGTCGACAGACCGCCGCAGATCTCGACTGCTCGGGCCGTAAGGGAAGCGCCCGATGTGGCCCTGTCATCCCGATTGTAGTAAATTGACCCGCTATGGCTGGTAGTGCCATCTGGCGTGGCGTCGAACGGGCGGTCAATCAGGGTCTCAAGGGCTCCCGCGACGCTCTGGATCGCGCTCGATCGAAGGCGCGCGAACTGGGCGAGCGGGGTGCACTCAGACTTGACTTGCTGCAGCTGCAGCGCCAGCGCGCGCGCTTGCTGGAGGAGTTGGGTGCGCTCATCCACGATCGGTTGGGCGTACAGGGGCAGGCCACGGTTTCGCGGGGGACGGCCGGAGTGAAGGACCTCATGGCGCAGATCGACGACTTGGCCGACCGGTGCGCGGCGAAGCGTGAGGCGCTCGATCAGCTGGCCGTTCAGGGCGGGGTTGGGGAGTCCACGACGAAAAATGAGGAAATCGACCCGGACCGCTTGACGGAGCCGACCGACCGTGTATAGATTCCTTCTCACGGTACCCGAAAACAGCGGGGTGCCGTAAGACGGACTGGCTCGTGCCCGTCCGTCAGCGGGGTCCGATACCAGGAACTGGTTCGGACCTCAGCGTTTCTTTGACATTATAGGGATGGGGAGAGTGGGGTCCTCAAATGTAGATTCGTAGGGCGGAGGCCTTCGGGCTGAAGCCTTACATATATCACGGAGAGTTTGATCCTGGCTCAGAACGAACGCTGGCGGCGTGTCTTAAGCATGCAAGTCGAACGAGAACCATGGTGCTTCAGCTTGCTGAAGCGCCGGGGGACAGTGGCGAACGGGTGAGTAACACGTAGGTGATCTGCCCCAAAGTGTGGGATAGCTTATGGAAACATAAGGTAATACCGCATGTGATCCGAGGTTTGGATGCCTCGGATGAAAGGCGCAATTGTGTCGCTTTGGGATGAGCCTGCGGTCCATTAGCTAGTTGGTGAGGTAACTGCTCACCAAGGCGATGATGGATAGCCGGCCTGAGAGGGCGAACGGTCACACTGGGACTGAGAAACGGCCCAGACTCCTACGGGAGGCAGCAGCTAAGAATAGTCCGCAATGGGGGAAACCCTGACGGTGCGACGCCGCGTGGGTGATGAAGGCCTGACGGTTGTAAAACCCTTTTCTCAACGAAGAATAAGGTGAGGAGTGGAACGCCTCATCGATGACGTTAGTTGAGGAAGAAGCCCCGGCCAATTACGTGCCAGCAGCCGCGGTAACACGTAAGGGGCGAGCGTTGTTCGGAATTATTGGGCGTAAAGGGCGCGTAGGCGGTGCAGTAAGCTTGGTGTAAAAGGCTCGGGCTCAACCCGAGGAATGCGCTAGGAACTGCTGCGCTAGAGTTTTGGAGAGGAAGCTGGAACTCCTGGTGGAGGGGTGAAATCTGTAGATATCAGGAAGAACACCGGTAGCGAAGGCGAGCTTCTGGCCAAAGACTGACGCTGAGGCGCGAAAGCGTGGGGAGCAAACAGGATTAGATACCCTGGTAGTCCACGCCGTAAACGATGTGTACTAGGCGTAGGGTGCGTTGAGTGCTCTGTGCCGAAGCTAACGCGTTAAGTGCACCGCCTGGGGAGTATGCCCGCAAGGGTGAAACTCAAAGGAATTGACGGGGGCCCGCACAAGCGGTGGAGCATGTGGTTTAATTCGATGATACGCGAGAAACCTTACCAGGGTTTGACATGTGCACGGAGATCTATGAGAGTGGGTTGTCCTTTGGGACGTGCACACAGGTATTGCATGGCCGTCGTCAGCTCGTGTCGTGAGATGTTGGGTTAAGTCCCGCAACGAGCGCAACCCTTACCGTCTGTTGCCAACAGGTAAAGCTGGGGACTCGGACGGAACTGCCGGTGACAAACCGGAGGAAGGTGGGGATGAGGTCAGGTCATCATGATCCTTATGTCCTGGGCTACACACGTGCTACAGTGGTCGGTACAGAGCGTTGCTAAACGGCGACGTTGAGCAAATCGCTGAAAGCCGGCCTTGGTTCGGATTGGAGTCTGAAACTCGACTCCATGAAGTTGGAATCGCTAGTAATCGCGCATCAGCATGGCGCGGTGAATACGTTCCCGGGCCTTGTACACACCGCCCGTCATACCACCCGAGTTGGGGGTACCCGAAGTCGTTAGCCAAACCGCAAGGAAGGCGACGCCGAAGGTATGCCTGGTAAGGGGGGTAAAGTCGTAACAAGGTAGCCGTACCGGAAGGTGCGGCTGGATCACCTCCTTTTTCAAGAGAACGTGTTGATGTCGGCGCTACGGCCGACATTGACCAGCAGGCTTAGTGCCTGCACGTGACCCCGCTCTCCCCTAATCCCTTTCGTTGTCACAGAATCGCTCGGGCTACAAGTCGAGACAGCGTTGGGGCTGGTCGGCGGCCGTTGACACGGTACGCGGCTGGTTGATAACGTGGACCCGGTTGTACCGATTGCCGGGGGTATAGCTCAGGTGGCTAGAGCGATGGCTTTGCAAGCCATAGGTCTGGGGTTCGAGTCCCCATACCTCCACGTCGCACCATGCGAGGCGTTTGTCCGGCTGTGGTTCGAAACCGAGCACGACTCGGCCAAAACGAGATGATGACAGCCGCTGAGCGTGAAAACGCTTGGTGCGCTTTTGACGACGGATCTTTGACAGCGGTGTGTTGGCGCTGGGCGCCCGCACACCTCCGGGGTCGCGGCTGATAGACGGGGTCTTAGCAGCGGGCGTCGGATACAGGGAAGGGGAGATGGGTGATATGGCAAGCGAATAAGGGTCTACGGTGGATGCCTTGGAGCTACTTGGCGAGGAAGGCCGTGGCAAGCTGCGATAAGCCACGAGTAGGAGCAAACATCCTGAGATTCGTGGATGGCCGAATGGGGTAACCCGTAGAGTTGTGAAAGGCTCTACATCGCGGCCTATTGGGGTCGCGAGGCGAAACCGGGGGAACTGAACCATCTAAGTACCCCGAGGAAAAGACATCAACAGAGATTCCCTTAGTAGCGGCGAGCGAACGGGGAACAGCCCAAACCGTACCGGTGTGATAGGCTTACACCGTTGCCGGTACGGGGTTGCAGGACTTCAGCGAGGGAGGTTGTAAGGCCTTTCTGCGGTGTGCTCATTGGATAGTGGAACGCTTCTGGGAAGGGCGGCCGTAGCGGGTGAAAGCCCCGTACACGAAATCCGATTGAGTGCCGTTGCTGGGGCACCTGAGTACGGCGGGACACGTGAAATCCTGCTGGAATCTGGGAGGACCACCTCCCAAGGCTAAATACGAAGTAGCTACCGATAGTGAACAAGTACCGTGAGGGAAAGGTGAAAAGAACCCCGAGAGGGGAGTGAAATAGAACCTGAAACCGTAGACTTACAAGCGGTCAGAGCCTTGCTTTTGCAGGGTGATGGCGTGCCTTTTGCATAATGAACCGGCGAGTTATGGTATGTAGCGAGGTTAAGGCATTGTAGTGCCGGAGCCGGAGGGAAACCAAGTCTGATAAGGGCGTATTAGTTGCATGCTGTAGACCCGAAACCGAGCGATCTATCCATGGCCAGGCTGAAGCGCTGGTAACACAGCGTGGAGGGCCGAACGGTAGTCTGTTGAAAAAGGCACCGATGAGCTGTGGATCGGAGTGAAAGGCTAAACAAGCTCGGAGATAGCTGGTACTCCTCGAAATAGCTTTAGGGTTAGCCTCGCTTTTAGTGTCACGGAGGTAGAGCACTGGATGGATTCGGGCCCTTCACCGGGTACCTACCCCAACCAAACTCCGAATGCCGTGACATGATGGGCGGGAGTGAGACTGCGGGCGATAAGGTTCGTGGTCGAGAGGGAAACAGCCCAGACCGTTGACTAAGGTCCCCAAGTGCGAGCTAAGTGGTAAAGGAAGTGCAGGTGCGAAGACAGCCAGGAGGTTGGCTTAGAAGCAGCCATCCCTTGAAAGAGTGCGTAACAGCTCACTGGTTAAGTATTTGTGCACCGACAATATAACGGGGCTCAAGTTCGCCACCGAAGTCACGGGCTTGCCGAAACGCGTTTTTTGCGTTTTGGCGGGCGGTAGGGGAGCGTTCTAGCAGCTGATGAAGGTGTTCCGTGAGGGGCGCTGGAGGCGACAGAAGTGAGAATGCCGGTATGAGTAACGAAAAGACGGGTGAAAAACCCGTCCGCCGAAAGCCTAAGGTTTCCTGGGTAAAGTTAATCTGCCCAGGGTTAGTCGGCCCCTAAGGCGAGGCCGAGAGGCGTAGTCGATGGGAAACGGGTTTATATTCCCGTACCTCTGGCAGGAGATGCCGACAGGGATGACGCGTCGGAAGACGTGCAGCCGGGCGATGGTAGTCCCGGTCCAAGCGGTGAGGACGTTGAAGCGGGGAGGTAAATCCCCTCGCTGAGTTCGAGCCGCAAAGGCGAGCTGAAGCCTTCGGGCTGACGTGAAGTGCATTGAGGCTGGCGCCAAGAAATAGTCTCTAAGGGGAGCCTGCCAGGGACCGTACCGCAAACCGACACAGGTAGGCGGGAAGAATATTCTAAGGCGCTCGAGAGAACCCGCGTTAAGGAACTCGGCAAAATGCACACGTAACTTCGGGAGAAGTGTGGCCTCGAGCGGAGAGTCGGTCTTCGGACCAATGATTCAAGCGAGGTTGCAGAGAAATGGCCCAGGCGACTGTTTACCAAAAACACAGGTCTCTGCTAATCGGTAACGAGATGTATAGGGACTGACACCTGCCCGGTGCTGGAAGGTTAAGAGGAGGGGTGAGAGCTCCGAATCGAAGCCCCAGTAAACGGCGGCCGTAACTATAACGGTCCTAAGGTAGCGAAATTCCTTGTCGGGTAAGTTCCGACCTGCACGAATGGTGTAACGATCTGGGCGCTGTCTCGACGCGGGACTCGGTGAAATTGTAGTATCGGTGAAGATGCCGATTACCCATGGTTAGACGGTAAGACCCCGGAACCTTGACTGTAGCTTGGCATTGGTGCTTGGTCTGCGACGTGTAGGATAGGTGGGAGGCTGTGAAGTCTGGTCGTTAGGCTGGATGGAGCCACTGGTGAAATACCACCCTTCGTCGGTTAGGTGTCTAACGCGTGGACCTGAATCGGTTGCGCAGACAGTGTCTGGTGGGCGGTTTGACTGGGGCGGTTACCTCCTAAAGAGTAACGGAGGTGCGCAAAGGTCACCTCGCGCTGGTTGGAAATCAGCGTATGAGTGCAAAGGCAAAAGGTGGCTTGACTGCGAGACTAACAAGTCGAGCAGGTGCGAAAGCAGGTCTTAGTGATCTGGCGGTTGTGCGTGGAAGCGCCGTCACTAAACGGATAAAAGGTACTCCGGGGATAACAGGCTAATAGTGCCCAAGCGTCCACAGCGACGGCACTGTTTGGCACCTCGATGTCGGCTCATCGCATCCTGGGGCTGAAGCAGGTCCCAAGGGTTTGGCTGTTCGCCAATTAAAGCGGTACGTGAGCTGGGTTCAGAACGTCGTGAGACAGTTCGGTCCCTATCTTCCATGGGCGTCGGTTGCTTGAGAGGAGCTGCTCCTAGTACGAGAGGACCGGAGTGGACGAACCGCTGGTGTACCAGTTATCCCGCCAGGGGTAAGTGCTGGGTAGCTATGTTCGGAAGGGATAACCGCTGAAAGCATCTAAGTGGGAAGCCCGCCTCGAGATGAGGCAACCCGTTCTGCGCTTCGGCGTGGACTGAAGGTACCAGACAGATGATCTGGTTGATAGGCTGGAAGTGTAAGCGCAGTAATGCGTTCAGCTGACCAGTACTAATTTACCGTTTGGCTTGTCCATATCACCTTTCTACCCTTCTCGGTCCGTATTGTTCCGCCGCACCTCTGTCGACTGCGATCGTCAGGGCCCACTGATGTTTAAGCAACGTGCGCCTGGTGACCATAGCGGAGGGGCTCCACCCGTTCCCATCCCGAACACGGAAGTTAAGCCCTCCAGCGCCGATGGTACTGTCCATTCAGGGCGGGAGAGTAGGTCGTCGCCAGGCTTTTTTATGCCCGCAGGGACGGCTGGAACGGGGCTGCGGGAAAAATGGTTGAGGTTGGGTCTGGCAACGATGCCAACGGGAGGACTGGACGCGCGATGGAGGTCCTCGTGTAGGATGGGCAGGCTTGATCGATCTGGGCCCGTTGTACGCTGAAGCGGATGTCGCGTTCGTGCTGCAGGCGGTGGCACCTGCGCACACCGTGCGGGGACGCCTGGGAGACGCCTTCCGTGAGGATCGGGAAATTCGGGAGGGCATGCTGGTATCCGACGCGCTCGCGCATGTTGTCCTGGAGACCGACGAAGCGCTGCTCCGTGTCTCCCCGTTGCTGTTCTTTTCCATGCTGGTGGCGCGCGTCGGGCGCGACCTCGCCTCCCGGCGGTTCACGATCGAGGCGTCCGGACGGTACGCCGCGGTGGTGTTCGATGCCGGCGCGGCCCTCGCACTGCTGGGCAAGCCGCAGGTGTTCGACTACCTCGTGCTGCTGCTCGTGTCGTTCGTGCACGTGCACAGGTTGACCCTATCGTGGGCCGACGAACGCGGACGTGCGCGGGTGCTGCGCTTGGATACGCTGGACCTGGACGGCATGATCCAGGCGGCGGCGCTGGCGGCCGAACCGGAACGGTTCGCGGCCTATCAGCGCGTCGCGGATGTTTGCCTGTTCACGGTCGGTATCTTTCCCGAGCGGATAGGGGCCGTCGGTGGCCGCAGCGCGGCCGCCGTGCGCGCCGAATGGATCGAGAACGGGGCACGCTTCTATCGTCTGGCGTCCCGTCAGCAGGCCGCTCACGCGTTGCAGATGGAAAACGTCCTCGCGGAGCTGGGCTCCAACTTCAACGTGGCGGCGAAGCCTCTCAACGTGCTGGCCGACCGCTACCTGTGGAGAACGGGCCGACCGCTGCCGTTTCTGCCGTAGGCGGGATGACATGACGCTGCTGCTGATCCTGCTGGCGCTGACGCTGGTCTTGTCTTTTCTGTGCTCCGTACTGGAGGCGGTCATCCTGAGCGTGACACCCAGCTACGTGGCTGCCATGCGTGGCACCGAGCCGCACACGGGGAACCTGCTGCAGCGGCTGAAGGACGACATCGACCGGCCCCTGGCGGCGATCCTCACGTTGAATACGATCGCCAACACTTCCGGCGCCACCTGGGTGGGATGGCAGGCCGGCTTGGTGTTCGCCAGCGTCCACGGCGGCGTGATCGCCGGGGTGCTGGCGTTCCTTGTGCTGGTCTTCTCGGAAATCATCCCCAAGACGTGGGGCGCCACCTACTGGCGCCGTCTGGCAGCCCCCGCGGCGTGGACAATCCAGGGGTTGATCGTCGCGATGTATCCGATGGTGTTGTTCGCCAACCGCATCGCTGCGCTGATCGCTCGCGGTCGTCCCCCGGCCCGGGTCAGCCGCGGCGAGATCCGGGCCATCGCGGACCTGGGCCACAGCCAGGGAGTCATCGCCGCGGACGAGTCGCGCATGATCGAGAGCGTGATGCAGTTCGGAGCGCTGGCAGTGCGAGACGCCATGACGCCGCGGACCGTGGTGGTGGCGCTCGACGCGTCGCTGACACTTGCGGAGGTGGGGGCCGGGGAGCTGCGGCCATCGCGGATACCGATCTACCGGAGCGACATCGACTCGGTCACCGGGTACGTGCTGCGCTACGAACTGCTGCTTGCCGTCGCCCGGGGAGAAGGCCATCGTACGGTCGAGTCCCTCCGCCGGGATATCCTGCCGCTGCCGGAAGCGCTGTCGCTGCGCGAAGCGTTTCCGCAAATGCTGAGTCGCCACGAGCATATCGCGTTGATCGTGGATCAATACGGGGGCACCGCCGGCATCGTCACCGTGGAAGACATCGTCGAGACGCTGCTGGGCCTGGAGATCGTCGATGAGACCGATCGGGCGACCGACATGCAGGAGCTGGCGCGCCGTCTGTGGGCAAGGCGCGTTCAGCGACGGGGCCTTGCGGTCGAGGGGGGAGCGTCAGCGGCGCCGGCCGGTGAGCCGACCGGCGGCCGGCAGGGCGATGAAGCGGGTGAGGACCTCGAGGAGTCGGTCGAGCCGTAACGCGACGATGGCGGCACTTTGAAAGATAAAGAACTTGAAACCAAACGAACCAGTTGGCATACTGCGAGCGATGACAACCCCGACAGGCGCGCTGGCGATGGACCGGCAGGCCGCGGACGAGTTGCGCTTTATCCGTACGACCATGGAACGGGCGGTGCGCTTCGACGCGGTGCCGGGTGTCGGGATGATCCTGATGGGGAGCAGCGCCATCGTCGCATACGGCGCTACGCAGATCATGGCGGACCTATGGCTGACGATCTGGCTGGTTACGGCCGTGACGGCGTTCCTCACCGGGGTGGCGGCGATGGCGCTGAAGGCGCGACGCGGCGGACTGTCGCTCTGGTCACGGCCGGCTCAGTCGTTCGCCCTTACCTTCATCCCGCCTCTGGCCGTCGGTGCGCTGCTCACCGGAGCGCTCCACGCGGCAGGCGCTCACCACCTGCTGCCGGGTGCGTGGCTCAGCCTGTACGGGATTGCCGCCCTCACCGGCGGAGCGTTCTCCGTGCGCAGCGTTGCGGTCATGGGGACCTGCTTTCTGGTGCTCGGCGCGGCGGCGCTCCTGTACACTCCGGTGGGCCCGGCTCTGATGGTGTGCGGTTTCGGCGTCCTGCACGTGGCGTTCGGCGTCCATATCGCCAACCGGCATGGCGGCTGACGGCGGCCGTGCGGGGCGCTTGGGCGCCGCGCCTTCGCTGGATCTGGCGCATGGTCTTGCCGCCAGCGCCAGGACCTTCGATTCCGTGGTGCATGAACGCACGCGCCTGGCCATACTCAGTGCGCTATCCGCGGTGCAGTCGATGAGCTTTCGGGATCTGAAGTCGCTGCTCAGTGTGACCGACGGCAATCTCAGCGTACATGCCCGCAAGCTTGAGGACGCCGGCTACATTGCGGTGCGCAAGGGCTTCCGCGGGCGCCAGCCTCGTACCACGTTCGCGCTGACGCCGGCGGGTCGCGATGCACTGGAGGCGTACCTGCGCCACATGGAGGCGCTGATTGCGGCAATCGGCCGCATCGGCAGCGAGCTTCCCGGCTCCGCGGAAGCGAGCGCGGCAGGCGAGTTGGCCAGCTATCCGTTGCCCGCCAGCGCCTTGGGGGACTCGTGATGTCCGTCCATAAGGCGAACGGAAGAGGCTCCCTGCCCACCAACCGCGGCGCCGACGCGCGTGACGCCGATGGTGAGGACGGCGCGAACGGCGGGCACGGTGCGGCCGATGTCGGCCCGCGGCACGTCGGCATCATCATGGACGGCAACGGGCGCTGGGCGCAGGCCCGGCGTCTGTCCCGCTATGACGGGTACCGAGCCGGCACCGATGCCGTGCGGGAGGCGGTCGAGTCCGCCGCCGACCTGGGCATCCGCGTCCTGACCTTGTACGCGTTCTCCTCGGACAACTGGCGTCGGCCGTCCGGCGAGGTACAGCTCCTGTTGTCGCTCTTCCAGTGGTACCTGCAGCGCGAAACCAGCAATTGCGTGCGGCAGGGGGTGCGCGTCTCGTTCATCGGGCGTCGTGATCGCTTCCCCGCGGCGCTGCAGCGCGAGATTGAGCGCAGCGAGGCGGCGACGCTGTTCTGCGACCGGTTGCTGCTGCGCATCGCGGCCGATTACTCGGCTCGCGACTCCATCCTGGCCGCGGCCGCCCGGCTCGCGCCCGGCGACAAGCCGACGCGTAGTGAGTTCGCTCGCATGCTGACCGGCGGAGACGGCGACTTGGCGGAGGTGGACCTGATCGTTCGGCCCGCTGGCGAGCAGCGGCTGAGCGACTTTCTGCTCTGGGAAGCCGCATACGCCGAGCTGGTCTTCACTCCCACGTTGTGGCCCGACTTCAAGCGTGCCGATCTGGAAGCGGCCCTGGCGGAGTTCCGTCGACGGGAGCGGCGTTTCGGCGGAGTCGAGCCCTGCCAGGCCCGGCAGGGCTCGGTGGCCGGCGCCGCGTCGGCGGGTCGACGAGACTCCGCGCAGACGGTAGGGTGGAGGACAACAAAGTATCCGGGGAAGGAGCTGATCGCTAGCGACAGCCAGCCGTCCCCAGAGTGAGGTTTTCACATGCCATACGACCCCGTGCTGGTGCAGCCCATACGCGATGAGCTTGCGCATATAGGAGTAACCGAGTTGCTGGCCCCCGAAGACGTGGACCGGTTCATGGACGACACGGACGGTACGGCACTCCTGGTGGTCAATTCGGTGTGCGGATGCGCTGCCGGCAGCGCTCGGCCGGCCGTGGCCTTGGCGTTGCAGCAGGATCCCAAGCCGCAGCGCGTGGCTACCGTGTTTGCCGGACAGGACCTGGACGCGACGGAGCGGGCCCGGAACTACTTCGCCGACTATCCGCCTTCGAGCCCGTCCTTCGCGCTGTTCCGTGAGGGTGAGCTGGTCCACCTGTTTCCCCGCCACCGCATCGAGGGCCGCGATCCCCGGTCGATCGCGGCCGACCTGCGGGAGCTGTTCGACCGCCATTGTGGTTGAGTCCCCCCAACGGCACACCAGACGCATGAGAGCCTCCCGTGGCTGAGCGCCGACGATCGTTCGCGGCACCCGAACATCGGCACTTGGGTGAGTTGCACGGAATTACCGTCGTGGTCGATACCGAAGGCCCAGTGTACGTCGGGCGCTTCTTCGAGGAGCGCGACGGCTCGCTGCTGTTGATGGACGCGGCTTCGCACAAGGACGGCGCCGGAGGCATCTCGAAAGCCGACTATCTGTCACGGGCCGCCGAGTACGGCGTCTGGAAACAGTATCCCAGCGTGTCCGTACCGCGATCCAGCGTGACTTCGGTGTACCGTCTGGCGGACATCGGCGCATCGTGACGGGCATCGGTTCCCGCGCCGGGCCTTGAATCGATCCGTGGCTGGCTCTACCTTGTGGGGCGGGTTCATGGGGCCGAGCACTCACCGAACGCCCGTCTGTCTGGCTATCGCGCTGACGGCGCTGGCGTCGCTCGTGAGCTGCGATCGGGAGGTGGCGGTCCGTACCTACCGGGAGGTGACGGTGGCGCCCACGCCTGTCGGCGCGCTGTTCGATTCGACCGGTGGCGACGCCGGCTCAAGTCCGCGGATGAACGACCGCTGGCGCTGGGTGACTCCGGTGGATTGGAACGAGTTGCCGGGAGACGGACTTCGCCTGGCGCGGTTCGGGTTGCCGGGGGGAGGGGAGAGCACCGTGGTGGTGCTGGCAGGGGATGCCGGCGGCGTGGAAGCGAACGTGCGGCGCTGGCTTACGCAACTCGACTTGGACCTGCCCCCCGACCGGGTGCGCACGCTCCTCGATGATGCGATCTCCGTGCAGGCCGACCTGGACTTCACCCTCTTCGACTTCACTCCCCTGGTCGCCAGCCGGGACGATACGGCGTTCCTGACGGCGATCGCTTCGGTCGGCGGGCAGACCATGTTCGTCAAGGCCGAGGCTCCGGCCGTCGTCCTGGCCGAGCAGCGCTCCGCGTTCGTGGACCTCCTGAACTCGCTCGGGCCCCGATCGTCGGGGACCGGATACGGGAGCCAGGGGTAGTCGGCGATGTTGGTTCAGGCGATCAGACGCAGCCCGCTGGTGAGGATCGCGATCGACTTGCGCGTTACCGTGATCTGTCTGGCGCTGCTGTTCCTGCTGACGCTTCTGGGCACCTTTCATCAGGTGTCGCACGGCCTGTACGATGCACAGCAGCGTTACTTCGGAGCGTGGATCACCCTGGTGGGCGGCATCGTGCCGCTGCCCGGCGCACAGCTCGTGCTCTGGGTCCTGTTTGTCAACCTGGTGGCGGTGACCGCCGTCCGGTTCGTCTATCGCTGGTCGCGGGTCGGAATCCTGATCATTCACCTCGGCATGTTCGTGATGTTCTTCGGCATGTTTTTCATCTCCTACTTCGCGCAGGAGTCCTTCCTGCGGCTGCAGGAGGGGGAGTGGCGTAACACCAGCGAGGACTACCACGAGTGGGAAGTGGCCGCTTGGCGTGAAGGGCCGGATGCCCGCGACGTCAGCGCGGTCGACCTGCGGGGGCTCGCTCCCGGCGATCAGGTGGCCCTGCCGGGGCTGGGCGTGACCATGCTGGTGGAGGAAAACCATCCGAGCGCGGACGCCTACCTGCCGCCGGAGGGGCAGAGCAGCCCGCTCGTGAACGCCCGCGGCATCGCCGACCTGCGGCCGCGCCGTCGTTCGGTGCGCCCGGAGGAGAACCAGCCCGGCGTGATCCTGCACGTCAGCGGCGGTTCCGAACGTGCCTCGCTGGCGCTGTGGGCCCTGGACCCGACGCCGACCAGCGTGACGCTGGACGGCCAGCGGTATGCCTTTTCCCTGCGCCGGACGCGTTACGTGCTGCCCGCGCTGATCGGCCTGCAGGACTTCCGCGCGGCGTTCCACCCTGGCACCGACACGCCCCGCGCGTTCGAAAGCGACGTGATCATCGAGGCGCCCGGCACCCGGCGGCCGGTGCGCATTTCGATGAACAAACCGTTGCGATTCGGCGGATTCACCCTCTATCAGGCTTCCTACGAGTTCGACGCCACCGGCGCCGCGTATTCGACATTGGCGGTGGTGCGGAACCGCGGCCGCCTGGTGCCGTACGTGGCCACCGCCATCATCGGCGTGGGACTGATCGTGCACTTCATCCAGACCCTCGTCCGCCCCGGCCGGCGGCGGCGCCCCGCTGCCGAGGCGGCTTCATGAGCGCCGAAGCCGCGCCGCTGATCGGGCCGGGCGCCGGCCTGGCAAAGCCGACGCGTATCGTCCTGTTCGTGCTGCTCGCGGTGCTGGGTCTGCTTGCGGTGTCGATGATCGGCCGTTTCGGCCGCGGCGATCGCTCCACCGGTTACGAGCCTCCTGCGCCCCGGCTGGCCAGCGCCGCCGCGCTTCGGCCGCTCCTGATGATCGAGGATGGGCGCCTCAAGCCGCTGGACAGCTACGCGCGCAACACGCTCCTGCGCTACTCTGGCCGCGAGCGCTATGCCGGCCAGGCAGCGATCGACTGGCTTGCCCGGGTGCTGCTGGCGCCGCAGGAGACCTATCGCGATGAGGTGTTCCTGATCGACCACCCGGAGGTGCTGGAGGCGATCGGCGTGGCGTCGCGCGGGCGCGGCCGCTACAGCTTCGAGGAGCTGCGCGCCGGGGCGATCGACCTCGAAGAGCTGGCCGGCCTGGCATCCGAGCTGCCGGCCGAGGAACGCAATCTGGTCCAGCGCGAGTTGATCCGTGTGTGGAACAACTTGGTCGAGTTCTCCGGGTTGCTCGCCGCCTTCGGCTTCACCTATCCCGACGCCGAGGCATTCTTCGTCGACTCGGACGGGGCGGCGGAGGCCCTGCAGCTGCCGGGCACGGGTCCGTACAGCTACCTGGATCTGGCCTTGCGGCGGCCCCTGCTGGAGGGACGTGCCGCCGCCGTGGTCGACCAGCACGGCCGCTCCGGGCGGCTCGACGATACCGACCGGACGCTGCTGCGGCTGATGCAGAATCTCCGCCTCTGGGACCAGACCTACGGCTCGCTGCCGCTGCCGATGATCCCGCTGGCGTCACCCGACGGGGAGCGTTGGGTGAGCCCGTGGCAGGCCCTTGCGCAGCCGCAGATCGCGTCGCAGGTCGCCGAGGAGCTGACCGCGCTCCGCGACCTGCAGGTGGCCTACGTCGAGGAACGGCAGACACGCTTCGATCTGGCGGCGCAGACCTTCGTTCGCGCTCGGGAGCAGCGGCTGGGGAGTGCGCTGCCACTGCCGGACCCGGTGCTGGAGCTGTTCTATCGCCGTGCGGACCCGCTCTCCTACGTCCGCTGGGCGTACCTGCTGGGCACGGCGCTGGCGCTCCTTGCCATGTTGATCAGCCGCCCGTTGCTGGAGCGGGCGAGCGTGGGTGCGCTGGCGCTGGGATTCGCCGTCCACACCGGCGGCATCCTGCTGCGGATGATCATCAGCGGCCGGCCGCCGGTCACCAACCTGTACGAGACGTTCGTGTTCGTCTCCTGGTGCGCCGCCGGAGCGGGCGTATTCCTGCGCTACCGGGGCAATCGTCTGGGCGCCGTCAGCGGCCTGATAATCGGCTTTGTGCTGCTGTGGATCTCCGGCAAGTTCGCGGCCGAGGGTGACACGCTACGGCAGCTGCAGGCGGTCTTGGACACCAACTTCTGGCTGTCGACCCACGTGGTGGTTATCACCTCCGGTTACTGTGCATGCGTCTTCGCCGGCTTCGTCGGCCATGTCTACCTGTTCCAGTTCGTCGAGGGCCGCGGCGGTCAACGCCTTCGTCAGACCTACCGGTTGCTGGTCGGCGCTCTGGCGTTCGGACTGACCCTGTCGTTCGTCGGCACCATGCTCGGCGGCATCTGGGCCGATCAGTCATGGGGCCGTTTCTGGGGATGGGACCCCAAGGAGAACGGCGCGCTGATGATCGTGCTGTGGTGCGCGATCCTGTTCCACGCGCGACTGGGCAAGATGATCGGCGAGTACGGCATGGCGGTCGGTTCGGTGGTCGGGATCATGGTCGTGATGCTCGCCTGGTTCGGGATCAACGAGCTCGGCGTCGGCCTGCACTCCTACGGGTTTACCGAGGGGGTGCTTTCCGGCCTGCTCATCTACGGCGCGATCGAGGCGGCGTTCCTGGCGGCGATCGCGTTGCTGGCCCGCCGGCGGGTCCGACAGGCGGCCACCGTGGATACGGACCGACGGCCGGCACCGACGGTGCGGCGTGGATGAGCCCTCGCGCGACGCAGCCGCGCTCGCCCGAGCGCCACATGACGTTCCTGGAGCATGCCGAGGAGCTGCGGCGCCGGTTGATGGTGTCGCTGGTCGCGGCGCTGGTGGCTGCCGGGGTCTGCTACGGGTTCTATGAGTGGATCCTGGATCTGCTGCTCGCACCGCTGGCCGCAATCCAGGAACGGCTCGGCGGGGAGCAGCACCTGTTCGCGACCTCGCTGTTCGAGGGGTTCCTGGTGCGGATGAAGGTGGCCCTGCTGGCCGGGGTCATCGCGTCGCTGCCGGTGCACGGCTACAACGTGATGAGGTTCGTGTTTCCCGCCCTGCAGCGCAAGGAACGGCGCGTGATCGCAGGCGCGCTCTGGGCCAGCATGGTCCTGGTCTGCGCCGGGTTCCTCTATGGCTTCTACGAGGTGGTGCCGCTGTCGGTCGAGTTTCTCACTGGGCCGGGGTTCGTCCCCAAGCGGGTGGGGTTGTTGCTGAGCTACGACCGCAACGTGTTCTATCTGCTGCAGCTCCTCCTGATGTTCGCGCTCATGTTCCAGATGCCGGTCGTGCTGCTGCTGCTGCTGCGCGCCGGCGTGGTAACCCGCCGCACACTGCTGCGCGTGAGCCGCTACGCGATCGTGGGGATCTTCGCCGTGGCCGCCCTGGTCACGCCGCCGGATGTGGTGACCCAGATCGGCCTTGCCGTGCCGATGGTGGCGATGTTCTTCCTGACGATACTGATCGCCCGTATCTTTCGATTGGGAGAGGAGTGATGTTCGGCTTGGGGCTGTGGGAGATCGCCACGATCGCGCTGGTGATCGTGGTGTTCGTCAAGCCGAGCGAGCTGCCGCGCGCGGCGCGCACGGTCGGGCGGGTGGTGCGGCGCATCCAGTCCGTTTCCGCGCAGGCCAGGGCCGAGATGCGTCAGCTCGGCGCGGCGCTGGAGCGGACCGACTTCGAGCGCGATGCGCCGTCGCAGCCCAATGACGGCATCCACCCCATGCAAACGCGGCCGAGCGAGGAAGACGCCGGCGCGGGAGAGGGTTATAGTGACAAGACCTCGTCCGGGGACGCGGTAGAGAGGTAGCAAGCATGCTTGGTCATCCGGAGATACTGATCGTCGGCGTGATCGTCCTGGTGCTGTTCGGCGCCTCGGCGATCCCGCGGTTCGCGCGCTCGATCGGCCGCGTAAAGGCGGAGTTCGAAAAGGGCCTGACCACGGGCCAGAAGGACGCCGACGGCGCCGAAGGCGACCGCAAGGCGTTGCAGAACCCCACGGAGTCCGACGAAAAGGCGAGGTAGCCGGGCTTCAGGCGTCCAGCAGCGCTGCCACCCGGTCCAGCAGGCGGTGCGCCGCCTGTTCCTTGGTCATCTCGGGGAGAGGCTCCTCGGTTCCGGTGCGATCGATCAGCGTCAGGGCAACCCGTTTGGCTCCGAACGGCGAGCTGTCCGCGCTGACCCCGTTGGCGGCTATCAGGTCCAGCCGCTTCGTCTTCAGCTTCCGGCGGGCTCCCTCCAGCAACCGTTCGGTCTCGGCGGCGAAGCCGACCACGACCGAGGGCCGCCGCCAGCCGTCGCCGCCGCCCGCCAGAGCGGCCAGAATGTCGTCGGTCGGCTCCAGCGCGATTGTCAACGCGGGCCGATCCGCTTTCTTGATCTTGGCGTCCGCAGGCGCCGCCGGACGAAAGTCGGCGACCGCTGCCGACATGATCAGCGCGTCGCGGCCGGGCAGGTGCTCCTTGACGGCGTGCGCCATCTCGGCGGCGCTCTCCACGGAGATCGGGATGATGCCGGGTTCCGGATCGGCGCCGGCCGTGGTAACCAGCGTGACCGCGGCGCCGCGATCGCGCGCTGCTACCGCGACGGCACGGCCCATCAGGCCGGATGAGCGGTTGGTGAGGGTTCGGACCGGATCCACCGCCTCGCGCGTGCCGCCGGCGGTGACCAGCACGGCGCGGCCGGCCAGGTCACCGTCGGCTCCCAGCGCGTTCCGGACGTACCGGGTGATCAGCGCGGGCTCGGCCATGCGGCCGATGCCGTAGGCTCCGGAGGCCAGCCGGCCGGTCCCCGGCGGGATGATGGTCATGCCGTCGGCGGCGAGCTGCGCCACGTTGCGCCGGGTGGCCGGCTTGTCCCACATGGTGCTTTCCATCGCCGGCGCCACCAGCACCGGAGCCGGGCTGGCCAGGACGGTCGCTGCGACCACATCGTCGGCCGCGCCGCCGGCCAGCCGGGCGATGGTGTTGGCGGAAGCGGGTGCTACCACGACCAGATCGTGTGCGGCCGCGAGCTGCACGTGCTGGACGCCGGCGTGGTCGGGATCGAACAGGTCGGTGACGACCCGTTCGGCGGTGATCGCCTGAAAGGTGAGCGGCTGGATGAACCGCCGGGCTCCCGCCGACATGACCACGCGCACCCGGATGTCGAGCTGCACCAGCTCGCTGACCAGGGCGGCCGCCTTGTAGGCGGCGATGCCGCCGGTGACGCACACCAGCACCGATCGACCGGCAAACGGGCTGCGGTCCGATTCGTCGTTCACGTCGTCCTCCCCGCGTTCGTGTTCCAGGTCAGGCGCAGCCCCTTCAACGTGATCCACGGATCGACCTCGTCGATCACGCGCGTCAGCGGGGCGATGGTATCGGCCAGCCCGCCGGTCGCCAGCACGTACGCGGCGCCGCCCAGCTCGGCGCGGAAACGCGCCACCATCCCCTCCACGAGGCCGACATAGCCGTAGATCAGTCCGGACTGCACCGCGTGCGTGGTATTGGTGCCGATCGCGTGCGGCGGCGCCACCAGCTCGATCCGCCCCAGCTTGGCGGCCCGCTCCGCGAGCGCGTCCGCGGCGATCTCGATGCCGGGGGCGATGGCACCTCCCAGATACTGTCCGGAGGCGTCGATCGCGTCGAAAGTGGTCCCGGTGCCGAAGTCCACCACGCAGACCGGGCCGCCGTGCTCCGCGAACGCCGCCGCGGCGTCCACGATGCGATCGGCGCCCACGTCGCGCAGGCTGTCGTAGCGCACGCGCACACCGGTCTTGACGCCGACGCCGACGATCAGCGGCTCCAGTCCCAACCGCTGGCGGCACAGCGTCGCGAACACACCCTGCACCGGTGGCACCGAGCTGGCGATCGCCACCGCGTCGATCGCATCCTCCGACAGCCCTTCCATCTGCAGAAGCTGGCGCAGCAGCACCGCGTATTCATCGGCCTGCACGTTGGCGCGGGTCGACAGCCGCCAAGTGGCGGCGGGAGCGGCGTGCTCGGGGGCGTCGTGCGGGAAGGTCCCCAGCACGATGTTGGTGTTGCCGATGTCCACGCACAGCAGCATCAGCTCACCGGCTCCAGCAGCACGTTGTCGATCAGCCGCACGTCGCCCACTCTGGCCGCGACCGACGCCACGCCCCGACGCTCGACGGTGTCCATTTCCGCCATCGTCTCCGGATCCGCGACGCTCACGTATTCCAGGTCGACCGCGGCGTGCAGGCGGTTCCGGAGGACGGCGCGCAACGTCTCCGCGTCCCGCTCCCCGGATCGAAACCGCCCACGGCAGGCCGCCAGGGCGCGCGGGATCGCGACTGCGCGGGCCCGCTGCCCGGCAGTGAGCAGCGCGTTGCGCGAGCTCAGCGCCACTCCGTCGCGATCGCGGACGGTCGGGCAGACGACCAGGTCGACATCGATGTCCAGGTCGGCGACCATTCGACGGATCACGGCTACCTGCTGCGCATCTTTCTGCCCGAAATAGGCGCGCGCCGGCGTGACGATGTTCAGCAGCTTGGCCACCACCGTACAGACCCCGCGGAAGTGTCCGGGGCGCGATCCGCCTTCCAGTCCCTCGGCCACGCGTCCCGGTACCACGGTCGTGTCGAAGCCGGGTGGATACATCGTCTGCGCCGGCGGCGCGAACACCAGCGAGGCGCCAGCGTCGCGAAACAGCGCCAAGTCTGCCTCACGCGTACGCGGATACGAAGCCAGATCGGCTTCGTCGGAGAATTGCGTGGGATTGAGGAACAGTGTCGCGACCACGGTGTCTCCGGCGGCGAGGGCGTGCTCGACCAGCGAACGGTGTCCGGCGTGCAGCGCTCCGAGCGTCGCCACCAGGCCGACCGTCGACCGACCCACGCTGCGCACGAAGGAGCGCACCTGGTCGATCCGCTCGACGACTCTCATGCGGTCCTCGTACGTAGACCAGCGTCCCGACGTTCGGCCGCCAGGGCGTGGTCGAAGCGGGCGATCTCCTCGGCCGGCATCAGGTAGGAGTGCTCTTTGTCGGGATAGGTGCGGCTGCGCACGTCGCGCGCGAAGGCGGCGATCGCCCGGCTGATCTCGGCGCCCGCCTCACCGTAGCGCCGCACGAAGCGGGGTGAAGGACCGGAGTGGATGCCGGTCAGCTCATGGAACACCAGCACCTGACCGGAACAGCCGGCGCCGGCGCCGATGCCGATCGTGGAGATGCTCAGCTCCGCCGTGATGCGGCTCGCCACCGCTCGGACGACCGCCTCAAGCACCAGCGAGAAGCAGCCGGCGCGCTCCAGGGCCAGCGCGTCCCGGTAGAGCTGAATCCCCGTCTCGGCGTCACGGCCGGTAACGATGTGAGATCCGAAGCTGACCGCCGATTGCGGGGTGTAGCCGATGTGACCCATCACCGCGACGCCCGCGTCCACGATCGCCCGCGCGGTCCGCGCGCGCACCTCCCCTCCTTCGATCTTGACCGCATCGACGCCGCCCTCCTTTACGAAGCGGATGGCGTTGCGCACCGCCTCCTCGTCTGAGACCTGATAGGAGCCGAGCGGCATGTCGCCGACCACCAGCGCGCGCGGGCGGGTGCGGGTGACCGCGCGGCAGTGATGGAGCATCTCGTCCATGGTCACCGGGGCGGTGCTGTCGTATCCCAGAGCGAACTCCGCCAGCGTGTCGCCGACCAGGATCAGGTCGACGCCGGCACCGTCGGCCAGACGGGCGCTCGCCGCGTCGTAGGCGGTGACCATCACCAGCGGTTCCCGGTCGGGACGGGTGATGTCGGTCAGCGTGTAGCGGGACCGGTCCATGGGCATCTCCTTCGCCCAAGGCGGACCCTATGGGGAGCCTCTCCGCTTCTGCCGTGCCGTCCCCATCTGGGGTACGGCCGGCGCGTCGGCTCCGACGGGACCGGCTGGGGCTTGCCGCCTCTCCGCGAGGTCGGCTGCTCTCTGTGCATGGTATGGGCGAGGCGGGGAGGAGCGCAAACGCCGGGAATCAATGGACGCTCCGGTGTCAGCACGCATTGCGATACTGTGATCGCGCCATGTACGACCATATCGCCACCCTGACCGACGGACGCACCGGCCGCTGCTCATCGTGGGACACCACCGGCCGCAATCAGGACCGCTGGGCGATCGGTCCTGGGGAGACGCGCACCCTGGCCGACATCGAAGGTCCCGGCGTGATCACGCACCTGTGGTTCACCCAGCGCAATCACTACCGCGATTGCCTGCTGCGGATCACCTGGGACGACGCCCCGCACCCCAGCGTGGTGGCGCCGCTCGGCGACTTCTTCTGCCTGGGACACGGCATCGTCACAAGCTTCCAGTCGGCGCTGTTCAGCGCTTCGACCGAACACGACAACAGCTTCGACCACGGCTGCGCGCTCAATTGCTACGTGCCGATGCCCTTCCACAGACGCGCCCTGGTGGAGCTCGTGAACGAGAGCTCCGAGGAGCACATCCAGTACTTCTACATCGATTACGAGCGGTTGCCCGAGCCGCGCGAGGACGCCGGGTACTTCCACGCCGAGTTCCGGCGCGCCAATCCGTTCGGCGGCTGGGGGCACGAGGTCCGCGTCAACACGCCGGAAGCCAACGTCGTCAATCGCGCCCGCACCGCATGGGAGAACAACTACGTCATCCTGGACACCCGTGGCCGCGGCCACTACCTGGGCTGCAACCTGTCGGTGACCAACTTCCAGGGCACCTGGTGGGGCGAAGGCGACGACATGATCTGGGTGGACGGCTACCGGTGGCCGCCCGACCTGCACGGCACCGGCAGCGAGGACTACCTCAATCAGGCGTGGGGGATGCAGGACAACGCCTTCCTCCGCAACGGCTCATCGATCTACGAGCACGACACCGGCGGCTACCAGACCAGCTACGTGCTCCATCTGGAGAACCCGGTGCGCTTCCGCAAGGAGATCAAGGTCACCATCGAGCACGGGCACGGCAACCACTTGGCCAACGAGATGGCATCCACCGCCTACTGGTTCGCGGCCGAGCCCGCCGCTGCCGTGCAGCCGCCGCCGGCCGCGCAGCGCCTGCCGGTGCTTCGGGACAATCAGGGCACGTGGCTGCACGACCCGGCACGCCGTCACCCCGGACGTTCGGTGCCCCTGAACGCCGAGATGCGCCGTATGAAGGACCGGGCAACCCGCCGGTCGCAGACCTGAGCTTCCCGCGGCCGGCCGTGCACGGCCGGCTGGCAGAGCTATCCGCGGTCAGCGATCCTCGCCGCCGCCCGCAGCGGCACTGCCCGCGCGCGGCAGCTCGATGACGAAGCGGGCGCCGCTGTCGTGATTCTCCGCCCGCACACGGCCGCCGTGCGCCTCGACGTGCGCTCGCGCGATGGCCAGCCCCAGCCCGCTGCCGCCTTCCGGAGCGTGCTCGCTGCGATAGAACCGCTCGAAGATGTGCGGCAGATCCGCCTCGGAAATCCCGGCGCCGTGGTCGGTCACGGACAACTCCACCTTCTCTTCGCTCTCCCGGATGTGCACGGTCACCGTGGTGCCGAGCGCGGTCCAGTCGATCGCGTTCTGTACCAGATTGCCGATGGCCACCTCCAGGGAGCGCTGATCGCCCGAGATCGTGGCTCCCCCGTGCTCGACCAGATCCACCTGCACCGAGCGGGCTTCCGCCCGCGCCCTCAGCAACCCGATCGCGTTCCGCGCGGCGTCGGTCAGCTCCTGGGGACGCCGCTCCAGGCCGGCCACGCCGCCTTCCAGGCGGGCGATGTCGAGCACGTTGGCCGTGATCCACTCCATGCGCTCGATCTGCCGCAGGCACTCGGGCAGAAACTCACTGCGCATCTGCTCGTCCTCCGGATGACGCTGCATCAACTCGGTGAAGGTACGTAGCGCGGTCAGCGGCGTGCGCAGCTCGTGCGAGGCGTCGCCCACGAAGCGGCGCAACACGTCGCGCTCCCGCCGCAGCTCCTCGATGGTCGTGCCCAGCCGGGAAGCCATGGCGTTGAAGGCGACGGCCAGCTCGCGCATCTCACCCTTGCCGCGCTCCGGGGCGCGGGCGCCGAGATCGCCGTCGCCCATGCGCCGCGCGGATGCGGTCAGCGACGAGATCGGGGCCGTCATGCGGCGGCCGACAACCAGCCCGATGAGGGCCGCCAGCACCGTGGTCACCACGCCGGCCGCCACGAACGTGTCCCGCAACCCGCGTCTGACCTCGTGCAGAACACCCGGCGCGGAGCCGATCTGCACGTGGCCGACGGGCCGCCCCGGATTGCCGATCGGGACGGTCACCGCCGGCTCGATCCCCGCCTCCGGTTCCTCCCGCGCCGCCTGCCCGGACGCCGCATCCTGCTCGAGACTCAGCCGGTTTCCCAGCACATCGCGCCGCACGCGCATTCCCCGTGCGTGAGACTCCAGGCCGAAACGGCGATACACTTCTTCACGCCACCGCTCCATCGCCGACAGGCGCGAGCGTTCCAGCAGCACCAGCATGGCCGACCCGATCCCGAGGTCCCCGAACGACGGGAATGCCCAGACCAGCTCATAGTCGCTCATGCGTGCCGAGTCGGCCCGCACGCGCCGTGAGCGGTCCAGGATCCAGACTCGGACGTCTCCCATGAGCGCAGCGGTCTCCGCCAGATGCTGCAGGCGGCGCTCATCGACGATCGGGGATATGTACGGCAGGCTCTGGGTCGCGATGACCGCCGCGGTCTCCCGCAGCATGTCCCTCTCGCGACGCTCCACGAGCTTGCCGATGACCGCCATGGAAAGGCCTCCCATGACGGCGATCGCGACGATCGAGATGACGGCGAAGCTGAGAACCAGCCGCCATCTGATCGTCGCGAATACGCGGGTCACCGAATCGGTTTACAGGGCGCTGTCGGCGTCCATGGTGCCGCTCGTGTCCTTGTCAGCATCGTCGTGACCACCTTGACCCATCCGCCGCCGCCCGAAGCGCTCCCGCAGGTCCTCGAAGCGCTTGCGCATGTCTTCGACGTTCGACAGCGCCTGATAGCGGATGCCCAGCATGGCCGCGCCGGTCTCCGGGTTCTCACCCAGGGTGACCGTCGCCGTCATCTCCTCGCCGTCGCGCTGGTAGTCGATGCTCACCTCGGCGCCGGGCTCGTGACCGCCGATGAGCTCCAGAAGCTGCTCGGCGGGTCCGTCCAGTGTCTGGCCGCCGACGGCGGTGATCCAGTCGCCGGGCTGCAGTCCGGCGCTCGCGGCCGCACTCTCGGAGGCTACCTCCATGACGACCACTCCCGGCTTGTCCGACTCGATGCGGAAACGGAGCCCTCGGTCGGGAGCCATAGGCACGCGCCTGCCGCGCTGAGGCAGCAGGTCCACGCTGGCGCCTACTCCGCCGGTGATCGCCAATCCGATGCGCGGCCGGCCCCAGATGCGGTCGATCGCTACGATCTGATCGCGCGTGTCGTCGCCGTGCTTGATGCTCAGCGTCACCTCCGACCCTGAGGCTTCGGCCAGCGCCTGCATCAGATCGCGCGCGGTCCCCAGATCCTGCCCGTCGATGCCCAGGATCAGGTCGCCGCGCTCGATGCCGGCTGCCGCCGCGGGACCGTCAGGGTCGACGCCGGTGACGATCACCCCGGCCGGCACCCCGGCCTGGCCGCCGTCCTGCGCGGCCAGCGGCAGGCTGATCGCCAGCAGCGCCACCGTCGCGACTGCCCATACTCTTGTCCGTGTCGATGTCATCGCAATTCCCTCCATGCGATTGAAGCTGACATAATGATCTGCCGGCTGGATTGCGACCCTGTTTCCGCAGAATTAAGTTTTCGTAACACTCGCGAAGCGATAGCCGAACCCGCGAACGGTTTGAATCCAGCGCGGAGAGGCCGGATCATCCTCGATCTTCTCCCGCAGCCGGCGTATGTGCACGTCGACCGTGCGATCGTAGCCGATGTCCGCGGTATACCCCCACACGGCTTCGATGATCTGCGCGCGGCTCAGCAGCCGCTCGGGCCGTTCGGCCAGGTAACGCAGAAGCCGAAACTCGGTCGGCGTCAGGTTCACCCGGCAGCCGTTTCGCTCCACCGCCATGAGATCGGGATCGATTACCAGATCGCCGAAACCGATGCGCTCGGTACCGGCCGCGGCGGCAAGCTCGCCGTAGGCACGCCGCAACAGCGCACGCACGCGCGAGACGAGCTCGCGTAGCTGATACGGCTTGACCACGTAGTCGTCCGCACCGAGCTCCAGGCCCAGCACCTTGTCCATCTCTTCGTCGCGGGCGGTCAGCATGAGGATCGGTTCCCGCCGGCCTTCGCCCCGAATGGCGCGGCATACGTCGAAGCCGCTCATGTCGGGCAGCCGGATGTCCAGGATCAACAACCGGGCATTCCACGTCCGGAACAGCTCCAGGCCGGAGGCTCCGTCGCGGGCGCAGCGGACGGTGAAGCCTTCCTTGCTCAGTCCGTACTCCAGGCCGCGCGCCACCGACGCCGAGTCCTCGATCACCAGGATGCGATCGCCGCTCAACGCCGTACTGCCTGCGCGAGCGCGGCGCGCAGCTCGTCGAAGCCCTGCCGATGCAGTGCGCTCAACGGAATGGCCCGCGCCGAGTCGCCCGGCTCCATCACGTCGGGCAACGGCATCCCGTCCTCCATACGGTCGACCTTGTTGAGCACAGTCATCATCGGACGGTCGGCGGCGCCGAGTTCGCGCAGCACGCGGACTACCTCAGCCGCCTGCTGCCGCGCCATCGGGTGGCACGCGTCGACGACATGGATCAACAGATCGGCCTCCACAACCTCCTCGAGCGTAGCGCGGAACGCGGCCACCAGATTCGCGGGCAGCTTCTGCACGAAGCCCACGGTATCGGTCAGCAGCAGAGGCACGTCGTCCGCGCGCATGCGCCGCGTGGTCGGGTCGAGGGTCGCGAACAGGCGATTCTCGGCTCGGACCTCGGCACCGGTGAGCGCGTTCATCAGCGTGCTCTTGCCGGCGTTGGCATAGCCTACCAGGGCCGCCACCGGGATGCGGCTGCGCCGCCGGCGTTCCCGGTGTCCGGAACGGGCCGTGGCGATAGCCTGCAGGTCTTTGCGCAGCCGGGTGATACGGTGGCGTACGCGCCGCCGGTCCACCTCGAGCTGAGTCTCACCCGGACCGCGCGCGCCCACGCCGGCGTTTCCGGAACGGCCGCCCGCTTGGCGCGCCAGATGGGTCCACATGCGGGTCAGCCGCGGCAGGCGGTATTCGAGCTGCGCCAGCTCGACCTGGATCTTGCCTTCATGGGATCGGGCGTTGGCGGAAAACACGTCCAGGATCAGTGCCGAGCGGTCGAGCACCTTGATCTCTTCACCCAGAATGTTCTCGAGGTTGCGCTGCTGATTCGGGGCCAGCTCGTCGTCGAACAACACCACGTCGACGCGCAGACTGGAGGCGAGCTCCGCGATGTGCGCGGCCTTGCCGGACCCGATATACGTTGCAGGGTTCGGCCGCGGCAGGCGCTGACGCTCCTGGCCGGCGACCGTCAGGCCGGCCGTCCGGGCCAGCTGACCAAGCTCGGCGAGCGACGCGTCGAGTGGCCATTCGCTGCCGCCGCGCGTCAACTCGCAGCCGACCAGCAGAACGCGCTCAGCACCCATCAGGACCGTCCTTTCCACACTCGATTCGCCGTCCGGTATCCATCAACCGCTCCCCCGCGGGCCCGGCGAGCCGCACCAGCGCCCGGGTCACGGCCGAACGGTCATCTTCCACGGCGTCGCGCAGGATCTGCATCTCCCGGCGGGCGCCGTCCAGGGCCAGATTGCCGGGCGCACCGGCGTAGTTCTTGGCAAGGGCGGCGGCCAGGGCCGCATCGTCGGGCAGCGGTGCACCATCGCCGGCCTCGCGAAGCTCGGCGCCGACCTGCCGGTAAGCGTCGCGGAACGCCATGCCCTGCGCGACCAGCTCATAGGCGCGGTCGGTAGCCATCAACTCCGGGGTACAGCCGTCCCGAAGCCGCCGATCGTCGACGGCAAGCTGCAAGATGGCCAGCCGCATCACCCTGACGCAACCGGCCGCCTCCTCCAAGGCGATCAGGAACGGACCTTTGGTCTGTTGCAGATCGCGGTGGTAGCCGCTCGGCAGGTGATTCGTGATCGCCCGTATGGTCGCCGCTTGCCCGTCGACGAACGCCGCCTTGGCCCGCACCAGCTCCAGCAGGTCCGGGTTGCGCTTCTGGGGCATGATGCTGCTGCCGGTGGTGAGCTCCTCCGGCAGGCGGAAGTACCCGAACTCCGGCAGCGTGAACAGAAGCAGGTCCTGGGCAAGCCGCGAAAGCGTGCCACAGACACGGCCTGCCGCCTCCACCACCTGCGCCTCCAACGCGCCGCGGCTGGTGTTCACGTACAGCACGTTGTTCTGGACGCCCGAGAAGCCCAGCGCCGCGGCCACCATCGGGCGATCCAGCGGCAACGGCACGCCGTACCCGGCCGCCGCACCCAGCGGGTTCCGGTCGTTGCGCCGATATGCGCAGGCGACCAGATCGGCATCGTCGATCAGCGCCTCCGCGAACGCGGCGGCCCACAGCCCGACGGTGGACGGCATCGCCGGCTGCATGTGGGTCCGGCCGGCCATCGGCGTGCGTGCGTGGGTGTCGGCGAAGTCCAGCAGCGCCGCGACCAACTCCACGGTCTCTGCGCGGAAGTCGAGCAGCCACTCGCGCGTGTACAAGCGCAGTGCCCCGATCACCTGATCGTTCCGCGAACGCCCCGTGTGGATCTTCTTGCCGGCTTCGCCGACGCGTCCGGTCAGGAACCGCTCCAGGGCCGAGTGGCCGTCCTCCTCGTCCTCGCCGATGCGGAACCGGCCCGCGTCCACCTCCACGATCGCCTCCTGCAGCGCTTCCTGCAACGCGGCAAGCTCGGCGCCGGTCAGGATGCCGATCGCGCCGAGCATGCCCGCGTGCGCGAGGCTCGCGACCGCGTCCGCCTTCAGCAGCTTGCGGTCATGGATGCGGTCGTCGCCGACGGTAAAACGTTCGACGGTCGGATCCAGGTGACCGTCCTTGTACCAGAGCTTGGCCGTCGCGGGGCTCACGAGGCCCCGTTCTCGACGGCGCGGGCGATCCACAGGTTCAGCATCTTCTCGGTCGCGTCCGCCGCGGCGAGCACCTGATCGGAGTTGACGCCTTTCGTCGTCAGCGTGTCGCCGTCGCCACGCCACGTGATCGTGCACTGGACGATCGCATCCGAGTGGCCCCCGGGGCGGATGGAGACGACGTAGTCGATCAGCTCCGGCAGCGCGAAGCCGATCCCGCCGGTGATCAGGCCTACCGCATTCATGAATGCGTCGTATCCGCCGTCCCCTTGAGCCGAGTCTTCATGGATCGTGGTTTCCTCACCCCCGGGAGCGGTGTAGCGCAGCTTCACGGTTGCGGTGGAGCGGAGGCCGATGGCGGAAACCACCACCACCGATTCGAGCAGGAAGTGGCGCTCGTGGGGCCGTGCCAGCACGTCGTCGACGATGTAGGGGAGGTCCTGCTGGGTGATCGTCGCCTTGCGGTCGGCCAGCTCCTTGACCCGCTCCAGCACGGCGCCACGCTGCTCGCCTGACAGCTCGATGCCGAGCGCGTCGAGGTGATGCTCCAGAGTCGCCTTGCCGGCCAGCTTGCCGAGCGCGTAGGAGCGCTCCCGGCCGAACCGCTCCGGGAGCAGCCGGCCTTGGTACAGATCACCCTTGCGATCGCCGTCGGCGTGGATGCCGGCGGTCTGGGTGAAGGCGTTGGCGCCGGAGATCGCCTTGTTGGCCGGTACGCGTCGGCCGGACACCACATCCACCCGTTCGCTCACCTGCACGAGCTTGCTCTCCCGTACGCGGGTGGCCATTCCCAGAAAGTCGTGCATGCCGACCACCACCTCGTCCAACGGGGCGTTGCCGGCGCGCTCGCCCATGCCGTTGACGGTGCAGTGCACGCCGGAGATTCCGGCTGCTACCGCCGCCAGCGTGTTGGCGGTCGCCAGGCCGTAGTCGTTGTGCGCGTGAAAGTCGAAGCGGCGATCGGGATACCGCCCCAGTATGGTCTCCACCATCTCGGTCACCATCGACGGCGAGAGTACGCCCAGGGTATCGGGCAACATGATGCGCAGGATCGGCGTATCGGCCAGGCCGTCGAGGAGCTCCAGGACATAGTCCCGCGAGTCGATCATGCCGTTCGACCAGTCCTCCAGATACAGGTTGCAGGCCACCCCGAGCCGCTCCGCCTTGCGGACCGTGTCATCGATAGCTTGTCGGTGCTGCTCGGGAGTCTTGCGCAGCTGCATGGTCAGATGCTTGAGCGACCCCTTCGCCAGCACGTTCATCACTCTCCCGCCGAGGTCGGCGATCCAGCGAGCGGAGGCCTCCCCGTCGGTGTAGCCCAGGATCTCGACGCGGTCGGCGACCCCATGGGAGGCAGCCCACCGCAGGACCGTCTCCGCCCCCGTCCGCTCGCCGGCGCTCACCTGGGCGCTGGCGATCTCGATACGATCTACGCCTACCTCTTCCAGCACGAACTGAGCGAGGGAGAGCTTCTCGTCCGGCGTATAGCTGACGTCACGCATCTGCTCGCCGTCCCGCAGCGTGGTGTCCATCACCTCGACCATCTTCGCGTCGTCTCCTCTCAAACTCCGTGAGACAAGGATCCCTCTATACGAGAAAGGCCGTGAGCTTCCGGGTGCCCACGGCCTGCCTCAATCACCTTGTCGTGATCAGCTAGTGCACATGGGACCCTGGGAGGCCCTGGGTAATCCCGATCAGGATGCACCGCGTCATCATGACAAACGCTACCGACGAGGACGCTCATGCGTCAAGGGCACCGGTAGGCACGCAACGCACGCCGGGACCCTCGCTGTCGGCCAGGACGCGCACTCTCCGAGTCGGAGGGCTCGATCGGCACGGCAGCCCGCTACACCCATACCCCGGCGGAGGTGAGCGCTTGCGTCGCCTGCTCGGCCCAACCGGCGTTCGCGCGCGGGTTGGCCGGACTGGGATGGAGCAGGCGGATCACGCACTGCTCGTCGGGCAGGGCTTCCCGCGCTTTGCGTTCAGCGTACGCCCCAAGCGCTACTACCCACGCGGGCCGCAGCGCCGTCACCGCCGCGCGGAGGTGGCGATCGCATGCGGTGAGCAGCGCTCGCATCGCCGGCCCGGAGAGCTTGTCCGGGGTGATGTTGCGGCCGGTGTCGCCCAGGAAGGCGAGCGGGCAATAGTTGAGCACGAAGTGTTCGGCGAAGAACCGGTCCGGCGTGCCGAATCGCTCGGCGAACAGCCCCCAGAGGCGAGAGCCCGAGATCTCGCGCCGCGTGCAGGCAAAACCGAGCACCGGCCGTGCCGGGTGCTGGCGCGGTGGCGGCTCCACGCCGCCGGCGATGCCGAGCCAGTCGGCGACCGTCCGCACGTCCCCGAAGGGGATCCCCGTCTGCACCATCCCGAACGGGCCGGGATTCATGCCCACGAAGACGGCACGGATGCCCTCGTTCGCATAGGCGGTGATGTAGCGCCGGTGCGCGGCGTCCGCGTATCGCAGCGGGTTGTAGACGCATGCGACCGGGGGACCGAACGCCGCCACTTCACCGGCCGCAGCCAGCTTCTCCGTGGCGGCGAGCAGCCCCTCCGCCGCAGTCTCTGCCATGCCGGGCCACCATAACAGAGCCATCGTCGTTCCTGGTATTCTCCGCACGTGACCCTGCGCGAGCTGATCTCCGCGGCCGATTCGCTGCGCGTGCCGCTGTTGATCGGGTTCTGCGGCGTGGTGATCGCCACCGCCCTGATCGGCGTGCTGCACGGCTCCGGCCGCGGCGGCAACGCGCCGTGGCGCTACCTGTATGCCGTGCTGGTGTATGCCGCCTGCGTTCCGGGCATCTTCGCCGCCGTCCTCATGGTCTACGCCTTGTTCTTCTCCGGGGAGAACCTGCTCGATGTCAGCGTGACCCTCTACCTGGTGCCGGTGGTAGCGATGGTGGCGACCCTGGGCCTCATGCGCCGCAGCGTCGACTTCGACAGCGTGCCCGGGTTTAACCGGCTGACCGGGCTCATGGCGATGCTGGCGGTCGCCTTTGTCGTGGCCTTGGTGCTGCGCAGCCTGCGCGTATGGCTGTTCTTCGGCGCGCCGATGATCTGGTTCTTCGTGCTGGTCGCGGCCCTGTTCGTGCTGTTCAAGTGGGGAGGGCGGCTGCTGTTCGGCCGGCGGCGGTCCTGAAGCCGGCGCTGTCCAGGGCCACGGCCCTGAGCGCGTCGCTGCCCGGGAGCGGAGGGCCGGTAACGCGTACATCCAGAAAGCCGCGTGTCAGCCCGGGGGCGTCGCACGGCACCTCGATAGGCACGTAGCACTCACCGTAACCGCGCGCGATCCCGTCCTCGACCGACTCGACCAACAGGCGCTGTCGGGCGCCGGTCATCCCCCGCACGTACGCGTCGCGGTTGGCCGCGGCCAGCCGGCGCACCATGCCGCTCCGGCGCTGCTTGACCCGCTCGTCGACCTGCCCCGGCATCCGCGCCGCTCGCGTGCCGTCGCGCTTGGCGTACCGAAAGGTGTGGCAGTGCGTGAAGCCCAGGTGCTGCACGGCGCGGCAGGTGTCGTCGAAGTCCTCATCGGTCTCGTCCGGGAACCCCACCAGGATGTCGGTGGTGGCGTTCAGGTCGGGGCGGATACGCCGCGCCCGCTCCAGCAGCCGTTCGAACGTCTGCAGGTCGTAGAGCCGGCGCATGCCCAGCAGCACCCGGTCGGAGCCTGACTGGAGGCACAGGTGCAGGTGCGGACAGAGGCGGTCGTCAGCCAGGAGATCGATCGCGGGCGCGACCTGCGGATCGGGCTCGAGCGACGACAGCCGCACGCGGAAGTTGCCCGGCAGTGCGAGCAGCGCCTCCAGCATCGCGGTGAACTCCGTGCCGTCATGCCGGTAGCGGCCGAGGTTCACGCCGGTAATGACGATCTCGTGCAAGCCATCGTCGATGATGCCGCGCGCTTCGTCGAGGATCGCCGCAAGCGGCCGGCTCACCGCGCGACCGCGCACGAACGGGATGATGCAGAAGCTGCAGCGGTTGTCGCAGCCGTCCTGGACCTTGAGAAACCGGCGCGCGCGCGCCGCGTGCTCGCCGCTGCCATAGGCAAACGGGCCGGTCGGGCGGTCGGCCGCGGCGGAGATCTCGCCGGCGCGGTGGGCGTCCACGAGCGCCGGAATCCCGGCCTTGTGCTCGTTGTCGACCACGTAGTCGACACCGGGCATGGCGGCGACCGTCTCCCCTTGGCCGGTCGCCATGCAGCCGGTGGCCACGACCAGGGGGGGCGGGTCGCCGGACCGGCCGGCGCGGTACAGCGCGTTGCGTGATTTGCGATCGGCCTGGTCGGTGACCGTGCAGCTGTTGACGACCACCACGTCGGCCGCCTCGTCCGGCGTTACGACACGATACCCGAGCTCGACGAATCCCGCCTTCAGCGCGTCGCTCTCGTAGGCATTGAGGCGGCATCCGAGGGTCTCGACCGCCACGCGTGGCGCGCGTGCGGCGGAGCTCCGCGCGGCATGATCCGGCCGTGTCATCCGGTGCCCTCTTCGCCGATGCCCAGGAGCAGGACTTCGAACACCAGCGTGACGCTCGGGCCGACGAAGGGCGGTCTGCCCCGCTCGCCGTAGGCCCGGTCCGGCGGGATCGCCACCACCCAGCGCGCCCGGGGCGCCATCAGGGTCAGCACTTCGGCCAGCCCCGGGATGAGATCTCCGACGCGTACCGTCTCGGTCTGGCCGGTCTCGAACAGATCGAGGACGGCCTGTCCGCCGGCGGTGGTGACCCGGTACTGGAGCGTCGCGTGTTGGTCGATCCTTGGCGGCGATCCCGTCCCCGCGGAGACCACCCGGTACTGCACGCCGCTGTCGAGCTCGGCGAAGTCCGGATCGGCGCGGTTATCGCTCAGCAACGCCTCTCCGGTCGAGGCGTTTACCTCGCCTTCGCGAATGATCGACTGCGCCGCCTGCAACTCGGCATCCGCCTGTGGCGCGGTCAGCATGCCCCGGCCCGCCAGGGCGTCGCGGATACCGCGCTCCACCCAGTTCAGATCGAGGTCGAGCGGTTGCGCGGCCAGGCCACTACCGATCTTGAGCCCGATGCTGTAGCTGGTATGGGCGCTGTGGTCGTTCGGAAGCCGGGGGTGGTCTTCGGCCACGGGTCGGCATGCCGTGCAGACCATCAGCAGAACGGCCAGCACGGCCGCGAGTCTTGTCATGGGAGCGTCGAATCGTATCGGCACGGCGAGCGCGCGGCCAGCCTCCAGATTGCCGGTTCGTTGTTGCCTGTTGCCACGCTTTCCCCCAACCTGGAGCCGTGCGCCTTCCTCCTCGTAACCGGCCCGGCGGTCTCCGCATCCCGGCACAGGATGTGCTGATCGCGCGCGAAACCTCCGGCACGCCGCGTATCCGCGCGCAGACCACGCTGGACGGCTACTACGGGCTGGGGTTCATGCACGCGACCGATCGCCTGTTCCAGATATTCGCCACCCGCGCACTCGGCAAGGGGCGCCTGGCCGAGGCGTTCGGCGACATCCCCAAGCTCATCGACAGCGATCGACGCTCCCGTGCGCTCCGCCTGCATCGGGTGTCGGAAGACGATCTGGCCGGCCTGGGGGAGCACGCCATGGCTGTCGTGCGCGCGTACTGCGCCGGCATCAACGACGTCATCGACCGCGGTCATCGGCCGTTCGAGCTGCGGCTCACCGGCAATCGCGTCGAACCGTTCACGCCCGCGGACATCCTCTGCTGCCTGCGAACGATCGCCTACGTGGGACTCGATGACGCCCAGGGAGACATGGAGCTCGCGATCGCGCGGGCGCTGGCTGCCGATCCGGGGACGTTGCGTGCCTGGAGGCAGTTGTTCGGCCGGTCGGCCGACGGGTATCGGCAGGAGGACTACCGGCGGCTGGTGGCGGGCGCCGATGCCGCGCGGCCGGATCGGGAGCGCGTGGCGAGCCCGCCGCCACCCGGTGGCAGCAACGCATGGGCGGTCGCCGGTCGGCTGACGGCATCCGGCAGACCGTTGCTCTGCAACGACCCGCACCTGGACATCACCTCCCTGCCGGCCGTCTGGTACGAAGCGGTGCTGGAGACGCCCGAACTCTGGATCATGGGAGCCACGGTCGCGGGCGGACCGGCGTTCGCGTCCGGATGGAACCGAAACCTGGCGTGGGGGGTCACCTACGCGCACGCGGACAGCGAAGATCTGTTCGTGGAGGAGTGTCGCGGCGGCCGTTTTCTGCGGGCCGGCCGCTGGCACCCGTTCCCGGTGCGGCAGGAGGAGATCCGCACGCGGTCCGGCAGATCCGTGCTCGCCGCCTTCTACGAGAGCGAGAACGGCGCTCTGGCCGGCAACCCGCATACGGCCGGGCGCTATCTCACCCGCCGCTGGGCGGGCGAAGCCCCACTGGCCGGGAGCAGCATGGCCGGCTTGGTCGCACTGAACGCCGCCCGCGATCTGGATGAGGGGCTGGCCGCGATCGATACGATCCGCCTGCCCGGCCTGCATTGGGTGCTGTGCGACCGAAGCGGCCGCATCGGCCGGCGCATGAACGCCGCGGTTCCCGAGCGGCGGGGGAGGTTGAGCGGCCTGCTGCCGATACCGGCGTGGCGGGACGGCGTCGGTTGGGACGGGCTGCGGGACGCCGGCCGATTTCCGGTCGAGCGCGATCCTGCGTCCGGCATCGTAGTCTTGGCAAATCAGCGGTTCGGCGGCGACGCTTCGTCGCAGACCATGACCGCGTCAGCCGACCGCGCGGACCGGATCCGGCAGATGCTGCTGGCCGGTCACCGGCAATCGGGTGGACCGCTGACCGAGCGTGACATGATGCGGATTCAAGCCGACGTCTACTCGCTGCGCGCCGAGCGGATCCTGCGGTTTCTGCGCGACCGCCTGCGCTTGCATCCGCTCGGCCGCCGGCTGCTGTCCTGGGACTGCTGCATGGAGAACTACAGCCGCGAAGCGACCTCGTTTTCCCAGTTCTGTCATGGGCTTCTGCTGACGGCCTGCAAGGACGTCCTGTTCCCGTCCAGGACGCTGGCAGCCGCCGACGCCGGACCGTTCTTCACGTTCAACTTCCGGCTCATCGAGGAGGCGTGGATCGCTGCCCGTCCGCCGTTCGCGGCGGTCGACTGGGACGCGATCGTGCCGGCCGTCCTGGACTGGGTCGGGGCGGAACAGCCGCCATGGGGAGAGGATCCGATCGTCGTCAACCACGTGCTCCTCGGCGATACGCCCGTCGGGCGTCTGCTGCGGGCAGGGCCCTATCTGGCACGCGGCGACGCCTCGACCGTTCAGCAGGGAAACCGGTTCGGCCGTCGCGCCAAGGCGTCGGGACCGTCGTACCGGTTGATCGTGGACTTCGCCGACGAGATCGCGTTCACGGCGCTGCCCGGGGGCGCCAGCGGGCGTCCGTCATCGCAGTATTATCGGCACGGCGTCGACGATTGGGCGGCCGGCCGCTACCGCCTGGTGGGACCCAAGGACTAGCGCTCGCCGGGTTGCCGTGCCTGCTCCCGCGACAGCTCGGCGCGCCGCTGGCGGTACTCCTGCAGCTCGATCATCGGTGGGCGTTCGATCTCCTCGATCTCGCTCACGACGTGCTCGTAGTCCATGTCCCGTGCCTGGAACTGATGCAGGGCCGTGCCGAGTTCGGGGACCGCGCGCATCGCACCCTGAGCGGTCGCCCGCCGCAGGAACGCCTGCAGGATCCGGAACGCCATCTTGCCTAGCGCCTGCGTGTCCTGGTTGTAGTGCACGCGCCGGTCCAGGTCGGTCTGGGCGATCGCGTCCAGTCCGTGACGGTGGTAGACGTCGATCAGGTGCGAGGTCTCGACACCGTAGCCGATCGGGAACGGGAGCTGTTCCAGCACGCCGCGCCGCGCCGCGTACTCGCCCGACAAGGGCTGGATGATCGTGGCCAGATCCGGGAAGAACAGCGAGAACAGCGGCCGCACCAGGATCTCGGTCACGCGGCCGCCGCCGGTGGGCTGAATCCCCTTGGACATCGCCACCGGGCGGTCGTAGAACGCCTTGACGTAGCCGATCTCCGGGCGCGCCAGCAGGGGGCCGACCAGGCCGTACACGAAGCGGGGATGGATGTTGCGGATGTCGGCGTCGATGTAGACGATGATGTCGCCGCGGAGCTGGTAGATGGCCTTCCACAGGTTCTCGCCCTTGCCGCGGTACCGCGGCAGGTGCGGGAGGATCTCCTCGGCCAGGTAGACTTCGGCGCCGAAGTCGCGGGCGACCTCACGGGTGGCATCCTCGGAGCCGGAGTCGAGCACGGCGATCTCGTCCAGCAGTGGATGGCGGTCCATGAGCTCGGAACGAAAGATCACTATCTCCTTGCCGATGGTGAGCTCTTCGTTGAGCGCCGGAATGCACAGCGATATTGAGGTGCCCAGCCGCTCCTTGGCGGCCACCAGATCGCCCACGTCGTCGAAGTCGGCATGGTGGTAGGTGTTGCGTTGCAGCCACGCATCGCCGGGCCTTTCACTCGACACAGTAGCCCCCGTCGATCGCCAGCAGGATGCCGAGGAGCTGCGTGACCCCGGTCGCCATCGGCTCGATGGCGACCGTCTCATTCGCTTCGCCGGCGTGCGTGCTCTCGGTGATGCCGATGGTGATTGCGGGCACTCTCCGGTCGATCAGCGCCGCCAGCTCCGAGGTGCTCGGCGTCATGCGGGGCGAGAGCCCCAACCGGCTCATGATCCGCCGCGAGCGGTCCACCAGCGGGTGATCCAGACCGATGCCGCCGGGATGGCGCCGGGCGACGAGCTCGAGCTCGACGTGCTCACCCCCCTGGGCGGCGACCTGCTGCGCGATCCTGCCGATGGAGTGCAGCAACGAGGCCACGAGGTGTCCCGATTCGCTGCGCGCCTCGAAGCCGAGCGTCGCCCGGGTCGCCACGGTGTGGGCGGCGGTTCCGCCTCTGACCTCGCCCAGCACGACGGTGGAGCGCGGCCGGCGCGGGAGCGGCAGCTCCAGGATGCGGTTGATCACCTCGTTGACGGTCACGATTGCGCTGGCCGCGCCGAATCGCGTCCAGTCGTGCTGCTCCGGGATGCGGCAGATCACGTCGCCGCGAATCATGCCGATCGAGGTATGGCTCAGGCGGCCGAGGGGCGCCCCCTCCACGCATACCGCGGTCCGGATGGGCAGGGGCGCGTTCTCCAGGAAGAATCGCAGGCCGGCAAGGTTGCCCCGCCCGAGCGAGCGGGTCGTGCCCAGAAGGAGGAGATCCGAACGCAAGGCGATCCCCAGGTGCTCCAGCAGGTGCGGCAGCGTTGCCAGCATCGCCAACCCCAGCGAGTCGTCGGCGACCGACGCGCCCACCACCCGGTCCGGCTGCACCTCGGTGATGTGCTCTGTCCCGTCCGGGAACAAGGTATCCAGATGGGCGACCAGCAGGATGGCCCCGTCGCTCTCGGCACCCGGGTGGACGGCAGCGACGTTGCCAAGCTCGTCCTGAACCACGTCGGCAAGCCCGAACTGGCTGAAGCGTTCCTGCAGGAACTGGGCGCGCTGCTGCTCGTGGAAGGTGGGCGCAGGGATCTCGGAAACCATGGCGAGCTCCGCCAGCAAGGTGTTACGTTGCTCTGCAACCTGCTCTCGAAGCGACGGCAGCCGCCGCAGAATGAGCTCGAACGGGGGAAGGGCAGCCATCAGGACACGGTGATGGTAGCGCGCTTCGACACGTGGCCCAAATGGATGCCTCACATCGGATCGAACAGCAGCCGCTGATACGGTGCGGCGGCGAAGCGCGCGGCCACCGCATCGGCATCCGCCATACCGTCGCCGGCGGTCGACGGCTGCCACGACAGCACGTGCTCCGCGCGAGCGGCGAAGGCGGCCGCGCCGAATCGCTTCTCCAGCAGATCGTCCGGGCTGTCGGACTCCTGCGGGGGGCGCACGGCGCGCACTTGCTCGATCAAGCAGGCGTTGGCTTCACGCAAACCGCGCAGCTCGTCGGCGGAGCTGCAGCGGACGGCGACCGCCCGCTGCAGCTCGACGCTGAGGTACGAGTAGTCGACGAGCGGTCCGGCGGTGGCGGCATCGATCTGTGTGCCGACCTCACGCAGTGTCGCCTGCGACACGAACGGCCGAAGGAGCTCCAGGCGCGCCCGGTAGCGGCCGGCCAAGTGGGTGCGCTCGACGCGCGGCAGCGGACACTGGAGCCGGTCATAGAGCACGGTCGACGGGTGGTGGAGCAGATCGCGAAACCCGTCGATCGCGTCGACGTGGCGAGCGATCAGGGGCAGTCTCCATTGGCGGCCATGCAGATACTGGTAGCCGAAGCCCTCCTCGATGGAGCTCGAGACCACCACATCGGCGCCGGCGGCGAGCTTGGCGAGAGAGCGGGCACGGAAGCGCGGCAGCCCGCCGAGTCCGATCCGGCCCGGCAGCGTGCCGTCGCGAAACAGCGCGCACGCCTGGCGGTGGTAGGAAGCCTCCGCCGCCGAGCTTGCCGGCAGGGTGACCCCCACCGCCGCGCCGCCGGCCATCCGTGCCAGCAGGCCCGCCTCCAGCACGTTCTTGCGCCGGCGGATGCGCACCGGATAGAGCCAGAGTCGGCTGCCGCCCGGCATCAGCGGCCCGAGCCGCTCGGACCCGGGTTCGACAGGGCTGGGCGCGACCGGATTCCAGAGCAAGTGCAGGTACGCCTGCGGGACGCCTGCGGCTGCCAGCGCTGCATGGTCGCGGGTGTTGATGACCGCATAGCGCAGATGAGGGCCGTACGGATACAACCCGGTGCCGACGGCTGCGCGCACGCCCTGGTACCCGTCGATCCGGCCGCACTCGGGGAAGTCGTGAATCTGCAGCAGCACTCGTGTATCGCCGCGCGCCGCGCCGCGCAAGAGCGCGCGGGTGAAGGGAATGTTCTTGCCCACGTGATGGTTGTGTATCCACCAGACGGCATCCGGACCGCTGACTTCGGAGAACCGCCAGTCGTCCGGGTTCGCGGAGCCTCGGGCTCCGTAGTCCAGGGACGGGTCGACCGTCGCCTCGACGACGGTTTCGGCGCCCGCTTCCCTCACCATCGTCCGCAGTGAGGAAACCAGAGCGGGTACTCCGGCGGGGCGTCCGGCTAGCAGGCGGATCGAACGCAGCAGCCCCGGTCGATGCTGGATGATCGCGCGCAGGCCGTCGCGGATGACGGTGGTGACGCCACCGGGCAACAGATGGTAGTGGACCACCAATAGATCGACCATTCGGTTTTGACCGGGTTGCAGGAGGCAGGCTGTCGCGCTGGGTGGCAGGCGCGCTCAGAAGCTGCTGCCCACCGAGCGCGCCTTGTCGGCGTCCTTTTCTTCTGCAGCGGTGTGCTGCCGGCGCGCTGCATCGACGTACTGCTCCCACAGGTCGCGGTCGCGGTACACGATGTCGGCATTGCTCGACACCAGGATGTTCTGAAACACCAGGAGAAAGATGTCAATGGCCGGCGTTTCCCAGATCGCTACGCGGGCTGCCAATGCGAACAGCTGGCCGAATGGCTGATACCCCACCTCGTAGCTGCCGGCGGGCAGCTCCAGAACGCCGCTGATCGTCTCTTCCAGGCCTTCGGACACGGCGAGGTGGCTCCCCGCGCCGGAGGTGTTCAGCGTCTTGCGCGCCATGAACAACCGGTAGGAATCGGGCTCATCGCCTGCATCGGGATCACGAAAGAAATACAGCTCGATGGCAACCACGTTGTCCCAGCTACGGTGGCTGACGCGGTACATGCGCGTGACTTCGGTGTTGAGCTGCTGAACGCCTAGCAGGTTCGGATAAAGCCCCCCCGTGAAGAAGTCGTCCAGCACTTCGTAATGGCCGATGAACTGTGCCGCGCCAGCGTCGTCGGCTTCGATCGTGACGCCGCTCAGGTCCCGCAGCACCTCGCGGGCGGTCGCCCCGAACGGAATGGTGCCGTACCCGTATTCCGGGGGCGTCGCCGGGGAAGAGGACTGCGCCAAGGCGGACGGCGCGCCAGCGAGCGCGAACGCCAGCACCGCGACGGCCGCGCGGATTGTCAGCGGAGCGATCCCGTGTCGAAGATCTTCATCGCGTGCGCGCGCTCTTCCTCGGCGTGCGTGCGCAACCAGTGGGAGAGTCCCGGCAGACTCTGCGTCCCGAACTGAGCCGCGAGGCTGAGGCAGGCATAGGAGGAGGCGAACTCCGCGTTGAGCTGGTCGTTCAGCGCCAGGCTCATTCGTTCGGTCAGCATGTATGGAGGATACCGTTGATGGCCCCCGCCGGCCATGCTTAGCTTGCCCCGGCAGGTAACCGAGTGAGCTATCGCGTAGCCATCATCGACGATCGGTTCGAGGCATACCAGGAAGAGGAGAGCATCCTGGGACCGATCGCCACCCTGGAGGTGACGCGGTCGACCGATCCCGGAGACATCGCGGCGGGCGTGCGGGACGCGGACGCCGTGATCGTCAATCTGGAGCCGATCCCGCGGCCGACCATCGAGGGGATGCGGCGCTGCAAGATCATCTGCCGCTACGGGATCGGCTACGACAACGTCGACATCGCCGCGGCCACGGAGCGCGGCATCTGGGTGGCGCGGGTGCCGGACTACGGCATCGAGGACGTGTCAGACCACGCGCTGGGCCTGTTCCTGGCCTGCGTGCGCAAGATCCCGTTCACAGACCGTGGCATCCGCGACGGCGGCTGGGGGTTCCGGCGCAATCGCGCATCCTATCGCATCCGGGGCAGGACCTTCGGACTGCTGGGCTACGGCGCGATCGCGCGCGCTCTGCACCGCAAGCTGTCCGGGCTGGGGCTGGCGCGCGTGCTGGCGCACGACCCGTACGTCGATGCCGCCGAGATGCGGGCCGCCGGGGCGGAGCCGGCGGGCATCGACGAGTTGCTGGCCGCCTCCGACTACGTGTCCGTCCACGCGCCGCTGACCCCGGAGACACGGGGAATGATCGACCACGCGCGGCTGGCGTCGATGAAGCCGACGGCGATCATCGTCAACACCGCACGCGGCGGAATCATCGACGAGTACGCGCTGGCCGATGCGCTGCGCGCCGGCGGGATCGGCTACGCCGCGCTGGACGTGTTCGAGACGGAGCCGCTGGCGGCGGACAGTCCGTTGCGCGAGCTGGACACGGTGATCCTCACCGACCACAACGCCTACTACACGGAGGAGTCGTTGGTGGAGTTGAAGACCAAGGCGGCGCTTCGCGTGCGCACGGCCCTTGAAGGCGGCGTGCCCGAAGCGGCGCTCAACGATCCGCGCAGGCCGGCCTGAGTACCTCCCGCCGGCGGTCCGTCAGCGTGGCGTGAGCACCTCCGCCTCGGCCTGAGCCCGCAAGGAAAGCTCGGCGGCCAGGAACGCGCGCTCCTGGGTCATGGCGTTCTCCGTTCGCTCCAGGCAATCGAGAATCAGGTCGCCGAAGAACGGAAAGCCGCTGGTGCCGACCTCCACGGAGCGTTCCCCGCGGCCGTCTACCAGGTTCAGCACCGGCCCGTCGCCGCGCGCCACGTCCACGTGGGCGCGCACCTCCAGGTACCCTTCGGTCCCCAGCACGAAGGTCCTGGTGTCCCCCCATGAACGCAGGCCGTCGGGGGTGAACCAGTCGACGCGGAAGTAGCAGGTGGCGCCGTCGACCGCCAGGGTGGCCTGGCCGAAGTCCTCGAGCTCCGGATAGTCCGGATTGCCGTAGTTGGCCACCGAGCTGGACAGCACGCGCGCGCCCGCGGAACCGGCGAAGTGGAGGAACTTTTCCGCCTGATGCGAGCCCAGGTCGCAGATGATCCCGCCGTACCGTTCCCGGCGAAAGAACCAGTCGGGCCGGTTGTGGGCTTCCAGCCGGTGCGGGCCGAAGGCGGCGATCTGGATCACGCGGCCGATCGCGCCGTCGTGGATGATCTGGCCGGCGCGGATGATCGCCTCGTTGTGGAGCCGCTCTCCGTAGTAGACCATGAACTTGCGGCCGGTTTCGGCGGCCGTCGCGCGGGCCGATTCGAGCTGCGCCAGGGTAGTGAAGGGACACTTGTCGGTGAAGTAGTCCTTGCCGGCGCGCATCACCCGCTCGCCCGTGGGGCCTCGATCGGACGGCACCGCGGCGGCGGCGACCAGCTTGACGTCCGGGTCGTCGAGCACCTCCTCCTCGCTGGCGGCCACGCGCGCGTCCGGGAAGTCCTCTCGCAGCAGCGCCAGCTTGGCCGGATCGGGGTCGTAGACGACCCGCACCTCGGCGCCGGCGCCGACCAGGGCCGCGCACATGGAGCGCAGGTGGCTGTGGGCCATGTGGATCGCGGCGATCGGGAACTCGCCGGGCTCGACCACGCGCCGATACTCGCCGGCGGGACGGTGGTCCATGCCGCTCTTCTTCGTTGAGGCCATCGCTGTGTCTCCTTCGTGGGACGCCGCCGCGTCGTGGCGCCGCATGATAGCGACGCGGACGGGCGGCTACCATGGGACCGCGATGAAGATAACCGCTATCGAGCCGGCCGTACTGGAACTGCCGCACCCCCGGCCCTACCGCAAGGCGTGGTCGCCGCCGCAGGCGCTGGAGCGGTCACGCACGATGACGCTGGTACGGGTGCGCTCGGCGGAGGGGGTCACCGGCTACGGCGTGATGGGGGGCGATGCCCGTGCTGCCGTGGCGGCGGTGGCGCCGGCCCTGCTCGGCGCCGACAGCGCCTGGCTGCAGGCGCATGCGCCCGCGGTCGAGGCGGCCGGTGCGTGGGCGGTGGACATGGCCCTGTGCGACCTGCTCGGCAAGGAGGCCGGGCAGCCGCTGGCGCGCCTGTGGGGGATCTGCCAGGACCGGATCCGGGCGTACATCTCGCCGGTGGTCGGCAAGCCGGATGCCGAGCTGGCCGATGACGCGGCGCGCTATCGCGAGGAGGGCTTCACGGCGATCAAGCTGCGCACGGCGCGGCCGACCATGGCCGAGGATGTCGCCATGGTGCGGGCGATCCGCGAGCGGGTCGGCGATTCGATGGAGATCCTGGTCGACGCCAACCTGGCGAGCGGGGTGGGACCCGGCTCGCCGCGGCCCGCCTGGGACTACCGCCGGGCGCGGGAAACGGCGCGCGAGCTGCACCAGCTCGGCGTGGGCTGGCTGGAGGAGCCGCTGCCGCGCGGCGACGTCGACGCGATCGCCCGACTGACCGGGGAGGCGGAGCTGGCGATCGCCGGCGGGGAAGGCGACCGCGGCACCGCAGCCTTCGCCCGGCTGCTCCAGGCCGGCGCATACGACGTGCTGCAGCCCGACTGCGCGGCCAGCGCGCCACTGTCGCAGATGCGCAAGATCGCCGCGGCCGCGGAGCTCGCCGGCCGCCGCTTCGTCCCGCACCACGGCTCGTGCGGCATCGGCCTGGCCGCACACCTGCAGCTCTGCGCGACGCTGACCAACAGCCCGTACGTGGAATACATGCTGGACCCGCCGTACCGGACCGTGGAGAGCTACCAGCAACTCCACGGCATCATCCCGGAGCCGATCGGCATCGACGCCGACGGCATGGTGCGCGTGCCGCGGGACCCCGGCCTGGGAATCGAGATCGACGAGTCCAGGATCGATTGCTACCGCGTCGCCTGAGCGCGTTCGTCCCACAGCCGGAACGTGCAGCGGTCGTCGATCGGAGGGTCAGGTAGCGACAGCGTAGAGTGTTGGGTGATCGCGGTCGGCCGCGCTGGTGTCCCCATCAATCAAGGGGTCAGGCGGCTCGTCTCTCCAGCCGCGAGATCCAGCAATCGAAGTGCGGACACTCAGCGCGCATAGTTTCCAGGCCAATCTCCAGCGCGGCAAGCGCTCCCAACAGCGGCTTCTCGTAGCCAGGAACGAGCGCCTCGATCTGCTTGGACGGGGCCGTAACGGGTGAGTCGTCGATCGCTTCAGGGCTCGGAAAGGCATCTCGGATTTCCTGAAAGGAGTCCGCCAATTCGGGCCGATCAATCCCTATGGCGAATCGCTCGCAATCGCTGAACAACAGGGCCTCAAACTCGTGCCTCATGACGAACGGGATGAAGCGACATCGGTCAAACCTGCATCCCATGGCATTCTCGATGTCAGCGGAGAGCGCGTCTTCGACCGCCTTCGCTCTCTGTGGGAACGGGAGCGCGGCTGCCGTAGCGCGCCCTGGCCACGCCTTCGGGCCGCTTTTTGGCATCCCATAGTAGTCCGCCATTGTGGTTGCGATGATTGCCTTGTCCTCTCGCATGTGATGCACGATTTCACGCCGGACCGCCGGCCACGACGTGCCTCTGCCGCGTTTCCGACCGCTGCCGTACAGGCGGGGCCATATCGACGAGAATCCTTGTCCGTACAGGTGAGACGCGAGCAGTTCATTGACGAATTGCTCTTCTGTCGGACCCTCCACATGAACACCCAGTCGCATCACGCCGAAGATTCCCGACCCATACGCTCCGGCACGGGACGCCCGCCGAATTCGTTCTTTTCCCAGAGTTGCCCCAGGCTGTAGTCTTCCAGCCAAGCTTGGAGCTTGCGATCATCCAACCTGCGGAGCTTCGTCGCTCCGTTCACGCGGTCTGCCACCAGCACGTCGTTCGGCTTGAAGTGATCTAGCAGCACGGGCGACTGCGTTGCGACGATAATCTGCGACTCAACGGCCGCTTGCTTCAACATGGCGGCCAACAGGGTGATGGCGTAGGGATGCAAACCAAGCTCCGGCTCGTCAAGGAGCACGACCGGCGGACGGAGCGATGCCGGCTGGAGCAGCAGCGTGGCCAAGGCGATGAACCGGAGCGAACCGTCGGACAGGGCCGACGCGTCGAAGTACGCGTCCGATCCGACGTGGCGCCACTCAAGACGGATCTTGTCTTCGTTTAGTTCTAACGGCGCGAGAGCAAAGTCGTCGAAGAACGGGGCGGCCAGCCGGATGGTGTTGCGGATCTGTGTGTAGGCTCCCTCGCGTTTCTTGTGCAGCAAATACAGAAATGCCGCAAGGTTGGAGCCGTCGGCTCGCAGCCGGCGATTGTCGTGCAAGTCGGCCGTACTTTTCATCGGCGATGTGGAGCCAGTGTCATGAAAATGGTACAGACGCCAATGCTCGAGCCGGAATCGAAGAAATTCAAGAAGGGGCGCAACTCCGGGCTGCAACGTGAGATGTTCAATGAAATCCGAAGGCAATTCGGTTTCGGCAATCGAAATCTCCGGAAACAACCGATCGTCAGCACCGTGACGCATGTCGACACTGAAGTCAGCCAGCGAGTCAGCGAAGTTTATCCCGAATCTCATCGTGCGCGTTGTCTTGGAGCCAAAGTGGAGTAGGCGGTCAGCCCCGCCGGCGCGTAGAACGTCATCCGACATCCGATGCAAACTCAAGATAGTAGTGCGCAGGAGCTTGAGCGCGCCAAGGAAGTTCGACTTGCCCGATCCGTTGGCGCCGATCAGGACGTTGAGAGAGCGCAGTTGCAACCCACTCAGCTCGGCAATACTCCTGAAACCTTCAATGGTAACCGTGCGGATCGTGGACATGGTCTCTCCTATACCCGTTCCTACCACAAGCGGACCGTGAAGCGGTCGTCCTCCTCGATCAGGTCCGGATCGGTGCCGTTGTGCTCGCGCATGCCGCGCACGATCTTGCGCGGCACGCCGAACTCGGTCGCTTCGACGTACCGGTAGTCACGCAGCACCTCCTTCACCAGTTCGTTGCGCGTTGCCCGGTAGTTGACCAACCGGCGCCGGTCGAGGTCGGCGAGAGAAGAGCCGGGTACCGGCTTGCGGTCGTACTGCAGCCGTCCCGACTGCTGGTAGAGGCGTGCCTCCTCTTCATCCGTTGCGTCGCGAGTGGTGGTTCCGGCACGTATTTGTGTGACCCAGGCGGACCCGCGTTTCGCCTTGTAAGGCTTGTCCGGAGCGTCCGCGGGGAGCGACACGATGCCCACGATTACCTCTGCGCGCCACTCCACCGTTGCCCAGTAGGGAATCGTGGCCGGGCGCACATGGGTGCGGGCGACCTCGATGATCCACTCCTCGACCTGCCGCCGGTCACGGGCAAGGCCGGCAACCGAGCCGCTGTCCTCCACCCCGAGGAGGATGTGGCCTCCCTCCAGGTTCAGCAGGGCGGCGATCTCCCGGGCGATCCGCTCCGGTCGCAGGTGTTCCCGCTTGAAGTCGACGCCGGATTTCTCACGGGAGCGGATCAGCTCCGACAGACCGTCCCGATTCATCGCTCAACTTCATCGAGATCGGCGACAATCGTTCCGTTCATGAAGTGCTGGCGATGGATAGTTCGATCTGTGCTGAACGAGTCGGCAGCGCCGCGGGTTCGTGCTGGGCGGAGAATATTCCCGCCGACTCTGCTTCCGTCGCACGAGGTACAGCGAACTGTAGGTCGGTCTCCTGGCTGGTCACCACGGGGAACCCGTAATGGCGGTTGACGTGCTGACAGGGTCGTCCCTGCTCCAGTCGAGAGTGCAAGAAGTCGAGGTGTGCATTCAGCCGTCGCTGGGCGTACTGGCGCCCGAGCGGCACGGCGGCCTCGATGGCGTTGCGAATCGGTCGCTCGAGGCTGTCTTCGATTTCGAAACCGATACTGGACCGTCCGCTGGCGATGGCGGCGGCGGTGGTCGTTCCCGTGCCGAGAAACGGGTCGAGCACGGTGTCGCCGATCAGAGAGTGCATCTGGATCAGGCGATACGCCAGTTCAAACGGAAACGCCGCGCTCCGCTTCCGGGCGTCCAGATCATCAACCTCCGTATTGCGGAGAATCTGCTTGGCTCCGACCAGATCGACCCACACATCGGAGAACCAGGCGTTGCGTTCCTCCCAGAAGAAGGCACTGCGACGGCGTCGTGCCTTGTCGGCGGGCGAGAACCTTCGCCGGCCGCCCTTGCGCACGATGAGGATGTACTCGTGTTCGTAGGTCACGTAGGCGCCCGCCGGCAACATGCCGGAACCCAGGAACTTGTTTGGCGCGTTCGTCGGCTTGCGCCACAGGATGTCCGGCAACACGGAGAATCCCAAAGCGACCATCGCCTGCAGGATTCGGCTGTGATTGGAGAACAGGCGGAACTCGCCGCCGATCTTCCGGGTCGCGTCCCCGATGTTGATGCAGCCCAGCCCGCCGGGGCGCAGCACGCGATGACACTCGCGCCACACTGCATCGAGGTGGGAGTGCATGAGGTCGAAGGCGCACGGCCCGTCCGTGTCTGAAAGCGCCTCGGCGATCTGGGGGTCCGCAGCGGCGAACGGATCATCCCACATCTCGATCATCGGGTAAGGAGGTGAAGTCACTACCAAGTCGATCGTGTCCTCACCGACCGCGGCCATGCGGCGTGAGTCCTCAATATGAACCTCGTGTCGCGTGGTTTCCACGGTCTACGGAGATGCCCCGTTGAGTGCGGAGGTATGGACAGGGTGGATGTCCTGGATGGCTTCGGCCTGTTCGAGGAAGATCTCGTCGCTGCATCTGAGATAGCCAGCCGCGGTTTCAGGAGAGATGAGATTTCCTTTCCACGCGGCCACGACCAAACCGGCGAACCTTCCGCGCATGCTACACGGGGTGTCAGCTATGGGGAAATAGTCAAGGTCGAAATCTTCCGCTGCACGCCAGGGACTCAAGTCGTACTGAATGCCATCGGCGTGAGGAACCGGGAAATTGCGGTAGTGAGCATTTGCGACATGGAACGACGCAGCCGTCAAGCTAATCCCGAACGATGAGACGGTGTCAGCGATGTGCTCCGAGGTTATCGGCGGATTGGTTCTCTCGCGGACGATATCGATCGGGGCGAGCAGACTGATGGCGAAAGCGTTTGCTCGTTGCTCGACGAAATCGACAGGTCCAGTGCTTTGGGGATCTGCCTCGAGTCCAGCGTAGGAATCAACGCGTACGTTGTTCAGATTCTGATCCGGATCGAACAACAGGTGGCCTACCTCGTGAGCAAGAGTTGCCCGCCTGACCAAGGGGTTTGTGTTGGCACCTGTGGTGTTGAGTACTATTCCACGGTATGGAGCTGTTTCTCCATTGAATACGGCGATCGTGGCTCCCGCAATTCTCTGCGGAAGCTCTGCATGAACAACAGGTATGCCCAACGTGTTCTGGACAAGTTCCCGCATCGAAGGAACTGTCGCGGCTCCCATGCGCAATTGAGTTCGCGTGTTCGCGGCAAGTTGATAACCGATTCTCCATGCGGGGGTCGAGTGATTTCCATAGTCGCGACTCGGATGGAAGCTGGCTACCGATCCCGAGATGTCAAGCCATTGCTGAAGCCGGTGTTGCACACGTATCACCGACGCTGCTTCCGCGAGCGTAACCACGGACTTGCGGCTAAGCCCTCGTAGACCTCCACCGAGGCTTTCAGCCTGCAGTGTCTTCAGCCTTGCGGCAACGGCGGCGCCGCCGGGAGTCTCGTGAAAGGCGATCTGCCCCTCGTCCAGGCCAAGGATGAACGCCATGCGTTCGATGGTCTGCATGGGAAAGTCGAACGCGTCTCCCGCTTCGATGCGCATGATGTCTGGGACACGTACGCCCGTGGATCGGGAGACCGCATTCAGGTCCAAACCTAACGTCTCGCGCTGGCGGCGCAATGCCTTTCCGACGGCGTTGAGATGCTTCAGCAATATGGCCGACCCGTATTCTATCGCTTCGTCGAGAACGTCGATCCCATAAGATTGAAGCGCTTCGAAGGCGCTGATGATGTGCCCCTTCGGATGTCGGCCCGACTCGAGTGAACTGATCTGAGTACGGCCGCGAACGAACCGACGACTGGACGCGAGAGCTGCATCTTTCGCGTTCGCGTGACCGGTCACCTCGAAAACCCGGTGAATCCGCTCCCGATCAGGTGTCGTCATTTCATGAATGCTCTCTGAGCGGTGTCGTGGTCGGTGTCCCAACCCAGGCTGGTCACTCCGTATCCGTAGAATTCGAAGACCCGGACAGCGTCGTCGAGATGTTCCGCGTTTCGAGGCGGATACCTTCCGGAGCCCGCCGAGAGGAAGAGGCAACTATCGTCGGAAAACCAAAGCTCGCCCGCGACGTACGCGAGGCCTCCGGCAGTTAGGTTCGTGTGCTTCGGCAGTTTGCCGTGCAGGGCGTAGATAGGGAGCTCTCGTATATACGGGATACCGGTGTCGTCGATGACCCATAGATACCGATTGGTGGATTCGGTTCGGATCTGGGGTGGCGATCCGAGCTGAACGCCAATAGCTGGGGCCCTACCCAAGCGACGAAGCCCTGCATGAGTCAAGGCGATCTTCTCATCGGGGCCAGCAGATCGTGCCGACTCTCGGGGGGGGGGAGCATACTTGGTCCGAAACGCTTGTATCGGGAACTTGCCCGCCAAACCATCTGGCTCCAATACGAGATAGTACACGCTGCTGGGGACCGTCGGTAGCACCACGCCAGCTACTTCCAGCCGCGCTCGCGGCAAAAGGCGTCCAGCCTCTCGACCTCCGCGTCGTCCAGATTGACCAGGGGCGGCCGGCGCCACCGCGGCACGACGCCGAAGATCTCCAGCAGGGCGTGCATGCCGCCGTCGAAGCCGCCGCGAAGGCGCGTCAGGTAGTCGAACAGCGGCCAGTCGTCGTGCTCCACGACCCGCGCCGCGGCGGTCCAGTCGCCGGCGCAGATCGCGTTCCAGTAGCGGCGCGTCACTTCCGGCTGGAAGCTCACGAACGTGGACATGTAGCCGACCGCCCCATAGTGGACGAGATCGAGGTGGTTCTGCTTCTGGCCGCCTGCGAACACGGCCCAGCGCTCGCCGGCCATGGCGGTCAGCTTGCGCGCGAGCTCGCCCCCCCCGTCGTCCTTCAACGCCATGACCCCCTCGACGCGGTCGAGGAGGTCGGCGACGACCGACAGCGCGACGTCCGGCATGCCGGCCCAGACATTGGTCACCAGCATGACCGGGATCTCGCGGGCGACCGCGCGGTAGTGCTCGACGAACTCCGCCCGGCCCGGTGGGCTCCACACGGGCGGCTTGACCATCAGCACGTCGATGCCGATCTCCCGGCAGTAGCGGGCGAACTCCACGGTCTTGCCCGTCCACCAGTCACTGTCGGCGGCGACCGTCAGGGCACGGCCGCGGGCGTGTTCGGCCACGGTCGCCGTGACCGCGGCGATCTCGTCATCGGTCAGCACCGAAAACAGGCTGTCTCCCCAGGTGAGCAGCGCGGTCCTGCTTCCGCCGGCCAGGTTGGCGTCGATCAGGGTGCGCATGGCATCGTGATCGACGGCGCCGTCGCGGGTGAACGGGGTGGTAAGCGACGAAATCGGCCCGGTCAGGGCGGCGCGAACCTCGTCACGATCGATCATCAGGGCACCCTCACCGCGCGTGGGCGAGCGGCTGCCCCAGACCGGGTGCGTGGGGCGGCTCCAGGATGCGGCGCTGCCGTTCGGTGACCGGCAGGTCGTCCGGAACGGGATAGCTGGACGCCCAGGATGCGCCGTGGTGGTGGTACTTGTAGAACAGCGTGCGGCGCTCGCCGGCGCCGAACCAGGGCAGCGCGCCGTGGGTCAGCGCCTCCGTGAACAGCACCGCGGTGCCGGCCGGCCCGGTCACGGCCTGCACGAACGGCGGCCGGCGGGTCAGGTCCCGCCAGTCATCCGGAAACGGGTAGTTGCTCTTGTGGCTGCCGGGCACGCAGCCGAAGCCGCCGTCGTCCGGCCCCACGTCGGCCAGGTTGTAGGCCGCGACGAACAGCCCGCTGTACATGCGCCCGTTGCGGAAGTCGTAGGACATGATCGGACTGTAGGGCGTGCCGCCGCCGTGCAGCCCGGCGCCGATCGGGCTGAGGCCGCTACGGATGACGTCCAGGTAGATGTGGTCCAGGCGGAAGCCGTCGCCGAGCACCTCGCGCAGGCAGGGCTCGACCGTCGGATTGTCGATGACGTCCAGGAACGGTTGGCCCCAGCGCAGCATGTCGCCGAAGCGATGGGTAGAGTCGTCCGCGGCCATCTCGGCCGCGATGCGCTCGTCCAGGAGTGCGTTCATCGCCTGGACCTGGTCGGCGTCGAGCGCGTTCGGGATCCTCAGGTAGCCCTGCAGATCGAACAGGTAACGATCGTGGTCGGTCATAAGCGACTCCCCGGCGGGTCGGATGGCGTGAGCCTACCAGCGCCAGTGCATCTCCGGCCACCGCGCCACGGCGGCGGCATCGTGTGCCATAGTAATCGCCATGCGGTTCTTCGACACCGAAGGGCAGGTAGTTGCCGAGCTCGCCGACGAGCTCCGGGAGGACCGTGGGCGCGGCGTGATCGTGCCGCTGCCGAGTCGTGTGTGGAGCATGTGAGGAATCACACCGCGGCGATGCGCAAGTTCAACACCGAAGGCCCGGTCATCGCCGACCGCCATTACTGCATCCCGCCGCTGGACCGGCTGAATCTCGACGAGATCATCGAGCTGATACGGGACATGCGCTATTTCGTACTGCACGCGCCCCGGCAGACCGGGAAGAGCTCCGCTCTCCTGGCGCTGCGTGACCTGCTCAACAGCAGCACCGAGGGTGACTTCCGGTGCGTGTACGTGAACGTGGAGGCCGCCCAGGCGGTGCGCGAAGACGTGGGCCGCGCCATGCGTATCATTCTGGGCAGATTGGCCTCCCGCGCACGCCTGTTGGGCGATGGGTTCCTGTACGAGACTTGGACCGGGATCCTGGACACCTTCCGCGAAGGCGCTCTGGCAGAGGCGCTGACCCAGTGGTGCCAAGCAGACCCGACGCCGCTGGTGCTCCTCATCGACGAGATAGACTCCCTGATCGGCGACTCCCTGATCTCCGTGCTGCGCCAGTTGCGGGACGGCTACGACCAGCGCCCGGATGGTTTCCCGCACAGCGTCGTGCTGTGCGGCGTGCGCGACGTGCGGGACTACCGCATCCGATCCAGCTCCGAGAACGCCGCGATCTCCGGCGGCAGCGCGTTCAACATCAAGGCTGCGTCATTGCACCTCGGCTGCTTCACCCAGGCCGAAGTGCGCTCGCTGCTCGCGCAGCACACCGCCGAGACCGGGCAGGCGTTCACCCCGGAGGCGCTGGCTACGGTATGGCGGCAGACCCGGGGCCAGCCGTGGCTGGTCAACGCCCTGTGTCGCACGGCGTGCTTCGACTTCGAGACCGGCCGCGACCGCTCCCGCGCGATCACCGGCGACGACATCCTCGCCGCCCAGGAGCAGCTCATCCTGAACCGCGTCACCCACCTCGATCAGCTTGCCGACAAGCTCCGGGAAGAGCGCGTGCGGCGCGTGATCGACCCGTTGCTGACGGGCGCCAGCGAGGACGAGTCGTCGACTCCTGACCTGGAGTACGTCCGCGACCTGGGGCTGATCGCCCGCGACGACCCGCCGTGTATCGCCAACCCGATCTACGCCGAAGTAGTGCCCCGCGAGCTGACCTACGCCGTCCAGGCAAAGCTGCTTCAGGACACCGCCTGGTACGTGGACGCCGACGGCGGCTTGAACGTCGACAAGCTGCTGGCCGATTTCCAGAGGTTCTTCCGCACACACTCCGAGCACTGGGCGGCGCGCTTCGACTATGCCGATGCCGGCCCGCAGCTCCTGCTGCAGGCGTTCCTGCAGCGCATCGTCAATAGCGGCGGGCGCATCGAGCGGGAGTACGGCCTGGGGCGGGGGCGCACCGATCTGCTGATCACCTGGCCGCAGGGAGACGGGTCGCCGCCACATGCCGCAGGCACGTTCGTGATCGAGTGCAAGGTGCTGCACGCGAGTCTGGAACGGACGATCAGCGAGGGTCTGGAGCAGACGGCCGGCTACATGGACCGCTGTGCAGCGCAGGCGGGTCATCTGGTGGTCTTCGATCGCAGCCCGGATGAGAGCTGGGAGGCGAAGATCTTCCGCCGCGAGGAAGCGGTGGCCGGCCACACGATCACGGTATGGGGAATGTAGGGCGGGCGTCGCGCCGCCAGCCTGCAAACCGAACCGGTAACGATCGGCGTCGGTCATGCGCTTCCCCAGCGATCCTGGATGGCGTCAGCTCTGCCGGCGCCAGCGTGCCTCCAGCCACCGCGCCACGGCATCGTCGTCGTTCGAGCCGATGACGGCGGTCGCGTGCGCGGCCAACTCCGGCGTTGCGCCCGCGACCGCATACGCTTCGTCGGCCCTGCGGAACATGTCGTTGACCTGGTCCCCGAACACCACCACGCGGCAGTCCGCGAGGTCCTGCACACGCTTGATGCTGACTACGCCCTGATCCTTGGTAGCGCGAGCGTCATGTACCGCAAGAATGTACCAGTGGGGATCGAATTCCTTGTGGCAGTGCAGATCGATTGACCCGCCGTGGCGCCGGCGCATCTCCTGCTCCAGGTGCCGAACCCGAGTCGGCGTGTCGACGGTGGTCAGGCAGACCACCTGGTCCGCCAGGCCGTCGTCCAGGTGGTCGAGGGGTGCCAGCCGCGGATCGTGCACCCGCTGCCGGTCGTGCAGGAACCGTCTCATGCCGTCGTTGCGCAGGATGCCGTCGTTGTAGTAGAGCCGGTCGAACGCGCCGTCGAAGGTCATCAGAAACGGACGGCATCCGGCGTCGTCCAGCAGCGACCACAGGTCGTGTGCGATCGCGGGTGGCAGAGCCTGGAGTTCGACTGAAGCATCGGGCAGGCTTGCCAGTCGTCTCGCCGGTGAGAAATGTACTTGGTGACGTGTCGACTCCATGTCGCCTATCGAGTCAGGATGCTCGCTCCACTTGATGTATCCGCTGGATGGTATCTGCATGGTCTCGCAGAATGTCTACACTGCAGCTGAGATAGCTGGCGGCAGTCGAAGATGAAATATAGTTCTGCTTCCACGCGTCTACGACCAAACCCGAGAACCAGCCGCGTCTGAGGATTGTTAAATTCGGGATTGGAGAGTAGTCATGGGCATAATCCTCGGAACTTAACCAACCAAACATTTCTACTATCGATGAAGTAATCATCTCCACCGTGCCGTCGTCACACATCCTGCCGATAAGCGCCAAAATGAACCCGACAAAGTCGGAAATTGTCTCAGAGTCGCTTACTCGTTGAACGATATGAACATTATATTTGGCTCCTGGGCGATCCACCAAGATTCGCTTTACTTCATGGATAAGTGTTGCCGTTCTTATCATGGTGTCCTCGTTTTTTCCAGTAATGTTGAGAACGACTCCACGATGTGCAAGGCTTCCGTCGGATACCGCAATAGTTGCGCTTGCGATGCGCTGCGGAAGTTCCGCTTGGACTACTGGTATTCCAAGTCCTTGTTCGGCGAATCTTGTCGCCTGAAGGAGTCGAGTTTCAGCTCCTATCTCGTTGTGATGTAGAAGGGCGTCCATTGTCGTCTTGAAGACATACTTGAGTGCCCAGGCTTTGTCGACGCTAATGTTGTCTTCATAAGTAAATATGTTCCTGGCGAACCCTGTAACTCCAAGCCACCTCTGAAGTCGGTGCTGAGTACGGATTACAGACGCAGCTTCTGAGAATACGATCATCGCATTAGGGTCAATTGTTCCTATATGCCTTCCTGGAGTACTGACTATTCCAGCGTTATATTGAATTCCATCAAAAGATAGTAGTGCTTCGTCCATGCCTAGGACAAAAGCGATACTCTCTACAACATCCATGGGTAAGTCGTTCGCGTTGTCGGCTTCTATACGCTCGATATCCGTGGGAAGTACGCCCGTACGACGCGAGACGACCGCGTAGTCCAAACCCAAGGCATCTCGCTGGCGGCGCAAAGCTTGGCCGACTGCGTTCGGATGCTTCATTAGTATGGCCGATCCATACTCTATTGCTTCATCGAGAACGTCGATGCCATAGGATCGAAGGGCTTCGAAGGCCGTGATGACGTGACCGTTAGGCTGTTGTCCTGCCTCTAACGCGCTGAGTTGACTACGACCGCGGACGAATTCACGATGGGACGCGAGAGCTGCACCTTCCAGCGTTCGGGCGTCCGTTACGGCGAATACTCGGCGCAGTTGCTCTCGATCTATCGTAGTCATCGTGTGAGCAACCTCTGTGCGGTGTCGCTATCGGTGTCCCACCCCAGGCTGGTTACTCCATAGCCGTAGAACTCGAAGACGCGGACGGCGTTGCTGAGTTGCTCAGCATTGCGGGGAGGATAGCGGCCGGAGCCGCCTGACAGAAAGAGGCTTCTTGCGTCAGAGAACCAAAGCTCGCCCCCGATGTACGCGGGGCCACCGGCAGTGAGATTCGTGTGCTTAGGCCGGTTGCCGTTCAAGGCAGGGAGTGGTGCCTCGAGTATGTAAGGGATGCCGGTGTCGTCGATGGCCCAGAGATAGCCGTTAGGAGGTTCGTCCCTGCTGCGAGGGGGTGTGCCCATGCGAACGTCTGCGACTGGAGCTCTCTCCAAGCGACGGAGCCCAGCGTCAATAAGGGGAACCGCCTCACTATGCTGTGGACGCCACTTAGGATTTCGAGGAGGGGCATGCTTCTCACGGAAAGCATGAAGCGAGAAATCTGATGGCAGCTGTCTCGGACCCATGGTTGGAGTATGAGCTATCGTACGATATTGATCGAGTGGGCTACTTCCAGCCGCGCTCGCGGCAGAAGGCGTCAAGCTGCTCGAGCTGCGCGTCGTCCAGGTTGACCAGGGGCGGCCGGCGCCAGCGGGGGACGACGTCGAATACCTCCAGCAGGGCGTGAAAGCCGCCGTCGAAGCCGCCCGGCAGGGGCATCAGGTAATCGAACAGCGGCCAGTCGTCCTGCTCGACGACACGGGCCGCGGCGGCCCAGTCGCCGGCGCAGACCGCGTTCCAGTAGCGCCGGGTCACGTCCGGCTGGAAGCTCACGAAGGTGGACATGTAGCCGACGGCGCCGTAGTGGACGAGATCCAGGTGGTTCTGCTTCTGGCCGCCGGCGAACACGGCCCATCGCTCCCCGGCCATTGCGGTCAGCCTGCGTGCCAGCTCGCCCCCCCCGTCGTCCTTCAACGCCATGACCCCCTCGACGCGGTCGAGGAGCTCGGCGACGACCGACAGCGCGACGTCCGGCATGCCGGCCCAGACATTGGTCACCAGCATGACCGGGATCTCGTGGGCGACCGCGCGGTAGTGCTCGACGAACTCCGCCCGGCCCGGTGGGCTCCACACGGGCGGCTTGACCATCAGCACGTCGATGCCGATCTCCCGGCAGTAGCGGGCGAACTCCACGGTCTTGCCCGTCCACCAGTCACTGTCGGCGGCGACCGTCAGGGCGCGGCCGCGGGCGTGTTCGGCCACGGTTGCCGTGACCGCGGCGATCTCGTCATCGGTCAGCACCGAAAACAGGCTGTCTCCCCAGGTGAGCAGCGCGGTCCTGCTGCCGCCGGCCAGATTGGCGTCGATCAGGGTGCGCAGGGCATCGTGATCGACGGCGCCGTCGCGGGTAAACGGGGTAGTGAGCGATGAAATCGGCCCGGTCAGGGCGGCGCGAACCTCGTCACGATCGATCATCAGGGCACCCTCACCGCGCGTGGGCGAGCGGCTGCCCCAGGCCCGGAGCGTGGGGTGGCTCCAGGATGCGGCGCTGCCGGTCGGTGACGGGCAGGTCCTCGGCAACGGGGTAGCTGGACGCCCAGGATGCCCCGTGGTGGTGGTACTTGTAGAACAGCGTGCGGCGCTCGCCCGCTCCTGACCACGGCAGCGCGCCGTGGGTCAGCGCCTCGGTGAACAGCACCGCGGTGCCGGCCGGCCCGGTCACGGCCTGCACGAACGGCGGCCGGCGAGCCAAGTCCCTCCAGTCATCCGGAAACGGGTAGTTGCTCTTGTGGCTGCCGGGCACGCAGCCGAAGCCGCCGTCGTCCGGGCCGACGTCTGCCAGGTTGTAGGCGGCGACGAACAGCCCGCTGTACATGCGGCCGTTGCGGAAGTCGTAGGACAGGATCGGACTGTAGGGCGTGCCGCCGCCGTGCAGCCTGGCGCCGATCGGGCTGAGACCGCTGCGGATGACGTCCAGGTAGATGTGGTCCAGGCGGAACCCTTCGCCCAGCACCTCGCGCAGGCAGGGCTCGACCCTGGGGTTGTCGATGACGTCCAGGAACGGCTGGCCCCAGCGCAGCATGCCGCCGAAGCGATGGGTCGAATCGTCCGGGGTCATCTCTGCCGCGATGTGGGCGTCCAGGAGTGCGTTCATCGCGCTGAGCTGATCGGCATCGAGCGCGTTCGGGATCGTCAGGTAGCCCTGCAGATCGAACAGGTATCGGTCGTGGTCGGTCATATGCGACTCCCGCGCGGGTCGGATGGCGTAAGCCTACCAGCGCCAGTGTGCCTCCAGCCAGCGCACCACGGCGCCGTCGTCGTTGGAGCCGATGATACCGTCGCGTGCTCGGACCTATTGGTCTTTCTTGAGAGCGCGGTTCCAACCCGCCTGCTCGTTCGGATGGCTGTGCGCGGCGACTGCCGGTCGGGGTGATGCGCTCCGAACAGCAGGCGCGATTTCCCGGATCGGCGCTGCCGCCGAGCGCACGCGGTCGGACGTGGTCTCTGATGCGGCGAGCACTTGGGCTCGGCGACTGGCGTCAACGGCCAGTTCGAGGACCTCGTCGACGGCTAAGTCGCGCGACGACGCGTGTGACCGAAACCTGGGCCGTGTAGAATGGACTTCCAGGCAAACACATATGTCCATCCACTCGCTAGTTCCCGACGCGGAAGCTCTGCTCGAGCTTGAGCCCGAGGAGCTTGCAGGCGTCCTCATGGAGCACCTTAACTCTCTTCCTGCCTCTGCACAGAGAAGCCTAAGCCGGTACAACTTTAGTCTCCCACACACGGTTCGAGAGTATCCGAGGGAGCATCAGGACGCTCTGCTGCAGGCGCTGATGGAGGCGTGGGTCTGGCTCGAGCGCGAGGGGCTTCTGGTGCCGCAGCCTGGTGCAGAGCGTGACTGGGTGTTCATTTCTCGACGCGGTCGACAGTTGCGAACCCGCGATCAGGTTCATTCTTACCGTAGTGAGAACCGGCTCCCTCGGAAACAGCTCCATGCGCGAATCGCGCAGAAGGTGTGGGCGTCGTTTCTCCGGGGCGACTACGATACGGCCGTGTTTCAGGCATTCAAAGAGGTCCAAGTCCGGGTCAGGGAGGCGGCGCAATGTGCAGACACAGACCTCGGAGTCAGCTTGATGCGGAAGGCGTTCGGGGAAAGAGGCCCCCTGACAGACGCTTCGGCGCACAAGGCGGAACAGCAAGCGCTTTCTGATCTCTTTGCAGGCGCAATCGGGTCTTACAAGAATCCCCATAGCCATCGCAGCGTTACCATCGAGGCAGCCGAAGCGGCGGAGATGATCGTGCTGGCCAGCCACCTGCTTGGCATCGTGGACAGGCGCGAGGATCTGCTTCGCCAGGGGACACCGCCGTGGGGTTCCGGACGTACCCGCGCGGCCCGTTCTGCTATCGTTGATGAGAGTCCTTCGGTTCGTGGCGGACCATTCCGAACAAGCGGTCGTGGTCTTTGAGACTTGAGCGCGTTCATGATGACGTCGAACGTGGGTCCGGAGTGGCAGGCGACGGAGCCCAGGGCCCGTCGTCGGGGCAATCGCCAGCGAGGCGTCCAAGTCGCCATGCGCGGGACTCCGCGCCGTCCAGCCCGCTCCCCCCATATCCTGAGCTTGAGGCGGTCGAGCAGTCGTCGGTCTCCCGGCTACGTGACCGGCCGTTCGAAGGCACGGCGGGGCCCGCTGTCAGCGCCGCTCCAGGCTGTGATCAAGACAACGGCCTCCGATCACAGCCGAAACTGCCCTATTGGTCACACCGGTAGCGGGGCGAAGACTGTCGATGAACGTGAGGCGCCTCGCGCGTCGGACCGGCTCCCTCGTTGCCGCTCCAGTGGTCGCCGCCGCTACCGGGAGCGACCATCCCGAATTCGGGCCTGGAGCGGCAGCGGCGGTGCGTGTCAGTCACACGTCGCCGCCGCTCGGGGTCGCTCTCGGACCATTCGTCCTTCCGGGAAGCGTATGCCGCGGAAGCGGATCGACGCCGAACCGGAGCAAGGGATAGGATCTGCGGCCGGCGATGCCCTCGACTCCACTGACTCTCCAGGATCTGAAGTCCGGCCTCTGGAACTGCGCTCAGATCCTTCGTGGCAGCGCCATCGACCGGACGGACTGGAAGGGTTACATCCTCCCGCTGCTGTTCTTCAAGCGGATCAGCGACGTCTGGGACGAGGAGATGGCCGAGGCGAGAGAGGAATACGGCGACATCGACCTGGGCGTCTTTCCGGAGCTGCATCGCTTCACGCTGCCAGACGGTTGCCACTGGCGGCACGTCCGCGAGACACCCGCGAACGTCGGCGCCGCGCTGGCGAGGGCGATGCGAGCGATCGAACGGGCCAACCCCGACACGCTGACGCGCGTCTTCGGCGCGGCCGACTGGGGCAACCGGGAGATGCTCGGCGACGAGCTGCTCAAGGACCTCATCGAGGGCCTATCTGGTGTGCCGCTGGGCAACACGGCGGTCGGATCCGACATCCTCGGCGACGCCTACGAGTACCTGATCGGCAAGTTCGCCGACATCACGCGGCGCAAGAAGGCGGGCGAGTTCTATACGCCGCGCAGTGTGGTGCGGATGATGGTCGAGCTGCTCGATCCGAAGGAGGGCGAGAGCATCTACGACCCGGCCTGCGGCACCGGCGGCATGCTGCTCGGCGCGATCGAGCACGTCGAGCGGGCCCGTGGCGACCCGCGAACCTTCTTCGGACGCATCTTCGGCGAGGAGAAGAACCTGACCACGTCGTCCATCGCACGCATGAACCTCGTGCTGCACGGCGTCGAGGACTTCCGCATCGAGCAGAACGATACGCTCCGGAACCCGGCGTTCACCGACCCGTCCGGCGCTCTGGCGACGTTCGACTGCGTCATTGCCAATCCGCCGTTTTCTCTCAAGGAGTGGGGCCGGGAGGTGTGGGAGGCGGACTCGTGGGGCCGCGCGGCATTCGGCCTGCCGCCAGCCAGCTACGGAGACTATGCCTGGGTCCAGCAGATGGTGGCGTCGATGGCGGAGGACTCGGGTCGGATGGCGGTGGTCCTGCCGCAGGGCGCGCTCTTCCGCAAGGGCGCGGAGGGCCGTATCCGCCGTGCGCTGCTCGAGCAGGACCTGATTGAGGCGGTGATCGGTCTCGCGCCGAACATCTTCTACGGCACCGGCCTCGCTCCGGCGGTGGTGACGCTCCGCCGTGCCAAGCGGCGCGGCCGGCGCGGGAAGGTCATCGTGATCGACGCGTCGAGTCTCTTCCGCAAGGGCCGGGCGCAGAATTTCCTCGACCCGGCACACGCTGAGGAGATCATCGGGTTGGTGCGCCAGTTCCGGGACGTGGAGGATCGGGCGAAGGTGGTTTCGACGGAGGAAATCGAGCGCGAGGACTGGACGCTCAACATCTCCCGCTACGTATTGTCGCCCACTGGCGAGGATGTTCCGCCGTTGCCCGAGGCGGTGGCCGCGTTCAAGCAGGCGCTGGCCGATGCCCGGGCCGCCGAGGACCGCCTGCGGCGCGTGCTGGTCGAGGATGGCTGGCTGGAATGACCGGCCCGATCGGTCCACCACGTGGACGAACGAAACGGATATGCTGAGACGATGTTGGCCAAGTCAGAACCCCGAGAGAGGCACTCAATCTCCAGAGTCTGAGTACCGAAGGTAAGAACGAACAACATGTCTCACCGGCGCGCTCCCGCCGAACATCTGGGCCAGCAGGCGCTGGAATCGTACCTCTGGGGCGCCGCCAACCTCCTGCGCGGTCTGATCGACGCCGGAGATTACAAGCAGTACGTCTTCCCGCTGCTCTTCTTCAAGCGCCTCTCCGATGTCTGGGACGAGGAGTACCGGCACGCCCTCGACGAGACCGGCGACGAGGGGTATGCCCAGGCGACCGCCGACGACCGGTTCATCGTCCCGGTCGGCGCCCACTGGTCCGATGTCCGCGGGGCAGCGCTCGACGTCGGAAGAGCGTTGCGCGGCGCGTTCCGGGCGATCGAGACAGCCAACCCGGAACGCTTGGCCGGGGTCTTCGGCAACGCGCCGTGGACCGACAAGGCGCAGATGCCGGACGCGACGCTCAAGAACCTGATCGAACACTTCTCGAAGCACACGTTGAGCCTCGCCGCGGTGCCCGAGGACGAGCTTGGCAACGCTTACGAGTACCTCATCAAGCAGTTCGCCGACGACAGCGGCCACACGGCACAGGAGTTCTACACCAACCGGACGCTGGTGCACCTGATGACACAGATGCTCCGGCCGCAGCCCGGGGAGCGGATCTACGATCCGACGGCCGGCACTGGCGGCATGCTCATCTCCGCGTTGGCGGAGGTGCGGCGCAACGCTGGCGATGCTCGGACGCTCGGCCTCTACGGACAGGAGATCATCGGTACGACGGCGTCCATCGCGCGCATGAACCTCGTGCTGCACGGCGTCGAGGACTTCCGGATCGCAGTTGGTAACGTGCTGAGCGAACCTGCCTTCATCGGGCGGGACCGCCTGATGACGTTCGACGTGGTCGTCGCCAATCCACCGTACTCGATCAAGACCTGGGACCGTGACGCGTGGAGGAACGACCCGTGGGGCCGAAACATCCTCGGCACGCCGCCGCAGGGACGAGCCGACTACGCTTTCTTCCAGCACATCCTCAAGAGTCTCGACCCGAAGACCGGCCGCTGCGCCGTGCTCTTTCCGCACGGTGTCCTCTTCCGCAACGACGAGGCGGCAATGCGGCGCGCGCTAGTCGAGCATGATCTCCTCGAGTGCGTACTCGGCCTCGGACCGAACCTCTTCTACAACTCGCCAATGGAAGCGTGCGTCGTTATTTGTCGAACTCGGAAGCCGGTCGAACTCCGCGATAAGGTACTGTTCATCGACGCCATGCGTGAAGTCGCGCGCGACGGCGCGCAGAGCTTCCTGGCAGCAGCGCACCAGAATCGCATCATCCACGCCTACCGCTCCGTCTCCGCCGAGCCCGGATTCGCCGTCGTCGCGACCACCGAAGAGGTTCTCGCCAACGACGGAAACTTGTCGATTCCCCGTTTCGTGCGCCCTTCCACCGACGCCCTCGCCTCCTCCCCCGTCTTTGGCGTTGATTTGCGCCGGGCCTACGCAACATACGACGCTCGCAGCAAGGAGTTCCGGCGCCAAATGGATGACATGGTGGAAGTGCTTGACGCTCCGGTCCCGGCGGTCGACTCCGATGAATAGCGGGAAACTCGAGCCCGGCTGGACTCGGGTCGCGTTCGGCGAAATGGCTGCCTGCGTCAACGACCGGATCGAGAATCCTGCGGACGCCGGCGTTAAGCGCTACGTCGGACTTGAACACCTCGACCCTGACTCCCTCACGATCCGCCGCTGGGGCATGCCATCAGACGTATCGGCGACCAAGCTCCGCTTTCGCGCCGGCGACATCATATTCGGCCGCCGCCGTGTGTATCAGCGTAAGTTAGCCGTCGCCGATTTCGATGGGATATGCTCTGCTCATGGACTCGTGCTTCGCGCAAAGCCGGAAGTCGTGTTGCCTGCCTTCTTGCCTTTCTTCATGCGGAGCGACCGCTTCATAGAACGGGCGATCAGTATCTCGGTCGGGTCACTTTCGCCAACCATCAACTGGAAGACACTTGCCGAGCAAGAGTTCGCCGTGCCTCCGCTGGCAGAACAGCGACGCGTTGCAAACGCGCTCAGCGCGGTTGAGTTGTTACGTCAACGTCTCTTGGATCTCTTGGACCTACACGAGACAACATCGAGTAGCTTCTTGTTCGACGGCCTTCGGTACTTTTCGAACACTATTTCTCTAGAGCAATTGACAAACACCATCGAGTACGGCACATCCTTGCGCACACACTTGGACAAGAGCGGCGTCCCTGTTCTTCGTATTCCAAACATCCTTCGTGGCACGCTCGATTTTGGTGACCTAAAATATGCACATCTGTCGCCTGGCGAACTGGCACGTTTCCGCTTGAATGATGGAGACGTATTAATGGTGCGTACCAACGGCAACCCGGACTACGTTGGGCGTTGCGTGGTGGTTCCCAAACTTCCTGAGACTATGGCCTTCGCCAGCTACCTGCTGCGAATCGTGCCCAATGCGACGAGAGTTCGACCAAAGTTCGTTGCAGCTGTATTGAATGCGGCGTCGACGCGGCGCCAACTGCGCGCCCTTGTTCGGTCAAGCGCTGGCAACTACAACATAAGCGCATCTGGTCTCCGCAGTGTCGATTTGCCGTGCCCCGCCCTGAAAGAACAAGACTTTCTTCTTGCGAAACTAGTGACACTGTCCCGTGCTAAAGACGCTATTCTGCTGCGGCTTGCGACCCTGAAACAAGTGCGTTTGCTCTAGGTGCCCGTGATCGCCATGTGAATCTTTGAGAATACTACCGTATCGATGGCATCCGCGTGGGCTCGACGCTAACGTGTCGGGCATGTGGGGGGAAGGGCCCACGGCACGGCCGGCGGCGGTAGACGTGGCGTCACCCGGACGTCGTATCCACGAGGTGTTCCAGTCGATTGCCTGCCTGAATCGGGGGTCGTCGAATTGAGCCGCCAGGTCCAGGGCCTTAAGTTTGTGCCGCGCGGGCACGCCACAAGTTTGTCGTAGGGCGGCGAACTTGGTCGTGGAGCAGGTCGACGCCAGTCTCATCGACGAAGGACCAAATCGTGTGGCCGACAAATCGGCATAATAACCGTGTACCATCGTCTGCGCCATGACCTTCACCGAGTCGAACACGGTCGAGGCGCTCGTCCGTGACATCCTTTGTGGCGGCGTCACCCAACACACCGCGGTTGGAACCGGCCTCGCCCGGCGGCACGGTTCGCTGTCCGGTCTCGGTTGGCACTACCTTGGGCCTCAGCATCTGCCGCGACAGGCACATGAGGTGCTCGTCGAGGACCACTTGTGGGAGGCGTTGAGCCGTCTCAATCCGGAGATCGCGGCGGAGCCGGACAGGGCCGACGACGTGCTGTACCGGCTGCGGGCCATCCTGATGGGTGTGCGGACCGACGGGCTGGTCAAGGCGAACGAGGAGTTCGCAGCGTGGCTCGCCGGCGAGCGGTCGATGCCGTTCGGCGCCGACGGCGAGCACGTCACCGTGCGACTCGTTGACCTCGAGGATGTCGAGCGGAACCAGTACGTCGTCACCGCCCAGTACACGGTCTGTTCGGGACGGAACGAGCGGCGTGCTGATCTCGTGCTGCTGGTGAACGGCCTGCCGCTGGTCGTCATCGAAGCCAAGACGCCGGTCCGGTCGAGCCAGAGCTGGTTCGACGGCGCGACGCAGATCCATGACGACTACGAGCGCAACGTGCCTGAACTGTTCGTGCCGAACCTCTGCTCGGTCGCCACCGAAGGCAAGGATCTGCGGTACGGCGCGATTGGCCTGCCGGTCGATCTCTGGGGACCTTGGCGGGCAGACTACGGGGCCGACACGCCGGCCCTCGAACGCATCAAGCGAACCGTCTCGTCCATGCTCCGCCCGAACACGGTCCTGGATCTGCTGGGAAGCTACACGGCCTACGCTACCGGCAAAGGGAAGCGGCGCGCGAAGATCGTCGCCCGCTACCAGCAGGTCGAGGCGGCAAACCGAATCGTCGAGCGGGTCGTCGCCGGCCATCCGAAGAAGGGCCTCATCTGGCACTTCCAGGGGTCCGGCAAATCGCTGCTGATGCTGTTCGCGGCGCGCAAGCTGCGGCTGCAACCGGCACTCGGGAACCCGACGGTGATCATCGTGGTCGACCGGATCGACCTCGACACGCAGATTTCCGGCACCTTCCACGCGGCCGACGCGCCGAACCTGGAGAAGGCGGACAGCCGCGCGGATCTCGAGCGACTGATGGCCCAGGACGCGCGCAAGATCATCATCACCACGATCTTCAAGTTCGCCGAGGTGGACGGCGTCCTGAACGACCGTCAGAACATCATCGTGCTGGTCGACGAGGCCCACCGTTCCCAGGAGGGCGACCTCGGTCGCAAGATGCGCAGGGCGTTGCCGAACGCGTTCCTGTTCGGCCTGACCGGCACCCCGATCAACCGTGCCGACCGCAACACCTTCTTCGCCTTCGGCGCCGAGGAGGACGAGTACGGCTACCTGAGCCGCTACGGCTTCGAGGAGTCGATCCGCGACGGCGCGACGAAGCCGCTCCACTTCGAGCCGCGCCTGCTGGAGCTGCACATCGACCGGGACGCGATCGACGCTGAGTACCAGGAGTTGACCGGCGGCCTCAGCGATCTGGACCGCGAGCAGCTCTCGAAGACCGCCGCCCGCACGGCGGTGCTGCTGAAGACGCCGGAGCGGGTCCAGCGAATCTGCGCCGACATCGGGAAGCACTTCCAGGACAAGGTGGCGCCCAACGGATTCGGAGCGCAGGTGGTCACTTACGACCGTGAGAGCTGCGTGCTCTACAAGCAGGCGCTCGACCGGGTGCTGCTGCCGGAGATGTCCGATGTCGTCATGACCGTACACAGCGGCGAGGACGAGTACGCCGCCTACCGGCGGGACCGGGACGCCGAGGAGCGGCTGCTCGACCGCTTCCGTGATCCGAACGATCCGCTGAAAATCCTGATCGTCACGTCGAAGCTGCTGACCGGCTTCGATGCTCCCATCCTGCAGGCGATGTACCTGGACAAGCCGCTACGGGATCACACGCTGCTGCAGGCCATCTGCCGCACGAACCGGCCGTACGGCGAGACCAAGACGCACGGGCTGATCGTCGACTACCTCGGGATCTTCGACGATGTGGCCCAGGCGATCCAGTTCGACGAGGAGGGCATCACCCGTGTCGTCACCAACATCAGCGAGCTGGTCGGCGCGCTCCCCGCGGCGGTGCAGAAGTGCCTGGCGTGGTTCCCCGGCGTTGACCGCACCGTCACCGGCTACGAGGGACTGATCGCCGCCCAGCAATTCCTGCCGGACAATGCGACCCGCGACCGTTTCGCCGCCGACTACAGCTACCTCGCGCGCCTCTGGGAAGCGATCTCCCCCGACCCGAGTCTGGAGCTGTACGAGGCCGACTACCGCTGGCTGAGCCAAGTCTACGAATCGGTGAAGCCTTCGACCGGAACGGGCAAGCTCCTCTGGCACACCCTCGGCGCCAAGACCATCGACCTCATTCATCGGCACGTCCACGTCGACACCGTCCGCGACGATCTGGAGACCCTGGTGCTCGACGCCGACGTCCTAGACGCGGTGCTCGGCACGCCCGACCCCGACAAGAAGTCGAAGGAGATCGAGATCAAGGTCGCCGACCGCCTGCGCAAACACCTGCACGACCCCCGCTTCCGCGCCCTCGGCGAGCGGCTCGAAGAGTTGAGGCAGAAGCACGAGCAGGGCCTGCTGGTCAGCATCGAGTTCCTCAAGTCACTGCTCGAGCTCGCCCGCGACGTGGTCGAGGCGGAGCGAACCGTTGAGCCAGCGACATCCGAGGAACGCGGCAAGACCGCGCTGACCGAGCTGTTTGAGGAGGCCCGCAACGACCGTACGCCCATCATGGTCAAGCGAGTCGTCAACGACATCGACGAGATCGTCCGGCACGTCCGCTTCGAGGGCTGGCAGACGACCCACGCCGGCGAGCGGGAAGTGAAGAAAGCGCTCAGAAAGACGCTGTTCAAGTACCGCCTGCATCAGGACCTAGAGCTGTTCGATCGGGCCTACGGCTACATTCGACAGCACTACTGACGCCTTGTAGGGCGAGAGCGACCCGTCACTGCGAAGCAGCGTGCCGTCCAGGTCCGAGACGTGCAGCGCTTGCCGAACTCGGTGGTCATTCGGGGGCGGCTCCGAGAGGTCATGCACTCGTTTCCCACCGATGTGCGAGCCAACGCGCGACGGCATCGTCGTCGTCGGAGCCGATGATGGCGGTGGCGTGCTCGGCCAACCCTGGTATGAATCGGCCGGATTCTCCGTCGCCGTGTGCGAACGAAACGGGTATGCTCAGGCGATGTTGGCTAGGTCCGAGATCCAGAGAGAGGCACTCAATCTTCCGGCCCAGGAGCGCATCCAGCTCGTGGTCGAGCTTTGGGACAGTGTGGCGCCGGGGGAGATTCCGGTCCCCGATTGGCAGCGGGACCTGATTCGTGACCGCCTGGCGGCCCTGGAGGATGTCCTGCCGGAGGAGCGCTCGGTGCCCTGGAACACGCTCCGCAAGCGAGTCTTCTCGGACAAGACTTGACCCGGGCTCGCGCTTGCTTGCGGGTGTTGGGTCAGCGTGTCCCGGTCAGGCATCTCCTGGTTTGGGGCCGCGGTGTGGTCAGACGCGCCGTTGCCATGTCCTCGGGTCTCGGGATTGGTGCACGATGGCGATAACCTCGATCCACTCGGGAAGGATCCGGTAGAAGACCGAGAAGGGGAACCTCCGCACCAGAGCGCGGCGGACGGTCGACTCAACGGCCTGGTACAACTCCGGTCGTCCTGAAATCAGGCGGAAAGCTCTGTCGATTTCCTCCTCGAACGACGCCAGTACGTGCGGTGCCTCGTCGAGGTACCATCGTTCGGCGATTGCCAGATCCTGCACCGCGTCAGACGTGAGCCGGACGGGCAGGCTCACGGCGCATTCCCCTTCTTGATGGCGATCAACGCCTTCTGAACCTGGGTGCTTGGCCTCCCATGACAGTTCATCGCCCTCGAATTCGCGCCGATAGACCCCTGGAGATTCGAGGGTCCACTCACCCGACGATCCCTGAGCAGGACGAGTCGATCACTGCGGAGCAGCGTGCGTTCCAGGTCCGAGACATACAGCGCTTGCCGAGGGCCGGTGGTCATCCGGTGGTCGACTCCAAAGGGGTCATGCACCCGTGTGCCACCGATGCGCAAGCCACCGCGCGACGGCATCGTCGTCGTTGGAGCCGATGATGGCGGTGGCGTGCTCGGCCAGCTCGGGAGCGGCGCCGGCGACCGCGTACGCTTCGTCGGCCGTGCGGAACATGCCGATGTCGTTGACCTGATCCCCGAATACGACTGTGCGGCAGTCCACGAGGTTCTGTACCCGTTGGATACTGACTACGCCCTGATCCTTGGTAGCGCGCGCGTCGTGTACCGCCAGAATGTACCAGTGCGGGTCGTATTCCTTGTGGCAGTGGAGATCGATCGACCCGCCGTGGCGCCGGCGCATCTCCCGCTCGAGGTGCCGAACCCGAGGCAACGTATCGATGGCGGTGATGCAGACTACCTGATCCTCGAGGCCGCAGGAGAGATCATCGAGCGATGCCAGACGCGGATCGTGCATCCGTTGGCGGTCGTGAAGAAACCGTCTCATGCCGTCGTTGCGAAGGATGGCCTCGCTGAAGTAGAGGCGATCGAACGCGCCGTCGAAGGTCATCAGAAACGGACGGCATCCGGCCCCGTCCAGCAGCGACCACAGGTCGTGCGCAACTGCGGGCGGCAGAGCCTGGATCGCCAGATGGCGGCCTGACGCGAGATCGGAAACGAACGCTCCGTTCTGGTTGATCACCGGTAGCGACAGCCGCAGACCTCCAAGTGCGCTCCGGATGGGACCGCAGCCGCGGGCGCTCGCCACCGTGAAGCGTAGACCCTCACCGATCAGGCGATTCAGCGTCCGAACGCTGTACGGCGAGAGCGATCCGTCGCTGCGCAGCAGCGTGCCGTCCAGGTCGGACACGTACAGCGCCTGGCGAGGGTCCGACGTCATCCGGAGAGCGTCTGCGATCGGTGCATGCGCCGCTGCGACTGCACCAGGCCGTGGTAGATGCCGCCGGCGGTCATGAGCTCGGCGTGGCTGCCGACCTCGGCGATCCGGCCCTTGTCCAGCACCAGGAGGCGGTCGGCGTTGCGCAGGGTGCCCAGCCGGTGGGCGATCGCGAAGGTGGTGCGCCCGCGCAGGAGCGCGAACAGCCCTTCCTGGATCATCTCCTCGGTCTCTGAGTCCACGGCCGCGGTCGCCTCGTCCAGGATGAGGATGCGGGGATCGTGCAGGATGGCGCGGGCGATCGCCACCCGCTGGCGCTCGCCGCCGGAGAGCCTCTGGCCGCGCTCGCCGACCGTGGTGTCGTAGCCGTCGGCGAAGGCGCAGATGAAGTCGTGCGCGCCCGCGATCTTCGTGGCGGCGATGATCTCCCGGCGGGTCGCGTCCGGCTTGGCGTAGACGATGTTCTCCGCGATCGTGCCGGCAAACAGGAAGGTCTCCTGCAACACCACGCCGATCTGGCGGTGCAGGTCGCGCTGCTCGATGTCGCGCAGGTCGACGCCGTCGATCGTGATCCGCCCTTCGTCGGGGTCGTACAGCCGCATCAGCAGGTTGATGAGGGTGGACTTGCCGGCGCCGGAGTGGCCGACGATGCCGATCAGCTCGCCCGGCTCCACCTGCAGGGAGATGTCTTCCAGCACCGGTTCGTGGCTCTGGTAGCCGAACACCACGGCGTCGAAGCTCACCCGTCCGGCGATCCGCAGGTGTCGGGGGCTGGCCGCATCGGCGACTTCGGGCGGCTCGTCGATGATTTCGAACACCCGCTCGGCGGCGCTCATCGACTCGGCGAACCTCCGGGGGAGGCCTGCGATCCAGGCCAGCGGCCCGTAGATCATCATCGCGTACTGGATGAACTGCACCAGCTCGCCCACCTTCATCTCCGCTCCCAGGACCAGGTAGCCACCGCCAAGAAAGACCAGAAACTCCCCGGCGCGCATGACGAAGGTCCAGGTCGGCGTCAGGACGGCCCAGGTCCGCTCGTTCTGCAGCATCACGTCGCGCAGCTCGGCCGAGCGCTGCCGGAAGCGGCCGACCTCGGACCGCTCGCGGCCGAACGCCTTGACCACGCGGATGCCGGCCAGGATGTCCTCCAGCAGCGTGTCGACCTTGTCGAACAGCCGGTTCTCGCGGCGGAACAGAGTCCGGATGTGGTTCCACACGCTCTGGGACAGCAGGATCACCACCGGCGCGGGGACGAGCACCAGCACCGCCAGACGCCACTCGCGCAGGAACAGGATCACGGCGACGCCGATCAGGACGAGCACCTGGGCGATGCTGTCGGTGAGCCAGAAGTTGATGAACATCTGGATCCTGCGCGTGTCCCTGCTGACCCGGTTGAGGATGTCGCCGGCGTCGCGGGCGCTCAGGTACGCCAGCGACAATTTCTGGATGTGGGTGAACACCATGCGGCGCAGATCGCCGGACAGGCCGCTGGCGATCCGCGCCGTCGCCCGGCGGCGCAAGGCGTCCAGCAGCGCGCTGCCGCCGTATGCCAGGGCGAGCGCACCGATCAGCGTCAGGACGGCGGTGAGCTCGGCGCGTCGCGGCGTCAGGTAGTCGTCGATGAGGATGCGGTTGAGCTCCGGTGGCAGGAGCGCAAGCAGCGTGTGGCCTGCGAACAGCGCCATCGCCGCCACCCCCCAGCGGAGCTGCCTCCGCCCGACCTCCCAGAGCCTGCGCACCATGACCGCCTTGTTCGTGCACGCCCGGCAGACCCGCGTGCCCGTTTCGCGGCGGCGGCCGCAAGTGGGGCAGATCCCCTCGTCCGGCTCATCGCGGTGGCGGACGTCCCGGCCCTCGATCATCCGGTTCATGGCGCGGGCGACGGTCGCGTAGCGCGGCGCATAACGCATCGAGTACCGCGCCAGCGTCCGCGCTCCGTTGCCGTCGGCCGCCGCCGGCTCGGCGATCAGACGGCCCGAGCCGACCATGTTGTCGGCTTGGAACCGTTTCACGTCAGCGAGCGCGATCGTCCGCCAGGCCGACTCGCCGGCCGGCCGCACCGCCACCCGCGTGGCGCCGACCACGGTCCAGCCGGCGCCGTACCGGGCGTCGGCGGTAAGATCCGCCGGCAGCGCGTAGCGAACCTCCTCGCCTGCCAGCACCTCAGTGACCTCGGCGGCGACGTCGGCCGGCAGGTCGAAGCGCAGCCTCATGGCCGCGATCGCATCAGGCACCCATTCACAGGAGCCCTTCCAGCGTGCGCAGCACCGAACGGTCCAGCCGGGTGTAGTCGGCCACCTCGAACCGGTTGCCGTCGACGTCGACGATCACCAGGCGTCCCTCGCCCACCATCGTGACGTTGTTCTTGCCGCTCTGCACCGTGAAGCGGCGCCGGCCGGCGTCGGTGTGCACCGTCCAGTAGGAGTAGCCGAACTCCTCCTTGAGCGATTCGACCCGCTCGATCAGCGGCGTGAAGTAGCGCCGGTCGAGCTCGTCGCGGACCAGCGCCGCCTGCTCCGGCGTGAGGTCGTCGAGCGACTCGACGATGCCGATCTCGTCGTCCTCGCGGTCGCGCAGCGAGATGTAGTGATCGGCGGCGCTGAGGGGAAAGGCGCGGAAGGCGCTGATCCGCTCGTATCGCTCGGGTTCCTCGCCGCCCCGCACCTTCAGCGTGAGAAAGCCGCCGGCGGTGCGCGCGAGCTCCAGCTCGGAGGCCTTCAGCAGGCGGGTCCGGTGGGCACGGCGGCGCTTCTCGGCAGCAGCCTCGGCGCGTGCCGCGCCGTCAGGTCCGTCGCTCATCGCTGCGCTCCGATGCCGATCACCTGCAGCGCCTCGCGCTGCTTGCGCACGAGCGTGGCGTAGATCCCGCCGGTGGCCACCAGCTCCTCGTGGGTGCCCTGCTCGACCAGGCGACCCTTCTCCAGCACCACCAGGCGGTGCGCCATGCGCAGGGTCGACAGCCGGTGCGCGATGGCGATGGTCGTGCGGCCGTGGATGAGCCGTTCCAGCGCAAGCTGGATCATCTCTTCGGTCTCGGAATCGACCGAGGAGGTGGCTTCGTCGAGGATCATGATACGCGGATCGATCAGCACGGCGCGGGCGATCGACAGCCGCTGCCGCTCGCCGCCCGACAGGCCGTGGCCGCGGGTGCCGATGCGGGTGTCGTAGCCATCCGGGAGCCGGGTGATGAAGTCGTGGGCGAACGCCGCCTTGGCGGCGGCCACGATCTGTGCGTGGGTGGCGTCCGGCCGGCCGTAGGCGAGGTTCTCCGCGACGGTGCCGTCGAACAGATAGGGGTCCTGCAGGATGATACCGACCTGCCGCCGCAGGTCGGCGATCCGCAGGTCGCGGACGTCGATGCCGTCGATCAGCACCTGCCCCGTGCCGGTGTCGTACAGCCGGGTGATCAGGTTGATCAGCGTCGACTTGCCGGCGCCGGTGTGGCCGACCAGCCCGAGCACCTCGCCGGCGGCGACGCGGAGATCGATGTCGTGCAGCACCGGCTTGTTGGGCTCGTACGCGAAGGTGACGCCGCGCAGCTCGACTGCGCCGTGCAGGTGCGGCAGCGCCACCGGGTCGGCGCGCTCGGCGACTTCCGGCACCGCGTCCACCACCTCGAAGATGCGGTGCGCGGAGTTCATCGCCATCGACCACCACTCGACCACCATCGTCATGAAGCGCAGCGGCTCGTACAGCAGCGCCGCGTAGGTGACCAGGGTGATCAACACGCCGAGGGTGAGCGAGCCGCCGATCACCTGCCAGCCACCCACCGCCCACAGGAGCAGGGCGCCAACGTGGGTGAGGAAGGCGACCGAGGGGAACAGTCCGGCGAGCGTCCGCTGCGTGCGCAGCTCCGCCCCGCGCACCTCGTCGTTGGCCGGCGTGAACCGGTCGATTTCCTGCTGCTCCTGTCCGAACGCCTTGACCACGCGCACGCCGGTGAGCGAGTCGTCGACGATCCCGTTCAGGATCGCGAACGAGCGGTGCTGGCGCCCGAACAGGCGCCACAGCTTCGGGAACAGCCGGTTGACGATTCCGACCACGGCCGGTGCGGGGAGGAGCAGCAGCACCGCGAGCGTCGGCTGCAGCGCGACCATCGCCACGACGATCGCCAGGATCTGTATCAGGTTGACTACGAAGTAGGGCAGGCCGTCGATGAAGAACTGGTTCAGGTTCATCGAGTCATGATTGACCCGCACCATCAGGCCGCCGGTCTGCTTGCGCGCGAAGAAGCCGAGCGACAGGCGCTGCAGGGCGCTGAAGATCTGCGACTTCAGGTCGTAGACCATGTGCACCGACACCCGGGCGTTGAGCCGTTGGTAGATCACCTGGGCGATGACGCTGGCGCCGTGCACGGCGACGATCAGGAGCACCACCTCCAGGACGTGCCCGTGGAAGCGCCCGGCCGGGTCGAGCACCTCATCGAACAGCACGCGACCGCTGAGCAGCGGCGTCGCGGTCCTGAGCGCCGTGGAGGCGAGCATGGTGATTGCGATCAGCGCCGCCAGGCGCCGGTAAGGGCGCAAGTAGCCGAGCACCCGAGCGAACAGGCCGCGCTTGTCGATGCACCGCGGGCAGACGGCGCGGTCCTGATCGGGGTAGCGAAGTCCGCAGGTCGGGCAGGTCTGCTCGCGCAGCGCCTCGGCGGCCGACGGTTCGTCGCCCTTCTGCAACGCGGCGACGGCGCCGGCGAACGCCCCGAACTGCCGCGCCCGGCTGTTGCTGAAGCGCAGCAGCAGCCGCTCGGCCGGGTCCTGGTGAGCGCTGTCCCGGCCGGCGGTGAGCAACCCGCCCGAGACCAGGCTCTCCACCTGCACGGGGCCGATCCGGTCGAGCGCCAGGCTGTCGATGTCGCGGGCGGTGACGACGTGCAGCACGGTGGGCGTCGCGACGGCCCAGTCCTCGCCGTAGCGGCCGTCCAGACAGAGGTCGGAGCTGACTGCGTGCAGGATGTCCCGGTCTGGAACCCCGGCGGCGGAGAGCCGTTCTCGGATCGACTCGGGTACTTCGACGTTCATGGGGCAGAAACGCCGATGGTACCGTGGTCAGGGAACGGCGCGCACGGCGTCCACGAAGCCGTCGATGAACTCCCCGGTCGTGTCCCACGTGGTCATCAGGCGCGCCACGCCCTGTTCCTTGTCGAACACGTAGTAGGGGAAGCGGCCGATGGTCGCTTCGATCACCTCGGGCCGCAGCCGTACGAAGACGCCGTTGGCTTCGACCGGGTGCAGGATCTCCACGTCGGTGTCGGCGCGCAGCCGCGCCGCCAGATGGGCGGCCATGGCGTTGGCGTGCGCGGCGTTGCGGTGCCACAGATCGCCTTCGAGGAGCGCGCTGAACTGCGCGGACACGAAGCGCATCTTGGACAGGAGCTGCAGGGCCTGCTTGCGCACGTAACCCAGGTGGGTCAGCGGCTTGAAGGCGACCACCGCCTCGCCCATAAGCAGCCCGTTCTTGGTGCCGCCAAAGGACAGCAGGTCGACGCCCAGATCGCGGGTGCACTCGCGCAGCCCCAAGCCCAGGCTGACGGCGGCGTTGGCGATCCGCGCGCCGTCCACGTGCAGCAGCAAGCCGTGTTCGTGGGCGAGCGCGGCGATCTCCGCGATCTCCGCCGGCGTGTACACCGTGACCACCTCGGTCGCCTGCGTGATGGAGATCAGACGCGGCCGGCTGGTGTGCTCGTCAGGCTCGGCGGTCACCAGGCGCTTCACCGCATCCAGTTCGATCTTGCCGTGCGCGTGCGGGACCTCCAGCACCTTGCAGCCGACCAGGCGCTCGATGGCACCGCACTCCGCCCACGCCAAGTGCGCTGCCGAGGTGGTGATCACCGCCTCGTAGGGCTGGCAGCAGCCTGCCACCGCCACCACGTTGGCGGCGCTGCCGTTGACGACCGCCAGGACCTGGACGTCATCGCCGAAATGGCGGGCGAACGCCGCCAGAGCGCGGCGCGTGTGCTCGTCGTCCCCGTAGCCCAGCGCGTGGCCGTGATTGGCCGCCTCGATCGCTGCCATCACCTCGGGGTGGGCTCCGGAGCTGTTGTCGCTGTAGAAGGAAAGTGACTCGCTCAACCCGGAAATACCTCCACCTGACCACGGTCGATACGGCTGCCCATCAGCACGGTCATGAAGCCGCCCTCCGGGATCGAATCCCCATCGGCATCCAGGCCTCCCTCCTCGACGATCAGCAGCAGCGGGTTCTGGATGTCGGCCTGCGTCTCGTACTCCATCAGGATCACCGGAACCCGGTTGCCGTCGCGGTCGGCGTAGTCGCCGTACAGGGCGCCGCCGTGGGAGAGGAACTCCGCATCGACCTCACGGCCGCCGTCCATGATGGGCGGCAAGGCGGGATGCCGCGTGAACTGCAGCTCCGCGGGAACGAAACGCTCCGCGTCGGCGGGCGCCTCGAAGAACCACGTGCCTCCCGAGTCGAGCACCGCTGCCCGCGATCCCGGGGTCAGCCCCTCGGCGATGAAGTAGACGCGCAGATCCAGGTCGTCACCGCGGATGACCGCCAGCAGGAAATAGATGTGATCGGTGCTGGTGAGATCGAACAGCAGGTACTCGGCGACGACGGTGCCGGCGGCGGAGCGTACCTCGATGGCGCGCCGGTGCCCGATCTGGTAGTCGAGCCCGTCGGCGTCCAGGCCGCGCTCGGTCGCTTCCGCCATCGCCTGAAAGTCGCGCAGGCTCACCGAGCCGCCGGGGCGGAGCTGCTTCCAGAAGCGCGGATCGGCGGTGGAGGTTGCCCGCGGCTCCGATTCGGCGCTCGATCTGCGGCCGAACAGCCTTCCCAACATCCCGCGGCCCGGGCCGCGGGCGCCGGGCGGTTTGCGGCCGCTCATGTGCAGGACCTTCGCATCGGCCTGCGGGCTAGAAACGGCGGCCGGACGAGCGCAGCAGCACCCACATGACGCCGACGATCAGCAGTATCAGGATCAGGCCGGTGAAGAAGCCGCCGCCGCCTCCGGAGTAGGTGCCGGGAGCGGCGCCGTAGTAGTAGCCGCCGCGGCTCATCATGGCGCTCATCATGACCGCGTCGGTCATCGCGCTGTACAGGATCCAGGTACCCAGGGTCGGGTGCCGGTAGCCGTAGCCGCCGAGGCCGGCGTTGTAGGCGACGTTGACGTTGCGGCCGTCCACCCGCGTGCTCTGCGGGATGTGGTTCGGCCGGCTGGACGGCTGCGTGGCATAGCGCGACGGGAACTGGCCGGCGTTGCGCTGCCGGAAGGCGGATTCGGCCTGCGTGCGGTTCTGGAACGTCGTGCCGGCCGCGCGGGAGCGCTGGTACTGCGAACGGTTGACGCCGCCGGTGTTGGAGCGAGAGGACACGCCGCGCGTGCCGGACAGGTTGCTGCGGGTGGTGGCCCTGCGGCTGCTGGAGCCGAACACCGAGCGGGTGGAACGTGACGACAAGGATCGCGAGGAGCCGAAGCTGGAAAACGAGCGCCCGCCCGAAAAGCCGCCCATGCGCCGGGCCAGGGCATCATCGGCTATCAGCAGCAGGATGCTTGCGATCACTATGACGCAGGCCACCTTGCCGGCAGCCGGACGGGGGCGGATCACGGGACGGCCGCGCCCTCCGCGACCGGTGCCAGCGCCACGGTCGGGTCCGCGGCGCCGGAGTAGATCAACGCGACGACGATGAAGCTGACCGCGGCGATCGCGGCGGCGGCGGTGTTGCGCTTGGCCCTGACCTCATCGGACAAGGCGGAGCGGGGCAGAAAGACCCGGTCGGCGATCACGCGCCCGACCACCAGCAGGATCAAGCCACAGATGGCGATCACCGCGGTGATCAGCACCTCGGTTCCCAGATCGCTGCCGGCGCCGGCGACCGCCGTGCGCACGATCACGCCCTGCGCGACCAGGAAACCGGCGAAGCTGACCCCGGCGGCGACGTTCTTGTCGTCCTCGATCACGCCGTGCACGTCGTAGCTGGTGATCGCCTGGAACACCAGGCCGTCCAGCACCAGGAGGGTCTGGCCCACGAGCCAGTAGACGGCGATGTCGCGCAGCAGCGACAGGTAGTTGGCGCTCTGTCCGTCCATCACGCCGGAGATCATCAGCCCGGTGGCGACGGTCATGCCGCCGACCACGAATCCGGTCCCCGCGCTGCGCTCCCGGACCATCTCATGCTCGGTAGAGAACGAGTGGAGCACCAGCCGGTCGTTGATGATGCCGCTCAGGCGCAGCAGGAAGATCGCGATGATGCCCACGACCGCCAGGTTGATCAGGTCCGTGAGCAGTTCCTGGCCCGAGCCGCGGGCGGCGGCCGCGATCACGAACCCCAGTCCCAACAGGTAGCCGCCGAAGCTGATGCCGATGGCGTCGTTGCTGTTGTCCGCGATCTCGTGGTCGATGTGGTAGCGCGTCGTCAGGTTGTAGAAGAGCTTGCCGAGGAATACCAGCAGCATGCCGACCGCGAAGTGCGGGACCCTCTCGACGACCAGTGTGAGCGTAGCCAGGATCGTCTGCATAGCGATCTGTTTACGCTAAACCCGCAAGGACCTACAGTCAACCGGCAGATGGTCGGGACGATACGCCGGCGCCTCTACGAGGTGCTGGAGCGCGCGCGCGATGACGATCGGCTGAGCGCCGGCGTGGACATCGCCATCATCAGCGTGATCGGCGTCAACGTGCTGGCGATCGTCATCGAGACGTTGCCGTGGGTCACCGGCGGGCTGGCGCGGGCGCTGCAGGTGCTGGAAGTCGCCTCGGTGATCCTGTTCACGGTAGAGTATCTCCTGCGGCTCTGGACCGCCCGCTACCGACGTCCCGGGCAGCGAGGCATGGTCGGCGCGCTGCGCTTCGCGGTCTCGCCGGCGGGGCTGATCGATTTGATGGCGATCGTCCCGTTCTACCTGCCGTTCGTGATCGCGGTCGATCTGCGCTTCGTGCGCGTGCTGCGCATCGCCCGGTTCCTGCGGCTGCTCAAGCTCGGCCGCTATCTGCGTTCGGTGGCGCTGTTCGGGAAGGTGCTGCGCGAGCGGCGCGACGAGTTGCTGATCACGGTCATGATGACCGCCTTGCTGCTGCTGGTGGCCTCCATCCTCATGTACTACATTGAGGGTGAGGCGCAGTCGGACAAGTTCCCGAACATCCTGTCATCGCTGTGGTGGGCGGTCGTCACCCTCACCACCATCGGCTACGGCGACGTGGTGCCGGTCACCGGCTGGGGCCGGTTGCTCAGCGGCCTGGTGGCGGTGATGGGCATCGGGCTGGTGGCGGTGCCGACCGGGATCGTCAGCTCGGGGTTCATCGACGAACTGGCCAAGCAGCGCAAGGAAGGCAACGGCGAGTCGCCCCCACGCGGCCGCTTCTGCCCGCACTGTGGCCAGCCCCTCGAAGAGCACGGCGGGAGTTCCGGACTACCGGTGGACGCGGGGGGAACGCGTTCAGCGCACCTTGATCAGGATCACGAGTGAGACCAGCGTGAACATGATTTGCACCAGCGTGAACCGCACCATGACCTGTGTGCTGGACCAGCCAAGGTTGTTGCGCATGTGGTCGTGCAAGGGGAACCGCAGGTTCGCGAAGATCGCGATGCGCAGGAAGCGCAGCAGAGCCACCTTGATGAGCCCGGTGCCGCCGTTGACCAGCAGCACGCCGGAGACGATGAAGATCAGAAACGGATTTCCCGACTTGATGACCAGGATGCCGAGCAACAGCCCCACCGCTCGCGAGCCGGCATCGCCCATGAGGAGCTGGCTGGGGTGGGCGTTGTACCACAGGTAGCCGGTCAGGCAGCCCACCATCGCGAAGGACAGGATCGCCCACTTGGCGCCGTCGGCGTAGTGGGGCAGCAGCAGGTACGCGGAGATCTCTGTGTTGCCGAGCACGAAGTAGAGCAGCCCGCCCAAGCTCAGGAGTGCCAGGATCGCGAGCGTTCCCGAAAGGCCGTCCACGCCGTCCGTGCAGTTCGTGGCGTTGATCGCGCCCCAGATGAGGGCTGTGCCGCCGGCGATGCAGATCGCGGGTGGTACCGTGACGATCGCCGTCGTGAGCGGCAGCCAGATCTGCGCCGGATCGGTATTGCACAGCAGCACCGCCGTTGCCAGGGAGATCCCCAGGTCGATGAGCCCCTTGCAGTACTCGTGCCATCCGCCGGCACTGCGATCGTCCAGGTAGCCGGCGACCATCGCCAGCGTCACACAGGCCAGCACGCCGAGGTATCGGAGCTGCAGCGGCGCAGTGAGCACGCCGACGAACGCGAATACGATGCCGAACACCAGCCCCGCGCCGGTCGGCTTGCCGAGCGCCGCCTCCTTGTCCACCGCGAACTCGCGGCCGCGGTCGCGAGGAAGGAATCCGCTGGTCCTGGGCAGGAGCACCCACGTGGCTATCGACGAGATGACCAGCGCGGCACCGGCTACGACGAAGTGCGAGCTCAGCAGGCGAAACGGACCGAACACGTGCTGCAGCGTGTCTCCGAGCAGGAACAACATGGCGGTGCGCCGATCCTACCCCGGTTCTCCGCGGGCACGCAGGCCGTCCGGTCTGCCTGAAAGGAACGCGGCCTGTTTGTCGTGACGGCGCCACAGTGGGGGACGCTGATGGGCGGCGCCCTGCTGGTGGGAGTCACCAAGACCGGTCTGCCCGGGTTGGGAGCGGTGGTGGCGCCGATGATGGCGGCGGCGTTCCCGGTGCGGGCATCGGTGGCGATCGTGTTGCCGCTGCTGATCGTCGCCGACCTGGTCGCGATCGTGTACTTCCGGCGCCACGTGGTCCGCTCGTACCTGGTGAAGCTGGTGCCCGCCGCGTTCGGCGGCATCGTCGCCGGGGCGGTGCTCCTGCGCGTGATCGACGACACGCAGCTCCGCCTGCTGATCGCGCTGATCGTGGTGGCGACCGTCGGAGCGGGAGCCGTGGCGACGTGGCGGCCGCTCCGCAGGTTGCGCGGAGCCGCGGAGGGTCCGCCCACGCCGCAGGGGGAGGTCGCCGGCAGCCGGGCCGCAGTCGCCATCGCGCTCGGGATACTGGCGGGCGCCACCTCGATGATCAGCAACGCCTCCGGCTCGATACTCACCGCCTACCTGCTTTCGATGCGGCTGCCCAAACACGAGTTCATGGGCACCGGGGCGTGGTACTACTTCATCCTCAATCTGTTGAAGGTGCCGTTCCATCTGGCGATCGGGACCATGACCGGGGCAACCTTGGCACTCAACGCGGTGGCCGCGCCGGTGGTGCTCGTGGGGGCCGCGATCGGCGTACTGATCGTCCGCCGCCTGCCGGAGCGGGCGTTTCGCGCGGCAGCCATGGGATTGGCCGTGCTGGCGGCAGGCAACCTGGCGATTCGCGCGCTGCTGGCGATGGGGTGAGGGGCCGAACGGCCTAGAGGCCGGCGGCCAGGCTGCGCAGGTGGTGGGCGAAGTGCTCGGCCAGCACCTCGGTGTAGGTGCCCGGGTGCGCCTCCAGCACGGAACGCACGGCCGGACCGAGCTCGGGGTGGGTGAGCGTGGAGCCGAAGGTGCAGTGCAGGATCTGGCGTCCCGGCTCACGGAAGCCCTGGCCCGCCGCCACGTCCTGCCAGCGCTCCAGGTAGACCGTCTCCAACTGCGGCCCGCTCAGGTCTTCGGGAGGCGGCACCCGCTCAACCGCCGCCGATACGTGATAGGTCGCCTTGTCGGTGTCATAGCGCGAGCGGGCGAAGGTGATGATGCGCCGGAACAGTGCCTCGTCGTGGCGGGCCACCACCCGCAGGGCTTCCAGGTAGGAGGTGCCGGCGGTCTTCACGTGGAAGCAGCCGTCCGTAGCGCGTGACAGCGCCGGGTACATCGACAGCTTGTCCGACCCCGAGTGCAGCGACAGCTTGTACGGGCCGAAGTGGCGGGCGATCGCGAAGTGCTGCCGCAGCGAACTCTCCAGCGCCTGCACGTCGCCTTTGTAGTCGACCCCCTTCTCGAAGTCACCGATGTAGCGGGGCGCCAGCGCCACCAGCGGGACGCCGCGCCTCCGGCACTGGTCGGCGATGATGTAGTGCTCGGCCAGGGTGGTGGGCTGATCGGTCTCGTCCACGCTGAGCTCGATCTCGTAGTCGCGTCCGGCGTTGCGGGAGCGGATCACCCCGGCCAGCTCCACCGCGTGGTTGAGGGCAGGTCCGTACTTGACCGCACAGCGCAGGCACGCCTCTTCGGTGAGCTCCAGCGCCAAGTCTCCGGGCAGCGTGACCGTGCGCCCGCGGTACTCGGAGACCCAGTCCACCCGCGCGCGGACCGCGCCGTAGCGCTCGCGCAGGGTCGCCTCGTCGTAGCGGTCGGCGTGCTCGTCCACCGCGTCCGAGGGGTCGATCGTGAAGAACCGAAAGCCCGCGGCGGTGGTGACCGCCACGTCGTCCGGGGTCTTCAGGTGATCGGCGTCCGCCCCGGTCGGACCGTCCCAGCCGGCCTGCGCCATGCCGGCCAGCGCGTCCGCCATCACGTCGTCCGGGGTGCGTCCGGTGCGCTGCATCTCGCGGATCGACTGCTGCGGGAAGATCGGCTGGATAGGCACTCCTGCCGCGCGCAGTGCCTGCACGTGGCCCGGCGTCGCCAGGCCGATGCGGTCGCCGAAGCCGAAGCTGGGGGAGAGTCCGAGCGTGACCGCCTTGCCGTCCCGGCCGTCGTCATGAGCCATGCGAGCAACGGGAGTCTGGCGGATTTGACGCGTGAGCGGCAAGTCCGCCTGGGGTGCATTCCCTCAGAGTGACCGGTCAGGCAGCCATCCGTTCAATCTCCTGTGGGGGTGATTCGTGGAGCAGGCGCTCGTGGTCGCTGTTGAAGCGGCGGCTCTTGATGGAGGCGCGTAGCTGGAGCATGCCGGTCGCTCCCGGCAGGCCCCACATCATGCCGCTGTGCTTCATACGCGCGGCGACCACGTTCTTGCACGCGCTCTCCACCGTACCGCTGCCGATGGGCAGACCCAACTCACGGTAGCGGCGGTAGTCCATCCGCTTCTGATTGGCCGTGAAGTAGTCGATCTGACCTTGGATGTCGGCACGTACCGTCGGGTACTCGCCACCGTCGCGCAGCTTCGTGAGTTCCTCGATCACCTCGGCGCTGCGACTCTCGCTTAGCATGCCGCGCCACCGCTTGAAGCACTCCTTGAAGCGGTCGGTGCCGTCGCCGTACATCAACCGACCGATCGTGGCCAGATGGTCACAGGCATGCCAGAAGTCCAAGATGTGCCAGACCTCCTGTCCGTTCCCGGCCAAGTCTGCGACGCGATCCCAGATCCACGCAGCGCCATCGGCTATGACCACCAGGATCAGCGTCGCCAAATGTGCGCTGCGGCGCTGCATCTCCACCTCGATGCGGGGGAAGAACTCATCGGCGTGTTCGATGCCCGTGACACAGGTCGTCTTCGTCAGGCGCACCTCCGCGTCATCCTCCGCTTTCTGTTCGGGGGCGTGTTCATCGGCGCCTTTGCGCTCCACGGCGGACACGGTAGCTACCTTCGAGTCTCGGTACTGACACTCGTAACTCTTGTTGTCGTCATCAGCTACGTTCCCGATCGCACGAGTCGGCACCTTCGTGGCATCGACGCACACCACCATCGTTGCGGTGATCTGCTGCTGCACGGCGACCCGCTTGTCGTCCTCCAGATACTCCTTGATCTCCTGCTGGCGCTGCTGTTCCAAGCCTTCGTTCACCGCGCACACCATCTCGTATGCTTTGTTCATCGAGACCCGCTCCTTCCCGTCGGCACGGAACACTTCGTGGAAGTGATCCAGACCCTCCTGGTACGCTTGGCGCCCGCAGAAGTAGGCCATGAAGTACTGGCACCCGGGCAGGTATCCCCGCTGCACGCCGAATTGTTCGTCCAGCGGCGCCCAGCCGGCGCCGCCGGCGCCGAGGCGGGCATAGTAGACGCGCACGTAGGTCACCCAGCCAAACAGCCCGTGGATGGTCTTCGCTCGCTTGCCGACGCGACGGTACGACACGCCGTCCTTGCTGGCACGGGCGCCTCGATCGCCGTCACCAAGCTGTTGGCACCAGCTTTGCATCGCTGCGCGTGCGAGCCGCACCAAGCTTTTCAGCAGCCCGAGTTCGGCGGCGAGCAAATCCCTGGGCCCGCTCGACGGGCTCAGGTCGATCCCGAACGTGCTCTTGCAATACCGGAGCACCTCGGATACCAAGTCCTGACTCATCATCATCGTCCCTCCCAGAACTGAGTGATGCTTACCGCATCACGCCAGTCTCTGGGTGGGGCTCCTTCTGTCGGTCATCACAGAATGGGAATGCACCCGTCCGCCTGCCACCTGAGCTGAGCCATGTTACGGTTACTGCTCGTGCTATCTCGTAGCGGATTGGTAATCCTTTGTGACGACACAGGATAGGTAGCTATGAACACGAAGCTGTATCGCCCCCCTGAAGGCTGGCCGCCGTCACCCGGCGATACCATCGTGCTTCGCAAGCGCCCTTCGCCAGGGCAGCCGCCGCCCCCCGGTAGGGGAGCGATGGTGCTAAAGGTGCTTAGGGAGGAAGATAAGTCGGCGATGCTGGAACCGAATCCGGAGTGCCCACGCTGCAAGGAATGCCTGACCTTCGAACAGGAGTTGACAAGCTGGGTTTGCCATCGCTGCGGAAACGTGCCGAGCACAGAGGAAGTGCACAAGATTGCGGTCAACGCCTTGGCTCGCTATACCGGTTCTTGTTCGCTGCGGCGGTAGCGCACGTCCTTGAGGGCATGATGCGGTGCGAGGTGCCGTCGCTGACGAGCCTGGCGGCCCGCTGGCGCGGGCACTTCACGACCGGTGCGGAGTGGCGGATGGAGGTGGGCTGCCAGGCCGGCGTCCGGCTGATCGGCGTCAGCGAACGGGGACACCCGCTGCTGGGCGCGGTGATCGGTACCGGCAGCCGTCACGCGACGCTGATCGGCGGCGCGCACGCCGACGAGCCGGTGGGCCCGGAGACCCTGCGCCTGCTCGTGGCCGCCGCCACCCGGCCCGAGCCGGCCCTGGAGGCGGTGCTGCGGCGGTGGCGCCTGTGGGTGGTTCCGCACGTGAATCCCGACGGCGAGCAGGCTAACCGCGCGTGGATCGAGCGCTGGCCGTCGGTCGACGCCTTTCTGGGCCACGTGCTGCGCGAGCCACCGGGACGGGACGTCGAGTTCGGATTCCCGGCGATGCGGCCGGAGAACTCGGCGGTGACGTCGTTCCTGGCCCGTGCGGCTCCCGTTCGCCTGCACGCCAGCCTGCACGGGATGGCATTCGCCGCTGGGGCAGCGCTCCTCATCGAGCGCAGTTGGTTCACCCGCACGATACGGCTGCGGCGGGCGTTCAGCGCTGCGGCGGCCGCGTGTGGGATCGGGCTGCACGACGAGGATCGTCGTGGCGACAAGGGTTTCCACTACCTGGGAGAGGGATTCGCCACCACGCCGACCGGGGCGGCGATGCGCGCGCACTTCCGGGCTGCCGGTGACCCTGAGACCGCCGCGCTTTTTTGCGACAGCTCAATGGAACAGGCTGCCCGCGCGGCGCCCGGGCCCGAGGCTCCGCTGTGCCTGGTTACGGAGGTGCCGCTGTTCCGCGTGTCCAGTGGTGCAGGGGGCTCTGCGGCCCTGCGTGCGTGGCTGCCGTCGCTGACGGTCCGGGCGCAGCGCGGCGACGCGTTAACGGACGAGCTTGCGCGCTTCGGCGTCGAGCCGGTGGACCCGCGCGTGGCGATCCGGCTGCAGCTCCGCGCGGTCGAGCTCGGGCTGGCCGTCGCCGGGTAGTGGGTCGAACCCACTACTGGTCGCCGGGGAGGCGAGGTGAACTGCGATGGCTAAGGAGTACCGGAGCGAGGCGCTGGCGGCAGTGCACGAGACCGCGTTCGGCATGACGGAGGCGGGCGTGATGGCGAAGCGCACGATGAGGGAGTTCGACGAGATGTGTCTCACGCCGATCGAGGAGATGTCGCCGGAGGAGATCCGCGCGCTGCGGCTGAGGGAGAGTGCGAGCCAAGCGGTCTTTGCCCGCTATCTCAATGTGACCACGGGTCTGGTCGGCCAGTGGGAACGGGGCGAGAAGCGCCCGCGGGGCGCTTCCCTGAAGCTGCTGACGCTGGTCGCGAAGAACGGGCTGGGGGCGGTGGCATGACGCGTCGCCGGCGCTGACGATGCGGGCGCAGCGCGGCGCCCCGGTGACGGACGAGCTGGCGCGCTTCGGCGTCGAACCGGTGGACCCGCGCGTGGCGATCCGCTACTGCTCCGCGCGATCGAGCTGGGGCTGGCGGCTACGGATCGTCCGGGTCGGCCATGCACGGCGGCGGGGCGACGCCGCGCGACGCCATCGCTTCGGTCAGGGCGCGCCAGGTAGCCTGATCGATCGGGACGCCGCGGCGTTCGTGCTCGGCGGCGGCGCGGCGTTCCGGGTCCCCCGGCACCATGACCGCCTCGACGCCGGGCGCTGGCGCCGCGCTCCTGATCATGCCGCTGTGCGCCGCGACGCCGGCCAGCACCTCGTCCAGCGGGCGCAGGCGGCGGATGTCGACCACGATGAACAGGACTCCATTGCCCGCCACCAAGCCGGGCAGGGCGCGGGTGCCCTTGCCGGCCAGGACGCCGGCGAGGAGGTCGGTGACGATGGCAAGGCCCGAGCCCTTGTGGCCGCCGAACGCCAGCAACGGCCCGCCCGCATAGTGGTCGCTCGGGTCGGTGGTAGGCTCTCCGGAGGGGCTCAGCAGCCATCCTTCCGGGACCGACTCTCCCTTGTTCACCGCGATCTGCAGCTTGCCCTCCGCCACCACGCTGGTGGCGAAGTCGCAGAGGACCGTCCGGCCGTCCGCGGACGGGATGGCCGCGGCGAACGGATTGGTCCCGAACACGGGCTCCACGCTGCCGAACGGGGCGACCCGGCCGGCGGCGCTGGTGGCCGTGCAGAAGCCCAGGCCGACCATCCCCGCGTCCGCTGCCAGCTCCACGTAGTCGCCGAGCCGGCCGACGTGGGTGGTGCGCACCAGCGCCACGCTGGACACCCCGTGCTCGCGCGCCTTGCGGATCGCGATGTCCATGGCGAACCGGCCGGCGACCTGTCCGAAGCCGTCGTGCCCGTCGACGCGCGCGGTGGCGCCGTCCTCGCCGGTCAGCTCGGGTCGTGCGCGCAGGTCGATGGAGCCCTGGTCGATCGCCTCCAGGTACGACGGCGCGCGGATGATCCCGTGCGACGCGTGTCCGGCCAGGTCCGACGCCACCAGTGCGCTTGCGACGCACTCGGCATCCGCATCCGTGGCTCCGGCCGCCCGGAGGGCTGCGGCGACGCAGCGCGTGAGGTCGCGCGCGGCGACTCGCACCGACGGCATGGCGGTCATGCGAACAGGCGCGCGATCTGCTCGGCGTACAGGTCGGCCACGGCGGTACGCTTGACATCCTGCTTGTGCGACAGCTCGCGGCCGACCTCGAACGGTCGGTGCAGCAGATGGATGCGTGAGAGCCGCTCGAACGGCTTGAAGCCGTTGGCGGCCGAGACTCGGGCGCTGACCTCCGACTGGATGAGTGTGCGGATCTGCGGGTGTTCGCTGAGCGCCTGCAGGTCGCCCTTGATCCCGGCTGCCGCGGCGTGCTCGGTTACGGACTCCTCGTTCAGCACCACCAGGGCCGCGAGGGATCGCTGGTCCTGGCCCACGACCACGGCGCGGTCGACGTACTTGGACTCCTGCATGCGCTCCTCGATCGGCATCGGCTCCACGTTCTCGCCTCCCATCAGGACGATGGTGTCCTTGGCGCGACCGCGGATGATCAGGTCGCCGCCGATCGTCGTCATCCCCAGGTCGCCGGTGTCCAGCCAGCCGTCGTGCAGGACCGCCTCGGTCAGATCGGGTCGCTTGAAGTAGCCCTGCATCACCTGCGGACCGCGCACGTGCACGACGCCGAGCTGCCCCGGCCCCAGGTGACGTCCCTGGTCGTCGACGATGCGGAGCTCGGTGCCCGGCAGCAGCCGTCCGACGGTGCCGGACACCGGTGCCGATTCCGGCCGGATCGCGACGCCGGGCGCCGTTTCGGTCAGACCGTAGGCGTTCAGCAGCAGCACCCCGGCAGCCGCGAAGAACTCGTCCACGTAGTCGGGGAGGGCACCCCCACCTGATATGGCGCCACGGAAGCGGCCGCCGAGGCGCGCCTTGATCTTCGCGAACACCAGCGCGGCCCCCAGCGCCTTCAGCGGATACAGGAGCAGGAAGGCAGCAAGGCCGCCAGCCAGTTCGGCTCGCCGCGAGCGGGGCCGCAGATGCGCGACGAGCCCGCGGACGCGAGCGCGGGCGCGCGTGTGGGCGCTGCCGGCGGCGACGAACAGGCCGAACAGCGCCTTCTTCAGGCCGCCCTCACGCTCGGCGTTGCGGTACACGGCCGAACGCACCGCGTCCCAGATGCGCGGGACCGACGCCATCCAGTGCGGGCGCACCGCCGCCATGTCCGCGATCAGGATGCTGCCGACCGGTTTGGAATAGGCCAGCGTGGTCGCGCTGGCGATGGTGCAGTACTCGAATATGCGCTCGAATGAGTGCCACACCGGCAATACGCTGAGCCAGATCTGGCCCGGCTCGATGCTCAGGAAGTCCGGAATGCAGCCGGTCTGGAACACGAAGTTGCGGTGAGACAGCACGACGCCCTTCGGCTCGCCCGTGGTCCCTGAGGTGAAGATGATGGTGGCGACGTCGTCTGCTTCGCCCTGCTCGAGGTGCAGTCGATAGAAGTCGGGCTGCATCTCGGTCACGATGCGCCCCACGCGGAGCACCTGCGCGTAGGGGATGACCAGCACCCCGTCGCGCTCTTCCCTCGATGAGACCTCCTGATCCAGCACGATGATGGTGCGCAGGGAGGGGAGGTCGGCCCGCACCGACAACACCTTGTCGAGCTGGGCGTTGTCCTCCACCAGACACAGCGGCGATTCGACCTGCGCCAGGATGAAGCGGAACTCGTCGGCCGTGCTGTCCGAGCCGCGCGGCACGTCGGCAGCGCCCAGCCCCAGGATCGCCAGGTCGGCGACCAGCCACTCCGGGCGATTGTCGGCCAGCAGGCCGACGCGGTCGCCGCGGCGCACGCCCAGCTCCTGCAGGCCGGCGGCGAAGTCGCCGACCTCGGCGTAGAGCTCGGAGTACGAGGTGGGTTGGAACCGGCCCTGCGCGTCCTTGCTGAGCTGAGCGGTGATGAGGCCGTGGTCGTGGCAGACGCGTGCGAACAGCTTGGGAATCGTATCCTCGGCTGTGGCCAGGGCCATATCGGCCGACGGTAGCGAGCGACGGCTCGGATTGTCAATTTGTGAGCGCGGTCGCGGCTTGCAGGTGCCGAAGATGGCAGAACGTGCCGAAGATATAGATGGGGAGGGGGCCTTTGATGGAAACCAGTGGCAGGACCGCGGGCGCCGCCCGCCGCGACGGCCGGGCTTGGCCCATAAGAACCGGGCTCCTATGATCGAGAGCATATGAGAATCACCGATGTCGAGGTGCGCTGCTATGCGTGGCCGCGCCCCGTGCCGATCAGCAACGGCAAGTACACCTACACCGACGTGACCTTCACGCCGGTCCTGATCCACACCGACGAGGGCATCACCGGCGTCGGCTGGACCGGGGGCACCGCCGCCGGCCGCCCGGGCGCGACCACCGAGGCGCTGGTCGGGCACTTCAAGAAGGCGCTCATCGGCCGCGACCCGTTCACCTACCGCCGGCTCTGGGACGACATGTGGGAGCCCAAGATCGTCGGCCGCCGCGGCATTTCGACCCAGGTGATCAGCTCGCTGGACATCGCGCTGTGGGACCTGATCGGCAAGGCAACCGGCCGTTCCATCCACAAGCTGCTCGGCGGCTATACCGATCGCATCCCCGCCTACATCGCCGGCGGCTACTACGAGGAAGGCAAGGGACTCCGCGAGCTGGCCCAGGAGATGGAAGACAATCTCAAGCTCGGCGCGCGGGCGGTGAAAATGAAGGTGGGCGCCGTGCCGATCCCGGAGGACGTCGAGCGCGTGCGCGTGGTGCGCGACGCGATCGGCCCGGATATCGCCCTGCTGGTGGACGCCAACAACGCCTACAGCGCCTACCAGGCGATCGACTTCGCGCGGCGCATCGAGGAATTCGACGTGTTCTGGTTCGAGGAGCCGGTGGCGCCTGACGACTATCGGGGACACGCTCGCGTCGCCGCCGCGACGAGCATCCCGATCGCCACGGGTGAGAACGAGTACACCCGTTACGGGTTTCGCGATCTGATCGAGCATGACGGCGCTGCCATCCTCAATGTCGACGCGCAGATCGTAGGCGGCATCACGGAGTTCATGAATGTCGCCGCGCTGAGCGCCGCGCACGATCTGGCGATCGCCCCGCACGGCGCGCAGGAGATCCACATCCACCTGGTCGCGGCGGTGCAGGGGGGGCTGATCCTGGAGTACTACCGGGAGACGGTCGATCCCTTGCGCGGACGGTTGTTCAGCCCGAAGCTGATCCTGGATAGTGAAGGTCAGGTCGTGGTTCCCGACGCACCCGGACTGGGCATCGAGATCGACTTCGCGGTGCTCGCCGAGCACCGCGTCGCCTGACCGGCACCGGGCGGGGATAACGCAGGCCAGGAGGCCCTGGGACGTGACACCGAGACTGCCCCCCTGCCAGGCCCCAGCCGCCTCGTGTGCGCGTCCGCTCCCGGTGAGCCGGGTTCGGTGCCCGCTTGCGGCCGTGCTGCTGTTGGTTGCATCCGGCTGGTTGGCCGCGCTGGGCGGAGAAGAGCAGCTACCGCCCGCAGCCGCGGTGAACGCTGACATTCCGCACATCTCTCCTGCGCATTCGCAGGGGGTGCACGACGCGACCAAGCTGTTGCCCGCGGTGGAGGTCCAGCAAGCGGGCGGCGTGGTGAAGGCGTACCGCCTGGTGATCAGCGACGCGGGCGGCCGCCCGGTGCGCACCATAGAGTACGACGATGGGGAGCCTGTCCCCGGCTTCTTCACCCGTCTGTTCATGGACCTGGGGTTACAGGAGCGCACCTCCGTCGAGGTGCCGGAGTCCTTCACGTGGGACGGCCGCAGCGATGACGGCATCCAGGTTCCCGAAGGCATCTACAGCTTCGTCCTGGAGATCACCGATGACTACGGCAACCGGGGTACGTCCGAGCCGCGGCAGCTCATGGTGGACAACACCCCGCCCGCTATCGCGGTCACGACGGAATACGAGATCTTCTCCCCTGACGGCGACGGCAGCAGGGACAAGCTGCCGGTCCTGCAGTCCGGGTCGAGCGAGGTCCGCTGGGTCGGACAGTTTCTGAGTGCCTCGGGAGCGGTGGTCCGCACGTTCCGCTGGACGGACGGCCCTCCGGGGGACTTCCTCTGGGACGGCCGAAACGACGGCGGTGAGCTTCTGCCCGACGGAACCTACCGCTACCGCATCAGCGCCCGGGATCTGGCCGGGAACGACACCACCGTCACGCTCGATGAGATCCGCATCGATACCGCGACCCGGCGGCTCGGCATCGATCTGGAGGTGCCTGCCTTCTCGCCCAACGGCGACGGTGTCCAGGACGAAATGCGGTTTCCCGTCACGATCGACATGCAGGACAGCCTGATGACCTGGCGGGCGGAGGTGCGCGATCTGGATGGCCGGGTCATGCGCACCCTGACGGGATTCGCCCCGGTTCCGCAGCCGCTGCGCTTCGATGGACGCAATGACGGCGGAGCGGTAATCCCCGAGGGGTCGTACTCGCTGCTGCTGTCGACGAGCTACGAGAACGGCAGCACGCGGGTCGTCTCGTCGCCGCCGTTCAGACTGGACGTCACCCCTCCGGATGCATTCGTGAAGCTGCAATACGACACGATCTCTCCCAACGGCGACGGCGTCCGGGACTTGCTGCTGGTAACGCAGGAGGTCTCCGGCGACGAATCCTGGCTGGTGGCGATCACGGACGGCCACGGGGATCGGGTGTGGTCGGAGCACCTGGAGAATGCGAACGTCACCTTCCGGTGGGACGGACGGGATGACCTGGGCGCGCCGGTCGCCGACGGCAGCTTCACGTACGTTCTGTCGGCGCGCGACGGCGCCGGCAACGAGTTTTCCTCCGGACCGCTCGGCTTCGCGATCGACACGCGCGAAACGCCGGTTTCGCTGCGGGCGGGGAGCACCCACTTCTCCCCGAACGGCGACGGGGTGCTGGACACGGTGGCTATCACCCCGGTGCTCGCGGTCACCGACAGCATGGAGTGGCTGCAACTCGAGATCGTCGACGCCGCGGGAACGGTCTGGCATCGCGACCCGAGCCAGGCGGCGGTGGAGCCCTTCGAGTGGACCGGCCTGGCCGACGACGGCAAGGCGTTCCCGGACGGCGAGTACTCGGCGCGCATTGCGGTCCGCTACGCCAACGGCAACAGCGGCAGCGCCGAAGTCGGACCGATCACGCTCGATACCCTATTCCCGACGATCGAGGCGAAAACGGACGACCTGGTGTTCTCTCCCGACGGCGACGGCACCAAGGACGAGCTGGTCATCGAGCAGACATCGAGCGCCGAAGAACTCTGGGAGGCGCGTTTTCTCGACTCCGGCGGCGTGGCAGTCGCCACGACGAGCTGGCAGGGTCAGGTCGCCGACTACCGCTGGAGCGGCATCGGTGATCAGGGTACTCCGGTTCCGGACGGGAAGTACCAATACGAGGTAACGGCCACGGACGCCGCCGGCAACAGTGTCACCGCACGCCTGCCCGGCATCCAGCTCGACACGCGGCTGGTGGAGGCGGGCGTCGGCGTCGCGGAAGCGAACCGGGCCGGCGACGTCGCCAGCTTCTCGCCCAACGCCGACGGCGAGCGGGACGTGATGCTGTTCATCCTGTCGGCAACCCCCGACGTGCCGGTGGAGACCTGGACCCTCGCGGTCCTCGATCCCGCCGCCGCCCCGGTGCGAATCTTCCGCGGCGGTCGGGAGCTGCCGGAGACGCAGCGCTGGCTCGGACGTACCACCGCCGGCGAGATGGCTCCGGACGGTGAATACGGGGCGGTATTCACCGTCGTGTACCGCAAGGGCGACGTGGTCGAGGACCGGCTGGACGTGCCGATCATCCTGGACACGGTCTATCCGGCGTTCGTGGCGGAGGCCGACTATCTCCTGTTTTCTCCCGATGGCGACGGCCGCCGCGACGTGTTGGAGATCACCCACATCACCGACGACGCACTCGAGTGGCATACCGAGTTGACCGCTGCCGACGGAACGATCGTCCGCGAGCACACGGTCCGCGACGGTGCGCTGAGCGACCTGATCTGGGATGGCACTGACGAACAGGGGGCCGTGGTGCCGGACGGCGAGTACCGCTACCGCGTGCGGGGTGCCGACATCGCCGGCAACGTGACCACCGGCGAGCTGCACCCCATCGTCGTGGATACGCGCACGGGCGGTGCATGGATGGAGGCGTCCGCGGCCGGTTTCTCTCCGAACGGCGACGGAGTGGACGATGAACTGTTCATCGAGCTGCGGGTTACGGAGGATCTGGAACTGCAGTCTTGGGAGCTGACGATCGCCGGCTCGGGCGGCGATGCGGCGCGCGTGTACAGCGGCGTTTCGGGCATGGTCTTTCCGATTCGCCTTGCCTGGGACGGCAGCGACGACGCGGGCGAACGCGTGCGGGACGGAGCGTACGCCGCGACCTTCAAGGTCGAGTACCTCAAGGGCGACGTGAGCGAGGTTGCCGGTGAGGCGGTGGTGGTGGACACGCTGCCGCCGGCGGCGCGGGTCGGGGCGCCGTATCTGCTATTCTCCCCCGACGGGGACGGGCGCAGGGACACGATCACGCTGACCCACGAGGCGACACCGGGCGACCGGTGGGACGCGACGATCACCGACGACGGCGACGGCTCCGTGGTGCTGCGGCGGGTGTGGGAAGCTGACGATGCTCTGCCGGATCTGGTGTGGGACGGCCGCACCGACGCGGGCGTCGCGGTGCCGGACGGGACCTACACCTACCGGGTCGCCAGTGTCGATGGGGGCGGCAACAGCGTCAGCGCTGTCCTGGAAGGGATTCAGGTCGACACGGTGACCACCGTTGCCGCGATCACCGCCGACGGCGAAGCCTTCTCTCCGAACGGCGACGGAAACCGCGATACGATCAGCATCCTCATCTCCGCCACCACCACCGCACAGGTCGATCAGTGGGCGGTGACGATCTACGACGGCAACGGCAGCCCGGCGCGCGTGTTCGAGGGCGGACGTGGCGCGGCTCCGCTCCCGGAGGTGATCGTCTGGGACGGACGCAACGACGCGGGCGGCAAGGCATCGGACGGCTTCTATCGCACCTCGCTGGTGGTCGAGTACGTGAAGGGCAACGTCAGCGAGGCCGCCAGCGACCCGTTCCTGATGGACTCGGCGCCCCCGCAGGCAGCGATCTACACGGAGCTGGACACGCCATCGCTGCCGTTCTCCCCGGATGACGACGGAGTGAACGATGAGCTCATGATCGTCCTTGACGCGTACGACGAAGGCGGCATCGACGCCTGGACGCTGCGGATCCTGGACCCGTACGGAAAGATCTTCGCCGAGTCGAGCGGCAGCGGCCCCCCGCCGGCGTTCGAATGGGCCGGCTTCTCCGATGAAACCGGTGAGTTGGTCGAGGCAGCCGTGGACTACACCTTGCAGCTCGAGGTGGTCGATCACGTCGGCAACCGGGCGCAGGCCTTGGAGGTCGTGCCGATCGACGTCCTGGTGCTCCGGGAGGGCGACCGCCTGCGCATCCGCATATCCAGCATCAACTTCGCGCCGGACACCGCCGACTACCGGCGGCTGGACGACCCGGAGAAGACGCGCAAGAACCTGGAGACCCTGGACCGACTGGCCGAGATCCTGCACCGGTACGATGCCTACAACATCCTGCTCGAAGGACATGCGGTCTCGGTACACTGGGCCGACTTCGCGAAGGCCCGCGTGGAGCACGAGCAGGTGCTGTTGCCGCTCTCCGCGGCTCGCGCCGCGGCGGTCCGCGAGGCTCTGATCGAACGCGGCATCCGGGGAGGCCGGATGACGACCACCGGGCTGGGAGGCGCCGAACCGATCGTCCCGCACGGGGACGAACGGAACCGCTGGAAGAACCGCCGCGTCGAGTTCTGGCTAATCCGGCAGTGACCGGCGATCTCCACGCCGGGTTGCAGCACCCGGCGTGCGAATATCTGCAGCGGGGAGTCCCAACGCCGTTATCGGGGTGACGAGATGCCCAGGTAGCGCTCGAGCTTGCCGGCGGCCACCGCAAGATCCTGTCGGTTCGCGAGCGCGTCACGGAACAGGTCGCCAGTGCGCGCAAGCCGCTCGGGCACCGTCTCCATGGTGAACCGCGCAGGTGAGAGATCCGCGTCAAGCTCGTCCCAGGAGAGGGGCGTGGAAATGGTCGCCGCGGCGACCGGCCGCACGGCGTAGGGGGGCACGACCGTCTGCTCCCGCCGATTCTGCAGGAAATCCACGTACACCCGGTCGCCGCGCTTGGCAGCCGACCGCTCGACGGTGGCGATGTCGCGGTGCTCGCGTACGACGACGCGCGCCAGCCCTTCACCGAACATGCGCGCCTGGTCGTAGGTGTGACCGCCCGCCAGCGGCACGTAGACATGCATGCCGGACTTGCCGGAAGTCTTCAGATACGCGGCGGTCTCGATCCCGTGCAGGACCTTGGCCAGCGTGCGCGCAATCCGCACCACCCTCGCGAACGACGACCCCTTGGCATCGAGGTCGATGACCGCCCAGTCCGGGGCGTCCAGATCGTCGACTCTGGACAGCCACGGGTGGAAGTCGATGCTGCCGAGGTTGACCATGTACAGCAGCGTGTCGAGGTCGCCGCATACGATGTAGCGGGTCTCCTGGCCGTCCGTGGATACGTCCACGGTGGGAACCCACGAGGGAAGATGCGGAACCTGCTTCTGGTAGAACCCCTCGCCGTCCACACCGTCGGGATAGCGCAGCAGGTGGATGGGGCGCGACCGCAGGTACGGGAGCAGCCATTCGGCGACCGTCAGGTAGTAGTCGATCAGGTCGCCCTTGGTGTGGCCGCTGGCGGGCCAGTAGAGCTTGTCCAGGTTGCCGAGCCTTACGCGCGCCGCGTCCCCCTGCGGTAGGGGCCGCCGGCGCAACGCTTTGTCGATCGGCAGGTCGGCGGCGTCGTCGGCGGCGGTGATAGGCACGCGCGCCCAGGCGCCCTGCGGGCCCGGTCGATAGGCACAGCCGATGCGCTTTGCCACCAGCGCCTGCAGACCCGCCGCCGATGCGGCGGCGGCCAGGGATTCCCCGTCCGCGGCGACGTGATCCACGTACAGTACGGCGTCTCCGGCCGGCAGGACGGACCTCAGCAGCGTCTTGCGCTCGTTCAACGGCAGCCCGCGCACGTCCCATTCCTCGTAGTAGAGGAGATCGAACGCATAGAAGGCGACCCGGGAGGTGTCGCCGTGCGCCGCCACGCTATCGAGCTCGGCACGCGACGGCCGCCCGTGTCCGTCCACCGCCACGAGGACTCCGTCGATCACCGCGTTCTCCGCGCGCAGGCATCGCATGGAAGCGAGGATCCCGTCGAAGCCGGCCGCGGTTTCTCCATCCGCAGCGCGCAGCTCGGCCTGTCCGTCACGGCAGACGGCCAGCGCCCGCCTTCCCGCGAACTCCATCTCGAACAGCCACCCGGCATCGGAGAACGGCGTCCGGTCGTATGCCGGAAGCATCGGACGCGGCCGCTGCGGCATGGCAGCTCTGCGGGCGCTGTGCAGATCGACGGCGGGCGCCGGATCATCCGGGCCGCGAGCGTAGCGATCCTTCGCCTTGAACAGCAGCCAGTCGTCGCCCGCGCCGGTCGTGCGCACCAGATGCCACTCGCCGCGCAGCCGCCGGCCGCGCAACACGACCTTGATTTCCCCGGCCGCCAACGCCGCCGCCGTGTTTGGTGCGCGCCGGATCCGGTACGTGCCGTGATCCCAGATCTCCATGGTGCCCCCGCCGTACTGGCCTTTCGGGATCACGCCCCGGAAGTCCCTGTACTCGAGCGGATGGTCTTCGGTATGAACTGCCAGACGCTTCTGATCGGGATCATGGGAAAAACCGCGCGGGACGGCGAAGCAGAGCAGCACGCCGTCCATCTCCAGGCGCAGGTCGTAGTGCAGGCGCCGCGCTTCGTGACGGTGGACCACGAAGCGCAGGTCGGCGATTCTGTCTTCCGTGCCGGCGACCGGCTCGGGCGTGCGGGTGAAGTCGCGCTTGGCGCGATAGCGGTGGAGCGGACTCTCGGCGGTGTCGGTGGCGCTCACCGCGGTGCCGACGCCGCCGCGCGCTCGGGCGGCAGCGGGTAGTTGCCGGTGAAGCACGCGTCGCAAAATCCGCGTGCGGCAGTGCCCGAGCAGGCCGCCAGCATGCCCTGCAGGGACAGGAAGCTGAGGCTGTCGACCTTGAGGTGCCGGCGGATCTCTTCCACCGACAGATCCGAGGCCATGAGCTCGCCGCGTGTGGGGAAGTCCATCCCGTAGAAACATGGCGCGATGATCGGCGGCGAGCAGATGCGCACGTGGATCTCCGCGGCCCCGGCCTTGCGGACGTCCATCAGCAACTGCTTCAGCGTGGTGCCGCGCACCAGGGAATCGTCGACCACTACCACCCGCTTGCCCTTCAGCAAGCCGTCGACCGTGTTGTACTTCACCCGGGCGCGGAACTCGCGCTGATCCTGGCGCGGAGCCATGAAGGTCCGTCCCACGTAGTGGTTGCGGATGATTCCCAGCTCGTAGGCGATCCCCGACTCGTTGGAGTAGCCGAGCGCCGCGGTGTTCGCCGCATCCGGCACGGCGACGACGATGTCCGCGTCGGCCGGGTGCTCGCGCGCCAGCGTCTCGCCCAACCGGCGGCGCGCGGTATCGACATACTGATCGAACACGCGGCTGTCGGGGCGGGCGAAATAGACGTACTCCACGACGCAGGAGGCTTGCGGCGCCCGCTCGTCCAGCCGGTAGCTCTCCACGCCCGCCGGGCCCAGGACCACGATTTCGCCGCGCTCGACCTCGCGGACGTAGCGCGCGCCGACCAGATCGAGCGCACAGGTCTCCGATACCAGGTAGTGGGTGTTCCCCTTGCGGCCCAGGGACAGCGGTCGCCAACCGCGCGGATCGCGCAGCCCGATCACCCGGTCACGGGTGATCATCGCGATCGCGTAGGCTCCGGTCACGCGGCTGAAGGCATCCTTGATCTTGCCGACCAGATCGGGCGCCCGGGAACGCGCCATCAGGTGCAGCACCACCTCGGTATCAGAGGAGGTCTGGAAGATCGCGCCGTCGTTCACCAGCGCGTCGCGGAGCGACGCGCTGTTCGTGAAGTTGCCGTTGTGCGAGATCGCCGCCGGCCCCTCCTTGAATTCGACCAGGAAGGGCTGGGCGTTGTGGAGCAGCGTGGCGCCGGTGGTCGAGTAGCGGTTGTGGCCGAGTGCCAGGTTTCCCCGCAGGCCGCGCAGGATGCTCTGGTCGGCAAAGACGGACCGCACCTCGCCCATGCCGACATGGCGGTAGATCTGCGTGCCGTCGCTGGTGACGATGCCGGTGCTCTCGTCCCCCCGATGCTGCATGGCATAGAGCGTCTGATAGGCGAGCACGGCGGCGTTCCGGTTGCCGTAGATGCCGACGACCGCGCAGTTGCACCGCGGCTTGTCCAGTGGTTCGCGGGAGCCGGTCATCCCGGCGGCGTCTCGTCCGCACGCGCGCGATGGGCCGCCGTGGTGCGCAGCTTGGCGTCCAGCCGGCGTACGATCAGTTCCGCCATCCCGGCCGCCGCCCGCGTTTCGTCGCGGTCACGGGCGGCGGCAGCGAGCCACCGCCGCACCACCGCCTCGTCCACGTCGAGGCGGTAGAGCGTCGTGATCAGGCGGGCGCGATCGGCGTGGAGCAACGCGGCGAGCCGGCGCTGCAGGGCCGGGAGCCCCTGCGCGGCCAGGTGCCGGAGCTCGCCCGCGCCGTCAGTGCGCGCCGGCAGGCCGTCAGCCACGAGCGTCGGTCCGATGTTCGATCGGCGTGTCGATGGCGAATCCGCGGGTGCCGGCGTCCGTGGTCACGGCCACCACGCCGTCCAGGCGGTTGGCTTCGGCGGCCCCGGGCTTCACCAACACGTCGACGGAGCCAGGGCCAGTCACCAGGTGCTCTTGGTCAGCCGCATGCACGACCGTGCCGCCGGCATGCGGGAAGAACCAGATCTGCCGGGCGTCATTCGCGCCCGGCAGCGGGACGGTGATGATGACCCGCTCATCGCGCCGCTCGGCGCGGGCGCCGTCGAGTGCTTCGGGAATGCGCGCTCGCCAGCGATCGAACAGCGATTTCGCCTCTGCGTCGGCAGGCTCGGGCTGTGGCCGCACGCGTAGCGTCAAGGTCAGCCGCGCCTCTCCGGGAATGCATACGTCGGCGCACACCAGCCAGAGTGCTTCCGCGGACAGCTCTACGCGGCCACTCGCGATGTCGACCGGGGGCGTGATCAGAACCGGGAGCAGCACTTGGCCGGAGTAGCCGTAGTTCATCAGATCCCCGTATGGCATGCGCTCGGGGATCGGCCATTGGATCGGCGAAGCGGTCCAGCCCGCGGGCAGGTGCCAGCCGATGCGAGCGGCGGCTCCCGAGTCGCCCGGGTTGCGCCAGTAGGTGTGCCAGCCATCGTCCAACGTCTGCAGCAGCCCCACCCAGAAGGGAACTCCCGGCGTGACCGTGGTCTGCTCGCTGACGAGCCGAACGCGTATGTGCCCGCCGGCCACCTCGGCCTTGTCGGCGCAGCCCGCGATCAGCGCGATCAGCATGACCGTGGCCGCGGTCCTTGCTGCGGCCATGGGCGCGCGCTTCAATCGGTCGGGTCGCGTGCCGAGCCGGTTCACCGCAATACTCTACGGGGCCGCCAGCCGCGGACCAATGAGTATCTCGGATGTGCCGGCGCTACGTTTCCTCTCCGGGCCTGCCGTGGCCCTCTCCGGGCCTGCCGCGGCCCTCTCCGGGCCTGCCGCGGCTCTCTCCGTCTCCGGGCCTGGCGTGGCCCTCTCCGGGCCTGCTGGGGCGCTTGTAGGGCAGCAACGCCAGCACCCGCGCCAGCTTGATCTGGCGTGCCAGGCGGCGTTGGTTCTTGGCGGAGGTTCCCGTCACGCGGCGTGGCAGGATCTTGCCGCTCTGAGTGATGAATCGCTCCAGAATCTCCGGCTTGCGATAGGTGATGTCCAGGTTCTTGGTCCGGTCGACCTTGCGCCGGTAGTAGGGGCGCCGGCGCCCGCCGGGACCCGCCGGACCCCCGCGCTCGCCGCCACCCTCACGCGGGCTGAATCCCCCGCCAGGGCCCTCTCCGTGTTCACGCTGCTTCGGCTCGGCGGCCGAGCTCGGTATGTTGTCTGACAAACGTATCCTCCGACGTACCAATGATGGCGCGGCGACCGGCGCCGCGGCAAGAGCGTGACGGGAAACCTTCGCGTCACACGGGAAACAGCAGATTCTGCTGGGTGAATACTTCGCTGACCGAACGCCGTTCGTGGATGCGCAGGATCGCGTTGGCCAGTAGGGGCGCGATGGAGATCACCTTGATCAGGCCTCCGGCACGGCGCTCCTGAGGCACCGGGATCGTATTGGTGACCAGCACCTCATCGATCGACGGGCGGGTGAGCAGCTCCGGCGCCTGTCCGATCAGTACCGGGTGAGTGACCGAGATGATCGCCGGCTGCGCGCCGTGGCACATGAGCGTATCGGCCTGCTGGTGGATCGACCCCGAGGCGATCAGATCGTCGATGATGATGGGCTTCTTGCCCTCGATGTCGCCGACCACCGCTTCGACTGCCATTTTCGAGCCGCCGACACCGTGACGCCGTTTGTGCATCAGCACCATAGGCAGGCCCAGGATGTCGGTGTACTTCTCCGCCAGCTTGGCGCGCCCGACGTCCGGGGCGACGATCACCGCGTTGGACAGGTCGCGCTGCCGCAGGTGGTTGGCCAGCGTGGTGACCGCGGTCAGATGGTCGGACACCTTGTTGAAGAAGCCCTGGATCTGCGGCGCGTGCAGATCGACGGAGACGATGCGATCGGCGCCGGAGTTGGCCAGCAGGTCGGCGACCAGGCGGGCGCTGAGCGGCTCCCGGCCGGTCGACTTGTGGTCCTGGCGGCCGTACCCGTAGTAGGGGACGACGGCGGTGATCTGGTCGGCCGACGCGCGGCGCATCGCGTCGACGATGATCAGCAGCTCCATGAGCGTCTCGTTGACCGGGCGGCAGGTCGGCTGCACCAGGTAGATCTCCGCGCCACGGACGCTCTCCTCGATCTGCACGTGCGTCTCGGTGTCGCTCAGCGACTTGATGCTGATCTGGCCGAGGTCGGCGCCCAGGATCTGCGCGATCTCGATCGCCAGCTCCGGATTGGCGCGACCGGAGAACAGACGGAACGTGTCCATGGAACGACCGTTTGGGGCTGACATGTCCGGGGAAGGAACCAGCTTATCCATCGGCACCGTCGCTGATCAAGCCCGGACTCTATCACGGCCGGCCGCTATCGCAGACTCCTACGCGCCTACCGCCAGTGGCGGCGGCAGATCTTTCATGGTCACGAGCCCCGGTGGGGCCGCCGCCACGCGCGGGACGGAGTTGACGACGACCGCCGCCGTCCCCAGATCACCGTGCACGCCTCCGTCTATACGGGCCTCCACCGGCGGCACGCCGTCGATCGACACCGCGTCGTAGGACTCACCCAACCCCACCGCGGCGCGGAACTCCAGGGTGATCACCTGCCGTCCCGCGGCCACGCCTACGCCCTCCTGGCGGACACCCGCAACCTGACCCGCTGAGATCGACACGTGGTCGGTCTCGATCGCGCGCGACGCCATGATGGGTTCGATGGTTTCGGTGAGGTCGTCCAGCGACCAGCCCATGCCGGCGGCGATCATGCGGGCCGATTCGGTGAGCCCGACGTGGCGGATCTCCCCGTCCGCCACGCGTCGGCGAAATTCCGACTCCTCCAGGCCGGCGCCGATCTTGCGTTGAAACGGGCCGCGGCGGTCGCTCGCGTCCTGAACGCGGGTGACACGGATCGCGCGTACCGTCTGACACGGGACGGTCATGTACAGCGGCCACGCGTCCATCAGATAACCGGGGTTGATGCCGGTGCCGAGCAGCGTCGCGCCTGCGTTGACCGCCTGCTCGTGCAACTCCGCGGCTACCGCGGCGTTGGTGTCGTCGGGAAAGGCGAGCTCCTCGCAGGTCGACACCACGTCGACACCCTTCTGCAGCAACGCGCGAAGCTGCGGCGCCACCGCCTGCAGGCTGGAGCCGGTGGTGTGGATCGCCAGCGCCGGCGCCGCGTCGTGCGGGAGCCGATCCCACGAGCCGACGATCGCCGCACCGAGCGCCTCGCCGCCGCCGACCTCGCCGATGTCGCGCCCGTGCAGGGCGGGATCGATGTCGATGCCGGCGACCAGCTGCAGATGGGCGCGGCCGGCTGCCAGACGGGCGATGCGGCAGCCGATGGGCCCGCAGCCGAACTGCACGACACGTATCGTGGGTATCATCGGCTCAAGCTAAGCTATAGCAAGGACGCGGAGAGTTGTCGAACGTGGAACTGATCCTGGGGGGTACCTTCAGCGGCAAGAGCGACTTCGCGTGCGAGCGCGCGCGTGTGGCCGCCGGGCGCGGGGCGGGCGGGGTGCTGGTGATCGCCACGGCCCTCGAGGGCGACGCCGACGTGCGCCGCCGCATCGCCGCGCATCGCCGGCGCAGGCCGCGGGAGTGGCGGACCGTGGAGGAGCCCTATCGCGCGGCGGCCGCGATCCGGGACGGCCTGGGGCTGCCCGCACCGCCGGCGGTGATCGTGGTCGAGTGCCTGACGATGCTGGTCACCAATCTGTTGCTCCGCGACGGCGTGGTCGACCGGGCGGCCGCATCGGAGCGGGTGGCTGTGGAGGTGGAGGCGATCGTCCGCGGCGCGACCGGCGCGTCCACCGCCGTGCTGATCGTCTCCAACGAGGTCGGACACGGCCTGTTCCCGACCACCTCCGAGGGCCGGCTGTTCCAGGAGCTGGCCGGCCTTGCCAACCAGCGCATCGCTACGGCCGCGGGCACGGTCTGGACGGTCACCGCCGGCATCGCAACCCGTATCAAGTAGCGCCGGACGGCGAGCGGCTGCCTGCCGGCCAGCGGATCAACCGCTGCGGATGGACGGGGTTGCCGGTATCCAGGGAGATGTTGCCGGCGATGCCGGTGAGGATGGACATGGCCCCGTCGATGTGCGACGCGGCGCGCCGCAGGGGGTCCGGCTTCGGCTCCCCGAACAGGTCGGCGGCCAGCAGCGGGTCGGCGCCCCCGTGGCCGCCTTCCGGTTCCGGGATCTCCACCTCGTACGGCTGCGCGAAGTGGGGGCAGATGCGCAGCTCCCGCTCCTTGGCCACGCCCTCCTGCGACTTGGAGCCCTGGGCGTTCACGTAGCTGGACTCCCGCACCGTAAGCTCCAGCCGTCCGCGGTCTCCGGTCAGGGCGATCCGCAGCCCCTCCCACGGGGCATAAGCGGTCAGCGAGTAGCTCATGAACGCGCCGGAGTCGTAGCGGACCAGCAGCGCCATCGTGTCCTCGATGCTGATCCCGTCGCCGAACACGCTCTGGTCGCGGAAGTAGCCGTCCTCGTGCTCGGCGTTGAGGTACATCTCCGTCAGCGCCTCACTCTGATCCAGGTGCAGCGCGAACGGGTCGTCCCTGGCCGCCTCCGAGCCGTGCGCGCGGGTATAGAAGTTGGTGACGCCGCGCTCCTCGGCGTTCTCGTGCCCGTAGAAGCGCAAACCGCCGAGCGCCATCACCAGCTCCGGCGCGCTGTCCAGCCAGAAGTTGATCAGATCGAAGTGGTGGGTGGCCTTGTGCACCAGCAGGCCGCCCGAGTTGCGCTTGTCGCGGTGCCACCGCCGGAAGTAGTCGGCGCCGTGCACGAGGTCGAGCAGCCACTCGAAGTGCACGGCGGTCACCGTGCCGATGACGCCCTCCATCAGGAGCCGGCGCACCAGCGATGCATGTGGGGAGTAGCGGTAGTTGAACGTCACCCGCAGGTTCCTGCCGGTACGCTCGACCGCGTCAAGGATCTGCTGGCACTTGCCGGCGTCGACGGTCATCGGCTTCTCGGTGATGGCGTCGCAGCCGAGCTCCAGGGCGCGGACGATGTAGCGGTGGTGGGTGCGGTCGATGGAGGTGACGATGACCACGTCCGGCTTGCATTCGGCCACCATGCGGTCGAACGCGTCCGCGCGATAAGTTGGCACCGGCGCGTAGGAGAACTGCTCCTGCAGCACGCGGTTGGCGTAGTTCATGCGGGTCTGATTGAGGTCGCAGAACCCCACCAGCTCCGCCGAATCGGTGTAGTCGGAGGCGATCCACTCGTAGAAGGAGCGGGCGCGCCCGCCGAGGCCCACCTGTGCGTAGCGTGTTCGCTTCATCGTGTTACCCCTTGATTGCGCGGGTTGTAGGTACCGGCGCTGCCGAGCGTTCGGCTTCAGTCCTGCTGGCTGAATGCTGCGTCGAAGGCGATCGCGGAGGCGGACAGGTCGGTGCGGCGCGTGAAGGCGAGCGCCTCCGGCGCGCCCTGCTCGCGGTCCATGCCCGAGTCCTCCCATTCGATGGACAGCGGGCCCTGGTAACCGATCGCGTTCAAGGCCCGGAACACCCGCTCGAACGGCACGTCTCCGCGCCCCGGCGAGACAAAGTCCCAGCCGCGGCGCAGGCTCCCGAACGGCAGGTGCGACGCCAGCGCGCCGTTGCGGCCGTTGTGGTTGCGCTTCGATTCCTTGACGTGGGCGTGGTAGATGCGGTCGGCGAAATCCAGGACGAACTGTTCCGGGTCCACCATCTGCCACACCAGGTGGCTGGGATCGAAGTTGATCCCGAATGCGGGACGGCGGTCGACCGCCTCCAGCGTGCGTTGCGTGCTCCAGTAGTCGTAGGCGATCTCCGACGGGTGCACCTCCAGCGCGAAGCGCACCCCTTCCGCGTCGTAGACGTCCAGGATCGGGTTCCAGCGGTCGGCGAAGTCCTGGTAGCCGTTGTCGATCATGCCGTCGACCGCCGGCGGAAACCCGGCGACCGCGTACCAGATCGCCGAGCCGGTGAAGCCGGCTACCGTGTCCACCCCGAACGCGGCGGCGGCGCGGGCCGTTTCCTTCATGCGCTCGGCGGAGCGCTGCCGCACCCCTTCGGGATCGCCGTCGCCCCAGATCTCGGGCGGCAGGATGCCCTGATGGCGGGCGTCGATCGGGAAGTCGCACACGCATTGGCCGACCAAGTGGTTGCTGATCGCGAAGCACTTGAGCCCGTGCCGGTCGAGCAGCTCGCGCTTGGCCGCGACGTAGCCGTCATCGGCGAGCGCCTTGTCCACCTCGAAGTGGTCACCCCAGCAGGCCAGTTCCAGGCCGTCGAAGCCCCACGCCGCTGCCTTGGCGGCCAGCTCCTCCAGCGGCAGATCGGCCCATTGGCCGGTGAACAGCGTTACGGGACGTCCCATGTCATGCCTCCTCCAGCGGATACCACTTGCGGTCGCTCGCGGAGCTGGCGACGCAGGCGGTGATGAACGCCATGCCGCGCACCCCGTCGTCGACCGTGGGGAAATCGAGGCCCTCGGGCGGCTCGGTGCCGGCCAGGCGCGCCTGCAGGGTCAGGGCGTAGTTGCGATACAGGTTGGCGAACGCCTCGATGAAGCCCTCCGGATGGCCCGGCGGCAGGCGGGTGTGGGCGCCGGCGGCGTCGGACAGCTCGCCCACGCCGGTGCGCCGCACCTCGCGGTGCCGGTCGGCCCACCTGACGATCAGGGTGTTGGGCTCCATCTGGTGCCACTCCAGCCCGCCCTGCTCGCCGTAGACGCGGATGGCCAGCGAGTTCTCCTCGCCCGCGGAGATCTGGCTGGCGTACAGCACGCCCTTGGCGCCCTGCTGCAGCCGCACCAGCACGTTGCCGTCGTCCTCCAGCCTGCGGCCCTCCACGAACGTGGTCAGGTCCGCGCACAGCTCGGTGATGGAAAGCCCGGTGATGTACTCCAGCAGGTTCTCGGCGTGGGTGCCGATGTCGCCGATGCAGGAGCTGATGCCGGCCTGCGCGGGATCGGTGCGCCACGCGGCCTGTTTCATGCCGGTCGCCTCTTCCAGCCTGGCCAGCCACCCCTGCGGATAGTCGACCACCACCTTGCGGATGCGGCCGATGGAGCCGTCGCGGACCAGCCGCCGCGCCTCCTTGACCATGGGATAACCGGTGTAGTTGTGCGTGAGTCCGAACTGCAGCCCGGTGGAGCGGACCAGATCGCGCAGCGCCAGCGCCTCGTCCAGGTCGTAGGTCATGGGCTTGTCGCTCATGACGTGGAAGCCGGCCTCCAACGCCGCCTTGGCGACCGGGAAGTGGACGTTGTTGGGCGTGACGATGGAGACGAAGTCCATGCGCTCGCCGTCCGGCAACGCGGCCTCTCGCTCGATCATCTCCTGGTAGGTGCCGTACACGCGGCCGGCCGGGAGGTAGAGATCGGCACCGGAGGCGCGCGACTTGTCCGGGTCGCTGGAGAACGCCCCGCAGACCAGCTCGATGTGGCCGTCGAGGGCGGCGGCCATGCGGTGCACGGCGCCGATGAAGGCGTCGCGTCCGCCGCCCACCATGCCCATGCGGATCTTTCTACTCATGATCCTTCCTATTCATGGTTGTCCACCTCTGCCGTGTCCGCTCCGTTACTTGACCCGAGCGCCGCTGGCGGTGTCGCCCGGCACCTCGACCAGGGCCAGGTTGCCGGCGTCGTCCTCGGCGGCAAGCAGCATGCCCTGCGACTCGATGCCGCGCAGCTTGGCCGGTTTGAGGTTGGCCACCACGATGATCTTGCGGCCGACCATCTGCTCCGGTTCGTACCAGGCGGCGACACCGGCGACGATGGTGCGCTCCTGGTCGCCGATGCGGACGCCGAGCTTGAGCAGGCGGTCGGTCTTGGGGACGCGCTCGGCGGTCAGGACTTCCGCGACGCGCAGGTCGACGCGGCCGAATTCGTCGAAGGTGATCAGGTTGTCGTCGCTCACCTCGGGCTCCTTGACGGTGGGTTCTGGGACGGTGGGTTCTGGGAGGGCGGTCTTCGGCGGCTCTGCCGCAGGTTTCCTTGACCGCTGTTGTTTCCCTGTCCGCTGTTGTTTGCCGGTGTCGATCCTCGGGAAGAGGATCGGCGGGTCGGAGGCGATCACGGTGCCGGGCAGCGTGAGTCCCCAGCGCGCGCCTTCACGGACGCTCTGCGACTGCCCGCCCACGGCAGCCAGCAGCGTCGCCGACTTGGCCGGCATGGCAGGCGTAAGCAGCACCGCGGCGATGCGCAGCCCCTCCACCGCGGTGTAGAGCACCGTTTGCAGGCGTTCGCGGGCCTGCGGGTCCTTGGCCAGCGCCCACGGCTGCTGGTCGTTGAAGTAGCGGTTCAAGCGGCGCACGAACTGCATGATCTCCTCCAGGGCGGCGTTCACGCGCATCCCGGCGATCAGGGCGCGCACCGTATCGGCCAGGCCGTCGGCGTGCTCCTGCACCTCGCGTTCGGGCGGCCCCGGCTGCGGCGCGCCGATGGTGCCGCCCAGATGGCGGTTGACCATGGTGAGCGACCGCGACATCAGGTTGCCCAGATCGTTGGCCAGGTCGGCGTTGTAGCGTTCGACCAGGCCGTCCTCGCCGGCGCTGCCGTCGTTGCCGTACGGCAGGATGCGCAGCAGGTAGTAGCGGACGGCGTCGGTGCCGTAGCGGTCCGCGAGCTCGAACGGGTCGAGCACGTTGCCGAGCGACTTGCTCATCTTGCGTCCGTCGGATCCCGACAGGTAGCCGCCGACCAGGATGCGCTCCGGCAGCGGCAGGCCGGCCGACTTGAGCATGGTCGGCCAGAACATGGCGTGCTGGCGCAGGATGTCCTTGCCGATCAGGTGCCAGGTGCGCGGCCAGAAGGTGTGGTACCGGGGATCGTCGGGGTAACCGAGCGCGGAGACGTAGTTGATCAGCGCATCGAACCAGACGTAGGTGACGTGCGCATCGTCCCACGGCATGCCGATCCCCCACGGCAGCCGCTCGCGCGGCCGGGAGATCGACAGATCGCCGATCGGCTCGCGCAGCAGCCCCAGCATCTCCGATCGGTAGCCGTCGGGATGGACCCAGCCGGGATTGGACTCCAGGAACTCGCGCAGCCAGTGGCGGTACTTCTCCATGCGGAAGAACCAGTTGCCTTCGCGGCGCAGAATCGGCGGGTCGCGGTCCTCCGGAAGCTTTCCGTCGACCAGCTCGTCTTCGCCCACGTAGCGCTCCTGGCCGACCGAATACAGCCCTTCGTACTCACCGAAGTAGACGTCGCCCGCGTCGTGGACACGCTGCAGGAGCGTGCGCACCACCCGCTTGTGGCGCTCCTCGGTGGTGCGGATGAAGTCGTCGTGGGAGATGTCGAGCGCCTGCCAGGCGTCGCGGAATCGGCCGCTGACCCGATCGACGAACGCCTGCGTGTCCTCGCCGGCTTCGGCGGCGGCGTTTTTCACCTTCTCGCCGTGCTCGTCGGTGCCGGTGAGGAAGTAGGTCTCGTGGCCGTCCGAACGGTGCCAGCGCGCCAGGAAGTCGGTGGTCACGGTGGTGTAGGCGTGACCGACGTGCGGCTGGTCGTTCACGTAGTAGATGGGTGTGGTGACGTAGAAGGGGGCTTTGGACATGGTGTGCGGCTCGCCGGACCCGCGGCGCGGGTGCGTATCTTGCTAGACGCGGGGGATCCGCGCAACGTCCACGTCCGCGCGATCCATTCGCTGCACCTTGTCGTGCATGCACTTGGTGCCTACACTGCATGCATTGTGACGCCGACTCAGTACACGATCAGGCGGGTCCCGCCACGGCTGGACCGGGAACTCCGCAGGAAGGCACGCGAAGAGCGGTTGAGCCTGAACGAGATGGCGCTGCGGGCGATAGAGCGAGGCTTGGGGCTGGCGGAGGAAGAGCCTCGTCATCACGATCTGGATGATCTTGCCGGCACCTGGGTGGACGATCCGGAGTTCGACCAAGCCATCGAGGCGATGGACCAGGTGGATCCGGAGCTGTGGCGCTGAGATTCGCGCTGGACACCAACCGCTACCGCGACTTCTGCGCCGGCGACCGTGAGGTGCTGGACCGCGTGCAGTTGGCCGAACGGATCTTCTTGCCGTTCGTCACCTTGGCGGAGCTGCGCGCCGGCTTCCGTTGCGGCACCAAGGCCGGCGACAACGAGCGCGTTCTGCAGCGTTTCCTCAACCGGCCTCGCGTGGGCGTGCTCTATGCGAGCGATGCCACCACCCGGCACTACGCCCAGATCTTTGCGCAGCTCCGCAAGCAGGGTACGCCTATTCCCGTGAACGACCTCTGGATCGCCGCTCTGGTCATGGAGCACGGGCTGCACCTCTATTCCCGCGACGGCCACTTCGATCATCTGCCGCAGCTCCCGCGCGTGGAATGAATGGCCGGTCTGTGGCGGGCGGCGTGTTCTGCGGTCAGCCGGACAGGACCTGGTCGAGTTGCGCGAGCGCCGCTTTCCCTTTGCGGTGCCAGCGCTCGAAGGCTTCCCGCGCCTGCCGGGTCGGCGCGGCGTCGGCGCTGGCGACGACCGGTGCCAGGCTGGCGAGGCCTCCGAGCACGCCGCCCACGTGGTTGCGCGCCAGGTCGCCGGGCGGCACCACCCGGTGCACGATGCGCTCCACCTCGTCCAGAGTGTCGTTCGGCCGGGCCTCCTGCTCGCGGCGTCGCTCGATCGCCGCGAGGGCACCCATCACTTCCGCGATCGCAGCGCGGAGCCGGATCAGGAGCTCCGTCTGTTCCTGGAGGTCCTGAGGATCGGCCCCGACCCTCGGGTCGGATGACACGTGCACGCTCGTGGAGCTGTTCGTTTCCGTCGGCGACCAACTCGATGCGGTAGCCAGTCGCCATGAACTGGCGCCGCCAAACCGTTGGTCACATCGAAGCGGGAACCGCAGGCACGCGTTTTTTTTCTCCTGGAGTCCAATGGAACGCCGAGTTCGGCCTCCTCACCGCGAATGCCGGATATTGACGTGAAAGGCGCCGATGCCAAGGATTGACATTCGTGACGATTGCCGCCCATGTCGAAGTGGAGGCCGCGATGATGGACGGAGGAACCGGGCCCGCGACGCATGACGCGCTGTGGCCAGGCGGACACTGCGGATGGATGGTGCTCCCGGCCTCAGACCGCTGAAGATGCTTCTTCGAGCCATGCGCGGCAGTCGGTCACCGTCCCGCCGGGGACGCCGCTGCGCACGGCTCCCCGCTACGGCCTGCGAAGCGGGAAGGGCTCGGACATCCGAACCTCCGTCGGCGGAAGCGGCCGGCTCGACCTTCTGCGAAGGCGTGGCCGCGGTGGGGGCGGTGCTCGCTCCCCTTGCGCTGTACGTGCTCACCATGCCGCGCACCGTAGCGCTGGAGGACGACGGACTGTTCCTCATGGCCGGCGCCTCGCTGGGGGTGGCCCACCCGCCCGGTTACCCGCTGTACACCCTTATCTGCCACCTCGCCATGCAGTTCCCGATCGGTACGCCGGCGTTCCTGGGGCACCTGTCGAGCGCGGTGCTCGGCGCCCTCGCCTGCGGAGCCGTATACGCATGCGCCCGCCTGCTTGGTACGGGGCGCCTGCCGGCGTTGGCCGCGGCGTGGCTGTTCGGCGCTTCGGAGCACGTCTGGGCACAGGCGATCATCGCCGAGGTCTACACCCTGCACGCGCTGCTGTTCTTCGCCGTCTACGGGTTGCTGCGGTACGGGGTACGCCAGCCGCAATGTACCTGGGTCTGGGTGGCCGCGGCGATCGCGTACGGGTTGAGCTTGGCCAACCACTGGCCGCTGATGGTGCTGGCGACGCCCGGATTGGTGGTGGCGGCGCTGCCGGCGTGGCGGGCGCTGCTACGCCGCTGGCCGTTGCTGCTGGCAGGGATGGTGCCGAGCGCCGCTCTGCCCTACGTCTGGATGGTGTGGCGCTCGCATCGGAATCCATTCCTGAATTTCTACGGACCGATCGACAGTTTTCGGGAGCTGTGGTTCTACGTCAGTCGCAGCGGGTACTCGGTCGTCGATACCAGTCCCAGCGCGGGTTGGGGGGACCGGCTGCAGTTCCTGCAGTGGCTCGGCAACGAGATGGTGTGGCAGTTGACCCTGCCTGGTTTCGTTCTCGCTTTGGTGGGTTTCGGGGTCCTGCTGCAGCGTCGCCGCATCGTCGAGGCCGGATCCGGACTGCTGGCGTTCCTCGGCAGCAGCGTAGCCCTGGTAACGCTGCTCGGTCTCGATTTCGACTTTCTCGGCGTCGCCGTGTTTCGTCCCTATTCCGTGGTGTGTTACGGTCTGATCGCCCTGTGGCTGGCCGTGGGGCTCCAGTTCCTGATCGAGCAGGCGTCGGCAGGCATCGCGATCGGATGGCCGGGCTCGCGGCGATGGCTCTCTCCGCTCGCCCTGGTAGTGGTGGCGGTGATGACCCTGATGTCGGTGCGCGCCCACTGGCAGGTGAACGACCGCTCCCGCGCCGACGCACCGCAGCGGTATGCGGAAACCGTGTTCGACCTGCTGCCGCCGGACACGGTGCTGCTGACGCACGGCGACAACGACACATCTCCACTTGGCTACTACGTGCTGGTCGAGCGGCGGCGCCCCGACCTCACGCTCTACAACGCGCCGGGGCTGGTGTTCGGCAATCGCCTGTACGAGTGGCGGGTTTCCGACGAACGCAAACGGCAGCAGTTGCGCAACTTCGTCAACCGGACCGAGCGGCCGGTGTTCTACCTCGCCAGTCCCCTCATGTCCGGACTCGGATTCGGCGTCCGCGACCACGGCTTCGTCAGGGAAGTCGTCCGCGAGGGGAGCGCGATGGAGCTGGCGCCCGTTCGACCCGAGGTAGCCCGATTATTCGAGGACCTGCTGGTGGACGCCCCCGTCGACCGCTGGGAGCGGTACCGCCGCAGCAAGCTGATCTACAACTTCGCCACGTACCTGGGACACGCGGTGATGTCGGGCGATCCGCTACTCCTGAGTCGGTTGCAGCCCCTGGTAGCGCTGGCGGAGCAGGATTTCTACGGTCTGCTGGCTATGGCGGAGGTGCTGTTGGAGCATGGAGGTGCCGATCACCTCGACCGGATCGAGTCGTGGCTGCAACGGGCACGAGCGCTGGAGGACGAAACCGCGGGCAAGGAGCGGCGCGCCCGTCTTCGGTATCTGCAGGGATTCCTGCGCTACCAGCGAGGTGCTCGCGATGAGGCCCGCTCCCTCTTCGAGGAGTCGCGCGCCATCTATCCCCATCCCGAGAACGCTTCCCTGAACGCCCTCCGGCAGATGGGTCCCTCTCGCTGACGCCGAGCAATGCACCCGATGTGCGTGTGGTGTTGGACAGAGCGAGCAGGTGTCAATGCCAGCCGCGGCTGATCGAGTTTGGTCGACTGCCGGCCCTGGCTCGACGAAGCCGCAGCGAGCGACGGCCTGGAACCGAGCGGAGGAACGCCGGTTATTCGGTTGCCTCCGCCAAGCGAGCGAGCGCCGCTTTCCCCTGGCGTTGCCAGCGCTCGAAGGCTTCCCGCGCCTGCCGGGTCGGCGCGGCGTCGGCGCTGGCGACGACCGGCGCCAGGCTGGCGAGCCCTTCGAGCACGCCGCCCACGTGGTTGCGCGCCAAGTCGCCGGGCGGCACCACCCGGTGCAGGATGCGCTCCACCCTGTCCAGAGTGTCGTTCGGCGGGGCCTCCTGCTCGCGGCGTCGCTCGATCGCCGTGAGGGCACCCATCACTTCCGCGATCGCAGCGCGGAGCTGGATCAGGAACTCCGTCTGCTCCTTGAGGTCCTGCGGATCCGCGCCGACTCGCGGGTCGGATGACACGTGCACGCTCGTGGCGCTGCTGGTCCCATCGGCGGCCAGCTCGATGCGGTACTCGCCCGGGGCGGCCAGTGGCGCCACGCCGGTGTCGAACGGATCGTCCGCGTGCGGTGAGGGCGCGTACGGGCTGTAGGTGAGGTCCCAGATCAGGCGGTTGAGGCCGGCGGCGCAGGGGAGGTCGCCGGCGGTCGGGTCCGCATTGTCGCTCGCGAACCGGCGGACGACCCGGCCGCTCGGGTCGACGATACGGATCGCGGCCGAGCGGCAGTCCTCCGGCAGCCGGTAGTAGATCAGCGCCCCCCGCGGCCGCGGGCTACCGGCGTCGAGAAACTCGCGACGGCCGTCGCCGGCACGCTCGTGCTCGACGAAGGTCGCCTCCACGCCGAGCGAGCCGATCTGATAGGTCTTCTGCGGGCCGGCCCAGGGGTCCCAGCCGACCTGCGGCAGCGTCCGCACCGTGGGGCGCGGCGGCACCAGCCCCGCGGAGCAGTCGGTCGCGCGCCGTAGGGGGGTCAGATCGTCGAGGATCCAGAACGAGCGCCCGTGCGTGGCCGCCACCAGGTCGCCCTGGTGGACGCGTAGATCGTAGACGGGGACCGCCGGCAGCCGGCTCCAGCGCTCGGTCGCGTCGTTCATCCTGGTCCAGCAAACGCCGTCGTCCAGCGAGGCGTACGCCCCGGTCTCCGTGCCGCAGTACAGCAGCCCCGGGCGCTCCGGATCGCAGCGGATCACGCGGGTGAAGTCGTCGGCGGGCAGGTCGCCCGTGATCGACTGCCACGAGTCCCCGGCGTCGGTCGTGCGGTACAGCATCGGCCGCGTGTCGTCCATCCGGTAGCGCGTGGCGGCCAGATACCAGCGGTCCGGGTGGTGCGGGGACGGCTCCAGGCAGAGGACGGACGACCACTCGGGCAGGTCGGCGGGTGTCACCTCCTGCCAGCTCTCGCCGCCGTCGCGCGTGCGGTGCACGCGGCCGTCGTCCGAGCCGGCCCAGATCTCCCGCGGCCGCTCGAGCGACTCGGCCAGCGCGATGATCGTGCAGTACACGTCGGAGGGGCCTTCGCCGGTGATCGGACCCCCGGAGGCGACCGTCCGGTCGGGGTCGTCGCGGGTGAGGTCGGGGCTGATCCGCTCCCAGCTTCCGCCTTCGTCGGTCGAGCGGAACACCACGTTGCCGGCGGTCAGGAGCACCCGCGGGTCGTGGCGGGAGGAGAGCACCGGGAAGGTCCAGTTGAAGCGGGCCGGCCACTCGGCCGGCGGGCTCGATCCGTCCATCCCCGGCACGGGCGAGATCAGCCGCACCTGGCCGCTGCGGTGGTCGTAGCGCATCAAGCTGCCCGGCCCGCCGGGACTGCTACCGGTCGCCCCGGCGTAGACGATGTCGGGGTCGTCGCGCTTGACGGCGATGTGGCCGCTCTCGGCGCTGCCGGTGGTGTAGCAGTCGGCCCAGCGGATGGCGCCGTAGGTGCTGTCGGATGGCACGCTGATGGCGCTGGAGTCCTGCTGGGTGGCGTACACCCGGTACGGGAATCGGTCATCCACCTCCATCCGGTAGAACTGCGCGGTCGGCTGGTTGTAGATGCTGCTCCAGGTCTCGCCCCCGTCCAGGCTGACGGTGGCGCCGCCGTCGTTGCCCTCGATCATCCGCATCGGGTTCGCGGGGTCGATCCACAGGTCGTGGTCGTCGTGATGCGGGGTGGAGATCACCTCGAAGGTGTGGCCGCCGTCGGTGGAGCGGTACACCTTCTTGCAGAACGACCAGACCTGATCGGGATCGGTGGGGTGGGCGTACACGTGGGTGAAGTAGAACGGCTTCTCCCGCAGCTCGGTGTCGTCGGTGACCATCTGCCACGACTCGCCGTCGTCGTCGGAGCGGTACAGCCCGCCGTCGCGCGCTTCGATCAGCGCCCAGACGCGGCCCGCGCGCGCCGGCGATACGGCGATGCCGATCCGGCCCAGGATGCCGCGCGGCAGCCCCGGCCGGCCGGTCAGCTCCTGCCAGGTGGCGCCGCCGTCGGTGGAGCGGAAGATGCCGGAGTCGGGACCGCCAGATCTGACGGTCCAGGGCTTGCGGATGACTTGCCAGAGCGCCGCGAACAGCACGTGCGGCCGGTTCGGGTCCAGGCTGAGGTCACCGGCGCCGGCCGCTTCGCTGCGGTACAGCACCCGCTCCCAGGTGGCGCCGCCGTCGGTGGAGCGGAACACGCCGCGCTCCGGGTTGCGGCCGAAGGCGCGGCCTAGCGCGGCCACGTACACCGTGTCCGGGTCCTGCGGATGCACGCGGACGCGGCTGATGTGGCGCGAGGCCGCCAGACCCAGGTGGCGCCAAGATTCGCCGCCGTCATCGCTGCGGTAGACGCCGTCGCCGTGCGTGACGTCGACCCGGATCTGCGTTTCACCCATGCCGGCGTACACCGTGCGGTGCGCGGACGGCGACACGGCGATGGCGCCCACGGATCCGGTCCGGAAGTGGCCGTCGGAGACGTTGCGCCAGAAGCGCCCCGCGTCGGTGGTCTTCCAGACGCCGCCTGCGCAGGCGCCGAAGTAGAACACCAGCGGGTCGGCCGGGTCGCCGGCGACGGCCACCACGCGGCCGCCGCGGTGCGGGCCGATGCTGCGCCAGCGCATCGCCGTCAGCGCGGTTGCAGGATCACTCACCGGGCCGTACCGACTCCGGACTCGACGCGGCCGGCCACGATGTGGCGGGTGGCCTCGATCACCCGATCGACCTGCGCCGCGCCGATGTGCCGGTTGACCACCAGGCGGACGCGGGTCGGCGGACGCGGACCGCCCAGCACGCCGTCGGCGCGGTAGCGGTCGAGCATCTGCTCGGCGGTCCAGCCCAGGCCGCGCACGTCCACCACCGCGAAGTTGGTCGGGATCGCCGGCTCGACCACCTCGATGCCGTCGATGGTTCGGAGCCCGGCCCGCAGCCGCGCGGCGTTGACGTGGTCCTCGGCAAGCCGGTCGACCATAACCTCCAGGGAGACGATGCCGGCGGCGGCGATCACGCCGGCCTGACGCATCGAGCCGCCGTGCAGCTTGCGGGTGTCGCGGGCCGCGTCGATGAAGGCCGCCTCCCCGCACAGGATCGAGCCGACCGGAGCGGAGAGCCCCTTGGAGACGCAGAACATCACCGAGTCGACCTGCTCCACCAGCTCGGCGGCGGGAAGCCTCTGCGCGACCGCGGCGTTGAACAGCCGCGCCCCGTCGCAGTGCACGCGCATGCCGGCCGCGTGCGCTGCGTCCGCCACGGCGTTCACCTGTGCGGGCGTCACCGCGCCGCCGCCCGTGTAGTTGTGCGTGTTCTCGATGCACAGCAGCAGCGGTGCGGCGCCGGGGTGGGCGGCGATCGCCTGCTGCAGGTGCTCGGGCGTGAGCACGCCCCACTCGGTGTCCACCACGACCGGCTCGAAGGCGAACAGTGCCGCCGCCAGCCGTTCGCGGTCGCCGGAGAACATGTGCGCGTGGGACTCGTGGACGACCAGCGGCGGCCGGCCGTCGCCGGAACGGCTGCCGATTTCCAGGTGGGTGATCAGGGCGGTGCTGTTGGCCATGCTGCCGCTCGGCACGTACACGGCCGCTTCCTTGCCGAGCCGTTCGGCGGCCATCGCCTCCAGGCGCTTGACGGTCGGATCCTCTCCGAAGCAGTCGTCGCCCACCTCGGCGGCGTGCATGGCCTGCCGCATCCGCTCGGTGGGGTGGGTGAGGGTGTCGCTGCGCAGGTCCATCGGCGCGTCGGCATTCATCGCATTCCTCCACAGGCGTCGATCAGCATCTCCTGCACGATCAGGTCGTGCTGGGGCGAAAAGCGCGGAGCGCGCTCGCCTCGCGCGACCTGAATGAGTTCCTCCAGGTCGCCGAGGTAGCGGGGACGTGACTCCACTTCGATGTCCTGCCAGCCCTCCTGATAGGGAGGCTTGGGCTCGCGCAGGCAGAGCTGGATGTGCGGCGGCTCGATCGGCTCCAGGATGGCGCTGCCGCCCAGGCCGTGCACCTCCACGCGGCGGTGCGGTCCGGACTGCGTCTCCAGCGAGGTGCCCTCGATCACCGCCAGCGCCCCCTGCTCCGGGTAGTCGAAGACGATCACGCCCAGGTCGGTGCCGTCCGGCATGTCCTGGAATCCGCGCGACGACGAGCGCAGGAAGGGGTGGACGGCGTCCGCCTTGCCGAACATCCAGGCGACCTGATCGAACAGGTGGCAGTTCTCCTCGATCATGATCCCGCCCTCGTAGCGGTGGAGCTGGTTGCGGTGGTAGTACTCCGGCTCGCTGCCGGCCCGGAAGCGGGCGAAATTGACGCGGCCCAGCAGGCCGTCGCGCACCCAGCCCTGGATCATCTCCAGACCGGGGTTGTAGCGCCACTGGTAGCCCATCTGGATGCACAGCCCGGATCTGCCGGCCAGCTCGTACAGCTCGCGCAGCGCCTCCACGGAGGTGCCCGGCGGCTTGTCCAGGTGGATGTGCTTGCCCGCTTCGAGGGCGCGCCGCGCCCACGGGATGCACTCCCAGGGCCAGGTCTCGATGAAGACGACACTGATCGTATCGTCGGCCAGGATCTCCTCGGGATCGTCGATGAAGCGGACCCCGCGCCAGACCTCACGGCCGCCGCGCGCGGCCAGCATCTGCGGGTCGGGCTCGTGAACGCCCACCATCTCGGCGTTCAGCCGGCGCAGCACCGGCTGCGAGTCCGGCTGCACGGCCTTGGTGGCGTGCGTGTGGGCGATGCCGATCTGTCCGATGCGCAGCGTCTGCGTCATGGGTACCTCCTGCCTGCGTTTTCCCAGTGTACGACAGGTCGGGAGTGCCTCGCCCGACCGCCGTCGCCCCGGCGCTTGGCCCCCGATCTGCGAGCCGCCGCCCATGGCGAAACGTCGTGTATGATCCGTGCTCGGCGACGATGGGCGATGGTTGGAAGCAGCGCATCCGCGATCCCGTCCATGGGCTCATCGTGTTTGGCGGACGCGATCGCCACGGGAACGAGACCGACCGGATCGCATGGAAGCTGCTCGACACGAGAGAGTTCCAGCGGCTGCGCCGCATCCGCCAGTTGGGCTTCTCCGAGCTGGTCTATCCGGGGGCGACCCACACCCGATTCGCTCACAGCATCGGCGTCTATCACACCGCACGCCGGCTCGTTGACGTGATCGCGCGCCAACAGGGAGCGAAGCACGATGCCGCGAGGGCACGTGTCGCGCTACTGGCTGCCCTCCTGCACGATGTCGGGCACGGGCCGTTCAGTCACGCGTTCGAGAGCGCTGCAGAAGCGATGGGATTGAAGAAACGGCATGAGGATTGGAGCGCGGAAATCGTCCGAGGCGACACGGAGGTCAACCGAGTGCTGCGAGAGGTCGATGAGCAACTGCCCGAACAGGTTGGCACGCTGCTGAAGGAGGAAGAGTCGAAAGATGTCTACGCTGCCGTCGTTGCCAGCCAGTTTGACGCGGATCGGATCGACTACATCCAACGGGACCGGTTGATGACTGGTGTCCAGTTCGGTCACGTAGACAGCGACTGGTTGCTCGACTGTCTGGAGGTCGGGGCGGTTACCATCGGCAAACAGGACGCGGTCACCATCGGCAAGCAGGACCTTGTCCAGGTGCCATGCTTGTATCTCGGTTCCAAGGGTGTGGCGGTGGCCGAGGAGTATCTGGAGGCGCGGTTCCGACTCTACTGGACAGTCTACATGCACAAGACGACCCGGGCGGCCGAAAAGATGCTGGAGGCGTTGCTTGAGGCCGCGGCGTGTGCGTTGCGTGACACGGACTTGGCTCATCGTGAGCCGATATTGCGGCATCTCACGTCCGAGGCGCCGTCGCTCGACGCCTACCTGCATCTTGACGACACGGCGGTCTGGGCTGCTCTCGCGGAGTACGCCGACTGTGAAGTTCCGCGGGTAGCCGAGCTGGCGACTCGTCTGCGCGACCGTCGTCTCTACAAGTGCCTTGAGATCGGATCCTGGGATGAACCGCAGGGCAACTTGTATCAGCGCTTTCGACGCGAGTTGGACGAGCGCGATATCGAATGGCGCGGCGACCTGCTGTTCGATCAGTCCACGATAGATCCTTACACGTGGTACGCTTTCGACGACGCCTCGGCTCTCAGCAAGGTGCTGGTGAAGGCACGTCCCGACATGATTGAACCGACGGACATCGCCGAGAAGTCACCGATCGTGAAGGCGCTCCGTGACGAGCAAGGACGTGTTCAGCGCGTCTATGCACCGGATAGCGAGAGAGTCGCGGAACTTGGCCAAATCCTCAAGGAGGTAAGAACGTGAACGTCGAAGACATTGTCGTCAACCTGATCGCGATGAATGACGGTGAGCTGGTCGGCCGGACACGGCTACAGAAAGAGGCATATCTCCTGCATCGCTGCGGAGCAGACTTCGATATTCCGTTCACCTATCACCACTATGGCCCATACTCCTTCGCACTTGCCGACGGGTTGATCGAGGCACATTGCCACGACATGATCGACATGGAGGAACGGCTGGGGTCGTACGGAGTTCGTTACGCGATCTTCAGATCAAAGGACGATACCGAAGCCCAGGATCACCTTGGGAACCTTTCAGCCGAAAGAGTCCGTTCGCTGCTAGAAGATATGCAAGAGGTCTCCGACATAGTCTTGGAGTTGGCCGCGACTATTGTCTATCTGCGAAAAGAGGGCGGATACGGGAACAAGGCGATGGAGGAGACGAAGGCGCGCAAGCCGCTCAAGGCGACGGAAAGACGTATGGGCCATGCGCTCATGCTCCTGAGCAAACTTGGTCTGGACCAGGAGGTGACCGTAACTTCCGTCTGACCTGAGAGCGCGGTTGCGATCGTTTATCACAGATCGTTTATCACCGCACGCTTTCGGCCGCGGTGCGGGCTGGACGCCTCACGCGAAGCGGTCCGGGCGGTACGGCTGCAGATCGACCGCGGGCCGGCTGCCGGCGATCAGGGCGGCCACTGCCTCGCCCGTGGCGGGACCCAGGGACACCCCCAGCGTGCCGTGCGCGGTGGCCAGGACGACGTTGGGATGCGCGCGCGGTCTGCCGATGATCGGCAGCGTGTCGGGTGCCAGCGGCCGCAGCCCGTGCCACACCTCGGCGTCGGCGGCGCCGGCATCGAAGTGAGCGCCCGGCACCACGCGTGCGGCGCCCTCCAGGATCGCCTGCACGCGCCGCACCGTGATGGAGCGGTCCAGGCCGGCCAGCTCCAGCGTACCGCCGATCCTGACCCCGTGGGGCAGGGGGGTCGCCACCGCCCGCGCCTCTCCCAGGTTGACGGGCCGGCGCGGCCGCCAGGACGGGCTGGAGAAGGTGATCGAGTAGCCCTTGGCGGCCTGCACCGGCAGGCGCAGGTCGAGCCCGACGGCGATCCGCGGGCTCCACGCCCCGGCGGCGATCACGATCTGCCCGGCGCCGAGCTCGCCGCGCGAGGTGAGCACCGTCACGCGGTTGCCCTGGCCGCCCGGATGCACCCGGATCACGTCGGTCTGCTCGACGACGCGGGCGCCGGCGTCCACCGCCTGCGCGTGCAGCCAGCGCACGAAGGAGCGGGGATCGACGTGCGCGTCGCCGGGGTACAGCACGCCGCCGGTGACCCGGGGCGACAGGGCGGGCTCCATCTGGCGCACCTGCTCGCCGGTGAGCTGCTCGAACGGGATGCCGTGCCGCGCGGCCTGGTGGGACTCTTCGAGGTGATGCTGCAGCGCCTCCTCCGTCAGGAACGCGTACAGCACGCCGTCGGCGGCGTAGCCGTAGGGATGGCCGCCGTCCGCGGCTGCCGTCGCCGCCACGGCAGCCATGCGGGCGTGCAGCTCGGCGCTGTGCTGCAGCAGCTCGGCCATCGCGGCCGTGCCGGCCTCGGCCCGCGCCGGTGTGGCGGCACGCGCGAAACGCCACAGCCAGCGGACCATCTCGGCCCGCCAGGGGCTGCGGATATACAGCGGGCTGGCCGGATCGAACAGCCAGCGCAGTCCCTGCGTGACCACGCCGGGCGCGGCGATCGGCACGGCATGGCTGGGGCACACCAGACCCTGGTTGCCGTAGGAGCAGGCCAGCCGGTCGCCGATGGTGGCCGACTCGACCACGGTCACGCGTGCGCCGGCCTTTGCCAGGTACCAGGCACAGCTCAAGCCGATGACGCCGCCGCCCACGATCAGGACGTCCGGGCTGCGGTCGTCGATCACGATGCGGGAGCCCGCGCGGTGCGGCGAAGCTGCCCGCAGGCGGCGTCCACTCGGCGGCCCATCTCCTTGCGGGTGGTGACCGTCACCCCGTGGCCGGTGACGATGGCGGCGAAGCGCCGTACCGCGTCGGATGCGGGCTCGGAGAAGGGCAGGCCGGGCACCGGGTTGTACGGGATCAGATTGACCTGGGAGCCGGTGCCGGAAAGCAATCGGCCCAGTGCCTGTGCATGATGGGGTTCGGCATTGTGACCGGCGATCAGCGTGTACTCGTAGGTAACCCGCCGTCCGGTGGCTGCGAAGTAGTGGTCAGCGGCGTCCAGCAGATCGGCGATGCCGTAGCGCTCGGCGACCGGCACCAGGCTCTGCCGGGTCGCGTCGTCGCTCGCGTGCAGGCTGATCGCCAGCCCCACCGGCAGCCCGGTAGCCGCCAGGTCGCGGATGCGCGGCACCAAGCCGACGGTGCTGACGGTCAGCCGGCGCGCGCCCATGCCGATCCCGTCCGGGTCGGTCAGGACGCCGATCGTTTCGATGAGCCGAGGGAAGTTGGCCAGCGGCTCGCCCATGCCCATGAAGACCACGTTGGTGACCGGACCGTGCGCGGCGGCGTGCAGCACCTGCGCCACCATCTCGGCGGCGGAGAGGTTGCGCGCCACCCCGTCCAGCCCGGAGGCGCAGAACGCGCACGCCATGCCGCATCCCACCTGGCTGGAGACGCACACCGTGTGACGGCCGCCGTGGCGGATCGATACGGCTTCGATCAGCTCGCCGTCCAGTGCGCGCAGCAGCAGCTTCACCGTCTGCCCGTCGGGCGTGGGCCGGCGCTCGTGCAGGCTCAGCGGCGTGGCCGGCAACTCGTCGCCCAGCCGGTCGCGCACGGCGGCCGGCAGGTCGGTCATCTCGCCGTAGTCCAGCACCCCGCGGCGCAGCAGGTGCGTGCGGATCTGCCGGGCGCGGTAGGCCGGCTCCCCCAGGGAAGCCAAGCGCTGCGTGAGCGCTCCCTCGTCCAGATCCAGCGCCGTGGTCATGGCGCCCCGAGTATGCACCGCGATGCGAGATTCCGTGCGTGGGCTGGCGTCGCGTCTTGCGGATGCACGGGCCATGTGCTACATGTAGCACTATGGATTCCATAGGCGTCCGCGAGCTTCGTCAGCGGGCGAGCGATTACCTCCGTCGCGTCGAGGCGGGCGAGACCTTCGAGGTGACCAATCGGGGCCGGCCGGTCGCGATCCTGAGCCGGATTCCTGACGCGTCACCGCTGGAGCGGCTCCGTTCCGCGGGGGAAGTGATGGAGGCGCAGGGCTCGATGGACGATGCTCGTCCACCCCTCACGGCCGAGCCCGGCGTCGACTTGCCCTCGGCCTGGCTCGCATCGCTCCGTGAAGACGAGCGCTAGCCGCGTCACCTATCTCGACTCGTCCGCCATCGTCAAGCTGGTGGTGCGCGAGCCGGAGTCGGCGGCGCTGCGGCGGTACGTCCGCGGGCGCCGGCTGGTTTCGAGCGCTCTGGCTCGCGCCGAGGTCGCCAGAGCCGTCATGCCGCTCGGGGAACCTGCGTCGCGACGGGCGCGGGACGTCCTGTCGCGCATCGATCTGGTCCGGATCAACGACAGGGTGCTCACCTTGGCCGGGGCGATGGAGCCGGCGAGCCTGAGAACGCTCGACGCCGTCCATCTCGGCACGGCCTCGCTGTTCGGGGCCACCCTGACGCGCATCGTCTGCTATGACGAGCGTATGTCCCGTGCCGCCGAGGCGGGCGGTTGGAGGGTCGCCGCTCCGGCGTGAACGCAGCGGGCTGAATCGCGTTGCGGGGCACGACGATTCCGCCTATGGTGGGCGGAGCCCAGATTTCAGAGGATTACATGTCCGCTCAGAAAGTGCTTTGCGTCCTGTACGACGACCCCGTGGGGGGATTCCCGCCGGCTTACGCCCGCAACAGCATTCCCACCCTTCCCCAGTATCCGGACGGCCAGACCCTGCCGACTCCGTCCGCCATCGACTTCACGCCCGGCCATCTGCTCGGCTCCGTTTCCGGCGGACTCGGCCTGGCGCCGTTCCTGGCCGAGCGCGGCCACCAGTACGTGGTGACGGCGGACAAGGACGGCCCTGACTCCGTGTTCGAAAAGGAGATGACCGACGCGGACGTGGTCATCTCACAGCCCTTCTGGCCCGCCTACCTGACCGCCGAGCGGATCGCCAAGTCGCCCAACCTCAAGCTGGCCATCACCGCCGGCATCGGCTCGGACCACGTCGACCTGCAGTCCGCGATCGACCGCAACATCACCGTGTGCGAGGTGACGTGGTGCAACAGCATCAGCGTGGCCGAGCACGCGGTCATGCAGATGCTGGCGCTGGTGAGGGACTACATCCCGCAGTACGGATGGGTCGTCAGGGGCGGCTGGAACATCGCCGACGCGATTTCCCGCTCCTACGACATCGAGGGGATGGACGTGGGCGTGGTGGCGGCCGGACGGATCGGCCGGGCGGTGCTGAAGCGGATGAAGCCGTTCGACGTGAATCTCCACTACACGGACCGGCACCGCCTGCCGGAGAGCGTCGAGCAGGAGCTTGGCGCGACCTACCACGACAGCGTCGAGGCCCTAGTCGCCTCCTGCGACGTGGTCAGCATTCATTGCCCGCTCCATCCGGAGACCGAGCACATGTTCAACGACGCCCTGATCGGGAAGATGCGGCGCGGCTCGTACCTGGTGAACACCGCCCGCGGCAAGATCTGCGACCGCGACGCGATCGTGCGCGCGCTGGAGAGCGGCCAGCTCGCCGGCTACGCCGGCGACGTCTGGTTCCCGCAACCGGCGCCCAACGATCACCCGTGGCGGGCCATGCCCAACCACGCCCTGACGCCGCACACGTCGGGCACCTCGCTGTCGGCCCAGGCCCGGTACGCGGCAGGCGTCCGCGAGATCCTGGAGTGCTGGTTCGACGGCACGCCGATCCGGGACGAGTACCTGATCGTGCAGGGCGGCGGGCTCGCCGGCACGGGCGCCCACTCCTACAGCGAGGGCGACGCCACCGGCGGCTCGGAGGAAGCGGCGAAGTTCAAGTCCGGTTAGCTGGCGCAGAACGGAGGGCGTTTGAATCGACGGGGTCGACCACGAGCGTGGACGCCGTGCTCGATTATCGCTCGAAGTGCTCGACTTCGGCTCCCGTGCCGGGGATCCCTTCAAGGCAAAGACGATCGATCAAAGCCGGCGAACGCGTGCAAAGCACGGAGTCTTCCACTATGGCCCGCAGTTCCGCCAGCACCTTCTCGGGGTCCGCCATAAAGAGCGCCCGCACTCCCCAACGGACCTTCTGTTCGAGATCACGCTCGCCAATCGTGTGAACCTCGATCCTACGCAGCCGTTGGACCGCGGTTGGTAGGTCGCACGCCCAGTCGCCAAGCAGCCACTCGAACCGTTCCTTACGATCTTTAGCGGCGAGAAAGCTGTGTTGGAATTCCTCCACGGACTCCGCGGAGCTCGCTGCCTCGCACAGCTCGCGGGCGTCGCTGCCTGACCTGATGCAACTCGCGGCGCGAGTCGACGGTGACGACGAACTCCGCCTTCTCGACACCGGGGGCCTCGATGCGGACAGCCCTCGTGGAGCCGTGGAGCATGCGTATGAACTCCGACACGGTCCACCACTTCTCGTAGCGGTTGCCGAGCTTGTTTGCGGATCCTCCGGGGAGCATCATCGGGACAATCTCTCGCGCGCCCCGAAGAATAGCATTTCGATCACTCTCGTGAGGAGCTTAGAATCCGTTTGCGTTGGCTGCTCGCCCATTCGATGAGTTGCGTGAGACACGATGTCACCGCCTTGGAGAAGGGCTGCAATTTCACGAGACCGCCGCGAAATCAACGCATGTGTTGCTTAGCTTGCGCGCGATATGATTCGGCTCGAACATAGTGGTGGAGAAACTTGGGTAGCAACTCTGGACCTGCGCGCAGAACATGAAACTCGGTTGAGCCAAAACCGATTCCGTTCGTGAGATCTGTAGCTAGGGCACACTTGCCATTCTCCATGCACGGAGTGATTTCAGCGAACAGGATATCTCTGTCCTTTAAGAAGGTGTAACCTCGACGCATGTCGCCAAGAGGGCGGACACATGACTCGTAAATAGTTGCCGTAGTCTCGGAGACAGCGCGCATGGGTACAAACGAAACGAGCGTGTCGTCGGGCAGTTCGTGAGAGTCTCTATCCTTAGGATTGATCGAACAAACGTGCTCCAACGGCACCAGACGCCAGTCCATCACGCCGTCTCCCGTTCTCGCAGCAGGCGCCGGACTCGTGCAAGCAATGCATCGACGCGCGTTAGCGTATGGTCGCGTTTGATCGGCTGGGTACTGGAGCCGACACCCTCGTAGCGAAACTCGACGGCATACGGCGTGTATGCGATCAGGTCCCGGAAAGATTCCGTAGCGACGCCGCGATTGGCAAGAAGATCCCGCAGGGTCTCGATGTTGTGGGTGAGAGGGTAAGTTTCACCCAACAGGGCGAGCCAGGCCTTGAGTGCCTTCTCCGTTGCCTGCTGGACGTGGAATCCAAACGACTCGTCCGGTGCGTCAGCGGTCATGCTGCGGAGGGTCAGAAGGTCGCGCTCAGCCGCGTGGAACATCATGCGGGCGCACTTAGTGTCGCTCATAGAGGACCGTTCCTTCACGAAGCGCACGTGCCAGGACGTGGTTGAGGGAGTCGCGCCAGTAGTCTACGTCGTCGGTGGAGTAGACGAGGACGTCGGCAGCAACGTGGAAGGCGGCAACCGCATGGTAGAGTCTTGTCATCTCGGGGTGGCGTGGTCGCTGCGGGCCAAAGGGTTCGGCTTCCACGACGATCAGGTCGACGTCCGAGTCGTCGCGTGCATCGCCGCGGGCGCGGGAGCCGAAGAGAATCACCTGTTCGGGATCGACCTCGTCGACGATGGCATGGACCATGCGATCGAGGAGATCGTCGGTGACGCGCGTCACTGCTCCACCTCGGTCAGCAGCTTCTCCAGTCCGTCGGTGATCTCGCGCTCGATCGCCAGAACCTCACGGATCAGTTCCGCCGGGTTCTCGTCGGGGACCGGTTCGGCAACGCGGGGCTTGTAGCGTGATGCGGCCAGGTTGTAGTCGTTCTCGGCGATGGTCTCGAACAGCGTCCACCAGCAGCGCGGCTCTTCGGTACCGGGACCGAGGAGGGTGTTTGCTTCCGCGCCCTGCGGCTCCAGGAAGCGTGACGCCTTGTAGTCGGCCCACGCCGCGAGCAGGCCGGGGATGTCGTTTTGCGCGGGCGTTTCCGGACGGCCGCCGCCTTGGATCTTGTCGGGGTCGTAGCCGTCGTTGCGGATCTCGTAGAACCAAACCTGCGTCGTCGCGGAGGCGCCGGTCTCGGGCTCGTTCGACGGGCGGCGTAGGACCAGGACGGAGGTCTTGACGCCGGCGTACGGTTTGAACACTCCGGCCGGCAGGGAGACGACCGCCTGAACCTGGTACTGACGCAGCAGGTGCTCGCGCAGTGCCTTGTGTGCCTTGGTGGAGCCGAAGAGAGCGCCTTCGGGTACCACCACGGCGCAGCGGCCGCCGGGCGCAAGCGAGCGCAGAATCAGGGCGAGGAACAGCAGCTCGCTCTTCTTGGACTTCGAAGGCAGGTCCCGGCGGATCGACTCGCCTGGGATCTGGCCGGCGAACGGCGGGTTCGAGAGGATCACCGCGTAGCGGCGGTTCATGTCGTCCTCGGTGAGGCCGCTCATCTCGGAGAGCACGTTGGCGCGTTTGAGGCTGGCGCGCCGAATCCCGTGCAGCACCAAGTTCATCACGGCGATGCGCATCATCTGGCGCGACACGTCGGTGCCGTGGATGGATGCCTCCAAACGGTTCCAGTCGGGGATCTTCTCGCCGGCGCCTTTCCGGTACGTTTGCAGGTGCGGGATCTCCTCCTTTGCCGCCTCCAGCGTCTGCTTGCGGTTGTCGAGCCAATCCTCACCGTAGATCGGCATCTCCTCAGCCTGTTCGCTGTAGCGAGCCAGGATGTAGTCCACGACGTCGATCAGGAAGCCGGCCGTGCCGCAGGCAGGATCGTAGACGGTGTCTCCGAGATCGGGATCGACCATCTCCACCATGAACGCCCGGATCTAGCAGCTTCAGGTAGATGAGGTAGGAGATCTGCTCGATGTAGGTGACGGGGTTCGTGACGCCGCCGGCCGACAGGATGTCGGTGATGCGGTCGAGCTTGCGGCGCAGTGTCTGGTCCATCCTTGTTCTTCGTCAGCCTTTCACCCGGCTGCCTCGAAGACATCCTCGTTGAGTTGCGCCACCACCTGCTTGAGCCCCTCCTCGCCGAACAACTCTACACCCTTGCTCGGCGACGTCGAGCATCGACAACGGAGGCTCGAAGAGGTCCTCCAGGCGTACGTGTCCCGTCGCGACTCCGCGGTTCTTGAGCAGGCAGAGGTATTCGGCTTGCCGCGGGGTGAGCGCGCGCGAGACGAGCCACGCGCGGACTGTCTCTTCCAGCCGCTCCTCATGGCTCTTGATGCGCAGCCGCCCGAGTGCGGCGCGGATGAAGTCGATGAGGTTGCCGCCCGGGTCGCGGTAGGCGCGGCGCAGGTTGTCCTCGTTGAAGTAGCGCTCGGGGCAGTTGAGACGCCGCGCCAGCTCGTCCTCCTCGTCTGGCTCCAACATCTCCCCATCACGCAGCTTGCGGAGCAACGGGTCATCGTTCGTCCGGGCACGGATCGTCTCCTCCCAATGGGTGACGTACTCGCGCTTGTCGACGCGTTCGCCGTTCGGGCCGACCTCGACGTAGGTGACGGCCTGCAGCCACTCGTCGTCGAGGCCCAGCTCGATCAACTCGCGCGGCGCGTCGGGAGGTCTCTCGCGGATGTCTGTACCGCGGATGCCGCCGGTGCCGGTGTAGATGTCGGTGTCGCTGTCGTTGAAGTACTGATGGTTGAGGAAGAAGTCGTAGATCACGAACTTCCGCTTCTGGATGTGGGGGGCGGTGCGGGTGCCGCGGCCACGCATCTGCTGGTAGAGGATGGGGCGCCGCGTGATGCTTGGTGATGGCGAACACGATCGCTTTGCCCGGACCGGGACTCTGGCCGGGCGCCAGCTCCTGGTAGGTCTCCCCGCGAGGCGGTCGAACTCAGCCATCATCAAGCGGTTGCTCTCCACGTTCGTCCAGCGGCGCTCGAACTCGACCGGGTCGTAGTGCTCGTCGTCGACGTCGGTCCCTTCGGCCAGGAGCTCGGTGATGCCGGTGGCGAAGCGGTACGGCACGAGGTAGCCGTCGCGAAACGCGTCCTTGATCGAGTAGGAGACATCGGGCGTGCCCGGCTCGCACTGGTAGAAGTCGTAGGTGTTGCGCTCGATGTAGCTGGCGGGGGTCGCGGTCAGGCCGATGTGGATCGTGTCGAAGCGGGTCAGCGCCGCCTGCCACGCGCCGTAGATCGAGCGGTGGCACTCGTCGGCGATCACGATGTCGAAGTAGCCTGCGGTGTACTCGTCCACGCGGCCGATCATGGTCTGGAGCAGTGCGACGGTGATCTGCTGCTCCTGTCGCGCCGAGCCGGGGCGCAGCCAGAAGCTGGGATACGCCGACAGGATGTCCTGAATCGCCTCGAGCGCCTGCAGGGCGAGCTGGTCGCGGTCCACCAGGAACAGCACGATAGAGTACACGAGGACGGCCAGATCTCAGCTCCACAAGCTTGATAAACAGACGGCTCGGCGCATCGTCGGCGATGCGCCGAGCCGTCTGCCCGTAGTCAGGCAGGCTGCCCTCGCTCCGCGTTACTCCTCCGCCGTGTCGGCACCATCCTCGACCGAGGCATCCTTGGCGCCGCCGTCCGTGGAGGCGGCGAGCGACTGCGTCAGGCCGCCCACGGTCGACGGGTCGAGGCCGAGCTCGCTGAGCAGCGAGTCGAGCAGGGGCGCCTGCGCCCGGTACCGCAGCGCGCTGTTGACGATCTGATCGGCCAGATTGCCGCCGCCCGCGGGCGCGGCGCCGTTTCCGTTACCGTTCCCGTTGCCGCCCAGGCCGTCGACCTGGAAGATCTTGATGCCGTCGATCCGCTCCATCGGCTTGACGCTCTCACGAATGATGTCGGGCAGGTGCTCCATCAGCGCCAGGCGCACCTTCATGGAGATCTGCTCGATGGACAGCAGGTTGTCGGCTTCATGCGCCCGCCGCTTGCCTTCGGCATCGACCGCGTATCTCCGTTCCGCGGCGTTCGCCTGCAGGATCGCAGCGTCGGCGAGTCCCTGCGCTGCGATTCGCTGCTTGTCCGCATCCGCTTGCGCGATGGTGCGCACTGCCTCCGATTGATCGGTCGCGGCACGCTTTTCCGCTTCGGCCTTCACCTCGATGGCGATGGCGTCCCGCTCGGCGGCCTTGCGGGCGTCGACGAGCTCCACCTGCTTGGTGCGGTCGGCGACCTCCACGTCGCGGGCGGTGGCCACCCGCTCTTCTTCGCGCACGGCCGCCGAGCGTGCCTGGTTGGCGGCGCGCTCGGCCTCGGACTGCGCCTTCGACCGTTCAGCGACGGCGATGGTGCGATCCTGGTCGGCGAGCTCGATGGTCTTCTTCTGTTCGATCCGCGCCGTCTCGACCAGCCGGTCACGCTCGATCTCGCGGTTGTTCACCGCTTGCTGCATCGCGATGCGCTGCTCCTCCACGGTGCGCTCGGCGTCGATGTTGGCGATCTCCACCTGCCGCTTCGCCTGGATCTCGGCTTCCTGGGCGTCGCGGTTCTTGGACGCCTCCTCGATGGCGATCTCCGCGCTCTGGTCGGCCTTGCGGATCGCTATCTCCCGTGCCTGGGAGAGCTCGGCGTACTCCTGGTCGCGCGAGATGTCGAGCTTCAGGCGTTCGGCGCCGAGGTTCTTCGTGCGCACCTCGACCTCGGTGTCCTGTTCAATGTCGTTGCGCGTCTTGCGGCGGGATTCGATAGCCTGCGTCAAGCGCGTGAGACCTTCGGCGTCGAAGGCGTTCCTTGGGTTGAAGTGCTGGACGCTCGTCTGATCGAGGCCGGTCAAGGATACCGACTCGAGCTCCAGCCCGTTCTTGAGCAGATCCTCGGATACGACCTGCTGCACCTTCTGCACGAAATCGACACGTTTTTCGTGCAGTTCCTCCATCGCCATCTCGGCGGCGACGGCGCGCAGCGCGTCGACGAACTTTCCCTCCACCAGCACCTTCAGCTCATCCGGCCTGGTGGTCTTGAGGCCGAGGGTCTGCGCGGCGTTGGCGATGGAGTCGGCGGTCGGTTTTGCACGCACGTAGAACTCGGCGGTGACATCGATCCGCATGCGGTCGTGAGTGATCAGCGCCTGTTCGCTGGCGCGCCGCACCTCCAGCCGCAGCGTGTTCATGTTCACGGGAATGATCTCGTGCAGAATCGGCAGCACCAGGGCACCCCCGTTGATGATGACCTTCTGCCCGCCCATGCCGGTGCGCACGAAGGAAAGTTCCTTTGAGGCGCGCCTATACAAGCGGGCCATGATCAGGCCGAGAGCGAATATCGCCACGACGACGATGGCGGCGAGTATCAGGATATCGGTCATAGTTCCTTCTCCTTCAGGTTCCTTGGGGTGGCGCCCTTGAGTACTTCGCTCTCATAGCCGACCACCGCGAAACGATCGTTCATCCGGCGGATGATCAGCACCTCCTCCGACGCGGCGAACGCGTCCTGCGGGTCGTCCGGTTCCACCATGACGTAGTGGGTATGGCCATGCGCGTCGCGCAGCTTCGCCTGGGCGGGCTCACCCAGCCGCGCCGTGCCCAGGGTGATGGTGGCCACCAGACCGACGAACGAGTCCTCCGTCACGGCGTCGGTCTCTTCCATCGGGATCACGCGTGAGAGGACGCCGCCCACCGCGCGCAGGAGCAACAGGGAGCCCGCGGAGACCACCGGCACGGCGATCCACGAGGGCAGATACGAGCCGAAGGCGCCCTTGACCAGACCCTGCAGCACGATGCCGCCCAGGCCGAAGATCGTCAGGAAGGCGACCAGCAGCATCAGCACGGGAATCTTGCCGATTCGCAGCCACCCCAACGCCTTGGTGAACGGCCCGAGGGCGGCCTCCGAGACGTCGATCCCGGCGTTCGCGTCGGTGTCGGGCAGGAGGGACTGGAGGTGTTCGGAGACGCTCGCGCCGATCAGCACTCCCACCCCTTCCACCGCCGCGATCAGCAGCATCACGGCGATCGCCCCCGTGAAGGCGACGTTGCCGGGGCTCAGCAGGGCGTCGATCATGGGGCGTGCGTGACCTCCTGTACCCCCCATGTATACCGGAGCCCCGTGTAGCCCACAAGGGTCTTGTCGCACGCGTCCGAGGAAACCCCGTGTGTGACGGGCAGTCTTCTCGCATGCTACCGGTGACTCCTCAGCGTCACGGTGCGGACGCGGCCTTGAGCTCCTGGAGGCGCTGCGCCTGGGGGTGGTCGCGGTAGAAGGGGTCGAGGGGAAAGCAGCCGGATATCAGTCCCTTGCGAGGAGCGGTCGTGCAGTCGCTGAACGTGCGGCAGATGCGCTTGCGGGCCATCGGCAGGCCGTTCAGCACGTCGTGGGGCAGATCGGGGTAGGAGAGCATCATGCGGCCCAGGCCGACCGAATCGACATGGCCGCGACTCACCACCTCGGCCGCCACCGCGGGCAGCCACTCCTGCAGGTAGCTGTACGCCGAACCGACGAAGATCAGCGCCGGGAAGCGCCGCTTCAACTCGCGCACGACGTCGATCTGGCGCGCCACGCCCACCAGCGGATCCTCGGGCGGCAGGTAGCCGTCGGACGGGGGAAACAGCGCCGGGCGCTGCAGATGCGGCGTGTAGTAGGGGCTGCCGGCGGTGACGTTGACCAGCGGGATGTCGAGCCGCTGCAGCAGATCCAGGAAGGCGAAGGTCTCGGTGAGATCCAGGGTGGTCGGATCGTCCTGACAGACGCCGAATCCCGAACGGTACGGCAGCGCCACCGGCGTCGGCTCGCCGGTGCCCTCGTCGCCGGACGGCTGGAAAGGAACCGTATCGAAGGCGCTGAGCCGCACGCCGACCAGCAGGCCGGGAGCGCGGCGGCGCAGCCCGGCGACCACCTCGCGCAGGAAGCGGGTGCGGTGCTCCAGATCCCCGCCGAACCGGCCCGCCCGGTCGCGGCATCCCAGCAGCTCGTGGCCGAAGTATCCGTGGCAGTGCTTGACGTCGACGAAGTCGAAGCCTGCCTGCTGCGCCAGCACTCCCGAGGCGATGAAGCGCTCGACCAGCGCCTCGATCTCCTCGTCGGTGGCCAGGGGATGGTCGGCGGCGATGCCGAAGCGCTGGTCGAGGACCGGATGGCGCGCCGGGATCCACGGCTCGGAGCGCGCCTTGTCCGTGGGCCGGCAGAAGCGCCCGGAGTGGGTGAGCTGCAGGCCGACCAGCAGGTCGTCGCAGGTGCCGTAGCGCTGCCGGTGCTCGTCGACCAGCGTGCGGCGCAGGCCGGCCAGGCCGCCGATGGTGTCCTCGCCGATGCGGAGCTGGTTGGGGTTGGCGCGGCCGGCGTGCTCGACGGCCACCGCCTCGCATCCCCAGACGAGCTTGGCGCCGCTGCGGCCGAAGGCGCGCCAGCGCCGCTCGATCAGTTCCGAAGGCCGCCCGTCGGCGGTGCCGTCCCATCCCTCCATGGGCTGTACGCAGAAGCGGTTGCCCACGGTCCGGCCGTCCGGCAGGGCCAGGGGTTCGGACAGCGGGCCGGCGGTATCACCCTCGGCGAAGGGGAGCTGCCCGGCGATGCCGAGCCCGTCCAGGTGTTCGGCGAACTGCTCGGCCGACTTCAGCGAGGCGACGCGACGGTAGGAGGGAGCCACGCCGTCACTCTGACCAGGATCGGTCCATCTGCGCAACGATGACCGTCCGCGTGCGGACGGCTGGCTGCTTGCGGGCACGGCGACCCGTGCGGCACCCTTGGCCGGGGGCCGCCAGTGACCGAAGACCAGAAGTACCTGTTCGACATCAACGGCTACATCGTCGTCCGCGACGCGCTGTCGGCCGACGACATCGCGCTGGCCAACGCCGCCATCGACCGGCATGTCGGCGAGATCCGCGAGCGGGTCGGCGAGCTTTCGCTCGCCGGCGGCTCCGAGGTGCTGCGGGGCAGCACCGGCCGCGGCGACCTGGATGGCGCGCTGTCCTGGGAAGAGCCGTACGGGCGTCCGTTCCGGGACATGCTGGTCAACCCAAAGGTCGTGCCCTGCCTGCACGAGCTGCTCGGACCCGGCTTCCGGCTGGACCACAACCTCGGCATCCTCACCATGCGCAAGGGCGCCGAGGGCCACGTGCTGCACGGCTCCTCCGGGCCCGGTTTCGACCGCCACCAGTACTACATCGTGCGCGACGGCAGGATGCACAACGGCCTGACCGTGGTCGCCTACCAGCTCACCGACGTCAACCCCGGCGACGGCGGCCTATGTGTGGTGCCCGGCAGCCACAAGGGCAACTTCCCGTGTCCAGAGGCGCTGCGCCGCGGCGAGGCGTATGGCGAGTTCGTGAAGCAGATCCCGTGCAAGGCCGGTGACTGCATCATCTTCACGGAGGCGGTCACCCACGGCACGCTGCCGTGGACGGCCGACCACCAACGGCGCACGGCGCTGTTGCGGTTCTCGCCCGGCAACCTCGCCTACGTCCCGCATGCCTGGCCCGCGGACCTGCTGGCGCTGATGGGCCCCGAGCAGCGGCTGGTCCTCGAGCCGCCCTACCACGCGCGCCTGAACCGGCCGGTCGTGCAGGTGGAAGGCGAGCCCGTCGCGGGCGGGTGATCACGATGAACGAGCAGGCTCCCACCGCGCTGGTCACCGGAGGCAGCCGAGGCCTCGGCCGCGGAGTGGCGATCGCGCTGGCCGAGGACGGCTTCTCGGTGGCGATCTGCTACCGTAGCGACGAGGCGGCGGCGCGGCAGACGCTGGAGGTCTGCTGCCGAAAGGCTGAGGAGCGCATGGCGGCAGGCTCCCCCTCCGGCCAGCGGTTCACCGCGCATCGCGCCGATGTCGCGAGCACCGCCGACCGGCAGCGGCTGCTTGACGAGGTGCACTCCGAGTACGGGGAGCTGGACGCGCTGGTCAATAACGCCGGGATCGCGCCGCGGCGGCGTGACGACCTGATCGACGCCACCGAGGAGTCGTTCGACGAGGTCCTGCAGGTGAACCTGGCCGGCCCGCACTTCCTGACGCAGGCGGTGGCGCGCCGCTGGCTGGGCGACGCTGCGCGCCCGCCGCGACCGCGCAGCGTCGTGTTCGTGACCTCGATCTCCGCCGAGTACGCCTCCACCACGCGCGGCGAGTACTGCATCTCCAAGGCGGGGCTGTCGATGTCGCGCGAGCTGTGGGCGGCGCGCCTCGCCGAGGAGGACATCGCCGTCTACGAGGTGCGCCCCGGCATCATGCGCACCGACATGACCGCGGCGGTGACCGCCAAGTACGACGCGCTGATCGCCGACGGCCTGGTCCCGCAGCGGCGCTGGGGGACGGCCGAGGACGTCGGCTCGGCGGTGGCGGCGCTCCTCTCGGGGGCGTTCCCGTTCTCCCAGGGCACGGTCATCGACGTCGACGGCGGCTTCCGCCTGAAGCGCTTGTAGGGGACCGAGTCAGGCAACCGAGCCCAGGGGAAGGAACAGCCGCCTGCTCTGTCCCACGAAGGATAGGAACCCGAAGCGTCGATAGAACCGTTCGGCACCCTCGTCCTTGGCGTCCACGACCAGGGCATGGATTGCCATCTCTTCGCGTACGGCCAGTGACCGTTTCACGGCATCAGCCACGAGCATGGTGCCGATGCCCTGTCCCTGGCTCTGTTCGGAGACCGCCAGACGGCCGATGAGTGCTGCGGGAATCGGATGCCTGGGCAGCTTGCGCGCCATGTTCTGCGGCAGACTGCTCACATCGATCGACAGAGAGCTGAGCGTGTAGAAGCCAAGGATCGAATCGCTGCGGTGCGCGCAGCAGACGAATACCCTGGCTATGCGTCTTCGTATGTCCTGACCGGCCCGTGTCTTCAGATAGGAGTCGAGCTCAGGCACTCCAGAGGAGAAACCTTGCCGGTCATGCTGGCGGGCCAGCGCCGTGATGGTGAGCGGTGGAGGGGTCACTCCCAGCTCACGCGATGTTCATGCTCCTTCAGGGCCGCAGCCAGTTCGCCGGTGATCCTCGGTGGATGAGCGAGCGCATCGAAGAACGCCTCTGCATCAGTGCGGCTCAGAATCATGTGTTCGTGCTCCCGGATGGTCACTTCAGCCTGAGCGAGTGCGCAGGACAGCATGAAGCTGCTTGCCGTCTTCCCCTCCAGGGAGGCGGCACGCTCGATCCGCTCTTTCGCGTCCGCCGTGAGCCGGACATTGAAGCGTTGTTGCTTGAGGGGCTTCGTTCGCGTCATGTCATCGACTCCCACATCCCCGTTTGTACGTCGAATTGGTGCCTGCCGGCAAGTGACGCGGCGAGATCCGACATCCGGTACGCCGCCTGCGGCACATGGGGTATGTTGGTAAGCAGGAACCATGCAGATTGACATGACGGTGAGCGCCGCGGACTTGGCGGACACGGCGCACAGGGTATTCGAAGTCGCCGCCGGCAAGGTGCGCGACATCTACGAGACCAGGGATCCGAGCAGCGGAGCACCGGTCTACACGGTCGCCGGGCGATACACGCAGCGCGGCTGGACGGAGTGGACGGAAGGCTTCCAGTACGGCTGCGCCCTGCTTGTATTCGACGGCGGCGGCGGCGAGGAGCTGCTCGAACTGGGCAGGCGGCAGACCGTGGACCACATGGCGCCGCACCTGAGCCACGTCGGCGTGCACGACCACGGCTTCAACACCATGAGCACCTACGGCAATCTGCTCCGGCTGGCCGGGGAGGGCCGCTGGCAGGCAGGCGAGGGAGAGGTGGAGGCATATCGCCTGGCGGTCCGGGTCTCCGGCGCCGTGCAGGCCGCGCGCTGGACGGAGCTTCCCGACGGACTGGGCTACGTCTACTCCTTCAACGGGCCGCACTCGCTGTTCATCGACACCATCCGGTCGATGCGCGTGCTGGCCGCTGCCCACGATCTGGGCCACGTCCTGATGGGCGAGCGCGACCGCCGCATCTCGCTGCTCGGGCGGGCCCTCCGGCACGCGGAGACCACGTCCCGCTACAACGTGTACTTTGGCGAGGGTCGCGACTCCTACGACATCGCAGGCCGGGTCGCGCACGAGTCGATCTTCAACACCAACGACGGCAGCTACCGCTGTCCGAGCAGCCAGCAGGGCTACTCGCCGTTCTCCACCTGGACCCGCGGCCTGGCCTGGGCGGTCCTCGGCTACCCGGAGCTGCTGGAGATGCTGGCGTGGTGCGATCCCGATGAGGTGGCCGATATGGCCGTCCCGTCGATGGAGTCGGTGGAGACGGCGCGAGAGCGCCTGCTGCAGGTGGCGCGAGCAACCGCCGACTTCCTGATCGCCAACTCGGCGAGCGACGGGATCCCGTACTGGGACACCGGCGCGCCGGGGCTGGTGCAGCTCGGCGACTGGCGCAGCCGGCCGGCGGAGCCCGACAATCCGGCCGAGCCGGTCGACTCCTCGGCGGCGGCGATCGGCGCGCAGGGGCTGCTGCGCCTGGGCTCGCTGCTGTCCGGCAGCGACGGCGAGGCGGCACAGCGCTACACGCAGGCCGGCCTGACCATGGCTCGCACCCTGTTCGCGGCTCCCTACCTGGCGGAGAACCCGAGTCACCAGGGGTTGCTGCTGCACACCGTCTACCACCGCCCGAACGGGTGGGATCACGTGCCGGCCGGCAGCGCCGTGCCCAACGGCGAGGCGTGCATGTGGGGCGACTACCACCTGCTGGAGCTGGCGGTGCTCGTGCAGCGTTTGGGCCGCGGTGGCCGGCTCACCTGGCTGGCCCCGCGCGCCAGCACCGCCGACCGCGGCACCGATGGATGAAGAACATGAGGGAGCACTACACGATGCGGTTGGGTCCGCTCTCGATCGGCGTCGCTCTGATGTTCGCAGCATCGTTGGCGGGGGCAAGCGGCGTGGCTGAGGAAGGCTTGGGCACCCTGGTCACGGAACGGCTCGCCCTGTCCGGCTTCACCGGGATCGAGGTTGCCGGCTCCTGGCAGGTCACCGTGCGGCCCGGTCCGTACGACGTGCAGGTAACCGTCGACGACAACGTGGTCGACGATCTACGGGTCGAGGTACGGGATGGTACGCTGCACTTCGGCCTGCGGCCGCAGGTGAGACTCCGGCGCGTGACGCTGCGCGCGCAGGTGACCATGCCGGCGCTCGACGCCGTGGGAGTGAGCGGCAGCGGAGACGCGACGTTCGCGGAGTTCGAGAGTCTGTCGCTGCGGCTCAGCGTGACGGGCTCCGGCGATGTGGAGGGCTCGGAGATCACCGTGGGCGCCCTGGATGTGGGTGTCTCCGGCTCCGGCGACATCACCCTGCAGGGGTGCGCGACCGAATCCGCCGACGTGTCGATCACCGGCTCCGGCGACATCACGCTGCGCGGAGCGTCCGATGACCAGCCGGCCGGAGCCCTGACGCTGCAGATCAGCGGGTCCGGCAGCGCCGACCTCGGCGGGTGTGCGTTCGCCTCCGCGGACGTCGGCATCACCGGCTCCGGATCGGGGACGCTGACCCTGGGCGGCGGCGACCTCACCGGCAGCATCTCCGGCTCGGGAGAGGTCCGCTACCGCGGATCTCCGGCACGGCTGGACGTCCGCGCCTCGGGATCCGGCCGCGTGATCAAGGACGGATGACGGGACTGGCCAGATTCTTCGAAACCCCATGGAGGTAGCCGGAAGGCCCTCTTCCAAATGCGCGCTGCAAGACGACGAACTGATCAGAATCTGATCCTCCGCCTGTCGATGTCACCCTGGGCTGAGCGGTAGTATGCCTGATAGATATCCAGGTCAGTTCGAGAACGCTCTCTTGATTTCTTCAAGAGAATGCGCATTATTTCCATCTTTTCGTGTTCCGGCGTCCTTATCCAGAAAATAATGCCCTTTAGTGAGTCGAACTCGTATCCGCACACTCGCTTTCGCTCTTCGTCCAAATCGTCCAGCATGCTATGCATTACAAGGCGTGTCTCTTGCTCGTGCTTCCAGTCCTTGGTTTTCTTGATGATGTCTGGGAGGAACCGGCTCCAATATTGAGTGCGCCATGTCTCTTCGTTTAAGCCGGCGCTGCAATCATCCAATCCTCAGCAGATCGTTCGCGTAATGAGCATCTATCTGCTGCATCGCTTTATCTAATGCGTTCCAGTGAATCCTTGTATTACTCCCGGATCCGGTCGTAGTCGGATGCCCGCCGTAGATTTCCGGAGTACGGTCAAGCACGTCGCATGTACGGTTTGGAGATACATCAACAACTCGTCGTATCGAACCGTTCGGTCTCCAATTGACGTGACCAGGTCGTCTATCCTTGCTCGTTCGAATACTGTATTACAAAAGCGATCGGATGCGGGGCAAGTGCCCTTCGTGGTTAATGGTAAAGCCGAGAGTCCGCTTACTTGGATATCGTCAGGTCCCAGCCGACGATCATCTAGAGTAAACTGTATCCGTCCGTAGAACAACTGAACGCAATAGAGATAGTGTTTGAACAAGTTCGTCCAAACAATCGCATCGCCTTGCCAAACAACATCACGAAGACCTTCTGCCGGATCGTTGAGTTCGTCCGGCTTAGAAAAATAGAGGTATTGATCCTCGAGTTATTTGCAACCTAACAGGCGGGCCGTGCTTCTAAACCTGTATACCTCAGCCATGGGGGATGGGGATCTGGGCTGATACTACCACGGGGCTGGGGACTCGGCGGTCGGCCTCGCTGTCCTTCACTCCCACGGCGAAGGCGATCTCCCGTCCCAGCGGAAGCGCCCCCGATGAGACCATGTCCGAGCCGATGCCGCTGTCGATGATCGCCTCGCGGCCGAGCAGGGTCGTGTCGAGCAGGTATCGCCGCAGCCGGGTTGATGGGAGCATCCACGTCGGGGGCCAGCGGCGTGTGTGAGGAAAGGCGCGGGCAACCCTGGTCACGGAACGGCTCCCCCTCTCCGGCTTCACCGGGATCGAGGTTGGCGGCTCCTGGCAGGTCACCGTGCGGCCCGGTCCGTACGACGTGCAGGTGACCGTGGACGACAACGTGGTCGACGATCTGCGGGTCGAGGTCAGGGATGGTGCGCTGCACTTCGGCCTGCGGCCGCAGGTGAGACTGCGGCGCGTGACGCTGCGCGCGCAGGTGACCATGCCTTCGCACGAAGCCGTGCGGGTGAGCGGCACCGGAGACGCGACGTTCGCGGAATTCGCGAGTCCGTCGTTGCGGCTCAGCGTGACGGGCTTCGGCGACGTGGAGGGCTCAGGGATCTCCGTGGGCGCCCTGGTTGCGGGGGTCTCGGGTTCCGGCGACATCACGCTGGAGGGTTGCGCGAGCGAGTCCGCCGACGTGTCGATCATCGGCTCCGGCGAGATCACGCTGCACGGAGCGGCCGATGACTAGCGGGCCGGCGTCCTGGAGCTGCAGATCAGCGGCTCCGGCAGCGCCGACCTCACCGGCAGCATCTCGGCTCGGGAGAGGTGCGCTACCCGGCTCTCCGGCGCGGGTGGACGTACGCACGTCAGGATCCGGCCGCGTGATCAAGGACGAATAGCGCCCGTTCGAGCGCAGTTGCCGAGCTCTCGTCGCGCGCGTTGACGCCTGCTCCATAGCGTGGGAGTCTCTCCTGATCCATCGAGCAGGAGGTAATATCTCATGTACGATTCGCTCAAGCGACTGGTCACGGTCGCAGCTCTTACGCTGATCGCGTGTTCCGCGTTCGCTACGGCGACGCAGGAAAGCGCCATGGAGGGGCCGGCCGCCTTCGACTGGCTCAGGATGTACGATCACTCGTACCAGGACATCGCGAACGAGGACAATCCGCTCTTCGAATACCTCGAGGACCGATTCAACGTCGACATAAATCTCGTCCACTACCACTACGACGTATTCCGGCAGCAGCGGGATCTGCTGGTTTCGTCGGGTGACATGGCCGACCTGTTCGCGGCGTGGGACTTCGATCTTGCCACCTACGGCGAGCGGCTGGTGCAGCCCTACAACGACCGCTTGGCCGCGGGCGATCTGCCCGAGTTGCAGGCCGTGCTGGAGCGCAACCCGGGCGCCCAGGCCACGCTGACCGAGGCGGACGGCAACCTGTACAACTTCCCGCGCTTCCAGGGCTATCCGTGGATCCGCAAGGCGCCGATCCTCCGGCTGGATCTGCTCCGCGAGGGAGGCTTCACCGGCGATACCGACGTCATGAACTACGATCAGTTCAAGGCCGCGCTGCAGGCGATGTCGCGCGCGCTCGACGGCGCTCCGGCGTGGTTGATGCGCGACGGTTTCACCGACTTCATGCGCGAGGTGCCCAAGGCGTTCGGTATGAACGTATCCGGCGCCGGCGCCAACTACCCGGTGAGCTTCGACTACGACTCGGGCGAGTACGACATCATTACCCGCACGCCCAATCTGAAGTGGATGATTCTGGCGCTCAAGGACCTGTACGACGACGGTCTGCTGCATCCCGATTTTCACAACATGGCCGAGGATGTCTGGGAACGGCACTGGAACGACGGGCAGGTCGGCCTGACCTTCGAGTGGTCCGCGTGGGCGACCAATCATCCGCGAAACATGGCCAAGGGATGGGACCTGCAGTTCGGCATGGCCCTGACCGGTCCGGACGGCAGCACCGGTCATGTCATCCCGAACGACCCGGTCAACCTGACCTGGGGCGACTTGCTCTACAAGGACTCAGAGGTCCAGGACGCGATTCTGGAGATGGTCGACTGGGGTTACAGCGACGAAGGCGCGATCTTCTTCAACCTGGGCATCGAAGGACTGCACTGGGAGGCCGACCCGGCCTACCCGTCGGGTATGCGCTTCTACCACGTCAATTACGAGGGCTTGGACAGCGAGGCCTTCGACGCCCAATTCCAGCAGACGCCCCCCTATCAGAAGTACGGATTGAACTCCTACCGCGAGCACGGGTTCCAGGGATGGTTCAACTTCCTGGATCCCGCCGTGCGCTTTGGCGAGTTGCATTTCGCGGCACCCGGGCAGACCCATGCCCAGGACATGATCGACCGCCACGACGAATTCCAGACGAACGGCTGGATGCTGCCGTCACTGCCGCTGCTGAAGTTCTCCGCCGATGAGGCCGAGATGCAGTCGGAGCTGCTGGCTCCCATCCAGACGTTCGTGGATGAGAACGTGGTGCGCTTCGTTCTGGGCACGCGGCCCATGGCGGAGTACGAGGACTTCGTGCAGGAGGTCGAGGACCTGGGTGCGCAAGCGCTGGTCGACCTGTACAACGCCGCCGCCGCCCGCTGGCACGCCGCGATGAGCTGATCGGCAGCGATCGATGCCACGATGAGGAGGGGAGGCTCACGCCTCCCCTCCTTTCAGTTGTTCGTGTGGGCGCCGTCCTCACGGCGCAGGTGCGGAGGCTCGGTCATCTCCGCCGGGTACGCTCGAGCCGCTTCCCGGTCGAACGTGACGCCGATCCCCGGCGCCGTCGGCACAGTGAGGCGCGTGCCGTCGAGTTGGAAGGCGCAGGTGAAGACGTCGGGGAGCATGTCGGCAGGCGGAAAGCCGACCTCCTGTGGACCGGCGTTATTGCATGCCAGATCGAGGTGCAGACACGCGGCGGTGCAGATCGGCCCCAGCGGGTTGTGCAGCAGCAGCCTGATGTAGTGGGTCTCGGCCCAGCCGGCGATCTTGCGCGCTTCGCTCAAGCCCCCGGCGATGCACACGTCCGTGCGCACGTAGTCGATCAGATCCTCCTCGATCGCCGGCCGGAACTCCCACTTGTTCGCCCACTGCTCGCCGGCAGCCAGCGGCACCCCGACGTGCCGGCGGATGTGGCGATAGCCCTCCAGGTGCTCGGCACGGATCGGGTCCTCCACCACGAACATGCCCAGCGGCTCGATCTCCCGGCACAACCAGATCGCCTCCGGTGCGTCCAGCCGCGTGTGGCAGTCGACCATCAGCTCCATCGCCTCACCGACCGCTTCGCGCACCGCGGCAAGCTGTCTGGCCAGGCGCCGTGCCGCCTGCAGCGGCTCGAACGGCTCGCCGGGCACGTGGCACGGACCGGTGCGAAAGAAGCGGTGCCCGTTGGCCAGCATGCGCCGGGCAACGTCCGCCGCCGCCTGCGGGTCACCCGCGAGCATGGCCGGCAGCGCATCCCCTACCGGTCGGGCATCGGGTGACGGCAGGTAGGCCGCCGGCAGAAAGCACTCCACGTAATCGCGGCAGCGACCGCCTAGCAGCTCGTACACCGGGACTCCCAGCGCCTGTCCCTTGATGTCCCAGAGTGCGATGTCGATGCCGGCGATCGCGGAGCCGATCAGGCGGTCGGCCGGATAGAATCCACCGCGGAACATCCGCTGCCACAGGTGCTCGATCCGCATCGGATCCTCACCGATCAGGAACTGTTTGAGGTGTTCCACGGTGCCGGCGATCGCGTGCCAGCGGCGCTGCAGGCCGGCCTCCCCGACGCCGGTCAGGCCCTCATCGGTGTCCACCAGAATCGGGACCAGCGTGCGGCCGGGGGCCTGCACCGGCACGCAACTGACGTCGGTGATCTTCATGACCGTCGGGGTCGCGCGTGCGCGTTCGCTCGGCGTTCGGGATGCAGCGCCTCGGGGTTCAGCAGGTGGGCCGGACGGCCGCCGCGCAGCAGGGTCAGCGCGTTGTCGATGGCGGTCTCCATCACCTCGAAGACCGCCTCCACGCAGCGGTTGCCCAGGTGCATCAGTCCCACGACGTTGGGCAGGCGCAGCATCTCGATGTCCGGGTCGTCGTCGGCGATGACGTCGGAGCCCAGGCCGGCGATCCGCTCCCCGGCCAGCGCCGCGTAGAGCGCGTCCCGGTCGGCCAGTGCGGTGCGTGCCGTGTTGATCAGATACGCGTTTGGTTTCATCAGCGCCAGCTCCTGTTTGCCGATGAGCCCGATGGTGTCGGGCGTGGCGGGCAAGTGCAATGACACGAAATCGCTGGTCCGGAGCAATGCGTCGAGTGCGCACCGCCGCACGGCGTGATGCGATGCGAAGGCGGCATCCCACGACCGGTCGCTCGTGAATGCCAGCACCCGCAAGCCGAGCGCCCGCGACCGCTCCGCGACCGCCCTGCCGATCCTGCCCAGGCCGACGATGCCGAGCGTCTTGCCGGCGATCAGGACGCCCATCGGCCGGTTCGCGCGGCCGTGTGCGACGAGCTCGTGGTAATTCTGTGGAATCGACCGGGCCATGCCCAGGATCAGACCGATGGTGATCTCCGCGACCGCGGCGCTCATCAGCGGCATCGGCGCGTTGGTGACCGTGACCCCTGCGGCCGTGGCGGCCCGCAGGTCGACCCGGTCGTAACCGGTGGATGCCAGGGAGACCGTCTTCAGCCGGCTCGCGTGGCCGAACAACTCGGCGTCGAGGCCGACGCCGGGACCGAAGATCACGTCCGCGTGTTCCGCCAGCCGGCAGACTCGTTCAGGGGTGAGGCTGGGAACGTCAGGGACGACGACGCGAAGCCCGGCGGCCTCCATGCGCGGGCGGTGCTCGGCGAGCACGTCCGCGAAGGTGCCGTTGATGACCAGGGCTTCCCAGCCGGCGATCTTCGCTACGCCTGTGTCGACGGGTTCGCGCCCGATGGTGGGACGCTGTCGGGTAGGCTGCCGCCGTTGCCGCGCGGCTTCCGCTTGCACTCTTCCAGCAGCCCGTGCAACGCACGGACGGACTGCTTGGCTATGGCGACCGACCGATCGGCATTCGCCTTGGTCGGAGTGCCCAGTGGCAGGAGACCCGACTCCGCCGGGTAGCGGCCGCGGTAGATCTCGTCGATGAAGTCGATATCAGCCGGCTGCAGCGGAATCTGCAACCGATAGTCATCGGCTATCGCCGCCAGCCGATGGATACCGTGGATCTTCTCCAGGTCCCAGCCACGTTCCAAGAGCATCGTCTTGATCGACTTATCCACGCACTGCTGCGCGTGATAGCACGCGCCGCGATAGAACCCGCCGGACAGCAGATACTCGGCCGTCTTGAGCTCCTCATCGGATTGCTGGCGCCACTCCTTGATGCCTTCGCTCATGTAGATGCAGATCCCCTCGCTGACGATCTTGCGCAGGAACACGCTTCCGCGCCGAAGCTGCTCGGCGAATTGGGAGCGGGTCAGAATGTAGTCGTCGATGTCGAACGTGCGCTTGAAGGAACGCAGCACCGTGGTCAGTTCACGGGCACTCTCGCTCTCCGGTGCACCGTCCGGGTCGTCGGTCACGACCAGCAGGTCGAGATCGTTGCCGGATGCCGCAGCCGCGACCGATCCGAACAGTATGATCTCCAGTGGATCGATCGCCTCCACGACCGCGTCACGTACGAGTGACGCGGTTTGCCGTGTCACCATGCCGTACGATACCACGCGCTACGCGAAGTCGAGGTAGTAGATCTTCGCGCGTTCCATCTCGAAGCGGATGATCACCGCCTCTCCCTCGGCGACGCCCAGGTCGTCGTGCCCCTGCCATGTCACGGGCGCGCGGAACAGGTCGCCAACCAGGGGTACTGCATTGGCGAAGTCCCTCCCGTCGACGAAAGATCCGCTGAGCCGCGAGATCGCCACCTTGATATGGCCGGCCCTCCTGGTCACCGCGTTGAGGTACAGACGCCGTCCCGGAGCGACCACGGCCACGGTGGAGAACTCGCCCCGTTCGGCGGCCTCGATCCCCACCAGTCGGCCCTTGGGCCAAAGCGCGTAGGCGCTGCGGCTGGCCAACCGGCCGCGCGAGTATTTGTGCGGGACGTTGTGGCCGATGTAGGGCAGGGCGAAGTCGCCGTCGGCCAGTTCCAGCAGCTCTTCAAACGCGAACACGCAGCCGCCGTTCCAGGCGCCGAACGTTCCGGTCTCGAGCAGCGGCGCGCCCGGCACGAAGTTCCAGGTCCTGCCGTCGTGGCTCGACGCCAGGTCGATGTACGTGGTGTCGTCGGCGGTAACGTAGACCGCCGGGAACATCAGATGTTGGTCGGGCGCGTGGGGTATGGTGGTCCGGCAGTTGGTGTAGAGCTGGTCGGCGGGGTGCATGTCATAGCGCGGAATGAGCACCGTCTCCGGCATCGGAAAGCTGCGGAAGTCTTCGGTCTCGGCCCTGCTTATCGCCCGCCTGCCGGCCCGTTTCCACGGCAGCGGGTCGGGGTTGGGGATCCCTTCGGCACGCGGTCCGGTGTACCACTCGCGGAAATACCCCACATATTTCCGCAGGGCCGCGTCGTAATGGCAGACGATGCGCGTGTCGGAGTGAATGACCGCCAGCGGCATGTCCAGCCGCTGCCAGCGGAAGCCGTCCGGTGAGATCCAGCCGACCACGGCGCAGATGTTGCTGCCCCGCCACCACAGGTCTCCCTCCTTGAGCTCGGCGCGGATCGCCTGCGGGTCGTAGTCGCCGGGGCGCCGTTGCAGATAGGCGTCAAGCTGCTCCTGCGTGATGTAGCCTTCCTCGATCGCCTTGTACCGTTCCTCCGGGGCGCCGGCCGGATCGAAGAAGACCGATCCGCCGAATTCCTCGATGTAGTTGTTGTCACGCGTTCCGTGGTGGTCGATGACGCCGAGGCGCGGGCGCGTCCAGTGCACGCCGTCGTCGGATTCGAAGTAAGCGGATCGCGTCTCGCCGTCATGGCGGCGGCAGGTGCCCCACGCTTGATAGGAGGAGCCGCGCTGCAGGATGGTGCCCACCTGTATCTCGGCCTCGATGCGGGGATCGGGCTCGATGATCGGCTCCCGGCAGGCGCGGGCCGGATCGGCGCACAGCCTGATCCCGGAGGGCCGGTCCTTGGCAACGAACGTCGCTTCGTCCGGAGCGGCGTTGCCGGCCACGGTGACGTTGTCGCCCGCGACGTCGATCCAGGCGAAGCCGCCGACGCGCACGTAGTACCAGCTTGTGAACGCCAGCCGCTTGCCCGCCAGGGCGTACGGTTCGCCGGTGAGGATGGTCGTGGCCATGGCTACGCCGTCCACTCGAAGCCGAACAGGTCGGCATGGCGCAGCTCGAACCGCACGGTGACCGGCGTGTCGTCCGCGACGTTGATGTCGGTCTGCCCGTCCCAGTCAACGGTGTGCCAACGGCAGTCGCCGCTGAGGGGCCTGCAACTCTCCATCGGCCGCCCGCAACCGGCTGCCGTGCCGGCGGCAGTGCCGGAGGCCGGTCGGCACGCGCCGTACTCCGGGTCTGCGGGCCGGGCCTCGATCCCCACGCGTACGTAACCCGACATGCTGGTGCGGGCGTTGATCCGGAGCGTTCGGCCCGCCGGCACCACCGGTCTGCTGCAGAATTGTCCCAGCTCGTCGGCGCGCACGGCCACCAGCCGGTCCGCCTCCCAATAGGCCCAGGCGAACTGCTGCGTGCCGGCGACCACTCGCTCCCAGCGCGGGTACTTGTGGGGGTAGGGAGTGCCCAGGTAGGGCACGGCCACCTTGTCGCCGTCGAGCGGCACCAAGCCCTGGAGGACGTACAGCCAGCCCGAGTCCCAGCGGCCCACCGCGGACGCGCCGCCCGTGCCCAGCACCTCGGATTCCGGCAGTTCCTTCCACAGGATGCCGTCGTCGCTGGAATACAGGACCACCCGGCCGCCCTCGGTCGCCCGCCGGTAGCGGGTCGTGAACATCAGGTGGTAATCGTCGTGGCCGGGGTACGAGGTGCGCCCGTTGAGGTAGATGTCCTCGCTCAGATGGTGGAACAGGCCCGGGTGGATGATCGTTTCCGGATGGCCCCAGTCCCAGAAGTCGCCCGCCTCCGCGCGCGCGATGCAGCGCCGGTCGTTGCGGTTCAGGCGGGTATAGAGCACGTACTTGGCCAGCTCGGCGTCGTAGTAGAGGCTGAAGTCGTGGTCGTGTATCCCCGTCATCAGCGGGGTTCGATGCGTCTTCCAGTCGCGGCCGTCGGGGGAGGTGACCGCGTATACGCAGAAGAGCAGATCCGGCCGTGCCCGTTCGTCGCGGTGACGCCGGGGCAGCGTGCGGTACTCCTCCCAGAGCGCCTGCACCTGATCGTCGGGCGGCCGGGAGACGTACAGACCCTTGTATCGCTGATCCGGGGTACCCTCCGGATCGACCAGGAAGCCGCCCCCGTCCTGACCCCGCTGACCGAACTCCTCGATCGGGCACCGGCTGGTCTCCGTCCACGCGAAGCCGTCCGGCGATTCCAGGCAGCAGACGTCGCGGCTGGCCGGGCGCACCTGCGAGTAGGCGCCCAGATCGTCGTCCGAGCGGTAGGTGGTCTGAAAGAACCGCCACGTGTAGCGGCTCTCTTCGTAGCTCACCAGCGGGTAGGAGGAGCCGCCCAGGCGCTGCATGCTCGCGGGCACCGCGAACGGGTCGGTGCTCTGCGCCGGCTGCGCCACCAGGCGGACACCTGCCGGCACCGACTGCCGACCGGTGATGAATGCCCGCGTGGCCGGCTCCTCGGGGGCGAGCAGCGGGACGTGCCGTCCGTCCGCGGCCCGCCAGGCGAGCTGACCGGCGCTGATGTGGCGCTCGTCGAGAAACAGGTATTTTCTGCGCATCTGACTCTCCTATCCCTTGATGGACCCGATCAGTGGGCCTTGCAGGAAGTATCGCTGCGCGAACGGGTACACCAGCATGATCGGCCCGATCGTGACGATGATCGTCGCCATCTTGATGGCGATGATCAGGCCGCGCAGCGAGGAATCGCCCAGCCATGCGCTGTCGAAGAAGTCCCGCTCGCCCCCGTGCGACCCGAACAGCAGGCCCACGGTGTCCTTGACCAGCACGTTGCGCAGCACGATCGACAGCGGCAGCTTCCGCTCGTCTACCAGGTACAGCATCGGCTCGAAGAACAGGCCCCACATGTGCACCGCCGCGAACATGCCGATCGTGGCCAGGATCGCCTTGGACACCGGCAGCACGATCCGGGACAGCACCGTCAGGTCGTTGGCGCCGTCCAGGCGGGCGGACTCCAGGAGAGCGTCGGGGATCGCCTGGAAGTTGGTACGGATGATGACGATGTACCAGACGTTGAAGGCGGCCGGCAGCACGAAGGACCACATGGTGTCGCGCAGGCCGAGCGAGATGATCAGCAGATAGGTGGGGATCAGGCCCGGCATCACGAACAGGCTCACCACCAGCAGGATCGTCACGTACTTCTTGCCCTGGAATCCTGCGAGCGCCAGCGGGTAGGCGGTGATGGAGCCGATCAGCAGGGTGAGGACCGCGGAGGTGACGGTATACAGAATCGTATTGAAGTACGCGCGATAGATGCGCGGATTCGACAGCACCGCGCTGTAGACGTCGAGGCGCGGGTCGATGGGAAACAACGTGACGTCGCCGCGGGCGATGGCCTCCGGGTTGCTGATGGAGACGCTGAAGATGTTCCAGAAGGGGTAGATGATCGACGCCGACAGCAGCACGACGGCGAGGATGATGACGGCGTCGGCGAGCCCGAACCGCTCTCGTATCACCGTCATGATCGGGGCGGCATTGCCGCGCGCACTACCACAGGGAGTGCTGTGTGTATCGGCCGGTCAGCCGGTTGGCGACCAGCAGCAGAACGAGGTTGATGGCGCTGTTGAACAGGCCGACGGCGGCGGAGTAGCCGTATTCCTGATTGATGATGCCGCGGCGGTAGACGTAGGTCTCGATGACGTCGGCGGTTTCGTAAATCGCGGGGTTCTGCAGGAGAAAGGGCTTCTCGAAGCCGACGGACATCAGTTGTCCGACCGCCAGGATGAACAGCAGGTAGATGGTGGGAGCGATTCCGGGAAGGCTGACGTGCCACGCCCGTCGCAGGCGGCCGGCACCGTCCATGTAGGCGGATTCGTAGAGCTCGGGATTGACGCCGCTCAGGGCCGCAAGGTAGATAATCGAGCTCCAGCCGACCTGCTGCCAGATGCCGGAACCGATGTAGAGCGGCCGAAACCAGCCCGGCTCGTTGAAGAAACGGATGCCCTCGATCCCGACCACACCGACGATCCGGTTCACCAGTCCTGCGGTCGAGAACAGCTCCAGCACCACACCCGCCATCACCACCGTGGGCAGGAAGTGCGGCAGGTAGCTGATCGACTGACTTACGCGGCGAAAGCGATCGAACCGCAGCTCATGGAACAGCAGCGCCAGCAGGATGGGAGGCCAAAAGCCCCAGATGAGACTGAAGAAGGCGATCAGGAACGTGTTCCTGACCAGCCGGAAGAAGAACGGATCGCGGAAGAACTTGCCGAACCACTTCAGACCGACCCAGTCGCTGCCCCACACGCCGTCCAGCAGGTCGAAGTTCTGGAAAGCGATGACCATGTTGTAGGCGGGCAGATAGCGGAACAGGACGATGCCGACGACCGCCGGCAGGACCATGAGGTAGAGCAGCGGCCTGCGGCGGATGTCGGTGAGCAGCGGATGGCGTCTCTTCCAGGTCTCGGTGAGCTGCGCGCCGTGTTCGACCGAGCCCATCGGGAGGTCGCTACCCCGCGGCTGCGGGTGACGGGCGGCCGCCGGCGCCGGGGCGCAGGATGTCGCGTACGGCCAGCGGCCGTTCCAGCTCCTGGTTGGCCTGCTCCAGTTTCTGGCGGCTGGAAACCACGCAGACCGACGCCTGCTCGGACGGCGCCAGCAGATCGGCGAGCGCTTCCTTCACCGCCCGCGGCGTGACGCGGCGCAGCGACTCGTACCGCCGCTGCTGCATCTCCGGCGTGGTGCCGCCCAGGTGTCGCTGCAGCGCAGCTCCGGTCGCCTGGCTCGGGCGGACCGGGCGGAAGTCGCCCTTGGCGGTGGCGATGATGGCGCGGTCGATGTCGAGTTGGCTCCAGTCGGCATCTGCGACGTAGCGGTCCGTGGCATCGAACACGCCGAGCGTGCGCGCCACGTGCGGATCGCGATATGAGCCGAAGGCGGCGCGCGATGCGCGCGGATCGTAGGAAAAACTCGCGCCGTAGGCGTTGCCCTTGAAACGGACCTCGGGCAGCAGGTAGTCCATGCGGATCAGGTGGGCACCCACGCGCAGCGGCGCCGCGGCCGGATCGGTGGCTGGCGGCGCCGGAAGCACCTTGGCGCAGTGGGCGACCTGAATCGGCCCGGCCAGCCCGGCATGTGACGGCGGCAGCGGCTCGAATCCGGTCGGCGCCGGGACGACCGTGGCGGACGGCATCGACGCGATCCAGGTGGAGAGGGCGGCGGAGGCGAGGCCAAAGGAGGCATCGCTGCCGGTGAAGCTCACGGCCAGCCGCTCGCGGTTCAACAGGAAGTCGCGGATCGACTCGATCCGCTCGATCAGCGCGTCCGCGTGCTCGTCGAACGCTCCGGCGACCTCTTCGGACTGGTCGAGCTGAGGGAGACCGCCCATCAGGTCGTGCAGGTAGCCGCCCTCGCTCATGCCACGCGCCGCGTAGGTCTGGGCGGTTCCGAGGCCCTGATGCACCAGTTGGGTACGGCAGCGGGAGCGGGTCTGCACCATGACCTCGCGCAGCCGATCCCGATCGCCCGGGTCGACCTCGAACAGCAGATCGCGCAGCAGCTCCAGGGCGGGCTCGATCTGGTCGTCGAGCGCCTTGAGCCGCATGGTCAACCGCCAGACCGGCCGGTCCGGATCCTCGGCGTGGCAACCGATGCCCGTCGAGGCCCCGATGCCGCCCGTGGTGGCCGCGGTGCGCCGCGCGATCGCCGCGTAGTCCTGTCCGGCGGCGCCGAGCTTGCGGAGCGCGGAGGTATAGCGCGGCATGAAGGGCCAGAGCTCCGCGGGCAGCCCGACGAGGTCGAACGACAGGGCCAGATAGTTGACGCCGTTGGCGAACACGTCGTTGCGCAGCAGATCCACCCCGTCGACATGGCTCAAGGTGGTGTCGATGTGCGTGATCTCGTCCGGCAGGTCGCCGACCGCAAGCTGCGGCAGCCGTGCGACCGCGTCCGGGCTGTTGGGCTGGCTGTTGCTGCGCTGCAGCGCGGCGGCCTGCTCGGCGATCTGTTCGGTATCGGCGTCGGAGAAGGTATCGCGTAGCGCGCTCATCCGCTCCGTGAAGGCTGCGTCGGTTCGTTCCTGCATCTCCGGATCGGGACGCAGACAGATGCTCAGGCGGTGCGGATTGGCCAGCACCTGTTCACGGATCAGCCGCTCGAACAGCGTCGGATCGTCGCGGTACCGCTGCCGGAATGCCTCCAGGTGGTCGCCCAGCCGCAGGAACGTCAGCGGGTCCATGCCGTAGATCCAGGCGTCAATGACTCGATCCAGCGTGTGCAGCGGAAACATCGGCTGGATCTCCTGGTAATGGTAGGTGGCCTGTTGCAGGGCCGTGCTGACCTCCTCGGCGGTTACGCCGCGGTCGGCGATGTCGCTCAAGGTGGACAGGACGAGCTCCGTGAACCGTTCGGTGCGGTCCGCCTCGCTATCCTTGACCCCCACGGCAAAGGCGATCTCCCTTCCCAGCGGAAAGGCTCCCGATGAGACCATGTCGGCCCCGATGCCGCTGTCGATGATCGCCTTGCGCAGCGGCGCCGCCTCATGGCCGAGCAGGATGGTGTCGAGCAGATACCACTCGATCGAGGCGTCGACGTCGGTGGCGTCCGCGGCCAGCCACGCCAGGAGCAGGTAGGTCTTGCCGTCGGTCGACTCTCCCGGCTCGATCGGATAGGTGTCGTCGAAGTGTCGGGTTGTCGACCAGCGCGGCTGCAGTCCCAGGTCGATGACCGGCGGCCGACTCGTCAGGCCGGCCAGCCGGTCGCTGAGGAAGTCCAGGTAGTCCCGCGTCGGGATGTCTCCGTACAGGAAGAAGTACGCGTTGCCGGGCTGGTAGTGGTCGGCATGATAGCGGCGGAAGGAGTCGTAGGTGAGGTCGGGGATCGCCTCCGGCTCGCCGCCGGAGGAGCGGCCGTAGATGGTGTCCGGCAGCAACTTCCGCATGGCGCCGCGGTGCAGCCGCGCGAGCGGGCTGGAGTAGGCGCCCTTCATCTCGTTGTAGACGATGCCGGTTACCGACAGCGCGCCGCTCGGGTCGTCAGGGTCCGCCGGGGACAGATGGTGCCCCTCCCGCTTGAAGGAATCTTCGGTGAGCAGCGGATGGAACACCGCGTCGAAGTACACCTCGGCCAGGTTGAACAGGTCCTTGCGGGTGTTGCTGGCCACCGGGTAGTAGGTGCAGTCGGGCGCGGTCATGGCGTTGATGAAGGTGGCCATGCTCATCTTCAGCATCTCGAAGAACGGCTCGCGCACCGGGAACCGCTTGGAGCCGGCCAGAACCACGTGCTCGAGGATGTGCGGCAACCCGGTGTCATCCGGCGGCGGCGTGGGAAAGTTGATCGAGAACAGGTTCTCCGGGTCGTCGCAGTGGACGTGCAGGATGCGGGCGCCGCTCGCCCGGTGGTCGATCCGGTAGGCGCGGCCGCGCACCTCCGGCACGGGATCGACGGAGCGGACGGTGAAGCCGTCGATCGCCTCTCCGGGGGCGTGCAGTTGTGCGGGGATGGCAGGCATGATGCCCTCCATCATACCCGACTGGGATGACGGTAGGCGGTATCCGTGTGCAGCTCTTCCCTGGTGGCGGTCCCGTTCAGTCCTCCGTGTCCGGCGCAATGCTGCGGTAGGCACCGCCGAAGAACAGCAGCGGATCGCCGCCCTCGAAGTCCCCGGCGACGATCTGACCGATGAAGATCTCGTGATCGCCGCCGGGCAGCCGCTCGGTGAGCCGGCAGTCCACCCACGCCAGCGCGTCACGAAACACCGGCGCGCCGGTCTGGGCTGTACGCAGCGGAACGCCTTCCAGGCTCTTGGGGCCGGGGGTGGCGAAGCGTTGCGACAGGTCCTCCTGGTCGCGACGGAGGATGTTGACCGCGAAGGCAGCCGATTCGGTCAGCCGGTCGCGCATGGCGTTGCGCAGGTCGACCGCGAACAGTATGAGCGGGGGGGTGAGCGACAGCGACAGGATCGAGTTGGCCGTCATCGCCCAGCCCGTGTCCCCTGTTCCGGTCGTCACCATGGAGACGCCGGTCGCGAACATTCCCATGATGCGGCGCTGCTCGCGAGGATCGAAGTCCGGCATCGGCTGCTCCATCAGTGTTGTTCCCTCAGGGGATCGCCGCTCTCAGCGTGTCGAGCCCGGCGACCGGATCCGCGCCCAGCCCGACCCGGAGCACCCGGCGCCCGGCGTCGAGCAGCGCCTGCCGGTCGCCGAGCGCCTGCGCCTCGATCAATACGCCGAACGACAGCGAGCTCGCCCCTGCGCCCGCACGATCCGGGATCGGCAGGTCGCGCCCGACATCGGCCGTGAGCTGGATGAACGACCCGGCGCCGGCATCGCCCTTGTGGAGCTGGCCGGTCGAGTGCAGGAAGCGCGGGCCATAGCCGCAGGTCGTGGCGACGCCGCAGCGCTGCAGGATGCGCCGCCGCAGCCGGTCCAGTGCCGCGTCGGTCTCGGGCGTCGGCACCAGGTAGGCGTGCAGCGCGACGTAACCGCGCGCGCCGTCCGCGGTCGGTGGCCGCAGGAACGCCGCGAGCTCGCCGGAAAGGGTGGCGGCATCGTCTGTCTCTGCGGCGCCAGTGCCGTATAGGGTTAGGCCGTCGAGGGCCGCGGTGGGGGTAAGGCTCGGCAGCGCACCGGTGTCGCGGTAGGCGGCCACCATGTTGCGGGCGCTGACCTTGGCCGACTCCACGTTCGGCTGGTCGAAGGGGTTGATGCCCATCACCGCGCCGGCCACCGCGGTGGCGATCTCCCACCGGTACATGACCGCGCCGAGCTCGTCCAGCGAATCGAGGACGCACTCTGCGACCGGATGCCCGGCGTCGCGGAGATCGTCGAGGCCGGCGGCCGGCTCGGCTCTGCAGCGATGGCGGACGAACACGCGATCGGGCGGATAGCGGTCGGCTTCGAGCTCCATCTCGCCGTCCACGGGCAGGATGCCCCGGCCGTCCTTGCCGGTGCTCTCCGCGATGAGCTGCTCGATCCAGGCGCCGAGCGGCGCCAGAGTGGGTGACGAACGCAGCATCAGCTTGTCCCGCCCGGATCGCTCGGCGGCGCCCAGCAGGGCGCCCAGAGCGACCCCGGCGCTGTCCTCGATCGGTTGCACCGCCTCCGCCGCGGCAACGTCCAGCAGCCGCGCGACGTCCACGCCCATCAGCGCCGCCGGAACCAGGCCGAAATTGGACAGCGCCGAGTAGCGGCCGCCCACCTCCGGGTCGCCGTACACGACGTGTGCGGCCCCGAGCTCGCGAGCCTCACGTTCCAGGCCGGAGCCCGGATCGGTGATCGCGACCACGCGCGCCTGCGCCGCGGCGCGGCCGAGCGCACGGTCCAGCCACGTGTACAGGTGCCGGAACAGGCTGATGGTCTCCACCGTGCCGCCCGACTTGGTGGCGACCAGCACCAGCGTCCGCTCCGGCGGCTCCTCGGCCACCGCGGCGCGTACGGCATCGGGATGGGTGCTGTCCAGCACGCGCAGGCGCAGGTAGCCGGGGAGGGTGCCCAGCACGCGGCTGAACACCTCGGGGGCCAGGCTGGAGCCGCCCATGCCCAGCAGCAACGCACGTGTCAGGCCGGCGGCCCGCGCATCGGCGACGACCCGCTCGATCGTCTCCAGTTCGGCGCGCATCGCCGTTGGCAGCGTGAGCCAGCCCAGGCGGTCGGCGATCTCGGTCGGGTCGGGACCCCAGATCGTGTGGTCGCGCGCACGCGTCCGCTCGCCGATCCGCTCGGATCGCAGGCGCCGTTCGCACGCCTGGAGCTCCTCCGCGAGGGAGGAGGCGTCGCAGCGGAACGTCAAGCGGCCAGCTCGGCGCGCTTGTGCTCGACCGACGCGAGCAGGGCGGTGAAGGAGTCGGCGAACGCCGAGACACCCGCCTGCTGCAGATCGGCAGTGACCTGGTCCAGGTCGACGCCGGCGTCGGCCAACCCGTCGATCTGCCGGCGCGCCTCATCGAGGCCGGCGGTCAGCGTCACCTCGGCCGTACCTCCGGCCCGGAAGGCGTCGAGCGTGTCCGGCGGCATCGTGTTGACGGTGTCGGGCCCGATCAGCTCGTCCACGTACATGGTGGGCGAGTAGGTGGGGTTCTTGGTGCCGGTGCTCGCCCAGAGCAGGCGCTGCACGCGGGCGCCGGCGGCGGCCAGCGTCTCCCAGCGGTCTCCGGAGAAGATCGACCCGAACGCCTCGTAGGCGATCTTGGCGTTGGCGACCGCCGCCGTGCCGAGCAGTGGAGAATCCGCGGGCAGGGCGGCATCGACGGCCGTGTCCACACGGCTCACGAAGAACGACGCCACCGAACCGATCCGGCTCACCGTATGGCCGCCAGGGACCGAAGGGCCGTGCTGGGCGAGCGTGGTCAGACCGTCCAGGTAGGCGGCCGCCACCGCGCGGTAGCCCGCTACCGAGAACAGGAGCGTGACGTTGACGTTGATGCCGGAACCGATCAGCTCCGCGATCGCCGGCACGCCGGCCTGGGTGCCGGGCACCTTGATCATGAGGTTGGGCCGGCCGACCACGGCGGCCAGCCGCTTGGCGGCCGCTACGGTTCCCTCCGTGTCGAGGGCGAGCGCGGGGCTCACCTCCAGGCTCACGAACCCGTCGCGGCCATCGAGCCGGTCGTACACCGGGCGCAGTTCGTCGCAGGCGCGCGCGATGTCCGCGATCGCCAACGCCTCGTACGCCTGCTCCGGGGACGCGCCGCGCGGGACCTCGCGGAGCTGCTGGTCGTAGTCGTCGCTTTCGCCGATCGCCTTCTGGAAGATGGTGGGGTTCGAGGTGACCCCGCGCACGCCGTCGGCCACCAGCCGGGAAAGCCCCCCGTCGCGCAGAAAGCTGCGCTGGATGAAGTCGAGCCAGACCGCCTGGCCCAGTCGCGTCAGATCATGTGGTGTCGGCAACGAAGTACTCCTTGTCTACTGCCGGCCCATGGTACCGCGCGCGTTCGGCGGCAGTCATGCGCCGAGGGAGCGGTCTGGGGGCGTTCTACGAAGCGTCAGAACCCCCGCTTGCGATGGATCATTCTTGCGCCACTCGGCGGGCACGGTTAGGCTCGCTCGATGAAGCCGCAGTCCGTCCGCCCCCGCTACCTCGACGCCATCACGGCGCTGTTCGTGACCACGCTGGTGGTATCGAACATCATCGCCGGCAAGCAGGTCGCCTTCACCGCGACGGTGATCCTCCCCGCAGCCGTGATCCTGTTCCCCCTGACCTACATCCTGGGGGACGTGCTCACGGAGGTGTACGGCTACCGGCGCTGCCGCCGCGTGATCTGGATCGGCTTTGCCTGCAACGCGGTGGCGGTGGCCGCGATCGCGATCGGCGGCTGGCTGCGGCCGGCCGGTTTCTGGGACGGCCAGGACGCGTACATGCGCACCCTGGGCGCGGTCCCGCGCATCGTGGCCGCGTCGTTCCTGGCCTACCTGCTGGGCGAGTTCGTCAACTCGTTCGTGCTCGCCAAGCTCAAGGTGGCCACGTTGGGCAGGCTGCTGTGGCTGCGTACCATCGGCAGCACGGTAGTCGGCCAGTTGGTCGACTCCGGCGTGTTCATCACGGTCGCCTTCATCGGCGTGTTCCCGGCCGGACAGGTGCTGCGGCTGGTGGTGGCGCAGTGGTTGTTCAAGGTGGTATACGAGGCGGTCGCGACCCCGTTGACCTATGCCGTGGTCGGCTGGCTGAAGCGGACCGAAGGGGTCGACCACTTCGACACCGGGACCGACTTCACGCCGCTTCGCTTCGGCCTGCAGCCCGGTGCCTGACGATCCCGGCGTCGGCGACGAACTGACCCTGCTGGGCGCGGAAGGGGTCACCAAGCCTTCCAAGCGGCTGGAGACGTTTCCTAACCGCGATCCGGACCGCCCGTATCTGGTCAGCCTGGAGTGCCCGGAGTTCACCTGCGTCTGCCCGATGACCGGGCAGCCGGACTTCGCCACCATCTCGATCCGCTACGTCCCGGACCAGCGGGTCGTGGAGTCAAAGTCGCTGAAGCTGTACCTGTGGTCCTACCGCGACGAAGGGACCTTCCACGAGCACGTGACCAACCGCATCCTCGACGACCTGGTCACCGCGCTGCAGCCGATCGCCTGCGAGGTGACCGGCGCCTTCAGCGTACGCGGCGGCATCTCCATCACGGTGCGGGCCTCCTTCGAGCAGCCCGGCAGCGGCGGCTGGTCCGTACTCCCTCCGCCCGCACCTTGACGCCGCTCGACCTTATAGTCCGCGGCGGGCTGGTATTCGACGGCACCGGCGCTCCGCCGGTGGAGGCGGACGTCGCGGTGGGCGGCGGGCGCGTCGCGGAGGTGGGCCGTATCGGCGCCGCGGCGCCGATGGAGATCGATGCGCGCGGTCTCACCGTGGCGCCGGGCTTCATCGACATCCACAGCCACTCCGACTACACCCTGCTGGTCGATCCGCGGGCGGTCAGCGCCGTTCACCAGGGAGTGACCACCGAGGTGGTCGGCAACTGCGGGCACGGCTGCTTCCCGATCAGGGATCCGGCGCTGTCGTCCCGCATCATCTACGGCTTCGACGGCCAGGTGCCGATCGACTGGTCCACCCCGGTCGCCTACCTGGAGCGCCTGGAGCGGGCCCGCCCGGCGGTCAACGTGATGACCCTGGTGCCCAACGGCCAGTTGCGTCTGGCGACTGTCGGGCTGGACGACCGCCCGGCGGAGGATGGCGAGGTAGCGGCCATGACGCACCTCCTGGAAGAAGCCATGGACGCCGGCGCCTGGGGCTATTCGACCGGCCTGGAGTACGCGACCGAACAGGGCGCTCGCGAGCCGGAGATCACCGCGCTGGCGGGGACCGCAGCCCGGCGCGGCGGCCTCTACGCGACCCACACCCGGGATCGGGATGAGGGGGCGGTAGGAGCGGTGCAGGAGGCGATCCGCACCGCCCGCACCGCCGGGGTCCGGCTCCAGGTCTCCCACCTGGCGCCGCGCAGCGGCCCGGAACACACCGCCCGCTGCGTCGACGCGGTCGACGACGCACGGGCCGCCGGCGACGACGTCGCCTTCGACATGCATACCCGTCTCTACGGCCTGACGTTCCTCTACGCGATGCTGCCGCAGTGGCTGCTCGGCGAGAGCCCGCAGAGTCAGGCGCGCCACCTGGGCACGGCGGAGGCGCGGGAACGCATCCGCGCGCACCGCTCCATCATCACCGGGCTGGGCGACTGGGGCCGCGTGCACCTGCCGGACAACGACGTCTGGCCGGATCTGGCTCGCCTGGACTTCGAGGAGATCGGCCGCCGCCGCGGGTCGAGCGCGTTCGACGCCGCCTGCGACCTGCTGCGGGACAGCGCGGGCGCCGACAAGGCGCCGATGGTGATCATGCACAGCTACACGCAGGAGATGCAGGAATCGGTGTTCGCGCACGACCTGTGCGTGCCGGGGTCCGACGCCACCGCGCTGGCTCCCGACGGCCCGCTGGCGGGCTCGGCGTTCATGGGCGCCTATAGCTGGGCCGCCTGGTTCTGGCGCTTCATGGTCCGCGAGACCGGGCGCCTGACACCCGAGGCGGCCATTCACAAGCTCAGCGGCAGGCCGGCGGCCATCGTGGGCCTCTCCGACCGGGGCGTGCTGGCGCCGGGGATGCGGGCTGATCTCGCCGTGTTCGATGCCGGCGGCTTCGCCGACACCGCCACGACGTTCGAGCCCAACCGGCTCGCCACCGGCATGCGCCACGTGGTGGTCAACGGGACGCTCACCCTGCGGGACGGCGCGCTCACCGGCGAGCGGGGCGGGGCGGTGCTGCGCAAGGGATAGAGCCGAGGTCGGCCCGATCAGGACCCCCCGTCGGTCTCCCGGTACAGAAGAGCCGTGCTGGCCTCGAGGATCCTGTCATAGGCGGCCATCGCCGCGGCGTCCATATCGGCCTTGGGTATGGGTTCCAGATCGAAGTGCCCATAGCGGTCTTCACCCCGCACCAGGGTAGCCGTGTCGCGCAGGCCGGAAGTCTGGCGGATGGAGGTGGGGACGTAGCGAACCGCGATGCCGATGCGGCGGTCGCCGCGCGCTGCCGGAGCGGAGCCGTGCACGATGAGGACGTGGTGGAGCGACATCTGCCCGGGTTCCAGGACCAGGTCGACCGCATCGTTCTCGTCCACCTCGACGGAGACTTCCTGGCCACGGGTGAGCAGGTTCTGAGCGTTGAACGTGTCCTTGTGCGGGATCTGCTTTGCCGCGTGGGAGCCGGGAACCACACGCATGCAGCCGTTGTCGGGGTTGCTGGGTGACAACGCGATCCAGGCGGTGACCACCTCGTCCGAGGACAGACCCCAGTAGGTGGCGTCCTGGTGCCAGGAGACGAACGTGCCGTCGCCGACGTTCTTGATGAAGGCGTTGGTGGTCCAGCACAGCAGGTCCGGCCCCAGGATCTCCGCCACCGGGGCCAACACCCCGGGGTGGCGCACCAGTTCCGACAGCCAGGCCAGCGCCACGTGGCCCTTGTGGCGAAGGATAGTGCGTGCCCGCTCCGGCTCCGCCTTCTCGAAGGCCTCCAGCTCGGACCGAACGGCGGCCGCCTCCGCGGGCGACAACGCCGGCACCGGGCACAGGTAGCCCGCCTTGGCAAACCGTTCCTTGGGCGTCATGGGCCGTTACGGGCCTCAACGTACGCCCGCGGATCGATGTCTTTGCGCTCCATGCCGCTCCTGTACTTGACCGCCAAGCTGCATTGGGCGGCGATCCGGTGTCAAATCAAACGGATAGTTCCATGACTTCGCTCTGTGCGATGCGATGACGTGGATCGGGAGGAGCTATGACCGATAGCGACCGCTACGAATCCGGGCGCAGAGTGCTCTCGAAGATGCTCGGGGAAGCCGCTGCAGAGGCTTCTGCCGAGAAGATGCGCGCACTTCATCCGGAGTTCGAGCGACTCGTGATGACGCACGTGATGCATGACCTGTACGGACGGGCCGGGCTGGACATCAGGACCCGCCTGCTGTGCACGATCGCGGCCTTGACGGTTCTTGGCAGGCCGGAGCAGCTCGCCGTGCACATCGACCGGGCGCTGGGCTGCGGGGCCACCAGGACGGAAATCGAGGAGGTCATGCTGCAGATGAGCGCCTTCGGAGGGTTTCCCGCCACGTGGGATGCACTGACCGTTCTCCGCTCGAACGGGCCTGCTGACGAACAGACATCCGCGTAGTCCAGAGTGTCGCCGGCCACCTACGCGCCGGCTGAAGCGCAGCGGGTGACCGCCTCCGTGGTACGATGGCGCGTCACCATCGGGTGGCGATACGCATGCCGAGGAGGACGCGGTGATCAAGCGGATGGACAAGAAATCGGAGCTGCCTGACGACTGCTACATCTACAAGCACTCGACCGCCTGCCCCGTGTCAGCGGCGGCGGCGCAAGTGGTGGAGAGCACGGCGTTCGATCTGCCCGTCTACTGGGTGGACGTGATCGAGCAGCGCAAGCTGTCCAGTCAGGTGGCCCAGCGTTACGGGGTGGGCCACGAATCGCCGCAGCTCCTGAAGATCGAGCAGGGCGGCGCCACGACCGTCCTGAGTCATCACCAGATCTCGCCGGCGCAGCTCGCGCAGACCATCGGCGGCTGAGGGGTAGCCGATGTACATCGGCACGCAGTTCGGCTGCCGGCACGACACGGACATCGAGGTGCTGGCCCAGCTCGGCGTCATGCATGTGGACCAGACGCCGTCGGAGCCGTGGGAGGACTGGACGGCGGACACGCTGAAGGCGATGCGCGAACGCTTCGCCCGGCACGGCATCGACCTGGAGATGATCCACCTCCCGCTGGGATCACGGAGCGCGTTCGTGAACGCCGCCGGGGCGATCTTCCTGGGGCCCAGCGACGAGCGCGACCGGCAGATCGAGCGCGTGTGCGAGACGGTCCGCATGGCCGCCGAAGCGGGGCTGCGCGGCCTCAACTACAACATCACGCTGCTCGGGCACCTGCGCACGGAGCCGCGCTACGGTCGTGGCGGCGCCAAGCTGTCGTCGTTCGAACTCGACAGGCTGGACCGTTCGCTCGGTACCTTCGAGGGCGGCGCCGCCGACGAGGACACGATGTGGGAGCGCATCGACCACTGGCTTGCGAACATCATGCCGGTGGCCGAGGAGTACAAGATCCAGATGGCCTGCCACCCGTCCGATCCCGGCATCGGCTACGGCGTGGAGTATCGCGGCGTCGCCCGCGTGCTGGGCATGGTAAACGGCTTCAAGAAGCTGATCGAGCGCTACGACAGCCGCTACAACGGGCTCAACTTCTGCATCGGCTGCATGGCCGAGTCCCTCGAGAATCCGCGAGCGGATATCTACGACGCGATCCGCTATTTCGGTGAGCGCGGCAAGCTCTTCAACATCCACTTCCGCAACATCAAGGGCGGCCTGGGAGATTTCGTCGAGGTGTTCCCGGACGAGGGCGATGTCGACATGCTCAAGGCGCTCAGGACCCTCAAGGAGGTCGGCTACCGATACATGATCATGCCCGACCACGTCCCCGGCATTTCCGGAGCCGAGCCGCAGCAGGTGGGGTTCGCGTACACCTATGGCTACATCCACGCCCTCCTGCAGGCTGTCAACGAAGAGTAGGTTGGACCGCCCGCTTCGCGTCGGCGTCTACGGGGCCGGCAACTTCGCCAATACCCAGCATCTGCCGAACCTTGCGCGCATCGGCGGCGTGCGCGTGGTCGCCGTCTGCGACATCGATGCGCAGGCGGCGCGGGACACGGCCGCGCGCTTCGACATCCCCGGCGTCCATACCGATGGCATGGCGATGCTCGACCAGGAATCGCTCGACGCGCTGTGGTCGATCGTCCCGGCAGCCGCGCGCGGCGACGTGGAAGCGGCCGCCGCGGAGCGGGGCATCCACCTGTTCAGCGAGAAGCCGCAGGCGACCGAGATGCGGATCGCGCGCCGTATCGACGCCGCGATCCGCCGGGGCCGCGTGCTCTCCACCGTCTGCTTTCGCGAGCGCTATCGACCGATCTTTCAGGAGGCGAAGCGCCTGCTTGCGGACAAGGAAGTCGTCCACATCCGCTTCCAGAGCTTCCGCGACCTGCCGGCGCGGGACACCTCCGACCCGTATATCCGCAGCTACGGAGCGGCCTTCTTCGACTGGGGGCCGCACGCCGTGGACTACTGCCGGTTCATGAGCGGACTGGACATCAAGACCGCACAGGCGTTCATGACCGATCGCCCGCCGTACCGGACGCCGGTGTCGGCGTCGTTCAATTTCGCCATGACCAACGGCGCGACCATGACCATGACGTTCGTCTGCGGGTATCGGGGCAGTCCCGCGAACGAACCCTACTTCCTGATCTGCTTCGAGGGCGGCTATCTGGGCGTCCACGGCTATGAGCGCATCGAGATGAACGGCCGGACGGTGTACGAGGCGGAGGACTTCAATCCATGGTTCGAGCTGGATCGGCGCTTCTGCGAAGCGGTCAGAACGGGCGATGGCAGCGCGCTGCTGAACGACTACCATGACGGTCTCTACACCCTGGCGCCGCTCCTGGCAGGCTGGGAGTCCGCGAGGCGCGGCGGCGAGCCGATCGACGTCGCAGAGTTCATGAGCTCCTGACGCTGCGAGTGCCGGAGTCGCCGGCCGTCGCCAGAGAGAAACGTACGGTCGTCCCCTGCCCGCGTCCGGCGCTAGTCACCCGGATCGTACCGCCGTGCGCGGTGACGATGGCGTGCGCGATTGCCAGCCCCAGCCCCACGCCGCCGGTCCGGCGGGTGCGGGATTCGTCGGCGCGGTATAGGCGCTCGAACAGATGCGGAAGATCGGCCGCGTCGATTCCCGCGCCATCGTCCGCCACGGTAATCGTCACCCGCCCGTCGGTCTCCCGTGCCGCCGCCACCGTGATCCGTCCGCCTGCGTCGGTATGCTGCAACGCGTTGTGCACCACATTGCCGAGCGCCTGACTCATGCGCATCCGGTCGAGATCGAGCTCCGGCAATCCGGATCGCGGCTGGAACGACAAGCCGATCCGGCGCAGCCGAGCCTGCGGCTGCCACCGTTGGACCTCTGCGCAAATCAGATCGGAGACCGAACACGATTCCCGGTTGAGCCGCAACTCGCCCGAATCGGTTTCCGCCAGCCAGTTCAGATCACGTACCAGGTTATGCAGCATCGTCACTTCCCGGATGATCCGGTCAGCCGCCTGTTCCGGCTCCTGCAAACCGTCGAGCAGCCCTTTCGCTTCCAATCGGATGACGCTCAGCGGCGTGTTCAGCTCGTGGGACAGATCATCGATCAGCCTCCGGCGAAGATCGCGCTGGGTCTGCAGCGCGTTCGTCATGCGATTGAACGCCGCGCTCATCTGTCCGAGTTCATCGGCTGAGGTGATCGGAAGGAGGGTGGTGGCACCTTGTCGGGCGACGGTCCGGGCGGCTTCGGTCAGACGCGTGACCGGGGCGGTGATGCGGCGCGAGATCCAGGCCGCCAGCGCCAGAGCCACGGCCGCGATCAGCGCGCCGCCGAGCGCCGTCGTGGTGAGCATGCGCCGCAGGAGTCCGTGCGATTCGGTCGCCAGAAACGCACGATCCACGTCCACGTACACGTCACCGACCGACCGGCCGGTCTCCTCATCGACCACGGCAACCCGCTCTCCGCCCAGCTCCGGCGCTGGCGTCCCCGATCGCAGCAGGGACAGATTGTCGCGGATCACCAACCCGGCGCCGTCGACGACGACGATCCTGACGCGCTCGACGTGGAACGTCTCGGAGCCGTGCTCTTCCCGTTCACCGCTACGCTCGTGTTCTTCTTCGTCGTAGAGATAGCCGGCGTCGTCCAGCACCCGGTCCACCGTCTCCCAGCCGCCGGAAGCACGGTATGCGCGGCTCAAGCTGCGCGCCACGTTGTCGGCTTCGACATCGATGAGCCGCGCCACGAACGCATCCATCAGACTCTGGGCGACGTAGTACTCGACCGCTACGCCGAGCGCCACGGCAAGGACCACGATGAGCACGAATGCGCGCAGGATGCGACCGTGCAGCGACGTGGTGCGTCCGCTCACGAATGCTCCGGGACGAAGCGGTAGCCGGCGCCGTACACGGTCTGGATCGGCTGCTTCCCGTCCCCACCGATCTGCTTGCGGAGCCGGAGAATGTGGTTGTCGATGGCGCGGTCGTACGCGTCGAAATCGTCGTTGAAGGACAGCGTGATGAGCTGCTCGCGGGTGAGCACCTGATTCGGATGGCGCATGAATGCGGACAGTAACGCGAACTGCGCCTGGCTCAGGTTGATCGGCCGTTTGCCGATGGTCGCCTGCCGCGTCGTGTTGTCGATGGAAATCGTGCCGCACCTCATAACGTGCGATACGTCGTCATCGACGCGCCGCAACACGGCCTTGGCGCGCGCCACCACCTCATCGGGGTCGAACGGCTTGACAACGTAGTCATCGGCGCCGCCGTCCAGCCCGTCGATGCGATCGGCATGAGTTTCTCGGGCCGTGAGCATGATGATGGGCACGGCTGATTCGCGGCGCAGGATGCGGCACACCTGCATCCCGTCGAGGCGCGGAAGCATCAGATCGAGCACGATCAGGTGAGGACGGCGAGAGCGGGCGAGGGCGAGACCGGTGCGTCCGTCGCCGGCGACTTCAGCTCTGAACCCCGCTCGTTCGAAATGGACTTTCAGCCAATGGGCGATCCGCGGTTCGTCCTCGACGATCAGAATCGTGCGACTCGTCATTGCGCCTCCCGGAAACGATAATACGGGCGCGGCGCCCGATGAGCGCCGCGCCCGTGTCTACCGAGGTCGTCTCACGCGGCCTCAACCGCCGCCGTGCTCGCCGCCGCTCTCACCGCGGCCGCCGTGCTCGCCGCCACTTTCGCCGCCGCCGCTATGTTCGCCGTCGCTTTCACCGCCCGCGCCGTGTCCGGGGCCCACTTCCGGGTGGGCTGTCCAGCCGGTGAACGCCGTGGTCATCGCGGTCAGCGTCACCTTGATCGTCTCACCGGGCGCCAAGTCATCGGGCGTCGTGGGACCGAGCTCCGTGCCGTTTGACAGGTGTACTTCCACCCGGACCATCGGCAGGGTGCCTTCGGTGGTGTTCTGCACGGTGCCGAGGAAGGCGTTGGCCTCCGCGTCGTAGCGCAGGATGAGCCGCGCACCGTTGCGGACCGCATCGTAGGTCTGGTCGAGGGTGAGCCGGGTGCCTGACTCCTCGCCATCGGCCCCATGCTCACCGCTACCCTCGTCCGTGATGCCGGCACAGCCGCCGATCGCCGCCGCCCCTGTGAAGCCGATCAGCAGTGCCGTCATGAGCGTGTTTCTTATGGAACGATTGTTGGTCATCGTTTCCTCCTCGTGGATCTGTCGTAGGTTTCGAGGCCGTTGCACCTCGTCGCCACGAAGAGTGCGGAGAAAATGTCGCAGGAATATCGCATGCGCAAGAAACCGCGGTCCTGCAGCGCCGCCCCCGCGACGTCGCTGCAACCGATGACCCTCGGCAACCTATGAGCGGGCAAGGTCGAGCAGAGAGCCCAGCACCCGGTAGGTGAGGCCCCAGATCACCGCGCCGCCGTAGGCGACCCCGGGAAACACCAGGCGGCGGGTGCCGTCCGCGATCTCCACCGACGTGCGATGGTCGGGGTCGGTCAGATGCTCGACAGGGATCCACATCGCCGCGGCGACCTCGGAAGGCTGCGGACGCAGCACCGGCAGGTCGGGTGAGCAGAGATACACGAACGGCTGCAGCCACCCGAGATGCGGCCTCCCCCGGCGGGTGATCGGCATGCAAGGCAGGGCGCCCAGGTGCCGGCAGCGAAGCAAGTCGAGCCCCACCTCCTCGGCCGTCTCGCGGACGCCCGCGGCGCGGGCATTCGCGTCGGCATGGGCGACTCGGCCGCCGGGAAACGCCATCTGGCCCGACCACGGATCGTCGGGCCGCTCGGAGCGCTTGATGAAGCAGAGCGCCGGGACGGTGTCCGGACCACCCAGCACCACGCAGACGGCGGCGGTGACTTCGTGCTCGGGCCGCGGTTCGTCGTGAAGTCGGGTGAACGCTTGGACGAATCGCTGTGCGGTCACTCCCCTATACTACGCTGGCACTCGAGCACTCCGGGTCAGCAGCAGGGGGGACGAAGGATGATCCTGACAACGGCCGCGAGCATCGCCGGCCATCGCATCGTCAAGACGATCGGTTTGGTGCGCGGCAACACGGTCCGCTCCCGGCACATGGGCCGGGACATCATGGCCGGCTTCAAGACCATGGTGGGAGGCGAGATCGTCTCCTACACCACGATGATGGACGATGCCCGCGCCGAAGCGGTGGACCGGCTGGCAGCCGATGCGCAACAGCGTGGCGCCAACGCGGTGACCGACATCCGGTTCACCACCTCGGCGATCATGAGCGGCGCGTCCGAGATCCTGTCGTACGGGACGGCGGTGGTCGTGGAGCCCGAGTAGCTGCTCGCTCGGTTGTCGCTCACGGTTTCGTCAGACTCCGGCCGAGTCGGAGGATAGATGGCCACCATCACGGAGGCACCCACGCCCGCGATGCGCTGCAGCGTCTCCGTGGCGGCTCGCCGCACGGTATCCGCCTTGAGCTCGAAACGAGAGCAGCCGGCCGACCCGTCGCTGTCGAAGCCCACGTCGAACGTCTTGCGGTGAGCGGCGGCCCAGAACGCGCCGGCGTCTTCGCGGAACGTCTCGATGGCGTCGCAGAACTCGGAGATGATGCTGTTCGGATCGGACGGAAGGGCCGTGACCTCGAAATTCGCGAAGTGGCCCCGCCCGGTCTCGAAACAGCCCAGGCAGCAGATGTTCGATTCCGAGAACTCCTGGAGGATATGGCAGAGCGGCCGAGGGCCCTCGATTTCCAGATCCACGTTGAGGTACGCGACGGCCATGGCCACAACGCTATCTCGCGAGCCATGCTCCGTCAATTCTCCTCAACGGACGTCGTCAGTGGAAGAACCTGAAATGAAGCGCTGCACCATGCCGGACGGCTATTCGGTGTCCACTCACCGTGAGCGTACGATTCCCCCCGCCCAGGTGAAGCGTCTCTATGAACTGGCAGGCTGGTGGCCGAAGCGCAGCACGCAAGAGATTGCTGCTGTGCTGTTGGGAGCGCCAGCGGTGGGCGCGTGGCATGCTGAGGAGCTAGAAGTGTGAGAACTGATTGACCCCTGTCGGACCGGCCGATGCGATCAACCTTCTCCGAAGCCTCGGCGGGCGAACAGTAAATCGGGAGTCTAAATTGCAGGTTCCCAGATGGCGGCCGAGGACAGAATGAACCCCGGCAGCACCGGATCACCGGCAATCGAGATCGGCCGTTCGAGCCACTCCACGCGACCGTCGGCGCAATAGACGGCCACTCGCCGCCGGTCGAGATCCAAGAGCCAGCCAAGTCGAGCGCCATTTGCCCGGTACTCCGCCATCTTCTGCTGGACCTCGGCCACGGAATCGGTGGGGGAGCACAACTCGATGACGAAGTCGGGACAAAGCGGCAGGAAACGTCGCTTCTCTTCCATTGAAAGCCGCGCAAGGCGCGCGTTCGCCACCCAGGCCACGTCCGGCGACCGGACGGCGCCGTTGAGAAGCTCGAACCCGGTAGAGGAGTCGAACACGACGCCGGAGCCGTCCTCATCGGCCCAGCGAGCCACTTGTGCGCCCACACGCATGTTGCGTGCCCCGGTCTCCCCGCCTGTCGGTGGCATTATCGCAATCTCGCCGTCAGCCGTGAGCTCAATGCGTGCCTCCGAGTTCAGTTGGCAGAAGTGGAAGAACTGCTCGCGCGTGAGGTCGATCGCCGGCTGCAGGCGCAGGACCAGGGCCGAATCGGTCCGCCGCGGCCGAACGGCGGTCTGCGGATCGACTGCTACCACGCGAGCAACCTACACCGTACCGCGCAGAGCGGTCGAGCGCACGCGATTTTCCACGTCCGGGTTGAGGTAGTCGACTGTCATGGGACCTACGTCCGCCGCTGCATGAGATCGGCGATACGGATTTCATCGGACCTCCCTGACTCGCGGAGTGCGTCGATCACGCGCTTACGCCGTGCGGGCGCGTGATTCTGGTTCAGCTTCCAGGTGGCTTCGATGCGTTCGACGTCGATGGTGAAGGCCACAATACCGCTCAGCAGACCGTCCATGTACTCCCGCTCGTCCGCGGGAATGGCCCATGGCTGGTCAAATCCGGACTCGTAGTGCTCGACGAAGTCAGCGACCATCTGGCGCGTTTCGTCGACTCCTGAAGCCAGTCGCGCCCTGCCGTGCAGGTGCACCGCGACGTAGTTCCAGGTCGGTACGACCCGCCGCTCCCGATACCACCCGGCCGAGATGTAGCAGTGCGGTCCGCTGAACACCACCGTGGCAGGCCGGTCGTCAAGGCTGCGCCAGTGGTCATTCGCCTTGGCGACGTGCGCGCGCACCAGACAGATTCGACCCCGCTCGCGATCCACCAGCACGGGCAGATGCGTGATCACCGGACCGGCAGCGCCGACGCTGATCAGCGCACCGAACCCCTGCTGATCCACGAAATCGAGGTTGGTGTCCACATCGGGCTCGCTGAACGGCTTTGGGGTGTACATGGTGACTTGTACCCATTCCGCCGCCGCGAGTACAACCGCTTGGCGTCTGATGGTGTCATACGTCCGACTGTCTACGCGCCTTGTTGACTCGCTCTTGCGGGCGGTCGACGAAATGGATCGGCGTCCCCGGAGCTCGCCGTCGGATGCGGAGTGGCCGCCACTGTCAGACGGTGCCTTGGCCATCGTTGTGGGTCGCTACGCCAACAGCGTGTAGTAGTCGCCTCCACCTCCGCGTCACTCCTTTTGCGCCAGAATCAGGGGATGGCGCTCGCTCGACTGTTGCGGCCGGTCCTGGTAACCGTGCCCGGTCGTCGATAGCTCCAGCAGTGAGAACCCGATGCCGGTGAGGAGGTCCCGATATTCGTCGATACCGTAATTGCTCCAGTACATCGTCACGCCAAAGAAGCCGTCCTCCGTATAGCCCTTCTCAGGGTGATCGCTGAGGGTGCACAACAGGTGTCCGCGCGGCTTGAGCCAGCCGTGGACACGGCGAAACAGATCGGCATGCTGCTCTCTGGGTACGTGAAACACGGAGTAGAACGCCACAACCGCATCGAAGCTGGCGTGCGGGAAGTCCACCGACAGGATGTCCGCGCATAGGAAAGTAGGCCGCCGGGTACGTTCCTGCGCGCCCGGCGCACCATTTCGCGAGATACATCCACCCCGGTAACGCGGTACCGCTCCGCCAGCGACCGCGCGATCGGAACTCCGGCTCCGCAGCCGGCATCCAGGACCGAGTCACCATCCTCCAGCCGACTCGACAGCGCTTGGAGCTCCATACCGGGCTCGAGTCTCCGAGACCTGTCGCACGCTTGAGCGCAGGTGTCATAGCCACGCCTTACCAGGGCGGGGTAGTCGATGGCCGGATCGTTCGCAGGGATCAACGCTGGATCCAGTAACGGCCGGCTATACCCGGACGGTTGCGCCGGTGCGTCCCGACTCCTGGGCGGCGAGCGCGAAGCGCAGGATCTCGCGGGCGTCGCGGCCGGACAGGCGTGGCTGCTCACCGCGGCGGAGCGCCTCGATGCCGTGGCGCGTCGCGTGCACGAAGCTGGTCTCCCAGCCGATCTCCATCGAGCGGTAGTCGGTCGTCACGCCGTCGCGATAGAGCTGCACCGGGGCAACCTCGCCCAACTGCCCGTGTCCGCGGTTGATCCAGATCACTCCCCGGGTGCCCGTGATCTCCACCCGGTCGTCCTGGGCGTAGTGGCGGGAGTCGATCTCCAGATCGGGCGAGTAGACCACCTCCAGGTTGCCGCACCGGCCGCCGGGAAACAGGAACGAGACCATGGCGGGGGCGTCGAACACGTACCCGTCCGGAGCCTGCGTGCTGCCGATCCAGGCGTGCACTTCCTCGGCCTGTCCCATGAAGTGCCAGGCGAGCGCGAACTTGTGCTGGCCGTCGTCGAACAGCAGCGGTCCTCCGCCAGCCCGACGCGGGTCCTGGCGCCACTCCTGCGCTCCTTTCGGTATGGGCCATGACGTCTCGCTGCGGCCGACGTTGCTCTTCAGCCGGATGGTCAGCGGCTCGCCGATCGCTCCCTCGTCGACCAGGGCCTTCGCCGTGACCACGGGAGGATAGAAGATGAAGTTCTCGTACACCCGGAACGGCACTCCCGCCTGCTCGGCGGCGTCGATCACGCGATCCGCGTCGGCCAGGTTCAGCGCGATCGGTTTCTGCAGGAACACCGCCTTGCCGGCGGCGAAGGCGGCCAGCGCCGCCTTGGGGTGCAGATGGTGCGGCAGCAGAATCTCAACCAGATCGACCGAGTCCAGCGCCAGCAACTCGTGGTAGTCGCTGCAGATCACGGGGCGGTCGAGCCCCCAGGCTTCGGCTCGGCCTGACGCCAGAGCAGGGTCGCTGTCGCAGAGGGCGACGATCTGGGTGTGAGGGTTGCGCAGGTACTCCAGCGCGTGCAGGTCGGAGATGCGGCCGGTGCCGATGAAGCCAACTCGGATGCGGTCCAACGTCGGGCCTCCCTTGGATCAGGATGGGAGCGGGCGCCGCTTGCCCCCGAGGACCGTAGCGGCGCGCGCCGGCAGTGTAGCGCAGCGGCCGGCGTCTCCCGTCGCATTGACAGGAACCGGCGATCCGCCCATAAACGTCCGGCAGGAGGTAGCACCATGCACCACATAGGGCGAAGCACTGCCGGAAGCGCCGGCAGGGCCGGGAAGCGGGGCAGGACAGCGCTCAGGGCGCTGGGACTGGCGCTCGCCTTCCTTCTGATCGCGGCGATGAGTTGGGCCGATGGCGAGGTCAACATCACCCACTACTTCGGGGGTGACCTGGGGCGTGGCGGCTTGGAGGAGATCTTCGCCAGCTTCAAGGAGGCGACCGGGACCACGGTGGTCGACAGCCCCATCGGGCATGAGGACTTCAAAGCCGGCATCCTGGTGCGGGCCGCCGGCGGCAACCTGCCGGACGTGTTCAGCTACTGGGCCGGAGCGCGGACGCAGTTCGTGGTCGACGCGGGCACCTTGGGCACGATCGACGACATGTGGGCCGAGCACGGCCTGGATGACGTCGTGGCCCAGTCGGTGGCCGATGGCGCCACGATGTACAACGGCGCACGCTATCTGGTGCCCTTCGGGTACCACTACGCCGGCATGTTCTACAACAGCAAGGTGATGGCCGATGCCGGGGTGACCGAGTTCCCGACCGACTGGGACGGGTTCCTGGCGTTGTGCGAGAACCTCAAGTCGCAGGGCATCACCCCGATCGCGCTCGGCTCCATGAATCGCTGGCCCGCGCAGTTCTGGTTCGACTACCTGCTGCTGCGCACCGCCGGTCCGGAGTACCGCGCCAGCCTGATGGCCGGCGAAGCCTCCTACACCGACGACGAGGTGCAGCGGGCGATGCAGCTCTGGAAGGATCTGGTCGACGCCGGGTACTTCGCCGCGAACGCCAACGCCGATGACTGGGACCAGGCCTCGGACCGGGTGGCGCGCGGCGACGCCGCGATGACGCTGATGGGAACCTGGATCACCGGGTACTGGAACGGCAACGGACTGATGGCCGGCGACGACTACGACTTCTTCGAGTTCCCGATGATCGATGCCGGCGTGCCGAACGCGGTGGTCGGGCCGGTCGACGGGTGGCTGATCTCGGCCAATTCCGAGAACCGGGCCAACGCCGAGGCGCTCGTGGCCTTCCTGGCCAGCGACCCGGCGTCTCAAGCCAAGTGGGCACAGGTACAGGGCGCTCTGTCGCCGAACGTCAACGTCGATGAGAGCACCTATACGTCGGTGATGGTGCGGGCGCTGGCGGCGGTCGGCAACGCGGACACCTTCGCGTTCAACTACGACCTGGCCACCACGCCGCCGGCGGCCGAGTACGGGCTGGACATGTTTGCGCGGTTCATGGACAACCCCGCCAACTACAGTCAGTATCTTGCCGACACCGAAGCAGGCGTCAGGACCGTATTCGACAGCTAGCAGGCTCACCGGGAGGGGTGACGGCGCTCACGCGATGAACGCCGTCTCCCTCCGACCGGCCGGCCGATGAAGCAACGGGAGCTCTTCTGGCGGATCGCGCTGCTGTTTCTGCCGTTGTCGGTTTTCGGGGTCTTCGTCGTCTGGCCGTTGCTCAACACCTTCTACTACAGCTTCACCGACTGGAACGGCTTCAACCCGAACTTCCGGTTCGTGGGGCTGCGCAACTTCGCCGGAGTCGTGACCGACCGGCTGTTCACCAACGCCACTCTGAACACGCTGATCTGGACGCTGCTGGCGATCGTGGTGCCGACGCTGGGCGGGCTGACCCTGGCGCTGATGCTCGACGTGCGCGTGCCCGGCGCCAACGTGTTCAAGTCGATCTTCTTTCTCCCGATCTGTCTGGCCGCGGTGGTGGTAGGGCAGATCTGGATCTGGATCTATCAGCCCGACTGGGGGCTTCTGAACTCGGCCATCGGGGTGTTCACCGGAGAGCCTCCCACCTTCGCATGGCTGGCGGAACCCGAGACCGCCCTCTACGCTGTCATCGTGGCTTGGTCATGGCAGCAGATGGGCTTGGCAATGGTGATCTTTCTGGCCGGCCTGACGTCGATCCCCCCCTACCTGATCGAGGCTGCGGAGATCGAGGGCGCCACTCGCAGGCAACGGATCCGTCATGTCGTGCTGGCGTTGCTGCGTCCGGCGACGGTGGTTGCCGTGGCGCTGTCGGTGATCAACTCCCTGAAGGCGTTCGACATCCTGTTCATCATGACCGGCGGCGGACCGTTTCACTCCTCGGACACGCTGGCGATGTACATGTACAGCGAGTCGTTCAAGAAGTACCGGATGGGGTACGGCAGCTCGATCTCGGTTGTGCTCTTCCTCATGACGCTGAGCGTGATCACCGTCTACTTCCGCCAGCTCAGAAAGCTGGACGAGCTGTATGACTGACACCGTCGTCGCCCCGACGCGGCGCCCGTTCCCCTGGACGCCTGTGTTGTTCGCATGTCTGGCGGTGCTGGCCGTGCTGTTTCTCGCCCCGACGGTGGGGGTGATCCTGAGCGCGCTGAAGAGCAACCGCGACATCGCCTTCGGGACGTTGTGGGCGATTCCCCGGACCCTCGACCTGTCCAACTTCTCGGTTTCATTGAGCCATCCGTCGGTCAGGATCTATTTCATCAACACCTTCCTGGTCACGGTGCCCGCCACGGTGGGGTCGATCGCCATGGGCATCCTGGGCGGCTACGTTTTCTCCAAGCTGCCGTTCCGCGGCAGCGAGCTGCTGTTCATGGTGATCGTGTCGGGGATGTTCTTTCCGCCGCAGGTCATCCTGGTGCCGTTGTTCCGCCTGTTCAATCGAATGGGCCTGCTGGACACCCTTTGGCCGATGATCATCGTCCACATAGCGATGGGCATCCCGATCTGCACGCTGTTGATGCGAAACTTCTTTGCCGCCGTCCCCAACGCGCTGCGCGAGTCCGCGATCGTCGAAGGCGCGCACGAAGGTCAGGTGCTGCTCCGGGTCGCGCTGCCGATCAGCGTGCCGGCGCTGGCGGTGCTCGGGACGCTGCAGTTCACCTGGATCTGGAACGACTTTCTGTGGCCGCTGATCTTCGTGAACAGCGACGACAAGCGCACGATCATGTTGGGGATCGTCTCCCTGCGCGGTCAGTACAGCGTCGCGTGGGGCATCCAGGGCGCGCTGTCGCTGCTGGCCAGCCTGCCTACGCTGCTGGTGTTCCTCTTCTTCCAGCGCTTCTTCATCAAGGGAATGGCGATGGGGGCCATCAAGGGATAGCGAGCCGGTGAGGCAGCGAGTGTACTGCCGTCAGCGCAGGATGACCTCGATGGACTGGTCGAGCGGATCTTCCACCCTGACGGGTCCCTGCCTGATGTCGTTGAGCAGGTGCAGCACCTGTGGCGCCGTGCGGACGATGCCCGGCGGCGTGGTCGGCAGCGTGTATTGCTCGGCAGCGGCGGCGTCGACGGAATAGCCCAGATCCTCGAGCGCTGCGATGGTGACGACGCTGAGCGGCTCATGCACCCCCGGCTTGGTGGACAAACTGCTCGTCAGCAGCTCATGGCCGAGCACCGACTCGCGCCAGTGTCCGTCCAGCGCTCCCCTGCCGTATCCGACGGTGTCGTTCTCCACCGGCACCTTGGCGCCGCCGCGATACGCGTCACCGCCGACGGCATCGAAGGCGGCGACGGCCGCCGGCCCATTGAAGTGAGTGTCCCGGCCCGGCACCTTGACGTTGTTCACGACCGAGGGCAGTTTCAGCAAGGGACGCCCGTCGCTCCCGCGCACGCCATTCCAGATAGTGCCGAACCCCAGCGCATGCGCGAGCTCGTGCGTGACCACTTTGCCGAGAACGCCGTTGCGTTCCATCAGCGGCAGATCCGCGGTGTCGATCGTCACGGTGCCGATGAACGGCAGTCCATTCGGACCGCGTGTCCAGCATGGACCTGCCTCGGCCAAGGCTCCGCGGGGACCGTCGAGGTACTTCAGCCCGATGTACACCAGCAGGTCGTCGATGTGGGTTCCGAATAGTGATGAGAAGTCGCCGTCTTCGCACGTTGTTTCCGACGAGTCGATGAACCGGTCCGACAGGCCGCGAGTGATGACACGTTCCCAGCCCTCGGCGACTTGGCGGAAGACTTCTCTCTGCGCGGGGGTTGGTTCGCCACCGACGTAGCGCAACTCGATGTCGAATGACGGATCGGCGATATCGTCGGAGATCCAGGGGTAGTCCCGTTCGTCGAGCACCCTGACGAACAGATCGTATGGGGTCGGACCGTCACTCGACACCCGGATGTAGATTTCGATCGTGCCTGTGGTGAGGCTGACCCGGACCTCGTCCCTGTTGTCGTCATTCTTGGAGAGTCCCTCGCCCCCATTGAGTCTAACGACGGAGTCGCGATAGCCGGAATTCGGGTCGGCGGCCGTGCGGCGGTCGGTGGCGGCGATCACCTTAGCGCTGGAGTTCACTTCGACGAAATAGTCATCGACATCGTCCACGGTCTCGAGCCGCCCTGAGATGAGAATTCCGGGCTCTATGCGAGTCGCCTGCAGCCGTGGATCGTTTCTGTCCAGAATCGTCCCTCTGGCCACGCCGTGCTCGCCCACCGTGGCGTTCTCCGGGGCACTCAGCCGTACGGTGAAGACCTCCCGTTCGACTTCGTTTACGTCGTCCTTCAGCGTCTGCACCACGATGACCCGCTTCTGCTCACCGGGCGCGAGGGTCACCGAGCCGCTCGCGTGCGTGTAGTCGCCCCCTGGTCCGGCATGCGCGGTGCCGTCCTCCGTCACGTAGCGCGCGGTCACCGGCACCTCGCTCGCAGCGCTCAGCGTCACGGCGAACTCGGCGACTTCGCCTTCCTCGACAAGATCCGCGTCCGCAATCGAAAGAGTCGGAAGAGGGGTTGCCGGTGGTGGCGGATCGATGAGGGCCAGCAGGCTGTCACAACCGCTCACGGAAAGCAGCAACAGTGCGTTCACCAGGGTGAGAAACACAGCGTGCCCGCGGCCGACATCGGTGCGCGTCGGTACGCGCGCCTCGCGGGATTCGGGTGGGCGTGCGATCCAAGTGGCCACGAACGGCACTGTAGCGCACGCGCTGCATGGTGAGGCGAACGCACGCGGCCGGGCACGCAGCGGCGCTTGGATGGCCACGCGGCGTCAGTTTCGCTCCCGACGGCGCTGCGCAGCGGTAGCCCCGCCGCCGGGGTGCGGTGCATTGTTTCGGTACGCGTGAACCGGAGCGAGCACCTGCGCCGCTTGGCCGACGAGTCCTTCGATGTGCTCGTCATCGGTGGAGGCGCCACCGGATGCGGCTGCGCGCTGGACGCCGCGACGCGCGGGCTGCGGGTGGCGCTGGTCGAGCGTGGAGACTTCGGCGGCGGTACCAGTAGCCGCAGCACCAAGCTGGTGCACGGCGGCGTCCGCTATCTGGAGCAGGCGATCAAGAACATGGATCGCACCCAGTTCCGGCTGGTCCGGGAGGCGCTGCGCGAGCGCAAGGCGCTCATGGAGCTTGCCCCGCATCTGGTTCGGGAGCTGGCGATCTTCGTTCCCCTGTACCAGCGCAGCCATCTGCCCTACTACCGCATCGGTCTGACCCTGTATGACCGCCTGGCAGGCGAGTACGCCTTGCGACGGTCGGAATTCATCCCGCGGGAGGAGGCGATTTCGCGGTTTCCGCATCTGCGTGAACGGTTCGTCGGCCAGGGGCGGCCGCGGCAGATTTCCGGCGGCGTGGTCTACTACGACGGGCAGTTCGACGACGCCCGCATGAACCTGGCGCTGGCTCTGACGGCGGCGGAGCAGGGAGCGGCGGTGTCCAACTACGTCGAGGCCGAGCGTCTCTGCAAGAGCCGCTCGGGCCGGGTCACGGCTGTCGCGGTACGGGACCGCCTGTCGGGAGCGGCCTGGGAGATCCGGGCCCGCGTCGTGATCAACGCGGGGGGCCCGTTCGTGGACGCGATCAGGCGGCTGGACGCCGCGGAGGGGCCGCCGCTGCTGCGTGTGAGCGCCGGCAGCCACGTGGTGCTCGGCTCGAGGTTCCTCGCCGGCGAGACGGGATTGCTCATCCCCCGCACCGAGGATGGCCGGGTCATCTTCGTGCTGCCATGGCAGGGAAGCACCCTCGCCGGCACGACGGAGGTGGCGGCCGAGGTTTCCGCGGATCCGGTGCCGGCGGCGGAGGAGCTGGCCTATCTGGTCAGCCACCTGCGCAGCTACCTCAATCTGCAGGTGAGGCCGGGCGACGTGACAGCCGCCTGGTCAGGGCTGCGGCCGCTGATCGTCGCGCCCACGCGCCGGGTGGCCGCCGGTCGCGGACGCAACCGCGGGACGGCCACCCTGACGCGCGACTACCTGGTGGAGTTGAGCGATTCTGGCCTGTTGACCGTGGCCGGCGGCAAGTGGACCACGTATCGGGCCATGGCGGTCCAGGCCGTGAACCGAGCGGTGGAAGCCGCCGATCTGGCGCCGGAGCGCGTCTCCCAGACTCGCCACACGCCGCTGGCGGGGGGCGATGCATACCAGCCGGATCCCGGCCGCCTGCAGCGGGACTACGGCTTCGCGGCGGACACGGCCCTGCACCTGGATAGCGCGTTCGGGACCGGCGCCGGCGAAGTCGCCGCACTTGCGGCCGGCGGGACCGGACTTGGCGGCCGCTTGGCACCGCGTCATCCGTACCTTGATGCCGAGGTCGTTCACGCCGCCCGCCACGAGGCCGCCTGCACGGTCGACGACATCGTCTCCAGGCGGACACGGCTGGCGTTCCTGGACAGCGATGCGGCGCTGGACGCCGTGCCGCGCGTGGCGGCGCTGCTGGCGGGTGAGCTGGGATGGAGTGAGACGGAGGAACGGGAGCAGGTGCGCACCGCGACGGCCAGGCTGGAGGATCAGCGCCGGACGGCCAGGGCCGCGCTGGCCATGGAGTGAGTCCGTCAGCGGCGGTGCGCCGATACGGCGTCGCCGATCGTCTGCCAATCAAGCCAATGAAAAGAGGCCCTGCAAACCTGCAGGACCTCCTTCACGTGCCGTGATCCGGCGACGTGACCCTACCGAACGGACATCTCCGGGATGGGCGCCCACGTCCCCGCCGGAATGACCAGCGATGTCGGGCCGTAGGCACTACCCATGGATGTCATCTTTTCTACACCATCGGGCATGACCGTGACAAGTGCTCACGAGGACTGTGCGAGGCCTTTCGGAACGACCCGGACTGGTAGCGGATGCTTCGGGGTATGCTCGCGGCATGCGACTACGGGACAAGGTGGCGCTGGTCACCGGAGCGTCCGGGGGGCTCGGTGGCGCGATCTGCCGCGAGTTCGCTGCCGAGGGAGCCGACTGCATAGTCGGCTATCGCGGCGATGCCGAGGGAGCGGAGCGGACCGCTGATGCGGTGCGAGTCGCCGGGCGGCGCGCGGAGATCGTGCGCGCCGACGTCGCTTGCGAGGCGGACGTGGTGGCCGCGGTGGCGAAAGCGGAGGAGTGCTTCGGCCGGCTGGACATCGCCGCGGCGGTAGCCGGCATCGGCGGCGCGCTGAAGCCGCTGCTGGAGTTCGGCACCGAGGAGTTCGAGCGCGTGACGCGGGTCAACGTGGTCGGCACCTACCTCACGGTGCGCCACGCGGCGGCGCTCATGGCCCGCACCGGCGGCGGCAAGATCATCACCATGTCGTCCATCCATGGGGTCTCCGGCACGCACTACGCGGCGCCGTACGAGGCGAGCAAGGCGGCGATCATCGGCTTCACGCGCGGCGCCGCTTTCGATCTGGCCGAGCACGGCATCCAGATCAACGCGATCGCTCCCGGGGCGGTGCCGGTCCCGAACGACGCGCCTCCGGAAGAGGGCTCGGAACTCCACGACGCGTGGATGCGCTATACCCCGCTCGGCTGCTACGGGACGCCTCGGGACATAGCCCGCGCCGCCGTCTACCTGGCCTCCAGCGACGCCGACTGGGTGACCGGCCAAGTGCTGCACGTCGACGGCGGCATCAGCGCCGGGCGTCTCCTGCCGTCATTCAAGCACTACGGGGCCAAGCCCAGGATGAGCGATTGACCCCCGTTGCTCTGCCGTAGCGCGCGTATGGCTACAGCCGGCCGGCCGCCCAGCGGATGCCGCGGTGCAGCGTGGTCCGATAGCCCGGCTGCGAGTACGCCTCATTGTCATGGCCGGGCGTCAGGCAGAACACCTTGGCGTTGTCCAGGTGGTGGCACCACGCCATCGTCTTGGTCCTGGTCACCTCGTTGTCGGTGGTCATGATGACCGTCGCGTCCGCCTTGGGCGTCCACGCCATGGTCGGCCACGCCTCGTTGACGACGTCCCAGGGCTGGATCCCCCGGCCGACCGGGTGGCCGGGGTCGGTGACGCTGACGTGCATGGTCTGCCCGAATTCGACGGAGAACTCGGAGCCTTCCCGCTGTTCGTGCGGGATGCCGAGCAGCGCCGACCACTTCGGCCACGCCATGTAGGAACGGATGGCGTGGTGGAGCATCACCACGCCCTGCTCGGCCTGGCCGACCGCCTCCACCGCCGCGGAGGTGCCGGCTCCCCAGGTTGCGTCCAGGTCGGCCGCCGTGTCGCCGCCGGCGTTGTAGAACAGCAGCACGTCGTAGGCGTCGGGCGGCACGCCCCACGCGCGCGAGAAGTTGCTGATGTCCTGCGGGTAGGCCACGACGTCCTCGAACGAATCGAACAGCCGCTTGAACGCAGGGACGTCGTAGGCGTGGCCGCCGATGATGACGGCGACCGAGATCTGTTCGGGATTCAACGGTTTGGGCATGAGGTCCTCCGTGCTCGACTCGGATCGGCGGTCAATGCCGGCCCCCCGCGTGGAGGGAGTGTTGGTATTCGCTGTGGCGAATGTGGGATTCGATGAAGGTGTGCGCGTGCTGCGGGTCGAACCGGTCCGGCGCGAAGGCGCTGATGTCGATGCTGGTCTTGCCGTCCACCGCCCACTCGGCTGCCAGCAGGCCGGCCACCGGGTTGTAGGCGAATCCCCCCGAGTGAAAGCAGCCGGCACAGATCAGGCCGCGCACGCCCGGCACCGGGCCCAGGATCGGCTCGCCGTCCGCGGAGTAGGCCAGAAGCCCGACCTTTTCGATCTCCCACGACAGTGGCGCCACGTCGGGCACCACGTACTGCAGGCGGTTCAGCTCGCGCTCCCTGATCGCCGGGTCCACGGCAAGGCTCGAAAGATGCAGGTCCCGCTCCGGCGGGGGCACCTCTTCGCGGTCCGGCGTCTCGATGCCGATCAGCACGCGGTTGCCGAACGCGGGGCGATAGTAGCCATGGCGAGGGTGGTCGTTGACTGCCGGCAGGATCACCGGCAGCGGCACCGGCGTCGAGACATAGCGCTGATGCACGAAGACCTTGGACGGCATGCGCCAGCCGAACTGCTCCAGCAACCGGATCGACCAGACGTGCGACGCGCAGACGACCACGTCCGCGTCGATGGTCTCCGTCGCGGTGCGGACGCCGATCACGCGGTCGCCGTGCATCGGGAACTCCAGCACCGGCTCGAACTCCCTGATCTCGACGCCCAACTTGCGCAGGTGGGCGCCCATGGCGGCCACGTACTCGTCGGGCTCGCTGTAGCCGGCGATCGGGTCGTACAGCGCCCAGGCGTCGTCCGGGACCGCCATCAGCGGCCAGCGGCGCCGCATCTCGTCCGCATCGAGGATCTCGTAAGGGGCGTCCAGACGATCGTAGAGCGGCAGCATCTCCACCGGGCCGGCGCCCTGATCGGCCGCCAGATTGAGGGTGCCGACGTCGTGAAAGGTGTAGCCGTCCACCTCGCGGCTGAACCGGTGGAACAGCTCCAGGCTGATCTTGCGGGCGCGGACGGCGGTCTCCGTGCCCATCAGGCCGGTGATGATGCCGCCGGCGCGCGAGCTGGAGCCGTCGCCGATCGGCCCCTTTTCCACCAGGATCACCTGGCCGGCGTTGCGATCGGCCAGATGGAAGGCCGTGCTCAGCCCGATCACGCCGCCGCCGACTACCACTATGCGCATGACGCGGCAGTGTCGGGTCATGCCGGCGAGGGGTCAAGCGCGGGCCTTGCCGCCTGATAGAGCGGCCGGTAGGCTCGCGATCCTGATGGACAAAGCACTCATCGAAAGCCTCGGCGACTCGGAGACCGCCCTCGTCTGCAATGCCCTCTCGGCGCTCGGTCACTCGGAGCCGCACACGTACGCCATGGACGGCCGCATCCAGTGCATGACGCCGGACCTGCCGCCGCTGGTGGGAGAGGCGATCACGATCAAGATCGACACCTGCACCCCCGAAGGCGGCCCGCAGACGGACGTGTACTTCGAGATGATGGACGCGATCGAGGCGAGCGGGCTGCCGCGTGTGATCGTGGTGGAGACGGTCGGCCCGGACCCGTATCGGGAATGCGTGATGGGCGACGGCATGGCCAAGGGGTTCATGGCCGCCGGCGCCATCGGCATGGTGACCTCGGGAGGCGTCCGCGACCTGCCCGGCATCATCGATCAGGGATTCGGGGTGTTCGCGATCGCGCGTGTGATCCAGCACGCGGCGCTGCGCTGGTCGGGCTACGGCGAGCCGGTGCAGGTCGGCGGCATCACGGTGCGGACCGGCGACCTGATCCACGGCGACAACGGCGGTTGCATCGTCATCCCGGAGCCCAACCACGCCTCCATCGTCGAGGCGTGCCAATTCGTCAACGACTTCGAGAAGCAGGCCCACGTGATGATCCGCCGCACCGACCTCGACGGCACGCAGAAGCGGGCCGGGATGGACGAGCTGAGCGGCCGGTTCGAGCGCGCGTTCGCGGACCTGCGGTAGGCTGCAGCGCCAGCCCGAGGTTCTACGGAGTCCCGGTGACACCCGTCGGCGGAGGGGTCGCGTTCGTGCTTCCATGCACGTGCATGCATGTAGTATCGTGTATCCGATGCGCACCACCATCGAACTGCCGGACGACCTTCGCCAACGAGTCGCGGCGGAAGCGCTAGCTCGCAACCTCAAAGGTTACTCGCAGGTCATCGTTGACGCGTTGCTTGCCTATTTCGATGGGAAGAGTGACGACCGCCGGAGCATCGTGTCGCGGGTTCGCGGATCTCTCAGTGAACAGGAAGCGGAGGAGGAGAATCGCCGTCTTGCCGAAGTGAGGGCGAACTGGCGGACGTGATCGTCCTGGATACGAGCGTCGTCATCGATCTCTTCATTGATGGCTCCGCCGCCGCCGTGACCGAAGCGATCATCGAGCGCGGGGAGGGCGGAGTGTCGGCGATCACGGTGTTCGAGCTGCTTACCGGGGTGCGTGACGAGGTCCATCTGGCCGAGCGCCGCGAGTTGATCGAAGCGTGTCGAGTCCTGGACGTGTCCGCGGAGGTCGCATCGAAGGCTGCATCGCTCTACACGGAGCTTCGCGCCGCGGGTCGGCTCATTCCGAATGAGGATCTGCTCATCGCGTCGACTGCGATGGTCCATCGCTGTGCCCTGCACACCCTCAATCGCAGGCACTACGGACGGATCGCCGCGTTGAGCATCCATGAATGGCATGGGTGACGGCCCGCGCACCGTGCGGTAGGCTCAAGCGATAGCGCCGCGCGACCGCGGTGCTCTCTGAAGACCATCACGCACCGCGGCCCCTCGCAGGCGCCGCCGGTGCCGACAAGAGAGACGACAATGGGTACTGACGGAACATCAGTTCTGGTTCGCACTACCGCACCCGCCGGCGAGTCCGCCGAGCACAATGTGCAGCTTCCCGCCTACGACCGCCAGCGGCTCGAGGACGTGGGCTTCCTGACCGCGATGACGCTGACGCTGCTCGGCAACTACGCGCAGACCGGCCACTTCGGCGGTCCGCTGGCCTACACGCCGTACAACGTCGCCCTGCACCTGGTGGGGCCCGAGCACGGCGGCCTGCGCTACGACTACCGCCGGCCGAAGCACCCGTTCGGGGACAAGCTGCTGGTGGCCGGCGGCCACAACATCCCGACCCTGTACGCGCTGTGGATGATCATGGGCGAGGCGATGGCCCGCCGCTACGTCGCGACCGGTCATGGCCGCTACCAGGTCGATCCCGAGATCGCGATGCTGCCGATCGACTGCCTGGGCTTCCGGCGCGGAGCGGGGGCGCTGGCGACGCTGCTCGAGGACAACGGCCTGGCCGACGACCCGCTGTTCGCACAGGCCAAGCTGCGCGGCATCCGCTCGCTCGCCGGGCACGCGGAGACCACCGATCTCATCAACGACGTGAACGGCGGACCGTCGGGCATCGGCATCGCCACCGCCGCCGGCAAGGCCGCCTTCTGGGACTTCATGGGCGCCGGCGACTCGCCCAAGATCGTCGCCCTGGAAGGCGAGTTCGCCATGACGTCCGGCCACTCACAGGAGATGAAGACGCAGGCGGTGGCCCAGAAGGTGGGCAAACGGCTGCGCATCCTGCTGTCGTTCAACAACGCCGGCATCGACGACTCGCTGATCGGCGGCGTGGTGTCGGAGTCGTTCGACGGCTACCGGATCGCCGAGCAGTGGGCGGCGTACGGCTGGAACGTGCTGACCCTGGACGACGGCAACGACTACGACCAGGTCCTGGCAGCGCTGAAGACCATGGAGGAGTGGGACCCGGCCGACCGGCGGCCGATGATCGTCATCGGCCGGACCACCAAGGGGTGGTGGCCGGCGGCCCACAACGGGACCATCCCCGGATTCGGCGAACAAGTGGTCGGCTACCACAGCCACCCCTACGAGATGAAGATGAACGTCCCGTACTTCGTCGCCCTGGCCAGCACCTTCGAGGAGCGCTTCGGGGTTACCTTCGAGGGGATCCACGACGGCCCGGTCGACGACGAGGCTGAGCGGCTGCGCCAGTTCAAGACCAACATCGACGTCGTCATGTCGGTGTTGGAGCAGGACGGGCTCGGCGAGTGGCTGAGCGACCGGCTGGCGCGCATCGGCGACCAGGTGAACGACGATGTCACGCTGCGGGTCGACAACCGCAAGGACCCATTTCAGGACGAGCGCCTGCGCGTGTCGTCCATCCCGGTCGAGCCGCAGACGGTAAGCGTCACGAGGGCCGACGGGACCACCGAGGAGGTCGGCATCGATCTGTTCAAGCAGCCGGGCGAGGTGCAGGGCACCCGCCGCGCGATCTCGGAGGTGGTGAAGTGGCTCAACCACGTCACCGACAACCGGTTCCTCACCGTGTCGGCCGACCTGTCGGGTTCGATCAACGTGGAGAAGGGATCGCTCACCGGCCACTACGATCCGATCGCCAACCAGGGCGGCACGCGGCTGAAGGCGGCCATCCAGGAGGCGGGCAACGCCTCAACCGCCGTGGGGCTGGTGGGGCAGAGCGCCTCGCTCGACCCGAACGTGCACTCGGGCGTGTGGGCGCTGAGCGGCAGCTACGGCGCGTTCACCCCGTTCATGTATCTGCCCGCGCGCGTGTGGAGCCAGCAGAACCAGGACAGCCCGTTCCGGGTCGGCGTCCTGCACATCCTGGCCGGCCACTCCGGCCCGGAGACGGCCGCCGACGCGCGCACGCACTTCGGCATCTTCTCGCCGCAGGTGTGGAAGCTGTTTCCGCGCGGACAGGTCATCACCCTCAGCTTCTGGGACTACAACGACGTGGCGTCCGGCTACTTCGCCGCCGCGGAGATCGCCGCGCGCGACCCGCTGGTCGGCGTGATCGTGCTCGAGGTGGCGCGCCCGGACTTCCCGGTCGCCGACCGCTCCACGTTCGCGGACACCGACCTCAAGGCGGCCGCCAAGGGGTTCTACGTGATCCGCGACTTCGATCCCGGCAAACCCCGGCACGGCTACGTCCTGGCCCAGGGGTCGAGCTCCACGTTCAACCTCGTGCAGGCGCTGCCTCACCTGGAGGAGCAGGGGATCAACGTCAAGGTGGTCGCGGCCATAAGCGAGGAGCTCTTCGACCGCCAGCCGCAGGCGTACCGCGACGCGGTGCTGCCGGCCGCGGCCAAGCACAGCCTGATGGTGGTCACCACCGGCACGCAGCGGATGTGGCCGGTGCGCGACGTGGGGCCGCTGACCTCGGAGTACTCGCTGGTGTCCGACTGGCACGACCGCTGGCTGACCGGCGGCCTGGAGTCGGACGTAATCGCCGAGGCGCACCTGGACCAGCAGTCGATCACGGCCGCCATCACGCGCTTCGCCGCCGACCGCGACCAGCGGATCGCCCGCCAACGGGAGGAGCTGGCAGCGCTGTAGTAATCAACCGTTTCCTCCGCAACAACGTCCGGCTGAGGAACGAACCGCTTTGATAGTACCAGCATCCGAGCCACCGTGAGTTGGCCGACGACGGTTAGCCACCGCCCGCAGAAAAGACCACGACCTTTGAATTGAATTGGATTGGACTATATCCCCAGTGTCAGGACCCGCTGACGATCCTCAATCGGGAGCGGTGAGATCGTGTTTGATCTCGGCGCAAACGGCTCCGGTAAGTCACCCTCTATTCGAACACTGTATATCTTCGAAGCAAGGGAGTGCCAAGCCATTTAGGCGCACCGAAAGGCTCGGTTTCGATGAGCGAGCAAAAGTACCGTCTATCGTCGAAAACGCTCGTTGATATAATCATAAGCATCACTCACCCGTAGCTTACGCGACGACGGCCCCATCCTGACATAGAAGTCCTGTTCGCGCCCCAGATAAACGGGTTTGGGGGACTTCCGGCACACCACCACCAACACATCAAGACCATCGTATTCCTGAAATTTCGCGCTAATGAAGGTCATCACCACCGGCCCCAGCTGCTCCGTGACCAAGTCGACCAGATGCAAATTCATCCTATCCCGGGTACTGAATTCATCCTCATTAACCCCCAAAGCACCCCCAGAGTCGTCAACCCCTATGAGAAGCGTGCCTCCGTCGCTGTTCAAGAAAGCCGCCAACGTCTTGAGGACTGATGTTGCGATCCCTGGATCATTTCGTCCAGTCTGTAGATTGCGCCTCAACGTCGACTTGAACTCGACGACTTGCGATTCTCCTCGGCGAACAACATCTGCCACGTCGAAATAGTCATCGGTGCGCTCCTCTCCGCCGTCTCTGGCCAACGACGCCGACGCGCGTTCGTCTGTGGGACTGCCGAAGCGACGCCGATACTCCCAATACAGCGAATTAACTATGATAAGCCTTTCACGTTCCTCGGACGCCACGCCGACATACTGCAATTCCTGCCACACGCGGTCCGCCGCAAAGCGGCTGTACCGTCGTCGCGAGAGCTCCAACGCCATCTCTTTCAGTGAAATGCTGCCGCCCTGAGCCAGCAGTTCCAAAGTGGCGCACGCCTCTGGCGTAAAGTGGTTCGTCCAGTGACGAAAAAGTTGGGCAATACTCTCCGCTACATCACCCGCAATTGCATCATATTCGCGTCTGCCATCAGGGACTTTGCTCTCGCTAGCAATCCGGTCTGCGAATCTCACAGTTATTCCGGGGTGCCCGCCCCCGCTGTCAAAAACACGAGTTGTCAGCTCCTCAAGATCGGAAACCGGGGCATCGTGGAAAAAAGCCACCACCTGAGAGACCTGCTCCCGCTTGAGGTTCGTGGCGAAATGGACGGCAGCGCGGCTTCCGATCGGAGACGTCTCGTCCTCGAACAACGCGTGAAGCTCCTGAGCACCAGAGAACACAATGGCTATCCTCCCACTCAAAGGACCACTTCCTCCATATAGCAGTGAAAACAGATTGTCGTGGAATCCTCGAGGAAACCGCGATCCCAATACACGCTTCGACTCATCTAGCAGAAATATCACCTTCGTGATCAGGCCATGCTTTTGTCGCATCAATTCGCGAATGCGGCTCTGGAAAACATCGATATCGCTTATCCGACCTATGCCTTCCGGCCCTGACCCCAAATTCGGCGTACCCTCCAGGGCAGAGAGACAGGACTGTTGCACAAGCCGGAACAAGTATCCAAAAAAATCGGAAGGGCCCGCTTCCGTTGGGAGCATCGTCAAATCTACATAAACGCAGAGCGGATGCGCCCCAAGGGAGACGGAACTCGTGAGGTGTCGGTTTATCTCCCATTCAATGAACTTGAGCAGGGTGGTCTTACCTGCTTGCCGCCCGCCGAAGAGAAGCACGGACTGGTGCTCCCATGCGGACTGGATCACAGATCGTGCGAGATCAAATCGCCCAAAGCAGAGCTCTGGCCTTGGTCGTCTACGGACGGCCGGTGTCGATCCGTGGCGGTTCATCGTGCACGCAGCCACGCTTTGAGGAGTTCCATTGTCAACCCGAGCCGTCCGTGCTCATCAATCGAGACGATTTGGTAACCCAGGAGATGGCGGACGCTCATGCTGTCTGCTGCTACGCCCATCTGCAGATCGTCGGGATGAATTGGCTCTTTGACTTCCGCTAGCCGGAGGCACACGTCCCGTTCACCTGGATAGTCTCGTGCTAGCCGATCGAATATCTCCCGAAAGTGATGTCCGGAAACCTGCATGTATGGACCAATCGCCGAACTAACGTGATGCTCGGCGATTCTAAGTGGTCTCTCTTGATGTCGAGCTGCTACGAAACTGCAGAGCTGCCGAGCAAAAAACGGGTGGCCTCCTGTCATTCGGAACACAACGTCGCACGCTTCGTCGGTATAGCGGAGTCCCATGCCTCGTCCGAGTTCCCTTATCATCAAGTTGCACTCCTCGCGTTCCAGGAGCTGGAGGTAGATCTCGCGAAAATAGTTGAACACGGGATTGTCCCTCTGATCAAACTGGGAGGCTTCGCTGACTGCGGCGTTGGCCCCAGTGATCATCACGACGAACGAGGTCGTCTCTTGAGAGACGCCTCGCAGATAGGCCAGGAAATCAAAGAAGCCGCTAAAGCCAGGTTTGCCCAGGCGGGACGGCAATAGGCGCTCAATCTCATCTAGAAGCAAGATCACCTTTGGTTTGGGTGTGGCGGGAGTGTCGTCGAGGCGCTTGAGTAGTTGAGAAAGATCCGAGTCGAAACCGGTCACCACGGGAAGACTTGAAGGTACATCCAAGAAATCCTCGTAGATGCCGCCAAGGCGCCATTTCATTTCTATGAAGCGAAGCCGGCTCACTTGCTGACGCAGGAGATTCGCGATTCTCCAGTAGAGCCAGGTGGCGTCGACTACGTCCGCCGGGATCTTCAGGAGATCGACATATACTACTACGTCGCCGTTGTCGCTCGCACGGCGAGCGGTTTCCTTGAGAAGCGACGTTTTTCCCACCTTCCGAAGGCCGAAGACGCCTACGGGGGTACCGGATGCGATGGCGTCCCGCAGCTCCGCCATCGGCCTTTCGCGACCAAAGAAGCGTCGTCCTATTACCGGAAAATTGGTGGCAAAGAGGTCTCGTCGGTATAGCCATTTGTCCAGCGCATTGTGTAGTGCGGAAGAGGAGGATTCCTCGGTCTCGATGGTGTCCTGAGGCAAAGGAACGACTGTGGGAAGTTGGTTGGCCCGATCGGCGATTCGGTCGAAGAACAGCCGCTGGAGATCGTCGGGCACTGATGCGAGTATAAGGAGAACAATTTGGTCTGTAACTATGTCACTATTCCTGTCAGAAAATTGCTGGTCAAGATCCTCGAGGTCGAGGAATGAAAAGGACGACTTGAACATGCAGCGAAGTAGAACATGTCCGAAAATGCCATAACCGTCCTTCAGTTCTGGTGTATCGATGTGGACGATAATGTCGGCTCCCACAGTGGTCTGGGGGTGGAGATTGGCGCGGATTATGGGGAACCCGCAGGAGAGTACGAAATCGTATACCAATTTACCGCGGTGGTGTTGGAGTCGTATTTGTGCGAGATTCATCGCCAGTTGATCATTCGCAGGCAGTACTCCGGACTCCTTACGACCTGAAGTGGCGTGAGCGGCCTGATAGTGGTGCACGGAATTTCGTAACGACGCGGTGTCGCCGCGCTGATAGAACACTCTAGCGAGTGCCAACAATACGCCCTTTTCACCGCCCTGGGTCGTTGCTCGGCATAGGTCTAGAGCCTTAGTCAATAGGGCGATGGATTTGTCGGTCTCGCCCATCGATGCGGAAAGAACTCCTGCGTCTTCACGCAACTTCGACACTTGGGGGAACAAGGCGATTCCTCTTTCGTATACGAGCATCGCGTCTTTCCGGCGCTGGAGGTTTTTCTCCATTGCGGCATAGCTCAATACGAGTTGGACGCTAGGGTTTTCACGTAGGCCGCGTTCATATAGATCGCGGGCCTTAGGATAGTCGCGGCTATCGCGTGCGAGTACCGCTTGGGGTAAAAGATGGTGAGCGGAGATGGACGGTTCGGGCGTGGGGTTGGGAGCAGGAGAAGGTGCATTGGATAGGATGGCGACGTCCCGTGCTTGTGTTCCTTTTTCGGTTCGGACAAGGTTGCACTGTACGGTTGAGCCGACTGGGGGAGGGGTGGCGGGGTTGGGTAAGTAGCTTACGTGAAAGAACGCGCTACGGCCATCGGAAAAAGCGATGAATCCGAAGCCTCTGTCGTAGTGCTCGCGGTGGACCTCACCTATCATACCCTCGGACATTTCGGGGGCCAAGTCGGATTGTTCCATTTCGGGATGTACGTCGGTGGCCAATATGCCTCGTGGTACTAGCTCGGTCTGAAAAGTGACCCTATCGCCGGGGCGAAGTAAAGCATGGAAGTTTCGAAGGGAGTGGCGGTGCACGATGAATAGTTGTCCACTACCGTCAGTGGAGTCCGGAAGTATCCATCCATGGCCGTCATGTTCGTCGTATTCGTGGACGGTCCCGCTTAGAGGTAAGCGGTTGGGATGATCGGCGTTTCGATCCATTGGGGGAACTCCGCTGTTGGATTTCGGGGTGGTTGGCTGCTGGAGGTGGTAGGTTAGACTAGTGCGGTCGGAGGCGTGCGTCAAGGTTTGCTTACTTGGAGGGGAGTTGGACGGGTGATGGGATCGTAGAGTAGTGCGTACGTGGCTGATGAGGCGGGCTAGGCACGTGGGAGATCGGCGGCCATTGCGGCGATCAGGCGGTCGACCTGGGCGGGCGAGACGAAGTAGTGGGTGGAGATGCGCAGCGCGTCGTGGCCGTCGCGGACGTGGTCGTCGACCCTCAGGTTGTAGCGCTGTTGCAGCCGCGACCGCCAGCCGGCGGCGTCGCCGCCCGGTGGGACGACCAGCGTCGTCCCGGGAGCGACGAGCTCCCGCTTGGGTGAGTTGACGATGCTCATGCCGGGAATCTCCGCAAGCCCGGCGCGGAGCCTGTCGGCCAACAGATGGTTGCGCGCCTCGATCGCGCCCATGCCGATCTGTCGCAGCCACGCCACCGCCACGCCGATGCCGGCGCGCGTCGGCAGGTCGAACGTGCCCTCCTCCTCGTACCGCGAGGCGGTGGGTCCGGGCGGCGTGGTGACCGTGCCGAAGCGCTCCTGGAACTCCTGCCGTACGTACAGCACGCCGGTCCCGGACGGCGCGAGCAACCACTTGTGCATGCTGGCCGCATACAGATCGCAGTCGTATGCCGTGACGTCGACCGGGACGCGACCGATCGCCTGCGCACCGTCGATGGCGATGATCAGGCCGTGCTCGCGTCCCAGGCGGCACATCGCTTCGATCGGATAGCGGATGCCGCCGCGGGTGACGTGGCAGAAGGCCAGCACGCGGGTGCGGTCGGTGATCGCGGCGCGCAGCGGCTCGATCAACTGCGCCGCGTCCTCGACGGGACTCGGCAGGTCCACCTCGCGCACCACCAGTCCCTCACGGGCGGCTCTGGCGCGCCAGGGCTTCACACCGACCGGGTGCTCGTGGCTGGTGGTAAGGATCTCGTCGCCGGCGTGCAGACCGGCCACGCCGTCGGCGACCAGCTCCAGCCCCACCGAGGCGTTGCGGTTGATGGCGAGCTCCTGCGGCTGGGCTCCCATCAGCGCCGCCAGCTCCGGCATGGCGACCTCTTCATTGTAGCGCCGGTAGTCGATCTTGCCGGCGTCAGGGTCCTGAGAGAGGCGCAGATAGCCTTCGTGCACGGCGGCGATCACCGGGTCCGGAGGCACGCCGAGCGCGGCGCTGTTCAGGTAGACCAGGTCCGGGTCCAACGGGAACCGGGCACGAATCCGCTCCCAGTAGGATTCGTCGTCGACGGCTCCCGGTGCCCCCCAGGAGACGCTCATCGAGCGCTCGATCGCTGCATGGCTCATGGGCGGGGACTATGAGTTGGCCGGGTCTGCCGCGCAAGGGTCAGACCCCGCACCGCCCACTCATGGAGAGGTTGGGGATGGGGGGCGGACGCGAGTCCGAAGGGCTCGGAAGGGTGTGGTCGCGAACGGGAGACACCTTGATTGCATCGCAATCATCGCATAGAGTGGGCTCGGAACCTATCCGGGAGGGCATGAGGATGGCGAGCATCACGGTCCGCAATCTCGACGACAACGTGAAGACGCGCCTGCGTATGCGCGCCGCCGAGCACCACCGTTCCATGGAGGAAGAGGTACGTATCATCCTGCGCGACGCGGTGAACGGTGGGCGGGCCGGTCCGCGGGATCTGGCAACGTTCACCCGCGAGTGCTTCGCTCCCATTGGTGGCGTCGAACTCGAAATACCCCCGCGCGGTCCGATGCGCGAGCCTCCGGATCTCTCCTGAATGGCTTCTCGTGTTTGTCATAGACACCAACGTCGCGTCCGAACTCATGCGTCCTGCGCCGACTCCTACCGTCGTGGCGTGGATTGCCGAGTGCGACGCGGAGGAGATCTACCTGACAGCTGTGAGCGAAGCGGAACTGCTGTACGGCGTCGCGATCATGCCGGCCGGCACACGACGAAACACAGTGGAGGCCGCCATGAACCGGTGGCTCGACCTAGGCTTCGCCGAACGGATTCTGCCATTCGACAGTGCCGCGGCTCGGGCCTACGCGGAGATCGCGTCCGACCGCCGCCACGCGGGCCGGCCGATCGGCGAGGCCGACTGCCAGATTGCGGCCATATCCCGCTCCCGCGACGCTGTCGTAGTGACGCGCACCGTGCGGGACTTCGAGGGTACGGGAGTCGAACTCGTCGATCCCTGGACAGGGACATGAGCGGGACCACCGAAGCCTTCACCACGCAAGCATCACGCCGGGATCTCGTCCCGCGAGGGTTACCGCCGGCCTCGGGTCGGCGTACGTTGTAGGCGTGTCCGACGCGCGACTTCCCCCACTCGACGAAATCGAGAGCGCGGCGCAGATCGTCTACCGCGTCATGCCTCCGACTCCGCAGTACCGCTGGCCGCTGCTGTGCGAGCGGACCGGATGCTCGGTGTGGGTGAAGCACGAGAATCACACCCCCATCGGGTCCTTCAAGCTGCGCGGCGCGCTGGTGGCGGTCGACCGGCTGCGGAGCGCCAAGCCGCGCGTGAACGAGGTGCTCGCCGCCACGCGCGGCAACTACGGCCAGAGCGTCGCCTTCGCGGCACGTCGCGCCGGGCTCTCCGCCACCGTGGTGATGCCGGCCGGCAACAGCCGCGAGAAGAACGAGGCGATGCGCGCCTTCGGCGCCGACCTGGTCGAGCACGGCCGCGACTTCGACGAAGCGTATGCCCAGGCGGCCCGCCTGGCCGTCGGTGAGCGCAGGCATCTGATGCCGTCCTTCAGCCCAGAGCTGGTCCTGGGCGTTGCCAGCTATGGCATGGAGCTGTTTCGCGCGGTTCCCGACCTGGACGCGGTGTACGTCGCGATCGGCCTGGGCTCCGGGATCTGCGGGGTGATGTCCGCCCGCAACGCGCTGTCGCCGACGACGGCGGTGATCGGCGTGGTGTCGACAGCCCTGCCGGCCTACCAGCGCTCGTTCGCCGCGGGCGAGGCGCGCCCGACCGGTCCCGCGCCGACGATCGCCGACGGCATGGCGGTGCGCGTCCCCGATGAGGAGGCGCTCGCCTTGATCCTGTCCGGCGTGGAGCGGGTGATCGCCGTCTCCGATGCCGAGCTGCGCTCGGCCATGCGCGGCTACTATACCGACACGCACAACGTTGCCGAGGGCGCGGGCGCCGCGCCGCTGGCCGCACTGCTCCAGGAGCGGTCGCGGATGCGCGGCAGCCGGGTCGCGCTGGTGCTCTCCGGCGGCAACATCGATCGGGAGCTCTTCGCGGAGGTGCTCGCCGGCTCGTAGCGCCACGGCTATCATCCGCGGCAATGGCACGAACCAACGGCACGATCCGCGTCGGCATCGTCGGCGCCGGCAACAACACCCGCAACCGGCACATCCCCGGACTGAAGGCACAGCCCGACATCGAACTGGTGAGCGTCGTGAACCGCTCCCGGCAGTCATCCGAGCGGGCGGCGGCCGAGCACGGCATCGGCCGCGTCCACGACCACTGGCGCGAGTTGGTCGAGGCCGACGATGTCGACGCCGTCCTGATCGGCACCTGGCCCTACCTGCACAAGCCGGTCACGCTCGCCGCCCTGGCGGCCGGCAAGCACGTGCTCACCGAGGCGCGGCTCGCCCTGAACCTGGCCGAGGCGCGGGAGATGCTGGCCGCCTCGCGCGCGCGTCCCGATCTGGTCACGCAGGTGGTGCCGGCTGCGATGACCCTGGGCATGGACGCGACCATCTGCCAGCACATCGCCGACGGGTACGTCGGTGACCTGCTCGCGGTCGAGCACCTGGGCGGCGGCGGCTTCATCGACCGCGAGGCGACGATGCTGTGGCGTGACAACGCGGTCTACAGCGGGCTGAACGTGGGCTCGCTGGGCATCACCTACGAGACGATCATGCGCTGGGTAGGACCCGCCGCGTGCGTTACGGCCATCGGCAAGACGTTCGTGACGACGCGACGGGACGACGCGGGCGTCGCGCAGGCCATGCAGCTTCCCGACCACCTGGAGATCCTGGCCGGCATGGCGTGCGGGGCCACCCTGCACCTGCAGATCTCGAGCGTGATGGGCCACGGCATGGCGGGGACGACGATCTACGGCTCGCAAGGAACGCTGCGCATCGCCGGCGGGCAACTGCTCGGGGCCCGGCGGGACGACGACGCGCTTGCGCCGTTGCCGATTCCGCCCGCCAAGCCCCGCCCGGGCGAGCAGATGCCGCCCGGCTGGCGGGTCGAGGAGGAGTTCTGCGCCGCCATCCGCGGCGAGGGCGGGATCGAGCGCAACACTTTCGAGATCGGCGTGCAGTACATGGCGTTCACCGAGGCGGTCCACCGCAGCATGGACTCCGGCCGCACGGTGCCGGTCGAGCGCTGACGAGGGATATACCATGGAGTACCAAATGTTCGGCAAGACCGGCATCGAGATCTCTCGCATCGGCCTGGGCTGCTACCAGATGGGCGGCACGCATGGCGGCGGTGGATGGCCCGGCATGGACGACGGGGAGTCCGTGCGCACCATCCACCACGCGGAGACGATGGGCGTGAACCTGCTCGACACCGCAGAGGGCTATGGCGCCGGCCACTCGGAACGGATCATCGGCCGCGCGCTGGCCGACCGCCGCAGCCGCTACGTGGTGGCGACCAAGGTGGCGCCGCCGGTCGACGGCGACAGCGAAGCCGACGCGCGCAACCGCGTACAGACCGCGTGCGCCGGCAGCCTGCAGCGCCTCGGCACCGATTACATCGACATCTACCAGTTGCACGGCGTGCCGCCGAGCGAGCTGATGCCGGCCGTGGTCGAGGAGCTCACGGCGTTGCAGCAGGCCGGCAAGATCCGCTGCTGGGGCATCTCCACCAACGACGGCGACGCCATGCGCGAGCTGCTGGGGCTGGGGGACTTGGCGATGGCGCAGGTGGGGCTGAGCATCGTCAATCCGACCGCCGATGACGCGCTGGCGCTCGCGCTGGAAGCGAACCTGGGAACGCTGATCCGCGTGCCGCTGGGCCAGGGAGCCCTGACCGGCAAGTACTTCGACACCCAGCAGCTCGACGACGCGGACGGGCGCCACGAGCGGTTCACCAACCCGCGCGCCCGCGCGGCGCTCGCCAAACTGGCCGAGCTGCGCTTCCTGACCGAGCGCGGTCGAACGATGGTGCAGGCGGCGCTGCGTTTCGTGCTGGACACTCCAGGCGTGACGGCGGCGATTCCGGGCGCCAAGGACCGCGCGCAGCTTGAGCAGAACGTGGGCGCCGTGGACGTGCCGCCGCTGTCGCCGGAGGAGCGGGAACGGGCCATGCGCATCGGCGCCGAGTCGGGTTGGCCCGTGCCGCCGTACGCCAAGAAGGCGTAGCCGGGCTTGCCGTCGCTTGCGGACGCACGTTCCCTGCGCGACATCGACTGGGAGACTTGGGTGCCGGTGGACGTCACCACCGTGGTTTTCGTGCTGGAGAGCGATCGCGCGCTGCTCATCCGCAAGAAGCGCGGGCTGGGTGCCGGCAAGGTGAACGCGCCGGGCGGGCGCGTCGAGGAAGGTGAGACTCCCGCGGCGGGCGCCGCGCGCGAGCTCTGGGAAGAGGTGCGCGTCCGCGCCGGCCGGCTGAGCCATCGAGGGGTGATCTCGTTTCAGTTTCTGGACGGCTACTCGACCCACATGCACGTGTTCCTCGCGAACGGGGCGCACGGAACGCCTGCGGAAACCGAGGAGGCCGAGCCCATGTGGGTGCCGCTCGACGCGATCCCGTACGACCGGATGTGGGCGGACGACCGCGAGTGGCTCCCTCACCTGCTGGCTGGAGAGCGCTTTCGCGGCTGGGGGCTGTTCGACGGCGACTCGATGCTGGACTTCAGACTGCAGACGAAGGAGGTCGGGGATGGGCGTACCGATGGTGAGTGAGAGCGTATTCGCCGCGAGCAAGAGCGAGGCGCGCGGGGAGCGCGCCATGGTGGCGACCAAGCACCGGCTGGCCAGCGCCGCCGCCCTGCGCTCGTTGCGCGCCGGCGGCAACGTCATGGACGCGGCCGTGGCGGCCGCGTTCGCGGTGGGGGTCGTGGAGCCTTCCTCCAGCGGCATCGGCGGCGGCGGATACCTCGTCTACCAGATGGGCGAACGGGGCGGCGTGTTCGCCTTTCCCATGCGCGCCCCCCTGGCCGCCGCGCCGGACATGTACCGCCTCACCGGCGCGCCGGCGGTGGGCTCGTTCGGCTGGCCGGGCGTGGAGGATGACGCCAACCTGGAGGGCCCGCGCTCCATCGCCACGCCCGGCGCGGTGGCCGGCCTCACGGCCGCGCACGCTGCGTTCGGGCGCCTGCCGCTCGACGCGGTGGTGGCGCCGGCCGTGGAGCTCGCCCAGTACGGATTCGCCCCCGAGTTCCATGACCTGATGGCCCTCGCGGGGCAGGTGGGAAAGCTCACGCGCTACCCGGAGCTGCGCCGGGTGTTCCTGCCGGCGGGCGAGTTGCCGGCCGGCATCGAGATACCCGGCAGGCGCTACACGCGCGGCGACCTGCTGCGCGCGGAGCCGGTCAAGATCCGTCATCCGGACCTGGGCGACACGCTGACCGCGATCGGCCAGGCGGGAGCCGACGCGTTCTACCGCGGCGAGATCGGCCGCCGGCTGGTCGACGCGGTGCGCGACGCGGGAGGCACGCTCGACCTCACCGACCTGGAGAGCTACCGGCCGTTCCACTGGCAGACGGGCGCCGACCCGGCGCCGCTGGAGGTGGCCTACCGCGGCGCGCGCGTGCGCGTGGCGCCGTTCGCCTCGGGCGGCATCACCAGCGCCATGACCCTGCAACTGCTGTCCGGGAGCGACCTGAGCGCCTGCGAGCACAACGACGCCGAGGCTCTGCACCGCTACATCTGCGCCGCGCGGCTGGCCTACGCCGACCGCTTCGCCTTTCTGGCCGACCCGGAGAGCGCGGACGTGCCCTGGCGTGGCCTGACAGCTCCGTCCTACGCGGCCCGCCGTCATGCCGGCATCCGCGACAAGGCGCCGTCGCATTTCAAGCCGGGCGACCCGTGGCGCGAGGAGGGCCGGAAGGCCCCGAAGCGTCCGCCCGGCAGCGCGCCGGCCTATCAGGACGGCACCACCCACCTGTGCGTGATGGACGGCGACGGCAACGCCGTGTCGCTCACCAACACGCTGATGTCCGGCTTCGGCTCCGGCGTGGTGGCCGGCCGCACCGGCGTGATCCTCAACAACGGCATGATGTGGTTCGACCCGGTGCCCGGACACGTCAACTCGATCGCGCCCGGCAAGCTGCCGCTGAACAACATGTCGCCCCTGCTGGTGCTGGGCGAAGGCGGCGTACGGGTGGCGGTGGGCGCTTCCGGCGGCCGGCGGATCACCAACTGCGTCACCAGCCTGGTGGTGAAGATGCTCGACTTCGGCCTGGGTCCGCAGGCCGCGATCGACGCGCCGCGCCTGGACTGCAGCACGCCGCTGACCGCCGTCGACGGCCGCGTGGACCCGGACGTGGTCGAGGAGCTGCGCGCGCGCCGCCACCGCGTGGCGGTGATCGACCCGCGCTACAGCACCGAGGGCATGAGCCCGTTCGCCAGCCCGGTGGCCATCACGCGCGGACCCGACGGCCTGCGCGGCGGCGCCGACACCTTCCACAGCGCCCACGCCGCCGGACTGTAGAGACCCGATCCCTGTGCAGATCGTTGAACATTAGAGGGATCTTACGGCGAACCATGCGACCCTGTGTACTATACTGCAGAGGCATGGGCTCAGGCGAGATAGAGTACACTGATCATGGTGGCGCCGGTGGCGTACCTCGACATGGTGAGTGGACACGCGCATTGGCGAACGGTGCCCCAATTGGCGAAGAGCCGACCGCCAGCTCGGATGCAGCGCCGGAGTTTGGCGAGAACGCGAACGAATCCGTCGGCGATGGCGCACGTCACCTGTGGATTGCAGCCGAGGAAGGCGACGCTGAAGCCCAATACAGGCTGGGAGTGCTGTGCTGCGACGGTGACGTCGTACCCCAGGACAACTCCGAGGGGTTGCAGTGGTTTCTACTTGCGGCCGAACAGGGTCACGCGGACGCGCAGTGGATGCTCGGAGCCATGCACCGCGTTGGCGACGGCATACCGAGAAACCCGGCCGAGGCCGTACGGTGGTTCCGGAGAGCTGCCGAGCAAGGCCACGCATTCAGTCAGGCCGATCTGGGCCGGGCGTACCACGACGGCGACGGAGTCAAGCAGGACGTCTCCGAGGCGCTACGATGGTATCGTCAATCTGCGACGCAAGGCTTCGCATGGGCTCAATGGTTTCTCGGACTGGCGTGTCTCGACGGCGACGGTGTGCCAAAGGACGCCAAAGAGGCTGCCGGCTGGTTCCGAGCTGCCGCCATGCAAGGTGTCGGGGTTGCTCAGGCGTTTCTCGGGGAAATGTACTGCAAGGGAGAGGGAGTGCCACAGGACTACGTCGCCGCCCACGCATGGCTGAACCTTGCGGTTGCGAGTGGCTACGAGGAGTCCGTTGAAGATCGAGACTCCCTCGCTGAGCGGATGACCGCCGAGCAGGTTGCGGAAGCCCAGCCGGTGGCGCGGGAGCTATGGGAGCGCATCGAGACGCCATAGCGTAGCGAGCTGCTGACGGCTTCTTGGAGCGCCTGCGGATCACAACAAACCCCGATCGCATCGGTTAGCCCGCCCCGGAAAGGAGTGCATCGCACTATGGACGGGACGGCTTCCAGGTTCGCTGGATCACTTGCATCATTCCCGAGTTCGATTCCCATAGTGGCGTCCATCTCACTCGATCCGTCGCGCTTGAGTGTTAATCTGCCCTTTGCGGTAGCGTTGTAGTCTTCTATGAGCAAACCTTCCAGCGCCTGTTAATTGACACAACCCTCCCTTGCGTTTCGAGTCCATCAAGGATCGATCTCGTCAACCAGTCGCGATGTTGGCCGTTGATTTGCGTGCCAATCCCCAATTCTCTCGCTATTTCGGCATTCGTCAGCCCGTGTGGATTGAGCATGAGCAATCCAAGGATTGATTCTCCTATTCGCTTCAATCCATCCTGCGCCACTTCGCGGAGCTTCGACTCTGTCATCTATTTCTCCTAATTGGATATGCTGTTGCAAGATGGATCTACTGGGTCTGCGCGACATCCACTAGTCTGGTGTGGTATTGGCGATGGATATATAGAAGGTCCGGGTTCGACTCGACTGGCGTCGTTAGGACGATCACGACTATTTCAGTTGGTTAACGTATCTGGCGATATAGCCCTCTGTCAATCCTATCAATCAAACGGGACCGAATGATCCACTATAACGGTGTCGATCGGGCTCAGACCTTTCCTGTGCGCCGGGCGTAGCGACGCTCGGCGTTGGCGGCGTCCTCGACCCAGAGCCGGTGGGCTGGTGGGCTCTGTGCTCCATGCCTCTGCGTACCAGGCCGGCGGCACGGCGCGCCAAGCGGAAGCCGAAGCGGTCGGAGGTGGCGACGGTCGCCTCGACGATGGCGGAGCGGCCCGGCGCCACCGGGAAGGAGTGGGTCTCCACCACGGAGCCGACGCCCTCGGACGCAGCCGTAGTGGTCGAACAGAGGATCGTAGACAACGAGGAGACGCTCCCCGTCAGCGTGCACCCGCGTCTTCAAACCGGCGCCTGCGAGGCGTTCTTCGACCTGCGGCCGAGCGTGGTCCCGAATCCATGTCGCCGATCGGTGACGGATGGTGCGCGTCCGGCTCCGTGTCGCCGGCCAGCGCGTCTGCGCCGGCTCCTGCTGCCAAATCCGGCGCGAGCGCACGGATGTCTCGGGTAATGTCGACATCCTCCGAGAACCGGCGGACCGCTCCGTAGGCCTTCGTCAGGGAGGTCCCGCCCTTGAATACCAAGTCCCCTGCAAGTGGCGTGCTGAACAAGGCGTGCAGGACCTGCACGATCTCGCGCCATCCTTATTTCGCCCCCCACGTTGCGGAGGCAGTTCTGGATTCGCTGGTCGACGAGACGCCCCGCCTGTGTCTGCTGCGTGAACAGGCCCCGCAGCGCGTGGCCCGCGCCGGGCGCATGCTGATCGGCGCAGCCTTCGCGGGGGCCGGTGGCGCACGGGAGATCGCGGCTACTACCTTTGCCGACGCCAGTTACGAGGGCGACCTGTACGCCGCCGCCGGCGCCCGCTTTCGCGTGGGGCGGGAGTCGCGCCGGGAGTTGAACGAGATCCACGCCGGACGCATCTTTTCTATTCTGCGCCGCGACTCCGATCACGACGGCTACCCGCGCGCCGTACGCCGGGGGGAGTTGCACCTGCGGCCCTACGGGGCCATCACCGGCGAGATCTGCGCCGGCTCCACCGGCGAAGGGGACGCCGCGATCCAGGCCTACAACGTGCGCCTGTGCCTGACCAACGATCCGCGGGAGCGCCGCCTGCCGGCCATGCCGGCCTGGTACTGTCGCGAGCTGTTCCACAAGCTGCGCGATCGCTGGCAGATTTCGGGTGATGTCCGGGTACGCAAGATCAGTTGGAACTCCGCCAACCTGCCGGAAGGGGGCTGGAGCTATCCGCTCGCCTCCTCGGAGGAGCGCCGCCGCATTGGCGAGCGCCATCGAGACTGGGCACTGGGGCTGCTGCACTTCCTCCAGAACGACGCCGAGGTGCCGGAAGAGCTGCGCAGCCGCGCGCGGCAGTGGGGCCTGGCCGCGGACGAATTCGTCGACAACGACAACGTGCCGTACGAGATGTACGTGCGGGAGGCGCGGCGTCTGGTGGGCCGCTATCTGTTCACGGAGCATGACAGCACCCTGGCACCGGGCCTGGAGCGCGCGCCCATCCATCGGGACAGCATCGGTGTCACGGAATGGGCACTCGACAGCCACGAGTGTCACTGGGACACCATCGGCGGTTCCAGCCGGGAGGGAAAGATCCTGATGACCGAGCTGACCCGGCCGGGACAAGTGCCCTATCGCTGTCTGTTGCCACGGGAGATCGACAACCTGCTCGTGCCGGGGTGCTGCTCGGCCAGCCACGTGGGGTGGGGCACCGTCCGCGTGGAGCCCACCATGGTGCCGGTCGGCGAAGCCGCCGGCCTCGCCGCGGCTCAGGCCGGTGCAGACGCAGTGCCGGTGGCCGATGTCGACATCGGGAAGGTGCAGCGCGCGCTGGTGGAGTCGGGCGCGATGATCACCTTTCTGAACGACGGCAATCCGGGCGCTGACGATTCTGCGCCGGCGCTGCAGATGCTCGGCGTGCACGGTTTCTTCGCGTCGTACGACGCGCGCCCGGCTGAGCCGTTGGATCGAGCCGAAGCCGCGCTGTGGGCCGACGGACTGGCAGGCGTACGTGGCGGTAGCAATGTGCCCGACGAGTTGGCGCGCCGCATCCTGGAATGCGCACCGGCCGGCCGGGGTATCACACGGACGGAGTGGAACGAGATGCTGCACGGGCGAGGCATGCAGGCAGAGCGGAAGGGAACAGAGTTCGCCGCGCCCCTCACCCGCGCCGAGGCGGCGGGTTTCGCCTACCACCTGCTGGCACGGTGATCAGCATCTCTACGCGGGGATCATCTCGGCGATTCCCGACAGCACGACCCGAGCCCGATCCGGGGAAATTCAGATGGATGACCGGATTATACCGAACTACGGAATGGAGGGTTGCCGCGTCAGTGAAGGGTGTGGACTTTGAGATGCAGTCCCTCGCGCTGCTGCAGGAAGCCGAGTATCTCGAAGAGGTTCCGAGCCTGTGGATTGCCGTTGGGTCCAAACATGCGCATCAGGCTCTTGGGGGACTTCGCGGTCAGTTTGGCGAGTTCCTGGAAGCCGACGGCCGCGTTGATGTAGTCTCGCAGCACGGCCTTACCGGTATCCATATCGCCGGCAAGCAGACACTCGACCCCCTCCTTGAGCATCTCCTCGCGGAAGGCCGGGTCTTGCTTGATACGTACTTGTATGGTTTCCTTGAAATCTCGTGTAAGCGCCATGATCTAAGTCCCTCGTCGCTTGCGCCGCTGGTATTCTTGCCAGAGTCGGTGTGCCGTATCTATATCCTGCTGTTGACGTTTCTTTGTTCCACCGCCCACGAGTATGATCAGCGAATCTCCATCCTTGCCGAAGTAGACCCGATAGCCAGGGCCGAAGTGTATCCGGCATTCGAATACGCCGGCGCCCACGCTCTTGGTGTTGGAGAGGTTGCCTTGCTCCATCCGGACGAGCGCTGTTGCCACCTTCGCAGCGGCTTGCGCGCCAAGCCGATCAAACCACCTGGCGTAGGGGCTACGTCCGTCGCCGTCGACATACTCTCTGACCTCAATCATCGATGAGGTAACTGATAAGTTACCATTGGATCTGTTCGGTTGGCAAGTGGCCGTAACGCGTACGGCCTAACTGATCGGTAGTGGGCCTCGCGCGCCGTCAGACGTTGCCGGTGCGCAGGGCGTAGCGGCGCTCGGCGTAGGCGGCGTCCTCGACCCAGAGCCGGTGGGCTCTTCGCTTCATGCCCCTGCGCATCAGGCCCGCGGCACGGCGCGCCAGGCGGAAGCCGAACCGGTCCGAGGTGGCGACGGTCGCCTCGATGATGGCCGAGCGGCCCGGCGTCACCGGGGTCGCGTGGGTCTCCACCACGGAGCCGGCGCCCTCGCCGTCGACGATGGTCATGACGATGGTGCGCGGGTCGGGGCAGTCGAAGCGCGCGTCCACCTCCACGCCCATGCGGCGCGTGGCGCGATAGGTCACCCGCACCACGATGCTGTCGGGCGTCTGCTCGATCACGCGCAGGCGGCCGAACGAGTGGGGATGGAAGTGCGCGCCGTGCCAAGGATCCAGGCGGTTGGCGATCACGTCCTCGGGCTCGCATGCCGCCTCCATACGGAGCACCGCGTCGATGCCGCCGGTGGGGCGTAGGCACAGGCAGGGCTTCTCGGAGGGCTCCTCCGCGCCGTCCAGCCGTACCCAGAGGAGCACGCCGTCGTCGTGGCTCGGCAGTACCCGCCAGCCGCCGTGGCCTGTTTCGTCGAGGACCAGTCCGTGCCAGGGGCAGACCAGACAGCCGTCGTGCACACGCCCGTCGGCCAGCGACGCGCCCAGATGCGGGCAGGCGTTGGGCGCAACCAGTAACCGGTCGGCGCCCCGCCACACCACCAGCTCCCGGTCGGCGACGCGGTAGCGCCGCGGCCGCTCGCCGATGGCGCGGACGGCGTCGATCACGTGCCAACCGCCGGAGGGAAGCGCCATCGCGTGTCGGAGGGCTCCCCTGATCCACTTGGGGTCGGACTGCTGCCAGTCGGGAAGCTGCTGCAGATCGGTCGCCAACTCGCGACCGGTGGGTGGCCGGCCGAACAGGAAGCCGCGATCGCGGCGGTCGCCGTTCACGCCGCCGCCGCCGGCAGGATGCCGTTGGGGCGGATGGACGCCAGCGGCTCGGGGCGCAGCCCGCACGCGTTCAGTATGGCGTTCGCGGCGGCGATCCCGGATACGGCCGCGCGCTCCATCAGCGCGCTCGGCTGCTGCATGCGCACGAAGTCGCCGGCCAGGTAGACCCCGGCGTGCGGGGTCTCGATGACCGGCCGGCCGGCGCGCGAACCGGGAGCGAATGCCGGGCAATCGCTGCGCAACAGGTACACCTCATCCAGCGGCCGGGCGTCGCGGGTCTCCGGATACAGCCGGTGCAGGCCGCGGAGCATCGACGTCCGCAGCTCCCGCTCCGGGGTGCCTTCCGGTACCGCGTAGGCGTGCAGCTCGACCACCGACCCGTGGTGCTCGGCGGCCCAGGCGCGGCTCTCGTCCTCAAACAGATGGAACAGGGAGATGTTGTCCAGCAGCGGGAAGCCGGCCGTGCCTGCGAACGGCGCCCGCCCGGCGGCGGTGGGGCGGTCCAGCCACAGCCGCCACACCGCGAACGGCAGGGTCGCCTGCAGGGAGCGCACGCGGGCCGCCCAGTCGCCGCGATCGAACGGCGTGGCCGGCAGCAGCCGTTTCAGCCCTGCCACGTCCAGCGCCAGCACGACGGCGTCGGCCGTGACCGGATCCGATCCGCCCGCCGTGTCGATCGCCCACCGGCCGGCGGCGTGCCGGATGCCGCGGACCTCGATGCCGGTGCGGACGGTGGCGCCGCGCTCCTCCACGTAGCGCCGCATGGGCTCCCAGATCCCGGTGGAGAACGGCTGCCTGGCCACGTCGAACAGCAGCCCTTCCGGATTCCCGGTGAAATAGAAGTGGAACATCATCAGCAGCTCGGCGGCGGACATGCCCCTCTCCGGATTGAAGAACGAGTGCGCGAACACGTCGAACAGCAGTTGCCGGGCGTCGGGCGGGAAGCGCAGCGAGTCCAGGTACTCGGTGGCGGAGCGGCGGTCGTGGCGCTCATAGGTGCGGTCGGCGTCGAAGGCCAGCATCGACAGGGCGGAGCGCAGCCGCACGCGGCGCAGCGCCCCGAGGGTCAGCGACGGCGTGCGCCGGGTGAGGGAGACGATGTTCCACGGCGCGCGCCTGGGCAGCCGGGCGAACGACTGTTGCGCCCCGTCGGGGCCCAGGATGGGATAGTCGTCCAGCGGCTCGAGCAGATCGAGGTTCGGCGAGATGCGCCGCAGCAGCGCGCGCAGGTTGTAGTACTGGCGGAAGAAGGCGTGAAAGCCGCGGTCCATCTGCACCGTTTCCCCGGTGGCGAGCCGGACCGGGAACGCCCCCGCACGTCCGCCCAGGCCGGGCTCGCGCTCCAGCACGGTGGTGCGGATGCCGCGTTCGGCCAGCACGACGGCCGCCGCCATGCCGGCGATGCCTCCACCCACCACCGCCACCCGCGGCGCGTCGCTCCCGGTCATCGGCCGGCTTCCGGGCGCCGGGCCAGAAACGAGTGGACGATGCCGCGCTGCCAGCCGCCGACCGGCAGCGTCCGCACCGACGTGAAGCCGGCGTGCCGCAGGCGGTCCTCGAACCCGTTCACGCTGTCGAACGACAGGACGCTGTCGCGCAGGTAGCGGAACAGCCCGTCGTCGCCGGTCACCACGCGCGCGGTGGGAATGATGATCAGCGCGGCCACCGCCTTCCACACGGCGGTGCGGAGCGGCGACCCGGTCACCGAGTATTCGTGGAAGCAGACCGGCGCTCCGGGGGCAAGCAGCTCGCGCACCCGCTGCAGGCAGGCGTCGGCGTCGGGCACGTTGCGGATGCCGTAAGCCATGAGGATGCCGTCGAACGGGCCGTCGACACCGGCGGCGCCCGGGTCCATGGCGTCGCCGTGGACGAACTCGACGCCCGCGAGCTGCGGGCGGGTGCGCGCCACCTGCAGCATCTCGGCGGCGGCGTCCAGGCCGCACAGCGTTGCATGCGGGTAGGCGGCCCGAAGCGCCAGAGTCGACTGTCCGGTGCCGCAGCAAAGATCCAGGATCCGTGCGTCGCGGGGCAACTGGAGCCGCTCCGCGCTCCTGATCAGGTGCCGGCGGTATCCGGGGTTGAGGCCAACCAGCAGGTCGTAGGAGGCGGCGACGCGGTCGAAGTCGGCGGCAACGCGGCCGCCCGGCCGTTCCGGAGTGCCGGTGGGGTGGTCCGTCATCGGTTTCCCGACGCCTGCGTGAGCCGGCCGCCGTTCCCGGCCGGGATCGACAGGCCGGCGGGGGGCCGGCCGCCCAGGATGCGCATCTTGTCGACGGGGCGCAGCCGCATCGCGTAGTAGCGGGCGATGGTGGACGCGGGGAGGCGGTAGAAGCGCTCGAAGATCGCCCGGCGCGCCTCCGGCGGATACCACCGGAACAGCAGCCGGTTGAGGAGATGGCAGAAACGGGCGCGCCGCCGCCGCTCGCGTGTCACGGCGGCGACCGCCGCCGGCAGGGCGTCCGCCGGGGTGGTCGCGATCAGCTCGGCGAGCTCGGCGGCCAGCGGCAGGGAGTAGCCGGTGCCGGGGTGGAACCAGCCGCCGCGATAGCCGCCCTGCATGACGGTGGGGCCGGCGGCAGCCGATCGACGGGGTGGGAGATCCTCCGGGGCCTCGGCCATCGGCATCGGCAGCACGCCGCGTTCGGTGCGCTCGACCCGGAGCGCTTCCCAGCCGTGCTCCCCGAGCCAGTCGGCGATCCCGCACCGGCGTTCGTCCTCGTCCAGCTCGGGGCCGTCGGAGAAGGAGGTGTCTTCCACCAGCGCGCGCGTGGGGGTGAGGGGCAGGACGTACATGAACCGGTAGCCGTCGCGTTGCGCGACCGTGGCGTCCATCACGATCGGACGGGCCAGACCGTGCCCGCGCCGCAGGGTGATCTCCTCACCGTAGAACTTCTGAAAGCCGCACGGTACGGCCGCGCCGCCGGCGCCGCGCGCGTCGATCACGGTCCGCGCCGCAAGCGTTCGACCGTCCGCCAACCGCACGGTGCCGGCGCCCAGCGCTTCGACCGGCATGTGCTCGCACGCCATCGAGCCGGCGCGATCGGCCACCATGCGCAGCACCTCCGAACGCAGGCGCTCGCTCGAGATCATCGCGTACCGGGTGTCGAGCACCCGCCGGTAGCCGGGGAAGCGGACTTCGTAGGAGCTCCACCGGTGCGCCACGAACGGCTCGACGTGGCGCCGCATCGCCGGCGACAGGTCCCCGGAATGGAAGCACCAAGTGTGGTTTCCGCCCATCCGTTCGCGCTCGGCCAGCGCCACCGTGCCGGCAGAGCCCGACCCGCACAAGGCGGCGACGATCAGCCCGCTCTGCAGGCCGCCGCCGCACAGCGCCAGATCCACGTTCGTCACGCCCACAGCCATGCGCGCCGAGCATCGTCTGTCACGGTCCGTCCGGGCAAGCGCGGCCGGCCGGCAGCCCGTTTGAACAAAACCCGACCGACCGGCACCATCGCCTCATGGATCCGCTGGAACTGCACCGCGACGCGCTGGTCATCGACAGCCACAACGACTCGATCGTCGCCGGCGTGTCGAGCGGCAGCGGGCTCGGCGGCGCGCCGACGCGCCATGCGGGCAGCGGCACCATCGCACAGCTCCGGGGGGCGCTCCCCGGGCGTCCCGCGGGGGCCCGCACCCAGCTCGACCTGCAGCGGATGCGCGAAGGCGGCATCGATGCGGCGTTCTTCGCCGTCTGTGTCACGAAGGCATGGAACAACCACGCCGCGTACGCCCTGGACGGCTTCGGCATCCTGATGGCCGAGATGGCCGAGGATGCTCACTTCCGGGTCGCGCGTACGGCGGCGGACATCACCCAGGCGAAGCAGGACGGCGCGGTGGCGGCGATCCTGGCGCTGGAGGACTCCGACGGGCTGGAGCGGAGCCTGAACATCCTCTCCGCCCTGTACGCGATCGGCCTGCGATCGGTGGGCATCACGCACAACCCCATCTCCTGGGCGGCCGCCGGGGTGGAAGAGCCCGCGTCCGGGGGACTCACCAGCCACGGCGTCGCACTCGTGCACGAGCTGAACCGGCTCGGAATCCTGGTCGATGTGTCCCACCTCAACGACGCCGGATTCTGGGACGTGGTCGCCGAGACCGATCAGCCGCTGATCGCCTCGCACAGCAACTGCCGGGCTCTGTGCAGCCATCCGCGCAACCTCGAAGACCGGCAGATCGAGGCGGTAGCCGCCACCGGCGGACTGGTGGCGATCACCTTCGTGCCCAAGTTCGTCTCTGCCACGGAGCCGAATCTGGAGCGGCTGCTCGACCACATCGATCACGCGATACAGGTGGCGGGCCCGGAGCACGTGGGTCTGGGATCGGATTTCGACGGCGGTGGCACGGTGATCCCGCACGCGGGGGAGTACCCCCGTCTGACCGCCGGGATGGTTGCCCGCGGACACGACGAGCAGGTGATCCGCGGCGTCCTGGGCCTGAACTACCTGCGCGTGTTTCGCGCGGTGTGCGGGTAGGCGGATGAACCGGCCGCTGACCCTGTGGGGGATCATCGAGTCCGACGGCGCGGCCCATTACATCGATCGGGCGGTCGATGCCGGCGTCACGCGCCTGATCGGTCCGGGCGCGCCCGACGTGGTCGAACTGGCCCGGAGCCGCGGCCTGGAGGTCCACCCCTACGTGGCCTGCACGCCGCTGCCCACGCATGGCCAGCGGCCGGTCTCCTACACGTGGTCGCTCAACTACATGGGAGTCGACCCGCGCGCACCGGAGGCGCGCGCGATCCTCGACCGCCACCGGCCGATCCTGGTCGGCCCGCATCGCGGCGAGCCGAGCATCGGTCCGTTCGCCGCCGAGCATCCCGAGTACCGGGCCAGGACCGCCGACGGGTCCGACACGCTCGTCTTCTGCGACCGCCTGGGTCTCAGCCCCGCGTTTCCCGAGGTGCGCGAGCGGCAGGCGGCGGAGATCGCGCAGGCGCTGGCCGACTCCGGCGGCGACGGCGTGCAGGTCGAGTTCGTGAACGGCATGGAGAACAGCGACGGACTGGTGCCGGCCGGGTACGAGGAGCGGACGGTGGAGGAGTACCGGCAGGCGTCCGGACGGGACGCCCGTGCGCTTCCCGCGGACGACCCCGAGTGGCTGGCGTTCCGGGCCGGCTACGTGACCGAGATGCTCGTCGAGGCGCGTGAGCGGGTCAAGGCGATCTCGGAGCAGGCGGTGTTCTCGGCCACCATCATCGCCCGCGAACCCGACCGCTCACTGCACGGGCTGCACGACTGGCCGGCGTGGGCGGAGCGCGGCGTGCTCGACGAGCTGTACCTGTGGTTCCGCACGGAGAGCGACCCGGACGCGGTCGAGCGGCGCGTCGGCCATGCCGCCCGCGTGGTGGCCGGGCGCATCCCGCTGTACGTCGAGCTCTCCTGCTATCACGCCGGCAGCTTCCAGGAGCCGGAGCTGCTGCTGGCAGGCGCGCGCCGCGCGCTGGCCGCTGGTGCGGACGCCGTCGGCGTGTACCGGCACCACGCGGTCGATCAGCTCGACCTGTGGGGGACACTGGCCGCGATCGGCCGCCTGTAGCACCCCACGCCCGCCCGGAGAGGTGACGCCGCGCTCTCCGGCGCGTACAATCGGCCCTATCTAGCCGAGTCGGTCATCCGATCCGGCCATTCAACACAAGGAGCGACGATGAGAAAGCTATCGATAGTCCTGCTCGGATTGCTGCTGCTGCCGACAGCAGGCCTGTTTGCAGCCGGCGAGGGAGAGATGGCCGCCAGCGGTCCGATGCCCTTGACCTGGGCCGGGGTCGGCGGCGCCAACGTCGGCGAGAACACGGTGATCGAGCAGCTTCTGGAAGAGAAGTTCAACGTCGAGATCGACACGATCCGCTACCACCAGAACGATCGCGAGAAGCACAATCTGCTGGTGGCGTCGGGCGAGCATCCGGATGCCTGGTACGTGTGGAACTTTCACGATCAGAAGTTCATGGAAGGCGCCTACCGCACCATTCCGCGCAGCATGATCGAAGAGGAGATGCCGCACTACGTCGATTCCATGAACGACATCGGCGCGGCCGGCTGGGCCTACTTCCTGGCCCCCGGATCGACCGACGAGTACTGGGCGATTCCGCGCTTCCAGCAGCAGTTCGGGAAAGAGGGCAACGGCGCCCAGCACTACCTGCGCTACGACTGGCTGGAACGGGTCGGCATGACCGATTTCTTCAGCGCTATCGACCAGAGCCCGGAGAACAAGCCCGACACCTTCTATTGGGACCCCGCCGTCTACGACATCGACGAGTTCGAGTCGGTGCTGGCCGCGTTCCGCGACAACCTGGGCTTCGACGACGACCGCGTGCGGGTCCCGTACGGGTTCACCGGCGACCAGACGCAGGCGTTCATGTTCCGCGCATCGCTGGTCCTCTACGCCTACGGGCTGAACAACAAGGCCAGCTACGACTACGACGGCGACACGGTACCCCCGTACGGCGGCGAGCTGGTCATGGACGGCAACTGCCCGTGCTTTCGGGACGCGACCAAGCGGCTGCAGAAGTGGTACGCGGAAGGCTTCCTGGACCAGGAGTTGCCGGCCGTGAACTTCCAGCAGTCGAAGGACCGCATCGCCTCCGGCGTCTACGGCATCTGCACGACCTGCGCCCTCACCGGCTGGAGCTGGGGTGACGGCACCGGCCAAGGACAAGGACACACCGCGGTGCGCGAGGACGGCGCCAAGTGGATGGCCTTCACCGGCCTCAGCCACAACGGCACCTACCGCACCAAGTACAACAACGCGGCGCTGCCGTTCGGCAGCCGGGTGGTCGCCTATACCGTCAACCGCAACGTGTCGGATGAGAAGCTGCGGCGCCTGCTGCAGATCTACGACTACGTGAACTTCGACCCGGAGGGCCGGATCATGGCCGGCAGCCCGGGTGGCCTGGAAGGCGTGCATTGGGAGTGGGTCGGCGAACCCGATCGCTCCAGCCCGATCGCGCTGTCCAACTCGGCCCGGCAGGCGCTCGAGGGCTGGACCTTCGAGAACGTCGGCGGCCACTACTTCACGCACCAGACGTTCCCGGCCCGATACGCGGTCGCGCGCGCGACGAACGACGACCATCAGGCGTGGATCGACCACTACTACACCGGCCCCGGCCAGCAGTTCTCGCTGCCGCCGTACCGGGAAGACGTCTTCGGTCAGACCGACTACACGGCGATCGCCGGCGAGGTGACCGCCGCACTCTGGACGATCCGCGACGAGTTCTACTTCAAGGCGATGACCAACGCCGACTTCGACGTGGACGCCGAATGGGACGGCTACGTGGAGAAGTACCTGAACGCCGGCGCGCAGCGCCTGCTGGATGAGCTGCACAAGCTCACCTACAACATTCCGGACTTCAAGTCCGGGAAGATCTCGGTCGAGGAGGCCCTGGGGCAGTAACGCGCCTCACCGGTCACACGACCGGAACGGAACGAAAAGAGCGGCGGATTTCCGCCGCTCTTTTTTATGCCGGAATGATCAGTTGCCAGCCCGGATAGATCAGGTCGGGATTTTGGATCAGGTCACGATTGCGCCGCCAGATCTTCGGCCACAGGAACGGATCGCCATAGTGGAAATCGTACTCGCCGATCCGCCACAGGCTCTCACGCCGCTCCGGAATCAGCTTCACGGTATAGATGTTGAGCACTGCGTAGGCCTTGTAGCGCTCGAGGTAGCGGCTGGCGTCTTCGAAGAGCCGGATGGACTGACCGTACTTCTGGTCATCGAACGACACCACGCCTTCGATCCACAGCGCTCGAGCCTTGTGCAGATCGTTCGGATCCTCAGGCTCGATCCCGTCGAGGACCGCCTTGCGCTGCGCCGCGCCTGCGCGCAGTGCGTCCAGCACCGGTTGGCCCGACCATGGCTGCGGCCTGATCACGTCACCCAGTGCGGTTACCACATGGAGCTTCGATGCCGCCTCGATATTCTCCATCACCGCCTTCAGCAGCGCGGCGGCCCGCTCCATCTGCTCCGTATAGGCATCATCGGCCACGGCCATCAGCCTGCGGCACACCTCGATCGCGGCGCCGAACGCCTCTTCAGCGTCGGTCAGCCGATAGGCCCGGATGGCTTCCAAGCCGGTCAGGTACAGCTCGTTGAGCTGCTGGTACAGCGACCGCAGCACTTCCAGCCTCGAGGCCGACCAGTGGCTCGTGTCGAGTTGCTGCGCGGCGGTCAGACAGCGCTCCGTCTCCGCGCGCGCGCCGTGCAACAGCTCCAGCCGGTCGAGCAGCGCATCACGCAGTGCGAGCATGTCGTCGAGGGTTGCGAGAGCCAAGCGGTACGCGCCGAACAGATCTCCTGACTGGAACAGCTCCTCAGTCCGCTGCACGGCATCGACCAGTTCCTGGAAGGATACCGGCACCCAGAGATCCGCCCGGATCTCCCGCAGCTCCTCGAGGCGGGCCTGCAGCAGGTTGCGCAGCCGCTCCGCGGCCAGCCGCACGGAGTTTTCGAACGCCGCGTTGGCTCGCGCTTCCGCGACCCGCAACCCTACGTGAGATCCGCCCGGGTCGACGCCGCGGATCCGTTCGGTGGTGCCCAGAGCCTCGCGAGCCCCGTCCAGGTTCTGCGGGTCGTAGTACTGCGCGCCCACTTCCTCGGCCCGCGCGATGAGCACGCGCACCCGATCGAAGTCGGTGTCCGTGGGCGGCTGAATGATCGACGGTCCAACGGCGCTCGCCGGCTGCGGATAGGTCAGGGACACGGGCACTGCGGCGACCATGACAGGATGCGGCGGGGTTGTCGGCGGAACCAGCCCCGCACGTCCACGTACCACGCCGGCTCCGTCTGCGGACGCCGGTGCGGCAGGTTCGCCAAGAGCACTCATCGGCACCGATGCCAGCAGTTCGGATCGTTCGGGATGCGGCGGCCGCACCGGCTCCACCTTCGCGCCCGGGGCCGGCGCCCCACCGCTGCCGGCCCCTGCCGGCACGCCGAACTCGCCCGGCACGGTAATTCGCCTTACCAACAGTGCCGGATGCCGCGGACGCGTCGGCATGACGTACTCACCTTGCGCAGGCGTCCGGTCAGATCCCACGCCTACCGGCATCCCAGGCACCCCTGCCTCGCCCATCGGTACCGATGCCAGCAGTTCGGATCGTTCGGAATGCGGCGGCCGCACCGGCTCGATGTGTGGCGTAACAGTCGCCACCCCCCCAACGCCGAGGAGGCTGGCATCGAGAGCGGGCTGGACCGCTTTCGGGGCGGCCGCGACTTCGATCAGCGGCAGCACCGGCGCCTCCGGTTCGACGGCCGCGAGCGCCGTGGAAGACGGTGCGTCGACGTCCAGGTCCAGGTCGCCGAGTGGGGAGATGGAGATCGGTGTGGCACAGACCGTAAGCACCAGCGGTACTACGGCAGCGATCGCGAGGTGGTACCACCGGGCGACCGAGTGCTTGGTCATGACTTCGCCCATACCATCCTTTTATCGGCTGCAGATAGACCGCTGCCGCAGCCTTTGTGAGAGATGCCTTCGTTGTGGGCCCTGGCCTACTGAATGAAGACCATGCTTGGTCGAGCCGGGCGTTTCAGGGACTACGGATAGGCGCTCCGCTCCAGCAGATGGCGCGGCACGACCTGGATCCCCAGGTCACGCCACCCCGCCTCGATGGCGTTGGCGAGCTCATGGGCACGATCGAGCCCTGCAGCGTCGGAGCCGGCCAGCCCGCGGCCCGCCCGCACATGCCGCGGTACTCCGCGAGGTCGATGCTGCCCAGTGGCACCGAAGCGAAGAACGGCTCGATGAAAGTATCGTCGTCCACCTGCTCGAAGCGCAGCGGCAGGGGAAAGCGGGGATCGAAACCGTGCTCGGAGCGGTGGCGGACTTCCGCCGCTCTTTCTGTCAGAGCGCTGGGATGATGAGTTGCCAGTTCGGGTAGATCAGGTCGGGGTTCAGGATCAGGTCACGGTTGCGCCGCCAGATCCTCGGCCACAGGAACGGATCCTCGTACCAGCGCGGGTATTCCGCGATGCGCCACAGGCTCTCCCGCCGCTCCTGAATCAGTTGCACGACGTGGATGCCGAGCACCGCGTAGAACTTGTAACGCTCGACGTAGCGGCGGGCGTCTTCGAAGAGCCGGATGGACTGACTGTACTTCCGGCGATCGAACGCCACCACTCCTTCGATCCACAGACTCTTGGCCGTTGCCAACGTCCATAGCAGCCCCTTGGCCGCTTCCAGATCGGCCGGCGCATCCCCGGGATCGACCCCGTCGAGGACCGCCTTGCGCTGTGCCCCGCCTGCGCGCAGTGCGTCCAGCACCGGCTGGCCCGACCATGGCTGCGGCATGATCACGTCGCCCAGTTCCGTTGCCACGTGCAGCTTCGATGCCGCCTCGATCTCCTCCATCACCGCCTGCAGCAGCGCGGCAGCCCGCTCCATCTGCTCCGTGTAGGCATCATCGGCCACGGCCATCAACCTGCGACACACCTCTGTCGCGGCGCCGAACGCCTCTTCAGCGTCGGTCAGCCGATAGGACTGGATGGCTTCCAGGCCGGTCAGGTACAGGGCGCTGAGCTGCAGGTACAGCGACCGCAGCTCTTTCAGCCTCGACGCGGACCAGTCGCTCGTGTCGAGCTGCTGCGCGGCGGTCAGACAGCGCTCCGTCTCCGTGCGCGCGCCGTACAACAGCTCCAGCCGGTCGAGCAGCGAATCGCGCAAGGCAAGCATGTCGTCGGCGGTGGCCAGGGCCAGCCGGTACGCGCCGAAGTAGTCGCCTGACTGGTACAGATCCTCAGCCCGCTGCACCGCGTCGACCATCTCCTGGAAGGACGCCGGCACCCAGAGATCCGCCTGGATCTCGCGCAGCTCCTCGAGGCGGTCCTGCAGCAGGTTGCGCAGCCGCTCCTCGGCCAGCCGCACGGAGTTCTCGAACGCGGCATTGGCCCGCGCTTCGGCGACCCGCAACGCTACGTGTGATCCTCCCGGATCGACGCTGCGGATCCGTTCGGTGATGCCCAGAGCCTCGCGAGCCCCGTCCAGGTTCTGCGGGTCGTAGAACTGCGCGTCCACTTCCTCGGCGCGCGCGATGAGCACGCGCACCCGATCGAAGTCCGTGTCCGTGGGCGGCTGAATGATCGTCGGACCGACGGCATCCGCCGGCTGCGGGTAGGTCAGGGGCACGGGCACTGCCGCGACCATGACGGGATGCGTCGGCGTGGTCGGTGGAACCAGCCCCGCACGTCCGCGCACCGCGCCGGCAAGGTTTGCAGTCGCCGGTGCGCCAGGTTCGCCAAGAGCACTCATCGGTACCGCTGCCAGCAGTTCGGGATGCGGCGGCCGCGGCGGCTCCATTTGCGCGCCAAGCGCCGGCGTCCCACCGGTGCCGACGCCTACCGGCACCCCAAGCTCGCCCGGCACGCTTATCGGTGCCGCGGCCATCACCGGAAGCGTCGGCCGCGTCGGCATCACGTACTCAGTTTGATCCGGCGTCCCGTCAGTTCCGACGCCTACCGGGATCCCAGGCGCTCTTACCTCGCGCATCGGCACCACGGCCAGCAACAACGGATGCGGCGGCCGCTCCGGCTCTATCTGATCGGCTTGCTCAGGCGTCCCGTCGGCCCCGACTCCTACCGGCGTCCCAGGCACTCCTACCTCGCCCACTGGCGCCACGGCCAGCAACAACGGGTGCGGGGGCCGCTCCGGCTCCATCTGATCGGCTTGCTCAGGCGTCCCGCCGGCCCCGACTCCTACCGGCGTCCCAGGCACTCCTGCCTCGCCCACTGGCGCCACGGCCAGCCTCACCGGATGCGGCGGCCGCACCGGCTCGATGTGTGGCGTGACAGTCGCCACCCCCCCAACGCCGAGGAGGCCGGCATCGAGAGCGGGCTGGACCGCTTTCGGGGCGGCCGCGACTTCGATCAGCGGCAGCACCGGCGCCTCCGGTTCGACGGCCGCGAGCGCCGTGGAAGACGGTGCGTCGACGTCCAGATCCAGGTCGCCGAGTGGGGAGATGGAGATCGGTGTGGCACAGACCGTAAGCACCAGCGGTACTACGGCAGCGATCGCGAGGTGGTACCACCGGGCGACCGAGTGCTTGGTCATGACTTCGCCCATACCATCTTTTTATCGGCTGCAGATAGACCGCTGCCGCAGCCTTTGTGAGAGATGCCTTCGTTGTGGGCCCTGGCCTACTGCATGAAGACCATGCCTGGTCGAGCCGGGCGTTTCAGGGACTACGGATGGGCGCTCCGCTCCAGCAGGGAGGTCAGCACGCTCTGTATCGAGCGGACGTGGATCCGTTTCTGCATCCGCTTGTCGGTGCCGATCTGGTCACACCAGTACTGCACCGGGGCGCGCGCCCGGCCCGACGGGTTGCCGATCGGGATGCAGACGACGCGCAGCGAACGCAGCAACCGCTCGCGTGGCAGCGGGGTGGGATGCCCCTCCTGCGTCACTCCCGTCGCGTGCCGTCGGCGGTCGCGTAGCGGGCCGTCAGCCGTCGCGGTCCGGGATCGACGGTCCGCAGGTCGGGCACCGCGAGCGTCGTTTCGATCGCCATCCGCCTATCCCACCACCACGCGGCCGCCCTGCATCACGGCGAGGTCCGCGAGCGGATCGCCGGGCACGGCCACCAGATCGGCCAGCTTGCCGGGCACCACGCTGCCGATGTGCGCATCGAGCCCCATGGCTCGTGCCGCACCGAGCGTGCCGGCGGTCAACACCGCAGCGGCCGGCATCGCCTCGGCCATCAACGCGAATTCGCGGGCGTTCCCGTGCCCGTGCGGCAGCAGCGGTCCGCCGGTGCTGTCCGAGCCCACGGCGATGCGGGCTCCCGCCGCGTGCAGTGCGCGCAAGGATGCGATCTGCTGCCGGTAGGTCGCCTCCGCCCACGGCAGGTTGCAGCAACGGGTGAATCTCAGGGTCGGCACCGCCCATACGCCCCGTTCGACGATCGCGGCGATGGTTTCGGCGTCGATGTTGAAGGCGTGCTCGACGGTGTCGACGCCGCCGTCGACGGCGTTGCGTACCGCCGGCGTCCCGGCGCAGTGGGCGGCCACGCGCAGGCCCCAGGTGTGCGCCTCCTCGGTGATGGCGGAGATCTCCGCCACGGTGAAGGTCGGCACCTCGCCGAACAGGTGCTCGGTGGCCGCGTCGCGGTAGGCGGAGGTGCCGATCTTGATAAGGCTCGACCCTTCACGGACCGCCAGGTGCACCGCGCGCCGGCAGGCATCCACCCCCTCGACGGGCCGCGCCCGCGGCCGGCCCGGCCACGGACCGCCGGTGCGCATGATCACGCGGCCGGCGGCCAGCATGCGCGGGCCTTCCACCGCCCCGTCATCGAGGGCTCTAGCGAGCGCCACGCCGGTCTCCGACCCCACCTCGCGCACGGCCGTGAAGCCGGCGTGCAGCAGCGCGCGCGCCTGCGCGGCGCTGGACAGTGCTCGATAACCCGGGCTGGCCGTGACGTGCGCCGGGTCCAGGTCGGTGGGCGCCGGACCGGACAGATGCACGTGGGCATCGATCAGGCCGGGCAGCAGCGTGAGGTCGCCCAGGTCGATGACGCGGTCTGCGGGACCGGCATCGATGCGCGCCGCCTCGCCCACCGTGGCGATGCGATCCGCCTCTATCGCGACCGCCGCCTCCTGCACGGGCAGGCTGCCGGTGCCGTCGTACAGTCGCTCGGCACGCACGATCGTACGGCCGCTCCGCGTGGCCACCCGCGTTTCCGCTCTATCCTATGCGGAACGAGTAGAGGCTCGTGTGGCGGCTGAAGAAGCGCAGCTTCGCGCCGCTGGCAAGTACCCTCTGCGGTAGATCCGTCCGTCCCGACCAGGAAAGGACGTGGGCGGTCGAGTCGCCCTTGAACGTGTCGCATGCGTCCCGGCCGAAACCCGGTACCAGGTCGTCGTCGGCATCCGTCAGCTCGGCCTCGAGGTACCCGCTGGGGCCAATGATTGCGTTGACCACCAGGCGGTTGCCCTGGCTCACGAACGGCCGGGTAATCATCACCCCGTCGCGCACGGTCGAGTCGATCGAGACGAACCCCTCTGGGCGCAGCGTCGCCAAGCCGAGTGCGGTCTCGCCACCGGCGAACCCGGCCTTGGCTTCCGGCACGTCCAGCCCCTCGATCTCGCCGTGCGTCCACCAGTCGTGGTGCACGTTGGCGCCGCCGTAGTAGATGCGTATCTCGTCGTCCAGGAACAGAGGTGTGTTGCAGATCTCCACCATGTAGCAGTCCCAGTTGCCCTCCGCGCTCCGTTCCAGAAACGGCGAGCTGCGGCTCACGTGGTTCCAGTGGTAGCCGTCGCGGCTGTAGACCAGGCGTACGTCCTTGGTGTTGTGCGTGCGCTGGAACACGTCCAGAAAGCCGACCCACAGCTCGCCCATGCGAAACCGGGTGAGGCCGTAGAACTCGTCGTCCAGGTTGTCGTGGCCATCGTCCGGAACGATGGTTTCATCCAGCGCGGGCCAACTGAGGATGTCTCTGCTGTTGGTGCTGAAGACCCGGCGCTTGGTCATCCCGAAACCATCGCCGGGATAGTAAGGATCTCCCCACCCGCCGCCGGTGGGCAGTTTGGGGTTGCCTTCGCGGGTGCACATGGCGGTGGACCGGGTGTCCAGGTAGTACTGACCGGTCAGCGTGTCCGCGTACAGGATGATCACATCCCCCAGCGCGCGCTCGCCGATATGGCCGAAGCTGACCGGCCGGTCGTAGGCATGCCAAGAACGGCCATCCGCCGAGTAGACGGCGCGAATACTGGAGTCGTCGATATTGGTCATCTCGTGCCAGAAGATGCTCTTGTAGCGTTGCGCCGGATCCGATTCGAGCGGATCGTCGATGATGGTAAACGCGTGCACCTTTCCGAACGTCTCATCGCCAAGGCAGATATTGGTTTTGCGGCCATCCACGCGACAGTAGTCGAGCTCCGGCTTCGTCCAGCTCACACCGTCGCCCGACTCCGCGTACAGCATGCGGTGCCGACTGGCGTCGTGGATGCGTGAGTCGATGGGACCGAGCGTTTCCCGTCGTGTCTTCAACGCGCGCGCGTAGTCGAGCCCGGTGTCTTCATACCAGCACTTGTAGCGCCTCTCCTGGTCGTCGTAGCGCACGTTCCAGCAGTTGGTGCGAAAGTGGGGCGTGATCTCCCACGGCCTGTCCTTGCGGATGAGAGGATTGCTTCCGTGGCGTCGCGGCTGGTGCATGGTCCGGGTAACGAAGTTGACCATCTCGATCATGTAGTTGTCGAAGAAGAACTGTGGCTGTTGGCCGATGTTGATCGGTGACTGAGTCATGTGGGAGCTCCTTTTTACTTGTAGGGGTCGGCCGCGTCACGCAGGCCGTCGCCAACGGCGTTGAACGCCAGTACGCTGATGATCACGAAGGCCGCGGGGATCAGCAGCCACGGAAACAGCGCCATGGCCGAAACGTTCTGGGCGTCCCGCAGCAGCGTTCCCCAGCTCACCGCTGGCGGCCGCAACCCGAGGCCGAGAAAGCTCAGCGCGGTCTCGCCCAGAATCATGAACGGAATCGACAGGGTGAGGTGCACGATCAGGTAGCTCATGAACGCGGGCAACAGGTGCTTGGCGATGATCGCCGCGTCGCCGGTTCCCGAGATGCGTGCCGCCATGACGTAATCCTCCTCGCGCAGCTCCAGGAGCTTGCCGCGGACGACACGCGCCAGACCGCACCATCCACGGATCGCAAGGATCATGGTGATGAAGAAATAGACCTGTATGACACTCCATTCGCGGGGCAGCGATGCTGCCAGCGCCATCCACAGGGGTATGGTCGGTATGGACAGCAGGAACTCGATGATCCGCTGAATGATCATGTCGGCTGCGCGGCCGAAGTACCCGGAGATCCCGCCCAGGATCGCGCCCAGAACGAAGCTCAGGATCACCCCGGCGAGCCCCACGGAAAGAGACACCCGTGCGCCGTGGATATTCCGTGAGAAAAGGTCACGGCCGAGAGCATCGGTCCCGAACAGCAACAGAACCCCTGGTTCGTCGACGCCGAACAGGTGTACGTCGGTGGTGAACAGGCCCCAGAACTTGTACCGGTCACCGCGAGCGAGCAATCGCACCGGGTAGCGCTGCGAAGTATCGGCGATGATCTCGCGCCGAAAGGTCTCCCGATTCAGCACGGACGTGAGCCCATACACGAAGGGGCGTGCGTGAAACCGGCCGTTCGTATCGATGAATCGTGGTCCTTGAGGTGCGGTGTTGATGAAGTCGCGGAACCGGTGATGAGCATCGTAGGGGGCGAGGAATCCGGCGAGAATCGCCGTCAGATAGAATAGCGCCAGCACCGCACTCCCTGCCAGAGCCAGCTTGTGCTTGCGGAACTTGCGCCCCATGAGGCGCCATTGCGAGGCGAGGTGGTACTCCTCCGACCGGTCACTCGATCGCGTTGGTGGGGTGCGTTGACGCATCCTGCGCTCAGCCAGCCATCCTGATTCGCGGGTCGACCGCGATCAGCAGGATGTCGGAGATGAAGGTGCCGATGAGCGTGAGCAGCGCCGTGACCATCACCAGGGAGCCGGCCAGAAACATGTCCTGCGCTACCAGCGCGGCCAGCAGCAACGGGCCGATGGTAGGAAGGCTGAGAACGATCGCCGTGATCACCTGACCGGAGAAGATCTCCGGCAGGATCCAGCCGACCGTGCTGATGACGGGATTGAGTGCGACTCGAACGGGATACCTGAACAGCAGTCTCGACTCGGCGAGGCCCTTGGCGCGCGCGGTGATGACGTACTGCTTGGACAGCTCGTCGAGGAGTGAGCTGCGCAGAACTCGAATCAGTTGTGCCGTGCCGGCCGTGCCGATGACGACGATCGGCACCGGCAGGTGCCCGAGCATGTCGAGCAACTTCGCGGCCGACCATGGCTGGTCCAGGTACTCGATCGAGAACAAGCCGCCGATGCTCAGGCCGAGATACCTGTTGCCGAGGAATAGCAGGATCAGTGCCAGCAAGAAGTTCGGCGTCGCCAAGCCGATGAATCCGAGCGTCGTAACGGTATAGTCGGTCAAGGAGTATTGGTGCGTGGCCGAGTACACGCCGATCGGAAGCGCCACCGAGTACGTGAACAGGAGCGTGGCGACGGCAACGATGACCGCATAGGGCAACCGGTCCGCCAGCAGCCGCGAAACCGGCTGTCGCCACTGCAGCGACATCCCCAGGTCGCCGCTTGCGATACGCCGGAGCCAGCGCAGGTACTGTCGATGCATTGGCAGGTCCAGACCGTAGATCCGCCGGAGCTGCTCCGTCTGTTCCTGATCGACGAACATGCCCTGTGCTTCCAGCCGGGTGACGTAGTGGCTGAGGAAGTCTCCGGGCGGGAGCTGAATGATGACGAACACCGCGACGGTGAGCATCGCCAGCAGCAGGAGCATGAACAGAAAGCGTTGAACGATGTACGAGCCCATCGTGCCTCCGGTCGCAGCGCAATGGAAGCCCCGCCGCTCGGGCGGGGCTCCATTCGTACTCTCTACTGCGTAGCAAGCGTCTACTGCGTAGCGAGCGCTGCTAGTTCGTCCAGTACCATTCCCCAGGCCGCTGTTGGTTGCCGAAACCGTAGGCCAGCACTCCGGAGTTGCTCCAGAACCGGTCGGCGACGTTGACGAGGTCGTTGCTGATCAGCACCGGGCTGGCGACCATGCCCACCGTGCCGATCGACAGGAGATCGCTGGCGTTGCGATCGAAGACCTTTGCCATCTCACGGTCGAGTGTCGCCTGATCCATGGTCGACGCCGAGTTGATGATGTCGTTGTACTCCTTCACCCACTCCGGCGGCTCCTCGCCCTTCTCACCGCCGGAAACCAGCCAGTCGTGCCACAGGGGTGCCCACCACTGGGGGCGCCGCCACAGCGCCCGGTAGAGGATTTGCATCACCGGCAGACCGTGGTTGTCCGGGCGGATCGCGATCTGGCTGTCGTTCGCGTAGATGGTCTCGTAGAAGGCGTTCTTGGTGGTCATCTTGAGATCGGCGCGCACCCCGATCTCCTTCCAGTGCGCGACCACCAGCTCGACGATCGGTGCACTCTGCATCTCGCCCGGGGTGACCACTTCGACGGCCAGCACATCGCCGTCGGGCCGCAGCCGCCACTGGCGGTCGCCGTCCCAGCCCAGACCCATCTCGTCCAGGAGCCGGTTCGCTTCATCGAGGTCGCGGGTCGCGTACGCGGTGGCCCACTCCTCCTTGTAGTAGGACACGGGCGGCGCCACCGTATTCTGACGCGGTACGGCTTCGCCGAAGTAGATCGTGTCGTTGATGTCGTCACGGTCTATGGCCAGCGACAGGGCCCTGCGGAAGCGTACGTCTGACAGGATCTCGGCGAGCACCGGGTCGGCGCGATACGTCAGGTTGGTCCAGATGGTCGCTTCCGCCGCGTTTGCGCCCGGGGCGAGGCGGACCTGGTACTTGCCCTTCGCCTGCTCCTCCAGGAGCAGCGGGTAGTGCTCCAGCGTCAGCTCGCCGTTGTCCCAGTCCACGTCGCCGACGATGATCTTGAGCCTCACCGTCTCCGGATCCTGGAGCACCGTCGTGATCACCGAATCGATGTAGGGGAGCTGATTGCCCTGCGGGTCGATGTGGTGGTAGTAGGGATTGCGCTCCCAGACCACGGCGCCGGTCGGCGAGTCCTTGTACCGCCACGGGCCGGTCGTCGCGATTTCGAGGTTCAGTTCGTGCGGGAACTGCTGGGTGGGCCGCCACGGGTCCTTGACCAGACCGCTGACCAGCAAGGCCCAGCTGTCGAACCCGTGCTCCTTGGCCAGTTCGTTCGCGTCCTCGTTGTAGCCGATGTGGTACTTCTTGATGGTCTCCCGGTCGAGCAACCCCGCGCGCCGGGTTCCGTAGAGGGAGAGGTGCACGTTCCAGAACGGCGCGGCGAAGCGGAACTGGACCGTATGGTCATCGATCTTGTGTACCGTCATGGGCTGGCCTGCCACGGCGAAGTTGCCCATGAACTTCTCGATCTCTTCGTTCTGGGCGATGTCCTCCCACCAGAACACCCAGTCGTCCGCCGTGTGCTCGGTGCCGTTGGAGAACCTCAGGCCCTCTCTCAGCGTGAGAGTCAGCGCCGTCCCGTCGCTTGCGTACTGGAAGTCCTGTACGACCCAAGGCTGCAGATCGGTGGTCCCGCGGTTCCACTCGATCGCGCCGTGATGGACGATCGCGCCGAGCGGTCCGCCCTCGGTATCGCTCTTGATGAGCCGCAACGGCCGGTCGCTGTACGTGCCGACGGAGTGGTACGGCTTCTGCACGAACGGTTCAACGGGCAGCCGCTGCTCGATGGGCGGCAGCTCTCCTGCGGCTACCATCGCGCTCAACATCGGCGATTCGTTGAACGACGTGATCTGGTTTCCCGTCTCGCTCTGGTACTGGGAAAGCGTCGCCCATTCCTGCGAATCACCGAGCGTCGGGCCGACGTCCATGGTCGGCATCTCGGCTCCGCTCGAAGCGGGCCCGGTCGATGATTCGCCGCTCTCTGCGGTGGGGCCGGCGAAACCGCTCGTGGTGATGAGCACGGCAAGTCCGATCACCATTCCGAGCAAGTGAAGCGTTCCTCGAAGCATCCCTGCCTCCTTGCGCCTTATGGCGTCTGAGTCGAACAGGCTGCGTCCATCCCGTCACGTTGTCAAGCGTGCGCATTCCGTTGGAGGCTGTCGAGATGGATAGCTTGCCGATCAACATCGGCGCGCAGCCGCAGCTCTTCGTCGATAACCACCTGATCGAGATGGTGAACTTCGTCACCCGCACCATGCATCGGCCGCGCAAGCACGATGCCAATCCGGTCCTGAGGAAGGACAAGCCGTGGGAGATGGTGCCGTACTTCCGCACCAACTGCTGGAACGTCCGCCACGACCCGGCCGAGCGCCTCTACCGGTGCTGGTACGAGGACATCGGCATGGATCTGGCGACGTTCCTCACGTCCGAGCGATTCTCGATCGGCGCCATCTCCTTTGCGTTCCACAACGCCTGCCGCAACCGCATGCTGTACGCGGAGTCCGCAGACGGCATTCGCTGGACGAAGCCCGAGCTGGACTACCGCGTCGTGGACGGCCGCCGGACCAACATCTGCCTGGGCGACGACGACTTCGGCAAGGTGCACGCCTTCTCGATCATCGACGATCCGCTGGAAGACGATCCGCAGAAGCGGTTCAAGAGCCTGATCTGGCATGAGCACAAAGGGGTCGAGGACTCGACCATCCGGGCGATCCATTCGGCGGACGGACGCACGTGGCGCATGCACGACGATCCGGTGTCGTTCGGGTGGATCCGCGAGCGGGCGCTCGGCGACGTGATCATCCTCTATCCCGACACGGTCTCCGGCCACTACTACCTGGACACGCGGCAACGGGCGATGCAGGCGCGGCGATCCAACCCGCGGCTGCCCGACGTGACCGGCTGGGGCGATCCCTACTGGCCGGACGACCGGTTCGGGATGAGCAAGCGGCGCATCTTCACCACCAGGAGCCGCACGATCCTGGACTGGCCGGTGCTGGACGAGGCGCTCACCCCCGACGACGAGCACGACAACCTCGACGACGAGTTCTACGGCTTGACGCGGTTCCGCATCGGCGACCTGTGGCTCGGTTTTCTGGACGTGTTTCAGCGGACCCACAACACCAAGGACATCCGGCTGGTCTCCAGTCGTGATGGCTTCCACTGGCGCCACGTCAGCCGGGAGCCGTTCCTGGACCGGGGCGCGGAGGGCTCCTGGGACTGCTACATGGTCGAAACCTGCAACACGCCGCTGTTTCTGGACGACGAGATCCTCATCTACTACGGCGGCTCCAACCTGCACCACGACTGGTGGGAGGAGGGCGTGTTGGAGGGGCTGGATGTCCCGGAGGCGCAACCCGACTTCACCGGTGGGGAAACGGCGCTGGGCGTGGCGACGCTGCGGCCCGAGGGCTTCGTCTCCGTTGATGCCACGGTGCGCGAAGGGATTCTCTCGACCAAGGCGTTTATTGGCGGCGGCGATCGGTTGCTCATCAACGCCCGCTGCGCCCCGGGGGGTTCCGTGGATGTCGAGCTCGCCGGGATCGATGATCAGCCGGTGCGCGGGTTCGAGCGGGCCCACTGCGACACCTTCCGCGGCGACGCGGTGAGCTGCCCGGTGAGCTGGTCAGGCGCGCGGCGGCTGCCGCAGGCAGTGGCGAGCCACGGCGCCAAGCTGCGCTTCTATCTGCGTCAAGCCAGCCTGTTCTCGTTCCGTCTGGCCGGCGAGTAGCGCCGGCGGGTAGTGTTGTCCCCGGAGGTAGCGATCCATGGCATGGCAGCCGCGATTCTCTGACGGCCTGTACCACCACTTCGGCGCGCGCATGGTCGATCAGCCGACCGACGCGGAGATCGACCGCGCCTTCCGGAGCCTCGACACCGTGCCGGACCTGTCCGGCGTCGAGTTCTTCAGCGGCACCACCGTGACCGCCGGCAACGCGGCGCTCGTCAAGCGACGGCTCGACGAGCGCGGACTGCAGTGCTCGATGGTGCACCACGGGGAGCCGTACGTGCGCGGCCGGTTCGCGGAGGCGGCCTATACTTCGACGGACGCATCCGAGCGCCGCGCGGCCATCGACATGTGCCTGAACGCGCTGGATATCGCGCGGCGGCTCGATGGTCCCGGTATCTACGTGTTCGTGCCGATGGACGGCGCCGATTATCCCTTCCAGCGCGATTTCCCCTCCATGCAGCAGGGCATCGCCGAGGCGCTGCACGAGATCTGCGAAGCGGCAGGCGACCTGCGCGTGGCGCTGGAGTACCGGCCCTATTCCCCGCGGGGCCGCGCCGCGATCGGTAGCGCCAGCGCGGTGCTGGACCTGATCGCGCAGCTCGGCCGACCCAACCTGGGCGTGCAGCTCGAGTGCAGCCACTCGATGATGGCGCAGGAGAACCTGGCCTACGCCGCTTGGGATACCGCCCGGCGGGGACTGCTGTACCACGTGCACCTCAACGACACGCAGCTTCCGCAGGATCTGTCGACCGTTTTCGCCTCGACCCACCTGTGGGAGTCGATGGAGATGCTCCACTGGCTTCGCGAGGTCGGCTACCGCGACTTCCTGGGCGTCGACGTGATCTGGTGGCGGGAGGACGGCGCGGCCAGCGCCACGCGGTTCATCCGCAACGTGCAGTACTTGGTGCGCGTGCTCGACGTGGTGGATCGCGACGAGTTGCGCGCGGCGATGGCGAGGGCGGACATCCTGGCGACCCAGGAGCTGCTGTGGACGGCGCTGCAGCAGACCTCCTGAGCCCTACGCGGGCGGGTTGAGCACCTCCGGGTTGAGAATGGTCGGCGGCGTGCGGCCGTCCAGGCAGGCCAGCACGTTGTCGCAGGCGACCTCCACGGCGCGCACCATCGTGCGCTCGGTGTCGCCGCCCATGTGCGGGGAGAGCACCACCTGCTCCATCGGCAGCAGCGGGTTGCCCGGTTCGGGAGGCTCGTCGGCCAGCACGTCCAGGCCGGCGCCGGCCAGGTGGCCGGAGGCGAGCGCGTCGATGAGCGCCGCCTCGTCGACCACGGGCCCGCGGCAGGTGTTGATCAGGTAGGCGCCGCGCTTCATGGCGGCCAGCTCGGCCGCGCCGATCAGGCCTCTGGTCCCCTCGGAGAGCGGCACGTGCAGGCTGACGATGTCCGATTCGGCGAGCACCCGGTCGAACGAGGCAACGGTGACGCCGTGGCGCTCCGCCTCCTCCGCGGTGAGCGAACGGCTGTGGGCCAGCACGCGCAGTCCGCAGGGCAGGGCGCGGCGGGCGACGCCTCGCCCGATCATGCCGAAGCCGATCAGGCCCAGCGTCAGGCCGTCCAGCCCCGGATTCAGGAACAGCCCCCGGTCGGTCCAGCGGCCGGCGCGCACCGCGCGGTCGCAGATGAGCAGCTTGCGGACCACCGCGAACATCAGCCCGAGGGCCATGGTGGCCGTAGCCTCATGCACGACCGGAGCGTTGGTGACGGCGATGCCGCGCTGCGTCGCCTCCGCGACGTCGATGCCGTTGTAGCCCGCCCCCTCGCGGGCGATGATGCGCAGCGCCGGCACGGCAGCCAGGATCGACGCGTCGTAGCGCTCATCGGCTGCGATCACGGCGGCGGCGCCGGCGAGGGCCTCGACGAGCTCCGAGGCCTGCAGGTTGCGACCCACCGGCGGGCCGAAGCGCACCTCGGCCCGTTCGCGCAACGGCGCGAGCGCGGGCCCGATCAGGTCCCGGTCGTAGTAGGTGGTGACGGCGACCAGCGGTTTCACCTGGCAGCAAGTACCGGCATGGACCCTACTCGACGCCCTTGAGGTTCAGCTCCTTGGCATAATGGCAGGCGGCGAAGTGTTTGGGGGCCACCTCCTCCCAGGAGGGTTCCTCCGTGCGGCACCTGTCCTTGGCGTACAGGCAGCGCGGGTGGAAGTAGCATCCGGAAGGCGGGTCGGCGGGATTGGCCACCTCTCCCGGCAGGATGATCCGGTCCATGTGCGTCTCGGGATCCGGCTGCGGCACCGCCGAAAGCAGTGCCTCCGTATAGGGATGCTTGGGGTTGCCGAACAGTTCCTCGGCCTCCCCCAGCTCGACCATCTTGCCGACGTACATCACGCCCACCCGGTCGGAGATGTGCTCGATGACGCTGAGGTCGTGGGCGATGAACAGGTAGGTGAGGTTGAACTCGGACTGCAGATCTTCCAGCAGGTTGAGGATCTGCGCCTGGATCGAGACGTCGAGCGCGGACACCGCCTCGTCGCAGACGACGAATTCGGGCTGCGGCGCGAGCGCCCGGGCGATGCCGATACGCTGCCGCTGACCACCGGAGAAGGCGTGCGGGTAGCGCTTGAGGTGCTTGACCTCCAGTCCCACGATCCGCACCAGCTCCTTGACCCGATCCTCCAGTTCCCGTCCGCGCGCCAGACCGTTGGCGACCAGCGGCTCGGCGACGATGTCCAGCACGGTCATGCGCGGGTCCAGCGACGAGTAGGGGTCCTGGAAGACCATCTGCATGTGCCGGCGGATCTTCCGCAGCCGGCTCTTGTCCAGCTTGGTGATGTCGATCGGTGCGTCGGCGGCCTGGAAGTGGAAATTGACCGAGCCGTCGGTGGGCTCGATGGCACGCAGGATGCACCGGCCCAGGGTCGTCTTGCCGCAGCCGGACTCGCCTACCAGGCCAAGTGTCTCCCCTTCGTTGATGAAGAGGTTGATCCGGTCGACCGCCTTGACGTGACCGGTGACGCGGCGCAGAAACCCCTTCTCGATCGGGAAGTACTTGCGCAACTCGTCGACCTTCAGGAGCGTTCGAACTCCGTCGCTGGCGGGCGCCCCGCCGGTGGCGGCAGCCGGCTCCGCGGCTCCGCGGCTGTCGGTATCGCTCATCGTGGCGCTCCTAACGCTCGCCGGGATTGCTTCGGCGTGTCGGTGATGGGTTCCGTCTGTTCGCTGTGCAGGTAGCAGCGCACCGAGTGGCCGGGCGACACCTCGACCAGTTCGGGCACCTCCCTATCGCAGGTGCCGGCGATGGCGTCCGGACAGCGGCTGAAGAAGCCGCATATGCGCGGTGGGTCGAGCGGGATCGGCACGGTGCCTTCGATCGCCTCCAGGCGCTGCTTGGCGCCCTTGCCCATGCGCGGAATCGACTTGAGCAGCAGCCGCGTGTAGGGGTGGAGCGGGTTGCGGAACAGTTCCTTCGTCACGGCGTGCTCCACCACGCGGCCCAGATACATCACCGCGACGTCGTCGGCGATCTCGGCGATCACGCCCAGGTCGTGGGTGATGTACAGGATCGCCATGCCGAACTCCTCCTGGAGCTGGGCCATCAGCTCGAGGATCTGCGCCTGCACGGTGACATCGAGGGCGGTGGTCGGCTCATCGGCGATCAGCAGCTTGGGATTGCAGGACAGCGCCATGGCGATCATCGCCCGCTGCCGCAGGCCGCCGGAGAGCTGGTGAGGGTACTCGTTGATGCGCTGCGACGGATTGGGGAGGCCGACCTTGTCCAACATCTCGACCGCCAGCGAGTGCGCCTCCTTCTTGTCCCTGGTCTTGTGCAGGAGGATCGCTTCCTCGATCTGATTGCCGATCGTGTGCACCGGCGACAGGCTGGTCATCGGCTCCTGGAAGATCATCGAGATCTCCTTGCCGCGGATGGCGCGAACCGAGTGTCCGAACGGGTCCATGTCGACAAGGTCGACGGCAGGCTCGCCGTCGCGGTGCAGCACGATGTCGCCGGAGATGATGCGTCCCGGCGTGGGGACGATGCGCAGGATGGACTGCGCGGTCACGCTCTTGCCGCAGCCGCTCTCACCGATGATGCCGAGCGTTTGACCCTGATGTACGGTCAGGCTGACGCCGTCGACTGCCTTCAGCGTGCCCTCGTCCAGGGAGAAGTAGGTCCTGAGATCCTTGAGTTCCAGTACCGGTGCCTGGGTAGCGGTTTCCACGAGACAATCGAGTTTGTGCTGCCGTTGGCTTCTTGGTCAACCGTCGCGAGGTGGAGCGGCAGGGGACGGTGTCGGGGCGCTATGATGGGCTCGACCCATGCTGCCGCTTCTGCTCGCCTTCGTCGCCATCATCGTGCTGTTCACGCTCGGCGTCCGCTGGGGCGTGGTGATCATCGGCAAGGTGCTCGGCCGCGTCGTCCACGAGCGCCATCAGAACGCCGAGTACATCACCAGCACCGGCCAGGTGCCGGAGGCGTGGACCCGGCCCCACTTCGAGCAGATCGACGTGCTGCAGGCGAACGGGGATCTGGATCCGGCGGTGCGCGAGCGACGCGTTTCCCGGCTGGAGGCGAAGGCCAAGCGGCGGTCGCTGAAGGGAATCGACGATCTGCTGCGCTATTTCTCCCGCGCGCCGGTGTTCGCCGACGACCACTCCCGCCGGGTCCTGATGGAGCAGCTCGAGTCGACCAAGGAGACGTGGCTCGAGTACATGCGCAAGCAGAAGTAGCGCCGTCCGCTCAGCTCGGCTCCACGTAGTCCATGCCGGGGATGCGGGGCCAGACGAACTGTTCCGGGGCGCCGGTCTCCCGTGACCAGGCGGCGATCAGATCGGTGGCACGGCGCCGCTCGCGCATCTTCCGGTCGACGGCGTCCGGGTCCCAGTCGGCGAGCACGGCAGCCGTCAGCTCCCTGGCGATCGCCGCGCACGCCGGGTCGCCGCTCCGGTCGGCCAGCTCGTCCGGATCCTCGCGAAGATTGAAGAGCTGCGGCCGGTGTCCGTGGTAGTAGATGAACTTCCAGTCCCCGCGGCGGATCATCCGCGTCGTCCATCCCTCGTACACGCAGTACTCGCAGTAGGCGAGGTCGTCCCAGGCGGTCTGCCGGCCGCCGAGCAGATCCAGCAGGCTGCGGCCGTGCGAGCCAGGCAGCGGGTCGGCGCCCAGCGCGTCCAGCATCGTGGCGTTCAGATCGAGCGCGCTGACCACGCGGTCGCACGCCACCCCTTCGGGCAGCACGCCCGGCCACGACACGATCGCCGGGATGCGCGCCGACGCTTCGTAGTGGCAGCGCTTCATCCACAGGTCGTGCTCGCCGGCCATGTCGCCGTGATCGGAGTGGTAGACGATGAGCGTGTCGTCCTCGAGTCCGTTCCTGCGCAGCGCCTCCAGGATGTCCCCGATCAGAGCGTCCATCCGGTCGATCAGCGCCCAGTAGGCCGCCCTGGCCCGCAGGATGAGGTGGTCGGGAACCTCCTCGACGCTGCTCCAGGAGCGCCACCATGCCTCGAACGGGTGCAGCCGGTCGTCGAACGGCGTGCGGACGCGGGGCAGGGTGACGCGGTCGCGGTACCGGTCGAAGTCGGCGCGGCGGGCGACGTAGGGCGCGTGCGGGAGCATGAATCCCACCGACAGGCAGAACGGCTCGTCGGTCACTCCCGCGCGCCTGCGGATTCCGTGCCGGTTCAGGAAGTCGACGGTCGCCGCGGTCACGTCCTCGTCATGCACCTGGTAACCGCTCTGCCCTGCGCCGGACGACTCCAGCGATCCGCGCGCCTCACGGGGCACCTCTCCGCCGCCGGGATGGTTGGACCCGTGGTCGCCGATCGGCCGCTCGGCGTAGCCGTGGAGCTGGTCGATGCCGACCGAATGCATGCGCCCCATCAGCACGGGCCGGTAGCCCGCGGCGCCCATGGCGTGCGCGAGGGTGGGGTGGTCGCTGCCCAGGATGTGGTGGTTGGTCCACACGTCGATCTCATGCGGGTACTTGCCGGTCAGCATCGCCATCCGCGACGGCACACAGACCGGTGACGGGCAGTAGGCGTTGGTGAACGTCACGCCGCGGCGCGCCAGTCCGTCCAGGTTCGGGGTCTCCACCACGGGGTCCCCGTAGCAGCCGGTCACGAACGGGTTGTGCTGATCGGAGTGGATGTAGAGCAGGTTGGGCCGGCGGCCGGATGTCGGGCTATCCATGTCCATGTCTTCTCACGTTGACAGCCGTCCGACGTTGACGGAGCAGGAGTCGTTTATCAGGCTGTGAGGATGAAGAATATCACCGTCTCTGTGAGTGAGGACACTCATCGCAGGGCGCGGATGCGTGCCGCGGAGCTCCATACGTCCGTGTCCGCGGTCGTGCGTGATTTCCTCATCACGTTCTCCGGCCAGGAAACCGACTACGAGCGGCGCAAGCGCCTCGAGCGCAGCACCATAGAATCGATCCGCCGCTTCGACGCCACGGACCGTCTGCCGCGCGACCGCGTGCACGATCGCGATGCGCTTCGTTGACACCAACATCCTGCTGTATGCGGTCTCGAAACCGACACCCGGGCGACGCGGCCATCGCGGGACGATCGGCTCAGCCACGAGCAGGCGGCCGACCTGATTCATGCCTGGCTGCGCTACCCGATCCAGGAGAACACGGTCGAGCTGCTGCAGGCGGCGCTCGCCACCAGCCAGCGGTGGCAGATCTCCCTCTGGGACTCGGCGATCGTCGAGGCGGCGCGCAGCCTCTCATGCCCCGTGGTGTTGTCCGAGGATCTGCAGAACGGCATGGACTTCGTCGGAGTCCGAATCGACAACCCGTTCGCGGCGTGATGGGTCGCTGCCGGTGCGGAGCGTGTCGAAACCTCGTTGATCCTCATCTGAGGAGCATGAAGGTGGAGAGCGGGAGAGTTACGATGCGCGGGTCGTCGACGGACGCGGCATCGTCCTGGGTGATCAGCAGACCAAAAGCAGCGTTGTTGACGGACTTCTCGACGAACGAACGTATGCCCAGCGTATCGCGCACGGGGTCGACCCGGCGCTGATACTTGATCTCGACCGGCACGCGTTGGGCGCCGACGGTCAAGACGAAGTCCACCTCACGGTCCGTTGTTCGTTCGGGAACGTGGGCGATATCCAGCCCGTGTATCGTCGAAGCGACCGAGCCGAAGACACTCTCGGCGAGGTGGCCGGCCAGGCTGTTGAGCTCGGGGCGTGCCGCGAGCGCCTCCGGGGTCAGGGGAACCTGCTCCTGAAGCCAGCTTGCGCGCAGGCCGTGATCCACCAGGCAGAGCTGCGCATCCCAGGCGTCGATGTTCTGGACTTCGTCGAAGAACAGACATGCCTGGCGGCCGGCGCGTGCCAGCTCGTTGAACCGAGCCGTGCTCACGTTCCGTTCGAACCAGTCGGCGATGGCGAGGATCGGTGCTTCGATGCCGCGGAGCGACGCCAGCTCGTCGAACTGGACGCGAAGGACATTGCGGCCATGTACGCCTTCGTCGAGCACGTCGGCGATGATCTGGAACTGAGCGGTCGTTTTCCCGACCTGCCGAGGGCCCACGTTGGAGCATCTCTCAGCGCAGGGCCGCCGCCAGCTCGACCATCCGGTCGCGCTCGGCCGGCACGCCCTGGGCCATCATCTCGATGATCACCTTCTCGAACAGGTCCTCGCCCATGCCCTCGGCGGCCGCGATCGCCTGCGCCGCGCGGCGCAGCTCGCGCTGCTCGGGGACCGTGGTGCGCGACTGCCACGAACGGGGCTCGTAGGCGGGCTGACAGCGTACGTCCACCGAGAGCCGCACGGACTGCGACTCGTTGGGCAGCGCCCAGTGCAGGGTGTGGCTGTGGAAGATCAGCGCGTCGCCCGGCCGGTAGGTCGTGGTGTGCCAGGGCTGCGGGACCTCGGCCAGCGGCAGGCCGCGCTGCCGGCGTCCCTTGAGCACGTAGGAGAGCACGTCGGTCTCCTCGTGCCGGCGCAGTCCGGCGCGGTGCGAGCCTGCGGCCACGGCCAGGGCGCCGCCGGCCGGCTCGATCGGCAGCAGCGGGACCCACAGCGTCCGGAACGCCGCCGTGTGGCGGATGAAGAAGTGATCCTGGTGCGGCAGCGAGATGTGGCGGTCGTCGGCCGGCAGCGCGTAGCGCACGGTGAGGGAGCGGAACGTGAAGACCGGCTCGCCGAACACGCGGAACAGAAACCGCTGCGTCGTCTCCGTGTCGAGCAGCTCGGCGTAGTAGGGGACTTCGTAGAAGCTGCGGTCGTCGACGGCATCGAGCGGCCGGCCGCTCCAGCGCGCCGGCTGGCGGCCATCCGCGGACGGCTGGACCAGGTCCTCGCCGCGCATCGCCGCCAGCAGCTCGTCGGCGCCCCGTTCCACCTCCGCGCGATCCAGGACGCCGCGGAAGAACAGGTATCCGTCCCGCTCGTAGGCGTCCCGAAGCTCGTCCGGACGGTCGAGCAACTCGTCGGCGAACGTCATCTGCCGGTATGGGGATGGGGGGGACATGCGTTGGCCTCGCACGAGCCTACTCCGCTGCTCCGGCCGCGGCATAGCGCCGGGCAGCCATGGCGCGACGGACTCGTAGGCAAGCCGGCGACAGAACGGCACGATGGCAGGCGATTCCGACCAAGGCGGAGAGCGTATGAAGAGCAGACATCTGATCGTCGTCGAGCCCGGCCGCATCGAGCTGCAGGAGCTCGACGTGGACGCAGCCCTGGAGCCGCACCAGGCGCTGGTGGAGGCCGAGTACACCATCGTCAGCGCCGGCACCGAGGGGGCCGGCTTCACCGGCCTGGTGCGGGAGATGCCGTTCGGCGACGGCGGCACGTATCCCCGCGGCACCGGCTACGGCCACCTGGGCCGGGTCCTGGAGGTGGGATCGGCCGTGGAGATGTGCCGCGCGGGCGACCGCGTGCTCTCCTTCTCCCGGCACGCGTCGCTGGTCAAGGCCGACGCCGCCCGCATGGCGCTGCCCGTGCCGAAGAACGCTCCGGGCAGTCATCTGGTGTTCGCCCGCATGGCGGGCGTGAGCATCTCCGCGCTGCGCTCCTCCAGCGTGCAGCCCGGCGACACGGTTCTGGTGATCGGCATGGGGCTGGTCGGCAACTTCGCCGCGCAACTCTTCCGCATGGCCGGCGCCGAGGTGATGGCGGTCGATCTGTCCGACTACCGCCTGGAGAAAGCGCGTGCGTGCGGGATCGAGCGCACAGTGAACTCGGGCGCGCACGATCTGCAGGAAGCGGTGCTGGAGTGGACCGCGGGCGAGGGCGTGCACGTCGCGGTGGAGGCGATCGGCATCAGCGAGGTGGTCGCGCAGGCGGTGATGGCCACCCGGCGCCACGGCGAGGTGATCCTGCTCGGCAGCCCCCGCGCCCGCGCTGCCTTCGACGCGACGCCGATGCTGCTGCGCGTCCACCTGGAGGCGATCCGGATGATCGGAGCGCTGGAGTGGCGCTGGCCGGCGCACCCCACCGAACGGGTGCGCGACCTGGAGACCAACTACCGCCGTCTGGTCGAGTGGATCGCGGCCGGCCGGCTGCTGGTCGAACCGCTGCTCGACCAGGTGGCCTCGCCCGCCGACTGTCAGGCGGTGTACGAGGGGCTCACCAATCGCAGGGACGGCTACCTGGGGGCGGTATTCGACTGGGGTCTGTTGTGAGGTGCCGATAACCCAAAGCGCCATCTAAGACCGTACAACAGGAGGTTCAGCGCCTCGAAGGCTTGCTCGAACCGGTCAAACACTCGTTCATCCAATTCGTCTGCGGGTAAGCGAGTAAGCCGATGCTCTTACTGAAGTAACGGTTCGTCGATCCGCTTGCGCACGTCAGCGGCAACTTCGAGGACTTCGGCCGGCGCACGAACCGTCTCCCCGGCGCGCTGCCGCAGGGCGATGATGAGCGGTGCCAACGCCGCGGCCTTATCGGGTTCGAGTGACAGAACCGCGACGAGTTCGCGGTCCGGGACACCGGCGGCGGCCAACCTGGCTACGCTCTCAACCACGTGAGATAACATCGTCTCATCTCCCGGAAGCAGCGCTGCATATACGGAACAGAGCGATTCGGTTGCCGCGGTCCCATCACCTTGCGCAATCAGCGCGAACATCTTGATGCATTGGGCTTTCCACGCGTACGCGCTTCGTACCCCCGCTACCGGTTCGCCGATCCACCGTTCGAACTTGTCGGAGGTGCGCAGCGCTTCATCAGCACGGCCGATCTTAGTCTGGATCATACCTTTGCGGAACAGAGCATCCTCTACCTGAATCCGCAACTCAGGCGCACGGCTGCCGCCGAAGCGATCCACGATCTGGTCGCTGGTAGCGAGGGCTGCATCGAAGTCGCCGATCATTCTCTGAGATTCGCTCTTGTTGTTCATCGTCCGTGCCAGGATATGCTGCAACTCCGGGGCATCGCTGAATGAGCAACGCGCGACTACCTCGTCAGCGGTTGCGATCGCCTCAGCGTGGCGGTCGCTCGTGGCCAGCGCCGCGCCTTTTTGAAGCAACGTGCCTGCGATGAGTACGCGAAAATCCGGATCTTCTCTCTCCCCGTAATTGGCCAGTACGCAATCGCAGGTCGAAATGGAGCCGTCGGCGTCGTCCAGTCGATGTTGCGTCGCGGCTTTGAAGACCAACGATCTGGCGACCCTTTCCTGCAATTCCGGCTCATCACGTCCCGCATAGCGATCCGCGACGGTGTCGAACGTTGCGAGGGCCGCCGAATACTCGCCAACCTCGGCCTGCTCAACTCCTTTGTTGAGCAACGCACGGGCAACTCGACGCTCCAGCTCCGGAGCGTCACTCTCACCATAGCGCGTAATGACGGTATCGCAGGCCGCGATCGCGGCGCGGTGCTGGCCGGATCGTGCCAGCGCGACTCCCGTGTTGTACAGCGCTCCCGCCACCTCGACCTGCAGCTCGGATACCTCACTGCTTCCGTACCGTTCGAGCACCGTGCGGTAGGCGTCGATCTCCGCAGCATGGTCGCCGAGTCGTCCGTGCAAATGGCCCTTGTCGACCAGGGCACGGGCCGTGTGCGTCTGTAGCTCGGAGTCGCCGTTCGTTCGGAATCGCTGGATCAGCTCATCGTACGCCGCGATCGCCGCGGCGTGGTCGCCACGTCCCGTTTGCGCTACTCCCATGTTGAGCATCGCGACGGCAACCCGACGTTGCAGTGCGGGCGCGTCGCTTGTCCGGAATCGTTCGACGGCGCTTCGGTAGGAGTCGATCGCCGCAAGATGGTCTCTGCCGCGGTCGTGCGCGACGCCCTTGTTGATAAGAGCCCGGATTACCTGCACCTGCAACTCGGTTGCCTCGCTCGCTCCAAACCGTGCGATCAAGTCATCGCAGGCAGCGATCGCCGCTGAATAGTCGCCGTGCTCGATTCTCTCGATTGTCCCGTCGTTCAACGTCTGGACGTCGCGTGCGACGCCGTTCACAATTTCGTCGAGTTTCGGAATATCGGGTCGCACCCGTTCGATTCCTTCCAGAATCATGGGGGACTGCGATGCGTCCAAGTGCAAACCGGCGTACAACTCGGTGATCTCGTTATCGCTGTAGAATACATCCATGAAGCGTAGGAGGGTCTGGACGATGGCGGCCTCGTCCCGTTCACGCCGGAGCTTGTAATAGATGCTGTAGAGGCGCTGCGTTACCGCGTACCGGCGGTGAGCGTCGCGTGGTTCTACGGCGCCGCGGAGTACCAGGCGGCCGAGCATGGTGGACACGGTGCGGACGTCCAGACGCGCTCGCGCTGAGACTTCACCGGTGGTCGACGGTTCCCATAGGTCGACCAGAGCGAGATAGACACGACGTTCCGTCTTGCCGATGGTCTCCAGGTGGCCGCGGAAATACTCTGTGTGATCGTCGATCATCTTTACCAATTGCTCCATCAACCGGCGCATCGACCCATGACGTTCGAATTCGGCGACGATAACAAGGAGACGCGGATCGCCGCCGGTGAGGATTTGCAGTGCCCGGATCTGGCGCCGGCTTACAGCGTCGCCACTGACCGCTTGCCACAGGCGGCCGCACTGCGCCGTATCCAAGGGTTGAAGACAGATGATCCGGAACAGCTCAAAGAACGGATCCTGCGCGTCGTCCAGGCTCTCGAAACGACTGGTCGCCGAGGCGAGCAGGATGATCTGCGGTTCCAACTGAAGCGTCTTGCGCAGCTTCCAACCAAAATTGTCGTCTACGTTGTCACACAGTCCTTGCAGGTTTTCGACCATGAGTACAAGTCGTTTTCCAAGCCGATCGGCCACGTCAAGAACGGCGGCTCGGGCACGTTCATCGAGTTCCCTTTCGCGCCACCGCGTAGTCAGGTCTGCGTGCGTATCCCGCAGGTTTCGGGCGAGTTCAGCATCCTGCGTACGGGCTTCGAGGGATAGGTAGAACAGCACGTCCAGCCAGAAGTCCGCCGCACTGAATATCTCGTGGCTTTCTTCCATGAACCGTATCGGCAACAGGTGGCTGGACAGTCCGCGGTTGGTGCGTAGCTCGGCGGCGACGCGGGCGAGGAGCATGGTCTTCCCTCGACCGCGTGGGGCGACGATCAACGTGTGCTGGCAGGAGTCGGCATCGACGTTTCCGCGCAGGATTTCTAGCACGGTAGCGAGCTCGTGCTCCCTGACCACGAATTGCTCGATGATCTCGTCGTCAGACTGGAACGTTCCGGGATTGAACGTGCGGATAGTGGGATGATGCGTTTGCGTCATCGACCGGCCGCCGCAGGGCCGCTTGGCGAGCGGAGTTCGATGGGAACGTGGTGGTCGCGAAAGCGCGCGGCCCACCAATCCTTCAGCAGGCGCGACGGGAAGCGGTAGCTGTTTGCAGAGTGTTCCAAATAGCCGTCGTGGACGAGGACGTCGAGTACTTCTGTAATGCGGCCGTGTGCGTCGTCAACCACACGGGAGTAGAGCTCGCCGAGGCGAGCGCGTGCGGCGGCGGTGAACGCTCCTTGCGTGGCTGCCTCGGCAAGGATCTCCATGGCGATCGAGCGGCTCTCATCGTCGAGTCCGTCGCGGAGACGCGTCTCGTAGTGTGCCAAGTCGTTCTGGCCGGAGGGGCCGAGCAGGCCGGTGCGATACACCATTGCGACGTCGGCAACGGTCACTCGGTCGCGGTTCGCCATGATGGCGTGTTCCCGCAGCCGCGCGAAGAACGACTGTACGTGATGTGGGATGCCAATCCCGAGCGCGTCGTAGACTGCACCCGCTACGCCATCCTCTATCGACAGCGCGGCGCTGCTCGCGAGCTGGTCGAAGCACGCGACGCTGGCTTCGCGACTCCAGGGTCCCAGGCGAAACGGCTCAAGGTAGTTGATACGGTCGGGTATTCCGAGGCGCTGCACCATCGGCATGAGTCCGATGCTGCCCGACACGATGAGGACCGGAGAGTCACCGCCAAGGCCTTGAAACACGCCTCGCAGCCAGCTCAGGAAGCCCTCGACCCGCGTGGCGCCGTCAGCCGCGCGCAGCATTCGCTTGAGGAATATGGGCAGCTCGTCCACAACGAGAAGAACGCGCTTGTCGTGTTTTGCGCAGCCGAGGAGCAGCCGTTCCCCTTTGTCTCGCCAGTTTCCGGCGTTCAGTTCCGCGCGGACTTTCAAGCGAAACTCGCCCGCTCCGACTTCCTCAACGGCTCCAAGCGCTCGCTGAGCCATGTTGCTCAGCCGCGACACGATTGACCGAACCGGCTGCGCCGCCCGGGCGATGTCGGCGATCACGTCCTCGGGACAGGTCGCGTCCTCGATGTCGGTGAACAGCGTGAGCCATCCTCCGGACTCGGTGAGCCGCCGCCCGAGTTCCCGAGCGATGCTCGTTTTGCCCATGCGCCGCTGCCCCGTCAGCAGCACGTGATTGCCGTCGCGGACGCGCTGCTCCAGGATATGAAGTTCCGCATCACGGTCGAAGAAGTTGGCACCGCTTACCCAGCGCCCGGTAGATGATGTCATGGGCCGCGTCTCATTCAGACGATACGTGCGCGACGAATCGGTTGTCAACCTTATCGTTGACAACTGGTCAGTTGAGCGTGGGCTGTGTCACCCCTGGTTCAGTGGTAGGTCACGACGGCACTTCCTCGCCCAGGACCTGGGTGCGCTTCATCAGCCGGCGCTGGTCGGCGGGGAACGGCTCACGGCGGTGCATGGTGGCGCGGTTGTCCCACATGACCAGGTCGCCGACGCGCCAGTGGTGGGTCCACACGAATCTGGGCTGGACCATGTGAGCGAACAGCCGGTCGAGCAGGGCGCGGCTTTCGGCCGCCTCCATGCCGACGATGGAGCGCGTCAAGTGCGGGCCCACGTACAGCGTCCGGCGGCCGGTCTCCGGGTGCGTGCGCACGACGGGGTGGTCCACCGGCTCGGGCGGGTTCTGGTCCTCGACCGGATGGCGATGGATGGCGCGCATGCCGTGCACCCTCGTCCTGAGGTCGTCGTCCAGCTCCTCGTACGCCGCGTAGCCGTTGCACCACTGGGTGCTGCCGCCACTCTCCGGCACCTCGACCGCGTACAGCAGTGAGAGCGTGCCGGGGCGGCGCAGGTAGGACAGGTCGGAGTGGAAGCTGAGCTCGCCGTGGCCCAGGGCGCCGATCGGTTGCCCGTTCTCCTCGATGTTGGAGATCAGGAAGATCTCCTTGACCGGCCGGTCGGGCTGGCGGCGGACGTGCTCGACCGGGCGGCCGAAGTAGCCGGTGAAGCGGACCTGATCCGCCTCGCTGATGGGCTGGCCGCGGAAGACCAGCACGCAATGGTCGAGCAGGGCGCGGCGGAGCTGGCCCACGGTGCCGGCATCGAGCGGCAGGCGCAGGTCCAGTCCCCGGATCTCCGCGCCCAGGGCGCCGCCGGACGGGATCACCTCGACTCGATCGGTGGCGTGTTTCATGGCAAGGGCGACGGCACGGGGACGAGCCTACTCCGGCTGAGCGCGGCCGGCCATTCCGCCGTGCCGTGTCGTGTGAGACACTGCAACGCGTGGATGCCCGGCCGCCGCAGTTCCTCTCCGCCGGCGAGGTGGCGCAGTTCGACGCGCTCGGGGTCGTGGTTCGCCGCGGCGCCCTGAGCTCGACCGAGGTCGACGCCGCACTCCGCGAGATGGAGTCGATGTGCGCGGACTTCCTGGGCCATGCTCCGGGCGACGGCGACGTGGTGTGGGAGGCGCAGTTCGTGGAGCGGAGCCTGATGCTCACCGACCTGGTCGCCGACGACCGCATCTACCGGGCGGTCTGCGACCTGCTCGGCGAGGACGTGCTGTGGGGCGGATCCGAGGGCATGTGGGGCTTCGACAGCTTGGCCGACCACCACTGGCACGCCGACGGCGGCTGGCTCCAGGAGCAGATGGCGCCGTACCGGCTCAAGGTGATGCTCTATCTGGACCCGCTGCGCAGGGACACCGGAGCGCTGCGCATCATCCCGGGGTCACACCGGGCGCTGCTGCACGAGTCGCTGCTGCCGTTACACGAGGCGACCGCGGCCGGCGGCAACCGGCGGTACTTCGGGCAGCGCGGCGAAGACGTACCCGCGTACGCGATCGAGACCGATCCCGGGGACGTGGTGTTCTTCAACAACTGGCTGTTTCACTCCGTCTACGGCAAGGTCCATCCACGACGGTCGATCGTCCTCAAGTTCGTGTGCATGCCGACGAACGACCGGCACCGCGCCGTGCTGCGCTCTGAACCGCGCGTGCGCGCCAACAACGAGCTGCTGGCGCGCCACGGCAACGCGCGCATCCGCGCACTGACGGGGCGGCTGCCTGAGTTCGCCGGTACGGAGCCGTCGGCTACCTGAGCGACCAGCGGGTCGCGTGGATGCTCGGCTTCAGGTCACTCGGGGCGATCTGGTAGTAGACGGTCAGCAGCTCGCCGGCCGCCAGCTCCACGGTAGCGGGGTAGCCCAGGTCCCAGCTTGCCGGCCAGGGAAGCTCGACGTCCGGGGCGTCGTCGCGGAGCACGATCTCCTGCTCGCTGTCCCAGCTCGCGCCGCCGTCGTGGCTCAGGCAGGCGCGGTGGCCCATCGGCGGCACGCGCCGCCCGTAGGTGGCGAGCAGCGCCCCGCTCCGCAGCGGCAGCAGGTGCGCCGGATACCCCAGGATGGCCGTCGCGTGCGTCTCGGTCCAGGTGCGTCCGCCGTCGTCGCTCTCGGTCTGGCGCAGGTAGCGGTGTTCTGTAAGCTCCTCCGGCTGGTAGCGCCACAGGCAGACCAGGCGGCCGTCGGGCAGCTCGGCGGGGTGCGGCTCGGCGACGGCGTGGTCGGCGGGCGACAGCGGCACGGTGCCGATCCGCCGCCAGGAGCGCCCCTCGTCCACCGACTCGACGGCCAACAGCCGGTACGGGGGCTCGCCGGGAGCGTCGACGCCCAGGAACAGCAGCCGGCCGTCGCGGAGCTGGATGGGGCCGTGCGGGGCGGACGCGATGGAGTCCACCGGTTCCTCCCAGGTGCAGCCGCCGTCGGTGGAGCGTCGCGTCCAGTTGCCGAGCCAGCGCTGCCGCTCCGTGTGGGAAACGGTGTCGAGGTAGCGCTGCCAGCCGTCGACCTGCTCGGCGGGGTAGGTCTTGCGGAAGCCGTCCAGCCGGGACCAGGTCGGCACGGTGAACGAACTCACGACGATCACGCCCGAGCGCAGCACCAGGATGCCGGCGTCGCGGACGTCGAGCGGCGTGTCGGCGATGGTCACAGGATCCGACCAGGTCGCCCCCCTGTCGGAGCTGCGGATGAGCTGCGTCTTGCCGTACGGGCAGGCGTGCTCTTCGCGATCGCCCGAGAAGACGACCAGCAGCTCGCCGTCTTCCCTGCGGGCGATGGTGGGCCAGGCGAGGTAGCGGCCCGGCCGGCGGCAGATCACCGTGCTCCAGTGGATGTGCGCCTTCATGCGGTCCTCCCGTCGTCGGGGATGATGCCGTGCTCGGCGGCGATGCGCAGCCGCTGCTCCAGGTGGCGCCGGCGCTGCGGGCCGGCGGTGCGCAGCATCGCCTCGCCATAGATCGTGCCGTTGCGCGCGTGCACGTCGGCCAGCGTCCTGGCCAGGTACGGCACCTGCGCGCCGGTCATGCGCTCCTCGAAGTTGTAGGTGAACATGCGCCGCTTGCTGCCGCCGCCCCAGGCGGAGTGCTTGGTCTTGTGGTTGAACAGCACCATGTCGCCCGGCGTCGACTCGATCGCCACGGCCGGCACCTCGCTGCCGTGCAGGCCCCACACCTCGCGGCTGCGGTTCTTCGCGGAGATCGGCACCACCGCGTGCAGTGCGTCGCTGAACGCGTCGCCGTGATTGAAGCTGCCGGGGATCAGCCGCAGGCAGCCGGAGTCGCGGGTGACCGGGTCCAGGTAGAAGGCGACCTTCACCGAGTGGAAGGGCGTGTCCAGGTGCTGGTCCGAGTGCCACATGCTGTCGCCCACGTAGTAGTTGCCGTCGCTGGTGGCGTAGTTGTAGTCGGAGCCCAGGATGGAGGCGACCGGTCCGGCGATGCGCGGATCGTCGATCAGGGCGGACAGGTACTCGCTGCGGTCGGCGAAGGGGATGAGGTACAGCGCCTGCCGGTGGTCATGGACGCGGCCGCTGTCGGCGAAGACGTGATCGTAGGCGGCGGTGATGGCGTCGATCTCGGCCGCGAACAGGCCGGGGAAGCGCAGGAATCCGAATGTCCGGTAGAAGGCGAGCTGTTGCGCGCTCAGGCGTCCCGGAACCATCGGTTCAGGTGCTGTAGGGGTCGGCGGCGTCGCGCAGCCCGTCGCCCACGAAGTTGAAGGCCAGCACCGACACGATCACCGGCCAGACCGAGGTCATCAGCCACGGCGACTGGGCGATCGCGCGCAGGTTCTGGGTGTCTTGCAGCATCACGCCCCAACTGATGGCCGGCGGGCGCAGCCCCAGGCCCAGAAAGCTCAGGCCGGTCTCTGCCAGGATCATCCCCGGGATGGCCAGCGTGGCGGTCGCGATGATGTGGCTGGTCATGGCCGGCACCATGTGCCGCAGAATGACCCGCTTCCTGGTCGCCCCCAGCACCTCGGAGGCCAGCACGTAGTCCTCCTCGCGCAGGGACAGAAAGCGGCCGCGCACCTCGCGTGCCAGGGTGGTCCAGGCGAAGAACGACAGGATCGCCGTAATCGCCAGGTAGCGCTGCACCACGCTCCAGCCGTGTGGCAGGGCCGCGGCCAGCGTCATCCATAGCGGGATGGTGGGGATCGAGCGCAGGATCTCGATGAGGCGTTGGATGGCCGAGTCCACCACGCCGCCGTAGAAGCCGGATATCCCGCCCAGCACGATGCCCAGGATCAGGCCGAGCGTTACGCCGATCAGTCCGATGGACAGCGATATGCGGCTGGCGATCACCAGCCGCGAAAACAGGTCGCGGCCGTTGGTGTCGGTGCCGAGCAGGAACAGGCTCTCCTCGGTCGGCTGCTCCACCGTGCCGAGCAGATGGCGGTCGGTGCGGAAGATCCCGAGCAGCCGGTACTCGTAGCCGCGGGCGAACAGCCGCACGCGGATCTTGCTGTCCGGAACCGGCGTGAACACGGTCCGGAACGTGGCGTCCCGCCCGTGCTTGAGCTCCAGTACGTGCGGGCTGAAACGCCCTTCGTCGAACAGCCGGATGCGCTGCGGCGGGATGAGTTGCCGGAACGCCTCGGTATCGTTGGGGTCGGAGTAGGCGACGAAATCGGCGAAGATCGCCACCAGATAGAAGCAGCAGATCAGCACGGCGGAGACCACCGCAGCCTTGTGGCGCAGGAAGCGGATGCGCATGAGCCGCCACTGCGAGTACAATGCCTCCTGCGGCTCGCCCGCGCTCGTGCCGTCGCCCGTCGCGACCGCGTGTTCCGGTGCCGCTGCCATCAGCGGGCTCCCACGCGTATGCGGGGATCGATCCACAACAGGACCATATCCGACAGGAAGGTGCCGATCACGGTGAGCATGCTCACCAGCAGCAGGATGTTGCCGGCCAGCAGCATGTCCTGCCGCAGCAGCGCCTGATAGAGGACCGGCGCCAGCGTGGGCAGGCTCATCACCAGCGCCACGAAGATGCTGCCGGACACCAGTTGCGGCAGGATGTAGCCCACGGTGCTCGCGAACGGATTGAGCGCCAGTCGCACCGGGTACTTGGCGATCAGCCGAGTCTCGGTCATGCCCTTGCTGCGCGCGGTCACCACGTACGGCTTGCGTAGCTCGTCGATCAGGTTGGCGCGCATGATGCGGATCAGCCCGGCCGTGCCGGTCAGGCCGACGATGGCCGTGGGGATCGGCAGGTGCTTGAGCAGGTCCCAGAGGCGCCCCAAGCTCCACGGCGCATCCAGGTAGTGGTCGGAGAACAGCCCGCCGAGGTTCGTGTCGAAGATCAGGAACACCCAGTACATGACCGCCAGCGCCAGCAGAAAGTCCGGCGTCGCCAGCCCCACGTAGCCGACCACCGTCGCCGTGTAGTCGCCGAGGGTGCGCTGGCGGACCGCGGAGTAGATCCCGATCGGCAGCGCCACGATCCAGGTGAACACCAGCGAGCATCCGGCCAGCACCACGGTCATCACCAGGCGGTCGGCGATGATCTCCCGGACCGGCCGGTGGTGCTGCATCGAGAACGAGGTGCCCAGGTTGCCCTGCAGCAACTGGGTGATCCACTTGACGTACTGAACGGGAAACGGCTGATTGAGTCCCCAGAGTTGCCGCAGGTGCTCCGCCTCCTTGAGGCTCACGTTGGCGCCGAACGACTCCAGCTCGCGGACGTAGCTGTCCACGAAGTCGCCTTCCGGCAACTGGATGATGAGGAAGGTGAGCATCGAGATAACCACGACGGTCACCACCGCCATCACCAGACGACGGACGACGTAGCTGGTCATCGATCACTCACCGGAACGACGAAAAAAACGCCGGGGCAGGTGCAGCCCGCCCCGGCGCCAAACGGTCGATCGCTACATTTCCTTGGGTGATGCCCAGTACCACAGCTCCGGATGCGAGGAGCCGGGATAGCGGCACTTGCCGTCCGAGCACCAGCTTCCGGCCACGTTGGCCAACTGGTTGTTGACCACGCGCGGGTGGTACCACACCTGCCCGGCGATGCCGATCATCCAGACCTCGTCGATGACGATGCTCCAGATCTCCTTGCCGAGATCGTAGCGCTCCTCGGCCCGCACTTCGCGGCCCTTGTCGTAGAGCTCCCACACCTTCAGGACGTCGGCCGCGATCTCGGGATCCGGAGCCTCGCCCTTCTCGCCACGGGTCTCGTAGTAGAGGCCCCAGAGCAGGCCGTTGGTGGCGATGTTGGACACCGGCAGGCCGGCGGCAGCGGCGCCGCCGCCCCAGAAGTCCTCGGAGCCCCAGTTGGCGCCCCAGGAGAACTGGTATTGGTTGGTCGCGCGCCACTGACCCGACTGCTCGTCCGCAAGCACGTCCAGCTTGATGTCCAGGTCCAGTTCCTTCATCTCCTCGACGAAGATCTCGGTCTGGCCTACCCAATTCGGATGCGACTGCACGACGGCCAGGCTGATCGTCACGCGGTTGCCGCCGGGGGTCAGCCGGAACCCATCCGAGTCGCGGGCGGTCAGCCCCAGCCCGTCCAGCAGCTCATTGGCCCGATCGGGGTCGTAGGTGTGCCACAGGGTCCGATACTCCGGGCCTGGGTTCATCGGGTGATGATCCGCCACCACCGGGGAGCCGGGCAGGGCCAGACCGAGCATCCACGCCTCGTTGTACTGCTCGCGGTCTATGCCGAGTGATACGGCGCGCCGGAAGTCCGCGGCGTTCAGCAGCGCCTCGATCTCCGGATCGCCGCGCCATGTGCGGTTGACGTAGATCAAGGACGCGGAGCCGCTGTTGGCGTAGTCGAAGTAGACGTCGTAGTTGCCGCGATCCTTGTTCTCGAGCATGAACGGCACCTGGTCGAGGCTGGGCAGCCGCCAGTTGAAGTCGTCCTGCCGGCCCGCGAGCCGCAGGTAGACCATGTCGCCCGTCTCCACCTTGGGCAGCTCCCAGGTGTCGATGTAGGGGAGCTGATTGCCGGCCGAGTCGACCGCATAGAAGTACGGGTTGCGCTCGACCTTCCATAGCGCGCTGGCGTTGACGCTGCCTTCCACGGTCTTGTACGGGGTGATCACCGGCAGCTCGGGGTTCAGGCCCCAGCTCATCTTGTTGCCGTACAGGCTCACCCAGCTTTCCAGCTCGGCCTCCGCGGCCATCTTGTCGACCGCGTCCTGGCCGGCGTACGTGGGATGGAACTGCTTCATGTAGTGGGCCGGGGCGACCGGGCCGCCGGGCAGCCAGTCCCCCAGAGTCAGGCCACGACCGACCGGGCAGAACGGACAGGCCAACTGCTCCGGGAAGGTCCAGTACGGCTCTTCGAACTCCCAGCGCAGCGTGTAGTCGTCGATGATGACCAGAGTTGCTGGGACACCGTTGGGCGTGAGGACCGGCTCCGGCTCGGGCTGGATCTCCGTGTTCCGATAGACGTCCTCGTACCAGAAGCGCACGTCCTCGGTGGTCAGCGGGTGGCCGTCGGACCACTTCAGCCCTTCACGCAGATGGAGCGTCACCGAGCGCGCGTCGTCGCTCTGCTCCCAGGCCTTGGCCAGCGCCGGCACTAGGCGTCCGCCGGTCGGATCCCAGAAGATGAACTTGTCGAACGCCGACGCGTTGCGGTTCAGCGCCTCGGACGAGCCCATCGTGGACATGACGATCGAGCCGCCGTAGGTGCCGATGGAGGCGCCTGCCAGCACCAGCAGATCCTCACGGTTGGGCAATCGGTCTGCCACCGGCGGCAACTCTCCGGCAGCCACCTTGGCGGCCAGGTCGGGCGCTTCGCTGAACGAGGTCGGGTAGTCGGCCACGTCCAGCACGTAGTTGGGCGGCGTGTACTCGCGGCTGAGGGACGCCTGCTGTGCCAGGACGAGCCCCGGAACCAGCGCGGCGAGCGCGATGAGGGAAGCGATACGCTTCATACCTGTCTCCTTGTGTCGAAATCCAGGCCGTCCCCTCCCGCGCGACCAAGTTGACTGATCTTCGTCGAGACGGTGCGTACGGTCAAGGGAGCGGCGTGAAGGATGGTGACGGCCTCTCCACCACCCGGAGCGCGGATCGGCGAGGCGGCATGGCCTTGTCCGTCGAATCCATTTGAGGTGGAATTGGCGTCATGGTCTCTGACGCCAGACGCGAGTCGAGTGGATCGGGGTAGGTCAAGTCTTGTATCGACTCCTGAGAGCACGCGCCTCGGATCCGGTGCGCGTCGCCGTGATCGGCGCGGGCAAGTTCGCGTCCATGTTCCTGGCGCAGGTGCGCACCACGCCCGGCATGCGGGTCGTGGGGGTGTGCGATCTGGCGCCGGAGCGGGCGCAGGCCACGCTGCGGCGGTCGGGCTGGAGCGATGCCGAGATCGCGGCGCTCGGCTTGTTCCCGGACGCGGACAGCGTGATCCGCCATGGCGATCCCGAGGTGGTGGTCGAGGCGACCGGCGATCCGGTCGCCGGCGTGCGCCACGCGCTGGCCTGCATCGCCGCCGGCCGGCACGTGGTCATGGTCAACGTGGAGGCGGACGTGCTGGCGGGTCCGTTGCTGGCTCGCCGCGCGGCGGAGGCGGGCACGGTCTATTCCCTGGCCTACGGCGATCAGCCGGCCCTGATCGTGGAGCTGGTCGACTGGGCGCGCACCTGCGGGTTCGAGGTGGTGTGCGCGGGCAAGGGCACCAAGTACCTGCCGGCCTACCACGCCTCCACGCCGGACACCGTCTGGCAGCACTACGGCATCACCCCGGAGCGCGCCGCGAGCGGCGGCATGAACGCCAGGATGTTCAACTCGTTCCTGGACGGCACGAAGTCCGCGATCGAGATGGCCGCGGTGGCGAACGCGACGGGGCTGCGGCCGGCGGCCGGCGGGCTGCGCTTTCCGCCGTGCGGGAGCGACGAGCTGGCCGAGACGCTGAAGCCGGCCGGCGCCGGCGGAACGCTCCCGCACGCGGGGACCGTGGAGGTGGTCTCGTCACTGCAGCGTGACGGCAGTCCGGTCGAGCGCGATCTGCGCTGGGGGGTGTACGTGACGTTCGCCGCGCCGTCGGATTATGCGGCGCGCTGTTTCGGCGAGTACGGCGTCGCCACCGATCGGAGCGGCCGGTACGCGGCGCTCTATCGCCCCGCGCACCTGATCGGGCTGGAACTCGGCATCAGCATCGCCTCCGCGGCGCTGCGCGGCGAGCCGACCGGCGCGCCGGAACGCTTCGCGGCTGACGTGATTGCCATCGCCAAGCGGGACCTGCGCGAGGGCGAGGTGCTGGACGGGGAGGGCGGCTCCACCGTCTGGGGACGCCTGATGCCGGCCACCGACTCCCTGGAAGCGGATGCTCTGCCGATCGGCCTGGCGGCCGGCGCTACCCTCAAGCGGCCGGTCGCGGCGGGAGAGGCGGTCGCGCGCGCCGACGTGGAGCTGCAGGTTCCCGCCGACGTCCTGGACCTGCGCCAGGAGTTGGAACACTCCGCTACGGCCTGAAGCGGGCGTGCCTAAGCGGGTGGCCGAGGTGCGTACACCGTTCGATGACGCGATCGCCGTGTGGCATCTCGGCGATCTCCGTAACGGCAACGGCGCCGACCACCCGCTGGCCACGCACGGTTCCGTGCAGGTCGGGGTTTCTCTGGCCGGCGCCGAGCGCCCGGAGTCACTGCGGCGTGGCGGCGACGGCCGGGCGGCGCTCTTCGACGGCGATGCGTGGCTGTCGACCGGCCCGGCGACCGGTGGCGTGCATCTGTCGCCGCGGGCGTTCACCGCCTGCGTGCGGCTGCGTGCGGACCGGCCGGGGGGTGTCCTCTACACCAACCTGTTCGCCCTGCTGATCCACGGCGACGACCACGGTCAGGGGCTGCTGGTCGCTCACCTGGGGGTCGGATCGGGCGAGGGTGCTCTGTATCGGGAGGTGCTCCTGGGCACCCTGCGAATGCGCGAGTGGCATGACCTTATCGTCCGCTTCTCGGAAGGCGAGCTGTCGCTGGCATGCGACGGGCGGATCTGCTGGCGGACGGAGATCCGCGAGCGGCCGCAGGCGATCTTTTCCGGACCGACGATCGTTGGTGGCTGGCGCGTTGCGGACCCGCCGCTGCCACAGTTCCCCATGGAGATCGTCGACGGCATCTTCCGGCGCCTGTTCGCCGGCGCGATCGACCACGCGGCGTTCTGGAACCGCGCCCTCGACGACCGCGAGGTCGCACGGCTCTCCGGCGTGGCGGCGCTTGCGGACGGGGCGGCCCCGCACCACGGGTCAGGGCACGACGGCTCGGCCACCTCGACGGCGCTCGCGCACTACAATGCGTTCTACGACGCCTCTCGGGCGCGGGACGTAGAACGGTGCCGTGAGCTGGGGCGGGCGATGCGCCGCCATCTGGCGCGCGATGCACGCCGGCCGATCTACCACCTGACCGCACCGATGGGCTTGATCCAGGATCCGTGCAGCGCCTTCTACTACGACGGGCGCTACCACGTGTTCAGCTTCCGCAACATCCTGGTGTCGCTGTCCTGCACCCATCTCGACCACTACGTCAGCGACGACCTGATCCGTTGGCGGGACATGCCGGTGGCGTGCTGGGCCGACTCCGAGTACGACGTCTACGGCATCTGGCTGAGCAACAACGTCATCGACGACGACGGGCTGCCGGCCATGCTCTACACCGCGCACGGCATGCGCGGCAAGATCGGCGTGCTGGCCCGCAGCACCGACGGGATGGTCTCCTTTGGCGATAAGCGGGCGGTGATCACCAACCGCATCCATCACGACGGCCACACTTGGCGGACCGGCTCGGAAGGAGCCGACCGTTGGGTCACCCTCACCACCGACCAGTACTTCGGCGCCCGGCCGGGGAACCGCGCGGACCGGATCGTGGCGTTGACCTCTCCCGACCTGGAGCGCTGGAGCGAGCGCGGCGAGGTGTGGAGCGTCACCAAGCACCCCGACCCGCAGGACGGTCCCCAGCGCTGGGGCCTGACCGAGTTCCCCTACGTCGTGCCGTTCGGCGATCGCGACGTCCTGATCGCCGGCAATCGCCCGGTCGTCTACTGGATCGGCGCCTTCGACCGCGAGCGGCTTCGGTTCACCCCGGATGATCCGGAGCCGAAACTGATCGACTACGGCAACCCCGCGCACGTCTGCAACCCGCTGATCGTGGACCGCAAGGGGCCGGGGGGCGCGCCGCGGCGCATCATCCTTGCCGAGCACGGACACGCGCGCGGGGCGGTCGAGGGTGCGCCGTGGCACGGGCTCCACGTCCTGCCGCGGCTGCTCTCGGTGCAGGGAGATCGCCTGCTGCAGGAACCGGTTCCGGAGGTCGAAGCGCTGCGCGGGCGCCACGTCGCCAGGCGCGGCCTGCGCGTCCCCGCCGGCGCCGCCGGCCTGCTGCCGGGCATCGAAGGGGATGCGCTGGAGATCGTCTGCACGTTCGATCCCGGCGACGCCGAGCGCTTCGGGTTGCTGGTGCGCCTGGCGGCCGGCCGTGGGTCGTGCGCCCGTGTGTTCTATGAGGTGGCTACCGACCGGTTCGGCGTCGACGGCGCCGTCATCCCCTCACCATACCGGGAGCAGGGTCAGGGCCCGGCCTATCTCGGCGGAGGGGCGTATCTGCGCCACGGAGACCCCGTGACCATGCGGCTGTTCCTGGACAAGTGCCTGCTGGAGGTGTTCGTCAACGGTCACACCGCGAGCATGGTGCTCTCAGCCGATCCCGATGACCGTGGACTGGACCTGTTCAGCGAGGGCGGTACGGCTACCGCCCAGTCACTTGACATCTGGGAGATGCGGCCGGCTTTCGACCTGGACGACGACAGCGGCGACAGACCTACCATTTCAGCATAGCGTCTACGTAGCTGTCCTTGTCCTCTTCCTGAAAAAGGATGTGTCGTTTCTGCATCTCGCTCTTCTCCATGCCCCACTGGCTGCACATCGTCGCGGACGGCGTGTTCGAGACGATGAAGGAATGCAAGCGCACGTTCGGATGGCCGAGGCGTTGTTCGATCTCCTTGATGGTCTCGAAAAACTGGATCTTCGGATCGCTCGGACCGAGATTCCGGATTCCCTTGGGGTCCACAAAGATGACCTGCTGGTGACCGCCTGCGAGCAGCCACAAGATGAAGTCGGGATGAAAGTTGCCGGCTTCGAAGAAGCCGACACCGCGGCCCCGGCTCAAGTTCCGTAGCAGATAGAGTTCGTGCGTCTCGAAGATCTGCTCATGCCTGTCGTGGAACTCCTTCAGGTCCTCAACGAACTGTCGCTCGCCCTTGTTCAGCGGCGCAGGACTGATCTCGACGATTTTCGTGTCCAGATAGAGCAACGGCTGGTAGAGATGCTTGCCGAACCAGATGGCTTTCATGCCCCGGAACTCCCACGGTTTAAGGTCGCCCTTCTCGATCGCGGCCTTGAGTTCTTCGAGCTTGGCGACGATTTCCTCCTGCGATTCGTCGATCAGAATGCGGTAGCCCTCGCCCGGTGACTCCTTTACACCGAGGAAATTCGGGTCGTCGCCTTCCAGGTCGCGGTATTCGAGGTGAGGAAGCTCCCACTCGCTCTTACGGAAGGTGTAGTAGCGCTCGGTGTACTTCTTGAGCAGCGCAACGGCGATCTCCTCCCAGAGGCGCACCTTCTCGTAGGAGTCCCCGATCAGCTCCTCTGCGGGGATCTGCAAGCGATACCAGCTCTGGTCGTCGAGCAGCGCCTCCACACCCTGCCGGGTTAGATTGAGGTTGTACCAGCCGCGCTCGGCCTTGAATCGCTCAAGATCGAAGCAGATGCGGTCGAGATCGAGGAAGGCCACATGGCGGGGTGTCAGGCGGGTCTCGTTTGGCGTCGCATAGGCATCACCGTCAACCAGACCGGAAGACTTCATCGCCTGGATCTTCGGATACCAGTTGAGCACAACTTGGTTTTTCTGAAGGTATTCGGTGCTTCGATCACTGGCCGGGTTCGGCGGCGCGAGGGTTGGGACGGGCGCGAGCTTGCGGAAGGCGTCGCCGAACTCGGTGCTGACGCCGTTGATCGTCTTCTTGAGCCGGATCGTCTTGAGCTTCTGAATACCGAGGTTCTTGATCACCGGCAGCAGAAACTCGATGCGGTCGTCGTTGGCCGGCAGCCCCTCCTCCTCAAGGAAGTCCCGAAACTGCGCCATGTAGTCGGCATGAATGCCGAAAACGCCGAGCGTCTCGAGGACGCCGATGTGTTTCGGCCGCTCGATGCCTTCGGGGAGCTTTGTCCTGGCGCTACGCTTGAGGCTCAGGTCGTAGCCCTTGAGCCGCACGCCGCGTCCGAAGAGCTGAATGATCTGCGCTCCTTCCCCCTTGCCCACGTTCATCAGACCCATCGTCGAGACGCGCCAACTGCTCCAGCCCTCGGTGAACTTTTTCGAGCCGATCAACAGATGCACCGTCGAATGCGGCTGGTTGATCTCGTGGAAGAGTGACCCTGAAAACTCGTTCGCGCCCGTGGCAAGGCCGTTCTCGTCGCACAGCTTCACCAGCTTGGCGTCGTCGCCCACGTTGATGACGCCGAAGGGTTCGTTCTCGGCGCCCAGCCGCAGGGCCACTTCGCCGACCGCGCCCTTCAGGTTCTCGACATGGAGCCGGCCGCCGCCGGGGGCGTTGAAGAGCGTCGCAAGCGTCTCATCGAAGATCTGCGCCGGCGAGAGTCCGCGGGTATTGAGATATGCGAAGCGCCCGGCGAACAGGTTCTTGCCCGTGGCGGTGACAAGGCCCTGATTCAGAACCCGGTCGATGCGCTGGATGCTGCCGGCGCGGTCCAAAACGTAGCGCGCCAGGAACCTCAAAATCTCGACGATGTCCGAGGCGTCCTGCGCGGCCAAGCCCTTGACGACCCGCCCGCCGACGAAGATCCACAGAGGATTCTCGATGTTGAACGGCCGGAAGGCGCCGCTATGCTCGCGGTAGAGTAGCTGTTGCTGGAAGAACGAGAGCAGGCAGGCCACCAGGTACAGTTCCAGGTGGTTCTGTTGCGTTCCCTCATCGAGATTGAGGATCTGGTAGTCCTTGCCGAAACCGTCGCCGTAGAAATAGCGGTACGAGTAGTCGCACAGCGTGCTCTTGGCGTACAGCTCGGTGAGCTTGGGGTTGCCCTTGATCGCCTGCCCGAAAGTGGCCGAGTACTCGAAGGAGAACCCCTTTTCGCACAGCGCATTGCGGAAGCGCATCCAGGCGCCTTCTTCTCCTCCGCTGGCGCCGCGGTGCCCTTCATCCACGAGCACCAGGTTGTTCCCCTCGAAGGCGTCGATGGCGATGGTCCTGTCACCCATCTCGTCGCGCAGCCGGGTCACTTCGATGATCTCGACCGCCTGCCCGCTGAACAGCCCGCGGCCGTCCTTGTTGAACAGCTCGGCGTCGATGCCCGCCGCCGCGAACTCGCGCAGGTGCTGCTGTGAGAGCCCTTCGTTGGGCGTAAGCAGGAGGATGCGGTTCAGCTCGCGCCGCCGGCCAGACCGGGTCAGTGCGTGCCGGTACTGCAGGATGTTGGCGTGCATCAGCAGCGTCTTGCCGCTGCCAGTGGCCATCCAGAAGGCGAGCTTGTTGAGCTGCGGCCAGGCCTCGGTCGCTTCGTCGAACGTCGCGATCCGGTCGGCCTCGGGCTTGTTCGCGTTGCAGGCGGCCACCTGCTTGTTCAGATCCCCGAGCAGCGCCTTGGGATCGCGGAAGTAGCAGTCGAGATAGATCTCGCTGAAGAGCAGCGTCAGGTACTGGAAATACTTCCAGACGATCGGCTCCTCGCCACGCGTGATCCGCCATGCGTTCAACCGTTGCGTGTGCCTGACGATATTCTGGTCGTACTCCAGCAGCAGCTCGGTAGGCAGCCGCGTCAGGTTGAAGAGCTGTGCCGTGAGCGCGTGGTGGAAGTGGTGGATGTTGTTCTCGTCGAGCCCTTCCAGCGCCTCGTTGCGCAGGTGCTCGGCCAAGTCCTCGAAGCGCTCCACGTTGAAGAGCGATAGCAGCCACTGGTTGAGCACCAGCTTATGGGCGAACGCCACCTGCGGTTTCTTGGACGTGGCCTTAGCCCTGGTCTTCGCCATCACTCTCCCTCCATCTCGAACATGAGGCGATGGAAGTCTTCTTCGATGAGCCGCACCTTCCACAGGTCGTCGGGGGTCTTGAGGTTCTCGAGGTTGTTGCCGCCATTGACGTAGATGAGGTCGAACTCGCTGTCTCTGGCCGAGTATCCCTGCCGGGTGAACCACTCGTCGAGCACCAGGTTGTCCTGCTCCGGCTCGCCGCTGAGCTTGCGCCAGATGACGAGCGTCCGGCGGCCGTCGGGCGTGCCGCCGGTCACGGTGCGGAACCAGTACCGGCCGTCCGCCTCCTGCTTGAGGAGGCCCTTCAGGCGCAGGCGCTTCTCGCTGTCGCGCTCGAACGCGGCACTGAAGGCCTGCGGCGCGGCGATGTGCCGGACCGTGAGCCCGATCAGCCAGTTAAAGGTCTCCAGGAGATCGACGTCGACTTCGCGGCTCTCGTCCGAACCGGGCCGCTTGACCTTGAGCTTGTAGGCGGTAGGGTCGGTGAAGGCCTGCACGTTGAGCAGCGATTGGCTGCCGCGCGTCTCGACATCGAGCATATAGCGCAGTGTGTACTGCTCCCTGAGGCCGTCCGCACCCTTCGCCTCGGGCGTGTCGAGCAGCAATTGCTGCTTGTCGGTACGGTGAGCCTCCAGGCTGTCGAGCGCGTCTTCGTAGGATTCGAGACGGACGACCTTCACGATGCGCGGGCTGCGCTCGGCCTCCTCCGGCGTGGCGAGACGTTTGGGTTTGCCGTCCTTCCATTCCGGCGTGAAGGCGACCTTCTTGATGCGCGGTAGCAGCACGGTGTCGAAGTCGTCACTCTGTTCTACCGAAATGATCCTTCGTTCACCTCCATCCTTTCGATTTGCTGCGATGGTAGCGTGCGCCGACGTCCCGGAGCCGGCGAACACATCGACGACGATCTCGTCGTCGCATGTTGAATGACTGATTACGTCCTCAACGAATCCAACCGCTTTAGGTGACTTGAACGCGGTATTCGGCATCAGCGATCTGAGTGTCTTGATGGCATGATCGGAAGAGTATTTCGCACCGGCCCAAACAGACTTGGGTTTTGCTCGCCTAGATTCCCCATCCTGCTCCAAGTAAATACGATAAGATACGTTCCAGCGTTTCGATTCCGAAACTATCCGCGCCTCAAGAATCTCAAGATTCTCACGGACGGTATCCTCCTTCCATCGCCAACACCCGTCCACACCATCGCTTTTGACCGGGACGATTTCTATGTCATTCGCCGATCTTTGACTCAAAGATGCCGTGCGAGTATTTGAGTCCCAGTAGATAGGAAAGAAAAGATTCTCTCGAAGTGCTCGAGTGTCAGCGCCGCCGCGTTTTCTCAAGTCTCGCAACTGGTATTTGCCGCCCTTGTCGTCTTCCTGGTCGTAGTCAGCAAGCTGGATCGGTGAAAGCGAAAGACCTAAAGACTCAAAGTCCGGCATTGCATAGAGGAGCAGATGTTCGTGGACGGTCGCAATATGTTCTCGATCCTGTCGTCCTTTCCAGTTATTGATCACGGCAATGGCAGACACAAATGCCTTTTGTCCGAATTCTGCATTCAGAATCCATCTGAACGATTGGACTTCACGGTCATCGATACTTCCAAAGAAAGCACCATCGCCTCGCAGCAATCGACGGAGCATAGCAACCCGATCTGACGCCAACGACAACCACGATGAATGTTGATAGTTATCTTTGTAGGAAAAACCATCGTTTCCGGTGTTATACGGCGGATCGATGTAGATACACTTCACGCGGTTCCGATAACGCGCTTGCATTAGCGAAAGCGCCTGAAAGTTCTCACTGTGAAAAAGCACGCCCTCAGTGTGCTCTTCCATGTCACCGACCGCTTCGAGTAACCGCTCTGTGAAGCTTGCATCAAAGTGCTGTGTATCCACGACCAGTGCTGGGTGTGACTTCAGGAATGCCGGCTTGAGCTTCTTGCTGTAGCCAGGCGTGATCAGGTCGCCCTTGATCTCATCAATTGCAAAGAGTAGCACCCACTCCTCATGCTGCGCCTTGTTCGCGGCGATCTCCTCGTAGAACGCTTCGGGGATGCAGCCGACTGAGACGCAGTACTGCGTCTCGATCACGAATTTCCTCTTCAGCCAGAGCTTCTTCTGGAAGTCCTCGAGCTGCGCAAGGAAGTCGATGATCTTGCCCGCTATCTTGCGGATGACCTTGATCTTTGCGAGATACTGCTCTACGCGCGGCGCGGCCTCGTTCTCCACGTCGTCCAGATGCATGATTTCGTTCTTGATGTAGAAATCAAGCTCCCGGCGGAGGAAGGCGCCGAGGTTTTTGTGGATGAAGTAGTCGAAGGTGTTGCGCGCGGTGTAGCGTCTGAGATGCGCCGCCAGCCGCGTGTAGTCGGCCTGCTCGCCGCTGGCCATGACGTGGGGCTTGCCCAGCTCGGCGATCCACTCCGTCAACGCGGCGTCGGTCACGGGCAGGACGCGCTTGGCAGCTAGCGCGCTCAGGTCCTTCTGGACCGGGGGCTTCTTCTTTCCAGCGCGTTCGTCCTCGGGCCAGTCGGTGAGCGTCGCCGGGCGGTACTCGAAGCGGATGACGAGTTCCTTGCCCTGCTCGCCGTCCTCCTCAGTGATGAAGTCTTGACCGGAATCTCCCGGAGCCGCGAGGACGAACACACGGTTTTTGCCCTCGGCAGCCTTGATGTTGCCGTGCTCGCCCTCGGCGGCGTCCGCCAGCCGGAAGTGCACGCGCATAGGATTGTTCTCGTCACCCGGCCTCAGGCGGAAAGCGTAGTCGCGCAGGTACTCGCTCGTCTTGATGTAGTACTGGTCCATGTTGGCCCAGTGGAGCGTGACCTCTTCGCCTTCGTAGGGAATGGCGTAGACGCCCGGCTTGTAGACGCGCTTGGCGAGGAAGTCGCCCTCGGAGTAGTAGCGCCGGAAGAAGCTGAACAGATGGTCGTAGACCTCACTCTCCAGCGCGTCGATGTCCACGGCGTCGCTCGTGAGCCGGGCGCGCAGGTCCTTGACCCGTTGCGTCGTCTCCGGGTCCACGCCCAGCCCCTTCGCCTGCTCGATGGCCGTGGCCAAATCTTTCTCGATCTCAACCTTGTCGGCGGTCCTGTATTGGCCGAAGGCCGTCCGCACCTGCGGTAGCAAGTCCTCGTCCAGGAACTGCGACACCTCGATGCTCTTGGCGTGCATCACTCGGTAGATGCCGAAGTCCAGGTCGGGCTGATCGAGCTGGAACAGCTCCTTCAGCAGGGTCTTCAACTTCTCGTACTTCTGGCTCATTTGATCTTCGTCCCTTGTCGTTCGGTGATTGCGCCCGCAGCTACTCGACCGCCCAGCAGATGGTGAAGAGTGTCTCCGTTTCGACTCGCTGAGCCAGCCGGCGCTCCAGCGAGTCGATGAGCCGGTCGCGCTTCTCGATGATCTCGTCCTCGGCCTTGAAGATCTCCTGGCGCTGGCGGCGCTGCTGGCGCTCGAGCTTCTGGATCTTCTCCTGAATCTCGTGCTGCTCGGCGAGCGTGGACGCCTGCCGTGCCTGACGCCGCAAAGCCTTGATCTGCTCCTTGGTGTCCAGGAGCGCCTTCTCCGCCGAGAGCACCATGTCGTCAGCCCACCTTTCGAGCTTCTCGCGTGCCTCGTTGAAATGCGTGTTGTTCTGCTCCAGTGAGCGGCTGACCGTGGCCCGCGTGTGGCGCTGGGAGTCACCGTCGAGACGTTGCGTCACCGCAGTCGGGATCGTGCCTGCGCCGTCCCCGTCATCGGCGGTTCGGCCTGCACAACCGAACAGCTTCTCCATCGTCTCCTGGTCGAGGGACACTCCGGCCTCATCGAAACCGGAGAAGAGCAGGTACTCCTCCCGCTCATAGGAGTCGATCGTGAGACGAGTCAGCCTCAGATAACCGGCTTTCCCGCGTAGCGCCTCGATCACGTGGAGACGCGTCGGATGGCTGGTCACGTCGAAGACGATTTGCTCGGGTGGGGTGGAAAGCGCCTTTGCGCCGTCCACGACATGCTCGCCGAGCGGGTGCGATAGGCGATACAGGAAGACACCCTGGGTCTCGTCGCCGTCCTCATCGGCGCCTGTTCCAGACTTGGGATGCGACTTCGAGATCAAATGGTATCGCCCTTTGAGTATCCCGGCACGGGGTGGGTGCTCCAGGTCGAAGGCCAGCGCCGTGTCGTCAAACCGTGCCCGCCCGTCGAGCATGAAGCGCGTGAGCGACCAGAAGCGCCTGCCGACGCGGTCGAGCTGGGCCTGGGCGTCGGCAAGCTGGAGGCGCAGGCGCTGGTGCACGTCCTCGTCGAAGTGCTCGAAGAGCGTGCGCCGGGTGTCGTCGAGCCGCGTTCGGATCTGTTCGTCCATCTCGGCTTGCAGCGCGCGGAAGGCGGCGTCGATCTCTTCGGGTGTGCGGCACTGCTGGTAGATGCCCAGGATGCGCTTCTCGAAGTCGACGCCCGACTCGATGCTGCCGAGCACCTCGTCCGAAGCGCCGAAGACACCGTGGAAGAGGCTGAACTTCTCGGTCAGAAGCTCCAGTACGCGGCGGTCGGCCTCGTTGCGTTCATTCAGGAAGTTGATCACCACCACGTCGTGCTTCTGGCCGTAGCGGTGGCAGCGACCGATGCGTTGCTCGATGCGCTGCGGGTTCCAGGGCAGGTCGTAGTTCACCACCAGCGAGCAGAACTGGAGGTTGATGCCTTCCGCCGCTGCCTCGGTCCCGAGCAGGATGGTCGCCTGATCCCGGAAGTACTCGATGAGCGCCGTGCGTACGTTCACCGCCCGCGAGCCCGCGGCACGGCCGGTGTCGCGGTTCTCTTCCGCCCAGCGCTGGTAGATCGCAGTGGCCTCCGGCCCGCCATTCGTTCCGTTGAAAAGCACGACCTGCCCCTGGTAGCCATGTGCTTCGAGGAAAGCCCTCAGATATTCCTGGGTCCGACGCGACTCGGTGAAGATCAGCGCCTTGCGCGCGGCGCCCGTCGTCGCCATCTGCTCGAAACCGATCTCCAGCGCCTTGAGCAACGCCCGGGTCTTGGTGTCGATGCCGATGGCGCGCGCTCGGGTGGCAAGCCGCTGGAGGACGCCGATCTCCTCGCGCAGCTTCTGCCGGTCGATGGTGACCTGAGGCGCCTCGGGCTGGTCGGCGTCTTCGCTCTCCACGAGGATCTCGTCGAGCAGATCGTCCTCGATTTCGTCGGCAATGATGAGTTGCTCGGTGAACCCGGGGTCGCTGCTCGCCTGTTCGTCACGCAGCGTCTCGAGGCGTGCTCTCAACGTGTCGAGCGTGGCAGCAATGGCCTGCGACGACGAGGCGAGCAACTTCCGCAGAATCAGGGCCGTGAGATGCCTCTGCCGATGGGGGAGTGCGTAGCTGTCCTCTCGCTGCAGAAAGCTCGAAACGGCTTCGTAGAGCGCGTGTTCTTGGTCCGTCGGCTGGAATGGCCGCGTGATCGGGCGCCGTTCCGTATACCGGATGTACTCCGTCACCTCGTTGCGGAGAGTACGCTTGCAAAAGATCGAAAGCCGCTGCCGGAGGGCTTCAAGGTTGCTGCCCGCACTGGCGTACTGAGACCGAAAGGAGTTGACATCGCCGAAGAGGCGCTCGTCGATGAGCGTCGAGAGGCCGTACAGCTCGAGGAGTGAGTTCTGTAGGGGCGTCGCGGTGAGGAGCAGCTTGCGGCAGTCTTCTGTGGCCCAGCGGATTCCCTGACCAACCTTGTTGCTCGGACGGTACGCGTTGCGCAGCTTGTGGGCTTCGTCGATGACGACGAGGTCCCAGGCAATCGTCTTGAGCTCCTCGCGCAGGCGGTTCGCATAGTGGTGCGACATGATGACGACGGCATGTGAGCCAAGCGGTGTTTGGCCGCCTCGCCCGGCTTGGCGATAGACCTTCGTGTCGAGTATCTGCACCGGCAGATTGAACTTCTCCTCCAGCTCCAGGGCCCACTGCTTGCGGATGGAAGCGGGGCAGATCACCAGCAGACGGCGCTTGCGTTCCGCCCAGTACTGGCACAGCACAATTCCCGCCTCGATCGTCTTCCCGAGGCCGACCTCGTCGGCCAGGATGACGCCCTTGGAGAGGGGTGATTGCAGCGCGAAGAGCGACGCCTCGATCTGATGCGGGTTCAGGTCGACGGCCGCGTCGAACAGCGCCATCGACAGGCGGTCCATTCCGCTGGCAGCACGACGTGTCAGGTAGTGGGCGAAGTACTTGGCGTGGTGCGGGGTGAGCGTCAACTCTATCGCCGCACCCAGGCGAAGTTGGCGTGGGGCGGGGACAGGATTCCACGCACCGCGGGTCCGCTCGACGGCGCTGCTGTCAGCCATTTCTCGTATCTTGCCTGACACCTGATAGTGATCGAAAGCGGACCGCGGCATTCCTTGACCGCCAATAGCGACTCCGGGTTCCACGCCTCGAAATAGCCGACCGCGTAGCGGTGTTCCTCCGCGTGGCGGAGCAAATCGCGCATCGGCGTAAGCGGCATGGTGCTACGGTGTTGCCTTCAGGCCGATGCGGCGCTGAAAGACCTCGAACGCTGCCGCCTGCGTCTCGCGTAGCTTCGCATCCAGCTCGTCGAGTCCGTCACATTCCAGGGCGGTCGCCAGCTTCAGGCGCATCGGTGCCGGGGCGTCGCGCACCGGAGCCGCCTGCGTCCACGTCAGACGGAGCATCGCCTGAATCGTGCGCTGCATCCGCACGGCGCCGGCAAGGAGGCTCGCCTCCTCTTCCGGGATGATGCCCGCGCCGCCCAGGGCCTCGAAACAGGCCGCCGTTGCTCCCACGAGCACCTCCGGGGACTCGTGCGCGTGCCGCAGTCGCAGGTACTGGGCCAGGGACTCGAGGTCCACCAGCCCCCCGCGCACGTGCTGGAGGTCGAACGGATCGTCGGAGGGGTGCCCGGCGGCGATCGCCTCGCGCCGGCGCGCCACGTCTTCCAGCAGCCGGCCGGGGTCTCGGGAGCAGGAGAGCGCTCGCCTGATCTCCGCGGTGACCGCATCGGACGTGGCCGGGTCGCCGCAGACGACGCGGGCTCGGGTCAGCGACATGAGTTCCGCCGTCGACGCAGCGCCGGCGTGATGATCGCGGAACTCGTCGAGAGTCGTCAGGGGAAGTTCGATCTGGCCTGACGGCCGCAGGCGCTCATCCAGCTCGTAGAGCCGGCCGTACGTCGATGGACTGCGCAGGCGGGCGATCAGCTCCGCGGCCGCCTTTCGATAGAAGATCCGCGCTTCGATGGGCTGCGGTCCCGCGGTCCTCGCCTCGGCCTCGAAGTCCGCCACGACCAGCAGATCCAGGTCCGAGCCGAAGATCATCTCCCCGGCGCCGAGCTTGCCCCTGGCCACGACCGCGCAGCCGCCACCCGGCACCGGTCCGTGCTGCTCGTGCATCCAGTCCAGCACGTCCCGGAGCAGGAGCTCGATGACCGCGGCGGCGATGTCCGAGAGGGACGTGGACGCCTCGTCCACCGTGATCAGGTTCTCCAGGGCTTGCACCGCCACCTGAAACCGTAGGTCGCCGGCCCAGGCGGCCACCTGCTCGACCCGCGCCGCGGCATCCCGCCGGCCCGCCAGGCGTTCATCGAGCTCGCGGGCCAACTCCTCCCGCTCCGGGATAGGCAGGAAGAACGATGGATCGAGCACGGCCTGCAGCAGCCGCGGGTTGCCTTCCAGGAGGTCGGCCATCCGGGGGGCGCTGCCCATCACCACCGCGATGAGGTTGAGGAGCCAGGTGTTGGCTCTGAGCATGGAGAAGAAGGAGAGGTCTTCCGGCACGCCCGCCAGGAACCGGTCCATGCGAGTCACGGCGCCGTCCGGGTCGGGCGTCTTGCCCAGGGCGTCGACGATCTCGTGGAGGATTTCGCGGATGATGGTGCGGGCCCGCTCCGAAGCGGTGGATGCATGCCGTCCTTCCGCCCATCCCTTGAAGACCTGGATGGCCGCGGCAGTTTGCGTGAATCCCGCCGCTTCCAGCTTCGCGACGGCGTCGGGATGCTCGTCCGGTCCCTCCAGGCCAGGTCCGTCCAGGAGGGCGGCCGTGATGTCCTGCTCGCTCTCCGGGACGTTGAAGCGCGTGCGGTAGAGGTCGTGGACCTGCGCGGCCACGGACTCGATCCGGCGCACCAGATCCTCCGCCGAGTCGAGCCTCATGAAGGCGGCGATGTGCTCCAGCCCTTCATCGGACTCCGGGAGCTTCTGGGTCTGAGCGTCGTTGATCATCTGCAGGCGGTGCTCGACGCGCCTCAGCAGGAGGTACGCGTCGCGCAGGGCGGCCGTCTCGCGCGGCATGATGTGGTGCTCGCGATCGAGCGTCTCCAGCATGGCGAGCAGGCGGGCACCGCGCAGGCGGCGGTTGCGGCCACCGTAGGCAAGCTGATGCATGTGGACGAAGAACTCGATCTCGCGGATGCCGCCGCGGCCGAGCTTCACGTTGTGGCCGGCCGCGCGGACGGCTCCGTGGCCGTGGAAGTCGTGAATCTGCTGGCTCACCGAACGGATTTCCTCGACCGAGGTGAAGTCCAGCGCCTCGTCCCAGATGAACGGCGAAAGCCGCTCCAGATACGCGGCGCCGGCCGTCAGGTCGCCGGCGACGGGCCGGGCCTTGATCAGCGCCGTCCGCTCCCAGGTACGACCGAAGCGCTGGTAGTAGTTCAGGGCGAAGTCGACGGTGACGGCGACCGGGGTGGATGACGGGTCGGGGCGGAGCCGCAGGTCGGTGCGGAACACGTAGCCGTCGCCGGTGCGCGATTGGAGGATGCGGACCAGGTCCTGCGTGACCCGCACGAAGCAGTCGCCCAGGGTCCTGGAGCCGGTGTAGCGCACGGACTGCGGGTCGTACAGGACGATCAGGTCGATGTCGGACGAGTAGTTGAGCTCGCGGGACCCGTGCTTGCCCATCGCCAGGACGAAGTACCCCCACCGGTCTCCGGCCGGCCGTTCCAGGTCGCCGCGCTCGACCCGGTCGAGGAGCAGGTGGGAGACGGTCAGGCGCACGGCGTGATCCGCCATGTCGGAGAGCAGCTCCGCGCACTCCATGACGCCCCATATGTCGAAGCAGTCGTACACCGCCGCCAGGACCGCCACGCGGTTGCGCTGGCGGCGCAGGAAGGTCATCAGCCGGTCGCGGTCCATGGCCGGGTCCGCGGCGGCCAGGTCGCCGCGGACCCGGCCGGTGATGGCGTCGGGCGCTTCCTCGACGAGCGCCTGAGTGAGCTCCAGGTCGCGTTGCAGCAGGAGGCTCAGGTGCGGGCTGTTGCCACAGAGGAACGAGAAGAAGCCCCCGCCCTCGGCGGTCTCCAGCGCCGCACCGAGCGCCTCTCTCCCTTCACGGGCCGCCGCGTCGCGCAGCCGGTCGATGCCGGCTTCGGCCTGGTCAGGGTGGTGCGGCCGCAGGGCGTCGAACCCGCGAGCCTGGGAGGCCAGGGCCAGAACGCTCGGCGACTCGGGAGCAGCGATGGTCAGTTCCTCGGACCGGTGTTCTGCATGTGGATCAGCAGATTTGCACGACTCGGCGATCGATGACCACGCGACCCGCGGCTGGGCTCGACGCCGCGTTGTCACGGGCAAGACCCCTCACTATGGTCGGCGGCCATGGAACGGAGTTGGGTGCTGACCGACGCCGCGGCGGGGCTGTGGATCGAGACGCTGGACCTGGGACCGGAGCAGCTCGGCATGCCCGGCTGCGCCGTGCGCAAGCGGCGCCTGCGCGGCGGACTCCGCGACGGCGTGGATCTCATCGAGGTCACCTGCGGCGAGCTGTCCTTCAGCGTGGTGCCGACCCGCGGCATGGGCGTGTGGCGGGCGCGCTACGGCGGGCACGCGCTGGGCTGGCGGTCGCCGGTGCGTGGCCCGGTGCATCCGGCGTTCGTCAATCCGTCCGAGCGCGGCGGCATCGGCTGGCTGCGCGGTTTCGACGAGTGGATCGTCCGCTGCGGCCTGGACTCGAACGGGCCGCCGGGGCTCGACTCGGTGCCGGACACCCACGGCAAGCCGGCGACGGCCGAGCTGCCGCTGCACGGCATGATCGCCAACCTGCCCGCGCACTTCGTACAGGTGACCGCCGACGCGGCCGCGCGGGTGATCACCGTCACCGGGCACGTGGACGAGGCCGGGTTCTTCCTGCCGTCGCTGCGGCTGTCCACTTCGATCTCGGCCGGTCCCGACTCGTCGCGGATCACCATCGCCGATACGGTGCGCAACCTGCAGGAGCGCCCGGCGGAGTTGCAGCTCCTCTACCACTGCAACTACGGGCCGCCGTTCCTGGAAGCCGGCAGCCGCGTGCTGCTGCCGTTCACCGAGGCGGCGCCCCGCGACGCCCGCGCGACCGAGGGCGTCGCGGAGATCGACCGCTACCAGGGACCGACCCCCGGCTTCGTCGAGCAGGCGTACTGGTTCCGGCCGGCCGCCCGGCCGGGCGATACGGCCACTCTCGCCGCGCTGGTCAACGGCTCGCACACCGCCGCAGCGGTGATGCGCTTCGACCTCGGCGAGCTGCCCTGCTTCAGCCTGTGGAAGAACACCGTCGGCGAACGCGACGGCTACGTCACCGGCCTGGAGCCGGGCACCAACTACCCCAACTTCAGGAGCGTCGAGCGCGACGCCGGCCGCGTGGTGGAGCTCCCGGCAGGCGGGGAGTACGCCGCCACCCTGATGCTGGAGGTGGCCTCAGGCGAGGCGGCCGTGGCCGCCATCGCGGCGGAGGTCCGGGAGATCCAGGCGGGAGCCGCCGGCACGGTGCATTCCGAGCCCCAAGCAGCATTCGGCGCCGTTGCGGCCGGCGAGTAGTCCAGGCGGTGCGGCAAGTCGTGGCCGAGCCGGAGTTCTGGGCGCGTCGCGTGGCCCAAGGCGGCTCTTGCGCACCGCGCCTCTCACCGAGAAAGTTAGCGACTTCGTGTAACCTTGGATAACCTTCCGTTGAAATGGATCTGAAACGGAGAGGCCAGCAGCTTGGCGCCGGCAGCTCCCGACAAGCTATGAGCTTGCCGGTCCTCGTGACGGTAGGGCGCGAATCTGAAACCGCCTGCGAGATCCTCCCTCGGGTGCACGCAGACTAGGCGCTGGCAGTGGTGGTGGGCACGTCCGTCAGAAAAACGATTCTTGCGGTGCTGGCGATCGTAGCGGTGCGCACCCCGTAGCAGTCGGTTCCAGAACTGATAGCGACGACGCGCAGATCCCATGCGTGCCGTCTTTACTTTCTCCTCATGCTACAACAGCGGCTTGGCAGATGCGTCGAGCCAAGGTAGACTTCCCGGAGCGGAGGTATGCAGTGGAGATCCCATTTCAGTCGAGTGAAACAAAGAAACGGACAACCGATCAAAGTTCCTTCCCAAGGTTGCGACGCATTGAAATCGATGACCTGTTTGGCGTATACAATCACCGTATAGACCTTAATCTGGATAGCCATGTCACCTTTCTGCATGGACCGAACGGAGTTGGAAAGACTATCTTGTTGCGGATGATTGACGCGGTCTTGTCTGGGCGCCTGAATGATTTTCCGCAAGTCCCTTTCTCTCGATTTCAGATTCTCTTCCATGACAAGAGCGCCATAGAGATTACTACGACCAACGAGTCACCAGAAGAAGGCGAGGCGACGCTGAGCTTGGTCTCAAATGGCAAAACCCACACGTCAAGAATCCGCCTCAGATCCGAAGCAGACCACATCGCGTCTCAATTCAAGTACCTAAAGCCCCACGGGAGATTGCCAGATGCTTGGGTGGATACTCGAGATGGGGAGGTTCTATCCTCGGAGGAACTCATCTCTAGATACGGAGATAGAGCGCGACGGTTACCGTTTTTTGCAGCCAGCGAGACCAAAGATGGCCCTAATTGGTACAGCCTGTTCCTCGAGCGATCCAATTCATATTTCATCCAGGAACAGAGGCTATTCCGCGTCGCTCGACAAGAACGCGATCGACATTTGCGCCCATGGAGGGAGCCTGAAAAGTTCGTTCCCACTGTGATTGAGTATAGTCGCGATTTTCGGAATAGAATTGCCCAGTCAATGGCAGAGTATGGGCGCAAATCGCAGGCTTTGGACCAGTCTTTCCCTCAGCGTATGACTTCCGAAAAAGCGGCCCTGGAGGTACATGAAATACGAGATAGGTTGGCCGAACTCGAAGAGCAGACAGCAGATCTGAAGCAGATAGGAGTCCTGGAGGAGGCGCCCGTTCATCCGTTGCCAACCGGCGCTTTGGAGAGCATGGACCCGACAAAGGCGCTCGTAATGTCGCTATATGTCGAGGATACCAAGGCGAAGATTTCGGCGTTGGATGACTTGGCCAATCGAGCTCGATTGCTATTGAATAATGTCAATCTCAAGTATCGAAACAAGAGAGTCCGGATAGATCGAGAACAAGGATTCGTAGCGGAGAGCGATGGTCAGGAGTTGCTGGCCCTGGACTCTCTGTCGTCCGGGGAGCAACATGAACTCGTGCTGTACTATGACCTCCTATTCAACGTGCCTTCAAACACGATTGTGTTGATCGATGAGCCAGAACTCTCACTTCATGTGGCCTGGCAGAAGCGGTTTTTGCCAGATCTTCTAGAGGTTGTGAAGATCTCCGGATTCGATGCATTGATTGCAACTCATTCGCCGTATATAGTGGGTGATAGCTATGATCTCATGGTGTCGCTAGGGGACGTCGATTAAATGCCTCTCGGTCACAAAGACGCCGGCGTTATTGTCGCTGAGGTGAAGATGTCAAGAGCGAGCAAGAGAGGAGCGGTTATGGTGGTGGAGGGAGACGACGACGCGCGATTCTGGATGCCAAGGAAACATGGAGAGTGCGAGATCGTGGATGGGGAAGGGAAACCAAACGTGATAGCAGGGGTTCGTCGGATAGACGGCGCAGGCGTTCAGGGAGTTTTGGGGATAGTGGACGAGGATTATGATTGCCTGCAGGGGAAGAGCATGGGGTCGGAGAATCTGGTTGCCGTGTGCCCGCATGACTTGGAATGCTTGTTATTCCAGTCGTCGGCATTGAAAAAGGTCCTTTCCGAGTATGGCAGCCATCGGAAGATCGCCAGTTTCGAGAAGAGCGAGGGTGTTGATGTGCGGGAGGCGCTCCTGGCGCGCGCGGAGATTTTCGGGCGCGTTCGGTGGGCTGACCTTAGATTCTGTCTGGATATCAACTGGAAGGGGATCAAGGTTCCGAGATTCGTAGATTTCAAAACATGGAATGTGGATGAGGTTGGGCTAGTGCGCGCGGCGGCGAGTGGTTGGGAAGGAGAGCTGAGGAGGTACATCGGCCTGCTTCCCGATGTCGAGCGGTGGAGAGTGGTACGGGGCCATGATGCGCTGGAAACTCTGCGGATAGGGCTCAAACAGGTACTGGGAAACCTGGCGCCAGGGGTCGGGATTAAGGAACTTGGGCGAGTGCTTCGATCAGGGATAGATGGCGGCGAGTTGCGGGCGACGAAGTTGTGGCGCGATATGTGTGCTTGGCAGGGGGCTAATGATCCGTACCGCGTGTTGGAGGTTGCGGGCGCGATCGTTGGGTAACAGCGCATCGGTAGCATAGGAAGGTCGCCGGCTGAGCCGTATTGGCGCTCGACGCTTTGGGAAAGGGGGCTTGTGTTCACGGGGTTGTTTGCAGATAGTCGCGTGGGGGAGATGGTCGGCCGGGTAATTTGCGAAGGGAATGCGGGTGAGCGGCGGCCCCGCTGAGTTCAGCTCGGTCCTGTCGGGAGGGGAGGCGTGAACACGTAGCCGGCGTCGCGGCGCTGGCGCCACAGGATGGGGAGCATCTGCGCCCACGACCGCCACAGGCCGCGCGTGGCGGGAGGCAGGTCGGCGGCGATGGCCCGCCGCAGCTTGCCAAGGTTGTAGAACGGTACGCTGGGGTACATGTGGTGCTCGACGTGGTAGTTCATGTGCCAGTAGAGGAAGCGCGTCACCGGTCCCAGCAGGACCGTGCGGCAGCAACGGCGGAAGTCCGGCACGTCGGAGCACAGGCCGGAGTGCTGGGTTTCGATGAACAGGAAGCTCAGCCACGGCGCCAGCCAGCGGGCGAACGTCACCACCAGCAGCAGAATCCACTGGCCGGTGGCGGCGAACACGACCGCCAGCACCAGGTGCCCGGCCAGCACGACCCGCGCCCAGCCGAACAGCACCGCGCGCTTGGCGGCGTCGCCCTGGCCGTCGGGACGGTCGGCGAAACAGCGCTGTTCCCACGGGTTGTCGGCCAGCCGGCCCAGGCTCCACCGGAGCAACGCCCTGATCTCCGCGATCATGCCGGGCACCGCCAGCACGACGCGGCCGGCCCATTGCAACGGCTGCAGCGGGCGCGGCAGCCGCACCTCCTGATCGAGATCGTCGTGCACGGTGTATTGATGGTGGCGCACGTGGCTGGCGCGAAAATGGTCGGGGCTCGACCAGTGCAGGAACGAGAAGAGGCGCAGAAACAGCTCGTTTACCAGCTTGGAGCGGAACACGGTGCGGTGCGAAAGCTCGTGGCGCGAGTGCTGCAGCGTCCGGAACACGGTGCCGTGCAGGAACAGCGCGGGAATCAGCCACGGCCAGCTCAGGTGGCGATGGGTGAGCACCACCGCCGTTCCGGTGGCCGTCAGCAGGGCGATGAAGCCAAGGCAGTGCAGTAGCGGGCGCAGGGTCCGGCGCTGCGACAGGGCGCGCAGCTCCGCCATGGGCAGCGGCGACCGATACCACTGAATCCTGGGGTTGGCGGCCCAATCGTGCTCGACGGGAGCTGTCGTGCTCATGGCAGCGGTTCCCGGTATTCTCTCACGGAATCCGCCGGCATTCACACCATGCACACGCGAACCTCACTGGCCCGGGATCTGCGCGCGCTCGGCGTGGGCGCCGGCGACACGCTGTTCGTCCATTCCTCGTTCAAGAGCCTGGGCGAGGTGTCCGGCGGCGCGCGGTCGGTCGTCGACGCCCTGATGGATGCGATCGGCGACGGGCTGCTCCTGATGCCGTCCTTCAACCTGGACGGAGGGCGTGACTGGCGCGCCGCGCACTGGGACCCGCAGACCACGCCGTCATCGGTCGGGTGGCTCACCGAGTTCTTTCGCCTGCTGCCGGGGACGGTCCGGTCGGACCACTACTCGCACTCGGTCGCCGCGCGGGGCAGGGAGGCGAGGAGCATCGTGGACGGCCACCGCCGTGACGAGGGGCTTCCCTCCCCATGGGACCGTCCGCCTTGGGGCCGGACCTACGGGACGCACTCGCCCATGGTGCGGGCCCGCGACCGGGGCGGCCGCCTGCTGATGCTGGGCGTCGACTACCACTCGTCGACCTACGTCCACGTGGTGGAGACGATGTGGTGGGAGGAGCGGCGGCAGTCCGACCCGCGAGCGGCGTTCGTGGGGCTCGACCGGCCGCGCCTGGGGGCGCTGTGGGATCGGACGGGCCGCCTGAGCCGCGGACGGGTCGGCGACGCCGAGTGCCGGCTGTTCGGGATTCGCGACTACGTCGACACCCTGCTCGGTGTCGTGCGGAGCACGGGGGCGCGATGGACCACCGGGAGCTGATCGTCATCAACGGCGCCGAGGTGCTGGCGCGGGCGGAGGAACGCGGTGCGTACTGGCAGCGCATCCGGGCCGGCGGCGCCACGGCGTTCGCGGCCACCACCGGCCGGGCACAGCTCCCGGCGTGGTTCAGGCGATTCCGCGACGATGACACCCTGCTGCACGTGACCGAGCCCCGCCACATCCGCGAAGCCAAGGCGGACGGCCGGCTCGGCGTCATCTTCCACGCGCAGAAGCCGCCGCTCGAGCTGGCCGACGATCCGGATGAGGCGTGGAACCTGCAGCGGCTCGGCATCCGCATGCTGCAGCTCACCTACAACGAGCACAGTCCGTTCGGCGACGGCTGCACGGAGCCCACCGACGCGGGCCTGAGCGAGCCGGGCGTCCGCGTGGTTCGGGCGGCGAACGAGGCGGGGATCCTGATCGACGTGTCGCACGCCGGGCACCGGACCGCGATGGACATCATCGCGGCATCGTCGGAGCCGGTGGTCGCCAGTCACTGCAACGCCGACGCGGTCTGCCGCAATCCGCGCAACCTCCGTGACGAGGCGATCGCCGCGATCGCCCGCCGCCGCGGCGTGATCGGCGTCACCGCTTTTCCGAGCCTGGTGCGCTGGCAGGAGCCGACGCTGGAGCAGATGCTCGACCACATCGACCACATGGCCGCGCTGGCAGGGGCCGAGCACATCGGCTTCGGACTGGACTTCTGCTCGATCCCCCAGGAGAGCTGGGACTCGGGACGGTTCAGCCCCACCGCGTACCCGCCGCCGCCCTGGGTGTTCCCCAGCGGCATCGCCGGGCCGGAGGAGGTGCCCAACCTGACCGCGGGTCTGATCCGGCGCGGCTACGGCGAGGCGGAGGTCCGCGGCATCATGGGGGCGAACCTGCTGCGGCTGTTCGAGACGGTCTGGCGCTGACTCCCGGCGCCGGCACGGGCCGTTCAGCCCTTCAACGACCCCATCATCACACCCTTGACGAAGTACTTCTGCAGGAACGGGTAGATGAAGACGATCGGTCCGATGGTCAGCAGGACGGTGGCCGCCTGCGCCGCCTGCGGCGGGATGCGCATCAACTCGCGCAAGTGCTCGGACTGGCGCAGCTCCTCGGTCAGCTCGGCGATGAACTCGTCGGTCTGCAGCAGGTTGAGGTCCATCATCAGGTCGCGGATCAGCTCCTGCAGCACGCGTTTGTCGTCGTCGTGGATGTAGATCAGCGGCAGGAAGAAATCATTCCAGTGATAGACCGATGAGAACAGCGCTATGGTCGCCAGCGCCGGCTTCGACAGCGGGATGATGATCTGGAACAGCACGCGCCAGTAGCCGGCGCCGTCGATGACCGCCGATTCCTCCAGCGACTCGTCGATCGTCATCAGGAAGTTGCGGCAGATGATGATGTAGAAGACGCTCATCGCCGGCAGCAATAGCAGCACGAGCCGGGTATTGATCAGGTCGAGCCGGCGCACCACCAGGTAGGTGGGGATCAGCCCGCCCTGGAAGAACAGGGTGAACACGAACAGGAACGTCAGCACCGTGCGGCCCGGCAGCAGCCTCTTGGACAGCGCGTAGCCGGCGCTGAAGGTGATCAGCAGGGTCAGTGCCGTGCCCACCACCGTCCGGAAGATGGTGTTGAAATAGGCCAGCCAGATCGTTTCCTCCTGCAGGACGAAGCTCCACGATTCCGTGTGCCAGGAGTCCAGCCAGATCTTCAGCCGCATGCTGTTGACCGCGTCGATGGAGGCGAACGACTGCAGGATCAGGGTCCAGAACGGGTAGGCGATCGACAGCGCGAACAGCGCCAGCAACAGGTAGTTGGCGCCGTCGAACAGCTTGCCGGAGATCGACGTGCGGCTCGCTACGAGAGCCATCCGGTCCTACCAGACACTGAATTCGTTGTAGCGGCGGGTGATCTGGTTCACGACTACCAGGAGCACCACGCCCAGCACGTTCTGAAACAGTCCGACCGCGGTGGTGTAATCGAAGTCGCCGTCCTGGATGCCGCCGCGGTAGATGTAGGTCTCCATGATGTCGCCGACTTCGTAGACGGCCGGGTTGTACAGCATGAACACGTGCTCGAAGCTCTGTTCGAAGAAGTTGCCCAGCCGCAGCAGGAACAGGATGGTGATCACCGGCACCATCGACGGCAGGGTGATGTGGATGGCGTTCTGCCAGCGGCTCGTGCCGTCGATGGCGCCTGCCTCGTAGAGCTGCGGGTCGATCGACGACAGAGCGGCCAGGTAGATGATCGATCCCCAACCCACGCTCTGCCATATGGCGGTGCCCACCAACAACGCTCGGAACGTCTCCACGTTGTTGAGCCAGTTGATCGGGTCCAGGCCGACCTGCGTGAACAGCCACCCGGCGAAGCCGGTGCTCGGCGACAGGAACTCCCGCAGGATGCCGGACAGCACCACCCAGGACATGAAGTGGGGGAGGTAGCCGATCGACTGCACCGTGCGCTTGTAGACGGTGTGGCGCACCTCGTTGAGCAGCAGCGCCAGGACGATCGGCGCGGGAAACGTGACCGACAGATGCAGCAGGCTGAGGATGATGTTGTTGCGGAACACCCGCAAGAAGAACGGATCCCGGAACAGGCGGCGGAAGTGTGCGAAGTCGTTCCAGGCGCTGCCCAGGATGCCGTCGTAGAAGTTGAAGTTCAGGAACGAGATCGACACGCCCCAGATCGGCGCGTACTTGAACACCACCAACAGCGCGAACGCCATCAGCAGCAGGCCGTAGAACGAGCGCATGCGCCATGCCCTGGCGCGGGTCTGCTTGCGCAGAACGCGCTTGACGTCGGTCTCTAGCTCAACGGTCGACAGGTGGGCGGCGGGTGGGGGTGCGCTGTTCGCCATGTTCGGGGGCGGGGCCGGCGAACTCTACGACGGCCGGAAGGAGCGGGCAAGCCGAACCGCCGCGACGCCTCGGTCCTTCAAGCCAACGCTACCGGATGAAGTAGCCGCTCACGCGCCACGCGTCGCCGTCCCACATGGCTGTGACCGTCTCCACGGCCGCCCTCTTGTGCGCGTAGGAGGCTGAGAACCGCATGACCCAGTAACGGCCGTCTGGGGCGCCGGGCAGAGTCTCGTGGTAATCGGCACCGTCGAGCGTTCGGGTAAGCGAGTCCCCCAGCGGCGCCAGGACCGAGCGCAGCGACTGCGCGAGCTGGCCCGGGCTCACCGCCCCGCGCATCAGCCTGGCAGCGCGCTCCCAGCACGCCCGATACTCGCCCGCGTCCAGCAGGGCCAGCCATTCCCGGGCTGCCGCTGCCGGCTCGTCCCGTGCAGCCATCCTCGTTCCTCACCAACAGGCTCATTCCGGCGACCATCGCCTGCGCGACGAGCAGACGATCGAACGGATCATACTGGCGACCAGCCGTACCACCGGCGTGTCGCCCGCGCGATGACCACCTCTTCACCAGCCTGCGCTCGACGGATCAATCTTGAGAGGTGGGTCTTGGCCTCATGGACGGTCACCTGTGCCATGGAGCATGGCATGACTTAGTCACGAGACTTAGTCAACATTGCCCTCGGGCCGCGCCCGGAAGATATCGGTCCCGATGCCGCTCACAGGATGCGGCCGGTGATCAGGCCGCGCGGCTCCTCGCCGCGGGCGATCCGGTCCAGGTTGTCGGCGGCGAAGCGCGCCCGGTTCTCGGTCGTCGACTCCGTGCCGCCGGCCGTGTGCGGCGTCGCGTACACGTTCGGCAGCGAGAACACCCGATGCTTTCTGTCCGGAGGCTCCTGCTCGAACACGTCCAGCCCGGCGCCGCCGATATTGCCGGCCAGCAGTGCGTTGTAGAGCGCCTGCTCATCGATCAGCGCGCCGCGGGCGACGTTGATCACCCATGCGGTCGGCTTCAGCAGGCCGATGCGCCGCCGGTCGATGATGTGGCGGGTGCCCGCATGCAGATGCAGGTGCACTGACAGGATGTCGCACTCGGCGATCACCTCGTCCATGTCCTCGGGCGATCCCAGGAAATCCAGGGGCACCTGGTCGAGCACCTCCGTTGGGATCATGCGCACATCGACGGCGGAGACCTTGATCCCGAAAGGGTGGGCGCGCAAGGCGAGCTGCAGGCCGCTCGCGCCGTAGCCGATGATCGCGAGCTTCTTCCCGTCCAGCCGAATGCCCTCCGGGTTGTAGTAGGTGCCGCCCTGGAAGTTGCCGACCGCCTGCTTGTACTGGGCGGCGAGCATCAGGATGAACATCATCGCGTTCTGGGCCAGCGCATCCGCGCTCAGGTAGCCGGGGCAGTGCGACAGCGTGATCCCCTTGTTCAGGATGTGCTCCACCTCGACGTGGTCCAGGCCGTTGGTCTGTACCTGGAAGTGGCGCACGCCGGCCGCCGCGGCAAGGTCGATCTTCTCCTTGCTGGCGTTGCCGCCCATGTCGACCACGACCTCGATTCCGTCGAACTGCTGTGCCGCGTGCATCGTGTCGTCGAATGCTCTGGTGTCGTGCCGTTCGCTGACCGCCGCCAGATGGCGGTAGGTGCGGTCCTCGGTAACCGGTACGCCCGGTTGCGATAAGAAGAGAACTCGTAGGCGTCGTTCAGCCATGTCGGGTCGCATCATGGACGGTGATCGGCGGGCGCTGCTACCCTCCATCCGCCATCGCCCGCACACTTACCCTGTACGTCGCGCTCAGCGGAGAAGACCGCGTCGCGCGGCTGACGCTCGATCCCGACGACGGGGCGCTCCGCGCCGCCGGTTCGTACGCGCTGGCCGGCGGCCCGGCGCCGATGGCGTTCGATCCGGGCGAGCGCTTGCTGTACGTCAGTCGCCGGCGTGACTCCCGCATCAGCACCCTGACGATCGAGCCCGACGGGAGCCTGACCCCGGCGGGCGAGCTGGCGACTCCGGGGGGCGCCTGCTACGTCTCCACCGACCGCACCGGGCGCTTCCTGCTGTCCGCCTACTACGCGGACGGGGCCGTGGCCGTGCATGCGATCGGCGGTGATGGCGTCGCCGCGGGCCCGCCGCTCTGCCTGCTCGATACCGGCGCCGGCGCGCACATCCTGGAGACCGACCCGACCAACCGCTGGGCCTTCTCCTGCACCATCGCCGAGCCGGTCGGCTCCAACGCCGTGCACCAGTTCCTGTTCGACGAGCGGACCGGCACGCTGCGGCCCAACACGCCGCCGCGGCTGATCGGCGAGAACGGCTGCGGCCCGCGCCACTTCTGCTTCCACCCGCGGCTGCCGCTGGTGTATGTCTCCAACGAGCAGGGCGGGAGCGTCACGGCCTACCGCCTGGACACCGGGGACGGTACCTTGACCCGGTGGCACACCGTCTCCACGCTGCCGCCCGGCTACCAGGGTGAAAACACCTGTTCGCAAATCCGCATCACCCCTGACGGGTGCGGCCTGTTCGCTCCGAACCGCGGCCACGACAGCATCGCCAACTTCGCGCTGCACCCCGCGAGCGGCGCGCTGTCGCTGCGGGAGATCGTGCCCACGGAGCCGGTGCCGCGCGCCTGCCAGCTCGATCCGGCGGGCCGGCTGCTGCTGGCCGCCGGGCAGGACTCGGGCCGGATCGCCGCCTACCGGATCGAGCCGGCGGACGGGCGGCTGACTCCGCTGGCGGTGAGCGAGGTGGGTGAGTCGCCCCTGTGGATACTGTTTCGATCGGACAAGGAGATGCACGCATGACCGTGGGAGTGGACGACTCCGTTGGAGTGGACGACTATCGATACCGGCTGGTGCCCGACTGGGGGGACCCGGCCATCCGCGCGCAGATCGGCATCGTCACCGCGGTGGCGACCGATGCGAACGACCGCGTGTACGTCGCCGACCGGGAGCCCAACGACGTGATCCGGGTGTTCGAGCGCGACGGCACCTACGTGGAGACCTGGGGCGAGGACTTTCTGAAGCGGCCTCACTCGATCTGGATCGGGCCCGACCAGCTCGCCTACATCACCGACATCATCCACCACACCGTGGAGATCTGCCGGCTGGACGGCACCGTCGTGCAGACCATCGGCACCCGCGGCCGGGCCGGCGAGCCCGGTGCGCCGTTCAACAGGCCGACCTGGGCGGTGCGGGCGCCATGGGGCGATCTGTACGTCTCGGACGGGTACGGCCAGGAGCGGATGCACCGGTTCACGCCTGAGGGCGAGCTGGTGCGCTCCTGGGGAGTCGAGGGCGCCGGTCCCGGGCAATTCCAGCTCCCGCACTGCGTGAAGGTCGACCCGCGCGGGCGGCTGCTGGTCATCGACCGCACCAACGCGCGCATCCAGGTGTTCGACCGGGAAGGCGACTTCATCGAGGAGTGGACGGACGTGAAGGCCGCCAACGACCTGGTGATCGACGACCGGCACGTCGTCCATCTTGCCGAGGCCGACGGGACGGTGGCGCTGGTCGATCTGGACGGCCGCATCATCGGCCGCTGGGGCCAGAAAGGGGACGAGCCCGGCCAGTTCAAGGGCGCCCCGCACGGCATCTGGGAGGACTCGCACGGCGACCTCTACGTCTGCGAGGTACCGTTCGATCGCGACCGCCTGCAGAAGTTCGAGCGTGTGTAGCGCCGTGTTTGGCGTTGCGCTGATCGGCACCGGCCGCGTCGGCTATCAGTTCACCTTCAGCGACCTGCCGGACAACCACGCGGCCGCCGTGTCGGCCAGCGACCGCTGCCGGCTGGTGGCGGGCGTCAACCGCGGGCGCGACAAGCTGGTCGAGTTCGGCGAACGCTTCGGCGTCGAGGCGCTGTATCACGACTACCGGCAGATGCTCGCCGAGTCGGCGCCGGAGATCTGCATCGTCGCCACTCACCCCGAGCTGCACTGCGCCATGGTGGAGGACTGCGCGGCGGCGCCGGCCACCCGCGCGATCATCTGCGAGAAGCCGATGGCGCTCTCGCTTGGCGAGTGCGACCGCATGATCGCCGCCTGCGAGCGCGCGGGCGTGCTGCTGCAGATCAACCACAACCGGCGCTGGCACCCGGAGTGGATCCGGGCCAGGGAGCTGGTGTCCGCCGGCGCCATCGGCGAGCTGAACTACATCGCGTGCTCCATGGACGGCGGCAAGCCGGCGCCGTCATGGCGCAGCCAGAACGAGGGGCCGCTGCTGCACGACTTCACCCACTACTTCGACCTGATGGACCTGTTCGCCGGAGAGGTCGAGTGGCTGTGCGGGATGGCCGAGCAGCGTTCCCGGCCGTGGGCGGTGGAGGACTTCAGCGCCGCGTTCATGAAGTTCGCCTCGGGCGCGACCGGCATCGTGCACGGGGCGGAGCTTTCCGATTACGAGAACCACGCGTTCCTGCTGAGCGGCTCGACCGGCGTGATCGACATGCGGGGCGAGCACGTGCACCTGTTCCGGTCGCACCCCGGCGACGTGGAGCCCGACAGCGGCTTCGCGTGGCGGGAGCTGGCCGAGGCGCCGGAAGAGCGGCCGGCCGCGGCCTCCACCTACTGCGCCGCCCTCGATGAGCTGCTCGACGCGCTGGAGGGCACGGGGACGCTGCGCAGCGACGGCCGCGTCGGCCGCCGCTCCCTGGAGATGATCATGGCGATCTATCAGTCGCAGCTCCAAGGCAACCGCCCGGTGAGCTTTCCGGTCACCATGACCGAATCGGGGGTGGATGCGCTACGCGCCGCCGGCCACTTCGCCGCCCGGAGCAACGATCCACGCTAGCAAGGAGAACGCGATGGCGATGACAGAATCGGAACGGTTCCACTTCGATCTGGCCGGGTTCGTGGTGCGCCCCGCGATCCTGGCGGCGGACGAGATCGAGGCGATCGTCGATCAGATCGACCGCATCAAGCACGATCCCGACTCGCTGCCGCCGGCGCATCGGGCGGTGCCGGGCGGGCCGTCGAGCGTGCTCATCGACCACCCCAGGGTCGTCGACGTGCTGCACGACATCATCGGCCCGGAAATCCGCCTGGAGTCGAGCGGCAGCGTGTGGCGCTCGAAAGGAGAGGCGCACGGCGATCTGCACGGCGGCGGACCGCAGCAGGGGGACCCGATCTTCGGGTACCGGGTCAACAACGGCCGCATCCACGCCGGCATGGTGCGCGTGGTGTTCGAGCTGACCGACGTCGCCAAGGACGACGGCGGCACCCACTTCATCGCCGGCAGCCACAAGAGCAACTTCCCGATGCACCCCGACCACATGTCGCTGGAGCCCGGCAAGCGCAGCCCGTTCCTGACGACCTACGAGTGCCCGGCCGGCAGCGCGATCTTCTTCACCGAGAACCTGTGTCACGCCGGACCGGAGTGGCGCCGCGACACGCCGCGGGTGGCGGTGCTCAACGCCTATGCGCACCTCGCCACCCACTGGCACCGGCTGACCCTGCCCGCGGAAGTCCTGGAGTCGCTGCCGCGGGAGAAGCAGGCCTACTTCCGCCCGCCCTGGATCGCCGACTTCCGCACCAGGCCGGCCACCCACAACACCATCGAACGCTTTGTCCAGAATGACGAGGAGATGGTGAGCGTCGACCATCGGCCCTGACGAGCCGGCGGAGGACAGTGGCGTGGCGGAAGCCGTGCTGAGCGAAACGGAGCGGTCACTGCTCGACGAACGCGGCTTCGTGGTCCTGGAGGACGCGATTGCCGCCGATCAGGCGGATGCCCTGCGCGACCGGTCGATGGCGCTGGCGGAGCAGGAGCGCGCGGCGTCGGGCCGCCACGTGTACCTGGGGGACACCGCGCAGCGGGTCTGGAATCTGGTCGGCAAGGGCGAGGTGTTCGAGCAGGCGATTCAGCACCCGCGCGTGCTGGGCGCGATGACGTACCTGCTCGGCCCGGACTGCACGCTGAGCTCGTTCACGGTCAACGTGATCGGCCCCGGTGCGCCGGCCGGGGACCTGCACGTCGACCACCCGCTGGGACCCCTGCCGGCGCCCCGTCCCGGCTTCCCCCTGTCCGCGAACAGCATCTGGTTCCTCGACGACTTCACGATCGAGAACGGGGCCACGCGGTGTGTTCCCGGCAGTCACCGGCGGCTCGAAGCGCTGCCGGAGCCGGGCGTGCGGTACGACGACGAGGTGCAGATCACCGGCGCCAGGGGCTCCGTGATGATCATGAACGGAGCGCTCTGGCACGCTTCGTCCGCGAACCGCACCGATCGCGAGCGCGTGTGCCTGCTCGGCTTCTTCTGCCGCGCGTTCCTGAAGCCGCAGCAGGATCAGATCCGGATCGTCTCCGACGAGGTGGTCCAGCGCGCCACCCCGACCCTGAAACGCCTGCTCGGCTTCGATTCCAGGCCGAACACGCTCGCCTGATCGGTTACGTCCGTGTCGGTGTCGAGGATGATCACAGGTTGACGTTTCGGCCCAGGGCAAACGATCGAATCCACCGAGAGGCCGACGCGGTGTGGAAGGATAGGGTACCGTCACAGACGGAGCGAATGGTGAGCGACAACGGGATCGATCGGGGACCGCGTGGCTGCTGTATCTGCGGGCTGCAGTTCGGGGACGAGGGCAAGGGGCAGATCGTCGACTACTTGGCCGGGGACTTCGACGTGGTGGCCCGCTACAACGGCGGCGCGAACGCCGGCCATTCGGTCTGGTTCGCCGACCGGCGCAAGGCGTTTCACCTCATGCCGTCCGGGATCCTGCGCGACGGCGTGCTCAACGTGATCGGCAACGGCACGGCCGTGGACCCCGCCCAGCTCCTGAAGGAGATGGACGAGCTGCAGGACGAGGGCTATCCGGTCGATCCCGACAGCCTGGCGATCAGCGATCGCGCCCATGTGGTGATGCCGTACCACAAGATCGAGGACGAGCTCATGGACCGCGCGTTCGCGTCCGGGGAAAACGGCGAGATCGGCACCACGCGCCGGGGCATCGGCCCGTGCTACGCGGACAAGGCTCATCGCGTCACGGCGGTGCGGATGGCCGATCTCAAGGACGGAGCCTACCTGAGCTCGCGCCTTCCCCGTCTGGTGTCGCTCAAGAACGCCGTGCTCGGGGCGCTTGCCGCCGAATCGGGACTGGCCTTCGAGCAGCTCGCATGCGAACCGGTCATGGAGCAGTGCGGGGTCTGGGGAAGCCGGCTCGCCCCCTATATCACCGACACCACGCACCTGCTGAACACGGCGCGGCGCAGCGGCAGGAGCATCCTGTTCGAGGGGGCGCACGCGGCCCTGCTGGACGTGGACTTCGGTACCTATCCCTACTGCACGTCGAGCGTCTGCTCGCCGGGCGGCGCGCTGACCGGAACCGGACTGACGGCGGATTGCCTGGGCGAGGTGGTCGGCGTGGCCAAGCTGTACATGAGCAGGGTCGGCGCGGGGCCGTTTCCGACGGAGATCCAGGGGGCCGCCGCCGACCGGATCAGAGACGCCGGCAGCGAATACGGCACCTCCACCGGACGGCCGCGCCGCATCGGCTGGCTGGATCTGGTGGCCCTGAAGCAGGCCGCCCAGGTGACGGGGGTCACCGCTCTGGCCGTGACCGGTCTGGGCGTGCTGTCGACGCTCTCCGAGCTCAGGGTGTGCGTAGGCTACTCGCTCGGGACCGAGCGGATCGACCGCGTCCCCGCGAACGCGCGGCGCCTCGGCGACGTGCAGCCTCACTACGAGGAGCTCGAGCCCGTGGGCGGTCCGATCGACGGGGTCCGCCGGCGCTCCGACCTTCCGCGTGGGGCGCGTCAGCTCATCGATCGCGTCGAGTCCTTCGTGAACGTGCCGGTTCGCTACATCTGCGTCAGCAAGGGCCGCACCGGCGTGATCGGGGCATAGGCACGGCGGGCGCCACGTCCGCGCCGATCCTGCTATCGTAGGTCCCATGAGCGATCGATGGACTGACATCTTCCCGGCGACGTGCCTGCCCCTGAATGACGACTACTCGGTCAACGAAGGGGAGTTGCGCCGCTACGTGCGCTGGCTGGCCGGCTTCGACGAGATCCGGGGACTGGTCTGCAACGGCCACACGGGCGAGATCACCTCGCTGTCGCCCGCGGAGCGCCGCCGCGTCACCGAGGTGATCGCGAGCGAGGTTTCAGGCGAGGTGCTGGTGATCTCCGGCGTGTCGGCCGAGGGGACGCTGGAGGCGATCGAGCAGGCGCAGGCCGCCCAGGAGGCCGGCGCCGACGGCATCCTGCTGATGCCGCCGCACAACTGGCTGCGCTTCGGGATGAAGCCGGAGACGCCGGTGCGGTTCTTTCAGCGCGTGGCCGAAGCGATCGACATCGGCATCGTCATCCACCTGTACCCGTTCGCCACCAAGGCGTTCTACCCGGCCGAGACGGTCATCGAGATGGCCCGCATCCCCAACGTGAAGGCCCTCAAGACCGGCACCCGCCACATGGCGCTGTACGAGCGCGACTGCCGCCTGTTCCGCCGCCACGCGCCGGACCTGTCGCTGTTGACCTGCCACGACGAGTCGCTGCTGTCGTCGATGTACGTGGGCGTCGACGGCGCCCTGATCGGCTTCGCCGGCTGCATCCCGGAGCTGATCTGCGAGGCGTGGCAGGCGATGAAGGCGGGCGACTTCGCGCGCACGCGGGAGCTGCAGGACCATATCTTCCCGATGGCCGAAGCCATCTACGGCATCGGCCAGCCCTCGGGTGAGGCGCACGCCAGGATGAACGAGGCGCTGTATCAGCGCGGCGTGTTCTCGACGCCGTTGATGCGCGAACCGGTGCTGCCGCTCGACGAGGCGGAGAAGGCGCAGGTGCGCGCGGCGCTGCAGGAGGCGCAGGTGGCGCCGGTGGCTCGGGAGCAGCCGCAGCCGGCGTAGGGCTCCCGAGATGGCCGAACCCGGGTCGAATGCCAACGGCGACTTCCGGCGGCCGTTCCCGGCGCTGACCCCCGAGCAGCGTCTCCACCTGGAGATCTACGGCTACGTGGTCGTCCCGGGCACCCTGTCCTCCGAGGAGGCCGGACGCATCCTGGAGGCGCTGCAGCGGCTCAAGCGCGAGCTGCACTCCGCGCGCGACCGCAGCGGCGACCCGTCGGTGCGGGTGCGCGGCGCGAACCTGCTCAAGGACGAGCCGCATCACGTATACATGGGCGCGATCGTCGAGACCGATCCGGCCATCGCCGCCTACGCCAGCCACCCGCGGCTGGTGGGCATGGCCGAGGAGCTGATGGGAAGCGAGGCGCGCATCGTCGAGGTCAACGCCCACATCAACCGCCGTGATCCCGACGCGGACCTCGCCGCGCCGGCCACGTTCGGCTTCCACCGCGGCACCGACGTGCCGTTCGGGACGCACCGCGACGGCGGCCTGTTCCACTGCAACTTCGTCAAGAACCTGACCAACCTCACCGAGCTGGGGCCGGACGACGGCGGCACCACCGTGATCGCCGGCAGCCACAAGCTCGCGCAGCCGGCGGAGGAACTGATCGCCTGCGCCTACGGCGACCGCTCGCTGATCCACCAGGTGGTGGCGCCCGCCGGATCGACCCTGCTGTTCGGGGAGACCCTCATCCACGCGACCGGCCAGGTCCGCAGCGACCGGGAGCGCGCCATCGTCATCTGCGGCTACGCCCCGACCATGTACCAGAGTTGGGAGGACGGTGAACTGAGCGACGCCTTCGTCGCGGACCTGCCGGAGCGCTACCGGCGGCTGTTCCTGGGCCGCAGGCACTGGCTGCGCGGCGCGCGGCGCCGCTCCCTCGCCGACCCCGTGGAGGAGGGAGCCTATTCGCTCCCCGAATGGCCCGAGGGTTGATGGGCCGGCACCTGACCGGAAGCCTGGCATTGAGCCTGTGAGCGATTCGGTGAGGCGACCCCACATTCTCTACATCCTGTCCGACGAACACCGGGGCCAGGCCATGAGCCACACCGGGGATCCCAACGTGCGGACCCCGTGGATGGATCGGCTGGCCGGCGACGGGGTGAGCTTCGAGCGGGCCTACGCCAACTGCCCGATCTGCACGCCGTCGCGAGGGACGATCTTCTCCGGGCGTCACGCGCACGCCGGACCGGTGGCGGGGTTCTTCGACGTCTTCAAGCCCACGGCGCCGAGCACGGCGACACTGCTGCGGGAGCTCGGCTACCGCACCGCCTACTTTGGTAAATGGCATTGCGGCATCGTGCGCAATCAGATTCCGCCGTCGGTGACCGCGGATACGACGGGGCTCTTCGAGGGGGGATCGCGCAACCGTACGCCGGAGTACTTCCGCGCCGGCTTCGAGGACTGGTACGGCTTCGAGAGCCTGAATCGCCACTTTAACAGCTCGATCTACGAGCTCGACAACGCCGACCCGACCCCTCTGGATGGCTACGAGACCGACGCCCTCACCGACAGGGCGATGGAGTACCTGCGCGGCCATGAAGGCGACCAGCCGCTGTTTCTCGTGCTTTCGGTAACGCCTCCCCACTTCCCGCTGATCGTTCCGGACGGGTGGAAGCGCTTCGATCCCGGCGCGCTTGCGGTGAGACCGAATTTCACCGACACGCCGCAGATGCGCGGGCATCTGGCCGACTACTACGCCATGATCGAGAACCTCGACGGGAACATCGGCCGGCTCATGGAGTGCGTGCAGGGACTGGACGGGTTCGAGGACACGCTGACGGTGTACTTCAGCGATCACGGGGACTACATGGGCTGTCACGGGCTCTATAACCAGAAGGAGCACTGCCATGAGGAGTCGGTGCGGATCCCGGCGATCTTCCACTGGCCGGGCCAAATCCCCGCGACCGGGCTCAAGGACGGGATGTTCAGCCTGGTCGACCTGATGGGGACGACGCTGGGGCTGATCGGCGCCGAGGTGCCGAGCTGGAATCAGGGCACCGACTTCTCACCGGCGCTGCGCGGCGAGCACTTCGACGCCCCGCCGGACGTGTTTCTGGAGATGGTAGGCAGCCCGCGCTGGGACCTGGGCATGCCGGACTGGCGCGGCCTGGTGAGCCGGCGCTGGAAGTACGCCTTCAACGAGCACCGGATCGAGCTGCTCTTCGATCTCGATGATGATCCGTTCGAGCGGAACAATGTCGCGCAGAGCAACACGGCCGAGTGCGAACGGCAGCGCGCACGCCTGCTGGAGATGCTGGCGGAGACCAGGGACCCCTACTGGGACGTGCTCATCGAACACGGCGTGGAGGCCCCGGTGCCGAGGGACGTCGCGCCGAAGCCGGGACGGAAGCCGTACTGGCTCGGCGAGATGGCGGGGATACGGGACGACGAAGGCTGAAGGAGAGACAGCGATGGAGCCGTTGGCGCAGGACTAGGTGGACGTCCTGGGGCGCGCCGGCTCCCGGCGGCCAGCAATTCTCGGCGAATGAGATGAGAATCGACATGGTGACACGGTTCCGATGAGGGCAGATCAGACCCTGTCATGTATCTCATTGCAGTTGAACGAGTTACAGGACTAGACATTTCTCGTCTTCCTCGTCATGCTGTCTTCGCATGGCCAGGGGATTGCGGAGAGGCCCGAATTTACTTCGTTTCCGCTCCCTCGTCGACTCGATCGCCGACTACGTAACCGGTATCGTCGACGCACGCCAACCAGGCAAAATCCGCTACGCCCTGCGCGACTGCTACCTCAGCGCTCTGGCTTTGTTCTACGTCCAAGACCCCTCGCTGCTGCAGTTCCAGCGCCGCTTCCAGCGCCAGTTGCAAACCAACAACCTCTCGGCCACCTTCGGCGTCGGTGAACTGCCCTCCGACTCGCAGCTCCGCGATCTGCTCGACCGCCATGACTATGCTCGCATCCTGCCCTGCTTCGCCGATTGGATCGCTCGCCTGCAGCGCGCCAAGTGGCTCCAGCACTACCAACTGTTCGACGCCCGCTATCTGATCACCCTCGACGGTTCACGCTATTTCAGCTCCGAGTCCGTCCACTGCAAGCACTGCCTGAGCACCACCTCGCGCGGCATCACGTCCTACCACCATGACATCCTGCAGGCGGCCATCGTCCACCCCGACAAGCCCCAGGTGCTGCCCCTCGCTCCCGAGTTCGTACGCAACAGTGACGCCGACGGCGCCACGTACCGCAAGCAGGATTGCGAACTGAACGCCGGCTACCGCATGCTTCAGCGGCTCCGCGCCGACTATCCGCGCATGGCGGCAATTATCGTCGCCGACAGCCTGTACTCCAAGCAACCGTTCGTCGAGCAGCTCTGCGCGGCGCGCTTCTCATTCCTGCTGGTCGCCAAGCCCGGTGACCATCGCAGCCTCTACCAGGACGTCGCCGGCCTGCGCGGCGCCAACCTGCTGAACCGTCACGCTACCGACCACCGCGGCGAACGCAGGGAGTACGAGTGGGTCACCGATCTACCGCTGAACGGCAACCCCGACGCTCCGCTCATCAACTTCATCCAGTTCCGCATCGTCAAGGACGGCAAGGTTACCTATCAGAACGCGTGGGTCACCGACCTGGTGCCCACCACCGACAACATCGTCGGACTGGTGCGCGCCGCGCGGGCGCGCTGGAAGATCGAGAACGAAGGGTTCAACACCCTCAAGAACCACGGCTACCACCTGGAGCACAACTTCGGCCACGGCCACCAGCACCTCTCGGAGGCGTTCTTCGTGCTCAACCTGCTGGCGTTCTTCATGCACCAGATCTTCGATCTGGTCGATGGGCTGTATCAGCGGGTGCGCACCTTCTTCAGTTCCCGGCGCGGGTTCTGGGACGAGGTGCGCTCGGCGTTCCGGCTGTTCCTGTTCACCTCCTGGGACCAGGTGCTGGCACGCATGAACTCGCCACCCGAGCCGCTGCCAACCTATCAGCCCCAGTAGTCCCTGAACCCGTTGCCTGCATGCCGCCTGCGGCTGCCGCACGCGCGCCCACCGCGCCGCGAAACCTGCGCCCGGAACCTCCGGTGTGCCTCTACCGGCCACGGCAGCGGCGCGCCGCAGGGCTTGATCCTGAAAAACCCGGTTGTGTGGCCACTGGCGCGCCTGCCAAAGTGCTCGCTCGCCTCCACTTGGGCCGTACCACTACCGTCAGACCGCCCTACACGCCGCTACCTGCCGCTCACCGAGAATTGCTGCCCGGCGGCCGGATCCATTGACCGCTCCCGCCTGAGGTGGTAGCGTCCCGCTTCGGATGGCGTTGCTGCGAGCCGACCTCGACACCGCCGTTCAGGCCGACCTCGTTTCCCTCAACCGTCCGTCGATCCTGCAGCAGTACTACCGCCACCGTTATCTGTTCGCCCTGATGGCAGCCGCGCTCGTGTGGACCATCGTCTTCAAGTACGGCCCCATGTACGGGATCATCATAGCGTTCAAGAGGTATCGTTTTTTCGACGGCGTCTGGGGCAGCCCCTGGGTCGGGCTCGATCACTTCGTGCGGTTGTTCAACGGCACCACCGACTTCGGACGGGTCTTCCGCAACACGCTCCTCATCAGCCTGTATCGATTATTCTGGGGCTTTCCGGCGCCGATCATCCTGGCGCTGCTCCTGAACGAGGTGCGTCAGCGCCAATTCAAGCGCACCGTGCAGACGATCAGTTACCTGCCGCACTTCCTGTCATGGGTCGTCCTGGGCGGCGTGATCCGGTCCATCCTGTCCCCGTCCACCGGCGTGATCAACTTGATCATCACCGGCCTGGGCGGCGAGCGGATCCACTTTCTGGCCGACATCAACTGGTTCGTGACCGTCCTCATCACCACCGGCGTGTGGCAGCAGGTGGGGTGGGGGTCAATCATCTTTCTGGCCGCCATCGCCGGGGTGGACCCGCAACTTCACGAGTCGGCGATCGTCGACGGCGCCGGCAAGATCCGGCAGGCGTGGAGCATCACGATCCCGTCCATCATCCCGGTGATCATCATCATGTTCATCCTGCGCGTGGGTGACATCCTGGACGCCGGCTTCGACCAGATTTTCCTGCTCTACAACCCGGCGGTCTACGAGGTGGCCGACATCATCGACACGTACGTCTACCGCGTCGGTCTGGTGGAGCTGCAGTACAGCTTCGCCGCGGCCGTGGGCCTGTTCAAGAACGTGATCGGCCTGATCCTGGTGGTGATCGTCAATCGCGCCGCCAAGAGCTTCGGCGAATACGGGATCTGGTAGGGAACGGCCGGCGTGATACTCCGCACCACCGGGGAACGGGTGTTCGGCGTCTTCAACGCCGCGTTCCTGCTGCTGTTCTCGCTCACCATCCTGTTCCCGTTCGTCAACCTGCTGGCGGTCTCCCTGACGCATGGATCGAGCGCCTACCTGAGCAACGTGATGCTGTGGCCGCGTCCCTTCTCCACCAAGTCGTATGAGGTGATTCTCCGTGACAGCAACCTCTACTGGGGCTACCTCAACACCATCCTGCGCACCGTGGCCGGCACCTTCGGTACGGTTCTGGTGCTGCTGTGCGCCGCCTATCCGCTGTCGAAGAAGTACCTGCCGCACCGCAACGTCTATACGTCGATCTTCGTCTTCACACTGTTCTTCTCGGGCGGCCTGATCCCCACCTACATGCTGGTTCGCAGCCTGGGCCTCATCGACACGCGGCTGGTGTTCATCCTGATCAACCTGGCGCCGGCGTTCTGGCTGCTCATCATGCGCAATTTCCTGATGACCATCCCGGCCGAGATCGAGGACTCGGCGCGCATCGACGGCGCCAACGAGATCGTCGTGCTGTTCCGCATCATCGTCCCCATGTCCACGGCGGTCATCGCCACCATCGGGCTGTGGAGCGCGGTGGCGCACTGGAACGCGTGGTTCGACTCGCTCATCTACGTCAACGACCTGAAGAAGCACGTGCTGCAGATCTGGCTGCGGCGCATCGTGATCACCGCCAGCGACACGCTCACCATCCAGGCGGAGCAGGCATTCGACGAAGCGTCACTGCGGCCGGTGCGGCCGCAAACCCTCCACTCGGCGGCCATCTTCATCGCCATGGCGCCGATTCTGGCGGTCTATCCGTTCATCCAGAAATACTTCGTGAAGGGGGTGATAATCGGGTCTCTCAAGGGGTAGCATCGCCCCGGCGGCCCCTCCGGGCCGAAATCTCGACCGCGCGTCTGGATGCGAGTGAATCGCCAAACGCGCGAAACAAACACAAGGAAGGAACGAAGAACATGCGCAAACTCTCACTATTGCTGGTCCTGGTGCTGCTCGGCGGGTTCGCCTTCGAGCTGGCGGCCCAGGAGTACACGTACACCAGCGCGGCGACCAACATGCATCGCCGGAACGCCGAACTGAACATGACCAAGCGCTGGCTGGACGAGTACTTCAACGTCCAGTTCGACTGGGTGGTGACGGAGAACCAGTTCGAGAAACTCAACGTGCTGCTGGGAGCCGGCGAAATTCCGGACATGATCGCCATGCGGATGAATCCCGTGCAGTTGGCGACCTACGTCGACCAGGGCGTCTTGGCCGAGTTGTCGGTGGACACCATCCGCGCGGTGATGCCGGAGTACTACGCTCACGTCGAGTCGTTCGGCGACCCGCGGGTGTGGAAGTACGGCGAGATCGACGGCAAGCACATGGGGCTGCCGATCATCAGCCCGTGGAACGTGTATCGGCGCGGCATCGCCTGGAACGCCCAATGGCTGCATAACGTCGGCATCTCGAAGATTCCGGAGACTCTGGACGAGTTCGAGGAGGCGTACCTCAAGTTCCGTCATGAGGACCCCAACGGCAGCGGCAGCAAGGACACCTACGCGATTACCGCGCCGGGTGACCAGGAGACCGCCCCTGCCGGCTTCTTCCAGGAGATCTTCGGCGCCCACGGGACGTTTGCCTTCCAATGGATCGAGAAGGATGGCAAGCTGCTGTACGGCTTTACCGATCCCGGCACCAAGGAGGCGCTGGCGTTGCTGGCCGACTGGTATGCCCGCGAGATCATCGATCCGGAGTGGGTCACCGAGATTGGGCGCACGGACGGCGCCAACGACGTCTCGTGGAAGTTCGCCAACGAGAAGATCGGCTACGTCTCCTCGCTCGGCTCCGACGACTCCGAGTGGGACGGCGGCGGCCACCTGAACCGCAAGTGGCACCTGGCCCATCCTGAGCACCGCTCCTACATCTACACCGATCCCGACTGCTGGCCGGACGACTGCTCCGGCAAGGGGCACTACAGCATCATCGCCTTTACGGAGATCGATCCGGACGCCCACGCGTCGGTGACCGATTACCATCCCTACGTGGCCGGCGAGCCGCCGATCGGACCGCGCGGCGACGCCGGCATGTCGGTGCGCGGCCTGCTGCCGTCGTACGTGGTCTTCGGACGGCAACTCGAGCGGGATGAGGACAAGCTCCATCGCCTGCTGGAGGTGCTGAACGCCATCGCCACCGACCGCGAGCTGTACTATTCGGCGGCGCTCGGTTGCTTCGCCGGTGATACGACGAAGGTGTGCGAGGAAGCGACGCCATGGCACTGGATCCCATGGGACGGTTCGGAGTACGGCAACTACTTCGGTCAGACCGAGGAGTGGCTGGACGACCCGCGCCGCCAGGGCGAGCTGGGCCAGAATCTGGCCGGCGGCTTCTCCACCAACCCGTTGTGGGTCTTCATGCCCTGGTACAACGTGAGCCGCGGGGCCAGCGGTGTGCAACGGCAGACGCTGTACGACACCATCGCCAGCCAGAACACCGTGGAGCAGCCGCTGAAGGTGGCGCTGCCCTCGCAGGCCGAGTACGCGGACGTCGACAAGGTGCTGAAGGAGTTCTTCTACAAGGTGGTCCTGGGCACGCAGAGCATCGACGACTACGACGACGTGGTCGCCCGGTGGCGCCGCAGCGGCGGCGACATCCTGACCCGCGAAGCCAACGCGTGGTTCGACACCGTCAAGTAGACGGAGCAGGCACGTAGCCTGAGCAGGCCTCGAACGAGGTCGACAAGAGCCGGGCCGGCTGTCGGCGGGCCCGGCTCTCTTCATATTCTGGACTGGAACGGTCGCGAAGAGCAGGGAGGAAGACAGCGATGCAGCCGTTGGCGCAGGACTACGTGGTGGTGGCGGAGTCGCCCGACAAGGAGCGGCACTTTGCCGGCTCGCCGGGGATCACCCGCCTGCCCGGAGGTGAGATGGTCGCATCCTACGAGTGGTTCCAGCCGAAGCCGTACACGGAGACGCTTCCCAACCAGACCGAGGTGCGGGTGAGCGCGGACGGCGGCAGGACCTGGGAGCTGCGCGGCAAGACCGACATCATCTGGCCGAGCTGCTTCGTGCACTCAGGCGGGCTCTACATGATCGGCAACCGTCGCCGGTCGCGGGAGGTGGTCATCAGCCGGTCGGAGGACGGCGGCCAGACCTGGACGCCGGAGGTCGAGGTGTGCGACCGGCGCAGCCACGGCGCGCCGACGGCGGTGACGTTCCAGGGCGGGCAGGTCTATCGCGCCTTCGAGACCTGTCCGCGCGTGGGCCGCAGCGGCGGCGGGCGCTCCTCCTGGGAGTCGTTCGTGATGGCGGGAGACCTGAGCGGTGACCTGCTCGATCCCGCGGCGTGGCGGGCATCGCCGATGGAGCGGTTTCCCGGCGCGCCGCACCCGATGAACACCTTCGCCTATCCGCCGGAGACCGGCACCGAGGACTGCTGGATCGAGGGCAACCTCATCTCGGTGCGGGGCAGGCTGCGCAACCTGCTGCGCCTGCACGTCCTGGGGCGCGCCACCGTCGGTCTGGCGGCCATCTGCGACCTGGAAGACGACGGCCGCACCATGAGCTACCGGTTCAGCCAGTACTGCCCGATGCCCGGCGGTCAGTGCAAGTTCCACATCATCTACGACCAGGTCTCCGACCTGTTCTGGACCTGCGTGAATCCCGTCTCCGACACGTTCACGCAGGTGAACGACAAGCTGCAGGAGATCGGCTTCCGCGGCATCGTCGCCAACGAGCGCCGCATCCTGCTCTTGATCTACAGCGCGGACGCCCAGAACTGGTTCCAGGCCGGCTGCGTGGCGATGAGCCGCAAGATGACCGAGTCGTTCAGCTACGCCTCCAACCTGATCGACGGCGACGACCTGGTCGTGCTGTCGCGGACCTCGGTGGGGGGAGCGAGCCAGCACGATACGAACCTGGTCACGTGCCATCGCGTGCGCGGCTTCCGCGATCTGGCGCTCGATCTGACCCGAGACTTTACCCGCTGACGCTCGCGCCGGGCCGTGTGGCCGCAGGGTTCGCGCAGGAAGCGAGGATTCGCGGTAGACTGCCGGCATGAGCACTGACACGCCGCTGCGCGTGGCGCTGATCGGCGCCGGCAACCGGGCCAGCACCGTCTACGCGCCGATTCTTCCCCACCTCGGCGAATGGCTGGACCTGGTCGCGGTGTGCGACCCGGTGGCCGAGCACTCGGACGCGCTGGCCGCACAACTGGGCGCCCGACCGTTCGACTCCATCCAGAAACTGGTGGACTCACAGGTGGCGGAGGCGGCGCTGGTGGTCACGCCGGTGCCCTCGCATCACTCGATCTCGTCGTTCCTCTCCGCGAACGGCATCCACCATGACGTGGAGACCTCCATGGCGATGACGCTGGGGCAGGGCCGGGAGATGTCCGAGCGCGCCGAGGCCGGCAATGTCGTCCTGCGGATCGGCGAGAACTTCTGGCGCTTTCCGTTCGACCGGATCGGCAAGACAGTGGCCGCATCCGGGGCGATCGGTGAGGTCCGGCGCGTGCTGTGCATGTACGACCACACCGGCTACCACAACAACTCGCGCTGGATCGTCTTGTACGAGGCGCACCCGCTGACGGCGCGCACGATCAGCCACGTGATGCCGGTGGCCCCGTACAACTCGATGCCGCACCGCCATCACGTCGACGAAATGTTCCACTGCAACTTCTTCACGTTCCCGGGCGACCGCCTGGTCGTGGACCTGGCGGGCAACGTCAAGGGCAACCTGGGCCGGCACCCGCGGCCAGGCTATACGGAAGTCGCAGGTTCCCGCGGCACGGTCGTGCAGACGCCGACCGAGAACTGGAACGGCATAGCCGAGGTGCGCATCTGCAGCGACGACTCGCTCGCCAACGGCGGCAAGGCGGACATCGTCTGCCCGGTCGTGCATGAGGAGGCCGACGCCATCTGGACCCGTTCCACGGTCGAGCTGGAGGGCCGGACCATCGAGTACGTCAATCCGTATCGCGTTCCGACCCGCACCGGCCGCGGCTACTACGGCGCCGCGGTGGCCGGGCACATCGTCGATTTGGTGCTTGCCGTGCACCGGCACCGCGGTTCGCAGGAGGCGGCCGCGCAGTTGGCGAGCCGGGGCTGGGAGTACACCGACCGCGATGCGCTGATGGCGCTGGAGATGACCCAGGCATGCCGGGAGTCCGAGCTGCGCGGCGGCGAGGAGCTTGCCCTCCCGCTCGCGGACGGCCTGGAGCTCCGCTCCGAGGAGGAGCAGCTCGCGGCGCTGCGCAGCGAGCTCGGCTGCGACCCGATGGACGTCGAGGCCATGCTGGCGGTGAGTTACCCACGCCCCTAGCCGATCAGCTCGTCGGCCACGTCGACGTGGTCGGCGATGACCGGATCGACGGCCTTGTTGCCCGCGACGATGCGGTGGTGTTGCCTGCCGTCGAAGCCGAGGAGATCGACGGCTGGCAGATCAACATCGGCCAGGAGAGCATGCCGTTCCGGGTCGGGTACGGGCTCTACCGCACGCCTTCGCTGGCCGCGTCGGGCATGCCGGCCCTGCTGCGCCACAAGTTCTGGCTGTCTCCGGAGAAGGAGCAGGTGCTCGGCCGCAGGTTCATCGGGCTGTTGCTGTACGCGTCCGAGCGCGACGACTACCGCTACACCCTGCAGGCCGGCGCGGAGCTCCTGGGCACGGTGCGGCCGGCGCGCCGCGACAACCGCCGGCACCTGATCGTCGCCGAGCGGCCGATCGAGATCCTGGCTGGCGTGCCGTTCACGGTCCGCGCGGAGGGCACCGGCCCCTGCTACCTGGAGAAGGTCCTGTTTCTCGGCGAGCTGCCCGAGGCATCGACGTTCGCGCCGCGCCTGGACCGGCTGAGCACGCGGGTGACCGCCGCCGGAACGGTCGAGCTGCACGGCATCGCCTCCGAGCCGGTGGCGGTGAGCGCGACGGCGAGTCCGCTCGGGGGTGCCGGCGCCCCGGTGACCGCCGCGAGCGGCGATTGCTACCCTCTGCTGGCGCTCCCGTTGCCGGGGGTGCTGCCGGGACAGCCGTACCGCATCGAGGTCGAGGCCCGCGAGCCCGGCGGCGAGGTCGGCCGCGCATCCGTCGAGGTGCCGGCGACCGCTCCGGTGCTTGAAGCGGGTGCGGAGGACCTGACGATCCCGATCGAGGTGATCGACTGCGGGCGCGACGACAGCACCGGAGCGTCGAGCTGCGGGGCCGTTGCACCCGCGGGGATGCCGCTGACCTTCGCCGTGCCCCTGCCGCGCGGCGCGCTGAGGGAACCGGCCGCGCGGGTGAGCTTCGCCGGTCCCGCGGCGGAGCCGGCGGCGGAGCCGGGCGCGGAAGAGGCGCAGGTGCGGGTGCATGCGCGCTGGCCGGACGGGAGCGCGCGCTGGGCGCTGCTGGACGCCGGCTGTCCCGGCGGTGCCCTGCCGGCGCGCGGCGTGGTGCGGCTCACCCGCGCGGACGCCGCGGCTCCGGCCGCCGCCGGAGACCTGACCTGGAGTCAGGAGGCCGGCGCCGTGAGCGAAACGAACCTCACCCAAAGGGTGACCGCGGGCAATCGCCACCTGCGGGTGACGGTGCGGCGCGGCGGCGGCCTGTTCGAGCGGCTCCAGGTGCGCCGGGGCGGAGCGTGGAAGACGGTCGGCCGTGGTGGCGGCTGGCACGGTGCGCTGGGCAGCGGACTGGCGCTCGCGTCGCAGCCGGTGGAGGAGGTGCGGATCGAGGAAGCGGGTCCGCGGCGGGTCGTGATCCGCGCCGAGCTGCCGGTCGCAGATCCTCGCGGCGCCGAGCACCTGCGGGCCACGGTGCTGGTGCACCTGTACGCCGGCCAGCCGTTCCTGACGCTGGCCCACCGGCTGGTGGTGGTGAGTCCGCTGGCCGGCGCCGCCATGCACGGCGATCTGAGCCATCTCGAGGAGCCGGGAGCGGCGGGTGACGACGTGGACGGCGCCGACCACGAGCGCGCGTCGCTGGTGCGCGTTCGGTCTCTGGAGCTGCGGCTGCCGTGGCAGCCGGTCCAGGCGGCGGGAATCGCCGGCGGGGAGACGGCGTCGCCAGGGCCCGGCGCTCCGGTGCGCGTGGCGCACGAACATGACCGCGCCTACCGCGTGGAGCGTGGGGGAGAGGCCCGCACCGTCGACGGGCATGCCGCGGGCCGCGTCACGATTCACGCCGAGGCCGGCCCGTGCCTGCTGGCGGTCCGCGACTTCTGGGAGCGCTACCCGAAGGCGGTGCGCTGCGAACCGGACGCGGTCGCCGTCGAGCTGCTCCCGGCGCTCGGAGAGGTCGAGTTGCCGGACTACGAACGCGAATGGCACCGGCTCTACTTCTGGCTCGACCGGCCGTCCGGCTGCTACCGGATCAAGGTGGGCAGCGCTCTCACCACGGAGGTGATGCTGTGCTTCGCGGACGACGTGGAGAGTCAGACCGCCGCCGCCGACTGGTTTCAGGGACACGTGGCGGTCCGTCCCGACTTCGACTACGTGGGGGGGACCGGCGCCATGGAACCCCTGGCCGCCAAGCACGACTCGCCCCATCCGCCCTACGAACGCATGGTCGACCGCGCGCTCGCCGAATGGCTGGAGCACCGTGCCACCCGTCACGAGGTGGGCTTCATGAACTACGGCGACACCTTCAAGGGCAGTGCCGAGTCCGGCGGCCTCTGGGAGAACAACGAGTACGACGCCGCCTGGTGCCACCTCACCGAGTTCCTGCGCGGCGGCGACCCGCGCTGGCTGTCCCTTGGTTACGAGTCGGCGCGTCATACGCTCGACATCGACACCTGCAACCACTCGCGCGACCCGTCCCAGGTCGGCGCTCAGATCACCCACATGGCCGGCCACGTCGGCGGCTATCTGCCACCGTTCTTCCGCAACAAGATGGCCGGCTCCGCCACCTTGCCGTCGCACATGTGGGTGCAGGGGCCGGTGCTGTACTTCCTGCTTACCGGCGACCCGTTCGCTGCCGAGGTCCTGGAGCACACCGCACGCTGGATGACCGCCAACCTGCGCTATTTCTCCATCGGCAACGCCCGCGAGTGCGGCTGGCAGCTCATCCATCTGTGCGCCCTGGACCGGATGGGCGACGATCCCCGCTACCTCAACGCGGCCGCCATCATCGTCGAGCACATCCTGGCCGCGCAGAGCCCCGGCGGCGGCTGGGAGCGGATCCTCACCGCCAGCCACGGCGGCCGCCGGCTGCCGCGCCCGCTCGGCGAGGCCGGCTTCATGGTGGGCGTCCTGCTGTCGGCGCTGCGCCGCTATCATGACCTGACGGGCGATCGCAGGGTGGCCGAGGCGATTACCGGAGGAGCCCGCTGGCTGGTGGAGCGCACCTACGACACCGGGGCAGGGCACTTCCGCTACACCTCGTGTGCGCAGGGCGGTGGCGGACCATCGGCGGAGTGGTCGCTGCAGGTGCTGGAAGGGTTGGCCGACGCCAACCGCATTGCCCCCAGCGCCGACGTCGCGGCCATCCTGCGCCGCAATCTGGCCGACATCGGGCTGACCGGCGAGGAAGTGTTCGGACGCCCGCGGGTCGGCAAGGCGTTGACCCAGGAAGCGTGCTACGTCCCCGCCCTGCTGCGGGCGTTGACGCACCAGGAGACGACACCGCCGTGAGCGAACCGTTCGTCGGCCACGTCGACGTGGCCGGCGATGACCGGATCGACGGCATCGCCGCCCGCGACGACACGGTGGCGCTGGAAGCCGTCGAAGCGGAGGTGATCGACGGCTGGCAGATCAACATCGGCCAGCAGAGCATGCCGTTTCGGGTGGGTTACGGGCTCTACCGTACGCCGTCGGTGGCCGCGTCCGGCGCACCGGCGATGCTGCGCCACCGCTTCTGGCAGTCGCCGGCACGGGAGCAGGTGAGCGGCCGCAAGTATATCGGGTTGCTGCTGTATGCATCGGAGCGGGACGACTACCGCTACACGATGCTGGCCGGCTCGGAGCCCGTGGGCACGGTACGGCCGGCGCGTTGGGACAACCGCCGGCACCTCATCGTTGCCGAGCGTCCGATCGAGATCCTGGGCGGCGGTGTGCCGTTCACGGTGCGTGCGGAGGGCACCGGCCCCTGCTATCTGGAGAAGGTCCTGTTTCTTGGCGAGCTGCCCGACGCATCGTCGTTCGCGCCCCGTCTGGACCGTCTGAGCACCCGGGTGAGCGGTCACGGAACGGTCGAGTTGCACGGCGTCGCCTCCGAGCCGGTGACGGTGACCGCGACGGCGATCCCGCTGGGAGGGGCCGGCGCCACGGTGACGGCCACCAGCGACGACTGCTACCCGCTGCTGGCGCTCCCGCTGCGCGGGCTGCTCCCCGGGCAGCCGTACCGCATCGAGGTCGAGGCCCGTGAGCCCGGTGGCGAGGTCACGCGCGCATCCGTCGATCTGCCGGCGAACGCTCCGCTAGCTGAATCGGGCGCGGCGGACCTGACGATCCCGATCGAGGTGGTCGACTGCGGGCGCGACGACAGCACTGGCGCGGCGAGCTGCCGGACCGGCGCGCCCGCGGGGATGCCGTTGACCTTCGCCGTGCCTCTGACGCGCGGCGCGCTGAGGGACCCGGCTGCGCGGGTCAGCTTCGCCGGTCCTGCGGCGGAGCCGGGCGCAGACCCGGACGGGCAGGAGGCGCAGGTGCGGGTGCACGCGCGCTGGCCGGACGGGAGCGCGCGCTGGGCGCTGCTGGACGCAGGCGGCCCTGGTGGAGCGTTGCCGGCCCGCGGCGTGGTGCGGCTCGCCGGGGCGGACTCCGCGACCCCGAGCGCCTCCGGAGACCTGACCTGGAGTCAGGAGGAGGGCGTCGTCAGCGCGGGCAACCGCCACCTGCGGGTGACCATGCGGCGCGGCGGTCGCCTGTTCGAGCAGATCCAGATCCGCCGTGGCGAGCGCTGGACGACCATCGTCAGCGGCGGCGGCTGGCACGGCGCGCTGGGCAGCGGACTGCCGCTGGCGTCGCAGCCGGTGCAGGAGGTGCGGCTCGACGAAGCGGGTCCGCGGCGGCTGGTGATCCGCGCGGAGGTGCCGGTCGCCGATCCGCAGGGCGTGCAGCACCTGCGCGCCACGGTGCTGGTGCACCTGTACGCCGGCCAGCCGTTCCTGAAGCTGGTCCAGCGGCTGGTAGTGGTCACGCCGCTGGCCGGCGCGGCGATGCACGGCGATCTGACGCATCTCGAGGAGCCGGGGGAGCCGGGGGCGGCGGGTGACGACGTCGACGGCACCGATCACGAGCGCGCGTCGTTGGTGCGCGTTCGGTCTCTGGAGCTCCGGCTGCCGTGGCAGCCGGTCCAGGCGGCGGGAATCGCCGGCGGGGAGACGGCGTCACCGGGGCCCGACGCTCCGGTGCGCGTCGCGCACGAACATGACCGCGCCTACCGTGTGGAGAGCGGGGGAGAGGCCCGCACCGTCGCCGGCCATGCGTCGGGCCGCGTGGCGATCAGGTCCGAGGCCGGCCCGTGCCTCCTGGCAGTCCGCGACTTCTGGGAGCGCTATCCGAAGGCGGTGCGGTGCGATCCGGATGCGGTCGCCGTCGAGCTGCTTCCGGCGCTCGGCGACGTCGAGCTGCCGGACTACGAACGCGAGTGGCATCGCCTCTACTTCTGGCTCGACCGGCCGTCAGGGTGCTACCGGATCAAGGCGGGCAGCGCCCTTACCACGGAGTTGCTGCTGTGCTTCGCCGCCGACGCCGGGCGCCAGACGGTGGCGGCCGACTGGTTTCAGGGGCAGGTGGCCGTGCGCTCCGACTTCGACTACGTGCAGGGCACGGGTGCCCTGGAACCGCTGGCCGCCAAGCAGGAATCGCCTCATCCGCCGTACGAACGGATGGTCGACCGCGCGCTGAGCGAGTGGCTGGAGCACCGTTCCACCCGTCACGAGGTGGGTTTCATGAACTTCGGCGACACCTTCAAGGGCGGTGCCGAATCCGGCGGCTTCTGGGAGAACAACGAGTACGACGCCCCCTACTGCCACCTCACCGAGTTCCTGCGCGGCGGCGACCCGCGATGGGTGAGCCTGGGTTACGAGGCGGCGCGCCATCTGCTCGACATCGACACCTGCAACTTCTCGCGCGACCCGGCCCAGGTCGGCGCGCAGATCACCCACATGCCGGGCCACGTCGGCGGCTATCTGCCGCCGTTCTTCCGCAGCAAGATGAGCGGCTCCTCCACCATGCCGTCGCACATGTGGGTGCAAGGGCCGGTGCTCTATTGCCTGCTCACCGGCGATCCCTTCGCCGCCGAGGTTCTGGAGCACACCGCGTGCTGGATGACCGCCAACCTGCGTTACTTCTCCATCGGCAACGCCCGCGAATGCGGCTGGCAGCTCACCCATCTGTGCGCTCTGGACCGCATGGGCGACGATCCCCGCTACCTCAACGCGGCGGCCATCATCGTCGAGCATATCCTGGCCGCGCAGAGCCCCGGCGGCGGCTGGGAGCGGGTCCTCACCGCCGGCCACGGCGGTACCCGGCTGCCGCGCCCGCGCGGCGAGGCCGGCTTCATGGTGGGGGTGCTGCTGTCGGCGCTGCGGCGCTATCATGACCTGACGGGCGATCACAGGGTGGCAGAGGCGATTACCGGAGGAGTCCGCTGGCTGGTGGAGCACACCTACGACGCCGCGGCCGGGCACTTCCGCTACACCTCGTGCGCGGAGGCCGGTGACGGCCCCTCGGCCCAGTTCTCGGTGCAGGTGCTGGAAGGGTTGGCAGACGCCAACCGCATTGCGCCCAGCGCCGAGATCGGCGCGATCCTGCGCCAAAACCTGGCCGACATCGGGCTGGCCGGCGAGGAGGTGTTCGGCCGCCCACGGGTCGGCAAGGCGCTGACCCAGGAAGCGCGCTATATCCCGACGTTGCTGTGGGCGTTGACGGACGCCCCGGCGGAGCACCCGAGCTGAGCATGGCCAGCCAGCCGACCGTGGCGCCCACCGGGCTTCGCAGCCGGCTGCCGGCCCTGCTCGCGCGCGTGCGCAAGGACCGCGCGCTGTACGTCATGCTGGCGCTGCCGGTCCTGTTCTTCCTGATCTTCCACTACCAGCCGATGTACGGGGTGCTGATGGCGTTCAAGGAATTCAAGATCAGCAAGGGCATCCTGGGCAGCCCGTGGGCGGACAACTTCGGCTTCTACCACTTCATCCGCTTCTTCTCCTCCAACGCTTCCTTTCGCCTGATCAACAACACGTTCCAGCTTTCCTTCTGGTCGCTGGTGTGGGGCTTCCCGGCGCCGATCATCCTGGCCCTGCTGCTGCACGAGTGCCGCCTGCCGCGCTTCAAGAGGACCGTGCAGACGGTCACCTACCTCCCGCACTTCATCTCCATCGTCGCCATCGTCGGCATCCTCACCCTGCTGCTGTCGCCGCGCGACGGATCGATCAACCACAGTCTCGCCCTGCTCGGCCTGGAGCGGATCTACTTCATGGCCGACACGAACTGGTTCCGCCCGGTCTACGTTATCTCCGGCATCTGGCAGGACGTGGGTTTCGGGGCCATCATCTATCTCGCTGCCCTCAGCCGCGCAAATCCCGAGATCTACGAGGCGGCCACCGTGGACGGCGCCAGCCGCCTGCAGCGCATCCGGCACGTGTCGGTGCCCAGCCTGATGGCGGTCGCGATCATCCTGCTGATCCTGCGAACCGGGAGCATCCTGTCGGTAGGCTTCGAGAAGGTGTTCCTGATGCAGAACGACCTCAACATCCGCGTCTCCGACGTGATCCAGACCTACGTGTACCGGGTCGGTCTTCGCGGTCGGGAGTTCTCCTTCGGGGCCGCGGTGGGGCTGTTCCAGTCCGTGGTCGGGCTGATCCTGCTGGTCATCGTCAACAAGATCAGCTCCAAGGTGTCGGAGACCTCCCTATGGTAGGAACAGGCCAATGGTAGGAAGCAGGTCAATGGTAGGAACGGGGTGGTAGGCGTACGCCGGGTCGAGCGGTTCGACCTGGTGGTCATCGCGGTGCTGCTCGCGGCCGGCGCGGCGACCCTGTATCCGGTCATCAACGTGTTCTCCATCTCCCTGAGCCACCCGAACGAGGTGGCGCGCGGCATCACCTGGCTGCCGCGCCACCTCGACCTGAGCGCCTACGAGTTCATCCTCGACCACCCGATGATCGGCGTCGGCTATCGCAACTCCCTGATCTACGTGACGCTCGGGACGACCATCAACCTGGTCATGACCTGCCTGTGCGCCTACCCGCTGTCCAAGAAGGGCTTGGTGGGGCGCAAGTTCGTGATGCTCCTGATCGTGTTCACGATGTTCTTCTCCGGCGGCCTGATCCCGACCTACCTGCTGGTGCGGGCGCTGGGGATGGTCAACACCATGTGGGCGCTGCTCATCCCGGGCGCGATCGCGGCCTACAACATGATCATCCTGCGCACCTTCTTCCAGTCGATTCCGGAGGACCTGGAGGAGTCGGCGTTCCTGGACGGCGCCGGACGGTGGCGGATCCTGGCCAGCATCGTCCTGCCGCTCTCCAAGGCGGGCCTGGCCGCGATCGGCCTGTTCTACGCCCTGGGCCACTGGAACAGCTACTTCAACGCGCTGATCTATCTCAACGATGCGGAGAAATATCCGCTGACGATGATCGTGCGGGAGATCGTGCTGCAGGAGGTGGTGGCCAAGCGCCAGGAGCTGTCAGGCGACGTGTTCGACGCGGAGCGGGAGGCGAAGTTCGCCGCCTACACGCAGAATTTCCGTTACGCGACGGTGTTCGTGTCGATAATACCCATGTTGATCATCTATCCGTTCTTGCAACGGTACCTGGTACAGGGAGTGATGATCGGATCACTGAAGGAGTAACGGCGCCGCGGCCGCCTCATCGCGGCCAGCCCTTTGTCAAAGGGAGGCGCAACACCACGCTTCACCTGACGGTGAGGCAGAGGAAGGCAGGATGAAGAAACTGATTCTCATCCCCACGATGCTCGCGCTGGTCGCAGCGGGAGCCTTTGCGACCGGAGAGGAGGAGGGTTCCGCGGCAGCGCCGACGCTGGTCTACTGGACGGACAACCCGAACCTGACCTCGGACGCGGCGATCTACGCCATCGTTCTGGAGGAGGCGCAGGTGCAGCTCGACGTCACCGGGATTCCGGAGGAGTCCTACGGCGACAAGCTGCAGCTCGCGGCCGCCGCGGGCGACATGCCCGACGTCATGGGACGGATCATCGACTCCACCGTGCGCCCGCTGGGCTACGACGGGTTCCTGATGCCGCTCCGCGACATCACCATGGAGAAGGTCCCCAACCTGTGGCAGTCCATAGAGAGCCGCGGCCTGAACATCGCCGCGCACTCCGGTCTGTTCGGCGACGGCACGGGCGAGTTCTGGATGGCGCCGCGCTTCGGCTACAACGGCATCTGCAACGCCGCCAGCTATCGCGTGGACGTGCTGGAGGCCGTCGGCATGGAGCCGCCGACCACCACCGACGAGCTGCGCGAGGTGACCATGGCGATCAAGGCGGAATTTCCGGACATGATCCCGATCATGACGCGCGCATCATGGGCAACCCTGATGTGGTTCAACGAGATGTTCGGGATCAAGTTCGCGCCCATGGGCCGGGTCGAGGAGGCCACCGATGCCTACCGCGACATGCTGCGGTATCTGGCCGGTCTCTACCGGGACGGGCTGATCGACCAGGAGTGGGTCACCGGCAGCGAGGAGCAGCTCAAGCAGGCCTTTAACGCCGGCAGGGTGGCGTTCGAGTACGGCTTCGGCGCGTTCTCGATGCCCGGGCGCATCGGCGCGTTCATGGCCGAGAACGGCATCACCGCCGAGGACCACGCCGCCTCAAGCGAGTCCGAAGCGGCCGCCAAGGCGTATGCGGCGCGCTATCACGAGGTCATCGGCTTCCTGGATCCGATCACGGTCAATCCCGGTGACAAGGTGGTGCCGTCGTGCATCACCAACACCCGTGGCGGCTTCGAGGACAGCGGTCTGTCGGTGAGCACCACCGTGGCGGACGAAGACGCCGCGATGCGGTTGCTCAACTGGGTGTACCAGACGGACGCCAGCGGCCACCATACCGGCGGCTGGGGCAAGAAGGGAGTCGGCTGGGACTTCGATGCCGAAGGCGTCGGCCGCGCGCTGCCGAGCAAGGATCCCGATTTCATCGGCGAGGCCGCGTTCCGGATGATGCCGGACGTCGGCCGCGTGTCGTCCAATGCCCTCTACCAGACGCTGGCCGCAATGGATCGACGCGTGGCGGACCGCGCCTTCCTGGAGACCCGCGACGTGATCGCGTTCGCCGACGACCGCGACCGCCAGCGCCACAACGACCTGCGCGCGCAGATCAATCCGATCATCGGCGAGTGGCGGGCCAGGTTCGCAACCGGTCAGGCCGACGTGGACTCCCAGTGGGACGAATACATCGCCGAGCTGATGAAGGCCGGGCTCGAGGAGTACGAGCAACTCAAGCAGGACAACTTGGTCGAGGGTGTCCCGCACATGCAGCCGCTGTCCCAGTTCCTGAACTGACGAGAGAGGCTGTTTTAGCGGCTCCGGACCTCCGCGGTCCGGGGCCGCTCTTCCTTGGGCTATGATGGACGCTGAGGAGCGGTCATGGCCCTGATGACAAAGACCTGGACGCTGGCCGAGTACCACCAAGTGGTCGACGCGGGAGTCCTGGATGATCAGCCGGTGGAGTTGCTCGCCGGTGAGATCGTAGTCATGTCGCCCAAAGGTGAGCCTCACGCATCGATGAGCTCTTATGCTGGAGAGTACCTGGTTGGGCTCTTGTGGGAGCGAGCCCACGTGCGACAGGCAAAGCCGATCACGCTGGCGGCGGTCAGCTCCGAGCCGGAGCCCGATCTGGCGATCGTGAGACGGTCGCCGCAGCAGTATCGCGACCATCATCCCTACCCGGATGACGTCCTGTGGCTCGTCGAGTACGCGAACACGAGCTTGAGCAAGGATCTCGACCAGAGGAAGCGGCTGTATGCCGAGGCGGGCATTTCGGAGTACTGGGTGGTGAACCTGAGGGACATGACGGTGCTGGTGTTCCGCGACCCGGAGGCCGGGACCCATCGCTACGAGCAGACCCTCGAGAGCGGCGTCATCCATCCCCTCGCGGTCCCCGACGTCGCCGTCTCCATCGACCGGCTGCTGTGACCGGATAAGCGCAGACAAGCGAATAACGGCGCCGCGGTCGCTCATGACGCGGCCAGCCCTTTGTCAAAGGGAGGCGCAACACCACGCTTTACCTGAAGGGTGAAGCAGAGGAAGGCAGGATGAAGAAACTGATTCTCATCCCCACGATGCTCGCGCTGGTCGCAGCGGGAGCCTTTGCGACCGGCGAGGAGGAGGGTTCCGCGGCAGCGCCGACGCTGGTCTACTGGACGGACAACCCGAACCTGACATCGGATGCGGCGATCTACGCCATCGTTCTGGAGGAGGCGCAGGTGCAGCTCGACGTCACCGGGATTCCGGAGGAGTCCTACGGCGACAAGTTGCAGCTCGCGGCCGCCGCGGGCGACATGCCCGACGTCATGGGACGGATCATCGACAACACCGTGCGGCCGCTGGGCTACGACGGGTTCCTGATGCCGCTCCGCGACGTCACCATGGAGAAGGCGCCCAACATGTGGCAGGCCATCGAGGACCGCGGCCTCGACATCGCCGCGCACTCCGGCCTGTTCGGCGACGGGACGGGCGAGTTCTGGATGGCGCCGAATTTCGGCTACAACGGCATCTGCAACGCCGCCAGCTACCGCGTGGACGTGCTGGAGGCCATCGGCATGGATCCGCCGACCACCACCGACGAGCTGCGCGAGGTGACCATGGCGATCAAGGCGGAGTTCCCGGACATGATCCCGATCATGACCCGCGCATCATGGGCCACCCTGATGTGGTTCCGGGAGATGTTCGGAGTCAAGTTCGCGCCCATGGGCACGGTCGAGGAGGCCACCGACAACTACCGCGACATGCTCCGCTATCTGGCCGGTCTCTACCGGAACGGGCTGATCGACCAGGAGTGGATCACCGGCACCGAGGAGCAGCTCAAGCAGGCATACAACGCCGGCCGGGTGGCGTTCGAGTACGGCTTCGGCGCGTTCTCCATGCCGGGACGCAAGGGCGCGTTCATGGCCGAGCGCGGCATCACCGCCGCGGATCACGAAGCCTCCAACACGTCCGAAGCGGCCGCCAAGGCGTATGCGGCGCGCTACCATCAGGTCATCGGTTTCCTGGACCCGATCACGGTCCAACCCGGTGACAAGGTGGTGCCGGCGTGCATCACCAACACCCGCGGTGGCTTCTCGGACAGCGGGCTGTCGGTGAGCACCACCGTGGCGGACGAAGACGCCGCCATGCGGCTGCTCAACTGGGTGTACCAGACGGACGCCCGCGGCCACCATACCGGCGGCTGGGGCAAGCAGGGAGTCGGCTGGGACTTCGATGCCGACGGCTTCGGCCGCGCGCTTGCGACCAAGGATCCCGACTTCCTTGGCGAGGCCGCGTTCCGTATGATGTCGGATGTCGGCCGCCTGTCGTCCAACGCCCTCTACCACACGCTGAGGGACATGGATCGACGCGTGGCGGACCGCGCCTTCCTGGAGACCCGCGACGTGATCGCGTTCGCGGATGACCGCGACCGCCAGCGCCACAACGACCTGCGCGCGCAGATCGGGCCGGTCATCAGCGAGTGGATGGCCAGGTTCGCGACCGGGCAGGCGGACGTGGACTCCCAGTGGGATGAATACCTCGCCGAGCTGAAGAAGGCCGGGCTCGAGGAGTACGAGCAACTCAAGCAGGACAACCTGGTCGAGGGTGTCCCGCACCTCCAGCCGCTGTCCCAGTTCCTGAACTGACGACAGAGGTTGTGCTTCCAGCGGCTCCGGATCCCCGCGGTCCGGAGCCGCTTTTCTCGGGCTATGGTGGACGGCGAGGAGCGGTCATGGCGCTGATGACGAAAACCTGGACGGTGGCCGAGTACCACCGGCTCGTGGACGAAGGAATCCTGGATGATCAGCCGGTGGAATTGCTCGCCGGAGAGATCGTAGTCATGTCGCCCGAAGGCGAGCCTCACGCATCCATCAGTACCGACGCTGGGGAGTACCTGATGCTGCTGCTGGGTGAGCGTGCCCAGGTGCGCCAGGCAAAGCCGATCACACTCACCGCAGTCGACTCCGAACCGGAGCCGGACTTGGCAGTCGTGGAACGGCTGGGGCCAGCGTATCGCGATCATCACCCGTATCCGGAGAACGTGTATTGGCTCATCGAGTACTCGAACACGAGCCTGAGCAAGGACCTCGACCAGAAGAAGCGGGTCTACGCCGACGCGGGCATTCCAGAGTACTGGGTGGTGAACCTGAGGGACATGACGGTGCTGGTGTTCCGCGACCCGGAGGCCGGAACCTATCGCTCGGAGCAGACCCTCGAGAGCGGCGTCATTCACCCGCTGGCTCTCCCCGACATCGCTGTCTCCATCGACCGGCTGCTGTGAACGGGTAGGACCGTATCGTGTCGCCGCGTTTGCCGGCGTACTCGTGATGTGCCAGTATGGCTGCCATGGCGGAACCGACCGCCGCGGTTGTCGCACCGCCGCCTGCGGAGCGTCGCGAGCCCGAAGCGCTGGAGTTTCCGGGCTGCCACCCGGTGCGCATCCGCCGAGATGAGCTCGACGTCGGCGACTTCCGCATCGAGTACTGGGACGCCGACACCGAGATCGCCATGATCTGCGAACCGGTCAGTTACTACCACGAACGGCCGGCATCGCGCCTCGCGCGGCTGGCTGGACTGATCGCGGCGGCGCGCGGCGCGGCGATCGAGGCGGCCGGACACACCGACCTGCTGGTGCGCAACGCCCGTGGCGAGCGGCAGCGCATCATGCAGGCCGACCAGATCCTGTTCCTGCGCCCCGCGCAGGCCGAACCCGCCGGCAACGCGATCGAGGTGGGCACCGATGCGCTGCCGGACGTGGTGCTGGAGGTGGACAACACCACGGACGTGCGGCGCAATAAGCTCAAGCTGTACGAGTCGTGGGGCTTTCCCGAGGTGTGGGTGGAGGTGCCGGAGCGGTTGCAGCCGAGCCGCCCGGCGTCGTTGCGTCCGGGGCTGACGATTCATGTGCGCGAAGGGCGGGAGGGCGGCGGCTTTCGTACCTCGGCAGCGAGCCTGGCGTTTCCACGCTGGACGGCGGCGGAGATCCACCGGGCGCTGAACGAGCCGGAGCTGTCCGGGGAGACGGCCGAAGTCCTGAATCGGGTGGGCCGCGAGTTGGGGTCAGCGGAAGGGACGTCGCCGGATGACGATCCGTTCCTGCGTCGCCAGCGCGCAGAAGGCCGGGCGGAGGCACAACGCGGCAACGCGCTCAAGGTGCTCCAGGCGCGCGGCGTCGCCGTATCCGCTTCGCGGTTCAAACTGCTGGCGGCGATGCCGGGAGTCGCAGAACGCCTGATGGATGCGGCACTGGCGTGTCGGGACGAGGCGGAGTTCCTGCGACTGGCGTCGGCTGAGTAACGCGGCGCGCGATTGCTTCGGCGTGACTGCGGTGGAGCGCAGACTCCGACGCCGTGACCGGGGGCCGCTTCAGCGAATCCCCAACGCCATCGTTCCACCATATCCGGCTTCAGTCAGGATCGTGTCTTGCCGGCCCGTACCATCGAGATTCGCTCGCCGGATCACATCACCCTCGCTCCAGTTTCCGCAGGGATGACCGATTGGTCTTCCGCGTGGATGACCACGGCAGAGGCCGATGGGGCATCGACCCGGCAAACGGCGTGATGACGCTACTGTCGGAGAGCGATAGCGGAACCATCAGGACGAAGTATTGGCGGATCGGAGAAGTGGTTCCTTCAGGTGAGAGATCCGCCGCCGTCCACGGTGATGGCGGAGCCGGTGATCATTTCCGCGGCATCGGAGGCGAGGAAGGCGAACGCCTCGGCGATCTCCTCCGGTCGGGGGAGGCGTCCCCACGGCGTGCCGCGGAGGCGGCTCTCGTAATTGGCCGGATTGTCGATCGAGGTGGACCAGTCGTTGGGGCTGTAGTCGCTGGAGCCGCGAATGAACGGCGTGTCGACGTGGCCGGGGTTCACCTGGCAGCAGCGGATGCCCTCGGCCGCGTAGGAGCCCGCCGTGGCCGCGGTGAGCGCGCTTACCCCGAACTTGCTGCAGGCGTAGGCGGGAGCGCCGCTGCCGGCGCGCAGCGACGCCAGCGAGCCGACGCTGATGATGCAGCCGCCGCCGGCGCGCCGCATGGCCGGCACCACCGCCTTGATGCCGATGAAGATGCCGGTCAGGTTCAGCTCCAGAATGCGCCGGAACTGCGCCACCGTCATCTCGTCGTAGCTCACCCGGTGGTTGCCGCCGGCCAGGTAGCACATCGTGGTCAGGGCCCCGAAGCGGGCCTCCACCTGCTCCACGGCCGCCTGCCACGCGTCCGGTTCGGTCACGTCCACCGCCACCGCCAGCGCCCCGCCGCCAGCGCCCGTCAGTTCGGCGGCGACCGCTTCGGCAGCCTCGAGCCGGTAATCGGCCACCGCCACCCGCGCCCCGTCCGCCGCGAACCGGCGCGCCACCGCCGAGCCCATGCCGCCCGCGCCGCCGGCGACCAACGCCACGCGGCCATCCAGCCGCCGCTGGCTGCCCCGCTCGCCCGCTTCCCGCTCCATCGACACCTCCATCCGCCCTTCTCCTGTTGACGATGATGTCAGAGATTGACATTAAAGCATCGGTGCGCAGGTTCCTGATGGCGGCCGGGGTCCGCCCAGGTCACGAGGAGGGGCAGAAGCCATGATGGAGTATCACGGATACCGGGCGGCGGTGACCTTCGACGACGACGCCGGAATCTTCCACGGCGAGGTAATCGACACGCTCGATGTCATCACCTTTCAGGGGGAAACCGTCGTGGAGCTGCGACAGGCGTTCGCTGACTCCGTCGATGAGTACTTGACGGTCTGTGCTGAACGAGGCCGCATGCCCGACAAGCCGTTCTCCGGTCGAATCCCCCTCCGAGTCAGCGCGGCGGTGCACCGGGCAGCCACGGCGGCGGCTCGTACGGAAGGGAAGAGTCTCAACGCCTGGCTGGCCGAGACGGTCGAGCGGGCGGTGCAACGGACCACGTAGCCGGGAACTCTGGATCTGCCGTACTTGCGGCTCTCGGGGCGCATCCGACAGACTTCGCCGCGTGAAGAGCATGGAATACCCGCCGGAGGGAAGCACGCGGACCGATCCGAACACGGGTGTGCGCGTCCGCCAGGTCACCGACCACCCGTCGATCAGTCATCACCCGTTCTACTACCTGCCGGCGATGGACGACGCCATGCGGCACCTGGTGTTCGTCTCGCACCGCAGCGGACGGGCGGAGATCTTCGTGGAGCTGCAGGAGGACGGGACGCTGGTGCAGCTCACCGAGCACGACGGTCTGGTGGAATGGTCCGTCCACCCCTCGCACGACGGCCGCCACGTGTACTTCACCGATGCCAGCGGCGGCTGGCGGGTCGAGGTGGCCTCGCGTCGGGAGGAGCAGCTCTTCTCGTTCGACGACGGCCGCACCAGGATCGACGGCCACGTCGGAGCGGCCATGGGGACCACCACGGTCAGCCATGACGACCGCTGGTGGGCGGTGCCGGTGCGCTTCGGGGAGCGCTCCCGCATGCTGGTGGTCGACACCGGCAGCGGCGCCGCCGAGTACGTGCTGGAGGCGGACGGCATCGGCCACCCGGAGTTCCATCCCGACGACGCGGCGTGGTTCCGCTACGCGGGCTCCTACCACGCGCGTATCTGGGTGGCGCGGCGGGACGGCAGCGAGAACCGGCTGGCCTACGAACGGGACGCCGCCGCCAAGGAGTGGATCGTGCACGAGACGTGGCGCCCGGGCACACGGGAGATCGTCACCACCCAGTGGCCGCACGGCATGATCGGCATCGACGTGGACACCGGTGAGGTGCGGCGGGTCTGCTCGTTCAACGCCTGGCACGCCGCCATCAGCCGCGACGGATCGAGGCTGGTGAGCGACACCACCTTCCCCGACAACGGGCTGATGCTTTTCGACGCCGCCGACGGGGTGGGCGAGCCGCAACCGCTGTGCGCGTCCGAAGCCACGAACGAGGGCGCGCATTGGGACATCGACCACTGCCCGTATGACGACGGTCCGACGACCGTGTACGCCCCGCAGCACACCCACCCGCACCCCGCCTTCTCCCCGGACGGCCGGCTGGTGGTGTTCACCAGCGACCGCGGCGGCTTCGCGCAGGTGTACGTCGCCGAGGTACCTGAAGCGTCATAGCCCGTCGGCGCAGGGCTTACGGCGGATCCGAGGACTTGCTCTCAAGCGGCGGTACGACGTCGCGGGACAGCCCCAGCTCGGCCAGGTCGTAGCGGTGCAGAAAGCCGTCCTCAGTCCCGACGATCATGGTCGGGGAGCCGTTCCAGTCGATGACGATCGGCGCGCAACTGTGGCACCCGAACAGCAGCGGGCGCCCGTCTCTGTCGACCACCGCCGAGGCCGAGCCCCAGAGCGGCGCTTCGGGGGTGCCGGTGTTGTCGATCAGGACCACGCCGGCGCCGATGTTGGCTTCCTGCGTGAGCCGGTAGAGCTCGCGGTGGGTGGGGAGGAGCTTGCAGTGCGTGCCGATCAGCAGCTCCAGGAGCCCGTCGCCGTCCCAGTCGTACGCGAACAGCTTCGACCGGCCGATGAAGGTGAACTCGGGAAAGCGGTTGGGACCGCCGATGTACAGCGGGTCGCCGGACTCGGCGGGCACCCGGCCGAGCGGTCGCACGGCATGTGGTCCAGCGTCCGCATCGCGCGCGTACAGCGCCAGGTAGCCATGCTCGTCCAGGGTGAGCAGCTCCGGCGCTCCGTCGCCGTTCCAGTCGGCCACGCTGGGACGCACGCGCCACGCGCCCACGAACGGTCGGCCCTCGCAGGTCATCGCCACCGGTTGACGCCACTGCAGCCCGGCCTCGCCTCGCATCCCGGGAATCAGCCAGTACTGGCCGGTGATGCAGCCCAGGATCAGATCCGGCACCCCCGGCTGCGACCACTCGGCCGCGGTCGGCCCCACGTACCCCCAGGTCAGCTCCTCCGGCCCCTGCACCGACCCTGACGGACCGGCCACGAGCCGAAACGGCTTGCCGCCGGCTGTGATGGCGGTGGGCGGCGCGAATTCCGGAGCGCCGTCCGTGGCGGTGTCGCGGAGGTGGAGGATCTCGCCGCTGGCGTTGCCGCAGTACAGGTCCAGGCGGCCCGTCGACGAGCGCACCGGTGTGGGGACGGCCAAGACGCCGGCCTTGATGACGTCGCGCTCCTGCCGCAGCCGGACCGGCTGGGCGAACGCGGCGCCGTCGTTGACGGCCACGTAGAGGTAGCCGTCCTCCATCGTGCAGAGCAGATCGGGATACCCGTTGCCGGTCAGGTCGTGCGCGCCGATGCTGGCGATGCAGCCGGGAAAGCCCAGGGGCCGTCCGTCCTGCGTCGCGATGCCGCAGGGCTCGAGTCTGCCTGCTTCCAGCGTCGCCACCGGCCCCTGTGCTGCCACCGCCGCCGCGTCGAGCAGGTAGTCGTACAGACCGCCGCGGAAGTCGGCCACGAACAGATGCGTTTCCCCGTCGGCGAAGGGTCGTACCAGCAGCGGGGACGCGCGGCCGTCCACGAGCACCGGCGATGCCGGGTCGCCGGCGTGTACCGTCTGCAGTCGATCGTAGCGCGGATCAGGCCCGCCCTCGTTGCGGGCAACGTAGACCCGACCCGTCACGTCTCTCCCGCGCCAGACGCCGTCGAGATAGCGGACGCGCAGGTCCTCCGGGAACGGCAGGTCCGGGTTCCACTGCGCGGGCACGGGTTGCGTCTGCCTCCAGTCGTTGTCTCCAAGGAGCAGATGCGGCGCCGCCTTGCTGTCGGCCTGCGCCAGGAGCTGCACCGTGCCGAGTCCCTTGCTGGCCTTGGGCGCGGGAAACGATGCGCTCCCGGCCGGCCGGAAGGTCCAGGCGGCGTCGTACGACACGCGATAGCGCCGCAGGTCGCCGCTGGCGAACGACCACAACTCCAGCGGCGTGCCGTCGTCCGCGGTCCTGAGCGCGGCCACCCGCCGCTGCCCGCGCCGTTCCACCGACGACCATCCCAGGTTCTCGTCGATCGCCGCGTTGGCGGGCGGTCCGTAGCACGGCAGCCCGCGGTCGTCCCGGCCGCCCATCGTCCAGATGTCGGTGCCGACCATCAGGTCCAGGCGGTCGCCGCGCCGCAGGATGAGCGGCGGCGCGGTCCCGAGCCCGTAGCCGAGGTCGACCGGACCTCCGCTGCGATAACGCAGAAGCCGCTCGTTCATGGGTGCCTCCTGGGCGGGCTCTCCTCGTCCAGTATCTGCGGGCCTACCGGGGCGAGGCGCAGAATAGGATAGTGCGAGTTGAACAGCGCGCGGTCGCCGGTGTCGCGGACGACCTGCCATGCGTAGCGCATGAGGGCTGTCACCCGGTCCTGAAGGCCGGGATCGTCGATCAGGTTGTGCATCTCGTACGGGTCGTCGTCGAGGTGGTAGAGCTCGTCGAAGTCGAAGCCGTTCCAGACCAGCTTCCACGGGCCATCCCAGATGATCCGTTGCGTCAACCGGTAGCGGCCGCCGTGGTATTCGGCGAACCCGCGCGTGTATTCGCCGGCTTGGCGCTCGTCGGCGAGGACCGTCCCGAACGATCGCGAGTCCGGCGCGCCGATGGGCGCCAGCCCGGCCAGCTCCAGCAGGGTCGGCGCCAGGTCGTGCAGGCCGACCCGCGCCTCGCTCACGACGCCCTCCGGGACCTGAGGACCGGAGATCAGCAGCGGGATCTGATAGACCTCTTCGAACCCGCCGACGTTCTTGCAGTACAGCCCGTGCGAGCCGAGCAGCTCGCCATGGTCGCTGGTCAGCACGACGATCGTGTCGTCGCGCCGGCCGGTGGCGTCGACCAGATCGATCAGGGTGCCGAACTGGGCGTCGATCTCGGTGATCGACGCGTAGTAGCAGGCGGCGGCCTCGCGCCGCTGGCGGTCGGTCATGTCTCGCCACGTCCTGCCGGCTTTGCGGTAGATGCCCGGCTGACGCGCCAGGTCGTCGTGCACGTTGGGCTGCAGCGGGATGGCGTCGACGTCGTACCGGGAAAAGGCGGCCTCGCCGGTGACGAACGGGTCGTGCGGCTCGGTCACGCTCACGAAGCAGCACCACGGATCGTCGCCGGCGACCGCGTCGCGGAGGAAGTCGCGGGCGAGCGCGGTGGTTACCCCTACTCCACGCCGCTCCGGGGGGGCGTCGGTGACACCGTAGAGCAGCGTACGGTCATAGCCAGGCGGATGGTCGTCGGTCTTGCGCAGGCTGAAGGAGCCCGCGTCCTTGGCGGCCGCGCCCGCTGCCCGCTGCCGCTCCTGGAACAGCAGGCTCGCCGAGCCGCCGTCCACCTCCCAGCCGAATCGACGCAGGTCGTTGCTGCGCTCCACGTGCCACTTGCCGAAGTAGCCGGTGCGGTAGCCGGCTGCCTGCAGCCGTTGCGCCCAGTGCGGATGTTCCGTGCGGAGATTGCACTGGTCGTCGTCCACGCAGTGGATGACCTCCAGCACGCCGTGGGAGTGTGGGAGCAGCCCGGTCATCAGGCTGGCCCGCGCCGGAGAGCAGACCGCGTTGGGCGTGTATGCCCGCGGGAACCGCACGCCGCGCGCCGCAAGGCGACCGAAGTGAGGGGTCTGGCAGGGACTGCCGGGATCCAGCACGCGCCCCTGCATCTGGTCGGTCATCAGGAACAGGATGTTCGGTCGGTCGGCGCTCATCGCGGGAGGGTAGCGCGGTGCCGCGAAGGCGGCGAGCAGGCATAATGGCCCGAGGAGGCGAGGATGCCACCGTCGAGCGAACGAGGGAGCCGCGGCAATCCCAACGTCGAGCCGCTGGCCCAGGAGCACGTGATCGCGGCGCAGGTGCCGGACCACACTCGCTTCTTCTTTCACGACCCCAACCTGGCCCGTCTGCCGGACGGCAGGCTCATCATCGCCGCGCCGCAGTGGGGGAGGGCGCGAACGCCGGACGCAGGTACCCGGCACCTCCGCATCCTGGTGAGTGACGACGGCGGCACGACTTGGGACGAGGCCCCCACGCTGCCCTACCAGGAGGGGCGTCCGTTCGCCCTGGATGGCCGGCTCCTGATGTTCGTGCAGGAAGAGTCCCATCGTGACTTCCTGCTGGTAGGCAGCGACGACGGCGGCCGGAGCTGGAGCGATCCGGTCTGCCTCCTGCGCGGACCGCTCTGGAACATCTCGACCGCGATGCTGGAGCGCGCCGGGGAGCTGTTGTGGGCGATGGACTACGACCTGCCGGACGCGATGTACGCCGGCAAGGTGATGGTCCGGTTCGACCGCCGCCGCTCACCCTTCGACCCCGACGGGTGGAGCATGTCTCCGGTGCTGGAGGCTCCCGAGCTGCCGCAGGCGCTCATCGGCAGCGCACTCCAGGGGGAAGCGACGGCGGGCGCCGTGCCGGGTGCCCGGACGCGGCCGTTCGGCTGGCTGGAGCCCAACACCGTGGAGGTTGCCGATCACATTCGCGTGTTCGTCCGCTGCACGATCCGGTCGCAGGGCATGGCGCACGTGGCCGCCGCGCTGGAGTACGACGCCGCGGCCGGCCGGCTGCGGTTCGATCAGTTCGTGCCGTGGCCGGGCGGACAGTGCAAGTTCTTCATCATCCACGACCGGCCGGTCGGCATGTACTGGATGCTCGGCAACCTGGTCACCAACTCGCGCGACTATCTGGGCTGGGGTGAGAGGATGGAGCAGGCGCGCTACCGCCGCTCGGCCGGCGAGCGGCGCTGGCTGTTCCTGCACTACAGCATCGACTGCCTGAGTTGGTTCCCGGCCGGCTGCGTCGCCCGCTGGCCGGACGACGTGCACCGCAGCTTCATGTACCCGAGCGCGGTGGTCGACGGCGACGACCTGGTGCTGCTGTCGCGCACCAGCCGCGACTCGCGCGACCAGCACGACGCCGACCTGTGCACGATCCATCGGGTGCACGACTTCCGGAGCCTGGCGATGGACCTGCACGCGGGCGGCCTGCATCGATAGCCGAGCCCGAGGGAGCGGCCGGCATCGTCAGCGAGGCGTTACCGTAGGGAAGCGCACTTGTACTCCTGTACGATAGGCGGCGAATGACCACCAAGGAACAGATTCACCAGTTGGTGAACGACTTGCCGGAGAGCGACTTGGAAACCGTAAAGCGTGTGTTGGAAGGGTTGTCGGCTTTGTCAGGGTCCAGCGCCGTGGAGACGGCTCTTGCGAGTGCGCCCATCGACGATGAGTCGGTGACGGACGAGGAAGCGCAAGCGATTGAAGAAGGCGAGCGCGACGTGGAAGCTGGTCGCGTTGTTACAGCCGACGAAGTTCAGGTGCGCCTCGGATTGTGACATACCGCTGACAAGTACAGGATGTCGCCAGGACGGCGAGTCCTACTACGAGTCGGCGGTGCGTGACTCCTCGAGCGCGGCGAGGACGGTGGGGACGTAGCGCATCTGGCTGGACAGGCGCTTGCCGAGGTCGCGGTGGCCCTCCAGGTCGGGCAGCACGCCGAGCGCCGGCAGGGCGCGTTGCAGGCAGCGGCCGATCTCGGGGTCACCGGAGACGGCGAACGCGTCGGCCACACCTTCGATGATGATCTGGGTGCCGAAGACCTCGCCTTCCGCGATGCGCTGCATGGTCTTGCAGCTTCCGCCGATGAAGTGGCCGGTCTTGTCATGGAAGGTCTCGCGGACCAGCCAGCGGCCGCCGGCGAGGATGGCGCCGGCCACGTGCTCCTCAAGCGTGAGGTCGTAGTAGCGTTTCAGGGCCGACAGCAGGACGGTGACCATGAAGGCGATGTTGCCGCGGCAGTGCGGGTAGCCGCACCAGCAGTGGCCGGAGGTGAGCATCCGGGTCCAGCCGCCGGTGGCGTCCTGCTTCTCCAGGATGCGGCGGACGACGACGGCGGCGCCGTTCGCGGCGCGGCGGTCGCCGGTGGCCGACGCCAGCATGGTCAGGTGAATGAGGTGCCAGCCGGCCTCCCGCACGGCGCTGAACTCGTAGTGGTCCAGCCGCTCGGGCTGCAGGAGCCAGCCGGCGGATCGCAGCAGAGAGTCGCGCACCGCCTCGTCGCCGGTCAGCAGGAAGTGCAGCAGCGGGCCCTCGGCCCACATGTGCGAGGGGATGCCGCGTGTGCCGGGGACCTTGCTGCGGAAGTAGGGAGGCAGGTAGCCGCCCAGGTGGGCGGGCATGTGCATGGGCTGCAGCCCCACGTGGCGCGGATCGTGGAAGGCGTTGACGGTGTCGACGTCGGCGAGGTGACGCGCCGCCTGCGCGCCCCACGCGGCCCAGCCCGGGTCGCCGCCGCGCAGGAACTCCCAGTAGGCGCAGTACGGGGTGTCGTACTCGTTGTTGCCCCAGCTCCAGTCGCCCTCGCCGTACCAGTCGCCGAAGTTCATCTGACCGTAGGCGCGCCAGCGCTCGCGATCTTCGTGGAAGAGCCGCAGCGCATCGGCGGCGAACCGCTCGTAGCGCGGCTGCGGTGAGCCGTCCTTGGCGGCGAGCCGAGGCAGCGCCCCGGTCGCGTTGGCGTAGGCGGCGCCGGGACGGGCCGCGACCGGCGCCTCCAGCCAGTCGAACAGCGGCGCGATCGCGCTGCGGTCCGCTCCGTCCGGCGGCAGGCCGAGCAGCAGCTCCGTGGTCAGCGCCATGCCATCGCGCAGCAGGTAGCGTCCGTCCTGCAGCCAGCGGTAAAGCCGCTGCCACGCCTCGTCGTCGCCGGGCAGCTCCTCGCCGGAGAGCTCCGGCAGGAACTCCAGACGGATGGCGTCGCCGCTGACTGTGATGCCTTTGGGATAGTTCTGCCAGAAGTTGCGGATGCCGGCTGCAAGCGTGTGGCCGGTGGCCGAACGCACGCGGGCCTGGCCGGCAGTGCGTCCATCGCGGCGCTCCCGCCCGGCGGCGGTGACGACGTCATGGGCCAGGTCGTGCTCGTGGCGCAGGCTCCAGGGGTGGTCGCCGGAGACCTCGAACCGCTCGCCGGCCAGCTCCACGACGGTGGCCGCGAACGGGACCTCCAGCACGCAGGAGCGGACGCCGAGGAGCGCGCGCTCTTCGGCTTCGCCGGGCTCGAACACGGGATCGGCGCCCGGATCCGCGCACAGCACCACCAGCCGGTGATCGATCTTCACGAACGGCTGCTCCGCGTAGACGTGGATACGCAGCTCGCTGCACAGGCGAGCGTGCCCGGCCGCGTCCCGATGGAGCGCGTCGCAGCGCACCGTGGTGCGCAGTGGTCCGGCGTGCTCGACGGATGCCGAGCTCGCGGCGGCCTCGAGCAGCGTGCCGTCGGCCAATTCCACGCGCAGCGCCCGGGTCAGGGGGCCCCCGGCGAGCAGTGAGTCGCCGGCCGGCCGCTCGATGAGGATCCAGTCCTCGGCGCGCGGCTGCACCGACACCCGCAGCATCCGGCTGGCCACGACGACGGAGCCGTCGTCGCGTTGCTCCACGCCGAGCGCTCCGTCTGGAGGCGATGCTTCCGCGGCGCTCAGCAGGACGTGGCAGGCCGCGCGGCCGCCGGGCTGGAGCGAGGGAGGCACGGCGGCGTCGACCAGCACCCAGCGGGCCGAGCCGTCGGGCCAGCGGCTGTGGATGCGCGTCTGAGCGGGCGAGGTGTCCGCACCGCCGTCGCCCCACACGAGCCGGGCGCCGACGACCGACGGGAGCGCGCCGCGCCGAACGGGCACGCCGAAGGTGAGCGGCAGCCCGGCCAGGGCCGAGGCGGCTCCGGTGTCGCACAGCTCCACTTCGGCTTCGACCGGCGCTTCAGTGTGTAGGGCGCGGGACTCCGGCCGGCGCGTGCTGAACTCGCAGGCCGACTCGGTGGTCTGGCCGTCCTGCTCGGTCGCCGCCAGCCGGGCGGTCCACGTCCGGTCGAGCGGCAGGTCGGGAAGCGCGATCGCGTGCAGGGTCGACGGACCGTCCGGGGCGGACTCCTCCACCGTGCGGCCGGTCTGGTCACGGACGGACACGGCGACCGCCGACGGCGGGAAGGTCAGGCAGTGGACGGTGGCGGCAGCGGCATCGCCGGAGGCGTCGACCTCCACGTGCAGGCGCTCGATCGTCGGCGCGAACGAGCTGGGCTCGGGCGCTTGCGCGAGCAGCACGAAGCGCTCGATCCGGCACGCTCCTCGCCCGGAGCTCGCGAACTGGATCCACTTGACCCGGTCGTCGAAGACGATCGGCCGGTCGATGACGATGAGGTGCCGGCGGTTGTCGTGGCGCCGCGGCTCCACCCGTCCCACCTCCTCGGAGCCCAGGCTGAGCTCCAGCGGGAACTCCTCGCCTGCCTGATCGTAAATCAGGGCTCCCAGGTAGTAGGTGCCGGGCAGCTTCGGGTTCCGGGGAGGCACGCGGAAGCGGTGCCGGACGGTGGTGGTGATGCCGGCCGCCGCCACGGCCGGCGGGCGGTAGATGCTGTAGTTGGCGTAGCCGGTCAGCCCCAGGTCGGGGACCCAGCCGTCCATCGACTCGGAGTCGATCGCCGGCCACGAGTGGTTGCCGGGCGCGGCCAGCAACGCCTCGATCCGGGACTCTTCGGCGACGTCGATATGGGCGATCGGCTCCATCGGTGCGCCTGAGCCTCAGGCGGGGATGTGGTCGGCGGCCGCCGCGTGCAGGAGCCAGAGCATGGCCGTGGCCAGCACGCCGGACGGAGGCACGACCCGGACATCGTAGCCCGGCAGGTTGATGCTGGCGTCGCCGTAGCGCCAGTAGGCGTTGACGTGGATCTCGCCTGCGTGGGGGTAGATGGTCTCGATCTCCTTGCCGCCCAGGATCCATGCCGACCGCTCCACGGTCGCGCGGGCGGCGGGCAGCTCCTCCTCCGGGAAGGTGTAGTAGCCGTTGAAGATGAAGAAGTCGCCTGCCTGCAGGTCGGCCTTCTCGCCCCACTCGGGGAAGATCAGCCGGAAGAAGCCGGGGTCGCCCGCCAGACCGCGCTGGGCGTGCAGGTTGTGGCCGATCGAGGCGCACCAGACCGAGTGCCCGGCCGCGCGGGTGGCGGCGGCGACGGCTCCGATCTCGGCGATCCGGCCCAGCTCGGTCGCGCGGATGCCGACCATGCAGCGGAGCCACTCGGACAGCAGCTCGCGCCCCTTCTGACCCGCCGGCGACGGGACGATCGTGTACTCGCCGGGGTCGTGGAAGGCCTTGCCTTCGTGCTGCTGGTTGCGGTCCCTGCCGGTGGCGAGGCCGCCGCTCATCAGGAACACCGGCGCCTTGCCGAGCGCCGCGCAGGCGTTGGCCAGCTCGATGCTCCAGAGCCACCCGGCGGAGATGTTGAGGACGCTGGCCAGGGGGCAGACGGTCGTATCGCCGTAGGGCAGCACCGGCGCGCTACCCGCCGGCAGCCCGGTGTCGATGAACGCGGCCGCCTTCGGACGGAGCGGCGAGTGGGCGGAGCCGATCAGGGTGACGGCCACGCCGCGCTCGGCGAGACCGTCGAGCATCGCCCCCTGCCGCTCGGTGGCGTTGTCCTGCGTGCCCGCAAGGACCACGTCTCCCGCGGAGACGGCGTCGTCCAGCTCCAGGTCCTCTCCGCCGGGGATCCCTTTCATCATCATGAGGCCGGAGGCGCGGTGCTGGAGCTCGCTGACGAATCCCTCCTCGTCGCTGAGGATCCACACCCGGCCGCCCGCGCAGGCGCGCTCGGCGGCCCGCGTGGCCGCGGCCGCGATCGATGAAAGCTGCTGCTCCAGGCCCGTGAGCCCGGCCTGCACGGCGTCGAGGTACTGTTCGGCAAGTGATGTCATCCGTGTGCTCCTGCGGGAGTGTAGCGGCGCCGGCCGCGCCGGACCAGCAGTCGCGTTGCGCCATCGGGTCGTCCGGAAATCAGGTGGGTATGACTGACCGGTGCGAATCATGCGAGGCCACCCGCTCGCGGCTGTACGGCTGCACGAACGGGCGCAGGTGCGCGATCGCGAGAGCCGGATACGGCTGCCGAACGGTGCACATAAAGCTACGGTATATTTTCCTCAAATTATTTTCCATAGTATATTTACTTCATGGTAACCACCGCCGGTCATACTGAGATCAACTCCACCGTCTCCGCCCTCTCGGACGACTAGCTCCTGGAGCATGCCGGCAAGCTCGCTGGCCTCGATCACCAGATCCATGTCTTCGTCATCGACCATTTGCTCGAGATCGAAGCCCGCCGCGTGTACCTGAGCCGCGGCTTCTCCAGCCTGTTCGACTACGTGAAGCGCGGGCTCGGCTACAGCGACGCCGCCACGTGGCGGCGGATCAACGCCATGAAGCTGTGCACGAGGATCGACGGCGTGCGCGAGCGGCTCTGGGACGGCTCGCTGACGCTGGACGCGGCGGCGCAGTTGCAGGCCGCCTTCGAACGGCGTGATCGCGAGCGAGGGCGCGGGGCCGGGACAGGATCGGCTATGGGGTCGAACGGCTCAGCGCGGCCGGCGCCGGAACCAAAGCCGGGACCGGTGCTGGACGTATCGGCGCAGAAGGCGCTGGTGGAGCAAGCGGCCGGCAAGAGCACGCGGGAGGTGACGAAGATGCTGGCCGACGTGGATCCTGCGCTTGCGGTGCCGGCGGATCGGCTGCGACCGCTGGGCGAGGGGCGCTGGGAGCTCAAGGCGGTCATCGACGCGGACTGCCACCGCGGGCTGGAGCAGCTCAAAGGGCTGCTCTCCCACGTCGATCCGCACATGACGCTCGGGCAGCTCGTGGGGCGGCTGGTCAACGAAGGCCTCGACCCGCAGCGCTCCCGCGGGTGCCGACCGACCTCCGGCAGCGAAGCGGAAGGCAAACTCCGACGGGGCCGCTGCGTCGGCGACGAAGCGGCCCGCCCGGTCCGGCAGCACCGGCGCTTCGGCGCCGCACACCGAACGGGACTCGAACGGTCAAGCGCCGTCGGTAGCGAAGCAGCCGGCACGGCCGGTCGACATCCCCGCTTCGGCGCCGAAGTCGCGCCCTCGGGCCGGTCGCGCCATACCGCCAAAGTCCCCAAACGCACGCAGGCGCCATATCAAGATCGTGCGCGCCGCGGCGGGCCTCCATCGACCTTCGCGAACACGTCACAGTACGATCAGGAAAGGAGCTATACATGAGTTTCTGGATCGAAGACGGTGAGACGATGCTGTTCATCGGGGACAGCATCACCGACTGTGGGCGCCGGACGGAGGCAGCGCCGCTGGGTGACGGGTACGTTCGCCTGTTTGCGGAGCTGACCACGGCGGCCTACCCGGATCGGATGATCCGGTACCTCAACAAGGGGATCGGCGGCAATCGCGTCACCGGCCTGCACGATCGATGGACCGATGACGTGCTCTATCACGAGCCGGACAAGCTGTCGATCAAGATCGGCATCAATGACCTGCACAGCGTCCTCCGCGAGGACCCGGACGCCGTCCCGCCCGCGCGATTCGAGGCCATCTACGATGCCGTGCTCGAGCGCACACGCCAGTCGTTGAATTGTCCGATCGTTCTGATCACGCCTTTCTTTATCTCTGTCGAGACGGCGGCGGACTCATTCCGCCGACGGGTGCTCGATCTGATTCCGTCCTACATCGACGTCGTCGAGCGCATGAGTGTCAAGTTCGACACGCGACTCGTGCGGCTTCACGATGTCTTCCGGGAGCAGTTGAAGTACCGGGATTCCGAGACGTTCTGCCCGGAGCCGGTCCATCCCAATGGGGCGGGTCATTTGGTCATCGCGCACGCGTTGTTCGACGCGCTTTCCGCGTGAGGTAGGGCGGTCCGCTACGCCAAACCGGTGAGCTCCGCGCTGACGCGCCACAGCTCGCCGGCCAGGCGGCGGTCGCCGGCCGCCGACGATGCACGGGTGCGGCGCCGCTCCACGAAATAGGCGCCGGTGACGGTCGCCACTGCAGGGTCCAGGGCGAGGTACACCGGGGTCCGGGCGCCGTCGGCCACCGGACTGCCGCCGCCGAAGTTCACGTGCAGGAGCTTGGTGTCGATGACGCCCGGATGCAGGAAGTTGGCGGTAACCTCGCCGGCGTCCACGCGGCGCGCCAGCTCGCAGGTGAACAGCGCGTTGGCGAGCTTGGAGTTGCAGTACGCCTGCCAGCCGTCGAAGCCGTGTTCCATCTGCAGGTCGTCGAAGTCGACCCGCCCGCTGGCGTGGGCGCCGGAGCTGACGTTGACGATGCGCGCCGGAGCGCTTTCGCGAAGCCGGTCGAGCAGCAGGTTGGTTAGCAGGAAGGGCGCGAGGTGGTTGACGGCGAACGTGCTTTCGCAGCCGTCGGCGGATGTGTGCCGGCCGCGGACGGCGACGCCGGCGTTGTTGATCAGCACGTCGAGCCGCGGGCACGTGCGGAGGATCTGTTCGACCATCGCCCGCACCGCGGCCAGCGAGCCGAAGTCGGCGGCCACCGACGATACCTGCCGGCTGCCGGTGGTGGAGGCCAGCTCGTGCGCCGCCTCACCGGCGCGCTCCTCGGTGCGCCCGTGCACGATCACCGCGCAGCCGCGCTCGGCCAGCGCCCGTGCGGTGGCCAGCCCGATGCCGTCGGTGGCGCCTGTTACCAGAATCGTCTTTCCGTCCACCGCTACATCACCTCGACGTTGCCGCACACGCCGAGCGACTGCCCGGAGATGTTGCGGCCGGCCTCCGAGCAGAGAAACAGGACCATGTTGGCGACGTCGCGCGTGCTCACCTTGCGGCGCAGCGACACGTGGCTCAGGTACTCCTGCTCCACCTCCTCGGCCGTGCGGCCGAGTGCCGCCGCGCGCGCGGCGACCACGTTATCGAACCGCTCGCCGTCGACCACGCCGGGCAGGATGGCGTTCACGCGGATGCCGTCGGGACCGAGCTCCTTGGCGAGGCTCTGGGTGAAGCCGACGACCGCCCATTTGGTGGCCGCGTACACCGATCGATAGGCGTAGCCGAGCCGTCCGGCGACCGAGGACAGGTTGATGAGCGCCCCGCGGCCCGATGCCCGCAACGCGGGCACCGCCCGCCGCGCGCAGTAGAACTGCGAATTGAGGTTCACCGCCACGGTGCGGTCCCAGTCCTCGACGGTGATGTCCTCGACCGCGGCGGCAGGACCGGCGATCCCTGCGTTGTTGACCAGGACGTCGAGCCCGCCCAGCGCGTCCAGCGCCGCGTCGAAGAAGGCGTCGACCTGGCCGACCGCCGCCACGTCGACCACCGCCGCCGTCACGCCGGGCAGGGAGGCGCGGCACTCCGCGATCGCCTCGGGCGAGATGTCGCACAGGTGCACGCGCGCGCCGTGCTCGCGGAGCCCTTCCACGATGGCGCGGCCGATACCCCGCGCGCCGGCGGTCACGACCACGCGCAGATCGGACGGGATTCCGGTGTCCATATCGTTCACGGTGTGCCGCGGCGGGAGCCGCCGTCCATGTAGACGGAGCTGCCGAACACGTAGGAACAGGCCGCGGACGCAAGGAACACCGCGACCTCCGCGATCTCCTCCGGTTCGGCGATCCGTCCCGCCGGCAGACCGCGGCCGGCCTCGGCGATCAGCTCGTCCACGTCGCGTCCCTCTTCGGCCGCGCGGGCGGCGTGCAGCCGCCGCGCCCGAGTGGTGTTGGTGAGGCCGGGGCAGATCGTGTTGACCATGATGCCGTCGCCGGCGACCGCGTCGGAGAGCGACCGGGTCATGTTGAGCACCGCGATGTTGGCCAGGCTGACCGGCAGGTTGCCGCGCTCCGGGCTCGTCCCGGCCGCGCCGGCGATGTTGACGATGCGGCCCCAGCCGGTGCGTCTCATGAAGGGGATCACGAGTTGCGCCATGCGCAGGTAGCCGTAGCTCTTGAGCGCCAGCGCATCTTCGATGGTCTCCACCGGCAGGCCCAGCACGTCGCCCCCCTGGGCGGCACCGGCGCAGTTCACCAGCACGTCGACCCCGCCGAGCGCGGCGATGCCCTGCTCGACGGCCGCCCGGCAGCCGTCCGCGGTCGCCAGATCGGCGGCCACGGCGTGCCCGGCCGCGCCGCGGGCGGCGATCTCCTCGACCACCCGGTCCAGGCGTGACCGGTCGCGCGCGACCACGCAGACGGAGGCGCCTTCGCGCGCCAGCGCGAGCGCGCAACAGCGGCCGATGCCGCGGCTGCCGCCCGTGACGATGGCCCGCTTCCCGTCAATCTTCAGGTCCATGACGGCCGCCCGACGCCGGGTACCTGGGCCGCTACCGGACCTCGTCCGTGGTCTCGAACTCGGCGGGCATCGTGATCTCGATCACTTCCCAGTCGTCCGAGTACTCCAGGAGCTCGTGCTTGACGCCGGGAGGCTGGTACCAAGTGTCGCCCGCTTCCACGCGCATCTCGCCGAAGCCCTCGAAGTACATGCGGGCCCATCCCTTCACCATGTAGCCCATCTGAAAATCCAGGACGTGCGAGTGATAGCCCATCGGGCCCTTGCACGGCTCCGCCGCCTTGATCACCTGCGCCATCACCCGGCCCTGCGTGGCGTCCTTGATGCCCAGGTCCCGGTACCGGAAGTAGGGCCGCAGTCCGTCCTTGATCCACTCCGCGTCCTTCGCATGCGCCGCGAACGCGTCGATCTGCTTCGTTCCCATGGTCACCTCCTCGCTGCCTCGGGCAGTCTGTCCGATCGGAGCGCGGCCGGCAATTCGACCGCGCCCCACCCTACTCGGGCTCGAAGCGGAACCCGAACAGGTCGGCGTCGCGCAGGTGGAAGCGCAGCTTGATGCCGCGCGGCTCGACGTTCACGGCGTCCCGCCCGGCCCAGCGCACCCGGTGCCGGACCGCATCGCCGGTGAACCGCACGCACGCTTCGCGATCGTAGCCGTCGAGCGGCTGACCGGCGGTGTCGGTGACCTCGACCTCCACGAAGCCGCCGGGCCGGCAGCAGGCGTTGATCGAAAGGAAGGGCGCCATCGAGAAGACCGGCTTGGTCTCCACGATCCCGGTGTAGACCCCGGCGGTGAGCGAGACCCAGCCGTCCAGCCGCAGCGTCGCCAGACAGAGGTGATGGCCGTCGCGGGACAGCTCGCGGTCGTGGACCTCGGGATGGTCGAGGCCGGCGGCCCGGCCGGAGATCCACCAGTTGTTGTGGACGTTCTTGCCTCCGTAGTAGATCCAGACCTCGTCACCGACCTCGATCGGCGTGGAAGGCGTCTCGGCGCCGAGCGGGTCGTAGGGCTCGGGACCGCGCGGGATGAGCGGCCGATGCTCCTGCAGGCGGTGCCACTGACGGCCGTCACGGCCGTAGTGCAGGTAGCCCTCCATCACGTTGTCCACCTGGTGGAGGACGTTGAGCAGCCCCAGGTGCATCTCGTCGACGCGCCAGGGGACGAACCCGTAGAGCCCGTCGTCGAGGTTGTCGCCGGCGCCGGCCTCGAAGGCCATGACCGGCTCCGACCAGCTCACGCAGTCGTCGCTCTCCAGGCGATACACGCACCGACGCGTGTTCCATACGCCGGCCGGCTTGTCCGGCCACATCGGCATGTCGCCGCCCGCGAACCCGGCGCGAGACGGAGAAGTCCACTTGCGGGCCCGGCCGTACAGCACGTACTTCCGGTCGACCGGGTCGTAGTTGAGGATCTGCACGTCGCCGGCCCAGTAGGGGATGATCGGGTTGGCCGGATGCGGCTGCCAGCGCACGCCGTCCTCGGACACCTGCATGCAGAGGCCCACGCCGTACAGGTGCTGCGCCGGGAACGAGTGCGCGTCGGCCCGCAGCCCGGCCGGCGGGCGGTCGTGCCGCTCGTACTGGACATGCAGCATCTTGAAGCGTCTCGACGGGTCGTCCTCCGCCGGGTCCAGGATGACGGTCTGCGTCCGGGCGCGCGCCCGCGGCGACAGGTCGAGTACCACGTTGGTGTCCATGCCGTCGATCGCGCGGATGCCGAGCCGCGGCTTCTCCCAGTGCATCCCGTCGGGGGACTGGGCGTAGCAGACGCGCGCGTCGGTGAGGCCGATGCCGGGACGGATCGCGAAGTAGTTCTGGACGTCCTCGTACCAGCACTTGAACAGGCCGTCGGCGGGGTCTCTGATCACGTCGAAGCCGCTCGTGCGGAAGTACGGCGTGTCCTCCCACGGCTGATCGCGCCGGATCAGGGGGTTGGCGGGGTGCTTGCGAGGGGAGTGGCGCCGCCGCGTGATGTTCTGGACGCTGGCGATGACGTCGTCGTCGATGAAGAGCTGGCGGGTCTCGCCGACTTCCTTGAAGGCGTGCTCGCGGGAATACGAGAAGTACATCCCTACTCGGGCTCGAAACGGAACCCGTACAGGTCGGCGTCGCGCAGGTGGAAGCGCAGCTTGATGCCGCGCGGCTCGACGTTCACGGCGTCCCGCCCGGCCCAGCGCACCCGGTGCCGGACCGCATCGCCGGTGAACCGCACGCACGCTTCGCGATCGTAGCCGTCGAGCGGCTGACCGGCGGTGTCGGTGACCTCGACCTCCACGAACCCACCGGGCCGGCAGCAGGCGTTGATCGAAAGGAAGGGCGCCATCGAGAAGACCGGCTTGGTCTCCACGATCCCGGTGTAGACCCCGGCGGTCAGCGAGACCCAGCCGTCCAGCCGCAACGTCGCCAGACAGAGGTGATGGCCGTTGCGCGATAGCTCCTGATCGTGGACCTCGGGAAGGTCCAGGCCGGCGGCCTGGCCGGAGATCCACCAGTCGTGGTGGACGTTCATGCCCCCGTAGTAGATCCAGACCTCGTCGCCGACCTCGATCGGCGTGGACGGCGTCTCGGCGCCGAGAGGGTCGTACGGTTCGGGACCGCGGGGGATGAGCGGCCGGTGCTCGTGCAGGCGGTGCCACTGACGGCCGTCGCGGCCGTGGTGCAGGAAGACCTCCATCACGTTGTCCACCTGGTGGAAGACGTTGAGCAGCCCCAGGTGCATCTCGTCGACGCGCCAGGGGACGAAGCCGTAGAGCCCGTCGTCGAGGTTGTCGCCGGCGCCGGACTCGAACGCCATCACCGGCTCCGACCAGCTCAGGCAGTCGTCGCTCTCCAGCCGGTAGACGCACCGGCGCGTATTCCATACGCCGGCCGGTTTGTCCGGCCACACCGGCATGTCGCCGGCGGCGAACCCGGCGCGCGGAGGGGAGGTCCACTTGCGGGCGCGGCCGTACAGCACGTACTTCCGGTCGATCGGGTCGTAGGTGAGGATCTCCACGTCGCCGGCCCAGTAGGGGATGATCGGGTTGGCCGGGTGCGGCTGCCAGCGCACGCCGTCCTCGGACACCTGCATGTACAGGCCGACGCCGTACAGATCCTGCGCCGGGAACGAGTGCGCGTCGGCCCTCAGCCCGGCGGGAGGGCCGTCGTGCCGCTCGTACTGGACGTGCAGCATCTTGAAGCGCCGCGACGGGTCGTCTTCCGCCGGGTCCAGGATCACGGTCTGCGTCCGGGCGCGCGCCCGCGGCGACAGGTCGAGCACCACGTTGGTGTCCATGCCGTCGATCGCGCGGATGCCGAGCCGCGGCTTCTCCCAGTGCACGCCGTCGGCGGACTGGGCGTAGCAGACGCGCGCGTCGGTCAGGCCGATGCCGGGGCGGATCGCGAAGTAGTTCTGGACGTCCTCGTACCAGCACTTGAACAGGCCGTCGGCGGGGTCCCTGACGACGTCGAAGGCGCTGGTGCGAAAATACGGCGTGTCCTCCCACGGCTGATCGCGCCGCATCAGCGGGTTGGCTGGGTGCTTGCGAGGGGAGTGGCGCCGCCGCGTGATGTTCTGGACGCTGGCGATGACGTCGTCGTCGATGAAGAGCTGGCGGGTCTCGCCGACTTCCTTGAAGGCGTGCTCGTGGGAATACGAGTAGTACATGAGGACGGCGCCGTTCAGCCCGCCGCGCGCCAGGGCTCGGGCTCGCGGATGTCGTCGAGCGGGAAGATCGGGCGGCGCACGCGCTTCCACGGGAACAGCAAGAAGTCCGGGCTGCACAGGCCGGGCAGGTCGACGATGAAGATCCGGTCGGCCAGCGGCCCATAGGCGTTGCGGAAGCCGCCGGGCGACTTCACCTGCACCACCCGGAACGCGGTCGGCTCCAGCCCCGCGCAGCGGTACATCTCCGGGTCCCACTGCACCACGGCGCGCCGCATCGCCATGATCGAGATCGGCCCCACCTCCAGCACGGCGACGCCGCCCAGGTCGAACGGGAACCCGGTGTTGGCCGCGGTCTCGTGCCGGAAGCGGCCGGGGGCGAGCCCCGCGACCCGCGCGGCGATCGGCACGGGCTGGTAGAAGGTCCGGTCGAGCGAGGCGCCGATCGACAGCCGGACCTCCTCGCCGATCCCGGCGGCTTCCGCGGCATCGACCGCCGCGGCGTCGACGATGTTGAGGAGAGCCGGGCGCCGGAAGCCGGCGTCGAGCAGGGCCCGCAGCAGCGCCGTGCTGTCGCCGGTGGCGCCCGAGCCCGGCGCGTCCGCGCTGTCCCCGAAGACGAACGTTCCGTCGCCCGGAGCGGCCGATTGCGCGATCGCGTCGTCGATGCTCGTCAGGGCCGGGATGAAGTCGTGCCGGGCGTCCCAGAAGATGCCGGCCAGCCGGTCCGCCTCGCGGTCCGCGAGCGGCTGCTCGTCGGCGTAGACGATCACCGTGCACCCGTACTCGGCCAGATCCATCCAGGGCTGCACCGCGCATGCGCCCGCCGACAGGACGCCGGGCCGCTTCTCGGCGGCGACCACCTCGCGCATCACCGGCTCGAACGCCCCGCCGGTCGTGTTGCCGTTCTCGCCCGGCAGCACCATCGGCAGGGAGCGGAACGCCTTCGCGGGCCGCGGCCCGCCGTGCAGGATTCCCGTGAGGATGCGCGCGCCGAGGGCGCCGGTCTCGACGTGATCGACGTGCGGCTGCGTGTGGTAGAAGACCATCGCGTCGGTGAGGTCGACCATGCGCTGCGTGACGTTGGCGTGGCAGTCAATCGTCGCCACGATCGGCAGGTCCGGGCCGACCAACTCGCGGATTGCCGCATACAGGCGGCCGGTGCCGTCGTCGTCCGCCTCGGTGACCATCGCGCCGTGCGTGACCAGCAGCAGGCCGTCGAGCGGGCCGGCCTCGCGGATGGCGCCCAGCAGCTCGTCCTGCAGGTGGGTGTAGGTGGCATCGTCCAGCGGCCGGCCCGAGGAGGCCGCGAAGGCGAAGAACAGCGGCACGGCCGCATCGCGCAGCTCGCTCAGGGCGCCCGCCACCTCGTGCCGGCAGCTACCGAGCGTGTCGAAGACTTCCCGCCCGCGCAGGTAGAGCCCGGAGCGGAACCGTTCCAGGGACGAGCTCGCCGGCGAGAAGGAGTGCGACTCCTGGATCATCCCGCCCACGCCGACTCTGAAGCTGAAGCTGCGATCACTCATCGTTGCGCTCGCTCCGAATCGGTATAGCACGCCGGCATTCCGTTGACGACCCGCCGCCCGCACCGCACCCTGCGCCCGCCATGAAGGTCGACTGCCAGAGCCATCTGTTCCCCGCCGGCTATGCCGAGGCGCTGACGCGCAACCCCGGATCGCCCACGACCACAGGCGGAGCGGGACGCTACATCGTCGCCTACGGCGACATGCAGTCGTTTCGGCTCGACCTGGAGGACTACAGCGTGGCGCGCAAGCTGCGCGACATGGACGCCGCGGGCATCGACGTGAGCGTGGTGAGCGTGAACATGCCGGGCCCCGAGCTGCTGGAGAGCGAGCTGGCCGTGGAGGCTGCGCGCGTCTGCAATGACGAGTTGGCCGAGGCGTGCGCCCGCCACCGGCAGCGCCTGGTGGGCTTGGCCTGCCTGCCGTGGCAGAGCCCGGCCGCGGCGATCGAGGAGCTGGACCGCGCGGCCGGCGAGCTGGACCTGCGCGGGGTCATGCTCTACTCGCACGTGGGGACCGGCCCCGTGGACGCCGATGTCCTGGAGCCCGTCTATGCCCGCATCGCGCAACTCGGCGTCCCGCTGGTCCTGCATCCGTGCGTGCCGCCGTGGGGCGCCGAGATGAGCGACCACTCGATGATTCCGATGGTGGGGCTGATGGTCGACCACAGCCTGGCGGCGCTGCGCCTGGTGCTCAGCGGCGTCCTGGAGCGCAACCCCGCGCTGCAGGTGGTGCAGCCGCACTGCGGCGGCGTGCTCCCCTACCTGTGGGGCCGTATCCGCAACCAGACCGAGGTGATGAAGCGCGGCATCGAGCGCATCTCGCAGACGCCCACCGAGCTGTACCGGCGGGTCCATCTCGACACCGCATCGCCGTGGCCGCCGGCCGTGCGCGTCGCCTACGAGCTGGCCGGCGCCGACCGCCTGGTGTTCGCGAGCGATCATCCGTGGGTGGAGATTCAGCTCCTGATCGACTCCCTGGAGGAGCTCGGACTGCCCGGGGAGGACCTGCGCCGTATCTACGCGGGCAACGCCTGCCGGCTGTTCCGCATCGCCTGAAGCAAGATGTGCGGGTCGGCACATCGCCAGATACTGGCCTCGACGTGGATTCACGCCATTGTGGCAAGAAGACGTGAATCGAAGGCGAGAATTGGGCGTCATTCACGCTGTTGGGGCACGAAGGCGTGAATAGAGGGCAGTTGTCCATGCTCGCTCAGAGAGCCCGTGCCTCCCGGGCAGGGCGGTCACGGCCAGCGAGCGTGCTGACCGGCCGATGACCTGCGGCGCATCTGCGTGGGTAACGCCAGCCGGCTGTTCCGAATCGACTTCTGAGCGAGTTCCCGGTAGGCTGCGACATGAACCGAGGTGCGGAGCGCGCACTAACGAGGATCTTGCGATGAACCTGACAGTTGTTCTCGAGCCAAGTGACGACGGTGGCTTCACGGCAGTGGTTCCCTCCCTTCCCGGCTGTATCAGCGAAGGCGACACGCGAGAGGAAGCCGTAGCGAATATCCGGGAAGCCATTGAACTGTACCTGGAACCTGTAGACGACGACCGGGAGTTCAGCGAGAAAGCGGAGCTAGTAGAAGTCGCGGTTTGAGCCGGGTCCCTGTTCTCTATTTCGAGCGCGTCGTTCGCGCTCTCAGACGCGACGGCTGGATCGTCGTGCGGCAACGCGGTTCCCATATCAGACTACAGAAACGAACACCGACCGAGACGCTGAAGATCATCGTACCGGCCCATCGTCCGATCAAGCGCGACGGTGAACCAGCGATCCGACGCCCTTGCACTCGTGATCGCGGCCGCCATCCTGGCCGGGCAGATCCTGATCAGCGGCTGGTGGATGCGTCGGTACCGCTTCGGCCCGGCCGAGTGGCTGTGGCGGACCCTGACCTACGGCGCCCGTCAGCCGCTTCGCCGGGCCGCGGCTTGAGCGTTGACCGAAGGCGGGCAGCGCCGTAGGTTTCCGTGCCAAGCCGGAACGCCCGGTCTACTATCACGCCGTTCAAGATCCTGGAGGCATCCATGAAGTGCCGCATTGTTCTCGCCGTCCTTGCCATCGCTCTGTTCCCCATCCTTGCCGGGGCACAGGAAGAGAACCAGGGATACGACAAGACCGATCCGATCGTGCTGACGGTCGACCAGGAGTACTCGGGCACGACGCATTCCGACCACGAACGCAAGTATCTCATGGCGCACGTGGAAGCGGACGTCGAACACCGGCTCGACATGACCGGACTGTCCGCCGATCTCGACATCTATTACCTGGGTTCGGACGACACCTTTCTGCGGGACTCGCTCGGCCGGTCGACGAACGCCGAGGACAACGACGAGCGGATCCAGTTCACGCCCAAGGACGACGCGGCGTACTTCATCCTGCACAATTACGACTACAAGGAGTCGGAGTTCAAGCTCCTCCTGACCAGGAGCGAGACCTATGTCGATGAAATCGCGGCGCTGTCACCGATCCGTCTCGACGGCGAGGCCACCTACGCCGGACAGGTGGGCAGCAGATCGAGCCTGTACGAGCTGGGCGGTCTGACCGCCGGATCGACCTATCGAATAGCCATCGAAGGGCTGCAGGTGAACGCCGATCTGCTGGTCTTCGCCGATCCGCTGTACCGGGACGAGCTGGGGCGGTCGAGCAAGCGCTACACCGAGGACGAGTTCGTCACCGTGTCGACTACCAGCGAGGTCCTCTACGTCGAGGTGCGGGGACAACACCGTTCCGGAACGCCGTTCACGCTGACCGTCGAAGAGCGCGACCGACTGCAGGATCAAGGTTCCGCGGAAGAGCCGCTGGAGATCCCGGTAGGCGAGGAAGTCGCGTCCGAGGTAGGGGAGGGCAGAAGCTTCTACTTCTTCGCCTCGACGCCGGGCCGCCCCTATACCATCAAGCTGCTGTCGCCGACCATGGATGCCGACCTGTCCATTCACGGCAAGGAGTCCGACGATGACCAATCCACGCATGCGCATGACGGAGACGCCCACTTCGCCGTCGTTCAGGAGACGTCCGACAACCTCAGGGGGGAGGACGAAGTTCTGTCGGTGATCGCCGAGGTCGACACCGTCTACTTCTCCGTGGACGGCCGTCACACCAAGGGATCGGGAGCCAACTTCGAGCTGCACGTCATCGAGGAGACGTTCGACAACGAGGGCGAGGAGCAGGACCCGTTGACGATAGACGGCGCCAGCTACGCCGGACAGGTGCAGGCCGAGGGGGAGAGTTACTACAAGATCCCCGTGGTTCCCGGCAAGATGTACCTGATCAAGGTGACGCAGCAGGAAATCCGCGGCACCGGACGGTTCCACTTCTACGTCTACGATGACGGCATCCATGGAAGGAAGCTGGCATCGGCCGGCTACATCAACGGCAACGAGTACAAGTCGGCCCTGATCGAAAGCTTCTCCGGGGAGTGGCTCTATCTCGAAGTCATCTCCTACGACGAAGACTTCGGCAGCAACTTCACCGTCGAAGTACAGGAAGTGCTCCTGGCCGAAGCCGAGTAGCCGGCCGGGAGCCCTCCGGTTCGCGAGCTACCTCCCGATCTTCACCCACTTGTACTTGTGGTTGAGGATCGCCAGAGCCAGCACCAGGATCAGCACGTCGACCAGGACGTTGGGGAACAACAGATAGCGATCGACCTGGGTTCCGGATTGGCGAGATGCGGAAGCGCGAAGATGACGCCGGTCAGGATTGCCAGCACGACCTTGTTCCTGAGGAACTGCATGAGTCCCTGCAGGAGGTACCCCCGGAGGAACACCTCCTCGAACCCGGATTGAACCGGGACGAGGATGACGGCCACCACGAGGAAGAGCAGGAACTCCCCGCCGGGCGGCTGAAACGTCATCTCCTGTCCGACGATGAATCGGTTGACCAGCAGCTTCACCATGGAGACGGTCAGCGCCGCCCCAACGCATCGGCGGACTGTCGGTTCGTCCTTGAGTGAGCACCTCACGCAGCCGGCCGGTGTTCCGGTCCAGGTTGGTCACTCCGTGAGTGACCAACCTTCCGAGGGACGGCGGGGTTGGTCAGTGACCAAGTCCACGACCCCTTGGTTGAGCCGGGGGTCCTCGGAGCGAGGCGATCATCCTATGACATCATCGCCTGCACAAGAAATGGAGCCACGATCCGGAATACCGGAACTCCTATGACGCACTTGGTCCGGAGTTCGATATAGCCCGTGCGGTGATTCTGGCTCGCAAGGGCGCGGGACTCACTCAGGAGCAACTCGCCAAGCGGATGAACACGACGCAGTCGGCGATTGCTCGGCTGGAGGGTGGGCGCACGCGTCCGTCCACCGCGACACTGGTGCGGTTTGCACAGGCTACCGGCACGCGCCTCAAGATCAGTTTTCAGCCCGCGGGCGACATGGTCTGAGGGGATCTCGTCACGGTCGGCGCCGCCAACACAGCGAGCCCATCACTGGACAGCCTTCATGCGGGCTCCTATCCGCCGGGCGCACGAGCAACCTGCCGTTCCGCTTGCAGCGCGGGTCGGCGACGACGATCGCGGCCGTCGTGTGTGGGCACGGGCGGCCCGAGGATCATTCGTCATGGCTCGGTGGACAGTGCGGCTGACGGCGTTGCGGTCCGTCAACCGCTCGCCGTCTCGAACGCGACCACGTTGCGCTGCTCGCGGCTGAACTCCACCCCGATCAGGTACACGTCGGCCGCCTCGGGGCGGTGCTTCTCCGCGTAGCCCCGCGCCTGCAACTGCGCCAGCGCCGTGCCTTCGGCCGCCTGCTCCACGACCTTGAACTCGAACAGGAACACGTCGCCGGCGAAGCGTACCGCCAAGTCCGCCCGCCCGCGACTGCTGCTGTCCTCCACGGTCACGTCCAGCCCCACCGCCGCCAGCCAAGCGTAGAACACACTGGCGTAGTAGCCCTCGTAACGCGCGATCTCGTTGCGCGTGTGCCACTCGTAGGGAATGCTCGCGAACAGCCCCCGCACCAGCCCCTCGATCCCCGCGAAGTCGCGCGCCTGCAGTCGCTCCACCAACGTCAGGCCCGGGTTCCGGCGCACCGCGTCCGGCGGCGTCAGCGCCGCCAGGAGGCTCGCGTTCAGACTCCTGCGCACCTCGTGGTTCGGGTACCCCAGACGGTAGAGGGGAGTGCCGTCGAAGGCGCGCTCCTCATCGCGGATCGTCAGGTAGCCGGTCTGGAACAGCAGCGCCTCCGGCGCCATGTCCCGCACGTCGAACCTCGACAGCAAGGCGTCGTCGCTCCGCAAACCGTCCAGGGAGGGGATGTCCACCTGCCGCCGCAGCAGCGTCTCAATCAGGAACGTCGGCGTACCGGTCTCGAACCAGTACGGACCAAACTCCCGCTTGCTGAACAGCAGCAACACGTCGAACGGGTTGTACACGTTCTCGTCGCCCCGCCAGTTGTAGCCGTTGTACCAGCGGCGGATCTCCTCGCGGTCGAGTCCGGCCAGCTCCGGGGCGAACACCGTGTCCAGGTCGGCGTCGGTGTACCCGCAGATATTCGCGTAGCGCCGGTCCAGGGTCAGGTCGGTGAGGTTGTTGAGGTCGGAGAACAGGCTCACCTTGGAGAATTTGCTCACTCCGGTGAGGAACGCGAACTTGACGTAGGCATCGGCGTCCTTGATCGTCGCGTACAGCCCGCGCAGGTCGTCGCGGTTCGCCTCGGCGGTCTCCGGCGTCTTCATCGCGTCCAGGATCGGCTTGTCGTACTCGTCGACGAGGACCACCACCCGCTGCCCGGCCTGATCGCACAGCGCCTCCAGCAGGCGGCGAAAACGCACCGGGGCGCTGCCGCTGGGGTTCGCGACGCCGGCCCGGGCCGCGATGTCCTCGAGCTGGGCGGTCGCCGCTTCGTCCACGAGATCAGGTTTGCGGAAGCTCCCGCTGGCGAAGCTCAGCCGCACTACCGGGTAGCGCACCGACCACTTCCACTTGTCGTGCACGTACAGGCCCCGGAACAGCGGCTCGTTGCCCTCGAACAGCTCTTTCAGCGTGTCCAGGAACAGGCTCTTGCCGAACCGCCGCGGCCGCGACAGGAAGTAGCGGTCGCCCTCTTCCACCAGACGCCAACAGAAGGCGGTCTTGTCCACGTAGTAGCGGTTCTCTTCTCGCATCCGCCGGAAGGTCTGGATGCCGAGCGGCAGCTTGCGCTTCATACGGCGCTACTCCTGGATCAGGTCGCGGCACATCATCGTCAGTTGTCTCCTTTCAGGTTACCGCCCCAGGGACGACTGCCACCAGACCGGCCTTGAGCCAGCACCTCACGCAGCCGGCCGGCGTTCCGCTCCAGGTTGGTCACTCACGGAGTGACCAACCTCCCGAGAGGCCGGCGGGGTTGGTCAGTGACCAAGTCCACGGCACGCCTTGGTCGATCCGGGAGTCCTCGGAGCGAGGGGGCCGTCCTTGCGCTCGCCGAGAGGATCTACCCTGTCGCTCTCCAGGTCACGACAGCCCCATCGAGCCCCTGGTGATGGATCTCCAGCCGAGGTCGGCGCGTGACATCGCGTGCAGACAACCGGAGGTCGAATGGATAGAGCAAGACCGAATCGACGAGGCTATGGAGTGGGTACTGCTGCCGGTCGGTGTCCGCGATGCCGGCTTCAAGCAGCCAGGCGCCGACTGCGGCGTCGTGCACACCGATTTTTGGCGCCGGCGCGAAGATGCCCCGTTCGCCGGTCTCCACCACGACTCCCCAGGCGACGAACGACCGGACGACTCGCTGTACGGCCCGCGTCACGGTGCTTCGCGCGCCCCATGACTCGGTCATGCGCCGGACGATCTGGGACAGTGCGGCGCGGCCCTGCAACGACAGGAGGCGTCCGGTGGTGGCGGCCACGTCGCGGAAGAAGGGGTAGGTTGCAAGGCACATGCCCCAGTGGACGGGCACACGGCTACGCTCGACGCTTTCGCCGAGCAGAACGAGGCCGTCGTCGCGTAGCGGGACGAGCGTCTCCGGTACCAGCACCCAGAGGTGCATGAGCACGGTCATCGTCTTGCCGCGGGCGCTGTGCGAGCCTTCGCCCGCTACCTGCCCGTCGAGCAGGCGGTCGATCCGGTTGCGGATGGCGGCCGCGGACAGCCCCTGGGACGCCCAATCGGCCGTGGCGTCGAGCCAGCTCAACCGGATCTTGCGATCGAATCCGATGAGTCTGTGATCCGTGTTCACGGTCACTCCCTTTCAATCCGCACCAGAGGAACGACGACCTCCTCCAGCATGATCCCGCCGTGCGCCACGGGACGCTCCGACGGCAGGACGAACGACGAACGGCCGGGGGCGATCAACGCGAAATAGTCATCCGGCAGGCCAATCGGCGGCCACGCGACCGCGCCGGGGAAACGCTCCTCGACCTGCCCGCGCAGCGCCGGATCGGGATATACACGGACTCGCTCGCCGCGCAGATCCGCAGCCGAGCCCTCCCGCGGACGGCCGCAGCCATGGGTCTCGATGTTTCCGTGATCCGAGGTCAGGAACACGGCGAAGCCATGGTCGATGAGCACGTCGAGCAGTGCGGCCAGGAAGCCGTGGCTCGTCCACTGGCGGATCTGGTTGTGCATACCGGACTGTCCGAGCGTCATGCCGTGCATGATCCTGTCGATGGCGTCGACGACCAGCCCCACGGCGCGCATCCGAGGGTGCGACACGAGCTGCGCCACGCGGGCCAGATCCGGTTGATCGCGCAGGTTCTTCTCGTAACCCACCGCTGCCGCGGACAGGCCCTCGTCCACCCAGAACCGCTGCCACGCGGCTGGCTCGCGGTCCGTCGTGTGAATGCTGGAAGGGAAGTAGAGCGGAGCGCGGCCAGTAAAGCACGCCTGCCGCGACACCATCGTGAGCGTGGGGATCCACGCAAAGAGGCTGTTTTCCCCGAACCGCAAGCTCGGGCGTTGTTCGGCAAGCACGCCGTGAACCGTTGTCCACTGATCGAGTGACAGGCCGTCCACCAGCACCAAGGCCGCCTTCGCGTCCGTGGATTCCTCCAGAGTCCGGGCCAACATTCGCGGAACATGGTGGGTCATCACCGGCGGCAGGGGCGGCTGGTTGTGCAGTGTTCCGAAGCGCTGCCCGATCCACGCCGTGAACGACTTGTCCATCCGATCGCGGACGCTGCGGTATCGCGCCTGGGTATCTTCGTCGTCGGCACCGCGATCACTTCCGAACAGGAGCGCGTTCATGTTCGCCCAACGCCGAGCGAATGGGAGCCAATCCTGGTGACGCGCCTCCGGGTCGGGAATCGACTGCTCGACGGTGTCCAGAAGCCTCTCCATACGGCGCGTCACATCGGCTTCCGGGTCGGTCTTGATGCCGGCGATCGCCCACGAGCCGGCCAACCGCTCGGCGTTCGGATGCGTTACCTGCCGGAGGAAGCCCTCCAGGAAGAGGTTGTCGATGTAGACGCGAACGTCACCGTGGCTGAACGGGAGCTCGGTCGGTCCCGGATAGCGCAGCGCTATCGGCGCGACGGCCGTGGCGTGCTCATGAATGGAACCGGCTGCCGTCTGACGGTCGAGGAAGACCGGCCAGCGCTCCTGCAGAAACGCGAAGAACGCCTCGCGATCCGCGAATATGTCGTTCAGCGGCCATGCGGCGAACAGCGGGTTCCGCTCCAGCAGCCGGAGGAGGTGATCGTCGAGGATCGGGGGAATGAGCAGACCGCGGTAGTGCCGGCGCAGCAGGAATCGGAACAAGTCGGACTCCTGCCTGATGGGTTCGGGCGCGATGCTGAAGACGTGGCGCAGGGCGAATCCGATGGTTTGGACATCACCGAGCTGACGGGGCGGCGGCTCGCGGGTCTGGGCTTCGTACAGGGGGTCGAGGTCGCTCCGCTCCAGTGAGGCTATGACCGGATAGCTCAGGTTGGGGAAGAGCTCGCCCAAGGTGAACGAGACCTGCCGGCCGGCCTGCAGGAGATCGTGCGGCAGTGCGCGCAGGTCCGATGCGGCCGCCCGCAGGACCACGACCAAGTCCGTAGGCTCGCCGCGATCCCAGCGCGACCGATAGCGCGACTCGTAAGCGTAACGGAAGGCGATGTGATCCTCGAACGGCATCAGCTCGAAGCCGCGCTCCGCGAGCGCCTTGAGCACACCCTCTTCCAGCAGCAGGCCGTCGGGGTCCGCCGCGACCGTCAGGCGTGCGATCTGCGGGGTGAACTCCTTAAGGATCGGGTCTCGCCAGCTCGTCTCAGTGCGCTTCACAACGCCGCCGGTGTTTCCGGCATGCGGGTGACGGCTTGGTCGTACCACATGAGCAGTTTGGGATCATCCTGGAGCACCGCGTCTGGGATCTTTTGCGCGACGGTGATGATCGTGCCGTAGTCATGTCGCTGCCAGGCGCGTCGGAAGCCGGCGCGCACCGCTTCCAGGCGCAAGCGCCGCTGCGCGGATTCCCGGTAGTCGTCGAACTCCTTCAGCAGGGCGCCCTCGCGCAGCTTCTCCAGGTCGCCGGCCTTGCCCGGATCGGGAACCGTACCATCGGTCCTTGGCCTTGGCACGCAGTTCGACGTCGTGCTTGTCCAGGTTGCGCAGCTCCTTGAAGTTGCTCGACAGGTAGCCGTGGATCTGGCCGGGAACGGCGTCGGCGCCGTCGTAGCGGAGGAAGTTCTGCGCTAGCAAGGCCGACAGCTCCGGCATCTGCTCGTGCCTCTGCCACCCGCCCAGCTCTCTGATGAAGTGCGGGTGCAGGTCCTGAAAGGTCTGCGGCTTCTTGGTAAGCGCCTGCTTCAGCCACTGGATCGCGCTCGCCTCGTCGTTGACGAACAGGGTCAGTTGCAGGAGCTCCTTCGCGGTCAACCGCTTGCGGTCGTACTCGGCCACCTGCTCCGGCAGGAAGAACATGCCGTCGCGTTCGGGAAAGCGCGCGGCGAGTCCGGCGTAGAACTCGGCTGCGGAGAGCGGCACCACGATACCGCGCTGCACGTGGAAGGCGACCATGCGATCGAACAGCAGGAAATCCTGCCGCTCGGCGATCACCTCGGCTTGGTCGTCCTTGGAGACGAACACCGGAAGCTGGCGGAGGTGGGTGCGGGTGAAGTCCCAGACGCCCCCTTCGGTGCCGGCTTCGAGTTCGAAGCGCGATTCGAGGCCGTGGTTGGGCTTGTACGCGGAGATCACCAGATCCTGCTTGACGGCGGTGCTCGTGACCTGCCGGTAGGAGCCCTGCCGCTTGTCGAGGGTGCGCACGTCGGCCACGACGAAGCCGGCAGCGAGCATAGCCTCCTGAATGGCGTTCCAGACGGCGTTGCGGGAGTTGTGGAAGACGACGGTCATCCAGCGGCCCGGCTTGAGGACGCGGCAGTATTCGGTGAAGCAGCGCTGCATCAGGCGCTGATAGTCGGTGATCGTCTTGCCCTTGGCACGGTCGATGATGGCTTCCGGGGGACTGGCGGTGCGGACGCGGTGCCAGCACTCGACGAGATAGTTGAGGTCGGCGTAGTATATTGTGGGGCTGGACGCGATCGCACAGCCATGTGAAGAGAAGCCGTCGCCCTGGCTTCAGTTCCCGAAACGATTCGTGACCCGTACCGAAAACACCCGCGCCCTTCGTGTACTCGCCACCCGGGCGTCAGGTGCACTCCGCCACCTCACTCCGGGCCATGACTCAATCGCCTGCTAAGACAGGGCACGGATTCGTTCCCAAGAATTCGCTGCGCCTCTCCGCAAGTCTCATGCTTCGCCACAGGACGCTATCGACAGCGCCCTCTGTTGAACCCAAGAGTCCATCGGGAGCACAGTACCGAGAGCATGAAAGTGTTCCTGAAGTGTTTTCAAGCAATGAGTGGGAATAGCCGGGACACTATACGCCATCGTTGTCAATACCCCATCCAGCCACGTTCGCCACTCATCAAGTTCCTCATGCGCAGCAGCCGACCGAAATATAATCTGCACGATGCTATGTATCTCCGGGCGCTCCGACGCCCTCGAGACCGCGTTCGTGGCAACTCGTGCGACCTCATCAGCCAACTTCACGTCACGGCTTATAGCGGCGATCATACTAGCCGCCGCGAGGCATGGCAGAATCTGGTCAAGGGGCCTCGTAGATAGCCTTTGCACCGTGATCCGTACACGGTCTAGAACCGCTTCAGGCATACCATGGCTGTGGGATGCCGTAGCAATTCTCTGGAGAACCAATACTTCTTCTTCCTGTGACCACGCTGCTTCTAACTCTTCGACAACATCTCGCGGCGCTGCTTCAGTTGGTCTACGGTGAGCCTCAAGTGGGCCGGGAATCATGGTCCTTGTAGGAGATGTCGCGAGGTGCGCATCCAGCACCTCCCAAACAGCAGCCCGTCGCCCCTCTCCCTCGTGCCGAGCTCGTAGAACGCACAGACGTCCAATTACCTCGTTTTGCAGCAGCTGTGGCGTGGGACGTGTCGATAGGAACATTGGCTCTCGCCTTAGGTCAATGAGACTACCGAGTACGCCTCCTAACGCCAGGTTGGATTGGGTCCATCTGCGAAGCCAATCCACATCCATCGTCCCACCGAAGCGAGAGAGCGTGTTGGCGACGAATCCCGCTTGCATCCAAGCGCAAGTACGCTTCCAATACGCTGGATACGTCGCGCCATTGGGAACGACGTTGAGGCGGTAAAAAACGACGTCAACCAAATGCGGAAGTAGGAGATGGATGTTCAAGTCTTGTCGACCCCCAAAGCTACCCTCGCATAACGATGTTAGCGCGCGTCTAGCCAAACCCTCAAATCGAGGATCGCGTTGGCGATAAAGAGCCAAGTCCATCGCGCCGAGCAACGAAAACGGAGTATCCAATGCTGCGGACGACTCGAGCGCAGACCACACTTCGTCATCCGCAACGTCCGACAGCCAAGGACCCGGGGATAGATCGTCGCGCAACGCGCCGAGAAGACAGACATCCAGCCCCTTCGCCAAGTCACGAGCGAGAAGCTCACGGCGATGGGGAATGAGCACTTCCCGAAAATATAGATCGGGTTCACCGCCCTCGGGATTGGGGCCGCAGAATCTCTGGTAGTAGGAAATGTCTCCCGGAACAAGATCTGCGATCGTAACGGGCCGTTGATGGTGGAGTTTCTCGCAGAGCCGAAGCTGTGTGGCGGCCACACCATCAGCGATTTCGGTAAACACCACGCCAATCTCATCGTCGGTCAACTCGCGTGACTCAAGCCCACCCGGCGGAAAGATGGATGCTGGGCCCGTGGGTCCAATACGGTCGACCACATGCCGGATCGCGCGGCGCCGTGTTGCGAGAAACGGCGAATGAATACCAAGCTCAGGAGCACGAACGCGCCGAACCTTGCCGTTCTCGTCAGCGCATTCGACGACGATCTCATCGATTGAAGGATCGATTAGGACGGCAACTTCGGGACCCGAGACAGATTGAACTGTCTGTGGGTTGTTGGTGACGAAAACTCTCTTGACCGCTTCAGTCAAATCGCGAGCGGGGACGCGTGGGGGAAAGCCGAAACCGAATGTGGGCTCTAACGCGAACCCGCAGCGCTGGGAGAGTTTGGGATGTCTCGATAAGAAGAGAGTGCGTGCGGAGGAAGGGAGCTGCTGGAGGAAGAGATTCCCGTAGGCCTCACCATGTTGCGTGACCGCGCAAATGGCGTCATGTGCAAGTTGCAGCGCAGCGTGAATTGCTTCTGCATTTGCCGGCCGTAAGGGGTTGAGTACGCATTCGTCAATCCAGCGAGCGAGGTGGTGCAGCTGGTCTTCAGATCTGATGGCAATAGGCAACAACAGCTGACTAGTGCGTAGCGCCATGGTAAGGTTCAGCCAGCGGGCCTGCTGACTCGGTTCGCTCTCGTCGCAAAACGGAGCACTCTGTATGACCAATGTGCGCCAGACCCATTGAGATAGCGACGCAGGATGCTCAACCCCGGCAGATTCGTCGGACCACAGGCGCTCGACTGTGTCGCGGGACACTTTGTGGAACTGCGAAGACAACGTTAGTGCCTCCTCATCGGTCATCAAACGTTGAGAATCAACCCGGCTGATTTCTTGTCGAATCGCCTTCAATTCAGCGCTTTCAATCAGCTCGTCCCCGTCGAATCGAGCTTTGGAGAGCCAGTGCCACAATTCATCATCGTCGAACAACACAAATGCGAATCCGCTCCGCCGCAGCCTATGCCTAAGCGCCCAGTGGGCCGACTGGGCGATGGTTCCAATCCGCTGGAGATGGCGCAACAAGTCCAATGTGCAGATGATGGGGACGTTCCCCTGGTCTACAGACACGAAAGGATTGCGGTTGAAGTAGCGGTCGTCAATACACAAGGCGTTGCATGCCGAGGCCCCTCCTAGCAACGATAGGGTTGTAGCAACGCCCAGAGAGTCCCGCTCGTCATCCCGCTGGTCGTTCTGAGTGCGCGGAAGAAACGACGCCCGGCCGTCATCTATGGCTGATCGAAGGATGGTACGTATCGTCTCGAGCTGAGTTGCCAAGTTGGAGCCGACTTCATCCTCAGCGATCAATTCGGATGCGCGGCTTGACACATCAGGGTGGATTAGGACATTGAATCCAGAGGTGGCCAGGGGCTCCAACGCGTTTACGTCTTGTAGATATGATAGGGCTAGGTAATCGACGTAGATCGGACTGCTTGCCGTAGGATTGCGCGAGGTGGTGCGCGGTGTCTGGTTTCTGCTACTAAGGGCAGAGACGGCGCGGCGATATTGGTCCGAGTCGAGTGATCCGTGCTCATACAAGAATTCGCAAATGTCTATCGTCGACCAGATCAAGTGGTCGTGCGTACTTGTGTCGGCACGCTCGTGAAGGGGGGACGCCGCTTTGTGGACCGGGAGGGCGCATACGACGAAACCGTCATTCTGTTGGGCGGTATGCAACAGCGACGCTAGCTCAGGCCCGAGCTGCTGCGTCAGTTGCTCTGGTGCGCGGACAAGATTCGGCGCTATGTGAATTGCGTCTGTTCGTTGAAGTTCTTTGATTTGTTTAGCGGCGCGAATACGAGACGGCTGATGATAGCGGGCATCATCGCGCTCCTGGAAAAGAATTTCCATTATTTCCGAAGCGAGTTTGACGTGGTTGAATGAGCGGATGGCATCGTTCAGGATACCAAGGTAATGGAGGATCATAATGGAGGTGACGTCAAAGCCTATTGTCCAGGATTTCTGAGTTTCGACCGCAGTTCGCGCCCCGGAGATAATCGGTAACACGTAGCGGGTTCTGCCATCAGTAAGGCGGGCGTTGTGTTTCGGGACGTGAAGGAGCATTCGAGTCAGGGACGCGTTGAGGACCGAAGCTGCGGTTCCTATCGGGATTTTGCCGAGACGCCACGCGCGTTCCACTTCAAGCAGGAAATCGTGACGTTTGGGCAATAATTGGTTGATGACGTAAGTGGAATCGAGTTGCCAGACCGGACCGCGTTCCTCAGACGATAGGTCGGACGCTTGTCTAAGCCAAGCCGGGTCGGCGCGATTCTCATGACCAAGCTTGCAGTATAGCCAGTAGGCTCCAGCCAGAACGCGGGGATCGGGGGATGTGGGTTCTGTGGCCAGGTGTGCGATCGCGAGCGCGCGGCTAGGGTCGTCACTGGCTTGGCTAGCAAGCCAGGCCATGTACAAGAGGGTGGGTTGATCGTGTGAACGGCGTCGCGGCCACTCACGATCGATCGCCTCACCCAATCGCTCCCAGCTGCCGGAGGCAAGCGATATTCTCGTGTCGAGATAGAAATCAACTGGACTCTGCCGCTGGCTTAGGAGGCTGTCGTTGGCTTGTTTGGCCTCGTCAAGCCGGCCGGCCATAAACAGGGCCCACGCGTTCGCGGAAGCGAGGTCCGGGCTATGGTGCACGAGATCGCGGTTGGTCTCCAGAAAACACAATACCGCTGGATAGTCTGAGAGCAATGGATCAGTCAGACAGGTTACCACGTTCAGAGCGTTGCCGACGGTCTGCACTCGGCGAAACAACTCGAGAGTCAACGGGCGTAGTGCGGTCGCGTCTCCTACAGACGATAGGTATGAGGCCAAGTTCTGCAGATCGACAGTCCGACCTGTCTGTCTGTAGAGGTCTTCAAGATGGGTTCTGGGATCGATACCTTCCTTGGCATCGATCGCCAAGTTCATCCGTGCCAAATGCTCGGCGTCCACGATTGGTGTGTTCGCCTCTATGAGCGTGCGCGCGCGATGAGTTTGTCCGTCGGCCATTAGTGCGTCGACCTGCGTGTCTAGGAGAAATGCGGGGGAAAGCACTTTGCTAAGGCGCGTGTGGTGTTGCTCTACATAAGAATAGAGCCGACGTGGGCTCATGGACGTGCGTGCCAGCATGAATTCTGCGATGAGATCGTTGTCGTCGAGGCCACCGAATTGCTTGCAATTGTAGAGATGCCGTTGTAGAGGATGAGACTCAAAGGGAATTTCGAAGGTGACGGCGAAAACAATTAGCTCTGCTGCGTCGGACCCCAATGCTCATACGTTGCTGTATCTCGGACCGAGCAGAGCTCGCGTTGTTGACGTTCGGATCAGCGAGACGCAGCCAGAGAGTCCATTGGGGCAATGGATCAGTCAGACAGGTTACCACGTTCAGAGCGTTGCCGACGGTCTGCACTCGGCGAAACAACTCGAGAGTCAACGGGCGTAGTGCGGTCGCGTCTCCTACAGACGATAGGTATGAGGCCAAGTTCTGCAGATCGACAGTCCGACCTGTCTGTCTGTAGAGGTCTTCAAGATGGGTTCTGGGATCGATACCTTCCTTGGCATCGATCGCCAAGTTCATCCGTGCCAAATGCTCGGCGTCCACGATTGGTGTGTTCGCCTCTATGAGCGTGCGCGCGCGATGAGTTTGTCCGTCGGCCATTAGTGCGTCGACCTGCGTGTCTAGGAGAAATGCGGGGGAAAGCACTTTGCTAAGGCGCGTGTGGTGTTGCTCTACATAAGAATAGAGCCGACGTGGGCTCATGGACGTGCGTGCCAGCATGAATTCTGCGATGAGATCGTTGTCGTCGAGGCCACCGAATTGCTTGCAATTGTAGAGATGCCGTTGTAGAGGATGAGACTCAAAGGGAATTTCGAAGGTGACGGCGAAAACAATTAGCTCTGCTGCGTCGGACCCCAATGCTCATACGTTGCTGTATCTCGGACCGAGCAGAGCTCGCGTTGTTGACGTTCGGATCAGCGAGACGCAGCCAGAGAGTCCATTGGGCTATCAGTTTGGCGAAGTCGGAATCTGGAGCGTTGTGAATAGTCTGAGCTGCGGCCTGAAAGCAGGCCGTCGAGCGAGCGTGATGAGCCTGCGCCAAGGAACCTTGAGCGGTCTCGATTCCCGGATACAGGGGCACTCCTTGGAGAACTGAATTGCGATAGTCCTCGGGGAGGAGGAATGCGGCATTGATTGCGCCTTCGACGAAGGGAAGACGCGGCGACGCGTCCCATAGATGTTCGACCGCAAGGAGTTGTTTAGCTGCCGGTTCCCATAGTTCGAGTTCGGCGGAACAAATCGCCCAATTGGTCCAGCCGAACGCAGTGAGGAATTTGGGGTCGCTGTGTTTGTTCTGTTCGTTCGACCAGTCGACTGCGAATTGTGCACTTCGGGTATCTGCGAGTAGCGCCAGGAGAGAGGAGCGAGAATCGGGATCATTGGCGTCACGGAGCAGTGACAGAGCGAGGTCGTTGTCGCCATCGGAGTGGGCGATGAGGGCGTCGATAATGGCAAGTGGGCTCTGAGTAGAGGTGTGCTCGAGACGGGTGCGGAGTTCGCGTGCGTAGGGAAGAGCGCTGGGGTCTGCGGCGAGGAGTCGGGCCGTCCAATAGATGAGACGGTTCATTAGAGGGTTGGTAGGGGGTAGGCCGGAAGACTGGGCGCGTTCGAGTAATGAGCGTATTGCTTTACGGGCGGTTAAGGGATCGATGGCGCGGAGTCGAAGAATGTCGGTCAACTGCTTGTGTGCGTACTCGCAGAGCAGGTCGTGTGAGGCGGGGTCGAGCGGGGGTCTTTGAAGGAGATGCTCGATGCGATCGAGTTGAGCTTCCGTTCGCGTGAAGCCGGTCTGAATGAGACCGACAGCGGCGTGCTGATCTCTGGGTATTGAGGCGATATAGCTAGCGATGAGAACGGCAATGACCGTGTTTATGGGGCCGTCTGATAGATGCGATGACTCGCCTGTATGTAAGGAATAGTTTTGCGCCAGGCGCTGGCGTGCGTCCGATTGGGTTGAGGATCCGAGCAGTAAGAGCTCTTTGGCGAGCGCCTTGAAATCAGTAGCTACCTCCTCGGTAGCAAGCCATTCGCATAGTGCAGGCTTTCGTAAGAAATCGGGAGAGACGTAGTTGTGGCCGACGCGATCGAGAAGCTGGCGCCACCATGAGTCATCGGGGTTGCCTGCGCGTAAGCGATTCAGAGTTTCGTCAAGGAGTTTGTCAATCAGGGGGGTCGGGTGAATAGGCCAGCGGGTGGCGGCCTGGCGTTCGGCGTGCAGTCGGTAGACATGTTTGGCGAACGACCTCAGAGCATGGGAGGCAACGGAAAGGACGGGTTGGGTCGACACCTATAGTGACTCGATGAGGTAGACGTTAGTCATGAGACGACTGAGGTGCTGGGACGCAAATGACCGTTGGGGGGCACGAAGGTATCGGGAGCGATCTGGGCTTGGTCGATGGTCTGCGGTAGGGAGTGGTGCGCGCGCTGGAGGACACGCGTAGGGGCTGCGGGGGTTGGCGATCAGAGGGTGGTGTTGCGATAGGGGGTGAGGGAGTGGGAAGGCGAGGGAGAGCGGAACTCGAAGGCAGAGATGGAAGGTGAGTCATTGGGAGGTGGTGAGAGGTTGGGGAGTAGAATGGTCTCGCACGAAGACTTCGCTGAGGCGGCGGGCGACGTGTGCGGCCTCGCCGGGCTGGAGCGTCATGGGGTCGGCGAACATGCCGCCGTCGCAGCCGCCCATGAAGATGCTGGGGTCGCCGTCGCGGAGCGGCGTGCTGTAGGCGTCGGCGGTGCGGTCGCCCAGGAGCTCGATGCGGACGCGGGGCACGCCGCCGGGGAAGAAGAGCTGGTCGCCGTCGTCGACCGTGGCGCGCACGCCGTCGATGCCTTCCAGCCCCGCGACGATCAGTTCGGCGTCGGCGCGCCAGCGGCGGTAGTCATCCTGGTCACTGCCGTCCAGGAACAGCTCCACCGCGGCCAGCAGGCCCATCAGCTCCTCCTTGCCGACCTTCATTCCGCGGCCTACGGAGCTGGCAGGCGATCCGTTCATGCGCGCCGCCTCGATCAGCTTCGCCTTGCCGACCACCAGGCCGCTGGACTGCGGGCCGCGCAGCCCCTTGCCGCCGGAGAACACCACCAGGCCGGCGCCCAAGCGCACGGGCTCGGTGAGGTTGGAGCGGGGCGGGAGTTGGGCCGCCGCGTCGACGATGACCGGGATGCCGCGCGGCTCGGCCACCGCGATCACTTCGGCGAGCTGCTCAAGGGTCTGCTTACCTAGATAGTGGACGACCGCGGCGGTGTCGTCGTCGAGCGCCGCCTCAATCGCGGAGGTCGGGCACGACTCCTTGCTGCCGACCTTGACCAGCACGCCGCCGACGGCGGCGATCACCTGAAAGATGTAGTCGTGCACGTCCACCTGCGGGATCACGAAGCGGTTGCGCCAGCCGTCGGTGTACGGCAGCCGCTGCACGCGCTCGGCGTCCGTGCCGGTCAGGCAGGCGGCCGCGGCCTGCTGCACGCCGCTGGCGGCGCCGCAGGAGACCAGGGCCCCCTCGACGCCGATGCGCCGGGCAAGCCGCTCGCCGATCCGTTCCTGCAGCGCCTCCAGGGCGACGAAGCTGCCGGCCGCCTGGCGCATCGCCTCCAGCACCGGCTCCGGCATGATGCTGCCGCCGATGGCGGTGGCGTTGCCGCGGCAGTTGATGAAGGGCCGCACGCCCAGGTCGGCGTAGCCGGTGGAGGGGCTCAATAGACCCGCTTCAGCTCGCCGACCGGCACCTCGATCAGCACCGGCTGGTCGCCGGCGAAGGCGCGTTCCAGCTCACGCCGCAGCGCCGAGGCGTCCTCGACCCGCGCGCCGCGCACGCCGAAGGACTCGCTCAGCCGGATGAAGTCCGGGTTGCGCAGGTCGACGCCCACCAGCCGGCCGCCGAAGTCCTCCTGCTGGGAGCGCTTCACGTTGCCGTAGGCGTTGTCGTTGAACACCACCACGGTCACGGCGATGTCGTGCAGCACCGCGGTGGCCAGCTCCTGGATGTGGTACAGGACGCCGCCGTCGCCGCAGCAGGCGACCACCGGCGTGTCGGGCCGGGCCACCTTGGCGCCGATGGCGATCGGCAGCGCCGAGCCCAGGTTGCCGCGCGGGTCGAAGTAGGTGTCGGGCGCGTAGGCGCGGTAGTAGTTGCGGCTGTAGTAGCCCATCTGGTTCATGCCGTACGCCAGGATTCCGTCGTCGGGGATGGCCGCGCGCAGCGCCTCGATGTAGGAGCGCTGCGGCTCGAGCTGCTCGGTGTCACCGAAGCGCACACCGTTGAGCGCCGCGATGGCCGCGGTGGGATCCTCGGCCCGGCCGGGACGTACCAGTCCGGCCAGGGTCTCCAGGGCCAGGCGGGCGTCCGCCTCGATCGCCAGCGCCTGATCGGCGGCCCCCACGCCGGTGTCCAGCACGCCGGCGTCCAGGTCGATGCGGATCACCCGGTCCGGGTCGACGCCCAGCAGCCCGGCCGGACCGGCCTGGGTGCCGACGGCCAGCACGACGTCGCGCGACTGCGCGAACTCCACCAGCGGCGCGTAGGCGCGCAGGGCATGCCCCAGCGCCAGCGGGCTGCGATCGGAGAAGGCGCCCTTGCCGGCCGTGGTGGTCACCACCGGTGCCGGCAGCCGTTCGGCCAGCGCGGCGAGCGCCGCGGAGGCGCCCGAGCGATGGACGCCGGTGCCGGCCAGGATCAGCGGCCGCTCGGCTTCGGAGAGCATGGCGGCGGCGCGTTCCAGCGCGGCGGCGTCGCCCGCGGGAGGCTCGATCGTGGCCGGCGGGGCGATCTCGACCTCCTCCTCCTGCGTGAGCGCCGTTGCGGCAACTTCCAGGTAGACCGGCCGCGGGTGGCCGGAGCAGGCCGCCCGTACCGCCTCCGGCACCCTGGCCGCCACCTCGGCGGGACTCGTCGCGCGCGCGGCCCACTTGGTGATCGGTTCCAGCCATAGGCTTGAGGCGGCGCCCTTGAGGCGGTCCTCGGGGGAGCCGCTGATGACGATGATGGGCGAGGAGGAGCGCAGCGCCGTGGAGATGCCTCCGCAGGCGTTGAACAGGCCCGGGCCCGGCACCACCAGCGCGCTGGCCGGCCGGTTGCTGGCGCGCGCGTAGCCGTCGGCCATCTGGGTGGTGGGCTGCTCGTTGCGGCAGGAGACGTAGCGGATGCCGTCGGTGTCGAAGTAGGCGTCGACCGCCTCGTATTGGCCGGCGCCCGGCACGCCGAAGGTGACGGCCACCCCCTGCGCGGCCAGCGAGCGTACCAGTGCCTGGCCGCCGTTCATGCGTCGTTTCATCAGTTGCTCCGTTTTCAGGTATGCGAGGCCGCCGCGGCGGCCGGTTCGGTCGTGTCGATCGGATAGACCCGCGGAAAGACGGGGCCGGACATCCGCTCGCCGTCGGCGACGGTGATGTGCGGCTTCATCGTGTGGTCGTTGGCCGCCACGTAGCGCGTGGTCTCCGGCATGTAATGGACGGCGATGGCGCGCCGCGGACGGCCGGAGGTGTTGGGAAACGAGGCGTGCCAGGTCAGGCCGTGGTGGAAGTGCACGTGCCCCTTGGGCACCGGGCGCGGCACCTGCAGGATCGTATGGCCGTCATATTCGGCCGGCAGCTCCGAGTCGTAGCGTATGTCCCGCAGGAGCTCGTTGGCCGATCCCCACCGGTGGGAGCCTGCGACCATCCACATGCAGCCGTTGCCTTCGTCCACGTCGTCCAGGGCGACCCATGCCGACATCTGCACGGGCGGGGTGAGCACCGGCCACGCGGGCGAGTCCTGGTGCCAGGAGGTGGTGCCGCCGATGTCCCTGGGCTTGTACTGCACCTGGTCGTGCCAGACGCGAAGCTCCCTGGCGCCGGTCATGCGGGCCACGTCGCTGACGATCGACGGGTTGCGGGTCAGACGGGCGAACGCGTCGCTCGCCTGCCAGATGTTGACGATCTGCCACACCGGCCGGCCCTCGTTCTTCGACAGGTCGGCGCAGCGCACCGGGCGGCGGCCGTCGGGGAAGTCGGTGGCGGTCAGGACGCGCTCCAGCTCGCCACGCAGCTCGTCCACCTCGGCGTCGCTGAGTACGCGGTCGCCCAGGACGAATCCCTGGTCATGGAACTCCTGGACTTGTGCCTCGCTCAGCATGACGCCGCAGTATAACGCCACCGGGGCGTCCGGGTGGGGCCGGTCAGCCCATGAAGCCGCCGCCGTTGATGTCCAGGGGGGCGCCGGTGATGTAGCCGGCGTGCTCGCTGGTCAGGAACGCCACCGCCTCGGCGACCTCCTCCGGCGTGCCCAGGCGGGAGACCGGGAAGCTCTCCTCGTACGCGGCGATCCGTTCCGGCGTGACGGTATCGCGCACCATCTCCGTGTCGATGAGGCCCGGGCAGACCGCGTTGACGGTGATGCCGTGCGGAGCCAGCTCCTTGGCCAGCGCGCGCGTCAGGCCGAGCACGCCGTGCTTGGCGGCCGTGTAGTGGCAGCCGCCCAGGGTGCTGACGGTGCGGCCGGCGGTGGAGGAGAAGTGGACGATGCGGCCGAAGCCGCCGCGGCGCATCGGCTCCGCCACCGCCTTGCTGGTCAGGAACGAGCCCTTGAGGCTGACGGCTACCACGCGGTCGAACTCGTCCTCCTCCAACTGGAAGAAGCGCGTGCGCAGCATGATGCCGGCGGCGTTGACCAGGATGTCCAGCCGGCCGTGGCGTTCCAGCGCGGCGGCCACCGCCCCATCGACGTCGGCCGCGCAGGTCACGTCGCCGGGGCAGGCCAGCCCGTCCAGCTCGCCGGCGAGCTCCTGCAGGGGCTCCGCCTGCCGGTCGAACAGCACCACCGCGGCGCCGCCGGCCGCGAGCCGCCGCGCGCACGCCGCCCCCATGCCCTGCGCCGCGCCGGTGACCAGCGCCACCCTGCCTTCGTGATCACGTCTCATGCCGCATTCGCCTCCGCGCTCAGGCTACCCCCCGGACGGCTCCAGCGGAAGGTCGCTATGATCGTCGCCCATGAGCGCGACCAACGTGCTGGTGATGTTCTGCGACCAGCTCCGCCGCGACCTGCTGGGCTGCTACGGCAACCCGCTGGTGCGCACGCCCAACCTGGACGCGCTGGCGGCCGAGTCGGTGGTCTTCGACCGGGGCTACACGCCGGTGGCGATCTGCTCGCCGGCCCGCGCCAGCCTGATGACCGGCCTGTACCCGCACGGCCACCACCTGTTCAACAACTCCACCCCCGAGTACTCCTACTGCCGGCACCTGCCGCCGTCGGTGCGCGCCATCCAGGACTGGGCCGCCGCCGAGACCGACTGCCAGACCGCCTACTTCGGCAAGTGGCACATCGGCCCGGCCGAGGACCTGTTCGCCAGCGCCTTCGAGCACACCCAGCGGCCGGGCACGCAGGCGGGCGCCGATCCGCCCTTCCTGGGCAGCACGCAGTGGCATCCATCGACCGACCACTGGCCGATGGTGCGCTCGGTCGAGCCGAATCACTCCGGCACCGTGGACGTGCCGATCGACGACTTTCCGGACGGCGTCGCAGCGCGCTACGCCAGCGACTTCCTGGGCAGCCGCGACCCCGACCGGCCGTTCCTGCTGTTCTGCGCCTTTCCTGGCCCGCATGGCCCGTGGCTGGTGCCGGAGGAGTGGGGGCTGCGCTACGACCCGGCCGACATCCCCCTGTGGCCCAACCGCTTCGACGACTTCGCCGGCAAGCCGATCTACCAGCGCAAGCTGGCGGCGCTGGAGGCGCAGCCGGGCGGTGCCGGCAACCGGCGCTCCGACGACGAGCTGCGCCGCGCGCTCGCCTGCAACTTCTCCTACATCGAGCTGATCGACCACCTGGTCGGCCGGCTGATAGAGCGGCTGCGGGAGCTGGACCTCTACGACACCACGGCGATCGTCTTCACCGCCGACCATGGGGACATGGCCGGCTCGCACGGCTTCGCCAGCAAGGGCGCCTACCTGTACGACGAGATCTACCGCGTGCCGATGATCCTGCGCGTGCCCGGTGCCGAGCCGCGGCGCGCCGGTCGCGAGCCGGTGAACCTCACCGACGTGACCGCCACCGCCGCCCACCTCGTCGCCGGGCAGCCGGTCTCCACCTTCGGCTCGGGGCCGCTGCACGGCGAGTCGCTGGTGGACTTCGCGCGCGGGCGCGCCCCGTGGCCTCGCCCGGTCCATTTCGCGCAGTATCACGGCGACTGGTACGGTCACTACTCGTCGCGCATGGTGACCGACGGAGACTGGAAACTGGTGTGGAATCTGACCGACCGCTGTGAGCTGTACGACCTGCGCGCCGACCCGGACGAGCTGCACAACCGGTTCTACGACGCGAGCGATCCGCGCTACGAACGGGCCAGGCGCGAGTACTTCGATCTCCTCACTGCCGAGGCCAGGCGGTATGGCGACGCGCAGCTCGACCTGCTGAAGCCCGACCTGGAGTTGGCCCGAGGCGGCGAAGGAGGCGGATGGTGAGGCTGCTGTTCATCGACCGGCGCGACCTGCCGGTGGTGTGGGGACACACGCGCATCGAGGCGACGCCGCTGCGGCGGATGTCCGACCACGGGTCGCCGCCGTTCCTGATGGCGCTGGCGACCGAGGGTGCGGACGGACGCTGGGACGTGCTCGGCTACCAGTGCGGCAAGCGCACGCCGTGGCAGCTCTGGCGCGCCAGCACCGCCGACGGCAGCACCTTCGACGACGTGCGGGTCGTGTTGGACTCGAACGACTACAGCCTGCCCGACGGCACCTACTGGCAGCACGTGGCCACGGTGAGCTACAGCCCGGAGCAGGAGCGCTTCCTGTGCCTGAAGAACGCGGAAGTGCCGGAAGGCTTCGCCACCTACGCTTTCTTCAGCCGCGACGGCGAGTCGTGGGAGGAGGCGCCCAAGCGGCCGGTCTATACCGAGGGGGACCGCTGGGGGGCGATCTGGAGCAGCCCGGCGGCGCGTTTCATCACCTACAACAAGGGCTGGCTGCGCTGCGAGGGCAAGCGGGTCAACGAGCTGTTCCTGGACGCGCACCGCACCGTCTGCATCCGCAGCAGTCCGGACGCGCTCACCTGGAGCCCGTCGGCCCCGAACGCCTACAAGCTGGGCATGCGCTGGGCGCGCGGCATGCGCAAGGTCGGCGGACCGCTGGTGCCGCGCGAGTTCCACGTCGCGCCCGACGCGGACGACCCGCCGGACCTGGAGTTCTACGCCTCGTGGCCGTTCACCTACGCGGGACGTTACTTCCTCAACGTGCTGACCTACTGCGGCAGCTTCCTGCCCAACGGCCTGCCGCCCATGCGTCCCGACGGCCACGGCCCCGGCACCCTCGGGCACGAGCTGTGGGTCAGCGACGACGGGCTCACCTGGGAGCGCCCGTTCCGCGGCCAGGACGTTGGCACGAGCATCATGGCCGGTCCCATCCAGGCGGCCGGGAAGCTGCTGTTCTACAACGGAGACCAGGTCTGGGGCGTGCCGGAGGACCGGCTGACCAACGTCAGCGCCCGCTCCAACGGCCTGTTCGAGACGCGCACCTTCACGGTGCCGGCCCGGCCGCTGCGGCTCAATCTGCAGCTTCCGGGCGACGGGTTCACCAACTATAACAACGAGTCATACCTGATGGCGGAGCTGGTCGACGACCGGGATCGCGTGATCGCCGGCTACGACCGGAACGCCTGCCTGCTGCAGGGGCCGATCGACGCCACCCGGCTGGTGCTGCGCTGGCAGGGCGCCACCTCCGAGCCGCTGGCCGGCCGGCGGGCGCGGCTGCGGGTCTGTTTCCGCGGCGCCCGGATCTTCGCGGTCACCGCATGAGCACGCACGAGTAAGGAGTCCATGATGCAAGCGGCACACGTCACCGCACCCGGCACGGTCCGGGTCGACACCTTCGCCGACCCGGAGCTGGCGGCCGATCACGCCGTCGTCCGGCCCGAGTTGATCTCGATCTGCGGCAGCGACCTGCGCTCGGTCTACGACCAGCCCGCCGACGCCTACCCGCTGAAACCCGGCCAGAGCGGCCACGAGGTGATCGGCGTGGTGGAGGCGGTCGAGTATCGCGGCAAGACGGTCTTTCCGTTCGAGCCGGGCGAGCGGGTGCTGGCAACGCCGTCGCCGCACGTGGGCATGGCCGAGCGGTTCACGATCGGCATCGACGGTCTGCTGCGGGTTCCCGAGGGGCTGCCGGCCGAGCGGCTGGCGGTCGCGCAACCGCTCGGCACGGTGATCTCCGGCTGCAACAAGCTGCGCGACGTGGCCGGCGCCACCGTGGTCGTGGTGGGGCAGGGCGGCATCGGCCTGCTGTTCGACCGGATGCTGCGCCGCATGGGAGCGGGCACCGTGATCGGTCTGGACCTGATCGAGGCGCGGCGCGCCGCCGGCCTGCGCTTCGGCGCCGACCACGCGATCGACGCGGCCGGCGACGACGTGCCGGCGGCCGTGGCGGAGGCGGCCGGCGGGGTTGCGCCGCAGATCGTCATCGACGCCGCCGGGGAGCCGGCCTCGGTCAACCTGGCCCTGGAGCTGGTCCGTCCGTACGGGCAGTTGCTGCTGTTCGGCGTGCCCAGGCAGCCGGTCTTCGAGTTCGCGTACCTGACGTGGTACCGCAAGCGGCCGCACATGCAGACCTCCTCGATCGCGGACGGTACCGGCTCCGCGCTGTACGAGCTGGCGCTGAACCTGATCGCCCGCGGCGACGTCGACGTCGCCGGCCTGATCTCGCACCGCCTGCCGCTGGCGCGCGTGGCCGACGCCTACGACCTGGCGCGCACGCGCCGGGACGGCGCGCTGAAGGTCGCCGTAGACTTCCGCGAAGGCAGCGCATGACCCTGCGCTTCTGCCACGCCGACGACCTGCAGAACGTCTGGGGCCACACCACGATCGGCGCATCCGGGCTGCGCAAGCTCGCCGACTGCGAGCCGCCGCCGTTCCGGGTGTCGTTCTGCCGGCCGCTGCCGGGAGGCGGCTTCGACGTGTTCGGCGTGCGCGGCGCCAAGGGCATCCCGTGGCAGGTGCTGCGCGCCAACACCGACGACGGCACGAGCTTCCGCGACGTGCGCGTGGTGCTGGAAGGCGCCGATCTCGACAAGCCGCCCAACTCGGAGTGGGCGCACACGGCGACCGTCAGCTACAGCCCGGAGATGGAGCGATACCTGGTGCTCAAGAACAGCCGCGACTACGGCGGCAGCTTCGACACGCACGCGTTCGTGTCCGGCGATGGCGAGCGCTGGGAGCCCAGCCCGCACAACCCGGTGTACCGGGAGGGCGACAACTGGGGGGCGATGTGGAGCCCGGCGGCGCGCCGGTTCATCTGCTACAACAAGGGGATCGTCCTCGATCCGGACAAGCGGCTGAACGAGCTGATGCGCGACGGTCTGCGCACGGTATCGGTGCGGACCAGCGCGGACGGCCTGCAGTGGACGCCGGACGACCCCAACGACTTCGCCAACGGCATGCAGCCGGGGTTCGACTTCGCCGGGGTGGCGGAGATGCGGCGCCTGGGCGGACCGCTGCTGGCGCGCGAGCACCAGATCTTGCGCGACGAGCTGGACCCGCCCGACCTGGAGTTCTACGTCGCCCGGCCGTTCCTGTACCGGGAGACCTGTTTCCTGCAGGTGCTCAACTACGTGGGCAGCTTCATGCCGCCGGGCGTCGCGCCGGTGCGCCCCGACGGCCACGGGCCGGGCATGCTGGACACCGAGTGGTGGATCAGCCGCGACGGCCTGCGCTGGGACCGGCCGTTCCGGGGCACGCACGCCGGTGCGGTGGTGATCTCGCACAACCCGCTGGTGGCCGACGGGATGCTGCGCTTCCATCAGGGGAACGAGATCTGGGGAATAGGCGAGGATCGGCTCACGTACGTGCAGACCGTATCCAACGGCGTGTTCGAGACGCGCACCTTCACCCACGACGGAGGGGCGTTGCGCCTGAACGCGACGGTGCCTGCGCCCGGCGTCGACAACGGCGACAACCGTGCCTATCTGATGGCGGAGATGGTCGACGGCGAGGACCGGGTGGTGCCGGGCTACGAGAAGGAGCGCTGCATCGTGCAGGGGCCGATGGACGCGCAGGCATTGCCGCTGCGCTGGGGGCTGCACGGTCGCGGTGAGGCGACCGGCGCCGAGTTCGAAGGCCGGCCGCTGCGGCTGCGCTTCTACTTCCAGGCTGCGCTCATCTACGCCGTTTCGAGCGGTCCGCACGACGCCTGACGGCGCGGAGCGCGGCGCGCCCGGGGGGCGCCGGGTGACGCGGGGCGGGGGGAGAGGGTCGTTTCTGACCCCGGACCTGTGGCGCCTGTTCGCCCACCAACTGTTCGACTCCGGCGCGATGCTGCCGCGCGTCATCGCCACCGGCTGGCTGGTGCTGGAGGTGACCGACTCGCCGTTCTGGGTGGGCGCGATCTTCGGCATCGAGGGGCTGGTGATGCTGGCGTGCGGGGGCCTGGGCGGGGTGGTGGCCGCGCGCGTGGAGCGGCGCCGCACGCTGGCGGCGGTGCAGGCCGTGTTCGCGCTGGTGCTGATCGCGGTCGCCGGGCTGAGCGCGCTCGGCATGCTGCGCCTGTGGCATCTGGTGATCGCCGCGGTGCTGACAGGCGCGGGACGCTGCCTGCACATTCCCCTGTCGACCGGCTTGCTGCAGCGGGCCGCCGGCCAGGGGCAGTTGATGCGTGCGCTGGGCGCGCGGGCGCTGACGTTCAACATCGGCAAGATGGCCGGCTCGGCCGTGGTTGGCGTGACGATCTCCGCCTTCGGGTTCGCCGCCGCGTTCCTGCTCCTGGCGGTGATCCGGGCCGGCGCGGCGGCAGTGCTGACGGGGCTGTCGCCGGAGCTGGGCAGGCCCGCGCCAATCACGCGGCCGCGGCCGATGTTCCTGGATCTGGTGCGCCAGCTCCGCTATACGCTGCGGGTGGCTCGCGTGCGGGCGGTGTTCGTGATGAGCATGCTCATGGAGATGTTCGTGTTCTCCTCCAGCGCGATGATGCCGGTGCTGGCCCGCGACGTGCTGGGCGTAGGGGCCGGCGCTCTGGGGGTGCTGACCGCGGCCGGCTCGCTCGGCGCGATCCTGTTCGGGATGGTGATGACGGCGGCGGGCGAACTGCGCAGCAAGGGATCGATCACCGTACTGGCGTGCGCGCTGTGCGGCGCGGCCCTGATCGGCTTCGCGCTGTCGCGCTCGTTCCTGCTGACGCTGGTGTTCGCGGTGGCGTTGGGCGTGGCGATGATGATCTACGACGTGCTGCTCTTCACGCTGGTGCAGGTGACGGTGCCGTCGGCGCGGCGCGACCAGTCGACGGGGCTGCTGGCGCAGACCTTCGGGCTCAATCCGGTCGGCTCGACCCTGGCCGGCGCAGTGGCGCAGGTGGCCGGCATGCCGGCGGCCCTGCTCGCGGCCGGCGGCATCATCGTCGTCTACGCGCTGGGCGTCCTGGCCCCCAAGCGCCGTCTCTGGGACCGGTCCGGCGTACGGAAGCCGGGCTGACCGGATGGGTAGCATGGCTCATCTGATCCAGAGCGAGTTCGACATCCGTTGTGAGTGGGGGCTGCACGGCGTCCAATCGCTGGTTCCGTTCAGCGACGTCGTGGTCATCGTCGACGTGCTGTCGTTCTCGACCTGCGTGGACATCGCCACGGCCAGCGGCGCCGCGATGCTGCCCTACCGATTCGACCACGAATCCGCGCGGGACTATGGGCGGGCACGCGGCGCGATGCTCGCGGGCCGGCGCGGATCCGCAAGCGAATACTCCCTGTCCCCCGCCGGGCTGCTGGGCATACCCACCGAACTCGCCTGGTCCTGCCGTCCCCGCCCGGCTCCACGTTCTCGCTCGCCACGGGTGCGACGCCAACGCCGGCCGGCTGCCTGAGCAACAGCCGGTCCTTGGCGGCGTACGTTGGCCGCATCGCTCGTACGGTCGCCGTGTCCCTGAGGCGAGCGCCGGGAGGACGGCAGCCTGAAACCGGCAGTCGAGGACCTGATCGGCGTCGGTGCCGCCATCCGCCACCTGCTGGGCAGCAAGTCGCCCCAGGCCATGGCTGCCGAGGCGGCCTTCGAGAGCGGCTCCTCGGAGATCCCCGTACGGTGTGGGTTCCGTGTCCGGCCAGCAACCTGCCGGGGCACGTTGTCGAGCTGATGCGGAGCACTCCGCCAAGCCGGACTGCAACTGTTCCGTCTCGCGCTCCGTCATGGCGCCTACGTGAACGACGTGTAGCCGGGCTAGTCAGTCAGACTCCCCATCAGGCAGCCTGCACTCGTCTTCTGCACCGGTGTCCAGCCGATATTCCACCCCCCAGCGCCAGTACGCAGGCATATCGCCACCCCGCCGTGACAACAGCGATCGCGTCCCGATTCCGCATCGAACCATGCCTCCCGGGCCGATCCCCAAAAAGCCCACCTGGCGATTGAACGTGGCTCGAATCCCGTTTACGATGTCGGCGACCGAGGCTGCTCACGACCGAACACCCTAACGGCCCAAACAAAAGGAACATCGTAATGAGCGAGATTCCCCGTCACAGATACACAGCCTGATGTCGCAGTTGGGACTGTTCGCCGACCCCGCCTCCCAACTGGTTCGTGCTTTTGATGATCTTGGTACTGTGTCACCGCGAAACCGAAAGTACATTGGTTCCAAGGTCAAGCTCCTTGATTTCATTGAGCGGGAAATCCTGCTCGCCGCCGGGCACGTCGATTCCTTCCTCGATGGATTCTCTGGAACCGGGGTAGTAGCAGACCGATTGCGATCACACACGAATCATCTCACGCTCGTCGACAATATGGCTAGCAACTACTCAATTAACAGAACCTTTTTTGCGTCGAACGAACACACCGTACGTGTCGAATACGTCGCCAACGCGCTGCGAACAATGAATCGACTAGAGCCGGTTCACGGCTACGCATGCGAGCATTACGGCGGGCGGTACTTTACCTACGAGAACGCGGGAATCATCGACGCAGTTCGCGACGAAATCGAAAGGAGGTATAAGGACGGCGATTGCAGCGAACAGGAAGCTCATGTGCTAATCACTAGCCTCCTCTTCGCCGTAGACAAGGTGGCGAACACCGTCGGCCAGTATGACGCATACCTCAAGAACCTCGGTGCCAAGAGTTACGATGACGACGGTCGGCACGTGGTAGATTCAAATGTATACGGTCGACTACGCCTCCGGATGCCGGTACTTCGATTCGGAGAAGAAGCGACCGTCCTTAAGGCGGACATGAACAGTGTGATGAGTGATCACGAAGCGGATGTAGTGTACTTGGATCCGCCGTATAGTGAGCGCCAGTACGTTGATTGCTATCACGTACTAGAGAATATCTCAACTTGGCAAAAACCACCCCTGCATGGAAAGACCCAGAAGTTCGAGCGCTCGTCGCTGAAGAGTCGTTACTCGCGGCGTAGCACGGCGCTAGCAGCCCTCAAAGACTTGATCGATCAGATCAACGCTAGATTTATCGTCCTGAGCTATAGCAACGAAGGGATTATTCCAATTCAAGAAATAGAAGCGACGCTAGCGGCACGCGGCCCGACGACTGTAATGACCCACAACTACGCAGTATTCGGCAATGGTGCCGGTCAGTCGGTTCGACGGGCTGTCGTCGAGTACCTGGCGATCTGTCGAGTGGGCTCGTGAGCAACATTTTCAAGGTTTGGGTTGACAACAGCGCAAATCCAGATCAGGGACGCTACCTAATCGAGAACACACGCCTTGCAAGTTTCCAGCCGACCCTCAAGCGAATCTATCCGAATAATCAACGTGCGTTCGCGCTGAATCCGCGTCGGATTCAGGAGCTTCTTTATTTGGACAAGCCAGATGTCATCATTACGCATCAGGAGTCATCTTCAGATATCGAACGGCCCGTGTTGGCTGTCGAGTTCAGCGAGCAGACGCCGATGGGACAGAACGCGTACCAGCGCTTTCCTCGCGCGGTTGCGGCTGCGGAGTCGTCAGTACCATTCGCGATTGTATTCCCGAGCAAAGATTGGGTGCCTCGTAAGGGAGTTGGTACTAGTGGCTGGGACTATGCGTCGCCGTTTATATTCGACGGATTGCGGAAGCTCACAGACTACCATGGGGTTCCCTGTCTCGCAGTGGATTGGCCTTTCGGCGAACTGGAGGTTCCAGGGAGGGGATTCAAGCGCTACGATAAGCAATACGCAAACCTGCCGGACTCTCAAAGCGAAGAAGCGGGTAAGTTATTTGGGTTGGTGAACTTGGTCGTGGAGAACGCCGAGGAACGACGCGATCCTGGAGCGCTGTTCCGAAACAAAGAAGTGATGGCGCAAATCAACCATCTTGATGAGCACAGAATGACACGGGGCGCGGATTACCTCCGCGTTCCTCCTCGGACGTCGGCGAAGTGCATTCCCACTTCAGGACTGGGTGCGTATGTACACGAGCACTGTGAGGACGGGAAGTTTGATGAGAGCATGCTCCCCGACCATATTCAGGCACGCGGGGAGTGTTTTGTCTTTCGCGCTGAGACCACATCGTTTCGGTCAGATCCATACACGGGGACGCTTCTGGTGTATGACTATTCGTTTTGCAGATATGGTGCTACTAGGGACGACAGGCACACAAATCTGGTATTTCATCTTCCGAAAGTGAGCTCGGAGCAGATCGCGAACAAATACACCCATTTCTATGACAATAGGTGTCCGTTCAAGAGGGATGCATCGGCTGACCCGCGATACCTTGCGCTTCACCTTAGGGACGGCTGTCGCTTTACCAAGCAAAAAGAACTGAGAGTGTTCTTCAATTTCGCGGACGTCGTAGTACTTAGCGATCTTGTGCTGTTCTGAGTGCGTGGACGAAGACAAAGTTACGAAAGCTATTGCGGCGTTTCTGTCTCGTAGTGGGTGGGCCGTTCACTCGATTAATGCGCCGTTCTCCGGCCGGTCTATTTGGATTATGCCAACGGATGGAAAAAGGGGGAAGGGGGCGTTGATTCCTGATGTGCTGGCAACTAAGAATGGAGAGCTCATTGTTGTCGAATGCAGCGCACCGTACAAGGTCTCCGATGAGAGCAAACTGCTGCGATACTTGGGGCCGGGGTACGTTAATGCCTTGCGTACGATGTTCCAATCGGAGGGGCTGGCGGCAATGAGGTTGGGAGTGGGGTTGCCACTTGCGGATGAACAACGTGTAACGTCTCGGGGGCTTATGGTGTTCGCTGTGACGCAGTCGGTCAAAGTAACTGTTCGAGGAGATGGAGTCCGCCACCGTATAGCGAGTCTTGGCGGAAATGTGAATCGAAAATCGGACGGATCGCATTAGAACGATCGAACGATCGTAGGGATGATCCTGATCGACCTGAGCGTCGCGGGCTTTGGGTCGACTGGAGCGTCCTGCCGGTGGCTGGGGGGTGCCGCCTCCGCTGGTTATGATGAGGCGTTGTCGACTATACCGAGTTGTTGCGCCAGCTCGCGCAGTTCCCGCTGCAGCCACGGCGGTGCGTTGCGGTAGGGCGGCCGCACCACCGGGGAGTCGAACAGCCCCTTCCAGTGCAGGATGTGCTTGCACACCGAGAAGGCATAGGGATCCGGGGTGCAGTAGGCGATCATCGGCAGCATGCGGTGGTAGAACAGCCGCCGCGCGTCGTCCCACGCCTGCGCCTGCACCAGGCGGTGCAGATCCACCTCCCGCTCCGGCATGAACGCCGCGCTGCCGGCGACGACGCCGTCGCTCCCGGAGATGTAGGCCGGCAGGGAGAAGGTGTCCCAGCCGCAGATGTAGGCGACCTGGGGCGCGGCCCGCTTGAGCTGGTCGAAGGCGTACACGTTGCCGCTCACCTTGACGGTCATGATCCGCTCGATGGCCGCCACCAGCGGCAGCACTTCGCTGGCCACGTCGAGGTTTCCCTCGTTGGTCTGGTCGTAGAGCATCACCGGGATCCGTTCCGCGATGCGGCTGAAGAAGCGGTGCAGATCACGCTTGGTGAGCTTCTTGGTCATGGCGAAGTCGGCGCCGCAGCGGGCGGCCAGTTCCGCGGCCGGCACGCCGCGATCCTCCTCCACGCTGATGATGCCCATTCCCACCGGGATGCGACCGTGGACATGCTCAAGAACCGTGGTCAGCACCTCCTCGATCTCCTCCAGGCTCTGTCCTTCGAACTCCCCCGCCTTGCCGCAGGCCACCACCGCCGAAACGCCGGACTCCAGCACGAAGTCGAGCTGGCGGCGCATGCTGGCGGCGTCGAACCGCCTCCCGTCGGCGGTGAACGGAGTGAACAGGAGCGCGACCACCCCGTCGATCACCTGTCCGCTGTCGACGCTGCGCAGCTTCGGTGCCGATGCGCTGGTTGCCATATCGCTCACCTCTGTGGACGACGCCTGGCGGCGCTACGCTTGACGGCGCCGCGCACCAGACCGTGGGCGTCGGTGCGCGCCCGCGTCGGTTCTGCGCCGGGCCAGCGGGCGCCGCCGCGCGCCGGTGCCAGCAGCAGCTTCAGCGTCTCCGCCAGCCGTGGCGGGAGCCCGTCGCCGGCACCGGCGATGCGCGCCGCCAGGTGCGCCGCGCCCACGTTGGAGTAGGTGTTGCCGAGTCCGGAGAAGCCGGCCATGCCGTGGATGCGCCGCTCGGGGTCGAACAGGCCGATCGCCGGCAACCCGTCGAAGGTGAACGACTGCAGCCCGCCCCAGCGGTGGGTGACCGGCGCGTCGGCCACATGGGGGAATATCTTGGCCAGCAGCGCCTGCAGGCGCCGCTGATGGGCCAGCGTTGGCCGGAACCCGGCGCTGCCGATGCGGGCGTTGCGGCGGCCGTCGGCCGCGTACTGCGGGAACAGGCTGTCCGGCTCGTCGCGGCTGCGGCCGCCGCCGAACAGCAACCGGAAGCGTCCGTCGGCCTCGCGGATCTCGCGCCACCACGCGATGCCCGCGGCGAAGCAGCCGCGGCAGGGACGCTCCGGCAGCGGCGCGGTCACCAGCACCTGCCCGCGCTCGGCGCGCAGCGTGCCGGTGAGGGCTGGCAGGAGCTGCGGCACCAGGGCGTTGGTGGCCACGCACAGGTGGGCGGCGCTCACGCTCCCGTGCGGGGTGCGGATCAGATGAGCGGCGCCGGCACCGGAGGACTCGAAGGCCACGACCGGCGACTCTTCGAAGATGCGCACCCGCGGGGAGCGCGCGACGGCGGCGCCCAGCCCCACCACGAACCTGCCGGAGTGGAACTGCGCGTCGCGGCGGAAACGGATGCCTCCGGCGAACAGCGGGCTGCCGGTGACGGCGCGCGCCGCGGCCGCGTCGAGGTAGTCGGCGGCGAAGCCGTCCTCGGTCATCAGGGCCGCATCGCGCCGCAGGGCGATGAGCGCCGCTTCCAGGTCGGCGCGGTCGCCGCGCACCAGCACGCACTCGCCCGACACCTCGTAGTCGCAGGCGATGCCATGGCGGGTCATCTGCTCCTCCAGCAGCTCCTGGTTGTGGTGGCTGAGGTTGACCAGGGAGCGCGCCACGTCGCGGGAAACCTGCGCCGCCAATTCACCGTAGGAGACCGGCAGCCCGGTGACGATGCAGCCCTGGTTGCGCGAGGAGGCGCCTTCGCCTACCTGCTTCGCCTCCAGCACGACGCAGTCGAGGCCGTGCGCCGCGGCGGCGTCGGCCAGCTTCAACCCGGCGATCCCGGCGCCGACGATCGCCACGTCGGCGCGCACGTCGCCGGCCAGAGCCGGGTAGCGGGGCCGATCGATGTCCAGCCAGTAGGGCAGGCCGTAGCCGGTCAGGTCGATGTGGGGCGCCATCAGATCACCTCCCGCAAGCGCACGGCGCGGATCTCGCAATCATCGCCCACGAAGTCGGTATGGAACACACACAGCAGTTCGCCGTCCGGCAGTCGCACCACGCTCGGATAGCCGCAGGCGGTTGCCCAGCCCTGGTAGGGCCCGGGCGACCGGTAGAGCATCCCCTGATAGTGCCACGACCCGCCGCCATCCCAGCTCGCACTGTAGCCGATGCCGGGCCGTTGTACCCGCTCCGACCAAGTGCTGCCGCGCTCGCGAGAACGCGACCGCGGCCAGGTTGGGATCTCCCGGCGTGTCTGAGCCCTGGAAGCCCAGCAGCAGGCGGCCGTCCGGCAGCACGCGCACCGCTCCCCGGCCATAGGCTCGCTGAAGGAGGCGAACACGCGGCTCTCGGGACCGGGCGGGTCCCAGGTGCGCCCGCCGTCGCTCGATCGGATGGCCGATCTACATCCGCTGGTGGAAGTGGTTCATCAGCAACCCGTGGTACCTGATCCCAGGTCTGTTCGTGATCGTGGCGGTGCTCTGCTACAATTTCGTCGGCGACGGCGTGCGCGACGCCGCCGACCCGTTCAGCCACCGCTGACAGGGAGGTGGGTATGAAGGACACAGGAACGATCTGGAGCGACCGGTTCCGAGACTGGGACCGCGTTTATGGGCGCCGCGGCGTGGCGCTGCTGCGGGAGGCGGCGCCGGTGCCGACGGCGCCGCACGCGCGGGTGAGCCCCGCCGACCTCGGCTACGCGGTGCCGCAAGGGGTGAGCCTGCGCGAGCACGCGCGCAGCGAGGGCATCGACGTGGCCAGCCCGCACTTTCAGGAGCCGGCGACGCGCAATATCCGCTGCGGCTTCTTTCCGGTGTTGCGCGCGCTGCAGGACGGCAGCCTGCTGGCGGTGTGGCGCGAGGCCAGCGCCCATACCTTCTGCTCCTTCGGCCGTACGGTAGCGGCCCGTTCGACCGACGGTGGGCGGAGCTGGAGCCATCCGTGGGTGGTCTTCGCGTTGCCGGGCGCGGTCGACGCCGGCGGTCCCGAGGACCTGGTGCAGGCCGCCGACGGCACCCTGTGGATGGGGGCCTGGAGCCGCGTGCCGGGGCAGCAGGCGGGCACCCAGGGCCACCAGATCGCCACCGCTTACGCGCTGTACTCGAAGGACAACGGCCGCACGTGGGTCACCCTGCCGCCGCTCGGCGACCACTTCTACCCGGCGTCGCCGGAGCTGGCGATGTCCAACGGCGAGTTGCTTTGGCGCGGCAGCGTGCCGGAAGCGGCCGAGGCGGGGCTGACCTCCTTTCCCGCGTCGGTGCGGGCCACGCTGGTGCAGCGCGACGCGGATGCCGAGCTGCCGCGCGACGCCGAGGTGGTGGAGCTGGGAGGGCTGCGCTTCGAGCGCTTCGCCCACCCCCATCTCGGTGGCCCCGACGAGGAACAGGTCACCGAGACCCTGATCCCCGGCACCCTGGTGATGCTGATGCGCTCCCAGGGTTACGGCGAGCACTACTTCCAGACCACCTCCACCGACTACGGGCGCACCTGGAGCGCCGCGGTGCCGTCGCTGTGGCACTCGCCGGTGCCGAGCCAGCCCTATCTGATCACGCTCACCGACGGCACCCTGGTGGCGGTCAATGGGCAGCGCCAGAACTGCCGCATCGTCGCCACCGCCTCGTTCGACAACGGCGCGACCTGGGACGTCGCCCACCAGCAGGTGGTGCTGGACCATCAGAGCTCTTTGGGCGCCGATTTCGCCTACCCCCAGCTCACCGAGGTCGCCGACGGCCGCCTGTTGTCGATCTACTACAGCCACGACCACAAGGATGACACCGGCGAGCGCAGCGGGATCTTCGGGACCTTCCTGGAGACGCGCTTCTTCCGCCCCGCCTACCGCGGCGTGGAGCTGGCCGAGGTGGGCGCGGTGCGGCGCGACTCCACGGTCGCGCACTGGCGCTTCGACGAGGGTGAGGGCAGCGTGGCAGCCGACGACCGCGGGCCTCACTACGCCAAGTTGGTGGGGCCGGTGTGGGTTCCCGGCAAGCGCGGCACGGCGCTGCGGTTCGACGGCCGCGACGACTACGGCTACGTGCTGGAGTGCCCGGAGCTGCGCGTCGCGCGCGAGTTCACCGTGGAAGCGTGGATCTCGACCGAGGAGCCGGAGCGAACCCAGACGATCGTCTCCAAGCTGCCGCACTACTGGGTCGGGCTGCACCGCGGCCGGCTGTGCCTGCGCCGCGGTGGGACGGCGGGCATCCCGCTGTTGGAGAACCTGGCGGCGACCACCCTGGAGGGGGGCCGCTGGTACCACGTCGCGGTGGCCGTGCGCATCACCCTGGACTCCTACGAGCGGGTGTTGTTCTACCTCGACGGGGAGGTGGACGCCAACGACACCCTCGCGCTCCCCGGCAGCGCCGAGCACGCCGCCGCCATCAGCGACTGGCACGAGTCGGCCGGTCCGCGCTGGCAGGCGCATCACCAGCGCCGCAGCCGCCACGAGGACATCGGCGAGCAGGCGGCCACCATCCGCGCCGCCGAGGACCACCTCTACATCGGCCTGCAGCACGACCGGGAGACAGCTCCCTTCGCCGGCCTGATCGACGAGCTGGCGCTACACGGCAGCGGCCTGCTGCCGGGCGAGGTGCGAGCCAGCATCGCCGTCCACCGCCGCGGCGACGGCGAACTCTCCTCCGGCGTGATCCCGCGCCCCGCCTCCGGCTGGGGCCGCTTCGGCGCCGAAGTGTACATACCCGAGGCCACTGCCATCGAGTTCTCGGTTACCGCACCGGATGGCACCGTCCTGCGCACCGGCGTCAGCCCGGGCGACTCGCTGGCCGACCTGGATGCCCCCGAGCTGCGGCTGGCCGCGCGCCTGACCAGCTCCGACCCGGGCCGCACCCCGGTGCTGCGTTCCTGGTCGCTGTTAGAAGCAGACAGGTAGGTACGCCGAGTACACTTCTCCCCGCTCTGGCGAAGAACTTACTTCCGGCTGCCTCAGTGTAGCCTTCAAGTAGCGAGCATGGTGCGGCGTCGGGACATAGTCGTTCCGTGAGCGCTCGGCCCGCCGCCCGTCGACGTGGTCGATCACCGCGCCGCTGTCGCGGCCGCCGGTTGCAGCGCCCAGGACCACAGCGTCGGGGTGCGGCCGGGCACCTCACTGTGCAGGCGCGCCTGAAGCCAGATCGCGGATTCCCGCAGATCCGCCAGATCGCTGCCCGAAGTGACCTGATCGCGCAACAGCTTGCCGTCCGGACCCAGCACCGCGTAGCTGATGGCGGTGCCCTCCGGCACCAGGTCACACGCTGTGAAGCGGCCCCAGGAGCCACCGGATGGGCGCCGGATCACCGCCGACCGGATCTCTCCGTCCTGGTGCCGGTATCGGGTCACACTGGCGGCGAGCTGGCGCGCTGTCAGGCCGGCGCGGTGCATCGCCAACTCGTCGATCCGGCCGCAAAAGGGTGCCGTGCGGTCGTGCCGGCTGCCGATAAACAGGTGTTCCCGCGCGGCCCAGCGGGTAGGCTCGGCGCGGGGCACGGTGTAGCACCCCTGCCAGGTGGGGCCGTGAGTGTGACGCCAGTCGCTGAGCGCCTGCGCCTGGGTCGCCGCCGGCGGCCGCTCCAGGTCCGTCGCCGCGTCCAGAACGCCGTCGACGTAGAACAGCACCCGCCGCATCGAGTCGGCGGTCTCCCGCACCACCACGGCAACGTGCTGCCAGCGGTCGGCCGCCAGCTCCATCGTACCGTGGCAGCTCGCCTCCGCTATGCCGTCCTCGCCCCCGCGCCGCAGGCAGACCCGCCGGCGGTTCAGCCCGAACCAGTAGTGGGGGAGCCGGCTGACGATGGTCTGCTCGCGCTCCGGATGCGGGGCGCGGATCCAGGCCTCGATGGTAAGCTCCTGCCCCAGCCAGAGACTCGGGCAGTTGGTCACGCGCAGATGATCGTCCAGCCCGTCGAAGGCCAGCGCCCTGCCGTAGCGGCCGTCGCTCCAGGCGGGTCCGTGCAACACGCCGTAGTGGCGGCCGGTGTCGTCGTACGCGGTGTCACCCGTACCCTCGTCGAAGCGCCACCAGGCAACGGTGTCCGAGCGCCGCACCGACCCGACGTCCGCCAGCCGGACGCCGCCGAATGTGGTTCGGAACAGGCTGCGGTCGAGGAAGGTGGCGAAGATGCCGTTTTTCTCCGCCTCGGGATGGCTGGCGTTGTAGAACACCACCAGCAGGCGGCCGGCGCCCACGTCCACCACCTCCGGATAGGAGAAGTCCTTGAGGAAAAACTCCGGATCGTCCAGCACCACCTGGTGGTGGGCGAAGTCCCAGGTGGCGCCGCCGTCGAACGACGGTACCGCCAGACTGCGGCCGTTGCCACGCTCGTCGTGCACGGCCACCAGGGTGCCGTCGCCGAGCGTGATCAGCAGCGGCTGGCTGGCGATCGGCGTGTGCCACAGGTCGGAGCGGCGCGGCGGCGACCAGGTGCGCCCGTAGTCGGTCGAGGTGGACTGCTCGTAGTGCTCGCTGACCGCGGAGCGGGTCAGCATTACCAGGTGGCCCGGAGTGGTGGTCTCGGTGACGTGACACTCGTTGGTCCCTCCCAGCTGCATGGCGCCGTAGCGCTCGAAACGCAGCCCGCCCAGCTCCACCAGGTCGGCTCCGGGGGTGAGCGGTTCGCCGGGCTGGCGCAGGATGAACACCGCGCGCCGCAGCGAGGTGTACGAGGTGACTCCTTCGTCGGTGGGATCCGGGACGCTGCCGAGCCACAGAAACTCGCCGTTCGAAAGCTCCAGCATCGGCGAGCAGAGAAACTGGAAGCCGTCGCCGAGCTTGGGCAGTTGCTCCCAGCTGCGCCCCTCGTCATGCGAGCGTAGCACGTACATCTCGGGGCGCTGCTTGCCCACGGTGCCCGGCTCGGGTTCCGGGATACGGGCCCAGGCGCCCAGCCAGAGGCTGCCGTCGCTGGTCTGCACCAGGTTCTCAGGCCCGCCGGTATCCCACGCTCCCGGCCGCCGGAAGTCGACCACCCAGGGCACGCTCCAACTGCGCCCGCCGTCCAGCGAGCGCGCCGCCACGGTGCGCCCGAAGGAGCAGTAGGCGTGGGCGCTCGCCTCGCGCCACACCGCCAGCAGCGCCCCACTGTGCAGCCGCGTGACCAGGGGAAAGAAGCCGCAGCGCAGTTGTCGCTGTTCGGGGAGGCGGAACCAGGGAGCCTCGACATCGATTCCCTGCGCTGACGCGAGCTGTCGCAGGTCGGCGTCCGGCGGTACGTCGTAGTTCAGGTCCGCGGGACTGACCCGCACGTCGGGCCGGCGCGGCACGCGTGCGAAGCGGCGCACCAGCTCGACGTTGCGGTGCGCGGATACCGTGTTCCAATCGCGGAACGAATCGTGCAGACAGTCGCTGCTGCGTGGGGTCATCGGTTCACCTCCCGCAGGCGCACGGCGCGGATCTCGCAATCGTCGTCTACGAAGTCGGTATGGAATGCGCACAGCAGGTCGCTGTCCGGCAACCGCATCACGCTCGGGTAGCCGCAGGCGGTGGCCCAGCCCTGGTAGGGCCCGGGCGAGCGATACAGCATCCCCTGGTAGTGCCACGACTCGCCGTCATCCCAGCTCGCGCTGAAGCCGATGCCTGGCCGCTGCTCGTGCATGTCGCGATACACGCAGATGATGGCGCGGCGCAGCGCCGCCAGGCGCGGGCAGTGGCCGTGGAAACCGGTCGCGGCCAGCGGCGTCCAGTTCCGGCCGCCATCCTCGGAGTAGCTCTGGTAGGAGGCGTAGGGCGGTGCGTCGGTGCGCAGCACGGTGAGCAGCCGTCCGTCCGCCAGGGGCAGAGTGTCGGGCTCGCGCAGTTCCAGCGTGGCGTCGTGGCTCAGCAGCACCCGCTCCGACCAGGAATCGCCGCGGTCGCGAGAGAATGCGATTGCGGCCAGGTTGGGCTCTCCCGGCGTGTCGCTGCCCTGAAAACCCAGCAGCAGGCGGCCGTCCGGCACCCCGTGCACCACGCCCTGGCCGTACGGCTCGCTGAAGGCGGCGAATACGCGGATCTCCGGGCCGAGCGGGTCCCAGGTGCGGCCGCCGTCGCTCGAGCGGACGGCGTAGGTATGGAACCGGTCGCTGTTCCAGCGTGCCTTTCCGGCCATCATCATCAGCGTGCCGTCGTCGAGCTGCAGCAGGCGCTGGGCGCCGAACCAGTCCCAGCCCGGCTCGGCCAGCAGCGGTGTCGGCTCCTCCCAGGTCGCCCCGCCGTCCGCCGAGCGCGTGGCCACCACCGCGCCGTGCGCTTCCTGGAACATGTTGCGCCCCACCCGATAGGCCACGAACAGGCTGCCGTCGGCCAGTACGGCGGCCCCGGCGCGCGAGCGATGGCGCTTGCTGCCGCCGCCGGCCACCACCACCTCACCGGTAATCGCGAGCGCCGCCACGGGCTAACCCAGCGCCTGCGCCAGCGCGGTGTAGAAGCGCGCCGCCGCGACCACCGAACTCAGAGTGGTGTGCTCGTCCACTTGGTGCGCCATCCGCTCGTCGCCCGGCCCGAAGATCAGCGTCGGCACACCGAGCGCCGGCGTAAGCACCGAGGCATCGGAGAAGTAACTGACGCCGCGCGGCGCGGGCGCTCCCCCGAGCACCTGTCCGGCCACCTCCAGGGCGGTGCCGACCAACGGCTCGTGCAAGGGCGTGTCGATCGCGGGGCGGTCGGTGAGCACTTCTACCTGCGCGGTCACGCCGGCCTCGGCGGCGGCGGTGGCCGCCAGCGCGCGCACCTCGCGCAGCAGGGCGGCGTGGTCCTGACCGGGCACGCTCCTGAGATCCGCCGTCAGCACGCACCGGTCGGCCACGATGTTGACCTTGGCCCCGCCCTGGATGGTTCCCAGGTTGACCGTCGGCGGCCCCAGCAGCGGGTGCGGCCGGTGCGCGGGTCGATACGCCTGCAGCCGTTCGATGATCCGGCACATGCCGGCGATCGCATTGCTGCCCTGCTCCGGCATCGATCCGTGGGCGGCCCGGCCGCTGGTGACGATCTCCAGCCACAGCGCTCCCTTGTGCGCCGTCACCACCTGCAGGCTGGTGGGCTCGCCCACTACCAGGGCGCCGACCGGACCCAGGTCGCTGGTGGCCAACCGTTGCGAGCCGCAGCAGTCCACTTCCTCCCCGGCGGTGCCGGCGAAGATCAGGTCGCGCTGCAGGCGTACTCCGGCCCGTGCCAGCGCGGCGCAGGCCATCGCCAGCGCGGCGACGCCGCCCTTCATGTCGACCGTGCCGCGGCCGTGCAGCAGGTCGCCCTCCACGACCGCCGCGTGCGGGTCGTGGCGCCACTGCTCGCGCTGCACCGGCACGGTGTCGAGGTGACCGTTGAACAGGAGCGCGGGCTCGTCGCCGGTGCCGCGCCAGCGCGCCACCACGTTGGCGCGGCCGGCGGCGAAGCGGTCCAGCTCCACCTCCAGCCCGGCCTCCCGCAGCCACCCGCCGAGCAGCTCGGCGACCGGCTCCTCGCGCCCCGGCGGGTTGCAGCTATCGATGCGGATCAGCCGGCGCAGCAGATCGCCCAGCTCGGCGCCGGGAATCGCAGGCCGGATCACGGCGCGGCCCCGGCGGCGGCGATGCGGGCGATCGCTGCGCTGATGTGGCGGACGCTGTGCTCGACCATCACCGCCAGTGCCCGGCGCCCGCGCTCGCGCCGCGCCTGGCTCGGCTCGCCCCACACGCCGTTGGCGCTGAGCTGGGCCATGGTCAAGTAGTCGAATGCCTCGACCGGGCTCTCCGGCACGGTGTCGGGGACGGTGCCCTTGATGGTGTCCGGTGCGATCTCCATGATCAGCGACGCCTCGAAGCCGCCGGCGTGGGCCTCGTTCGCGAAGTTGGGAAAGATGCTCTGCAGCTCCGCGGCGGCTACGGTGAACGGCTGCACGAACAGCGCGCGGCCGGCATCGGTGCTGCGGTTGATCTCACGCACCGCCGGCCGCAGGATCAGGTTGCCGCCGTGCATGTTGAGCAGCACGACGTAGCGGAATCCCTGTCCGATCAGGTCCAGGGCCAGCTCCTTGACCACGGTCAACAGGGTGCTCGGGTTGAGGGACACCGAGCCGCGGAAGCCGGCGTGCGCCTCCGAGTTGCTGAACGGCAGCACCGGCAGCAGGAAAGCATCCAGCCGTTCCGCCACCCCGCGCGCCACCGCCTCCGCCTCCAGCGAATCGGTCGCCAGCGGCAGGTAGCTGCCGTGCTGCTCGGTGGCGCCGATCGGCAGGATCGCTAGTTCCGTGCCGCTCGCTGCCAATTCCGCGGATGTGTTGCAGGCGTCCAGGATAGGGCTGGGTAAAGCGAACGCTCCCGTTTTGTCAAGGGTGCGCGGGGCGCGCTACGGCTGCACGATCTGCGCCACACCATTGCTAGCGCTAGCTTAGCTTAGCTAGCCCAAGTTTAACGGGCTAATGATGATCCTGTTATGGGTAAGTGATTTAGGTGATCGGAAATCGGCGTGTGGCACTACAATCTCTGCACAACTGGTGAGTACCACTACTCTGCCACCAGCTTCCTGATGCCACCGGGAGCCGGGGCGACGCCCAACGCGTCGTAGATCGCCTGCTGCTGAGGCTCGGCCTGCGTGGCTTTGCGCACGTGCAGGGTGCGGCCGTCAGCACAGCGAAACGTGGTGGTGACCCGTTGCTGGGCGGCCAGGATGCTGCGCAGCGTCGCCCACGAGGCGTGTTCGCCGCGCTCACGCAGCCGCCGGCGGATCACCTGCACCAACTGATAGGCCAGCACCGTGATGAACAGATGGCCCTTGGAACGTTGCTCCTTCTGATGATAGATCGGTCGCAACCCCAGTTCCGACTTGAAAGACCGAAATACCGCCTCCAGGTCCGTCAACATGATGTAGGTGCGCCACATCGTCTGCGCATCCCAGTCCGTCTGATTGCTGCGCAGGCAGTACACCCCCGGATCGGTCAGCTTCGAGCCGGCCACCGGCTGTTGTTCCCACGTGATCGCGACCGCCTTCTTGCCGCTCGCATCGGCCTGCACCTCGATCTGGTAGTGCTGCCCCACGCCCCCGCTGGCGGCCACAAGGCGCCCGATCCGCTGCCAGATACGCTCCAGCTTCTTGTGCGTCCGCGGCCGCGACAGCCCCTCGTGGAGGTCCTTCAATGCCTTCTCGAAGCGCCTGACGGCCCGCTGCACCATCGCCTGCTCCTTCGCTTGGCGAGCCTCCGAGTAGCAATACAGGCGCACCTCGGCTCCGTCCTCGCTGTTCACCAACTGGACATGGACCTGTTGCCCGGAGGCGGTCCGCAGGCACTGTGCCGAGTCGGCATCAAACCGCCGGGTTCGCTCACGGCTCACCGCCAGATAGCGGTAGCCCTGCTGGCGCATCCACTTCAGATTCTCCTCGGTGGCCGCCCCGCAGTCCATCACGATCAGCGCATCGACGGGCACCTCCAGACGCTTCAGCGTCGCCGCCAAGACCTTCTGTTCCTTCACGTTGCCGGCCAGCACCTCGCTGCGGCGCACGAAGCCGCTGCCGTCCAGCACCAGCGCCAACGTCAGCAGCGGACAATCGCTGCGCTTCTCCTTCGAATGACCGTGCTTCGCCAAGTCCTGCGCGGCTGCCTCCCCCTCAAAATAGGTGTTGGTCAGATCGTAGAGCGTGACGGTCGTCTGCAGCCCAAACAGATCCGTCACCCGGTTGAACAGATGCTGCTCGATCTCCTGTTGCCGGCCGACCAGGGCGTCGGAGGCGCGGTAGAGCTGCATCATGCTCATGGCCTCGAAGTCCGTGTCGAGTAGTTCGCCCAAGGCACTGCGGTGGCACAGCCAGCTATAGGTGGCCCGTTCGGAGCCGGGAGCGGCCATGCGGGCGATGATGGAGCCGACCGCCGCAGCGCGCTGCGGACCGTTCAGACCCAGCTGGGTCAGCAGCGGGATGAACTGCACCTGCTGCATGGCCCACAGGCCGAGATGTTCGACGCCGACTGAGCGCGGGCGCAGCAGTTGCAGTGAAGCGACATCGACGTTGTGGAACTCGCGCTCGCCGTCGCCGGCGTCGTGCTGCGGGGCCGATTCTGGCAGGAGCGGTACTTGGCCGGCGACCAACTGCGCGGCGATCCGGTGAGCTTCCCGTTCGACAGCGTGGGGAATATCGCAGGCTGGCAGCGCCTCTTGCGGGCTGAGCAGCTGATCGATCCGAGCGCACAGCAGCAGCCAATCGGCTTGCGGGACCGAGAAATGGCTGCCGAGATTGAGGAGGGTGCGCTGGCGCACGCGGGAGCCGCGTCGTTCGGATCGCACGAGGCGATGCGTGAAGTAGCGTTCGCCGTTGGTGGTGGAGCGGGTCTGCGTGCGGCGCACGAACATGGCTGAGCAGAAGGGTACGGGGGCGGCAATGAGTGGGTCAATGGCTGAAATAACCATTATGGCACTACATCGGCCGATTCAGCTCATTTTGAGGCAGAGACCCCCATAGATTGGCCAAAATTTTCAAATCTGGCGAAATCGCCTGCGCCGATGTTAAACTTGGGCTAGGCCGTGATGGCCGGCGAGATCCTGCCCCAGGTCGGCAAGCTGACCGGCACCGGCGGCACCGCACGACGGGCGGCTACGCGCACCTGACCGATGGCCACCCCGTCGAGACCGCCGAGCGTGTCGGCTGTCTCATCGTCGAAGCGATGGCGGGACTCGTCGCGCCGCGCTGACGCGCCAAGGGCCGGTCCGGTTCCGTGTCACCGGCGCAGGTGCGGCTGTCCCCGGGCGCGGACCGCCGCACTTGCCCCCGGTCGCGTGGACAACCGCTGCACCGACCGTTGCCCGCGCTCCCGGCAGCGAGCGTCGCACCGCTGTCTCCGGTTCTGCCAGCTCCGAATGTCGAAGCGTTCCCCGCCACCGTACTGTTTCCGGTGCCTCACTGGCTGCCGTCGATCCGCAGGGCCGCATGCCGTTTGTCGATAAGTTCGCCTGTGCGCTCGCGGCGGAACGCCAGAAAATCGGGAACGTGGTCCATGCCGCCCACGGGCGCGCTCCACTGGAAGTTGTCGAGAGCCCAACTCGGGTCTTCGCAGGGCTTTACCGCCAGAGGTGACGGAACGACGCGGCATATGCCGCCGTAGAGCTGCAGCGCACGCCTCTGGATCAGGCTTCGCAGCCTGGGCGAGAAGTCAGTGGGCCTCAGGAAAGCGCCCGGCGCATAAACCGAGTTCGCCGCGCTCGTGAACAACCCGTATAGCGGTGCCGGCTCGTCCGTGTGCGGCGGGAGGTCCAGCTCGTCCCGCCACCGGTTCCCATGCTCCTTATGGTCGAAGAGGTGCGCAAGCTGGTAGCCATCCGGCCCTTGCTTGCGAAACGGCTTGCCGGTGAAGACGAACGCCCACAGATGCTTCGGGTAGTCGTTGTCGTCGAGCGCAAGGCATTGCGAGGGAGCTTCATCCGGCGCGGCCCGTTGCCGGAACACCGCAATCTCCGTGCTTCCGGCATAACGCCGGACCCCTGGAAAAGCGCAGGGCGAACCTTCCCAGAGATAAATGGCGGGATCTATGCCGAGCGCTGCCAGCCGGGAGCGCCACTCAGCCCCTATACGTCGGTTGTCTTCGGCGACCGCGTAGACAATGCCGGGATCGAGGAACCGCACGAACGGTGCCATCGCCTGGGCAAGATCGAGGAGGTCCTCGTCGTTCGGCTGGTACCAAACCGGCCAGTGCGCTCCCGTTCGCCGGGTCGGCCGCTCTTGCGGCCGCCGCTTCGCCGGAACTCCGGCCGAATCGACCGTTCCGCTGCCCCCATTCCGGAAGGCGCGATAGAGGCCAACCGCGCTCTTCAGCGTTGCGGTGCCGTTGTAGACATGGCCATCAATGGGGATTCGGTGCTTCGGCTCTCCTGGATTCAGCCGGTCCAATAGCCCGTTCAGCCCGTCCGCATCGTAATGGCCGTCCAGATCGCCCTCAAAGTGCTCGACTCGCCTGCAGTTGCTGATTCGACTTCCAACGGTCCCGGCGCTCAGTTTCCGATCGACGCCCAACCAGACTTTGAATCGTTCCTCGCGCATCCCGCTCACCCTTCCTGCATCCGATCCCGAGGTCGGTTTGTCGGCACCCATCGTTGAAGCGATGACTCCCCATAGTAGAGCCAACGCTACGCTTGCATCGCCAGAAGCGCTTCCTATAATAACCACCGGAAGCCGCGCAACGGGTCCGGAACCGTTCCATCGCAGGCGCGGCAATCGCTGCCGCTCAGGCGCCCTCGGGCTAAGCCGTTCAAATTAGACGGCCATCTGGCCCACCACGTGGGGGTATGCGAATCGCCGGTCTTACGCAATACGGCGGTTTGCGCGTCACACCCGACGCACCGATGGTGCCTTTCCTGCCTCCGCCCGCCGTCGCATGAGTCGAAGCCCGAGAGACAGCGCCGGGGACTAACTCCGCGACGTACTCCGATGCCGCCACCGCCGGGGGTCGATGTTGACAGCATGGCCCCACATTCCCCGCTTGGACTGTCGCGCTTCCCGCTCTATGTGCTTGTACCGGTCGCTATAGGCAGCGATCGCGTGTCCTTCCCGGACGAGCCACTCCCCGACATCCTTGCCGTTGCAGGTTACGATGCCGACCGCACGTCCAAATTTGTCATAGTCCTCGACCGTAACGTGAACTCGCTTGCCGCCGATCTCGCGGATCAAGGCGCTCTTCACACGCTTTCCATGTCCGAACCAGTAGCCGTCCTGGTGCTTGGCCCGCTGATCCCACTCGGGCGCGTCGAGACCGGCGAACCGTACTTCCTGCCCGGATACGCGAATCCCGTCGCCGTCGGTGACATAGGCTCTCCCGGCGAGCGTGCCCGTGCGGCGTTGTCGGCGGGGGCGGCGTCGCTTGCGCGGGCGCTTCCTGAACAATCCCTGGAGAACAAAGTACAACCCCGCCGCGATGACGAGGAGGACGATCAAAGGTTCCATCGTTCGCGTTACTCGGCTCCGTTTCGTGTTCGGCGGTTATAGCAGTCGGAACGTACCATGGCAGTCTGGTCCGTTTCTGTCAGCGGTAGAACTCCACCGGAACGGACTACGGCCTGCATCGCAGTCGGGAGACCTCAGGCAGCCGAGCCAGTATCTGCACATCCACCACTGCCTCGTCGTCGCCTCCGCGCACCACGATGGGCTCTGGCAGGAATGGCGATTGCACGATCTGGCGGACGTCGCGGTAGTCTATGTCTTCGACCGCGTTCGAGGTGAGCTTCTGGAGATCCTCCGGGTGAACCCGGATTGCTTTGAGTCTCCACCACTCCCCGAGGGCGGGCGAGAGCACCCACATCTCGGTGCTGAGGCCCCCTTCGGGATGGGGCCGACTGAGTTTCTTTGCCAGCATGTGGCCTGCGTTTCGGGCGAACGGCCCAAGCTCAAATTGGGTCGAGAGGAGGTCGATAAGTGGGTTGTCCCGTGTTGGCAGCCCACAGGTTACGGTCCAGTTCACCCGATCAAACTCACCGAACCCCGCACTGGCGCTCACCGTCCTGTCGCTCTCGCTTGCGCTGAGGTCGGACGGTGTCATCGCGCACCCGGAAAGCGAGATCGCGGCGAGTATCCAGTACAACAGATGTTTCATCTTCGGGAATCCCCTCATCCCACCCGTAGGCCGGTGCGACGGCGGCACCACGGGCCGCGTGGGCATCAGCTAGCCACTGCGGGCGCGCATTATACAGGGCAAGCACCGCGAAGGTCGCCGCCGCGCGCTCCGTCACCGTCTGCCGCGTCCCGCCCGGCCGAAGCCGCTCCGGGTCCGACATCGCCCACTTGAACCTGTCGCGGGCCGCGCCATCGGCGAGATTGTCGAGCGTGAACTTGTGCGTCACGCTCACGCTGTTTGTCCAGCTGGTGCGGATGTGGAACCGCACCATGTCGGAGACAATCAGCAGCGGGTTCTCCCAGGCGAACGCGTACTGCCGCAACGGATTGAACGCCGCGTCGAGGTCGGCGCGGCGGCCCTTGTACTCCCACGCGAAGCAGCCGCGCTTCCAGACATCGGCCCAGCCATCGCCGCCGGTGTCCTTGCGCGCGTCGCGCTCGAAGCAGTACCACTCGCCCGCCGGGTCGGCTTCCGCCGGTGTGGGCTCGCCGAGTAGGTGGCTCAGATCGATGACGTGTTCCTTCGACGCCGAGCGTTCCTTCAACTCCTACGCTCGCCACTTGGCGATGCACTCGACCGGTGTCATCGCGCCGACCGCCGCAAGGACATGGACCCGGACCGGCATCGCCGACAGATCGCGCGTTCGGATGACCCGGCGGCGTTCATCGATGCATCACTCTTCGTTCCCATCTTGCTCCGGTCACCATGCAGTGACCTCGTGCGACGTGCAAGCTCGGCTGCGACGGCCCGGACTAGGACGGCCTTCGGTCATTGCGAGCACGACGGTGATCGCATGGCCGCACCGATAGCCGCGCGCGGTTCGTTGTGCAATGCGTGAAGGGACCGACGGCGGGACTCCGAAGTCGCGACGATTTCGCGCCGAGCACCGTGCTCGCCGTCGACGACAGTGCGGGCCGCGCAGATGACCCGGCCAGTACGCGAGTCGGTTTCGCAATTGCTTCGCCGCCTCGTGCTTCCGACACTACCAGTCGGATGCCGCGCAGCGGTTCGCAGACCGTTCCCTCTCATGCGCGGCGGGCGCTGCCGCTCAAGCGCCGCTCGGGCTAACTGCCGACTGTACAACGGCTTTCATGTACCGAGTGCTTGAGCGTCAAGGAAGCAGGATTTGGACGCCCTTCGGCGCGTCCCTGTCACACCGGACGCATCATCGAATGGGCCGGCGATCCGCGGTAGGATTCCGCCTGCATGAGCGGAACGATGCGTGCCGCCACACCGGATGCTGAAGCCCGCCGGCCGCGGTTTGCGCTGGTGGGGTGCGGGGACTTCGGCAAGCACCTGGCGCGCTACGCCGTCGAGCATGCCGAGCTGGCGGCGCTGTGCGATCCCGATGCCGGCAACCTCGCTGCTACGGCCGCCGCGTTGGGTGCCGGTGTGCCCGGCTATGGCGACTACCGCGAGCTGTTGCGGCGCGAGCGCCTCGATGCGGTGCTGGTGACCGCAGCCAACTACGTGCACGCGGAGATTACCGTGGCGGCCGCCGAGGCCGGCGTGCACGTGTTCTGCGAGAAGGCGATGGCGCGCACGGCGCGGGAGTGCTGGGGCATGGTGGCGGCGTGCCAGCGGCACGGCGTGAAGCTGATGGTCGGTCACAAGCGGCGGCTGCGGCCGCCGTGGGCGCGGATGGTGGAGCTGACCGCCGATGACCTGCTCGGCCCGCCGCTGTCGATCACGGTGGCGCAGTACACGGACAACCGGCCCTACGACTTCTTCGACACGTGGTGGGTGGACCCGGCGCGCGGCGGTGGCTTCTTCCATATGCACGGCGTGCACGTGATCGACTGGTTCCGCGCGATGTGCGGCCCGACGCGCGCGACGTGCACGCCGTGTTCGGGCCGCAGCACGATCCCCGCTACGGGTTCCGGGACATCGTGCACGCGACGTACCGGTTCCACTCCGGCGCCGTGGCCACGATCGTCGGCGGCCTGTCGTTTCCGCTGCACCAGTTCCGCGAGTCGCAGGGGCCGTGGGGCGAGTGCCGGCACGGCGGCTTCAAGCTGGTGCCGGCGCTCGATCACATCGACCTGTACTGGCAGCGCCTCGACGCGCCGGCCGCGCAGCACGAGCGGTTCGACGACCTGGGCTTCGACCATGCCTACCGGCGCGAGATCGGCGACTTCTTCCGCTGGATCGGTACCGGCGCCGAGCCGTGTCTCACCTGGGTGGAGGGGTTGCGCTGCGTGGAGATGATGGAAGGCGCGTACCGCTCCGCGCAACAGGACGGCCGCGTGGTCGAGTTCCCGCTGCACCCGGAGTTGGAGCCGTGACCGCGGCGCGCGGCTCGGGAGGTCAAGCATGAGCCGAATGAAGATTACCGACGTGCGCTGCTCGGTGGTGGCCGTGCCGCGTCCCGGCGGCGGCGCGCACCGCAACTGGGTGTTCGTCCAGATCGACACCGATGCCGGCCTGCAGGGGGTGGGCGAGGCGACCACCGAGCACCACGAGCTGGCGATCAAGGCGCACGTGGAAAGCGAGCTCAGGCCGCGCCTGCTGGGTGTGGACCCGACCGAGATCGAGCGCGTCTGGCAGCTTGGCTTCCGCGAGTTCTGGTGGCGCCGCGGGGTGGTCCACGGCAGCGCCATGAGCGGCGTCGACCAAGCCCTGTGGGACATCGCCGGCAAGGCGGCGGGGCTGCCGGTGTTCAAGCTGCTCGGCGGCAGGGTGCGGGAACGGGTGCGCTGCTACATCCGTTCCGGACCCGAATTCCACGGCGTGGAGCTGGAAGATGCGGCCCGCCGCGCCCGCGAGCTGGGTTTCGACGCCTTCAAGCACGGCTTCGGCAGCGTCACCCGGCCGTTCGACGCGCAGCGCCAGGCGGAGGTGGCGGTGGCCGAGGTGCGCCGGCTGCGGCAGATCCTCGGCGACGATACAGCGCTGATGGTCGACGCGGCCGGCATGTTCGATCCCCAATCAGCGCATCGGCTGCTGCAGGGGCTGGAGCCGCTCGCCCCGTTGTTCGTGGAGGAGCCCACCAACCAGGACACGGTGGCACCCACGGCGCGGCTCAAGCACAGCTTCCCGGGGATCAGGATCGCCCTGGGCGAGCGCATGATCTCGCGCTGGGACTTCCGCCCGTGGTTCGAACAGCAGGCGATCGACGTGTGCCAGGCGGACATCTGCCACGCCGGGGGAATCAGCGAGCTGCTGCGGATCGCCCACTACGCGGAGGTGTACGGTATCCTCATGGCGCCGCACAATCCGTACGGACCGGTGGCGCTGGCGGCCTCCGCCCAGGTGGCGGCCGCGATCCAGAACTTCCTGATTCTGGAGCACTGCCCGTTGCAGCCGTGGTTCGACCGCCTGCAGCGGGAGCCGCTGCCGGTGACCGGCGGCCACATCGAAGTGGACGAGCTGGCGCGGCGGCCGGGACTGGGAGTGGAGCTGGACGAGGCGGCGCTCGCCGCGCTGAACGGCCACACGCCGCTGGACCCCCGGCGCTACGAGTTGCGTGACGGGGGCACGCCGCTGCTCTGAAGCCATGCACCGGACGCCGGCAGTGCCCCGCTTCGCCAACAACAAGATCGTCCATATCCGTGGGGTGGACCACCCCGAATCCCTGGCGGTCGGTCCGCGCGGGGAGTTGTACACCACCGGTACCGGCTGCCAGGTGTACCGGGTCGACGTGGCCGCCAACCGCGCCGAGCAGTTCGCCACCACCGCCAACCGCTGTCTGGGCCAGGCGGTGGATGCCGCCGGCAACCTGTACTGTGCCGAGACCGGCCTCGGCGCCGTGGTGAAGGTCACGCCGGACGGGAAGGTCACCACCTACGCCACCGGACCGGAGGGGCGTCCGTTTCTCTGCGCCAACTACCCCGCGTTCGACCGCCACGGCGCCCTGTACCTGTCCGACAGCGGCGACTGGTCCGGTGCCGTCAACGGCCGGCTCTACAAGATCGAGCCCGGCGGCGGCGCTGCGCGTCTCTGGTACCCGGGCGCGATCGACACTCCCAACGCCATCGCCCTGGACGCCGCCGAGCGCTACCTGTACCTGGTGGAGACCTTCGGCGCCGGCATCGCCCGCGTGGCGATCGACGGCGACGGTTTCGCCGGCGGCTTCGAGCGCGTGCTGCAAATGCCGCGCCACGTGCCGGACGGCATCGCCGTCGACGAGCATGGCCGGCTGTGGATCGCGTGCCACCGCCCGGACGCCATCTACGTGTTCGATCTGCACAGCCGCCGCCTGGAGCTGTTCGCCGAGGACTGGATGGGAGAGGCCCTGCGCGGCCCGACCGACGTCGCCTTCGCCGGCCCCGAACGCGACATCCTGTTCGCCGCCTCCCTGGACAACCTGGTGATCCACCGCTTCGACGGCGTCGGCGTGCGTGGCCTCCAGCTCAACCACCCGGCCGTCTGACGCGCCCGCGGCTACTCCGCGAGGCGGTCGCGGGTGGCGCGCAGGAAGCGGATGCAGTACTCGTTGATGCTGGCGATGGCGCCGCGGTCGGAGTTGTCGGCGGCGACCGCGGCGTACACCTGCAACGCCGTCGTGAGGCGCGCCAGAGCGGTCGCGACCGCGGCCAGCGCGTCCCCGCGGTGTCCCTCGGCATCCGCGATGCCGGCCTCTCGGGTGGCGGCCACCGCGTCGAGGTAGCCGGTGGCGAAGCGCAGCCGCGCCGCGTGGTAGCGGGCGAACGCCGCCCCCGCCGGCCGCGACCGGGCGACGGCGCCTTCCGCCAGTGCCAGCGCCGCGGCGTAGCGGTCGCGATCGCGGCTCAGCTCGGCCGACAGCGGCGCGCGCGCCAGAAAGTGCTTCTCCAGCATCCCGGGCACCGGAAACGAGAACCCCATCCCGTGGCGGTCCAGGTCGTCGGTGATCCCGTCCACGTGCTGCCACGCCCGCACCAGCAGGTCGGCGGCGTCTGCGCCGCACACGCCCAGCGCCAGTTCCCGGTAGGCCGCCTCCGGCGTGCAGCCGGCGTCCCAGCAGGAGCGCGCCAGGTAGCGCACCGTCGGGTCGAGGTCGCCGATCAGCCAGTGGCGGGTGGTGAAACCGTTCCAGCCGCCGGCGCGCATGCGCGTGGCGATGGTGTGCAGCGGCGCCGTGGCGAGTTGCGGCAGCACGCCCACGTTGTCGTCCGCCAGGGTGAAGATGAAGCGGGTCGGCATCGCCTCGGGCACCGCGTGCTCCATGACGTCGATCTGGTCGGCAGCGCGGCGCGCGGTGTAGTCGATGAACATGAGCGTACCGCTGCCGGGCGGCGCGATGCGCGGCAGGATCGGCAGCAGCTCCTCCGCCGGCTGCCCGTACACCACCCGCGCCGGGGTCTCGTGACCGGGCCGCTGCAGCACGCTGCGATCCTCCAGCACGCAGTCGATCAGGCGCAACATGGAGATGTCGCCGAGCACCCGCGTCACCTGCCGCTCGGCGCCGCCGTGCACGTCGCTGCGCCGGCGCGCGGCGGCCAGCGCCTGGTCGAGTGTCAGCACCTCCGAAATGGCGTACTTCCGGTCCAGGCTCTGCCAGGCATCCTCGGCGCGGTGCAGCCACTCGCGATGCTCCGGAAAGCCGAGGAACAGGCGCTCGACGCCGGGGTAGGTCTGCAGGTGGGCTGATAGCTTGGTGCGCGCCAACTCGACCAGCAGCGGGTCGTCGGGGGCCTGCTCGCTGCCGGGGACGCAGGTCTTCTCGCCGAGCTGGTGGGCCACGTGCGCGCCCGGAATCACCGGCAGGAACTCCAGCGGATACTCCAGCAGCGACAGCGACATGCCGGCGCTGATACCGCGCGCGGCGGCGTGCTCGATGATGCCGCCGGCCAGACGCCGCGCCGCCGCATGGCGTTCCCGGTAGTCGCTGATCCCCGCCAGGTCCGGGTTCTCGAACTCGGTCGCGGCGCCGAACACCTCGCGCCCCACGGTGTGCTCGTCCAGCGGATAGCGGAAGTCGAACCACGAGCAGCCGGTGCGCTTGGCCACGCCGCCGAACTCGTAGTGGACGAACGACTGCCAGGGCCACAGCGACAGCAGGATCTCGTTGAAGGCGTGCTTGGCGAGCTGATCGATGAAGCGCCGGTTCTCCGCAAGCCCCCACGACTCGGGGCCGCAGACGAAGTCGTTGATCAGGCGCCAGCAGCGCGTATGCAGGTTCGGGGTGCAGGTGCGGTCGGCGGCGGGCAGGCGCAACGGCCCGGGGGCGTCGGGCAGCAGGTCTCCACTCAGCAGGAACTGCACTCCCCAGCCGCGCACCAGCTCGTATACCGCCCACAGGGTGGCGGCCGGGCTGCCGCCGGCGGCCAGCAGATGGTCGCCGCCCGCCGGTTGCGTGAAGCGCCGCAGGGTGTAGCTCTGCGGGTCGTCCGGCACTGCCAGCCCGCTGCCGCCCGCGTCGAGCCACACGCTGGCCGTCGCTGCCGCCGGCCGGGCGTTGACCGCCGCGGCGACGCCGAACAGGTCGCGGGCGTAGCGCGCCAACTCGGCGGCGGCGAATGCGACGATGGGGTCGGGATTCGGACCGGTCACGATCTGCAGGTCGGTCATGGCATCACCTCCGTCGGCGCCGCGTGGCACAGACTGTACCAACTGCGCGCCGTGTGGCTAAGTGGTGGGGGGTGGCGTGGCCAGGAGTGGCGTTGCCAGGAGTGGCGCTGCCACTCTTGCGGGAGGTCATACCGCCGTGGCAATCGACAGCACCGTCCTGTTCATCGGCGATCAGCCGCAGTACTTCTTCGACGATGCCGTGGTCGAGGTCGCCGACCATCTCACCCGGACCATCCACCATCCGGTCCCGGAGCAGCGCAGCCCCCTGATCCGCCGCGACCGGCCGTGGGAGCACGTGACCTACTTCTCGTGCAACTCCTGGAACCTGCGGCGCGACCCCGACAGCGGCCGCTTCCACTGCTTCTACACCGACTTCAAGCTGGACCGGGAGCGGCTGTGGAGCCGCGGCGGCGGTTCCCACGGCTGGGAGAACGCGCGCCTGCGCCAGCTCTACGCCTGCTCCGAGGACGGCATCGACTGGGTCAAGCCGCCCATGGGCATCCAGCACGAGGCTGGTCGCGATACCAACATCGTGTTCGGTACCGAGGATTACGGCTCGGTGTACGACATCTGCATCGTCGACGACCCCCTGGAACGCGACCCGCAACGGCGCTTCAAGACGCTCTACACGCGGATCGTGCCGGTTGCCGAGAACGAGTCGCGTTTCACCGTGCACGCCGCCTGGTCGGCGGACGGCATCCACCTCACTCCCTACGCCGAGGGACCGGTGTTCGGCCGCCTGGGCCGGGAGCGGGGCGACGTCACCATCATGGCGTTCGATCCGGACTCCCGGACCCACCTCGCCGCCACGCGCCATCCCTACTATCGGTCGGTTCCGGGGCGAGGCTCCCTGCGACCGCCGCAGCGCGGCCGGCCGGGCGTGGGCGGCGAGCCCGGGTTCGATGCCGCGCTGGGAGCCGCCACGCGCCAGGGCAGGCGCCGCATCTTCCTGATCGAGAGCCGCGACTTCCTGCACTGGAGCGAGCCGCGTCCGATCCTGGCTCCCGATCCCGCGTTCGACAACATCGACGACGCGTTCTACGGCATGACGCCGCTGCGCCTGGGCGGCCAATGGGTCGGCTTTCTCAACGTGTTCCACATGGTGAGCAACACCATGGACGTGCAGCTCGTGCACAGCAGGGACGGGCGCGTGTGGCGCCGCATCGCTCCCGGCCGGCCCTGGCTGCAGCGCGGTGCGCCCGGTTCGTGGAATGAGTTCATGGTCACGGTGCCGAGCCCGCCGGTGGCCCTGGGCGACGAGCTGTGGGTGTATCACGGCGGCTCCAAGAACCACCACGACTGGTGGTTCGCCGGCGGCAACGAGGCGCGCGATTACCCGGAGGCGTGGCGCGGCGTGCCCGAGGTATGGGACTGGGACGCGGTCGGCTACGGCCTCGGCCTGGCGCGCCTGCGCCGTGACGGCTTCGTCTCCCTGGGCGCCAACCCGGTGCGCGAGGGGGTGCTGGTGACGCAGCCGCTGCTGTCGTGGGGTGACGCCCTGGTGGTCAACGCCGCGTGCCGCGGGCACGGCTCCCTGCGGGCCGAGATCCTGGATGAGGCGGGCGCGGTGATCCCCGGCTTCGCCGCCGAGGACTGCGAACCGTTTCACGGCGACGCCGTCGAGCACGTGCTGCGCTGGAACGGGCGTGCCGACCTGCGCGGCGCGGCGGGCGCGGGGGCGGCGGAGGTCCCCCGCTTCCGGCGCGTCCGCTTCCTGCTGCGCAACGCGGAGCTGTACTCGTTCCGCCTGCGCGGCGGCGCAGGCTCCTGACGGCGGCGTCCGGGTCTGCCGGATTGCCGTTGTGGTGCCAATCCGACAGACTCCTGCACGAGGGGCCCGCGCCCGAGGAGGATCGGCGATGAATCGACCCCTGAGCAGTGATCAGCTTCCGGCCACGCCGTCACGCGCGGACTTGGCGTGGCGCGACCACTGGGTGATGCAGCATGACGGCGCGGGCGGCCAGATCGGCCACCCGGCGGCGTTCCGCTTCCTGCCGTGGCACGGCGATCGCCCCGTGTTTCCGTGGGGCCTGGCGGTGCTGGACAACGGCGGCTGGGCGGTGGCCGGCGTGGCCGGCTCCATGACGCTGGCGCAATCCAACCAGACCGTGATCGGTCTGAGCGACGACCAGGGCGCGAGCTGGCGCTACGTCGAGGTACCGAACTGCTCGACCCGGCCGATGATGCTGTCCAACCTGGGCTCAGGCGTCCTCAGCTTCATGTCGAGCTGGTCGGACGAGGGCAACTTCCGCTTCTACAGCCACGACCACGGCGCCACCTGGGAGCGGGGCGACCGGCTGCCGCCGGCCCCCGACGGCACGCAGATGGACTGCGAGGGCAATGCCCTGATCGATCGCGACGCCGCCGGCAACGCCACGGTGGTGGCGGAGACCGGGCAGACGATGTCCAAGGGACCGCTGCCGCAGAACCCCTGCTGCGGCTGCATCCGCTGGTCTGATGACGGCGGCCGCACCTGGGGCCCGGTGAGCTGGCCGCAGGAGTGGGTGTGGTACGACGATTTCGACGGAGAACGGGTGGAGCGCGGAGTAGGCGAGGGCGCCCTGGTGCGCGCCGCCAACGGGTCCATCGTCGCCGCCGTGCGCACGGACATGCCGGCGCGCTATATCCCCCTTCATTACGACAACTTCGAGGGCACCGCGGTGTCGATCAGCACGGACGAGGGCGCGACCTGGACGCCGATGGACTACGTGTTCGGCCCCGGCCGCCACCACGTCACGCTGCTGCGGCTGCCGAACGACGACCTGGTGCTCACCGTGATCCGCCGCATCGACTTCGGGGCCGGCGACCTGGCCACCTACCGGCGCGGCTGCGACGCCGTCGTGAGCCACGATCACGGGGCCACGTGGGATCTGGAGCACCGCTACGTGGTGGACGACTTCGCCGCGCTCGGCACGGAGCGGTGGTTCGAGGTGGCGTGCGGCCACCAGTTCTCGGTCTCGGTGGGCGACGGTTCGGTCCTCACCGCGTACGGCAACTACCGCAACGCCGGCGCCCTGATCCGCTGGCGGCCCGCCGCCTAGCTAGTAGGTCCGGCGGCGGCGCCAGGGGACCGCGACGGCGGTAGTCACCAGGATCACGCCCAGGCCCCCCTGCAGCAGGTCCAGGAGCCGGAACGAATCGATGAAGCGGTCGTCTAACGAGCGTACCAGGGGGAGATAGATCAGCAGGCGGGCCGGCAGGTAGGCGAGGGCCGCCACTCCCTCCCAGAGCGTCACCCTGAGCAGCGCGGTGCGCAACCGCCCCTGCCGCGCCGCCCGTCCGTACGCGAACCAGATGGTGAGAACGACGATCAGCTCGCCGAGTCCGAGCAGGTAGATCGCCACCGACGCGAGCAACGCGCGCGGGCCCGTCCACAGCTCGACGCCGGTGGCGGCCAGGTCCAGGAACTGCAGGAAAATCACCCCCGACAGCAGGATGGAGAGCAGCGCCGCGGCCACCCGTGCCGCAGCCCGCCGCAGGGCGGGTTGCCACGGCGGCGGGCTGGTGCGTGTTCCTGGCGCCTGGCCGCTCACTCGGCGATCGTCAGCCGTAGAACCAGTCGAGCGGATAACTGCGGATCACCCCCTCACGCGGCTTGCCGGCCTCGCCCCTGCCGCGTTCGCCCAGGGTGCGCGCCTGTCGCGCCTCGGGGCCGCTGTCGACCCACGACCGGTGGTAGATCAGGAACACCCGGTCGCCGGCAAAGCACACGTTGGCATAGTCGAAGGTGGCGAAGTCGTCCGGCAGCACGCCGACGTCCGGCAGCCCGATCACGGGGATGATCGGGTATTCCGGGGCGATCTGCTCGACGTCCGCCAGGCCGGCGCTCACCTCGATGGTCTTGAAGTGCTCCCAGGACTCGCCGCTGTCGCGCGAGATCGCGGCGGACAGGCGGCCGCGCCGGTGGCCGCGGCGGATCTCCTCGCGCGACACCTGGTTCCAGACGCAGATCAGGTCGCCGGTGGCGGGGATGCGGCGCAGGCGCGGCGGCGAGTAGGAGGCGGCCAGCTCGGTGGGCCGCACCGCCGTCCAGCGCTCACCGCCGTCGCTCGAGGAACTGGCGACGATGCGGCCCACGGTAGACCGCGCGAAGAACAGCAGGCGTCCGTCGGCCGTTTCGGCGACGCTTGGCTCGTCGCAGGCGCTGACGCCGCCGTAGCCGTTGGCGATCCCGTGCTCGTCGAACCACCCCATCAGCGGCCCGCCGCGCTGCCACGTCCGGCCCTCGTCCCGCGACCGGCTCACCGCGGCGACGTCGATCTCCGGATAGTGGTAGTGGCCGGAGACCTGCAACGGGAGCCCCTTCCACGTGCCCCAGGTACTGACCTTGCGGTACTCCAGGCCCGGGTGGTCGTCGTTGCCGTAGCACTCGCGGCTCGGCAGCACCAGCGTGCCGTCGCCGGTCTCGATGAGCGCGTCGTAGTACGGTGAGCCCAACAGGTCGACGGTGGAACGCTGCCGCCACGTACGGCCGTCGTCCTCCGACACCACCAGCCGGAAACACTCCTGCCGGTCGCGGTACACGAGCACGAGCGGTCCTGCCTGCAGCCTGATGCACGCCAGCCCCTGCAGCCGGCCCGCGTCCGGCAGCTCCAGCGCCAGCGGCTCTCCCCACGTGGCACCGCCGTCGTCGGAGCGCAAGAGCCGGCCGCCGGCTATCAGCCCCAACGCGCCATCGCTCAACGACACCAGCGCGCTCGCCTCACCGACCGCGACACCGGTCACCTCGGTAACGCCCTCCGGCACCGGTTTGCGAAACTGCGGCCGCCCTGGCGGATGCGCCTCGGATCCTGAGTCGATCATGCGAACCTCCTCGCCCGGCCGGATTGCCCGCAGCGGCATCGCCGGCGCAATGGGTCCCCCAAGGACGCGGTCGTTACTCCGGCTCTGCGGCCGCAGGATGGCCGCTGGGGAGTCTATCACCGGAACGATCCCCGACGCCTCCCAAGAGGCAGCTTGAACAGCGCGCCCGGCTGAGCGACAATGCCGCAAGCCCGCACCGGCAGGCGGACACGACCAGATGGTCAACTTCATCATCCGTAGACTCGTCAGCGTCGTCCCCACGCTGATCATGATCTCCATGCTGGTGTTCGGGGCGATCGAGCTCGTCCCGGGCACCTTCGTCGACATCCTGATCGCGCAACAGATCGCGGACACCGGCGAAGCGGAATTGAGCGAGGGCCAGATCCGGCTGCTGGAACGGCAGTACGGCATCGGCAAGCCGATCTACGTGCGCTGGTGGAAGTGGTTCAGCCGTTTCGTACAGGGGGACTTCGGCCGTTCCTACGCCTACGGCCACCGTCCGGTGGCGCAGCTCATCGCCGAGCGCATGATGCTCACCGTCGTCATCTCCCTGTTCAGCATCGTGTTCTCCTACGTGGTGGCGCTGCCGATAGGGATCTACTCCGCGGTCCGCCAGTACACGTTTGGCGACAATTTCTTCACGGTGATCAGCTTCCTCGGTCTGAGCATCCCCAATTTCCTGCTCGCCCTGGTGCTGATCGTGATCGGCTTCTTCGTGTTCGATCAGGTGCCGGGCGGGTTGTTCTCGTCCGAGTACGCCGCCGCTCCCTGGAGCCTGGGCAAGGTGCTCGACCTGCTGGCGCACCTATGGGTGCCGGTGCTGGTGCTCGGCACCGCGGGGATGGCCAGCACCATGCGCGTGTTGCGCGGCAACCTGCTGGACCAGCTTCGCCGCCCCTATGTGGATACGGCCCGCGCCAAGGGGCTGCGCGAGCGCATCGTGGTCGTCAAGTACCCGCTGCGGATCGCCCTCAATCCGTTCATCACCGGCATCGGCTTCGCGTTTCCGGCGGTGGTCGGCGGCGAGCTGATCGTGTCGATCGTGCTCAACCTGCCGACTACCGGACCGTTGCTGTACGACGCGGTGACGCACCACGACGCATTCCTGGCCGGTGCCATGGTGATGCTGCTCTCCACCCTGCTGGTGGTGGGCAACCTGGTGGCGGACCTGACGCTGGCGTGGGTGGACCCGCGCATCAGGTACGAGTGATGGGCGTGGCCGAGGCGGGCGTGACCACCGGGCATGGCGGCGACCCGCCGATCAAGGGCCGGAGCATCGGCTCCATCATGCGCCTCAAGTACCGCCGCAACCGGCTCGCCATGATCGGCCTCTGGACGCTGATCGTGCTGTACGCGCTCACCATGCTGTGCGAGTTCTTCGCCCCCTACACCCTGGACGACAACGCCAGGGGCTTCGAGAACCACCCGCCCATGCGCATCCGTTTCGTCGACCTCGACGGGCGGTTCCACCTGCATCCGTTCGTCTACGGCGCCACCCGCACCCTGGACATGACCACCTTCAAGACCCACTGGACGCCCAACCCCGACGAGCGGTTCCCGATCCACCTGTTCGTGCAGGGGGCGAGCGACTATCCGGTGCTGGGGTTTCTGCCGGTCCGCGGCAGCCTACGCTTCTTCGGCGTCAAGGAGGGGCGCATCTTCCTGCTCGGCACCGACAAGTGGGGCCGCGACATGCTCTCGCGCATCCTCTACGGCGGCCGCGTGTCGCTGACCATCGGCTGGGCCGGGGTGATGATCAGCCTGGTGCTGGGCATCCTCATCGGCGCGCTGTCGGGCTACTTCGCGGGGGCGGTGGACCTGGTGGTGCAGCGCGTGATCGAGGTGTTGATGTCGGTGCCCTCGCTGCCCCTGTGGATCCTGCTGGCCTCCGCGCTGCCCAAGGAGTGGACCCCGCTGCAGGTCTACTTCGGCCTCGTCGTGATCCTGTCGTTCATCGGCTGGACCGGCCTGGCACGGGTGGTGCGCGGCATGATCCTCTCGCACCGGGAGACCCAGTACATCCTGGCGGCGCGCAACATCGGCGCCGGCACCGGGCGCATCATGGCGCTGCACCTGGTGCCCAACATCTCCAGCTACCTGCTGGTGAACCTCACCCTCGCCATCCCCGGCATGATCCTGGCCGAGACCAGCCTGAGCTTTCTGGGCTTGGGCATCCGCCCACCATGACGAGCTGGGGTGTCCTGCTGAGCGAGGCGCAGAACCTCAACAACGTGGTCAACAACACGTGGTACCTGATCCCGGCGCTGTTCGTGGTGGCGGCGATCCTGGCGTTCAACTTCGTCGGGGACGGCCTGCGCGACGCCGCCGACCCCTTCAGCAGCAACTGAGCGCCGAGCGCCGGCCGGTCATTCGTAGCCGGCCCACGGCGCGGCGGCTTCCGACACGCTCTGCTCGCGTCCGGTCGCGTCGCCGCCGAGCCACCGGTACGGGCGCGGGCGCAGCGCCAGCGTGCGATCGGCCAGCGGCAGCGCGATCGGTACGGAGCCGGCCGCGGCGGAGCGCTTGGCGGCGATCGCCACCTCCAGCGCCTGTCGCAGGTCGTGTCCCGAGATCCACAGCTCGCTGCCGGTGCGGACCGCGTCCAGGAAGGAAGCGATGGAGGTGCCAAGGTAGGAGAACCGGGGATAGGCGACCGGGGTGAATGGGCGATCCAAGGGGAGGAGGCGGTCGGCCGCGTCCCGGCCGGAATAGACCCGGGTGCCGTCCCACTCCCAGCGGATCAGCGCCCGTTCGGTCCACACGTCCACCCCGGTCTGCGGCGTCGTGTCGCCGAATACCGGCACCGCCATCCCGTCACTCATCACAAAACGCGCGTTGATGATCAGTCCGCCGTCGTCCTCGTCGTCGGCCAGCTTGTCCTCCGGCTTGCCCCACGCCACCACCTCGGCGACCTCCGTGCCCGTGAGCAGCCGCAGCACCGACACGTGCTGGCATCCGCCGCCGGAGATCTCGCCGGCTCCCCAGCGGTGGACAGCCGCTCCCGTGATCCGCCCGAGCTCGCCGGCGTGGAGCCAGCGCGCGGCTTCCTGCAGGTCGGCGCGGGCGCGCTGAAGGTTGCCGCCGCCGAACACCACGCCGGCGCCGCGGCAGGCCTCCACCATGGCGTCGGCGTCGGCCAGGGTGGCGGCAATCGGCTTGTCGGTGGTGACCCCGCGTACGCCGGCGGCAACGGCCGCCAGCACCGCGTCCCTGATGGAGAGCACCGGCAGCACCACGGCCGCGACGTCCGGTACCACGTCGGCGAACAGCGAGCGCGCATCGGCGAACAGGCGGGTCACGCCGAAGCGTTCCGCCACCACTCGGCGCCGCTCGGCATTGGCCTCGGCGATGGCCACCAGCGTGGTGTCGGGCCGGGTGGCGTACACGGCTGCGTAGTGCTGCCCCAGGCGGCCGCAGCCGATCACGGCAACGGTAAGCGAGTCAGCTCCCACGAATCACCTCCCGGCCTGCCCGGCGGCGATCATACCAAATCGGCTACCGTACGCGTCCGACAGGGGGAGTACGATGAAGATCACCGCGGTGCAGACGTACAAGTTCAGCGTGGCCACCGGGCAGCAGGTTCACGACCCGGTGACGGGAGAGCCGATCGCCAGTACCGAGAAGGGGTGGCTGCTGCTGAAGCTGCACACCGATGCCGGACTGAGCGGCTGGGGTGAGGGGACCGCGGAGTGGCTCATCGAACCGGTGGAAGCGCAACTCCACGCCTGGCGCGAGCTGCTGCTCGGCGCCGACCCGCTACGGGTGATCGCCCTCACCGAGGATCTCACCGATCGCGCGCCCTGGAAGGGGGGGGCGGTGTACGGCACGGCCGCGGCGGCGGTGAACATGGCGCTGTACGATCTGGCCGGCAAGGCGTGGGGCGTGCCGGTGAGCACCGTGCTCGGCGGGCGTCGCCGCGAGCGGGTGCGGGTCTACTCGAACGGAGGCAGCTTCGCGACCCCCGACGAAGCCGCCGCCAGCGCCGTCGCCGTCCAACGGCAGGGTTATGCCGGGGTCAAGGGGAATCCGCTGGAGACCCGTACCACGCCGCTGGATCCGGCCGCCGTGGATCACTCGGTGGCATGCGCGACGGCGATGCGCGAGGCGGCAGGCCCCGAGCTGGAAATCCTGCTCGACACCCATGGCAGCCCGGTGCCGGAGCTGGCCGTCGCCTTTGCCCGTGCGGTCGCACCGTTGCGCCCCCTGTTCATCGAGGAACCGGTGAAGGTGGGCTCGGTCAAGGCGCTGGCCGAGGTGAGCGCGCGCAGCCCGGTACCGATCGCCACCGGCGAGAAGCTGTTCACCGTGGCGCAGTTCAGGGAGCTGATCGACTGCCGCGCGTGCGCCATCCTGCAGCCTGACATCACCGAGTGCTTCGGCATCCACCGCATGCTGGAGATCGCGCGGCTGGCGGACGCGCAGCAGATGCTGATGGCGCCCCACAACGTCTGCGGCCCGGTGGGACACGCGGCGGTGATCCACGCCGACGCGGTGATGCCCAACTTCCTGATCCAGGAGACCACGGCCAGCTTCTTCTCGCAGTTCGACCGCTTCGCCGAACATCCGTTCCGCGTCCAGGACGGGTACATGAACATCCCCGACGAGCCTGGTCTTGGGGTCACCGTCAAGGAAGCCGACATCGCGGACCTCCCCTACCGGCCGACCGCGTTCCGGCAATACCGCCACGCCGACGGGAGCTGGAAGGGCTGGTAGAGGTCGCCGCACCTCGCCTGAATATCTCATTGAAAAGAAGATGCGGGGCCTCGATCCAGTGTCTAAGATGATTGGTGACGCCGCAGACCTCTGCAAGTGACTAGGACGATGGGCATTGCCGGCCAGCCCGCGACCACGCGAACGACACGAGGGTGCCCCATGTGGTACGGTTGCTTTGGGTCGAACATCTCATCACATCAGGGTTGCCGGTCCGGACAGTCTAGCGGACACCGTTCCCGCTGATGGAACCGAGACAGTGGAGGAGGAAATGACACGCGAACCAGTTGTGGACCAGACTAACGCGCCAGAAGAAGAACCGGAGGGCATAGATGACGAAGGCGGATCATGGGGTGATTACCCGCTCGACGATGTCCTAATCCGCCACGAGAACCGAACCATCCACGATGTCATTCGGCGTATCGATCAGAGTGGATACGTTATGGATCCGGACTTTCAGCGTGACTTCATCTGGGATGAGGAAAAACAGAGCAAGTTGATCGAGTCGGTAATTATGCGCATCCCGTTGCCGGTGTTTTACCTGGCCGAAGACGATCAAGGTCGGATGGTAATAGTGGACGGGCTGCAGCGCCTGTCGACATTCCAGCGGTTCGTGAAGAACGAACTAAAGCTTCGTCTTTCCGACCGCGGCGAACTCGATGGCATGCGGATTCAGGATCTGTCGTCGAAACTGCAGAATCGTGTCGAAGACTGCAACCTCATTTTCTATATTATCGACTCGAAGGTGCCGGAGCGTGCACGGTTGGATATCTTTGAGCGTGTAAACAGCGGTGAGCCGCTTACCCGGCAACAGATGCGCAACAGCCTGTTCATGGGCAAGGGGACGCGGTTTCTCAAAGCGGAGTCGCGGACCGACGTCTTTCTCGACGCGACGGGACGTAGTCTGAACGTAAAGAAGATGCGAGATCGGGAATTCGTCAATCGCTTCTGCGCGTTTCAGATTCTCGAACTCGATCGGTATCACGGAGATATGGACTACTATCTTGCCGAATCACTGCGCAGGATGAATCGTATTACCGATGACGAACTGTCACGTCTGGAGGATCAATTGCGCAGAAGCCTTGCCAATAACTACGAGCTATTCGGCCCCCACGCATTCAGGAAGCACGGCCCGAATCAGGAGCGCCGAAGCGTTCTCAATGCATCTTTCTGGGATGTAATGTCCACCGGCCTCTCGCGCTACCCGCCGGATCGGGTGGCGGCGCATGCGGAGCCTCTGCGTCGGGCAGTGCACCGGCTATTACAGAACGAAGCGTTCAATACCGCAATTACTTACGGTCCGAATGGAGCGCGTAAGGTACGACAGCGGTTCCAGATGTCCGGGAAGATGTTAGCCGAGGTGTTCGGTGCTGGAAAGGATTGATCTGCGCCACTTCAAGTGCTTCGAACTCCTGAAGCTACCGTTGCGGCCGTTGAATCTGCTCTCCGGTGTCAATGCATCGGGGAAGTCGTCGGTGCTGCAGGCGCTGGTGCTCCTCCACCAGACGATCCGGGAGCACGAGTGGTCGTCTCGTCTTATTCTCAACGGGTCTACTATTCGCTTGGGCACCGTTGCCGATTTGATCGACCAGGTCCACGGCCAGCGTACGTGTTCAATTGCGCTTATCGACGACGGTACGGAGTATGGCTGGGAGTTCGTGGGCGACCGCACTGAGATGTCGCTGAGTGTCGCTCGGGTCCGCGCGGGGGACATCAAGGAAGATCAGCCTGAATTGCTTCGCCGCCTGTTGCCGTCCGCGTTCGACCAGGATCTGGCCGACACTGGAGTGATGTGGGCGTCGTCACTACCGGCTCGTCTGTCGGGTCTCACCTACCTGACCGCAGAGCGGATAGGGCCCCGGGAGACTTATCCGCTGGAAGATCCGCAGCACGCGACGATTGTTGGGGCACGGGGGGAACATGCGGTCAGTATGCTCTTTTCGCACAGCGACTCACGGGTTGCCAGCGGGTTGGCGATCACGGGCGTCCCGCCGACGATGCTACGCCAGATCGAAGCGCGGATGAGCGCCTTCTTCCCCGGCTGCGAGTTGACAGTCCAGAAGATCCCGCAGACGAACGCGGTGATGCTGGGGCTGCGAACCTCGCGAAGCGTGGACTTCCAGCGCCCCATTCATGTCGGGTTCGGGTTGACGCAGGTACTTCCCATCGTAGTGGCGGCGCTGTCAGCGAAGCGCGACGATCTCCTGTTGATCGAGAATCCCGAGGTGCATCTGCACCCCGCCGGGCAGGCCACAATGGGCGAGTTCCTGGCAGAAATCGCCGCGGCCGGTGTCCAGATTTTGCTCGAGACCCACAGCGATCACGTCTTGAACGGCATCCGGCGGGCGGTCAAGAAACGGATAGTGCCTCCCGCGGATGTGGCCCTTCATTTCTTCCAACCACGGCACGAACAGCGGGACGCCGTTCCGCAAGTCGTGAGCCCGCGTCTTGACACATCAGGCGGCATCGACACGTGGCCGAACGGCTTCTTCGACCAGTTCGACAAGGACATGAATTACTTCGCCGGCTGGAGTTGACGTGGAACTCCTGGCCAACGATCGGTCCGTCCATGGACAGTTCCACACACTGGGGGACTTTCGAGCCGCGCTGGCGCGGCTAATGAAGATGCGTACTACCGCACGGCGCTTTTGCCGGGACGTGCACTGTACCCGCGCGTTCCTACATACGTGCGCTCTGCCGAACCGGCCGATGGTGCAAACGTTGCAGCAGCTGGGCACCGACGAACGGCGTGCTGTGCTGCATTGGATGACCCGCGGCGGCCCGTTCTGGGATGAACTGCGCCAGCATGGTGGGGACGACTGGCTGGAGTGCCGAGATGAGCTTGTGACCGACTCTGCCGTCGGCGAAGTAGCGTATCGGACACTACACGGCGTGTCCAGCGGCTTGGTCAGCGTGACGCCTTCCGATTGGGACTACTCACCGATGGAGGTGACTTGGCGGCAGGGAGCCGGAGGTGCGGCAGATCAGCGCGTGGCTGTCGATAACTTCCGCGATGAGGTAACCCTTGAGCAGGTCCTGCGCACGGCCGAGCTGCCGATCCGGTCGTGGGACGATTTGCGCAGCCGCGTGGCAACGCGGCGATTCGAGCACCTATCCATCGCCGACGATTGTTTCGTGCCCCTTTTCGGAATGCCGTTCGCCCGGACTGCGGCGGAACGCTTTCTGGTTCTGCTCGACATCCTGGATCGGCTGGCCGGCGCGGGCATCGGTTCCGCGGAAGGGAATCGGGTTTTCACGAAGCACTTCACGGGAGCGCGAGCGTTGTTCTCCGACTCTTCCAATAGCGAAAAGCAGGAGTTCCGCACCAAGTTGACGTTTCCGCATCCGGATGGGCAGGGAGCGTCGCTGTTCTGCACTTGGCATGGCAAGGTCTATCATCAAACGCTAAGCGGAACTTCCAGAGAGAGTTTGGAAGTAACCTGTTAGTTGGTGGTGACATAGACGCAAGGTCAGAGAGTGGCTACTGGGTACATTTCACAGCCGCACGCCGAGCAACCGGAACACGGTGCTCTGCAGCTCGGTCGGTCGCGTGATGACCTCGAAGGGTTGTGCACCGGGCATCTTGGGAACGACCCGGTTCTTGGTGATGGTGGCCAGATCGTCAAGCAGCGTGCGCAAGCTGTGCACGGGCTGGTCGGCCTCGGTGCGCTTCGTGCGCGCCTTGTGTTTGGCGGCCGGCGAGGGTTGCGCCGGCGCGACGACCGACTCGCGTTCGGCGGCTTCGGGCTCGTGGTCATCGAACAGCAACGGCGCCAGCTTGTGGCGCAGGTGCCATTCGACGTAGTAGGCCAGCATGCACAGAAACACGTGCGCGCGCACCCGCTCGGCGCTGTAGTGGTAGATCGGGCGGACCTTCAGGTCGACGGTCTTGTAGCTGCGGAACGCCCGCTCGACGACGCTCAAGCCCTTGTAAGCCCGCACCGTCGCCTCGGCATCCAGTTCGTCGGCCGCCAAGCTGGTGCGCACGATGTACAGCCCGTCGAGCGCCGCCTCGGCCTCGATCGCCTCAGCGTTGCGCCGATAGGTGAACGAGTCGTCGCTGATCTGCAGGTGAAAGTGCTTGGCCATCTTGTACTTGTCGATCACCTTGCCGATCCGCATGGCGATGTTGTCCTTGCCGCTCAGACGGCGTTTGGCGCGCGTGGTGGCGCTCACGATCGGGTCAAGCAGCCGTTCGGTGGCCTGCAGCAGATCCTGGCGTTTGCGGGAGCGCTCGGCTGCCAGCAGCGGATTGCGGCACACCATCAGGCGTTCGCCCGGATAGGCATCGGCGCGGATCTCGATCAGGTCGCGCTGGTCGAACAACGAAGTCTGCACCGCCCCTGCGTCGACCAGCTCACGGATCGCCGGCGCGCGCAGTGCGCTGATCCAGTCCAGGCCGGCCGGCTTGAGATCCTCGCGGATGCGCGCCTCGGTGAGCATGCCGCGATCGCCGACCAGCACGACGCGAGACAGTCCGAAGCGGCGCTGCAGCTTCTCGATCTGGACGCTCACGGTGCTCGGATCGGCGGTGTTGCCCGCGAAGACCTCGACGGCCACCGGACAGCCGTCGCGATTGCACAACAGGCCGAACTCGATCTGCAGGCTGTTGCGCTTGCCGTCGCGGGAATAGCCGCGCTTGGCCAGCGGGCAACAGCGGCCTTCCACGTAGCTGGAGGTCAGGTCACAGAGCACCAGGGAGCCTTCGGCCAGATGTTGTGTGGCCAGACGCTGCTCGATGGCGTCTTGGCGTTCGCGCAGCCAGTCCATGGCAGCGTACAGGTCGTTTTCGTCGACCGAGTCGAGTTCCAGCACGTCGGCCAACGAATCGCGCAGGGTGTCGGGGTGCAGGCCGCGGGCGGTGGCGAGCTTGGAGGCGGGGCTCAACAGGCGCGAGAGGATCAGAGCGAGAGCCAGGTCGCGCATCCTGGAGCGGCGACCGAGCAGGTGATCGAGGCCGATCTTGCGTGCGAAGGCGCGCAAGGCGGCGACATGGCCGTGGGGCTGGGAGCGCACGATGTCGAAGGCATCATGGAAGGAGGCGACGGCGAAGCCGCCCTTGAGCAGGACGCGCAAGCCTTCGACGAGGTGAGCGGGCCATTTGGAGAGGTTGGCGAGGGTGCGTTTTTTGACCTTGCCGTGCTCGCGGTAGGACTCGCGGAGCAGGACGGCGGGGGGAGAGGAGCGGTTGGGGACGGACTCGACGTACATGGCTACTGCTCGTAAGGAAAGATATGCCTAAGATAACGATGGAGTCAATCCATATGGGCGTTGATCTGGGCCAAAGAGCTCCTATTACATGGGTACTCAATGCACCAAGGAATGCGACCATTTGTCGCGTAGATGATGATTGAACAGTGACTTACGAGAGTCGAGCGCTTGTCAGGCTCTGGAAGTTCCGGCTAAGGCTGCATTACTGGTGGTCCGGCAGCGCGGACGAGCCGGCGTATGTCGTATATGCCGGTCCCAAGATCACCAAGCGATGAAGGAGCGACGTCGACACCCGGGTGATTGAACGTTCGCTGCCAATCGCGGCAGCGCGTTCCTCAGGTCGGGTCAGCTCAGGCCGAGCCGTCCCATCACGTCGCTCTGCAGCGAGCCGCGCAGGTCGAGCTCCTCGGCGAAGTGACAGGCGACCATCCGGTCCTGGCCGAGCAGGCGCAACTCGGGCACCTCCGCCTCGCAGCGCTGCTGCCGGTAGGGGCAGCGCGGATGGAACGGGCATCCGCGCGGCTTGTTGAGAGGTGACGGCACCTGGCCCTCCAGGATGACACGCTCCACCTTGCGCTTGGGGTCGGGCTGCGGAATCGCCGTGAGCAGCGCCTCCGAATAGGGGTGCAGGGGCTTGCGGAACAGCGCGGTGGTGGCGCCGACCTCGACCAGATTGCCGACGTACATCACGCCCATGCGTTCGCTGATGTGGGACAGCACCGACAGGTCGTGGGCGATGAAGAGCATGGTCAATCCCAGTTGGTCGCGCAGGTCTTCGATCAGATTGAGTATCTGCCCCTGAATCGACATGTCGAGGGCGGAGACGGGTTCGTCGGCCAGTATCAGCTTGGGTTCCAGGGCCAGCGCGCGGGCGATGCCGACGCGCTGCTTCTGGCCGCCCGAGAGCTCGTGCGGAAAGCGGTTCAGGTGGCTGGAGTCGAGACCCACCAGACGCAGGAGCTCGTCCACCCGCTCGGCTATTTCGCGACGCCCGCCCAGGCGATGCACGACCAGCGGCTCCCCGACGATGTTCCTGATCGTGAAGCGCGGGTTCAGCGACGAATCGGGATCCTGAAAGACGACCTGCAGCTCGCGGCGCACGGCCTTCATCTCGCGCGCCGGCAGCGTGGCCAAGTCCAGCCAGCCCTCGGCGTCGCGGTACTCTCTTAGGAGATCGGTCTTGAGCAGCACCTGGCCGCCATCGGGGTCCACCAGCCGGGCGATGCTGCGCACCACCGTGGTCTTGCCACAGCCGCTCTCACCGGCCAGCGCGAAGGTCTCCTCCTGGCCCACCTCGAAGCTGACACCGTCCACCGCCCGCACATCGGCCACCTTGCGCTTCAGCAGGCCGGCGGTCACCGGGTAGTACTTGAACAGGTGCTCCACCCGCAGCAGCGGTGCGGCGGCGGGCGCGGCGCCCTGGCTCATCGGGGCGCTCCGGCGGTCTCGTGCAGCCCACCTGCCTCGTGCAGCCAGCACTTGGTGAGGTGTCCTGGAGCGGGACCGAAGTGCGGGGGCTCCCGGTCGCAGATCTCGCCGATGTACCGGTGGCAGCGATAACGGAACCGGCAACCGCTGAGCTGGGCATAGGGGTTGGGTACGCTGCCGCGGATCGGCGCCAGGCGATGATGCTGGGCAGCGACGATGGGAATCGACTTGAGCAGACCCTCGGTGTAGGGATGGGTGTGGCCGTAGAAGACCTGATCGGCGCTGCCGGCCTCCACGATCTGCCCCATGTACATGGTCAGCACGGTGTCGGCCATCTCCGCGATCAACCCCAGGTCGTGCGTGATGAACAGCACCGCCATGCCGAACTCCGCCTGCAGGCCCTGGATCAGCTCCATGATCTGTGCCTGAATCGTCACGTCCAGTCCGGTGGTGGGCTCGTCGGCGATGAGCAGCCTGGGCCGGCATGCCAGCGCCATGGCGATCATCGCCCGCTGGTTCATGCCGCCGCTCAACTCGAACGGGTACTGCTTGACCCGCCGCTCGGGGTCGCTGATGCCCACCCGGTCCAGCAGGTCGACGGTCTGCGCGCGCGCCTCTTTGCGGGTCATCCCCCGGTGCACCCGCAGCACCTCGCCGACCTGGTTGCCGACGGCATGCACCGGACTGAGGGCGGTCATCGGTTCCTGGAAGATCATGCTGATCCGGTTTCCGCGGATGTCGCGGTACTGATCTCCCTTGGGATCCAAGCTTACCAGATCGACGGGCTGCCCCTGTTCGTAGTAGTTGATCGTGCCGGTGATGCGGGCCGGCGGCATCGGCAGGATGCCCATGATGGCCCGTGCGGTCACGCTCTTGCCGCACCCGGACTCGCCCATCACACCCAGGGTCTGGTGGCTGCGCACCTCGAAACTGACGCCGTCCACGGCGCGCAGCAGGCCTTCGGTGAGCCGGAACTCCACGCGCAGGTCGCGTACTTCGATCAGCAGGTCATCGCTTGCCGCGTTACCGGAGCCGGCGGCCAGCATGATGAGCGAATGCTACCTTACGCCACGTCGCCGCGCCAAGCGGCTTCCTCGTCCTGCTCCACGTAGAACACGCCCTCGATGTCCCGCTCCCCGACCGCCGGCGGCGGCTGGTTGTGGTGCACCACCAGGATGCGCTCGTCGTCGGCGTAGGCGAAGCTGGGGTAGCCCTGCCCCATCGCGTGGAACTGCATCAGGAACGACAGGTACATGGGGCCGCCCCAGATGTGGGTTTCGCCGCTCCAGTCCAGCCCATCCTCCTTGACGTAGCAGAACGCCACGCTGCCGATATGGAGGTGGTCCATCTCGGCCACGTGCCGGTAGCCGCAGATCACGGTGCCGGTCCTGGTAAGGAACAGCGCCGGGGAGTGGCCGTAGCGCGGGTCGGACCAGCCCACCATCTCGTGGCTGCTCCAGGTGGCGCCGTTGTCGTCACTCCAGTTGCAGAAGAGCGGCCCGACTCCGTGCCCGTGGGTGTTGGAGGGATCGCGGTTGACGCACAGGATGCGGCCTGAGGGCAGTTGCAGGAAGTCGGCCTCGTCGCCGGAGTAACGGTCACACGCGGCGGTCACGTAGCTGTCCCAGGTCTCGCCGCCGTCGTGGGAGGTGAGGTATCCATGGCGGCCGAAGCGGTCGCTTTCGTGCCGGCCGATGATCGGCAGGATGACCGTCCCGTCGTGCAGGGTGCGGATCTTGCCGTAGGAGATCGCCGACGACCACCCGGATGCCGGACCCGGCCCCGGTACCACGACGATCGGCTCCGACCAGGTGTGCCCCTGATCCACCGACCTGCGCACGCACACGGTGCGGTTATAGACGCCGCTGTAGGTGGCTCCGTACACGTTGTAGGGCAGCAGGATGGTCCCGTCGGCGAGCTGCGCCATGCCGTGATGGCCGTAGAACTGTTCGTCCGTTCGCTGCGCCGAGGCGCCGTAAGCGAAGGTGTGCTCCTTGCGCCACGTCCGGCCGCAGTCGGTGGAGCGCGTCATGCTCACGCACGTCTTGCTGTGGGTGTCGTCCCGATAGGCCACCAGCAGGTCGCCGTTGCCGAGGCGCTCCAGGGAGGGGCAACTCCCCCCCTCCGCGACGATGACGCGCCCGTCCCGCTCCAGTTTTCCCATGACTCCTCCTTCGCCCGAGGCGGGTCACTCTGTTCGCATGGACCGCGCGATGACAAGCCCCCGGCGCGAGCGACGTTTGACAACGCCGGTCACAAGTGGTGCACTGGCGGCATTCTTTCGCCGAGGAGGCTGGTTATGAACCTATCGAAACGAAAGCGCTTCAGCGCGTCGCATGGCTTGGCACTGCTGGCATGTCTCTTCCTCGGGGGCATGGCCATGACAGCGACAGGGGCCGACATCGTCCCGGTGATCACGCCGGACGGCCCGATGGCGAGCTACAGCGAGTCGCCGGTGCTGGCGGCCAAGGTCGCCGCCGGGGAGCTTCCCCCGGTCCAGGAGCGGCTGCCCGACTTGCCCCCCGTGGAGCAGGCGTTCGAAGCGGTCGGCAAGTACGGCGGCACGCTGCGCCACGTCGAGGCGCTGTACACCAGCTTCGGCAGCATCACCCGCTACATGAACGAGGGGCTGATCGCCGTCAGCGTGCCTTCAGGCACCCACCGCTACCCGAACCTCGCCGAGAGTATCGAGTGGAGCGACGATCTGACGACCTACACCATCCATCTCCGGAAGGGCGTGAAGTGGTCGGACGGCGAGGAATTCACCGCCGCGGACGTGATGTTCAAGTGGGAGGACATCAGGCTCTACTCCCCCGACCCCGACGCGACCCCGCTGTCGGTGGCGCCCGCCGACTTCATCATCGGCGGCGAGCTGGCCGAGCTCACGGCGGTCGACGACTACACGATCGTCGTTAAGTTCGCCGCGCCGTTCGCCAACTACCACAAGAACATCGGCTGGAACTATCTCGATCCGGAGCCCGCCCACTACCTGAAACAGTTCCATCCCAAGTACAACGAGGAGCTGGGCGACCCCACCGAGGCGTGGCAGGACTTCAACACCGTGCACCGCGCCGGCACCAACACCGAGCGCCCCACCCTCGGTCCCTGGATTCCGGAGACGGTGAAGGAAGGCGAGCTGATGGTGATGGTGCGCAACCCGTACTACTGGAAGGTGGACGAGGAGGGCAAGCAGCTCCCCTACACCGACGAGTTGCGCGTAACCTACGTCAAGGACAAGGAGGTGGAGAAGCTGCAGCTTGCCGCGGGCGAGTATGACTGGCACGCCATGGGGCCGCCGGTGGACGCGGTGCTGTTCCAGCAGCAGGCCAACGGCAACTACCGGCTGGTCACGCCGCCCGGGTTCCACAACTACTGGGTGTTCATCAAGCGCAAGCTGGCGTGGATCACCAACGCGCTGGAGAATCCGCAGAACGAGAACGATGACAAGCTCGCCACGTTGATGCTGGATAACGACTTCCTGCAGGCGCTGCAGCTCGGCATCGACAACGAGCAGATGATGCGCGCCTACGCCACCCCCGAGTTGTACGAGTTCCGAGCCAAGCTGGTCGGCCGGCCTCGCCTGGACCCGGACAAGCCGATCGGCCAGAGCGCCGACCCGCGCGTGCAGGCGATGTGGGACCATCTGGACCAGTGGACGCGGTACGACCTGGCTGAGGCAAACCAGATGCTGGACGATCTGGGACTGGCGGTCGGCGACGACGGCTTCCGCCAGTATTCCGACGGCGGGCGCATCGAGATGGACATCGGTATCTTTTCCGACTGGGAACTCGCCGAGGTGATCACGGCCCAGTGCGAGAACTGGGATCGGGACCTCAAGATCAAGACCTTCTGCATCCAGAAGACCTGGAGCGAAGGCGTGCAACCGTGGTTTCTCGGCAGCGAGTTACCGCTGATCGCATCGGGCTCCGGCCACTGGTTCTGGGGCACTGACGCGCTCTACCTGCACGCCCTCTATCAGTACGAGGTGCGCGACTGGCTCGAAACGGGCGGCAAGGACGGCATCGAGCCTCCGGAGCCGTACCGCGAGGGGCTGCTGGAGCTGAAGCGGCTGGCCGACGCGTCGGCCCAGTCGATCGATCCGGATGAGCGGATGGAGTTGGCGATCCAGGCCACCGAGCTGGTGTTGCTGAACAACCTGGACGGCACCGAGCTGACCCTCGGCGGCGCCGCCAACTTCCATTACGTCCACAACCGGATCCGCAACAATCCGGTCGGCTACAACGCCTGGGGCATTCGCCGCTGGCTGCGCATGGAGCAGTGGTGGATCGACGAGTAGCGGGATAGCGTTCCCGGAACCCGATGAGCCCCCGGCACTGTGCCGGGGGCTCTCTTGTGCCCGCGCGGGCGGCGGGACGCAGGGCTTAGCGGTGCGGCAGTCCGAGCCCCCGCAGATCGGCGACCACGTCGCGCTCCTCGGCTTCGTACAGCTTCCAGATTACTCGGAGGCTTTGCAGACTGGCCTCACCGTCGGTCAGAGGCGTTTGCCCGCGGTCGATGCAGTCGATGAAGTGGGCCACTTCGTTCTCGGTATGCTTGCCGGCGCCGGCGTCGCTTTCCATGAGGAGCTTCCGTTCCCCACCGGCGTGGGCCAGGAGCCGATGGCCGCTGACGTCGGCCTCGAGCATTCCCTCGGTGCAGTGGGCGTGGATGGAGTAGCGCAGGCGGGTGCCGCGCGCGCCCCAGGTACCGAAGTGGTAGCCCAGCCGGTTGCCTGCGAACTTCATGGTCACGTTGGAGGTGCCCTCGCGTTCCATCCACGGCGTGCCGGCATTGGTGCCCAGGTGGGTGCCGCTGACGGGCTCTCCGAGATACCAGAGCAGGATGTCGATGTAGTGGCAGCCGTGGCTGAAGAGCTGGCCGCCGCCCAGCGTCGCGGCCCGGTGCCCCCAGTGACCCGGTGGGTAGCGAGTCATTTGTTCGGTCCAGATGCTCACCTGGAATACCTCGCCGAAGCTCTTTTGGTCGAGCTCGTTTTTCATGGCCGCGACCACGGGGTGGAAGCGCATGCAATAGGCGATCATCAGGATGCGGTCGAGTCGGGCCGCGGTGGCGATGAGGTCCAGGCACTCGGCTTCGCTGTTCGCCATCGGCTTCTCCAGGAGCACGTGCTTGCCGGCCTGCAGGCACTCTTTGGCGACGGGGTGGTGCAGGTGGTGCGGCAGCACGACGAGCACGGCGTCCACCAAGTCGAGTACGGAGCGATGGTCGGTGGCGACGCGTACGTCCGGGAGATGCTCGCGGACCTGCCGGGTCCCGGCCTCGTCGACGTCGACGGCCGCCACGAGCTGCAGCCGGTCGCGGAGCAGGTGGAAACCGCCGCACGTGAGCGGCGGACATGCCGCCGCAGCCGATCAGTGCCAGTTTGACGCGGGCCATGGTTCGGAACTCCCGGAGATCATGGTGGTCGAGGAAGTGGGCGCTGTCGATGCACAATGCGGACGTCATGAAGAAGAAGGGCACTTCACCACGCCAGATCACTCTGTGCGCGTACGTCCGGTTCGACGGGGACAAGCTGCACGTAACGGTCGTTCCGGTCGGCGATGCGTTCATAGCGAGAGGGTCGGCGGTCGAGCTCTGGGTCTGGCACCGCTCGCGGCGCCAGCCGTTCGTACGGACCAGGATCGACGACTTCGACCAGCCGTCGGGCCGGACGGTCGTGCTCGACCTGGAACAGGTGCCGGCAGGCACGGCTGAACTGCAGGCCGTACTCGTCGATCGGTGGGGTCGCGAGTGCGTCACGCATCTCATCCAGAGCGCCGATCCACCGGACAAGCCCGAGTGGTGGGGCTCGCGCGCGGGGCTCGATCCCGGAGTACCCGCAGCGTGGACCTCCCTTGCAGGTGAGTCGCATGCCGACGGAACGTACGCCGTCTCCTGCTGGGGGAGGACGTACCGGTTCGCTCCCGGCAGTCTGCTCGAATCGGTGACCGCGGCGAGCAGTGGGATCCTGCATGCGCCGGTTCGAATAACGGCGGTCGCCGGCGGCCGGAGTCTGCGCTTCGCCGCGGAAGCGATCGATGAGGTGGCGTCGGACCGGCATGAGGTCGTGCTCGAACAGCGCCTGACGGCAGCGAACCTCGACCTGCGCGTGCAGGCGCACGTCGAATTCGACGGCATGATCCGTTTCGACGTCGAAGTCTCCGCGACCGACGCCGTCGACCTGGACTCCCTGTCGATCGAGATTCCCGTCCGCGCCGAGCACGCGGGGTACCTCTATCACTTTCCGGGGGCATGGGGGACGGCCAGGAACGCCGGCGCCCTCCCGGACACCGCAGTGAAGATGGGGTTCCGGCCGTACGTCTGGCTGGGAGACGACGATCGCGGACTGGCCTGGTTCAGCGAGTCCGACCGCGACTGGCATGTCGCGCCGGGCACGCCCGGCACGGAGATCGTCCGCGATGGGGATCGTGTGGTGCTCACGCTGCACCTGATCTCCTCGCCGATGCGGTTGGCGCCGGAGTCGCAGCGGCCGCTGGCATGGGATACCGCGCCGGAGTTGGAGAATGCCGTGATCCGGGACGCGGCGATCACGGGCGAGCGCGGGGGACGCTACCAGCCCCTGCGGTACACGTTCGGCCTGCAGGCCACGCCGGTCAAGGCGAACGAACAGGGGGCCTGGGACTACCGGTGCATCCACGTCGGACCGGCTCCGCCCGCGTTCACGGAGCCGCTGACCCTGTCGCCGCGGTTTCTGGATCGCTGCGTTCAGGCGGGTGTGAGAACCGTGGTGCTGCACCAGTTCTGGACCGACATCGAAGCGCACACGATTCCGGTAGACCGCGAGCGGCTGCACGAGTGGGTCGAGGCGTGCCACGAACGGGGTCTCAAGATCCTGTTGTACTACGGGTTCCTGATCTCCAGCGCGGCGCCCGAGTGGCGTGACTTCGGGGCGGGCTGTCTCACCACGCCCGCGTACGGCTACCCGCTGTTCCGTGACGCACCGCAGCCCGATCAGTCGGCGTGGGTGGTCTGCCTCAACAGCGCATGGCAGGACTTCGTCGCCGACGCCATCGCCCGGGCCATGGACGAGTTCGGGATCGACGGCGTGTATCTGGACGGCACCGAATTCCCGGCCGGGTGCATCAACACCCTGCATGGCTGCGGCAGCGCGCGCCCCGACGGATCGATCGCCAAGTCGTATCCCATCTTCGGCGTCCGCAGCGCCATGCGCCGCATCCACAACGCGGTCAAGTCACGGAACCCCGAGGGGCAGATCAACGTGCACAACTCGACCTGCATGGTGATGCCCACGCTCGGGTTCGGTACCTCGTACTGGGACGGGGAGCAGTTCCAGGACGTCCGTGGAATCGACAACGCCGCGACGCAGCTCCCGCTCGACGCGTTCCGCGCGGAGTTCATGGGCCGCCAGTGGGGGGTCCCGGCCGAGTTCCTCTGCTACGGTCAGGGCTTCACCTTCGAACAGGCATGGGCCATCACGCTGATCCACGATGTCCCGGTCAGGCCGATGAGCCGGCCCGGACTGGAGGAGCTCGAGCTGGCTTCACGCATCTGGCGGCTCATGAATGACTTCGACCGCGGCAAAGCCGAGTGGCTGCCGTATTGGAGCAACGCGGAGTACGTCCGCTCCGATTCCCCCGGCATCTACGTGAGCCTCTACCGGCATCCCGACAACGGAGTGCTCGCCGTGGTGTCGAACCTGAATCGGGAGCGGACGACATTCGCGCTGACCGTGAACTGGGACCTTCTCGGCATGGATCACGCCTCGGTCTCGATCGTCGATGCATTGGAGCGATCTCCGGCTCGCCCGGACGGCGCTCTCGATCCCTACGGTTGGCGGCTTCTCTGGTGCAGGCCTCCGAACGGCGCGCGGAAGCCCTCTGGCGCCTAGCCCTTGACGGCGCCGACGATCACACCGTGGATGAAATACCGTTGGAGAAACGGGTAGATGATGACGACCGGCAGCACGGTGCAGACGATCGCCGCGTTGATCAGGTTCTGGGGGAGAATATTGTCGAGATCCTCGACGATATTGCCGACGTCCTGGTGGGCCGGCCGCGGCTCGATCCCGACAAGCCGATCGGCATGAGCGCCGACCCGCGCGTGCAGGCGATGTGGGACCACCTGGAGCAGTGGACGCGCTACGACCTGGCTGAGGCGAACCAGATCCTGGACGATCTCGGTCTGGCGGTCGCAGCGAGCTGAACATCGGCATCTTCTCCGACTCCGGCCGCGCCGAGGTGATCACCGCGCAGTGCCAGAACTGGGAGCGGGACCTCAACGATCAAGACCTTCTGCCAGCAGAAGACGTGGAGCGAAGGCGTGCGCCCGTGGTGGCTCGCCGGCGAATTGCCGCTTATCGAGTCGGGCTCCGGCCACTGGGTTCTGGGGCACCGACGCCCTCTACCTGCACGCCCTCTACCAGTACGAGGTGCGCGATTGGCTCGAAACGGGGGGCGAGGATGGCGTGGCACCGCCCGAGCCCTACCGCGAGGGGCTGCTGGAGTTGAAGCGGATGGCCGACGCGTCGGCCCAGTCGATCGATCCCGACGAGCGGATGGAGCTGGCGATCCAGGCCACCGAGCTGGTGGTGCTGAACAACCTGGACGGCACCGAGCTGACCTTCGGCGGCGCCGGCGACTTCCACTACGCCCACAACCGGATCCGCAACAATGCGGTCGGCTACAACGCCTGGGGCATTCGCCGCTGGCTGCGCATGGAGCAGTGGTGGATCGACGAGTAACGCGGTAAGCGTTCCCGGAAACCCATGGAGCCCCCGGCATCGTGTCGGGGGCTCCTTATTTCCCGCGCGGGCGGCGGGCCGGGCATGGGCTTACCGGGCTGGCAGGCCGAGCCCCCGCAGATCGGCGACCACGTCGCGCTCCTCGGCTTCGTACAGCTTCCAGATGACTCGGAGGCTTTGCAGGCTGGCCTCGCCGTCGGTCAGTGGCATCTGCCCGCGTTCGATGCAGTCGAGGAAGTGGGCCATCTCGTTCTCGGTGTGCTTGCCGGCGCCGGCGTCGCTTTCCATGAGCAGCTTCCGTTCCCCGCCGGCGTGGGCCAGGAGGCGATGGTCGCTGACGTCGGCCTCGATCATTCCCTCGGTGCAATGGGCGTGGATGGAGTAGCGCAGGCGGGTGCCGCGCGCGCCCCAGGTACCGAAGTGGTAGCCAAGCCGGTTGCCTGCGAACTTCATGGTCACGTTGGAGGTGCCCTCGCGTTCCATCCACGGCGTGCCCGTATTGGTGCCCAGGTGGGTGCCGCTGACGGGCTCTCCGAGGAACCAGAGCAGGATGTCGATGTAGTGACATCCGTGGCTGAAGAGCTGGCCGCCGCCCAGCGTCGCCGCACGGTGACCCCAGTGACCCGGCGGGTAGCGGGTCATCTGCTCGGTCCAGATGCTCACCTGGAACACCTCGCCGAAGCTCTGCTTGTCGAGCTCGTCCTTCATGGCCGCGACCACGGGGTGGAAGCGCATGCAATAGGCGATCATCAGGACGCGGTCGACGCGCGCCGCGGTGGCGATGAGATCCAGGCACTCGGCTTCGCTGTTCGCCATCGGCTTCTCCAGCAGGACGTGCTTGCCTGCCTCCAGGCACTCCCTGGCGACGGGATGGTGCAGGTGGTGCGGCAGCACGACGAGCACGGCGTCCACCAGGTCGAGGACGGAGCGATGGTCGGTGGCAACCCGTACGTCCGGGAGATGCTCCCGGACCTGCCGGGCCTTGGTCTCGTCGACGTCGACGGCCGCCACGAGCTGCAGCCGGTCGCTCAGCAGGTGAAACCGCCGCAGGTGGGCGGCGGACATGCCGCCGCAGCCGATCAGTGCCAGTTTGACGCGGGCCATGGGTGAGAACCTCCGGGCGTGGTGCGGAACCTACGTTGAGATTCATGGTGGTCGAGGAAGCGGGCGGTGTCGATGCACTATGCGGACGTCATGAAGAAGAAGGGCAGTTCACCACGCCAGATCACTCTGTGCGCGTATGCGCGATTCGACGCGGACAAGCTGCACGTCACGGTCGTTCCGGTCGGCGATGCGTTCATAGCGAGAGGGTCGGCCGTCGAGCTCTGGGTCTGGCACCGTTCGCGGCGTCAGTCGTTCGTGCGGACCAGAATCGACGACTTCGGCCAGCCGTCGGGCCGTACGGTCGTGCTCGACCTGGGACAGGTGCCGGGCGGCACGTGTGAACTGCAGGCGGTCCTCGTCGATCGGTGGGGTCGCGAGTGCATCACGCACCTCATCCAGAGCGCCGATCCGCCGCACAAGCCCGAGTGGTGGGGCTCGCGCGCCGGGCTCGATTCGCGAGTCCCCGCAGCCTGGACTCCGCTTCAAGGTGGGGCGACTGCCGACGGAACGTATGAGGTTGCCTGTTGGGGGAGGAATTACCGGTTCGCTCCCGGCTGTCTGATCGAATCGGTGACCACGGCGGGCAGTCGGATACTGCATGCACCCGTACGACTGACGGCGGTCGCCGGCGGCCGGAGCCTGCCCTTCGCCGCGGAAACGATCGATGAGGTGGCGTCGGACCTCGATGAGGTCGTGCTCGAACAGCGTCTGACTGCATCGAACCTCGACGTGCACGTGCAGGCGCACGTCGAATTCGACGGGATGATCCGGTTCGATGTCGAAGTCTCCGCGGTCGACATCGTCGACCTGGACTCGCTGTCGATCGAGATTCCCATCCGCGCGGCGCACGCGGAGTACCTGTATCACTTTCCGGGGGCATGGGGGACGGCGAGGAACGCCGGCGCGCTCCCGGACACCACGGTGAAGATGGGATTCCGGCCGTACATCTGGTTGGGAGACAACGATTGCGGACTGGCCTGGTTCAGTGAGTCCGACCGTGACTGGTATGTCGCGCCGGAGACGCCGGGCACGGAGATCGTTCGCGATGGGGATCGTGTGGTGCTCACGCTGCATCTGATCTCCTCGCCGATGCGGTTGGCGCCGGAGTCGCAACGACCGCTCGCGTGGGACACCGCGCCTGAGCTGGAGAACGCCGTGATCCGGGACGCGGCGATAACGGGCGAGCGCGGGGAACGCTACCAGCCCTTACGGTATACGTTCGGCCTGCAGGCCACACCGGTCAAGGCGGTCGACCAGGGAGCTTGGGATCACCGGTTCATTCATGTCGGACCGGAGCCGCCGGGAACCGGCTTCACGGCGCCTCTGGCCCTCGATCCGTGGTTTCTGGATCGATGCGTCCAAGCGGGTGTGAGAACCGTGGTGCTCCATCAGTTCTGGACCGACATCGAAGCGCACACGATTCCGGTAGACCGTCAGCGACTGCACGAGCTCGTCAAGGCGTGCCACGACCGGGGTCTCAAGATCCTGCTGTACTATGGGTTCCTGATCTCCAGCGCGGCGCCCGAGTGGCGTGATTTCGGGGCCGTCTGTCTCACCATGCCATCATACGGGTACCCGGTGTTTCATACGCGGCCACAGCCCGATCAGTCGGCGTGGGTAGTCTGCCTCAACAGCGCATGGCAGGACTTCGTCGCCGACGCCATCGCCAAGGCCATGGACGAATTCGGTATCGACGGCGTGTACCTCGACGGCATGGAATTCCCGGCCGGATGTATCAATACCCTGCATGGATGTGGCAGCATGCGGTCCGACGGATCGGTCGCGAAGTCGTATCCCATCTTCGGCGTGCGCAGCGCCATGCGTCGCATCCATAACGCGGTAAAATCCGTTAATCCTGAAGGGCAGATCAACGCGCACAACTCGACGTGCATGGTCATGCCGACGCTCGGGTTCGCCACCTCGTATTGGGACGGGGAGCAGTTTCAGGACGTCCGTGGAACTGAGAACGCGGCGACCCAGCTCCCGCTCGACGCGTTTCGCACGGAGTTCATGGGCCGTCAGTGGGGTGTGCCGGCCGAGTTCCTCTGCTACGGCCAGGGCTTCACCTTCGAGCAGGCATGGGCCATCACGTTGATCCATGATGTCCCGGTCAGGCCGTTGAACCGGGACGGACTGGAGGAGCTCGATCTGGCCTCACGCATCTGGCGGCTCATGGATGACTTCGGCCGCAGCCAGGCCGAATGGCTCCCGTATTGGAAGAACGCGGAGTACATCCGCGCCGATTCCCCCGGCATCTACGTGAGCCTCTACCGGCACCCTGCCAACGGCGTGCTCGCCGTCGTTTCGAACTTGAATCGCGAACGCGCGTCGTTTGCACTCACCGTGAACTGGGAGCTTCTCGGCAGCGAACAGGACCACGGTTCGATCATCGACGCGCTCGACGAATCTCCCGCTCGCCTGAACGGTGTTCTCGATCCCTATGGTTGGCGGCTTCTCTGGTTCAGGCCTCCGAACGACGCGCGGCAGCCCTCAGCGGTCTAGCCCTTGACGGCGCCGACGATCACCCCGTGGATGAAATACCGTTGGAGAAACGGGTAGATGATGACGACCGGCATCACGGTGCAGACGATCGCCGCGTTGATCAGGTTCTGAGGGAGAATATTGTCGAGATCCTCGACGATATTGCCGACATCGAGCTGCCCGCCGCCGATCAACGGATTGGTATAGATGTCGCGGAGCATGTACTGGAGCGTCCATTTCCACTTGTCGCGAATGAAGATGAGTACCGGAAACCACATGTTCCAGTAGAACACCGCAGAGATGATGGTGAAGGCTGCCACCATGGGAATGATGAGGGCGAAGACGATCCGGAAGAGAATCGTGAACTCGGACGCTCCGTCCACCTCGGCAGACTCCATGATCTCCTGCGGCAGCCGCACGATGGCGTTGCGGAAGACGATGATCAAGAACGGGTCCACCAGATACGGAAGCATGAGGGCGAGCCGGGTGTTGTTGAGCCCATAGGAATTCACGATCAGATAGAACGGGATGAGGCCGCCGGACAAGTACAGCGGGATGAGCGTATAGACCAGGGCGGTGCGCATCCCCAGGAAGTGCTTGTTCGCCAGCGCGTAGGCGGCGCTTACCGCGATCACTATCGCTACCAGGGTATTGACCACCGTCAGGAGGATGGTGTTGGTAAGGCTCGTGAAAAAGAGCCGGCTGCTCAGGATGATGTCGTACGCCCTGGTGTAGAGCTCCACGGGAAAGATGGTCACCTGATTCTTCAGGATGGCGCTCTTGCTGCTCAGCGAGACCGCCGCCACGTGCAGGAAGGGCAGGACGATGCAGAGGCACAGCAGGATGAACCCGAGATAGAGAAAGACCTCGAAGACCCGCCGGGAAACGGATCGATAGCGCAGCATTCCTACCATAGACCGATCCCGGTGAGCTTGCGTGCAATCTTGTGTGCCGCGAACAGCAAACAGAACGCGATGACGGATTGCACCAGGCCGATGGCGGCGGTCAGGCTGTACTGGGCCTGCTCCAGCCCGAGGCGGTAGATATAGACGGCGAGTACGTCGGAGACCCCATAGTTCAACGGATTTGCAAAGACGAAGATCCGCTCGAACTCGACCAGAAACAGGCGTGAGATCCGGAATATCAACAACAGCATGATCACGGACAGCAGCCCGGGCAGCGTGACGGAGAAGACCATGCGGAGCCGGCTGGAACCGTCGATGTAGGCAGCCTCGTAGAGGTCGGAATCGATGCTCGTCAGCGCCGCGAAATAGAGGATGGCCCCCCATCCCATGTTCTTCCAGATCTCCAGGACGACGACCAGCGGCCGAAAGAGATCCGCCCGTCCCATGAAATGGACGGCGTCGGCGCCGAACAGGACGACGAGCTTGTTCAGCATGCCGTGCAGCGGGGACAGGAGCTGGTACATGATGCCGTACACGACGACCCATGAGACGAAGTGAGGCAGGTACGAGACGGTCTGGCTCAGCCGCTTGAACGGTTTGCTCGCGAGCTCGTTGGCCAGCAGCGCGAACACGATGGGAGCGGGGAATCCGATCAGTATGTCGAGCAGGCTGATGTAGATCGTATTCTTGACGACGTTCCAGAAGCGGGCATCGGACAGGAAGAACCGGAAGTGGTCGAGCCCGGCCCAGGCGCTTCCCAGGATGCCGCGATAGGGCGTGAAGTCCTTGAAGGAGATGATGATGCCGTAGATCGGCAGGTAATTGAACAGGAACAGCAACACCGCCGCCGGCAGGAAGAGTGCGAACAGCGAAAGAGCTCGCTTCGTGATCTTCCGCTGCGACACCGGGCGGGCCGCTGTCGCTGTCGCTGTCATCTGGTTCGTGCCTCTCCTGCCGTGAAAGAAGGGGGCGCATACCTGAGCATGCGCCCCCTCGGGTCTGGTGCTACGTTTCTATCGTCAGTCGCTGTGCCCTACCAGTCGACCATCCTCACGTTCTTGCTGCGCAGTTCGTCCTTGTGATCCTGGACGTACTGGGTCTGGTAATCGTAGATGAAGCCGAATTCCTGCTGGAATTTCGCCACCTCTTCATCGAACTCGTCGAGGGTGATCTGACCGGTGATGGCTTTGGCAATGGCCGCACTGATGAAGGGATTGACTTCACCGGCCTTCCTGCTGACTTCCGGGTCCGTCGGTACGAATGAGAGGTAGCTCAGGCCGACCTCACGGTCCTTGTCCATGAGCCACTGCGCGCTGTCGTGAACGCGCTGCCACTCCATGGGGTATCGCTCGGCCTGTACCGCGTATTTTACCTGCGTGGGCCAAAATCCGCTGATGGTGCCGAGGTGCAACGTCCAGTAGTGGGCATCCGCGTCGTCCAGGTCCCGGAAGTAGAGGCGGTCCGTGGCTTTGCGCGTGCCGCCTTCCACCGTGTATTCCTTGCCTTCGCGGCCCCAGGCGATCACGTCCCACAGCTCATCCGATGCAAAGGCTTCGAGGACTCTCCACGCCCGGTCCGGATCCTTTGCAGCCGAAGTGATGCCGGTGCGATGGCTCGATATCGGGAAGATGTCCACGCCGTAGTTGATGCTCAGGTCCGCCATGTACTTGGGATCCGTCAAGGCTTCCGGGTATTCATCGAGCGGCGGCGTGTAAACCCATACCTGGCCGGCGTTCATCATGTTGTCATACCCGGGGATGACCTGGTCGGTGGCGTTGGAAAACATGGAGACCTGTCGCTCACTTCTCTTCTGGACCCAAGCGGCCGTATCGCTGGTGGCGAACTCGGGATCCAGGATGCCTTCTTCGAACACCTGTCGCCACAGCTTGAGGGCTTCCTTCATGGCCGGGAGCGTGAAGTTGTGGTGCACCGTGCCGTCCTGGATGCGTGTGCCGTAGGGCGGTACGCCGTACCAGAGGAAGAAGGCGTCGGCCGTGGCGAACAGCCGTCCGCCCCAGGCGAGACGTGAGGAGAGCGGCGTGGAACCCTCGTAGGTGTCCCTGACCCACCGGAGGAAGTCCAGGTATCCGTCGATCGTGCCGGGGAATTCGCCGCCGTTGTATTCTTCGAGCAGGTCGTAGCGGACGAGGTTGCCCCAGCCGGGCTCGCGGGCGCTCATCACCATCGGCATGGCGAAGTGCAGTCCGTTCGGCGTCGCGGCCAGGTCGAAAGCAAGCTGCGATACCCGCGCCTGCATGATCGGGGAGTTGTCGTAGTACGGCTTGTGATCGATGAACGCGCCGGCGTCGGCGGCGTTCTCCAGATCGGCTTTCTGCCAGCCATGGACGATGTCGGGCAGGTTGCCGGAAGCCAGCAGCAGATTGATCTTCGTGGCGAAATCCTGGTAGTTCGGAACCTCCAGGATAAGGTCTACATTTGCCAACTTCTCTACGACGTCAATCGCCCAGTTGCTGCTAGGGTCGACGTCGGCCGGGTGCGGAACACCCGAGTTACCCATAAACATATGGATCGTCACCGTCTCTTCCGCTGCCGCCTCGGACTCGGCGGAGCTCCAGCTCAGCGGTGTCAGACACAGCGCCAGAAGCGCTGCGAAGATCGCTACGATAGATGCCCGGCTCTTCATGAAATGCCTCCAAAAAAATCGGTCCTCGATGGGACCGTGGTCGAAATTGTTGGGCCAAGCTACTGCATTTCGACCGGTCGCGCAAGGCGTGTATCGCTGGACCGGGCGCCTGCGGGTAGGCGGCCAACCGCTGCCGCTCCGGGTACACTCTCACTCGTGCGCGATCTTACCGACGCCGCTCGCCTCGGCCGGCTCATGGAGGGAATCGGCCGCCAGTGCCGGAGCAACGGCCGGATCTACTTGGTGGGTGGCGCGTCCGCGGTACTGGTCGGCTGGCGTGCCACGACCGTGGATGTCGATCTCAAGCTCGACCCGGAGCCCGCCGGCGTCTTCGAGGCGATCGCCGAACTCAAGGATGCCCTTGGCATCAACGTCGAGCTGGCGGCTCCCGATCAGTTCATCCCGCCGCTGCCCGGGTGGCGGGAACGCAGCCCGTTCATCGTGCGCCATGGCCCGGTCTCCTTCCATCACTATGACTTCCATTCCCAGGCGCTCGCCAAGATCGAGCGCGGCCACGGCCAGGATCTCCACGATGTCGCGGAGATGCGCGATCGCGGACTCATAGAGCCGGCCATGTTGCGGCGGCTGTTCGACGCGATCGGGGCCGAGCTCGTTCGGTACCCAGCCCTCGACCCGGACTCGTTTCGGGTCAAGGTCGAACGCGCGCTGGCGGAGCTGAACCGATGAGCGGTGACGAGCGTCTGCCGGGGGCTGATCTCATCGCCAAGGGCGTGCAGGCGCACCGGCGTGGCGAAACGACGACCGAATCGCTGCTGGTAGCGATCGGTGCGCCGCGGCTGCGGCGCCTGGGCCTGGATCTTCCGGAGCGATCCCCGCTGTGCGAACAGCCGGAGATCGAGCTCTATCTCCTGCTCCGCGAGCTCCATGGCCGTGACGCGCACCAGCGCTACAACGCCCTCATCCGAAGACTGGTGAGCTACGAGCGCGCCGCCGAGAGGATCCAGTCCGCACGGAAGCGCAGCACCGGCTAACTCCGATCGAAGTCGGCGCGGAGCGCGTACATCATGACGGTGCCGTGCAGCTCGCCGTCGTGGTACCAGGAGTCCGGCCAGTAGCCGCATTGCTTGAAGCCGCACTTCTCATAGCAGCGGATCGCGCGCTTGTTGAACGAGTGCGCGTTGAGCTTGACGTTGTTCAGGTTGAGCGTCAGGAAGCCGAAGCGCAGCAGCAGCCGCACGGCGTCGGTGCCGAAGCCGCGGTTCCAGAACCGCTTGTCGCCGATCAGGATGCCGAGCTCGCCGGTGCGGTCGACGGCGCTGACGTCCCCGATGCCGCAGTTGCCGATCAGCCGGTCCCCGTCCAGCGCGACGATGGCGAAGTACGCCTGCCGGCCGGCGTGTCTGACGAGCTTGTCCCGCGTGCGCTCGACGCCCAGCACCTGGCGGGCCAGGGTGACGCCGGCGGCCACCTCGGGGTCGTTGACCCACGCGGCGAAGCGGGGCGCATCGTCCGGGTCGATGGGCGACAGGTAGCACTGCTCGCCGACCAGCTTCTTGAAGTACGCCATGGCGGAGTGTGCCGGAGACGGCGCAACGGTGCCAACACCGACCGCACTCGGCTCGGGGTATTATGCCTGCAGGGTGAGCGATCCGGCGTTTCCGCGGTCATGACCGGCCAGCTACGGATGGTGCAGGCATTCGCGCCGGCCACCGTTGCCAATGTGGCGGCGGGATTCGACGTGCTGGGGTTCGCCGTGGCGCACCCCGGCGACACCGTGGAGGCGCGCCGCACGGCGGCCGGCGGAGTGACCCTGCGGGAGGTCACCGGGGACGGCGGACGCCTGCCGCGCGACCACCGCAACACCGCGGTGATAGCCGTGCGCGTCCTGTTGGAGCGGCTCGGCGAGCCGTTCGGGGTCGAGCTGGCGCTGCACAAGGGCATGCCCATGGCATCCGGGCTGGGCGGCTCGGCGGCCAGTGCCGCGGCGGCGCTGGTCGCGGTCAATCGGTTGGCCGGCGATCCCGTGCCCCCGGAAGAGTTGCTACCGTGCGCGCTGGCGGCAGAGCGGGTGGCGGCCGGTGCCGGCCATGCCGACAATGCGGCGCCCGCCCTGCTGGGTGGCATCGTCCTGGTCCGCAGCAGCGACCCTCCGGACCTGATACGCCTGCCGGTGCCCGCCGGGTTGGCCGTGGCCCTGCTCAGCCCCGAGGTGGAGATCCGTACCGAGGCCGCGCGGCGCATCCTGCCCAGTCAGATCCCGCTCACCCAAGCCGTGTATCAGTGGGGGAATCTGGCGGCCCTGGTGGCCTCCCTGCACTCCGGCGATCTGGCGCTGATGGGCCGTTCGCTGTGCGATGTGGTGGCCGAGCCGGTGCGGGCGTCGCTCATCCCCGGGTTCGACGGCGTGAAGGAGGCCGCGCTGGCCGGCGGTGCCATCGGCTGTTCCATCTCCGGTTCCGGTCCCGCGGTGTTCGCCCTGGCGGCGAGCACCGCGCGGGCCACTGCCGTGGGCGAGGCCATGCAACGAGCTTTCTCAGCATCCGGCCTGCGGTCGGTCAGTTACGTGTCGGAGATCGGTTCCTCCGGGCCTCGCGTGGTGGCCGAGGGCTGACCGAGTACGCGCCAGGGAGAAAGGAGATGCAGGTCTGCTCCACGCGCGACCCGAGCGTGCGTCTGTCGTTCAGCGCCTCGCTGCTGGCTGGGCTGCCCTCGGGCGGCGGCCTCTTTCGACCTGACCCGCCTCCGGACCTGCGGCGGGAGATCGCCGCCCTGCCCGACCAGGCTTCGTTCCAGGAGGTGGCGACTGCCGCCACCTCCCGGCTCTTCGAAGAGGAGCTCGCGTCTTCGGCGGATGGGCCCGCGACCGCGGCACGCGCCCTGGTCGAAGCGGCCTTCCCATTCGCCCCGGCGCTGAGCCGGCTGCACGACGGCATCGCGTTGCTGGAGCTGTTCCACGGCCCCACCTGTGCGTTCAAGGACTTCGGCGCCTCGTTTCTGGCCACGCTGCTGGAGCGTCAACTCCGCGCGAGCCCCGCCGGACAGGGTGTCGTGGTGCTGGTCGCGACCTCCGGCGACACCGGCGGCGCCGTGGCGCGCGCCTTCTGGCGACGCAGGGGTATCGAGGTGGTGCTGCTGTATCCGTCGGGCCGCATCAGCCGCCTGCAGGAGCAGCAGCTCACCGCGCTCGGCGACAACATCCACGCCCTGGAGGTGGCGGGCTCGTTCGACGACTGCCAGCGCCTGGTGAAGGGCGCCCTGGCCGACCCGGAGTTGGTGGCCGCGGCACGCCTGTGCCCGGCGAACTCCATCAGCCTGGGCCGCCTGCTGCCGCAGGCGTTCTACTACCTCTTCGCCGGCGTGCGCCTTCGCGCCCGCGGGCGGCCCCTGTTCTGCGTGCCCAGCGGCAACTTCGGCAACCTGACCGCCGGCGTGTATGCCGCCCAGTGGGGACTGCCGGTGGCCGGCTTCCTGGCGGCCACCAACCGCAACGACGTGGTGCCGCGCTACCTCGACTCCGGCGAACTGATACCCCATCTCAGCTTTGCCACCCTGTCCAACGCCATGGACGTGGGGGATCCGTCGAACTTCGAGCGCATCCTGGCGCGCTGGGACCGCGATCACGCTGCCGTTGGCGCCCATCTGCGCGGTTGCGCCGTGAGCGACGCGGACACCCTGGCCACCATGCGCGACGTGCATCGGCGCGATGGCCGTCTTGTGGACCCGCACACCGCCGTGGGCATTGCCGCCGCCCGGCGGCTGCGCGCCACCGTAGCCGCCGGCGCCGGCCAGTCGCCGCTGGTGGTGTTGGCCACCGCCGACGCCGGCAAGTTCCCGGAGACCGTGCGCCGGGCCACGGGTGTCGAGCCGGCCATCCCGGCGCCCCTGCAAGAGCTACTGAAGCGTCCCAAGCAGGCAGCGCCGCTGGAGCCGCGCTCCGCGGCGCTGCGTGCCTTCATCCTGGAGCAGACTGCCGCCGGCGGCTGATCCGTTCCGGAAGCGGGGGATCGGTTCTCCTCGGGCGACGGCTCTACGCGGGCGCCAGGAACCGCCGGCTGGCTGCCGCGATGTCCGGATACTCGCCGGCGGCCACGGCGCCGCAGAGCGCTGCGCCGACCGCCGCAGCCTCCGGGTTGGGCGCCATCACGAGCGGCATGCCGAAACGCTCGGCCAGCGCGGCGCGCAGCACCGGGTTGCGCCGCAGGCCGTTCCCGGAGCCGACCAGCACCGTGCGCGGCCCGGCGCCGATCTGTCGCGCGGTCTCGTAGCCGCCGTGCAGCTCCCGTGCCATCGCCTCCAGCAACCCGCGCGCGACGTGGCCGATGGTGAAGTTCTGCGGGGTCAGGCCCGTCACGCCGGCACGCGCCGACGCGTCGGTGCGTCCGCCGGTGAATGAGGGATCCCAGAGCACGCCGTCGGCTCGCTCCGGCACCGCTTTCGCGCAGCGGACCAAGTCGTCGTAGACGGCGTCGGGATCGCGGTCGCCATGTCCCAGCGCGTCGGCGACGGTAAGGACGAAATCGCGCAGCGCGCGCAGCGTGCGTCCGCCCACCACGCCCAGGCCGGCCAGCAGATGGCCCTCCTCGATGTAGGGCCGAAGCTCCAGCCAGCCGTGGTCGAACGGCTGACCCGGCGTGCGCAGCGGCTCCAGGTCGCCCATGAACACGCTGCACTGCGCGCCGGTGCCGACGTTGACGGCCACGGAGGCGTCGCGATCGGCGACCGCGCCGGCATACGAGCACTGCAGATCACCGGAGGCGACCGAGACCGGCACGGCTGACGGCAGACCCATGGCGTGTGCCATCTCCGGCAGGAGCCGCCCGCCCGGCCGGCAGGACCGCACCACCTCCGGCAACAGCGATAGACCCAGATCGAGACGCCGAACCAGATCCTCGTTCCAGGCTCCGCCGATCACGTCGAACACCCCCCAGCCGGCGGCGTTGGTGGGATCGGTGACCGCGCGCGTGCCCGTCAGCCGGGCGACCAGAAGCTCCGGTGCGGTGCCGGCGTGCGCAGCGGCCGGCAGCTCCCCCGCCTGCTGCAGCCAGAACAGCAGCGGGACGGTGAATCCATGCGCCACGGGGCAACCGGAATCGGCGAAGCGCGGCCGCTCGCCGCGCGGGGTGATGGCGCCGCCTCGCTCGGCCACCAGGTCGAGCCAAGTCCTGCCGCCGCTCTCGCCAGCCGCGGGCTCGGCGGTGCGGCGGTCCTGCCAGCCGATGTACGGGCCGATGAGGGATCCGTCGCCGGCCAGCAACTGGCAGCCCTTCTGCTGCCCGGTGACGCCGATCGCCTCGACCGGAGCCCCGTCGCACGCCTCTCCGGCGCACCGAACGGTGAGCGAGAGCATGCGCTCGAATTCCCATTCGGACCGCCCGCGCGTCCGGTCGGCCGCCGTGGTCCGCTCTGCGTCGTTGGAACGTGTGGTGACCGTGGTCACGGCCCGCGCAGCGGTATCGATCACCACCGCCGTGATGCTGGTGGAGCCCAGGTCCAGTCCGAGGTAGCGGCTCACTCGTCCTGCCCCTGGACTCCCCTCAGAACATCCAGTCGAACTGCGGCGGTGGCGGCATGGCGCGGTCCAGATCGGCCAGGAGGTCCGCCGGGCCGGCCATGTCGTCGGTGAGCGCGAGCGAGCTGGCCGGCCGCACCCCGGCCCACAGGCGCGAGAAGGCGCCCGCAGAGGCGCGCAGCTCCGGGAGACCGGCGCGGTGGCCCGGCTCAACTTCGGACGCCTCATCCAGGGCGATCGCGTACTCGCCCGCGATTCCCCGCCAACCGCTCTCCACCGGCTCGGCTCCATCCAGATAGCGCTCGACCGGATCGGAAAGCGTCAGATTGAAGCGCACGGGCCGGTTCGTGCGGGTGGCGGCGATGCACCGCGGCAGGTCCAGGATGCGGAGCTGCTGCCACGACACCGCGTCGAAGCGCTGCTCGCGCTTGGCGCTCCGCGTGGCCGACAGGCTGCGCAGCGGCCCGTCGAGCAGATCCTGCAACTGCAGGTGCAACGGCTCGGGCAGCCGTACCAGGTGGACCTGATCCGACAGTCCCGCGATCAACGCCAGCAACTCCAGCAACTGGTCGCCGGTCTGGTAGGCGAGCCACCAGATCGAGTACGGCCCGTGCTCCGACTCGGCCTCCGCAAAGAGGTGATGGGTCAACCGGTCGCCCTCGAAGTAACCGAGCCCGAAGCCATTCTTCGCCCAGCGCATGTCGGACTCCGTGGCCGCCGGCTCATCGAAGACCGCCGAGCCGTGCACGCGCATCCGCGCGCAGCGGTTGGCGTGCATCAGCGCGGCGTCGTCGGCGCTCAGCCGCCGCGGCGGGCGGAATCGCGCAGGGACGCGGAGCTTGGCAGGATCGAAGTGCAGGCCGACGATGTACGGCATGCTGCCGAAGCCGAGCCGGTCGTAGAATCCCTGCTCGAACATTCCCAGGCCGGCGACTGCCGTGCCGCTGCCGGCGGCCTCCGCCAACGCCACGGCCGTGAGCCGCCCGGCCAGTCCCTGACGGCGCGCCACCCGGCTGGTAGCGACCATCATGATGCCGCAGAGGCGCAGGTCCGCCTCCTGGTAGCGCATCGATCCGGGGGAGGTGAGCACGAGGCACTCGGCATCGCCGGCGACGCGCGCCACCCAGCCGTTGAAGCGCTCCCGGCAAAGGTCGAGCGCGCGCTCATGGGTATCCTCCTCGATCCAGCCCACCTCCCGCCAGATGCGGTGGAGCGCCTTGGCGTCGCGTTCCCGGTCGAGCCGCTGTGGCGTCACGGACATCTCAGCACCACGCGCGAGTCGCCGCCGGTGCCGGCCAGCACGCGGATCACGCCGATCTCCGCCCCGGACTCGCCACCGGGGGCGCGCACGAACCACTCGACGATGCGGCTGCCGGTGAGCGCGCGCAGGTGGCCCAGGTCGAGGTGGCCCCGCGCCGACAGCAGCTCCACCCCGTCGGGCAGCATCAGGCTGGTCCGGACCGGCTGCATGCGCGGCAGCCCGCGCCCCTGGTTGGTGATGTTGGTCGGCAGCCGTCCGCGGTTGGCGATGCGCGCGCGGATGCGGTACACGTCGCCGCCCACCGCGGTGACCGCGACCTCCTCGGCATGCACGCGCGGGTGCCGCTCCGCGAACGACCGCGTGAAGCGGTAGGCGCCGTCCACCATCGGCGCAAGCGCCTGCACCAGCGGATTGTCGATCGCGGTGAACAGCAGGCCGCCCAGCTCCACGTCGCCGAGCTGCGGGTGGTCGAAGCGGCGCCACGGCTCGAATACCCGGTGCCGGCGTCCGCCTTCGTCCCACCAGCGGAGGAGCTGGCGGTACATGGCGTCGACCCCGTCCGGCTCTCGAGCCCGCTCGTGCCATTCGTGGGGCGATACGCCGGCGGCGTTGGCGATCGTGCCCAGCTCCACCTCGAAACCCGGGATGCCGAGCTGGTTGTAGGCGAACCCGAGCGCGTGGCCGCGCTTGCCGGTGCCGCGGCGGTTGGCCCCGATCGGATCGCTGGTGGCGACGGCGGGGCTGTCGATGGCCGCGGCGCCCTCCTGCGCGAGCTCCTCCAGCAGCGCGTCGTCGCCCGCGTCCAGGTCCTCGCGCGGACCCCAGGCGGGCGGCCGGATGATCGACGCCGAGCCGCAATGGTAGCCCAGGATCCCGCACAGCTTGGGCTGCTTGAAGATGAACTCGGCCAGCGACCGCATCTCCGGCTCGCTGAACGGGTAGTCGCCGGCGCCCTGCTGCTCGCCCTCGTGGCGCCAGTCGTGCGACCAGTTGCGGTTGAAGTCGAAGCTGCGCCCGGCGTGCCGCTCGGGAGCCCCGGGATAGAAGGCGTGCAGGCCGCCGATGCGGATGTCGTCGGAGCCGTCCCAGTCATTGATCAGCCCTTCCGGGAACACCCGGTAGTAGGGCCCGGGCGAGGTGGACCGCCGGTCGACCAGCAGCCGTGGCTCTTCCGGGTCGCAGACGCAGGTCCCGTCCGGGTGCTCCTGGCGGATCGTCAGGATCGCGCCGTCGCCGTCGATGTCGGCGGCGTAGATGGTGTTCGGGGCGCGGTTGTCGAAGTCGGTGCGGCTGCGGATGCGGGCGGTGGTGGCCACGCAGAACTCCGATGCGTCCGGGCACAGCCGGGGGATCAGGTAGAGGACCACGCGCGACAGCAGCCCGCCGCGCTCGTGGTCGGCCAGCAGGCGGTGCGCGGTGTACAGGGGGCCGTGCGTGGATGCCGGCTCGTGCGCGTGGATGCCGCCGTGAATGAGGTAGGCCGGCCGCTCGGACGGCTCGCCGGAGTCGAAGTCGGTGAGCGTCAGGAGCTGGATGTCGCGCCCCTGGCGCGTGCGGCCGATCGACCCGGCGCGGCAGAGCGCGGGGTGGGCGTCGGCCAACTCGCGCACCACGGCGCCGATCTCCTCGTACGTATAGAAGTGGTCGAACTGGATCATCGGCGCGGGTTCTGCTCCAGCCAGTCGCGCAGCGGCACGTCCTGGGGTTTGGGGGAGGTGTAGCCGTGCCCGCCTGAAGGACTGGCGCCCAGCAACTGCCGCCGGATCGGATCGCAGCGCTCCATGCAGTGGGCGACGGTCATGTCGTCGCGCGGGCGCAGCCAGCGGTAGCTGTAGCCGTAGAACAGCGCCTTGCGCGGGACATCGGCGTAGTTGGGGCTGCCGGTGTGCCAGACGCGCCGGTCGAACAGCACGATGCTGCCGCGCGGCACCAGCACCTCGGTCGCACCCGGCGGATCGGCGTCGCGCCGCTCGCGGTCGATCTCCGTGTCGTCGAGATGGCTGCCCGGCACGGCGGCGAAGTTGCCGCGGCCCGGCTCGCTGCAGTCGGTGAGGAAGAAGCCGACCTTCAGCGACACGCGCGGCTGCGGGGTGGTCTCCAGCTCGTGGTTGAGCCGGTCGCTGTCCTGATGCCAGTGACGCTTGCCGGGGTCCGCCCCCTGGCCGGCGCCGGGGGTGACGATCATGTGCGAGTGATAGATCTGGATGTTCCAGCCCAGGATGTCCAACACCTTGGGGAAGGTCGCCGGCCAATCGATCATCTCCAGGAGCCGGTCGTCGCGCCCCAGGAAGTCGAACACGTTGAGCCGGTCCAGCTCGCTTGCCCCGAAGGCGACCCGCTCGGCGGCGAGCACCGCGTCGAACGCCTCTTCGAGGCCGTCGGTCACGGCCTCCGGCAACCGATCCGGGAGGACCAGAAAGCCGTCGCGCGCGAACGCTTCTTCATCCGCGCGAGTGAGGCGGTGGCGGTTCCACTCCCGTGCGGCCGGGCTCGTGGTCGAGGCGGTGGGGGCAGGCGAGGCGCTCACCCGCAACAGCCTACCACGGCGTCGAAGAACTCAGGCACGTATGCACGTCATATATCGGGACTTGGGAGGCCTCACACCTGCTCCAACAGGAACCGCTCCAGGTCGTCGGCGAATGGACCGGTCAGGTCGTGCTCGTGCACTTCGGCGCGGAAGCTGACGCAGTGCTCGGCGCCGTACAGCCGGTAGATCTTGCGGGTGAAGTGCTCGACGTCGTCGAAGCCGCTGACCGGCCACCAGTCGTCGCACAGGTTGCTGCGTACCAGCAGCGGGCGCGGCGCAATGGCGGCGTGCAGATGCTCGATGTCGCAGATACGGAGGATGCCGAACGGAAACGGCGAGGAGTCGCCGTTGGCGCGGTAGGAGGCCATCTCCGCGAAGTGCTGCGCAAACGTCGACTCCGAGCACAGCGGGGCGGCCGCGCAGAAGCCGTCGTCCAGCGCCGCGCTGAGCCAGGTGTCCTGGCCTCCCTGACACAGTCCCGCCACCGCCACGCGCGTCGCGTCGATGTCTTCGCGGGCGCGCAGATACTCGCCGCAGCGCGAGGTCTCCGCCGAGCGCAGCGCCAGTTGGCTGATGCCCAGCACGTTGCCCATGCCCATGATCAGCGTCATCCCATCCGGCTGCTGGCGGTTCATGAAGGTGGTCTCGCCGAAGGGCGCGTGGTCGGGCACCAGCACGGCAACTCCCTGACGCGCCATGCGTGCGCCGAACGCGCAGTAAGAAGGCTTGAACTTGCTCTCCGGCCAGCCGGGGTTCCACACGCACGCGGGCAGCGGGGCAGCTTGCCGGGCGGCCGGCACGAATACGAACGCCGGGATGGCGTAGTCGGCGTCCAGGTACACGTCGACCCGTTCGCAGATCACGTCGTTGCCCACGCGGACGCGGGCGCGAGTAACGCTCTCCTGCAGCGGCGGAAACTGCGGCCGACCGATCACCGCGGGCAAACGTCGGCGCAGCTCGCTACGAAAGCGCTCCCAGGCGGCAACCGTGTCGAAGCGGCGCGGCAGCTCGCGCGCCGCCGCCATTACTTGGCGCTGCAGCCACTGCACCGCGTTGGTTCGCAACCCCGGCGGGGTCTGATCCGCGGCGTAGTAGGCCGCCAGATCCTTCGCCGCTCCGACCGCCGCCAACTCCCCGGTCAAGCCGCCGTTGGCCTGGATCTTCGCCACGCTGTCGATTGCCATCTGCTCCTCCCCGGCTGCAGCGCCGTCGATCGACTGTACATCGAGGTCCGGTGCATAGCCGAACGGCGCACGGCACGGGCTGGGCGACGGCTCGTGCTATCCACTCGCTCAGATCGTCGTCGGCCGCGCGATTCGGACCATCAGCTCGTCGCCCGCAACGCCGCAGGCCATGTGATCGGCGACCATGAAGGTGAGTCCACCGAACATATATACGGGTCCGATGGATCCGCCGAGTCCATATCGTCGGTAACCCTCGGCAATCCGGACGTGTGCTGATCGCGTCAGCGCCATCTTCGGTATGATGCGTCCATGCCGACTGCCACCCATTCACTTCTGACGATCGATACCCAAATGGCTCCGCCCCCGTGGGCGGTCATGCAGCGCGAGTTGCTGCGCGCTCAAGTCCCCGCCATCGAGGCGTTCCACGCCAAGTACTTCGACGAGCGGGGCTACCTGCGCTGCGTGCCCCGCTGGGGCGGGGACGACGGCGCCGACGACGCCGCGGAGAACTTCACCGGATGGACCCTGCTGTACGCGCTCGGCGCCGACAGCGTGGTCCTGGACCGCTACCTGAGCGCCTGGGAAGGCCACCTGCGGCAGTACACCGAGGCCAAGACGGTCGAGGTGGAGTTCGCCCGCGACGGCATGTACTTCAAGGAGTTCCCGGTCATGTTCGACTGGGGCCACAACGGCGAGGGGTTCAACGCCTTCTACGTGCAGGGCCTCTGCACCCCGTACGACCGCACGTTCCAGGACCGCACGCGCCGCTACGCCGGCTTCTACATGGACGAGGATCCGATCGCCAAGAACTACGACCCCCGCCACCGGGTGATCCGCAGCATGTTCAACGGCAGCCGCGGTCCCATGCTGCGCAAGGCGACGGCGCTGGACTGGACCGGCGACCGGATCGAGATCGAGGGCCGCTTCAAGCCCGGCCACAGGGAGACCACCTACGAGCAGATGCTCGCCCACTTCGCCGAGTACAACGACGTGGCCGGCGACCATCCGCTCAACCTGCAGACCACCACCCTGGCGATCAACGCCTACATGATCGCGGGCGAGGCCAAGTACCGGGACTGGATCATGGAATACGTAGGCGCGTGGCGGGAGCGCACTGAGGCTAACGGCGGCATCATCCCCACCAACGTGGGGCTGGACGGCACCCTGGGCGGCGCGTGTGACGGCCGCTGGTGGGGCGGCACCTACGGCTGGGGTTTCTCGATCGACGACTATCTCAATCCCGGCAGCGGCGGCCGCTATCACCGGCACATGTTCATCGAGCGGGCGCCGCGCGGGTTCGGCAACGCGCTGATGGCGACCGGCGACCAGGGCTACGTGGACACATGGCGCGGCGTGATCGACGGCGTGAACGTCAACGCCAAGGTGATCGACGGCCAGACCATGTACCCGCAGAACTACGGCGAGGAGGAAGGGGCGCCGGGCTGGTACAATTACGCGCCCGAGCCTTACACCAACGGAGCGATGCCGGTCTGGTTCTGGTCGATGCAGGACTCCGACAAGACGCTGATCGCCGGCGACGACTGGGTGCGCTACCTCGGCGGGGACAATCCCGGCTTTCCGGTGGAGTCGCTGCAGCGGGAATTCTCGGAGATGCGGCGGCGCGTCGAGCGCATGCATCAGGACACCAGCTCGCCGGACACGCGCATGTCCGATGATCCGATGGGCGCCAATCCCGCGGTGGTGACCGCGCTGACGCAGCAGATGCTGGGCGGCATCGAGACATCGCATTACGGGTTCCCGCTCTACAGCCGGCTGCGCTATTTCGATCCCGAGCGCCGGCGGCCGGGCATCCCCCCGAACGTGGCGGCGTTGGTGGACTCGATGTCGGCCACCGAGGTGGCGGTGACGCTGGTCAACCTGGACCAGACGGAGCCGAGCACCGTGGTCGTGCAGGCCGGCGCCTACGGCGAGCACCGCTTCGGCGAGGCGGTCGCCGGCTCGGCGCGGGCGACCATCGACCGCCCGTACGTTCGGGTGCGCCTGGAGCCCGGCTGCGGTGAACGGATCGTGTTCGAGCAGGACCGCTACGCGGAGCAGCCCACTTTCACGTTTCCCTGGGACCGCGCCGAGTAGCCTCCTGCCCCGGCGGACCGCCATCGGTGGGCTATTGCCCTTTGGATCAGCCGTGAGTCTCGGTGATCTCATCTGAGATGAATCGGCTTATGCCGCCTTCGTGCAACAATCGAGCGACGAGCCGGTGGGGAAACGAGGTCGCTGAGTCGCTTCGGTATGGAGTCGTTGGTGCCGGCGACATGGGCCGCGAGCATCTGCGGAACATCACGGCAATTCCCGGCGGTGAGGTGGTGGCGGTCGCGGACCCGCACCAGGCGTCAATTGACCAGGCCGTTCCAGTCGCGCCGGATGCGAGCGTGTTCAGCACGGTGGAGGAGCTGATGGCTCACGTCGAGGTCGACGTGCTCGTCGTTGCAACTCCCAACCACACGCACCGGGGAGTGGTGGAGCGCATCGTCGAGCGGTCCGGCACCATCTCGCCACACTTGTTGCTGGAGAAGCCCCTGTGCACGACCACCGAGGACTGCCGGCAGCTCGAGCGACTGCTCGACGCGTATCCGGCTGTCACCTGGGTAGGCATGGCGGGGCGATACAGCCCGCCGGTCGCGACACTCATCGAGGAAGTGGAGCGTGGGGTAACGGGGACCCCACGCATGGTGTCCATCAGGGAGCACCGGCGCCCGTTCTCGCCGAAAGTGGGGAACTGGAATCGGTTTGCGCGCAACACGGGCGGAACGCTGGTCGAGAAATGTTGTCACTTCTTCGACTTGATGCGGTACCTACTCGGGGACGAGCCGATTCGGGTGATCGGTTCCGGTGGCCGCGACGTGAACCACGTCGACGAGCGTTACGGAGGCGAGCAACCGGACATCCTGGACAACGCGTATGTCATCGTCGATTTCGCGACGGGCGCTCGAGCCAGCTTGGATCTGTGCATGTTCGCCGAGCAGTCGCGCCATCAGACCGAGATCGTGGTGAGCGGCACGGCTGGGCAAGTCGAGGTAGGACTGCCGGAAGGCGTGGTGTGGATTGGGGAGCGGGAGCTTCCGTCCGGCCCTGAAGTACGGCGGGAGCCGGACCGGATTCGGACCATCGACGTGGAGGTCGACGAAGCGGCGCGGCGGCTCGGCGCTCACCATGGAGCCACCTACTTTCAGCACCTCGCGTTCCAGCGCGTCGTTCGCGACGGCGGGGAACCGGGGGTTGGCATACGGGACGGGTTGATGGCCGTGGCCATGGGGCAAGCCGCGGAACTGTCGGTGTCACGGGGCCGCCCGGTCATGATGGAAGAAGTGCTCATGCCGGGATAGCGCGCGGCGCTCGCCATGTCGGCAGTGGATCGAAACCGCTTGCGCGTGTGCGAGTACGCGTCGGGCGGCATCAGCGGCAAGCTGCTCCACACCGATTCGCGGGGCGACACACCGATTTCTACGGGACGGCACCGACGCGATTCGGCACCGAGGATCTGCGGGTCGCCACCATTCCGGAGACGCACAACCGCAGAACTACGGCGGGGAGGAGGGAGAGCTGGGCTTTGAGCGAGTCGATGTGGTGGGACCGAGCGGCGGCGCGGCGTCAGGCGTCGGCCACCTCGAACGCGGTAACATTGCGCGTCTCGCGGCTGAGCTCCACGCCGATCAGATGGATCGGCTCGCCCTGTCCGCGATACTTGTCCGCGTAGCCGCGCTCCCGTAGCTGCGCCAGCGCCGAGCCCGTGGGGGCCAGCTCCACCACTTTGAGCTCGAACAGATAAACGTGCCCCCCGGTGCGCACCGCCATGTCCAGCCGGCCGTGGCTGCTGGACTCCTCGACCACGATCTCGTAGCCGAGCGCCGCGAAGTAGGAGTAGAACACGCTCGCGTAATAGCCTTCGTACTTGGCGATGTCGTCGTTCGTGTGCCACTCGTACGGGATGCTCGCGAAGAAGGCATGGAACAGATCCTTCAGACCGGCACAGTCGTGCGCCGCAAGCAGTCGGGCCAAGCGGATGCTGTTCTCCGTCTGCTGCCCGGCGTCCTGCACCAGGTGGCGCAGCAGCACGCGGTTCAGGCTCTGGCGGACCTCCCGGTTCGGATAGCCCAGCCGATACAGGGGCATGCCGCCCAGCCGCTCTTCCGCCGTGATCGTCAGATAGCCGGTCTGGAACAGCAGCGCCTCGGTGCCGATGTGGTCGACGTCGAACGCCGACAGCAGATCCGCGGTGCTCACCGTTTCGTCCAAGGACACCGATGGAACCCGGCGCTTGAACAGCGTCTCCACCAGGAACGACGGCGTCCCGGTCTCGAACCAGTGCGCCTCGAATTCGCGGCTGTCGAGCAGCAGCACGTCGTAGGGGTTGTAAACCTTCTCCGCGCCGCGCCAGCGGCAGGTAGTCGCGATTCGCGCGAGCGACGTCCCGCTGCTCCAGCGCGTCCAGGATCGGCTTGTCGTACTCGTCGACCAGCACTACGACCCCCTGCCCGCTACGCTCGTGCAGCGATCTGATCAGGTACCCGAACCGCTCCGGCGCCGTGTCGTAGCGAGGACGCACGCCGGCCTGCACTTCCATGCCGTCCAACTGCGCCGACACGTTGGCGTGCAGAGCGCCGGGCTCCCCGTAGTGGCCGCCGGCGAAGTCAAGCCGCACCACCGGATTGCGCTCCGACCAGTCATGGCCGTCGTGAATGTGGAGTCCCTCGAACAGCTTCTCGTTGCCCTCGAACAGCTCCTTCAGCGTGTCCAGGAACAGGCTCTTGCCGAACCGCCGAGGGCGCGACAGGAAGTAGCGCGTACCCTCGTCGAGCAGCCGCTCGATGTAGGCGGTCTTGTCCACGTAGTAGCAGTCCCGCTCGCGCAGCGTGCGGAAGGTCTGCATACCGATGGGCAGCCTGCGCCTGATCACCGGGTCATCCTAACCCGTCCGAGCCCCGAGCCCTGTTCGGACGCGGTGGCGGCCAGCCGCGCGAGCACGACGACCGGGATCGGGTCGGCCATGTTGCGGCGGATCCGGCGGCGAGCGCGTAGTAGCCCTGCACGGCGGCCTCTCGAAAGGCGACGAACGTGCGGGAGGCGCCGCTGGTCTGGTTGGCCAGCGCGCGCCGTCTGAGCCAGAGGTCCAGAGTCGGTTCACCACACGCAAGAGCAGCGAGCAGCACCGCTTCGGTGCCGCTGTCGCCGGCTCGGCGGGTTGCCGGGGCACGCTGCACTGCGCTACCGTGGGCTCGCCAGACGTGGCGTCTGCCAGCGAGGAGCCAGGCTCCAAATCACTGAAGGCAGAAGGAGATTCACGATGAGAAGAACCGTGGTATTCGCAATCACGGCAGTGATGGTGTGCGCCGCCGTGCCCGTCTTCGCCGAGGAATGGGAGATGGACACGTCGCCCGTGACGCTGACGGTCTACTCGGACCGCGGCTGGTTCCAACCGTGGGAGGGCCGGGGAGCCGAACTCGTCACCGCGAAGACCGGCGTCAACCTGGATGTTCGCAAACCGCCCGAGGACGACTCGACGGGCGAGGGCATCAACCTCATGATCGCCAGCAACGACTGGCCGGACCTGATGGTCGTCGACTGGAACAACCCGGGCGTGCCGCAGTTGATGGACGCCGGACTGGTCCATGACGTCAACGAGCTGATCGACATGCATGCGCCGAGCTTCCGCGCCTATCTGGACGAGAACATCGGCCCCGGGTTATTGGGCGGCACATACGCACATAGCGACGGCAAAACCTATCGGCTGGGCTTCGGTGGCAACCTGGCGTCGAAGGACGCCGCCATAGCGGCCGAAGTCGGGTTCGCGATTCCGTGCTGGCTGCCGCGCTTCGGCGTGCGCCAGGACTACTTCGATGAGATCGGCGCGCCGGAGATCCGCAACGCCGACCAGTTCTATGAGGCCGTCAAGGCCATGGCGGCGAATCACCCGGACAAAATCCCCGTCCTGGGCGACAAGAACACCACGCACGCGTGGTTCACCTACCACTTCGGCACCAACCACACGTGGGGCAACTACTACGCGGACCCCGACGCCAAGGAGATCAAGTACTACACCAGCCATCCGCAGTTTCCGGAGGCGATCAAGTTCATGAACAAGCTGGCGCGTGAGGGCCTCTACCCGGAGGAGGCGCTTATCTGGACGTCCGAGGTCCATGAGCAATGGGTGGCCGGCAACGTCATCGTGATGATGACCAACGACTGCCCCCCCGGTCAGTCCATGCCTATCGGTGAGACCGGGACCACGCGCCACGTGCTGCCCCCGTGGGACAGCTATGCCTACAGCCTGTGGCGCACGCCATGGATGGCCGACGTGTTCCCGACCGGGTCGGACAAGTCGGATCGCGCCATCCGCTTCGTCCAGTATTACGCCAGTCCCGAGGGGTTCGTCGACACGTCCGTCGGTGTCGAGGGCGAAGCCTGGACCGGTGATCCGGTGAACGGCCCCCACTTCTCGTTCAACCCCGACAACTACGTCACTCCGCTCTTCCCGGACGGGCTGCCGACCTGGTTCCCGGAGTTCCTGGACATGGTGAATGCCGACTGGACCAACCTGATCACGGCCGGGGTTCATCTGCCGCCGATCATCACCCTGGACGGCATCAAGCTGGGCGCACCCCGCTGGCAGACTGGACCGAGTGAGAACGACATCGCGTTTGTCCAGCAGATGACGCCGTACTTCACGGCTGGTCCCGAGTTGTACGTGCCGATCCGCGGTGACAGCGACATCGGCATCATCCGCGAGCGGGTGGACAAGCTGTTCGAGGACTACTTCGCCCGCATGGTCTTCGCCGACAGCGAGGAAGAGGCGGTCAGCCTGATCGCCGAGTTCCAGGAGAAGGCCGGGCAGGCGGGACTCGCCCAATTCGAGGCCGAGGCGACGAACATCTACCGCGCCAATCTCGGCATGTAACAGCTGTCGCGCCCCCTCGAGGGGGCGCGACGACTCGTTACGAGCGCGACGCTCCGTGCGTCGATGAGGACACGCCGGCACGAGCAGCCGGCGTGTCCTTCTTTTTCGGAGCGCACCGATCGACGCCCAGGGTGAGAGAGGAATGCGAGCAGAGGAATTGACCATCCCCGTGACCGCGCCCGCCCCGCTTCAGCCGAAGCGCGCCTCGGTCCGGGACTACGGCGCCGATCCGGCCGCCGACGACAACTACGGCGCCTTCCAGAAGGCGCTCGACGACAGCCGCGACCGGGGGATCTCCACGCTGAGCGTGCCGCCGGGAGTCTACCGCTTCGCGACCGCGCGTCCCCTCTGCCTCCGCGGTCTCGAAGACTTCACGTTCGACGGCAACGGCGCCGAGCTGATCTTCAGCAGGGACGAGGACTTCATCCACCTCTCCGATTGCCGGCGCATCGCGATCCGCGATCTGGTGGTCGACTGGGACTGGGGCACGGCCCCCCTTGCCAGCGTCGCACAGGTGCGCGTCGTCGCCCCGGCCCGCGACTGGGTCGAGCTCGAGTTCACCGAGCACGACCACGTCGACGCCGGCATGACCTTCGCGACGATGAACGCGCTGGATCCGCAGCGGCTCACGCCGGGGTGCGAAGGCGGCCGGGAGTACGGGCGCGGGTTCTCCAGTGTGCGCAAGACGGGCGCCAACGTGCTGCGCTGCCACCTCGATCCGGCCGGCCTGTCCGAGTTGCTGTTCCAGCCGAGATCGGTGTACCTGGTCCGGCACTTCCTGCACGACTCGCCGGCGTTCACGATCAGCGACTGCCGGCACCTGTCGCTGCAGCGGATCACCGTCCACTCGGCGCCCGGCGCCGGCTTCATCGTTCGCGGCGACACCGGCAACTGGGAGGCGGTGGCATGCAGGATCGCCCTGCGGCCGGGCGCCACCCGCCGCATCACCACCACGTCGGACGGCCTGCACCTGGCCCAGAGCCGCGGGTTCTTCAGGCTCGAAGGCTGCGACTTCAGCTTCCACGGCGACGACTGCCTGAACATCCACGACAACGTCTCCATGGGCGTGCGCGACGTGCGGCGCCACACGCTGATCGCGCGCCACGTCCGGGAGGACGAGCGGCCGCTGCACGCGGGCGATCCGGTCGAGTTCCGCCGTCCGGACCTGTCGCCTTCCGGGTTCGCGAGCCAGGTCACGGACGTCCGCTACCTGCCGGACGACGAGTGCGAGCTGGCCTTCGCCGACGTTCTGCCGGCTGCCCTGGACCCGCAGACCATCCTGTTCAACCGCCGCTACGACAGCTCCCACTACCTGATCCGCGGCAACCATTTCCACGAGAACCGCGCGCGCGGCGTCCTCCTGCAGGCGTGCCACGGCCTGGTGGAAGGCAACCGGTTCTACCGGAACCAGGGCGCCGCGATCCAGATCGAGACCGGGGCCAGCTTCGGCACGTGGTCGGAAGGGACGGGGGTCGAGGACCTGATCGTCCGCGACAACACCTTCCACACCTGCGACGTCAACGACTGGGGCAAGGGCGTGGTGTACGTCAGCGCGTTCCTGCCCGCGGGGGTGCCGGTCACGCCGCAGGGCTCGCCCAACCCCACCAGCACCATCGGCGACTCGGGTTCCCTCTATCGCACCGCCTACCCGATCTTCAGGGACCTCGTGTTCGAGAACAATCGCTTTGTGGACTACCCGCGCAGGGCCATGATCGTGAGCTCGGCGCGGGACGTGACGGTGGGCGGCAACACGTTCAGCAATCCCACCTCGCGTGTGCACGACAATCCCGAGCGGGGCTCCATCTGGGTGGAGCTGTCCAGCCGGGTGACCTTCACCGGCAACGACTGGCAGCCGTCGCCGTATCAGGCGGAGCGCACGGTGGAGTGGGACCCCGCAACCGCGAGCGGCGTCACGACGATCGATTGATACCCGCCGCGGCGTCGGCCGGGAAGCGCAGGGTGTAGCTGGCGCCCGCCCTGGTCCGCAGTTCCTTCACGGTGCTGCCGTAACGAACGCGGCACCGCCCGCCGCGGTCCGCGCGAATCACCGCTTCAGTGAGCCCCCCGCCGCGCCAGCGGGCTTCCACCGAGAAGGCGCCGCGTGCGCGAAAGCCGCGGAAGGAGCCGTCGGTCCACGCGGCCGGCAGCGCCGGCAGCAGGTGAATGACGCCGGCGTGGCTCTGCAGCAGCATCTCCGTGATCGCGGCGGCGACGCCCATCATGTCGCCGACCTGGACTTGGCCGTGGGCGTCCACGAACAGGTTCGGGTAGAGCTTGCGGGCGAACGATCGCTCGATCAGCTCCAGCGCGCGATCGCCCAGGCGGAGCCGGGCCAGGATGGCGGCGATCCAGCCAAGGCTCCAGCCCTGCGCGTCGTAGTCGTGACGCAGCCGGTGCTCGACGGAGCGCTGCGCCGCCCGCGCCAGCTCGGGATCGCGGTCGGGCTGCACCCGGTAGCCGGGCATAAGCCCGTACAGGTGGGAGACATGGCGGTGGCCGGGCTCCGCCTCCGCCGGCTCGTGACGCCACTCACGGAGCCGGCCGTCGCTGCCGATCGCCGGCAGCGCCAGCCGGTCGCGCGCCGCGCGGACCTGGTGCAGCAGGCAGTCGTCGATTTCCAGGATTTCGGCGGCCTCGATGAAGCCGTCGAAGGTGTGCCAGATGATCTCCTGATCGCACGCGCACCCCATCGACAGGCTGCAGGCGCGACCGCTCGCATCCAGGAATTGATTCTCCGGCGATGAGCCGGGCCCGGATACCAGCGCGCCGTCGTCCGGGTCCACCGCCAGCCAGTCGAGCAGAAACAGCGTGCACTCCCTGAGCACGGGATAGGCGCGTTCCGACAGGAACGTCCGGTCCTGCGTATAGCGGTAGTGGTCGATCATGTGCTGCGCGCACCAAGCGGCGCCCATCAGCCACATCCCCCAGACCGGTTCCCCGTACACCGCCGCATACCCCCACGCGTCGGTGTCGACGCCGGCGAAGAACCCCCGGCATCCGAGCTCCCGTGCCGCCCGTCCGCCGGCCGCTCCCAGGCGTTCGGTGAGGTGGAACAGCGGCTCGTGACACTCCGGCAGAGCCAGCGGCTCGGCGAGCCAGTAGGCCTCCTGAAGATTGACGTTGAGGTGGTAGTCCGAGTGCCACGGAGCGCGCAGCAACGGGTTCCACACCCCCTGCAGGTTGGCGGGCAGCGTGCCGGGGCGGGACGCTGCAATGAACAGGTAGCGGCAGTAGTGGAAGTAGAGCAGCAGCAGCCCGGGGTCGCGAACGCCCGCTGCCGCGGCGTTCACGCGCGCGTCCATGGCCCGATCCCGGTTCGCGTCGACCGCGAGCTGGAGGTCCACCCGGCCGAACAGGCGTCCGTGGTCTGATTCGTGACGCTTGCGCAGCTCGGCATACGGCCGGCCGGCAGCGTCGTCGAGCCGCCGCCGGCACGCGCCGACCAGGTCCCCGGACAGCGGGCGCGCAGGGTCGTCGAGCCGATAGTCGGTCGCGATGGCGGCCAGGACGGTCACGGAACGAGCGCCCCGGACCCGTAGCGACTCAGGCGTATCGACCGGGCCGCCGTCGCCGTCGACGATCAGGCGGACGACGACCGCGAACCGGACACCGGCGTGCTCGCCGCCGTGGCCGGCCCGGGCCGTCATTGCCAGCTCGGCGCCGGACCGGCGATCGGTGACGCCGCTGCTGCCGCCCGGGTGCTGCAGCGCGAACGTGGCGCCGACGCACGGCTCATCGGCATCGAGGCGCAACACCACGACGTCGTCTGCGGCCGACACGAACGCCTCGCGGCGATGGCGGACACCCGCGCACCGATAGTCCACGGTGGCTACCGCGGTCCGGAGGTCGAGCCGCCGGCGGTAGTCGCGCACGGCTGCCTCCTCGTGGCCGAGCTCCATCGCCAGGTAGCCGGCCGGCTGGTAGCTGCGCGGGGTGATGCGCGGGGCAAGGAGATGGCGCTGACAATAACGTTCCGCATCGAAGTAGCGGCCGGCGGACAGCAGGCGCCGGAGCTCCGCGACGTGACGCCGCGCGTGCGGCTGCATGACCGGCACCGGCGGTCCGGCCCAGATCGTCTTTTCGTTGAGCAGCACCTGATCACGCGTGACGCCGCCGTAGATCATGGCGCCCATGCGGCCGTTGCCGAGCGGCAGGGCGGCGCTCCAGCCGCGTGCGGGACGATCCCGGTCGGAAACCGGCCGGTCGAGCGCCGCCGGAGCGTCGTACCAGAGGCAGTGCACGGAGTGGGCGGCTCGCTGTGGCGTGCGGATTACGCCTTGATGTGGCCGACCAGCAGTCCCTTCACGAAGTAGCGCTGCAGGAACGGGTACGCGATGGCGATCGGAAACACGGTGACCACGATCGTGGCGTACTTCATCGATTCCATGGTCACCAGCATCTCGGAAGTGATCATCTCCGCGCCGGGTCGGATGCTCTGCGCCTGGGCCGCGGCCACCTTGTAGAACGCCTCCAGGCTCGACATGGTCTTGATGAGGATCGTCGGCACCGTCCACAGCTTCTGGTTGAACACGAAGTACGCGGACGCGAACCAGTCGTTCCAGTGGAACACGCCCACGAACAGGGCGATCGTCGCCAGCACCGGACTGGACAGCGGCAGCACGATGCGCACGAAGATGCGGAAGTCGCCGGCGCCGTCGATCTTCGCCGAGTCCTCCAGCGACTGGGGCAACTCCCGGAAGAAGGCCATGAACAGGAGCGCGTGAAAGTAGGTGAACAGGCTGGGGATGATGTAGACCCAGAAACTGTTGAGCAGGCCCAGTGCGCGGTACATGAGGTAGGTCGGGATCAGTCCGCCCGAGAAGTAGAGCGTGACCAGGCCGATCATCGAGTAGGTCTTGCGAAAGACGAGCTGCTTCTTGGAGAGCCCGTAGGCGACCATGGCCGTGAAGAACACGGCGGCCACCGTCCCCACCGCCGTGCGCAGGATGGTCATCAGGAACGCGGTGCCGATGAGGGGATCGCCCAGCACGACGCGGTAGTTGGTCAGCGTCGGGCGGCGCGGGAACAGGAACAGTCCGCCCTTCGCCGAGTCGACCCCTTCGTTGAGCGAGCGCAGGATGACGTAGTAGAAGGGGTAGAGGGTGACCATGAGGACGATCAACGCCAACGCGACCACGACCACGTTGATGACGCGATCGTCCCTCGACTGGGCCATGCGGGCGAGCGCCATCAGAACAGGCTCCTGCCGCTGATGCGGCCCGACAGCCAGTTGGTGATGACCACCAGGATCAGCGCCAGCAGCGACTGCATCAGGCCGATGGCGGTGGCGAACGAATAGCGGCCGAGCTCCAGCCCCATCTCCAGGGTGTAGTACTCCAGCACGTACGAGGTCTCGCGGGTGAACAGGTTGCCGAGCAGGTACGACGTGTCCAGGCCGGCGCGCACCAAGCCCCCCATGTTCAGGATCAGCAGCACGGAGATGATGCCGGTCATGTTCGGCAGGGTGATCCGCCAGATGCGCCGCAGCCGTCCCGCGCCATCAATGATCGCCGCCTCGTAGAGCTGCTCGTCGATGCTGGCGATCGCCGCGAGGTAGATGATGGCGCTCCAGCCCATGCCCTTCCAGACGTTCACCAGCGTCGCCAGCGGTCGCCAGTATTCGGCCTTCGTCCACCACAGCACCGGTTCGTCGATCAGGCCGACGGCCAGCAGCACGTCGTTGACGATGCCGCGGCGGTCGAGCAGCAGGATGAACAGGTAGGCGGTGACCACGTAGGAGATGAAGTGCGGCAGGTAGCTGGTCGTCTGCACCACCCGCCGGAATCCGGTGCGGGGGATCTCGTTGATCAGCAGGGCCAGCATGATGGGCGCCGGGAAGCCGATCACCAGTCCGTAGAGACTGAGCAGCACCGTGTTCCTGAACGCGGGATAGAACTCGGGATCGATGAGCGCCCAGGTGAAGTGCTTCAGTCCCACGAACGGGCTGGCAAAATAGCCCATGAGGATCTTGAAGTCCTGGAAGGCGATGATCAGGCTGATCATCGGCAGGTAGGCGAAGATCGCCAGGAACAGCAGCCCCGGCAGGGTCATGAGCTGCAACTGGAGTTGCCCCCGGAACCGCCGTGCCAGCGGTACGGTCGCGACCGGCGCCGCGCGGTCGATTCCCGTTCTGTCCGCCATGGGTTCAGTCACGCCCCTTGCGCACGTAGTGGGCGGTCGGCGTGATCCGTTCGGTGAACCGATCCTCGCCGCTGTCGATGCCGTCCAGATCCCAGACGTCCAGGTGCCGCAGCGTCACCACGTGCTTGGAGTCGATGGGCGCGCCGCGCACGAAGAAGTGATACGCCAACCGCGCCGGGTCCGGCGGGTAGATGCGGTTGGCCATCGGCACGCCGTCGCCGGCGAACACCTCCAGGACCGACGCGTCCACGAACACGCGCAACCGCACCTCCGCGCCGGCCGGAAGCCCCACGGGCGCGGTGTACTCGTTGTCAGGCGTGAGCATGCGGAGCTGTCCGTCGGCGGTCGAGTAGGTCACCTCGCAGGCGAACGGTCCGTCGGCGATGCGCAGCCCGCAGGAGAAATCGCGGTACTCGAGATCGTCCGGCGCCCCCGGGTCCACGGCCAGGGCGATCTCGACGGATGAGCCCAGGATGCCGAGCTCGCAGACCTCGCCGACGGTGAACGTGCGCTCGGTCCACCGGCGATGGTTGCGGCGAAGCGCGGCGATCTCGCGGGCGGGCACGACGTCGAACGTTCCCGCCCGGTTGGGGACGAATTCGCGCGGCACCGTGAACACCCCGGCCCAGCGGATGTCCGGGTCGCGCGTGCGCCGCTGCTTGTCCGGGATCCAGCCCCACATGAACAGCCGCCCCGCGTCGTCGCGGGTCAGCACCGAGACCAGGAAGTTGTGGCCATGATCGGCGAAGTCCCGCTGCTCCTCGATGAACCGGCCGTCCCGGATCGTGCCGACCATGTACTGGCGGTGGCTGAGGTTGCTGAGCAGATGCCGGCCGTCGTCGAGGGGCACCACGCACGGGCACTCGAAGTAGATGCCCTCCCGCTCGGGGTCGGCGGCCGACCACAGGATGCCGCGGTAGCGCCATTCGTAGAGGTCGGACGACTCGAACAGCAGGACCAGGGAGCCGGCCTTCTGCCGGCGCCCGGAACCGACGGCCATGCAGAAGCCGTTGCGGTCGCGCCACACCCATGGATCGCGCATGCCCATCAGGTGTTCGTCGGCGCGCTCCGGGTCGTAGGGGATGCCGAGATCTTCATGGTCGGGCGGGAGGGTGGCGACGGGGTTGGCGTGGTGCGCCCGAAAGCCCTGCAGGTCTTCTCCATCGCTGACCGCCAGGTACACGTCCCGGTTCTCGATCGTATAGAAGGCGTACACCTTGCCTTCGTGCGCGATCAGATTGCCGGACCAGAGGTGACGATCCGCGGCGACGCCGTGCTCGGGGGAGGTGAGCGCGGGTGGGTAGTGCGTCCAGGTGACGAGGTCGGCGCTGGCCACGTGGCCCCACTGGCAGGGGCCGTGCATGGCCCGGAAGTCCGGCGCGTAGCTGTGCTGGTAGGTCAGGTGGTAGCGGCCGCCGGCGTAGATGGGGTGGGTGTCGCCGGCGGCGCCGAAGGGAGCCGCCAGGTGGTAGCGGGGATACCAGGGATCGGCCCGCACCTCGCGGCGCAACGCGGCCACGGTACGGCGGTACGCCGTCAACCGCTCCGTCGCCGCCGCGTTGCCCATCGGGCAGCCATCGTGTTCCAATTCCCTGATGGGGACAAGCCGATCCGGCGCGGCAGGCATGACGCATGCTGCTTGAGAACGAGAGCCTGCGCGTGCAGCTCCACGACGGGATTCCGCTCGTCGCGTCGTACACCCACCTCGCCACCGGCCAGACGCTGCTCGGCGACCCGCAGCCGACGCCGCTCGTGATCGACGGCGCCGAGGTGCCGTGGAGCGATCTGACCCTCGATCAATCGGCAACGGCGACGTCAGCGGCGTTCCACGTCACGTACGGCGACATCTCGTTCGACTATCGCTTCGACCTGGAGGCGGACTGCCTGCGGCTGCGCATCGACGGCATCGAGGGGCCGCTCGAGACGCTCGGCTTCGGCGGATCGCCGCTGCTGCAGGTGAGCGACCGGGAGTACCGGTACGCCCGCATCTCGTTCGAGGACAGCGACATCGGCAAGAAGTGGTGGCGGGAGCACTTCGGCTCGGTCGGCGGCGACGAGGGCGCGTGCGACGTGATGCGCGGCTGCGTCTACCACCCGGACCGGCTGTGCGCCTTCGTGCACGGCAACTTCCCCCTGCTGCCGGAGCGCCACGAAAACGGCGCCGCTGGCTACTCGGTCGCCCTCAACGACTACCGGTACCGGGTGCGCTCGCGCACGATGTGGCCGCTCGACGTGAAGGTGGTGTTCCTCGGCGACTACAACGGCGACGGCATCATCGACTGGAGCGACTGGGCGCTGTGGGTCAACCGCACCCTGCCGGACGCCGACGAGCTGTACCGCTCGACGATTTCCTACAAGATCTTCCTGACGCTCAAGAACGATCAGGTATTCACCACCTACCCGCAGATGATGGAGATCGTCCGCGCCATCCACAACGTCGCCGACGGCATTCCGCAGCTCATCTACCTGGTCGGCTGGCAGAACCAGGGCCACGACGACGGCTACCCTTCGATGCACCAGGTCAATCCCCGGCCCGGCGGCAGGCACCGTCTGCTGCGGGCCATCGACGAGTGCGAGCGCCACTACGACACGACCGTCAGCTATCACATCAACATCGACGACGCCTATCCCGAAAGCCCCGAATGGGACCCGGCGTACATGTCCAGCGAGAGCGGCAAACCCTGCGGCGTCGTGCACGCCCTGGACTGGGAGCTCGGACACTTCCGGCGGCGCATGGAAGCGATGATGCGCCTGGTGCCCGTGGCCAGGACCCTGCACGTCGACAACACCCGCATCTGCAACACGGTCGGCCGCGACTTCGACGGCATCGGCGAGCTGGAGGAGCTCTACTGCGGGCTGCTGCCCATGGCGGAGTGGCTCAAGGAGAAGGGCATCAGCCTCACCACCGAAGGGACGAACGGCATGCCCATCGACGGGACGCTGCTGTTCTCCGGGTGGTTCCACTACGACTGCAGGCTTATCGGCCGGCAGATGCTGCACCGCAAGATGGTCGGCGGCGGCGCCGGCCGCCACTTCGGCGAGTTGTACGCGCGCGACTACGGGATCGGCTCCAACATTCACGTCGACTTCGCCTACGGGCGCCGGGATGTGGTGGTCAGCTATCTCGAGGATTTCCGCGGCATGGTCGACCGGATCTACCTGGGCTCGCTGCTCTACCTCTACTTCCTGGAGCGCGAGATGGTGGTGTGCCGCGGCACCTGGCCCGACGACATCCACATCGAGTACGACGACGGCACCGTCGTGGACATCACCTCCCGGTACACCATGACCGTGGTGCGTGGGGACATGGTGATCGCCAAGGACAACGACACGCGCTGCATACCGCTGGGCGATGCCCTGTACATCTACTCGCCGGTCGGCGACCGGCAGAGCTTCGTCCTCCCGAGCGAGTGGCACGGCAAGCCGTTACGGATCGTCATGTTGTCCAGGGACGGCGTCGAGGAGCACGATTTCGCGCTGCCGGCCGACGCCCACTACCAAGTGAAGCACGACCGCATCGACTTCCACTGGATGGCGACGTACGTGCCCTACAAGGTGACGCTGGCTCGTTGAGCATGCTGCTTGAGAACGGGACGCTGCGCGTGCAGCTCCACGACGGGATTCCGGTCGTCGCGTCGTACACCCACCTCGCTACCGGTCAGACGCTGCTCGGGGACCCGCAGCCGACGCCCCTGACGTTCAACGGCGCCACGGTCGATTGGGGCGATCTGACCTTCGATCATTCCGCGACGGCTACCGCCGCGGCATTCCACGTCACGTACGGCGACATCTCGTTCGACTACCGGTTCGACCTGGAGGCCGACTGCCTGCGGCTGCGCATCGACGGCATCGAGGGACCGCTTGCGACGCTCGGCTTCGGCGGCTCGCCGCTGCTGCAGGTGAGCGACCGGGAGTACCGGTACGCCCGCATCTCGGTGTCCGAGCCCAGCGAGAACGGCAAGAAATGGTGGCGGGAGCATTTCGGCTCGGTCGGCGGCGATGAGGCCGCGTGTGACGTGATCCGCGGCTGCCTCTACCACCCGGACCGGCTGTGCGCCTTCGTGCACGGCAACTTCCCCCTGCTGCCGGAGCGCCATGCCAACGGCGCCGCCGGCTACTCGGTCGCTCTCAACGACTACCGGTACCGGGTGCGCTCGCGCACGATGTGGCCGCTCGACGTGAAGGTGGTGTTCCTCGGGGACTACAACGGCGACGGCATCATCGACTGGAGCGACTGGGCGCTCTGGGTTAACCGTACCCTGCCGGACGCCGACGATCTGTACCGCTCGACCATCTCCTACAAGATGTTCCTGACCATCAAGAACGACCAGGTGTTCACCACCTACCCGCAGATGGCGGAGATCGTCCGCGCGATCCATAATGTCGCCGACGGCATCCCCCAGCTCATCTACTTGGTCGGCTGGCAATACCAGGGCCACGACGACCGCTACCCGTCGATGGACCAGGTCAATCCGCGGCCCGGCGGCAGGCACCGCCTGCTGCGCGCCATCGACGAGTGCGAACGCCGCTACGGCACGACCGTCAGCTATCACGTCAACATCGACGACGCCTATCCCGACAGCCCCGACTGGGACCCGTCGTACATGACCGCCATGGATTGGGATCCCTCGGACGGCGGGCGACCCTGCGGCGTCGTGCACGCCCTGGACTGGGAGCTCGGCCACTTCCGGCGGCGCATGGAAGCGATGATGCGCGAGGTGCCGGTGAGCAGGACCCTGCACGTCGACAACACCCGCATCTGCAACGCCGTCGGCCGCGAATTCGACGGCATCGGCGAGCTGGAGGAACTCTACTGCGGGCTGCTGCCCATGGCGGAGTGGCTCAAGGAGCAGGGCATCACGCTCACCACCGAAGGGACGAACGGCATGCCCATCGACGGGCCGCTGCTGTTCTCCGGGTGGTTCCACTACGACTGCGGCCTCATCGGCCGGCAGATGCTGCACCGCAAGATGGTCGGTGGCGGCCCCGGCCGCCACTTCGGCGAGCTGTACGCGCGCGACTACGGGATCGGGTCGAACATCCACGTCGACTTCGCGTACGAACGCCGCGAGTTCGAGGTCAGCTACCTCGAGGACTTCCGCGGCATCGTCGACCGGATCTATCTGGGCACGCTGCTCTATCTCTATTTTCTGGAGCGCGAGATGGTGGTGGCTCGCGGCACCTGGCCGGACGACGTCCACGTCGAATACGACGACGGTACCGTCGTGGACATCACCTCCCGGCACACCATGACCGTGGTGCGCGGGGACATGGTGATCGCCAGGGACAACGACACGCGCTGCATCCCGCTGGGAGACGCTCTGTACATCTACTCGCCGGTCGGCGACCGGCAGAGCTTCGTCCTGCCGGGCGAATGGCACGGCAAACCGTTGCGGATCGTCATGCTGACCCGCGACGGCCCCGAAGAGCACGACGAGGCGCTACCCGCCCAATGGAAATACCGGGTCAAGCACGACCGCATCGACTTCCACTGGATGCCGCCGTACGTGCCCTACAAGGTGACGCTGGCAGATCAGGCTTGAGGACCCGGCTCGGCCGGCCGCTCCCAGATCGATCGCAGTTCGTGAATCCGCAGGCGCTCCACGCGCACGGGCCCATCGGTGGTCCGCAGGTGTACGGCGCCGTCAGCCCGCGGAAAGGCACACCGTACCGGCGTGTAGTAACGCCCGCGTGCGCTGAAGATCTCGAGGAAGATCGTGTCGACTAGCAGCCGCAGATCCAGCCGGCCGTCCACCGGCACCAGCGGCGCCCGTACGTCGTTGTCCTCCAGCGCCTCATGGAACTGCAGCTCCATCGCCTGCAGGTCGAGCCGGATCTGTTTCCCAAGGATCTCCAGCGTCAGGGCGCCGGCGCCGGCCGCCGTCAGCTCCAGCTCGATGTCCAGGAGCCGGCCGGCTGGCCGTACCGACAGCGGCGCGTCGTCGCTCACCATGGTCCCGTCCGGCACGCTCACGGTGTTGACCCGCAGGCGTTCCAGCTCGGCCACGGGGTTCTGATGGAGCCGCAGGCCGCAGGCAGTGCGCCGGAGGGTCAGCTCGACCGGGAAGGTGATGAGGCTGTTCAGCATCGGGTTCTGACCGCTCACCTGACCCTTGGCCACCAGAATGCGCCGGCCGTCCGGCGCGTCGTTGAAGGTCTGCGAGGCGTACAGACTGCCGTCGGTGTACTTGAAGGGAATGATGCCGGTCTCCGGCACGAAACGCATGCCATCGAACGTGCCGAGGTAGTAGTCGCAGCTAGCGCCGAAGAACACCCACTTGCTCGTGCCCGGCTCGTCGATCACGGGCAGCTCGAACAGTTCCGGGCACTCGTGCATGCCGGGTACCTGGCTCCGGAACTGCCAGTGCAGCAGATCGGTGGAGGTCAGGATGAAGTGCACGTCGTTGTGGATGTAGAGCACCATGACCCAGTGCCTGGCGGCCTCGTACCAGAACACCTTCGCGTCGCGATTGCCGCGATCGATGTTGCGGATGACCGGGTTGCCGTCGTAGGGACGCCAGGTACGCCCCCGATCGGTGCTGTAGACGATGCAGACGTCCACCGACCGGCCGTGGGACAGCCGGTTGGAGCCGCCGTAAGCGGTGTAGAAGACCATCATCGGCGGACGGCCCTCGCTGCCCAGACCGGACGAGTTGTGGTGGTCGACGACGCACGAGCCCGAGACGGCGACACCCCGCTCGTCCGGCCAGAGCGTGTCGGGAAGCTCTTCCCACGTCACCAGGTCGCGGCTGACCGCGTGACCCCAACCCCAATTGCAGTTCTCGTTGCCGGGAGCGACGTTGCACGGCACGTGCTGGTAGTGCAGGTGCCACTCCCCATCGAACCAGACCAGGCCGTTGGCGTCCGAGGACGCACCCCGGCGCGGCGTGTAGTGGAGCAGCGGCCGGCCGGACTCCCGATACAGGTCGTCGCAACCGACCATCCGGTCGCCGATGCGCACGGCCGTCAGGAGGTCCGCGGCCGGCGGCGCCGCGGCGTCGGCAAGCTCCTCGATGCGCAGCGTGAGGTCCATCCCCTTCCAGGCCGACAGATCGACCGGGACCCAGAAGTCAGGGTCATCACGTGCCAGGCACACGGTGTTGGATGCGACCGTCCGCCCGCCGCCGGTGAGCTGTACTTCCCGAAAGGGTGATCGCAGGCTGATGGGGAGGTTGAGGAACCGGTGCCCGGCCCGGAAGCGGCGCTCCGCGAACGACGGCAGCGGGACCGGCGGGGTGTCGGTCTGCGCGAACTGGTCGACCAGGATGTGACCCCAGGGGCCGGTGTGCTGATCGACGATCTCCACCCGGACCTGCGTGCCGGCCAGGTCGGCAAGGTCGAACCAGTCCCATACCAGGTGGTCTGAACCGTCCGGTGCCCACTGGCTGCGCGGCGCCGTGCGCACGACATGCCCGTCGTGGACGAGGTTGACGGCGACGTAGCCCGGGTCGTTGTTGCCGTAGTAGGTGTGCCGGCCGCCGCCGATCAGGAAGCTCAGGTAGCGGCGCTGGACGGTGAACGGCGGTGAGATCAGCCGGCCCAGCGCCGGGTCGCCGCCGTGGAAGCTCGAGGCATAACCGTCGCCGAGGTAGCCGGTGATTGCCGCCTGACCGGGCAGGGCGCCGCGCGCCGGCCCTGGGCCGAAGGCGGTGCCTTCGACCGTCCAGCCGCCCCAGTCGTCACTCTCGAAGTCGGCGAGGAGGATGTCGGGCCGCGTCTCCATGGATGCCGCCATCAGTCGCTGCCGGCCGGACGATGGGGCACCCGGCCGGTGGGGTCAAGCATGGTCCGTCACGGGCCGCCGCTTGCCGGAAACGGCGTTCGCGTGTACAGAGTGGCAGCGCCAGGAGGTCGCACATCGTGCAGGATGACAGGAACGACGCGCCGGTGATCCTCGAGAGCCGGGAGCTGGAGGTGGCGCTGGATCCGAACCTGCCACTGGTGCGCGGATATCGCCACCTTCCCACGGGCCGCGTCTTCGGCGGCAGCCGTGACGGTACGCTGCGGGTGAACGGTGCCGAGCTCCGCATGAGCGATCTGGAGATCGTGCCGCGTGAAATCCCCGACGGCCGCTGCTACCGCGTCGCGGTCCCGGAGCAGCAGATCGCGTTCGAGCTGGCGTTCTCGCTTGCCGGCGCCGCGCTCTCGCTGCGGATGCAGGACATCGAGGATGATCGGGCGCCGCTCGCCAGCCTGGAGTGGGTGGACAGCCCCCTGCTGGTCTGCGAGGACCCGACGTTCAGCTTCTTTCGCATGTTCACGACCGAGCCGGACCTCGAAGCGATGGGAAAGATGTGGCTGCGCGACGCCGACGGCGCCGTCCGCGACGCGCCCGACGAGGCCGAGCCAGTGCCGTTGATCTACGGTGCGATCTACCAGCCGGAGTCGGTCTGCGCGTTCCTGCACTCCAACTATCCGCTGTTCCCGCAGGCACACCGGGCCACCGCCGGGCGGTACGAGATCCACTTGGGCGCGTACCGGCACCGCGTGCGCGATAGGGTCATGGCTCCACTGCAGGCGGAGATCGTGTTCCTGGGCGATCTCAACCAGGACGGACGGGTGGACGCCAGCGATTATCGCCTGTGGGTCAATCGCCGCCTGCCCGACGGCGATTCCGTCTACCGCACGTCGGTCTGGTACAAGATCCTCTGCGACATGAGCGGCAACTATCCCGAAGCGGGCATCGTCTCGAACATCGAGGAGTGCGAGCGGATCATCCGCTCGATCCATCACGTGACCGACGGCCTCCCGCAGGCCGTCTTTATGGTCAACTGGAACGGCCAGCAGCCGGAAGCCGCGTACCCGGCGCTCGATCTGTACAACGACAACATCGGCACCCCGGAGGAGTTGCGCGCGCTGGCGGCGACGTGCAAAGAGCTGGGGGGACTGCTCAGCTACCACACGAACATCGACGATGCCCACCGCACCAGCAAGGACTTCGACGAAGCGCTCCTCGGCCGGCGCTACAACCCCGACGGTACGGCGTTCGACGAGGACGGGGAGGCCTGGGACGCTTCGATCATGGCCGGCATATGCCACACCCGCGACGTGGAGAGCGGGGCGATCTTCCGCCGCCTGGAGGCGATGATGCGGCTGGTCCCGGTGGAGCGGACGATCCACATGGACAACCTGCGGCTGACCAACTGCGAGCCGGAAGCGGACCCGGACGGCGTAGGCGTGATGGAGGAGTTGGTGTGCGGCCTCCTGCCGATCGTGGAGTGGCTCCGCGACCGCGGCATCAGCGTGTCGGGAGAGGGGTACAACGGCCTGCCGATCGACCCGACGATGCTGAACGCCGCGTTCTGGCACCACGACGCGAGCGACCGCTCCCGTCAGATCTTCCATCGCAAGGTGATGGGCGGCGGCCGCGGCGACCATTACGGCGGTGCCACGACCATGGACTTCGGCATCTGCAAGTCGATCCACCAGGACATCACGTACCATCCGATCAGCGTCTCCTCGCTCGGCAAGGAGGTGTTCCTGCAATACTTTCCGTGGCTGCACGCTCAGACGCGGGCGACCCTGTCGTTCCTGGATAACTGGGACGAGATCGTGGATCGGATCTACCGGGGATCGCTGCTCAATCTGTTCTATCTGGAGCGGGAGATGCTGTCGTGGGACGAGCAGGGAGGCGGCGTGAGGATTCGCTTCGCGGGTGGCGTGGAAGCGCAGGTGTGCATCGACGGGCCGGACCATCTCCACGTGACCTGGGGCGACGTGGTGGTCGCCGATGGCGATGACCGGTTCGTGCCGCTGGGCGATGGTGTGTACTGCTACAGCCTGCGCGGCGGAAGCAGGGAGTGGACGCTGCCGCCGGGGCTTCGCGGGCGGAAGCTTGCGCTCTACAGCCTGAGCCGCGAAGGGCGGGGACCGGCACCCGAGCACGCGGTCGACGGGGAGCGCCTGACCCTGACGCTTGCCGCCGGCGTGCCGGTCAAGGTGACCGCCGCCGGCCCCGCCGGCCCGGGAGGCTGACCCGGCCTATTCACGCGCGTGGGTCGCGAACGCCGTAACCGTCGACGCTGGAGGCCCTTCATGGCCGAGTGCACGCATTCCGGGAATACAGGCTCTGCGTTTCTCTTCTATCCTGCTTTCCCGTAATATGGCATTGTGAAAAGCGTCATCAACGTAACGAAACGGGGCGTTCTGACACTGCCGGTGAAATTCAGGAGACGGCTTGGTCTCACGGACGACAATCTGGTGATCGCTGAGTCGACTCCGGAAGGAGTGTTGCTACGGCCAGCCGTTGCGCTGCCAATCGAGATCTACACGGATGAACGAGTGCGAGAGTTCAACGAATCAGAGGCGGAGCTGGCGGCTGAGTTCGACTCCGAGGTCAAGCGGCCCGGTTAGGTTAGGTTAGGTGCGGATATTCCTCGATGCGAATGTCCTGTTCTCCGCTGCCCAGACTGCCGGTGCCGTGCGCAAGCTCATTACTCGTTTGCACGAATCAGAGCACCGGTTGGTTGCGGATGCGCATGTGTGGGAGGAAGCCAGACGAAACCTGGTCGCACGATACCCGTCAGCGCTTCCCGCTCTCGATGCACTGGCGGAGACGATCGAGATTTTCCCGCTCCATGGCGGCGATCGAGATCGAGGTGTGGGAGCCTTGCCAGTCGACGACAAGGACAGGCCGATCCTTGTCGCGGCGATCAACCTCGACTGTCGTGCGCTCGTCACCGGCGACCGCACCCACTTCGGTCACCTGTTCGGGAAAGCCGTGCAGGGCGTCACGATCTACAGCCCTGCGCTCGCCGCTCGATCTCTGCCGTGAGGCGGCGGTCGGCCCGAACGCGGCGTGTCAGCGACAGGCCGAGGCTTGCGGGCCGTAGCTGAACTGAAATGAACAATTTGGGACGATGGGAACCCGCACGGGGCGGCGTCCCGGTCGCCGCCAACCACAGCTCGCCGCTGCACTTCCGACCCGCGCGCGGCAGACTGTGCGACACCATCCCATTCCATCACGACGACGAATACCACATCTTCTACATCCGCTGTGACACCGAGGGCGGGGTTCCGTGGGACCACATCGTCTCCCGCGACCTCGTGCACTGGCACGAGCTGCCGACCGCCCTGGATCGGGATCCGAACGACCCGCACGGCCCGGATGGACGGGACATGTTCACCGGCTGCGTCGTCGAGCACGACGGCGTGTTCCACATCTTCTACACCGGCCACAACCCGGCGAATCCCGACGGCGCAGAGATTATCTGCCACGCCACCAGCACCGACTTGGTGACCTGGCCGAAGCACCGCGAGCACTGCTTCGGCCCGGATGGCGCCGTCTACCATCCGCGCGACTTCCGCGATCCGTTCGTGTTCCGGCACGAGGAATCCGGTGAGTGGTGGATGCTGCTGTGTGCCGGACTGGCCGGCTCGGACTTCTCCGGCATCGGCCGGCTGGTATCGACCGACCTGGTCTCCTGGAAGCCGGCGGAGCCGCTGCTGCTGGACCCGCCGTTGCTGGAGGGCGAGACCGGAGCGCCCGAGTGCCCGGATCTGTTCCGCATCGGCGAGTACTGGCATCTGCTCTACACGAGGCGAGGCCAGAACATCCGGCGCGCGCGCCACGTCGGTGGACCCTTCACGCACGGAGTTCCGGCTCAGCTCGACAACACCCTGCTGCTGGCCGGCAAGCGCCTGTTCGACGGCCGGCGCCACATCTACTTCGGACCGCTGTCCGGGGACCATGACGATTCGGTGATGAACCTCCCGCGCGAGCTGTTCCAGGGCGACGACGGCCATCTGCGCGTTCGTCCGGTCCGGGAGGTGGTGGATTCCTTCGTCGACGTCGTCCACGAGTCGGCGGACGACGGATTCGACCTGCCGGCAACAGGCTATCGCTGCCCGATGCCCGCGGATTGTCTGGTGCGGTGCTCGCTCGCCCTGGCGGAGGACGCCACCCTTACCATCGGCCTGCGCGCCGACCCCGACGGCAGCGGCGGAACCCCGCTCACGGTCCATGCCGGCCGCCGCTCGCTGGAGCTCGGCCCTTACCACCGGAGCTGGGGCGATGCCGCGTTGCCGGTCATCACCTTGCAGGTATTCGTGCTCGGCACGGTCATCGAGTGCTTCCTCGACGACCTCATAGCCATGGTCGGGCGCACCTATGGACGGGACGGCGGTTACCTGTCGATCGTCAGCCACGGAAGCGCGGCACGCGTGCTCGCGCTCGAGGTACGCGAACCGCCTGACGCGTGAGGTTCCCTTGGGTCTAGAAGGAGCCCATCTTCATCTTTTCTGGGATCAGGTCGAGTGCCTCCCATGGCCACTAGTAGCGGTCACGCTGGATTCCGAGTGAAACGTCCACATTTGCGGAACCCGCAAAGCGTCTGGATCCTGCCCTGAAGGATCAGAAACTACTCAAGTGTGCTATGGTTCCGGCCGTTCGCAGGCAATCGGCTGGAGGGGCTCATAACACGACATGTCGAGTGAACACGGGGAAGCGATGTCGCGGGAGCAGGCGGTCTACTTCCGCAACAAGCTTCGTGCCGCGAGGGACGCGGCTTTGCGCGACCGCGAGGGCTATCAGCAAGTCTTGTTCGCGGTGGAGCAGATGGGACGACAGAGGTGTCCGACCAAGAACACACTAGGAGCACTAAGAGGTGCCTTCACCGAATTCATACAGAAACGCGATCCTTTCGAGGGGAAACCGCCATGGGGCATAGAGTTTGATGGACTCTACAAGATGATGTGTGTTGGAAGGAACGATGCGATGCACGTAGGGGCGGTAGCACGGCGTCTTACCGTGTCCTGTGTCAGGATTGCTATGGCACTGGAGGATGCGTTAATGGCGAACGCGGAACAACAATTTACGGTCCGCGACTACATGGTGTGCACGCCAGTGCGCACGTACGGATGGCAGCTGATCGGTCTGATCCGTCAGACGATGCTCGAAAACTCGTTCTCACACCTGCCATTTCTCAAGGAGTACAACGACGACAAGAAGGACGCGAAGTGGCGTACCGTATCGGCCGATGCGATGTGTCGGTATCTTCAGGAGAGTGAGAATTGTATGAAGTCCAGGCTGGCAAGAGAGCTAAACGACGTTTGTTGGGAAGAGGATGAGTGCCCCCGGGATAGACTGCAGACGCGATGTGCGATAGAGGTCGGCCTAGAGGCGACTAAGCAAGACGTGTTGGACAAGATCTGTGGCGACCTGCCGATTCTGGTGATATCGAAGAAGGAATTGGTGGGAATTCTGAACGCTTTTGATCTGATGTGACGTGAAAGCAAAGAAGCGGTGACCGAGCACCTACTGTGTCGGGGAATGCTGTGCCGCGTCTCCGTAGATCCGGTTCCACAACTCCCGCGCCAAGCGTTGGGCTGATGCAGTCTGATTTGTTGTCATGTGCCGGGCAAGGTCGTCGCGATCGGCGGCGGCATCATCGTCGCCTTGTGCGGCTGCAACGTTAAGCCACGCATGGGCGGCAACAGTGTCCTTTGGTACTCCGACACCGTAGCGGTACGCGGACGCGAGAGACCGCTGAGCGAGTGTGTATCCTTGTTCGGCTCCAAGTCGAAACCATCGGGCAGCTTCCGCGTGATCCTGTGGCACTCCCGAGCCACGGGAGTACATGTAACCGAGCTTCAACTGGGCGAACGAGTCTCCCTGTTCCGCCGCCGGCCGGAACCATCGAGAGGCTTCCGCGTAGTCCTGCGGCACTCCGTCTCCGTCGTAGTACATCATCCCGAGAAACCTCTGAGACGACGCAATGATTTCAGTGTTGAGCTCTTTCAACACAGAAGGGATTTCGGCTACAAGGCGGAACCACTTCGCGGCCTCGGAATAGTCCTGTGGCACCCCCTTGCCGTAGTAGTACAGGATCCCGAGAAACCTCTGGGCGTAGGCGTTTGGGTAACCAAGGTTGTAGTCGTAGTCGACCGCTGACGCCGAGCGGAGCCACTTCGCGGCCTCGGAATAATCCTGCGGCACGCCCTCGCCGCGGTAGTACATCGCACCGAGCGCTGACTGAGCAAATGAGTGTCCTTGGTCAGCAGCTAGGCCGTACCACCGGGCCGCTTCCCGATAATCCTGGGTCACGCCTCTACCGTAGTAGTAAGCGTCTCCGAGGGCGTACTGAGAGGTGGTGTGACCTTGCTCGGCCGCCATTCGGTACCACCGCGCAGCCTCCGCGTAGTCCTTGCGGGTCCAGTATCGAAATCCGAGCAACGATTGAGCGCGAACGTCCCCTTGACCACCTGCGAGCCCAAGCCACTTTTCGCTCTCGGCGTGGTCGTCCGACATAAACCCAAGGGAGTACTGAGCTTCCACGTGCCCCTGTTCGGCTGCCATCCGATACCATCGGGAGGCTTCTTCCAAGTCCTCGGGAAGGCCTATACCCCACTCGTACATGTAGCCGAGCCACCGCTGAGATTCCGCCCTCCCCTGCTCGGCCGCCAGTCGATACCAACGGGCAGCTTCTGCTTTGTCGCCTGTCACCCCACTGCCCCAGTAGTACATTCGCCCGAGCAACTCCTGAGCTTCCGCATTCCCTTGCTCAGCCGCAAGCCGAAACAGCCGGGCGGCTTCTTCGTAGCTCTGAGTCACGCCCTGGCCGTGGTAATACTTGGACCCAAGCGATAGCAGAGCGCGCGTGTCGTCCGGCGAGACTGCAAGGGGCTTCGAAGAACGCGAACTTTGAAGTAGTTTCGTCAGATAGTTCGCCGGGATCGCGAAGTTCAGGTTCTGACCATCCTGGACAGTGGCCACGGCAATACCGATGACGTCCCCATTGACATCGAGTACCGGTCCGCCGCTGCTGCCCGGGGAGATCGGAGCGGTGATCTGGAACAGTTCCTGGTTGTCGAATTGACGGACACCACTCACGACTCCCTGAGAGAAGGTGCCTTCCAATCCGAGCGGATTGCCCACGGCGTACACAGGATCTCCTACCTGTACGGTGTCGCTGTCACCGATCCGCAGCACGGGAGTGCCGGAAGGTGCGATCTTGAGCACTACGAGGTCGCGTTCGCGATCGACCGCTACAACTCCCTGAAGGGTGTACTTGGTCGTCTGGCTCACGAGATTTGCGTATCCGCCCGTCGCGCCCTCGACGACATGGAAATTGGTGACTATTTCGCCGTCATGAACAAGGAAGCCGCTTCTATACCGCACCGGTTCACCGCTTTCGTCCTCGACGGTCAGAAACACGGTAGATCCGAGAGCGGTCCGGGCGATTTCCTGGGCTGTTTGGGCATTACCCAGAGTCGCTCCGAGAAGTACAAGAGATACGACAGCCAACATCCATATGCGTTTCTTAGTCGTTCGCGTCATGGCACGATGTTCCTTTTGTGTTCGGAGCGTGGCGCAACGCCTCGGCGCGGTCAACAGGCGACCTTGAACAGCTCGGCTATCGCAGCCGGCACAGGGGCGTCAAGGCCTTGCTCCTGCAGGTGTGCGGTCCACGATCCCAGGTATTTCGCGTATGTCTCATCTGCGTTCGGGTCCCAGTGATTCAGGTGGCCGCAGTCTTGCCAGAGGGTAGGGTCGGCTCGAAACGCATCCCGCAGTGCGACGGCGATCGTTCCGCACAGCTCGCGTTCATACGGATTAGCTTCCAGTGTGGGGACGACTCTGGCAAACCACTCGGGGAGATGATCGCGGCTCAGCCGAGGATATCGGGTCGCGATACGCTCGGCGTACGTGCGGTGATTGGGCGCGAATCGGGTTGCGTCGGGGACGGTATCCGGTGGCTTCTCTTTCCAGAGCTCAGCCAGACGATGCAGGACGAACAGGGAAGCGAGCTCGCAGAGGCTCTCTTCGAACCATCGGTGCTTGTGCCCGTTGTGGCGATCGAAGTTGGTCATGACGTGACAGAGCTCGTGTGAGAACTGGTACACGTACTGGCTCCAGTACCTGTCCCGTGCGCTGAGTCTGATCTGGTAGGGTCGCTGGTCGTCGAATACCTGAGGATTGCGGCTCCAGGGGGCCACCCGTATCGGAGCGTCGGGTGCCCGCCCGAACGCATCGGCGAGAACTCCCGCGGCGGACGCCAGAACGGCATGTGTGGATCTGAGGCTGGGCGCTCCCCAGTTGCCATTCTCGACGGTCACGAGAGCGGACGCCGCCTCGGCGCTCACTCGGCTCCCTCGACCTTGGCCGATGCCGGGAGCATGCCGTTCGCACCTCGATCTTCCGGAAGCAGCATGCGCCGGAAGTCGACAAGGTCACGGCAGACCCAGCCGTCGGCATCCAGGGCAGCGCGGTGTCGTTTCGCGCGGAGCTGCGACGTGGTTGCTCCGTCAGTCTCCCATTTTGGTCCAGGGTATTCCTGGTTCCGCATCTCCTCGGATGCGATTCCACCAGTGCATCGCCAAGGTCTGAGCTCCCGCGATCTGGGCCGCGGTCATCTGCCGGGCAAGTTCATCGCGTTCGCTGGTGGCCCGATCGTGGTTCTGTGCGGCCGCGAGGTTCAGCCATGCATGGGCCACGACCCGGCTTGCTCGGACTCCGTTGCCGTAGCGATACGCCACCCCGAGCGACCACTGAGCGCTGCCGTATCCCCGCTCGGCCGCTCGCCGGTACCACCGGGCTGCCTCCGCGTGATTCTGCTGCACGCCGACGCCGGCAGTGTACAGGCCTCCGAGGAGCCACTGAGCTTCCAGGTGCCCCTGGCGGGCGGCGAGGCGGTACCACCGTGCCGCTTGCAGGTAACTCTGCGGCACGCCTGTGCCGTGGTAGTACAGGGTTCCGAGCCACCGCCGGGCGTCCGCGTTGCCTTGTTCGGCCGCACGCCGGAGCAAGCGGGAGGCTTCCAGGTAGTTCTGCGGCACGCCCTGGCCGAAGTAGTGCATGATCCCGAGCTTCGACTGAGCTTCCGCGTCCCCGTGATCGGCGGCGAATCGGAGCCAGCGTGCTGCTTCCGCGTAGCTCTGCGGCACGCCCGTGCCGTGGTAGTACAGGGTTCCGAGCCACCGCCGGGCATCGGAGTCTCCTTGTTCGGCCGCACGCCGGAACAGGCGGGAGGCTTCCAGGTGGTTCTGCGGCACGCCCTCGCCGAAGTAGTACATGGTCCCGAGCATCGACTGAGCTTCCGCTTGCTCCTGATCGGCGGCGCGTTGAAGCCAGCGTGCTGCCTCCGCGTAGCTCTGTGGCACCCCTGTGCCGTAGTAGTACATGAGCCCGAGCGACAGGAAAGCGCCGGCGTCGTCTTCCGAGGTCGAGAGCGGCTCTGCGGGCAGCGGACCTTCCAGCAGCTTCGCCAGATAGTTTGCGGGGATCGCGAAGATGAGATTCTGTCCATCGCGGACGGAGGCCACCGTGATGCCGATGACTTCGCCAGCGGCGTTGAGCACCGGGCCGCCGCTGCTGCCGGGCGAGATGGGGGCCGTGATCTGCAGCAGCGTGCCGGATTCGACCTCGCGGATACCACTGACGACGCCGTGCGGAAACGCGCCGTCAAGTCGCCGCAGGTTCCCAGCGACATACACCCGATCTCCGGCCTGCACGGCGTCGCTGTTGCCGACAGGCAGCGTGGGAAGGTCGGTAGCCGGGATCTCGATCACCACCAGATCCCGTTCGCGGTCCTTCGCCGTCACGTTCCCAAGCGCGTACCTGGTCTCCTCGCCCGCGAGACTCACGTATCCCGCCGACGCGCCTTCGACGACGTGAAGGCTGCTGGCGATCAGCCCGTCACCGACAAGGAAGCCGATGCCGGAGCGCAGCGGTTGACCGTTCGCGTCCTCCACGGTGAGAAGCACCGTGGATCTCAGGGCGGTCCCGGCAATCTCCCTGGCAGTCTCGGCACTGACCACGCTCGTTCCGAGGATTGCGAGTGCGATCGCCAACCACATCCCTGAGGGCTTCATCGTCAGTCGCGCGATGGTAGACAGATACGCGGCGCAGGAACAGTGAATTCCGGAAGGAGCATCAGCGTGCCGTACGTGCGAGGCCTCGCCGGCGGGACTGCGGAAGCGGGGCCGAGCGCCGGCCGGCCGTGCTACCGTGCGCGCGTTCAGCCTGCCACGGGCGGAACAGGCGAGGGAGAGCATGCCGCGAGTGAGCGTTGACGAGGCGATCCGGCGGGTCGCCGTCGAGGGCTGGTGCGTCCTGGATTCGGTGATCCCGCCGGGCGAGGTGGCCGGCGTGCGCGAGGCCGTGCTGGCGGTGTCGCGGCGGGAGCCGGCAGCGGACAAGCCGCGCATCGGCATCGGCGGCCTGATCGCCAAGACGCAGGCGTTCGCGCCTTACGTCGCCGAGGAGCGGCTGCTCGGCGTCGCCCACGCGCGGCTCGGCAAGCCGGTGCGCATCTCCATGACGCACGGCATCGTCACCGCGCCCGGCTACGGACGCGCCAACTGGCACGGCGACTGGCCGTTCAGCCTGCGGCAGGACCAGAAGGTCCTGCACCCGTACCCGATCGACGCGCCGATGCACATCACGACCCTCTGGGCGCTCACCGAGTTCAGCGCCGCCACCGGCGGCACCGCGATCGTCCCGGGCAGCCACCGCTTCGGCAACAACCCCTCGGGCGACAACGGCTACGGCGAGCACACGCCGGCCCCCTCGGAGCTGCAACCGCACCTGGACCCGGGCGACGTGCTGATGATCGACAGCCGCGTCTGGCACACCAACGGCGACAACATCAGCGACCGCACGCGCGTCGGCATGGCGGTCCGCTACGCGCCGTGGTGGTTCAACATCCATGTGCTCACGGCCGGTATCCGCCAGTACGAGCAAGGGGCGACCGAGCGCGGGCTGCGCGCCGACGACGTGATCCCGATCACGCCCGAGCAGTACGAGTCGCTGCCGGGACCGGTGAAGCCGCTGCTGCGCCACATCGTCGTCGGCCAGAAGGTCCGGGCGGCATGAGTGATACCGGCAGCGCCGACACCGTCGGCGCCGAGGAGGCGCTCCGCCGCGTGCGGACCGAGGGTTGGTGCGTGATCGACGGCGTCATCCCGCAGCACGAGTTGGCCGCGGTGCGTGACAGCGTCTCCGCCACCCTCGACGGCCGTACCGAGTTGCACGGCGTCATCGCCTGCGACCGTTCGTTCGCTCCCTACCTGGTGGACGAGCGGCTCACGGCGATCGCCGAGGGGATGTTCGGACCCGAGTCGCGCATCGCCAGGACCGACGCCTTCGCGGCCGACCCCGGCGGCGCCGGCACCGGCTGGCACGCCGACTGGCCGTTCTCCGGCGACGACAGCTATCGGGTGGCCGTGCCGTACGGCGACCTCGCCATGGCGGTGACCACGCTGTGGATGCTCACCGATGATCCCCCGGACTCCGGCGCCACCCTGATCGCCTCCGGCAGCCACCGCACGCACGACAACCCGGCCGTCGCGCCCGGTTACGCCGCCGACGCGGAGATCGCCTCGCAGATGCTCCCGGAGGTCCTGGCCGGCAGTGTGCTGGCGTTCGACAGCCGCCTGTGGCACCGGACGACCGCCAATACGGACGGCGAACGGCGCCTCTGGCTCGACATCCAGTACGTGCCGTGGTGGCTGGACGTCACCAGCATGATCCCCGGACTCGCGGACTACGAGACGCGTGCCGAGGGGCTCGGCTACCGGCCGGCGGAGATCCGCCCGCTCGACGAGGCGGCCTTCGTGGCCCTGCCGGACGCGGTGAAGCCGCTGTTCGACCACCTGCGCCTCGACCAGGGAGTGATCGCGTGGCATCCGGACGCACCGGCGTCCTCCTGAACTCGACATCCGCGATCCGGCGCAAACCCTGCAACGACAGGGTGTTCGAGCCAACGCGGCGCTTGAGCGAGACGATTCACACTTCGCGCACCGCGATGGCGCGGTCGCCACTGGCGGACATGCTCACGCCGGTTGTCGGCGCGTGGCCGCGAATCCGCCTGCACATGTTACCTCGACGCATCGGGGGCTGAACGAACCGGCGGACCGAAAAACGGTTCGCCTCTGCCACCATCACAGCCGCCCAGAGGCGGCAGCGCGATCCAGGCGCCACACGTCCCCCGGACGCCACGCACACTCAACGCGGTGAGTGAAGTCGTGCTTGCTCAGCTCTACCTGCTCCGCCGAGATGGTTACCGCGCTTCCCGCTGCGAGAAACAGAGCATCCCGGTGGACGTGAACAGCACATGCGTGGCGCCGGCTCCAGGGCGTGTGTGTCAGTTCCTCCCATTGTTCGCCGTCCGCGGAATACCACACGTCATTGCGATTGCCTTCGGTCCAAACCTCAGCTGGGTGGTCCGCCACTCCTCGGTGCCCTCCTAACACCCAGAGCTTACCGTCCCACGCCGCGGTATCGTGATAGGATCGTGCCGGCCAGGGAGCTTCTCCCTGCGCCAGGTGACAGGTCCATTCGCGTCCGTCTGCCGACGACCACACATCGTTGTGGTAGAGGCGCGTCTTCAGTCTTGGCTGCTGCTCGAGGTCGTATCGCAGTGAACTCAACGTGGTCCCGCCCGTCCCAACGTATCCCCCGCCCAGGATCCACATTCGATCGTGGAGGACAGGCACGCCGCCATTCGCGCCGGTGATCATACCCCTAGGGGGCCATGGCGCGCTGTCCGTCACCAGCTCCCAGCTCAGACCGTCCTGTGTCCGCCAGACGTCGCGCAACGGTGGAGGCGCCGGCGGAAAGGGTTTCCCAGCCTTCAAGTCCGCCACGAAGTTGGTCTGGGCCGGTGCGCTGGCCTGGCCACCCATGACCCAGAGCGAGCCGTCGAAGACAGTGACCATCTGGTTGCCGCGCTCCTGCCAGGGTACGGTTGACGCGACGAGTTCCCAATTCACGCCATCTTTCGATTTCCACACGTCGTCGGGGGTCCCGTTCTCGGCCCCGACAATCCAGATGTAATCATCGTGCACCACGGCCCCGTGCATGTGCCGGCCGCTCCATGGCGCGGTGGCCGCCAGGGACCAGCTGCCACCATCGTCATCCGAGCACCACACCTCCGAGCACACTTCCGACTCGAAAGAGCCAGCGCCAACGCCGGCGAGATCGGGCCTCTCGCTCGCGTACTGGTTCCAGCCACCCAGGAGAAAGAGTTTGTCCCGGAAGGAGACGAGCTGTGCCCCGTCGCGAGGCGACCATGTCACCTCCGCACTCACACAATTCCAACGGTATGCGGTGGTCATTGATTCTCCTCGATCCAGCTTGTGCACCGACTCGGAAGTCCTGTCAATAGGTGTGTAAACGAGTCAGGCAGCGTCCCGCTCCTGATGCTCGTCGATGCGAACTCCGTCTCGGTGTTCGGCTCCCTCCCACACGTCGTGCAGTAGCTCCGGAGCGTTCAGCTTCCGGAATTTCGTCTCAGCCAACAACGGCATCTTCCAGATCACCGCGGTGGCGTTGGCTACCTTCTTGCATCGATTCGCTGCGTCGGTCCGTAACCGCAGCGCCGCGAACGGGGACTCGATCACGTTGGTCGTCCTCAGATGCTGCCAGTGAGCTCGCGGATACCCGTAGTAGCTCACCATCCGCTCCCAGTCCTCCTCGGTCAACTCGGCGGCTCGCTGCAGCCCCTCGCCACGCGCCCAGCTCTGGAACGATCGTCGACGTTGCTCAGCCTCCTTGACCCCCTCGCCGAACAGCCCCCGCAGCGCCAGCTCGAAGTCGCCGAGCGCCAGCCGGTGCAGGTACAGCTGCGGCAGTACGTCGCTGACCTCAGGCGTCCGCCGCGCGAACAGCGGCAGCCACGCGCTCTCGAAGCGCTGCTCCAGCCCTCGTACCCGCGGCCGACGCACCGTCACCGTCCCGGCCCGTGTCGTCAGCTGCCGGGGCTTGCCGTAGCCGTTGCGGTATCCGCGTCGCCTTCGTCGGGGCGGCGGTAACGGGCTCGGCCAAGGAACTGCTTCACCTCGTCCTCAAGCAATCCCTGCAGCCATTACTGAATTGATGGGCGTGTGAGGCAGCGGACGCGCAGGAGGCCGTTCGTGCGGCTCGCGCAGGCGACGTACCTTATGCCTGCGGGAGTCCGTGGAGGGCACGATGAAGGTGGTAACGTTCGTGCGGTTCGTCGCTCGCGGGATCGCGCTGTGCTGGAGCGCCGGCAAGGCGCTGTTCCTTGCCAGCATGTTGTCGTCGTTGGTGGCGGCGTTGATCGTGCCTCTGCAGATCCTGCTGCTGGCCACGACCGTCGATCTGGTTTCCGGTGCGGCCGGCTCCGGGTCGGCCGGTGAGGCGCTGCAGGCACTCGCGTTCCCCCTGGCCGGAATGGGGGTGCTCTGGTTGCTGGGCGGAATGATGGGGCCAGTCGGCGAGTCATTCACCCGACTCCTCTTTGTAAGGCTGGGGTTTCATGTCCAAGGCCAGCTTCTCCGCAAGGCGTCGACGCTGGACCTGGCGCTCTTCGACGATCAGCGCTTCTACGACAAGCTGTCGATCGCCAATCGGGATCACCAGCACGCTGGCGATCTGGCGTTCGCTCTACTGTTCTCGGTGCGTTCGTGGGTCACGCTGGTGTCGGTGCTGGTGCTGCTGGCCACCTTCACCCCGTGGGCCGTGCTCATCCTGAGCGCTACCGTGTTGCCCGAGCTTCTGTTCCGGGGCCGTGTCAGCGGTCGCTTGTACGTGATGTGGAACACCCAGGCGCCGATACGCCGGCTGTGCCACTACCTCGCGTCGCTGCTCGCCGACCGCGGGCCGGCCAAGGAGATCCGCCTGTTGGGGCTGGGAGCTTCGCTGCTCGAGCGTTTCGGCGGGGCTCAGGTCGACCTGTACCGGCAGGAGCGGCGCATCGCCGGTGTCGAGATCCGCGGCCTGAGCCTGTTTGGAGTGCTGTCGGTGGCCGGTACGGTGGCGATCTGGACCTGGGCCGCCGTCGATGCGGTGAGCGGTGCGCTGGCGCTCGGCACGCTGGTGCTGGTGTTCCAGTCCGCCGAGAGAGCGCGGGCTCAGCTCCAGGATGCCGCCCGAGGCGTGGGTATGCTGATCCAGAGCCGGCTGATGGCGCAGAGCTATTTCGACTTCCTCGACCTGGACCCCGGGGAGTACGCGGGCTCGCTGCGCCCGGCCGGGCGGCAGGTAGCAGCGCCGCGCACCGTGACCCGGGGAATCGACCTGACCGACGTGTCCTTCGAGTATCCCGGGACCGAACGGCCCGTGCTGCGGAACCTCAGCCTTCGGTTGCGCGCCGGTGAGCGGGTGGCGATCGTGGGAGAGAACGGGGCCGGCAAGACCACCCTGGTCAAGCTGCTCACGCGCCTCTACGACCCGACTGCCGGCAGCATCGAGCTCGACGGCGTCGACTACCGTGACTACGACATCGGCCAGTTGCGGAAGCTCTTCGGGGTGGCGTTCCAGGATCACGCGCAGTTTCATCTCACCGCCCGCGAGAACGTCGGCTTCGGCGATATCGATCGACTGGAAGATACCGGCGCGATCATGGACGCCGTCCGCAGCGCGGCGGCGGCGGAGATGGTCGAGCGGCTGCCGAGCGGGCTCGACACGATGCTGGGCCGCACACTGGCAGACGGCACGGACCTGTCGGGCGGCGAATGGCAGAAGCTCGCGCTGGCGCGCGCCTTCTTTGGCTCCGGCGCGGTGCTGATCCTGGACGAGCCGACCGCCGCGCTCGACGCGCGCGCCGAGCATGCGCTGTTCGAACAGATCCTGGCGAGCAGCCGTGACCGCACCACGATCATCATCTCGCACCGTTTCTCGACAGTGCGCAGCGCCGACCGTATTCTCGTGCTCCATGAAGGGGAGATCGTGGAGGACGGCGATCATGGGCGCCTCATGAAGCAGAACGGCCGCTACGCCGAGATGTTCCGGCTGCAGGCCAGCCGCTACACCGATCCGCCTGCCGAGCCGGAGGAGGAATGAGCGCCCCCCCGGCTCGCCCCAACCTCGTCCTGATCTCGGCGGATCAGTGGCGCGGCGACGTGCTCGGGGTCGCCGGCGACCCAGTGATTCACACGCCGGGCATCGACGCCATGGCCGCCAGCGGCCACTACTTCCCGCGCGCGATCACCGAGCTGCCGTCCTGCGTGGGCGCGCGGCGCACGCTGTTCAGCGGCCAGTGGCCGGTGACGCACGGCATGACCGGGTTCGACGACCTGGAGCCGTGGCCGGAGCCCGACACCCTGTGCCGGGTGTTCCAGCGCAACGGCTACCGGACCTACAGCATCGGCAAGCGCCACGTCTATCCGCAGGACGCCCGCTACGGCTTCGACCTGCTGCGCACCCACGAGGAGGGCCGCTTCCTGAGCCCCGGCTACCGCGACGACTACCTGTCCATGCTCGACGACAAGGGGTGGGGGGAGTTCGGCCTGTTCGGCGCCGGCGTGACCAACAACAGCTACCACGCGCGCGCCAGCGTCCTGCCGCCGGAGCTGCACGTCACCACCTGGACCGCCACCGAGGCGATCCGGGTGATGGAGGACCACGTCAGAACATACGGCCGTGACCATCCGTTCTTGCTGTATGTCTCCTTCAGCAAACCGCATCCGCCCTGGGACCCGCCGGTGCACTTCTTCGACCACTACTACGGTGATCCCGACCTGCCGATGCCGGTGGTGGGCGATGCCGCCGGCTACGTCAGCTCGCCCAGCCCGTTCGTGGCGGGCACGCGCGGGCCGCTGCCCGAGGGCGAGGTGTTCCAGCTCAAGGCCAGGGACATGCGCCGCGCGCGCGCCGGCTACTACGGGCTGATCGACCAGATCGACGCGCAGATCACCCGCCTGGCCTACCACCTGTGGCGCTCCCTGCTGGTGCGAAACACGATCTTCGCGTTCGTCGCCGACCATGGCGAGATGCTCGGCGACCACCACTGGTGGGCGAAGTCGGTGGGATACGAGGGCTCCATCCGCGTGCCGTTCGTCCTCAGCTTCCCCACTGAGATGCCGCTGCCGACCGGCGGCCGCTATCCCGAAACCACGGTCGGGCTGGCCGACCTGATGCCCACCGTGCTGGACGCCTGTGGCCTGCCCATTCCGGAGCGCTGCGACGGCGCGTCGCTGATGCCGCTGATCTCAGGCGAGGTGGATCGCCTCGACCGCGGCCACCTGCACGGCGAGCACCTGGAGTACTGCCATTTCCTGCTCGACCACACCGAGAAGTTCATCTGGCACTACCGGATGGGCGTGAAGGAGTACTACGACCTGCAGGAAGACCCGACCGAGTGCCGCAACCGCTACGCCGACGACCCGCGGGCGCGTGAGCTGGAGGAGCGGCTGAAAGTGCTGCTGGTCGACCAGGGTTGGGAGGACGACTTCATGCGGGGAGGTGAGCTGGACGACGCGACCGCGCAGGCGCACACCCACGAGCCGCCCGCGTACGCGCGGTAGGCCGGCAGCGATCGCCCGATGCGCATCGGCATAGATTCCGGCGGCACGTTCACGGACGTGGTCGCCTACGACCCGGCACGCGGGCGTCTGGTGTTCCACAAGGTCGCCTCTACCCCGGACGATCCGGCGGCGGGCATCGTCAGCGGCGCGCTGGGGGCCGCCGAGCGGGCCGAGATGCAGGCAGCCGACGTGGCGATGGTGATTCACGGCACGACGGTCGCCACCAACCAGGTGCTGCAGCGCGCGGGCGCACGGGTCGCGCTGATCACCACCGCGGGGTTCCGCGACGTGCTGCACATCCAGCGGCAGTCGCGCCCGCGCATGTACGACCTGCGGGCTCGCCGCGCCGAGCCGCTGGTGCCGCGCGAGCTGCGCTTCGAGGTGCGCGAGCGCATGCGCTTCGACGGCACGGTGCAGATCCCGCTCGACCGCGCGGATCTGGCCGCGGTCATCGACGCCATCGGTGACACCGGCGTGCAGGCGGTCGCCGTTGGGCTGCTGCACAGCTACGCCAATCCCCGCCACGAGCGGGAGATAGGCCAGGAGGTGGCGCGCCGGCTGCCGGGTGTCGCCGTCAGCCTGTCGCACGAACTGATGGGCGAGCACGGCGAATACGAGCGGTTCAGCACCTGCGTGATGAACGCCTTCGTGCAGCCGGGGATCGAGAGCTACGTCACCCGGCTCGGCGCCGGGCTGCGCGAGGCCGGCTTCACGGCGCCGCTGTACGTGATGAAGTCCAACGGCGGGGTCATGACCGCGGAGTCGGCCGCGCGCCGCTGCGTGGAGACGGTGCTCTCCGGGCCGGCCGGCGGCGTGGTCGCCGGCGCCGCGGTGGCGCGGGCGCGTGGCGCTGCCGGCGGGACCAGGGCCGACCTGATCACCTGCGACATGGGCGGCACCAGCTTCGACGTGGGCGTCATCCAGGACGGCGACATCCCGTTCGCGCGCGACACGGAGATGGGCGGCCTGGCCCTCGGCGTGCCGATGCTCGACCTGCACACCGTGGGCGCCGGCGGCGGCAGCATCGCCTGGCTGGACGCCGGCAACGCCCTGCGCGTCGGGCCGCGCTCGGCCGGCGCCGTGCCGGGGCCGGCCTGCTACGGGACCGGCGGCACGGAGCCTACCGTCACCGACGCCGATCTGGTGCTGGGCTGGCTGGGGACCCGGACCCTGCTCGGCGGCGGCATGACCCTGGATCGGGAGGCGGCCGAGCGGGCGATCCACGACCGCGTCGCCGCGCCGCTCGGGATAGGCGTCGCCGAGGCGGCCGAGGGAATCGTGCGCGTGATCAACGCCACCATGACCGCCGCGATCCGCAAGCTGACCATCGAGCGCGGCCACGACCCGCGCCGGTTCGCGCTCTGCCCGTTCGGCGGCGCCGGTCCCATGCACGGCGCGCAGCTGGCCGCCGAGCTGGGTGTCGCCGAGACGGTGATCCCGCTCGCCCCCGGCGTGCACTCCGCGGTCGGGCTGCTGATGACCAACCTGCGCGAGGACCGCACCAGGACGCTGGTGCGCCGGCTGGACGCGTCGGCCCTGGAGGAGCTGCGGGCGGTGCTGGGCGACCTGGAGGCGGAAGGACGCGAACAGCTCCGGGCGTACGACGGCGTCGCGCCGGCCGTCAGCCGCGCGGTCGGGCAGCGCTATCTGGGCCAGCGCTACGAGCTGTCGGTGCCGGTCGGCGCCGAGCTGCCGGCGCTGGAGGATCTCGGCGATCGGTTCCACGCACTGCACGACCAGCGCTACGGCTACCGGCGCGACGACCATCCCGTGGAGGTGGCAAGCGCCTGGGTGGCGCTCGAGCTCGACCTGCATCCCCTGGAGCTGCCCACGGTGCCTGCGGCTGACGCCGAGCCCGCGCCGCGCCGCATGCGGGCGGCCCGGTTCGCCGGCGTCGAGCGGGAGGTGCCGGTGTACGCGCGCGATGACTTGGGGGCGGGCTGCACCCTGCGCGGACCGGCGGTCATCGAGCAACTCGACGCCACCTCAGTCGTTCCCCCGGATCACCGGCTGGAGGTGGATCGCTTCGGCCATCTGGTGGTATCACGGACCGATGGCTGACGTAGCGCGCGATCGCAGCGGAACCGGTCGCGCGGCCGCGATCGATCCGATCACGGTGATTGACCCAATCACTTTGGAGATCATGCGCAACCGCTGGCTGGGGATCGCCGAGGAGTGCTGCGCCGCCCTGGTGCGCGCCAGCTACTCCACCAACATCAAGGACCGCCGCGACTGCTCGGTGGCGCTGGCCACTCCCGACGGGGTGATCGTCGCGCAGGCGGAGGTGGGCACGCCGCTCCACCTGGGCATCATGCCGGGCGTGCTCGGCGCGATGCTGGCCGAGTTCCCGCCGGACTCCATGCAGCCCGGCGACATGTACGCCAGCAACCTGCCCTATCCGGAGGGTCCGGGCCATCTTCCGGACCTGTCGCTGGTGGCGCCGGTCTTCCACCGGGGCGAGCTGGTGGCCCTGTCGGCGTCCACCGCCCACCACGTGGACATGGGCGGCTACGCGCCGGGCAGCATGCCGTTCGGGGTGACCGAGATCTATCAGGAGGGGCTGCAGATCCCGCCGATCGCGCTGGTCCGTGGCGGCGAGCTGCAGGAGCCGATCCTGCGGCTGATCGAGCAGAACGTGCGTACCCGCATCGAGGTGCGCGGCGACCTCATGGCCCAGTACGCCACCGCCCGCACCGCGGAACGGCGGGTGGCGGAGCTGCTGGACTCGGGCGAAGGCCGGCTGGCGCTCGACGCCATCCCCGCGATCCTCGACCACGCCGAGGCGTGCATGCGCGCCGGCATCCGCGGGCTGCCCGACGGGGTGTACCGGTTCGCGGACTATCTCGATGACGACGGCTTCACCGACGCCCCGGTGCGGATCGCGGCCGAAATCCGGATCGACGGCGACGAGCTGACCGTCGACTTCGACGGCACCAGCGCGCAGGTGGCCGGCCCCCTGAACGCGCGGCTGAGCGCCGCGCGCGCTGCCGTCTACTACACCTGCAAGGCGGTGATCGACCCGGACCTGCCCACCTCGGCGGGCGCCTACCGTCCGATCCACGTCACCGCCCCGGAAGGGACCGTGATGAACGCGAACTTCCCGGCGGCGATCGGCAACGCCAACATCCTCACCGATCAGCGCGTGGTGGACGTGCTGATGGGAGCGCTGGCGCAGTGCGTCCCGGAACGGGTCTGCGCCGCCTGCTCGGGCGAGATGAACCTGCTCAACATCGGCGGCGCCGACGACCGCCCCGACGCCCCCGACTCCTACTACAACTACGTGGAGACGTACGCCGGCGGACAGGGGGCTATGCACGATCTGGACGGCGAGGACGGCGTGCACACCCACCTGACCAACACACGCAACGCGCCGGTCGAGGTGATCGAGCGCACCTACCCGCTGGAGGTGGTGCGCTACGGGCTGGTGCCGAACACCGAGGGCGCCGGCCGCCGGCGCGGCGGCTGCGGCATGGTGCGCGAGCTCCGCTGCCTGGGGGAGCGCACCGTGGTCACCGCCGGCGCCGACCGCCGCCGCTTCACCCCGTGGGGATTCGACGGCGGGAAGAACGCCGCCGGATCGATGCTCACCGTGACCGCCGCCGACGGCAGCGTGCGGGTCCTTCCGACCAAGACGGTCGAGGCGCTGAAGCGCGGCGACGTGCTCACCGTTCAGACGCCCGGTGGCGGCGGCTGGGGAGCGCCGGCCGAACGTGAACGCTATCGGCTGGAGCGCGACGTGCGCGCCGGCCTGATCAGCCCGGAGCGGGCGCGGGAGGTGTACGGCAGCGGCACCGCCTGAGAGGGGGGTGGCACGGCCGTCAGGCGGCGCATACCACGCAAGCGGCTTGACCTAATCTGACGACACACGCCGTTAATTTGCATTCTGTGCGCAGAACATGCGAGAATCGGCGATTATCCCGTCGGGAGTCGCATCATGCTCGTTTCGTTCGCGCTTACCAACTACACCTGCTACCGCGACCGTCAGGAGTTCAGCGCCGAAGCGGTGGCCCGCGCCGACAGCACCTGGGCGTTCGACACCGGGGTCCGGCGCTTCCCACGGCTCAATCGAGTGTCCGCCATCTACGGACCCAACGGAAGCGGGAAATCGCGCCTCGTCCAGGGGCTCGCATTCGCGACGCGCTTCGTCGTCGGGTCGTCGAAGGAGAGTCAGACGGGAGATGAAATTCCGTATCTGCCGTTCGTGTTCGACACGGAGACACGTACCCGGCCGACGACGTTCGAGATCTCATTCATCGAAGCCGGAACCGCATACGAATACGGGTTCGCCATCGACCGTCGCCGCGTCCACGCGGAGTGGTTGCTGGCATGGCCACCGGGCGGGCGTATGCGGCACTTGCTGGAGCGAGTCTACGACCCGGAGACCGAACGGGAGCAATGGACCTTCGGGCCTTCTGTGCGCGGTCCCAAGGACATCTGGCGTTCGAGCACGCGGCCGAACACGCTGCTGGTCTCCGCCGCTGCACAACTGAACAGCGAGCCCTTCCGCCCGGTGGTGGACTGGTGTCAGAAACTGAACGTATTGACCGCCGGCGACATACCACCCAGCTATACCATAACCAAGATCACGGAAAGCGAGGATGCCAAAGCCCGTATTCTGACCTTGCTCCGTGACGCGGATATCCCCGTCACGGACGTCGCGGTCCGTGAAGAAGAACATCTTCTGGAGGAACTCCGCCGTATGCTCCCTCCAGCCTTGGCAGAACGACTACCTGATGATGGATCGACAACGGTCGACGTCGTGGACGTCAGTCTGGGACATCGTGATCCGCAGGCCGAAGCGAGTCACTTCCTGAAATTGGTCGAGGAGTCCGACGGTACTCAGAGATTGTTTTCCTTGTCCGGACCGTGGCTGGATATCATGGACAACGATCGCGTCGTCGTGATCGACGAGCTCGACCGAAGTCTGCACCCACTCCTCGTCGCTTCCCTGATCAGGCGCATCAACAGCGAGTCCGGCAGCGGCCGTGAGAAGCGTGCACAACTCATCGCGACGCTACACGATGTCACGCTGCTGAATGACGTGCTGGACCGCGGGCAAATCTGGTTTACGCAAAAGGACCAGCACAGTGAAGCCGCACTGCTTAAGCCGCTGTCGAACTTCCGTCCCCGACCCAAGGAGGCGCTGATGCGCGGCTATCTCGGCGGTCGCTACGGAGGTGTGCCGGTGATCATCGAATCCGATTCCTGACGATTCGGCCCGGACATGAGGAAGCCGCGGTACCGGGGAAGACGACGGCCCACCGACGATGGGAAACCCAGGATTCTGGTGCTATGCGAAGCAACAGGCACTGAGCCTATCTACTTTAACGCACTCAAGGCCGACTTCGGTCTGACCAGTGTACGCGTCCAATCCGCCGGGACCATAGACGATCTGATGAAACGGGTGGACAAAGAGGTACAGGAGGACCGCACACAGGAGGAGATCTGGTGCGTTATCGATCATGACGAGCGGGTAGCCGAGATGGATCGCTTCAATCAATGGTTGCGACAACCGAGACGCACGACGACCCGGATCGACGCAGCCATCTCGGTGCCTTGCTTTGAGTACTGGCTCCTGCTCCATTTCACGTTCACTACCAAGCACTATCGGGGAACCGGAGACCTGTCTGCATGTAAGCAGGTGAGGCGTGAACTCAGGAGGCATATTGCGGACTATGATAAGAACGACTTCTCCACGTATCGTCGTTGCCGCGATCGCCTCGATACCGCAATCGAACGTGGCAGGCTCGTCCCGGTAGCCCAGCACGCTGCCTCGGCTACGGACGTGGGAAAGCTCATCGAGCGGCTCAAGTGCCTGTGATCTGCATGAACGGTGCGCGGTCCGCAGATCTCCGACAGATTCCTTGACGTCGGGCACGGGAGCCGTCGTACCATCGCGGCCTCTGGGTTGCACCATGCCGCTGACCTACTACACGCACGCACGGCGCGACGAGCCCAAGGTCGCGCTGACCTTCGACGACGGCCCGAACCCGCCGCGCACGGACGAGATCATGGACATCCTGGAGGCGAAGGGCTCCCGCGGCACCTTCTTCGTGCTCGGCAAGTGGGTCGAGCGGTGGCCGCAGGCGTTCGAGCGCATCGTGCGGCGCGGCCACTGCATCGGCAACCACAGCCACGTCCACCATGCTCATCTCGGCGACTTCGACCGCGCCGAGGCCGTGATCGGCAATCTCCTGGGTCGCCCCACGCGGTTCCTGCGCGCCCACTACTTCAACTACTTCACCTGCCTGTACTCGCCGCTGGCGATGTCGGAGTCGATGGCGATCGTCGACGCCGACGTCAATCCGGCCGACTACGCCAAGACCGATCCGCAGGAGATCGTCGAGGCCACGCTGCAGCACCCGTCGCTTGCCGCGGGGTCGATCATCGACCTGCACGACAGCGCGGAGACGGACGACGACGGGCTGCGCCTGGCACGGCCGCTGCCGCTGATCGCCGCGCTGCCGCGGATCATCGACGGCCTGCTGGCGCGGGGCTACCAGCTCGTCGGTCTCGATCAGATGACCCTGGCCGATCCGGTGGAGTGGCAGCCGGACGACCGCGCCACCTACGCCTCACCGGAGGCGCGCGCCGCGGTGTACGAGCTCGGCCGGCAGCGATGACTCTTGCGCTCAGCAACCCGCTAATCAGAAGCCTGTCCGCACAGAGGTAGAGCCTGTTGGAGATCGCGCGGTGCGTCGCGGGAGCGCTGGTACGGGACGGCAAGGTGCTCCTCGTGCAGAGGTCACCTCAACTGCGGCACCATCCGGGAGTGTGGGATCTTATGGGAGGGCACGTCGAGGGGGATGAGTCGCTGGAGGACGCGCTACGGCGCGAGGCACTTGAAGAGCTGCAGGTAGCAGGGTATGGGTGAGACGGCAATGGCTCTCGGAGACGGCGACCTGCAGCGAATCGGCGCCTAGGTGAAGGGCAACCTCTACGGCTGGTTCGTGGAGGTTGCGCCACATCTTGTCATCGGACCGCAGCTCCTGGAGCGCATCGCGACGATCGAGCAGGAGCTCAAGGATCAGCGGGAGCTCCTGGCTACCCGGTTCGATGCGATGGACCGGCGATTCGAGGAGATGAACGAGCGCTTCGCGGAACGGTTCGACGCGGTGGACCGGCGGTTCGAGGAGATGAATGAGCGCTTCGGTTCGATGCAGTGGCTGGTTGGCGGCGCGTTCGTCGTGCTCGGGATCATGATGACGGTCTTCGAGTTCATCTCCTGACGAGCGGCTACCGTGCCGCCCGGCTCACGGCCGGACGATGAGGGTCCGGTTCGGCTCCACGCCGCGCAGCAGGGTGCTTGAGCCATCGGGCCAGTCGACGATCAGCTCATCGACGCTCGTCGCCGCGCCCAGCCCGAAGTGGGCGGACAGCTCGGAGGCGCCGAAGAAGCCGCCGGCGCCGATCGAGGCGCGCTGCGTGCGACCGCCGGCAACCACCGTCACCACGGCGCCCCAGCCGTGCGGGGCCAGCCCCGAGCCGCGCGGCGGATCCAGGAACACGCGCAGCCAGCCGGCGTCCCCGGTGCCGCTCGGACCGTCCGGGCCGCCCAGGTCGTTGCGGAACAGGGACGGCCGCGCGTCGAAGTTGAAGATGACGATGTCGCGGTCGCCGTCCTCGTCGTAGTCCAGCGTGATCAGCGCGCGGCCCTGCAGGCGGTGCCGCAGCCCTACCGAGGCGGCCTCGACGCGCTCGAACGCCGGCACCCCGGACGCATCGATGCCGGTGTTGCGAAAGAGGAACGCCGGCTGGTCTTCCCATTCGTAGAGATCGGCTCCGTTCGGTGTGATCCATCCGGTGGTGGTGACCAGATCGCGCATCCCGTCGTGATCCAGGTCGACCGCCTCCACGCCCCAACCCCAGCCGCCGTCGCGCACCTGCGCGGGGCGGGCCACCTCGTCGAAGCGGTCGGCCCCGGCGTTCAGGTAGAGCGCGTTGCCGGTGCCCGGCGTCCGGTCGATCGGCCAGCGCGTGGAGACGCTGGTGACGTACCAGTCGAGCCGGCCGTCGCCGTTCAGGTCGGCCACGGCGCTGCCCATGCCGTTCCCCTCACGGCCGGTGCCGGAGGAGATGGTCCGGTCGGTGAAGGTGCCGTCGCCCTCGTTGCGGTAGTACCGGCTGGAGCCGAAATCGCCGGTCACGATCAGCTCCGGGTAGCGGTCGCCGTTGAGGTCAACGAACTGCGCGGCGAAGGCGATCACCAGGTCGTCGGCCACGCCGGCGCGCGCGCCGACCTCCGTGAAGCCGCCGTCGCCGTCGTTGCGGAACAGCACGTTGCCGCGGATGCCGGACGCCCAGTTGCCCACGAACAGGTCAAGGTCGCCGTCCAGGTCGTAGTCCCCGAACGCCGCCGCCATTCCGCCGGCGCCGCGGTCGAGGCGGCCGTCCGGGTCGCGATACGGCGCGCAGCAGGTGAAGGTGCCGTCGCCGTTGCCGCGATACAGCAGCAGGTGTCCGGGCGGCGGCAGCCCCGGCTCCTCAGGGCCGGCCGAGGGGATGAATAGGTCCAGCGCGCCGTCGCCGTCGAAGTCGGCGGCCGCCGCGCCGTGCGCGCGGTGCACGCGCGCCAGCCCGGCGGGGACGGCACGATCGACGAACGTGCCGTCGCGCCGGTTGATGAACAGGCGGTCGGGGGCGCCGCCGCCGGTGGCGTAGAACAGGTCCTGAGCGCCGTCACCGTCGAAGTCGCCGGCCACGCCGCCCGGCGCGGTAGGCGGTGCGGAGATCGCGCCCGGATGGTCCCGGCCCAGGCCGGCCGGCACGCCCACCTCGCTGAACTGCAGCGGCGGCGCGGCGAGCACGGCCGGCGCCGCGCACAGCACCGCGCACAGCGCGGCGACGATCGTGGTGCCGGTCGGGAACCGGTGGCGGTAGTGCTCGATCAACTCGGTACCGTCCGCAGTTCGTGCTCCAGGTGGCGCAGCACGGCATCGCCGACCGCCGTGGTGGTGGCGCGCCCCTGCAGGTCCGGCGTACGGGGACCCGCTGCCAGCACCGCCTGCACGGCGCGCTCGATCGCCGCAGCGGGGCAGGGACGCCCCAGCGCATGCAGCAGCATGGCGGCGGCCCGGCACGCCGCGATCGGGTTGGCCCGGCCGGTGCCGGCCAGATCCGGGGCGCTGCCGTGCACGGGCTCCGAGATCAGGAAGCCGCCGCCCGCGTTAGCCCCGGCGACCAGTCCCAGACCGCCGACCAGGGCGGCGCCGGCATCACTGATGATATCGCCGTACAGGTTGGGGGCCAGGATGACGTCGTACGACTGCGGTTCGCGAATCAGCCGGTAGACGTGCGAATCGACCAGTTGTTCGTCGACGACTACCTCCGGAAACTCACGAGCAACCGAGAGGGCGGTCTCCCTGAACAGACCGTCGGTCAGCCGCAGCACGTTGGCCTTGTGTACGATCGTCACCCGTGCCGTGCCGCCGCGCGCTCGCGCTCGATCGACGGCGTGCCGGAACGCGACGCGAGCGATGCGCTCGGTCGCCCGGCGTGAGATCACCCGTTCGGCTATGGCGACGGTTTCGGGATGCTCCCACCGTTCGCGCTGCGCGTAGAGCCCCTCGGTGTTCTCTCTGACGACCAGGATGTCGACTCCGTCGACGCTGCCGGCGACCGGCGCCGACACCAGAGGCCGCAGGTTGGCGTACAGGTCGAGCTCCCGGCGAAGGGTTACGACCGGGCTGCGGTAGCCGTCGGCGCGTGCCGAGGGGGAGCTGACGGCGCCGAGCAGCGCACCGGCACAGCCGGCCAGAGCGCTGCGCGTGGCGTCCGGGAGGGCATCTTCACAGCGCTCGAACGCCGACCAGCCGACCTCGAGCTCGATCACTGCGATCCCGCCGACGGCCTGCAGGAGCCGCTGAGCCTGGGCGATCACTTCCGGCCCGATCCCGTCGCCGGGCAGCAGCGCCACCCGCGCGGCAGGCTCGCTGTCGCTCACCGGGCGAGCCGAGCGCGCACGAACGGAATCAGACCGCCGACGTCCAGTAGCCGCTGTACGTTTTCGCTGAAGGGAGGGAACCGGTAGCTGGCGGTTTCGCTACGGATGATCGACTCCTCGACCAGCACCTCGACGCGCTCGCCGCCCGCGATGGCGGCCACCGCCTCCGGGCTGACGATGGCCGGCAGGCCGTTGTTGATGCAGTTGCGATAGAAGATGCGCGCAAAGCTGACCGCCACGACGGCAGCTATCCCGTTGGCGACGAGACAGGTGACCGCCTGTTCGCGGCTGGAGCCGCACCCGAAGTTCCTGCCGGCGAAGATCAGGTCGCCCGGACGGACCTCACGGGCGAAGCTCGGGTCGAGATCCTCCAAGGCATGGGCCTTGATCTCATCGACAGTCCTGAGCGTGTAGGTGTACTTCCCCGGAAAGAGGACGTCCGTGTTGACGTCATCGCCGTACTTCCAGACCCTGCCCGCTGCCACGTCAGTCAGCGACGCCGACCGCGTCGGGAGCGCAGATCCTGCCGGCCAGGGCGCTGGCGGCGACCACGGCCGGCGAGCTCAGGTAGATCTCGGCGTCGGGGGTGCCCATCCTGCCCCGGAAGTTCCTGTTGCCGCTGCTGATGCACACCTCGCCGGGGGCCAGGACGCCGAGGTGATTGCCCATGCACGGACCGCAGCCCGGCGTCCCGAAGATGGCGCCGGCGGCCATCAACTCCGACGCCAGACCGGTGCGCATGGCGTCCTCCAGCACACGGCTCGACGCCGGCACGATGAGCAGTCGCGTGCCGGCGGCGACCCTGCGGCCGCGGAGGATGCGGTGCACGGCCTGGAGATCCTCCAGCCGGCCGTTGGTGCACGTGCCGATGAAGGCCTGATCGACCCGGACGTCGCCGAGCTCATCGACCGCCACCACGTCGTCCACCCGGTGTGGGCGCGCCACCATCGGCCGCAGCTCCGACGCGTCGACCGACACGCGCATGACGTACGGCGCGCCGGGGTCGGGATACAGCGCCGTCCGCGCCAGCTCCTCGGCGCTCCGGCCACTCGCCGCGGCCAGGAAGTCGAAGACCGGGCCATCCGGCGGCAGGTACGTACACTTGACGCCCATCTCCGCCATCATGTTGGCAAGGCTCATCCGGGACTCGAGGCTCAGGGTGGCCAGGCCGTCACCGGCGAACTCTACGCTGCGGTAGAGGCCGCCGTCGGCTCCCAGCCGCGACAACAGATGCAGGGCGATGTCCTTGCCGGTGACCGAGGGCGGCACCGGGCTGTCGATCGTCACCTGCAGCGACTCCGGCACGCGCAGCCACAACTCCCCGGTGGCCCACAGTGCGGCCACCTCGCTGCGGCCGACTCCCGCGCCGAAGGCGCCCATCCACCCGAAGTGCGGTGTGTGGCTGTCGGCGCCCAGAACCAGCCCGCCGGGCAGCACGATCGCCTCTTCGCTCAGAACCTGATGGCAGATGCCGCGCCCGACCTCGAAGAAGTGCTGCACGCCCTGCTCGCGCACGAACCGGCGCACCTCGGCGTGATTGCGCGCGTGCGCGGTAGTGGGCGCGGGTACGGCGTGGTCCAGCGTGATCGCCATCCGGTCCGGGATGACCACGCGCTCCTGTCCGAGCTCCATCCAGATCTTCCGGATGGCAGCGGTGTTGTCGTGGCTCAGCACCACGTCCGGCCGCGTGTCCACGACCTGCCCGATCTCGACGGAGCCGACGCCCGCCGCGCGCGCGAGTGCCTTTTGCGCGAATGTCTGAGCGAACGTCTTCGCGCTCACTGCTTCCCACCATCCAACCGGTGCCCGTCACGCAGGAGCGCATCCACGTCGTCCAGGCTCATCGGCTTGTCGTCCGCCATGTGCTTGATCCGCGCGGTGAGGCTGCGTATCTGGTCGTCGCTGAGATCGAGCTGGAGTTGCTGCGCCCGGTGCTTGATCGCGTTCCAGCCGGTGAGTCGGTGCGCCACGTGGATGTACCGGTCCATGCCGAAGTCGGCGGGATCGAGGATTTCGTACGTGCTCGGATTGTTGAGCATCGCCTTGGCGTGGATGCCGGCCTTGTGCATGAACGCCGCGTACCCGGTGATGTAGTTGTTGAACGGCACGTCGATGCCGACCAGGTCGGCCACGAGATTCTCCACGCGCCGGAGCACCGGCAGGTGATAGCGGCTGCGCACCAGATCAGGGTCGTACGCGTACATGCGGGCGATGAATCCACCGAGCGGCGTGATCCCGTTGCGCTCACCGATGCCGAGCACGGATGCGTCGATATGCGTCGCCCCGGCAGCCAGCGCCGTATACGCGTTGGCCACGGCGCAGCCGGTGTCGTTGTGTCCGTGAAACTCGATGTTGCAGGTGACGATGCCGCGCAGGGTCCGCACGATCTCGTGCACGCGCAACGGGTCGGCCACGCCGACCGTGTCGGCGATGCCGACGCGCGAGACGCCGAGCTTGTCCACCTCGCGATAGATGGTGAGCAGATCGACCAGGTCGCTCCGGAAGCTGTCCTCGCTGGAGAACCTGACCTCCAGGCCGTGGCCCTTGATGAACTCGATCACCTCGGTGGCCGACTCGATGATCTGGGCGACGTCGCGGCCGTGGGAGAACTGCCGCAGCAGACTGGAGGTCCCGAACAGGACGTCGATGCCGTCGACGCCGGTCTCCACGGCGATCCTGGCGTCTTCCATGTGGCAGCGGGTGTGGGTGAGCACCTTCGCCTTCAGGCCGAGTCCCGCGATGCGCTCGCAGTCGCGCCGGGAGCCGGGGCTGGCGGCGGGTGAGGTCAGCTCCAGGTACTCGACGCCCAGCTCGTCCAGGAGGGTGGCGATCTGCACCTTGTCGTCCGTCGTGAAGAACGCATTGGCGAACTGCTCGCCTTCGCGAAGGGTCGACTCGATGATCGCGAAGTTATCCAGGCTCATGTTGACGGCGCGTTCGACAGCCGCCGGCAACCGCACCTCGGTAGTACGGGCCGCAGGCTCCCGATACGATGCTTGCCTGACGATAGCATGCCGCTGGTGAGTCCGACGCCAATCTAAAGGCGGTTCGCAGGAGGAGTCGATGGCGACGATCAAAGGGGCGATCACCGATCAGAAGAGCGGCCAGCCCGCCGCGTGCACGGTCCACGTGCTGTCATCGAACGGCAGTTTCATCCATCCGGACGGGGCGGTGCTCAAGGTGGGACCCGGCACTCCGGCGTTCTACTGCGACGGCTCATTCGAGGTGACGGTGCCGACCGGCGGGGTGCGGGTGCTGGTCGAGCGCGGCACCGAGTACGTGCCGCTGGAGCGCAACCTCAACGTCACGGAGACGCAGACCGTCGATCTGGAGCTGCCGCTGCAGCGCTGGTCGCATCTGACCGAGCAGGGCTGGTACCCCGGCAACACCCACATCCACTACGACGAAAAGGAGCAGCAGCGGGACGACCGGCTCGAGTTGGAGGGGCACGTGCACGACTTCTCCGTCACGGTGGTGAGCGTGCTGCGGCGCTGGGACCTCGACTACGCAAGCAATCACTTTCCGATCGGCGTGATGACCGACCTGAGCACCGCCCACCACGTCGTCGACATCGGCGAGGAGAACCGCCACAATTTCCACGGCGGTCAGGGCAGGCGGGGGCAGGAGATCGGCTACGGCCACGTGATGTTCCTGCGCATCCGCAACTTGGTGGAGCCGGTCAGCCGCGGGATGCTGATCGACAACCTCGATCCCGACTATCCGCCGATCTGCCACGCCTGCGACGACGCGCGCGCCCAGGACGGCATCGTCCTCTGGTGCCACAATGGCCGCGGCCTGGAGGCGCCGGTGGCCGCCGCCCTGGGCAAGCTGGACGGCTTCAACCTGTTCGATCCGTTCTGGATGGACCCCGAGTACGACATCTGGTACCGGCTGCTCAACTGCGGCATTCCGCTGCCGGCCAGCACCGGTTCGGACTGGTTCGTCTGCTCAAACAACCGCGTCTACGTCGACACCGGCGGCCAGGGCTTCGACTACGACCGCTGGATCGACGGGCTGAAGGCCGGCCGCACCTTCATCACCAACGGGCCGGCGCTGTTTCTGCGCGCCGACGGCGCCGCTCCGGGCGACACGCTGGCGGTGCAGCCCGACCGCGAGCTGGAGGTGGAGGTGGAGCTCAAGAGCCATCACCGCGTGGACCGCATCGAGCTGGTGTGCAACGGCGCGGTGGTCAAGCGCTGGCACCGGCCGGCGGGCGTCGCTGCCGAGACGATCCGCGAGCGGTTCACCCCGCCCGCCGACGGCTGGATCGCGGCGCGCTGCTACAGCCACGAGCGCGACAGCTACGATCAGGAGATCTTCGCCCACACCAGCCCGATCTACCTGCGAGCCGGCACCCCGAACCCGGCCGCGAAGGCCGACGCCGCCTACTTCATCGACGGCATCGACGTGGCGCTGGAGCAGTGGGTGAGCCACAAGCTGCGCTACGGCAGCGACCGCCAGCGCGAGGAAGTCCGCGAGCTGTTCAAGCGCGGCCGCGACTTCTTCGCGGGAGTGAGAGGGACCGATGGCTGACGACAAACCGCGCGGGCGGCTCGCCCGACACTATCGCCTGAGCTGGGTCGACGACTCCGGCTTCACGGCCAGCTCGATCAACCCGCCGGTGAGCCCGGCACGGCTGGCCCACCTGATGGTGGGCGGACTGGCCGGCACGCCGGTGGATGCGTTCGTCGCCACGGTGGGCCCGTGCGCGGGCTACACGCTCTCCTATCCGACGAAGGTGGACGGCATGGAGTTCCTGGTCGATCGCCTGAACGCCGGCGCCGCGCTGGGCGGCGGCGTGCAGTGGCGGGGAGGGGAGAACCTGCGCCGCCTCTGGGCCGACGGCCACGACCCCGTGCGGATCGTGATGGACGAGGCGCACCGGCTGGGCATGGACTTCTGGCTGCAGCTCCGCATGAACGACTGGCACCATGTCGACAGCGAGGGCAACGTCTACCGGCTGATCGGCAGCGACTACTACGAGCAACACCACGAGCTGCTGATCGGCAAGGAGGGGGTTGCCGGCTGGCCGGAGCGGCTGCAGGAGTCCATGGCCTGGTTCCAGGACTTCGCCCACGAGAAGGTGCGCCGGATCCGCCTGGACACTGCCACCGAAGCGATCGAGCGCTACGACGCCGAGGGCTGGGAGTACGACTTCATGCGCTGCCCCGGCCTGTTCCAGTACGGCCGGGAGCGTGCCAATGCCCACCTGATCACCGAGCTGATCCGCGATACGCGGCGGATGCTGGACGAGGTCGGTCGCGGACGCGGCAAGACCTTGGGCTTGTCGGTGCGCGTGCCCAACACCATCGAGGGCGCCACCATGCTCGGCCTGGACGTCGAGGAATGGATCGCCGACCACCTGGTCGACATCGTCGTCCCGTCGACCTTCTTCGCCCAGGACACCGAGGAGGACATGCGCGAGTGGGCAAAGCTGGCGGCAGGGACGCCGGTGCTGATCCATCCCGCCATCGAGGAGGGCTTCATCACCGGCATGCGCACCGGCTACGGCATCCCCTATTACCAGGTGAAGTCCGACCCGATGCAGGCGATGACCGTGGAGATGATCCGCGGGCTGGCCGCCCGCCACCACGCGGCCGGCGTGGACGGTCTGTACCTGTTCAACTTTCCCGGCACCTGGACGACCTACGGGTACGACAACAGCCCGGCGCTCGACGACATCGCCTCGCCGCTGCGGCTGCGTTTCAAGGACAAGCGCTACGTGGTGATGCGCCGCAACGGCTCGTTCCCGAACTGCTTCCCGCAGGAGCGGCAGATCCCGGCCGAGCTGGGGCCGGAACCGACCGAGATCGGCATCGAGGTGGCCGACGACTTTGCCGCCGCCGGCGCGCGCGTGCGCTCCGTGTACCTGAAGCTGCTGCTCGTCGAGCCCTGCCACGAGGATCGGCTGGAGGTACGCCTGAACGGCGGGGAGCCGTTGCCGATCGCCAACCCCATGGCCGCGGGCCGGGCGGCGCCCCGCGAGCGCGCGTGGGTGGTGTTCGACCTGACTTCCGCACCGCCTCGCGTCGGCGCGAACCGCATCAGCGTGCGCGCGGAACGCCATCCGCGCCTGGCGAAGGAGCTGCCGCTGGTGCTCAGCGACGTGGAGATCGACGTCTCCTACCGCTACCCGAACGGCCCCTGGATCCCGCCCCCCGGCTTCAAGCCGCGGACGTAGGAGGACAGGTGGTGTACCAAGAGATCCGAAAAGGGCTCAGACATCCGCAACCGTCAGCCGGGCACCGTGCTCCGCCGAAGACGAAGCCGCATCACTTCGGCTTCCGGCCCGGAATCGACCTCGACAAGCTCAACCAACTGGTCGACGAGCTGGAGACGGAGGCGTTCGTCGCACGGTACGACCCGGGAATTGGAGGCATGCAGAGGGGAAAAGTGCACCGTGCGACCTTCCCTAATCCATAGAAAGTATTCTGACTCTGTGCCCGCTTGGCTCGATCACGACGAAGGCCTGTGACAACCTCGTCTCGCCTCGCCAAGGGTCTTCAATACGTCGTCGAGTTCGCTACGCACCGAAGCTCGCGTCGAGGGCGACATCCGCAGATAGAGGACTCCGGCGCGCAGCCGGTTCAAGAAAACCATACGACTGAAACCCCTTTCCCGGGTGACGAGCAGCCTGCCGTGTGCCCGAGCGGCTTCGAGCAATTCCTCGTCTGAAGCTCTCGACAAACCGAGTTCAGCTACTCCCGTACCGCACACGAGGGGCTGTTGTATTCCGCGCGGGTGACCCGACATGCGAAGGGACACTGGATCGCGGTCTGATCGGTTTCAGGCGCGAGGTTACATGTGGGTACGACTGTACCTCAACGGTCTTGACGATAGCGTTGTAGCCTGATCTGATACGTTCTGGCCGCCGGTTGGTATTGGCAGTCGGTCGCTGGGAGGGCGTAATTCTTGAGTTCTCTGCTCACAGACATAGTTGATTCCTTGACGAGCGAATCTTCTCGGGTTGCCAACACGTTGCGGAGGGCCAAGATTCTGGCGCATAAGATTGGACTCCCAGAGTTTCGTAGCTGGATAGATCGCGAGCTGAACGGTTACTCGGGAGGTGTGGAATTACCACGCTACCGAGTTTGTAAGACTCACAACCTGGCAACAATCCTAGATCGTTTCGGAGGTGGCATAAAGAACCAAGTGCTTCCGATAGACCATCTTCCAGAGGACATTAGGAGTTCCGCCGAGAGTATGTACTTTCGTCAGGGAGTTGGTGAGTTGGAGGGTATGGCGAACGAGGACGGGATGAGCGAGGCATGGCCGGCCGATGCAGTCAGATCTATCGAGCGAACACTCGATATTGCCGGGGGACGGCTTGTTGATGTGCGGAGACCAGTACCGAAACATGCTATCCAAGGTGTCCTAGACAGCGTGAAGAATCGTTTGCTTGATTTTGTACTTGAGCTACAAAACGAAGCGATTGGCACCTCTGTTGATAGCATTGATCCAAGTAAAGCTCGGAACATATTCCAGACCTTCATAATAGGTAGTCAAAACGCAGTTAATGTCGCTGAACGCCTGAGCGCCGAACAGGAAATCAGAATTGGAGACTTTGAGTCGCTCCAAAAGCACCTACAGAGCAGCGGCGTAAGCGATGCCGACCTAATCCTGCTCAGAGATGCCATTTCATCGCAGACGCAACCACAGCAAGGCGATCTTGGCGCGAAGGTAAATGAATGGATAGGTATGATGATCAAGAAAGCGGCTGATCGTGTTTGGAAGGTGTCCGTCGACAACGCGGGGAAGTTACTTATGGATGCGCTGTCTCGGTTTCTTGGTTCGTTTTAGTGTCACGCGTACAACTGCATACATACTTGGGAGGATTAGGGATCCGCTCCCACCAGATCGATGGCATACCGGATGCACGCATGGATGTCCTCGGCGGTCAAATCAGGATAGTAGTCACGAATGATCTGACTGAATGAAATGTCCTCATCGACCAGTTCCAGGACGTCCTGAACCGTGATACGCGTTCCGGCGACGCACGGTTTTCCGAAGTGGATCTTGGAGTCGAAGGCGATACGGTCCATCCCGCCGGCCGCCACTACGCCTCGCCGAGCAGTTCCTGCTCGCCCTTCAGGTGCAGCTCGTCGGCGAAGTGGCACGCGGACAGGTGCCCGGCGCCGCCGACCGGTGCGAGCGGCGGCAGCTTCTCCTCGCAGATCGGCTGCCGATACGGGCAGCGCGTGTGGAACGGACAGCCGCTCGGCACCTTGGCGACGTCCGGGATGTCGCCTTCCAGGATGATGCGCTGCAGCGGGCGGTGCGGATTGGGCTGCGGGATGCCGGAGAACAGCGCCTCCGTGTAGGGGTGCTTCGGCCGGAGGAAGATCTCGCGGCGCTCGCCCACCTCGACGAAGTGCCCCAGGTACATCACCGCGACGCGGTCGGTCATGTGCCGGATCACGCTGAGATCGTGCGTGACGAACAGCACGGTCAGGTCGAGGTCTCGCTGCAGCTCCAGGAGCAGGTTGAGGATCTGCGCCTGCACGGACACGTCCAGCGCCGAGGTCGGCTCGTCGGCCAGCAGCATTTGAGGATTGAGCGCCAGCGCGCGGGCGACGCCGATGCGCTGCCGCTGGCCGCCGGAGAACGCGTACGGGTAGCGGTTGAGCTGCTCGGGCTGCAGCCCGACCATCTGCATGAGCCGCTTCACCGCCTCTTCGAGCTCCCCGCCCCTCATGCCGTCGTTGACTATCAGAGGCTCGCCGATGATCCGGCGCACGGTCATGCGCGGATTGAGCGACGACTCCGGGTCCTGAAAGACCACGCGGATCCGGCGCCGCACCGCCTTCAGTTCCTCCCGGTCGGCCGTGACCACGTCGATCGGCTCGGCGTCGTTCGGCCTGAACACGATGTGGCCGTCGGTGGCCTCCACGGCGCGCACCAGCAGGCGGAGCACGGTGGTCTTGCCCGAGCCGCTCTCGCCAACCAGACCCAGCGTCTCGCCGCGCCGTATCTGGAAGCTCACGTCGTCCACCGCGCGGATCCACCCCACGGTGTGCTTGAGGATCCCGCGCTTGATCGGGAAGTACTTCTTGAGGCCGTGGACGGTCAGGGCATCGGTCGCCTCGCCGCCCGTGCCGTTGGGATCAGCCAGGGGTCGCCTCCCCCGCGAGCTCCGGTTCCGGGACGCCCGGCTCGACCACTTCGTTCCCCTCGTAGAGGAAGCAGCGCACCGTATGGCCGCCGGCGGTGCGGTACAGCGGCGGCAGTTCCGCGTCGCACGTGCCAGCGATGAACTCCGCGCAGCGGTTGCTGAACGGACACCCGCGCGGCCGGCTGTAGGGGTCGGGGACCGTCCCCTCGATCGCCTCCAGGCGGCTCTTTGGCTCGACGCCGATGCCGGGGATGGAGTTCAGCAGCGCCCGCGTGTAGGGATGCTTGGGCTCGTCGAAGATGGCCAACACCTCGCCCTGTTCCACGACAGTGCCCAAGTACATCACGACCACTTCATGGGCCAGCTCGGCGATGACCCCCATGTTGTGGGTGATGAAGAGCATCGACATGCGGTTGGTGTCGTGCAGCCCCCGCAGCAGGTCGAGCACCTTCGCCTGAATGGTGACATCGATCGCGGTGGTGGGCTCGTCGGCCATCAGCAGGCGAGGGTTGCCGGCGAGTGCCATGGCGACCAGCACGCGCTGGCGCATGCCGCCGGAGAGCTCGAAGATGTAGGAGTCGATCAGGGTGCGGGGCGACGGGATGCCGACCTCGGCAAGAAGATCCACGCAGCGGTCGCGGCCCGTCTCCTTGGTAAGATCCGGGTCGTACAGGCGGAGCGCCTCGACGATCTGGCTGCCGACCGTGTGCACGGGGCTGAGCGCGCTCATCGGCTCCTGGAAGATCATCGCGATCTCCCGGCCGCGGAGCGATCGGAACTCCTCGCCCTTCGGGTCGAGTTGCGCCAGGTCCATGACCCCGGCGTGGTCCGTGGCGGCCGTGGTGGCGGCGCCGTGGAAGCGGATGCTGCCGCCGACGATGCGTCCGGGCGGCGGGATGATGCCCAGGATGGAGCGCGCCGCGACCGACTTGCCGCAGCCGCTCTCGCCGACGATGCCGACGATGCGCTGCTCCGGCACTTGGAACGACAGCCCGTCGACGGCGCGGACGACGCCCAGATTGGTGAAGAACCAGGTGCGCAGTCCGGAGACGTCCAGGAGAGGCTTCCCCGCCGTGTTGGCGGTGCGTGCCTCCGTGTCACTCATGCAGGGGTGTCCCGATGGTAGCGGATGTCCGCCTCCACCTTCTCGACGACGATGCCGTTCCCGTACATCGCGGGGCGGTACGGCGCCCGTTCGCCGGCGGCAATGGAGATGCGGTTCTCGCCGGCGATCAGATCGCGGGCCGGCAGCTCGAAGGTGACCTGCAGCAACCGCTGGTCGGCGTCCTCGACGTAGGAGGGGATGCTGCCGGCTGCCGGCTGCGGCCCGCCACCGTAGATCTGCGGATCCTTGACGGTGGCGTCGCGGGCGAGCTCGCGCAGGCGCGTGCCGCCCAGCCAGACCTGGATCCGGTCCCCGGGATCGGCTGCCCACAGGATCACGCGCAGGCGCGCCTCTGCCACGGCATCGGCCTGCGCTTCGCTCCAGATGTGGAGCGGGAGGTGTACCGCCTGCCCGTGGTTCGGCAGCTCCGCGGGCAGCGGGCGGTCGTGGTTGCAGCAGTAGAAGCAGCTTTCGTCGGTCCAGGGAAAGCCGCCGCGGCGCTCGACGACATAGGTGGCGTCGCGTCCGACCATGGCGTTCGGCTCCCCGACCAGGAACATCGCCTCGGTGTGCTGGCCGTACGTGCCGGACATGACATCGCCGTTCGAACCCAAACGGGTGTAGTGCTCCTCCGGCGCCGTGGGCCAGTTGAAGACGGTCACGAAGTCTGCGCCCTGCGCCCAGAAGTTGGAGAAGGCGCCCAGGAAGACCTCCAAGGAGGGGCTGCAATAGGCGTCAGTCGAGTGGTGGGCGTCGTGCGTGGCGGCGATCCGGATCGGGGTGCCGGCGGCGATGCTGCGGAAGCCCGCCACGTCGACGGTGAGCGTGCGCGCGCCGATCACGAAGATGTCGACCAGCAGCTCGCGTGCCCAGGTGGCGACGTCCAGGCCGTCGATCGCGCAGCCGGCCACCGTCTCCGGGACCTTCACCGCCAGCAGGATCGGTCTGCCGGACCGCTCCTCCATCTCCAGGGTCATCTTCCGCACGCCGCGCACGTAGGCGGTGGCATCCTCGCGGTGCTGCCACTGGCGGCCGATCGGCAGGGTGGGCTGATGGCGGGAGAAGTCGAGCTGCAGGCCGTCGAAGGCGTAATGGGCAAGCAGGTCGCGGAGCACCGCCACCTTGTGCTCGCGCAGGCCGGGCGATGACAGGTCGTAGAGCCCGTTCCACCACCAGCAGCGCTGCACCCAGTCGGGATGCTCCTCTTTCAGCCAGTTCCTGCGCGCCGGGTCGGTGAGCGGCTGGCCGAGCGACGGCTGCGCCGGGTCGACGGGCGCCACGCGGCTGTTCCAGAACACCTCCAGCCCGCGCCGGCGGGTCTCATCCACCAGGGTGCCGACGAAGTCGACCCCCTGCTTCCGCCACCGGTTGAGGCCCGGGTCGTCCAGGAGCGGGAGTGCCTCGGTGGGATACAGCGAGTAGGCGTCCTCGCCGTCGCCCACGTCCCAGATGAAGCCGTCGATCTGGCTGCCTTCCAGGTCGGCGTGGTGGAAGCGCAGGTCCACGTAGTCCTGCATCGGGATGCCCAGCAGGTCGATCGGGGTCATCCCGTCCATCTGGTCGATGATGCGCCGCCGGCGCCCCACTGCTGCCAGGTGCGCGCCGGTGAGCTGAATCATGGTGACGAGTCTATCCCATCCGCGGGGTATGATCGGGTGTTGGTCAGATGTCGGTCCTGCTGGTAGTCGTGGTCGCCGCCGCCGCGGTCGGCGGCGTCTCGTTCCTGCTGAAGTTCATGCTCACCAGGGGCATTCGCCACGTTGAGAACCTGATCAACACCGCCATCGCCGATACGACCGACATCGTCAACGACCAGGCGCTGCCCGAGCGCTGGCACCGTGAGGTGACGCGGTCGGTGCGGCATCACTCCGACCCGCACCGGGACGAAGCCGCGAAGCGGCTGGTCCTGCAGCGGCTGGACCGGCTGATCGCGCAGGTGGAGCGCGGCACGGTCATGCAGGGAGAGACGCGGGATTTCGCATCCGAGCGGCTGCACGCGGTCCGCGAGCGCTGGGCGGCGCTCGGTTGGCCCGAGATCGCGGCCGCCGTCGCGCCGCCGTCGTCCGCCGAGCCGGACCAAGCAGACTAGCTGACCGGCAATCCCAGGGACGGCACACCGGCGGTGGCGCCGTGTGCCGCCAGCCTGCCCCCGCGGGAGCCTTCGTAGCCGATCTCCAGCTCCGCGTCCTCGACGGTCAGCGGCAACTCGTCCGCGGTTCGCTGATTGCGCCGGCTGGCGCGTACGGTGAAACGGTTCACGCCGGCGCGCGGCGGCGTCGAGCGCAGATCGTAGATGAACCAGGCCGTCCGCGGGTCCTGCCGCACGCCGGGCACCATCGGATTGACCACCTGCAGCGTCGTGGCGCCGCCGGGGCCTTCCATGCGCACCTCCAGCTCGTCCGCGATCGTGGCGTTGGCCACGTGCAACAGCAGGCGCACCGAGCGGACCAGGTCCCCGGCCCCGGCCACGTCGTCGACAATGTCGAAGGTCAGCGGCGCCGGATCGCCGGTGATCGTCAGGGGCAGAGCGCGCTCGGTGTCCAGGCAGTTGGGAAACGACTGCGACGAGCGCATCACCAGGTAGCGCTTGTCCAGGTAGCGCAGCCGCTCGGGATCGGCGATGTCGTCGAGCGCCGGCACCAAGTCCTGGTTGTAGGTCGGCAGGGTCCCGAACCAGTTGAACACGTAGATGCCGTCGACGCCCGCACGGTGGTGGCGCGCAGCCACCGCGCGCACCATCTCGATCGACAGCGGGGTCATCAGCGGCGGGTCGTACCACCAGCGGGTGTGGCCGTCGTTGTGCCCGGCCAAGTAGCCCTCCTCGAGCGCGGCCAGCAGGTGCACGGGCGAGTTCCTGACCAGCGGCACCCATTCGGCCGCGTCGTGCTCGGTGTCCTGCGGGAAGAACGGCGATGTCACCACCATGTCGACCAGGTGGTCGTCGATCCAGTCCTCGATGTCGATCCCCAGGCGACGGGTGCCGTCCAGGGTGGGGGGCAGGCGCACGGCCAGCCCGATCTCCCGGCCCTTGGTCCGCCCGATCTCGTCCAGGCCGGCGCGCGTCTCGCGCACCATCTGCGTCAGCAGGTGGGCGTTGCGCCGCTCCTCGCCGAAGCGGAAGTAGCCGGGGATGCGCAGGAAGTCGAACAGAAAGCCCGTGCAGTCGTAGCGCTCGCACACCTCCAGGGCGATGTCGCGCCGCAGGGCGCGCACCGCCTCGTGCGCGAAGTCCTGCATCCAGGTCAGGGGAGCCTGCAGCCTCGGATGGTCCTTCCAGCCGGCGGCGCCCTCCTTGCCGATCAGCAGGTCGGTGCGCTCCTCGTAGAAGCGGCTGCCGCCGAGCCGGTAGACCTTGCCGGCGTCGGTGTCGAAGTGGTGCCAATCGTTCATGCTCAGGCGGAACCAGAAGTCGACGCCCAGGCGCTGCGCCTCCTCCACCTGCAGGCCGAGCGGATCGTGGCCCGCTGCCCAGGTCCGCTTCAGATTCTCGGCGTGGCGCCAGTAGCGCACGTCGCCGAGCGTGGCGCCCCGCTCGTAGCGCTCGACCAGATACTCCATGCGTGTCTTCTCTGAGGGAAACGCGCAGACGTAGCCGGCGTCGGGGCCGATCCCCTCCGCGCAGGCGTCCACCGGGGTCCCCTCGAAATAGCCGAGGTGACCGGACGCATGCGTCTCCGGCGCCATCGGCGGGTTGTGCATCGACTCGTAGCCGTGGTTCTGGTCCCACATGACGCGGTAACGCCTCGACAGCCGTCCCTGGGGCTTGCTCATTCGTCCTCCTCCTCGGCGGGCCTATGATGCTCGCCGATGACCCGCCACCCGATCAGATCGCCGAGCAGAAGGTAGCCGTCCTCGGTGAAGTGGACCCCGTCCGGTCCCAGCAGCCGCTCGGTCCCCGCGCGTACAACGGCGCCGTGCAGATCGAGCACCTCGACCCCGGTCCGTGCCATCACCGCGTTCGCGATCGCGTTGTAGGCATCGACGTCGGGCTCGTCCCGTTTGTAGTGACGGTATCCCTGGGTCTCATCCATGCGCGCGCGGATGATCGGCGTCGTCGTCAGCCAGATCAGGCGAGCGGATGCCGCGGCTTCCCGCAAGCTTTCGATCAGCTCGGCGAGGTTGCGTTCATACCGGTCCGGCGGCACGTTGCGTTGCCAGTCCCGGTCACCGGTGCGCCCGATGTCGTGCAGCCCGCAGTTGCAGGCGATCACCGCCGGCTCGTGGCCCCGCAGCCACTCCGCTAGTTCGGCGCGTAGCAGCTCAGAGGTGCCCGTTCCGGGGGCCCGGGCGACGGTGTAGCGCGCCGACGGCAGCCGCGAGGCTTCCGCGGCGATGCGCCGTATCAGGTACGGCAACCACCCCATCGAGATCGAGTCGCCGACGGTGTAGAGCAGGGGGTAGGGCTGCCGCATGCCGCGCAACGGTAGCCGGGCGGCGCCGGGACGTCGAGTTGCCGGCGGCCGTAGGCTGCTGCATCATCGGTGATAGTCCGACTGGACGGAGGCGGCACGGCGAAATGGCACAGACAGACGACGGGCTGATTCCCATCGTTGACACTCACCAGCATCTCTGGGATCTGGGCCTGCTGAGCCTGCCGTGGCTGACACAGGCAGACGCAGTGCTGCAGCAGAGCTACACCGCGGACACCTACGTGCGGGAGGCACAGGGAACGGGCATAGCACGGGCGGTCTACATGGAGGTGGACGTGGCCGTCCAGGACCGGCCGCGCGAGCGCGCGCTGGTCGGGGAGCTCTGCCTGCGGCCCGGCGTGCCGACAACCGCGGCGGTGTTCTCCGGGTCTGTCGATGACGGCGAGTTCGCAACCGAGCTGGCCGCCATCCGGGAGCACGAATCCTGCCGCGGCATCCGCCACCTCCTGCACGCCCCGACCACGCCGCGCGGGACGCTGCTGTCGGACGGGTTCGCCGCCGGGCTGCGGCTGTTGGCGGACGCGGGGCTGCTGTTCGACATCTGTATCCGGCCGCGCGAACTTGGCGATGCCCTCCAAGTCGTGAGGCGCTGCCCGAGCAACAGGTTCATCCTCGACCACTGCGGCAACGCCGACCCCAAGGTGGTCGCCGGTCAGACCGGGCCATCGGATCACGAGGTCTACGGGCACGAGCGGCAACAGTGGCTGGACGACATCGCCGAGCTGGGCCGGCAGAGCAACGTGATCTGCAAGATCTCCGGCATCGTGCACCGCGCACCCACGGGCTGGACGGCGGAGGACTTGGCGCCGACCGTCAATCACTGCATCGACTGCTTCGGCGAAGACCGCATCGTGTTCGGCAGCGATTGGCCGGTCTGCGTACCGGGAAGCCCGCTGGCGGGCTGGGTCGCCGCGCTCCGAGAGATCGTCAGCAGCCGGCCGGAGCGGCTCCAGCACAAGCTGCTGCATGAGAACGCCGAGCGCATCTACCGTCTTCTGTGACCGGAGGGCGGCTCGGTTGATCGGACCGGAACGGAACCGGCTCCGCACCGAGCTGCTCGCGTCCGAACCCGACGCCCTGGCCGCAGCAGTCGCTGTCCACGCCGCCGAGGTTGAGCGCAGCCTGTCCCGATCCGGTGACGCTGCGCGGGGCGAGTTGCTGGAGGGCGCCGCGTCGCTGGCGGTCGATCTGCGCTCGGAGTGGCTGCGCTGGGCGCGGCATCCGGGAGCCGGCCTTCGCGAGGCTGCCACGGCGGCCTCGGGGCGGCTCGTCCGGTTGCTGGCCGACGAGGGCCGGCCTGATTTGAGCGCCGCCGTGGAAGCGGGGGCCGCCGCGGTCGAGGCGAGCAATCTGGCGCGCCTGTCGCGCATGACCGCGGCCGGTCAGCGGGCCAACCCGTGGGGCAACGACTCGCCGCAGGAGCTCGACTGGGCACTGCGCCGAGGTGCGGTGCTGGTGACCACCAATCCGATCATGATCGACGCCGCGTGCCGTGCCGCGCCGGAGCGGTGGGACCCGGTGCGGGACGCGATCGTGACGGACACTTCGATCGAGCCCGGGCGCCGGGCTGCCGAGCTCGCCCTGCGCGTGGTCGCCGGCGTCGCGGCCGAGCTGCGCCCGATCTTCAGGGCGAGCGGCGGTACGTACGGATGGGTCACCTATCAGGTCGATCCGCGTGCTGCCGGCGACGCCGAGTCGATGAGCGACGAGGCGACGTACGTGCACGATCGGCTGTCGGCCGAGCTCGACGCCACTCCCAACGTGCGCTTCAAGCTGCCGGGGACCGAGGCGGGTCTGGATTCCTGTTCCGCCCTGGCCGCCCGCGGGATGGGGCTGGTGATCACCGCGAGCTGCTCGGCGGCGCAGCACCTGGCGTTCGCGGAGGTGCTGGAGAGGACCGCGCAGGGAGAAACCGGACCGGCCGGGCTGCTGGTGATGATGAACGGCCGGCTCGACGAGACGGTCGCCACCGAGCTGGCCGCGGCCGGCGACCCAGACCCCGAATCGGTCGCCCGCTGGGCGAGCGCGGCGATCACGCGTCGCTCGTACGCGTTGCTGCGCGGCCGCGGCTGCCGGCGCTCCGCGCTGCTGGTCGCGTCCCTGCGTGGTCCGTGGAACATCGACACCGCGATCACCCCCGGTCCGGCGCCGGTGTACTTCTCGTGCTTCCCGGACCGGGCGCGCGCCTATGACGCGGAGCCGCGCCCGCTCGACGCCGGCATCGACGATCGGGTCGGCAGCGACGTCCTGGACCGGCTGGCGCGCAGCCGCAGCTTCCGGCTGGCGTTCGAGCCGGATGCGATGCAGCCGGCGCGGTTCGCCGATCACCCGACGGTCGCCGCCACCCTGAAGTCGTTCGTCGCGGCCCGCGATGCGCTCGATGGCTACACGATGAGCCCACAACGGGTTTGACCGGCGGCGCGCCCGCCGATCATCATCTGCACTCTGCATGAGCTCCTACATCATCCGGCGCCTGCTGATCATGGTCCCGACGGTGGCGCTGATCGCGGTGCTCACCTTCGTCGTGGTGGAGCTGCCGCCCGGCGATTACGCCAGCCGGGTGGCGGAGGCGATGGAGCAGCGCGGGGAAAACGTCGACATGGAGTACATCCAGGCGATCCGGGAGCTGTATCGCCTGGACGACCCCACGTTCGTGCGGTTCTTCAGGTGGTTGGGCGGATTCATGACCGGCGATCTGGGCTACTCGATCGAATACCGCATGCCGGTGAGGAACGTGTTCGCGCAGCGCTTTCCCATCACGATCCTGCTGTCGATCGCATCGATGCTGTTCACCTGGGCGGTAGCGTTCCCGATCGGCCTCTACTCTGCGGTGCGCCAATACTCGTTTGGCGACTACTTCTGGAGCGTGGTGGGCTTCATCGGGCTGTCGGTCCCCAACTTCCTGCTGGCACTGGTGTTGATGTTCTACTCGGCCAAGTACCTCGGCGGCGCGATCGGCGGTCTGTTCTCGAAGGAGTTCGAGGATGCCGCCTGGAGCATTCCGAAGGTGCTGGACCTGATGAAGAACCTGGCGATCCCCGTGATCGTCATCGGGACGGCCAGCACCGCGGGGCTGATCCGCATCCTGCGCGCCAACCTGCTGGACGAGCTGAAGCGGCCCTATGTCGAGCTGGCGCGCGCCAAGGGGCTGACCGAGCGGCGCCTGATCGTCAAGTACCCGCTGCGCATCGCCATCAACCCGTTTCTGTCGGGCGCCGGCAGCATCCTGCCGGGGCTCATCTCCGGCGCTGTGATCACCGAGATCGTGCTCGACCTGCCGGCAATGGGGCCGGTCTTCCTGCGCGCGATCCGCGCGGAGGACATGCAGTTGGTCGCCAGCTACCTGCTGATCCTTGCGATCCTCACCGTCATCGGCACGCTGATCTCGGATCTGCTGCTGGCGGTCGCCGACCCGCGGATTCGCTATGAGTAGGCAAGCGGATCCATGAGTGCCTCGGCCGACGTCCTGGCACCCGTTGCGCCCGCGCGCCAAGTCTACGACGCCAGCCAGTGGAGGCTGATGCGGATCGCCTTCTTCAAGCACCGGCTGGCGGTGGCCGGGGCGGTGATCGTGGCCATGGGGTACCTCACGCTGGCATGTGCCGAGTTCCTGGCTCCCTACGACCCGACGCGTGGCGCCTACGTGTCGCCGTTGCAGTCCAACCAGCTCATTCCGCCCAGGCTGCCGCGAATCTTCAGCCCCGACGGCGGACTCACGTGGCCGTACGTCCATCCGCTGATCGAGACGCGCGATCGCGTGACCCTGCGCGTCAGCTACGTGGAGGATCGCAGCGTCAGCTATCCGATGCGCCTGTTCGTCCATGGCGAGCGCTACAAGATGTGGGGGCTGTTCTGGGCCGACCTGCACCTTTGGGGGGTGGACGGCGACACGCGCCTGAACCTGCTGGGTACCGATCAGAAGGCGCGGGACGTGTTCTCTCGCGTGCTGTGGGGCACGCGCATCTCGCTCAGCATCGGTCTGCTGGGCGTGCTGATCACCTTCTTCCTGGCGATCATCCTGGGCACCGTCTCCGGGTACTACTCGGGGCCGGTCGACACGGTGATCCAGCGCGTGATCGAGGTGATCGCAAGCGTCCCGACGCTGCCGCTGTGGATGGTGCTGTCGGTGGCCATTCCGCTGAGCTGGCCGCTGGAGCGGGTGTTCTTCGCCATCACCGTGATCCTGGCGCTGCTCTCCTGGCCGGGACTGGCGCGGACGGTGCGCGGCAAGGTGCTGGCGCTGCGGGAGGCCGACTACGCGATCGCCGCCCAACTCGACAACGGGTCCACCAGCCGGGTGATGTTCGTGCATGTGATTCCCGGGGTGATGAGCCACCTGATCGCGTCGCTCACCCTGTCGATCCCCGGCATGATCCTGGGCGAGACCGCCCTGAGCTTCCTGGGGCTGGGACTCCACGAGCCGGTGATAAGCTGGGGAGTGATGCTGCAGGACGCACAGCAGCTCCGTACCATCCTGTTCGCTCCGTGGCTGCTGTGGCCCGTGGCGGCCGTGGTGTTCTTCATCCTGGCCTTCAACTTCCTGGGCGACGGCCTGCGCGACGCCGCCGATCCCTACAAGTCGTAGGGTACCGAGCTTGCCCGCCGGCTCGCGCGGCACGTACGATGTCGGATCCATACCAACCGAAAAGGAAGAACCGAATGACGATCAAGATCGTTCGTTACGGCCTGCTGGCGTTGCTTGCCTGCGCCGGCGCTACCATGGCCACGGCCGAGGCCGCCGTCATCGCCGACAACCACGGCAAGAACGCCTGGGATCTGTCCGCATGGCAGCAGGTCACCGGGCAGACGCTGACCCTCACGCAGGCGCCGATGCTGGATGCCATGGGCCTGCCGCCGTTGGAGCAGCGGCTCCCCGACGACCCACTGGTCCTGCTTCCCACCAGCCAGGTGAAGAAGATCGGCACCTACCAGGATCTCGCCAGGATTCAGGGGAACGGACCGGAGTCGTACGGCAGCAACACGGACCGGGTCAAGTGCCGCTCCGCCGAGTACGGCGGCCAGGTCAACCGGTTCCTGCGCACCTGTCAGGACATGGTGGCGTCGAACGACAACCGCACCTGGACCATGACGCTGCGCAAGGGCGCCAAGTTCTCCGACGGCAGTCCGATGACCACCGAGGACGTCGCCTTCTTCGTGGAGGACATCGCGCAGTACGAGCCGTTCGGCGCGGCGATCACCGGCGGCTCACGTCACGTCGCGGACGCGGAGTTCCAGGTCATCGACGACTACACGTTCAGCCTCACCTGGCCGGAGCCCAAAATCGGCCAGGTGGGCCGGCTGGCCGAGGACTACTTCGTCTGGTTCCACAAGGGGTACCTGAGCCAGTTCCATCCCAAGTACGCGGGGCAGGACAAGGTCGATGCCGTGGCCAAGGAGGCCGGTTTCGCCAGCGCCGCCGAGTTCTTCAAGGACAAGGCCGACGAAGGACTGGGTTTCCCGCGCGCCAATCCGGATCTTCCGACCATGGCGCCGTGGGTGCTCAAGGTCGGCGCGCCGGCCACCACCTACGTGTTCGAGCGCAACCCGTACTACCTGGCGGTGGACGCGATCGGCCAGCAGCTCCCGTACTTCGACGAGGTGCGACAGGACTCGAGCACGGATCCGACGGTCCTCAAGCTGCGCGCGCTGAACGGCGAGTACGACTGGATGTTCACCCTGGGGCTGGACATCTTCCCGGCCGCCAAGACCACCGAAGTCACCGAGCAGACCATCCGCGCCGTGCGCTGGGCGGACACCCACCTGGTCGGCGGCGCGCAGCTCCTGGAGTTCAACCAGACCACCAACGACCCGGACATGCGTGAGCTGGTCTCGAAGCGCGACTTCCGCTGCGGCGTCTCGCACGCGATCCACCGCGAAGCGATCGCCACGCTGATCTTCTACGGCGCGGTGTCGTACGGCCCGCTGGCCTACTCGGAGGGCAGCCCGTTCTACAACGAGCGCGCGGCCACCGCGTGCGGCGACTACGACCTGGACACGGCCAACAGCCTGCTCGACAGCGCCGGCCTGAACGAGCGCGATAAGGAAGGCAGCCGCCTGTGGAAGGGCAAGCCGCTGGAGTTCACCGCGACGATCCGCATTCAGTACAACAGCGCCGAGGTGGCCGACATCGTCAAGCAGAACCTCAGCGACGTCGGCATCGACATGAACATCCGCTCGACCGATGGCTGGGGCGGATTGCAGTCGGTGCGCAACAGCGGCGAGATGCAGGCGTACATCGGCCCGGCGTGGAGCACCTACGCGACCGACGTGCTGGAGACCGCCAGCTTCGGAGCGCCGTACACCAACCACGCATACTTCGCGCCGAAGTGGACGCAGTGGGTGGCCACCGACGGCGCCGAGGGCGAGGAGCCGTCCGATGTAATCAAGGAAGGCATCGCGCTTCGCCAGATGCTGGCGACCCAGTCCGACCTGGATGACCAGATCGCGACGATGAAGAAGATCACCGACCTGCATGCCGACAACGTGTGGGCGATCGGCATGGTCGGTGGGGTGAACACGATCATCACCTCCTACAACATGGCCAACGTGCCCGGGGACGACCCCGAGAACTGCTGGCACTGCGGCGAATTCGGACGCCCGGAGGTCTGGTTCCGCGACGAGTAGACGACCGCGGCGAGTGAGCGCAGCGAACTTCACTCGAAGAGTGAGCGCAGCGAACCTCACTCCAAGAGTGAATCCCGCCAGACACGCCTGACAATGGCGTCAGGGCCGACTCGAACGAGTTGGCTCTGACGCCCTTCTTTTGCAGAGCCGGGAGTCGACTTCGACCCGGATCGGAGCGCCGGTCCGGTTGCGCGGCGCCGGCACCGCGCATAGACTGCACCATGCAATTTCCGTACCAAAGGAAGGACCGATGACGAGAAATATCGTTCGTTATGGCCTGCTGGCGTTGCTTGTCTTCGCCGGCGCCGCCACCGCACTGGCTGCTGGTGAAGGTGAGGGAGCGATGGCCGACGCCGGAGGTGCGGCCGTCATCGCCGACAGCCACGGCAAGAACGCCTGGGATCTGTCCGCATGGGAGCAGGTCACCGGGCAGACGCTGACCCTCACGCAGGCGCCGATGCTGGATGCAATGGACCTGCCGCCGGTGGAGCAACGGCTTCCGGACGAGCCTCTGGTGCTGCTGCCGACCAGCGACGTGAAGAAGATCGGCACCTACCAGGACGTCGGCTGGCTGCAGGGTATCGGCCCCGGCCAACACGAGACCGTCATGTGCCGCGCCGCCGAATACGGCGGCCAGATCAACCCGTTCCTGCGCACCTGTCAGGCGCTGGAGTCGTCCAACGACGGACGCACCTGGACCATGACGCTGCGCAAGGGCGCCAAGTGGTCGGACGGCACCGAGTTCACCACCGAGGACGTGGCCTTTTTCGTGGAGGACGTCGCGCACTACGAGCCGTTCGGCACGGCGGTGACCGGCGGCTCACGCCACATCGCGGACGCGGAGTTCGAGGTCATTGACGACTACACCTTCAGCTTCACGTATCCGCAGACGAACATCGCCGAGGTGGGACGCCTGGCCGAGCACTACGTGGCATGGTTCCACAAGGGCTACCTGAGCCAGTTCCACCCCGAGTATGCCGGGCAGGACAAGGTCGACGGCATGGCCAAGGAGGCCGGCTTCGCCAGTGCCGCCGAGTTCTTCAAGGACAAGGTCGACGAAGGCCAGGGCTTCCCGCGCGCCAACCCCGACCTGCCGACCATGACGCCGTGGGTGCTGAAGGTCGGCGCGCCCGCCACCACGTACGTGTTCGAGCGCAATCCGTACTACCTCGCGGTCGACGCTATCGGCCAGCAGTTGCCGTACTTCGACGAGGCGCGGCAGCACGCGACGACCGATCCCACCGTCCTCAAGCTGCGGGCGCTGAACGGCGAGTACGACTACATGCTGTTCCTGGGCCTGGACATCTTCCCGGCCGCCAAGACGACCGAGGCGAACGAGCAGACCATCCGCGCGTACAGTTGGGGTGGCGTGCACCTGGTCGGCGGCGCGCAGATGATCGAGTTCAACCAGACCACCAACGATCCCGACATGCGCGAGCTGGTCTCCAAGCGCGACTTCCGCTGCGGCATCTCTCATGCGATCAACCGCGAGGCGATCGCCACGCTGATCTACTACGGCGCGGTGCCGTACGGCCCGCTGGCCCACTCCGAGCGGAGCCCGTTCTACAACGAACGCGCCGCGACGGTGTGCGGAGACTACGATCTGGATACCGCGGGCGCGCTGTTCGACAGCGCCGGCCTGAACGAGCGCGATGACGAGGGCAACCGCCTGTGGAAGGGCAAGCCCCTGGAGTTCACCGCGACGATCCGCATCCAATACGAAAGCGCTCCGGTGGCCGACATCGTCAAGCAGAACCTCAGCGACGTCGGCATCGACATGAACATCCGCTCGACCGACGGCTGGGGCGGACTGCAATCGGTGCGCAACTCGGGCGAGATGCAGGCGTACATCGGCTCGGCGTGGAGCACGTACGCCACTGGAGCGCTGGAGACCGCCAGCTTCGGAGCGCCGTACACCAACCACGCATACTTCGCGCCGAAGTGGACGCAGTGGGTGGCCACCGACGGCGCCGAGGGCGAGGAGCCGCCCGACGTGATCAAGGAAGGGGTGGCGCTGCGTCAGCTCCTGGCGACCCAGGCCGACCTGAACGACCGGATCGCCACCATGAAGAAGATCACCGACCTGCATGCCGACAACCTGTGGGCGATCGGCATCGTCGGTGGCGTCAACACGATCGTCACCACCTACAACATGGCCAATGTGCCCGGGGACGACCCCGAGAACTGCTGGCACTGCGGCGACCGCGGACGCCCGGAGGTCTGGTTCCGCGACCAGTAGGCGACCGCGGCGGGAAGATCCCGCCGGACACGCCTGATGACGGCGTCAGGGCCGACTCGAACGAGCCGGCTCTGACGCCTTTTTTCTGCCCGACCTGACGGCGCGACGGCCGCCCGCAGGCCTCGATTTCCCGATGTACTACTTCAAATGATCATGATAGATTGAAGTAGATGTTCAAACGTTTCCTTGATCTGCCCGATCCCGGCACCGAGACGTTCTTTCTCTGGGGGCCGCGCCAGACGGGCAAGAGCACCCTGCTCAGGCAGCGCTACCCCGACGCTCGCTGGGTCGATCTGCTGAAGGGAGAGGAGTTCAGGCGCTACCTCGATCACCCCGAGTACCTGCGACAGGAACTGGAGTCGGCGCGACCGGCGCCGGGGCGCCAGATCGTCATCGACGAGATTCAGAAGGTTCCTGCACTGCTGGACGAGGTGCACTGGCTGATCGAGAATCGCGGGCTGCATTTCGCCCTGTGCGGGTCGAGCGCCAGAAAGGTGCGGCGTGGGGCGGCCAATCTGCTCGGAGGGCGGGCGGTGCGCTACGAACTGCACGGGCTCACCGCAGGGGAACTGGGCGACGACTTCGATCTGGAACGGATGCTGAACCACGGCTACCTGCCGCGCATGTATCAGGCCGAGCGTCCGCGGCGCCTGCTCGACGCCTACATCGCCGACTACTTGCGCGAAGAGGTCGCTGCCGAGGGACTGGTCCGCAACCTGTCCGCTTTCTCAGGTTTCCTGGACGCCGCGGCTCTCAGCGACGGAGAGCTCGTGAACTTCTCCAACATCGCGCGCGAGTGCGGGGTATCGAGCCCGACCGCCAAGGCATACTTCGGAATCCTGGAGGATACGCTGCTCGGCCGCTGGCTGCCCGCATACCGCAGGCGGCGCAAGCGCCGGGTGATCGGTGCGCCGAAGTTCTACTTCGCCGATGTCGGTACGGTGAATCGGCTCGCAAGACGCGGGGCGCTGACACCGGGCTCCCAGCTTTACGGCAAGGCGTTCGAGAACTGGCTCTTTCAGGAGTTGTCCGCCTGCATCGCGTATCTCGAGCTGGACATGGCGTTGACCTACTGGCGGCTGCCGAGCGGCATCGAGGTCGACTTCGTGCTCGGCGACATGCAGGTCGCGGTGGAGGCGAAGGCGAGTGCCCGGATTACCCGTGACCATCTCCAGGGTCTGCGCACGCTGGTACAGGAGCACCCCGGCGTCCGGCAGCGTATCGTCGTCTGCCTGGAACCGCGAGCCCGGCGCACGGACGACGGCATTGACGTCCTGCCCGCGACGGAGTTCGTACGGCGCCTCTGGCGGGGTGAGGTCGTAGCAAAGGACAGGACTTGAGTACCATGCCGATGGCCATGACAAGGGGATGCTCGCAGTGAACCTGCACGTGAAGAACGTGCCGCCGGCTCTGCATGAGCGGCTTCGCTGTCATGCTCGTGACCGCAATCGGACCATCGACGAAGTCGTGCTCGCCGCCATCGTGCATGAACTCGAGCGGCGGGAGTGGGCGGGGCGCCTCGCAACGCGTCCAGAGACCGACCTGGGCGTGACGGCGGCGTCACTCCTGGAAGACGCGCGACGGCGTCGGCCCTCTGCACGGTGACCGAGCGCGGAAACATCATCCCGAAGTTCGCGTAGGGATAGTCGAAGAACGGCGGCGTGCTCCACCCGTCCTCGACCTCGCGGGCGAAGACTAGCTTGAGATACTGCAGGGTCCCAACGGAGAACTCAACCCCGTTCACCGAGTGCGTCGACGCATCGGCGAGCTCGTCCTTCAGGAGCGACAGCTCCGGGCGCGAACGCGGACACCACGGCGGTGCGGGGAACATCGTCGTGAATGTCGTGCGCCGTCGCCAACGAAACCGAACCGAGCGACGGGAGCGCAATGGCAGCCGGAACAGCGATCGGCTTCGGTAGTCTGAGAGGTGCCATCCTCATTTGCGCCTCATTCCAGGCTGCGACCCTCATGTACTGGTATCTGCATATGGAGCATCGATCGCTCCCTCGCAGTGGGAGTGAAGCCGGAGTTGTCGGCGAGGATCACCGCTGCTCTCGGTATTGACGGAGCATCTCCTGGTCGAGATCGAACTCTATGCCTCCTGCATGACGCAGCGCGGCCTGACACTTTCGCTCTCGTACCAGTTCCCGTAGCGCGGTGGCAATGGTGTCTCGCTTGGATGGCGAGGCCAGCAGAGCTTGCGCTTCACTCAGCAACTCATCATCTATGGTCACGGTCAAGCGTGTCATACCGGCGTTAGTGTTCCGCGACTGACAGTACCAGTGCAAGATCGAGGAAGATCACCAACTGTCGATGCGCCTGATCGGATGCCCGATCCCCAACCTCCCGACGGCTCTGTCCGCTTGCCGTCGTCGCCGCCCATCCGCCAGACTCTCGAAGGACAGTCTCGACGGTCATTCGGAGTGAAGCAGGACGGGGTCGAGTCGGCAGGATCGAGTGCGTGGGATGTAACGAGATAGACACCGCCTACCTGAAGCGCTGCACCAGAACCCTGGAGCAGGCACTCGTCGGACTCCGCGACCAAGCTCCCGAGGACATTCTGTACGACATCTACCGCGCCGCATGTGTCAAGGAATTCGAGCTGGTGCTGGAGCAGAGCGGCAAGCTGCTGAAGAAGCGCCTGCGACCATGGTTCGCCAGCAACCGGCAGGCTGACCGGCTCGCGTTCAAGGACGTATTCCGGTATGCCGCCAAGCACGGCCTGATCCCGGCCGACGCCTGCGAGCGCTGGCTGGAATACCGCAACAATCGCAACGATACTGCCCACGACTACGGCCAAGGCTTCTCCGAAGCCACGCTGAAGCTGCTGCCTCGCTTTGTCGACGACGCGCGGCAACCGGCGGGCGTAATCGAGGGGAAGGCCGATGGCTGAACCTCCAGCCAGGCTCGAGACCGCAGGAAAGCTGCACCTGTCGGCGCGTCATCGGGCGTGCATCGAAGCGCTCTTGGGAAAGCACCTGCCCGGCGTGGAGGTCTGGGCATACGGGAGCCGGGTGGACGGCCGGAGCCACGACGGCAGCGACCTGGACCTCGTGCTGCGCGGTCCAGGCTTGGGCAAGATCGACGCACTTCGTCTGGCCGACGCTCAGGATGCTCTGCGAGAGTCTACGATCCCCTTTCTGGTAGAGATGCACGACTGGGCGCACCTGCCGAAGGGCTTTCACCCCGAAATCGAATGCCGGCACGTCGTGCTGGTTCGCGGAGTCCGGCGCGTGACCGGGACGTTCAGGCCTCGGCGTACTCGTTGTGCGGGTTGTCTTCCGGGCCGAACGCCTCCCAGGTGCCGTTGAAGAAGATGCGCTTCTCCGGCGTGAGGTTCGCCAGGGTCTCCTTGGTGGGGAGGCGATAGGGCCGGTAACCGTAGGTGGCCGCGCGGTCGTTGTACTTGTAGAACACGCCGTAGCGAGGCTCGTCCCCCTGCCAGGACGCGGCCCCGTGCGCGAGCGTCTCGGTGAAGATGATGGCCGAGCCCTTGGGCGCCGCGATGTTGCGCACCAGCGGGCCGTCGATCGCGAACAGGCGCTTGTGGTCCTCCGGCGGGACACGGAAGTCGCACTTGTGGGAGCCGGGAATGCAGGCGAAACCACCATCCTCCTCGGCGATGTCCTGGAGGGTGAACGACACGACGGTGAGGCCGGTGAAGATCTGGTCGCCGTGCACGTAGTAGCGGAAGTTCACCCGGCCGCCGCGGTGGCCGCCGTGCATCTCGAAGTGCGGACAGCCCTTCGAGCGCACGAAGCTGTAGTTGCCTTCCAGCCGCAGCTTGGGACCGATGATTTCGGTCAGGACCGAGATCAGCTTGGGATGGTCGATCAGGGCGGTGAACGGCTCGCCGGCGTTCACCAGCCCCCAGGTCTTGTGCCAGGTGCCGTTCGCGTCGTAGCCGTCCGGCGTCTTGTCCATCGGCTCCATGCGCTCGCGGATCTTGCGCTTGGCAAGCTCGCATTCCTCATCCGAGAGCACGTCTTCGACGGTCAGGAATCCCTGCAGGTCGAACAGGTACTTCTGTGTTTCGGTCATCGTCCCTCCCTTGCGGTGCGCGCCGAGTGCAGGTGCGCGACGAATGCAGCGTGTTTCGGAGTGCGCATACCGTTCTGCAGCTCGGCCAGGCCCCGCGCGGTGTCACCTTCCAGCAGCGCATCGACGGCCAGGCGCAGGCCGGGAAACGTTCGGCTTTCGAGCATGCCCGCCGGATCCGTGGACAGCGGCCGGTACTCGTCATCGCTCAGGACGAACCAGTCGATGTGCCGGTCCAACACCCGCCACACCAGGTACTCCTGCACGCCGTTGCGCCGGTAGGCGCGCAGCTTGTCGTGCAGATCGATCGCCGCGCTGCTCGCCGCGATCTCGACGATCAGCTCGGGCGCACCTTCGACGTAATCGTCGGCGCTCAGCCGGGAGCGGCCGCCCGCTTCCGGGTCGATGCGCAACAGCGCGTCGGGCTGAGGCTCGTTGTCCAGGTCGAGCCGGACCGTGGCGTTGTCGGCCACCCGGACCCTTGGTGTGGAAGCACAATAGACCGCCAGCCACCCCAGCATCGTGGCGTGCGGTTCTGCGTGACTGGCAGCGCGTACCGGTGACGGCATGTAGACGACCCCCTCGATCAATTCCGCCTTCTTGAGGTCCGGCCGAGCGGCGTAGCGTCGTTCGAACTCTCCGCGGGTGAGCCGGTCGCCGTTCTCCAGCGGCAGCGGTTGCGTGCTCGCGGGACGATCACGCGTTGCCGGAACGGTCTGGACAGCCACGGCCGTCATCATGCCATACGGTGAGGGGTCGCACTGCACGGTGGCTACCGCGATCCGCTGACGACCGCGGCGCGTGCCGCCGCGGCCACGACGCCCAGCGCTGCCGGCACGGCGGCGGCGACTGCCAGCTCGCCGAGCCACGTTCCATTCAGTCCCCATACGGCCAGCTCTCCCGCGCGGACCGCGGCTGCCAGGAACAGCTCCAGCTCGGTGACCAGCAGGAACCGGCCGAAGAGCGTCCGGTAGCCGTCGCCGGTGGCCAGCAGGGATTCCGCGGGAAGGTCGTTCACCGACTGCCGGAGCCAGCGGCTGCGCACGCCGTAGCGGCTGTAGGCATAGACGATGAGCACCACGGCGGCGAGCCAGCCGATGCCGGCCAGGACCGGCAGCCCGAAGCCGAACAGCAACCGCAGCAGGCTGACGCCGCCACGCGGCGCGACGGTGAGGAGATCACGCAACAGCCGCAGCAGTACCAGCAGGAGCGAAAAGGCATACCCTCCAAGCGCGATTGACGCCAGCGACAGAAGCGCGATCAGCGGTGCCTTGGCGTGCGCCGTGAGGTGGGAGTAGTTCCCCGGTAGGTGCGGCTCGCGCAGACGCATCAGGCTATCCTACCGCCGTGTCGGAGTTCCGAGCAGGGGCCGCGTCGGTCGCGATGGATCCGGGTCCCGAGCACGTCGACAACGCCATCCACGGGGTGATGAACGTGCAGATCGAACGGCGCGGGGCGCCGCTGCGCGCCAAGGCGCTGGCGCTCCAGCTCGACGACACGGCCGGCCTGCTGGTCACGCTGGACCTGGTCTTGCTGCTGACCGGTCACTGCGACCACCTGCGCCGGCGGCTGGCGCGTGCCACCGGCGTGGCAGCCGGGTCGATCGTCGTGCACTGCACGCACAGCCACTCGACGCCCTTCGCCGAGCCGCTGGACGGACCGCATCCGTTCTTCGACCTGGTCTGCGAGCGCGCGGAGCAGGCCGCCGTGGCCGCGGTCCGCGCGCTGCAGCCGGCCCGCGTCGGGTTCGGGCAGACCTTCGCCGCGGGCGCTTCGTTCAATCAGCGCCTGCCGCTCCCTGACGGCGGCGTCAAGTTCACGCGTGACTTCCGCGAAGGACTCGCCATCGGCCGGCCGGTGGACCCGCGGCTCAGCGTGCTGCGCATCGATACCGTGGACGGCTCGCCGCTGGCCGGCTGGGTCTGCTTCGCCGCCCACCCGAGCGTCGTGATCTTCGACGCGCCGGTCTCGGCCGAGTACCCCGGCTACCTGACCGGCCGTCTGGAGCGCACGCTCACCGGCGGCGCGCCGGTGCTGCGTTGCTGCGCGATTGGGCCGTGGACATGACGGCGGCGCTGGCCGCCGGCCGGCGCTTCCCGGCCGCCTGGAGATCATCGATCGCTGTCTGGGTGATCGACGATCTGGGCCTGGTGTTCTACGGTGGCGAGCCGTTCACGGAGATCGCGCTGGAGCTGGCCGCGCGCAGCCCGCTCGGCGAGACGCTGCTGATGCCGATCGCCAACGGCAGCGACGGGTACGTCGCCACGGACGCCGAGCGCCGGCGCGGCGGTTACGAGCCCTACACCAACTGCCGAACCAACCGATTGGCTCCCGGACTCCGGCCGCTGCCGTATGCGATCGGCGCGGCCGGCGCGCTCATCGACTCGGCGCTCCTCCGCATCCATGAGGTGATACGGACTATCGAATAGAATATATTCAGCCCATGCCCTCTACCACCGTTCATTTCCCGCAAGATCTGCTTGAGTGCATCGACCAGATAGCCCAGCGGCGCGGCATCAGCCGCAACAGATACGTCGTGGAGTCGTGCAGAGCCGCGTCGGCCCAGGACGACGGAGAGTGGCCGGAGGGGTTCTTTCACCTCGATCCTGATGACTCGATTGCTGAGCTCCAGGATGCCGTCGACGAGATGGAGGACGCTATCCGGGCGCACCGCAGTAGCCGAGGGGCGGTGTTGCTGTGATCAGCGTGCTGGATACGAGCGCATTCTCGGCTGCGATGCGGAATGAGCCCGAGATGGTCGGCTTCTTGCGCTCGTTGAAGCCTGGACAGGTCGCCGTCGTGCCACCGGTCGTGGCCGAGATCGAGTATGGAATCCAGCGCCTTACGCCAGGCAACCGCCAGAGTCTGCTGGCCCGCCGGCAAGAGCGACTGCTGTCCACGATGACTTCGACATTGTCATCGCCGCGATCGCCGTCGCGCATGGCGCGCAACTGATCACGGCCAACCTCGCCCACTTCCGCAGGATCGAGGACTTGACCTGCCGTCACTGGGCGCGATAAGCCGTCGGCGTCAGGGAGGGCATGACAGTTGGCTGACGAACAACGGAAAGACCGGCGCGTGCGGCGCTACCGGGTCATATGGGACCAGAACGCCGGGCAGGAGATGTACTACCACCCGCCGATCTCGGCGGAGCGGATCGCGCAGGCGCACTTCGGCTTCTTCCAGGGCCGCCCGGTGGACGCCTACGTCGGCGCCATGGGCTCCAACGCAGGATTCACCGTGGGGTGGCCGACGGAGGTGAAGGGCGCGGAGTTCATCGTCGACCGAATGCAGCGGGGCGCCCGCGTCGGCGACCTGAAGCTGTGGCGCGCCGCGGAGCACCTCCGCCTCGCCTTCGAGGCCGGCATCGACCCGGAAGCGGTCAAGGTGCAGGAGGCCAAGCGCATCGGCGTCGACTTCTGGTTCCGGCTGGCCATGAACGACTGGCACCACTGGGGCGTCGACGCCGACGACTCCAACCTCTGGTCGGGCGAGTTCTTCGCCGAACACCCCGAGTACCTGATTGGGGAGGATGGTGCCACCGGCTGGCCGGACAAGCTGTGGAACGTGCTGCGATTCTTCCAGGACTACGCCCACCAGGAGGTCCGCGATCTGCGGCGCGACCTGGCCTTCGAGGCCTGCGAGCGCTACGACGTGGACGGCTTCCTGTGCGACTTCATGCGTTGCCCCGGCTACTTCAAGCGCGGCGAAGAGCAGGTCGGCATGGCGCTCATGACCGATCTGATGAGGCAGATGCGCGTCGGGATCGACCGCATCGGCGATGCGCGCGGCCGGCCGATCGGCTTTGCCGCACGCGTGCCCAACACGATTGCGGGAAGTGAACGCCTCGGGCTGGACGTGCGCACCTGGGTGCGCGACGGTCTGGTCGACATCCTGGTGCCTTCCTGCTTCTTCGGACAGGACATGGAGGAGGACGTGAGCGAGTGGGTGGAGCTGGCCGCCTCGACCGATACGCACGTCTACCCCGCGATCGAGGAGGGCTATCTGGCCGGCGACTCCGATGACAAGCGCTGGTTCGTCCAGACGCCGCTCATGACGCGGATGACCAACGAGATGACGCGCGCGATCGCCGCGCGCCATCTGGCGAAGGGCGTCCCCGGCCTGTACGTGTTCAACTATTTCGGCACCGCCCCGACCTACAACTACGACAACCGCGATGCGCTGGACGACATCGGCGATCCGTTGCGGCTGGAGTTCAAGGACAAGACCTGCGTGGTCATGCGCTCGCACGACTCGTTTCCCAACTGCCTGGAGACACAGCACCAGATCCCGGCGGTGCTCGGCCCCGATCCGCTGCCGATCACGATCGAGGTGGCCGACGATGCCCGCGGCAAGGCGGACCGTCTGAGCACGTGCCGCCTGCGCATCCACCTGACGAACATGACCGGGTATGACCAGGTCGAGGTCGCCCTGAACGGCGAGCTGCTGGAGTGCGACACGCCGATGCGGGCCGGCGCCTACTACGTGGGCTGGGTCGGACGGGACTGGTTCGAGTACGACCTGTCGGGCCATCTGCCGCGGCGCGGCAGCAACGAGGTGACCCTGCGGATGGCCAAGCGCAACGAGCGTCTGGCCGACGAGTTCGACATCACCGTGGAGGACATCGAGCTTGCGATCCGCTACGAGTATCCGGACGGCATCTGGCCCGATTCGCCGCGGCCGGGGTGAGCACGCCCGCGGCAACCCTGGACTACCGGGGCAAGCTGGTCCATCGGTTTCGTACCGCCGGCGAGGCCGGCACCGATGGCGTGTTCCCTCGCCACGTCGGCGGCCTGCAGCTCAGCCGCGACCGCTTTCTGCTGCTGCTGACCAGCGGCGGCTGGCGCGGCTCGGACGACAACCGCGGCACCCTGTACCAGATCCGCGCGGGCGGCTACGACGGCGAGTTGCTGCGCGAGGGAGTGCTCCGCGCCACCACCGACGACTGGCACGCACGTACGGATGGTCGCGTCTACAGCCGGCAGACGATCAGCCCGTTGGGTTTTGGCGTGCCGGCCGGGGCGCTCATCGATGGACAGGTTCCGGCGCACGCCGGACTGTTTACCTTCATGTGGACGCGGGTCGCTCGTCCCCTCGACCCCGACACCGGATGGCTGGCGCTCGAGACGATCGAGGAGGGACGAAACCGTCTTGACGCGACCGCGCTGGTCGAATGGACGCAATTACGCTTCGATCCGGCCACCGACGCCTTTGCGCCGGTAGTGGCCATGCAGCCGTTGCGGCAGAAGGGCTATGGGTTGGGGTACACGTGCTGCGAGCGTGCAGAGATACGCCGCGTGATCACCGGCATGGTCAACCCGGTGCCGATCGACGCCGCCGCCACCCGCTGGCTGGCGCCCATGACGGTCTTCTGCCCATTTACGGAGCGCGTCGCATGCCTGGAGTTCTCCTATGGCCCGGCCGCCGGCCGGTACGAGTGGACCCGCACCGGGCCGGTCTCGGCCGAAGGGCTCTGGGAGCCGTGCCCGATGCGGCTCCGCGACGGCGATTGGGCGATCAGCGCGCGGGTGCGCCCCGCCTTTCGCCGTCCCGAGGGAGGGGTGGCGTGGCTGCGCGCCGCCGATCCGCTCACCGATCTGCCGCAGCCAGTCTACGTCGACGTGCCCTCGCCCGGCCTGCAGACCGCGTTCCGCTGCGCCGACGGCGTGATCCGGATCTACAGCAACGACTCGCGCGTCCGGCCGGGTTGGCCGGGGATGCGCAACCCGCTGTATCAGTGGGAGGTCGATCCGGAGCGGGGCTTCGCCGCCGGCGAGCCGCAGGTGGTGTTCGACTCGGTTGACTGGAAGATGCCGATCCGCGATGAGGCGAAAGCCGTGGTCGATCAGGCCAAGGTGCTGTCACATGCCGGCGGCGACCGGCAGACGGTGGTGCATCGCGTGCGCACGTTCGCCTTGAACGACCCGGCCCACGCCGGCGTCGCCGTGAATGCCGCCGAGCGGAAGGCGCACGGCATCTATTACTCGGAGCTGGTGTTCGATCGAGCCCATCCGGGGGAGTGGGACTTTCCCGCGAACATCGGCGCGTAGCGGCCGCGACAACGGCACCGGCGGCACCTGTCCGTTGACAGAATCCCGATAGAGGGGTAGGGTGGCTTTGTTCCTTAATAGGGCAGCCCTAATACGGCAGGAGGTGGCCCGTGCGTGCCAAACTGACCTTCAACAGTCCGCTCGCACTACCAATAGCGACGGATGGCGCCTGCTTCCGAGGACCCGACGTCTCTAAGTGACCGAAGAGAATGGGCACATCGTGAATCGCCTGTTCGACTTGACTCTCACCACGCCGGGCCGTGCCGGCGAGTTCCGCATGACCTAGCCGAGGGGAGGCCCAGATGTACCAGGGCGCGCGCAACGTCTACTGCCGATATCCCGCTACGAAAGAAGTCGAGATGGTCTACGACTTGGGGGCGCGGCATCTGCTGTTCCTGGACGCAGGGCTGACTTTCCCCGGCAAGATCATATGGTCGGATCCTGACGGCATCCCCCACCCACTGCATGCTACCGCGGAATACTTCGGAGCCACGACCTTTCGAAAACATGAGGTGATCGGAACGCCCTTCCACGTACCGAGCGGCGTCGCCTTCGAGGCGCAGCCCGCGACGCTCGGACAGCGAGTGGACGCCTTTGCGGATCTGCATCCGCAGATCATCCAGGACGGAGGCCGCTTCCGCGCGTGGGCAGGCGGTCGCCTGCAGACCGGCGAGCACGCAACGGCAGCCCAGCGGCTAAAAAGCCGGGAAGAGGCCGCCGGCTTCGACCTTACCAGCCACTCCTTGGTGGTCCGCTACCTGGAATCGGATGATGGCGTCAACTGGCGCGCACCCGATCTGGATGTAGTCGAGATCGAGGATCGGCGTACAAACATCGTCTTTGGAACATTGCAGGTTCCGGAACGGGGCTTTTCGGGCATGAAGGTCTTTGTCGACCCATCAGCCTCACCCGCCGGCCGCTACAAGGGCCTCTTTGGCGGCCGGCTGCCGGTTTCGGATCTGGTGCGTTACTGCCGGGAAGCAGGTGAACCATTCGACCCCATGTCACTACTGGTTCAGCTATCGCGCATGCCCAGAGATCAGGTCGAAGCCGGAGGTCACTACGAATTGATCGTCGGCGGCGTCATGCCTGAAGAGCTCGATACCCTGCCCGACAGCCCGGCGATGGTGTTTTTCGGAGCCGAGTCTCCCGACGGCCTGCACTGGACGCCGACGCCGAATCCGGTGCTCACGTTCATGGCCGAAGAGGTAACTCCCTACTGGGACGCCGAGCACTCCCGTTACGTCGCCTACGCCCGCTACTGGCAGCGCGCCCAGCGCCGCAGCATCGGCCTTACCAGCACGACCGATTTTCACCAATGGCCTCTGCCCCGTCCCATACTGTTTCCCTCCTATAGCGAGGACCTGAACGTCGACTACTACACCAACTGCCACAGCCTGTATCCCGGGACTTCTGACGTACACTTGTTTTTCGTCAGTCGCTACCGGCGCGGGCAGGACGACTGTGTGGATCTGCATCTGGCCGTCAGTCTGGACGGTGAGGCGTTCGACTTTGTTCCCGGCGACCCGGTGGTAGCCGTCGATGCCACCGGCTGGGACCCCGATGCCGAATCACCTTCGGCGTGTGTCTTCCCGACAAACGACCTGGTCCAATTCGACGCGGATCACGTGGGCATCATCGTCCGGCGGGACAACTTTCCCCACAAGTGGCCGCGGACGACGCAGTGGCGACACATAGTCCAGTGGGCGTTGTGGGAGAACGAACGATTGGTCGCGTTGAAGGCCGCCGAGCGGGGCGAGCTGACCACCTGCGGTTTCATGCTGCGAGCCCCCACGATTTATCTCAACGTGACCACGGAGCCGGCCGGGTCGCTGCTGGTTCGCGTGCTGGATGACCGCGGCGAGCCGGTAGACGGATTCGGCTTCGAAGAGGCCCGGCCGATCAACGGAGACCATCGTGGGGTCCCGTTGCGGTGGACCACCGGGCCACTGCCGTCGCGCCTGATCAACCGCAAGATCTACCTCGAGCTGCGGATGTACCAAACGCGGCTCTACAGCATCTGGGCGGCTGATTGAAGGATCAGGCGGTATGTGCGAGTTCCGGCGATTGTTCCTGGACGACGCCCACATGGAGTCCCGGCAGGGACTGATCCGCCGCTTTCACCAGGCGGAGAAGTACCGGGACAACCCGGTAGTCGTGCCGGATCTGCCGTGGGAACGGGCGATGGGGCACAACCATGGCACGGTGCTGTTCGAGGGTGGACGCTTCCGCTACTGGTACCAGATGTATGCCTTTGCCCGGGAGGCGACCGGTACGTTCCATTGCGCGTACGCCGAGTCGACGGACGGCATCCGGTGGGAGAAGCCGCTGCTGGGGCGCCACGAGCTCAACGGTGACCGGCGGAACAACGTGGTTGCGTACGACATAGGCGGTGTCAACGTCGTCCACGATGATCACGACAGCGATCCGGCCAAGCGCTACAAGATGCTGTACTGGGGATCGGGCGCCGACAAACCGGGTGCTCTGAGCGGCTGGATGGGATCGCCGGGGTCGTGGGGTTGGTGCGCTGCCTGCAGCACGGACGGACTGGAATGGCGGCCGCATCCGCACAACCCGATCTACCTGGCAGCAGCCGACGACGGCTCCTTTCTTGGCTTTGATGAGAAGGAGCAGGCGTACGTCGCGTTCCTTCGCCCGGTTACCTGGAAACCGGGCCAGCGGGCGCTGGAGCCCGACACCTACGACGCGACTATCGGCTCGCTGCACGGATGGTACGAAGGCCGCCCCGCTCCGGTCGACGAAGGCATGCGCCGGTTCCCGCACATGAGGCTCATAGGGCGGTCCACCTCCACGGACTTGGTGGACTGGACGCCCACCCGCACGGTCATGGTCCCCGACGAGGAAGATCCCGAAGGTATGGAACTCTACAGCATGCCGGTATTCATCTACCAGGGCTGGTACCTGGGGCTGCTGTACGTGCTCTACGGCGACCCGGATGAGCCTGTGATCCGCAAGAAGGGGTTCATGGACGTCCAGCTTGCGGCCAGCAGAGACGGCATCACCTGGCGGCGCATAGGTGGCCACCGTCCGCTGATTCCGCGGGGCGGTCGCGGCTCCTTCGATGCCGGGATGGTGGGACCAAACAACGGACTGGTTGAGCGCGATGGACGAATCTGGCTGTACTACAACGGATGGACGGGGGAGCATCGGGAGACCAAGGCGTACCGGCGCGCGAACGATCCGGGCTTGTTTGAGATGGGGCGCCTTGGATGTGGAACCGGACTCGCATGGCTCCGCCAGGATGGTTTCATCAGCATGGACGCCGGGGAAGACGAGGGGACGCTGACGACGACGCCGGAACGGCTGGGCGGTGTCAGGCTCTTCGTGAATGCACGGACGACCGGTCGCGTCGGCGCCGTCATGGTCGACGTGCTGCCGCGCGAGGGCGGCGCTGCACGCACGGTGCTGGCGAAGGGAGAATTCCGCGGCGACAGCGTCGACGCCGAGCTCGGCCACGACGATCTGAAGCGATTGACGCCGGGCGAGTACCGGCTTCGCTTCCGGATCCGCTCCGGCAGCCTGTACTCCTATCGGCTGTCGGCAGGGGGATAAGCGATGGGGCAACGGGCCGTGCAAGCCGGGGTCGCGGGCAAGTCCCTGGCCGCGCGCGTGCTCTGGTATGCGGTCCGGGATCGCAACCTCTACCTCATGCTGCTGCCCGCATTTGCGATCTTTTTCATCTTCCGCTACGTACCGATCTTCAACGGACTGATCATACCGTTCGTCGATTACGATTTGGTCGGCGGCCAATGGGCCAGCCCGTGGGTCGGGTTCAAGTGGTTCCGCCAGTTCTTCGAAGATCCGTTTTTCGTACGGATCATCCGCAATACCCTGTTGCTTGGGGGCCTGTCGCTGGTCTTCGGGTTTCCGGCCCCGATCATCCTGGCACTGCTGTTCAACGAGCTGCGCTCGGCGGTCTTCAAACGGGTCGCACAGACCATCAGCTATCTGCCCCATTTCATAGCGACGGTCGTGATCGTCGGCATCATCTACAACTTCTTCGGTTTCCAGGGAATCGTGAACACGCTGATGGGGGTCTTCGGGATCGAGCCCATCAAGTTCATGAACGATGCCGGTTGGTTTCGTCCGCTGTACGTCGGGTCCGGCGTCTGGCAAGGGATGGGATGGGGGGCGATCGTCTACCTGGCAGCACTGGCAGGGGTCAATTCCGAGCTGTACGAGTCGGCGGTCATCGACGGTGCCAGCCGTTGGCAGCAGATGCTGTCGATCACGCTGCCCAGCATTCTCCCGGTCATCCAGATCGTTTTGATCTTCGCCGTCGCGGACATCGTGGACGTCAGCTTCGAGAAGGTGTTTCTGATGTACCACCCGGGCATCTATGAGACCGCCGACGTCATCCAGACCTACGTGTATCGACGGGGCATCGTCGGCTTGGACTTCAGTTACGGCCAGGCGATCGGTTTGTTCAACGGCGCCATCGCGTTGACCCTGCTCGTGTCGGCAAACTACATCAGCCGCAAGACGAGCGAATCGAGCCTCTGGTAGTCAGAGCATGGAGTACCGGAGAAGCGTCGGCTCGCAGGTCTTCGATATCGCGAACGTATCTTTCACAGTGTTGCTGATGTTCGCGATGCTCTACCCGTTCGTCTATGTCTTTTCCCTCTCCGTGAGCGACCCGGGCCGCGTGTCCGCCCAGGAGGTGATGCTGTTCCCGAAGGGGTTCGATATCCTGGCCTACCGCATCGTCTTCAGCACCGACGAGATTCCCCGGGCGTTCCTCAACTCCGTGTATTACACTGCGCTGACGGCCCTGTGCACGCTGATCTTCGTCACCCTGACCGCTTACCCGTTGGCCCAACGGCGCCTGAAGGGAAAGGGAATCATCACGGTGGCGTTCGTCCTCACCATGTTCCTTCCGGCCGGACTGGTCCCGCAGTTCCTGCTCATCCAGAGGATCGGACTGATGAACACGGTGTGGGCCCTGGTTCTGCCGGTGCTGCCGGTCATGTGGTACATCATCATCACGCGCACCTATTTTCGCAGCCTGCCGCACGCCCTGGTGGAGTCCGCGTACATCGACGGCGCCAACGACTGGCGCATCCTCCTCAGAATCATCCTGCCGTTGTCGAAGCCCATCCTGGCGACGATCGGTCTGTTCGCCGCCGTCGGGATGTGGAACAATTTCTTCTCTCCCTTGTTGTATCTGGCCGACCAGGACAAATACCCGCTCTCCATCGTGCTGCGCAAGATCGTCATCCAGGGCGCGCTGCAGGTGCAGGCGGGGTGGGTCGACGCCGCCGGCGCTTCGGATGTCGGCGAGCTGCGCGATCCGGGGCTGTTCAAGAAGATCCAGATGGCGACGATCATCGTGGCCGTTGGCCCGATTCTTCTCGTCTATCCGTTCGTGCAAAAACACTTCGTGAAAGGAGTACTGATAGGATCGCTGAAGGGATAGGAACATGAGCCGCGACGCGGAACGTGGCGGACGCGGGAGCGTTGCGGCCTCGCAATGGCACCATAGGAGGGTGTGATGAAAAACAAGACACTGTGGCTAATCCTGGCCTCGCTGCTGGTTGGGGCGGCGTTGGCCGTGGCGAGCGGTGCAGATGAAGGCGCCGGGGCCGAGAGGCCCACGATCGACATCGTCGTCTACGATGAATCGGATACGGACTGGTCCGCGGATCTGTGGCAGTCGCAGCAGATGGCTGACGCGGGCGGTGTGATCTTCAATTACCAGGCGATTCCCGGGGCGGACTTCGTCATAAAAAGAAACGCATGGATCGCGTCCGGAAATCTGCCAGACATCTGGCATGATCGGGTCGAGCGCCCCAAGGACATCGCGGACAACATCGGCCCCAAGGGACTCCTGGTACCGATCAACGAACATCTCGACGCGTTGCCGAATTTGATGCGCTTCATGGCCAAGTACCCGGAGTACGAGAGCGTGATGCAGTCACCAGATGGAAACCAGTACGGCGTCGCCTACATCTACGACTTCGTGCCGTTTTCCGGCGCACCGGCCATCCGTGGCCACATCCTGGAGGAGCGCGGGATCGATCCGCGCGAAGACATCCAGACCATGGATGACCTCTACAACGCGCTGCAGGTAATCAAGCAATACGACATGGAGACGAAGGACGAGGAGAACTTCCCGTGGAGCGCCCGGCATCCCGGCCGTTTCGTCGGCACCATCGGCATGATGTGGGGCGTCGGACAGAACATGTACTACGACGACCGCGCCAGCGCGTATCAGTACGGTCCGCTGAGCCCCCGCTTTCGGGTGATGGTCGACTTCGTGCGACGTGCGTATGAGGACGGGCTCATCCACCCGGACGTCTGGTCGATGCCGGATGAGGTGATGGAAGGGCTGAGTCGACAGGAGCGGGTGCACTTCTGGGTCGACAACATCTGGAACGGCTATTTCTGGGGCGATCGTGAGGGGAAGGGTCAACTGGAGATGACCGATCATCCCTTCGTGGCGATCCTGCCGCCGATGGTGGAAGGCGAGCGCTATTACGCCAGCCGGGCGGGCAACAACGTCGACACGCAGCAGTTGTGGCTGGTTTCGGCCAAGACGGAGTATCTGGACAACATTCTGCGCATGATCGACTGGGGGCTCTCCGACGAGGGCATCTACGCCATGGCCATGGGCAGGGAAGACTACACGTACGTCAGAAACGACCAGGGAATGCGCATCTGGCCGGCCCCGGGTCTGTTTACCGGCACCAGGGCGTACAACCCCGACACGGGTGAGGTCAAGGACTTCGCCGCGGAGATGACGATCGAGGATCCGGCGGAGTTCTCGGCTCCGGAGCCTTGGGTGATCCTGAGCAGCGAGTTCAAGAACATCTGGCGGGCCTTCCGCAACTTCAACAACTTCGTCTGGCCGGAGAGCACGTCGGTGCCGACCTTTTACGAGGCAGCACCGGTCAGGTTTGCGGACGGTGAGTGGCTGTCCTCGGCCGGTGTCATCGCCGATCCTGCGCCGCAGCTCACCTTCACGAATGAGGAGCTGGACCGCAGGAAGGTGCTGGAGACCGCGATCAACACGCTTTCGGACGAGATGGTCGTGAAGTTCACGACCGGCCAGGAGCCAATGAGCAACTGGGACGCCTTCGTGAGCCGGCTCCGTGACTTCGGTGTAGAGGAGCTGGTGCAGATCTACAACACGGCGCTGGGCAGGCAGGGATAAGAGCCGACCTCTGAGCGGCCGGGGCGGCGGAGCAGCGGTACGGGGATCTCCCCGGTGTCCGCTGCTCCGCCGGCATCGACGAACCGTCCTGACGGTGTTGCTCGCCGCGCTGAGCGTGCTGCGGCTCGGCGCGCAATCCGGCGTGGGCCTGCCGTCAAGCGTCGAGCCTCCCGGCAGTTACGACGGGTGGATCGCGCGCCTCGACGACGCCGGGCGCATCATGTGGACGGCCCGCTTCGGCGGCATGGGTTCTGACGCGGTCCGCGCACTTGCTACAACCGAAGACGGGGCGGTCCTGGCGGTGGGCCAGGCGGAGCACCCTGCCGGCGGGCTGGACGGTTGGGCCGCGATGCTCGATCCGTCCGGGATGACTCTGTGGGAGTCGTCCTACGACCGGGGTGGGACCGAGGTTCTGAGCGCGGCTGCGGCGTTGCCCGCCGGGTACCTGCTCGGCGGATTCCGCAGCGTGGCCAGCGGGGGAACCGTCGCCTGGCTGCTTGCGGTCGACGGGGCGGGAACCGCCTTGGCGGAGCGTTCCCTCGAATCGGGTCATTTCGATAGCGTCGTCGCCCTTGCCGCCACGGAACGCGGCGTCCTCATCGCCGGTGTCCGGGGTGAGCCCGGAGGTAGGTCCCACGGATGGCTTGCGCGGGCGGACGGGACGCTCCGGATCACGGCGCGAGAGCGAGTGCCGGGCCGGATCAGTCTCACCGACATTGCCGTTCGACCGGATGGGGTGCTCGTCACCGGAGCTGATCGAGGACGCGGCTGGTTGGACTTCCGGGACAAGGACGGCACCTGGCGTGAGGTGACGCCCGCACTTCCCTGCGAAACCAGCGCGTTTGGCGACGTCACGGTGACCGATGACGGAGGCGTTGTCGCCGCTGGTTGGTGCAGGAGCGACGACGGGGATACCGACGCGCTGCTCGTTCGGTTGGATCCAGGGCTGAAGCTGGAGTGGTATCAAACGTACGGAGGATCGAGTCATGACGCGGCGGCTGCCGTCGCGATCTGGCCGGAGACCCAGCTTGTATTCGGCGGAGCGAGCCGATCAGCGGGCGCCGGCAAGCACGATATCTGGCTGGTGCGCCTGGACGGCGCCGGCGAACCGGTTTGGGAGCGATACCTGGGCGACGCGGGAAACGATCGAGCGACAGCGGTGATGGGGCTTGCCGGGGATCTCATCGTGGCTGGTTACTGGAAAATCTGGCGGTGAGAGATTCTGGCAAGCCTCCTGATTCTGCGCCCGGGGGTCTGCGACGGGGTCATTCACCGGAGTGGCGGAGCTCCCCGAACATCGGCGAATAGCGGCCACGGGGGCTCATCTGCACCAAGGTGTCGCCCTCGAACACCATGCGATGCCGCTGCCAGTAGACCCATTCCTCCTCGGAGCGGCGCACGGGCGCAAAGCGCAGTCGCACCTCGGTCCCCTCCGGCAGCGGATCGGTTACCGCCCACGGCTCGATACGCCGGAAGCCGACCGCGCCGCCGGCTTCGTCGCCAAAGCCGAGGGTCAGGTCCTCCCAGGGCAACCACTCCGGCTTGCGCACCCACAGGCTGCCGGCGGCCGGCATCATCACGGTCACGTCACCCGCGGCGGGCAGCCGGCTGCTGGTGCGTGCGGCGGCGCGATCCGTGGAGAACAGCAGGTTGAGCCGCGTGTCCGGGCCGTGGCGTGTCGATCCGTGGCGGAGCGCCGCCCACAGGCACTGGATGCCGCCCTGGGTGACGTCCAGGATGCTGGTGGCGACGCCCAGCGGGTCGGGGACGTGGCGGTCCGAGGGGCTGGGGAACCCCCAGCCGCCGTCGGCATCCGGGAGAAACTCGGTCACCGCGTAGTCGGGGGCGTCCTCGGGGCTGAGCATCTCCTGGCCGGCGAGCCACTGGCTCGGCAGCACGTGGCTGCGGATCATGCGCTCTGCGACGCCGAAGTGCTCGGGCCGGCCGGCCAGTCCCAGGATGATCGCCGTCTGGATCATGTCGCCGGTATTGTTGATCTCGCCCCGTCCGGGCACGCGCTCGTCGCCCAGGGTCTCGATCGACCACCCGAAGCTGCTGCGGGTGGGCGCCAGCCCCACGTCGAAGATGCGGCGGGCGTGCTCGACGGTGTCCAGGTCGCCGACCAGCAGCCCGTAGTCCGCCAGACCGTGGACCGTGCCGGTGATCGAATGGGTATGGGTGCCGGCCTGCATGGTGAGCCGGCCGTCATCGGTGAACGACGTGGTGCGCGCTAGGCGCACGAAGCGGTCGGCCAGCTCCAGCGCGCGCTGGTCCCCGGTGAGGCGGAAGAGGTGGGTGAGGGCCATCACCGTCCGCCCCCGCGACCGAGGCGCCGGGGACTCGATGCCGTGGCGCTCGTCGGTGAAGCCCGGATGCCTCAGGCTCGGCTCGGCCGCGATCAGGTCGGCCCGCCAGGTGCCGTCGGGGCTGGTGAGCCGGATCCAGGTGTCGAGGAGCGTCTCCAGCCGCTCGCGGGCGACACGGTCGTCGCGGGCCGTAGCCAGCTCGGTGAACGCCTGCACGACCTCGCGCAGGTCGTGCGGATCGGTCTGCCCGTCGACCCGCGGGAATCCGAGGGGGTTGTCGGTCAGGTCCAGCAGCACGGTGCGCAGGCCGTCGACGACCGCCTCCGGCGCCGGCGTACCGCTCGCCGCGGCTCCCTTCAGCAGCGCGTCCACGGCCCGGCCGTAGTTGTGCGGGTCCAGCACGCGCTCGGCGAGGCGGCGCTCGCACCAGCGGGCGACGTACGCCATGGCGCGCGCGATGCGGGCGGGCAGGTCGGCATCACTGGTGTTCGGCATCGGCTCCTCCCAAGGGCTGCTATGATGCGGCGCCATGGCGCAGCGCGACAATGAAGGCGAACCGCTGGCACCCGAGTCGATAGACGCGCTCACGTTAGACGTGTTCGGCACGCTGGTCGACTGGCGCAGCGGCGTGTTCGACGCCGGCCGCGAGTTGCACGGGCGGACCGGTCAGGGTACGGACTGGGCCCGGCTCGCCGACGCCTGGCGCGGCGGGTACGAGCCGGCGATGGAGCCGGTGCGCAGCGGCCGGCGGCCCTGGGAACCGATCGACGTGCTGCACGGCGAGATCCTGGACCGTCTGCTGGCCGAGCGCGGCCTGGGGTTCGATGCGGACGACCGCCACTGGTTCATCCACGCCTGGCACCGGTTGCCCGCATGGCCCGACGTGCGCAACGGGCTGGAGCGGCTGCGGAGCCGCTTCACGGTCTGCGCGCTGTCGAACGGCAACGTCTCGCTGCTGGAGGATCTGGCGACCTACAACGCGCTCGGCTTCGACCACATCCTGTCGGCCGAGCACGCTCGCACCTACAAGCCGCTGCCCGCGGTCTACACGACGGCGGCGTCGCGGCTGAACCTGCCCCCGGAGCGAATCCTCATGGTCGCCGCGCACGACGACGACCTGCGGGGAGCACGGGCCGTCGGCTTCCGCACGGCCTTCCTGCCGCGGCCCACCGAATGGGGCCCGAACGGCAGCGCCGAGGTGCCGGCCGAGCAGCACGACCTGACCGTCGCCGACTGCGCGGCGCTCGCCGACGCGCTGGGCGCATAGTCCGGGCGTAGAGGCCGTCTCGGTAGTTCTCCTTCCATCAAGGAGGAATGTGGACTTTAACCTCCTTGATATAGGGAGAGAAGGGATGGACGCCGTACGGCTGCGTCGCGTTCTGTCCGAACAACTGACGGACTCTCGGCGATGCCGAGGCGGTGGTGTGGTGCTTCGACGAGATCCAGATGGTCGCCGGCTGGGAGCGGTTCGTCCGCCGCCTGCTCGACACCGAGCGCGTGGAAGTGTTCGTTACCGGGTCGTCGGCCGCGTTGCTGTCGCGAGAGGTCGCGACCGCGCTTCGCGGCCGCGCGTGGCAGGTGGTGGTGCAGCCGTTCTCATTCGAGGAAGCACTGCGTCACGGAGGAAGGCCCATTCCGGAGGAACCGGCGTTCCTGACCCCGCGGGAACGGTCCCACATGGAACGCGCGATGCTCGACTGGCTGCAGGAGGGCGGTTTTCCGGAAGCGCAGGGTCTCGACGTGCCGTCGAGGTATCAGCTTCTCCGCGACTACGTCGACGTGGCGGTGCTGCGCGATGTCGTCGAGCGCCATGGGGTGCGGAACGTGGTCGGGCTGCGCGCCCTGGTCCGCCACCTTCTGGAAGGCATACCCGGTCGATCCTGGCCTGATCCCACTGTTCGATCGAACGGGGCGGGCAAACGTTGGACACGCGCTGGAGACCGCGGTACTGGTAGAGTTGGAACGGCGGCGGTTCGATGTGACGTACGTTCGGACCACGGAAGGGTACGAGGTCGACTTCCTGGCCCGTGCCGGCGGCTCGATCGAGCTCGTGCAGGTGTGCGCCGACCTCTCCGATCCGGAAACCGCCAACAGGGAACTGCGTGCTCTCGCTGCGGCAGGTGCACAGTTTCCCCGCGCCCGCAAGCGATTGTTGACCCTCACTCGCGACAGCATTCCCGACGAGCTTCCTGCCGGGGTGGAGGCGCAGCCCGCCTATGAGTGGCTGCTGACGCCGCCAGACGAGTCATAGGAACCACTCGTGGTGAATCGTGGAAGCTACGCGACCGAAGCGATGTTCTCCCGGACGATGCGCGGATGGCGTGCCGCAATGCGCAGGAGAGCAAGGGCCGGCCCTTCCGGGATCGCTCGGTCCTGTTCCCACATGCAAAGGGTGTTCACGGTCACGCCGAGAGCATGTGCGAACTGTGCTTGTGGCAAACCGACAAAGCGACGTAGCGCGACCACATCCGCACCGGACTCGAACCGGCCGCCGATGAGACGACGCCTCAGACTTGCCGGTATCGCCTTGGCGAAATCACGTTCGGTTAGTTCGGGGATGTCACTCATAGAAACATATCCACATGTGATTGGTACAGGCGCGTCTCCTTGCGGGTGGCCCAGCGAGCACTGATGATCCGGATCGTCTCATCTTCGCGTTCAGTCCATACGACGAGAACAACGCCCGCCCGCGTCGCTCCGACGGCGATGAACCGATCCTCGTCATCGGAATGCTCTTCGTCGAAGATGTCGACGTACTCGGAACCGGAGAGAAATATCTCCTGCGCCTGTTCGAACCAGATACCGTGTTTGAGGTGGTTGCGGCGGTTCTTATCGTCATCCCACTCGACCCTCACGGAACCAAGCTGCCGACAGACTCAACAACGAGCGCTTCGCGACGCTCGTTGAGCCTTCAGCGCGCATGGAAGCCATTCGCAGCATTGTCGCTTCCCCATAGAATGTCGAGCCGCTCACACGAACTTACCGTACCATGCCAATCGCAAACGCGTCAATACGCAGCCGGAGGGAGGCGAGGTGCTCAACGACAAGGCTGAGATCCTTAATGCTCTCCCGAGGCGGCTTGCATCTCCTCGGCCAACAGTAGACGAAGCAGTTCGAATACTTGATGGTGCTGAGGCCCCAGGGGTATCGCTCTCGAACGACCAACTTATTGCAATCGGTCTAGCAACTCTTTGCTTCGCTCATGGGGTACGTGTTCGGCGAGAACTCGGCCCAATCCGGGCACTATCACCCCCGTCGTCGCAATGACGACGTCCATAGGCTTCCGCTCCACGCACTCGTGGAGCTTCTCCTCGATCTCGCGATTCCGATCACCATCCATTTCAGAGACCTCCAGTGAGTGATGTGGCCCCTTGCAGGCCGGGAGAGCATCCGGTAGGACGGCGTCGTCCCAACCTTCAAGGCCCACGTCCAATTCGTGGAGCGAACCATCTGGGTCGACCTTCGTCAAGTCCGAACGGACACCTGCTGCGTGGTCGGCATCGGCGAGGTGGGGCCAGGAGAGCTCAGCCCGACGTGGGGACGAACCGGGAGAACCGTGCCGGCATATCGCCCAGAGGATCAACATCTCAAACTGACCCACTATCGCCGGAGGACGGTTTCCCCATGCCCACAGGGGGCTGTTGACCGCCGACTCGCGATGGCATTCCCGCCGAGGTGGAGGCGCAGCCCGCCTACGAGTGGCTGCCGGAGCCGTCGGACGAGTCGTAGGCACCGCCTGTCCAGCCTGACGTGAACAACGGGCGAACAGCGAGACGGGTTAGTTTGTCGCTTTGATCGAGTACATGTGCGGGAACGATTTGCCATTGTTGGGGAACCGCCATCTACCGTTGCCACACCGCTCCATTCCGGACTTTTCCTGGCTGCAGAAGGGAAACTCGTGGAGAAACTCGATCCTCAGTCCGGCTTCGATCAGCGCCGTCACTACGTCGCCGAGGGTGTGCTGCCATTCATACGCGGGGCTCTCGATCGGTTGCGCTCCTGCGTAGCTTGGTTCGTTTCCCTGGATTGACACTTCCCGGTGGAAGTATCCGTACGTCGCGTGCAGAGCGCCCGACTCCGAAACCTCGACAGCGTCCACGAACGGATGGAACTCGACGATGTAGAACGTCCCGCCCGGCCGGAGCAGGCGCTGGATCGTCGATGCCCATCTGTCGAGATCAGGAAGCCAGACCAGGACGCCGTACGACGTGAACACGATGTCGAACTCCTCATCGAGCACGTCCGGCAAATCGTACACGTCGGAACGGATGAACCGCGTGTTCAGCTCCAGCTCATCGTTCAGCGACCTCGCCAGATCGATGGCGGCGTCGGAGAAGTCGACGCCCGTGGCCTGCGCACCCAGACGCGCCCATGACATCGTGTCCAGACCGAAGTGGCACTGGAGGTGGAGCAGCGTCTTGCCGTCGACCTCGCCAACCTCGCGGCGCTCCACATCGGTGAGCGTGATCCGGCCCGCCTTGAATCCCTCGACGTCATAGAACTCGGTCGCCGCATGGACCGGAGTGCGTTCGTTCCAGTTCTGTCGATTTACCAGCAGTCGTTCGTCTTCCATTGCGTGGGTCTCCGGATCGGCCCGCCCACTACTCGTCGAACGATGGCAGGTCGAGCCAATAGCGGGTATACCGGCGGGGAATCGTACGCCGCAACGCGCCCTTGGCCACCAGATCGGCCAGATCACGCGTAGCAGTGGAGGCGGGTGCGCCGGTGATACGGCGATAGTTGTCCGCGCTGAGCCCGCCCTCGAATCCATCCGGCTCGGCGCGGAACAGTCGCAGCAGCGCCTTCTCCTGGCGCGGATTCAACCGACCGCGCAGCCGGTCGAACAGCCGGGTCTGCTCCATTGTCCGAATTAGCCGGCGTTCGCTCCAGGTCTGGGCTTCGAGCACGATCCCGGCGAACCACGTGAGCCAACCCGTGGTGTCGAGCGACCCATTGGCGGCCCTGAGGGCATCCTAGTACGCCCCGCGGCGGCGGAAGATGGTCCGCGCGAACGCGATCAGGCTCGGTTGTCCCAGCGCCCGCGCGAGCGCCTTCTCGGCGAGCGCGCGCCCGATGCGGCCGTTGCCATCTTCAAACGGGTGGATGAAGCCGAAGTACAGATGTGCAGCACCGGCACAGGTCAGCGCCGCCAGCCGGTTCCGGCCCGCGCTCGCGCGTTCGTACCAGGCGATGAAGCGGTCCATCTCCATCGTCATCCGGCCGGACGGCGGCGCCACGTAGTGGACGGTCGGCCGATGGTCGGGTCCCGACGGCAGCCCGCCACGGGACCCTCATGAAGGTGCGCAGTTTTCGATTGCCAAGAATGCGCAGTTTTCGATTGCCATTGACAGGTGACGCAGGACGGCGGTCGTGGGCGAGGCCGAATTGACGGCGAATCGACGACTGCACCGAGTCCCGGTCGAGAAACTCGCCCTCGATGGCGGAGGTCTCCGCCGCCTCGTCGCTCAGCCAGCCGACTCTCAGCTCGATCTGCTCGTCCGTGCCAAGACGGCGCCATACGCCGATCCGGCGTCCGGCATCGTCCCGAAAGCGGGCTTCCAGGGGTTCCAGCTCAGCCTGACTCCAGGTGAAGTCCGGCCAAGCCGGCCGCTCCCAGATCCAGTTCATGGGCTATAGAACGCCATCCTATAGCCCAAACGGACATCGCTGCACTTTGTGCGGCCACCGAAACGCGGGTGATAGTCCGTTCCTTTCGGTCAACACGTGGATGGACGATGCGTCTGCGGCGAAGGGCACATGCACCGGGAGGTCGTTCCTGACGAGGGGCGTTCCGGTTCTTCGCCGTCCTGTCGGCACCCGTCGAGATAGAAGTCGACCGAGTCATAGAACGCTCGACGTACTTGATCGATCGTCCTGCCGTGGAAGTCCACGTGGTCGCAGTGGAGGTTGGCGACCGCTCCGTACGAATCTTTGCCGTCAATGTCGTCCCAAGTAGTCCTGTACTCAATGTCCGAACTCCTATTCTCGTGAGGGATAGATCACTTAAGGTTACGATGGTGCCTGCGATTCATGTGCCTGCACAATGCTGAATTGATGCATTGACATCATCCTGAGCCGCCGGTTAGTTGATCTCCCAGCCATGCCGCGTATACGAATAGCGGGATGACTCCAAATACTCCTGACACCGGCAACTCGACCAACAGGCTGACTCCTTCGTCCTCTATTCTCATAGCGGTCTCCAGGAGAGTAGTTACCAGCGCACTCCCGAAGACGCTCACGGCGACGATAGCAAGTAGCCCCACCGAGAACCAGACGCCTGGGATATAGGAGACTACGCCATGAACCGATCCAGGACTCAGAGACTCAACTGACTCCAGCATTATCACTAACATTGCGCCGCCAAGAACCAGCGTATGAAACGCGAATTTGTCGCCAACAAACGGTATAAAGCCAACGAGAACCGCGATCACGGTGAGAATTCCGGCCAGTTTCAGGAAGTCTGCTGTTGCCGAGGTGACGACCTGCCAGAGGATGGTCCACGCTGCAGTCGTGCCCGTACCAAGTATCAGGGGCGACATTGTGAAAACAAAAGCAGCCATCGCTGCGGCCTCGGCGAGCGCCGTAGAACAGATAGCTAAGAGTCCGAGCAAACAGCCGCCCTTCTCTGAGATAGCGGCCATAGCGAGCCTTGTGATGAGAACCAACGCGATGTAGCCGGATAGGGCAACGTAGGTCTCCCAGTTGCCAAGCGCTTGTAGCCCAGACGCTAGTGCGTTCCAGAACATCGATACTTCTGTCTGGTTGTAGGTGGCGAAAACAACGTCAGATAGACCTCTCTTGTTTGTTTTATGGGGGAACGTGAACTGCCCACGGCCAACGACCGACACGTTCTCAGATAACCAGCACCTCGATGGTCAGGCTCCTGCCTCGTTCATGCGCGTCGACGCCAGTGGAAGATCAGCAGGGCGCCGGTCGCGACGTCAATAGGAACCCATGTGTCTCGAGTCAGATGTACGGGAATGAGCGGATTGAACAGCAAGGCGATACCCGCTAGCACTATCGCCCAGCCAGAAACTCTGCCACGCAACCGGTATTCGTCGTAGGTCAGCAGTACGGACGTGCTGCACACTATCAGCCGCAGCATAACGTAGAACCCGTACGGAAACGGAAGCAACGCGAGCAGCAGGAGGGTGGTCGGCAACAGCCACACCGCTGGATGCAGCGAGCTGCGCAGGGGAGCCTTGGCGGACGAGGCCGGGTGTACGGGCCGGATGTGAGGTGTTTCGTCTGGAAAATCGGATACTACCGCGTTCAGGTCGTCGATGGTCGAGGCTTGTTCAGCAGCGGTAACGCGGCGCTCGTAGTCCTCCAAACTCAGGGCGTCGACGGAGTATGCCTCGGCGAGCCGTTGGACGATAGCACGTCGGAGTTGGGACATGCCGTACATGTGGAACATTAGATTACCTGCCCCTATGTTCTTACTGCACGCTTAGGTATGTGGCTCTGCGCCATAGTTCTGCAGAACACACCGGCCCGATAGACGTTCGTCCCTGTCCGGAGGGGCAGAAGTCGTTCCATCAGAGCAACGACCGTACCGGTTCTTGCTGCCGGTGTACACAGCCATAGGCTTGCTTCGGAGTGCAGTACGGTGTGCGTTTACCGTGCATCGGCCCTATCCGCTGAGCGCGTAGACGGCCGAGGCGCGGGCGTAGAAGCGGACGCGCACCAGCGAGCCGGCCAGCTCCGAGCCGTCGCGGCGTCGGCCGTCGCTGTGCCAGAGCAGCGGGTGGTCGGGGCGGTCGAGCGGGGCTTGCAGCAGGCAGCCGTCGCGCTCGTAGCCGGGGATGACCCGGTCGCGGTCGTCGATCAACTCGGCCATCACGTAGGCCTGGTTCTCCTGATTGTCGTACTCGTCGCCGGGGATCTTGACGTTGAGCCGCAACGGGCCGGCCGGCATCGGGAACTCGGCGGTCTCGAACCGAGAATTGGTCGTCGACGTCGCGTACGTCAGCCGGTCGGCCGGCAGCCCGTGCAGGCGATTGCCGCGTTGAAAGAGCATCATGCCGTTCACCAGCATCGGGTTGTGCAGCGAGAAGGCGCCGGCGTCGATCTCCCGGAACGGCCGGCTCCAGTTCAGTCCGTCGCGGCTGACCCAGCGCTCGCACGGCAGGAACACGCCGTGGCCGTTGGCGCGCATCGGGTCGATGCCGGGCTGGATGAAGCTGCCGGCATAGTTGTTCACGTGCAGGTAGTAGCGGCCCTCGTATGCGAAGGCGTTGGCCGAGTAGAACTCCAGGTCGGGAGGATCCTCATCGTCCGGTGAGATCTGGAACTCGATCGGCACCAGCCGCCCGCGCAGCAGCCGCATGTTGTTGTGGTACTCGGGCTTCTCGAAGTACTGGCTGGCGGTGTCCGGCGTCCATCTGAAGCCGTCTTGGCTGGTGCGGATCGTCACCACCCGGCGGCCGTTGAGGACCAGGTCGTGGACGCCCCCCTTGTCCCAGCGTTGCCAGCCCTTGCCGTAGTAGATGAACCGCTGCACGGCGGGGCTCCACATGGCGCCCCAGGCGTCGCCGTCCGCGAACACCGGCCCGCCCGGATGCTCCTCCCAGCTCTCGCCGTCGCGGCTGTGGAAGATGTACATCTGCATCTCGCCGTCGTGGATGGCGTTTTTCATGAAGATGTAGCGTTCCAGCTCCGGGCTGTACATCATGCGCGCGGCGTAGTGCCACTTGTATTCGGCGCGCTCGCAGACCAGGTGCGTGTCCTCGAAGCGGATGCCGTCGGCCGTCACGCTGCGCCGCAGCTTCCAGGGCACGTGCCGGCTCATCTGGTAGTGGAACACGTCCGCGGTGCCGTCCGGCCGGGGCGCCGCGAAGCAGATGATGTCGCGCATCTCGGTCTTGCCCAGATACCGGAACGGCGTCGGGCGAAACCGAACGTGACCCCAGGGCCGGTGCACATCGTGCCGGTCCATGAATAGCAGTTTCATCGCGAGGGATTCTATAGGGCTCTTGTCGCCGGCCGCCAGATCGGTAGGATCGGTGGCGTATGAAGAGAGCCAGGATCGTCGCTCCCGGACGTGTCGAAATCGAGGAGGGCGCCGATCTGACCGTCCAGCCCGGCACCGCGGTCGTGCGCCCGCTGGTCATCGCGATCGACGGCAGCGACACGCGCCGCGTGTACGATGGTGCCCCGGACTCCTATCCCCTGGCTCCGTCCATGTGCGCGCACCAGATCGTCGGCCGGGTGGAGGCGATCGAGTATGTCGGCGTCAAGCCGCTGCCGTTCGTGGTGGACGAGGTCGCCATCGTCCGGCGTCCCCACCACGACGGGCTGGCCGAGCAGATCCTGGTCCCGATCGGGGAGCTGATCCATCAGACCCTGGACACCCCCCTGCACCGGCTGGCGCTGGTGCACCAGCTCGCCCGTGCACTGATGGCGGCCGACCGGCTCCGTGACGTGGTCGGCCGGTCGGTGGCGGTGGTCGGGCAGGGGCCGGCCGGGCTGGTGCTGGACGCGGTGCTGCGGCGCGCCGGCGCACGGCAGGTGATCGGCATCGACCCGATCGCGACGCGGCGGGAGGCGGCGCTCCGGTTCGGGGCGACCGCGGTCGTCGATCCCGGCGGCGGTGCGGCCGATGCGGCGGCGCGGGTAGCGGCGATTTCCGGCGCGCAGCTCCCCGACGTGGTGGTGGAGGCGGCCGGCAGCGCGGACTCGATCAACCTGGCCGTCGCTCTGGTGCGCGCCGAGGGGCGCCTGCTGTTGTACGGCGAGCCGCGCGCGCCGTCCTTCCCGTTCGACTACGGCGTGCTCTACGAGAAGCAGTGCGAGGTGGTCATGTCGACGCCGGCCACTTACGAGGCGAACGGCTACCACGCCTATCGCCTGGCCACCAACCACCTGGCCCGCGGCGACTTCGATTTCGACGGACTGATCACCCACCGCCTGCCGATGGACGACGCGGCGCGCGCCTACGAGCTGTCGCGCTCCGGCGACGACGGCGCCTGCCAGGTGGTGATCGAGCTCGGCTCCTGATGGAACCGAACCCGGGCAGTGTTCCGCCCAGCGGCGTGCACGACCGGGGCGGGCTGCCCACCGGCGAGCCCATCGACCGCTCGACCCATGAGCTGGCCGACTGGGAGCACCTCACCAACGCCTTGGTGGGCGTGCTGCGGCATCGCGGCCTGTTCACCGTCGACGAGCTGCGGCGCGGCATCGAGTCCCTGCCACCGGATCGGTACGAGTCGTACAGCTACTACGAGCGCTGGTCGTCCTCGCTCGAAGCGGTGCTGGTCGAGAAGGGCGTGCTGACCCGCGAGGAGATCGACGCCAGGGTGAAGGCGGTGGGCCGCAGATGGGAGTAGCGTTCTCCGCGGCGCCGGGCCGCTTCGCTCCCGGCGATGCCGTGGTGATCCGGCGCGATCGCGTACAACAACACCACCGGACGCCATGGTTCATCAAGGGCCGGCGAGGAAGGATCCGCGCGGTGAGCGGGCCGTTCTTCGATCCCGAGTCTCGCGCCCACGGCGGCAGCGGCCTCCCCAAGCGCCTGCTGTACCACGTGGAGTTCAGCCAGACCGACCTCTGGGGCGAACGGTACGATGGCGGTGACCGCGACGTGCTCCTGATCGACGTGTACGAAGGATGGCTCGAGCCGGCGGGAGTCGCGGTATGAGCGGCGACCACGACCACGGTGCCGACCACGACCACGGCGCCGAACACCCGGGCATTCATCCCGACATCGAGCTCGGCGAGCCTGCCCGGCGCGCCATCGCCATCCACGAGCTGCTGGTGGAGAAGGGGGTGCTGGCTCCCGGCGAGCTTGCCGAGCAGATCCAGCGGGTCCGCTCACGCTCGGCGGCCGACGGCGCACGGGTGGTTGCCAGGGCGTGGGTTGCCCCCGGATTCAAGGCAAGGCTCCTGCGGGACGCCCGCTCGGCCGTCGCCGAGCTCGGCTACACCCTCACGCACGACGCCGAGCTGGCGGTCGTGGAGAACACCCATGCCGTGCACCATCTGGTCGTGTGCACGCTCTGTTCCTGCTATCCGACCGCGCTGCTCGGACCGCCGCCAGACTGGTACAAGAGCAGCCCGTACCGTCAGCGCGCGGTCGTGGAGCCGCGTGCGGTCATGCGCGACTTCGGTCTGGAGCTTGCCGGACACGTGCAGGTGCGGGTCGTCGACAGCACCGCCGACCTGCGCTATCTGGTCCTGCCGCGCCGTCCCGCCAGGACGGCAGGGCTGTCGGAGGAAGAGCTGGCCGAGCTGGTGACGCGGGACAGCATGATCGGCGTCACGGACCCGCTCAAGGCACGACGCGCATGAACGAGCTCCCGCTCCCCGCCTACCGCCGCATGACGGCCGTGCATCCGGTATCGGTCGCGGACGAGGAGGTGCAGGCCAGGTTCTGCGAGTTGCTTGGCCTTCTCGACGTGCCCGGTCCGGGATCCGTCCCGGTGGACGTCGGGCAGAGCGAGACCGGCGCGGACGGGGTGAGCGTCACGCCGCTCCGTTTCCGCAACGAGCTCGACGAGGTCGTTCCCTGCATTCTGATGCGATTGGCCGGGGCCGGCGGCGAGCCGGCCGGGATCGTGTGCATGCCCGGCACCAGCGGCAGCGCCGAGCAGATCAGCGGCGAGCGGCTGCACCGGCCGCTCCGGCACCGCGGCCCGCTGCACGGCTGGGCGCGCGAGCTGGCACGGCGCGGCTTCGCCGTGCTGGCGGTCACCCTCAGGGGGACCACGGCGCGCCAGCCCAACCCGGTGGAGCGGGAGCGGGAGTCCAAGGCGATGGAGCCGTTCGGGAGGACGGCGGTCGGGCTGCGCGTGCGCGAGGCGCTGCAGGCGGCCCGCGCGCTGGCGGCCGTGGACGGAGTGAGCGCCGACCGCATCGGGCTGACCGGCTTCTCGCTGGGCGGGCAGGCCGCGTGGCTGGCGCAGGCGGTCGCTCCCTGGATCCGCGCCGCGGCGCCGCTGGCCGGCGGCCTCGGCAGCATGGTCGCGGTCATCCGGGAGGGCGACCTCGACCGCCACTCAAGCCCCTGGTACATCCCCCACCTGCTGCGGCACTTCGACCAGGGCCGCATCGTCCGGGTGTGCATCTGCCCGCGGCCTCTCATGGTGCTGGCGCCGACCGAGGACGAGGACATGCCGGCCAGCGGGGTCGACGAGATGGAGCGCGAGGTGCGGCCTGCCTACGCCTCGGCCGGCTGCGCCCACCGGTTCGAGGTGCACCGGCCCCACCTCAACCACCTGTTCCTGGCGGAGTACCTCGACTCGGTGGCGGCGTTCTTCGGGCGATGGCTGTCGTGAGGTCCGGCTCGCGCTACCGCGAGATCGAGGTGTACGGGACGCCGCGCGAGCTGGGCCGCCAGTTCGGCGAGGCGGCGCAGGAGGAGGTGCGCGGCTTTGCGCACATCGCCGTCGAGCGGGTCAGCAAGACGGTATCGATCACCCGGGAGCAGGCGCTCGCCACCGCCTCCGCGTGCATCCCGTACGTCGCCGACTATGCGCCTGAGCTCCTCGCCGAGCTGCGCGGGATGGCCGAGTCGAGCGGCGTGTCACTGGACGAGCTGATGCTCCTGCAGGTCCGCAACCAGCTTCGCAACCGCAAAGACGCCAAGCGATCGGGTGAGGGCGGCTGCACGGCGCTGGCGACGCGCCGGCCCGCGCTGGTCGCCCAGAACTGGGACAACGACCCGGCGCTCGATCCATACACGGTGGTGCTGACGCGCCGGCCGCTCATCGGCCCGGCCACGCTGACGGTCGGCCAGGCCGGCCTGATCGGCTACATCGGCTGCAGCGAGCGCGGCATCGGCGTGTGCCTGAACGCGCTGCCGGCCCCGGCCCGCGAGGTGGGCGTGCCGCACTACTTCATCGTCCGCCGCGTGCTGGAGGCCGTGTCGCTCGACGCCGCGATCGCGGCGGTGCGGAGCGCGCACCGTGCCATCCCCGCCAACCTGATCCTTGCCACGCCGCAGGGGCCGGCCGACTTCGAGATCCTGATCGACGACCTGCGCGTGCTGCGCCCGGACGACGGCGCCGCCTGGCTGACGCACACCAACCACTGCCTGCATCCGGAGCTGACCGGCGTGAACGAGCGGTTCCCGGAACTGATCGAGTCCCGGCCGCGCAAGCGGCGCATCGACCACCTCCTGGAGGGAGCCGAGGGCGGCATCGACCTCGGCGCGGCGCAGGCGGCGCTGCGCGACCACCAGGACGAGCCCCGGTCGATCTGCCGGCATGCCAACGACCACCCCCGGCACGGCTTCTGGACCAGCGTGCTCTCCGTGGTGATCGAGGCGGACGCCGGCCGCATGCACGTCAGCCGCGGCAACCCCTGCTCGAACCCCTACGAGGAATACCGGCTGACACTGTCATCTGTCCCTCTCTCTTGATTCGGGATCGCGCCTTGCTGATGATCTCGACGAAGACTGGATGGAGAAGGATAGCGGCCCGGCTTGCGACTTCGCCCAATCGCGTAGCCGGCGCTATGACGACGGTGGTCGAACGGGCAGCCGAATCACCCAAACAGTGGCCCTGGGAAGGCCCGAGCAGGGTCTTGCGGAAGGGCCGGACCAGGGTGTTGACCGTGCCGCGTGGCGGGGGCGCGCTTTGGTCCCGATAGCTCCGCCCGCGTGGCCGAGGTGCTGTCCCCGATCGTCGACCCCGAACGACCGGCGGAGCTCCGCGAAGGCGCCCTACGACGATGCCGCCGATGTCCCCGCTCGGCTCCCTGGATGACTGACAACGCAAATCGAAATGACGGCACCCTACAGGTAGTCTGGAACATTCCTCGCGAGCTGGCCGCCAGGCCCGTGCGAGACCGTACGCCGAACGCCGCATGCGGGAGACCGAGCAGACCAACCGGTACGATCGCGCTCTCGAGTAGTTTACGGCCTTGACCCGAGGCGGGTGCTCCCGGCACTCTACATCCTCAGATTGCGTTGACCGGAAACCCACCCATTCCTCACATGCCATCATGGGAAGAGCCTTATGTCACGCTTCATGTCGTGTGGCATCCGCGCTGCGCGGAATCGGATGACGCCGCAAGGCATCTCATTGAACACTTCACCAGAGAGCGCTACTCGATTGAGGATATGGGGATCAGCGTGTTCGAATGGTCGAGCCCGCCCGCGGGATCGATCGTGCCCGCCCGCGTTGATATGGGCGCGGGTGAGGCAGTGGTGGTCGCTGCGCTCATCGGCGATGAGGTTCAGCGCGACTCGGCGTGGGCAGACTATGTTCGGGAACTCGCCGATCAGTGTCGCCGTGAGGACCCCACAGGTTCCCGAATACGCTTGTTCCCCGTGGCAATCACGCGCCGAACCATCGCGACCGAGCTCGGAGTCCAGGCGCTCAGATGGCATGATTGGCAAGTGGATCGAAACGGCCGAGCGCGCCGTTTGGTCCGCGAAGTTACCTACGAGACCAGCCGTATGCTGCGTACAATGCTGGTAACCGACGCGAATCTGACTAGTAAGATGGAGAAGGTCCGCGTGTTTCTGAGTCATTCAAAACACGATGATGTCGGCGAACGAGTTGCCCAGCGTATACGAGACTGGCTTCATGGTGACGTGCAGCTCTCCGTGTTCCTCGATATCACCGATATCCCCGCAGGACTCCCGCCCGATGAGGTGTTGGAAACGGAGGTCCGCCAGAGCGCCGTACTGATCGTGCACAGCGACTCCTTCTCCTCACGTGAGTGGTGCGGGCGCGAGGTCCTGGTTGCGAAGGAGAGTGACCGGCCGATAGTCGTTGCCGACTGCATCGAGGATCTTGACGAGAGGGCGTTTCCCTATCTGGCCAATGTACCGGTGGTCCGCATCTGTTCTCAGCAACCTCACGGCGTCGAGCGGGTGGTTGGTCGCCTTCTCGACGAGGTCTTCAGGGACTTCCTCTGGAGGTGCCGCACCGAGACTCTAAGCCAAGCCAGCCCGCACGTGAGGTTCATAGCTCGCGCGCCTGAGTTGTTGACTGCTGTCAACGCCAGGACGTTCTTCCCGGAGATGTCCGTGATAGTCTATCCTGACCCACCGCTGAGCTTGCGTGAACTCAAGCTGATGGAAGGCCTTGGTGTCAGCTTCCAAAGCCTGAGCCAGTGGATGTCGGAGGTACCGTGATGAGAGACCCGGACCATGGATGGGCAGCCACCATAGCGATCTCCATTTCCGAAAGCCCGGATCTGACGCGGCTGGGAATGAGCGATCGGCACCTGGCCGGCGCCATGGAGACGATGGCCACCTACCTATTGTCGTTTGGCTACCGCCTCGCGTATGGGGGCGATCTCCGTCAAGGCGGATTCACCGAGCAACTCTTCGAACTCGTCAGCCGTTATGACCGTTCGTCGCAATCTCGGGGCCAGCCGGGGGTTACCGATTACCTCCCATGGCCTGCCTGCGCAGCCCTCTCGTATGATGAGTACCACGATCTCTCGCTACGCTTGGGCAATTCAGCCGAGATCAAGTGTCTGGCGCACGACGGCACCGTGCTGGAAGACTTCGAGTTTCCGGAGACTCCGGTGGAGGACAAGCACGAGATCGCGACTTCGCTAACGGCTATGCGCCGGACGATGCTCAACGAGACGTCAGCACGGGTCGTGCTCGGGGGTAGAGTCGAAGGTTACATGGGCTCCATGCCGGGAATCGCCGAGGAAGCCTTGCTGAGCATCCAGGCAGGCAGGCCACTCTACGTCGTCGGCGGCTTCGGCGGATGCGCAAGGGATATCGCCGAATCCTTGCATATGGTCGAGGCTCTGGACGATGCGGCTCGCCCCGCATGGGATGGCCGTAAGGCGTTTGCCACCTATCGTCCCAATTCCTTGAACAACGGTCTGACCTGCGAAGAAAACTGCACGCTCGCAAGGACGCCCCACATTCGCCAGGCCGTTGGCCTTATTCTGCGGGGACTCGACCGCACAGGTCTTGTCCGCAACGGAGATTCCTGATTCCATGGCGAATGAAACCAAGAACGTTTTCATTAGTCACATCCACGAAGACGACGAGGGACTTGGCAAGCTCAAGGATTTGATCAAGCGCCACGGAATGACTCCACGAGATTACTCAATAACCGCCGACAACCCAAACAACGCCCATGACGAAAACTATATCAAGTCCGGCATTCTGGCCCCGCGCATCCGCCAATCGAGTACATTGGTCGTATACATATCTCGCGAGACTAAGAACAGCCCTTGGGTTGATTGGGAAATCGAGTACGCCCACAAGCACGACAAGCGTATTGTAGGCGTCTGGGCAGACGGGGAACGAGGCTGCGAAGTACCGGACTCGTTGGACAAGTTGGCAGACGCCGTAGTCGGATGGACAGGCAACCGCATCATCGATGCCATCGAAGGTAGAATCGATTCCTGGGAGAATCCCGACGGAACACCGCATCCACTGCGGGACATACCGCGGGCCCCCTGCAGATAGGTATCGCGCGTGCGACTCTTCTCTTACATAGTCCGGTGGGACTACGGCTTTGCTCCGAATCCATTTTTTGGAACATGCACGCTAGCGACCTGCAAGCCAAAGCTCCGAAGCACTGCAAAGGTCGGCGACTGGATTGTTGGTGTCGGAAGCAAGACGCAGAACAGGCCCGGTTATATTGTCTATGTCATGCAGGTAGCCGAAGAGATGACCTTCAACGAGTACTGGGCGGACGAGCGGTTCGCCCGGAAGAAGCCTAACTTGGCAGGCACCTTGAAGCAGGCGTTCGGCGACAACATCTACTTCCGCGATCGTAATGGTCGGTGGCATCAGAGCAACTCGCGGCATAGCCGGGAAGACGGTTCGCCAGATCCCGATCATGTAGGACATGATACTGATACGGACAAGGTGTTGATCGGCGGAACCTACGCATACTGGGGAGGTTGCGGCCCAGAGCTGCCGTCGATATTCAGAGATTGGAACGGGCACGATATCGGTAACCCGGGACGTAGCCACAAGTTCCGTTTTCCGCGCGACATGGTCGACGCCTTTGTCGAGTGGTTCCTAGGCCTTGACGTACAGGGCTTCCTTTACGAGCCGTTGGACTGGAAGACACTACCATGACCGAGATTCCGCCTACAGAGTCGTCCAAGCACGCCGACGAAGAGGTCGGGGGTTCCGCGCCGCCGGTCGATCTCGGGCCGTACCTCCGGGAGATCAAGCCTACCGACCAGCTCCCGGTAGCCAAAATACATCCCGTGCTCATGGGACTGTTCGGCGAGGTTGGTGGGATCCTGGCCACTCTCAAGAAGCACGTCCGCGAACGAGAGTCGTACCCGGAATATGACGAGGCGGTCGAGGAGGAATTCGGCGACGCGCTATGGTACTTCGCTGCACTGTGCCGTCGTCTGAGTATTCCGATGGAGTCCGTCGTTGCGGCCGTTCCAACCTCCCCCGACAAGCGCGATCGCGAACTGGCCGCCCCGCTCCTGGAACTGGGAACGGCGACGGCCGGGCTACTCCGCATCAACGGCCCGGACACATCAGCCGAAGGTCTGCTGCGTGAGTTCTGGGGCCGCTACATCGCCGCGCTTCAGGCCGCCGACATCGACCTCCACACCGTCGCCACCCGAAACCTCAGCAAAGCGTCCGGCCGTTTCCTCGAACCCGACATTTCAAGTCTACCGACGTTCGACGCAGCCTTTCCGCCCGACGAACGCCTTCCGGAGAATTTCGAGATCACCATCCTCCAACGCCCAAGTGGCCAAACGTACATGCAGTGGAATGGGGTGTTCATCGGCGCTCCGCTGACCGACAATATCGCGGAAGGCGATGACTATCGCTACCATGACGTCTTTCATCTTGCCCACGCCGCCATCCTGCACTGGTCGCCGACATTTCGGTCCGTGATCAAGCACAAGCGGAAGACCCAGCCGAAGGTCGACGAAGATCAGGACGGCGGGAGGGCGATTGTCGTTGAGGAAGGGCTCACAGCGTGGATATTCTCTCGCGCGAAGGAGCTCGAGTTGTTTGAGGGGAAGACCAAGCTGTCCTTCGACCTCCTCAAGACCGTGGAACAATTCGTGCGAGGATACGAGGTAGAGCAATGCCCGCTCAACTTGTGGGAAGAGGCCATTCTCCGAGGCTACGAAGTCTTCAGACAGGTTCGGGCCAATTGCGGTGGTGTCATCGTGGGTGACCGTGACGCGAGAACGATAGACTATAGGCCGCTGACGGCCGATTGCGTATGACTCCTGCTCAGTTCGTAGATGAATTAGGCAGGCTGAGTTTCGAAAACACGTTCAACCCGTACTCAAATCGATGTGTCGTGCACGATGTGCACGACGCACCGCAGCTTCGTTCCCAAGCGTTGCTGCGGGTGCTCGAAGTCGCAGCGGAGCGGGGCGTCGATTCGATCTGGGTTGGACGCGATCTCGGCCATCGAGGCGGCCGCCGCACCGGACTCGCCTTCACGGACGATGTGCATATCCATGACTACGCTCGCCGGTGGGGAATCTCCATTCGGCAACCAACTAGCGGGGAGACCTATGCGGAGCGCACGGCTACGGTGGTCTGGCGCGTTCTTTCGCGGATTACGCTTCCGGTGTTCTTGTGGAACGTCTTTCCACTACATCCTCACGAACCAGGCAACCACTTTAGCAATCGATTGCACAACAACCTTGAGCGGAAGGCTGGCGAGCAGCTTCTTGCGCATGTCATTGGTCTCTTGGAGCCGCGCCGGCTGGTCGCGATCGGCAACGACGCGGCGCGAGTGGTCTCGAACATAGGTGCGGAGTGCGAAGTCTTGCATGTACGACACCCGAGCTACGGGGGGCAACGCGTCTTCGTGGCTCAGATGTGTGGATGGTACGATCTCGATGAGAAGCTCATGGAGCCGCACTATACGCTGTTCGGTTCTGCTGAGCTAAGCACAGAGGCCGTTGGTCGCGGACAGCGGAGCCACGCCGCGACGGTTGGAGCAGCGGGTGTCCAATCGAGTTGAGCCAGGCAGGCTCATCGTCTTTGAGGGTCCCGACGGGGCAGGCAAATCGACGCTTGCGCAGTGTCTTGTCGATCGTCTGAGGGAGTCGCGGATTCGGTCTGAGTACGCGGCATTTCCTGGCAGGCAGCCCGGTACGATCGGGCAGATCATCTATGAGATCCATCATGATCCGGGACGCTTCGGTATAGAGAAACTCTCGTCCACAAGCCTTCAGGCTCTACATATAGCAGCACATCTCGATGCGATAGAGCGAGCGATTCTACCCGCACTCAGCGAAGGAACGTGGATCATTCTCGATCGGTTCTGGTGGTCTACATGGGTCTATGGGTGTGTGGCGGGGGCGGATCGGAACGCGTTGGACGCGATGATTGCGGTTGAGAGAATACAATGGACCGGTACACAACCGGACGTAGTCTTTCTCGTAGACCGTACCGATTCTCCCGCGTATCAGGGCGGCGAGCTGCTGCGCAATGCATACCGGACGCTATACGATTGTGAGCAAAACAGGTACCCTGTCCGTACCATACAAAACGATGGCCCCGTAGCGGATACCGCGTGCGAGATACTCGCGGTTCTCGATGATCTGGTCGGCGGGCTTTCGCGTCACGCCGGATGGGGCGGATAGGCAGCACGAAGGTGAGGCCGTGCCGCTCCACGAGCACGTCACTGAAGAGCTGATGGTCAGGGTTCTCCCCGCGGCGCCATGACCCCATGGGCCGATACCGGGGCCGAAGGCTCCCTCCAAATGCTGGTGCTGGGACACGAAGCTAAGGATGGGCGGTGCCGGCTTGGCGTGCAACAAACGGGCGGGCATGGGGAGAAGGAGACCGGCGGCAAGTGGCTTGTCGCGTAGTGCGCCGGTGATGTCCTCGCAGCGGTCGAGAAGATCCCGCGGGAGCTCCCGCTCAAAACGGTCCTGGATGTACTGGCAAGTGTGAGGGCGCCGCGACGCAACTCAGCGACCCCCGGGCGACTGATGGATACTCCGTCGCGTCAGTGACGGCCCTGCAGCCGCTGATGGAGCTGGAGACCGACGAGCGTTGTGGCGCCGCGCGGCATGAACGTAGCGAGCAGCGGACCAACGGGCGCAACGGCTATCGCGAGCGCAGCATGCAGACGCGGATCGGGACGCTGGATCTGAAGATCCCGAAGCTGCGCTCGGGCAGCTACTTCCCATCGTTCCTGGACCTGCGCAAGAGCTCCGAGCAGGCGCTGGCGCGGTGGTCCAGGAGGCGTACGTGAAGGGGATCAGCACCCGCAAGGTGGACGACCTGGTGACAGGCGATGGGGATGAGCGGGATCTCCAAGAGCCAAGTGTCACGGCTGTGCCAGGACATCGACCAGCGAGTCGGGAGGTTCCTTGAGCGACCGCTGAGGGGGCAGTGGCCGTACCTGTGGCTGGATGCCACGTACCTGAGAAGTCGCGCCAGGATGGCCACGTGGTAAATCGGGCAAGGGTGGTCGCCGTGGGGGTCAACGCCGAGGTCCGCCGAGAGGTGCTTGGCACCGCGTGTGGGCCGGCCGAGACCGAGGGGTTCTGGCTGGAGTTCCTGCGCTCCCTGGCCGGTCGCGGGCTCCGGGCGCCGCGTGCCAGCCGATGGGCAGCGTGCCCAGGTGCGCCAGGGCGTCCAACGGCACGGCAGCCGCGTGCTCGGCGGCGGCGCTCGCCTGCGCTGTGATGGCGGCGCCCAGCGCGGCGTTGCGCCACAGCTCTGCGGCGACGTGGATGGTGCTGGTGCTGGTGCTGGCGTTGGCGGCCACGGTCACCGCCGCCGCGATGGCGAAGATCAGCAGCGCCACGCGCCGCATGTACCAGCCGGCGATGCGGTCCATGGCCTCGTCGAACCTGCCGGCCAGCCGGTCGTGCAGCCGTAGCGAGGCATCCTCGGCTCGTCGATCAGCGCTTCCAGCACGTCCTTGAGCGGATGGCCGGGGCCGATCGTGCAGCGGCGCGGCGGTGAGCTGCCACCTGCCGTCGAGCTTCGCCAGCGGGGTCGGGGACTCCGGGGACTCCAGGGACAGCAGCTCGATGGTCTTGCCGATGCCGGCGTTGCCGAGGTTGACCGTCGCTTCCAGCTCGCGCGTGGAGAGCCCCTCGGGCGCCTCCTCCAGCGCCTCCAGCACGTCGGCGACCTGGTCGCGGGTGGGGGGAAGGCGCTGTCGATAAAGTAGTCGGTGATGGCTAGCTCCTCGGCGCCACTGAGCAGCACGCCGTGGGCGGCCTCAAGCGCACGCCCGGCGCCGCCCACCTGCTGGTAGTAGGCGACCACCGAGGGCGGGGTCTGGTAGTGGATGACGAAGGCCAGGTCGGCCTTGTCGAAGCCCATGCCGAGCGCGGTGGTGGCACCAGCGCCTTCAGCCGGTTGTCGAGCAGCGCCTGCTCCAGCTCCAGGCGGCGGGGGCCGGTGAGGCTGGTGTAGGGCTCGGCGTGGCGAGCCGCTCGGCCTGGCCGGGCAGACTGATGGTCTGCAGGGCCAGCGACGGGCGGGCGAGGTCGCCGCGGGCGATCTGCAGGTCGGGGCCGAGGACGGCCGACAGGTCGGCGAGCACGCGGTCGTTGGCGGTGGCGGTGGTGGCCAGCACGCGCAGGCTGGCAGGGAGGTTGACGGCGATGCGCTCGATGAGGCGGTAGTGGGGCGGAAGTCGTGGCCTCAGTCGGAGATGCAGTGCGCCTCGTCGACGACCAGCAGGGAGATGCGCGCGGCGATCGTGGCCAGCACCTCGGTGCGGAAGCGCTCGTTGGCGAAGCGTTCGGGCGAGATGAGGAGCAGGTCGATCTGGTCGTCACGGATCGCCTGCTCGACCTCGCGCCAGCGGTCCTCGTTGTCGGAGTTGATGGTGCGGGCGCGGAGGCCCAGGCGCTCGGCGGCGGCGATCTGGTTGCGCATGAGGGCCAGCAGGGGGCTGACCAGCAGGGCGGGACCGAGGCCGGCCTCGCGCAGCAGCTTGGCGGCGCTGAAGTAGACGAAGCTCTTGCCCCAGCCGGTCTTCTGCACGAGCAGAAAGCGGCCGTCGCCGCGCACGACGTGGCGCATCGCCTCCTGCTGGCCGGGCCGGAACCGCGCGACCGGGTCGGCCACGCTGGAGCACAGCCGCTCCAGGGCGCGTGTGGCGGATCTGGGTCTCGATTTCCCGGTTCAGCTTCCTTCGAGCAGGCGCTGTACGGGGAAGCGCAGATCGGGAAACGCGAGAGGAGTCAGGACCCCGGCAGTGGCGGTCGTCGTCTGGAGATAGTCGTCCGCTCCCGGGTCGCGGAACACGACAAGCCGCGACTGCTGCAGGTCGACGACCCAATACTCGGGTACCTGGGCCTGCGCGTAGAGCCGTCGTTTTTCTTCCAGATCCTTCGCCAAGCTGCTATCCGAGAACTCGATCAGCCAGAAGATGTCGCCCGGGTAGGGGTGATGGTCGAGGTACTCGCGACCGCGCGGCCGCACTACGGCGATGTCCGGCTCCGGTTCGGAGTCGTACCCGGGCAGGGTAATCGGGTGATCCTGGCGGACCGTGGCCCGCTCGCCCACCGTCCGGATCAGATACGTCGTGGTCTCGGTAATCAGGTAGGCGTGGGCTTCCCCCTCGGGCGACATCTCGACGATCTCCCCTCTCAGAAGCTCGACCGGCCGGTCGTCGAGCACACCGCTGGCGACCATGCGGTGGTAGTCATCCAGTGTCCATTTGGTCAGAGTCAAGCTCACGACGAGGTTCCGTTCATGAAGACGCTACTCAAACACCAATTCATCCGTCCACTCGCTACGCGACCCAGAAACGGTGCACGGTGCGGTGCCGGTAGGTCTGGCCGGGGCGCAGCACGACGGACGGGAAGTGGGGCTGGTGCACGCTGTCGGGGAAGTGCTGGGTCTCCAGGCACAGCGCGCCCCGCCGGCCGAAGGTGCGTCCGCCGGCTCCCGTAGTGGGCTCCAGGAACTCGGCGGTGTAGAGCTGCACGCCGGGCTGGGTGGTGGCCACCTCCATCACCCGTCCGGAGCCCGGTGCGTACACGCGGGAGAAGGTGCGGAGCTGGCCCGGCGCGCCGTCGATCACGAAGCAGTGGTCGTAGCCGCCGGCATGCTTGATCCCCTCGCCGATCGGGCGCGGGCTCGTGAAATCGAACGCGGTGCCGGCCACCGGAACCACCGCGCCGGTGGGAACCCCGTCGGCGCCTCGCTCCAGGACGTGCGCGCAGTGCAGGTGCAGGTCGTGCCCGTCCACCGTGCCGTTGCCGGCGCCGGCCAGGTTCCAGTAGGCGTGATTGGTGAGGTTGACGATCGTCGGCGCGTCGGTGGATGCCTGCAGGTCGATCACCAACTCGTCGTGCCCGGTCAACCGATAGACCGCCTGAGTGGTCAGGTTGCCGGGGTAGCCTTCCTCGCCGTCCGGGCTTTGGTAGCGGAGCTCGATGCGATCCTCGTCCTCACCTTCGTGCGTGGTGGCGTGCCAGATGCGCCGGTCGAAGCCCACCACGCCGCCGTGCAGGTGCAGGTCGCCCGCGTTGCACGCCAGTTCGTAGCGGGTGCCGTCGAGCTTGAAGGCGCCCCCGGCGATGCGGTTGGCGACCCGTCCGATGATGGGCCCGAAGTACGGGTACTCCGGGTCCAGGTAGCGGTCCACGTCGTCGTACGAGAGTGTGATCTCGTCCAGGCCGTGCCTGCCGTGCGTGCGCACCGATTGCAGGTTGGCTCCCAGCGTCAATACCGCCGCGGTGGTGCCGCGGCGGTTGCGCATCTCGTAGCGGTGCACCGGGCTGCCGCCGGTGAGGCCGAAGTCGGACCGCGTGATGCTCATGGGGCATGACCCTCCGCGTACAGCGTACCGCAACGACCGGCCGGCTTCCTTGGCGGAAGGTCCGGCAAGCGGTTCACGGGCAGGCCGGTGCGCCTCCGACGGGCGGCTCCCAGTCGTCCCAGACGCGCCGGACCGCGCTGACCGTGGCGGCGCCGGCCTGAAGCTTCTTGTAGGCGGAGAGGATCAGCCGGCGCTGCCGGCGATCGAGAGCGCTGCCTGCCGGTGATCCGGAGAGCAGATACAGGAAGATGATCGCGACGGCCCGGACGTTCTCGCCGTTGTCGACCAGCTCCCACAGGCCCTCGATGAGCTCGTCCGGGAGGCCGAGGGCTGAAAGGTCGTCGAGGGTCGGCACGGCCGGGAGCGGACCCTCGTTCAGGGCCGCGACGATCTCGATCGGCCCGGTGATCGTTGCGGGCAGGGGGGCCAGCTCCGACAGGACTCGTTCGGCCGGCGGGCTCATGTCGGCTGCTGCCGGTGGCGGGGCGGGGCTGTATTGGGCGTCCATGCGAATCGGCGACGCGTCGTGCACGGTTCCGATCCCGTGCCAGCCGGCGGCGAGTACCTGCGGGACCTTGACCAGGCTCGGCAGTTCCTCCGCCTTGTCGGCGTCCGCCCGCACGTGGACGACCAGGTAGTCCGTCCACTCCGAGAGGAGCTGATAACGCACGGCCAGCTCGGTCGCCGCCGCCTCGTCGTCGATCGCCGGCAACCGCTGGGCGGCGCCCACGCGCGCCAGATCGGATCGAGCGGCACTCGTTTCTTCTACCCGGGCGACCTCCATCCGGTGGCTGATCGTACGGCCGTCCGCAAGCTCAAGCTCCAGGACCACCGGACCGTGCGGCCGCTCCGCGAACGATTCGAACAGGTGCATGGTGTCGCCCGGGTACGGCGGCGGCAGAGGATCGGGGACCGCGCCACGCACCGGCCCCGGCCAGATGACCCGAGCCCGCTTGGCGGGCGGGGCCAGGATGCGCTGGAAGTGGCGGTGGATGCGCTCGGCCATGTCCTCACGCGGCGTGACCAGCTCGCAGGCGCCACCGGTCGCCTGGGCGAGGGCGCGGACGAACGGCTCGGCCACGGAGCTGCCGACGCCGACGGTGAAGATGCGGTGACCGGACGCGCGCGCCTCCGCGACGGCGGCGTCGGTGTCCCACACCTCGCCGTCGGTGATCAGCAGCAGGTCGCGCGGCATGCCTGGTTCGCCGGCGATGCCGTAGGCTGCCCGCAGCGCGGACTCGATCTCCGTTCCGCCCATGTCGGCGTCGAGGTGGCGTACGAAGTCGCGCGCCCGGGCGACGTTCGTCGGGGATGCGGCCATCTCGCGGCCGAACAGAACATGATGGCTGGTGCCGAACGCGACGATGTCGAACAGATCGCCCGGCCGCAGGCTGTCGAGTATCCGCTCGCCGGCGATCCGCACCTGCTCGATCGAGTCGCCGCTCATCGAACCGGAGCAGTCCACGACGATCGTGAGGCCGTGATGCAGGCCGCTCTCGCCCAGGTCGGGAAACTCGGGCCGGAAGCTCGCCAGGACCACCCAGTCTCCCTCGTCACGGTCTAGCAGCGCGCGGCCGGCATCCTCCTCGCCTGAGCGCGCCTCCAGCACGCAGTCGCGGTCCATCGCCGCCGGCCGGGCGATCTCGATCACCGTCCGCTCGTCGCCCGGGGTGACGGCGATGTCGTGCGAGGGGGATACCCAACGGGCGCCCTGCAGGACTCCGTGCACCGATACCCGCAGCCGAAAGGAGCGTTCGGCGTCGAAACCGAACTCCGGCTCCTGGTGCGGGGCCAGGCCGCCGGCGGACGGATCGCCGTACCGAGGGGCGATGGTCGTGGGCATGGCGACCCGCACGAGGTCGCCGTTCCAGCGCAGCAGCAACCCGTAGCGGAAGCGGACGGTCGCCGTCTCGCCAGGGGCCAGGTTGCCGACGCTGGCGGTGTAGAGCCCGGGCTGCGGCTGCTCCAGGAGCACCGCCGCGTCGCCGTCGGTGATGGCGTCCTCGTACCGCTGTTCCGCCTCCGGCTTGGGAATGACCGTACCGGCCATCTTCCGGTCGCCGATCTCCACCGGCAGCGGAAAGGTGTAGACCGCCTCGATGTGCCTGGTGCCGGGATTGCGGTAGCGCTGGCGCACGTCGACGACGGTCATGAGGTCATCGACGCCGGCGTCGATCGCCACCTCCTCCAGCAACACCTGTCCCTGAGCGCTCTCCAGTGTCGCGGCCATGGTCGTTCTCATCTCTCTGCATCCTCCTTGCGCGTCTGGTCGACGAGTGATGCCGCTCGACGGACGATCGACCGCACGGCCTCGGCGCCGAGGCCGGCCTCCTGGGGATCGATCACCAGCTCGACGCCGGGGGCGAGCGTGACGTGGGTACGCAACGTCACGTCTCCGGGTCGTCGTGCGCGTGGCGGGGGCAGGGGAGAGGCGCTCTCTGCCCCTTCGGACACCAGCTCACGGATCCGTTCCAGGCTCAGGCCGGCGCGCTGCCAGGTGCGAATCGTCATCAGTTGCTCGAGGTGGCGCCTGGTGTAGTAGGCGCCGCGCTTGGCCCCGGCGGGCCGATCGACGAGTCCCTCCTGGATGTAGTAACGGACGGTGCGCCTGGGCAGATCCACCAGCGCGCACAGCTCGTCTATCGCGATCCGATCGCCGTCGTTCGACATCGAGAACAGTATACGACAGTAATGATGTAAAAAACAAGTGTCACAAAGAGAATGCAGAGAAACGCGAGCGAGGCGTGGGGTATGATCGCTGTTCTCATAGGATTCGTAGCTATGGCAGGGCGAGCATCAGGAGGCCTGAAATGGCGAAGCGAGTGGTAAGCGCGTCGACCGATGAGGCGCTGGCCGCGAAGCTCGACGGGGTGGTGGCGGACACCAACCGGGAGCAGAGCTACTTCTCCAACCAAGCGCTCAAGGAGCATTTCGAGGCGGTGGAGGACCATGAGATCGCCCTGACCAGGAGGGGCGGCGCGTCGACGCCCTTGGACGAAGCGGAGCGCGACCTCAGGCTGCGATGACGATCCGCTCCATCAAGCTTCGCCGCCGACGGCACGCTGTACGTGGAATGACAGTCAGGTCACCGCTTGGCATGGGGAGATAGCGGACTACGCCGTCTACTACGCTTTTGGGGCCTATCTTGCTCGTACGTATGACGGCGCCAACCTATTTCGGAGAGTCGTCCGAAGCGAGGAATCCGGTGTTGATGCGGTCGAGGCCGCATTGAAACGGAATGGGGTATCGGTGTCATTTGGAGAGTTGTTGGTAGACTGGGCCGTCGCGAATCTGCTGTCGGACAACACTGCAGCTTCGGCTCCTTATCGATATAACGCGGGTACTTGGCGCATTTCCGAGGTGGAGGGCGTTGCATTTCGCTTGGGTTCAATCAACTTGTTCAATTATAGCTATCAAGGTTGGCAGGAGGGGCCTATATTGTACTCCGTGGATCAACTTAGCGCCCGCGAGAGCCAGTTGCCCCATTCCAACATCTATATTGGACTAGGTCGTCACAAAGGGGTATTGGAGCTCTCTATCACGGTTCCCGCGGGGGTCCGCGTTACGGTCGTCGTGAAAGAATGAAGGCAATCGGAGCAGGAGTGGTCACTGCTGATCACGGCCTCCACAGATCTCGCCGCGCGGACTCCGGCCCCGGGGTCGTGCCCCGAGTGTGGCCCCAGGATGCTAGAAAGCAGAATGTCGACGGGGTCGACGCGCGTGGCGTCTTTCGCATCCCGTCATGCTGGGTGAGGTTCTGGCTCCATCACACCGGCCGCGCCGTCAAGGCGCAGTGGCCGGCACGCGCTGCTGCCGAGTCCTTTGGGTTGGACCCCTTCCTCGACTCGGAAGTAGGCTGCTTTCGCGGGACTGATGCCGGGCTGAATGGAGGCATCCATGTCAATGCGGTGTCGCGGGGGGGCCGACGCGACATAGACCCGGGCTGGCTTGGGGCGCTGACCGTTCGCTGGTGTGGGTCGCCGGCTGGACGGCGCACAGGAAGGGGAAGATGCGTGTTGACTTGCGTTCCGTCGTGAAGAGCCGTGCATGGTGGCGCGCGGCTCTTATGCTCACCATCGTTCTTGCGGCGACGTCTGCATCGTGTTCCTTATGGCCAGGTTGGCCAGATCACTTGTACGTCGTTTCGTTCCGCAAGCCGACCACATTCGGCGACGCACTGAGCTTTGCCCGGGACAAGGGGATCGACGTTACCCACATTCTGTTTCATTACGACAGACCGATTGCCGGGCGTGGTGGAATACGAGTCCCGGACGGATCGGATACCGATCCGTCCGACATGGACGCAGAGATGGCGTCGGTGACAGGTCAGCTCATCCAACAGTTCGAAGAGTCCAAGGAACGCGAAGGGTCTTCGTGGAACGAGGTAAACGAGCGGCAATTGCAGGACCTCAAGGAAGCGATTCACTGTGCAACGGGGTTGCAGGCGCATGTCGATGGAGGCAGGGAACTCCGCAGTGTTCGGGATGATCCGAACGTTGCGTCGGTGACCCGCCTCATGCCTTGGAGTGTAGTCGCATCGGGAGAGCCTTCCCCGGAAGACTTCGAGGATTGCGTCAACGCAACGCGCAAGGCACGGAGCAGCGTATCGACGGCCGCCACGCCGTAAGCCTGTTCCTCGGCGCCAACCCGGACGCAGGCAACGATTTCTGCGCGCCGGAATTGAAACGGCCCCGCCGCGGCGACGCTCTCGGCTATAGGAGGGGGACGAATAGGTCGAGGATCGCCTCCATCCGAGCCGCTTCCTCGCGCAGCGTGGGCGGGGATCCACTGGGTGTCGGGGCGGCCCCGCCTCGGCAAGGGCGATTCTATACGATAGTGAGGACGAGTCGACTGGGCGGCCCGCGCCCTACGCCGACGACCTTTTCCTGTCCTACGGCGGGTCCCATCGGGGCGTCATCATCGCGCCCTCGATCCGTGCCACGCGCTCGCCAACGGCCTGCACATCGACCCTGTTCTGCCGCAGCTCGACACGGATGACTACGAGCTCAGCTCAGAACGTATCGCGCCCACGTCCTGATCGAGGTTGGCGAGCTCCGTTTCCACCGCGTGCAATACCTGCTCCAGCGCTATGCCGGCCCGCGCTTCTATCTGGGCAAGTGATCTGCCGATAAGGATTGCCACTGAATGAACGTGAGCTCCATCTGGCGTCCACGTAGATGGCGACCGCCGACGTCTGGTAGCCGAGGTTGCGCGACTGCATGACCGTTCCGGTCTTCACCGAGAAGCGCTTCCCGCACTCGCGGTTGCGGCAGGGGTAAGGCATGGTCTTGTGGGCCGAGACCGTCTGCACGTCATCGTGACCGCCTTGCGGGCAGGTGGGCTTGCCGCCCCAGCGCTGCTCCGCGAACCAGGCTTCCGCCGTGGCGTCGCCCGGGAACTCGCGGAACATGGCCGTGAGGCTGGTCCCTCGCCGGAAGCTCTTGCCCGGCGCCTTCGTCGTTGCATGCTCCGCACAGGATAGTGCCGCGCGGTCACCGTGCCGTCCAGCATTTTCGGCACTATTTGATACGGGACTGGACACAGTCGAACCCGATGCCAACGTGCTCGACGAGTTGATCCTTGGCGCCCCTTGCCGGGTCGTCCGCGAATACAACAGCCCATTGACGGGCTGGCGGGTAGCTCCTGCTGGCTCAGGGTGAATACGGGGGTGGTTTGTCATATGGGACGTCAGGCCAACAATCAGACGGCCCGGCACCCTTCACGCCGATCCATGGCGGATGGTTGCCGAGGCAACGCATACCCACGAGGAGGGTTCTGTCATGGCAGGCAAAGTCCACACCGCTGGTGGCTCCAAAGCAGCGGGCATTGGGTGCGCAGTAGTGCTGTTCGTGGTGGCGATGATCGTGCTCTTCACCTGCAACATCGGTGGTGGATCTTCGAGCTGGACTCTGCCCGATCTCAACGCCGCCATGCATCTCCGCGTGGGATGGGAGCCACATGGAGTTCGTCCGGGCGGTGAGGCGTCGGCTGAACGATCCGGGCTCATTCAAGCATGGGGGGCGTGGTACTCGACAGCCGGCTACCCGAGGATGATCGTAATGAAGTACACGGCGAAGAACGCCACGGGGCGGTCGAGTCAATGCGACTGCAAGAGGAACCTACGAACAGAACTGCAGCGTCACGATTCAGCAGATTGAGTAGACGCCGCCTGTGGCCGCCGGCCTCAGACCAGTAGGCACCATTCGATATGATCTCCTCGGCAAGCTGGTCGGCTCCCAGGCGGAGCGGGGTCAGCGAGTTGCGGAAATGGTGTGTGAGATAGCGGCCGATGTTGGCGCGCTCCATGTTCGTGATCCGTTCGCGGTAGTCGTTCAGCGCGGTGACCAGGCGGTTGAAGCTGCGCTGCAAGGCCCGGATCTCCCGCGGCCCGCGCGCCGGCACGCCGATCGGTGACGGATGGTCGGTCAGCCGCTGCATGTGCTCGGCAAGCCGAAGGCCAGCGCCACCACCGTGGAGGTGATGCCGCCGAAGAGATCCCCCGCGGAACGCGTCATGGCTCGTCTTCGACCTTGGGAATGTCAGTGGATTCAAGCTGACGCACGCGGCGGCTCAGATTGTTCGGGAGTATACCGAGCGCCGCCGCGGTCCGCTTGACCGACCCTCCATGCAGCTCGATCTGGCGCTGCAGATAGCGGCGTTCGAACTGCCGTTTCGCCTCGGCAAGCGGCATGGTGCGGGCGAACGGGTCGCCGGCTTCCACCACGCCGCCGGCCGCTGCCTGGTCGATGTCGTCCGCTTCGATCACGGAAGGGTCACCCAGCACCAGCACCCGCTCGATGATCGTCTTGAGCTCGCGCACGTTGCCCGGCAGCGACAGCGCGCACAGCCGCCGGACCGCGCCCCGGCTGAGCGCCCGCGGCTGGACGCCCAGGCGCGCGGCCAGCGATGTAGCGAAGCTCTCGGCAAGCGGGGCGATGTCCTCACGCCGTGACCGCAGCGGCGGGATGCGCAGACGGATGACGTTCAGACGGAAGTAGAGATCGCGGCGCACCGTGCCGGCGGCAACCCCCTGTTCGAGGTCTACGTTGGTAGCCGCGATGATGCGCGCGTCGATCGTGGCGACGTCGGTCGAGCCGATGCGCTGCACCTCGCCGGAGTCCAGGAAGCGCAGCAGCCGCGTCTGCGCGGCGGGCGGGAGCTCCGCCACCTCGTCCAGGAACAGGGTGCCGCCGGCCGCGGCCTGCAGCTTGCCCGGATAGTCTGCATGCGCCCCGGTGAACGCTCCCTTGGTGTGCCCGAACAGCTCGCTCTCGATGAGGCTGTCCGGCAGGGCGCCGCAATCGACCTTGACCAGCGGCTGCGCGCTGCGGCGCGACAAGCCGTGGATGTAGCGTGCGGTGACCTCCTTGCCGGTCCCGCTCTCGCCGGTGATCAGCACCGCGGCGTCGGTGGCCGCCACCTTGCGGCAGTCCTCGGCCAGCGCGCGCATGCTCTGTGATGCGAACACCGGCACGGTGTCGGCCAGGGCGGCCAGGCGTACCTGCCGGTACCGGGCCGCGTTGCCCACGGTGATCGCCAGCCGTTCGGCGGTGAGCGGTTTCTCCAGGTAATCGAAGGCGCCCCGCCGCACGCAGTCGACCGCTTCTTCGGCGGTCGCGACCCCGGACATGATGAGCACCGGCACCAGCGGCTGCTCCGCCAGCAGGCGCTCCAGGACGTTCCGGCCCTTGATGCTGCCCAGGTACAGATCCAGCAGCACGACGTCCACGTCCCCGGTCAGCGCGGCGGACCAATCGGACGGCGCCGCGCAGCGCGCCTTCATTCCGCGCCGGGTAAGCACCATGGAGACGCTGCGGCCGACGTTCCGGTCGTCGTCGACGATCAATACGGTGGTCGGCATGGGACGCCGGTTACGGGAATGCTATTTCGACGGTCGTGCCCTGTCCCCGGCGAGAGCGCATCGCTAGCCGGATGCCATGGACGGCGGCTACTTTCCGCACGAAGCTCAGGCCCACGCCCATGCCGCTCTCCTTGGTGGTGTAATAGTCGTCGAAGGCGCGATCCTGCTGCTCCTGCGTCATCCCGGCACCCCGGTCTCGCACCGTGATCACCGCCGGCCGGCCGGCTACCGAGACGGTGACGGAACCGTAGTCGCTGCCGGCCATGGCGTCGATGGCGTTCTGGATGAGGTTGGCCAGCGCCTGCTCCAGCAGGGTGCGATCGGCCTGCACCAGCACCGGAGTGCCCGGCACCTCGACCCGGATTCCCGGGTAGCCGGCCGCGAGCTGCCGCGCCAACAGGGCGATGTCGAGCTCGGCCGGTTCCGGCTCGGGGAAGCGATAGAGCGTGACGAATCGGTCCAGGATCGCCTCCATCCTGGCCGCTTCCTCGCGCAGCATGGCGGCGATCGAATGGGTGTCGGGGGCCGGCCCCGCCTCGGCAAGCTGGTCGGCTCCCAGGCGGATCGGGGTCAGCGAGTTGCGGAACTGGTGCGTGAGATAGCGGCCGATGTTGGCGCGCTCCATGTTCGTGATCCGTTCGCGGTAGTCGTTCAGCGCGGTGACCAGCCGGTTGAAGCTGCGCTGCAAGGCCCGGATCTCCCGCGGCCCGCGCGCCGGCACGTCGATCGGTGACGGATGGTCGGTCAGCCGCTGCATGTGCTCGGCCAGGCTGGACAGGGGAGTGACTACCCACCGGAACGAACCGAACCACAGGAGCGCACCGGCAAGAACCCCGAACAGCGCCGCGGCGCACACGGTGAACAGGACGGTGCGGCTGACCGCGGCTTGTACTACCTCGGCTCCGGCGAGCAACCCGCCGGCCGCATCGAGCTGCCGCGACGCCTCCTCCAGCAGCGTCCGAGCGGTAGCCGCCGACTCGGCCGCATAGGCGTTCCGCACGGCGCCGCGTGCCTCCTGCAGGTGCGCGGCGGCCCGCACCGCATCCGCCGGGTCGGAGAGCCGATCGATCGATCCGACCGCCGCCAGGGTGACGGCGGCGACGGCGGCCAGGGTCAGGGCGATCAGGGCAAGCGCATAGCCTCTCATGGTTCCTCAGGGATCAGCACCGACGTGCTCGGCACGACCCCCGACCACAATGCACCGGGGGTGTCGCCGGCGTGAACGTCGGGGAGCGAGGCGCGCGCCTTGATGACCGCCAGTCCCGCGCCGACCCGTCCAAGCGTCACGGTCGCCGAGCCGAGCAGATCCGCCGCCTCCTCCAGGGAACCGGCCCAGACCACCTCCTCCCCACGGTGTACCTCGTAGCGGCCGGTCAGGCTGTGGAACAGGACCACGTTGCGGCTGACCAGCCGGAGCTTCCTTCCCGAGCGCGGGAAGTAGCGGTACTCGAATTCGACCGCCACTCGCGCCGAGCTCTCAATCAGATCGCGCATCTGATCGGTCAGATGGCCGTGCAGATGGACGGTGATGGTGATGCTCTCGGAGCGGTCGATCCGAACTTCCGGCGGGTCCAGGCCGACCTCGACCACGCCGATCAGGCCCAGCGTGACCGCCGTGGAGCGGAGCAGCCCGTCGATCAGCGATCCCAGGTCCAGGCCACTACTCCCAGCGGAACAGCGCCGCCGACGCCACGGTGCCGGCAACCAGCATGCCCAGCAGAACCAGGCCCGATTGCCAATTCCAGCCGATGCCGAACCACAGGTCCTGAAGCAGGCGCACCACATGGGTCAGGGGCAGCCAGGGGGCGACCTCGCGAACGTTCCCGGGCATGGTCTCCAGGGGCATGGCGGCGCCGGAGAGAAACATCAACGGAAAGTAGATCGCCATCCCGACCGCCTGAGCCACGCGTTCGCTCCGTGCCAGGCTGGCAAGGACGTAGCCGACCGCCACGAACGCCAGCGTGCTCAGCGTGAACCCCCCAAGCACGGCAGCCCAGCTACCGCCGAAGCGCAAGCCGAAGACCAGTCTGGCCACGATGATCACCAACCCCATTCCCAGCAAGGCGCTGCCGAAGTGGACGCTCACGTCGGCGGCGAAATAGACCAGCGGGCGCAACGGCGTGGCCTGATACCGCCGCAGCAGCTTCTGCCTCCGGTCCGCCGCCGTCGTGATCGGGAGACTGATGAGCGCGACGGTGCCGATCACGATCGCGGCCAGCGCCGGCACGTAACTGTCGATGTATCCGAATCCCGGAGGCGTGAACGGACCGCCCGGTTCGTTCCCCCAGATGAAGCCGAACAGCAGCACCAGCAACACCGGGAACGCCACGGTGAAGAACAGCGCGATCGGCTCCCGGAGAAAGCGCTTGAACTGGATCGAGGCAAGGCGGCGGTAGGAGCGCACGCTCGTCGTGATGGCCATCGATCAGTCCCGGATCGCGCGCCCGGTCAGCCGGAGGAAGACATCTTCCAGATCGGCCTGTTGGGTGCTCAGGTCGCGAAACGGGATACGGTTCGATTCCAACCACGACACTACCGCGGCCAACAGTCCATCAGGGCTGCCGGAAACCGTCACTCTTCGAGTGAGGTTCGCTCCGCTCACCCGGCGGCCCTGCTGCACCACTGCGGCGACCTGGGGGAGCGCCCGCAGCGCTGACCAGTCGGCGTCCGCGGAGACGTCGAACACGACTCTGCTCTCTTCGTCGAACGTCCGCACGAGCTGGGCCGGTGTGTCCAGGGCGATGATTCGTCCGTGGTCGACGATGGCCACGCGGTCGCACAGGAACTGCGCTTCATCCATGAAGTGGGTGATCACCAGCACGGTCTTGCCCTGCTCCCGGATCGCCTGCACTAGGTCCCAGGTGGCGCGGCGCGCCTGCGGGTCGAGGCCGCTGGTCAGTTCGTCGAGGATGACCACCTCCGGATCGTTCACCAGTGCCAGGGCGATGAACAGCCGCTGCCGCTGACCGCCGGAGAGGGTGCCGAACATGGCGGAACGGTGGTCGGCCAACCCCCACTGATGTAGCAGCGGCTCCCACGGCACGGTGCGCGCGTAGAAGGAGCTGAAGAGGTCCAACGCCTCCCACACCCTGATCCGTTCCGCCAGCGCCGCCTCCTGCAGTTGCACGCCGATCCGTTCCGTCAGCTCGGTCCGGTCACGGATCGGATCCATTCCCAGGACCGAGATGCGGCCGCGATCCGGCGTACGCAGACCGATGACGCACTCGATCGTGGTGGTCTTGCCGGCGCCGTTGGGGCCGATGATCCCGAAGATCTCGCCCTCGTCGACGGAGAACGACACCTCGTCGACCGCCACCACCTCGCCGTACCGCTTGTGGAGCCGTTCTACTTCGATGACCGGTGGCATGGGCGGCTCAATAGTGGAACTGCGGGCCGATCGCGAACCAGAAGTTGTGCGCCTGCATGGTGTCAGGCGGAGCGGGGGTACGCTTGTGCACGCCGGTGGCCGGTGCCCACTCGCCGATGGCGTAGTGACCGTTCACGCCGGCCTCGATCCCCAGCTTGAAGACGTTGAGGTCGCCGTCCAGGCGGATCTGCAGGCCGGCGTACGCGCCGCCGATCAGGCTGGTCCGGTGCCAGGCGTTGCTGCCGGAGGTGATGCCGAGGGTCTCCGTAAGCACCTGGCGGCGGTCCATGCCGTACCGCACCGACTCGAAGGCCAGGCCGGTCTTGACACCGGCCTGCAGGTAGACGAGCTCGGACGCGATTGGCCACTTGTACTGGACGATGCCGACAAAGTAGCCCTGTCCGTAGCCGGCGTAGCTGTAGTAGTCGTCGTACCCGTCACCGTCCTCGTCGACGGTGTCGCGCGGTCCGAGCGGATCCTTCGTGTGCTTCGCGAACCCCGGGACGTCCTGCCCGAAACCTCCGTACTCCGCCCCGATCTGCAGGCTCCCGTCCACGCTCCAGCGCCAAGTGCCGGCGCCGCCGTCCTTGAACGGGAAGAAGAACTCGCTCATCGCACCGTACGAGCCCAGTGTCTGGAAGTAGCCGTTGAGGTCGGCGATGCCGGGCAGGTAGCGCAGCGACATGACCGGGCCGCCGCCGAACCCGGCATCCGGCGCGCCGGTGGAGGCGACCGGTCTGTCTCGATCCAGCTTCTGGTTGATCTCCTCGAGCACCGCCAGAACGTCGACGGTCGAGACCTCGTCGTCGGCTATGGCCCCGATGACGATCGCGGCACCGATCGCCACCGTGAGTACTGTCGTGCGCATGAGCACCTCCGTTGATGGCTGATGAAGCGAGAACCGTGCCACACTTGGTACGAGAGGCATACGGCCGTCCTGGCCATCGAGCGTCTGATGTCTGCTATCCCCATCGATCCGTCGCGTATCTCCGGTGATACGCAGGGGGTTCGGTGATGGGCGTTCGGTGATGGGCGGACGGCTTCTGCCAACACGGGCTGAATCTGACCTATGATCGGGCGGTGCACCATGAGTGACGTGGACTTTCTGCGCCGCATCCGGCTTGGCGAGGACTCCAGCCTGGAGTTGAAGAGCGTGCGGGTGTCCGGCAGCAGTGTCCGAGCCCCCGACCGGAATGACGTCGCGGACGAATTGGCTGCCCTGGCCAACAGCCGGGGCGGAACGATGGTCCTCGGCGTGCACGACAGGACGCGCCGGATCCAGGACATTGCTCCTGACGAACTGGATGTCCTCGAAGGCTGGGTTCGGGAAATCTGCAACGACTCGGTGGCTCCGGCGCTCGACGCCGACATCCTCAAGGTGGAGTTGGAGCATGAGGACGGCCGGCTCGTCCCGGTGCTCAGGGTAGACGTTGCGCGCAGCTTGTTCGTGCACAAGAGCCCCGGAGGGTACTTTCGCAGGATCGGCAGCTCCAAGCGAGAGATGGCACCGGACGCTCTTGCCCGGTTGTTCCAGGAGCGCAGTCAGAGCCGGATTATCCGTTTCGACGAGTCTGTCGTGCCCGCCAGCGCGCGGTCCGACCTGCATTACTCACTCACCCGTCGTTTCCTGGCCGGAGACGTTGTCGACGAGTCCGCTACTCCAGCGGAGGAAGCCTCCCTCGGAGCGTCCGAAGACGACCTGTTGCGCAAGCTCTGCATCGTCGCTGACGACGTGGACGGGTGTGCGCGGCTGACGCTCGCCGGCGTGCTGCTCTGCACACAGGAGCCGCAGCGTTGGCTTCCCCACGCCTACATACAGGCCGTCAGCTACGCCGGCGAGCGGACGGACGCCGATTACCAGACGGATGCCCGCGACATCGGGGGGCCGCTCGATCGGCAGGTTGCCGAAGGCCTCCACTTCGTGCGGCGCAACATGCTGGTGCGGGCGACCAAAGAGACCGCGCGGTCGGATCGCCCGCAGTTCAGCGAGCGGGCCGTGTTCGAGGCGATGGTCAATGCGGTAGCCCACCGCGACTACTCCATGTCCGGCGCCCGCGTGCGCCTACACCTGTTCGGCGATCGTCTCGAGCTGTACGTTCCCGGAGCGCTCGCGAACACGCTCACGCCGGACAGCCTGCACCTGCGTCAGGCGAACCGGAACGAGCTCATCGTGTCTCTGTTGGCGCGCTGCACCGCTCCCTCCGGGGTCGGGCGCACGCTGCTGATGGATCGGCGCGGCGACGGCGTGCCCATCATTCGTCGAGAGTGCAGGGAGTTGTCGGGACGCCTGCCGGAGTACCGCCTGATCGACGACAGCGAGCTGCGGCTGATAATCTGGGCGGCGGAGTAGCAGGTGTCACGGACTGAGAGCAAGCGGATCGTCTGCCTTGCCAACTCGCGGAAACTGACGGGTCGGTGCGTTGCCGGCCGCCAATGGAGTGGTGGACGGGAACCCGGGAGTTGGGTGCGGCCCGTAAGCGCGCGCGAAGGCCGGGAGGTATCCGAGTACGAACGTCAGTACAAAGACGGCGGCGACCCTCGCGTGCTCGACATCATCAACATCCCGGTGCTGGAGCCGCGCCCCGAGGGCTGGCAAACGGAGAATTGGCTGCTCGACCCCAAATTCTATTGGCGGAAGGACGGCAACTATTCGTGGTTCGATCTTCCTGCTCTTCTGGATCCCGTCGCGCCGCTCTGGATCGATGGACACAGCACCTACAACGGGCATAATGACAAGATCCTGGACGAGTCGATGCCGTCGGTGACCAGTTCGCTGCGGCTCATCCACGCCAGAAGAATCGAGCTCGCCGTGTTCAGCCCGGGCGAGGCGTTCGGCAATCGCAAGCGGCGCGTGCAGGCGCGGTTCTCCCACGCTGGCATTGATTACGCGCTGTGGGTGACCGATCCCGAGTACGAACGGCAGTACCTGGCCAAGCTGGACGGCGACTACGACATCGGCGAATGTTATCTCACGGTCAGTCTTGGGGAGCCATACCGGGGGGCTTGCTACAAGCTGATCGCCGCGATCAGCGAATGCGATCGGCTCAGGTGATGGATACCGGGATATTCACCATCGGCCACTCCAATCACTCGCTGGAGGGGTTTCTAACATTGCTGTCGAAGCATCGGGTCACCGCCGTGGCCGACGTGCGGTCCGCTCCATACAGCCGGTTCCGCCCTCACTTCAACCGCCACGCGCTGGCCGCCTCGCTCAAGACCCACGGCACTGACTACGTGTTCCTCGGGCGCGAGCTCGGCGGCCGGCCGGACGATCCCGCCTGTTACGATGGCGAGCGTGTCGACTATGAACGCGTGGCTCGCACAAGCGGCTTTCGCGACGGCGTCGCCCGGGTTATCGGCGGGGCCGCTAGACATCGCATCGCGCTCATGTGCGCTGAGAAGGAGCCGCTGGACTGCCACCGGACGCTGCTGGTCGCTCGCGCGCTCGACGATGCGGGCGTCGCCGTCGCGCACATCCTGGCCGATGGAGACCTCGAACCGCATGGAAAGACCATGGATCGATTGCTGGCGGCGTTTGACCTGAACCCGAACGGCGACCTGTTGCAACCCCGGGAGGAGGTCGTCGCGCATGCGATAGCGCTTCAAGCGCGGCGCAAAAGCTTCGTCAGCAAGGGCTCTGAAACGAAGTCCAGGAGGCCAAGCCGGTGAGAATCTCTACGATAGGATTTACCAGGAAACCCGCGAGGCGATTCTTCGAAATGTTGCGCGAATCAGGCGTCAAGCGCGTGGTAGACGTAAGGCTCAACAATGGGTCGCAGCTGTCCGGTTTTGCAAAGCAAGACGACCTGGCTTGGTTTCTGGACGAGATTTGCGATATCGACTACGTCCACGTGCCGAGCCTGGCCCCCACGCGCGAGCTGCTAAGCGACTACCGGAAAGGTCGAATCGACTGGACCGGTTACGCTGCCGGCTTTCTGGAGCTGATGCATGAGCGTCGGATCGAAGAGACGATCTCCGCGGAAACCGTGAGCGATAGCTGTCTGCTCTGCAGCGAAGATCAGCCTCACCACTGTCATCGGCGGCTGGTCGCCGAATACCTGAACGACCGCTGGGGCGGCGTCGAGATCCGGCATCTCGGGCAGGTGTCTACAGCAGGGGACGGATGATCGCACTGACGCCCAGCACGGCCAGCACCACGAAGGCGGCGGTCCGGAGCCGCTCCACCGACAGCCGCCGCGCCAGGGCGAGCCCGGCGTTCGATCCAGCCAGCGCGAACGGCGCAAGCAGCGCCGCGAGCGCCAGCGCGCGGATCGTGCTCGGGCCGAAGGTGACCGCCAGCAGCACCAGCAGCACGGCGGTCGCCGGCAGGGCGATCGCCCAGATGGTCGCGCGGATGCGCTCCGCCGGCCATTCGTGCGCGTAGGACCAGAGCGCCAGCGGCGGGCCGCCCATGCCGGTCGAGCCGGACAGCAGTCCGGAGGCGCTCATCGCCAGCACCGTCCACGGCGCGGCGACCCGCGGGCGCGGGGCTGGTCGCACGACCTGCAACACCACCAGGGCGCCGAGCACCACGACGCCGGCAGCCTGCCGCGCCAAGTCGGGTTTCACGGCGACCACCGCACGCAGGGCCAGCACCCCCAGCACCATCGTGATCACCAGAGGCCACAGGAGCTCGCGCGCCCGAACCGAGGCGCGCAGCCGCAGCACGCCGTTGGCCATCTGCACCAGCATGGCCGAGCTGGAGATGGCGATCGCCGCCGGCGGCTCGAAGCCGATCAGATGGAGCAGCGGGATCGCCAGCAGTGCCAGGCCGAAGCCGACGGTCGCCTGCAGCGTCGACGACACGGCGACGATCGCCGCGACCGCCACCACCACCGGCAGCGGCTGTCCCAGGAGCATGGACTTCGGTTCTGTCGCCGTGCTCAGCCGCCGGGGCTCAGCCGTCGGCCCGGCACCAGGAGGCGAAGTAGGCGGGCGACCAGCGGCGTGACAGGCAGGAGATGCGCTCGGTGCGCGCCGCGCGCGCCGGGGCCGCCTCCGCTTCGATCCACGCCTCGGCGCCGGCCAGGTCCGGGAACTCGCAGATCCAGGCGCGGTGCCACGCCGGGATCGGGTCGATGAGCTGGAAGCACTCCAGCCGCAGCATCCCGTGCTCGCGGGCGACCCGCTGCAGGTCGTCGGTCTGCTCGGCATCGGCGCGCCCGTCGGCGCCGTCGGAACGGGAGAACTGCAGCACCACCACGCTGGCGCGGTCGATGCCGAGCGCGGGAATCGCCGCCGGATCGGCGTTCTGCGGAGCGATCACCCGCGGCGGTCCGGGCAGCCACGTGTCGAAGAGCTCCGGCGCCAGCGGCCGGGTCAGGTGGTATTCGTAGAAGCCGTACCGCCCGTACGGGGGCGCCATCTCCGCCTCGATCCACGTCTCGGCGCCGTCGAGGTCGGGGAACTCGATCAGCCAGAATCGCTCCCAGCGGCCCTGCGGCCCAATCAGCCGGAAGCCTTCCAGGCGCCGCATCCGGTGGCGGGCGGCGATGGACAGCATCAGGTCGACGTGCTCGCGTTCGGCCGAGCGGCGCTCGTCGTCGGTCAGCCGGTGCCAGCTCGCCTGCCGGCCGGTCTTGGCCAGCACGACCACGCTGTCGCGGCTGACGCGCAACTCAGCGGGCATCCTCGTCTCCGACGCCATCCTCGTCTCCGACGCCATTCTCGCCTGCCTCCTGCTTCATCGTGGGACGTCGACCTCCTGTCCGCCGCGCTCCGCGGAGAGATATGCCGCATACAGAACCGCGGTGGTGTCTATCGCCAGCGTCAGACCGCTCGCCGGTTCCCGGCCGTCGCGGATCGCGCCCAGGAAGTCGGCCAGCTCCTGGCGGTAGCCGGTCGCCCAGTCCTCGTCCGGGGCCGGGAACGACCAGCCCTGCTTGGTGCCGGTCTTCTCCACGACGTACACGTCGTCGAGCTGCCGTTCCTCCGGGTTGTACAGGAGGTTGGTGTCGGTCGGGTTGATGTTGCAGCGCATGCGGTGGTTGTTCGCGTACACCTCCAGCCAGTTGTGCACCCCACCCATGACGATCTCCGTGGAGTGGATGTCGGCGACGGTGCCGTCGTCGAAGACCACGTGCACCTGGCAGTAGTCCTCCACGTCGTGGTAGTCGGTGCGCAGCCAGCCCAGGTCGCGGAAGCCGGCCGCCCCGGTCAGGCGATGCACGCGGGCGCTGACCGCGCGCGGGCGCACCGGGGCGCCGTCGGTGGCCTGACCTTGCACGCGCTTCAGGTAGAGAGCGGCAGTGAGCGGGTGGCACCCCTTGCCGACCAGCGCGCCGCCCCCGGTCTTGGCCCAGATGCCGTAGACCGGGGAATGCGAGCCGGAGTGGGACTCCTCGCCCTGGATCCACAGGATGCGCGCCTGCGTCTTGACGATGACCTCCACCTCTTTCTGCACGGACGGGGCGTAGACCCAGTTCTCGGCGTAGCAGAGCGTGACGCCGGCCTGCTCCACCGCCTGCTGCATGCGCGCCGCGCTGGCCATCGCCTGCTCGAGCATCCCGGCCTTGGCGGCACGGTCGCCGCGCCAGTCGGGATCGTCCGCGGGCCCGAAGGCTCCGGTGAACGGCTTCTCGACAATCACGTGTTTGCCGGCCGCCGCGGCGGCGATGACGCAGGGCTCGTGGGAGTACGGGGGTGCGCAGACGTCGATCACGTCGGAGACTTCCAGCAACCGATCGAGCGAGGAGCAGGCCGCCACCCCGTGGCGCTCGGCGAAGGCGTCGCGGCGCTCGGGGGTAGGCGAGTAGACCCCGGCCAGGGTGACGGCTCCCTCGCCCAGTCCGCGGTAGCACTCGGCGTGGAAGTTGGCGGCGAAGCGCGAGCCCACCAGCCCGACGCGCAGGCTCATGCGGGACGGGCTCCTGCCCCCACGACCGGCAGCTCGACCGACGAGGGGTGCTCCGGCGACAGGTGAATGGTGTTGGTGGCCACCCGCGTGCGCGTGTGGCGGCCGATCGGCTCGCCGGTGTTGGGGTTGACGTCGAAGCGCGGGAACGACGAGAAGCTGACCAGCAGCCGCAGCCGGTGGCCGGCGGCGAACAGGTTGCTGGTGGGGTACAGCGGGAAGGCGATCCGGTACACCCGGCCGGGCTCCATCGGCTGCGGCCGGTCCATGCCGTCGCGGTAGCGCACGCGCATGATGCCGTCGGCGATGTTCAGCCGGTAGCCGTCGGGCCACGCGGCGCTCGGCGGGTAATAGTCCTGCAGCATCGCGAACAGGTCGGTATCCGGCGCGTCGGAGGAGAGGTGGATGGTCACGGAGATGGGCCCGGTCACCTCCAGCGGCTCTGTCAGGCGCCCGGTCGCGAACAGCAGGACGTCCGGCCGGGACTCCAGCGGCGCATACGGAGGCGTACAGCGGTGCAGGTCGGCCCGCGTGCGCTGGTCGGCGCCGCCCTGCACGACCATCACGCGCGTCATGGAGTTCGGCGCTTCGGGCGTAAACCGGTGCGGCGCCGGCAGGATCTCGTTGAGGGAGGAGGTGTTGGCGGAGATTGTCGGCAGCGGATCGGCGGGATCGAAGCGGGCCGACAGCTCGGCCGCGGCAGCCGGCGGGTCCGCGCTGAGCAGGCCGTCGGAAGTCAGGTAGAACGGCGTGGGGACCGACCGTGCCAGGGGCCATTCGCGCTCGGTGCGCCAGCGCCCGCCGTGCTGCAGACGCCCCTCGGCGGTGCGTCCGCCTGCGCCGCCGCCCATCACGAACAGGCGCACCGGCGGCTCGACTTCGACGCCGTTGGTCTCACCGCGCAGGTGATGGTCGAACCAGCGCTTCACCAGGTGCCGGAAATCGACCGCCAGATTGCCCGCTACCGGCATGTCCGGTCCCAGGTCCACGTCGCCCGCGACGCAGGTGTCCATGGTCGAGTCGCCGTGCACCCACGCACCCATCAGCAACGACTGCTTCGCCAGCCGCGAGCTCAGCGCCTGGTAATTCTCCACCGTGGCGCGCGTGTAGGAGTCGTACCAGGAGCCGGCGTACATCGTCGGCACGTCGGCGGTGCGGTCGTAGTGGGCGGCGAAGTTGAGACCGGGCTGCTGCCAGAAATCGTCCGCGTCGCCGTGCTCGTAGAGGTCGCGCGCCCAGCGCTCGTAGACCGGCAGGCCGGCCAGCGGCGAGTCGCCGGCGCTCCAGGGCAGCCGCGCGAGCCATTCGTACATCCGCTCGCCGGCGCGGGTGAGGCTGGCCTGCAGCGCCGGGTCGCGCTGCGCCTCGCGCGACACCGTGCCGAAGGTCACCGCCCAGGTGAGCCAGCGCAGCTCCAGCGCGCCGTTGTGGCGCAGCGTCGCCGTGTTGCCGTTGGCGCCGCCCTGGTTGACCCACATCGCCTTGAGGTGCGGCGGCCGCTCGATCGCCGCCGCGTTCTGGACCCAGGCCAGGTAGGAGGTACCGTAGGTGCCGACGTTGCCGTCGCAGTACGGCAGCGACGCCAGCCACTCGATCGCGTCGTAGCCGTCCGGGCCCTCGTTCGCCAACAGAATGAATTCGCCTTCCGAGGCGTAGCGCCCGCGGCAATCCTGGATCGCCACCAGGTAGCCGTGGCCGGCCAGGAACTCGCACATCTCCTGGTGGGTGGGGCGTGCGCGGTTGTACGGGGTGCGCATCAGGATCGCCGGGAACGGGCCGGGCAGAGGCTCGCCGTCGCGGGCCGGCCGCCAGATGTCGGTGGCCAGCCGGACGCCGTCGCGCGCGGTCATCCCGCAGTCGCGGGCGTTGATGGCGCCGTGGGGGGGTGTGTCGGTTGGCATGGGATAGTGGTCGTGCTTGAGCTACAAGCCTGCGGGGCGGTACGGTCCGGTGACGATTCTCTGATCGGAGGTAGTTGGTGTCAATGACGACAAGCGAGCTGGATCTGCAGACCTACTGGATGCCGTTCACTGCCAACCGGCAGTTCAAGAACGACCCGCGGCTGGTGGAGTCGGCCGAGGGCGTCTACTACCGCTCCCGCGACGGCCGCCGGCTCATCGACGGGATCGCCGGCATGTGGTGCGTGAACGCTGGCCACGGCCGGGCCGAGATCGTGGAGGCGGTGCAGCGCCAGGTCGCGGAGATGGACTACGCCACCTCCTTCCAGATGGGCCATCCAGCCGCCTTCGAGCTGGCCGCCGAGCTGTCGGCAATCCTCCCCGGCGACCTGGGCCATCCGTTCTTCGTCAACTCGGGGTCCGAGGCGGTGGACACCGCGCTGAAGATTGCGCTCGCTTATCACCGGCGGCGCGGGGAGGCCGGGCGCACCCGCTTGATCGGACGCGAGCGCGCTTACCACGGGGTGGGCTTCGGGGGGATTTCCGTCGGCGGCATGGGCCCCAACCGCACCCCGTACGGGCCGCTGCTTCCTGGCGTCGACCATCTGCCGCACACCCATGACCCGGAACGCAACGCCTTCAGCCGCGGGCAACCGCAGCACGGCGTCGAGCGCGCCGATGCCCTGCTGGACCTGATCGCCCTGCACGGCGCGGAGACCATCGCCGCGGTGATCGTCGAGCCCATGTCCGGCTCCACCGGCGTGCTGGTGCCGCCGGTAGGCTACCTGGAGCGGCTGCGGGAGCTCACCGCAGCGCACGGCATCCTGCTGATCTTCGACGAGGTGATCACCGGCTTCGGGCGGCTGGGGTCGCCGTTCGCGGCCACGCATTTCGGCCTGCTGCCGGACATGGTCACGCTGGCGAAGGGGCTGACCAACGGCACCGTGCCGATGGGGGCGGTGGCGGTGCGCGACGAGATCTACGAAGCGTTCATGGCGGGGCCGGAGGGAGCGATCGAGTTCACCCACGGCTACACCTACTCCGGTCATCCGCTGGCCTGCGCGGCGGCGCGCGCCGCCCTCAGGGTCTATGAGCGGGACGGCCTGCTGACGCGCGCGGCCGAGCTCAACGAGCACTGGGAGAACGCCGCGCACGACCTGCGCCGCCTGCCCCACGTCATCGACATCCGCAACATCGGGCTGACGGCGGCGATCGAGATGGCGCCGGTCCCAGGCAAACCGGCCGTGCGCGGGATGACCGCGCTGCACAAGGCGTTTCAGAAGGGGGCGTTCATCCGCGTCACCGGCGACATCATCGCCCTGGCGCCGCCGCTGCCCATCACGCCGGCCCAGATCGACGACCTGTTCGCCCTGGTGGCCGAGACCATCGAGGAGGTGGCCGACCTGTAGCCGCGACGGCGGTTACGTCCGGAGGGGATCGTTCACGAAGTCGGCGACGACGTGGTTGAACTTCTCCGCCTCCGAGTAGAACAGGCCGTGGTCGCTGTCCTCGAAGATCTCCAGGCGGGCGCCGGGGATGTGGTCGGCGGCGTATTGGCAGCCGGGGAAGGCGCCGCTGTGGCGGCCGGTGGTCACCAGCACCGGAACCGAGATCGAGGGGCAGAGCGGACGCCAGTCCTGCGCCCGGTAGTCGGCGCCGAGCGTCTCGCCGGCCGGCGCGTAGCCGGATGCGGAATCCGTCAGCCGGTCGATCTCCTCGTCGGTCGCCCGCGGTCCGTAGACCGGACCCAGCATCGTCCGCATCGTGCGCCGCTGATGATCGCGGTCGCTCTCGCCGGGCTGCTGCTCCGAGCCGGGCGGGGGCGGCTCGTGCACGGTGATGTGCACGGTCTCGTCGACCAGCACCACACCACGCAGCCGGTGCGCGCCGAACAGCTCCAGGTAGGAGTAGCAGGTGCGCGCGCCGATCGACCAGCCGACCAGCGTCACGTCGTGGAGCCCCAGGGCGTGGATGATTTCGCGCACGTCCGCCGCGTAGCGGGCGGTGCGGTGGCCCCAGGGGGTGCGCTGCGAGCGCCCGCAGCCGCGCGTGTCCGGGGCGATCACGTGGAACCGACGGCTGAGCGCCGGCAGGTTCCGGTCCCACCAGACGTTGCTCAGGCCGCCGCCATGGATCAGCACCACGGCTTTGCCGGCGCCGGCTTCGTCGAAGTGCAGCCGCACGCCGTCGTTCGCGCTCACGTATCCCGATTTCCGCGTCATGAAGTCCCCTCTGCCGGCGCCCGTGATAAGCTCCGCGCGACATGAACATCGGCATCGTCGGCGCGGGCGGCATCGGTACCCGTCACGCGCAAGCATACGCCAAGCATCCCAAGAGCGACGTGGTCGCGGTCTGCGACATCGACGAGGCGCGCGCCACGCAACTGGCCGACGCGCACGGCGCGCGGGCGTTCGCCTCCATCGCCGACATGCTGGCCAGCGGCATCGAGCTGGCGGCGTGCAGCGTCTGCACCAAGGGTGAGGAGAACGGCGGCGATCACTTCGCACCGACCATGGAGCTGCTGGAAGCCGGCCTCCCGGTGCTCGGCGAGAAGCCCATCTCGAACCGGATCGACGAGGGCCGCAAGATGGTCGAGCAGGCAGCGGCCAAGGGTCTGCCGTACGGCATCAACCTCAACCACCGCTTTACGCCGGCCGCCGAGCGCGCCAGGGAGTGGGTGGACGCAGGCCGGCTGGGGACCCTGCACATGATCGGCATGACCATGTGGATCAACAACCCGGCGGAGACCTCGCCCTGGTTCCACATCCGCGCGCTGCATCCCCATTCGATCGACGTCATGCGCTACTTCGGCGGCGAAGTCCGGCGGGTGGCGGCGTTCTTCATGAAGGGGGAGGGCCGTGGCATCTGGTCCAACGCCAAGATCATCTTCGAGTTCGCGGGCGGCATGATCGGATCGCTCACCGGCAGCTACGACGCCGGCGGCGGCTTCGGCCTGGAGACCTGCGACGTGACCGGCTCCAAGGGGCGCTTCCTGCTGGAGGAAGCGTGCCAGCGGCTGACCTTCTTCACGCGCGAGAGCCAGGAGGCGGAGACGCTCCACTACCTGGGCGGGATGCTGGGCTTCAACGAGACCTTCGGCAGCAGGATCGCCCGCTGGGTCGACCAGCTCGACGCGGGCGTGCCGCCGGAGCAGATCGACGCCTCCGGCGTGGACGCGCTGCAGGCGCAGCTCGTCATCGAGGCGTGCGTCCGCTCGTTCGAGCGTTCCGAGGTGGTCGAGGTAGAGCCGGTCGGCTGAACTACGGTCGAGCGCCACGATCAATAGCAGAGTTGAGTGATCCGGTCTTTCGCGGACAAGCGAACCGAGAGCGTCTTCAACGGTAAGTTCGATAGATAAACGAAGCAGGAGGGATGATCTCAGTCCCCACAGATCGGACTGCAACGCATCCTGGTGCGTTGCTTCGTGAGCAGATCGGGGAGATGGGCCTTTCCGTCGATCGGGTTGCCGATGATATCGATTTGCCGGCGACACGGCTGCGCGAGATCGTGCACGAACGGCGTGGCGTGACGGCTGAGACGGCGATCGCCCTGGCTGCGTATTTCGAGCAATCCCCGGAGTTCTGGATGAACGCGCAGAAGGTGTATGAGCTCTCAAAGGAACTGACGGAGAACGGGGAGGCCATCCGCGCGCGGATTCGCCGTCGCGCCGCTGAGTACTAGGTGACGTAGCGCCGGGCGCAGATCGAGGCGTACGTCCGCTCGTTCCAGCGCTCGGAGGTGGTCGGCGTGGAGTCGCTCGGCTGAGCTGACATCAGGCTCTGCGAAGGCGCTGGTCCGATAGCAGGCGCAGCAGCGTCACCGTTCCAGCAGCCGGGCGGCCGCGCGCTTGGCGTCGTCCAGATCGGCCGCGAAGCCGTCCTGCGGTAAGCGGTCGAAGATGCCGAGCGAGGTGAGGGTCTTCTCCAGGTCGCCGGAAAGGCCCGCCACGATGCAGCCCTTGTCCTGACCGAGGACACTCCCGTTGATCAGTTCCTCCAGCGCCATGGCTGCGCTGTCGTCCATGCCCGCGGTCTCGCTGAAGTCGAAGATGACGACCTCGTGGTCGGCCAGGTCCGGGCTGATGACGCGCACGATCTCGCGCGCGGAGGCGATGGAGTAGCTGCCGCGCAGCGACAGCAGCCCGACGCGCGCACGGAACGGATCGGCGTCGGGCGGCAACTCGCCCTCCGGAAAGAGCACCATGTCCAGCAGCGGCGTGGACAGGGTCTGATTGAGCTCCTGCCGCTCCGAGCGCAGCGCGTTCGCCATGCCGGCGACGAAGAATCCGACGGCGATCGCGGAGATCACGTCGACGAAGATCGACAGCGCCGCGGTCAGCAGCGTGACGATGCCGATGTCGGCGGATAGCCGGGGGATGCGCCGCAGGAAGCGGATGTCCATCATGTCCCAGCCGACCTTGATCAGGATGCCGGCGAACGCGGCGTTGGGGATCCAGGCCAGTGTGCTCCCCAGCCCGAACAGGACGGCCAGGAGCACGGCGGCGCAGACCACGCCGGTGACCGCGGTGCGCCCGCCTGATCGGGCGGCGAGCAGGGAGCACGGGGCCGAAGCGGCGCCGGGGAGTCCGCCGATCAGTCCGGCGACGATGTTGCCGACGCCCAACCCGAAGAGCTCGCGATTGGGCTTGTGAGTGCGGCCGGTGATGGGATCGATGATCAGCGCCGTCAGCAGGTTGTAGATGGAACTGAGGAACGCCAGGATCAGCGCCGGCTGGATCGCATCCAACAGGACGGCGGGAGAGAGCACCGGCATCTGCAGCGCCGGGATGCCGATCCGGGGCTCGGCGATGCGGGGCGCGGCGTCGAACCACAGCGCGCCCGCCAAGGTGCCGGCGATCAGCGCCACGAGGGCATTGGGAACCACCTGGTGCAGCTTGGGCGGCCACACGATGAACACGGCCAGGGTGATGAGCGCCACCCCGAGCGCGTCCCCGTTCAGGTTCGTCACCGCCTGCGGCCAGGACGCGATGATGGCGACCAGCCCGATGCCGGGCTCGACCGGAGCGCCCAGGAACCACAGCGTCTGGCTCACGAAAATGTAGCAGCCCACGCCCACGAACACCCCGCGGACCACGGAGACGGGCAGCCAGTTCACGAACCGGCCGAGGCGCAGCGCCCCGAAGGCGATCTGCAGCAGGCCAGCCAGCATGACGATGGTGAAGGCCTCGCCCAGGTCGTCGGCGTAGCTGCCGATAATGACCGCCGTGAAGATGGTCACGATCGCGCTGGGCCCGGAGATCATCGGCGCGGCACCGCCGAGTACCGCGGTGAAGAACCCCACCGCGATCGCGCCGTAGAAAGCCGCCACCGGCCCAAGCCCGGACAGCACCCCGAACCCCAGCGCCACCGGCACCATCATGACCGCGGACACGACCCCGCCGAATACGTCCCCCTTCAGGTCGCCGGGTCCGTACGATCGCGGCAGGCTACCCATGGATACGACGACTCACCCCACGGCGGACATCTGTCTCATGCTACCCAGGCACCCAGTCCGTCGCAATTTCGTAGCTCGGACGGCGACAAATGACGCCACCGTCGAGCGACGCACGTCGTCATGGTAAAATATGTTGTTTCCATAGATGATATGTTATGCTCCCCACGTGTCCGAAGTTCTCGTCACTTGGATCGGTCATGCGGATCTGCGCGCCGTGGAGGAGAGCGCGACAGTGGGCGTCGGACCGGTCGCCCAGGCTCTGGAAACCATCACGTTCGACGCCGCGTTTCTGCTCACCGATCACGATGCCGAGCCGATCGGCTACCTTCGCTGGCTCAAGGCGCGTGCTGGCGGGACCGAGATCAACATGCTCCGGCAGCAACTCACCGGTCCCACGGAGTTCGGGGAGATCTACGCCGCGGCCGTTCGGGCGTGCGAGCAGGCACTCGCCACCACCCCGGAGTCCGCGCTCACCTTCCACCTGAGCCCCGGCACGCCGGCCATGGCCGCCGTCTGGATCATCCTGGCGAAGACGCGCTTTCCAGCGGCGATGATCGAGTCGTCTCGCGAGCACGGAGTCCGAACCGCGTCCGTGCCATTCGACATCTCGGCGGACTTCCTGCCCGATCTGCTCCGTCAACCGGATCGCGAGCTCGAACGCCTGAGCGCCGGGCTGCCTCCGGAAGCGCCCGAATTCGACGCGATCGTGCATCGAAGCCCGGTCATGCAGCGCGCCATTCTGCGCGCTCGCCGGGTGGCGCCCCGTTCCGTTCCGGTTCTTCTGGAAGGAGAGACGGGAACCGGCAAAGAGCTAATGGCGCGCGCCATCCATCAGGCGAGCCCGCGTCGCGACCGGCCCTTCATCGCCGTCAATTGCGGTGCGCTGCCGCCAGCGCTGGTGGAGTCCGAGCTGTTCGGCCACGAGAAGGGCGCGTTCACCGGCGCTGACCGCACGCGTCCAGGTTACTTCGCGGCGGCGAACGGCGGCACGCTGTTTCTGGACGAGATCGGGGAGTTGCCGCCTGCCGCTCAGGTTAAGCTCCTCCGGGTGCTGCAAGAAGGAGCCGTCGTCCGCGTGGGCGCCACCACGCCCCGCGATGTGGACGTGCGCGTCATCGCCGCGACCAACCGCACCCTGGTCGAGGAGGTCGCCGAGGGCCGGTTCCGGGAAGATCTGTTCTATCGCCTTGCGGTGGCCGTCCTTCAACTCCCGCCGCTGCGCGACCGCGCCGGAGACACAGGGTTGCTGGCCGATCGACTCCTGGAGCGGATCAACGCTGAGAGTACGAGTGAGCCGGGCTACCGGGAGAAGAAAATATCTGCTTCGGCAAGAAACGTTATGCTACGACACTCCTGGCCCGGCAACGTGCGCGAACTGTCCAACACGCTGCGCCGAGCCGCGATCTGGTCCGACGGGTCTGCCATTTCCGCGCAGGACCTGCGTGATGCCCTTCTCCCGGCCGCCCGGGACCACGGCCGGCAGATCCTGGACCGTCCGCTTGGCAATGGCTTCAGCCTGCCCCAACTCCTGACGGAGGTCGCGCAGCACTACCTTGGCCGCGCCATGGAGGAAGCGTCCGAAAACAAGACCAGAGCCGCTGAGCTGGTGGGGCTGGCGAGCTACCAGACCCTCACCAACTGGCTTTCGAAATACGGGCAGAGTCGATGATGGCATGGGTCTTGCTCTACACTGACTGAGCGACGTGACGATGAACGGTACCGACCATCAGAACGCAACGACGACGCAGGCGCGCGCGGACATCCGGGCGCTCCTCGCCGAAGTTCCGGACAAACTCCATCCGAGGGGAAAGTGGTTTCCCGGCCGCGGTCTGGGCGTAATGGCTGATCTGTTGATCGGTAAGTGGTACGCGTGCGATCCGGCCCGGCGACAGGGGAATGGCGTCGAGTGGCCTCCTGGCGACCTCTCCAAGATGGCCGATGACGTGGAGGACGCCTTGGCGTTCTACGCCGGCGACGACTCGCGCTATCTGGACGAGCTTACGGCCGCGAACATGTTCGAACAGGGAGACTCGCGGGGATTCGCCGACATCCTCGACTGGTTGCGGGGGCTGGATCTCAGTACGCCCGCAGGCCGCCGGCTCGCCGCCGCCATGTTCGATGAGGCGGTGCGCTTCATGGTGCACCGGCATGGCGAGTCTGTGGGTCAGTTTGTCACGCCGGCCCCGGTTGTCGATCTCATGGTGGCGCTGGCCAACCCGGCGCCGGGAGAGAAGGTGTACGATCCCTGCTTCGGCTTCGGCGGGCTCCTGGTCGAAGCGCTGCGCCGGACGCGCGGCGCGACCGACGCCTCGTCTCCAGGCCAAGAGGTCGGACCGGCGGCAATCGCCGGTGTCGAGTCCGACTGGCGGGCCTATCCGGTCGGCCTCTGCCGACTCGTGCTGGCTGGCGTCGATCGTCCTGATCTGACGTGCGGTGACGCGCTCGTCAAGCCGTTGCCGGACGACCTCGATGCGCGTGGATACGATTGCATCTTGGCGGCGCCGCCGTGGGGCGACGACGAGGAGACTGACCGTATCGAGGACCGGTTCCTCCGGCACGTGATGGGGCATCTGCGTCCCGGTGGACGTGCGGTGATCGCGGTGCCGGAGCGGACGCTGTCCCGCGACGAATCGACGGATCTGCGGATGGAGCTGCTTGAAGAATACCGAGTGGACGGGGTGGTTTCGGCGCCGCCGGGAGCATTCGAGCCCCACACGAGCATCGCGATGAGTGTGGTCGTGTTTCGCCGTGCCGAGCCCCGCGACACCGTACGGGTTGCCGTCATGGCGCCGGCCGCCTGGGACGTTGCGGTGGCGGAGGCGTCGGTCGGCGCGGACCGTCAGAACGACAGCGGACTCCCGCCGGCGCGTCGCTTCGACGCCGAGGCGCTCCGCGCCATCTCCGACGCGATCATCCGTCACAGCAAAACGCCGGCAGGAGTGCGATCGCCCGGAGTCTTGGTGTGGGACGCCCCGCGGGATGCAATCGCGCGCCGCTACTACCGCCACAGACTGGAGCATCTCACCGCCACGTTGCTGGACTCCTCGATCGACGAGATCGTCGCGGCCGACCCGTCGCTCGCAATCGAATGCCTATCCACGGTTGCGGACGCTCGAAACCTGGAAAACGACTGGGATGAGGATGAGTTTCTCAATCCGGGGGATCTGGTGATCCACTTCGATACTCCCCTTGAGGAGCCGGAAATCATGTTCGTCGGCGAATTCAAGCGGATCGAGGAAACCTACGAATGGGGAATCAGTGGCCTGTCCGCCGCCTCGGTTCGCGTGCGCAACCGGATCAAGCCGGAGTTCCTGGCAGCCATCCTGGGCTCTCCGGCATATGCGCACTGGCTCTCGTGGCATGCCCTGGACGACGACGGTGAGATGTCCGCCCGCGCTCTGGATGCGCTGAGGATTCCCACGCCGCCGCCGGCCGTGCAGGACGCGGTTCTCGAGGAGCTTGACGGGCCGGGCGCAGATGCACTGGCCGTGCTGCATCGGTTGCTCGCCGAGGTGAGTGGGCATCCAGCCGCCCTCTGGCTGGAAAAGCCTTTGCCAGCGCGATTGGTGGCTGGCGGAGTTGAGATCTCCGGCGCCCGCGATGGGTTGAGGACGCTTGCCGAGATCGGGCGGGGACTCGGTGGCCTGAGTCAACCCGCCGACTCCACGAAAGGAAGCCAACCGCTCGGTGCGTGGCTGTCATCGGCGCGCCGTGCGGCCGCAGCACTGGATGGCATCGACTCGATACCACCAGGCGCAGGACGCTTGGCGGTACTGGAGTTCGCTCTGGTGCGGCTCCATGAGGCGTTGGCCGCGCTCGGCGACGAGGAGGGGCACGTCATTGAGCGGCTGCGCTCGGTCACCTGCGTCCTGGTGGAGCTCGCCGAGCACGAGGTCTACGCCATGCAGCGGTCGATCACCCTTGACCTCGATGTGGAACCCATCGAGGTGGTCGCCGGGGATACGAGCGAGGTCGTCGTCCGGGCGAGCAATGCTTCGGGGGTTCCACTGCGCAACCTGCAGCTTATGGCGCGGTGCCCGGATGGCACGGTCGTGGAAAGGGCAGCCGACTACGTGGCCGAGCGCGGCACGCACGACCTGCCGATTGAGGTGCGCCCGACAGGTGAGGAACGGTCGCTGCAGATCGCCGTGGAGTGGCGAGCGCGCCGCTTCGACGGCAAGCCCGTCGGCGACGAAGGCGCCGTATCTCTGCTGGTGCGTGACAACCGCGCGCAGTACGGAACGGGCGTGGAGGCCGGAGACTTGGGGCCCAATCCGTATATCACGGGCGATCCCGTCGCCGGAACTAAGCTGTTCCTCGGCCGCGAAGGTGTCATGGAACGGATCAGGCGGCAACTCGGGGCGAGCGACCACGCCAACGTGGTCCTGCTCGAAGGGACCCGCCGCACGGGAAAGACCTCGATCCTGAAACAGATCGAAAAGACGGACGTGCTTGACGGTTGGATACCGGTCTACTGCTCGCTGCAGGGCATGGGCGTCAAGTCCACGCGAGACTTCTACCGGGCGCTGGCAATGGAGACGGGCTCCGCTCTCTACCGGGCCGGCGTCCGGACCTGGTTGCCCGAGACACCCGCGCCTTCCCCCGGCCAGCGGTTCACGCAGGCGTTCCGCAGCGCGCTCGATCGCGCGTTCTCCGACGAACACTCGTTCGAGACGTTCCGGCTCTACCTGGCGGCGGCGGTCGAGGCAGCCAAGCCTCGACGGGTCCTGCTCATGCTCGACGAGTTCGACGAGCTCCAGGAACGCATCGACGACGGGACCATCAGCCCACAGGTTCCCACCAACATCCGTCACCTGCTGCAGCATCAACCCGGCGTGTGCGCGATCATAACCGGCTCACGTCGGCTGAAGAGGCTGCGTGAGGACTACTGGTCCGCGCTGTTCGGACTGGGCTACCGGATAGGGATCAGCGCGCTGCCGATCGACGCGGCCAAGCGGCTCGTCATCGAACCGGTCGAGGGGAAGCTCCGCTATCTTCCGCATGCCTGCGACACGCTGGTCGAGCTGTGCTCCTGTCATCCGTATCTGGTTCAGTTGCTCAGCAGCGGGGTGTTCGACCGAGTAGCGGCGGGGGAAGATCGAACCATCACCAAGGGCGTCGTCGAGCGAGCGGCAACCGACATGGCGGGTGACAACTTGTACTTTCGAACGCTGTGGGGCAACGCCGGCACGGAGCGGCGCAGGTTTGTTCTGATGCTCTGCGCCCGGTTGGCGGAGGGTCGGGATCCGGTCAATCTCGACCTGCTCGGCATGGCGCTCGAAGAGCGCGGAGTGGAGATTCGTGGATCGACAGACCTTGCGGACGACATTGCGGAGCTTCGAGAATTGGAGCTGCTCGACTTCGACGATTCATACCGCGGCGGCACGTATCGTATCTCCGTGCCGTTGATGGCGAAGTGGCTGCAGCAGAACGTAGACATGCACGAACTCGTGGCGCGAGCCCGTCTGCAGGAAAGGGACTGAACGATGACCGCGAATCCGTATCAGGTAGCGGGATCTTCGATGGCTCGCATGCTCGGCCGCGAGTCGCTCGTGAAGCGTATCGAGGCTCATTGGATGAAGAGCATGCCCGATCACGTTTCAGTGGTGGGACCGGCGCACTATGGGAAGTCGGTGTTGCTGCGCCACCTTGCGGACGCTCACCGCGTGGGATCGGGCTGTTACCTGACCACCACGTACGTCGATCTCAGGCACGGCGACGCGCGCGAGTCTGACGCCGCGTTCAAGCGGCGGCTTGCCGAATCGGTCAAGGGATCGCTGCAACCGATCCACACCGAATTGGCCGACTGGATCGATGTCGAGTACCCGCGCGTGCATGAACAGCTTGGCGACGTCTTCGAGCAACTCGAAGACGATGACGCGCGACTGCTGGTGGTGCTCGATGGCTTCGACCACGTACTCGCAGGTACGGGTTTGACGCGCACGCTGTGGGGGCAGCTTCGAGACCTGACTCAGCGCAGCGACAGTCTCAGATTCCTTACCGGAAGCCGCCGGCCGCTGCAAGAGCTGTGCAAGACCGAGGAATCCAGGACATCCGACTTCTGGAATATCTTCCACCCCCAGCCGGTCGGCGTCCACGCGCTCGACGATGCCGATTGGCCTGCGTTCCTGCAACCGATCCGGGACGGAGGCTGCGCGTTGGACGAGTCGGCGCGGAAGGAAGTCGTCAACTGGACCGGTGGCGTGCCCGTGCTCGTCTGCGCGCTGCTGCACAATCTGTGGGAGGAGCATCAGCTCCGGGGATCGCGTCTGTCCAAGCCGGACGTCGATCGGGCCGCGGAAACGATGATTGACGAGCGGACCGCCTTCCTGAAGGCGTTGTGGGATGACTGCGATCACGAGCTCCGATCCGATCTTGGCGCGTTGACCGGGGGCGACATGGCGCCGAGCGAGTTGTCCGCCGGCCGGCGCCGTGGCCTTGAGGATCGAGGTTTCGGTCGCGTGTCCGGCAACCGCATGCGCGGTTCCTGTCGTTTCATGCAGCGGTACGCCGAAGCGCAGGCGCCGGCATTGGCCGACCTGAATCGCGTCTTCGGCACCGTATCGGGTTTCGAGACGCACGTCAGCTCGCTGCTGGAGCTACGTCTCGCCCAGGTCCCGCGACCGGCCGTGGCTGAGGATCTCTGCCGATTCATCGGCAACGCGATTCGCGACATCACACGGCGGCCGCAAGATGCGCTCACTTGGGTCAGAAGCATTTCCGAGAGCGCGCTGACGCTGATCTGGGACGCCGAGCTTCCCGACCGGATGATCCGGGAGGAATGGCTTGAGGAGTGGAAATGGGAGGGTGACTATTCGGGCGACAACGACGGCAAGTTGCCGTACGAGTCAAGTGCGCAGTGTCACCTTCTGAGACTCTTGACGCGGTCTGATCGTACGGCACGGTGCAGGCATGTCACGAAGACGACCTGCTTGTTGGTGGATCATCTGCAGTCGGTAGGCAACTTCGGGTCGCACCTGTCGAACTACCCGGAGGCCACGGTAACCACGGGCTTCGCGGCGTCGGTCGTATTCTCCGCTATCTCGTTGGTGGAGTGCCTGTCACAGGATCTCTCAGGAGTGGATACGGTCTGACTGGAGCATCCTTTCCTGGCGGGCTGATTCACGAATCCGGCTCCCGATAGCCGAACCGTCACGCGCCTGCGGAGTCAGCGTCCCACGCGTCGGCGGGAACCACGGGCGACACGATGTCGCCGAGTATCTCTGCGCTCCCTTGCAGTTCGTCCTGGGCAGATCGCCGCTGAGACGCCGCACGCGCGTGCGGCTCGACGCAGAGCAAGGTCGAGGAGTAGGGCGGGAGCATGCATGCGCTGGTTTCGTCGGCGCGACGTTCCATCGTGAACGGATCGATCCAGGAGCCGCGGCCGGCGGCGGCCACCTGGATGCGAGCTTCGACCGGGTGCACGCCTTCGTTGGTGATCAGGTAGCAGTGCACGCCGTCCTTGACGACGTGGCGGTAGCGCAGGTCGGGCTGTGACGGCGTCACCCGCAGGTCGGCCGGTGCCAGCCGTTCCAGCTCGGCGACCATGGCGCCGTCATCGGCAGACCAGCGGAGGACTCGGCCGGCGGCTTCGAGTCGACGCAGCGGCTCGGCGGCGCGCTCCGGCAGCGGGTTCAGGCCGTCGTCGAAGCCGTCGACGATCAGCGCGCGGTAGTGCATGCCGGCCAGCCGGATGCCGTCGCCATCGACCTGCGCGTCTTCCCACAGGTGGCGGGCTTCCAGGTAGTTGAAGTCGCGTTGGTGGGTGAACAGCGCGCGTGCCGCCCGCCACGGCACGTAGCAGGCGTCGGCCAGTATCGCCACGTCGCAGACGTGCCGGGCGTCGGTGCCCACGTAGCACAGCCGCCGGCAGTAGTCGGCGTAGGGACGGTAGCGGTCCCACCAGGGGCTGTTGGGGCCGACGTCGGGCGGCGCCTCGTTCCGGCGGTGGCCGCGCACCGAGTAGAAGAACGCGTGCGGAAACAGCAGGTTGATCCCCCGCACCAGGCACCAGTCGGTCAGCCACTTCATCTGCTCGTAGGTCAGCGTGTGGCCGTAGGCGCCGAGCAGCTCCTCGCTGCACTGCCGGCGGCCCAGGTGCGTCATCGACGAGGAGACGCACTTGGCCTGCACGGACTCGCGCCCGTCGATCCCGTCCGGCTTGCCGGGCAGGATCTTGCGTGCACGAGGTCCTGGCCCGGGATCTGGAAGAAGCGCTCTGAGCCCAGGTCGTCCGTCCACTGTGGGTGCCCGCACAGGGCGATGCCGTGCTCGGCGCACCAGTCGGAGAGCGGCTGGTAGTAGGTCTCGTGCAGGCGCAACCGCATGGCGCGGGCGTAGTCGGCGCGCGCCTGCGGCGCGTCGGGCTCTCCGTCGAACCACAGCGCCGGCAGGCGCGGCGTGAAGTCGTAGCCGAGCAGCCGTTCGACGTGCTGCAGGACGCCGGTCGTGCCGGCCCGGATGCGGCCCTTCTCCCCCCGGCACTTGCCGCCAAATTCGTTGGGCTCGTCGGTGAAGATGCCGCGGATGAGGGTGCCGAAGTGCTCGCCGAACGCCTCGGCGAACCGGTCGTACACCAGCGTTATGAAACAGGCGACCGCCGCCGGGTTGAGCAGGTCGGCCGCGGTGGGCTCATCCTCGGCGCGGGTGGCCTCGTCCGGATCGGTGTAGTGCAGGCCGCGGACAAAGCAGTCGGTCGGGCGGTCGTAGAACGCCAGTCGGGTGCCGCTGGCGCGCTCGGCGATCGCCGCCAGGTGGTGGCCCGGCTCCAGGGCCGGCTCCTCGCCGGCCGTCAGCACCTGGTAGTCCAGGCCGCGCGACTGCAGCGCCGCATCGGCGGCGACCACCTGGCCGCTGGATGCGCCGGAGGGGTACATGCCCTCGTCGTACAGAAAGACCAGGAGATCGCGCCGCCGCGCCTCCTCGATCGCCACGTGCATGAAGTGCAGGAAGCGCTCGGACATCCAGCCGATGTCGCGCGGCAGGCCCACGCGCGGATGGATCATGAAGCCGTACACGCCGTGCGCCTGGAAGTCGTCGATCTGGCGCACCAGATCGTCGGCGGTGAGCGCGTCGTTCCAGAACCAGAGCGGCACCACGGTGAACTCCCGCGGCGGATCGGCCAGTGCGCGCAGCATGCCGGTAGTAGACCGCATCACGGGCGCCGCGTCACGCGCGGTTCAGTTGAATTCCGTTCCGCCTTTGCGCGTCAGGTATTTCCCCGAGACGCTCTTCAGGATCACCCGGCCGAACTCGTGTGACACGCGCTCGGCGGCCGGCTTCACGACCACGCCTTCGCGCACGTGGGCGCCGCCGAGCATGGTCGCGCCGTCGGTCAACTCCTGCAGCTTCGCAAGGCTGAACGGTCCCCGGTAGAGCACGGGGACCAGCGGAAACAGATCGCTCAGGGACTCCGTAAGCTCGTCCGGGTTCAGGTAGCGGCCCGTTCCCGGCTCGCCGACGTACGCGTCGAACACCGCGAACGCGGGATTGGGTTGGCCGTAGTGCAGGTCCTGTACACCGCGGCCGTAGACCTCGCCCAGGACATAGAACGACTGCCCGTCAGCGGCGATCCGCGTGCGCGCGGACTCGAAAGCCTCCTGGTGCGTGCCCCACGTCCGCACGTACAGGTTGTTCCGGTTCGCCTCGTCCAGCAGCAACGCCAGTCCCTTGTCGGACATGCCCTTGGAGGTGACGATCGGGCCCTGCTCGGCGTGCCAACCCAGGCAGCACCACGTGCCGTGCAGCTTCTCCGTGATGACCACCGGTTCCCCGTCGCGGAACTCGTCCGGGTACTTCTTGAAGTCCTCGATGTCGTACTTCAGGGTCGCGCCGTGCACCGCGCGCACCTCGCCCTGCATGGAAATGGGGATCGGCGGCTCATACTTGACCAATTCCAGCAGCTCGGTGACGTCGTCCCCCTCGACTACCTGCCGCCCGCGAATCATCCCGTCGCGGACCGGATAGACCAGACCCTGCGACAGCGCGCCGCGCAGTTGCACCGCCTTGACGCGATTCTTCCTGCTGCCGGCCAGCTTGCCTTCCAGCCCCAGCTCGGCGATCAGCCATTCGGGGCAGATCGCTCCTTCCGGGATGTATGCGGCCAGGTCGCCGTCGACGTAGCTGTCCTTGCCGACGACACACCGAAATCCGCCGATCGCCGCCAACTCCAGGCGGTCGGCGTTGGGGTGCGGCTCGATACGCAGCGCGTAGACCCGTGATTCGAATGCCATGGCAGTAGCGGACGAACGTACGGGGGCCGTGTCCGGCAGTCAAGCTCGGGCCGGCTGGGCTGGCTGCGGCGCGGTGGCGCCGTGCTGGTTGCAAGTGACATGATGCGCCCACTCATGATCAAGCTCTCAGCGAACACCGTTCTCTTCGGCCAATCCGGATTCGCGACCGCGGCGCGCCTGCTGTCCGCGGCCGGCTACGACGGGGTCGAGGTCGCGGCCCTGGCCGGCATGTGCGAGCACCTGCAACTGTCGAACTGGCGCGCGCAGGCGGCCGAGTTGCGCACCATCCTCGACGATCACGGCCTGCAGCCGCTGGCCATGGAGGAGTCCGCCCTCAACGAGGAGCGCCTGCGCCTGGCCTTCGAGGCCGCCGCCGCGATCGGCATCCCGGTGGTGTGCATCGGCTCCGGCGGCACCTCCGGCGACGAGGACTCGCTCAAGTCCGCCGTGGAGCGGATCGCGGCGCTGTCCGACGAGGCGCACGCGCACGGGGTCACCCTCTGCCTGAAGGCGCACGTGGGCAGCGCCGTGCACGACACGCCGACGACGCTCGCCGCCATCGAGGCGATCAGCTCGCCCGGGTTCGGCGTCAACATGGACCCCAGCCACATCCACCGCGCCGGCGAGGACGTGGTCGAGGCGCTCCGCGCCGTGGTCGGCCGGGTGCGGCACGTGCACATCCGCGACTGCCCGTCGCGCGAACCCTCGCCCGGACCTCCCTCCCAGCAGGCGTGCGGCCGCGGCCAGATCGACCTGGCCGGCTACTGCGGGGTCCTGGCGGAGGCCGGCTACGACGGCGCGCTGAGCCTGGAGGTGATCGGCGCGCAGACGTGGGACGATCCGGCCGCGAGCGCCGTCATCGCCGCGGAGAGCTCAGGCTACCTCAACGCCTGCCTGAAGGCCCTGGGGGCCCGCTGATGGCAGCGCGCCCCAACCTAGGCCGCCCCAACTTGGGCCGGCCGAACCTGCTGCTGATCGCGATCGACAGCCTGCGGCGCGACCGCATGAGCCTGTACGGCTACGACCGTCTGACCACCCCGCACATCGCCCGCTTCGCGGAGCAGGCGACCATGTTCCGCCATCCGTTCAGCCCGAGCGTGCCCACCACGCCGGCCTACTCGTCGATGCTCACCGGCCGCGACTGCTTCGGCACCGGCGTGGTCGGGCTGCGCCACAAGGGCGACGTGGCCGCGCCGATGCTGCCCCGGATCCTGGAGCAGGCCGGCTACTCGACCTGCTGCGTGGGGTTTCCCGGCAATCCGGCCTCTAGAGGCTTCCAGACCTATGTGGAGTACGAGGGGTGGGGGAAAACGCCCGGCAGCATGCCCAAGGCGCACGCCCTCAACGAGGTCACGGTCCCGTATCTGCGCACGGTGGCCGGTAGCGACGATCCGTTCTTCCTGTTCCTGCGCCACATGGACCCGCACAGTCCGTACCTGCCGCCGGCGCCGTTCGACCGCCTCTTCTACGGGGGAGACGAGCTCGACCCGTCGAACCACTCGCTGGACGGCCTGTACGCGTTCGCGCCGTTCGCGGACTACTTCAGCTCCTGGTTTCCGGGCAAGGTCACCGACGCCGCGTTCGTCAACAGCCTCTACGACGGCGCGGTCGCCTACATGGACGCGGCGATCGGCCGGCTGTTCACGGCGCTCGAAGAGCTCGGTCTGGCCGAGAACACCGTGGTGGTGGTCACCGCCGATCACGGCGAGACCCTGGACGAGCACGAGTGCTGGTACGATCACCACGGCCTGTACGACCCGAACCTGGTGGTGCCGCTGATCATCCGCGCTCCCGGACAGATGCCCGGCGGCGCGCGGGTCGATCCCTGGGTGCAGACCAAGGACATGACGCCGACGATGCTGGATCTGCTGGGCGTCGATGCGGGGCTGGAGTTCGACGGCCGCAGCCTGGTGCCCTTGGCGCTGGGCGAGCCGTTCGTCCCTGAGAGCGAGATCTATCTGACCGAGGCCACGTGGATGCGAAAGCACGGCTGGCGCACGCCGGAGTGGAAGCTCATCCACGCCCTGGAGCCAGACTTCCATTTCAAGCCGGAGGTGGAGCTGTACAATCTGGCGCGCGACCCGGAGGAGCTGGACAACCTGGCCGACCGGGAACCGGACGTGGTCGCCCTGCTGGAGGAGCGCATGGCCGCCCACATCGAGCGGCGCGAGGCGCAGACCGGCGCGCGCAACCCGATGTTCACCCAGCTCGGCTGGCACGGCACCGGCGACAAGCCGTTCGCCTCGTCGGAAGAGGCCTACCGGAAGCTCCACATCGGCAGCCGCAAGCAGGCGCAACGCCTGCAGGCTCATCTCGCCCAGGAGAACACCGAAGAGTCCTCGCAATGACCGCCTACAAGAAAGCGATCCTCTACGGCCCGGGCGATCTGCGTCTCGAGGAGGACACCCTCGACACCGGCCATCTGGCGCCGGACGAGGTGTGGGTGCAGACGACGGTCAGCGCCCTGAAGATCGGCACCGACCGCGGCAACTACGAGGGGGCGGAGCGGGTTCCCGGCGCGCCCGACTACCCGCGCGGGGTGGGTGACAGCAACTTCGGCATCGTGCGCGGGGTGGGGAGCGCGGTGAAGCACCTTGCGGTCGGCGACCGCGTAATCTCCGGCACGTGGCACCAGTCGATGTACATCATGCAGGCGGGCGAGGACCCCGCGAAGGTCCCCGACGGCGCCGACCCCGAGGATGCGGTGTACGGCAACCTCTACGCGCTGAGCGCGCTGTGCTACCACAAGGCGCTGTTCCGCCCGGGCGAGACGGTGGCCGTGGTGGGACTCGGCACCTTGGGCCTGGGCGCGGTGGCGCTGGGACCGCTGTTCGGCGCGCGCACGGTGGCGCTGGGCAACAGCGACATCCGCCTCCAGGCGGCGCGGACCATGGGAGCGCACGAGGCGCTCATGTCCGACGATCCGGACCTGCACGCCAAGCTCGACCGCTTCAGCGACGGGCGCGGCATCGACCTGGTGATCCTGACCGCCAACCCGTGGCCGGCCTACAAGACCTCGCTGGAGATCGTGCGCAGGGACGGCCGCGTGGCGATCGTCAGCCTGCTCGGCCGCGGCGAGGACGACCTGGACTTCAATCCCCTGGCGATGCAGCTCTTCTACGACAAGGCGGTGACGCTGATCGCCGTCAGCGGCGGCGATCCCAGCCTGTATCCGCGACCGGTGGAACTGTCGGGCGTGGCCGCGGGCACGCGCCACCATCGGCCGCACGTGCTGCAGCTCATGGCCGACGGCGTGCTCAAGCCCAGCAGGCTGATCACCCACCGGCTGCACTACACCGAGATGCAGCAGGCGTACGACATGGCCTTCAAGCGTGACAAGACGATGATGAACGTCGTCTTCAACTGGAGCGACGCCTGAGCCACGCGAACGGAGGCCAAAGCATGCTGATCTTCGACGGAGACTATCCGGCCAACGTGGCGGCGCGGCTCAACGCCGACCTCACTCAGCCGATTCAAGCCGTTCGCTCCGCGCCGCTGACCGGCATGGCCGGCGAGGATCCCGGCTACCAGGCGGAGCTGATGGCGTCGGTCCCCGAGCAGCGCCGCGCCGGCATCGCCGCCTTCATCGGCAAGCTGACCGCGCGCATCCACCGCCCGGGAGCGCAGCTCTGGGGGCACCGCTCGGGCGAGCTGGCCTACGCGGAGACGTGGGGTCAGATCTCCTACTACCGGATCATGGAGCGGCGCGGGCACTACCGCATCCTGAAGTCCGCGGCCGATCTGGCCGGCCACATGCGGAGCTGGGAGGAAGGCGAGCGCGCGGGAGCGGGCTTCGACCACTTGCCTGTGGGCGTGATCATCGGGCTGGAGGGCGCCGACCCGATCCTGGACACCGAGTCGCTGGAGGAATTCCACGCCGCCGGCATGCGCATCGTCAGTCTCACCCACTACGACACCAGCGCGTACGGGCACGGCACCGGCACGGGCACCGAAGGCGGGCTGTTTCCGCCGGCCGGCCGGCTGCTTGCCGACATGCGCAGGCTGGGCATCGTGCTTGACGCCACGCACGCCTCCGACGCGACCATCACGCAGGCGCTCGACCGGTTCGACGGCCCGGTGATCGCCACGCACCAGAACTGCCGGGCGCTCGTTCCTGGTGAGCGGCAGTTCCCGGACGAGATCCTGCGGGCGATCATCGAGCGCGACGGCGTCATCGGCGTATCGATGGACACCGCCATGCTCTACCGCGGCGGCATCGACTGGGCAAGGGTCGTGGGGCTGAAGCGGCCGTTCGGCAAGGCGGACGTGACACTCGACGACTTGGCCGACCACGTCGACCACATCTGTCAGCTCTCCGGAGACGCCCGCCACGCCGGCATCGGCGGCGACACCGACGGCCAGAGCGGGCGCGCCGGCGCCCCGGCGGAGATCGACACCGTGGTCGACTACGGCCGTCTGGCCGACGTGCTGGCCCGCCGCGGCTATGGCGACGACCAGGTGACCGACATCATGTACCGCAACTGGGTCAGGTTCTTCTCGCGACACCTCGGCGGCTGAGGAGCGTCGCTGCCCAACGGGAAGCCATTCTGAGTCCTCGCTCGTGGATTGAAGATGATGGACGTGCTTAGACGAGTCGTTCTGTGAAGCCAGCGATTACTCACTTGGCACAGCTCAGTGATGATCGTCTGTTCGAGCAGGTTTCCGAAGGGATCCGTCTCATACTGGAGAACGCAGAGAGCTTGGAAGAGACGGCGCGCCGTCTGGTTCAGATGAACGAATTCCGTGTCGCCGACTTAGTGAGACGGCTTGCCGAGGAGGAGGCTTCGAAAGTACTCATCCTGATTGACGCAATAAGGTGTCCGCGAGACCAAGTAAGAAACCCCTTGAACTCCTTCAACGATCACGTGGCGAAGGGAATCTACGCACAGGCGTGCTCGTGGAGGCCGACCAACTTCGGAGATGTGTCGCACTACGCCGAGACGGAACGTCGTCAGTTCTACCTGGATGGACCGAGGGACGTTGATTGGATTTATTCGAACTCCATTACAACCGAACGGAACCGCGCGATGTACGTAGATTACGTCCAGGATGTGACTGAGGAGCCGGGCCACTATTCGTGGATTTCCCCGCTCTCGCACTACTCGGCGTGGTATACGAAGACCTACTCGTCGCCCGAGGCCCTGATCGTGGCCCGCGCGATTCAACGGATCGGAGCGACAAGCCCCGAGGGGCTGGGGATTGTAGCAAAACTGTGGCGTTCCTTCCTACCGAATGATGAGACCACGATTATGGAGCTATATGGACTCATTCGCTATACATTTGAATCCCTGAAGGAAGAACGGCTAGTCCGAGAAGGAAGCGCAGGCGAGCGGCATGACGTTCTACTTGATTGGCCTTTCCCGCTGTGGACTCTAAAGCTAGACGCAGAGCCGCGCGCGCAGGAGAAGAAGCAACTGAGCGAACTACGACGGATGAGGGAAGATCATATCGAGTGGCGTACAGAGATGGAGGCGATTCGGGACCCGCCGCCCGCGATATCGCGCGTCAAGGTCGAGGATCTGAGCAAGGCGTTTGCGAGGTGGGAACGGGAAATGGACGTGCTGATAAATGAGCACGAAGAGAACAAAAACAAATCGGGCAAGTTTCGCATTGTACCGACGAGTCTATCGGACCAGTTCCATGGGCTGGAATCCTACAAGCGTTTAGAGTGTATGCTGAGAGAGTTGACTGGCGAGGAGCGAATGGACTTGGTTGCTCTTGGCTGGTTCGGGCGACGCGAGACCTTGAGCTGGCAGAATGCCATACACAAGCTCACACGAGCCGCCATCTCGACTACCGGTATCAAGCCGGGCTTGGCCGTGAATGGCTACGGGGTCTGGACCGCTGGGAAAGCAATCCCGAGGAGTGGAATCCGTGGGCGTATAGCGCGCGGTGACGTAAGGTAGAGCATGGTTTCGGCTAGGGGATGTGTTTGAGAATTGTGGAAACGTGCAGGAAGTTGTCGATTGGGATCGGGTTCATCAGTTTGAGTAGATTGGGCGGAATCTGCGCCAAGATTTGTTTGTCGGTCGGAAACGGCGCGGGACGTAAGCGCGTGAGCGTTGATGGTTCTGTCGACCAGGCGAAAGTGTCGCTCCCGTATTCATACGTGACTGATGAGGAAATGGCGCAGATCCTCCAGGATACCGACCTGATTGGCACGCTGGACGAGGGTCGTATCGAGTACGAGGCGCGACAGGCGCGGAAGGTCTCATGAGCTCATCCGGAACCGACGCCGCCCTGCGCTCCGACATCAGGCTGCTCGGCAACCTGCTGGGGCAGACCCTGGTCCGGCAGCACGGGCCGCAGCTCCTGGAGCTGGTCGAGCGGGTCCGCACGCTGAGCAAGCAGTCACGCGACCCGGAGGCGGGGAGCAGCGCGCGCGCCGAGCTGACCTCCCTCCTGGAGGGCCTGGACATCGCCGACACCACCAACCTGGTGCGCGCCTTCTCCACCTTCTTCCACCTGGCGAACGTCGCCGAGCAGACCCACCGGGTCGGCGAGCACGGACCGAGGAGCGGGGTCGGCCGCGGCCGGCTGCGCGCCCTGTTCGATCACATCCAGGGAGACGACGAACGGTGCGCCGCACTGCGCGAGGTGGCGCCGCGCCTCGACGTGCGGCCGGTCTTCACCGCCCATCCGACCGAGGCGGCGCGCCGCTCGGTGCTGACCAAGCTGCAGCGCATCGGCGAGCTCCTCTACGAACGGGCCGACCCGCGGCAGACGGAGGTGGATCTGGCCCGCATCGAGCGGCGCCTGGTCGAGGCGATCGACCTGATCTGGCAGACCGACGAGCTGCGCGTGCAACGCCCGCGCCCCACCGACGAGGCGCGGGCGGCGATCTACTACCTGAACGAGATGCTGCGCGAGGTCACTGCGGACCTGTTCGACGAGCTGGACGAGCAGATGCAACGGGTCGGCGTCGAGCTGCCGGCGCACGCGCGGCCGCTGAGCTTCGGAAGCTGGGTCGGCGGGGACCGCGACGGCAACCCGCTGGTCACGGCGGAGGTGACCATGGCCGTGCTGGAGCTGCAGCACGACCACGCCCTGCGCGAGCTGATCTCCGCCGTCGAGGGCCTGTCGGCGGAGCTGAGCAGCTCGGAGCAGATCCACGGCGTGTCGGCGGAGCTTACCCTCAGCCTGCGGCGCGACCGCCAGGCGCTGCCGGCCACCGATGGCCGCTTCCAGCGCGGCGACACCGGCGAGAGCTACCGGATGAAGCTCAACTACATCCGCGAGCGGCTGGTGAACACGCGCCAGCGGATCGCCGAGCACACGCGGCACGTGCCGCGCCGCGACTACCACAGCTCCGCCGAGCTGGTCGCGGAGCTGGAGATGCTGCAGCGCTCGCTGCGCGCCCACCGGGGCGAGGCGATCGCGGACGGGGCGCTGCGCCGCCTGCTGCGCCGCGCGGCGGCCTTCGGCTTCCATCTGGCGACCCTGGACGTCCGCGAGCATGCCGAGAAGCACCACGCCACGCTGGCGGCGCTGTACCGCCGCCTTCCCGACGCGCCGGACTATGCCCGCATGTCGCCGGCGGAGCGGTTCGAGCTGCTGTCCGAGGAGCTGCGCAACCGGCGGCCGATCGCGACCGCCGCGACCGATCTGCGCGGAGATCCCGGCCGCACCCTCGAGACGATGCGGGTGGTCCGGGCGGCGCTGGACCGGTTCGGCGCGCGCGCGATCGAGAGCTACATCGTCTCCGAAACGGTGGGCCCTGACGATCTGCTGGCGGCGGTCGTGCTGGCACGCGAGGCCGGGCTGGTCGACATTGCCGCCGGCCGCGCGGCGATCGGGTTCGTGCCGCTGTTCGAAACGCCGGAGTCGATCCGGCGGGCGGGAGACACGCTCCGCGACCTGCTGGAGGAGCCGAGCTACCGGGAGCTGCTGCGGCTGCGCGGCGGCCCGCAGGAGGTCATGCTGGGCTACTCCGACTCGAACAAGCTGGCGGGGATCACCACCGCGCAGTGGGAGCTGCACCGATGCGCCCGCCGTCTGCGCGACGTCGCCCGTGAGTACGGCGTGCCGCTGCGCTTCTTCCACGGGCGCGGCGGCACGGTGGGGCGCGGCGGCGGCCCGACCGCGGAGGCGATCCTGGCCCAGCCCTGGGGGACCGTGGACGGCACGATCAAGATCACCGAGCAGGGCGAGGTGGTGGCCGACAAGTACGGGCTGCCGAGGCTGGCGCGCGACAATCTGGAGCTGACGCTGGCCGCGTCGGTCGAGGCGGCGGTGCTGCACCGGAGCTCGACGCGCTCGGCGGAGGATCTGAAGCGGTGGGACGCGGCCATGGACGTCACCTCACGTGCCGCGTTCCGCGCCTATCGCGACCTGATCGACCATCCGTCCCTGGTCCACTACTTCCTGACCGCGACCCCGGTGGAGGAGCTGGCGTCGCTCAACATCGGCTCGCGGCCGGCCCGGCGGCCGGGGACCGGCGGCGGGATCGGCGGCATGCGCGCCATTCCGTGGGTGTTCGGCTGGACGCAGACCCGCCAGGTGGTGCCGGGCTGGTACGGGGTCGGCAGCGGGCTGGCCGCCGCGCGCGAGGCCGGCGCGGACACGCTGCTGGAGATGTACGAGCGCTGGCCGTTCTTCCGGATGTTCATCTCGAACGTGGAGATGACCCTGGCGAAGACCGATCTGGTGACCGCGCAGCGCTACGTGGAGGCGCTGGTGCCGGCGGAGCACCGGCAGATCTTCGATCTGGTCGCCGCCGAGCACGAGCGCGCGCTCCAGCACGTGCTGGCCACCACCGGCAAGCCGACGCTGCTCGCCGACTACCCGGTGCTCAAGAGGACGCTGGAGGTGCGCTCGGCCTACCTGGAGCCGCTGAACCTGCTGCAGGTGGTGCTGCTCGCCCGGCACCGCAGCGCCGACCGGGTGGACGCGCGCGTCGAACGGGCGATCCTGCTCACCGTCAACGGCCTGGCTGCCGGCCTGCGCAACACCGGCTGAAGCGTCACCCGTCGACCCGCCCGGCGAGGGACTGGAAGAACGGACGATCCCAGAGATCGAGCTCCGCATCGTCGCGCAGAAACGGTCGTACGTCGCTCCTGGCCTGATCGAAATCCACCTGTTCGAATCGCCGCGCCAGGAGCCGGCGCAGGTGCGCGACATCGAAGTCGTCACCGCTCTCCCAGTGGCCTGTCTGTTCCATGCGCGCCTGCAGGTGCCTGACGTCGCACCGTATCCGCCGTCCGAGATACCAGACGAAGTCGTAGAAGTCGCGGCCTTTCACTCGCATCTTCCAGTCGCGGCACAGGAGCGCGTGCAGCTTGCCGGCGAACAGGCACGGCAGATCGAAGAGCCGTACCTGAAACGGGATGGGCGTCAGCAGCGTGAGCACGTCGTAGCGGGCGAGCGGCGGCGGGTCAGTATCCAGATCCAGTCTGATGCGTATCTGTTGCAGCCGGGGCAGTCGTTCCTGCAGGTAGTCCGGCATGCCCACGTGAGCGAGGTTGACCCGCGTACCGCCCTTGATGAAGGCGGACTCGACCGGGGTGCTCACGCGCTTGCTCTGCCGTTCGACGCGGAAGCTGAATCCGAAGGACGCCAGCTCCCGTCGAATCGCTTCGAGGTAGGGGTCGAGGTCGAATTCCTCGTCGGGCGCCAGCAGGGAGAAGTCCATGTCCTCCGAGAAGCGTGGCAGTCCGTGGAAGATGCGAAGCGCGGTGCCGCCGTAGAACGCGGCATGCTCGTAGAACTTGGCGCGCCACAACCCGAGCAACGCCAGCTCCTGTACGATTTCCTTCAGCGCGTTCTCGTAATCGGCGGGGGTACGCGGCTCGTAGCGGTCGAGCAGAACCTGTAGCGCGGTGTTCATCTGGTCCCCGTTCCGTGGCGCTCCAGCCAGCGCAGGAACGCGTCGACGTTCCGTCGTCGATAGCGGTGCGCTATGTTGCGTACGACGCTCAACCGCATCCGCGCGACCGCGTCCAGGTCGACGCGCAGATGATCTGCCAGCACCTCGGGAATGTCCCGCATGGTGGTGAGATGGCGGATGCAGGCGATCCGGTCACACAGCGCCTTCTCCGGCTCCGCAAGAAAGACAGAACCGCCCTCAACGGACTGCAGCCCGACACCATAGCTGAATGTCGATTCGTTCACCGGACGGTACGTGAAACGGCCGAGCGGGGTCTGGAACCGCTTCGCGCGCTTGCACGTGACGCTGGTAATCTCGTCCACCCGCTCGGGAATCAGCCCGTGATGGACCAGCGCCGATTCCAGTGAGACGTAGGACGGTCCGTAGATGAGCGCCGCCAAGGCAAGCGGACTCACGGCTGGCGGGCGACCGGGGAAGGGCGATGCGACGTACAGTCCCTTCTTGACCTGGATCAGGTCGCCGCTGATGCACAGATTGCGGATCTTGTTGCGCGGCGCTCGATAATGCGCCAACCGGTCCATGGCGAGCTGGTAGTCGAACGGATGATCGAGAGGGAACTCCACCCGCATGTTTCAAATTTGCCAGTATGTTGTAGTGTAGTCAACATACTGGACAGAATAGTTCCAAGTGTTCTCAGGACAGACAGGGAGTCAGAGACCGACTGCCGAGATACCGTTGACGAATCAGCGGCCGGGGTGGCTGCCTTGCCCATGATAAGGATTTATCGTTAGCATGAAAGCATGAGACACCGGAGCATGCGGACGTTCGTCGTTTCCGTCCTGATGTTGGCCGGCACCCTGGCACATGCCGAAGGCCGCCGGGAGGAGCCGGTGGCCGATCGCGTCCTGGTCGTGGCCACTACCACCATCGTCGGCGACATCGTTGCCCGACTCAGCGGCGACCGCCTGTCCCTGTACGTGATGCTGCCGCCCGGTGCCGACCCGCACGCGTTCCAGGCGACCCCCCGGGACGCCCGGCAGGCAGCCGATGCTGCCGTCGTGTTCATCAACGGAGCGGGGTTGGAAGCGGACTTCCTGGGGGACCTGATCGCGAGCGCGGAACCGCGGCGCGTCGTCGATCTTTCCGCGCACCTGAACCTCCGGCGCATGGCGGGAGGCGGGCATGACCACGACCACGGCGAGTTCGACGCGCACGTGTGGATGGACCCGACGCTGGTCGCGGCATGGACCGCGGAGATCGCGGATGCGCTCGCGGAGGTCGATCCCGACCACGGCGCCGAGTACGCCCGACGTGCAGATGCGCTTGCCGGCGAACTGCATGCACTGGACGCGTGGGTGCGGGAACGCGTGGCGGCCATTCCACGGGACCGGCGTATCCTGATCACCGACCACGGCATGTTCGGATACTTCGCCGCCCGCTACGGGTTCACGGTCCTCGACACCATCATTCCGGGATTCAGCACGGCATCCGAGCCGTCCGCGCGCCACGTGGCAGGCCTGCACGACGCGATCGCCGAGCACGCGGTACCGGCGATCTTCGTGGGCCTGACCGTCAGCTCGCAGGCGGCGCAGGTGATGGCCGACGACCTGGGGATCGAGGTGGTCCCGGTGTACACCGGATCACTGAGCGAGCCGGACGGTCCGGCGGCCACCTACCAGGACTTCATCCGCACCAACGTCGAGCGCATCGTCGCCGCACTCGGAGGGAGTTGACGGTCCGAAGGCTTCCCTAGCCGATAACGGGGAATCGTTTTCGTTTTGACGGGAATGGGGTAGGCTGCCGGGTCACCATGCGCATGCGCGGCCGCGAGTCTCCCCACGCGCCCGGGACGGCACTGCTCGATATCGACTCGGTGTCCGCCGACTACGACGGGCGCAGCGCTATCGAGGCGGTGTCGATGCAGGTGACCGCCGGCCAGCGCATCGCCGTAGTGGGCCCGAACGGCGCGGGCAAGAGCACCTTGCTCAAGGTGGTGGCGGGCATTCACCGCCCCACCACCGGGACGGTCCGGGTCTACGGCAGCGATCCGGGCGGCCACGTCTGCATCGCGTACATCGAGCAGAACGCCGACCTCAACTGGCGGTTCCCCGCCACGGTGGAGGACGTGGTGGCCATGGGGCGCACCGCCCGCGTCGGTTATTTCCGACGTCTGCGCCGCGGCGACCGGGCGATCGTCGCGGCCGCCATGGAGCGTGTCGGGATCACGCCGCTGCGCAGCCGCCAGATCGGCGAGCTGTCCGGCGGCCAGCGCCAGCGCATGTTCATCGCTCGCGCGCTCGCCCAGCAGGCGGAGCTGCTGATGCTGGACGAGCCGTTCGCCGGGCTGGACGCCGACGCCCACCGCCAGCTCGAAGCGACCCTGGACGCCCTGGGCGACACCGTGACCGTGCTGCTGGCCACGCATGACTTGGGCGTGGCGGAGCGCATGGGCCGCGTGGCGCTGTTGAACCGGCGGCTGATCGGCTGCGGGCCGGCCTCCGAAGTGCTGGTGGCCGATCGGCTTGCGCAAGCGTACGGCAGCAACCTGCTCCGCATCGACGATGGCGTGCAAGGTTGGGATGGGCCGAAAGCGGCGCCGAAGGCGCCGGTTTCGGGGCGGTACGCGTTGCCGGACAGTGACTGCGATCACGGCCATCCCGCGGGAGCCGCCGATCCGGCCCGGACGCGCGCGCTGCCGTGAACGAGCTCCTGGTCGTTCCGCTGGGCTATCCGTTCGTGGTCCGCGCGCTGCTGGCGGTGACCATGGTCGCAGCGGTGTGTGCCCTGGTAGGCACGTTCGCCGTGCTGCGCGGCATGTCCTACATCGGCAGCGCGCTGGCCCATTCGCTGGTGCCCGGTGTGGCGGTGGGCTACTTGGTGGGCGGGTTGTCCCGCGATCGCCTGTTCTGGTGGGCGACCGGCACGGCCATCCTGACCGCGCTGGGCATGTCGGCGCTGGTCCGCCGGTTCCGCATCGGCGAGGACGCCGCGGTGGGCGTGATCTATTCCGGCATGTTCGCGCTGGGCATCGTGATCATCTCCACGGTGCGCAGCTTCGCCGTGGACTTGGTGCACTTTCTGTTCGGGAATGTGCTGAGCGTGAGCGGCGCCGACCTGCTCCGCATCGGCGTGGTCGCGGCGGTCATCGTCATCGTCGTGGTGCTGTTCTACAAGGAAATGGTGCTGGTCACCTTCGACCGCGTGTTCGCGGCGTCGTTACGCCTCAACAGCCGGTCGCTCACCGCGCTCCAATACGTGCTGATGGCGCTGGCCATCGCCGTGGCGCTGCAGACCATCGGCATCGCGCTGGTGGTGACACTGATGGTGGCGCCGGCCGCCGCGGCGCTGCAGGTCGTGCGCCGCTTCCACCACGCCGTTTTGGTGGCGGCCGGGATCGGTATCGGCTCCGGCGTCGTGGGTATGTACCTCTCGTACCATCTGAGCGTAGCATCGGGCGCGGCGGTCGCCCTGGTGTGCGTCGTCGTTTTTCTGATTATCTCGGCGCTGGCCCGTGCGCTGCGGTTCGCGCCAGCCGAGGAGTCCCATGGAACGGCATACCCGACAGCGTGATGCGATCCAGGCGGTCATCGAGTCGTATGACCGGCCGCTGAGCCCCACGGAGCTCTGCGACGCGGCTCGCGAGCACCTGCCCCGGCTCGGCATCGCCACGGTGTACCGCGCCATCCGCGATCTGGTGGAGTCCGGGTGGCTGCGGACGGTGGAGATTCCCGGCGCTCCGGCCCGCTACGAGCGCGCCGGCAAGCCGCACCATCACCACTTCCTGTGCCGGATCTGCAACTCGCTGTGGGAGGTGACCGGTTGCCTGCACGAGGTCGACGCGCTGGCGCCTGCCGGCTTCGTCACCGAAGGACACGACGTCACCCTCTACGGGCTGTGCAGCGATTGCCGGAGCAGCGAACGCGCGGTGATTATGCGGCGACCCTCACGCCGCTCGTGACGCCGGCCTGATCGGGCGGTCTTCGCGGGCCGACTGCAGCACCGCCTCGGTGGCGGCCAGGGTCGCCAGGCCGTCCGGGCCCGAAACGAGCGGCGCCGCCCGGCCGCGCACCACTTCGCAGAAGTGGGTGAGCTGCGCGGCGATGGGGTCGACCGCGTCCACCTGCAGCGCCGTTCCCGACAGCGGGTGCTGCCATCCGGTTTCGCCCGGGTGGCGCCACAGGGTCAGCCGCGGGAACGCCAGCGACCCTGCCGTGCCGAGCAGGAAGTAGCAGTTCCGGTCGGTGCGGGTGTAGAGCGGGTTCTCGTGGGTGGTCAGCTCGTACGACCACGGCGATACGACCGCGTCCGAGGCGGCGATCGAGCCAAGCGCACCGCCGGCCAGGCGCAGCGTGACCGCCATCGAGTCCTCCACCGGCAGGCCGCGGGCCGCGGAGCTTGCGGCCGCGTACACGCTCTCGATCTCGCCGCCCAGGTGCCGGATCAGGTCGACCTCGTGAATGAGGTTGGTGAGGACCGGCCCGCCGCCGGGGCGCGTACGCCAGCCGACCGCGTAATAGTCGTCCGGCTTGCGCACGAACCAGAGCGCCGTGAAGCTCACCAGGCGGCCCAGCTCGCCGCCGTCGACCACCTCCTTGGCGCGTCGCACGTAGGCGCTGTGGCGGCGGTGCTGGCCGACCAGGACCGGGACGCCGTAGCGGTCAGCCGCCGCCACCAGCGCGCTGCCGTCCGCGGTGGTGGCCGCGATCGGCTTCTCCACCAGCATCGGCACCCCGGCCTCCGCGCAGAGCACGCCGCAGTCGCGGTGCTCGGCGTTCGGGGTGGCGATGATCGTCCCGTCGAAACGCTCGCGCCGCAGCAGCTCCGGGAGGTCGCCGTGCACGGGGCACTCGCCGCCGGCGGCTCGCCTCGCAAGGGCCAGATCCGGGTCGCAGACACCGGCCAGAACGCACTCGGCGCTCGCTCGGATCCGCTCGATGTGGCTGCAGCCCATGACGCCGGCGCCGATCACCGCCAGGCGCAGTGGCTTCCGGTTCACCTCCGGGACAGGTAGGTGCCGATCCGCTCCAGGCCAGCCTCGATCTTGTCCGCGTCGAGCGCGTAGGACAGGCGCACGCGGTCGGGGGCGCCGAACCACTCGCCCAGATAGGTGATCACCTGGTGGCGCTCGAACATCTCGCTGACGAACCCGTACGGATCGTCGACCTTGGGCAGCACGTAGAACGCGCCTTCGGGTTTCCACAGGTCGAGACCCAGATCCGACAGGCCGGCGTAGATCAGGTCGCGCCGCTCGCGCCAGATGACGAGCTGGTCCTCGATGTAGGACGGCGGCGCGCTCAGGGCGGCCAGCGCCATCTCCTGGCCCAGGATGTTGGTGTTCATGGAGGTGTGCGTCTTCATCTCGATGACGCCCTGCACGAACTCGGCGTCCTCGGACCACAGGTAGCCGACGCGGAAGCCGCACATGGCATAGGTCTTGGAGAACGAGTTGATGGTGACGACGTGCGGCCCGGCGAGCGTGTGGTTGTCGCTGACGTAGATGAGATCCCTGTACACCTCGTCGGACAGCAGGTAGACACCGAGGTCGCGCGTCAGCTCCTCGATCCGCTGCAGTGTCTCCACGGGTTGCACTTGGCCGGTGGGGTTCGCCGGCGAGTTGACGAGCACCGCCGCGCAGCCGGCCACCTTGTTGGCGAAGTCGTCGATGTCGATGCGGCCGTCGACGGTGTCGGCGTACACGGGCTCGAGGCCGGCGTACCGTACCGCGGGCGGATACGAGTAGTAGTAGGGGCGCGCCATCAGCACCCGCCGCCGGTCGGCCGGGCAGGTGCGGCCGATATGGCGGAGCGCCAGATCGAGCGCCTCGCTTGCGCCGTTGGTGATGACGAAGCTGTCAGGGGTCGATGCCGGATAGTGCCCGGCGAGCGCTTCGCGCAGCTCGGCCATGCCGGAGATGAGCCCGTACTTGAACCCCCGGTAATCGGCGAGCACCCGAAACGCCTCCGGCGGCGGCGGCAGATCCGGCTGCCCGGACCCGAAGGAGATGATGTCGCCCCCACGCACGCCGATGAACGTCGCTGGAGACAGCCGCTCGCGTACCTGCATGTCGTGACTGTATCAGACTCTCGGGCCGATAGAATTGCGCTGCCTCGGTTGCTACGATGGCGCGGCGCTCCCATGACGACGAAATCATCGCAGTCTGACGGCCGCTCCGCTCGGAGCCACTCGCTACCCGAACGGCTGGCCCGTTTCGTGGAACGTACGCGGGAGCGGGCCGAGCACGCCAGGTCGGGGTTCACCATCCACGGCATCACGTTCGCCGCGGTCAACTCCCTGTTTCTGCTCGTCAACGTGATCTTCTCCCCCGGCTTTCTCTGGTTCCTGTTTCCGCTGGCCGGCTGGGGGATCGGTCTGCTGCACCATTACGTCGAGGTGCGCACCCGCGCGCGGGATGCCCGCGATGCCGCCGCCCTGCCGCCGGTGGCGAAGCGCGTGCTGCAGCAGGTGCGGAAGCTGTTCTCCATCCGCCGCGGATTACGCCATCACCTCAGCTCGGTCGCCGGCGTCTCGGCGTTTCTGGCGGGAATCAATGTTCTGCTCGCCGCCGGGAGCGGCCCGTGGGTGATCTTCCCGGCTTGGGCACTTGGCGTTCCGCTGGCCATCCACTACGGGTCGGTGCTTGCCCGGCGAAGGCGCCTGCTGCGCGACCTGAGGGAAGCGGGCGTGGACCTCGATCGACGGAAGGCGGCGAACCTGGCGGCGCTGGAGTCGGACGCCGGCATCGCCCTGACACCCGGCGACGCGCCACTGCTGTCGCAGGTGACGGAGTTGCGCGAAACGATCCTGGCGGAGCTCCGGGAGGGGGGCAGGGAGGCGGCCCGCTGGCGGTCCGAGCTGCAACCGGAACTCGACACCTACATTCGCCACGTCGGCTCCCTGCTGCAGGCGCGGCGCGACCTGGAACGGGCCGGCGCCCGCGTGTCGGCGGAGGAAGCGAGCGCGCAACTCGCCACGCTGCGCGGCAAGCTGGAGAGGGCCGCCACGCACGACCTCCGGCACGAGTATCGGACGACCATGGACCAGTATGAGAGACAGCTCCAGTCGCTCGCGCACCTGCGAGAGCAGACCGAGGTGATCGACCTGCGCGTCAAGTCCGCGGTCCTCGCGCTGCAGCAGCTTTCGCTCGACATCCCCCGGTTACGCACCACCCCCGCGGGAGAGTCTGCTGCCTTGGTAGAGCTGCGCGGCACGTCGCAGGACCTGACCCACTACCTGGACGACCTGCGCGCCGGCTTCCGCGACATCGAGTCCGCGGAAGATCCTGCGACCCGGTAGCGCTGCAGCGTCGCCGTGTCAGGCGACGGTTCCCGGGGCTGCTCAAGGATCGGCGATGCTGCCGTCCGCTCGGGTGGGCCCGTCGCCGCGCTGAACCGGGCGAAAGGGGCTTGCCAGCAGTGCGTCCTCGTCCAGCTCGACGCCCAGGCCGGGGACGTCCGGGACCAGCAGATTGCCGCGCTCGATCGTCCATGCGTCGCGCATGGCCGTATCGCGGTAGGTGTCCTGGCGGACGAACTCCAGGATCAGGAAGTTCGGGATCGCCATGCCCGGGTGTGCGGCGGCTGCCGTGGACAGCGGACCCTGCGGATTGTGCGGCGCCAACTGCACGTAGTACGCCTCCGCCAGCGCGGCGATCTTCTTGACCTCGGAGATGCCGCCCGCGTGTCCCAGATCGGGCTGGATCACGTCCACCAGACGCTGTTCGAGCAGCGGCCGGTAGTCCCACTTGGAATACAGCCGCTCGCCGGTGGCGATGTCCATCGGCGGGTCGGCGTGGCGCAGCCGGATCAGGCTCTCCAGGTCGTCCGGCTGGGTGGTCTCTTCCAGGAAGAGCAGATCGAAGGGTGCGAGCGCCCGCATGAGCCGGGCCGCGCTGGACGGACGGCCGCGGCCGTGGTCGTCGATCATGATGTCGATCGACGGACCCACGGTGTCGCGCAGCAGGGTGAGCCGTTCGGTGAAGATGCGCAGCCGCTCCGATTCGGGAAGCAGCATGTCGTTGCGCCAGGAACCGGTCTTCATCGCCGTGAAGCCGTCGGCGATGTCGCGCTGGGCGTCCTCCACCATCTCGTCCGGCTCGTAGATGCCGACGTGCGTGTACAGGCGGATGTAGTCGCGGGTCGGGCCGCCCAGCAGCCGGTACACCGGCACGCCCCACGCCTTGCCGCGCAGGTCCCACAGCGCCTGATCCAGGCCGGCGATGGCGGAGTTGACCACCGGGCCGCCGCGCCAGAACCCGTGGCGGTAGAGGCGTTGCCAGTGGTGCTCCACCGGCAACGGGTCGCGTCCGATGAGCATCGCGCCCAGCTCGGCGATCGCCGCCTGGACCGTCCGTTCCTTGCCTTCCAGGGTCGCCTCGCCCCAGCCGAACAGCTCGGTGTCGGTGCTCACCTTGACGATCACCCAGTTCCGCCGGCCACCCCAGGTGACCGTGGTGCTCACGTCCTTGATCTTCACGTCGTCTCCCCTGCCGGCGCGTGATCGAAGCGCATGCCGTTGGTGGTGTGGCGGAAGCCGAGCTTGCGGTAGAACGGCAGGATGTCGTCCTCGCAGTACAGCACGGTCTTGTAACAGCCGGCCGCCTGCGCGCGTGCCAGCAGGTACTCGATCACCGCCCGTCCGACGCCCGAGCGCTGCTGGTCCGCGGCGACCGCCACGTCCTCGATGTGGGCGGCCGTGCTGCCGCCGTAGAGGAACTTGCGCAGCAGGTACAGCGTGCCGGTGCCGACGACGCGGCCGTCGTGCTCGGCGACGGCCACGACCGTGTCCGGGTTTCGTTCCACCTGCTCGAAGATGGGGGCGGTCGTGGCCGGATCGACATGGCTGGTGGGTCGCAGGGCGTCCAGCGTCTCGAAGAACCCGTTGCGCAGGTCGCAGGCTTGCAGCTCGCGGACGCGGAGATCGACCATGCGCGAACGGTATCCGATACCGTCACGTACGCGATACCCGCAGCGCCGTCATGTCGTATCCTGCGCACAGGAGGAACGATGGGACGTTTCGATGGAAAGGTGGCGCTGGTCACCGGGGGCGGCACCGGCATCGGCCGGGCGACGTCGCTGATGCTGGCGGCCGAGGGCGCCGCGGTCGCCGTCAACTACTCGCGCTCGCGCGAGGACGCGGAGCGCACGGTCGCCGACGCGCAGGCGCACGGCGTGCGCGCCGTGGCGTGTCAGGCGGACGTGGCCGACGAGCCGGCGGTGAACCGGATGGTCGACGCGGTGGTGGACGAGCTGGGCGGGCTGGACTTCCTGATCAACAACGCCGGCACCACGAGGCCGGTGCCGCTGGCCGACGTGGACGCGATCACGCCGGAGGACTTTCAGCGGATCTACGCGGTCAACGTGAACGGGGTGTTCTGGTGCAGCCGGGCCGCGATCCGCCACATGCGGAGCGCCGGCGGCGGGCACATTGTCACGGTCACATCGCTGGCCGGATTCACCGGGCAGGGCAGCTCGCTGGTGTACGGCTCCAGCAAGGCCGCGGCGATCGCGCTCACGCGCGGCCTGGCCGCCAGTCAGGCACCGCACATCCAGGTGAACGCGGTGGCTCCCGGGCTGGTCGAGACCCGCTGGATCGCGGACTTCAGCCAGGAGGCGATCCAGGCCATCGCCGGCCAGATCCCGATGGGCCGCACTGCCCAGCCGCAGGACGTGGCCGACGCCATCTTCGGGCTGCTGGTCTCCAGCTACATCACCGGCGAGGTGGTGCTGGTCTCGGGAGGGAGGACCAGCTAGTGTACCGTCCCGGCGATTCGTGGCATAATTACGGTGACATCTTCCGCGGGAGTTACCCATGCCACGAGGTCGGCCGATCGCCGCACTCGAACTCAACGACGAGCAGCAATCCGAGCTTACCAGTATCAGCCGCTCCCGCTCGCTGCCGAGCAGCTTGGTGCAACGCGCCAAGATCATCCTCGCCTGTGCCGAGGGCACGTCCAACGTCGCCGTCGCCGCACGCATGGGCCTGAGTAACGCCACCGTCGGCAAGTGGCGCAAACGGTACCGTGAACGAGGTCTTGCAGGTCTGCACGATGAACTACGGCCGGGGCGGGCACGGACCTATGACGATGAACGAGTCGCCGAAGTCATCAATGCCGCGCTGCAGACCAAGCCGGCCGACCGCACCCAATGGAGCGTCCGCTCCATGGCCGAGCACAGTGGCGTCTCCAAGAGCACCGTGCAGCGGTGGTTCACGATGTTCGGCCTCCAGCCGCACCGGCAACGGTACTTCAAGCTGTCCAACGATCCGTTCTTCATCGAGAAGGTACGCGACATCGTCGGGCTGTACCTCAACCCGCCGGAACACGCGGTGGTGCTGTGCGTGGACGAGAAGAGCCAGATCCAGGCGCTTGAGCGCTCGCAGCCGGTACTGCCCATGGGCCTCGGGTATGTCGAAGGGGTCACGCACGACTACGTGCGGCACGGCACCACGACGTTGTTTGCGGCCCTGGACGTGAACAACGCCACGGTGCTGACCCGCTGCAAGCAGCGTCATCGTCATCAGGAGTACCTGTCGTTCCTGCGCCATATCGAGGCGAACGTGCCTGCGGCTCTGGACGTGCACCTGATCGTGGACAACTACGCCACGCACAAGCATGCGCGGGTGAAGGCGTGGCTGACGAAGCGGCCGAGGTACCACGTGCACTACACGCCGACGTACGCGACGTGGATCAACCAGGTGGAGCGGTGGTTTGGGATCATCACCGAGCGAGCGATCCGGCGCGGGTCGTTCACGAGCGTGAAAGAGTTGGTGAGCAGAATCGAGAGCTTCGTTGAGCAGTACAACGCGCAGGCGACCCCGTTCGTGTGGACGGCGACGGCGCAATCGATTCTTGCGAAAGTCGAGAGACTTTGCTCGTACATTTCCGGGACGGGACACTAGTACACCGCGCTGCTATTGTGCCTGACGACAATCTGCGACAAAGAGTCAACAATGTCGTGACCGGTCATCAAAAGAATGTCGCTACGAAGGATGTCCATCTCATCGAGGCAGCCCTCGGGACGGATCGATTGGTAGCTTCCCAGGATGAGCGCGCCCGCGCAGCATTTCGAAATGCGGCCGGCGGCGTACGTGAACTGAGCCCGATCGTGTGGGTCAATCCCACGCGCCGGACGGAGAATCCTATCGATTGACTGCGGAACGGAGCAAAGGCTGAAGACTGCCGTCAGTTGGGCCTGTGATGCGGGGCATGGCGTAGCTTCTCGGCTACTTTGGAAGTACTCCCCCGCCTGCACGCCTCTACGTACGCTCGGCTGAGTTCCATCGCCCGATCTATCTCAGGTCGGTGATCATCGTAGTACGCCAGAGCGGCATGCACTTCGGCCAACGTCAAGTCGTACTCCTCGGCGATCTGGGCAGCATCTCTACCTTGCTGCTCGTGCCAGACGACGATGTTCTCAACCGTGATCCGGTGTCCCGCAATGCGCGGCTTCCCACCAGAGATGCCGGGCGTCAGCACGATGTGTCGATCCGTTATGGCCGTGTGGTGCCCGATAGCTCCTTGGCTGCCGAAGTCCAGGCGGCCGGCTTGAGGACGATGCGGCTCGTCCAGGTTCCGACCCACGGGTCCAGGACGGCCGCGCATGAGGCGGCAGCGCCCATGCTACCCCTCCGGCGGACAGATGGAGGCGATGGCCGCGAGTTGCTCGGCGTCGAGCTCGCCGTCCGCTGCCGCCGCGTTGGCGCGCGCCTGCTCGGGGCTCTTCATGCCCGGGATGGGGCAGGTCACGGCGGGATGGGCTAGCGTGAACTGCAGGGCCATGTCCAGCATGCTCTGTCCCGGCCGCAGGACGCTGCGCAACCGGGTTACGACGTCGAGCCTGGACAGCAACGTTTCGCGCGCCGCCCCGCCCGGATTCCAGGAAGCGCGCACGTCGTCCTCGAACCGCGTGGTCTCGTCGAACTTGCCGGTCAGCAGCCCCTGCGCGATGGGTCCGCGCAGCAGCACGCCGATGTCGTGGTCCCGGCAATAGGGCAGGATGTCCCGCTCCGCCGTACGGCTGAGGATCGAGTAGTTGATCTGGCACGACGCGCACTGTCCGTTCACGTCGAGGGCCTTGAGCGCGGACACGTCGTTGGTGGAGATCGCGTAATGACGGATCTTCCCCTGCTGCTTGAGGAGCTCGAACGCCTCCACGAAGATCTCGGGACGCTCGGGCGAGCCGACGTGGCACTGGTAGAGGTCGATCGTGTCCATCCCCAGGCGGTAGAGGCTGGCGTGGCAGCACCCGATGATGCTGTAGATGCTCTTCAATCCCGGTGGGTCGTCCTGGCGCCGGGCCCAGTTGCCCACCTTGGTGGCGACGTACGCCTCGTCGCGCCGGCCGGCCAGGGCCTTGCCGAGCAGGATCTCGCTCTGACCCAAGCCGTAGGAGTCCGCGGTGTCGAACAGGTTGACGCCGGCGTCGAGGGCGGCGTGGACGGTGCGGATCGCCTGCTGCTCGCTCACCGCGCCCCATTGGCCGCCGATGGCCCAGCAACCCATCGACACCGCGCTCACGTCCCATCCCGTCTTTCCCAGTCGTCGCTGCTTCATAGACTGCTATCATAGCCGACGTGGCTGGTGTACTCCCTGCGATCGCCGCGGTGCTCATCGCCCTTCTGGCGACAGCCGGCTGCAGCACGACGCCGTCGGCGGGAACCGCGGACGCTCCGGCGAGCGCCGGCGCGCATTCGGAGACCGTTCAGGTCCGGGCCGAAGGCAGGGCCGAAGCCGTGCCCGACATCGCCGTCCTCGGCATAAGCGTCGAGGTCACCGAACCATCGGTGGGCGCAGCCCGAGACCGGGCCGCCCGGTTGACCCAGGCGGTGATCGACGAGCTCGAACGGCAGGGGGTGGATGAAGAGGACATCCAAACCAACCGGTTCAGCATCCATCCCGACTACCAGTACACCAACGACGGCGGACGCCGCCTCAACGGCTACCGGGTCGTCCACGCACTGGCTGTCACCTATCGGGACCTCGACACCGTGGGGGCCGCCATCGACACGGTATCCGTGGCCGGCGGCGATGCGCTGGCGTTCAGCCACATCGCGTTCACCCACTCCGCCCCGGAACGGCATCGGCAGGCAGCGCGACGCGACGCGGTCGACAGGCTGCACCGCACGGCGCGGCAATTGGCGGAAGCCTCCAACCGGGAACTTGGGCCGTTGCTCGAAATCAGTGAAGATACCGGAGCGCCCGATTACGGCCTCTACCCACAACTCTCCACGGGAGCCGCTATGCTGAGATCCGAGGTCGTCGACACGCCGATCAGCATCGGCAGCGATGTCATCCGCGTTACCGTGCGCGGCGTGTTCGCTTTACGCTGACGACACGATATGCTGATCTGGTTTCCCTGAGTTGACGAAAGTGGACGGGCATACCAACGCACTCGACCAGGATACGTTGGACGAGATCATCCGGCGCATTGTGGCCGTCGCGCAGCCGGAGAAGATCATCCTGTTCGGCTCCGCCGCGCGCGGAGAAATGGACCGCCACAGCGATGTTGATCTCCTGATCGTGAAAGACGGAGCGCACCGACACCGTCTGGCCACGAGCATCTACCGGAATCTTCGCGGTGTGCGTGCAGCGGTGGACGTGATCGTCGTCACGCCGGATGACGTGGAACGCTATGGGGAAAATCACGCGCTCATCATCAAGCCCGCACTGCGCGAAGGACAAATCGTCTATGAAGCCGCATGAGCGCTACTCACCGGACGATCCCCGCGAGTGGCTCAACCGCGCCAGAAGCAGCCTCGCGATCGCGAAGAGCCGCGTCACCGGTGCGTATTTGGAGGATCTCGCAAATCCCTCCCGCCGTCGCCCGAGCTGGGGAACTAACACCGTACGCCGTAATCGCGCGCTACCCCGGAACGGCGGAACCCGTGGACGAGCACCAGTACCGCGAGGTCATCGAGACAGCGGAATCCGTTGTCCACTGGGCCCAAGATCGGCTCTGATTCAGATCAATCCCCCGCTCACGGATCGCCTGCCAATCGCGCGGGCCCCATGGGCCACCGGTGGCCCAGCAGCCTATCGATACCGCGCTCACGTCCCGTCTCGTCTTCCTATCCGTCGTCGGTTCACCGGTGGCATCATAGGCTGACCACGAGTGGCGCGAGGAGCGGTTCTGCGCGTATCGTAGACCATGACCATGACCATGACCATGACCATGACCATGACCATGACCATGACCGACGAACAGCGCTTCTTCTTCGACCTGCGCGGCTGGATGTTGCTCCCGGCGGTCCTCTCGCAGCAGGAGATCGACGCCGCCAGGGCGGAGTGCTACGCCGCGGAGGGGCGGGGAGACCACGCCGGCTATGAGGGGGAGCTGCAGAAGCTCCTCGATCACCCGGCCATCGTCGACATCCTGCACGACATCCTGTCCGACGATCCGTTCCTGAGCGACGACGCGTACGGGTTCCGGTGCGAGCAATCGTTCATCACCGTGCGGCCGCCGGGCTGGAGCACGTCCGAGCGGAACGACAACGGCCTGCCGCACGTGGTGCGCCCGCCGCAACGAGCCAACGCCATGCGCTATCAGGTGCAGGGAGGCAAGATCTTCTCCGGCCTCACGCGCGTGGTGTGGGAGCTGGAGGAAGTCAAGGAGGGCCAGGGCGGCACCACCTTCCTGAGCGGTTCGCACAAGGCCGACTTCCCGTACGGCGGCCCCGACCCGACGACGCCGAACATCGGCGGCTCGCCGTGGGAAGCGGAGATGCGCGCCATGATGCAGGGCTACGGTTGCCCGGCGGGCTCGGTGGTCATCTTCACCGAGAGCCTGGTCCACGCCGCCAACGACTGGACCAATCCGGACAACCCGCGCTGCGCGGTGTTCAACTGCTACAACTCCGCCTGGGCGCAGTGGCACCGGGTCGGTCTCGACCACGAGGTCATCATGCGCATGCCTCCCAAGCGCCGCACCCTCTTCCGCGGCGTCTGCGAGTTGGGCGGCGTCACGGCGTACAGCGCCGAGAACCGCACCGTGTGAACGAGCGGCATTCGCGCCCGTCGGCGCTGGCGATCACCGACCTGCGGGTCACCTGCCTTACGGGGACCCCGTTCAACAGCTATCTGATCCGCATCGACACCAACCAGGGGATCAGCGGCTACGGCGAGGTGCGGGACAACGCCAGCAAGACCTACGCCCTGATGCTCAAGTCACGCCTGCTCGGCGAGAACCCGTGCGACGTCGACCGGCTGTTCCGGCGGATCAAGCAGTTCGGCCATCACGGCAGGCAGGGCGGTGGCGTCAGCGCCGTGGAGATGGCCCTGATGGATCTTGCCGGCAAGGCGTACCGGGTGCCCGCGTACGCCCTGGCCGGCGGCAGGTTCCGCGACCGCATCCTCTGCTACTGCGACACCACCTCCTGCGCGAGCGGCCGCGAGATGGGCCGCCGGCTGAAACAGCGCATGGAGATGGGCTTCCGCTTCCTGAAGATGGACGTCGGCATCGGCCTGCTTGGCGACCGGAGCGACTGCGTGATCGCGCCGCCGGGGATGCTCGACAGCCAGACCGTGATGCATCCGTTCACCGGACTGCAGATCACCGACCGGGGCATCGACCTGCTCTGCGAGTACGTGGCAGCGGTGCGCGAGGAGGTCGGTTACGAGGTGCCGCTGGCCGCCGACCACTTCGGCCACCTGGGCCTGGAGTCCTGCATCCGGCTGGGCCGCGCGCTCGACCGGTTCTCGCTGGCCTGGTACGAGGACATGCTCCCCTGGCAGCTCACCGATCAGTACCGGCGGCTGTCGGAGGCGGTGGCGACGCCGATCTGCACGGGCGAGGACATCTACCTGAAGGAAGGCTTCGCCGACCTGTTCCGGGAGCGCGCCATCGCCGTCGCCCACCCCGACCTGGCGACCGCCGGCGGCATCCTGGAGACCAAGAAGATCGGCGACGCCGCCCAGGACCGCGGCATCGCCATGGCGCTGCACATGGCCATGTCGCCGGTGGCGGCGCTGGCAGCCGTGCACTGCGCGGCCGCCACGGAGAACTTCCTCGTCCTCGAGAACCACTCGGTGGACGACCTGGAGCGGTGGAGCAGCCTGGTCGACGGGCTTCCCGTCCCGCTGGTTCAGGATGGATCGATCGCCGTGCCGGAGGGCCCGGGGCTGGGCTTCACGGGCCTGAACCACGAGGTGCTGCGCGAGTGCGTCGATCCCGACGAGCCCGGCATCTTCGAGCCCACCCCGGAGTGGGATCGCGATCGCTCGAACGACCGCCTGTGGAGCTGATCCCTAAAACAAGCCAGCGCCTATCACGACCGTCACTCCCTCTCCTCCAACTCCAGCCCAGCGTGGAACGCCCGGTGAACAACAAATCGCGTATGCCCAAAGTCATGCGACCGCAGCCCGCGCCGTACCACAGAAATCAACCGGTCGGCATCATCGTTCGTGTACGCGAACTCCACTCCACCGTCCCGTTCGATTCCCAAGAACGACACACGAAAAAGAAATTCAACCACATGTACGAATTCATCTTCGCCCAACGCATGGCCCACGACATTCCACATCTGCGCGCCGTCGTGCCGCACCCCCGCCCCAGTAAAAGCCTGAACCAAATCCCGCAATGAATCCACATAGGACCCATACTCCGTATACATATTATCGAGCAGAAAGTAAAAATATTCTTTGAGCGCATCTTTCAAGTCGTCAGCCTCGATGCGCGAGTGCGACCGACCCACACTGTTCTCAATCGCTGTCCTCACGACATGAATCAGATCCCGTGGCCTAGGCATCACCCGCTCAAGTACGTAGGTCTTCGTATCTATACCCGCCACCTCACGGCAGAACAACTCATCCCACACCTTCCCTGACCCGACCTCCGGCGACAAAGCAACAAACCGACGCTCCAAAACCTCGCTCAGCTGTTCCGGCTCGCGCCATGTAATGTGATTTAGCTCTAGTCTCACTTTGTCCGGTTCATAGGAATCCTGCATCACCCGCGTGAAGATGTCCTCCCGCAAGAACACGAGAATCCTCACCTCGCCCTCAGTGAACGATAGCTCCTTCCGAATTGTGTTCTGAAAATCCAATACGCCAGAAATGAGTTGGGTCTGAATTGGACGGTCTCGCGCACTGATACTCCACGCCTTGTCCAGATTGTCAATTAGAATGACAATCTGTTGATAGCGGCGAACCAGCGACCTGTACGCTTCCAAGAGGGGGCGCGTGAACTCCTCAGCGATCGCATGCAAGGCCACCTTAGGACTCTTTCCTTCGTTGACAACACTAATCACGAGATCTCGAATGATTGAGATCCTTCCAGCGAAGTCAGCTTCGATGAAGTCTCGATGTCGCCCAACGTGAGCGGTAACCGATGCTTCTTCATCCGTTGGTTCCCGATATCGCGTATCTCCTTCTATCAGCCGACACAGCGGAGTGGCAATCTCAGCGTACACGATGGCTCGCCACGTCCTCTCGATAAAGTCAGACGCCAAATCCGGATGGACGAAATACTCTTCGATCAATCTTGAAAATGCAGATATGCGGAACGACACCGGCTTAATGGTCACAACTATATTTCTCTTTTCTCTTGAGAAATACTCTCTCAGCTGATAGAGGTTAGCGGTCTTGCCGGTTCCCTTACGCCCTACAAAAATTCCTACTCTGTTTCTCACTCCAGCCGCATACGACGCCGTGCGAATGAAATATTTGCCCAACTCAATCTCTTCGTTCTCCGCAGTCGTTTCTCCAATATAGAACTCGATAAGCGCGGACTCAGAGTCGACCCTCGCCGGCCTGGATTCCACTCGAGTCATGAAAACGGATGTGAGCCAGGCTTCCACAGACTCCTTGCAGTCGTTGGATTCCTCATACACCACCAAGAGGTCACGGTAGTCGAACGGAGGATTGAAAGGAGCAGGCGCGATCATAAGAACCTTTCTACGGAACCCTAGCGCCATGCCGGCTAGCAGAGAATATCGGGCGTTGGCTATAGGAGCATCCGCCGACTCCGCATCGTCCAGATGGACGATGACGGCAGTCGCTTGTAACATATTTCGAATATAACGTCTCAGCGGTTCGTAACTGTCTTCGAGCTTATCTCGAACAATAGTCTTTCTCTTGTTTCGCTCTGTGAGAGAGTCAAATAGATCCCTAAGCCGCTTGGCGGCCGTACCTTCTATCGAACTAGGAAGGTAGAACACGTCCGCGTCTGCGGGCGCCGCCATCATCCCGTCAATCCACGAATCGTGCTCTGAGAGAACATGAGCGCTTAGATCGGCGTATGCAAAGTCGGATAGAAACTGCTCAACAATGTCTTCGTGATTAGTGTGGGATCGATATCCGATTCCGCCAAGAATATCCAACGCTTGGATCAATTTGACGTTCTTTGGTTTCGTAGCGTCAAGTGTCAGCCAAACCCGCTTGCGCAAGCCTATCGCAAATCCGAGCTCAAACAGGACGTTGGGGTTTAGGCCAGTTACGTCGCAGAGGAAAATATCGGCACTTTCGATTCTATTGAGTATCTCTCTGATTACAATCCTGCCACCGATCGCCATAGATGCCCAGCTTGTGATCCTCGTTGAACTACGATCATTGATCTCGGCTATTGCGGTTTCTATTGTGTCGGAGACGTGTGTGGACTCGGATGCGTAAGCATAAAATCCGGTTGGGTTCATAGAGTCGTTTTCGCTACGCGAGACTCGCGGTGATCGATATCGCAGGCCGTAGGTGGGCGTTGCGGCGTTAGCGATCGAACCGTCGTCATCATTTGATCCTTGCCCGTCCGTATGGTAGCACATAGGTCCGCGAGACGCGAGCCCGCCGGGATTCAGGTCGGTTACAGGCAGAGTCTGGTGCGTGACGAGCGGCGAACGTTGGGGGAACGAGCGACATTGGAGCTATGAAGACCGGAGTCACGCTAATCCATCTTACCAGTTGGTTCGGGAGCTGGACGCTCGTTGTGTCTCCAACTCTCCGGGTGTTGGGTATTCTGCGTGCACCTGGGTGGCTACATAGATCGAGTATGGGAATGGGGCTTTCGCGTTTACATGCCCCGGGGGACCGGACGCGCAAGGCAGATGTGCATTAGCTTTTCCGTAGAAGGGCGCTTGGGCACTCATTTCTGGACGAGGACGTGTTCGTCGGGGGGAGCCGGGCACTTTCGAGCCCACCCCGGAATGGGACCGCGATCGCTCCATCGACCGCCTGTGGAGCTGATGCGCGTTGCGCATCTGGGACATCCACCCCGGTTACCTGAACCGGGACAGCCTGCTAGTTCCTGTCCGTAAACTCGCAACTTGTTGAATGAGCTTGAATTGAGGTCCTGATGGGTGGACAAGAAAACGGTGTTTCGGTTATCATCGTTTGCTGACAAACGCCAACAACAACCGAAACACCGGAGGTCCCGATGCGTAAGACACGCACCGTTCAGCTCAGTGTATTTCTAGCCCCCGAAGTTGTCCATCCGGTCGCCGGTGAACTGGAACGCGCTTCGGCATGGCTCGATCAACACCCCGAACTGCTCGACATGATCGGCGCCTGCGTGCCGGGCTGCGCCTCCGGGGGTCGCCCTGGGCTGACCTGCGAGACGATTCTGCGCTGTGCGGTGCTCATGCCTCTGATGGGCTACAGCTATCGGGGGTTGGAGTTCGCGCTGCTCGATTCCGCCTCCGCGCAGCGTTTCGCGCGGGTTGATCCGTTCCGTGTGCCGAGGAAGTCGGCGTTGCAGAGCGCCGTCGGCGCGATCGACGCCGCCACGTGGCAAGCGATCAACGGCGTGCTGTTGCAGGACGCGAAGCAGCGGGGGATCGAATCGGGTACGCAGGTGCGCATCGACAGCACCGTAACCGAGACGGATATCCTGGAGCCGTCCGACAGCCGCCTGCTGTACGACGGCGTGCAGGTGCTGACGCGGCTGCTGTATGAGGCGCGCGAGCGGCTGCCGCAGGTGTCGTTTCGCGACCACTGCTGTGCTGCCAAGCGGCGCGAGCAGGAGATCCGCTCGGCGCGCGGCGAGCAGCGGCGGGCGGCCACCTACCGGCGGCTGCTGAGCTTGGTGGCGCGCACGATCGCCTACGCAGAGGCGGCACGGGCCGAAGTGTGTTGCGTAACTGAGCCGTGGGCCGAGAGTTGGTGTACGGAGGTGGGCGCCTGCCGGGACCTGCTCAAGCAGGTGGTGGAGCAGACCGAGCGCCGCGTGTTCGACGGCGAAACGGTGCCGGCCAGCGAGAAGGTGGTGAGTCTGTTCGAGCCGCATACCGACATCATCTGCAAGGGCGGGCGCCAGACGCACTACGGCCACAAGATCAACCTGAGCACCGGGCGCAGTGCTCTGGTGCTTGATGTGGTGGTGGAGTCCGGCAACCCGGCCGATAGTGAACGGTGCCTGCCGATGCTGAGGCGGCATGTGGACAGGTACGGGCAGCCGCCGCAGCGGGTGGCGTTCGATGGCGGGTATGCGTCGCGAGCGAATCTGGCCGACGCCAAGGAGTTGGGCGTGGAGCATGTGATGTTCCACAAGAAACGCGGCATGGAGACGACCGACATGACGCCATCGTCGTGGATTTATGGTCAGCTCAAGCGCTTTCGTGCGGGCGTGGAAGCAGGCATTTCGTATCTGAAGCGGTGCTTCGGTCTGGACCGTTGTCAGTGGCGGGGCTGGGAACATTTCCAGGCGTATGTGCACTCGGCGGTGTTCGCCCACAATCTGCTGCGGCTGGTTCGCTTACAGCCATCCTGACGACCGCCACCGACGCGCGGGTCTCTTTATCTGACTGTTTCTCGGGTTGCCCTTGACGGCTTGGTGTGCCTTAGGCGCCTCGGTCAGCGGAGAATATGCGGCCAACTGGCTGTGAAAATGCATCCCAGGCGTGTCAAACCCGCGCTTGTCTCGGCCCGATCCTTGGTCTCCACACGCCCTGTACATGCCCCTCAGCGTCTCCTGCTTGCTCGTTCCTCCGAAACCAGGATTACCGGACAGGAACCTGCTAGGTGAGCACCGCGAGCTGCACGGCGTGGCCGCGATCCTCTCGCAGGGTCTGAAAGGCTACTCTGCGCATCCGGAGACCCGGCGGTGGGCCGGCCTTGGCTGGGCGCTGCGCCAGCGGCACCGGCTGCTGGCGGCGGAGATGACTTTCCGCGACTACCGGGACCGCACGCCGGTGCGGCTGCGCTCCGCGCCCGGGCGCTGGCCGGAGCGGTTTCTCGATTCGCCCGCGCGGCAGTTCGGCCTGCTCGCCGGCAAGTACCGCGACCGGGAGCCGGGGCGCATCCCGCTGCCGCGCACGTCACACGAACTCTGGGCGCAGCACAAGTACTCGGTCCTGGCGCGGTCGCAGGCGGCGTACCGCGACCTGGGACGTCGGGTGGCCGGCCTGAGCGGACGGGACGGCTTCGACGAGCTGGCGCTGGAGCTGGAGCTGGAGCTGGAGCTGGAGCTGACCACCCTGCTCCGCACGCCGCCGGATCCGGGCAATCTCAGAAACGCCGTCCAACACCTCTGGGGTTACTTCGACTGCCGCACGTCGCGGGAGTCCGCCGAGCGCGCGTCGCTCCGCAGAGCCCTCGGTTTCGTGCAGCGCCGCTGCCGGACCGAGCCTCAGCCCCACCTGCTGTCGCAAACGGCGCTCACGGAATTGGCCGTGTGGCTCGCCTGACCCCACGAGCCGCTATCTTCCGGCTCTATCCTCCAAGCCCAGCGCCCACAACACGAACGCATATTCCTCGGCAACCTCGTACAGCGAGTCAAAACGCCCCGACGTGCCGCCGTGGCCGGCCCCCATGTTGGTCTTCAGCACCAGCGGGTTGTCGTCTTCCTTGAGCGTACGCAGCTTGGCTACGTACTTCGCCGGCTCCCAATAGGTCACCCGCCAATCGTGCAATCCGGCGGTAACGAACATCGCCGGATACCGGCCCGCCTTGAGCTGATCGTAGGGCGAGTACGAGCGTATGAACTCGAACGCTTCCTTGTCCTCGATGGGATTCCCCCACTCCGACCACTCATTCGGGGTCAGGCCCAACGACGTGTCGAGCATGGTATTCAGCACATCCACGAACGGCACGTGAGCGACGGCCACTCCCCACAGTCCAGGAGCCTGGTTGACGGCCGCACCGACCAATTGGCCACCAGCGCTGCTACCTGAGATCGCGATCCTGCCCTGAGCGGTGAAGCCTTCGGCGATGAGATATCGGGCGACGTCCACGAAGTCGTTGAACGTGTTGGTGCGCCGGTCGAGCTTGCCGGCCTCGTACCAGTGGTGGCCCAGTTCATCGCCGCCGCGGACGTGGGCGATTGCGAAGATCATGCCGCGGTCCAGCAGCGACAACCGTGACGTCGAGAAGGAGGGCGCCGAGGCGCTGCCGTACGCGCCATATCCGTAGAGATAGAGCGGCGCCGTACCGTCCCGAGGCGTCCCCTTCCTGTACACGATGGAAACCGGAACGCGGACGCCGTCTCGCGCAGGAGCCAGCGCGCGCTCCGTGACGTAGGAGGACGGGTCGTATCCGCTCGGGATCCTCTGCACCTTGCGCTCCCGCAAGGCACCGGTCTGCAGGTCGCAGTCGAACACGGTGTCTGGCGTGACCAGCGACGTGTAGTTGAGGCGCACGATCCGCGCCTCGAATTCCTTGTTGGCGCCGATGCCGACGCCGTAGGAGGACTCCGGAAACCTGACGTAGGAACTCTCGCCGGCCCGGTCGATGAGACGGATCTGATCCAGCCCGTCCAGGCGTTCCTGCACGACGATGAAATCCGCGAACGCGGCGAAGTCACGGATGTAATGCTCGTCCGAGCCGGCCACCAGCGTCTGCCAGGCGGACTCCGATGGATCGTCATTGGGGGCGGTGACCAGACGGGCATTCTTGTGGGTGTCGTTGGTCTTGATGACGAAACGGTCGCCCTGGTGATCGAGATGGTACTTGTGTCCGGTGCGGCGCGTCGATACGACGCGCGGCTCCCCGGACGGATCGGCCGCGGGGATCAGGTAGGCCTCGGAGGTCACGTGATCCGCGGTGTGGATCACCACGTAGTCCTTCGACGAGGTCAGCGAAACGCCGACGAAGAAACGGGTGTCCTTCTCTTCGTAGACGACGGCGTCGGACGCTTCGGAGTTGCCGACGACGTGACGACGCACCTGATACGCCCGCCCCTGCTCGTCGACGACGGTATAGAACAGCACCGCGTCGTCCGCGGCCCACACGGCGCGACCCTGGGTGTCGTGGATGACGTCGTCGAGCAGCTCCTCGCTGTCGAGGTCCTTGATGCGCAGCGTGAAGCGCTCGGCGCCCGACGTGTCGGCGCTGTAGGCCAGCAGACGAGCGTCGTTGGACACGGCGAACGCCCCGCGCCGGAAATACCCGCCGCCGGTGGCGAGCGACGTTTCGTCGAGGATGACGTGCGCGGCGCCGGTCGGCCCCTGCTCCGCGCCGGCGTCCTGAGCCGGCCACCGCGACCATATGCGGTACTGCGCACCTTCGGCGAATCGTCCCTGGTAGTAGAACGGGCCGTCCTTGACCGGAACGTCGGCGTCATCCGGCTGCTCGCGTGCCTCTATTTCCCCGTATATCGTCTCGACCAGTTCGCGGAGAGGCGCTATTATGGACTTGGAATAGGCGTTCTCCGCTTGCAAGTATGCGAGCACGTCCTGGTCGTCGACCGCGGGAAAGCTGTCGTCCTTGAGCCAGCGATAGGGATCCTCCACGGTCAGGCCGTGGAGGGTGTAGGACCATGGTCGCGCTTCGGCCACCGGCGGCGTCGGCGTGTCTGCCATATCGGCCACCTCCTTCATAGGGTGCCCAGCTTCTCCCTGACGCGAAGGAGTGTCTGACGATCAGTCTTCAGGTGGGCGGATCCCATCTGTCCAAGCGCCGCCCGCTTGTGCGTCAGCGCGGGATCGACAGGATCTCCCGGCCGAGGCGCATGGCGCGGGCGGCGTCGGCGACCGTGCATTCGGGCGGCGTCTCGCCGCGCACGATGGCGGCGAATAGACGCAGCTCGGGCGCGTAGCCCCAGCGCTCGAACGGTGAGGTCGCCGGGGTCGGCAGGCTGCTCAGCGGGTCCCAGCGGGTGACCGTCGACACGTCGGGGCCGGGGGCGCTGCCTCCCACGGACGGCGCGGGCATCTCCGCCCTCCCCTCGTAACTCTTGCCGCTGGTCAGGGTGACCTCCTCGAAGTCGCTGCAGCAGAGCATGCCGGTCTCCGACTGCCATTCGATGCAGCACCAGCGGCCCAGGATGTGCATGTGGTTGGACGCCTCCAGGACGGCGATGCACGGCACGCCGCCACGGGCGCCGGCGCCGTCGAAGGTGGCCACGTAGTAGAAGCGGCCGTTCGCCTCCGCCTTGCGCACGTGGGGGCGTGACAGCCCGCCGGCGAGGTAGGCCAGCAGGTCGGCGGCGTGCACGACGTAGTGCTGGAGGAACTCGTCGCCGTCCTCGGCCCCGCCCAGCCACCAGCGCACCGACACCACCTGCGGCGGCGCGAATTGGCCGCCGTCGATGAGCGATCGCGCACGCCGCACGCCGGCCGAATAGCGGTAGTTGAACCCAACCTGCACGTGCACGCCGGCCTCGGCCGCCGCAGCGGCCAGCTCCTCCGCCTGTCCGGCGGTAGGCGCCGGCGGCTTCTCCATCCACACCGGGTAGCCCATGGCGACGAGCTCCCGCCCGACCGCGTAATGGCCCTGCGGTCCGGTGACCACCAGCACCGCCTCCAGGTCCTCCGCTTCGCACATCGCCCGGTAGTCGGTGTACACGGACCTCGCACCGAAACGCCGGGCGTACTGCTCGGCGCGCTCGCGGTCCAGGTCGCAGGTGGCGACCAGATCGATCCCGGCGAGCTCCAGCGAGGGATAGATGCGCGCGCCGCCGTGGCGGCCGCAGCCGACGAATCCGACCCGCACCCGCTTGGATGACATGGGCCGGGAGGATACCCTCGATCGGGATGATACGCCTCGGCAGCAAGCTGACACCGCCGGGCGCAGAACCCGCCGGCCCCGACCGCGGCATCGGCCGCTCGCACGCGATCCACGTCGAAGACGTCGATGCCTTCGCCCGCCTGCACCGCGAGAAGGGCTACCGCGCCGCCTACTGCCCGCCGGTGTCGATCGACGACGCCGAGCGCCAGCGCGACATCCGTCGCGCGTTCGAGGCGCAGGACGTGCTGATCGCCGAGGTTGGCGCGTGGCACAACCCCCTGCACCCCGACCCGCGGGAGGCGGCCACCGAGCGGGCGCGTCTGGCCGAGGGGCTGGCGGTGGCCGAGGAGGTGGACGCCCGCTGCGCCATCAGCCTGATCGGCTCGCTGGTCACCGCGGACGCCAAGATCTGGCATGCGCGCAATATGAGCGACGATGCCTTCGACGCCGCGGTCGAGGTCGCCCGCGCGATCATCGACGAGGTTCAGCCCCGCCGCGCGTCGCTGGTGTTCGAGATCTACCCGTTCAGCGTCAACGACACCCCGGCCAACATCCGCCGCCTGCTCGACGCGGTCGACCGCGACCGCTTCGGCGTGCACATGGACCTGGTCAACCTGGTCAACTGCCCGCGCGCCTACTTCGGCAACGCCGCGATCCTGGCCGAGAGCCTGCGGCTGTTCGGCGACCGCATCGTCTCCGCGCACGCCAAGGACATCGCCATGGCCCGCGGCGAGGGGCGGTCGATGACCGCGGCGATCTCGGTGGTCCTGGAGGAGGTGCGGCCCGGCCTGGGCGGCATCGACTACGCCGCCTATCTGCGCGGCCTGCACGGCCTTCCGCACACGGTGCCGCTGATGCTCGAGCACATGGAGGACCAGATCGCCTACGACGCGGCGGCCCAGTACATCCGAGGCGTGGCCGCCGCGGAAGGCATCGATCTGGAGGCGGCCGAGTAGCCCGGAGCGACCCGCCGCCCGCACGCCGGGGGGCTACGTGCCGAGGTCGATCCAGGTGCGCTCGGCCGCCGAGCGCAGCACCGCGTCGCACACCACCTGCGTCTGCTGCGCGGCGGCGAAGTCCGGGCACGGCGTGGTGCCGTCCCCCAGGCCGCGCAGGAAGTCGGCCACCTGGTGGATGAAGGTGTGCTCGAAGCCGAGGGTCATCCCCGGCACCCACCAGTTGGCCATGTAGGGGTGATCGCCGTCCCACACCTGGACCGTCCGCCAGCCGCGCACGTGGCCGTCGTCGCCGTGGTCGTAGTACTCCAGCAGGTGCGGGTTCTCGAAGTTGAAGGCGAACGATCCCGCATGGCCGTTGATCTCCAGGTAGTCCTCGTTCTTGCGCCCGCGCGCGTAGCGGGTGGCCTCGAAGGTGCCGAGCGAGCCGTTGGCGAACCGCGCCAGGAACGCCGAGGCGTCGTCGATCTCCACCGGCCGGCGCACGCCGGGCCGGTCCTGCAGCTCCCGCTCCGTGACGAACGTCTCCGTGACGGCCGCGATGGCGTCGATGGGCCCGTTCAGCCACATGGCCTGATCGATCGAGTGGGCCAGCAGGTCGCCGGTGACGCCGCTGCCGGCGGTGGCGCGCTCCAGCCGCCAGAGCGCCGCGCCGCCCTGCGGCACCTCGGGGCTGATGGTCCAGTCCTGCAGCCAGCGCGAGCGCAGGTGATACGGCCGGCCGATCCGCCCCTCGTCGACCAGTTGCCGGGCCAGCGCCATCGCCGGCACGCGACGGTAGTTGAACCAGACCATGGTCGGTCGCCCCGCGGCCTCGGCCGCGGCCACCATCGCCGCCCCCTCCTCCGCGTCCATCGCCAGCGGCTTCTCGCACGCCACCATCTTGCCGGCGGCCAGCGCCGCCATCGCGATCTCGCGATGCGAGCTGTTCGGCGTGCAGATGTCGACCAGGTCGACGTCCGGCCGCTCCACCACGCGGCGCCAGTCGGTGTCGGTCTCCTGCCAGCCCCAGCGCGCGGCGAACGCCTCCAGCGCCTCCGGCGTGCGGGCGGACGCCACCTTCAGCACCGGCTCGTACGGCAGGTCGAAGAAGCGCCCGACCTGCCGGTAGGCGTTGGAGTGCGCGCGGCCCATGAAGCCGTAGCCGATGATCGCGACGTTCAGCGGTGCGGGCATCGTCTACTCGTACTCATCGAGACTGTCTCTACGTCGCCGGAACCGCTGAACGCGTTGCGATGACGCGTCCTCCTTCCGAGTCGTCGCGCCGAGGAGTTTGATCTCTATCAGAGCCGCCTCTTCGTCAGTGAGTCCGAGGAACTCCTTGGTGGTTCCGAGGTTCCACCCGGCTGTCTCAAGCTTCTCGGTCTTGGCTTCGTTCATCAACTCGCCGTCAGGGAGAACGACGGGGTCTTGCTGTCTCCGGCACGCCACGCGAGCGGCTTCCCCGGCCCTCCATCGTCTGGAATGTATGTCATGTCGGACATGACATACAGGTGACACCGTTGCCGTAGCGACGGTGCTGCCCTCGCAGCTTCGCCCCGTGAGCAACAAAGACATCGCCCATGTCCGCGTACTGGCGACGCATGAGCGGGTCTTCCTGAATTCGGGTGGGTCACGCTGATGCGGATCGTGCCACGGGCGCTCTACGTCGACGCCCATTTCTTCGTAGCTAGCTCGACCGGCGCCCCCGGCGGCCCATCGCGTCCGCCCGGCGCACGGCTGCACGGACAGTCGCGGACTCGCGACCACGAACGCGGATACGGTCGCCGAACGGCGCCTGTCACGCCGCGAAAATTTGATTCAACTTGTTTATCATATTATATTTACGTCATGTCTACTCCCTCTCTGCACACCGACATCACCTCCACTGTATCCGGCCTCTCCGACGACCAACTCCTGGAGCAGACCGGCAAGCTGGCTCGCCTCGATCACCAGATCCACGTCTTCGTCATCGATCATCTGTACGAGATCGAAGCCCGCCGCGTGTACCTGCGCCGCGCCTTCTCCAGCCTGTTCGACTACGTGAAGCGCGCGCTCGGGTACAGCGACGCCGCCACCTGGCGCCGGATCAACGCCATGAAGCTGTGCACGAGGATCGAGGGCGTGCGCGAGCGGCTCTGGGACGGCTCGCTGACCCTGGACGCGGCGGCGCAGTTGCAGGCCGCCTTCCAACGGCGTGATCGCTTCCAACGGCGTGATCGCGAGCGAGCGCGTGGGGCCGGGACCGGGACAGGATCGGCCGTGCGATCGAACGGCTCGGCGCCGCCGGCACGGTCGGCCCAGCGGAAGCCGGCGCCGGGACCGGTGCTGGACGTATCGGCGCAGAAGGCGCTGGTGGAGCAAGCGGCCGGCAAGAGCACGCGGGAGGTGACGAAGATGCTGGCCGACGTGGATCCTGCGCTGGCGGTGCCGGCGGATCGGGTGCGACCGCTGGACGAGGGGCGCTGGGAGCTCAAGGCGGTCATCGACGCGGACTGCCACCGCGGGCTGGAGCAGCTCAAAGGGCTGCTCTCGCATGTCGATCCCCACATGACACTGGGGCGGCTGGTCAACGAAGGCCTCGACCGCCACGATCCGGGCCGTCCGCCGCGCCGTGGACGCACCCGCAGCGCTCCCGCGCGTACCGACCGACCTCCGGCGGTGCAGGGGGCGCGCTCCGACGGGGACTCCGCGTCGGAGCCGAAACGGTCCACCATGCTCACAGACGCCACGACTTCGGCGGCGAAGGCGCGGACAGGCTCATCCCTCGGCGTCCCTTCGCCGGCGCAGCGATTCGCGCAGCCGGGGGGCGCCGGGAGTTCGCCCGCGAGCACGCAGCGGAACGCGGACCGCCGAGCCACTTCGGCGGCGAAGCGGACCGACCATACCGGCGGTACCGGCGCTTCGGCATCGGAGACAGAGCGAGACTCGAACAGTCGAGCGTTGACGGGAGCGAAGCAGCCGGCGCGGCCTGCCGACATCCTCACTCCGGCGCCGAAGTCGCGCCCGCGGGCCGGCCGCGCCATTCCGGCGGCGGTCACGCGAGAGGTGTGGCAGCGCGATGGAGGACGCTGCCGCTATGTCGATCCACGCACCGGGCGCCGATGCGCGTCACGGCATCTGCTGCAGATCGACCACGTGTTCCCGTACGCCCTGGGCGGCCGTGCGGAGCCGGACAATCTGCGACTTCTGTGCTTCGCCCATCACCGCGACCGCCATACGGAGCGGACTTCACGGCGAGGGCCGCCCGCGTGATCGTCATGGACGTGCCGCCGAACATCGTCAGCGTCGATCGCCAGTCGAAATCCTGAAGCCCCTCCGATCGTTCAGTTCGGCGCGGCCGGCCGCGCGGTGGCCCAGCAGCGCGGCATCAGGGCGTCGATGGAGTCGATCGGCGCCGCGAAGGTGACGTCGTCGATCCGCAGGCTCGACGGGATCGCCTTTGCGTCGGCGAGCTCGCGGCTGGCGAGCTCCAGGGAGGCCGTCCACGGCGGCTCGATCACGAACGGCCGCACCGCCGGCGGCCCGGCGACTACCTCCGCCACGGCCTTGCGGATCATGCGGCGCGCCGCCGCCGGCGCCACGGTGATCGACGACTCGTGCGCGATGTCCTCCTTCACCACCAGCGTGGGCAGCTCGTGCCCGAGCAGGGCCGACGCCTCCTCGCAGGCCCGGCGGCCACCGGTGACCAGCCACACCGGCACCGCGTGACTGCCGGCGATCAGGGCCATCATGCCGATCTCGCCCAGCGTGATGCCGTTGACGCTGAAGCGCTTCCAGACCGCTGAGCTCATCGTGTGGGCGAGCAGGCCGTTGGGCGTGCCCGCCATGGAGTGGTAGCCAAGGAGGATCACCCCGTCGAACGTCCCGTCCAGGCCGTCGAGCGGATTCGGGCGGCCCCGGCCCATCACGTAGCGCGCCCCTTCCGGCAGCCGGTCGGCGATGAAGTTGTCGCCGCTTCGGTGGCCGTCCAGGACGAGCACGTCGCCGGCACCGCCGTCCCGTGCCCCCAGCACCGCGGCGGCGACCTCGTCGGTGAGCAGGCGGCGCGATCGCTCGAAGTCGATGGCGCTGCCTTCCGGCCCCGGCCGGCACTCGTGCCAGCCGTTGATCCCCGCCACCCCCTCCATGTCGGTGATGACGTACACCTTCTTCACGCGGTTCCTCCCCCCTGCGACGGTACGCCATGACCGAAGAACAACGTGTTGGAGGGGACGCGCCGCATGAAGCCGCAGCCGATGATCGCGACGTTCAGCGGTAGCACCATGATCGCCCGGGAGTTACTATACTCGACGAGCTCAGAGACTTGTACTCATCCATGGTCGCCAATCGGACGTGAAGCTTCCTCATGCCCATCTGGCTCTGGTCGAACAGGACAAGATCACTGGCTACCTGCTCAACTCGGATCATCGATATGGCGCGAGCAAGGCCCGCTATTTCACAGGATTGGGGTTTCGTCGGGACGCGTGGGAAGTGCTGGCCGAAGCGTTGCGCGAACACGGTCAGCGCAACGAAGTAGTGCGCGTGAAGAATACGGGCTACGGCCCGCGCTATGAAGTCGATGGCATACTTCGCGTGCCTGTAAACCGTCGCTCGCACGTACGTACTATCTGGCAGATAGACGAGGGGCAGGCCGTGCCCCGCCTCATCACGGCCCATCCACTGGAGGCAGACGCATGATCAAGGAACACGACTGCATCGTTCTGACTCAGGACATCCCGGACGAGGGACTGGAGTCAGGAGACGTAGGTACCGCCGTTCACGTCCATCGTGGCGAGGCAGCCTATGAAGTCGAATTCATGACGCTCACCGGTGATACCGTCGCCGTAGCGACGGTGCTGCCTTCACAGCTTCGCCCCGTGAGCAAGAAGGATATCGCCCATGTCCGCGAACTGGCAACTCATTAGCCCAGGACAGGATAAGGATCAGGTCCTATGACCGAAGAACAACGCTACCTGTTCGATGCGTTCGGCTACCTGATCGTGCCCGATGCCGTCACGCAGGCGCAGATCAAGGAGCTGCGGGCCACGCTGCGCATGCCGGCCGAGCAGCGGGACCCCGTCGGCCGCAGCGAAGGTCCGTTGCACTGGTCCAGGGCGTGGCGCGATCTGCTGGACCTGCCGGCGTTGAGCCCGATCCTGGAGGAGCTGATCGGCAATTCGGAGCGCCCCGTCGACGGCGATCCGTCCCTCCCGACCTTTCGCATCGACCACGTCAACGTCCATACCCACATCCGGAAGGGCTTCGCGGGCGGGATTCTGCACGGCGGCTGGAAGGGCACGGGCGGCTGCCAGTTCTTCCGTTACCACGACGGCCGCTTCTACAACGGCCTGGTCGCCGTCGCCTTCGAGCTCCACGACACGCACGTGAACGGCGGCGGCTTCTGCTGCATCCCGGGCACGCACAAGGCGAACCTCCCGCTCCCGGAGCAGTGGCAGGACCTGAGCAAGGGCATCCACCCCAGCGTGAAGCGGGTGCCCGCGCGGCCGGGCGACGCGATCGTCTTCACCGAAGCGCTAACCCACGGCACGCTGCCGTGGACGGCCGATGCCGCGCGGCAGACCCTGTTCTACAAGTTCTCCCCGCATGGGACCTCGTGGGGCGGCGCCTACTTCCATCCCGACGACTTCCGCCACTACCCGGACATGGACGACCGCAAGATGGCGATCCTGGAACCCCCGAACGCGCGGTACGGCACCCGCCCGACCCGGCCCGAACGCCTCGCCCGCGATGCGAACGGACCCGCGTAGCGTGACGGGAGACGCTCGATGAACCTCTGCATGATCGGCCACGGGATGATGGGCGTGTGGCACTCGGAAGCCCTCGCTGCGGAGTCCCGGTACTGCCTGGTGGGCCGCCGGCCGGAGCCGACGGCCGAGTTCGCGGCGCGCTACGGCTATCGGCGTTGGACCGCGGATCTGGACGAGGCGCTGGCCGACCCGGCCGTGGACGCCGTCATCGTCGGCAACCCGAGCGAGCTGCACGCGCAGACGGCGCTGCGCTGCCTGGCGCACGGCAAGCCGACGCTGGTGGAGATCCCGATCGCGATGAGCTATCCGGAGTCGGAGCGTGTGGTGCTGGAAGCCGAGCGCCGCGGGCTCCCCCTCGGCGTCGTGCACCCGATGCGTTTCCGCAGGGAGCGGGCGGATCTGCGCGAGCGGCTTGCCGCAGGCGAGGAGCACATCCGTCACATCCACGGCCGGTTCTTCATCCATCGCCTGAAGAACATCGGCGCGACCGGCTACCACCGGAGCTGGATCGACAACCTGCTCTGGCACCACACCACCCATCTGCTCGACCTGGGGCTGTGGATGCTGGCGGTCGAGGGCTCGCCGGTGCGGTCGGTGAGCAGCTTCATGCCGGCGCCGGACCCGCGCACGGACATCCCGATGGAGGTCGTCCTGCTGGTCGAGACCGAGGCCGATCAGAGCCTGCTCTGCTCCGGTTCCTACTACTCGCGCGAACGCCTGTACGACACGATGATCGTCACCGACCGCGACTCCTATCGCCTGCAGATCCTGGAGAACACCCTGACCACGGTCGCCGGCACGCGGCGCATCGAGACCGAGCAGGAGAACTGCACGCGCTGCACGGCCGACTTCGTGGCCGCGCTGGCCGAGGGGCGGCCCCCCGCGGTGACCGGCCGCTCGGTGCTGCCCACCATGCGGGTCCTGCAGGACGCGCAGGACCGATGGGACGCCATGCACGGGCGCCGTTCGTTGCCGGGCCGGCCACTGGAGGGCGACGCGGAGGAGGGCGATGATGGCCGCGGTGCTTGATCCCACACGCCGGATCGTCGATCCGCACCACCACCTGTGGAGCGGCGACGAACGCGGCACCTACCTGTTGGAAGACCTGTACGCCGACGTGCGCTGCGGTCACAACGTCGTGCAGACGGTGTTCGTCGAATGCCGGACCAACTACCGCCGCAGCGGTCCCGAGCACCTGCGGCCGGTGGGCCAGACCGAGTGGGTGGAAGCGATGGCGCGCGCGTCGGCGGACGGCCCCGGCCCGGAGATCGCCGGCATCGTCGCCTTCGGCGACCTGTCGCTGGGTCCGCGGGTGGAGGAGGTGCTGGACGCGCATGCCGGGGCCGCCGGCGGCCGCCTGCGCGGGATCCGCCATCCGCTGGCGCGCGGCACGCACCGCCCGGGGTTCGAGAACGCGCCGGGGCCGGCCCGCGCCGGGCTTGCGGCGCAGGAGCCGTTCCGCGACGGCGTGCGGCTGCTCGGCCGGCGGGGGCTGACCTACGAGAGCTGGCACTACCACTACCAGATGGACGAGTTCATCGCGCTGGCGCGGAGCGCGCCGGACACGCTCATCATCCTCGACCACTTCGGCACGCCGCTCGGCGTGGGGCGCTGGCGCGGCCAGCGCGCGGAGGTCTTCGAGGAGTGGCGGGCGAGCATCGCCGCGGCGGCGGCCTGCCCGAACGTGGCCGCCAAGCTGGGCGGCATGGCCATGCCCGACAACGGCTTCGGCTGGCACGAGCGCGCGGCGCCGGTCACGGCAGACGAGTTCGCGGCGGCGCAGCGCGACTACTACCTGCACGCCATCGACCGCTTCGGCCCCGACCGCTGCATGTTCGAGAGCAACTTCCCGGTGGAGAAGGCGTCGGTCTCCTATCGGGTGCTCTACGACGCCTTCAAGCTCATGACTGCCGACTTCTCGGACCGCGACAAGGACGCCCTGTTCAGCGGTACGGCCGGCCGGGTCTACCGCCTCCCGCCGGGCGAACCGTAGCGACGCTCGGCGTCCGCGCCGTTCGCGACGTCCACGGCGCGTTCCACCGCGGCGGCGAACGCTTCCACCTCGCGGGTCGAGGTCAGCCGCACAAACCGGATGTGCGACCAGCGCGGATCCGACAGGTACTTCACCATGTTGCGTCGCTTGCGGGCGTGCTGGGCGACGATCCAGGCGAGCAGCGACTCGTGCTTCTTCCAGATCAGGAACTGCGGCCAGAACCGCTCGTAGTTCGTCCCCCACAGGAGCTCCCGCGATCGCCAGCGCTGCCAGGTACGCCGCAGCACGCGCCAGAGCAGAAGCGGCATCGGCAGATCGAGCCAGATCACGCAATCGAGGCGGTCCCAGAACGCCCGATGCGAGTGGCTCATGTAGGAGCCCGCGACCACCCACCGCTCGCCGCCGGTCGCCTCGCGCATGCGGCGATCGAGCTCGCCGGGACGGCGCGCGTGTACTCGTTTACCCCGGTCACCGTGTAGTCGTAGCGCGCCGCATCCCGTACGTGGTAGTTGGCGGTCCCGGCCGCCGCGAACTGCTCCGGGTTCGTGTAGCACGCTTCCGGGCCTGCGTGCCGGTTCACCAGGTCGGCATCGTTCATGAGCTCCCAACCAGGCGACGCGTGAGATCCGCGATGGAGGCGACCCGCCGCGCAGGGTCGACCGCGGACGATCCTGCCTCGGCAAGGAAGCGCTCCAGTCCCGGACGAGTTCCCACGACATAACGGATCGACCGGCTCGTGTAGCCGTCATAAAGGTAGCGAGCGGTCTCATCGCAGAGCCGGATCATACTTGCCACGATCTCGCGATCGGCGCTTCCCGGCGCATGCGGGTCGTTGTCGAGCATGATCCGATATGCCCTGCCGAATGCCCTGGATCCGGTGAGTGCTGCGAGATTCATGGTGCACGCAACGGCGCCCGCCGCCAGCGCCGAGGCCACAGCCTACTGCGGATCGTCCGTGGTAACGTCGGTAACCCGACCACATCCTCGGGGTAGCGTCATGCCCGCTGAGAGCCATCCGCACCGTTCGTCCATCGACGACATCATCGACCTCTACAAGAAAGATGTCGATCGCACCCTGCTCAGAGAACAGCTTCGCAAGACGCCGGACGAGCGAGTGCGGGAGCTCGTGGCGCTCGAACGGTTTGCCGAGGAGCTGCAACGGTCCATGCGGCGGACTCGCACGTGAGCGACTTCGAAGGTCTGCTGAACGCGCTGGTGGCAAGCGGCGTCGAGTTCATCCTGGTCGGTGGATTGGCGGCGCGTGCTCACGGCGCGGCACGCTCGACGCAAGACGTCGATGTCGTATACGCACGATCCGCGTCCAACCTGGAGCGGTTGCAGCGCGCGCTGTCGGAGCACGCCCCGTATCTGCGCGGCGCCCCGCCGGGCCTCCCGTTCCGCTGGGACACCGAGACGCTGAACGCCGGGCTCAACTTCACGTTGACCACCGACATGGGCGCCATTGACCTGCTCGGCGACATTCCGGGAGGCGGCGGCTACGATGATCTCCTGCCCTTCACGGTCCGGCTCGACCTGTTCGGGATGCCGTGCAGGTGCCTCGATCTGGACACGCTGATCGCGACGAAGCGCGCAGCCGGGCGGCCACGGGATTTTGAGGCGATCGCCGAACTCGAAGCGCTCCGGGAGGAGCGCGGGTAGCCCGCACACGGTCGAATCGTGATGAGTGGCGGCACTGTGGGCCGCTAGGCGTCAGATCAGTCGAGGTACGGCCGCGCCTGCGTCTCGAACATACGGGCATAGAGGCCGCCGGCCTCCATGAGCGACGCGTGGTCGCCGCGTTCCACGACGCGCCCCCCATCCATCACCACGATGTCGTCCACGAAGCGGGTCAGCCCCAGGCGGTGGCTGACGATCAGCGCCGTGCGGCCCGCGATCCAGGACCGCACGCGCTCCCAGATGTCCCCCTCCGCGGCCGGGTCCACCCCGTAGGTGGGCTCGTCCAGCACCACGAGCGCAGCCTCCGACCGGTAGAAAGCACGCGCCAGCGCCAGCCGCTGCCACTCCCCTCCCGACAGGTCCTGCCCGCCGGTGAGCTCCTTGGACAGCGGCGTCCGCCACTGCTCCGGCAGCCGTTCGATACGCTCGCCGATGCCGCTCTGCCGCGCCGCGGCACGTACGCCGTCCAGGTCGTCGGCGGGAGCGGCGGCGTTGCCGAACCACACGTTGTCGAAGGCACTGACCGGAAAGCGGGAATGGTCCTGCATGAGTGCGGAGACGCTCGTGCGCCACTGCTCGACCGGCAGTTCCGGCAGAGGCCGGCCGTTCCAGCGGACGGTGCCCTCGTCGGGGTCGTACAGGCGGCACGCCAGCTTGACGAGGGTGGTCTTGCCGGAACCGTTGGCGCCGACCAGGGCGACCGATCGTCCGTGTGGGACGCTGAAGCTCACGCCGCGCACGGCATCTTCCTGCGCGCCGGCGTAGCGGAGCACCGTGCGCCGGCCCCGCGCCCGGAGGCGGAGCACTTCGCGCATCGCGCCGTCGAACATCCCCTGCCAGCGCCCCAGTAACAGACCACCGATGCCAAGCAGGCGCGTCTCCTTCGCGTATTCCAGCCCTCCGAGCATCCGCTCGTGGGAGTGCATTCGCTTTGCCGCTTCCGCCTGCGTTCGGGTGAGCGACCATTCCCGATCCGCGATCTGCTGTTGCACGTACATTGAGGGAGCGATTGCGGCGACCATGAGCAGCGGCACCCACCAGGCCAGCGTGGCCGACAGCGCCACCAGCGGCACCACGGTGAGCAGCCCGATGAGCACGTCGTTGAGCAGCTTGCCGAAGTAATCGATGCTGGGAACGGCCTCGACCGCCAGGTTCAGCCGGCTTGCGAACTCGGGGGTCTCGAACGGTCGGATGCCACGCAGCCTGCGCACGGCGCTCAGGATGAGGCGCTTCGTCCCGCCGACGACCTTGTCGCGGAAGGTGCTGGTTTCGAACGACAGGATCTGCTGCATGGAGTCGAGCACCACGTTGAGCACCAGGAATGCCCCGACGGCCGCGGTCAGGACGCTAGGTGAGCGGAGGATCTCCGCCAGACCGACGCCGCGCTCGGAGCCGGTGATGCCGTCGATGAGCACCTTCTGGATGAACAGCACGGCCGCCGGCGCCGCTCCCCCCACCACGTTCAGCAGGAACAGCCGCGTGAATCCGCCGGGAGCCTGCCGCATGGCCATCGCGAGCCCCTGCGTGATGCTTTGCAGTCGCTCGTTCATGAATCGTCCCCGACGTCTCGGTAGGGGCGTGCCTGCGTCTCGAACATACGGGCGTACAGACCGCCGGCCTCCATGAGCGCTGCATGGTCGCCGCGCTCCACCACGCGCCCCGCATCCATCACCACGATGTCGTCCACGAAGCGGGTCAGCCCCAGACGGTGGCTGACGATCAGCGCCGTACGTCCCGCGATCCATGCCCGCACGCGCTCCCAGATGTCCCCCTCGCGGCCGGGTCCACCCCGTAGGTGGGCTCGTCCAGGACCACCAGCGCCGACTCCGACCGGTAGAAGGCGCGCGCCAGCGCCAGCCGCTGCCACTCGCCGCCCGACAGGTCCTGCCCGCCGGTGAGCTCCTTGGCCAGCGGCGTCCGCCACTGCTCCGGCAGCCGTTCGATGCGCTCGCCGATGCCGCTCTGCCGCGCCGCGGCACGCACGCCGTCCAGGTCGTTGTCGGGGGCGGCGGCGTTGCCGAACCAGACGTTGTCGAAGGCGCTGACCGGAAAGCGGCAATGGTCCTGCATGAGCGCGGAGACGCTGGCGCGCCACCGGTCGACGGGCAGCTCGCTCAGGGGCCGGCCGTTCCAGCGCACGGTGCCCTCGTCGGGGTCGTACAGGCGGCAGGCCAGCTTGACGAGGGTGGTCTTGCCGGAACCGTTGGCGCCGACCAGGGCGACCGATCGACCGTGCGGGACGCTGAAGCTCACGCCGCGCACCGCGTCTTCCTGTGCGCCGGCGTAGCGAAAGGTGACGTCCTGGAACACCAAGCCGTCGGTGGACTCCGTACGGACGACGGCCGGCCGGTCGCGCAGGCCGTCGTCCATGTCCAGGACGTCCTGGATCGCCTTGACCCGCAGCCCCTGTGCCTGGATCTGGACGAGACAGTGCAGGAAGTGCATCAGGCCGCGGCGCAGATAGAAGATCGATCCGATGTAGAGCGCCAGATCGCCGGCGGACAGGGTCCCCTCCAGCCCCTGCTGCACGACGAACAGGAACGCTCCGCCGACGCCGACGGCCGACAGCAGCGACCAGAGCAGCACCGTGCGCCGGCCCCGTGCCAGAAGGCGAAGCACTTCGTGCAGCGCGCCGTCGAACATCGCCTGCCAGCGCCCCAACAGCAGGCCCCCGATGGCGAGCAGGCGGGTCTCCTTGGCGTAGTCGGGAGCGGTGAGCATCTGCTCATGGGCGTCCATCCTCTTCGCGGTCTCCGCCTGCCCCTGTTTGAGCGACCATGAGCGGTCCTCGATCCGGTTCTGCACGTGCATCGACGGAGCGACCGCCACGATGGTCAGCAGCGGCACCCACCAGGCCAGGGTGGCCGTCAGCGCGGCTACGGGCAGCACCGCGAACAGCCCGACCATCAGGTAGTTCAGCGCGTTGCCGAAGTGATCGATGCTCGGGATGCTTGCAACCGCCAGGTTCAGGCGGCTTGCGAACGCCGGCGTTTCGAACGGTCGGATGCCGCGCAGCTTCCGCAGGTGGTCCAGGATGAGACGCTTGGTTCCGGCCAGGATCCGGTCGCGAAACGTGGTCTCTTCGAAGTCGACGAACTGCTCCACGAAGTCGAGGATCAGATCGAGTACCAGGAATCCCGCGATCGCCGCAGCCAGGAGGGACCGCCAGTGCGAAGCCCTGGGCAACGCTGCGTACTCGTTCGTTCATGGCAAACGTGCGATTCGCTGACCGCTAGAGTCCGCAGGCTTCCTCGGTCAGGTAGTCCCACTGGTGCACGTAGGTGACGCCGTCGAGCACCAGCCGGTGGGCGTGCGGCAGATCCTCTTCCCAGGTCATCTCGGTACCACCGGTCCGGTGGGGCGGCCGGTCCAGCTTGCCCCAGCGGTTGCCGTCGTACCTCCGGAACAGGACCGTGCGGCCCTCGCGGTTCAGGTAGGATAGCACCAGCGTATCGGCTTCGGTTGCATCCGCTTGGATGTCGAAGACCCGCATGCACTCGAACTCCCGCTCGCCGATGCGGCCGCCGATGCGGACGTCGAACAGGCCGCTCGCGAACATGCCGGGAGTGTCCGGACCCCTTTCGAACGTTCCGTCCGGCCGCTCGGTCAGGTAGTCCCTGTCCTCGATCAGGCGAGCGAACGACCCGAAGTTGTACTCCCAGCTCTCGTCGAGGAAGGTCTGCAACTCTCTCGTGCCGTCGCTTCTCCTGGTGGACTCGTAGGCCACCCACTGCACCTCCGTATCGTCCAGCCGGCCCCAGACCCTGGTACCCTGAAACTTCACGTCCAGTGAATGGTTGCGCGCAACGAGCCCCGACCGATCGGGATACGCCCGTTCGTCGACCTCGATCTCCACGCACTCCCGTCCGTGAACGACCGCCGGGCGTCGGGCCACCATCGAGTTGACCTCGGTCAACTTCGGCGCCGAACCGTCGCGGGTCTGCTCATACTCGGCCCACCGCACCTGTTCGCCGAGCTCCGGCACGATGAACCACCACGCGAGCTCGCGAAGGTCGATGGAGAACGGCTGCCCCGTGCTCCGCGATATCGTGATCTCCGGGCGACGCTCGGGAAACGGCCGCGTCGCGGTTTGCCTGTTGTCAACACTCATCGTAGTGCCCCTCCTCGTCTTGTTGATGCCCAATTCACTGCGCATCCGGTCGCGGCCGTGGGACAGCCGTCGCTTGACCGTGCCCGGCGGACAGCGATGGCGGGCGGCTATCTCGGCGATGCTCATTCCGTCCAGATAGAATGCCCGCAGCGCCCGCCGCTCCCGCTCAGGCACCGCCTCCAAGGCGTCGATCACGGCCTCCGCCGACCGGCGCCGGCGCGCATCCGCCACCCCCATGCGGTTCACGGTCAACGTGAGCTCCTCGGCCCCGACGATCCGCTCCCGCCGTTGCGGGGAACGCAGGTAGTCGCTGCAGCGGTTCCGCGCAACTTGGTAGAGCCACGCGCGCAGGTTCCGGGGCTCCTGAGTGCGCAGCCCCGACCACGCCCGCATGAACGTCTCCTGCAGCACGTCCTCGACCGCGTCGCCCGACCCCAGACGATCGCGGACCAGCGCACTCAGCGACCGTTCGTAGCGCCGGACCAGCAGGATGAAGGCCTCCTTGTCGCCGCTCCGGATCTTCCGGGCGAGAGACCGATCCCTGAGATCGGTGTGATCGGTGTCATGGCTGAGAGATTCCATAGGTCCTGTCCGGCTTCATCTCACAGGGCGTCGTTCGTACGCAAAAGGTTCACCCGCCTGCGAGCGGACGAATCGGGGTAAGCTGGAACCGTCACCCGACCCGAGGACTCGCCGCGTTCGGCGGCGACGGAGGAACCGCGCATGTCCGGACTGACCGAGCAACAACTCGCCTTCTTCCGCGAGGAGGGCTACCTCCTCGTCGAGGACGCCATCGACCCTTCGGTGTTCCAGCCGCTGCGCGCCGAGCTCGACGAGGGAATCGACGCCTTCGCGCGTGCCGAGCTGGCCGACGGCCGCCTGTCCGACGCGCACGCGGACGAGCCGTTCGAGCGCCGGCTGCACCTGCTGGCCCTGCAGCTCGCTGATCCGGCCCCCGTGCTGGCCCTGGGCCGCGGCAAGCAGCGCACGCCCGGCATGTTCCAGATCTACACCTGTCCCTCCCTCCTCGACATCGTCGAGTCGGTGATCGGGCCGGAGGTCCTGGCCCATCCGCAGTTCAACATCCGCGCCAAGCGGCCGTACCAGGACGAGGGGGTCGTGCCGTGGCACCAGGACCTGGGCTACCTGCAGCCCGATGCCGCGGAGACCTTCATGGTCAACTTCTGGATCCCGCTGGTCGACGCCACCCGCGAGAACGGCTGCATGGAGGTCATCGCCGGCAGTCACCGCGCGCCGCTGCTCGACCACGAGCACGGCATGGGACCGGCGGGCAACTTCAAGGGCGTCATCGACGAGCAGCTTCCCCACGGCGAGCACGTCCTCTGCCCGGTGCGCGTCGGCGGCGTGCTGCTGACCCAGCACAAGACCATGCACCGCTCGCTGCCCAACGTCTCCGACCACATCCGCTGGAGCCTCGACCTGCGCTACTCGCACCCCGAGCTGCCCACCGGCCGGCAGGGGGTTCCGGGATTCATCGCCCGCAGCCGCCGCGACCCGGAGTCGGTCTGCCGGTCGGCCGAGGAGTGGGTGCGGATCGTCGAATCCGCGAACGTGCCGACCGGCTCCTGAACGCTCGGCCCGGCCAGCCGGTCAGCCGGCCTCCACGACCTTCTTGAGCTGCTCGAGCTGGATGCCATCGGCGCTGCGGATCGCCCGCCGGATGAGTGGCGACATCAGCAGAAACAGCAGCCCGCGGAAGCGGCACTCGGCGACCAGCGTCACCCGCGTGGCCCCGTCCCCTGCCGGCTGCAGTTCGTAGGTGTAGTCGGCGGTCACGCCGCCCTGAACCGAGCGCAGCACGATCGAGCGCCCCGTATCGCAGCGGGCAATGACCGACGTCCGCTCCGCATTCCGGGCGTGGAAACGGAGCTCCGTTCCCGTCACGGTCTCACCCTGAGCCTCCAGCCGGTTCACGCCGGGCATCCACTGGTGCGCGTTGCTCCAGTCGGTGAGCGCCTCCCATACCTCCCCTGCCGGTCTGTCGATCGTCTCCGCGACTGCGAATGTTTGAGCCATCGGTTACTCCTTGCTGCTTCCTATGCGCGCGTCCCTGAGTCCGGCGTGGCTTCTGTCCATATAGTAGGACGAGATCAGACGCTGATGCCGAGTGAATGGAGAAGCCGCCATCAGAGCCGCCTGGTCATTTCATACTCGAAGAGATCTGGATCGTTCGGATAGGGCTCGGTCCGGCCTGTGAGCGAGAACCCCAGCGTTTGGTAGAACAGGATCGCGGAATCGTTGTTGCATGTGACTGTCAGGTACATGTCGCGAGCCCGCTTGGCGCGCGCCCAATCCAGGACGGCGCGGACCAGCGCACGTCCAACTCCGTGGCGGCGATCCGGGGCCGACACCCACATCGATGCCAGGTGCGCGCACGACGAGTGCTCGCGATCGAGAAAGCACCTGATGATCCCGCACGGATTCCCGGAGTCGAGCGCCAGAAACGCGACGGAGTCCTCTCCGTTCCAGCGGTCGGCGCGCGCGAGCCAGTCGTCGTCGTTCAGCCGAGCTGTCTGGGCGTAAGTCGACCCGAAAGCCGTCGGCGTGTCCTGGAGCGCACGAAGCCGTGCGTCCTTGAACACCAGCGCGTTCTCCCGAGTGAGGGGTTCGATTGAAACCATGCGCCTAATCGGCAGTGTCGGCGCCGTCAAACGTCCTTCTGAGAGCGATGGTGACCCAGCTCGCTCGCGACTTCAATAGTGATCTACTACCCTTCATGATAGTGGTCGATAGATGATATCAGTGCTCATCTCGGTGAGCACCATCAGGACTAAATCATGGCACACAAACAGAAATATATTCGGCTCCTCCCGGGATTGGGCTACTGTACTTGACCCACTCTCCTTTCTGAGGTTGCCGTGATCGGAAATTCTCGCCGGAGTTTGTATCAAGATCGCCATCTCTATATCACCGTTTGTTTTCGACGAAGCCCCTGCATCCGTTGGTATCCCGTTGGTGCAGACGTGTCAACATGCATGCCCGAATCCGTCGGCGCGAGCTCGATCGTCCCGGAAAGATGCTCGCGCACCAGCCCGAACAGCAGCGCCTGACGCTTCGCGTAGCGGTTCCTCATCCGCCGCACGTGGGCACCGTAGTGACCCGCGTCGATGAACTCCGCAAGCGCGCCCTGCACCGGCTGCGGCGCCGTCTGCCCCGTGTTGCGCACCGCGTTGGCGAAGGCGGCCTGCAAGCCTTCCGGGACGATGAGGCTCCGATCAGACCGGCGTCGAGCGGGTCCCGAGCCCTGACGCGGCCGCCCGCGTGGACAGGGCGACTCCCGTCAACTACGGTACGGCCGCGCGTTCAACGCCGTCGGGAGGGGCTGCCATGAAACTCGGATTCGTCACGTATCAGATCGCCGCGGAGTGGGACGTTCCCACGATCATCCGCATGTGCACCGCGACCGGCTTCTCCGGCGTAGAGCTCCGGACGACCCACGCGCACGGCGTGGAGGTGGAGCTCAGCACGGCCGAGCGGACAGAGGTGAGGAAGACGTTCGCCGATGCGGGCGTGGATATCGCCGGGCTCGGCAGCGCCTTCGAGTTCCACGCCATCGATCCGGCGGTCCTGCGCGAGAACATCGACGGCACCATCGCCTACGCCAAGCTCGCCGCCGACCTGGGTTGTCCCGGCATCAAGGTACGCCCCAACGGTCTGCAGACCGAGGCGGGAGTCCCCGAGGAGAAGACCCTGGAGCAGATCGGCTTGGCGCTGCGGGAGTGCGCGCAGGCGGCCGCGGATCTGGGCGTCGCCGTCAGGGTCGAGGTGCACGGCCGCGAGACGCAGGAGCCGCGCCGCATGCGCGCCATCATCGATCACGCCGACCACGACAACGCCTTCCTCTGCTGGAACTCGAATCCGGGCGAGGCGGTGAACGGCTCCATCGATGAAGCCTACGGGTTGCTGCGCCACAAGATCGGGCTGGTGCACATCACCGAACTGCACAACGCCTATCCCTGGCGCGACCTGTTCGCGAAGCTCCACCGCGACGGCTACACCGGATACACGCTGGCGGAGATTCCGGCCAATCCTGACGGGGAGCGCATCCTCCGGTACTACCGGGCAGTCTGGGAGGCGTACCAGCCCTCGGCTACCGCCTGATCCCCTCCGCGTCGGCCTTCTCCCAGCGTGTCGAGCAGGTGACGGACCAGTCTGCGGCCGTAGCCTGACCGCTCGTCACGCCACCGAGTCCCTCGCTTCGGCCAGCGCGGCATGGCAGCGTTCGGCCGCGTCCCAGGGATCGTAGTCGGGCAGCTTCCAGATCATGGCACTCACCTCGGCGGTGACCGGGATGTTCGTGCCGTGCTGCGCCAGCAGGCGGAAGTACTCGCCCAGGTCCAGGCTCCCCTCGCCCGGAAGCTGGAAGACGACCTTGCCGTCGCCGTCGATATAGCCGTCCTTGACGTGGATGTGCACGGCATGGGGCAGGGACAGATCGACGCAGTGCCGGAGATCCATCCCCTGCACGTGGAAGTGGCTGATGTCGAAGTTGATGCGCAGCGCCGGATGATCGGTACGCTCCATCAGCCAGACCGCCTTTTCCGGGGAGTCCAGGGCGCCGCCGACGTGCGGCTCGGCGGCAAGGATCACGCCGTGCTCGCGGGCGATGTCGGCCAGCTCGAGCAAGCTATTGGCGATCCGCTCGCGCCCGCCGTCCCACGGCGGGTGCGAGCCCGCGGGCGGCGAGCTGAACACCGCGGGCCCCTCGTCCAGCCACAGGTCGCGGGCCAGACCGCAGATGGCCCGGAACCGCTCCAGCATCGCCGGCCGGCCGGAGCCCTCCTCGCAGAGCGGCAGCAGCGCCATCACCGCCGACAGGTCGAACCCCAGGTCGCGAATCGTACCGGCGAGCCTCTTGCGGGCCTCCCGGTCCATGAGAGGCGGCGCGGTCGCCCACCCCTCCTCGCCCATGATCTCGATCGCCTGGTAGCCCATCGCGCGCAGCCGCGGCAGAGCCTCGTAAACATCCAGGTCCTGCATTGCGTAGGTGCCGTATCCCAGCTTCATCGCACTCGTGCTCATATCGCCGCCTCCATTCGCTTGCGTTCGGCGTGCAGCAACTCCATCCACCGCTTCATGTACCGGCCGTGGTCGTGCCAGGTGCGGCCTGAGACCAGGTTGCCGTCGACCGTCCAGGGCTCCTCGGAGTAGATCCCGCCGCACACCTCCAGGTCGAACCGGCACTTGGGCACGCACGCCATCGTCCGCCCCTTCACCACGCCGGCGTACGCCGGGATCTCCACGCCGTGGCAGACCGAGGCCACCGGCTTGTCGTGCTCGAAGAAGTAGCGCGTGATCCGCACCAGATCGGGATCGTAGCGGATGTACTCGGGCGCCCGGCCGCCGGAGAAGAAGAGCCCCGCGTACTCCTCGGGCCGCACGTCGGCGAAGGCCACCTCCGCCTGGATGGTGTAGCCCTCGTACTCGCGGGTGATCTCCCAGCCGCTCTGCGGGATCTCGTGCAGCACCATGTGGTAGCGCCGCCGCTCCGGGCCGGCGACCACCGGCCGGAACCCCTCCTCCTGCACGCGCAGAAACGGATAGAGCGTGTCCACCGTCTCGGTGGCGTCGCCGACGATGATCAGCACGCCGTCTGCCTCGTTGCTCATGCGAGTCTCCTCCATGCCGCTCGCCTTGCAGCGTACTTCGGCGCCGAATCGGAAGGCGAGTGCCCGGCCCGCCGGTAGACGCGCCGCGCCACGCGGCCTATCGTCGGCCGGCGCGTCATCGCCGACCATGAACATCCTGATCACCGGCATCACCGGCATCACCGGCCGCATCGGCGCCAACATCGCCCACCACTTCCTGGACCGGGGGCACGCCGTGCGCGGCTTCGTCTGGCCGCAGGATCGCCAGAGCGCCAAGCTGCGGCAGCTCGGCGCGGAGATCTTCGAGGGCGACCTGGCCCGTTCCGCCGACGTGAACGCCGCGGCCGCGGGGCAGGAAGTGATCCTGCACCTGGGGTCGGCCTTTCAGGCCGGCGGCCCGTTCACGCCGGAGCAGTACTTCGACACCAACATCAAGGGCACGTTCAACGTGCTGGAGGCCGCCTCCGGCCTGGGAGACTCGCTGCGGCACGTGATCGTCTCCAGCACCGACGCCACCATGCACAAGTACCCGGAGGACGGCATCGACGATCCGATCGGCATCGATACGCTGCCGCTGGATACCACCGCCTGGTACGGGTACAGCAAGATCCTCACCGAGCACCTGGTGGACCGCTACGTCCGGGACGAGGCCATGCCGGCGACCGTGTTTCGCTACGGTTTCGTGTTCGGCGCGGGCGAGATGGTCAACTTCCCGCAGTTCCACCTGCGGACCTTCATCGATCAGCTCGCGTCGAGCTCCGATCCCGAGGCGGCCGAGGTGCTCGCGGCGATGCGCGCCGCCTACACCGGCGAGCCCCACCTGATCGTCGCCCGCGACCGCCACGGGCGGCCGTGGCAAAAGCACACGGTCGAGGTGCGCGACATCGTGCACGCCTACGACCGCGCCGTCGGCAATGCCGACACCTTCGGCAAGGTCTACCAGCTCGGCTCGGGCCGGCCGATCACCTGGGACACCGTCGTCCCCTACCTGGCGGAGAGGATCGGCGCCCCCTATTCGACCTTCGACCTGCCGGTCACGCCCACCCGCTACGAGCACGACCTGTCGGCGGCTCGCCGGGACTTCGGCTACGACCCGCCGTTCTCGTTCCGGCAGATGGTCGACGACGCCGTGCGCTTCGCCCGCGACGGGGCGAGCGACATCATCGCCACTAAGCTCTGAGCCGAGCGGCCAACGCTCAGTCCTGCTCGGCCTTCTGGATGAACTTCTGCTTGGCGAAATCGCTCACGCCTTCGGCGGCCTTGGCCGCCTGCTCCCACTCGCCCCGTTTCTCGTGATAGTGCATGGCCTTGTAGGGCTCGGAGTCCTCGGCCAGCTCGCCGGTGGTGCCTATGTTCGGCGAGGCGAAGGTATGGGTGGAGTAGTCGCGCGGAGCCTCGGCACCACAGGTCGGGCACTGTGTCCGGGCGGCCTCCGGGCTCGTCAAGCTGAACAGCAGCTTCTCGAACAGCTGCTCGCAGGTTCTGCATCGATACACGTACACCGGCATCCGTCTGGTCCGAACGCGAACCTGCGCCAGCATACCAGAATCGGCGCCACCTGCGTCGAGCCTGATCTCCGTTCGTTTGAAGCAGCAGTGAGGGTTCGCTGCGATACACGGCTTGCGCCAGGATTTGCGCGACCGAAGCGGTCACCATCACGGGGGCGCGGCGGCGGACTCCTTGGTCACCACCCGGTACCACACGTGATCGAAGTTCGGGCCTGACACGCGTTGCGTCACGCGAGCACGCCGGTGAGCTTGGCCTCCGGGCGGTTGTCCGGATTGCGAGCGAACGCGTCGGCGTTGGCGTGCGGGTCGACGTAGTCGGGTGACCAGGGGGCGAGGATCAACTCGTGCTCCCGCGCCCGGTACTGCGGCCAGAGCGTCGCGCCCTCCTGCGTCACGACCTTCGCCTCGACCCCGATCGGGCCAGCGCCTCCCGGATCGACTCCGCGATCGCCGGGAACGGTGGGCTGCCGAGCGTGTCGATGCGCACCGCGAACCCGTCGCCGTGGCCCGCCTGGACGAGCAGCGACCTGGCCCGCCCGAGGTCGAGACGGAACCTGTGTGTAGCCATCACTGATCGAATGGATTGCCCATGAATCTCTCGAAGTACAGTTGCTCCGGGTGGATGCCGATCGAAACCCCATACTGGCGCGCTGCTCGGATGCTCTCGGGCTCCCTCTCGCTCATCTCCATGACCTTTCCGGGGTAGGCAACCTTGATGACCCGGTCCTTCTCCACATGGAAGTACCACCCGGGCGATGCCAGCCGTGCGGCTACTGCCCGCATCAGGGAGTCGACATCCCCGTTCGAGACTTGGACGTTGCAGAACGTGAACTCGCCTCTGGATCCCTCGCGCTCCAGCCGGCCCTTCGACCGTCCCGTTACTTCGACACGGTCCCAGATGTCCCGATCGCTCTCCAACGATTCGGCGATCAGCACCCCTCTCCACTTCACGTGCTTACTCCGCGTCGCCATCCGACCGATCCCGGTGGCGGATCAGTCTTCGATCAGGCGTTTGCCCATGCTCACGACATCGTCCTCCGCGTAGCCGATCGACCGGTAGAACGCGACGACATCGTCGTTCGATCTCCTGATCTGCAGACTGATCTTGGGACACCCCATCGCCCGCAAACGTGCCTCTGCCTCATCCATCAGGAGGCGGCCGAATCCCTGCTGCCGGCAGTCTGCCGCGACCGCCAGATAGTTGACCCAACCACGATGGCCCTCGAACCCGGCCATCACCGTCGCTACCAGCCGGCCGTCCATAGCTCCGACCAGGAACAGATCTCGTTGAATGCCGAGCTTGCGGTGGATGTCCTTCACCGGATCGTTCCACGGCTTGACCAGTCCGCTCTCTCGCCACAGGGCCACCGCGGCGTCCTGGTCGGACTCCCGGTATGGGCGAATCTCCATCCCGTTTACGTCCCGTACGCCGAGCAACGTAGTAAGGACTCGGAGGGACGGCGCATGCCGGATAGTGGCGATAGCCGGGCAAGTTTTCTGCGACTCAAGCCCCTTGCTCCCTGGTAGTTGGTTCCCACGACTCCGCGTAGGCGTCTCCCAGCCTCAGTCGCGTGAGATACAGCACTTGGCCCGTGTGGAGTTCAAGGTGGCACATGGCATCGTAGATCGCATCCAGGGTCAGGGTGTCGAATCCCTGGATTCTCTTGGTTGCGAGAAGATCGGAGACGCTGGTACGCGAGTACACCTCCTTTACTCGGTCGAGAACGCCGTTGAATTCGGCTTGGAGCTCATCTTTGCCGACTCGCTCTACAACGTGGAATTCGCTAGGGCGATCCCGCACATCCGGCTCGCCACCTATCGCTGAGATGGCCCATTGGCGAAGATTGCCCATCAAGTGCTGGATGATCACGCCGATCGGGTTGCAGCCATCGCGCGGTGTCCACCACACGTCCTCGGTCCTCAGTTGATCGAGGCAATGGTTGATCTTGTCCCGTGCGTGATCGATCTGGTACTTGGATCTCGCCATGAACGCCAGCGGGACGTCGCTATTCATTCACCTCACCTCAGGTCGATGGTCACGGCCCGACACCTCATCGTCCGTCGTTGGGGAGTCCGGACGCAGATCGGGGCGCGGTCTGGCAGCACGGAGTGCCCGCGCCGTCCGGTCGAGGTCCACGAGTATGTCGAAGCGCTTGGATATGGCCCGAGGCGACATGTCCCGCGACACGCCACGACTCCGGGCCTTGGCCTCCTCCTCACTGTGTTGACGCGACTCACGCCTCGGCCTGGTCACAACGACGCTGCTTGGAGCTTGAGAACCAGAGTCGGACTTCCAGACTCTGTACACTCCCAGTCCAGCAGAAGGTCGGCGAGGTCCATAGGGCGTTGTGTCGAGGCGTACCGGTCTTCCGCCGGCATCCACTCATCTCGCCACTGAGCAAGAGCCTCCTGTCCATCGCGGGCCAGTCCTCTTGCCAGACGGAGCTCTCGCGGACAGTCCATCCACACCTTGAATTGATAGTAGCCTGTCAGTGGCGCGATCAGCGCGTAGACGCCTTCCACGAACACGAGACCGCCCGCGGGGATCACCCGGCGCTCGGCGAGCGCGTCGCTGCCCCAGTCGTATCTCCGATAGCCTCCCTCCTTTCTCGCGGCGAGAGGCTGTAGCACCTCCTGCAGCAGCCGTGATACCTCTATGTTCTTCCAAGGAGTCAGTACCGCATCGCGACCGCGCACACGTCTGTCCCGAGGCACATGGAAGTCATCGATCGGGACGACCGAAGTCCGAGAGTCCTTCCGGGCGAGCGAGGCCGCAAGAACGCTCTTGCCGGCTCCTCCCGGACCGTCGATCCCCACGAGCGTCGTTCCGGTCCCGGTGCAGCACTCCTGAACGGCATGGAGCACATGGTCGACAATCCCGTGTCCTCTCTTCACGTCCGTCACCCTTCAGCGAGGATGATCGATCTCGATGCCCCAGCCTGACAACGGAGGCGCCCGATCCCTTCGAGGCGCGTTCGGCATGCGATGATCGGCGCGTGCGCCGTTCCGTCGTTCGGTCGTCCCTGTTCCTCGCTGCCGCCACCCTGTTCGGCTTCCTGTTGACCGCGTCCGCCTTCGCGGGAGGCGACGCCGAGCCGCTCCGCCTGAACGTCTACGCTGCCTCCTCGCTCACCGACGCCTTCACGGAAATCGAGCGAGCCTTCGAGGCGTCCCACGACGACGTCGACGTGGCCCTCGCGTTCGCCGGCAGCCAGGTGCTGCGCCTGCAGATCGAGCAGGGCGCGCCGGCCGACCTGTTCGCGTCAGCCGATCCGCACCACACGCGGGCACTGCGCGACGCGCGGCTCCTGCGCGGCGTCCGACCCTTCGCGGCCAACGAACTGGCGTTGATCGTGCCCCTGGACAACCCGGCCGGCATCGAATCGTACGGTGACCTCACCGTGGCCGAACGGCTGGTCATCGGCACCGAGAACGTCCCGGTGGGCCGCTACACCCGCGCGGCCCTACGCCGCTCGGCTGCGGCCCTGGGCGCGGAGTTCGAGGCGACCGTGCTGTCGCGCGTGGTCTCCCTGGAGAACAACGTGCGGCTGGTGCGGGCCAGGGTGGAGTTGGGCGAGGCGGACGCCGGCATCGTCTACCGCACCGACGCGTTTGCCTCCACGCGCGTGCGGACCATCCCGATTCCGGCCGATCTCAACGAGCGAGCCGAGTACGTGATCGGCATCGTCACGGACGGCGACACCGATCCGGCCGAGCGCTGGATCACCTTCCTGCTCTCTCGGGAGGGCCAGGCGATCCTGGGCGAGCACGGGTTCCTGGCTCCTTGATGCGTTCGCGGACCACCTCCGACGTCGGCGCCGGCACCGCGCCGTTCCTGCTGGCGGTGCCGATGCTGGGCCTGCTGGTGCTGCCCGTTCTGGCCCTGATCCTGGCCACCACGCCGGCCGATCTGACCGCCGGCCTGCGCCATCCGCTGTTCGCATCGGCGCTCTGGCTCAGCGCGCGCACCACCGTCATCGCGCTGGTCGTGGTCCTGGCCGCCGGCACGCCATTGGCATGGTGGCTGGCGGCGGCCCGCGCCGGGCCCACGCGGGTAGTCGAGGTGCTGATGCGTCTGCCCATCGTGATCCCGCCCGCGGTGGTGGGCATCGGCCTGCTGGCCACCTTCGGCCGCACCGGCCTGTTCGGCCCGCTGTTGCAGGCGCTGGGTCTGCAGGTGCCGTTCTCCGCCGCCGCCGTGGTGCTGGCGCAAGTGGTCGTGGCGGCGCCCTTCTACGTCCAGTCCGCGGCGTCCGCGTTCCGGCGGGTCGACGCCGATCTGCTGATCGTCGCCCGCACGCTGGGCCAGCGGCCGGCCGGCGCCTTCCTGCGCGTGGCGTTGCCGTTGGCGATGGCCGGCCTGATCGGCGGCGCGTCCCTGGCCTGGGCGCGCGCGCTGGGCGAGTTCGGCGCCACGCTCCTGTTCGCCGGCAACCTGCCCGGCGTCACGCAGACCATGCCGCTGGCGATCTACACGGCGCTGGAGTCCGACGTACGCGTGGCGCGGGCGCTGGCCCTGGTGCTGGCAGTGCTGGGGCTGGCGCTGCTGCTGGCGCTCCGCCTGCTCCCCGAGCTCTGGACCCGGCGGCGCGGCGAGCCGCGCTCCGAGCGCACCGCCGTCGCATCGGCCCCGCACCCGCAGGAGCGGCGCCCCGGCCGGCCAGAACCAGCCCAACGCCACACCGCCGATTGGCAGGTCCGCCTCTCGGCCCACCTGGGCTCCTTCGAGCTGGACGTCGACCTGCGCGGCAGCGCCGCTCCCGTGGCGCTCATCGGCCCCAACGGCGCCGGCAAGACCACCCTGCTGCGGCTGATCGCCGGCGTCCACCGGCCCGACTCGGGGCTGATCCGCGTCGGCGACGAGGTGCTCTACGACTCCGAACGTGATCTGCTGCGTTCGCCCGAGGAGCGCCGCGTCGCCTACGTGCCGCAGGGCTTCGGGCTGTTCCCGCACCTGAGCGTGACCGACAACGTCGCCTTTGCGTTGCACGCGGCGCGCCCTCGCCTGCCCCGGCCCGAGCGCCGCCACGCCGCCGCCGAGCTCCTGGCCGGCATGGACGCGGCTCACCTTCTGGAGCGCCGCCCGGCGACCCTGTCCGGCGGCGAACGGCAGCGCGTCGCCCTGATACGCGCGCTGCTGGTCGACCCGTTGCTGCTGCTGCTCGACGAGCCGCTCGCCTCGCTGGATGCGCAGGCGCGCCAGACGCTTCGCGCACACCTGGCCGGCCTTCTGGCCGAGCGGGCGCGGCCGGCGATCGTCGTGACCCACGACGCCCGCGACGTGCTGGCCCTGAACGCCCACGTCTACGCGATCGAGGGCGGCCGAATCGTCCAGCACGGCCCGGCCGAGCGGATCGCCGCCGACCCGGCCACCCCATTCCTGGCGGAGTTCTTCGCGGGCGGCGCGGGAGCCCCCTCGCGGCACGGCACCGCCGGCGCTTGATTCACCCCGTCCCCGGCGCGCAAGGTTTCAGCCGATGGCCCCCACTACCCTCCGTATCACCGACTCCATGCCGGCGCCGCACTGGGCGCTGCTGGAACGACAACTGCTCGACGCGATCACCGACGCCTACCTGGAGTTCTACGACCGCTACTTCGACCCGCGCGGCTACCTCCTGTGCGTGCCGCGCTGGGGGGCGCTGGACGGCGCCGACGACGCGGCGGAGAACGTCGACGGCCTGACCGATCTGTACGCGCTCGGCGCGCCGGAGGTCCTCCTGGACCGCTACCGCACCGGCATGAACGGGCACATCCGCCAGTACACCGAGGCGCGCTCGCCATCCACCGAGCTGGCCAAGGACGGGATGTACTTCCGCGAATTCCCCACCAGCTTCGACTGGCTCCACAACGGCGAGGGCTACCATCCGCTGTTCCAGGAGGGGCTGTGCGACCCCGACGACGCCACGTGGCAGGCGCGCATGCGCCGCTTCGCGGGGTTCTACCTTGGCGACGATCCGCTGGCCCCCAACTACGACCCCGAGCACCGCGTCATCCGCAGCCTGATGAACGGCAGCCGCGGGCCGGTGGTACGCCGAGCGGAGCTGGCCGACTGGGCGGGCGAGCCGTTCGAGCCCGGCCGCTTCACGCCCAACCGCTGGCACCGCACCTACGAGGATTACCTCGAGCACTTCTCCACCTACCGCAACGTGGCCGGCGACAACCCGTGCAACCTGTCCGCGACCACGATGGCCTTCCAGACCTACCTGTTCTCCGGCGAGGAGCGCTATCGCGACTGGATCCTGGGCTACGTGGACGCCTGGGTGGAGCGCATGGCCGCCAACGACGGCATCATCCCCTCCAACGTGGGGCTGGACGGCGTCATCGGCTCCGCCGCCGGCGGGCGCTGGTACGGCGGCGCCTACGGCTGGAGCCACACCCTCACCGGCGGCCCGGTGGTACGCCACACGCCGCGGCATCTGGGACGCAGCATCCACGGCTTCGCGATGGCGATGATGCTCACCGGTGACCGGGGCTACCTGGAGCCGTGGCGGACCATGATCGAGCGGGTCAACGGCCGCGCCCGGACCGAGGACGGACAGACCGTCTACCCGCAGATGCACGGCGACGACGGCTGGTACGCCTATACGCCCGAGCCGTTTCAGCACGCGGCGGGCGAGCTGCGCTACTGGAGCCGTCCGGTCGGCGACCTCGGCCACACGCCCTGGCTGAGCTACCTTGCAGGCCAGGACCCCGGCTATCCGGTGCGGGTGCTGCAGGACGAGCTGGCGCGCGTGCGCCGGCAGCTCCGGGAGATGGACGAGGATCCCACCACGCCCGACACCCGGTTGTCCGAGAACCCCAACGCGCTCAACCCCGCCCACGCACAGGCGCTGGTCGAGCTGATGGCCGGCGGGCTCGGCGACGGCCTGGCCAGCGGCCTGCCGCTGCACGCCTGCGTCCGCTACTTCGACCGCGGCGCCCGCCGGCCGGGCCTGCCTCCGCGGGCGGCGGCGCTGGTGGAGGGGATGACCGATGGCTCGGTCGACCTCACTCTGGTCAACCTGGACCCCGGCCGGCCATGCTCGCTGGTCGTGCAGGCGGGCACCTACGGCGAGCATCGGTTCGTGGACGCGGCCACCGGCGGTGCGACGCACCCGGTGGGCGGCTCGGCGGTCGACGTGCACCTCGCCCCGGGCGCCGGAGCGCGCATTTCGTTCACGCTGGAGCGGTTCGCCGCCCGGCCTACCCTCGCATTTCCCTGGTGAAGCACATGCAACGAACGGCGGACGCGGTAATCATCGGTGGCGGCATCATGGGCGCGAGTTGCGGCCACTTCCTGGCCAAGGCCGGCGTCGGCTCGGTGGTGCTGCTGGAGCGGCGCACGCTGGCCGCGGTCTCTACCGGCCACTCGGCGGCCAACGTGCGCTGCTCGTACTCCAACAAGGTGACCGTCGAGCTGGCGCTGCGGGCGATGGACATGTTCGAGAACGACCAGCAGGAGCTGGGAGGCCCGAGCGGCTTCCGGCGCACCGGGCAGCTCATCCTGTATGGACCGGAGCATGTCGAGATCGGCCGTCAGGTGCTGGCGAACGAGGACCGCTACGGCACCGGCACGCGCGAGATCTCGGTCGACGACGTGGCGGAGATCGCGCCGCAGCTCTCCCCGCACGGGATCGCCATCGCCTGCCACCAGCCCCGGGCCGGCTATGCCGATCCGGTACGCACCACGCGCACGCTGGTCGAGGCGGCAGAGCCGTTCGGACTGAGCGCGCACGAAGGGGTCGGCGCGCGCGACATCACGGTGGCCGGCGGCCGCGTCACCGGCGTGGAGACCGATCAGGGGCGCATCGACACGCCGCTGGTAGTGAATGCCGCGGGGCCCTGGGGTGGCAGCGTCGGAGCCTCCTCCGGCATGTCCTACTCGCTCCGCTGGAGCCGCGAGTCCGACCTGGTCATGGAGTTGCCGGCCGGCTTCGGCGCCCTGCCGATCGTGGCCGACCCGATCTGCCACATCTACTTCCGGCCGCACGGGGACGACGGGCTGCTGGCCGGCCTGGACTACCCGAAGGAGCTGGAGCCGCTGGACATCGACGACTACGACGCCGGATTGGATGCGACCACGCGGCAACGGATCGAGACCGGCCTGTTTCAGCGGCTGCCGCAGCTTCGCGGCGCGCGGCTGGTCAAGGGCTGGGCGTCGATCTACACGATCACCGACGACTGGCACCCCGTGGTCGGCGCGGAGCCGGAGGTTTCGGGCTACTACGCCTGCTTCGGCGGCAGCGGCCACGGCTTCAAGCTGGGCGCGCCGATCGGGGAGTCGCTGGCGGCCACCATCACCGGTGGGACGCCGCGCGTCGACCTGCACGCGCTGCGACCCACCCGCTTCGCCGAGGGCGATCCGATCACCTCCGCCTGGGGCTCCGGCAACCGCGCATGAGCGAGCACGCTCGACTCGAGCGCGACCCCGATCGCCGCGGGGACACGGGCCGGCACACACCGGGTTCCCGGAGGTCGGCGCAACCAACCTCGCCTCGGTCGACGATCCGGCTGGGCGTCATCGGCTACATGGGCCCGGAGAACGCCCATCCCTACTCGTGGTCGGCGATCGTCAACGGCACCTATAACGCGGACTTGATGCCGCTCTACGCCAACAAACGGATCTTGACCTATCTGAACGCCAACCGTGACTCCCTCGGCATCGAAGGCGCCCGGGTGACCCACGTCTGGACGCAGGATCGGGTGATCTCCGAGCGGATCGTCGCGGCCAGCCGCGTGCCGCACATCGCTCACGAACCGCGGGCGATGGTCGACGCGGTCGACGCCGTCCTGATCGCCCGCGACGACCCGGAGAGTCACGCTGCGCTGGCGCAGCCGTTTCTCGACGCGGGAATGCCGGTGCTGATCGACAAGCCGCTGGCGTCCACGGAGTCCGATCTGGCCTTCTTCGTGGAGCAGGTCCGGGCCGGCCGGCTGATCATGTCCAGCTCATCCATGCGCTACGCCACCGAGGTGCGCGTGCTCAAGGAGGCGGCGGCCACGCTGGGGCCCGTGCGCCTGGCGGTCGCGGTCGGCGTGAAGGACTGGGTGAGCTACGGCGTGCACGTGCTGGAAGCGATCTGCACGGTCCTGGACGACCCACGCGCGTTGCGCGTCCGTCACGGCGCGTTCGGCTACGGCGAGGTGGTGGAGATCGAGTTCGACGGCGGCACCATCGCGACCATCCACCAGCTCCGCAACACCGCCTCCACGATGCAACTGCACCTCTATGGTGAAGGCGGCTCCCGCTCCGCGGAGCTGGACGGCCTGTTCGCCGCCCATCGCGCCCTGCTCCAGCAATTCATCCACTCGGTCGCCGAGGGCAAGTCCCGACTGCCGTTCGAGGTCACCCGCAACGTGATCGGCATCCTGCTGGCCGGCCTGCGCAGCAAGGACCGCCAGGGAGCCTGGGTCCAGCCGGCCTGATCAGCTTCGGGCGGCGGCCGCCTCGGCGCGGGGCCTGACCTTGGTCGGGTCGGTGAGGCGGGCGAAGCCGGGGCGCGCCACCAGCCCATCGATCCGCGCGGTCACGTCGCCGGCGCGCAGGGCATCGGCGATCTCCGCGAACACCGGGTCCATGGCCTCCGCGTACTCGTCGATCACCTCTTCCGTGTGCGGCAGCGACACGAACATGCCGCCGCTGGTCAGGAAGCCGCGCTGCAGCATCAGGCGGATGTAGAGCGTCATCAGCTCCTGCGACTGCTCGTGCTCGAAGCGCACGTGCGGGTGCTCGTCTATGTCGCCTTCGCGGACCAGCGGCACGCCGTGCCGCTCCGAGGCGCCCAGCACCGCCGCCAGGTAGCGGCGGCCGATGTGCCCGCAGTGGGTGGGCAGATCGATGCGCATCATCTTCTCCAGCACCGCCTTGGCGGCCACGAAGCCGACACCTTCGGTCCAGTAGGTGCTGGAGATGAACGATCGGTAGGCGCCCTCCATGCCGGCGCTCGAGCCGATCACCGCGGCCATCGGATGGCCGTTGCCGAGCGACTTGGCGAAGATCGCCAGGTCCGGCATCACGCCGTAGCGCAGGTGGGCGCCGCCGCGCGCCAGCCGCCAGCCGAGCGACACCTCGTCGTACACCAGCAGGGCGCCGACGCGCCGGGTCTCCGCCCGCACGTGCTCCAGGAAGCCCGGCGGCGGGTGGTGCATCCGGCACGGCTCCATGACCACGCCCGCCAGCCGGTCGCCGTGGTCGGCGATCAGCCGGTCGAAGGCTTCGACGTCGCCGTAGTGGAACGTCAGGTTGGTGCCGCGCAGCTCCGGCGGCACGCCGATCGGCTCCAGGCCGGTGGCCAGGTGTCCGTCCAGGGCGTCGCCGCCGCCCACGTTGGCGGCCAGGTACCAGTCGTGCCAGCCGTGGTAGCCGCATATCGCCAGCAGCGACCGGCCCGTCGTGGCCCGCGCGATGCGCGCCCCGATCGCGCAGATCTCGCCGCCGGAACGGGCGTAGCGGACCTTCTCCGCCCACGGATGGAGCTCGCACAGCAGCTCTGCGACCTCCATCTCCTCGCGCGAGTTGAGCATCGAGTAGCTGCCAAGCGCCACGCGCCGCATGACCGCGCGCGTCACGTCCGGGTCGCGGTAGCCGAGCGCCGCCGCGCCGATGCCGTGGTGTCCCACGTCCCGGAACCGCCGGCCCGATTCGTCCCAGACGTCGATTCCTTTCGCTTCGCGGAAGTACGGCGGCCACGCACCCGGCGCCAGGTTGTCCGGGTTCTTGGACTGCAACTGCGTGCCGCCGGGAATGAATTCCTTGGCGCGGGTGAACAGCCGCTGCCCCAACTCGGGATCGTCCTCCTGGAAGCCGAGCAGGCGCATGGTGTTGTCGTGGAAGATGTCGGTGAGGTCCCGCTCGTCCAGGTTCATGAGATCGGCGGCGGTCAGCACGGCGCGGATCCCCTCGATGCCGACCTGCGCAGGCGCCTCGTCCGGGAAGTCCCACTGCTCGACCCGGTCGGTGACCACCCAGGCGAAATTGGTGCCCAGGCTGATCGCCCGGCCGCGCTGATGGGAGATCGGGTAGTCGGTGCCGAACAGCAGCCGGCGCGGACCGAACTCGCGCAGGATCGCCACCAGCGCCTCCAGCTCGCAGATGGCCGAGGTATCGAACCAGACGTTCTCCAGGCCGGCAAGAGAGGCGATGCCGGCGACGGTGTTGGGCGCGTAGAAGCCGCGGCCCGCGTGCGCGAGGACCAGGCGGGCGTTGGGATAGCGCTCGCAGTGCTCGCGCACCTCCCGCTGGTTGACCGGATCGGCCAGCGCCGCATCGCGCATCAGGTGCAGGGTGATGAACCAGCCGCGCTCGTGCGCCTGCTGCCACACCCACTCGGGCAGGAACTGCGACGGCGCCGCCTGCTGCGGTTCGCCGGGGCCGGTGGCGTAGCACCAGTAGACCTTGAAGCCGCCGATCGCAGGCTCCGCCAGGGCGTCGACCCCGTCCGGATCGCACTCCGGCGTGGCCAGCAGCGCGGCGCGGATGCCGTCGTGGCCGCGGGTAGCTTCCACGACGAAGCGGTTGACCTCCGCGGTGTCCGAGGAGCGGTTGGGGTACGGCAGGATCAGCGCGCCGTCCAGCCGCTCGGCGCCACCGACGATGGTGCCGGTGTGCGCCCGCCACTCCTCGACGCCGCTGTCGGCCGGGCCGGGCGGCAGCAGGAAGTCGGGGACCGGGTCCATATGCGCAGTCCGGTAGATGTGCGCGTGCGCGTCGGCGATGCGCTCCGGAAGCCGGTCGACCAGCTCGGCCAGCAGCGAGCGGTCGGCGTCGGTCTGGTGCCAGCCGTGCGGCGGAGGTGTGCTGTTCATACGGTATCTCACGCCTGAAAACCGGCAGGCGTCAACGGCAGCCGATCGAGGGCGGATGCGGCGTTGACCCGCGAGCCCGGCCACGGGAAGCTGACCACATGGGCGAACGGCACATCGATCGTGACCGCTTCCTGGATGAGGGCTATCTGGTCGTGCGAGGGGTCATCCCGCCCGGCGACCTGGACGCGGTGCGGGAGGCCTACGAGCGCCTGGTGGACGTGCAGCGCGGGATCTGGGCGGAGACGCGCGCGGCGGGAGACCCGCCCGGAGGCATGTGGGAGACCCATCGCCAGCCGCGGCTGCACCTGAGCCGGCCGCCGCTCTCGCAGCGGATCGACCGCAGCACGGCCCGGGCGGTGGAGATGTGGCTGACCGAGGGCGCCCACGGCGTCTCCAGCGCCCTGCTCGACCTGCCGGACGCCTCGGTCACCGAGATGATGATGATGTGCAACCCGGTAACAGACCACGGACCGGCCGAGTGGCACCGCGACATGTACCCGCCGATCGCGGCGCCGCTGCGCAACTACAACGAGGACATCCTGGAGAACGGGCCGCGCTACGTGCAGTGGAACATCTCCCTGTACGCGGACGACGTGCTGTGGGTGGTGCCGGGCAGCCACGTGCGGCTCAACACCGCGGAGGAGAACACGCAGCTCCGCGCCGACCCGCGGGTGCCGCTGCCGCATGCGCTGCAGACCCATCTGCAGCCGGGGGACGGGGTGGTCTACATCCTGCCGATCCTGCACTGGGGCAGCGCCTACCTTGCCAGGCAGCGGCGCTGCATCCACGGCGGCTTCGCGCGCTACGCGCAGGACCGCGACCAGTCGTTCCTCCCGCACCTGTCGCCTGCCGCGCGGGAGGCGTTCGAGCGCTGGACGGAGCGAACCGACCGGGCGTTCGAGCACACCGAGGCGGCCCTCCGTGCCGCGATGGCCGGCGATGTCGGGGCGTACCGGACGGCGCTCGACGGCATCCATCCGGGGCGCGGCCCGCAGGGGCAGATGCTCTTCTCCATCTACCTGAGCAAGCAGGCCAAGTACGTGCTGGGCGGCAAGCGGCCCGACGCCGTGCGCTGGGCCGACAAGGAACGGAACTACGCGGCCGGCGCCCATCCGATGACCCTGCACTGGGGGCAACGCATGGCTGACCGCTTCACCGCGCAGGAGGCGGAGCGGATGTTCCGGGCGTTCGAGCCACTGGACACGGCCCTGCAGGCGGACACCGATCAGCACACGCCCGGCTTCCAGGGCGCCGCGTCCACCTACCGGTTCGACGAGCTGCCGCACTTCACCCTGGACGACCTCTATCGAAGCTGGCGAGCGGCGTAAACGTCCAGGTCGGAACGGTCGATGCTGAGGTCCGGTGACCACATCAGGGTGATGGTGTCCAACATCGACGGCACGCCGCGGCGTTCATGGACGTCGGAGATCGAAGCAATAAACCAGGATTCCGTGCACACGATCTCCCGCATCGGCAATCCGGTCAGCGGCCCCAAGGGCGGCTGGGCGCACAAGTCCAACATCAGGGCGTTCTATTGGTACTCAAGGCCCTACAACCTGCTGGAGATGTACAACGAGGCCGGTGGCCTGACCCAGCTCTACGTCCACATCGCGAGTCCGGCACGGCTCGTCAACGGTGAGTTGCACTACACCGATTACGAGCTGGACGTGGTGCGCCGCCGGGGAAGGACTCCGTTCACCATCGACGCGGACGAGTTCGAGCGGGCGTTGATCGGCAACGGCGCGGCGGCCGAGCTCCGAACCACGTGCTATCGGGCGGTCGCCGAGGTCACCGACCTGCTATGGACCTGGAGCCCACGCGGGCCCTTCACGCCCGCAACGTCCCGGGCCCGGATCGGGAGGACGCGCGTCCCGGAGTTTGGGACGCGAGAACCTGGGAGAGCCTAGGCTCTCGCAAGGGAGGCGCGTGAGGAGTGTGGGCGAAGCATCGTCGTTGGATCATGGATAGGAGAGGCGATCGAGCACATGCACGCGGTTGGTGAAGGCTTCTTCTCAAAGCATTGTCAGTTCTTTCGCGGGAACTGCGGAGCGCTGACCCTCTCACACATATCAACCAACTCCTTGCAGGTTGAACTGTATCCCAGGTGGTCTTCAATCAGCCGCGTCAGGATCAGCCGCACCCAGCCTTTTTCCGGCAATGACTCGTCTCCTGTATCCGGAAACTCATTCGTTCCTAGTGGGTCAGTACCATCCCGCAGAAAGGTCGGTTCCGATAAAGCCGCTCTGCTCCGTCTTGCCGATGACGAGGTCGCCTTGGTGAGGGGTGATGCCATGAGCCCATTCAGGTGGCGCAGGATCCGAGACACTCGGTGGAAGCGGTCTCCCTCGCCGCGTATAGTGGATTTTGAGGACCATCTCTCGAGACCGATTCGGCCAAGACTCGTTGTACAGGTAAACAGGCCGTACGCTGATCGAACGGCAAGCCGCCAGCGCCGGGGCAATGCGTGATTCGACCACGGGATCGACTCGGTCGCCCGTGAAACGAACCGGTAAATGCATCTCCGTAATACCGGCGCTTATCACAGAGGCCGCCAGTCATCTTCGCCGTATACCAGCCAGGCATCGGCACGGCGACCGTTCCAGCGGTAGCACAGATGCCGGTGCGGGACCGGAATGCCGGCCACGTCAGGCCAGAACGTCCCCACGGCTTCGCCGCTGGCGTAGCGCACGCTCGGATAGACGATGCCGTTGCTGGCATGGTTCCCGCGCAACTCGCTCGCGATCGATTGAGCGGGGGTGTAGTCGGCGGGGTCGAGCGCGGCTTTGAAGACGTCCCTTTCACGGAGGTCGTGCAACTCCGCGTCGACGCGGCCGATCAGCTCGCGGTAGTCCGCCGTGGCGGGCTCCTCATCGGTCGCCGCCATAAATCGCTCGAAGTGGAACACCGTCTCCGCGAGAGCCACCTCGAAACGATCCCCCGCGTAGTACACGCCGTAGCTGCCGTCGCTGAATCGGCTCGGTCTGTCGCGCGAGACATGGCAGAACGGAGCCATCGCCCAACCGGCGCCCGGCCCGGACACGCGCCGCGCCGGCGGCACCAGGTGGACGGCGCGGATTTCGTCCCGTGCCCGTGGATCGGTCTTTGCTTCGGCCGCCGAAACCAATTGCCGATCCGTTGGGTCGGCGATGTCCTCGAACAGGTCGATCGGGGGATAGGTGGATCGGACAAGGCGATACGCCCTCGGCCAACGAACGCAGCTCAACCGCGGAATCACTACCCGTTGAGTTCCGCGTCGAGGTAGGTGCGGACCGCCGCTAGATCCAGCACGGATCCGGCCAGCAGCCGGTTCAGCGCCGACTCGCCACCGAACGCCCGGTTTGGCTTGCGAAGCCACCGGTAGCCGCGCGACGGAGCGGGGAACAGGCTACGCAGGTTCTTGTGAATGCCCATCAGCATGGAAAGACGCTCTCGCGTGTCGCGTGAGATTCGCGACGGTTCGACCTGTCCGGCTTTCCAGCGGGCGTACGTCCGCGCAGCCGGCTCTCCCAGCAGAATCCGGCCCTGCCGGTCGGTGAGCCTCCAGCGCACGACCAGATTGAAGAAGGCACGCAGCATGGCGCCGGTTTCGGCATCCGTGATGACAGCGTCGACGGGCCACGCAACGCCAGCAGCAGAGACGGCTATTGCCATATGGCGAAGTCTATCAAGATTAACGCCTATCGGCAACTCCGTCCAGGCGCCGGCGCGCTGGCTCTTGGCCTCACACCGCTACGGTTTTGGCCATGCCAGGTCGACGGCGAATCGGGCTATCGGCACGAGCGGCAGCTTCCGGGCCTGGCGCTCGGTGAACCACTCGCAGCGGTCGGTCGATCCGTCCCGCTCGGGACGGACGTCGAAGCTGGCCGGAGTCACCTCGTAGACCAGGCCGACGACATGGAACGAGTCGTACGGACGCTGCGCGCTTTGTTCGTGGACGTGGGAATAGATCGCGGCGACGCGGACATGCCGGACGTCCGTGATGCCGGCTTCCTCCTCGAGCTCGCGGAGGACCGCGGCGTCCGGATGTTCCCCCCACTCGACGCCGCCGCCCGGCATCGTCCAGCTCCCCTCGTCCGTCTGGCCGGGAGTCAGGCGAGCCAGAAGCAGCCGGCCTGACGGGTCACGGCACAGCCCGTAGGCGCCGAGATACCTGCCCGGCTTGTCGGAGTCAGCCACGGACCGAGTCGCGGATCAGTCCCACTCGATGCCGGCCGAGCGCGAGACCGCCGTCACCGCGGCCACCGCCGCGGCGAACCGGTCGGTGGCGAGGTGCTCGATGTAGGCGTGGACGCCCGGACGGGTCGCCTGCAGCCGGGTCAGGTAGGCTGCCTGGTCCAGCATGCCCGCGCCGATCTCGGCCTCCTCGAAGTGGGGCAGCAGCGCCTCCACCAGCGTGAAGTCCTTGACGTGCGCGCTGACCGTCCAGCGTCCAAGCCGGTCGAAGCTGTCCGCGATGAGCGCGCCGGTGTCGTAGGCCTGCTCCAGGCTGCCGACCAGGTTGACCGGGTCCTGGTTGAAGCCGAGCGCGGGCGAGTCGACCGCGGTGATGAACGCCTCGATCCGCGCGGGCGAGTAGAGCGGCGACACCACGCCGCCCTCGACCGCCACCAGCACGCCCTCGCCTTCGGCTACCGCGCACACCTGTCTGGCGCTGTCCACCAGCCGGTCGAACACCTCCCGCGACCGGTTGCGCGGATGCGGCAGCCAGGCGCCGCGCGGGTTCAGGCTGCCCGGCCGCAGATAGGTGGTGGGCGAGCCGAGCAGGCGCGTGAGCCGGCACATCGCCTGCACGAACCGCACCGTTCGTTCCCGCTCGGCGCCGTCCTCGCTGACCAGGCCACCGCCGTAGTTGCCGGCGGTCTGGCCGGCCGCCAAGCCGTGGCGGTCAAGGGTTCCCCTGAAGCGGGCCGCCTCCGCCGGTGTCACCGAGTCCGGATCGTCCGTGCGGGCGTTCAACGCGCGCAGTCCCAGCGCCACCGCGCCGGCGGCGGTCTGGTCGGTCAGAACGCGAAAGTCGCCCTTGTGGTAGTCCGCGGCACCCAACAGCATCGCTACAGGGTACAATGCAACGACGCGCACGCCGCGCGATGAGGAGGGAAGCGATGTCGTCCTTGCCAATCTGGCCAGGTCAGGGGCGCGTGCCGTACGTGCCGCTGCCGCGGCGCGACCCGGCGTACACCGGCGAGATCGTCGTCACCCAGGAAGACGGCATCGTCGAAGATCTGCCGTACGGCCGGTTCGTCAAGCTGCTCTGCGAGCAGACCACGGGCGACGAGCGGTTCACGGTGGGCGAGCGGATCATCGCGCCCGGAGCGAGCAGCGACCGGCTGGAAGCCGACAGCGAGGCGGTACACGTGCTGGCGGGGACTGGCACGCTCCGCGTCTGGCTGGACCGGCCGCCGGGCCGGCAGATGGACATCCCGCTGCAGCCGGGGCTCGAGGTGGTCATCACCGAGGGGACGCGGCACCAGTGGATCAACGATCCCGGCGCCGAGATGCTGACCGTGGTGACGATCTCGCACGAGCCTTTTCCGGCCTACCCCCATCACTACCCCGCGATTTTTCGAGCCGGTGAGGGCAACGAGATCCACCAGCACGACAACCGGGTCGAGGGTTTCTACGTGGTGTCGGGCCCGGGATCCATGGTGATCGCCAATCCGGACAACACCGACGTGCGCACGGTGGTGGTGCCGCCGCGCGCGGTCGGCTTCAAGCCGCTGTACGTGTACCACCGGCAGTTCAACCACGCGGCGCCGGGCGGCGATCCGTGCTACTGGATCCACAGCATGGTGGTGTTCACGCACCGCGGCTCGCGCATGCCACAGATCCACGTCCGGCAGCACGAGCTGGACGGCATGACGCCGCGCTGGGAGCACCCGACCACCTGACCGGATTCTCGCTTGCCGGGACCGGGCCGGAGGATGAATAGTGATCGGCGCCATGAGCGAATGTGCAGAACCGATCCTGCTCGACGACGCCGGGATGCAGCACTTCATCGACCAGGGCTACGTCACGCTGCAGACCGCGTTGCCGCGCTCCTACCATGACGAGCTGTACGCGACGCTGGATCGCGTGATCGCTGCGGAGGGCAACCCCGGCAACAATCTGCTGCCGCGCATTCCGCAGGTCGCGCGAATCCTGGACGACCCGAACGTCACCGGGGCGCTGACCAGCATCCTGGGGCCCGGCTATACCATGCACGCGCACCGCTACTGCCACGTGAACACCCCGGGGCGGCAGCCGACCCGCATCCACACCGACAGCCCGGAGGACTTCTTTCACCGCGACCGCTGGGCGCTGCTGTTCTACTACCCGCAGGACACGCCGCCCGAGCTGGGGCCGACCGGTGTCCTGCCGGGCAGCCAGTATCACGCCGAGCGGCCGGACGAGATCCCCATGCGGAAGCTCGCCGGTGATGCCGGCACCCTCGTCATCGTCCACCACAACATCTGGCATCAGTCGACCCTGAACGAGTGCGACCGCAACCGCTTCATGCTCAAGTTCCTGTTCCGGCGCACCGCCGAGCCGGCCGGTCCGGCTTGGCGCTGCGCGGACCGAACCTGGAGGGCAGCCGACCCGCTCCGGCAAAGCATGTGGACGTGGCATGTCCACGGTGAGGAATTGCAGCTCGGCAATGGCGATACACCGGCGCTCGCGGCACGGCTGCATGACGACCGCGAGAGCGAGCGGCTGCAGGCCGCCTATCGGCTGGCCCTGAACGGCAGCGGCCTGCCGGCCCTCGCCGCGGCGCTGACCGGGGAGGACGACGCTGCGCGCCCTGCCGCATCCATCGGCCTGGCCGCCGCGGGAACGGCAGCCGCCGGCTTCCTTGGCGCGGCCCTCGATCACGAGCGCTCGGACGTGCGCTGGATGGCCACCGCCGCCCTGGGGGAGATCGGTCCCGCCGCGATTCCTGCCGCAGCCCGCCTGGGGGCGCGCCTCACCGATGACGACGGCGAGGTCCGCCAGCGGGCGGCACGCTCCCTCGGCCTGATCGGCGCCGGCCATTCTGTGCCGGCACTGGAAGACGCCCTGCAGGATGAGGACGAGCACGTGCGCGAGCACGCGGCCGAGGCGCTGGGCTTTCTCACCCGCGGCACGGAACGCGCCGTCGATCCGCTGGCCGCGGCGCTCCACGATTCCGCGCGCTACGTACGCGGCGCCGCCGCCGAGGCGCTCCGCTTCATCGGTACCGCCCGCGCCACCGCGCGGCTGCTCGATTACCTGGCGGTAGCCCGCTGGTGCCCGATCACCACCAGGGACAGCCCCTACTAGGAATCGCACCGCGCGGCCACGCGGCCGATCCCGCAGACTCTTGCGCGACCGTATGGTAAGGTGCGTTCTCTCAATAGCGGGGAAGCGGACATGACGGAAAAACAGAGTGGGTCGCTGAGGTTCGCTGAGGAGATCATGCTGCTCCTCCTGGACGACCAGAGCGGACGGTTCGAGCACACGACCGGAGGAACGACGCGGTACGCCCTCTCCGGAGCCGTGCTGATGGACCTGGCGCTGCTCAACCGGATCGATACGGACCTGCAGGAGCTCATCCTGCTGGACGGCACCCCGCTGCAGGACCCGATGTTCGATCGCACCCTCGCGGCCATTCAGCACGCCGGTCAGCGGCATGACGCCCGGTACTGGGTCGAACGCATCGGCGACTTCTCCGACGACATCCGCGAGTGCGCCCTCGACCGGCTGGTGGAACGCGGGATTCTGGAACGCAGGGAAGACCGGTTCCTGTGGGTGTTCCGATCGCGGCGCTACCCGCTGATCGGCGGCAAGGCCGAGCGGGAAGTGAAGCAGCGGATCATGGGCGTCCTGTTCAGCGACGAGATTCCCGAGCCGCGCGACATCGTCATCATCTGTCTGGCCAACGCCTGCGGCATCTTCAAGAAGTTGTTGTCCCCACGAGAATTGGAGCGCGCTTCCGAACGCATCCAGCAGGTGCGCAAGCTCGACCTGATCGGTCAGGCGGTATCGACCGCGATCTGGGAGATCGAAACCTCGCTCGCCATGGCCATCATCCCTTATATGTAGGCATCCCGTACCTGTAGGAGCCGGTCCCCGGCGGCCTGCTCAGCGCGTGAATACCTCGCCGCGGACGTAGTCCGCCTCGTCGGACAGCAGGAATCGCACCACGCGGGCCACGCCGGCGGGCTCCGCCAGCACCGGATTGCGCGCTCTGCCGCTGGCGTTCATGGCCTCCTCCGCGCGGCGCTTGAGCGGCGTGTCGACGTTGCCGGGAAGCAGCAGGTTGACCCTGATGCCATCCTCTTCCAGCCGCGGGGCCAGCGCCTTCGACAGTCCGTAGACGCCGCCCTTGCTGGTGGCGTAGGGCACCGACGAGCTGCCGGAGGAGATTCCCGCCCCCGACCCGAGCAGGATCACGACCGCGGAGGGCGACCGGCGCAGCGCCGGCAGGGCGTGCCTGACGCAGTAGAAGGAGCCGTAGACGTTCACTTCCAGCGTGCGCGTCCAGTCCGCCGGGTCGATCTCTTCGACCGGCACGGCCGCCGCCTGCAGCACGCCGGCCGAGGTGACCAGGGCGTCGATGCCGCCGATCAGCTCCTCGGTGGTCTGAATCAGCGCGCGCACCTCCTCTTCGCTGGTGACGTCACAGCGCACGAAGTGCGCGGTGCCGCCGGCCACGCACACCTCCTCGACCGTCCGTTCCGCATCCGCGGCGTTGACGTCGGCCACGACCACCGCCGCCGGCGGCGCGCAGGCGATGGCGACGGCGCGGCCGATGCCGGTCGCACCGCCGGTGAGCAGCAGCCGCTTGCGGATCTCCATCACGTGCCGCTACCCAGTCCGTCGGCAGCGAAGGCGCGGAACCGCGCACATGGTGTCAATGCCGCAGAGAGCGGCCCGGCCTTGACGGTACTGCCTTCAACCATCAGATTGATCTGGAAGATACCGTCAGGCTGGTCAATACGCTACCAGCCTGCCACCGAAAGATGCGGCAACCGATAGTGGCTGTATGGCTCAGATAAGAATCGAGCTACCGGACGTGGTGTGTTCCCTGCTGCAGTGCTCGCCTGGCACACTCGACAAGGAGATGCGACTGGCCGCTGCCGTCCAGTGGTATCAGCAGGGACGCATCTCGCAAGAGTGGGCGGCCCGGATCGCGGGAATGGATCGAACGGATTTCCTCCTGAGACTTTCTCACATGGGAGAGGACTCGTTTCAGGTAGACTTCGAGGACCTGGATCGCGAACTCGCCCGTGGCTGATCGGGCGATCATCAACGCGTCTCCACTCATCTTTTTCTCGCGCTGCGGTCATCTGCAACTGCTTCGAGCATTCGCCGACGAGTTCTGGGTACCCGAACCGGTCGCGAGGGAGATTCTGCGCCGGGGCATCCGCGACGTCAGTGCCCAAGCCATCCAGGACACGGAGTGGCTGACCGTCCACCCGGTGACAACCATTCCCGCTGCCATCGCTGCATGGCGACTGGGTGCCGGCGAAGCGAGCGTTCTTTCGTTGGCCGCCGAACATCCCGGGACCCAGGCCATCATTGACGACTTGGCAGGCAGGAAGTGTGCTGCCAGTCCGAACATCCCCGTCCGAGGAACCCTTGGGGATCGTGCTGGCGGCCAAGGGACGGGGGCTTATCCCCAAAGCTCGCGACGTCATCGAGGAAATGACGATCGCTGGTCTCCATCTCTCGCGAAGGGTGCTGGATGAAGCCCTGCGGCGAGTGGACGAATAGGGGCCGGTTCGGCCGGCGGTTCCTCTCCGGCGCAGGCCGGTCTACGCCGGCAGCCGGGCGTACGCGGTGACGTGCGGCGGCAGCACGATCAGGCGCCCGGACGTGGCGGCCTCCCGCCGCAGCCGCTCGGCCAGGGTCTCTACGCCGACCTCCGCGGCCGTGGCGATGCCGAAGGACTCGATCAGCGGGAGCAGGCTGGCGAAGCCCTGCTGCAGGTACGGGTATCCGGCCCAGTCCGGCCCGGCGCCGGCCGGGGCCTCGAGATGAGCCACGGCGACGGCAGGTCGGCGTCCACGAACGCGCGCTGCAGCTCCAGGCCCATGCCGATGTTGGCCCCGGAGCGCTTGAACACCTCCAGTCCCCACTCGACCAGCTTGTTGACGACCGGCGTATCCGGGTTCGGGATCGCTTGGTAGAGGGTCATCTCGGCCTCCTGAAAGGCGACGATGCCGCCGGGGCGCAGGTGCGCGACGAACCCCTTCAGCGCCTCCGCCGGGTCGGCCAGGTACATCAGCACCAGCCGCCCGATGACCGCGTCGAAGTCGTTCGGGAGATCCAGGGTGCGGGCGTCCCCGGCGATGAATTCGACCTGGGAATGGCCGGCCTGCAGCGCCCGCGCGCGCCGTGTCGAGGATTGCCGGGTTGACGTCGACCCCGGTGACGCTTCCTTCGGAGCCCACCAGCCCCGCCGCGGCGAACGCGACGTCGCCGGCGCCGCTGCCGACGTCGAGGACCTTCATGCCGCGGACGACACCCGCGTCTCGCAGCATGCGCAGGGTCATCTTCTCGTACAGGTGCGCCTGCTCGATCAGGCGATCGGTCTCGCCCTCGCTGCGCCCCATCGTGTAGGTGGCGTCCCCGCCGGTCCGTGCCATGAGGCCGCGCAGTGTATTCCCGGCGCTGCCGCGATGGAAGCACGGGTATACTGGGCGGTATGCAGCAGCAACGTACCTGCCACGCGAACCACGTCGCCGAGTGGAGCTTCGAGTCGGCCGTCGCGCACGCGAACCCGTTCAACGACGTCACCATCGACCTGATCGTCACCGGCCCCGACGGGCGGGAGCGGGCGATCCCCGCGTTCTGGGCGGGCGGCTCCGCGTGGCGGGCGCGCTACTCCTCGCCGCTGCCGGGAATGCACCGCTGGCGCACCCGCTGCTCGGACGCCGGCGACGCCGGCCTGCACGGGCTGGAGGGCGAGCTCGAGGTCACCGCGGACGGCGGCGAGCCCAATCCGCTGCTCCGGCACGGCCCGATCCGGGCGGCGGCCGACCGGCGCCACCTGGAGCACGCCGACGGCACGCCGTTCCTGTGGCTAGGCGACACATGGTGGATGGGGCTCTGCCGGCGTCTGCGGTGGCCGGACGACGTACGCGAGCTGGCCGCGGACCGGGTCTCCAAGGGGTTCAACGTGATCCACTTGGTGGCCGGGCTGTACCCGGACATGGACCCGTTCGACGAACGCGGCGCGGGCGACGGCGGCTTCCCCTGGGCCGAAGACTTCTCGACGGTCAATCCCGATTACTTCGACGCCGCCGACCTTCGCATTGCCCACCTAGTGCGCAGCGGCCTGGTGCCGTGCGTGGTCGGCTTTTGGGGGTACTTCCTGGACGTGGCCGGCGCCGACGTGCTCAAGGCTCACTGGCGCTACCTGATCGCCCGCTGGGGCGCCTACCCGGTCGCCTGGTGTGTCGCCGGCGAGGCGCTCATGCCGTTCTACACCAGCGAAGCCAACCGGGAGATGAAGCGCCGGATCTTCCGCGGCGAGCCGTGGCTGCCCGCCGACCGGCGCGCCATCTGGTCCGACATGTCGCGCTACATCAAGGAGACCGACGGTCACGGCCGGCTGCTGACCATCCACCCGACCCGCTTCGGCACCGACCAGGTCGACGATCCCTCCACCATGGACCTGCACTGGCTGCAGACCGGCCACAACGGCTACCCGGCGACGGTGCAGGCCGTGGACATGATGGAGAAGGCGCTGGCGGCCGAGCCACGCATGCCGGTGCTGGACAGCGAGGGCAACTACGAGATGATCCGCGGCACCAACCGCGACGACATCCAGCGGTTCCAGTTCTGGTCGACCATGCTGGTGGGCGCCGCCGGCTACAGCTACGGCGCCAACGGCATCTGGCAGGTGGACCGCAGCGACCGTCCGTACGGCACCTCGCCGCACGGCACCAGTTGGGGCGGACGCCCGTGGGACGAGGCCATGTCGTTCCCGGGATCGACGCAGGTGGGCGTCGGCAAGCGGATCCTGGAGCGCTTCGAGTGGTGGCGCTTCGAGCCGCACCCGGAATGGGTCGAGCCGGCGCAGGGCCCGGAGGACCGTCACCAGCCCTACGCGGCGGGCATTCCCGGGGAGGTACGGGTGATCTACGTGCCGTGCGAGGTGATGAAGCCGGCGGTCGCGTGCGAGCTGGAGTCAGGCCGGGCGTACCGCGCCGAGCTGGTCGATCCGTCTACCGGACAGGCGCATGACCTGGGCGAGGTGCGCGGCGACGCCGAGGGGCGCTGGGCGATGCCGCAGGCGCCGGCCTTCCACGACTGGGTGCTGGTCCTGACCCCCGCGGGATCGTGAGCCTGACCGCATGCCTGCAGCTCACCAGGCGGTCATGATTCGACGGGGCCGGCTGATCGTTCCAGGACCGCGCGCAACCCGTCGAGCACCTCGTCGACCGAAAGCACATCGCCGAGCTCCAGGTCGATGTCCATGAGGTTCACCTCGTGGAACAGCTCACAGCGGTCGCCCACCGCCTGGCGGGCGACGATGAGGTGGTAGCTGTCGGCGCCGTCCCGGCAGGTCGCGTACACGCAATGGCTGGTGCTGACGCCGGTGATGATGAGCGTGTCGATCCGCAGCGCGGCCAGCATCTCGTGCAGGTTGGTGCCCTTGAAGCAGGAGGCGTAGCTCTTGCGGAACACCTTCTCGTTCGGCCGGGGCGCGAGCCGCGGATCGATGTCGAACACCGACAGGTCGTCCGGGTCGACCCGCAGGGTGAGCTTGCGTGTCTGCGGGCCGCGCGGATCGGCCGGGTCCCAGGCGGACGTGGAGAAGAACACCGGCACCGAGCGGGCGCGCGCCTCGGCCAGGATGCGGGCGGTCGCCTCGACCACGGGATCCATCTCGCTTCCCATCTGATGCGCAGGCTCCGTCCAGAAGCGGGCCAGGTCGATGACCAGCACGGCCGGGCGGCTGCCGAATCCGGTACGGCCGCCCCACCCCCGCGCCTCGTACCGGGAGCGCAGATGGTCCAGATGGCGCAGCACGTCGGCGCGTAGCGGTTCGGGCAGGCGCATGTCGTCGGCGCCTGCGTACGGATCGGTCGGTCGAGTGTCGGACATGGCGTGAGGCTCGCACGCACGGAGGACGGGGACAACAGCGACCTGCATCCGGTAGTAACATCAGGGTTCTCGCCGACCCTATTCGGGGTCGTAGCAGGTCATGCCGACGGTGTCGACGTCGGTGGCCATGCAGAACCGATCCGCAGCCAGCTCGCGGGCGAGCAATTCGCTCGCAAAGTCCTTGTCGATCACCGCCTCGACGCCCACGAGTTGGCGCTCGGCGTTGTACTTGGTAGGAATCCCGCCACCGCCGGCGCAGATGACCACGGTGTCGTGCTCGAGCAACCAGCGGATCGGCCGCGTCTCGAAGATTCGCTGCGGGCGGGGGGATGGCACCACCCGCCGCCAGTTGGCCCGGTCCGGTTTGATCGACCATCCTCGTTCCTGGGCCAGGCGCCGGGCAGCCGATTCGTCGTACACCGACCCGATGAACTTGGCGGGATCGGCAAACGCAGCATCGAGGGGATCCACTTCTTGCAGGGCCAGGAGACCCACCTGGGGTCCGTTGCCGTGGGTGATGATCAGTTCGTTGCCGGCAGCGAGGGCCTGCCGATCATCGGCCGGCTTCTCGGTCACCGCCGGGTGGAGACGACCGCACGTTACATGTTCCACCGGCAAAGACCTGATTGGATTCTAACCGATGACGAGCCGTTTGATTCCCTATTCGAAATTCGTGAACCGCTTTCGACAGAAGACCTGAACAGGCTCCTTACACGCCCCGTCGAACCGCCCGATGAGTACCTGGGACATCGAGGGTTGACCTACCCGCGTCGCGTTCTGGCGGTCGACGTCGCGGATTCCACAAAAGAACCGGAAAGCGAATAGAACCCACAACTTCCACATCGAACCAACCGGCCGAGAAAAGGAAAGCTGGAGTTGGCTCGGGAATACGAGCCGTCGGCGGGGTCCATCCGCAACTGGGTGGCCCAGCATGAGCGCGACGCAGGACAGCGTAGCGACGGTCTGAGCACCGACGAGCGCCTGGAGCTGCGGCGGCTGCAGCGCGAGAACAAGCAGCTGCGAACGGAGCGCGACATCCCAAAACGAGCGGCGGCTTGGTTCGCACGGGAGAGCGACTCGATCCCCGGGAGGGATTCGGCTTCGTGAAGGCGAATCAGGCCGCGTGGCCGGTGCGCACCATGTGTCGGGTGCTGGAACTCTCCCCCAGCGGCTACTACGCATGGGTACGTCGAGGTCTGTCGGCACGAGCGCGACGGGACGCGCAGTTGACCGAGCGGATCAAGGGGATCTGGAGCGCCAACCGGGAGGTGTACGGGCGGCCGCGCATCCACGCCGAGCTGCAGGCGGACGGCGAGCGGATCGGCGCGAAGCGGGTCGGACGGCTCATGCGGCACGCCGGGATCGTCGGGGTGAGCCGCCGGGTGGTGGGATGGTCGATGGCTGCTCACTTGCGCACCGAACTGGTCCTGGATGCGCTGAACATGGCCATCTGGCAGCGGCGCCCGCACGGCGTGGTCCACCACAGCGACCAGGGATCGCAGTACACCTCGATCGCGGCCAGCACTCGCTTGACCTGCCGGCTCCGTCAGGAGGACTGTTCGCTCTGCGACGGCGTTACGAACCTCAAAGGTTACCTGTCCACCAAAACGGGACAACTCCAAGTTCCGCCTGCGCCCGATTCTGCCCTGCGTGCAGCACCATATCGAACCGATGCGCGAGCAACTATAGTGGGGCTTCGACTATCCCTACCTGATCACCGGGGTGCTCAACCAGCATCCGCGCGCCGGCATCGCGTTCAACGAATCCAAGCGCCGCGGCGACGTCATCAGATTATACGACTCCCTCGAACACGAGGACTGAGTTATCGCCGGCTCCGTGGGAAGGAACCGCGCCGATGAACCATTAGGCGGTTATTGTATGAACCATGAAATCAATCACGATCCATAAACTGGACGACGAGCTCGCCTGCGAACTGGAACGACATGCTCGGCGTGAGGGGGTGTCGATCAACCGGATGGTCAAGCGACTGCTGCGTGCATCGCTCGGTCTCGAGAAACCCGCTCCGGTCGATCGGCGGGTGGATTTCGAGGACCTGTGCGGCGGCTGGTCCGAGGAGGAAGAGCGACGGTTCAAAGACCGTCTGGCGGATCTCGAGCGCGTAGCGCCCGACGAGTGGTAGTGTCCCATGAAATCGATCATGCTCGATTCGAACACCTACAGCGCCTACCGCCGCGGAAACGAGGACGTGCTGGAAGCGCTTGCCAGGGCCGAGAGGGTGTTCAGTTCTGGGCGAGCTTCTGTACGGCTTCCTGGGCGGCAATCAGCAAGTCCGGAACCGGCGCGAACTCAGTTCCTTTCTCGACAAGCCGTCGGTGTTCGTGGCCACCGCTACTGAGGAAACGTCCGAGCAGTTTGCGGTAATCAAGGAGGCGCTCCGCCAAGCCGGCACGCCGCTACCCATGAATGACGTATGGATCGCAGCTCATTGTCTTCAGTTGGGCGCTACCATGGTGACGCTCGACGGGCATTTCAGCTCCGTCCCGGGGCTGCGCGTCTGGCCGCCGGCCGCCTGACGGCACCCGTTCCCGACGCGCACAGGCGGGCTGCGTACGATATGCGCCGCAATCGGCTACACTCCCCAAGACTATCAAGGTTGATGCCGATTCCGTCGCGACATCCATTTCTCATACACGCGTCGAATCGCTTGGAGGCGCTGGCGGCGCGCTTGGCCGACGAGATGCGCCAGCGACCCGGCGACCCGCTGCTGGCCGAGCGTATCGTCGTCCCGCATCCGACCTTTGGGCAATGGCTGCGGCTGCAACTCGCCACCCAACTTGGTATCGCGGCACACCTGCGCATCGAGCTCCCGGCCGAGTTTGCCTGGGCGGCCATGCGCGAGGCGGTGCCTGCGCTGTCCGCGGTGCCGGTGTTCGAACCGGCGTATCTGCGCTGGCGGATTTTCGAACGTCTGGGACGCTGGGACAGCGACGACGAAATTGCGCGCTACCTGGCGGACGGCGATTCCCGCAAGCGGTTCGAGCTGGCGGACCGGCTGGCGATCGCGTACGACCGTTGCCTCGTGTTCCGGCCCGACAGCATCCGGGCATGGCAGGCGGGCGAGTCGTCGCAATGGCACGGGCGGCTGTGGGCGGAGTTGGCAGCCGACCACGTGCCGGGGCAGCAGGTGAAGAGCCCGCATTGGATCGACGCCCTTGACGTCTACCGCAGCGCGCGGGTCGGCCAAACGGCGCGTCCGCGGGTGAGTTTCTTCGCCGTCGCCACGATGTCGCCGTCATTCTTGCAGATGCTCCACCTTGCCAGCGCGGTGATGGAGATCCACCTGTTCCTGCTCAGCCCGCGCCGGGATTTCTGGACCAACGTCCCGCCGCGCAACCCCGGCGGCTACTACGCCGAGAACAACGAGCTGCTGGAGGCTTGGGGCAGGCCGGCACGCGACCTGCAGGCATTGCTGCAAGGTCAGCAAGCAGCCGTTGTAGTGAACCAACCGGCGGCGCAGGACCAGCCATCCGGCCGCACCTGCCTCGACGCCGTGCAGGCAGAGGTCATTGGCGCCGCGGCGCCGGCGGCCGCACTCGGCCCGGACGACTCCATTCAGGTCCACGTGTGCCACTCGCCGGCTCGCGAAGTCGAGGTGCTCCATGACCGGCTGCTCGGCTTGTTCGACCAATATCCCGACATCCAACCCGCGGACGTGCTGGTGCTGACGCCTGACCTCGACACTTATGCGCCGATCATTGCGGCGGTGTTCGGCGCCGCGGACCGGATCCGCTTCCAGATCGGCCGCCGTCGGTTCAACGAAGGTGCCGCGTTGACCGCGTTCCTCGACCTGCTGGAACTGCCCGGCTCGCGCTATACCGCCAACGCGGTGCTGGCGCCGTTGCGCGCGGCCTCGGTACGCGCCTGCTTCGGCATCGGCGAACATGACCTGGAGGGCATCCGCGATGCCGTGCGGCGGGCGGGCATCCGCTGGGGCCTCGACGCCGCGCACCGTACGGAACTGGACGTGCCCGCCTCGCCCAACCACAACTGGCACCACGGCTTGCGCCGGCTGCTGCTCGGCTATGCCATCGACGCCGACGCCGACGTGTTGCTCGACAACATCACCCCGTGCGCCCTGGACCGTTGGGGCTTTCGCACCGGCGCCGCCGACTACGAACGCCTTGGCCGCTTTCTTCGCTACTGTGAATTGACGTTCGCGCTCGATGACTGGTCGCAGGCCGCGCACCGGCCGAGCGAGTGGGCGGCGAGATTGCGCACCGACGTGCTGGCCCGCTTCTTTGGTGATGCAGACCGGGGCTCGACACCCGAAGTGAGCCGGGAACTGAACACCGTGGCGCGGCTGATCGATGGCTTCGCAACCGAGTGCGACAACGCCGGCACCAATACCCCGGTGCCATTCGAAGTGCTCCGCGACGTGTTGAGCGAACACGCGGCGGCGACAACCCGCGGCGTACCGCGATTGGCAGACGGCGTGACCGTGACCGGCCTAACGGTGGGCCAGGCGCTGCCCGCCAAGGTGGTGTGCGCCGTGGGCATGAACGACGGCGCCTTCCCGCGCCGGCCGCCCGCCATGCCGTTCGAATTCCTCGCCGGCCTGTTCGGCGAGGACGCGCGCCAACTCGGCGACCGCGACGTGCGCGACGACGACCGGTTCGCGTTCCTGGAAGCTGTCCTGGCGGCGCGCCGCCATCTGCTGCTCACCTATACCGGCCGCGACCTGCAGGAGGACAAGCCGACACCGCCATCCGTGGTGGTGAGCGAGTTGATCGAATACCTCGACCGCCGGTTCCCGGACGCCGCGGGCAAAGGCGACCCGGGACGTTGGCAGACACGCCACCCCCTGCAGCCGTTCAGCCCCCGTTACTTCCAGCCGGACGAGCCCGCCCTGTTCAGCTACTCCGCGCCGATGGCCGCCGCGGCCACGGCACTCGGCGCCGCCGGCGGCGTGCCCGACCGTTTCGCCGGCGAACTTGGTGCCACGCCTACCGCGCCGGAAATCGAGCTCGAGGATCTGATTCGCTTCGCGGTCAGTCCGTCCAAGCACTTCGTGCGGCGCCGGTTGGGGTTGCACCTCGACGTACGCGACGACGAGCTCGACGACGACGAGCCGTTCCAACTCGACGCCTTGCAGGCGTGGCAGTTGAAGAGCGGCCTGGCCGATTGGGGCAAGCCAAGCGGGGTCCGCTCGGCCCGGCTCGCCGCGGCCAGCGGGCTGCTGCCGCCGGGCAACATGGCGGACATCCAGCACCGGGAGTCCGCCGGCGAGGTCGCCAGACTCCACGAAGCCTTGCAGCCCTACCGGGACCACAACGCCACCGCCGAGGTGGACGCCGTGATAAACGATACCCGGATAATCGGTGTCGTAGAGCAGTTCCACGGCGAAAAGAACGAACTCATGTGGTGGCGAATCGGCGCCATCCGAGCGAAGGACCGGATCGCGGTGTGGCTGCGCCTGCTGGCACTCACCGGTGCCCGCGATTGCCGGCTGACGGCCTACCTGTTCGGCAGCAAGAACGGCGAATCCAGCACGCTGGCAGGGCCATCGCCCGAGCAAGCCCGTGAACTGCTTGGCGATTGGGTCGCCACCTGGCAGCAAGGCCAGCGCAAACCGTTGCCGTTCTTTGCCGAGACCTCGTGGGGGTGGGCGGCGAAACAGTCATCGACGGCCGTGGCTTCCGCTTGGTCCGGTCAGGCATGGAGCGAAGGCAACGACGCCGTCCATCGAATGATCTTCGGCGACGAACCCGTTGACGACTCGTTCAAGGACCTCGCCAGCCGCCTGCTTGGTCCGTTGCGGGACGCCACGTCATGAACAACGCAAGACCGACGCCGCTCACCGCGCCCCTGGACGGCCGCCTGCTCGTCGAGGCCAGCGCCGGTACCGGCAAGACATACACGCTCACCACGCTCGCCGCGCGCCTCGTGGTCGAAGCCGGCCACAGCATCGAGAGCCTGCTGATCGTAACCTTTACCGTCGCCGCCACCGGCGAACTGCGCACCCGCATCTGGCAGACCCTGTACGCGGCGCGCGACGCCGTGCGCGACGCCACGGCCGCGGCTAACGACCAGGCGCGCGAGTTGGCAGCGCACTGGCGGCGCGCTGGAATCAAAGACGCGGATGCCCGGCTGACGCACGCCATCCGCGACTTCGACCGCGCCAACATCACCACGATCCACGGCTTCTGCCAGCGCGCGCTGGCGGAATTCGCGCTCCACGCCAAACTCCCGTTCGCGTTCAGCGTCAGCGGCGACGCGGCGCTTGAGGTGGAGTCCGCAACGCGCGACTTCTGGCGGCGGCGCATGGTGCAGGAGCCGGTTGCGCTGCTGGAGTATGCAAAGCAGCAGAAGTTCGTGCTCGATGAGGCCGCCACCTGGACCGGACAGCATCATGCGAAGCCGAGCGCCGTTCGGCCGGAGGCAGGTTCTGATGGCTCCGTGTCGAGCAGCGAACCAGAACACGAGGAATGGGCGCAAGCGTTCAGAGCGACGCACGACGCCTGGCTCGATCCGGCCCAGCGCCGGGAGTTCGACGAGGTGATAGAGCGCTACCAGTGGAAGAAAAACAGCAAGGATGAATCGGTTTGCAGGGCGGTGATCGACGCCCTGGACGCCAACGATCCCGACCTGCTGTCGTTGAAAGACGCCGGCTACTTCGCGCCAACGTCGCTGGCAGACAAGCTGTTCAAGAAGAACCCGCCGCCGGATATCCCTCTGTTCGCTTGCTTCGAACGGCTGGGCGCAGCGGCAACGGAGCTCGGCGAGGCCTGGCTGAGCGGTCAGCGCCGCGGCCTGCTTGCGAGCGCCAGAGAGACGCTGCACCGCGGCACCTGGGCCGCGCGGAGCTTGAGCTTCGATGCCTTGCTGACACAACTGCACCGCGCCCTTGCCGGTGCCGGCGGTGACGCGCTGGCGGCGCGCATGCGGGCCCGTTACCCGGTGGCTCTGATCGACGAGTTCCAGGACACCGACCGGCTGCAAGCGGAGATCTTCGAGAAGATATACGCGGCCAGCCACGCGGCCGGCGGGTTGATCGTGGTCGGTGACCCCAAGCAGTCGATCTACCGCTTCCGCGGTGCCGATGTGTTCGCCTACCTCAATGCCAAGACGCGAGTAGCGGCCGGGCATACGCTGGATCTGACCGTCAACTACCGATCCCAACCCGCCCTGGTGCGCGCCGTGAACGCCGCGTTCGGGAGGGACAATCCATTCCTGCTGCCGGACATCCGCTTCGAGTCTGTGCACGCTGCGCCGCACGACGGCGGAGCCTTGTATGTGCACGACACGGATCACGACCCGACACCGTTTCAACTACACCTGTTCCCGGGTAACGACGGCAACAAGTGGTACAAGGGGGATCTGGAGCGCGTAGCGGCAGAACACGCGGCCGGCAGAATTGTCCGGCTGCTCGAACTCGGCGCCTCGGGCAAGGCCTTGGTGCGCCGCGCGTCCGGTCCGGCAGCCGGTATACCCCTGGTGGCCGGCGACATTGCCGTGCTCGTTCGCACCGGCAAGCAGGGCCAAGCTGTCGCGCGCGCTCTCCGGCAACGTGGCGTGCGCACCGTCGAACTGGGCACGGACAGCGTTTTCGACAGCGCCGAGGCAAAGGCCGCGCACCAACTGCTGCACGCGCTCGCCGCCGACGAGACCGACTACAACGCCGCCGCCCGGCTGCGCGGCGCACTGGCCGGCGACCTGTTCGGTTTGGACCTGCACGCGATCGACCTGTTGCAGGAGGACGATCAGGCCTGGGCAGCCTGGAACGACCGTGCCCGCGAGTGGCGCGGGATTTGGGCCAGAGGCGGCATCGCCAGTCTGCTGCGCCACCTGCTGTTTGCCGACCGGCCGGCGTGTGCGGCCAACCTGCTAAGGTATCCGGACGGGCCGCGCCGCCTGACCAACTTCCTGCACCTCACCGACCTGCTCCACGACGCCGAGACCCGCGACCGGCTGTCGCGGCGCGGTCTGATGGACTGGTTCGCGCACTTCAAGGCGCAACCGGAACGCGGCGGCGAAACCGCGCAGCTTCGCCTGGAGAGCGACGAGAACCTGGTGAAGATCGTCACGGTACATCGCGCCAAGGGACTGGAGTTTCCGGTGGTGTTCTGCCCGTTCGCCTGGTTCGGTCATCGACCGGGCACGGAAACCACGGCCGAATACTACGATGCGGACGCCAGGACGCCGGTGCTGGATGTGCGGCCATCGCCGGCGGCCATCGACAGACAACGTGACGAACAGCACTCTGACGAGCTGCGTTTGCTGTACGTGGCGCTGACCAGGGCACAGTACCGCTGCGAGGTCACCTGGGCGTGGGCAAGGGACGGAGAACACTCGCCGCTTGCTTGGCTGCTGCACGGCCAGGAAACCCGCGCAGCCAGCGAGCGCCATGTGCGAGGCTTGAGCGCGGCCGACTGGCTGGCAGAGGTGCGGCAGTTTGGCGAGCGAGCGGCGGACGAGATCTCGATTAGTGTTGCGGCTGCCACGCTCGCAGAAGGGTCGCTGCCCGCCGCACGTCCAAAAGCAGAGTCCGAGTCCCTGGTTGCCCGCCGACTCCATCGCCAACTCGCACGCATTCGCCAGTTGACCAGCTACTCCGCGCTCGCCTCCGGCGCCGGCACGGAGGAATCGCCGGGCGAACACGAAGCCACATACGTCGACCCGGAGCCGGCACCGGACGATGTCCGCAACGAATTCACCTTCCCCGCCGGCACCCGGCCCGGCAACTTCCTGCACGAGATCCTGGCACAACGGCTGCAACCGAACGGCAATCTGGAGGGCGTGCGCCGGGACGCCCTCGCCAAGTGGGGAATCGACCCCGAATGGATCGAGGTCGCTCGCACCATGGTGACGACTACCTTGAACACCCCCTTGCTCCCCGACGGCGGCGGCAACGCCGGCGCCGTCGGCATCGTCGGCGCCGCGAACACGTTCCGCCTCGGCGAGGTTGACCAGCCGATCGCGGAGATGCAGTTCCATCTGCCGATCCGCGGCTTTCGGCGCGGGCATCTCACCCGGGCACTCAATGCCCACGGATACGACCCTCGGCTTGCCGACGGCGCCGGCGAAATCAACGGCTTCCTGAACGGCTTCATCGACGTTGTTGCCCGCGTCGGCGAGCGCTGGTACGTCATGGACTACAAGTCCAACTGGCTCGGCAACGACCTGGCAGACTACGCGCCCGAAGCAATCAGCCGGGCGATGGCTCAGCACGGCTACCACCTCCAGTATCTGCTGTACGTCACCGCGCTGCACCGCCTGTTGCGAATACGGCTACCCGACTACGACTACGACCGCCACGTCGGCGGTGCGTTCTATCTGTTCCTGCGCGGCATGCGCCCTGAGGAACCCGGCAGCGGCGTCTACCGGGATCGTCCATCCCGCGCCTGCATCGAGGCGATCGACGCCTGTTTCCGCGGGGATGCATCGTGATGGACCGGGATCAGCTCGAGGTGCTCACCGAAGCCCGCGTGCTCGCCGACATCGACCGCTTCTTCGCCCGGTCGATGGCGGACCTGGGCGCCGGCCCGGAGGTGGTGCTGTCGGCGGCGGCGGTAAGCGCGATGCACCGGGCCGGTCACACCTGCCTGCCGCTCGCCGAGGCCGGAAAGCCGCTTGCGGAGATCGTGGAACGGCCATCCTCGGAAGACGGCGAGGAAGTGCCGGAGCACGCGCTCGCGATCCGGTTGCCGGCGCGTGCTGCTTGGCGCGCCGCGCTCGCGGCCAGCCCGGTGGTAGCTGGCGGCACCACCGACCCACCGCGTCCGTTGGTGCTGGACCGCGACCGCCTGTATCTGCACCGCCTGTTCGAAGCCGAATCCGGACTTGCCGCGCGCATGCACGCCTTGGCCGCGGACGTGACCCGGTGCGACCTCGGCGATGCACTGGCGCGCGTGTTCGGCGCCGCCACGGACCAGGCGACCGTGGCTGCGGCCAGAGCGGCCGTCGAACGCCGGCTGTGCATCGTTACCGGCGGCCCCGGCACCGGCAAGACCACGCTCGCGGCGAGCCTGATCGCGCTACTCGCACATCTCGGCATCGCCCGAGCGCATCGCATCGGACTGGTGACTCCAACCGGCAAGGCGGCAGCACGGCTGCAGGAAGCGGTCAAGACCCAACTCGACGAGCGCGATCTGCGCGCCAGGGTACCGGCGATGGCCCACTTCACGCCCGAGGCCAGCACCATCCACCGACTATTGACCAAGCCCGATCTGCGCCTGGACGCGCTGGTGGTGGACGAGTGCTCGATGGTCGACCTGCCGTTGATGAACCGCCTGCTCGCGGCGCTGCCCGATGCGTGCCGGCTGGTCCTGCTCGGCGACTCCGAGCAGCTCGCTTCCGTGGAGCCCGGCTCCGTGTTCAGCGACCTGTGCGCCGTGGGCAGCGACTCGCCACTGACCCCGTGCATCGTGCGCCTCACCCAAAGCCACCGCTTCGCGGTCGACCGGGGCATCGGGCTCCTTGCCGCCGCGGTCGTTCGCGGCGACGCCGAAGCGGCCCTCTCCACCCTCGACGACCACCGCGAAGGTGAGACCGAACGGCAGCCGCTGTCGAGCGCCGCCGCGTTCGACCAATTTGCCATGGCATGCGCGGATGAATGGAACGACCACATCAAGACGCTGCGCGCGGCACCGGCAGCCGCGCCCGCGTTCCCCTCGCGTCGTGTCCTGTGCGCCCATCGGCGCGGGCCGTTCGGCGTAGGCCGCTTCAACCGCCTCGTCGAACGCGGCCTGCGCGCCCGTGGCGTGTTGGAGAGCGAGGAGTTCTACGTCGGCAGGCCGATCATCGTGACCCGCAACGACCGCCAGACCGGCCTCTCCAACGGCGACACCGGCGTCGTGGTGGGCGCCGCCGATGGGCGCCGCCAGGTCTGGTTTCCTGACCTTGCCGGCGGCGGCGAACGGTTCCTCCTGGCACCGTCACGGCTGCCCGAACACGAGAGCTTCTTCGCCCTTACCGTGCACCGCGCGCAGGGCTCGGAGTACGACGAGGTGGTGTTCATTCCCGGCGACCCGGAATCGCGCGTAAGCACCCGGGAGTTGTTCTACACGGCGGTGACCCGAGCGCGGCACCAGGTAACCGTGCTCGCGGACCAGGATGCCGTGCGCGCCGCGGTGCAGCGCACAACATCCCGCGCCACCGGGCTGTCGGACCGGCTTGCGGTCGGTGTCTGAGATGGTCGGACACGCTCCATGGTGACGCTCGACGGGCATTGGAGTTGTCCCATTTTGGTGGACAGGTAACCTCTGAGATTCGTAACTCCGTCGCAGAACGAACAGTCCTCCTGACGGAGCCGGCATGTCATGCAAGTGAGGCTCGTTCGGATGCAGATCAGCCCTCAGATCGAGCCCGCTGTGCTCATGCCGTTCGGTTGCACAGGGCATGGGAAGCTGAGCCCGCAGCGGCTCGGTGAGGACTACCGGTACCAGGCGGCCTGCATGCTGTAGAGCTCGGCATAGGTGCCGCCGGAAGAGACGAGCTCCTCGTGGCTCCCCTGCTCGGTCAGCCGCCCGGCGCGCAGCATCAGGATGCGGCCGGCAAGCCGGCAGGAGCCCAGCCGGTGCGAGATCAGGATCACGGTCCGCGCCTCGGCCATCCGCGCGAAATGGCGGTACACCTCCGCCTCCGCCTTGGCGTCCAGCGCCGATGCCGGCTCGTCCAGGCTGATGATCTTGGCGTCCCGCAGGTAGGCGCGCGCGAGGGCCAGCCGCTGCCACTGTCCGGCCGACAGATCGACGGCGCCGGCGAACTCGGTGCCGAGCTGCGTGGCGTAGCCGGCCGGCAGCCCGCGAATGAACCCGTCGGAGCCGCTCTAACCCAGCGAGAACGCCAGCGTCCTGCCCCGGTCGCGTGCGCCGGACGCGAGCTCCCTGCCGCGCGCGATCAGTGCTGACGGCCGCATCGTCGAGCGGGCGGTCCAGGCCGGGTTGACCGGGGCAACATATAACCGAGATTGTACTTTGCTGACGAACCGATGCTCTCTTTCACGGTGACGACCGTTGGCTCTTCGTCCGGCATCATCCTCAGCAATGCGGCGATGGCGCAGCTCAGGGTACGGAAGGGGGACACCCTCTTTCTGACCGAAGCTCCGGACGGCGGCTTCAGGATCACCGCTTATGACCCCGACTTCGAGCGCCAGATTGCGCTCGCGGAAGACATCATGCACGACGACCGCGAGGTGCTGCGAGCGCTGGCAAAGTGAGCTCCGGGGAGCCCGGCGCGTGGCGCTGGGTTCAGGCGAGCGTCGTGTTCGCCATCCATGACCGCCAACTCGCCTAGCATGGCGGGATGGACGGAATCCGCGAACGGGGAGCGATCGAGTCCGCTCTGGCTCGTCCCTTTGAACCTGGCCGGCTACGGCACGCCCGATGCGGCCGCATCGGCGAGTCTGCGCTCGCCGATTGGTTACGCCTCCACATCAAGATGTGAAGAAGGAGCTGGGGAGCGGACCGGCAGCGTTGCGCTACCGTGGCCGATCGGCAGCGGGTAGAGTTGCGGTCATTCGCCGGATGACACCCGCCCGAGGACGGATGCACGGCGTTCCCTGAGGAGTTGCCCATGGATGGGACGGTGAGCAAACGGACGATAGAGACGCTGCGGCAGTTCGACAGCCCGACGGTGATGAACGCGGTCGAGCGGTTCGCGGCGCGCGACCGCACCGCTGGCTACGCGAACCTGGACCTGAAATGCCTGTTCCCGGAGCGCGCGCCGCTGGTCGGCTACGCGTTCACGGCGATCGCGGACACCACCACGCCGGCCGATCCGCGCCCGGACCGGCTCACCGAGCTGTTCGAGCGGATCGCGGCCGCGCCGCAGCCGAGCGTGTACGTGGTCAAGCACGTCGGGCACGACCGGCTGCGCTCCTGCTTCGGCGGCGACATGACCGCGCGGGCGCTGCAGCATCTGGGTGCGGCCGGCATGGTCACCGACGGCGGCGTGCGCGACCGCGCGGGGATCGAGCGGCGCGTGCCCGGCTTCCAGCTCTTCGCCGCCGGCCTGGTGGTCTCGCACGGCATCCCGGCGATCATCCACTTCGACGTACCCGTGGAGATCTGCGGGCTCACGATCAATCCGGGTGACCTGCTGCACGGCGACGAGAGCGGGCTGCTGACCATTCCGGCAGAGATCGCCGACCGTGTCCCGGAACAGGCGCAGGCGGTGCTGGACGTGGAGGCGCCGCTGTTCGAGCTGCTGGAGCGCCAGGACGTGTCGTTGCAGGAACTGCTCGACGCGTATCACGTTCACTGACGATGGCCCACGGCACCTACGAATGCGCGCCCACCCTGACCGACTCGCAGGTCCTGGACTTCTGCAAGTACGGCCATCTGATGCTCGAAGGGGTCGTCCCGGAGGAGATCAACGAGCGCTGCCGGCGCTGGCTGGATGACCATCACGCCGGCGACGGGCCGGCCGAGCTGCAGGAGCTGCTCGAAGAGGAGTGGTTCTTCGAGGGCGTGGTCCGCAACCCGCAGGGAGCCGGCGCGTTGCGTTCGCTGCTGGGCGCCTACTACGTGGAGCCGACCTGGCTGACCTACTTCAAGGGGATCGGCCCGGCCGAGGCGAACCAGTGGCACATCGACGGCGGCTCCCGCTTCGGTCCCGAGCTGGACGTGCTGAAGTGGTTCTACTACCCGGCCGACTCGCCCGTGGAATCCGGTCCGACCGAGTTCGTGCCCGGCTCGCACCACGTCTACAACCAGGTGCGCTTCATGGCGCACTACGGTGAGATCGGCGGCACCTGGAAGGCGGTCGCGCCGGCCGGCTCGATCTACCTGACCGCCTATTCGCTGTGGCACCGGCGGGCGCGCGCCACCTGGGACGGCGTGCGCTACATGGTGACCAGCTCCGCATGGCGTACCAGGCCCCCGCGGCGGGACTGGGTGCCGGAGCCGGACTTCAGCGTCAAGGCCGCCGACTACACCTCCACCGCGCCTCGGTTCGGGGAGCAGGTACGAGGCGCGCACGACAACGCCCGCATGTTCCTGTGGCTCTGCGGCCGGGCCGAGGAGTTTCAGCCCGCCGCCGGCCCCTCCTGGCCGCAGTCCACGCCGGGCAACCGCGCCCGCTACGGCGCCCCCGGAGACCGGCCTTCGTGAAGAGGGTCTTGGAGCCGCTCGCCGGCATCCTCGCCTCCGCCGTTCTGGCGGCCGGACTGCTGCTCGCCGGCTTCGTCGGCGTCAGCACGCTGTGGGGCGCCGATCTCCCCCACGTCAGATGGGGATACCGGGGCGACATCGGCCCTGCCCATTGGGGCTCGCTCGATCCGGCGTTCGCCGCCTGTGCCCGTGGCTCCGAACAGTCGCCCATCGACCTCGCCGGAGCGCAGTCCCGCACGCAGCCTCCGATCGAGCTCGACTACGGCGCGCGTTCGGCCGAGATCGTGAACACCGGCCACACCATCCAGGTGAACGTCGCCCCGTGCAGCGGCACCATCATCGACGACATCCGCTACGAGCTGATGCAGTTCCACTTCCACCGCGGCAGCGCGCACACCGTCGCCGGCGTCCGGTTCCCGCTGGAGCTGCACTTGGTCCACCGGAGCGAAGACGGCGCCTTGGCCGTGATCGGGGTCCTGTACCGCGTAGGCCCCGCCAGCGAAGCGCTCGCGCCGATCTGGGATCTGCTGCCATCCGAGCCTGGCACTGCGGTGGCGCTCCCCGACACGGTGGATGTGGCCGCGCTGCTGCCCGATCGCCACACGACCTGGCGCTACGCGGGATCGCTCACCACGCCGCCGTGCACCGAGGGTGTGTCCTGGGCGGTCATGGCCGAGCCCATGACCCTCTCGGAAGCTCAGATCGAGGCGTTCTCAGCGATCTACGACGGCAACCGCCGCCCCGTACAGCCACTCAACGACCGTCTCGTCGCCCGAGACGAGCCATCTTGAGCCCGGAGACTGCGAATATAGCGCCATGAGCCGAATGGAACATGCCGAGCCGATTCTACATGCGGCAGAGACGTGGAAAGAACGATGCCTTATCGACGGCCGTTCGATGTTCACCGAAGAACGCCTCTGGACACTGGAGAATTTCCGTACCCTACGCCGGTGCTACGTGGAGAACACAGTAAGCAACGCAGAAGGGTTCAATGCGACGCTGAAGCTCAAGCTGGATCCGGAGCCACCAGCCATCAAGCGACTGTGGGCAGAGCTGGCATGGGTCTACTATCTGTTTCCGACCAACATGACCGCGCGAACAAAGAGGGACCGTATCGCGTTGTATTGGAGGTGGTCAGGGGCGACTCTTCCGGACGACCACCATGCCTTGGCGCCCCCTGTTCTGGATGGCGTGGGCGGTGCCGGAGTAGCGTACAGTACTCACATCTGGCGTGAGTTCCGCGCGCTTGTCCTCGTATCGGTCGATTGGTGCGCGCTGAGTCGACAAGAAACGGAGGTGTTGTTAGCCGACCCGTGGGACTTTGCCACTTGGCTGGAAGACCGCCAAGATATCGCCGGCCGCATGGTTCGGCACGCGCTGCTCTACCTGCTGTTCCCGGATTACTTCGAGCCCATAGTGACAGCGAGTCACAAACGGCAGATCGTAAGGGCACTTCATCCCGAAGGCGACGCGCTTTACAATGCGGATCGCGTCACGCTCGATCGCGCGGTGTATGACGTCCGTAAGATCCTCGAGAAGGAACAGCCGAGCAACACCGTCAACTTTTATCGGCCACCCACAAACGAGCGATGGCAAGGACGTTCCAAGCCTCCTCGACCAGCACCTGACGCAACGAAACCTTCCGTCACACGCGAAGAGGCCGAAGACTGGTTTCGCAAGAGGTTCAGCGAGGCGAGAGTATGGTGGTTGGGCACGGGGCCTCGCGCGCGGCTCTGGCATGACTCCAAGAATATGGGACTGGCCGTGCTAAGCGAGAACGACCTCGGTGACCTCGGCGAATATGAGTCTCGCGACACTGTCGCCCAGGACCTGGCGGCTGTCGGACGTGGGAGCAATCCAACGATGCGGTCCCTCGCGTTGTGGCAGTTCCGTAGCGATATCCAAGTCGGTGATGTCGTCATCGCCCATTCTGGCGGATCGAGGATTCTCGGGTGGGGTCGGGTAGAAGGAGACTACGCTTACGATCCTGAACGCTCAGAGTACCCACACACTAGACAAGTCGAGTGGCACCCGTGTGAACCGCCGGCTGTCGCTCCAAAGAGATATATCGCGAAGGCGTTAACCGACTTCTCTCCGTACTTGCCAACGGTGCACCGCATCTTCGAGTTGATCGATGGCAAGAGCCCTCCGCCTCCGCCTAACGGTCGCGAGGATTACGACATCGAGTCTGCCCTAGAGAATCTCTTTATTGACCGTGCACAATTCACTAGAATCCTTGACTCAATGCGGTTGCGCAGAAATCTGATCCTCCAAGGACCGCCCGGAACCGGCAAGACTTTCGTAGCGCGGCGCATCGCTTGGTGCTTGATCGGCCGCAAAGAGCCTACTCAATTGGAAGCCGTGCAGTTCCACCAGTCCTATTCATATGAAGACTTCGTGCAGGGCTATCGACCGACAGAAGCCGGTGGATTTTCACTCAAGAACGGTGTCTTCTTCGAGTTTTGTCAGCGCGCTCGAGAAAGCCCTGAAGAAACATTTGTCTTCGTCATCGACGAAATCAACAGAGGGAACCTTTCGCGTATCTTCGGGGAGCTCCTAATGCTCATCGAAGCCGACAAACGCAGTCCCGAATACGCGGTAGCGCTGACGTACGACTCCGCCGGGGAGCGGTTCTTTGTGCCGGCCAACGTGTACATCCTGGGAATGATGAACACTGCCGACAGATCACTGGCTCTGGTCGACTACGCGCTGCGCCGACGCTTCGCCTTTGAAGAGCTGCGGCCGGCATTCGGCACTGATCAATTTCGGGATCATCTCCTGGACGCCGGCCTCGATCAGTCTTTGGTGAACATGATTGACGATCGAATGGAGCAACTCAACAGCCAGATTCGGGACGACGCTGAGCTCGGTGCGGGGTTTCGGATTGGGCACAGCTTTTTCGTGCCCAGCGACGATGATGAATTGTCCGACGATTGGTATGCCCGTGTCGTGCGCACCCAGATCCAGCCGTTGCTACAGGAATACTGGTTCGAGTCGCCCGATCGTGTCGACGACGCGGTGAGCACGCTCCTCGCACCTTGAAAGAAATCCCGATCGCCAACGTCTACTACCTCCTGTGCTACGCTTGGGGGTGGGTGCAGGATCGGAACACGAGCCAGCTCCGTGAGATCGAAGGACTGTCGACTGCTCAGGATCTGCTCGGTAAGGTTCTCGCAGGCGGTGTGAATCACCTCGTGCGGCGAGGTATCGACCGGGGCTACCGTGAGAAGCGAGACGACTTGGCAGGAATCAGGGGGAAGATTGCCGTTGGCGAGACAGCAAAACGGGCGCTTCGCTCACGCGGGAGAGCAGCCTGCGACTTTGAGGAATTGTCCCTGGAAATCTTGCCGAACCGCATTCTGCGCTCGTCCCTCGCGGCGCTGCTCCGGCTCGGCAGACGGACGAGGAATAGCTCCGGTCTCCACGCTGCCGTCCACACCGAGGTGTCCCTAGCGCACCAAAGGCTGTCAGGCGTGCCCACCCTACCGCTACTGAACCGCCGTATTTTCGGGCTGGTGCAGATAGACCGTAATCGACGCTTGTACCGATTCCTCCTGTCCGTCTGTCGATTGCTGCACGACCACTTGTTCGTGGACGAAGCGTCCGGCGCGACGCACTTCCGCGACTTTCGCCGGGATGATGCACAGATGTGGGCTCTGTTCGAGGGGTTCGTCAGCGGGTTTTATCGCCGCGAGCAAAGTGCCTTTCAGGTGAACCGTAGAGGACGACGAGTCGAGTGGTGGGATGCCGGGGCCCATTCCGACGCTGACCGGGCAAAGATCCCAGCGATGGAGGCCGACCTACTCCTCGACTCTCCAGAACGGCGCATCATCATGGACACAAAGTACTACGCGGAGGCCTTGGGCAGCCGAGGCGGAGCCGGAAAACTGCGATCAAGCAACCTCTATCAGCTTCTGGCATATCTCAGGAACCGACAGGGGACAAAGCCAGCCGGACCGCGCCATGAGGGCATTCTGCTCTACCCTCAAGTCGGCTCCCCACTGGCGACAGAGATCCGCCTTGAAGCCTTCCGCATTCAGGCGCGAACCATCAACCTGGCTCAAGACTGGCGGTTTATTCACCACGACATGCTGTGTGTTATTTCGTAGAATAGTCCCCTTGTACATATCCCCCGCCTTTGACCTGACCTGTTCTTGGCCGTCGGCTGGATGCGAGGTTCGATCGCGCGGTAGGTTCTTGGGATTGCCGAGTCGAAGGCAATGACCCCACAGCAACGCGACGCACCTCGGAACGGCCAGGGGTATCGGATGCTCGACGGCATCCCGGTCTGGGGCGATCCGGACGCGGGTGCGGTGGCGCAGATGCGGCGTTGCGCCGAGCGGGCCGAGCGGGCCGCGCTCATGGCCGATCACCACCTGGGCTACGCCGTGCCGATCGGCGGAGTGGTCGCCTACGCGGACCGGATCAGTCCGTCCGGGGTCGGCTACGACGTCTCGTGCGGGAACAAGGCGGTGCTGCTGGACGCCGACGCCGCGGAGATCCGCCGCAACATCCGTCCGATCATGGACGACCTGTGGCGCACCCTGTCGTTCGGCATCGGCCGCAAGAACCCGGAGCCGGTCGATCACGAGCTGTTCGACGACGACCCGGCCTGGGACATCCCGGAGGCGGCCGCGCTCCGCGACCTGGCGCGCTCCCAGCTCGGCACCATCGGCTCCGGCAACCACTTCGTGGACCTGTTCGCCGACGAGCAGGGCCGCGTCTGGGTCGGTGTCCATTTCGGCTCGCGCGGCCTCGGCCACAAGCTGGCCACCCACTTCATCAAGGCCGGCGGCGGCACCGACGGCATGCACGTCGACCCGGTGGTCCTGGACGCGGACAGCGACCTGGGGCGGGAATACCTCGCCTGCATGCACATGGCAGGACGCTACGCCTACGCCGGCCGCGACTGGGTCTGCGCGCGGGTCGCCCGCCTGCTCGGCGCCCGCATCGTCGAGGAGGTGCACAACCACCACAACTTCGCCTGGCGGGAGCGCCACTTCGGGCAAGATCTCTGGGTCGTGCGCAAGGGCGCCACCCCTGCCTTCCCCGGCCAGCGCGGCTTCGTGGGCGGCACCATGGGAGACATCTCGGTCATCATCGAGGGGCTCGACGGCCCGGAGTCGGAGTTGGCGCTGCGCTCGACCATCCACGGCGCCGGGCGCGTCATGTCGCGCACGCAGGCGGCCGGCAAGTCGCGGTTCAAGCGCGGGCGACGCATCCAGCTCACCGAGGGCAAGATCAGCCGGAAGATGATGCAACGGTGGCTGGACCGGCGCGGCGTGGAGCTGCGCGGCGCCGGCACCGACGAGTCCCCGCACTGCTACAAGCGGATCGAGGAGGTGCTGCGCTACCACGACGGCACCATCCGCGTCGTGCACGTGCTGGAGCCGATCGGCGTCGCGATGGCCGCGCCGGACGAGATCGACCCCTTTCGCGACTGACCCACAGAGAGGCCCCATGCGCATTCGCGACGTCACGATTTCCGTATTCGAGGTCGACACGGTCACGCCGCTGATCGACATGGCCCAGGTCGGGCACGGCAGCGCCGCCCGCTGGCACCCGCGGCGCAGCGCCGGCGGCGCCACGTGGTGGCGGCGCCACGCGGTGGCGACGCAGGACGGCCGCCAGACCGAGCCCGTGCACGTGATGCACGTCCGCACCGACGACGGCCTGGAAGGCGTCTGCACCGTGGGCGACGTCCGCTTCCGCGTCATGACCGAGCGGGAGCTGGCGCAACTCCGCGAGCTGGTGGTGGGCGAGGATGCCGCCGACCGGGAGCGGCTGGACGCCAAGCTGCACCGGGCGGCGCGGTTCGCCTTCACCCGCCCCGGCTGGGCCGGCGCCTTCGACAACTGCCTGTGGGACATCGCCGGCAAGGCGGCCGGCGTGCCGGTGGCGGACCTGATCGGCCGCGCGCGGCCGGCCTGCCCCGCCTACTACAACAGCGCCGGCAACACCGCCGAGGAAGCGGTCGATGACTCCCTGCGCGCCCTGGCGGCCGGCTTCACCGCAGTCAAGGACCACTTCGCGGTCGGCGCCGCCGAGAACTGCCGCTGGTTCGCCGCGGTTCGCCGCGCGGTGGGTCCGGACGTCGCGCTCATGCACGACGCGGCCGAGAACGGCTACACCTACGCCGAGGCGCTGCGGGTCGGCCGCGCGCTGGAGGAGCACGGCTACCTCTGGTTCGAGGAGCCGCTGTCCGACCGCGACCACGCCGGCCTGCGCTGGCTGTGCCGGGAGCTGAGTGTGCCCGTGCTGGCGCCCGAGACGCTCATGCACGACCGCGAGCTGTGCGCGCAGTGGCTCACCAGCGGGGCCGTGGACACTCTGCGCGGCAACGCCCGCCATGGCGTGACGCCGCTGCTGCGGCTCGCCCGCCTGGCGCGCGAACGCCACACCACCGTGGAGCTCAACGGTCCGGGCGGCCTGTTCGGGATCGTGCACGCACACCTCTGCTGCGCGATCGGCAACACCCGCTACTACGAATACTTCACCGGCGGATCGCGCGACGAGGCGGGCAAGGAGATCGGGCTCACCAACCCGGCCGTCCCCGTCGACGGCAGCATCGCCCCGCCGGACGGCCCCGGCTGGGGCGCGGAGTGGGACTGGCCGTACTTCCTGCGCCGGCGCGTGGCGGTGCTGTAGCGACCGAGCTTGCCGCCGGCGTGCCGGCGGCCATAATCGCTGCATGGAGATCGTCGGATACAGCTACTCGTTCGGGCCGATCACCGGTCCGAGACCGATCGACAACGCCAAGGCGATTCGCTGGTTCCACGAGCGCGGGATCACCTCGCTGGAGCTCTACGACCCGTGGATGGAGGACGAAGACGAGGTCCTCAGGATCGAGGAGGCGATCGCCGCTACCGGCATGAAGGTGCTGATGTGCGACGTCAACTGCCACGTCGGTTTTCGCGATCCGGATGCGCGCGCGGCCGGTACCGAACGGTTCCACGAGCGGCTGCGCGTCGCAAGCCGCCTGGGCGCCCGCTCCATCCTGATCCTCCCGTCCATGCCCGGCTGGAACAGCGACCTGACCGCCGAGGAGTTGCGGGAGTGGCTGTACGAGGCGGTGGAGAACAGCCTGCCGGTCGCGCGCGAGCTCGGCCTGACCCTGCTGGTCGCCAACCTGGGCTTCCGCGGAGACGTCTACGGTGGTCCCGAGTGGGTCATCGACGCCTGCGAGCGGCTGGGCGACCAGGTCCGCACCGTCTACGACGTGGGCAACTTCGTGATGGCCGGCTACGACCCGATCGCGGCGCTCGACCGTGTTTTCCCGTACACCATCCACGTGCACGTCAAGGACTGGGTGCCGCTGGAAGCCGAGCTGCCGGGCGCCTCCTGGCAGGGAACACGCGGCGGCCCCTGGTTCAAGGCGGTGGACCTGGGCGAGGGCGTCGTGCCGCTGCCCGCGGCCGTCCAGCGCCTGCGCGAGCTCGGCTACGACGGCACCGTCTCCCCGGAATACGAAGGCCCGGAAGAGCCCTACGCCGTGATGGACCGCGCCATCACCTACACCCGCGAGGCGTTCGCAGCCACCGAGACCGGGTGAGCCGGCTGCGCTACAGCCACGATGCAGAAGAGCGCATGGTGGTTGCTCGCAGACGGAAGCTTGTCATTACAGTCTACGGATCGCGACGTGAGGGGGCAGGCCATGCAACTTCGGTACGATTCTGAGGCGGACGTTATCTTTCTTTCACTCCGCCCCGCAGCAGGGGGCGAAGCGGGGGGCCGGCGGCTTGACGACGCACGGGTCGCTCACCTCGATCAGGCTGGTCATGTCTTCGCCTACGAGTTTCTGGATGCCAGTCGAGGCGTTTCACTCGCAGGGATCGATAGCGAAGACGCCCGCCGAATCCGCGAAGTCATCAAGCCGGTCATTCAGCTTTCGATCGCGTGATCCAAGGGGCTGCCAGCCTCAAGCTATCTCGATCATCAGGCGGCAGTGATCGCTGGATCCCCAATCGTCGACCTCGTTCATCGCCCGCACCTGCACGCGCTCGTGGAACCCACACGACGCAAATGCGTAATCGAGTTGATTCACGGCCGCTTCCGGGATCCCTCCCCGGCTGTAGAAAGTGGGGACGTTCTTTGTATCGCTCGGCATGTCTTCCGGCGCAGACCCCGCGCTCCGCCCGTTCGGCGCCTGCGGTCCCAGGAAATTCAGTCCGAGCGCCTCCATCCGATCCCATACAGTATGCTCGCGACGTGCCAAAGACAGCCGGGATCCGCCCAACGATCCATAGATCATATGCAGGTCCCCGGCCGCCAGTATGCGGTGCGTGGATGGGTCGGTATCTCCGATGAAGGCGGACAGGTCCGAAATGATCCGGTGCGCCGAACCGTCAGCGTGTCCAACACGCCATTGCGTCTTGACGCACGTGTGAGGCCTCATCCAGCGCGCGTACATCGAAATAGCGATGAACGGTTCCTGGCCGCCGTCGCTTGAGGCCACACGTGCGGCTGCGATCGTCCCGATGCCGCTCACCGCGATTTCATCCTCGTTGCCGTCGCTAATCGGACTAATCTGCTTGAGCCACTCCACGCTCGCCCGCGGAGAGAGTTTCACGACCATAGGCCAGCGGTCGTACAAGCGTGGCCAGCGATCTTTGTACCAATGCGAATTCCATACATGGGAATCCCAATGCTCGCGCGGGCCGATCTCGACGGCGACGTCGTCAGGCGGCATTCCCGCTTCCTGCAGCAGTGCCACGTCAACGTCACCGGCTTCTGCCATCTGGGCAAGCTCTCTCCACGGTTCCGCGCTCCGGCCAATGTTCCAGCTCACTACCTTGATCACTTGGTCATCTCCAGCTCGACGACAATGTTCAGTCATCGTCCTTCCGGTGGCGCCTGAACCACGGGATGGCGAAGTCGACCAGTGGGCGTACGCACAGCAGCGTGCAGCGGGCTTGGCCGACGAGGCCGGTGCGGGTGATCGTGTCCTGGCGCTCGAACGCGGCGCCTGCCTCGTCGAAATCGTCCTCGTCTATGTCCGGTTCGACGTAACTCACCCACTGCCTGACCCCGTCGACCACGATCGGCGCGCCGGCCGGGATCGTTTCCTGGCCGTCGCCGAGCGCGCGGCGCTCTGCAAGGTGCAGCATCGTGTTGTTCCGGTGTCCGACCTTGCGCCCGACACCCAGGAGCAGGACGTGGCCGCCCAGGGCGTAGATGGCGGAGAGCGGCGATCCTTCACCCATCGGGTCCTCCAGCCGCTGTTCCGCGACGATCCGTCCGGCATGCGGGCCGAGAGCCGCGAACGAGCTGGACGGATGATAGCTGCGGACCGCCCCGGGCCAGGTGCGGAACAGCTCCGGAATGACGCCGAGGCTGGACGTGGGGGTGATGGCGGGGTCGAAGGCCGGCATGGTCGCCCGGATCGTGTCCCACCACGCGGAAGGCGCCGGCGGACTCTGCCATCCGGCAGGATCCGACAAGTCCGTGGAGTGCGCGGGCATGACCAGCGTGCCATTGGAGCCGACCACCTGCAGCAGCGCCCGGATCACGGCGACCGGCCCGCCGCAGACCCAGCCGAGGGCGCTCAACGAGGAGTGGGCCAGCACGACCATCCCCTCGCCTACTCCGAGCGCCCGCAGATCCGCCGCCAGCGAAGGCTCGGTATTGGGCTCGGCGCCGGCAGCCGCGATCGCCTCCTCCTCGCTCACCGGCCCCCGATCGCCGGATCGCCGATTGGCTCATCGGGCTGCTCCGACTCGTCCGGCCACGTCTGCATGAACATGCCGTACCCGCAATTCCAGCCGCGCTCGCTCGCGATGACGCCGTCGGTTTCCACGGTTCCGGCCCCGACGCCGGTCTCCTTCGTCCACAGCACGTCATCCACGTAGATCGCGGCCGAGATGGTGCCGAGCGGCCGGCTGTTGCGCGCCCGCAGGCGGACGTACGAATCCCCGAGAACCCGCTCGGTCAGGCGCCACGGCGTCGTTTCGCGCCGATAGCGAACGACATCGCCCTCGGCATCCAGCACCTCGATGTCGACGCTCCCCGCGGTCGAGGTCACCTCGTAGCGCACCTTCACCACCGTCGGTCCCCAGCGGCAGTTGTGGGAGACGCTCGTGACGCAGGAAGTGATCAACAGCGCCACCGTGACCATGAGCGCCGTCGACGCCGCCAGGCGCGGCAGACGGCTCGTACGGCGTCGTGACCCTGTCATCCTCGCCGAGCCCATCGTACCCCAAGTGTACGCCGTTCGGTGCACGGAGGCACTGCCCTGACCGCCCTCGCGCTGCAACGGAGTTCCCTCCGTCGGCGCGGGCGCATACCATCCGTCCATGCCTGTTGACGGGAGGACTATGAATCGATGGCAGCCGTGAAGATTCGAGCCGAGGCGCTGGAGGCGTTCTGCATCGAAGCGATGCGCCGGGCGGGACTCAACCAGCCGGACGCGGAGCTTTCGGCCCGCGTGTTCGTCACCACCGACACCTGGGGCACCTTCACCCACGGCACGCGGCAGATCCGTGGGCTCATGAAGAACGCCCGCCGCGGCCGCCTGGTGGCCGACGCGCAGGAACAGATCGTCGCCGAAGGACCCTCGTGGGCGATCGTCGACGCCAAGGACGGCATGCCGCCGGCGATCTCCTGCCGGGCGGTCGAGGTCGCCATCGCCAAGGCGCGGCAAACCGGCATGGCCTACGTCGGCGTCCGTCGCTCGAGCCACTACGGCGCAGCCGGCTACTACGCCAACATGATCGCCGAGCACGGCATGTTCGGGATGTCCATGTGCAACGTGGAGCCGTGCATGACCGTGCCGGGGGGCAAGAGCCGCATCCTGGGCACCAACCCGATCGCCTACGCGGCGCCGACCGGGACCGACCGCACGATCATGCTGGACGTGGCCACCAGCGCGGTGGCGGCCACCAAGATCTTCGCGGCCAAGAACGAGGGGCGATCGATCCCCGATACCTGGCTGGTTGACGAGGACGGCGTCCCGACCACCGACCCGACCATCTTCCCGGAGGCGGGAGCGCAGCTCCCGATGGCCGGCCACAAGGGCTACGGCCTGGCGGTGTTCGTGGAGATCCTGACCGCGGTGATGACCGGATCCGCGATGATGAGCGCCGTGCATAGCTGGGTGTCGGACGATCCGGAGCCGTCCAACCAGGGGCACGCCTTCATCGCCATCGACGTGGGCGCGATCATGCCGGCGGACGAGTTCCACCAGCGCATCGGCGCCATGAGCGCGGAGATCGCCAGCGCGGAGATGACTCCGGGCCAGCGCATCTACCTGCCCGGGCAGATGGAGTGGGAGCGGCGCGAGCGGGCGCTGCGCGAGGGGATCGAGATGCCGGAGGACGTGCTCATCAGCCTGCGCGGACTGGCCGAGGACTCCGGCATGGACCCGGCCGACTACGGCATCGACCTCGGCGGCTGAGCCGATCCTGCGACCGTAACGACCGGCTCAACCATTTGGGTCAGACACGCGTCGCCTTGCGTCAGCCAGCCTGGACGCAAAACATGGTTCATACTAGACTACATTTGTAGGTGAAGCCATGACTCAATCCACTGCGCGCCAAGTCTGGACCGTTGCGGAGGCAAAGGCCCACCTGTCGGAGGTGTTGCGTCGCGCCGAACAAGAGGGTCCTCAGCGGATCGGCGTGCGGAAGTCGTTCGTCGTTGTGCCCGCCGAACTCTGGCAAGCCAATACGCAAGCGGTCAAACCGCTGGGCAGATGGTTGGTCGACCACATGCCACGCGGCGCGAACCTCGATGCTCCGGACCGTCGCGAACCGGGAAGGGAGATCCCGTTCAACGGCGCGGAGACCGAGTGAACGGAGTTCTCCTCGACACCGATGTCGTATCCGAGCTGACCAGGGATGCGCCGGACTCGCGCGTGATCGCGTTCCTGAATCGGCACACGGATCTCTGGGTGTCGAGCATCGTCTTGCACGAGCTGGATTTCGGTGTGCGACTTCTGCCCTCGGGCCGCCGTCGCGATGGCCTGCGGTCGGTCCTGGCGGAGTTTGTGACCGAGTATGCGGCCCGCATCCTGCCGTTAGAGCGGCGCGAAGCGAAAGCGGCCGCGGAGCTGCGGGCTCACGCGCACCGATCCGGCCGCGTTCTGCACCTGGGCGACGCGCTGATCGCCGGAACCGCCAAGGCTCACGGCTTGGCGGTAGCGACACGGAATGTGACGGACTTCGACGGCCTCGATGTCGAAGTGACCAATCCATGGGGGGCTCCCGACGGCGTGGCCGACGAAGGCGCCGCGGACCCCGCCGCACCGTCGTCGTTCACGGAGGACGCGGGTCAATGAGCCGCCCGAGCGTCCTTTTCATCATCGCCGACGACTGGAGCCCGATGGCGCGCTGCTACGGCAACCACGTCATCAAGACCCCCAACGTCGATGCGCTCGCCGAGCGCGGCGTGGTGTTCGACTACGCTTTCTGTACCAGCCCGTCGTGCGCGGTGAGCCGTGCGTGCATCCTGACCGGCCAGCACAGCCACACCCACGGCCAGTACGGGCACTGCCACGGCATCCACGGCTTTCGAACCCACGAGCAGACGCAGTCGACGCCGAAGATCCTGAAGACACAGGGGTACGCGACCGCCTGCGTCGGCAAGAAGCACGTCGAGCCGCCGAGCGTGTATCCGTTCGACTACGAGCCCGAGGTCGACCCGCGGAGCCCGGCGGACATCGCCGCCAAGGTCGCGGCCTTCCTGGCCGAGCATCGGGACGATCCGTTCTATCTGCACGTCGGCTCGGGCCATCCTCACCGCGCGTCGGTCGGCTTCGGCAACCACCTGGAGCACGCGGGAATCGAGCCGGTCCCCTACGACCCGGAGGAGGTGATCGTCCCCAACTTCCTTCCCGACGTTCCGCGGGTCCGCGAGGACCTCGCGGAGTACTACCAGAGCGTCTCCCGCTTCGACTAGGTGGTCGGCGCGGTGCTGAGCGAATTGGACGCGTCCGGGCGAGCCGACGAGACCCTGCTGTTCGTGACCACCGACCACGCCATGCCGTTCCCCGGCGCCAAGGCGTCCAGCTTCGACAGCGGCCACCGCTGCCCGCTGATCGTCGTCAACCCCGTGCAGCGCTCCCGCGGCATCCGCAGCCAGGCGGTGATGAGCTGGGTCGACTTCTGTCCGACCATCCTGGAGTGGTGCGGCGTCGAGCATCCGGAAGGCGAGGACGCGCTCCCCGGCCGCTCGTTCCTGCCGATTCTGGAAGACGGCGGCCCCAATCCGGGAGGCGGTGAATGGGAGGAGACCTTCTTCTCCCACTGCTTCCACGAGATCACCAACTATTACCCCTACCGGGTGCTGCGAGCGCGGCGCTACAAATACGTCCTCAACCTCGCGCACCAGCTCGAAACGCCGCTTCCCAGCGACCTGTTCCGCTCCCTGACCTGGACCGCGGTGCGCGACGACAACCTCGACCTGCTCGGCGAACGGTCACGCGCCCGCTTCCTCCAGCAGGACCGCGAGGCACTGTTCGACATGGAAGCCGACCCCGGCGAGTCCCGGAACTTGATCGCCGATCCCGTCCTGGCCGGCGTGGCCACCGAGATGCGCGCCAAGGTCCTGGCCTTCCGCCAAACCACCCGCGACCCGTGGCTGGAGGCGTCCTTTCAGCGAGGTGAGGCGCCCGCTCCAGCTCAATGAGATGTCATACTTGGTCTCGCGGTCGGCGGATCGCGGTTAGAGAACATGAGGGATCAGAAAGCAACGTCAGATAACAATCAGCGGTGGGGATTCTCGGTCAGGATCTTCGTTCCCTCCGGGGAGCCGGAAGGGCTGCGTGTGATCGAGAAATCAAACTGGACCGGCCAAGGGCTCGTATTTCCCCGCTCCCTGTTTCCAGAGGTTCGGGCGCGTGAGGAGCTTGGTCGCACGGGGATATACGTCCTCTGGGAGGTCGGAACAACCGGACAGTTGCCACGCGTGTACGTGGGTGAGGGAGACCTGTTGAGGCCGCGACTGGACAGCCACGTCAAAAGTAAGGATTTCTGGACTCACGGTGTAATCTTCACGAGCAAAGACCAAAACCTGAACAAAGCGCATGTCCAGTACCTTGAGGCTCGTCTCGTAAGACTCGCCGACGAGACAAAGCGCTGCGAACTCGACAACGGGAACGTTCCGACGGTCCCCTCGCTCTCGGATGCGGACACGGCGGATGCAGAGTCGTACTTGGCCGACGTGCTCCTATGCCTACCGCTCATGGGAGTTAGTTTCTTTGAGAAACCAAAGAGTCCGACGCGAAGCACCCGAGATCTATTTCTGAACGCGAAGGGTATCCGAGCACGTGCTTTCGAACACGTAGCAGGCTTTGTCGTACGCGCCGATTCCCAAGCCGTCAAGAACGAGGTGTCGTCAATTCACGGATATCTTTCGGAACTTCGAAGCGTCCTGCTCAATCAAGGCATCCTCAAAGACGCTGGTGCGAACTATCGGCTTGCTCAAGATTACACCTTCCCTTCCCCGTCGACCGCATCCGGCGTCCTACTGGGACGTTCGAGCAACGGGCGCAAAGAGTGGAAAGACACCAACGGCCGTTCGCTGAAAGACATCCAGGACGCTCAGGTGGACGATGCTTGAGGAGCGCGCTTCCACTCTGCCAGTCGACGGCGAGAATCGCTCCATCGCTGTAGTCTTCAGCCCATTGAAGAACACGCTGCTCGTTCGCCCACGCATCGGCATCTCGTCGATGATCGGCGCGGTCGCGTTTGCGTTCGGGCAGCCTCAAGCGTCGCCAAGCTCAGATACGCTCGCGGCGATCGCGCCTTGTCGTGCCGGAACCTGATCGGTGATCCCACTCCAGCCGACCTTGCCGTCGAGATGCACGCGAAGGTCCTTACCTCTTCGGGATCTTCCGGGTTTCGTGTGGGTGAGACCGACCGAGGCGCGCCCTTGGGGGAGCAGCGGTCACGGTGCAGGCTCACGCGTGGACCTGCCCTGCGCGTGCCGGTGGCGGTGATGGGCGCCACAGAGAAGTCTGAGGTTCCCAGGATCGGCGCCGCCGCCCAGCGCATGCGGGACGATGTGGTCGATCTCGATCAGATGCGTTGAGTTGCAGCGGCGCCCGGTCTGTGGATCGGCGTAGCTGCAGCGCCCGCCGTCGCGTTGCCACACCTGTCGTCTGACACCCGCCGAAATCGCGCGGCCCGAAGCGCATGGCTTCGCCGTCGGAGTGGCGGCGCCCGTCGGCTTCGCCCCGGTAGCGGCTCGGCGGGCCGTCTCCTCCTGGGTGCTGGGCGGCGGCGCAGAGGTCGGTATCGGCCGAACCGCCCGCGCCGGTGTGGGAGCGGCGCCGGCGGGGATCGCCGCGTCGTTCGTCGTCGAAGCGGCGCGTCGCTCCACAGCCGGCTGCGACTCCGGCGTCGGAGTTCGCGGGGCGTTTGCCTTCGCGTCCGCGGGCCGACTGCCGCCGCGCGCTCGGCGCGGTGGCCGGCTCGGGTCGTGGCGGTCGAGCGCCTCCCGCACCAGGCGGCCGACGAGCTGTCCCATCGTCATGCGCGGGTCCACGTGCGAGAGCAGCCCCCGGAGATGCTCCAGCCCCTGCTGGCACTGCGCGTCGATAGTCGCCTTCAGCTCGTAGCGGCCGTCGCCGAGCGGGCGCACCCGGTCGGCCGGCGGCGCCAGCTCCGGGTCCAGGTCGACCAGCATCCGGCGGACCTGCCGGGCGCTCTTGCCGGCGGCCTCCTCCACCAGCTTCTGCCGCCCCACCGCATCCAGCACCAGCGGCGGCGGCTCGGCGGGGGCCAACGGTACGGCCGGCGCGGAGTCTGCCGCCGGCGTCCCCGCCGGTGCGATCGCCGCGGTGCCGGAGATCGACCCGCGGCGCCGCTGCCGGTCGAACGCCCACTGCAGCTCCGCGGCGGCGCTCAGCGTCAGCGAGCCGTCGCGCAACCCCTCCCGTGCGTCCGGTTGATCGGCGCACAGCCGCATGGCGCCGATGCGCCGAGCAGCGGCCGCGTCGCTGTAGCCAAGCTCGCGCACCGCGTAGTCGAACAGGCTGGAGAAGCCTCGCTGCAGATACAGGCCGCGCGCCTCGATCTCGGACAAGTGGTCGATGACGGCGCCTTGCAGGTGCCGTTCGTGGCGGACCAGGTTCCTGGTCTCCCGCAGCAGCTCGCGGTCGGAGAGGGCACCGACGGTGGAGGTTATCGAGGGCCGGGTGGCGGTGGTGAGAGGTGCGGTTCTCATGCCGTAAATATACGGCCGGTTTTGAGATACGCGTCTTATCTCCGTCCAGGACCGGCAATGGATCTGCGCGCAGCGCGCGCTGAACCAGGTGCTGTGCAGCCGATGGGACACGTGAGCTTTTCGGAGGCCGGAAGGGGCTGGAACGTGCGGTGGCGGGCCACCTCGCAAGCGCAAAACCCCGTCAAGTCCCCGCGGCAGGATTTCTCGACTTTCTTGACGCCGGTGCGCGTGCCGCAGTGCTGCCGCAGGGTTCAGGAATCAGGCACCGTGAACCTCGCCGCGGCGGAGCTCGTCATCGACTCCTCCGCGTCGTCCTGCTGCGGGACACCGTCCGCTGCCACTCCCGGTTCGCGTTCTCGGCGGCCTCAATCTCGACCCGCCGGTCTTCATGTGTCGTCCTTCCACACGAATTCCTGAAGACCCCCTTTTCGCCAGCACACGGTAGCGACAGCAGCAGGGCCGCCATCGCCAAGACCTCACTCGCGGGATCGGTGACGCCGCTTGCGAGCCCGGCCGTGGGCGGGACCGGCGATCGAAATCCACAGGCCGATCATGAATCCGAAGTTGTACCAGCCGCCGTTGTTGTGGACCTCGTACAGGTGCACCCGCTCCGAGAAGAGCGAGATGACGAAAGTGACCGGTGCGATCACCCCGTGCCAGATTCCCAGCCAGAAGCCGGCTAGCAGGCCTTCGTCGTCCGCTGAGCCAACGAGCGTGTTGGGGCCGGCTGCGCAGCCGGCCAGCAGCAGCGCCGTGCCGAGCACGGCCAGGACGATCACGGTGCGCTTCATGGGTCATCTCCCGGTGGCCGTTGCGGCTGACGCAGCGACAGCAGGTGGAACGCGACGATGACGAGCGAGTGGGTGATCCGGCCGTCGCGTATGAGGTCGGGGATGCTCGCGAGCGGGGCGGCTTCGACCTCGATCTCCTCGTCCCCGTCACCGCGCGGGGACTCGACCCACTCGAGCCCTTCGGCGAGGAACGTTGAACACTCGTTCGACATGAACGCCGGGTTCGGATGGACGGTGCCCAACGAGGTCCACCGCGCACCGCGGTAGCCGGTCTCCTCGAGCATCTCCCGCTGCGCGGCCTCGAATGGCGTCTCGCCCGGATCGACCATGCCCCCGGGAATCTCCAGCGTCGGTCCGGAGATCCCGAAGCGCCACTGGCGAACCAGGACCACCTGGCCGTCGTCGCGCAGCGGGATCACGTTCACCCAGTGGGCTGCATGTAAGGCGATGATCTGCCGGCGGTCTTCACCGGCGGCGATCTCCTGGCGCTCCACCGAGAACAGCGGGTGCTCGAACGCCATCTCGCCTCCGACCCGCCGCCAGGCCCGCACGCGTCCACTCCCTGAATCGCTCACGATCACTTCCCGGTCATTCCCGCGCCAGCGCCACGTGCGCCCCGGCCGTGCTCGCCACCCGGCGCGACGCGCCGGCCCGCAGGCCCGCGCCGACCCCGCCGGCTACGGCGAACCGAAGCGCTCGCCCCAGGACTCGGCCAGCGCCTTGCCCTCGTGGTCAAGCATCCGCCGCTCGTCGGCGGTGAGCGGCCGCATGCGGTGCGCCCAGCGCACGTTCTGCTCAAGCTCCGTGTGGATGAACATGCCGATCACGGCGACGGCCACCCCGGCCTGCTCCAGCGCCCAGCGCATCGCCGGCTCGTGGTCCACCGGCCCTTTGGCCGTGAGCGCCGCCGGCTTCGGAGCGTCGTACTTCATGTTGGTGGCGCCGCCGTATACCTTCATCGCCGCGATCCCCACGTCGTGCCGGTGCGCCACCGGCAGCACCTGCCGCTCGAAGCCGTAGGTGTGCTGGTCGCCGTAGTTGACCGGCACCATGATCACGTCCACGTCGTGCTCGGCGAGCGCCCGCGCCGACTGCGCGGGGCGGCTGTGGCTGGTGAAGCCGATGAAGCGCGCCATGCCGGAGCGCTTCGCCTCCCGCAGCCCGGCCAGCGCACCATGGGTGCCGAGCACCTGTTCCGCGTCGCGCGGACCCAGGTTGTGGATGAAGGCGATGTCGACGCGATCGGTGCCCAGGTCGCGCAGCGACTGCTTGAGCGAATCGAGCGCCTCCCGCGCGGTGTTCACCGGCGTCTTGGTGGCCACGATCACCTCGTCCCGCCGCTCGGCCAGCACCTCGCGAAGCTGCAGGTGCGCGCGGCCGTATCCGGGTGCGGTGTCCAGATAGGTGACGCCCAGATCGATCGCCCGGTGCAACAGATCGATCGCTTCGCCGTCGGGGAGCCCCATGCCGCCGGGCGCACTGCCCAAGCCCAGGATCGGCACCTCCAGCTCGGTCTTGCCCAGCCTGCGCGTCGGTAACGGCGCGGTCGCCAGCGGCCCTTCCGCCGCGTCGACGCGCTCCTGCACGATCGGCGGTTCCTGTACCACGGTGCCTTGCTGTCCCATAGTTTCCCTCCCTCGGTTCAAACGGCGTCCGGGATCGCCTCCAGAAAGCCAAGCGCATCATCGCCCGAAAAGAAGATCAGGATCACCTGCCGCGGCCGGTCGCTGCCGTCCAGGGATGAACGGATCGACTGGTAGGCGACCCGCGCCGCCGCGTCCTTGGGATAGCCGAAGACCCCGGTGGAGATCGCCGGGAAGGCAACGGTCTGTACCGGCTCCGCATCTCCCAGCGACGCCGCCAGCTCCAGGCTGGTCCGGTAGCACGAAGCGAGCAGCTCAGGCTCTCCGGAACTGCCGCCGTGCCACACCGGCCCCACCGTGTGGATCACGTAGCGGGCCGCCAGCTTGCCCGCGCCGGTGGCGACCGCCTGCCCGGTGGGCAGCCCGTCCGGCAGGTCGGCGGCGCGGATGCGCCGGCACTCGGCCAGCAACTCGGGGCCGGCCGCCCGGTGGATGGCGCCGTCCACCCCGCCGCCGCCGAGCAGCGATGAGTTCGCCGCGTTGACGATCGCGTCGACGCCGAGCGCCGTGATGTCGCCGGTGCGCACCTCCAGGCGGCCGTCGAGCAGCCGCGTTGTATCGGCAGATCTCTTCGTTACGCCACGACCCCGCATTGACGGCGATCCTTGCAGATGAAATGGTCGCTCGCAACGGAGGCTGCCATGCCGCACCACCGACCGATCGACATGACGCGCTGGGCGCCCATCGAGGCGGGCGCCTACTTCGCAGGCGAGCCCCTGCGCATCGGCGCCGGCACGCACCTGCTCGGCCACGGCGGTCTGATCGAGGACCGGCGCGGCTTGGTACGGCGCGTCACGCCACCGGAGCGGGCAGGCCAAGTGCTGGAGCCCGAGCTGCCGTGGGAGCACCGCACGACCTTCGGGCCCACGGTGCTGGCAGACGAGCGGTCCGGCACGCTACGGATGTGGTACGGCACCCTGCCGCCGCTGGGCGGACGGCCGGGGAAGCTCGTCATCCCGCCCTACCTGATGCTCTACGCCGAGAGCGAGGACGGCCTGCGGTGGCGGAAGCCTCTGCTGGACCTCGTCAGCGACGGCGAGCATCGGCACACCAACATCCTCTACCGCGGGGCGCACGACAACTGCAGCGCGTTCTCGGTGGTGATCGACCGCGCCGACCCCGACCCGTCGCGGCGCTACAAGATGCTGCACAAGGGCGGCAAGGATTCGTCCGGCAGATCGGGAGAGGAGCTCGCCTTCTCCGCCGACGGCCTGCGCTGGCGTCCGTACGAAGGCAATCCGGTGATGCCGCAGCGGCACGACTGCAACCTCAACCTGCTGTACGACACCGCCAGAGGCATGTGGACCGCCTACCTGCGGCCGTACGCCTTCGGTTCCGGGATCTGGCCGGGCCAGGCGGGCGGACGGAACGTCCACCACCGCCGCCGCGTGGCGATCGCGGAGAGCCGCGACCTGATCGCGTGGTCGAAGGTGCGGACCGTGCTGGGTCCAAGCGAGGAAGACCGCAACGAGTTCGACAGCATCGCGATCTTCCCGCACGGCAGCGTCCTGGTGGGGCTGGTCGCCACCTTCGAGGAGAACGACCTGCACGATCAGCGCATGCAGCTCGAGGTCGCCTTCTCCACCGACGGCCATCGCTGGGAGCGGGCGCCGGGCACCGAGCCGTTCCTGCAGCCCACCGGGCACGACGGCGACTTCGACCGCGACAGCGTTGGCGTGGCGACCGCCGGGCTCGATCCGGTCCCCGCGACGGCAGGCGATGCGGCCGCGCAGGACCGCCTGCTGTTCTACACCGGCTCCCGATGGACGCCGGGTGAACTCGACGGCCGGACCGCGATCGGGGCGCTGCGCATCCGGCGCGACCGCTTCGTGGAGCAGCACGCCGCAGAGGAGGGCTGGCTGCTTACGCGCGAGCTGGTGCTGGACGGCTCCGAGCTGCAGGTGAACTGCCGCGCGGCCGGGGAGCTGCGCGTCGAGCTGGCCGAGTATCCCGGTCAGGCGGTGCCCGGCTACGCGCTGGCCGACTGCGATCCGATCACCGGCGACCACGTCGCCCGCACCGTCACCTGGGGCGGCAGCCCGGACCTGGCGCGGCTGCGGGGCCGGTTGGTCTATATTCGCTTCCACCTGCGCGCGGCCGGCATCTGGGCGTTCCGCGTCGCGTAGCGCACGAGGAGGACGACATGCGATCACCAAACGAAATGAGGATCGGTCTGGGGCAGTTCAGCGAGCTCACCGAGGAGAAGCTCGCCTTCATCAAGCAGCTCGGCGCCGACGACTTCCTGATGAACACGCCTCACCTGCCCGGCACCGCGCGCTGGGAGCTGGCCGACCTTGTGGCGCTCCGGGAACGCGCCGACGCCGCCGAGTTGCGGCTGATGTGCCTGGAGAACGTGCCGGTGGGGTTCTACGACAAGGCCATGCTGGGCCTGCCCGGGCGCGACGAGCAGATCGAGCACATGCAGGCGACCATCCGCAACATGGGGCGCGCCGGCATCCCGATCCTGGGCTATCACTGGATGCCGAACCAGGTGTGGCGCTCACCCGAGCGCGAGCGGCTGCGGGGCGGCGCGCTGGCGACCCGCTTCGACATGGCCGAGCACGGCGATGCCCACCTCACCCACGGACGCGTCTTCGACGAGGACGAGATGTGGGACAATTACGAGTACTACCTGCGCGCGATCCTGCCGGTCGCCGAGGAGGCGGGCGTCACCCTGGCCTTGCACCCCGACGATCCGCCGGTGCCGTCTCTCGGCGGCGTGGCGCGCATCTTCCGCAATTTCGCAGGCTTCAAACGCGCCATCGACACGTTCGACAGCCCCAACCACGGACTGGACTTCTGCATGGGCTGCTGGTCGGAGATGGGGCCCAGCGGCGTGAGCGGAGCGAACCTCACTCGCAGAGTGCTGGACGCGGTGCGCCACTTCGGCGGCCGGGACCGGATCGTCTACGTGCACTTTCGCGACGTGCAGGGCGAGGTGCCGTGCTTCAACGAGTGCTTCATAGACGACGGCAACCAGGACACCTTCGCGGTGGTGCAGGCGCTGCACGAGGTGGGCTTCACCGGCTTCATGATCACCGACCACGTGCCGGCGATGGTGGACGACACGACCTGGGGCCACCGCGGCCGCGCCTACGCGATCGGCTACATCCGCGCCCTCATCGATGTGGCGCGCCGCGCCGCGTAGGCGGGCGGCCGAGCCGCGTCAGATGCGCGCCTGGTACTCGTACAGCGTGCGGTAGCGGCCGTCCGCGGCGATGAGCTGGTCGTGGGTGCCGCGCTCGACGATGCGACCCTCCTCCACCACCAGGATCTGATCGGCGCGCCGGATCGTGCTCAGGCGGTGCGCGATCACCAGCGTGGTGCGCCCGACCATCAGCTCGGCCAGGCTCTGCTGGATGAGCGCCTCGCTCTCGGTATCCAGGTTCGAGGTCGCCTCGTCCAGGATCAGCACGCGCGGGTCGGCCAGCATGGCGCGCGCCAGCGCCACCCGCTGCCGCTGGCCGCCCGACAGCTTGACGCCGCGCTCGCCGATGAGCGTCTCCAACCCCTCGTCGAACCGGTCGGTGAACTCGTCGACATGCGCGGCGCGCACCGCCCGCCGCAGCGCCTCCTCGCTCGCGTCCGGACGCGCGAACAGGACGTTGTCGCGGATCGGCCCCTCGAACAGGAACTCGTCCTGGAGCACCACCCCGAGCTGGCTCCGGTAGCTGTCCAGGGTGACCGTGGTCAGATCGTGGCCGTCGACGGTGACCACGCCGGAGTCGGGCACCAGGAAGGAGGCGGCCAGTCCCGCGATCGTGGTTTTGCCGGACCCGGAGGTGCCCACCAGCGCGGTCATGGTGCCGGCGGCCGCCCGCAGGCTCACGTCGTGCAGCACCGCCTGGTCCTCCCGGTAGCTGAAGGAGACGCCCTCGAAGGCGATGTCCCCCCGCACGCGCGCCAGCGCCACGGTGCGGTTCGGCTCGTGTCCCTCCGGCGGATTGGCCAGCAACTCCTCCGTGCGGTCCAGTCCCGCGAACGCCTCGGTGACCTCGGTGCCGATGCGGGTCATCTGCATGATCGGCGCGATCATGACACCCAGATACAGGCTGAACGCCACGAAGTCACCGACGGTCATGGCGTCGCGCAGGATCAGCGACGCCCCCACGCCCATGATCAGCACCGCGGAGAGCCCCATGATCAGCACGCCGCCGCTGGTGAGCAGGCTGGTAGCGGTCAGCGACTTGCGAACGTTGTCGAAGATCCGTTGCACGCCGCGCGCGAACACCCCGTCCTCGTGCGCTTCGGCGTGGAAGCCCTTGATCACGCGGATGCCGCTCAGCGACTCGGTGAGCCGCCCGGTGACCTCCGCGTTGATGGCGCCGCGTTCGCGAAAGATCGGACGGATCGCCTTGAACGCCCGGCCCGCCAGCGCGCCGAACAGAGCGATCGGCACCAGCGTGAACAGCGTCATCGGTACGCTGATGCGCAGCATCAGGATCAGCACGACCACGGCGGTCAGCGCGCCGCCCACCAGATGCCCCAGCCCGGTACCGATCAGGTTGCGCACTCCCTCCACGTCGCGCATCACGCGCGACACCAGCGCCCCGGTCTGGTTGTCGTCGAAGAAGGCCACCGGCAGGCGTAGCAGGTGGCGCTGCACGCGGCCGCGCAGGGTCGCGATCAGGTGCTGGGCCTGCACGCTCAGCAGCCGCGTCTGCAGGAACGAGCTGACCGACTGCATCAGCACGGCGCCGCCCACCGCGACCAGCAGCAGCGGCAGCAGCGATGTGTTCTGCCTGCCGATGACGTCGTCGATCAGCGCCTTGGACGACCAGGGAATCACCAGGCCGGCCAGCTTGTTGATGCCGATCAGGAGCATTCCGAGCAGCAGCAGCCAGCGCCGCGGCCAGATGATGGTGACCAGCACGCGGCGGAGACTGGCCTGCGACACCGATGCGCGCGCCTTGTTCGGCCCGTCCAGCGCGCCGGGGCTGCGGGTCCGTGTGCCGGGCGCGGCGGAATGTACGCTCATGGGGCTGGCTCCTGGATCACCACGGGCGAGTGTACCCTGCGGTATGATGTAGTGGTGCGGCTGAGCGAGGACCAGATCCGGCGTTACCAGGAAACCGGCTACCTGCTGTTCGAGGGACTGCTCGATGCGGCGGAGATCGAGGCGCTGCGCGCGGCGCTTCCGGACGTCATGAGCCGGACCGGCCCGGAGGTGATCCGCGAACAGGACGGGGCCGGTGCGCGGCTGGTGTTCGGGGCGCACCTCTACTCCGAACCGTTTCACCGGCTGTCGCTGCTGCCGCGGATGCTGGAGCCGGTCAGACAGTTGCTCAAGGACGAGGTGTACCTGCATCAGAGCCGCCTCAACCCCAAGGAGGGCTTCGGCTCGGGCGCCCGCTGGGACTGGCACCAGGACTACAGCGCGTGGCAGCGCGTGGACGGCATGCTGCGGCCGGACTGCATCATGGCGTCGGTGTTCATCGACGACTGTACGGTGGAGCGGTCGCCGCTGCTGGTGATCCCGCGCTCGCACCGCCACGGGTTCATCGACTCGATCGAGCTGCACCGCGACGCGAAGGGCTACTCGCTGTACGAGCTGGACCGCGACACCGTGGCGCGGCTGGCCGCCGAGAACGGCATCGAGCCCTTGATCGGCGGCGCCGGCACCGTGGCGCTGGTCGACTGCAACCTCATCCACGGCTCCGCCAACAACATCTCGCCCTGGCGGCGGGCCATCCTGTACCTGATCTACAACGCGTGCGGCAACGCCTGCACCAACGGCGACCGCCCCTGGTTTCAGAACCACCGCGACTTCACCCCGCTGCAGGCGATCGAGGACACGGCCCTGGCGGCGCTCTGACGCCAACCAACCCCCCTCGCTTGACAACGGTCGGCGGACGGGCCGTATGTTCTGCCCGTGCCTAAACCCTCCGCCGCCAAAGCCCTCGTCATCGTCGAGTCGCCCGCCAAGGCCAACACCATCGCCCGCTTCCTGGGCGACGGCTTCGTGGTCGAGTCGTCGATCGGCCACATCCGCGACCTGCCCAGGAGTGCCGCCGACGTCCCCGCCCGCTACAAGGAGCTGCCCTGGGCACGCCTGGGCATCGATGTCGACAACGGCTTCAAGCCGCTGTACGTGGTGCCGCCCGACAAGCGCCGCCAGATCAAGAAGCTGAAGGACCTGCTGGCCACGGCCGAGGTGCTGTATCTGGCCACGGACGAGGATCGCGAGGGCGAGGCGATCGCCTGGCACCTGTACCAGGAGCTCAAACCCCCGAAGGGGATGGACGTGAAGCGCATGGTGTTTCACGAGATCACCCGCCCCGCGATCGAAGCAGCCATCGCCAAGCCGCGCGACATCGACCGCCGCCTGGTGGAAGCGCAGGAGGCCAGACGCATCCTGGACCGCCTGTACGGCTACGAAGTGTCGCCGGTGCTCTGGAAGAAGGTGCAGCCGCGCCTGTCGGCCGGCCGCGTGCAGAGCGTCGCGACCCGCATCGTCGTCGAGCGCGAGCGCGAGCGCATGGCATTCGCGGTGGCCCGCTACTGGAGCCTGACGGCCACCTTCGGCGTCCCGGGTCCGGCGGACGCCGACGCGCCGCGCGACTTCACCGCGGCGCTCGCCACCCTGGACGGCAAGCCGGTAGCCGGCGGTTCCAGCTTCAAGCAGAACGGTGAGCTCAAGCGCGCGGGCACCGTCCACCTGGACGAGCCCGCCGCCCACGCCCTGACCGGCGGGCTGCGGGACACCGAGTTCCGCGTGCGCGCCGTGGAGCGCAAGCCGTACCGGCGCCGCCCGGCCGCCCCGTTCATGACCTCCACCTTCCAGCAGGAGGCAGGCCGCAAGCTGCGCCTGTCGGCCACGGCGGCGATGCGCGTGGCGCAGTCGCTGTACGAGAAGGGCTACATCACCTACATGCGCACCGACAGCACCACGCTCTCGCAGGCCGCCCTGACCGCGGCGCGCGATACCATCGCGCAGCGATTCGGAGCCGACTACCTGCCGCCGTCCCCGCGCCGCTACGCGAAGAAGGTCAAGAACGCCCAGGAGGCGCACGAGGCGATCCGGCCGGCCGGAGACCGTTTCCGCACCCCGGAGGAGGTGCGCGGCGCCCTGTCGAGCGGCGAAGCGGCGGCCTACGAGCTGGTCTGGAAGCGCACGATCGCGTCGCAGATGACCGACGCCATGGGCAGCACGCTGCAGGTGCGAGTGGGCGGTGAGGCCGCCGACGGGCGCGATGCCGAGTTCACCGCGGCGGGCACCACGATCAGCCACTACGGCTTCCGCCGCGTGTACTCCGAGGGCACCGACGCCGAGGGAGGCGCCGGGGCCCGGGCGAACGGCGACTCGGAGCGGCCGCTGCCGGCGGTGACCGAAGGCGACCGGCTCGGCCTCGAAGGGCTCGAGCCGGCCGGCCACGAGACCTCTCCCCCCGCCCGCTTCACCGAAGCCTCGCTGGTCAAGCGTCTGGAGGAGCTGGGCGTGGGCCGGCCGTCCACCTACGCGGCGATCATGAACACCATCCAGGACCGCGGCTACGCGTGGAAACGGGGCACGGCGCTGGTGCCCACCTTCACCGCGTTCTCGGTGGTGAGGCTGCTGGAGCAGCACTTCTCCGACCTGGTCGATTACACCTTCACCGCGCGCATGGAAGACGAGCTGGACAGCATCGCCACCGGCGATGAGGACGTGCAGCCGTGGCTGCGCCGCTTCTACTTCGGCGCCGAAGTGCCCGTGCGCGGGGACGACGGCTCCTCCAACGGCGAGGAGCCCGATCAAGAGAATGCGGGCCTCAAGGCGATGGTGTCCGACCGCCTGGGCCGGATCGACGCGCGCGAGGTCAATTCCGTCGCGATCGGCACCGACGCCAGCGGCGCCGGCATCGTGGCGCGCGTGGGGCGCTTCGGCGCCTACGTGGAACGCGGCCCGCAGCGGGCCACCATCCCGGACGAGATCCCGCCCGACGAGCTGACCGTCGAGGCGGCCCTGGAACTGATCGACAAGCCCAACGACGACCGCGTGCTCGGCGAGGACCCGGACAGCGGCCTGCCGGTGATCGCCCGCGCGGGCCGGTTCGGGCCGTACGTGCAGGTCGGCACCGCCGAGGACACCGGCAAGAAGAAACCGAAGACCGCGTCGCTGCTGCAGTCGATGACCCTGGACGGCATCGATCTGGACGACGCCCTGAAGCTGCTGTCGCTGCCCCGCACGGTCGGCGCGGACCCGGCCGACGGCACGCCGATCACCGCCCAGAACGGCCGCTACGGGCCGTACATCCAGAAGGGATCCGACAGCCGCACGCTGGACTCGGAGGATCTCCTGTTCACGGTCACGCTGGAGGAATGCCTGACGATCCTGGCGCAACCGAAGGGGCGCCGCAGGCAGGCCGCCAAGCCGCCGCTGCGCGAGTTGGGCAACGACCCGGCGACCGGTCAGCCGATGGTGATCAAGGAGGGCCGCTGGGGCCCGTATGTCACCGACGGACAGACCAACGCCTCGCTTCGCACCGGCGACACGGTGGAGCAGATCACCCCCGAACGGGCCGCGGAGCTGCTGCAGCACCGTCGCGAGCGGGGACCGGCTACGCCCAAGGCGCGTGGCACCACCCGGCGCAAGAGCACGACCACCACCAAGCGTACCACCAGGCAGAAAGCCGCCTCCTGACACGCATCATTTGACATTGGGCGCGCGCCGGCACTAGGCTCGGGCCCGAATAGTCACGAAAGGCAGACCTTGCCCGGTGCTTTCGGGAAAACGAAAGCCGAACAGGGAAAGCGGTGCAAATCCGCTGCGGTGGCGCCACTGTGACCGGTGAGCCTCCCGCTTGATGCCACTGTCCCTTCTGGGGATGGGAAGGCGCGGGACAGGCGATGATCCGGGAGCCAGGAGACCTGCCGGGCAAGGCTCAGTGGCCGCTCTCCGCTCAGGGAGCGCCTCAGGTCGAGCCTTTCCCCGATCCCAGGGGAACAGGTCCGTTTCGGCGGCGTACCCCGAACGCAGAGCGGCGAAGGAGCTCTGGTGCGGGGGAAAGAGACGAGTCACTCGACAGCGCGGTCACGAACGTCGGTCGTCACGCGGCTGGCGGGCGGCAGTGCGCTGCTGGCCGGCGTCGCCGCGGCGTTGATCGTGACGGCCGCCGCCGTCGGACCGTACGCCATCCCGCTCTCCCACACCGCCGGCATCCTGCTGGAGCAGGTCGGGGTCCGGATCCTTCAGGCCACCGATGCCGAGCGGGCCATCGTCGAGACGATCAGGCTGTCGCGCATCACCCTGGCGCTGATCGTCGGAGCCGCACTCGGCGTGGCGGGCGCCGTGATGCAGGGGCTGTTCAGGAACCCGATGGCCGACCCCGGCATCATCGGCGTGTCCACCGGCGGCGCGCTGGGCGCGGTGGTGGCGATCGCCATCGGAGCGCAGGCTGCCACGCCGCTCGCGCTGCCTGCGATGGCGTTCGCGGGCGCCGCCGGGGCCCTGGCGCTGGTGTTCGCGGTCGCCTCCGCCGGGGGCCGCTTCTCGATGGCGGCGCTGCTGCTGGCCGGCGTGGCGGTGAGCTCGTTCCTCGCGGCCATCATCTCCGCGATCGTGCTGTTCACCGAAGATCTCGGGGCGCAGCGCGAGATGATCTTCTGGCTCGCCGGCGGACTCGACGCGTCGCGCTGGACGCACGTCCGGCTGGCGGCGCCGTTCGTGCTGGCCGGCATGGCGGTCGCCGTGCTGCTGTCACGCGATCTGAACCTGCTCATGGTCGGCGAGGAGGAAGCGCGAGCGCTCGGCGTCCGCGTGGGGCTGACCCGCACCGTCCTGCTGCTGGCCGCGTCGCTGATCACCGGCACGGCGGTGGCGTTCTCCGGGACGATCGCGTTCGTGGGGCTGATCGTGCCGCACGCGCTGCGCCTGATCACCGGCGCCGACCACCGCGTGCTGGTGCCGCTGAGCGCGCTCGGCGGCGCGGTGTTCCTGCTGGCCGCGGACACGGTCGCCCGGCTCGTCATCGCGCCGGCCGAGGTGCGCGTCGGCATCATCACCGCCCTGGTCGGCGCGCCGTTCTTCCTGTTCCTGCTGGCCCGCCACAAGGCGCGCGCCGGATTGTTGTAGATCAAAGAACCCATGCAAGGAGGAGTCATGCATACCTGGGAGAAACTCGTACCGATCAGGCAGATCGGCCGGACCGCCGCCTGCGCCGGATTGCTGGCCGCGTTTGCGATCGACGCGACCGCACAGACGCCGGTCGACTACCCCGCGGTGCCCGGCATCGTCGACGTGTCGAACCGGGGATGGCCGCGCGAGGTCGAGACATCGGAAGGCGTGGTGCGCCTGGACGCGGCTCCGCAGCGGATACTGGCCCTGTCGCTCGGCCACGACGAGATGTTGCTCGCCCTGGTCCCGCGCGACCGGTTCGCGGGGGTCGGACCGTTCGCGGCCAATCCGACCTATTCGAACGTCACCGACCAGGTTGCCGGCATGGCCACGGTGCACAGCGGCGTGGAAAACGTGCTCGCGATGCAGCCCGACCTGGTGGTGGTCTCCAAGTACACCAAGGCGGACATGGTCGCCCTGATCAAGGAGGCCGGCGTACCGGTGATGCGCTCGGCACTGGAGAACTCGGCTGCCGGCAACATTCCCAACATCCTCCTGCTGGGCTATCTGCTCGGCGTCGAGGAGCGCGCCCTGGAGTTGGTCGCCGAAATCGAGGGGCGGCTGGCGGTGGTCACCGAACGCGTGCCAGAGCCCGGCGACCCGGCTCGGCCGGCCGTGCTGGCCATCGCCCGCTTCGCGGAGTCCACCAGCGCGGCCGGCGACGGTTCGACCGAAGGCGGCATCATCGAGGCGGCCGGCGGCGTCAACGCAGCCGCGCGCGACGGCATCGCCAGCCATCAGTCGGTGAGCGTGGAGTCGATCGCCGCCATGAACCCGGACGTGATCCTGATCACGCAGCCGGCGGACTCGGGCGGTACGGAGCTGCGCGACGACCTGCTGGGCTATCGCGCGCTCGCCGGCGTGCCGGCAATCGCCGACAGGCAGGTGTTCGTCGCCGACCCGCGCTACTACACCACGCTCTCCCACTGGAACGTGCGCGGTATCGAGGAGACCGCGCGGCTGCTGTACCCCGACCGGTTCCGTGACGTGACCTTCAGCGACTTCGAGCCGTACTTCGGACCGTGAGCGTCCACCCGCTGTCGGCACGCGAGGTGTCCGTGAGTCTGGGCGGGGCACCCGTGCTCCGCTCGGTATCGTTCGCGGCGCGCCCCGGCCAGGTGACGGGACTGGTGGGCCCGAACGGCGCCGGCAAGAGCACGCTTCTGCGGGTGATGGCCGGCCTGCTGCGCCCCGACTCCGGTTCGGTATGGCTGGGACCGGCGGAGCTGCCGGAGCTATCGGCCCGGGCACGCGCGCGGCAGCTCGCATATCTCCCGCAGGACGAGGCAGCCCATCCGTTCACGGCGCTGGAAACGGTGCTGATGGGCCGGTATCCGCACTTGAGCCGGTTCGCGCTGGAAGGCGCCGGCGACCAGCGGATCGCACGCGCGGCGATGGCGAGGACCGAGACCGAGCGGTTCGAGGGCCGGCAGCTCGACCGGATCTCCGGCGGTGAGCGGCAGCGGGTGCTGTTGGCCCGAGCGCTGGCTCAGCAGGCGCGGGTCCTGCTGCTCGATGAGCCGGTAGCCGGCCTCGACCTCCGGCACCAACTCGCGGCCATGGAGACGTTGCGGGCGGAAGTTGCCGGCGCCGGCATCGCGGCGGTAGTGGCGCTGCACGACGTGTGGCTGGCGAGCAGATACTGCGACCGGCTGGCGCTGCTGTCGAGCGGCGAGCTCGTGGCCGAGGGGACGCCGGCCGAGGTGTTCACGCCGGACCGCTTCCGGCAGGTGTTCGGAGTGGAGGCGACGGTCGAGCACGATACCGGCACGGGAGTGCCGCACGTCCATCTGGTCGGCCCGGCGCCGCCCTCATCGGCCTCATGACGCTGGCCGAGACCCTGGAACGCATCGGGCCGGCTGACGCCGCCGCCATGCGTCGTGCCGAGGCCCGCCACCTGACCCTGACCAAGCCGCCGGGCAGCCTGGGCCGGATCGAGGAGGTGTCGGTCCGGCTCGCCGGCATCTTCGGCACCGAACGGCCCGTCATCCGGGGCTCGGCGGTGATCGTCGCGGCCGGCGATCACGGCGTGGTCGCGCAGGGGGTGACCGGTTATCCGCAGGCGGTCACCGCGCAGATGGTGCGCAACTTCCTGGCCGGCGGCGCCGCGGTCAGCGTCATGTCGCGCATGCTCGGCGTGCGGCAGACCGTCGCCGACGCCGGCATCGCCGCGGACGAGTTGCCGGACCATCCGGACCTGCGCTCCGTGCGCGCCGGGCGCGGTACCGGCGACATCAGCCGCGGCCCGGCGATGTCACGGGAGCAGGCGCAGCGCTGCCTGCAGGCGGGCGTGGACCTCGCCGCCGAGGCGGCCGACGCGGGCGCGGACCTGATCGCCACCGGAGACATGGGCATCGGCAACACCACCGCGGCGAGCGCGGTCACCGCCGCGATCACTGGCAGCCCGCCGGAGCAGACCACCGGTCCGGGCACCGGCCGCACGCCGGAGGAGCTGCGCCGCAAGGTGGCGGTGGTGCGCCGGGCGCTCGAGCACAACGCGCCCGACCCCGGCGATCCGCTCGGCGTGCTGGCGAAGGTGGGCGGATTCGAGATCGGCGTGCTGGCCGGCGTGGTGCTGGGTGCGGCAAGCCGGCGCCGCGCCGTGGTGCTGGACGGCTTCATCTCCGGGGCGGCCGCCCTGCTCGCCCACGGCCTGTGCCCGCCGGCCGGCGACTACCTGATCGCCGCCCACCGCTCCGCCGAGCCCGGCCACCGCGCGGTGCTGGCGCATCTCGCGCTCGAGCCGCTGCTGGACCTGCAGATGCGGCTCGGCGAGGGAACCGGCGCCCTGCTCGCCCTCCCCATCGTCACGGCCGCGGCCGCGTGCCTGACGGAGATGGCCACCTTCGCGGAGGCCGGCGTCTCGGGTTCACCATGAAACCCCCTCGCCTCCTGACCTCCTGCCGGGCCGCGATCGGCTTCCTGACCATCCTGCCGGTCTCACCGCCCGACGCGGCCGGCGCACTCGCGCGCGCCCATGCCTGGTTTCCGGCGGTCGGCCTGCTGCTGGGAGGCATGATCGCCCTCTTCGACCTGGCGCTGCGGGCGCTGCACCTGCCGGTCCTCCTGGCCAGCGCCCTGACGGTGGCCGCGCTCGCCGCCCTGACGCGCGCCCTCCACCTGGACGGCTTCATGGATACCTGCGACGCCCTGCTCGGCGGCTTCGACCGCGAGCGCCGGCTGGAGATCCTGCGCGATCCCCACGTGGGCGCGTTCGCGGTGGTCGGCGTGGTCTGCCTGCTGCTGGTCAAGCTGGCGGCATTGACCGCGCTGCCGGAGGGGAGCCGGACGGGCATCCTGATCCTGTTCCCGTGCCTGTCCCGCGCGGCGGTGCTGCTGGTCATGGAGTCGTTCCCGTACGCACGGCGCGAGGGGCTCGGCACGCCGTTCACGAGCGGCGCGGGCCGATTCGGGCTGTGGTTGGGGCTGCTGATCGCGGCGGCGGCCGCCGTCGCCCTGACCGGACTGCCGGGGCTGGCGCTGGCAGCGCTGGCCGCTGCGACTGCTTGGGCCGTCGGTGCATGGGCGACCCGGCAGCTCGGCGGGGTGACCGGCGACATCTACGGCGCGGTGAACGAGATAGCCGAGGTGGCCGTCCTGGGGCTCGCCGTGCTCGTGCTCGGGTAGCTCGGGATGGCACTGTCGCCGTGGCCCGGCGAATGGGGCCTGGATGCCGGCGCGCTGCTGCTGACGGTAGCGCTGGACCTGGCGTTCCGGGAGCCGCCGGCGGCGCTCGCGGTAACCGCCGTTCGCGGACTCCTCTGGGGATAGCCTGGGGACAACCTGGTACTACGCGGTGGAACCCTCCCGGCCCGTGCACGGCGGCCTCAATCCCTCCGAGCTGCGCGCGCTCGGACTGCGCCCGGCCGACGTGCTGGACTTCAGCGCCAGCATCAACCCGCTAGGCGTCTCGGCGCTGGTGAGCGAGGCAGACGTGGAAGCGATTGCCACCGCGCTGGGCGACGGCGCGCTGCTGGTCCTGGACGAGGCGTACGCTCCCTTCGTGGACCGGCGCTGGGACGCGACGCGGCTGCTGCGCGCCGCGGGGAACGTCGCGCTGGTGCGGTCCATGACCAAGGACCACGCGCTCACCGGCCTCCGGCTCGGCTACCTGCTCGCGTCCCGCCCCGTGGTGGAGCGGGTGGGACGCTTCCAGCACAGTTGGAGCGTCAACGCCGCCGCGCAGGCGGCCGGGATCGCAGCGCTCGCCGACCCCGGGCACGTCGAACGCGGCCGGGCGGCGGCGCGTGCCGGGCGCGAGTACCTGCGGCGCCGGCTCGCCCGCCTGGGGCTGCCGTGCACGGCGTCCGCCGCCAACTTCCTGCTGGTACGCGTGGGCGATGCCGCGGCGATCCGTATGCGGCTGCTGCGAGAGCACCGCGTGTGCGTGCGAGACTGCGCCTCGTTCGGGCTGCCGGAGCACGTGCGGATCGGCGTCCGGCGCATCGAGGACTGCCGGCGGCTGGCCGGCGCGTTGCAGGAGGTTCTGGAGAAGACCGATGGGTAGATGGTTTCTGGTGAGACACGGGGAAACGGACTGGAATGTCGAGGGCCGCGCGCAAGGCCAGATGCACGTGCCGCTCAACGACAAGGGACTGGCGCAGGCGGAGGCGATCGCCGCGCGCCTGCGGCCGATGCGCTTCACGGCCGTGTACGCGAGCGACCTGCGGCGCGTCACCCAGACTGCCGAGCCGATCATGCGCGGCAGGGACGTGCCGCTCGTCACCCTGCCCGCGCTGCGGGAGAGGGGCTTCGGCGAATGGGAGGGCCTGACCTTCACCGAGATGGAGGCTCGCTTCCCGGAACGCTACGCAGCGCTGTTCTCCGGGGACGACACCAGCGCGGCGCCGGGAGGCGAGAGCGAACGGCAACTGTACGAGCGCGTGGCCGCCGGCGTGGACCGCCTGCTGGAGGCGCACAGCGGCGACGACGGCAACCTGCTGATGGTCGCGCACGGCGGCTCGCTGTGCGCGACCATCGTGCGCCTGCTGGCGCTGCCGTCCGGCAGCATGGAGCGCTTCTCATCGGGCAACTGCGGACTGTCCATCGTCACCGTGTACGAAGGCGGCTTCGCGGCGCTCGACCTGATGAACGACAGGAACCACCTGGAGTCCGAGCCGTGAGCGGCGAGCTCGTCCTGCTGCTCGGCGGCGCGCGCTCCGGCAAGAGCGCCGCGGCGGAACGGCTCGCGCAGGCCGGCCGGCGGGTCCTGTTCATCGCCACGGCGGAGGCGCTGGACGAGGACATGCGCCGTCGCATCGCCGCCCACCGCGACCGGCGGCCGAGCGGGTGGGACACCCTGGAGGAGCCGCTCGACCCGGCCGGCAGGGCCGGACCGATCGTGAGCCGCTACGACACGGTGGTGCTGGACTGCCTCACCCTATGGGTCAGCAACCTGCTCCTGCGCCACGAGGACGACCCCGGCGCCGAGGAGCTCATCCTGGATGCGGCCGGCGGGCTGCTGGGCCTGATCGAGCGCTCCACGGCGACCTGGATCCTGATCAGCAACGAGGTGGGCCTGGGCGTGGTGCCCCCGTCGCCGCTCGGGCGGGCCTACCGCGACGCACTCGGCCGCGTGAATCAGCTCGCCGCCGCGCGCGCCGGCCGCGTCTACCTCATGGTCGCCGGGCTCGCCCTGGAGTTGAAGGAGCTGAACGCGCAGCCGCTCACGCAGTTGGGCCGGTAGCGACGTTCGGCCGGCCCGCGCCCCGAACAGCGCGTCCAGGTCGACCCCGGAAGACAGCGTGTCCGCCACCGCGTCCAGGGCCGCATCCACGGCCCCCTCGTACTGCACAGATTGACCTCCGCCGGGCTGCTGGCGCCTTCCACGATCACCAGATCGAACTCGGCCACCAACCGCGCGAAACTCTCCATGACCGCGTTCATCAACCGGGCGCGCCCCGCCCGGTAGTCGGACGTGTGCAGCATCCCCACCGGCCGTCCGTGCACGACCACCTGCGAGCCGCGGTCGGTCTGCGGCTTCAGCAACCCCGGATTGAAAAGTCCGTCCGCGGCGCAAGGCCGTCCGCGCGCGCCTGCACCGCCTGCGCGCGCCCGATCTCGCCCCCGTCCGCGCATGCCGCGGCGTTGTTCGACATGTTCTGCGGATTGAACGGCACGACACGAATCCCCCGCCGCTGCGCCCGCGCGGCATAGCCCGGTGACCACCACCGACTTCCCCGCGTCGGATGCGGTCCCCTAAATCATCACCGCCCGCGCCCTCACCCCAACCGTCCACTTACCAAGACCGAGCAAAAGCCCCTACTACCGGCCCAGACAGTTCCCGATTGCTTTCCCACCAAGAGCAACCCCGACGCTCCCGTCCGTAACTGAACTCGACATCAGATGCCCCCGCTGTCACTACAATGACCTCCGCAATACGGGACACGAACCTCTTCGCGTATCCCATTTGTCTCGAGGGCCTGATCACACCCAATCGATGCTTCCTATACTACACTTCTCCGTAGACCCACACTACCAAGTGCTAACCACTAGGAAATGCATCAAGAAATCGCTCGTATACTAGCTCGTCGCGATAGATTGGGCGCCTGAACACACTTTGCGCCCAATTCACGCACAATCCTATCCACCCTTCCCAGCACGCTCCAACTTGTTCTCTACTGACTCCTACACTAGCCCATATCGCCTCCGATTCTTCCGTACTTCGCGCAAGAAACGAGATGGCACGGCGATTTATCTCTTCGCTCTCTCCAAGAAATACGAGCGGCACTCTGATATCATGAATCGAGAATAGGTCCACCGGTTTCCCGGACGCGATCAACGACGCCAGATTGTGTATGCTCAGACTAACATAGTATGCAGATAACGACACCCTGTACTCTAGTTCATCAGCAAATATGTCACTCAACCAATCCCACCTCTCGTAAGCAGATACGAGATACCTCCATGCGATCTTGCAATCCTGTCCAAGCGACGGTGTCCAGCCCATAAGTCTTGATGTTTGCCACAGCTCCTTGTACACCAAGTCACTTCTTGGTGCCACCTTGTGTCTGGCGAGGGTGAGAGCTGTATTGATTTGGCGCGTGCATACGGCAAGAGCACCGTGCAGACTATGGTATATAAAACCAAGAGCATGCGGCATTTCAACCCAAGCAGTGTAACCGCTTCGGTCCCACCCAGGAATGTACAGGAGGTCGTCGAGCAGCGACGTCTGCTCTCGAAATCCCTGCCTCCCAGACTCGATCCCTGCCATCGCGACACAGACAAGAGGGGCAACCATACTCATGGCCGTGTCAACTGCGGCCAGCAAATCATCGACATCAGTAGGCGCTCTCCCATCCACGGTGTCTTTCCGCCATTGCACTAGCTTATTGATGACATCCGGTTGAACGAGTTTGATCAGTTGTCGCCATCCGACGCCGTCAGATGCGCGTACAATCTCGATTGCAGATCGGTAGGAGCTAGCTGCCGAGTGAGCGTTGTCAACAACTTCCGGCAATGAAACAACTGAATGAGTGGATGGCGGTGCTTCCTGCCCAGATGGAAGCCTTGAGAAAGGGTTGCGACCCAACGGAGGTTTCTGCACCACGGGCACTTGGTGCAGTTCGTGAAGCAATTCGTCGAGCTTTGCGCTGAACTTGTCGTCACCACTAAAATCTACGTAGTATCTATTGCCCAGGAAATCAGGAACGCCCGCGTCGCCTGTCGGGTCGCGAACTATCGGGATGAACTTGGTTGTGCCCAAGTCTCGAACAAGATGGGCGGTTACGATTAAGCGCTCATACCCTACGCCTCCTGTACCCTCATTGGCCTTCTTGACGTACTGAGGCGTGCAGATGACGAGCACCCTATCGGACTCTCTAACACCGGCTTCCATGAACTTGGCTACGTCGCCTCCTAGCCGAAGGTCCCACTGATCAAGGGTCACGTCAATGCCGTTGGCGACTAGCTTTGTTGAGAGTTCCAATACCCATATTCTGTGATCGCGAGAGTCGTGCGAATAGGAGATGAACACTTTAGGAGGTTCTGCCATGTCTGCTTCTCTAGAGCTTGCCTCTACGTATGACTCGCGCAGTGCATGAAAAATAGCGATGAGGGATTTCCCGGAGCATTGTCAATAGGTGTATTCTACGGTGAGGAGTTGGTGGGTTCGCACCGCGCGGAAAAAATGATTTATCAGAGTCGGTCATGAATGGTATTGGAATATCTCGGTTTCATGGCAGATTCCGTGTGCGGGTCAGATTGAGCGCCATTAGTTCGCGCAGCGCGTCGTCGACCGAGATCTCCGCGGGCCAACCGTAGGCAACTGCTACTGCGGCGTCAAGGGCAGCGTGTGCATCAGCGAGCCACTTCGGACGAGCATTGTAGAGGTCGGTGAGAGTACGTCGCTTGAGTAGCGCCGAGGCGGCTTCGTCCCGCGGGACCGGGCGCTGAGGGTAATCGGGGACCGGCTCGTCGATCCACGCGACCCATTCGGGCGGGTTGAGCCAGCGGTCGCGCAACTGGACGAGCCGACGTGCTGCTTCGGAGATGGAGACGGCGCATGGGTCGGTAGCCTTGTTGGCGGCGGGAACGTCAGGCGACAGCGGTTCGGGAAACGGGAAAGTCTCGAACGTCGTGGTCGGCGTGTATCTCGGGTCATTGCCCTTGCCAAGCCACGTGCCCAACCTGAGCGACCACGCCTCGTGAAACCGACTATGCAAGATACCGAAGGTCGTGTCGTCCTCACGAGCGATAGCGATCAGTGCGCTATCGGGACAGATGCGCGAGTCAAGCCAGACGAACAAGCGATGTTTGGCCACACGCGGCGTAGCGATGTAGCGGCGCATCCCGCGAAGCGCTCTCCACATGCCAGTCCTCGGCTCGACGTGCCGCCACCAGTAGGCGCGATAGGCTTCGCGACGGGTTCGTTGCCGCATCGGATGAACATGTTGCCGCACGTGCCGAAAAGGCTCTTCGTATAACGCGGCTTCGCGCTCCGAAAACTCCCAGCCAAAGTCGATGATCCACATACCCCTAGAACGGCGTGTCAGATCCATCCCATTCGTCCACGGTTTGAGAACATCGGCGTTGGGTCGCCCGTTCGGGTTCGCGGGTTGCTGCAGCCATCTCCGCGCCACGTCGCCCGGTATGTCGAACGGCCCGCCCTTGGTGTCGCCCATGAAGGCGACGCCGACGTTACTGGCCAGACGCGGCACGTTGGTCAGGTCGACCCCCATGCTCCCGCGCTGGGCGGTCAGGTCAGCATGGATCTCGTCCACCGGTCCGCCGTCGAGCCGCGACCCCAGCGCCGGTTCGCCGTCCTTTCCAGAGAAGCAGATCAACGAAACCCGGACGGCTGCGCCTTCGATCATCCATGGCTCGTCGGACCAGGCATCGTAGATCGGACGCCCGTCGATGGCGGCACGCAGCGCTCGTCGATTGGCGCCGCCCCGAATCGAGTTCGTCGCTACCAGCCCCGCCCGCTGCGCCTTGCCCGCGCCGATGTGCTCGCCCGCTTTCACGAACCAATAGGTGACCAGATCCGCTTCAGCCGGCACACGGCCGCGGTATGCCGCAAACATTCTGGCGACGTAGTCCTCGCCAAGGTTCTCGTTCAGGAGCTTGCCGCCGAGAAACGGTGGGTTGCCGATCACGACATCGGCCTCTGGCCACTCGGGTTCGCCGCCCTCTGGCGTCAGGATCGCGTCGCGGCACTCGATGTTGTCCAGCGGCTCCAGGATCGGATCGCGCGACCCGGTGAACCCATTGCGCCGCATCCACTGGATCTCGCCGATCCACACCGACACACGGGCGAGCTCGGCCGCGTAGGCGTTGATCTCGATTCCCTTGACGTTCGCCGGGCTCACCATCGGGAAGGTCCGCTGCAGGCCCATCGCCTCGGCCTCCAGCAGCGCGCGGTGCTCCAGGTCCTTGAGCGCATGGAGCGCGAGGTAGAGGAAGTTCCCGGATCCGCAGGCGGGATCGAGCACGGTGAAGCGGCGCAGCCGCTCGAGGAACTCGGCCAGTAGCCGCTCGGCTCGCCCGCGGTGCCGCGTCTGCGCTGCCGTCGACCGCGCCGCCTCCGAGCGTTCCAGAGAGGCGGCGATCTCGGCCTTCGCGGTCTGCCACTCGGCGAGCAGGGGACGGACCACCACCGGCTCGACGATCAACATGATCTTGTCTCGATCGGTGTAGTGCGCGCCGAGCTGCGCGCGTTTGCCCGGGTCGAGTCCGCGCTCGAACAGCATGCCCAGGATCGACGGGTCGATCTCCGACCAGTCGAGCGCCGCTGCCTTGAGGGCGATCTCGATCTCGGGCTTCTTCAGGGCGAGGGCGGCGTCATCGTCGAACAGACCACCGTCAAACCAGGCCACCGGCTCGAAGCCGACCAATCCCCCGGTCGCCATCGTGCCGAACAAGCTACGGGCCATGCCGGCGAACTGGTCAGGCCCGATTCGTGCCTGTTCCAGCATGCGCGTGAAGATGTGGCGCGGCAGGAGCCCCACGTCCTCGGCGAACATGCAGAACACCATCCGGTTGACGAAGTGGGCCACCTCCTGCGGTTCGTGGCCGCGTTCGCGCAACCGCTGCGCCAACGCCGCGAAGGCCGCCGCCGCGCGCTCGGTGAGGGTCTGCCGGCTTTCCCCGGGCCGCAGGCGCTCGGGCTCGGACATCGCCCACTGGAGCTTGTCGCGCACCGACGCTTCCGCGAGATCGTCCAGCACGAACTCGTGCGTCTCGCTGACGCTGTTGGTCCAGTTGGTGCGGATGCGGAAGCGCGTCATGTCGGAGACGATCAGCACCGGCGGGTTCTCCAGCGCGAGCGCGTACTGCCGGAGCTGGTCGAATGCGGAGTCGAGGTCGGCGTGCTTGCCCTTGTATTCCCAGGCGAAGCAGTGCCGCTTCCACACGTCAGCCCAGCCGTCGCCGCCGGTGTCCTTGCGCGCGCCGCGCTCGAAGCAATAGTGGTCGCCGGTCGGATCGGCTTCGGCCGGAGTCGGCTCGCCCAGCAGCCGGCACAGGTCGATGAACTGCTCCTGGGCCGCAGAGCGCTCCTTCAGCTCCGACGAGCGCCACTTGGCGATGAACTCGCCCGCAGTCATGACGTCGCCGTTCCCATGCGTCTTGCCCGCCGATGCGGTGACCTCCTGCAAGCCCTCATGCAAACCGGCACGTCGGGTAACGCTGATCCCTTCAACTGCATGACGATGCGGGGCCAAGATGCGGCTTCGGACTCCGTCTCGCAAGCGGGCGTCCGGGCACTGCGGTAGAGCTGCAATCGCCTGCCAACGGTGCCTTGCGAGAACGCCCATCCATGGCACCCAATGAGCACGTCAGCGAATGTTGATCGACGTGAGTGAGAACAGGCTCGCCCAATTGACGGCCCTCGGCGAAGGCTTCACCACCGAGTTCAAGCGGTCGGTGCCATCCAACCTCGGCGCCGAAGTCTGCGCGTTCGCCAACGCCACGGGAGGCGTGATCCTCATCGGCGTGACCGACGACGGGGATGTCGTCGGTGTCGGGAGTCACAACAGGCTGAAGTCGCAGGTGCAGACCACCGCACGCTCCGCGGATCCGCCGATCGCGGTCGAAGTGGAGTCGGTCGGCGACGTGCCGGTCGTGACGGTACCGGAGCAGCACGGCAAGCCCTATTCCTTCGGCGGCAGGTTCTACGTCCGGGAGGGCTCGAACTGCCAGCAGATGTCCCGTGACGAGATCCGGGAGTCGTTCTACAAGGAAGGACTTATCCGCTTCGACGAGACTCCGTGCCCGCGCTTCGATCTGCAGCGCGATCTGACGCCGGAAGCATGGTCACGCTTCGCCGCGCGCGCTCGCATCCCGGACGAGCTGGAGCCGCTAATCGCGCTTGAGAACCTGCATCTCGTCAGGGACCGGCAGATGACGCACGCTGGCGCATGGCTGCTGGCAGAGGACATCACCAAGTACAGCCTGCAGGCCGCGGTGACCTGCGCTCTGCTGCGGGGCGTGACCAAGACTCACATCCTGGACCTCAAGAACTTCACGGGTGACCTCTATTCCGTGTACGAGGATTGCGTCGCGTACGCACAGGCCAAGCTCAACACGGCGCTGATCCCGCACATCCACGGCAGAGATGAACGGCTGGAGCTTCCCGAGGACGCGATTCGCGAGGCGCTGGTGAATGCCATCGCACACCGGGATTATCGGTCGACCGCCAACGTGCAGATGTACCTATTCCACGACCGTCTGGAGATCGTGACGCCGGGCGGATTGCCCGCGGGGATGCGGGAGGAAGACCTGGGGATCAAGAGCGTACCGCGCAATCGCCTGCTGTTCGGCATGTTCCACCGCATGGGCATGGTGGAGCAGATCGGCAGTGGGATCCGGCGCATTCGCCAGGAATGCCGCGACTACGGTGTCGAGGAGCCGCTGATCGAGGTTTCCGAGCACTGGGTGACCACCACCTTCAGACGTCCGGTGTCCTCGACCGGCACACGGGCCGGGTCAGGGACGACGCGGACAGGAGCGGAGCAGATCGAGGTACAAGTCGGCACCAAGTCGGCACCAAGTCGGCACCAAGCATCGATCCTGCGTAACTGCCTATCGGATAAATCGATATTGGAACTGATGTCGCACGCGGGGAGACACGATCGCACCAAGTTCCGGAATCAGGTTCTGAGGCCCTTGCTCGACACGGGATGGTTGGAGATGACCATCCCGGACAAGCCTACCAGCAGCCGCCAGAAGTACCGGACTACGGCTACCGGACGGCGAGTACTGGACGAGATGCAGGCAGAAGAGGAATGAACTCCCCGCCTCTGTCCCGCGAAGCTACCTGAAGCCGGACAGCGTGAAAGGACGACACCGTGCAACTACCTGAGATGACTCGCTTCGACGTGAAAGCACTCGAAACCCCGGACGCATTCCACTGGCCGGGCTACTTCTGGCTCTGGAACGACGTTCTGGAGCGGGAGACGCTGTTCCGGCAGCTTCGGGACATGGACTCCGTGGGTGCGAAGAACGTCTGGATCCTGCCGGTCCCGGCGGACTTCAGGCCGAAGTCCATGAAGACGAATCTGCAGCCCGGGTATCTGTCGGAGGAGTACCTGGCCATCCTCGATGACCTGGTCGTGGAGATGGAGCGCCTGGGCATGAAGCTCTGGCTGTACGACGAGGGCGGATGGCCTTCGGGCGGCAACTGCGGCCGCATCGTCAGGGAGCACCCGGAGTGGGCTCGGCAGAGGCTGGTGAAGCGGGACGTCGGACCGGGTGAGCTCGAACGGGTGCCCGACGACTGCATCGCGGCCTTCCAGGCCGACGGGAACGGTGGCGGCAGACGCCTCGGCCCCGGGGAGGAGCTCGGCGCCGGGCACAGAGCGGAGCTGTACTTCGCCGAGCTCGGACACGAGACGGCCCTGGTCCCGTCTTACCCGGACCTGCTGAACCCCGAGGTAACCAAGACGTTCATCGCCGGCAGCCACGAGACGTACAAGAGAGCGCTGGGCCGGCACTTCGGGGAGACGATCCCGCTGGTCATCTCCGACGAGCCGCGCGTGGACACCCCCCCCTGGACAGGCGACCTGGCGTCCGCGTTCCAGACCGAGAAGGGCTACGACATCCGGGATGTCCTGCCGGCCATCTTCCGGGACGACGAGGCGAGCGCCCAGGTCCGCATCGACTACTTCGACTGGTGGTCGAAGCGGTTTTCCGAGGCGTTCTTCGGACAGATCCAGCAGTGGTCTGCTGAGAACGGACTATGGTCCATCGGCCACCTCGGCGGTGAGGACCTCACCATCGGCTCGCGCAAGTACGGGTTCGGCCACGTGATGCGCGTCCTCAGGAAGTACGACATCCCCGGCGTGGACACCATCTGGAAGCAGGTCTATCCCGGCAGGAAAGCGGTCCTGCCCGTCCACTGGGATACCGCCGAAGGCTCGCTGCCGGTCTGCGACAACCACCACTTTCCCAAGTACGCCTCCTCGGTCGCTCATCAGAGCGGCAAGCCGTGGTCGTGGACGGAGTCGTTCGCGGCGTACGGCGGCGCGCTGACCATAGAGGAGATGAAGTGGATCACCGATTTCCAGTTCGTGCGCGGCATCAACCTGCTCATCTCCGGTCAGACGCTGCTGTCGACGAAAGGCCACTACATGGGATTCATCCGCCCGATGTTCGGGCGCGAGAACCCGCTGTTCCGCCACCTGGACCTCTATCACGCCTACACGGCGCGGCTGAGCTACCTCCTGAGTCTGGGCACGCCCGCGATACGGGCCGCCCTCTACTTCCCGGTGCGGGACATCTGGGCCGGCGGCGATGAGCTCGACCGGGTAGCCGGGTCGAATGACGCGCTGGCCCGAACGCTGCTCGAGCATCAGTGCGACTTCGACATGATCGACGACGACCTGCTGGAGGACGCGGCGACGACCGTTCATGACGGATGCGTGCACGCCGGGCCGATGCGGTACGACACGGTGTACGTGTCCCGGACCAGGCACATGAGCGACGGCTCGCGCGAGAAGCTCACCCGCTTCATCGGCGCCGGCGGCAGCGTGTACTGGGTGGACAACCGGAACGCGTCCGGTGCGCCGGCCGGCGGCACCTCGATCGAGCTGGACGAGCTCGACCGGCGCCACGTGGAGTCACTGGTCGACGTGCGCCCCGCGAATGCCGGCGTCCGCGTGTGCAGGAGGGACGTGGAGAACGGCAGCCTCTACTTTCTGACCAACGAGGGCTCCGGAGTCGGCAAGGAAGACGCGGTGGCGGCGGACGCTACGATCGTCTTCAAGGACACGCGCCCCGTGATCCGGATCGACCCGGAGACGGGCGCGTGCAGCACACCCGCCGGCGCGACCTGTGCGGATGGAACGTGCTCGGTACCGCTGCGCATGGGATTCGCCGAGTCGTACGTCTTCCTGTTCACGGACGACGACGTACCGGTGGAGCCGGCGCCCGCGCAGCGCCATCCGGACCGGATACCCCTCGACGATGGATGGACCTGCCGGCGCACACGCACGTTTCGGATCGGAGACGAGGAGTTCGAGCTTGAGGACGTGGACGAAGACGCTTGCCCGATAGCGCTCGGCGACTGGGGCGACACGCTCGGCCGCGACTTTGCCGGCGACGCGGAGTACCGCGTGGAGTTCGAGCTGGGCGGGTCGGACGCGGCGCGCGCGTCCACGCTCGATCTGGGCGAGGTGTGGGGCGTGGCGGAAGTCGTCCTGAACGGCGTCCATCTGGGCAGGCGAGCATGGGAACCGTTCCGGCTCGATCTGAACGGCGCGGCCACGGCGGGCACCAACACGCTGCAGGTGACCGTCACCAACACGATGGCCAACCAGTTCCTGCACACACGGAAGCTCGACCGCTGGCCGGACAACGTCCTCGGCATCTACCACAAGCAGTGCCTGGCCCTGGAGAAGGGCTGCACCAGAAGCGGGCTCTACGGACCCGTGAGCATCGACTTGGCATGATGCATGCGGCATGACTGCCGGGAGTCGCGTATATGATTGACGACGGCCGCAAGTCGAGAGGTCGACGCCGCGAATCGGCATCGTTTCCCGCGCCCGTGGGGAAGAATGTGGTCCCCACCGACTACCAGGCCGTACTTGAACGGCTGAAAGAGCGCATTCGAGCTGAGCGGCTGCGCGTCACCATGTCGGCCAACTCGGCGATGGTGCTCCTGTATTGGGACATCGGTAAGACTATTCTGGAACGACAGCAGGAGCGGGGCTGGGGCGCCAGGATCATCGACCGACTGTCTCACGACCTCAACGCAGTCTTCCCGGACATGAGCGGTTTCTCGCCGCGCAACCTCAAGTATATGCGGGCGTTCGCCGAAGCCTGGCCGGACCGTGCAATTGTGCAACGCACCGTTGCACAATTGCCGTGGCGGAGCAACTTGGCCCTGATCGAAAAGCTGGAACATCCCGAGGCGCGTCTCTGGTATGCCCAAAAGACCATCGAGAACGGTTGGAGCCGTGACATTCTTGCCCTGCAGATAGAGAGCGGGTTGCGCGAACGCCAGGGGCGCGCCGTCACCAACTTCCCCGTTACGATGCCTCCGTCTGACTCTGACATGGCGGCGCAGGTATTCAAAGATCCTTACCTCTTTGACTTTCTTGGCACCGCCGATCCGCGCCGCGAACGCGAAGTGGAGCGGGCACTGGTGGATCACACCCAGCGTTTCCTATTGGAAATGGGTGCCGGCTTCGCTTTCGTCGGACGACAAGTGCAACTCGAACTGGGAGACGACGACTTCCAGATCGACATCTTGTTCTACCATTTGAAGCTCCGTAGATACGTCGTCGTGGAGCTCAAGGCCGTTCCCTTCAATGCCGCTTTCGTCGGTCAGATGAACCTGTACCTCTCCGCCGTGGACGACCTGCTGCGCCATCCCGATGACGAGCCGACCATCGGACTCCTGCTCTGCAAGGGCAAGAACCGGGTGATCGTGGAGTACCCCCTGCGCGGCTTCACAAAGCCTGTGGGCGTGGCGGATTGGGAGACCCGCCTGGTCGAATCGCTACCCGACGAGTTGAAGAGCAGCTTGCCCACCGTGGAGGAGATAGAGGCGGAACTATCTTGAGCGACCACGCTTGGTATTGGACTCGGAACGCCGGACACTTGAGCAGCTCGCGACAACGATCTTGAACCAGCCAGCGCTGCGCCGATGACCGGTCACGTCTTCCTGGGTGTCAGCCTGGACGGATTCGTCGCGCGGCTCGACCACCGGCTCGACTGGTTGACGAAGCACGCGGCCACGGGCGAGGACCACGGGTACGACGCGTTCATGGCCGGGGTCGACGGCATCATCATGGGGAGCGGCTCGTTCCGAACCGTCCTGACGTTCGGGGAGTGGCCCTACCGGAAGCCGGTCATGGTCATGAGCGGATCGCTGACGCCGAGCGACATTCCCCCAGCGCTGGCCGAGCGGGTTCGCGTGACCGACCTTGGCCCGCGGGAGTTGATGCAGGCGCTGCGCCGAGAGGGATGGTCGCGCGCCTACGTGGATGGCGGCCGGGTCGTCCAGTCGTTCATCGGGGACGGGCTGATCGAGGATCTGGTGCTGACCATCGTCCCCATCCTGATCGGCACCGGCATTCGCCCGTTCGGGGAGATCGGCCGCGACATCGACCTGGAACTGACGGGCACCACCGCCTTCCCGTCGGGTCTGGTCCAGGTGCGTTATCGTGTCTTGGTGAGCGGCACATGACGGCCAGTTCGAGCGGCTCGCCTTGCGCTCTCGAGCGGATTACTTGTGGTAGGTCTTGCTCACGTACCGCTGCTCGGGGTGGCGGCGTTGCGGGCCGATCAGGCGCACCAGGCGTTCGTCGGCGCCGTCCATCAACTCATCCGGCATGCTGTGGCGGATGTAGGCGTTGTAGCGGTGAAAGCCCCAGCTCGCTCCGTACTGCGACTGCAACAGGTAGCGCACCCGGTCGGAGTCGTTGGGCGCGCCGCGGTGCCAGCACTGCGGGTCGTGCAGGTAGATGTCGCCGGCCTTGCAGTAGATCGACTGCGGCCCCCTCCCCTCGAACTCCGGCGTGCCGTTCTCCGGCGCGTTGCGGCCCGAGTAGTGGCTGCCCGGCACGTACTGCGTCGGGCCGTGCTCGATCCGCTCGATGTCGGTCAGCGCCATCTGCACGGTGAGCCAGTAGACCGGCATCTGGATGCGCGGATCGTGGCGCGGCACGTCGTCCGGCAGCGGAAAGAACAGGCCGTCGTCCCCGTGCCAGTGCTCGATCGCCACGCCGCGGCCTGAGCGCAGCACGTTCGCCCCGCACTGCTGAAAGCCCTCTCCGAACAGGGCCTCCATCAGGCTGTAGATCGGCTCGCGCGCGAGCAGGTCCAGGAAGATCGGGTCCAGCTCGTTGGCGTGGCGGAGAAGATGGTCGCGCTGCACGTAGCCGCCGGCGATCGCGGCCTCGTCGTCCATGTAGTGGTCGGTCGCCTCGCGGAGCGCCGCGACCTCCTCGGAGTCCAGCACGCCACCGATGACGCAGAAGCCGTCACGGCGGAAGTCGGCCAAGGTTCCCCGGGTCCGCTCCGCGTCGAACGCCTGCCCGTCCTTGATCGCCGAGCGGCTCACAGCGCCAGCACCTGATTGTCCATCGCGTCGATCCTTCTGGTCTCCTCGTAGTGGTTGGCGCTCAGCGTGCCGTCGCCGGTCAGCGTGCCGTCGCCGGTCAGCGTGCCGTCGCCGGTCAGCGTGCCGTCGGCCGTGACCGGCGTCGGCCGCCGGATCACCATCTCCGCGAATGCCGGGCGGTTGAAGGCCGCGAACGCCAGCTCGAACGCCGACACCAGCAGTCCGGAATCGCGTGCGCGCGCGAAGTCCGGCAGCAGGATCGGGCCGGTGTCGGTCTGAAAGACGCCGTCGCGCGGGTTGACGTTCATGGTCTTGACCGGATGGTCGATGCAGACCCGGTAGCCGGCATCCTCGTACTGCAGCCGCGCCACCAGCGGCCGCTGCGCGTAGGTGGCCTCGATGATGCGCTCGGTCGAGTCCAGCGCCTCGCCGTCGGCCTCCACCACGTGGATCTCGAATTCGCTGAACAGGTCCGCGGTCAGGCCGACCTGACGCTCCGGCTGGCGCCCGAGCGTCGGCGGCTCCAGCATCACCTGGGTCTGGTTGGTGATCCAGCTCTTCATGATCAGGATCTCCGAATCGCTCGCCACCGGACAGTAGTCGGCGTTGGGGTGCAGCCACAGGTCGGAGTCCAGCCCGACGATCTCGCTCTTGCAGGAGGCGCCGAGCACGTAGCGGTGGGTCGCGCCGCCGGCGCCGGTGAGCGTACAGACGCTTTCGAGCTGGATGCGCGCCGCGTTGAACCGGTACGGCGCGGCGTGCGACCTCGTCTGCGACTCCTTGCGGTCGTCATCGCTGGTGAAGATCAGAAAGCTGCGCTGGAAATCGGGGACTCGCATCGACGCGATCCTAAGCGGGTGTCGGGCTATCGACAACCAGGTTCGCCACCGGGGGCCGAGGGCGATGCCGCCGGAGCGGTGAAAGAGTCGAAGGAATTATCTGAGGCGGGGCTTCTCCAGCCTGTTCGACTACGTCGCCCGCGGGCTGGGCTACAGCGACGCCGCCGCGTGGCGGCTGATCAACGCCATGAAGCTGTGCGCGCACGTCGGAGGGGCGCGCGAGCGGCTGCGGGATGGCTCGCTCACGCTGGACGCGGCGGCGCAGTTGCAGGCCGCCTTCGAGCGGCGCGATCGGGCCGCGTGCCCTATGCCCGAACGCAACCCGCGCTTGCTTGAACGTGCCGGCGACGATCAGCACCAGTCCCCGCGGTACCGCCCGCGGTCTTGCCGGCGCCGCGCGCGATCGACAGCCCCACCGTCCGGCGCTTCGCGGCTTCGAGCCCCGCTATCCAATCGGTTTCCCAGGGGAACAGCCGGAGCGGACCGCCGGCACCTTCACCCTGTGTAACTTCGAGGGTTTCGAGCCACCGGATCACCGAGTCCGGTCGCTCTACGGTCCGCCTGCTGCCCGCTTTCTCCTCACGATTGCGCGCACGATACGCGCGGAAGTACTCCGCCCGGTTGCGCTTAGGTTGCGCAGATTGCGTAGATTGCGTCGGCACGCAACCGGTTTATCCCGGCTGGAACATGCGCGACATGCACGGTTGCCGGTTGCACGGTTGCGCGTGGACGGCTCTACACCCACCCAGCTGTATCTCCCCCCGCCCCGCGGGCGCCCGCAGGGGTCCCCGCCGGGGTCACGGGCGCGCGTGATAGGATCGCGCCATGTCATCGAAGATCACGACGCACAGGGAAGAACTCCAGCAGATCGCCGATCCGGCGCGTCGGCTGGATGACGTCATCGAGTACGCTTGGTCCGAGTACGCAAAGCGAGTGCCAGTCAGCGCGTCTGACGCGATGCACTCCGCGCTGGTGTTTTCGCAGGCGATGATCGCCCGGCAGATGCTGCGACGCCCTGAAGCGACGTGATGTAGGGCGCCGCAGCGGCCTCCGACCGCTCAGTCCGGCCCTGAGTCGCCCGACCACACTCGACGATGCCGCTCAACCTCGCGCCTCACCGTGTACCAGTAGTCGTCCCACACTCAGACGCGATTACCCGCAATACGAAGCATGCGCCAACACGGGTCAAGAGAGTCACAAACCTCTATGTCAACAGAGTTTCTGCTACATGACGCGCACCGCTGCAATCTGCCGCAATATCGCATGACGTCGTCCGCACATGACGTTGGGTCAGTTGGTCGGTCGGCTTGTGAAAGAGGGGCTCGACCGCCATGACCCGGCCCAGCCGCCACGCCGGCGCCATGCGGAACCATCTTCACCGCGAGGCCCCGCCGCTTGCGTGGCACTGCCGACGGAATCATAGTCGCCGCCCATGCGCGGCAGGGATCTGACCACCGGAGCCATCCCCGCGCATACCTGGGCGCTGGCGTGGCCGGTGATGCTGTCGATCTTCTTTCAGACGATGTACCAGGCGGTCGACGCGTTCTGGGTCAGCCAACTGGCCGACGAGGCGCTGGCCGCGGTGAGCATGTCGCAGATCGCCCTGTTCGCGGCCGTCTCACTGACAATCGGCATCACCGTGGGCTCGGGCGTCCTCATGGCGATGAGCATCGGCGCCCGCGCCGTCGACGAGGCGGAGCGCATCCTGGGCCAGTCCTTCGTGCTCAACTTCATCGCCGCGGTGGTCCTCACCGCGCTGGTCCTGGCGCTGCGCACGCCGATCCTGCGGGCCGTGGGCGCCACCGACGCGATCTTTCCGCTGGCGAAGGACTACCTGACCATCACCGCATCGGCGATGGTGCTGATGTTCCTGTTCTTCGCGGCGGTGTTCGGCTTCAACTCGCAGGGCGACAACACCACCGTCCCCGTGCTGTTCGCCATCTCCACGGCGCTGAACATCGTGCTCGACCCGTTGCTCATCTTCGGCTGGCTGGGCTTCCCGCGGCTCGGCGTGCGGGGCGCCGCGATCGCCACCGTCATCTCCCAGTTCGTGCTGCTGGTGTCCGGCATCACGCTGCTGGCCACGCGCGACATGCTGGTGCGCCTCAGGTTCAGGCGGCTGGTAATCCGCGGCGACTCGGTGGCGCGGGTCCTGGCGATCGGCATTCCGGCGTCGCTCACCAGCCTGATGGGCCCCCTGCTGATGGCGACGCTGACCGCCGTGGTGGCCAGAGCGTTCGGGGACCACGGGGCGATCGCGGTGTCGGTCGGCTTCCGGGCCGAGGTCTTCTCCCTGCTGCCGGCGATCGGCTTCGGCGTCGCCGGCCTGGCGCTCATCGGTCAGAACATGGGCGCCGGGAACCTCGAGCGGGCGCACCGGTCGTACCGCACCGCCCTCGTTTTCGCGCTGGCGTTCGGCTCCGGGATCGGCATCCTGGCGGTGGCGTTCTCGGGCCCCATCGCGCGCACCTTCACCGACGATCCGGTGGTGATCGACTACGCGATCCGCTACCTGCGCAGCGTCCCCTTGTCCTACGGGGTGATGGGCGCCGGCATGGTGGTGATCATGAGCTTCCAGGGCATGCGCCGGTCGTGGCGCGGCGCGGCGATCTCGGCACTGCGGCTTGCGATCCTGTCCGGTTCGGCGATCCTGCTGGCCGAGGTCCTGGGCGCGCCGATCGGGATCGTCTGGCTGTCGGTGATCCTGGCGAACGTGGTGTACGCGACGGTCGGCTACCTTGCCTTCGAGCGCCAGTTCGCCCGGCCCGTGCAGCCCCACGGACCGCCGAGGCCCCCTGCTCCCGACCCCGATAGGGATCCCGCCGCCGCCCAGCAGGTCGCGTAGACCCCACGCTGTTCCGTGTGCCGCGGTCTCCCCTGCTTGAAGCCGGCGCTGCCGCATGCCATCCTCCGCCCGGCCCGAGATGAGCGAGCGATACACCGTGCGCGCCGAGCGCTGCGACCACCGCGCATCGCCGCAGGAGATCTACCGGACGCTGGAACGCATCACGGAGCCGCTGACCCGCTCGTGGGAGCGGCTGGAACGCGCGCGCCGCATCGTCATCAAGTTCAACATGATGCACCCGGACACCGCCCGCCACCACGGCCGGCGCCAGGAGCTGGTGGACGAGGAGGTGATGCGTGCCGTGCTGCGGCTGCTGCGCGCCCGCACCAACGCGACCCTGATCGCCACCGATACCTGCGTGCACACGGCGGACAAGACCGTGCCGTCCAACTTCGAGTCGTCCGACGTGCTGCGCGAGTTCGGGGTCGAGCTCATCGACGCCGCGACGCCCCCGCTGAGCCTCTACGACGTGCCCGGCGGCGGCAACATGTTCGACCGCTACCTGCTCACCTCCTGCATCGGCGAGGCGGACGAGTTCATCTCGGTCGCCAAGATGAAGAACCACCTGTTCATGGGCGTCACCCTGTGCATGAAGAACCTGTTCGGGTTGCCGCCGCCGAACCGGCCGGAGGGGCGCGTCCGCCACTACTTCCATCACGCCATCCGGCTGTCCTACGTGCTGCCGGACCTAGCGATGATCACCGACCCGTGCCTGAACATCATCGATGGGCTGGTCGGTCAGCAGGGCAGCGAATGGCGCGGACGCCCGGTGGTGCCCGACGCGCTGATCGCCGGCGACCAGACCACCGCCACCGACGCGTGCGCGGCCTACCTGATGGGACACGATCCGGCCAGCGACTGGCCCACGCCGCCGTTCCGCCGCGACCGCAACCACCTGCTGGTGGCAGCCCAGCGCGGCTATGGGACCGTCGACCTGGACCGGATCGACTTCCGGACCGATCTGCAGCCGCCGCTGGCGCAGTTCGACTCCGATCAGCAGGACCCGCCGCCGATCGTGGCCAGCATCCGCCGCACCGCCTGCGAGCAGGCGCTGTTCTACCGCGACGAGCGCGAGCGGCTGGTCCGGCGCTACGCGGGCGAGATGGTGGTGCTGCGCGACCGCGAGGTGGTCTGGCACGGGGTCGATCAGCCGGCGTTCGAGAGCCACGGCCACTTCGCCGGCGGCGCCGAGCCGGGCAGCGCATCGTTCCTGAAGATGGTCGATCCCGACGAACGGGAGGGCGAGGCGTTCGACGTGTACGAACGCCTGCTGCCCGGCATGGTGGCGTAGGGCGATCCACCCTGTCGGCTGGCGTCAGCCTTTCAAGCCGGTCAGGGTAATGCCCTCAATCACATACTTCTGCGCGATCCCGAAGATGATCAACACGGGGACGATGGACGTGCCGGCCGCTGCCATCATCACACCCCAGTCTATGCGGGTGAAGCGGCCGATGAAGAACTTGAGGCCGACGCTAAGCACGCGCATGTCGGTGTCGTTCACGATCACCAGGGCCCACAGAAACTCGTTCCAGGAATACAGAGTCACCAGCAGCGCAAAGGCCGCGATATGAGCGCGCGCGGCCGGCACGCCGACATGCCAGAACACTCCCCACGGTTGGCATCCGTCGATGACGGCAGCGTAGATGAGATCCTGAGGGAGCGTAAGAAAGAACTGGCGGAACAGGAATATTCCGTACGCGGAAAAGATGGTGGGAACTACCAGACCGGCATAGGTGTTGACCCAGCCGAGGTTGCGCACGATCACGAAGTTCGGGATCACGGTTGCCGGCGGCGGGATCATCAGGATCGCCAGTATGGCGACGAACAGCAAAGACTTGCCGCGAAACTCGAACCGTGCCAGAGCATACCCGGCCAATGACGCCAGGATCACCTGAGCCACCACCCGCAGCGCGGTCACGAGAATCGTGTTCCAGTAGAATCGCGCGAATGGCGCCCGTTCGAACACCTCGACGTAGTTGCCGAATTCCGGCCGATTCGGGATGAGGTCGAATCCCTTCGCGAAGTATTCTTCGGGTCCCTTCAGCGACGTCGAGATCATCCATAGAAACGGTAGCAGGTAGATGAAGGACAACAAGATCAGGAATCCATGCAGCAACAGGCGAGGGGCCACCTTCCGAGTCATTCGTAGTGAACCCATCTCTTCTGAATCCTGAGCTGAAGCGCGGTTACGAGCAGGATGATGAATAGGAGAAAGATCGATCCTGCCGCCGCACGCCCCATGCGGAAGTGCGTGAAAGCGTTCTTGTAAACATCGAATACCACGGTCCTCGTCGCGTCTTGCGGTCCGCCCGAAGGCGTCAGGATGACGATCGCATCGAAGGTCTGAAAGGCGGCGATCGCTCCGGTTACGGTCAGGAAAAAGAGCGATGGTGACAGCAGTGGCAGCGTGATGCGCAGGAACTGCTGCCAAGCCGACGCTCCCTCAACGACGGCTGCCTCGTAGTGGATCCGTGGAATGTTCTTCAGGCCGGCCAACAATATGAGCAGAAACAGGCCGCTCTGGCGCCACACCTCCATGCCCATGACCGCCCATAGCGCAGCTTGGGGTCGCGACAGCCACTCCACACGTTCGACTCCAAAGGGTTTGAGAAACTGGTTGAACAGTCCGATGTCGGGGGCGTACAGCCACCGCCATACGACCGCCGATGCCACCGGTAGCGTCACCAGTGGCAGAAAGAAGATCAGCCGGTAGACGCTGCGGAACCTGATCCTGGAGTTCAATGCGACCGCCAACCCGAGCGCGAGCAGGATCGTGACAGGAACGCCGATCACAGCGAGTCTGGCCGTGTTCCACAGCGCCTGGCGAAACCTATCGTCCCCAAGCAGGTACCGATAGTTGTCCAGACCGACCCACTGCGGCGGGCTCAGAACGTTGTAGCGCGTCATGCTGAGAAACGCGGATACGGCGATCGCGATGTAATAGAAGACGGCGATGCCGACCACGGTCGGGGCCAGGAAGTTGAACGCCCAGCGGCGCTCCCCCCGGAGCGCTGAGTTGCCCAGGGCTGCGTTGTAGCGACGTTGCCGCACGGCCGGAGCCTCGTTCACGCCGACGGGCGTCTCGTGCCGGGCGGAGCCCAGCACCGGAGACGCCCGTTGGTCGCGGTCAATTGATCAAGTTGTCGGCTATGTACGCGTCGCCGGCCTCGGCGGCCAGCATGCAGGCATCCGGAAAGCTCAGGTTGCCGCGGAACGCGTCAAGGAGGACCTGCTTCGCTTCGTCCTCCCATGCCAGAGGCGCCCGTGCCAACGGGAACGGCTTGGCGTACTGCACCTCGTCCAAAAGCACTTGAACCTCCATCTCGTCGCCGAAGCTGTCCACCCAAAGCTGCTGAGTCCCCGCGCGGCTCGAAATCACGGCCCCCATCGAGGATTGTATGACGTGCGCCTCTTCCGAGCCGAGATACTTGACGAACTCCCAGGCTTGCACCGGATGTTCGGTGCCATCCACTATGACGTAAGCGAGGCCGTGAATGATATTGGAGCGCTGCTTGCCAGCCGGCAGCGGCGCGACGTTGACCGGGAATTCCAGGTCCGACCACCCCCGCGCCATCCATGACCCTTCGTACATCATCGCCACGCGCTGTGACGAGAACAGGTCCCACTGATTGGTCGTATCGAGCGTGACTTGGTCGGGAGAGATCCCCTCCTCATGGAAGCTGTACAGGAACTGCAGCGCCTCGCACGCCTCGGGCGTTCCGTAGAGCACGTGCATGCCGTCGTCGGAGAGCACCTGGCCGCCGTTCTGACCTATCAGGTCGAACACCACCATCTGCGCCCAGAGGGTGGCCGCGAAGCCCCACACGTCGTCGGTAGTGAGCACGCGCGCGGCGTTCTTCAGATCGTCCCACGTCCAGGTGTCATCCGGGTAGTCCAATCCCGCGGCGTCGAACATCTCGACGTTGTAGTACAGGCCGATCGTGTCGAAGTCCTTCGAGAGCCCATATAGCATCCCGTCATACGTATACAGATCGATGAGCGACTGCGGGTAGGCAGACAAATCGTAGCCGTCGCGATCGACCAGATCGCTGATGGGGAGCAGGATCCCGTTGCTGGCGAACAGGGCCAGATTGGAACCGTTCATCCACAGGACGTCGTGGGCATCGCCGCCCGCCACGGCAGTCTGCACCGCCGTCCAGTAGTCCGCCCAAGGAATCACGTCGATGTCGATCGTGATGTGCGGATTCATCGCCATGAACTCGCTCGCCAACTGTTCCTGCATCGCGAGCTGGTGCTCATCCCAGATCACGAAGCGCAGGTTGGCCTCTTCCTGCCCGCTCGACTGCTCCTCGGTTGCCGTGGCAAAGAGCAAAGGCGCCAAGGCCGCCAGTGCGATGCCGATGAGTACGGCTCTCCTGATCATCTCGTCCCTCCTCGGGCCATGGGCGATTCCAGCCACTGCCGTCCGCTGATGCCACCGGTGTATGCTTCAGCAGAGATCAAGGGCTCCAGATCGCGTGCGGCCCGCTAGCTGGCACGCATGATGAAATTTTCTTTCATGGATGTCAACATGGCGAAACTCGATTACGAGGGCGGCTCGCAGAGCCTCCGTCACGGAAGCCTCAGAGGGTGATGCACATGAGCCCACAGGCGGATGGCCCCCCAGGCGGCATATCTCCCAAACCGGATCTGCTGTCTCAGATCGCCCGTTCCAGCCCGACGATGAGCCGCGGCGAGCAGCGCGTCGCCGAGCTGGTGCGCTCCGACTTGGAGTTCGCCGTCCATTCGCCCACCAGGGACATCGCCGCTCGAGCGGGCGTGAGCACCGCTACCGTCTCACGCTTCTGCCAGTCCGTGGGATGCAGCGGACTGCGCGAGCTGAAGCTGGAGCTGGCCAAGCTGCTGGCGGTGGGCGATCGCTTCTTGCACCCACGGTTGATCCCAACGACGAACGGCGATGCCGTGAAGGAGATCGTGTCGCTGATTCACAGCTCCCTGGACGCGTTGATCGAGCAAGTCGACGAGGCGGTTCTGAAGCAAGTCGCGTCGACCCTCGCAGGTGCCACTCGGGTGCTCATCTTCGGCGGCGGGGGCGGCTCGTCGATGGCGGCGATGGAAGCTGAGAACCGCCTGTTCCGGCTGGGGATCCGAGCATCCTACTGCAACGACGCACAGCTTCAGTTGATGATGGCGGCCTCTCTCAAGCCCGATGACGTGCTGCTCGTGCTGTCCATCACCGGCAGGTATCAGCCGATTCTGCGCGCCTGCGAAGTCGCGAAACACTATGATGCCCACACCATTGCCGTCACGGCACCGGACTCGCCGCTCTCCCGGGCGGCGACCCAGGTCGTATCGTTCCATGTGGTCGAACCCGCGAACATCCTCTCCCCGACTCCTGCCCGCTACGCGTTGCTGGCCCTGATCGACATGCTGGCATACGAGGTAGCGGAGATCCGCGGCGACGCTGCGGTGGAGTCGATGCGCCGCATCAAGTACCAGTTGGTGCATACGCGCGACGCCGATGACACGCAGCCGCTGGGGGATTGAATGACGATCAAGGAAGTGCGCGCGTTCGAGGTCGACCTGAAGCGGGCCAGGAAGTCGACCGGCCCGTTGCAGCGCGGCGGCCGCCAGCCGGCTGCTCCCACGGAGCGCTACGCGCGCTACCGCGGCGCCCGCAGCAAGGCCGGTCCGGGCTGGAAGCAGTGCGCGTGCCTGGTGACGCTCGACGACGGCACCGTCGGCCTGGGGCTCGCCGGGTTCGCCGGCCCGGTCGCCTCGATCATCAACGACCACTTCCGCGGCCACTTGGTCGGCGAGCCGGTGATGGCCACCGAGAAGCTGTACGACGTGATGGTCCGCATCAGCGCCGCCTACGGCGGCTCCGGGCTGACCGCGCACGCGATCAGCGCCGTGGACCTGGCGCTGTGGGACGCCAAGGGCAAGTGCCTGGGGGTGCCGGTGTACGAGCTGCTCGGCGGCCCTCAGAAGGAGCGGATCCCCTGCTACGCCACCGGCTTCGACCTGGAGTGGTACCGGGAGCTGGGGTTCCGCGGGTTCAAGCTGCCGAACCCGTACGGGCCGGAGGACGGCACCGAGGGCATTCGCCGGACCGAGGAAATGGTGGCCGCGGCGCGCGACACCCTCGGCCCGGACGCGGAGCTCATGCTCGACTGCTGGATGGCCCTGGACGTTGACTACACCGTGCGGCTCGGCGAGGCGCTGCGGCCGTACCGGCTGCGCTGGATCGAGGACTACCTGCTGCCGGACGACCTGGCCGGCTTCACCGAGGTACGGCGGCGGCTGCCTGGCCAGGGGCTGGCCACCGGCGAGCACTGGTACCTGGCGCGCCCGTTCGCGGAGGCCGCCGAGCGGCGGCTGGTCGACTACTTCCAGCCCGACCTGCAGTGGGCGGGCGGAATGTCCGCGTGCGTGCGCATCTGCCACATCGCGGAGGCCGCCGGCATCGCGGTCGCTCCGCACGGCGGCATGAACACCCCGTACGGCCAGCATCTGGCGATGGCCATGCCGGCGGTCACCTGGGGCGAGCGCTCCAGCGGCGTGGCGCCGCCCGGCGTGCCGCTGGCGCAGACCGTCGTGCTACCCGGCACCCCGCTCATCGAGGACGGCTACCTGGTCCCGCGCGACGCACCCGGCTTCGGCATCGACATGGACGACGACTGGCTGGAGAAGGTGACCGTCTAACTCTAACGGGGTCTAACGGCCCCTGTCGCCGCGACCCATCAATTGCCGGCGGGATCGGTGTCGAGCAGGAACCTCCAGACCGGCACCAATGTGCCTCGACCGGTCACGAACCGAATCGCTCATGGGCGATCTTGCTCGCTGGACGCTGTGGCTCAATTCGTGCGTATATATGCACAGTGGCGTTGGAAACCAATAGAACTCGCATTCGACGCCGACTGGAAAGTGACGGATGGTACCTCGATCGCCACGGCGCCAATCACGATGTTTACCGGCATCCGACGGTCTCCGGGATCATCACGCTGCCACGCCACACCACTCTGTCTGTGGGAGTTGCCCGATCCATCGCCAAGAAAGCCGGATGGCCACGGTATCAGGATGAATGAGCACGGGAGGACAGCATGATCCGATATCCAGCATGGATCGACGGCGAGCAGGGATCCTATGGAGTTTCGTTCCCGGACTTGCCCGGTATTGTCGCCATGGGGACGACGGTGGATGAGGCGCTGATGCACGCCGAAGAGGCTCTGCGCGACTATGTGATCGAAGCGGAGCGCGACGGCGAGACGATCGCGCCGCCGTCAGCCATCGAACAGGTCGAAACGCCCGCCGGACATACCCTGGTCTCGATCCCATTGATCCGTCTGTCGGGCCGGAGCATACGCGCCAATCTCACGCTCGACGAGGGAGTCGCCGCGTTCATTGACGGCGAGGCTCGACGTCGAGGCATGACCCGCACCGCTTACGTGGAGTGGATGGCGCGACGCATCGCCCAAGCCGGCGGATGACATGACGGAGATCCGGTACCGCAGCCGAAGGGCGAGCGCCTGATGCTCGCGTAATGTTCTCATCGGATGGCCGCGGCCCGGATCGCCGAGGCGCGGCGGCACGCGCGTGAACTTCGGTATCGAACATCGACGCCGACTGGCTGGACAAGGTGACGGACTATCGGGCCCTGTCGCGCTCAGTCCCCAGCGGGATCGGTGTCGAGCAGGAACCTCCAGGCCGGCACCACCTCGATAGCCGCGCCCTCGATCTCGATCCGCTCCCGCTCGTTGCGGGTGACGATGGTCGCGGTGCCGACGTCCAGTTCCCCCATCGCCGCGGCCAGCGCGGCGGTCTCCCGCTTCCGCGTCCGCGGATCGGCCAGGGACTCGCATGCCTGCACCAGCATCGGCGGCCGGCCTCGGCGCGGGACCAAGAAGTCGACCTTGCGCCCGGTTCGCGTCCGGTAGTAGTGGATCTCCGGATACCTGCGCCGCAGCGCCGTGAACACCAGGTTCTCCAGCAGGTGGCCGGAGTTGACCAGAATCCCCGATGCCACCGAGGTGATCAGGGCGTGATCGATGCAGTACACCTTCTTCGGATTGGCGTTCCTGCGCGCCGCCGATGCGTCGAAAATGCGCACGGTGAACAGGAAATAGGCGTCTTCGAACCACTCCAGAATGCCGGCGACCTCGGGAAAGCCTCCCCGCTCCCAGTACTCGTCGAATGCCTTGACGATCGTGAGGCGCCGCTTGGTCGACAGATCGCCTGCGCCGTCGATCCCCCGATAGTCGAGGTACTCCCGGAACGAGAACGGGAAGATCTCCCAGGACAGCGCTCGCCCGCGCATCTGCGTCGCGATCTCCCGCGACAGCAGTTGCGCCGACGATCCGGTGAGATGAACCTGACATCGTTCGGTGCGCAGCAGGCGGTCGACGAACGGCTCCCATCCCGGAGCCGCCTGGATCTCGTCGAAGAAGCAGTGCACGGTCTCGACGTCCTTCTTCTCCGGATAGAGGGAGAAGTACGCATCGGTGATCAGGCCGAGGTCGCCGTGCCGCAGGTGGTGCAGCCGGTCGTCGAAGAAGTTGAGGTAGAGGGCGGGTCCTCCGCGCTCGGCTCTCAGGCCGGGGCGAAGGTGACGCAGGTCGGCCGCGGCACCTCGATCGACGACCCGGTCGGGACCGGCATGCCGTCGGCGCCGTCGACGCGGAAGCTGAACACCGAGTCGCTCTGCTCGTTGGCCGCCAGCAGCCAGATGCCGGACGGGTCCACGTTGAAGCCGCGGGGCGTGCGGCCGCCGGTCGACACGTGCCCGAGCGGCGCGAGCTCGCCCGTGCGGCCGTTCACGGAGAACACCGCGATCGAGTCGTGGCCGCGGTTGGAGCAGTACACGACGTGGCCGCGGGGGTGCATGCGGACGTCCGCGGTCGAGTTCTCGCCCGAGTACCCGGCCGGCAGCGACGAGAGGGTCTGCAGGTGGGTGAGCCCGCCTTCGCTCTCGCACCGGAACGCCATGATGGTGGAGGCCATCTCCCCCATGACGTAGGCGAACGCGCCGTCCGGGGTGAACGCCATGTGGCGCGGGCCGGCGCCGGGGGCCGACGCCGCGTCCGAGATGCGCGTCAGGCGCGCCGGGCCGTGCTCGACGCGGTAGGTGACCACCCGGTCGATGCCCAGATCGGGGACGTGCAGGAAGCGGCCGTCCGCCGTGATGTTCGCCGAGTGGGGATGCGGCGCTTCCTGCCGCTCCGGATTGACGCTCGACCCCTCGTGCAGCACCTCGACCGGGTCGCCCCCGCCGCCGAGCGGCACCATCACGGCGCCGCCGCCCGTATAGCAGCCGACGAAGACCGCGCGCTCCTCGGGATCCAGGCTCATGTGGCAGGGCCCGGTGACGCCGAATCCCACCGACGAGCGCAGCGTCAGCGCCCCGGTCGCGCGGTCCACGTCGTACAGGCGTACCCCGGTGCCGCTCGGCCCGCTGGTGAACCCCGCCTCCACGACCGAGTACAGCCGTGTGCCGTCGCGGCTGAACAGCACGTAGTTGGGGTTGGGCGCTTCTGCTGCGAGCTGCATGCCGGACAGCGCGCCGCTCTCCGTGTCGAGCTCGAAGCGGTAGATGCCCCGGCCGTAGCCGTGATCCGCCAGATCTATCTCGGTAAAGCTTCCCGTGTAGACGTACATGAGTTTCTCCTTCGGGTGTGTCAGCGGTCCATCCGCCGCATCCAGAGGTGCTCCAGCCGGTGCGGCGGCTCCCAGCCCAGCACGCGGGCCAGCTTGTCGTTGCGGTACTTGCCGTGCGGGATCGTCGGGAACACGAAGTAGGTCTCGCACCGCGAGGGCAACCGCGCGTGGTCGACCTCCAGCGCGGCGCGCACCGCCAGCCCCGTGTCCGGCCAGGCGATGATGTACGGCGGGATCATGTCCCGGCCCACGCCCCCCTTGTCGAGCATGTTGAGCCCGAGCGGCGCGGTCGGGTGGCGCATCAGGTAGAACAGGAGCGTCTGCACGTACAGGTCGTGCCGCTCGCTGAAGACGCGCAGCACCTCGTGGCCGAGCGCCTTGGTGATGGCGTACAGGAGCGTGCCCGGCTGCGGGGGCATGTCCGGGTGCAGGCCGAAGTCGAACTCGTCGTACGAGGGGCCGGCCACCTGGTAGTACGGACCGGTGTTGACGATGGTGCGGATGCCGTGCCGCACGGCTGCTGCTGCCACGTTGTAGTTGCCACGCACGTTGACATCCCAGGCGCCGCGCCGTTCCCAGCGCGACACCGACAGGTTGACGATCGCGTCCATGCCCTCGGCCGCGGCGATCACGCCGTCGTGGTCGCCGGCGTCCAGTTGCCGGTATTCGTGGGCGAAGCCCGGCGGCGCCGCGTTGATGTCGGTCACGCGCAGCTCATGCCGCCCGCGCAGTGCGGCCACCACGTGCGGTCCCATCGAACCGTTGCCGCCGACGATCAGCACCTTCACGCGGGCACCCCTTCGGGGTATCCCAGGAGCTCCGTGGCCTGACTCATCAGGTACCGGGCGTTCGCGACGGGCGACTGGGCGTGCACGACCGTGCATGCCTGACCGACCGGCGCCGTGAGCGCGGCGGACACCACGGCCACCACGTCGTCGGTGCAGATGGCAGCGTCGCCGTGCGCGTCGTTGAGGGCGCTGCGCGAGCCGGGAACGACCGGGTAGCCCAGCCGCACCGTGACCACCTCCATGCGGCGTTCGCGCGCGAACTCCAGAACGATCTGCTCGCCGAGATGGCAGCCGAGCAGCGCCGCATCGTCGGACGGCGGCAGCGGCCTCCATCCTTCGGTGACGGTGTGATGCGCCGGGTAATCGGCCAGCAACCGCAACGAGCTCAGGTACACGCAGCGGCGCACTCCGGAATCGGCTGCGGCGCTCATCAGGTCATAGGCCAGGCGTGTCGCCCGATCCAGCGCGGCCGACGGATCCTCCGGCAGATCCGAGTCCCGGTCCGGCAGCCCCACCAGCACCGCCGCGTCGAACCCGGCGGCCAAGGTCCGTGCCCCCGACTCCGCATCGATCTCCGGATCGACATCGAGCACCGCGTCGTGACCGGTCAGCCCGTCGCGCAGGGTCCGCGCCAGCTCGCTCTCGCCCGGGCTCAGAACCACTCGCATGCGGAGACACTCGCAGCCTGAAGCCGACGAATCAAGCCCGGTTCAGGCTACTGTGACTTGGCGGTGAGCGACTCCGCCCATGCGGGCGCGGCGGCGTCGCCGCAGGGACTTGCGTACCGCCGTGCGGATGCCGTAGATTACGGCAACAACGCCATGAACACGCGCGTATTTCTGCCGAACCTACTTGATCTGCTTCTTGACCTCCTAGGCCTTACGGCCTGGGGTGCCCGATGCCCCGCGGGAGCGCTCATGTAGCGCACCGAGCGGCACGAAGCAGCCCAGGCTTGACGGTCGACCCGGTCGACCGATGAGCCTGGGCTTTTTTTGAGCCTTTGGAAGTCCTCAAGGATAAGGAGAGAACCATGCAACGAGGCACCGTCGACAAGTACCGGCCGTTCCCCCAGATCGATCTGCCGGACCGCGCCTGGCCGAACCGGACCATCGACCGCGCACCGATCTGGTGCAGCGTCGACCTCCGCGACGGCAACCAGGCGCTCATCAATCCGATGAACCTGGAGCAGAAGCTCAGCATGTTCTCCCTGCTGGTCGACATCGGCTTCAAGGAGATCGAGGTGGGCTTCCCGTCCGCGGCCGCCGTGGAGTACGACTTCACCCGCACGCTCATCGACAACGGCCTGATTCCGGAAGGAGTCTATCCGCAGGTGCTCACGCAGGCCCGCGACCACCTGATCCGGCGCACGTTCCAGGCGATCGAGGGCACGCCGCAGGCGATCGTGCACCTGTACAACTCCACCTCCGAGCTGCAGCGCCGCGTCGTGTTCCGCAAGGACCGCGCCGCTATCCGGCAGATCGCCGTCGACGGCACCCGCCTGGTCCGCGAGCTGGCCGACCGGACCGACACCGACGTGGTCTACGAGTACTCGCCGGAGAGCTTCACCGGCACCGAGCTGGACTACGTCGTGGAGGTGTGCGACGCCGTCATCGAGGCGTGGGATCCCAGCCCCGACCGGCGCATCATCATCAACCTGCCGGCGACGGTCGAACTGGCCACTCCCAACGTGCACGCCGACCAGATCGAGTGGTTCCTGCGCAACGTGCAGCGCCGTGACAGCATCATCCTCAGCCTGCACACCCACAACGACCGCGGCACCGGCGTCGCGGCCACGGAGCTGGGCATGCTGGCCGGCGGCGAGCGGGTCGAAGGCACGCTGTTCGGCAACGGCGAGCGCACCGGCAACGTCGACATCGTCACGGTCGCCCTCAACCTGTACACGCAGGGCGTGGACCCCGGCCTGGATCTGAGCGATCTCGGCCGCCTGATCGGAATCTCCGACGCCTGTACGGAACTGCCCATCGATGCCCGCCATCCCTATGCCGGCGAGCTGGTGTTCACCGCCTTCTCCGGCTCGCATCAGGACGCCATCAACAAGGGCATGACCGCGCAGGGAGATGGGCTGTGGGAGGTCCCCTATCTGCCGCTCGACCCCACCGACATCGGCCGCTCCTACCAGGCGATCATCCGCATCAACTCCCAGTCCGGGAAGGGCGGCGTGGCCTACGTGATGGAGGCCGAATTCGGCTGCCAACTCCCCAAGACCATGCAGCCCGAGATGGGAGAGGTGGTCCAGGAGCTCACCGACCGCACCGGCCGGGAGGTGAACGCGGCGGAGATCTGGGAAGCCTTCAGGAGCGAGTACCTCGAAGCCGACCAACCGATCCGCTTCCTGGACTACGCCATCTCCAGCGACCCGCAGGACAGCTCACGCATGAACGGCTGCCTCACGGTGGAGATCGAGGGCCGGGAGATGGAGCTGACCGGCAGCGGCAACGGACCGATCGACGCCCTCAAGAGCGCGCTCGGCGAAGCGGGATGGGACGACTTCAAGCTCACCCACTACTCCGAGCACGCCCTGGGCCAGGGCACCGACTCCACCGCCATCTCCTACATCCAGGTGGTCCGCAATGACGGCACGCAGCGCTTCGGCGCCGGCACCCATCCGAATATCGCCAAGGCGTCCGCGCTGGCGCTGATCTCCGCGCTCAACCGCACCGTTTCGGCCGGCGCCCGCCACCCGGCACCCAAGGAGGCGGCGCTTCCGGTCACTTGACATGATGACATGACAGCCCATAACCTGTCCTCATGACACCCGAGTTGGTGGACGTCATCAATGTCGCGGAAGCGAAGCGGAGGTTCTCGGAGCTGATCGAGCGAGTCGGCCACGGCGAGCGGATCGTCATCGCCCGTCGTGGCACGCCGGTCATGGGAATCGTTCCACCGAATGAAGTTGGCGGACCGGCCGGGGGCGTGACACGTCGGCAACCGGTCGGCTTGGCCGCTGTAGCCGGTGCCCTTTCCGACTGGGACGACATCGATGACGCCGTTGCCGAGATCTACGCGCAACGCGATCGCGCCGTAGACCGGCCGGCCCCCGATCTGGCCTGACGGTTGTTCTGCTTCGATACCGACATCCTGTCGGCGGCGCTCCGTCGCAACCCGTCGCTCGCCGTGATTCGTCGGCTCGCCGTGATCCCGGCATCCTGCCAGTTCACGACCGCTATCACGTACGGAGAACTCCTCTACGGCGCCGCGAAGCGAGGATCCTCGTCTCTTGCCGACCGTGTTCGCGGGTTGCTCGCGCACGCGATCACGATACTCCCCTTCGACGATGCCGCCGCCGAGCGCTACGGATCCCTGCGCGCTTCGCTCGAGTCGGAAGCCAAGCCGCTCGACGAACCGGACCTGCGGATCGCCGCGATCGCCCTGAGCCGTTCCCTGATACTGGTCACGGGCAACGTCCGCCATTTCGAGCGCATCGACGGCCTCGAAATCCAGAATTGGCTGGATCCCGAGTCGCCGCGTTCGGGACAGACGCTACAATAGGTCCTCGTTCAGACTGACGCCGAAGCCGGGCTCGTTGTTGGGCTCGATCGACCCGTCGACGACTTCGGGCTCGCCGAGCCACAGGTCGTCGCGCGGCTCCTGCCAGCGCTCGGGCATGGTCTCCGCCAGGTCGAGGCAGTCGGTGGCGACGATCACGTGCAGCCCCCACGGCTCGCCACCGCGGTGCAGGACGACCGGCACGTTGTGCCGGCGCGCCAGCTTCAGGATGCGCAACGTGCCGGTGATGCCCCCGGCCCAGGTGACGTCCGGCTGCCAGAGGTCGAGCGCGCCGCTGCGGCCGATTTCCGCGAAGGCCGCCGGCGTGTAGTCGTGCTCGCCGCCGGCCAGCAGCACCGGCTTGACGCGCGGGCGCAGGGCGGCCAGCTCTCCCAGGTGCTCGGGGGTCGCCACGTCCTCGAACCAGTACGGCTGGTACGGCGCCAGCAACTCGGCCATGCGGGCGGCCACCTCCACCGGCCAGGACATGTAGCAGTCCATCATCAGCCGCGCCGCCGGTCCCAGCGCGGCGCGCGCGGCCTCCAGCCGGCCGGCGGCGCTCTCGAAGTCCGCCTCGGTCTGCCAGCGGTGCGACAGCTTCATCGCCGAGTAGCCGTAGCGGGCCGCCAGCTCGACGTCGCCACTGGTGGCATAGGCGGGCACCCGGCCCTTGGTGCGCGGGCCTATGAGGCGGTGCACCGGGCAGCGCTCGGCGCGCCCCAATGCGTCCCAGAGCGCCAGATCGACCCCGCTGAGCGCCATCTGCGCCAGTCCGCCGCGGCCGTAGGGGATCGACACCCGGTAGAGCTCGTCCCAGGCAGTGGCGATGTCGCGGACGTCGTCGATCGACCGTCCGACCAGAAAGCGGCTGAAGTGGTCGTTGATCACGTGCACCGCCGGCTGGCCGCCGCCGCCGTAGCCGTGGCCGATCACGCCGACGTCGGTGGTGACGCGCACCGCGATCTGCCAGAAATGGGCCTGCCACGCGTCGGCCGGCGGCCGCTGCCGCCACTTCGGATAGGCGGCCCGCACGTCGGTCACTTTCATCGGATCAGCTCCCCGGCGCCGGCGACGATCCAGGTCTCACGGCCGTCGGCCAGGCGAATATGCCACCACTCGCCTCGGTCTTCCAGCAGCCGGAACTCCGTGCCGTCGTGCAGCGCCGACCCGAAGCTGGGCTCGTACGAGTGGCCGTCGCCCTGACGGGCGACCACGGAGGCCGCGGTGATCACGCCGGGCGGCGCCGATGCCTGTATCACCTCCGCCGCGAGCGACGCCGCCAGCGCTGCGGCCAGCAGCACGCAAGCGGCGCCGGCCGGCCGCAGCCAGCGTTGGCGCCGCGCGCCGGCTACCACCATGCGCAGCAGGACGCCCGCCCACACGGCGCCCCACAGCACCAGGAAGGCGATCGCGCGCGCCCGCGTGGGCAACAGGTAGTGCCAGAACAGCACCACGCGCATCAACCCGGCCGACACCGGCTCGTCGATCCGATCCGCCCGTAGCCCTCGCGCATAGCCCAGCCCCTGGCGCACATTGCGGTCGCCGGGAATGAGCTCCGCGGCGCGCCGATACATCAGCACGGCGCGGCCCACGTCGCCGAGCCGCAGATGGGTGTTGGCCGCGTTGTAGGCGAGCCGGCCGTTGCTCCAACCGGTCGACGACCCCACCCGCTGGTAGCGGAGCAGCGCGCCGCGCAGCGCCTCGGCGGCGGCCGCCGACTGGCCGGCGTTGTCGAGCTGGTCTGCCTGGCGATAGAGGTCGGCCGCCTCCCCCAGGAGCGTGCCCGCGTCCATGGGGCCGGCGGCCGGCTCCTGGGCGACCGCCCCGGCGGCGAGGGCCAGGATCAGCAGCAGCGCCACGGCCCGGCGCACCCGGATCACGAGCCTCCCCCGCGGGCCAGGATCGGGTCCACCGCCTCCGCCCACTGCAGGATGCGGGCGCCGAACGCCTCCACGGACCCGGCGGCAACGCCCGCGTAGCGGGTCGCGTCCAGTCCCGCCAGCATCTCCCGCAGCTCGTCCAACTGCTCGCGTCCGACGCCGCGCGCCTCCAGCGCCTGCGCCAGCGGCTCGGGTCCTGGCGTGCCGTTGGTGCCCAGACGCGCGCGCAGGTAGTCGTACAGGGCCGGCGCCATCGCCGCCGCATCGTCTCCCGCATCGGCGATCGCCCGCCGCAGGCGAACCAGCGCGCCGCGCGCGGCCGGCGCCGCCGCGGCCAGCCGCCGCAGGCGCATCCAGAGCGCGGCGATGCCGGCCGCCAACGGGCCGGCGGCCAGCAGCAGCACGCCGCCCGGAGACCCCACGAACGCCGCGGTGTCGAAGCGCTGGCGGCGCAGCAGGCGCTCCCCTTCGTAGTTGTGGGCGATGCCGTCCGCCGCGGCGGCGAGCCCCTCGCCTTCGGCCTCGGGAAGGGCGCCGCCCTCCACGTCGCGCAGCGTCACCTGCCGCGCCGGCTGCACGTCGAGGGCGATCGGCTTGCTCGCGGCCTCCGCGTAGGCGCCGCGCTGCGGATCGAAGTAGGACAGCCGCACCGGCGGGACGGCGCCCACCGAGTCGTGCAGCGCCCGGATCGTGGTGCGGAAGGTAGCCCGCGACGGAAACCGGCCCGGCGCCCGCTCGACCCGCTGTGCTGCCACGCGGAAGTCTCCGGCCGCGTCGAGGTGGGTCAGGTCCAGCTCGGCGAGGTCGGACAGATCTCCCGATCCGCTTACCGTCATCTCCAACGTGATCGGATCGCCCACCTTGGCATCCGTGGGGGTGGCGGTGGCGGCGATCTCGAAGATACCCACCAGTCCCGAGAAGCCGTCCGGACGCCCGGCCGCCGGCAGCGGCTCGACGGTGAGCGCCAGCGGCTCGGAGGAGATCACCAGGCGCCGGATGTCGCGCACCGTGCGGCCGAGCACGTCGCGCCCGGTGCGAAAGCTGGCGATCCCCTCGAACGCCACGGTGGCCGCCGGCACCAGCAGGCGGCCGGACTCCCGCGGCACCACGGTCAGCTCGAAGACCAGCGCCACATGCGCCTTGTCCTCGTGACGCATGGCGCGCCGCGCCGCCGTGAGGTTGGTGCCGTGCACGGTCAGCTCCACCAGCTCGCCCTGCGAAGGCAGGATCACCACGTCGAAGTCTGCGGCGTGCATCACCGGATGGGAGAAGCTCAGGAGGCGCCGCGGTCCCAGCCCCTCCTGCCACATCCAGGTGGTCGTCAGCGTGATCGGCTGGCCTACCCACGCGCGGTCGGCCGCTGCCTCGACGAGCAACCGGTACTCCTCGATCGACGGAGGCGTGAAGACGGTCACGGCCAGCGGCTGCGTCGACAGGCGCTGCCCGTCCACCGTCACGCCCATCGACGGGATCTCCAGCCGGCCGGCACGGGAGGCGATCAACTCGTAGTTGATGAGGTAGCGCCGCTGCACCCGGCGGGTGGTCTGGCCGCCCGCGATCGTGATCGACTCGCTGTTGTTTGGTCCGGCCGACACCTGCCGTACGGACACGCCGTCGAGCGACGGCAATTCCACCTGCGGGGTCGCGTCGCTGCCGTCCACCGCGACCTGCAGGGTGAACGGCACGCCCAGCTCGGTCTCCGCGGCGCTCACCGCCGCGCGCGCGGCCAGCGACTGCGCCGCGATCGGGATGCTCAGGCCGCACAGCGCTGCCACGAACACGGCGGCGCGGACGCAGCGCCGCGGATCGGCGCTATTCAGGACTTCCACGGCTACCAGTCACGCTCGACCGGCTCGGTCGGGAGCTGCTCCTGCCGGCGCTGCTCCGCGCGCTCTTCCTCCTCCGCGATGATCGCCCGAGCCAGCTCGTCGGGCTCGAGCTCCTCTTCTTGCCCGGCCGCCGGCTGCTGCGGCGCCTGCTGCTGCTCGTCTTCCTCCTCGCCGTCGGCGTCCTGTGGGTCCTGGCGGGAGGCCTGCCGTCCCGGTTGTCCCTGCTGCTCCTGCGGCTGCTGCTCGTCCGACTGCTCGGGTGGCGGGAGCTGCAGCAGCAACTGCTGCAGGCGCAGCCGGGTGGCCTCCAGGTTGTGTGCGGCGTCCTGCCACTCCGGATGCAGGTCCAGCGCCCGCCGGTAGGACTGCGCCGCCGCGGTCAGGCCGTCGATCGCCGCCTGCGGATCGGCCGGCGCGCCGCCCTGCGCGGCCATCGCCTGCTCGACCGCCCGTACCCCGAGGTTGCCCAATGCGAAGTGGCCGGCCGCCGCCAGTTCCGGCCGGCCGGCCTGCTCGACCGCCTGCCGCAGCAGACCCACGGCGCCCTCCGGATCGCCCGCGCGATAGGCGGAGATGCCGCTGTCGTAGAGCAACTCCGGCACCCCCGGGCGAGCCTCCGCCGCGGCACCGAACGCGCCCGCGGCATCCTCGAACCGTCCGTCGCCAAATGCCTGACGCCCGTCGCGCTCGGCCCGCTCCGGGACTCCCACCGCCTGCACCGACACGGGCGCCACGAACGCGGCCGCCAAGGCGAGCAAAAGAACCACCGCGGCCGGCGGGTGCGGCGGGCCCGCTCGCCTCCCTCCCCGCCGGCGGCGCCGGATCAGATCGGGCAGCAGGAACTCCAGCGCCAGCAGCACCAGCGCGGCGGCCAGGAATGGCTGGAACCGCTCCTGGAACACCTGGCGCTCGGTCCGCTCCAGCAGTTGCCGATCGGCGCCCGCGATGAGCTGCGTGTACAGGACGCCCAGATCGAAGTTGCCGGTCGCCACGTTCACGTAGCGGCCGCCGGGCGTCACGCCGGCCAGCTCGCGCAGCGCCCGGGCATCCAGGGTGGTGAGCACCGGCTGCCCCTCGTACTGCAGGTACCCCTCGTCCGCGTCCGGATCCGGGATCGGCTGTCCGGTCACCTCGTCGCCCAGCCCGACCGCGATGATGCGGGCGCCCAGTGCCCCCAGCTCGCCGGCAGCCTGCAGCGGCAGGCTCCCCAGGTCGCCGCCGTCGGTGATCAGCACCACGTCCCGGAACGGGCTGGCCTGGTCGCCGAACACCGAGTCGCGCACCACGCGCAGGGCGTCGCCGATCAGGGTGCCGCCGCGCGAGACGCTGTCCGTCGAAAGCCGCTCCACCGCCAGTCTCACGAAACCGTAATCGAAGGTCAGCGGGCTCTTCACCACCGCCGTGCCGGCAAAGGCCACCAGCGCCACGCGATCGCCGCGCAGCACCTCCAGCGTATCCACGATCGCCAGCTTGGCCCGCTGCAGCCGGTTCGGGGCGAGGTCCTGCGCCAGCATGCTGCGCGAGACGTCCACCACGAACACCACGTCGCGCCCGCGGCGCTCGACCGTGCGCGTCTCCGGGGTCCAGCCGGGCCGCGCCAGCGCGACGACGATGAGCACCACCGCGGCCACCAGCAGGCCGCCCTTGAACGGGCGCGCGTTGCGGCGCTCGGCATACAGCCGGGAGCGGTCGCCCGCGAACCGGAGCAGCGTGCGGCGGCGGCGCAGGGACGCGAGGACGAACAGGGCGACCAGCGGCGGGATCACCCAGAGCAGCAGGAATGCGTCCGGGGAGCTCAGCCGCACGCCGTCGGTGAGTTCCATCGCCCTAAGGGATGCGCCGGAACACGGTGGCGGCAAGCACCGCGGCCGCCATCACCGCGCCCAGGGCGATGAGTGCCCACGGCGCGAACCGTTCGCGAAAGTCGACATAGCGGACCGACTCCACCTCGCTCTTCTCCAGGCGGTCGATCTCGCCGTAGATCGCGATGAGCGACTCGGTATCCTCCGCCATCCGGAACAGCCCGCCGGTCCGTTCCGCCAGCGCCTGCAGCCCGGAGGCGTCCACCGGCTGACCGGCCGGCAGGCGGAAGGTGCCGAGCGGGGTGCGCACCGTCTGCTCGGGAGCGCCCACGCCTATGCCGATCGCGTACACCTTGATGCCCCAGCCGGCGGCCAGCTCGCCCGCCTCCGCGGGCGTCCGCTCGCCCGCGTTGTGGCTGCCGTCGGTGAGCAGGATGATCACCTTGCTCTTGATCTCGTAGTCGTCACGGGAGCCGAGCGCCTCCTCGGCCACGCGCAGGCGGGCGGCCGCCAGGGCCAGCGCGTCGCCGATCGCGGTGCCGTCCTCGCTGCGCTCGGTGACCACCTCCACGCCGCTCAGGAACCCGTCCAGGGTCTCGTGCGACAGGGTCAGCGGCAGCACCGTCTCCGGATAGCGCGCGAAGGTGATCAGACCCAGCAGGTCGTTGGGCCGCCCGCCCAGCTTGCCTCCGTCGCCATGCGCGAAGCTGGCCACCACTTCCTTGACCGCATCCAGCCGCGTCGGCCCGCCCTCCGCGATGGGGGCCACCATGCTGCCCGAGCGGTCGACGACGATCTCGATGGCGATGCCGCGGCTGACGTCCACCACCTGCTCCAGCCCCTCGCGGGGACGCGCGAGCGCCACGATCAGCAGGGCCAGGGCCAGGAGCTGCAGCGCCGCCGGCAGCCACACCAGACGATGGCGCAGCGACGGCGTGATGCCGGCCGGCACCACCACCGACGGGAACCCCACGCCGATGCGAGCGCGCGTGAGCACGGCGCGCGCCAGCGGCAGCAGCGCGACCACCGCCAGCAACCCCAGCGCCCAGGTGGTCTCGAACTTCACCGCTCCGCCTCCCCGGCGGCGGGTGCGGCCGAGGAGGCCGCTACCGATTCAGCATCCGCGGTCGCATGCACGAAGCCGCGGGCGGTGGCCGTGATGCGCGTGGTCTCGGTCGCCGAGGGTTGCGCCCGCGCGAACTTCACCGCGTCGCAGGCGGCCAGAAACGCCCGCAACGTCCGCTGCTGCTCCCGATCGAACGCCGCCCCCGCCTCGGCGGCAGCCAGGAACTCCTCGGTGGTCTGTTCCGGGGCGCGCAGGCCGAACTGCGCCTCCACATAGCCGCGCAAGATCGACGAGACCGTCACGTAGAACCGGTCCACATCCGCCATGAGGGCGCCGTCGCGCTCCAGCTCGTCGAGCGCGCGCAGCGCCGCCACGGCGGGCGGCTCGGCGGGCACCGGCCGGCTGGCCGCCACGCGCCGCCGCCAGAGGATCACCGCCAGCACCGCCGCGGCCGCCGCCAGCGCGGCGATGCCGGCCAGCGCGGGCCGCCACCAGCGCAGCGGCGCCCGGATCGGCGCGCCTACCTCGCGCAACTCCGGGAGAGCCTCCGCATCCGGCGCCGCCGCGACGGCAGGATCCCCGAGCACGGAGCTCACCTGCACCGTCAGCGCCTCGGTCGACAGGCCGGCAGGCTCTCCTCCCGGCGCCAGCCAGCCGACCATGAGCTCGGGGATCGGATAGTCGCCGGCCAGGAACGGCTCGAGCCGGTAGCGGCGCAGGTGCCGCGTGCGTCCGTCGTCCACGAGGGCCGGCGGCTCCGTGCGGAGCTCGACCTGGAATCCGCTGTCTGCGAACTGCTCGGGATCGGGCAAGCGCACCAACACCCGTTCGGGAGCGTCCACCTCGACTTCGACCCGGACGATCTGCGCCGTGGTGATCTGCAGCCGCTCCACCCGCAGGCGCACGGTGACCGGATCGCCGGTGTAGGCGCGCTCCACCTCCCACGCCGGAGCCTCGCCTGCCGCCCGGCGGCCGGACGTGCATCCACTGAACAGGGCCACCGCGATGACCGCCATGAGCGCGACGTGGCCAGTCGCCACGGTAGCGGTCGCCGCGGTGCGCCCCCTCAGGCCCAGGCTGCCCTCCTCTCCCGCATCCTGAAGAAGCGCACCAGCCGATCGACCCAGCTCGCGTCGGTCCGGATCGGAATCTCGTCGATGCCGAGCTCGCGGAGCTGCCGGCTGAGCGCCTCACGCCGCTCGCGCGCGCTGCGCTCGTAGTCGCGCCGCACGCGGCGGCTGCCGGTGTCCAGCAGCGCGTGACGCCCCGACTCGGCGTCCTCCAGCTCGACGATGCCGGATGCCGGCAGCTCGACTTCGCGGGGGTCGAAGATGGACGCCGCAATCAGGTCGTGGCGGCGGGCGGCCATACGCAGATCGGTCGTGGACGCGATCGGCGCGGCAGCGTCCTCGCCCCCGGCGCGGCCTGCAGCCAACCGTGACCACCACGGGTTGCGGGCACCTGTCTGACCGCCGTTCAGAAAGTCCGAGATGAGGAACACCGTCGCGCGCCTGCGCAGCACCAGGTTCAGGTAGCGCATCGCGCCGGCCAGATCGGTCCCGGTGCCCGCCGGCTGGATCGAAAGGATCTCGCGCACGATGCGCAGCACGTGCGTGATGCCCTTTTTGGCCGGCACGAACAGCTCGATGCGGTCGCTGAACGCCAGCAGCCCGACGCGGTCATTCTGGCGGGCGGCGGCGAACGAGACCACCGCCGCGAGCTCGGCGGCCACCTCGGTCTTGGCCGTGCCGGTGGAGCCGAAACGGCCGGAGGCGGACACGTCGACCACGAAGAAGACGGTCAGCTCGCGCTCCTCCACGAACCGCTTGACGTGCGGCCGGCCGGTGCGGGCGGTGACGTTCCAGTCGATGCTGCCCACGTCGTCGCCGGGCTGGTACTCGCGCACCTCGTCGAACTCCATCCCCTGGCCGCGGAACACGCTGCGGTACTCGCCGGCAAAGGCGGTGGTCACCGTGCGCCGCGTTCTGAGCTGGATGTAGCGGATCTTGCGGACCAGTTCGGGGGAGATCATGTACTTGGAGATCAGGGCACTGGCAGCGCTTCGAGGATCAGGGCGATAAGGTCGTCGGAGGTGCGTTCCTCGGCCTCCGCTTCGTAGGTGACGATCACCCGGTGGCGCAGCACGTCGGGAGCCATGGTCTTGACGTCCTGCGGGGTCACGAAGCCGCGGCCCTGCAGCAGCGCATGGGCGCGCGCGGCCAGGGTCAGATAGATCGTGCCACGCGGCGAAGCGCCGTATTCGATCAGGTTGCCGATATCGAGGCCGCCACCGTCGAGGTTGCCACCGTCGAGGTTGAAGGCGGCCGGCTCCCGCGTCGAGCGCACCAGGTCGACGATGTACTCCTCCACCTTCTCGTCGAGGTAGATGCGGTCCACCAGCGCGCGCAGCCGTGCGAAGTCGGCCGGCCCCAGGATCCCTTCGACCGGCTGCGGCGGCTCGGTACGCGCCACGCGCCGCACGATGGCCAGCTCCTCGTCACGGTCGGGGTAGCCTACCACCACCTTCAGCATGAACCGGTCGACCTGCGCCTCCGGCAGCGGGTAGGTGCCTTCCTGCTCGATCGGGTTCTGCGTGGCCAGCACCATGAACGGGTCGTCCAGCGGATGGGTGGCGTCGCCGATCGTCACCTGCCGCTCCTGCATCGCCTCCAACAGCGCGCTCTGCACCTTGGCGGGGGCGCGGTTGATCTCGTCGGCCAGCACGATGTTGGCGAAGACCGGCCCCTTCTTGGTGGTGAACTCGCCGGTTCCGGGGTGGTAGACGAGGGTGCCGACCAGGTCGGCCGGCAGCAGGTCGGGCGTGAACTGGATGCGCCGGAAGCTGGCACGGATCGACTGCGCCAGGGTGGTGACCGCCAGCGTCTTGGCCAGGCCGGGGACGCCTTCGATCAGCAGGTGGGCGTTGGAGATCAGGCCGATCAGCAACCGGTCGAGCAACCGGTCCTGACCGATGATCTTCTTGCGGAGCTCGTGGCGCACCTGCTCGAGGATCCCGCCCTCGCGCTCCACCTCTTCCGTTATCTCGCGAATGTCCACGTCAGGTGCCTTCCTCCATGTTCAGGCCTCCTCGATATTCAGCAGCCGCGCCAGGTTGCCGCCGAAGAACAGGTCCAGGTCGGCGGCGGTCATGAAGCCGGCGTGCCGGAGCACGTAGTCCATCGACTGGCGGTAGGTGCACGAGCGCAGCGCCGCCGGCATGTCCGAGCCCCAGATCAGCTTGTCGGGCCCCAGCTCCCGGTGCAGCCGCTCCATGATCGGCATCGCCCACGCGTACGGGTACTCGGTGTCGGGGGCCATGAGGTGCAGCATCACCTCCAGGTGGACGTTGGGGCGACGGCAGCACGCGAACACCTCGTCCGGGATCTGGAACCGCTCCGCCCGCGGGCGGAGCACGATCGATTCGATGCCATGCGTATAGATGCACGGTATCTCCGGGTGGGCCTGCGCCCAGCGGTCCAGGCGGCGGACCTGCTCCAGGTAGGCGCCCAGGCGGTCGCGCTGCGAGGTGTACAGATACCAGAACACCGGCACGCCGCGCTCGGTGACCAGCGTCCACAGCGGCTCGTAGCACGGGTCGTCGAAGGCGCGCAGGAAGTCGAGCTTCGCGAGCCCCTCCACGCAGAAGTAGAGCCCCACGCAGCCGCCGTCGAGCTGCCGGCGCAGGCGCGCCGCCTCGCCTTCCAGGTCGTCGCTCCACTCGTCGATCTGGGCCAGCGGCGCCAGGCGCGGGAAGCGCCGCCGCACGTCCGGCAGGTAGTCGTCCAGGCGGCCGTAGAGATGGTCGTGCTGGATCACGGCCCGGTCCACGCCGGCGTAGTCCATCTGCGCGATCAGCGCCTCCGGCGTGGCTTCCAGCTCGTCGAGTGACGGCGGGTACCACGGCAGGTAGTACTCCTCCCCGTCCAGGCGGAACTGCAGGCGGCCGTGGCGGCCGATGCGCACCTCGGCCGCCGGCATGTCGTCCAGGCCGTCTCCGTCCGGCGCGATCGGCGATCCGGACAGGCGCGCGTTGTCGGCAGCGCGGCGGAACCCCTGCGGGTGGTACTGCACGTGGTGTTGCAGGAAGCGAAGCTGCAGCTCGGCCAGTTCCGGCGAGGCCGAACCGAGGCGCGGAAAGACGTGTGCGTGGCCGTCGATGATCATGCGTGCCTGCCGCGGTGCGAACGTACTTCTCCCATGTGCCTGCTCCTTTAAGGCGATGTTACAGGTTCGTAACGGGATCCCGGACCGCACCTAGCCGGCGCGTTGGCGTTCATTCCAGTACTCGCGGAATGAGCGAAGCCGCGGCAGCGTCTCACGGTCCTTTGCCCGGTTCGATGCCTCCTTGCTGGCGATGATGTCGTCCAGCGAGCAGACCGGAAACCCCTCGACGTCGACACGCCGCTCGAACGCATCCTGGAATCTCTCGATGCCATCGGGCGCGAACACGAGATCCAGATCGAACGGCCCGTTCTTGAGTTGCACGAAGTCCTTGCCGAGGACGACCTCTCGTGCGTGGTCGCCGGTCAGCGCGAACCCGAGCTCGCGAAGCGCATCCACCAGGGCCCGGCCGTTGGCGGCGTCCTTCTCGACGAACAGATCGGCGTCTTGAGTCGTGTCGGGGAATCCGAGCAGGATCGCGCCCGACTTGCCGATGAACAGATACCGGACGCCATGGCGCTCCAGGGCGTCGCGTATCTCCTCAGCCTGCCGGTACTCGAACGCGGCCATAGCCCAGCCAGTCAGGCAGTTCCCGCTCGCACCACTGACGGTACTGCTCCATGGAGTCGAACGATCGGAATTCCGCATCGTCCAGCACCGGCTTGTAGGTTCGGATGAACGAGTAGCGCCAGCGCACAGCAAGGGGCCGGCGTGCGGCGGCTTCGAATTCCGCCAACAGAGCGGGGTCGATGCGCGCCATGCCGCCAATGTAGGCACGGGCTGAATCGACTACAAGCGCACCGTTCAGCTTGCGATGGGGGAGCGTGTGGCGGCCCGGATCGAGAAGCACCGACCGAAGGCCGGACCATGGCCGGCGGCGGGGACCGTGGCGACGTGCGCGGCCGTCGGAATCCATCGCGCCGGCACGGCCCAGTGGACCGGGACCGCCCGCGCGGCCGTGGTCGATTCGCTGTCGCTCTACATGCCGCGAGAGGACGCCGAGGCGGCGGTACCGCACGACCTGGGAGCCGACGACGACGGCCCGGCGAGCAACCTCGACGGGGCAGAACGGGCGATCATTCTCGAGGGGACCGCCTACCGGCTGGACGGCGTGCCGGTTGCGCATGAGGTCATCGCCGGGGCGCCGACTTGGCAGAACGCCAACGGCACATGGCACCGGCTCCAGCCGGGCGCCGACGCGCCGGAGTTGCTCAATCGTGATGGCCAGTGGGAGGACGCCGGCCATCCGTGGGCCGAGCACCTGGAGGCGGTGCAGGCCGAGCATGGCCGCGTGGCTTCCCAGCTCGAGAACGACGAGCAGATCGCCACACTGCGCGCCAGTGGCGGCGCGGAGGCCCTCTACGGCCCCAGCCCCTCCCCGTTTGACTTCAGTTCCGCCGACCCGGTGGAGGCCGCCGCCGCCGCGGAGTGGGCCCGGCGCCAACAGGAGCGGCGGGACGGCGGGCGGCCGTTGGTGCCGCTCGACCCTGCGCAGGTTCGCGAGGAGGTCGCGACGGATCTTGCCGACCGCGGGCAGCGGGAGCGGATCGACGCGGAACTGACCGACCTGCACGCCGAGCGCGCGACGCTACGGCGGGGCACGGACCCATCGAACCCCGCCACGCGGGAGCGGATCGACGCGCGGCAGCGAGCGATCGACGCGCAGGAGGCGGAGCTCACGGCCGAGCGGGCGGCAATGCGGCAGCTCCCGGAGGACGTCGGCGTTGAGGACATGACGGACGAGCAGCTATCGGCGATCTACGGCGCCACGATGCACGCCCCCGGCGCCGAGGTTCCGGCATGAGCGCGCCCCTGTTCGCCCAAGGGATGCGCGATAGCGCCGAGCAGGGGGCGATCGACCGGCAATTGATCGGCGACCGCGTGCACCGCAAGCCATGGCGCGACGCGGAGGAGGTCCCGACCGACGCGGACGGCCGGGTGCTGCGCCGTGAAGTGCCGGCGCCGCAGAACGCGGGCCGATGACCGCCACCGGCCGCAACGTGGCGGATGGTCTGCTCGACGCGGCGTTGCGGGCCGACGATCCGAGTTCCGCGGCAGACCCCCGCCTGCCCGCGGGCGTCCGGGAGTGGCTTCTGCGGCTGGCGATCGCGGCCCCGAGGTCGGCCGGGGCGCGGTCGTTCGAGGCGTCGTTGACCGACGTGGAGCGCCAGTGTCTCGCGCATCGTGCCGCCTTCGGCTCGTGGGAGCAGAGCGCCGAGGCCGCGGCCCTGCGCGCCAGCGGCGAAGACCCGGACATGGTGCGGGACTTCGTGCGGGGCACCTTGACCGACTTGGTGAAGCGCGCGGAGGCCGACGGGTGGGACATGCGCCGCACCGCGTGCGGGCCGAGGTGGCAACGGGAGGCCGCCGCCTGATGGGCGGGCCGGGCCGCGACGTGGACGCGTTGAACGCCGAGCGCCGCGCCGTCCGCGAAGACCCAACGGTCGTGCATGAACGGCTGCAGCGGTCTCTCGTGCTGTACCAGCTCACCGAGCTACGGGACCCGCCGCTAACACTGGCCGCCGCGTGGCGCATCGCGGCGATCGACCCCGACTGTTCAGCGGCGACGGCCCAGCGCCGCGCGGTCGCGCTGAAGACGTGGGCGCGGCGCTACCTCGGCGGCTCGCTGGCCGCGTCCATGATCGCCTTCGGCATGGACCGCGAAAGTTTCCTGGGGCACCTGGACAACCTGCTACACGCGGCGAAGCGGGACGCGAACGGCCGCATCCGCAAGGACCCGGACACGGACGCGCCGATCCCGGATACAGCAACCCGGTTCCGGGCGCTGGCGATCGTCGAGCGGTTGCTGCATGTGTCGGGACAATTCGGGCTTGCACGCTCTGACGCGATCGCACGGGAGGACGCCACGGAGCGGGCCGAACGGGAGATCAACGCGGACGCGCAGCGGCTCATCGAGGAGCGCGCCGACGGGACCGCGGCCCTGTTCGACGCGGACGCCGACGCCCTCGCGGCCGGCGATTTGGAGGTTTGACGACATGGTGATTCTCGACACGACCGACGACACGTCCCCGGCGTTCACGATCGGTTACGGCACCCACGGAAACCCCTGGTGGTTCCTCTGCGAGATCCACGTGGGGGGGCGCGTTGTATTTCCGGGCCGATGAGTCGACGCCGTGGATGCAGCTGGGAATAGCTGGGACGCGGTCGGCGTGTCGTCGTTCGGCGGCTCCGACAACGGGCAGTTTCTGATCTTCGGCGGCGACGTCGGCGCGCGCATCCGCGTGGTGCAGCGCTACGCGGGACCAAGCGGGCCGACCCTCGTCTGATCGGCCGGTTCGGCCGGTTCGAGGTCGGCCGCGAGGAAAACGACGCGCGCGAGGCGGCCCTGAGAGCGGTTTGCGGGGCCGCGGTGGTGTATGGGCCCCCCGGCGCTGATGCGTCGATGCTGGCCGGTGCCACGCTTCGCCCGCGTGGATTCTCACGGGCGCCGGGTCACCCGTCCGAATACAACCAGTCTTGTGAAGGCCGCGTGGCAGCTCTAATAGTCGGAGAGCGGTCGACCGTTCATCTCTGCCCGGTCGTACACATCTTGCGTCCTCATCCGGAATGCGATGTCGCGGATGTCTCCGATGTTCAAGATGAATGGCCCAGTAGGCTCGCGGCCGGTCAAGTAGACGAACCTATACTCCTTCTCGTTGGCAAAGCTCTTCCGCTTTCGAAGGGCGACCTTCAGAAAATCGGGCAGTGTGGTCGGTGGTATTTCGCCAGTACTTGGTTCGACGTAATCGACAATGCCGCGACCACTTCGGAGCACCCCGTTGTTTGGATGTTCCGCCGCTTTGTCCGCCCTTCGGAAGAATTCCGGGACATTCTTTACCACGACAGTGTGCTCCCCGAACGTTTGCACCAAGTCCCGGATGCTCCCGAGCTGAGATTCCGGGTCGAAAAGGATTTCGTCGTCACCCGCCTTCGGAGACGCCCAGGCGAACATGCAGAACACGTTCAGGTCAGATACCAGGTTAGGCATTAGTAACGGCGGTTCGGTCAAGTCCTCTTTGGGGATTACGTAATCGCCGATCCGGAGTGTTCCCGTGAGCGGGACGGTTCCTTCGTACTCGTCGAACCGCTCGCGCAGGAAGCGGAGAGTGTTGCAATAGAGTTGCCCGTCGAGGAACTGCTCGGCTCGCTCTACGCAGGGCACGATCTTCATGAATGAGATAATGGCCTGTTTCGTCATAGTGAGACGGTGAGCCTACGGTCCTTTCCCTCGTAATGTACACCCCTACGCGCGCGTGCCGTCGGCGCCTACTTGGTCGCCCTGGCGCGCCCAAGCGAGTTAGAGGGGCGGCGCGCGCTTGCAGCGTTGGGGAGCGCAGCACGGCGCCGCCATCGGAAAACCGGAACGGACGGCGGCGCCGCGCCTTGGCGTGTCATGCGCGGACACCTGCGCTGCGCCGTTACCTGGTGGCGCCTACTTGGCGGCCCCGGCGCGTGAGCGACGGTCGCGCGCTGGCGCAGACAACCGGAGTTTCCGGCGGCGATTGCGCGCTACCGATTCGGCTGGTCGCCCCGGCGCTGTGAGGCCCTGGCGTTGATGGCGCCGGACCGTCCCGGCCCCCCGCTGTACCTGCACGAAGTGGCGGCGGCTGTTGGCGTGAGCCGGCGGACGCTGTATCGGTGGCGCTGCGCGCCCGACTTCGCGGCGGCGCACGATGGCGCGTGGGCTGCGTGGCGCGCCCAGCGTGAGCGAGAGAGAGAGAGCGAGCATGAGCGGGCAATGGCTGCGGTCCTGGCGAGGGTGCGCCGGCGCCTGGCGCGCGGATAAGGGACCGCGCGTCCACTGGCCGCCGGTGCGGGTGCGGTGCTCGGTGGCGTTCAGCTTGTCGGCAACCTTCGCCCATGAGAGGCCGGCGCGGCGGTGCTCGATGACCGCTGCAAGCGTTTCCTGCTCGCCCTGGTGCCACTCGCGGCGGCCGTCGATGAACTGGAAGCCGTAGGGCGCCACCCCGCCGGTGGCGCGGCCCTGCGCCTTGAGCACCTGGAGCGCTGCTGACGTGCGCTCGGCGGTTGCTTCCCGCTCCCACTGCGCTACGGCGCCGAGCACGTTGACCACGCGGCGCCCGCCGGTGCTGGCGCCGCTGCGAAAGGAGTACGCGGCGCCGCGGTACGAGTTCCGTATATTATGGACATCAACCGAGGCTAAAAACGTGACCGTTACCCTAGATACAAACGTCCTTCAAGCATACGTGGAGAAACGAGAGAGAAAACCCGTCGTGGAGTCATTGTTGCATAGCGCGGCCAGTGGAACATTATACCTTGCTATAACTTCGCGTTACGAGGCAGATACCCCTTGGAACCCAAGGAAAGCCAAAATCGCGAAATTTCTATGTACGCACAAAATACCAATAATAGGATCGGGGTTTCGCTTTGGATATTCGCGTCTGGGAGGATACGATATGTTAGGGGATGGCCCCGGCGGCATCCGTAGTAAATTGGAGTCAATAGCACCCACAAGATACCCGATGTGGCCACCGCCTGACGCGCTGGGATGCTCGGAGTATCCCAGCCATCTAAGGAAACCAAAGACGCGTAATCCAGATTGGCGAGATCTGGATCATCTGGAGGCGCACTATCGTGCTGGTAGAGACAAGTTCGTAACCTTGGACAGAGGTATTCTCAAACTTTACGACAAGTTGTCTCGGTTGGGTATTGTCGTGATAACCCCGGAAGAATTGATAGTTATCTTGAACAATCTTGAACAATAACGAGAGGTGCCCGCCGGATCGATCCTGCCGGTGATGCCGTCCCGCCGGCAGCGGGGAGCGGGGAGCGGGGGCGCCGTGGTGGTTTCTGGCCCCTGGACGTGCCCCGGCGCGCCTGGCGCCGTTTACGCGGCGGCGCCGTGCTCGCGTTCGTGCGCCTGGTGGACCTGGTGGGCGCCCTGGCGTGTCCACTGGCCGCCGGTGCGGGTGCGGTGCCCGGTGGCGTTCAGCTTGTCGGCCACCTTCGCCCATGAGAGGCCGGCGGCGCGGTGCTCGATGATGGCCGCGAGCGTTTCCTGCCCGCCCTGCTGCCACTCGCGGCGCCCGTCGATGAACTGGAAACCGTAGGGAGCTACCCCGCCGGTGGCCCGGCCCTGCGCCTTGAGTACCTGGAGCGCTGCTGACGTGCGCTCGGCGGTTGCTTCCAGCTCCCACTGCGCGACGGCGCCGAGCACGTTGACCACGAGGCGCCCGCCGGCACTGCTGGTGTCCAGAGACTCGGCGGCGCTGATGAGTGCCACCCCGCGGCGGCTGAACGTGTCGATCAACGAGGCGAGATCGGCGACGCTACGGGTGCACCTGTCGAGCTTGGCAATCAGCACGGCGCCGACCTGGCGCCCATGTACGGCGTCCATGACCCGCTGCCACCCTTGGCCGGTCGAGCGACTTCGCGGAGGCGCCCGCGTCAACTACCACGTCGATCAACTGGCAATCGTTCAGCGTGGCCAGGGCTTCCACCTTGGCGCGCTGGGCTTCGATGCTGAGGCCGGAGTCTGCCTGCTTGTCGGTGCTGACCCGGAGGTATCCGATTGCCTGGCGGGTGGCTTGCATGGCCGCCTTACGTTACGCCGCGCCCGTCGCTGGCGTCCCTGCACGTCGGCCCAGCGGAGCGCCGCCGCGACGGAGGCCGGATCGGCGGGCATCGGCTGGTGGCGGATGGGGTGCATACCCCCCCTACGGTGCGGCTGCGGGCGGGTGCCTTGTCAAGGCTCCGACCGGATGATTGACCAAAAGGGGACGTCGCCCGGTGCTCGGCGAGTTCTGACGAGCTGCTCCGGAACCCTCTCCGCCGGTATCCCGCCGGGAGCAGTTCATGCTGAACGAGTGACTGTTCGCGCCCTCCTCACACGCGTTCGGCGCTTCGTTTTACTAGCGGCTTCCGCGACAAGCGGGGCTTGATGGCGCTCGTAGAGAGCGAACAAGTACTCGACACGCTCGCGCTCGGAAGCGAAGCTCGTCCGGCGGTAGAGGCGGTCGACCTCGCTATCCAACGCACGATGAGCAACCGCCGGAACTCGGCGCGCAGATCATCGAGGAACAGCGGCTCAATCACCTTCTGGATATTCTTCTCGGTGGTGTAGTGCGCGCCCTGGGCGCGTCGTTCGTCCGGCTCCATGACTGACTGGAACAGCGCGCCGAAGATGGCTGGCGAGATTGCAGTCCAATCGAACCGACCGGCATCTACCAGCGCCTGACGCATCAAGGTGTCGAAGTCTGGGATGCGCAGCGGCGCAGCGAAGAGCTCCCCGTTCACATATGGAAATCGAGCCAGGTCTTCATTGAGTGCCTGCTGACGTCGGTCGACAGGCGTGTTCAGCACCTGGAACAGCCGAGCGAGCCAGGGACCGAGGTCGGATCCGTCATCGGCAGTGCGCTCCTCAATGAACTGCAGGAAGATGTCACGCGGCTCGAAGATCCCGGTGTCGTCGGCGAAGAGGCAAAACACGGTACGAACCAGGAACTGCTCCAGATCGTGGCCGTCGTAGCCGGACTCCCTGAGCGCATCATGCAGACGCGCCATCAGCTCGGAAGCCTCGATGTTGACTGGGTCCTGATCGTGGAACGTGCGACGCTGCACGCCCAGGATGAACGCGAACTTCTCGATGTGCCGCGGAAGGTCGGCGAGCGCGAAGCTCGTCTCCTCGCGCTCGTCCCGATCAAGAAGCTCGAACGTCCGGAAATCACAGAGAAGCTGGTAGCGAGGACGGTCCCGCTCGGGCAGTGAATCGAAGTACGTGCCGGCTTGGTCGCGAGCGACAGCCAAGCTGCGCCCAGCGCTCTTCTGTTCGACCAGAAGGACGCCAGGCCAGAACAGGTCAATGAAGCCGGAAGTGTCGTCGAGCCGTCGGACGTGTTCTTCGTACCGCGCGACGGCGCGACGGCGAACGCCGAAGATCTCAAAGAACTCGTTGTAGAAGCTCTGCGTCTCCCCTTTCTCGTATGCGGCATCCGGCCATTCGCGAGCGAACTTGGCAGCGCGTACCCGGATCTCATTCCAAGAGAGCCTCATCGACGCCAGTCCGTCCTGAAGTCCAGTGCTCTGAAGAATTGGTACGGGGTGCGGCAGACCACACCGAGGTTCTTACACACATCGGGGACTTGACGGTTCGCCCGCCGTTTGCGTGGCTTCGAAACTTCGGTGGTGACAACGATGCGCTGTTCGGGGTCAACGAGTGCGTAGGCAATCAGAAAGGGGTCACGACCGATCCGCTCTACCTCATCGTCTCTCAGGTCTGGAGCGTAACCTGACTCTGTCACATGCGCGACGAGCTTTTCTTCGACGTTCTCGTGGAGCAGCAGCACGTCCCGGTTTTCCTTCAGCCACTCCGGAAGATCGCCTGTTCCCCTGAGAATCTCCTCGTATATCTCCACCGGGATCTTCGCCTGCTGCTTGGCCCCACGGTCAGCGAGCCAGTCCCAGAACTCAGGAACACGGCTGGGCTCATAGTAATCGCGGTCGGCATCGATCAGGACGTTCGCGTCGAGCAGATAGAGCAATCGTCGGACCCTTTTGGGGTCCCTATGTCAGGGACGGAGCAGCTTGCCAACCTGCGTGGGCTTGACGCCCATGACTCTTGCCGCCTTCGTCGTCGACAGAGCTCCGGAGTCCATCATGCGCTGGCCGAAGCCTAATAGAGCCTGTCCGACGCGTTGGCGGCGGACTACGTAGTAGTTAGGGCCGCCGTCCGATTCCCGCGATTGAGCACGACGCCGGTCACGCTCCCGCTGCCACTGCGCTCCGAAGGCTGAGTTCATGAGATCAAAGGTTCGCTGATCGATGTGGTCAGTGCGCAGAAGTCTATAGGCAACCATCGTTTGGCTCAGGTTCCTCGCCCGGGCGAACGCACCTATCCGTGCCTCCTGCTTCGGAATGTCTTCGTTTCGATCAAGGACGAGTTCGTTGAGCACTGGGATGGGCAGCAGCCACTCTGCAGCGACCTGGTTGCAGAACTGCTCCGTTCTGTTCCCGGACTCAGCACCGCTGAGGCCTGTATGGCCCAGCAGGAGATGGACCAGCTCATGCAAGAGCGTGAACGACCAAGCCGATGGAGAATCGCATTCGTTGATGATGACGAACGGTGCGATGGCATCCGCGATGGCGAAGCCGCGGAAGGCTTCCACATCAATGGCGGTGTGGTGGCTTCCGAGATGTCCCTTGAGCAGGACGAACACCCCTGCGGATTCGATTTGCGCCCGGAGAAGAGCAAATGCATCCCTGGCAGAGGGCTGCTTGTAGTAGTCGTCGGCGGTCAGGCCGAGAACTTCTTGTAGCGCCTCGAGTCCCGCCTTTGTGTCGCGAGTGCTCGTCAGGGTTCCGATGAACGGCAGAGACTCCGCCTCGTCCTCTGCTTCCAGTATGGCTCGGACCATGCTCTGGCGGCTCTGCACGTCTCGGACGAGTGCGTCGATGAGCGGTTCCTGCTCGGATGATCGAGCCGCAGGGAGTGTGCGGAAATCCGCGCCACGATCCCCTCGCGGTGGAGGCGCGGACAGGTAGAAGGTAAGAAGCGGCCGGTGGTAGTGCTGCGCCATTTTGACCAGGGTTGGCCGTGTAGGGTCTTGCTCGCCGCGCTCCAGAGCGGCGAGCCGTTCATCCTTGATGTGGAGCTTCGCGACGGCGTCTTCGATCGTCAGGCCTGCCGTTTTGCGCGCCCAGACGAGGATCTCAGAATTCACTGCTGGCATCGTAACGTCCTGTTCGCCTATAGAGTAACAGCAACGGCCAGTGCGAAGGCGAGCTCCTCGGCGGTGCGCGTGCTTGAGGGATCCGAGCTTCCGGAGAAAACGAGCCCAGGCTCGCGTGGATGGCCATCGTCAGGACGTAGACAGGCTGGAGGGGGGCCGCGCGACGCGACTCCCCCGCCTGCTCGGGAACTCGACCGGCTACAGCGCCGAGTCGGGCTCGCCTCAGACCTCACCGCGCGCGGCGTCAGTGCCGGCGGTGGTGGTTCCTCGACACACCCGTCGATTGCCCTGCGGCGGGGCCTGACGGCCTCCCCCATACAAGGGCAGGATCCAGAGGGCGACGGGCGATGTGGCGGCGGCGAGGCCGAATCGATGCCGCCACCGGCAGACGGATGGTCGACGGTGAAGCGCCGGGAGGGCGTCGCCGCGTCCCTACTCGTCCCCGGACGCCATGGTCGCCTCGGCCACCCGGCGCCGGAACTCGGCGACCAGCTCCGGCATCTCGGCCGGCACACGGACACGGTAGATGATCGTCTCCGCGCCGAGGACCATGGCCCGGCATCTGCGGCGCCTTCCAATCACCCGCCTGTTGCAGCTCGACCAAGCCGGCCCCCGGCCGCGGCGAGCGACTGGGCCGAGCCGAGCCGAGCCGGAGTGAGTGCCCGGACACCGGCCCGGTGATGCCGGCGGCGGTCGCTCGCTTGGCGACGATCGCCCGGACGCTGCGCACGTTCCAGGGACTTGGTGCCCATCACGTCACCCCGGCGGACTCGGCGGAACAGCGGCCCGGCGCTGATGCCGGCGGCCTGCGGCCAACGGTTCACGGCGGCGACTGTCGGCGGCCCGAGGTAGCGCACGTGCCCGCGCCCTTCCTGGTCTGTCTTCGAGGCTGCGCACGGTGACCGTGCCGGAGCCGTCCGGCTGCACCTGGACGTCAGCCGCGGTGAGCGCCGCGAGCTCCGACACCCGCAGGAGCGCATCGGACCCGACCAAATGATGAGCGCCGCATCGCGCAGAGGCCGGGAGGCGATGATCGCGAGCATCCTGCGGGCTGTCACGGCCGCCCTACGGCAGCGGGGGCGGGGACGGGGACGGGTCCGATGACGATGACCTGGAACTGGCGTTGCAGCGGTTGCCGCATGCCGTGGAATCGCTCTATGGCGAACGGCTGCGGCGGACGGTCACGGCAGAGCAGCGCGCACACGACCACTCGAAGCTGCCAATTCAGGGGCAGGTAGCGTAGGGGTAGAGCTACCCCTGCTGAACGTGGGACGTGGCCGGGGACTCTGACCCTACCGAAACCGTCAACTGACTACTACAGAACAGGTTACATAATCGTCCGTGACTCCACGTGCGAATCGGCGGGCAGTCTGACCACGACCCGTCACCCGCACTAGTGTCCCGTCCCGGAAATGTACGAGCAAAGTCTCTCGACTTTCGCAAGAATCGATTGCGCCGTCGCCGTCCACACGAACGGGGTCGCCTGCGCGTTGTACTGCTCAACGAAGCTCTCGATTCTGCTCACCAACTCTTTCACGCTCGTGAACGACCCGCGCCGGATCGCTCGCTCGGTGATGATCCCAAACCACCGCTCCACCTGGTTGATCCACGTCGCGTACGTCGGCGTGTAGTGCACGTGGTACCTCGGCCGCTTCGTCAGCCACGCCTTCACCCGCGCATGCTTGTGCGTGGCGTAGTTGTCCACGATCAGGTGCACGTCCAGAGCCGCAGGCACGTTCGCCTCGATATGGCGCAGGAACGACAGGTACTCCTGATGACGATGACGCTGCTTGCAGCGGGTCAGCACCGTGGCGTTGTTCACGTCCAGGGCCGCAAACAACGTCGTGGTGCCGTGCCGCACGTAGTCGTGCGTGACCCCTTCGACATACCCGAGGCCCATGGGCAGTACCGGCTGCGAGCGCTCAAGCGCCTGGATCTGGCTCTTCTCGTCCACGCACAGCACCACCGCGTGTTCCGGCGGGTTGAGGTACAGCCCGACGATGTCGCGTACCTTCTCGATGAAGAACGGATCGTTGGACAGCTTGAAGTACCGTTGCCGGTGCGGCTGGAGGCCGAACATCGTGAACCACCGCTGCACGGTGCTCTTGGAGACGCCACTGTGCTCGGCCATGGAGCGGACGCTCCATTGGGTGCGGTCGGCCGGCTTGGTCTGCAGCGCGGCATTGATGACTTCGGCGACTCGTTCATCGTCATAGGTCCGTGCCCGCCCCGGCCGTAGTTCATCGTGCAGACCTGCAAGACCTCGTTCACGGTACCGTTTGCGCCACTTGCCGACGGTGGCGTTACTCAGGCCCATGCGTGCGGCGACGGCGACGTTGGACGTGCCCTCGGCACAGGCGAGGATGATCTTGGCGCGTTGCACCAAGCTGCTCGGCAGCGAGCGGGAGCGGCTGATACTGGTAAGCTCGGATTGCTGCTCGTCGTTGAGTTCGAGTGGGGCGATCGGCCGACCTCGTGGCATGGGTAACTCCCGCGGAAGATGTCACCGTAATTATGCCACGAATCGCCGGGACGGTACACTAGCTTCTTTCCGTACATTCTGACGAGCCATGTCGCCGAGTAACCGGATCGATGCTGGCGCCACTCTTCCCGGATCGCCTTCGTCATCACGACGGAGTGTCCAACTTCCGACATCGTATCCAGGAATCGGCGGCAGGCACTTGAAATCGGATGCTTCGATCCGCCCGCAGAGCGGGCAACATCGGCATCAATCACTAGGCTGCGGCGCTGCCGCTTTGCCATCCTATGTACTGCGCTCCTCGACTGCGTCGAGGTATGCGCCTTCAGCCGACAACTCGACGTCCCCGAAGTCTTCCGGCCAATCCCCAAAGGCGCCGTTCTCATCCAGATCAGCGCTCTGGATTGAGGCCGTCCCATCTTCGGGATCGCGTGAAAACCAGTGCAGCTTCACTACGTCAGGGTCCAGGGCGCCGTTGGCCATCAAGGTTCGCACCTGCAGCAGCAACAACGCGCTGTGCGTCTCCACTACCAACTTGACGCCTCGTTTCGCCGTATCTGCCATGATTCGTGCCAGTCCATACTGCGCTCGCGGGTGCAGGTGCAACTCCGGCTGTTCGATGTATACGAGCTGTCCTTTCTGAGCAACTAGGAGGGCAACGAGCACGGGCAACACCTGCGAGACCCCGAAGCCCACATCGGCGATGCTCACCAGGTCTGTCCCGTCCGAGTCCGTTTCAGGAAGGCGTCCGACCAGCAACTCCAGTTGCGTATCGTTGAGGCGTCTTGCAGATATTTCTCGGGTCAAGCCAAGGTCTGCAAGCATGGCTTCCAGAATCCTCAGCCGTGGATCGTCGGCATTCTGCCAATCCGCAAGGATAGTCGCGACGTATCTGTCGAACGTGCCGGGGAAAACGGAGTCTGACGTCGTCCTTGAATGTATGCGCTCAGGATTGCCGGGCAATCCGGGTACATGGATCATGTCTCGCAGCTCCTTGGCTATGAGCACAGAGTGGGAGGGAGCTGCCATGAACGAACCGTCGCCATCATCAGGTTCGACGACAAAAGTCAGAAGACACCGATCTCGCCGAATCGACAATTGAAAGCCGGGTGGTACCTGGTATTGCACAAGTCGAGGAAGGTCATGTGAAATGAGCGCTGAATGATCCTCATGTAAACTCGGTCCCGAGCGATCCGTCGTCAACCTTATGAGCCGCGAACCAATGTCGATGGTCTCGTCCGCTATGTCGACATTGCCATGCGCGTCAACAGCGAACGTGATCATGTCGGTCATTCCTTCAGTAGCATCGATCGAGACGCTGAAGGTGCGGCTGCCGCGATCATTCAACGGATGGGAAACAAGCTGCCCGAAGGCCGTCTGTTTCACGTTTGGGCCGTTCAACAAGAGCGCGCCAGGGTCATAGGTGGCTTCGAGCGTCTGCTTCATCAGCAACAGCGGTTGCATGATGCTCGACTTCCCGGAGCTGTTGGCGCCCGCCAGGATCGTGAGCGGACGAATCTCGATCCGACTCTCCGTCGCGAAGCACTTGAAGCCGCGCACGGAAATCGCACGGATACTGTCCCGATCCTCTCGCGAGTCATCCCAAGAGTTCGGCTTCTTTGTCATCACATCATTCCTCATGTCTGATGGGAATCTTCGACGCGAATGCGGTCGGCCAGCCCGAGGTCGGCGAGGATCTGCTGCAGCTCGGTCTTCATGTTCGGTGCGAGCTGTGAGTCGATGGTCACCGAAAGGTCGATGTCGACCGTGAGGTGCTTGCCGGACCGCAGTTTTGGCAGGAGCCTGGTACCCAACCGATTCCATACTTCGGAGGGCAAGGGGCCGGCGAGCCGGAGGGTGGTATCCGAGGGGGTAGGCGGCGGCGGAGGACTGGTGGCGGGCTTGGGTTCGGGGCCGGGGCTTGGTGAAAACTTGGGCTGCGGGCTCGTCGAATCGTCCGGGCTCGCATTGAGAGGCTTGGCCTTGGCTTTGGTGAGGAGAAAGACATCCGGTTCGAATGCCACTTCTGTCGGGGCGATCAGCTCGCCGTACCAAATCCGTTCGAAGCCGCCGTCGTCCTTGGTGCCCGATGCCAGCCCGAATTCACCGTTCGACACGAATGCGACGATCTGGCGGCGCAGGACCGCGTCGGGGTCGATCAGCCTCGTCAGCGCACCGGTGAGGAAGCTCTGGCGCAGGCTGGTGAGCGGCCAGGCACCGGTCTCCTTGAACGCCGGCGGCCAGTTGCGGTCGAGGTAGCCGGCGCCGACGGACTCGTTGAGCAGAGCCTCGGCCTTGAGCACGCTGATGATACGCCCGCATAGAGTCTCGCCAGCGCTGGCATGGCCGGCCCCGAGATCGATGACCTTGAGCCCGTGTTGCTCCTCGTTGTCCGCTAGCGCCACGAATCGGTAGCCGGCCCATACCTCCTCTTTGGCTGCGTTATGCGCTTCCTTGACCTGCGCCTGGACTTGCGAGCGCTCCGCACGGTCGTATTCGGCGCCGAGGACGCCTTCCGCCAACTCGTGAGCCACCCGCTGCCAGGCGATCCAGAGCTCGACCTTGCGGCGCAGTTCCCGTCCTGGCTTCCTGGCGCACCAGACCAGGGAGCCCGGGTACAACCGCGGAGAGTCGCCGCGCCGAGTCGTCCAACTGCCGATGCGCTCGACCACGTGGTTGCCGTCCGACCACTCGTCATCCGGGTCGAGGACTATCAGCGTGAGACGCGGCGAGTCCTGGACCGCGGCGCGCTCTTCCGGGAAGAACACGACCGGGAGGGTCGCGCCGGCCTTGAACTCGGTCTCGACCAGCTTGCGGAGGGCCGGCTTGATCTCCGTCTCCTCGTCGAGCGATGCCCGGCGGTCGCTGACGACCTTCTTCAGGGTCGCCTTGTGATGGATGCGGTAGCCGTCCGTGCCGACCCTGCGCATGAAGAAGCCGACCCCTTCCAGGGCGGTAGCAGCAGTGTCGATGGTGGTCGTTTCGACCTCGGGCTCACCGAGTGCGAAGCGCAATTCCGGTAGATGAGCCACCTTGTCTACCTGCCCGCCGGAAGACTCGAACAAGATAGCGGTCCCCACGCGGCGGTGGATGTCGCGCAGCGTCCCGGTGGCGTCGACGTCCAGCGCGTTGGCATGCGCCGTCGGGCCGGCGAGGTCGGCTTCGATGGCCGTATCGAGCCGCGATTCGCCCAACTGGCCCAAGACGACGGCGCGGAACTCGGGGACGTCCAGCGGCGCCGATCCGAGCGTGATCAGCGGCTCGGTGCGCGCCCGCTGAAACTGCTGGCGCGCCGCCCAGGAGATCCACTGCGCCAGCATGGCCAGCGCGCCACGGGTCTGCTGAAACTGGGTGAGCGCGCGCCATTTGCGCTGAAAGACGGAGAGGGTCGCGGGATGGAAGGGATAGCAAGCCTCGAACCGGCTCCGCAGGAACTCCCGTGCCTTGGATTCCGTCGTTGCGGTGTCGACGGCGAGCCATTCGGCGGGCAGGCGAGCGGACCGCTCGAAGCACCAGTCGGCGTAGGTCTTGGCGACGTTCTTGCGCACGCGCTTGCTGCCCAGATCCTCGAACAGCCGCCGGCGCACGACCTCGCTGATCTCGGACTCGTCGTTGGCGATCAGATCGCGCGCGACGCGCCGCACCACCTTGGTGATCCGGTCCTGCCACTGCTGGTCCCAATCGGTCATCTCAACTTGGCTTCGTGGCAGGCTGATGACCGCAGCGGCGCGGCTCGTACCGGTGACGGCCACTGTCAGGTTCTGCAGGAAGGCGTGGAAGGCCTCGGCCATCGGGCGATGGCGGTTCACGAAGTTGAGGACCTCGTCGAACAGCAGCAGAACCGGCGCCTGCGCGGCGGCAAACACCCTCGCCAATGCCTCGGTTCCCGGCGGCGTGGTCCGCGCCGCGCTCCCGAGCGCCGCGACGCCCTGATCGCCCGCCAGTTGGCGCGCCAGATCGATCCAGGGCGTCTCCCGTCCCTGCGTCGGATCCCACGCATTGCCGACGAATACGCCGACGCGGGCCGCAGGAGCCTCCGTCAAGCCGGCGTCGTTCAGCAGATCGCCCACACCGGGGAAAGCGGAAGCGGCCGGCCCGCCGTTGGCCAGGTGGTAGAGCGAGGTGAGGGTGTGCGTCTTGCCGCCGCCGAACTGCGTGATGAGGGTGAGGACCGGCGCCGTGTTCTCGGTCCTGCCGGACAGTCGCCGGAGCACCATGCCGGCATGTTCCTTGAGCGCACGAGTGAAGCAGGTGCGAGCAAAGAACTGAGCCGGGTCGCGATAGTCCTCGGGAGCCGTATCCGCGACGACCTGCTCCAGGGCGATCGCGAACTCGTCCGGGCTGAACGAGCGGCCTTCCCGCACCTCCTTGCGCAGCGTCACGATCCGGTACCAGGGTTCCATCAAGCGTTACCTCTCACCTCGCGATCTGTCCGGCCGTTATTCGCTCTGCGCTCGGAGAAAAGCAGGCATGCACGGATGTCTTCGGGCTCCAGAACCGGATACTCCCGGAGAATCGTCTTGGCCGTGTCCCCCGCCGCAAGCATGCCGAGGACATGCTCCACCGCGATCCGCATGTCGCGAATGATTGGTTTGCCACCAAGAACGTCGGCGCGCATGGTAATTCGCTCCAACAGTTCAGTATCAGTTCCCATCAAGACCTCTACTCATATCGGGAGAAGACGAAGACGGCTCCTGGTCTCGTCTACCACGACCAGGGCGCCGGAGGACAGGTCTACCTCGTGTTGAGCGCGGGCGGCCAAAACCGTTCGTTCCAGATGAATCGGCAACACGTCTTGGGCGCGGATTTGCAGCACGCTCGGAGTGCCTTCGTGGGACGATGCGAGCATCGTCCCAAAATCCATATCATGAGTAAACACAACGTATCCATGATCCGCGGCCCAATCCATGATAACCCGATCCGCGGCCCGCGGGTCGCCGACATCCGCCCAGTGCACCGCCGACCATCCGTGCCGTTCCAGAGCGGGTACCCAGGAGGGCGACAGGTTCATGTCGATCAGGATCCTCATGCCGAGGTCGTGTGAAGGGGGACCTCGCGCTCTTCCAGTCTCCATGCAGCGTAAGCCAGGCACTGATCGATGTCGTCACGTTCGAGATAGGGATACGCCTGCAGAATCTCCTCGGGCGTTCGACGGGCCGCCAGCAGACCGACGACGGTTCCGACCGTAACCCGCAGATTCCGGATACATGCTTTACCGCCCATGACGGCAGGGTCGAACGTGATTCTCGAGAATGTTGACATGTGGTGTCTCCTATCGATGGATCTTCCTTCCCGCTACCTCGGTACGGCCAGCAGCATCGCGTCGAGGAGGCGTTTCTCCCGGCTACCCCGAGGGTAGAGGGCGGAGAGCGCGTTCGCGAGGCGCAGGAATTCGGGGCCGCGTTCCTGCTCGGCTTTGATCAGCGCCCGTAAGGCGTTGGAATGCCCGTGTGCCTGCAACAGCATGGCGGCGTGGACACGGTCCAGTGTGGTGGCGTCCACTGCCTGAAGCTCAGCATCCCCATCCAGAATACCCTTCTTGCCACCGCCGCGTACCGAGCGCTTGGGCGTTGCGTGCCAATCAGGGAACAGCGACTGTTGCAGGCCGGCCTCGGGATCGGCCTCGATCCAGTCGGCGGCAGCGTCAGCGCCGGCATCACCCAACAGATCCTTGGAGCGCTCGGCCACCGGGAGCAGACGCACGACGCCCTTGACCTGCTCGATGATTCGCCCGGTCCAGCGATCGAGGTCGATGCCCATCGGTTGGGCAAAGCGACGGACCACGTCGAACGGCAGGTCGAGCCCCTTGGCGGCAACCCTCGCGGTCGTTTCCTCGTCGTCCTCAGCATGTTCACCGTTCTCGTCCGCGGCCTCGGTCGTCTGCAGCGTCCAGAGGAATAGCGCCGTCAGGCGGGCATCTTCTTCCAGCGCGCCGGCCATGCCGTTTCGGGCCCGGGCTTCGGCGGTACCGAGGACGGTTTCGAGGGCGGCGCGGCCGACTACCTCCCACACCTTCTCAAGGTATTCCGGCAGGCCGACAGCGCGCCCCTCGGCGGTCTCCACCGCGCGGCAGCGGCTGTAGATTTCGAGCGCTGGACCGATGCAGGCGAACACCAGATCGGCCCCGCGGATACCCTCGCCCTGCAGCCGCTCCATCCAGTCGGCGACGCGTCTCGGCAACTCGCGCAGCACATCGGCCCAATCGCCGATCGGGGCATCGTCGGGCCGTGGACGGCAGATCAGGTGTACGCTGGTTGCCAGCGCCGCGGAGTCACGGGCACGCAAGCGAGAGGCCATTTCCGTCGCGATGGGCCACGATCCGGTGATGGTCCAGCCGCCGCGGATCATGCCGGAGAGCAACGCCTCCCAGCCCTCGGTGGTCTTGTGGGCGAAGACGACCGATCCGACCCCGTCATCGGCGAGCACGCGGCGACCCTCGGCGAAGGCTTTCGCCATCGTCTCCTCAAACCACAGGCGGTCCTTGGGGCGGCCATCTTGATGTTTGGTTTCGTCCTGGACGGCCTCGCGCGTCTTCGGCGAGAGCGGATTGTCTGCATCGAATGGGTCCTGCATCAGCGGATCACCCAGGAGTGTCCGTTTGAGCCAAACGAGGAAGAAGTCGGAGAGGTCGGCGTAGGGGACGGCGTCGTAATAGGGCGGGTCAGTGAACCATACAGCAGCGGACTGGTCAGGGAGCGGGTGGGCCGCCGCGTCGGCGGATTGAATCTGGCCGGCGTTCCTGATTGGAATACATACCGATTCGACGGCATCCGCCATACGGTTAGCTTGGCTCACAACCGACCCCGTAGCGTCACTCCACGGAGAAGCTTCAGCGAAATCCCATACCATGGGTAGGGCCGGTCGAGCGAGTGCTTGGACAGGGCACTCGGCGTCTGGTTTCCATCGAGCTGACGCAACAAGAAAGTCTGACATTCGGCCAACAAGCAATGCCGTAGCTATTGATCGAGCTTGGTCCAACTCGCTGGAGAGCAGTGCCGCCAAATGCGCTAACGCCGCCTTCTGCCGGCCCGTGAACAGATCGCCCCACTGGAGCATGCCATAGCGCTGAAGACTGAACGCTCGACCAGCTCCCGATCCACCGCCGGCGGGTGTCGGCTCATCCGGCACCGGACACAGCCCCTGGCTGCCGCCGCGCTCCCACTCGTCAAGGATGCCGGCCACCCGCTCCTGCGCCCGGCGCACCGCGGTGTAGTCTGCCTCGGTCGGCAGCCGGTAGTGCCGCCCCGTTTCGCCGGCACGCAGCGTCACTACCGCCGTCATGCGCGCCCCGCCGGTACGCTGACCTTCGTCGTCAAAGACCGCGTCAGCACCGCCGCGCTGCGCCGCAAGCTGCGCTCGCACCCGTTCGGGCGGGAGCACCGAGCCACAGCACACGCACGTCGCCTTGGCCCGCGCCACCGTACCGCTGCACACCTCGCCGTCTGCCTTGGGCGTGAACACCTCGAAATGGACCACCGGCGGCCCGCCCTGCCGGCGCTCCACTCGATACCGCAGCGCCCGCGTGCGTTTCGGCTTCCGGCACAGCCAAAACGAGCGCAGCAGCGGAATCTCCGCTCCGCAGTTCGGCGCCTCGCAGCGCACCGTCCGCGCCCACAGATAGGCGATTGGCGTGGCGCCGTCGGAGTCAGCGGGGTACAGGTCGGCCAGCTCCCGCTCCGCTTGCCGCTTGATGTCGGCGCCCACCCGACGCAGCTCATCGGCCAGCCCCCGACCGTGGCGCGGTATGTCCTCCAACATCACCTTGAGAATGAGACATGCCACCGGGTTCAGGTCACTGGCGAACGCGTCGCATCCGAGCCGCAGCGCCTCTATCGGGATCGAACCGCCACCGGCGAACGGGTCCACCACCAGCGGCGCTTCCCCGCCATGCGCCGCCTGCACCAGACTGCGTCCCACCCGCAGGTAGGTGGGGTGCGCCGCCATGTCCCAGTTCGCGAACGCCCCGATGAACCAGAGCAGGGCCATGCGCAGCTCCGCGTCGCTCGAAGGCGCCTGCCGCACCTCGCCTATGATGTCGCGCGCCTGGCGCTTGAACGCATCCGGGCAGCGCGGATCGCACGGATCCGGTAGCAGCAACGCCAGCAACACCGCCCGCGACGAAGCGAGCGGCCGTCGCGCCCACCACAGGTGTAGGGCCGACGGGTGCCCCTGCCGAATCGATTTCTCCCTTGCCGCATGCTTCGACACCTCCGCAATCGGGAAATCCACCTCGGCAAGTCGCTGACATTCTCTCGGGATCACGGCGTTATTTCTCCTGTAGAAGCATCTTCGTCCTCCTCAGTGCTTTCGCATAGGATGTACCTTGCTACGCTTCCGAGGAGTTCTGCAGTCTGCGCGACGAATTCCCTTCGTATCTGGTTGTTCTCGTCCAGAAGTCCATAGGCGGCTGGCCGAGTCCGTGGACACGGTCTCGTTCGAATGTCGTCAGCAGGAATCGAGCAAAAATGGTAATTCGGGAAACTCTTGCTAAGGTCGGAGATTAGGTGAGATTTGTTCTTGTCGAGGATTGCCGCTATGCGTTCAAAGCCAAGGTCCCGCATGAGCAAGAGTATCTTATCGATGTTGCCGGCACCACCAGCTCCCCATCCGAAGACCCGATCTTTCAACATGTCAACACGATCGGACGGTTCATATTGCTCTATTATTTGATCGATAATCAAGTCGGAAAGGACAACGTCCTCCTGTCCCTCGAATACAATCAACCCGTCGTCCTGGAAGAACGCTTCGCGAGCAGTGAGACCCAGTATATGAGGATTATTGAGATTGTTTGTAAGGCCCTTGATCTGATCAACTGTGTCTTCGCTAAGCTGAGAGATCCGTGAAGTATCGCCGCCCTTATGTACACGGGACATCTCTGCTCCACTCAGTACGTGCTTAAAGTCTACGAAGTACGGAGAATGGGTTGCGTAGATTATCTGGCGGTCTTTTGCGTACTCAGCAAAAAGGTTCAGGAGGCGTCGTTGAAAGATAGGATGAAGTGACAGCTCAGGTTCATCTACAACGATGACACCCCCCTTCTTAGAATCATACAGCGCGTCAACTACGAAGAGAAGGCTAACAACACCCTCGCCAAGACCGTCACTGTTGTGGTAGTGTCCGGCGGAGTTGACACGGACAAAGTAGCTTCCTTGATCGGATTGATCGATCGTCCAATCCGGCACAGGTGTTATGATTTTTTGGAGAACATTGTTGAACTCATCTACGTTCTTGTGGGCGGTAAAGAGTCTAAAAGGAAACCGGTCTATCGGGGTGCTACGCGTGTTGGGCAACTGCGAAGTCAAGAGGAATTGCTGACGGTCCTCGGACGCTCTATCGAAGTACGGATCGAAGAACCGTCGAGATGGGAGCACGTACCAGTCGTCAGGCGCAGGTTGTTGAGGATGTCGAATTGTCTCTGAACCGCCATTGTCCACGGTCCTCAGTATATGCGTCGATCCGTCTTCGTAATCGACGCGAATTTTAACACGTCCCTCCGAGCGGGTGTTTCGCTTTCCTTCTGAAAACGTCACCTCGTTCTTGGAAAACGCATGCATGGCGTCGATGACTGTCGATTTCCCGCCGCTGTTCGGGCCAACGAGGATGGTGAGCCCGCTGCCAACCTCCCCGGACGGCTGAGCAAATCGTAGCCTCTGCTCGTCCGAGAACCCCCGAAGACCCGTAATGGAAAGCGTTCTTACTGTCATCGAACCGGATCTGCTATGTTGAGAGGAGACGACGGATTCATGGCGATCCGCCCCAGCGATGCTGCACGTACCTGACCGCCTCGTCGACTGGTAACGGCCGTGTGGCGTTGCCGGAGCGCAGGTAGAAGACGGCTTGCTTTTCGCTATCCACATAAATCGGATGGTCGCTCGGCTCGATGGTGACCTGACAGATGTCCTCACCGTCGATCTCGTGGAAGTTTACGGCCAGAAAGGACGCGGACGCGGCTTCGCCGAGGTCGCGGGTGACGATTTGCTGCAGGTGGAGTTCGAAACCGTCTCGATCTTGTTTCTTGAGCGTTCCGTAATCAGCGGATATACCGACGGCGGCACCGGTGTCATCGACGCCGATCAGCAGGGTTCCTCCCTTTGCGTTGAGGAATCCGGCCAGAGTCTTGATGGCGACGCCTTCCAGGGCCTTGTTGACTCGCTCATCACGACGGTCCCATCGAAGACTCGATTTGAACTCGACGGTGTCGTCTTCGCCTTTAGCCATGAGGCTCCGGACGCCCTGCTCGTCGGTTTTGTCGGGGGAGTCAGGGATCCAGTCTGCGATGAATGTGTTGATCGCTTCCGCCAGCAGTCGTCGGCGCGCGGCCAGGAAGTCGAAGAAGCGCTCGGGGTTCCACAGTTCACGGTCTAGCGGTACCGACTGTGCGTGGAGGGAACCGGGCTGCTGTACGTCGACCTTGGGCAGGTATTCGGCAGGAGACACACGATGTTCCTTCGGGGCTGGTTGCCCGAGGCTGGCGCGGTTTGCGACGGCGTTGTAGCGCTGAGAGTCATCGATCCCCACCGCTCGCAGCACCTTGCGCGAAAAGATGTAGTGGCGCTCATCTCCATGGCTCTGCCCGACCGCCCGGTCGTAGATGCGGATGCCGGTAAACCAGTCGCGCGCGTCGCGAGCCCGCGCCACGACGCGGCTGAGATGCGCGACCGCCGAGTCGATGCGTGCCCGCTCCAGATCGGACGCCTCCAGGGTCACGCGTCCGCGCTCGCGCAGAATCGCCGCCTCCAGTTCGTGCGTGGGGTCAAGATCGCGTCCTGACACCATCGCCACGTCCTGCTGAAGCTTGGTTTCGCTGGCCCCGGAATAGCGAGCCCATAGTCCGGCGAGGTACATCCAGCGGATGAATCGGTGTTTCACCGTGTCGGATGGGAACTGACCGCCCTGCCGGGCCAGGAAGATGGTCGTCGGGACGAGCACGTTGATGGTCGGCAGATCGGCGAGGCCGGCGATGAACGCCTCATGGTGCAAAACGCTGACCAGATGCTCGAACGCAGGCTGCATCGCCTGCCACGCCTCCTGCAAGCTCGACGCCGGGGTCCGCGTGAAGGAGCCTTCGAGCATCACGGAGCCGGTAGCTACGCCGACCATGCATCTCACCAGGAAATTCAGATCGACACCGAAGCCGCGCTCGTCCATCTTTGCGCTAAAGGCGCGAAGCTCGGCCCGTGCCTCCGGCCAGATGCTGCACACGTGAGCGACGGCGAGGTCCGCTTTCGTGAGCGATGTGCCGCTGCTGTTGACCCGGTTGAAGATATCGACGACATCGTCAAGGTTGAAATCGTCGCCGGAGACTTGATCGACCGTATAGGTGTAGTCGCGGATCCGGTCAAGGGCGCTGAGGCGGGGCAGATTGTCTTGAATGATCAGCCGGTGGTCTTCGTCGAGGCTGTTGATCCGTCCCAACAGGGCGGTCAGCCCCTCGTTCAGAAACTCGTGGACACCGATCCATGCGGGGTTCTTCTCCATCCGCGATTTCTGCCAGAAGCGGAACTCTTCGGTCTGGAGGTTGAAGTACAGGTCGAAGAAGAGTGACTCGCCCTCGTAGAAGAGCGGTGCCTTCCCCCTAAACAGAACGTACAGCGTCGTCAGGCGTTGCTGTCCGTCGAGCAACAGCAGGGAGTGGCCATCGTGTGGTGTCTCAGTGCCACGGACCAGCGACGGCTTGTAGGTCCGCCATATCAGCAGGTGTCCGGTGGGGTGCCTGCGGTAGAGGGACTGCATGAGCGCGCGCACCTGGTCGCGGTTCCAGACGTAGCCGCGTTGAAACTCCGGGAGCAGGATCTCGCCGCGGCCGATCTGGCTCAGCAGCTCCTGGATCGTTCTCACTTCATGCATGCAGATATCCTTTGGATACTCACGGATTGGCCTCCGCATCGTAGCGAGGTTCGGTCTCTCGGACCTCCATCGGGTGCTTGAGGGCGTTTACGCTCAGGTAGTAGTGGGCGACCTTGGTGACTTCGTGCCACGGGAACCGGGCCGGGTCGCTGATTGGGTCCTGTAGTGTGGGTGCTCTTGCGCAGTCGGTGACCACGTACAGCCAGTAGCAGTCACGGCGATCCTCGGCCACGCGGCGTTCGTTGGGCGTGAGCAGAATGCTGCCGGTCGGGCCGGCGAGTCCCTTCACCTCGATCAGACGAAGGTCGCCCGATAGCAGGTCCAGGCTGGTCACGTCGTAGCCGAGGTTCTTCTCGTGGACATCGTACACTTGGCGTCCGCGCGCCGCCTCGTGGTCCATGGCGACGCGCATGGCGGTCATCTCGGTTTCGGGGTGGGGGCGCAGCCGGCGGACATCCAGCGTTTCGCGTTCAGGGTGGGGGAGGATGAGCGCGCTGGCCAGCCGCTCGACGCCCTGCAGCGTGACCGCCCGCTGGCGGCCGAGTTCCTCGCGCCGCCGCTCCCTGCGCGCCAGCACCTCGGCATGGCGCCCTTCAGCCTGAGCCAGGCGCCCCTCGCTCCGGTGATCTCGTGTTCCAGTTCGTCACTGGCGCGGCCGATCTCGTCGTCGATCCGCTGGAGCACCTCGGTCAGGGACAGCTCGACGTGCTCGGCGACGCGGTCGATCTCGGCCAGGCGTTCCGTGCGGACCTCGTCGATGAACGGCGTGAGGGCTTGTTCGTTGAGCCAGGAGCTCGCTTCCGGGAGGGATGCGATGGCCGGCAGGTGCTCTGGCGCCGCCGTCGGGCTCAGGTCGCCGAGCACGTCCGGCCCGCGGAGGGACGGCGCACCGTCACTCGTCAGCTCCACGGCGAACAGACGTTCGTGGATCACGTGTCCAAGGCCGTCGACGAGGCGAGCGCGGTAGAAGTCGAGGCGTGACGGCGCCGCGTGCGCCAGCGAGTGGAAGCAGGCTCCGCGGGCGGGTTGTTCTCGTCCTGCATCGTTTTCGGTTCCCTGTGACGGTCGCACGGTCCGGATCGACGGGCGAGCGCTTCTCATGAGTCGTGTTCAACGTAGTTGGCTCCTTTGCACTCGTACAGCGCCTCTCGTGCGCGTTCTATTTCCGATGCGAGGAGTTGCTCGTCCGGGAGAGTGGTCCGGTACTCGGCGGCCATCACCTTGTTTGGCAGCCCTTCGAGGGCGTAGTGGGCAACAGCTTCGTCTTTCTGTGAGCACAGAATGAGCCCGACGGGAGGACCCTCGCCCTCGTGCGTCCAGTGTTCCCGCGCGTAGTTCAGATAGAGATGCATCTGACCGGCATCGGCATGCGTGAGTCTGCCGAGCTTCAGGTCGATGATCACCAGACAGCGCAGGCGCCGGTGGAAGAACAGCAGATCGACGCGGTACCATTCGTCGCCGACGCGGAGACGGCGCTGGCGGCCCATGAAGCAGAAGTCGGCGCCCAGTTCCAGGAGGAAGGTCTCCAGGCGGCTGATGAGCGCTTCTTCCAGGTCGCTTTCGGAGTACTCGTCCTTGAGGTCCAGGAACTCGAGCACGAAGGGGTCCTTGATGGCCTCTTCGGGAAGGACCTGATCCTCCGGCTGCGCCGTGCTGCCATGGGCGAGCATGGCCGCCTTGTCCCGGGACAGTGCGGTGCGCTCGTAGAACTGGGAGTCGATCTGTCGGTCGAGTTGGCGGACTGACCAACCCCCTCGCAGCGCCTCCGCTTCGTAGAAGTCGCGGGCGCGAGCGTTCTGGACGGAGAGCAGGCGCACGTAGGCGGACTGAGGTGGTCCCAGTCCTTTGGACAGCTCGAGGGGTAGGCTAAGGTGTAACCCGTTGGTTGTCAACCTACCCCTCCCTCGTGAGAAACAGGCGGCGGTAAAAGGGGGTGGGGGTGCGGGGGAGGGGGTGAACGAGCCTGTGGATAATGTGGATATATTCCACGGCTCGCGCACCACACCGCCCTCGGATACCCTCGCAGCCCGCCGGCGCCACCTGCTGTCCATGTCCGCTATGCCACCTCCTTTTCGAGTTCCGTTCCACCGTCTCGATACGCTTCGCCCGGCGTGCGGCCGGCCAGCGCCGAGTGCGGGCGCACTTCGTTGTAGTACTCCATCCAGTCGTCAATGACCCGCTGCGCCGCGAAGCCGTCGGCCAGCTCGTGCAGGTACACCGCTTCGTACTTCAGCGATCGCCACAGCCGCTCGATGAACGCGTTGTCCAGACACCGACCGCGGCCGTCCATCGAGCACCGGATGCCGGCGTCCCCCAGCGCTGCCGTGAACGTGGTGCTGGTGAACTGGCTGCCCTGATCGGTGTTGAATATCTCCGGCGTGCCGTGCTGCGCCAGGGCCTCGGTCAACGCTTCCAAGCAGAACTCGGTGTCCATCGTGTTGCTCAGCCGCCACGCCAGCACCCGCCGGCTCGCCCAGTCCATAATCGCCACCAGGTACAGGAACCCGTCCTGCACCGGGATGTAGGTGATGTCGGAACACCACACGTGATTCGGCCGCTCGATCGTAAGCCCCCTCAGCAGATAGGGATACACTCGGTGCTCCGGGTTCGCGACGGTGGTGCGCGGCTTGCGGTAGATCGCCTCCAGGCCCAGCAGCCGCATCAGCCGCCGCACCCGGTGCCGACCGACCGTCACCCCTTCGCGCGCCAGATGGCGCATCATCTGGCGGCTACCGTAGAACGGATAGCTCAGGTACAGCTCGTCGATACGCCGCATCAGCGTCAGGGTTTCTGCGCTCTCGCCGACCGGCTGGTAGTACAGCGCAGAGCGGCTCAGCGCCAGCAGCAGGCACTGACGGCTCACGCTCAGGCTCCGGTGATCGCGTTCGACCATCATCCGTCGCTGGTCTCCTGTCAGCTCCCGAGCCCGCGCGACAAAAAATCGCGCTCCACGGTCAACTCGCCGATCTTCGCGTGCAGGTCATGCACGATCGTCTCATGGTCGGCCTCCCGGCGGTTCGTGCCGCTGGCGAACACCTCCTGCAGCCCCTCCTGGGCTTGGCGCTTCCAGCCTGTGACCTGGTTCGGATGCACTGCGTGCTTGGCCGCGATCGCCTGGATCGTGCGCTCGCCGCGCAGCGCCTCCATGGCCACCCGTGCTTTGAACTCCGCTGTGAACCGACGCCGTTTCGTCGCCATCTCGTTGCCCCTCCTCCTGGCCAGGATTACACCTTAACTACCTGTCCAGTTTTTCGGGACCACCTCAGACCACGGCAGCGGAAAGGCCGAGATGAGGTCCTCAAGACGCAGCTTGGTGGATGTTGTTCGCGAATCTCCAGACACCGTCTGGAGAATTCGTTCAGGGGGATACGACAAGCAGAACTGACGCATCTGCCAGAGGTTCTGACGGGAGAAGCCTCGCCCGAACCGCTGCGTCATGTCGGTCGCCAGCCTCTCAACGAGGGCGGTTCCGTATGCGGCGCGTTCTTCACCCGACTGCTCGAACTCCACGATATGCCGGCCGATCCTCCAGTACGCTGCGGTCATGACCGCGTTCACCGAACGGGCGGCGGAGCGTCTGGCGGCATCGATGATGCCGGACACCTCACCGAAGACGGATCGGTACTGACCGTCAAGCGCGTCTGACGTGGCTTTCGGATGCTTCATGGCGCGTCCGCGGTTCCGTAGCTCACTCCATCCTCCCGAACCTCCATCGGGTGCTTGAGGGCGTTCACGCTCAGGTAGTAGTGGGCGACCTTGGTGACCTCGTGCCAGGGGAACCGGGCTGGATCGCTGATCGGGTCCTGTAGTTTGGGTACGCCTGCGCAGTCGGTGACCACGTACAACCAGTAGCAATCGCGGCGGTCCTCGGCGACGCGGCGTTCGTTGGGCGTGAGCAGGATGTTGCCGGTCGGGCCGGCGAGCCCCTTGATTTCGATCAGGCGCAGCTCGCCCGATTGCAGGTCCAGGCTGGTCACGTCGTAGCCGAGGTTCTTTTCGTGCACGTCGTACACTTGGTATCCGCGCGCGGCCTCGTGCTCCATGACGATCCGCATTGCCGTCATCTCGGTTTCGGGGTGGGGGCGCAGCCGCCGGACATCCAGGGTCTCGCGTTCGGGGTGGGGGAGGATAAGCGCGCTGGCCAGCCGCTCGACGCCCTGCAACGTGACCGCCCGCTGGCGGCCGAGCTCCTCGCGCCGCCGCTCCCTGCGCGCCAGTACCTCTGCATGGCGGGCTTCGGCCTGGGCCAGACGCCCCTCGGCCCCGGTGGCCTCATGTTCCAGTTCGTCATTGGCGCGGCCGATCTCGTCGTCGACCCGCTGGAGCACCTCGGTCAGGGACAGCTCGACGTGTTCGGCGACGCGGTCGACCTCGGCCAGGCGCTCCGTGCGCACCTCGTCGATGAACGGCGTGAGGGCGTGCTCGGTGAGCCATGAGGTCGCTTCCGGGAGGGACGCGAGCGCCGGCAGGTTCTCCAGCGCCGGAGTGGGGCTCAGGTCGCCGAGCACGTCCGGTCCGCGGAGGGCCGGCGTACCGTCACTCGTCAGCTCGACGGCGAACAGGCGTTCGTGGATCACGTGTCCAAGACCGTCGACGACCCGAGCGCGGTAGAAGTCGAGACGTGACGGCACCGCGTGCGCCAGCGAGTGGAAGCAGGCGCCGCGGGCAAACGCCTCGCGCCCGGAGTCGAGGCCGTGCCGGCGCAACGCCTCGAACAGGGGATGTCCCGGGGTAACCCATTCCAGGTTGTTCCGTTCGGCGGTGTCGCGGTCTGTCGACAGGCGCGGGTAGCGGGCCGCCAGGTCCGCATGCTTCCAGTCCGGGTCGCGCTCGTGCTTCTTCAATCCCGATGGCGTGCGGCCGGGATCGAAGGTATGCGCCATCCCGCCTACCGGCCTCAGAGCCAGGGCCGCGTCTCCGGCGCACTCGGTGATGAAGCGAGCGATGCTCTCGGGCACCACCCGCCGCTCCTGCGCACGGGCGCGGCGCTTGATGAGCATGTCGAGGTTGAGCCTCTTGGCGGCCAGCCCTTCCAGCGCCGTCTGGCAGATGGACCGGAAACGATCTTCGTCAACGTCCTTCAGGAGGCGGTCCTCGAAGTCTTCCTCGCCCAGCTTGCCGGCGTAGAAGTCGCGCAGCACGCGCTCCACGTGCGCGGACGGCAGGACCTCGCCGACGACGTTGAACACCGCGTCATCGTCGAGGGCGTCGCGGATCTCCTGGAGCTTGTCCAACAGCCGCTGCAGAACCCGACCCTCGATGGTGTTGGTCGCGACGAAGTTGAAGATCAGGCAGTCGAGCCGCTGTCCGTAGCGGTGGATGCGGCCCATGCGCTGTTCGAGGCGGTTCGGATTCCACGGGATGTCGTAGTTGAAGAGGATGTGGCAACACTGCAGGTTGATGCCTTCGCCGGCCGCCTCGGTGGCGGCCAGGACCTGGATGGCGCCATCTCGGAACTGCTGCTCGGCGTGGAGTCGGGTTCCGGCTTCGTCCCGCGAGCCGGGCTTCATGCCGCCGTGGATGCAGCCCACCTTGAATCCCCACGCCTTGAGCCGCTCCATCAGGTAGTCGAGGGTGTCCCTGAACTCCGTGAAGATCAGCAGCCGCTGGTCGGGACGGTCGAAGAAGCCCTCGTCCTGCATGATCTTCCGGAGACAGCTCAGCTTCGCCTCGCTGCCCGAGCCTTCGACCGCTTTCGCCTCTTCGGCAAGTTCCCGGAGTTCGGCGATCTCCTCACGGACCTGATCGGCGTTACCTGCCAGCGTGTACGCCTCCAGAATCCGCTCCAGCCGCTCGCGTTCCGCTTCCTCCAGCTCGTCGAGCTCCTCCTGATCGGGGATGTCCGGCGGCGCCGTCTTCAGCAGATCGTGGGCGCGCTTGAGCCCCTCCTCCAGACGTCTCGCCCGGTTTTGGAGGGAGCGCCGCATGGCGTAGGTGCTGGAGGCCAGGCGCCGCTGATACAGCGCCATCAGGAATCCGACCGCGCGTGCCCGCGGGTCGTCGCCTTCCGCGGCAGCGCGCGTGCTCTGGCGTTTCACGAAGCGCGTGACCGTCACGTAGAGCTGGAACTCGGGCCCGTCGATGGCGAAGTCGGCGGTGTGCGGGATGCGTTTCGTGAACACGGGCTTGGCGGTCCACGCTCCGTCGTCCTGTCGCTCCGGGAAGTAGACCATCGCCTCCTTGGTGCGGCGGAGGTAGAAGGGGGCGCGCCGGTGCTCCATCGCTACGCGGATCGACTTCACGTCGGCGTAGGCGTCCTCGTCGAGGAGCTGCAGGAACAGGGTGAAGTTCTGCGGGTCGCCCTTGTGCGGGGTGGCGGTCAGCAGCAGTAGGTGATCGGCGCTGTCGCGCAGCAGCTCCCCCAGACGGTAGCGCTGGCTCTTGTGGGTCTCGTCCCGGGCGGACATGCGGTGCGCCTCGTCGACGATCACCAGATCCCAGCGCACCTGCGCCAGTCCGGGCAGTACGTCGGCGCGCTTTGCCAAGTCGAGCGAGGTGATGATCTGGCGTTGCTCCAGCCACTGGTTGACCCCGAACTGTTCGCGGATGTCACCGCCCTTGAGCACGACGAACTTCTCGTCGAACTTCTCGTTGAGCTCGCGCTGCCACTGGAACGCCAGGTTCGCGGGACACACGACGAGCGTCCGTTCGATGAGGCCGCGCAGCTTGAGCTCGCGGATCAGCAGGCCGGCCATGAGTGATCGGAAAGCTCGCTCGGCTATGTAGGTCGATCACTGGGCCGAGGCGTCGGCGCTAACGAATCGGGTGCGGGCGTACGCCTTGGCATCGTCGGGCGATAGCTTCACTGTTCCGGGGCCGCTGCGGACGAAGAAGTCGCCCTCGGGTGATGTCTCGGCTCCTTTCCACTTGAGGTACACGGGTTCGGGGCTGCGCTGACAGCTCACGACGCAGACGGCATTGCCTGAGACAATCTGGACTCTGGGGTCGATGCATGTGCCAGCGCGGTCGCCGAGGCCATTGCGCACGCACTGTGCCAAATGGCGCATGAACTTGTCGTCGTTGTCGAGTCGGTCGCATTCGATGCCCGAGATCGTTCCGTCGTCGGCCACGCCGAGCAGGAGATCGCCTCCCTCCGTGTTCAGAAACGCCGCAATAGTCTTGAGCGCGGCATGGGTGATTCGTTGGTCGTCCTTACGGTCTTCCTTGAGGTTCCAACGCAACGTCGACTTGAACTCCAGGGTCTTCGACTCGCCCTGTTGGATCAGTTCCTCCGCGCTGCGGTGGCCACGCAGATACTGATCGAAGAGAAGATTCTTGATCACCTCACCGAACGCACGGTCGTCAGTGATGCGCTTGTACAGATCGAAGTTGGAATCGACGATCTCCTGGATCACCTGCTCGACCTTGTGGTCGAAGGTCAGCCGCACGTTCTCGCGCGTGTTCACGCGCGCCGCGGCGTCGAGCGCGGCGTCGCCATCGAGCCTCTCCATCATCTGCTCAAGGGTGACGCGATGCTCAGGACCGAGATCGACGCCGAAGCGCTCGTTCAGCTCGGCGATGATCCGGGAGAGTTCCTCCATCTCCTCGGTGAGCGGACCGCGCGGGTCCTTCGTCCCGATGGGATCGAGTACACCGGTCTTGCGCTCGACGTCGATGCTGCCGCTACGGGTCTCCTGGATCCGGTACGACTCCATGTCGATGTTCTGCTGCACCTCGCGCGGCAGCTCATCTCGGTCCGCACGCAGCAACGGCCGGAGGTGCCGGGCGAAGACGTAGAGCTTCTCCAGATCCGCGTCGGCGAAGGTCAAGACCTGCGCGAGAAACGCATAGAGCCGTACGTAATCGGTGATCTGACTGCGGAACTCCGGTCGCTCCTCTCCGTGGAGCTCGTTGAAACGCTCCACGACCGGGGCGAGCAGGGCATGGAGCCGGTCTTGCGTGGCCGTCGGTGCATCGAAGTACACCTTGGAGAAGCTATCCACGTCAGACGGGGTGTAGACCGGGAACGTATCAAGCCGGCTCTGGACTTCGTAGAGCAGATTGGGGTCGGTCGCTTCCGACAGCAGGGTGGTCTCGAAGTAGGGCTCGAACGCGGCTCTGATGTCGTCGGCTTCGTTGGCGAAGTCGAGCACCATGGTGCCGTCTTTCTCAGCATGCGTGCGGTTGAGCCGCGACAGGGTCTGCACGGCGTTCACGCCGCCGAGCTTCTTGTCGACGTACATCGTGTGCAGCAGCGGCTGGTCGAACCCGGTCTGAAATTTGTTGGCCACGATCAGAAAACGCTGATCGGCCGCTTCGAACGCTTTGGCGGTTTGCTTCTCCGAGAGCCCGTTCATGCCCGGCTCGGTGTACGAGCGGCCCCCGTCTTCGACGGAACCGGAGAACGCCACCAGCGCTTTGAGCGGATAACCCCGCTCGGCAAGATGAGCATCCACGGCCAGCTTGTAGCGCACTGCGTGCAGACGCGAGCGGGTGACGATCATCGCCTTCGCGGTACCGCCGATCCGATGCTGCACGCGATCCGCGAAATGTTCGACCATGATGCGCACCTTCTGACCGATAGCGTGCGGATGCAGCTCGACGAACGATCGCAGCAGACTGGCGGCTTTCTGTTTGTCGTAGCGCGGGTCGTCGGCGACCGTCTTCAGCAGCCGCCAATACGCTTGGTAGGTGGTGTAGCTCGCCAGGACATCCAGGATGAACCCTTCCTCGATCGCCTGTCGCATGCTGTAGAGGTGGAACGGCATGAACGACCCATCCGGACGCCGGGTCCCGAACAGCTCCAGCGTCTTGGGCTTGGGCGTCGCCGTGAAGGCGAAGGTCGAGGCGTTCCGCAGCGGACCGCGCTTCTCCATCTCCGCCAGGATCGTGTTGTCGATCTCCTCCTCGGGTGTCTCGGCGGCGGACTCCTCGCGTTCTGCCTCTTCGAGCGAGCCCGGCGAGAGCACCGCCTTGAGGCTCTTCGTGCTCTCACCCGACTGCGATGAATGCGCTTCGTCAATGATCAGCGCGAACCGCTTGCCCGGCAGATCGCCGATCTCGGCAGCGATCACCGGGAACTTCTGCAGGGTGGTGACGATGATGGTCTTGCCGGCTTCCAGCGCGTCCTTGAGCTGGCGTGAGGTAGTGTCGATGTTCTCCACCACGCCGAGCGTCTGCTCGAACTGGCGAATGGTGCTCTGGAGCTGACGATCGAGGACCCGCCGGTCGGTGATGACCACGATGGAGTCGAAGACGCGGCGGTCATCGGCATCGTGCAGCGTGGAGAGTTGGTGGGCGAGCCAGGCGATCGTGAAGCTCTTGCCGCTACCGGCCGAGTGCTGGATCAGATAGCGCTGACCCGCGCCACTGCCGCGCGCGTCGGCGACGAGCCGGCGCACGCAATCGAGCTGCTGATAACGCGGGAAGATCAGGAACCGCCGGCCAGTCTTGCGACCGGTGTCGTCTTCCTCCTCCACCTCATGGATGAACTGGCGCACCAGGTCGAGGACACTGTCGCGCGCCCAGGTCTCCTCCCAGAGGTAGTCGGTGGCATGGCCGCCCTGCGTCGGCGGCACCGGAGGATTGCCGGCCCCGCCGAACTTCCCCCGGTTGAACGGCAGGAAGCGAGTCTTGGCGCCGGCGAGGTGGGTGGTGACGTAGACGAGATCCGGATCGACGGCGAAGTGGGCAAGGCAGCGGCCGTAAGCGAACAGCGGCTCGCGCGGGTCGCGGTCGGTCTTGTATTGCCGGATCGCGTCCTCGACGGTCTGGCCAGTTAGGGGGTTCTTAAGCTCGACAGAGAAGATCGGGATGCCGTTTAGGAACAGCACCATATCCAGGCTCCTCTCGTTCTTGGTGCTGTAACGGATCTGACGGGCGACCGCGAAGAAGTTGGCGGCGTACAGGCGGCGCGTCTCCTCATTCAACCTGCTTGCCGGCCGGAACCAAGCAAGCCGGAACGTGCAGCCCATGTCCTTCACCCCGTTCCGCAGGACATCGAGCGCGCCACGGCGTTCAAGCTCGGATGACAGGCGCCGCAGAAACCGATCCTTGACCTGGGCGCCGTAGTGCTGAGACAGCTTCTCCCATTCCTTCGGTTGCGTCGCCAGCACGAAGTCCATCACGTCGTTCGGCAACAAGCACAGCTCCCGGTCGTAGCCCTCCGACCGCCGCCGGTGGTAACCGCCCGGTCGCATGCCGTCGTAACCGAAGGGCGCCCCGTGCTCGCGCACTTCGGACACGCCGCGCCCAGCATCATCAGGACCGCCCCGCAGCAGAGCCGCCTCAATGGCATCTTCGAAGGCACGTTCGGAAGTCACTGGACTCTTTTCCACTGGACGAGTTTCGCGGCCAAGCTTTCGCAAATCGAAAGCTTCCTGATACCAAGCAGCCGGAATGCCTGAATGTACGATGTTCGGTCCTTCAGTTGCTCTAAGCGCAGGTAGCACCGTGCCGCCCCACTATAAGGCGCAGGCTTCGAAAGCCGGCTGTGCAGTTGGTCGGCGCCACTCACTGATCTTTCACAGGCCCAGCGGAGAAGTGGCTGTGCCTGAATCCCGTTCACGCAGCCGCCTTCCCCACGTCGATCTTCCCGGTAACGGCAGCCGATATGAGAGCGGTGCGCAGCTCTCTCAGCCGCGCTATGGCTTCAAGTACTCTTTTCACAAGCGCATCGATTTTAGCGACCTCGCAGTCGAGAAACCGGGATATCTGCTCCTGTTCATATTGTGGCACAGTGGGAACAAAAAGAGACTTGATGTCAGATATATTGATACGATCGAACGTCGATCCCTTGGCTACCGCAGCAAGCTGATGCGACATCGCACTACTGCAGAGATAATAGTTCAGCCACCTCGGATTGTCGAGAGATGACCTTAGGAGACACACATCCTGCCCCATCGCAACTTGGTCTTCGGTCGTGACCAGTGCGGCCGCTCCCACGCTGACATTCCTGCAGTAGATCAAGTCCCCAGGACGAGGTCTTCTTCCCCCTTCAATAAGCAACTCGTACCATTCGTCAGTCGTGCACTTTGCATCCGATAGATCTAATTGGAAAGACTGAGTTTCTCGGACACTGGCAAGAGGAATCCCACCAATAACGAATGGTACAGTGACATGTTTGCAATCGATGACGATCCATCTTCTACGGATTTCAACCAAGTCCCAGTGTCCAGGAATATCGCCTATCCCGTCGATGCCGGAGTCCTTCATGGGGAGGTTGGGGTCGAGGCCCTTGGTGACGGCGTGGGTGATGACGGCGTTGCGCTTCTCCTGAAGCAGTACGATGAGTCGCGCCTTCTTCGCCACGAGTGCATCGATCTTCGCCACTTCCTGGTCGAGGAACGAGACGATGGTGTGTTGTTCATAAACGGGCGGACACGCAATATTAACCATACCCATGATCTCGCCATTTAGATTGGCAAGTCCAGTTGTGGTCCCTGAAATGGAATTGAATTGATTGCGTGTCGACTCCCCGTTCAGTACATACCACGCGAATCGGGAGATGAGACTCCCCTTTGTACGAAATCGTTGCATGAAATTGGAAAAGCAACAGTTGAGTGCCTCCACCTCGCCGGTCACTATCGAGGTTTTTCCAATGTGACGTGCAGACCCGCTCGACTTGGTGACTACTAGATCGCCTTCGATGAGCCGACAAGCCTCGAATTCCGAGGGAGTCAGCCTACGTACAGCGGGTTCTTCTATTCTCCACTCGCCGTCAACGGTCTGTTCGGTTGACCTTAGTACGATGACACCGTTGTCTTCCGAGTCGTGTCCCCATACTCCACCATCGTTTCGGGACAATAGCAGCTTAAGAGGCTTTACGTCCCAGTGTCGAGGGACCTTCCCCAACCACGCGACTCCGGTGTCCCTGTACCACGGGCCGCCGGGAAGCCAATCGAAGGCGAACGGAGCACCTGTAAGCATACTCTCGCGGATCGGCTCAAGGAAGTTGCGGATACGCTCACCCACGAGCTCGAATGCGCCCGGCGGTGGGCTAAGGAGATCGGTCGAACTTCGGTAGTCGCGCCAGCGGGAAGTCAAAGCGGCGTTCGAATAGAACGTCGAAGTCAGAGCATGCGGTGTCAGGGTAGTCCAGTCCGTCCCTCGGCGGACAAAACATGCATGGATAGCCTCCCTTAGCTGGGAGCCATCGAAGCTGAACGTCTCGGACAGCGCCCAGATATCATGAAAATCCTTCATGCGGCTGTTCTGCTGTCCCAGTTGCACGATGGCTTCGAACTTCTCGGCGACGCTGGAAGCACGCGGATATGCGCGCAACGAGGGCGCGACCATGCCATTTATCAACGTCGGAAACTGGACCTCCTCCGGCTCGGGAATGACAACGTCTCCAAAGCAGACGTCCACCTGAAGTAATATCCTGGCATTCTCGAGACGAGCGGTCAGCGTGACCCGTTGATTTGGGTGCTCCTGTGCGGTGCGGATCGGGGAGATACTCAAACTGTCGAGATCAAAGGTTATTCCGTCCTCGGGACATGGCACACCGCAAATCGTTGCCACGACCTGCCGGACATAGGGCTCATCAGCGCCATCCAAGGCCAGCACGTCGACATCGCGCGTCGCCCGGTAGGGCTCGTCCATCCACGCGGCCAGCAGGCTCGCGCCTTTGAGGATGCAGCGGTCGCGCATGGGAGACGCACCGAGCCGATAGAGGAACCTCTCGCACGCGTAGCGCGCCAGGAGGAACTGAAAATCGAGCCCGGTGTCGTGCATCTTGTTGCGCAAGCGCGCCCTGACGGATGCCGCCACGTTAGCCGTCACAGAGAACCGACCTCCAGGGCCGCGCCGAGCAGGCGGGACGGAAAGACGTCAAGGGCTCTCGTCAGCTCGTCGGTCGTGACTATTCTCTGGCGAAGGGCATCGTGGAGGGCTTCGAGTGCGGCCTCTCGCCCGAGGAGGCGTTCAAAGCGGAAACAGTCGACGACCGTTCGGGCCGGTGAGGTTATGCGCGCCGGAACGCCATCGAATTGAGTGTCGCGGACGCCGTAGTTCCACGCGGCGCCGCTGAACCGTACCAACCGGGTGCGGAATCGCAACCGGGGGGGCCTGGCCTTGTGGGGGATCGCGATCCAGACCTCGTGCGGAAGCTGAGTCCCGATCTCGTGTACGCTGAGCGCCGAAAGCAGGCAGACGACGGCATTCGGAACGCGGGCGCACACCGCGGCTAGCGTTTCGTGCTCGGTCGGCTCCTCGTCGGCGAGCCGGTACAGGCCGCGGGCCACGTGCTCAACAGCACCAGTCGACACCAAGCGCCGGAGCTGGTCGTAGGTGATACCCAATTCGTCCATCTGGTGCGGACGAAAGAACACCCCGAGACCGGCGTTTCGCAGACGCTCCCTGTCCAGTTGAACCGTTCCCGACGGACTACCGATAGTCGGCATTGACTTCTCCAATGCCGACATTATCTCATCGTCCTCAATGCATCAACAAGAAAATGCCGGCATGGAAGTGATGGATGCCGGCATTTCGTTGCTCGGCTTGCTCCATCCGGCGTTCGGAGGCGGATCGCGTCACCAGAAAATATCGGCGTCGAGAGAAAAGTGCCGACATTCGCTTTCATCGTGGAGCTTCCTGGGGACCGGTGTGGCTTCGTGGGCGCCGATCACCACACGGCAACCGGTCGCCTTCCTCATGCGCTTGCGCCGCTGCGGGTGATGCCGGCCAGCATCCGAACGATGTCGGCTTCGATGGATTCGAGGTCGGCCTGGATCTCCTCCAGCGGGCGCGGCGGCTTGTACCGGTAGAAGTAGCGATTGAAGTTGATCTCGTAGCCGACCATGCCCACCTTGCCGTCCATCGGGTCACACTTCGACGTATCGATCCAGGCGTCCGGTACGTGCGGCGTGACTTCGCGCTCGAAGAAGGCGCGGACGCTGGCGGGCAGTCCGTCGCCGTCAACGGGATCGTCGCCCTCAACCAGCGGCACGCGCTCGGTGTCGCGCAGTTCCGGGTCGGGCTCCGGCGCGCCGTCCGGGCCGCAGCAGATCTCCGCCGCCTCGTCGCGCTGGGCGAGTGCGGTCAGAATTGCCTTCTTCACCGGGGCCGGTAGTTTGAACTCGGCCTGTCGGGTCGCTGCTCCAAGCTCTGCAAGGAACTGGGGGCGGTCCCGGAACACGGTCTCCGGCATCGTGTTCAGCATGGCTACGATGGTATGCTGCAGGGCTCGGCCCGCCGCCTCCTCTCTGGAGCGGACCTCTTGGTCCCGCTTCTTTGACTTGGACAGATTCTGAAAGCCACTCTGCTCGTCAAGGCGTGCGATGCGTTCCGCGCTGGCCTGGAAGTTCAGCCGCAGCGGCCGTTCGACGGTGATCTTGCGGTAGCCAAACTGCGTGGTCGGGAAGATGCTACCCACGACCACGTCCTCCTCGATGCCATCTTCCGTCACCCGCTGGGTAGCGCCATCCTCGAAACCAGAGAGCAGTTGGAGAACGTCTGCGGCCTTGTCGGGCGGGATCTGGCGCCGCTTGTCACCCAGGCTGCGGCGCATCGGTGACCAGAACGAGGTGGCGTCGATCAGTTGCACCTTGCCCCGGCGTTTCGGCGCTTTGCGGTTGGTCAGCAGCCACACGTAGGTGGCGATGCCGGTGTTGTAGAAGAGCTGCTCGGGCAGCGCCACCAGTGCCTCGAGCAGATCGTGCTCCAGGATGTAGCGGCGGATTTCGGTCTCGCCGCTGCCGGCGTCGCCGGTGAATAGGGGAGAGCCGTTCATGATGATGGCGATGCGGGCGCCACCCTGTTCCGGCATCTCCGCGTGGGCCAGCATGTGCAGTAGGAATAGGGTCTGTCCATCGCTGATTCGCGGCAGCCCGGGAGCGAACCGACCCGCAGAACCGCGCTCGTGCTCTGTTTCCACCGCGCTCTTGTCGCGTTTCCAATCCTTGCCGTACGGTGGATTCGCGATCAGGTAGTCGAACGTTCGCCCGGCGTGCCCTTCGTTGGAGAGCGTGCTGCCGAAGGCGATGTTGTCCGCGTCCCGACCGGTCGGGTCTTTCATGAACATGTCCGACTTGGAGACCGCCCAGGTCTCGGGGTTCACTTCCTGGCCGAACAGATTGATCTCGGCTTGCGCGTTGATGGCGGGACGCAGGAGTTCGCCGTCGACGCGCAGGCCGCTGGTGATGTGCTCCTTGGTGATCATCAGCATGCCGCCGGAGCCACAGCACGGGTCGTAGACCGAGCGGACCTCGTTCGGACCGGCGATACGTGCCTCGTCGCCGGCGAGCATAAGATCCACCATCAGATGGACGACATCGCGCGGGGTGAAGTGTTCGCCAGGGTTCTCGTCCAGGGCTTCGTTGAAACGGCGGATCAGCTCTTCGAAGATCGTGCCCATGGTCGCGTTGTCGATCCGATCCGGGTGCAGATCGACGCTCTTGAACCGCTCCATCACCTGGAACAGCAGACCGGCCTCGTCGAGCTTGCTGATGGTGTTGTCGAGGTCGAACTTCTCCAGCACATCGCGCATGTTATGGCTGAAGCCGGCGATGTAGTTCCTGAGGTTGGCGGCAAGCTGCGGCGCATCGGCGATCAGCTTGTCGAAGTCGTAGCGGGAGGTGTTGTAGAACTCGAAGACCGATGCGATGCAGAGCTGGCGGTGCATCTGCTGCAGGCCAAGGTTCGTCAGCTCTGCCTGACGACGGAGCACGTCCTCCTTCGTGGGGGCGAGCACGCAGTCGAGTCGGCGAAGCACGGTCAGGGGCAGGATGACGTCCTGGTACTTGCCACGCTTGAAGCTGTCACGGATCAGGTCCGCGACGCTCCACAGGAAACTGACGATCTCACCGTGGTTCATGGGTGGGGACCTGAGTATATCCGACGGGAGCGACCTCCGGGCTGCGAGAGTGGCACTCTCATCGCTCCGCGGGGTGCCATCAGGCGGGCGAGGGGCGATGCCTGACGGGTCGCTCGTGGGCTACGATCGAACGCGAAGGCGAACGGCCATGGCTCAAGAGACGGTACTCATCGGTTACCTCCCCAAGCAGGTCACCGCAGCAACGGGAGACATGCACGCGCCGGCGTACCTGGGTGTCGAGGAGATCTGCAGCGTCAGTGAGTGCATCGCCAAGTCTCCGCCCGAGTGGGTGGACAAGTGGGTCCACAACACCGACACGTGGCTGTTCGACACGCCGGAGGCGGCGTGGTCGGTCGTGCCTGCGTCGGACGGCGAGCGGTACCGGCTCTACGCGTACCGTCTTCTGCCGACGTTGTTCCACGAATCCGGCGAGGAGACCGAACATCCGCTGCCGGAGCTTACGGCGGTCCCCATTCCGGATGGGTTCTCCCGCCTCGGCTACGATGCCGTCGTACGGGACGTCGGCAAAACCGAGGGCGAGCTGAACTTCCCGCCCAGCTTCGGCTGCTCGCCGTTGTCATGCAACGGCATGGCTGAGGAGTACCCGGTGAACCGGTACTGCCTGGTCGACGACCTGGATACCGCCGTACCCATGGCGCGCCACTTCGCAACCGGCAACTGCGAGCCCGGCCCGTACTGCGTGGTCGAGGTCTGGCGACGCGAGCCGTAGCGCCGCACATCCGCTTCGGCGGTTCAGTCAGTCCCCGGTGTCATTTCGCTGCGGCGATAGCGGCTCGCCAGGTACTCCTCGACCCATGTGCGGGAGCTGCGCCACTGGCCGTCCGATCCTCGTATGGCGCGGAGCCGTCCCCGGTCGGCCGCCGCTCGCAGGGCCGACGCCTTCATGCCGGGGGTCTCCAGCGCTGCCAGTGGCACGAGCCTGTCCGCATCTGCGACGGCCGGGATGACGAAGCGGTGAAGGCTGTCGAGAATCGCCCGAGCGAGCATCTCTCCGAGAGCACTTGCGTCTCCCGTGTCCGCTCTCTGCAGAGCGCGCAGGTACCGTGCACGGTCTCGCTTGTAGATGATGGCGGGCGGGTAGCCGTGCCTGACCAGGATGAGGTTGAGGATCAACCGCCCGGTCCGGCCGTTGCCGTCGAGAAACGGGTGAATCTGTTCGAAACGGCACGTCGAGGAACACGTTGCTGCCGACAGCAGTCATCTGCACGCCGGACCACGCCGACGAGATCCATCGATCACGTTCAGGTGTTCGCCCCAGTTCGGCTCCGAGCTTGGACCTGGCAGGTCGTCGCATTCGAGAAAGAACGCGTCGATCTCGGCGGTTGACGCGAACGAGCCGGCTCGTTGCTGATGGTTCAGCCGCTCGTGGGCCGCTGTTCTGAGCCATTCGCTCAACGTCATGCCCTCTCGCTGTGCCTGACGCACGAACCCGTCGCGATCCTCATCGGAGATCATGAGTGGCACTCTCGTTGCGTCGAGCGAGGCGTCTCCGTCGAGCTTGTCCATCATCTGATCCCAGCACGTTCGGAAATCGTCGGGCACACCGGGCAGAGAGCTGCGGATCAGGTACGCGCGCCATTGATCGGCCCGTGCAGGTTCGGCATAGAACTGCGGCGTGAGAGATTGAGGAAGATCAGGGGAGATCGCGGTATGGCGTCGGTCAAAGGTCGTGCTGATAGACCCTGCAAGCCTCTCACCCGTGAAGGAGACGTGCCTGGCGATGGAATAGATCGTCTCGGCATCGAACACGATTCCATCATCGACAACCGGCACCGAGCAAATGGCACGAATGGCACGAATGGCACGAATGGCACGACGGACGCTGCCCTGCCGAGAGTCGCCGTGCCCGGTAAAGTCGAGATCGCGGGTTGGGCGGTAGGTCGACTCACCCCACAAAGCGAGAAGCATCGCCCCCTTCAGAACAAGCCTGCTGCGATGCTCGGACTCGCCAAGGCGGTGCAGGAATCGCTCGGCCGCGTATCGCTGCAGCAGGAACTGAAAGTCCTCATCCTTTTCGCGGCTCCTGTTCAGCAGTCTGGTGCGGACCGATGCGGAAACGTTTCTGAGTGGCCGGCGCGTCATGAGATCAGCGCCTGCAGGTACGCGGTGATGACGGACCGCGCCCGACAGGCCTCGGCCGCACGCATGATCTCGTCGACCGTCGCCACCCGCAGGCTCAACGCGTCGCGCAGAGCCTCGAGGGCGATGTCGAGGCCGAGCTTGTTGCGATAGCGAAAGCAGTCCACGACGGTGCGGGCTGGCGAGGTGACCCGAACCGGCACCCCAAGGAGCGGGTGAACGACAACGCCGTAGGTGAGCATGGCGCCGGAGAAGCGCACGATACGCACGCGTGCCGGAGCACGAGCGGGCTTGCGCGCCTTGCGATCGAGAGCGATCCACACTTCATGAGGCGCCTGCGTACCGATGTTGTGGAAGTGAAGCGCAGTCAGCAGGCAGATGATGGCGTTCGGGACGGCCGCGGCCACCATTGCTTGCGTTTCGGCCTCCGTTGGCTCCACCTCAGCGAGCCGATAGAGCCCGTTCCCCAGATTCTCGACCACGCCCTCGGTGACCAAACCCTGCAGCCGGCGGTGCGAGACGCCGAGCGGCGCGATGTCCCGCGGATGGAAGAATACGCCCAAGCCGGCCTCTTGCAGCCACGTCGCATCCAAGGTGTTGGCCATTCCGAGACTACGATACTATATGTCGGCACTTACATGCAACTGCCGACATTCGACTCCTCCACCCCGGAAAATGTCGGCACGTAGTCGATGTGTGCCGACATTATTTCGGCCCCAACGGCGCGCCCGCCACATCGGCCAGCATGCGGATGATGTTCGGTTACAGCGCCCGGAGAAGATCCAAGAGCGCCTTGGCTTGAGGGCAGGCGGCTTCGACTCGGGCCGGATCAACTGTCGCGAGCAACTCGAACGAGATCCGGCCTTTGGCATAAGGCTTCGCGCATGCCGCGGTCGCTCTTCGAAGCGCCTCGATCACAGTCGCTTTGGGGACGTCTTCCAACCGAGGCCATTGCTTGAGTGCGCTCTGCCTGAACTGCGCTCCGAAATACCTTTTCAACGCGACGACATCGGCCAGAAACCAGGTTTCCATAGCCTGGACCATCAGAAACGCCTGATCGTCTCGGGCGCCAACAGGTCTGTTCCAATGATCTCGTGATCGCAGATGTTGCCAGACCGAGTGGCTCGCAACCGCTTCTTCGCTGTCCACGAGGAGCAAAGGAACGACGCTTGGAGCGCTTCGCTTGATGGCAGTGACAAAGCGATCGAACGCCTGTTTGCGTCCGCCCCCTCGCACTATCTGGGTCCTGGCTCCGACACCGGCCGATGTGAAGAAACCATTCCATGCTTCTCTGAATCGGATGCTCTGTTCCCGACTGTCACCGCCGCCCTCAATGTACAGCTTGGCGGTTACCATCGGTTTCCGCCAAGCTCTCCTGACGTCCAAAGCTCGCCGAGGCGATAGTCTTCCAACCAATTTGCTAGGTCATCTTTGTCGAGCCGTCGCATCTGAGTCTGTCCGTCGTGCTTTTCGCACACCACGATGCTTGCCGGCACCTCGGTTAGCGCATCGACAAACACATCGGAATGAGTTGTCACGATCAGCTGCGTGCGCTCTGAGGCCGCGCGAAGCAGATCGGTCAGCTTGGGTAGCAGATCCGGGTGAAGGCCGAGTTCCGGCTCCTCGATGACGACCAAAGGCGGAGGCTCGGGATGCAGTAGAACGGCGAGCAAGCACAGGTAGCGGAGTGTCCCGTCGGACAGGCGCGTGGCCGGAATCGTGCGGTTGTCGGTCTCTTCCAGGTATAGCCCTACGGTACCGCCCGTCACTGGGCAGGTGATGTCAACGATGCCGTGATAGAGCTTCTGCAACGCCGTGACGAGTTGTCGTTTGTTCTGGCCTTGGAAATGCGACAGTACAAGTGCCAGGTTAGTGCCCTGGTCGTCCAGAAAATCGGCACGGTCGTGGGCGCTCTGACTCCGACGAAACTCCGCGGAGGGACCGAAAGACCAGTTCCGATAAAGGCGAATACGGCGATATTGCTCCTTCAGATGCCAAAGAGCTGGATAATCTGTCGTTGCGGCCCATGAAAGTAACGACTGATCGGGCTGAGCCTCGCTTGCGAAATCGATAGCGCCCGGGCGATAACGCGCAATCATAGGCGGTGTCGACCATTCACCGACCCTTCTCTTTCTCTTGGCGTCCAATCGGGCTGCCTCCGCGTTGGCTTTCGAGAATTCCATCGCGGCCTTTTCATCCTGCGGGGGGCGGTAGTAGGAGAGCGCGGCACGTTCGTTGGCGTGTGCCTCCGAGGGCTCAAGTCGTTCATCGATCACGTCTGGACGACCGTTTCGGTCGGCGAGCGTCATCGAGTGGCGAATGAGCCCGCCGGGTGGATAGCCGATAGAGGCCTCCAGGGTGAAGGATTCGGGCGCCTCCGGCCCCTTCCAGAGCCACTCGCGGACGCCGCCCATACGCGAGATCGGCTCCGAGATGTCACGCGGTGCGGCCTGCAGCAAGGCCATGGCCTCCAGGAAGTTCGACTTACCCGAGCCGTTCGGGCCGATGAGGACGTTCAAGGGCTCCATCGGCAGGTCGACTCCCTTGGGGCCGAAGGACAGGAGGCCCGAGACCTTCAATCTATGGAGCAACATGTTCCGCGCTCAGGGACGAGCCGGGCACGTCGCGCAGCATGCGGATGGTTTCCGCTTCAAGTTCGTGGATGTCGACTTGGATCTCCTCAACCGGTGGCGGAGCACGTCCTTCTTTCGTTGGGGCGAGCACGCAGTCGAGTCGGCGGAGCACCGTCAGGGGCAGAATGACGTTCTGGTATTTGCCACGCTTGAGGCTGTCGCGGATCAGGTACGCGACGCTCCACAGGAAACTGACGATCTTGCTCTGTTTCATGGGTCGAGCATGAGTATATCCGACGGGAGCCACGTAAACAGTGCTACCGTGGTCCCACATCGCCCTGCCGGGGCCAAGCGGGGGCTTGATGCCTGTCGGGGCGCTCGTGGGCTATGATCGAACCGAGGCTGAGCGGCCATGGATCGAGAGACGGTACTAATCGGTTATCTCCCCAAGCAGTTCACCGAAGCAGAGGGAAACATGTACGCGGCGGAGTACGCGGGCGTCGAGGAGATCTGCAGCGTCAGCGAATGCTTCGCCAAGTCTCCGCCCGGCTGGGTGGACAAGTGGCTCCACAACACGGAGACGTGGCTGTTCGACACGCCGGAGGCGGCGTGGTCGGTCGTGCCGGCTGAGGAGGAGGAGCGGTACCGGCTCTACGCGTACCGTCTTCTGCCGACGCTCTTCCACGAGTCCGGCGAGGAGACCGTGCACCCGCTGCCGCCGAAGCTCCCGGCGGTTCCGATACCGGATGGGTTCTCGTGCCTGGGGTACGACGCCGTGGTCCGGGACCCCGGTGGGCGCGACTCCGGAGGCTGGCCTATGGTGCCGAGCTTCTTCTGCTCGCCGCTGTCCTGCAACGGCATGGCTGAGGAGTCCCCGGTGAACCGGTACTGCCTGGTCGACGGCCTGGATACGGCCATACCCATGGCTCGCGACTTCGCCACCGGCAACTACTGCGAGCCCGGGTCGTACTGCGTGGTCGAGGTCTGGCGACGGGAGCCGTAGCGCCGAACAGCGGGTCTCCGGGCCTCAGGTTCCCGGTGTCGTTTCGCCGCGGCGATAGCGGCTCGCCAAGTACTCCTCGACCCACTGTCGGGAGCTGCGCCACTGACCGTCAGGTCCTCGCGTGGCGCGGAGGCGTCCGCGATCGGCCGCCGCTCGTAACGCCGACGCCTGCATGCCCGGTGTCTCCAGCGCGGTCAGTGGCACGAGCCTGTCCGGGTCTGCGACGGCCGGGATGACGAATCGATGCAGGCTGTCGAGAATCGCCCGAGCCAGCATCTCGCCGAGAGCGCTTGCGTCTCCCGTGTCCGCTCTCTGCAGAGCGCGCAGGTACCGTGCACGGTCTCGCTTGTAGATGATGGCCGGCGGATAGCCGTGCCTGACCAGGATGAGGTTGAGGATCAACCGCCCGGTCCGGCCGTTGCCGTCGAGAAAGGGGTGGATCCGTTCGAAACGGCAGTGGAGCGCGGCGAGCGCCTCGGGAAAGACCGCTCTGGTCGGGTCAAGGGCGTTCACGCTGTCTACCCAACTCGCCATCTCCGCGGGGATGAAGGGCCAGGAGATGGGGGTCATGCCCCCGGGGAACGGGTGGATGTCGTGTTCCCGAAAGCTCCCCGGGGCTTCGCGCGGTGTCGCGTCGGGATGCGGCGCTACGTTCCAGGCGGGTCCCATGGCCGTCCGGTGCACCTGCCGGATCTCCGCCAGCGTCAGTGCGCTTCCGGGATGCGTGAGCCCGGTCGGGGTGATGGCCTGTCGATAGACTCGATTTGTTGAGTCCAGGGGAAAATAATTCAATCGAACACATTGAGGCAGTCCGTGACGGAGCACGCTACGGACCTACCTCGGCGGGTCACGGTCTCGTACACTCGCCCGGTGATGATGCCGGCCCGCGCACGGGCAGCCCTGGCCGCGGCCGCGACGCTCGCCGCGCTCGGCTGCTTCCTGCTGCCGGACGAGGAGGAGGTGCTCTCGCCGGATCTCCTGCAGGCGCCGCAGATCACCTTCCGCACGGTGGTCGCCGAGCTTGGCGCCATCGAGCGCAAGACCATCGTCACCGGTCAATTCGTTTACCGGGAACAGCACCCGGTCTTCTTCCGGGACCGTGCCGGCCCGCTGCGGGCGCTGCACGTCGACTGGGGCGATACGGTCGAGGCCGGACAGCTCCTGGCCGAGCTCGATACCGCGGCGCTGCTCGACCGGATCGCGCTGCAGGAGCTGGATCTCCGCCGCGCCGAGTTGCTCCACCAGCGCGCGCTGGCCACGGGCGCTGACCGGTTCTCCCTGGCGCTGGCCGCGCTCGACCTGGAGCGCGCCCGGCTGCTCCTCACGCAGCTTCAGGACGAGCTGGCCCGGTCGCGGCTGTTCGCCCCGATCGCCGGCCGCGTCGTGTACCTCGCAACGATGCAGCCGGGGCAGGAGGTCGCCGCCTTCCGCACCGTGGTGCAGGTGGCCGACCCGACCGACTTGGTGCTCAGCTACCGCGGTCAACAGCGGCGTGACTTCATAGCCGGCGCAGCCGTGAGCGTGCAGATGGCCGGCGCCACCTACCCGGGCGAGGTGATCGCCACGCCGGCGTCGGCCCCGCCGGACGCCACCGAGGAGGAGGCCGGCCGCGTGCTGTTCCGGGTCGACGGGCTGCCGCCGCGCGTCACGGCAGGCGCCAGCGCGGTCGTCCACTTGGTGCTGGAGCGCCGGGAGGGGGTGATGGTGGTGCCGCGCTCGGTGGTGGAGACCTACGTGAACCGCACCTACGTCCAGGTGCTGGAGGACGGCCTGCCGGTGGAGCGGGACGTGGAGGTCGGCATCGAGACGCCGACCCGCGCGGAGATCAGGACCGGCCTGAGCGCGGGCGAGGCCGTGATCCTGAGGTAGGCCGGCCACGCTCTCGCTGCTGATCCGCAAGACGCTGGCCTCCGGCTGGCTCGCCCTGGCCCTGCTCGGCAGCGCGATCATGTCCGCGGGCCTGCTCGCCGCGATCCCGATCTACACCGACGCGGTCCTGCAGCGCCTGCTGGTGCAGGAGCTGGAATCCCGGCAGCGCGAGCGCGGCCGCCATCCGGGACGCACCAGCGCGATGATCAACCTGTTCCGGGCAGCTCCCGCCGAACAGCGCAGCGAGCGCTTCCGCGAGCTGGATGCCGCCATCGGCGGTCAGGCGATCCCCTCGCTCGGCCTGCCGGTTCTGGCGCACACCACGCAGCTCACGCTCTCCTTCCTGATCCAGGACAACGAGCGCGACGGAGCACGGCTGTTCCTGTCGGTCGAGGCGCTCGACGGCATGCTCGAGGAGGTGGAGCTGGTGCACGGCCGCGCCTTCGGCGCTCGTGACGACGGCGTGCTGGAGGCGATCATCTCCGAGTACGTGCTGCGCGAGCATCCCGTGCTGCTGGGCGACGAGCTGCAGGTAAGCTCGGTCACGCCCGGCGGACCGGCCTTCACGGTGCGGATCGTGGGCGTCTACCGTCCGGCCGCCGACTCCAGGCTGTTCTGGCCGTACGGCCTGCGCCAGTACGACGACAGCCTGCTGATCGACTACGGCGAGTTCCGCAGGCGATTCCTGGACCGGCCGATCTCCCACGTCGCGAAGGTGCGCTGGCACTACGCGCTGGACTACCACGCGCTACGGGTCGGCGCCCTGGGCGAGGTGTTGCAGCGGCATCACGAATTCCTGCGCATGGCGGAGCCCTCGCGCGTGGATGTGCAGTTCCCGCTTCAGGAGGTGATCGGCAGCTACCTGGTGCGCGCCGGGCAGCTCCGCCTGACGCTGACGCTGCTGCTGGTCCCGGTGGCGCTGCTGCTCAGCTTCTTCACCTACCTGGTCGCGCGGCTGCTGGTCGAGTCGGAGCGCGACGCCATCGCCACGCTGCGCAGCCGCGGCGCCCGCGCCAGGCAGGTCGTCGGCATCTACCTGGGGCAGGCGGCGGCGCTGGGCGTGCTGGCGCTGGCGGCGGGGCCGCCGGTGGGACTGTTCATCTCGGCGGTGATCGGCGCCGCGGACGGTTTTCTGGTCTTCGTGGACCGCACCGCGCTGCCGGTGGCGCTGTCGCTCCGCGCATGGCTGTTCGCGGCGGCCGGGGTGGTGCTGTTCATGTTCACCACCGTGGCGGCGGCGGTCGCCGCGCGCGGCTCGATCGTCGAGCGCAAGGCTGCGCGCGCCCGCGACGAGTCGCGCGCGCCGTTCTGGCACCGCTACTACCTGGACGCCGCCCTGCTGGCGGTGGCCGCCTACGGGTATGCGCGCTTCACGAGCGGCCGCGAGGTGCTGTCACTGACGGGGATGGAGGGGAGCGCGGCGCCGCTGGACCCGCTCCTGTTCGGCCTGTCGGTGGCATTCATCCTGGGCTGCGGCCTGGCGCTGCTGCGCCTCCTGCCGCCGGCGGTGCGGGGGTTGGCGGCGGTGGGGGGCGGCCGCTGGCCGGCTTCCGTCTACGCCGCCCTCATCCAGGTCGGCCGCGCTCCCGCGAGCGGTCAGCTCGTCGCCCTGTTCCTGCTGCTGGCGGTCGCCCTCGGCATCTTCAACAGCCAGACCGCGCGCACGATCAACGCCAGCCTGGTCGACCGCGTCGCCTACCGCGTGGGGGCCGACATCGTCGTGGAGCCCTACTTCCCGAGCGCCGCGCCGGCCACCGTCGCGCCGATCGACGCCCCGCCGTCCTCGGCCGTCGCGAGCGTCGTTTCCGGAGCCCTCCGCGAGCCTCCCTATCATGCCTTCGGCCGCCTGGACGGGGTGGAGCGGGCCACGCGGGTCTTCCGCCGCGCCCGCGCCACGGTCCGCCTGCCGGACGGCGCGACCGCACACGCGCAGGTGCTGGGGGTGGTGGCGCCGGAGTTCGCGCAGGTCGCCTACTTTCCCCCCGGCCTGTTGCCGCGGCACCACTACCGCTACGCCCAGGCACTCGCCTCCAACCCGCTGGCGGTGCTGGCCGGCAGCGCCCTGCGCGACCGCCACGGCGTGCGCCTCGGCGATCGCATCGAGGTGCGCTGGACCGGTCAGCCGCCGCTCGCCGGTTTCGTCGTCGGCTTCGTCGACTACTGGCCGACCTTCAACCCGCGCGGAGAGGAGCGCTGGTTGCCCGGCATCCCGGACCGTCGGGGACCGACGAACCTGATCGTCGCCAACCTCGCCTACCTGCATGCCAAGCTGGCGCTGGAGCCGTACGAGATCTGGCTCGACACGCGCGACGGCGTGTCCAGCGCGGCCGTGTATGCCGCCATGCAGGACGAGGGGCTGGTGGTCGAGCGGCTCTACGACACCTCGCAGGTGCTGCTCGGCGCCCGCAACGACGCCATGGTGCAGTCCACCAACGGCGCGCTCACCCTGGGCTTCGCGATCGCCATGCTGACCAGCATCGCCGGCTTCATCGTCTTCTGGGTCATGGCGCTGCGCACGCGCACGCTGCAGTTCGGCGTGCTGCGGGCGATGGGGCTGCGTCCCCGTCAGGTGACGGCCATGCTGATCACCGAGCTGCTGGTGCTGGCGGCGGGCGCCGCGCTGATCGGCTACGCCGCCGGCCGGCTGGCGGCCGACCTGTTCATACCGCTGGTGCAGTTGGCGGACGGCGCCGCACAGGTCCCGCCGTTTCGCGTCACCGCACTGCGTGCCGACTTCCTGCGCGTGTACGCGGTGGTGGCCGCATCCCTGCTGGCGCAGTCGATCGTGTTCCAGCTCTACGTGGCGCGCGTATCGGTCCACCAGGCGCTCAAGCTCGGCGAGGAGTGATCGGGGCCTTCGCGGTATGATTCTGCCGGGGGAATGATGAGCGACCTGGAATTCACCGACACGCACGTTCACTTCTACGACCTGCGCGATCCCGGCCTGCACTACTCGTGGCTGGTGCCCGATGCCGAGGAGGATCCCGGCCTTGGCAACCACGACGCGCTCAAGGCGGTCCGCTACTGGGCGGACGACTTCATCGCGGAGTCGCGGTTTGCCGGGACCACCAAGGCCGTGCACGTGCAGGCGGCGATCGGGATCGAGGACCCGGTGGAGGAGACCCGCTTCGTGCAGGGGTTCGCCGACCGCCTGGGGTTCCCGCTCACCATCGTCGCCTTCTGCGATCTGACCGGCGACGATGCCGAGCGCGTGATCGAGCGGCACCTGGAGTATCCGGGGGTGTGCGGGATCCGCGACCTGCGCTACGACGACTATCTGACCGACCCGCGCTGGGAGCGCGGCTACGCGCTGCTGGAGCGGCACGGGCTGGTCTGCTGCGACGACCCGCTGGTGCCGGTCATGGGCGACGCGGTGGAGCTGGTCAAGCGTTATCCCGGCATCACCTACTGCATCGACCACGCCGGCTTCCCGCGGCGGCGCGATGCCGAGTACTTCGAGGCGTGGAAGCGCGGCATGCGCTCGCTCGCCGCCCTCGACCACACTGTGATCAAAATCTCCGGTCTGGGGATGTGCGATCACCGCTGGACTGTCGAATCGATCCGCCCCTGGGTGCTGGAGTGCATCGACGCGTGGGGCGTGGAGCGCTCGTTCTTCGGCACCAACTGGCCGGTGGACCGGCTGTTCTCGTCCTATACCGACGTCATCCAGGCGTACCGGCAGATCATCTCCGACTTCAGCCGCGACGAGCAGGTAGCGCTGTTCTCCGGCAACGCCGACCGCATCTTCCGCCTGAGCGCTGCCGCGTGAGCGTAGCGAACCTCACTCGAAGAGTGAGCGCGCTGCGCGCCGGCGTGGCGCGGCGGGTGATCAACCCGCCCCTCGGCATCAAGCGGCCGGGGATCCGGCTGTTCGCCGACCCCATCCAGGCGATCGAGAGCGACCTGACCGCGACGGTCCTGGTGCTGGCGGCCGGCGGCAGCCGCGCGGCGATCGTCGCCTGCGATCTGTGCGCGATCCCGGTGTCGGTGGTCGATCGGCTGCGGCGGCGGATCGCGGCGGTGCTCGACACGACGGTCGAGCACGTGCTGGTCAATGAGAGCCACACGCACTCGGGGCCGGCGCTGCCGGAGTTCATTCCCGAGCCGGCGGAGCAGGCCGCGGTGCAGCAGGCGTATCAGGCCGAGATGGAGGAGGCGGTGGTGCAGGCGGCCCAGGAGGCCGGCGGAACCCTGCAGCCGGCGCGCATCGGTGCCGGCTGGGGCGAGTGCGCGATCGCCGCCTACCGGCGCGAGCGCGGCCCGGACGGCACCGATCACCTGGGCGAGGTGCCCGGCGCGCCGACCGACCCGTCGGTGGGCGTGGTGCGCGTCGACGACCTCGGCGGCCGGCCGATCGCCACCCTGTTCAGCTACGGCTGCCACCCGGTGACGATGGGCCCGCACTCGCACGTGGCATCCTCGGATTTCCCCGGGGCCGCGCGGGCAGTGGTCGAGGGGGCGCTCGGCGGCACGGCGCTGTTCCTGCAGGCGTGCGGCGGCAACATCAACCCGGTCACCGGCATCGGCGCGGAGGTCGACTGCCGCGACAACAAGGACCGGATCGGCGCCATGCTCGGCGGCGAGGTAGTCAAGGTGGCAGCCGGCATCCGTACGCATGTGCGGCGCGGCGCGAAGCGGCCGATCGACACGCTGGCCTCCGTGTCGGTATGGCCGTGGGAGCCGGTGCGCGGCGAATCGGAGAGCACCGTGGCCGTGGCCGAGCGCACGCTGGACCTGGACTTCATCGACCTGCCGTCGGCGGAGAAGGCGCAGGCCATCCACGACCGCTGGCACCGGGAGCTCGCGGAGGCGGAGTCCGGTGGCGGCCACCACTGGGACGTGGCGATCGCGCGGCGGTTCGCGCACTGGTCGCAACGGCTGGTGGTTGCGGTGCGCGAAGGCGCGCCCCGGTTCCCGATGCCCGTGCAGGTGCTGCGCGTCGACAACATCGCCTGGTTGGGGATCGGCGCAGAGGTGTTCTTCGAGACCGGCCTTGCCATCAAGGAGCGATCGCCACTCGCCCACACGCAGGTTCTGGGCTTCAGCGCCGGCTTGCGCTGCTACCTGCCGCGCGCGGAGGACCATCCGGACGGCGGCTGGGACATCGATGCCCGCTATGCGGTCCCGGACCTGTTCGTCCAGGCGTACAGCATGCCGGTGGCGTTGCGCCCCGATTCCGCCGATCGCGTCACCGCGGCGTCGCTAGAGCTGCTGCACGAGATCGCCGGCGGCTGACCCGGCGGGGATCCCACGTCTTCCGCTTCGATCTTGACACGAATTGCCAGATTCTGTGGGGTGACGCCTTGTAGATCTCCGCGCGCTCTTCGTCTGAACGTCCGCGAGCATGCATCCGCCGGACTCCGGATCGCCGACTTATCAACGCCGGTATCTGAGTCGCTCGTTCAGCTCCCACAGCGCTACCTGGTTGGACTGCCAATGGAGTCGCTCATGGCATTCTCCAAATGACAGCCAATCGACACGACTGTGTTCGTGCGACAACACAATCGTCCATCCGTTCATATTCACCGCGAAACAGTATTCGGGAATCACGTATAGATCCTGTGGCCAGTAGACTCGCGCTCCAAAGCAGTGTGTCGGAACAGACGCAACTGTCTGGAGCTCAAGGAACTTGGCGCTTTGCGGAATACCTGCTTCTTCCTCGGCTTCTCGATGAGCGGCTTGGATCTTGTCCTCGCCTTTGTTGCCACCGCCGGCAATGAATTGCCAATAATTGGAGTCTTCACGAAGAAAGGCCGCGTATTGAATCGGTGTAGTATTTCGATAGGGTATAATCAGCACCTGAAACGGCATCCTGTTTCGGTTGCTATGGTCGTACTGTTGTTTCGTCATAAGGGCGTCCTCACTGTTTGCGTAAGGCGATCAGCACGCGGTCGCCGCGTAGCTGCACCGCATATGGAGCAGCACGCGTGCGAAGCAGGCGACGCCGGCCTTACCTATCGGGTGCCGGGCCACGTCATACATGACATGGGTGGTATGATAGACCTTGCCGCGAGCCGGCCGACAGGACGCCATGATCGTGGTCAGCCGATGGTCCACTTACCATCAGCGACCGAACGGGACCGGCCGGCAGAGGAGCTCTTGCGATGATCGACTTTCCAAGGTCGCTGTTCACGCGCAAGTCGCAGCCGTGGTATCCGCACCGGTACTACCGCTACCACGGCGGGTTCGTGGGCACGCCGGGGCAGGCGTACCACGTGCGGTTCACGCTGGAGGCGGCCTGCACGGTCGAGCACCACGCCAGCGGCACCACGGCCGAGCTGTTCCTTGGCGCGCCGTGCCGCACCGAGTACACCATCGCGACGCGCAACCTGTTCCAGGTGCCGAGCGGCGAGTACCGCATGGCGTTCAGCCGCACCGCGAAGCTGCACCTGGCCAAGGGACCCTCGACCGAGCCGGAGCCGGCGAGCACGGAGCCGCTCGGCACGGGCTATCAGGACCACACCATCGACATCCGCGCGTTCGCCCACGCCACCCGGCTCACGGATGCCACCGCGGTGGTCGAGGCAACCCTGCGGCACGACCTGCTCAACGCGCAGAGCCGCTACGTCCGCGACGGCTTCACCGTGACGGTCGAGTACCCGGTCAACCTGATCAACCTCAACGAGGAGGACACGGAGTTCCAGGTCTGCACCGGACCCGTGCTGCTGCCCGACCTGGCCACCTGGGACGGCCGACAGCCGGCGCGCGTGTTCCTGGCGCACGCCGCCTTCTCCGCGTTCGACCACGGGGAGTTCATCCTGCGCCGGCAGGTGGAGGCCGCGCCGGAAGAGCGGCGCTGGCTCGATCGGCCGCGCGGCCGCGACCGGTTCGAGCTGATCGATCCCTCGGTGGCGCCGCCGGGCCACCCGCTGCGGCGGCCTCGCCCGTACGCATTCAACGAGACCTGGGAGCTGGCCGCGGAGAACGCGATCCTGGCCGCGGCCAACGACGCCCCGCGTCGCTGAGAACTACTGCCGATCCGACACCAGCCGCAGCAGGTGCTCCTCGTCCCGGCACTCCAGAGCGGCCTGCATCAGCGCCGCCGTGGAGACGCCCTCCAATTCCGCCAAGCGCCGCGGCAGCGCCGCCGAAACCGGCATGCCCCGCGCCTTGAACACCTGCAACACCGCTGCGCGGTGCGTCTCCACCCGACCTGCTTCGTGACCTTCCACCCGGCCCTCTTGCCGGCCCCCCATGCGCTCTGCGCGCAGGAACGGATCATCATCCGGCCCCGTGCCCTCCGCCGCACCCAGCGTCCGCCCGATCCGGCGCAACGCCGCCGTAGTGGCGTTCGACAGCTCGGCCTCGTTCAGTGCCCGGTGAATCTCCTGCGCCGTCCACCCTGGAAACGCCCGGCTGCTCTTCACCGTGCGATAGCCCCGATCCCCCGACACGTGAATCGTCAAGCCCGGCTGCAGCCCCGGCGGACGGCTCGGCGACGACTCGTCCGGCACCTCTACCCAAACCTCCGGGAAGCCCCACTCCTCGTACAGCGCGAGCTTGCCGCGGCGTACGTCGGTGGTGTTGTCCACTTCCAGCACGACGTCCGGCAGCACATCGCGGCCTACCTCGATCGCGGGACCCCGGGGGCGCGTCGCGCGCGGGTGCAGATACACCGTCTGGTCTCCCTCCAGGATGCGCAGATGGGCGCCCTGCGCGTCGCGCATCAGCAGGTCGGCGGCGCCGAAGGTGCCGATCGGCGATCCGCGCGTCTGGGCGATCAGTGTCAGCAACTCGCGGAGGCGTTGCCCCGGGTGTTCGTGGTAGATGCTGACCGGCTCGCACACCATGGCGATTTCCGTCGCGGCGTCCCAGTATTCGATGCGACCCTCGTAATCGGCGATTTCGGCACGCGAAATGCGCACCGGACGACAGCCCGGAAACTCCAGCGACGCCGGCTCGCCGTGCTCCGCCGGACGCGGGACCGTGGCAGCGCGGGTTTCAGCCATCATTCTCTACCATAGCGCAACGCAGGGCGCCCGCGCATTCGGGAAGCAATTCGGGCGCCCTGCGCCTCTGAGCCGGCGCGCGCACCGGGTTTGACCTGCGGCCGGCGGCGGTGTCTGATTTGCGCGCCATGGCAGATGATCAGACCACCCTCAAGCAGAAACTCCGCTCGGGCGCTCCGCTCCTCGGCGCCGCGGTGCCGATGTTCTCCGACCGCGCCCGGCTGGCCCAGGTAGCCGCCCGCCACCGGTACGACTGGTTCCAGGTCGACGCCCAGCACTCGGCGTTCGCGGAGGTCAGGCTGCGCGACTTCTGCGCGATCGCCGGCGAGCTGTCGATGCCGGTGGTGCTGCGCATCAAGCACACCCGCCACACCTATCTGATCGGCAACCTGCTGGACCTGGGCCCGGTCGGCATCGAGGTGCCGCAGGTGGAGCTGGAGTCCACGGTGGACGAGGCGGTGGCCAACTTCTACTACCCGCCGGACGGCGTGCGCAGTTGGGGCGGCCCGGACCGCTACGGCTTTGCCGACCAGCCGCTCGACGAGTACATCGAGCTCTGGCACCGCACCGGCGTGCTGGCCATGCAGATCGAGTCGATCACCGCGGCCACCGCGGCGCGGCGCCTGGTCAGGCCCGGGGTCGACTTCGTCACCTTCGGCCCCGCCGACCTCACGCTCAACATCCGCCGCTACCCCAACCACGCCCTCAAGACGGTCGAGGACTGCGTCGCCTACGTGGCTGAGGACCTGCGCGGCACCGGCGTGCGCGCCTGCATGCGCGTGGCGGCGGGCGCCGACACCTCGCACTTCCGCGACATGGGGGTGACCATGTTCCTGGAGAATCAGATCCCGTGAAGCAGGGGGCTGGGGGCGAGGGGGAACGCGCGAACATCAGCCCCGTGACGGTCGGGCGCGCCGATCTGGTCGACGGCTTCCAGCGTCTGGGGATCGAGCCGCGTGCGACCGTGCTGGTGCACTCGGCCATGCGCACCCTGGGTTACGTGGAGGGCGGCGGCGACGCGGTGGTCGATGCACTGCTCGCGGTGATCGGCCCCGACGGGACGTTGGTGGTGCCGACCTTCACCTTCGCGCACGAGGCCACCGAGCAGCCGGTGATCGATCCGGCAGCCGACCCGTCGGAGATGGGAACGATCACCGAGGCGTTGCGCGCGCGCCCGGAGGCACGGCGCAGCACCGCCTACCGGCACAGCGTCGCCGCCATCGGGGCGCATGCGGAGGTCATTACCGCCGTCGACCCGACGCTGTCGCCGTTCGACCTGCGCTCCGCCTTCGGCGTGATGCTCGCGCTCGACACCCAGGTCGTGCTGCTGGGCATGACCTACTCAAGCTCCACCAGCCACCACCTGGCCGAGTTCATCTGTCAGGTGCCGTACCGGGAGATCATCATGCGCGACGTGCGCGTGCGCGGCGCCGACGGCACGCTCATGCCGGCACGCATGACCGACTATCAGCCGATCAGCGAAGGCGGCTCCTACTACGGATCGCGCGGGCCGGACTTCAGCCGCCTGGGGCGGATGCTGGAGGAGCGCGGCGCGGCCGGCCGGCAGTTCATCGGCAACGCCGCGGTGCGCCGCTACGGGATGCGCGACCTGTTCGATCTGGCCCGCGCCGAGGCGGCGCGCGACCACAACATCTTCCGCACGCCCGACGGGCAGCCGGATCTGCACACTCCGCTCGACTTCGGGGTCACGGTGCTGAGCCCGGAGCTCACCGACGGCGCCGGCCGACGGCACGCGGTGGAGTGGTGCGTGCGCGACCCGACCCTGCTCGTGGTATGAGCCCCCACGAATCGCCGCGGCCGACACTGCGGGCTGAACCCGTCATGAGTGCCGAGCCGGTCGAGCGTTACGTCGCGATCGACAACGTCTGTGCCTGGCCCAACCTGACGCTGCTGGCCGACGGCTCGATCGGTGTGACGGTCTACAACCAGCCGGTGCACGGCCGCTGGTACGGCGACGTCGAGTGCTGGGCTTCCACGGACGACGGCCGGCTATGGTCGCGGCGCAGCATGCCGGCGCGCGGCGAGCCGCCGGGCAACCGCATGAACGTCGCCGCCGGATGCACCGCCGCCGGCACCTTCCTGGTGCTGGCTTCCGGCTGGACGCCGGTTCTGGAGCCGGGCGCCGAGGGTCTCGGGAAGCCGCCCGAGCACGGCGTGCTGCGCGCGCTGGTGTGCCGCTCCGAGGACCACGGCCACGTGTGGACTCATGAGGGCACCTTCGTGTTGCCGGACGAGTCGGCGCCGGCGCCGCTCCCGTTCGGGGACGTGGTGGAGGGCGACGGCGGCCTGCTCGCCGCCTCCGCCTATCACCGCTACCAACCTGGACGGAACACCGCCTACTTCTACGTCAGCACCGACAACGGTGCCTCGTGGCGGCCCCGCGCGCGGATCGGAGCGGACGACTGCAATGAGACGGCGCTGCTCCACATGGGCTCAGGCGAGTGGCTGGCCGCGTGCCGGACGCTTCGAGACGCCCACCTGCAGCTCTTCCGTTCACGCGACGACGGGCACGCCTGGAGCGACGAAGGCACGCTCACGCTGCCGCGGCAGCATCCCGCGCACCTGCTGCGGCTGGCCGACGGACGGATCCTCCTCGTCTATGGGATACGCAATCAGGGACTGTACGGCATCGGCTCACGGCTCAGCGCGGATGACGGCGCCACCTGGGGGCCGCCTCGGCTGCTGGTCGACCTGGATGACGCCACTGACGGCGGCTATCCGTCCAGCGTGCAGATGCCGGACGGGACGATCGTCACCGCCTACTACGCGAACCGCATCGCCGGTCACCGGCGCTACCACATGGGCGTAGTGCGCTGGAGCGCCGGCGAGTAAGCCTACGCAGGTCGAACCGGCTCGAGCCCCGACGGGGTGACGCGGATTCGCTGCGCGCGCGCCAGCGTCTTGAAGGTGTCCCAGTAGACGTAGAGGACCTCGTCCGGCGCGACCTCGACCATCGAGCCCATCGCCCACAGGCCGGTGTCGATCATCGTGCCCTGGTCCCAGGTCAAGCCGTCGTCGTGGCTGCAGTGCAGGGTCAGGCCGGGCATGCGGTGGGCGATCAGCAGCGCGCCGGAGGCGGTCCGAACCATGTTGGGCGACGCGTAGCCCGCGAACGGTCCGCGCACCGCCGGTCCCCACGTCCTGCCGCCGTCATCGGACCAGCTTTCCCACATCACGTGCGAGTAGATCGGGCGCATGTAGGCCACGACCCGGCCGTCGCCGAGCTCCACGGCCGTGCATTCGGTGAGGTCCAGGTTGCCCTCCATCGGCGTGCCGTCGTCGTGGAAGCCGGGCGTGTCCACGTTCACTGCCGCGTTCCAGGTGGCGCCATCATCGTCGCTGCGCGCGCAGAACGCCTGGCAGTGCCAGGAACCCCAGGTGCGGAGCGGAAGCGGATTGTCGTGCATGTCCTTGCCGAGCAGCAGGAAGGCCAGCATGGCGCCGTCGGCCAGATTCAGGAATCCCATCGGCGCCATGCTCTGCACCGGCGGATCCTTCGGAGGCCCGACGTGCAGGTTGGTGGTGCCCGCGGAGGTCCATGTGCCGCCCCGGTCGCCCGATTCGTACACCAGCTTGTGGTCGGTGCCCGGCAGCATGGCGATCAGACGCCCCTGCGGGGTGAGATGCATGCGCGCCGGCGACCAGGAGCTGGCGAGCTCGCCCAGGCCGAGTGGCTGCAGCTCCGACCACGTGCGGCCGTCGTCGTCCGAACGGGTCAGGAATGGCTGCGCGTGCGCGGTCATGGCGGCGGAGGTGTCGTCCTGCACGTTCATCAGCATCAGCAACTCGCCGTCGTCGAACCGCTTCATGTCGACCGGCTGCTGCCAGAGCCCGGGTCCGGCCGGCAGCGGGTGCCACCAGTTGGTCGGGTGCTCGAAACCGGACCGCCAGCTCGTCGCGGTGGCCTGCCCCTGGACGCGCACGTTGGCGAGCTCCGCCTTCCCGAACAGGTACGCGCCGGCGGCGCCGGGCCCGCCGTAGGTGCCGTCGCACGCCTCGAAGCGGCCGTAGTCCCCGACGCGCACGGTGAACCGGTCGCCCTGCAAGGTGATCTCGCAGTGCAGCGGGATCCCGTTGGTGCTCGGCACGCGCGGGACCATCTCCAGCTTGATGAGCGTGAGGTAGCCGGCGTCGTCCATCTTCGACAGCGCCACCCAGAAGTGCTGGGCGCGCGACGCCTGACCGCAATTGGGAAAGTGCACGAGATAGAAGTGGGACTCGTCGCGGGCGCGCAGGATGATGCCGGCGTCGCTGTGGCCGCGCAGCAGGAAGTCGAAGCTGATCCGGCAGTCCTGGTAGGCGCGGGTCCGGTCGAACGCGAAGTGAGCACCTTGCAGGGGAGCCATCTCAGCATTCAGCAGATCGGGCGGCACCGTCAGCGCGCCGCCGTCGCCGTCCGTCCAGGCGCCGTTCACGAAGTGCCAGCCCGAGCCGTCGCCGATAGTGAGAGGGGTGGTCGACATGAGGGCAGTGTATGTCAGGAGGCTGGGCGCGGAAAGCGCGTGCTGCCGTGGCGGGGATGACGCAGCTTCCCTTCATGGGGACGATTTACACGATGACCCTGGACCAGCCGGAACTTGCCGGCCTGCTCCCGCACTTCGCCGGATACCTGACTCCGCTCTGGCACGCGGCCGATATCGACGGGCTGCCGGCGGACGTGCGCCGCCTGGCACGGTTGACCGGCGGCAAGCCTCAGCTCCTGTGCATCTACCTGTACGATTTCGGCAACAAAGAGCTGATCGGCTACGAGCTGATGCGGCGCCAGCTCGACGTGGCGGAGGCGTTGCTGCGGGAGGAAGCGGTCTACGGCGTGGTCATCCTGGGCACCTGCATGATGGACCTGGACTGGGACTCGAACGCCTGCTTGGCCGACTGGCTGCAGGAGAAGGGCGACCGGCCGATCTAACGCTCGTCGTGGGCGGGTACGTGCTCGCGCATCTCCGCGCCGGCCAGCAGGTCGCGGAAGCGTGCGTAGCGGGTGCTGCAACCGACGACGTAACAGGTTGTCTCCGGGTACTTGCGGATGCCGGACAGCACCGGCACTGCCAAGCGGCCGGCCCGTTCGGTCAGAGGTCCGTCCTCGTTAGCCACGAGAACCCGGTCGCGGATGTCACGCACTTCCAGCACCTCGCCGCCCGCATCGATGTGGGCGGCGTAGTGCGGGTCGCCGAGCCGGCAACGCGCCCTCGCAAAGAAGCCGAGCTGCAGCTCGTTCGGCAGCTCCCACAGGAACAGCCGTACGTCATGGTCCAGGGCGAGGCGCTCCACGAAGCGCGCGCCCCACAGGACCGGCGCGCCGCTCACCGACAGTTCGTAGACGTTCTCCACCGGGTGCCGCCAGCCCAAGATGTCAGGGATCATCGACTTCCAGGTCATCGCGCACTGCTCGAACCCCTCGCCGAACGCCACGGCGGTGACCGTGTGCGGATCGTACGTAAGCCCGCGCGCCTCCATCTCCGAGGCGAGGAATCGGGCGTAGAGGTAGTTGTTGGCGATCACCTTCAGCGCGCCGGTCCCCCAGCCGTAGCCGTCACGCGCGCAGGTGGCCTCGACTTCGGCCCGGATCGGCGCGTGCAGATCGGCCGGGATGCATTCCCAGTACGCGGCGCAGCCGGCATGCGTGGCGTGATGGAGGACGTGACGGATCGGCTCCGAAACGCCGGCCAACCCGGCCGGCTCCGTGATCACCCCACCGAGCTCCACCAGGCACCGGTCGCCCAGCGCCGCCACCGAGTGGCGTTCCAGGTCCCGCATCACGTCGCTGGTGCCGATCGGGTGCATGTACAACAGCTCGGTGGGCCGCATCGCGGAGATGAACGCCTTCTGCCTGGCGACTACCCGGCGCTCCTGGTTGCGGGCGGCGTACCACCAGGAACGGCGCACGCCGTAGGTCTCCAGGTAGTCGGGATCGGGGGCATCGGTCATGGCCCAACACGCCGGATGGAACAGGAAGACGATCCGTTCGATCACGGTAGCGGCCGGTGGCATCGACGGCATGGTAGCGTGTCTGCCGCATGAGCGGCCCGAGCGGGGAGCACCCGTGCGACTCGACCATCTTCCTGATCCACCCGTGCTGCTACGAGGTGCTGCCGGCCGAGCAGGTGCGCGCCGACAACCTGTCGCTGTTCGTACGGAGCGAGCAGGAGGTGAAGGGACGCTGGCTTGCGGATCTGCGGAACCGCGGGGGACCGACCCTGTTCGTGCAGCTCGGCGGGCCTGCGTATCTGACCGAAGCGGCGTCCGCGGCGCTGGGCGAGCCGTACGCGCTCCGGTTCACGACCGAGTTTCACGGCTCGCTGCCCGACTTCTACGACGGGTTGGCCGCCGAGTTTCATCGCCACGTCGCATCGAACCGCCTGGCGCTCGACCTGGACACGGTGCAATCCGAGCTGTGGGGTGAATCGTTCGAGGGATGCGTGCCCGGCTATGGGGTGCCTTCGCCGAATACCTTCCGCTGGGGCGGTCGCCTGTGATGCGTTTCGAGATGACGGTGCACGATTCGCGCCTGCTGTACGGCCATCGCGGTCACGAGGTGATCCCGATCCCCGGTACCGACGTGGAGGCATGGCTGTTCGAGTGTCCCGACGGCACCGGCGCCGCCATGTTCCAGGCGAGGCGGCACGCCCAGTGGATCGACCGCAGGCGCATCAGCCTGCGGCTCGACGACCGCCGCATCCAGGTGTGCACCAAGCTGGGCCACACCGTGTGGCCACCCGAGCCGTGGGAGAAGGGCAAGCCGGAGCAGGTATGCGACTACAGCATGGAGCTCAAGGAGTGCATCTGGCGCTGGGTGCGCTCGGTGGGTATGCCGCTCGAGCGGTTCCGCGAGGTCATTGCCGCCGCCGTTCTGCACGACCGTTGCGCAGCTCGAGATGACGGCTGAGCGCGTTCACCACCGCCTTTCCGTCGCGTGCCGACAGTTTGCCGAGCCGACGCAGCGCTCGGAAGTTGTCGAGCGTAAACACCTTGAAGCGCACTCGACATGCGCTGTTAAGCCCGGCCATCCGCCAATCCTCGAGAGGCACGTCGCTCGTCCATCGGTCCCGGGTGGTCGACGTGATCATGGCGAGGATCGATTGGGCATGAGCACTGTTGAACGCTGCCGAGGAGACCACGAGCGCCGGGCGGCGTTTCGTCGCCTGCCGGTCGGTGAAGGGAAACGGCACGACCACGACATCCAGCGGGTCAAAGGTCATGCCAGGCGGCCTCGTCCTCCGGGGAGGCCCATTCGTCCATCGTGTCCTGGAGGCCGCGCAGGTAATCATCCCGTTCCGGGTACACCTTGCGTATGACCACATGGTCGCCGGCGAGCTCAAAGGCGATCATGTCGCCTTCGTGCAACGCCGCCGCATCGCGGATCGGCTTCGGAATCGTGGTTTGGCCGCGGCTCGTGATCTTCGCGAACTCCATGTCTTGGCCTCCGTATTTCTGAAAAGTAAGAATAGCCGAGAACGATCTCTCCCGCAACAGCGTCGCCGCTACTATTGAACGATCGCGGCGGCCGGTGTATGCTGTGCCGATCGGGAAACGTCCCGACACTCTGAGAGGAGGAGACTCGAATGAAGAGAGTGCTATTCATCGTCGCATTGCTCGCGCTCGCGGGCGTTCTGGGCTGGGCCGCCGGCGAAACGGAAGGCGCAACCATGGAAGAGGCTGGTCCCATCACCTTCCCGCTGGAAGAGCAGATCACCATCACCCTGGCCATGACCGAGCATCCCAGCGAGGGGGCCTACGAGTTCGCGGATACCGGCCATCTGGGCTTTCAGTGGCTGCAGGAGCAGACCAACATCGTGCTCGACGTCAACCAGATCCCGATGGGCTCCAGAGAGGCCAAGTACAATCTGATGCTGCAAAGCGGCGATCTGCCGGACATGATGTTCCCGCAGGGCTCGCAGTGGGCACAGTCGGACATCGAGGCGGCCGGCGACAAGGGCATATTCGTCGACATCATGCAGTACCAGGATCTGATGCCCAACTACCTGGCGCTCATGGAGAAGTACAAAGGCGCCTTCAGCAAGTTCCTGTACGACGGCAAGCTGTACGGCTTCTACCACGTCAACGAGACCTATTTCCCGTTCAACCAGTTCCTGCCGTATCGCCATGACCTGTGGGAGAAGTACGGTTTTCAACCGGAGACGTGGGACGACATGTACGAGGCCTTCAAGGTCCTCAAGAGCGAATTCCCCAACTCGTTTCCGGTCGGCCCCTTCACGCAGGGTGGCAGCGTCACGATGATTACCCTGGCTACTCCCACGTTTCGGACCGGCCCTTCGATCTACTTCAACCACGACGTGAACGAGTGGGTATACGGCCCGACGGAGGACAACTACAAGTTCTATCTGGAGTACATGGCCAAGCTCTACCGGGAAGGGCTGCTCAATCCTGATGCCGTCACCACTTCGTACGAGCAGTGGACGCAGGACTGGATCAACGACAAGAGCTTCTTCGCCTGGTGGTGGTCGGCGACCGGCAACTGGTTCATCGAGAACCCCGGCAACAACCCCAACTACGGGCCGGGCAAGCACTGGGTAGAAGCGCACCCGGTGCCGCGCATCTCAGCCGACGGGCCGCGAGGCTGGACCGGCAACAAGGCGCCGTCAAACGTCTCCGGACCTCCGTGGTTGATCAACGCCGAGTCCGACTACATCCGCGAGATCATCGCGCTCAAGGGGCAATTCCTCTCTGACGACGCGAACAGCATCCAGATGACCCTGGGTGCTCCGGGGGAGGAATGGGACATCGTCGACGGCAAGTACCGCTTCATCCATCCGGACATCAAGACGCCGTACAACCCGGACGGCAAGTGGTCGTCGATCGACTACTACCGCAACGTGCACAATTTTTTCCGGTCGGAGAACAACGTCAGCTCGATCAGCGTGGACGGCATCTTCATGGAGTTGCACGACGCTTTGTCGGACTCGGATTACGATCAGTTTATCCGCGAGAGCTGGATGTACGTGGAACAGGGCAGCACACAGCAAGAGCCGCAGCCGGCGGTGCGTTTCAGCGCCGAAGCGCAGGAGCAGGCGTCACAGCTCAAGACGATCCTGGACACCTACGCGCATGAGATGACCATCAACTTCATCTTCGGCGAGGAGCCGCTGTCCAACTACGACACCTACAAGGCGCGGATCGAAGAGTTGGGCTCGGGCGATCTGATCGCACTGTACGCGGAGGCGTCCGGCACGTAGTCGAACGACGACCGCGCGACGATCGAGGCGAGGCTCCGTCACCGCGGAGCCTCGCCGTGTTATTCAGGCCAGCAGCGAAGTCGGGTGGTTGTAGTCACCGCGCGGATGGCGGCAGTCGGTCCAGTACATGAAGTGCAGCACGTATCCGTCCACCGCCCCGTCGCGCACCGCGGCGATCTCTGCCTGCTTGTCCGCGGGAAGATCGGGATCGGAGGCGATGATCTTGCGCCACACCAGCACCGGCACGCCGGCCGCCACACGCATCGAGGCAGCGGCGTCCAGGCCGTGCGGATGCGGCGGCGGCAATGCCACCAGCGCGTCGACCAACCCCTCGCGCCCCCAGCGTTCGTACTCGACGTGAAGACCGGCCGCCGGTTGGTCGCTCGAGCGCCCGGAGCGGGCGTCGAAGCGATGCACGCCGCCGCTGGCCATGCCCTGCGAAATCGCGGGAGTGCGGGGACCGGCCCAGCCATGGATGCCGTCGGTGCGCGCGTACCCCAGCAGCACGCGGCCGCGGCGTCGGGTTTCGCCGCTCACCGCCTGCACGAATCGGGTAAAATGCTCGCCGTGGAGGGCGTACCAGGCAGCGGTGTCGAACGGCTCACGCAGCACGTCGACGCCGTGGCGTTCCCCGAACTCCTCCACCACGCACGGGTTGAAGCCGAAGCGGTGCGGTTCGTCGCCGGCGGCAGCGTCGCAGTGGCTGAAGAAGCCCAGGGCGATGCCGTCTATCCCGTAGTCGAGCGCCTCACGGACTTCCGCGAGGCGCAGCTCGCGCAGGCGCGGATCGGCGTAGCAGGGGATCCCCTCCAGCCGCGTCTGCTGATCACGCGACCACAGCCACAGGTCGCGGTCGAACAACGGCGCCCCGTCCGGCCAGCTCTCCGCGTTGCACCAGACGCCGGGCAGGTCGAACACGCTGAAGTTGAGGATCAGGGCGATGCCGTGCCGGTGCGCGGAGCTCACGGCCGCCTCCAGCGTGTTGAAGTTCCGGCACTGCTCGCCCAGCCACGTCCAGTCCCTCGTCCTCCAGCCCTGTTCGTGCAGCTCGGTGCCGATGCGGAACCGCGCCGGCAGCGGCGGGTCTCCGGCCAGCGGCGCATACGCGCTGGGGTAGGTCAGGGTGCCCCCGCAGTTGGCCTGCCACAGCACCGCCGCCACGCCGTGGCGGGCGCAGTCCTCGAACCAGCCGTCGATGTGGCGTTCGGTGAGCGGCGTGGCCTCCGGCACCAGCGCGCCGCCTTCCGGCCAGCAACCGGTGGTGTACAGGATGCTGCCGTAGACGCGAATCACGACCATCCATACCGGACGATCAGGGAGCGCTGAGATGGCGTCAGACATGACCGCACCGAGTGTAGCAGCGGCAGGCAGGGTAACCAAGGGCCCCGCCAGGTTCGACCGGATCGTTCGCAGTTTCGGGCGCGAGAAGTACCTTTATCTGATGACGGCCGTGGGCGTGGCCTGGGTGTTCGTCTTCAGCTACCTGCCGATGTACGGCATCATGATCGCCTTCAAGCGTTACGACTTCACGGCCGGCATCCTGGGAAGCCCCTGGGTCGGCTTGCACAACTTCGAGTTGTTCTTCAAGAACCCGTTCTTCTGGCGCCTGATCCGCAACACGACGGTGCTGGGCGCCCTGTCGATCGTCTGGGGATTCTGGCCGCCGATCCTGCTGGCACTATTGCTCAACGAGGTGCGTTCCAGCGGCTACAAGCGGGCCATCCAGACGATCAGCTTTCTGCCCTATTTCATCGCCATCGTCGTCATCGTGGGAATGCTCAAGGAGATATTGTCCTACGACGGCGTGGTCAATCGCCTGGTGGCCGCACTGGGAGGCGAGCAGGTCAGTTACTTCGCCAAGGCGGGCTGGTTTCGCGCGATCTACGTGGGCTCGGGCGTCTGGCAGGGCGTCGGCTTCGGCACGATCATCTACCTGGCGGCGCTCTCCGGCGTCGATCCCGAGCTGTACGAGTGCGCCATCGTCGAGGGGGCGGGCCGCCTGCAGCTTTCTCGCTTCATTACCCTGCCGCACCTGCTGCCCTTCATCATGGTGCTGCTGATCCTGAGCACCGTAGGCATCATCAACGTCGGTTTCGAGAAGGTGTACCTGATGTACTCGCCTGCCACCTATGAGACCGCCGACGTGATCCAGACCTTCGTCTACCGGCTGGGTCTGGAGGGCGGCCAATTCGCCTTTGGCACGGCGGTGGGGCTGTTCAACTCGCTCATCTCCCTGATCTTTCTGGTGGTGGTCAACGCGCTCGCCCGACGCGTCACCAGCCACAGCCTCTGGTAGGGGATGGCGGCGTGAGAGAGAAACACTTGGCGCTGTTTCCGGTCAACTGGTTCGACTACTTCAACGTCATGCTGCTGTCCCTGTTGGCTGCCCTGACCGTGTACCCCTTCATTCACATCCTGTCCGTCTCGTTGAGCGACGCCGCGGGGATCGCCAGCGGCGCGGTGGCGTTGTATCCGTCGGGGTTCAACATCGACGCCTACCGGTTCGTGTTCAGCAACGACGACCTGGTGACCGCCTACTACAACTCGGTGCGCTACGCAGCGATCGGCACCGTCATCTTCGTCCTGGTGACCTCCATCGTCGCCTATCCCCTGGCGGTGCGAAGCTTCTGGCTCAATAAGGGCGTGATGATATTCCACGTGCTGACCTTGTTCTTCTCCGGCGGACTCATCCCCACCTATTTGGTGTACCGGTCGTTGGGGCTGGTGGACACGATGTGGGTGATCGTGCTGCCGCCCGCGGTCGCAGTGTTCACAACCGTCATCTTTCGCACCTATTTTCTGGGCTTGGGCACCGAGCTGCGCGAGGCCGCCCACATCGACGGCGCCAACGACATCTACATCCTGTTTCGCATCTACCTGCCGCTGTCCAAGCCGGTGGTGGCGGCCTGGTCGCTGTTTCAGATCGTCGCCATCTGGAACGACTTCTTCAGGCCGCTGCTGTTCATCAACGAGGAGGAGTTGAAGCCGCTTACTCTGTTTCTGCGGCGGCTGCTGGTGCAGGTGGACGTGCAGTCGCTTCGGGAGCAACTGGACCGCAGCATCAGCGAACGGGGTCGCCGCGCGGTGGTCCCCGTACAGGCGTTCCAGGCGGCGTCGATCATCGTGTCGATCGTGCCGATCATCTGCATCTATCCGTTCATCCAGCGCTACTTCGTCAAGGGAGCGTTGATCGGATCGCTCAAGTAGGTCTGCCGGTCAGGGAGCGTCCGGAACCCACCCCTGCGGGCAGTCCTTGCGGATCGACAGCCTGAGGCCGGCCGAGCAGCGGTCCAATTCCGCGGCCGCCTCCGCGGGCAGTTCCCAGTCGGCGTCGCGGAAGTTCTGCCGCACCTGCTCGGGCGTGTCGGTGCCGATGATGGCGGCGTTCACGACCGGCAGGCGCAGGCACCAGGCGGTGGCGACACGCGTGGGTGAGGTGCCGTAGCGGTGGGTGATGTCCAGCACCGCGTCGATCACGCGGCCGGCCGCCGGGGTCATGGCGGCGCGGAAGTTGTACGGCCCGCGGTGCCAGGAGGTGCCGGCCGGCGGCGGCTGGCCGTAGCGGTAGCGGCCGGCCAGCAGGCCGATGGCGGTGGTCGCGTAGGCGGTGACGCCGACGCCGGCCGGCTCGATCGCCGGCAGCAGCTCATCCTCGATGCGCCGGTCGAGCAGGCTGTAGCCCACCTGGTTGCAGACGTAGCGCGCCCAGCCGCGCCGGCGGCTGATGTCCGCCGATTCCAGCACCTGCGCCGCGCCGAAGTTGCTCACCCCCGGGTAGCGCACCTTGCCCTCGGTCACCAGGCGGTCGAACGCCGACAGCGTCTCTTCGAGCGGCGTGTCCGGATCGGGGAAGTGGCACAGGTAGCAGTCGATGTAGTCGGTGTCGAGCCGCCGCAGGCTCGCCTCGCAGGCGCGCAGGATGTAGTTGCGCTGCAGGCCGCCGGCCGGCGCGTCCGGCATCGGCGAGCCCACCTTCGTGGTGATGACGAACCGATCGCGCTGACCCTTGACCGCCGTGCCGACGATCTCCTCGGAGCGGCCGGTGCCGTAGAAGTCGGCGCAGTCCAGGAAGTTGCAGCCATGCTCGGCGGCGGCGTGGATGGCGGCGATGCAGGTCGCCTCGTCCGGTTCGCTGCGGAACACGGTGCCCAGGCAGAGCCGGGAGACCCGCAGGTCCGAGGTGCCCAGGCGGGTGTACCGCACGGCGCGCCGTTCCCGCCCGTCAGCTCGTCAGGCCGGCCGCACGCAGCGCCGGCGCGATCCAGTCGATGCAGCGGGCAGGCGCCTCGGCGTAGTTGTAGAACCCCACCGCGTGGGCGCCGGCATCGGCTACGGCGCGGACGCTGTCGACCATCGCCTGCTCGGTCACGATCGGCGTGCCGTACTGCGGGCCGCCGTAGAAGCCCATGCGCAGCAGCACGATCAGCTCCTGCCCGTCGCCGAGCCCCGTGCGGGCGGCGCGGGCGATCTCCGCGGTCCGGTCCGGCGGCTGGCCGTACGCGCCGCCCATCACCAATTGAACGGCGGGATCGGCCGAGCCCATCAGCCGTACGCCGTGCGGCTCGGCCTCCTGCCTGAACTCCTGGAGGAGCCGCGCCTCGTTAGCCTGCAGCGAACGCTCGTAGTCGTCCAGCTCCGGGTGCAGGCGGCGAAACGCCTCCAGGGAGTCGGGCAGATCGCCCGGCACGTCGGGCGCGACCGCCAGGTACGCTTCCAGGTGCGCGCGCACGGCCGCCCGCAGCGCGGCCGCGTCGACGCCGGCCCGCTCCGCGCCGGCCATGTCCGCCGGGTTGAAGGAAACGTCCAGCAGGGCGGTCTCAAGCTCGCGCAGGTGCGTTCCCTGCCGCTCGTGGTGGTGGCCGCCGACCCAGGAGCCGCCGTGCGCGCGGGAACGGTAATCCGCCGCCTCCAGCATAATCGTGTCCAGCGGATAGCGGGACGCCAGGTCGCGAATCACGCCACGGGCGAATGCCGCCACCATGGGATGGCCGGGGGTGAGCGCGTGCGGGTAGCTGTCGCCGAACGCGTTGTGGATGGTCAGCTCCGGGTGGGCCAGTCCCATGCGCGAGTTGTGCAGCAGCACCGTCCACGAGCACATCTTCAGGCCGGAGCGCGTGGCCTGTTCGCAGATGTCGCCGAACAGGTCCCGATCGCGGCTGACGGCGGCCACCTGCGGGGTGAGCCCCTCGGGGTAGCACTGCGGGTCCGGATGGTAGTAGGCGACCCCGTCCTCCAGCATGTGCACCTTGCGGCGCGGGTTGTGGGGGTAGAAGAAGAAGCCGGCGTGGTAGAGGCTGGCGACGGCTAGGTGCGTGACGCCAAGGTCGCGCGCACGGCCGACGAGATGCTCGACCCCTTCGTCGGCGAAGTCCCACGGATAGCAGAACAGGTACGCGGCCCGCAGATTAGCCGAGCTCATGCCGTGGCTCCCTCGACCGGCCCGCGGCCGACCGGCACGCCGTAGTGGGCCAGCGCATCCCGGTCCAGCTCCACGCCCAGGCCGGGCGCGTCCGGCACGACCAGCAGGCCGTCCTCAAACGGGATCGGATCGACGATCAGGTCGTCCTCGCGCAGCAGGCTGCCGATGATGTCGCATGGCAGCTCGCACCCGGCCGCCGCGGCGGCATGCACGCTCGACATGTCGCGGACGCCCAGGTCGACGCCGGTGCCCCGCCACGTCGGCAGCCCGCACTTGCGGGTGAGGGTCGCCCACTCCACGAACTCCTTGAGTGGTCCGAGCAGGTTGTAGCAGTCGGCCGCCTCCGCGCGCACCGCCGGCAGCAGGTCGGTGATCGAGGTCAGGTGGAGCGCGACCGGCTGCGGGATGGTGCCGCGCACCTCCGCGTACCAGTCCAGGCGGTCCTGCGGCATGGGGCTCTCGAAGGTGACGCGGTCCATGCCGTCGAGGGATCGGGACACCTCGCGCGTCCCCTCCGGATGGAAGAACCGTTCGTTCGGGTCGAGCACGATCGGGAAGTGCGGGGCCACCTCGCGCACGGCCGCGACCCGCTCCGCGATCGGGTCGCCGAGCACGCACTTCATCTTCATGCCCCGGAAGCCCAGATCGAGGCCCGTCTGTGCGCGCGCGGCGGTGTCCTCCGGCGTGCCGCGGCCCATCCAGAAGTCCACCGGCACACGGTCGATCTTCTTGCCGCCCAGCAGGTGGTGGACTGGCACGCCCAGATGCTTGCCGAGCAGGTCGAGCCACGCCATCTCGTACGCTTCGTAGATGAAGTAGGAGTCGTAGTCGTCGGTGTGCGGCAGCGGCAAATTGCCGATTGGCAAGTCGATCAACTCCTTGCCGATGATCAGGTCGGCGTGCTCGCGCAGCGGTCCGTACAGGTCGCCGCGCCGCGGTTCACCCAGCCCGATCAGGCCGTTGTCGGCCTCCAGCTCGATGATCCACTTGGGGAACTCCCAGAAGTTCAGCGAACGGCCGGTCACCGGGTCGGGCGCGCACAGCTTATCCTCGACCCCCTCCGAGTGCACGACGCCCGGCCGCATCGGCACGATCACCTGGTGGATCCGCACATCGACGATCTTCATGGCCTCACCCTCCGGTTGGCGTCATATTCGCGTGTCACAGCGCGGGAACTTCAGGGCGATACCGGGGTCTGCCAGGTGCCGTCGAAGTCGGGCGATCCGAGGATCCGGTAGCGCTCGCCCGGCAGGTCGAACTCCGCGGCGACGCCGCAGGCGAACTCGGTGCGCTGCAGCGCGCCGTCCGGTGACAGCAGCCGGTGGCCGGTCATCTCCGACATCGCGATCGAGCGATAGAACGCGCTCCAGGTGCGCAGCCACTCGATCGCGCGTGCCGTGCGGACGCTCTGCCAGTCGCCGACCGGGACCGGATATCCGTCGCGCGGCGACAGGATCCAGTTGTAGGCGGGCGGCGCACCGTACAGCAACTCGTAGAGCCGGTGCGGGCGGCTGGGAAACCAGTCGTAGAAGGCTCCCTGGCCCGGGTCACCGGAGAAACCGGACATGCAGCAGTCGTGGAACACGAGCTGGCAGAGCGGGATCGGCTCGCCGACCGGACGGTGCTCGGCATCCTCGTCATCCGTGCGGGCGCTCAGCCGGTGGCCGCTCCAGTCGGTGAAGAAGAAGTGGTCGCAGTGCGGGATGGCCCAGAACTGGCGCAGCTCGCCGGCCGGAATGATCCCCCGTCTGCGCGTTTCATCGAAACAGGCGTTCTGGGCCTCGAAGACCTGCCGGCGCGTCACCGGATGGGCGGACGAGAAGCTGCGCGGAGGAATGTTCGCCGCCGCGTATCCGTCGAAGTACAGCAGGTCGAAGCGGAGGCCGCGCTCCTGCAGGCCGTCCAGCGCCGCCGAGGTGATTTCCAGCGCCGCGTGCGTGCTGAGATGATCAGAGCGGGCTCCGTCGGGGCCCACCGCCCAGAACGACTCGTCATAGCCGGTCACGCCGGGGCTCTGCTCGCACGGGCGGATGAACCCCTGCGTGAGGCAGCCCAGCTCGCGCGCCCGGTCCGCGAAGTCCACCAGCGGCGTCCAGCCGCCGTCTCCCGGATCGTCGACCAGAAAGGCCTGATGGTTCTGGATCGGCGGTCGGCCCTGCGACCCGCCCCACTTGGGATAGAACAGGTTGGCGCCGATGCCCAGCTCCCGCAGCCGGCGGAGGTCGCCGAGCACCCGCTCCGAGTCCGCGCCGTTCCATTCGGTCCAGCGGAACAGGACGTTGTCCGCGTACTCGCGGATCCGGGGCGAATCGTCCGCCTTCTCCTCCAGGGTCCGCAGCAGCCCCTGCTGCCGTGCGACGGCGCGGTAGCGCTTGGCCATCGCCACGTAGTCCAGGTCGCGGGCGAAGTGGACGAGCAACCGCCGGGGATAGGCGAGGGTGCCCAGCTCGTCGGCCCAGGAGAAGTCCAGGATCGATCGGTCGCCCGGCAGGTGGTGGGCGCGGACCTCGGCGTCCCACCACGTGTCGACCGTGGCGGACAGCCCAGCGCCATCGCGGGTCAGGCCGAACATCGGCAGCGACCAGCGTCCGCCGACCTGGATCGGCTCCGGCCCGCGCCCGGGCAGCGCGTCCGGACAGTCGGCGGGGATCAGGTATCCGGAGCCGTGCGGGAGCACCAGATAACCGCCCTGCGCGACAGGCCGCTCGAATCGGTACAGATGATCGACGCGCTGCACCGCGTGCTCGCCGCCGGCCTGCTCGATTCCGATCAGCAGCTCGTCGTCGTCCGCGTCGAGCGCGATGGTCAACGCCAGCGTGACGTCGGCATCGGCGTAGCCGGCGAGCAGGATGCGATAGCCTGCATGCCGGCCGCAGCCGGACGACTGCACCGATCGTTCCTGCGCATCGGCAAGTCCGACCGTGCGGGATCCGCCCCCGCTGACTGCGACCCGCACGGCGGGCGGCAGGCTCCGCGAGCTCTCCCACAGCGGCTCGCCGTCGCGCGCCGACACCGTCAGCCGCAGCGAATTATCGATCCCGACCCTTACGGTGCGGCCCTGGAGACTCACCAGCATCGACACAACCTCACTCGTCAGCCTCCAGGGCATCCAGCAACCCTCGCAGGTACCCGATCGCGAACAGGCGGCCCTTCATCATGTAGCCGGGGTGGTCGTTGGGCTCGCCGGCCATGGTCGGCACGTGGTCGGGCCGGGCCGGGCCGTCGAAGCCGACCTCCCGGTAGGCGCGCAGGACCGCGACCATGTCGGTCGGGCCGTCGTCCTGGAAGGTCTCCACGAACCGTGACGCGGTGCCGCGTACGTCCCGGAAGTGCACGAAGAAGATCTTCCGCCCCGCGCCGAAGCGGCGGATCGCCGCCGGCACGTCGGCTTCCATGGCGGTGAAGTTGCCCTGACAGAACGTGAGGCCGTTGCAGGGGCTCGGCACCAGCCGGATGGCGCGCTCCATGTTCTCGACGCTGCGCATGATCCGCCCCACGCCGCGGATGGGCGACAACGGCGGATCGTCGGGATGCAGCGCCAGCTTGACGCCGCTGGCCTCTGCCACCGGCACGACCCGCGAGCTGAACCAGGCGAAGTTCTCCCAGAGCTGCTCCTCGCCGATCAGCATCCCGTCCGGTCCCGGCGTCAGGCCTGCGGCCGTGGCCGGCCCGCGCGCCTCCATCTGCGCGTGGTCGTAGCCCGACGACAGCGCTCCGCCGCGGACCGGCACCGCCAGGTCAGTGCGCTGCCAGCCCAATACCGCCATGAAGTTGTAGCAGACGGCCTCCACTCCCTCGGCGCCGAGGTGCTCGAGCATCCGGCAGAAGTGATCGATCTCCCGGTCCCGTCCCGGCAGTCCGAGCCTGGCGTCCTCCATGGGCGTGGGTCCCTCGACCACCGACAGACGCAGCCCGGCTTCCGCCGCGCGGTCGCACAGCCTGCTCAGAGCCTGGCGGTCCGCCTCCGGCGTCCCGTCCGCGCCCAACGGCAGTTGGCACACCAGATCGGTGACGCCGATCTGGCGGGCCAGGGCCCAGCGCTCGGCCGACTCGTGTGGCAGGTGCAGCGCCAATCGCATCCCGCTATCCCTTGATGGACCCGATCATCACACCCTTCGCGAAGTGTTTCTGGATGAACGGATAGAGGATCATCATCGGCACGCTGGCAACCACGATAAGCGCGAACTTGAGCGTCTGCAAGATCTCCGTGCTCGCCATGAGCGTGCGGATGTCGATATCCCCTCCCGCCATGGCCTGCGCGATGATGCTCTCGTTGATGATCAGGATCCGCGCCAGCACGAGCTGCAACGGGAACAGCGACTCGTCGAAGAGGTACAGCAGGGCGTTGAAGTAGGAATTCCAGTGGTCGATGGCGTACCAGAGCACCAGCACCGCCAGGATCGGCCTCGACAGCGGCAGCACGATCTGGGCGAAGAAGCGGAAGTCCGAGCAGCCGTCGATCTCGGACGCTTCGGTGAGCTCCCGGGGAAGGTTGGCGAAATAGGTCCGGGCGACGATCGTGTTCCAGATAGACAGCCCGGCGGGGAGGATCACCGCCCAGCGCGTGTTGACCAGGCCCAGCGAGTTGACCAGCAGGAAGGTGGGCACGATGCCTCCCCGGAAGAACATCGGTATGAGGACGAAGATGCCGATGACGGCGAGCCCGCGCAGGTCCTTGCGGGACAGGGGGTAGGCCAGAAACACGGTCAACATCAGGTTGAGCGTGGTGCCGGCGACCACGTAGAACAGGCTGTTGAGGAAGCCGGAGAGGACCAGCTTGTAGCGGAAGATGCGCTCGTAGCTCACCAGCGTGAAGCCGCGCGGATAGATGGTGACGTCGCCGGCCAGAACGTGGTCGGAGCTCGACAAGGAGGAGGCGATCACGTTCAGCACGGGGACGACGATGACCAGTCCCACGGTGATCAGCAGCAGCGTGTTGATGAGGTCGAACACGCTTTCGCCGGCGACGGCGTGACGCCTCGCTTGGCGCAGCGCGCGGCGAAGCCCGGCTACCACAGGCTGATCCCCGTCAGCCTTCTGCTCAGCAGGTTGGCCGACACGATGAGGACCAGGTTCAGCACCCCGTTGAACAGGTCGACCGCCGCCCCGAAGCTGTAGTTGGCATTCACCACCCCGATCTTGTAGACGTAGGTCGCGATTATCTCGGAGGAGACCAGGTTGAGGGGGTTCTGCAGGAGATACACCTTCTCGAACCCCAGCGTCATCACGTTGCCGACCTCCAGGATCAGCAGGATGACGATGGTCGCGCGGATTCCGGGGATGTCGATGTTGACGATCTTCTGCAGCTTCGAGGCGCCGTCGATCCGCGCCGCGTCGTAGAGCTCGACATCCACGGCGGACAGGGCCGCGATATAGATGACCGCCGCGAAACCCATGTGCTGCCACACCTCGGAGAGCGCGTAGATAGTCGGGAAGTACGAGGGGTCGGCGATCAGCGGCACCCGCTCGATGCCGAACAGGTCGAAGAAGAAGCCGATGAAACCGAATCGCGGATCCAGGAAGGTCAGGATCATCCCGGCCATGACCACGGTCGAGATGAAGTGCGGGGCGAAGGCGATCGTCTGAATCGAACGCCTCAGTCTCATCCAGCGCGCCTCGTTCAACGCGAGCGCAAGGATGATCGGTGCCGGAAACGCGAACCCGACTCTTACGAACGCGATGACGACCGTATTGCGGACGATGTTCGAGAACTGAAACGATCCCAGCAACCGCTCGAACTCCCTGAATCCCACCCAGGGGCTGCCGTGGATCCCCTTGAGCACGCTGAAGTTCTTGAAGGCGATCACGACGCCGTACATCGGGGCGTACAGAAAGACCAGCATCCAGGCGATGGGGATCGCCATCAGCAGGTAGAGCTGCCAGTGCTTTCTGAAAGCCACCGAAAACGGCTGCTTGTGGATTCGCGGCCGCCGGAGGGCGGGGTGCCGCTCGGACAGCGTCATGGACCGCTCTCAGCGCGGTCGGGAGGGCAGGAAGGGAGCCGCCGCACGGCGGCGGCTCCCGTAGATTCGTGCAAGAGGCTCAGGAGTCTGTCGGATGGCCGCGCGAGCGGCCAGTCCGGCAGATTCCTGGACAGGTGGGGGCGTTATTGCAGGGTCGCCTGCAGAATCGCGGTGGCCTCGGGCAAGCCGATCTTGACCAGATCGTTCACGTAGGCGTCCCAGCCGCTGTCCAAGTCGCGCTCTCCAGTTATGAACAGGGCGGCCTGCTGCTCGACGAAGGTGCGCAGCTCCGCTGAGATCTGTGCGACCCGGCGTGCGTCCTCCGGATCGAGATAGACGAAGTCGGAGAACATGCTGATGCCGGTCCCGTCCTTGACCGGCTCGTACACGTCGCGGGTCGACACGTTCAGGAGCTGCTCCAGGACGTTGACCTCTCCTTCGAACCCGATTCCGAAACCGAAAGCCGGGGTGGGGAAGAAGACCGGGAACTCCCACTTGACGTCTCCCGTTCCGGGGCGTTCCAGGGCGACGACCGCTGCCTGGCTGCCCAGCACGTTCATTTCGCCCGCTTCGGCCTTGCGCCACAGATTGGCACCGTGGGTGACGTGATTGGAGCCTTCGAAGGAGAACGCCCAGTCCATGATCTGCATGGCGACGCCGATCTCCGCGTCGCTGGCCTTGTCGGTGATGGAGAACGTGCCGGCCTCACCGCCGAGCCGGCGGGTGCCGAACGGATAACCGGCTGCCGTCTGGATTCCGGTCGGTCCCGTGAGCGGCGGCAGGGGGGAGTAGTCCTCGGCCCGCTTGTTGCCCGAACCGAAGGCGACCATCGGGCCGCCGGCCGGGAAGGACCCGATGACGACGTCCGTCGGATCCTCGCTGGATCCGCCCATGGCGCTGAGCTGATCGCCGGTCTGCACGAACGCGTTGAGGTCGAGCGAGCCTTCCTCGAATAGCCCGTGCAGGTAGGTCAGCGCATCCTTCCAGCGGCCGTCGCTGTACGGGAAGTACACGCTCGTGCCGTTCACGCCGAACAGCTTGGTGCCGGAGCCGGCGGCGGCGTAGGGGACGAACGCCTGGCCGATGAAGTAGATCGGGTTCGTGTACCAGCCGTTGGTGGCGCCGGTGAGCGGCACCTCATCCTGCTTGCCGTTGCCGTTGGGATCCTGGGTCTTGAACGCGCGCAGCACGTCCCGGTACTCGTCGGGAGTCGCCGGCATGTCCAGTCCCAGCGCGTCTAGCCATGCCTGGTTGATCCAGAACTTCTGATAGATCGAGCAGTGATAGCAGCCGCCCGAACCGCCGCCGGTCAGGACGTAGATGTTGCCGTCCGGAACGGTGATCTCGTCCCGGAGCTTGGGGAACTCCCTGAATCCGCTGAGAATATGCGGGGTCTGCTGCTCGGTAAGGTAGGCGTTGAGCGGGATCAGCACCTTGCCCTCGACGCCGAACTCCAGCTCGTCGGCCGGCACGAACGGCGCGTTCATGAAGACCGAGGGATACCGGCCGCTGGTCAACAGCAGATTGATCTGCTGCTTGGCTCCCTCCAGCGGGAGGATGGTGAAATCGAACTCGAAGTTGAAGGTCTCCTCGAGCAGGTCGGTGAGTCGGTTGTCCTCGATGGACGCGATCCAGGGCGGCTGAGTCGCGGCCGCGCTGAGCACGACCATCTCGCCGTCGGTCGAATCGGTCTCGGTCGTCGCGGTCGCAAACAGCATGCCTGCGACAGCCAAAAAGACCAGAGATAGCGAGGCTTTCTTCACGATAGATGCTCCGTTGAATTGAGGTTTGGGATTTGAAACGCTGCGCAGCGTTGCAGCACAAGCCGCGCGGCAGCATCAGTATCGCAAGTTCCGCGCCCGCAGGCAACATCACCGGCCCCGCCTGCCGCCGTTGACCGAGGCCCCTGCGCCGATGTAGGAACCCGGCTCGATGACTTCGATCCGCTACGACGCGACGTGGCGCAGCCTGCGCGAGCACTCGACCCCGCAGTGGTTCCGAGACGCGAAGTTCGGGATCTACACCCACTGGGGGGTCTACTCGATCCCGGGATTCGGCAGCTCCGGCGCCGCCAGCAACGCCACCTGGTACCCGCACCGCATGTACGTCGACGGCAGCCCGCACCAGAAGCACCACCTGGACACCTACGGGCCGCTCGACCGGTTTGGCTACAAGGACTTCGTGCCGATGTTCACGGCGCCGAAGTTCGACCCGGACGAGTGGGCTGAGCTGTTCAAGGCAGCCGGTGCGCGCTTCGCCGGCCCCGTGGGCGAGCATCACGACGGGTTCTCGCTGTGGGCCACGGATCAGACCGAGTGGCACGCCGGGCGGCTGGGGCCGAAGCGCGACATCGTGGCGGAGCTCGAGCGGTCGATCCGTGGTGCCGGGATGCGCTACATGGTCGCGCTGCACCATGCCGAGCACTGGTGGTTCTACCCGCACTGGCGGGCCGACTACGATACCGGCGGACCGGACGCGTCGAGCCTGTACGGCGAGAAGCACAACCTCGAATTCGCCGACAGCGTGCCGGAGGTGGACTTCGAGCGCTCGGCCGGCGACCTGATGGCGCACTGGTGGGTGCAGGATCAGCCCAGCGCGGCGTTCTGCGACCAGTGGATCGGCAAGACACGGGAGGTGATCGACCGCTTCAGCCCGGACCTGCTCTGGTTCGACTTCGGCATCAACTGGATCCGCGAGCGGTATATGCTCGACCTGCTGGCGTATTACTACAACCGCGCGGGCGACTGGGGCACAGAGGTGGCGGTCACGTACAAGCACCACCACCTGGTGCCGGGAAGCGCCGTGGTCGACCTGGAGCTGGGCCGGTTCGCCGGCCTCACCTATCACGACTGGCTGACCGACACGTCGATCGACGCGCAGGGCATGTGGACGCACGTGGAAGGCGTGCCGTTCAAGACAACCTCGCAGATCATCCACAACCTGGTCGACAACGTGGCCAAGAACGGCTACCTGCTGCTGAACGTCGGCCCGCGCGCGGACGGCAGCATTCCCGAGGACGCGCAGGCCGTCCTGCGCGGTATCGGTCGCTGGCTTCAGGTCAACGGCGAGGCGATCTTCGACACCACGCCCTGGAAGGTGTTCGGCGAGGGCCCGAACGCCGCGCAGGGTGGGGAGCGCATCAGCGAGAAGAGGAGCTCCATCACCTACACCGCCCAGGACGTGCGCTACACATGCAAGGGGAACGAGCTGTACGCTATCTGCTTGGGACCGCCGGCCGAAGAGGTGGTGCTCCGCGACGCAGCCGAATACCTGCATCCGGGAGAGGTGGCCGGCGTCGCCGCACTTGGCTCGGACGAGCCGCTGGCGTTCGAGCAGACCCGACGCGAGCTGCGCATCCGCGCCCCGCGCCAAGCCCCGGCCGCAGAGGCGGTGGCGTTCAGGATCACCCGGCGCTGACGGCACCGGAGCCCTGACACACTCGGGCCCCATGAACGCTTCCTCACGCGCGGACATCCCCCGGCCGGAGCATCCCCGCCCGCAGTTCCGGCGCTCCGCGTGGATCAACCTCAACGGCGCGTGGACCTGCCGGAGCGAGGCGGTACGGCCCGGTCAGCTCCAGCCGGACAAGCACCGCGAGATGGCGGCGCGCGGCGGCTTCGAGTCCCCGATCACGGTCCCGTTCTGTCCCGAAAGCCCGCTGTCGGGCGTGGGAGACCGCGAGTTCATCGGCGTGATCTGGTATCACCGCGTGATCGAGGTGCCCGCGGAATGGGCCGGACGGCGGGTGCTGCTGCACTTCGGAGCGGTGTTCTACCGGGCGGAGATCTACGTCGACGGCGCCTACGCCGGCCAGCACGTGGGCGGCAGCGTCTCCTTCGCCGTGGACGTCACGCGGTTCGTGGAGCCGGGCGCCAGCCATCACCTGATGGTCGCCGTCAGCAACGACCTGTGGAGCGGGGCGCAGCCCATCGGCAAGCAGTCGCGGCAGTACCGCTCCTACGGCTGCCACTACACCCGCACCACCGGGATCTGGCAGACGGTGTGGATGGAGGCGGTCGACCCCTGCGGCCTGGCGGAGGTGCGCATCGTCGCCGACATCGAGGCGGGGCGGTTCCTCGTCACGCCCGCGTTCCACGGCATCGCCGCGGGGCAGCGCTTCGAGGTCCGTGCCAGCCTCGACGGGCAGGAAGTCGGCCGTGCCGGCCGGCCGGCGCGGGATGGCGTCCCGCTGTCGGTCAACGTCGCCGACCCGCAACTCTGGGAGCCGGAATCGCCGGTGCTCTACGACCTGGAGCTGCGCGTCACGCGCGGTGACGGCGCCGAGGCCGATCGGGTGTCCAGTTACGCCGGGCTTCGCGAGACCCACATCGAGGGCAACCGGGTGTTCCTCAACGGCAAACCGCGCTATCTCAAGCTGGTGCTCGACCAGGGCTTCTATCCGGACGGCATCTGGACCGCTCCATCGGACGCTGCGCTCCGGCGCGACATCGAGCTGTCCCTGGCCGCCGGCTTCAACGGCGCCCGATTGCACCAGAAGGTGTTCGAGGAGCGGTTCCTCTACTGGGCGGACCGCCTGGGCTATCTGCTGTGGGGAGAGTCGCCGAGCTGGGGGCTCGACCACCTGGACGAGGGGGCGCCGCACCGGAACTTCCTGGCCGAGTGGCGGGAGATCGTCCGCCGCGACCGCAACCACCCCAGCATCATCGCCTGGACCCCGTTCAACGAGACCTGGGACATCCGCGACCCGCGGGCGCACCAGCGGGTCCACGAGGACGCCTACGCGATCTGCAAGAGCCTGGATCCCACCCGGCCGGTCAACGACGCGTCGGGCTACATCCACCACGTCACTGACCTGTACACCGTGCACAGCTACGAGCAGGACCCCGCGAAGCTGAGCGAGCAACTCGCCGACCGGCCGGGCGCAGGCCCGTTCCGCAACCACCCGGACCGGGACGCTCCCTACGCAGGGCAGCCCTATCTGATCGACGAGTTCGGCGGCATCAAGTGGGACCCGGCGACGCAGGCCGACGCCACGTCAGGCGAAGGCCAGAATCCCGTCTCATGGGGCTACGGGGAGGCCCCGGCGTCCCTGGAGGAGTTCTACCGGCGGCTGGAGGGCTTGGTGCGGGCCGTGACCGCGCACGACCACATCTGCGGCTGGTGCTACACGCAGCTTACCGACGTCGAGCAGGAGCGCAACGGCATCTACTGCTACGACCGCACGGAGAAGTTCGACATGGAGCGGATCAGGCGGATCTTCTCGATCGAGCCGTAGCTCACCGCTCCGGCGCGCGGCGCGCCTTCCATGCCTCGTACTCGGCCTGCGCGTCGCCGGTGAGCGGGTAGTAGCGGCGCAGATCGCCGCCTTCGCTCAGGCGCTCGCGGCTGAAGTCCTCCCACTCGGCGTGCTCGTTGGCGCGCTCGGCGAGCTCTTCGGCCATCTGGATCGGCACCACCACCGCGCCGTCGTCGTCGGCGATGATCAGGTCGCCCGGCATCACCAGCGTATCGCCGCAGGCGATCGGGACGTTGACCGCGAACGGGACGATATTGGTCTGGGTGTGGAAGTTGGGCGTCGTGCCGCGCAGCCACAGGCCGAGGCCGAGTGTGCGGGCGAAGGGAAAGTCGCGGATGCAGCCGTCGATCACCGCGCCGATGCCGCCGCGGCCCTTGAAGAAGGTGAGCATCATCTCCCCGAACACGCCGCTCTCAAGGTCGCCGCGGGCGTCCACGACCACCACGTCGCCCGGCTGCGCGTGGTACAGGCAGTGGCGGTGGAGTTGCTGCTCGGGGTCGTCGTAGGCGCCCTTGGCGTACTGGTCCTCGCGCTTGGGCATGAACTGCAAGGTCAGCGCGGGGCCGACGATCCGGGCCCCCGGGGTGCGCGGCGTGGGGCCGCGCAGGTACGGGTCGCGGATGCCCAGCTCGTTGAGGTCGCCTGCGGCGGTGGCCGCCGATACGCCGGCGAAGCGCTCGATGAGCGCGCGCGGCGGGCGCTCGATGTCCGGCGTGCGGCCGGGAATACGCGGGTCCGTGTGCATCGTTCGTCCTCAGTTGTATCCGCGTTCGAGGGGACGCTCGGTCTCCTGGAACAGGGACGGAAAGTGCCGGTGCGGGTCGGCCGGCTCGCGGAACAGGATCTTCTGCCGCTCGGTGAGCTCCGTGGCAGGCGGCGGCGCCACCCGGTTGGCGGTCCAGGCGATGTGCGACACGCAGTACTTGTAGAGCAGCGAGCGGCGCTCGTGGGGGCCGTGCCACGCCGCCGTGCCGTGCGTCAACGCCTCCGTGAACAGGATCGCGGAGCCGGCCGGCACCTCCGGCACCACCACGAACGGGCACCGCTCGGGCGACTCGGCTATCCGCCGCGGCAGCCGGTAGTGGCTCTTGTGGCTGCCCGGGATGCAGCAGAACCCGCCATGGGCCGGCCCGGCGTCGGTGAGGTTGAAGGTGACCACCACGAACCCCTCGGCGATCTGGTTCTCCCGGAACGGAAAGTAGGTCCCGGGCGAGGCTCCGCCCACGGGAGCGCTGGCGCCGTAATCGGCATGCAGTACGCCGCGTGACATCCCCTGGCGCATGCAGATCCCGTAGATGCGGTCCAGGCGAAAGCAGTCGCCGAGCCGGAAGCGCAGGATCGGCATGATGCGCGGGTGGGTGAGCAGGGCGCAGAACGGGTCGCCCCACTCGAGAAAACCGGATCCCGCCGGGGCGGCGCCGAAGCGGACCATGTGGTCGCCCAGCACCTCTCCCTCGGCCTCCAGCCGCTGGTCGACCGAGCGCTTGAGCGCCGCCACCTCCTCCGGACCGAGCACGTCCTCGACCACCAGGTAGCCGTTGAGGTCGAACAGGTACTCCTGGAGCTGCAGCTCCTCCGTCGACTGTGCTTCACCCCCGCTGGGAGGTTCCACTGCCATCTCAGTACCAATAACCGACGACGTCGTACAGCCGTCCGGGCTCGACTCCGGCCGCCAGGATCTCCTCGATCGCAGGGACGGCAATCCGGGTGTCTGCTAGACGATTGCTTTTCGCCGACAACACGATCACGGAGAGATCATAGCTCAGTAGATCAGGTGCCGGGCACCGGGATGGTGCTCATCATGCCGCCGTCGACGTCGAGCGCGGATCCGGTGAGGAACGCGGCCTCGTCGCTGAGGAAGAACAGGATCGTCTGCACGATGTCCTCCTCGGTGGCGTTGCGCCCGAGGGGAATGCCGGCGGCGGTGGCCTGTTGGATCTGCTCCGGCGCGGAGCCGGTGGCCTCCATCTTCCAGCGCAGCACCTGCTGCCCCATGCCGGTGGTCGGCACGCCGATCGGGCAGACGCAGTTCACCGTGACCCGGCCGGGCGCCAACTCGCCGGCCAGCGCCTTGGTGAGTCCGATCACGCCGTGCTTGGCGGCGCAGTAGTGGGGGATCATCGGGAAGCCGAGATGTGAGGCGTCCGAGCCGATGTTGACGATGCGGCCCCGCCCGCTCGCGGTCAGGTGCGGCGCCGCCGCCTGCGAGCACAGGAACGTGCCCTTCAGATCGACGTCGATGGTCCGGTCCCAGTCCGCCTCGGTGATCTCCGCCAGCGGCGCCAGGTGGATGATGCCGGCGCAGTTGACCAGGCAGTCGAGGCCGCCGTGGGCGGCCAGATGCGCCTCCACGGCATTCCGCACCGAGTCCGGCCGAGTGACGTCCAACTCCACGGCATGCAGGCCTTCCTGCGGGAGCGCGGAACGCGCCGTGTCGAGCAACCGGCCGTCGATGTCGGCAATGGTCACCCGGTCGCCGCGCTGAAGCAGCGCCGCTGCCGTGGCCAACCCGAAGCCGTTGGCGCCGCCGGTAATCAGCGCCTTGCGCGGCGGCGGGTCTTCGGTCACAGGCCGAGAGCGGCGAGCAGCTCGCCGAACCCGCCCACCAGGGTGTCGACCGCATCCTCGGTGGGCGGCGCCGGCAGGTCGTACGTGCGCACGGCCGAGGAGACCGACATGCCGCCCTGGCGCACCGTCTGCGCGGTCGGAACGTAGCCGAGCACGCCGTTGACGTAGCCGGCGAACATCGTGTGCGCGGCCTTCGAGCGCTGCTTGGCGCCCAGGCCGATCTCCACGAACGGCTCGCCCTGCATGCCGAGCAGCACGAAGTCGTCGATGCGGTGACCGATCAGGTCGTAGTCGACCGAGCACTGCGTTTCGCCGGCGCGGACGCGATCCAGCACGGTGTGCGCCCAGTAGACCTCGATCTCCTGCGGGGCGGTGAGCACGGTGGAGGCGCCCTCGTCGCGCAGCCGCTGCAGCGTCCCCTCCGAGGCGGCGACCTGCCGCTCGGCCTCCGCGAGCGACGGCAGCGGCTGCAGCGTCACCGTCCCCTTGCGTTCGGCGCTGCGCATGATCCGGTGCGTGGGGCCGTCCTCGAACTCCTTGCGATACAGCGCCACGGTGGAGCTCGACTTGCCCTCCTCGCGGACTTGCCGGTGCGGGCGGGTCTCGATCCCGTAGAACGCCTGCAGCGCGCCGGCTGCCACCTGGCCGCCGGTGCGCTCCTTCTCGCCCCAGTCGCTCTGCAGGAACGACCAGCACGCCTGATTGCCGGCGGCGCCGGTCAGGTACAGGCAGGTGGCGCCGGTGGCGCCTTCGACGATGCGCCGCACCACACCCGGGAAGTCCGGGCTGAGCTCGTAGGTCTGGTAGCCCATCACCACCGGGTGGGCGGCGTAGCCGACGATCGCCGCGATCGGGTTGCCGTCCAGGTCGTCCACGCGCAGCACGTCCACGGCGTGATCGCTGGCGCCATCCGGGTTGCGGCCCACCAGGATCCGTCCGTCGGGGGCCACCTCCTCGCGGTTGATGGCCACCGCGGCGCGGCCATGGCCGCCTCCCACGCGCGCCGGCCGCCGCGCGCCGTTCGCCATGGCGCTGACGCCCACGAGCTGCTCGACCAGCACTTCGATGTAGTGGTCGAGCGCCTCGATCTCGCCGTCCCGCGCCGCGACGTGGTGCGGGCCGCCCAGGGTGTGGCGCGCCGTACAGGGACCGTTGTGCGTGTGCGTGCAGCCCAGGGTGACCTGCGTGGTGGTGGTGCGGACCCGGTCGGCGATTCGGCGCCGGATCGTCTCCGCCAGCGGGATGTCGAACCCGATCAGGTCGCAGTCAAGGATGACCACCTTGTGGTCGTCGTCGGCCAGCACCAGGGCGGTCGCGGTCAGGGGCTCTTCGACCCCCACCGCGCCTTCGATGCGGCGCATCGCCCCCTGCATGCGGAAGCCGAGGGGAGGCGTGATGTCGATCCGGGCGGTCCCGGCGGTCAGGGTGTTGTCGGCCACAAGCTACTCCCGGAGGCGCCGATCTGGTCTGATGGGACCCGGCACCGCGTTCCGGTCATGTTACCATGCAGCGGCAGTGGAGGCGTTCCGGCGATGAGGGTCGTGCTCTGTGGCGTGGGCGGCGTGGGGCGTAACGTGACGCGCCTGCTGCGGGCTCGCCCAGACTACCGGATCGTAGCCTCCTGCTCGCGCAATTCCGATCTGGTGGGCCAGGACCTCGGCGTGCTGGCCGGCGGCTCGACGCTGGGCGTCGCGGTAAGCGGTGATCTCGATACGGCGCTGCGCGAGCCGGCCGACCTGCTGTTGGTGGCGACGACGTCGTTCCTGGGCGAGGTCGCCGCAGACGTGCGCGCCGGGCTTGAACGCGGTCTGAACGTCATCACCACTGCCGAGGAGGCGGCGTTCCCGTGGATCATCGACGCCGATCTGGCCGGAGAGCTCGACGAGCTGGCGCGGCAGCATGGCGTTTCGGTGATCGGCCTGGGGCTGAATCCGGGGTTCATCTTCGATGCGCTGCTGTTGACCGCCAGCGGCATCGCCTGGGACGTGCAGGCGATCCGGATTCGCCGGGTCGTCGATGTCTCGCGCTTCAGCGCCACGATCCAGCGGCGGCTGGGGATCGGCTTCACCGCGGCACGCTTCGCCGAAGGGGTCGCGGCGGGTTCGATCACCGGGCACATCGGCTTTCCGCAGTCCTTCCATCTGGCGGCGCGTTGCATGGGCGTCCGCATCGAGCGGATCGAGAGCGGGTTCGAGCCGCTCGTCGCCGACCGGCCGCACGACGGCGAGAATCTCCGCGTGGAGCCGGGCACCACCGCCGGCTTCGTGCAGCGCTATCGCGCCATCTGCAACGGCCGGCCGTGGATGTCCGCCGAGTTCATCGCCCACGTCGACCCGCCCGCCGCCGGCCACGAGCCGTCCGACTCGATCCAGATCGACGGCTACAACGCGCTCAACCTCACCATCAATCCCGGCTGCCAGCCGCAGCTCGGCACCGCCGCCATGATCGCCAACGTGATGCCGCGGCTGCTGGAGGCGCAGCCCGGCTACCTGACCGTGGCCGACCTGGCGCTCCCCCACGCCCGGCCCACGACCGATTCGTTCACCTGAGCCGACGATGAAGCTGGCGATCATTCAGATGGAGAGCGTCGTGGGCGAAGTGGGACGCAATGTCGATCTGGGTCTCCGGCTGCTCGACCAGGCCGCGGCGTCGGGTGCCGAGGTGGCGCTGCTGCCCGAGTACTGGAGCACCGGCTTCTTCCCTGCAAGCCGGGACTACCGGCGCTACGATCTGGCGGCGGCCGACGACGGGCCGGCGATGACAGCGGTCCGCGACAAGGCGGTCGAGCTGGGCATGCACGTGGTCGCGACCATCTTCGAGCGCGACGGCAGCGACCTCTGCTACGACACGGCGATGCTGGTCGGACCGGACGGCCGCATCATCGGCAAGTATCGCAAGACCCACATCGCCGGCGAGCGCCACATCGTCGTGGACGGCGAGCTGGTCACCGATCTCGGCATCGAATCCATCTACTTCCGCACCGGCATGCGCTTCCCGGTGTTCCGCATCGGCGAGTGGCGGGTCGGCATCATGCTCTGCTACGACACCTACTTCCCGGAGGCGGCGCGCTGCCTGGCGCTGGCAGGGGCCGAGGTCATCCTGGCGCCGTTCGGGATCTCCGACACCAGGAAGACGATCTGGAAGGAGCTGCTGGCGGCTCGCGCTTTCGAGAACATCGTCTACCTGGCCGCCGCCAACAACGTCGGCTACGTGCCGGCGCCGGACATGCCGATCGTGATGGGCGGACACAGCATCGCCATCGATCCGTACGGGGAGGAGCTGGCGATGGCCAGCTACGATCGCGACGAGGTGCTGCGCGTGGACCTGGACCGCGATCACCTGCTACGCGCGCGCCGCATGCACTTCATGTTCCGCGACCGTCGCCCGGAGGCCTACGGGATCATCAGCACGCCCACCGACGACATCCACCGCGACTGACGCTACGATCGCGCGTTCAGGAGGCTGAACATGAGGCTGGCCATTTCGGGACCTGCGACCGACGAGGTCCTGGCCTTCGGCAGGCAGATCGGCGCGACCGACTACGTGGGCGGCGACGCCGGCCTATCGCGGGAGCGGGGCTACTACGGCTTCCAGGAGTTGATGATCGTCCGCAACCGCGTCGAGGACGCGGGCCTGAAGTGGACGGTGTCCGGCATCCCGGAGGAGTGGACGAACAAGATCAAGCTGGGGCTGCCGGGCCGGGACGAGCAGATCACGAGTTGGTGCAAGACCATCGAGAACATGGGAGCGGCCGGCGTGCCGGTCATCTGCTACTTCTTCTCGCTGCGCAGCTCCATCGGCCACTACGGCCTGCGCACCTCACGCAGCACGCCGGGCAGGGGCGGCGCGAAGGTGACCAGTTTCGACCACGATCAGATCAGGTCCGCCACGCAGGACTTCTGGGATCCGCCGGTCGACCGGTCGCTGGAGGTGACCGACCAGCAGGTCTGGGACAACGTCACCTGGTTCCTGGAGAGGGTCATCCCGGTCGCCGAGGACGCCGGCGTCAAGCTGGCCCTCCATCCGGACGACCCGCCGGTGTCCCCCATCGGCGGCGTCGCGCGGGTGTTCCGGAATCACGCCGCGCTGAAGCGCGTGGTCGACATCGTGCCCAGCGACGCCAACGGCCTCACCTTCTGCGTGGGAACGTTTGGGGCGATGCCGGGGGACGTGTTCGACGCGATCCGCTACTTCGGCACCCGCAACAAGATCCACCACGTGCACTTCAGGAACGTGACGGGCACGGTGCCCGTGTTCTCGGAAACGTTCATCGACGAAGGGCACGTGGACATGGTGAAGGCCATGAAAGCCTACCGAGACACCGGCTTCGACGGCCCCATGGTCGAGGACCACGTGCCGGAGATGGCCGGCGGCCCCGATCAGTGGCCCGCCAAGGCGTTCGCGCTGGGGTACATGAAGGCCGTCATGCAGGCGGCGAACGCGAGTTGACCGCGAAGACGGCCTGACACGCGAACTGGAGTGCTACGGCGGGCCGGGGAAGAAGTCGGCGGCCTGCATCATCATGTCCTGCTGCCGGACCACCAGGCCCTTCACCCGCGGCAGGTACTCGCCGGTCCAGCGGGGATCGTTGCGCACCGCCTCGCGCGCTACCTGGAAGTGGGCGTAGTCCTGGTAAGCCCAGATGTGCACGATCCGGTTGAGCGGGCCGATGTCGGTGTAGTACCAACCGGCCAGTTTCACGCCGTGGTCCTCCCGGATCTTCAGGGCGACCTCCCGGACCGCGTCCATGTAGCGCGGCACGGCGCCCGGCTGCACGTCGTAGATCCTCATGTCGTAGATCATCGCGCTCCTCCTGTCGCGTAGAGCCACGGCACCTCGACGCTGGTGACCTGCAGCGTGGCGAGCCCGTTGCGGCGGGAGTCGCCGGCGCAGTAGGCCAGCAGGACCCGTTCGGGATCGCCGGCAACGAAGTGCATGGCCGTGTAGCAGTAGTGCCCGTTCGGGTCGTCCTCCAGCACCCGGCGGTGCCGCCAGGTGCGGCCGTCGTCCGCGGAGATCGCCGTCGTCAGCGGCGTCCGGCGTCCCTGGCTGCGGTGAGCGGGATCGTAGTTGTCGTTCCACACCAGCAGCAGGTCGCCCGTCGACGGGATGCGCTTGATCGAAGCCGGCGAGCGAGGCGAGCGGATTTGGCTCGGCACGGGCTGTGTCCAGGTTTCGCCGTCGTCATGCGAGTGGCACAGGTACTGGCTGCCCAGCACGGTGCGGCTGAACATGAGCAGGCGGCCGTCGCCGAGCTGCGCGACGCCCGGCTCCTGCAGCCCGGTGCCGGTGGGGTCGTCGGCGACCGCCGCCGTGCCGCGCCCGCGGCGCCAGCTCCGCCCCTGGTCATCGGAGAGGTAGCACACCGCCTCGCCGGTGGCGACGGGGTCGCTCGTCCACGCGGGGCCGTGGTCGGCGATCGGGGCGATCAGACGCCCGCTCGCGGAGACCACGACGCGGTCGGCGATGAGGATGAGGTAGCCGTCGTCGTCGGTGACCATGTCGACCGCGTTGCCCCAGGTCGCGCCGTCGTCGCTCGACCGCCGCACCACCGGCTTGCAGTCCGAGAGCGCGTTCTTGAGCAGGTAGAACAGCAGCAGGTCGCCGTCGTCCAGCCGCAGCAGGCTCACCGACATCACGTTCAAGCCGGCTTCGTTGCCGACGATGACCTCGTCACGGCCGGACCAGGTGAGCCCGCCGTCGGCCGAGAAGCGCGCGGCCAGCTCCGCCGGGTCGTGATCGCCGCCGCGGCCCGACGAGAACCGCGAGTAGATCAGCATGAGCCGGCCGTCGCTGAGCTCGATGAAGGCCCCCTCGCTGTTGCGCGTGTTGCCTGGCCCCGGCTCGAGCCGGAGCGCGCGCCGCACACCGGACCGATCGCTCATCAAGCCGGCATCATCCGTGGTGTGATGGGGTCAGATCAAGCGAGAGCTTCGCGTGCCGGCTCCATATCGGCGACAGGTCGGTATATGACAGGGACAGGAAAACCATGCACCATCAACGTGGAGCCTGAACTCATGCGCGGACGAACGCCTCGGACTCGTCTCTATGCTGTGGCCGGACGGGCCGCACGCCAATTGGTGAACGGCCGATCATGCTGACTCGACTCAGAATCTCCGGTTTCAAGAACTTGGTCGATGTCGATCTGCGCCTCGGTCCGTTTACCTGTGTCGTCGGGCCGAACGGGGCGGGCAAGTCCAACTTGTTCGATGCGATACGGTTTCTGAGTTCACTGGCAAACAAAACGCTGATGGAGGCTGCGACGGCCGTACGCGATCAGCACAGCGGCACGGCGCACGTGCGGGATCTGTTCCATCACGTCGGTGATCGATATGCCGACCGCATGACGTTCGTAGCGGACATGATCGTGCCGGCGCACGCGATCGATGACCTGGGCCAGGAAGCGAAAGCCAGCATCACCTTCCTGCGCTACTCACTCGAGCTTGCCTACCGAGAGCCCGACGACCGTCTGGCCCGCGGTGCTCTTACCATCGTCAAAGAGGAATTGGTCCATATCACCAAGCGCGACGCTCCTAACCAGCTTCCCTTTCCCCACAGCGCCGGGCAATGGCGCAATTCGGTCGTGACAGGACGGCGGTCCGCTCCCTACTTCATTTCCACCGAGGGCGATGGGGACGACAGGATCATCAAGCTTCATCAGGATGGCGGCAGCAGGGGCCGCCCTTTGCCGCGGCCGGCCGCCAACCTGCCTCGCACCGTCCTTTCAGTGGCCAACGCGTCGGAGAGCCCTACGGTGCTGATGGCACGGCGAGAGATGGAGTCGTGGCAACTGGTGCAACTTGAGCCGTCCGCGCTGAGGCAGCCCGATGAGTTTGTTTCACCTACCCGCCTGGGAACCGATGGACGCCATCTGCCGGCAACGCTGTATCGCTTGGCGCGTAACGCCGGACGGCAGAAAAGCAGGGATGGGAGTGGTATCGCCGATGAGGCGGCTCGATACGTGGCGGCGAACGGTGGAAACGAACGCGTATACAGCCAGATCGCTAGCCGCTTGTCAGAACTTATCGACGATGTGCGGCAGATCCACGTAGATCTGGACGAGCAGCGTGAGATCCTGACCTTATATGTACGAGACAACGAGGGTACCCCGCATCCCGCACGTGCACTCTCGGACGGCACCCTGCGGTTTCTTGCGCTTTCCGTTCTGGAGAGCGATCCCACGATGCAGGGCGTTCTCTGTTTGGAGGAGCCGGAAAACGGGGTTCATCCCGCACGGATTCCGGCCATACTGCAGCTGCTACAAGACATCGCGGTGGACACTCAGCAGCCTGTCGGCGAGGATAACCCTCTTCGTCAAGTAATCGTCAATACACACTCGCCGGTGGTATTTCAACAGGTCCCGGATGAGAGCGTTGTATTCGTCAAGACGAGGGAGGCGGTGGATCAGGCGGGTTGCCGCTTCAAGAAAGCCGATTTTCTGTGCTTGTCCGATACGTGGCGCGCCGACGTGAGTGAACACGCCGCATGCGGCGACCTGCTCGAATATCTGAACCCCGTACTGCCGATAGATCGCATAGAGTCGGCACGCGAGAGGCGCGTGGTCGATCGGAAGGACGTCAAGAAGTACTCGATGCACTTCAGTGTCGACGCTTGATTGATGGGAAGGCTGCGCTACACGCTCGTGGCTGATGGATCGTCTGATCGTTCTCTCGTCCCGATTCTCACTTGGCTGTTGCGGGGATCTTGCGGTTTGCAGCCGATCCAGGGGGAATTCTCCGATCTGCGACGGCTGCCGAATCCACCGAGGAGCCTTGCCGAACGCATAGACCGCAGCGTTGAGTTGTTTTCCTGCGATCTGCTCTTCGTCCATCGGGACGCCGAACGCGCTACCATCGAACATCGCGCGGCGGAAATAGGCCGGGCCGTGAGGAAGACCAAAGTAGCGCCGTGGCCGGTCGTCTGTGTGGTCCCGGTGCGGATGCAAGAGGCGTGGCTGCTCATCGACGAGGCTGCGCTGAAGGGCGCCGCAGGCAATCCGAATGGCAAAGAGCTGCTGGATCTGCCGAGTGTGGAGACGCTGGAAGCGTTGCCCGACCCGAAGCAAATTCTCCACGATCGCCTCCGGCTGGCCAGCGGGCTCCGAGGGCGGCGTCTCAGGAGCTTCAACCAACGATTGAGCGGACACCGAGTGGCTGAGTTGATTGAGGACTTTCATCCGCTGTACCGGTTAGCCGCATTCCAACGATTGGCCGCCGATGTCGAACGGACGGTAACGGAGCAGGGATGGAGTCATTCAGAGTAGATCCAGAGCCTCGGAACTCGAACTGGCCCGGGCGATGTTAACGGAGTAGTGTGGTAAGGCGATGGGTGACATACTGGACTACGGGCTCTCCTTCATCTCCGGCAGGGCCGCGGAAAACCGGGTGCGGTTCTGGGTCGAGTCGCGGACCCGGATCTTCGACAGCGTGACCGGCAGGAGCGACCACTTCTACCAGTGCGCCTCCTGCAAGAGCGAGCACACTTTCGCCGAGCGCGACCTGTTCGTGGAGGACAACTACGACTTCCTGCCGATCTTCGGCCAGGACCACGGCGTGGTGTTCCGCCGCAAGTCGAGCCGCCACGATGGGTACCGCGAGACGCGCCCGGCCGATGAGTGGTGGGCCGGTCAGGTGTACCGCATGGTCCCCGCGGTGGACGTGCAGGAGGTGACCACCTTCGAGGAGATCGCCTTGGCCACCCATCAGGCTCGGCCGTTGGTGGCAGTCACGGAGATCGGGAACGAGGAGACCGGCCTCTCCGCGACCATCGAGTGTCCGGTGAAGACCATGAACATCCGCGAGCACGATCGGTGCTACCAGGTCGATACCGGGCCGGTGGCGTGGCCCGACCTGAGCCGCCGGCGCGAGCGTCTGGTGGACCTGCTGTCGCTCGCCTTCGTCGCCTTCAACGCCCCGCACTTCGCCGACTTCGTGATCGAGGCGCCGACCACGGTCGGCGAGGGCGATGCCTCGTCCGAGGTCTATCACTACTCGAAGCTGATCTCGCTGCCGGCGACCAACCGCCTCTACGCCGTCGGGCCGGCATTCGGGGACGCGTCGTGAAGATCACCGCCGTGACGCCGCACATCATGTGGGGCGGCGATGCCGGCGGATTCCAGTTCTCGTCCACCCTCTGGGGCCGGGGCGCCGGACGCAACTGGCTGTTCGTGAAGGTGGATACCGACGCCGGCGTGCACGGCTGGGGGGAGGCGTCCCTGGTCAACCAGACCCCCGCGATCGCGGCGTCGATCGAGCTGCTGGGCCGCCAGATCATGGGACAGGATCCGGCGGCGATCGAGCGGCTCTGGCAGATCATGTACCTGCACAACCGCTACCGCGGCGGCGTGGTGATCAACTCCGCGCTGAGCGCCATCGATCAGGCGCTCTGGGACATCAAGGGCAAGGTGCTGGACGCGCCCGTGTATCAGCTCCTGGGCGGGGCGGTGCGCGAGACGATCCGCGTCTATGCCGGCGCGGGCGACCCGGAACAGGCGCGGGAGCGGATCGCCGAGGGCTTCGCCGGCGTCAAGACCGGCGGCGGCTGGCACGGCAGTGACCACGCCGTGGACGACCGGCGGGCGCCGGAGGTCCTGCGCCGGGAGCTGCTTGCGATCCGGGACGCGCTGCCGCCGGACGCGGAGCTGATGGTGGACAACCACGGCCACTCGCGTCCGGTGGATGCGATCCGGCAGATCCGGGCGGTCGACGACCTGGGGCTGCTGTTCTTCGAGGAGCCGGTGCCGCCCGACAATCCGGACGAGCTGGCGCTGCTGCGCGCCGCCGGCCTGTCCACGCCGCTGGCCGCCGGCGAGCGCCTGCACAGCCGCTGGGCGTTTCGCGACCTGGTGATCCGCCAGCTCGTGGACGTGATCCAGCCCGACATCTGCCACTGCGGCGGCATCTCCGAGCTGCGCCGCATCGCCGCGCTGGCGGAGATCTACGGGATCACCGTGGCACCGCACAACCCCAAGGGGCCGGTGGCCACGGCCGCCAGCCTGCACGTGTGCGCGACCATCCCCAACTTCCTGATCCTCGAGCACGCGCACGCCAACCCCCTGTTCGACGCCCTGCAGGTCGAGCCGATGCGGATCGGCGAATCAGGCTACGCGCTGCCGGAAGGCCCCGGGCTGGGTGTCGACCTGGACGAGGAGGTGATCGCCGCCCACCCGTACCGCCACCGGCCGGTGCTGCAGGCATACGAGGCGGACGGCACCCCCTCGCACCCGTAGCCGCCGCCGGCTGCGACTCGGAACCCCACAGCTCGGCTCGGAAGACGTTCACGGTGACGGAAGCGATGCGGGTGGCGCGACCGAGCGGCGAGCCGCGCCGGCACGAGCTGGACGCCCTGCGCGCCTTCGCCATGCTGCTCGGCGTCGCTCTGCACGCGGCGCTGACGTTCTTCCCGGGAGTGTGGCCGGTGCAGGACCGCACGGCCGGCTATCACGGCCCGTGGGAGGAGCTGTTCTTTGCCGTGCACGGCTTTCGCATGCCGGTGTTCTTTCTGCTGAGCGGGTTCTTCACCGCCATGCTGTGGCGGCGGCGCGGCCTGTCGTCGCTGATCCGCCATCGCCTGCGCCGGGTGGCCCTGCCGCTGGCGTTCGCCATGGTGACGGTTGGGCCGGCGATGGAGAGGGTGGTCGCCCAGGCCCTCGGATCAGAGGCGAAAAGCTTCTCCGTCCACGGACTGCTGCCACGGCTGGGCGAGTTCCATCACCTGTGGTTTCTCTGGATGCTGCTGTGGCTGCTGGCCGGCTTCCTGGTGGTGGCGTTCGTCGCCGATCGGGTGCGCGCCACGGCTCCGAGCGGCGACGGCGCCTCGCAGACGGCGTGGCCGCGATGGGTGATGTGGCTGCTGATCCCGCTGACGCTGCTGCCGCAGCTCGGCATGGCCGGCGGCGGCGCCTACCCGATGTTCGGTCCGGACACCAACACCGGACTGCTCCCGTCGCTCCACTTGCTGGCCTACTACGCGGCGTTCTTCGCGTTCGGGGTGCTGGCGTATGGCCGCCGCGACCGCCGCGGCGCGCTCCTGGCCGACACGCTCGGCAGGCGCTGGCGGGCCGTGCTGCCGGTAACCGTGCTGGTGGTGCTCCCCGTGGGACTCGCCGTCACCTTCCTGCCGGAGATCCGGTCGTGGGCGGCCTCCCAGGTCCTGCAGGTGCTCTATGCCTGGGGCATGTGCCTGGGCCTGATCGGGCTGTTCCGAGTCCTCCTGACCCGCGAGCGGCCGAGCGTGCGCTACCTGGCGGATGCCTCCTACTGGATCTACCTCGTTCACCTGCCGCTGGTGATCGGCGCGCAGATCGTCGCCCGTGACTGGGCACTGCCGTCCGGGATCAAGTTCCTGCTGATCACCGTCGGGGTCTCCGCGGTCCTGCTGCTCAGCTATCAGGCATTCGTCCGCTCCACGCCGATCGGCACCCTGTTGAACGGCAGGAAGCGACGATCGGCGGCAAGACCGGTAGAGGAATCTTCCGGTTCCACGTAAGGGGATCCTTCCAGGGCGTTCGGTTCGAGGTTCATCTTCGCGATCGGCGCGGTCGTCACCGTGGCGGCCAAGTCCAACGACATGCGTCGACGCTGCAACCGATTGAGACCGTGACGACGTGCGGCGGTCGAATTCCGAGCTGCTTGGCGGCTGACCGTGGGCGCTGTATCGTGCGGCGCGGATGAGGTGCCAAGTCGTTCTGTTCCAGTCCGACGGGCAGCTCCTTCAGCGGCGCAACGACGCGGGTTGTTGACGAGTCCTCACGTCGAAATAATCATGAGGGCAGCTCCTAACCCTGGACCGGAGATTGACTGATGGAACGGCGACTCAAGATCATCGTTGAAAGGCACGTAGACGGATATGTCGCGTACCCTCTCGGATTGAAGGGCATCGTTGTCGGGCAGGGTGACACGTACGAGCAGGCACTCGAAGACGTCCAGGCAGCCATTGACTTCCACATCGAGACCTTCGGCCGTGAAGTGCTTGAGGGCGAAGATCAGGTCCTGGACGTGTTTGTTGCCGACACCGAGGTCGTCTCATGATGTTCGGGCATCGTGAGCCACCTTCAGCTCGTCAGCCGCGCAGCGCTCTGATGAAATCGTCACGCGGTATTCCCGCCTGAGTGAGGACCGTACGTAGCGTGGATGACTTCAGCCTCCGGTGAGCCGGGATAGTCAGGGGAGTTTGAGTGCCATCGGGATTCTGCCGCACCATTGAGATGTGAGTTCCCTCCCGCACGACCGAAAAACCGAGACGCCCCAGGGCCCGCTTCACTTCCGCAATCCGCAGATCGACTGGGAATCGTGCCATCAGGCCCAGTCCTCGTTCCGCTCCCGTTCAATCGCGTGTTCGGCGGCGCGTTGCAGGCTCCGATAGAAGCGCTCACCTGGTGATCCGACCGGCAACTTATCGGCAACCTTGCGAGCTTCCTCGCGTTGCTCCACGTCTTCCGCAAAGGGCTCACCCGGCGTTCCCGTACGGCCTCCCGACATGAGCGCGGAGTGCAAAGCACTGCCTATAGCTCTATAGACCTCGGTATCGCGGCGTGCGGCGCCTTCGAGGACACGAACGATCCACTGAACTTGCGACCATGCAAAGTCGCGCGGCACCGCCGATAGCAGGTTGGCTACCTTGCTCGCAACAGCAGCCGGCGCCTTCAGGCCCAGTTTGAGCACCCCCAACACTTCGTCATCGAACTGCTTCGCAACAGCCGCAAAGAGGCGTGGTGCTTCAAAACCCCGCATCCACCCAGGTGTGTCCTGGGACGCCCATTCCCGCAGCTCTTGCAGAATTCGCCGACGGTCGTGCGCGCCTTGGGACTCCAATCGGCATTCGTCGGGCCAGCGAGATGGGATGGGAAGATAGCCGACCCACTTGTCGAGGCTCTCCGCGTGCTCGACACGTCTCCGGAGCAACTGGACTACGCTCTGCAAATCGCGGCGACTCAAGGATGCAAGGAACTCCTCGATCCAGTAGTCATCGATTCGGTTGCACTCTACGAGCTCTGCGACAATACCCTCGAGGTATTCGTTGGCCAGCATATCCATGTGGAGGGGCCCCGCATCCGCAAAGAGCCCAAGCACTTCGCTTGCCAACCGCTCCGATCGACCGATTCTCATTTCACGGATGATCATCAACGCCATGCTCGCATCTCTTTCCGCCATGAACCGCAGCCCGAAGGAGAGCTGGTACGCCAACTCAACGTTATCGTCCGCTGCCAGCTCACGGATCACGGCAAGCTCAGCGCTCGAAACCGCGGGCGCGGATGCAAGCCCCCAACCGTACGCATGGGTCACACTCATTCGGGCCGCAGGCAGACCTGTGTTGACCAGAGTTAGCGATAGTTCGAGTGCCCGCTCCGCGTCTGCCGCTCGAATAGCCGATAGAGTTACGCCGGCTACCTGGACCAGCGGCGAATCGGCATCGGCGATCACACGTCGGACAATCTCAACACCAACACAAAGCCGCTCGCCTACCAGCGCAGCCGTGAAGTTAGCCGCACCTGAAGCGACGGATGACGCTCCGATTTCTCCAAGATGCTGCTCAAAGCGTTGAACAGCGGTACGGGTCTCGACGCTGTCTTCCAGAAAGCGCCGCGCGAGGTCCTTCAGCCGCTGCTGTGCTTCGCTCGGAGGGGACTCGCCATTCGTCCCGTGACGACGGTGCCAGCGCCACGGGCCGTGAATGAGCACCTCGAAGACTTGATGATCGAGGTCATTCGCGATGGAATTCAGGACCTCCTTCGCGGCGGCAGCTACGGCATCGATCTTATCACTCATCGCCGGCTCGACAGCCTTGCGCAGTGCTACGACGACTGGCGGCGAGAGTCGGGCGGAGTCGAGCTTGGCTCGTATTCGCTTAAGCAGTCTTACTGACTCTTGATCCCATACGGTCATCTCACCCGCGTCTGGCTTTCGACCGAAGAGGCCCATGGGAGCAGTCAGAGCAAGCCCCAGGCTTTCGGCTGCACGCACGGCGAGAGACGTATCGTTCCCGAGAAACTGTTCGATAACTGCGTCGAGCACCTGATCACGCAATGCGAGGACTCTCTCCTGGCCAAGCTCCAGCGCTGAAGACACGTAGAAGGTGACCGCGTGGCCGTCACTGATGTGGTCCTCGAATTCCTTCCGAAGAGCGTGGTCCAGTATGTCGAAGACGAGCTTCCCTCCGTCGCGCTGCAGCCAGTCGATCGCTTGGCTGGTCACCTGCTGCGTGCAATCCAACGGTTTGTACCGAGAGTAGCCCGCCAGGTCGCAGAGGATCCGGGCCGGGTGGTCCGGGTGGGGGTTGGTGGGCCGCTGGTCTGATTGCGCCAGACGCCATAGCAGCTCACACGCTCGGTACAGCCACTCGCGGCGATATGCACACGCTTCCAGCACGGGAGCTACCCTGAGTATTACGTCTTCGTAGGTGTACTCGATGGGCGTGTGCTCAGCAGGAAGCTCGTGGTCCAGAGCCCATGCCGCGAGATTCAGCGTCCGCTCAGGCTGGTAGAATGCGACCTTCTCCAAAAGTTCGAGCAGCTCCCGGCGCTGTGGGATTCCGCCCTCCTGGAAATCCCGATCGAGAGCACGCCATGCCTCATTGAGCATCGAGTCAGGCGATATCGTTTCCGACAGTCGCCAGTCGATTCGCGCGACGTTGACTATGAGGTTGCGACGCAATTCTGGGGAACTGACTTTCCAGATACGGTCGACGTAGCCCGTCGCCCGCCCAAGCGTTCTGTCAAAGCAGGCAGTGACGAGGATATGATCGGCGAGGAGATCGGGCTGCAGGCGCAGGCGCGAGCCCCGCTTGACGACAACTCCGGTCTTTACGATTTCCCCGAGAGCGGATGTAAGTACGTCACGATGGCAACCGATCACGCAGGCGGCAGCTTCCACGGCGTCGCCGTCGTCAAGGTCGAACGGGTGTACCGCGGCGAGGAACCGCAGCACGTCGGCCACGCTGATGCCGCCGGCGACATGACCGGCTCCTCGTACGTAGTCGTCATACATCCGCTGCAGTACCGCGACGCGGAAGCCTTCGTCTTCGTCGAGGAAGGCCGGGTCTACATGCTTCTCTTTGAGCAAGTAACCTGCAGCCACAAGGAAGAGTGTGCAGTCTTTAGCCACGCCCGCGAGACGCATCGTTAGTGGTGAGTTCTCCGGAGTTCCGAGTACGTGTGACGATAGTCGGCGTGCATCAGTGGACGCCAATGGGGCGAGATGTTCCGTTGGAGGATAGAGTTCGTGCGCGTGCTCGGCGAGTTCACGCAAGAGTCGGGGCTTCCCGTAGTCGCGAGTCGCAAACAGCACGCGTGGTCGTCGTTGCGGATCAGGACACGAACGGGCGCCCCGGATAATAAGCTCAAGGTCGTCCCGGTCATGTGCGTCGTCGACGGCAATGAGCGGCCGGTCATCGGCGAGCCGCCGGAAGTCCTCCAGATCGACGGGGGCGGTCTTGTCTACGAAGTACACAACTGGACGACCCGCGGCGGCGTCGATGCGTCGAGCCGCTTCCAAGAGGAATCGCGACTTGCCGACGCCTGCGGCCCCGGTCAAGAGGAAGAAGGGTCGTTCGCTCCGTGCCCACTCCAGCACCTTGGTGATTTCGGCGTCCCGCCCGATGAGTTCGTGGGAATGCGAGAACGGCGACTCCTCGCGCTGCCCGGCGAAGAACTCATCCGGGCGCGCCCAGGGGCCCCCACCGCGGATGCCGAGGAAATCCTCCTTCCATCCAGGGAAGAAGACCTCGAGAACTGTCCGTGCCGACTCGGGACTGAGCTCCTGCTGGAGCATGCGTACGATGTCGTCGTGGTCCCAAATGTCCCATCCAAGGCTCTCGGCCGTACTTCGCGCCGCCGGTGACGCGACGCGTGATAGTACGAGTACTCTCTTGTCAGCGATTGCCGCCTCTGCTGCTTCGGCTGCCGCCTTCATCTGAGCAGGACCGAACCGCTGCGCTCGCTTACACTGGAAGAGATGTACCCCGTCGGACGTACGGACAAGGATGTCAGCTCCCTGTTGCGCGTGACCTTGACCTCCCACCCGGGTGACGCGTTCGCTTGGGTAGTACGCTGCGAGCAGATTGAACGTGAATCGCTCGAAGTCCGACGGCGTCAGGTCTCCGAGTAGCAGGTGGCCGATCCGAGAGCGCACCGGGGGCAACAACCTCGGGCGGTCGGATGCGGTGTTACGACCAGCGCTACGGACCCATTCGTCATCGGGCTCACCGAACGCGCGGGCTACACTGGTCAGCGTGTCCCTGGTCGGAGTCGAGGCGCCACGCTCCCAGCGGGCGACGGTCTGCTGCTTGACGCCGACGCGCCGCGCGAGCTCAGCCTGCGTGAGGTGAGCTTCTTCCCGTCTTCGACCGAGAAGCCTCGAAAAATCTGACATCGTTCAACAGCATACACATTGCATGTGTGCGTTGTCAACCAATAGTCCGGGTTCCTTGGGTGCTGTTCTTCGGAACTCGCGGCGTTCGTCCTCGCCGTGGGTGAAGGGCATTGCGGGTGCCGTCAATCGCCGTGTTAGTAGGGTGGCCTCCACGGCCCGCACTCGGTCCGCAACGACGCCGCCCCGCGGTCGACAGCGTACGGTCGGTGCGCATACGCCGCAGGCTCGCCTACCGGCGGAGCATCGCAGAAGAGAACAGTGTGCTGTCGCAGACCACCGGCCTACGGGTAGAAGTAGGCGAGCGGGTAGCTGCGCAGCACGTCGTCGCGGCCCAGCACCACTTCGCTGCTGCCCTCGTCCTCGAAGCCGGATTTCGCACCGCCGGCGAGCTCGAACCACTCGCGCGCGTAGAGGATGAAGACCCGGTCGCCGATCACCCGGACGTTGGGGTAGCGGAACACGGCGAAGTCGTCGGGAAGCTGGCCCAGGTCGGGCACCCCGATCACCGGCGTGATCGGGTGTTCCGGTGGGATCCGGTCGACGTCCTCCATGCCCGCGCTCACCTCGATGGTCCGGAACTGCTCCCAGGTTGCTCCCGAGTCGCGCGAGATGGCGGCTGACAGCCGGCCGCGCCGGTAGCCGCGGCGGATCTCCTCCCGCGAGGTCTGGTTCCAGACGCAGAGCAGGTCGCCGGTAGACGGGATCGAGGTCACGGCCGGCGGCGAGTAGGAACTCGCCAGCTCGGTGGGGCGCACCGCCGACCAGGTGGCGCCGCCGTCACGGCTGTAGCTGGCGACCAGCCGTCCCACCGTGGAGCGCGCCAGGAACAGCACGCGCCCGTCGCCGGTCTCGACCACGCTCGGCTCGTCGCAGGCGGTGATGCCGCCGTAGCCGTTGGCGACGCCGTCGCGGTCGAACCAGCCCATCAGCTCGCCGTCGCAGGCCTGCCAGGTCGCTCCCTCGTCGTCGGAGTAGCTCACCGAGCCGATGTCGATCTCCGGCCAGTGGTAGTGCCCGTCCACCAGGCGCCGGATCCCCTTCCAGATGCCGTAGCTGCGGACATGATCCAACGGCAGATCGGGGTGGTTCTGGTTGGCGAAGCACACCCGGTTGGGGTAGAGGAGGCGGCCGCTCGACAACTGGATCAGCGTGTCGTAGTAGGGACTGCCGAGCAGTTCGATGGGCCTTCCCTCACCCCAGCTCCGCCCGTCGTCGCGGGAGAGCCACAGCGTGTCCCGCGAGAACGCGGCCAGGGCACCGGACTGCAGCCGTAGCAGCCCCCAGGCGCAGACCGGCTCCGGCAACTCCTGCTGCTCTCCCCACGACTCGCCACCGTCGCGGGAGATCCGACAGTGGCTCTTGCGTGCCCCCAGTAGCGCACCGTCGGAGAGCTGCGCGATGCTCCACTCGCGGCCGATGCCCACGACTTCCACCACATTCTCCGGCGGCGGCTTGCGAAATGCCGGGCGTCCCGGCGTCTTGTCCTTCATGGTTTCCTCCTCGGACACGAATGTTACCCGTCGCGGGCCAGCCGAACGAGAAAGCGGTCGAAGGCGTCCAGATCGCGGGCGATCAGCGGCCGTGCCTTCTCGTAGGTTTGCGTCAGAAAATCGATTCGATCCCAGTCGTACTGCTGCTCTACATAGTGGCGCTTGAAGTGACGGAATCTCATGAGCTCCGCCAAGTGCTGGTACGTTTGGCGGGCGATCAGCGGCTGGCGGATGCCGGGAACATTGAGGGTCATCTTCTCCAGCAGATCACTGTGCCAGCGGTCGGGTGCCAGACGGTTCTCGAAGAACTGCGACACCCTGAGGAACAGGGTTTCCAGGGCGGTGTAGATGTCGTCCAGAACTTCGGCGATGACGATGGCGCCGGTACGACCGCGTCCGAGTGCGGGCAACTCACGCTCACGGAAGTCGCGATAGTAGCTGTCGACATCCTCCAAAACCTCTCGCGCCTGCGCGAGGTGGCCGCGCAGAACCGCTATCGATTCACGTTCGTTCATAGATCAGGCGTCCGCGTTCCCGGATGGATGCGGCGTAGGCCGGATACGCTTTCTCGAGCTGGACCAGGTCCAGCTCGAACCCGGTCAGTTCGCACGCCTCCCCGTAGAGCGCCAGGAACTCCTCGGATGAGGCGATGCCTTCGACCGCGATGTCGATGTCGGACCATTCCGCGAAGGTGCGCGGGTGCAAGAGCGATCCCCATTGGTAGATCCTCGTCGGACGGTACTCTTCGACCGCCATAGCGACAATGCGGTCGAAGTCGCGGCGTGCAGTCTGCAGTCGTCGCCGGAGCGCCGCGCGGCGCGTCTCTTCCCTGTGGCACAAGAATCGCCGTGCCGCTCCATAGTCGAAGTCACTCACCGGCACGAAGTATAGCGCTGGAGTCGAGGCCCGATCAGGCCCAGACGGCCAGGTCACCGAACAACGACTGCAGGCGCGCGGCGTGCTCCTCGGGGACTTCGAGGGTCTCCATGCAGGCGACGTTGGCGTCGAGGTGCTGGAGGTTGGTGGTGCCGGTCAGCACCGTGTGGATGTCGGGATGGCGGGCGGCGAAGCGGTAGCCCGCGGTGATCACCGAGTCGACGCTGCCGCTCACCAGCCATCCCAGGGGATCGTCGTCGTCCAGGGCGTCCTCGGCGATCGCCCCGTCGCGTTTCAGCTCCGCGATCAGCGCACGGAGCTGCGGCTGCTGTGACAGCTTGCTCCGCACGGCGCTCATGCAGACCACGCCGGCGCCGTGCCGCCGGGCCAGCGGCAGCGCCCGCTTGGCCGCGAACTGGTTGAGGATCCCGTACTTGAGCGAGATCACGTCCCAGGCGTCCGGGTGGCGTTCGAGCGCCAGCGAGACCGCCTCGTGCCGGGGATCGACGATGTAGCGCTCGCTGATGCCGCGGTGACGGATCTTGCCGTCGCGGCGCAGGCGGTCCAGCACCGGGACGAACCGCTCGGCCACCTCCTCGTACTGCTCGGGACGCACGCCGTGCAGCTCCATGACGTCGATGACGTCGGTGCGCAGCCGCCGCAGGCTCGCCTCGACCGCGCGGGTGAGTGCCTCCGGGTCGGTCTGGATCGGTGCATCGGAGCCGCCCACGCCGGCCGCGGACCAGCGCGGCGACGGCGGCCACTTGGTCAGCAGCAGGTAGCGGTCGCGCGGCACGTCGGCCAGCGCCTCGCCGAGGAGCGCCTCGCTCTCGCCGTAGTTCTCGGAGGTGTCGAACAGGTTGATGCCGTGCTCCAGGCAGCGGTGCACGAGCGCGGCGCGCTGCGGGCGCTCGGCCGCCTCCGGGGCGCCGAACCCGCTGGGACCACCGGTGCCGAAGGAGACCAGCGATACCGATAGGCCGGTGCGGCCCAGCGTCCGGAACTCCATCCTCGCCTCTCTGCCGGCCAGCGGTTAGACGCTGCTCATGGCGGCGTCCGCCGCGGCCTGGTCCAGCAGCCGCTTGTCGGCGTCGGACAGCTCCGCGATCGGGGCGCGGGCGTGCCCGCCGGCGAGCCCTCGCTTGTTGGCCAGGTAGCGCAGCGCAGCGGCCGGCGTTGCCGCGGCGGTGGCGAACGCGCGCCGGATGCTGTTCACCTTGCGCTGGATCGCGCGCGCCTGCGCGAGGTCGCCGGCGCGGACGCAGTCGTACAGGTTGATGCACTCGCGCCCGAGCATCAGCGGCGAGATGCCGTAGTTGGCGTCCGCCCCCATCACCAGCGCGGGCAGTGCCCGCGGCTCCTGCCCGTTGGTCACGAAGAAGCCGTCCTGACCGTCGGTGCGGTCGATCAGGTCGATCAGCTCCGTGAGGTCCAGGCTGGACTGCTTGATGGTCACCACGTTGTCGAGCCGGCTCAGCTCGACCAGCAGGGACACTGACATGTTGATGCCCACCCGCGGCGGGTTGTTGTAGATCGTCACCGGCAGCTTGGACGCGGCCGCGATGCGGCCGAAATGCAAGCGCAAGTCGTCGTCGGAGGGGCGCAGGTAGTGGGGGGGCGTCATCATCACCCCGTCCATGCCCACGCGGGCGGCGGCGTCGCCGAGCTCGATCACTATGTCGGTGCGCGCGTGCGCGGTGCCGGCGATCACCGCGCAGCGGCCGGCCGCCTCCTCGACTGCTACCTCGTACAGCCGGATGCGCTCCTGCTCGGTGAGCAGCGGGAACTCCCCGAACGAGCCGGTGAGGGTGATGCCGTGGATGCCTTCGCCGATGAGGTAGGCGATGTTGGTGCGCATGCCCTGCTCGTCGACGCTGCCGTCGGCGTTGAACGGGGTCAGCAGGGGCATGATGTAGCCGCGCAGCGGCGCGGGACGGTCTGCGGACATGGAACACTCCTCGTGCGAATTCACCCGAGCTTCGCGCAATGCGCGCGGAGCGGCAAGATCCGCGCGGAACACCGGACCTTGCGCGCGCTGTCATGCATAAGCTACATTCAACTACGTGCTTCGCGTGCTGATGGACGCAGACTGCCTCATCAAGATCACTCAGGCGGGATACAAGGAGGATGCGCTCCGCGCTTTCAAGGTGGTCGTCCCAGAGCCCGTTGTGAAGGAGGTTGTGGCCCAGGGCGCGGGCCGCGCTGCATCGGAACTGATTGCGACGAACATCGAAGCGCGCTGCCTTGAGGTCCACGCGGTCGCTGCGGAGTCTGGGGACAGCGCCTTGGCCACCTCCTTTGGGGCCGGAGGCTTCGACTGCGTGGGAACGGACGACCGACGCCTGATCAGTCGTCTGACGACGCTCGGGATCCCCTGCGTGGTGCCCGGCCTTCTGCTCTATGAGCTGGCGAGGCTGGGCGAGCTATCGCGCCAGGAGGCCGAGCGATTGCTGCAGCGTCTTCAGCCGTCCATCAGCAGCGACGAGTATCAGATCGTTCGCCATCTCCTGGGAGGACTCGAGCGATGAGTGTTCGCAGCATACGGATTTCGGAGGACATCGAGACAGCCATCCGCTATGTCGCCGAGCGGGAACACGCCGAACAGGCACAGTCGTTGCGCAAGCTGGCCCGCTTGGGTTTTGAAGCGTACATCGCCGCCCAGTACCGGGCGGGGGAGGTCAGCCTGCGGCAAGCCGCCGGTCTCCTGGGAGTGACACTATGGGAGGCCCTCGACCGACTTGCTGCGTTGGGCGCCACCGGCAACGCGAGCGCCGAGTCGGTACTGATGGGGTTGGATGTCCTGGAAGCACCGTAGTCGCGCCGTGTCCGCCGCTGCCGTCAACAAAACATGACTGAATCACAAGGACGCTACCGCGCCGCCGTGGACATCGGCGGTACCTTTACCGACCTGCTGATCCTGGACGAGGAGCGCCAGCGCTGCCACGTGGGCAAGGTGCTCACCACCGTTCCCGACCCCTCGGCCGGGGTGCTGCAGGGGATCGCGGCCCTGCTGGAGGCGAGCGGGATCGCGCCGGAAGCAGTCAGCGGCGTCATTCACGGCACCACCCTGGTGACCAACGCCCTGATCGAGCGGCGCGGCGCGCGCACCGCGCTGCTCACCACCGCCGGCTTCCGAGACGCCCTGGAGATCGGTACCGAGGGCCGCTACGACATCTACGACCTGGGCCTGGTCAAGCCGGCGCCGCTGGTGGAGCGCAGGCTGCGCTTCGAGGTCCCGGAACGGATGAACGCGGCCGGAGCGCCGCTGCGAGCCCTGGACCGGGCGGCGCTGGCGCCGATCTGCGACGCGCTGCGCTCGGAGGGCATCGAGGCGGTGGCGGTATGCTACCTGCACGCCTACGCCAACCCTGCGCACGAGGTCGCCACCGGCGAGTTCCTGCGGGAACGGCTGCCGCACTTGCCGGTGACCCTCTCGCACCGGGTCGCCCCCGCCCTGCGCGAGTACCAGCGCGCCTCAACGGCGGTCGCCAACGCCTACGTGCAGCCGCTCGCCGCCGGCTACCTGCGCGGGCTGGAGGACGGACTGCGCCGCGTCGGCGTGGCCGCGCCGGTGCACATCATGCTGTCCACCGGCGGCACCGCGACGGTGGACACCGCTGCCGAGGTGCCGATTCGCTTGGTGGAGTCGGGACCGGCGGGCGGGGCGCTGGCCGGCGCCTGGTGGGGCCGGCTCACCGGCCACGAGGACGTGCTGGCGTTCGACATGGGCGGCACCACGGCCAAGGCGGTGTTCACCGAGCACGGCGAGTTCGCGGTGACCGCCGAGTCGGAGGTGGCGCGCATGCACCGCTTCAAGCGCGGCAGCGGGCTGCCGCTGCTGATGCCCACCATGCAGATGATCGAGATCGGCGCCGGCGGCGGCAGCATCGCCCGGCTGGGCGATCTGGGACTGCCTGCCGTGGGCCCGCAGAGCGCAGCGTCGGAGCCGGGGCCCGCCTGCTACGGGCGCGGCGGGCGCGAGCCCACGGTCACCGACGCCGATCTGCTGCTGGGCTACCTCGATCCGCACGCCTTTGCCGGCGGCACGATGACGCTGGACATGGACGCCGCCCGCGGCGCATTCGGCGAACTGGCGGCGCGCCTGGGGATGGATGCGGTGCGCGTGGCCTGGGGGATTCACGACCTGGTCAACGAGAACATGGCCGCCGCCGCCCGTGTGCACGCCGCCGAGCGCGGCCTCGACACGCGGCGCTACGCCCTGGTGGCGACCGGCGGCGCTGGCCCGCTGCACGCCTGTGGCGTGGCGCGGCGTCTGGGGCTCGACACGGTGGTGATCCCGCCGCTGGCCGGGGTCGGCTCGGCGTTCGGCCTGCTGCTGGCACCGCTCTCCTTCGACATCACGCGCAGCTACCTGGCACGCCTCGACCGGGTCGAGTGCTCGACCCTGGCCGCGATCCTGGAGGAGCTGGAACGGGAGGGCCGGGCGCGGGTAGGTGCCGCCGGGGTGGCGGGCGAACAGATCACCGTGCGGCGCTCCGCGGACATGCGCTACGCGGGACAGGGCTACGAGATCAGGGTGGCGGTGCCGCCGGGTGCGCCGGACGCCGCCCTGCTGGACGACGTGCGGCAGAGCTTCGAGCGGGAGTACACGGCGTTCTACGGCCAGCTCTGCGACGGCGTGCCGCTGGAGGCGGTGAACTGGCGGGTCTCGGTGGAGGGGCCGCGTCCCGACCTGCGTCAGGTGTCGGCGCGCATGGCGATGCGCGAGCCAGCATCCTCGGCCGCCGCGGAGCCGCGGCGCCGTGATGCGCTGTTCGCTGGTACCGGCGGCTTCGTGCCGACGCCCGTCTACCAACGCCATCTGCTGGCCGCGGATTTCTCCGCTGTCGGGCCGGCCATCATCGAGGAGGCTGAGTCCACCACCGTGGTGCGGCCGGGTTGGAGCGTCGCCGTCGGCACGGGCGGCTGCCTGCTGGTGCGCGCCGACTCGGCTCCGGGAGGCGCGCCATGATCGATCCGATCCTGATCGATCCGATAACGCTGGAGGTGCTGCGCAACCGGCTGATCTCCATCGTCGACGAGCAGGCGGCGGCGCTGATCCACGCCTCCTTCACCACCGTGGTGCGCGAGGCCGGCGACCTGTCCGCCGGCGTCTTCGACGCCCGCGGGCGCATGCTGGCGCAGGCGGTCACCGGTACCCCCGGCCACATCAACACCATGGCCAACTGCGTGCGCGACTACGTGGTGCCCCGCCATCCGCTTGCGTCCCTGAGTCCCGGTGACACCCTGATCACCAACGATCCGTGGGCCGCCTCCGGGCACCTGTTCGACTTCACGGTGGTCACGCCGGTGTTCCACCGCGGCCGGGGCGTCGGCTGGTTCGCCAACACCTGCCACGCCACCGACATCGGCGGCCTCAGCATGGGTGCGGACGCTACCGAGGTGTTCGAGGAAGGCCTGGCGGTCCCGCTGCTGAAGCTGTTCCGCGGCGGCGAGCCCAACCGGGAGCTGCTGGACATCATCCGCGCCAACGTGCGCATGCCGGACATGGTGATCGGCGATCTGTACGCCCAGCACACCGGCAACCTGGTCGGGGCGCGCAAGCTGGTGGAGATGCTCGACGAGTACCGGCTTCCCGACGTGGAAGCCGTGGGCGACACGATTCTGCAGCGGACCGAGGACGCGGTGCGGGCGGCGATCCGGGAGATCCCTGACGGCACCTACCGCAGCGCGGTTGCCGTCGACGGCTTCGATGATCCGCTGCGGATCGAGTGCAGCCTGCAGGTGGCCGACGACGCCATCGCCATCGACTACGCCGGCAGCTCGCCGCAGGTGGAGCGTGGCATCAACGTGGTCCTGAACTACACGCAGGCCTACTCCACCTATACGGTGATGACGGTGGTGGCCCCGGCCATCCCCAACAACGAGGGCGCCTTCCGGCCGATGACCATCACCGCGCCGCCCGGATCGATCCTCAACTGCCGCCGGCCCGCCGCGGTGGCCGCCCGGCACCTGATCGGGCACTTCGTGTCGCAGCCGATCCTGGCCGCGCTGGGGCAGGCGGTCCCGGAGCGGGTGATGGCGGAGGGTTCCGCGGGCCTCTGGAACACCATGCTGGAGGGCAGGACCGGCGCGGACGGCGAGCTGTTCGCCTACATCTTCTTCTCCGCCGGCGGCATGGGCGCCCGGGCACACCGCGACGGCCTGTCGGCGACGGCGTTTCCGTCAGGCATCACCGGCGTGCCGGCCGAGGCGATCGAGGCGGTGGCGCCGGTGATGATGCATCGGCGCGCGCTGATCCCGGACTCCGGCGGCGCCGGCCGGTTTCGCGGCGGGCTGGGGCAGGAGATGGAGCTGGAGGTGGTCACCGGCCACGCGGCCGTCCACTCGCCGATGTACGACCGCACCCGCATGCCGGCGCGCGGCTTCGCCGGCGGCGAGGCCGGCAGCGTGGGGGAGGTGGCACACAGCGACGGCCGCGCGCTGCACCCCAAGCGGCGCTACACGCTGCAGCCGGGGGAGCGATTCATCCTGCGCCTGCCGGGCGGCGGCGGCTACCACCCGCCGTGGCAGCGCGATCCGGCGGCGGTGGCAGAGGACGTGCGCCACGGCTACGTGTCGGTTCAGGCTGCGGGGCAGCGCTACGGAGTGGTGATCGATCCGGCGACCGGCGCCGTCGACCACGCCGCCACCGCGCGCCGGCGCCGCGCCCTGGAAGCGTCCCCCGGTCAGCAGGGCGACACGCGGTAGGGTACCGACTATGGTCGGGACATGAGTCAGGGCCGGTTCTTTGCGCGCGACGAGGTGGAGCGCGATGCGATGGAGGGCTTCGAGCTCGGCTGGCACAGCCGGCCGGAGACCACGGGGGCCGGGCAGCTCGTGGTCATCGAGGTGAAGCTCGAGCCCGGCGGCGGCCACGATTTTCACCGTCACCCCAATCAGGAAGAGGTGATCTACGTCCTCGACGGCGAGATCGAGCAGTGGGTCGACCGCCGCAGCCGGACGCTACGGGCGGGCGACTCGGCGTTCATCCCCGCCGCGATGGTGCACGCCTCGTTCAACGTGTCGGGGGCGCCCGCCAGGTTGCTGGCGATTCTCGCGCCCTGCGTCGGCGAGGAGGGGTACGAGCTGGAGGAAGTCTACGACCAGTCCCCCTGGAGCGAGCTGCGCTCCTGAGGCGGCGCCCCGGCCTCAGCGCGGCCTGAAGCGGGCGATCACGTCGTCGGCATAGGCGTGGTTGGCATCGCGCGTGCGCCCGGCGGCGTGCGGCGTGTGCACGACGTTGTGGCGGCCAAGGAGCGGAGAGTCGAGCGGCACCGGCTCCGCGTCGAACACGTCGGCGGCCAACGCCAGCTCGTCGTTCAGCACGCGGCGGTACAGTGCCCGCGTGTCGCACACCGCGGCCCGGGTGACCTGTACCACCAGGCCGTGCATCGGCAGGGCGTCGATCAACGCCGCGGTGATCAGCCCCCGGGTCGACTCGGTGAGCGGCACCATCGGCGCGAAGATCTCCGCGTCGGCGACCAGTTCCTCGACGTGGAACCGGCGTTCGGCGCCGGCCACCACGAACGAGGCGTCCGGCGCGAACGGGTCCCAGACCGCCACGTGGGCGCCCAGCGCCGCGCACCAGGAGGCGTAGCGGGCGCCGATATTGCCGACACCCACGACGCGCACACGCTTGCCGGCCACGGTGCCGTTGCAGAACCGCGGGTCGTCTACGAACTGGCTGCCGCGCACGCCGAACGTGCCGGCTTCCGGTGAGTGGTCCCACGGCGCCAGGCTGGTCTGCATCGCGGTGTGGTTCTGGGGAATCCGGCGCAGCCCGCAGATGGTCAGTGCCAGGGCGTACTCGGCTACCGTCTGTCCCCAGTAGATGTCGGCGCGGTGCGGGATGAAGCTCACACCGCGCGCTTCGGCGGCGGCGACTGCCGCCTCGGAGCTGTCCTGCCGATCCAGGTAGCACTCCTTCAGAGCGGTGAAGGGGTCCAGATCGTGCGCCCCGAGCGAGAAGCCGAGCAGCACCAGGCGCTGCACCGAAGCGGGATCGGGCACCAGGCGCGCCGGGCCGGCGTCTTGCGCCCCGGTGCGGATCAGCTCGCAGCCGCCGCACTCCTCCCAGCGCCGCTGCCAGTGATCGGCCGTGTAGGGCCAACTGCGCTCGAACCGCCGGTGCACGCAGATCACCGACCGCGGCAGCCTCATCCCTTGACCGATCCGGCCATCAGTCCGCGCACGAAATAGCGCTGCAGCGAGAAGAAGACGACCAGGGGCATCACGATGGTCACGAACGCCCCCGAGGTCAATACGTGCCAGTCCTGCCCGCGGGAGCCGACCAGCTCCGCCAGCCGGGTCGTGACCAGCGCCAGTTCCGCCTTGGTGCCCAGGAACACCAGCGCCACCAGCAGGTCGTTCCACACCCAGAGGAACTGAAAGATCGCGAACGACGCGACCACCGGTGTGGACAGCGGCAGGACGAGCCGCGTGAAGGTCACCCAGGGCGTCGCGCCGTCGGTGTGTGCCGACTCGATGATCTCGACCGAGATCGAGCTGGCGATATACCCGTAGAGCAGGTAGGTGGCCAGCGGCAGTCCGAATCCGGTGTGGGCAAGCCAAATGCCCAGAAAGGTGCCGTTCAGCCGCAAACTGGTATAGAGCCGCAGTATCGGGATCAGCGCCATCTGCAGCGGGACGATCAGCAGGCTGACGATGAGGATGAAGATCAGGTGGCGCCCGGGGAAGTCCATCCACGCGATCGCGTAGGCGGCGAACGCGGCGATCGTGATCGGGATCACCGTGGACGGGATCGTCACCAGCAGGCTGTTCAGGAAGGCGTTGCCCATGTTGTCCGCCAGGATCACCCGCGCGTAGTTGCTCAGGGTCCACTGTCCGGACGCGAACGGCTTGGCGAAGGCCGTCCACCAGCCGGTGTTCGCGACCGCCTCGGCGGAGCGAAACGAGCTCACCAGCAACCCGAGCGTCGGGGCCGTCCAGATGACCACCAGCGACCCCACGAAGATCCAGATGACCAGCCTGCCGGGCTTCATGCCGACTCCCTCTGCATGCGGCGTACGGTCCGGAGCATGAACGGGATGACGATGATGAACAGCAGCACCGCCAACGCGCTGCCGCGGCCGAAATCGAAGAACCGAAACGCCTCCGCGTACATGCGCGACGCCACCACGTCGGTGTCGAAGTTGCCGCTGGTCATGACGAACACCACGTCGAAGACCTTCAGCACCAGGAACAGGATCGTCGTGGTCACCGTGAACACGGTGGCTCTGATGCGCGGGATGGTAATGCGGAAGAAGACCCTGATCTCGCCGGCACCGTCGATGCTGGCCGCTTCCAGGAGCTCCTTGGGCACGCCCTTGACGGCAGCGGACAGGATCACCATGGCGAATCCGGTCTGCAGCCAGATCATGATGAAGATCAGGAACAGGTTGTTCATCCACGGGATGCCGATCGCGTTCCAGAGGAGCTGTGTGAGCCATGCCTGCGGCTCGCCGCCGAGAGCGGTGACGATGGCGTTCAGCAGGCCGACCTGGTCGTAGCCGGCCGGCTGAAAGTAGTAGACGAAGCGCCAGATCACGCTGGCACCGACGAACGATATCGCCATCGGCAGGAAGATCAGCGCCTTGACGATGCGTTCGACGACCCGTCCCAGACGGTCGATCAGGACCGCGATGAGCAGCCCCAGCACCACCGAGAAGAACGGCACCAGCAACACCCAGAGCAAGGTGTTGCGGAGCACCAGCAGCATCTCCGGGTCCGTGATGATGTGGGCGTAATTCGCAAACCCTACGAACACGCGCGACGTCCGGTCGAAGAAGCTGATCCAGATCGTGCGCACCGCCGGGAAGACGATGTAGATGCACAGGATCAGGATCGCGGGACCCACGAACAGCCAGGGGCGGGTTGCGTCGCGCAGGCGCCGCGGCAGGGCGTCGACCACGCCGTTGCCGGCGTAGAACAGCCCCCAGACGCCGCCGATGCCGATGAACAGGGCGACCACGGCGGTCAGCGCTTTAGGAGCCCCGCTGTCCCGCATGAACAGAAACGCCAGGAATAGGAGGGATGCGACGCCGGCGAACAGTCCGGCGGCGCGGAGCAACGGCAGGATCGGAACCTGCTCGGACCGTGCACGCTCTGCCATCGTGGGCGGTGCGCGACGCGCCGGCCGCGGGGCCGCATCCTGCGGCGGGCACCCCACGGCCGGCGCTCAGGCGCGTTCTGCGACTCCGCTCAGCGCGGGAACGACGCGTCGATCTTGTCGAGCACCGACTCCAGTTCCTGGCCGCTTATGTAGTCGACCATTCCGGTCCAGAAGGTGCCGGCGCCGACCGCGCCCGGCATCAGATCCGAACCGTCGAAACGGAAGGTGTCGGCGTTCTGGATGATCTCCGCCGCTTTCTGGTCGACGTAGGAACCGTGCCACTCGATCTCGGCGTCCTTGTGGGGAGCCACGAAGCCGCCGAAGCCGGCCCATACGCGCGTGGACTCGCCGGACGAGACCCAGCGCATCACCGCCAGCGTCGCCGGGTCGTCGTTGAAGGCGCTGAAAATGTCGCCGGCGCCAAGCGCCGCTCGTCCCTCTTCGGCGTCGATCGGCGGCAGGTAGAACACGTCGATGACCTCGCCGATCTGCTCCTGGGCGCTTTCCGGCAGAAAGCCGGCGATGAAGCTGGCCTGCCGGTGCATCAGGGCGCGGGGCGGATCCTGTACCAGCGGCGTCGCCGCGTCGCCGAACGGCACGGTCAGGATCGCGCTGCGGCCGCCGAGGACGAAGTCGTCGCGCAACCAGATGCCGCTCATGATCTCGAACGCGCGGCGCACCTCAGGCGAGTTGAACGGCAGCTCGCCGCGGGTCCAGGCGTCGTACTGCTCGGGCGTCGCCGTGCGCAGCATGATGTCCTCGATCCAGTCGGTGGCGACCCAGCCGGTGGCGCCGGAGCTCTCGATGCCGATCGACCACGGGACGTGGCCGTCGCTGACCATCTGCTCGGAGAGCGCGACCAGCTCGTCCCAGGTCTCCGGGATGGCGTAGCCCTCGGCCTCGAATACCGGTTTCGCGTACCAGACCAGGCTCTTCAGCGAAGCGCGGTACCAGACGCCGGCGATCGTGTCGTCGACGCGTGACAGGTCGATCCAGGCGTCCGAGTACTGCTGCTGCAGGTAGTCCATGCTGAACGACTCGGACAGGTCGACGATGAAGCCGCGTCGCACCAGGTCGGTCATCAGGCCGGGCTGCGGGAAGGCGGCGATGTCGGGCGGATCGCCGCCCTCGGCGCGGATCACCACCAGCGATTCGAAGTCGCCGGATCCTTCGTAGACGATGTCGATGCCGGTCTGTTCCTCGAACGGCGCCATGCTGGCGTCGAAGCGCTCCGCGTCCACGTCGACGAAGGCGCCGAAGACGTTGACCGTGGATCCGGACAGGTCCTGACCATCGGTCCACGGGTTGTCGGCGGCGGCGGAAGCCGTCGTGGCTTCGCTCTCACCGGTGGCGAACAGTGGCGCGGCTGCGAATGCGCAGAGCGCCGCCGCGATCAGCAGCATACGTGCTCGATTCATGTGCGTGCCTCCTCAATGTGCAATGTCCGAAGGTGCCGACACCGCCCCGCGGCTGTCAAATAGGCACGCCCATCGGGGGAGGGGCGGCTACGGCGCCGGTGCCGGGCCTGCCCAGAGATGCAGCAGCTCGGCGGAGGTGGTCATGTCCAGGCCGATCGCCCGGAACTGCCGCAGCGCCGCCTTGTGGCCGTCGGGGCGGGGCGAGCGGAGGCAGTCCTCGACCATCACGAGGTAGTAGTCGAGGCCGTTGCCGTCCCAGGCGGTCGCCTCCACGCACCAGTCGGTCGAGCAGCCGGCCACGACGACGGTCTCGCGCTGCAGGGTGCGCAGCAGCAGGTCGAAGTCGGTGCCCTTGAAGGCGCTGCCGCGGTCCTTGGGGATGACGATGTCCCGTGGCTCAGGCTCCAGGCGAGGGTGCACCCGCATGCGGTCCGCGGCGGGCTCGAAACGGGTGGTCAGCTCGCCGGCCGGGTGCCCGAGGTTGGTCAGCGCGCGCAGGTAGGCCGCGGAGAAGTTGCGCAGGCCCGGGCCCCTGAAGTTGTAGAAGAAGAACACCGGCACGCCGGCATCGCGCGCCGCCTGCGTGAGCCGTTTCACCTTCTCCAGGATGGCGCGGTCGGGTCCATCGTTCCACATCGACGAGCTCTCGATGTCGATCACGGCCAGCGCCGCGCGGCTCGGGTCGACTACCTCGGCCAGGGTCTCACAGACCCGCTTCCCGTCTATCGTCAGCATGTCGGCAACGATAGCGCGCAGGCATCGGGCGTCAACGTGCGGGCCGCGCATCGGGTATGCTTTCCCCCATGGACCGGGCGCGCTTCAAGCACCACTTCACCGGACCGCTCTGCTCGATCAACACGCCATTCCGCTCGGACGGCGCCATCGACTACGACGGCCTGCGCCGGTTCGTCGACGCCGCTATCGGCGGCGGGGCGCGCACGATCCTGTTCACCCCCGGCGACAGCCTCTACGCCGTGCTTTCGGAACAGGAGATCGCCGACCTCACCAGGGTGACGCGCGAGCACATCGGCAGCCGCGCGATGTTCCTGGCGGCGGCGGGGCCCTGGTGGCGGGACCAGGCGGTCGCCTTCGCCCGCTACGCAGCGGAGATCGGCGCCGACGGGGTGCTCGCCTCCCCGCCGTTCCGGGGCGTCACGGTGCGCGACTCGGTGGACTACTTCCTGGCCGTCTCGCGCGAGCTGCCGACGGTGATCCTGAGCGCCACGCTGGCGCCGCTCGGACTCGGCGGCGCGCTGGAGGCGGTGCGGCTGCTGCTGGCCGAAGGCGACCGCATCGTCGGCTTCAAGGAGGACTACGGCCCGGAGTTCGCGCGGCCGGCCTGCCTGCTGTCGCAGGGGACGTGGAGCAACTTCGCCGGCGGCCAGAAGCAGACCCACCTGGACATGCTCCCGTACGGATGCGACGGCTACATGTCGGTGCTGGTGGTCTTCAAGCCGGAGATCACCCGCGCCTACTGGGACGCCGTCGAACGCGGCGACTTGGCTGCTGCCGCACGGATCATCCGCGACTACGACATGCCGATGTTCGACCTGATGGCCGCCGCCTCGCCGGCCGGCATCGACGCCGCCCAGCACGCGATCATGGAGTTGGCCGACATCTCCGGCCGCTGGCGCCGGCCGCCGCTGTCCGACTACACCGATGCCGAGCTGGAGCGGCTGCGCGCCGGGCTGCAGGAGTTGTCGCTGCTGTGAGGCGGGAGAGCGGGGAAGGCTGATGCGCATCCTGGGAACCGGCTTGGTCTATGCCAATCCCACGCCCCATCTGTGCACCCGGCACGCCTTCCATCCCACGCTGGTCGACCTGGGCGGCGGCGAGTTGCTGTGCGGCTACGACGTGGGGGTGGCGGTGGAGAGCCTGGGCTACCGCACCTACTTGGCACGTTCGCGGGACGGGGGCGCCACCTGGGAGCAGGAGGGGCCGCTCTTGGCCGACCGCTACGCGGACGGATACACCCACTCGGTCCGGCTGAGCGCCGCCGGCGGCGGCCTGGTCGGTCTGGGAGCGCTGCACCGGCGCGACGATCCGGGCGAGGGGATCGTCAATCACGTCACGATGGGCATGGTACCGATGGACCTGATCCTGGTGCGCTCGGACGACCGGGGGGCGAGCTGGAGCGAGCCGCAGGTGATCGCCGCCCCGCTGACGGGTCCCGCGTTCGAGATCTGCCACGCGCTGGTGGAGCTGCCCGACGGGCGCTGGCTGGCGCCGACGGCCACCTGGGCCGGCTGGGACGGCGCGCGGCCTTCGGGCGCCAAGACGGTGGTGCTGGCAAGCGCCGATGGCGGGCGGACATGGCCGGAGTATGCGGTGATGTTCGACGGCACCGCCGAGGGGGTCGAGCACTGGGAGGTGTCGGTGGTGCCGCTCGCGGACGGACGGCTGCTGGCGGTGAGCTGGGTGTTCCACTCCGAATCGGGCACGCATCGGCCGAACCGGTACGCGCTGAGTTCCGACGGCGGTCGCAGCTTCGCGCCGCCGGCGGAGCTGGGGCTGCTGGGACAGACCTGCAAGGCGCTGGCGCTGCAGGACGGCCGGGTGCTGTTCGTCTACCGCCGCGGCGACCGGCCGGGGCTGTGGGCGGCGCTGAGCACCCTGAACGGAGGCGCTTGGCAGCACAACCAGCACCTGCCGCTCTGGAGCGGCGGACTGGCCGACTCGGGGATGACCGGCGCCGGCGGCGCCTCGGACGAGCTCGCGGCGCTCAAGTTCGGCTTCCCGCAGATGCTCGACCGCGGCGGCGGCGAAGTGCTGGTCGCGTTCTGGTGCTTCGAGGACTGGTCCACCCGCATCCGCTGGATCAGGCTGGACGTATCAGGCTGAGCCCTCCATGGCGCCGCCGTCGGTGAGGGTCTGCCAGAACACGACGTCTGCCTGGTGCACGATGCTCACGTGCAGGGAGCGCTGCACCAGCTCGCCCTCGCCGGAGTGGCAGCCGGCGGCGTGGCACACCTCCTCGGGGAGTCCCACCGTCAGGCAGACGTGGACGCCGTACAGGGTGTGGCGGAGCGCCGGCAGGCCGGTGGCGACGGTGTCGGCGCGCCAGCGCCGCTGATTGTCGGGGTCGAACTCGAACGGCTTGCCGACGTCGTGGCAGAGCGCGCAGGCAGCCAGCAGGTCGCGGTCGATCGGCAGCTCCGGGAACCGGCTCTTCATCTCGTCGCCCATCGCCAGTGCGAGGCGTGCGACCCCGCGGATGTGGTCGAGCTGGGTGCCGCGCTTCATGCGCGGTGAATCGGGTACGCCCGAGCCGGGGATCTCGTCGATGGCGTTGAACGTGCTGTGCGCCAGGGACCAAGCCCAGGCGCGCGCCACCTTGTCGCGCAGGTCGGCGTCGCCGATCTCGGCGAGCTCCGGCAGGTTCGCGGTGACGGTCTCCAGGATGGCGGCGTCGTCTGCGGCACTCATCGGGATGCCGCCTGCGCCCGTTCCAGCTTCTGCCGTTCTTCCCGTTCCTTGACCGCGTCGATGCCCTGGTACTCGAAGCGCGGCTTGGCGCCGGTTACCTCGATGATCTTGTAGTTGCGCGGTGACTCCTCCCACGCGGATTGGCACTCGAAGCCCCACAGCCGGCGCAGCGTGGGAGAGGCCGCTTCGACGATGTCGCGCGGGATCGAGCGGGTATGGTCGCAGAACGGCTTCATCCGCGCGCGGCAGTGGAAGTTCAGCACGGCGTAGCGCGCCTCGCCCGTGTTGTTGGGCGCACCGCCGTGCATCAGCCGGCCGTCGTAGACCAGGCAGGCGCCTGGCTTGCAGATGAACCGGCGCTCGTCCTCGGGCGGGATCTTCTTCGAGTCGAGGTCCTTGACGTGCGAGCCCGGCACGAAGCGGGTGGCGCCGCTCTCGGCGGTGAACTCGGAGAGCGCGAACAGCGACTGCGCGAACGTGGGCACCACCGCGTGCACCTTGTAGGGCGGGTTGGGCATGAAGTCGTCCCCGTCCCGGTGCAGCCCCTGCGCCTGCATCCCCGGCATGGGCGATCGCGCCCCCGAGTCGCACAGGATGTAGTCGTCGCCCAGGAGGTAGGCCAGGCAGGCCATCACGCGCGGCACCTGCAGCATCTCGCGGAACACCTCGGCGCGCGCTGACAGGTTGTGGGTGCGCAGGGTGCCGGGCTCGTGCTCCGTGGCGCTGTCCTCCCGGTAGGTGATCTCGATCTCCCGGATCGCTTCGTCGACCTGGCGCGGGGTGAGCGTGTCCTCGAGGATCGTGTAGCCATGCTCGTCCAGCTCCTCGAAGTGTTTCTGCATCGCCGGGTCTGTCTTCAGATCCTGCAGCTCGGTCGTGATGTCCGTGGCCATGGCCCGGAATTTATCATGCAATGTGGCCTTGCGACGGATGCGGGCCGGAAGTACCGTGAACGGCATGGCACAGCTCCGGCACCTGGCACTGCGCTGCGGCGACATGGAACGCTCACGGACCTTCTACGAGACCGTATTCGGGTGGAGGTTCCTGGGCTATCGCCCGAGCAGGCGCGCGTTGGACCTCACCGACGGTGTCCTCAACATCACGCTGATCGACCAGGACCCGACCGACCGCCGCCAGTACGAGGAGGGCGAGGAGTTCATCCACTTCGGGGTCGTCGTCGACGACCTGGACGCGGTGTGGCAGCGGCTGCACGAGCTGGGGGTGTCGTTCTCGAAGGAGAGCGTCAAGGAGCGCAAGCCGATCGATCCCACCCAGCCGCCGCCCGTCTCCTTCAAGGTGCTCGATCCGGACGGCAACGTGGTCGACATCACCTCCAACCGCAGCGAGTGGGTCGGGGTGCGGCTCGACGACTGACGATCAGACAGCGGCCAAGACAGAGCGCCGAAACTCGCCGTTCTTGTGCATTGCAGCTAACGTAATGCACAAAAGTCGCAAGCTTCGTGCATTACGGTTGAACGATGTCACGAATCGCGCGCTTTTGATCGAATTGTGCCGTCCCTGTCGACAGGGACCATCTCCGCCGCCGGGGTGGCGCCGGGTGCGGGCATGGGCACCGGCTGCAACGATGCTCCGGTAGGGTCGGGTCCCGCAGGCCGGCGGACCGAGCCGGTCATGGGCGCGTAGGCGATGTCCAGGTGGGGGGTCTCGACGCGCCGGCCGCCGCGGTGGTGGGAGATCAGCGCCGCCTCGAGCACACCCGTGGTGAGCAGCGTCCGCTCCACGGGGCTCTGCGGTCGGCCGGACAGCAGGAAGTCCTCGACGCCCAGGCCGAAGTAGCTGAAGTGCGCGTGGTTGGGACCGTCGTCGGCGTGGTACTCGCACGCGTCGATGCGTCCCGCGCGCCGGCCGGCGTAGGCGAACTTGCGGATGTAGCCGTCGTCGCCGAGCATCAGCGCGGTCCCGCGCAGGCCATCGGCATATTCGAGCAGGAACACGTGCGGATCGCGGACGCGCTCCGGCTCAAGCCGGTCGGGTCCGGGGTTTGTCGCCGCCAGTGCGGCATCGGCCAGCTCGGTGGACCAACGGCCGGCGTCGGCCGCTCGCCACACGTCGTCGCCTGACAGGCAGGTCACGGCGGCAACTCCCGTCTCGCCGCCCGCGCGGCGTTCGACCTGACACTGCAACGCCTCCAGCGCGTGGAATCCGTAACGCTCCAGCATGTGGAAGCCGGTGGCGAGCGCCTCGTCGAGCGGAGCGCCGTACGGATGCTCGAAGTCGGGCCGCCGCCAGTGGACGGGAAGCGACGAGCCGGCCCAGAGCGGCACGCGCAGCTCGCGCGCGGTGTCGTACATCCAGCGCGCGTCGGCCCACCGGTAGGACAGGTGCTTGTCGACGAACACCGGCACGGGCCGGCCATGCTCGGCGATCACCCCGCACACCTGCTCGAAGAGCCAGCGGCGCGGCAGCATCTCCTGGCCCAGGATGGTGCGCGGGTAGTCGCCGTGCTCGCCGATCAGCAGCACGCCGTCCACCGCCAGCTCGCCGGTGCCAAGGGTCAGGGCGGCGGGAACGCTCTGGTAAACCGGCACGCCGTACTGCCGGGCGAGCTGCAGTCCCACGTCGTCCCGGTGGATCTGATCGAGGTACAGCGACGCGACGCGGGTGCGAGGCGGGATCAGCCCCTCGTCGGTGGGAAAGCCGGTGAGGAACTTGGCCGCCAGGACGCCGGCGTGGCTGTTGGGAAAGAATGTGGTGACGATCGCGGCGATGCGAGCAGGCCCGGCCATGGGTGCGCTCAGGGCTTCAGTCGCCCGGGGGACGGCTGCGGGCCAGGGTGCGGTACAGCTCATCGGTGACCGCGTGGGCGCCGTCGGTGACCAGCCCCGCGTCGTGCATGATGGCGGCCAGCGCGCGGTAGGAGATGCCGGTGTCCCCATGCTCCGCGCTCCACTGCATGATCATGACGCGCCCGTCTGCTTTCAGCAGGCGGTTGAGGTCGCGGGCGACCGCCACCCGGTCCTGCCGCTTCGGGTGGTAGTGCATGATCTGCACGCAGATGATGAAGTCCGCCACGCCGTCGGGCAGCGCCGCCCGCACGCCGTCGGCGGAGGCGGCGCGCACGTTGGCCAAACCGGCCTCCGCCGCCCGAGCGCACGCCAGTTCGACCATGCGCGGCTCCATGTCGACGGCGTACACCGTCCCGCTCCGGCCTGCCAGTCGGGCGGCGGCCAGCGTGAACAGGCCCGGTCCGCAGCCGTAGTCCACCACGGTGCTGCCGGCGGTCACACCGACGCCGCCGAGCATCTGCCTCAAATCGGCATCGCCAAATCGCTCGGCGCCGTCCAGCAGACCCGCAACCCACTCCGGGGTGTAGCGCTTGCGCGCAGGCTGGTCCGTCACAGGGCGGCTATGCGACGCCATCGTCCATGGCGACAGGATGCAGGCCGGCGGCGATCACGTCCACCGGCTCAGCGTGCTCCGGTTGACCGAGCGGCTGGCGCGTGCCCTCAATAGCCATGCCGCATGAGTTCGAGTCGGCCGGCCCGCATCGGCTGCGGGACGGGACGGCGGTCACGCTGCGCAAGGTTCGGGCTGACGATAGCGATCGGTTCGTCGAGTACTTCGACGGCCTGTCGGAGCGCAGCCGCTACTTCTACCATCCGTTCGCGTTCGATCGGGCGAGCGCCGAAGCGGTAACCTCCGATCTCGATTCGCCGGATTGGTACCGTATCGTCGCCTCCGCTGAGCCCAACGGGCAGGAAACGATCGTCGGCTACGCGTGGCTGCAGGGCATCACGGGGCCGGACCTGCCCATGCTCGGCATCGGCATCATCGACGACTACCACGAACGCGGCATCGGCAGGCTGCTGCTGCGTGCGCTGCGGGATGCCGGCCACGGCATGGGCCTGCAGGCGATCCGGCTGGGCGTCAATGACGACAATCCGCGGGCGATCCACGTCTACGAATCGGTCGGTTTTCGACACGATCCGGCCAAACCGCCGCAGGATCGCGGCTCGCACCGGCAGATCTACCTGGTCTGCGACGTGCGGTAGGCGATCACCTCGTCGACGAACGCGCGTCCGGCCTCGATCGAGGCGATGACGTTCTGGTTGAAGCGGAACATCAGGTGGCGCTCGGCCTTCTCGTCGCCATAGGCGATCATCTGCCCGGCTGCGGCGCGCGCGAAGCGGTCGGCCTGCTCCAGGGCGGCGCGGCACCGTTCCAGTCTGTCGCCGGCCGCAGCGTGGTCTCCGTCCAACCGGGCCAGGGAGGAGCGGTCGAGCTCGATCCGGGCCTCCTCGCACGTCTGCAGCACGTCGAAGTAGGCGGCGAAGTTCTCGGTCTTGAAGATCACGTAGTCCAACTCGTTCAGGGATCCGGGCAGCACGCGCGGCCGGGCGGATCGCAGCAGCGCGGCGGCTTCGCGGTACTGCTCGGCCCGCAGCTTCCAGAGAGCATCGGGTGGTAGCGCCCGGTCTGCCTCATGCTGGTCGCCGACCGCCTTGCGCCGCCAGAACCAGAACCCTCCGGAGTCGTCCCAGGGTGCGTCGATGGCGTGCTTCAGCTCCGCGCGGTCGAGGTCGAGGGGCTCCCGCGTGTAGTCGACGTCGGTCCGCAACTGGCACGGCGAGAACTCGTGGAACGACACGAAGATCTCGCTCCGTCCCCACCAGACCAGCGCCCGCTCGTTCTCCTCCAGCAGCAGGTATGCGCGGGTGAGGTCGCCCGCGGCGTCCTCACCGTAGAGGCGGCGGAGGTAGGCGAGGTAGAAGGCGTCGCGTTCCAGGTCGGGGCTCCAGGAGCCGTCGGCCAGGAAGCGCGTGTTGTATTCCTGTCCTCGCTCCTTGCCGAGTTGGCCGATGATCCCGGTGACCCCGAACCGTTCGGCGCCGGTGAGGATCTGGTCGCGGTCGAACATGGATGCGTGCATCTGCATGTGCAGCTCGCAGCCGTCGTCGACGATGCGCGGCACCACCACCAGGTCGCGGCCGTCCATGCCGTCGTAGCACTCCATGAGCGGCCCCGAGTTTCCGCAGTTCTCCATGTTGGCGATCCACGCGTCCGCCGGCAGCACGGCATGCAGCGCGCGCATCAGGTAGCCACGGAAGAGAATGCCCACGCCGATGTTCGCGTCGGGATGATGGCGCTTGAGGCGCCGGATCAGCTCGTTGGCCAGGTACATCTGCAGCGCGTCGCACTCCAGGTCCCGCGGCGTCTTGGGGATCAGGTTGCCCGAACCGTGGATCTCCTCCAGGGAAGGGATGTGCTCCAGAATCGCCGCCGACTCACCGAGCAGCGCCTGGGTGCGCGGGTCGTCGAATTCGGGGCTGTGCTCCGGCGCCCAGAACCCGTAGGAGTCAGCCTCCGGATAAGTCTCGATCACCGCGCGCATGGTCAGCTCCCAGATGTCGAGCGCGGCCGGGTCGCCGGGCGCCACCGCCACCCCGCAGTAGCGCTGGAAGCTGTAGCTTTCGCTCGGCGCCACGCCGTGATCGACCTTGGCGCTCTGCGGTGCCAGGTTGGGCGGGACGAAGGGAAGCTCGCCCATCACCAGCCGCACCTGCACCTGGCGCTGGTGAGCGTAGCGGATGATCTCCCGCAGAAAGGGGATGGCGACGCGGTAGGCGTCCTCCTCCGATTCGACGTCGCGGAACTCCGGCGCGCACAGCCGTTCGTGGTCGTAGCAGTCGGCCCCGACGCGCAGATCCGCGCGCGTGCCGGTGGTGGTGTGCACGCTGCGGCCCCAGGAGCGCGACGCCTTGCCGATCGCCAGGTGCCCGGACTCGGGTGTGGTGGTGAGCTCGCCCTGCACCCCCTGGTAGGAGAGCCGGATCCAGGCCGCCCCCATGCCCCACGCGAACTGCAGGACGTTCATCTTCAGCTTGGCGAGCTGGTCGATCAGGTGCCGGTATTCATTGAGGCCCATGTACCACGAGTAGCCGTGCCAGACGTGCACGCCGCGGAACTTCCGCGCCGGATTGACCGCCACATCCAGCTCGGGGAGGTCGAGGGTGGGCTTGCGCTCCGGCGCGACGTCGTTGGAGAGCTGGAACACCATGCCCAGCCGCTCCAGCAGCTCGTACGCGGCATACATGGTTCCGGCGGGATCGTTGCCGCCGGCGACGATCGCGGCGGGACCGTCGAGTGCGACGGTCTTCAGCAGGTAGCCGCCCTCGGCTTGCAGCACCGTGAAATCGACCGCGCCCCGATCGGTCAGCCGCCGCACCGCGGCGTTGGCATCGGGGCCGCCAACCAGAATCAGGGTGGCCGGGTCGTGCTCCGCGTCCGGGGGCAGCTCGGCGTCGGTGACGATCGGCAGCCGCCCCCCGCTCAGCCGTTCCAGGTGCGCCTGCAACTCCTCCGCCACGAAGCGGTGAAACTCGTCGGCATCCGCGCCCACGACCACCGCCGCGCGCGGAACGCCGTTCTCGAACAATCGGTTCCCCATGACTAGAATCCTCGGATTTCGTCGAAGCGATCGGGCCACAGGCCCATGAACACGGCATCCGCGAGGTAGGTGTTGCTGAACATCAGCACTCCCTGAAACATCGGTTGGTGGTCGGCGCCCCAGCTTCCGTGCAGCACGATGCCGCCCGGCGTGATGTAGAAATCCAGCAGCTCGCGCAGCGTGGCTTCGGCCACGTCGCGAAAGCGGGATTCCAGCGAGGGATCGACCCGGCACACGCGCAGCATCGAATTGAGCGCTATCACCGCCGAGCATACGTCGCGCGGCACGTGCGGCACGGCCGGGTCGCTCATGTCGTAGAACGGGATCAGGTCGTCCGGCAGGTGGGCGATCCAGTAGTCGGCGCAGCGCAGGTAGGTCTCCAGGAATCGCCGCTCGCCGGTGGCCTCGAACGCCTGCGCGTACCCCATCAGCATCCACGCCTGCCCGCGTGACCAGGCGGTGTCGGCCGAGTACGCCTGATTGGAGTGGAACTCCAGCGGCTCGCCGGTGTGCTCGTCGAAGCTCAGGCCGTGATGGGAGGAGCCGTCCGGCCGCTGGAATCCCAGCCGCAGGTAGGCGTCACAGTGGCGGCGCGCCTGGTCGCTGAAGCGCGGCTCGAATCGCCCGCCCCACCACAGCACCTCGAACCAGAACCCCGACCAGTCGATGTGGGTGGCGCGCGCGGGCGTGTTGGCGGGCGCGTGCACGCTGTGAAACCGATGCTTGACGCCGCCGGCGGGGAAGACGGCCTCCGCACGTGCGCCGGGGTGGCGGCCGAAGACCTCGTTCTGCGGATCGAAGAACCGGCTCATGGTGGCGGCGGCGCGCAACCCCTGCCGCTTGAGATCCTCTTCGCCGGTGAGCTGGTAACCCCATACGGCGCTCCGGTAGGCGGCTATGCCGCAGTGGCTGGAAAGGACGTCGGCCAGAGGGTAGAAGATGTGCGCACCGCGTTGCGCGTGATCCCGGTACTCCGGGTCATCGGTCGCCGCATACAGCAGCCACAACAGGCCGACGGCGCCGTAGCCGTCGAAGCTGGAGTCGCCCGCGAACACGGCGCCGTTGTTCTGATTGAAGATCAGGTATTCGCCCGGCTTCGCGTCCGGCCATTCCCGTATGATGCTGCGGCCGCGCGACTCCAGCCGGCCCCATGTTCTTTCGAGCAAAGCCCTGTCCAGCAGTGCCATCGCGATCCTCCTGTGCGGCGCCCCGGCAACGTCGCCCGCCTGCCCGAACGCATGTCGATTATAGTGGAGGACCGGCGGGAGGCAGGCGTTTGAGAGATCTATCGCTCGGCGAGACCGGAGGGCCGGGGTTCATCCTGGCCAATGGCCGGCAGCTTGCGCGCACCGGCGACGGCCGCTGGCTTGCGGTCGCCGACGTCAAGCAGCGCGTGACCGGCAGGGCCTCGGTCCTGATCCGGGTCAGCACGGGAGCCGAGCCCCTCGAAGACGAGCACTTCCAGGCGCCGGTCGAGCTGGCCGGAAACCTGACCGCGGGTCTGCTCGGCGACCCCACCGGCCCGGCCGATCAGGGCAGCATCGCCGTCGATTCCCGCGACGTCCTGCACGCGGTGTGGCGCCGCACGGCGCGCGACGGCAAGGGGGAGCTGTGGTATGCGCGCTGCCCGCTGCGCGGCGGCGACCCGGCCGACCCGGCGAGCTGGCGCGGCCCCGACGGCGCCGGCGCGGGTCCCAGCCGCGTGGACGGGGAGGGGCACGGCCCGGCAGGTCTTGGCGACATCGTGGTGACGGCCGACGGTTCGGTCTGCATCGCCTACAGCCAGGGGGAGATGGACGCGCGCCGCGTCGTGCTGGCTCGCCCCGCCGCGGGCGGCTGGCGCCGCACCCCCATGACCGAGCGCTGGGACTACGGCGATCCGGTGCTGGACGTGGACGAGAGCGGCACCATCCACCTCGCCTACGGCCCGGACCCGCGGGACTACGCGGACAAGATCTGCTCGGTCGACTTCGGCGAGTTCGAGGAGGAGTTCCTGCAGGATCCGGCCGAGGTTGCCGAGCGCTACGGCATCTACTACTCGCAGAGCCGGGACGGGGAGACCTGGACCCGCGCCGACGGGCGCACCCCCGGCGCCGAGCTGGTCGCCTACGCGAGCGACCACCCGACGATCGCCGCCTCGCGAGGCACGATCCTGATCGGCTACATGGCCCGCGGCAACTGGCCGGGCATGGTCGATCGGGTGTTCTACTCGTCGTACCGGAACCCCGACACGGGCCGCTGGAAGATGCACGTCAATCTGAACCGGGACGAGTCGCAGGAGGTGGGCTTGCCGATCGCGTTCGTGGACGGCTACGGCCAGCCTCGGCTGGCATGGGTGAACCGGGACCGTCATCACGTCTTCATGAGCCGGTGGATGGGCGGCGGCATGGCCACACCGCAGGGGATTCGCTGGGCGTGGGAACTGGCGCCGGCGCTGAGCGTGGAGAAACGGATGCCGGCCGGCAGCGATGTCTTCGGGCTGCTCTACCTGACGGCGGACGGCGAGATCCGCTTCGGCCGGGTGGAGGTGCCGGCGATCGACCCGCGACGGGCGGGCAACGTGCTGTTCCTGGACCTCTGGGAGCTCGCCGAGCGCCGCCACGTGGATCTGGTCGTCAACACCGCCAAGAAGGATCCGCGCAATCCGGTGCTGCAGGGGGAGCCCGGATCCTGGGACTCGCAGGCGATCTGCTACGGGACCGTGCTGTACGACGAAGGCCGCTACCGGATGTGGTACACGGCCCGCTCCGGCACCACCGACTGCGCCGTGTGCTGCTACGCGGTCAGCGACGACGGCATCACCTGGGAGCGTCCCAACCTGGGCCTGTTCGAGTATCACGGCAGCCGCGACAACAACATCTGCGCGCTCGGCGAGATCCCGCCGCGGGAGCTGCCGATCCGCAGCGGCCGGCCGACCCCCAATCCGTCGGTCGTCAAGGACGAACGCGAGCCGGATCCCGCCAGGCGCTACAAGATGATGCTCAACTCCCAGTACGTGCATGACGTGAAGCTGTTCTGCCTGATGCTCCATTCGCCCGACGGCATCCACTGGACTCCCGCCGATCCGCACCCGGAGGTCACCGGCCGCACCCCGTTCATGCGCGCCGAGCGCGGGACGGTCGAGCTGATGGAGGCCAACGCGTTCTTCCGCGACGAGCTGGAGCCCGACGCCGCCCGCCGCTGGAAGGTGTACGGCCAGGCGGCCGGCCGTACCGGGCCGGGCGGCGAGGTGCGCGTCGGCGTGGTCGCGCACAGCCCGGACGGCGAGCACTGGACCGTCGAGTGGGACCGGCCGGTGCTCGACCCCCGCGGCGGCAGCTACGTCGGAGACCACTTGCTCAGCGTCTGGCCGTACCGGGAGTACTACCTGGGCGTCCCCGACGTCTGGCCGGAGAGCCGTTCCTGCGACGACGAGCTGACCGTCAGCCGCGACGGCTACCACTTCGTGCGCGTGGCCGACGGCCAGAAGCTCATCGCGCGCGGCGAGATGGGCGAGTGGGACGCGCAGTTCGTCTCCAACGCCAACACGCTGGTCACGGCCGGCGATCAGATCCTCATCTACTACGCCGGCACCCGGCAGCCGAACCTGATCGGTCACCCGGCCACCCATTACGTCATCGAGGACGCCACCCATGGACAGACGGGGCTGGCGCGCGTGCCGGTCGACGGCTGGACCTACCTGCGCGTGCGCGCGGACCGGTCGGCCGGCTCCGTCACCACCAACCCGATCGCCGGGTCCGATCTGAGCGGGCTCGACCTGACCGTGAAGGCCGGCCACCTGCGGCCCGGCCGCGACTACCTGGTGGCGGAGCTGATCCGCGAACCGGACGGCACCGTCCTGCCGGGATTCTCAGCCGCGGACTGTACGCCGGTCGACACGGACGCCGACGCCGCGATCGTGCGCTGGGGGGAACGAGGGGCGGGCGAGGCCGCCGGGGCGGCGGCCGTCCGCGTTCGCTTCCACCTCATGGGCGACGGCGCCCGCTTCTACTGCTTCGGGTTCCGGCCGTCGTGAGACGGCCGTCATGAGACGGGCGTCGTGATCCGGATCGCGATCGGACCACGCCGATTGACGGTCAGTCCGGGATTTGCCGCCAATGCGCTGATCCTGACCGGGGTCGCGTTCGTGACGCTGTTCCCGTTCCTGTACATCCTGGCGGTTTCCTTGAGCGACCCGGCCGCCGTCATGCTGCGCGAGGTCGTGCTGTGGCCGGTGCGTCCGACCCTCGAAACCTACGAGCGCGCACTCTCGGACCCGCGCATCTGGATCGGTTTCAGGAACTCCGTCCTCTACTCAAGCTTGAAGGTCACGCTGAGCGTGTCGCTGACCATGATGGCCGCCTATCCGCTGGCGCATCGCAGGTTCCGCTACCGCGGCTTCTTCATGCGCATGATCGTGTTCACGATGCTGTTTCAGGGCGGCTTGATCCCGCTCTACCTGGTGGTCCGCAATCTCGGGCTCATCGACACGATCTGGGCGATAGTGCTGCCCACGGCGATCTTTGCGTTCCACCTGATCCTGGCCAAGAGCTTCGTCCAGCAACTCCCGTGGGAGCTCTGCGAGGCCGCGCTGATCGACGGCGCCAACGAGCTGAGCATCTTCGCGCGCGTGATCGTGCCGCTGTCCAAGCCGATCATCGCCACCCTCACCCTGTACTACGCGGTGGAGATATGGAACTCGTACTTCTATCCACTGCTGTTCCTGATCGATGCGAAGAAGTTCCCGCTGCAGGTGTACCTGCGCGAGCTGGTCCTCGGCGCCGAGCTGGCGGAGCTGCGCCTGGTGCAGGAGGGGGCCAGCATGGATGCGCTCATGCGGCCGCTGCCGAGCCCGGAGGCGCTCAAGGCGGCGATCCTGGTGATCTCCACCGTGCCGATCCTGATCCTCTACCCCTTCCTGCAGCGCTACTTCGTAAAGGGAATCACCCTGGGCGGCGTCAAAGGCTGACGGCCGGACGTCCTCGCGGTTGACCACCGCACCGAGCCGGGAGTACCGTGCGACGTTCTCTCAGCTTGCTGAGAGGAGACCCAAGGAGTTAAGGAGAACTACATGAAACGAACGATTGCGTGCATCGCGATCCTGGCGCTCGTCGCCGGATTCGGATTCGCGGCACCCACGCAGGAGAGCATGGACACCGGTCCCACGAAGCTGACGGTCGGGTATCGCGCCCACCCGGACGACACCCTGGACTTCGAGCTTCCCTGGTACGTGGAGTGGCAGGAGAGGACCAACACCGAGATCGAGTTCATCGTGTTCCCCGCCGACACCTACGAGGAAAAGCGCAATCTGGTGCTGGCGTCCGGTGACATCCCCGACATCGTCAGCGTCGAATCCGCCATCGCCAACACCTACGGACCCGACGGCCTGTTCCAGGCGCTCGACGATCTGGCACTGGAAGTGGTGCAGTCGGACATGCTGCGCGACTACTACTCGGATGCCACCAAGAATTACCATCACCGTGCACCGGATGGACATCTATACATGATCCCGCGCTTCAACGAGTTGGCCGGATCGCCGGAGAACGGCATCGCCTACCGCGTCGACGTCATGAAGGAGCTGGGCCTGACCGAGCCGGACGACAGCGAGGGCTGGTACGAGGTGCTGAAGGCGGTCAAGGAGGGCCGGCCGGACCTGCTACCGCTGAGCACCAACGCGGCGTGGTTCGAAGGCGGCTACCAGATGATGTTCGGCCCCTCGTATGACATGGGCTTCGGGCTCTATCAGAACTACTGGGGCTTCCTGATCAGCGAGATGGACGCCGGCCAGGTGGCGTTCCTGCCGGGGACCGACAACTACCGGCAGCTCATGGCGTTCATGAACCGGCTGCACGCGGAGGGACTGCTCGACCAGGAGTACATCACCAACAACTACAACGACTGGTGGAACGGCAAGGTTGCGGCCGGCAAGGAGTTCATGCAGCTCACCAACACGTGGCGCGCCAACGCCGCCAACATCACTGCCGAGAATGCCGGGGTGTCAGTCGACTACGACACGGCGGAGTTCCCGATCAATCCGGCCACGGGAGAGCGCGCTATGACCCGCGTCGCCAACCCCTGGAGCGATTTCGCCATGGCGATCTCCGCCGATTCGGACCACCAGCGCAAGGCGATGGAGCTGCTCGACTACTTCTATACGGACGAAGGGGCGGAGTTCTACGTGTACGGGATCGAGGGGATGAGCTACGGACGTGACGATGACGGCAACCCGACCGTGCACGGCTGGGACGACCGCCTGATCGGCACCAAGCGCTACGAGATCGGTTATCCCAGCATGTTCGTGAGCCCGATCTTCCTGTCGCGGTTCCTGCAGGGACCGCGCGCCGTCCTCATGAAGGACCACTTCGAGCGCACCATCCCGATCATGATCGGCTATCCCAGCCTGCAGACCAGCGGGCCGGAGTTCGAGGAGATGACCAACCTGTTTGCGGACCTGCAGACCTACGTGCAGGAGTCCAGCAACAAGTTCATCACCGGCGATCTCTCGGTCGATTCGGACTGGGACGGCTATGTGGCGCAGCTCAAGCGCATCGGCGCGGACCGCGGCACGGAGATCGTGCAGGGCTGGTACGAGAACTACCAGGCGTTCGTAGGAAGCTGACGAGGAACTACACCGGAAGGGGTCGGGACGTGCGGCAACGCTCCGACCCCTTTTCCGTACCACCGACCGCGGCGCCGGGTCGATGACGCGACTCGTCGAAGCGCGGCCCGTGGGCCGGCTTGCCGAGCGGCTGTTCGGCGGATTCTTCGCCGAGGTACGCAGGAATAAATACCTGTTCCTGTTGCTGCTGCCGGCCATCGTCTACTTCGTCACCTTCCACTACCTGCCGATGATGGGCGTGATCATCGCCTTCCAGAAATACCGTGTGTCGCTGGGGTTTTTCCGCAGTCCCTGGGTCGGTCTGGAGCAGTTCAGGCAATTCTGGTCGTCCATCTATGCCTTCCGGCTCGTCAGAAACACGTTTCTGCTCAGCTTCTACAGTCTGCTGTTCGGCTTCCCGATCCCGATCATCTTCGCCATCGCTCTCAACGAGGTGCGCAGCAAGCTGCACAAGCGCTCCATCCAGACCGTCAGTTATCTGCCGTTCTTCATCTCCAACGTCATCGCCATCGGGATCGTCAACATGATGGTGAATCCGCAGACGGGGGTCATCAATCTGATCCTGGAGGAGGTGTTCGGCCTCGCCAAGGTTTTCTTTCTGGTCGAGCCCGAGTACTTCCGCGGGATCTACGTGACCACGGTGATCTGGAAGAGCTTCGGCTTTACCGCGGTCATCTATCTGGCTGCGATCGCCGGCATCAGCCCGGAGCTGTTCGAGGCCGCCACGGTCGACGGCGCCTCCAAGATGCAGCGGATCCGCCACGTCACCGTCCCGGGGATCAAGAACACGATGGTGGTGCTGCTGCTGATCGAGATCGGCAACATGATGAACGTCGGCTTCGAGCTGGTGTACCTGCTGTACAACCCGCTCACCTACGAGACCGGCGACGTGATCGCCACCTACGTCTACCGCAAGGGGATCGCCGCGTCCGTGGGCCTTCCCAATCTCAGTTCTGCGGCGGCGGTGGGCCTGTTCAATTCCGTGGTCAACACCACGCTGCTGTTGTCCGCCAATACCATCGCGCGGCGATGGCTCGGCTACAGCCTGTTCTAGGAGGGTACGATGAGGAACGCGGTCCTGGTCGAGAACGGAATCCCGCGCGGTGCGATTCACCTGGACGCCGCGGCCGACGACTTCCACCGGTTCGTGGCGGATGAGATCCAGCGCTACATCGAGCTCCTGACCGGCGGCCGGCTGCCGGTCGTCACGGAACCCGGCAGCGCGCCGCCGGGCGGCTTGATCCTGGTCGGCGGGCCGCAGGCGAACGACGCGGTGGGCGGCCTGGCGGAGCGGGGTGCGCTCGATCTCGGCGGGCTGACGGCCGACGGGGCGTATCTGTTGAAGTCGGTCGAGATCGACGGCCGCGGCGGCATGGTCGTGGCGGGCGCGGACGACGCCGGCACGATGTACGCGGCGTACGAGCTCCTGGAGCGGCTGGGCGTCGTGTTCCAGCTTACCGGCGACATCATTCCCGAGCGGAAACCGGACCTGGTCCTGCCGGAGCTGGATGTGGTCGAAGAGCCGGCTCGTAAGTTCCGCGGCGTGCACGTCTGGCACGCGTACTCCTGGTACATGGGTTTGGCGGATTACCGCCGACTGATCGATCAGCTCGCCAAGATGAAGATGAACGTCCTGCAGTTCTTCTGGGGGATGGGAGCGCCGTGGGTGGAGGTATTCCATGAAGGGGTACGCGGCGAGCTGACCACGACGCCGGAGTCCGGATACCTGGCGATCGGCAAGGACACGCGCTCCTGGGGCCGCAGCGTGCACACCACGACCGGCAACCGCTCCGACGTGCGCGTGGGCAGGGAGTGCTTTCCGCACGAGCGGCTGTGCGCGCCGGAGTTCCGGGACGTCAACTCGGAGGACGAGGCGTACGCCGTCGCCGTCCCGTTCCTGCGCGAGATCATCCGTTACGCGCACCGGCGCCGCGTGCAGCTCTGGCTGGTCTCAGGCGAGCTGCCGTTCGTCGCGCCCAATCTGGCCCCGCAGAGCGCCAAGGTCGATCACGGCCTGGCGGCCAGCGAAAGCTACAGCTACCAGCGCTACTGCGGGGTGGCGGTGCCGACCGGCGACCCGGCGGCGCTGGACATCTGGGAACAGGCGTTGTGCGCGGTGATCGAGACCTACCCGGAGGCCGATGCCTACGGCGTCTGGGCGCCCGAGCACAGCCCCGATTTCGACGACGACGAGTCCACCCGCGCGCTGCGCCAGCGCGCCATGGCCATCCGCGAGCACATGCCGTCGCTCGACGAGATCCACGCGGCCGGCAACCTCATCCCCAAGACCGACAAGGACCTGGAGTTCGACGCCCTGCAGATGCACTTGGCTGCGGAGCTGATCGATCGGGTGAAGCGGCGCCACCCAGAGGCGCGTCTGGGTGTGTCGCTGCTGTTTCGCGGCTACCTGATGCGGGCGCTCGACACGCTGCTGCCCAAGGAGGCGTGGATCGCCAACATGGAGAACTGCGGCAATGCAGGCTCGCAGATGCAGTACTACGACGGCATCGCGGACCGCGACCTGATCGTCATCCCGCGCATCGTCGACGACGGCTGCGAGCTGCACATGCAGATGAACGCCTCCATGTACGACCGCGACCAGATCGTCACCGGCGCCGAGCGGGCCGGCCTGGCGGGCATCATCGGCCAGCTCGACAAGGAGCGCGGCGTGGAGTGCAACACCCGGTTCCTGGCCGACGGCTGCTGGCACGCCGGGATCGACGCGGAGTCGTTCTACGCGCGCTACCTGCCGCGGCTCTATGGCCGGGAGGCGGCGCCGCTGCTGACTGAGGCGTACCTGCTCCTGGAGGAGCGCGAGCGCGACCTGGTGTGGTGGGGACGGAGCGAGGTCTTCGTCTCGTTCCACGACTTCTCGCCCTGCAAGCTGCGCACCGATGTCGAGCTCCGCGACGGCCGGCCGGACATCGACCGCGCCGAACTGCAGCGCGCCATCGAGGCGCCATGGGACGACGGCAGCTTCTGGTTTTGGCGCCGCGAGGCGGTCGGCGGCCAGCACGAGGGCGATCGGGCGCTGCGTCCGGACGTGCTCTGGCAGCGGCGCGCAGAGCAGTACCGGGCGGTGGTGGACCTGCTGCGGCAGGCGCGGTCGAAAGTGCCGCCCGGCTCACGCGCCGAGCTGGACTACGTGATCTTCAAGACCGAGAGCTTCGCCGCCTACTTCGACGTGCTGCAGGCCTGCGAGGAGGCGCGGATCGAGCTCGACCGGACTTGGCTGGCGCGGCTGGACGGCGACGAGGCCGCGGCCGGCGACCGGCTTGATCGCTGCCGCGCCGCGCTGGAGCGTGCCGACCGCGGCGCACGCGGCGTGGCCGGACAGATGATCGCCTACGGCGACGACAAGACTGAGCGCCACCTGCTGTTCCGCTTCAACCAGAACGTGATCGCCTCCATCGAGGCCGGCCGGGCGTTCCTCGAGGGCATGAGCGAACGCTGACGGGTCAACCGAGCCGGCCGGTCGGGGAGCCTCCGATCACCGCGACCCGCAAATCTGCAACTCGGCGGAAGTGCGCTTCGTCGTCAGGACCCACCATCACGCCGAAGCCCAACGCCCGCGCGGTTGCGGCCACTGCCACGTCGTTCTGCGGAATCAGCGCTCCCTGCGCGGACAGCTCCGCGTAGATGTCCGCGTAGTGCTCGGCGATTTCCGCAGTGAACGGCTCGATGGCGGTCCGCAGTCGGATCGCTTCGAGATAGGCGCGGCGCCTGGCTGCCCGAGCTGCTGAATCGGCCATCCTGACGCCGCTGAGCGCCTCCGCCCACACCACGGCCGGCAACACGACCTCATCGTCCAAGGGAAGGTCTTGGGCGCGCCCCGCTGACCGGGCACGCCCCAGCGCAATCAGCGCGGAGGTGTCGAGGACGAATCCCATGGGTTGTCCAAGGGCCTGTCAGCGGCGTTCACCGACATCAGGTCGGCGGCGAAGTCCTCGTCGACGGGGACGGCCGCCAGCGCGTCCCACAGTTCGCGCAACGTCGCCCTGCGCGCGCCCGCCAGGGGAACCAGCTCGGCGACCGGCTTGTCGTTCTTGAGCAACACGTACCCATCACCGGTGTGTCGGACGCGAGCCAGACACTCACCGAGGTTGCGTGCGGCCCAGGTGGTCGAGACCGGTATCTTCATAGCGGGAATATGTAAATTACGTGTTTCCGTATGTCAACCAGATGGCAGGGTCAGCGCAGCTCGAAGGCGAACAGGGTGGCGCAGCGCAACCGGAAGCGGATCGTCAGCGGCGCTGCCGGATCGCGCGCGATCTCGGCGCGGCCGTTCCAGCGGATCGTGTGATCGAGGGAGTCGCCAAGTACGGGATCGGCGTCGGCGAAGCTGTGCCCGGGCAGGGGCTGGCGGTCGCGGCCGGCGAGCTCGACCAGCACGTGGCCGGCGGCCTTCACGCGGGCGTTGAGCCGCAGCGTCGAGCCCTCGGTGATGAGCGGCAGCGTGGCGAAGGCGCCCTCGTCATCCGCCTGGATGCCGCCCAGCCGCTCGCGCGGCCAGATCGCCAGCGCGTTGGTGCGCCAGAACGAGTGGCGGTTGCGCGGATACTTGTGCGGCTGCGGATAGCCGCCGTAGGGGAGGGCGACCCGATCGCCGCCCAGCGGGATCAGGTCGGTGCCGCCGAACACGCAGCCGGCGTCCCACGGCTCCGGGCCGGCGTCGAGCACGGCGCCGCCGGGCACCTCGTTCCAGACGATGCCGTCGGGGCTGGCGTACAGCACCAGCTCGGAGGTGTCGTCGTGATGGTGGTAGAGCGCCGGGAACATCAGGTGCTGGTCCACCGTGCCGGGGTAGATGGTCTTGGAGTTGGTGTACCAGTCGTCGGAAGGGCGCCGCTCGCTGGTCGGCCAGACCAGCATCTCCGGCCCCGGCCAGCGGCGGAAGTCATCGGTCTCCGCCCGGCCGATGCAGCGCCGGCCGTAGAACCAGTTGCAGCGCGCGTACCAGACGTAGCGCTGCAGGCGCTGGTCGTAGTACACGACGTTGGTGGTGTCGCTGTAGTGGATGACCAGCGGGCCCGGCAGCGCCGTCCAGGCGATGCCGTCCGGGGAGACGGCACCCCACATGCCGGACAGATGGCTCAGATCGTTGCCCAGCGGGTAGAAGGCGTCGGGCCGCTCGCGCATGAAGCGTTCGGCCAATTTCCGCCGCTCCTGCTCGGTGCCCGGAATGCCGCCGCGGAAGAACATCTTGAACCGCTCCGCGCCGGGTGCCGATGGATCCAGGAAGATCTCGGAGCGCTCCAGGCCGGCGACGCCCGGCGCGGCGCTGAAGTCGAACGTGCACGGCGTGTCGCCGTGCCATTCGTATCCGTCACCGGATTCGGCGTAGTGGATCGGCCGGGTCGCCTCGTTCTCGCCCCTGGAGTACCACGTGCGGTACATCCCGTCGGCATGGATGATCCGCGCGCCCGGCGCCGCCCCGCGCGGCAGCGGGTCGCTCTTGCGGGCCGGCTCGCGCACGATGCGGATGCCGTGCGGGGTGTCGCGCGGCACGAAGCGGGCCGTGAACGGCGTGTCCGCGCGGTCCGGGTCCTTCCAGAGGCGTAGCTTCATGGGGGTGCCGGCGGGCGTGGCCCAGTACGGCCCGACGGCCCCCACCTCGCCCGGCAGCACGTACCGCCAGTCCAGGAACAGGTGCGGCCCCGGCGCGAGCCGCAGCTCGTCGCCCTCCATCCACGGCGTCCCGGCCCGGCGGGCCGCCGCCTGAGCCTTCGTCCCGAGCGTGATCCGGTCGTTCATCCCGGCCTCCTCCTCATCCATCGGCGGTGGGGCTTCTGCCGGATCGACGGTCAGTTTCCGCTTCGCGGCAGAGGCAGGTCCACGCGGTTGTGGCCGTTCTGCTGCGAGGCCAGGATTCCCAGCAGGATCTCCAGCGTCCAGCGCGCGTCGGTGCCCGGTGACACGAGCGTGCCGGGCGACACCGGGGTGCCGGGCGACACCGGGGTGTCGCTGCCGCCGTCGAGCGCCGCGACCAGCTCGTCGACCGCGCCGAGCTGGTTGACGTAGAGGTAGTCGCCGGGTGCCAACTCCGCCGACCGAAGCTCCCGGTGTCCGCCGCTTGAGTCGCTGGTGAGGATCCGGCCGTGCTCGTTATGGAACTCCACCCGGCCGCGGTCACAGGTGACGGAAAGGATGCCGGCGTTGAACGCGGTCTTGTAGGCGGTATAGGTCGCGCGGATGTCGTCATCGAATCCGATCAGCGCGGAGGCGTACGGATCCTGGGCCGGGTCCTTGCCGCCGTCGCCCCGGTAGCGGTCGAAGTGGTCGAACCCGGGTTCGAGCTTCGCGGTGACCCACCGCGGCTCCGCGCCGGAGAAGAAGGACAGCAGATCGATTAGGTGGGTGCCGTTGCGGAACATCATCGCACGGGGGCCGTAGTGCTCGACCGACACGGTGCGCACCGCGCCCAGCGCGCCTGAGGCCACCAGGCGCTGCGCGTCGGAGTACGCCGCACCCCAGCGGCGGGTGTGGTCGACCGACAACAGCACGCCTGCGCGCTCGCAGGCCGCGATCATGCGGTCCGCGTCCTGCAGCGTGGTGGCGATCGGCTTCTCGCAGAAGATCGCGCGGGCTCCCGACTCGGCGGCGGCCACGGTCAGGTCGGCATGGACGTGGTCGCCGGTGACGACGCTGACGAGGTCCGGCTGCTCGTTGGCCAGCAGCTCCGCGAAGTCGGTATACAGCGCGACGTCGGAGAGTTCCGGCCACGTCTCCCGGAACTCGTCGAGCGCTTCGCTGCGAATGTCGCACACCGCCACCAGCTCGGTGCGCGGGTGCTCGACGTAGCACGACACGTGGGAACGCCCCATGGGCCGGCGCAGTCCGCCCGTGGCGATGGGCGGGCGCCTGGCGCCGATCCCGGTGAGGCCGACGACTGCGGCCCGATACTGTTTGTTCGTCATTGCGGAAACTCCCTTCCGGAGATTAGTGAGGATACCCGAAACCGCGTCACTCGATGTCCATGGCTTCGACGGCTCGAGCGATGGCAAAGAAGCCGGGCAGCGGCGTGACCCACAGCACGGGTACGCTCAGCACGAGACCCGGCAGCAACGGCGTGGTGTAGGTTCCGTTCCCGTCCGGCTCATGCCGCGCATACGCGCCGTCATCGCTCAGCCGATGGAACCGCGCCTGCGTGCGGAAGGGGTCGATCAGCCAGTACTCGCGCACGCCGGCCTGCTCGTACTCGGCCAGCTTCTCGCGATAGTCGCGCGTCACGCTCTCAGGGGAGACGACCTCCACGCACAGGTCCGCCGGGCCCAGCATCACGGTTTCGGTCAGGTCGCCCGGGTTGGTCTCGAGGATGAGCTGCAGGTCCGGCAGTCGCCCGGACGGAGCGACATCGGTCCGCATGACGAACGGTGTGCCGACCAGGACGCCGATCGGTTTGCGATCGAGCCAGGCGTTCAACAGCATTCTCAGGTAGTCGACGATCTGCTCGTGTCGCAGGGCTACCGGTGACATCTCGATCACGTACCCCCGTACCCACTCGTGGTAGTCCTCGGCGTAGTGCGGCAGGTAGTCGTCGAAGGTGACTTCCTCGGCGACGATCCGGCCGACCGGTCGGGCGGGTGCGGCGACGGCGGGCTCAGCCATGGGTGGCAGCGATAGTAGCCGCTACGGCGCCGCCCCGGCCACCACGTCGCCGGCGCGGACGGTCAGGCGCGGCACCCAGCGCACGCCCGGACGTTCCACCCCGTCGACATCGCGCAGCGGCCCGGCGTCATTCCCCGTGGCCTGCTCCAGCACGGCCTGCTCCAGCACGGCCAGGTCCGCGCAGGTCCCGGCGCGCAGCGAGCCGATCTCGGCGTCCAGCCCCAGCACCTCGGCGGGCCGCAGGGTCGCCCGGCGGAACGCCTCGCGTTCCGGCATGCCGGCCGCGATCACTTTGGAGACGGTGTGCGCCAGATCGTGCTGCGGGCGCGAGCCCACGTGGCGGCGGTACTGGTCGCTGGAGATGGTGTCGGGCCAGAACCCCTCGCCGATGGCCGCCTCCGCGACCGGGAAGCTGAACGAGGCCATGCCGTGGCCGACGTCGAACAGCACCCCGCGGCGCCGCGCCTCCCGGACGCAGGCACGCACGCGGCCGTCCCTCACCAAGCCCTCGGCCAGCGGGTTGAAGCAGTAGGTGACCACGTCGCCGGCTCGGAGCAACGGGAGCTGCTCGTCGAGCGGCCAGTCGGGCTGCATGCGCGTGCCGAACAGCAGCGGGCGGCCGGAGCGCCCCGCGGCCTGCAGCGCGCGGTCCAGCACGGCGTGCGGGTCCATGCCGATCGAGGTGCCGGTGTTGACGGCGATCCCCCAGATCAGCTCGCCGCCGTCCTCGATCGCGGCCACGCATGCGGCCACGTCGGCGTCGGCCAGCGAGCCGTACGGGCAGTCGGGATCGGACTCGCCGCGCCGCGACAGGTGGATCGCCAGGCGCACCCGCGTGCGGCTGGCGCCGATCACCCGATCGCGGTAGTCGGGCCAATTGTCGGCGCCCGCGTCGCCCTGCGACAGCACCGTGGTCACGCCCCGCGGCAACAGATGCTCGTCCGGGTCGACGCCGTAGCGCGACCCGCCGCGGGCCGGATGGGCGTGCAGGTCCACCAGGCCGGGGAGCAGCAGCCCGTCCGGGAAGTCCAGCCGCTCCCGCGCCGGTCCGCTCACCTCCGGCCCCGCCGCGGCGATCCGGCCGCCGCGCACGGCGACCGCTCCCGGGCCGTCCAGCCCGGTGGCGGCGCACAGCACCCGGCCGGCGCTGATCAAGAGATCGTACGGGGCGGAACTGTCCATTGGAGTCAGGGCCATCGGCCTCAGAGCGTGAAGAAGAAGGTATCGGACCGCATGGTGGCCAAGCCGATCTGCGAGATCCCGCCGCGGCCGCGGCCGCCCGGACGGGTGTCGGCGATGTGGCGCGGTTCGCCGCTGCTGCGTCCTTCGTACCACATGTAGTACACCCCATCCACCTTGACGGTGGTGCCGTACCAGATGCCGCAGTCGTCCCAGGTTCCCTCGGGGCCGCGTTCGAAGATGGGATTGCCGGGGTAGCGGGTCCAGGTGATCAGATCGTGCGAGGCCGCGACGCCGAAGTGCCACGGGGTGTCCTCGTGCCGGTCGCTGCCCGCGTACACCATGTACCACAGGCCGTTGTCGCGGAAGATGCGGTGGGTGGTCACCGTGAGCCCCTCCCAGCTTCCCTCTACGCCTGTGCTCAGCACGACCTGCCGCCGGGTATGGTCGAATCGGTAAGGGTCGGGCGAACGCACCACGCAGATGTCGGTGCCGCCGCGGGGGTCCAGCGCGGAGTAGAACAGCCAGTACTCGCCGGCGTGGAAGACGACCTCCGGCGCGGCCGCGAACGCCGGGAGCAGCGGCTGGTCGCCCCAGCGCTCGAAGCGCAGTCCGTCGTCCGACACCGCCAGCCCGACGCTCTTGACCGTGTGCCCCCAACCGCGTCCCACGGTGCCCGGCCGCTCCTGCGGGACTGCCGTGTAATAGAGCAGAAACCTGCCGTCCGCTACCACGATCGCAGGATCGAGGGCGCCCAGGTCGTCGAAGCTGCCGGGCGGTCCCGGCCGGGTCACGGGGTTGCCGGCGTATTCCTGCCAAGTCACACCGTCGAACCGGTCCACCGGGCAGGTGAGCAGCCCGATCGCCGCGTTGACCGTGCCGTTCTCCTGCTTGGCGTTGCCCCGGAAGTAGAGCCGCCATTCGTCGCCGACGCGGATCACGTCGGCATTGGCGGTCACGAAGTTGTGCCAGGTGCCCGGCACCACGAGGATGATCGGATTCGCCGGGTGGCGGCGCAGACTCATGCCGAAGCCGCCGGGCGATAGCGGATCGAGAGCTCCAGCTCGCGCAGGTACACGGCCGGCTGCACCTGATGGTTCTTGTGCGTCAGCTCGACCGTGAACGCGTTGACCCCGCGCCGCGGCACATATCGGCGCAGATCATAGACCAGATCGACGAAGGCGCTGTTGGGTCCGGTCGGCGCTCCCGGTTGCAAGGTCGGGGCGTCCCGCAGCCGGTCGATGACGTGGCCGTTGAGTTGCACGCGCAGCCGGTCGACCGGCGTCAGATTCACCAGCAACAGGTGCAGGCGCACCTCCTCCAGCTCGTCCGCCGGCACCTCCGTCAGCGCGTCGGCCACCTTCAGGCGCAGCTCGACCGGCTCGCCCTCCGTCAGCACCAGCGGCAGCGAGGCCGGCTGCGCCAGATGCGCCTCCGGGTGGCCGACCCCGGTGCCGGCGATGTCGAAGTCCAGCGCGTACAGCTTGTCGCAGCGGGCCAGCGCTTCCGGAGAGCGCCCGTCCCGCAGGATCGCTCCATCCAGATGGCGGCCGTGGCGGGCGATCTGGTCCCACAGGTTGAACACGTAGATGCCGTCCGCCTCATCCAGGTAGGCGTTGGCCGCGAGCGCCCGCCACAAGTTGAGGGGCATCCCCTCCAGCACGCCGCGTTTGCCCTCGACCCTGTGCCGGCTCGTCTCCAGCAGGCGGTACTCGTCGTCCGCGTCCGCGGCCGGGTCCGCGGCCGGGGGCGTTCCCGGTCGATCCTCCGCCTGCAGCGCGCGAACCTGTTCCCATGTCTGATTGGGCATCACCGTGTCCACGCCGGCAAGCACCTGACAGTCCGTGCCGCGGCTGATGGCGGCCAGCGGGCGCAGGTCGGTTTCGAACTTGTTGGTGCGCGTCGGACTGGGGATCAGCACGTCGACCAGGCCATCGCGCACCCAGGTCTCGACGTCGAGACCGATGACGTCGCAGCCGGCCAGGGAAGTGGGGCAGCGCGCCGCCAGGCCCAGGTGCCGGCCGCGCCGCCGCCCGGCTTCGTCGAGCACCTCGCGCACCTCGCGCACGAAGGCGGTCATGAGGGGGCGGCCGGCGGCCGCCCGAGCCGGATGGAAGAAGAACGGGTTGCGCATGAAGTCGAGCTCCACCCCGTCGATCTCGAAGCGGGCGGCGATATCGGTGATGACGCCCAGCCACCAGGCCCTGACTTCGGCATGGGCGTAGTCGAGCAGGTCGGCGGAGAACGCGCTGCCCGGCCAGTTCTCCCCGATGCGGTACTCCGGATGACGGCGCCAGAACTCCGAGGTGAGGGGGCTGGCCTGTGCTCCGCGCTGATGGTTCCACAACTGATCGGGATGGGGCACGCCGAAGTCGGGCGCTGCCGGCGCGGGCGCGCCCGCCGGCGGCGGGAAGGAGAAGTGGCCGTCGTTCATGCGCAGCGATGCGTACAGATGCATCCCGTGCCGGTGGCAGCGCCCGCACACTAGCGCCAGCGGCTCCTGGCCCGAGGCGCGCAGGCTGCGCAGCGTCGTGTGCGCCATCCACTCCTGCACGGTTGGGAACACCTGCTGCCCGGTATCCAGGTCCTCGGTCACGTTCGAGCCGTACCAGAAGCGGGTGTTGCCCACGCCCCAGCACAGCAGGTCCGCGCCGGCCATACGGTCTACCGCGGCGCGCAGGAACCGCTCCGCACTCAGCGGCACCTGCCGGTACTGCCATAGCGAGGCGCCGTCGTCATTCGCGGCCACCCCATAGCGGCGCCCGACCCGATTCACGGCGTCTTCAGCCACGCCGGTCTCCTCCACGTCGGCCTCAGTCGAGGGAGAACAGGGCCGCTTCGATGTAGCGCATCGTATCTCCCGGATCGCCCCAGTAGTAGACGGTAATGATGCGTCCGTCGGCGAGCTGGGCGGTGCACGGCTCGCCGATGTCGGAGTAGGTGCCCCCGAACACGGAGCCGTCGTGCGCCCACGCCTGCAGCATCGGACGCGAACCGGGGATGTGCTCGCCGTCGCGCACCGACCACCCTTCCGGGTCGCTCCAACTGCGCCCGTCGTCGTCGCTCACGGCAACGCGGATGCTGGGGATGTGGCGGTCGCTCCAGGTGAACAGCAGGCGCCCGTCCTGCAGCCGGATCGTGCTGGTAGCGGAGCCGGTCACGCGAAACGGCAGCGACTCCAGCTCGCTCCAGGTGCGCCCCGCATCGTGAGAACGCGCCAGCCAGGCGTTCACCTCCCGCGCTTCGCGGCCGTCGGGCAGGTCGATGGTCTTTTCGCTGTGCATCAGCGCCAGGATCGCGCCATCCGGCAGCGGCACCAGCGAGGCCTGGTGATAGCGTCGCCGGCCGCTCGGGTCGAGGGCCACGATCGAGCCGTCGCCCCAGGTCGACCCACGGTCGTGGGAGCGCACCACGCACTGCGGATGCTGCTGCGGCGCCGCCGGATCGGCGCCCAGGCTGCCGCACAGGGGAGCCAGCAGCGTGCCGTCGTCCAACTCGATCATCGGCGCGTGAATCGCGGCGTGGCTGAGCGGAGACGGGGTCAGCGGCGTGGCCTGATCCCAGGTCCGGCCCCCGTCCCGGGAGCGCCGCGCCAGGTCGATGTAGGTCCGCTCTGCGCGCCACCCGGAGTCGCCGTGCAACGTGGCCGTCAAGGGCTGCGTCTGCAGGACGTTGAGGGCGTAGATGAACAGCACCAGGTCGTCGCTCGCGGCGCTCACCGAGCACTGTTCCATGGGGAAGGTGCCGGTGAGTTGCTGACAGCCGGCCAGCGGCCACGTCTGTCCGCCGTCAGTCGACCGGATCAGCGAGCCGCGGCACCCCGGTTCGCTGTGATTGTGACCGGCGCCGGTCTCCGGAGGTCCGTAGCGGGCCTCGCGGAACGACACCAGCAGATCGCCGTCAGCCAGTTGGGCGAGCTCCGGGAACGCGGCGTTCCATGCGCCTGTGGGGTCGCGGTAGACGGTGACATGCTGCAGATCTCGTACCATTTCATTCCTCCTCGGTTGTTGGTTCACTCCCCGCCGTTTGCGGCCGGGTGAGCCCGTTAAGCCGGAGCTGCTCCGCGAAGTGACACGCCACATGGTGACGTCCGTCTCCGTCCGTCGGAACCAGCGGCGGTACCTCACGCCGGCAGATGCTCTCCGCGTAGCGGCAGCGCGGATGGAAGCGGCAGCCCGGCGCAGGGTTGGCGGGCGACGGCACGTCCCCTTCCAGCAGTACCCGCTCCTGGGCGGCCGCCGCCGGACGGTAGCGCGGGATGGCCGCGAGCAGCGCCTCTGTGTAGGGGTGGCGGGGACGCCGGTAGAGGCTGTCGGCCGGCCCGTATTCCACCAGCTTGCCGACGTACATCACCGCCACCCGATCGCTGAGGTGGTGCACGACCGTCAGGTCGTGGGAGATGAACAGGAAGGTGAGTCCCAACTCGCGTTGCAGGTTGCGCAGCAGGCGAATGATCTGCGCCTGCACCGAAACGTCGAGCGCGGAGACCGGCTCGTCGCACACCACGAACTCCGGCTCCAGGCTCAGCGCCCGGGCGATGCCGATGCGCTGCCGCTGGCCGCCCGAGAACTCGTGCGGATAGCGGTACAGGTAGTCGCTGCCCATGCCCACCGATTCCATCAGCGCCTCGATGCGCTGCTGGCGGTTCGGGAGCTTGTGGATCAGCAGGTACTCGCCCACCACCTCGCCCACCGGCATGCGCGGGTTCAGCGATGAGAACGGATCCTGAAAGATCATCTGCACCCGGCGCCGCATTGCGAACATGCGGTCGCGCGGCAGTGCCAGCAGGTCCGTCATCGATCCGTCCACGCGGTAGCGCACGGCGCCATCGGTGGCGCGTTCCAGGCGAATGAGCGTGCGTCCCAGGGTGCTCTTGCCGCAGCCGCTCTCGCCCACCAGGCCGAGCGTCTCGCCCCGGCGAATGGCCAGATCGACGCCGTCCACCGCCTTGATCTGACCCACTACGCGCTGCAGGAAGCCTCGCTTGATGGGAAACCAGGTACGCAGGTCCTGCGTCTCCAGCAGGGTCGATTCGGTGGATTGGGCGGCCGATTCAGGCATAGAGCCAGCACCGCACCTTGCTGCGGCCGTGCGTCACCTCAGGCGGTGTTTCCCGGCACTGGTCCCACGCCCGCGGGCAGCGCGCCGCATACGGGCAGCCGGCGACCTGCTCGAACGGCCCGGGGACGCTGCCGGCTATCGGGTCCACATCCTGGCCGGCGCCTTCCCCGATGATGAAGGAGCACGCCAGCAGACCCTGGGTATAGGGATGCTTGGGCTCCTCGAAGATGGCCGCTACCGGAGCATCCTCGACTACCTGCCCCAGATACATCACCAGCACGCGTTCACACAGCTCACCCACCACGCCCAGGTCGTGGGTGATCCACAGAATCGCCATCCCCAACTTGTCGCGGCCCTGTTCCACCAGGTCCAGGATCTGCGCCTGGACCGTGACGTCGAGAGCGGTGGTCGGTTCGTCCGCGATCAGCAGGCGCGGGTTGCACACCATGGCCATGGCCAGCATCACCCGCTGGCGCATGCCGCCCGAGAGTTGGTGGGGGTAGCGGTCGATCATGTCGTCGGGATCCGGCATGTTGACGCCGCGCAACGCGGCAACCGCCAGCTCCCGGGCGCGCAGCTTGGAGACCGGCTGGTGGTGCAGGACGGTCTCCATAATCTGGAAACCGACGGAATAGGAGGGGTTCAGAGACGTCATCGGTTCCTGGAACACCATGGTCACGTCGCCGCCGCGGATGGAGCGCATCCGGCGGCTGTCGAAGCCCAGGGTGGTGACATCGGTTGCCGTGCCCTGCTCGTCGTGGAGCCAGATGTGGCCCTCGCTGATGCGCCCGTTGGGGCGCGCCACCAGGCGCATGATCGACAGCGCCGTCACGCTCTTGCCGCAGCCGCTCTCGCCCACCACCCCCACGGTCTCGCCGCGGGCCACGGTGAAGTCCACCCCGCGCACGGCGCGCACGACGCCCAGATGGGTGCTGAACTCCACGTGCAGGTTCTCCACCTTCAGCAGGGGCGCCGCGTCACTCATGGGAGGTCCCGTCATCGGTGGCCACCATCAACTGTAGGGGTCCGCGGCATCCCGCAGCCCGTCGCCGAGGAAGTTGAAGGCCGCCACGGTGAGGATGATCGCCAGTCCCGGCACCATGATCCAGGTTGACAGCAGGACGGCGTTGAGGTTCTGTGCGTCCCGGATCAACAGTCCCCAACTGGTCAGCGGCGGCTGGATCCCCAGGCCCAGAAAGCTGATCGCGCTCTCGCCCAGGATCATCCCCGGCAGGGCGATGGTGCTGACCACGATCAGATGGCTCATCACGTTGGGCACCACGTGCTTGCTCATGATGAAACGGGCGCCGGCGCCGCCGGCAACGGAGGCGCGGATGTAGTCCCGCTCGCGGATGCTCAGCACCATGCCGCGGATCTGGCGCGCCAGCCCGGTCCATCCGATCAGCGCCAGCACCGTCACGATGCCGAAGAACCTCCAGGTGGAGGGCCAGTCGAGGGGCAGGATGGCGGCCAGCGCCAGCCACAGCGGCAGGGTGGGGATGGAGCTGATCATCTCGATGAGGCGCTGGATGAGCATGTCCATGCGGCCGCCGTAGTACCCGGAGATGGTGCCGATGATCAGGCCGAGCAGGGTGCTCAGGGCTACGCCGAACACGCCCACGCTCAGGGTGATGCGCCCGCCGTGGATGATGCGGCTCAGCATGTCGCGGCCGCGGTAGTCGGTGCCGAGCAGGTTGACGTAGGCACCCTCGCCCTCGACGCCGAACAGCTTGGTGCGCAGGCGCTGCGCCCCCAGGCCGAATTGGGCGCGCGGGCGTTTCACGAAGAAGCGGATCGGGTAGCGGGTGGATTCATCCCGTGTATAGACGAGCTGGAAGTCCTGGTTGGCGGTCTGCTCCATGGCGTATACGAACGGACGCTGAAGCCGGCCTTCGTTATCGAAGAAGTGGATCGGCTGCGGCCGCATGTACACGCGCGGCGAGGATTCCGCCGGGGGATAGGGTGCGAAGAAGCCGGCGAAGAGGTAGACCGTGTAGCTGACGAGCAGGAATGTCATCGCCACGAGCGCCAGCTTGTGCTTGCGGAACTTCCGCCACGCCAGGGTGCGTCCGGTCACTCTTCGAGTGAGGTTCGCTCCGCTCACCCGCCGCGCGCGTCGGGAGGGCGGCGCCTGCTCCCCCGGGATCGGCTCCAGCGTTACCGGCGACGTTTCCGCTACGGTGCTTTTCATCTACTCGAACCTGCTCATCTACTCGACCCTGCTCACTTACTCGAACCGGACCGTGGGGTCGAGCCACGCCAGCACGATGTCGGCCAGCAGGGTGCCCACCTGCAGCATCAGCGTCGCCATCAGCAGGAAGGTGCCGGCCACGTAGCTGTCCTGATGGGTCAGGGCGTCGTAGAACATGAGGCCGACGGTGGGCAGCACCAACACGATGCTCAGAATGGTATCGCCTGAGATCAAATCGGAGAGCGTGTTGCTCATCCCCATCACCCACGGGTGCAGGGCATTCCTGAGGGCGTGACGGTACACGACCAGGTTCTCCGGCAGCCCCTTGGCGCGCGCGGTCTGCACGTAGGGTTGGTTGAGCTTGTCCAGCAGGTTGCCGCGGATGATGCGCATCCCGGCCCCCGCGCCGGTGACCAGACCCACGCCCAGCGGTATGCTGAGATGCTTCAGCAGATCGATCACCTTGCCCAAGCTCCATGCGGCGGCCACATAATTGGACGAGAACAGGCCGCCCACTTGCTCGTTGAACACGAACACCATGACCGTCATGAAGATCAGCGCCAGGAAGAACCCGGGCGTCGCCATCCCCAGAAAGGCCACGATATTGGTGACGTAGTCGAACAACGAGTACTGATGGCGGGCGGAGTAGATCCCCAGCGTGAAGCTGGCGGTAAGGCCCACCATCAGGCCGAGCAGGCTCATCAGAATGGTCCAGCCCAGGCGCTCCAGAATCAGCGTATGCACCGGTCGCGCCACCTGGAACGAGTAGCCGAAGTCGCCGCGGGTGACGATGTTGAACATCCAGGCGGCATAGCGCACCAGGACCGGGCGGTCGAGCCCGTACTGCACCCTCAGTTCCCCCAGCGCATCGAGCTGGACCTTCTTCTCCTGCTCCGTCATGTTCAGGTTGGCGCGGATGCTCGACTCGTAGACGCTGACGAAGTCGCCCGGCGCCAGATCGATCACCAGGAAACAGACGAACGACAGCACCAGGGTGACCGGCAGCATGTAGGACAAACGCCGGACGATGTAGCGCGCCATGGGGGGCCTTTAGAAGCGGTGGGGGCGAGTTGCCCCCACCGCCGATAGCCGACTCAGCAGAGGTCTACTTTTCGAACCACTGCCACATGCGCATCGCGATATATTGATCCCAGCTCTGCCGCATGATGCCGCCGCTCTTGAGCTCCGGCACGTAGAAGTACGGAACGTTGCCGAGCGTGTTGTCGACGACCACGGTCTCGGTCACGCCGCCGCGGGCGAACGCCTGCCGCGGCGCATTTGCCGCGCCCCAGGCGACGAACTGATCCATCGCCGTCTCCAGATCCAGGTCGCCGGCGAAGTAGGCGTCACGGATCTTGATGCCCTCGATCTGCCAGTCGAACAGATCCGCCGACCCGGTGCGTGGCAGCATCGGGTTGGGGTCGCCGTCGTTCTCCGGGAACAGCCCGCCGCCGTTGCGCAGCGTGGACTCGAAGCCCCCCTGGTCGCTCCAGCCGCCCCACAGGAACGAACTGTTGCCGCGCATCTCGTACAACCCGGGCACGGTCAGGGTCTCGTTCATCACGACTTCGTTCATCGGGTTGACCGCCACCTCGAAGCCCATCTGGTTGAACTGCTCGCCGGCGCCTTCGATCCAGCGGACGCGCATCCAGTCGTGGGACGGAGCGACGATCATCCAGCGGATATTCTCGCCCGCCTGGGGCGAGCCCGCCGGATACTCGCGGTAGCCGTCGCCGTCTGAGTCCGTCAGGTCGAGCTCGTCGAATACCGCCATCGCGGCGTCGCGATCGAAGGTCTCCACGTGGCTGTCCGCGTACTGCGGATAGGCCTTGAGCATGGCCGGCGAATGCAGCGGCTTCCATGCCGGGCAGACGATGCAGGTGTGGGTACCCATGGCGTCGGTATCCAGGCCCGTGCTCAGCGCCATGACGAAGTCGGGATTCTGAAACAGCGCCCGCAGACCGTCCTTCGGGGTGTCCAGGTTGAGGCGTATGCCCTGGTAGATGCCCACCTTGTCCAAGGGCAGCAGCGAGTAGTTGCCCCGTTCCTCATTCTGGCGGATGACGCCCGCCTCCTGGGTGCTGGCCTTGGTGAAGTCGCCCCACAGCTCGTTGGAGGCCAGGCCCAGCGCGATGTCGGAACCGGTGGTCTGGTACTTCATCACCACGGTGTCGAAGTACGGCAACTGCTGTCCGTCGCTGTCCACCTTCCAGTAGTAGGGGTTGCGCTCGAAGATCAGCTTGTCGCCGACCACTCCGGTGGGCTGAAACGCACTGAGAACCGGCGGGCGATCACGCGGAAAGCGGGCCGAGTTCCAGTCCTCCATGGTGGCATCCGAGTTGTACTTGGGATGCAGCTTCTCCATCTGGTGCTTGGGTAGCCAGGGGATGGAGACCGACGGCCAGATGGCCGGCGAGAAGAACATCGGGACGATCTCCGGGTACGAGTTCTTCATCGTCACCTTGAAGGTGTACTGGTCGATCTTCTCGAACTCGGGCACCCCGCCGGCGCCGGCCAGAATGCCGCCCTCGGCGAAGTAGAAGCCCTCGATGCTCGGGATCTGGGTGCTGGCGATCACGCCGCCGCGCACTACGTCGTCCCAGGTGAACATGATGTCGTCGACCGTGAACTCCACGCCGTCCGACCACTTCACGCCCTTGCGCAGGTGGAAGGTCACCTCCTTGCCGTCGTCGGAGATCTCCCAGCTCTCGGCCAGGTTGGGCTCGATGCTGATGTCCTTGTGGATGCCGACGGGATTGCCGATCGTCTCGTCCACCTTCCACTGCACGAGCTGCTCCTGCCAGTGGAGGACGCTGCGGGCGTGCTGCCCGGTGACCCAGTAGTTGACCGGCAGGTCAAGATCGGACTCGTGCGGCAGCGTCATCACCGTGGTGGTATAGGTGCCGATCTCCGGCGCTTCGACGTTGACGTAGGGATTGGGCGGCAGACGCTCCTCTACCGGGGGCAGGTCTCCTGACGCTACCATCGCCGCGAGTACCGGCGACTCCGAGTACTGCTGGCTGACCGCGGCCCACGGCAGGGCAAGCGCCACCGCCGCCAGCACGGCGTACGAAACCATTCTCTTCATGTATTGCTCCTCTGGGGGTTGGTCGGCCACTGGGATGTAGCCGCGCGGAGGATAGCAACCGAGGCGTGCCGCGTGCAACAGGGCGCTGCAGGGGCGCACCTGCCGGCGCCGATCACGGGCCGGCGCTTCCGGCGGCCTTCCTGAGGCGGTCGATGTCCTCGACGACCGCGTACCGCAGGCGCAGCTCCGCGACCAGGGCGCCGACTATCCTGCCGACCATGACGGCGTGCGCGGCGTGCTCGGGGACCTCCACCGCCGCATGCATGCCGCGGCGCACCAACGTGGCGTCGTCGACAAGGCGTTCGCCCGCGCTGTTCCAGGGGGACCTACGGCGCTCCGAAGCGGCCGCGCTAACGTGGGCCGACGTAAGGCGGCCCGGAACCTCCGCCCGGCGGCGCCGGCCGCCGATCACCACATGCTCGGTAGCTCAACCGCCAGTCGATAGCGCGCCGGCTCTCAGCCTTTCGCCGGCGTCCGGGATCACCGGGCGGTTCACGGGCACTCGGGGCGGCGTCCGGCTCGCCTCCGAACTCTCCGCGCGCTGCAGCGACCACGGAGACGATGCTCGCCGCCGGCTGGACGACGGCCCGCCGTGTCGACCCCGCCGAAGCGCCGGCGGGGTCGACCGAGGAAGACGGAGGAGCCCCCGTCACTCAACGGCTGACCACCGACCTCATCGCTACGCTGGGGTGGGGACTTTTACTCCGGCAGATGGAGTGCGCCCCTGGAGGTAGACGGTTTCGGATGGAAGGATTGACAGGGACGGGAGATTTCGGAGGTAAACCCCCATGGCCCGACACCGGACGTACAGCATCGAGTTCAAGCGCCAAGTGGCGCAGGAGTTCCTCGGTGGCGAGACCCTCTCCGGATTGTCCCGGCGCCACGATGTCTCGCGGAATCTCATCCGCATCTGGGTCGCGAAGTACGAGGCGGGCTCATTCGACGACGAGTTCCAGGCCGCCGACCTACTGCAGCAGTACGAAGCGAAGATCGCGGCGCTGGAACGCTTGGTCGGACGCCAAGCCCTGGAGATCGAGTTCCTAAAGGGGGCTCAGAAGAACGCAGCGCCACCCAGAAGCGCGCGTACATCCGTCGTTGCCGGCCCCGTGGCATGTCCATCGCCCGAGGATGCAGCCTGATGGGTCTGCCACGCTCGACCTTCTACGACGCGCCCAGCGCCGCGGTGGACGACGCAGAGATCGTCGGTCGCATGCGGGCCATCTGCGGCGAGTTCGAGACCTACGGATACCGCCGCGTAGGCGCAGCGCTCCGACAGCAAGGAGTCGTCGTCAACAGCAAGAAGGTGCGTCGGCTCATGCGTGAACACGATCTGCAACCCCGTCGGCGTCGACGTTTCATCGCCACCACCGACAGCGCCAACAACCTGCCGGTGTTCCCGAATCTCGCCCGGGGGAAGGTGCCCGACGGTCCCAACGAGCTCTGGAGCGCCGATATCACCTACGTCGCCGTGGCATCCGGGTTCGTCTACGTCGCACTGGCATGTGGACGCTCGGCTTCGAGCGCGCGTAGGTGGGTTGTGAGGGACGGCTTAGACAAGTGTGTAATTACCTTTTTGACGAGCATCAATCAACCGAAGATATCGGCCTCCATGCTCTTGCTCGCTCCTTTGCTTGTTCTTTCTGTTCCTCGGTCAGTTTGTCATACTCCGCATGCTTGATTGCCATGAGAGATTGAATCCTCGGAGATTCTATCCGGTAAGACCTCAGATACTCGTTGTATGCAGGACTCATTACGATGCCCTGATGGTACACTTCGTCCTTCAATTCGAGGCTATCTGCCGCATAGACCAACCAAACCCAACGGAAAGCTTCAACCAAATCAGCATCGACTCCATTACCTCTCATGTACCGGTACGATACTGCTATCATCGACTCCGCCCAGCCGCTATTGGCTGATGCAAGATACCAACGAAAAGCTTGTTCCTCATCTCGCGGCACTCCCATGCCTCTATCATAGATATTGGCGAGCGCTGCCTGCGCCAAAGCATTGCCATGCTCTGCGGCTGAACGATACCAGCGTGCACTTTCAGCATAATCAGTATCGACCCCGATACCATCGGAATAAATCTGTCCAGCCCTAAATTGTGCAGCGACGTTGCCGGCAATAGCCGCGTTGAGAACGCGCCGCGCTTCATTCCTCTGTACTACGTTGATTCCTATGAAAGGGGCTGCCAAAACAAGAAGAACCAAGATTCCATATCTCCATAGACGGCGAATCCAGCGCCTTATCCCTTTCTTCAAAGTGGGTCCCTCCATAGAGCTATGAACTATACATCGTATCCGGCCGTACTGTCAAGGAGCAAAAGTGGGCCCGCGCCATCTCCGACGCGGGCCGCAAGAAACAGAGCAGCCAGGGCTCCATTAGGATTGCTATCCCTCTATGGATCACAGCTCTGATTGACCACAACGAAGAACCTGTTGTTATTGAGGCATAGCTCCACAGTGGAGGGCGTAGCTGCCAACTGCCAAATACTAGTCAACTGAGACTCAAGGCTGTCGCATTTCGACTCTCTCATCTCTCCCAATTCCGCTCCATGATACGTACAATTTTTCCAAGGATCTTCGCCGACTCCCAATGCAACGTCTGATGGTCGTGGATTGGACGACGAATAGCTCTGCGCGTCCGCGACCTTGGAATTCATGTTGCTCAGGAATTCGCCCCATTGTTCCGCCAATTCCGCTGCCGTATCCCTGACAAGCTGTTGAACTTTGACGCATTCGGCCGTGCTATAAACTCTGCCATACGGCCCTTTGTCAGAACATGATACGCCGCTGCGAACGTAATAGTTATCAGGATGACAAAACCCTCTCTTCTCGTAAATCGGAAGAAGAAGATCATCGTCCCATCCCACGTAACAGTCAACCAACATGCCGGCCGCTCTCTCCTGTAGCTCCGTGCAGTCATCCTCGGGCATTGGGTCTTGATTGCCGTCGATACCAACCTCATCGCAGTTAGGACATTCACACAGAGGATTCAGCACCTCCCAAGCCCGATCGTTCAGGTCGTTGCACTCCGATATTGGCATTCTGACCGTGTGTCCAGGCAATTCAGCATCTCCGCACGTCGGACACTGGCAAGGCGGGTTGTTAATCTCGTACGCCTGGAAATTCAGTTCATCGCATGCAAGCTCAGTCATCCGGTCGCCATCGCCTTCGAGTTCGGCAGCCTCGCATTCAGGACACGCGCAATCAGAATAGAGGTCCGCCGCTCTCTCTTTCAGAGCCTCGCAGTCGGCATCAAGCATCTTTTCCTTCGCATCATCCTCAAGCGTAGTACCGATACAATCGGGACAATTGCACGTGCTATACAGCGCCGCTTCCGCCTTTATGGCATCACAGGCGTCATCGGTCATGACGCGAAGGTGGTCTACCGCGAGAGGGGTGCCGGCGCATCCCGGACAATTGCACTCCTGCTGAGCGGGATATTTGGCCCTATATGCGTCGCACTCGGCTTGCGTTCTGAAATAGAGCGTGTTATATCCTCGGTTATCACACGTTACCCAACCAGAACAAGAAGCACTTGGCGAACGGCGAGATGCTCGAGCGCCTGCTCTCGATGGCGTCGAACAGACGCTATCGAGCGTAGATGACGCCTCCGAAATCAAGGCATTGCAGGCACTCGTGCTCATGCGATCCTCGTCACCATCAAGGCTCGCCGCGTCGCACTCGTCGCACTCGCAGACCGGATTATCTCGCAACCATTGAGCGGCCCGCGAATTCTTCGCGTTGCACGATTCCTCCGCCATTCGTTCTTGATGGCCGGATATCCCTGCCGTCTCACAGTCGGGGCATGCGCACACCGGGGCTCGCGGCGTAGCTTCGGCCGGAGCCGACCAGCGGCTCTCACCGCCCGCATTGGTAGCGCGCACTCGGAAAAAGTGGCGCGTGCCGTTTGTCAGTCCGGTCACGGTGACCGACGTGGACGTCCCGGCGCTTCTTACCGTCCATGAGCCCCCGGCCTCTCTGTAACGGTATTCGTAGCCTGTAGCCCTGTCGACCGCAGACCATGAGAGGTCTACCCACCCGCTACCGGGCGTAGCAGTCGGCGCACTGGGGGCGGCCGGTCGCGGCGGTCCCGGCGTCGCTTCGGCCGGAGCCGACCAGCGGCTCTCACCGCCCGCATTGGTAGCGCGCACTCGGAAATAGTGGAGCGTGCCGTTCGTCAGGCCGGCCACAGTGATCGACGTCGACGTCCCTGTGCTTCGCTCCGTCCATGAGCCCCCGGCCTCTCGGTAGCGGTAGTAGTAGCCTGTGGCACCGTCGACCGCAGACCATGAGAGGCTTACACGCCCGTTACCGGGCGTAGCACTCGGCGCACCGGGGGTGGCCGGCGGCGGGGTGTTGATCACCTCGGCTTGCTGGTCGGCCTGGGTATTCAGCCGGGTGCACTGGTCGGGAGACATCGGGTTACCGTCACCGGTCAAGCCGGCGGTCTGGCAGTTCGTGCAGGTGCACTCGGGGTTGAGGACCAGGTAGGCCTCGTTGTTCTTGTCGTCGCAGGCCGACGTGCTCATCCGGTCGCCGTCGCCGACCAAGCCGGCGTCGTCGCACCTGTTGCAAACGCAGACGGGGTTGTCGGTTAGCCACTGGTCGGCCTGGGTATTCAGCCGGGTGCACTGGTCGGGAGACATCCGGTTACCGTCGCCGGTCAACCCCGCGGTCTGGCAGTTCGTGCAGGTGCACTCGGGGTTGAGGACCAGGTAGGCCTCGTTGTTCTTGTCGTCGCAGGCCGACGTGCTCATCCGGTCGCCGTCGCCGACCAAGCCGGCGTCGTCGCACCTGTTGCAGACGCAGACGGGGTTGTCGGTTAGCCACTGGTCGGCCTGGGTATTCAGCCGGGTGCACTGGTCGGGAGACATCCGGTTACCGTCGCCGGTCAAGCCGGCGGTCTGGCAGTTCGTGCAGGTGCACTCGGGGTTGAGGACCAGGTAGGCCTCGTTGTTCTTGTCGTCGCAGGCCGACGTGCTCATCCGGTCGCCGTCGCCGACCAAGCCGGCGTCGTCGCACCTGTTGCAGACGCAGACGGGGTTGTCGGTTAGCCACTGGTCGGCCGACGCGTTGAGCGCCGTGCAGGCGCCTGCGCTCATCCGGTTACCGTCACCGGTCAAGCCGGCGGTCTGGCAGTTCGTGCAGGTGCACTCGGGGTTGAGGACCAGGTAGGCCTCGTTGTTCTTGGCGTCGCAGTCCGACCTGCTCATCCGGTCGCTGTCGCCGACCACGCCGGCGTCGTCGCACCTGGTGCAGACGCAGACGGGGTTGTCGGTTAGCCACTGATCGGCCGACGCGTTGAGCGCCGTGCAGGCGCCTGCGCTCATCCGGTTACCGTCACCGGTCAAGCCGGCGGTCTGGCAGTTCGTGCAGGTGCACTCGGGGTTGAGGACCAGGTAGGCCTCGTTGTTCTTGGCGTCGCAGTCCGACCTGCTCATCCGGTCGCTGTCGCCGACCACGCCGGCGTCGTCGCACCTGGTGCAGACGCAGACGGGGTTGTCGGTTAGCCACTGGTCGGCCGACGCGTTGAGCGCCGTGCAGGCGCCTGCGCTCATCCTCGTCCCGCCTCCGGAGAGCCCGGCCACCTGGCAGTTGCTGCACGAGCACACCGGGTTGTTGATGTTGTAAGCCCTCGAATTCAGCGACCTACAGGCCGATGTGCTCATCCGGTCGCCGGCGCCCGACAGTCCGGCTGACGCGCAGCCGCTGCACGAGCACACGGGATTGTCCCGCAGCCACTGGTTGGCCGACGCGTTGAGCGCCGTGCAGGCCCCCGGCTCATCCTCGTCCCGCCTCCAGAGAGTCCGGCCACCTCGCAGTTGCTGCACGAGCACACGGGGTTGTTGATGTTGTAAGCCCTCGAGTTCAGCGACCTACAGGCCGATGTGCTCATCCGGTCGCCGGCGCCCGACAGTCCGGCTGACGCGCAGCCGCTGCACGAGCACACGGGATTGTCCTGCAGCCACTGGTTGGCCGACGCGTTCAGCGCCGTGCAGGCCCCCCGGCTCATCCTCGTCCCGCCTCCGGAGAGTCCGGCCACCTCGCAGTTGCTGCACGAGCACACGGGGTTGTTGATGTTGTAAGCCCTCGAGTTCAGCGACCTACAGGCCGATGTGCTCATCCGGTCGCCGGCGCCCGACAGTCCGGCTGACGCGCAGCCGCTGCACGAGCACACGGGATTGTCCCGCAGCCACTGGTTGGCCGACGCGTTGAGCGCCGTACAGGCCCCCCGGCTCATCCTCGTCCCGCCTCCAGAGAGTCCGGCCACCTGGCAGTTGCTGCACGAGCACACCGGGTTGTTGCTCAGCCACCTGTTGGCCGCTGCTTGCCTGTTGGAGCATGCGACACTCGCGTCGTGGTCAGAGTCGGTGTAGTCGCTGCTGCCGGTAACGGTGCCGGACGAATAGCCAGGAACACCGGACGGGATCGTGCAATAGGTCGAATGGGTGTGAGATCTGGTGCTGGTGCATCTGTAAACTGAAATCGTCCTCGTACACGTATCAGTGTATGTTTCAGTCTCCCACCGGCAGCGCCTTTCTGGCTCACAGACTTGCCTTTCCACATCCGTGCACTCATAGACGTACAAGTACGGATTCCATGAACAGCTTTGTTCCGTCACCGTGGTGCATACGTTAGCGGTGCGACACCTGTATACCTGGCGGGTTCTCGTGCAGGTGTACGTTTGGGTTTCGTCTACCCACTGGGAGTAGCACTGGTAGTCCGCCACCGCATCCGGCACCCCCGCGCCGGCCAGCAGTACAGCCGCGATTCCGACGCACAGTAGCGTGGTCTTCGATCGTTTCATTTTCCTTCTCCTGCTCGGTTGTGATGTGCTTGACGCATGCGAACGGGAGGGGCTATCTCATAGGGACACCCCTCCTTGCCGGCCCACGCGCGCGTTGCTGGCAGGCACTCGACGCGTGGGCCGGCGGCAGGGGATTTGCGGCGCACGGGAGCGCCGGTATCTGAGCGGGGTAGAGCCGGTCGGGCGCGATGCCGAGCGGTGGGGCTTGCATCATCTGGCGGCCCGCTACAGGTAGACGGTTACCGAGGTTGACGCGGCGCCGGTCGTGGAGAGGCTCGCCACGACATAGCCGAAGCGGAACCACGTGCGCCAATCCACGGATGCCGACACGGCCGGCGGTTCTTGCCGCATGTCGTAGGTCACGCTTACGTCAAACCTCCCGGGCGCATGGGCGCATCCCAACAGGAGGCCGGCGAGCACTAGCAGACCAACGACAGCCAAGGCGGTGCGCCGGGCGGGTTGGGATTCACTCATGACCCGCCCGGCGCAATTCGTCGTCGATGATCGCGGCCAGCGTTGCGAAGGGAACTGCGCCGCCGACGAACCGCCCGTTGACGAACATCGCGGGCGTTCCCGATACGCCGGCGGCATCGCCGGCGCGCACGTCGGCCAGCACGGCGTCGTAGTGCCGGCCGGAATCGAGGCACCGGATGAACGCTTCGGCGTCCAGTTCCAACCGCGCCGCCTTTGCCCTCAAGTCACCGACCGTCAGCGCGCCTTGTTCCGCGAACATCAGGTCGTGCAGCTCCCAGAACCGGCCTTGTTCGTCCGCGCACAGCACGGCTTCGGCAGCCTTCCAGGCGTTCGGATGGATGCCGGTCAGCGGGTAGTGCCGGTACACGACGCGCACCTTGCCGGCGTACTGGCGCTTGACTTGCTCCAAGGTCGGCAGCAGCCGGGCGCAGTAGGGGCACTCGAAGTCCGAGAACTCGACGATCGTCACCGGCGCATCCGCCGGGCCGGAGGACGGGAATCCGTCGGCGGCCACTTCGTAGCGCAGCGGTTCCAGCAGGTACGCCACCGAATAGCGGCGCTCCATCTCGCTGTAGGCCGATGCGCGGGCGGCGTCGACCGCTTGCTGTTCAAGGTAGGCGCGGATGCGCGGGGCGATGTCGGCCAGCGGTTGCGGGAGTCCCCGTTGCCGATGGAAGGCGCTTACGTCGGCCTCGGTGACGGGGTCCGCCGCATCGTGGATGCGCGCTTCGAGCGTATTCTCCGGGATGCCGAGCCCGTCGGCTTCCAGCGTTAGCAACCGGGCGCGCACCAGTTCCCGCAGGGTCGTTTCCAGCACCGCGTGGCGGTCGCGATCGGCGTCGATCTGGCAGCGCCGCAGGGCAGCTTCGTGGCCGTCGAGTGCGGACGCGGCAGCCGCGTACAGATCGGAGAGACTCAGAGCTTCGGCGCCGCCGATGGTGGCTGCGGGGTCAGACCACCCAGCCCATGCCGACAGCAGCGCCGCAAACACCATCACCGCACATCGACCGGGCTTCAGATGGGCGTCTCCCGGGGCACAGGTGCCTGGGCGGCGTTTGAACCGCGTGAGACCGAAGAGGAGCGGCCCTATGTACTTCCCGGAACGCCGTAGGTGCCGATAACTACGAGTGTCGAGTGTTATCTATCGGTGGCGTCCGGGAACGTCCCCGAAGAGTGCGCACGTGCGACCCGTTCGGAGAGAGTCACGCGCCGATGCAAGCACCAGCGCCGGCCGTGCGCTTGATGGAACATGGACAGAGTCGTTTCGCAGGCCTTCATTGCCGAGTCGCAGGTCGCCGGCATCACAGCGGTTGACAGGGCACAGGTCGTCGCCGCGCTCGTATGCGCCACGTCCCCCAACACCCGGCGCGCCTATCGCTCCGGCTGGGAGCGCTGGCAGTCGTGGGCGCTCGATCGCAGCGCGCGCGTCATGCCGGCCGATCCGTCGGCGGTCGCGGCCTACCTGACCGATAGGGCGCATCAGGGCTGCGCTCCGGCAACGGTGCGGCTGGACCGAGCCGCCATCTCCGCAGCCCACCGGTCCACCGGCTCAGCCGATCCCACCGCCTCTGCCGTGGTACACGAGGTGATGCGCTCCATCGCCAAAGCAGGACGCGATCGCGGCCGTGGTCAGGTGCAGGGGCTCGACTGGGACGCGGCGGACCGCGTCGCTACTATTGCAGAGAACGGCGGGCGCACTCTCGCAGGGCTTCGCGACGGCGCGCTGATCCGCGTGGGTTCCGACGCGCTCCTAAGGGTGTCCGAACTGTCGGGGCTCGACGTCGCCGATGTGCAGCTGGAGGACGACCGCAGCGGTACGGTGACGGTTCGCCACTCGAAGACGGACCAGGAGGGCCAAGGGCACGTGCGCTATCTCGGTGCTCCTACCATCGCGGCCGTGCAGGCCTACCTGAACGCCGCCGGTGTGGCCGACGGTCCACTGTTCCGCCGCATCGACAAGGGCGGCGTCGTCGGGGGCAGGCTTGGCGCGGGGTCGATCCGCCGGATCATCGCTCACCGCGCGAAATGTGCCGGCATCGACGGAAGAGTGTCCGGTCACTCGCTGCGGGTGGGCTCGGCGCAGTCCTTGGCGGCAGCCGGGGCGGGGCTTGTCGAACTACAGGAGGCTGGTGATTGGAAGTCGCCGCACATGCCGGGCTACTACGCACGGAATCAGCTCGCAGCGCGAGGCGCCGTGGCGCGACTTAGGTACGGAGTGGGAGAGTAGTGAGCAGCGGTCTCGCTGAAATCTCCGGAAATCGTCGTGCCACCGTGGGGTTGACACCCGTCCCGCGATGTGCTGGGATACCACTATGGCTGCTGAACGAGTTCTATACGACAGCGTACGGAGCCGTCCGGTAGGTGCTGACAATCGTAGTTATCGGCACTAAACACCCTCCTCCGATCAGTTTCGCGACCAGCCACCGGCGTCTCTCTGCCGATCAAGGATGGCCGCGGTCGGCGGCCTTCCGGAGGCGGTCGATGTCCTCGGCGACCGCGTAGAGCAGGCGGAGTTCACCGGCGAGCTGCGCGTGGTGGCGGATCTCGTCGGCGATGCCCCACGGCTCGCACGCGCGCCGGTGACGCTCGCAGAAGAGCCGTTTCTCCTTCACCAGGGGGATGGACTTCCAGACCTCGGGGGAGGCGATGGCGGGCAGGCGATCCTTCAGGTGGTAGTCGGCCGCCCGGTATTGCAACTTCAGCGTCGGCAGGATGAGCAGGAACAACCCGGCGTACACGGCGATGAAGACCGCCCGGTCGAACCGGAACGACACCGCCATCGCCCGGCCGGCTCTCTCGAAGACAGGCACGAGCAGGTTCACCAACGGGACCGTGAGGATCTTGTCGTAGTAGGGCGGAAGATCCAGGGAGCGCAGCCCGACGTAGCAGCACCAGATGGCCACTCCCCACGTCACCCCGAACAGGAACTTGCCCATCGGCGACCTGGGCGAGGTCGCCGGGTCCGTGGCCAGCAGGTTCAGGCCCAGGAAGACGCTGATGTGGAACACGTTGAACAGCGGCCATGCGCCCAGGAGCAGGGTGATACAGGTAGTGACACGCCTGCACGCCGGCCTGGAGGTAGTGGGGAAGCCGGATGTTGCGTTCGATCCCCAGAGCCAGTGCGCCGCGCCTCGCTCGGAGAAACACCGCCACCTGCCAGCAGACAAGGCACACGCAGGCGGCGACGAGCGCGATGAGGACTCCGCGCTCGCTCGACAGCGCCGCGTAGGTCACGGCGCCGGCCAAAAAGATGTCGATCACCACCATCGAGCGGACCGCCGGCGAACGAAGCCAGGACGCCGCCCTTCGTGGTGTCGGGTCAGGGGAGTGCGGCGTACGCTCCGGAGGCGCGCTGCTCACACCATGCCTCTGCCGAGAAAGAGGGCCGTCAATGAAAAAGGCCGCCGGACCGGCATAGCCGGCCGACGGCCCAAGAAACCAAAGCGTCTGTCGCGCGCTACAGAATCTACTTCACCCGCGCGTAGGCAGCGTTGTAGATGTCCTCGAGCTGCTTGGCGCCGACGCGCTCCAACTGCGCCACGAAGTCCCCCCACTCGCTCAGCGCCCTGCTGCCGCGGATGAAGGTGGCGGCGCCCTCCAGGGCGGCCGCGTCGGCGTCGGCCCTGATCTGCTTGATCTGGTCGAGCTCGTCCACGGTGAAGGTGAGCACCGGCTCCGGCGGGCGCACGGAGTCGTTGCTGATGTACAACTCGGCCACTTCGTCGGTGAATATCTTCTCCGCCGCGCTGCCGGCCTTGCTCGGGTTGAGCTCCCACAGGGAGTGGACGACGTTGTAGCGGAAGAAGTGAAATCCCTGCTCCCACATCCACGCCGTTTCCTGGCCCTCCGGGAAGTGCGCGTGGTATCCGAATCCGAGGTCGTCCAGCTCGCTGGTCACGCCGACCTCACCGAAGTAGATGTAGTAGACGCCCTCGTCGCTGTAGAGCCAGTCGATCAGCCGCGCCGCGTTCTCCGCGACCTCCGTCTTGGCGCCCAGCGTCCACCTGCTGGCGTCCAGCACGCGCGGATTCTGAATCGTCGACCAGTAGCGCGTGCCGTTGAACTCGGGCGCCAGGATCGGGATCCACCAGGTGTTGGGGTCCGCGCGGTCGGTGCCCTGCCAGGAGATCTGGCTGTACGGACCGGTCGTGAAGTAGGCCTTGCCCTGCGACATGATCTCACGCCACGGATCCTCGCCCATGGACATGAAGTCGGGGTGCATGAGCCCGTCGGCCCAGGCTTGCCGCAGGATCTCGATCATGCCGCGGTAGTTCTCCTCCAGCTCGCCGTAGGTCCACCGGTCGGTCTCCGGATTGAGGTAGACGGAGTGGTTGGTGCCGAACATCACGTGGTACCCGTCCCGGATCCCGCGGCGGGTGACCCACGGATGGTTCTCCGGCCACCGGGCCTTGAACTGGCCCAGCACGTCGAGCAGGTCGTCCATGGTCTGGATGTCCGCCCGCGGGTCGACGCCCAGGTCGTGCACGCTCGGCGAGATCGACGGCGCGCGGCGGAGCTGCGTGTAGTTGTACACCGACGTGGTCGAGTACTGGTGCCCGTCGGGTGCTGTCATGGCGGCGTCGTACTCCGGGTACTTCTCCCGCCATGTAGCCAGGTTGGGCATCATGTCGGAGAGGGTGTCGATCGGGTACAGCGCGCCCTTGGTGCCGAAGTCCATGGCCTCCAGGCGAGTGAAACCGCCCCACATCGTGTCGGGCAAGTCGCCGCTCGCCACCAGGGTCTTGAGCTTCTGCGCATCACCGGTCACCAGCTCGATGTCGGCGCCGGCGATCTCCGCGAACTTCGCAAGGACGAGGGTCTCCGGCGACCAGTTGGGATTGCGGTCCCAGTAGTTCGCGTAGATCTGCATGGTCGGCGGACCGGTCGCGGCTGCTTCCTCTTCACCGGATCCGAAGACCGGCGTCACGGCGAGGGCCAGGATCGCCACTACGGCGATCAGCGTGCTTCTTTTCATTGCGAGCCTCCTTCTGCGCTGCTGCGCAGGGCTTGTACGCCGAGCCTCGGCGTTATCGGTAACGGTGTCAACAATCCGGCCAATCCGGTCTGGTCAGTCCTTGACCGACCCGACCAGGATCCCCTTCACGAAGTACCTCTGCACGAACGGGTAGGCGACGATGATCGGCCAGACCGTGATCACGACCGCCGCGAACTTGAACGACTTGAAGAAGCCGATGCCGACATACCCCGGCACGCCCTGGTCCTCCCAGAGCTGGGCCATGCCCCCACCGCTGTACTTGCCGATCTCGCCTTCCAGCAGGATGCGCTGCAGGATGAGGGTCAGAGGGTGCTTGTCGCGGTCGTGCAGGTAGATCAGCGGCAGAAAGAAGTTGTTCCAGCTTGCCACGACCGTGAACAGGCCGATCGTGGCCAGGATGGGCTTGATCAGCGGCAGCACCAGCCAGACGAAGATCTGCAGGTGGTTGGCACCGTCGATCAGCGCCGCCTCCTGCAGCTCGCGCGTGACGACGGTGCGGATGTTGGCGCGCATCACCAGGATGTACCAGGCGCCGAAGCTGGGCAGCAGCATGACGATCAGCCGGGTGTCCACCAGCCCGAGCTCGTTGACCAGCAGGAACGTGGGAATGAAGAACCCGGGCAGGAACATGGTCAGCACGACGAACAGGATCAGCGCCTTGCGGAACGGCAGCGTGCGCTGCTCCAGCACGTAGGCTGCCAGGCTGGTGACCACCAAGGTGATGGTCACCGTGCCGAGCGCGTAGTAGATGCTGTTCAGGTAGCTGGTCAGGATGCCGGTGCCCAGCAGGACGTCGTACGCCTTGGTCTGCAGCGGGCCGACCGGCAGCAGCTTGACCTGGTTGAAGGTGATCGCCTCGAAGTCGCTGACCGACACCGAGATGACGAACACGAACGGGTACACCATGGAGATCATCAGCAGGATGATCGCCGCGTGGTTCGCCACGTCGAACGCCAGCGACACGGGCGTCGCCCTATACTTAATCATGGGGGTACCTGATCACCGGCCTGCCACCTTCATGACCGCCACCTTGATGACCGCCGCCTTCACCACAGGCTGTGCTCGTTGACCAGCCTGCTCAGGTAGTTGGCGCTCAGCACCAGCAGCAGCCCGACGACCGAGTTGAGCAGGCCGACCGCGGCCGCGAACGAGTAGTCCAGTCCGATGATGCCGCGGCGGTAGGTGTAGGTCGCGAACACGTCGGAGGTGCTCAGGATCGCCGGGTTCTGCATCAGGAACGCCTTGTCGAAGCCGACCTCGATGATGTTCTGCATGCCCAGGATCAGCAGGATGGTGATCGTCGGGGCGATGCCCGGCAGCGTCACGTGCCAGGCGCGGTGCACGCGGTTGGCGCCGTCCAGGTAGGCGGACTCATACAGCTCCGGGTTGACGCCGCCGAGGGCGGCCAGGTAGAGGATCGACCCCCAGCCGATCCCCTGCCAGATGCCGGAACCGATGTACAGCGGCCGGAACCAACGCGGATCGCCCTGGAAGTCGATGGGATCGAGGTTGAAGACGCCGAGGAAGTCGTTGACGTACCCGTCGTAGCCGAACCAGGAGTACATCAGGCCGACCACCACCACCACCGAGATGAAGTGGGGGAGATAGGTGATGGTCTGGGCGAACCGCTTGAACGGCTGGCTCCTGATCTCGTTGAGCGACAGCGCCAGCAGGATCGGCATCGGGAAGCCGATCACCATCCCCAGGAAGCCGAGCAGGAAGGTGTTCCTGAGCAGGCGCGGGAAGAACCCGCCGGAAAGGAAGGAGATGAACCACTTCAGCCCGACCCACTCCGACCCGAAGAAGCCGTCGACGATGCTGTAGCGGGTGAACGGGATGGTCACCGCGCCGATGGCCGGGATGTACTTGAACAGCAGGAAGCCCAGGATCGCCGGCGCGATCATCGCGTACAGCATCCAGTGGCGGCGCACCCGCCGCCAGAGGTCCCCTCGCGGGGCGGCGACCGCGTGCGCCGGGGCTGTCACTGGTGCCGAGCTCGCAACCTGGCTCCGCTCGCTCATGGTACCCCTGCCGTCCGGACATCGTTCTACACGGACGCCCGCCGGTCAACCGGCCTGTTCGGCTCCGCGCGCGGCGGTATTCCGAACAGCCGGTTGCGCTCCGGAGCCGCTGTCTCAGGCTATGATGGACCGTTAGGAGAAGTCACAGCCTTGATGACGAAAACCTGGACGGTGGCCGAGTACCACCGGCTCGTCGACGAAGGAATCCTCGATGACCAGCCGGTGGAGTTGCTTGATGGAGAGATCGTAGTCATGGCTCCCGAAGGCGAGCCTCACGCATACGGTAGCGACGAGGCTGGAGAATATCTGATGCGGTTGTTGGGGGAGCGGGCGAAGGTACGCCAAGCAAAGCCGATCACGATGGCCGACGTCGCCTCCGAGCCGGAACCTGACTTGGCGATCGTGGAGCGGTTGGGCCGCGAGTACCGCGACCATCACCCGTATCCTGAGAACGTGTTCTGGCTCGTCGAGTACGCGCATACGAGCCTGAGCAAGGACCTCGACGCCAAGAAGCGGATCTATGCCGAGGGAGGCATTCCGGAGTACTGGGTGGTGAACCTCCGAGACATGACGGTGCTGGTGTTCCGGGACCCGAGCGCGGGGACCTACGGAACCGAACGGACCCTGAATGGCGGCGTCATTCACCCGCTGGCCTTCCCGGACGTCGCGGTCTCGGTACGCCATCTGCTGTAACCGGCCAGCGGGTGACCTGCCAGCACGTCGTGATCGGCGAAACCGGAACCCGGCTCTACCCGACGGAGCTGCGCTACGCCTGGCCCTCGGAGCTGGACCTGATGGCGCGCTTGGCCGGCCTGCGCCTGCGCGAGCGATGGAGCGGCTGGGCCGGCTCCCGGTTCACCTCGTCCAGCACCAGTCACGTCTCGCTATACGGGCACGACCCCGCCTCCCGCGACTGACGCGCTCCGGATTCGACCGGCTGTCTGTTTTTTCTTATACAGTCACGTCGATGAACCCACATCCCGCATCGACCGCCGCGGTCGTCTTTCCCTCACGCGGCGAGGTGGAGCTGCGTCAGGTGCCGCTGCCGCCGATGGGGCCGGCCGACGTCCTGGTCGAGGTCGAGCACACGACGATCAGCGCCGGCACCGAGCTGCACTGCCTGCACGGGACCATCCGCCTGGGCACCGGGCCGATCCGCTTCCCGTTCACGCCCGGCTACCAGGCGGCCGGCTGCGTGCGCGCCGCCGGGGCTGCGGTGACCGGGGTCGCCGTCGGGGACCGGGTGTTCAGCGCCCGCTGCAAACAGCCGCCTGGCTGGAAGGGCGGCTGGTGGGCCGGCCACTGCGCGTGGCACGTCGCTGCGGCGGCCGACGTGATTCCGCTGCCGGCTGCGGTCGGCACGCGCAGCGCCTCGGCCTTGCTGCTGGCGCAGGTGGGCTATAACGGCGGCGCGCGGCCGCCGGTCGCCGCCGGCGATGCGGCGCTGGTCATCGGCGACGGTCTGGTGGGGCAGTGGGCGGCGCAGGTGCTGCGCCACCGGGGCGCGCGGGTGCTCATGGCCGGGCACCGGCGCCGCCGGCTGGAGATCGCTGCCGGGCACAGCGCGGACGAGGTGGTCGACACCCACGCCGCGGACCTGTCCGAGTGGGTCCGGAGCCGCGTCCCGTCGGGCCTGCGGATCGCGGCGGAGACCACCGGCAGGACCGACCTCATCCGCGATGCGGCCGCGCTGCTGGTGCGCGACGGGCACCTGGTCGTGTTGGGTTACTATCCGCCGGGGGCCTGTGAGGTGGACATCCACTGGTTGCGGGCGCGGGAGACCACCACCCACTTCCCGAACGGGCAAGACCGGCAGCGGATGGAACGGACGCTCTCCCTGATCGAGCAGGGAGTGATCGAGGTGGACGGGCTCGTCACGCACCGCTTCGCGCCCGGTGAGGCCGCGGCTGCCTACCGGCTGCTGCAGCACGATGCGGACGTGCTGGGCGTGACGATCGATTGGAACCGATAAAGAGATAGAGATACGACGGATGAAGGCGGACCCAACCAACGCGGACCCAACGGACGCGGACCCAACGAACGCGGACAGGGCCGAGATCGAGCGGTTGAACGTGGTCGCCGCCGACGGCGCCGAGGCGTTGCTCGGCGCCCTGGTCGAGCGCCACGGCCGCGCGGTAAAGCTGGCATCGTCACTCGGGGCCGAGGATCAGGTGCTGAGCCACATGCTGCTCGGCATCGACCCGCGGGCATCGATCTTCGTGCTGGACACCGGACGCCTGCACCAGGAGACCTACGATCTGATGGCGTGCATGATGAGCCGCTACCGGATGCACTACGAGGTGCTGTTTCCCTCAGCCGGCTCGGTCCAGGACATGGTGAGCGACGCCGGTCCCAACCTGTTCTATGCCAGCGTGGAGGACCGGCACCGCTGTTGCGGGGTCCGCAAGGTGGAGCCGTTGCGCCGCGCGCTCGGCGGGGCCGCGGCGTGGATCACCGGGCTGCGCCGTGCGCAGAGCCCGGAGCGCTCCGGCACCCCGTTCGTGGAATGGGATGACGCGCACGGCGCGATCAAGGCCAATCCGCTGGCTGACTGGTCGGACGACCGGGTGTGGGACTACCTGCGCGCCCACCGCGTGCCCTACAACGTGCTGCACGACCGCGGCTTCGTGAGCATCGGCTGCGCTCCCTGCACGCGCGCCACCGCGCCGGGCGAGGATCCGCGCGCCGGGCGCTGGTGGTGGGAGCAGGACACGGCCAAGGAGTGCGGGCTGCACGTGTCCGCAAATGTCGTATGAGGGCCGCCTCGTGACCGCGCTTGCGCGCCTGGAGGCGCAGAGCGTCTACATCCTGCGCGAGGCGTACCGGGAGTTCTCGCGGCTATGCATGCTCTGGTCGATCGGCAAGGACTCGACCGTCCTGCTGTGGCTGACCCGCAAGGCGTTCTTCGGGGAGGTGCCGTTCCCGCTGGTGCACATCGACACCTCGTTCAAGATCCCGGAGATGATCGCCTACCGCGACCGGCTGGTACGCGACTGGCGCCTGAACCTGATCTATGGCGAGAACCGCGCCGCCCTGGACGCCAGGCAGACCTTTCCGGCGGGGGCGCTGTCGCGCATCGCCTGCTGCAAGGCGCTGAAGACCGACGCGCTGGTCAACACGCTGTCCGGCGCCTGGCCACGCTACCGGTTCGACCACGAGCAGGACCGCTACGTCGAGGACGCCAACACCGAGCCGTACACCGGGGTGATCGTCGGGGCGCGCGCGGACGAGGAGGGCAGCCGCTCCAAGGAGCGCTACTTCTCCCCCCGCGATCAGCACAGCGACTGGGACATCGGCGACCAGCCGCCTGAGCTGTGGAACCAGTTCAAGACCGACTTCGCGCCCGGCACCCACGTGCGCATCCATCCGCTGCTGGACTGGACCGAGCTCAATATCTGGGAGTACATCGCCGCGGAGCGGATCCCGGTGGTGCCGCTCTACTTCGACCAGGGCGAGGGCACCCGCTACCGGTCGCTGGGCTGCTACCCCTGCACGACGCCGGTCGAATCCACCGCGTCCACGGTCGGCGAGATCGTGGAAGAGCTGCGCACCGGCAAGTTCTCGCACGTGGCCGAACGGGCCGGCCGCGAGCAGGACAAGGAGGGCGACGGCACGCTCGAGACCCTGCGCCGCGAGGGGTACATGTAATGGCCGGTCCCGCTCCCGATCCGGTGAGCACCCTCACCGCGGAGACCGCAGCGCCCCCGCCTGCGGATCTGGCGGCGATGAACATCGTCATCGTCGGCCACGTCGACCACGGCAAGAGCACCGTGGTGGGGCGCCTGCTGCACGACACCGGCTCGCTCCCGGACGGAAGGATCGAGCAGGTGCGGCGCAACTGCGAGCGCTCGGGCAAGCCGTTCGAGTACGCGTTCCTGATCGACGCGCTCCGTGACGAACAGGCGCAGGGCATCACCATCGACGCCGCCCGCGTGTTCTTCCGCTCCGCGCGGCGCCGCTACATCATCATCGACGCGCCCGGGCACCTGGAGTTCCTGAAGAACATGATCTCCGGCGCCGCCCGCGCCGAGGCGGCGATCCTGGTGATCGACGCCCGCGAAGGGGTGCGCGAGAACTCGCGCCGCCACGGCTTCATGACCGCGATGCTGGGCATCCGGCAGATCCTGGTGGTGGTGAACAAGATGGATCTGGTCGGCTACGACCAGTCGGTCTTCACGGCCATTCACGAGGAGTACGCGGAGTTTCTCGCAGAGATCCAGGCCACGCCGCTCGGGTTTGTCCCGGTGAGCGGGCGCCATGGCGACAACTTGGTGACGCCCTCGCCCCGCACCCCCTGGTACAAGGGGCCGCCGTTGCTTGAGCGGATCGACGCCCTGGACTCGGCCGGCCCGGAGACCGAGCATGCGCTGCGGCTGCCGGTGCAGGATGTCTACAAGTTCCCGGTGCGGGGGGACGACGCGCGCATCATCGCCGGGACCATCACCACGGGGAAGGTCGCCGTCGGCGACACGGTGGAGTTTCTGCCTTCGGGCAAGCGGTCGCGGGTGCGCAGCATCGAAGGCTTCAACCTGCCGCCGACGCGCGAGGCGGCGGCCGGCGCCGCCACCGGCGTCACCCTGACCGAGGAGCTGTACGTGCGGCCGGGGGAGGTGATGTACCGGGTGGGCGAGGCGATGCCCCGGGTGGGCACCACGTTCCGCGCCAACCTGTTCTGGCTGGACCGCAACCCGCTGGTCCGCGGCCGGCGCTACCTGCTGAAGCTGGCCAGCACGCGGGTGACCGTGCATGTAAAGGAGATCGTGCAGGTCCTCGACGCCGACACCCTGGAGCGCAGCAACGCGAAGCAGCACGTCGGCCGCCATGAGGTGGCCGAGTGCGTGCTGGAGACCCACAAGCCGATCGCCTTCGACTTGGGCATCGACGCCGATCTGGTCGCTACCGGCCGCTTCGTGCTGGTCGACCAGTACGAGATCGCCGGCGGCGGCATCATCACCGAGTACCTGTCGGACCTCAGCGAGTCGCTGCGCGAGCACGTCCGGCGCCGCGACTACGCCTGGGTGGACGGCGCCATCAGCGGCGGCGAACGCGCCGACCGCTACGGCCAGCGGCCGCGGCTGGTGGTGCTCACCGGCTCGGTGCATCCGCTGCTGGTCCGGGTTGCGCGGGACGTGGAGCGCGAGCTGTTTCACGGCGGCAACAACGTCTACTACTTCGGGCTCTCCAACCTCGCCGGCGGGCTGGACGCCGACATCGAGCGGGAGCACCAGTCATCCAGCGGTGAGACGCGCGACGCGAACATCCGCCATCTCGGCGAGATCGCCCACTTCCTGACCGATTCGGGCCAGATCGTGATCACGACGGTCGCCGATCTCGACGGGTACGAGGCGGAGACGCTGCGCATCCTCAATCAACCCAACGACATGCTGATCGTGCGCACAGGCGAGGACCGGCACGGCGTGCAGGCCGATCTGGTCCTGCCGCCGGAGCTGTCACCGGAGGAAGCGGCGGCGGCGGTGTGCCGCAGGCTGCGCGCGGAAGACCAAAGCGAAGGCGAGGAGGCAGACGTATGAGACTGAAGGTAGGCATGATCGGCTGCGGGCGGATCGCCAGCAGCATCGACGACGAACGGACGCCGCAGTGGCGCGGCGGGGTGGTTCCGCCGCTCGCGCACGCCGGCGGCTACGCGGAGACCACCGACGTGACCGAGCTGGTCGCGGCCTGTGACGTGGACGGGGCCAGGCTCGCGGAGTTTCGGCGGCGCTGGAACGTGCCGCGCGGGTACCGGGACTTCCGTGAGCTGATCGACGCGGAGCAGCCGGACATCCTGAGCATCTGCACGCGGCCCGAGCAGCACGCGGAGGCGATGATCTACGGCGCCGAGCACGGCGTGAAGGGCATGTTCGCGGAGAAGCCGCTGTGCTGCACCCTGCGGGAGGCGGACGCCATCCGGGAAGCGTTCGAGCGCGCCGGGGTGATGCTGGAGTTCGGCCCGCCGCGGCGCAACTGGACCGTCTACCAGCAGGCGCGAGCCATCGCGGCGAGCGGCGACCTGGGGCGCGTGCAGCGCGTGGTCGGCTTCTGGGGCAACAGCGTGGGCGGCCACGGGCTGGACACGGTGCTGTACCTGGCCGGCGACCCGGCGGAGGTCACCTCGATCCGCGGCACGCTGGACACGCTCAACCCGGCGCCGGGAGACACCTCGCACATGCATTTCGTCAAGGACCCGTCGATCCGCAGCGCGCTGATCGAGTTCGCCGACGGCCCGGACATCGCCGTGGTCGGCACCGGCAACCTGGAGTTCGAGCTGGTCTGCGAAGGCGGCCTCATCCGCGTCCACAACGACGGCGAGGAGCTTGCGGTGCGCAGAAAGGAAACGCGGGCCGGCTTCGACCCGGTCCCGGTAGAGCCGGTCGAGCACTGGAGCGGCACGGTGCGCAAGATCCGCGACCTGGTGCAGGCGATCCGCACCGGCGAGCCGACGGTGAGCAACCTGCGGATCGCCATGCTCTCCACCGAGATCGGCTTCGGCCTCTACGAGTCGCACCTGCGCGGCGGCACCGCCGTGCGCCCCCCGATCCCCAACCGCGACCGCATCGTGTCGAGCTGGTGAGCGCAGCGAACCCACCCGAAGGGTGACCGGCGGCTATCCCTCCACGTAGAGGGCGTAGAGCCGGGACCCCCCGGTGAGGCGTACCCGGATGCGAAAGGCGCCGGCGGGCAGCGCCGGCCGGCCGCGCCAGGTGAGGCGCTGCTCGAGTCCTGATTCGGTCAGCGCCCGGCTGGCGTCGAGCGCGTAGCCGGGCAACTCGGCCAGCCCGTCGGGGTCGGTGAGCGCGGCTTCCATCCGGTCGCCGGGCGGGATCTCCACGTTCGCGTAGATCTGCGTGACCGATCCCGCCTCGATCGTATCGGTGACCGCTTGGCCGAAGGCGGCGCCGTCCACCGGGGTCAGGCTGCCGAACCGCTCGCGCGGCAGCGTAGCCATGCCGATGTTGCTCATCGATCCCATCAGGTTGCCGTGCGGGGTGCAGGCCGTGTAGTAGAGGACGGTCCGGTCGCCGATGTTGAGCAGCGGCCCTTGCTCCAGCAGCATCCGGTCACGGGTCGTGTTGTCCCTCCAGTCGCGGTCCCATGACAGCTCCTGATCGCGGCCGATGAAGGTGAACCCCGGAGCCGGCTCGCGGAAGTGCACGCCGTCGTTGCTGAGGATGAAGCCCAGGTCGACGGCCACCTCCTCGCCTTGATAGTCCGGCCTCTCGGGCGGCGCATCGGTGATCGGGTGGTGCCACTGCCCGCAGACGCCCAGGCAGACGTTGGGGTAGGGCGTTACGTAGGCTCCCATGTGCACCTCCTCGCGGTCCCAGCCGGTCCGGTAGGGCGAGGAGGACTGCATCGGCTTGAAGAAGGCGTGGCAGGTCTCCAGCGGCCAGCGATCCACGTCCGGCGACCGCCAGACCACCATGGTGCGCGGGCCGCAGTACGGCAGGGCGCGGTGACGCTGCAAGGGCAGGTACAGCAGTGGTGATGCCTGGTGACCGGCGATGTGGTAGCGATCCCGGTACCGGTACAGGCAGAACACCTCGTGGTGTTGGCCGACGACGCCCGGCTCCTCCTGCAGCATCGTCCACCGGTAGCCGTCCGGGCTGGCGGCGAAGCGGGTGATCGAGGGCATCTCCAGCGGCGGCGGCTTCTTGAGGTGCCGCCACGCGGTGAACTCGATGACCATCAGGTAGCGCCGCTCCGGCGGCGCGTCGGGCTGGAACAGCACGTCCATCGACCCGGTGCCTGGCTCGAGATCGCAGATGTTGTTGTGGGTGCTGCCGCGGTACTCCACGATCCCCAGGTCGGGCTTGCGCCAGTGGTAGCCGTCGTCACTCTCGGCACAGCAGATGCGGCCGGTGTCGTAGGAGTGGACGATGTCGCCGGTCGTGCCGATCTCGGAGATGCCGCCCCTGCCTCCGCGTGATGGTTCGTAGCGCTCGCGCTCGCCGGGCGCGGTTTCACCGGCGCCGTCGTCGCGGGCGATGTACCACATCCGGAACCGCTCGCCGTCATGCACGACCGGGCTGTTCTGCGCGCGCCGTTCGTCGGCCGCGCCACTCGGGCCGCGCGCGATGATGGGGTTGCCGTCGTACTTCTCGGGCCGGTGCATCTCCAGCCGGACGCGATAGCGCCACGGGATGCTCTGGTCGTCGAACGCGAACAGCACCGCCCTCCCTCCGGGCTCGATCCGGGTCATCTCGTTCCTCCGTCACAGAAGCGCAGCGAGTACAGATCAGCGTCGCGCATGGTGATGCGCAGTCGCACTGGCGTGCCGGCCAACCGGCCGAGGTCCGCGGCGCCCTGCCAGCGCACTCCATGCTCGATGTCGTCGCCGAATACCTCGACGCAGTCATCCGCCCCGAACCCTTCGATCGCGCGATCTTCCCGGTCCCGGATCTCCACGCGCAGCCATCCCAGCGCCGAGGTGGAGACGTTCAGCGCCAGCCGGTCGCCGTCGAAGATCAACGGCCTGGTCAGCACCTCGCCGCCGGCCGCTCCCGCGCGCATCGATGCGAAGCCGTCGACCCGCAGGGTGTAGCGACGGAGCTGCGACGGGACGTCCCAGCCGCCCTCTTTGACGTAGAGCGACAGCTCCGGGGCGCCGGCCTCATCAACCGTCTCCAGGATGCCCAGGGCCGCGCTGTTGGCTCCGTAGTGCCAGCGTCCCTTCTGCACCGGACCGGGGCGGATGAACGCCTCGCCCCACAGGTCGAAGGTGCGGCCGTCACGGCTCGTCATCAGCGCCGTGTCGGTATAGCTGGTGCCGAACCGCTCCTCCGACCGGGAGATGCGCTCGTTGAGCTCGGTCACGTAGCCGTGGCCGGTGACGTAGCGCATGGGCAGGCCGACGAACAGGTGCGGTGCGCGGTAGTAGGGGTTGATCTGGTTGGTGTAGATCTCCGCGAACCGTTCCGGCTCGTATGCCAGCCACTCCGGCTCGGTCCAGGCGAGGAAGTCGGGGGAGGTGCAGGTCCGGACGTCGCGCAGGGCGACCTCGCGGGCGGCCGCGTCGCGGCTGCCGTGGAAATCGCGCACGTAGGCCCGGTACTCGCCGCGGGTGGCGTCCCAGAAGGCGAGGTTCTGGGAGTCGAAGTAGCCGGCAGTGATCAGCGGCCGGTCGCCGATTTGCGACCAGCGGATGCCGTCGGCCGAGGCGAAGCCGTACAGCGCGCGCGGCGGCGGGTCGTACCTGAGCGCCAGCGCCTTGTAGCGCTGGTCGGCGGCGCAGTCGGGGTTGGTGTCCAGGAACGGCGTGAAGGTGAGGGCCGGCTGGCCTGACAGGATGATGTTGTTGGCTTCCGCCTCTTCCAGCGCAGGCATGCCCAGATCGGGGCGGGTCCAGGCCAAGCCGTCGTCACTCTCCGCATAGCAGGTGTAGTTGTGGGGAATCGAGTAGCCGCCGGCGTGCCGGTCCAGGCGGGATCCGCGGTAATACATGCGGACGATCGGGCCGTCGCGGAAGATCGTGGACGAGCCGGATCGGTTGCCTTCCCAGGGGCGGTCGTGGACGAACACCACCTCGCGCTCGACCGGCCGGCCGAGTCGGAGGTCGACCGCACCGCGGGTCTCCTCGATCAGACAACGGTCCAGCATGGGCTCCAGCCGAGAACCGATGCGAAGCGGTTCGGTCGTGCCGGATGCGGCGCTCACGCCTCAGGATGGCGCACGGGACCGCATCGCGCTACCGGAGCACCACTCGCCGTGCGTATCGCCTCCACGACGGCCCCGGGCGCGCCGTGCGTCCGCAGCGCGGCACTGATCGATACGTTCGTGTCTACTACGGCCCGATCAGCTCTCATCGACCAGGAGCGCGTCCAGCTTGGCGTCGGTCAAGCCGTGCGCCGTCGCCGCCGCCCCCAGTCGGTCCATGGTTGCGCTGAGCTGCGCCCACGCGACGCCGCGCAAGCGTTCATAGTGCTCGATCGACATCACGATGCCGACGGCCCTGCCTTTCTTCGTGATCCTGACCGGTGCGGATTGCGCGGAATCCAGCAGGCGACCGAAGCGATTCTTGGCTTCCCTGGCAGCGATCTCCGTCATCGTACGGACCAAATAGCTATTGTGGGTCCTTTGTCAATCGAGAGCCCGAAACCCAAGCGAATACAGGTCGGCGTCGCGCATGGTGATGTGCAGCCGGACCGGCGTGTCGGCCAGGCGGCCCAGGTCCGGGGCGCCCTGCCAGCGCACTTCCTGCTCGATGTCGTCGCCGAACACCTCGACGCAGTCATCCTGCGCGAGCCCGTCGATCGCGCGGCCTTCCCGGTCCCGGACCTCCACGCGCAACCATCCCAGCGCCGAGGTGGAGACGTTCATCACCAGCCGGTCGCCCTCGAAGATCAGCGGCCGGGTCAGCACGTCGCCGCCGGCCGCGCCCGCGCGCAGCGATGCGAAGCCGTCGACCCGCAGCGCGTACCGGCGCAGCCGTGACGGGTGGTCCCAGCCGCCCTCATCGACGAACAGCGAGAGCTCGGTGGTGTCGCCCTCGCCCGGCGTCTGAAGCATCCCCAGCGCGGTGCCGTTGGCGCCGTAGTGCCAGCGCGGCACCGCGTCGTTGGACAAGGAAGCTCGGCGACTCGGCGTGCCGCGTCAATCGATCATCAAGGTGTGGGTCGCCGAGCGGTGGAACGGGCCGGCTATCCCTCCACGTAGAGGGCGTAGAGCCGGGACCCTGCGGTGAGGCGTATGCGGATGCGGAAGGCGCCGGCGGGCAGCGCCGGCCGGTCACGCCAAGTGAGGCGTTGCGCCAGGCCGGATTCGGTCAGCGCCCGGCTGGCGTCGAGCTCGTAGCCGGGCAGCTCGGCCAGCCCGTCCGGATCGGTGAGCGCGGCTTCCAGCCGGCCGCCCGGCGGAAGTTCCACGTTCGCGCAGAGCTGCGCTGCCGACCCTGCCTGAATCGTGTCGGTGACCGCCTGGCCGTAGTCCGCGCCGTCCACCGGGGTCAGGCTGCCGAACCGCTCGCGCGGAAGCGTGGCCATGCCGATGTTGCTCATCGATCCCATCAGGTTGCCGTGCGGCGTGCAGGCCGTGTAGTAAAGGACCGTCCGGTCGCCGATGTTGAGCAGCGGCCCTTGCTCCATGAGCACCGGCCCCTGCTCCAGCATCCGGTCACGGGTCGTGTTGTCGCGCCAGTCGCGGTCCCACGACAGCTCCTGGTCGCGGCCGACGAAGGTGAAGCCGGGAGCGGGCTCGCGGAAGTGCACGCCGTCGTTGCTGAGGATGAATCCCAGGTCGACGGCGACCTCCTCGCCGCGGTAATCCGGCCGCTCGGGCGCGCCGGTGATCGGGTGGTGCCACTGCCCGCAGACGCCCAGGCAGACGTTGGGGTACGGCGTCACGTAGGCGCCCATGTGCACCTCCTCGCGGTCCCAGCCGGTGCGGTAGGGCGAGGAGGACTGCATCGGCTTGAAGAAGGCGTGGCAGGTTTCGAGCGGCCAGCGGTCCACGTCCGGCGATCGCCATACGACCATGGTGCGTGGGCCGCAGTACGGAAGGGCGCGGTGACGCTGCAGGGGCAGGTACAGCAGGGGTGATGCCTGGTGACCGGCGATGTGGTAGCGATCCCGGTACCGGTACAGGCAGAACACCTCGTGATGCTGGCCGACGACGCCCGGCTCCTCCTGCAGCATGGTCCAGCGGTAGCCGTCCGGGCTGGCGGCGAAGCGGGTGATCGACGCCATCTCCAGCGGCGGCGGCTTCTTCAGGTGCCGCCAGGCGGTGAACTCGATCACCATCAGGTAGCGCCGCGCAGGCGGGGCGTCGGGCTGGAACAGGACGTCCATCGACCCGGTGCCGGGCTCGAGGTCGCAGATATTGTTGTGGGTGCTGCCGCGGTATTCGACGATCCCCAGGTCGGGCTTGTGCCAGTGGTACCCGTCGTCGCTTTCGGCACAGCAGATGCGGCCGGTATCGTAGGAGTGGACGATGTCGCCGGTCGTGCCGATCTCGCTGATGCCGCCCCGGCCGCCGCGTGACGTGTTGTAGCGCTCGCGCTCGCCGGGCGCGGTCTCACCGGCGCCGTCGTCGCGGGCGATGTACCACATCCTGAAGCGCTCGCCGTCGTGAATGACCGGGCTGTTCTCGGCGCGCCGCTCGTCGGCCGCGCCACTCGGGCCGCGCGCGATGACCGGGTTGCCGTCGTACTTCTCAGGCCGGTGCATCTCCAGCCGGAGGCGATAGCGCCACGGGATGCTCCGGTCGTCGAAGGCGAACAGCACCGCCCTCCCGCCGGGCTCGATGCGCGTGACCTCTGTCACCCGGCTCCTCCGTCGCGAAACCGCAGTGAGTACAGGTCGGCGTCGCGCATGGTGAAGCGCAGCCGGACCGGCGTGCCGGCCAGGCGGCCCAGGTCCGGGGCGCCCTGCCAGCGCACTTCGTGCTCGATGTCGTCGCCGAACACCTCGACGCAGTCATCCTCCGCGAACCCGTCGAGCGTGCGGCCCTCCCGGTCCCGGACCTCCACGCGCAGCCACCCCAGCGCCGAGGTGGAGATGTTCAGCACCAGCCGGTCGCCGGCGAAGATCAACGGCCGGGTCAGCACTTCGCCGCCGGCCGCGCCCGCGCGCAGCGATGCGAAGCCGTCGACCCGCAGCGCGTACCGGCGCAGCCGTGACGGGTGGTCCCAGCCGCCCTCGTCGACGAACAGCGACAGCTCGGTGGTGCCGCCCTCGCCCGGCGTCTCCAGCATCCCCAGCGCGGTGCCGTTGGCGCCGTAGTGCCAGCGGCCTTTCGCTACCGGCCCGGGGCGGATGAACGCCTCGCCCCACAGGTCGAAGGCGCTCCCGTCGCGGCTCGTCATCAGCGCCGTGTCGGTGTAGCTGGTGCCGAACCGCTCCTGTGACCGGGAGATGCGCTCGTTGAGCTCCGTCACGTGGCCGTGACCGGTGACGTAGCGCATGGGCAGGCCGACGAACAGGTGCGGCGCGCGGTAGTAGGAGTTGATCTGGTTGGTGTAGATCTCCGCGAACCGTTCCGGTTCGTACGACAGCCACTGCGGCTCGGTCCACGCCAGGAAGTCGGGCGATGTGCAGGTGCGGACGTCGCGCACGGCGACCTCGCGGGCGGCCGCGTCGCGGCTGCCGTGGAAATCGCGCACGTAGGCCCGGTACTCGCCGCGGGTGGCGTCCCAGAACGCGATGTTCTGGGAGTCGAAGTAGCCGGTGGTGATCAGCGGCTGTTCGCCGATCTGCGACCAGTGGATGCCGTCCGCGGAGGCGAAGCCGTACAGCGTCCGCGGCGGCGGGTCGTACTTGAGCGCCAGCGCCTTGAAACGCTGATCGGGCGCGCAGTCGGGGTTGGTGTCCAGGAACGGCGTGAAGGTGAGGGGAGGCTGGCCGGTCAGGATCGCGTTGTTCGGCTCCCCGCCCGGCAGGTCGACCAGCCCGAGGTCCGGGCGGGTCCACGCCAGGCCGTCGGCGCTCTGTGCGTAGCAGGTGTAGTTGTGCGGGATGCGGTAGCCGCCCTCGTGCAGATCGAGTTGGGACCCGCAGTAGTACATGCGGCAGACCGCGCCGTCGCGGATGATCGTCGTGAGCCCCGACCGGTTCCCCTCCCAGGGGCGATCATGGACGAACACCAGTTCGCGCTCGACCGGCGTGCCGAGCTCCAGGCGCACCGAGCCGCGGGTCTCCTCAATGAGGAAACGATCGACCAAAGGCTCCAGCCGCGACCCGATCACGACCGCGCCGCCGCTGCCGAACCGGCTACTCATACCTCAGAGTGCCGCGGATCCGGCTGACCGCGCCACCCACCGCCGGCGCCGAGGCGGCGGTCGGGATGGTCGGGATCGGGGGGCGCGACCTTCACGTAAGAGATGCTCTTCCCGCACATGCCGTGCCATGTGGCCCCCTCTGAAATTGCGCGAAAGTCTCTATGCGCAACTATAGTGGCCGAGCGCGCAGTTTTCAAATCTACGCGCAACCATTCCTGCGCATAGACTTGTTTCCGCCAGTCTCATCGGGCAGGGACGGCCGGTCGGGAACGGAGTCTACGCCAGTTCGCCGCCCGAGTTCCTCGCCGATGCTGGTATACTCCCTCTTCCCTCTCTGTCGCAGGTCCTGAACGAATCCATGACGCCGATATGCGCAACGGAGACCATCCGACATGAAGCCCACGTTCACCATTGGCGTCTTCGCGATCATCCATGACGACGACCGCCGGGTGCTGCTGTGTCACCGCCGCGATCATGATCTCTGGAACCTGCCCGGCGGGGCTCTGGAGCACGGCGAGATGCCGTGGGATGGCGTGATACGAGAGGTCAGGGAAGAGACCGGGCTCGAGGTCGAGGTGTCGGGACTGGCGGGGGTCTACAGCAACCCGAAGCGGACGACTTGGTGTTCTCCGTCCTCTGCAGACGGGTAGGCGACGAGATCGCGCTCAGCGACGAGGCGGACCGGATCGAGTTCTTTCGGGCCGATGAATTTCCGGAAAACACAATTCCCAAGCAGGCCGAACGCATCGCCGACTCCGTTCGCGACACCGAAACGGTCGTCTGCCGCATCCAGAGAGGCGTGTCGTCAATCCAGCTCAGCAAGGCCGGGAACCAGTAGCGCCGCCGCCGGGTTAGCGCCTTCGGCGACTCAGAACTTCCCGACCCCGGCGGTGAGCCCGGAGATGATCTGCTTCTGGAAGACGATGCCCACCACGAGCGGCACGATAGCGCCCACGACGCCCAGAGCCATGATCGCTGACCAGAAGAAGGTGCTGCCCGTGAAACTCGTCAGAGCCAACTGCAGGAGAAGCGGAAACGTGATCGAGTAGTTGTCCCACAGCAGCGCCGAGGCGAAGAAGTATTCCCCCCAGGAAAAAATGAAGATCAGGATCCCCATGCCGAAGATCGCGGGAAGCACGACGGGCGCTACCAATCTCCACAGGATGCGGACTTCGCCGGCCCCGTCCACCTTGCCGGAATCGAGCATCGCGGCTGGAATGGACTGCATGTATCCTCTGCAGAACCAGATGAACAGGGGCAGGAATATGATCGTGTGGACGATGATCAGGCTCGGGATCTTGTTTATCATTCTAAGCTGAGCGAACAGCAGATAGAACGGGACGATCAGGGAGATCAGCGGAAACATCCTGCCTATTATTATCGACGTGTAGAGCAGTCTCTTTCCCCAGAAATCGAACCGGTGGAACGCGTAGGCGGCATTGAGGCCAAGGAATATGGTGAGCGCGGTGGAGCTGACCGCCACGATTCCGCTGTTCAGTATGATCCTCAGCACCGGATACTGAGAGATGGACCCGAGCCCTTCGAGGGCACCCACGTCTTTCCCGAGGAACAGCAGGCCCACATAGTTGCGAACCGAGAAATCGCTCATCCCCACGGGAGGAGGGAACTTCGGTGTCCTAAGCTCTGGCAGAAACGACAGGAACACCATCCACACGACCGGGAATAGCGCCAGGAACACACTGACGGCGATAATCACGGTCTTCAGGCTGATGATCAGGTATTTCCTGGGATCGATGGACGTCATGACGCGATCTCCTTGGCTCGATTCCCGCGGCTCATTCCAGCGACGCCTCGTAGGTCTTCGCGGACCAGAGGTAGAGGACTATCAGGACCAGTATGAACATAAAGACGATCAGGGACATGGACGCTGCCGAACCGAGCCGAAACCTCACGAACGCTTCCCGGTATATCATGATCGACCACACCCGGGTGTCTCGCGTTACGGCGGTTCCCGTAGCCGTGGACATCATGAGGTAGATGGTGGTGAATGCCTGCATCAGATCCATCATCCTGAATATGACGATGAAGGTGATGGTGGGCTTCAGCAGGGGCAGGGTAATCTTGAAGAACTGCTGGATGGCGCCGGCCCCGTCTATGCGGGACGCTTCATAATACTCGTTTTTTATGCTCTGCATCCCGGCGATCAGGAGGAACATGACGACGAACACCACCCAGGTCGTCTGCGCTACCACGATCGAGATCAGGGACCTGTCGGGGTCGGTCAGATAGATGGGCTGGCCGGAGAAGCCGAGGCTTTGCAGGAAGCCGTTGAGCAGCCCGTACTGAGGGTTGTAGATGTACTGCCAGATCGCGGCGAATATGGGGATGGGGATGACCAGGGGAATGATGAGGATGCCGCGCAGGTACCTGGTGGCCTTGAGGCGGCTGTAGGTCAACGCGAAGATGAGGCCCCCGAGGAGTTCCAGGACCAGGGCCGAAACGGCATAGCGCACGGTGATGTAGCCCGCATGCCAAAACGATTGGTCCGTCAGGACGCCGGCGTAGTTGGACAAGCCGGCGAAAATCAGGTCTCGTCCGACGCTGTAGTCGAAGAACGAGATGTAGACGGACCTGAGGATCGGATAGACGAAGAACGCGAACAGAAACAGAAGGCTGGGCAGAACGAACAACAGGCCCATTATCTTCGTCTTCGTCGACAATGCCAGCTTCATGATTACCCCCCGTTCCGTTCGGGCTCAGCCAAGTGGCTGAGCCCGAACGGCTTTGGCCGTGAAGCCGCTACTCCGCGGCCAGTCGGTCTTTCCAATAGGTGCCGATCTTGAATCCTCCGAAATTGACCGTATTCAGGTCCGGAGGTACGGTCGCCTCGGCTGCCTTGAGTGCCTCGAGCGGTTCCTTGCCGCCTTGGACGACATCGACGAATGCCTGCGTCAAGGCACCGGCCATCTCCTCGCCCGGCCGGGAAGTGATCTCGCGCGTCCTCATCATGTCGAGTATGACCTGCCACTCGGGATGCTCAGCCCGCAGCTCGTCGTCGAGCAGCATCGACAGGTAGGGCGGCCCGATGGCGAATATGGTGGAGTAGTATCGGTGAGCTTCCGGACCCTGAAACCACTTGATCCACTCGACCGCCAGGTCCTGCGTCTCCTGGGAGGCAAAGCCATTGACAAAGTACGCGTGACCGGTCATGGCGATACCGCCGCCGTTATTGGGAATGACGCTGTAGCCCAGGTTCGACTTGCCGAACTGTTCCTTTCCGAAATGGGGGAAGTATGGCCAACTCCAGCAGCTCGCGGCTTGACCGTCGAGGAAGAAGTTATGGACCGTAGTGTTCGGTGAGTCCTTAGCCAGGATGCCGGCCTCGAACATGTCGGTCATGTACTTCAAGCCGGCGGCGGCTTCGGGCGTAGCGATGTTGGCGGTGCCGTCATCGTTGTACAGCTTGCCGGCTCCGAACGCGGTGAAGAACTGGTAGTAGTGGTCCAGGGCACCGGACTGGAAGCAGAAGCCGGCGACCGTCGTATTGCCGGCATCGTCTCTCTGGGTCAGCGCTTCGGCAAGGTCCCACAGCTCATCGAGCGTGGTGAGGGGAAGGACCTCGTCAGGGTCCATACCCGCCTCGCGCATCATGTCCAGGCGGAGGTACATGACGTTGGTGTCACTTACCCAATTCCATCCGTAGTGCTTGCCATCCAACGTGTAGAATTCCCATTGAATGAGGTCGTCGGTCAGCTCCTTGGGGAACAGGCCGTCGAGCGGCAGCAACAATCCGGTCTCCGCGAACAGCGGTACCAGGGGCTCGAACGATACCAGGACTCCGTGTTCCGTATCCCGTGATGCCAGAAGCTGATTGAAGCGGGCGATATGCTCCGTCAAGCTGCCGGTGGTCGCTACGTACTCGATGTCGACGTTGAATTGCTTGCCGAATTCACCATCGGTGACTCCGTCGTACGCCTTGATGCTGGGGATCTGATCCGGGTACATCATGACCTTGAGCGTGCGCCTGCCGGCTTCTCCGCCCTCCTCGTCGCCGCTAGCGAACGAGTAGACGGTTGCCAACAGGCTCAGCGCTAGTGCGATGACTAAGACTTTTCTCACTTGATATCTCCTCTACATCGTGGTGGACGATGTTGAAAGTGTCTGGGCGATGTCGACTCCCGGATGCCGTCGCGCCGCTTTGCGGGGAGCCAGGATGGCTGTGCGGGCAACCAGGATGAGAGCTAGGGGTTCACGACGGCACCTCCTCGTGTCGGATCTTCGGGGATTCGGGTTCATCATCAGGGTCAACCGGGTAAGCGCTCTTCGGCATAGGCCTTCAGGGGCACATCATCCCATTTGGCACTCGCCGGGATCCAGTATGCCGACTCCGGATGGAACTGTGGGTCGTCGCCCAGCGGGTCGCTGCCGGTGGCCAGCTCGCCGAGCAACTGGCGTCGGATCGGCGAGCTGCGGGCGACCAGCTCCGGATCCTGGCGTACGTAGTCGGTCGGGCGGAGCCACCGGTAATGGTAGCCGACGTGCATGACCTTCCGGGTCTTGTCGGACAGATTCGGTCCCACGCAGTGCCATGTGGCGGTGCGCCACAGCACGGCGGCCCCTGGCGGCAGCCGGAGCTCCACGGCCTCGTCGGGATCCACCTGGTTGTCCAGGTCGCGGAGCTCCTGCGGGCGGCGCCGGTGGCTGCCCGGCATCAGCCACAGGTTGCCGGAGTTGGACTCGGTGAGGTCGGAGAGCACGTAGAACGCCTTGACCTCCATGAACGGCAGCCGCCCGTCGAGCGACGGCGCTTCCAGAAGGTAGTCGCCGGCCAGGTCGGGGTGCCAGACCACGTTCCGGTACCCGGCTTCTTGGTCGGCACCCGTGCCGCTTCCCAGCGCGCCGGCGCGCAGATCCCGCGGGTACGGCGGGCGGTAGTCCAGGTGGCTGGTACGGATCTGGATGTTCCAGCCGATGGCGTCGACGACCAGCGGCAGCATCCTGGGGTGGTCGATCAGGTCGAGGAACGCCTCGTGATGGGCGAGCGCGTTGCGGACGGCGAAGGGGTCGCCAGGCCCCAGTCCCTTTGCACGCCGCACCTTCGCGCCCACCTCGTCGACCGCCGCCAGGAGACGCTCCAACTCGTCCGGGTCGAGGAAGTCGTCCAGGACTATGAACCCGTTCTCGTCGAAGTCGCGCTTCTGGCTCTCGGTCATCGCCATCGGCATAACGTCCTCCCGTTCGACGATCGAGGCGGCTGACGCTGAAATGTGTCAGCCGCCCCGGTTCGAATTCAGTAGGTCCTGCGCCCCTGCAGGTACTCGTCCACGATCGGCCACTGATCGGCGATGGCGATGATCTCGTCGCCGCCGTTCGCCTTCCAGCGGGCGACGTACTCGTCCCAGTCGCGCTCCAGATCCGCCTGACCGGTGACCGCCTTGAGGTAGAACTCGTTGAACATCGTGTTCAGCGTCTCACCGTAGCGCTCGCTGACCGTCGGCATGTCGGTCTCGCGGAAGTGGTCCCACCGGTAGGTGCGCATCTGCAGATCCGGCCCGCGGCCGTCTACCACGTAGTGGCTGTAGAACATGGCCGTCTCGCGCCGGAGGCTGATCTGCGAGTTGGTCCACGGGGCGATGCCCGGATACATCGCGAACTCGCCGTCCTCCGGCCAGTCGCCGGACGGAACCTCCTCCTTGGGCGTGCGGGTCACCCCCGACTTGAACGGCTCTCCCTGCCAGGTGAAGTGCACGTCCGGGATCCCGTACTGGCCCAGGAAGCGCCCCTCGGGATCGAGCTTGTAGTAATCCAGGATCTGCAGGATCACGGCCAGCTTCTCGTCGCTCACCGAGCTGTTGATGAACAGGCCGCCGCCGAAGCCGATGCCGTCATGGCTGGTCAGGTAGTTGCCCCCTCCCTGGATGCCGGCCGGCCCGATCGGCGGCGGTACGACGACCACCTCCGGCCCGGTGCCGAAGTCTTCCTCACGCACGAACGCCGTGGGCGGCCGGTTCTTGATGCTGGGGTTGCCGGCGTACCCGGCGGAGGTCCCGAACGTGAGCCCGACCTGGCCGGCGTGGATCTTCTCCCACGCCTTGGCCATCGACAGGGTGGGGAACTCGGTGTCGATCAGGCCCATCTCGTACCACTTGGCCCCGTTGCGCAGGAAATCCCGGTAGCGTTCCGAGATCGGCTGCAGGTGCGTCTGGCCGTCGTCGAAGTAGTTGGTGACGCCGCTGGCGCCGACGTTGAAGTTGTGGTGCAGCCCGAACGACCCCAGCACCGGCGCCCACATCCAAGAGAAATTGTTGTGACCAAGCATGGGAATCGTGTCGTCGCGGCCGTTGCCGTCGACGTCACCGTCGCGAAATGCGACCAGCAACTCCTCGAACCAGCTCAGCGGCAGGTCGATGTCGTAGGAGAACACGGCGCCCCAGGTGTCAAATGGGACCTTGCCTTCCTGATAGCCCGGCAGACCCATGCCCAGGCTCTCCGCCTGGTCGGCCCGGAACGAGGTCCAGATCAGGATGCCGTTGGCGTTCTCCAGGAAGCCGTTGATTCGCATCATCTCGTCCGGGTTGTCCGGGTTGCGGCTCAGCAGCCAGCCGAGCGGGCGCTCATCCATCAGCGCCGTGTAGCGCGGCATGTTCTCGCGAATGATCGCGATCGGGATCGGCCGGATGTAGCCGTCGGCGACCAACTGGTCGAGCTGGCCGATCGGAAACGCGTCAGGCAGCTCGCCGGTGGCCAGCAGGATGTCCTCCTTCTCCTTCTCGTGGAACGGCCAGACGCCGTTGCTCTCGATGTTGACCCCGAACTTCTCCTCCAGGTGCTGCTCACCGGCGGAGTCCGGGAACCGCGACATCCAGGTGACGGTCATCACCTCGTCGGCCATCCCTTCCTCCTGGCCCGCGGCGGTCGCTAGCGCGGCGGGGACGAGCGCGACGAGCAACGCGCACAGCATCGTCGTGATCTTCTTCATCGGCGTTCTCCTCTATAGGGGGATGCCGTGCAAGCGACGAATCCGACGATCGTGCTCGCACGACCTCCTCACGGCTTGATGCGCCAGTCTAACCCTTTAGCGATCCGACCAGAATCCCCCGGATGAAGTAGCGCTGCACGAACGGGTAGACCAGCACGATGGGGCCGATGGTGAGCAGCGTGACGGCGCTCTTCACCGACACCATCGGCAGCTCGTCCACGTCCTCCTCGATCTGGATGAACCCCTCCAGCATGCGCCGGAACCGCTCCTCCGCGTCGAACACGATCTTGCGCAGGAGCAGTTGCAGCACCCGCAATTCGTTGCTGGTCGTATAGATGAGGGCGTCGAGCCAGGCGTTCCAGTGGCTCACCGCCCCCCACAGCGCCACGGTGGCGACCACCGGCTTGGCGACCGGAAGGATGATGTGCACCAGGATCTGCACGTAGTTGGCGCCGTCGATGAACGCCGAGTCCTCCAGCGCCTGATCGAGGGCCATCAGGAAGTTGCGCATGATGATGATGTAGAAGCCGCTGGTGACCACCGGCAGGATCAGCGCCCAGCGCGAGTCGATCAGGCCCAGCGAGCGGATCAGCAGGAAGTTGGGGATCAGGCCTCCGGAGAAGAACATCGTGACCAGGATGTACATCGTCACGAAGGTGCGGCCCGGCAGGTCGCGCTTGGACAGCGGGTAGGCGGCGCACAGCGTGAAGACGACGATCAGGACCGTGCCGATCGTGGTGCGGTGGATGGAGTTGAGGTACGCGCGTCCCACGTCGTCGCGCGTGAAGACGAACCGGTAGGCGCTGGTGTTCCACTCGTCGATCCAGATCGTGAAGCCGAGCGAGGAGACGGCGGTGTTGCCCGAGAACGACAGGAGGATCGTGTTCCAGAACGGATAGATGATGCTCAGCGCGAACACCACCAGCAGCAGGTGGTTGACGACCTCGAAGCCGACGCCGAACGCAGTTCGCGAGCGCAGCCGCGTCATCGCCTTACCACAGCCCGTACTCGCTGTGCCGACGGATGATCAGGTTGGCGCCGACGATCAGGATCACGCCGACGCCGTTCTTGAACAGGCCGACGGCGGTGGCGAAGTCGTATTTCCGTTCCTCGAAGCCCTTGCGGTAGACGTAGGTGTCGATGATGTCGGACACCTCGTAGACCAGCGGGTTGTACAGGTTGAATATCTGATCGAACCCGGCGTTGAGGAGCTGGCCGAGCTGGAGGATGAACAGGATGACCATCACGTACAGCAGCGACGGCACGGTGATGTGCCACGCCGCCTGCAGCCGGCTGGCCCCGTCGATGGCCGCCGACTCGTACAGCTCCGGGTCGATCGATGACATCGCCGCCAGGTAGATGATCGAGCCCCACCCGACCCCCTGCCAGATGCCGGTGGAGATCAGCATGGGCAGGAACAGCGTGGCGTCCGTGAAGACGTTGGGGACCGGTTCGATGTCGAGCAGCCGGTAGAGGTAGGCGGGGAGGCCGCGCTGCGGCGAGAACACCTCGATGACGATCGAGGCCAGCACCACCCACGACATGAAGTACGGGAGGTAGGAGATCGTCTGCACCGACTTCTTGAACGCCGTGCTGCGGACCTCGTTCAGCAGGATCGCCAGGATGATCGGCGCGGGAAAGCCGAAGCCCAGGCGCAGCAGGCTGATGACGATCGTGTTGCGCAGGATGCGCCCGAAGTAGTAGTCCTGGAAGAGGATCCTGAAGTGCCAGAAGTCGTTCCAGGGGCTGCCGAGGATACCCTTGGAGAAACGGTAGTCCTTGAAGGCGATGGTGACGCCGTAGATCGGGATGTAGTCGAAAATGAACAGGCTGGCCAGCGGAAACAGCAGCAGCAGGTACAGCAGCCGGTAGCGCTTGGCCCTGCGCCAGCGCAGTTGTCCGACGCTCAGGGACTCGCCCGGAACCGACGACGAGTGCCGGAAGACGAGCTGCCGCATGGCGCGTAACCTTACCAGATGGAAGCCACCGGCCGGTGGGCATGCGAACGTTCCGGGAGGAGGGCACAGTGACCAGTTCAGTGAGCGATCGCGCCCGGCTCGGCGCCGGCGACCGGGCGGTGCTGTTCGCCTTCGACGATCACGCCATGCCGTGGCGCTACCGCGTTCGGCTGCAGATGCACCGGCCGGAGAAGCACGCCGGCAACCCGATCCTGCCCCGCGGGCCTGCCGGCGCGGTCGATTCCCGCCGGATGCAGTGCTGCCCGGTCGTGCACGACGGCGAGCGGTTCCGGATGTGGTACATCGCCCGTGACGACGGTTCTTCCGGACGGGGGGGCGGCAGGCGCGGCCGCGCTGAGGGCGGCTACGCGGACGTCGACCCGCAGGTCGTGCACTCCTACGACACGGGACGGATCTGCTACGCGGAGAGCGACGACGGAGTGACCTGGGAGCGGCCGAATCTCGGCCTGGTCGAGTATGACGGCTCCCGCGACAACAACGTCGTCGACCTGCCGCCGGGCTCCGGCAACATGGACGTGTGGTACCAGCCGGATGCGCCCGCGGAGCGCCGCTATCTGATGGTCAACGAGTACATGGCGTGGCGGCATCAAACCGGTTCGAGCGCTCTTGAACGGCCCTCGATCACCATGTTCGCAGCGAGCCCTGACGGCTATCGCTGGACCATGCTCCAGGACGCACCCGGTGCGATCGGGCAGCACTTCGAGTGCTTCTGCCTGTATCGATACCGCAACAACTATCACGTCGCCGGCCACATCGGGCCGCCCATGGCGTACGCGCCGCTGCAGCAGCACCCCGCGATCTGGATGGTCGGATCGAAGATGCTGGCGGTCTGGCGGTCGCCGACGATCGACTCGTGGCCGCTGGAGATGTGCGTCGGCCTCTTCAAGCCGATGCGCTCATCCTCCCCCTACCGGACCGGCTGGGATCGTGAGGAGAACCACCTGGGCGCCTACGTGATCCCGTATCCCAACGTCTGCCTGGCGGTCACCGGGCAGTGGCACCACCCGATCACCGATGCGCCGCCGGAACATCCGGACTACATCGCCGAGCAGGCCTCCGCCGATCTGGGATTCGCCTACAGCGAGGACGGGGTGCACTTCACGGAACCGGCGCCCGGCTTCACCTTCATCGGCCGCGATCAGGAGATGAGATGGGACCGCGACTTTCGGGACAACACGATCAACGACCACCTGCTGATGATCCAGGGTCCGATGGTCAACGCGGGCGAGGAGACCTTCATCTACTACACCGCCTTCACGCCAACCGGGGACCGGATGGAGGGGCGCAGCAACCTGGGGATGGCGCGCATGCCGCGCGAGCGCTTCGGCAGTCTGGTCACCGTGCCGGACGCGCCGTTCGGCCAGGTGGTGACCGCCGTGCTGCGCGGGAGGCCTGAGACGTCGCTTGCTGCCAACGTGGAGATCGAGCCCGGCGGCCAATTGCAGGCTGCTCTGACCGATGCGGACGGGTTGCGCGAGCTGCCGGGATTCGGGATCGACGACAGCGTCGCGATGCGCGCCTCCGGGCTCGCCCAGCCGATCGTCTGGACGGGCCGGCAGCGATTGCCGGACCACGAGTTCCGCCTTCGCGTACGCCTCACCGGAGCGCAGCTGTTTGCCGTCAACGTCGACGGTGCTGAAGGCATGTGACACCGCTCACCCCCGCCGACGTCGATCCGGCGCATGTCGACGCTGTGCGGCGCCGGCGGCGGATCATCGCCCATTGCGACGCCAACCTTCCCGGTGAGCTTCTGGGCATCGACCTGACCGAATGGCTCGACTACCGGTTCGAGTACCTGGACGCCGCGGGTTCCTGCGTCGATACCGTTGTCTGGGACATGGGCCAGATCGAGGCGGAGGAGCCGGTTCGGATCATGCGTTCCGGGGTGTGGACCGAGCAGGGGATCGATGTGTTGGACGCCCTGGTCGCGGAGAGCAGGCGGCGCGGCAAGGAGGTGTTCTGGAGCCACCGCATCAGCGAGGTGGACCTGACGCCGGACGGCACGCTGGCGCTGGATCCACAGGCGGCCAATCCGGCGAAGGCGGGTCACCCGGAGCGGGTGGTCAGGTGCTGGTGGTGGCAGGGGCTGTGGAACCTGTGCTCGGACTGGGTCAAGGCGCACAAGGTTGCCGTCTTGCGCGACCTCCTGCGGCGCTATGCGTTCGACGGGCTGCAGCGACTTCTCGCGCTACGTGCCGTGCCTGCCAGCTGGCCGGGAGTGGGAGCACCGCCAGCACGTCACCGGGTTCCTCGGCATGGTGCGCGCCATGCTGCGGGAGGAGGCGGCCCGGCGCGGCAGTCCGCGCCTGCTGGCCGTGAAGGTGCCCAAGAGCGTGGCCGGCTGCCGGTTCGACGGATTCGACGTGGCGGCCTGGGTCGATCAGGGGCTGGTCGACCTGATCGTGCCCGGTTGCCGCAGTCTGGACGTCGACGTGCAGGGGTTCGTGGAGCTGGCAGGCGGCCGGGACGTGCCCGTGTATCCCTGCCTGGACGATCACCACGGCACCGACGCCTATCTCAACCCCGGCCCGGATCTGTTCCGCGGGGTGTTCGTCAACTGGCTGAGCCAAGGGGCGGCAGGCGCGCAGACCTTCAACTGGACGCACGCCTCGGCGGCCACCCACGCTCGGCTCGGGGTGCGGAGCCTGCCGGCCGTGCCGTCGCACCCGGCGCTGTATCAAGAGGCCGGATCGCTCGAAACGCTGCGCCGGCACGATCGGCTGCACGGGGTCGAGCGCCGCGGCGGCTTCCGGTGGACCGGCGGCTTCTTCTGCTCGAATCGCGACGCGGCGCTGCCCGTGGAATTGCCCCACTCGGGGGAGCCGGTGGCGATCCCGTTGCCCATCCACGAGGATCTGACCGACCCGCGCTCGGCGTCACGCGTGGAGCTGCGGATCGTCCTGTTCAACGCGCAGCAGGGCGACCGCTACCGGGTTGCGGTCAACGGTGGCGAGCTCACGCTGACCGACAGCAACTACCGCTTTCGGGACGCGCAGATCTACTCGCCTGATCCCCAACCGCCGGTGGGTTGGGAGCCGATCGTCGATCGACCCGATCAGCGGCTGGCGCGTCTGGTGTACGCGCTGCCGGCGCAGCACCTCGTGGTCGGCCGCAATCGCGTGACGGTGGTGATCGAGGCGAGGATGCCCTACGTCACGGATCGCGCGCAGGTGGAGAAGCTGGAGGCGTTGGTCACCGCTCCGGCGCGATGAGATCGCGCTCGGCCACCCGGACCCGCAGGAAGCCCTGCATGGTCGTGATCCACAGCTCGCCGGGACGCCGCTCGAACAGAAACGGATAGCTGACCCGCTGGCCGGGCTCGTTGCGAGCTATCACCACCGGTTCGCTCCACGAGGAGCCGTCGTCGTCGGAGAGGGCGATGCTCAGCTCGGAGCGCTGCGTGCTGGCGGGAACGATGGAGGAGTGGTCCTCCGTGCACGGGACGGTCCGCTCGCCTGCCGGCGGGCGGCGGTTCCAGGCCAGGCACAGCCGGCCGCTGGCCGGGCGCAGCAGCCAACCGGGCGAGCCCGAGGCATCGATCGCGGTCGGACCGAACCCACTATTACCGTGGCAAACGGTCTTTGCAGATGGAATGGATAGACTCCAGACCGTCCGTTTCCTCTACAGAGATCTCCACTGGGACGCAGTTGTCGGGTGTTGTCGACCATCGGACTGAGGATGCGGCCGACGGACTTAGCAAGCTGCTAGCAGGGCTTTCAGAGCCGCCCTTAATCTGGGGGGAGGACGATCTCACGGTGCCGGCGATTAGCCGCGATCGGGTTGTCTCGGAGCCGCAGACGCTGGTAGTCTGGACAACGCCGCCTGGACGGCGCGAGCTGCAACAGGTGCTACGAATGGCGCGGCCGCGCGCGCTTCACCTGTTCGCCGTCGATCCGCCAACGACAAAGGAAGACCGGTTTATGGCTTGTCTTGCTGGACTTTGTAAGCATACGATGCGTCACCATGAAGGCCGCGTTAGTTTTGGCCGGCTAGCCGCGGCCACTGCCCACCGAGAAGAGACGGTGCGTGCCGGCCTGGCATCGATTACTGGGCAGGGCAACCTGACTGTGATTCGACAGGACAGGGAATCAGTGACGTTGGGCGAGGGGCTTCAAGCCGACGAGGAAACTGCCGTCCGTGCGGAGGCAGATGTTCGCGAACTTCTTACTGAGACGGCTGCCTATCGAGAATTTTTCGCCACGACTCCTGTAGACGAGTTGATCCAGACGATAGAAGCGTCTGTACATCCTGCCGGTAACCGGCCATCAGTGGCCTACTGGCGGCCTTGGTTACCTATCCGGCACGGCTTGGAGAAGAGTATTCACCAGCCACTAAAGATCCTTAAATTCAAGGTGTTACAATGCACAATAAATAATAGTTTCTGTACTTATGTATTATTGGCGATGGCTATTTCGAGATCACAGCGCTTATCAGATAGATAGCCGAGCGTTCGACTTCCGATCATATTACCGGACACTTCTAGCAAGCGTAGCTGAGGGATACAGGCGAGAACAAGAATAGCTTCCTCCTGAAGTGGGCATCCTACCAATCGCAGGCGAGTGAGTTGATTGAGCCTGCATAAGGCCTGGAAGTTGATTCCTCTGATGTTTGTATGCGATAGATCAAGAAGTGTCAGGAGGGAGCACTGAGCTATGTACTTTAAGCACAGGTCTGTGCAGCGCGTACCCTGAATGTCAAGCGCTCGTAGTCGGTGCAAGTGGGACAGGATTTCTGCTCCCGCGTCAGTAATGGCGCAACCTCTGAGCCACAAACACTGGACGTGTTCCTTGAATTTATCTAGGTGTTGAATACCCGTATCGGTCACTCTAGTATCGCTCAGGTTGATCATGCCATCTCCGATTGCAAAGTCTTCTTGTGCAAGGAGCGTGTCAATTCGGCGCTGTTGAATCGACTTTTTACGACGAGATATACGTCTTGATTGACGTTCTCTGCGGGTTGGATGTCCTTTTTGGTCCCAATGATCGGAGAAACGAGTCAGCGTGTGTTCCACAAGCGAGGAGGCGTGTATCAGCGGAGGACTTTGCTGTTGGACACCGATTTTCTCTACCGAGACTCCTTCCGTTTGGTATTCCTCTAGGGCTATAGACCCATCCTGCAATACGATTACACGACTCCAGGTGTTAGCGATCAGAATCGCAAAACCTCCTTCAACTGCCTGCTTCCTCATGACGCGGGTATTGATGGGACCGCCACCTCCGTCCATTGGAATCGCAACGATCTCAGCCCCTTGCGCAGCATATGGGGAAAAATGCTCGGCTATTGTCCGGTCGGCGCAGATCAACATGCCTATCCGGCCGAAAGGAGTGTTCTTGCACGGCATATTACGACCAGCATCGATCCACTGCTCGGTCTGAGGGAAAACCTTGCTGTATCTATAGATGACATTTCCCAAAGGAGATAGCATCACACAGCTGTTGCGTAGCCTCGGTTGGCGACCGTGAATATCTACTCGTTCAAGAAAACCGAATACGAGGTGGATGTTTAGTTGTCGGCACATAGACGCTGCTCTCACCAGGTATGGGCCATCAGGAATGCGTTGGGAAATGGTAATCATTCGGCGTCGTGAAGTAGGATATGAGCAGCAATATCCATCAAGTACTGACTCGGGAGCCACTACGAGTTCTGCCCCAAGGTTCGCTGCTTCGCGGACATAAGATTCTAGGCGACGGTAATTTTCTTCGATAGCGTATGGAAACCCACGCATGCTTACGAGGCCGACGCTAAAGCTCTGGTGGGGATCGCTGGTAGAGGCATTGCCGTTGCTTTTGCTGGACGGAATACGCTGTGATAAATCAGGATAATTCATCGAATACACCTACGTCCATTGGATGTTGTTTTAGTTTAATGGGGCTGCTGGTTTTCCAATCCGAGCTCATAATAACTTTATTCAGTCAGGCATAGGCAGCGGTATATGGAAGCCACCGAGGTTCTTCTGGATAGGTTGTATTGTCTCCAGCGGCAGGTCGCCGAGCTAATCGGGCATGTTCAGTGTGTCGTGGACATGCACGGTGCAACAGACGATTGCTTGGGCTTTGTGCAGAATTGCGGTGAGGAATCATTAGACACTACCCGTGATCGCCAGTGATTTCCAGCAGCAGTCCGTTGATCTGTGCCGTGCGGGAGGCCGATTTGTCGCAGGTCTTGTTACGCAGGTGATCTAAGAAGTCGTGGAGCATCCTCGCGTTAAACAAGCGCTAATTATACCAGAACGCTGGCTGGGATTCGCGGTCGGCGTTGACCGTGGGCGAGGCCAGCGGGGATGATCCGGTCCGTGGCTGAAGGGCCTTGGCCACGTTGTATGCCGCGACCCACGCCGCCGGGTTCTGACCGTTGATCGAGGCCAGGTTGACGATGCATCCGGACTCCTGGCGCTCCATGATCCGCGCCGCCGCCCGGCAGCACTTGACGGTGCCGTTCAGGTTCACGTTCAGCACCTGATTCCACTCCTCGTCGCTCAGCTTGACGATCGGCACGACGTTCTGCCCGAGCCCGGCGCTGTTCACCAGGATATCGAGCCGGCCGCGCGCCTGGACGAGCTCGGCGAACAACGCATCTACCTCGGTGGTCGAGGTCACGTCCAGGCGAGCGGCGGCTGCGCTCCGGCCGTCGCCGGCGATCTGGGCCGCGGCGGCCTCGGCCTTCTCGCGTTGCAGGTCCGCGATGATCACCGCGGCGCCCGCTCCCGCGAGGGATTCGGCGATGCCTCGTCCCAGGCCCTGCGCCGCGCCGGTCACCACCGCCACCTGTCCCTGCAAGGGGTGCGGCGGGTCGGACAGGTTCACGCTGACCGCGCTTCCGCCCATGCCCTGAGCGGGACATCGTCCCAACTGGACCCGGCGGGGAGCCAGTAGGCGCATGCCGGCTCGAAGTGGGGGTCGTCGCCCAGCGGGTCGCTGCCGGTTGCCAGTTCGCGGAGCAACTGGCGGCGGATGGGCGAGCTGCGGGCGACCAGCTCCGGGTCCTGGCGCACATAGTCGGTGGGCCGCAGCCAGCGGTAGTGGTAGCCGATGTGCATGATCTTGCGCGTCTTGTCGGACAGATTGGGCCCGACGCAGTGCCAGGTGGCGGTCCGCCACAGCACGGCAGCGCCTGGCGGGAGCCTGACCTCGACCGCCTCGGCGGGATCGACCTCGTTGTTCATGTCGCGCAGCTCCTGCGGGGTACGCCGGTGGCTGCCCGGCACGAACCACAGGTTGCCGGAGTTGGACGCGGTGAGGTCGGAGAGCACGTAGAACACCTTGACCTCCATGAACGGCAGCCGCCCGTCGAGCGACGGCGCCTCGAACAGGTAGTCACTGGCCAGGTCGGGGTGCCAGACCACGTTGCGGTAGCCGGCCTCATGGTCCGCCCCGGCGCCGCTGCCGAGAGCGCCCGCCGGCAGATCGCCGGGGTACGGCGGGCGGTAGTCCAGGTGCGTGGTGCGGATCTGGATGTTCCAGCCGATGGCGTCGACCACCAGCGGCAGCATCCGCGGATGGTCGATCAGGTCCAGGAACGCGTCGTGGTGGGCGAGCGCGTTGCGGATGGCGAACGGCTCATCGGGTCCGATGCCCTTTGCCTGCCGGATCTGCGCACCCACCTCGTCCACCGCCGCGAGCAGGCGGTCCAACTCGTCCGCAGTCAGGAAATCCTCGAGCACGATGAACCCGTTCGAGTCGAAGTCGTTCTTCTGTTGTTCGATCATCGCTATCGACATAGCGTCCCTCGCTTGACGGTGAGCTCCGGGGCCGTGAGTCTACGTCGAATCGGCTCATCCCGGCGTGGCGTACGAACGATCCCAGCCTGCCAGCTTCCTGACCGGCACCAGCGCCGCGCCCAGCCCAGGCTCGCCCGCCTGCGCCCCAGCGAGCACCTCGTCACGGTGGCCGAGCCGGCGCAGCGCCGACCAGGCGCTGGTGCCGTCGGCGCGCTGCTCCGGGGTGCAGTCCCAGAAGGCGAACCGCTCGGCGCCGATCCCGTACAGCCCGGCCGCGCGCCGGCGGTAGGTTTCCGCGCTCATGTGGCGGGGCATCAGGTTGAAGGCGACCTCACAGGGAGTCCCCTTCGTGATCGAGAGGAACCAGGCGCCGTCGCGCGGGTCGACCCAGGAGTCCTGCGTGCTGTCCAGCGCCGGCACCGAGGTGTACGGGATGATCGTGTCGACTAACCCCTGCTCGATCCACGCCGGCAGGTCCATCCCCATCAGCAGGTTCTCCTCCTCGCTCGCCATCACGACCGCGGAGACGGCGATGCGCCGCCGGCCCTGTTCGTGCTCGATCCGATCCATCGCCGCGCGCACCTCGCGCATGAAGCCGGTGAGGACACGGGCTCGGTAGCTGAGCCAGCGGCGGTCGCCGTCATCGAGCCGGTGCGGGTCCAGACCGAATTCGTCCCTGAAACCGCTGACGATGGACGGCTCGTACTCGACCAGCGGCGGCCGGCGGTTGTAGGCCAGGCTGACGCCGTCGACGTCGTACGTGGAGGCCACCTCGCGCAGCAGATCGACCGCGAATCGGCGGGTCTCGGCATAGGCGTAGGAGAGCCGCGGCGTGGTGTCGCCTGAGCGTGCCGTGCCGCGCAGCTCCGGGTGCCGGTCGTAGAACGAGTCGCCGTGATCGAAGTGGTCGTGATCGGAGGGGAACTTGAATCCGGCCACCCGATAGCTGGTATGAAACTCCAGGCCGATCTCGCGTGCGTAGTCGCGTGCGATGCGAAACGGGTCCAGTCCCTGGTCGTGGAAGATGCGCCAGCACTCGCAGTGGTAGCGCGCGTTGGGTGAGTGGAAGTCGGTGAGCCCGTCGAAGGTCGGTATCCGGCCGGCGCTGCCGGGGTAGTAGAGCAAGTCGCCCATGCCGCACTCCCAGTAGACGCGCCCGAAGTCGGTGTCGCGGAACGGCTCCAGCTCGCGGCGGATCGCCTCCGGCGTGGTGGCGCGAAGGTTGGCGTGCAGCCCGTGCGCGTCGTTGAACAGGTACAGCCGGCGCGTGCCGCGCTCGGCCCGCTCCTGCTGCACGATCCGCACCTCCTCGGCGTCGAGCGGCACCAGCTTCACGTAGGCGACCCGCGCCCGCGGACAGCTCGTCGCCCCCGGGGCGTCGCCGGGCGCGGTGCGGAGCAGCAGTTGGGCGAGCACCAGATCGTGTCCGGTCAGGTCGGCGACCCGCCAGAAGAACTCCTTGATGTTTCCCTGCTCGTTCCTCTGCGCCTCGAACCAGGCCAGCTTGGTGAAGGTCTGCTCGCCGGACAGGCGAACCAGCACGATCACCTGCTCGCCGGAGTGGACCGCGTACAGGCCGATCGAGACGGCGTGCCATCCGGACACCCCGAGCGGGCAGGTGACCGCCGCTGCCGCCGTCTCCGGGTCGGCCCGCAGCATGACGCCCGCAAGGGTGTCGGTCTCGTAGGGCAGCATGCGCCACCGTCCGGCTTCCGCGCGATCGGAGAGCGCGCTGCGCGGCGTGCACCGGCTCAGGTCGGTGACGTAGGACGGCTCGGCGCGAAGCCACGTGTCGGCGAGCCGATCGGCGGAGTCCGGTGGTGCCATGCGCTATTGTGGCCCCGCGGCGGACACCGGAACAATGAGGAACCTCTCTTCGGAGGCGAGCGGATGACACCACTGGAGATCGGCACCACCAGGCAGCTCTTCATCGACGACTACATCGTCGAGGAACAGCAGGGCGTGACGCGCTGCCTGCACCAGCCGGCGAAGTACGCGGGCAACCCGGTCCTGAGCCCGCTCCATCCGTGGGAGGGCAGGGTCACCCTGTACGGCACGGTGATGCGCGATCCGGCCGACGGCACCTTCCGCATGTGGTACCAGGGCTACGGCGGCATGGGGGTGCCGGCACTGGACTTCGATCAGCGCGGATCCCGGTGGCAAGGGTTCGACCCCAAGAACCTGCTGTACACGATCGGCTATGCCACCTCGGCCGACGGCGTGTTCTGGGAGCGGCCCAACCTGGGGCTGGTCGAGTACGACGGCTCGCGGGCCAACAACCTGGTGCTCCTCGACGCCGCCTACGCCAACGTCATCGACGATGCGCGGGAAGAGGATCCCGAGCGCCGCTACAAGTCGCTGTTCTTCGAGGCGCGCGACCCTTCAGGGACGCCCAACATCGGCGACGGCGTGTCGGTGGCCTTCTCTCCCGACGGTCTGCGCTGGACCAAGTACGCCGGCAATCCGGTGATCCGGCGCTCCAGCGACACCCACGCGCTGCTGGGGTGGGACGAGCGTCACGGCTGCTTCGTCGGCTACTGCCGCCCGTCCGTGCACGAGGGCAACCGGACCCGCCGCATCGGGCGGGCGGTGAGCTCCGACTTCGTCACCTGGAGCGATCCGGAGGAGGTGCTTCAGCCCGACGCGCACGATCCTCCGGGAACCGAGTTCTACGGCATGCCCGTGTTCATCCATGAGGGGCTCTACCTCGGCCAGCTCCTGGTACTGCACGCCCCCCCGGAGGAACCGCAGATCCGGTTCGCCGGCCGGATGGACGTCCAGCTCACGGTGAGCCGTGACGGCGTGCACTGGCAGCGTGCCTGCGACCGCCAGCCGTTTCTCCCCAACGGCCCCCCCGGCAGCATCGACGCCGGCGAGATCTACGCCGCGCGCGCCCCGGTCGCCGTGGGGGACGAGCTCTGGTTCAACTACTCGACGTGCGCCCTGGAGCACGGCATCACCGGCCGCAGCGGGCCGATCTGCCTGGCCAAGCTGCGCCGGGACGGATTCGTGTCGCTCTCCGCGGCGGCGGGCGGCGGCACGGTGGTGACCAGGCCGTTTCGGTGCGAAGGCGGCGCGCTGTACGTGAACTCGGCGGCGCGGGGAGGGGCGATCTCCGTGGCCGTGCTGGGCGCGGACGGCGTGCAGAAGCCCGGTCTCGGCCGCGCGGACTGCGCCGTGATCGACGGCGACTCGGTGCGGCAGCGGGTCACCTGGCGCCAGCACGCGCGGCTGGACGAACTGCGCGGTCAGGCGATCCGCTTGAAGTTCTCCCTCGACTGCGCGCGGTTGTACTCGTTCATGCAGGCAGGAGGATCAGGCGAGGAGGCTCCGGCGGACCGAGAGCCGCAGAACGCCACCGGACGGTGATCGAGGTTCAGACCAATCCGGCGATCGGGGAGCGCGGCATCGTCAGCGTGCGGCTGCCCGCGGGCGCCGGGCCGCATCCGGTCGTGGTGGGCATTCACGGCGGCGGCTGGGAGAACGGCGACCGCCGCTCCTACGACTGGTGCTGGGAGCGCCTGCGCCCGCTCGGGGTGGGGCTGGTGCTCTGCTCCTATCGGCCGGCGAGCACGGCGCGGTTTCCGGGAGCGTACCGGGACGTAGTGCAGCTGCTCCGCTGGTTGCACGATCGGGGCGCCGAACACGGGCTGGACCGGCGGCGGTGCGCGTTGTTCGGCTGCTCCTCGGGAGGCCACCTGGTGTCGCTGCTGGCCACGCGGGCGACCGGGGAGGAGCGCGGGATCTGCTCGATTCGGGCGGCGGTCTCGTACGCGGGAGTGATGGACATGGCCGCCTGGCACCACGAGCTGGCACGCCTGATACCGGAGAGCCTCACGGCAGTCGACTTCATGGGCGCCGCTCCGGCCGAGGATCCTGACGCCTATCGAGCCGCGTCTCCGCTCCACCACGTGCATGCCCGCGTGCCGCCGATGCTGTTGGTCCACGGCACGGAGGACGCGGTGGTGCCGGTGACCCAGTCGCGGTGCATGTTCGCGGCGCTCCGGCGTGCCGGCCATACGCCCGAGCTGCTGGAGGTGTCCGACGACCATTTCGCCATGAACGCCGCCTACCCCGGCGAGCGCAAGGAGCTCGTCCGGGAGGCGGACGTGCTGCGGTTTCTGCGGGCACTCCTGTAAGGGGCATTGCGCCCCGCATGTTCCTGAGAACCGATGAGCGCCGGTAGCGCCATCCGAACGCCCTTCGACTTGACCAGCGGTTCGCGGAGGGGATAGCCGCGCTTGTCGTGTCCCGCTGGAGGGTCTATACAATATATGAATTGTGGGTCAAGCTCTGGAGAACGCGGCCGCGAGACCTGATGGGCCCGATCGAGTGGCTGCCATCGCCTCCTGGGTTCAGTCGCTGTTCGCTCCTGGCGACGCGGTTCCAACGCTGGTCGGCGGCGCGGCAGTCGAGCTGTACACCGGTGGGGCCTATCGAACCGGAGATCTGGACTTCGTGGGAGTCGTGACGGCGGCAGTCGCCCAGCGGATGGATGCCGCCGGATTCGAGCGCCTCGGTCGTCACTGGATTCACGAGCGGTACCGTCTGTTCATTGAGTTCCCCGACGATGATCTGGCTCGCGGGGACACTGTGGCGACAATCCGTGTGGGAGACACGTCGGTCGTGCTGATCGGCCTGGAGGAACTCATAGTCGACCGACTCGCGGCATGGCAGTTCTGGCGATCGGAGATCGATGGCTACAGCGCGTGGTTGTTGTGGTCGAGCGGAGACCACCGCCCGAACCTTGGGCGATTGCGAGTGCTTGCGGAGCGCAGGGAGACGTCCGTGGCGCTCGACGCGCTCATCGTCTTCGCCCGAACCCATGCCGGCCGAAAGCCGACGCACGCGGAGGTCGAGACGTGGGCACACAAGACACCATGAAGCGTTACGTGGCGCCGCGGGAGCGCCCTGCGCTGCCGCGGACGAGTCTGAGCCGGCGAAAGCCTCGGGCGTACGACGAGTGGAAAGCGTTGCGCAGATGGGGAAGAGTCCCGTACTGGGAAGCCGATCCTCCGGGTTATCTGCTGCGCGAGGCGCGAGAGGCCGCCGGCTTCACCCAGGACAAGCTCGCGGCTCGACTCGGTCGCACCCAGCAGGCAATCGCCCAGGCCGAGCGCTTCACCAGCAACCCGACGATGCAGTTCGTGCGCGACTGGGGGAGGGCTCTCGGATACGACGTGGTGCTGGAGTTCACCGGTGACGATGCGGGCTCGACTGTCGGCATCGTTCCATCCAAATAACTACGAACCGTTGTAACTAGTTCCTGTCCGTAAACTCGCAACTTGTTTAATGGGCTTGAATTGAGGTCCTGATGGGTGGACAAGAAAACGGTGTTTCGGTTATCATCGTTCGCTGACAAACACCACCAACAACCGAAACACCGGAGGTCCCGATGCGTAAGACACGCACCGTTCAACTCAGCGTATTTCAAGCGCCGGAAGTTGTCCATCCGGTCGCCGGCGAACTGGAGCGCGCTTCGGCATGGCTCGATCAACACCCCGAACTGCTCGACATGATCGGCGCCTGCGTGCCGGGCTGCGCGTCCGGGGGGCGCCCTGGGCTGACCTGCGAGATCATTCTGCGCTGTGCGGTGCTCATGCATCTGATGGGCTACAGCTATCGGGGGTTGGAGTTCGCGCTGCTCGATTCCGCCTCCGTGCAGCGCTTCGCGCGGGTCGATCCGTTCCGTGTGCCGAAGAAGTCGGCGTTGCAGAGCGCCGTCGGCGCGATCGACGCCGATACGTGGCAAGCGATCAACGGCGTGCTGTTGCAGGACGCGAAGCAGCGGGGGATCGAATCGGGTACACAGGTGCGCATCGACAGCACCGTGACCGAGACGGATATCCTGGAACCGTCGGACAGCCGCCTGTTGTACGACGGCGTGCATGTGCTGACGCGGCTGCTGTATGAGGCGCGCGAGCGGCTGGCGCAGGTGTCGGTGCACGACCACTGCCGTGCTGCCAAGCGGCGCGAGCAGGAGATCCGCTCGGCGCGCGGCGAGCAGCGGCGGGCGGCCACCTACCAGCGGCTGCTGAGCTTGGTGGCGCACACGATCGCCTACGCGGAGGCGGCACTGGCTAAAGTGTGTTGCGTAACTGAGCCGTGGGCAGAGAGTTGGTGTGCCGAGGTACGCGCCTACCGGGATCTGCTCAAACGCGTGGTGGAGCAGACCGAGCGGCGCGTGTTCGACGGCGAAACGGTGCCGGCCAGCGAGAAGGTGGTGAGTCTGTTCGAGCCGCATACCGACATCATCTGCAAGGGCGGGCGCCAGACGCACTACGGACACAAGATCAACCTGAGCACCGGGCGCAGCGCGCTGGTGCTCGATGTGGTGGTGGAGTCCGGCAACCCGGCCGATAGTGAACGCTGCCTGCCGATGCTGAGGCGCCATGTTGAGACCTACGGCGAGCCGCCGCAGCGGGTGGCGTTCGATGGCGGCTATGCGTCGCGGGCGAATCTGGTCGACGCCAAGAAGTTGGGCGTGGAGCACGTGATGTTCCACAAGAAGCGGGGACTGAAGGCGGACGACATGACGCCGTCGGCATGGATTTACGGTCAACTGAAGCGCTTTCGGGCGGGCGTGGAAGCAGGCATTTCCTATCTGAAGCGCTGCTTCGGTCTGGACCGCTGTCACTGGCGGGGTTGGGAACGTTTCCAGGGGTACGTGCACTCGGCAGTGTTCGCCCACAACCTGATGCGGCTGATTCGCTTACAGCCATCCTGACGACCGCCATCGGGGCGCGTTTCTCTTTATCTGACTGTTTCTCGGGTTGCCCTTGACGGCTTGGTGTGCCTTACGCGCCTCGGCAAGCGGAGATTATGCGGCCATTTGGCTGTGAAAATACATCCTAGGCGTGTCAAACCCGCGCTTGTCTCGGCCCGATCCTTGGTCTCCACACGTCCTGTACACGCCCCACAGCCTGTCCTCCTGTTCGCTTCTCCCGAAACCGGGATTACCGGACAGGAACTAACTACGAACGGTTGCAACTTAAACGACCAGCGTGTCCGCTCCTACTTCGTTGCGGGTACTGGTACGCGAACGATGACGGACGTGCGGGCGCGAACTGCGGCCGGACTTGGCGATTGCGTCCGGCTGGCAGTCGCGTCGCGCTGGTATGGCACGGCCCGAAGGCGTAAGCGCAAATGGGGGAGGCGTGACTATGGCTCTTGGGCGATGGATGAGTACTCGGTTCAGTCGCACATGTTCGGTACTGTTGCTGGCGGTCGGATCCTGGACGCCAGCATCGGGCGAGTCGGCGGCCTTGGCCCGTGTCGATCAAACGCGCAGCGTGGATGTGCCGGCGTTGCCTTCGGGCTGGAACGCGGCCGAGACCTGGGCGTGGGGTCAGATTGCCGAGGGCCGGGTTGCCGACTTCGATGCCCTCTTGGGAACCGTCAAGGGTTCGGGAAAGCAGACCTACGATCGGTTCGGCGATCCACGGCGCGTGATAGGAGCACCTTTCCTACGCGCGGTGCTCACGAGCGAGCAGTTAGGTGGTGCCATACCTCCTGAAGGGGTCCGCATCCGAGGCGCGGTCTTCGACGGCGACTTGGACATTCGCGACGCCGTGCTGACTCAGCCTTTCGGGATCATTGATTCGCGGTTTCCAGGAGAGGTGGTGTTCAACCGACTTCGGACATCAACCTCGGTTTCGTTCGACGGCTCGACGTTTGAAGACGAACTCTGGCTGGACTCAGTCAGAATCGGGGGAAATCTCAACATGACCAACGGCGAGTTCGATCACGTCGTGCTGAAGACGGCCCACGTCGACGGAGACTTCGCCATGAGTCGCTCTAGTGTGAACGGTGATGTGAATCTGAACGGATCCACGGTGGGCGGGAGCCTCTTCCTGAAGAGCGGTACGTTTGCCGGCGTCGATCTGACGAACGCCACAGTCGGCCGACAGTTGATTACGAGCGGCTCGACGTTCAACGGAACGTTCGAAGGCGGCGGCCTCTCGACTGGCGGCAGTCTCCGGATGACCGACGGGTCCAAGTTCGGGGACGTGGTTCTGCGAGGTGCGCGGATCGGCGATCAACTCATCTTGTCACGTTCCGCGTTCGGGGGTCGGCTCGACGGGGAGTCCATGATCGTCGACCAAGACTTGCAAATGGTGGATTCCAGGTTCGCCGGCCCTACCCACCTTCCATTCATCAGGGTTGGCGGCAGCGTCGATGTCGGCGGTGCGACCTTGAGCGTGCTGAATCTGTCGGGGGCGACTGTCGGGAATGACTTCGTACTTGGGGGAGGGGGCAACCCCGTTCGGTGGGTCGGTTCCATAGACTCCGATGGGCGGACTCGCGGTCCCTGGATGTCGCTCTGGAACGCGTCGGTCGGCGGGCTGGTCGACGACACCGAGTCCTGGCCCGACAGCCTTCAGACCTTGATGCGGGACTTTACCTACGAGCGCCTCACGCCTTTGAACAACGACGGGCAAGGGATCGGCCAGGTGCGAGACACTGATTGGTACGTAGACTGGCTCGCGCGCGACAACTCCGGTTCGTTCCAGCCGTACCGGCAGCTCGCTCGGATCCTGGCGTCCTACGGACACGACCGGAAGGCGCGCACGATCCTGGTCGCCGGGCGCGAGTGGCAACGCAAGCAGATGCCGTGGTGGTCTCTGGAGCGGTGGGGCCTCTTCGTACTGCGCTGGACCATCCGTTACGGCTATGGTCCTGGAGAGTTCTGTGCGTTGCTGTGGGCGCTTCTCTTAGTCTTGATCGGTGCCACGTTCGCGCGGCGCAAGGGCAAGCCGTGGTGCGATTGCCTTTGGTACAGCATCGACATGCTGCTCCCTGGCATCCAACTCAGCAACAGGCACAGGGAACTACCGGATTGGCGACGGCACTACTTCCGCGCTCACCGGCTCGTCGGTTATGCACTGTTACTTCTCGTCGTGGCTGGCTTGACGGGGCTGACCGACCCGCCAGTGCCATAGTAGCTGCTTTGAGGAGATACTCTACGAGGTCGCAGAGCGTTGATTCGCAGCCCGCTCGTGGACGGCGCACAGTTCACCTCGGCGTCCTCAGCGGTGCCCCGTCATCCCTGGTCGTTCCAGAAGGCGGTGATCAGGCGGTTGACCTCGGAGGCGCACTCCATCTGCACCATGTGACCGGTGTTTTCGAGGATGTGCACATCGCCCTGATTCGATAGATCGCTGGCGTGGCTGGCCGGGATGATGCGGTCGTCCGCGCCCCAGATCACCAGGGTGGGGATGGTGCCGGATTCGATGAGCCGGCGCGCGTCCTCGGCCTGACCGGCGCTGTCGGCAAGCCGGTCCGCCAGTGCCTCCAGGCAGGCTTGCACGCCGTCGAGCCGCTTGTACTTGAGCAGATCCTCGACCAGTTGGCGCGTGACCAGCGACGCATCGCCGAAGAGTTGCTGGACGTGCGGTTTGAGCTCACGGCGGCTGCGGCTGTGGGTGAACCCCTGCAGATACCCGGTGTTTATCTCCGGACCGAGGCCGGCGCTCGCGATCAGGGTCAGCGAGCGAACGAGCTGCGGCTGCGATCGGGCCACGTGCAGGGCAACCGCCCCTCCCATGGAGTGGCCGACCCAGTCGGCCTGCGCAACGTCAAGCTCCCGCATCGTGTCGTGCAGGACGTCCGCCATGAACGCGAAGCTGCCGTCGCCCACCTCCTTTGTGGAGCGGCCGTGTCCCGGAAGGTCCACCGCGATCACCGTACGGTTCGAGCTCAGCGCCAGGTGATTGAACAGCCAGTTGTCGAGGTCGCCGCCGAAACCGTGCAGCAGGACGGCGGTTCGTTCAGCGGATCCCTGCCGCAGGTAGTTGATCGACAATTCGCCAACCTGGACCGTCTCGCACTGGTCGCCCAGCTCTTCCTCGCCCGCTTCCTCGGGAACGAAGTTCTCCTGGAACTGTCGAACGAATGCGTCGATTTCCGCGTCGGGTATCTCGTCGCCGGCGAGCACCCCCAGCAGCGCGCCCACCGGCAGGGTATCGCCGGTCCCGGCCACGGCGCGGCGCAGCGTGCCGGCAACGGCCGCCTCGACGGCGCCGGCAATCTTCTCCGTTTCGACCAGCACCACCTCGGTGCCCGACTCCACCGCGTCGCCCTCCGCCACCAGCCAGTCGCCCACGACACCCTCGGTCATGCTCAGCCCCCACTTGGGCATGGTGATCGCTTTAGTCATCGACGGTTTCCCGCACGCAGGCGGCGATCTTCTCGGCCGTGGGCACGAAGTGCTTCTCCAGTTCCGGCGAGAACGGCACCGGGGTGTGCGGCGCCGTCACCATGCCGACCGGAGCCTTCAGGTCCTGGAACCCGTCGCGCGCCACCGCGGCGGCGACGTCGGCGGCGATGCTGCAGCGCGGATGCGCCTCGTCCACCACCACCAGCCGGCCGGTGTTCTCCACGCTTTCGAGGACGGTATCGGTGTCGATGGGAGACAGTGTGCGCAGGTCGATCACCTCGCACTCGATCCCGTCGCCGGCCAGCTCCTCCGCCGCCTCGGCCGCCCGATGCACCATCATCCCGTAGCTGACGATCGTGCAGTCGTCCCCTTCGCGCACGATGTTCGCCTCGCCGAACGGGATGGCGTACAGCTCCTCGGGCACGTCGCCGGTGACGTCGTAGATCTTCTTGTGCTCGCAGAAGATCACCGGGTCGTTGTCGCGGATCGCCTCGATCATCAGCCCCTTCGCGTCATACGGCGAGGAGGGGCACACCACCTTGATGCCGGGGACGTGGGTGAAGATGGAGGTCAACGTCTGCGAATGCTGGGCGGCGGCGGAGAGCCCGGCGCCGTACATGGTGCGGATGACCACCGGCGTTTCCGCCTTGCCGCCGAACATGTAGCGGAACTTGGCCGCCTGATTGAAGATCTGATCGAAACAGACGCCCAGAAAGTCGATGAACATCAGCTCCGCGACCGGGCGCATGCCGCACGTTGCCGCGCCGATGGCGGCGCCCACGAACGCGGCCTCGGACAGCGGCGTATCGAGCACGCGGTCGCCATACTTCTTGTAGAGGCCCTTGTACAGCCCCATGGCGCCGCCCCACGCTTCCTCTTCTCCCGGGCTACCGGTTCCACCGGCGATGTCCTCGCCCATCAGGATCACGGTGGGATCCCGCTGCATTTCCTGATCGAAGGCCTGATTGATTGCCTCTCGTATCGATATCTGTGCCATGGTGACCTCGCTTAATAGCTGACGTAGACGTCGGTGAGGAGATCCTCCGCGGTGGGATGCGGCGCCTCCCGCGCTTCGTCCACCGCCTGGTCGATCAACGCTGCGACCTCCCGATCGATGCGCTCGAGATCGCCCTGCTCGACCGCTTCGGCCTGCGTTGCCTGCTGCACGAATTTCGTCAGGCAATCCCGATTGGCGCGGATCTCCTCCACCTCTCCGGGAGCGCGGTAGGTTTGCGCGTCGCCTTCGTAGTGGCCGAAGAACCGGATCATCGCGCACTCCAGCAGGCTCGGACCGCCTCCATCGCGCGCGCGGGCGATCATCTCGCCGGCAGCCTCGTAGACGGCGAAGAAATCGGTTCCGTCCACCGTGACCCCCGGCATCCCGAAACCCGAGGCGCGGTCCACGTAACTGTCGACCGCCACCGCGTAGTCGCGGGAGGTTGATTGCGCGTAGGCGTTGTTTTCCACCACGAACATGGCCGGGAGATCCCACACTGCGGCCAGATTGAGGCTCTCCAGGAAGTTGCCCGCGTTGGAAGCGCCGTCGCCGACGAAGCTGACCGCCACGCTGCCGTCCTTCTTGTACTTGGATGCCAGGGCCGCGCCGCAGACCAGCGGCGCGCCCGCGCCCAGGATGCCGTTGGCCCCCATCATGCCCAGGTCCAGGTCGGCGATGTGCATGGAGCCGCCCTTGCCGCGACAGGTGCCGGTGGCACGGCCGTACAGCTCGGCGAACATGCTTTTGACGTCGACCCCCTTGGCGATGCAGTGGCCGTGACCCCGATGGGTGCTCGCGATGTGGTCATCCTGGCGCAGGTTCAACATGATGCCGGCGGCGGCGGCTTCCTCTCCGGCGTAAAGATGGACGAACCCGGGAAGCTCGCCGGTGGCGAATTCCGCGTGTACCCGTTCCTCGAATTCCCGGATCGTCTTCATGGTCCGGTAGGCCTGCAGCAGATCCTCCCGGCCGAGGCGAACGTTGTCGTTGCTCATCGCTTCTCCTGTGGTTTGTCGTTCCGAAACAGGTGGTGCTCCCCGGCGTAACGCATCACCGCGCCCACGTCCAGCGTGTTGATACCATTCCGGAGGAGGGTGATTTCGGCCCGATCGTCATGCCGGACATGCATCTCACGTTCGCCATCCAGGGAAATCATGCCCGACTCGTGGTGCAAAGGAATGGTCTCGTCCGCGGCCAGCGTCTCATAGTGCCGCACGCCGACAGGCTGTATCAATCCGGGCGCGATCGGAACCCGCAGCACGGTGCCCGCAGTGGCGGGGGACTGCAGTTGCACCCGCAGTCCGAACGGTTCGCGCCGGCCCACCGGCTGCAGGAGTCCGGCGACCGCGGACAGACCAATCGCCCCGGGATCGGCGAAGGTGACGAAGACCTCGCGCAGATGCTCACCCCGCCAGAGCGCACGGGCGCCGGCGTACGGTTCGGTGGTCATGGACACGTCGACGAGAGCGACGTCCGATCGCTGCCCGCCGTTTATCGTGACCTGCAGGATCTTGTTCGGGAGGACGGCTACCTCGGCGGGGACCTGCCCGGTCACGGCCAGCCCCACCGCCAGTCCGGTGATGGTCGGTTCCCGGTGTTCCGGAAACGCGTTGTTGGTGCCGGTCGAGATGCCGGCAATCCACGCTTCGGCGCAGAACCTGGCCACCGCCCGGTGCGTTCCGTCGCCGCCGAGCACGACGATCGCGGCAACACCGGCCGCGACCATCGCCCGGGTGGCGGCGAACGTGTCTTCCACCGTGCCGGTGACCGGGGTGTCGGTGAAGTCCAGGCACGGCAGATCCGCGTGGCCCAGCTTTCGCTCGCGCTCCAGGCTGCGCGTCAGGTGTCTGCGGATTCCCCGGTTCTCCGGCATCATCAGCACTCTCGTCACCCCGCAGGCGCCCAGGGCCGCCATGACGCGCAACACCGCGTTGGCGCGGTCCGCGATCGGCATGCTGGTCGCGTTGGCGATCACCCGCCGGATATCGGTGGCCGCTGCCGGGTTCGCGATCACACCGACCGTGGCGGTTGGATCGAGCATCGGCTTCCCTCGTCAACGGTGGACGGGCATATATTCGCCGTCCCGATTCCACCCCGGGTACTGTTCTTCCAGGGCCTGCAGAGTCTGCTCCGTGTAGTAGGGATGGCCGGCGGGCGGAAAGCGGAACAACTCGCGGTCGCGGGCGCCGAGGCCGCCGATGAAGGCGCGAAAATGGGGGTCCTGGCCGACCTGGGTATAGTGGGCCACGCCTTCCCAGTAGTGGTCGGCCCTGCCGAAGGCGAACTTCCACACGTAGCGCTGGCCGTTGGTCCGCGTATAGTCCGTGGCTGCGTGCCAGGTGTAGTTGTGGAAGATGCCCACGGAGCCACCGGGCGCCACCATCGGCACCGCGCGGCTCATGTCCTGGCCGTCGGCCGTGGCCAGAAAGCGGGTGGGCGCCTGATCCTCGTCCACATCCTCGAGATAGAACCAGAAAATGAGTTGGCTGTGGCGGCGGTCCTCCAGGGTCGGCGGCAGGAGGGAGTTGTTGCCGTTGTCGATGTGCGCCTGGTCGCCGTTGCCGCGGAATCCGGGGTAGGTGACCAGGGCCAGGCCGGGCCGGTACTGAATCTGCTCGGTGTCCAGCCAACGGCGGGCGAAGGCAATTGCCTCGCGATCGACGATGGCGCGGTTGAGGACCTGTTCGGGATAGGGGAAGTAGTAGCTGTCGCGGCGGTTGGCCGGCGGGTCGTCCCGCACCTGGTCCCACGGTTTGAGCAGCCGCTGCAGGGCCGCCGCCATGGCCGCCCGCTGTTGTTCGGGGAGATAGCGCGGGACGATGGCGTAGCCCTGGGTGCTGAGCCGGGCAAAGACATCATCGGTAAGTCGCGGTCCCATGCTCGCCTCTTCGCGTCGCGACTGTATCCTCATCGTCGAGCTGCCGCGAGTCCTTCCGCAGGGCGTGTCGTGCCCGGGGCCGCGATCGACGCCGATACCGGATAAGGGAGACGCCAGATGAGCATGACCTCGTCATCAGAGGATTCTGACGCCAACAGCACGATCGGGCGCCACTTCGAGCTGGCCGCCGCCGGCGTCGAGCCCGCTCTTCGGTGGGCGGCCGGGTCGCCGGCGGAGCATGCCGACTGGAGCCGGACCTTCTCCGGCCGGCTGAAACGCCTGGTCGGCACGCTGCCGCCTCGGGTGCCGCTCGAGGTCAGGTGGGACGAGGTCGTGGACCTCGGGACCGTCGTGCGGCGCAAGATCTACGTGCGCTCGGAGGCCCACTACTGGGTGCCCGCGTACTACTTCGTTCCGAAGCAGGTGCGGGACAAGACGCCGGCGATCCTCTGCCTGCATGGCCACAGCGGCATCGTTCCCTACATCCGCGAGGGCGATGCGGCCCAGCGCCGCAAGAGCCGGGAGCTGGACCTGGACTACGCCGTCCATCTGGCCGAGCACGGATACGTCACGCTGGCGCCGGTTCAGCGCGGGTGGAACGAGACCGCACTGCCGGAGGACCAGGCCAAGGGCACCCACAGTTGCCACCGCGTCACCATGGACGCCTTCCTGCTCGGCATGACGCCGGTCGGCCTGCGGTGCTGGGACGCCTCGCGCTTGCTGGACTTCCTGGAGACCCAGGAGCCGGTCGACCGCGGGCGGATCGGCGTCGCCGGGCTGTCGGGCGGCGGGACGACCGGCCTCTTCCTGACCGCCCTGGAGCCGCGGATCGGGCTCGCCATGATCGGCGGCTACTACTGCACCTTCCGCGACTCGATCTTCTCCATCTACCACTGCATCTGCAACTGCGTGCCCGACATGCTGCGATGGGGGGAGATGCGGGAGATCGCGGCCGTGTTCGCGCCCAAGCCGATGCTGATCATCTCAGGCACCCGCGACGAGATCTTTCCGATCGCGGCCACCAGGCGAGCCTGTCGGGAGCTGGCCGAGGTCTACGAGCTGCTCGGCGCGCCCGGCAACCTCGACCGCGACTTCTTCGACGGCCCGCACGCCTGGAACCATCGCAGGACGGTCCCGTTCCTGCGCCGTCACTGGGGCCGGCTGTAACCGGGAGGGGCGAGGTGCTTCGCTCACCGTCTTGCGGGGCTATTTCCTGATGAAACCAAAGTAGACGTAGGACGCCACCAGGATGCCAAAGGCCACGAGACCAATGTTCCCGTAGAGAGGGTTGACTTGAAGTCCCAGGAACAGGACGGACGAGAACGCGAGATACAGACCGATGACGGCGCCGGCATGCGCGAGGATCTTCACCGTGGCCAAGCCCCTCCTCGCCTTCACCATAACGCCTGGAGCGCGAATTCGGCATCGACGCGCGCGCGGCCACCTGCGACCACGGCGGCCCGCGGTGCAGGTGTCGAGCGAACTTCGGCGCCAAAGTCACTCATATTCACTTCTGTTTCTGATCCCGGCCGTCTTTAGCAGCACGTGGACCAAGCCAAGCACCTGTGACAATCTGTTCTTGATCGAATTCCGGCGGTGTCACTTCTCGATGAATATGAGTCCACAGTGCAGCCACTTGAAATCGCGTTGTCCAGGACCGTCCTCAAGCTCGTAGGCCAGCAGCACGCACAGGGCGCGTTTGCGTCCATCATCGGTCGACGCTTGATGTGGCAGTACAGAGAAAGTCGTAGCGTTCCCCAGATCCACGACCGTATACGGCAGTGTTCTGTACAGCGAATACGTCCACTCACCGTTGTAGGGCTCTGAGTGCTCGCTGTGTTGAATTTGGTAGGTGCAGTCTTCGTTCAGCGTCAGCGCATACTCGAAGTCGCTGGCAGCCTCCCACGTGCCGATCAACTCATCAGGAGGCTTCACGCCTCCCGGACAGGCGAGCGCCGCCACCGCGGCCACCGATATCATGATCGCTAATAGTATGAGCTTTCTCATCCTTGCCTCACCCTTAGTCGTTGGCGCACCGGGATACGCACCGCAGTCTGCGCCGGGCGAAGAATACCATGCCGGCAGGAGCGAGTCCAAGCCCGCGCGGACGTTACCCCATGTTTTCCGCCTCTAATGGTGATTGTCCGCCTCTAATCGGAACTTCCAGAGCATGACAAGCGCTCGACTCTCGTAAGTCACTGTTCAATCATCATCTACGCGACACATGGTCGCATTCCTTGGTGCATTGAGTACCCATGTAATAGGAGCTCTTTGGCCCAGATCAACGCCCATATGGATTGACTCCATCGTTATCTTAGGCATATCTTTCCTTACGAGCAGTAGCCATGTACGTCGAGTCCGTCCCCAACCGCTCCTCTCCCCCCGCCGTCCTGCTCCGCGAGTCCTACCGCGAGCACGGCAAGGTCAAAAAACGCACCCTCGCCAACCTCTCCAAATGGCCCGCTCACCTCGTCGAAGGCTTGCGCGTCCTGCTCAAGGGCGGCTTCGCCGTCGCCTCCTTCCATGATGCCTTCGACATCGTGCGCTCCCAGCCCCACGGCCATGTCGCCGCCTTGCGCGCCTTCGCACGCAAGATCGGCCTCGATCACCTGCTCGGTCGCCGCTCCAGGATGCGCGACCTGGCTCTCGCTCTGATCCTCTCGCGCCTGTTGAGCCCCGCCTCCAAGCTCGCCACCGCCCGCGGCCTGCACCCCGACACCCTGCGCGATTCGTTGGCCGACGTGCTGGAACTCGACTCGGTCGACGAAAACGACCTGTACGCTGCCATGGACTGGCTGCGCGAACGCCAAGACGCCATCGAGCAGCGTCTGGCCACACAACATCTGGCCGAAGGCTCCCTGGTGCTCTGTGACCTGACCTCCAGCTACGTGGAAGGCCGCTGTTGCCCGCTGGCCAAGCGCGGCTATTCCCGCGACGGCAAGCGCAACAGCCTGCAGATCGAGTTCGGCCTGTTGTGCAATCGCGACGGCTGTCCGGTGGCCGTCGAGGTCTTCGCGGGCAACACCGCCGATCCGAGCACCGTGAGCGTCCAGATCGAGAAGCTGCAGCGCCGCTTCGGACTGTCTCGCGTCGTGCTGGTCGGCGATCGCGGCATGCTCACCGAGGCGCGCATCCGCGAGGATCTCAAGCCGGCCGGCCTGGACTGGATCAGTGCACTACGCGCGCCGGCGATCCGTGAGCTGGTCGACGCAGGGGCGGTGCAGACTTCGTTGTTCGACCAGCGCGACCTGATCGAGATCCGCGCCGATGCCTATCCGGGCGAACGCCTGATGGTGTGCCGCAATCCGCTGCTGGCAGCCGAGCGCTCCCGCAAACGCCAGGATCTGCTGCAGGCCACCGAACGGCTGCTTGACCCGATCGTGAGCGCCACCACGCGCGCCAAACGCCGTCTGAGCGGCAAGGACAACATCGCCATGCGGATCGGCAAGGTGATCGACAAGTACAAGATGGCCAAGCACTTTCACCTGCAGATCAGCGACGACTCGTTCACCTATCGGCGCAACGCTGAGGCGATCGAGGCCGAGGCGGCGCTCGACGGGCTGTACATCGTGCGCACCAGCTTGGCGGCCGACGAACTGGATGCCGAGGCGACGGTGCGGGCTTACAAGGGCTTGAGCGTCGTCGAGCGGGCGTTCCGCAGCTACAAGACCGTCGACCTGAAGGTCCGCCCGATCTACCACTACAGCGCCGAGCGGGTGCGCGCGCACGTGTTTCTGTGCATGCTGGCCTACTACGTCGAATGGCACCTGCGCCACAAGCTGGCGCCGTTGCTGTTCGATGACCACGAGCCCGAAGCCGCCGAACGCGAGTCGGTCGTCGCGCCGGCGCAACCCTCGCCGGCCGCCAAACACAAGGCGCGCACGAAGCGCACCGAGGCCGACCAGCCCGTGCACAGCTTGCGCACGCTGCTTGACGATCTGGCCACCATCACCAAGAACCGGGTCGTTCCCAAGATGCCCGGTGCACAACCCTTCGAGGTCATCACGCGACCGACCGAGCTGCAGAGCACCGTGTTCCGGCTGCTCGGCGTGCGGCTGTGACGTGTACCCAGTAGCGACTCTCTGACCTTGCGTCTATGTCACCACCAAATAACAGGTTACTTCCAAACTCTCTCTGGAAGTTCCGTCTAATGATGATAAGTCACGTTGGTCAAATAACATGAGCCGATAGTTGGCAGAGTCGGGGCAACTCCTATTGTTTGGAGCGCCTGACACTTCGTGGCCACAATCGAGCTCCTGCCGTGGCTGCGAGCACTCCCGGTTCTTGGCACGCAGCGACGGTAGATGCAAACCGCCGCGGCGGTCCTGCGGCCCCGGCGCGGCCCGGTCCCGCTCCGTACTGGCGGGTTGCTCAGCGACGAGCGCCCATGGCAAGGTGGGCTCCATGATGGCTAACCTCGCTGGCGACCGTCAAGTAATCCTCCTGGACCTCAACGCGACGCTGAGCGACAACTGGAGACAGGTGAGTGTCGGAGGCGGCGACTTCGCTAGCCGAATTCGCAAGATCGAGCGATACCGACCGTGGCTCGTGAACTGGCTCCAAGAGAACGCCTCGGAGATACACGTCCTTCAGTTCACAGTTCGCAAGGTTGAGTACCAGGCGATCACGATAGAGAGCATTCGATCGAAGACTGGCTGGGAGCCGGACGGCGCATACTTCAACAACACCGAAATTAGCGGCAAATACGCAGCAAAGGCTAAGGATGCAATCCTCGACCAGATCATATCTGACGGCTACGTAGCAGATGAGATGTTTGCGTTCGAGTCCAACCCGTCAACGCGCAGCATGTTGCGACGTCGGGGCGTTCGATGCATCCGCATCTCCGCGCCTAAGGACTTGGTGTCTGTCGAGGAAATACGATCCATGAAGATCGAAGACTGCATCGAGCGATAGAAGTCTCAATCCTTCGTGATAGGGCAGAGAATCTCGTCCGAGGCGATCCGTGACCGCGCCAAGTCAGGCCCCGTCTTCGATCATTCGCCGCAGACGAGGATGCAGAGTACTGACCAAACGATCAAGTCGCTCCCGCATCCACGCGACCGTGGAGCGAAACTCCTCGGTGCCCTCATTTGACAGTGGGAACACCGTGTCCCGAAAGAAGCCGATTCGTGGACGCCCCTCCGAATTGGTCCAGCTCTTCAAATCGGCGCCCAACTCACTACGTAATTCGTCGAGCGACGCTTCAATCGAGGAATAGAAGCGAACCGCATCATCGATTCCCGCCCGATAGGACAGGTAACATCCAATATTCGATTCCTTCCTGTAGAGGTATGCGCAGAAGGGCAGTCCGTAGCCTCCCGTCCCTGAGCCAGCTACCGTTACCCATATGGTTGAGAGCTTACGGGGAGCAGGTAGCTCGACGTCGACATCGCTGAACGAGAAATCGTGCAAGACGGCTTTCCAGAATGTAAGATTCTCTCGTTCTTGATCGGAGAGGGTTTCCTCTGAACTGTCGTCCTCGGCGGGGCCGTCGCCAGCGCCTTCACCCTCAACGACAATGCGGCGGGCGATCTCCGTGCGCGCCGCAACCCGCGGCTGCACGATGATACGATTGGTGTGGTCTCGATATAGCGCCGCCTCCACCAGGGCTAAATTGAAGTGTAGACCACTATGGCGCTGGACGAAGTCGACAATGTCCTCCACGTCTTCCCGGATCCCGTCGCCCACGATCAGCAGAAGGAATTCGCCGCGTCTCAGGTGGCGAGTCACGTTGTCGACAAAGTCCGCTTCGATGGTGTCGGGAGCGTTGTCCCTGACCATCTCGTATATCACGTTGCCCTTTCTCTTGAGTGCTTTCGACACTTCGCGTTGCAGATCGGAGTAGCGCCACGACGCGAGCTCTTTGGCATAGTCGAGGATTTGACCGATCACCTCGCGCCGCGCCTGCGGATTGCGCCATAGCTTGAACTCGGCAAGGGTGAGGCGGCCGAGCCGGTTGACGTACAGCGCGTCGACATAGCCCGCGCGTGTGTACAACTCGCGGCACACTGGAATCGCCTCCGCGTACGAGGCGTCTATCGCGGCGACCGGTAGCGCTCCGGGAAATCGAAACAGCAGATCGTGAATGTGCGACTCCGCAAGCCCGCCATCCGCGGTCGAGGCCCCGAGGGGGATTCGATGCAGCGTCTCCGGCGCAGTGCCGTTGTCGGAATCGATTCTGATCAGGTCTCCATAGGTGGTAGGGGCGTGGGTTATCATGTCGCGGCCATTCTACAGCACCGCGATCGTCGCTTGCTCGAATTGACTTCAGCGGCGGCTCAGAGGTGTTGTCGACCAAGTGGGGTACTGACGCATCCAGCGCGCGTACGCCCCCGGGATCTGCTCCACATCCTGCAGTTCGTTAGCGGACTGCGGTGCTGGGACGCCTCGCACTTGATGGACTTCCTGGAGACCCACGAGCCGGTCGACCACGAGCGGATCGGGGTCGCCGGGCTGTGGGCGGCGGCACGACCGGCATCTTCCTGGCCGCGCTCGTGCCGCGGATCGGGCTGGCCATGATTCGCGGCTACTACTCCACGTTTCGAGATTCTCTCCTTCTGACTTGCTCTCCGAAACCGGAGGACTGCCGGACAGGAACTATCTTGGCTCTATCTCAGGACTGAAAGCGCAAAGCCGAGCAAGATGGGGAATATGATGCTAACCGTTGCCATACGAATCGTATCCAAAGAAAAAGGAGTCTCTGGAAGAGTCGCCACATCATAGATAAACTGCTTGTCTTTTCCTTGCGCGACACGCTGTTGAACATCGAACCGTTCCTTCCATTGCACAATACGGTCCCTTGTAATCAAGATAGGACAAACAAAACCTAGGGTAAGAGCCACAAGCACAATGACTATGAGGGCGAGATACCCGCCCAGCCACATCGAGAACTCGCGATAGTTGGGGTTAGTATAGATTTCTGCCATCCAGTAAGAGAGCCATCCCAACGGGATAAGAAGCGGAATCGCCTGACGCAGGTAGAAGTTGCCAATTATTGCTAATCCGTTGGCCCCGTCCCGGTGCCCTGGAATCAGCGACACTTCTATTTGGTGTTTACGTAACCACCGGAGGGCAACTCCGTTAGCTGATAGCCGTCCAATTCGCATGCCAGATACTGCATAGGCAAATATGATCGGACCGGTACTCCAGCTTATATTGGCCGCTACTATGGTGCCTGCCAAGAGTAGAGTCACAACAAATGCACAATGAATGTAGAACTGGACCTTGCGATGCCATGTTCGAAAGCGACGCTCCTCCTTTTCTGTGAGATATATTAGTTCGGCGTCATGAAGAGTTCCTAATAGCATTGGGAACTCTCCTTCAGATAAAATACCGGCTAACAGGGTAATCCAGGTAGCGACTAGCCCTGTTACAAACATAAATCTATTCGGATATCCTAACGATAAGAATCCCGTCGGCGGTCCGGACAAGGCGAACCATGCAAGCGACGCAGCAAGCAATAAGCAGCTCGCTAATCGATACAACCATAGTCTCTTTCTATCAGATGCCAAGAATCCCATGACGAGGCTCGACACATTGTTTAGGCCTCTTGCCTTGGGAACGAGCTCGTTGCGTATCTCCATTACGGTTTGTGTTTTGTCTGCAAAGGACTCCTCGTCCTCTGCTATCGCCTGTTCCTCGGTCTGGGACTCATAGTGCTCCAGCAGTCGACGGACGCGCGCCTCGTCCCATCCGGACGGGAAGCCGCGGAACGCGGTTAGCGGCTTCCCTCGCAGCTCGTAAGCCGTGATAACGGAGAGGCGGCCCCTTTTCGCTTCCGGGACATAGATGACTCGGAGATACCGTCCGTCCTCGGTCTGTCCGATAGCGACGCGCGAGCCGTCGCGTCCTGGTCGATCCTCGCCCGGAGAAGCCAGGACGTGCTCCACTTCATGCTCGTCAACCTCATGGTTGTGAATATGAGGGTAACCCGTTCCCGGATCGGTGTAGAAGCGGACGTGCATCCGCATCGAATGTAATCCCGGGAGAAGGGAGCATCAAGACGGAGCGGGCAGACATCAGAAGGCTCCGTCTATGATCTCAACCGAGGAGGGACCACTCAAATGAGCATGCGCCGGCCGCATCGGCTGATCCTCTGCAACGACGGCAACGCCATCGCCGGCCCGACGCGCGAGGCGCCGCTCGGCGAGCGGGGTCTGGTGGAGCTGGCGATCGATCCGCTGCGGGGCACGCTGGTCGACACGCTGTACTGGCAGCTCGGCACCGACCCGTACTTCGGCACTCCCACGCACCGCCTCACCGACCACTACAGCCATGACACGGCCGTCGGTCCGCGCTGGGGCGCCGGGACGGAGCGGTTCGCCACGGCGTCGCAGTGGCGGGTGTACGAGAACACGCGGGAGCTGATCGAAGCCGGCACCGACCCGCCGGCGGTGCTGATCGAGCACGGGCACCGCGCCGGCCTGCAGGTGTTCCTGTCGATGCGCGTCAACGACGTGCACGACCGCAACCTGCCGGGCGGCCTGGACGATCCGCTGATGTCGCCGATGAAGCGCGGCAACCGCGACTGGATCCTGGGCGGCGACGGCCTGCGCCGGACGGCCTACGATTTCGGGGCGCCGGCGGTGCGCGACTACAAGCTGGCGCTGGCCGAGGAGGCGGTCGACCGCTACGACCTGGACGGCCTGGACTGGGACTTCTGCCGCGTGCCCGTCTTCTTCCAGCCCGGTGAGGTGGGGCGCGGGACGGCGCTGATGACCGATCTGGTGGGCCGGCTCAAGGCGGCGCTCGCGCGCAAGAGCGAGCGGGCAGGGCGGCCGGTGCTGTTCTCCGCGCGGATGCCGGGATCGCTCGATGCGGCGCTGGCCGCCGGGTTGGACGTGCGCACCTGGATCGAGCGGGAGCTGATCGACGTGGTGATCGTGGGCCACGCCACCGGGTCCCGGTTCCGGCTGCCGGTGGAGGAGTACGTGGCCGCGGCGCGCGGCACCGGCGTTGAGGTGATCGCCCAGAACCTGGGCCTGTTCATGCAGCCGCGCCCGCGCTGGGCCGGACTGCTGTTCGGCGAGCGCGACTACTACTCCACCGAGATGTGCCGGGCGGTGGCCGCCGTGCATCACCGCGCGGGGGCGCACGGCCTCTACCTGTTCAACAACCACTACCTCAGCGTCACCCGCGACGCTGCCTACGACCGGCAGCCGTGGCGGGAGATCGCCGACCCGGCGCTCATCGCCCGCCGCGACAAGCACTACCTGGTCGACCAGCGGGAGACGGCCGGCGGGCCGCTGCCGATCGCCCTGGACGCATCGGGCGACCGTGCCGAGCTGCGGCTCGACGTCGCCGACGACCCCCGCGACGGCGGACAGGCCACGCTGCGCCTGTTGATCGAGCAGCTCACCGCCCGGGACGAGGTCGCCATCGAGCTGAACGGCGCCCCGCTCGACCCGGATCGGGCGACGCGGCGCATCCACTTCAACGACACCTGGCTGGACCTGGAGGCCACCGGGCACCTGCGCCAGGGGTGGAACGCGCTGTCCGTGCGGGTGATCGCCCGCAATCCGCGCATCGGCTGCCCGCTCAGCCTGTCCAGCGTGGAGTTGCTGGTCCGGTACTGAGCGCGCCGCTCCCGGCGCGTCAGTCGCCGATGACCGAGCGGAAGAGCCGGATCAGGTTGCCGCCCAGGATCTTGCGGATGTCCTCGTCGCGGAATCCACGCCGGCAGAGCTCGCGGGTGACGTTGATCAGCCTGTCGTAACTGTCGAGCTCCTCCGGGATGCCCAGATATCCGCCGGCCGGCAGGCCGTGGGCGCGGCGGAAGTCGTCGCTGAGATGGAGGTAGTCGCAGCCGAGCGCGATGCGCTCCACGCCGATCGCCTCGGCCAGATACTCGACGTGGGTGACCAGATCGGCGGCCGTCGCGGTGCGGGCCGGATGCAGGTAGTGGCTGAAGAAGTGCAGGCCGATCACGCCGCCGGTCCCGGCGATGGCCTGGAGCTGATCGTCGTCAAGGTCGCCCGCCCCCGGAATGGCCCCGCGCGGAGTCCCGTGCAGAAACGCCACCGGCCGGGAGCTCAGCTCCATGACCTGAAAGAAGGTCTTCCTGCTGCAGTGTCCCGGATCGATCAGGACGCCGATCCGGTTCATCTCCCGCACGGCTTCCTTGCCGAAGTCGGTCAGTCCCTCGCACGCGGGAGGGTCGCGCCGGTCACAGATGTCGTTGCCGCCGGCCCAGGTGAGCTGCATCACGCGCAGTCCCAGTCCGTAGGCCTCGTGCAGCAGCCCCAGGTCCCGTTCGATGGGCTTGCCCCCTTCGAAGCCCAGGAGCACCGCGGATCGCCCCGTGTCGTGGGCACGCACGATGTCGCCCGCGGCCCGCGCCAGCAGGAGTGCTTCCGGGTGGGCGTCGACGATCGCCCGGATGCGCTTCATCTCCCGCCACGCCGGTTCCGTGAAGCCGGTGTACTCGTGGAGCGACCGCTCCCGGTCCTCCACATCCGCAAAGACGCGGGCGTCCACGGAGGCAAGCGTCACCTTGCCGGCCAGGCCGGCCCGGTGCATGGCGAGCAGATGCCCCTCGTCGCAATAGTGATCGTGCCCGACGAACACCGGCGAGGACCGGTGCAGGTCCTCCGCGCGCGCCGCCTGGTTCATCTCCGCGGGATCAGGCCCGGCGGGCGGTCCTTCATGAAGTCCACGGCGTTGCCGCCCAGGATGCGTCCCGCCGTCTCGGGGCTGAACCTGCCGGGCGCCCGCACGGCGGCGATCCGTGCCGCCATGTCCTTGCCCTGCGCGAAGTGGGGCCAGTCCGTGCCGAACATGACCCGGTCCGGGCCGGCCGCCTCGACCAGCGCCTCCAGCGCCGGGGACTGCGGGTCCAGCGCTCCCAGGTCGGCGTACACGTGCGGATACTCGCGGATGAGGGACCCGGCCTCGGCCGCATGCTCGGGCGTGAAGGTGCGCGCTCCGGCGTGCGCCAGTGAAATGTTGATCGACGGGAAGGCCTCGAAGGTCCGGCGCAGGTGGCCGGCGTAGTCCTCCCAGTCGCGCACCCGCGGCCGCACCTCCCGGTGTCCCGGCGCTATCGTCTCCAGGGGGGCAGGCTCGTCTATTCCCAGGTACCAGAACGAGGTGTCAATGATCACCGGAGCCCCGAATTCCGCGGCAAGGGAGATGATCCGCCGGCAGCGGGGGTCGTCGGGCAACTCGCCCCAGAAGGAGGTGACCAGTTTGAGCCCGGCCGCGCCGGCCTCCAGGTTCCTGCGCGCCTGTGCCATGTGGTCCGGCACGGCCGGCCCCAGGTGACACGGGAACCAGTAGAACCGCTCACCGCAGCGCTGCATGGCGTCGAGCGGGTAGGTCACGTTCATCGTCTCCCGAACGCTCACCGGATCGATTCCCTTGCGCGACAGGTCCGACGGGATGTCCTCCGGGCTCCAACTGATGTAGAACGCCTGATCGACGCCGCATGCGTCCATCAGCGCGATGAAGTCCTCCGCGCTGGTCGGCTTCGCGGTACCGTCCTCCTTCCAGACGCTGTAGCGCTGCGGCATCCCGGCCGAGTCGAAGGGCTTGATGAGATGGATGTGTGCGTCGATGACGGGCGGCATGGGCGAGGTCCTCCGGCTTGCTCGATCAGGATTCAGGCTCGATCAGGGTGAAGGCTCGATCAGGGTAAAAGCGTACAGCTCCGCGTCGCGAAGGCGGAACTCCAGCCGCACGACCCGGCCGCGCAACGACGCCGGGCTCCCGGTCCACCGTACCTCCTGGGTCACGCCGGCGCCAATCAACGGCCGGCAGTCCCGGAAGAAGCATCCGGGCACCGGCAGGCCGGCCTCGTCCAGCAGGCGCACGCGCAGCTCGCCGCGGATCTGCGCGTTGACCGTCAGCCGCAAGGCGTTCCAGGCGAACGGGCGCGTGCGCAGCGTGCCGGGCGCCTCGGCTCCCGCGTCGTAGGAGACGAACCCGTCACGGCGCAGGGTCGCCACGCCGAGCTGGCGGTCGCCGTCCCAGATGCCCATCTTGTGGCCGCGCGCGTAGCCGCTGTAGTAGATCAGCTCGCGGTCGCCGACGGTCACGCACTCGCCCGTCCACGCCATGGCGTGGTCCCAGCTCCCCGGCCGGTGGCCGCGATCCAGCAGCACCCCGTCCTGCCGGGTCCAGTGCTCGCCGTCGCGGCTGGTGCAGAGCTCCGTCCAGCCGATGCCGTGCACGGGTCCGCCCGGATCGGCCGGCAGGTCGTCGCGCAGCACGCGCAGGAAGCCCAGGTAGAGCGACCCGCGCACGACCGGCTGCATGCCGTAGAACTCCCGCATCGGCCCCTCCTCCTCGGGGTCCGAGACCACGATCGGGCGAAACGGCGTCCAGCGGCGCAGGTCGGTGCTGGTGGTCTGGGCGACCAGGCGGCGGTAGCCGTCGCGGTGGAATGGCGGCTTGCCGGTGAAGCCGTCGTCGGATCGGCCGGAGTAGCCGGCGGTGACCAGGTAGCGGTCCCGCAGCGGGTCCCAGCAGCCGTTCAGCCGGTCCTCCATGCGGTTCTCGGTGTCCAGGTACACCGGGTTGTCGGGGTCGTCGGTCCAGTGGAATCCGTCGGGCGAGTACGCGGCGGAGAAGCGGTCGCCGCCGGTGTAGAGCAGCACGAAGCGCCGCTCCGGGTCGGCGGCGCCGGCGCCGTGCCGGTACCGGGCATGGTCGACCAGGCACATGCAGTAGGCGCCCCGGCGCACGACGTTGTTGGCCCGCGACCCGGCGATCTCGACGATGCCCAGCTCCGGGAACCGCCAGGTGAGCCCGTCGTCCGACTCGGCGTAGCCGTAGCTGCGGCGCTCGGAGCCGGTGAAGCCGGCGTCGTACCACATCCGGAACGGCGCGGCGCGGTTGCCGGGATCGTGGAACACCCTGGGGAAGAACAGCACCTGCGTGTGCCGCGTGCCGGGGCCCGACTCAAGAACCGGCCGCGGAAGCCTGCGCGCCCGGTGGGCGGTGCGGGTGAGCGCGCTGGTCCTCTCGATCAGGTAGTCGTCGACGAACACGTGGGTGCCGCCGGCCAGCTCGATCGGCTGTCCCGGCAGCCCGCGCGGCGCGTCATCCATCAGATCCTCCTTCGAGACGGCCGCCGCCCCGCAGCTTGCGATACGCGGCCCCCGTCGCCTACCATACCCGAGTCGCCGGGTCGTCCCGACAAGGAGGCGCGTCCCCGACAAGGAGGCTGGTCATGGCAGGCATTTCCGCGGCAGCGCGGTCGCGCGCGCTGAGGCTGCGGCAGTCGTCCATGTTCCGGCGCTTCTACCGCGACCGCTATTACCTGGCGCTGCTCCTGCCCGGCATCGCCTATTTCATCATCTTCCACTACATCCCGATCTACGGCTTGCAGGTCGCCTTCAAGGACTTTTCCCTCCGCGCGGGCATCACCGCCAGCCCCTGGGCCGATCAGTTCGGGATGGCGCACTTCATCCGTTTCTTTTCGGTCTACAACGTCGGCCGGCTGATCGCGAATACCTTTCTGCTCAACCTCTACTCGCTGCTATTCGCCTTTCCGGTGCCGATCGTGCTGGCGGTCATGCTGCACGAGTCGCCGAGCGCGCCGTTCCGGCGCGGCATCCAGACGGTCACCTATCTCCCGAACTTCATCTCGATCGTCGCGATCATCGGCATCATGCGGATGATGCTGTCGCCGGGCTCCGGCAGCGTCAATCGCCTGCTCGGGCTGGTCGGCATCGAGCCGATCTACTTCATGATCGAGCCGGGCTGGTTCCGGCCGCTGTACGTGATGTCCGGGATCTGGCAGACAGCCGGGTTCGGGGCAATCGTGTACCTGGCCGCCCTTTCCTCGATCAATCCCGAGCTGTACGAGGCGGCGATCATCGACGGCACGGGGCGTATCCAGCGGACCTGGCACGTCTCCATCCCCGGCATCCTGCCGGTGGTGGCCATCCTGTTCATCTTCAACATGGGCAGCCTGCTGAGCAGCGGCTTCGAGAAGGTGCTGCTCATGCAGCACGGCACCAACATGGAGGTCTCCGACGTCATCGGCACCTTCATCTATCGCCTCGGCCTGCAGAACCTGGAATGGGAGATCGCCACGGCGGTGGGCCTGTTCAACACCGTGATCAACTTCACGCTGCTGATCACGGCCAACGCGGTGGTGAAGCGCGTTGCGGGGACGGGCCTGTGGTAGCCCGCGCCGGCGTGCGGCGCCTGCAGGCGTTCGACGTGCTCAACCACCTGCTGCTCGTGCTGATCGGCCTGGCCTGCTTCTACCCGCTGGCGCACGTCCTGTCGCTGTCCCTGTCAAGCGAGCGGGCGATCGTGCAGGGCATCACCTGGTTCCCGCGCGACATCGACCTGATCTCCTACAAGTTCATGCTCACCCACCCCCGCATCCTCGGCGGCTACGCCAACACGATCCTGTACACCGGCACCGGCACCTTCATCAGCGTGGTGATGACCGCGATGACCGCCTATCCGCTGTCGAAGCGCCGGCTGTTCGCCCGCATGCCGATCACGTTCATGATGGTGTTCACCATGCTCTTTTCCGGCGGCCTGATCCCGACCTATCTGGTGGTAAAAGCGCTGGGGTTGCTGGACACCATGTGGGCGCTGGTCCTGCCGCCGGCGATCGCGGTCTGGAACCTGATCATCCTGCGCACCTTCTTCCAGAACCTGCCGGAGGAGATGGAGGAGGCGGCCTTCATCGACGGCGCGGGAGTGCTCCGCACCCTGCGCACCGTGATCATGCCCCTCTCCAAGGCGGCGCTGGCCACCATCGGCCTGTTCTACGCCATCGGCCTCTGGAACCAGTACTTCGCGCCGCTGGTCTATCTGCGCGACATCGACAAGATGCCGCTGCAGATCATCGTGCGCGACATGATCTGGGGGGACGTCATGCGGCAGCGGTCCATCGCCAACAACAACCCGTTCGCCGAAGAATTGGTGGACTTTTCGATCATGATGCAACTCGAGAAGTTGAAGTGGACGGCGCTGTTCGTCTCGATCGTTCCAATGCTGCTGGTCTATCCGTTCATTCAGAGATACTTCGCAAGGGGGGTGATCATCGGAGCACTGAAATAGAGTCACATTGAATGCAAGAGCAAATCCGATCGGGTCGATGGTTCGATCCGAAAAAACTCACAAGGAGAAACGATGACAGCGATATTCAGAAGACTGCTGCCGATTGCGGCGCTATTGGCGCTGCTGGCGGCTCCGGCCGTCGCACAGACCGTGACCTACACGATCGTCAGCGACAGCCTCGAAAAGACCTTCGAGGAACCGATGTTCGTCGAGCTGGAGAAGATCACCGGCGTGCGCCTGGAGCCGCGGCTGTTCCCGGAGGACGACATTCCCCAGCACTACGCGCTGATGGCCGCCGCCGACGACCTGCCCGATCTCGCCGCCCGGTTGCCGGGCAACCTGTCGCTGCAGCTCGGCCAGGAAGGGCTGCTGATGGGGCTGCGCGGGCTCGAGGAGTACCGGCCCAACTTCGTCAACACCATCGAACAGTACAAGTTCGACTTCGACACGTTCCTGGCCCGGGCCGGCACGGCGGACGGCGACTACTTCGTGTCGCCCTCGCTGAGCGGCTGGTACAAGAACATCAAGAACGCGATCATCTACCGGAGCGACATCTTCGCCGAGCATGGCATCGAGGTGCCCACGACCAGCGAGGAGCTCGCCGACGTGCTGAAGCAGCTCAAGGAGCTCTATCCGGACAGCATCCCGTACATGACGTTCCGCGACTGGTGGTGGCCGTTCTTCGTGATGTTCGGCGTGTACGACTTTCCGCAGGGAGAGGACTACTACCACCAGACCGCCTACCAGGACGCGCTGCGCTACATCGCCGACCTGTACGCGGCCGGCGCCATCGACCAGGAGTTCCCGACCCGCCAGTACGCGGAGTGGAACAAGGCCCTGAACGAGGAGGCTTCGACCTTCATGGAGGGCACGCACGGCTATTCCTTCCCCGGCAACGCGCCGACGCTGCTCGGCATCAGCTCAGAGGAGAACGCGGCAGCCGCCGCCGATCCCTTCGGTCCGGCCGGCCAGGCCGTGCTGGACAAGCTCAACGCGAAATTCGCGTTCATGAGCATCCCCACGCACGGCAGCGCCAAGCGCGTGAGCCCGCCGTCCAGCAACGTGAACCCCTTCGGCATCGGCTTCAACGCCAACATCGAGATGCCCGAGGTGGCCGCCAAGTGGCTGGACTTCTTCTACTCCGAGTACGGATCTGCATGGACCGGGTTGTACTCGCCGGAGGGAGTCAAGTGGGTCAATACCAACGCCGCCGGCGGCGACGTCATGTGGCCGTCGTTCGGGGACGCAACGGTGGAGCGGCGGCCGGCGACCGCGGAGGAGCTGGAAGCCTCCTACAGCACGTACGAGCGCGCGTTCCTGCTGTTCCGCAGGTTCAACCACGAGTTCCCGACCCTTCCGCAGGTCATGGAGCACAGCGGCCAGACCGCGGTGCGCCGTATCGACGTATTCAAGTGGGCCGACGACGCCGAGATCGAGCGCCAGGCGACGCTGGTCGCGCAGATCAATCCGGTCGTCCAGGAGTGGGAAGACAACTTCATTCTTGGCAGGCGGAACGTGGACGACGACTGGGACGACTACCTGGCCGCGCTTGACCGCGCCGGCCTGCAGGAGTTGCTGGCCCTTCGCGCCGGGAGGCTGTTCCGCGCGGACAGCCACATCATCGAGCCGGTGCCGAACAAGGACGGCCGCTCGACGCTGGCGCCGTAGCGCCAAAACCGCCGCTCCAAGCGGCGGCACACCATGGGACGCCCGAGCGGAGCCGGTACGGCCGGCTCCGCATCGGGCTCCCGATTCCCTTCACAGGACAATCCATGAATCTCATCACCGACTTTTCGATCGCGCAGCCGGCCGACCGACTGATCACGGACGACAGCACGACGTTCGGCCCGATCTCCAAGCCGAAGCGCGGCGCGTGGCGCCTGATCGACTACGAGACCGAGCTGTTCAGCGGCCGATTCCTGCAGGCCTCCGACCGGGAGGCCGCCGTGCTGACGGTGCCGATCGACTGCGACGGCTGGCACGCGGTGTCGATCGGCATCGCCGCCACCGGCGTCAAGCAGGGGCCGGCCTCGATCGAGGTGCGGCTGGAAGGCGACGAGCACTGGCAGCACCTGCGCGCCGCGGGCTGGATCGACTACGTGGAGGAGCCGTGGATCATCGCCGACCTCACCGGCCGGTCGCTTCTGGTGCGCTTTCCGCAGCAGGGCCAAGGGCCGGTGCTGGCCCGCCTGTGCTCGGTGCGGGCGGTCCCCGTGCGCGACGAGCACGTGCGCGAGCTCCAGGCCGACCCGCCGCGCCCGCTGGTGTTCACGAACGACGGCAACATGTTCAACGGCGCCGAGCCGGGCACGGAGGTGGTCGAGCAGGCGTTCCGCCCGTTCGCGGGCAGCCCGTGGACCATGGGCTGCTACGGCGTCGGCGGCGCGGATTGCGTCCACTACGACACCAAGGTCGGGAACATCATCGGCCAGGACGCCTGGGATGCCGAGGAGGGCTACCTGGGCAGCTACGACGTGGTCACCGCCATGATCGACATGGGGCTCGACCCCTTGAAGGTGGCGATCGACAGCGCGCACCGGATGGGGCTGGGGCTCATCGCCTACCTGCGCGTCCAGCTCTGGATCTGCGAGCCGCCGCTGGACCAGCAGTTCCGCTCCCGCTTCTACGCCGCGCACCCGGAGTACTGCTGCGTGGAGGCCGACGGAGTCGTCGACAACAGCAAGCTGAGCGTTGCCTTCCCGGAGGTGCGCGGGCAGCTCAACGGCATCATGCGCGAGTGCCTGGAGCGCGGCGCCGACGGGGTATGCCTGTGCTTTGCACGCGGGTTCCCCCTGGTGCGCTACGAGCAGCCGGTGCTGGACCGCTACCGGGAGCGCTACGGCGGCGACGCGCGTGAGCTGGACGACAGCGATGAGCGGCTGCGTGCCGTGTGGGCGGAGATCACGACCGAGTGGATCCGGGAGATCCGGGTGCTGCTGGACGGGTTCGGCCCGTCGGAGCGGTACGAGCGGCGCAAGCTGGCGCTGATCGCCGGCCCGGACATGGAGTGGTGTCTGGGCTACGGGATCGACGTGGGCGGCTGGGGCCGGGCGGGACTGGTCGACGTCGTCGCGCCGTACCCGCGCGGCATCGAGCGGCGGGAAAACGTCGGGAATGTCCTGGTCGAAGGAGTGGGCCAGTACGCGAAGGCGCTGCAAGGGACGGACGTGGAGCTGGTGCCGTCACTGGGCAGCTTCGCCGACCACGCCATGACGGTCCGGGAGGTGCGCACGCGCGCCGACGGGTGCTACCGGCAGGGCGCCACCGGCCTGAGCCGCTGGGACACCGATCCCTGGATGGCCCACCTGGGACTGGAGAGCGCCGTCGCTCAGCGCCTCTGGGTCGAGCACTACATGCCGCCGGCTGCCAATGTCGTGGTATCGACGGCCGGCTTGAACCGGGTCCGCTTCAATCCCCGCATCGGCGTGTGACCCCGTGACCCTCATCACCGACCTTTCGATCGCGCAGCCGGCCGACCGACTGATCACGGACGACAGCACGACGTTCGGCCCGATCTCCAAGCCGAAGCGCGGCGCGTGGCGCCTGATCGACTACGAGACCGAGCTGTTCAGCGGCCGGTTCCTGCAGGCATCCGACCGGCAGGCCGCCGTGCTGACGGTGCCGCTCGATTGCGAGGGCTGGCACGCGGTGTCGATCGGCATCGCCGCCACCGGCGTCAAGCAGGGGCCGGCCTCGATCGAGGTGCGGCTGGAAGGCGACGAGCACTGGCAATACCTGCGCGCCGAGGGGTGGATCGACTACGTGGAGGAGCCGTGGATCATCGCCGATCTCACCGGCCGGTCGCTGCAGGTGCGCTTCCCGCAACAGGCGCAGGGGCCGGTGCTGGCCCGCCTGTGCTCGGTGCGGGCGGTTCCCGTGCGCGACGAGCACGTGCGGGAGCTTGCGGCCGAGCAGCCGCGGCCGCCGATGTTCATCCACGACAGCGCCGTCGTCGAGCCGGGCGCCGAGGCTATCGAACGGGTGTTCCGGCCGTACGCCGGCAGCGCGTGGACGTTCGGCTGCTACGGCGTCTGCGGCGCCGACTGCGTCGACTACGACACCAAAGTGGGGAACATCAACGGCCAGGACGCCTGGGATGCCGAGGAGGGCTACCTGGGCAGCTACGACGTGGTCACCAAGATGATAGCCATGGGGCTCGACCCCATGCAGGTGGCGATCGACAGCGCGCACCGCATGGGCCTGGCGCTGATCGCGTACGTGCGCGTGCAGCTCTGGATTTGCGAGCCTCCGCTGGACCATCAGTGCCGCTCCCGCTTCTACGCCGCGCACCCGGAGTATTGCTGCGTGGAGGCCGACGGGGTCGTCGACCACAGCAAGCTGAGCGTCGCCTTTCCGGAGGTCCGCCGGCAGCTCAACGGCATCATGCGCGAGTGCCTGGAGCGCGGCGCCGACGGCGCCTGCCTGTGCTTCGCGCGCGGCTTTCCGCTGGTGCGCTACGAGCAGCCGGTGTTGGACCGGTACCGCGAGCGCTACGGCGGCGACGCGCGCGAGCTGGACGACCGCGACGAGCGGCTGCGCAGCGTGTGGGCGGAGATCACGACCGAGTGGATCCGGGAGATCCGCGATCTGCTGGACGAGTTTGGCCCGTCGGCGCGGTACGAACGGCGCAAGCTGGCGCTGATCGCCGGCCCTGACATGGAGTGGTGCCTGGGCTACGGAATCGACGTGGGCGCCTGGGGCCGGGCGGGACTGGTCGATGTCGTCGCGCCGTACCCGCGTGGCATCGAGCGGCGGGAGGATCTCGCCGCGGTCATGATCGACGGAGTGGAGGAGTACGCGCGGGCGCTGGAAGGGACGAGCGTGGAGCTGGTGCCGTCACTGGGCAGCTTTGCCGACCACGCCATGACCGTCGGGGAGCTGCGCACCCGCGCCGACGGCTGCTACCGAATGGGCGCCACCGGCCTGAGCCGCTGGGACACCGATCACTGGATGATCCATCTGCAATTGGAGAGCCCCGTCGTCCAGCGGCTCTGGGTCGAGCACTACATGCCGCCGGCCGCCAACGCCGTGGTGTCCACCGCCGGCCTGAACCGCATCCGCTTCAACCCCCGCATCGGCGTCTGACCCGCGGTCATCATGCGTGACGAATCGGTTCTCACGGTTCTGAGCATGTCTAGCCGAGGCGACGCCTACGAGGAGCGACTACCATGAGCGAGACAGTGACGATCCCGAAGGCCGATTACGACCGGTTGCGTGCACTTGAAGAAGACTTCGCGGACATACAAGCGGGCCTGGCCGTCGAGGCGCGGCTGGCTGCGGGCGAGGAAGAGCTCATTCCGGCAGCGGTGGTGGACCGACTCCTCGACGGAGAGCCGCCCTTACGGGTGTGGAGGGTGTTCCGCAATCTGACCCAGTCCGATCTCGCTCGTGCCAGCGGTGTCAACCGGGTACAGATCGTGGACATCGAGGCAGATCGCAACAGCGGTTCGGTTCGCACCCTGCGGAAGCTGGCCGATGCCCTGGAGGTGACCGTGGACGACCTTATCCCATCAGCGGACCACGATACCGAGTAGAAGGGGAGCTCGAATGAAGATGCGCTCCGCTGAGACGATCGGAGAGGTGATCAGGTCTCACCGCGAGCGAAGCGGCCTGAGTCAGCGCGCGCTGGCCAAGCTTGCCGAGGTCGGCAAGACCTCGATCTCCTACATCGAGAAAGGGAAGCCCACCGTCCGCTTGGCGACGCTCTTGGCAGTCCTGCACACTCTCAACATTGAGCTGGTGCTTGACGGACCGCTCATGACGGAATCCAGCGCCAAGCATAGACCCCGAGCGCCGAGGGCCGACGGCGGAGAACAATCGGTGAGGCGGGCCAGGGTAAGCGTGATGGACACGGCGGCTGGGCTGCTTGAGAAGCATGAGGCGGGCCGCTTCGTTTTTCGCTATCTGGAGACCTATTCCGGTCCCCCGGTCTCGCTGTCGATGCCGGTTGCGAGGAGGGAGTACTCGTTCGATTGTTTCCCGCCCTTCTTCGAGGGCTTGCTGCCGGAAGGAATGATGCTGGAAGGGCTGCTGCACCAGCAAAAGCTCGATCGCGACGACCTGTTCGGTCAGCTTCTGGCGGTCGGGGAGGAGATGGTCGGCGCGGTGACGGTTGTCGAGGAGGCAGCGTGCGCCGAAGTCTGATCCGACCGCGCCAGACGGCTCAGAGCGGATCGCTCAATCCATGAACATGACGTGGTACTGACGAGGTTGATCTCGTGGCAAACGTACCACCGTCGCCCACAGGTTCGTGCTACTCTGCCTTTACGGTGTCGTCTCCCCGCGAGGATCGGGGTCACGGATACCCCGACCTGAAACCGCTGCTCGACGTGTACATGGCCGAGGTGCGCGACAGGCTCGGGGCGGACGTGTCCGCGGTGGCCCTCTACGGGTCGGTTTCCCGCGGCCAGGCGCACGCGGCCAGCGACATCGACCTGTTCGTGGTCCATCGCGGCGAGCGCGGTGCCGTGTTCGAGGTCTTCCTCGAGGTGGCGCTCCGGTTGCGGGACCATCCGCTGGTAGCGGAGCTGCAGGCGCGCGACGCCCCGACCGAGCCGTATCCCGTGTTTCGTTCCGAGGAGGAACTGGCGGATACGCCATGGCTCCTGCTGGACGTCTGCGACCACGGCATCATCCTGTTCGATCCACGCGAGGTTCTGGCGCGCAAGCTGGCAAGCCTGAGCGCACGCCTGCGTGAGCTCGGCTCTCGCCGCATAGAGCTGGCCGACGGCTCCTGGTATTGGGACCTGAAGCCCGATATGCGCCCCGGCGAGGTCATCGCCCTGTAGCGGCGGAACGGCTGTCATGGACAACGGGGAGCGCGGGCGGAAGCTGATGGCGATGGCGACCGAGTATCTACAGGACATGGAGGCTTCCTACGCCCGCAAGTCGTGGAACGCCGTGGTCCGCCGGGCACAGGAAGTCGTCGAGCTGTCCCTGAAAGGGGTGCTCAGCTATCTGGGGGTGGACTTCCCGAAGGTACACGATCCGGCCGCCGTGTTCGTCGCCACCGTGTCCGCCAGGGGCATGGCGTTGGGCGAGGAGGAGGCGGCGGACGTAACCGCCGTCTCGGCCAGACTGGCCCGCCAAACGGGCGCCGGCGTTCTACTTCGAGCACACCGAAAACGCCTCCGCGGCCGAGGAGGCAGCGGCTGACGCGCGCCGGATCCACGGGCTGTGCACGCGCTTGGTCGCGGGCATCCAAGCCGCGTCTTCAGAGCCGGACGGTCAAGAATCCGAGTAAAGGCGAGCCCGCGCCCTAACCGCGTACAGCGCATGCGTAGTCAACACCGCGAGAGGGTACGGTGAACATCCCGGGTCTTTCCACTCATGAACTGACGTCGGAGCATCGTGATTGGAACGATTACGTCCACGTCATCAACGATGAAGGTCAGGGGCGATGGGCGTTCGATGCGCGATTCGAACGGTTTCCGCGTCACTACGTGATGGCAAAGAGGGATGGTCGTGTCGTGGGCTTCCTGATGTACGTCGTCTGGGACATCGGTCCCCATGATCGCAATCATCCGCCCCTGGTCGTCGACGGACAGAAGCTCACGGAAGCGAAGATCGTCGCGTTCGGAGTGAAAGAGGCGTACCGCCGCCAGGGCATCGGCAGGGCGCTCCAGGAGCACGCGATACGCCGAGCCACGGAGCTCGGCTGCTACCAGGTGCGATCGGTCAGCGGCGCAGACCACCGCGCGAACCGGCAGCTCAAGCTGGACATGGGGTTCGCCGTGGAACCGATGGAGCGTGACAAGCCGACGCTGGCTTTCATCATGCCTCTCAAGCCCACGTAGCGGGGCGCTGTTTGAATGCCGCGGTACGCCTAATCGTCCGCATTCAGGTCGGACAACAGATCGTCAACGCCGCCCACGGTCACGAGATCGCCGGCCCTGGCTGCCTTCATCGCCTCGATCGTCTCGGCATTGGGAACCAGGGGCTCGAACGGGAGGCGCTTCTCCGCGGCGATCCGCATCATCATCATGCGGAACGCATCGGAGGCCGTCAGGCCGATGGACGCGAGCACGGCCCCGGCCTCGTCCTTGATCTTCTGGTCGATGCGCGCACGCACGACGGTGTTCATCATTCGCCCTCCAGGATTGAGCTACAACGTAGCCCAATCCGGTCTTGCAGTCCAGATCGACGCCTCCCGCCTGTGGAGAGCCCGTCGGCAGAGACGCGATCGTCGTATGATGGGGGCGATCATGGGACGGACTCACCTTGCACCTGAACTGTTCGAGACGATCGACTGGCGCTGCATCGGACCGCACCGCGGCGGCCGCGTGGTGGCCGTCGCCGGGGACCCCTCGCATGCCCAGACCTTCTACTTCGGCGCCTGTGCGGGCGGCGTCTGGAAGACCAACGACGGCGGCACCTACTGGGAGAACGTCTCCGACGGCTACTTCGGGACCGCCGCCGTGGGCGCGATCGCGGTCTCCGAGGCCGACCCCAACGTCGTCTACGCCGGCACGGGCGAGGCATGCCTGCGCCTGGACGTCTCGCACGGCGACGGCGTCTACCGCTCGACCGACGGCGGCGCGACCTGGAGCAACGTCGGCCTCACCGACTCGCGCCACATCGGCCGCATCCGCATCCATCCGGAGGACCCCGACCTGGTCTACGTGGCCTGTCTCGGCCACGCCTTCGGACCCAACGACCAGCGCGGCGTGTTCCGCTCGCGCGACGGCGGCGCGAACTGGGAGCGGGTGCTTCACCGCAACGCCGAGACCGGCGCCATCGACCTCTGCATCGATCCCACCAACCCGCGCGTCCTGTACGCCGCGCTCTGGCAGGTGATCCGCCGGCCATGGATCCTCGAATCGGGCGGCCCCGGCAGCGGCATCTTCAAGTCGACCGACGGCGGCGACTCCTGGACGGAGATCTCCGGCAACCCCGGCCTGCCGGAGGGCATCAAGGGCCGCATCGGCATCGCCTGCTCGCCTGCCAAGTCGGGCCGGGTGTGGGCGATCGTCGAGGCGGAGAAGGGCGCGTTGCTGCGCTCCGAGGACGGCGGGGCGAACTGGGAGGTGGCGAGCGCCGAACGGGACCTGCGCCAGCGCCCCTGGTACTACCACCACGTGTTCGCCGACCCGCAGGACGCAGACACCGTCTGGGTGCTCAACCTGCAAGCGTGGAAGTCCACCGACGCCGGCAAGACCTTCACCGGGGTGTCGACCCCGCACGGCGACAACCACGACCTGTGGATCGACCCCGCCGACCCGCGCCGCATGATCGAGGGCAACGACGGCGGCGCCTGCGTCTCCTTCAACGGCGGCGACACCTGGTCGACGATCTACAACCAGCCGACCTCGCAGTTCTACCACGTCACCACCGACACCCGGTTCCCGTACCGGGTGTACGGCACGCAGCAGGACAACTCCGCCATCAGCGTGCCCAGCCACTCGGATAAGGGCATCATCCGCATGAGCGACTGCTACACGGTCGGCAACTCGGAGAGTGGCCACATCCAGGTGCGCCCCGACAACCCGGACATCGTCTATTCCGGCGCCATCGGCAGCGCCCCCGGCGGCGGCGGCGTGCTGCTGCGCTACGACCATGCCACCGCGCAGATCAGGATCATCACCGCCTGGCCGGAGGAGTTCAGCGGCTATGGGCCCAAGGACCTCAAGTACCGCTTCCAGTGGACCTACCCGATCCTGATCTCGCCGCATGACCCCGACGTGCTCTACATCGCCGGCAACGTGCTGTTCCGCTCCACGGACGACGGCGCGAGCTGGGAGGTGATCAGCCCCGACCTGACCCGCGACGACAAGAGCAAGCAGGAGCCGTCCGGCGGCCCGATCACCAAGGACACCACCGGCGCCGAGCACTACTGCACCATCTTCGCCTTCGTCGAGTCCCCGCACCGGCAGGGGCTGTTCTGGGCCGGCTCCGACGACGGCCTGATGCACCTCTCGCGCGACGGCGGCGCCACCTGGCAGGAGATCACGCCGCCCGGCCTGCCCGAATGGGCGACCGTGGCCACCATCGAGCTGTCCCCGCACGACCCGGCGACCGCCTACGTGGCCGCCTTCCGCTACAAGCTCGACGACTACCGCCCGTACCTGTTCAAGACCGCCGACTACGGCGCGACCTGGACGCAGATCACCGGCAACCTGCCCGACGACGACTTCACGCGGGTCATACGCGAGGATCCCGTGCGTCCGGGTCTGCTGTACGCCGGCACCGAGCGCGGCCTGTTCGTCTCCTGCGACGACGGCGCGTCCTGGCTGCCGTTCAACCGCAACCTGCCGGTCGCCCCCATCCACGACCTGGCGATCCGCGGCGACGACCTGATCGCGGCCACCCATGGCCGGTCGTTCTGGATCACCGACGGCCTGGCGCTGGTGCGGCAGTTGGCGGCAGGCGAGGTCGCCCCGGTGCACCTGTTCGAGCCTGCCCCCGCGCTGCGCATGGCGGGCGACACCGACCCCACCGCGGCCTCGCGCAAGCAGTACGCGGTCGGGCTCGGCATACCGGGCACGCTCTACGTCGCGCAGAAACCGGACGGCGGCTTCGAGCGCCGCATGCTCGACGCCGGCGCCAATCCTCGGGCCGGCGTGGTCCTGCACTACCACTTCCAGGAGCAGCCGGAAGGCGAGGTCACCCTGTCGTTCCAGGACGCGGACGGCGCGGAGATCCGCGGCTTCTCCAGCGTGGAGCCGAAGCCGCCGGAGGCCGACAGCAAGGAGCAGCCGCCCAAGGATCCCGTGGTGCCGGCCAAGGCCGGCATGAACCGCTTCGCGTGGGACATGCGCTACCCGGGCTCGCGCCAGATCACCGGCAGCAACGACCGGCCGCCAGGGCCGGTCGCCGCACCGGGCCGCTACGAAGCGCGCCTCACCGTGGCGGGCACCACCCACCGACGCTGGTGCGAGATCCGCAAGGACCCGCGCATCCCGGTGACGCAGGAGGAGCTGCAGGCGCAGTTCGACCTGGCGAAGCGGATCGGCGACAAGCTCTCCGAGGCGAACGACGCGGTAAGCGAGCTGCGCAGCGTCTGCCGGCAGGTGGACGAGTGGGCGGGGCGCGCCAAGGACGGCCCCGGCCAGCAGCCGGTGGCGGACGCGGCCCGCGCTCTCAAGAAGGCGCTGACCGCGATCGAGGAGGAGCTGGTCGAGCCGCGCGCCGACGGGGCGCTGAACCGCCTCAACTACCCGGTGAAGCTCGTCATCAAGCTGGGCGCCCTGACCAGCGTGGTGACGAACGCCGACGCTCCTCCCACGAAGCAGGCGTACGAGGTGTACGACCACTTGGCGGGCCTGATCGACCACCAGCTCGCACGGCTCAAGGAGACTCTGGACAGCCGGCTGCCGGCGTTCGGGGACCTGCTGCGCGAGCACCAGGTGCCGGCCGTGGTGCCGGGCAGCGAGCCGGTGGCGGACGCCAAGACCGACTGATGAGCCGGCCGCCCGGGGAGCCGGGGCCACACGTCGCGATGGACCCGAACGCCGTCCACGCCTGCCGCGCGAGGTCGGGTCGAAGACGTTCTCGCTACGATGCCCGGTAAACAGCGGCGAAGAAACCGCAAACAGAAGCGCACCGATCAGCGGCGGCTCTCGCCCGAGCGCCTGCTGGCGCACGCACGCCAGAGCCTGACCAACGGCGACCCACGCACGGCGCTGGAGCTGCTCCGGCGCATACCACAGAAGGAAGGCGCGCCGGCCGGACTACCGCTGTGGCTGTTCTGCGCCTGTGTCGAACGCGCGCGACAATTGAACGGCAAGGGCTTTGCGAAAGAGGCGGCAGCGATGGGCACCCGAGCCGCGCAGCACCGCGCCGCGATCACCGTCGAAACGCTGGCGGAGGAGGATCTGATCCGCTTTCTGCGCTGCCTGGAAGGCGGTGAAGCCCTGCAGGTATACGCCGAGCACCTCGCCCGCCGGCCGCCGTTGCCCGCGGCCGAGCGGGCGTTGGCCGACCGTCTGGTGATCGACCGCTGCTGGGAGCGAGTCGAGCATCTCGCCGTGGATCACCCGCTCCGGCAGGACGCGCCGCCGGTACGGCGCAGCGTCGACGCCATGGACTCCGGGGACTGGGAGTGCGCCGCGCGTCTCCTTGCCGGCGTGGCGCGCCGCTCGCCGTTTGCTCTATGGCGGTTGTTCTGCAAGGCGATGGCATGCTTCGCCGCCGGCGACGAGCACGGTCTGCAGCGCGCCGTCGATCTGATGCCGCAAGACTTTGCGCTGAGCGGCACGGTTGCCGAGCTCAGGCGTTGCGCCACCGGCGCCGGGCCGGCGGGACCGGACGCGGTGCGGCGGACGCTCGGCACCGGCACTCCGCCGGTTGCGGCATCTGCCGCCAAGTTTCGGCAAGCGCTCGACGCCGGCATTGAGGGTGAGATCGAACGGCATCTGAACCGCCTTGCCGAGGCCGTCTACCCGGAGGATCCCGTCCGGGCGCGGATCGAGCTGCTGATGATCGTCTCCCGAGCCGCGCTCGACGGCCCGCTGACCGTACCCGCACTCGGTCGAATGGCCCGCCGCATCCTTCCCGGCGACCGTCTGCCGAGCTTCAAGGCGCAGGCCGGCATGCTGGCGCAGGAAGTGGCATCCGGCGACACGTGGGATCCCGTCGGCGCCGAGGACTATCTTGACGTGCTGCCGGTTGCGTTCCCCTGCCGGGCCGATCAGGCGATTGCGCGCTCCTGCGTGCTGGAGTCGCTCGCCCGCGCCGGCGTCAGTTCGGGGATCGGCCCTCATCTCCTCGATCCCGAGGCGGTAGAGTCGCTCACGACACTGCTGGGCAAACGCCCCGAGGACCCGGCAATGATGGTGGTCGACCTGATGATGGCAAGCCTTGCCGCCGATCCGGAGTCGCCCACGGCATTTCGATTTCTGCTCGATGTGCTGCGGAGCCACCCCGTGGGGTCCGGCGGCTGGGTGCGCGACATCCTGGCGGAGTTGGCGGAACGCCACCCCGAGGACCCCGATCCGTGGCTGGAGATGGCGACGCTGGACTACTCCCGGAATGCGTACCGGCGCGCGCAGACGGCGCTGGCAGAGGCGCGGCGGCGTGCCCCGTACGACGAGCGGATTCTCGACCTGCAGGCCGTCGGGTTTCTCAAGTCCGCTGATCAGAGTTGCAGGAGAGGACGCTTCGCGCTCGCGGAGCAGGACCTGCAGCGCGCCGCGGACCTGCAGCGCCGCCGGCTGGAGCCGGGCCTGCGGGTCAAGCGCCTGCTGCTCGACGTGATCCGGCAGGGAGGAACGGACGTCACCGGTGCGGCGGCGCCCCACCTGCGGGCGCTGGCGCCGTGCGTGCAAATGAGAACCCTGGTCGTGGCGATCCACGATCTGCAGGGAAGCGGTCACGTCAGGAACGTCGATCCAGAGATCGCGCCCGCGCTGCGCCAGATCCTGGCGCTCGGGGCCGGCGCCATCGGGCGGCTCGAACCCGACGAGGCGCTCGATCTGATAGCCGATCTGCCCTCGGATTACCGTGTCCTCTACGGGAGTCTGCGGGTCGCCCCGGTGCTGGCCGACTGGTGGGAGGCGGTGATGGCGCGGCTCGATGGCGACCGCCTCATCGCCTGCTTCGATACACTGCTTGCGTGCGGCGGGCGGGCACAGGTGCGCGCGGAGCTGGACCGCCGTCTGCGCGGCCGCCGCGCGAGCGGAGGCAACTCCCTGCTGCGGTTCTACCTGGCGGTGATCCTCTACCAGGATCGCGAGGACTACGGGTCCGGTCGCTTTGCCGATGTTCTGGATGGGGCCGACTCCGGCGAGCACCAGCGGCTGCGGGCGGCGGCGATGCGACTCGCTAGGGTCGCGGACCAACCGTTGCGTCATGCGCTGCAGCGATTCGACTTCGAGATTCTGGATCATGTCCTGGCGCCGTTCCCGGCGTTCTGGGACGACATCCTCCCCCGTGTGCCGACGCCCCCGGATAGGGCCCCGATCGCGCCCGCGGAACCGGCGCAGTCGATCGAGCCGGCGCAGCCGGTGGAACCGGCGGAGCCGCCGGAACCGGCGGCTCCCGAGGTGCCGGCCCCGGAGCTGATGGCGGCGCTGCGCCAGGCCGCGCGGGACGGACGGTTGGACCCGTCGCAGCAGGGGTTGCTCTTCGTGGAAGAGGCGATCCTGGCCATCGTCGACCGCCTGGAGCTCATGATCGACGGTGCCGCCCTGCGTGGCGCTCCGCCGGGGGTCATGCAGGAGATATCGGACTCCGTGCGCGCCGATACGGAACTGCGGAGGATGCTCGATGAGCTCGCCGACTGGTGTGCGACGGCCGACCGGCGCGATGGGATATCGCCCGAATTGGCCGCCATGCTGTTCGCTGCACAGCCCGGCGCGGATGCGGGCAGGGAGCGACGTTGATGTTGTGTCACTATCTCACGCTGAACGTATCTCCGGGCGCTTCACGGGAAGAGATACGCGCGCGGTATCTGGAAATGACTCGAGCCCATCCCCCGAGCCGCGACCCCGATCGCTTTCGGCGCATTGCGGCAGCCTACGAAGCGTTGCAGGACGATCGTTCCCGCGTGCGGACGGCCATCTACGGGATGGCGTCGTACGGCGACTGGGAAATGGCGCTGGACGCGTTGGTGCAGGCTCGGCAGGCACCGCGCGAGACACCCGGCCTGCAGGCGCTGCTGGTAGCGGAGGGTCTGTCGCGATGAGGCCGGCCGACATCCGGGAGACCGGCGCCGACTGGAAGGAACGGGCGCTGGACGACTTCAGGCGGTGGCTGGACGACGTGGAGGAGATCCCGCCGCCCGCGGCGGACCAGGAGTCGCCAGCCTGCGACCTGCACGACCTGTTCGCGGAGCTGGCGGCTCTCCGGCAGGAGGTGCGCCTGCAGAATCGGGAGCAGTCACGGGCCGGCCGGGAACTGGCGAACGCCGCGGCGCGCTTCGACGCGATCGACCGCACGACGCGGCGTCGCGACGAGGAGTTGGAGGCGCTCGAACGACGCGTCTCGCGGGCGGCCGAGGATCGCTGCCTGCTGCCGTTCCTCGACCTGCGTGACGCCCTGGTACGCGGCGGCGAGGCGGCACGGCGGCTGCACAAGGCGGGGACGAAGGCCGGCAAGAAGGCAGGACGAAAGGGGGCGCTCCCGCGCAAACCGCTTCGCCGTCTGCAGCCGGCGATCGCCGGAGTGGTGGACGGCTACGATCTTGCGGTCAGGCGCTGCGACCGGACGCTGGCCCGATTCGGCGTGCGTGGCGTACCGACGGTGGGGTTGCCGTTCGATGCCCGCACCATGCACGCGGTGGAGACGCGTCGGGTCGCGGATCATGGGGACGGTGTGGTGGTGGAGGAGTTCGTCGGTGGCTTCGTGCGCGATGGTGCGGTGCTGCGTCTGGCCGAAGTGGCGGTGAACCGGTTGCAGGGAGTGGCGTGATGGCGTTGGATCGGGAGCCGGTGATCGGCATCGACCTGGGAACCACGAATTCGGAGGTGACGATCATCGACGGCGGAGCGCCGCGGATTGTCGGCACGGGGGATGAAGCGATCCTGCCTTCGTGCGTGGGACTGGACGAGTCGGGAGACGTCATCGTCGGGCGGCAAGCGCGCAACCAGTATGCGGTCGCCCCGGAGCGGACCGTGCTGTCCATCAAGCGTCTGATGGGTTCCGACACCCGCGTGCGGATGGGTCCGGAAGCGTACCGTCCGCAAGAGATATCGGCGTTCATCCTCATCGCGCTCAAGGAGCGGGCAGCCGCTGCCCTTGGCCGGCCGGTCCGCAAGGCGGTGATCACCGTACCGGCGTACTTCACGGACGCACAGCGTCAGGCCACCCGGGAGGCGGGCCAGATCGCCGGCCTGGAGGTGGTGCGCATCATCAACGAACCGACCGCCGCGGCCCTCGCCTACCACGCCGGCGAGGAGGGGCAACGCACTATCCTGGTCTACGATCTTGGCGGCGGTACCTTCGACGTCTCGGTCGTGAGGATCGAGAGCGGGGTCGTCGAGGTGCTGGCGACCAGCGGCGACAACCAACTGGGCGGCGACGACTTCGACGCGATCATCCTGGATCGCGTGAACCGCCACCTGGAAACGGAAATCGGTCTTGGCGACGCGCGCAGCGATGGCCTGCTGCAAGCCCGGCTGCGGCGGACGGCGGAGCGGGCCAAGATCGAGCTCTCCCGACAGCCGTTCGCGCTCATCGAGGAAGACCATATCGCCACCGTGGATGGCGCGGTCAAACACCTCGCATGGGAGTTGAGCCGTGCCGACTTCGAGAACGCCATCGAGGAGTTGCTGGGGCGGACCATGCAGGCCGTTACCACCGCGCTGAACGACGCGGCGGTCCGCCCGAGCGATCTCGATCGCGTTCTGCTGGTCGGCGGATCGACGCGCGTTCCCCGTATCGCGCACCTGCTCTCCGAGCGTTTGGGGCAGGAGCCCCATGGAGAAGTGGATCCGGAACTGTGCGTGGCGCTCGGGGCAGGCATACAGGCGGGAATCGAGACGGGACACGACATGCCGGCGGTGCTGGTCGACATCACCCCGTACACGTTCGGCACCAGCGTCCTTGGCGAACTCGACGGGCGTCCCTATGCGGATCAGTTCGTGCCCTTGATCAGGCGCAACGCGAAGCTCCCGGCTACGCGCACCGAGACGTTCTTCACCGTGCACGAAGACCAGGAGTCGGTGGAGATCAAGGTGTATCAGGGCGAGGACCCCGATGCCTTGAAAAACGTGGAGATCGGCACGTTTCTATTCGAAGGCCTGAACCGGCAGCAAGGGGCTCGCGATCGCGGCATCCTGTTCTCCTATCACCTGGACCTCGACGGCATTCTGAATGTCCATGCCGTGGAGCGGGCGACCGGCCGTGAGATCAGGGGTGTGATCGAGCGGGCCGTGGGCGGATCCACCGAGGAGGCGCTCAACGCCTCGAAGGAGCGGGTCTCCGCACGCTGGGGCGCAGAGGAGGGTGACACCGGCGCGGCGGGGCAGACCGACAACCTGGATGCGCCGCCGGAGATTCGGGAGACGCTCAAGCGGGCGGAATCCGCCCTCGAAACGGCCCCTGAAGCAGACCGGGAAGAGATCGTCGATCTGATGGAAGACCTGCGCGATGCCGTGAAGGCGGGGAACAGCCGGCAGGCGGCCAAGGCCCGGCAGGAGCTGGACGAAATCCTGTTCTACCTGGAGTAGCCGCCGTGAGGAGTTCGCCGTGAAGAGCTGCCCGACCTGCGGCGCTCGTTACCGAGGAGAGGCTCGGTGCCATCGCTGTCAGACGGACCTCGGGCAGGTGCTGCTGATCGAGCGCGCCGCGGCCGGCCTGCGGACTCGGGCGCGCCGGGCGCTCCAGGGTGGCCGCAGCGCGAATGCGCGCGACTACGCCGAGCGCGCCTGCGCCCTGCATCGCTGCCCGGAGTCCCTGGCCGTGCGCGCCGTAGTCGCGTTGCGGGAGCGGGATTTTCCGCTTGCGCTGCGGCTCTGGTTCGAGCACGCGGCGCGGCCGGGCGAATGATGCGCTGCGCCCCGGCCGGGCGTTGTGGCCGGGTCAGGCGTCCGCCACTTCGAACGCCGTCACGTTACGCGTCGCCCGGCTGAACTCCACCCCGATCAGGTGGATCGGCTCCCCCCGGTCCCGATACCTTGCCGCGTAGTCGCGCTCCCGCAACTGCGCCAGCGCCGACCCCGGCGGTGACATCTCCACCACCTTGAACTCGAACAGATACACGCGTCCGCCCGTGCGCACCGCCATGTCCAGCCGTCCGTGGCTGCTCGACTCCTCTACCGCGATCTCGTAGCCCAATGCCGCGAAGTACGAGTAGAACACGCTCGCGTAGTACCCTTCGTACTCGGCGATGTCGTTGTTCGTGTACCACTGGTACGGGATGCTCGCGAAGAACGCGTGGAACAGCTCCCGCAGCCCCGCGCAGTCGTTCGCCTGCAGCAAGCGCGCCAGGCGCATGCTGTTCGCGATTTGCTGAGCGGCATCCTGCACCAGTTGGCGCAGAAGAACCCGATTCAGGCTCTGCCGCACTTCCCGGTTCGGATAGCCCAGCCGATACAGCGCCTCGTCGCCCAGCTCCTCTTCCCCCGTGATCGTCAGGTAGCCGGTCTGGAACAGCAGCGCCTCGGTGCCGATGCGGTCCACATCGAACTCCGACAGCAGATCCCCGGTGCTCACCGTCTCGTCCAACGACACCGAGGAGACCCGCCGCTCGAACAGCGTGTCCACCAGGAACGCCGGCGTGCCGGTCTCGAACCAGTGCGCGGCGAATTCGCGGCTGTCGAACAGCAGCAGCACGTCGTAGGGGTTGTACACCTTCTCCTCGCCGCGCCACCGGTAGCCGTTGTACCACTCGCGCACCCGCTCGCGGTCCAGCCCCGCAAGCTCCGGCGCGAACACCGTGTCCAGGTCGCCCTCCGTGTAGCCGCAGATCGACGAGTAGCGCCGGTCCAGCGTGATGTCGGTGAGGTTGTTCAATTGCGAGAACAGGTTCACCTTCGAGAATTTGCTCACCCCGGTCAGGAACGTGAACCGCACGTGCGCGTCGCTGTCCTTGATCACCCCATACAGCCCGCGCAGGTAGTCGCGGTTGACGCGCGCCACCACCGGCGTCTCCAGCGCGTCCAGGATCGGCTTGTCGTACTCGTCCACCAGCACCGCGACCCGCTGTCCAGTATGTTCGTGCAGGGCTTCCAGCAGATACGCGAAACGGCCCGCCGCCGTTCGGTATTCGGATACCACCCCCGTGCGCCGTTCGGCCGCGCCGAGCTGCTCCATGACGTTGGCCTCCAGCAGGCCCGGTTCCGTGAAGCTGCCGCCTCCGAAGCTTAGCCGGATCACCGGATGGCGCTCCGACCAGTCGTGGCCGCCATGGATGTGCAGCCCCGCGAACAGCGCCTCGCTGCCCTCGAACAACTCCTTCAGCGTGTCCAGGAACAGGCTCTTGCCGAACCGCCGCGGGCGCGACAGGAAGTAGTGCTTGCCTTCCCGGAGCAGCCGCTCGACGTAGGCGGTCTTGTCCACGTAGTAGCAGTCCCGCTCCCGCAGCTCGCGGAAGGTCTGCATGCCGATGGGCAGCCTGCGCCGGGTCATTCGGCTCATTGTACCCGGTCGCCAGAGCGCCCCGAAACCGCCGCCCCCGCAGCACGGAGACGGTCGTCGTATGATGCCGGCACGAGGCCCGATTGATGAGCAGACCGTTCGGAGTGCCCGAGGTGCGCTGGGAGCGCATGTTCCCGGACGAGCTGGAGGCGGCGTTCGAGCGCTGCCCGGTCCTCCACCTGCCCTACGGGCTGTGCGAGCCGCACGGCCCGCAGAGCGCCCTGGGCTGCGACGGGCTGCGCGCGCACGCGATCTGCCGCCGCGCCGCCACCGCCCACGGCGGCGTGGTCGCCCCGCCGCACTACTGGCACATCCACGAGATCGGCGGCTTCGGCATCTGGGCCAACCGCAAGGTGGGCGAGGTGGCGCGCCCGTGGCTGACGGCGGTGCCGCCGTGGCTGTTCTTCAAGACCCTCTGCTACCACGTGCGTGCGGCCGACCAGATCGGGTTTCGGGCCGCCGTGCTCTATTCCGGCCACGGCGGACCGCACGCGGACGACACCGCGCGCTTCCTGGAGCTGATCCAGCCGCGGGTCGGCGCGCGCCTGGCGTTCGTGGTCGAGGGCGACGATCTGAAAGACCCGTCGAGCCCGTTCGAGCCCGGCGAGTGGGCGGACCACGCCGGCAAGGGCGAGACCTCGCAGCTCTGGGCGGTGGAGCCGGACGCGGTCGACCTGTCGCGCCTGCCCGAGCCGGATGAGCCCGGGCCGCACTTCGCCATGGACCCGAGCGCGGTCGAGGCCGGCCGGCGCACCGGCGAGGCGCTGCTGCGCCACAAGACAGGCTACCTCGGCCGCGTGGCCGCCGGCCTGCTGGCCGACCACGAACGGCTCGCCCCAAGGACGAGGCTCCGCACCTACGCCGACGTCGAGGCGCTCTGGTCCGAGGTGGTCGCCCCGGAGTTCCCGACCTTCGCCTGCATGCAGGACGGCGACGGCACGGTCCCTCCCGACTCCCGCTGGCACGCCAACTGGCGCGTCCCGAAGGCGTAATAGTGCAGCATACATGGACACGGCGCAGGTGAAGCTCATCGTCGACAAACGTCTTCGGCGTCGAAGTTCTCAATCTCCGCTCTCTTGTCAACAACCGGGATCGCGACGTCCTCTGGAATCTTCGCAAAGAAGCCCTTCGCTCGACTCTCTTTGAATTGGATTAGATCGTAGCGACCGCGGTAGTCTGGTCCCCACAGAACTTCCAGGCGATCGCCAAGCTGATCCCATCCATCCGAGTTCATTCTGACCATGATCCAGTCGCTGTACTTGCGCTTCCGCTCCTCTCGCAACCGTAGGCTGCGCGTGTGTTTCGCCGGGTCCCCATCACCAATCATCGAGCATTCGACGATACAGGTACACCCGTACACTACTTCGTGCATGTAGTCGACGCTGACCAACGGCATCTTCTCACTTCGCTTCTCCTCAATCAGGAAGTATCGCCAGTCGAAGGAACCGAGATGCGTACCATGCTGATTCTTGTCGCCGTCGAGGTTTGCGAGGAAGGAGTCGAGGTCGTTGAACGGATACTCGCCCGCGATCCCTCGGATAGTCGCTTTGTAGTCGACATAGTATTCCCGGACGACCGTCTTGTCGTTCTGATCGCACGCGTTGAAGAGTGTCGACAACGAATGTATTTGGGGCACTTGCTTCCCGCGAACGTGTAGAAGTGCTTTTAGTGACTGTTCGAGTAGAAAATAGCCGGCAACAACATAGCCCCATCCCTGCGCGGCCTCGTGACCGGAGACGTAATCAGGAGTCACTGGACACTTCTTGTATTTCTCCTTCTCTTTCTTCAAGGCCGCATCCAGCCATGCGGTGATCCTCAACTGATCTTTGAAGTCGATGGTTTGCTCCCCCATCTCGATGATTCTCCTTGTTCAGGTCGACGGGTTCGTCTGACGTCTCTGTTCGACTATACGACAGGCTTTAGTTGAGGAGGGGCCGGGTGGAATGACACGGAGCGGATGATTGCGAGCCTCGCTCCACCGACTGGCGCTCCGATGACCCGTTCGAGGATCCGCTGGAGGCGCTCCGCGCCGATCTCGGCCCGTGCGTTGACGACCACGTAGAGCTGGCGGTCGCTGAGTCGGTCGAGCTGGCGCAAATCATCGAGCAGCGCTTGACTGGGTGCCTCGTCCGTGGCGGTCTGACTGACCTTGACCTCGTATAGGTGGTCCCGGATGAGGAACTTAACATGGCCGATAGCGTCCGCCTCGTCGTCGATTGCGGCGATGACCGCGCGCACCAGGCGCCCGGCGGCTGAACGCGCGCCTTCCTGGGCTGTGTTCACCCGCACCTCGGCGTCGAGCCAGGCGAGCGCCTCCTCGCCGGCGCCGTAGCGCGCGTAGTCGATGCCGAGGTCGCAAGCACCGGCCTTAGCGGTGGCCGGATGACCGGGATCGCAGAGCGCGTCGACCCATCCGGCCACGCCGGACGGCGTGCGCCCGTCCTGACACAGCACCGCCTGCCCGTGACCCGGGATGCCGGACCCGTTGCCGGAAGCGGACAGAGAGTGCGGATCGGTCACCAGATCCCACTTGCTCGCCACCAGCAGCGGCGCCTCGCGGAGCTGCTCGTGGAACAGATACGCGATGTCGCCGGACCACGGCAGCGGCTCGCCCGCCCGGAGCCGGATCAGCAGCCGCGCGTCCACCATCGCCGTGAACGACACCCGATCCACCGGGCCGGAGGGGGACCCGAGCAGCGGCCGCACCACGGTGGCGACCAGATCGGCGCACGAACCCACCGCCTCCGCGAACACATGCTGCGTGCCGTCGCAGCGCGCCTGTGCAAGCAGTTCAGCGAGTTGATCGTAGCGGCAGCAGAAACAGCCGCCTGTGACTTCGCGGGTCGGCTGCGAGCCTCGCAGGTACGCGGTGTCGACCAACAGTGTGCCCTGGTCGTTGGTGATCACGGACGCCGTCTCGCCACGCTGCCGCAGCAGCTCGCACGCGCTGCGGATCGCCGTGGTCTTGCCGCTGCCCAGGAACCCGCCGACCAGATGGACCGTCACAGTCGCCATCGTATCAGCCCGTCGGAGTGATCGGTCGGCCAGCCGACGGACACAGATCAGCGCTTGGATGGTAGAGCAGGCAGAACTCGCGGTTGATTCGGCGTTCGGGGCGGTGTAGACCGTCACGCATGACTCATCGGCTCCGGCTGAAAACTCCTGACAACCTCCGGCGGTCCCGGAGGTGATCAGCAGGCCAGTGCAACGCAAGAAGCTCATCGAGGTGGCGCTGCCGCTCGATTCGATCAATCAGGCCTCGGTGCGGGAGAAGTCGATCCGTCATGGTCACCCGAGCACACTGCACCTCTGGTGGGCGCGGCGTCCGTTGGCGGTGGCGCGGGCCGTGATCTTCGCGCAGATGGTGGACGACCCGTCGAGTCGGCCGGAGCTCTTTTCCAACGAGCAGGCTCAGGAACAGGAGCGCCGGCGGTTGTTCGACCTCATGGAGGAACTGGTCACGTGGGAGAACACCACGAACGAGGCTGTGCTGCAGGCAGCGCGCGACGAGATCCGGGAGAGCTGGCGACGTACCTGTGCGGATAACGCGGACTATCCTCGAGCGGCCGAGCTGTTCGATCCGGAACGGCTCCCGGCTTTTCACGACCCCTTCGCCGGCGGTGGAGCTTTGCCGCTGGAGGCTCAGCGGCTCGGGCTCGTGGCGCACGCCAGTGATCTAAACCCGGTGGCAGTGCTGATCAACAAGGCGATGATCGAGATCCCGTCGAAGTTCGCGGCGCAGCCTCCGGTGAATCCGGATGCTCGATCGGGGTGCGGACTGCTTGCCGGGGAGTGGACGGGAGTGCGGGGTTTGGCGGAGGACATGCGGTACTACGGCCGCTGGATACGAGATGAGGCCCAAGGCCGTATCGGTCATCTTTACCCCAAAATCGCAATCACGGATGAGATGGTGCGGGAACGCCCGGATCTGAAGCCCTACGCCGGCCACGAGCTTACCGTAATCGCGTGGCTTTGGGCTCGCACAGTGCGAAGCCCCAACCCAGCATTCATGGACATGGAGATCCCGCTCGTATCTAACTTCATACTCTCCAACAAAAAAGGAAAGGAAGCGTACGTGGAGCCGGTGATCGAGGCGGACGGTTACCGCTTCAAGGTCAGCGTTGGCGATCCATCCGACGCGGCGAAGGCCGGAACCAAATTGTCACGCGGTGCCAACTTTCGCTGTCTGATGTCGGGCGCACCGGTCGCTCCGGCTTACATCAAGAGCGAGGGCCTAGCGGGCCGTATGGGCGCGCGGTTGATGGCCATTGTCGCTGAGGGTGAGCGTGGACGCGTGTATCTCGCGCCAACCGAGGAGCATGCGGTTGCCGCATCACGTGCGCAACCCGGATGGAAGCCACAGGTGAACGTTCCTGAACGCCTTACGGGTGGTACCTGTTACGGTTACGGCCTAACTACCTTTGGAAGCCTGTTCACTCCCCGCCAACTTGTCGCCCTGAACACCTTTTCCGACTTGGTCTCGGAAGCGCGCGAGCGCGTGCGGCATGATGCCATCGCCGCCGGCATCCCCGACGACGGACAGCCTCTTCAGGATGGCGGCGTCTCGGCCTGCGCCTACGCCGAATCGGTCGCTGTTTACCTGGGTCAGGCAATTAGTCGGTTCGCCGATCGCAACAATTCGCTATGTACATGGGATTCCGGTCCCACCGGAACTAGAGCGACGACGGGCGGCTCAGCACGTACGGCAAGCCTTCGAAACCTCTTCTCCCGGCAGGCAATCCCGATGGTATGGGACTATGGCGAAGGCAATCCGTTTAGCGAATCAGGAGGGAGTTTTAGCAGTGGTCTGAGCTGGATCGTGCCGTCGATTCGCTGCCTACCGAGTGGCGCCTCCGGAGCGGCTGAGATCAGCAGTGCACCTTCGCAACAGATCAGTCGCGGAAAGATTGTGTCTACGGATCCTCCGTATTACGATAATATCGGTTATGCTGACCTCTCCGACTTCTTCTATGTGTGGCTGCGACGCTCGCTGAGATCAGTTTTCCCGGATCTGTTCGCGACGCTGGCTGTGCCGAAATCTGAGGAACTCGTGGCTGCTCCGTACCGGCACGCTAATAAGGAGGAAGCCGAGGCCTTCTTCATGAACGGCATGACGCGAGCGATGGAGCGGCTGGTACAGCAGGCGCATCCCGGGTTCCCAGCGACGATCTACTACGCGTTCAAGCAGTCCGAGAAGCGGAGCGACCGCGGTGTCGCTAGTACCGGCTGGGAGACGTTTCTCGCCGCCGTGATCAACGCCGGCTTCGCAATCAGTGGGACTTGGCCGATGCGGACAGAGCTCCGCCACCGAATGATCGGCATGGGATCGAATGCGCTCGCCTCCAGTGTCGTCCTTGTGTGCCGGCAGCGGTCCGCAGATGCACCCATCGCCACGCGGCGTGACTTCATCGCCGCGCTGAAGGCGGAACTGCCGGCTGCTCTATCCCATATAAAGCGCGGCAACATCGCACCCGTCGACTTGGCGCAGGCGGCGATCGGGCCGGGCATGGCGATCTACACCCGCTACGCAAAGGTGCTCGACGCTGCCGGCAATCGCGTCTCGGTCGGCGCAGCCCTGGCGCTGATCAATCAGGCTCTGGATGAGATTCTCGCGGAGCAGGAAGGCGACTTCGACGCCGACAGCCGCTGGGCGTTGGCGTGGTTCGAGCAACACGGCTTCGTGGCGGGCGACTACGGGCTGGCCGAAACCCTGTCCAAGGCCAAGAACACCAGCGTGAGCGGCATGGTGGAGGCGGGCATCGTCCACTCCCGGGCTGGCAAGGTTCGTCTATTGCGGCCGCAGGAGCTGCCGACCGACTGGGATCCTTCGAGAGATGAACGTCTCACCACCTGGGAGATGGTCCACCACCTGATCCGCGTGCTGGAGCAGGGCGGCGAGTCGGCCGCGGCTGAACTGGTCCGCAAGCTGGGGGGCTTTGGCGAGGTCGCTCGCGAGCTCTGCTACCGGCTCTACACCGTGTGCGACCGCAAGAAGCGCGCGGCCGAGGCGCTGGCCTACAACGGGCTGGTGCAGAGCTGGCCGGAGATCAGCCGGCTCGCCAGGGCGGCAGCACCCGCCGAACAGGCAGCGCTGTTCGACGGCGACGGTACGGGCGCCGACGCCTGAGGGCACCAGCCGTGAAACTGGAAGACCTGCAAGCACCGGCCGCCGTGCGCGACGTCGTGGCCGATTCCCTGGTCACGGTAGTGAGCGCGAGCTGGATCGGCGCGGACGCGGTGGAGCTCGTCTACCGGACGGCCGGTGGCGAGCTGGGCAGCCAGATCCTCTACCGCGACGACGAAGCGCGGCTGGAGATCGTCGAGCAGGGGCGGCCGTGGAGCTTCGACGGCGACGGCGATCTCTTTCGGTTGGTGTCGGAGGCGCTGCGCATCCACCTCGCCCATCTGTTCGACCCCGCGCTGGCGGTCCACACGTCGCTCGTGGAGCCGCTGCCGCATCAGATCACCGCAGTCTACGAGGCGATGCTGCCGCGGCAGCCGCTGCGCTTCCTGCTCGCCGACGATCCCGGCGCCGGCAAGACGATCATGACCGGCCTGCTGATGAAGGAGCTGATCGCCCGCGGCGACCTGCAGCGCTGTCTGGTGGTTTGTCCCGGCAGCTTGGCCGAGCAGTGGCAGGACGAGCTGTACCGCCGGTTTCACCTCGGATTCGAGATCCTCACCAACGACAAGCTGGCCGCGGCGCGCACCGGCAACTGGTTCCTGGAGACCGACTTCGCCATCGCCCGGCTGGACAAGCTGGCGCGCGACGCCGCGCTGCAGGAAAAGCTGCAGGCGCCCGATTGCCGCTGGGATCTGGTGGTCTGTGACGAGGCGCACAAGATGTCGGCGACCTTCACCGGCGGCGAGGTGCGCTACACCAAGCGCTACCACCTGGGGCAGTTGCTGGGCGGCCTGACCCGTCACTTTCTGCTGCTGACCGCCACCCCGCACAACGGCAAGGAGGAGGACTTCCAGCTCTTCATGGCGCTGCTGGACGGCGACCGCTTCGAGGGTCGGTTCCGGGACGGCGTGCACGTGGCGGACGTCTCCGACCTGATGCGGCGGATGGTGAAGGAGCGCCTGCTCACCTTCGAGGGCACGCCGCTGTTTCCCGAGCGCGTCGCCCACACCATCCCCTACCGGCTCTCCGATGAGGAAGCGCACCTCTACAACGAGGTCAGCAACTACGTCCGCGAAGAGTTCAACCGAGCCGAGGCGCTGGAGAACAACCAGCGCGCCGGCGCCGTGGGGTTCGCGCTGACGCTGCTGCAACGCCGGCTCGCGTCCTCGCCGGAGGCGATCTACCAGTCGTTGCGGCGGCGCCGGGAGCGGCTTGAGAGCCGCCTGCGCGAGCTGGAGCTGCTGCGCCGTGGGGGGCAGGCCGTCGTCCGCATCGGGCTGTCGCGCGACATCGAGCTGGACGCCGACGAGTTCGAGGACCTGGAGGACGCGCCGGCCGACGAGCAGGAGCAGGCGGCCGAGGAGATCCTCGATCAGGCGACCGCCGCCCGGACGATCGCGGAGCTGAAGACCGAGATCGGGACGCTGCGGCACGTGGAGCAACTCGCGCTCCGAGTGCGGCGCAGCGGAACGGACGCCAAGTGGCGGCAGCTCGCCGGGTTGCTCGGGGAGATCCTGCCCTCCGATGGCACGGCGCCCTCGACCGCGCAGGCGGGACATGCGGAGAAGCTGGTCATCTTCACCGAGCATCGCGACACGCTGGCGTATCTGCGCGGGCGCATCGGCACGGTGCTCGGGCGCGAGCAGGCGATCGTGGTGATCCACGGCGGCCTGGGCCGCGAGGATCGCAGCAAGGCGCAGGAGGCGTTCCGTCACGATCCCGGCGTGCAGATCCTCTTGGCCACCGACGCGGCAGGCGAGGGGATCAACCTGCAGCGCGCCCACCTGATGGTGAACTACGACCTCCCGTGGAACCCGAACCGGCTGGAGCAGCGCTTCGGCCGCATCCACCGGATCGGCCAGACCGAGGTGTGCCACCTGTGGAACCTGGTGGCGGAGGAGACGCGCGAGGGCGACGTCTATCGCCGGCTGCTGGAGAAGCTGGAGCAGGCGCGCGAGGCGCTCGGCGGGCAGGTGTTCGACGTGCTCGGCAAGCTGCAGTTCTCCGGCCGGCCGCTGCGCGACCTGCTGCTGGAGGCGATCCGCTACGGGGAGCAGCCGGAGGTGCGGGCGCGGCTGACCACGGTGCTGGATGCCGCCCTCGACCGCGAGAAGCTGCAGGAGCTGTTGGAGGACCAAACGCTGGCGCCCGATGCCATGGACGCCACGCGCGTGCAGCGGGTGCGCGAGGAGATGGAGCGGGCGGCGGCGCGGCGGCTGCAGCCGCACTATATCGAGTCGTTCTTCCACGCGGCGTTCGCGCGCCTGGGTGGCTCGCTCCGGCAGCGGGAGCCGCGGCGCTACGAGATCACCCACGTGCCGGGCGCGGTGCGCAGCCGCGACCGTTTGATCGGCACGGGCGAGCCGGTGGTGGCGCGCTACGAGCGCATCGCCTTCGAGAAGGGACTGCTGGCCCCGCCGGGCAAGCCGCCGGCGGTGTTCCTGTGCCCGGGCCATCCGCTGCTGGACGCGGTGATCGACCTGATCGTGGAGCGCCATCGCGACCTGCTGAAGCGGGGCACGGTACTGGTCGACGATCGGGATCCCGGAACTGCACCGCGCGTGCTGTTCTATCTGGAGCACGCCATCCAGGACGAGAGCCGCACGCGCAGCGGCGACCGCAGGGTGGTCTCCAAGCGGTTGCTCTACGTAGAGATGGCCGAGGCCGAGCCGCCGCGTCACCTGCACTATGCGCCGTACTTGGACTACCGGCCGTTGGTCGAGGATGAGCCGGCCATCGAGGCCATTCTGGAGCGGCCGGAGTGCGCGTGGGTCACCGGTGAGCTGGAGCGCCAGGCGCAGGAGCACGCGGTCATCCACGTCGTTCCCGAGCATGTGCAGGAGGTCAAGTCGGCCAGGATCGAGCTCATCGGCAAGACCGAGGCCGCGGTGAAGGACCGGCTCACCAAGGAGATCGCCTACTGGGATCACCGCTTTCTGCAGCTTCAGGACCAGGAGCAGGCCGGCAAGGCCGGCGCCCGGCTGAACTCAGGCGAGGCGCGCCGCAGGGCGGAGGATCTGCGGGCGCGACTTCGTCAGCGACTGGAGAGGCTCCAGTTGGAGTCGAAGCTCTCGGCGCTGCCGCCGGTGGTCCGCGGCGGCGTGCTGGTCGTTCCGCGCGGCCTGATCGCGGCCATAAGCGGGAAGCCCGATGTGCCCGACCGCCGAGCCATCGATACCCAGGAATCCGCCGCGCGGGCGAGGGCGATCATCATGGAGACCGAGCGCACGCTCGGCTTCGATCCCACCGACCGGGAGACCGAGAAGCTCGGCTACGACATCGAGAGCCGGATCCCCGGCACCGGACGGCTGCGCTTCATCGAGGTCAAGGGCCGCGTCCACGGCGCGGAAACCATCACGGTGACCCGCAACGAGATCCTCTACTCGATGAACAAGCCGGAGGACTACCGACTGGCGATCGTCGAGTTCCTGGACGACGGCTCCCACCGCGTCCACTACCTGCGCGAGCCCTTCCGACGCGAGCCCGACTTCGACGCCGCCAGCGTCAACTACTCCTTCAAGGACCTCCTCGCCCGCGCCGAGCCGCCCTCATAATTCATAACATCAGACGAGGGTTGAAACGGATTGGTGCGTCCCGCGGCCTCCCGCAGGAAAGCGCCGTCATTCCTCTCCCGTGGAAGGAACGCTCTCCGTTCAGCCAGCACGCCTGCACGGCACCGCATCCTGAAGATTCACTACATTGCTCCCTTGGGCTCATGCGGCAACTACGCTACTGCCGGCATCAAGGCCACACGCACTCCGGTCACCTTGACAGCCCAGCATCTCGCGCAGATCATTAGTCCCGCGAGATGTTTGCTAACAACGAAATCACCAACAGTTATCGTTCCCCGCAACTGGAGGCTGTGAGGTGAACAGACCGGCAAAGGGCATAGCAATAGAGCGACTGCGGAAGTCGCTCGACAAGATCTCTGAACTTGAACAGAAGAAACGCGGTTCATCCGATTTCAATAAGTGGCATCGAAACACGGAGGTCGCCATCGCGCACACGTTCGGGGAGGAATCTCGCCACGTCAGCGAGTTCCGTGCTATTCATTATGTTCCCTTCTTTGTAGGAGATGTTGTGCCTGCTCAAGAATACCAGTCAGCGTATCTGAATGGCTTGAAATCAGCGAAGTCATTGCTGGAGTCAATGGTTGAAGAAATCAACGATTACTGGCAAGAAGAGATTAAAGACACTCCGTCTCCTGACCAGGAAGACCCGCCAACAGCCACAAGGGACGTCTTCGTTGTTCATGGACGGGACGACGGCACTAGAGAAACCGTTGCAAGGTTTCTTCAGAAGATCGACTTTCGACCTATCATTTTGCACGAGCAACCGAGTCATGGCAGTACGATTATCGAGAAATTTGAGCGCCACGTTCAAGCAGTGTTCGCGATCGCTCTATTGACCCCGGACGATGTAGGCGCACTAGCCAGCGAGTCCAACAATCTCAAGAGTCGCGCTAGACAGGCAGCCGGCTTGGACGTCGACGCCAACCGCGCTCTGTGGCCCGCACGTTGATTAAGAGAAGGCTGGTCGTCAGGTATCGCGAAACCGTGGGCCTTGAGTCGGAATGGACAGTCTGCCGATGCCTCTTGTATCGTCGGTCAGCGGCGAGCGCACGCGAGCCTGACTTCTGAGCTGCTCGTGTCCGTGACCGAGCTGGATCTACTCCTGGAGATGAGGCTATGACGGGACGACATGCCGATGCCGGCCGGATGAGGTTCGAATGAGCGCCGCCTGGGACTGGCCCGGCTCACGCTGGTGGCGCGTCGATATTCATGCGCACTCTCCGGCGTCGCATGATTTCGGCAGCCAGATTGATCGTGATGGTCCGGACTGGGTGGCGTGGATTACCGCTGCCCGCGACGCTGGTCTCCATGCGGTCGCCATCACGGATCACAACACTGCGAGTGGAATAGAGCCCCTACAGCAAGCGGCCGCACAGGTGCAGGATAGCCCCGTTCTATTTCCGGGCGTTGAAGTCACGGCCAGTGACGGGGTTCACATGCTGGTTCTCATGGACCCTGCTCGCAAAAGACGGCATGTCGAAGACTTTCTCTCACGAGTGGAGATTCCCGTAGATAGACGGGGCGACAAGACTGCTCGTTCGCCGTTCAGCGTGGAACAAATCCTGGATGAGTGCACGGACGACACGCTCATGATCGGTGCACACGTCAACCAACCCGGAGGATTGCTCAACCACTGCGGACAGCAGCGCATCGAAGAGTTGAATCACTTGTGTCTTGCTGCCGTTGAAGTCGTTCCTGACTTCGCGATCGATGAGTCCTGGATCGATGGGGGCAAGCCGCAGATCGGGCGCAGTATTCCGACCGTATGGGGCTCGGACAGCCACCGCCTTGATCAGATCGGCCGTCGTTTCACCTGGATAAAGATGACCAAACCGGATGCTGGAGGTCTGCGCTTGGCACTTCTGGACGGCGATGACTCGATACAGGCAGCAGCCGCACGCAATGCGGCCGATCCGAATGTCCACGCGGCGTCGGCAATCGAGAGCATCACCGTCCAAAAGGCCAGGTACCTGGGACGATCTGAGCCGTTGACCATCCACTTTAATCCCTGGTTCAACACGATCATTGGCGGGCGAGGTACTGGAAAATCCACGCTGGTTGATTTCTGCCGGACGGCGCTTCGCCGAGAGAGCGAGCTCGATGGTCACGAGGAGTTGTACGGCACATTTCGAAAACGCCTCCGGGTGCCGCCGCAACGCGGGGAAGAGGGCCTGCTGACGGACGGTACCACCCTCCAGGTTGTGTATCGCAAGGATGGGGCGCGGTTCGCGCTTTCCTGGAAACGAGACGGATCTGTTCCAGCCATCGCGCGACACGACGACGACGTCCTCGTCCCTGAAGATGGCGACATTCGGGAACGGTTCCCTGTACGTATCTACAGCCAAAAGCAGCTGTTCGACGTCGCTCGAAATCCTGACGCCTTGCTTGCCGTGATCGACGACACCGACGCTGTCGACGGCGCGAGCCAACGCCGAAGGAGCTCGGAATCGACGGCTCGCTACTTGGCACTGAGGGCAGAAGCCCGCGCGTTGCGGGCGGAAGCGGCTGACCTTCCTGCGCGTAACGCCACGCTGTCCGACGTGCGTCGAAAGCTCAACGTGCTACAGACCGGGAAGCACGCATCCGCTCTGAAAGAGTACGGGAAGTTCCGGCGGGAAGACGGGGCTTGGCAGTCGATCCGGCGGAACGTCATGGATGAGATCGCCGACGTGGGTCGAACGGTGGAAGACATCGCTGCGGCCGACCTGGATCAGGAGGTCGAGAACGCGGGCGATCCTGCTCGCATCACCCTTCGGAGTGCTCACGACGAATTGGGGCGGATCGTCCGCTCCTTCAAGGACGCCGTGCGAGATGCGGTCGCAAGTGCCGAGCAGCGGATCAAGAGTTTGGGAAGCGATCCGGAGGATCCCTGGAGTCAGGCTGTTGAGACGAGCGCGGCGGAATACAGGGCGGTGAGCACCCAGCTAGAAGCGGCAGGCATTTCCAATCCTGCCGAGTACCGCGATCTTCTCGATCAGCAATCCACGCTGCAGCGGGAAATAGAGCGCCTCGAACAGCAGCGAGCCACGGCACAGGAGCGTGAAGAAGCCGCTGCTTCCGTCCTTGAGCAGTACCGTTCGGTACGTGCCGAACTGAGTAGCAGGAGAGCGAAGTTTGCGGATCAAACCTCAAGCGAATTGGTCCGTATCCGGATCGATGCTGCCGGCGACCGGAGCCAACTTTCCGAATTCTTGCGTGAGACCATGGGCATCGAGCATTTCGATCAAGATCACGCGGGACTTGCCGAGCGGATAGATCCGCGACCGAAGAGAGCCTGGGCGTACCGCTCGTTGGATGACACAATAGCGGCGTTACATCAGTTTGTGGCGGGAACCGGTTCGTGGGACGCAAAGGACGGGAGGTTCGAACGGGCGCTGAAGCGGCTCCAGCCGGAGCAGCTCGACCGGCTGGCGCTGTACGTTGCGGAAGATGCCGTAACGGTGAGCTTTCGTGACCAACGCCAACCGGGTAGGCCCTGGAAACCTCTCGCTCAAGGGTCGCCCGGCCAGCAGACCGCTGCCTTGCTGGCCTTCGTCCTGGGCTACGGCGTCGAGCCGATCATCCTCGATCAACCGGAAGACGACCTGGACAACGCTCTCATCTACGAGTTGCTCGTCCGGCGACTACGCGAACAGAAGGCGCAGCGGCAGATCATCGTCGTCACCCACAATCCCAATATTGTAGTGCACGGGGATGCCGAGCTTGTCATGTCGCTGGACACCAAGAACGGCGAGGCAGCGGTGGTCTGTTCGGGCGGGCTCCAGGAGCGAAAGGTGAGAGACGAGATCTGCCGGGTGATGGAGGGGGGCCGGGATGCGTTTCAGGCGCGTTATCGGCGGATCATGCCCGGCGACGAACGCAACTGATGACCGACGCTGATCTCGTTCGACAGATTCGGCTCGGTGAAGACGGTCGTTTGGAGTACAAGCAGATCTTCTTCGCTGGGGATCGCGTTACTGAACCAAAGAGGGAAAAGGTTGCCGACACGCTGGCGGCTTTGGCCAATGGACGTGGAGGGACCTTCGTCCTGGGAGTTCATGACAAGACCCGCGAGATCCTAGGTATTCCGCTGGCACGTCTGGATACTGCCGGACTCTGGATCCGGGACATCTGCACCGGTCTGATCAAGCCTCCGTTGGACAACGCTGACATTCGCAAGGTCGAAGTACGTGGAGACGACGGAGAGCTTGTACCGATCATCCGTGTGGATGTGCCCCGCAGCCTGTTCGTGCACGGAAGCCCGGGAGGATATTATCGTCGACTAGGCGACTCGACCCGCAAACTTCAAGCCGAGTCGTTGGCGCGGTTGTTTCAGGAGCGCAGCCAGAGTCGGGTAATCAGGTTCGACGAGTCAGTGGTGCCGTGGACTACTCCGGAGCATCTGAACGGCCGTTTGACGGAGCGATTCGTGCGCGAGGAGGTCGCTGCGACAGAGGACACGCTAGGCAAGCTGAGGATCGTGGGTGAAGATCCGGACGGTGTGGCACGACTGACGCTCGCGGGCGTTCTCCTGTGTACGTCGGATCCGCAGCACTGGCTGCCGCACGCTCAGATTCAAGCGGTGAGCTACGCGGGCGAACGGCACGACGTGAACTATCAGAACGACGCCCGCGACGTGAACGGGCCGTTGGACACGCAGATCTCGGAGGCGCTGCATTTCGTGCGCCGGAACATGCTCGTCCGTGCCACAAAGACGACCGCACGGGTCGAGTGCCCGCAATTCAGCGAGCGGGCGGTGTTCGAGGCGTTGGTGAATGCCGTCGCTCATCGGGACTACTCGATGGGCGGGGCGCGCGTACGCCTTCATTTGTTTGCGGATCGGCTGGAGCTGTATGTACCCGGAGAGCTGGCCAATACTTTGACGACAGACAGCCTTCACCTGCGGCAAGCCAATCGAAACGAGCTTATCGTCTCACTGCTCGGGCGATGTCCTGCGCCAGAAGGGCTCGGACGCTCGCGCTTTATGGACCGGCGTGGCGACGGTGTACCTATCATCCTGCGGGAGAGTCAGGAGCTCTCAGGAAAGTCACCGGAGTATACGCTGATCGATGACAGTGAGCTGCGCCTTATCATCTGGGCGGCAAGCCCCGCTGAACGGACCTGATCATCGAGGAGTGACATGGCAGTAACGAATCACGAGCGAGTGGGCAAGGGCCTGGAGCTGCTGCGCGCCGGACTGGAGCCGTTCGTCGAGCGCGAGCTCAAGCGGGCGGTGCAGGCGGGCGATGTGGACGAGTACCGCCTGCGACAGATCCTGAGCGATCCTGCTCAGCGGGGGCGTTCGTCAGAGTCAGACGTGCAGGTCCTGCTGAAGGTGATGTGGGACACCTGGAACGAGGTGTTTCGCGAGATCCTGGGCCACTCCGACCGGAGTCTGGTCAGTGAGCTGCGCGACCACCGCAACAAGTGGGCGCACCAGGAGCCATTCTCGGGCGACGACGCGTACCGTGCGCTGGACTCCGCGCATCGACTGTTGACATCGGTATCAGCGCCGCAGGTTCGCGACGTCGACGCGCTCAAGCAGGAACTGCTGCGGGTGCGGTTCCAGGAACAGCTACGCGACGAGCGGCGCCGGACCGCCCGGAGCACGTCCACCGTCGGCGCGGTCGCCGGTCTGAAGCCGTGGCGGGAGGTGGTGACTCCACACCAGGACGTCGCCAGCGGCCAGTATCAGCAGGCGGAATTCGCCGCCGATCTGTGGCAGATCTACCTGAATGAAGGAACGGACGAGTACCGCGACCCGGTGGAGTTCTTCCGCCGCACCTTCCTCACCGACAGCCTGCGCCGACTGCTGACCGGCGGCGTGCAGCGTCTGTCGGGATCGGGCGGCGACCCGGTCGTGCAGCTCCAGACCAACTTCGGCGGTGGCAAGACCCACTCGATGCTGGCGCTCTTCCACCTGTTCTCCGGAGTGCGCGCGTCCGGTCTGGCCGGAATCGACGAGGTGCTGAAGGACGCCGGCACCACCGAACTGCCCTCGGTGCGTCGTGTCGTGCTGGTCGGCAACCGCATCTCGCCCGGCAATCCGGTTACCAAGTCCGACGGCACCGTGGTACAGACCCTCTGGGGCGAGCTGGCGTGGCAGCTCGGCGGAGCCGAGGCGTTCGCGCGCGTGGCCGCTGACGACGAGCATGCCACCAGCCCCGGCGACCGGCTGCGCGAGCTTCTCGTCGAGTACGGACCGTGTCTGGTCCTGATCGACGAGTGGGTCGCCTACGCGCGCCAACTCCACGATCAAAGCGACCTGCCGGCCGGCAGCTTCGAGACCCAGTTCACCTTCGCGCAGACGCTTACCGAGTCGGCCAAGTCGGCCGGCAACTGCCTGCTGGTCATCAGCCTTCCCGCCTCGGACCCCGATGCCTCGTCCCATACGCAGGCGGATGACGCGGAGGTGGGAGGTCAGCGGGGACGGGAGGCCCTGACCCGGCTGCGCAACGTGATCGGCCGGGTGGAGGCCGCTTGGCGGCCGGCCACCGCCGAGGAGAGCTTCGAGATCGTGCGCCGGCGCCTGTTCCAGCCGTTCCATGACGCCGAGCAGTTCAAGGCGCGCGACGTGGTGGCGCGCGAATTCTCCGAGCTCTACCGGTCGCAGCAGCAGGAGTTTCCCGCCGAGTGCCGGGAAGCCGACTACGAGCAGCGGCTCAAGGCGGCCTATCCGATCCACCCCGAAATCTTCGACCGGCTGTACACGGACTGGTCGGCGCTGGCGAAGTTCCAGCGCACTCGCGGCGTGCTGCGCCTCATGGCCGCGGTGATCCACCACCAGTGGGAGCAGGGGAACCGCAGTCCCCTGATTATGCCGGGCGATCTGGCGCTGGACGACGGGCGCGTGCAGTCGGAGCTGACGCGGTACCTGGACGACAACTGGGCGCCGATCATCGAGAAGGACGTCGACGGAGCGGGGTCGCTGCCGCTGCGGATCGATGCCGAGCAGCCGAACCTGGGCAAGTTCTCGGCCAGTCGCCGGGTGGCGAGGGCGATCTTCCTCGGCTCCGCGCCAACCATGGGGGCCGCGCATCGGGGAATCGAGGACCGCCGCGTGAAGCTCGGCTGCGTGATGCCGGGCGAGTCGCCGGTTGTGTTCGGGGACGCGCTGCGGCGGCTGGCGACGGCTGCCACCTACCTGTACGAGGACAGCGCCCGCTACTGGTACGCCACGCAGCCGACGGTTACCAAGCTTGCGGAGGATCGCGCCGAGCAGATGCGGCGCAATCCCGATTGCATCGTCCAGGAGATCGGCGAGCGCATGCGGGCCGAGCTGCGGCAGTACGGCGACTTCAGTCGCGTGCATCCGTGGCCGCACTCCGGTCACGACGTGCCCGACGACCCGGACGCGCGGCTCGTCGTCTTGGGGATCGAGCATTCGTATGGCAAGGGAGGAGAGAGCGCGGCGGAGAAGCAGGCGCAGCAGATCCTGGAGTCTCGCGGTACCGCCCCGCGGATCTACCGCAACACGCTGGTGTTCCTTGCCGCCGACGCGACGCGTCTGCAGGAGCTCGACGAGGCGGTGCGCCGCTTCCTGGCCTGGGCGTCGATCGTCGCCGAGCGGGAGCAGCTCAATCTGGCCCCCCAGCAGGTGCGGCAGGCGGAGACGAGGCGTGACTCGGCCGCGGCCGAGGCCGTCTCACGGATCCCGGAGACCTACCGTTGGCTGCTGGTGCCGGTGCAGAACACGCCGCAGGATCCGGTCACCTGGAGCGCGTTGCAGGTGACGGGCACGGAGCCGCTGGCAGTACGTGCTGCCCGGAAGCTCAAGGGTCAGGAGGGGCTCGTCACCGCCTATTCCTCCACGCTGCTGCGCATGGAGCTGGACCGTGTCCCCCTCTGGCGGGGTGAGCATGTCCCCATCGCCCAACTGGTCGAGGACTACGCCCGCTATCCCTACCTTCCCCGGCTGAAAGATCCGCAGGTGCTGTTGGGCAGCATCAGCGACGGGCTGAGCCTCATCACCTGGGAGCAGGACACGTTCGCCTACGCCGAGAGCTTCGACGAAGAAGGGGCCCGCTATCGCGGCCTGCGCTTCGCGGAGCGGATCGATCTTCGCGACGCAAGCGCTCCGGGAATGCTCGTCAAGCCCGCAGTGGCACGGCAGCAGCTCGACCAGGAGGTGGAGCCGACACCGAACGGCGGCACCGGCCCAGGCCCTGAACCGCCGCCAATCGTGGACCCGACACCGCCGCCACCTCCGCCACCGCGGCTGCTGAAGCGCTTCCACGGTGCCGTGACCCTCGACGCCGGCCGCGTCGGCCTCGACGCCAGCCAGATCGCCAACGAGGTTATCGCCCATCTGGAAGGCTTGGTGGGAGCCAAGCTCAACGTGACACTGGAGATCGAAGCGGAGGTACCAGACGGCTTCCCCGATCATGTCGTGCGCACCGTCAACGAGAACAGCGGCACGCTGAAGTTCACCGTCCATGGCTTCGAACACGAGTAGCTCTCGTCATCGTCTATGGACCGCGGAATCGCGTCTCCAAACGACACCGACGCCGTACTCCACCTGTGCATGCGGCGTATGCGGCCTGCGGCGAATACGCAGACGTTCGCCGCATGTCATGCGGTGAATGGTGCCATGCGTAGGCCGGCGAGCCGTTGATCCATCCGGAGGCGAACACCATCGGGCCGGAGACCGGCGGGTCATCGCCGATCTGAGCGGCCCCGGCTGCGTCCGCCATTTCTACTGCGTCGGCAGCCGGGGCGGCTCGGGCGGCGACCTGTTCAACCGCAACCGCGGCTTCATCGTCCGTTTCTACTGGGACGGCGAGGAACAGCCGAGCGTGGAGGGCTCCTTGGCGGACCTGTTCGGCTGTTCGACGGCGACGGCACGGCCGCCGGCGGCCGCACGCTGCGGCCATGAAGCAGCAGCCTGCGCCGTCCACTACGTCTTGCACTTTGGACGACCGATCAAGTAATCTCCGTACGGTCAGATGCCTTCGAGAGCACCCATGAAGATTCCAATCCTGATCGAGGCTACTGAGGATCAGCGATTTCGGGCGACGGGCGGCGAGCCGTTCGCCAGCGCGGTGGAAGCCGATACGCCGGAAGCGGCGCTCGACGAAATAAGAAAGGGAATAGTCGCCCGCGTCGCGCGAGGCGGCCGCATAGAGGTACTCGATCTCCCGGGCGACTCGAATCCCTGGCATGAAGGGTTCGGCATGTTCCGCGACGATCCGCTCTTCGACGACTGGCAACAGGCAATCAGCGACAACAGACGCATCGTTCAGGTTGGTACACTTTGCTGAGGCGTGCCAAGACGGCACGGGAACTGGTCCCCGTGTACCAACGTATGAGCGACACGGTTCGGTTTCCGAGCTCTCTGACGGTGCTATCCTTTACGGAAGAAGCCGCGAACAGATACGAGAAGCTTCGCAGAGCGTGCCCGCGCGTGAGCCGCATGGATCTTCGCATAGGGGCCATTGCCATGTCATGCAATGCGATTCTTGTCACTCGCAACCTTCGCGACTTCGGAGCAATAGAAGCGCTCAACGTAGTGGATTGGAGCCGAAATTAGCGGTCATCGCGGGATGGCCACCTACCTTTCGCGAGCGACAATCAAGCGATATGGCGCGAGGCTGGTGGCTGGCGGGGATGCGCCGCACGTGAGCGGGTTATCATCGCCGGCGTGAAGCTGGAAGATCTGCAGACCCCGGCCGCCGTGCGCGGAATCGTGGCCGACTCCCTGGTCACGGTGGTGAGCGCGAGCTGGATCGGAGCGAACGCGGTGGAGCTGGTCTACCGGACGGCCGAGGGCGAGTTCGGCAGCCAGATCCTCTAACGCGACGACGAAGCGCGGCTGGAGATGGTCGAGCAGGGGTGGCCGTGGAGCTTCGACGGCGACGGTGATCTCTTTCGGCTGGTGTCGGAGGCGCTGCGCATTCACCTCGCCCATCTGTTCGACTCCGCGCTGGCGGTCCACACCTCCCTCGTGGAGCCGCTGCCGCATCAGATCACCGCGGTCTACCAAGCGATGCTGCCGCGGCAGCCGCTGTCTGGTGGTCTGTCCCGGCAGCCTGGCCGAGCAGTGGCAGGACGAGCTGTACCGCCGCTTCCACCTCGGCTTCGAGATCCTCACCAACGACAAGCTGGCCGCGGCGCGCGCCGGCAACTGGTTCCTGGAGACCGACCTCGCCATCGCCCGGCTGGACAAGCTGGCGCGCGATGGCGCGCTGCAGGAGAAGCTCCAGGCGCCCGACTGCCGCTGGGATCTGGTGGTCTGCGACGAGGCGCACAAGATGTCGGCGACCTTCACCGGCGGCGAAGTGCGACCGCAACAAGTGGGCGCACCAGCAGCCGTTCTCCTCCGACGACGCCTACCGCGCCCTGGACTCCGCGCATCGACTGTTGACTTCGATATCGGCGCCGCAGGTCCGCGAGCTCGACGCGTTCAAGCAGGAACTGCGGCGAAGAATACCGCGATCCGGTGGAGTTCTTCCGCCGCACCCACCTCACCGACAGCCTGTGGCGGCTCCTGACCGGCGCCGTGCAGCGGCTGTCGGGCTCGGGTGGCGACCCGGTCGTCCAGCTCCAGACCAACTTCGGCGGCGGCAAGACCCACTCGATGCTGGCGCTCTTTCACCTGTTCTCCGGCGTGCTCCCGTCCGGGCTGGCTGGCATCGACCAAGTGCGGCCGTCGATCTGGCGCAAGCTGGAGAGCGGCACGCCGTCGATGATCGGGTCGGCGTCGCAGTCCTCGCGCCGATGGGGCCACGATTCGAGGCTCGACCCGCGCTTGCGGAGCTGTGGCGGTCGCCACCGGTTGTGCGCGCGCCTCGCTCACCGGCCGTCCACCTCCCAGGTCGTCGCCGCCGCGTGGACGGTGCCGTCCTCGGCGGGGAAGTAGTACGCGGTGAAGATGCGTCCGTCCGCCCGCTCGACCGACAGGGGGTAGCCGACGTCGCCGGGGCTGTGAGCGGCCAGCGGGTTTCCCCACCGGGCGACGGCGTCGTCGCGCAGGACCACTTCGTTCGCCACGTCCCAGCTCCGGCCGCCATCGCTGCTCAGCACGGCGCGCACTCCCATGGGGTCCCGCCGGTAGCCGCGCGAGCACAGGATGCGTCCGTCGCGCAGCTTCAGCAGATGCGGCGGATAGCCCCAGATCCCGGTCTGCAGGGCGTGTGACCAGGTGCGCCCGCCGTCATCAGACCACGCTTCGAGCAGGTAGCCCTCGCCCTCCTTGTCCTGGGGCGCGTGGCGAATGTGGGCGAGGACGGTCCCCGGCTCGGTCTCGACCACGCCGAATTCGTTGCCGAACCGCCCGCTCCCCGGCAGTTGGATCAGCTCGCAGGTCGGCCCCGGGGTGACCCGCAGGACGAACACGCTGCGCAGGTCGTAGACCGGCACCAGGACCGTGCCGTCACAGAGCAGCGCCGGGCGCGGGAAGGAGACCAGGCGCGACGCTCCCGGCACCTGCCACTCCCGCCGGTTCCAGGTCGCGCCCTGGTCCGTCGACCACTGTACGAATACCCGGTGGCCGCCGACGATCATGTGGTCGGACTCGGGATCGGGGTGCTCTCTGATGAGGAGGCCCAACCGCTCCGCGCGCTCCCGGTCAGCGGGCGGCCATACCTCCCAGCCGACGCCGCCGGCCGCGAGCCAGGTGCCGTCGCCGAGCACACCGGCGAAGCGGTCGTGGCGCTCCCGGGTCGAGGAGCCGGGCCAGTTGGGCGGCAGAGCCGGGTCGTCCGACCGCCTCCAGCTCTCGCCGTCGTCGTCGGATACCAGGGTGATGCGCTCGCCGAGTGCGTAGTGCTCGGCCAGCGGCGAGCTCTGCACGACGACGAACAGCCGGCCGTCCGGGAGCCGGCCGGGAAGCGGCCACCCGGTGTAGAATCCTTCGCGCTGGTAGAGAACAACATGCTTCATGGTGGGCGGCCAGTCTGCCGGCAGCGAGCCGTCCGGGCAACACCACGCGGGCCAGGGCGGGCGCTGAAGGGGGCGACACAATGGCGGAACACATCCGGTTCGAAGAGGGACTGATCGGGGACGGGTTCTCCTACGCGTTCGGGATCTCGACGGTGGACCTCACCGGCAACGGGTTTCCGGACATCGTGGCGATGGATACCGACGTCGGCCTCTACTGGTTCGAGAACGACGGCAGCGGGCGCTTCACCAGACACGTCATCCACGAGCGCGCGGGCGAGTGGCTGGAGCGACACGAGATCGCCGACATCAACGGCGACGGGCGGCCGGAGATCGTCAGCGTGGACAACAAGGGCGGCAGCCTTCTGTGGTTCGAGTTCGACGGCGATCCCCGCGAGCGCCGCTCGTGGAAGCACCACTACATCACCGACGGCGGCTTCCCCGGCGCCTACGATCTGGCGGTCGCCGACCTGGACGGAGACGGCGACCTGGATGTGGCCGCAACCAACTGGCGCATCGGCAATGAGGTTGCCTGGTTCGAGAACCGAGGGGAGCGGTGGGTCAAGCACACCATCGAGGACGGCATCGGCGAGCCGCGCACCATCCTGGCCGTCGACTTCGACCGCGACGGCAGGATGGACCTGCTGGCATCGGCGGTCGCCGGCAATCAGGTCATCTGGTACGAGAATCCCGACGATCCGGCTCGCAGGCCTTGGAAGAAGCACGTCATCGATACCTCACCGCAACCCACGCACGGCGAACCTGTGGACATGACCGGCGACGGTCACCTGGACGTCGTCATGGCCCTCGGCATGCGACCGCTGGAGGGTGTAGGCGAGGTGCCGCACCAGGTCGTCTGGTACCAGAACCCCGGCGATCCTCATCAGGTGCCCTGGCGCAAGCACGTCATCGCCGAGTCCTTCCCGAATGCGTTCGAGGCCGTCGCGGCGGATCTCGACGGCGATGGTCAGATCGAGGTGGTAGCCACCGGATGGGAGGACGCCGGCCGCGTGGCCCTCTTCAAGCACGGCGGCGACCCGACGGGGGCATGGAGCATGCAGGTCCTGAAGGAGGGGTGGACCGCGGCCGACCAGGTGATCCTGGTCGATCTGGACCGCGACGGTCGGCTTGACATCATCGCCGCCGCGGAGCGCGGCAGCAACGAGCTGCGCTGGTGGCGCAACCTGGGCCCTGCCTGAAACGGCTGCGCCCGCCTGTCACACGGTCGGCAGCCCGCCGGCGCACGCGGTGGGCGGGGAGTTCAGGACGACCGAGATGAGAGAGCATGGTGATCACACTTCCGCGCAAGCTGCGGAGGCGTTGACGACTGCGTCCATGGGGTCCTGTCTGTCAGCATGAGCCGGATACTCGACAGGCTGAGCCGGCTGGTCACAGTCCGCCCGTACATCACGCTCATGGTTCTCCTTGTCACTACCGTTCTGCTAGCCGCGGGGACTACGCTGCGCGCCCCGCCGACGAAGGGGGGCGATCTTGCGTTCCTTCCCGCCGGGCACGCCGTCGCCGACGCGACGAATGAACTGGATGAGCTCTTCGGGGACTCCGAGGTCAGTATCGTAACGGTCCTCTTTCGTGGGGAGGCGCTCACGCCCGACGGTCTCGCCCAGATGACCACCCTGATCGATGAGATGGTCAGCGACCCGCGTGTGGGTGAGCTGCTGATGCCCGCCGATCCGATCGTCTCGCCTGCGTCTCTGATCGATGCTCTGCTCCAGGTGGACGGCTTCGAGTCGATCCCGCAGACAGAAATCGACTCTGTCCTCGACGTCCCCGAGATTCAGGTGGCCCTCGCCGCGATGACCGGAACCGACACGGACGGCACGCCGGTCGCGATCGCCACCATCCGCCTCAACGATACCGGCGACGAGAGGGTTCAGGACGCTGAGCGGAGGATCAGCGAGCTGGCGGCCGGGGATGAGGGTCCGCTGCGCGTGAGCAGCCTGTCGCCAGTGGTCGTCGAGGACGAGTACACGGAGGCCACGGAGTCGGGGATGTTGCCACTGGTAGGGCTGGCGCTGCTGCTGATCGTGGGGCTGCTCCTGCTCGTCATGCGCACCCTCTCAGACACGCTGCTGACGCTGACGGGGCTTGTCCTCGCACTGATCTGGACTGTCGGAGCGGCGGGCTGGCTCGGGCCGAAGGCGCTGGGCGTGATAGGCCCTCCGAGCTCGCTCACTACGATGGTTCCCATCATCGTCATCAGCCTCACGGTGGACTATGCAATCCAGGCAGTCTCGCACTACCGCGAGCGGCGAGCTGACGGCGAGCCGGTGGCGAGGGCGATACGGAACGGACTGCGAGACGTCATGGTCCCGCTGACGCTGGCTGCCGTCACGACGATCGCCAGCCTGTTGGCGAGCCGGTTCTCGCCGATCGCGGTGATCGGCGACTTCGGCACCGTCGCGGGACTGGGCGTGGGGATGAGCCTGATCGTGATGCTGACGCTGATTCCAGCCGGCCGGACGATCATCGACCGGCGGCGGGAGTCACGCGGCACGTTGGCGTCACTCCGCCCGATCGCAAACGCATTGCCCGGCATCAAGCTGGTGGCGGAGGGGCTGGGGAAATGGGTTACGCGTCGGCCATTGCCCTTCCTTGTCGCCGTGATCGCGGTGACGATCGGGCTCGGGTTCGCCGCCACCGGGCTGAAGTTCGAGTTCAGCATCCGCGACATCCTGCCCCGAGGCGGGAACGTGCTGGAGGACATGAATACCCTCCACGCAGCCGTCGGCGGCTCGACGGAGATCGCCAGTATACTGGTGAAGGCCGAGGCCACAGAGGCCCGCACGCTTCTGAATCTGCACGATCTCACGACCGCCTTCGAGGACGAACTGCGCCGCCCGCAGGCGGCAGCGGGACCGATCCAGACATCGTACTATTCCCACATGCGCGACTGGATCGACGACACCGGGGAGCCCGGCGACAACTACGACCCCGAGCTCGCAGCGCTCTTCCAGGAAGCCACTGCCGGAGTGGAGCTCGACCCAGAGCTGATGCAGGAGTCCCTCGATAAGCTTGTCGCGAGGGAACCCGGTCTGGCGCGTTTCCTGATCAACGATCCGCACGGCATCGATACGATGCTGCTCCAGTTCCCGATCTACTTGGACGATCGCGAGCGAACGAGGATGATCCAGGAGGAAACCGAGGCGCTCTGGTTCGGCGACGACAGCGTTATCACAGCGACTTCGGGCAGCATCATCTCGATCGCGGTCACGGACCAGATCACAGCACGACAGACGGAGGCGATCAGCACCACCATTGCCGTGGCCCTGGGCATCCTCACCATCTTCTTCTGGATGGCGTTGCGGCAGCCTGTACTGGGGCTCCTGGCGGTAGGGCCAATCGTGCTCGTCCTCATCTGGGTCCTGGGCACGATGGCGCTGCTGGATATTCCTTACTCACTGGTCACCTCGATCATCACGGCGCTATCGATCGGGATCGGGGTGGACTACACCATCCACGTCATTCATCGGTACCGGGAGGAGTTCTCCCGCCGGCGCAACCCGGAGAAAGCGGCGATCCAGACCCTCGTGACTACCGGTTCGGCGCTGTTGGGCTCTGCGCTGACGACGGCGTTCGGAATCGGCGTGCTGGCGACCTCGCCGCTGCTTGCGTCCCGTCAGTTCGCCATCACGGCGACCATCACGATCGTCTACTCACTGATGGTCTCCATCTTGGTGGTGCTGCCCGCGATGGTCGTCTGGGGCGCGTACCAGAACATGCGGTTGCGCTCCATCGTGGAGCGCACGTGGAACGATCTCGACATAGCCATCGAGGCCGTGCATCGGCGCCACGAGGAGGGACGGGACGCGTCTTAGGCGGCAGGGCCGAGGCGTTACTTACTTGCCGCTCGAGAAGGCGAGCCCCATGGGGATGCGGCCTGTCGACGAGGACTCGCTCCTCAGCGCGACTGTCTGGACCGGGACGGACGGCTGGACGTCGTTGCTGCCGCAGAGCGCGGCAGCAACGAGCTGCGCTGGTGGCGCAATCTGGGGCCTGCCTGACAGGGCCCGTCCGTCACACCGTCGCGAGCGCGGCGAGCAGCGCCTTCATGTACCCGATCGAGAAGGCCAGCCCCTGGTACGCACGGGTCTGGTCGGTGCTGGCATCCGGATCGCCTTCCAGCGGAAAGATGTGGTCGGGACTCAGACAGCCGTCGAAGCCCACCCGGCGCAGCTCCAGCAGGATCTTGAACATGTTCATGTCCCCGTCGTCCAGCAGCACCTCCTCGTACGCGCTGGAGGTCATCAGGCTGCCGCGGATGTTGCGGAAGTGCACCATGAAGATGCGGCCCTTGCGCCCGTAGTTGTGGATCTCCTCCAGCACCAGCGGCAGCCCGCCGGCCTCCGCGCGCGTGCCGCAGCAGTACAGGTAGCCGACGTTGCGACTGGGAAAGGCGTCGATCACCCGGTGGAACCCCAGCGTCCCCAGCGGAGCGTCCGGCAGGGGCAGATCGGCCGGGTGCACGCCGATGCGCATCTCGTACTCCTCGGCGATCGGCACCAGCCGCTCGAAAGCGCGGCAGAACTGCCCCCACCAGGCGTCGAGCTCGGCGCGGCCGGGCGGCTCGTCGCGTCCGAAGTGGGGCCAGTAGGCCATGCGCGCGCGGCGCATCTCTTCCGCCGGCCGCTCGGGCGGGCGGGTGCCGGTCAGCCACACGCTCTTGCCGCTGCCGCGGTAGCCGCCGCGGTGCACGGACTCGTAGAAGGTGACCAGGTGGTTGAAGTTGTTGCCCTCGAAGCGCTGGAACACGAGCCGCAGGCCGGCGTCGCCGTAGGCACGCAGGGTGCGCTCGACGGTATCCAGCTCCTTCTCGGAGCCTTCCTCCCTGCCCATGAAGGCTGCGCTCATGTCCGGCAGGAACACGCTGTTGACGTCCAGGCCGAACGACCGGATGCGCTTCTTGAGGGCGGAGAGCCCGTCGAGGGGCGGACAGCCCAGGTCGACGCAGTCCACGCCGAGCTGGACGATGCGGCGCAGGAAGCTGTCCGAGAGGTCCACCGACCCCATGGAGATCCCGATCATTGGCGCAGCACCGCGCGCAGCCGGTCGGCGATGATGCACTCCTCGCCGTCCTCGATCGTGTAGAAGAACACGTACAGCATCGTCTCGGTGGGCGACTGCACCAGAACCGACGGCTCCCCGGTGTACAGCTCCTCGGCGATCTGCGGCGCCGTCCTGCCGAGCGCCGCGGTATCGAGCTCGATGACCAGAAAGGAGCCGTAGAAACCGTTGGAGACCATGCGCGTCTCGAGCTGGACGTGTGGGAGACCCCGCAGCGCCTCGACGACGACGCCGAGCCTGCGGTCGATGGCGGCGAAGCGGGCGGCGTGGTCGGTGGTGAACCAGCGCTCGACGGCGACGGCCAGGGCGATCACCTGCTGGCGGTCGAGCTTCATGGAGCGACCGAGCCCCATGGCGCCGGCCGGCATGGTGAAGCCCTGGGCGGCGACCGCCTCGATCAGATCGCGGTCGCCGCACACGAAGCCGCTGGCGTTGGGGCCGCCGAAGTACTTGCCACCGAAGACCACCAGGTCCGCGGAGGCGGCGATGCGGCGCATGAAGTCGAGGGGGTAGATCTCCGAGGCGGCATCGGCGATCACCGGCACACCGTGGCGCGTGCCGATGGCGTGCGCTTCCTCCAGCGGGACGATCTCGTCGCGGCGGGGCATCTCCGGGTACAGGCCGGTCCGGTCGCCCATCGGCGGCCAGGGGTACCAGATCGCCACCGTGTCGCCTCCGATGCCGGCTTCGAGCTCGACGGCCTCACAACCGTCCTCCCGGCCCACCTCGACCAGCCGCGCCCCGGCAGCGCGCACACAGCGATCGTAGGCGTCGAAGTGCCGCTTCTGCACCACGATCTCGTTCCGCAGTCCGTCGGTGTCGGGCAGGCGGCCGATGGCTGCGGCGTCAGTGCCGGCGATGCAGGCGGCCGCGCTCAGGGTCACCCCGGCGGCCCCGCCGCAGGTGATGTACGCGGCTTCGGTGCCGACGTGCCTGGCGATGGCGTCTCCTGCGGCGCGCAGCAGATCGTCCATCTTGCAGAAGCGCGTGCTCGAGGCCTCCATCGCTTCCCGCACGAAGGCGGGAGGGCCCGACCCGCCGACGAGCGTGCCGGCGCCGACGGCATTGAGGGCCGCGGGAACCCCCAGCTTGCGGTAGATGTCTTCGGCATTCACGCTGCTTCCTCCATCTCCTAACCCACCGTCGCGAGCGCGGCGAGCAGCCCCTTCATGTACCCGATCGAGAAGGCCAGCCCCTGGTACGCACGATTCTGGTCGGTTGAGGCATCAGGATCGCCTTCGAGGCGGAAGATGTGGTCGGGGCTCAGACAGCCGTCGAAGCCCACCCGGCGCAACTCCAGCAGGATCTTGAACATGTTCATGTCCCCGTCGTCCAGCAGCACCTCCTCGTACGCACTGGAGGTCATCAGGCTGCCGCGGATGTTGCGGAAGTGCACCATGAAGATCCGCCCCTTGCGCCCGTAGTTGTGGATCTCCTCCAGGACCAGGGGCAGCCCGCCGGCCTCCGCGCGGGTGCCGCAGCAGTACAGGTAGCCGACGTTGCGGCTGGGAAAGGCGTCGATCACCCGGTGGAACCCCAGCGTTCCGAACGGAGCGTCTGCCAGCGGCAGGTCGGCCGGGTGCACGCCGATGCGCATCTCGTATTCCTCCGCGATGGGCACCAGCCGCTCGAACACGCGGCAGAACCGCCCCCACCAGGCGTCGAGCTCGGAGCGCTCGGGCGGCTCATCGTGGCCGAAGTGCGGCCAATAGGCGATGCGTGCGCGGCGCAGCTCCTCTTCCGGCCGCTCGGGCGGGCGCTTGCCCGTCAGCCACACGCTCTTGCCGCTGCCGCGGTAGCCGCCGCGGTGCACGGACTCGTAGAAGGTGGCCAGATGGTTGAAGTTGCTGCCCTCGAAGCGCTGAAACGTGAGCCGGTAGCCGGCATCGCCAAAGGCGCGCAGGGTGCGCTCGACGGTGTCCAGCTCCTTCTCGGAGCCCTCCTCGCCGCGCATGAAGGCGGCGCTCATGTCCGGCAGGGAGATGCGGTTGACGTCCAGGCCGAACGACCGGATTCGCTTCTTGACGGCGGTCAGTTGATCGAGGGGCGGACAGCCCAGGTCGATGCAGTCGACGCCGAGCTGAATGGCACGCCGCAGGGAGCTGTCGGAGAGATCCCCGGCACCGCTCGAGATCTTCATCATGGCGCGCTAGCGTAGATCAGGCCGAGGCGGGCGGCAACGCGCGCGGTGAAGCGATCCTGTACGTCCGGCCCATGGGCGGTACCATGGGCGTCCGCGAGCAGACGGAGGTTGGCCATGCACACGGGAGAGATCCGGCTGGAACAACGGCAGCGACCGCTGCTGTTCTATGACGCGGGTGAGATCGAGACGATCCGGGAGCTGAATCGGCAGGAAGGGAGCTTCCAGCACCGGCGCTACCAGGCGATCGTGCGGGATACGGACGAGTGGCTGCGCAGGCCGCTTCCCATCCCGGACAAGAACGCCGAGGGCAAGTGGCTGGGGCTGTACATCTGCCCGGCCGACAGCACGGGGCTGATCTACGACCCCCACGAGCCGCACCGGCACACCTGCCCGAAGTGCGGGGAGGTCTACACCGGCGGGGTGTATGACCAGACTTGGCGCGCCTATCAGCATGCGAAGATCGCCGGTGCGGCCGAAGACCTGGCGCTGCGGTACGCGGTGGGAGGTGAGGTGAGGTACGCGGAAGCCGCCGCGGCGATTCTCTGCGAATACGCCGACCGATACGACGCCTACCCGATCGAGCAGTTCTCGAAGGTCGGCTCGCAGACGCTGGAGGACGGCTTCTTTGCGCTGCACGCGGCGTCGGCCTACGACCTGATTCTCGACTCCGGGGCGCTTGGCGGGGAGCAGCGGCGCCACGTGGAGGATGACCTGCTGCTTGCGACGGCGCGGCTGATCGGCTCGGTCGATGCCGACATCCATGAACCGCTGCCCTCGAATTGGCAGGCGCTGTGCACGGCGGCCATCGGCGTTATCGGGTTTGCGCTGCGCTCGGAAGAGCTCGTGGACTTTGCGATCAACGGGCCGGTGGGTTTCAACGCCCTCATGGAGCGGTGCGTGCGCCAGGACGGGCTGTTCTGGGAAGGGTCGATCGGCTACGCCATCGGCACGATCGGCGATGTGCTGTGCCTGACGGAGGCGGCGTGGCATTCGGGGATCGACCTGTACCGCCACCCGCGGGTGCGGGGGATGTTCGCGGCGCCGGTCCGGCTCGGCTTTCCCGACGGCACCTACCCGGCGGTCGGGGACGACTACTTCGGCAGGTCTCTGGCGGAGGTGTTCGGCACGCTGGCGGAGGTGTACTACGCGCGTACGACGGACCAGGAAGTGGCGCCGCTGCTGGTTGCCGGGCGCGTGTCGGAAACCGGCGAACGGGCGCGGGGGCTGCGCCGCGGGTACGTGGCGCCGTTGTGGCTGGCCCCGGTATGGCAGCCCCCGGCGCGTCCGCCGGTGCGGGAGAGCGTCAACTTTCCTGCCAGCGGGTACGCGATTCTGCGCGCGCGTCCACAAGGCAGCGGCGCGGAGGAGGTGCAGTTGCTGCTGCAGTACGGGCCGCACGGTGGCGGGCACGGGCACCTGGACAAGCTGAATGTCGTGCTCTACGCCAACGGCCAGGTACAGGCCCCGGACCTGGGGATCTGCAACTACAGCCTGGCCGAGTCGCACGGATGGTACCGGCAGACGGTCAGCCACAACACGGTGGTGGTGGACGAGGTGTCCCAGAATCGGATCAGCGGCCGGTTGGAGGGCTTCGAGACCAGCGCTCGGGTGCAGGTAGCCGACGCGTCGGCGCACGACTATCAGCACGGAGTGCGGATGCGACGGACGGTGATCCTGGTCGACGGGGCCTTCGTCGTCGATCTGGTCGGCGTTCGGGGAGCGGGACCGAACCGGCAGCGTGGACGGCGCATGGACTGGGTGTACCGCAACTTCGGCGAGCTGCAGGTGAGCGCTGAGCTCGTCGAGCGGGAGCAGGCGCTGGGGAAGGACAACGGCTATCAGCACATTCGAGACGTCCGTCGGGGGAGCGTGGATGAGACCTGGACGGCGACCTTCGCGAGCGATGGCCAGGGTGTGCGGTTGACGATGCTGGGGGAAGCGGGGACCGAAGTGATAGCCGCGACGGCACCAGGGACGACCCTGGAAGAACGGATGGCGGTGCTCTTCGCGCGACGCGAGGCGCCGCCGCCCCATGCGCGCACGCGCTATCTGACGGTGATCGAGCCGTTTCGTGGTCAGCCGGCGATCAACGCCGTTCGAGAGCTGGCGGTGAGCAGGGAGCACCGGGGGCTTGAGAGCGAGGCAGCCGGACTTGCCGTCGAACGCGGCAGCGCCACGGTCTATGTCGCGGTCTCCTACGCGTGGAAGCCGGTGCCGACCCGCTACGGCGAGGTCACGACTGACGGACGACTGGTCGTGCTCTGCGCAGGGAATGGAGGGGCGCTCGAGTACCTGTACGCGGTGGAGACGACGCGGATCGAGTGGGGAGGGTTCGCTCTGCGCGTCGATTCGCCTCTCACCCTCCACCTGGAACGCAGCGACGGAGCCGACTACCTGCTCGAGAACCTGAGCGACCGTGACGGCACGGTCAGGATCGATGGGATCGGATGCGCCGAGGCCCCGCTGGCGGTGACACCGCGAAGCCGGCGGCGCATCGTCCCGGAGTAGATGGCGCCATGTTCGAGCTGAAGCTGGATCGCACGACGGGCGCCTGCGAGTTCGACACGGACGTGATGGCCGGACGCATCGAGCCGGCGGGGGCGTACCATGGCGTCCGCAGCCTCATCGACAAGCGAACCGGCCGCCAGCTCATCCATCCCGACTACGCGGCGCTCAACCTGTTCCGTCTGTTTGCGCAGCATCAGGCGATGGGGCAGCCGCGGTTCATGGGACGCGTGACGTCGGCCGGGCCCGACGCGGTCGAGATCCGCTGGCCGCCCACTGCCGAGCACCAGGTCGAGCTGGTGGCGAGCTATACCGTGCCGGAGGCGGAGGCTATCGACCTTCAGGTCACGGCGCGCAGCGAGGGCACCTACGCGGGCTACGAGCTGTTCCTGCCCAGCTACTTCGACCCGGCGCTGCGCCCCCGCGTGTACCTCAGAGGCAACCGCTACGGCGAGCCTGCGGGAGATCCGGATCTGGTGGTGCCCATGGTAAACGATGTCTATCGCGGCACGGTGCTGGTGTTCGCCCGTGACCCGCACGCCGCGCGGCGGTGCGTGGACGGACGCTGGAACCGCAGCGAGGCGGACGCGCCCACCGTGCAGATGTGCCCGGTGCGGTATTACGCCCACTGCCTCGCCTTCCTCACCGATCCCGACGAGCTGCTGGCGGCGGCGTTGATGGCGCGACCGCGGGACTGCTACGCCATCAGCGCCCGCTATTTCGCCGAGAACGAGGCCGACCGAATGGCCCCATACAGCGCCTTCGACCTGTCGCTGTTCGGCAACGACCTGGTGCCGGGCGACGAGGTCACCGTGGGAGTCCGGCTGGCGCTGCTGCCGATCGACGGCGACCTTGCCAGTCCACTGCAGTACTACCGCGCGTTCGCCGCAGCGACGTCTGCGCGCCGGCCCGGGCAGGTGAGCTTGACAGAATGCTGACAAAACTCTAGTTTGGCGTATTCTGAGGGTACGTTGTACCCACCGTAACAACTTTCAAGGAGGTGCGTGATGCAGAAATTTGCACGCACTGCGGCAGTCGCCGCGGCTTTTCTGCTGCTGCTGGCGCCCACGGTGTTCGGCGCCGGGGTAGAGGACGCAGCAGCGGAACAGCAGATGGTGATCACCTGGGCAGGAGACGGCCTTGTCGGCGAGATGGGTGAGACCGGCGAAGGAGATTCCTGGGCGACGATGATGTTCGAAGAGCGCTTCAACGTCGATATCCAGGCCAACGGGATCGGCTCCAACGAGGGCGAGAAGGTGCAGATCATGCTCGCCTCCGGGGAGTTCCCTGACACGGGCGCCCTGTGGGGCCGCGCGATCGATTACCACAACGACGGCATCATCCGCCCCATTCCCGTCGCCATGATCCGCGAGTACATGCCCGGATACACCCAGCGCCTGGACTCCGAGTACCCCGACGGCTGGCTGCGCGACCGCAACCCGGATAATCTCGAGGAAGAGGTGCTGGCCATCCAGGGCTTCTCCGCGCAGAACCCCATCATGGGCTACTTCATCGCCTTCCGGACCGACTGGGCGGCCAAGGTGGGGGCGACCCTGTCGGACTACGAGAGCACGAAGGTTTCCATCGACGAGTACGGCCGGGTGCACTACTGGTCCAACCCCGACGGCAGTGCCACCCTGGAGTGGTTCGAGGAGTTGCTGATCGGATTCCGCGACGGTGACCCCGACGGCAACGGCAAGAATGACACCATCCCCTTCGGCGGCGGCGGCGGACCCAGGTACGGCTGGCTGCACTCGCCCATCGCCGGCGCGTTCCAGGCGCAGCTTGAGGGACAACGCAACACGCTGGTGGACGGCAGGCTCTACACCGAGGAGATCAGCCCCAACTACCGCGAGTACCTGCAGCTCATGGCCAGGTGGTACGAGACGGGACTGCTGGACAACGAGTTCCTGACCATCGACCGCGCCAAGGCGTGGGACAAGGTCCAGGCTGGGATCACCGCATCGCAGAGCATTCACTACTGGTACTCAGGCCGCGAGGACCGGATGGCGTATCCGCCCAACAGCTTCGTGCCGGAAGAGGACCTCGGCAAGGCGGAGGTCCCGCTGTTTCAGCCCGTCGGTCCGGACGGATTCCGCGGCGGTGGCGCCTACAACCCCAGCCTCTGGTACAACATGAACCAGTACGTCAACGCCAACGTGGACGACGAGAAGCTCAAGGTGATCCTGCAGATCGTCGACGCCGCCTATTACGGCAGCGCCGAGGACTGGGTCCACCAACGCTTCGGCAAGGAAGGCGTGCACTTCGACTGGTCGGGCGAGCCGTGGAACTCGACCCCCGTTCGGCGGGCGGAAGAAGACATCACGCCGACGGCAGGCGAGCCGACGGTGGGTCCGTTCGTCAACTCCTACCCGCCCAGCGCCTCGGCGGACCGCATCGTCTTCAACAACGCTCCCATGATCACCACCTTCCTCACCGAGCACATCGTGTCGCCGGAAGGCAGGGCGCGGACCCTCTATCCGTACCGCTTCGACACCAAGAGCGAGACCAACCTGGCGGAGCTGTATTCCGAGCACGGCGAGGTGCTCAACACGCTGACGACCGAGTTCTCGGCCAAGGCGATCGTGGGCGAGATCGACATCAACGACGACGCCGTATGGGACGAGTACGTCGCCGACTACCTCAAGTTCGGTGGCGCCGAGATCCTCGACGAGTTGCTGAAGGCTCCTGTCTACGAGAAGTTCAGGAACGGCGTGACCGACTACGCCGCCGGTGCGAACGAAAAGTGGTGGTAGAGATCGGCTGCCGAAGATAGAGCCACGCGCAGTACAAAGCGCGGTACACGGATGAGGGGATGCCCGCCGGGCATCCCCTCTCTTTATGTCTGCCGCTAGGGGCTCAGCCCTTGAGTGACCCGATGAAGATGCCCTTGATGAAGTACTTCTGGAGGAAGGGGTACGCCAGCACGATCGGGCCGATGGTGAGGATGATCAAGGCGGCCTGAACCGCCTCGGTCGGCAGGGCCGGCAGGTCCTCGATCGCCCTGAAGCGGTCCACTCCCAGCAGCGCCTCCTGGATCTGCTGGATCATGCGCCGCAGCAGGGTCTGCAGCACGATCTTGCGCTCGCTGCGGATGTAAATCAGGGCGTCGAACCACGCGTTCCAGTGAGCGACCGCCGTCCACAGGGCCAGCGTCGCGATGATCGGCTTCGACAGCGGCACCATGATGCGGGCCAGGATCTGCGGATAACCGGCGCCGTCCACCAGCGCCGCGTCTTCGTACGCGGGGTCGATGGTCATCAGGAAGTTGCGGGCGATGATGATGTAGAAGCCGTTGACGGCCAGCGGGAGGATCAGCGCCCAGCGGGTGTCGATCAGACCGAGCCGGCGGATCAGCAGGTAGTTCGGGACGAGCCCCCCGGCAAAGAACAGCGTGATCAGCAGCACGATGGTGAGCACGTTGCGCCCGGGCAGGTTGCGCTTCGCAAGTGGGTAGGCGGCAAGCAGCGTCAAGACGATGGCGACGGACGTCCCCAACACCACCCGGTAGATCGAGTTGTAGTAGGCGACTCCCGCGTTTCCGTACGTGGAGAAGGCGAACCGGTACGCGCCGGTGCTCCACTCGCTGATCCACAGCTTGAAGCCCAGAGTCGTGACCTCATCGACGGTCGAGAACGAGGTGATCAGCGTTACCCAGAACGGGTACAGGATCGACAGGGCGAACAGGATCAGAAAGACGTACATGCAACCGCGCGCCAGCCGGCTGCCGAACGACGGGTGCAGCGCGTGGAAGGCTCTACCCGATGCCATGTTCACCAGATGCCATATTCGCTGAACCGTCTGATGATCATGTTGGCCGCGACCAGCAGGCAGACGCCGACGAGGCTCTTGAAGAGCCCTACGGCAGTGGCGTAGTCGTATTGCCTGTCGAGGATCCCCTTTCGATAGACGAAGGTGTCGATGATGTCGGCCACCTCCCACACGAGCGGGTTGTACAGGTTGAGGATCTGGTCGAATCCGGCCTCCATCAGGTATCCGAGGTTCAGGATGAACAGCACGACGATGACCGGGATGAGTGAGGGTACGGTGATCCTCACCGCCATCTGCAGTCGATTCGCTCCGTCGACGGTCGCCGACTCGTAGAGCTCGGGATTGATGCCGGCGATGGCTGCAAGGTAGATGACCGCCCCCCAGCCGACGCCCTGCCACATGGCGGTGACCACCAGCATGGGCCGGAACAGCCCCTGTGAGTAGAGGATGACCGGCGCTTCCATGCCCAGCAGCGTGTAGATGTAGCCGACGATGCCTCGCTGCGGAGAGAGCATCTCGATGATGATGCCGGACAGCACCACCCAGGACAGGAAGTGTGGCAGATAGGAGATCGACTGCACGGTCCGCTTGAAAGAGGCGCTCTGAACCTCATTGATGATCAGAGCCAGAATGATGGGGGCCGGGAAGCCGAAGACGAGCTTCAGCACACTGATGATGACCGTGTTGCGAAAGAGCCGGGCGAAGTAGGGGTTGGCAAAGAGTTGGCGAAAGTGCTCGAAATTGTTCCAAGGGCTGCCCAACATGCCCTTGGCGTACCGGTAGTCAACGAATGCGATGGAAAGTCCGTAGATGGGGACGTAGCGAAAGATGATCAGGATCACCAGCGGCACGAGAAACAGCAGATAGAGCGCGTACATGCGCTTTGCTCTCCGCCACTTCTCGCTCCGCAGGGCGGATTCGTATGACTCCGCGATCCGAGCCGGCCGCGCGATCATCTCTGCAAGCTCCCCGGCGTCCTGCCAGGCGGAGATCGGCGTGAACCGCCTCCGCTGCCACCAAAGAAATACATGCTAGCGGCTGAGGAGGCGACGGTCAAGACGCCGGGCAGCCGGGAGGGCCGGAGTAGCTTGCGAGCCGTCAGTCCGGCCGCCACCTCGTGGCCGCGGCATGGATGATTCCGTCCGCTTCGACGAAGTAGTAGGTGGTGAAGATGCTGCCGTCAGGCAGCTCGACCGACAGCGGATACCCCAGGTCGCCCGGGCAGTGCTGGCCGAGAGGGTTGCCCCACGTCGCCACGGCATCGTCCCGCAACACGACCTCGTTCTTCAGGTCCCAGCTCCTGCCGCCGTCGCTCGAGAGCACGGCCCGCACACCCATGGGATCCCGCCGGTAGCCGTAGCAGCACAGGATCCGGCCGTCGGACAGTTTCAGCAGATGCGGCGGGTAGCCCCAGATCTCGGTCCGCATGGCACGCGACCAGGTCCGGCCGCCGTCGTGCGACCAGCTCTCCAGGAGATACCCCGTGGAATCGTCGCGACGTTGGGCGGTGGAGTCGTCGCGAAGGTGGGCGAGGACCGTCCCTGGGGCCGTTTCGACCACGGCGAACTCGTTGCCGAAGCCTCCCCCCGGGATCTCGGCCAGCTCGCACGTGCTCTCCCCGATCACGCGGATCACGTAGGTGCCGTGGACGTCTCGGCGCACGCCCTCGGGTGGCGCGCTAACGGCGTCGATGATCTTGTCCTTTTCCCAGCCCAGATCGTAGGCCGGCACCAGGATGGTCCCATCGGCCAGATGGGCCGACCGCGGAAACGACAGCAGGCACACCGCCCCCGGCACCGCCCACTCCCGGCGATGCCACGACCGTCCACGGTCGTCCGACCACTGCACGTACAGCCTGTTTCCGCCGACGATGAGGTCGTCGGTGGCGGGGTCCGGGCCGTAGAAGACCGCCAATCCCATCGCATGCGCCTTCGCGCGGTCCGCCGCCGGCCACACCTCCCAGCCGACCCCGCCGGCGGCCAGATACCTGCCGCCGGGCATAACGCCTTCGAAGCGATCGTGACGCTCGCGGGTGGAGGATCCGGGCCAGTTTGAGGGAATGGACGGATCGTCGCTCTCGGACCACGTGTCACCGCTATCGTCGGATACCAGCGTGATGCGCTCCCCAAGAGCGTAGTGCTCGACCAAGCGGGAAACCTGCACCACGACGGTGAGCCTGCCGTCGGGGAGGAGCGCCGGCAGCGGCCAGCCCGTGTAGAGGCCCTTCTTCTTGTACACCACCAGATGCTTCATTGCGGTTACCCTCAGACCCCGGTTGCCCGGGCGTGTTGGGGGCCTATACTGGCGCGGCTCGGAGCCCGGCGCGAGGAGGACCCCCGTGAAATCGGACGGTATCACGCTCTGGCCGTATCCCGACATCGAGTCCCAGGATCCGCTGCCCGCGGGCCGCACGGCCGAGCGGCTGCGGCAGGACGGCGCCGAAGACGTGGCGCGGTCCGTGGAGGAGTGGAACCGGGACTCAGCCTACCGGGAGCGGATGGCCGCCTACCGCCGGTGCACCCTCGTCATCCGTTGGGACGGGGTTCCCGGCGCGTGCTGGGCGCTGAACATGCCCGAGGGCGTGGTCTCCAGCCAGTCCCAACCGCAGCGCCGGATACCGGCGCGCGGCGGCATCCAGCCCTGGAACTTCACCTGGGAGAAGCGCGGCGATCGCTCGTGCAGCATCCACTACGAAAGCCCGGAGCCGGCCGCCAGCCTCGAGTGCCGGTTCGATGCCGGTCCCGACCGGGTGGACTATCGCCTGACGATGCGCGTCGACGAAGGGCCGCCGTGGCCGGACCTCTACTGCCACTGCTGCTTCAACCACTGCTGGGCCGAGGGCTTCGGCAGGGACGCCTTCGTCCTGCATCAGGACCGGCTTACACCGCTGCACGCGATACCGAATTCCGGGCGGATCTGGATCCGCTCGGTGACGCTCGCGGAGGAAGAGCACGAGGCCGAGCTCAAACGCAGGGCCGTCGCCCGGCTGGGAAGGGAGGCGCCGAACGAGAAGATCCCGCTGCACGGCGCTCGGGGGAAGTTCATCGCGACCGAGCGCGGCGGGGATGACCCGCTCACCGTCGCGATCAGCTCGCCCTTCGCGACGGCCCTGAGCTGGTCCTATTGGCCGTGCACGGACATCGATCTCTCCTTCGGCACGGTAATGCCGTCGGTGCCTACGACAATCTCGGGGACGATCCGCTTTGTCCGCGGGCGCCTTCCGGACGTGGTGGATGAGTTGCGCGAACCCGCGCTCACCACTCCCGCGAATCGGGGACCGGCAGCCAGCGACCGTCTGCGGCGATGGACTGCTGGCTGATCAGGCCGGGGATGGTCATGTCCAAGGCCTCGTGGATGCCGATCGGCGGTGGCGTGCCGTTGCGGATCGCATTCACCCAGTCGAGGATCTCCAGGAGGTCGCCACCGCCGTGGCCGGCCGTGCGCGCAAGCTCACCGTGGGCGCGCCACGCTTGCGGCAGGAACGGCTCGGCCACCTCCTCCAGGTCGAGCCACGTGTTGGCGTCCGGTGAGCGCGACCGCAACCAGATGCGGTCCCGTTCGGCGGGAGCGCGGCGGGACTCGTAGCAGCCGTCGGTGCCCTGCAACTGGAAGTTCATCATCGAGTGGGGTCGGTCCGAGAGCATGTCCACCCGGATCTTCACCAGTCCGCCCGAGCGCATGCGGCACAACATCACGCAGGAATCCTCGTTCTCGTACTCGTCGCCCCGCGGGTCCCGGTAGTGATGGCCGCTGCCCGCGCAACACACGCTTATCACGCGATCGCCCGGCATCCACTGCAGGATCGGCCCCAGGCTGTGGGTCCCGTAGGTGACGCCGTTGATCCCGGTCTGCCACCGCCGCCGCCACCTGGTGACCTCGTTCAGCCCCTTCAGCTCGTGCACGTATTCGCCTTCGGCATAGTACGGGGTGCCGAACTCGCCCCTGCGCACCATCTCCCGCACGATCATGTTGGGGCGGGTGTAGGTGACGTTCTCGCCCAGCATGTAGCTCGCCCGGCTGGTGCGGCACGCCTGCACCAGGCGCCGGCACTCCTCGATCGAGACGCCCGCGGGAACCTCGCTCAGCACGTGCACGCCGCGCTCGAGCGCCGCGATCGCCTGCGGCGCGTGCAGCGGCATCGGCGTGCCGATGATGACCGCGTCCAGCTCCGCGCGCTCGAGCATCTCGTCGAAGTCCAGGTACCCCTCGGACGCGCCAAGCTCGCGCCGGGCGCGCTCCAGCCCCTCGGCGTCGATGTCGCACACCGCCTTGATCCGAACCGCGTCCAGCAGCTCGAACGCGTGGCGGAGCCGGCCGCCTCGGCCGGCCGCGCCGACGATCCCGACGCTGATGGCTTCCAGTGCGCTCATCGGCTGTTCGCGTCGAGCTGGCGCCTGACCTGTTCCCAGCGGCCCGGCATGTCTTCGCGGGTCATGTCGGGCGCGAAGTCCAGCGAGAGGTAGAGGGCGATCGCGGGCAGCCTGACGTCGTCGGTCAGCAACGTCACCGACTCGTAGCCGCGCCCCGCGAAGAACCGGAGCACCCCCAGGCACACCGCCCGGCCGAGCCCGCGCCCTCTGTGGTCGGGGTGACAGGCCACGTAGTCCAATACCCCGATGCGGCCCGTCTCCTTCCAGGAGGCGAAGGTGGAGGCGACGACCCGGTTGCCGCGGGCGACGACGCGGGAGCCGTCACGGCGCTCGGGCTCGGCCAGGTAGTCGGCCACTCGCCGGGCCGTCCACCCCTGGAAGCCGCAGGCGTCCAGCACGCCGGCGATGGCGCCGCTGTCGCTCGCCCGGCACCTTCGAAGCAGATACCCCTCGGGCAACTGCGTGTCGGCGAGCCGGAGCAGCCGGTCCCCGCGCACGGTCATGCTGAGCTGCCGCGGCTCGTACTCCGGTACCGGGTACGCCGGCTCCGCGGGCTCACCGCCAGCAATTCTCGGCGAATGAGATGAGAATCGACATGGTGACACGGTTCCGATGAGGGCAGATCAGACCCTGTCATGTATCTCATTGCAGTTGAACGAGTTACAGGACTAGACATTTCTCGTCTTCCTCGTCATGCTGTCTTCGCATGGCCAGGGGATTGCGGAGAGGCCCGAATTTACTTCGTTTCCGCTCCCTCGTCGACTCGATCGCCGACTACGTAACCGGTATCGTCGACGCACGCCAACCAGGCAAAATCCGCTACGCCCTGCGCGACTGCTACCTCAGCGCTCTGGCTTTGTTCTACGTCCAAGACCCCTCGCTGCTGCAGTTCCAGCGCCGCTTCCAGCGCCAGTTGCAAACCAACAACCTCTCGGCCACCTTCGGCGTCGGTGAACTGCCCTCCGACTCGCAGCTCCGCGATCTGCTCGACCGCCATGACTATGCTCGCATCCTGCCCTGCTTCGCCGATTGGATCGCTCGCCTGCAGCGCGCCAAGTGGCTCCAGCACTACCAACTGTTCGACGCCCGCTATCTGATCACCCTCGACGGTTCACGCTATTTCAGCTCCGAGTCCGTCCACTGCAAGCACTGCCTGAGCACCACCTCGCGCGGCATCACGTCCTACCACCATGACATCCTGCAGGCGGCCATCGTCCACCCCGACAAGCCCCAGGTGCTGCCCCTCGCTCCCGAGTTCGTACGCAACAGTGACGCCGACGGCGCCACGTACCGCAAGCAGGATTGCGAACTGAACGCCGGCTACCGCATGCTTCAGCGGCTCCGCGCCGACTATCCGCGCATGGCGGCAATTATCGTCGCCGACAGCCTGTACTCCAAGCAACCGTTCGTCGAGCAGCTCTGCGCGGCGCGCTTCTCATTCCTGCTGGTCGCCAAGCCCGGTGACCATCGCAGCCTCTACCAGGACGTCGCCGGCCTGCGCGGCGCCAACCTGCTGAACCGTCACGCTACCGACCACCGCGGCGAACGCAGGGAGTACGAGTGGGTCACCGATCTACCGCTGAACGGCAACCCCGACGCTCCGCTCATCAACTTCATCCAGTTCCGCATCGTCAAGGACGGCAAGGTTACCTATCAGAACGCGTGGGTCACCGACCTGGTGCCCACCACCGACAACATCGTCGGACTGGTGCGCGCCGCGCGGGCGCGCTGGAAGATCGAGAACGAAGGGTTCAACACCCTCAAGAACCACGGCTACCACCTGGAGCACAACTTCGGCCACGGCCACCAGCACCTCTCGGAGGCGTTCTTCGTGCTCAACCTGCTGGCGTTCTTCATGCACCAGATCTTCGATCTGGTCGATGGGCTGTATCAGCGGGTGCGCACCTTCTTCAGTTCCCGGCGCGGGTTCTGGGACGAGGTGCGCTCGGCGTTCCGGCTGTTCCTGTTCACCTCCTGGGACCAGGTGCTGGCACGCATGAACTCGCCACCCGAGCCGCTGCCAACCTATCAGCCCCAGTAGTCCCTGAACCCGTTGCCTGCATGCCGCCTGCGGCTGCCGCACGCGCGCCCACCGCGCCGCGAAACCTGCGCCCGGAACCTCCGGTGTGCCTCTACCGGCCACGGCAGCGGCGCGCCGCAGGGCTTGATCCTGAAAAACCCGGTTGTGTGGCCACTGGCGCGCCTGCCAAAGTGCTCGCTCGCCTCCACTTGGGCCGTACCACTACCGTCAGACCGCCCTACACGCCGCTACCTGCCGCTCACCGAGAATTGCTGGCTCACCGCTCATTCCCTTGATTCTAACCGCCCTGCCCCCGATACTTCCGATCCTCGACGACTCGAAGCGACCCCTGGAGGAACACCATGGCCCTCATCCACGCCACGAGCAACGACGTGTGGGAGTTCGAGACGGAGGAGCTGCGCGGGTTCATCCAGCCCGACGGTGAGCGCCACGGGGTCAAGGAGGTGCTGCACAAGCCCACCGGCATCCAGGTCGTGCACCCGAAGTTCGACGTCTTCAACCTCTTCCTGCTGTTCTCGACCAACCACTGGATGGGGCAGGCGCGCCTGCTGGAGCGGTCGGTCCGCGCCAAGGGCGATGCACTGGAGGTCCGATTCGAGCCGAATGAGGAGCACAAGGCGGATCTGACGGCGACCTATCACGTCAAGGAGCCCAACATCATCGACCTGGCGGTCACGGTCCGCTCCAACTGGCCCTATCCCGCCTACGAGGTCTTCCTGTCGAGCTACTTCGACACGTCGATGGTGCCGCACGTCTTCGTGGCGGGCAGTCAGTTCGCCGATCCGCCTGACCAGGATCAGTGGATCGCGCCCGTTCTGAGCGACGTGTTCGTCGGCACCGGGCTGGTGTTCGCGCGCGATCAGCACGCGGCCCGCCGCTCGACCGACGGCCGCTGGGACCGTATCTGGGGCACCTACCAGTGGAACCCTCAGCGTTTCTATGCCCGTCCGCTGATGTGCCAGACCGATCCCGACCACCGCGTGGCCGCGGTGCTCATGTCACGCCCGGAAGACTGCTACGCGGTGATCTCAGGCTACGACACCCCCAACCTCGCCGATCACTTCAAGGACCAGAACCCGCTGTACCTGTCGCTGTTCGGGGACGACCTGGTGCCCGGTTCCGAGCGCACGGTGCGGGCGCGCTTCCTGGTCACCGGGACCGACGCGTCTCTCTCCCCGCTGGTGCCCCTGCACGACGCCTTCCTGGCCGAATGCCCGGGCGGAGGGTAGCGGCGTGCGGCGGCTGCGCATCGCCGTCGTCGGCGTCGGCGCCTACGAGCACTCCCGGGCACGCGGTTACCTGGCGGTTCTGACGCAGCTCGACGACCGCTACGACCTGTGCGCCCTGTGCGACAGCGGCGCCGAGGCGCTGCCCACCGCCGGTGCGCTCTTCGGCGTGGAGAAGCTCTACGACAACGTGACGGAGATGCTTGAGGCCGAGACGCCCGACGTCGTCTTCGTCCTGGTGCCGACCGACGGCCAGATCGTCGTGGCCATGGCCGCCGTGGAGCACGGATGTCACCTCATCACCGAGATCCCCTACGGCGTCACCCTCGCACACGGCGACTTCATGCGCCGCGCGTGCGAGGAGCGAAACCTGTGCTGGGAGATCGCCGAGAACGTCTGGCGATGGCCGCACGAGCGGCTGAAGCGCCTGATCGTCGATCAGGGCCTGCTGGGAACGCTCAACCACGCCCGACTCTGGTACGCATCGGGCAGCTATCACGGCTTCAACGGCGTGCGCAAGGCCCTGGGCCTCGACCCGCGGCGGGTGCTCGGGTACGCGCAGGAGCTGCAGGTTCCTCCCTACGGCACCTACGGCGGCGGACGGCAGACCACGCGCTGGTGGGAGAGCGCGGTTGTCGAGCACGAAGGGAACGTGACCTGCCTCTACGAAATGCCGCCGTCGGGAGCGCGCGGCAGCCACTGGGACATCGAGGGCACCGCCGGCTACCTCTCCGGCAACGGGACGACGGCCGACGAGCTGGTGCTCTACCGCGATGGCAAGGCGGCGCGGTACCCGTTCGTCGACGTGCACGAGCAGGCCGGGGACCGGCAGGTCCTGACGGCGGTCCGCGTGGACACCGACCCGCCGGTGGTCTGGGAGAACCCGTTCGCCGGCCACGGGATTGGACAGAGGCTCTCGGCGCACGACGACGTCGCCAAGGCGTCGATCCTCACCAGCCTGCACCGGGCGGTGACCGAGGGCCGGGCGCTGGAGTACGGGGCGGCGGAGGCCCGCAAGGACCTGGAGGTGTGGATCGCCGCGCGGGAGAGCGCGCTGCAGGGGTCCCGCTGGCTGGAGCTGCCCCTCGTGGAGCAGCCCGAGCTGGAACGGCGGCTGCACGAGCAGTACGTGGCCACGTACGGGGGAGACCCCACGACGGACGCGGCGCGCCTGCTCGACCGTTCCTTCGGGCGCGAAGGCGTGTTCTGGACGGTAGCCGGGTGGCTGTGATCCATCCGCGGTAACGAAATGCGCGTGTGATACGATCGCGCATTGGAGGCTCCAATGACAGGTCAGCTCCTCTCCGCGCACGGGTGCGGTCGCGCCACCGCGTACCCGCAGGAAAACAAGATCGTCACGCTCGGCGACGCCGTGCACGTCGCTTGGCTCGACTCGGTCGCCGACGGGTTCCGGGTGCGAATCCGCACCCTCGACCGCACGAGCGGCACCTGGTCGGAGACCCATACCATCGGCGAGGCGTACGACAACCACGGCGGCCCGGCGCTGGTGTGCGACAGCCAAGGGTACCTGCACGTCGCCTACTACCCGCACCACCACGCGATCCGGTACCGCCGATCCCTGCGCCCCGGCGACGCCTCGGCCTGGACCGATGAGGAGCTGATCGGCGACGGCTACAGCTACCCGAAACTCGCCGTAGGCGCTGACGACGAGCTCCTGCTCAGTTGCCGGAACAGCTTCCTGACGCGCGAACGCAGACTAGGGCACGAGAGACCCTGGGATCTCCACCTGCTGCGCAAGAGCGCCGGCGGATCCTGGAGCGAGCCGCTGGTGCTGGCGAGCTCCCGCCATCCCAACTACGCCCACTTCGGCGATTCCTACGCCTGGGCACCGGACCGCGTGGGCTTGCACATGACCATTCGCTTCCACGAGAAATCGGATGCCGAGGCGTACGGCCGGATTCAGACCGTCGGCTACCTTTTCAGCCCGGACGCCGGGCGGAGTTGGCAGCGCTCGGACGGGACGCCGGTGACCCTGCCCGTGACGGCCGAGACCGTCGACGTGATCGCCGCCGGCGGACTGGATTACGGGAGCGCCCTGCAGGCCGGCGCGTTGGCGGTGGCCCCGGACGGCACGCCGTGGCTGGTCCACAACGAGTGGTCAGGCGGCGTGGGCACCAACACCGTGTGCACGCCCGCGGGTAACGGGAACTGGCGCCGCATCGTCCTGAACGAACGCGTGGAGCTTGCGCCGGGACGCTGCTTCGGGCTGGCGCCGAGCGTCGTGTTCGACGCCGCGGGCCGGCTGGTCGGCGTGGCGACCACCGAAGACGCTGCCGACGAGGCTCCGTGGGGCCATCCGGCCAGCGAGGTCGTGCGCTTCGTGTCCGCCGACGGCGGCGCCACCTTCGATCTGGAGCAGCTGAGCACGACCGATCCGGACACGGCGCACTGGTTCCCCCACCTGGAGCGCCCCCTGGGGATCGTGCCTCCGCCGGCCTCCCCCGGCATCCTCTACCAGGAAGGCCCCGCGGGCGAGAGCCTCAACGACGTGCTGTCGAACCGGGTGATCTGGGTGCAGTGACGATACTTTCCGCGCATGGGTGCGGCCGCGCCACCGCGTACCCTCAGGAGAACAAGATCGTCACGCTCGGCGACGCCGTGCACGTCGCCTGGCTCGACTCGGTCGCCGAAGGGTTCCGGGTGCGGATCCGCACCCTCGACCGCGGCAGCGGCACCTGGTCTGCGACCCACACCATCGGCGAGGCGTATGACAACCACGGCGGCCCGGCGCTGGTGCGTGACAGCCGCGGGTACCTGCACGTCGCCTACTACCCGCACCACCACGCGATCCGGTACCGCCGATCCCTGCGCCCCGGCGACGCCTCGGCGTGGACGGACGAGGAGCTGATCGGCGACGGCTACAGCTACCCGAAGCTCGCCGTCAACGCCGACGACGAGCTCCTGCTGAGCTGCCGGCAGAGCTTCCTGACGCGCGAGCGCAGGCTCGGGCACGAACGGCCCTGGGAGCTGCACCTGCTTCGCAAGAGCCCCGGCGGATCCTGGAGCGAGCCGCTGGTGCTGGCGCGCTCACTCCATCCCAACTACGCCCACTTCGGCGAGTCCTACGCCTGGGCACCGGACCGCGTGGGCCTGCACATGACCATTCGCTTCCACGAGAAGTCGGACGCCGAGGCGTACGGCCGCATTCAGACCGTCGGCTACCTCTTCAGCCCCGACGCCGGGCGGACCTGGCAGCGCTCGGACGGGACGCCGGTGTGTCTGCCCGTGACGGCCGAGACCTTCGACGTGATCGCCTCCGGCGGCATCGACTACGGGAGCGCCCTGGAGGCCGGGGCGTTGGCGGTGGCCCCGGACGGCACGCCGTGGCTGGTCCACAGCGAGTGGTCGGATGACGAGGGCACCAACACGCTGTGCACGCCCGCGGGTGACGGGAGCTGGCGCCGCATCGTTCTGAACGAGCGCGTGGAGCTTGCGCCGGGACGCTGCTTCGGGCTGGCGCCGAGCGTCGTGTTCGACGCATCGGGCCGGCTGGTCGGCGTGACCACCACCGAAGACGCTGCCGACGACGTTCCGTGGGGCCATCCGGCCAGCGAGGTCGTGCGTTTCGTGTCCGCCGACGGCGGCGCGACCTTCGCCCTCGAGCAGGTGAGCACGACCGATTCGGGGACGGCGCACTGGTTTCCCCACCTGGAGCGGCCCCTGGGGATCGTGCCGCCGCCGGCCTCCCCCGGCATCCTCTACCAGGCGGGCCCCGCCGGCGAGAGCCTCACCGACACCCTGTCGAACCGGGTGATGTGGGTGCAGTGACGAGCGGTCACGGAACTCTCTGGCTGACGTAGCGTACAGTCATGCAGCAATTGGACGCTGCCCTAGTCGGCAATCAGACGCTATGAGAACCGCCACTACAGGGACAAGGACCAGTTCGAGGTAGATCTGGCGATCACGCGCGGCGCTCGCACCTGGGGCGTCGACGTGAAGGCATCCGCCACCCTCACGGACGGGGATCGTCGCGGGGCTGCTCCGCCTCACGCACCGCTGCGGCGACGACTGCCAGCGCCGCATCGTTCTGTACGACGGACGGGATCTGCTGCCGTTACGCGGCCAGCGCATCCTCGCCGTGCCGATCAGCCAGCTGTGGTTGCATTGGGGAGAACGAGCCAGTGGTCATCGCGACACGGCGAACAGCACGCCGGCGATGGTCAGCACCACGAGCTGGTAGGAACTGAAACTTCCAATACCACTGTTCTTCATATCGCAGCCGCCTAAGTTATGCGTGTACTTGCCCAGCTTCAATGGTATCAATACCCCGCAGTTCCCATGCCCCACGGCAGCAGATGTCGCGTTCATCGACGACGTTGCATCGGCGTCGGAGGGAATAGTGTCGAATTTGGCTATGCGGTCGACGAGCTGTCTGTGTTCGTAGGTTGCCATTTTGAATGTCGCTCCTTTGGTTCAAGAAATGAATTCGGAGGAAGGCATGGGTCAAACGAGCGGGCTACCCCCGACGGACAGAAGCGTTGGGCGGACGCCGCGCCGATGGTTTCTGAAGGTGCTCGTCGGCGGCTGCGACTTGCACTTGGTGGGCAAGCTGCCACCCCTCGCGCGCCGAGGGCCAGGTGGCGCGCCGTACCACGACTTCCGGACCTTCCAATGGAGCCACGGCCCGCAACTCGCTGAGGAGACGGCAGCGCCTAAGCCTCTGGATAGCCGCCGCGGAGTGCTGCCGGGGGGGAGCCGATCCGGCCGGCCTGCCGCCGGGGCCTTACCACATCCGCTGGTGCGGGGAAACGGCAAACGCCTGCATCGAGCGGACCCGGACCCCCGTGGCTGATCCGCAATGAACACCTACGATCCCCACTACCCGCCCTGCCCGCTACGACGCCGCCACCCTGCGCCCGACGCTGCTCCGCGACTCCTACCCCGCGCCGATCGGCTTCCAGACCCGCCGTTGCGTCTGGAGGAGCGCGGGACACGAGACCAAGGCCGCCATGGTTGAACTGCTCGACGACGTGATCGGCGGTGTGCTCGCGGGCCTGCTCCCCTCGTTGCGCCCCCGTTCCGCATTCGACTGCAGTGGACCTCATGAGCAGTCGCTGGATAGATTCGGGTGCAGGAGTCGTGTGCCCCAGTCGTTTCCCTACGCCTTGTGGGGCGTTGTTGCATGAGTACGAGCTGCGGTGGCTGCGGGTAGAGCGGCCTACACCACTGAACAGGCAGGATTGAAGAGGCCGCGACATACGATCTGCCTTACACCCGATATCACGAGATCGCGGCGTTGATGCTGCCCGAGGAAGGCCACCCGGAAGTGCGAGAGAAGCTCGACGCGCTCTCCTGCGGCGCCTTCCGCGCGGTGAACGCCGCGGGCCGTTTCGGGCTGGGCGTATGCCTGTCACCGACGTGAGCACGGTGGCCGATGCGCGGAGGGGCGTATGTTCATGAAGATCACGAAACTCGGAATACCGGTCATCGTCCGACGCCGTGGGGGCGGCGCTGGCAGACGCGGGCTAAGACGATGACCCTGCGACGGACCAGGAAGCGGAGACGATCGGCGAAGGCGAGCGCGACGTGGCAGCGGGTCGAGTTGTCACCGCCGACCAAGTTCGGATGCGCCTACGATCGTGAGCGGATCTGAGCTAAAAGAGAAAGCCTATGCCGGCGCTGATCGACCACGAAAACCCGCCGGCATAGTGGATGTCGCTGGGGAGTTCCGGCAGTTTCACGAACTCGAGGAAGTCGTACCCGAGGTTGCCCCCCGCGCTGACGACAAAGCCGGAACCGATCGAAAACAGGACAGTTGCCTGCGCTCCGGCGCCGAGTGCGTAGGAGAGGAACGGATCGGTGGCATGGTACAGGGCAACCCCATTGAACCGCACACCGGGTCCGACGATGATCGCACCCTGCTCGAACTCGAACCGCCATCCCGGACCGATATCTGCGGCAAACAGCAGACCACCGCTATACAGATCCAGGCAATCGACCGAAGCCGAGACCGCTATCCCGAAACTTTCGGCGGAGGCTCCTATCGAACATGCTGTCGGGAGGAAGATTCCGCCGCTACTCAAGAGGCCGACGTCACCACCAACGAAGCTGACGGAATGAACGCCGAAACCACCTACCGATACGTCGACATTGGCTGCGCCGGCATCGTACGCACGAAACGCACTCGTATAGCCGGCATGGAGTGTGACGAGGTTGTCGGCCGACGCCGTCTTACCTACCAGTGCCAGGACGAGTCCGACGAAGAGAAGAGTCCTACTGCAGCGACGGGAAACCGGCAAATGTAGCATGACCGACATGATGTGCTAAGCGCTTGGCGAAGTCAAGGAGGCGCGTTGCCTCATCAATAATCCACACGAACGACCAGCCCATTATCGTGGTGGAGGTCGAACGAGATGGGTCACCGTGGGTCCACGGAGGGCGCTCACGAGGGAGATGGCTGACCGGACCAGCGTGCCAGCAGGGCACCGACGACGGCGATGCTCGACGAGCTCGTCGAACTGCACGGCTGCGCCCGCCACCACGCCGGGTGGTTGCTACGGATGTGGGGCAAGACGGTGTTCGAGCACCGCGTGTCCTCCGGCACCTGAGTCCGTCGACTCGCCCGGCCCGGTTTTGACGGGTCGTCAATGGGAGTAGAGCAGTGGGCTTTCTCTGCGGGCAACTGCCTACAAATGGAATGCTCCCCGTAAACGAGTAAGGACGACGCTTGCTCACTACGGCGACACAATCGACTTACTGATCGAATCGATGGTGGCGTCCGAACCGGTTTAGCCTCACGGCGAAGGTGCTCGAAAGGTCGTGCGCGCCGATGCCGGTGTCCCGGTGGTGTCGCGGCAGGCGATGCGTACCTGGTAGACCTCGTCGGGGTCGAGGTTGCTCAGCACCACCCGGTGATCGACCCGGGCCTCCGGGTTGACCGTGCGAATCCAGTCCGGGGCGCCGGGCCGGCGGTATTCCACCGCGGAGTCCGCCGGCGCCGAGGTCTGCCAACGCAGCAGGACCGAGCGCGGCGGCGTCGCCGAACGGCCGGCCCACACCGACTCTTTGCCGTCCGGCAGGTGAGCCGGGCCGAAGGGTACGCCGAGCGCCAGACACAGCTCCAGGGGGTCCACCGACACCGTGATCGGGTGCATCGCCAGCGCGCCCGTCGCGGAGGCCTGCAGGACGAGGCGACCGTCGATCTCCTCGATCGGGACCGGGGTGCCGTTTACGGACGCGCTGGTGGCCGACCCCCGCGCCAGCGAGACACGCCCCGAGCCGCGGCAGGAGACCTCCACGCGGTCCTCGACGAAGCGCACGCTGACAGCGGCGATACCCGTGCCCACCGCGAGGATTCTCCGTCCCCGGTACGTCAGCCGCGCGCCGCCGACCAGAGCGGCCTCCGCGACCCGGCCGCCTTGCAGGGAGACATACGCAGCCTCCCCGTCGGTGCGCAGGGTCCCGCACGCGCGGGATGCTTTCGATCGCGCCAGGAGCACGGTGTCCTCTCGCGTGCCGTCGGCCACGCGGCACCCGACAGCCTCGTGGGTCGGCACCGGCGCGCCCCGCGACGTGACCGGCACCGCGCTCACCTCCGGCGGGCCGGAGCCGGCCGCGGCCGGATACAGGACCGCCGTGAATGCGACCGGTCGCGCCGACCGCTGCACGAGCGCCACGTAGGGCGCTTCCTTGGTGCCGGCGGGGGTCGAGATCGGGCCGGTGTCCTGCTCCAGGGTCTGTCCATCCTCCGGCAGGTACGCCGTGAACAGCCGCGCTCCCGCCCGTTCGTCCGTGGCGATCATGCCGGCGTCCGCGTCGACCGCCAGCTCGGTCGGTTGAAAGTGGCCGTGCCAGCGGTACTCGTGCGTCCTGCCGTCGCCATCGAGGACGTCGTGGATGACCCAGTAACGCGGCTTGACCAGCAGCACCGCCCGGCGGTGATCGACCCCGCGCTGCTCGTAGGCGCGGCTGACCGCGGCGGCGTAGTCGAAGCTCGGCACGCTCTCCCACGTCTGCAGCCTGCCGCCGTTGGAGAGGTACGCTTGGCTCTGCCCATCCACCATGACCGTGTTGGAGGAGCGGGTGTGCATGTCCCAGCTCCGAAACTCGGGGGCCTCGTAGCCGTAGGTGGAGCCGCTGTTGGACAGGTAGGCCCGTCCGTGCGCCCAGACCGACACCGACAGCAGGTCGGGGTGGGTGTCGATCACGTCGGGTGAGCCGTTGTAGCTCATGATCAGGTAGAGGTCGTCGGCAGACCAGCCGCTGCGCATGACCAGCCAGCCGGTGTGCGGCAGGACGCGCGACGTCCGCTCCGGCGGCCGGCCCTGACCGGTCGCGAACCACCTGAAGTCCGTCCGTTCCGGGAAGAGCTCCGCCGCTTCGCCCATCACCGGCACCATCGAGTCCTCCGGCAGGCGGCCCCAACGCTCTTCGTCGAAGCGCGACACGTAGCTGCGGCCGCCGGTGAACGAGGCGTGTCCCACCGGAGGGTACTGGCGCTGCGGCGTGAGCACCCACATCGCCCACTCGTACATCCGCTGCAGGGCCTGCAGCCACTCCGGCGGGATCGGCTCGCCAGCCTCCTGCAGCGCGCGGCGGGCGATCGCATACTCCAGTATCGCGCTGAAGTGGTACTCGCCACGCTCCCAGTAGCCGCCGTCGTCGAGTACGCAGTCCCGCATGTTCTGCGTGAACCGCTCGACGGCCCGCTCCTTCCAGCGCGTGGAGTCCCTGAACCCCGGCAGCGCGTGCGCGAGCTCCAGCAGGGCCACCATCATCGCCACTTCCCAGTTGTGGGCGATGTGCCGGTCGGACGCGGTGTACAGGAATTCCGCGTGCTCCAGCAGAAGCTTGAGAAACGTCACCCGGTCGGAGTCGTCGAGGGCATCCGACCGGCCGATGGTCCGGTACAGGTCGAGGGCGATCGGCACCCGGCCCGCGGCCATGAGCGCCTGCCAGGGGCCGTTGTAGCCGTACCAGGTCGCTGGCCGCTGCGCCGGCGGCCGGGCGTCGGCGTAGAAGCCGCGCACGATATCCATCGCCCCCCGTGCGTAGCGCTCCCTGCCGGTGGTGCGGTAGGCGGAGACGAGCGGATGCATCCAGAACCAGCGCACGAAGCGTGACTCCGCGCACGGATAGTCCCAGGCGTGCCAGTCGATGCGCGGTCCGACGTCCAGTACCTTGCCGACGTATGCGACCCGACCGCGCAGGATGGCCTCCGCTCCCTGCACGTCGCCGGAGGGCGCGTCATACCAGTCCGCCGGGAACCTCACGTCCCGCTCGTCGCCCACACCCAGCACGCAGGCATCCAGATGGTCCGCCAGCGCACGCCGCAGCGCTGCCGCATCGCCGCGTGCGGCGGACTCCTGCGCGGCCTGCATGCGCGGCTGACCGGCATCCAGACGCGCGGCGACCTCCGGATCCGAGAGCTCCGGCCGGGTGGGCAGGAACCGCAGCCGCAGCAGGCGTTCGCGGACGTCGGGATCCATCGGTGTCACAGCCAGTGCGCAACGGGCCAGAGAGTTGCCGAGCTAGAGAACGGTGTGTCCAGCAGCTCCCGGGTCTCCAGGATCGGGTCGTGGCCGTACCGGCGCACGAATTCCGCCTCGATACGCTGCTCCAGTTCGGTCGGGTTCCCCAGGGGCAGGCTCACCCACCGGTTGCCCAGCCGCGCGCTTTCACGCACGGCCAGGCAGAGCTCCCAGTCCCGCAGGCCGTTCCCGGCGCCGTAGGGAGGCGCGCCCCCCTCGGTGATCGCTTGGTGGAAACCGACCAGGATGCTCGCCTTCGCGACGTCGTCGGGGTCGCCGATTCCGTAGCGGGTGAACGGGTTCTCCCAGACCAGCGGCGGATCGAGCTCGCAACGCACGCACTCGAGCATCCGCTCGCTCCCGATCTCCCGGTAATGCTCGGCTATCTCCGTCGTGCGGCCGTCACGGTAGCGAGTTACCCGATTGCCGCTGATGTGGCCACGGGTTCCCTCGACGTCCCAGCCCACGGGGAATGCGTGGCGGGTCGAAGGGAATATGCGCGGCGGCTTCTCGAACAGGCAGACGACTCCGCTTGCGAACTTCACCAGCCCGTGGTCCCACTGCACGGTCGATTCCGGCTCTCCGCCGTAGGCGAGGTACGGCTCGGTCTTCACCTCGCCGCAGTAACCCAGAACCTGGGTGGCCTCGGAGTCCAGCAATGCCCGAATCGCGCTGAAGCCGTGATACTGTCCGGTCAGGTAGCGCAGGCGAGCGTGAGTGAGCTCGCCCAGGAGGCCGGCCTCGATGACCATTCTCTTCATCCGCTCCTGCGGCCACAGCCACACCTGTTCGGCAATCTCCCACAGCACCCCCGCGCGCCGGCACGCTTCCTGGATGGCCTCGGCGTACCGGCGGGTCAGGGCGGCGGGCACCTCGGTGATGACATGGGAGCCGTGACGGGCCGCGGTGAGGGCCATCACGACATGGGAATCCTTCGGCGCCAGGCTGAGCACGACGTCGGGTTTCTCGGCGGCGAACAGGTCCGCCGGACTCCGGAAGCGGGCCGGCCGCGGGTACCGGGCAGCGATCTCCGCGAGCACCTTGGCGCTGCGGTCACAGACCGCTGCCAGCTCGAAGTGGTCGGTCAGGCGGGCGATCGTCGCCAGGTAGTGGCGGGCGCGGGAATCGGGACCAGCCCCCAGACCGATGACTGCGATGCGCAGCCTCTCCATGGCGGCCTTAGCATGACGCAGCCGCCCGATATCCGAAAGGGGCCGGATGCGTGATTCGCGTCGCGATATACGGTGCCGGGTCGTTCGCCAACTCGTGCCGGATCCCCAACCTGAAGAGCATCGGTGGCGTCCGCATCGTGGCGGTGTGCGACGTCGACCGGGCGGCTCGCGAGGCGACCGCCAAGCGATTCGCGATTCCCCGCGTGTACGGCGATGCCGGCCGGATGCTGGAGGCCGAGAAGATCGACGTGCTGTATTCGCTCGTGCGCGCCGCCGACCGCACCGACGTCGAAGCACGCGCCGCGGCGCAGGGCATCCACCTGTTTTGCGAGAAGCCGCAGGCACTGTCGATGGGGGTCGCCCGCACCGTCGATGCCGCCGTTCGCCGCGCGGGGGTGGTGAGCACCGTCGGCTTTCGCGAGCGGTACCGCCCGCTGTTTCGCGAGGTACACCGGCTGCTCGCCGGACGCAGGATCATCCACATCCAGTTCCTCTCCGAGGGGAGCACCGCCACGCGGGACTCGGAGCGTCTCAGGATCGGCAACGGCGGGTCCGGGGAGGGGCGCGACAGCTTCGCGAGGACCGGCGGCAGCGGGCTTGGCTGGGGGGTGCACGCGGTCGATTGCGCTCGCTATATCAGCGGGTTGGACGTCGAGACGGCGCAGGCCTTCTACTACCAGCCGGCCGGTTACCGGTTGCCGCTGTCCTACTGCTACCACTTTCGTCTGACCGGTGGCGCGACGATGACGGTGACCCTGGTCGACGGCATCGGGACCGCGCCCCCCGACAACTGGTTCACGGTCCTGTACGAGGGCGGCTCCGTCGCCCTGCACGGCTACGAGCGCATCGAACGCGACGGCGTCACGGTCTTCCGCGGCGAGCCGTTCGACCCGTGGGCGGCGCAGGACCGGGCGTTCATCGAGGCGGTCCGGACCTCGGATCCGTCGCTCGTGCTCAGCGACTATCATGACGGCCTGTCGACACTGGCGCCGGTGCTGGCCGGGTGGGAGTCGGCGCGCCGGGGCGGACCGTGCATCGACGTGGCCGCGTTCAGCAGGGAGGAGGAGTGATGGGAACGGCTCAGCAATGGCGGGGACCGGCATCGGGTTGGCGAGGAGGGACCCCGGACCGCGAGATCGGCGCGGTTCGCTGGGACCCCGCGGACGGCGCGCTCTCCTTGGCGTTTCCGGAGGCGGACTGGACCCCCTTCCGGTCGCTGCACCTCGATCTGTCCTCAACGCGCCGCACCGCCGAGCGCATCCTCCTGGAAGTCCTGGACCCGAGCGGAGGCTGTCTGGGGTCGACCATCTTCTGCGTGGACTGGCTGGGCGAGAACCAGATGAGGCTGTGGCTGGACAACATGGAACCCCGCGGTCCGCACGCCCGGTGGGCGGCGGTGGGCGGCATCCGTCTGTCGCGCCGGAAGGCGGGCCTGTGGCCGACGGAGCTCGTGGCAGGCGATGTGGCCTGCTCCATCGACGCCCCCCGGTGGGAGGTCAACGACAGTGACACGGTGATCGAGCTTGGCTGGCACGAACAGGGCGTGCGGCCGGCCGAGTGGCGGGTGCTGCCCGACGCCTCCACGGTCCCGACCGGAACGATTTTCTATCGGGCGCCGCAGCCGGGCACCGATCATCGACCCGCCCGCGAGCTCCCGCGGGGACGTCCGACCGAGCTCGCCAACGGCGGCCCCACGCCGTGGCTGGGTTTCGGGTTCCTGCAGGGAGACGAACCGGGCCGCCTGACCGTGGAGCGCCGCTTCGACCTCAATGTCGGCGAGTACCGGGAGATCATGGCGAAGCTGCTGTGGGACCGCGACTCGGATCTCGAAGTCACCGCACTGGTGGACGGCGGACGCCGGATCCCGATCGTCGGCGGTGAGCGGGGACGGGAGGGATTCGGCCAGTGGATCACCTTCGGCGCGGAGCTCATCGGCGCGCGCACCCTGCGGTCGGTGCGCATCTCGATTGCCGAATCTCCCGACCGGCGCGTCGAGGGGCGGGAGATCGGCGTCAATCTGTTCTGGATCCTCCTGCGCCGGCCGAGCGCCGTGGACGACATGCCCCTCAGGACGGTGACGGTGCGGCTCCAGCACACCGAAATCTGGCCGGTCGATACCAGCGCCACGGCGCGGCGAACCGTGCGCACGGTGCCGTTCCCGGAGCCCCCGGAGTCCACCACGCCGGTCGGCGACCCCGTGTCCGGCGGTCTGCCCTTCGGCTTCCTCATCCGCCGCGACGAGCTGGCCGCTCTGCGGCGGCGGGCTCTCGGCCCACAGGAGCCCATCTTCAGAGAGATACGGGCCGAGGCGGACCGCGGCATCGCCACGGAGCTGACGGATCGCAACTACTACGGCACGCTGTTCGGTGGCGGGATCGGCCATCCCAAGGGTCTGCGCGGCGCCGGGATGCGAGTGTACGCGCCAGTGGTCGCCGCCACCCACCTGATCACCGGCGAAGAGAAGTACGCCGTCGCGGCTCGCCGATGGATCCTGCGCGCGGCTCACAGCGACGACTGGCGCGCCGAGCACGGCGGCTGCCTGGACCGGCCGCAGGCCGGCGAGAGACTGCCCTACTGGGACAGCTTCATCGGCTGGTTTCCGCGGGGGTTCGCGGGCTCGCTGAACCATCCCTTCTGGGTCGCGGACGCCTCCTTCGGCATCGTCGTCGCCTACGACATGCTGTACCACTGCTTCAGCCCGGATGAGCGCCGGACGGTCGAGGACTCCTTCGCCCGGCTCGGCACCTACATCCTGGCCGACAAGCTGCGCGAGCAGCGCCCGTTCTACGTCAGGATGAACCAGGGAGTCCTGTTTGCGCTGCCGCTGTTGATGCAGACCGCCTTTCTGGTCAGGCGGGACGCCCGCTACGCCGAGCTCTACCGGTTTGCGCTGGAGTTCGTGGAGGAGTTCGGCCGCACGCCGTGGAACGCCGAGGGCGTCTGCGGAGAAGGGCCCGGCTACGGCGTCGGCACCGTCGGGTTGTACGTCGAGGCTCTGTCGGTGCTGGCCGCGTGTCTCGGCAAGGAGATCGCGGAGGTGATTCCCGAATCGTTTCCCCGCGTCATGCAGTACCTGCAGCACATGCGCTCCACCTGGGACGCGCCGGGATCGGACGGGCGTCCTCACTTCCTGGGGATCAGCGACGGCAGCGAGGCCGAGTGGATCGGCCCGGAGGTGCTGGCGTTCTTCGCCGGACGGCTGCGCGATCCGGCGGCACGCTACTTCTGGGACGAGCGCTTTGGCGCCGACACGGTCCCCGCCAGTTTGGCGGCGCTGCTGCACCTGGAGGCCGGTCAGCCGGCCGCGCCCGAGCTGCCGCCGGCGGCCGTCTACCGCGAGCAGCCGCTGGCGTTTCTTCGCACCGGATGGCGCATCGGCGACAGCCTGGTGATGCTCAACAACATCCGCGAGGTGACCGGTCACGGCCATCGGGACCGGCTCAGCGTGATCTTCGAGTACAACGGCGAGCAACTGCTCCTCGATCCGGGCATGATCGGCTACGCCGACCCCTCGGGTGCCCTCTACAAGGGCAGCGCCTGTCACAACACGATCACCTTCGGCGGCCGCGATCAGCGCGGCGGCCTGGTCGTCTACGACACCGCCATCACCGACTTTCAGACCACCTCCGGCGACCGCTGTCCGGGAGATCCTGCCGGCGTCGACTGGGTCACGGCCGACGCGACGGCGGTGTACGAGGGCGCCCGGCGCGTGCGCCGCCACGTCGTCTTCCTGCGGCCCTGCGTGGTGCTGCTGCTCGACGACGTGGAGTCGGACCGGCCCGAGGAGGCGTGGCTGAACTTCACCGTGCTCGGGCCGCTGCGGATGGAGGGCAGCCGGGCGGTTTCCGAGACGGAGCGCAACCGGTTGACCCTCGCCACCGTGGCGGACCATGCCGTTGCCACCGAGACGTCTCTGTGGGGCACCCACTGGCCCACGGTGCCGTCATACCGGTTGCTGCGGCGGCTGCCCGCGGCGAGGCGCGCCGTGCTGTTGACCGCCCTCGCGGCGGCACCGGCGGCAGGGCCGCCACCGGCCGTGGAGACGGCCTCGGGGCCCGACTGGATCGGCGCGCGGGTCAGGTGGGTGGACGGCGAGGGCGTGCACCACGACGAGCTGGCCTTCAGGCGGACCACGCAGGGGGAAGGCGAGCCTCGCCATGGCTGCTTCGGGATCGTCACTGACGCGGAGGCCGCCGTCGTGCGCAGGACGGCGGATCGCTTCGGCGGCGCGATGGTGCTGGGAGGCTCTCACCTGTCAGTCGAGGGTCGGGACGTCACCCTTCCCGCCGAGCGGCCCGGCACCGCGCTGCGGGGCGTCAGAGGAGCAGATTGATGCGTTATCGGAAGCTGGGCAGGACCGGGATGGAGTGTTCGGAGATCGGGCTTGGTGCCGCGCAGATCGGCAACCGCGCGGTGCCGGAGAAAACCGCGGAGCGGGTTCTCCGGACGGCGCTGGAGGTTGGCATCAACTTCATCGACACCGCCGCTATGTACGGTGAGAGCGAGACCAGGATCGGCCGGTACCTGCCGCGAGACTCCGACGGCGTGATCGTTGCCACGAAATGCGGCGACTACGAGGTGATGGAGGACGGAACGCCGCGGATCGTCGTCGACTATTCTCCGAGCTGCATCCTGCGGACCGTCGACGAGAGCCGGCGGCGGCTCGACAGGGACGTGCTCGACATCGTGCAGTTTCACGGTCTGCCCCGAGCCGGTTACGACGCCGATGCGGCCTTCGACGCGCTGCTGGAGGCGAAGTCGCGCGGCTGGGCGCGGTTCGTGGGTGTCTCGGACGACGGCCCGGCTGCCGCGGAGGAGGCGCGCCGGCGACCGCTGGATACGCAGGAGCTCACCTACAACATCCTCTATCAGGAGGCCGATCGGGAGTTGCTGCCGGCCCTGGGCGAGCGCGGCATGGGGGTGATCGTCAAGCGCCCCATCGCCAACGCCGCCTACCTGAGCGCGGAGCGCCCCGCCGCCGGCTTTGGCGAAAGCTGGGACCTTGCACAAAGGTTGGGGCTGCGCGAGCTGGCCGGCGAGATCCCTCTGGTCGAGTTCGCGCTGCGCTTCACCCTGTCGCGGACCGACGTCAGCACCGCTATCGTCGGCACCACCGACCCCCGCCACCTGCAGACGAACGCGCTGATCTCCGACGGCAGCCCGCTGCCTGCCGACGCGCTCGCTCGGATCAAGGAGGCCTACGATGCGCGGCTTCGCCGTTGAGCGGGCGTGCGCGGAGTTCGGCTGGTAGAGACCTGCCGGCCCCGAGAGGAGTCGTCACATCTTCTTCTTGGCGCGATCGGCTTCTCTCGTGCCAGACGCCCGCAGATGCGAGATCTTGCTCAGGAGATCGAACCAGAACGGCGCGCCCAGGCTGATCGCCGCGATGGTGAGAAGCCAACCCACGATCATCTGTACGGTGATGCCCGGGAACGGATCGTGATAGCCGATCGGGAATCCCCTGAGTTGCGTTCGCTCATCGACTGAGGAGAGATCTCCGTTCGCGACCGCTTGCTCGGCAGCGGCAGCGATCGCGGCGCGCAGTGCGTCGTCTTGCCAAAGCTGCTCGACGATGCGAATCGAGTCGGCGTTGACGGCGACCGTGACGACTGCCGCCACGCCTATCAGGAAGTACTTGACTTGACGCTTGTACCAGCCCGCGACTCGGTCCATCCCCGCGTCGAACCACTCGGCCAAGCGCTCTCTGAGGTCTTCCACCTTTGGATTTGCTCTATCCAGCAAGCTGATCAGCAGCTCGCGCGTCGGGTTATTGGCGTCGATCTTGGCGATGAGCTCGCGAACGTCTTTGGCGGCGATGTCGATCGTGTTCTTGTCCTTCTTGTCGCGGGAGATCATGTCGATCAACACGGTGCTGAAGAGCTCCGGCTTGATGTAGGACGGCAGCTTGTTCGGCTTGCGCATGCCCTTGATAAGAGGGTGGTCGTACATCGCCTGCGCGTATTCGTTGCCGATCAGGTTCTCGATCCCCTTCTTGAGGTTCCTTGAGCGAAGGCCGAGGAGACTGGCGATGATCTCCTGGATCGAGCTGCATACCAGACTCAGCGTCACGTAGAAAAACACCAAACCGATGGCGACGTCGATGATCGGGCTGTCCAACATCCTCCGCCCTCCTCCGAGACCATCATAGCCACGGCGTGCCACAATGACCCGAACCCATGCAGAAGATCCTGTTTCTCGACGACTGGTGCCTGGAGACGACGCACAACGTGGTGCGGCGGCTGGGCCGACCGAAGCCGGTGCCGGAGGGCACCTGGTCAGACCCGTACGACCTGGGGAACGCCTATCCCTCGGTCTTCCACGATGAGATCCGCGGCAAGTGGCGGGTGATCTACAGCGGCGCGCCGGACCCGGACGACTTCATCTGCAACGCCCTGTTCGGGGCGATCGGCGACGACGGCGTCCACTGGGAGATCGACCCGGTAGGGAAGGACCACACCTCGTGGTCGGGCTCCTTCCCGCACTGCCTGATGGAGGCGAGGAAGAACGCGGAGAGCGGGCACGTGTACCAGGACCCGCGCGACTCCCGCCATCCGTACAAGATCCTCTACCTCGACTGGGACTGGCGGAGCGGGGCGGCGACCATGCGCAACCCGGTGGTGGTCTCCGCCGACGGCTACCACTGGCACGAGCTGCCGGAAGCGCGCTGGGGCGACTGGTCCAGCGACACCTGCCACACCGTGTTCTTCAACAAGCTCACCGGCCGCCACCAGGTGATGTGCCGCGCCAAGGACATCAAGCCGCCGTTCAGCCAGCGCCTGGTGGCGAGCATCGAGACCGAGGACTGGGTGCACTTCACCGAGCCGGAGGTCATCGTCCGCCCCGATTCGTGTGACCCGCCGCTGTCCCAGCCGTACGGCATGCCGATGTTCCCGTATGGCGACTACTTCATCGGCTTCCTCTGGCTCATGGTTGGCGACCCGAACGAGACCACCACCAAGGGCGCGGGCCCGGTGTCGAACCACCTCGTCTACAGCATCAACGGCCGCAACATCAACCGCACCTTCCGCGATCAGTTCGTGGCGCCGGCCGAGCCGGGCGACTTCGGGGGCTACGGGTACTATCCGTGCAGCCTGGTGCAGCTCCCGGACGAGCTGCGCATCTACTCCGTGGGCAGCCGCGCCGACCATAGCGGCAAGGGCCCGATTCCTGCGGGGCAGCGCCGCACCGCGATGACCCTGCACACGCTGCGGCCCGACGGCTTCATGTACCTGGAGAGCCGCTCCGGCGCCGCGAGCCTCCTGACCAAGGGATTCAAGCTCACCGAGGGCGGCCTGGCGCTGAACGTCGAGGCGCCGATCGGGGAGGTGCGGGCGCAGGTGCACGTGCAGACCGATAGGGCTCCGGGCGAACCGCCGCCGGTGCAGGAGGTAGCCGAGGGGTTCTCGGCCGCGGAGTGCCGGCCGTTCACGGGCGACAGCCTGCGCTGGTCGCCCACGTGGAGCAGCGGCAGGACCCTGGACGAGCTGATCGGCCGCACCGTGCGGGTGGAGATCCTGTTCGAGCGCGGGCGGGTGTACTCGCTCGAGGTCGGCGGCACGCTGCTCCGGTGACCGGCTGCGCCGGAGGTCGGGCACATGGGTGACGGCATCGGCATCGAGTCTCGCCTGAACCTGCCGGAGCGCTTCCGCTACGAGCGGGTCGTCAGGAAGGCCAAGGACTACCGGGCCGGAGACCGGCGGGTCATCGCCGATCTGATCGGGCCCGGCTGCGTCCGTCACCTCTACTGCGTGGGCAGCAGGGGCGGCTCGGGCGGTGACCTGTTCAACCGCAACCGCGGCTTCATCATCCGTTTCTACTGGGACGGCGAGGAGCAGCCGAGCATCGAGGTGCCGCTGGCGGACCTGTTCGGCGTGCACCACAACGTCGGCTACTATCCGATCAACAGCTTCTACGTGACGGCCAAGGGCAACGCCGGGCTGGGCTGCTACTTTCCCATGCCGTTCGCGCGGTCGGCGCGCGTCGAGGTGGAGGCGCTCGTGGACGGCACCTTCATCTATACGCTGGACTGGCACCGCTACCTCGACGGCGAGCTCGACGAGCCGCTGCGCTTCCACGCGTCGTGGCGGCGCGAGAATCCGGCGCCCGCGTGGGGTGAGGACTTCCTGGTGATGGATGCGCTGGGAAGCGGCTACCTGGCGGGATTCTCGCTCGGGGTGCGGCTGCGCAGCGACGAACAGCGCTGGTCGCACGCCGGCTCGGAGAACTTGTATCTCGACGGCGAGGCCACGGGCGAGGAGGGCGTCGTGCCCCATTACCTGCGTGCCGGCGGTGGCGAGAACACCTTCGACGCCGGATTCGGCGGCGTCACGCACGCGCCGGACAGCGGGCTGTACAGCGGCATCCCGTACCTGGAGTACCGCGACGCCGGTCCCGCTCTGGCGCGCCATGTGCTCAGCGCCTACCGCTTCTACGTGCACGACCTGCTGCCGTTTCACCAGTCGTTGCACTTCCGATGGGGCAGCCACCGCAACGACATGTGCGCGACTGCCTACTGGTATCAGACCGAGCCGCACCGGCCGTTCGTGCGCATGGCCTTGGCCGAGCATCTGCGCTACGGCGACTGGGAGAACGAGGTCGAGGTCCCGCGCGGCACCTACGACCTGCTGCTGCCGTGCGGGGCGTCCGGGCAGGACGCCGTGCCGGCCGGCGACGACGACGGCACTTGGTCGCTCCACCGCGGCGAGCAGGCGCTGCACCGACCGCCGGAAAGGATCGGCCCCGGCATCGCCGCGCGCGCATGCCACGGCTTCATCGACTTCTCGCACGTGTTCAACGTGCGCAGCACCGGCTCCAACGAGACGTGGCCCTGCGCTGCCGCCGCCGTGGGGCGTCTCACGGTGGAGCGCGAGACCGAGGCGACGGTGCATCTGAGCTGGGACGGAGACCTGCGCGTGCGCCTCAACGATGAGCCGCCACGCCACCTCGGCCTGCGCACGACCTACGGCTATCAGGCGTACCGGGTCACGTTGCGGCGCGGGGCCAACACGCTGGTGATCCATCTGGACAACGCCGAGAGCCGCTTCAGTTGGGGGGCGTTCGCCTTCTCCTGCCGCGTCGTGCGCGACGACGACGCGGTCATCATCCCCGCGGCGCTCGCCTGATCCGAGGCCGTCTGTGACAACGGTCGCAGCGGCGACGAATCGACGTATCTCGCCCGATAAATTTGCAATAATTGCTTTATTGGAATATATTTACGTCGTGATAACCGCATCCCGAACGGAGGTCAACTCCACCGTCTCCGGCCTGTCGGACGGCCAATTGTTGGAGCAGACCGGCAAGCTGGCTCGCCTCGACCACCAGATCCAGGTCTTCGTCATCGACCATCTGTGCGAGATCGATGCCCGCCAACTGTATCTGCGGCGCGGCTATTCGAGCCCGTTCGACTACGTGACGCGCGGGCTCGGCTACAGCGCCGCCGCCGCATGGCGGCGGATCAACGCCATGAAGCTGTGCGTGCGGATCGAGGGCGTCCGCGAGCGGCTGCGGGACGGCTCGCTCACGCTGGACGCGGCGGCGCAGTTGCAGGCCGCCTTCGAGCGGCGTGATCGGGAGCGAGCGCGCGAGGCGCGCAGCGCGATGGCCGGGGCGGGCTCGGCCGCTCGGCCGTACCGCTCGGCACCAGCGGGGCCGGCGCGACCGCCGGCCCCGAAGCCGATGCTGGACATGTCGGCGCAGAAGGCGCTGGTGGAGGAGGCGGCCGGCAAGAGCACGCGGCAGGTGATGCAGATGCTGGCCGAAGTCGATCCGGCGCTGGTCGTGCCGACCGACAAGGTGCGCCCGCTGAGCGAGGGTCGTTGGGAGCTCAAGGTGGCGATCGACACGGAGTGCCAGCGTGGGCTGGAGCAGCTCAAGGGGTTGCTTACCCACGTCGATCCACACATGACGCTGGGGCAGCTCGTTGGGCGACTGGTGAAGGAGGGGCTCGAACGCCACGATCCGGGCCGGTCACGGCGCGGCCGGCGCACCGCCAGCCCGTCGGCGGGCGAAGAGCAAACTTCGGCGCCGAAGCAGTCAGCGTCGCCGACAGGGATCGGCGATTCGCCAGCGCAGACGCGGCAAGACCAGGATCAAGAGGACCTTTCCTCGACGACCGGGTCAGTTCGGCCGGCGATAATCGCCTCTTCGGCGCCGAAGTCGCAGCAAGACATAAGCTGGCAGGTGCCCTCGACGGCGAAGCGGCCGGCTCCGTCGGCGTGCACCACTACTTCGGCACCGAAGTCCCACGCACGGGGCCGTGCGATTCCGGCGGCGGTGAAACGGGAGATTTGGCAGCGATACGAAGGGCGCTGCGGCTACATTGATCCCCGCACTGGGCGCCGCTGTGCCTCACGGCATCTGCTCCAGGTCGATCACGTGTTCCCGTACGCCCTGGGCGGAGATGCGGAGCCGGCCAACCTGAGACTTCTATGCGCGGCTCATCACCGCCACCGCCACCGCCACGCGGAGCGGGCATCAGCACGAGACCCTGCCGAGTGAACGTCGTGGACCCACTGCGGCAGCTTGTCCACCGCCGAACGCCGACCCGAAATGCGGAATCGCCCTCCTCGAAGCGTCGTAGGTAGAATACGGCGAGGAGGCGGCGGGCATATGTTGAAGCGGGTTCACATCAAGGGATACAAGTCCCTCGTCGATGTCGAACTGTGCCTTGAGCCGCTCACGGTGCTCATCGGCGTGAACGCATCCGGCAAGAGCAACTTTCTCGATGCCCTTCAGCTTCTGGCCGGACTGGCGACCAGCAGAACCGTGAAACAGGCGTTCGATCCTCCCTACCGAGGCAAGCCCCTGGAGTCATTCAACATCGGCAAGGACGGCATCAAGGGGCTGCTCGACCGGGATCGGTTGACGTTTTCCATCGAAGCAGACTTGCAGATCTCCGACGCGGTCGTCGAAGCCGTTGACCGGCAGATACGGGAGATGCGCCGCCGGCCTCAGGATTCCCGTTCCGAGGACACGAGCAAGCGAGTCACTGGAGTCCGGGAGCGGAATCTCCGCTACCGCATCGAGGTGGAGATGCTGCCCAGGACAGGCATTCTGCGCGTGACTGACGAGTACCTAACCGCATTGAACAGCGATGGCGAACCGACCGGCAGGCGCAAGCCGTTCATCGAGCGGCAAGGAGACGAACGCCTTCACCTGCGCCATGAAGGTCAGGCTCACCCGACGTACTACGAACTCTATCTGGACCACACGATTCTCTCGCTGCCGCACTATCCGCCGCACTATCCCCACCTGACTGCGGCGCGGTATGAGCTCGAGCGCTGGCTGTTCTTCTACTTCGAGCCGCGCGAACGCATGCGAGCGGCGAATCCGGTCAAGGACGTGCGGCACATCGGATTGATGGGCGAGGAGCTTGGCGCGTTTCTCAACACGCTCAAGGCAGTCGACCCAGGGCAATTCGAGACCGTGCAGAAGGCCCTGCACAGCCTGCTGCCGAGTATCGACGGGATCGAGGTCGACGTGACCGATCTCGGCGAGGTCGAACTGCGTATCGTCGAAGGCGGCATCGCGATGCCCGCCAGCGTGCTTTCGGAGGGCACGCTGCGGATGCTCGGACTTCTCGCGCTGGCAAGCGCGGAACCGCCCGGATTGGTTGGATTCGAAGAGCCCGAGAACGGCGTGCACCCGCGCCGAATCGAGCTGATCGCCGAGCTGCTCCGAACGCGGCGCAGCCTGGGCCAGACCCAATACATCGTCACGACGCACTCCCCGCTGCTGCCCGACCTGCTGGAGGATGACTCCCTGTTCGTGGTCCGCCGTCAGAATGGCCACACGGGCATCGACCCGCTGTCCCACTGGGGGCCGGTCGCGGAGTGGGGACGGTTGGGCCGAGAGGGCGGGATACGTCAGGCGCTCTCCGACGAACACGAGGCGACTTCCGTCTCTGAGCGGATCCTCAGAGGCGACTTCGATGCATGAGATCGCCCTGTTCGTCGAGGATCATGCGGATCTCCGCGACAAGCTGGCGAAGCGACTCCTGGCGATCATCGGCGAGGGACCGGAGATCTCCTCAGAGAATCAGGCCCGCTGACCGTGCGACGTCTCGGAAGGACGAGCGCTTGGTGCCTGCGGGCGGCCTGGGGGCGGAACGGACCATGGCTACCGTAGCGACGGGCTCACGGATTGCCGTCATTCCTGTAGTGCCGCGGCGACGTGTGGCTCACGATCCTGCTCGCATCATGACGGCGATGTGTGAGAAACTGCGGAACAGGGGAGTAAGCCGATAGCCATCGACGGTAGGGGCGCGCTGTTCCTTCACCTTCTCGCCACGATCGCCTTCCGGGCGCAGTATGCGCTCAGGGGGGCGCCCGAGTCGTTTGGCTCGTTTCAGGCCGGCAACGAGGTGTGGACGCCGGCCGAGCTCGTCCGGCACATGACGAGCGTGCTCGGCTACGCGCGTTCCTGCTTCGAGGGAGATCGGCCTCGCCTCGACCCGCTGCCGGATCTGGCCGCGGAGATCACGCGCTTCCACGCCATGATCGAGGACGTGGCGCGGCACGTCAGGGCGCGTACCGAGCTCAAGGGCATGACCGAAGAGCAACTCCTGCAGGGACCGTTGGCCGACGCGCTGACCCATGTCGGGCAGCTCGCCGTGCTTCGCCGCCTGTCCGGCTGTCCCGTGCAGCGCGAGAGTTTCGTCCAGGCTGACGTGGACCCGGCCCATCTTGGACCGGGGCAGCCCGCTATCGCAGCCGCATGGCCGGCTGAGGAGTGACGACCCTGGAACTGCGCGAGAACTGCCTCGGCTTCGAGATCCACGACGGCGAGCGCTTGGTGGCGTTGTACCGGGCTCGGGAGGAGTTGCCGCGCAACGAGTCACCCAAGCCGTGTTTCGCGCCGATCCATACCCCCTCGAAGATCCTGATCACCGAGTACCGGCCCGCCGATCACGCCTGGCACACGGGGCTCTACTTCGGCTGGGTCCATGCCAACGGCGCCAATCTGTGGGGCGGCAACTGGTTCCTGCCGGAGACGGGGAAGTACGAGCACGTCCCGCGCAGCCACGGGGTGCAGCGGCATGACCGGTTCACCGGGGAGCGGGGCGTCGCAGACGGTGTATCGATCGCCGAGCACCTCACCTGGCTGGACGGCGGCGATGCGCCCATGGCCACCGAGCAGCGGGAGTACACGTTCCGGGCGCTGCAGGATGGGGCAGGGTACTTCTGGACGATCGAGACACGGATCGCGCCGGCGGGGGACAAGCTGTTGCTGGGGGCGTCGAGGGCTGCCCGCTACAGCGGCCTGGAGTTGCGTATGGGTCCGCCGTTCGCTCCGGCCCGGCACCGCAGCAGCGAGGGCCTCCTCGGCCACGAGAACATCATGGGTCAGCGCGCGCGCTGGGTGTCCGCCGCGGGGGCCGGCGGAGGTGCCGTGGTGATGATGGACCACCCGCACAATCCTCGGCATCCCGTCACCTGGTTCACTCGCAAGAACCTCCTGGGCGCCGGCCTCCTGATGGAGGGCGATCTGGAGGTAGGCCGCCAGGAGCCGCTGTGGCTGCGGTACGGCTTCGCGATCCTCGATCGGGAGCCGGAAGTGGACGAGTCTGAGGCGTTGTACGCCGAGTACGTCCGCGCGTAGTCGTTCTTCTGGCCTACGCTCCGAGCATCAGGGCTCGGCAGACCTCTGCGAGGCGATTCAGCTCGTCGATCGGCATCGACTCCTGGTCGGTGTGGATGTCCACATAGCCGACCGAGATCACCACGGTGGGGAGCCCCTTGGCGTTGAATTCGTTGGCGTCGCTCACGCCGCAGGTGGTGGTGCGCCAGGGCTCCAACCCCGCGGCCCGGATCGCCGCCTCGGCGCGCACCACCGGCGCGTCGTCTTCGCCGAACCGGTAGCCTTCCATGGCGTCCAGCGACTCCACGTCGATGGAGCCGCCGAACGCGGCGGCGCCCTGCTGGCAGCACTCCATCAGCGCGTCGCGGTGCTCGACGAACCGGCTTTGGTCCAGGCTGCGCACCTCCAGGGTCAGCGAGGCGTCCGGCGGGATGATGTTTTTCGCCTCGCCGCCGGTGAGCATCCCGGCGTTGGCGATGGTCTGGCCGTCGATGCGGCCGAGCTGCATCCGCTGAATCGCACGCGCCGCCATCTGCAGCGCGCTGCGGCCCGCCTCCGGCTCCGTGCCGGCGTGCGCGGCGCGGCCGTGGAAGGTGACCCGAAGGGTGTCCGTCCACGGACTGGCCATCACGATGCCGCCCACCGGCCCGTCGATGTCCGGCACGAACGCCATGCGCGAGCGCACCGGAGCGACGTCGAACGCCTTGGAGCCGATGTGGCCGCTGTCCTCGCCCACCGTGAACAGCACCTCCACGGGCGGATGAGGCGCGCCGGCGGCCGCGATTGCCTCCACCGCCGCGACGATGGCGGCCACCGCCGCCTTGTCGTCGGCGCCGAGCACGCTCGATCCGTCGGTGTGCACCGCGCCGTCGCGGATCACCGGCTGCATGCCGGGGGTCGGCCGCACGGTGTCGGTGTGCGCGCACAAGAGTACGGGTTCCTCGTCTGCCCGCGTCCCCGACCCCGGCCAGAAGCCCAGGACGTTGCGGTGCGGGTCGGAGCACAGGCGCACGCCGGCGCCCTCCAGTTTGGGCCGCAGGGCGTCGATCACGGGATCCTCGTTCGGGTGGTAGCTGTCGATGCGCAGGATCGTCAGGAAGGTGTCGAGCAGTCGCCCGGAATCGATCATCTTCGCAATGCTACTCCGAATCCATGGATGCCGGCGGTTCGATCAGGGCCAGAAGATTCGGGATGCTCTCCTGTGAGGTGTTCCACACGATGTCCATGTCGATGTCGTCGTAGCCGTGAATCATCCGGTCAGTCTGGCCGACGCGACGATGTCTATGAGGTATTCGGAATTACGACCCATAGATGGTATGGGCTGACTCCAGTATCGCTCTTCGACGCACGTAGTTGAGGCTTCTCTCGATGCCACGCCTGCTGACGAGATCCACGTCACGCCCGAATATCAACTTCAGGTCTTCCTGCATGTGATGCAGATCGAACAACGTATGTCGAGATGCCTCGTCGAGGCTGACCAGCACGTCTACGTCGCTCTCCGGGCCAAAATCGTCACGGAGCACCGACCCAAACACGGCGAGTTCGGATACGCCCCAGCGCGTGCAGAAATCGGCAATCTCGGCTTGGCGGGTCTCGATTTCCGCGTTCACGTCGCAACCCGTCCGGCTGGAATCATTGCCAGCAGGATTTCAACGGTCAACCGCTCGTGACTCCCGCCGCTCTTGAGCGGTCTCCGGCCGCCAGCAGGCAGAGGATCGCTACTACGAAGACCCCGGCGATGATAAGGAAGGCGGCCGAGAACGATCCCGTGCGGTCGTGGATCCAGCCCGCCAGGAGGGGCGCCGCGGCCATCGAGCCGGTCATCGCCACCTGCACCACGCCCTGAATGCTGCCGAATTCCTTCATCCCGAACGCTTCCTGGACGATCAGCACCAGCAGCGCGCCCAGTCCGCCGAACCCCAGCCCGAACACGAAGATGCCGCACCACATCGCCGGCGCCGAGGGGGCCAGCGCCATGATGACCAGTCCCACGGTCTGCAGGCCGACCGACACGACGCAGGAGCGGCGAGCGGTCCAGCGTTCACTGGCCCTGCCGAAGGCGAGCTTCGAGCCGATCCCCATGGCCGCGATCACCGCCAGCCCGGTGGTGGCCAGGGCCGGCGCGAAGCCCTGTTCGGCGAAGTGCTGCCGCAGTTGGGTCAGCACGCCCTGGTACGTGAAGGTGGCGCCGAAGAGGCCGCAGAGGATCAGCCAGAAGCTCCGCGTGCGCAGCGCCTGCCGCAGGCTGATGCCGCTGCCCATCAGGCGGCGCGACTCCCGTGCCGCCTCGCCGCGGTGCGTGCGGTGCATCTCGCGCGACACCAGCGCCTCGTCCTCGCGGATGATCAGCAGCGCCGCAAGGGCCAGCAGCAGGAGCAGGATCCCGAAGGCGAGGTAGCCCCACTGCCAGCCGCCGGCGGCGATCAGGGCGGCGGCAAGCGCCGGCATGATGAGGCCGCCCGCGTTGTTGCCGGAGGTCACCGCTCCCATCACCCGGCCGCGGGTGGCGGGGAACCAGAGCCCTACCAGCTTGCCTGCCGGCAGCACCGTAGCGCCCGGGAAGCCGGCGTAGATCAGGGCGCTGAACAGGTACCAGTGCCAGAGCGAGGTGATCAGCGGGCGTAGCAGGAAGCCGGCGGCGACCAGCAGCAGGGAGACCACCGTCACCGGCCGCGCCCCCCAGCGGTCCAGGGCGCGGCCGGCGAAGGGCGCCACCAGACCGGACACCACCGCCAGCGAGAGCGACAGATTGAGGGCGGTCTGGCTCCACCCGAAGGCCTCGCGCAGCGGACCGGCGAACTCGCCGAAGGCGTACTGGCTGGTGCCGATGGTGAGCCCCGTGGAGAGGAAGGCCACCACCGCGATCGGGTAACCGCGGTACAAGCGTGCGCGCTATCCCGAGCGGATCGCGCGATCGAGGTCCGCGCCGGCAAGGGGCAGGTCGACCCAGGCCGAGCCGCGGTCGTGTGACGCGTGCAGCGCGGCGATCACCTCCAGGGTGCGCGCGGCGTCGCCGCCCGATCCCGCGACCTCGCCTCCGCCGTGGTCGAGCCATGTGACGATCTCGGTGACGGCGCGGTCCATGGAGCTCAAGCCCCTTTCGCCGATCGGCCACGAGTCGCTGCGGCCGTCCGCGTAGTCCACCGTGACGGCGTCCGGCCCGATGGTCGCCTGCGCGTGGGTACCGTTGAGCAGGAAGCGCATCGGCGTCGCCCCGTAGTCGGGCGCGTCCAGCAGCGCGATCGTGCCGCCGGCCATGCGCAGCATCCCCCAGCCGCCGGGATCCCGGAACTCCGGCCCGCGGCAGTCCTCGCGGCCGGAGAGGTCGAGCAGCCCCGAGACGGCCGCGATCTCCTGTCCGGTCACCATGCGCAGCCCGTCGATCGTGTGGGTGCCCACGTTGCCGAGCCGCCCCTTGCCCCACTGCACGTAGGCCGAGGTGAGGTTGCCCAGTCCGCCGGCCGCCACGAGCGCGGCCAGTCGCCGGTAGCCGGGTGAGAACCGGCGCTGATGGTTGACGACAAGGAGCGCTCCCGCCCGCTCACAGGCGTCGGCGATGCGCCGGCCGGCGGCGACCGTCTGCGCGATCGGCTTCTCGCAGTAGAGCACCTTCACGCCGGCTGCCACGGCGGCCAGCGCCGCCTCCTCGTGCGCCGGCGCGTAGGTGGCGATGCTCAGGATGTCCAGCCGCTCGCGGTCGAGCATCTCCTGAAGCTGCTCATAGACGGCGGCGCCCGAGCGCGCCGCGAAGCGCTCGCGCCGGCCGGCGTCGCGGCTGCTGCCGGCCACCAGACCCACCCGCTCGTTGCCGGCGAGGGCCGCGAAGTGGGTGCCGTCCATGCCGTCCACCGACTGGCCGATCGCTTCGGCGGACACCTGGTCGGCGCCGCCGATCATGCCCAGGCCGGCGATGCCGGCCCGATACTTCTTTCCCGTCACGCGCTCGAAGCCTCCATCAGATGCGATCCTGCGGCAGCATGGCGCAGTAGGGGCCGCACCGCCAGCGGAGCGCGTACCCTATCCGAGAACGGTCACTACTCGGTTCGGCACACCCTCGGCGCGGTGCCGAAACAGCGTCTGGACGGCAGCCGGGAGCGCTGCGTACATGGACGCGGGGACGATCGCCTGATTGCGCCCGCCATATTCGGCGCTCAGCCACCAGGGGGCGTACCGCACGACCATGGTGACGCGGTCCGAACACGATGGATTGTGCGCGTTGGAGTGCCAGAGTCGCGAATCCAGGACGATCACGCTTCCGGCATCGCCCTGCAGTTGCGTTTCTCCCGGAAGGGGACCGAACTCGTCGATTCGGTCGCGCGGGCCGCGCGGGTTCCTCGGGTTGCGGTGGGTGCCGGGCACGACCCACGTGCCGCCGGTATCGGCTCCGTACGGCGATAGCATCCACAGCGTCGTAAGCGCCATGGTGAGGTCAGGGAACGGCTGCCGGACGAAGCCAGCCCGTTCGTTGTCCTTGAGGTCGTGCGGCCAGTCGGAATGCCACGAACGCCACGCCGCGTTGTCGTCGGCAGCCGGCCGGAACTTGAACTCGATCTGAGCGATACGGACTCTCCGGTCGAGCGCGCCGCGCGCGATGGCCAGGATCCGATCGTCTGCCAGATAGGCGGCAAACTCGGGCACGTACGCCACGACCTTCTTTCCGGGACCGCCGTCCGCCGTGCGCTGCGACGTCAGGTCGCCGCCGATCGCCGCATATTCGCGCTGGGCGGCCTCCCGGCCCCGGACGACGTGCTCCCGCAGCGCTGCGATCCGATCGGGCGGGATGACGTCCTGTGCGACGCAGTGTCCGACCGCGGCGAGCTGCTCAAGTTCCCGCTGGACATCAGCCACAGGCCGACTCCGTGCATGACAGTGTCGTCGTTCCCGGCGCCGCGAGGACGATGGTGCGGACTCCCGAAGAAGCGCCTCCGGGAGTCCGCTCGGATGCCGGCCCCGTCAAGGTGCTGCCGGCTCTAAGGCTCGATCGTCCACTCGTGAAACCGCAGGTCGAATGGATGGCTGTAGCGATTCAGCCACTTCACCGGCATCTTCAAGCGCTCGCTGTGGAGGATGTATTCCTTGGTCGCGTAGAGCGGAATCGTCGGCATATCGTCCATGATGATCGCCTGAATCTCGTCCCCGAGCCGCTTGCGCTCAGCGGTGTCCAGCGATGCTTCCATCTCCGCCAGCATGCGGTCGATCGTCGGATTCGAGTAGTCCGTCGGGCTGTTGCCCGCCCCGGTCGCGTACTGGTGCAGAACGCCGGTGTCGATCGAGTTGCGCGCGCCGTAGGCCAACTGCCACGACATCGTCTTGTCGTGCAACACCCTGCCCACGTCACGCTCCACCAGCCGCGGACTCACCTTGATGCCGACCTCGGCCAGATAGCTCTGGATGAGCGCCATGAAATCGGATGTTTGCGAGTCGGTGTAGTAGTAGATGAGCGTCAGCTCGGTGTCGGGGTCCCATCCGGCCTCGCTCAGCAGTTGTCTGGATCGGTCGGGGTCGTACGGTACCTGAGGCAGATCCCGATTCGACCAGAAGGTCGGCGGCACCACCGTATGCCACACGTTCGCGTATCCGTTGAAGAACTGCGCCGCGATCTCGGCACGATTGATCGCGTAGGCGATCGCCTGACGAAGCCGCAGGTCCCCCATCGTCCCATCTTCCATGTTCGACCAGAGCTCCCGCTTGTAAGCGCCGTTCTCCACCGGGTATCCGGTCATGCCGGGCGTCTGCAGGAGCTGGTCGATCTGCGCAGGATCCCGCCCCCACATGAAGTCCAGCTTGCCGTCTTCGGCAGCGATGATCGGGTCCCGTTCCCAGATGATCACCTTGTCGATCTGGGGCCGGCCAAGAAAGTAGTCGTCGTAGGCCAGCAACTCGGCGAAGTCGCCGGGAACGCTTCGTGAGAACTTGAACGGGCCGGTGGCGATGGGGTGCTGCCAATACTCGCTCTGGAAGATCAGCGTGCGGTTGTCGCGCAGATCTTCGCTGAGCAGATGCTCCGGCATGATCGGCTGTGCGGCGATGGCGGCGAGGAACGTATAGGAGGGCTCGGTGAGCGTGAACTGAACGGTGAAGTCATCGACGATCTCGATGCCAGTGATGCTGTCGGCGGCCCCTTCGCGATAGTCCAGAGCGCCTTCGAGCTTTGCGAGCTGTGCCACGGTCCGGCCGGCCGTCTTGCCGGTGCCGAGACCGAGGTGCACGCTGGTCACCAAGTCATCGGCGTGCATCTGCTCGCCATCGTGAAAGAGCACGTCCTGGCGCAGGTGGAACGTGTACACGAGGTTATCGTCGGACGCCTCCCACCGTTCGGCGATGTGCGGTCGCAGCTCGCTGTAGGTCGGATCGAACAGCAGGAGCGTGTCGAACGGCAGCGACTCCTCGAGGCTATTGGTGACGGCCATGCCGAAGTTGCCGCCCCGTGCCCAGCCGGTCAGACCGCGTTCCTGACCGTGCGACACCAAGTTGAGGACCGTCTCCCGAGCTTCGGTGGCCGAGTCCGTCTGGCCTTCTCCGAACGCGGTCGCGCTCAGCGCCACCGCGAGCAGGGCGACGAGCGTCTTTGTCACGATTCTGGGTACCATGTTCGCACCTCCAAGATGTACGGTATCCGAAGAGCATCCCGTTCCCGACCGGCGGGGTCAAGGCACAGCAGGGAGGAGGGAGGGAGGAGGCGAGGCATTCTCGGACAGGTGTCGGTATCGTCCGATCCGGCACCCGCTGCACCGCCGCTATCGGTTTGCTCCGACATGGCGACCCGCTCCCTCGGGCCTGGGCAGCTTGCCATGGCGCGACAGCAGCGGTGCAAGCAGGGCTTTGACCGAGGCTTCCGGCGGGCAGCTCCGGCGGGTCTTCAGGTCGACATGTACCAGCAGATGTTCTCCGGTAGCGGCGAGGCGGCCTGCGCCGTTTTCCAGCCGGTGGAAGAGGTGCAACTTCCTGCCATCCGCGCCCAGGAGCTGCGTCGTCACGCGGCCCCGGTCGCCGCCTCGGACCTCGGCTAGGTACCGGAGATGGGTCTCCACGGTGAAGTAGCTCCTGCCCGCGGCGACATAGTCGGCATCGGCGCCGATCAGCTCCATGATCCGGTCGGTGGCCTGCGCGAAGACGTCCAGATAGCGCGCTTCGTTCATGTGACCGTTGTAGTCGGTCCAGCTCTGCGGAATCTGGCGCGACACCGTGACCGGCAGGATGTCGAGGCCGGCCTCCGGCTGCATCAGGCTGCGTTCGTGGGCGGCGATCGTCCTGCCTGCGCCGCGGTCGTTCTTCTTCAGTGCGCGCGAGCACGGCGTGCTTCGGTGCATGCCGTTGGATCTCGCCGAACACCTCGTGCTTCAGATCCAGCCGCTCGGGCACGCTCTCCTGGATCCAATCGGCGCCGGCGACCGCCGCGGCGATCGTATCGCAGAAGGTCAGCACGCCTTCGGCCGGCAGGGCACAATCGTACAGGGCGGGCAGGCTGTGGCGGGCGTTGTCCACAACCGCGTTCACCCGGCGTTCGGGGTCGATGCCCGGATCGAACACCGCCACGTCCCAGCCGTTGAGCAGGAACCGCGCCGCCCAGCCGCTGCCGATCACGCCGCCGCCGATGATGGCGGCTGTCACCGCGGGGCTCGTTTGCTCAGCTTCAGCCGCTCGCGTACGCGGTCCGGTCCGATCACGGTCGCTCCCATGGCTTCGATGATCGTCACGGCTCGCTCCACGAGCTGGGCGTTGGTCGCCAGCACCCCTCGCCTGAGATAGAGATTGTCCTCCAGCCCGACGCGCACGTTGGCGCCGGCCAGCACCGCGGCTGCGACGTAAGGCATTTCGTTGCGTCCCAGGGCGAAGGCGGAGAACACCCAGTCGCGCGGCACGTTGTTGACCATCGCCATGAAGGTGTTCAGGTCGTCCGGCGCGCCCCAGGGGATCCCCATGCAGAGCTGGACCAGTACCGGGGTCGGCAGGAGGCCCTCGTCGACCAGCGATTTGGCGAACCACAAGTGACCGGTATCGAAGGCCTCGATCTCCACCCTGACGCCAAGCTCCGTCATCATGGCGGTCATCGCGCGGAGCATGGCGGGGGTGTTGGTCATCACATAGTCGGCCTCGGCGAAGTTCATGGTGCCGCAGTCGAGGGTACAGATCTCCGGCAGGCACTCCCGGATATGGGCCATGCGCTCGCCGGCGCTCGCCATGTCGGTGCCCTCCCGCGGCGGCAGCGGCCGTTCGGGGCTGCCGAACACCATGTCGCCGCCCATGCCGGTCGTCAGGTTCAGCACCACGTCGACGTCGGCGCCGCGGATCCGGTCGGTAACCTCGCGATAATACTCGGCCTTGCGGCTGGGAGCGCCCGTCTCGGGTTCGCGGACATGGCAGTGGACGATCGCTGCGCCGGCCTTGGCGGCTTCGATCGCGCTTGCGGCGATCTGCCGCGAACTGCGGGGAACATGGGGGCTGCGGTCCTGGGTAGTGCCGGCACCGGTAACCGCCGCGGTGATGAAGACTTCCTTTGACATTGCAAGAGGCATCTGCGTACTCCTCGGCGTGCGCCCCGTGTCAGGAGACCGCTTTCGCTTCAGGCCGGGCGCCGTGCTCGATCAGCCGCGCCCGCCTCGCTCGCGCCAACATCCGCAGCCCGGATTCAAGGTCCTCCCGCTCGCTGTAGCAGCCGCGCAGCCAGCGGCGGCCCGAGGAGGGGTCGAAGGCGGTGCGGCCGTGCAGCACGCGCCGGTTGTCAAAGCCGGCCAGATCGCCCGGGCGCAACCGCATCTGAAGCTGATTGCCGGGGTCGTTCGCCAGGCGCTGGAAGCGCTTGAAGGCAGCGTAAAACCTCTTGATCGTCGCCGCATCGCCGGTCATGGGGTTGCGCAGCCACCACGTGTAGCGGACCGACGCGACCTCCCCCGCGGCGTCGAGCTCCAGCACCGGAGCACAGAAGCGGTGATCGGAATCGCGATTGCGGGTGCCGAACGGCACGGCAACGGTGGCCAGCACCTCGAAGGATTCCGGGGATTCGGCCCTGAGCTGCTCGGCCACGGCGTAGGCGTCCACGAAGAGGCTGTCGCCGCCCTCGCACGAGTTGTGCAGACAGAATAGAAACTGCAGTCCCGGCACATACTCCCTCGTGCACAGATCGTTGTGCACGGGCAAGGAGACGCTGGTGTAGGCGTTGCTGTCCGCATCCGGGCGGCTCTGCACCTCCCACACCTCGCCGAAGTTCGAGTTTCGCAGGCAGCCGATGCGTCTCGGAGTCTCCGGCACGATGTCGGGGTCGTGGGGAAGCTTCTCGATGAAACCGAGGCCGTCGACGTGGATGGCCGTCAACCAGTTGCCGAACGCTGCATCATCCCCGGAGCGGATGGCGGCGCCGTCCACCCGGGTGAGCTGCGTGTGCTGAGCCTGGCCCTGTACCCACAGGCGTCGGGATGGCAGGCCCGCAGCGTCTGCCGATTCGGGCCGGTGCGCCCACAGCCAGCCGGGATGGTAGAGGCTGACCAAACGCTCGGGATGCCAGATCACCTTGAGGCGGCCGTCCGGCAGCACGTCCGCCGCCGCGGCGCAGAGATCTTCCGGAAGGTCGATGAGCATGATCACCTGCTCGTGGGTGACCGGGTGAATCGTGCCGAGGTCCGGGCTGAACTCCCGCAGCCACAGGCCTGGCAGGACGCTGGCGCTGCCATCGGCCCAGCGGACCTCTACGTCGCCGTTCACGATGCGCGCGCCGCTGAGAGAATGGGTGACGGGATAGGCATCGAAATCCGGAACCGATAGCGTCTGGGCCATAGCACCCTCCAACCAGCGTTGCGCCGCATTTGTATAGGTACGGCTGCCGGCTTGGCAAGCGAGGGACCTGCGTTGTGCGTACAGCGAAACGGAAGAGCGAGATTCAGCTCATCGTCACGACGGTCTTCAGCGTCCGTCTCTCGGTCACGGTACGCCATGCTTCGGTCATTTCGGGAAACGGGAACCGATGCGTGACGAAGGACTCGGTGCGGAGCCGGCCGCTGCGCAGCATCTCGCAGACATCGTCGTGCGCGGCGGCTTCCGTCGGGTCGACGCGCACATGGCGATCCTCCACGCCCAGCGCGCTGCCGATATCCGGGCGGCTGACACCCGCATAGATGGCGTAGGTGTACACCCGACCTTCCAGTCGGACATGGCGCAACAGGGAGCGTGCGAACGTGATGCTGCCGGTGGTCTCAACCAGGCAGTCGTACGATCCCGGTGGTTCCTGTTCGCCTACCACGTACGCGCTGTTCGCCCAGCCGTTAGCCAACGCGCGGTCAAGGGGCTGGCGGCGCCCTTCATCCTGAGGAACAGGCCGAAGAGGCAGGCGGTGATGCCCGCACCGGTCACCAGAAAGCGCCGACCGAGCACCGGTTCCATCTGCACGGTCGACGACCAGATCTCCTTCTGCCCCGTCATCAGCAGTGCGTCGTCGAGGCGGATGTCGCCGGGGATCACCTGCTGGTAGCTGTGGGCATTGGGAATCGTGTCGTACTCGCCGAGCTCCGGCATCGGCACGGTCCCTATCGCAAGCCCGCCTGTGCCGTCCGTTATCGCTGCTTTCACGCAGGGTCTCCCTGATGTTCGTAATGGTGACACGCCGCGCGGTGGCCCTGGGCGACTTGGCGCCACCGCGGCTCCTCATCGACGCACCGCTGGCCGTCCGCCTGCACGCGGCCACTCAGGATCGTCTGCCTGAGCGGACAGCGGGGATGGAATCGACACCCCGGCGGCGGATTGGCGGGATCCGGGACCTCGCCGGTGAGGATGGTCTTCACTCCGCGCCGCGCGGGATCCGCGACCGGAATGGCCGAAATCAGTGCGCGGGTGTAGGGGTGGACGGCCCGGCTCAACACGTCGGCCGGAAACCGTTCCACGATCTTGCCGAGATACATCACGGCAACCATGTCGCTTACGTATTCGACCACTTTGAGGTCGTGCGCGATGAAGACCATCGTCAGGCGGCGTTCCCGCTGGATCCTCCGAAGCAGGTTGAGAACCTGGATCTGCACCGACACGTCAAGCGCCGAGACCGGTTCGTCGCAGAGCAGAAAGATCGGATCGACGGTCAGGCTCCGGGCCAACGCGATGCGCTGCCGCTGCCCGCCGCTGAACTGATGGGGATAGCGGGTCATGTACTCGGGTCTGAGATTGACCGCCTGCAGCAGCTCGGCGATGCGGTCCTGCCGCTGGTGTCTGAGCCTCATCCCGAACACCTTGAGCGGTTCGTCCAGCGTCTGAAACACGGTCTTGGTCGGGTTGAGGGAGCCGTACGGATTCTGGAACACGATCTGCGCCTGGCTGCGGAATCGGTGCATCTGTGCGCGGCTCAGCTCATCGATGCCGAGCATGCGCCCATCGAGGCGGTAGCGGATCCGGCCCGATGTCGGTGCGACCAGGCGCAGCAGGCTACGGCCAAGCGTGGTCTTGCCGCAGCCGCTCTCCCCGACCAGCCCCAGAGTCTCGCTGCACGCCACGGTCAGGTCGACGCCATCTACCGCTCGCACATGCCCCGCCACCCTGCGGAAGATGCCCTTCCTGATGGGGAAGTAGGTGCGCAGTGCCTCGACGGCGAACAGGATATCGCGCTTCATACCGGAGTCCACGGTCAATAGTCCGATCCGTCGAAGCGATAGCACTTGACGAAGTGATCCGGCTCCACCTCGATGAGCGGCGGCTCGCTTCCTTCGGCCTTCTCCTTTCTGAGCGGACAGCGGGAGTAGAACTTGCATCCCGGATTCAGCGTCGTCGGGTCTGGGATGCTGCCCTCGATCGGCTGCAGCTCCATGCCACGCGAGCCCAACTCGATGATCGACTCCAGCAGCTTGACGGTATAGGGATGCTGCGGGCGTTCGAAGATCGTCGACACGTCGCCGTACTCGATGATGTCGCCCATGTACATCACCGCCACCTCATCGACGGTCTGCGCGATCACGCCCATGTCGTGCGTGATCAGGATCAAGCCCATCCCATGTTGCTTCTGCAACCCGGTGATCAACTCCAGGATCTGCGCTTCCACGGTGACGTCCAGAGCCGTGGTCGGCTCATCGGCGATGAGCAGCCGCGGCTGTGCCGCGATCGCGATCGCGATGAGGGCGCGTTGCCGCATGCCCCCTGAGAGCTCATGGGGAAACTGCTTGTTCCGTCGCTCCGGCGCGCTCATCCCCATCTCGGCCAGGAGCTCGGTCGCCCGGTCCTTCACGCGGGCGCGCGTCAACGCCGTGTTGTTGCGGAGGTTCTCGGCGATTTGAAAGCCGATGGTGTGGACGGGATTCAGGGCGCTCAGCGAATCCTGAAAGATCAGGGCGATCTCCCGGCCCCGCAATCGGCGCATGTCAGCGCCAAACGGCTCCAGGGTGGCGATATCGATCTCCTTGCCTTCAGCCGTCGTGTAGTCGATGGCGCCGCTGACGATGCGTGCGGTCCTGGCCGGCAGTAGCCGCATGATGGAATACGCGGTCATGCTCTTGCCTGAGCCGGTCTCGCCGACGATTCCGAGTGAGCGGCCTCTACGGACCGAGAACGAAACCCCGTCCACCGCCTTGACCGTGCCGCGCTTGGTGTGCAGATGGGTCTTGAGGTCGCGAACCGACAGCAGCTCGGAGGACTGGTCGGCATTCCGGTCCGGCTTGGTCGCCACCTGATGCTGCCTCACTCCGCCGTGCGCGGGTCGGTCACGTCGCGCAGCCAGTCGCCGATGAAATTGACGCACAGCGTCGACGCCGCGATCGTGATGCCCGGCGCCATCCACAGCCAGATGAAGCTGCGCAGGATGCGGATGTCCTGAGCGGAGCTCAGCAGGTTGCCGAGTGACGGGGTCGGCGCCTGAATTCCCAGGCCGATGAAGCTCAAGCCGGCCTCCTGGATGATTCCCGTGGCCACTTCGAGCGTAAACCAGACCGTGATCGGTCCAAGCATGTTCGGCAGCATGTGCTTGAAGATGATCGAGGCATCGCCGATGTCGAGGGCGCGCAGCGCCTCCACGAACTCCTCCTCGCGCAGCGAATAGAACTGCGCCCGGACCAGGCGATAGAGCGTGGCCCACTTGGTGATCGCGAAGATGATGATGATGTTCTCCAGGCTGGGCCCGACGACCGCCACCATGACCAGCAGGATGACGTGGGCCGGGAACGCCATGAATATCTCCGACACACGCAACCAGATCTGATCGAACGCTCGGCCGTAGTAGCCGGATAGCGTGCCCAGCAGCAGTCCGGCCACGCCGGCCAGCGCCGCGCCGCTGATCGCCACGAACAGCGAGATGCGCGTGCCCAGCAGCAGGCGCGCCGACACGTCGCGTCCCAGGTTGTCGGTCCCCAGCACGTGCGATGCCGAAGGGGCATCGAGGCGCTCGCTCAGGTTCACCGTCTCGGGTCGGTGCGGCAGCAGGGCGGGCCCGATCAGCGAGGCGCAGATGATCAGCAGGAAGACGACGATGCTGGTCGCCGTAATCCAGTTGAGGCTCTGCGCGTATTTGCTCTCTCGAAATCGGTGGAGGAGCGAAGGCCGCGGCGGTCCGCCCGGAGCGGCGGCCGATGTCGCGCCCTGGCGCCGGGAGCCGGCCATCACCGCAGCCGAACGCGCGGATCGATGATCGCCAGCAGCACGTCGGCCAGCAGGCTGGAGAACAGCAGCACCGTGCCGATCAGCAGCGCGACGGTCACCACCACCGGAAAATCCTGGGCGCGCGAGGCGTTGATCAGCATCGTGCCCATACCCGGCCAGGAGAATACCTGCTCGACGATGACCGATCCGCCGACCAACACCGGAAGTCTCAGTATGATGATGGTGGCCACCGGTATCAGCGCGGTGCGCAGGCCGTGGACGACGGTGACGCGGCGGACGGTGAGGCCCTTGCTCTTGGCCAGCGCCATGTAGTCGCGGTTCAGCGCGTCGAGCATCGCGCCGCGGGTGTAGCGGAGAAACTCGGACCCTGATCGAAACGCCAGCACGCCGGCCGGCAGCAGGGCGTGCTGTATGGCGACCAGGATTCCGGGCTCGGTCCCCGCGCCGCCGATCGGCAACAGCTTCCACCGCAGGGACAACAGCAGGATGCCCAGCATGCCGGTGAAGAACGCCGGCGTGGAGATCCCCAGCAGACCCACGAAGGTGAGCGCGTGGTCGATGACGGAATACTGGTAGAGCGCGCTGATCACGCCCAGCACGACCCCGAACGTGACCGCCAGCACGATCGAGAAAGCCATGAGCGACAGCGTGCGGGGTACCCGGGCCGCGAGCAGGTCCCTCACCGCCTTGCCATCGAGCATGCTGTAGCCCAGGTTCCCTGCCAGCAGCTCCCTGACCCAGCTCACGTATCTGATCGGGAGAGGTTGGTTGAGGCCGAGCTCCTCGCGGATGCGCTCCACTTGATCCGAGGGGGATTCCGGATTGATCAGGAAGCTGGCAGCGTCGCCCGGTCCTGCCTCCAGTCCCAGGAACAGCAGCATGCTGAGCAGGATCAGCGTCGGAATGAATATGAGGAATCGTCTGCTGATGTAGCCTAGCATGGGCAGGCTCGCATCATCGTGAGGGCGCCGCCGTCGGTAGCGCGTCAGGGATCGGGCCGCCGATGTGGACGATCAGGTCCCCGTCCTCCACGGTGACGGGATAGGTCGCCAGCTTGCGGCTGGGATCGATCAGGTTGCGGCCGGTGGTGATGTCGTACTCCCAGCCGTGCCACGGGCAGCGCAGCACCCGGCCGTCGAGCCCTCTGCGGTACTGGCCCGGCTCCGACGGCAGGTAGGTGGCGCCGACCTCGCCCTGGCACACGGGCGCCTGGTTGTGCAGGCAGGAGTTGCGCAGCGCGTGGAAGCGCCCGGCGACGTTGAAGATGCCGATGCTGCGGCCGGCCACGGTCATCACGCGGCGCCCGCCGGGCGAGATCGCGTCCGCCGGGCCAATCACGTGCCGCGCCATCAGAGTCCGAACAGCCGCTCGGCGTTGCGCTGGAAGATGTTGGGCTGGTAGTCGGCCGGCAGGGCGTTCAGCACGTGCACGGCGTCGTAGTCCCAGTGCGGGTAGTCGCTGGAATACAGCAGGCAGTTGCGGCCGTCGATCATCTCCAGGATCTGCACGAGCAGCCGCGGGTCGGGCGGCTCCTCCAGCGGTTGCGTCGTGAAGAAGCAGTGCCGGCGGATCACCTCGCTGGGCGGACGCTTGACCCAGGGGACCTCGCGGCGCAACGCGCGCCACTCCTTGTCCAGGCGCCACATCACGTGCGGGAGCCAGGCGACGCCGCCCTCGATGAACAGCCACCTGAGCCGTGGGTACTTCTCGAATACCCCCTCCGCGATCAGGCTGATCAACTGCGTGATATAGATGCGCGGCAGGCCCGAGTGGTACTCGAAGAAGGTGCGCGGCGTGCCCACCGCGCTCACGGCAGGCGCCAGCCCGGTGCCGGCCGCGGAGACGTGGATGCCGATCGGCAGGCCGTGACGGACCGCCGCCTCGTAGATCGGGTGGTAGAACTTCTGCCCGTACGGCGCGGTCGAGGTGCCGCCGATGATCGCCATCACCATGTCGTCGCGCTCGCCGAGGCGGTCGATCTCGGCCGCTGCCGCCTCCGGATCGTTGGAGTTGACGGTGATCGAGCCCCGGAACTGCGGGTGCGGCGCGAGCCAGTGATCGATGGTCCAGTCGTTGAAGGCGGTCATCACCGCGTTGGCGTACTCGGGGTTGGGATGGACGTTCCAGCCGTAGACGTTGCCGGTCAGCACGGCGACGTCGATGTGGTTTTCGACGATGAGCTGCTGGATGGTGAAAGCGGGGTCGGAGGCCGGCCGGCCGCCGTCCGGCCCCACGCTGTCGAGGCGGTTGCGGCCCGCGCCCAGTCCCAGCCCGCCCACGTGCGAGTTGGGCTGCAGGATCTTCGAACGCCACGGTTCCTGCAGGTAGGGCTGCAGCGTTTCCCAATCCGGCAGCGTGTGATGGACATCGCTGTCGATGACCCGGTAGGGACGCCTGGGGCTCCTGGCCGGCGTCCCGGACGATCCGTCGCGCGCCGTCATCACAAACGGTGTTGGCGGCGACCTGCCGGGAGGATCTGTATTCCGTACGTGATTTCCGCTATCGAGACGGCGGATAGATGCACGAGCGAGGGTCGTTGCCGGTTCATCCATCTCACCACGGAGGCCTCAGCAGGAGCATCGTCTCCTCGTCCAGGCGCCTGATACTCAGGTTCCCCATCTCAGCCTCCGCGTGGAATGTCGACCGATGCTATCACCTGCCTGCAACGAACTCAATCGCTGGCCTCGCTTCGCTGACTGCACGGCACCGGCACGCCCCGGGTGTCGATGCGTTCCGGCGATTCTGCGGCAGCATGGCGCAGTAGGGGCCGCACCGCCAGCGGAGCGCGTACCCTAGCCGAGAACGGTCACTACTCGGTTCGGCACACCCTCGGCGCGGTGCCGAAACAGCGTCTGGACGGAAGCCGGGAGCGCTGCGTAGGTGGATGCGGGGACGATAGCCTGATTGCGCCCGCCATATTCGGCGCTCAGCCACCAGGGAGCGTAGCGCACGACCATGGCGACGCGATCCTCAGACGATGGATTGTGCGCGTTGGAGTGCCAGAGTCGCGAGTCCAGGACAACCACGCTTCCGGCGTCGCCCTGCAACTGCGTTTCTCCCGGAAGGGGACCGAACTCGTCGATTCGGTCGCGCGGGCCGCGCGGGTTCCTCGGGTTGCGGTGGGTGCCGGGCACGACCCACGTGCCGCCGGTATCGGCTCCGTACGGCGATAGCATCCACAGCGTCGTAAGCGCCATGGTGAGGTCAGGGAACGGCTGCCGGACGAAGCCAGCCCGTTCGTTGTCCTTGAGGTCGTGCGGCCAGTCGGAATGCCACGAACGCCACGCCGCGTTGTCGTCGGCAGCCGGCCGGAACTTGAACTCGATCTGAGCGATACGGACTCTCGGGTCGAGCGCGCCGCGCGCGATGGCCAGGATCCGCTCGTCTGCCAGATGGGCGGCAAACTCGGGCACGTACGCCACGACCTTCTTTCCGGGACCGCCGTCCGCCGTGCGCTGGAACGTCAGGTTGCCACCGATCGCCGCATATTCGCGCTGGGCGGCCTGTCGGCCCCGGACGACGTGCTCCCGCAGCGCTGCGATCCGATCGGGCGGGATGACGTCCTGTACGACGCAGTGTCCGACCGCGGCGAGCTGCTCAAGTTCCCGCTGGACATCAGCCACAGGCGGTGTTCCTGGTGGCAGAAAAGACGTGGAACGCGCGCACCCCTTGCCCGCGTGCCTTCTGCAACGCGGCTTCGACGAGAGCGGTTCCGACGCTACGTTTGTCCGACATGACGACCCGCTCGTTCGGGCCGGGGCAGCTTGGCATGGCGCGACAGCAGGGACGCAAGCCGGGCTGCGACCGGGGGTTCGGGCGGGCAGCTCCGGCGGGTCTGCAGGTCGACGTGCACCAGCAGGTGCTCGCCGGTGGCGGCAAGATCGCCGGCTCCGCTTTCCATCCGGTGGAAGAGGTGCAGCTTCCTGCCGTCGCCTCCCAGGAGCTGCGTGGTCACCCGGATCCGGTGGCTGGCTCGGACCTCCTTCAGATGCCGCAGGTGGCTCTCCACGGTGAAGTAACTCCTGCCCCCCGCGACGTAGTCGGCATCGGCGCCGATCAGCTCCATGGTCCGGTCGGTGGCCTGCGCGAAGACCTCCAGATAGTGCGCTTCGTTCATGTGACCGTTGTAGTCGGTCCAGCTCTGCGGGATCTGACGCGAAACCGTGACCGGCAGGGCGTCTTCGGCTGACGCCGGCTGCATGAGGCGGCGTTCGTGGTCGGCGATGGTCTTGCCCGCGCCGTGGTCGTTCCTCTTCAAGGCACGGATGATGGCGACCAGATTGTCGTCCCGCAGACGCTCCAATCCTCGAATGTCATGGACGCCCGATTGCCGGTCCGACTGCTCGGCGATCCGGGCGATCAGCTCGTCGGTCAGTTCCGGCACGTCTGTCAGTCTGCTCCAGTTCCACTGCAGGGCCGGGCCGAATTGGGCGATGAAGTGCCGCATCCCGGCGTCGCCGCCAGCGATCCGATAGGTCTCGAACAGCCCCATCTGCGCCCAGCGCAGGCCGAAGCCGTAGCGGATCGCGTCGTCGATCTCCGCGGTGGTGGCGATGCCGTCCCGCACCAGCCAGAGCGACTCGCGCCACACCGCCTCCAGGAGCCGGTCGGCGATGTGCGCGTCGATCTCCGTGCGAATCAGGAGCGGATGCATGCCGACCTTACGCAGCAGCTCGATGGCGCGATCGCGGATCGACGGGTCCGTGGCGGGGGAGGGCACGACCTCCACCAGCGGCAGCAGATACACCGGATTGAAGGGGTGGCAGACCAGGATCCGGCCGGGGCGCCGGGAGCCGCACTGCAGGTCGGACGGCTTGAACCCGGAGGTGGAGGAGCCGAGCACCGCGTGCTCCGGTGCATGCCGCTGGATCTCCGTCAGAACCTCGTGTTTGAGATCCAGCCGCTCGGGCACGCTCTCCTGGACCCAGTCGGCCGCGGCGACCGTCGCGGCGATCGAATCGCAGAACGTCAGCAGGCTCTCGTCCGGCAGCGCGCGATCGTACAGGGCGGGCAGGCTGCGGCGGGCGTTGTCCAGGACCTCGCGCACCCGCCGCTCGGCGTCGATGCCCGGATCGAACACCGCCACGTCCCAGCCGTTGAGCAGGAACCGAGCCGCCCAGCCGCTGCCGATGACGCCGCCGCCGATGATGGCGGCTTTCATCGCGGAGCTCGTTTGCTCAGCTTCAGCCGCTCGCGCACGCGCTCCGGTCCGACCACGGTCGCGCCCATGGCTTCGATGATCATCACGGCCCGCTCCACGAGCTGGGCGTTGGTCGCCAGCACCCCTCGCCTGAGATAGAGATTGTCCTCCAGTCCGACGCGCACGTTGCCGCCGGCCAGCACGGCAGCCGCGACGTAGGGCATCTGGTTGCGTCCCAGGGCGAAGGCGGAGAACACCCAGTCCCGCGGCACGTTGTTGACCATCGCCATGAGGGTGTTGAGGTCATCCGGCGCCCCCCAGGGGATTCCCATGCAGAGCTGGACCAGTACCGGGGTCGGCAGGGTCCCCTCGTCGACCAGCGACCTGGCGAACCACAGGTGACCCGTATCGAATGCCTCGATCTCCGTCCTGACGCCAAGCTCGGCCATCATGGAGGCCATCGCTCGGAGCATGGCGGGGGTATTGGTCATCACGTAGTCCGCCTCGGCGAAGTTCATGGTCCCGCAGTCGAGGGTGCAGATCTCCGGCAGACACTCCCGGATATGGACCATGCGGTCGCCGGCGCTCGCCATGTCGGTGCCTTCCCGTGGCGGCAGCGGCCGGTCGGGGCTGCCGAACACCAGGTCGCCGCCCATGCCGGTCGTGAGGTTCAGCACCACGTCGACGCCGGCGCCGCGGATCCGGTCGGTAACCTCGCGGTAATGCTCGGCCTTGCGGCTGGGGGCCCCGGTTTCCGGGTCGCGAACGTGGCAGTGGACGATCGCCGCACCGGCCCTGGCGGCTTCGATGGCGCTGTCGGCGATCTGCCGGGGGCTGCGCGGGACATGCGGGCTGCGGTCCTGGGTGGCGCCGGCACCGGTTACCGCCGCGGTGATGAAGACCTCTCGTGACATCGCAATGGGCATCGGTACAGTCCCCCGGCTCACGCGCCCCGGTTCAGGAGACGGCGTGCGCCTCGGACCGGGCGGCCTGCTCGACCAGCCGCTTCCGCTCCGACCGCGCCAACATTCGCAGGCGGGACTCGAGCTCCTCGCGCTCGCTGTAGCAGCCGCGCAGCCAGCGGCGGCCGCCCGTGGTGTCGAAGGCGGTGCGGCCGTGCAGCATGCGCCGGTTGTCGAAGGCCACCAAGTCGCCCGGGCGCAGGCGCAACCGGCGCTGGTTGCCAGGGTCGTTCGCCAGGCGCTGGAAGTGCCTGAAGGCGGCATAGAATGCCTTGATCGTCGCGGTGTCGCCGGTCATCGGGTTGCGCAGCCACCACGTGTAGCGCACCGTGGCGACCTTGCCCGCGGCGTCGAGCTGCAGCACCGGCGCGTGGAAGCGGTGATCGGAGTCCTGATTGCGGGTGCCGTACGGCACCGCGACGGTGGCCAGCACGTTGAAGGATTCCGCGGATTCCGCCTTGAGCTGCTCGGCCACCGCGTAGGCGTCCACGAAGATGCTGTCGCCGCCTTCGCAGGAGTTGTGCATGCAGAACAGGAACTGCAGTCCGGGCATGTGCTCGCGGGTGCACATGTCGTCGTGCACGGCCAGGGCGACGCTGGTGAAGGCGTTGCTGTCGGCATCCGGGCGGCTTTCCACTTCCCAGATGGTGCCGAAGTTCGAGTTGCGCAGGCAGCCGATGCGGGCCGGAATATCCGGTACGACGTCAGGGTCCTGGGGGAGGTTCTCGACGAGGCCTATACCGTCGACGTGGATGGCCGTCAGCCAGGCACCGAACGCCGCTTCGTCCCCGGAGCGGAGCGCCGCCCCGTCCACCACGGTGAGCGCCCGGTGCGGCGCGTCGCCGTGCACCCAGAGGCGCCGGGGCGGCAACGTGTCGACGTCCTGCGATTCGGGGCGGTGCGCCCACAGCCAGCCGGGATCGTAGCGGCTGACCAGGCCCTCCGGGTGCCACGTGACCTGCAGGCGTCCGTCGGGCAGCACCTCGGCCTCGGCCGCGCGCAGATCCTCCGGCAGGTCGACGAGCATGATCACCTGCTCGCGGGTCACCGGGTGAATGGTGCCCAGGTCCGGGCTGAATTCCCGCAGCCACACGCTGGGCAGGACGCTGGTGCTGCCATCGTCCCAGTGGGCCTGCACATCGCCGTCTGCGATGCGTACACCGCTGAGCGTGCGCGTGACGGGATAGCAGTCGAAATCCGGAATCGAGAGCGTCTGGGTCATGGCAACCTCCTGCCGCCGATGTACACGACCAACTCCCCAGCCTCCACGGTGACGGGATAGGTGGTCAACTTGCGCTGCGGATCGATCAGATTGCGGCCGGTGATGATGTCGTACTCCCAGCCGTGCCAGGGGCAGCGCAGCACCCGGCCGTCCAGGCCATTGCGATACTGGCCCGGTTCCGACGGCAGATAGGTGGCGCCGACCTCGCCCAGACACACGGGAGCCTGGTTGTGCAGGCAGGAATTGCGCAGCGCGTGGAAGCGGCCGTCGACGTTGAAGATGCCGATGCTGCGGCCGGCCACGGTCAGCACGCGGCGCCCGCCGAGCGGGATCGCGTCCGCCGGGCCGATCACGTGCCGCGCCATCAGAGTCCGAACAGCCGCTCGGCGTTGCGCTGGAAGATGTTGGGCTGGTAGTCGGCCGGCAGGCCGTTCAGCACGTGCACGGCGTCGTAGTCCCAGTGCGGGTAGTCGCTGGAATACAGCAGGCAGTTGCGGCCGTCGATCATCTCCAGGATCTGCACGAGCAGCTTGGGGTCGGGCGGCTCCTCCAGCGGTTGCGTCGTGAAGAAGCAGTGCCGGCGGATCACCTCGCTGGGCGGACGCTTGACCCAGGGGACCTCGCGGCGCAACGCGCGCCACTCCTTGTCCAGGCGCCACATCACGTGCGGGAGCCAGGCGACGCCGCCCTCGATGAACAGCCACCTGAGCCGTGGATACTTCTCGAATACCCCCTCCGCGATCAGGCTGATCAACTGCGTGATATAGATGCGCGGCAGGCCCGAGTGGTACTCGAAGAAGGTGCGCGGCGTGCCCACCGCGCTCACGGCAGGCGCCAGCCCGGTGCCGGCCGCGGAGACGTGGATGCCGATCGGCAGGCCGTGACGGACCGCCGCCTCGTAGATCGGGTGGTAGAACTTCTGCCCGTACGGCGCGGTCGAGGTGCCGCCGATGATCGCCATCACCATGTCGTCGCGCTCGCCGAGGCGGTCGATCTCGGCCGCTGCCGCCTCCGGATCGTTGGAGTTGACGGTGATCGAGCCCCGGAACTGCGGGTGCGGCGCGAGCCAGTGATCGATGGTCCAGTCGTTGAAGGCGGTCATCACCGCGTTGGCGTACTCGGGGTTGGGATGGACGTTCCAGCCGTAGACGTTGCCGGTCAGCACGGCGACGTCGATGTGGTTTTCGACGATGAGCTGCTGGATGGTGAATGCGGGGTCGGAGGCCGGCCGGCCGCCGTCCGGCCCCACGCTGTCGAGGCGGTTGCGGCCCGCGCCCAGTCCCAGCCCGCCCACGTGCGAGTTGGGCTGCAGGATCTTCGAACGCCACGGTTCCTGCAGGTAGGGCTGCAGCGTTTCCCAATCCGGCAGCGTGTGATGGACATCGCTGTCGATGACCCGGTAGGGACGCCTGGGGCTCCTGGCCGGCGTCCCGGACGATCCGTCGCGCGCCGTCATCACAAACGGTGTTGGCGGCGACCTGCCGGGAGGATCTGTATTCCGTACGTGATTTCCGCTATCGAGACGGCGGATAGATGCACGAGCGAGGGTCGTTGCCGGTTCATCCATCTCACCACGGAGGCCTCAGCAGGAGCATCGTCTCCTCGTCCAGGCGCCTGATACTCAGGTTCCCCATCTCAGCCTCCGCGTGGAATGTCGACCGATGCTATCACCTGCCTGCAACGAACTCAATCGCTGGCCTCGCTTCGCTGACTGCACGGCACCGGCACGCCCCGGGTGTCGATGCGTTCCGGGAGCGTACCGCCGTCCCGATAGCGTAGATGCCGACGCCCCGCTTCCTTTGTCAGGGTCAGGTTTGGGCGGCGAGGCCGCTCGACGTATACTTGACGCAGCCGTTGAGGCTGGGGCGATGTTGCAAGGTCTGTATTGGTTCACCGCGATCTTCGGCGTCGGGGTGACGGTGATCGACCTGCTAGGGCTGATCGGCTCGGGTGGTCAGGCAGACGGCGGAGACGACGGTTCCGGAGAGGAGGGGGGTGGCGAGGATAGCGGCGGCGCTCCGGTCCTCTCCTTCCTGCGCTACGTCCGTACGGCGATCTACTTCTGTCTGGGATTCGGGCCGTTCGGTCTCGCCTCGACCGCGTTCGGATCGGGCCCGGCCGGCAGCCTGATCTGGGCGCTGGCGGGGGGGGGCGCGGTAGCGGTGCTGGCGCGTCTGTTCTTCCGGCTGCAGCGCACCGAGCTGGATTCGAGCATCAAGGAAGAGGAGCTTCTGTTCGAGCAGGCCACCGTGATCGCCCCGATCGCCGATGGCGGCATGGGCAAGGTACGCATCCGCCTGGGCCAGTCGGTGGCGGAGCGCTACGCACTGGCCGAGAACCCCGAGGAGCGCTTTTCCGTCGACGCCCGCGTGCAGGTGGCGCAGGTCACCGATCGGTGCGTGTACGTGCGCGGACTCGAAGCTTCGCAAGAGCTTTCGTGACGACGGATTGAAGCGCTGGCGCCGATCGCACCGATTCTAGAACTGGAGGAACCATGGAACCAAGCGGGTATGTAGGCGGCGCAATCGCCGCGGTCGCAGTATTCTTCGTAATCATCGGGGGGCTCAAATCCCTCATCAAGGTCTGTCCACCCAACCAGGTGATGGTCGTGACCGGCACCAAGACGCAGGTGGGCGGCAAGCGTTACGGCTTCCGATTGCAGCGCGGCGGCTGGACATTCGTGATCCCCTTCTTTCAGAGCGCTCAGGGACTGGAGTTGAGCACGATCCCGATTGACGTTCGGGTGGAGGGGGTGAACGCCGCGAACGGCATCACCGTCGGCGCTGACGCGACCGCCTGCGTCTGCGTGGACCATGAGGACGACGTGCTGCTGTATTCCGCCGTCGAGCGGCTGATGGGCAAGACCCGCGGAGAGATACAGGAGCAGATCCAGCAGACCATGGTGGGCAACTTCCGCGGCGCGCTCAACAAGACCACGCCGCTGCAGGCGATCGGGATGATGGATAGCGTCGATGAGGAGGCCCGCGTCGGCGAGGGAGATGCGCGGGCCGACGCCGATAACGGCGCTGACGCTGACGCTGACGGCGAGCGCGCGCAGTTCCGTGCGGAGCTGCTGCGCGACAGCAATCAGGACCTGGCCACCTTCGGCATGCGCGTCGTGTCGGTGTCGCTGCAGAAGATCTGGGATACCTCCAACTACATCGCCAACCTGGCCAACAAGACGCTGTCCCGCAAGCGCCAGGAGGTGGAGATCGAGGAAGCTCGCCTCAAGGCGCAGGCGGAGCGCGCGGAATCGGACGCCAAGCGGCGTGAGACCGTGGCCGAGAGCACCGCCAATGAGGAGATCATCGCGGCCGAGCAGGAGCTCGAAGTCCTCAGGCGTACCGCTGAGGCGGAGGTGGAACAGACCCGTCTGGAGGCCGACAGCGCGGTCCAGCGGGCCGAAAGCGAAGGCGAACGGTCCGTTCAGGAGATCGCCGTGGATCTGCGCAAGCTGAAGAACGTGTCCGACGTCACCCTGGAGGCGGACACGAAGCGGCAGGCGGCGGAGATCCTGTCGGACGGCCAGAACCAGGCAGTGCAGATCGTCGAATCGACCCAGAACCACCTGCTCGAACAGAAGGCCAGGATGGTTGCGGACGCCGACGTGGGCAGGATCGCGCTGTTCGTCCAGCAGCAGCTTCCGGGGTTATTCGCGGCATACGAGCGCTACGCGCGGGAGCTGACGATCGACAACGTGGTGATCATGGATAACGAAGGGGGCATGAACGGGCTGCTGAACCGCGGCCCGGAGGCCTTCGTCGACTTCCTGCACAAGTTCGAGGAGGGCTTCGGCATCAGCGTCAAGGAGTTGCTGACCCCGGGCGGCGCTGACCGCGCCAAGGCGGACGCATCGGAGGGGCAGGCATGACCGTTTTCATCATCGCCTTCATTCTTCTGGTCCTCATCACGCTGTTGATCCAACTGGTCACCAAGATGAAGATCGTCGGCGCCGACGAGCTGGCCATCGTCGCCGGCAAGGGCAAGGAGTTCTCGTGGCTGCGCGGTGGACGCGTGTTCGTATTTCCGCTCATCCATCGTTTTTTCCGGATGGACATGCGGCCCCGCACCACCAGCGTGCGCGTGGAGTCGGCGATCGCGGCCGGCATCGTGCCGCTCACCGTGGTGGCGACCGTGAGCTTCGCGGTGGCCTCTTCGGGCGAAGGGCTGCGCAACGCCATCCGGCGGATCCTGCTGATGACGCGTGACTGGACCGAGCTCACCGGTATCTCCACCGGCATCATCGAAGGGCATCTGCGCGACTCTATCGCGACGATGACGCCCGAAGAGGTGATGACGGACAAGGATCGGCTGGTGCAGAACATGATCCGCGTCTGCAAGAGCGACCTGGAGGGCATCGGTATGGAGATCACGGCTATGAACATCGCCGACGTGGACGATCACCGCTTGGCGGGGGTGCGCGAGCCGGAGCTCTACATCGCCCTGCTGAAGCGCATCCAGTCCGCGAACGCCGAGACGCAGTCGCGCGCGGCGCAGGCGCAGGCGCGTGCGGCGGCCAAGGAGGAGTCGGAGGCGCGGCGCGCGGAAGTCGCGGTGCGCCAGGCGCAGAACTCCAAGGAGAGCCTGCTGGCGGAGATTCGCGTCAAGGTGGCGCAGGAAACCCAGCGCAGCGCCATCGGCGTGCGCAAGGCCGAGCGCGACGCGCATGCCAAGGTCGCCGGCATCAAGGCGCAGATCGGCGCCGAGCAGCAGCGCATCGCGATGCTCCGTGAGCGTTATCGGGCGGAGATTCTGATCCCGGCGGAGGCGGAACAGGAGCGCATGACGCTGCAGGCCAAGGCCGAAGCGGCCCAGCGACGGGGCCGCGCGCAAGGGGAGATCGATCAGCTCAATCGAACCATAGAAATCCTGCGCCAGGGAGGTCAGGCCGCCCTGGCGGCCTACGTCATCGAGAACTTCGAGAAGTTCATCGAGCCGTTCTCGAAGACGCTGTCGCTGTTCCCGGCCAAGCACGCCACGGTCATCTCCGGGGCAGGGGGGACGCACGCGCCGATCTCCGGCGTCCATCCACACCCGGTGGAGGAGCAGAAGGCGCGTCTGACCCTGCAGGCGCTGGGCGCGATCTCGACCGCGCAAGGAGCTGAGAGCGCTCCGCAGAACGGGTAGTGCCAGGGGCGCGCGGCATCCGCCGCGCGCCCTCACTCGATGATCTTGTTCAGCGGATACTCGACGATTCCGCTGGCGCCCGCTTCCTTGAGGCGCGGGATGATGTCGCGCACCACCGACTCGTCGATGATCGTGTCGACGGCGACCCAGTAGCCGTTCGCGAGCGGGGCGACGGTCGGTTTCTGCAGCGCCGGCAGGGCCTCCAGGATTGCATCCAGGTTCTTCTCCGGCACGTTCATCATCAACCCGACCTTGCCCTCGGCTGCCATGGCGCCGCGCAACATGAGGGTGATGTTCTCGATCTTCTTGCGCTTCCAGGGGTCCTGCCAGGACGCCTGGTTGGCGATCAGGCGCGGGGTGCTGGTCAGAATGGTGTCGACGATGCGGAGGTTGTTGGCGCGTAGCGAGCTGCCGGTCTCGGTGACCTCAACGATCGCGTCGGCAAGTTGCGGCGGCTTGACCTCGGTCGCCCCCCACGAGAACTCGACGTGCGCCTGCACGCCGTGGCCCTTGAGGTAGTCGGTGGTGAGATTCACGACCTCGGTCGCGATGTGCTTGCCCTGCAGGTCCTGCGGGCTCCGAATGGGTGAATCCTCCGGAACGGCCAGCACCCAGCGCACCGGCCTGCGGCTCACTTTGGCGAAGACCAGCTCAGCGACCTCGACCACCTGGGCGCGGTTCTCGACGATCCAGTCGTGGCCGGTCAGGCCGGCATCCATCACGCCGTCCTCAACGTAGCGGGCGATCTCCTGCGCGCGGATCAGGATGCACTGGATCTCCGGATCGTCGATGTCGGGATAGTAGGAGCGCGAGCGGAAGGTGATCTGATAGCCGGCCTGGCGGAACAGCCCGGCGGTCGCCTCCTGCAGGCTGCCGGCCGGAATCCCGAGCTTGAGTATGTTCGGAGCCATGGACGCGGACGGCTACGACTTGCTGGCGTACACGTCAGTAGGGGTCGCACACGCGCGCCGCGACGACCTGCAGCTCGTCGTCTGCGACGCGGCGGAAGAAACAGCTCCGGTAGCCTTCGTGACACGCCGCGCCGCCGATCTGGCGCACCTTGACCAGCAGCGTGTCGGCGTCGCAGTCCACGTACACCCCGTGCACCTCCTGCACGTTGCCGCTCTCCTCGCCCTTGCGCCAGAGGCGGTTGCGGCTGCGCGAGAAGTAGCACACGCGGCCGGTGCGCAGCGTTTCCGCGAACGCCTCCTGGTTCATGTACGCCATCATGAGCACCTCGCCGGTCTCATGGTCCTGGGCGATCACCGGGACCATGCCGCCGAGCTTCTCGAAGTCGACCACGCGGCCGGCGGCGGACCCCTCCCCATTTCCCGTATCGGAGTTCATGGCGGCACTCTATCACGCAGGCGGGGCCACTGGTTCAACGCCGGGCAGGCGCGGCATACTCCCATCGTCCAAGGAGGCACCATGCTCACCGACAAGCAATTCCAGCATTTCCGGACGTTCGGCTTCGTCGTCCTGCGCGACCTGTTCACCCCGCAGGAGGTCGAGACCCTGCGCGCCGAGTACGAGGCGGAGCTCGACCGCGTCTACGCGCACGCGCCGTTCACGGGTGAGACGCGCTACTGGACCCCGATGCTGCACCCGCGCACGCCCCTGTACGCGAGCCTCCTGGAGGACAAACGCTTCTGCAGCGTGGCCGAGCAGCTCTACGGCGACGACGTGATCGGCATCGGCACTGACGCCAACCGCTACGTGGGCGATACGCGCTGGCACCCCGACCACGGCCCCGACCCCGATCAGGACTGCTACGGGATCAAATTCGCCTTCTACCTGGACCCTGTCGACGCCACCTCGGGCGCCCTGCGGTTGATACCCGGGTCGCACAACCGCGTCTTCCACGACCAGATCCGCGAGTCGCTGGAGTCGCTGGCATTGGGGGTGGCCGACGTGCCGGCCTTTGTGTGCGCATCCAGCCCCGGCGACGTGGTACCCTTCGACATGCGCTGCTGGCACGCCAGCCATGGCGGCTCCTCCGGCCGCCGCATGTCCACCTGCGTCTACTACAACAATCCGCGCGGGGCGGTGGAGGAAGCGGCTACCCGCAAGCGCGCCATCCAGTCGCGGCAAACCCCGGTCCAGTACGGACGCGAAGGGCAGCCGATGTTTCCGGCGGAGTGGCTGGCCAATCCCGGCGGCAGTCCGAAGCGGCAGCGCTGGCTGAACCGCATGGCGGAACTCGGCTACTTCGAGCTGCCCGTGGGGAGCGCGGCATGAAGCGGTATCGCGTCGGCATCATAGGCCTGGGTCGCATGGGCAGCACCATCGACGACGAGGGTCACAGCACGCAGCCGTATTCGATCGCCGCGTCGTGCCGCGCAAGCGACCGTCTGGAGGTGGCGACTGCCGCCGACCTGCGGCCGGAACGGCGGGAGGCGTTCAGCGAGCGCTGGGGGGTAGAGGCGCTGTACGAGGACTACCGGCAGATGGTCGCCGAGCAGCGTCCCGATCTGGTGGCGGTCTGCACCACCGCCTCGGGCCTGCAGAAGCCGGCCAACCAGGCCCCCGATGCCAGCTTCCGCGGCGACTCGCACGCGGAGCTCACCGTGGCGCTCGCGGAGCTCGGGGTGCCGATGCTGTACATGGAGAAGGCGATGGCGAGCTCGCCGCGCATGGCCGATGCCGCGCGCGACGCCTGCCTTGCCCACGGCACGGTGTTCAACACCGGCGTGCTGCGCCGCTTCGACAACCGCTACGACGCCGTGCGGCAGGCGATCGCCGACGGCGCGATCGGCACGCCGCAGGCGGCGGTCCAGTACTCCAGGAGCAACCTCATGCATGGCCACGTGCACTCGATCGACACGCTGTCGTTCCTGCTCGGCGATCCGCCGATCGAGGCGGTCCGCGGCGAGCTGTTGCCGCGCGACGCGGGCGGCGGACCCCGGCCGGTGGAGGGAGACCACATCCCCAGCGACCCGGATGCGACCTTTCAGCTCCGCTTCGCCGGCGGCGTGGAGGCGTGGTCGGTGCCGGCCGGCAACTGGGAGTTCGAGGTGCTGGGCAGCGAGGGGGCGATCCGCTCCGAGAACAACGGCGCCGGCATCACGCTGCGCACGGCCGCCGGCCCCGGACGCCGCCCGGACCTGGTGTCGGCTCCGATCGAGGTTCCCGACGCGCGGAGCCCGGTGGTGGCGTGCCTGGAGGATCTGGTCGAGGCGTACGAGTCAGGCCGGCCGACGCGCGGCCCGGTCGACCTGAGCGCCCGCATCATCGACGCCTGCGTGGCGGTCGCCGAAAGCCACCGACGCGGCGGCGCCTGGGTGGGGCTGCCGCTGGCCGAGCGCGACCTGTACGTCTTTCACGTGTAGACCGGACCGATCAGCGCTGCTCGGCGGCGGCGGTCAGCTCGGCGAAGCGGAAGCAGCCGGTCACGTGATCGTTGACCACGCCCACCGCCTGCAGGTGGGCGTACACGATGGTGGGCCCCACGAAGCGGAAGCCGCGTGACTTGAGGTCGCGGCTCACCTGACGGGACAGCTCGGTCTCGGCCGGCAGGTCGCCCTGATCGCGCCAGCCGCCCACCACCGGGCGGCCGTCGACGAAGCGCCACAGGTAGGCGCAGAAGCTCGCGAACTGCTCCTGAACGTCGAGGAACGCGCGCGCGTTGCCGATCGAGGCCGCCACCTTCAGCCGGTTGCGCACGATCTCCGGGTTGCCGAGCAGCGCATCGCGCTCGGCGTCGCCGTAGCGGGCCACGCGGGCGGGATCGAAGCCCTGGTAGGCGCGCCGGTAGCCGGCCCGCTTGTGCAGGATGGTGCGCCAGCTCAGTCCCGCCTGCGCCCCCTCCAGGATCAGGAACTCGAACTGCAGGCGGTCGTCATCCCGGATCGGCGTGCCCCATTCGGTATCGTGGTACGCCTCCATCAACTCGTCGCCCGCGCACCAGGCGCACCGGCGGCGCTCCGTCATGGCGCGACGATACCACGGCCGTTGACAAGGTCCGGGGCAGGCGTGATTCTCATGAATTGCCATGCCGGCACCGGCACTGACCGCCAACGGCGCCGCGGCCGCGCCGTCCTACCGGCCGCTCGACGAGGTGCGCGGGACGCTGCGCGTCAGGTGGTACCGCAGCCCCGTCGACCCGGCGGTGCTGCGCCGCCTCATGCAGCGCAGCGATCTGAGAGGCTTGGCGCAGGTCCTGGCCTCGCTCGGTCTGGTCGCGGCCAGCGGGGTGCTGACCTACGTGCTGTTCGAGCGGCAGGTGTGGGTCGGGTTCGCGGCGGCGCTCTTCCTGCACGGCACCATGGCCAGCCTGTACGGCTCTGCCAACCACGAGCTGACTCACGGCACGGTGTTCCGCACCAAGTGGCTCGGCCGCCTGTTCCTGCGCGTGTTCGCCCTGCTCACGTGGTTCAACCACTACGACTACGCGCTCAGCCACACCTACCACCACCGCTACACGCTCCACCCGATGGGCGACCGGGAGGAGGTGCTGCCGCATGCGCCCGCGTTCCGGGTCCTGTACGTCTTACAGCTCCTGACCCTCAACTTCACCGGCGGGCCGCACACCGGCGGGATGGTGCCCCTGCTGCGCATGACCCTCAGGACGGCGCTCGGCAGACCCCTGTCCCGCTACGCCGGCACGAACACGAGGAAGGACAAGTTGGAGTGGATGGCGGCGATCTACGCCGGCCATCCGGAGGAGCGGCGCAAGTCCGTTCGCTGGGCGCGCACGGTGCTGCTGTTCCACGGCGCGGTGCTGGCGGTGGCGATCGTCTTTCAGCTCTGGCTGCTGCCGGTGGTGATCAGCCTGGCGCCGTTCATCGCCAATTGGTGGCGCTACCTCACCCATCTGCCCATGCACTGCGGGCTGCGGACCAACGTCCCGGACTTCCGCAAGTGCACACGCACCATCAAGCTCGATCCGGTGAGCAGCCTGCTGTACTCGCACATGAACTGGCACCTGGAGCACCACATGTACGCCGGCGTGCCGTGCTACAACCTGCGCAAGCTCAACAAGGTGATCGCGGCCGACCTGCCGGAGCGCAAGTCGCTGCTGGGCGCGTGGCGGGAGATGCGCGCGATCTGGCGGCGGCAGTCGATCGATACCGACTACCAGTACGACGTGCCGCTGCCGCCGACCGCGAACCGGCTCGACGAGTCCGCCCCTCTGCGCGGCAAGCCCGCCCGCACGAGGGGCCCGGGCGAGGAACTGGGCGCGTCGATCGGCGACTTGGCGCCCTCGGTGATCGCGGACTGAGCCTCGGCGGTCTGGCTACGGGAAGAATCCCCCGTGCGCCAGTTGAAACGGATACCAGGCAAGCGTGATCGCGACGATGCTGTAGTGCACGCGCCCGAGCCCGCTCCACCATTTCTTGCGCCATGATCGGAACGACAGATACAGGGCGTACAACGTTGCGGCAGCGGTGAGGTACGGGATGAAGAACAACGGCAGGACCCACGGGTAGTAACCGAAATAGCGGACCACCTCGTCGGCCAGCCATCCCAGCTCGTCCGGTGCGACGAGAGCGGAAAACAGCAACCGGCTCAGCCAGTGCGGCAGCCTGAACGTCAAGAGCGCAGTGAGGACCTCTGCCGCGGCCCCCACGGACCACCAGAAGGCGACGCTGAGCGCAATGACTGCGGCGGCGGTCACCCGCGGGTGACCGGTCGTCGACGCTACCGCGTCCGCACGGGAACCAGCGCGGCGGACTATAGCTGCCACCGGCCAGACGATCAGCGCCGAAAGGTGAAGCACGAGGATCAGCAGCACTCCCAGCACCAGGGCCGTACGCGGCACGATGGGCGTGCGTATTGTGTCGGCCGTGCCCGCGCTGTCAGGGCGCCACATGGTGAAGCCCCACTTACTCATGGGATGATAGAGGAAGATCGTTCGGAACCTGGATCTCTTCCGGTCTGCCGTCGGCGAGCACGCCGGCGAGGGATCGGCGCTTGGCGCGTTCAGGAACGCTCCGGCCAGCTTGCGTCCACATGGCGTATCCATGCCCACGCCGTGACCGGCCATCGGCACCACGAACGAGTGACTGCGGCTCAGCGTTTGCGCCGCCAGATCGGCCCACCGTGGCGGGGTGGTAGGGTCGAACTCACCGGACAGCAGGAGGGTGGGGATGTCGCTGGCGACCGGAGTTCTGTTGGCGGGCTCGACGGTCGGGTCATGCCATGCCGCGCAGAGGGCGGGAACCAGATCCGGCGCCTCGGGATCGACCATCCGAGGGTGTGCGGCGCGGTCCGCGAGGACCCCGGAGAGGTCGGCGAAGCGGCCGTCGGCGTGGCAGAGCAGCGATGCCCACGCTGCCGGGTTCTCGGTCGGTCTCCGCCCGAATCGATATTGCGGGTCGATGAATGCCCAGGCGACGAGGGAATCTCCGCTGGCGATCCGGTGCAGCAGGAACGGCAGATACGGAATCCACGAATCGCTGCGAAGCGATTCCACCACCCTCCTCAGAATGAAGTGGCCGTCGACTTCCACCTCAAAAGACTCGGATGAGTCGGGGTCGAAGTTCCGGGTGGTGGTCGGGTGTGCCGCGTAACGTTCGACCACCTGCCAGAGTTCGTGTTCCAGCTCGGGATAGCGTTCGGCGCACTCCCGGTCCGCTTCGCAGTGGCGAAAGAACGCATCGAGCGCGGAGGCCGCGTTTGCATGCCGGGCTTCGGTGGCGTTCACCTGCGGAGGCCACACGCCATCCAGAATCGCCGCACGGACGTTGTCCGGGAAGTCGCGCATGACGGTGAGCGCCAGCATGGTGCCGAAGGAGTTGCCGAAGAGGTTGAAGGCCTCATAGCCCATCGCCTCCGCAACATCGACCACGTCCGCCGCGACCGCTTGCGGCGAGTAGGTGCTCACGTCGATGCCCTGCTCCGAGAGGGTGCGCTTGCACGCCAGCAGCGCGTCCACCTCCCGTTGCAGCGCTTCGTCCGGGTCCAGATCGAGCTCGCGTAGCTCCGCTTTCTGGCGGCGGTAGTCTGGGCACTCCAGCCGCGGCTCGGAGTGGCCGACGCCGCGCTGGTCCAGGAGGATGAGGTCTCGCTCCTCCCAGATGAACCGCGCGTCGTCGATGAACCGTTCGATCTGCTCCAGGGCGCTAGCGCCCGGGCCGCCTGCCCACGGGCCGGCTGCCAAGTAGATCACCGGATCGGGATGCGGAGAGGGCGTCGATCCCCGCAGCCTGGCCACCGCAAGCCTGATCACGTTGCCGTCGGGCTTGCCGCGGTCTTCCAGGACCGACACGTAACCGCAATCGACGCGCACGCCGCGCGGGCGGTCGAACCACATCGGACAGTCGGCTTCGACGAACTCCGGCTGGGTGAACGGCTTGGCCGGGGATGGCACCTGCTGAGCCTGCGCCACCCACGCCAGCAGCATCAGGGCCGCCACGGCCGGCACCGCCACGCGCGCGAGCCGACGGCGATCGACCATGCGATAGCTTAGCAGCCGCGCACGTTGACCAGAGCGAGGTATTCGTCCGGAGACAGGACTGCGACGGCGCCTGCGGGGAAGTCAGTGGGATTCCGAGTAACCAGGTGCGGAGCGCGCGACTGAATCGCCGAGTGAAACTGGATCGCATCCAGATCCGACTCGCGGCCGCATGGAACGGTTCCCGGCGGGCCAACACGTCCAGCAGGACGTTCGTGTCGATGAAGGCGGTCAGCCGTTCGATCCGTGCTTCTCCAGGAGAGCGTCCGACACCGTCGATCCCGGTCTCCTCTTCGGCCTGCATGGACTCGATCAGACGTGAGAAGAGAGCCGACACGCTCGTGTTTCTGGCCGCGGCCAAGCGTTTTGCGTCAACACGCTATGCTGTGGGCTGCTTGCCTTCGGTTGCGACCGGGGCATGATCACGCCACGGAGGAGGAGCCGCCATGCCCACGATCGAGTCGATCGACCATCACACCGTCTACGAAAACCCGGTGCCGAGCCTGCGCAGCCGGCACGCCTACTTTCCCGGGCTGGTGGCGCTGCCGTCAGGGGACCTGCTCGCCCTGTTCATGCTGGGCGAGGCGTTGGAGGCCACCAACGGCACGACCATGGTGTCCCGCTCGGCCGATGGCGGCCGCACCTGGGAGCTGCAGGGGCCGCTCCACGAGCGGCCGGCGAGCGGCGCCCACCACTCCGACTACCTCAAGGCGACGGTCCTGGCCGACGGCCGGCTGATCGCCGCCGGCTACCATTTCCACCGTAGCGGCCCGAACGAGGTGCTGACCAACGCGGCCACCGACGGCGTGCGCGGCGGCGACAACCTGGTGTCGTTCTCCGACGACGACGGCAGGACCTGGACGCCGCCGGCGGTGATCCCCCGCACCCGCCCCGAGCTGATCGAGCTGTCCGGGCCGACCATCCAGCTCGCCGGCGGCACGATCCTGGGCGCCGGTTCCCTGTTCCCGCGCTGGGACGGGAGCAACCCGTCCGGCTGCGTGGGCGCCCTGCTGCGCAGCGACGACGGCGGCGCCACCTGGGATGACAGGACCGACTTTTTTGTCGACCCGGCCGGCCGCTACGCCCCGTCCGAGCCCCGGCTGTGCGAGCTGCCGGACGGCCGGATCGTCGCCCTGTCGTGGATCATGGACCACGTCGGCGGCACCAACCTGACCAACCACGTCACGATCTCCCACGACGGCGGCGCCACCTGGTCCGCGCCGATCGATACCGGCGTGTCGGCGCAGGCATCGAACCTGATCGCCTGGGACGGGGACTTGGTGCTCTCCGTCCACTCGCAACGCGAGGGCACGGACATCGGCGTCTACGCGCGGCTGGTCGATCTGGCCGGCGACCGCTGGCGGACGATCGCGGAATTCTGCCTGTGGGAGAACGCGCCGGCCATGCGGGTCGCGGCTTACGCGACCATGGCGGTCAGTCTCAAGTTCGGCCAGCCGTCGCTGCTGCGCCTGTCGGAGACCGAGGTGCTGGCCACCCACTGGGCGGTCGAGGACGGGCAGGGCCGGATCCTCACCCACCGCCTGCACGTGGAGGCGTAGGCGCCGATGCCGGCAGGGGTGGAGCTGCGCGAGCCCATCGAGCGCGCCATGGGCTACGTCGAGCGGTGGGCGGCGCCGCTGGCGGAGCTGGACGCGGCCGCCGCGGTTGCCGGCGGCCACGACCGGTACATCGCGGAGGACCTCACCCACAACGTCGGCCGCGCCCTCGACGCCCTGCTCAAGGGGCGGGAGGTGACCGGCCGCCCGGTCGACGGCGCGGTGCTCGGCGCGTTGCGCGGCGTCCTGTTCGCCACCCTGGACAACCCGATCGGTTTCCCCGCCGCCTGGTGCCGCCTGACCGACTTCTACTACGACGGCCAACAGCCCGGCATGACCTGCTCCTCGCACAACCTGCGGGAGGCGGTGCAGGCGCTCCTGGAGCTGTACCGCGCCGACGGCGACGCGGAGGCGCGGCGCCGGCTCGGCACGCTGCTCGACACACTGCTGGCGATCACCGACGACGGCGGCCTCTACCGTGCCGACCGGATCGCGGCGGAACCGCTCCTGAACGGCGTCCTGCCGTTCGCCGACCACCGCGTGGTCGGCGAGTTCTACCATTCGTGCACGCAGGACCGCGGCCGGCTGATCATGGCGCTTACCCAGGCGTACCGGGCGCTCGGCGACCCGCGCGCGCTGGAGTTGGCGCAGCGCTTCGTACGCCTGGTCCGCGCGGAGGCGTTCGCCGAGGACGGCCACCTGACCCACTTCGCCGGCAATCACACCCACTCGATCACGGGCACCGTGCACGGGCTGGCCGACTGGGGGCTGCTGGCCGGCGACCTCGACACCCTCGACCACGCCCGCCGCATCATGCAGGTGGGATTGCCGCCGACCTGCTCCAGCTTCGGCTGGTCGATCGAGGGCGCGTGGCGGGAGGTGATCCCCGGCCGGGGCGAGGTCAACAACACCGGCGACATGGTGCAGGCCGCGCTGATCCTGGGCCGCGCCGGCTGGCCTCGTTTCTTCGAGTCGGCCGAGCGCATGATCCGCAGCCACGTGCTGCCGTCGCAGTGGCGGATCGGCCAACCCTACCTCCGGCCGCCCGACGACCCGAAGAACCCGCCGCCGCGTGTGCCGGACGGCGAGGACGGCGGCTGGGGATGCCCGGCGGTCAACGACCGCTACGGCCGCTCGCGCTTCGGCGTCCTGGACATCACCCAGGGAGGCATCCAGTGCCTGTGGGCCGCCATCCGCGCCGGTATCGCCGAGGATCACCTCGGCATGGCCGTGAACCTGCTGTTCTCGAACCGGGTCCCGTCGCTGCAGGTGGACAGCGGCCTGCCGGAGCGGGGCCGCCTGCGCATCGCCACGCGGCGGGCGGACCGGGAGCCGGCCACGCTCCGGATCCGCCGGCCGAGCTGGCTGGACGCGGGCCGGCTCGCCGTGCAGCGCGACGGCGTGCGGGAGCCACCTCGCCTTTCCGACCATTGGCTGATCGTCCCGCTCGCTGGCCCCGACACCCTCGAGGTCACCTTCCCCGTGCCGCGCCGTGGTGGCGCCGAGTGGGTGAATCACCGGCCGTATCACGTCGTCTGCGACGGCGATCAGGTGGTGGCCATGGATCCGAAAGGGGAGTGGGCGCCGATGTATCCGAGCGTCGCCGACCTGCACGGGGAGATGGCAACCTTCACCGACGCAGACCGCGCGTGATACGCACGGGGCGCGCGAGCCGCGATGATAAGATGCGCCGCGATCCGGAAGCACGATGACCAGTGAACTGCCGCAGGCGTTGATCGAGGCCGAGGACATCACCAGGGTGTTCCGTGTCGGCGTGGAGGAGGTGAACGCGCTCAGGGGCGTGTCGATCTCGATCCAGGCCGGGTGCTTCGTGCTGCTCCGCGGCCGCTCGGGGTCCGGCAAGACCACGCTGCTCAACGTGCTCGGCGGGCTGGACCGCCCCACCAGCGGCACCGTGAAGGTGAACGGCCGCGACCTGCACGGCATGAGCGGCGGGCAGCGCAACCGATGGCGGCGCGACACCGCGGCGTTCGTGTTCCAGGCGCTCGCCCTGCTGCCGGGCCTCACGGCGCTGGAGAACGTCGATCTGCCGCTGCGCATCGCGGGGGTGGATCCCCGCACCGCCGCCGGCCGAGCGCGCGAGCAGCTCGAGCGGGTAGGCCTGGGACCGCGCGCCCATCACCGCGTGTTCGAGCTGTCCGGCGGCGAGCAGCAGCGCGTCGCCGTGGCGCGGGCGCTGGTGAAGCAGCCGACCGTGCTGTTCGCCGACGAGCCGACCGGCGAGCTCGACCAGCGTTCCGGCGCCACTGTCCTTCAGCTTCTCCGCTCAGCGGTCGAGGAGCGCCGCATGACCGCCGTGGTCACCAGCCACGATCATCTGGTGACCGGCTACGCCGATCTGGTGTACGCGATGACGGACGGCACGCTGCATCGGGTCGAGCGGGTCGCGGACGGGGCGCCATGAGGATCCGTACCGCATTCGCGGCGGTCGGCCTGACGGTCCTGGCCCTCCTGGCGGCTTGCGAACGGGCGGCCGACGATCTGGAGCTGCCGGCCGAGCTGTCGGAGCTGGGCGCCCGCACCTCGGCGCCCACCTATCCGGTGGAGCGGCGTGATCTCGCGGTCGAGATCGAGCGGGTGGCGCGCGTGCAGTCGGTACGGCTGCTGGAGCTGTATTTCCAGGAGGGCGGCCGGCTGGCGGAGCTGAACGTCGGGACGGGAGACCGGGTGACGGAGGGGCAGATCCTGGCGCGGATCGCCAGCGGACCGATCCAGCACAACCTGCGCCTGGCGGAGATCGACCTGGAGATCGACCGCCTGCGGGCCGCATCGCAGAATCCGGGCTCCTCGAACGTCGATCGGCAGATCCGCCAGTTGGAGCTGTCCAAGCGCGAGGAGTCGGTCGACTTCCTGCGCCGGCGTCTGGAAGCGCACACCATCCGCGCGCCCTACGACGGGGTGATCACGCGGGTGAACCCCGAGGTGGACGAGGTGGTCGAGGGCTACCGCACCATCATCGAGATCGCCGACCCCTCGGACCTGGAGCTGCAGATGGAGGTCAGCGTGGACCAGTTCGACCGCGTGGAGGTCGGGCAATCGGCGCAGGTCCAGATCACCTCGGGCACCTGGGCGCCGGGCACGGTGTCGCGGCTCACCAACCGCACCTCGGGCCGCGACGCCGCCCTCCGGCGTGAGGAGTACGTCGTGCACCTGCGGCTGGACGAAGCCGACGCGGTGTCGTTCCGCATGGGGGCCCGCCACGCGGCCCGCGTGCTGGTCGACTTCCGCCGCGACACCTTGCTGATTCCCGTTGCCGCCCTGCGCGCGTTCCAGGGGCGCACCTACGTGCGGGTCCTGGAGGGCGTGAAGCGGCGTGAGGTCGACGTGAAGGTGGGTGTCCGCACCGACACGCGCATCGAGATTCTGGAGGGCCTGGAGTCCGGACAGACCGTCATCGGCAAATGAGGGTGCATTTCCCCGCATTGCGACGGCGCCGGGGGGTGCCCGCCGTGGCGCGCCTGGACCGCTTGTGGCGGGTGGCTACCAGGGTCGGCCGCTATGTGCTGGCGCTCCTGTGGATCACCTTGAAGCGCATCGCCAAGAACTGGCGCCTGGTGACGCCGCTGCTGCTGGGCCTGGTCCTGGCGTCCGCGTTCGTGGCGGCCGTGCCGATCTACTCCGCGGCCAGCCTGCAGCGCAGCTTCATCCAGCACTGGCGCGAGCAGGACAGCTTCCGCGCCCCGTTCGCGGTGATCCCGTCACACCGCAACCCGCGCCGCAAGATCGCGGTTGAGCCCGCGCAGATCGCGCGACTCGAGCGCTACCTGGGGGACGCGCTGCAGGCAGCCGTGGGCCAGCCCGCGCAGAGCTTCTCTTCCTACAAGACGTTCGGGGTCGACTTCCTGCTGCTCTCCGCGGCGGCGGAGCCGGGGGGCCGCGTCACCCGCGCGGAGCTCGGCGTCATGGGCAAGCTGCAGGATCACGCGGACCTGAGCGACGGCCGCTGGTTTCGGGACCGTGACGACGGGGTGGTCGAGGTGGTGGTCGGCGGGCGCACCCTGGACGAGCTGGAGCTGCTGGTGGGGTCGCGCTACTGGTGGGCGTACAGCCTGCGACAGGACGAGGAGATCGACGCCGCGGCAGCGGGCGCGGTCGGCATCGACGTGCGCACCTTGCAGGGGCAGCGCTTCGCCATAGTCGCGATCGAGGTGGTGGGGCTGGTGCGCCCGCGGCCGGGGCTGACGTCGCGCGACTGGATCTACCCGCTGCTGCCCGACCGCCTGTTCATCCGCGACGAGCCGTTCGCGCGCATGCAGCAGGCCGGCCTGCGCGTCGATCGGGCCGACTGGCAATGGGTGTTCGACGACCGGCGGGTGCAGGTGGCCGACGTCGGTCACCTGATCACGCAACTGGAGACCATCGAGGCGCGCATGGCCGAGATGATCCCCGGCACCGAATTCTGGCTGTCGCCCCTGCAGTTCTTTCACCGTTTCAAGCGGATCCTGGACCAGGTGTCGCTGTTCCTGCTGTCCCTGGCGGCGCCGACGCTCGCCATGATCGTCGCCTACGTGATGCTGATGGCGGCGCTCAGCGTCGAGCAGCGCATCGCGGAGGTCGCCACGCTGCACAGCCGCGGCGCCGGCCGGCTGCAGGTGCTGGCCAGCTTCGCGCTGGAGTGGGCGGTGCTGGCCGGCGTGGCGGCGCTCGTCGGGCCGTACGTGGGTCTGATCGCCGCGCGCACGGTGGGCTCGACCGAGGGGTTCCTGGGCTTCGCGGCGCTCGCCGGCGCTGCCGGCACCGACGCCGGCTCGGCCCTGCCGCTGGCGGTCACGCGGCAGTCGCGCTGGTTCGCGGCGCTGGCGAGCTTCCTGGCGGTGGCCGCCGCGGTGGGCCCGGCCGCCGCCGGCGGGCGGCTGTCGGTGGTGACGCTCAGGCAGCTCCGCGCGCGCGGCATGCGCCGCTCGTTCTGGCACCGCTACTTCATCGACGTCATCGTGCTGGGGGTCGGCTTCTACGGCTACTCGAGCCTGCGCTGGCAGTCGATCCGGCTGGCGCCCGACGCCACCGTCGACGCGGACCCGTTGCTGTTCGTGGTCCCGGTGCTCTTTTTTTTGGGCTTCGGGCTGGTGGTGTTGCGGCTGTTTCCGCTCGCCATGGCGGCAATGAGCCGGCTCACCACCATCGTGCGCGGGGTGGTCTGGCAGCTCAGCTTTCGCCGGCTGGCCCGCAACACCGGTCCGTTCGTGTCCGTGGTGGTGCTGCTGATCGTCACGGTGGCGATGGGCATCTACAACGGCTCGGCCGCACGCACGCTGCAGATCAACATCGCCGACCGGATCCGCTACTTGGTGGGGGCGGAGGTGGTGGTGATCGAGTCGTGGGTCCCGCCGGATCCCAGCGACCCGGCGCCCCCGCGGCGGCGCGAGGACCCGCGGCCGGTCGCGGCGAGCGAGCCACCGTGGCTGGCGCGGGCGGAGATCCCCGGCGTGGAGGCGATGGCGCGGGTGCTCTACCGCCGTGCGGAGGGGAGCAAGGGATCCCGTCAGCTCGGGTCCTTCAACCTGCTGGCGCTGGTCCCGGAAGAGTTCGTTCGCGCGGCGTGGCAACGGGACGATCTGCTGCCGTACCCGTTCGTGGACTACCTGGTGGCCCTGGCCCGCCACCGGGAGGGCGTGCTGATCAGCACGTCGCTGGCCGGCCGCTACAATCTCAGACCTGGAGACGCCTTTACCATCGAGTACCAGAACCAGCCGATCGAGGTGTACGTCGTGGGCGTGATTCCCTACTGGCCGGCGCTCGATCCTTACGACCGCGCGTTCGTGGTTGCCAACCTCGGGCACGTGCAGGACTTCACCGTGCTGGAACCCTATGAGAGCTGGTACTCGCTGAACGAGCAGGAAATGACCGCCGCGGACGGCGCGACCGGAGTGGATCTCCTGGTGGAGGAGCTCGACTCGCTCGGCGTGGTCGCCGAGCGGGTGCTGGACACGCGGCAACAGCTCGCCGAGCTGCAGCGTGAGCCGTACCGCCGCGGCTTCTTCGGCGTGCTGTCGCTGGGCTTCATCGCGGCGGCGGCGGTGACCGTGCTGGCGCTGCTGGTGTCCACCATCGCCGCCACGCGGGAGCAGTCGGTGCAACTCGCCGCGCTGCGCGCGAACGGCATGTCGGCGGTACAGACCACCGGCGTGCTGGCGGTGGAGCGGCTGCTGACCGTCGGCGTGGGCGTGGGCCTGGGCGTTGCGGCCGCACGGATCGCGGCGTTGCTGTTCCTGCCGCTCCTGCGCGACCGAGCCTCGGAGGTGTCGACCGTGCCGCCGTACTTGGTAGTGACCGACGTGGCTGACCTCACCACGCTGCTGCTGGTGGTGGCCGCCGCGCTGGCGGCCGCGGTGGTGGCGGTGGCGATGTTCATCAGCCGCCGTCAGGTGGCCGGTGCCGTCCGGTTGGGAGAGGAGCCGTGAGCGATCCGACGGTGTCCAGGGCGATCCGCTGCGCCGGCCTGATCAAGATCTACAAGATCGAGGACATCGAGGTGGTCGCCCTGCAGGGGCTGGACCTGGAGGTGCAGCGCGGCGAGCTGATGGGGATCATCGGTCCGAGCGGCAGCGGCAAGACCACTCTGATGAGCGTGCTGGGCGGATTGGATACCCCGTCGGCCGGCAGGGCATGGGTGTCCGGCATCGACCTGGTGGCGCTCAACGACCGGCAGCGGCTTCGCTACCGGCGCCAGGATGTCGGCTTCGTCTGGCAGAACACCGCGCGCAATCTGATCCCGTATCTGACGGCCGTCGAGAACATCGAGCTGGCGATGATGGTGGCCGGCCGCTTCGACCGGCCGCGGGCGCTGGAGCTGCTGCGCCTGGTTGGATTGGGGCACCGCACCCAGCACCGGCCGCAGGCGATGTCCACCGGCGAGCAGCAGCGCGTGGCGGTCGCCATCGCCCTGGCGAATAAGCCGCAGTTGCTGCTGGCCGACGAGCCGACCGGATCGCTGGATGACGAGAACGCCGCCCGGCTGCTGACCCTGTTCGACACCGTCCGGCGCGAGCTCGGCGTGACGGTGGTGATCGTCACCCACGACACCAACGTGGCCGGATCGCTGGACCGCTACGTGGCGATCCGCGACGGCAAGACCGCGACCGAGGCGGTGCGTCTGACCGACCCTCGTGTGCTGGCTCGGCAGAACGCCGATGCCCGCGAGGAAGGGGCCGTGGACCCGGCCGCGGCGGACGCGGATGCGCCGAGCCACGATCACTTCGTGCTGCTGGATTCGGCCGGTCGCATGCAGGTCCCGGAGGAACTCCGCGACCGGTATCGCATCGGCGGACGAGTGCGCCTTGTGGAGGAAGAGGGCCGCCTGATAATCGAACCGCCCGGCGACGGCTGAAATCGACCGATCGCGGCCCGATTTACAGGGGTGCTGGCCCCGAACCCTTCAAACTCTTTCATAAGAATGGGGTAGACAACTACATGCCCATTCGGTAGGCTGTTTTGCATGAGGGCGACTACCATAAAAATAGGCGGGAAGCTGCTGGAAGACATCGAAAGAGTCAAGCCTGAAGGCAGTAGCGTGACTGCTCATGTCAAGCACGTACTGCAGAAGGACCTGGAGAAACGGGAGCTGCGGGACGCCTCCACCGCGTTCAAGGAGTTCGTCGAAGCGCACCCGGAAGAGCGGGCCTGGCTGGCCGAGTGGGACCGCGTCGACCTGGCCTCGACGCCTGCTGCGGGGCAGGAGACGGAATGAGGCGCGGCTCGATCTATTGGATCAATCTGGGCACCACCTCGCCGCCGGAGCTCGGCAAGACTCGCCCCGGTCTGATCGTTTCCAACACCATCCAGAACGAAGTTCTCGACAGCGTGGTCGTGGTGCCGCTGTCCCCGATTCCCGGTGAGATCTGGCCGCTTCGGATCCGGGCTGACGAGGTGCGCGGCAAGGCCGCGTTCGCCGTGCTGCCCGGCATCCGCCAAGTGTCGAAAGCCAGGCTCGCCGACTTCATCGGAACCGTGACGACCCCGTTCATGGAGCGGATGGACGCCGCCCTGAGCCTCTACCTCGGCGACTGATCCGGGCATGGCGGCGGTCGCGGGTTGCCCCGGCTGACGGGTAAGGTGTACAATCTCCGGTTGAACGACATCCTGCCGTAGGAGGAACCACCATGCTCAGACTATGCCCCGGAGGTAGAAACCGGTCGTTTCTACTCATCGCAGCGACCGCATTGCTGCTGGCGCCGCTCGCGGCATTCGCCGACGGCTTCCCACGCATCTACGAGCTGGATGCCTGGGAGTCGGAGTCCGGACCGCTGACCCTGTCGGAGTCCCCGATGACGCGGTCGATGGTCGACGCGGGCGACCTGCCACCGCTGGCCGAGCGCATCCCGGCCGAACCGGTCGTGATCGTGCCGACCGAGGAGGTCGGCAGCTACGGTGGCACGATGAACTTCCTCACCGACGGCGGCAGCGGCTGGACCGACAACTGGTTCCTGTACGAGTTCCCGGCGGTACTGACCCCGGACCTCGCAAAGATCGTGCCCAACACGCTGGCCGGCTGGGAGGCGAGCGACGACGCGCGCACCTGGACCCTCTACCTGCGCGAGGGCATCCGCTGGAGCGACGGCACGCCGCACACCGCCGACGACTGGCTGTTCTACTGGAACGACATGGCCCTCAACAAGGACATGTTCGCCGGCGGCATCTCCTTCGTGGAAGGCGCCGAGGCGCCGGGCGAGATGCGCAAGATCGACGACTACACGATTCAGATCTCCTTCGACGAGCCGCGCGGCACGCTCATCGAGCAGATGACCTTCCTGCGCCCCACGCCCTACCTGCCCGCGCACTACCTGAAGCAGTTCCACCCCACCTACACCGACATGAGCGAGATCGAGAAGGAGATCAAGGCGCGGGGCCTGGAGACCTGGACCGACGTGATGAACCAGGAGTGGAAGCAGGAGAGCCTGTCGGTCAACCGGCCGTTCCTGTCGTCCTGGGTGCCGGTCAACTCCTACAAGGACCCGATCTTCACCCTGAAGCGCAATCCCTACTACTTCAAGGTGGACTCGGCCGGCAACCAGCTCCCGTACATCGACCAGATCGACATGGAGAAAATCGAGGGCGCGGGCGAGGCGTTCTTCCTCAAGTCGATCTCCGGCGACGTCGACTGGTTCATCGCCGGCGGATTCGGCGGCCTGGACAGCCTGCCGCTGGCCGTGCAGAAGGGCATCGAGAACGACTTCCGCATCATCGAGCCGATCCCCAACTGCGCCAACTCGATCGGCACCACCTGGTTCAACCTGTTCCACCCCGACCCGGTGATGCGCGAGGTGCTCCGCAACAAGGACTTCCGCCTGGCGCTGTCCCACTCGGTCAACCGCGACGAGGTCAACCAGCTCCTGTTCAAGGGCGCGGGAACCGTCTCCAACCCGACGCTGGTATTCGGGCCTCCCTACCACGGCGAGCGCTTCGCACAGGTCGGCCTGGAGTACGACGTGGAGCTGGCCAACCGCCTGCTCGACCAGGTAGGTCTGGACAAGCGGGACTCCGACGGCTTCCGCCTGCGTTCCGACGGCGAGCGGATGCGCATCCTGCTCTCGATCCCCAACAAGTGGTCGATGCTGGCCTCCGAGGCGGCGGAGCTGTACGACGGCTACTGGGAGGCGGTCGGCGTCGAGGTGCAGCCCACCGTCGTCGAGTGGTCGACCTTCTGGTCACAGCTCGACAACAGTGAGCACGACGTGGCCATACACGCCAACTGCATGGGCGGCCGCGTCGTCAATCCGCTGTTCCGGGCCGACTTCGCCGCCGTCAATCGCTGGCGCTTCGCTCAGGAGTGGTACAAGTGGATCGCCAGCGGCGGAGCCGAGGGCGAGGAGCCGCCGGAGGCGTTCAAGCGCTACCGGGCGATTCGCGACCAGGCGGTGCAGGAGCCGGATGAGGCCAAGCGCATCGCGGCCGTGCAGGAGATGATAGGGATCCTCTACGACGAGCTGTTCGTCACGTTCGGCACCGTGGTGCCGCCCAGCCTGCGCGGCTACCAGATCGCCACCGAGCGCCTGCGCAACGTCCCCAATCCGCAGCAGTCGACCGGCATCTTCAACATTCCGGCGCAGTTCTACCTGCGCATGTAGCCTCCAGGCTCACGGATAGGCGACGAGGAGGGGCGCGAGCCTCTCCTCGTCTTTCTAACCTAACGCTCGATGCTCCCCTTCATCGCACGCCGCACGGCGCTCATAGTGCCCGTGCTCCTGGCGGTCTCGATCCTCAGCTTCATCATCATCGAGCTTCCGCCGGGCGATTACTTCAGCTACTATATCGATCGGCTCTACGCCCAGGGCGAGGTGGTCGACGAGAGCCTGATCGAGGGGCTGCGACTGCAGTACGGCGTCGATCAGCCGCTGCTGGTGCAGTACCTGAAGTGGTTGAGCAAGATCGTCCGCGGCGACTTGGGCCGGTCGCTCAACGGCGAGCTCGTCATCGTGATCGTGCGCGAGCGGCTGCCCTGGAGCGTGCTGATCACGGTCGTCTCGTTCGTCTTCGTGCACGTGGTCGGCATCCCGATCGGCGTGCTGTCGGCCACCAAGCAGTACTCGATCCGCGACTACATCGCCACCTTCATCGGCTTCATCGGCCTGGCGGTGCCCAACTTCCTGCTGGCCCTGGTGCTGGTGTGGGCGTGGTTCGCCTGGACCGGCCAGGTGCAGATCGGCCTGTTCTCCCGCGAGTACGCGATGGCGCCGTGGAGCCTGGCGCGGCTCTGGGACCTGCTCAAGCACCTGATCATTCCGGCGGTCGTGATCGGCACCGCGGGCACCGCCGGCACGATCCGCAGCATCCGCGCCAACCTGCTGGACGAGCTGCAGAAGACGTACGTCACCGTGGCCCGCTCGAAGGGGCTGTCGGAGGCGCGGGTGCTGTACAAGTACCCGTTCCGGATCGCGATCAACCCGTGGGCCAGCACCATCGGCTGGCTGCTCCCCAGCCTGGTGAGCGGCGAGGTGCTGGTCTCGCTGGTGATCGGCCTTCCGACCCTGGGACCGGTCCTGCTGGAGGCGTTGCTGGCGCAGGATCTGTTCCTGGCGTCCAGCATCATCATGATCCTGAGCACGCTGACCGTGATCGGCACCCTGGTGTCCGACATCGTCCTGGCGTGGGTCGACCCGCGCATTCGGCAGTCGGTATGAGTGCCGTGACTCGTCCCGCCTCGGCCGCATCCGGAGCCGCCGACGAGCAGGTGTCGGTCGCATCGCAGTGGCAGCTCATGCGCTGGCGCTTCACCCGGCACAAGGGAGCGGTGATCGCGCTGGTCGTGCTGGGCGTGATGTATCTGGTGGCGGCGTTCGCGGACTTCGTGGGGCCCTACGATCCGCGAAGCCACGACGCCGCCTTCGTCTACGCGCCGCCCACCGGCATCCATTTCGTCGACGAGGAGGGTCGCTTCCACCTGCGCCCGTTCGTCTATCCCTACCGCTCCGAGCTGATCCTGGCGGAGTTCCGGACCGTCTACTCGGAGGACCGGAGCCGCCGCGTGCCGATCCGGCTGTTCGCCCGCGGCGACCCGTACGTGCTGTGGGGCCTGTTCGAGACCGATCTGCACCTGTTCGGGCTCGACGATCCGGAGGCGCGCATCTTTCTGTTCGGCACCGACCGGCTGGGCCGCGACCTGCTCACCCGCATCCTCGTCGGCAGCCGCGTCTCCCTGACCATCGGACTGGTCGGCATCGCCGTGACCTTCGTGCTCGGCATCACCATCGGAGGGATCTCCGGGTACTTCGGCGGCGCGGTCGACCTGGTCATCCAGCGGGTCATCGAGTTCGTGCAGTCGCTGCCCACGCTGCCGCTGTGGATGGGGCTGAGCGCGGCGCTGCCCAAGTGGTGGTCGATGACGATGCGCTACTTCGCCATCGTCGTGATCCTGTCGCTGATCGACTGGACCGGTCTGGCGCGGGTCGTGCGGGGCAAGTTCATGGCGCTCAAGGAGGAGGACTACGTGGCCGCGGCCCGCCTCAACGGCGCCAGCCGCAAGCGGATCATCTTCAGGCACCTGCTGCCGGGCTTTCTCAGCCACATCATCGCGTCGCTGACGCTGTCCATTCCGGCCATGATCCTGGGGGAGAGCGCGTTGAGCTTCATCGGCCTGGGGCTGCAGGCGCCGGCCATCAGTTGGGGCGTGCTGCTGGCGGAGGCGCAGAAGACCCACGTGCTGGCGCTGTCGCCGTGGCTGCTGATTCCGGGGCTGTTCATCATCGTCGTGGTGCTGGCGTTCAACTTCGTCGGCGACGGCGTGCGCGACGCCGCCGACCCGTACGCGCACGTATGAGCGGCCCGGATATGAGTGGCAGGGAGGCCCGGCGCACCGGCGAGCTGCTGCTCGGCGTGAGCGAGCTGCGCACATGGTTCGAGTCCCGCGAGGGGACGGTGCGCGCCGTGGACGGGGTGAGCTTCGACCTGCACCGCGGCGAGACCCTGGGCATCGCCGGGGAGAGCGGCTGCGGCAAGAGCGTGACCGCCCAGTCGATCCTGCGCATCGTCCCCCGCAACGGCCGCATCGTCTCGGGCAGCATCGTGCTCCATCGCCCCGGCGGTTCGGTCGAGCTGACCGGGCTGGCCGCCGACGGGTCGGAGATCCGCGCCATCCGCGGCGCGGAGATTTCGCTGATCTTCCAGGAGCCGATGGCCGCCTTCAGCCCGGTGTATACCATAGGCAATCAGGTCATCGAGGTGATTCGTCTGCACCAGCGCTGCTCGGCGCGCGCGGCGCGGCAGCGCGCCGTCGACATGCTCCAGCAGGTCGGCATGCCCAGGCCCGAGCAGACCATCGACGCCTATCCGTGGGCGGTCTCGGGCGGCATGCGGCAGCGCGCGATGATCGCGATGGCGCTGTCGTGCCGGCCCAGTCTGCTGATCGCGGACGAGCCGACCACGGCGGTCGACGTCACGATCCAGGCACAGGTGCTGGAGCTGATGAAGGCGCTGCAGGAACAACTGCAGATGGGGCTGATCATCATCACCCACGACCTGGCGGTGATCGCCGAGCTGTGCGACCGGGTAATGGTGATGTATCTCGGTCGGGACGTGGAGTCGGGGGCGGTACAGCAGGTGTTCCGGGTGCCGAAGCATCCCTACACGGTGGCGTTGCTGAACTCGGTGCCCGTGCTGGGCGAAGGGCACGACCAGCGGATCGAGACGATCGGTGGCAGCGTGCCGTCGCCGTTGTCCGCGCCGCCGGGATGCCCGTTTCATCCCCGTTGTACGCACGCCATGGCGGGGGTGTGCGACGGGGTCTATCCGCAGGCTCGCCACGTCGAGCCCGGGCACCTGGTGAGTTGCTATCTCTATGAGTGAAGGCACTCCATGAGTACAGGCACCGGCGAGCACGGCGCCGCCTCCCTTCCTGCCCAGCCCCATCATCCCAAGCCGATTCTGGAGGTGCGCGACCTGGCCAAGCGTTTCCCGATCACGCGTGGCCTGATGCGCCGCCATGTCGGCGACGTGCGGGCGGTGGACGGGATCAGCTTCTCCATTCAGCCGGGCGAGGTCCTGGCGCTGGTCGGGGAGAGCGGTTGCGGCAAGACCACCACCGGCCGCTGCGTGCTGCGCGCAATCGACCCGACGGCCGGCAGCGTGGTCTACCGCTTCGACGGAGAGGAGCCGCTGGACGTCACCACGCTGAACGAGCGGGAGCTCAAGTCGTTCTGGCGGCGCGCCGGCATGGTGTTCCAGGATCCGTACTCGTCACTGAATCCGCGGCTCAACGTGCTTGAGTCGGTCGGCGAGCCGCTGATCACCCACGGCGTGGTCGCCTCGAGGCGGGACCTGCAGGAGCGCGTGGCGGCGCTCCTGCAGGACGTGGGGCTGGATGCGGCCTACCTCCGCCGCTACCCGCACGCCTTCTCCGGAGGCCAGCGGCAGCGCATCGCCATCGCCCGCGCGCTCGCGTTGGGGCCGCGGTTTCTGGTGGCAGACGAGCCGCTGTCGGCGCTGGACGTGTCGGTGCAGGCTCAGGTGCTGGAACTGATGCAGGAGTTGCGCCGGCGCCACGACCTCACCTACCTGTTCGTGTCGCACAACCTGGCGGTGGTCGAGTATCTGGCCGACCGGGTCGCGGTGATGTACGTGGGGCGGATCGTCGAGCTGGCGCGCACGGAGACGCTGTTCTTCGATCCGAAGCACCCGTATACCGAAGCGCTTCTGTCCGCGGTCCCCTCCGCCGATCTGAAGCGGCGTGGCCGCACGCGCATCGTGCTACCTGGCGACGTGGCCGACCCGGCCGATCCTCCCTCGGGGTGCCTGTTCCACCCACGCTGCCCCTACGCGCAGGCGGTGTGCGCCGCGGAAGAGCCGCCCCTGGTCGACGTGGGCGAGGGCTCTGAGCAACACTTGGTGGCCTGCCACTTCGCCGACACGCTGGACCTCACGGGCATCGAGCGCGGCAGCGGGCGCGCCGCATTCCGACTCGACGTCTGACGCGCCGTCCGTTGACCGAGCGCAGGGTGCGCCTTAGCCTGTGACCGTGGTAGTAGCGGACCGGCCGCTTGACGCTCTTCCGATGCGGACGGGTGGGGCGCTGGTCCTGCGTCTGCGACCGGCGATCCACCTGACGCGCGAGCAGTTCTTCCATTTCTGCCAACTGAACCCGGAGGTGCGAATTGAGCGCATGGCTGACGGGGCGATCGTAATAATGGCACCCACCGGCGGCGAGACGAGCGCGCGCAACCTGCGGTTGAGTGCCCAGGTGGGAATGTGGACCGATGCGGACGGCTCCGGTGTCGCATTCGACTCTTCGGCAGGCTTCGAACTGCCTGACGGCTCCGTACGGTCGCCCGACGTGGCATGGGTACGGCGTGCCCGCCTGGCTCGGCTCACGGCGGAAGAGAAACGCAGATTCTTGCCGCTGTGTCCGGACTTCGTCATCGAACTGAGCTCACCGTCCGATTCCGTGATCATGGTGCAACGGAAGATGGAAGAATACCGGGCGAACGGCACTCGCCTGGGCTGGCTGATCGATCCTGATCACCGTCGCGTGGCTGTCTATCGTCCTGATGGCAGCGTGGTCTGGCACGAACAGCCGTCCACGATTGCCGGTGATCCGGTGCTCCCCGGCTTCGTTCTGCACTTGACCGCGATCTGGGAACCCGCATGGTAGGGAGTCGACTGTCACTCGTGTCTGAATCCAACGACTTCCAATAGAGGAACCCGCATCCTCAACGCGCGGCACGTAGCGGACGCTGGCGGCATCGCCGTCCTGGCTCTGAACGGGCATCTGGGCGAGCGCGTGCGCGCCCTCTGGGAGGGCAATCTCAGCCGGCTGGACTGGGAGCGGGACTTCCTGGCGCCGTTCCGGGAGCGCCGGGCCGCGGTCGGTTACATCGGCATGGGCAAGACGCTGTCCGCCCTGAACGGCGTCGCCCGGCTCTATGGCGGCGCGGCGGCGGAGCTGCGGGAGCGGATCACGGCCGACCTGCTCGCGGCGCAGGAGGACTCCGGGTACCTGGGGATTCTCGCTGGCGAGGATCGCACCTATCGATTCTGGGACGCGCACGAGCAGGGCTACCTGCTGCAGGCGCTGACCGAGGCGTGGAGGTGGTTCGGCGACGCCGGCGCCCGCGACGGAGCGGCCCGCCTGGCGGCGTGGCTGCTGCCGCGGCTGGCCGGTGGGCGCTGGCGGCAGGTCGCCGACGGGACCATCTGGAACCCGATCGTGCTGCTCGGCGTAGATCGAGGCATGCTGCGGGTGGCGGAGATGACCGGAGATCCGGCGTATCGCCGCTTCGTGGAGGACGACCTGGGCGTCCGTGACTGGTGCGCGCCGATCGTCGAGGGGCGCGAGGGCGCTGTCGAAGGCCATGCCTACGCCTATCTTGGACGCTGCCTGGCGCAGCTCGAGCTGAATCGGGACAGTTCGGCAGGAGCGCTGCCGCGGGCCAGCGCCATCGCGCTCAGCTACCTGCGCGTCGGCGGTGGGCTGACGGTGAGCGGCGCCTGCGGGCAGGGGGAGTGCTGGCACTCCGATCAGCAGGTGGACGGCAAGCTGGGCGAAACCTGTGCGACCGCCTACCTGATCCGCTGGGCCGGCCACCTCCTGCGACGCACGGGCGACTCGTACTACGCCGATCTCATCGAGCGGGCGATGTACAATGCCCTGTTCGCCGCCAACAGCCTCGACGGCCGCAAGATCCGCTACTACTCTCCCGCCTCGGGCCCGCGGCTCTGGCATCCTGGGGACACCTACTGCTGCCCCGGGAATTACCGGCGCATCGTCGCCGAGTTGCCGTCCCTGATCGCCCACCGGACCGACGACGGTCTGGCGCTCGATCTCTACGAAACGTGCCGGCTGCGTGCCTTCGTCGGCGCGGTGGCGGTGGAGCTGGACGTGGAGAGCGGTCTGCCGTGGAGCGGTACGGTCGCGATCGAGGTTGATGCGCCGGAGCCGGTGCGCTTCACGCTGCGGCTGCGCCGGCCCGGCTGGGCGGAGTCGGCCGTCGTGGCGGTGAACGGCTCCGAGCGGGCGGCGGCGGACGCCTCCGGCTGGTTCGCGATCGACCGCACCTGGGCGCGGGGCGATCGTGTGGCGATCGCGCTGCACATGCCGTGGCGCCTGGTGCGCGGGTTCCGCCGACAGCGCGGCCGCGTGGCGATCATGCGCGGACCGGTGGTGTATGCGACGACCGAAGCGGGCCTCGGCGCAGGCGGCACGTCTCCTGCGGATGCCGCCCCGGATGTGGCGAGCTGCAGGATGCAGGACGGCTCCGGTCACGGTTCGATCGACGCCGAGCTGCCGGACGGCCAGCTCGTACCGCTGACGCTCGTGCCGTTCAGCGACCCGCGGGTGACGGAGACCTACTTCCGCGGCGTCGCCGGGGCGGGCGACCGTCGGGATTCCCTGCTGGACGTCGAGGTCCCTGCGGTGGGAACGCCACGGGCGCCGGGAGCCTGAGCCCTGGCCTGCCGGTTGGCTGATCATCACCCGTCGCGCATGATCGGTTCGTCATGAGCGTGCTGAGCGATGCGGACCTGACCTTCTTTCGCGAGCAGGGCTACGTAGTGGTGCCGGAGGCGGTGCCGACCGCGAACCTGCAGGCGGTGATCGACGTGATCTGGGAATTTCTGGGCGCCGACCCCGACGACCCGGAGAGCTGGTACCGGATCCCGCCGCGCGAGACCACCGGCGGCGTGGGGCCGCTCTCCCAGTCCGGGATGGTGGAGATCTACCAGCACCAGGCGCTGTGGAACAACCGCCAGCACCCGCGCGTGTACCAGGCGTTCGTGGACGTCTGGGCCACGCCGAATCTCTGGGTGAGCCTGGACCGCGCCAACATGAAACCGCCGGTGCGGGGGGACGATCCGGCGTGGCAGCATCCCGGCTTCATCCACTGGGACCTCGATACCCACCAGGATCCGTTGCCGTTCCGGGTGCAGGGCGTGCTGTACCTGACCGATACCGCCGCCGACCAGGGGGGATTCCAGTGCGTGCCCGGCTTCCCGGCGCGCTTCCCCGAGTGGGTGCGCACGCAGCCTGCCGACCGCGATCCGCGCGTTCCGGACCTGACCGGACTGGAGGTGCGGTCGATCCCCGGCCGCGCCGGCGACCTGCTGATCTGGAACTCGCTGCTCCCGCACGGCAACGGCCGCAACACCTCCGACCGCCCCCGTCTGGCGCAGTACATCACCATGAGCCCCCCGAGATCCGTCGACGAGCAACAACGGCAGGAGCGCATCGCGACGTGGCGCACCCGCAAGCCGGCCCCGAGCTGGCCCGGCGATCCGCGCGGCTGGGAGCTCCGGCAGCCGGGTCCGGCGACGCTGACGGAGCTGGGACGCCGCCTGCTGGGACTGGACCCGTGGCCCGGCGCCGAAGCGGCCGGCTGACCGCCAGGACGACCCGCATGGCCAAGCAACCGAACATCCTGCTGTTCATCAGCGACCAGCAACGCACCGACACCATGGCCTGCTACGGCAACCGGTGGATCCGCTCCCCGCACCAGGATGCCTTGGCCGCGCGCAGCTTCCTGTTCGAAAACACCTACGTCACCCAGCCGGTGTGCACGCCGGCGCGCGGGTCACTGGTCACCGGCCTCTACCCGCACACCCACCGCTGCCTGGTGAACCGGGACAAGCTGGCCGATCGGTACGCGTCCCTGGCGGAGATGCTGCCGGAAAGCTACCGCACGGCCCACTTCGGCAAGTGGCACCTGGGCGACGACTCGGTGCGCCAGCACGGCTTCGACGAGTGGGTGAGCACCGAGGATGACCATCGCGACCGCTACATGCGGCCCGGGCTGCCGTTCTCGAGCTACTACCACTGGATGCGCGAGCAGGGCATCGAGCCTGCGGATCGCTGCGCCACCGGGGAGCTGATCTTCTCGCCCGAGCAACGCTCCAGGCTCGGTCCCGAGCACCAGATGGCAGCCTTCGTGGCCGGCCATGCCGAGCGCTTCATCCGCGCCAACGACGACCGGCCCTGGCTGCTGGTGTTCAGCACCTTCGAGCCGCACCCGCCGATGCACGGCCCCTACAACGGCATGTACGACGCAGAGGCGATCCCCGACCGTCCCACGTTCCGCGCGTTCCCCGACGGTCACTCCCTGTTCAGCCGCTCGCGTGCCGCCCACCACCCCAACCCGCGGGTGCCGGGCGAGTCATGGCGCGATGACGCGCACCTGCTGGAGCAGCGCGCCAACTACTACGGCAACGTGAAGATCATCGATGACGCCGTGGGCCGCATGGTGCGGGTCCTGGAAGAAAGCCGGCAGATGGAGCGAACCATCTTCGCCTTCACCAGCGACCACGGCGAGATGCTCGGCGACCACGGCATGATGGGTAAGCGCGCGTTCTACGAGGAGTCGGCGCGGGTGCCGTTCCTGCTGTCGGTACCGTGGCTGACGCGGACGCAGCGGCGTGTCGACGGCGTGCTCGGCCATGTCGATCTGGTGCCGACGCTGCTGGATCTTGCAAGCGTGCCGCGGCCCGACACGCTTCAGGGCCGCAGCCTGGCCGGCGCCCTGACCGGCGACCTCGACCTGCGGCAGCACAGCGCCTTCATGGAGTGGAACGGCGTCGGCGACCGCGATCTGGGCAACCCGGTCACCAACCGCATGGCCACGGTGCCGTGGCGCAGCATCGTCACGGGCGACCGCTGGAAGCTGAACCTGTGCGCCGGCGACCAGTCGGAGCTGTTCGACCTGAACGCCGACCCCTGGGAGCAAACCAACCGCTTCGACGATCCCGCACATCGGGACCGGGTCCGCGAGCTGGCGGCGCGCATTCGTCTGTGGCAGGGGGAGACGGGCGACGACGCCCCGCTCCCCGCCGTGTGAGCGGCTACTCCCGGATCGTGAACGGGGCGCTGAGCTGCGGGACGCCCAGCGCCCGCGCGCGGTGGCCCGGCGCGCTGCCGGACACGTACAGCGTGTAGCGCCCCGGACGCGGGGCTCGGTTGCCGTCCGCATCAACCAGCGCCAGCTCGCTGGTCGGGATCGTTCGCTCGAATCGCTTCGATCCGCGGCCCGCGAAGTGGCATCGCTCGAAGCCGACAAGCTGGTATCGGGGCGCGTCGATGCCTGCGTCCTCCGCCGAGAAGTAGATCTGGATCACCTCGTCCCCGGGGATGTCGCTGTCGTTGCCAATCTCGTAGGAGCAGGCGAGCTCGCCGCCGATCGCGATGGCGTCCTCGTCCAATTCCAGACGGCGATAGGTGAAGATGCTGTAGCTCAAGCCGAACCCGAAGGGGAACACCGGCTCCCCGGTGAAGTAGCGGTACGTGCGCCCCGCCATGCGGTAATCGTCGAACGGCGGCAGATCATCGGAAGAGCCGTAGAAGGTGACCGGCAGCCGGCCCGACGGATTGGCGTCGCCGTACAGCACGTCAGCGACCGCATGGCCGCCCGCCTGCCCCGGGTACCACATGCACAGCATCGCGTCGGCGTGCCGGGCGGCCCAGCCCAGCGCCAGAGCGCTGCCGGTACCCACCACCACGACGAGCGGCGTGCCGCTCGCGTGGAGCTCGGCAAGTAGCTCCTGCTGCGCCGCCGGCAGGTCGATATCCGCCCGGTCGCCATTCGCCTGCGAGCCCATCGCCGCACCCTCCTCGCCTTCGAGCGTGCTGTTGATGCCCACGACCGCGATCACCACGTCGACCATCTCGGCATGACGCCGTGCCTGAGGGATCCCGTTCCGGGTTTCGCCCTGCAGCTCGCATCCCGGCTGGTACTGCACGGCGGCGGCGTGACCGACGCTGCCCGCGATCCCTTCCAGCACCGTGGCAAGTGAGGGGTTGATCCCGTGGTAGTTGCCGAGCAGCACCTGCACGTCGGCCGCGAGCGGTCCGGTGACCAGCAGCCTGGCATCGCGCTGCAGCGGCAGGACGTCGTCGTTCTTCAGAAGGGTGATTGCGCCGGCCGCGGCGCGGCGGCTGAGCGCCGCGTGCGCGTCGAAGTCGACCGTGCCGGGGGCGCCGGTCGTTTCGCCCAGCACGCCCAGGCGATCGCGCAGCGACAGCACGCGGGTGAGCGATCGATCGATGTCGGCATCGTCGATCAGGTTCCGATCCAGCGCATCGGTGAGCGATCGGTAGGTGCGGCCGATCTCCACATCGCATCCGGCGCGCAGCGCTGCCGACGCCGACTCGGTCGCATCGCGGGTGTAGCCGTGCCCGTGGTGGCAATCGGCGATGGAGAACGCATCGCTCATGACCAGTCCCCGGAAGCCCCAATCGCCCCGGAGCGTCCGTTGCAGCAGCTCGAAGTTGGCGCAGCACGGCACGCCGTTGACGGCGTTGTAGGCCGGCATGACCGCGGCGACTCCTGCCTCGACGCTGGCCTTGAAAGCCGGCAGATAGGTCTCATGCAGGTCCTTCGGCGTGACCGGCACGTCGAAGCCGTGGCGGAGCGCCTCCGGGCCGCTGTGTACGGCGAAGTGCTTGGCGCAGGCGGCGACGCGCGGCGCCTCGCGATCCGGCCCCTGCAGGCCGCGGATGGTAGCCCGTGCCATGGCGCTGGTGAGAAATGGATCCTCGCCGAACGTCTCGTGGCCGCGGCCCCAGCGCGGATCGCGGAAGATGTTGACGTTCGGCGTGCAGAAGGTGAGCCCCCAGTAGCGCTCACGGCGGCCCGAGAGCCGGTGCTTGTAGAGCGCCTCGGCGGCGACCGCCTCGTAGACCTCGGCAACCAGATCGGTGTCGAAGGTGGCCGCCAGGGCGATCGCCTGCGGGAAGACGGTGGCGACGCCGGCGCGCGCCACGCCGTGCAGGCACTCGCTCCACCAGTCGTAGGCGGCGATGCCCAGCCGCGGGATGGCGGGTGACTCGTGCATCAGGAGCGCCACCTTCTCCTCGGTCCGCAGCGTGGCGATCAGGTCAGCTACGTACCGGCGCGCGGCCATCCCCGTGCTCCCATTCCACGCGCCTGTCTATTCGTCAGGTCGCGCCCGCCGGCTCGTCCGTGGCCGATCGGAGGTCCGTTTGCGAGAAGTCATCGCCCTTGAACAGAAGTGGGGCGGCCAACTGCTTGGCCAGGGCGTAGGAACGTGGTTGTTGCGCCGTCCGCGTGGTCATGCTCAGTCAGTAGGTGAGCTCGAGCTGGATTCGGTCGATGGTCAGGCTGGCCGCGGCCGCGGGTGAGGTGGATCGCACGAACACCTGAATTTCGTTCCTGCCCGTCCGGAACGCCTGCAGGCCGTCGTGGAACTCGATCCAGGCGGCGACCGGATCGTCGGTGAGAAGCTGCAGCGCTGCCGGCCGCCACGCGTCGAGGCGCGCGTCGTTCACGGTTAGCCACACGTGGTGGTGCCGGGTGAGGCCGCCGGTGATGTGCACGCAGAGCGCGGCGTGCCGTGGCGCCGTGCGGCGCTTGGCGGTGCCGGCCGGCGGCTGCGCGACCTCCTCGCCCAGGAACAGCGGCAACGGTTCGGTGCCCTCCGCGTCCGCGTCTACCGGCCAGCGGTCGCGGGTCAGGCGCAGGTCGGCGAAGGTGCGGCAGCCGTCGCGCTGTGACGGCAGGAAGTCCCACTCGTACACGGTGTCCTTGCCTGTCATCGTCGCCTCCTCGCCCACCTGCCACCACTGCGGGCGGGTCGGGTTGAAGAAGTTGAAGAGCTGAAACCCGTCGGCGCCCTGCGCGCGCAGCGCTCTGGCCACCCCGCGCCACGCCGGCAGGTTCCCGTAGTGCTCGAACTTCTGGGCATGCTCGACGCCGATCGCGGAGGGCTGCGTCTTGCGGTGCGGAGCGAGGATCGGATAGAGCGGGGTGCCGTAGCGATGGGCCAGCGTCGCCAGCGGGCCGATCGGCGGGATGTGGTTGGTGCCGTACGCCAGCGACAGCAGATCGACCAGTCCCTCCTGCAGCCACGCCTCCACGTCCAGGCCGGCGTTGCGTGAGATCTCCTGATCGGCGACGCACCTGCCGGCCAGCAGGATCGGCCGGCCGCGCCGGTCGGCCTCCTCGTCCACCGCCTGCCGGATGCGGCGCACCAGATCGGTCATCAGGTCGCGGTGTGCCGGCGTCACCGGCTCGTGCCGGATGCTCTCCGGGAAGTAGCAGGTGAATCGCCAGAAATCCAGCTCGATGCCGTCGATGTCGTAGGTCCGGCATACTTCGCGCATCGCCTCCACGGTCAGGTCGCGGATCGCGTCGACCTCGAAATTCCACGCCGTCCACAGAGAGCGGATCTCCGGGTAGCGGTGCCTGCGGCCTTGCTCGCGCGTGGACAACGACCACTCGGGGTGCTGGCGGCGGATGTGGTAGAGGATCGAGTCGTCGAACGCGTCGTGGCAGTCGTTCATGCGGTTGGAGTAGAAGATCTCCACGCCGTGCTGCCGGCAGGCGTCGATCATCACCTCCAGGGCGTCTGTGCCCTCGGCCAGCAGGCGGCGGTAGTTGGCGGTGGCGGTGCCGTCGGGATCGGGGCAGCCGTACAGGCGGCCGAGCGGGCCGCCCGAGTGGTGCAGCCGCATGCCGTGGGTGGAGTAGTACCAGATCGAGTCGACCTGGGAGCCCCAGAGCGCGGTGGTGCGCTCCCGGAGGAGCGCCTCGGCGGCGCTATCGTGTTCGTCCGGGCGCATCGAGAACAGGTCGTCGCCGTCGTTGTTGAAGATCAGGCGCCGGCGGCGCCGCGCCAGCGCGTTTCGTTCGGCGTTTCGTTCGGCGTTTCGTTCAGCGGTTCGTTCAACGGTCATCGTGCCCTCCGGTTCATCCATCGTCGTCGGGGCGCTCGGAGCGCCGGCGCTTGATGGCGCCTCTCTGTGCCTTCTCCTGCATTCGCCGCTCACGGGCGGCGCGGGTCGGACGGGTAGGGCGCCTCTGCCGGGGCTCCTGAGTTGCCCGCGCGATGAGCGCGGCCAGTCGCGCCCGCGCATCGCGCCGGTTGGCCTCCTGGGTGCGGAACCGGCGCGCCGTGATCACCAGCTCGCCGTCGGCGGTCATCCTCGATCCGGCCGCACGCAGCAGGCGCTCCCGCACCTCCGGGGGCAGCGCCCGCGAGCGCGCCGCCTGGAAGCGGAGCTGGACCGCCGTGGCCACCTTGTTCACGTTCTGCCCGCCCGGGCCGCCGGCCTGGATGAAGCGCTCGTCGAGCTCGTCGTCGGGGATGGTGATGTCGGGAGTGATCTCGAGCATGTGGTTCCGATCGTCGCCGGGGTGAGGACCCGCCGCGTCCCGGCGCTACGAAGCCGGAGCCGGGCGCTCGCCGGCGCGGTCGAGTCGCCGCTGCGTCTCGGCGTAGATGTCCTCCGGCAGCGGTCCGCGCAACGCGGCGGCGATGTTCTCCTGCAGGTGCTCCAGCCGAGTGGTGCCGACGATGATGGTGTGGGCGTGCGGATGGGTCAGGGTATAGCGCAGCACGAACGCGGAGCGGCTCTCGCCGGCTTCGCGCAGCTCGTCGAGGCCGGCACCCTCGAAGGTCGCCCAGCGCTCGGCGGATCCCCGGCCGCTGCCCGGTTCGCCCTGCGCCACGCCGCCGCGGATGACGATGCCCACGCCGGCTTCGCCTGCGCGGGTGATCCACTCCTCGTGCCCCCGCTCCAGCGCGGAGTAGGGGATCTGCATCACGTCGAACACCCCCCATTCGAGGTAGGTGGGCAGGTCCGGCAGCATGGTGGACACGCCGATGAAGCGCACCTGCCCGTTGCGCCGCATCTCCTGCAGGGCGTCCACCAGGCCGCCGGCCTCGCATTCGGCGACGCCGGGGTTGTGGAGCTGCATCACGTCGACGCTGTCGCGGTGCAGCCGCTTCAGGCTGACCTCCAGACCGCGAAACAGGTTGTCCCGCGTCCACTCGTGCGTTGACGCGTTCATGCCGGGCAGGGTGTCGGTGCAGCCGCACTTGGTGGCCAGGGTGAACTCACCGTACCGGCTACCCAGATAGGCGCCGATGCGGCGCTCGGCATCGACGTAGTCGTAGGCGGCGTCGATGAAGTTGATGCCGGCGTCGAGCACCTGGTTGAGCAGCCGGTCCGCCGCCTGATCGGTCCAGTGCGGCTTGGCCGGGCCCGCCAACGCGGTGCCGAAGCCGAGCCGGGTCACGTTCAGGCCGGTGTCGCCGAATGCTGTGGTGGGCAGAGCTTCCATTCGCCCATGATACGCTACCGGGCACCATGGCGGCCGTGGACGGATACCACCTCGGCGAGCCCGACGATCTCGGCCACCAGACCCACCTGTTCCTGGACGACTCCTCGATCGAGGACCGCTGGGACGCCGAGCGGGTGCAGAACGAGCCGGTCAAGCATCCGCGCAATCCGGTCGTGCTCGCGGACCTGCCCTGGGAGGTGTCCGTTAACGCGCCGTCGGTGCTGTACGACGACGATGCGGGGCTGTTCCGCATGTGGTACAGCCTGCCGAGCAACGCGGCCTGGACGCGCGAGTCGACCGGCTTGGCGCGCAAGCCGCGGGAGTACGGGCCCTACGTCATGTCGTATGCCGAGAGCGAGGACGGCGTGACGTGGCACAAGCCGCTGTTCGACCGCTTCCCGTTCGCGGAGTGGAACCGGACCAACATCGTCTACACTGGGGTCGGCGGCGGCAAGGGACGGGTCGCCGGCTTCGTCGTCAAGCCGAGCCCGGAGTCGCTGGCGCGGCACGGCCGCTTCATGTGCAGCTACAAGGACGACAGGTTCGACCGCCGCTTCCAGCAGGAAGAACTGAACGACTACCTCGCCGCCGGGCACACCTGTCTGGCGTTCAGCGATGACGGCGTGGCGTGGCGTCCCTACGAGGGCAACCCGCTGTGCCCCTGCCTGGATACCATGCAGGACCTCCACTGGGACGAGCGCCTCGGCCTGTACGTCCTGGCCAGCGCGCGGCCGTTCGCGCGGGCGGCGACCGAGGACCTGTACCGCGAGCTGGGCGGCGCGATCCGCTCCGGCCAGGCACTCAGCCTCACCCGCGGCGCGGTGGGCAGCGGCGGCACGCTGGCCGGCATCGGGCGCGCCGGCAGCGTCGAGAACGTGCGCACGCGGATCGCCGTGACGCTGAGCCCGGACCTGAAGACGTGGCATCCGCCGCGCGAGGTGCTGATCCCCGACGCCGCCGACGATGCCGAGCAGATGTTCTTCGACCACATGACGATGAACCGTTGCGGCGACCAGTACGTCGGGTTCTTGTCCGTCGCCGCCCGCGACGGCGATCGCAACGGGCGGCTGGAGCTGACCAGCAGCCCCGACGGCATTCGCTGGCACCGGCCGCGGGACCGCAAGCCCCTGCTCACGCCGGGCGAGAACGGCGAGTGGGACGGCGGCCACGTGTGGTCGATCAAGAACGCGGTGCCGTACGGCGAGTGGCTGTACCTCTACTACGCCGGCTCGTCGCGGCCGTGGCGCTACCGGTACCCGGACAACACCCGCGCCATCGGCCTGGCCCGCATCCGGCGCGACCGCTTCGTCGGCTACTACGGCGGCGTCGAGGGCGGCCACCTGATCAGCCGCGAGACCAGGGTCACCGGCCCGCAGCTCCTGGTGAACTGCTCGGCGCAGCACCGCGCCTTCAGCCGCGAGTGGCACGGCTCACTGCACACTGAGCTGGTGGAGCGGACCGGCCGCGCCATCGACGGCTACACCTACGCCGACTGCGATCCCAACCTCATGGACGACACCGCCGTTCCCCTCACGTGGCACGGCAAGAACGTCTCGGCGCTGATGGGGCGCAGCGTCTACATCCGCTTCTTCATGCGCAACATGTTCGTGTTCGGTTTCCGGTTCGGCCCGGCGGATCGTTCGTCCGACTCTTGAACGGCTCATCGACAAGGTTCATCATGTCGTCATTAGGAGGTGGTTCATGAAAAAGTTGACCACGTTCGTTCTTGCGCTGATGGTTCTGCCCGTCATCTGGTTGGGTGCGGCCGGCCAGCAGGCCGCAACCACGGCGGAGCCGATGGAGATCTCCTGGTTCGGGCTCTACGGGGCCGAGATCCAGGACGGCAACGAGGTGCAGCAGCACCTGGAGGAGCTGTTCGACGTCACGCTCGCCAACAAGCAGATCGACTACCTGGATCGGGAGAAGATCAACCTGATGATCGCTTCCGGCGAGCACACCGACTACGTCTACGCCTTCGTGAACATGGTCGACTTCTTCACGAAAGGTGCCTTCCGCACGATCCCGCAGGCGATGATCCGTGAGCACGCGCCCGGCTACACCGCGTGGCTGGATGCCAGCGGGCCGCTGGCGTGGCGCATGGGCCTGGTGCCTGGATCGGAGGACGAGTACATGGGGCTGGTTCGCGCGCTGGACTACAAGGTCGGCACCACCTACGAGCCGTTCTTCCGCCTGGACTACCTGGAGGCGGTGGGAGTCGAGGTTCCCGGGCTGATTCCGGTCGGCGCCCGGCACTGCGAAGGCGCCTGTTTCTGGACCAAGGAGGCGTTTACCGCCGATCAGGTGGAGGAGATCCTGTACCTGTTCCGCGACGGCGATCCCTCCGGCGGCGTGCACGACGTGATCCCGCTGGGCATCTCCAATGAGTCCAACGCCTTCGGGCTGCACTACATCCTCTCGCTGCACGGCGTCAACGGCGCCGACAACTACAACGACGGCGGCAAGACCGTGAAGCAGGCGGTGCACTCGCAGTTCAAGGAGGCGCTGAAGACGGCGCAACGCTGGTTCCAGGACGGCCTGATGGACTCAGAGCTGCCGGCGGTGAACCGCAAGCCGACGATGTACGACAAGATCATCGCCGGCATCTACGGCACCTACACCTTCGCGTACGGCAACATCGGGCTGAGCGGCGATTCCAGCCGCGACCACGAGATCCCGCAGGCGATCATCGCCCGCTACCCGGACGCCAAGGTGGTGGTGACGCCGCCGACCATCGGCCACGACGGCAAGCAGTACGCTGCCCCCTCGGTCGCGGCCTTCCCGATCGACGCCAACGGTATCAGCGCGGTGCACGTCGGCGTCTCCGACGAGAAGCTGGCGAAGATCCTGCAGATCTACGACTACGTCAACTTCGACGACTACGGCATGCTGTACACGCAGTACGGCACCGAGGGCGTGAACTTCGAGTGGGACGGCGAGCCCGGCAACTCCTATCCGACCGCGATCGAAGATCAGCGAGGGGTTGGCGGCCAGTGGGGATTCGGCTACTACAACGCCAACACGCGCCATGCGGAGCTGTACAGCCGCTACCAGATCCCAGTGCTCAACAAGGAGCTGGAGCAGTACTTCCGGTTCGGCGCGGGCGCCGACTGGGCCGTGCCGCAGTTCCGGCAGGACGTGCTGGGAGAGACCGATTACGTCGAGCTGTCGGCGAAGCACCGGGGAGCGCTGAACACGATCCGCGACGAGTTCACCTGGGAGGCGGTGACCTCCGACCTGGACATCGACGCCGCGTGGGACGCCTACGTGGAGCGCTGGTTGTCCGCGGGCGGGCAGGAGCTGCTGGACGAGCTGGAGAAGATGCCGCAGGTGCTGCCGCTCCGCGAGGGGAAGTTCGTCTACTGATCGCGTTTGGTTCCTGACGTGAACCAGGCGACCGACACGGGAAGCCCGGCTCGATTGCGGCCGGGCTTCCCCCATTGAGGCGGCCGATGTCGCAGCCGGCACCTGCCACGGACCCGCCCACCTCCCCTGCCGAGCTTCACCGAACGGGGCTGCGACGCCAGAAGATCGCACGGGCGATCCGCATGCGCCACGTCTACTCGCTGCTGGTGCTGTCGTTCGGGCTGCTGGTGGTGTTCAAGTACATCCCGATCTACGGAGTGCTGATCGCCTTCAAGGACTTCACGATTCACCGCGGCATCATCGCCAGCCCCTGGAACGACTTCGAACACTTCCGCTGGCTATTCCGGGATCCGTTCTTCTTCCGGGTGCTGTTCAACACGTTCTGGATCAGCGTCTTGAGGATCATCTTCTCCTTTCCCATGCCGATCATCCTGGCGCTGATGCTCAACGAGGTGCGATCGACGTTGTACAAACGCACCGCGCAGACCATTTCGTACCTCCCGCACTTCATTTCCTGGGTGATCCTGGGCGGGATCCTGACCGAGGTGCTGTCACCGCAGCGCGGCATCGCCGGCTATATCTGGAGCCAGCTCGGCATGGAGCCGGTCAACTGGCTGGCGCGCAAGGAGACGTTTCGCGGACTGCTAGTGGTGACCGGCATCTGGCAGGGGATGGGGTGGGGCAGCATCATCTACCTGGCCGCCCTCAGCTCGGTCGACCCGATGCTCTATGAGGCGGCCGCCATCGACGGCGCCAACCGCTACCATCAGGCCCGGTACGTCTCCCTCCCGTCGCTGATTCCGGCGATCGTCATCCTGTTTCTGTTGCAGGCGGGCAACATCCTTGAGGAGTCGTTTCAGCAGATCTTCAATCTGTACAACCCGGCGGTCTACCAGGTGGCCGACGTGTTCAGCACCTACATCTACCGCTCGGGCATCGAGCAGGCGCGCTACTCGTACACCACCGCGGTCGGTCTGTTTCAGAACACCGTCGGCGTGGTGGTGCTGATCGGGGTGAACTGGATCCTGCGCCGCTTCAGCGAGTACGCCATATGGTAGGGGCGGCATGGTAGCGACGGCGCTGGGGCGCCGCTCGGCGCTCGGCATGGCCTTCGACGCCTGCAACCACGCCCTGCTGCTGGTGCTGTCGCTGTCGATCATCTACCCGTTCTGGAATCTCTTCCTGACCTCCTTTTCGCCGGTCGAGGAGGTGACCTCGCTCGGAATGCATCTCTGGACCGACCGCTGGACCGTCTCTTCCTGGGGTTTCGTGCTGCAGGAGAACGACGTGCTGCAGGCGTATCTGAACACCATCCACCGCGTCGTGTTCGGGACGCTGACCACGCTGCTGGTGACCTTCAGCGGCGGCTACGCGCTGGCGAAGCGCGATCTGCCCGGCCGCGGCACCATCACCACCCTGTTCATCTTCACTCTCTGGTTCGGAGGAGGGCTGATCCCCACCTATCTGCTGATCCGCTCGCTGGGGATGATCAACACCCGCTGGGTGCTGGTGATCCCGGTGGCGCTGAACGTCTACTACATCGTCATCGCCCGCAACTTCATGATGACGATCGACCAGTCGCTGGAGGACTCGGCGATCATCGACGGCGCCGGTTACTGGACCATCCTGTTCCGGATCGTCCTGCCGGTCTCCAAGCCGGTGCTGGCGACGATCGCGCTGTGGGCGGCGGTGTCGCACTGGAACGCGTGGTTCGACGCGCTGATCTACCTCAACGACGCCGACAAGCGGGTGCTGCAGATGCTGGTGCGCGACATGATCCAGCTCGTCACCTTCGACGAGCTGCTCGACTACGTGGAGGACCTGCCGGTCAAGGAGCACATCCCGCCGCAGTCCGTGCGCGCGGTGACCATCCTGATCACCATCGGCCCGATCGTGATGGTCTACCCGTTCATCCAGAAGTACTTCGTCAAGGGCGTGATGCTGGGGTCGCTGAAAGGCTGAGCCGAGATGGTGAGCCAGGGTGGTCGCATGTGGACCCAAGGAGGGTGAGCCGTGAGAGTCAGAGTCGACAAGCAGGTTGACGCCCTCTACTTCCGTCTCGACGAGAGCCGGATCGTGGAGTCTGAGGAGATCCGGCCCGGTGTCATCGTTGACTACGACGACAAGGACCAAGTGGTCGGCGTGGATGACGATCGACCAGTCGCTGGAGGACAGTCTGACTAGTCACAATGAGGCCGTGAGCACGATCTACTCGACGTACGAAGCCAAGGTGCGCTTCTCGGAGGTACTGCGGCTGGTGCGCTCCGGCACGCCGGTCACCGTCACGCATCATGGCGAGCCGGTGGCAGAGATTCGTCCCATCGAGCAGAAGCGTCAGACCAATGTGGACCGGCTCGACGACCTGGAACGGCGGCGCATTCTGGTGCGCTCGCGCGAGCCGCGCAAACCCCTCATGGTCGTGGCACGCAGAGCGGGAGCGCTGCAGCGGTTCCTTGCGGAACGCCACGGGTGAGCATAGCCTACGTCGACTCCACCAGCTTCTGCCGCCCCACCGCATCCAGCACCAACGGCGGCGGCGCTCAGCGTCAGCGAGCCGTCGCGCGTATTGGCCTGTTTACTCGATGTTCCATCATGATCCGGCCTCGGCGAAGCGGAAACCGAACACGTAGCTGTTGCGCATGAAGAAGCGGATGTAGACCGCCTGCCCGACCAGCGCGCTCAGGTCCTTGCCGCGCCAAGTGATCGGCGTGGCGGTGTCGTCCATGTGGTTGGGGTCGCACTCCGCGTAGGTGTGGCCGGGGATGGCCCGGCCGGCCCGGTCGACCAGCTCGGTGTGCAGCGACCCGTGCCACTCGCGGCTGAAGGCGCGGTGCTCGGCGGAGCAGTTCACCAGCAGCCGCGGACCTCCCACCTTCACCTCGCGCGACAGCAGGTGGCCGCCTGAGACGTCGCCGTGGTAGCCGACGAATCGGTCGCGCCGGATGCGGGCCAGACCGATCGCGCGGTTGTTGTCAGGGAAGCGGTAGCGCCACGGCCGTGAGGACCCCGAGTAGTACATGTAGAGCCACTCGCCGTACGGGATCGCGGCGCGGATCGCCCAGACGTGGCCGGCGTCCCAGCTTCCTTCCGGCCCGCGCGGCAGGAACGGTTTGCGGTCGCGCGGCCGGTACCACTGCATGCCGTCCGGGCTGGCGGTGAGCTCGATCCAGGAGTGCCCGGTGCCGTCGCGCGGCTGCACGCCCAGGTAGCCCAGGTACTGCGAGCCGTACGGCTGCATGGTCATGTGGTCGAAGAACATCTGCTCGGAGTCGTCCGCGGCGTCCGGCATCAGCACCTCCCGCGGCGGGTACCAGGTCTTCAGGTCGGGGCTGACGTGAATGCTGATGCGGGTGCGCACGTTCTCCACCGCGCCGGCGCGGCCGATACCGGCGATGCCGGCCTCCGCGCTGCCGGGCACCTCCGCGCCTGCGCCGATGCCGCCGGCCAGGGTCAGCGCCTGACCGCTGCGCAGCGCCCGGCCGATGAGCTGCTGGAGCTGCTCGGTGGCGGCGCGCGCGAAGGGGCGGCCGCTCATGATCCAGTGCTCGAGCCGCGCGTCCCAGTAGAGGTTGTACTTGCTGTCCAGGGCGGGATGGATCGGGTTGTGCTCGTAGATGCGCCAGTCGACGCCGTCGTCGCTGAACGCCAGGCAGACCGCATCCTTGACCGGGTAGTCGTTGAGGTCCGCCTGCGCGTACTCGCGGTGGCCGACGTCCTTGTAGACGCACATGAAGCGGCCGCGGTCGGCCATCGGCGCGGGCGCCCACGTGACCGAGAACTCCTGGCACCGTTCGCGGCCGGTCAGCACGATGTTGGTGCGGTCGAAGCCGCGGTAGGGGAAGCGGTCGGTGAGCGGCTTCCGCCAGTGCACGCCGTCGTCACTCTCCGCGTAGGACATCAGGTAGGGGCCGTATTCGTCGGCCGCCGTGGCCCTGCCGGAGAGCCCCTTGGTCCAGACGCTGGAGCTGGCCAGCACGTACCACATGCGGAACAGGTTCTCCTCTTCGTCATAGAGGACGTTGGGACCTGCCACGGTCCGCTCCCACGGCAGGTCGGCCACCAGCACCGGATTGTGCGGATGGCGGACCGCCTCGTTCTGGACGCGGGTGGCGTCCCAGCGGTCCTCGATCGCGAAGTCGTCCAGGAACAGGTGCAGGTCGCGCCCGGGATCGTCGGGCGTGCCGCGAAAATAGGCCGGAATCATGGCTCCTCCTCGCCGCGCGTGGGCTGCAGCCATATTCGCGGGTTGGACGCCGCGAGTCCATGCGCACGGCCGGAGCGAGACACGCACCGTTTGATAGGATGCCCGCATGCTCTCACCGGATGCCCCGCCCGACGGTCTCGCGCACTTCCCTGCGATTCCCTACGGGCGCGCCTACTTCAAGGGCATCCGCCTGGAAGGCTGCCTGTACGTCGACAAGACGCGCTTCCTGCACCCGCTGGAGCAGGAGCGCTTCGTCTTCTTCATCCGCCCGCGGCGCTTCGGCAAGACCTGCTGGCTGTCGATGCTGGAGAGCTACTACGACCGCAACCAGGCGGACGACTTCGAGCGGGTGTTCGGCGGCCTGGACATCTGCCGGCAGCCTACCGCGAACCGCGGCCGCTACGTGGTGGTGCGGTTCAACTTCTCCACCTTCGGCAACGACCCGGCCAAACTGGAACGGGAGTTCGACGAGTACTGCCGCAGGCACGTCCGGGACGCCGTAGAGGACAATCCCGACCTCTTCCCCGATGCGGCGTTCGACCGCATCCAGGCCCCGCCCACCATCAACGGCCAGCTCGACGAGCTGTTCCTGCACGCCCGGCGGGAGGGGATTCCGCTCTACGTCCTGATCGACGAGTACGACAACTTCGCCAACACGATCCTCGCTGGCGTTGGAGCGGAGGCGTACCACGCGTTCACCCACGGCGGCGGCTTCTACCGCAGCTTCTTCGCGACGCTCAAGGCGGGCACGGAGAACGGCAGCGTGGAGCGGCTGTTCGTCACGGGTGTTTCGCCGGTGACCATGGACGACGTCACGAGCGGCTTCAACATCGGCGCCAACCTGAGCCTCCGGGCCGAGTTCAACGAGATGCTCGGTTTCACCGAGGACGAGGTGCGGCGCATGCTGGAGACGTGCCGGGACCTGGGCGTGTTCGACCAGGACGTCGAAACGGCGCGCGGCACCATGCGCGAGTGGTACAATGGCTACCGGTTCTCGGAAGAGGCGGAGGGCATCGTCTACAACACCGACATGGTGCTCCACTACGTGAAGCACTCCGTGCCCAACAAGGCCGGCCCGCGGCAGCTCATCGACACCAACGTGCGCATCGACTACGGCACGCTGCGCCACCTGCTGCTCACCGGGCGGCAGTTGAATGGCAACTTCGACCTGCTGCGCGGGGTGATCGCCGAGGGACGGGCGGACAGCGAGATCGTGGAGACGTTCCCGCAGGCGCGGCTGACGCGGCCGGAGAACTTCCTCTCCCTGATGCACTACTTCGGCCTGCTGAGCATCCGCGACGTGGCCGCCGGCGTGCCGCGTCTGGGCATCCCCAACCAGACCGTGCGGCGGCTGATGTACGGCTACCTGCGCGAAGCCTACGAGGAGGTGGGGGTGTTCGCGCTGAACCTCGTGGAGCTCGACCGGCTCACGCGGCGGATGGCGCTGGAGGGCGACTGGCGGCCGGCCGTCGAGCGGCTGTGCAAGGCGGTGACCGAGCACACCGGCATTCGCGACTTCATTCAGGGAGAGAAGGTCCTGCAAGGATTCCTCGCGGCCTACCTGGGCGCGTCGGAGTACTTCGTCTTCCACACGGAGCAGGAGCTGGCGAAGGGCTACGCGGACATCGTGCTGGAGCCGCTCGTCGCACGCTATCCGGGCATGCGGTACGGCTTCGTGATCGAGCTGAAGTACCTGAGCCGCGCTCGCGAAACCGAGGCACGGGTGACAGCGGTGGCCGATGCGGCGGTCGCGCAGTTGCACGCATACCTGGCGGACGGTCGGCTGGCGCGGCACTACCCGGACGTGGAATTCAAGGGCGTGGCGCTGGTGTTCCGCGGCTGGGAGCTCGTGTATAGCGAAGAGGTGGCGGTCGTCGACGCCGGTTGGCGAGGATAGTCAGGCTCGCCGCGCGTGCGGTCAGTCGGCCTCGGCGAAGCGGAAGCTGAACACGTAGCTGTTGCGCATGCGCTTCCTCCGGGAGGGTGCTGGCGGTCGCCGGTGTGGAGTGCGATAGTAGCCACGGAGGTCGACAGCCGTGGGCGAGGACAGGATCGAGACCAACGCACAGGTGATGTTGGGAAAGCCGGTGATACGGGGCACCCGAGTCACCGTTGAGCTACTACTGCGAAAGCTGAGCGAGGGAGCGTCTGAGGACGACCTTCTCAAGGCGTATCCGCGGATCACTCTTGAGGACCTGCGAGCCGCCGTCCGTTTTGCCGCCGAGACGATCGCCAATGACGAGACGATATTCGTTGAGCATCCCGGTTAGCAGGTGCGCTTCCTGGCAGACGAAAGCTGCGACTATGCCGTAGTCCGCGCCCTGCGGAGCGCGGGACACGATGTCGTCGCCGTGGCTGATACAAACGCACAAGCACCGGACTCCGAAGTTGCTGATCTTGCCGCGAGTGACGGTCGGATCTTGTTGACCGAGGATAAAGACTTCGGTCAGCTCGTGTTCGCACAGGGAGAGCCGAGCCTGGGCGTTATCCTGCTCAGGTACCCGGCGAAGGCCCGTGGTGAGATCGGCGGCGATGTCGTAGACCTCGTCGCCAAGCATGCGCGTCGCTTGGCTGGATACTTTGTCGTCGTCACACCGGCTCAGATCCGTTTCCGACGGATGCCCGTCTAATAGCAGCTTGTGGCGAAAGTTGGGGCTCGGACAGGCTCGGAGTAGCCGGCGGCGATCGGCACCCGTACGCTGAGACGGCATGGTCGATGGGCCCGCAACCGCCGGCGCGGCAGGCTGCGGCCGATGTTGTAAACGGGAGGTCCCTCGGACGAGCAGCGCCAGTTCATCATCGAGCGGCTGAAGCGAATCCCGGCGGAGATCGGGTTCGACGCCTTCGTCGAGAGTGACCGAGGTGGCGCAGGACCACTCAACGCCACGGCGCACGTGCCGATTCGGACCGAGCGGCGGGATGAGGGTCATCTACGGACGGAGGGGGATCGAAGAGATCGTCGCCGACAAGGGCTACTATGGAGAAGCGAGAACTGAACAGCACCCACGGATCGAAGTTTTGCGCCGCCAGCCTGCTGATTCTTGGAATGGAGGGTCTACGGCCAGGCCGTTTGCTGCCGATTTCGCAAGCGGCCATTGGGGACGCGGGATCGGTCAACGCCGCGCTCGACCGACAGAGGATTGGAGCGGCGCTCACGAGTGCCGTCCTCTATGCAGTCGTAGTCGAACTCGTCGTGAAGCACATGTGGGAGCAAGAGCACGGCAAGACGGCCGAGCACAGTCACGATGTGCATCGACTGTTCCGGGCGTTAAGTTCGCAGACCCAACGCGATGTCGAGGCCCTGTACAACAACTGTTGCGTCGAGTACAAGGCTTCCGTACAAGCCGGCACGCAGCAGCACGGTTCAGGAGCGGTCGCAGTCGACATGGCGAATCTCGAAGAGGCCTTGCAATGGAACCAAGGCGCTGTGAAGGACCTCAAGTACGAAATGACGCCACGCGGCCGAAGCGTGCCTACTGGTCTATTCTGGGATTCCGACCATGTCTGGGTTGTACCCAGCGCCTTTCCGAACTTTGCCATCGAACTAGCGCGTTGGGCGGCTCGTCACAGCTTCAAGAGGCTAACGCCCTAAGCCCCGCTCCGTGGACTGATCGGCGAACAGGCGCCGGTACGGGGCGTTGGTACGCATCAGCTCGCTGGGGTGGCCGGTGCCGGCGATGACTCCGCCTTCGAGAACCAGCACGTGGTCGGCGAGCTCTATGGTCGACAGTCGGTGCGCCATGATGATCACCGTTCGACGGTCCGCCAGTTGACGGTGGCCTCGGCGCTGAGCAGTCGGATCTCGGGCAACCCGGTGATGATCTCGTAGATCCATGAGCCCACGACTCCATAACGGCTGCGGAGCTCGCGCGCCTGCGTGCCGGCTTTCCCGCCGAAGCGGCGCGTGGCATACGCTGACGCCGGGAGGGTCACCGCCATCAGCACGAGCGCATGCCAACTGATGGTCGCCCCGGCGGCGGTGCACACGGCGATCAGCACGCATCCGGCGATGATCCGGATGATCTCCCCCAGCATCCGATGCGCATGGCCGGAGTCATGGTGGATGGTGGTGAACAGGTCACTCGTTCTGGAGGTGTCGAGGATGTGGGATTCGAGCCGCAGCACGACATCGTGAATCCGGAGTCGCGACCGATACCAGAAGTCCCGCTGCAGGGACACCTGCGTCAGTCGTTCCAGCAGGAAGAGCACCTGATCCGCGACGAAGAGCATGAGAAACCCCGCGGCGATCGCGCCGAGCAGCTCCACCTGGCGGTGCAGGATCACCTCGTCGATGATCAACCCGAAGACATACGGGTAGGCGCCGCGCAGAAAGGAGGCTGCCACCATCGCCACGAACAGGTTCACGAAGGTGAACAGCGATGGCCGGACCCATCTCCAGACTCCGCGGATCCGCCAGAGACGGCCCTGGCTCGCCGGCAGTTCCGGCATCAGAGCCTTCGCGTTCGCAGCGCCTGCAGAACCGAGGTAGTTCCGACCGCGATGTCGATTTCGGTTGCGGTGTCGACCCTCGGCAGATTGGCGCTTTCGAGGTCGATCGAGGCCAGGATCCTGGCGGACCACGTGACGCCGTCGCGGGCGACGTCCATCACGGACGCGTCGACTACTCCGTCCTCATGGCGCCACACGGCTTTCGTGCCGACTTCGACGGATGCGGAGACGATCGCGACGATCTCGACGGTACCGTCGGACTCGACGCGGGTAATCCGGGCTGAAGCGGTCTCGAAGTCGGTGAGCGCCGCTCTGGTTGCCAGGGTGTAGAGCCCGTACGAGGCCCCGATGGTCACCGCAAGCGCCAGGAGCGGTGTTCGGATGCCGATGAACCGGCCGAGTCTGCGGAGGATGCCCAGGCGCTGTGGGTCCATGTACGCAGATGGCCGGCTGATCACGCATCGCCCCGGCCGACGGGAGCACGGCATGCAGGGGTCGCCGACGACAACTGGCTCAAGCCACCGATCCTATCCGAGATGCAGTGCTCAGGGCGCGAGTGGGGCTTACGACATGGTCGGGTTTCGCTGTCCCGGTGTCCACGCCGGGTGTGGGCAGGCGAGGGGCGAAGTCGGGTAGGGTACACACGATGGCTTCGTTTTCGGTGAACTCCGTAGCCGAGGTGCGGCACACGCTCGGCCAGCACACCGCGGTCACGCGAGCCGGCAACGGCGACATCCTGGCGATGTACGGTGACTTCACCGACCAGATGGAGGGCCAGACGGGCTACCTGGTCCGCTCCCGCGACGGCGGCGAGAGCTGGGGCGAGCCGGAGCTGGCGCTGCGGCCGCGCTGGTGGCGCGGCGGGACCCACACGTCGCTCGGCATGCAGACGCTCTCAGACGGCCGCATCCTGCTGCCCTGGACCCACGGGGAGAGCCTCAAGCACAACCCCACGGGCCGCACTCGCTTCGTGTGCCTGCGCTCCGATGACCACGGCCGGAGCTGGCAGGGGTGGGACGAGCAGGCGCTGCCGTTCCACCGCGTGTCGCCCTACGGCACGATCGTGGAGCTTGCCGACGGCACGCTGCTCTGTCCGGCCTGCGGCCAGCCTGGCGGTGACGACGGCTATCTCGGCACGTGCTTCGTGCTGCGCTCGTCCGATCGCGGCGTTACCTGGGGCGAACACAGCTTCATCTGCCACGGGCACCCCAACGGCGCGAGCGAGACCGACGTGACGCTGCTGCCTGACGGCAGGCTGTTGGCGCTGATCCGAACGGTAGGATTTCCCGACGAACGGCCGTCCTCCGCAGGCGAGCTGCCCGCGCCGAAGGTGCACTGGGTCGACTACGCTCACTCCGAAGACGGCGGCCGCACCTGGACTGAACCGCGCCACACCGACGTGGTCGGTCAGAACCTGAATGCCTGGGTCACGGCGCGCGGGACGTTGATCGCCGCCTGCCGCGGGATCGACGGCACCAGCCTTCTGCGGGAGGAGCAGATCCGGCCCGCAAGCCGCCGCTACAGCGATCAGGTCGGCTACGGGATCCACTTCTTCACGGCAGATGCTCCCGCCGACGGCTCACGGTGGCGCTACCGGTTCACGCTGCCCGATCCGAACGGGCTGCGCTACAGCGCCCACCATCAGTCGGGAGAGCCGTCGATGTGCAACCTGCGCGACGGTCGCGTCATGGTGGTGTACTACTCCTATGACGAGTCGATCTTTGGCGGACTCGGCTACGAAAACTGCCTGAATCCGCTGATCCGCTCGGAGATGAAGCGCATACCGCACGTGTTCAAGCGCCGCCCCTGCCGAGCGATACTCACCGAGACCGGCGACACCGGCTGATGCGGTGGCGCCGGCGCTCCAAAGAGAGCTGCCCCCGAGGCAGGAAACCCCAGGGGCAGCTCCGCGGCCGAAGCCGGCACCGCGTACGCGGACGCAGCGGCGCCGGCGTGTCGCTCGATCCGCTCAGCCCTTGACCTTGAAGTTGTAGGTGCGGTTGTAGAGCACCTCCAGGTCGGTCGCGCCGGCGCTCTTCACCTCGTTGATGAAGGCGTCCCACTCATCCATCGGCCGCCGGCCCGTGATGAACAGGTCGACGTTCTTCAGCACCGTGTCCAACGTGCTGGTCTTGAGATCGGCCACCTTGCGCTGCTCGTCGACCGAGAACGGCAGCGGGTACTTGCCGACGACGTTGCTGGTCTGCTCCAGCTCGGCGACCTTCGCCTTGGTAAAGGGAAAGATCGGTGACGGCCAGCGCTGCGTATCGCCGTCGAACAGGTGGATCTGATTCAACGACCAGCGCGGCCACACCTGGTACAGGCTGTAGTACTGCACGGCGCGCCTCTCGTCCGGCGTGACCTTGGAGACGTCCCCCTTCACGTCGTCGCGATCGCGCACGGCTTTCCAGCGCTCGTCCCGCTCGTAGAACTCGGGCGTATTGCCGGTGTATTCCGGTCGTACATCGACGTTACCGCCCACCAGGTCGTAGTGCTCGCCTTCCAGACCGAAGTTCATCCACCGGACCCCTTCCTCGGAGTAGAGCCAGTCCACGAACGCCAGCGTCTTGGCCAGCTTTGCCGGGTCGGACTCCAGGCTCTTGCTCACGGCCAGGCCGTCCGGATCCAGCGTGCTGCCCGACAGCGGCTGCGCCAGCGGGATGCTGATGCGGTCGCCCAGGAACAGCGGATAGGTCTCCGGCCACCACTGCTCGCGCAGGCCGTTCACCGACCATTCGTGCCAGCGCAGGATGTTGGCGTGGCGATTGATCTGGTAGGCCGAGAAGGGTGCCAGGCTGTGGCGGCCATCCTTGTTGGGAGCCGCCTCGAAGTCCTTCTGCCAGTCCCGGTAATTCTCGGTGATGTAGGTCGGCGAGATGAGTTGCTCGTCATACAGCCCCTTCACGTACTCGACGGCCTCCTTGAAGCGCGGATGCAGCGCCGTGTAGAGGAACTGATCCTCGTCGCGGAAGTAGTTGATGTCGATGTCGCCGATGCCCATCGAGTTCATGGTCGCCTGCAGCGTGGTATTGGCACCGTTCGCGATCCCCGGCCAGTACAGGCCGACGATCGGGTAGATGTTCGGCTCCATGTCTCTGAACTGCTTGGCGACGTCGGCCAGCTCTTCCAGCGTGCCCGGCACCGGCAGGCCGCTGCGCTCCACGAGCATATCCTCGTTGTAGCCCCACTGGATGTCCTTGTCGTTCTGGGTGGAGAACTTGGGAGCCATATACAGCGATCCGTCGAGCACGGTGTATGCGAAGCGGTACTGCTCGTAGCGGTCCAGCCAGCGCCGCAGGTTCGGCATCCAGTCGAGATAGTCGGCCAGATTCAGAAAGCCGCCGACCGACCCGTACTCGAAGCTCTCGCTGGCGGTGACCTGCGCCAGGTCCGGGATGTTGCCCATGGCCAGCGTGATCTGCTTCTTCTCCGGATACGGCACCTCGTTGAAGGTGATCTGGACGTTCAACCCTTCCTGCATGTCGATCCATACGAGCTGGCCGCCGGAGGCGTACCAGTACTTTGGACCCAGCATCGTGAGCTCGAGCGTCTCGTCGAACGGAATCGAGACGTCCGCCAAGTCTATGCCCATGCCGGCGGCCGCCTCCATCCCGGCCTCTCCCTGGCCGTCGGCCCAGGCGCCTGCGCCGGCGAGCACAAACCCCGCGGCGATCAGTAAAGCGATTCGGAATCGGTGAGCGATCATGTCGCACCTCCTGTGGTGTGGTGTGGTGTGGTGTGGTGTCGAGGTCGGTCTCGAGGTCGGTCTCGGCACGGCGGCGGTCCCCTCGGCCATCCGGGTGACGTCATCGCGTGCACCCCTGCATGGTCATCCGCGTATGGCACCGATCATGGTGCCCTTGATCAGGTACTTCTGGGCGAACGGATAGATGAGGACGATCGGGATGATGGTGAGCATCATGATGGAGGCGCCCAGGATCCTCTGCACCGGCGGTTCGCTCAGGTAATAGCCCTTGTAGAAACCGATGCCGGTGATCTCGTAGGCCGCCTCCCCCTCGATGATGAAATCGCGCAGCACGAGCTGGATCGGGTACTTGGCCGCATCGTCGAAGTATATCAGTGCCGCGAACCAGGCGTTCCAGTTCATGATGAAGAAGTAGACGGTCATGGTCGCGAACAACGCCGAGCACAGGGGCAGGTAGATCCGGACCAGGACCACCAGGTCGTTGGCGCCGTCGATCTGCGCCGACTCCTCCATCTCGTTCGGGATCTGCTGGAAGAAGGTGCGCATCATGATCATGTGCCAGGCGGAGAACCCGGTCGGCAGCACGATCGCCCACACGGTGTTGACCAGCCCCAGGTTGAGCACCAGCAGGTAGGTGGGAATCAGGCCGCCCGAGAAGAACATCGTCAGCGCGATGTAGACGACCACCGGGCCCTTGAAGCGCAGGCGCCGCTTCGACAGCGGATAGGCCGCCAGCGTGTTGAGGACGAGCGCGACGCATATCCCCGTCGCGGTGTAGTAGATGCTGTAGCCGAAGCCGCGGAGCGTCCTGCTCCACCCCAGGATGAAGCCGTAGATGTCGAAGCTGGCGGTCTTCGCCCACGCGGCCAGGGCGTAGCGGTACTCCGGCTCGACCTGCGCGGGGTGGGAGAGCGAGATCTGCAGGATCTCCACGAACGGGTACACGGTGAGGAGCGCGAAGATGCCGAGGAACGTGGCGTTGAGCACGTCGAACCCGCGGGAGAGGAGCCGCGATCTGGTCTCAGTCCGCACGCGATCTCTCCTTCACCACAGCCGATATTCGCTGACCCGGCGGCTCACCGTGTTGGCCGTGATCAGCAGGATCAGGTTCAGAATGGCCAGAAAGAATCCGCTGGCGGTACCGAAGGTCCAGTCGGCGCCCAGCAGTCCCTTGCGGTAGATGTAGGTCTGGATGACGTCGGCCACGTCGTAGGTGATGGGCCGATACAGCAGCAGGATCTTCTCGAAGTTGGCGTGCACGATGCCGGGGATGCGCAGGATCAGGAGGATCGCGATGGTGGCCCCAATGCCGGGGAGGGTGATGTGCCACGCACGCCGCAGCCGGTGGGCTCCATCGATGGTGGCCGCCTCGTAGAGCTGCTGGTCGATGCCCGACATCGCCGCCAGATAGATGATCATCCCGAAGCCGGTCGTCTGCCAGATCTCTGATCCGATGTAGATGGGCAGAAACCACGGCGGCTCGACCATGAAGTAGATCGGTTGTCCGCCGGCCAGCACGATGAGCCGGTTGACGAGACCGGTGTTCGGGTCGAGCAGATCGATGATGATGCCCGCTATTACCACCATCGATATGAAGTTCGGGATGTACAGGAGCGTCTGCACCGTGCCCTTGTAGACCTTGTGCCGCAGCTCGTTCAGGAGCAGCGCGAACAGGATCGGCGCCGGGAAGCCGAAGATCAGGCTGCTGATCCCGAACTTCAGGGTGTTGAGGAACACGACCCAGAAGTGGTCGTCCTCGAACACTCGGATGAAGTGCTTGAGCCCCACCCACGGGCTGCGCCAATAACCCAGGAACGCGTTGAACTCCTTGAACGCGATGGTGATCCCGTACATCGGGATGTACAGGAACACCAGGATGTGCACCAGCGGCACGAGCAGCATCAGGTAGAGCCAGCGGTCGCGGATCAGGTCCGCCCGCAGGCTCGCGCCCTTGGTGGTACGGATGCCGAGCTCGACGAGTCCCGTCCGGCGCGCATCCATACCGCGTGCGCTCACGATCCCGCCGGAATCTCCAGCAGGCTCACGCTCTGCGCGGGCAACCGCAGGGTGAGATTCCGCCGGGCTCCGCTGGTCTCCACGCCGATGCCGCCTGCATGCCGCCGCGGCCGTTCGAGACTCCGCAGCTCCGCGAGCTGCTCCGGCGCGAGCCGCCGCGGCCGTCCCATCGCCTCCCACGCCCGGAAGGTGTTGCCGTGCTCGCGGTCCAGCAGGTGCCAGGAGGCATCGTCGGGGCGCAGCGCGCCGGGCGCGTCGAGCCGGATCCGCACCTCCTGCGCTGCGCCTGACGGCTCGGGCCCTTCGGCGAAGTTGTAGAGCAGGATGCGGAGCGAGCCGTCGGCGTGGCGGGTGGCGAGCCCCGCCACGCGATCGCCCGCGCCGGCGCCGCCGAGGTCGAGGCGCTCGTCACCGAGGCGCGCCAGCATCTCGTACACCGCCCAGATCGGCTTCAGCACCGGGCCCCCGGTCAGCACCGAGCGGTTGCCCAGGAACGAGCCGCGGCTCGCCTCGTAGGCGAAGCCCCAGTACAGGATCAGGTCCGGCGTCTTGCCGCGTTCCGGGCCGAGCTCCGGCCGCCAGTGCTCCAGCGCCACCAGACCGGTGACGAGCTTGGCCAGGAACAGCCCTGCGTACTCCGTGTCGCGTAGCTCCATCGCCCGGAAGTGGCGGGTGCCCCAGGCGTAGCGGCCGATCAGGCCCCATTCGTTGAGATGGAACGGCACCTCCAGGATCCGCGGGAAGGTGCGGGCGTACGCCCAGTACTCCTCGACGCAGCGCACCAAGTCTCCCACGTAGGGGAACACCAGGGGATAGTTGCGGGCTTCGTCGGCGCTCATGGCGTAGCGGTGAGAGGAGACGTAGTCGATGCGGACCGGGCCGCCGCTCACCTGGTCGCAGCCGCGCCCGACGTGCTCCAGGAACTGGCCCAAGGCGGCGGTCCACATCGCCGGTCCGCCCACGCGCAGCCCCGGGTGCACGCGCGTGACCGCGGCGACGAAGTGGTCGTAGAGCAGGTTGTGGACCCAGCTCGGCATGCGGTCCGGCTCGTTGAAGCACTCGAAGTACCAGGACAGGACCTCGTCCTCTCCGTAGCGCTCCAGCAGGTGCTCGGTGAAGGAGTTGATGAGGGCCGTCCACTTGGCGAAGTCGTTCACGGGAACCGGACCCGACGGGGCGCGCAGCAGCGACGGCACCCGGTCCATCTCCACGATCGGCTTGATGCCGGCGGCGACCCACCGGTCGTAGACCTGGTCCATGATGGAGAAGTCGTAGACCGGGCGGCCGGCGTCGTCCTCGTGGTAGATGCCGCCGCCCATCGGGATGCGCCCGGTGTCGCGCTCGCCGATCGGGGCGAAGTCGGCCATCTCGTCGGAGAGGGCGTGGTGGTTGCGCAGGTAGCGGATCGCGCCGGTCTCGCCGATGCGCTCGAACAGGTGCTCGCCCGCGCCCGAGCGCGTGTCCTGGTAGAGGTGGTCGCAACCGAGGGCCTGCCAGAACTTCGGCAGCGGCTTCCCCGGTCCCGCCGCGTCGATCGACAGCTCCCGCATCGAGCCTCCTTCGGCGCCGTCCGATGGTGAGGATCAGTCTGCGAACCGGTACGCGTACACCGTAGCACGGTTCACGGCGAGCCGGAGCGCCACTTGCTGCCCCTGCAGGCGGGCCAAGTCGCCGCCGCCGTCCCAGGTCATGGGATGGCGCACGGCGTCGCCGTAGAACGGCTCGGATGCCGCGAGCCCGAAGCCGTCGATCTCCCGTCCGTCGCCATCGAGCAGGGCCACCCGCACCGTGCCGCCCAGCTCCAGCCCGGCCTGCCAGCGGTACCCGTAGTAGCTGCGGGCGTTGAGGTACAGGCGCCTGCCGGAGACGGTCACCGGCGTGGTCACGATCTCCCCGTCGCGCAGCTCCGGACCGCCGCCGCCGGCGCCGTAGGAGAACGCCGAGCCGCCGCCGAGACCGGCGAACCGGTCGCGCTTGATCGTCGCCACCCCGAGCACGCCGAACTTGCCGCCGGACGGCGACCGGCGGCCCGTATAGTAGAGCAGCATGTCGTCGCCCACGAAGATCGGGCTGTTGACGGCCATGTCGATCTGGTCCTCGTCGAACGCTCCCTCTTCGCCACGGGCGAGCCACGGCTCCTCGCGCCGCGGACGCTCCCACAGGGTCCCGTCGCGGCTTGCCAGCAGGTAGGCCTGACACCATCCCTCGCGCGTGCTGACGCTGTTGTAGATGCCCGCGTGCTGGTTTCCGTAGGTGAAGCAGTTCATGAAGTGGGCCTGCATCGTCGAGCCGTAGTCGTCCCCCTCGTCCAGCGGGAAGGGCTTCCACGGCACGCTCCAGTGCAGGAGGTCCAGGCTGGCGGTGAGGTACGGGGTGCGCACCCGCAGCCCGTGCCGATTGGTCTGTCCCCGCATGCAGGTGAGCAGCCAGCGGGAGTTGATGGCATCCCGGCGCAGGCAGGTCGCGTCGTTGATCCCTTCCAGGACCTTCGTGGGGGGAGCGGTCCAGCGGATGCCGTCCGGGCTGGTCAGCAGGACGTGGACGTGGCGGCTCTCGCCGCGCCGCCAGGCACAGGTGAGCAGCTTGTAGCGGCGCTCGGGATCGGGTTCGCTCGGGTCGATGACGACGTTGGGGCTGTCGAAGTGGGTGATTTCCTGCGTCGCAGGCGTATCCGGCCCGAGGTACCGGCCGCCCCGCTCCGCGATCAGGCCGGCCCGCGATGGGCCGCCGTAGACGTGCGAGACGTCGCCGTCCACCATCAGGACGATGTTGGTGGCGGCGTGCTCGCCGAGCGACCACATGCCCAGGTCGGGCTTGTTCCAGGCGATGCCGTCGCGCGACTCCGCGTAGCACAGCGTCACGGGAATCGATTCGTCCTCTGTCATGGAGCCGGTGCTGTACCAGAGCTGCAGCACGCCGTCCTCGGGGCGGCGCAGCACCGTGCCCCAGACGCTCACCTGATGGCCCTCCCAGGGACGGTCGGGGCGTACCACCGGCTCCGGCCGGCGGCGGGGACGGCCGCTGACCGGCGTGAGATTGGTGACGCTCGCCACCTCGTGGTCGTCCAGGAACAGGTGCAGCCCCGGGTCGTGCGTGCGGTCGTCGATCGGCGGATTGTTCTCCGAAGTCATCGCTTCAGCCTCCCATCGCATCGATGCAGTCGTACAGGGCCGCCATCCGATCCGTCCGGAACGACCCCAGGTCGGGACCGGTGCACAGCTCCGAGATGAGCGCCTCGGCCGGCCCCGACCACTCGGTCAGCCGCCGGCGCAGGCCGGCCACGTCGGGCACGCCGCCCGCCGCCTGCGAGCGGGCCGCCTCCCACAGAGCGTCTCGCAACGCCAGCTCCCCGCACGCGCTCGACCAGGCACGCCGTTCCAGGCCGCTCGCCGAGCCTTCGCCGTCGATCAGGGCCGTCAGTTCGTCGAGCGCCGCGCGCCGGTCGCTGACCTGTCGGGCTACCGGGTGGCCGTCCTGGAGGTGTTGCAGCGACGGTCGCGCCCGCTCCAGGCGCTGCGGGAGCGCCGGCGTCGGCCGGAAGCGCCGCTGCTGCGCGTCGTACCGCACCGGCCGAGCCTCGTTGGACCAGTTCGGCAGGCCGGGGATGCGCCGGGACAGGTCCGTAGCGCGGCGCCAGCCGTCGCCCGCGAGGTCGCGCCACATCCGCTCGTGCAGCTCCCCCGTGGAGGCGTCCTCACCGCGCCGGCAGGCCGTGACGAAGGCGCGCCCGAGGGCGCGGCTCACGGGCAGGAGCTGGCCGCGCAGCGACCAGCAGGTGCAGCACAGGCCGAGCAGGCCGTGTTCCCGCGCGGCGGCCGCCCACGCCGTGCAGTTGCCAAGGTGCAGGCGCACGTCGGGCAGGCACATCGTGTCGTGCCCGCACTGGATCGACGGCGCGCCGATCACGTCGAAGCCCTGGTCGCGCAGGAAGGGCGCCGTGGCCAGGGCGTCCAGATAGGCCGAGGGGGGACGGCGCCGGATCCCCGGGAAGGGCGGCGCCAGCGGTGCGGCGCGCAGGTAGGGGACCAACCGGGCGTCCGCCCCGGTGAGATCGTGCAGCGAGGTCTCGTCCACCACCGTTCTCGACGGCAGCTTCACCACTGGCTGAAACCGATTCAGGACCAGATAGGACCAGTCCATCAGCACCAACTCGCGCGGCAACTCCTCCAGCGCCTGGCTGTGCCGCAGGGCCATGTCGCTCCAGATGATCGGCCGTCTGCCGCTGCGGATCGTCATCTCGATGAACGGCTCCAGGTGCCGCGCGAACACCGCGCCGGCACCGTCACGAGCAGCGCTGCATTCGGGCCGGTCGACGCGCTCCAGCCCGCCGGCCTCGTCGGCGCCCAGGTGCACGAACGGACTCTCCGGATGGGTGTCGATGAGCTCCTGGATCAAGGCGCCGAGCAGCTCCCAGCTCGCGGGGTCGCAGACGCGGATCAGGGAATCGCGTTCCGGGAACTCCCGCTGCGCCCGGTACCGGTCGACGTTCAGCAGCCACTGCAGGTGCCCGAGCGTCTGCACCAGGGGCACGGCGGTCAGGCCGAGGGTCGCGCACTCGCCGACGATGCGCTCCACTTCGGAGCGCCGGTAGGCGTTCGAGGACAGCGCCTCCGGCACCGCGCGAAAGGGGAACATGTTCTCCCATTCGATGAGGACGCCGTCGAAGCCGGCGGACGCGGCGAACCGCAGGTGATCGATGAGGATCGGGGCCGGTGGCGGATTGACCTTGAGGTCGACGTGCAGCCAGCACAGTGTGTTCCCGCCCATACGCGCACTCCTCGGCCCTTCCGCGTGCTCGGACAGCGCCGGCGAGCGCCTCCGCAGTTGAAACACGGCCCTGCTTACAGCGTAGCGCCGGAGTCCGAGCTCCGTCCAGGGCGCGGCGCGTCGCCCCGGGGAGGCGCATCGGCCATCATGGGGAGCAGGATGAGAGCGGTGGAGGCACGCCATTTCTACAGCCACGCGGATGGGTACCAGTGCGAGCTTGCGGCGACCGGCGCCGGATGGGCGATGATCGCCGCCGGCCTGCCCGCAGTAGACGAACGGTACGTGGCCAACATGGACGCCGCCGATCGGGAATGGGAGTCGTACAAGGCCATTCCTCGGGCCGGCGTGTCGGTGGCCGAGTGGACCGACGCCTACGCCGCGGCGCGGGAACGCGTGTGGCTGATCGCGAGCGACGGGCAACGGGTGCGCGTCGTTTACGAAGCGGAAGCGGAGGCGGTGTCCGGGCTCGCCGTGGCCGGCGGCGAGCGTCCCGCCTGGGCGTGGACCTGCCGGGTAGGCGATGCGTGGCGCGTGGAGTTGTTCGAGGAGGGCCGGGCGGTCGTGGTGGCGACCTCGCCCGACCCGTTGCTGAGCCCCTCCCTGGCCCGTGACGATCGCGGCGGCCTGTTCTGCGCGTGGTCCGCGCGGCATGCCGGCGGGCAGACCATCTGCGCGGCGCTCGATCCCGCCGAGGGCTGCCGCGTCCTCGAGGGTCCAGCGGGCCGGATGCCGTCGGTCGTCGGGCTGGCGGACGGCTTCGCGGTGTTCTACGAACGAGCCGAAGGCGCCGCGTCGCACGTCGACCTGAACGTCGTTCAAGGCGGGCGCTTCGGCGCAAGCGTGCGGGTGTCGGGCCGGCACGCGGTGAACATGGCGCCGCGGGCCGTGCGCGACGGGGAACGAGTGCACGTGGTCTGGTGCTCGGCGCCGGCGTGGCGGCTGCACCAGCGGGTGGATCAGATGCGCTGGATCGAGCTCCGCACCGTGGACCCGGCGACCGGCGCGGTGACCGACGGGCCCGGCACCGACGGCGGACTGCTGCCGATCGCCACCCGCGCCGCGCCGCGCCCCAAGACCGGCATGCTGATGAACGTCACGCCGTCCAACCCGCGGATCGCCGCGGACGGCGCGGGCAACCTCGCCTGCACCGTGCGCGTCCACGATCCGGATCACCCGCAAGACGCGGTCCGGAACCCGGGGCGCGGCATGGCGCTGCCGCTCTGGATCACGGCACTGCTGCGCTGGGACGGCCGCGCGTGGTCGGCGCCGCGGGTGGTGAGCGCGTCCGGCGGCCATCCGGAGACGGCCTACGGCCTCGCCTGCGCCGCCGATGGCCCGATCCTCGCCGAGCCGGTGCTGGACGCGGTCGGCCGCCACCCGCCCCGCATGCACCGCATCGAGGTGCATGCCGCCGACGGTGCGCTGTCACCGCTGCACGTGAGCGAGGCGGTCGCCGACGCCTTTGCCGTGCTGCCGTCAAACCCGATCACGCATGCCCCGGAGCTGCAGGATGCACCCGAGGGGCTGACGCTGGTGTACGGCGACCTGCACGAGCACAGCTCGCTGTCGAGCTGCTACGCGATGAACGACGGCCCGCCGACCGACAACCTGCGTTGGCGTGGCGACGCGCTCGGCGACCGGGTGCTCACCTTCACCGAGCACATCCGCATGTCCGACGCCGACTTCAGCTATCACCTGGACCTGCTGGAGCAGTGCGCGCCGGCGCACGTGCCGATCTACGCCACCGAATGGGCGAAGAGCTACATCCACAACATCATCTTCTACAGCTACGACAAGGAGGTGATGAAGCGGCTGCGGGTGGTGCTGCTGGCGGAGCTGGACTTCACCCGCATCTGCGAGTGGATCGTCGCCGAGACCCCGCCGGGCTCCGTGGCGGTGGTCCGCCACTACCACGGCAGCGGGCGGCGCGAGGACGGCGGCGGCCCGCACGACACCACCATGGGGTTCTTTCCGGAGCTGGAGTGGTCGATGGAGGTGGCCAGCGGCCGCGGCGACTGCCTGGCCGACGAGGAGTGGATGCTGGGCCGGCCGCTCGACCTGTACTTCCCGGTCAACTTCATCCACGAACGGGGAGCGCGCATCGGCTTCTGTGGCGGCAGCGACCACGCCGGCAACTCTCCCTGCTCGACCGGGTTCTGGGTGCGCGAGGTGAGCGGTCCGGGGGTGTTCGAGGCGCTGCGCGCGCGCCGCACGATCGCCTGCTGCCGCGGCAAGGTCGCCCTCTGGGCGCGCGTGGCCGGGCAGCCGATGGGCTCGGTGGTCGAGGCCGGCGGGCCGGTGACCATAGAGGCGCAGATCGCCTCGCCCGTGCCGATCGCGACCGTGTCGCTCTGGCGCGACGATCGCTGGCTGGAGCACCGCGGCGTGACGGGAGACCGCATCGACGTCCGCTTCACCGATGCCCCCGGACCGGGGGAGCACCACTACGTGGTGCGCGCCCAGTCGATCGCGGGGGATCTTCCGGTCGGGCCGCTGGTGGCGTACTCGTCTCCGACCTACGTAAGATCGGGTTCCGGAGGAAATGGCGGCACATGACGGATCGATCGAGCAGGATGACCGATCAGGACATCTCGTTCTTTCAGGAGCAGGGGTACCTCCGGTACGAAGGGTTCTTCTCCGCCTCGGAGATGAGCGAGCTGCGCGAGGCGATCGACCGTGCGATCGCGGAGAAGCGCGAGCGTATCAGGGGTGCGGAGAGCGGCGGGCGCGTCTCGGAAGAGTACGAGCGCGTGTTCAACCAGATGGTCAACCTGTGGACGGACCTTCCGGCCGCGAAGGCGTTCGCGTTCCATCCGGAGCTCGCCGAGACCGGACGGTGCCTGTCGGGCTGCCGGCACGTGCGCATCTACCACGACCACGCCATGGTCAAGCCGCCCGGCCAGACCAGCCGGGCGACCAACTGGCACCAGGACGCGCCGTATTGGCGCATGGACCCGGTCGGCTCGTTCTCGGCCTGGATCGCCGTGGACGACGTCGACGAGGACAACGGCTGCCTGCACTTCGTGCCGGGATCGCACCGCTACGGCCGCCAGGAGCCGATCTCGCTCACGGTGGAAGGGGAGAGCATCATCGACCGGATGCACGCGCAGGGGTTCTCGGTGGCCGAGCCGGTCTCCATGGAGATGGCCGCCGGCGGCGTCACTTTCCACCACGGCTGCACCTTCCACTACGCCGGGCCCAATCGCAGCGGCAACCCGCGGCGAGCCTTCGCCATCATCTACATACCGGACTACGTGACGTTCACCGGTGGCAACGACGCTGCCGGTGCGGCCGACGAGATGACGGCCGGCGGCCCGTGGGACCATCCGGTCCATCCGATCCTCGCGGGCGATCCCTGACCAGGAGCCGACTATGTACTTCGATGCCAGTCTGGACCCCTTCAAGATCGAGTTCCTGCGGCCGGACGAGCTGCGCAGGCGGATCGATGCCTGTCCGGTGGCGTTCGTCCCCCTGGGCACCCTGGAGTGGCACGGCCATCACAACCCGATCGGGCTGGATGCGCTGAAGGCGCACGGCGTCTGCCTGCACGCGGCGAAGCGGCTGGGCGGCGGCGTGGTGCTGCCGCCGTGCTACGACACCGGGCTGGTCACCCCGCTGTATCAGAAGGAGCCGCAGCACTTCGGCAGCCTGATGACCATGCACCTGACCTCGCGCGGGGTGATCGAGGACACGCTGGTCAACCTGGAACGCACCGGCTTCAAGGTGGTGCTCATCTACGGTGGCCACTACCCGGCGGCACGCTTGGCGGAACGGATCGCGGAGGATTACGCCACGGGGATGGAGGTGCGCTCGTACATGGAGCGCACGGTGGAGGCGACGAATCGGGTGGGCGACCATGCCGGATTCATCGAGACGTCGCTGATGATGGCCCTGCTCCCCGACCACGTGGACCTGGATCGCATCCGCCGGCGGCATCCCGAGAACCTGTACGACGATCCGCTGGAGGGCATTTCCGAGAGCGAGCGCCCGGTGGTGACCGCGACCGTGGAGGAGGGGCGCGTATTGCTTGAGGCGATCACCGCGGAGCTCGCCTCGATCTGCCGGGATCTGCTCGCGAAACAGGGCGGCCGTCCGACCCGGGTCAACTACGTCGGCTGCACATGAGCGGCCAGCCCCGTATCATGCATCTCCATGGCAGCATCCAAGTTTCTCGTTGACCTCAGTCCCGACGAAAACGGCGATCGCATCGCGCTGGTCCGCGACGGCCAGGTTTCGTATCTGCCGGCGACCCGCGTCGACATCGGCTTCACCCACGAGGGCTCATCCGGGAGTTGCCGATACATCCGTCGCGCGAGCAACGGCGACCTCTACGTCACCGGTCCGAGCCTGCGGCGTACGATGTTCCGCTCCACTGACGAAGGCAGGTCGTGGTCGACTGCGCCCTACGACCTGGGCATGGAGCGGTTCGAGCTCCGCCAGATGGAGCGGGACAGCGAATACGGCTGGATCGGCGCCTTCACGATCCTCCGGGACGACACGTTCCTGATCTTCGTGGCGCCGTCCAACCACCGGCGCAGCACCGAGGCGTACCTTTCCCGCTCCACGGACTTGGGAGCGACCTGGTCGACCGAGCCGATGGACCTGCCGCTGGGCGGCTATCGCTCGATCTCGGCCGGCAATGCCGACATGATCGAGCTCACCGACGGCACCCTGCTGCTGACGCTGCACTACTACTACTACGTGGAGATGGAAGAGGAGGCTGCCCTGCCGTTCGACCAGCAGGGCTCGTTCGGCTACGTGCTGCGCTCGACCGACGGCGGCCGCACGTGGCCGGAGGCGCACTGCCATCTGCTCTACGGCGGCGAAGCGCACCTGCTGGAGCTGCCGTCCGGCAAGATCCTGGTCGCCAGCCGCAAGCAGCGCAGCACCTGGCTGCCGGGCGATCCGGAGGACATCGTGGTGACGATGCGCGCCAACGGCTACGACCCGGAGTACACCGGCTACCACGAGCCGATCGGGAAGGGGACCGCGTACTTCAAGCACATGGCGGTGTCGGAGTCGAACGACGGCGGCCGCACCTGGGTGAACGAGCAGCGGGTCTCAGGCTACGAGCAGTGTTCGGGCGAGCTGACCCTGCTGGCCGACGGCTCCACCGTGGTGATGACCTACGACTACCGCTATCCGGACCGGTTCGCGTGGTCGGGCGTCCGCGGCCGGGTGAGCTACGACGCGGGCCGCACCTGGGAGCCGGAGGAGTACGTGCTTGGCGAAGGCGAGAACTACCCCGGCTGCATCGCCACGGACGACGGCGGCATGATCACCGTCTGCCCCTACCGCAACCACGGCCCGATCCAGGCCGTGCATTGGCGTCCCCGGCCTCAGAACGCCCGCTGAGCCGAACCACCCGGCAGGAGTGATGCGGATGAGTGCTGACACGTCGGGCCTGCGCTACACGGCAGCGGTCGACAAGCGCTTCAAGAGCCCCGGTCCCCAGCCGAACGGCATCCAGGCAGCGGGCGCCGGGCTGTGGTGCATCGATCAGGTCGATCTCAAGGTGTACCTGCTGGACTGGGCTACCGGCGCGACGCTGCAGGAGTTCCAGACCGCCACCGAGCACTCCAGCGGTATCACGCAGGACGGCGACGGGAATCTGTGGATCACCTCGACCTGGCAGCTCGACGTGGTGAAGATCGATCCCCGGACCGGCATGGAGCTGGCTCGCTATCCGGATCCGGGGGCCGGCCTCACCGCGCAGGCCGAGCAGGCCGGTCCCGACGGCACGCGGACCGGATCGCACGGCATCGAGTGGCGCGCCGGCAGGATCTACCTGGCGGCGCCCCCGACGCAGCGCCTGCACGTGATGGACGCGGCCACCTGGGAGCAACTGCGGACGTTGCCGGTGCCGGGCCTGCGCCCGCACGGGCTGGGCTGGAACCACGACGGCCGGCTGTGGATCGCGGATACCTCCGCGGGAACCGTCCACGCCATGGACCCGGAGACGGGACGCATCCACGACGTGTTCCGCGTCGCCGAGCCGGACGAGGTGCACGGCCTGACGGTGCGCGACGGGCACGAGATCTGGTACTGCGACGCCGGCACTCGCGACGTGGGCGTGCTGGTCAGGTAGCCGGCGTCAGTTTTCGGCAGGTGAGCTCCGCCCCGCAGATTGAGGTTTCGCCCGCTCCGGCGTAGAGCAGATAGGTCCCGCTTCCTGGAAGATCGCAGGGTCGCGCAGCGCTTTTACCGGTTTCATGCACGGCTCCCGATTCTGAGGGCCGCAGCGGCCGGTCGCTGCCCTCATACGTCACGATGGACTCCTCCATGTGTAGTGGAGACACGCGGTCCATCCGCCTCCGGATCGCGCCTACGCTCCGGGGGCAACCACCCGTCTTCCGGTTGGTAGAGTTCAGACACCATGTCCGGGTTGTTTGGGAAGGGCTTCGAGATTCGAGACGGCACACACCGCCCTACCGCGAAGCGGTTTAGTTCAACGGTTCAACGCGCAATGGCGAGACGCAATACTTGGCGGAGGCCGACGCCCACCCGCTCCAGTACCTGCTCGTCAGCTTCGGTCGGCGTATCGAAATCGCAGGGCCGCTCGCACGCCGCATGGCCTACCGCAGAACCGGGTGGCCCTGCTGCTGCGCGCCGTTTCGCAAAGGGAGGCGCTCACGCCCCTGGCGCTGACCGTGCTGGCGGCGGTCAGCTACGTCCCGGCGCTCTACGGCGGCTTCGTCTGGGACGACGCGATCTTCGCCGAGGAACCGGTGATCCACGCCGCCAGCGGTCTGCGCAGCATCTGGTTCTCGCCGGCCGACATCAAGAACGAGGGGCACTACTGGCCGCTCGTGTATTCCAGCTTCTGGCTGGAGCTCGCCGCGATCTGCCGCGACCTGCTCGCGAAACAGGGCGGCCGGCCGACCCGGGTGAACTACGTCGGCTGCACGTGAGCCGCCCGGCGCGTATCATGCAGCCCCGTGGCGCCATCCAGGTTTCTCGTTGACCTCAGTTCCGACGAACACGGCGATCGCATCGCGCTGGTCCGCGACGGCCAGGTTTCGTACCTGCCGGCGGCCCGCGTCGACATCGGCCACTCCCACGAGGGCGCATCGGGGAGCTGCCGGTACATCCGCCGCGCGAGCAACGGCGACCTCTACGTCACCGGGCCGAGCCTGCGGCGCACGATGTTCCGCTCCACGGACGGGGGCAGGTCGTGGTCGGCCACGCCCTACGACCTGGGCATGGAGCGGTTCGAGCTCCGCCAGATGGAGCGGGACGGCGAGTACGGCTGGATCGGCGCCTTCACGATCCTGCGCGACGACACGTTCCTGATCTTCGTGGCGCCCTCCAACCATCGGCGCAGCACCGAGGCGTACCTTTCCGCTCCACGGACTTGGGAGCGACCTGGTCGACCGAGCCGATCGATCTGCCGCTGGGCCGCTATCGTTCGATCTCGGCCGGCAACGCCGACATGATCGAGCTCACCGACGGCACCCTGCTGCTGACGCTGCACTACTACTACTACTACGTGGAGATGGAAGAGGAGGCTGCCCTGCCGTTCGACCAGCAGGGCTCGTTCGGCTACGTGCTGCGCTCGACCGACGGCGGCCGCACGTGGCCGGAGGCGCACTGCCATCTGCTCTACGGCGGCGAAGCGCACCTGCTGGAGCTGCCGTCCGGCAAGATCCTGGTCGCCAGCCGCAAGCAGCGCAACACGTGGTTGCCGGGCGATCCGGAGGATGTCGTGGTGACGATGCGCGCCAACGGCTACGACCCGGAGTACACCGGCTACCACGAGCCGATCGGGGAGGGGACCGCGTGCTACAAGCACATGGCGGTATCGGAGTCGAACGACGGCGGCCGCACCTGGGTGAACGAGCAGCGGGTCTCAGGTTACGAGCAGTGCTCGGGAGAGCTGACCCTGCTGGCGGACGGCTCCACCGTGGTGATGACCTACGACTACCGCTATCCGGACCGGTTCGCGTGGTCGGGCGTCCGCGGCCGGGTGAGCTACGATGCGGGCCTCACCTGGGAGCCGGAGGAGTACGTGCTCGGAGAGGGCGAGAACTACCCCGGCTGCATCGCCACGGACGACGGCGGCATGATCACCGTCTGCCCCTACCGCAACCGCGGCCCGATCCAGGCCGTGCATTGGCGTCCCCGGCCGCAGAACGGCAGTGAGTGAAGAGGCGATTGATGTGCGTCATATCCCTGTAGACTCGGAGGTAAGCATGCCCAGAGACACACGCGTGAGCCTCGGCGAGCATTTCGCCGGTTTCGTCGAAGCGCAGGTCAGGGAAGGACGGTTCAAGAACGCGAGCGACGTGGTACGAGCCGGGCTGCGCCTCCTGGAGGACGAGGAGGCGCAGCGCGCAGCGCTGCGCGAGGCGTTGCTGGAGGGCGAAGCCTCAGGACCGGCGATACCGCTGGATTGGGATGAGTTGCTAGCGCGAAAGCGGGCGAAGCATCGGTGAATTGAGAGCCCTCTACCGCCCTGCCGCTCGCGATGACCTGGAACAGATCTACGATGTCACTTCGGAGATTTGGGGCACCGCCCAGGCGCAGCGTTACCTGTCACAGTTGCGATCTGCCGTCGAGCGCGTTCTCCGATTTCCACGCAGCGGTCAGGTGTATCGTCTTGCCGGCAAGGAGTATCGCTCGGTTCGCGCTGGCCGTCATCTCGTGTTCTACCGCATCCAGGGAGACACGACCGTCGTTATTGTGCGGATCCTCCATGATCGAATGGACATCCCGGCGCGGCTCAGCGACGAGGGAGGCGGGTAGTGGTATTCAGGCGATGCCTTCTCGTGGCGGCACGCGCGAACCTGCTGGTGCGGATGGGCGGACGGCTCATTCCCGGATCTCACGAACCAGCTCCTGTGGAGTAACGGTCCGACACTGACCGGAAGCAAACTCCTTTCGCGCCTCCTCAACCTCTGCTGCCAAGCGCCTTCGCCTGGCTTCGGCCAGACGGCGTCTGACAACATCGATCAACTCCTCCTGCTCATCCTGAGACAACTGGTCAATGGCCTCGATCACATCGGAAAAGGTCATGTCTCAGCATCCTCCCTATGAAATGACGAGGCCGGCGGCTACCGATCGACCTTGTATTGCGGTGATCTTACCAGCTTGCGGAAGCAACGGACTGCGCGCGGCGGGGCGAACTATCTGCCGTGTGAAGACTACCGGCAGGTGAGTTCCGCCCCGCAGATCGAGGTTTCGCCCGCTCCGGAGTAGAGCAGAAGGGTCCTGCCGGCTTCCCGGTAGATCGCAGGGTCGCGCAGCTCGTGTGCCGGTTCATGTACGGCTCCGGATTTCGAGGGACGCAGCGGCAGGCCGCTGCCCTCGTAGGGCAGCTCGGGGCGCAGCACCTCTACAGCTTCGGAGGCATGCCAGCGGCGCCAATCGCCTTCGAGGTGCATGCTGGAGGCCACGATGCGCTCCGGGCAGTCGGCCACGCGGCTGTAGAACACCTGCAACGTGGCACCGTCCTTGACGACGGCGGCGTGGCGCATCTTCGGGAGCACGGCCGGGCCGGGCTCGAAACGGCCACGCCCGTCGGGCGAACGTAGCAGAAGCCCGCCACCGCTCGGCTCGGGCACTCTGGCGATGGCGAACCATGCGCCATCGTGGCGGAACACCCGGAAGTAGGACGGGCCCAGCGCCCCCCAATCGGCCTCGAAATGCAGGCCGTCCGCCGATGACGCCCTGAACGAGAGCTGCCCATCCGGGGTGACGCCGTGAAAGTACAGGACGATCCGGCGACCGTCGTCGAGCACGTGGACGTCGGGGGAGGCGATGTGATGCTGGCAGCGGGTCTGCTCCAGGTTCAGGACGCCGGGGCGGTACACCGTCCACGGGCCGCGCACGTCGTCACCGTACGCCATGCGGATGAAGGTCCCCTGATGGTGCGCGAAGTAGAGATAGTAGCGCCCCAGGGGAGCGTTCACCCAATCGGGAACCCGGATCAGTGACGGCCCATTGAGATTGGTTCCGATGCGCGGGTCCATGCCGGCGCGGAGGAGTGGATTCTGGCTGAAGCGAGCGGCGTGATACATCCCGCGATCCGCGGCGTCGATCCGCTTACGGGACTCTCACCAGCTTGCGGAAGCTGCGGACCTCGCGCGGCGGGGTTTGCTTGCTGCCGTACGCGGCCCAGGAGACTTCGCCGACGTAGATGTCCCCGTGCGAGTCGACCGCCAGCCCGTGCGGGGCGATGAACTGCCCGGGTCCCTCGCCGGGGCGGGCGTCGCCGAGCCGTGCCAGCCGTCGTCCGGAGAGATCGTGGACGCTCACGCAGCAGCCCAGGTTGGGGTAGTCGGCGTTGACCGTCAGCTCGGTGACGATCTGTCCGATGTAGACCAGACCGGCGGCGACGTGCAATCCGCACGGGCGGTGCATATCGTTCCACTGATCCAGATACGTGCCACGGTCATCGAAGATCTGCACGCGGTGGCTCTCCCGATCGGCGACGTACACGTTGCCGTCGTCATCGGTGCAGACGCTGTGCACGAGGTTGAACTGGCCGGGATCGGTGCCGTACTCGCCCCAGGAGAACAGGTGTTCCCCGTCGACCGTGAACTTGTGCACGCGGGCATTGCCGTAGCCGTCAGAGATGTAGAGGTCGCCGCTCCGCGGGTCGAACGCCACCTTGGTCGGGCGGTTGAAGGGCTGTCCGCCGTGCAGCGGCGCGGGCTGCCCCGGCGTGCCGTAGGTGGTCAGCAGCTCACCGTCGGCCGTGCAGCGCCGCACGGAATGCCCGTCGTCGTCGACACAGTAGAGCATCCCGTCGGGGCCGATCGTGAGGCCGTGCGCGCGCGTGAACAGCCCCTTTCCCCAGGAGGTTACGAACGTTCCGTCCTGCTCGAATACCATCATCGGATGGTCGCTTCGGTTGAAGACGTACACGCGGTCGTCCGCATCCACGGCCACGTCGGCCACCTCCTTGAAGCTCCAGCCGTCGGGGAGCTGCGCCCAGTCGTCGATCTCTTCGTACCGGTAGTCTTCGTCTCCTAAGATCGTCGTCATACATCACCTTCCGTCATCGTGTGCCGCGTTCCGTTCATCCGGGATACCAGATCCTGCGCGGGTCGTCTTCGGCACGGCTATAGTCCCACGCGTCGTCGATCAGCCGTTGCAGGTCATAGCGCGGCCGCCAGCCGAGCAGGAACTTCGCCTTGCTGTTGTCCAGCCAGGTGCCGTGGAACTCGGTCGGGATCTCGACGCTCGGCAGCCCCCGCGTTTCCCGCAGATACCTCGCCACCTCGCGGTAGTCGACCGGCTCGTCCATGCAGATGTTGAAGAGCTGCTGCCGTGCCGCCGGATGGTCCAGCGCGGTGATGATGGCGGTCACCAGATCGTCGACGTGGACGAAGTTGCGCAGCACGGGCCGGCCCTGCGGGTCGAGCATCACTGGCACCGTCCCCGCCGCCCGGTACGCCTCCGCTTTCTCCGTCCCTACCAAGTCGCGCCATCGCGGGCCGCCGAACACATCCTCGCCGAAGGAGAGCGAGTACCTGAAGTCGTCTTTCTGCATGATCCAGGGGGCGCGCAGGCAGCAGCCATCCAGGTCGTACTGGATGTAGTACTGCTCCAGCATGGCCTCCTCCAGCACCTTGGACAGGGCGTAGCACCCGGCGTAGGCGGAGTGCTTCTGCGTTTCGGTCACCGGGATGGGGTGCGGATAGACGAAATGGCCGACACCGGCATCGCCGCCGATCAGGATGAAGCGCTCGAAGGCCGGCGATTGGCGGCACTCCTCCAGCAGCCAGAACAGCCCCTTGACGGTCACGTCGATGACGTCGTCCGGCGTTTCCTTGCAGGTAGCCAGGTGCACGACGTGGGTGACGCCGTCCGCGGCCCGCACCACGTCCGAGCGTTCGGCTATCGATCCGCGCACCGGGTCCAGCCGCTCGCCGGCCGGGAGCAGCCGGTTGTGGCACAAGGCGCGCACGACGGCTCCGTCCCAGGCTGGATCGGCCAGGAACCGGCCGATGAAGTGCTGCCCGACCTTGCCGGCGGCCCCCGTCACCAGGACGAGCCGCTCCGACCGCTGCGCCACGCTACTCGTCCTTCAGGCGCAGCAGCATGCTCCCCTCATTGCGCTCGTCGAAGCGCCGCTTCAGCGGCCGCCGATCGAAGAACCGGGTGGAGTCGTAGACGTGCCGGTAGCGGCCGCCGCGGTCGAACCCCTGCCGCAGCGCTTCCGCGTTGACATCGTCCACGGTGCCGTACGCCGGCCAGAGGACGCCGTGCTGGCAGTAGGAGACGTCGATGAAGTAGCGCCCGCGATCCTCGCCCCCCGGCTTGGGGCGCCGCGCGTGCCAGACCGCCGAATGCACGATCACCGCCGACCCGGGCGGCAGGCGGTCGACGCGGACCGAGCCGGGCAGGTCCTCCGTGCCGAACAGGGCGAGGCTCGTCTCCACCACGACCGTCTGCGACCCCGGCAGCACCAGCAGGTCGCCGATCTCACCGTTGAGGCCGTTGAGGTAGTAGAAAACGTGCACCATGACGTGCGAACGGTTGGTGTGCGGCTCCTGCTCGTAGTCCTGATGCCAGTGGACGCCGCGTTCGCCGGCGTCGTGCCGGGACGAATGGATGTGATGCATGGCGAAACGCGGCCCCATCAGCGACTCGATCATGGCCATCATCGGCGGGTCCGAGGTGAGCAGGCCCATCTCCCGGTAGGAGGTGAGCAGCGGCTTCGCGCCGTTCGCGCGGTCGGCCATCAGCCCGTCCACCTCCGCGATCAGGCGGTCGTTGTACTCGGGCTCCAGGAAGCCCTCCAGGATCACGTACCCCTCGCGCTGAAAGTGCTCCGTCTGTTGCGTCGACAGGCCGGCAGCGGCCGATTCGGCGCTCATCGCGCTGCCTCCGGCGTCACGGCGGCGTGCCGTCGCGTCCACGCGGCGAGCATTTCCGGGTCCGGCTCCGGCAGATCGGTTCCGAACGGCCGGAAGGTGTGCGGTGCGTCGTATTCCAGTGGCGGCGCGGCCAGGTCCCGGGTGTAGAAGCGGGACGAGGGGAACAGGTCGCCGGGGTAGGTGAAGTTGTCGAGAGTGGCCAGCTCGACACAGACGGCGCCGCCCACCGAGCTCTCCAGCATGCCGCCGATCCAGACCGGAATGCCGGCATCGCGGGCCATGTCGTGGATGGCCAGCGCGTTCTGCAGCCCGCCCACGCGCGCCGGCTTGATGTTGATATACCGGCAGGCGCCGATGCGGATCGCCTGCTCGGCGGTCCGCGGGTCGACGATGGTCTCGTCCAGACATATCGGCGTGCCGATCCGCTTTGCCAGCTCGGCGTGGTCCAGGATATCGGTGTGGTGCAGCGGCTGCTCGATGAACGCCAGCCCCAGGTCGTCGATCGCCCGGAAGAACGGCAGGTCGTCGAGCGTATAGCCGGAGTTGCAGTCGATGTGGAAGGTCATATCCGGGAACGTCGAGGTGACCTGATGGAGCATCTCCAGATCCCATCCCCTGGCAACCTTGAGCTTGATGCGCGGGAATCCGGCGTCGACCGCCTGGCCGATGTTGCCGAGCAGCATCTCGATCGAGTCCTGGATGCCGAAGTCGGCCCCGGCGACCACGTCCCGCGCCTTACCGCCCAGCAGCCCGTGCAGAGGCGTGCTGGTGATGCGGCTCTGCAGGGTCCACCAGCCGATCTCGATGGCGGCCTTGGCGAACGAGTTGCCCTTGAACGGGCCGAGCCGCTCGTTGATCGCCGCGGCCGTGTCGTACTCGCGGCCGACCACGTGCGGCCCGAACACCTCGGTCACGTGGTAGAAGACCGAGCCGGCCGACTCGCTCAGGTAGTGCGGGGCGAAGAACGGCGTGCTCTCCGCCCAGGCCGTGTGCTCGCCGCTCGACAGCTTCACCAGCACCGAGTGGATGTCGGCATCCTCGCCGTAGGCGGTGCGCCACGGGTAGATGAGCGGCATCACCACGTAGTGCACGTCCAGTCGATCGATGTGCATGGTAGGGGGACGATACCCGATACCGCCGAGGCGAATGAAGCGGCAGCGGAATCCCCGGCGTTCACTCACGAAGCGCAATCAGGGATAGAATCGCTACTGCCATGACTGGGAGGGAGGCGCTGCGGTTTCGTACGTTCGGATTCCTGCAGTGCCGGCAGATGCTGTCGTCACGGGAGATGGGCGCGCTGTCGACCGCGTTCGACGCTGCCATGGAGCGGGCCGGGCGCCACCGGCCGACGCCATCCGGCGAACGGCAGCAGGTGGTGCCCTTCTTCGACTACGATCCCGACGCGTTCTATCCGCTGCTGGACCACGAGAGGCTGGTCGAGGTCTTCGAGACGCTTCTGGGTGAGGACTTCATCCTGACCGCCACGGAGGGGATTATCCACGCGGGCGGCACCCCGTGGCATCGCGACGCCTGTGCCCCCGAGGGCATGTTCAGCATGCGGGCGGCGATCTACCTGGACCCGCTCGGCCCGGACGACGGCTGTCTCAGCGTCATTCCGGGCAGCCACTTCACTCCGTTCCGCGAGGCGCTGGAGACGTCGGCGGCGGAAGTGGGGTTGCCCCCGGAGGAGTTGCCCGGGAGGTATCCGCTGGTGAACGAGCCGGGCGACGTGATCTTCATGAACCACAAGACCTTCCACGCCGCGCTCGGCGATCGCCCGCGGAGGCGGGCGATCCACGTCAACGCCGTACAGAACGCGACGCCGGACCGGGCGGAGCATTTCGAGTGGCTCACCGGTTGCCTGGGCCGCGAGACCGAAGCCTGGGGCCGGCTGTACAGCGACCGGCTGGTGGCCACCGCGACTCCGCGCCGGCAGCGGATGCTGGCCCGTGCCATCGAGCTGGGCTTCGGCACCACCGGCCGCATCACCCACCTGCAGGACTTGCGGTAGACCACGTGGCGCCACCGGCACCGGTCGTCGGTGTGAGCCTTCAGCGGGATGGCGCTGCGCCGGGCGGCATCGCAGCGTGGGCACGGTGCCTGCATCTGGAGTTCCGCATTCGGGGTCACGTGGTGATCGCCGTTCTGTCGCTGGCGGTCCTCACCGGCATCGGGACGCCGCCGGCCGACGCGCAGAGTGACCCCGTGCCCTGGGGCGGGACCGTCGAGGTGAGGGGGGGCCCGTTGTCCGTCAAGGCGGGAGAGTCCGTCACCTACTTCCTGAGACTGAGTGAGCCGCCGACTGCCGACGGATGGTGGGTCAGGGTGCACGTCGACGGTGTGGTGTGGGGCGACGTCGGGTACAAGGGCCTGAGCTGGGTACCGTCGGTCGGCTGGGGGTTCGATCAGGACGACTGGAACGTATGGCGAGGCATAACGATCCGTGCCGCGGATAACGCCAAGCTGAATACGCAGGTCACGTTTACCCACGAAGTGTGGGATCACACGGCCGAATGCCCGGTACACAATGTGGGCTCGGTGACAGTCCAGATCACGGAGAACCCGACGGTCATTCCGCTGCCGACGCTGGAGATCGACGACGTGGATGTGGATGAGGACGGCGGGAGCGCGGTGTTCAGCGTGATGCTGCGCGGGCAGAGCACTGAGACGGTGACGGTGCGGTATACGACGGCGGACGGGACGGCGAGGGCCGAATTTGACTACACGGCCAGAAGCGGAACGCTGGTATTTCAACCCGGCCAGCAGGCGAAGACGATCGACGTGCCGGTGAGCGATGACACGCGGCAGGAAGGGAACGAGACATTCACGGTGAGCTTGAGCAGCCCCCAGAACGCGACGCTGCGGAAGGAAGTGGGGACGGCGACGATCGAGGACAATGACGGCACCGACCTGCCGACGCTGGCGATCGACGACGTGGAGGTGAGTGAGGGCGGCGGGAACGCGGTATTCAGTGTGATTCGGAGCGGGCAGACCACTGAGACGGTGACGGTGGAGTATGAGACGTTGGACGGGACGGCGAGTGCCGGATTTGACTACGTGACCAAGGAAGGGACGCTGACGTTTCTGGCGAACGAGACGAGCAAGACGATCGAGGTGACGGTGCTGGATGACAGCGATGTTGAAGGGGAAGAGACGTTCAGGGTGACTCTGACCAACCCGCAGAACGCGACGCTGCTGGACGATCTAGGGATAGCGAGGATCAGGGACGATGAGGGCGTGGAACCTCCACAACCCGGCGTGCCGACGCTGGCGATCAACGACGTGACGGTGAGCGAGGGCGGCGGGAGCGCGGTATTCAGCGTGAGGCTGCGCGGGCAGAGCACCGAGACGGTGACGGTAACGTATGGCACGTCGAACGGGTCGGCGATTGCCGACTCGGACTACATGGCCAGCAATGGAACGCTGGTATTTCAACCCGGCCAGCAGGCGAAGACGATTGCCGTGGCGGTGAGCGATGACACGCTGCTGGAAGGGAACGAGACGTTCACGGTGAGCTTGAGCGACCCCCCAAACGCGACGCTGCTGAAGGGCGTGGGGACGGCAACGATCGTGGACAACGACGGTAACCAAACGCCACCGGGACCGCCGACGCTGGCCATCTACGACGTGACAGTGACCGAGGGCTCCGGGAGCGCCGTGTTCAGGGTGAGCCTGAACACGGAGAGCACCGAAGTGGTGACCGTGGACTACTCGACGTTCGACGGCACGGCCACGGCCGGATCGGACTATAGGGCGACCGGTGGGACGCTGACGTTCGAGCCCGGCGAGACGCGGCAGACGATCCCGGTCGAGGTGCTCGATGACGACGAGGTGGAAGGGGACGAGATCCTCACAGTGAAGTTGAGCGACGCGCGCAACGCGACGCTGGGCGTCGCGGAGGCGACGGGGACCATCAGGGACGACGAGAGCGACGACCGGCTTCCATCCGGTCTTCCGGAGCTGGTCATCTACGACGTGGCGGTCGCCGAGAACGCGGGGAGCGCGGTGTTCAGGGTGGGCCTGAGCGGGGAGAGCGACCAGGCGGTGACCGTCGCGTATCGGACGTCGGACTGGACGGCGACTGCTGGTGCCGACTACACGGCCACGAATGGGACGCTGGTCTTCCAGCCGGGCGAGACCCGGAAGGCGATCGCGGTGCCGGTGCTCGATGACAGCGAGGAGGAAGGGGACGAGACGTTCACCATGAGGTTGAGCGACGTAGGCAACGCGACGCTGGGCGACCCGGAGGGGACGGGGACGATCCGGGACGATGACGATGATGACCCCGGCGATGACACCGATGAGCCCTCTTCACCCTCGCGGCTGCCGGCGCTGGTCATCGACGACGTGACGGTGGCCGAGGCTGGAGGGAGCGCGCCGTTCACCGTGAGCCTCAGCCGACCGAGCAGCGCAGCGGTGACGGTGGCGTACGAGACATCGGACTGGACGGCGACTGCCGGCTCGGACTACACGGCCACAAGCGGGACACTTACCTTCGAGCCCGGCGAGACGCGGCAGACGATCGCGGTCCCGGTGCTCGTCGACGACGAGGAGGAAGAGGACGAGATCTTCACGGTCAGGTTGAGCGATGCGCGCAATGCGGCGCTGGCCGACGGTGAGGGTACCGCGACCATAAGGGACGACGAGCACTCCGCCCTCGAGCCGATGGATCGAGTGACGACGGACTGGATCGGGCACTTCGGCCGTACGGCGGCGGCTCAGGTCGTGGATGCACTCGACGAGCGGATGCGGTGCGCGCGGGACCGCCGGTCGGTGGAGGGGACTCCGGACCACCCGTCTCCGCGCTGGCGGTGTACGCGCTCCACGGTTGGCGTGGTGCCGGCCGGGAATCCCCTTGATGTCCCGTCCACTGAACAGCAGGACGCACCGGGCTGGAGCCTCTGGGGCAGGGGCTCGTTCTCCCGATTCGACGTTGAAGGTGAAGATGCCCGCGTACTGGGCGGCGGTGTCGGCACCGCCACCTTCGGTGCGGATCTGGCGACAGGCCAGGTGCTCCTCGGCATCGCGCTGTCCCACAGCCAGGGTGGCGGCTCGGTCTCGATCGACGACGTCGCGGCGCAGGTGACCTCGGTCCTGACCGGTGTTCATCCCTATCTGCGTCTGGGCGTGAACGACCGCCTGTCGCTGTGGGGGACGGTGGGCATCGGTACCGGAGCGCTGACACGTACCATGAACGACGACCGGACGATGGAGACCGGAATCGCGCTGAGGATGGCGGCCGTCGGCGGCCTTGCGCAGATCCTGTCTCCCACGGAGAACAATCCGTTGTCGGTGTCGATCAAGGCCGATGGGTTGCTCCTGGCGATCGACGCCAACGCGTCCGCTTCCTTCGCGGCCGCGTCGATGGACGCGTCCCGGCTGCGCCTGGTGCTGGAGGGCGCCTACGATTTCGTCCTTGGCGGCGGACACTGGATCGCGCCGTTCGTCGACGTCGGTGGACGGCTCGACGGGGGCGGCGTGGAGACCGGGTGGGGGATGGAGATCGGCGGCGGGGTTCGCTATGCACATCCGGAGCAGCACCTGACGGCCGAGCTCTACACGCGTGCCCTGCCGGTGCATGGCGCCGAGGGTTTCAGGACGTGGAGCCTGTCGGGGTCGTTGCGCTATGACCCGAGCGCGAGCTCGGAGCTCGGTCCCTACTTCACATTGTCCTCGTCGCGTGGGATGGAGGAGGACGGCCGGCACGTGAGCTGGGGAATCGAGACCATCGCCGATCCGCTGCAGGTCGGCGGTGCCGCGGCCGGTTGGGACATCGATACCGAGCTCGGCTACGGAGTGTCCGTCCTCGGCGGCTCCGCAACGGGAACGCCGTGGGCCGGCGTATCCGTGTCCGAGGGCATCCCCGAGTACCGGCTCGGTTACCGGCTGGCATTCGGTTCCGATCTGCGCGTGGGGCTGGCGGGTACACTCCGGGACAACGCGACCGAGACCGAGCCGCCGGACTACCAGGTCACGCTCCGGCTCTCGACACACTGATGAAGGAGATACGGATGCCTGACGGGAAGTTCAGGTTCGACCTCGACGAGCACTTCGGGAGTCTCATGCGCGCGTGCGAGGGGGAGTTCCGCTTCCGTGGCGGTACGGAGACGGAGATCCGGCAGTGGCAGACCGCGTTTCGGGACCGTCTGCGAACACACCTGGGACTGGCAAACCTCGAGAAGGACTTGGCCGGGTTCGTGCCCACAGCGGAGCTGTTCGGCAGCCAGGACCTGGGAACGTACACGCGCGAGTCGTGGCGGATCCTCACCGAGCCGACCGTTCCGTTGCCGTTCTATTTGCTGCGGCCGAAGTCGACCGCCGCAAAGCCGCCGCTCGCGCTCACCCCACACGGCCACGGCCATCCGCACATCTACGTCGGGCTCTTCGACAGCCCGGAGGAGGAGCGGGAGATCCGCGAGGGGGAGCGCGACATCGCGGTGCAGGCCGTGGAACAGGGGTATCTGGTGATCGCGCCGACCACGCGCGCCTTCGGCGAGACCCGATCCGCGGCGGACAAGGAACAGAATGCAAAGTCGTCGTGCCGGCGGCAGCTCATGCACGACCTGCTGGTCGGGCGGACGCCGATCGGTGACCGCGTGTGGGACATGTCCCGTCTCATCGACTGGGCGATCGCGCACCAGGGCGTGGATACCACGCGCATCGCTATCACCGGCAACTCCGGCGGCGGCACGGTATCGCTGTTCGCCGCCGCCTGCGACACGCGGATCTCCGTCTCGGTTCCCGGCAGCTATTTCAACACGTTCGCCGGCAGCCTCGGCTCGATCCCCCACTGCGATTGCAACTACGTGCCCGGAATCCTGCGCCTGGGAGAGATGCCTGACGTGGCCGGCCTCATCGCGCCGCGCCATTTCCTGGCGGTCGCCGGCAGGGAAGATCACATCTTCCCCATCGCCCATACGGAGGCAGCGTACGCGCAGCTCGTGAAGGTGTACCAAGCCCTATCGGTCCCGCAACGGTGCGAGCTGTACGTCGGCGACGGCGGCCACCGCTACTACAAGGAACGGGTGTGGAGCTTCGTGGCGGAGGGATTCGCCGGGCGCTCCGCCGCCGGTTGAACGCGATCGAACTCAGAGCGCGGCCAGCGCCGCCGCCGACATTCCGCCCGGCACGAGGGCTTCCCACGGCTGTATCGGTGACGCGCGCAGCAGCGCCGGCAGGGCCTCCCGCGCGTCCCTGACGGTAGACAGCGCCTCCGCATCGCCGCGGCGCAGGTTGACCAGACGGCTCAAGGCGTCCATGGCGAAGCCGACGGAGAACACGTTTCGGTCCGTACGAATCACGTCCTGGAGGGCCGCGATGGCTGGCTGCAGGGCCGTGCCGAGAGCGGCCGCGCCGTGAGAACAGATAATCACCAGCGTCCAGAGGGCATTCTCCCGCACGGCAGAGCGCACCGGCTCGAAGCGATCGTAGCCATAGTCGCCGCCGCCGCCTTCGCAGATGTCACAGTCGTCGGTGGGGCGGACGTACTTGATACGGCGCTTCTGCGCCAGGTCCATCGCCAGTCGGTTCTCCTCCCGCGCCAAGCTGCGCACCAGTGCATCAACACATGCCGGGATCAGCTCAACGCCGGTTCCCGTGGCGGCGGCGCGGCGCCCCAGGCACCCGAGGCTACCTGCGGCCACCGAGCGGACGTATACCGACGGGTCGTCCAGCAGGCGGGTGGTGACGACGTCGAGTACCGCCTCTGTCAGCGGACTGGCGTCGCCCAGGCCGTGAACCCCCGCCTTGCGGACCCACTTGACCGGTGAACGCGCCGCCAGCAGGAACGTGTCGGTCGCAGCAGGGCCGAGCGCGATCAACCCGAAGGCGGCGGCGCGACGCACGCTCTCGCGCTCGGTGTAGAGGGCTTTGCCGAGGAGCCGCGCCGCCAGCGTGTCATCGCCGATGGAGGCAAGCTTGTAGGCGGCGCCGATGCGCGCCGGTTCTGCCGCGTCGTACCTGGCATGGAGCTGGTCGAAGAGGCGTGCCGCCTCGATCTCGCGCTCTTCCGGTGAGGCGGCGGCTATCTCGGCACGAGGTGGAGGTGCCTCCCCCGTGCGCAGCCAGTGGTAGTGATGGCGCCAGATCACGGTGAGATCGTCAGTCACCTCGACCAGGTTGGCGCCGGTCATCGGATCCACGCCGCTCCAGCTCATCTCGCCGGCCGTGCTGCCTTCCGCAGCATCACGTCCGCGGGACGCGAAGTGGCGCGGTGGATCAGTGGTGCGGTAGAGCCAGAACCGCCACATGAAGCGTGGATGGTCGCGCCAGGTACGCCAGTCGTCGCGGCGGTGGTTGCCGCGGTGGAAGGTGTTGTGCGAGTAGATCAGCGCACTGCCGGCACGGAGCGGCGCGGCCTCCTGCTGCTTGCGTGCGTTGTACGGAGCGTTGTCGTCCTTATGCCAGTGCTGATCCCGCGCCCCACTCGGGAACGACGCATTGTGCGTGAACGGCACGACGGCCCAGTTTTCACCTACCAGCTCGATGCACGCCGCCACGAGGCCGGGGGCGCTCAGCACGTCGAGGATTTCGGGGATCGCCGCAGGGGTGACGCGTTCGTCGGCAAGGTAGGCTTGTTTCTCCTTCGCGTATACCCGGGCATGCACCTCGAGAGGGATCCCGAGCGTCTCGGGTGACAAGGCAACTATCCCTCGGCTAGCGAACTCCTTCGCAAGGTTTTCCGGGTCGGTATAGGGGACCGACATCACCGAAGAATCACCGGCACCAGCCGGCGAGCGTTATCATCCGGGCACTTCCACGGCTGACACGACTACGTCGGGGGTGGCTCCGGCGGCTACCCGGCCAATCATGCAGGCGAGGGGGCCTGCCCGCCCGGGGCCAGGTCGTGCTCGCAGCGCCGCAGCGCTTCGAGCACGATCGGCACCTCCTCCGGCTCCATGCACATCGGCGCCACCATCACCTCGCCGGGAGAGTCGCTGCCGCAGACCACCGGCGGGTCCTGGGCACGCAGGTGGTCGAGCACCTGCTGCTCGCCGATCCCGCCGAGCAACCGCAGCCTGGCCCTGGCGATCGGCTGTCCCGCCTCGCTGTAGGGATCGCGCTCCGCCGCGAAGATCCGGCTGTCGGCCAGCGCGCCGCAGATCTCCGCCACGGCGTCGTCGGCCCAGGCCAGCCGCGCGTCCTCGTCGTACTCCAGATACTCCTTCACCGCCCAGTAGAGGCCGACGATCTCCTCGCGTCCGGTCTTCATCATCCGGCCGTGGCCGTAGTTCGGGAAGCCGATGCGGGTGACGATCTCCAGGAACCAGTGCTCGCCCACCACCAGGCCGCTCGACTGCGGGCCGCGCAGGTCCTTGCCGCCGCTGAACAGCGCCGCGGTCGCGCCGGCCTGCGTGAACTTCCAGAGGTTCTCCCTCGGCGGGAGCTGCGCCGCGCAGTCGATCACCACCGGCAGCCCGTGCATGCGCGCCACCGCGACCGTGTCCTCGAAGGGGAGCCCGCCCTGCGTCGTCCAGCCGTGCTCGGCCTGGAAGAAGAAGATGGCGACCGTGCGGTCGGTGATGTTGTGCTCAAGCGCCTCGCGCGTGATCGGCTCGATGAAGTTCGCGTAGCCCAGGGTCTTCGTGCGCACGCCGAGCTGCTGCAGGACGAAGTCGTACGGGTTGTGGTGGGCGGTGAACACGATCACCTCGTAGCCGCCGATCTCTTCGGAGCTCAGGTAGCGGATGGGCCGGCCGGCGCGGCGCTCCACGGCCGCGGCCGCGCACAGGTACAGGCCGGTGTCGGCGCCGTTGGAGACGAAGGCTGCCTCGTTGTGGGTGAGCTCGGCGAGGTGCCGGTGCACCTCGGCCTGCAGCGCCCGGATGTCGGTATAGCTCCGCGCCGCCTCGTTCATGCGCCGGAGCGTCGACTCCCGCATGCGCGAACCGCCATAGGCGGTGAAGCCGCCCGCGGCGTTCACCAGCCGCGCGACGCCAAGGTGATCGTAAATGTCTTTCGTCACTGCTCTTTCCGTCCCGGCCCGTCAAGATATAGCGCCGGTGCAGCCGCCGCAAGAAGCAGCGATCCTCCCCATGGCCATACCAACCTATCCCCTTTCATCACCGCTTCAAAGGGCAGAACTTGCTCTCTCCAGTCTGCGGTCTGAGACCGCGGAAGTTCAGCGTCGGCCGGAGCTGTCTTACCCTATCGTGATGAGCGCGAAAAAAGCCCTGTGGGCCTGGTTCTGGGCATCATCAAGCCGCTCGCGCGCGAGACGGGCGTTTTCACATGCCTCGACGAGATCCGATTTGGTGAACTGGGCGTTGTGGTCGTAGTCAGCCGAGTAGCGCTGCTCCTGCAGTTGGTTGAACGTGCGCATGCTATCGACGAGGTCGGCGTCCGTCGCTGCGATGTCGAGCAGCCGTCCATACTTCTTGAGATTCGCCGGCAGCGTAGCGTCGGGTTCGCGCTTCAGGGTGTTGGACCTGTCGACCATGTGCTTGGCAAGTCGAGCGATCTCGCCATGCGACCACGTGCGGCGAATCTCGTTCTGAGTATCCTGAGGAAACGAACCGGCCAGAAGCCGCGCCGCGCGTCCGGTCAGCTCATGGAACACCGCATAGTATGCCGCACTGATGCCGCGCCTGATGTCCGCGTCCCGCGGGCGGCCCGGTCCGGCGACAGCAAGCTGCGCAGCATGCTCGAGAAGACCGTCGGGCCTAATCATCGAACAGCGGTCTGGGTCGTGCCGTCACGGTGACCACCCACACGTCCCAGGTGTCGACCTCGGTGCCACCGATCCGCTCCCGGAGATCGGCGGTGAGGCGGTTCACTTCGTCACGCGGATATTCGCGTACGTCGAAGTCCTCCGCGAGGTCGATCACTACCGAGAACACGAAGATCAAGCGGTCCTCGCTGCCATAGCGGAGCTCCCATTCGAGGTCGTACGCCGGGGAGCATGGAGACAGACTGGCAACGAAGTCCGACCTGATCTGCTTGGCTGCGCGCATCGCGGCAGTCAACGTCTCCACGTACTCGTCAGCGCTCCGCCGGTCTTGAGCGCTGGTCATCGGGTGGCTCATGCTCGTCAGCGTACGGACATCCGCATCCGAAGTTCAAGTGGCTCTCCTCCTACTGACATTGAACCAGAATTGACCCGTACCCTGGCGATGTGCCAGCATGAGTTCATGCTGCCGGAGGGCTACGTCCAGGGAATTCCTCTTCCTATACACTTGCGAAGGTTTCCTGGTATGCAACCATGGATGGGCGACCATTATCAGGATGACCGCCACAAGCGCTTACTGATTATCGGTGAGAGCCACTACCTGCCGGAGGGATCCACCATTCACCACGATTCCGACGCGTGGTACACGGGCAGTCAGAATGATCTCAGTGACGAGGAACGGAAATGGGTTTGCACGGCAGGAAACATCAGGGGAGCATGGAATCGGGCTCACACCATCTACCGAGAGATCGCGCGAGAGCTGTCCCGCATACTGGATGAACGCGGTCTGACACACGATGATTTCGTATTCCAGCACATCGCATACTGCAATTACTTTCTCCGTCCGGCGCCGGTCGAAGGAGGGAGCATGGCGGCGGACGTGCGCCCACGCGACCTTGCCACGGCGGAAGAGGTGCTGAACTGGTTCATACGACGCCATCGACCGGAACTCGTCGCTGTCGCGTCCAAAGCTGCCGGCAGAAATGCGGAGAAGATGCTGATGAGATCCCGCATCCCGTACCTTATCACCTATTATGCGGGCAGTCCTTTCTGGATGACTCGTTTCAGAGATGACTTATCGGATTTCCTGAAAGACCACCAGTGGTTGAACACCACGAACACTACGTCGTAGAGGATTGGGAAGGCAGGAGTCCAGGGAATCCCGATTCGGTGACTCCGAACTCGCCGTGGTGAAAGCAGCCTTCCCCGGCGGTGCGGCGGCCGATCCGGTCCCGATGGCCTGAGCCGGACACGGGAAAGCGCGTTCCGTCGAGGAGGGGATCGACGTATCGATCGAACCACCTGGTCAGCCGGTCCCGCAGCTCGTCGACCACCGGGCGGCGTAAGCGCTCGTCGATGAGGTTGTTCCGTTCGTCCGGGTCGGCGGTCAGGTCATAGAGCTCGTGCGCGCCGTACGGGTAGCGGTGCACGTACTTCCACTCGCGCGTACGGATCATGCGCACGGGGCCGTACTCGTCGTAGACGACGATGTCCTCCCGAGCCTCTTCAGCCTCGCCTTCCAGCACGGGCACGAAGCTGATCCCGGGCAGCTCGGATTCGTCCGTGGCGCGTGGGCTCTCCTCGATCCCGAGATAGTCGAGCAGCGTCGGCATGACGTCGTACTGGCTCATCATCGCGCCGGCGCTCGTGCCCTGCGGCAGCCGGGCGGGGTGGCTCATGATCATCGGCACCTTCACGGAGTTCTCGTACATGTTCAGGGGGAACGTGCCGTTGCCCTTGCCCCAGAAGCCGTGATGGCCGCAGGAGAAGCCGTTGTCACTGGTGAACACGATCAGCGTGTCCTGCCGCAGGCCGCGCTCCTCCAGGCGGTCCAGGATCCTGCCGACGTTCAGATCCATGGCCGTGACGGCCGCGAAGTAGCCCTTCAGTTTCTCCCGATTGCCGAGGCTGTTCCGGGTCAGGGATGTCGCCCACGGGTGCATCGGCTCCTGCGGGCAGGACCGGAACGGGCAGTCGTCGTAGGAGTCCACGATGTCCTGCGGATGCCCATCCCAGGGGCTGTGCGGGGCGGTGTAGTGCACGCCGAGATAGAACGGGGCATCGCCCGACCGGTCGATGAAGCGCAACGCGTCGTCGGTGATGACGTCGCTGACGTAGCCGGGCGCGGTGACGGCGCGGCCGCCGGCGACCATCGGCGCGTCGTTGTACGGGCCGCCCCCCTGCTGATGGACAAACCAGTGGGTGAATCCGGCCTGCTGGGTGAGGCTGTCGCCCAGGTGCCACTTGCCGCTCAGGCCGAGCCGGTAGCCGTGCTCGGCGAGGATCTCCGTGTAGGTCCGCTGCCCCTGCAGATAGCTCACCGCGTCGGGCGGCATGTTGCCGTCGCGGATCCAGTCGTGCACGCCGTGCTGGGAGGGGATCTTGCCGGTCAGCAGGCTCGCCCGCGCCGGTGAGCAGACGGGCGAGGAGCAGAAGAAGTTGTCGAAGCGCACGCCGGTGGCGGCCAGCCGGTCGATGTTGGGCGTACGGATCTCCGGGTTCCCGTAGCAGCCGGCGGCCCACGGTCCCTGGTCGTCGGTGAGGATGAAGATGACGTTCGGACGTCCGGCCATGGTCGCCGCCCCCTGCGCCGCGCTGCTCATCCGCCGGGGATGTACAGGCTTCGGTCGGTCACGGGCAGGGCGACGCGGGCTCCCCCCTGCAGATGCGAGCAGGCGACTCCGAACTGGACCTCGACCGATTGCATCGTGATGTCGATGCGGCCGGCCGTCGGTTCGCCCGTCTCCAGCTCGTGGATGATGTCGCGGATCGTGCAGATCGTGGGGCTCTCCCCGCGGGGCCGGATGAACTTGTGTTCGACGTCATCGCCTCCCGGCCGATGCAGAAAGATCAGCTCGCCGTTGTCCCATGCGTGGGCGTGGCCGTCGGTGCCCTGCACGTCCAGATCGAATCCGGGACGCGGGACGAAGTGGCCTTCGGCTCCTCCGCGATAGCCGACCCGGTAGAAGCCGACCATCGGGTCGCCGATCTCGCCCTCGGGGGGACGTTCGAAGCGGTGACCCGCCGCGTCGTAGCGCGGGAACTGCTTGGTGGGCGGACCATCGGGGTCATCCGAGTCCAACAGCCGGCCCTCCACCCACTCCGGCACGGGATCGCCCAGCATCATCGCAACCAGGTCGAGCGTGTGCGGATGGTGCTTGATCAGGTCGGTCCGGGCATGCATCGTCGCGAACCGGGGCTCGCCGATCTGTCCCTGCTCGATCGCCGCGCGCAGCCGCTTGAAACCGTCGTGATGGCGGCGCATGGCCCCCCAGTTGAAGGCGACGCCGTTGGCCTGCAGGGCCGCACGGATGCGGTCGGCCTCGGCCAGCGATGCGCAGAGCCCCTTTTCCGCGTAGATGCCGCGCACCCCGTGCTCGGCGGCGAAGATGATCGGCTCGGCGCGGGCGAAGCTGGGCGTGGTGATGCTGACGATGTCCGGCTTTTCCCGCTCGATCATCATCCGGTAGTCGAGGTAGGTGTTGGTGACGCCGAAGCGCTTCACGAACCGTTCCAGCCGCTCGGCGCCGCGGTTCGCGACGGCCACGACCTCCACCTCGTCGATGGCCGCGTAGGCGCTGAAGTGGCCGTACGGCCGGCTGAAGCTGCCCGGCGGAATCTCGTCCTCGATCAGCCCGCCCATGCGGCCGGTGCCGATGATCGCTGCGCGATAGGTCGTTCCCATTGTTCGCTCCTCGCCGCTTCGAGTCGCCACACATCCGTGGCACGCTCCGCCCACCAGTAGTATGCTGCAGAGCCATGAAGGACACGTACAGAGCGGTCCTCATCGGCTGCAGCCGCATGGGCGCCTTCATCGACAACGAGGCGGTCGACCGGAAGTATATCGTGCCTCCCTATTCTCATGCTGCCTCCTACCGCGCTTGCGAGCGCACGGAACTGGTGGCGTGCTCCGATCTGCGGCCCGAGGTGATGGCGGAGGTCGGCAAGCAGTACGGCGTTCCCCCGGACCGGCAGTACCTGGACTACCGGGAGATGATCGACGTCGAGCGACCGGACATCGTCAGCATCGCCACGCAGCCGGAGGGCCGCGCCGAGATCACCGTCTATGCCGCCGAGCACGGCGCCCGGGCGATCTACGCTGAGAAGGCGATGGCGGCGTCCTGGGCGGAGGCGCAGGCGATGGTGGACGCGTGCGACCGCCACGGCGTGGCCTTCAACCTGGGCACGCAGCGACGCTGGCATCCCGGCTTCCGTACGATGCGGGACGTGATCGACAGCGGGCAGTTGGGTGCCCTCCGCTCGGTCATCATCCAGGCGACCGCCGTGTTCGACGGGGCCAGCCACTACTTCGACAACCTGCTGTTCCTCAACGGCGACCGCCGCGCCTGCTGGGTGCAGATGCAGCTTCTGGACGGCGACTGGACTCTGGAGGGTGACCGGCTCACCGAGGACCCCACCGTGCACGGTGGGATCGGGTTCGAGAACGGGGTTGTGGCCTACGCGGTTCCGTCGGCGCAAGACGTGGCGTTCGAGGCGCGCTGCGCGGACGGAACCCTGCGCGTCACGCAACAGCACCGGTACTCGATGCGCCGCCGGGAGAACCCCGGCCAGCCGCGCAGTCCGTTCGTCGACGTGCCGTTCCCGGACTGGCAGCCGATCAGTGCCAACCTGCGGCTGGTGCAGGACTTGGTCAGCTCGCTCGACACGGGCGAGCCGCCGATCGGCGGCTCGCGCGCCGCCCGTGCCGGCACCGAGCTGATCTTCGCGGCGATCGAGTCCCACCTGCGCGGTGGAGCCCGCGTGGACCTGCCGCTGACCGGCAGCACGGTGCGGCTCGAACGGGACCGGGCGCCGAGACAGCCTCGTTTCCAACCATAGGAGAGCGAGGGATGCCGGACACCCACACGCAGGCCGCGGACCGGCTCGTGCCCCACGTGGCGATCTGACCGGTCCGGCGGACTCCTGGTATGCTCGATCGCAGGAACATGAAAGACACATACCGGGCCGTCCTCATCGGCTGCAGCCGCATGGGCGTCTTCATCGACAACGAGGTCGTCGCGCTGAAGCACATCGTGCATCCCTACTCGCACGCTGCGGTCTACCGCGCATGCGATCGCACCGATCTCGTCGCGTGCTCGGACCTGCGCCCCGAGGTGATGGCGGAGGTCGGCAGGCAGTACGGGATCCCGCCCGAGAAGCAGTACCCGGACTACCGGCAGATGATCGAGGCCGAGCGGCCCGACATCGTCAGCATCGCGACCCAGCCGGAGGGCCGGGCGGAGATCGCCGTCCATGCCGCCGAGCACGGGGCCAGGGCGATCTACGCGGAGAAGGCGATGGCCGCCTCCATGGCGGAAGCGGACGCGATCGTGGAGGCGTGCGAGCGGCACGGCGTGGCCTTCAACCTGGGCACGCAGCGGCGCTGGCATCCCGGCTTCCACACGATGCGGGACGTGATCGACGGCGGGCAGTTGGGGGCGCTGCGCTCGGTCATCATCCAGGCGATCGCGCTGTTCAACGGGGCCAGCCACTACTTCGACAACCTGCTGTTCCTCAACGGCGACCGCCGCGCCTGCTGGGTGCAGATGCAGCTCCTGGACGGCGACTGGACCCTGGAGGGTGACCGACTCACCGAGGACCCGGTTGCGCACGGGGGGATCGGGTTCGAAAACGGGGTCCTTGGCTACGCGATCCCGTCGGCGAACGACGTGGAGTTCGAGGCGCGCTGCGCGGACGGAACGCTGCGCGTCACGCAACAACAGGTGTACTCGATGCGCCGCCGGGAGAACCCCGGCAACGTGCGCAGTCCGTTCGTCGACGCGCCGTTCCCGGACTGGCAGCCGATCAGCGCCAACCTGCGGCTGGTGCAGGACTTGGTCCGCTCGCTCGACACGGGCGAGCCGCCGATCGGCGGTGTGCGGGCCGCCCGCGCCGGCACCGAGCTGATCTTCGCCGCGATCGAGTCCCACCTGCGCGGTGGAGCCCGCGTGGACCTGCCGCTGACCGGCAGCACGGTGCGGCTCGAACGCGACCGGACTCCGAGACAGCCTCGTTTCCAACCTTAGGAGAACCAAGCATGCCCACCTCCGACACCCAGGCCGCGGACCGGCTCCTGCCCCAGGACGGGGAGTTCTACGAGCGGGAGATCGCTTCGTTCCTGCCCGACCGCGTCTTCGACGCCCACACGCACCTGTGGCGCCGGCAGGACACGGGCTGGGACCTGCCCGGCTGTCCCGCGGACGTGGGACTCCCGGAGTACCGGCAGTTGATGAACGACCTGCATCCGGACCGCCGGATGGCCGCGCTGTTCATTCCGTCCGTGAGTCCGACCGGGGACGGATCGTTCACCTCCCAGAACGAATGGGTGGCCCAGGCGGTCGCCGCCGACGCGTCGTGCCGGGGAATCTTCTTCATCCGGCCGGAGGACGATCCGGAGTGGGTGCGCCAGGAGGTGCGGCGCCTCGGCCTGCACGGCCTGAAGTGCTACCACACCATGGCGCCCGTGAAGCCGACCTGGGAGGCGGAGATCCCGGCCTTCCTGCCGGAGCCGCTGGTGCGCGTCGCGCACGAGGAGGGGTGGGTGATCACGCTGCACATGGTGCGCTCGCGGGCGGCGGCCGATCCCACCAACATCCACTGGATCCGCCATTACTGCGAGCGGTATCCGGACATGAAGCTGATCCTCGCGCACTCGGCGCGTGGCTTTCAGCCGGCGCACAACCTGGAAGGGTTGCCGCACCTGACGGGGCTCGACAACCTCTACTTCGACACCAGCGCCAACTGCGAGCCCATCGCCCACCAGGCGATCATCCGCATCATCGGCCCCGACAAGCTGATGTACGGCACCGACCTGCCGGTCAGCCACGGGCGCGGCCGCCACGTCGGCGCCGCCGACGCCTTCCTCTGGCTCTACGAGGACTCGCCGGTCTGGGACGAGAAGCACATCGGCATCCGGCCGGTGCTGGTCGGCCTGGAGCACCTGCGCTCGATCAAGTGGGCGTGCTGGTCGGAACGGCTCGGCGACCGCGCCGTGGAGGACATCTTCTGGAACAACGCCGCGCGCCTGTTCGGCGTGGACTGAGGAAGGCGCGCGCGTGAAATACCGCATGCTGGGCCAGACCGGCATGTCCGTCAGCGAGGTCAGCCTGGGCGGCGCCTACCTGATGGGGCCCGATCCCGAGCATGCGCAGGAGAACGCCGTGGCGGTCGTGCGGCGCGCGGCCGAGCTGGGCATCAACTACCTCGACACGGCGCCGGGATACGGGCGCAGCGAGGAGCTGCTGGGCCCGGCTCTCGAGCAGGCGGGCCGGCCGTTCCTGGTGGCGACCAAGGTCGGGTACGTCCCCGAGGACATCGACTTCCGGCGCGACAGCGTGGTGGCCAGCCTGGAGAACAGCCTGCGCAAGCTGCGCATCGACCGGCTGGCCGTCGCGCAGATCCACGAGGTCAGCGTGGTCGGATGGGAGCGCATCATGGAGCCGGGCGGGGCGCTCGACGGCCTGCGCGCGGCCCGCGACGCGGGACTCTGCGAGGCGATCGGCATCACCGCGCGGGCGATACCGCTGCTGGCCAGGCTGGCGGAGACCGGCGAGTTCGACACCGTGCTGGTCTACCACGACTACCATCCGTCCTCGCAGAAGGCGCGGGAGGCCGTCATTCCCGCGGCGGCGAAGCAGGACATGGGCATCATCGTCGCGACGCCATTGGGGGCGCTGTTCGGTTACGAAGCGGCCCGCGCCAAGACGCTGGCGGCGCTGTCCGACCGTGAACGGAGCACCGCGACGGCCGTGATCGAGCGGCTGCGGCGGGAGCCGGGGACGCTCGCCCAGCACGCCTTTCGCTATATCATGGCCGACGTGGCGGTGAGCACGGTGTCGAGCGGGGCGGCGAACGTCGAGCAGCTCGAGGACGTGGCGAAGGCGTCGACGATGGGGGCGATGCCGGCCGAACTGGTCGCGGAGCTCGAGCGCCTGGCGGCTCGGGGATGAATCAGGACGAGGTGACCCGGGACGAGATCTACCGCGGGCTCTGGGACACCGGCCTGCACGACGGCGACGTGGTGCTGGTCCACTCGGCGATGCGGACGCTGGGCCGGGTCCGCGGCGGCGCCGACACCGTGGTCTCGGCGCTGCTGGAGGTGATCGGCGAGCGCGGCACGCTGGTGGTGCCGACCTTCACGTTCGTCCACGAGGTGGAGGACGATCCGATCATCGACCCGCGCAGCGACCCGTCCGAGATGGGGGCCATCACCGAGGCGGCCCGCACCCACCCTCGGGCGCTGCGGAGCGCCGCGTACCGGCACAGCTTCGCCGCCATCGGACGCCATGCCGAGGTGATCGCCGGGGTCGACCCGTCGTTGTCGGTGTTCGACCTGCGCTCCAGCTTCGGGGTCATGCTCGCCCTGAACACGCAGATCCTGATGCTGGGCATGACCTATGCGAGCTGTACCAGCTTCCATTTCGCCGAGTGGCTGTGCGAGGTGCCCTATCGGCGCGTCATCCCGCTCGACGTAAAGGTCCGGCGAGCGGATGGCACGGTGGTGCCGCAGGCGATGACCGACTATCAGCCGCACAGCTATACCGGCACGCGCCGCCCCGACTTCAACCGGATGGGCCGCATGCTGGAGGAGCGCCGGCTGGTGGGGATCGCCGCGGTCGGCAACGCCGTCGTCCGGCGCTTCGCCATGCGCGACCTGATCGACCTGGCGCAGGCCGAGGCGGACAAGGACTACAACGTGTTCCGCACCCCCGAGGGCGGCACGACCCATGCCACGCCACTCGATTCCGGCACGACGGTGATCAGCCCGGAGATGCCGGACCGTGCGGGACGGCCCGACCGCTATCAGTGGAGCGTGATGGACGAGTCGCGGCTGACGCTCCCCGGCGGCTGACGGGCGGAGGTCACATGTCTACGATTACCTTCGAATGTCCTGATGATATTCTGCGAAGCCTCAGCGAAACACCCGAACACTTCGCTGACGAATGCCGTCTGCTGATAGCCGTCAAACTGTTTGAACTCGGACATCTGTCATCAGGGCAGGCCGCCCGTTTCGCCGGTATGGAACGGGTGCCGTTCTTGGATGCCTTGAAGTCCTATAGGGTGTCGGCCATCAATCTGTCCGCAGAGGAACTGGCACAGGATCTCTCCCATGCCAGTGGGCGCTTCTCCGGGACATGGACGGCTGATCGGGCGGGGTTTCTGCGCGACATCCGCTCGCTGCGGTCACTCAATCGTGGTCGTGGCGGTGGTGGACGTCGGGCACGTGCGGGTGCGCGTGCTCAAGCTCCTCGTGCCGGTGGCGGTGCACGTGGCCCATCCAGGCCGGGAGCCGAGGATGGGAGTGCAGGTGGTGGCCGTCGCTGTGGCGGTGCCAGTGCTCGTGCTCGGCAGCCGGGTGGTGGTGCCGGTGCGCGTGCCCCTCGCGCAGCAGCACGCCCAGGCCCGCCAGGAGCACCGCGGCCGCCACGATCTGCATCGGGTTCATCCGTTCGCCCAGCACGAGGAGGGCGATCAGCACGCCGAAGAACGGCGCAGCGGAGAACACCAGTTGCCCGCGCGTGGCGCCGATGTTCTGGGCGGCGGCGATGTACAGCACGATGCTCGCCCCGTAGGCGGCGGTCCCCAGCAGCACCGCGCCGGCCACGGTGAGTGGCGCCGCGGTCCACGGCGCGACGGCGAGGCCGATCGCCAGATTCGTGGTCCCCGCGGCGGCGCCCTTCCAGAAGGTGGTCTCCTGCGGCGTGAGACCGTCGATCAGCGACGTGAAGTGGTTGTCGAACCCCCAGCAGATGCAGGCCAGGGCAACCAGCACTCCGGGGAGGAAGCCGGCCGTTCCGCCGTCCCAGGACAGCAGCACGGCTGACGTCACCACGAGGCCGGCGCCCAGCCACGCCCGGCCTGAGAGCTGGTCGCGGAACAGCAGGACGCCCAGCACCGCGGTGGCCACCAGCTCCAGGTTGAGCCACAGGGAGACGGATGCCGCCGCGGCGACCCGCAAGCCGAACAGCAGCAGCACCGGACCGGCGATGCCGCCGAGCAGCACGGCGCCCAGGAGCCTGCCGGCGTTGCCGGAGTCGAGGCTCCTGACCCGCTGCACGAGCCGCCTGCGCACCGCGAACGGCGCCATGCCCACGGCGGCGCCCAGGTAGAGCAGGCCGGCGAGCTGAAAGGGGCTGACGTGATCGAGCAGCAGCTTGCTCAGCGGCGTCGACGCTCCGAACAGCAGCGCCGAGGCGAGTGCGATCCCCACCCACAGAGCCATGTCGGACCGCGACCTTAGCATGACGAACCGACGCTGCACGCGGTCGAGCCCTGACATCGGTGTATCCGTCGCGCTGAGAGGCTGAGAGTCCAGAGGCGCGCAAATGGCGGTGGAGTCACGGTTGAGCGGGCCGACGCGTTTGCGTGTGTAAGCGGGACGCAGGTGCAGCTGACCGCCGCAGCACCGTCGGAGGCGGCGTTCGACTCGGCTGGCGCGGACTGAGGCCGCGAGCCGGAGTAGTGAGGATTTCGCGGTCCAGAGTCTGCAGTCCATCGCTCGGAGACAGAGATTGGGCACAAAGAACGTCTGGTCTTAGCCAGAATTTACAAAGATAGGCTTCTGCAACCTGTTTGATAATGGTGACATAAGCGCAACGTCAGAGAGTCGCCATTGCGTACATCTCACAGCCGCACGGGGAGATGATCGGAAGTTGTGGACGGAGATGAAAAGAGCCCGTTTCTCGGTGCGCAGCAGCCGGTCGGTGGTGGCGGCGCTGATGCGCTGGAGCTTCTGGCGGGTATCGGGGTTCAAGTCGAGCGTGCCAAACTCTTCCAGCAGCGGCACTTGCGTGCGCAGGACCGCCACCAGGCGCTTGCCGCACAGGCAGCCGAACAGGTACCAGACCTTCTTCAGCGCCGCGACGACCTGCTCGTCGTAGACGCGACGGTTGCGGCGCCGCGGCCGGGGCGCTGGCCAACGACGATCTTGACCACCTCGCCGTCGCGGCGCTCGAACACCGTCTTGCCCCACATCCGCAGCACCCACCCGGCGTGGTGGCGGGTGCAGCCGTGCAGCTCGACGAACTCGTCGAGCATCGCCGTCTTCTGTCGCTTGCTGGCGCGTCGGTACCGGTCGGCCATCTGCTTGGTGAGCGCCTTGCGTTGCCCCATGGTGAGCTCCATCTCCTGCTGCGACCTCCGCCCCGATGGTGGGCTGGTCGTTCGTGTGGATGTTTCGATGAGGCACCAGCTTCCGTTCGTGTGGATCTTTGGTGAGGCAATGCGCGGCCTTGACACGGCAGATCGGTTACACGATACGTTGTAGTCACCCCAAACCCAAGGAGCGAGACGGATGAACGATGAGAGCACCGATCACGCCGGCCGGGACGTTGTTGATGATGCCCTAAAGGAATCGCATGTATTTGAACTCTTGATGTCCGCGGTTGACGAGCGCGTAGGAACCAGGGTTCAGGAGCGCTGGGAGCACAGCAGGGCATGGATCTTGGGCACTCTTGCCGTGATCATTGCAGCCGTTACAGTAGTTGGCGGCATTCTGGTCAACCATCGCGTTGACAAGATAGTCAATGAGTCCGTCGCAAGGGTTGTTGCAGAGGAGTATGGCGCCGCTCTCTTTGATAACCGCGTTGCATCTCTTAATGCTCAAGCATTACGACTTGATCTTTCTGACAGCTTCAATCGCGCCGAGGCTTACGAGATCATAGCCACAATAGGCGAGCTCTATACGGACGCCAAAGACGAAGTGCAGCGCTACAAGCTGGAATTTGCGTTCAAAGCCGCATGCGATAGCTTCGTTTCGGCTGCGCAACCAGACATGCTTTTGCAGCTTGAGAGAGCTGCTCCCCTTGTAGCCGAAAGCGACGCCTACTATGTCGTCTGGATCGTTTCGACGCTAGGTGATACGTTGCTTGCCGACGCCGCCGCTCCTAGCTCGTGGACCGATACATCAGGTGCGATGCGCGATACGTACGACACCTATCATAGATATGTAGACATGATTGCGGAATTTGGATTCCCGGAGCATTTCTTGGTCTACGAAATGCTGCTGCGCTACGTTGAGGGAAAACCAGACGCAGAGATCAAGAATCTGATCGATGATGCTGATGGACTTGACGATATAGATGGCGATGGCTTTGTCGCCCTCATGGAAGCGCAAGCTACAGGTGAGCTGATATTGGATTCCGACACCGCGTCAGAGCGTGCCGTCAGGCGAGTCGCAGCATTCTTGTGCAAGTTCGGTGGTCAGGGAATCCGGATGAGCAGCGTCGTGAACAAAGTTCAGCCAGATTGCGGGTAACCCGGCCGTCGCCCTTTGATCGGCTCGGAGGGAGGACGCCGGCCGGCATCTTCGATCAGGCACTCGTGGACGCTGTTGGGGTGGCCGCTGGCGAAGGCTGCCGCCGTGCGCGCGCGCAGAACAGCATGGCGAAGGGGTGGGCGCAGAAGACACTCGCGGGCATGACCCTGGAGCAGAAACTCGGTCAGCTCATGATCCCGTTTCGGGACGATGAAGGGGCCATCCGCGAGCTGGCGCGGGCGGGGGCCCTCGGCGGAATGTACAGCGTGGCGGGCAGGACGGTCCGGGAGGCCGCCGACTGGGTCGCGGACATTCAGCAGGAAGCCGCCGTACCGCTGCTGCTCTGTTCGGATTTCGAGACCGGAAGCACCTTTGCCGGCGGGACGCCGCTGCCGTCGCCCATGGCGGTCGGCGCGACGGGGGATGCGGAGCTCGCCCGTGAGGCGGGGAGGGTGACCGCCCGCGAGGTCGGCGCGATCGGATTCCGCTTCATGGGATCGCCGGTGGTTGACATCAACCGTCCGAGCAATCCCATCGTCTCGACGCGCGCCTACGGTGAGGAACCGGACACGGTGAGCCGGATGGCCCTAGCGTACGCGGCTGGTGTGCAGAGCGAGGGCGTCATCGCCTGCCTCAAGCACTTTCCCGGCACGGGAGACATCGATACCGACACGCACATGGTGTTGCCGACGCTGCCGTTCGATCTGGAGCGGATGAACCGCGTGGAGCTCGTTCCCTATCGGGAGGGCATCCGCGCCGGTGTGCGGGCCATCATGACCACGCACATCATCTTCTCGCAATTCGACGCCGAGCATCCGGCGACCCTGTCCCGTGCCGTGCTGACCGGTCTCTTGCGGGAACGGATGGGGTTTCGGGGCATCATCATCAGCGATGCCATGGCCATGCACGCGATCGCCGACAACTACGACTTCGACACGGCCGTCGCGCTGGCCGTGGAGGCTGGATGCGACGCCATCATACCCAACGAGTCGATGCGGACCTTCGAAGCCCTGAAGAAAGGCTGTGCCGATGGAACGATCAGCGCGGCGCGGGTCGATGCATCGGTCAAGCGGATGCTTGCGGCCAAGGAGGAGCTGTCCCTCCCGGGTTCCATTCCCGATCCGGACCGGGCGGAATCGACGGCCGCGAGGCCGGAGCACAAGGCGCTGGCTCGCCGCATCGCGGAGGCGTCGATCGCCCGTCTTGCCGATCCGGACGGGCTACTGTCGTTGCGCAGGGAGGGGAGTGGCAGAGTCGGGGTGGTCATCCTGTCGAACTACGACGAAGGGACCGGGCCGGACGGGACGCCGGGACAGAACGAAGAGTGGAACCACCTGGAGCGGGTGCTCCGCGAGCGATTCTCCGTCGGGACCGTGGTGCGCGTCACGCCGTCCGCGCGGCCGCAGATCGATCCCGCTGAATTCGACACGCTGATCTTCGGCGTGTTCGTCCGTCACATGGCGGGCAGCAAGGAGGGAGGGGTACTCCCCGATCGCCAGCAGACGATCCTGACAGAGCTGTTGGCGCGGAGCCGCACGGCGTTCATCCTCTCCTTCGGCAGCCCGTACCCGGTGGCCGACCTGGCGCATCGGTGCGGGTGCCTGTGCGCGTACAGCGACTGCGCCGATTCGATGGAAGCGGCGGTACGGGTGCTTGCCGGCGAGCTCCCGGCCAAGGGGCGACTGCTTCCCAGTCTCGCGGGCGCCGGCTCGAGCGGATGATCGGGACAACCACAACGGCCATTGTCACCGGCGGCCGGTGAAGAACACCTGCACCGTCGTGCTGGTGAACAACGAACCGTCGGCCTCGCTGACGTCCCGCACCTCGATGCGAACGGGCCCGGCGGCATGGGCGCTCGCCAGCGTGATCGACTTCGCGAACGTGCCCGCTTCACCGAGAGCGCCTTCCACCATGATCCATCCCCGGCCGATCACGACTCCGCCCTCGCTGTAGACGCGATAGGTCAGGTTGTTCTCGAATGGCACCGTGCTGATCCACCCGCGCACGTCGACGCTCGTGCCCACGACAGCGCCGCTGACCGGCGTCTCCAGCACGATCTGAGGTTGCACCGGCCGCCGAGTCGCCTCCGCCGCTTCGAGCAGGACCTGTACCGAAGCCCGGGCCAGCGCGGAGCCGTCGCCGGAGTGCACGTCGACGATTTCGATACGCCCCGGTCCCACGGCGCCCGCGAGGAAGCTGAAGGGGACGGCGAACGTCCCATGCGTACCCGACTCCGTGGCAACGGGGATCCGCCCCATGCCGATCACACCGCCGCGAGCATCATGCACCAGGTAGGCGAGGCCATCGGCGGACGGGTGCGACGTGCTTCCCCGCACCTCGACGCCCGTCGCGACCGTCTGCCCCGGCAGCGGAGAGGCGATTACCAGGGCTTGAGTCCGTACCAGACGGCTCCCCTGCAGCGTGAACGCGCGGCCGATCTCGATCGACGCGCAGCACAACCCGTCGCCGGCACCGTGTGCGAGCATCGTCGTGAAGATGTGACTGCCCGAGATGGTGAGCCGTTCCACGCGTACCCGATCACCCAGGAACTCTCGTCCCGCCTGCACGGGCGTGCCTTCGCGGTCACGCATCGCGAGCAGGTGGATGAACGTGCCGCTCCCGCCGGTGTTGACGAAGACGACGACAGCGGCATCGGCGACGTCGTCACCGTCGAGGTCGCCAAAGGCGACCAGATCACCGACCAGTCCGACGTGCACCCGCTCCGTCGCACCCACGCCGTACCTGATCGATCTCTGCCCCGCGCGGAATCGGATCGGGGTTTCCTCGTCTCCGAGCAGCGGCAGATGGTATTGGCCGTCGCGGAGTTGTTCGACCGTGAGCCGCCGCAAGTCACTGCCTGAAGGCGCTACGGCTTCCTCTTGAGCGCGAGCCGGCGGTGAGGTCACGAGCAGGCCAACCGTGAGAATCGCGGGTACGAATCCCGTCCTCAGCGGTGCGAATCGGGTCTTCATTGGACAGCCTGCAGCTTCGTAGACGGCGGTCAGGCGCTCTCGTGCGCGCCGTCTACGGCGCCTCGAAGATAGTAATAACACACCGACCACACGATCGCGATGACGAACGAACCTATGAGGACGCCGACCTGGAGTGCGGTCGCGACAGCGGTGGCTATGATTCCTGCCTGCCACCCCTCGCCGTGCCTGCCCAATCCCTACTGTGAGCTCGAAGGCGAACAGGATGGCCGATGTGATCCTGAAGCGAAGGGTGACCGGATGTCCGTCGCGTTGGCCCAAGTCTCGGAAATAACTACCTTGACACATCACGCACACTATGCCACATTGTATATGCGTTGATCGAAATCACTTCCGGCGTTTGGCGAGATGGTGCAGAATGGTCACTTCGTACAACACCGAGTTTCATTTTCTGACCGTCTCCACACGCATTGACAGGTACCATTGGTCGGACGGATGATGCAAGCAGATGGACCTTTCGGGAGTCGGACACTACGGAGAGAGATGTCAAGCAAACCTCAACCGGTAAACCCGGATGGCTCGTAGGCGGTAGGGGGCTCGAACCCCCGGTGCTGAATTGCGAGTTCAGTTGGCTTGCCACTTGCCTATACCGCCTTCGAGGCACCGTGTTAGCGCACGGTCCTTTTTTCATGCGCGATCGATGGGCGATGCCAGGGATTTGAATCAAGCGTTGAGATTGCTGCTATTTCTGATACAGTGATCTTCGATCAACGTGGTGTCTTGGCCGGCTCATTCACACAGCAAGGAATCAGGAAGGTACGTCAGAACATCTGTGCTTGTCTTGACGGTAAAGGCAGAATAGCGACCATTCGTTGAGAGGAGGTATCACGCAATCATGAGTTTGAGTCCGACGGACTTGGAGACGATCGAGGAAGCAATCAATCTCCAGGATACCTGGATGATCCATCGGGCAGACACTGATTGGTACGGATTTGCATGCGATTACATGCGTCGAGATCTGCCTAGCAAGGAACTCGCAGTCATCGACCAAGCGAAAGAGGTTCTTGAACGTCACGGATGGATCGATAGGCGCGCCCCTCTGGGATGGGCTGCCGATCGGCGCGAGAGTGTAATTTAGGACTGGGGGATTCGCTTGACTACTGACGGCGATCAACGTCCCTATCGCGCTAATCCGCTCGTAAGAGGGTTGTTCTTGTGGGCAGCCGTGATGACAATCATCACCGGCTCACTGACTGTCATTCGGATAATCACGCCAGATCCCGTCAACCTAGACACGGCAGCCAGAGAACAGCTATCTACTAAAAGGATTCATCGTTTCTCTTTGGACGAAGACAACTCGACGTATCTGATCGATCCTGCTGGCGGAATCACGCTGCTGAGCATGGGTGACACTTTCGGCGGACGAGTATCTTCTATTTCCATAAACGGCACTATCCAAGAAGGCGGAAGCTTCGAGACTGGCGAACAGTTCACGGTCACGTTGAAGGATGCAAAAGCCGTCTGTCACATATCGATTTTACGAATTGGTAGCAATCGCGCTTGGTTCGGCTACCACTGCGACTGACTCCTGATTTAGACGCTATCTTATTGGACCGAAACGCGAAAAAGCAGCATCCCATCCTGCTATGAATACCATCGCTGGTCTGGCGCTATGGAGTGTCGCAAACCTGCTCATCATTCTTCTTGGCAGATGCTAAGATCACAAGTTAACCATTGCTGGCATATCCTGGCACCTGACAGGTTCCACCCAGTGGGGTCTCCTGCCTTCAGATCAGTTCCGCACCGTGGCCCATCGTGGCACTGTTTTAGTCAGCACCTGTCAAGGGGCCGGACGAGGGGTCGCGCTGCGTTCTGCCACGACACCACTCTTGACTTGTTCTCATTGACATGCTACCTAAGCCCATCGTACACCCTCAAGGGGAGACTACCAGAACAGTGTAGATCACGCGGATGGAATTGATAATCGGAATCGCTGTCACCATAGTCATATCGGCCGTCTCTTGGCTCCTTCCCAAAAGACAGCCATCGTACAAGGCCGTTGTTCAACATTCATACACGCCTCTCATAAATGATCCTTATGGCGAACTATTGAAAACTGGCGTCCGGATCACGTTAGAAAATAGGCAGCTCAGGCGCGTTGGGAGAACTGTGTTACGGATTTGGAATAGGGGTTCCTGCTCTCTGTTATATGAAGCTGTAAAGAAGCCGATAGTAATTTCGTTTGGAGATGATGCACGGATCGTCGTTGCCAAAGTACGGAGAACATCCAGAAAAGAGAATCCAACAGGGATTAGAGCAGTCAGACTTTCTGAGAAGAAATACGAAATCAAATTCACTCATCTCGATAGGAATGACGGAGCACTCATTTACATTCTGCACGAAAGTCGACATCGTCGCCCGCTAATAGGCGGAACTATTGTAGGTCAGGAAGTTCCGTTCGAGGACTTGGGGGAGATAGAATACCATCGCAAGCGTACACCTGCTGAGAGTCTGTCTTTCTGGATCAGCCTTGTACCATCTGCAACTCTGATTGTCGCAGGAGTAGCGTTCGCACTATCGCCGTTATATGGCGTGTCGGGAGGAGGGACGGTGCTCGCTTGCTTTGGGCTTAGCTATACTATAGTCTCGCTCCTAAAAACAGGGAGAAGAAGAACGAACTTTCCCAAATCGCTCGAAATTGCAGATAAGACTATGGCAGCAATCTCACAGCCAAGCTAATTAGGGCTACCAGCAGAGTAGAGGCAGTGACAAGAATTGCCACTAGGAAGATGCGGATCGCTCTCAATTCCAAACGCGCTCTATTCTTGTCCATCCTATCGATGCCGAAAGATAAGGCGCTGGCAGCCCGACGCACACCTGAATAGGAGAGTGGCGCGGCAATGCCTCCCGCCACTACCCCTATAATCGCCCAAGAAAGTATTGGAGCTTTCTCGAAGACCATGCGGAAGTATGACTGATGCCCGTCGAATGGAAACACGGCTAACATCAGCACAGAGGCTGTCGACGCAAAAAACAACACTCTGACGACTATGGATACTGGCTTTGACGTAAGTATCGCCACGGCTGGTTCTTTGATGTTCACGTTCATAGCGCTTGCCATCCTCGCCATTGCAATACTGCTAATGTGAGAACGTGTCAAGGACGCGAACCCAAGACCAGGGTGACCCTAAAGGGTGGCAGCGCAAATCGTTGTGTTAGAACATGATATACACCATGAGAGTTCTTGGGCGATCGCGCTTTCGATCAGTGCCAATGGCTCAGACGAGGTGAGGCAGAGCGGTGACCACTTGAGAACGTGACCGACTCGAAACGCGTCGCGTGAATTCACACCCATCTCCTCGATAGTGAGCTAGGGAGCGGAGATGAGCTCGAAGGCGAACAGGCTGGCCGATCTCATCGTGAGGCCCGTGGTTGCGCCGTCCAAGTCCTGCATGGGCTTGAATCTGCGAGCCTTACGGTAGCGCGGGCGCCGGGAGGTCCTGCAGGCGAAACCGGTAGCCGTTCACGTAGCAGTTGTGGCCCCGGTCGGGCTGCAGCCAGGCGAGCGCGTCGGAGCCGATCGGCATGCCGTTGCCGAAGTAGTCGACGGCGAAGCACTCGCCGTCCTCGAACGCCACCGGGATCGGCTTGCCCCAATCGCCGGCATCGCGACAGTACTCCAGCTCCAGCAGGTCGTCCTCCTGGAAGGCGTCCGGCAGCCCGTCGCAGTCGTGGCGCCACCGGTAGCGGTAGTCCGGCAGCCAGCGGTTGCCGGTGATGTCCAGGTGCACGGAGCGCCACACGCTGCGGCCGGCGTTGCCGGGACGCACGTAGGTGGGCAGCCGCACCCGCATCGGGTAGTGCTCGGGGCGCGGCAGCTCCCGGTACGCGAACGCGCAGCCGAAGGCGTTGCACGGCACGTGACTCACCGGCGCCAGGTCGATCGCCGGGTAGTGCATGACCTGCGTGCCGTCGACCGAGACGCGCAGCGTCCCTCGCTCCAGCTCCATGCGGTAGCGGTGCCACGATCTGCCGTCGACCCGTACGCGGCTGTGGCCGGGGCTGTGCTCCAGGTCGAGGTGGTCGGGGAAGATGCGCAGCCACCCGGCGCCGCGCAGGCCGATGCTGCACGCCTGTCCGGCGTTGGCCAGGCAGCGCAGCTCCGCTTCGATGACTACGTGCGCCGCCGGATCGTCGGCCGGCATGAGGTAGAACTGCACGAACGAGCCCGGCCGGCGCTCGGTGTCCAGAACCATCCCGTCGCCGGTGAGCTCCGCCGCCGGGCCGTCCTCCCCGTAGCGGCACGAGGACACGCGGTACTCCGGCATCGCGCCCAGGTCTCCGCGCCACGCCACGCTGTTCGCGCGGCCGCCGACGTTGCGGTAGGCCAGCAGGTGCGTCCCGTCGCCGAGGTCGAACGCGGCCGGCCAGTGGCCGATGAACGGAGTGGGGCGAGGCCGGCTCCAGGTGCGTCCGCCATCCTCGGAAACGGCGGCGAACATCGGGAAGTTGGCGTAGTGATTCTCGCGCATGAGGATGATCAGGCGGCCGTCTGCAAGCTCGGCCAGACACGACTCGGCGAGCTGCAGCGGACAATCTTCCGGCACGACCAGGTCCCCGTACGGCTGCCACGTCTCGCCCCGATCGACCGAGCGCAGCAGCCGGTTCAGTCCGCTGTAGACCACCAGATCGCCGGCGCGCCGCTCCAGGATGGCGCCGTCCTGACGGAACTCCAGGTCCCGCGTCATGCGTATGGGCCCGGACCAGGTGATGCCGGCGTCATCGCTGACGTGGATCACCGGCGTGGTGGGCTTGCGCTCGGGCCAATCCTCGGTGAAGTAGTGCATGAGCACCCGGCCATCGCGCAGCGCGGTGAGGTACAGGCCGCCGGTGGCCACGAACGGCAGCTCACGGTCGAAGTCTCCCTCCACCAGGGTGGCCGGCGCGGTCCAGCTACGACCGCGATCGTCGCTCACCATCGTCACCACCCGCTGCCAGCGCGACGCGCCATGGCCGTATGCCTGCTTGACGCCGAGCACCAGCCTGCCGCCCGGGGTCAGGCACATGCCGGGGAATCCCTGCCACGTGCCCGGATCACGCGCCACGAATGCGGTCTGGCTCTGCGGAACGCTTTTCATCTCGCCTCCAGGATTCTTGTAGACGAGACGGACCGGACCCGTCGGGCCCGGTCCGTCGTCAGGTCAGTGCGACCGTCGGGTCGCCGCGAACGGACTACAGCTTCGTTCCGGTCTGCTCCAGAAAACGGTCGAGCGCGGTGTTGTAGATCTCCACCAGCCGCTCGGCGCCGGCGTTCGCCAGCTCCCGTTGGAACTGACCCCACTCGCTCATCGGCCGCTGCCCGTGGGTGAACTTGACCACGTTCTCGTCCACCAGCGTCGACAGCACCCCTTCGAGCTGGATCTTCTCGTCGAGCTCGTCCGGGGTGAGCGGGAACTTCGGCTCAGGCGTGTCGTTCCATGCCCCGAATTCGCGCAGCTTGTCGATCCAGATCGCGTCGATGAACTCTCCCGTGTAGGTCGGCAGGGTGTGGTCGCGATAGACGATCAGATCCGACTTGCCCCACATGATGCGCGGCGAGGTGCGCCACAGCCGGCCGAAGCCGTACTCCGTCGCGCGCGCGCCATCCGGGTCGGCTTGGCGCACGTCTTCCGGCCATCCCACCAGGTTCATCAGCCAAATGCCGCCCCAGGGGGAGCTGTCGTCGGCCGCATGGGCGACGCCTTCCTCGCCGAAGCGCAGCATGTTCGCGCCCTCATCGGTGTAGGCCCAATCGGAAGCCCGCACCGCCGCGTCCTTGTTATCCGAGGTCGCGCTGATCACGAACGAGCCGCTGGAGCGCGAAGGCGTGCGGATCCGCCCGCGGGTGCCGAAGATCACCGGCGGCATGACGTGGAAGTCGCCGGCGTCCTGGTACGCGGGGCGCTGCCCGTTGTTGTACCAGCCGATCCAGCTTCCGTGCATGCTGCCGATGAAGGCGCCGGCGCGCTCCTCCTCCAGCCAGATGCGCTTCTGATCCTCCTCGCGCATCGTCGCCCAGGTCGGGAACAGGATGCCGCTGGCCTGCAGTTGCCGGATGAAGTCGATCGCGACCAGGAACCGGTCCATGGTCGGGCCGTACTCGTAACGGTTGTCCTCGTTGAAGTAGATGCGGTTGTAGGTGCCGAACTGCAGCGCGATCGGGGAGACGATCCAGCCGCGCGGGCCGATGCCGCGCCGGTTGGTGAGGATCGGCTCGGAACCGCCGTTCATGGCCAGATGGCTGGCCCTGAACAGCTCGAACAGGCCTCCCGGCGTGCGCGCCACGTCGTCGAGCGTCTCCACGTCGTACCCGGCGTTGGCCAGCAGGTCGGTGCGTAGCAGGATGTTCGAGTTGGCGGCGCGCAGCCCCATGTTCACGAACGGCTGCGTGTAGACGCGGCCGTCGCCCGCGTACTGCAGGATGCCCGCGATCTCGTCCACCAGGGCACCGAGCCCCGGCATGGCGCCGGCCTCGATCTCCGCCAGGGTGTCGACGAACAGGGCGCCCTTGAACTGGTCGACGGCGTTGGTCAGCGTCTCATCCAGTACGCTCGCGATTTCGGGCATGTCGCCCGATGCCAGGAACGTCGCCATCTTGGCGTCGTAGTCGCTGCGCGGGATGTTGATCGGCACGAAGTTGGTGCCGGTCAGCTCCCCCCAGAGCTCCGCCAATCTGGTCTCGGCGACCCCGTCGTAGGCGAAGTCGTTGACGAATTCCACCAGCGGCAGCTCCTCCGCCGCTGCGTCCGTTTCGCCCGACGCCCAGGCGCCGAGCGCGCCGCCGCACAACAGGGCGACGCTGACGGCGATGCGTAGCGTTGTCGTTCTCATCAGGTTTCTCCTTGAGATATCACGATCGAAAGACATATCACGGTCGAAAGACATGGTCGAGGTCCGGAAATCACCTCCTGTCGGCTCAGCCACGGAGCGAGCCTATGAGTATCCCGCGCACGAAGTACCGCTGCGCGAACGGGTAGATCAGCAGTATCGGGATGACCGTGATCATGGTCATCGCCATCTTGATCGACTTCAGGAAGCCGAACGTGAACAGCCCGTAGTCGGTGACCTCGCGCGCCGCTTCCGTGTAGAAATTCTCGTCCGTGAAGTTCTGCAGGTCGCCGCCGAAGTCGGAGAGCACGACGAAGCGGCGCAATATGAGCGTCAGCGGCTGCTTTTTGAGATCGTTGAGATAGATCAGCGGGCGGAAGAACTCGTTCCACATCGATACCGCCGCGAACAGGCCGATGGTGGCGATGATCGGCTTGATCAGCGGCAGGACGATGCGAGAGTAGACGACCAGCTCGTTGCCGCCGTCCAGGTGCACCGATTCCTTGAGCTCGTCGGGAACGTTCTCCTTGATGTAGACACGGAACAGGAAGATGTAGAACGGCACCACCGCGGTCGGCAGCACGAGCGCCCAGATCGAATCCAGCAGCCCGAGTTGCCGGACCCACAGGAACGTCGGGATCATGCCGCCCTCGAAGAACATCATCACGAGCAGCAGCACGGTCACGACCCCGTGCAGGCGGAAGCGGCGGTCGGCCAGCACGTAGCCGGCCACCGACGACAGCACGATGACCAGCATCGAGTAGGTCGCCGTGTACAGGATGGAGTTCCAGTACGCGCGCAGGATGATGGTGTTGCGCAGCACATTCTGATACGAGCGGATGTGGAAGCCGATCGGAAAGGCGCGCACGTTGCCGTAGGAGATCTGGATGTAGTCGCTGGTAGACAGCGCGAACATGTACAGGAACGGGTAGAGGGCGGCGACGGCGATGAGGGAGCAGAGCAGGTAGTTGCAGCCGTCGAACAGGCGCGAGGAGATCGCCTGACGGCCATGTAGCTGCCGGACTCGCGCTTGCACTGTCGCCTGCTCCCTTACCAGAGTCCCTCGCCGCGCAGCCACTGAACGATCTTGTGCGTGGAGAGGACGATCGCGAACGCCACCACGCTGTTGAGCAGGCCCACCGCGGTGGCGTAGCTGAACTGCAGGCCTTCGATCCCCCTCCGGTAGACGTAGGTGGCGATGATGTCGCCGGTCTCGTAGGTGCCGGGATTCTGCAGCAGGAACGCCTTTTCGAAGCCGACCTGCACCAGGTTCCGGGTGTTGAGGATGAAGAGGATGGTGATGGTCGGGATCAGGGCCGGAACGGTGACGTGCAACGCTTGCTGCCAGCGCCCGGCGCCGTCCACGCGCGCTGCCTCGTAGAGCTCGGCGTTGACGCCGGCCAGCGCCGCCAGGTAGATGATGGTCCCCCAGCCGAGCTCCTGCCATACCGTCGACACGACATAGAGCGGCCGAAACCAGCGCGGATCGATGAACACGTTGAGCCGCTCGCCGGTGAACACTTCGATGATGTCGGTGGCGATGCCGCGTTCCCACTCGAAGAGCTGGAAGATGATGCCGACGATGACCACCGTCGATACGAAGTGCGGCAGGTAGGTGAGCGTCTGGATCGATCGCTTGAAGCCGGAGCTGCCGATCTCGTTGAGCAGCAGGGCGAAGACGATCGGTGCCGGAAAGGTGAAGACGATGCTCCAGAATCCCAGCAGGATCGTATTCCTGATGATCCGGATCGCGAACGGATCGCTCACGAACTGGGCGAAGTACTTGAGCCCGACCCAGTCGGCGCTCCAGAAGCCGCTCATCAGGTTGAAGCGCCGAAAGGCGAAGCTGATGCCCCAGATCGGGATGAAATGGAACAGGATCGCCCATGCCATGACCACCGCGATCATCAGGTAGAGCAGGGGTGTCGTCCTGATCGAGCGGATCAACTCCGGCAGGCGCCCCGCACGCCGCACGGTACCGACCGCAGGCCGTCGATCCTGTATCGGCGTTCCATGGTCAGCCATAGGCGGGTATCACCGAGTCGATACGGTACCCGTTCGCGTTATCGGGAGCAAATCACGAGGCGCAGAACCTAGGAGCCAGAGCAGCATGCGGGCCGCATCACCACTCGATGCGCGAGGCACGCGGCAGGCGCGAAGCGCGGCGGCTTGCGTCGCGCGGGTAACGCTCCCCCGTTTCCTCCGGCGTGGCATGGCGCCGGTACAGCGGTCCGACCCGCCCAGGCGGGTCGATGGCCATCACCGTATCGCCTCGCCACGAGACGAGGTACTCGTCTTCGAGCACGCCGACGTTCTCGTCATGCTCCCGGAGCGGAAAGCGGACGGTAACCACCTGCCCCGGCGCCAGGCCGCCGACGTGCACGTAGCCGTCGTTCCAGCTCCAACGGCCGGGCGCCTCCACCGCAACCTCGTCCGATGCAACGTCGTCGGGGGTGCGTACGGAGAGCGATCCGCCTTGACGCATGACCACTTCGACCGTGCCCTCGGTCGGAATATGGCTCCGTACGTCGGCCCACGGGGTCGAGCGGTCGAACAGCATGTTGACGCGGACCGCGGTTCGTGTCGCACGCACCGCGTGATGCCACAGGAGGAACAGGCCGTGTACTCCGTGCGCGTTACAGCAGCCCATCCACCAGTGGCCGCGCCGCGTGTCGACGACGCTGTTGGGTGAGCTGCCACCGGAGAACGCCCCGGGAAGCACGTCGCGGACGCCTGCGCGCTTGAGCTGCGGCGGCGGACATGCGGCGATGAAATCGGCGGCCTCGGATGAGGTCCGCTTGGGCACCTGTCGCTCCCAGGCGGCGTCGATGAACTGGGACTCGATCAGGTGGTTGCGCCCGAAGCGCTCGGCGTCGCCCCAGAATTCGTGCCGTCCGGACCGGGCGAGCAGTATGGCCACGTCGATCATGTCGGTGATGCCGCATGTCTCGCAGGCGTGCAGGCCGACGAATTCCGGGAACCAGCCGAACCTGGTGCCGGTCGTGCAGGCGAAGCGGTAGACGGCCTGGGCCCACCGAACCATGGCGGGCTGTCCAGAGAAAATGCCCCATTGCAGCACGCTGGCGGCGGTGGCCACCCGGCTGTGAAAGTGCCCGCGGAAGCTCCCGTCCCGTCCGAAGTCGCCGGCGCGCTCGACCACGTAGCGCGCGATTCCGTCACAGAGCGTCACCGCCTCGTCGTTGCGAGCGCCCGTCGTCAGGTATTGCACGATCGGGCGCAGGATCGGGGCAGCCGCGCACATGGCGCCGGTGCCGATCGGCTCGGCGTCACCGTCCCACCCGCCTCGCGTGTAGAACAGCTCGTCGGCGTCCGTCGGCCGGTCGCGCGCCGGCACCGGGTAGTAGCAGTAGCCGTCACGCCGCACCGCGATGCTCGCCAGTCCGTGGATGAGCGCGTCGATCCGCCGGCTCAGGCCGGCGCGTTCCGCGGGGTCCGTACTCTGCTGGTAGCAGGTCACGAACGCCATCAAACAGGCGCGCTGGCCCCAGAATTCGGCCACCGGCGGACGCGGTCGCTTGGTGGCACGGGGCGGGAAGTCGGGCGCGGGTATCCAGCACAGACCCTGCTCCCCCTGATACGAGGAGACCAGTTCCTTGAGGTGGACATCGATCTCGCTTCCCAGATCGCATCCGGTCATGTCGCGGGCCAACACCAGCGCGTCGACGGCGCGGCCCGCGCCGTCGCAATGGTCCCAGTAGGTGTGGTGACTCAGTACCGGAGGATCGAGCTGCAGCCGGCAGTCGAAATACGGGGTGAAGCGCAGCGCGGGGTCGACGTTGCGCGTCAGCGCATTGAGGGCGAGCTCGGCGCGTTCCGCCAAGTCGAGCGAAGCCGGCCCATCTTGCGCCCGTGGCATGCAGCGCACCGTACGTCGCGCGTCGATCCTGGTCGAGCGACCGCCGGTGACATCGCCGGCACCGTATGATGGGTATGTTCCGAGGAAGGAGCTCACCGTGGCAAAGCACCTGTTCATCGACGACCGCTTCGTCGCGGAGGCGTCCGGTCTGACCCGGCGCTTCCATCAGGCGCGGAAGTGCGATCGGAATCCGATCATCCGCGCCGACCGGCCGTGGGAGAAGGACGCCGCCTTCATCGACTCGGCGATGGTCGTCTACGACGAGGCGGCCGGCCGCTTCCTCGCCTGGTACCAGGGCGGCGCCTGCTACGGCCCGGACGACGGCTCCAACATGTGCTACGCCACCTCCGCGGACGGCCTCGACTGGCACAAGCCGTCGCTCGGCGTCGTCGAGTTCGAAGGGAGCACCGACAACAACATCGTGCTGGCGGCGACCTGCATGATGCACGACCCGGCGCCGATCATCGATCCGTCCGACCCGGATCCGCGGCGCCGCTACAAGGCGGTGTGGTGGGGCGGGCGGCGCGACGCCGCGCAGGAGGGCGGGTGGCTGCTCGGCCACTGCGTGGGCTTCTCGGCGGACGGCATCCGCTGGCAGGAGCATCCCGACAACCCGGTCTGGGTAGGCGATGCCGAGGTCGCGGTCCCCTTCGGCCTGGAACGCACCGCCGGGCGGCTGGTGATGTACTCCAGCGCCGACGGCTATGGCATGCGGGTCACGGCCCGCAGCGAGAGCGACGACTTCGTCCGCTGGGATCTGCCGCCCGCGCCGGTGTTCGTGCCGGACGACGACGATCCGCCGGGGACCGAGGCGGCCGGCCTCGCGGCCACCGACTACGAGGGGACCCATATCGGCATGCTCTGGGTCGCGCGCAACCTGCCCGAGCCTGGCCGGGAGGAGTGGCGGCGCATCGTCGACCGCAACAAGCGGCAGGGCTTCTTCGGCCCTCCGATCGAGATGAACAACGTGCGCTGCCGGGAGATGCACACCGAGCTGGTGGCCAGCCGGGACGGCGTCCGCTGGGAACGCATCCACCGGGAGCCGCTGATCCCGCTGGGGCCGGAGGGGAGCTGGGACGAGACCCTGCTGCTCGCCGCCCGCCCCCTGGTGCACGGCGACGAGATCTACCTCTACTACACCGGCTACGGCCGCGCCACGCCGACGCCCGGCGCGAGCAGGCCGGAGCGGATCCAGCCGTGGAACATCGAGACCGGCTTAGCGACGCTGCGGCTGGACGGCTTCGCCTCGCTGTCCGCCGAGGGCGCAGGCGTCCTGGTCACCGAGCCGTTCACCGTCGACGGGACGGCAATCGCCGTCAACGCCGATGTCCGCGGTTCGCTACGGGTCGAGGTGCTCGACGAGGAGGGCTGCCCCGTCCCCGGTCTGGCCCGCGAGCAGGCGCGGGCGATCGCTGGCGACCACCTTCGGTCGCCGGCGGCGTGGTCATCCGGGTCGGACCTCGGCGCCATGCGCGGGCGCACCGTCCGCCTGAAGATGTACGTCGAGCACGGCGACCTGTACTCGCTGTCCATCGGCGACGACGCTATTTCACGGCGAGATTGAGCGCCCGGCGCGGGGGTTGACCCGCGGTCAACTCTGGGGAACCTCCTTCGGGATGTCGATGTCGTCGATCACCACGACGTCGATGTCACGGACGGACCCGAACGCGCGGTCTGTGGTGACGAGATGATCGGACCTGAGGCGCAATGCGGTCGCCAGGATGACGGAGTCCGTCGTCAGCAGGCCGTGCTCCGATTGCAGGTCGAGCGCTCTGGCAAAGTCAGCGCTGCTGTGCGGCTCGACCCGCAGTCCCATGTCGATCAGGGCCTCCACCTTGGTCCTGTAGATGTGCAGGCTCTGCACGAGCTCGGGGCGCGAAGCGAGCTTGCGCGTGGGGTTGGATCCGGTGAGCTTCCCGGTCGCTCGCGCCTCGATGAGCATCAGTCGATGGCACACCTCCAGGAGCGCCGCAAAGGGAAGGATGCCGACGATCGTGGCGCGGCTGCAGCGAGCCAGCAGTTCCTTTGCCTGTTCGGAGTAACCCGCTTCGGCATGGATCAGGATGTTCGCGTCGATGCAGCACCGCGATCCCGTGGGGATCGCCTGGACCGTCACGGGGCCAGCATGTCGTCGTCGAGGATGATCTGCAGATCCGCCGGGTCGATGGGCATCGGGCTCTCACAGAACACGCGGTATGCCCTCATCGCCCGTTGCTGGTCCGGTCGCCTCTCCGCGAGGTAACCGACCAGCGCTTCGGCAAACACGTCGCTCATGCGCTTGCCCTCCTCGGCCGCGACGCGCCTGACCTCTTTGACGAGCTCTGCTTCGAGCAGCGTCCCCACCTTCTGTTTCACTGTTCGAGAATCCGGTAGATTTCTACCGTTGTCAAGAATAGGCTCATCGTCGCGAATCGCCACGGCGAGTTGTACTCGCTGTCCATCGTCGACGACACCGGTTGACCAGCGCACATATGCTCTCATAAGATTCGTGAGAAGAAAAGTATTACCATGGCGAAAGTGAGGATAACGGTGTCCGTCGAGCATTCGCTGGCGCAGCGGGCCGATGAGGTAGCGCGAAGGTCGGGAACACCCCGTAGCCGCGTCTACGCGCGTGCGCTGGAGGAGTTCCTGACCAGATGGGAGAATCAGGCTCTCCTGCAGGGCCTCAACGATGCGTATGCTGACTTTCCCGACGAGGAAGAGGCGGCGACCCTACGGAGGATCGGGCCCCGGCAACAGCGTGCGCTCGATTCGTGGTAGCCAGTCAGGGCGACCTGTTCTGGGTAGATCTCGGCGAGCCGTCCGGCTCACGACCGGGCTTCCGCCGGCCGTTCGTCGTGGTCCAGAACGACCTCTTCAACCGCAGCCGGCTGTCGACGGTCATCGTGTGTGCCTTGACGTCGAACCTGCGCCGGGCCGAGGCGCCGGGCAACGTGCTGCTGCCACAGGGAGCAGGCAACCTTCCCCAGGACAGCGTCGCCAACGTGACGCAGCTTTTCACGATCGACAAGGGTGAGCTGACCGACCGGATCGGGCGGCTCGGCAGGGATCGCGTGGCCGAAATTCTGCGCGGCATCGACTTGGTCCTCGATCCCCGAAGAACCCTCGATGGCGGAACGGCCGTACCCTGAGCTCCGGCGCCGCGGGTCCGGGTGAATGTCTGCCGCCGCAGGATGACGTCGTACTGTCTGGACAGATCTGCCGAGGCCGTCTGTCTCACGGGGCGAGAATGAGATAGATTGCTACCGCTAGCAAGGATCGCGTGGCGTGTCCGTGCATGAGGGCGATGGAGCGATGGCCGGGCGAGCCCGCAGGGAGCGAACCATGAGCCGGACCATTGACATCGGCACGCGCCTGGAACCGATCGTCGACCGCTATCTGATCGACCGGCTGGACGGCACGCGCCTGGCGCTGCAGCAGCCGCGTGACGAGGGGCCGGTCCTCCGGCGCGACAGGCCGTGGGAGGGCCTGATCGGCTACTTCACGGTGCTCAAGGACGGCGACACGTACCGCGCCTACTACCGCGGGAAGCGCCGCGACGGCCCCGACGGCGGAACCGACGAGAGCACCTGCTACGCCGAGTCGATTGACGGCCGCCGCTGGACCAAGCCCGACCTCGGTCTGGTGGAGATCGACGGCTCGCGCGCCAACAACGTCATCCTGGGTCCGGAAGCGCCCGCGGTACGCCACAACTTCGGCCCGTTCCTCGATACCGGCCCGGCGGCCGGCAGCTTCCGGCTCAAGGCGCTGGCAGGCCTGTTCGATCACGACAAGCGCGACGCCACCACCGGCGGCATGCTGCTGTTCGGCTCCCAGGACGGCACACGGTGGCAGCAGCTCCGCGACGCGCCGGTGATCGATCAGTCGCACCGCGGCCCGACGCTCAGCGACACCACGTCCGTGCCGACGTTCTGGTCGCAGGTCGAAGGATGCTACGTCGCCTACCTGCGCGACTGGGTCGGTCCGCCCAAGCGCCCCGGCCACGCCGGCTCCATCCGGTGGATCGCCCGATCCACCTCGCCTGACCTCCTCGCCTGGACCCCGCTGGAGAAGGTGCGCGCGGAACCGGTGGAGCACCTCTACACCAGCAACGTGCAGCCGTACTTCCGGGCGCCGCACCTGTCGATCGCCTTCCCGGCGCGCTTCCAGTTGGGGCGGGAGGTGGTGACGGCCGAGGAGTGCCGGAGGCTCGGCCTGACCCCCGACTACGTCGAGGATTGCTCGGATGCGGTGTTCATGACCTCTCGTGGCGGCCTCGACTTCGACCGCACCTTTCCGGAGAGCTTCATCCGCCCCGGCATCGGTCCCAACAACTGGATCACGCGTACCAACTATCCGGCGACCGGACTAGTGCCGACCGGCCCGTACGAGATGTCGCTGTACCTGATGCAGGACAACGCCCAGGCGACCGCGCACCTGCGCCGCTACTCGCTGCGCCTGGACGGCTTCGCCTCGGTGCACGCCCCCTACGCGGGCGGGGAGATGGTCACCAAGCCGCTGACCTTCGCGGGGACGCGGCTGGTGCTCAACTTCTCCACCTCGTCCGCCGGCAGCATTCGCGTCGAGCTGCAGGACGCCGAGGGCCGGCCGCTTCCGGGCTACACTTTGGGCGAGTCGCGCGAGCTGATAGGCAATCACATCGATCGAGAGGTAAGCTGGGCTTCCGGAGCCGACGTGGCCGCTCTGGCCGGACGGACGGTGCGGTTGCGCCTGCTCATGCAGGACGCAGACCTGTTCGCGCTACGCTTCCGGTAGGCCGGGACGGACCGGCGAACTCTGAAGGAGGAATCGACCATGCACGAACTGAACGGCGACCTGATGGTCTGCAGTTGGGGCGACACGCTGAACGCCGAGCGTCCCGAGCACGTGCTCGACTCGCCGGAACGCATTCGCGACGCGCTCATAAGCTGGAAAGAGACGTACGGCGTCGTCGGGGTGCTGTGGCGCCAGGAGCGCTGGCTGGCCCGGTTCGCCCGCATCACCGACGCCGCCCGCCGGAAGGAACCCCAGGTCTACGACGTGGTGCAGGAGGTGGACGACGCCAAGGCGGCCACCGAGGCGGCCCGCGATGCCGGCGTCAAGATCTACTGCTACGTCGATCTGTATGACGAGGGGCAGCCGCCGCACTCCGACGCGTACACCCACGACTCGTTCTCGTGGGAGTCGGAGTTCTTCGCCACCCATCCGGAGTACTACGCGTGCGACCGCACCTGGGACAAGCGCCACTGGGGCGTGCCCGAGTACAGCTACCCGGAGGTGCGCGACTACAAGTGCCGGCAGGAGCTGGCCTGGCTGGTCGACAACTACCGCTGGGACGGCGTCTACGTCTCGACCCGCGGCCACCGCATGAACGCCGATCACGGCGACCAGTACGGGTTCAACCTGCCGGTGGCCGAGGCGTTCCGGGAGCGCTACGGCGTGGACATCCTGACCGAGAACTTCGACCTTGAGGCGTGGCGGCGCCTGCGCGGCGAGTCCATCACCCAGTACCTGCGCGACGTCCGGGCGCTCTGCGACGAGCGCGGCCTGACGCTCGGGATCGGCGTGCCCCCCGGCGACCACTTCGGCCGCCCGGTCGGCAACATCCACCTGGACTGGCGCACCTGGATCACGGAGAAGATCGTCGACGGCATCAACGTCGGCCACGCCAACGTGGTCGGTCGCCACCTGCGGACCGGCTACGGCTACGTGCAGAGCTACTTCGACGGCGAATTCGGCCTCAAGCCGCTGCCGGAGATGCTCGGCGAGCAGTACGGCCCGCTCTGCACCAGCCACGGTGTCGGGCTCTGGGCCAGCCTGATGATCCGCGAGCGGCTGGCGAAGATCTACGGCAGGAAGTACACGAACGAGATGCTGCGCGCGATCCCGGGCGTCAACGGCCTGTCGTGGAGCTGGGCCAGCAAGGGCGACCGCATGCTGACGCTCGATCTGGACGAAGGACCGATGCCGTCGGCGCTGGCAGCCGAGGGGGTCTGAGCGCGACTGTCGATTGGGGTACTTTCGGCGTCCGGGGTATCAGCCGCTCACGAACTGAAAGGCGTACAGCTTCGCCGAGCGCATGCGTACGTGCAGCCGGACCGGCCGGCCGCGGAGCACGCCGACGTCGTCGCTGCCGCGCCAGCGCACGCGGCGGGCGACGTCGTTGCACGTCAGCCGGTCGCAGTCGGCTGCGCCGAAGCCGTCGATGGGCCGGCCCTCCCGGTCCTGCAGCTCGACCCGCGCCTCGCCCATCGCCGCCACGTCGATGTTGAGATCCAGCCGGTCGCCGTCGAAGGTGAGCGGCGGCGTCAGCAGCGCTCCGCCGGCGTAGGCGGCGTCGGCCGACACGAAGCCGTCCAGCCGCTGCACGGCCACGCAGCTTCGGCCGCGGGCCCAGTTGGCGCGGTCGCGCCGCTCTTGGTCGCTCAGACGGCGGTACTGGCCGTGCGTCCACGGCTCGCCGCCGTAGTGCTGGTAGAGCTCAGCGCCGCGCCGGATCAGGTAGGGACTGCCGTGGATCCCGCCGCCGTCGAACTCGCCCTGGATCCCTCGGCCGATGTAGGGACGGCGGTCGTAGCGCATCCAGTGGATGCCGTCGCGACTGGCGCAGAACTGGCAGTCGTTGACGCCGTCGTTCCTGACGACCGGGCTCTCCGCCTCCGTGAAGTGGTGGTAGGTGAGCGGGAACATGAAGTAGGCGTCGGCCGCGTAGGGATAGGGGTACACGCCGGCGTGGTAGATGTCGCACCCGGGCGGGTCGTCCTGGTCCGCGCACAGCACGGTGCGGATTTCGTCGTCCGGCCACGGCGCGGTGAGGTCGTCGGTCTCCAGGCGGCCGATCGCCCGGATCGGCCTCGCAAGCGTGGGCTGTACCACCGGCGGATCGCTGTCGATGGGGTCGGCGAACGGGTAGGGAAGCTCGTTCTCCTCCTCGATCTGCACGCGCAGGTAGACGACGTAGCGGCCGATGCGTTCGTCCCACCACGCCTGCTTGGCGGTGTCCCAGCCGGGCGGCAGATCGCTCACCGGCCGGTCGGGCAAGTCCCAGCGGATGCCGTCGGGCGAGGTACCCACCTTGGTCTTCTCCGGGAAGCCCCGGATCATCTTGAAGCGCTCCTCGGGCCGGCCGCGCGGGTCGTGGAAGGTATAAGTGAGCTTCTCGTCGTCGATCAGTATGTTGTTGTCGCGGGAGCCGCCGTACTCGACCAGCCCCAGGTCGGGCTTCTCCCAGGCCAGCCCGTCCTCCGACTCCGCGTAGCAGAGCCGCCAGCTCCCGCCGGCCCACTGGTCGCCGTCGCAGGCGGCGTACCACTTCTTGTAGCGCCGCGCCTCCGGGTCCCAGTCGATGCTGTACCACCCGGTGGTGAACGCCTCCCACGGCTTGTCGCGGGGAAAGCGGTCCACGGTGTCCTTGCGCGGCGGGTTGACGCGCAGCGTCACCTGCTCGGATCGCTCGATGAATCGGTGGTCGATGAAGAGCTGCTTGTCGCCGCCGACGTGGATCGGTTCGCTACCCATGGGCTCCCTCCCGCGTGCTGTTGGCCGGCCGTGGAAGTCGTATCATACGTGCGCCATGAACGCGACGGCGCAACGCCTGTTCACTCCGGGGACGGGTGCGGCTCCGCCGGCGTTGACCGGTCGCGAGCGCGAACAGGCGGTGCTCGGGCAGTGTCTGGCGGATCTGCTTGCCGGCGAGGCTCCGCCGCACGATGTGGCGCTGATGGGGCCGCGCGGCAACGGCAAGACCGTGCTGCTCAACTGGTTCGAAGGCGCCTGCCGCGAAGCCGGCCGGATAGATGTCGCGCGCCTGTCGCCAAGCCGGACTCGGACCGGGCAGGCGCTGGTCGACGCGTTATTGCCGGCGCCGATCATCAGCAAGATCCTGCCAAGGAAACTCGGCGTCGCCGGCGTCGGTCACGCCGAATGGGCGGCGCCGACTCCGTCGGTGCAGAACCTGACCGCGCGGCTGACCGCCCGCTGTCGCAAGAGCCCCCTTGTCGTCCTGGTCGACGAAGCGCACACGCTCGATCGTGACGTCGGTGAACTGCTGCTGAACGTCAGCCAGGAAGTGCGCGCCAACGCGCCGTTTCTGCTGGTGCTTGCCGGCACGCCGGGTCTGCCGGCGCATTTGAGTACCATGAACGCGTCCTTCTGGAGCCGCTTGGGCAAGGGCCGCTTGGGCATCGGCCTGCTCAGCGACGCCGCCGCGCGCGCCGCCCTGGTCGAGCCGCTGGCCGCCCACGGCGTGGGCATCGACGCCGGTGCCCTCGACGCGGTCGTGGAGCGCAGCCAGCGTTATCCGTACTTCATCCAACTCTGGGGCGAGGCGCTGTGGGACCGGCGCTTGGCCACCGGCGCAACCCGGCTGACCGTGGCTCACGCTGACGCGGCGCAGCCCGACGTGGCCGCCCGGATCACGGACTACTACCAGGATCGCTATCGGGAACTGGAGTCCCGCGGCCTGCTGTCCGTGGCGGTGGCAACGGCACTGCTGTTTCAGGCCGCCACCACTGCGTCCGACCATGCGCTCGACGCCGCGCTCGCCACGACCGGCGCCGACGCCGGGGGTCGGCTTGCGGCGCGCGAGGAGTTGAACGTGCTGGGTTACGTCTGGAGCCCTCCGGGCCAACTGCCTCCGGTCGTCTGGATCGTCGGCATCCCGTCGCTGATGACGTACGTGCTCGACTGCGCTCCACCTGCTCTCGGTGGCGTTCAACCGGGAAAGTAGCAGCGTAGCGGCGTAGAAGGTGGCTGGTGCGCCGCTACGCACGAGTGGCGCGGCGTGCTCACGCGTGCTGTTGGCCGGCCGTCGAAGTCGTATCATGAGCGCGTTATGCGAGCCATTCAAATCACGGAGCCGGGGCGTTTCCGGATCGTCGATACGCCGGAGCCTGCGGCCGGGCCGGGCGAGGTGCTGATCGCGGTGCAGGCGTGCGTGACCTGCCCGCACTGGGACACCACGATCTTCCGCGGCGTCGACATCTTCGATCGGCCGGGCCACCCCAAGTACCCGATCCCCGTGGGCTACCCCGGGCACGAGGTGTCTGGCAGGGTCGAGGCGGTGGGCGAAGGAGTCACGTCGGTGCGGGTGGGGGACCGCGTCGCCACTCTGAAGGCGGGCGGCGAGAGCAATCCCGGGTTCTACAGCGAGCTCATCAGCCGGCCGGCGGACTTGGTCACCCGGATTCCCGACAACACCTCGTACGAGGCGGCGGCTTCGATGGAGATGGCGTACCACATGTCGCCCTACGTGCGGGCGCTCGGCGACGTTGCCGGCAAGCGGGTCGGCATCGTCGGCCTGGGGCCGGCCGGCATCATCGCGATGCAGATGGTCCGGGCCGAGGGGGCGGGCGCCGTGGTGGCGATCGACCTGGTGCCGGAGCGGCTGGAGCTGGCGCGCACGCTGGGCGCGGACCAGGTGGTCCGCATCGAGCCGGGCACGCCGTCCGCGGCGCTGGAACGGGAGCTGCTGCAGGCCAGCATCGACTGCACCGGGGCTGGGGCGGGCATGCAGGTGGCGCTGGACTACACCGTCGACGGGCCGGTGTCGCCGTTCGGGGTAATCCATGGGGAGGCGATCTACACGACCCGCCACTGGCGCAACCGCACCGCGATCGCGCAACGTGTGGCGCCGGCGGCGCTCGATGCCGCCTACGTGACCGGGCTGTGGGCCGCGGAGAAGCTCAACACCGAGGTGCTGATCGGCGCGCGCCTGCCCTTCGAGCGCTACAACGAGGGCGTGCAACTCCTGCTCGCCAAGCAGGCGCTGAAGATCTGCTACCTGCCGCAGGGCGCCTGAGCCGTCCGCTCCGGATCCAGGATTCGTGCCGGAGCTCTTCGCCGGTGGCGGGGGGCCGTAAGCCGCTGCTTGTCGCGGGGCTTCCGGAAGTCACACTTCAGGTCGAGCCCTTGCCAGAACTTGCCCGGTTGGCGGAAGAAAGCGCCGAAGCGCATCGACATTGCCGGGCGCAATCAACCGCCGGCCGCACAGAATCTCATTGATCGACCGCGGGGCGACTCCGTTCGCGCAAGCCCATGAAACTCTACCAAACCCCGTCGTCCCGACGTGCTCCTCAAGCACGATATCGATAGGTGTGATGGGGTTAGGGGTTGATCGCAATCGATATAGTACATTACTGTGGGCGAGGTTGATCAATGGTGACAGTCACGCATTGCGCACAATGCCGCACAGTTAATCGGTTAGACCAGGTCCACGTCGCCGTGATCATGTGCAGGTTGCCCCGAGTATTCTAGGACCATAAGTCCGCGATATTGCCATAGAGGATAGACGTTCCGAACCGAACATACACCTCCATCGGGTCGCGCGGGCCTGTTGACCGTACCAATCAGGCACAGTCAACGTAGCAACTTTGAGCTACGTGACCGTGGACTCTGTTGGAGTGATGACCTCTCCTATCGTCCGACCTCCCAACACTCTCGGTCGCCACCCGAGAAGCGGAATAATGCTTTGCGCGATTCCGATTTGTTCTACCTTAACACTCTTTTCCTCAAGGGTGTGCCCGTCTTCTTCGACGACGGTGGATCTGTAAGTGGCAATTTCTGAATCATGCGAACCGACACATACGCCGATCAATTGCTGAGCATTATTGTCTGACGTGAATAGTGGCGCGCCCGACATTCCTGCAGTGATTTGAAAGCTCAATTCGTAGCAGTCTGGATGCGGGCGAATCGGCGCAATCTCTCCCGCTTCTACAAACCTTTGGATGTATCCCTTAAGTGTCCTATAGTGTATATTGAAACTGTCCGCATCAGTATTCAGTGCGGCCTCTGGATAGCCAATTGTCGCAACGTCTTTCCATGGGCTTTGGAAGCTCTTCCGCGGAATCGAGAACCACGATCGCGAGGGAAATTCAATCTTCCCAATTGCGATGTCGTGTGGCTTCGGCGCGCTCTCCCAGTTCCGCAGCGGGGCGAAGACATTGGAGCGTCGCACATCGGCCGACTTGGCAACGAGGCCGTGCCGGAGGCTGGGTGACGCCCTCGGGAGTTTCTCAAGGACATGGCTGGCCGTCAGGAACGTTCCGGCACCATCAATGAAGAACGCCGTGCCCAACAGACGTATAAGTGTAGCTTTGCCATCGCTTGCTTCTGCGGAGCAGATCGGGACGACGTAGTCTTGGAGCAAGCTGTCAGACATGCATTCCCTCTGGGAGACGGGCGAGATGTGACCCATTGCAATGATGCTTCATCGTATTGTCAATAGCTATGGCGCTGTATTGGCTCTCAACAGTGTTGTCTTTGGATGCGAACGGCTTCTTGGCATGGTCGATAGCCTTCCGGTAGCTGCGATTTCCGTAGACTGTACTGAGCTCTGGACTGAGGACGCCAGCAGGCTTTCGGGCGCGGACGATTCATGCCGCTATGCTCTATTCGACCGCGGGACTTGGTGGTATCCCGCGTAGATGGCGCCGTGCGTAGTGCTGGTGCGTGCTCCTTCCAATCCTTAAGCTGGCTCGTGACCGCCGGTCGTGGCGAGTAGCGCGTCTGGCCAGTGACCAAGTCGCGATCCAGCTGCCCTGAGTCGATCCAGTAGTGAATCGTGCGCCGGCTCACCCCGAAGCGTGTCGACAGCTCCGCCTTCGTCAGGCCGGGGTCCAGGTAGTGTTTCAGCAGCATCCTCGTGCCCCACTCGTGCGTTGCAACGCTCCATCCAGGTGGCTTCGCCACCATGGTGGATCCGTGCAGATGACCAGCCCAACATCACTGCGCAATTTTCGCCGGTCACGAATGTGCAATTTACGGTTGCCGCCAACACCTGCGCACGTTGCTGGCCGCGTCGCTCGGCGGCGAGGGTACGGCCCCCCGCGCACCAAGTAACCGATCCTGACACGATCCGGCTTGGTGATGACGGACACTATCAACTAACCGAACGCCCACTCCTCTTGCATGGGCCTCCCATTTCCGCGAAATTATGCTACGTTGGGTGAATGACGGGCGAGCCGTCTGTCGAGGTACGGAAATCGTTGACAGTCGTTCCCGATCACGATCGACTCTGTTGACAAGGGAGCACGGGTGGAAATTGGAGATATCATGTCATATCAAGCAACCGTAATCAAAGTCATGATTGCGTCTCCATCGGATGTTGGCACCGAGCGACAGACCGCCAGAGAAGTTATTCATGAGTGGAATGCTGTACATAGCGAGAGCAGTCGGAGGGTTCTACTTCCACTTGCGTGGGAAACACATGCTGCACCCGCGCTGGGGCAGCGGCCTCAGGAACTGATCAACAGGCAAGTACTGCGCGGCTCCGATCTGCTGATTGCAATATTCTGGACTCGCTTGGGAACTTCTACAGGTGTTGCCGCAAGTGGCACAGTAGAAGAGATAGAAGAACATTTGAGTGCACAAAAGCCGGCAATGATCTATTTCTCATCCGTTCCGGCTGCGATCGAGTCCGTAGACCAGAGGCAACTTCGTGAATTGAATAGGTTCAAGCAATCTATTCGGGACAAGGGCTTGGTTGAGCAATACGAATCCGTAGCCGATTTTAGGAACAAGTTCAGTCGCCAATTGGCTCAGACGGTAAACGCTGATTTCCCGACGTCTGGGGAGTCAGGGGGCGGCCCATATCGTGATATTGGTGATGGTCGGAACGGGCTGGACGAGGACTCCATAAGACTTCTAAAGGCCGCATCCATTGACGGCATAGTAAGAGCAATGAGAACCTTAGCAGGATTGCTTGTTCAGGCAAATGGAGAGACCTTTTGTGACCCTGGAGACACGCGGTCGGAAGCAAGGTGGCGACGCATTGTTCAGGACCTGCAGAGACTTGGCTACTTAGAAGATAGAAGTGGAAGGGGCGAGATCCTCTACGTTACTGATCGAGGTTTCACGCTCGCAGACGCTATTGCCTAGCCTAAGTTGAGCATTCTGGAACGTAAGGTGATTCCGTACAGGCATTTATCATTTTTGTTTGTCACTACATTCGATTCCTTCCATGGGTCGGAGGCGTAGCGGGTATCCGCAGCGCCTGGTAAATCGTGCGATGCGCCAACTCCGGCTGCGACGGACGCCGTATCCGCAGTACCGTGCCATCGGTGCAGCGGTGCACGATGGTGACCATCTGATGGGTCGCCAACAGATCTCGGACCGTCGGCCAAGAGCGGTGATCGCCGTTCTCCTGCAAGCGCCGCTCGATGGCATGCAGAAGGTGGTAGGCCAGCACCGAGATGAAAATGTGCGCGTCCACCCGCTCGCTGCGCTGATGGAACACCGGACGCACCCCCAGGCTGCTCTTCAGGTAACGAAACGACCGTTCGATGCGGGACAGCATCACGTACAGCTTCCAGACTGTGGCGCGACAATCAGGATGAGAACCGGGCGACAATCAGGATGAGAAACTGATCGCGACGCTGGGAGCGTGACGCAAGACGGCTCGGCATGCAAGAGATCCTGGTTGGTGGCTGTGATCGGGTGGCAGAGAGCCGCCTTGTAGGCCCCCGGATCGTGGGCGCATGGACAGGATGGACAGGCCGCTGTGGCTGACGCAGGCGGCGGACCCGCGCAGCCAGTTTGCGGATCTGCGGGATCGGAGGTTGGCAGGGCGGGTGCGAACGTCAAGGCGAGGCCTTGTGGGGCTGGAGTCGGTTTGGGCCAGATCCCGGGGGTATCCATGCCCCACCCTCCCTGGAGAAAACGCGCTGAGGGGCCGGTATGGAGCCGGTTTCTGCGGCCAGGCACCGAGTGTTCGGGGCCAGAGCGTAGGAGGTCCTTCAGAGAGCTTCCATGAGTGGCAGCCCCGCACCCGACGGTCACTGCTCTTTTGGTTGCTGGGGCGCAGTCTCCTGCGGCGCGGCAGCCGTGTCGGTAGTGGGAAGTTGGGGTGCTGGCGCCCGCTGGCGGCGGTGTTTGTTCTCGACGGCGGTGCGCCGGCGGTAGCTTTCGACGTTGAGCTCGAAGATGGTGGCGCGGTGCACCAAGCGGTCGATGGCCGCCACGGTCATGGCGTGGTCGGGGAAGATCGCCTCCCACTGCCCGAACGGCTGGTTGGCGGTGATCAGCATCGAGCGCTGCTCGTAGCGTGTGCTGATGAGCTCGAACAGCACGCTGGTCTCGGCCTGATCCTTGGTGACGTAGGCGAAATCGTCGAGGACCAGCAGATGGAACTTGTCCAGCTTGCTGATGGCCGCCTCCAGGGTCAGCTCCCGTCGCGCCACCTGCAGGCGCTGCGCCAAGTCAGTGGTGCGGCAGAACAGCACACGGTAACCGTTCTCGACGAGCGCCAAGCCGATGGCGGCTGACAGGTGGCTCTTGCCGGTGCCGGGCGGGCCGATCAGCAGCAGGTTGGCTCCCTCATCGAGCCAGCGATCGCCAGCGCTGAGCGCCATCACGTGCGCCTTGGAGACCATCGGCACGACGGAGAAGTCGAAGGTGGCGAGGGTCTTGCCGCTCGGCAGCCGCGCTTCGCCCAGACGCCGCTGGAAGCGGCGCCGGGCGCGGTCGGCGATTTCGTGCTCGGTCAAGGCGGACAGCAACCGCGCGGCCGGCCAGCCTTCGCGGTCGGCCTGCTCGGTGAACTGCGGCCACAGCGATTTGATGGTCGGCAGGCGCAGTTCGCTGAGCATCAGGTTGAGTGCAGCGGTATCGAGGTGGGCAGGCTTGTTCATGCGGCACCTGCCTGGGGATCGCCAAGCTCGGCGGGGTGGTCGAGCAACTCGTCGTAGTCGGCCAACGACGCCTGGCGAACGGTGAGCTGTGGCAGCGACAGCGGATCGGGCGCAAAGCGCTCCTGCAGATCGGCCAGCTCGGGCAACTCGCCGGCGTCCAGGAGGCCCTCCAGCCGCGCGGCCAGTTGCGCTTCGCAGCCGCGCTCGTGCGCCAAGGCCAGCAGCCCGACCATCCGCCGACACGCCTCGCGCTCGTCGAGCCGCTCCAGCAGCGCATCGAAAGTGCGCCGGTAGGCGGCACGCGGCAACAGTTGATCGCGGTAGACCAAGTGCCGCAACGCCATCGGCTTGCGCCGTAGCGCGTGGATGAGGTGATGGTAGTTGACCACGTGGCCGCGCCGACCGTCCGCATGCGCCCTGCCGCGCGGCAGGCTCATCAGCGCCGTGGCGCCGAGGAACACCTGCAGCCGATCATCGTAGAGGTGCACGCGCAGGGTGTGGCCGATCAGGCGCGAGGGCACCGAGTAGAACACCTTGCGCACGGTGAACCCGCAGTGGGAGGTGACCCGCACGCGCTCGATCTCGAAGTCCTGCGCGCGGTGCGCAGGCAGCGGTTGCAGCACGGCGCGCTCGGCCTCGATGCGCTGGTGGTTGCGCGCGTTGTGGCGGCTGACGATCTCGGCGATGAACGCGCGGTAGTCCTCAAGACGATCGAAGTCGGTGCAGCCGCGCAGCAACAGGGCTTGCTCGATGGCGCGCTTGAGGTGGCCGTGGGCGCTTTCGATGCTGCCGTTCTCATGGGCCACGCCGCGGTTGTTGCGCGTCGGGCGCATACCGTAATGGCGGCACAGCTCTTCGTAGCGGTTGGTCAGATCGTCCTGGGCGGCTCGGTCGAGGTTGCGGAACGCCGCTGACAGGCTGTCGGTGCGATGCTCCTGCGGCGAGCCGCCGAGCGTCCACACCGAGCTCTGCAGGCCGCCGCTCAAGGCGACGTAGCTTTCGCCACCGAGCACCACCTCGGCGTACTCGAAGCCCGAGTAGGGCAGTCGGAAATGGTACAGCAAGTGCCACAACGCCTCCTCGGCGATGGTGATGCCCAGGTGTTTCGTAGGCGTGAAGTCCGACAGGCCCATGCGTCCGGGGGGATGGATCTGGGCGAACATGACCTCCTGCTCGGGGCCATGCACGGCACGCCATGTGCGCACGCGGCGTTCCAGGGTACGCCGCACACCCGCAGGCAGCTCGGGATGACGGCGGCACAGCTCCTCGAAGATCGTCACCGCGCGCAGATGCGGGGATTCGACGAGCAGCGGCACGACCTCCTCAGCGAAGATGCCGCCCAGCGGGTCGGGCCGTCGGCGCGTGCGTGCGCTCTGTTTCTGTGACGGTGGTCGCGGCTCGGACTCGATGCGGTAGGCGGTGGCGGTGCTGAATGACGCCTTGGCGGCGGCCACCGAGGGGCTGTCTGTGCGGCGCAAGTTCATGTAGTGCCTCGCTTGGCGATCGGTTATGTGTCGGCCCGGCATCCGGCGCTCCTTCGTTTGGTACTCCAGAGCACCGTACCCACGCCGGGTCGGCCACGATCACCAGGGCGGGCAGCTCTCGGGCCGCCCGCCCGCCTCTGACTCCGGTCGGGCTACGCCCTCCCTCCGTCAGAGGCGGCCAACTTCCCCTCCATCAGAGCAGAGCCAGCCTCCTCGGCATTCTCATCTTGATTGTCGCTGCGTTCTCATCTTGATTGTCGCGCCACATCCAGACGTCAGCCTGGGCCAACTCAGTGCGATCGGTGCGCAGCAGATAGGTGCCGTCCAACTCTTCGGCGAGCACCTGCGCCGCCTCGTCTCTGGCCCACCCTACGTGTGCTCGTCCGTCCTTGTCGGTGTCCATCCGCAGCGTGTAATAGCGCCCCACCCGCGGATAGCGCTCCCGTAGGCGGCCAATCGCCTGGTTGATCTTCTCGGGATTCTTCAACCTGCCGGCTGCCACCCGCTTCTTGAGTTTCTCGGCATCCTCCTCGAACCGTCGTGCGAACCGCTCCCGGATCGCCCGATCCTTGCTCTCGCGTGCCGCGCTGTAGCACAGCACGTACAGCTCCCCCGCATGGCGCCGCAGTTGCGCCGAGACGGTCGTCTGGCCCTGCTCGTCGACTTTCACCGGCTCGAACCTGGTCTTGTCAACCTCGCCAAACAGCTCCTGGCGCTCACTCTGTTTGGTGGTCACGATATAGTGATGACCGCGCTCGCGCAGGAGCGCCACGTTCTCATCGGTGGCCAACCCGCGGTCCATGACCACCGTCGCACGGCCCTCTGCGAGGCCGCCCATCCGGTGCTGGAGGCTGTCGAGCATCTGCGCCAGCGTGTGCTGGTCTTTCGTGTTGCCGGCGAACACCTCGTGCGCTTTGGGAAACCCCTCGCCATCAAGCACCAGACCGACGACCACCTGTTTGCGGTCTGAGCGGTGATCGCGCGAGTACCCGTGCGCCGCTTTCTCGTTGTTCGCAGCTACGCCCTCAAAGTAGGTGGAGGTCAGATCGTAGAGAATGATGGTTTCCTCCAACGCGAACAGCTCCCGCTCACGCGCTGCCAACTCGCCCTCGATGGCCGCCCGGTGCGCGTACAACCGATCTGAGATCCGGTACAGCCGATCTTTGTTGAGGCTCATCGCCGCGCCGGGCATCAGCTCATCGAGCGCGCTACGGGCGAACCAGCTGACCGTGCTCAGTTCGCTGCTCGGTGCTACCAGTCTGGCCACCACCTGGATCTCGGCCAGCCGGCACTGGCGTTCGGAGAACCCCTGACCCTTGAGGATCTGATCGCAGTGCAGTTGCTCCCAGAACATGTGGGCGACGTGTTGCGGGCCCAGTTCACGAAGGTGCTCACTGCTACTGCGTTCGGGATAGACCTGCTTGGTCGGCCCCTGATCGCCGTGCTGCGCTCGTTGGCGCTGTTGTTTGTGGCCGATCCGTTCGGCGAACGGAGCCGCCAGTTCATCCAGATCACCGGCGCCGAACGGAATCAGTTCCTGGTGATTGAGCAGGTCTTCGATGCGTTCGGCCAAGCGCGGCCATTCAGATTTGGGCAGGTCGAGGGTGCCGAGGCTCAGGATGAGCCGCTGGCGGGGGCCGCTATCGGTGCGAACCGACTCCAGAAGGCGATGATAGGTGTAGGAGCGCCCGTTGCGCGAGACTTTGACCTGACCGATGAACACGCGCCATAAAGGTACTGACAGAGCCAAAGGGAGTCAAGACAATAGTTCGACAACTATGATGATGCATGCGTTTTATAACTACATCGCTCACATCACCCTCTCCCAACTGTCTCCCCCCGTCAGATCCGTCGATTCGCCCCAGTAAGCGCCATATCTCGCTACACCGGCCCCAAAAGTGCTCAACTCAGGCTAGATCGATGTACGTAGGCATATCGGAATATACGAACGGGGTGGATCTCTTCCCGTGCGATCCAGCTGAGCGGAGGCCGCAGGTCGTTGTAAAGGTCATGTTGGTTGGGGTAATCGCGTACCGGATCGTGATCTCAGTCTCGTATAGGAGTTACTATACGCCATATTCTCGTGTGACGCTTGTGAGGTGAGTGGGAGCTGACCGTGGGACTCGGGAGATCGTCCCGACGTCGTCGGATGGGTTGCAGGCGAGCGCAAAGGTGATTTGAATACCGAACTACATAGTCTGTTCAGACTCGCAGAGTCGAACTACGATTTTTGGCCCACACGTAGCACGTAGTCAGCGGAACTGGAAGGCGTAGAGCTTGGCCGAGCGCATGCTGAAGTGCAGGCGGATCGGCCGGCCGGCGTGGCTGCCGAGCGAGGGGGACCCGGCCCAGCTCACGGCGTGGCGTACGTCGTTCACCATGACGCGCCGGCAGCGGTCCAGCTCGAACCCGGGGAGTGGCCGGCCGGCCTCGTCCTGCACCTCGACCTGCGCCTGCCCCATGGCGGCCACGTCGATGTTCAGCTCCAGCCGTTCGCCTGAGAAGCGCATCGGCGGCGTGGTCAGCATGCCTCCGGTGTAGGCGGCGTCAGCCGACACGAAGCCGTCCAGGCGCTGCTCGACCAAGCCGATGCCGTTGTCGTAGCCGCGGTCGCGCCGCTCTTCGTCGCTGAGCGCGCGGAAGCCGCCGTGCGTCCACGGGCTGCCGGTGTACATCTGCAGGAACCGGTCGCCGCGGCGCAGGTGCGCGGGCGACGCGTGGATGGTGCCGCCGTCGAAAGTACCGGGCATGCCGCGGCCGATGTAGGGTCGGCGGTCGTAGCGCATCCAATGGATGCTGTCGCGGCTGGCGGCGAACTGCGCGTCGTTGAGCCCGTCGTTGCGCACGGTGGTCTCGCCCTCGCCGAAGTGCTGGTAGGTCATCGGGAACATGAAGTAGGCGTCTTCGGCCTCGCTGTAGGGCAGCACGTCGGGGTGGTAGATGTCGGAGTCGGGCGGGTCGTGCTCGTCGGCAGCCAGCACGGTGCGGATGTTCTCTTCGGGCCACGGCGCGGTGAGGTCGTCCACCTCTATGCGGCCGATCGAGCGGCCGCGGCGCAGGACCGTGGGCGCAATCACCGGAGGCTCGCTGGCGACAGGCTCCACGAAGGGGAACATCGGCGTGCCGTCGTCGGCGACCACGAGCTTCAGCCACGCCACGTAGCGGCCGATGCGCGCATCCCAGTACGCCTGCTTGGGCGTGTCGGGCTTCAGGGTGCTCACCAGCCGATCCGGCATGTCCCAGGTGAGCCCGTCCGCGGAGGTGCCGACGCGGATGCCTTCGCCCAGCACCTGCTCGACCATCTTGTAGCGGTCCGCCTCTCCGCCGTTGGGATCGATGAAGATGTAGGCGAGCTTGCACGCGGCGCGCACGATGTTGTTGCGCTTCGACCCGTCGTATTCGACCAGACCAAGCTCCGGCTTCTCCCAGGTGAGCCCGTCCCGGGAAGTCGCGTAGCACAGGGACCACGGGCCGCCGGTCCACTGGTCGGCGCCGCACGCGCTGTACCAGAGCTTGAACAGGCCGTCGTCCTCCAGCACGCAGCTCCAGCCGATGGAGAACGCCTCCCACGGATGCTCGGAGCTCAGCACCGGGCCGGGCAGCTTGACCGGCGGGTTGACGGTCAGCTCGACGTTCTCGGCCGTGTCGATGAAGCGATGGTCGATGAAGAGCTGCTTGCGGTCGGCGACGTCTATCATAGGTCTACTCCTTGTGTCCTTGCGCGTCGGGAGCGCGGAAGATGGTTGCGGCGATGTGGGTGTGTGGCCGCTCGGCCGTGCACCAGAAGTAGGTGGTCACCAGCCGGCCGTCCGGGCGCTGGAACAGCCTCGCGTAGCCCAGGTCGGGAAAGCCGTTGGCCGAGCGGAAGTCGTCGCGCAGCACCTGCGGAGCGCTCCAGGTGGCTCCGCCGTCGCCGCTGTAGCGGGCATGCATCTGCCGGTCCGTGCGGTTGCCGTAGACCGCGCACAGCCTGCCGTCGCTCATGCGGACCAGGGACGGCGGGTTGCCGTTCCACTCGTTGGCCACCTCGGTGCGGGTGATCTCTGAAAGGAACGACCAGGTGGCTCCGTCGTCGTCGGAGCGGAAGCAATCGATCCAGTTGTGCTCCGCCGACTTGCGGCGCACCGCCGTGATCAGGTCGCTGTCGGACAGCCGCACCGGCGCCGGCATCGCCGCCCGGTAGGGATCGTCCCACGGCACGGCCCAGGCGACGAACCGGAAGCTCACGCCGCCGTCGCCGGTGCGCGCCAGGAAGGTCTTCTCCTGGAGGGAGATGCCGAGCTCGTGCGGCTCCTTGCGGCGCCGCACCGTCAGGAACAGCGACAGCTCGTTCGGGCCGTCGACGACGTAGGAGGTGCGGGCGGTGAACTCCTTGCCGGCGAGCTCGGGGTGGTCGAGCAGGCCCGTGAACGCGTGCGGCCCGTGCCAGGAGGCTCCCCGGTCGTCGGAGTGGAACCACCGCGCCGCGCGGTTGCCGTGGTAGCCGGCGCCTTCGGCGCGGAGCACGAACCCGGCGCCCGAGAAGTCGAGCCCGCGTCGGAGCGGCTGCGCTTCGGCCGGGTTCAGGTTTCCCGCGTAGCCGGACGGCTGCCAGGTCGTCCACGACGCACCGCCGTCGGTGCTGCGCGCCAGGTGCGACTCGAACGGCTGGTCGTAGGTGCACTGATGGCCTTTGTCGGCCCGCAGGAACGTGCCGCGCGTGAAGCCGATCAAGAGCTCGTCTCCCCACTGCCACGTGGGGCCGTTGCCGCCGTTGTTGGCCGGCGTCGCCGCCCAGCGTGTGGGGTCGTGATAGACGACGGAGTGATGTGCCAAGGAGTGCTCCTTCAATAGAACCTGCGGCCGAAGATCGGCCGCTCGTCCGGCGGCCGGCGGAAGAACGGCCGGGGATCCGCGGCGGCGAGGTCGTCGCCCTCAAGCATGCCATGGTCTCCGTGGCGCCGGCACCAGTCGATGAGAAAGGCGCGCATCGAACGGCGCGTCGAAGCGGCCGGCTCGGACGCCGATCCGGACAGGTCGCACAACTCGTGCGGGTCGGCGTCCAGGTCGTAGAGCTCCTCGACCGCACCGTCCTGATGGTAGAGGTACTTCCAGCGCCGGTCGCGCACCATGTACTGCTGCCGGGGGGCGTCGTGGCATTGGGCCACCAGCGCGTCCCGCACCGGACCGGCGCCGCGCAGCATCGCCGACAGGTCGAGGCCGTCGATCCCCGCCGGCACTGGCGCCCCGGCCGCCGACAGAAGGGTCGGCATCAGGTCGTGCAGCCCCACCGGCCCCTCCTCACGGCGGCCCTCGGGCAGCGTCCCCGGATGGCTGGCGATCAGCGGCACCCGCGCCGAGCCCTCATAGAAGCTCTCCTTGAGGTACTGGCCGAAGTCGCCCAGCATCTCGCCGTGATCCGCGGTGAACACCACCAGCGTGTCCTCGCGCAGGCCGCGTTCCTTCAGGAAGTCCAGCAGCCGCCCGACCTGCAGGTCCTGGAAGGTGACCAGCCCGTAGTAGTGCGCCTTGATCGTGCGCTTCGCCTCCGGTGAGAATTCGTTCCACTCGTACTCTGCCGGCCGGCTGGCGAACGCCGTCAGGCCGCGCTTGGCCAGCAGTTCGACGCTGCCGACCGGATCGGGCATCTGCCGCGGGTCGTAACGCGCGTCGAACGGCCGCGGCGGATCGAAGGCGGTGTGCGGCTTGGGAAACGAGGCGAACAGGAAGAAAGGCTGATCACGATGATCGTGCAGGTGCCGGTCCAGGTAGTGGATGGCCCGGGTGGCCACCCAGGCATCCACGTAGTGCTCAGCCGGCATGGCGCTGGCCGACGCGAACACATCGTTGTTGCCCAGGCCGTTGGCGCGTGAATAGCCGCCCCAGCCGACCTCATGCAGGTAGTCGAGATAGTCCTCCAGGCCGCGCAGCCGTCCCTCGGGATCCCACTTGCGCAGCACCCGGCCCGATTCCGCCACCTCGGACACCTGGAAGCCGTGCGTGACGCGCGGCTCGCCTGGCGCCCGGTAGGGCAGGTAATGCAGCTTGCCGGCGGCGTAGGTGCGGTAGCCGGCCGCGGCCAGCTCGGCCGGCAGCAACGGCAGGCCGGGGAGGATGGCGCCCTCGTTGTTCTTGGTGCCCGTGCAGCGGTGGGGGTAGCAACCGGTGGCCAGCGCCGCCCGCGCCGGGACGCAGATCGGCGCCGGCGTGTAGCAAGCGGTGCAGTTGACGCCGCTCCGCGCCAGCCGGTCCAGGTTTGGCGTGTCGATCACGGGGTTGCCGTTGCAGGCCAGCGCGTCGGCGCGGAGCTGGTCGGCCATGATCAGCAGGATGTTCGTGGGCATGGTTGCGGTTCCTTTGGAAGCCTATCCCTTCAGCGAGCCGAGTGTGAGCCCCTTGATGAAGTAGCGCTGCAGGAACGGATAGGCGAGGGTGATCGGCAGCACGGCCACCACCATCGTCGCCAGCTTGATGCCGTCGGGGTTCTGCATCTGGTACGCCTCGGGGTCGCGCAGGAAGTCCTCGACCTCTCCCCCTTTGACCACCCGGACCAGCAGCGCGGGCAGCGTCATCAACCGCGGCGAGTTGGTGAAGTACACGGAGTCGAACCAGGCGTTCCACTGGGCGACCCCCTCGAACAGGGAGATGGTGGCCAGGATGGGCAACGCCAGCGGAAGGTAGATGCGGGCGAAGATCGTGAAGTAGCCGGCGCCGTCCATCTTGGCCGACTCCTCCAGCGAGTCGGGAATGTCGTCGAAGCCGGACATGAAGATGATCAGATAGAAGAAGGCGAAGAGCTGCGGGATGATGAACACCAGGAAGCTGTCGAGCAGCCCCAAGCGCCGGTAGTTGAGATAGGTGGGGATCAGTCCGCCCTGGAAGAATATGGGAATCAGCAGGATCGCCAGGTAGAGCTTCCGGAACGACAGCCGCTTCTTGCGCAGGGCGAAGCCGGCCATGGCGCAGTTGCAGGTGACCAGCACGACCCCTACCAGCGTGCGTGCGACGGTCACGGAGAAGGCGCCGGCCAGGTTGGGGTCGCGGAATACGACGCGGTAGTTGGTCAGCGTCCAGCGTGTCGGCCAGAGAAACGCCGGACCGAACGGCAGATTCGCATTCAGTGAGTTGATCACGGTATAGAAGAACGGATAGAGGACGGCGATGCAGAACGCGGTGATCGTTGCGTAGATCAGCGCATCGCCGGCGCGCTCGCTGCGGGCGGGCCGAACGCCGGCCGAGGGGCCGGCCATCAGAACAGCGACTTCTCGGTCAGCCGCTTGCTGAGGTAGTTGGCGGCCAACAGCAGTCCCAGGTTGAGCACGGACTTGAACAGGTTCACGGCGGTCGCGAACGAAAAGCGCAGGTTCTCAAGGCCGATGCGGAGCACGTAGGTGTCCAGAATATCGGAGACGCCACGGTTGCTCACGTTGCCGAGCACGTACACCTGGTCGAATGTGTCGCCGTACCCGGACATGATCTTGCCGCTCTGCAGGATGAACAGGATCATGAAGATGCCCGTCAGGTGCGGCCAGGTGATCCACCTGATCTTCGCCCTGCGCCCGGCTCCGTCGATCTCGGCGGCCTCGAACAGATTGGGGTCGATGGTGGCGATGACCGCCAGGTAGAGGATCGACGCCCAGCCGACCTCCTTCCACAGATGCGACAGGACGATCAGGGGCCAGAAGTACAGATCGGTGGAAATGAAGTCGATCGGCGCTTCGATGATGCCGGCGCCCAGGAGGAGCCGGTTGAGCAGCCCTCGTGACGGGTTCAGCAGGTCGTAGATGATCCCGCCGATCACGATCCAGGAGATGAAGTGGGGGAGGTAGGAGATGGTCTGGCTGATGCGCTTGAACGCCATGACCCGGATCTCGTTCAGCAGGATGGCCAGGATCATCGGCGGCAGCGACAGGAACGCCAGCTTGAGCAGCGCGATCACCACCGTGTTGCGCAGCACGCGGAACGCGTTGGGGGCGCGGAAGAAGTCGATGAAGTGCTCGAACCCGCCGTGTGATGCCCAGGGACTGGCCAGGATGCCCTGAAAGATGTCGTAGCGCTTGAAGGCGATGATCAGCCCGTACATCGCCAAGTAGTGGATGACGACGGCGACCGCGATCGACGGCAGCACCATCAGGTGCAGGCTGCGCTCCCGTGCCAGCCGCTCGCGCAGCGCCGCCCAGCCGGTCGCGGGAAGGCTTGTGCCGGACAGCGGCCGGTACGCGGGCGCGCTCACCGGCCGCTGCCCCGGCTATCCGTTGATATGGATGACTCCCGCAACTCCTCAGAAGTCCGCGCTGTACTGCTCCTGCACCGCCAGCTTGCCGGAGAACAGCTCGGTCCAGTAGGCATTCAGCACGCCGAGCCCGAGGTCGTGCATCGATTCGATCATCGAAGCGTAGCGGGGCTCGACTTGATCAGGCGGTCCGGTGATCACCTCCATGATCTCCGTCGCGTAGAAGTCCTTGATCACCGAGAATGCCTTCACCTCCTCGGAGTTGGACGGGAAGTTCTCCGCTCCGCGGTAGAACGAGAGGTCGTCGTAGGTAGCGTTCGTCATCGCCAGGATGGCCCGCAGATCCGGAGATGCGTTGGTGAACGTGCGCACGCCGCTCCAGTACGCATCCCGCCAGATGTTGTACGCGAAGATGCCGAAGTCCGGGGCGTTGGTAGCGGCGTCGATCGATTCCTGCGCCGGCTGCGTATAACGGGGGATGCCGTCCTCGATCGTGTGCCCGTGGCCCTCGATGCCGAAGGCGATCATCCGCTGTATGTCGTCCTGATACAGGTAGTCGATGAAGCGGATCGCCCGGTCGGGATGTTTCGACGACGTGGACACCATCATGCCACTGCCGCCGGTCCCTCCGCCCAGCGCGTCGGTCGTGTAGCGCATCGTGGCCGGGTCGACCGTGAAGTGCGGCAGCATGACGTAGCTCCGGTCCGGGTGGACCTCCTGCATCTTGGTGGTCCAGCGCGGCATGTTGTCGGCGTCCTGCGAGAGCTCGGAGAACACCTGTCCCGTGAAGCCCTTGGCCTTCAGGGCGCTCTTGGAGTCGGTGAACTCCGTCGGGTCGAGCAGTCGCTCCGTATAGAGCGTATTGGCGAATCTGAGGAGCGCGACGAAGTTCGGATGCTCCCAGTACTTGACCCAGGTGCCGTCGATGTCGAAGTAGCGCTGGCTCAGTCCGGCGATGGACAGGGCGGCCTGCACGAGCTGTGGATCGCCGTCGCGGCTCGGGCTGGCATTGCGCATGGACTGCACCGGGATGAGCTCCGGATGCGCCGCCTTGACCGTGCGGAGCAGGTCGACGTAATCGGCCGTGCTCGCCACCTTGGGGTTGCCGGCGTTGTCGAGAATCACGTCCTGGGCGGTGGTCCCCTGATACGCGCGGATCGCATATGGGCTGTCGACGTAGTCCTGCGGCAGGTGCTGGAACGGCACCATGAAGATGTCCATCGAGTCGAACAGGGTGCGAAAGTGCACGATGATGTGCTTGTTGCGGTTCCAGAGGTAGTCCCAGACGCCGGGAGCGTGGCTCTCCGAAAGTTCTCTGACGTTCCAGACCAGCCCGTTGTCGGCGAGCAGGCGGATCTGCGGCAGCTCCTGGCTGAGGTGGATGAGATCGGGAAGGTCACCGGATGCGAGCAGGACGTTGAGCTTGGCCTGCGAGTCGTCCGGGGCGATGACCCATTCCAGGTCGATGCCGGTGTCCTCTTTCCATCGGACGCTGACGGGGTCGATGCCCCAGAAGGTGGTCAGGCGCAATTGCGTCGGCGAATCGACGTACACCGAGAGCGTGACCGGACTGGTGTCGGTCTCCCAACTGTTCGCGGCTAGAGTGCCGGCGGTCGCCGTCTGCGGCGTCTCCGCCGAGGGGTTGGCCAGCGCCAAGGTGGGGAGGGCGAGGGCGGTCAGTACGACCGCCGCGACGTACGGGAAGGAGCGGATGCGCATGCAATTACCTCCAGGCTCGGACGAGTGTTTACCCTATCTCCCATGCGCGTGGCCGACAAGCGCGAACGGTGCTCGTCGGCCGGGACCGGTAAGGAGTCACTCCATCGGCCAGCGAAAGCGGCTCAGGCCGGCCAGGAAGTGGCGCGGGCTCGACTCGTAGGTACCGATCAGGTCAGGTCCGCGCGGATCGGCGCTGCGGGCGGCGAGCCAGCGCAGGAACACGCCGAAGACGTCGCCTTCCAGCCACGCTCCGTCCGCATCGAGGGGGGCGCCACGATAGGGGTAGAAGTGGCCGCCGACCGAGAACGGCCACACCGCCTGCTCGATGGCGATCCGGCCCCAGTCGACGAGCGTCTCGCGCAGCACCGAGTGCGCTTGCCCGTAGGCATCCGCCGCTTCCTGCCACGCGCCGCGGATCAGATAGAGCTCCTCTCCCTGGTAGAGCAGATCGAGTCCTTCAAGAAAGCGGCACTCGACCCGAAACCACGCGGACAGCGCGCGCACCCGTTCGCGGTCGATTTCCTCATCGCGGGCGCGCAGGAGGTCCTCCAGCTCGGCGACGTTGCGGTTGAGCCACGCCCGCGCGTCGGCGAGGTCGCGCTGAAACCGCGGATACTCCTGGTAGTTGTAGACGAACTCGCGGTGCATGAACGCGGGGTTGGCCAGGAACTTGTGGGTGAGCTTGTCGTTCAGGAGCAGCATGTCGAAGCCGAACGGGTACAGGAACCCGGCGTCGCCGGCCACTCCGTCCGCCTTGGCCGCGTATCCCTGGTAGTCCCGATAGGTGGGATCGCCGGCAACGCCAACCGCCGGGCCAAGCCGGTAGATACGCCCGGCCCGGTGCAGGCAGCGGCCGACCACGTCCCGTGCTCCGGCGCCGTAGGTCCGTGCCAACCAGCGCTCCTTGAGGAGGTCCACGTCGTCCCGGAACGGATTCCAGAGCAGTTTCCAATGGAGGTCGAGATTGATCCCAAAGCCGATGTTGTCCTCCAGGGCGGCGTAGTCGCCGAACCGCTCGCCCGGCAACCACCCGCCGTGCAGCACGACGCCGTGCACGCCCGCCCGCCCCCAGTCGCGGTAGAAGCGGCGCACGCGATCCACCATGTCGTTGGGAAAGCAACCGGAACGCGGATGCATCTCCACAAGCTGGCACATCTTGGGCACGACCCGCCGCCCGCGGCCGGTCCAGAGGGTGATCTGTGGGTTGGGGTCCTCGCGCAGGTTGGTGTCGGTCGACACGGTATAGGGCATGAAGATCACGTCCGGAGCGGTCTGGCGATCGACGTACTCGGTTGCCAGCGGCGACTTTACCGGCTGGAAGTCCCAGACGTTGCGCACCACCTCGGCGTCCGGCCGCACCGCCTTTACCGCGTCGTAGACCAGATCGAACGCCCAGGTGTGAAAGAACCTCACGGCGGAGCTGCCGCGCTCGGACCGTGGGCCGCCGATGCGGAAACCGGGCGGCAGTTCCGCTTCGTAGCGCTGCAGGGCGGCCGTGCATCGCTCGCACGGGCAGGGCGATCCGAAGCCGCCCTCCGCGGAGGTGTACACGACGACCCCCGAAAGCTCGGGGAACAGCTCGAAGGTGCGCGCGTAGGTCAGGCGCACGATCTGGCGCATCCGCTCGGAGGACAGACAGAGCGAGATCTCCTTGGTGGCGTCGATCCCGCTGGTCACCACCTCGTCGGCGAAGTACGCGCGTGCCAGCGTCAGGATCGGGAAGCCCCATTCGTAGCGGCTGAGAAACACCCGTACTCCCAGCTCGCGTAGCTCGGCCAGGCGGCTTCGATACGCGTCCACCTGACGTTCGATCTCGGCCTGTGGCTGCTGCAGGTGCGGGAATCGGCCGCGGTAGCTGCGCTGCTCCCACCATTGCAGCTCCGGCCAGTCGTCCGGTGTGACGCCGGCAAGCTCTGCCATCACCTGCAGGCCGGCGTGGATGCCGGCGAAGTCGGTGCCCAGCGGCATCCAGGTCGGCAGGTAGACGGCATTCAGACGTCGCGAGGCGACGTAGTCGTCGCGGAGCGGCGGCACCATCTTGAACGCGCGCAGGGCGAAGTGCGGGCCGTCGCGCTCATCCAGCCGCTCCAGGGCGGCAAGGTCGGACGTGCCGGCCTCGGCGATGCGGGCGGCCAGCTCGTCGGCGCCGTAGAGCACGCCCAACGCTCCGGTGCCCGCCACGGCCAGCAGCCGCCTGCCGCCTTCCGCCAAAAGGCGCAGGTGGAACCCCTCCGCGGGGGTGGACGGCCGCACCGGAGACGTATCGACGGCGCCGCTCCGCGCCAGATCGGCGATCCACGGATTGCTGGCCGCGGTGCCGGCGATGATCACGTCTCCCGTGGGCCGGCCTCCGACGGCCACGCGGCCGGCCGCTCCCGCGGCGGCGAGCGCCGCGTCGATCAGCTCCGCGGCGCTACGGTCCGCACGCGTGGCGCGCGGACCCAGGTGGATGGTCCAGTTGGTCAGGGCTCGCTGCCTGTTACGGGCTGCCGGCCGTTGCCAGTTGGCCCCGGCGGCTGTCATGACCGGCGTCGGCGAGGGCCGAAGTGAACATGCCTCGATTGGCGAACAGGGCGGAGGTGCCGCCGGTGTGCAGGAACACCACGGTCTGACCGGCCTGCAGCTCCCCGCCGCGGATCATGCCGATCAGGCCGGCCATCGCCTTGCCCGTGTACACCGGGTCCAGGACGATGCCTTGCGTCCGGGCAACGGTGGTGACCGCCTCCAGCATGTCCGCGGAGGGCAGGGAGTAGCCGGGGCCGAGCCACTCGTCCCTGCAGGTCACGCGACCCGCCGCGGCCGCGGCGTCGACCCCCAGAAAGGCCAGGATCGCCTCGGTGAGCGCCGCGACGTGGGGCTCCTGCTCGGCCCGTTGCCGGCTCACGTTGATGCCGGTGACCTCGACGTCGGAGCCGGCGGCGATCAGTCCGGCCACCAGGCCGGCATGGGTGCCGCCGCTGCCGGAGGCGCAGACGATCCGGTTCGCGGTCAGGCCCATCTCCTCGAGCTGGGCCAGCAGCTCCACGGCGCACGACGCGTAGCCGCAACTCCCCAGCGGATTGGAGGCGCCGCCCGGTATCAGGTAGGGCGTGCGGCCCTCCGCGCGGGCAGCGGCTTCCGCGCGCCGCATGCCGTCCGCCGAACCGCCGCGTTCGACGACATCGATGCGCTCGGCTCCCAGCAGCCGGTACAGGAAGTTGTTGCCACTCGCCTCCGGGTTGTAGGTGCCCGGGACCCGCTCCTCCAGCACCAAGCGGCAGGCGAGGCCTTCGCGGTTGGCGGCGGCCAGCGTCAGCAGGCAGTGGTTGGACTGGATGGAGCCGGTGGTGATCAGCGTGTCGGCGCCCTGGTCCAGGGCGTCCGCCACCACGTACGTCAGCTTGCGCACCTTGTTGCCGCCCAGCGCCAGCGGCAGGGTGTCGTCGCGCTTGATCAGCAGGTCCGGTCCGCCGAGCAGCTCCGAGAGCCGTTCCATCCGCTGCAGAGGCGACGGACCGGGGAGATAGGGACGCTGCGGCAGGGCATTCAGGCGCTCGATTCCGGACGTGCTCATCACCGGCGAAGTATAGCCGACCGGGCGGAGCTGCATCGGATATGCCTTCTTGAAGTCGTCGACTTCCCTTGACATCGAGTGACTTCGGAGATGAACTATGGAGGGAAACAGCCGTGAGCCAGATTACCGCAAGATTGCCGGATGCCCTCGTGGGAGCCCTGGATGCTGCCTCCAAGGAGCTCAACCGAAGCCGCGCCGATCTCGTCCGGCAGGCGATAGAACGATATCTGGAGGACTTCGACGATCTCACCATAGCCCTGGAACGGTTGCGGGATCCGACTGATCCGGTATTGGACTGGGATGACGTCAGACGTGACGTACCCGGTCCGGATTAAGGGGAGCGCCGCCAAGGAGCTCGGCCGGATTCCGAATCCCATGCGACGGCGGATCGCGCTGGCGATCCCATGAACGTCGTCTGCATCGTCTCCGACCAGCATAACGCCGAGTTCACCGGCTGCTACGGAGGCCGAACCCGGACTCCCAACCTGGACCGGCTGGCCGCGGAGGGGACCCGGTTCGACGCCTGTTGGTGCACGTACCCGATCTGCGCTCCGTCGCGGGCGAGCTGGTTCGCGGGCCGGTACGCGCACGAGATCGGCTGCTGGGACAACGCGACCCCGTACGACGGCGGCCGGCCGGACTGGGGCACCTACCTGCGGGAGCACGGCGTGCTGCATGCCGTGACCGGCAAGCTGGACTTCACCGAACGCGGCACCGCCCGCGTCGAGCGGCCGATGACGGTCAAGATCAGGAGGAACTGGGACGTGACCGGCCTGTTTCGCGACAGCCCGCCGGTGACCCGTCCCGGCTCGGTGGAGCAGTTCTGGCAGGTGGCGCCGGCCGGCGCGTCCGGCGAGCCGCACGGCACCGAGGAACGGATCACGCAGGAAGCGGTGCGGTTCCTGGAGTCCGGCCGCCCCACGGATCGCCCATGGGTGCTGGCCGTGCACTACTACAAGCCACATCCGCCGTGGCGTCCCGACCCCGAGCGCTACCGGCACCACCGGGACCGAGTCACGCCGCTGGCGCCCAAGTACCTGCAGCCCCTCGAGGACCTGCCCGAAGCCGAACGGGTGCGCAGCCTGTGGACGGCCGGCTACGCCGGCGGGCCGGACCGGATCGCGCAGGCGCACTGCGCCTACCACGCGGAGATCGAGGAGATGGACCGCCACGTGGGCCGCGTGCTCGATGCCGTGCACGCCAACGGATTGGCCGGCGATACGCTGATCATCTACACCTCGGACCACGGCGAGCAGGCCCGCGCGCACGGGGCGTGGGGGAAGATCTCGATGTACGAGGACAGCCTGCGGGTGCCCTTGCTGATCCGGGGACCGGGCGTGGCTGCCGGCCGCGTCTGCCGGCAGCCCGTATCGCTGCTGGACCTGTACCCGACGATCGGCAGCGCGGTGGGCCTGCGGCCGCCCGGCTTCGCGCGCGGCGCATCGTTGCTCGCCCTGGCGGGCGGCCGCGGCGACGGCGCCGACCGGCCGGACCACGCGATCGCGGAATGCCATATGTTTCCCCGCGCCGCCTCTTTCGCGGTACGGCAGGGAGACTGGAAGCTCATCGACACCCTGGGATGCCAGCCGCTGCTCTTCAATCTCGCCGAGGATCCGGGTGAGATGAACGACCTTGCCGGCGCCGGTGGCGCTGCCGGGGCTGCACTGGACCGCCTGCGGCAGAGACTCCACGACCTGTGCGACCCGTACGCCGTGGACCGGCGCGCCCGCCGGGACCAGCGGGCGCGCATCGAGCAGCTCGCCGCGAGCGGCCGGCTGCAACAAGAGTTGTCCAAACGCGGATTTCTGATGTCTACTTCTCGCCTGATCCCGGATCCGCACGCGTCGTCTGCAGCATGACCGCCGAACGTCGTCAGTGCCGGACCGCTCGACCTGAGTGTCTCATCATCATGAGACTGCCCGATTCGATTGACGGAGCGGCGTTGGCGAAATCCGCTGGCGCGCATATCATGGCGCCATGTCGGTGGTTGACGCTCAGTCGGCGCAGGCCGAGCAGGCACTGCTCGTGCGCATGCTGCCGGCGATCGACCTGACGGGCGAGCGGTTCTTCGCGTTCTGCCAACAAAACCCGGACCTGCGAATCGAGCGAACGGCTGAGGGGGACATCGCGGTCATGGCACCGACCGGTGGGGAGACCAGTGCACGCAACGCGCGACTCGTGGCGGAGGTGATTCGCTGGGCGGATGAGGAGGGCTCAGGCGTCGCTTTCGACTCTGCGGTAGGCTTTGAACTTCCCGACGGAGCGGTACGGTCTCCGGACGTTTCCTGGGTGAGACGCGACCGCCTCGCCCGGCTCTCATCCGGCGAGAAGCAGAGATTCCTGCCGCTCTGCCCGGACTTCGTCATCGAGCTCTGCTCTCCTTCCGACTCCCTCGTCGCGATCGAACGCAAGATGGAGGAGTACCGCGCGCACGGCACTCGGCTCGGCTGGCTGATCGATCCGGCTCATATGCGGGTCACGGTCTATCACCGCGACGGCGTCGTTGAGCAGCACGACCAGCCGGCGACGATTGCCGGCGACCCTGTACTACCGGGGTTCGTCCTGAGCCTGTCCTCGATCTGGGACCCTCCGTTCTGAACGATGCCGGGCGGCATGCTGACCGAAGAACAACTCGAACACGTCGCGACTCAGGGTTTCCTGCGGATCGGGGCGTTGCTCGACGACGAGCTGATCGGCAGCCTGCGGGACGAGTACGACCGCGTCTTCGCGGAGGCGCGCGCGACGGACCGTTACCGCGACCTGGTCGAGCCGGACGACGACGATGAGATGCTGCAGATCATGCAGATGTGCGAGCGCAGCCTGCCGTTTCGCAGCCTGCTCTATCACGACGCCATCCTGGACATCGTTCAGGATCTGATCGGCCCGACCATCCAGCTCTTTCACGATCAGGCGCTCTTCAAGCCGGCCCACACGGGTGGCCCGATTCACTGGCATCAGGACAACGGCTACTGGCACTGCGAGCCGGCCGACCTGGTGAGCTGCTGGCTCACCCTGGACGACGTCGATGCAGCCAACGGTGCCATGCACGTGCTGCCCGGATCGCACCGGGAGGCGGTCGAGCATCCGCGGGCGGGCACGCTGCTGGACGCCGGCGGCATGGTCGATACTTCCGGTGCCGTGGTCGTGGAGCTGCCGGCGGGCGGCGTGATGTTCCATCACTGCCAGACCTTCCACTACACGCCCCCCAACCGTACGGACCGGCAGCGGCGCGCATTCGCCATGCACTACATGCGTCCCGGAACCCGGTCGCATCGCGTCGGCGCGATGCCGGTGAGCTTCGGGCGGCCTCTTTTACGGCTGGAGCCCAAGGGAGCATGAGCGGCGTCGGCACCGACGCCGGCCTGCAGCCGCTTCTGGCCAACGAGCGCTGGCGCCGCGCCAAGCGTATGCGCCTGCTCTACCTGTTCTTGCTGTTTCCGGTCGCCGCGCTGTTCATCTTCAACTACCTGCCGATCTACGGAGTCCTGATCGCCTTCAAGGACTACAAGGTCATCAAGGGCGCGTGGGGCAGCCCGTGGAACGACTTCGAGCACTTCCGGCTGGCCTTCGAGTCGCCGCTGTTCGGCCGCATCCTGCGCAACACGGTGATCATCAGCGGCCTGCGCATTCTGTGCGGGTTCCCGGCGCCGATCGTGCTGGCGCTGCTGATCAACGAGGTGGGATCGCAGCCGTACAAGCGGGTGGTGCAGTCGGTCTCCTATCTCCCGCACTTCATGTCGTGGGTAATCCTGGCCGGCATCCTGTTCGAGATCCTCTCCCCTCAGCGCGGCGTGGTCGCGGCGGCCTACGGACTGTTCGGACAGGAGGCACCCAATCTGTTCGGCACCGCCCGTTTCTTCCGCCCGCTGCTGGTTGCCACCGACATCTGGAAGGAGATCGGCTGGGGCACGATCATCTATCTGGCCGCGATCTCGGCGATCAATCCCGAGCTGCACGAATCGGCGCTGATCGACGGCGCGAACCGGCTGCAGCGGGCCGTGCACATCACCTTGCCTTCGATCCTCGCCGTGGTCACGATCATGTTCATCCTGCGCCTGGGATCGATCCTGGACGCCGGTTTCGATCAGGTGTTCAACCTGTACAACCCGGGCGTATACGAGGTGGCGGACATCATCGACACCTACGTCTATCGGGTGGGCCTGGTCGACCTGCGGTTCGACTTCGCCACGGCGATCGGCCTGTTCAAGAACGGCGTCGGCGTGGTGCTGATCGTCGGCGTCAATCTGATCATCCGCCGCTACAGCGACTATGCGATCTGGTGAGGCCCTGGGGTCCGGCGGCATCGCTCCGGCGGGCGATCCGGCCGTGACGCGCCGGCGGCCGCCGCGCTCCCTGCGCCGCAAGAGCGCCGGCGACGTGATCTTCGACGCCTGCAACTACCTGATCCTGGCCGCCTTCAGCGTCACCATCCTGTATCCCTACTGGTACGTGCTGCTGCTCTCCCTGGCCGACGCCGAGAACGCCTCCAGCCTCGGCCTGCGGCTCTGGAACAGCGGCTGGAGCCTGCACTCGTACGAGTTCGCCCTGTCCAAGTACGGCAACGTCGTGCGCGCCTACGGCAACTCCATGTTCCGCACCGTCGCCGGCACGTCCCTGGGCCTGGTCTTCACGCTGCTGGCCGCCTATCCGCTGTCCAAGAAGAACCTGCCCGGCCGCAGCCTCGTCACCATCTACATCCTGATCACCATGTTCTTCTCTGGCGGCATCGTTCCGGAGTTTCTGCTGGTAAGGAATCTGGGACTGTTCAATACGCGCTGGGCGTTGATCCTGCCCCGCCTGGCGGTCGGCTTCTACATCATCATCGCCCGCAACTTCCTGATGACCATCGACGACGCCTACGAGGAGTCGGCGTTCATGGACGGCGCCAACTATTTTCAGGTGCTCGTCAGGATCATCATGCCCCTGGCCAAGCCGCTGCTCGCCACGATCGCCCTGTGGCTGGCGGTGCTGCACTGGAACGAGTGGTTCCAGGCGATGATCTACACGCGCGACGAATCGAAGATCGTGCTGCAGCTCCTGGTGCGGCGGATGATCCAGGACCTGTTCTTCATCGACGAGGCGGTGCGGCAGTTCCAGACCGCGCGGGAGGCGACGCTGCCGTCGCAGAGCGTCCGCGCCGCCATCACGGTGCTGACCATCGGTCCGATCGTGCTGGTGTACCCCTTCCTGCAGCGGCACTTCATCAAGGGCGTTTTCGCGGGCTCGCTGAAGGGATAGCGCGCGCGTTGTGAGGCGCTACGCCTCCGTGCGACGATCGCAGCGTCACTACCCGCCATACCATCGAGGAGGAACGGATGAAGAAGCTACTCGCTACCCTGATCATGCTGCCCATGGCGCTCGGCGCCTTCGCGGCTGGGCAGGACGAGGCATCGGGAGCCGCCGACGACGAGTTCATGGAGATCGAGTGGCTCATGCGCATCAGGTCGGAAGAGGATACGACCTGGTTCATGGAGCAACTCGAGGAGAAGTTCAACGTCGACATTATCCCCACCGGCGTCAGCGCCTACGACAACGAGAAGATGCAGGTGATGATCGCCGCCGGCGACTGGCCCGACTTCGGCTACTGGGGCAGCGATCGGGTGAGCCCGGTCGACATGTACGAGAACGGCCTGATCCGCGGCCTTCCCAAGGCGATGATCGCCGAGCACATGCCCTTCTACACCGACTTGCTGGATGAGCGGTATCCGCACGTCTGGCAGATCATGTACACCAACCTCGAAAACGATGACGAGTACCTCAACATCACGAGGATCACACCGGGGAAGGACATTCCGCCCTACGGGGTGACCACGCGGGTCGACTGGGCGCGTAACGTCGGCATCGAGTTTCCTGACTACGAAGAGACCAAGATCTCCTTGAGCCAGACCGGCAAGATTTTCTTCTACCCGGTCGATCAGACGATCGAGGACCTTGAGCGGCTGCTGGTCGCCTATCGCGACGGTGATCCGGACGGCAACGGCAAGAACGATACCATCCCGTTCGGCAGCTCCCAGGAATTCTACTGGGCCAACCTCGGCTTCGAGGGGGTCTACGGGTGGATCTGGGGCCCGGTCGTGGAGAACGGCCAGCTCACTTCGGGTGAGATCTCCGAGAACTTCAGAAACTGGCTGCGGCTGCAGGCGAGTTGGTACGACATGGGGCTGATCGACAATGAGTTCGCCACCATCAATCGCACCAAGCTGTTCGAAAAGGTCGAGGCCGGGATAGTCGCCGCTACCGGCACCAACATGGGCTACATCGATCAGGGCTGGGCGGCCGCGCGGCCTCCGAACACGCTGGTGGTCGAAGAGGGAGCCGAGGCGCTCATGTTCCCGTCCATCGTCGGTCCGGCCGGAGAGCGTGGCTTCAAGACCGAGAACCCGATTCCCGGCTCACCCGACAACGTGGCCATGGCCGGTCGGCAGGTGAGCGACGCCAAACTGGTGCGCATCCTGCAGATCATCGACTACATGGGCTTCAATCCGGATACGTGGGTCGAGTCCAACTTCGGGCTGGCGGGAGTGCACTTCGATTGGGAAGGAGAGCCCGGCGAGTCCCGCATCCTGCTGCGCGACTTCGAGAACGTGCCGGACGGCTATCCCAAGGTCGGCAAATTCGAGCCGGCGGCGCCGAAGGCCATGCGGGTCGAGGACCTCAAGTACACCACGCCGCCTCTGATCGCCGAGTTCCATGCGAACTACACCTTCGGGCCGGATGCACCGGCGCGGCAGATTCCGGTGCGCTACGACCTGTTCAACGACGCGGAATTCGCGGAGATCAAAAGCCGGGTCGGCGCCTCGATGAGTCAGTTCTGGCGGCGCGGACCGGGGATCGACACCATGGTGCAGGAGTACTACGCCAAGGTGCTGGTAGGTGAGCTTGACGTCGACGCAAGCTGGGACGACTGGGTCAAGCGCTGGAGCGATGCGGGAGGCGCCGAGCTGATCGAGGGCTACAAGCTGCTGCCGTTGCTGGAGCCGGCGCTCCGTGGCGAGATCGTCTATTGACGCGGCCGATCGCATTGCCGGCGGCCTGTTTCACCTGACGGACCAGGAGCGGTACGGCTTCGACCTGCAGGGCTACGTGGTGGTCCCCGGTGCGCTCCGCGCCGCGGAGGTCGATGCCTGCAATCGAGCCATCGACGCGGTCGCCGGGACGCCGGCGGCGGCCGCGGGCATGCTCGGCTGGCCCGAGCCCCACCGGGAGCCGTTTCGCCGCCTGCTGGTCCATCCGGCCGTGGTCGCGCGGCTGAACGAGCTGTGCGGCACGCGGTTCCGGCTGGACCACGGCCCGCGGCTGCTCACCGGCGACGATCGCACCGATGCGGAGCTGCAGGGAGGCGGGGAGCCGTTCTCGCCTTCCGAGTGGTACCACCAGCAGAACGGCCGCATCTTCGCAAGCGCCGTGAGCGCGGCGTGGCAGTTGGCCGGCGAGGGGGGCCTGTGCGTGGTGCCGGGCAGCCACAAGAGCGCCGAGCCGACGCCCGCGGACGTGCGGGCGGGCGGCGATCGCGGCGGCGTCATGGATGTGGTCCGGGAGCTGCCGACGCGGGCCGGGGATCTCCTTTTGTTCTCCGAGAGCATTGCGCACGGCACGCGGCCCGGGAGCGGATCGGGTGATCGCCGCGTCGTGCTGTACAACTACACTGCCCGCGCGGTGGTCAGGCGCCGCGGCCGCGTCTTCCTGCCGGAGGAGTGCTGGGGCGACTGGACCCGGGAGCTGACACCCGAGCAGCGCGCCGTGCTGTACGGGCCGGGCGTGGATTCGGCCGGCCGGGCGCCGCAAGGCGGGACGGCGTGACCGACCAGGAACGCTACTTCTGGGACCTGTCGGGCTACCTGGTCGTGCCGGGCGTGCTCGATCGATCCGAGATCGATGCGGCCAACGCCGCGATCGACCACCACGCCGGCAGCATCCAACTCGGGGCTGACAACCGGCTTGCCGGGGACTCGCGCAGCCTGCGCGGCACCGGCCGGCCAACCATGCACGGACTCCTGCGGCTCGCGCCCCCGCACTGCGATCCGTTCCGCAGCATGCTGGCCCACCCGGCGGTGGTGATGCGTCTGAACGCGATGTGCCGTCCGGGGTTCCGGCTCGACCACGGGCCGCTCCTGATCGCGGGGATGAAGGGCACCGAGGGGTTCACCCTGCACGGCGCGGGCGAACCGTTTCGGCTGTCGGTCGGCTACCACGGCCGGAACGGGACGAGCTACTGCGCGGGGGTAACGGTCCAGTGGCAGCTCCGCGACGTGGCCGCCGGCGACGGCGGCTTCGCCTGCGTGCCGGGCAGCCACAAGTCCCGCTATCCGAAGCCGGCCGGCGTACGCACTGCCGACGACCACCGAGGCACCGTCCTGCAGCCGGCGATGCGTGCCGGCGACGTGCTGTTCTTCATGGACGGCGCGCTGACGCACGGCACGCTGCCGTGGCGGGGCAGCGGCGAGCGGCGTTCGGTCCTGTTCAAGTACGCGTCCCGGTGCGCGATCCGCAACTGGCCGGACCCGTCGCTGGCCGAGCCCGAGTCCTACTGGGACCCCGCGATCGTCGAGGGGATGACGCCGGAGCAGCGCGCGGTCATGTACGGGCCCAACTCCGGCCACGCTGCGTCGGTTCCCGCGCTGACCGTCGACGCCGGCGGCACGGTCCGCGTTGATCGCCCTCAGATGTAAGCGATCACCAGCTCGATCCCCTCGATGCGCAGGCAGTCCTGACCCTCCAGCCGGTCGAGCGCCACCTCGATCCGGTTCTCTCCCTGCACGACCGGAATGTCGCGCCAGGTCAGGGTCGTGGTGGACGGCAGCTCCAGGCGATGGCCTCCGTCGAGAACCTGGCCGTTCAACGACACCGAGGCCACGCCGTCCGGGACGCTCCCCGCGCAGGTGACCCGCAGCCACGTGTCGGCCAGCGCCTGCTCGCGCCGGGCCGACGCCACGTCGTCGCCGACGTGCAGGGTGAACGACCGGCTCTGCCCTGCGTCATCCAGCTCGCAGGGAAGCAGCAGCTCGCCGCCCTGCTCCGGGGTCTTGAGCCGCATGTCCACGCTCACCGTGTAGCGCTTGTTCTTGCGGGCGATCAGACGCGGGTCGTGTATCTCGCGCAGGAGCTGGACCTCGTCGGGCGTGTACGACTCGTTGCCTCCTGGCAGCCGATGGCAGTCGTAGTTGAACAGGTAGATGCAGCTCGCCCCCTGGTGCCAGAAGCTCGATGCCGCCGCGTACAGCATGTCGTTGCCGGCGTAGCCGTACCCCTTGGCCAGCCGCTCCAGGCCGCCGCCGATCCGGCATGAGGTGCCCGCGGCGATCTCCGTGAACGCCGCGATCTCGGAACCCATGTTCAGGTAGCCGCCGTCCATGGGAATGAACAGGTCGGCCAGCTCCTCCCGTATCCAGGTGGGGACGTCCAGCCCGATGCGACGGCAGCCTTCGCGGGTCGACGGAACCCGCAGCATCAGGGTGAACGGCCGCCCCCTGCGGCGCATGATCTCTTCGGTGCTCGCCCTGACCTTGCGCATGAAGTCGGTCATCAGCGGCATGCCCTCGCCTTCTTCCCCCTGCTTGAAGAACCAGCGCCCGCGCTGAAAATCCATCTCGAAGCCGTCTAGGTCGTAGCGCTCGCAGGTCTCCAGGATCAGGCCGAGCTTGCGCTCGCGGACCTCCGGCCGAGCGAAGTTGAACGCCCAGGTGAAGTCGTCCTGCGCATACCCGTAGCCCGCCACGGTCGGGTAGGGCGAGCCGATCAGCAGCTCCGGATGCTCCTTCTTGAAGGTGCTCCGGAACGCGCCGAAACGGGCGGTGTCATCCTCGTGGATGTCGTTCATGCGCAGCGTGGGCCAGAACTGCATGCCACGCTCGTGCGCCCGCGCGGCCAGCAGCTCGATGATGTTCACCCCCTGATCGAGCAGCGCCCTGGTGCTGTCGGCCATCCATTTGACCCATTCCAGCCCTTCGCCTTCCGGCCACTCGGTCACGTTGGAGCCGTAGACCTCGCCGAACTCGGTGGAGTGGGAGAAGGTCTCGTCGCCGCGGCCCATCGAGTTGGAGAACACTTCGACCGCGGTATCCGCGGTCTCCTCGATGTCCCGGCACGCCTGCTCGGGCGTCATCGGCGGCGGAAAGGTGATAAAGGTCGTCGAGTCGCCATCGGAATTGTAGATCAGGCGAGGGAGCTCGCGCGCTCCGCCCGCCTTCTGGTCGTTCATCGCATGCTCCTTGAGGCGACCGGGAGCCTATCCGCGACGCCCGCGTGCCGTCCATGCTGGTATACCATCGCTTGCTACGACAGGGGGTAATGATGGCGGGGATCAAGGACATCAGCGTGGCCGGCCGCCGTTACCAGGTGGAGGTGCCGGACACCCTGGATCTGGCGGATCGCGCCCGGCTGGCGGTCGGGGCGCTGACCCGGCACCTGAACCCGGAAGCCGACTACGGCGTCGGCGACGACGCCGGCAGCCTCTATCTGGCCGCGAAGTTCGCCGAGGCGCTGCCGATGGTGCGCGCGATGTGCGGGGATGACGTCGATCTGGACGTGGAGAAGGCGATGATGACGTCGCTGGTTTCCCTCATCGACGAGGACGGGCTGCTCTACACGCCGCCCAACACCCCGGCGCGGCGCGGAGGAGCGGCCGACGGCAGGGAGTACGCGGAGACCGACGAGGCGCACACCAGCCCGTACGGCAACGCCCGGATGATGCAGGCCATGCTGTTCTGGCATCAGCGGGACGGCGACCCGGCGTGGCTGGAGCGGGTGCGGCGCATGGCCGAAGGCCTGCGCAAGGTGGCCGTGTTCAAGGACGACTACGCCTACTACCCGGACGGCGGCGTGGCGTTCGACTTCAGCTACCTCAAGGAGTCCGGGTACCGCAATACCGAGGAGCCGTCCACGGCGGGCGAGGGGTTCGAGGGAGCGGCGCTGTTCTACCACAGCAACCAGATCGGTGCCCTGTGCCTCTGGCACGCGACGAGCGGCGACGAGCGGGCGCTCGACCTGGCGCGCAGGATCACCCGCTTCGTCATGCAGCCGCGCTTCTGGTACGCGGGGGCGTCGCCGGATGTCGCCGGCGCCGAACGCGGCCACTGGCAGGGCCACTTCCACGAACGCATGATCACGCTGCGCGCGCTGCTGTGGTTCGCGATGGCCACCGGCGACTGGCGCCTCAAGGAGTTCGTCCGCTCGAGCTACGAGCACTCGCGCAACTACGGCCTGGCCCGCATCGGCTGGAACCCCGGCTGGACCGGGCCGCATCCCCTGCACCGGAACGAGCGCACCTGCGAGTCCTGCGGCATCGCCGGCCAGATCGGCCTGGCGGTGCGCCTCTCCCAGGCGGGCCTGGGCGACTACTGGGACGACGTGGACGGGTACGTGCGCAACCATCTGGTCGAGCAGCAGTTCGCCGACCCGGAGCTGATCGAGCGGGCGCGCAGCACCTGTTACCCCGATTCGCGCAACTGGCTGGGCGGGTTCTGCGGACCGGGTCGGGTCACTTCGCTCAACAACGGCTACCCGGCGCGCTGTTGCCGCGGCAACGGCGCGCAGGGGCTGCACCGCGCGTGGGACGGGATCGTGAGCTGCACGGAGAGCGCCGCGCAGGTGAACCTTCTCCTGAACCGCGCCTCACCGTGGCTGGACGTCGACAGCCATCTGCCGTACGAGGGCAGGGTGGTCATCCGCAACAAGCGGGCGCGGACCGTGGCGGTGCGCCTGCCCGGCTGGGTGGACCGGGGAGCCGTCGAAAGCCGCGTCGGCGGCCGGCGCGCGGAGCCGGCCCGCGTGGCCAACTACCTGGTGTTCGAGGGCGTGCGCGAAGGGGACGAGCTGACCGTGGAGTTCCCGATGATGGAGGAGACGGTCGAGTACACGGTGGCCGACGGCGTGTACGCGGGCGGCGCGGGTGGCGCCACTCTGCCGGCCACGCGGTACCGGTGCCACTTCAAGGGCAACACGCTGGTGGACATAGCGCCGCGCGACGGCAGGAAGCACCTGAGCCGCCCGGAACAGGAGCCGTACCCGATCTATCTGCGCGATCACTATCGGGCCGACCGCGCGCCGATGCGGCGCGCGACCCGCTACGTCGCGCCCTTCACCATCCGCTGGTAGCCCCGTCAGCCGCGCCGTTTCACGGCGCCGCTGACGGCCGACGGGACCATCAACAGAACCGTGACGGTCCTGCCGAGCATCATTCCGGAGCCGGTCGCCGGGCGGGGAGCCGTGCAGAACACCTCGTCGTGACCTTCGCACTGTCGGGCAACCTGGCGATCTGCTCGATCGCCGCCTACGTGCTCTCCAAGCACGACTTTCCTGGCAAGAAACTCTTCAACGAGGTGATCATCATAAGCCTCATGTTCTCCGGAGCGGTGACCATCATCCCGAACTACCTGACGCTGTCCTGGCTGGGGTTCATCGACAGCTATTGGGCGATCATCGTGCCCGCGTGGGCGCAGACGCTGGGCCTCTACCTGATGAAGAAGTTCATCGACTCCATGGTGCACGACTCGATGGTCGAGGCGGCCCGGATCGACGGGGCGGGCGAGCTGACGATCTTCGCGCGCATCGTCATGCCGATCGGCGTGTTCATCTTCAGCCAGAGCAAGATCGTGGAGACGATGGGCACCTCCGGCATGACGGGAGAGTAGCCGCATGTTGACACCCGATGCGCCGACGGACTACGTTCAGTGACCGACCGCATGAACCTGACACGTCGCGATATACACTACTTGGTTGATGCCTTGCCGGAGCGCGAGCTCGCTGCTGCCAAGAGATTCCTGCAATTCCTTCAGGGAGTGGAGTACGATTCCTTGCATGCTGCACTGATGGCGGCACCCTGGGACGATGAGCCGGAGTCTCCTGAAGAAATCGAGGCGATACAGGAGGCATACCAGGATGTGGAACGGGGCGCTATCGTAGACGACGAAGAGCTCAATTCTCTCTTGCAGCAGTAACTCTCCAAAGGACAGTACTTGTCCGTTCAATGGACGCGCCGCGCGGTGTCGGATCTTCGCGGGCTGGACGCGGCGGTTCGCGAGAGAGTCCGCAACGCGATCACCAGATATGCAATACATCAACAGGGGGATGTACGCAGGCTGCGAGGCTGCGAGGCTACGATCGCGAATGGCGACTGAGAGTCGGAGCGTGGCGCGTCAGATTCATACGCAACGATGCGGAAGACCGTCCGACCATCTTGGTGCTGCGAGTGTTGCACCGAAGCGAAGCATATAGAGGCTGAAGCCCGAGAGACCGGCGCACGAGGAGTTGTAGAGCCCTTTCTCCCACTGCGACGCAGGCCGTGAGTCTCATGCTTATGGTGTCGCGGCCGCTGGGACTACGGCTCCGTATGCGCACCACCAAGCGCCATCGCCGTTCGTCTTGACATCGACTGCCACCTGAGTCGATCATCGGACCACATGGACAAGCCGTCCGGTGCGACGGCCTCCGGCGCGATCGACGCGGCCGTCAGACAGACGCTGCGGAGGCAGACCCGATCCCGCATCCTCCGCATGAAAGAGCTGTACCTGCTCTTTCTGATCCCGCTGGCGCTGCTGGCGATCTTCAAGTACGTCCCCATGGTCGGGGTGATGATCGCGTTCAAGGACTACAGCGCCCGGGCCGGCATCCTGGGGAGTCGCTGGAACGACTTCGAGCACTTCAAGTTCTTCTTCTCCACGCCGCAGTTCCCGGAGCTGCTCCTCAATACGTTCCGGATCAGCCTGCTCAAGTTCGCCTTCGGGTTCCCGGCGCCGATCGCCTTCGCGCTGATCCTCAACGAGCTGACCAGCCGCCGCTACAAGCGCGCCGTGCAGAGCATCTCCTACCTGCCCCATTTCCTGTCGTGGGTGGTGTTGGGCGCCATCTTCAAGGTGCTGTTCTCGGTGGAGCGGGGCCCGATCAACGCCGTCATCCAGGCGCTGGGCGCCGAGCCGATCTACTTCCTGGCCGAGCCCGACTGGTTCCTGTTCTCGGTGGTCATCACGCATATCTGGAAGAGCATCGGCTGGGGCAGCATCATCTTTCTGGCCTCGATCACCTCCATCGATCCCGGTCTGTACGACGCCGCCGACGTGGACGGTGCGAACCGCCTGCAGAAAGTGCGGCACGTGACCCTGCCGTCGATGATCCCGGTGATCACCATCATGCTCATCCTCACCGTCCAGAACCTGAATCAGGCGGGCTTCGACCAGATCTACAACCTCTACAATCCGCTGGTGTTCAGCGTCGCCGACATCTTCGAGACCTACGTCTACCGCGTGGGGCTGGTCGACCGGCAGTATGATTTCGGCGCCGCGGTGGGCCTCTTCCAGAACCTGGTGGCGGTCATGTTCGTGCTGATCGCCAACACCCTCGCGCGGCGCTACAGCGACTACGCCCTATGGTAGCAGGCGCTGTGGTAGGCAGGCTGGAATCGTGACCATTCGCAGGGGGATCGGCAGCCATGCCTTCGACGGGGTCAACGTGCTGTTCATGGCCGTGTTCTGTCTCTCCGTGCTGTACCCGTTCTGGAACCTGATCATGGTTTCGCTGGAGGGCATCGAAGAGGCCAAGGTGCTGCGCTTCAAGCTGACCAACACCCACTGGTCGCCATCGGCGTATCAATACCTGCTGTTCGACTCGCTGGTGTTGCGATCCTATCGGAACACGATCCTGCGCACGGTGGTGGGGACCTCCCTGAGCGTGTTCGTCTGTTCGGTGGCCGCCTACACGCTGTCCAAGCGGGAGTTGCCCGGCCGCGGCCTGCTGATGGCGATCCTGCTCATCACCCTGTTCTTTTCGGGCGGATTCATCCCCACGTTTCTGCTCATCAGGGGCCTCGGGCTGTACAACACGTTCTGGGTGCTGGTGCTGCCGGGCCTGGTGAACGCCTTCAACGTCATCATCATCCGCAACTTCTTCATGGCGATCGACCAGGGGGTGGAGGAGTCGGCGCTGATGGACGGCGCCACCTACCTGCGGATCCTGGTGTCGATCGTCATGCCGCTGAGCACGCCGGTGCTGGCGACGGTCACCCTCTGGACGGCCGTGAACATCTGGAACGAATGGTTCGAGGCGCTGATCTTCACGTCCGGGAACGACTGGATCGTGCTGCAGGAGTTCATCCGGCGCATGATGGCGGAAGTCTTCAACAAGCGGGAAAGCTTCGTCATCGACCGGTTCAACGAAGAGTTCTCCCGGCAGATACAGCGGGACAACGTGCAGGCGGCGGTGATCCTCATCACCATCGGGCCGATCGTGCTGGCCTATCCGTTCCTGCAGCGCTACTTCGTGCGCGGCATCATGGTGGGCTCGCTGAAGGCGTAAGCGAGCGAGCAAAAGAAAGGCAGGGCCCTTGCGAGCCCTGCCTGAAACGTCCCCGGAGCTGGTGCTCCGAGCCGCGAAGCTCAGTACTCGAGCCTGCCGTCGAGGTAGGCGTCGACCAACGGAGCGTTCTCGTACTCCTCCAGGTACCGGCTCATGCCGTTCTTCTCGAGCTCGGCAAGGTAGTCGTCCCAGCCTTCATCGATGTCGATGTCGCCCAGGATGAAGTTGGCCGTGTACTCCAGGGCCGTGGTGGTAAGACCCGAGTCGTAACGCTTGCGCATTGTGATGATGTCGGTCTCGTTCAGAAAGTCGTACCGGTACTGATGGACGTAGTGGTCCATGTATCCGGCCTTTGCCAGCAGATCGTTCTCGACCGGCTCGTAGGGCGTTCCGAGCTTGCGGACCTCGTACAGCCACGGCAGCCAGTAGCCCCCGAGAAGGTTGGTGGCATGCTCGGGGCCGACGTCGTGATAGATCAACGGGGATTTCCAGGGGTCGCCCGACCAATCGAAGTTGACTCCCTCGACGCCCCACCAGTTGCGCAAGGCACCCTCTCTGGTGGAGTGCAACCAATCGAAGATGCGCATGGCGCGGTCGAACTTCTCATCGCTGAGCTCGCTCGATGCCAGGGCGGCGCGTCCCAGGGTCCCGATCCTGAATCCGGTGGGGATCGCCGGCGTCATCGCCGCGCCGCCGGCCGAGGTGCCGTACAGACCGGTCATGTGATTCTGCTCGGTCGGCACGACCAGCACCTTCGCGTCGGGGTGGGCGAGGAGCATCTGGAAGGGCACCTCGGTCGTGTCGTTCTCCGTGATGTAGTTGTAGTGGTACTGCATGTAGCCGAGGTGTCCGGAGTCCCACAGCTCCTTCGCGGCTCCGGACGACTGCGAGTCGATCACCGTCTCCTTGGTGAGGATGCCCTCGTCATAGAGCCGGTTGAACCACTTGAGCGCGTCCCGGTAGGAGTCCGTGGCATACATGAACTTCATCTGGCCGTCTTCGGAGACGTTGATGTCGACCCCGCGGCCCTCGGTTCCGAATAGGGAGCCTGCCTGGCCGAAGCTGGTGAAGGTGGCGGGGAAGAAGGCGCCCAGACCGTAGGTGCGCTCGCCGCCCGAGGCGTTCTCGTCCACGAACCGCTTGAGTATCTGGCGCATCTCCTCGGTGTCGAAGCCCTCGGAGCTCCAGAACACCCGCGGGGAGATCTCCACCAGCTCGCCGTGCGGTTCGATGCCGAGCTTCTCCAGCCAGTCGAGGCGGTAGTAGGACACCATCATCGTCAACGGCTTGTTATAGAGCTGCGGGATGCCCATCACGGCGTCCTCACCCGGCACGCGCAGGAATGACCAGGCGCCGGTCTCATCCATGAGCTGGGCGGTGTTGGGCATCTTTTCGCGGATGTCGTCGTACGTCCAGACGCGGATCATGTCGTCCTGGTACAGCTCGTCCATGTTGGCCTGCAGCACCGCGGCGAACTCGGGGATGCGGCCGGTCGCGAGCTGGGCGGCTACCGCCTCGGTGCCGCTCCAATCCAGCAGGTCGGGCCAGATGAAGGTGGTATTGAACCGCTCCGACATCTCGTTGAGGTAGATGTAGGTATCGGCTTTCGCCTCGTCGGCGCCCCGCATGTTCCAACCGAGCCACTCGATCTCCAGATGCTTGGCGAAGTGGTCTTGGCCGAACGCCACGCCGGTCGCCATGACCATGATGAGCCCCACCACGACGCCGGTGAGCAGCGATTTCCGTATACGTCTCATGTGAACCCTCCTCTTGGGTTTTGGAGTATTCGGGGAGTCTACGGGCCGCCGCCGACCGGGGCAACCATGGGTCAGTCCGCCATCAGGGTGACGTGGGTGATCGGGCGCGTTCGTCGTTACGCCGGGGCGTGGTCGAGCACGTGCGCCATCAACGACGGGATGCCGGCGATCCAGACGACCGGTGGAAGCTGGCCCGGCGGGCTCCAGATGTAGCCCAGGCCGTGCAATTCCTCGCGGGCCGCCAGCCGCGCGGCGGCGTCCGCGCCGGTTGCGGCGAGGGCAGCGTCGATGGCGTGGTCGGAAGCGGTGGCGGCGGCGCCGGCCCGGAACAGCGGCGCCGCCGCCGTCGCCGCAGGCAGCAGGGCGCCGGCCTCCAGTTCCCGGTAGCGGTCCTGGTAGTAGTCCGTAACGCGGGCGATGACGTTGGGGCGCGCCGCGTCTGCGTGCGCGGCGGTCAGCCGGGTCGTGCCGGTAGCGAGGCGCTGCTTCCAGAGAGCCTCGCCCCAGAGCTGGATGAAGTACGGATAGCGCTGGCTGTCCGCTACGACCGCGGCGAGGGCGTCAGCTTCGATGCCCACGCCGTGGGCCGCAAGCGGCTTGACCAGGGCGGCGCGGGCGGCGGCGTCGCTGAGCAGGCCGATGCCACGGCGCCCCTCCCCCAAGCGGCTCCAGAAGGACGCGTTCATGGTGCTGAGATGCGCTGGCAGGCCGGGCGTGCCGGCTAGCACCAGCAGGAACGGTGCGTCCGCCCGGACCTCCTGGCTCACGTTCAGCAGGAGCTGGCCGACCTCGCGTGCGAGCGTGTGCGCTTCGTCGAGCAGGACGACGACGGGCTTCGTCTGGCACCGAGCGATCAACCGCTCCGTGAGGGTCTGCGGGGACGGGGCGTGCGTCGCCCACTGGGCTTCGCCGACGCCCGCGACGCCCACCTTCACCGGCAGCATCTTCTTGATGAGAGACGCCGGCACCAGGAGGTCGACCAGGGTCTGCTCGGTCCGTATTCGGCTGGGCGACAAGCGCGCGATGTCCACTCGGCCGGCTCGCCGACAGGCGCGTTCGAACCAGTTGAGCAGTACGGTCTTGCCGTTGCCGCGCGGCCCCATCAGCGCCACATTGTGTGGCGGCGCATTGCCGCCGAGCAGGTCCGCAAGACACTGCAACAGCGTCTCCTCTTCCCGCTCGCGGCCGGTGAGCGCCGGCGGCGCGGCGCCGGCGCCGGGAGTGAATACACGCTGCGCCGTTGCCTTCATGGTGGCCAGTATCGCACGGCCGACTCACCGCCGGTCAGGGAGCCGCCGTTGTGGGCGCCGGCCGTCACGGTCAGAATGGCTCCGACCACGGAGGGTGATGATGAAGGACCGGTATCGAGTGGCGGAGGTCGGCACCGCTACGCAGCTCCTGATCGACGATCACGTCGTCGACGACGTGTGGATGCTCCGCAGGGTTCCGGAGATGCCGGCCAAGCATCCGGGCAACCCGCTGCCGATCGCTCCCAGCCTGTACGACGCCGAAGAGAAGCTGTTCAAGGCGTGGTATCCGGTGTTCAAGGAGGACCCCGAGGACGACCCCGGCAACGAGCTGCTGTACGCCCGCGCGTACGCCGTGTCCGAGGACGGCTTCGAGTGGCACAAGCCGGACCTGGGCATCGTCGAGCACGACGGATCGAAGCGGAACAACCTCATTGACACCTCGGCGATGAAAGGCGAGTTCGGGGTGGCGCTGAAGGATCCGCACGATCCGGATCCCCGCAAGCGGTACAAGGGGACCATCAAGCGCTGGTACCACCACGTCGATCCCGATCGGCGTGGCGGCGGCCGGCTGTTCGCCGCGTACTCGGCCGACGGCATCGACTGGCACATGTACCCGGACGAGCGGTCCATCATCCGCGACTCCAACGACGGCAACGGCTGTTTCCTGTACGACGAACGGATCGGCCGGTACGTGAACTTTCGCCGGCCGACCATCCTGGCCGGCCCGCGCGGCGAGGTGCCCGGTGACCTGGGCTTTCCGGAGGTCGAAGGGGACACCCAGGGGATGTACCGGCATCCGGAAGCGGACGATTACCTGCATCGCTACCTGCGCACGGCGCCGTACGTCGATACCCGCGCGGTGATCGGCGCGACCGACCACACGCACGAAGGGATGGGCTGCAACCGCAGGATCGCCAGGACGGAGAGCGACGACTTCGTGAACTGGACCGACCCGGAAGTGATCATCCGCCCCGATGAGCTGGACCCGCCGCGGCTCTACGGCATCGACGTCGTCGTCTGCGAGGGCGTGTACCTGGGGCTGCTGCAGGTCTTCAACAAATGGGGGCTGAAGGGGTATCTGGGCGACCCCTCGCAGGCGGATACGATGGACGTCCATTTGACCTTCAGCAGGGACGGGTTCCGCTGGGAACGGCTGGCCAACCGACCGGTGTTCATTCCGCGCGGGGTCATCGGCAGTTGGGACGGCGGCATGATCGCCGGCGCCCGGACGATCGAGCACGGGGACGAGGTGCGCTTCTACTACAGCGGCCACTCAGGTTCCCACAACGCTGCGCAGCGGACGAGTGGGACCGGGCTGGCCACCCTTCCGAAAGACCGGTTCGTCGCACGCGCGGCCTCGGACGAGCTGGGGGTGCTGATCACCAAGCCGTTCCGCCTGGAAGGAGACGGCTTGCAGATCAACGCCGACGCCGCCCGCGGGCGGATCAAGGTCGAGGTCGCCGACCCGATCGGGACGCCGATCCCGGGACTTACGGTGCGCGACTGCCGGCCGATCGAACGGGACGGGCTGCGCCTGCCCGTGACCTGGAACGGCGACAAGACCCTGCGCGACGTCGCAGGCCAGGTGGTGCGGTTGCGGTTCTACCTGTACCAGTCGAAGCTCTATTCGTTCACCGTCGTGTAGCGGCGCCCGCCGGACTCCGCCACGCCGGCCTAACCATCCGCCGATTGTGGGCTACACCCGCTGTGCGATATCGTCGTCCGTCAGAGATCTATGGACGCCGATTTCAGGTCAGCCGCGTTCTCATGGCTCGCCGAGCAAGCCGCCCAGCACGGGTACGTCATCCCGAGAGGAATTCTCCAAGTAGGCTTTGTGCATCGCGGCGAACGGGTCACGCTCATGGGACAGCCCGGCATCTGGAAACCGCGCGTGCTGGATCTTCCGCTCTCCATCACATCGGTGCCCACCGGCCCCTACGAAGACTCGTTTACCGAGGAAGGGTTTCTGGCGTATCGCTACCGTGGCACGGATCCTCAACATCGGGACAATATCGGCCTGCGCGAGTTATGCCGCACTCGTACGCCGTTGATCTACTTCCACGGCGTGGCGCGCGGCCGCTACATGCCGGTATGGCCGGTGTTTATCCTCGAGGATCACCCACACGAGCTCTGCTGCATGGTGGCGATCGAGTCGGCCTACGGACTGAGCCCGCCGGAGGGATCGCTCGACGTCATCGGGTCAGACTCGATCATTGGGATCCGTCAGTACATCACGCGAGAGACAAGGCGTCGCCTCCACCAGACCGCGTTTCGCGAACGCGTACTTGATGCCTACTCCGGTTGTTCGCTGTGTCGACTTCGCCATCGAAACCTGCTTGACGCCGCGCACATCGTTCCGGACAGCGAGCCTCGCGGCGACCCGATCGTCCCAAATGGGCTGTGCCTGTGCAAGATCCACCACGCTGCCTACGACAACGACCTGATTGGGATTACACCCGACTACACCGTTCACGTCCGCCCGGACGTGCGCGAAGAGACTGACGGTCCGATGCTCCTTCACGGCTTGCAGGAGTTGCATGAATCGAGGGTTGTCCTGCCCAGCCGACGGGTAGACCGTCCAGATCGCGACCGATTGGCGTGGCGGTATCAGAGATTCCGGGCAGCGTGACGACAGTCAGGTCGTGTAACGGCGCTCGCCGGACTCCGCCACGCCACGCGCGGGACCGTGCACGGCAGGGGCTGGCTGCGCCCAGGGCTTGATTCGATCCAGCGCCGGCCCCATCTTGCGTTCCGCAACCTCGGTGTCGTGGGCGGCTTGGGCGCGCAGCCAGTAACCACGAGATAGACCGAAGAACCGACAGAGTCGCAGGTCGGTGTCGGCGGTAATCGCTCGCTTGCCTGCAACGATGGCGCTGATGCGCTGAGCAGGGACATCCACTTCCTTCGCCAGTCGGTACTGGCTCAGTCCCATGGGTTTCAGGAACTCCTCCAGCAGGATATCGCCCGGGGTAATCGGATCACACTCAGTCATGACTGCGATCTGCGATCTCGATCTGGCGAAGCTTGCGCCGTGAGACTTTGGCGATGTTCGCGAACCGCCTGACGAGGCGTCCTCTTGCGAGCGCCTCGGTGTCCGCGCACTTGAATGACCTGATCACTCACTCTGGGGACACTAGTAACGCATCGCGTGATGATGGTCAATCGCCTGCGCCGGTGACGAGCACGGCGTGGGCGGAGATGAAACCGTCGCGCCGCAACGTGCGCGCGACGGGTGACACAGCCTGCCCAGTTCGCGCTCGGTCGATCGGAGGCGAAGAGTGCCATGGCAGGAATCTCAGTGGGCCAGGACGCAGGAAAGGCCCGGATGGGTAGTGGGCGTCGCCTCAGGCCGCTCGGAAGGAGTAGAGCTCCGCTGCACGTATGAGGAAGCGCAGCTTGATGCGCCTACCGGTCAACCGCGCGAGAGCCTGCTGGCCGGCCTGGCCCCACTCGGGCTCCCACGTGGTGCTCTCTCGGTACAGAGGTGCGCACTCGTCCGCCGATAGCCCCGCGTGCACGCGTCCGCTCTCATCGAGCACCTCAACGCGCAACCATCCGTCCGCTTCGTCCAGGCGTTCATACCTCCAGAGGTTCCCGCCCATGACCCGACCGTTGACCTGAAGCGTCTGCCCAGGCCAGGTGAACGGCCTGGTGGTCACCGAACCCTGCCGCCTACCGGCACGCAGCGACGCGAAGCCGTCGATCCGCAGCTTGGCGATGCCGATACAGCCGGCGTGGGTCATGTGCCGGTCGCCGTGAAAGCTCGGCCGGCCATAGTAGTAGAAGAACAGGGCGCCGCTGCCGATCCCGCCCTTCGGCTTGTCACCGATACGGAGCGGCGGACTGTTGGCGGGCGTCGCGCACGCCGCGTCGAACGCTCCGAGCTCCCGCCCGCCGGCAGGAGGTGCCAGAAACGGCCTGCGCGGACGCACGCGCCGCCACACGCGCGTATCGCGGCTCACCGTAAGCTCCATGTCGGCAAAGGGCGGCTCCGTCGTGTGGTAACGCTCGATGAGCCCGAGATACACGCTTTCGTAGCGGAAGGCGCTCATCTGATAGAACTCGATGTACGGCCCGTCCTCCAGGTCGGGTCTCAGCACGAGCTCGGGCTGCGAACGGATCGTCCTGGCGTCGCTCAGGCCGATGCGGTAGATGCAGCGGACCTTTTGCACCGCTCGCATGTCGCGGCCGTCGCGGCTCAGGATCACGATGGGCTCCGGCGAGCCCGGGTCATGGAGAGCCGTCGTACGGTCGCCGAACTCGGGGAGCACCGGTCGTTCGTGGTCGCCGGGAATCTCCCACCTCAGTCCGTCGGGTGATGTCCCCACGAATACGCTGCCGCCTCGATAGAAGACGAGCTTCCACGGGCGTTCGGAGTCCGCTGGGTCGTGCAAGACCGTCGGCCCGTCGAGCACTTGGTCGGTGGCCCAGACGATGTTGCTGGGACCGCCGGCCGCCTCGCGGTAGAAGTCGAGCTCGGGGCGCCGCCAGCTCACGCCGTCGTCGCTCTCCGCCACGCAGATGCAGTGGGTGTAACCGCCAAGCAGCACGCCCGAGGTCGCGTACCACATGCGGTAGCCGCCGGTCTCGCTGACCCGGTAGACGCCTGCGCAGAATGCGATGCTTTCGCCTTCCCAGGGTTTCTCGGGGCAGAGGACCGGGTTGCCTCGCGGGCGAGCAGGCTGGTGGACGATGCGCTCGAGCAGGGTCTGATGCTCGATGATCTCGTCGTCGATGAACAACTGAGCTTGTGAAACGTCCATGCTGTATTCGTTTACCGTCGAAATCGCTCCTGAATGTCGGGAATGGCGATGGATCCCCAACACCTTCGCGTCAGATCGGATGCCGCAGGCGGAAACGCTCCATGCACGACCTTGATGCCCCTCGTTTCGAGGAACTCCACGACCGGAATGAAGTCTCGGTCCGAGGATACGAGGACCGCGACGTCGTAGTTGTCAATCCAGGCCAGGCTGATCATTGCTGTCGCAATGTGGGTGTCGACGCCTTTTTCTTCGGTGCCGCGCATGTCAGCTTGGAAGTTCCAGAAGTCGACGAACACCCGAACGCGGACACGGTGCTCAGCCGAGGGTTGGTCCATGAGCAGAGTCTTCCGAAGTGGGCAGTGGAAAAATGCAGGGACGCCATGCAGGCGTCCCTGGGGTGGTATTGATCAAGTCGCCCGATCCCCTTATGTGCAGGGGGCGACTTGATGGGTGGTAATGAGGAGAGGATGCACAGGGATGCACTGCTCGTCAATCGTCGGCTTCGGGGAACTGAAAGGCGTAGAGCTTCACGTCGCGCATCAGGAACCGCAGGCGGACCGGGGTGCCGGCGGCGGCGCTCACGTCACTTGATCCCTGCCAGGTGACCGTCTTGGACACGCCGTTGCCGAGCACGGCGTCCGCGTCGTCCATGCCGAAGCCCGACAGCCGATGCCCTTCGCGGTCGAGCATCTCGATTTTCATCCAGCCGCCGGCGCCGGCGTCGCAGTTGACCACCAGCGTGCGGCCCGTGAAGCGGACCACCGGGGTGAGCAGCTCGCCGCCGCCGTAGTCGGCGTCCGCGGAGATGAACCCGTCGCGCCGCAGCGTCGCGCGCGACAGGTGGCAGAGCCTGCTCAGCTCACGCTCGGTCGCCGGGTCCTTGCCCGGGTCGTGCCGGCGCTTCATGCCCGAGTAGTAGAGCCACAGCTCGTCTCCCACCGGGATCAGCCACGGGTTGGCGAACAGCATGCCGCTGGTGGAGCTGCCGTCGAAGCCGTGGCGCAGGAACGCCTTGCGGCCGCCGGCGCGGTTCCAGCGCACGCCGTCCCGGCTGGTCAGGAGCTGCACGTCCATGGTCGCCGGGAACTCGTTTTCACCCCAGTGGTAGTAGATCGACGGCAGCATCACGTACACGTCCTGCGCCCACGGGTACGGCATCGCGCAGCTCGTGTAGATGTCGATGTTCGGCCGCGGGCCGTCGCGCTGCCAGGGCACGGGGATGGCCAGATCCTGCGCGTCGGCCTGGAAGGTGATGGTGAGCGGCGACCACTCCCGGAAGTCCGGGGAGGTGATCCGCCCCACCGAGCGGTAGGAGCCCCTGCCGGCGGCCACCGCGGCCTCGCTCAGACGCTGCGTCTCCTTGACGCGGATGTAGCCCACGTAGAGCCCCAGCCGCTCGTCCCAGAACAGCATGTTCTGCGTGTCGCAGATCGCATCCGCGGGGTTGGGCTGGTCGGGGTAGGGCTGCCAGTGGATGCCGTCCGGCGAGCGCATCGCCCACAGCCCCTGCGCGGCGCCGGCGGCGATCTCGGCGTCCGTGGGCCGAAACTTGGTCCAGAACTTGTAGCGCTCCTCGGCGGGTGCCCGGTCGTCTCGGAACACGGTGGCGCCCTGCAGGCTCTGCCGCTCGTCGTGCGGTACCAGCAGGTTGTTGCGCGTCGAGCCGCGGAACGACACCAGTCCCAGCTCGGGCTTCCGCCAGTGGATGCCGTCGTCCGATTCCGCATAGGCGAGGCGCCGGGCGCCTTCGTGGGGCAGGCCGCCCTTCAGCAGCGCGTCGTACCACAGGCGGAACGTCCCGTCCGGCTCGCGCCACACCGTGTTGTAGGCGCCGATGCCCAGCTCCTCCCACGGCTTGTCCGGGGTGAGGACCGGCTCCGCGTGCTGCACGGGCGGATTCATGGTCAGGGTGACCCCCGAGCGCGACTCGATGAAGCGATCGTCGATGAAGAGCTGCCGCCGGCTGCCGATGTCGATCATGACGCGGCGATCATACGGCATCCGGGCAAGTGACGACGATCTCACAGTCCAGCAGGGAGGGCCACGGCCTGGGTGTCGAGGCCCCCTCCAGGATCAGCAGGATCGAGTTGCTGCCCTCCTGCAGCCCCGGATCGTCGAACACCAGCCACTCGTCGCCGCGGGCGTTGGTGAGCGTGCGATCGGGCGTGAACGGAATCGGGCGGCCGTTGACCGCCAGGTGCATGCGCTCCTTCGACCCCTCGTGGTCGCCGAGCCGCAGGCGCAGCTCGACGCCCCGGATGCGGCCGGCGGCCAGCCCCTTGCGCAGGTCGTCCCGCACCGTGATGGAGAGCGCGTGGCCGGCGCCGGCGCCGCGTCCCCGCAGGGCGAGCTGCCGCGGCAGGAGCGGCCGATGGTCGGCGGAGGCGCCCTGATCCGGCGGGCCGGCCAGGTAGTAGCAGCGGTCGCGCCGCGCGAGCGAATCGGGGTCGCGCAGCTCGGTGAGCACGCCCAGATGGTCCTCGGTCATGTCGTGGTAGTCGCCGGGGACCGGACCCGCGCGGTGGCTCCCGTAGTCGTAGTTGAACACGGCGATGCCCTGCGCGCCCTCCCGGTAGCCGTTCAGCGCCGCGCCGCGCAGCACGGCGGGCGGGTTGCGCTCGTATCCCTCCTGGGGCGAGGCGCCGTAGGTGGCGCCGTCGAAGCCGCGGTAGATCAGCACCGGGCCGTCACCCGCCGCGCCGGCGGCCTCGGCGACGTCCGCCCGGGTGATGCAGTAGCCGGGCGAGGAGAGCACGACGATGTCGGCCAGCCCCTCGCGGATCCACGCCAGCGTGTCCAGGCCGATGAGCAGCGACTCGCCGATGCTGGTCGGCACCCGCACGATCAGCCGCCGCTCGCGCCCGCGCTCCTGTGAGTGGCGGCGCACGATCGCGCGCGCCTGCCGCACGAAGCCGGTCATGGTGGGGATGTTCTGCACCGCCTCGCCGCCCTTGAAGAACGGCGGCGCCCGCGAGAAGTCGAGCTCCAGCCCGTCGAAGTCGTAGCGGGTCAGCGCCTCGTCCATGATGCCCAGGAAGCGCTCCCGCACCTCGTCCCGCGCGTAGTCCCACAGCCAACTGAAGGTCCACGGGATGCCGTGCACGGCCTCCGGCAGGTCCGAGCCGATCAGCAGGTCCGGCCGCTCGATCTTGCGGGCCGACCGTCCGAACCACATCCGGTCCTCGGAGTCGGTGTGGGCGTCGTTCATTCGCATCGAGCCGACCACGCCCATGCCGTTGGCGCGGGCGCCGTCGATGTAGATCTGCAACAGGTCGTGGCCGTCCTCGATCACCGCGACGATCGTGTTGTAGAGTTCCTGGTGGGCGTTGGTGGCCTGCTGGTTGACGGCCGGCCGGCCGTGGATGTGCACGTCGCCTTCCGTGATGGGGTGGCCGTGGATGTCGGTCGGCACCCCGTCGACGTTCCACTCGGTCACGTTGTCGCACCAGAGCTGGCCGTGCGGGCTGCCTCGCCACGACAGGTCGTCGTCGATGCCGATCAGCGCGCACAGCATGTCGACCCCTGCCGCGCGCAGAGGGCCGGCGAGGCGCGTGATGTCGGCCGGCTCGTGCCGCTCCTGGTAGTTGTTGATCCAGTTGCCGTCGGTATTGAGCAGCAGGCGAGGCGGCCATGCCGCCGGCTGCGATGCCGCCGGTGGCGGCCCGGAACCCCGTTCGGTCATCGTCATCCTCCCTCGGCCGCTCCCGCGGCGCCCCGTCAACTCCCGAACTGGAATGCGTACAGCTTCACGTCGCGCATCACGAACCGCAGGCGGACCGGGGTGCCCGCGGCGGCGCCCACGTCGCCCGATCTCCGATCGTCCGGCCCGTGCCACGTGACCGGCTTGGACACGCCGTTGCCCAGCACGGCGTCGGCGGCGCCGTGCTCGAACCCCGGCAGCGGGTGTCCCTGGGCATCAAGCAGCTCGACCTTCAGCCAGCCGCCGGCGCCCGCGTCGCAGTTGAGGGTGAGCGTGCGCCCGGAGAAGCGCACCTCCGGGGTCGTCAGCTCGCCGCCGCCGTAGTCCGCGTCGGCGGAGATGAACCCGTCGCGCCGCAGCGAGGCGCGGAAGATGCCGGAGTGCTTGCCCAGCCGCCGCTCGTCCTGGCTCTCCACCGGGCCGCCGTGCAGGCGTTTCATGCCGGCGTAGTACACCCACAGCTCGTCCCCGACCGGGATCAGCCACGGGTTCGTGTACAGCATGCCGCTGGTGTTGGTGCCGTCCAGCCCGCGGCGCAGGAACGGCTTGCGGCCGCCCGCGCGGCTCCAGCGCACGCCGTCCCGGCTGGTCAGGAGCTGCACGTCCATGGTCGCCGGAAAGTCGTTCTCGCCCCAGTGGTAGAAGGCCGACGGCAGCATCAGGTAGACGTCTTCGGCCCACGGATACTTCATCGCGCAGTTGGTGTAGAAGTCGATGTTCGGGCGCGGATCGTCGCGCTGCCACGGCACCGGGATGCCCAGGTCCTGCGCGTCCGCCTCGAAGACGATCTCCAGCGGCGACCACTCGCGGAAGTCCGGGGAGGTGATCCGGCCGACGCACCGGTAGCTGCCCCGGCCGGCCGCCTCTGCCGCCTCGTCGACCATCTGGGTGTGGCGGACGCGGATGTAGCCGACGTACAGCTCCAGCCGGTCGTCCCAGAACAGCATGTTCTGCACGTCGCACATGGCGTCGCGCGGGTTGGGCTGGTCGGGATAGGTCTCCCAGTGGATGCCGTCCGGCGAGTGCATCGCCCACAGCCCCTGCAGCGCGCCGGCCTCCACCTCTTCGTCGGTGGGGCGGAACTTGGTCCACAGCTTGTAGCGCTCCCCCGCGGGGGCGCGGTCGTCGCGGAACACGGTGGCGCCCTGCATGCTCTGCCGCTCGACGTGGGGCGCGACGATGTTGTTCTGCGTCGATCCGCGGAAGGAGATCAGGCCGAGCTCCGGCTTCCGCCAGTGGATGCCGTCGTCCGATTCGGCGTAGGCGAGGCGCCGGGCGCCCTCCGCGGGCAGGCCGGCTTTCATCCCGGCGTCGTACCACATGCGAAAGGCGCCGTCCGGCTCCCGCCACACGGTGTTGTAGGCGCCGATGCCCAACTCCTCCCACGGCCGGTCGGAGACCAGCACCGGCTCCGGGTGCTGAACCGGCGGGTTCATGGTCAGCGTGACGCCGTCGCTCGACTCGATGAACCGGCCGTCGATGAAGAGCTGCTTGTGGGTGCCGATGTCTATCGCGCCGCTCATGAGCAGACCACCATCGCTTCCACGCTGCACAGCACGGGCCACGGCTTCGGGGTCGAGGCGCCGTCCAGGATCAGGAGCACCGCGTTGCTGCCCGCCCGCAGGCCGGGATCGTCGAACACCAGCCACTCGTCGCCGGCGCCGTTGACGACCGTGCGGTCCGGCGCGAAGGGGAGGCGGCGGCCGTTGACCGCCAGATGCAGGCGCTCCTTCGACGCCTCGTAGTCGGTGAGGCGCAGCCGCAGCTCGGTCCGCCGGATGCGGCCGTCGGCCAGTCCAGCGTCCAGGTCGTCGGTGATGCTCACGCGCAGGGCATGCCCGTCCCCGGCGCCGCGCCCGTGCAGCGCCAGCCTGCGCGGCAGCACCGGCCGATGGTCGCCCCAGCCGGACGCGCTGGGGGGCCCTCCCAGGTAGTAGCAGCGGTCGCGCCGCGCCAGCGCTTGCGGGTCACGCAGGTCGCGGATCGTCTGCACGTGGTCATCGGTCAGGTCGTGGTAGTCGCCGGGGACCGGGCCGGCCCGATGGGTCCCGTAGTCGTAGTTGAATAGCGCGATGCCGGCGCCACCGTCGCGGTAGCCGTTCAGACCGGCGCCGCGCAGCACCGCCGGAGCATTGCGCTCGTAGCCCTCCTGCGGCGAGACCGCGTAGGTGCTGCCGTCGAAGCCTCGATACACCAGCACCGGGCCGTCGCCGGCCGCCTCGACCGCGGCGGCCACGTCCGCCCTGGTCACACAGTAGCCGGGCGACGACACCACGACGGCGTCGGCCAGCTCTTCGCGGATCCACGCCAGCGTGTCGATGCCTATGGACAGCGACTCGCCGATGCTGGTCGGGACGCGCACGACGAACCGCAGGTCGCGTCCGCGCCGCTCCGCATGGCGCCGGACGATGTCGCGTCCCTGCCGGACGAAGTCGGTCATGACGGGGATGTTCTGAACGACTTGGCCGCCGCGGAAGTACGGCGGCTGCCGGCAGAAGTCGAACTCCAGGCCGTCGAAGTCGTAGCGGGTCAGCGTCTCGTCCGCGATGCCCAGGAAGCGCTGGCGCACCTCGTCCTGCGCGTAGTCCCACATCCAACTGAAGGTCCATTCGGCGCCGTGCTTGGCCTCCGGCATGGCCGAACCGATCAGCAGGTCGGGCCGCTCGATCTTCAGCGTGGAGCGGCCGTACCACATGCGGTCCTCGGAATCGGTGTGAGCGTCGTTCATCCGCATCGACGCGAACACCGGCAGTCCGTGCTCGCGGGCGCCGTCGACGTAGATCTGCATCAGGTCGTGGCCGTCCTCGATCACGGAGAGAACGGTGTTGAACAATTCCTCGTGGGCGTTGGTGGCCTGCCGGTTGACGGTGGTACGGCCGTGGATGTGCACGGCGCCTTCCTGGATCGGGTTGCCGTGGATGTCGGTGGGCACGCCGTCGACGTCCCATTCGGTGACGTTGTCGCACCAGAGCTGCCCGTGCGGGCTGCCTCGCCAGGCCAAGTCGTCGTCGATGCCGATGAGCACCGACAGCAGGTCGACCCCCGCGTCGCGGAGCGGCCCGATCATCCGCTTGAGGTCCGCCGGCTCGTGCCGCTCCTGGTAGTTGTTGACCCAGTTGCCGTCCGTGTTGAACATGAGGCGCGGCGGCCAAGCAGGGGTTTGCCCGCCGGACCGACTTCCGGATGTAGACATCGCTATCCTCCGGGGGCCGGTGTAGCATGATTCCGTTCCCGCGAACCACCGGTAGATTCCGAGACGAGGAGGAATCCGATGCCGAATTCCACCAATCCTGACCGCCCCCGGCTTCTGTTCAACAGCGACGGCGGCAGCGCCGCGCTGTACGCGTTCGAGCCGCCGATCACCCACGATCAGCTCTGCCGCGTCATCGACTCGCTCGCCGGCACGCAGGTCGACGTGTACATCGGCTGCGTCTCCGAGGGGTCATTCTTCTGCCATGACACCAAGATCGGCGAGGTGTACGGCTTCGACACGGCCGACGACGAGTTCGAGAGCCAGAACTTCCGCCGCTGGTCGGTCAACGTGCGCGGGCTCATTCAGTCCGGCAATGATCCGCTCACCGTGTGGGCGGATCGCGCCCACGCCGCCGGCATGAAGTTCTGGCCGAGCATGCGCATGAACGACATCCACAAGGACTGGTCGGAGCGGTGGCCGTCGCTGCGCACCCGCTGGGAGCTCGCGCGCCCTCACGTGCGCCTGGGCCACGACGCGCCGGAGCGCTACAAGCGGCGCTACGCGCGGCCGGGACTGCCGTCGGACGGCTTCAGTTGGGCGTTCGACTTCTCCGTGGACGAGGTGCGCCAGCTCAAGGTCGACGTGATCGAGGAGCTCGTAGGCGGCTACGACATCGACGGCTTCGAGCTGGACTTCCTCAGCCATCCCATGTACTTCAAGGAGGGCCGCGAGCGCGCCGGGGCCCCGTACCTGACCGAGATGATGCGCGAGGTGCGCGCGATCGTGCAGCGGGCCGGCGCCGCCAAGGGGCGCGAGCTGACGCTGCTGGCGCGCGTGCTGCCGACCGAGGAGCAGTGCTTGGCGATCGGCATGGACGTGCGCACCTGGGCGTCCGAGGGGCTGGTGGACGTGCTGGCACCGGCCACGCGTGGCTACCTGAACATGACCCCGGACGTGAGCGGCATGGTGGCGCTCGGCCACGAGCACGGCTGCCAGGTGTACGGCGGCACGTCCGACCTCTGGGTCCCGTACTACACCGCCTACCCGGACAAGGACGGCAGGCGCAATCCGCGCGCATCGGTGCCCATGTTCCGCGCGGCGGCGGCCAAGCTCTGGCATGCCGGCGTCGACGCCATCCACGTGTTCAACTACGACTGCCACTGCACGGGCATCCAGCACCATGCCGTGGAGGAGCACATCGGCCTCGATGACGTGCCGCTGTTCAACCCCGACGAGTACCGGATCCTCACCGAGATCGGCGATCGCGAAGGAATCGCGCGCAAGGACAAGCACTATGTGGTCGCGCACGATGTGGACCGCCGGAGCGGTGGAGCCGACCAGCCCCTGCCGGTCGAGCTCGGCGAGCCCGGTCAGGTCGCGGAGATCGAGCTGACCGTCGCCGACGACCTGGACGGAGCCAGAAGCGAGGGGGCGCTCGCGGACGTGGTCCTCAGGATCACCCTGGACGGCTACCGGGACGGCAGCGACCGGCTGCGCGTGGAGCTCAACGACCAGCCGTTGGCCTGCGAGGCGAGCGGCCAACAACTCCGTTGCGTTGACGTGCCGGCCCGCCAGGGCAGCAACCGGCTGCTAGTCGCACTGGAGGCACGGGAAGGACAGCCAGCCTCGCCGCTACGAATCGACGGCGTGGAGCTGGTCGTCACCTACCGGGACGGAGCGTAGCGCCCGCAAGGTCCCGCCATGAAAGCGCTTGCTCCTTGTGATGGATCGAGCCAGAATGGCAAGGTAAAGGTCGGATGCTTGATCGACGTGGAATTGGTATAAGGACATAGACATGGGTGAGCCAGAAAAGGAATCCCAGTCGTATCCAGGGTACCGATGGGTCGTCTACCACCGTAATCTGCTTGGTGGCAGACCGGCCGTAAGGGGGACGCGGATATCCGTGTCGCAAGTCTTGGAATGCCTCTCCATAGGGATGACGGCACAAGAGATTGCCGAAGATTATCCTGGTTTCCCTGCGGAAAGTGTGCCTGAAGTCCTGAGATTCGCCTCAGCCCATGTGGCTGCTTGACCACAATCTACCGAAGCAATTGGTTGGTTCGCTGAAGTCCCTCGGAATCGACTGTGATACCACCGCACATCGGGTATGGAACGATCTCGACAATGGCGAGCTCTTGTCTGTCGCGAGCCGTGCTGACTTCACCTGCATCCTGACAAGAGATGTACTGTTTGCCGAGTCCGCATCAAGGGCCATGGATCGGTTCCCGCAGATGGCTATCGTATTGATCACGATACCTCAGAGTAGAGGACACGAATATGCAACCCGATTCCTCAAGCACTGGAGACGCTCTCCCATTTCTCCAGAACCACACCAGATGATTCGTTGGCCATCGTAGGCGCGTGGCGCAGCCTCAGCGCCTACCAACGGCGCACCCCGTGGGCACGGTGATCGAGGAGATCTACCCCACGCGCGTCGACTACCGTCGCGATTTCCGCCGAACGCGGCGCGGGTAGCGTTCGTCGCCGGACGCGTCATCGACGCCTATCTCAGGGCGAAACCTCCATCCAGGGGTACATGGGGCCCAGGAACGGGGTCGGCTCGGTCGGACGAGGGTAGGACAGCTTGTTCGGGTGTTTGTCGATGCCTGCCTTCCACGCGGCGCTCCAGTCGTCGTAGGTGGTGAGCGAGTCCGGCGCGGCGCGGCTGCGCGCGACCAGGCTCGGCCACTCCGGACGCGGAGAGGGGGTGCCCCGCGTCTGGTAGCGCAGGTCCATGCTCCAGCGTATGCCGTCGGTGCGGTTGGGGCCGGAGCCGTGCGGGCAGAGCTTGTGGACGAAGATCACGTCGCCCTTGTGCATGGGCACGGTCACCGGCTCGCACGGCGGCTGCGAGTCCAGGCTCCAGTACACCGTGCCCCGGCGGTGCAGGCCGGGACAGAGCTGCAGGCAGCCGTTTTCCGCCGTCGCCTCGTTGAGCGGGAACCACACGGTGAGCACGAACAGCTCGCGGGCCTCCGGCGTGGTGAAGATCGCGTCCTGATGCCAGGGAGCGATGTTGGAGCCCTTGTTCTCCGCCTCGTCCGACGGGAGCTTGGAGCGCACGTGGGAGATGGCGTTGCATGCGATCTCGGGACCGATGAAGCCCTCGACCAGGTCGAGCAGGTTCGGGTTGCGCATGATCTCGAACAGGCCGCAGGTGCGGGTGCGCCCGATGTCCAGGGACGCCTCCGACTCGAAGTAGGTCGCGGAGTCCTCATCGCAGATGCGTGCGAGCCGCGTGTCGAACGGCTCGCCGGCGTAGAGCTGCGAAATGCGTCCCGCCGCGTGCAGGCGCCGCGCGATGCCGTCGACGATCGCCGCATAGTCGTCGATCACCGGCTGCAGGTCCGTATCGGTGAGCGCCCCTTCGACCACCACGTACCCCTGCTCGACGAACCGATCGAGGTGCTGGCGGCTCAGCTTCATGTGCTTGGTGGGCAGAGTAGCAGACGAGACACCGTCGGGTTCAGCCACTGACTCGCCGTCTGACTCCACGGAGCAACTGTCCGGCCTCATTGGTGTACGCACGTTGGATCATACGTCCGGCACTACTTCGATATTCTCGGCGACGTGCCATCGGCGGTCGCGCCGAGCTCCGCCCATCTCCTTCCATGGGGCCAGAGCGACCGGAAAGGCGGTGCGCTCTGCCAGCACGGGATCGAGGTAGCTCGCCAGAGCCGTCTCCTGTACGAGCTCCAGTAGGTAGCCGAGACGTTGGCCCCAGGCCATCGGAGCGCGGCGGGCTTCCGCTGCCAGTAGGTCACCGCTCATCGAATCAGAGAGCTCACCCAGCACCGTGGCGACATTGTCGAGGTAGCCGCACCGCTCGGGGTAGCCCACGACCTCCAGGGCGGTCGCTTCGGGCGTTGCGATGCGGATTGTCCCGGTCGCCGTGTTCCGCTCGATGACGGGAGTCTCATGCATGTTCTGGCGGGCGACGAACTCCACCCGGACACCTCCGCATTGCAGCCCCCGTCGAGACGTGGGCACGACGACCTGAAACACCATCGGCGCCTGATGCGCGACCCCATGGTATTTGGCTGCGCTGAGTAGCCCGACGTAGTAGGGCTCTCCGAGGTGGGCCATCAGGTCGGGGATGAACTGGTCCGCTGGCAGACATCCCAGCCGCCGATACGCCGGGGGCACAACGACATGGAACCCACGGTAAGGGTCGGCGACGAACCGCTTCCGCTTCAGCCTGCGCAGCGCAGCCCGCGCGGCGGTCACGGACGTCCCCAGCGCCTCGACCGCGTCCTCCGTCGTAAAGACGTAGCGTCCGGTGGCTTGCAAATCGTCGAGGTAGTCGGCCAGAGATGTCATGGATAAAGTCTCTACCAGAGAAAAGTAGCTCTTAATGTCGCTTTATGCGAGACAAGACTCGCTATCCCCGGAGCAGGCTGGCCATCGGACCCCATGCTGCTTCACACTGCTTGTGGCAGTCATGCCTCCGTGCCGAGCGGACGGACGATCCGCCAATCATTCGCCAAGAGGCCGTAACCTTGGATCGCGTTGCCGAACTGCTACCTGACCGCGCCCCACGCATCGGCGATCTGGTGGAGGTGCGCTCGCGCCGCTGGCTGGTCGAGGCGGTGGAGGAGCCTCCTCAGCAGTCCGCTCGGGTGAGTCTGGCCTGCGCCGATGACGATGCCCAGGGCCAGACCCTGGAGGTCTACTGGGACTTTGAGATCGACCGCCGCATCCTGAAGCAGGAGGCGTGGAGCGACCTGGGCTCCAAGGGCTTCGACCCGCCACGCCACTTCAGCGCGTTCCTGCACACCCTGCGCTGGAACTGCGTCACGGCCACCGACCCGAACCTCTTCCAGTCGCCGTTCCGGGCCGGCATCAAGATCGACGCCTACCAGATGGAGCCGTTGCGCAAGGCGCTTCGCCTCGCCCGCGTGAACCTGTTCATCGCCGACGACACCGGCCTCGGCAAGACCATCGAGGCCGGCCTCATCGCCCGCGAGCTGCTGCTGCGCAAGAAAGCGCGCACCGTGGTCGTCGCCGCTCCCGCCTCCGTGCTGGAGCAGTGGAAGGGGGAGATGGAGGAGCGCTTCGGCCTCCTGTTCGTGATCCTGGATCGCGCCTACCTTGCGCAGGTGCGCCGCGACCGGGGCTTCGGCGTCAACCCGTGGCGCACCCACAGCCGGTTTCTGGTCTCGCACAACCTCCTCATCGACCCGGCCTACGCCGATCCCATGCGCGAGTGGCTCGGAGACTTGTCGCCGGGCAGCCTGCTGATCCTGGACGAGGCCCACCACGCGGCGCCGTCGAGCGGCGGGCGCTACGGCATCGAGACCAAGTTCACCCGCGCCATCCGCGACCTGGGCGGGCGCTTCGAGCACCGCCTGTTCCTGTCCGCCACACCTCACAACGGCCACTCCAACAGCTTCGCCTCCCTGCTTGAGCTGCTCGATCCGCACCGCTTCACGCGCGGTGTGCCGGTACGCGGCAAGAGTGCTCTGGAAGACGTCATGGTCCGCCGCATCAAGGAGGACATCCGTGAAGTCCAGGGCGGATTCCCCAAGCGGGAGGTGTGCCGGGTCATAATCGATGGCCTGCCGGACGACGCCCCGGAGCTCGTTCTGTCGCGGCTGCTCGACGAGTACCGCAGCGTCCGGGAGACCCGGTTCGAGCATGTTCCGGCACGCACCCGCGCCGCGGCCGGACTGCTCGTGGTGGGGCTGCAACAGAAGCTGCTGTCGTCGATCGAGGCGTTCGCCATCTCCCTGGTGCGGCATCGCAAGACTGCCCGCGAGCAGTGGGAGCGCTTCGCGTCCGGCGATGGCCAGGACGCGGTCGCCGGCAGCGATGCGTTCGCGTCCAAGGCCGCGTCCCTGTTCGCCACGCCCCCGGACGCCGACGACGATCGCGCGGAGCACACGGACGAGGAGAACGCGGCGGAAGAGGCAGCCCAGATCGCGGCCATCAACGCCGCGGCCGAGAGCGTATCGGGAAGGAGTGCGGAAGCCGAGGCGCTGTGGCGCACCGAACAGGACCTGCTCGACCGGATGGAGAAGGTGGCCTCCGCCGCCCGCGGCCGACCGGAAGCCAAGACCCGCGAGCTGATCCGCTGGATCAACGACAACCTGTGTCCCGACCGGCCGCACTGGAACGATCGGCGGGTGCTGATCTTCACCGAGAACATGATCGGCACGAAGCGCTACCTGCGCGAGATGCTGGAGCAGGCCATCGCCGGGACCGACCTCGCCGAGGAGCGGATCGAGACCATCGACGGCCAGACTGCAGGCGCCAACCGCAAGGAGATCCAGCGCCGCTTCAATGCAGCCCCGGCGCACGACCCGCTACGTATCCTGATCGCGACCGACGCCGCCCGCGAGGGGCTGAACTTCCAGGCGCACTGCACCGACCTGTTCCACTTCGACCTGCCCTGGAATCCGGGCCGGATCGAGCAGCGCAACGGGCGCATCGACCGCAAGCTGCAACCGGCGCAACACGTGCGCTGTCACTACTTCGCGCTCCCGCAACGGGCGGAGGACCGCGTGCTGGAAGTGCTGGTCAGGAAGACCCAGACCATCAAGCGCGAGCTCGGAAGCCTCTCCAAGGTGATCGACGACGACATCGAACGCCGACTGCGCAAGGGCATCCGTCATCGGGACGCGAAGCGCCTTGCAAGTGAGATCGAAGCGGCCGACCTGGACCAGCAGAAGAAGCGAGTCGCGGCCGAGGAACTCGAAGCGGCGCGCGAACGGCAGGAAGACCTGAAGGAGCAGATCGAGCGCTGCCGCGGGCTGCTGGATCGGTCGCGCAACTGGGTGGATTTCGAGCCGGAGCCGTTCCGTGACGCGATGTCCTGCTCGCTGGAGCTGCTGGGCGCCAAACCGTTGCAGGAAGAACGGACCAAGGATGGCGGCCCGGTCTGGACGTTCCCGCCGCTCACGGGCCAGACGCTGGCGGATGCGAGCTGGACCAGTACCCTGGATACGCTGCGCGTGCCGCGCAGGAGCAACCAGAAGCTGGCCGAGTGGCGGCGCGAAGCGCCCATCCGCCCGGTCGTCTTCGAGGACGCCGGCGTACTTACCGACGAAACAGTGCACCTGCACCTGGAGCAGCGCATGGCGCAGCGCCTGCTGGCCCGATTTCGCGCCCAGGGCTTCGTCCATCACGACCTGTCGCGCGCCTGCCTGGTACAGGCCGCCGACTCGATCCCGCGCGTGATCCTGGTGGGCCGGCTGTGCCTGTACGGCCGGCGCGCCGAACGCCTGCATGAGATCCTGACTCCAGTCGCCGCCCGCTGGATCGAGCCGTCGCGACGCACGGGACCGCTCAGGGCGTACGCCGGGGAGGCCGAAGCGCGAACCCTCGAACGCCTGGAGTCCGCGTTGCAGGACGCCCACGCCCCGAGTGAGACGATTCATCGCCGTCTGCTCGAAACCGCTTCCCACGACATCGAAGACCTGCTGCCGCAGCTCGAAAAGCGAGCCGAGCTTGTCGCCCGAAGCGCGGCCGACGCGCTGAGCGATCGTGGCGAAAGTGAGGCGCGACAGGTCCGCGTCACCCTGGACCGACAGCGCCAGCGCGTCGAAGCGGAGCTCGGCAAGCACGAGGCTGCCGAAGTCCAGCTCACCCTTGAGTTCAACGACGAAGAGAAACGCCAGCGGCAGGCCGACGTCGCCGCGTGGCGCAGGCGCCTGAGTCAGTTCGACCGCGACCTGGAAACCGAACCGTCCCGGATTCGCGAGTTCTACGAAGTGCGGGCTCGGCGCGTGGAGCCGGTTGGCCTGGTGTATCTTTGGCCGGATACGGGGTGATTAGGTGACTTGGATGGATCAGCCACTATTGCAGGAGATCAGACTGAAAAACTTCAGGTGCTTCCACGACGAGCAGACAGCGAGGTTGGCCCCGCTCACGCTGCTGGTCGGGGACAACAGCACCGGTAAGACATCGTTTCTCGCAGCGGTGAGAGCAGTGTGGGAGATCGGTCATCAGCATAGCGATCCGGACTTCCGACAGCCTCCGTATGATCTTGGTTCATTTTGGGATATTGCGCATGGCCCGGGCGAACAGGACGAAGCGGCCAATTCTTTTGAGATTGGCTTCACGACTACCGGATTCAGGAACAACCCGTTTCGTTTTGATGTGACATTCGAGCCTCTCGCTGTGGATCCAACTCCAGTATTGCTGTACTGGTGCCGCGGTGATGTGTGGATAAAATGCGATTTGACAGGGAACGATGAGTTTCATATCGACTTTGGTGATTCAAAGAATTCATGGCGTTTGAGCGATGAAAAAACCGGTCGCTATGACATATATCGAAGAAGGTTCCTGTATTTCGAAATCGAGAGACTGTACGACATGCGCTTGGAAAATAGCGTAACGAAGTTAAAAGGACCACTGGATTTTCCCGATGAGCAGTACACTCGACGCCTCGACAGCCTGCTGGAGGACGTCATTCTGCGCCACCGCACACCTCCTTTCGCAAGTGCACCGATACGGTCTCATCCCCTTAGGACTTACGACCACATACGGCAGTCTCCTGACCCGGAAGGGGCTTACGTTCCATCCTACTTTGCGAGTGTGCAAATTCATGATCGACGTGAGTGGCTTGAACTCAAGTCGAAACTTGAGGAGTTCGGACGCACGTCCGGACTTTTTGATGAGATATTCTTGAATCAGCTCGGTACATCTGCTGCTGGTCCGTTTCAGATCGAGATCAGAAAACACAGTGGTCCCAAACGCAATTTGATCGATGTCGGTTACGGTGTGAGCCAGGTGCTGCCGGTGGTTGCAGAGCTATCCCGGCCTGAGGCACCGTGGATGTTTCTCTTTCAGCAGCCAGAAGTGCACCTGCATCCGAGTGCTCAGGCTGCTCTCGGGACCCTGTTCTGCGCGACCGTGGCCTCTGGTCGTCAACTCATCATCGAAACGCACAGCGAGTACATTCTCGATCGTATACGAATGGATATCCGCGATGGAGAAACGAAGCTGAAGCCAGAGGATGTGTCTGTCCTCTACTTTGAGCGAACTGACTCTGATGTTCGCATTCATTCTTTGCGACTTGATGAGCAGGGCAACACGTTGGATGCGCCCGATGGTTACGGAAGCTTCTTCATGAATGAGATGCGACGGTCGATTGGTCTGTAATGTGCGCTATCGTTGATGCCAACGTGGCATACCAAGTATTCGGCGAGGACCGCCCGCCAGCGGGTGAGGGATTCTTCGATTGGCTTTCGAGCCCGCGCGGGCAGTTGGTTGTCGGCGGCAAGCTGCGAGAGGAGCTGAGCCGGGACCTGCGATTCCAGCGGTGGCTCACGACCGCCGTCAGGTATGGCCGCGCCCGCTCAGTCATCGACGACGAAGTGGACAAACGTGCGCAGGAACTCCAACGCACCGGAGTCTGCAAGTCAGACGACGAGCATGTGCTCGCCTTGGCCCTGGTCAGCGGCGCACGCTTGCTCTACACCAACGACACGGCACTGATCGATGACTTCGGGAATCGGGAGGTCATCGCGAGGCCACGTGGTAAGGTCTATACGACGGTCAGGAACGCCGACGTGACAGACACCCATCGGCGACTCCTTGCGGCTCGCGATCTCTGTCGGATGCCACGAGGCTGACGAGCATGCCGGCGCAAGACCCGAACACCCGTGCCCATCTCGAATGGCTGGGGTTCATCCAGCCGAACGGACTGGTGGTATCGGCTCCGGCGCTGGTCAAGGCGGGAGCGATCCTGAACCGTCAGGATGCGGAGGGGCAGGGGCGACTCGCCGGCTGCGTCGACCAGCACGCGGTCGTTCCGGGACCCGATCCGGAGCCGTGCGTGCGAGACTTTCGAGAATTCGCGAGCGCGGTCCTCGGCTGGGGTTTCTCGTCCAAGGGCTACGCGGGCACGGAAGAAGCTCCGGTCCCGACCGATCTCACGGTCGTTCTCCCGGACTACAGTGAGACGCTGCGCCCGGACTTCGCGGTGCGCGAGCGCGATCCGCAGAACGGCACACCGCCGTGGCAATTGCTCGTGCAGGTGCTCGACGACGGACAAGACTTCGACAAGGCGACCACCGGCGCCGGCGGACTGGAGGCGGCTCCCCAGGGCCGCGCGGAGCGCCTGCTCCGAGGCACCGGGGTCCCCGCCGGCGTGCTGTTCAACGGCGTCGCGCTGCGCCTGATCTCCGCGCCCCGCGGCGAGAGCTCCGGCTGGATGGACTTCCGCTTCGTGGACCTGGTCAGTACCGCCGGGCGCCCGCTCTGCTCCGCGCTACGCCTGCTGTTGTCCGAACAGCGCCTGCTGGCGTTGCCCCGCGACCAGCGGCTCGCCGCCCTGCTCGAAAGCAGCCGCAAGTACCAGAACGAGGTTTCCGAGCGCCTCTCGGAGCAGGTGCTGCACGCCCTGTACGAGCTCCTCCGCGGCTTCCAGGCCGCTCACGACTCCTCCGGCGGCCAGCTCCTGCGCGAGCCGCTCTCCGAGCAAGGCGACCGCAACGACATCTACCGCGGCCTGCTCTCCGTCATCCTGCGCCTGGTCTTTCTGCTCTACGCGGAGGAACGCGGCATGCTGCCGGAGGACGAGCACTTCGCGCGCTACTACTCGCTCACCGGTCTCTACCAGCGCTTGCGGGAGGATGCCGCGCTCAACCCCGACACCATGGACCAGCGTTTCGGCGCATGGGCGCAGCTTCTGGTGCTGTTTCGCCTCATCCACGATGGCGCCCGCGCCCATCGCACCGGCGGCGCCGTAAGTCTGCCGGAGCGCCGCGGCGCCCTGTTCGACCCCGACCGCTTCCGATTCCTCGAAGGCCGTAGCGGCGGCGGTGTCCGGCAGACGATGGAACGGGTGATGCCACCCCACATCTCGGATGGTGTTGTCTACCGCGTGCTGGAAAAGCTGCTCGTCCTCGACGGCGAGCGCATCTCATACCGCACGCTCGACGTGGAGCAGATCGGCTCCGTGTACGAGACCATCATGGGCTTTCGCCTGGAGACCGCCACCGGCCGCTCGGTTGCCATCAAGCCTGCGAAGAAGCTGGGAGCGCCGAACACGATCGATCTTGACGCGCTGCTGGCTCAGCCGGACGCCCGCCGAGGGAGATGGCTTCAGGAGCGCGCGGACCGCAGCATCACGGACAAGGTCGCGAAGGGGCTCCGGGAAGCGGAGACGGTAGACGATCTGCACGCGACGCTGGACCGCGTGCTGGACAAGGACGCGACCCCTGACATCGCCCCGCCCGGTGCTCTGGTGCTGCAGCCCAACGAGGAGCGGCGGCGCTCCGGCTCCCACTACACGCCGCGCGAGCTCACCGAACCGATCGTCCGCCACACCCTCGAGCCCCTCCTTGATCGGCTGCGCAGCGAGGACGGCCGGGCGGCGACCCCCGAGCAAATCCTGGACCTTAAGATCTGCGATCCGGCCATGGGCTCCGGCGCGTTCCTGGTCGAGGCCTGTCGCCAGCTCGCTGACGCCCTGATCGATGCGTGGGGCGCGCACGGCGCGATGCCAGCCATCCCGCCTGACGAGGACGAGGTGATCTACGCCCGGCGCTTGATCGCTCAGAAGTGCCTCTACGGCATCGACCGGAACCCGATGGCCGTTGATCTTGCCAAGGTGTCTCTCTGGCTTAGCACGCTGGCGCGCGACCATCCGCTCACGTTTGTGGACCACGCGTTCCGCCACGGCGACTCGCTTGTCGGGCTCACACGCCGGCAGATCGAAGCGCTGAACTGGCAGGGAGGCCAGCCAATTCTGGCTGGATTCGGCGTCCGCGAGGCCGTGGAAGCGGCATCGGATTTGCGGCGGCAGATCCGCGAAGCCGACGACACCGTCGACGAACGCCGCTTGCAGAACCTCTGGCGCGAAGCTCAGGACGCAGTCGGCGAAGTGCGCCTGTTCGGCGACCTCGTGCTCGCCGCGTTCTTCGAGGGCGCCAAGCCAAAGGAGCGGGAGTCACGGCGCGCCGCCTACCAGGAGGCGATCCTCACCGGAGAGGCGTGGCGTCACGCGGTGGAAATGGAGGAGCGCCGCAACTCGGAACAGCCGTTCGCGCCGTTCCACTGGGAGATCGTATTCCCGGAGGTGTTCGAGCGCGACAACCCCGGCTTTGACGGCTTCGTCGGCAACCCACCGTTCGCGGGCAAAAACAACGTCGCGGCCGGCAACGTTGTCGGCTACCCGAGCTGGCTCAAGGAGCTGCACGAGGAAAGCCACGGCAACGCCGACCTCGTGGCGCAATTCTATCGACGCGCATTCAGTCTGCTGCGAGACAGCGGGACGTTCGGCCTCATCGCGACCAACACCATCGCCCAGGGCGACACCCGCTCCAGTGGTCTGCGCTGGATCTGCGAGCACGGAGGCGTGATCTACCGCGCTACCAAGCGGGTCCAGTGGCCCGGCGACGCAGCCGTCATTGTAAGCGTCCTCCACGTCGCCAAGGGTCCGTTTCGCGGCCGCAAGGTGCTGGACGGCGCGAGCGTAGACAATATCACCGCGTTCCTGTTCCACCGGGGCGGCCACGCGGATCCGGCACGGCTGGCGGCCAACGCCGGCAAGAGCTTCGTGGGCAGTTACGTCCTCGGCATGGGCTTCACCTTCGACGACAGCGACAAGAAGGGCGTCGCATCTTCACTCGCCGACATGCAACGGCTCATCGACTTCGACCCCCACAACCGCGAAGTTATCTTCCCCTACATCGGCGGCGAAGAGATCAACACCAGCCCCACGCACGCCCACCACCGTTACGTGATCAACTTCGCCGAGCGGGGTGAAGTGGAATGCGGGCGCCGCTGGCCGGACCTGATGGCAATTGCCGAGCAACGGGTCAGGCCGGAGCGGTTGAAGCTCGGTGACAACGGCGACGCTCGCCGGCGAAAGGCAAGGTGGTGGCTCTGGGGTCGATACACCCCTGCGCTGTTTGCTGTGACCGCCGGGCTCGAGAGATTGCTAGCGATCTCTCGAGTGGGCCAACACGCGTCAATTACGTTTCTTCCCAGCCGCATGGTCTACGCTGAGACTGTCATCGTATTTCCATTCCAAACATTCGCCGCATTCTGCATCCTGCAGTCCCGCACACACGAGATCTGGGCGCGTTTCTTCGGATCTTCGCTGGAAGACCGGCTACGCTACACCCCGTCTGACTGTTTCGAGACCTTCCCGTTCCCCGACGGGTGGGGCGCCGATGGCTCCCTTGAAGCCGCTGGCCGGTCGTATTATGAGTGCCGCGCGGCCCTCATGGTCGAGAACGACGAGGGCATGACGAAGACCTACAACCGCTTCAATGACATCTACGAAACCGACCCTCGTATCGTGGAGCTACGCGAACTCCATGCCACCATGGATCGCGCTGTCCTCGACGCCTACGGCTGGCCCGACATCCCCACCGGCTGCGAGTACCTGCTCGACTACGAGATCGACGAAGCAACCTGGGGACGCAAGAAGAAGCCCTACCGGTACCGCTGGCCCGATCCCGCCCGTGACGAAGTCCTCGCCCGCCTTCTCGCCCTCAATGCGGAACGTGCCCAAGACGAAGAGAGGACGCCAGCGGAAGGCCGGACGCCGCCGCGGCGCAGGCGCCGGACTCAGTCCGACCGCGCTCTGACGCCGGTTTCGATGAATAGCGACGCTTCTGGAAGTCCTGAACTGGATGCTATCGTGGAACCGCATGGGTGAACCGAAGTCCGATTCCGTTCCTCCTGATCTCTATCCGTATCTGAACGAGATTGCCGAGCGCCTGTTCTCCGGTCATGCGGCCGTCATGATCGGGTCCGGCTTTAGCCGAAACGCACAACCGCGGGGTGGTTCATCTCCCCAGTTTCCAGACTGGTCTGGGCTGGGAGACCTGTTCTACGAGAAACTTCACCACAAACGGCCTGACGCTGAAGCCAAGTATCTCAGCGTCCCAACCTTGGCCAACGAGGTGGAAGCCGCCCTCGGTCGGCCAGCTCTGGATCGGATCCTAAGCTCTGTCATTCCCGATCAGGACCACGAGCCTGCGGCGTTACACATAGCGTTGCTCAATCTCCCGTGGTCGGACGTCTTCACAACCAATTACGATACGCTACTGGAGAGAGCGTGCAAATCAGTCGCTTTGCAGAAATATGACATCGTAGTCAATCAGCACGATCTCGTCTACTCGGAACGGCCACGAATCGTCAAACTGCATGGCAGCTTGTCGCCGGCCCGCCGGCTCATCGTCACCGACGAGGATTACCGCCGGTATCCCGAGGATCATGCACCGTTCGTGAATACGGTTCGTCAGGCACTCCTGGAAAACACGCTATGCTTGATCGGATTCTCCGGTGACGACCCCAACTTCCTGCAATGGATCGGATGGATCGGAGACAATCTCGGCCGTCAGGACGCTCCCAAGATGTATCTCCTCGACGTGTACCGGCTGTCCGACTCCCGGAAGAAGCTACTTGACGAACGAAACATCGTTTGTGTGGACCTGTCCCGGTATCCGGGCATTGACGTCGATGATCACAATATGGCGCTCCAGCGACTGTTCGATTACCTCGACTCCAGAAGGAGAGATTACAATCGGCTCCGCTGGCCATACGATGATGACGCTCACAGAGAAGAGACCGATGAGGACATAGCCGCGCAGATCTCCGCCCTCATGCCCACGTGGAGAGATCAGCGGCGTTCCTATCCGGGTTGGGTTATCGTCCCCGACGACCGTCGTCCCACTCTCTGGAGGCTCACTCGCGAGTGGACTCGAAAGTCCCCAGCGTCGGGAAGCCTTCCGGATAATCTCGATCTCGAGTTCGCCTTCGAGCTGATCTGGCGCATGGAGAAGTGCCTATGCCCCATCTTCGACAATCAGATCGAGTATCTTGAGCTCACTCTGAATCGGTATCTGCCTCTGACGCGTGCTGACGATCTGATCGACCCTGCGTCATCGGGTCCGGAGGACACGAAGGGGCGAAGCCTCCCTCGAAGCAGGGTTCGCGACATGTGTCATCACCTGCTACTTGCGGTCTTGCGGTACTACCGCGAAGAGGGGCTGCAGGAGAAGTGGAACGGCACTTGCGAGAAGATCGAGGACCTCGTGACAACGATGTCCGCCGAGTATAGAGCACGATTCCATTACGAACGAGCGCTCGCCGCGCTGTTCGCTCCGGACCCGCAGGATGTCAAGAAGAAGATCGAGGAGTGGCCGGTAGACGACTCGCTACCGTTCTGGGAAGCGAAGCGAGCCGGTCTGCTCGCAGAAATCGGCCAACTCCGGGATGCCGCGAGGATTCTCGAGAGTTCCCTTGCAGCGATCCGTAGCAGGTCGAACCTCAAGCCCGTTACAACGGACTATTCTCTTGCTTCGCATGAGTCGATCGTCATGTTCCTGCTTCGCTCCGTGCAACTGGCGTTGGTCTTCCCGGCAGGAGATCGCTCCAAATATGAGGAGACCGCCAAGGACTTCACCGATCGCTGGCATGCGCTTCGGCAATTTGGTTGCGACCCCTGGGGGGAGTTCGAAGTATTTGACCTCAGTCTAGATCGGCTGCCAGAGCACAGACAGGACGCCACGCAGGAGCCGACGTTCGACATCGGCAGAGTCACGGAGAGTCGCAGTTTTGGAAGCGAGGACACGGAGACGTTGACCGCGTACCGATTCTTGAGATTTTGTGAGGAAGCCGGCGTACCGTTTCGAATGCCCGGATGTAATATTGCCAAGAAGAGCGCTGAGGGGGCCTTGTCTCGGGTCGCTCCTCACTCTCCACACTGGGCCATGGCGACGCTAATTCGCCTTAACGATGCGAAAGCGGTCGAACGTCTCTTCGATCGCGCGTCCTTGGCGCGCATGGACACCGCGTCGGTTGACGGCTTGGTCGACCGTTACCTTAGAGCTCTGGCCCTCGCTGTCGCTGACATACAAGCGGGAACCCACTTCTGGGACCAGAATCTTGGCATTCTACTCGCCAAGGTCGTCCCCGAAATCCTGTCAAGATTGTGCTGCAAGTGCTCGCCCAGCACGAAGAATCGGCTCTTGGACTTTCTCACCTCAGTCTATCGATCCGACCGTAGAGGGTACTACCGAGGGATCAGGCACCTGACCGAGAGACTCCTGGAAGCGCTTCCGCTCCGTCAACGTATTGACGCGATTCCCCGATTGCTGGCCCTGCCGATCCTTGCGGACCCCAACCATCTTGAAGAACTGGAGTACAAGAATCCGTTCCTGTTCCTTGAGATCGAGAGAGATTCGCTGTCGCACACGCTGGAGGTCGACGAAGGCGACCTCCAGCGACTCATCAAGAGTGCGTCGTCTGACAATTCGAAAGCTAGGCGATGGGCAGTGCTTACACTTGGAAAGCTACACGACTGGGGGCTTCTCGGTCAGTGGACGGAACAGTTCGCCGATGCGCTGTGGGATCGCCTGGACGATGCAGGAATGCCGTCGGGCACGGACTGTTTTCGATTCGGGCTCCTGACACTACCTCACCCCACGGGGCATGATCCGGTCTCGATATTCAAGATGTGGGTCCTCAACGCACGGTTTCCCGTGCAGGCAGGACGTGAGTCGATTCGTGTCGAGATGGGCGGCGGTCACACTCCTTGCAATGAGATCGTCGGAGCCAGCGGGACTGTCACCTGGTCCTCGGAGGAAGCCGACACGATCGTTCATCGCCTTGTAGAATGGTGGGATGCCGATAAGAAATACATCAAGGATGCGGATGACGCCGACCCAATTGGAGGATCGATTACCGGGGCTCTCAGGCAGAGATTCTCGGATGTGGTGGATACTCTCGTCGCGGTGATCTCCCCTTCATTCAACCCGATCGATGGAAGCGACACGCGAGATGCCTTGGAGCGCGTAGCGCGCGAGTTGCCGAAACATGGGTTGCCAGCGCTCCGCCTTGAGAGCGCCTACGTTCACTTGGTTCCGGAAAGACGCAGCGACCTCCTGCAGCGCATCGAAGAGGCGATCGCGTCGTCGACCGAAGAAACCGTTATCGATGGACTGCGAGCCGTCTGGGTCATGGCGGAGAGGATTGACGAAGCCGCGGAAGCTCGAGCGAAGAGCGACCTATTGCGGATTCTCGGCGTGACAAGCCAAGTCCTGCGCTGGCGCAGGGAACAGGGACTACCTTCAGCGATCAATACCGTATCAGGGATCACGAAGATGCATCCCTGGACGTTCTCCGCCGACATCGAGCGCTCGGTGCTTGAGGGTTTGAATCATCTGATCAAGGAAACTGCCATTCACCCGCCGAGCGGTCTGCGGCTCTACGCGGACGATGGCGGGGATGTGGCGACCAAACTCATGGTGAGATGTGCTGCGGCCGGTCTCGCGTATACGCTATCGAACCACTACCAGCAGTGCGGAGCACCGGCTCCTGCGGTCATCGAGGAGTGGGCGGCCATATGCAGGTCGGATGATGAGTTCGCCGAGGTCAGGAATCAATGGATGGCACGGGATCCGGCGTGATGAACCGGATCCGGATTGGCAGTCACACAACATCTGACGCTCGGAAAATCGCCTCTCGCATGCACTGCACCCATACCCCGCGAACCTGGCTACGCCGGGCAACGCCGACCCTCACGTGGAGATCGCTTGCGAAGAACCCGTTACGGAACGACGGTCTCAGCCAGTCCAGGTGTCACGCGAGCCACCCGACGATCCCCGCAGCCACGGGGCCAACGTTCGATGACTGAGCCGGTCACGATCACACGCGTCGCGGCGCTCAACTATAAGAGCGTCGCAGCGTGCGATGTTCCGCTGGGGCCGCTGGCGGTGGTCGTCGGCCGCAATGGTGCGGGGAAGAGTAATTTTCTGGACGTACTCCGTTTTACCGCGGACGCGCTGCATCTCTCGTTGGATCGCGCGTTGCGGGAACGGGGCGGCTTTGGGGAAGTGTGCCATCGGGCAGCAGGAGCCGTGGAGCACTTCGGCATCCGTCTCGAGTTTCGGTTGACGGAAGCTCGTGGCTGGTATGCGTTCACCATCGGTGGACGAGCGGACGGCAGCTACGTAGTGCGGCGGGAGGAGTGCCGAGTCAGCTCCGACGGAAGCGAGGTGGAAGCATTCTTCCAGGTGGAGAATGGCCGCTGCGTCGCTACGTCGCTCACGTACCCACCGGTGACAGACAGCGGGTTGCTCTATCTGGTACGTGCTGCCAGCGCTCCGGAGTTTCGTCCCGTATACCGAGCGCTGTGTGACATGGGATTCTACCATATCGACCCGCGCAGGCTCGGCGGATTTCACGCTCCGAGCGGAGAACGGATGTTGGCGGGAGACGGTAGTAATGCTGTAGGAGTCCTGGCGACCCTGAAGTCTCGGAATCCCGCGACACTCGAACGCCTTACCGAGTATCTCGGCGCGGTCGTTCCTGAGATAGCTGAGGTGGATTCCACTGTCTTCGGCAACAGACGTGCCCTCGTATTCCACTGCCGGGTGAACGGCGCCGCCGACCCGGTACGCTATTTCGCCGACAACATGTCGGATGGCACACTGCACGCTTTGGGCATTCTCTTGGCGCTCTTCCAGAGCTCCGGCGGTGCGGGCGGGGTTCGCGTGGTCGGCATCGAGGAACCCGAGACCGCACTGCATCCCGATGCTGCCGGTGTCCTCACGGACGTGCTGCTGGATGCTAGCCAGCGCGTCCAGGTCATCGTGACCACCCACAGCGCCGATCTCCTGGATCGCGAGTCCGTTCCGGTGGATTCGATCCTGCCGGTGGTAGCGGCCGACGGGGAATCGAAGATTGGCCCGCTGGACGAGGTAGGCCGCTCGGTGCTAGGGGATGGAAACTTCACGGCGGGCGAACTGCTCCGTATCGATCAGCTCCATCCTGACCCTCAGCTCGCAGACCCGCAGCGTGTCGACCTGTTTCGCAGGGCTTGAGCTTGGCGTCCATTCTGGCGATTATCGAAGGCGACGGCGAAGTGCAGGCGGTGCCGGTGCTGCTTCGACGGATTGCGCTGGAAGTTGCAGCCGGCAATCCTCCCCGCATCCTGAAACCGATTCGCGTCCATCGCTCCAAAGTGATCAAAGACGGTGTATTGGAAGGCTACCTCGGCCTTGCCGCTCAACGTGTCGGCGCCGGCGGAGGCGTTCTGATTCTCCTCGACGCCAACGGAGATTGTCCGGCGCGGATTGGCCCCGCGCTGCTCGAACGCGCTCGGGCGGCCCGCCCGGATCGTCGGATCGAAGTAGTGATCGCGAAGTGCGAGTACGAAGCGTGGTTCCTCGCTTCCATAGAGTCCATCGCCGGCAGCAGGACGCTCTCCCGAGACGTGGCTGCACCGCCGGCCGCAGAGTCCGTCCGCGGCGCCAAGGAGTGGCTCAGCCGGCGTATGCAGGTTCCTTACCGACCGGTCGCCGATCAGCCGGCACTGACCGCGCGCTTCGACATGGCATTGGCGCGCCGGCGGGCGCCGTCGTTCGACAAGATGTGGCGTGCGGTCAGAGCGCTGGTGCATCGAGCTTGAGGACGGCAGGACGGTGCGGTACGCTGCACGACGATGAGCCTCCCGAGCGTGTATGCGTGGCAGGATGAGCTCAGTGCCGTCGAGTTCCAGGCGGCGCTGGACGCGGCGAAGCACGACGCCGAGCGTGTCACGGCCGAGTTCGTCGAGAGCCTGCCGGCAGGCTCGCCAGCCTACGACGCCGAGTGGACCACCCGGTACGGCAGCAAGGATCGACTGATCTTCGAGTTCGCGGTGGTGCTCGATCTTGACGGTGACGACTTCGATATACGTGACTACCCCGGCGAAGTGGCGGACGCCGCGACCGCGGACCTGCGTAAACGGCTTGCCAGCACCAGAGTTGCTGAATGGGGCGTCTACGTGGTTACGGTAACCGGTCGCCCCAAGTCGTCATACGGTGATTGACACGGGGTCTCCTCAGGCATGTGAGGCAGCTTGCGCAGACGGGTCGAGGCCGCCCGACGGACGCGGCTGGCAGGCGGGGCGCCATCAGCACTGCCTACTACGCGGTCTTTCATCACCTGACCGGCAGGCGGCGAGTCATCTGCTCGGTTTCCTGTCTTCAAGAGATTCAGAACGAGATCCTTCGCTCATGGTCGCATGCCGAAGTGTCAGTCAGGGTCATCCGGGCCCGAGCCTAGCAAATCGACGCTTCTTCGAGTACACTATAACCACTCGACGCGAGAGGATAGTATGGGCAATAGAGGGTCGAGTATCTCCCATGTAGCCGTGTTCCGTGGTCCTCTTCTGGGGTCTCGACGGGTATTTCCTTTGTCAGGGGCGCCGGTTTCGATCGCTGTGCGACGGCGTCTGAAGTAAGAGGTGGATCGCGAATCAAATGAACTACCGTTCGTGTACGGTCGTCCTCGCCGGCTTGGCGCTTGAGGACGGCAGGATCATGCGGTACGCTGTAAGATGATGAGCCTCCTAAGTGTATGCGTGGCAGGATGAGCTCAGTGCCGTCGAGTACCAGGCGGCGCTGGACGCGTCGAAGCGGGACGCCGAGCGGGTCACGGCGGAGTTCGTCGAGAGCCTGCCGGCGGACTCGCCGGCGTACGACGCCGAGTGGACCACCCGGTACGGCAGCAAGGATCGACTGATCTTCGAGTTCTCGGTGGTGCTTGATCTTGACGGTGATGACTTCGATATACGCGACTACCCCTACGAAGCAGTGAGCTACGCCAAGGCTGACCTGCGCAAAAGGCTGACCGGCACGAAGGTCGCTGAGTGGGGCGTCTTCGTGGTCACCGTGACCGGCCGCCCCAAACCGTCATGCGATGATTGACCCGGATGGACTCCTCGATCACGCGGAGAAACTTGCGAACGCGGAAAGAGGCCGCCCAACGGACGTGGATCTCAGGCGCGGCATCAGCGCCGCCTACTATGCGGTCTATCATGAGTTAACCGGGCAAGCGGTGAGTCATCTGGTCGTGGTCGCGAAGGATGCCGCTCTGGTTGACAGCCTGCAGTCGTTCAACGATATGCAGGAGCTACGGCATGAGGCTGACTACGACCACGGCAGGAGATTCTCCAGGTTGCATCTCGTAGAGGCGTGCGACAGTGCCCGACTCGCGCGCAGGCGGCTGGGTGATGCTTCCAGCGCCGCCCGCGAGGCGCTGTTCACGCTCCTCACGGTGCGGCGAGCCGACTTTCGCCAGCGGTGACTGTGCCGGAGTCGGCGTGGGGCAGGTGATCCAACCCGCGGACGTGCGCTCCCGCCTGCGGGAGGCGTTGGAGATCGATCTGGTCGGCCCTGGGGCGGGACACTCCCTGGCGGACGAGCGTCTGCCGGGTTGGGTGCGGCCGTCAAACTGGTATCTCACAGGGTTCCTGGTGCCGCGCGACGCGCCGGCCGAGCAGCGCGCGGACGCCGACGCGGATGACGACTTCGACCCGGAGGTCGCCGGAGACACGGGACTGGGCGACGACTCCGCGGAGGACCGCCGGGCAGCCAGGAAGGGCTTCTTTCCGTCGTCGATGGGGTTGAGCTTTCTGGTTGCCGAGGGCGTCGACGAGCTGGACGTGACCGTCCGCTGGGGCGACTACCGCTACGTCAAGGAAGAGTCAGCGGACGACGGAGAGGCGGACGATGACGCTGCCGCTGGAGGAGAGCGTAGCGCACCTACGTGGTGGCAACGGACGGCGCGAACGGAAGCGGTGCGGGTGATGCTTCCAGGAGTGGACGATGCGCGGTCTCATCGCGTCCCCGGCTCGCGCGGGCTGATCGTCCTGGCGGTCGCTCGCCCGGTGCATGCTGCGAGCTTTGCGGGCCGGATTCCGCCGGGGACTCGCTCCGTGTCGGTGTTCCTTGTGAACGAACGGGCACCGGCGGCCGAGCGCGCCCGTGACGAGGCGTTCGCCTTTCAAGCCGAGCTGGAGGTGCGCAGCGCGGTTCCGTTCGTCCCGCGTCCCGATCCGCGCGCGGTGTCGGGCGACGATCCAGACGAACGCGTAGCGGATCTGCACTACGCCGACACACCCGAATACGCGGCCGGTCACGGCGTGGCTGCGGATTGGGAGCTTTCGGATGGCGCCTGCCGGCTGCTCCGGACCACCTGGATTCCCTCGGCCGAAGTGGAGACGACGGAGACCGTCGAGGTGCCGGGTGTGGAGCTGGACATGGCGACGCTTGGCGATCTCTCCGACGGCGCCGCCGCCGAGCTCGCGTTGACGCCGCTGGTTACGGGTTACCGGGCTTGGATCGACCAGCAGCACGCCGCGCTGACCGACCTGTCGGGCGAGCGCCGCGACACGGCCGAGGAGCTCGTGTTCCACGCCCGCTCCGCCGCCAACCGCATCGAGCGGGGCATCCGGGTGCTATCGCAGGATGCGGACGCGCTCGACGCCTTCCGCGTTGCGAACCGCGCCGTTGCCGCCGCGCTCTCACGACGTCTAGCCCGCGAAGGGGTGACCGAACCGCCGCGTTGGCGTGCCTTTCAGCTCGCCTTTTTCTTGCTGAACCTGTCTGGCTTGGCCGATCCAGCGAATCCGGAACGCGAGTTCGTGGACCTCCTCTTCTTTCCCACCGGCGGTGGCAAGACGGAGGCGTATCTCGGGCTCGCCGCGTTCACCATGGTGCTGCGCCGGCTGCGCAATCCGGAAGACGGGGGCCGGGCCGGAGCTGGAGTCAGCGTCATCATGCGCTACACCCTGCGGCTGCTGACGCTCGACCAGCTTGGACGTGCCGCCAGCCTGGTATGTGCCCTGGAGCTGGAGCGGCGCAAGGACGCCGGCCGGTACGGCGACTGGCCCTTCGAGATAGGACTGTGGGTGGGCAAGGCTGGCACGCCCAACCGACTCGGCGAACGGGGCGACAACCGCTCGGACTCCGCGCGCAGCAAGGTCAGTCAGTACAAGAACAACCCGGACGGCAGACCGGCACCCATTCCTTTGGAGGGCTGCCCATGGTGCGGGCAAGACTTCAAGCCGGAGTCCTTTACGTTGCAGCCGGACTCCGATCATCCCACCGAGTTGAGCATCGTGTGCGCCAACTGGGAGTGTGACTTCTCGGGCGACACGCCGTTGCCCATCGTCGCGGTGGACGAGCCGCTGTACCGGCGCCTGCCGGCGTTCCTGGTCGCCACCGTGGATAAGTTCGCCTCGCTGCCGTGGGTGGGCGAATCCGGTGCGCTCCTCGGCGGGGCGGACCGTCATGACGGGACCGGTTTCTACGGCGCCGCCGAGCCGAGCCGGGGCAACCGCCTGACCCGTCCGCTCCCGCCGCCGGATCTCGTTATCCAGGACGAGCTGCACCTGATCTCCGGGCCGCTCGGGACCATGGCCGGCCTCTACGAAGCGGCGATCGAAGCGCTGTGCGTCAGGGAGATCGACGGCAGGCGGGTGAAGCCGAAGATCGTCGCGTCGACGGCCACGGTTCGCCACGCTCGGGAACAGATTCAGGGGCTCTTCGGGCGGCCGGCGACGCATATCTTCCCGCCGCCGGGACCGTCACGTGACGACTCGTTCTTTGCCCGCACTGTGCCCGCGTCGCAGCGAAACGCACGCCAGTACGTCGGCATCGCGTCCCAGGGACGCAACCCGAAGGAGGCGATGCGGCGGGTGTTGCTGACGCTCATGGGCGCGGCGGAGCGGGCGTGGCGTGACGCCGGCGGTCCGCGGAACCGGGACAATCCTGCCGATCCCTACATGACCGTGCTCGGCTACTTCAACAGCCTGCGTGAACTCGGCGGCGCACGGAGGATCCTGGAAGAGGAGGTCCAGAACACGCTCAAACGCTACGGCGACCGCAAGCGGCTCGGCGAGGCACAGGGACTGTTTCGCGACCGCTCCAGCTTTTCCGATGTGGTCGAATTGACTTCGCGGGTTAGCACCGACCGGGTGGCCGAGGCGCGGCGGAGGCTGCAAACGACCTTCCACGACCGCAAGCAGCGGGTGGACTGCGCCATTGCGACCAACATGATCTCGGTAGGCCTGGACATCCAGCGGCTCGGGCTGATGCTGGTGTACGGACAGCCGAAGACCAACTCCGAGTACATCCAGGCCACCAGCCGGGTCGGACGCGATCACAACCGCCCCGGACTGGTGGTGATGCTCTACAACGTGCACCGGCCGCGTGACCGGTCGCACTACGAGCGATTCCGGCACTACCACGAGACGTTCTATCGCTCGGTGGAGGTCGCCAGTGTGACCCCGTTCGCCGCGCGCGCCCTGGACCGCGGTTTCGCGGGGGCACTGGTGACGCTCGCCCGTCATGCACGCCCGGCGATGACGCCGCCGGCCGGGGTGGAGGCGATCGAGGCGGAGCGCGTGGAGCTCGAACGACTCTTGCTCGAAGTCTTTCGTGCCCGGATCAACGAACAGCCCCTGCAGGACGAGGCCGAACGCGAAGAGCGGCTGCGAAGCATTCAGAATCGCGTCGGTGACCTGCTCGACTCGTGGCGTGCGATCCTTGACGACTACCGCGCTGACGGGGTGCCGATGCAGTATCAGAGGTACGAGGTCGCGACCAGACGGCCGCTCCTCCGCGAGATGCTGGACACCGACTTCGAGTCGGCCCATCACAAGAAGTTCCGCGCCAACCGGTCATTGCGCGACGTCGAGCCGCAGGTGAACCTGTTCCTGCAGGACCTCTCCAGTCGGCTCAGCGGGAGCGGCGAATGAACGGTAAGGCGCACGGGCAGTTGCGGCGCAGCCAAGTGATCACCACGTTCGGGCCGGGCGCCCTGATCGACCTGCCCGACGAATCCGCCATCGTGGGCGGGCTCGACACCTGGGGCGCCGAGACGAACCTGGAACCGATCGAAGAGCCGCGCCTCGCGTCCAAGCTGACCTCCATGACGGGCGTGCACGGTCCAAGGCTGTATGCACCGCCGCCGGAGCCAGAGCACTGGCAGGATCGGCAACGCGGCATCGGCGCGTGGCGGTTCCCCGAATGGTTCGTGGTGCAGGAGTCCAACCCCGGCTTGAGGGGACAGACCGGCTCGCGTTCCCGGCGAATGGTGCGCCGGACCGCGCTTGATCGGGGCAAGTTCGACAAGAGGCCCGTGGTGGCCACCCGATTCGTCCGTGCCTGCTCGAGGGGCCATGTGGACGACATCAACTGGCATCGGTTCGTGCATGGGGCGGACGACCAATGCCGCCGGCAGCTCAGGTTGGATGAACGCGGCACCAGCGGCGATCTGGCGGAGCAGATCGTGCGCTGCGAGTGCGGCAAATCGCGCCGTATGCACGAGGCGGCGGACGTGGCGAAGTCCCCATTCGGCACCTGCAGCGGCGCCAGACCGTGGCTGGGACGCCACGCGAACGAGCCCTGTGATCAGCCCAGCCGGCTGCTGATCCGCACAGCGTCGAACGCCTGGTTTCCGCAGGTGCTCAGCGTCCTCTCTCTGCCGGACCGCGGCACTGAGGTCGATCAGGCGGTCGAAGAACTCTGGCAACACCTGCAGATCGTCACCGATGCGTCGATTCTCGGCGTCGTGAAGCGATACCCCGGCGTGGCGGATCGCTTGGCGCTGTTCTCGGACGATGAAGTGTTGAACGCGATCGCTGCGCGACGTTCTGGCGGCGATGCGGGAGAGCGCCCGATCAAGCACGCAGAACTCGACGCGCTGCTCGCGGTGCCCGAGGGCTTCGGCGACGACGTGCCCGTAGATCACGACTTCCATGCTCGGCGTCTGCCGGAGTCCGTGTGGCGCCGGTCGGCGACTGTCGACGGCATCGCGTCCGTCATCCAGGTGCACAGGCTGCGCGAAGTGCTGGCGCTTGCCGGCTTCACCCGGCTGGAACCTGTGATGCCCAACGTGGACGGAGAGTACGAAGCCGAGGTCGAGCGGGCCGACATCGCGCTGGAACCGACGTGGTTCCCGGCAGTGGAGAATCGCGGGGAGGGGATCGTCCTACAGCTCCGCGGGGGCGCCGTGATGGACTGGCTCGGCCGGGAGGCGGTGCAGAAACGGCTGAGCCAACTCATCGAAGGCCATGACGCCTGGGCGCGTCAGCGGAACAGCGAGCGACGCTTTCCGGGGGGACCCTACGTGCTGCTGCACACGCTGGCCCACCTTCTGATCCAGTCGCTATCCATGCGCTGCGGCTACCCAGCCGCGTCGATACGGGAGCGCATCTACGCGGATTACGAGGGAAAGCGCTTCGCCCTATTGCTGTACACCGCGAGCCCCGACGCCGAAGGCACGCTGGGTGGTCTGGTCCAGGAAGCGCGCCGCGTGGAAGATCACTTGCGATACGCGCTGGATTCCGCGGCGCTGTGTTCCAACGATCCGGTCTGCGCCGAGCACGTACCGGGGCACAGCATGGAGGAACGCTGGCTGCACGGGGCGGCGTGCCACGGCTGCGCGTTGATCGCGGAAACTTCCTGCGAGATGCGCAACGAGTACCTGGACCGCGCGCTGGTCGCCCCGGCGCTGCATTCCCCGGAAGCCGCGTTCTTCAGCGCGGCATGATCGCCGTTTCGTGATCGACGTCCTTCTTGCGCTGCCGGCGCACGTGCGCAGTCGATTGTCGCTCGCTTTGGAGTCCGGCCAGCTCTTCCCGCCGTACTCGGCGGTTGCCGTCCGCTCGACGGTCGGCGGTGACCATCAGGATGCGATTCTTGAGGTGCTCACCGAGTGGGAGCGCATGGGCGTCTCGCCCGAGGCGGGAGTCGTCTGGCTGCACAGTCTGGCGCGCGCGGCCGATCGGGCGCATGCGCCAGACTTCGTCTGGAGCGGCCCGGAAGTCGTCGGGCTGCATGCGCGTGACACGCGCCGGGTGTACGAGGAGCTGGTCGCCTCAGCGCGAGATTCGATCTGGGTGTGCAGCTACGCGTTCTTCGATGGACCACGGGCGTTCAAGACGCTGGCCTCACGCATGGAAGCGAACCCTGGACTCGAAGTCACGCTCCTGCTCAACATCGAACGCCGACGCGGGGATACCACGGCTGCCGACGCCGTGGTCCGCCGATTCGCGGACAAGTTCTGGGGAGAGGCGTGGCCGGGGGACGTGCGCCCGAAGGTCTTCTACGATCCCCGCTCCGTCGAGGACGACGGCCCCGGCGGCGTGCTCCACGCCAAGGCCGTTGTGGCGGACGAGGAGTCGGTGTTCATCACTTCCGCGAACCTCACCGAGGCTGCATTCGACCGCAACATAGAGCTCGGACTTCTGTTGCGCGACCGCACCCTCGCCGAGACGACGGTCGTCCATTTCCGCACTCTGATCGAGAAGGGACTGCTGCGTTTGCTGCCGCCCACGTAGCTGCCGAACTACTCGGACACGTGTGGTGTTACGAGATTCAGTTTCTGAGAGAAACGTCCTCCGCATTATCCAAGTCATATTGGCTCTGCAAACCCATCCAGAACTGCGCGGAATTACCGAAATAGCGGGACAGCAGCAGTGCCGTCTCAGCGGTGATGGACCTCTGTCCGCGAACGATTGCATGAATACGGCGCGCATCGACGCCGATGTCTTTGGCCAGCCGGTACCGAGTGATCTTCATCGGGAGAAGAAACTCCTCGTTGAGTATTTCTCCCGGGTGAATGGGCGGCAGCTTGTTGGAATCCGAAAATTTTTGACCGTTCATACCTGCCGGGTCAGGAAGCCGGTGGAGGCGTGCTATCCGTCAGGCAGTCTTCCACTTTCGGCGGCTGATCGGGGGTGAGCCACTCTCGGCGCAGGGGTAGGCCGGGCAGCACCGTGGAGCGGATCACCGGGTCGCCGGCGGCGAACTCGGTGAGCACCTCTCCGCGGCGCGCATAGAAGCGGTGCGCCAGGGTCTCCGGGTCCAGCACCCAGTATTCCTCCACGCCGTGCTGCTCGTACTCGACGAACTTGACGCCCACGTCGCGATGTGCGGTGCCCGGACTCAGCACCTCGACCGCCAAGTCGGGCGCGCCGTCAATGTAGTTCTCCCGTTGCAGGCCGAGCCGCTCCTTTCGGTAGAACGCCAGGTCGGACAGGAACACGTTGCGCGAGCTCAGGCGTACGGCAACCACCTCGCGAAACATAATGCCGAGATCGAACCGCTCAACGTGGGTGCGGAGCAGCGCGTCCACGAAGTTCAGCAGCCGGGCGTGGCGCAGCGATACCGGAGCATGCACGGCGATCTCTCCATCCAGCAGGTCGGCATGGCGATCGGGTGTCAGCCAGTCGAGGAAGTCCTCGACGGCGAGCATTTCATCGGGCCCGTCGGCCGCAAGCGAAACGTGAGTCGCCATGCTGGGCTGCAGTATACCCCTGCGGCTTGCCTACCAGGTCCAGCGGTGATCGGGATGAAGCAGACGCACGGATCGTCGCGGCCGGCCGCGGCTGCGAAGCGCTCCGTAGTCGATGGCCATGACGGTGTTGCCGCGCCACTTGGTCGGAATGCGGTCGCCGACGATGGGCTCCTGTGCGCCGGGCACCACGGCCATCGGCACGCGCCCGGTGAGCGCTCGTTTCTTCCCGGTCCGCCGGGAGTGCGCACGCGCTCCCCGGCGTTGACCTTGAGGTAGCTGATCGGCGTTGTCTGGCGGGACCGAGCGCGGTTGTTCACTCAGAACGGCGATGTCGCTACTCTGGGAGCTGATGCGAGCAGATGAGGTGGCAGCGCCCCGGTTCTTTCACGAGGTCTCCGGCAACCTCCGCGAGCTTCCCGAACGGAGTCCCTTCCGGTCCGAACGCGAGTTGCAGAGATTCTTCGAAAAGCACTTGTACACCCTGACTTGCGTGAAGTTCCTCGATTCGGAGTACTCGACGGGCCAACGCCACCGCAGGCGTATCGACACCCTGGGAATCGATGACGCTGGTCGACCCGTGGTCGTCGAATACAAGCGGCGACAGGATGAGAACGTAATCAATCAGGGGCTGGACTATCTCGCGTGGTTGGATGACCACCGGGCGGAATTCCGCGAGCTCGTCCGCAAGAGGCTTGGTGACGGGCGCGTCACGGGCATCGACTTCACGGCGCCGCGCCTGCTGTGCATCGCCGCCGGGTTCCCGCGCCAGGACCAGATCGCTGCGGAGAACAGCCGACGACGTATCGACCTGCTGGTCTACCGACGCTTCGGCGATGCCTTTGTGGCGCTGGAGTGGGCGCACGGCGGCGAGCCACCCGCTCCCGTCGATGGAGGCGGCCCGGACTACTCCCGGTACGAGCTCTGGGACAAGATCAGTGAGGAGACCCGGACGCTGTTTCGCGAGCTCGAAGAGACCGCCAAATCGATCGGTCTCGTGCGCACGGTCCCCTCCAGAAGCGTGATATCAATCAAATGCATGGCCGCACCCGGCGACAAGCCGCCGGTCATTGCCTTTGTGCATCTGCGCACCCGGGCCGGCATCCGCCTCCACATCCACGGGAAGCACCTGCGCGACATCCCGCTCGAGAACGGCTTCACTCGCCCTTACGATCGCGGGTATAGAGAGGTCACCATCCGAGACCGGGAACACATCCGAAAGGCGGAGCCGCTGCTGCGGGCGGCCTACGACAATCTGAGCAAGCACGGTCACTCTCCACGGCGCGTAACCGAGGACGAGTTCCTGGAATCTTGCGATGAGTTCGGGAAGGAAGTCTTCGCCAGAATCCTCGACCTGGCGCGGCGTGAGTCGATGCCGATTCACTGGGGTTCCAAGGGTTTCTCCGTGGGTGTCGCGGTCGACGGCACCCGGGTGGTTGTTTGCTACGGCTACCCACCAACCTCTGTAAAAAAGCAGTCGCTCTACACGGCCCTGCGCGACCGTGCGGGGATTCAGAGGAAGGCCGGCGCCCCGGACGAGGTGAGCGACCGCCTCTGGCAGGAGGCGGAGGTGACCGGGCTCTTCACACCGGCCGGCCGGGAGTTGAAGTGTGTCATCGACCGGAAGTTCGCGACCCATGAGGTCGACGCGCTCGTCGCGTGGTGCGAGTCCGTCGAGCAGGCGATCGTGGGGCAGGGACAGGCGAACGACCCTCACACTGGCCGTTGAGCGCGCGGAGTCTTTGCCAAGAACGGTCACCGTCACTGCACCTGTCGTCCAAACCAGGTCCTCAACGACGCGCTGCGGCTGCTGCCGGCGTCGCAGTGCCGACGCGCTACCAGGTACAGCGGTGGTCGGGGAGGAAGCAGGCGAGGGTATCGTCGCGGCCGGCCCCGGTGGCGAGGCGAGCCTCGCGCGTGGCGAACAGGCGGTGCCGGAGCTGTTGCGGGGCCGGTCCGGGGACGCCTTCCAGCGGGCGGCGCGAGCGCCCGTCCGCGTAGTCGATGGCCATGACGGTGTTGCCGCGCCATCTGGTCGGGATGCGGTGGCCGACGATGGGGTCGGCCTTGAGGCCGAAGTACGCGCCGGTGCCGCCCTCGGCGGCCTGGGGGATGCGGACCACCTGATCGCCGTGGCGCTCGGGCAGCGGGTAGTCCAGCGTGACCGTGGCGCCGGCCGGGATCCGGTCGAGGGCCAGGTAGCCATCCCGGATTGCGTGGGGAACCTCGGCTCCGTCCAGCGACACCGCCACCCCGGTGGCAAACGAGGGTACGCGGATGCGGACCGGTCCGGTGCGCGCCGGGACCACCTCCAGCCGGCCCGCGAACGGCTCGTGACAGGAGATCGCCGCCAGCGGCGTCTCCAGCGTGTAGTGGAGGTTGACCGAGATGCCGCCGGCCGGCCCCTCGTCCATGACGGCGTGATCGGCGATCTTGCCGAGCGTCCAGATCGCGTGGCCGCTGCAGCAGGTCATGAGCCGGATCCGCCAGCAGAGGTACTCGTAGGGGCTGGCCCAGAAGAAGCCGCCCAGCGATCGGTTGACGATGTCGCGGGTGTCGTCCCACGGCTTGGGCTCGCCCGGCGCGTAGCCGCGGTTGAGCGCCGCCGGATCGCGGAACTGGCACTCGACCACGGTGTTGCGGAACCAGCGGTCGACGGTGTCCCAGTGGTCGCCGCGTCCGGCCGCCGTCAGCGCCAGGAGGGCCGTGGTCATCTCCATGAGGGTGCAGCACGGTTCCTCCTCCGGGGTCGCGCCGCCCTCGGCGATCAGCGACAGCACCGCCCGGCACAGTCCCTCCGCCCGCTCCAGGAGCCGGTCGTCCTGCACGTGCACGGCATAGCGGGTGAGGCCGGAGATCGCCGCCGCGCACCCGCGCAGCGAGCCGCTCAGCCGGTGCGACGAGTCCGTGAAGCCGGTCCCCGGCAGGAGCAGCGAGTGGATGATCCCGTCGCAGAGCTCCAGCGCATCCGGGTCGCCGGTCAGCGCCGCGTACTTGGTCAGGCACTCCACCATCGACACAGGCGACAGCACCGAGAACGCCCCGTCGGTGTCGTGCGGGGCGTCGATGACGCGGTGGCCTCCCTCGCGGTGGCTGATGCGCATCAGCCCCTCCACGATGCCCCGCACGTAGGCGAGCAGCCGCTCGTCCTGAGTCTCCTCGAACCACGCCAGCAGGGCGAACATCACTCGGCCCTGCTCCCACAGGCACAGGCGCGTGCGCTCCGACCAGCCGCGCACGTAGTGCGGGTAGGCGAAGCCGTCCAGGTTGTGGAAGGCGGACAGCAGAAGCTGCCGCTGGCGGCGCTCGATCTCGGCTCCGCCCAGGTAGCCGGTGATGCGGCGCGCGGCGATGCGGCCGATGAGCGGGTAGGGCAGGACCTCGATCCAGTCCCAGCGGTGGTGGTTGAAGCAGGGCGTCGGCCAGCCGATCGACGCTCCCACGTAAGGTGCGTAGTGATAGGCCGGGTCGCAGATCTCGTCGTAGTGGCGGAGCGCGGCGCCCGCGATCTCGACCAGATTGGGCCAGCCGCGGGCCGTCATGGTTCGGCCGAAGCGGCCGGGCATCTCCACCTGCATGGCGTCCGCTATCCCGCGGCGGCTGCCTCGTTCGCCTTGCAGCGGCGCAGGTGCACCCTGCGCGGCGGCTCCTCGTAGCCCTTCCAGGCATACGGGTCCACGCCGGCCACGGTCTCGACGGACCGGTGGTCCGCGTTGGCCGGCCGCTCGTTCTCCTTCGGGTGCCACGGCAGCAACGACCACGCGTTCATGTAGTGGTTGACCAGCACGCGCCGATAGGTGCGTCCCCGGTTGCGGCGCGAGCGGTGCAGCAGGTAGCCGTTGAAGAAGATCACGGCGCCGGCCTTCACCTCCACCGGCTGCTCGCCGGACTCGTCGAAGCCGTAGCTTTCCGGACCGTTGTCGAATTCGTCCCGGTTCCCATGGTCACGCTGCGGATACAGGTACCCCTTGCGGTGCGACCCCGCCAGCACCCACAGGCAGCCGTTCTCGACGGTCGCGTCGTCCACGGCGATCCAGGCCCCGAGCAGGGATCGGTCCCGGGTCGGGATGTAGATCTCGTCCTGATGCCAGGCCTGGCCCTGAAAGCCGGGCGGCTTGACGAAGTACATCGACTGCATGCACTTGACGCTGCCGTCCCACCACGGCAGGTGCGCGCCGGTGATCTGGGCGAGCACGCCGCAGATCTTCCGGTGCCTGACGAAGTCGAGGATCACCGGGCTGACGTGGTGCGGCTGATGGATGCACAGGACCGTGTCGAGCACCTCCGCGTCGCTGGCGTCTCCCGGTAGCGGATCGAGCCCTTCGGCCGAGTAGTCGCCGCGCGCGACCCGCATCACGTCGCGCTTCAACTCCTCGATCTCGTCGCCGCTGACCAAGTCCTCGACGACGAGAAACCCGTTGCTCAGGTAGCTCTGCACCTGAGCAACGCTCACGATCCGCGGCACGGCGATGGGAGCAGCGGTCTGCTCTTCGAGCGGTGTCTGGACGGTCGCCATGGCGTGAGCCTACTTCACAACGGTCGCCGAGTGTCCCCCACCACTCCGCACCACGACACCAGGAAATGGGCCAGGGTGCGCGCCGCCGCCACGAGCTGATCGACCGGCAGCCGTTCGAACGCCGTATGGCAGTGGGCGATGTCACCGGCGGCGAAGTAGACCCCCGGGATGCCCGCGGCGTGCAGGAGCGGCTTCTCCGACCAGTACGGAGCGCCTTCGATGCGGGCGGCCGAGCCGGTCATCGCCGTGATGGAGCGCGCCAGCGCCGCGACGCCGGGGTGATCGAGCGGTATCTCGTCGGGCGTCCCGCCGACCGGGTGATCGCGCGGCGCGGTGAAGCGCACCTCCTGTGACACGCCGAACGCCGCGGCGGTGTCCGCGGCGATGCGGCGCAGGGCGCCGGCCGCCTCGTCCAGATCGTCGCCGGGAAGCAGCTTGTGGATCAGCGACAGCTCGAACCGCTCGGGCACGGCGATGCTCTCGCCGGAGCGGACGTGGGTGACCAGCAGGAAGCGGTCGCCGAGGAGGTCGTGGGCATCGCCCGATCGCAGCGCCTCGTCGTGCTCCCAGAGCGACGCGAGCAGGGCGTGTCCGGCGCGCAGGGCATCGACGCCCAGCTCCGGGGTGCCGAAGTAGGCGGACCGGCCGGTCAGGGTGATGTCCGCGATCAGGAACCCCATCTGCGCCGTGTACACCGCCGCGTCGGTGGGCTCGGCGTAGATCGCGAAGTCCGGCGTCGTGCGCTCGCCCTCGAACAGGTGCTGCACGGCCGCGCGCATGCCCGCAGACAAACCGCTGCCCGGCTGCCCCGACTCTTCGTCGCACACGAACAGGCCGCGCACGCGGCCGCGTAGCCGGAAGCCGGCGCGGCGGACCGCGCGCAGCACCTCGATGATCGTGCAGATCCCGCCCTTCAGGTCCGCGGCTCCGCGGCCCCAGATCTCCCCGTCGACGAGCTGGCCGGCGAACGGGTCGGCGCGGTCGGTGCCCTTCCAGTGCGCCGCCCAGTCGTCGGCGTGCACGGTGTCGAGGTGGCCGGCCAGCACCAGCGAGCGGCCGTCGCCGGCTCCGCTCGCGGCGTAGACGTTGGGCCGTCCCGGTTCGGCGTCGCGGAGCTCGACCTCGTCCCAGCCGCCGCGCGCAAGCTCCTCCCGGACCCAGTGCGCGAACCGCTCTTCGTGCGGCGTGACGCTGGGCACGCCCACCGCCGCGACGACCAGGTCGACCAGGCTCCGCGCGTCGATCGCGTCAGCGACGATCGCCGCCGGGTCGGCGTCAGCCATTCACAGCGTCTCGGTGACCTTGCGCAGGTGCTCGGGCCGGTCCGGATCCTCGCCCAGCTTCGTCGAGAGGGCCTCCACGAAGCGGTAGAAGCTGGTGATCTGACAGATCGGATCGAGCAGGGGATGCGCTGCCGCGGCCACCGGCAGAGCGAACGGGCCGCGCCCCTCGGAATCCGCGACGAACACGGGAGCGCCGATACCCCGCATGGCCGCGCACGTCTGCTCCAGACTCGCGCGGCTTGCGTCCCTGGCATGGAACATCAGGGCCACGAAGCGGTCGCGGGGACGGCTGCGGGCGATCGCGATCGGCCCGTGCTGGACCTCCGCGGCGCTGTAGGCCTCCGCGTGCAGGCGGCAGGTCTCCTTGAGCTTCAGCGCCGCCTCCCGCGCGATGGCGTAGCCGGGCCCGCGGCCGATCACGTACAGGGAGTTCGCGCCCGCGATGGCGGGGAGCGCGTGGTCCCACCGGCACGCCAACGACGCCGCGAGCGCGTCCGGAAGCGCTTCCAGCCCGCGCGCCAGCGCGTTGTCGTCCGTCCAGCCGGCGACGATGCCCGCGATCGCGACCAGGGAGGCGACCAGTGACTTGGTCGCCGCCACGGCCGTCTCCGGGCCCGCCATGACCGGAACGACCCGGTCCGCGGCGGACCCGACGGGCGAGTCCGGGGTGTTGAGCAGCGCCAGCGTCTCGGCGCCGCCCGCGCGCGCGTGGTCTTGCAGGGACACCAGATCGGGACTGCCCCCTGACTGCGAGATGGTCACGCAGACCGCCCGGTCGAGCGACAGCCGCGCATCGTAGACCGAGGCCACGGACGGCCCGATCGCCGCGACGGGAATGCCGATGCGGGTCTCCACCAGGTACTTCAGGTAGACCGACGCGTTGTCGGAGCTGCCGCGCGCACAGGTCACGATGACCGCCGGCGCGCGCCGGCGCAGGTGCGCCCCGATCGCCCGGTACTCGGTCAGTCCGAGAGACACCTGCCGGGAGGCGACCGCCGGGATCTCGGCGATCTCGCGGGCCATGGCGGTACCAGTGGAGGCCATGCTCATTCCACCCCCGTCACCATGGACACCACCTGATTCCGGTCGGTGTCGGCGATGGCGCGCACGCCCACCTTGGCGCCGCGCCGCAGGACGCACACCTCGTCGGCGAGCCGGAACACCTGATCGAGGTTGTGGCTGACCATCAGGATGGCCAGCTCGCGGGCGCGCAGCGCGTCGATCTGCCGCTCGACCTTGGCCGTCTCCGCTACGCCCAGCGCTGCGGTGGGCTCGTCGAGCAGGATGATCTTCCGCGCCCAGTGGGTGGCGCGGGCGATGGCGATGCCCTGCCGCTGGCCGCCGGACAGATCGCGGACGGAGGACCTGACCGACGGCACGTGCACGTCGAGCTCGTCGAGCAGCCGCCGCGTTTCGCGGATCATCCGCACGCGGTGCAGCCGCCGGACCGGTCCCGTGGTCTCCTCGCGGCCCAGGAACACGTTCATGTAGACCGACTGCCGGCTGGCCAGGGCCAAGTCCTGGTGCACCACCTCCACGCCGTGCGCGCGGGCGCCGCGGGCGTCCCGGAGGGATGCCGGTTCGCCGTCCAGCAGCATCGAGCCGGAGTCGGGGGCATGCACGCCGCAGATGACCCTGACCACCGTCGACTTGCCGGCGCCGTTGTCGCCCACCAGCGCCACGATCCGGCCCGCATGCAGATCGAGCGAGAAGTCCTCCAGCGCCACCACGCCGCCGAAGGTCTTGCGGATGTTCCGCAGGCTGAGGACCGGGGCCGTCGCGGCAGCCGTGCTCATACCGGCCACCGTTCCGGCCGGCCGAAGCCGTTCTCGAGCGTCTCCACCACGGGGGCGCCGCTCCGCAGCCCGGTGACGCCGGCCACGTAGGCGCGGGTCACGAATGCCTGCGCGCGGAAGCCGAACACGACCGAGTCGCCGGGTCTGGGCGGCACGCGCCCGCCGGCATCGATCATCGCGTAGTAGTCGATAGCCGCCGGTGCCGGCAGCTCCACGTCGGCGAGGGCTGCATCGTCGACCGTCGGCTCGGCCGCCACGATCGCGCGGACCTGATAGTCCGGAAAGACCGGGTCGATATAGAGGCCGCCGCCGAACGCGTAGGCGCGGCCGCCGTGCAGATGCGAGACCTCGGTCACGTAGAGCATGGCCGGAACCTCCGGAAGGTCCCGGATCGCGTGCAGGGGCGTGGTCCCGTGCAGCCCGTTGCCCGGCTCGCACTGCGTCGCCCCAGCTTCGGCGAGCGCCTCCAAGACCACCGACGACGTGGTGCCGGGCGCGTTGACCTCGACTCCGGAGCGTCCGGCTTTCTCCAGCACCTCCCGGGCGCGGCTCAGGGTCCCCAGATTGGGGGTAGGCGCGACGGTGCCGGTCTCGTGGTCGAACAGCAGCGCCGGAAAGGTGGTGATCCCGGCGAAGCGGGCGCCGTCCAGGGCGTCCAGCTCGGCCGCCACCGCGGCGACGCCGGCGGCGTCGAAGCCGCCCTCGTGCCCGCGGTAGAAGGTGTCTCCCGGGGCGTGGATGCGGGCGAGCAGCTTCTGGCTGCGGCCTGCCCGGAGCGCGGCGCCGGCCGCCTCGCGCGCCTTGGCGCCGCTGAACACCGTCCAGTAGTCCGGGGCGATGTCGCGGGCGGCGGCGTCCGCATCGAAGCGCGGCACCTGGACCAGGTGCCCGAGGTGCCCCACGTGCATGCCCGCCGCCCGGAGGGCCTGAGCGCCTGCCATGTCGACGGCGACGGCCCGGTCGATGCCGCCGCGGCCGAGCGCCCGGCAGAACCCGCTGTTGCGTCCGACCTGTTTGGTCATCGCGAACACCGTGAGGCCCAGCGCGTCCGCTCGCTGCCTGAACGCGCGGGCGTTGTCCTCCACCGCGTCGAGGTCGAGGACGTAGCAGTTCGCGGGGATGTGGCCCGCCTGGTGCAGTGCGATCGCCGCCTCCACCAGGGCCGGATTGCGCCGCCTCAGTACGTCCAGAAACATCGCGTCAGCCGCCCATTAACTGGTGGACGGTCATCGGCTGGTTTCCCGCAGCGACACGGCGACCGCGCCCAGGATGATCAACCCCCGCACGATCATCTGCTCGGAGACCGAGAGCCCCATCAGGATGAGGCCGTTGTTGAGCATGCCCATGAGAAGCGACCCGACTAGCGCGCCGATGACCGATCCCTTCCCCCCGCTCAGCAGCGTGCCGCCGACGATGACCGCGGCGAGCACGGTCATCAGGTCGCTCTCGCCGAGCGTGTACTTCGCCGCCTGCAGCCGGCCGGCGTAGAGCAGCCCGGCAAGCCCCGCGCAGGCCCCGCTGATCGTCAGCACGTACAGGCGGACACGCGGCACGTTGATGCCGGCCGCCTCGGCCGCGCGGGGGTTGTCGCCGGTCGCCAGCACGTGCGCGCCCAGGCGGGTTTCCCGATAGACGAAGTGGCCGGCGGCCACTACGGCCACCGTCCACAGCACCAGTGACGGGATGCCGGCCAGCGAACCGGATCCAAAGAACCCGGTGAACGCATCGTTGGTCACCGGTATGGAGCGCAGATTGGTCATCGCGCGCGCCACACCCGCGAACAGCCCGAGGGTCGCGAGCGTCACCAGGAAGGACGGCAGCCGGACATACGCGACCAGCACGCCGTTCAGCAGCCCCACCAGGATCCCTGCGCCCAGGCCGGCGATGACCCCGAACGCCAACGGCAGCTCGCCCAGGACCACCGCGGCGGCCAGGGCGGATACGGCGACCATCGAGCCGAACGACAGGTCGATCTCGCCTGCCGACAGGACGAACACCACTCCCACCGCCAGCACCGTCACCGGGGCGGTCTGCAGGACGATGTTCGACAGGTTGCGGACGCTGGCGAAGCCGTACCGGCCCAGGGTCGCGGTGAAGAAGACGAAGATCGCCAGAAAGCCGAGGTAGACCACGTAGTTGCGCGGATCGAAGGCGATCGCGCGTCGGAACCGGCCGGCCATGGTGCTCCCTGTCCTCCCGATCAACCTCGGCCTCCCGATCAATCCCAGCGTAGCCCGCGGCCGCCCCGGCCGGGCACGCCGTTCGTGTCCGACCAGGGCATCTCCAGGCCGCGGGAGTTCGTTCCCTGCCGCCCCTATCTTGCCTCCATGACGCTCTTCGGTGCATCGCGGTTCAGGGACGTCTGCCAGCCCTCGGCGACGTTGTCCGCGGTGACCGTGATCGCGGGCGCCACCACGAACGGCGGCGTCTCCTCGCCGAGCAGCGCGCGCGCGCCGGCGGCCGCCATCGCCCGCCCGAGCTCGTACGCCTCGTCGGCGACGATGGCCACGACGTTGCCGCCCTGCACCATGTCGAGCGCGATCGGCTCGCTCAGATCGAGGGTGACGATCCGGGTGGTCTTGTTGCCGCTCGCGCGCAGCGAGGCAAGCACCCCCTCGGCCGGGCCGGCCCAGGTGACGTAGACGCCGCCCAGGTCGGGATGGCGCAGCAGCATCGCGTTGGCGATCTCCTCGGCACGCGCCGGATCGCTGATGCCCTGCTCGGCGACGATGGTGATGTCCGGATAGTCGTTCTCGATAGTGGTCTTGAAGGCGTTGTCGCGCTGGTTGGTGACGTAGTAGGTGGCGTCGTGAAAGATCCAGCCGACCGTCCCCGAGCCGCCCATGGCCTCGGCCAGCGCGTCCGCCGCCTGCTTGCCCATTTGGAACAGGTCGTCGGTGACGATCGCGGCGTAGTCGACGCCGTGCTCGTAGCCGCTCGGGAGATTGGACAGGAACACCAGCTTCACGCCGTCGGCGACCGCTGCCCGGAACGCTTCGGCGGAGGTCACCGGATCGAGCGGCAGCGCCAGGATGATGCTGGGCTGCTTGACCAGAGCGGTCTCGATGTCGCTGCGCTGCTTGGCGGCGTCGAACGCGGCGTTGGTGGTGGCGATGACCTCGATTCCCAGGCGGTCGAACTCGTCGGTCGCGCCGGCGCTGACCGCATTCACGAAATCCGACTGGTCGTGCCACAGCAGCGCGGCCGTGTGCCCGCCTCCCTTGAGTGTCGCGGCGCCTGCGTCGGAGACGGTGACGGTTTGCGATGGGGTCGCCGATTCCCCTTGCGGGCCGATGGTTTCCGCCACGGCCGGCGTCGCGGCTGCAAGGGCCGCGGCGACGGCAAGGGCCGGAAGCCTGCGTATCAACGTTCGGTACGTGGACATGTCATGGTTCTCCTTGAGGTAATTCGAGGGATGTGTCGGGCCGGCGGCGGCCCGGTTGACGTAGGGGTCAGGTGCACACGGCTCGTCCTCCTTCCTTCGAGCTGACGTTCGAAGATGGGTGGGGTCCGCCGGGCGAGCGTCATCCGAGCGCCTCGGTGCTCTTGCGGTCCCGGCCGCTGTTGTCGGCCTCATCGCGGTCGGCGTCACGCTCCGTGCCGTCCGAGAACGCGATGATGTGCGCCGGCGGCAGCGCAATGTCCGTTTCGGGTACGTCCGGCCCGAACAGGGTGTTGTGCAGGTGGCCGAGCGCGACGGCGGCCGCCCCGGCGATCGTCGCCCGTGCGCCGAGTGCGCTCGGCTCGATGCGGAGCGGAGTGGGCACGGCATCGGCCAGCAGCGCGCGCACGCGTCCGACCAGCTCGGCGCGCGCCCCGATCGAGCCGCCCAGAATGACCAGGCCGGGATCGGCTATCGCGCACAGCGCCACGACCGCCCGCGCCAGGTACTCCGCGGTCTCGTCGAGCACGCTCACGGCGTCCGCATCGCCGCGGTCGGCGCGGTCGAAGACCTCCGGCACGGTGGCCTGGCGGCCCGAACGCTCCGCGTAGCGCCTGCAGATGCCGTCCGTAGCGACGATCCGTTCGAGTGCGCCGGCCGCGTGAGCGGGCTGGCTCAAGGCATCGGTGCCGAACGGCAGGAAGCCCAGCTCGCCGGCCGCGCCCGCAGCGCCGCGCACCAGTTGGCCCCCCAGGACGAGGCCGGCGCCGATGCCGGTCCCAAGCGCGATGAACGCCAGGTTGTCCGAACCGCCGCCCGCACCCAGCCAGTTCTCGCCTTGGACGGCGAGATTGACGTCGTTCTCGACGTAGACCTCCATCCCCAGGGCGTCCTCCAGCTCGGAGGCGAAATCGAACGTGTCGAGGCCGGCGATGTTCGGCGCCATGCGAATCCGGCCGGAGTCCCGTTCGGGCACCCCGGGTACGCCGACCACGCCCACCCGCACGCGCTCGAACGGAATGTCGTGACGCTGCGCCGCGGTGCGGCACATGCGGGCGATCTGGCGCGGCACGTGCCGGCCGCCTTTGGCCGCGGTCGGCTCCACTTCCTCGGCGACGATGCGGCAGGAGAGATCGGCGATGGCCGTCCGGGCCTTGGTTCCGCCCAGGTCGACGGCCGCGAACAGGGCCGCGTCGGCCACCACCTCGTAGGTGGTGGCCATCCTGCCCACGTGGCCGCTGGTCCGGCCGATCTCCTGTATCCAGCCGTCCGTCTCCAGGATCCGGGCGATCTCCGATGTGGTCTGCTTGGACAGCCCGGTCTGCCTGGCGACGCTCGCGCGCGAGATCGGCCCGCCATGGATGACGGCCTCCATGACCATGCGCAGCGAGATGCGCCGGGAGATGCGGGCAGCGCGGCTCATGCGGCCTTCTTCATAGTTCGTTCCGTGAACGAACTAATTGTTCGATGTGCGAGTGGGCGTGTCAAGCTCGCACACTCGCCGAGGGCGGAGGACATCGCGGCCGAGCGGGCGCACCGCGTTCAACAGGCGCGGCGCTCATCGCAAGGCGGCGCTATGCCACCTGCATCGGCATGATGATGGGGAAGTAGTGGGTCCGACCGCTCAGACGGGCTCCGGGGGCGGCTCCATGAACGGACCTTCGCGTCGCAGGCGCTCCAGGGTGCTGCCGTGCGCAGCGCTGCCGTCGGCAACCCAGCGGTCGAACCTGATCCCGGGCTGCACTCCTTCCTCGAATCCGGTCAGGCGCGACAGATCCGGGTCACCCAGCGTGTACAGCGTCGCGCCGCCGGGCAGGCGGGTCACGCCGACGAACTCGGGGCGCGGTAGCGGATCGCGGCCTGCCGCGCGCTGCAGCGCCTCCTCGTCCACCTCCACACCGAGCCCGGGCGTCTCCGGGACTCGCGAGCTGCCCTCGACGACCGGGATGCGGGTGGTGGTGATGTCTTCGTCGTACTGATCGTCGGCGGTGACGGTGTGAGCGGTGGCCGTCGGCAGGACCGCCGCCTGATGCAGCGTCAGAGCCTTCATCAGCGTGTTGCCGGTCTGCTGGATGATCACCTGCTTGTTGGCGGCCGCGTAGGCGTACCCCTGCGACATCGCGCGGCCGATGCCGTGCGCGCCGATCATGTGCAGGTCGGCCGCCGCCAGCACGCTGCCTTGCGCCACCGCAAGTGGCGGGATGTGCATCACCAGCGGAATTCGGGTCCTGCTGCGCAGACTGCGCCAGCCGTCCAGATCGTCCCAGGGCAGCGGATCCTCGATGAAGCCGACGATGGCATGATGCTGCAGCTCCTCCACGATCGGGAGCACGACGCCCAGCGTGCGAGTGCGGTTGAGGTCCCAGTGGAGGCGAAATCCGGGCGGGGCGACCTCCTCGGCTGCTCTGGTCTGCTCGATCACGTCATAGAGCGGGCTGCTATGCATCTTGAAGACGCGGTAGCCCTCGGTCGCAGCGCGCCGGACCTCCTCCCGGAAGACGTCCGGCGGGCACGGGCGGGTCCAGGCCGCGGCCGGCACCGCGTCGCGCACCTTCTGGCCCATCAGCTTGTAGACCGGCACCCCGAGGTGTTTGCCCATCACGTCGTAGAGGGCCATGGCCAGTGACATGCGGAGGTCGCTGTTGATGAAGTCGAACGGGCTGCGCCCGACGACGCCGGCGATCATCTCCTCGGGGATCGGACTCGCGTCGTCCTCCTCGTCCCCGTACCCGATGAGCCCCGTGTCGGTGCGCACGCGCACGACGACGTGGCGGTCGATGTCGTGCATGCGGATCTGCGCCTGCGGATCGTCGTACCGGGACGCGAGCCGAAGCGCGACGGGGATCACGTCGACGCCGATGACCTTCATGGGAGGGGTGACACATGATGATCGAGCTCACGCATCGCGGCAAGCTGCTGCAGAAACGCCACATCCCCGGGGAGTCGCGGTTGAACGAACCGGCAACGGGTTGCACTGTACCGCGATGAAGCTCATCGGGATCGAGCCGACACCCAATCCGAACAGCATGAAGCTGGTACTGGACGAGACGCTCGCGCCCGGCGTGAAGGCCACCTATCGCGCTGCGGACGACGTTTCGGCCCCGTTGATTCGAGGCCTCTTGTCGATCGCCGGCGTTGCCGGCATCTTCCACAGCTCGGACTTCATGGCCGTCCAGCGGACGCCGGGCACGGACTGGCAGGAGATTCTCTCTCAGGTACGGACTGTCTTCGACGCTGCAACCGAGGTGAGTGCTGAGGTCGCTGTCCCACGCACGGAGGGCTCCGCACAAGAGCTGCTGGTGTCGATGCAGGTGTTTCGCGACATCCCGATGCAGGTGAAAATGACCGGCGGTGGTGCGGAGATCCGGCGCGGACTCGGGCACCGCTTCGACGCGGCGGCGAAGCGGGCCATGCCGGGCGCCAGCAACCCGCTGATGGAACGGCGTTGGGTCGAGCTCGGCACGCGCTACGGGGACGCCGAGGAGGTCGCCGCGAGCGTCGTGGCGGAGGTGCGCGCGCTGTACGACTCGGATCGGCTCGCACGGCTCAGCGATCGCGCGCTCTCCTCCGATCAGGATGAGCCGGAGGCCAAACCCGACCGCCAGAGACTGATCGGAGATCTGGATGACCCCGATTGGCGCGCACGCTACCGTGCTCTCAGACGGCTGGGGGCCGACGCCGCGCTGCTGCCCAAGATCATCGCGCTCGCCGGCGACGCTCACCTGTCGGTGCGCAGGCAGGCGATCGTGCTGTTGGGGCTGTTCAAGGACGAGAGGGCTCTGGCCCCGCTCCGCGACGCGTTGCGTGACCCGATCGCGGCGGTCCGTCGAACCGCCGGCGATGCGCTCACCGATCTGGGCGATCCCGAGGTCGCCGGCGCGATCGGCGAGACGTTGGCCGACAGCAGCGCTCTGGTTCGCTGGCGTGCGGCCCGGTTCCTCTTCGAGCTGGGCGACGAGCGCTCGCTGCCGAGCCTGCAGGCCGCCAGGGACGACCAGGTGTTCGAGGTGCGCATGCAGATCGAGCAGGCGATCGAGCGCATCGAGAGTGGGACGAGGCCGGAAGGGCCGGTCTGGCAGCGAATGACCGGCAGCGACCGCCGGCCGTGAACGTCTCCTTCGCGGCGCCGACGCTGCAGGCGGCGTGGTCCCCTCGCCATGGCCACACGGTCGTGCGGTTTCGGGACCGCTTCTGGCTCTACGGCGGGTGTGAGGAGCAGAGCGAGGATCCGGCGGCGATCCGGGGCGACATCTGGTCATCCGCCGACGGCGTGGAGTGGAGGCGAGAGGTGGCCTCGGCCGCGTGGCCCGACCGCTACCTCCAGGAGATGGTCGTGTACCGCGGCCGCATCTGGATGTTCGGTGGCATGCACCGCTATCGGCCGCAGCGCGTGAACCTCAACGACGTGTGGTGCTCGGACGACGGCGTGAGCTGGCGGCAAGTGACTGCGGCGGCGCCGTGGCCACCGCGCCACGTGTTTACCGCCGCCGTCCACGACAGCCGGATGTGGGTGGGCTGCGGCGCCCCGGACGGCGAGGTGTACTACGACGACCTCTGGTGGTCCACCGACGGCGCCGACTGGCACCGGTGCCCGGCGGACGGGGCGCGCTTCTCGGTCCGCAAGAGCCCGGCGCTGGTGAGCTTCCGGGGAGCGCTGTGGATCATCGGCGGCATGGAGCTCGTGCGGCCGGGGGTGTGCGCCGCAGTCAACGACGTGTGGCGCTCCGCGGACGGCTGCGCGTGGACGCGGGTGACCGCTGCGGCGCAGTGGTCGCCGCGGGATTTCCCCACGGTGATCCCGTACCGGGACCGGCTCTGGCTGATCGACGGCCGCGAGGAGCGCTCGGGCCGCCACGTGCCGGAGTTGTGGTGGTCGAGCGACGGGGCCGATTGGCACCGCCACCCCGCATCGCTGCCGTGGCCGGGCCGCCACTCCGCCTCGCCGCTGCTGTGGGGCGACACGGTGTGGCTGTTCGGCGGGTGCGAGAGCGGCCCGCGCGAGGCACACTACAACGACGTGCGCACGATGCGCTTTCAGGAGTGAAACGATGAGCGGGACGCTGGACTACTTTCGGGGCGAGCCGCTGGAGGTGGGGACCGTCCCGCAGTTCCTGTTCGACGACCACGCGGTGGAGGACGTCTGGGCCCTGAAGCGCGTCTCGCAGGTGGCCGCCAAGTTCGCCGGCAACCCGGTGATGGTGCCGGATCAGGTCGGCGAGATGTGCTGCTACGAGGCGCACGTGCTGCGCGACCCGGACGACGGCCGCCTGCGCATGTGGTACCAGGACTCGGACGTGGAGGCGCACTACCGCGACCGGGCGGAGCCGGGCTCGGCGGAGGGCCACGCGGACTTCTGCCGCTACGCGGAGAGCGAGGACGGCGTGCACTGGCACAAGCCCAGGCTCGGGCTGCTCCGCCACCGCGGCACCGACGGCAACAACATCGTGCTGGCCGGCGTGCGCGAGTGCGATCGCTCCGCCGTGGTGCTCAACCCCGACGCGGACGACCGCGAGCGCCGCTACATCATGGGCTACCTGGACCAGCCGCACGGCGTGAGCGGCGTCTGCCTGGCCTACTCGGCGGACGGCATCCACTGGCGCGAGGAGCCGACCAATCCGGTCATCCAGGGCCACTACGACAACGTGAGCACCCCGGTCTGGGACCCGGTATCAGGCCACTGGCTGTGCTACACCCGGCCGACGGTGCACGCATCCGGCTTCCTGAACCGCGAGCGGGTGGCCATCAATGTGGACGGGGAGCACGGCGTCGGACGGCACCACCGCCGCCACGTGGCCGTGGCGGTGAGCCCGGACCTGCTCGACTGGGGGAAGGTGAGGACGGTGTTCTATCCGGACGAGCTCGACCCGGAATGGCCGGACATCGATCACTTTCGTCCGTTCTTCCACGAGGGGCTGCTCATGGCCAACGCCTGCTATGTGGACCCGACCGGCCGGACGCTCGGCCAGCTCCGCTACATGTGGAGCCGGGACGGGTTCCACTGGCAGCAGGCGCCGGACCGGGAGTGGCTGGTGCCACGCGGGCCGGAGGGCCACTTCGACGACGGCTGGGTGCTGGGGGCTTCAGCGCCGGTGCGGATGGGCCACCAGATGTGGTTCTACTACGGCGGCCAGCCCCTGCACACGCAGTCGGGAACGGGCGGCGGCGGCTCGGCGGTCGGGCTGGCCAAGCTGGTGTGGGACCGCTTCGTGTCGCTGAAGGCGGAAGGCGAGCCCGGCTTCCTGCTCACGCGCGAGGTGCGGATCGCCGGCAACGAGCTGCGGCTGAACTGCGCCACCGGGCAGCGCCACCCCACCCTGACCGGCATGGCGGTGCTGGGTGACATCCGCGTGGAGCTGGTGGAGTCGCTGCCGGCGCGCGAGGCGGTGGTGGCCGGCCGGCCGGTGCCGGGATTCACCATGGAAGACTGCGACGTGATCCGCACCAACCGCACCGAGCATCGCGTCACCTGGAACGGGAAGTGGAACCTGAGCGAGCTGCGCGGCCTGGCGCTGCATCTGCGCTTCCGGCTGAACGAGGCGGAGCTCTACACGTTCGCCTTCGGCGAGGCGGCGGCGTGAACATGAGTGACGGAAGCTACTTCCGGGGCGAGCCGCTGGAGGTGGGCACCACCCCGCAGTTCCTGTTCGACGATCACGCGGTGGAGGACGTCTGGAGCCTCAAGCGGGTCTCCCAGATCGCCGCCAAGTTCCCGGGCAACCCGGTGATGGTGCCGGACCAGATCGGCGAGCTCTACTGCTACGAGTCGCACGTGGTGCGCGAGGACCGGGGCGCCTCGGACGGGGGCCGCTTCCGGATGTGGTACCAGGACTCGGACAGTCAGGCCCACTATCGCGGCGCCCCGGAGCCCGGCTCGGCCGAGGGCCACGGCGACTTCTGCCGCTACGCGGAGAGCGAGGACGGGGTGCACTGGGTCAAGCCGAAGCTCGGCCTGCTGCGCCATCAGGGCACCGACCGCAACAACATCGTGCTGGCGGGGGTAGGCGAGTGCGATCGCTCCGCCGTCGTCCTCAACCCCGATCCGGACGACCGCGAGCGGCGCTACATCATGGGGTACCTGGACCAGCCGCGCGGCACGAGCGGCGTCTGCCTCGCCTATTCGGCCGACGGCATCCACTGGCGGGAGGAACCGACCAACCCGGTCATCCAGGGCCACTACGACTGCGTGAACACGCCGGTCTGGGACCCCGTGTCAGGCCATTGGCTGTGCTACACCCGGCCGACGGTGCATGCGTTCGGCTACGTGCGGCCGGAGCGGGGCTGGACGGACGTGGATTGGGAACGCGGCGTGGGCCGGCACCACCGGCGGCACGTGAGCGTGGCGGTGAGCCGCGATCTGCTAAGCTGGGGAAAGGTGCGGACGGTGTTCTATCCCGACGAGCTGGACGCCGACTGGCCGGACATCGATCACTTCCGTCCGTTCTTCCACAACGGGCTGTTCCTGGCCAACGCCGCCTACGTCGATCCGTCGGGTGGGCGTTTCGGCCAGCTCCGCTTCATGTGGAGCCGCGACGGCTTTCACTGGCAGCAGGCGCCGGACCGCGCCTGGTTCATCCCGCGCGGGCCGGAGGGCCACTTCGACGACGGATGGATCCTGGGGGCGTCGGCGCCGGTCCCGGTCGGCCACCAGATGTGGTTCTACTACGGCGGCCAGCCGCTGCAGATGCAGGTCGCCGGGGACAGGGGCAGCGCCGTGGGGCTGGCCAAGCTGCCGCGCGACCGCTTCGTGTCGCTCAAGGCGGAGGGCGAGCCCGGCTTCCTGCTGACGCGCGAGGTGCGGATCGCCGGCAACGAGCTGCGCATCAACTGCGCCACCGGCCAGCGCTTCCCCAGCCTGACCGGTATGGCGGTGCTGGGCGACATCCGCGTCGAGCTGGTGGAGTCGCTGCCGGCGCGGCAGGCGGTGGTGGGCGGACGGCCGGTGCCGGGCTTCACGATGGAGGACTGCGACGTGATCCGCACCAACCGCATCGACCACCGCGTGACCTGGAAGGGGCAGTGGGACCTGAGCGAGCTGCGCGGCCGGCCGCTGCACCTGCGCTTCCGTCTCAGCGAAGCGGAGCTGTTCACGTTCGCGTTCGGCGACGCGACGGAGTGAGCCGGCGCTCGTCACCCTCGCATGAAAAAGAACGGGCACCTCCCCGCGGTGGGGAGATGCCCGCACAGCGCGGCGAGATGCTTCGGACTAATACGGTACGAAGTCCGCCTTGCTGACGTCGCGGATCGCGCGGACCTGCTCCAGGCCGGCGCGTTCCAAGGCGGCCAGGTAGTCGTTCCAGTCGCCGTCGTCGTTCGGGTCCAGGGTTCCCATCAGGAACTTCGACCCGTACTCGTCGCGCACGTCGGTGACGACCACTTGCAGGTCGGCCAGCATGTCGGAGTCGTCCGCGCTGAGGTTCCAGATGATGTGGTTGCTGTTGCGCAGGAACGGGTGCACGGACAGCGCGTTCTGCGTCGGCATCGTATCCCCCTGTCCGGTGGCGGCCAAGGCGTACTCGGCCGGGTAGTACATCCCCTTCACAAACCCCTGCTCGTACATGCTCTGGCCCTGTGGGTTGGCCGTGGTGGCCATGTGGTCCATGAGGATCGGGATTCGCTGTCCGGACTCATCCGTGCCCCAGTTGAAGGTCACACCCTCGACGCCGTAGAACATGAGGATGCCGCCTTCCGGCGAGGCCAGGAAGTTGGTGTACTCCAGCCAGCGCTCCACCTGTTCGTCGGTGGCGCTCGTCGCGATCGAGCCGCCTTCACCAAACGGCCTGCCGCGCGCGACGATCGGTTCGAAGCCGGGAGCGGTGACCACGCCGTCGTGCACGATCTTGAACTGGGCGGTGGGATCGTCCTGATCCACCACGCTGTTCACGTGGCCGATGCGGCCGACGTTGAAGAACATGATGTGGTGCCTGCTCTCGGCCAGCAGCTCCGACCACTTGGTGAAGTCCTTCTGGTCCACCTCCGGGAAGACCAGGTCCTCCGCATACAGCTTGTTGATGAACTTCATGACCTCGCGGTACTTGTCGGTCTGCGGACCGTAGGTCACCGCGCTGGTGTCCGGATCGATGAACCAGTCGTCCCAGGTTCGCCACGCCAGCAGGTAACCGCCGGTCAGGGAGCGGTATCCGCGCGTCTTGGCCCATCCCTGGATCGGCCACGAGTCGGGATATTCGGCCTTGATCCGTTTCGCCGCCTCGTACAGCTCGTCGGTGTTGGAGGGGAACGAGATGCCCAGCGCGTCGAACACCTGATCGCGGTACCCCCAGCCGTTGGCCAGGTAGATGGAGTTGGGGCTGGGATAGGAGTAGATGTTGCCGTCCGGTGACGGCGCAGCCTTCATCACGTACGCCCAGGAGGCGTCGTCGAAATTGGCGCGAATGTTCGGCATCTCGTCCAGCAGGTCCTGCAGCGGCAGCAGGTATCCCTGCATGCCCCACTTGTCGGTCATCGACTTCGGCCACGGAAACAGGATGTCGGGCTCATCCCCGGCTGCCAGGCGCAGCTCCATGATCGACATGTACTCGCTGGACGGGACCATCTCGAAGGTGATGTCCAGGTCGAACCGCTCGAGCATTTGCTCCACCCACAGGTTGTCCGGCGGTGGTATGAGATCGCGTGAGTAGCGGTACATGTAGTCGAGCTCGACGATGTCGCGCCCGGCTGCCGCCGCTGCTGGCTGCTCGGCGGTGCTGCTGGCCCACGCCAGCGAGCCCGTCATGATGAGCAGCGTCGATAGGACTACGAATAATCGTTTCATCGAATTGGTCTCCTTGCTCGTTGAACGTTCTGTTTTTCTCGTGAAAGCGGTCGGGTTGCTACATTCGATACCCTCCCTCGGACGCGGGGCGGCTCACGCCTTCAGCGATCCGATCATGACGCCCTTGGCGAAGTATTTCTGGATGAACGGATAGACGATCAGCATCGGCAGCATCGCCGCGATCAGCGTGGCGTGCTTGAGCTTCTCGTAGTTGATGTAGTTGTCGCGGGACGCGACCAGCCGCATCGCCTGCATGTCGGACTCGTTGATGTCCAGTTCCTCGGCGATCATGCCCTGCTCCAGGATGATGTTGCGCAGCACGACCTGCAGGGGCTTCAAGTCGTGATCGCGGAGGAAGATCACCGCGTAGAACCACGAGTTCCAGTGGGAGACCAGGTAGAACAGGCCGATGGTGGCGAGCGCGGCCTTGGAGACCGGCATGACGATGGAGATCAGGATCCTGATGTCGTTGGCGCCGTCCAGAAAGGCGGACTCCTCCATCTCCTGGGGGACGGCCTGGAAGAAGGTGCGCAGGATGATCACGTTGTAGGCGCTGACGGCGGCCGGCAGCACGACGGCCCAGATCGTGTTGAGCATCCCCAGCTTCTGTACCAGCAGGTAGAGCGGGATCAGGCCGCCGCCGAAGAACATCGTGACGACCACCAGCACCATGTAGAAGGAGCGCAGGGTCAGCCGCCTCTTGGAGAGCGGATAGGCCATCGCGGTGGTCAGGATCAGGCTGATCGTGGTGCCCAGCGCCGCGTACATCACCTGGTTGCGGTAGCCGATCGGGATGTTCCGGGAGCTGAAGATCAGCTCGAAGGCGCGCAGGCTGAACCCCTTGGGGTAGAAGGTGACGGTCCTCTTGATAACGGCGTCCCCGGCGCTGATGGCCATGGAGGCGACGTGCAGCACCGGATACAGCGTGACGATCACGACCAGCAGCAGCGTGCCGTAGACGAAGACGTCGAGCAGCAGCGAGCCGGGCGACGTGTCGCGGATCATGCCGGTCCTCACCACAGGCTGTGCTCCGTGTAGCGGCGTGCCAGCCGGTTGGCGGCGATCAGGAAGCCCAGGTTGATGACCGAGTTGAACAGCCCCACGGCCGCGCCGTAGCTGAAGTCCGCCCTGAACAGCCCGCGCCGCACCAGGAAGGTGCCGATCACGTCGGCGGTCTCGTAGGTCGCCGGGCTGTACATCAACAGCACCTTCTCGAAGCCGACGCTCAGCAGGGCTCCGACGCGCAGGATGGTCAGGATGATGATCGTGGCGGCGATGCACGGCAGGGTGACGTGGCGCATGCTCTGCAGCCGGGAGGCGCCGTCGATCGTGGCCGCCTCGTAGAGCTGCGGGTCGACCTGCGAGATCGCCGCCAGAAAGATGATCGCTCCCCAGCCGGCGTTTTGCCAGATGCCGGTGAATATGTAGAGGGGCCGGAACCACCCCGGCTCGTTCATGAAGTAGATCGGTTCGATGCCGAGGTTGACCAGGAATCGGTTGAACACCCCCTCGGAGGGGGAAAGGAACAGCGTTGCCAGCGACACCAGCGCCACCAGCGAGATGAAGTGGGGCAGGAAGCTGATGGTCTGCACCGAGCGCTTCACGGCGCCGTTGCGCACCTCGTTCAGGATCAGGGCCAGCACGATCGGCACCGGGAAGGCGAACAGCAGATCGTAGAAGCTGAGCAGGAAGGTGTTGCGGATCAGCCGGAAGAAGTAGGGGTGGGAGAAGAAGCGGATGAAGTTCTCCAGGCCGACCCACTCGCTCTTGAAGACGCCGACCCGGGAGTTGTAGTCCTGAAAGGCGACCACGATCCCGTACATGGGGACGTAGTGGAAGATGATGAACCAGGCCAGTCCGCCCAGCATCATGAACTGCAGGTACTTGGTCTTGCGCAGACCCCGCAGGGTGGCGGCCGTCCAGGAGAGCCCCCGGTCGGCAGTCAGCCGTTCGGCGCCCGCGCGTGCCATCAGTGGCTACGCATCATCCGCGGCGCCGCGGAGGCCCGGTCCCGGTAGCCAAGCGCCCCTGACACAGGGCTCGATGGTGGAGCGCCGGCAAGCCGTCCATGGAGCCACCCATGGGACGACTATACCGCATCGAGCGCTGCCGGCGCGGGAGCGCTCGTCCATCGCCGGGGCGGGTGGCGTACCATGCGTTGACCGGACTCGATGGAGGAGCGCATGAAGAACCCGCCCGCCGGCTGGCCGAGGATCGTGCCCGCCGTGTACTACGATGACGCCGCAGCCGCGATCGACTGGCTGACGCGCGCCTTCGGATTCGTCGAGGGAGCGGGTCGAGGACGACCGCGGACGGATCGTGCACTCGCAGCTCGTCCTGAAGGCGGCGTCGTCATGGTCGGACAGGCGGGCCTGTCTCCCCAACGGCCGTGGAGTTGTCCCGTCTTGGTGGACAGGTAACCCTTGAGGTTCGTAACGCCGTCGCAGAGCGAACAGTCCTCCTGACGGAGCCGGCAGGTCAAGCGAATGCTGGCCAGTGAGGCCGTGCGCCAAGCCGCTGGCACGCGGGGCGCCGACGGGGAGCTCGACCGAGTCCGCGAGTGAGCTGCGGTCAGTCAGAGCTGCCGCGGCCGCACGGCATGGAGGGCGGATCCAAGGGGTGGTCCCAGGTACCCCCGCGGTTCGCAAGAGCCGTGGCGGGCCGCTATGAGGCTCGTTCGGATGTAGATCAGCCCTCAGATCGAGAATCGGCGCTGAATGACCGTGTTGGGCGCCTTGGATCGCCGATCCCGCATGTGCTCATGCTGCCGCCGCCTCCTTGCACCGCGGCCCGAACGCGATCAAAGTGTACTGCGATCCTTGGTCGCTGTGGTGGACCACGCCGTGCGGGCGTCGCTGCCAGATGGCCATGTTCAGCGCATCCAGGACCAGTTCGGTGCGCAGGTGGGCGGCCATCGATCAGCCCACCACCCGGCGACTCCAGGCATCCAGCACCACCACCACGTATAGAAACCCCGTCCACGTCCTTACATAGGTGTAGGGTCGGACCGGAGCGCCTTCTCGCCTTTCGAACGATGGGTTTCTCCGGCCCGCCCTCCGAACCGGACGTGCGACTCTCGCCGCATCCGGCTCTCCATGTGCTCATGCCGTTGGAATGCCTGACCAGGGCGTCGGGATCCGCGCGCCCCGGAAACGATATCGCTCGATGGCGATATCGCCCATTGGTGCAGCTTCGTCTGCATCGCGAGTACCCGCGACTCGGCCTCGATCAGGCTGGGCCACGAAGCGCCGGTATTCACCAGCGACCTCCTCGCCGTGCGTCGGCGCTGCGAGCACACTGGACCCCTTTGCCATGTACACGGCAGGTTGCCCTCAGCTTCAACCGGCCCGCTGCGACGGGCCGATGGCGGTGGCCTCCCACCGCCGCAAGGTTCAAGGGCGCCTCGTGGCGCTCGATATCGGCCACCCACAGCCGATCGGCGCCAGCGGCGCTGAAGTCCCGATCGACCAGATCCGGCGCCACACGGACAGCGCGCTGGTCGCTCGTGGTGGTCTTCGTCGAACGCCGGCGGCGGGGCCCTATCGATCCCCGCGCGGCGCATCAGGCGCCCGACGCGCTTCGCGCCGATCCGCTCGCCGCCGGCCTGCAGCTCGGCGTGGATGCGCGGCCGCCCGTACACCACGCGGTTGGCGCTCCAGATCGCCTTGATCCGCTCCTGTAGCTGCGCGTCCCGTCGCACTTGCGTCGACGGACCTCGCCGTCTCCACGCGTAGTAGCCGCTGGGGGAGAGTTCCAGCACCCGACATCGTGCGCACCGGCCACGCGGCCTGACTCGCCTTCACGAACTCGAATTCCTCCCGGGGATCGCGTCGCTCTCCCGTGCGAACCAGGCCGCCGCTCGTTTTAGGATGTCGCGCTCCGTTCGCAGCTGCTTGTTCTCGCGCCGCAGCCGCCGCAGTTCCAGCAGCTCGTCGGTGCTCAGACCGTCGCTGCGCTGTCCTGCGTCGCGCTCACTCTGGGCCACCCAGTTGCGGATGGACCCCGCTGAAGGCTCGTATTCCCGAGCCAACTCGTTCGGCGTCCTCCCGGACTTCACCAGCTCGACCATCTGCTGCCGAAACTCCGGCGGGTAGGCTTGATTCGTTCTCGCCATGGTTGATCTCTCCTCTCGTGCTCACTCTCGATGTGTCCACGAAAGTGGGTCAACTCCAGCGGGCTCCGATCGTTGCCGAGAGCTTCTCCTGTGGGGGCTACCCTGTGCGCCAATCCGCTCGTGAAGCCCGCGAACCGTCAGACGTGCTCAATCACGGCCACAGGACTGCTGACGGAACGTCCAACCCGATCCTGAGCGTCAACTTCGGTCCGCGCTGTCGCCGATCTGCATCGCGACATCGCCTCAACCCCTCTATTCACCGACCATTCGGACCGAAGCGTGGATACTCCGGGCTCACACCTATTGACACGACATCCAATTCGCCGCCACCATTAGTCCGTCATCAACAAGCGCCACCTGGAACTTCGCCATTTGCAACATTCGCCATACTGTCCAACTTCAAACGGCTAGGGACACGCAACCTGAGACCAACCAAAACGCAACATGACCCGACAAACGGTCCCCATGACAGCGCACGCGCGAGCAAGTGCCCCCGGACAATATCTGGGCTATGGGTTGCAGCCCGTCCGTTTGTGCTTTCACCTCTTGAACGCGGACCGAAGTGGCACCGCCTCTATCGAGCACCTCGATGACGTCGCCCTAAAGACTTCGGACAACCGTGTTCTACTTGAACAGACTAAGAGCGCCTTGAAGCAAAACCCTATATCCGATTGGTCCGAAGACCTATGGAAGACCTTTGCGAATTGGCTCGACACCATCAATTCAGGCTTTGTTGACCCAGGTTCTACTCGCTTTCAATTGTACGTAACGCCAATAAGGCCAGGCACTTGGGCAAATAGACTCAGTGAAACGAACTTTCCGCACGACGTAGAGCGTCTCATCTCCTACTTAGAGACAGCGGTCGCCAAACGTAGCCGGCCTCCCCGTTGCCACTCCTACCTGAGACAGTTGCTCGACGCGGACCGGAGTACCGTGACCGACCTTATCGTCAATTTTAGGTTAAAGTCAGACGCGGATCCGATCGATCCTATCCGGCGTATCCTCCGACTTAGTGTGCAGGATGAGCTCCTCGACAATTGCTGCGCGCATGCAATCGGATTGGCAAAGCAACAATCTGATAGCTTGATCCGCGCTGGTCGACCAGCCATGATTGACGTCAAGACATTTCATAGAGAGGTTAGGGCATCTATCTCGAAGAACAATCTTGCAAGAATGCTTCCTTCATTCGCAACGAACCCTACTCCCAAAGTCATCGACGAGACCCTAGACGACCGTCCGATGTTTGTTCGCCAACTGAATATTGTGAACATGCCAACTCCCATTGTCTTGAATGCAATTAGCGCCTATCTGCAAACAGCTTCCGACAAGACAGATTGGGCAGAGAAAGGATTGGTCGTCAACGAAAGCATATTGGAGTTCGATCGGACTCTCCTGCAACGTTATCAGCTGCAAAAGCTGGAGATCGACGATCTGCACGAATCCCTTGAGCCCGTCAAGCAAGGTAGATTGCTATACAACCGTTGTGTAACCACAACTGCCAACCTCGATGGCAGGGAGGTTCCGACGCACTTCGTACCGGGGTGTTACAACGCCCTCGCGGACAGCCTCGATGTTGGATGGCACCCATGTTTCGCTTCTACTCTCGATCCTGAGGTCGATTGACCATGCCTTCGACAACCCTCACGGAGGCTGAGATCGTCCAGAATACAGCATTGTCTGCTACTATGATCTGGCAATGCGGAATCGGGTACCAAAAAGAATCAGACGGTCGGCCGATGGACATGCATGTTGCATTCCTTGTTCTGCCTACGTGCCTCCATCGAGCTACTTTGGGCAAGTTACTATCAACGCAACGCCGATCAGGGCTATCGCTCTTTGCTGCGAAGCTGGCTGACGACAGAGAAAACTTGCTTGCACTTCACGTTCGCGCTTTGTCGTACCGCGGTCTGACATTGGAGTCTATTGCCATCGGTATTCGAGCAAAGCTGTTAAGCGTTGACTACGCGTTAGCCAAGCTTCGAGCTAACTCGGCCCGAATGCCCAAGTATCTTCCCGAGCGAGTCACACCGCTTGTCCGCGGTGCAGAACGATTCGGTGCTTGGTGCGGCCGACTCTCACTTGAAGAAATTGCAGGAACGTTAAGGATTGAGCCCTAATGTATTTCCAGATTACCAAAGTCGTACTATGGCCCAAACGAGGACATGGATGCAGGGTCGTGGAATTCAGACCCGGAATGCTGAATGTCATTAGCGGAGCCTCGAAGACAGGTAAGTCGGCTGTTATTCCGATAATTGACTACTGTTTGGGTTCCGGAAAATGTGCGATCCCCGTAGGGGTTATTCGTGACGCTTGTAGCTGGTTCGGAGTCGTCGTTCAGACGCTAGAGGGCGAGAAGTTGTTTGCACGAAGAGAACCGGGCGACCAGCGACAGACGGGTGACATGTACATTGTTGAGTCTGACGAAGTAGAGGTGCCGAATAGTATCGAGAAACGCAATTCCAATTCGAACGTTGCCAAGTCGATATTGGACCGCCTATCAGGTTTGTCACAATTGGGCTTCAATCCGGACAACGAAGGCGCCTACCTAGCCAGACCGAGTTTCCGAGATCTTATGGCCTTTGTTTTCCAGCCGCAGAATATCGTAGCTAATCCGGATGTGTTGTTCTTTGGCGCTGACACAACCGAGCACAGGGAGAAGCTGAAATCTGTATTTCCGTACGCATTGAACGCAGTGACTGCGCCGATGTTGGCGGCGCGTTGGGAAATCTCCGAACTCCAGCGGCAGGTGCGCCGTCTGGAACAACAACTTAGGGCAGCCATGTCTACGGTAAATGTGTGGCGAACTGAAGCACATGGCTGGTTGCGGCAGGCGATTGAGCTCGGGCTTCTCGCGGCATCGACGTCCTTCCCCGAGGAGTGGGTAGAGATACTGGGATTGCTTCGGCAAACCACAGGATCGACATCGAGGTTGGCTCGACCGACGCTTGATTCACTGGATGCGTCACTTGATCGGCTAGAAGAGCTTCGGTCGGAGGAGACCGAGGCGGCCGTTGAATTGTCGGAGAATAGGCAACGGTATAACGAGATTCGACGGTTGCTGCAAAGCAGCGAGTCCTATGGCTCGGCCATTCGGGTGCAGAGAGATCGGCTTAGGCTATCTGAGTGGCTTCGATCCCAGGCGGAAGACAGCAGTGACGCGTTGGTGCAGGTTTCCTCACAAGGGAGGCAGGATATAGACAATCTGTGTGCTGCGTTGGAAGGGGTCGAGATGCGAATCCGCTCACATCCAACCATGTCGGACACGTTGGATAAGGAGCGTATCCGATTGTCGTCACGCGTGGAGCGATGTATTCAGCGACTGACGCAGGTCCGTGAAGAAGTCGCGCTACTTGAACGGCAATCAGAAGAGGCAAGGGAGTCTGTATATCGGTCAGATCAGATAGAGCGATTCCTCGGCCGGTTGGAACAGGGAATCAAGTTGTACGATAGAACCGAAGAGGACGCTAGTTTGCGGCAACAGATTTCGACGCTGAATAGGCGTATTGACGAGTTGAGGCAAGGAATATCGGAGAGCGATATACAGAGAAGATTGGACAACGCGCTCAGGAGTATCGAGTCGCATGCATCATCGATTGTTCCTAAGTTGGACGCCGAGTGGCCGGAAGCGCCCATCAGGTTATTAGTGAACGACCTAACGCTGCAAGTAATTCAGGGTACGAGAGAGGACTATTTGTGGGAGATTGGCAGTGGGGCGAACTGGTTGGCGTATCATGTCGCACTCACTTTGTCGTTACAGGACTATTTTCTTGCTCAGCCACATCATCCGGTGCCGGGGTTGTTAGTCTATGACCAGCCAAGCCAGGTATATTTTCCGCGGCGAGGTGTTCGATCTGATGAGAGCGATGAGCCTTTCTGGACCGACGAGGATGTTGTTGCTGTGAGAAGGGTGTTTCGGGCAATCTCGGATGAAGTGCGAACATCGAATGGTAAGCTCCAAGTTATAGTACTAGACCATGCGGACAACGGTGTGTGGGGGGAAGTTGAGAAGGTTTCGCTGGTGGAGAATTGGCGTGATGGTGGAAAGTTGGTGCCTGAGGGGTGGCTGTAAGGAATCGCCGGCACGGTGGGGCGCGGCGTGGTCCTGGAGCAGGTGCTTGATGAGGTCCGGGGCCTGACGGCCAAGCAGTGTGCACACTCTGGTATCGACGTCATCGCCGCCGAGACGGAGCCCATGCTCCAGGCTGCCGCGCCGAGTCGAACGTTTCGTTCAATGACACCTATTGGGGCGAGCGGCGCGGGTCGGTGCAGCACGGAGCGGGACAGCCGGCGCTCAGCAGCACGACGCTGACCCGATCCTCGGCCACCGCTCGCAGGATCGTATCGCGGACCGCGCCGGTGTCGAACGGATTGGGCTCATGGAGCTGATCGACGCCGCACGCGCGCACCAGCGCGGCCAGGGAGACCCGCGGGGCCTCTGGATCGGGGCTGGCCGGGTTGGGCTGTCCGCCCTCTTCGGTTTCCGCCGTCCTGCGGTTGTCGAAGATGACGAAGGTGAGCCGCGCCCGGTTGTGAACGGCGTTCATCAGCGACTGCACGCCCGAGTGGCAGAACGACGAGTCGCCCATCACGGCCAATAGCTCCTGATGGTCGGTGCCGGCGTGGTACATGCCGCTCACCACCGACGGTGAGATGCCCAGGCAGCAGGGGGAGAAGAGGGTCTCCAGCGGCGGCGCGCATCCCCAGGAAACCACGCCCACGCCGCCGATGCAGAGCGGGTCCTGCATGCGGTCCAGCGCCGCGCGCAGCCCGCGGTGACCGGAGGCGATCGGGCAGCCGTCCACCCAGCGCGAAACCAGCTTCGGGGCCAGGTGCTCGTCCCTGCGCTCGGCGAACGGACGAGGCGGGGTCGCTTCTCCGGCCATGCGCTTCAGGGCGATCGCCACGTCCCGTTCGTCCAGCGCGCCCTGGCCGGGCAGATCGCCGGTCAGCTTGCCGCACGCGGCGATGCCGAAGCGGGCCAGGCGCTCTTCCAGATAGGGGGCGATCTCCTCGACCACCAGCACGCGTTCGACGCCCGCCGCGAAGGAGGCGATGGCGCGTTCCGGCAGCGGATGGAGCGCCCGCAGGCAGAGGATGCGCGCGGCCGTGCCGGTGGATTGGACCGCGGCGCGCACGGCGGCGAGGGTTGGGCCGCAGGTGACGATGCCGAGATCGGCGGTCGCATCGCCTTCGACCGTGGCGAGCTCGGCGTTCTCCAGCTCGGCCGCGGCGTGGGCGAACCGGCGCAGCCGGTTGCGGTTGCTGTCCAGGATATGGCGACCCAGGGCGGTCCGCTCCGGGGTCGGCTCGAAGCGGAACGATCGCTCCCTGTCGTCTGCGGTCGGGCTCGGTTGGGAAGGGATCGACTCGGAGATCCGCAGGAACGCGCTGGACACGCGCAGCAACACCGGGGCGCCGGTGCGCTCGGAGAGCTCGAACGCGTAGCGAGTGATCCGTACCGCGTCGGCCGGCGAGCTGGGCTCCAGCATGGGCAGCATGAACAGCTCGGCATAAGAGCGCTCGTCCATCTCGTTCTGGGACACGCGCCCGCCCGGATCCGCGCCGGTGGCGACCACCAGCGCGCCGCGGATGCCCGTGAAGGCCGCCGCCGTCACCGCGTCGCTGGCGACGCTCAGGCCCACGTGCTTGACCACCGCCAGCGCGCGCCGGCCGACCAGGGCAGCGCCGAACGCCCCGGCGACGGCGTCCTTCTCGTTCGGACACCACTCGACGTGCAGGTCGGGGGAGGCTTCGGCGAAAAGCCCCGACATGATGCCGGTGATCGGCCCACCAGGATAGCCGGCGGCGAACTCGACGCCGGCTTCCAGCGCTCCGCGGGCCACGCCCAGGATGCCTGAGATCTCCACCATCACCGGGAGCCTATCTCAAGGATTTGCTGACATCTTTCTGCAGACTCCCGGCGAGGTCGGCAAGATCCACGTCCCCGCGCTTGACCGCCCCGACCAGCAGATTGGTGACCTGCCGCTTTGTCAGTCGGAGATACCGATCACTGTCCAGTGCGACAAAGATCTGCTGAGCGACGTTTCCGAGGCGCACATAATCCAGCCTGAGAACATCCACATGGCGCGGGCGCAACGCTGATACGGGGGTTTGACCTTCGGTCTCCTTCCATGTCTGACCGTCAGCCCGCAGATTCTCATCGGCAATCCAAACGACGTCCATGCGGTCGATGCGGTTGCCGGCCGCCGCCATCGCGAGAGCCGCATCCTCGATCTGAGCCCGATCCGGGACGTCGCAACGCCAAAAGGAGAGAGCATTGTCCGTCGTGCGCAGGTCTGCGGTGACAGCATCCGACGGGATCTCGCCCTCGGACAGCTCTGCGGTGCTCATCCACTTGGCGCGAGTGATCTTACGCGCCAGGAACACCGGTTGGTCCCGACTCGTCCATCACGGCCTGGATGTAGTCGCGGAGCCACGGCTCGGGCTCGTGATGCGAGATCAAAACGTGAACCAAGTCCGGCTCGCCCCACGACTCCGCTGCCTGCACGGCAGCGTCGCGAAGTACCGCATTCCCCTGAGCGAGCGCATCACGTACCAGTTCAGAACGCCACGTAGCGGATCCGGGGTTCCTGAGCCGTCCCAGGCAACGCAATGTCGAAGCTGCGAAGCTTGGCCTCACCGTGTCCAGACAGATCGATTCGATCCAACCGATGACTTGTCCATTCTCATCCGATCGCAGCACCGCTTCGATGATCCGTTCAGCGAGATGCTCGATTCCGTCTTCGACCGGCTCCGCTTCAAAGGCCGAACCGAGCGTGTCTTCCAGTTGTTCTCGTCGAGGATGGGCAACGGCGGCTTCCCGTGTGACCGCTCGTTCGTCGTTGGCGGCTCCGCCGGCGCGGACCCACTCATCGATCTCGGAGAGCTTGAACTTCCACAGGCGGCCGACCCTGTGAGCCGGCAGCCGTTGGTGCTCGATCCAACGGTAGACAGAGTCCTTGGCGACGCTCAAATGCTTGGCTACAGCGGCGACGGCGACCCATGCTTCGGTGGACACTGACCCTATCCTCTGAGGCAAACCGATAGGGAGAGGGTAGCGTTTCGCCACCGCGATGTCCAGACAGGAGCGGATAGTTGCAGATAGGAGTCGATCATAGTCGGTAGCGATGGCGAACCTCGACGGCCGGTGCCCCGACCTGACCATTGACCGCTGCCCCTCGGCGGTGGAACCGTGTTCGCCATGGACCTCACCCGCACCATGGAGCTTGCCGGACGCAACCTGCTCAACTGCCTGAGCCCGGCACTCAACTTTCACCCGTACTGGGCCATGCGCATGGACGTGGATCGCCGCGCCGAGATGGTGTTCTTCGGCAATATCCACAACCTGGGCCGCTGGTGGGACGCCATGCTGCGGCTGGAAGCGGCGACCGGATTCGAGATTCCCGCGCATCTGGAGGCAGCCATGCTGGCCAACCTCCGGGAGTCGTTCGACAACCCCGATCACCTGTGCCTGTCGGCATTCGACCATCCGTGGCTGAAACCGGACCTCGACTTCCATTCCCTGCGGGAGAGCCTGCTTGCGCTGAATGCCTTGGTGCGCTATCGCGGCAGTGTCTGGGCGCGCCGGCAGGCTCGCCTGATGCTGGAAACCCTGGCCCGCATCACGCGCGATGACGCCACCTGGGACGTGGCGGCGCTCGACTACCACCGCCGTCTCGCCCGGCCGGAGGCGACCGTGGAGCCGAACGTGAGCAATCACGGCCGGCTGATCGAGGCGCTGGTCTGGTTCTACCAGGCGACCGGTGAGCCGCTTGCCTATGAGCTTGCCGATCGGTACGCCAGCTTCCATGTCGAGCACACCGTGAGCGCCGATGGGAGCTTTCCCACGTCCTCGACGGCGACGCACACGCACTCCTACCTCGGTACGCTGCGCGGGCTGTGGCTATGGGGGATGCTCACCGGGCAGCGCGAGTATCTGGTGCGGGTCGCTGACACCTACCGCGTCACGGTGCCGAAGGCCGTGCTGGAATCCGGGTTCGCCTGCCACGACCTGTGGAAGGACGATCCGCATCGCGGCGAGGTCGGCTCCACCTCGGATGCCACCCAGCTCGCTCTCTGGATCGCCCGCGACGGCGGCGTCGGCGAGCACCTGGACGACGTGGAGCGGCTGGTGCGGGCGCGGCTGGTGCCGGCGCAGATCATCGGCAGTCCGCCGATTCGTGCCGCCGACGAAGCGAAGGCGGCGGCGGGAGCAGACGAGTATGCCCGCCTGGACGAGCGTATCATCGGGGCGATCGGCGGCATGCAACTCGAGCCGCACGCCGGCAAGAAGCACACCACCGACGTGACCGCGGCCGCACTGCACTGCCTCACCGACGTGTATGGCCACATCGTCGAGCACACGGGGGCTGACGTTGCGGTGCGGTTGCACTTCGACTGGGAAGACGATCGCGTGCAGGTGCGCTCGGTGCGTTCCGACACGGCTACGGACGATGCCGGCTGCGTGACGGTAACGCCGAGAGTGCCGGCAAACGTACGCATCCGCGTGCCGCGGTGGGCGCCGCGCGAGTCGCTGCGCGTGACCGTGGGCGGCGAGCCCGCACCGCTGCGCCTGGTTGGCGACTTCGCCTTCGTGTCGAGCCGGGGGCGGGCTCCCGTGGAGCTGAGGTATGCGCTACCGCGCCGCACCAGCCGCGAACGGGTCGGCGAGTTGGAGGTGGAGTATCACTGGCGCGGCGACGAGATCGTCGGCGTCACTCCGCAGAGCGATTTCTATCCGATGTATCCCGACGCGTGAGTGGTGCTCATCACTCCGGTGCCAGGGCCGCGCCGAACGCCCCGGCGACCGCGTCCTTCTCGTTCGGACACCACTCGACGGGCAGGCTGGGCGAGGCTTCGGCGAAGAGGCTACCCGGTACCGGACGCGGTACGCATCTCCGCAGGCTGTCGGTCAGCGGCCGAGCTCTTCCAATACGATCGACGGTCGTTTCTCGATCAGAGCGAGTAGCACGCGTGCGGCTCCTTCGGGGCGACGGCGGCCCTGTTCCCAATTCTTGAGAGTGCCGAGCGCAACGCCGATGCTCTTGGCGAACGCGGGCTGAGACAGCCCCGTCTTGCTACGGATAGCAACGACATCAGGCTCAGGAACCTCGATCGCGTGAACCATGAAGCCGTCGCGCTCGCCGTTCAGATAGGAATCGGCATCGGCCAGCCCGTCCATCACCTTGTCGAATGCCTTGCTCATGTTCGCCTCCTGTAATCTTGAGCTATCCGTTTCGCAGCCTTGGTCAGAGCCGCCCGCTCCCCGCGGCTCAGCATGATAGGCGCCAATGGCGCCTCGGCGGCGTCGGCGGCCCAGTGCATGTGCCCCCGGAGCGATTTCTATCCGGCCGGGACACGGGCCGATCGGGTATGGTCGACGGCGTCATGAAGCGTCCCACGCTGGTCATCCTGCTCGGCGGCCTCACCGTGGCCATCGCGATGGGAGCCCGGCAGTCGTTCGGGCTGTTCCTGCAGCCGATCACCGCCACCCTGTCCACCGGCCGCGAGACGTTCAGCCTGGCCATGGCCGTGCAGAACATCATGTTCGGGCTGCCGCTGGCCGGCATGATCGCCGACCGGATCGGTCCTCGGTGGGTGCTCGCCGCCGGCGCCGCCCTGTACGCGGCGGGGTTCGCGCTGCTGTCGCTGGCGGCCTCGACGGCCACGCTGTACCTGGGGCTCGGGGTGATGGTCGGGCTGGCGCTGAGCGCGACCTCGTACGTGGTGATCCTGGGGGCCGTGGCACGGGTGGTCCCGGCGGAGAAGCGAGGAACGGCCTTCGGGATCATCACCGCGGCGGGATCGTTCGGGACCTTCGCCGTGGTGCCGGGCATGCAGTGGCTGATCGGCGCCGTCCAGTGGCAGGCGACGCTGCTGTATGCCGCGCTTGCGGTCGGAGTAATCGTGATGTTCGCGATCGGCTTCCCGGTCCGCTCGTCGGCCTCGCCCCGTTCGGACGCGCCGTCCGAGGATCCGGACGAGGTGAGCTTCGGCACCGTGCTCCGCCAGGCGGGCACCCATTCCGGCTATCTGTTGCTGACCGCGGGATTCTTCGTGTGCGGCTTCCACGTCGCCTTCATCGCCACCCACCTGCCATCCTTTCTGGTCGATAACGGCGTGGCGCAGATGATCGGCGCCACGGCGCTGTCGCTCATCGGGCTGTTCAACATGATCGGCTCCTTCCTGTTCGGCCGTCTGGGAGACCGGTTCCGCAAGAAGCGGCTGCTGAGCCTGCTCTACTTCTCGCGGGCCGTGGTGATCGCCTGCTTCCTGATCGTCCCGGTCACCGGCGCGACGGCGCTGGTGTTCGCGGCGCTCATCGGCTTCCTGTGGCTGGCGACCGTGCCGCTGACCAGCGGCACCGTGGCGCAGATCTTCGGCACGCGCCACCTGTCGTCCCTGTACGGGATCGTGTTCCTGTCCCACCAAGTCGGCGGCTTCCTGGGCGTGTGGCTCGGCGGCCGCATCTACGACGCGACCGGCTCCTACAATCCGGTCTGGATCGCCGCGATCATCCTGGGTGTCGCCGCGGCGATCGTGCACCTGCCGATCAAGGATGAGGCCCTGTCGCGCGAGGGCCGGCTGCAGGAGGCGCCTTCTACGTGATCAGGGTGCCGCGCGTACGGTAATCTGATGCGGGGGGCGACGATGGCTGTGAAAGTGCACTCTCGGGTTACTTGGCCACTGATCTTTAAGTACCGGGGCAACGTGTTCGGCCAAGGCTACATCGCTTCGGTTTCTGCGGTGAGTCGCGTTCTCGGGATTCAGGAGGAAGATGGGATCTGGCTCAGCGGGGTCCAACCGGGAGGGATTGCGGCTGGGGGACAGGATCTCTGGGAAGCGCGCGCGGCGTTCCGAAAGGCTTTCGTCGGTGTGCTGACAGACATCGCGTCGTCCGTCGGCGACTTCTCCGCGTTCCAGACGGAAGTCGCCCAGTTCCTGGAGGAGCGTGACGACAGGGCGTTCGAGGACTGGACGGCGGCCGTGGATGCCAACCGCAGAAAGCCGCTCGATTGGGCGCAGATGAAGCAGTTGCCGATCATGCCGGCCGGCATGACGCCTTCGATGACCGTGGCCTTGCGGTCCGAGATGACGCCCGCCGACAACCTGATCGATGAGGGGCCTGAGCTTGCCACGGCTGCCTGAAGCGGATGCTCAGAGAGATAGCACTGCGGATCGTCTGGTCCATGCTTGCGGAGTGCGCCCCGGGCCATGCCGTCGAAGAGAAGCTGCATCACTATTGGGTTCGATATCAGGGAAAGACGTATCGTGCGCTGCCGATCGGTCGGCGGGGGGCGCGCCGACCGATGGTGCAGGCGTTCCACGTCCGCAAGATGGTCACTCACCTCGGTATCGACCGGGATTGCGCGGATCGGTATCTGTCGTGAGCGCCTGAAGACATGCCGTCGCTGCAGGTAGCTGATCAGCCGCTGTGCGGGAGCGGTCAGATCGGCAAGCGCCGGCGTTCGATGGCCTGCATCTGCGGCGCGGCGGCGACGGTGCGGCCGTCCAGGTAGCGCTCGACGGTGAGTTGATCGATCGCGAGGCGCGGCCTGCGCCCCAGGGCGAGGTCGCTCACCACCAGCGCGGTCGCCGGCATCTGCATCATGCCGGAGCTGTAGTGGCCGGTGGCCCAGAGAAAGCCGCCGGCGGCGCGCGGGTCGGGGCCGATGGTGGGAAGCGAGTCGATCGTGCCCGGCCGCAACCCGCTCCAGATGTCGACGATCGGCTGCGAGGCGAGCACCGGCAGCACCGAGGTGACGATGCTCGATAGCGACGCCAGGCCGTCCGGCGTCACGCGCTTGGCGAAACCCCACGCCTCATGGGTGGCGCCGACCACGATCCGCCCGTCGGGTCTCGGGGTCGCGTAGCCGTAGCCGGCGACACGGGACACGTTGTGGCGCAGGCCGGCGGGAGGCGCTCGGACCGCCATGATCTGGCCGTGCACGGGGAACACCGGATGCGGCAGGCGTCCGTCGATGCGGCCGGCCCAGGCGCCGGCGGCGTTCACCACCACCTCGGCGTGCAGCGATCCCACATCGGTCCGCACGCCGGTCACACGGTCGCCGCTCCATTCCAGCCCGGTCACCGGCCGGCCGGGAAAGACCTCCGCGCCGAGCACCTGCGCCGCCGCCGCGGCGGTGGCCGTGTACGTGCGCGCGTCCAGGTGACGGCCGGCAGGGTTGAGCGCCGCCTCGATTACGTCCTCCGGGAGCGCCGGCTCACGCCCGCGGGCCTCCGCGCCGTCGAGGAGTTCGACCTCGACGCCGGCCGCCCGGTGCAGGTCCGCGCGCTCGCGCAGCGCCGGCAGCTCCGCCTCGGTCCGGGCCACCAGCAGGCTGCCGGCGCCGCCGTAGCCGATGCTCCGGCCGGTCAGCTCGCGCAGCTCGGCATCGAGCTCGTGATACCGCTCCGCGGACAGGCGGGTGGCCTGTGCGAGCCACGGGTCGCGTTCCAGGCTCGATTCGGGCCCGATGATCCCGGCCGAGGCCCAGGACGCCTCGCGTCCGACCTCGCCTGAATCCAGCAGCGCCACGCGCGCGCCTTCGCGGGCGAGCTCGTAGGCGGTGGTGCAGCCGCAGGCCCCAGCGCCGATCACCACTACGTCGAATCCTTCAGTCACGGCCGTGATACAGTACCCGTCGCTTCGGAGAGGGAACAGATGGACGCCAGAATCGCTTCGGTCGAGCGCACCCTGCACTGGGTGCCGATGGTGGACCGCATCCGGGTCGAGATGGAGCGGGCAGGCAACTATACCTGGTCGGAGGTCGAGGTGATCCGCGTCACCAGCGAGTCCGGTGTCACCGGCTGGGGCGAGACGATCCAGAACTACACCTGGGGCCGCGCCGACGTCGACGAGCGGGTGATCGGCTGCTCGCCGTTCGACCTGTACTGGGACGACAGCCTGGGCGCCGGTCTGCAGATGGCGGTGCTGGACCTGGCCGGCAAGCTGGCCGGCGTGCCGGCGCATCGCCTGCTGGGTGAGCAGGTGCGCAGCCACTGCCCGGTGTCGTTCTGGGACCACGACATGTCGCCGGAGCTGTACGAGGCGGAGGCGCGCGAAGCGGTGCGCCTAGGCTACGCCTGCATGAAGATCAAGACGCGCCCATGGTGGGACGTGCACGAGACGATCGCGCGGATATCCGAGGCGACGCCGCCGTGGTTCGCGATTGATGCCGACTGGAACGACTTCCTGCTCGACGCTCCGACCGCGCTCCCGGTGCTGAGCGCGCTGGAGACGGAGTTCCCGAAGATCAAGATCTTCGAGGGGCCGATCCCGGTCGACGACATCGACGGCAACCGGCGCCTGCGCGCGGGGCTGCGCACGCAGATCGCGCACCACTACAACGAGGCGCGTCAGGGCGTGGCGCGTAGCGAGCACTGCGACGGCTACGTGGTCGGCGGCGGCATCGCCGCCATCAGCCGGGCGGGGCACTTCGCCGGCGCTGGTCGCATGCCGTTCTTCCTGCAGATGGTGGGCACCGGGCTGACGACCAGCCTGTGTCTGCATCTGGGCTCCGTGCTGGCGTCGGCGCGCTGGCCGGCGGTCACCGTGCACGAGCTGTACGAGCACAACCTGTTGACGGCGCGCATCCCGGTCTGCGGCGGCTACGCCGCGGTGCCGACGAAGCCCGGGCTGGGCGTCGAGGTCGACGAGGCGGCGCTCGACCGGTATCGCGTCGATGAGGCGGACCTGGACCTGCCGCGCCGGGTGATCCGCTACCGGCGGCCCTCGGGGCTGACGGTGCACTTCGCGGCGAAGGCTGACCCCCGATCATCGATGTGGAGCTACTTCGCGGCCGGCAACCAGCCCGCCTACGAGCGCGGCGTGTTCACGGAGCTGATCGACGACGACGGCAGCGCGGACTTCCAGCGCCTGTACGAGCAGACGATGGTCAGCCCGGTCGTCGGCAGCAATTGAAGCGCCGGCAAACCAGCGTTCGATGAGAACCGCAGACGCGCTGGTGCGCGCCATCGTCGCCAGCGGAACGCGGCATGTCTTCACGCTCTCCGGCAACCAGATCATGTCGCTGTTCGACGCGGCGATCGACGTGCCGCTGGAGCTGATCCACGTCCGCCACGAAGCGGCGGCCGTACACGCTGCCGACGCCATCGGCCGGCTCAGCGGTCGGCCCGGGGTGGCGATGGTCACGGCCGGGCCCGGATTCGCCAACACGCTGTCGGCCCTGTACGTCGCGCAGTGCGCGGAGTCGCCGCTGGTGCTGCTCTCCGGTGCGTCGCCGTCCGGCCGGCCGGGAGCCGGTGCATTCCAGGAGATGGACCAGGCGGGGCTCGCCGCGAAGGTCTGCAAGGCATCCTGGACCTGCACCGACCCGGAACGGATGGCCGGCGACTTCGCGCGGGCGTGGCGATGCGCGGCGTCCGGGCGTCCCGGACCCGTGCACGTGGCCTTGCCGGTGGATGTGCTGGAGTCGGTCGTGACGGCCGGGGAGTCGGCGGTCGAGCCGGATGCGGGCACGGCGCCGCCGGCACCGGCAGATCTGGCTGCCGTCTGCCGGTCGATTGACGATGCCGCGCGTCCGCTGGTGATCGCCGGTCCGCCGTACCGCCGCCGGCACGCCGCCGCTGCGACGCGCCTGCTGGGCGACACGGGGGTAGCGGTGGTGGCGATGGACAGCCCGCGGGGGCTGCGCGATCCGGCCCTGGGCGCGTTCGCGGAGGCGGTGGCCGAGGCGGATCTGGTCGTGCTGCTCGGCAAACGGCTCGATCACATGCTGGAGCTCGGGGCCTCGCCGCCGTTCGCTCCGGGCTGCCGGTTCATGCAAGTCGACCCGGAGCCGGAGGCGCTGCGTCAAGCCGCGGGCAACGCGGGCGACCGCATGCTGCTGCAGGTGCAGGGCGATCCGGCGGGGTGGGCGGCCGCGATGGCGGAAAGGCTGGCCGGCTGCTCGCTCGATGCCGGTTGGCGCGCGACGGTCGACGCGGCGGTGGCCTATCGGCCCGCGGAGTGGCGCGGTATCGGCAGCGATTCGCCGGTCCATCCGGCGCAGCTCGGCTACGCGGTGCACGACTTCCTGGCCGGCTCGGCCGATTCGGTGTTCGTCTCCGACGGAGGCGAGATCGGGCAGTGGGCGCAGGCGTGCGTGAACGCGCCGCATCGGATCATCAACGGCCCCGCGGGCGCGATCGGATCGGCGTTGCCGTTCGCGCTCGCCGCGCGCACGCTGTTTCCGCAGGCGCGCATCGCCGCGACCCTGGGCGACGGCACCTTCGGCTTCCACCCGCTGGAGATCGACACCGCCGTGCGCCACGAGCTGCCGTTCGTGGCGGTGGTCGGCAACGACGCCCGCTGGAACGCGGAAGTGCAGATCCAGCACCGGACCTATGGGGCCGACCGCGCGGTCGGCTGCGAGCTGCTCGCCAGCCGCTACGACGAGGTGGTCCGCGCCCTCGACGCCCACGGCGCCGCGATCGAATCGGCCGCCAAGCTGCCGGCTGCGTTGGAGGCGGCGCACGCGTCCGGTATCCCCGCGTGCGTCAACGTGTCCCTCCAGCCGGTCGCAGCCCCGATCATCGTCCGCACGTGATGCGGACGACATTCGATGTCCTTGTTCCTCGACAGAGTGCCTGCCAGTCGCTACGTCCAAGTTCCGTGAGATCGGTTGGCATCGAGGTGCTGAGCAAGCGGCTCAGCGAGTACGTGCGATTGGCGGCGGCCGGCGAAACCGTTCTGGTCACGGACGGCGACCGGGTCGTGGCGGATATCTGTCCTCGGAGAGGGGTCTTCAGGATTTCGTGCGGGTAAGACGGCGGAGGCGCTACGGTGGCGGTGGCGGTGATGGGCATGGCAGAGAAGCCTCAAATTACCCGGATCGGAGCCGCCACCGAGCGTGTAGGGCAGGACGTGGTCGATCTGCAGCAGATGCCGTGAGGTACAGCGCCGTCCGGTATGCGGATCGACGTAGCGACAGCGTCCTCGGTCTCGTTGCCAGACCTCTCGCTTCACCGCCGCCGGAATCGCACGGCCCGAAGCGCGTGACTTCGGCGCCGGAGCGGCGTGGCCGTCGCAGCCCGGCCCGGTCTGCGCCGTCGAAGTGGCGCTGACTGCCGGTCGACTGCCGGTGCGCGGGCGCCGCCGGCTCGGGTCGTGGCGGTCGAGCGCCTCCCGCACTAGCCGGCCGACGAGCTGTCCCACCGTCATGCGCGGGTCCACGTGCGACAGCAGGCCCGTAAGCTGCTCCAGGCCGCGCTCACACTCCGCGTCGATGACCGCCTTCAGCTCGTAGCGGCCGTTGCCGAGCGGGCGCACACGATCGGCGGCCGCCGCCAGTTCCGGGTCCAGGTCGGCCAGCATCCGCTTGACCTGCCGCGTGCTCTTGCCGGCCGCCTCCTCGACCAGCTTCTGCCGCCCGACTGCATCCAGCACCACCGGCGGCTCGGTGGGCAGCGCCGCTACCGCCGGCGTCGTTGCTGCCTGCGGCCGGCGCCGCTGCCGGTCGAACGCCCACTGCAACTCGGCGGCGGCGCTCAGCGACAGCGAGCCGTCGCGCAGCCGCTCGCGCGTCTGCGGGTTGTCGGCGCACAGCCGCATGGCAGCGATGCGCCGCCCGGCGGCCGCGTCGCTGTAGCCCAGTTCGCGCACGGCGTACTCGAACAGGCTGGCGAACCCGCGGCGCAGGAACAGGCTGCGGGCCTCAATTTCGGCCAGATGGTCGATGATGGCGCCTTGCAGATGGCGTTCGACGCGGGCCAGGTTGCTGGTCTGCGCCAGCAGCTCACGGTCGGACAGGGCGGCGACGGTGCCGGTGATCGCGGCGGCGGTGGCAGATGCGGTCTTCATGCCGTAAATATACTACCAGTATACAGATAGACATTTTTGGCGAGTCCACAACCGGCATCGGATCAGCGCCCAGGGCGCGCTCAACGGGGTGCGGAGCAGCCGGTGGGGTGCTGTGGCGTTTCGGGGTCCAAGAGGGTGCACAACGTCCGGTAGCGGGCCGCCTGGGGCATCAAAATACCCGTCAAGACCTGAGAGCAAGATTCCTGCACTTTTTCGCGCCGATGCGCGCGCCGCCGAGCCGGCGCGGTGAGTGAATCGCCCGCTACGCCCCGCGACTCGGCGTCTCTGCGGCCTCGATCTCTTCCCTATCGGGGTCGTCAGGTGACCATCCTTCCACACGAGTTCCTGAAAACCCTCCGAGAGAAACGACGAGCCCCGTCCTTGCCACCGCGATGCTCGCCGAAGCGGCGCGTAACGGATGGTTGACGCCGCCGGTCTTGTCCGCCGGTTGGAGGCCTCCGAAACGGGAACCGGTAGCGCCGTTGCTCGTAGACTCGCAAGGTCGCGTGGTCGGGGTCGACGCTGACAAGTCGCTGATTGCGATAGCTCGGCATTCACACCGCCGGGACGGGTTGACGTTCGAAGTTCGTGACGCGTACGACCTCGGATTCACAGCCGAGGTCGATGTCGTCACGAGTAGCAGTGGCTTGCGAGGCCAGGAGACGCGCTCCGTGCGCTGATCGCGGCCTGCCGTCCCAACGGAATGGTTCTGGTCTTGGACTACAACCACGAGAAGGTCGTGTTTGAGCCACCACCACCCCTGGCTGCCGCACGATTCTACGACGCCTTTCTCACGTGGCGTTCGGACGCCGGGATGTCGAACATGATCGCGGATTGCCTCGATGCTTGGTTGCGGGAGGCCGGCCTCGATTCGGTTGCCGTGACGCTGCAGCAGGAGGTGACCCGTCGAGGTGACGAGGACTTCCCTGAACAAATCCTCCTCTGGGCGAAGGACTCCGCGAGCTATCTCCAACACTATCTTCTGTGTGTCGAAGGCAGTCTGGTCCACGAGTCCGTATCCGCATGACCACGCGGGCCTAACCGTTCTTCAAGTTTGCCTCAGCGGCGGACCGTATTGCTCCTGCGCGCGGCTCGACCTCCTGTTCGATCTGGCTGCGGACCGTGCGCTCGGCAACGTCGAGATCATAGCGGGTCTGAAGGTTGATCCAGAACTCAGGCGTCATGCCGAAATAGCGCCCAAGGCGCAGCGCGGTATCGGTCGTCACGCCGCGGCGTCCCAGCACGATATCGTTCAGCCGAGGCCGCGATATCTTGAGCGATCGGGCAAGCCCGTATACGCTCAGATTCATCGGCTTCAGAAACTCGTCGCGCAGGATCTCGCCAGGGTGCACCGGCGGCAGCCGACCCCCGGTGCTCACATCCGAGAAGTCGATCTCCTGTCGATCCACAGCTTCGCGCTTGATGGTCATACTCATTCTACCTCCTCAATGGTAGTCGATGATCTCGACATCCCACGCATCCCTATCGCGCCATACAAAACAGATGCGCCATCGATCGTTGATGCGAATACTGTATTGACCGGCGCGGTCGGCCCGGAGAGCCTCAAGACGATTGCCGGGCGGCGCGCGCAGATCATCGAGCCGACTGGCCGCATCGATCGCCAGGAGCTTCGCCCGCGCCGGACGCTGCATCTGCATGGGCAAGCCGCGCACGGCGTGACCCGTGAAGATAGCCGCGGTCACCTTGTCCGCGAAGCTCTCGATCATGCGTAAGCGTAACGGAGGACGGTACGCTTGGTCAACCGTCGCCGTGGTTCGCTCGTTTCGAGGGACGACGACGCTGCGGCCGAAGCGAGCGCGAATCCGGTTCCTGTGCCTGCTGCTGAGCCGAAGTACCGGCGCGATCAGAGAACTCCCGATGCGTCGAGGTGTGAGCTCCCGGTGGAATCCGGCAAAACATGCCTCAGGTGGATCAACTGGGCAACACCCGTCGCTGGTGATCGTCCGGCGGACTTGGCGGCCAGTTCTGTGGCCTCTACGATTCGGTGCATGAAACGCGACGCGACCGTCGTCAAGGAGTGGCCGAGCGTCCTCAGGAATATCCCGAGGGGCATGTTCCTGTTCTTCCGGGCTGCTCCGGTGCTGTCGTCGACGCAGCTCGCCATAACGGCGATTCGCGCCGTCATACCGCTGCTCGTGCTCGGCGTCGCGAAATTGCTCGTGGACGTGGCCGCCGAGGTCATCGGTGGAGGCACGTTCGTCCTTCCCATCGTGGGGGTGCCTGCCGACTCTACGCAGGGGCTGTATCTGCTGGGAGGTCTGCTGCTGTCGGTCTGGCTGCTGGACAAGGCGACGGGTGCCGCGGAGGAGGTCGTCCGCACACACTCGACGAATCGTGTGGAGTCTCACGTGCACGCGCTCATCATGCGCAAGTGCAGCACGCTCGATGCGGTATTCTATGAAAGCCCGAAGTACCTCGACATGCTGGAGCGGGCCGTGCGCGGCGCGCTGATGAACGCGCTGAGCTTCATGTGGGGATTCTACTTTCTGATGAGGGCGGCGATCTCCCTGGTCGCGACCGTAGCGGTCTTGTCGACCATACACTGGGCCATTCCCGTGGCGATGGTGCTGTCCGCGCTGCCGCAATTGATCGCCACGAGCTATTTCGCCAAGCAGGGCTGGGCCCTGGAGAACAGTCTGTCGACCCATTTTCGGCTGCTGAAGTATCTCACCTCATTGATGAGCGAACGTCAGGCGGCGAACGAGGTTCGGCTGTTCGGCTTGTCGGACTATTTCATTCCCCGATTCCGGGAGGTCAACGAACAGCGACACCGGCGCGAGCAAGCCTTTACATGGAAGAGCACCTTGTGGCGGGCGAGCCTCGGTCTCATTTCGGACGCGGTCGTGGCCGGCGTATGGGTGTTCATCGTGCTCAGGGCGCTGGCCAGAGCCATCTCGCTCGGGGATGTCGTGCTGGGCACGCAGGCCGCATGGCGAGGCAAGGAGGCGCTGCAGGAAACCTTCAGTTATGGCGGGCAGTTCTTCGAGCAGACGCTGACGTTGGTCAACCTCTTTGCGTTTCTGGACCTCGATCCAGCGACCGTGCCGGGTTCGCTGCGGCGGCAGGAAGTGACCCGCCGCATGCCGGCGACCATCGACCGGGTAGAGTTCAGGCATGTCAGCTTCGCGTACCCGTCGGTGCAACGGAAGGTGCTGGACGATGTCAGCTTCGAGATCCAAAGGGGACAGAAAGTTGCACTGGTCGGGCAAAACGGGTCGGGCAAGACGACGATCGTCAAGCTGCTTACGCGTCTCTACGATCCGAGCGACGGTCAGATCCTGATCAACGGCGAGGATATCAGGGAGTTCGACCTGGCTGAACTGCAGCGGAGATTCGCGGTGGTATTCCAGGACTGTGTGCGGTATGCGCTGACCGCACGGGAGAATGTCGGGTTCGGCGATGTCGCGCACGTGTCCGATATGGAGCGAATCCGGGCGGCGGCCGCTGCCGCGGTCGTGGCAGACGATCTGTCAGCACTCGCCGATGGATATGAGACGTTTCTCGGCGGCCAGTTCGGGATCGGCAGGGATCTTTCAGGAGGGCAGTGGCAGAAGGTGGGGCTCGCGCGTGGCTTCATGCGGCAGGGATCGCTGTTCGTCATCGATGAGCCGACGGCGCACCTGGATGCGCTGGCGGAGTTCGAGGTCTTTCGCTCATTCCTGGAGCTGACTGGAGAGCAGACCTCGGTGATGATCTCTCACCGGTTCTCGAATGTCCGCCTTGCCGATCGCATCGTCGTGCTCGATTCCGGGCGGGTGGTCCAGCAGGGAACGCACGAAGAGCTGTCGGCGGTCAGCGGACTGTACTCGCGGATGTTCGAGACACAGGCCCGCGGATATCGATAGCGGTCGGCAGGTCAGGTGGGCTCGGCCGATTCACCGGTGTAGAACGCGGTCGTGCGCCGTGCCGCGGCATGCGCGGCGTCGGGGGCCGTTCCTGCCGCGACCGCCGCTTGCCCCCACGCATCGCTGCTGGCGGTGATGAACGCCTTGCCATCGGACGACGTGGCAAAGGCGGCTTCGTCAGGCTTTGTCTCGGCCGGTTGCGTGAGATGGATCGCCAGTCCCATGAGCCCCAACTCCCAGCCAACGCCCGTCGCGCCAGGGCCGTACGTGCTCCAGTGTTTCGATAGGAGCGCGGTGTGGGTGAGTGTGAGCCGCGCACGACCGGCTCCATCGTCCGCCAGTCCCACCTCAACCCAACTGAGGTCGTCGCCGAACTCCCAGGTGAGCGCGAAATGTGGCGGCCGTTCGCACGCTGTGATGACGCCGCCGGCGTTGCCGGCCAACTGATACCGGCCGCCGGGTTCGAGCTCGCCGGTGACCGGCAGAAACCAGCGCGGAATCCGCTCGCCGTTCGTGACGGCGTCCCACAAGTCCTCAACCGTCGTCGTGCAGGTGCGAGAAAGAGTGACCGCGCGAGCGGGCTGTCCGTCGCGCATCGGCGACGACACGGATCGGTCTACCGCGCCAAGGTGACTCTCGATATCGAAGCCCATGCGTCAGCTCAGCCGGTAGAACTCGACGGCGTTGTCGAAGATGGGGAAGTCAAGCATGAGCGCCTCCTGCTCACCGCTACGATTGGAAGGTCAACATCGTCGAGCATGTCAAGCGCCTCGACCGGGCGGCGCCCCGGCGAGCGCAGTGCAAGCGGTCTATGATCTGTGGCATGACTCGGCAAGAGGCGCTGCGCTTTCGGACGTTCGGGGTTCTCCAGTGACGCGGGCCGTTGACCTCCGCCCCGGAGCCGACGGCGATCGGATCGCGGTGATCCGCGGCGGCGAGGTGTCCTATCTGCCTGCCGCCCGCGTGGACGTCGGCGCCACGCACGCCGGCGCGTCCGGAAGCTGCCGCTATACCCGTCGATCCGCCAACGGCGACCTGTACGTCTGCGGCCCCGGCCTGAAGCGCACGCTGTTCCGCTCGACCGACGGCGGGGCTACCTGGAGCGGGCGCCGCTACGACCTCGGCATGGACCGGTTCGACCTCCGGCAGATGCCGCGGGACATAGAGGACGGCTGGATCGGCGCGTTCACGATCCTCGGGGACGACACCTTCCTGATGAACGTGATGCCCTCCAACCATCGGACCAACGCCGAGTCGTACCTGGCCCGGTCGAACGACTACGGGGCCACCTGGTCGGTGGAGCGCATGGGCCTGCCGCTCGGCGGCTATCGGGGCGTCGCGGCGGGCAACTCCGACCTGGTCGAGCTGGCCGACGGCACGCTGCTGCTGACGATGGACCTGTGGTTCTGCGCGGAGGAGGGGGAGAAGCGGCACCTGCCGGCCGCCCAGCAGGGAATCGCCGCCTACGTGCTGCGCTCCACGGACGGCGGCAGGAGCTGGCCGGAGATGCACTGCGTGGCGCTGCATGCGGCCGAGGTGCACCTCCTGGAGCTGCCGTCCGGGACGCTTCTGTCGGCGATCCGCAGGCAGCGCTGGGTGAGGCTGCCCGGCGACCCGACCGACATCACAGTCGCCATGCGCGCCCACGGCTACGACCCGGAGTACCGGGGCGTGGAAGAACCGGAGATCGGCGTGACCACCTCCCTGTACAAGCACGTCGCCGTCTCCGAGTCGACCGACGGCGGCCGCACCTGGGTAAACGAGCGGCGTGTGACCGACTACGAGCAGTGCTCGGGCGAGCTGACGCTGCTGGCCGACGCGAGCACCCTCGTCCTTACCTACGACCACCGCTTCCACGACCGCTTCTCGCGAGCCGGCGTGCGTGCGCGGGTCAGCCACGATCTGGGCGCTACCTGGGAGGCGGACGAGTACGTGCTGGGCGAGGGCGAGAACTACCCCGGCGGCCTGGCCATGGACGACGGCACCCTGATCACCGTCTGCCCGTACCGCGATCGCGGGCCGATCCAGGCGGTTCGCTGGCGGCCGGCGTCGTCGTGAACGCCGGTGGAAGGGTTGACGCGCATGCCGTGCGGAAGCAGGCTGACCGGCAATTTCATGCTCCTGCGAAGCGGTCGTGGCAGGTGAAAGGAGTGGTCGGATAGCGAGTATCGAATGAGCGAGGGCAGTGCCCTCAAAAGGACGCCCTCAAAAGGACTTTCCAAGGAGGGTCTTCATGACAGTGAAACGCATGACCGCGATGGCCGCGGTCGCGGGCGCAGCGGCGATCTTCGCAATCGGCGCCTGGGGAGCGGCCGAAGCCGAGACCGCGTCCGGGCCGGTCGAGCTCAGCATCATGAACTTCTGGGAGCCGAACCCCGAGGCGACCTCGGAAGCCATGACGATGGTCTGGTGGGGTGAGGCCACCGGGACCATCCTGCACCCCATCAACGTGGACCGGACCGACTACGACACGAAGCTGAGCACCATGCTCGCCTCTCGTGACATGCCGGACATCATCTCGCTGATCTTCAGCACGGAACACCGCGACATCCATACGACGTACGGTCCGTCGGGTCTGTTCGTCAACACCACGGAGCAACTGGACCAGGGCAACATGCCTGAGCTGAAGCGGTACGTCGACCGGTTTCCGTACATCATGGAATACGCTCCCGACGCCAACAGCTACATGCAGCCCCAGCTCAGCATGTTCGGCGAGACCTCGATGCGGGCAGGTTTCTCCATGAGGAGGGATCTCCTGGAACAGGCCGGCTGGGACCAGGCCAGGATGGACGCGGAGACGTCCACCGTACCCGGATTGCTGGAGGCGTTCCGAACGGTGTACCGGGAGATCAACCGGGACCGCGAGGAAGCGGTACCCATGATCCACAATCGCGGCAATCGCGGGTTGTCGGGCGGTTGGGTGCTCCGGCCGATTCTCAAGAGCTTCGGCACGGACTACCACATCCACTTCAACCAACATGACGAATACGTCTTCGGCCCACTCACGGAGAACTTCCGCATCGGCCTCGAGTTCATCAACGTGCTCTATGCCGAAGGGATCCTCCATCCCCAGTGGCTGACGATGCCGGAGGAGGAACAGGGACAGCTCGACTGGAGGGGCCACCGCAACGGTGTCTGGCTGCCTTCGGGTGCGGTCAGTCACTACGAAAACTGGGGGAAGGGCGGCAAGAACGCCCCCGAGACCGCCACCGGCTACATCGTCATCCCGCCGATCATCAACGGGGAGCAGGCGGCGCACCGCGTCAGAAGCCCGAGCGTGGGTGCATGGGTCATCAACGCGAACTCCGAGCACGTGGCGAAAGCCGTGGAGGTCTCCGACTGGGCGTACAGCGACGCAGGCGCAGAGAGCTCGAGTTGGGGTCCGGAAGGCTACGCGTGGGAACCGTACGATCCGGAAAAGAACTCGTGGGGCCGCAGGTGGACGCTGAACACCAACGGCTACTATCCGGAAACGACGGAGGAAGAGCAGGCGGAGCATCAGTTCAAGACCAGAAGGCAGCTCTTTGCCGCGGCGGCACGGACGATTCCACAGGACAGTTGGGGCATCGACGTCTTTCAGACCTATTTCGATCCCGATCTGACGCCGGATCGGTGGGCCACCATGCTGAACAACCAGAAGGTGGCCGGCAGGTTCAAGGAGCTCGGCCTGTACATAGACACCCCGCAGATCCCCGTGCAGTTCACCCCGGATGAGGACGATGAGAGGATTCAGCTCGAATCCCAACTGCACACGTATGTGGACGAGGAACTGGTGAAGTTCATCAACGGTGTCCGGTCCTTCGACAACTACGCCGACTTCGTGGCACGCGTCCGTGAGCTGGGTGCCGAGCGCCTGCAGGAGATATACAACGCCGCGTTCGCGAGGCAGCAGCAGCAACTCGGCCTGTAACCGTATCGTCGGGATTCGTCCGGGTCATTCATGAGGGGGCGCCGCGCCCCCTCCCGTCCCGGACGAACCCGCACGACTGTCGCAATGAGGAGGTCGCAATGAGGAGGTCGCAATGAGGAGGTCGCAATGAGGAGGGGGCCATGGCTGACTCGGCGCAGGTCGGCCACGGAATCGAGATAGAGCAGGGGCGGTCCGCCATCCGCGCGCAGGTGGGCGGCCAGGTCGCTCGCAAGGGGTTCGGTCAATCCGTCCGCGCGATTCGCAAGTATCCGGCGGCCCACATCATGATGGGAGTCATCGTCCTGATGGCTCTCATCTTCCACTTCGTGCCGATCTACGGCATCACCATAGCGTTCAAGCGCTATCATCCCCTGCTGGGCTTCTGGTCGGGAGAGTGGGTCGGCTTCAAGTACTTCGGCCAGTTTTTCGGCGACCCCTTTCTCTTCCGCATCGTCAAGAACACGGTGGTCCTCGGGTTCCTCACCCTGGTCATCGGCTTTCCCGGCCCGATCGTATTCGCCCTCACGCTCAACGAGATCAGACTCTCTTCGTTCAAGCGCACGATGCAGACCGTCACGTACCTGCCTCATTTCGTGTCGACCGTCGTCGTCGTCGTGCTGATTCAGCAGTTCTTCAACTGGGACGGCTTCTTCACGGAGATGATGGGGAGGATCACGGGCGTCAAACGCGACTACCTGACCGATCCACGGATGTTCCGGCCGCTGTACATCGGCTCCGGCGTTTGGCAGGGTCTGGGCTGGGGTACGATCATCTATCTGGCCACGATCGCCGGCATCAACCCCGAGCTGTACGAGTCCGCCCAGATGGACGGTGCCGGCCGGTTCCAGCAGGCGCTCTACGTCACCTTTCCTGCGCTCCTCCCGACCGTGACGATCCTGCTGATACTGAGCACGAGCAGCATCGTGACGGTGGGCTTCGAGAAGGCGTACCTGCTGCAGAATCCGGCGACCTACGACACCTCGGACGTCATCGCGACGTATGTCTTTCGCCGGGGAATCGAGAAGGCACAGTACAGCTACGCCGCAGCGGTCGGGCTGCTGGACAGTGCAGCCGCCTTCCTGATGGTCTTCGCCAGCAACAAGATCGCGCAGAAGGTCAGGGGGGAGTCCCTGTGGTAGCCACGACCTACCGCTCATCGGTGGGGTCGCGGCTGTTCGACGCCGCCAACTACGTGTTCGTCCTGGTGTTCAGCGTCACCTGCCTGATTCCTTTCCTGTACATGTTCGCGATCGCGACCAGCAGCTACACGGCGATCGCAACCAACGAGGTGTTCCTGCTCCCGGTCGATTTCCACATCGATACGTTTCGGTCGGTCTTCACCAGCGTTCCGCTCATGCTGCGCGCCTATTGGAACTCCATCCTCTACACGGCCACCTCGGTCGTTCTGGTGCTGGCTGTGAGCTCGATGGGAGGATTCGTGCTCAACCTCCGGCATCTGCAGTTCAAGAGATTCTTCACGATGATGCTGCTCGTCATGATGTTCTTCAGCGGCGGCCTGATACCGGTGTTCCTCTGGATCCGGGCACTCGGGCTGTATGACACGATCTGGGCGATCGTGCTGCCCACCGCGGTCGCTCCGTGGAACATCTTCATCTTTCGCGTCTTTACCAAGAGCAACGTTCCGGACTCGCTGTACGAGTCGGTGTACCTGGATGGCGGCGGTGACCTGACGGTCTATTCGCGGATCGTCCTGCCGCTCATCAAACCGGCTCTGGCGACCTTCGGGCTGTTCGCGGCCGTCGCCATGTGGAACTCGTTTACCCCCGCTCTGATATACCTGGAGGATCCGGAGAAGTTCCCGCTGACACTGTTCCTGCGCAGAATGGTCATGTTGAACGATCTGGGCAGGGGGTTCGGTGAGGTGATGGAGGAGCGTGAACAGCTTGAGCTCTTCGGAGACCTCGACCTGCACCTGTTCGGCAAGGGATATCGGAAGTCGGCAGGGATGGTCATGACGTTCCTCACCGTCCTGCCGATGATCGTCATCTATCCGTTCGCCCAGCGCTACTTCGTCAAGGGCGTCGTGATCGGCTCGATAAAAGGATGAGCACCGACATGCGCGAGGAGATGAACGATCGAGGGCGACGGCGTCGCGGGCTCACGGCGTTGCTGCTCGGCTGCTGCGCGGTTCTCGTCGCGGTTCCTGTGTCGTGCACGTCTGGCGGCCTGCAGTTGGAGGCGTTGGCGCGGTATCAAGGCAAGTACGTCGCGTTCTCGCGCGACCGGCACTACGACAAGCAGGCGCGGACCATGCCGTTCGGCGTCTCCATCGAACGGCGCGGCGGCGACTACGTCGTCGGTGTCTGGTACGACGATATCGACGGCGAGCGGGTGCTCCCGGCGCACAAGATCGTCGTGTATACCGCACCGACGACCGGCGGGCAGGCGCACCAGTACTACCGCGATGACGCCAAGACGGTGAAGCTCCGGCTTCGCTCCTTCGGCAGGCTGCGGTTCGAGTTCCTGACCCAGCAGCTTGCCAACGACCTTCAGCAGTCATCCTGGAAAGCGTTCACGGTCTGGAACGCCCGGAAGCTGTCTTCCGGCGAGCTGGCGACGACCGATATGTACGAGGTGCGCGAGAGAGTCGGACGAGTCGAGGACGTCGAGGGAGCGCGCATCACGTGGGAAGGAACCGTCGCGGCCATCGATCAGCAGCAGGAGCCTCGGTTTCCGTCCCTGTATCGCGTCACGCTGCGGCCACGGAACGGCGTGGCCGTGGTACTCTTGAACATCCACAAGACGAACTTCACGTCGCGAACCGCCGGGGAAGTCGAGGTCGTGCCGTCGTTCGCGAACCTGAAAATCGGTGGCGTGATCGCGTTCAAGGGTACGATCACGAGCGTCCTCCGGCCGGAGACGGCCGGTGCCCCGGTTGTGCTGGAGCTTGGCAGTGTCATCTACCGATGACGCCAACGGACCGCGAACACCGGCGGTACAAACCTACGTCGTCGGCAGTCTGCCGCGGCCACGCTGGCTGTTCGATGTGTTGGAGCAGGAGCGATCCGGCATCCTGAGCGCAACCAAAGCGGCATCCTACATGGATGAGGCGATCATCAGCGCCATCCGTTTGCAGGAGCGAGCCGGTCTCGATGTCGTTTCCGACGGTGAGTGGCGCCGCCGCTACTTCTCGACCGTCGTGGCTGACCGCGTTGACGGCTGTGCGTATCGGCCGATACCGGGTCGACCCGAGTTCCTGCCGGTGGTCGTCGGCCGCATCGCGGGGCGAGAGCCGATCGTCACCGCCGAGGCGGCGTATCTGCAGCGCCACGCGACGGTGCGTACCCTCGTGGCGTTACCGGCACCGGCGACGTTGGCGCGCCATCTCTGGCACCCGGAGTACTCCAAAGTGGCGTACCCGGAGCCCGCGGATCTGGCTTGGGCGTTCGTTCCCGTGATCGGAGAGGAGCTGCGACGGTTGGCTGCGAGCGGAATAGATGTCATCCAACTGGATGATCCATGGCAGGGGTTCCTCAAAAAGGCGTCTGAAGGCCTTGGCGAACAGCATGTCGCACAGGAGATCGATCTTTCGGTGCAGACCATCAACGCCGCGGTGGCGGCCGTTGCGGGACCCGAGATCAGCCTCCATCTCTGTGCGAGCCACGCGTTCTACGCGCCGTCAGCACCAGGGCACAAGAGCTTTCTTCGGGCACTGAACACGCTGAGAGTCCATCGGATCACCTTGGAGTTCGCGACGGCTGGAGCCGGTCATCTGGACATCCTGGGCGAGTTCCCGACGGACAAGACGCTCGGGTACGGCGCGATCTCGCGGGCGAACGACGACGCGGAGACCGTCACGGTAGTGGTGGAGCGGATCGAGCGAGCCCTCGGCTTTCTCCCGCCGGAGCGATTGACCGTCAATCCCGACTGCGGCCTGGCACCCACGGCGAAGCGCACGTCGGGTTCGACCCTGGATGATGCCTACGACAGGCTGTCGATACTGTGCGCGGCCGCGCGCGCCGTCCGAGAAACGAAGCGTTGGAGGTAGAGCAATGACATGGAAGTGGGACACCACGCTCCTGGATATCGATTACCACGGCAGCGCGCCGTCCATCTTCAAGCTGGAGCAGGACAGGCTCGTCGCCACCGTCACCTGCTATCGGGAGCAGGGCAGCTACATAAGCGACTTCGGCAGCGACCGGCCCCCGGAACTGCATGTCCTCTGTTCCGATGATGGCGGGCTTTCCTGGTCCGATGGCTACGAGGGGCCGCTGCCGGGTGGACAGACCGTCGCCGGCGATCGGCTGATCGGTGAGCGCGGCACCGCAATGCCGGACGGGACGCTGGTGCTGGTGGAGCGTTCCTGCGAGCGGTCTCTGGAGGAGAACCGGGCGGTGCTGGCAAGCGTCGGACGCAACCCGGAGGCGGTGCGCGGAACCTGCGACTACTGGCCTGCCGGCCGGCGCGAGGAGTTGGTGCGCAAGGGATACCAAGTGTACGGCGCCTTCACCGGGACGGTGATGACGGAGACGGCGCTGGAGTTCCGGATGTCCGCCGACGGGGGGAGCTCCTGGGAGAGGCGCAGAATCGAAGGGCTGCCGCCGATGGCGCGTCGCGTGATGACCGGCGTGCCGCTCTGTCTGAGCGACGGCACGATCCTGGCGCATGGGTGGGGCAACTGGAAGCCGAGCCCGCCCGATGGCGGGCATTTCGCCTACGTGCTGCGCTCTACCGACAAGGGAGAGAGCTGGGAGCTGACGCCGATCGGCGAAGACCCGAGCGGCCGCCTCGACTTCAACGAGAACGAGTTGCTGGAGCTGCCCGATGGCCGGATCATCGCCATGATGCGTTCGTATGAGGTGCCCGGCCGCTTCAACGCGTTCATGCAGCAGTGCTTCTCGGAAGACGGCGGCAGATCCTGGAGCGCCCCCGAACCGACCCCGATCTGGGGTTACCCGCCGCACCTGACGCTCCTCGAGAGCGGCGCGATCCACTGCGTCTATGCCCATCGCCGCTATCCGTACGGCGTGCGCGCCTGCTTGAGCCATGACAACGGCGCGACCTGGGACATCGAGAACGAGATCATCGTCCGCGACGATGCGGTGACCGGCCGCGTGGGATATCCCTCGTCCGTCCAGCTCGGTGACGGCACGCTGGTGACGGTCTACATGATCGAGCGAATTCCGCGCGTGCCGTACAGCCCGGAGGACCGGGTGAGCTGGGGCGGCAGGCCGACGGGGGACATCATGATTCGCGGCTGGGGCAGAGACGCGGAGACGCAGGCCAGCGTCGGCGGTTGCCACTCGTATGCCGGGTTGAGCCGCTACACCGAGGACTACGTGCGGCCGCGAGGTCAGAAGACGAGTCGGGTCCTGTACGAACACGGTCCGGCCGACCCCACCGATTGAGGCGGCTTCACGGCGGCATGGCCGTGTGCTCCGTACTATCATGTTGCTCATGGAAGCGGAGATCCGCGCATATCTGAACGCGTGCCTGCCGACGGGCGAAGAACTACAGCGTCTGGTCGCAGGCACGGGTCCCGATGGTGTGCACCCGAACAGAGGCTGGGTGTACGACGCCGAGCTCGGCTTCGTGCACGCGCCGTCGATACATAGTGGAGACGGTGTCGACGGAACCAACACCTTCTACGACTACGAGGAGGACCGGGCCCGGAGACTCGTCAACTGCGCGGACCGGCCGTGCAGGGTCCACACCTACGGCGACAGCTTCACGCACTGCGATCAGGTCAACGACGGCGAAACGTGGCAGGAGTACCTGGCTGCACACCTGCGGGAGCCGATACGCAACTACGGGGTCGGCGGATATAGTGTCTACCAGGCGTATCGACGGATGCGCACGGTACGCGACGCGGGAGAGCGCGCCCAGTACGTCATCCTCAACATCTACAGCGACGACCACTACCGGAACCTCGTTTCGTGGCGCAGGTCCCGCCCTGCTCGTACCGGTCGTTTCGGCGTGCAGACCAGGCCGCATCTGCGGGTCCATGTCCGTACCAACAACTGTGTCGAGCGCGCTAACCCGATCGCCACGGCCGACGATCTGCACGACCTGTGCGATCTCGACTTCGTGTGCGCCGAATTCGGCGAGGACCCGCTGGTGTATCTCGCGTTGGCGAAAGAGGCCGAGGGTGAGAGGTCGCTCGCCTATCTCGAGCAAGCGTGCGAGCGCTTCGGCCTCACGGTGCCGGCCGGAGCTGCCGACGATATCGGCGCCGCCGTCGCGGCCGTGTTTACCGAGGCGGCCCTGTTCTCGACGCGATACGTCGTAGAATTGGTCGAGCGGTTCTGCGCGGACAACGGAATAGCGCTGCTCTTCATGCTCTCGTACGGTGAAGCGAGCATCCGCTCAGTGCTGGACGGACGTGACCGCTTCGACCAGGCGTTCGTTGACTGGCTCAAGCGTCGCTCCTGTCCAGTGATCGACCTGTGCGAGTCCTTCAAGGACGAGTTCGAGCACTCGACGTCCGATCTCGACTCGCTCATGGGGAGATACTATACCAATCACCACACGCCGCTCGGCAACGTTTTCACGGCCTGGGCGGTGATGGATGAGGTCGTCGACTGGCTGCATCCCAAGCCGGTGACCTATCGGTCGGGCGTGGGCATATGAACGCTCCCGTGTTGGTCAGGGCAGCCGCCAGCGGACCACCTCGCAGACGCTGCGCTGCACGCCCTTGGGTTCGGGCGGTTCGTTCAGATAGGCGGTGATCATGTAGCAGGTGATCAGCTCGGCCCCGTCCTCCGGGTCACCGTCGAGCTCGACGGTCACCGGCCAGCCGGTATAACAGTCCGCCGACAGCGCGAGCTGCACCGGGGCGTCGCAGCTCCACGTCCGGCCGCCGTCGTCGGACACCACCGCGCAGACGCCGAACGGCAGATGGTAGTTGGTGTAGGTCGCCAGCAGCCGGCCGTCGCACAGCAGGAGCAGGTTCACCTGCACCTCGGCGATGTTGGCCATCGGCCACGGCTCGCACCACGTGGCCCCTTCGTCGTCCGACTCGGTGAGGTACGTGACCTGCTGACCCTCACCAACCGTCCCGGGCGGGTTGGTGCGCAGCGACGCCAGCAGCCGGCCGTCGCGCAGGCGCGCGATGGAGACCTCGCCGAAGGTGGTTACCGACCATGCGACGCGCCCCGTCGTGCTCTCCCAGGTCCGACCGCCGTCCCGCGAGCGGCTCAACTCGAGATGCGGGTTCGGTTCGAAGTCCCTGCCCGCCGCGTCGTAGAAGCGCTGCAGGTACGCCGAGCCGAGAGGGCGCACCATGAGCAGGCTGCCGTCCGAGTCCACCAGCACGTTTCGCGGCTTGCCCGGCCCGTCGAGCGAATCGGTTTCCCAGGTCCGGCCGCCGTCGATCGAGCGGTGGTAGTGCATCCGGATGTGATTGCCGGGAACCGCTGTCGACTCCACCGTGAGCAGCAGGGAGTCGTCCGGCAGCGCGGTCAGGCTCATCTCCTTGCCGAAGAGCGCCGTCTCGTTGATCTCCTGCCAAGTCAATCCGCGGTCTGCGCTGCGGTAGATGTGAACTCCGAACAGGCCTTGCTCGTCGATGCGCCGGCAGACCGCCGCCACCAGCGTTCCGTCCGACAGACGGGCGATCGCGCCTTTGAAGTTGCCGCGCGGCCCGACGCGGGTGCGCACGGCGGGCGCCGGCCGCCGCACGAACACGCGCTGATGGTTGACGCCCGTGAACCCCGTGATCGAGGACGGGTAGCGGTGGTAGTCATAGCCGGCGAGCAGCGGCGCGTTGCGTGCCGCCTCCTCGGGGGTGGGACGGTCACCGCCGGCTGCGGTCAGGTCGGGCTCGGTGGCCACCGGTCAGCCCCGCTCCGCCGAGATCCGCTCCCTGAGATCGGCCATCTTCCGCTGCATGCGCGCCACGGCGTCGCGGTAGCCGGCGACGGTCGGCGGCCGGGCCGATTGCAGGTACGTGAGCACTTCCTGCTCAGCCGCCACGAATTCGTCGGCCAGCGCGGCCACCCGGGCGGCGATCGCCGCCGGGATGGTCACGACGCCGTTGCGGTCTCCATGGATCAGATCGCCCGGGCGTACCGTGATCCCGCCGACCTGCACGGGGATGCCGGTGTCCACCAGGTAGCTGAACCCGTGCGAACAGATCGTGCCGCCGGTGAACGCCGGGAACTGCAGGGCCTGCACCTGCTCCAGGTCGCGGCCGGCGCCGGAGGTGACCACGCCGCGGGCGCCGAAGGCCAGATAGCTGCTGCAGGAAACGTCGCCGAAGCAGGCCGCGGCCGGCGGCTCGTCCAGGTCCTGGATCACCACCACCGCGGGGCCCGGCAGCGACTCGAAGGTCGCAAGCAACTCGGCCGGTCCGCACGCTTCGCCCTCCGCCGGAGCGTAGGCGGACCGATACGTCGCCGTAGCCGCATAGCCGAACATCGGCGGCAGCTCGGGGTACTCGCAGCGAATACGTCCGTCCATGAAGCCGGCGGCGGGTGAGCGCACGTCGAACAGCTCGACGATGTTGCAGACGGTCGGAGTATCGATTCGAGCCAGGTCATCGAGGAGGGCCGTCTCCGCGGGCGGTGCTGCCATGTCGTGCTCCGAGTGCGGCAGCGGCAGTCGACCTTGACGGTCGGCGACATGCTGCCCAGTATGTGATCTGCGCACCATCATTGACGAAGTCCATGCTCACCACAAGCGAGGACCCCAATGAGATCGAAGAGTTGCGGATGAGGATACGCGCGTAATAGCACCGCTGACCGCGCAGCGACAAGCGGTCGATTACGCCCGCTGGGACGACTCGCCCCCTCTCACACTGCGGCGTGTTGCAGCACCGATATGGTCGAGTAGTCGGCCGTCAGCTTCATCTATCCTCCGGATATTACTACACGCATCGGTCAGAAACCAATCTCCAGTCACTGCAAAAACAGATCCCCAAGACGCGATCGCACCGTCGCGTGTAAGTCCACTTCGCTACTCCATGTGGGCATCCGGAATCGTAAGTAGTACTGGGTAACGGTAGTCGTGCACGAACTCGAGTAGGAGATCGCGCCGCCGAATGATTGCCCGGTGTCGGTCGTCCCAGAAGAGCCGCACCCAAATGAAAGGCAGTCTGAGCCGGGCAAGCAGCAGCAGCCCGGACGGAACAACAAGCGGCCCGAGCTATCCTACGCAGCGGTCAGAAACTAACGTCCAGGGAGTGCAATAGCAGAACAAGAGGGCGTGCCAGCACGATCGTTTATAGGTCCTCTTCGCAATTCCATGAGGGCATCCGGAATCGGAGTAGTATTGAGTATAGGTCTCAAAGCACGCATGTTTAGCGACTATGCGCTTAGATGATGGCCCGTCGTCGGTCGGTGTCACGGCTCCGACGGTTACACGGTCGGTCGTTATCTCGCAGCTTTCCGCGGAGTTCTCGGTCGCAACCGATCTCTCGGTCGCCGGCGCCTCGGCCGGCTCATTCGCGAACACGCCCGCGGTGCTGAACAGCAGCGTCGCAGCTATGAACAGAATCAGGAATAGCTTCATATCGTTCTCTCCGTGCTTTCGTCCGCTCCACTTCAGCGGCGGTACCCCGTTGCGATGATGACGGTGCGCTTCATAGGCGCCTTCCAACAACAGACTCTTGCACGATCGCCGGCAGATGGTCAACGGCCCGTCGCTGCTGCAGTCGCTGCAGTGGGCCGTGTCCAACGGCATGGCCAGGCGAGCCATCTCCGCGCAGCGCCCCGCGCGCGAACGGCGTCAGCGTCTTCGACTGCGGGCGCAGCGTGTCCCGCTCGGTCGGGTTGAGGTAGCCGAGTGGCTATCGGAGTAGTGCAGCTCCGGCGGGCAGCCGTCGCCGTGCGCCCGGCTGTCTCATGTGGCACGGTGTCATGTTACGCAGCGGTCAGAAACTAACTTCCAGTTACTGCAGGGGCACATCCAGAGGGCGTGTGCGCACGATCGCGTGTAGGTCCTCTTCGCAACTCCATGTGGGCATCCGGAATCGTTGTAGTACTGAGTGAAGGACTCTCGGCACACATGGCGGGCGATCGCGCCCTTGAATAGTGACCAGCCGTCGGTCCACGTCACGGGTCCGACTGCTACACTGTCGGTCGTCGTCTCGCAGCTTTCCGCGGATTTCTCGGTCGCCGCGGATTTCTCGGTCGCCGACGCCTCGGCCGGCTCATCCGCGAACACTCCCGCGGTGCCGGACAGCAGCGTTGCAGCGATGAACAGAGTCAGGAATCGCTTCATATCGTTTCTCCGTGCTTTCGTCCGCTCCGCTTCAGCGGGCGGTACCCGTTGCGAGATGGAGGGCCCATCTCATAGGCGCGCCTTCCGCCAGCACACGCTTGCACAATCGCCAGCAGATGGCAACGCGCCGCCTGTTGCTGCGCTCGGCAGCACAGACCAAGACGCATGGCCACGCTGGCGCGCCGCGTCTACTTGTCGGCATCGCCAGCCGCCGGATAGACCGACAGATCGGTTATCATCTTGAACGGCATGTTCCGAATCAGGTCGGCGCGCTGCGCGATTGTTCCTGCCGCGCCTGATCGGCGGTCTGTCCGGTGTTCACCTTGTGAACCGGCTGACGGTGCTGCAACCTCTGAACTTCTCGCTCGCCCATTCGTTGGAAGGCCGACGAAGTCGGAGCCGCTGCCCACGTGGTCCCGCCCATCACGTCGAGCGCGTACAGCACGTGGTCGGCCAGCCGCTGCAGCGTCGGCTGTTCCGGTCGACGAAGCCGCTGTAGCAGGCGATTCACCATCACACCGCCCCATTACCGCCAGGACGCGCATCCTGTCCTCGGTCAGCGAGCGCGAATGGGGGCAGAGCGCGTACGCGGTGCCATGCATGTAGCAGACCGGACCGGCGGCCACCTAGTGTCATGCATCTGAAGTCATTGACCAGTAGATGTGGGGGTGCTATCGTTGACCGGGAGGGACGATGGCGAACCACCACACGCGACAGATTCCGGATCCATCGGAGGATCAGCGGCAAGACCTGCAACGCTGGCTGAGACGCTCCAAGACTTCCCAAGCGCTCGCTTTGCGGGCGCGGATCGTGCTGGAGTCCGCCGAGGACAAGAGCGATACGGAGGTAGCCGGCCAACTCGGTACCACCCGTGCGACGGTCGGCAAGTGGCGACGGCGGTTTCTGAGCGACGGCTGCGACGGCCTGCTGGACGAGCCGCGGCCTGGAGCGCCGCGCACAATCGGAGATGAGGACGTGGAGCGCGTGGTCGTCAAGACCCTGGAGTCGCTGCCGCGGGACGCCACGCACTGGAGCACGCGCTCGATGGCGCAGGCGTGCGGGTTGAGTGCCGCGACGGTGAGTCGCATCTGGTGGGCGTTCGCTTTGAAGCCGCATCGGTGTGAGACGTTCAAGTTGTCGCGCGACCCGCAGTTCATCGAGAAGGTCCGTGACATCGTCGGGCTGTACCTGCATCCGCCGGAGCGCGCGGTCGTGCTGTGCGTGGACGAGAAGGCGCAGATCCAAGCCCTTGACCGCATGCAGCCGGTGTTGCCCATGCGGCCGGGCCTCCCGGAGCGGCGTACGCACGACTACCGCTGGCACGGCACCACGTCGCTGTTCGCGGCCTTGAACGCGGCCACCGGTGCGGTGATCGGCAGGTGCTACCGGCGCCACCGCGCCGTGGAGTTCCGCAAGTTCGCACCATCATCGACAAGTCAGTTCCCGACGACCTCGACGTTCATCTAGTGCTCGACAACTACGGCACGCACAAGACGGTGATGATTCACGACTGGCTGGCCCGCCGCCCGCGGTTCCACTTGCACTTCACGCCGACGAGCGCCTCATGGATCAATCAGGTGGAGCGTTGGTTCGCCGCGCTCACCGAGCAGCAGATTCGGCGTGGCACACACCGAAGCACGAAGGAGCTTGAAGAGGCGATCGAGGAGTACCTGGCGGTATACAACGAGGATCCGAAGCCGTTCATCTGGACCAAGAGCGCAGATCAGATCCTCGAATCACTCAAGACTTACTGCGAACGCATTTCTGATACAGGACACTAGTGTACCGTCCCGGCGATTCGTGGCATAATTACGGTGACATCTTCCGCGGGAGTTACCCATGCCACGAGGTCGGCCGATCGCCCCACTCGAACTCAACGACGAGCAGCAATCCGAGCTTACCAGTATCAGCCGCTCCCGCTCGCTGCCGAGCAGCTTGGTGCAACGCGCCAAGATCATCCTCGCCTGTGCCGAGGGCACGTCCAACGTCGCCGTCGCCGCACGCATGGGCCTGAGTAACGCCACCGTCGGCAAGTGGCGCAAACGGTACCGTGAACGAGGTCTTGCAGGTCTGCACGATGAACTACGGCCGGGGCGGGCACGGACCTATGACGATGAACGAGTCGCCGAAGTCATCAATGCCGCGCTGCAGACCAAGCCGGCCGACCGCACCCAATGGAGCGTCCGCTCCATGGCCGAGCACAGTGGCGTCTCCAAGAGCACCGTGCAGCGGTGGTTCACGATGTTCGGCCTCCAGCCGCACCGGCAACGGTACTTCAAGCTGTCCAACGATCCGTTCTTCATCGAGAAGGTACGCGACATCGTCGGGCTGTACCTCAACCCGCCGGAACACGCGGTGGTGCTGTGCGTGGACGAGAAGAGCCAGATCCAGGCGCTTGAGCGCTCGCAGCCGGTACTGCCCATGGGCCTCGGGTATGTCGAAGGGGTCACGCACGACTACGTGCGGCACGGCACCACGACGTTGTTTGCGGCCCTGGACGTGAACAACGCCACGGTGCTGACCCGCTGCAAGCAGCGTCATCGTCATCAGGAGTACCTGTCGTTCCTGCGCCATATCGAGGCGAACGTGCCTGCGGCTCTGGACGTGCACCTGATCGTGGACAACTACGCCACGCACAAGCATGCGCGGGTGAAGGCGTGGCTGACGAAGCGGCCGAGGTACCACGTGCACTACACGCCGACGTACGCGACGTGGATCAACCAGGTGGAGCGGTGGTTTGGGATCATCACCGAGCGAGCGATCCGGCGCGGGTCGTTCACGAGCGTGAAAGAGTTGGTGAGCAGAATCGAGAGCTTCGTTGAGCAGTACAACGCGCAGGCGACCCCGTTCGTGTGGACGGCGACGGCGCAATCGATTCTTGCGAAAGTCGAGAGACTTTGCTCGTACATTTCCGGGACGGGACACTAGCTAGCACCTCCCAGAACGCCGGTCGTTGCAGTGGGCGACATCCACCGGCATGGCCCTCGATCGTTATCACGATCGCCAGCTTCCCGGCGGCCGTGCCGCCCGCATGTCGCCGGCGGTCAGCCAGAGCGCGTACGCCCCACCCGCGTCCCCGCACACGCGGTTCACCGCGTCCATCAACGGGGCCGAGGCGTGGAGGTCGCGGTCCCCGGCCATGCAGAATAGACAGTCGACGCCGCCGGCTTACAGGCGCGGCAGGTCGATCTGATAGCTCGGGTCGGCGGGGGTCAGGTCGGCGGCGTCGCTCTTGTTCTGGCGCCGGATCAGGGTGTCGCAGCGCGCCTCCGCCAGGAAGGTATTGGTCAGCCGCTCCGTTGCCTCAGTCCTCTGTGAACCAGTCGGACGGCACCACAGAACGTGATCTACACCTTCGACGGCGAGCTATCCTGTGTCTGTCCCAAAACCGGTACCGAGCGCAGCATGTAGTACGCTGGGTTCGAGCGCGACCGTCAGGCGTTTGAAGTGTCGCTGTCCGTCCAAGGCGCTCGGCATCGCGTCTGAGGGGATGGACCGGTGCCCGGAGACCGACGCGGTGCGCATACCGCTGAGCGAAATCGGCGCATCTTCACCCCGGTGGCCCGTTCAAGCTACCGTTGACAAGATCTGTACGACCCGCGAACGGCCGTCAAGCGAGTCAACAGCCATTTGGCTGGGCCGTTCCGGATGGATCACCACTTCATCCGCGGGCTGATCAAGATGTCCCTGGGCTTCGCGGTGGGTTGTGCGTGAGGCTGGCCATGGCCCTGGGGCGTATCCAGACCGACCAGCGCCCGCAGCTGCGCAGCCTCCTGCAAAGCCTGACGGCGCTCGGCGCACCGCAGTACCGCCTTTCCGTCGATCGGGTGTAGGGTCGGCCGGAGGCTCGCATGCTCGATCTGAGACCCGACGCGGGAGCCGACCGAATCGCCGTGGTGCGCGGCGGGAGTGTCACCTATCTGCCGGCACGGCGTGTCGAGCTGGTGGCGGAGGTGGCGAGCGGAGGTCTGTGCCGCTCGATCCGGCGGTCGGCGAGCGGCGACCTGTTCGTGATGGGGCCGGGCATCGGCCGGCGCGTGCTGCGCTCCGCCGACGCAGGGCTCACCTGGAGCTCCAGCGACTTCGTCCTCGATCTGGCCCCGTTCGAGCCGGACGATCCCGGACGCGAGCCGTGGATCGGCGCGTTCGCGATCCTGCGCGACGACACGTTCCTGGCCCTCTTCATGGTCGACGACCATCTGCCCACCCGGCGCGGTGTGATCGGCCGCTCCGGCGACCGCGGCAGGACGTGGTCGTTGTCCCCCTTGAACCCCGCGTTGCCGCCGCGCACGCGCATGCAGGCGGCCAACTCGGATCTGCTGCAACTCGCCGACGGATCGATTCTGCTGACCGTAGACGTCTTCAACGCTCCGGGCGGCGATCCCGCGGCCGACCCCGCCGCGCTGCCGGTCGAGTTGCAAGGGGTCTTCATCTACGGGCTGCGCTCGCTCGACGGCGGCCGCACGTGGCCGGAGAGCTCCTGCGTGGCCATGTACGCGGGCGAGGGGCACTTGCATCAGCTCCCTTCCGGCACGCTTCTGGCCTGCGTGCGCAAGCAGCGCTGGCACCGGCAGCCCGGCGATCCGCCCGCGCCGTACGACCTGAAGATCGCGTCCGGCTACCGGCCGCAGTTCGACAGCGAGGAGCGCGCGAGCGAGCGCGACGAGGGCACCAACCGCATCAAGAACACCCACCTCACCGAGTCGACCGACGGCGGCCGTACCTGGGTCGACGAGCGGGCGGTCACCTCGTTCCTGCAGTGCTCGGCCGACCTGGCGCGCCTGGCCGACGGCACGCTGGTGCTGCAGTACCTGCACCGCTACCCGGACGACCGGGCCCACACCGGCATCCGCGCCTGCGCGAGCGATGACGACGGCGTCACCTGGCGGGACGAGACCTACGTGATCAGCCAGGGCGAGGGGGACGACCCCAACACCGGCTCCTCCTATCCCGGCACCATCGCCGGCGGCACGCACGGGCTCATCACCGTCTGCGCCAATACCGTGGCCGGCCGCACCCGGCTGGAGGCCGTGCACTGGCGGCCGGAGGCCGCAGCCGCATGACCGGTTTCGTCAACTCGCTCGGCCTGCGGATGATCCCGGTGGCGGGCGGCCGGTTCGACGCCTGGACGCCGAGCATGGCGCGCTACATCGCGCAGGCGAACGCCGGCGAGCGACCCGACGTGGCGTTCGGGCAGAACCGCCCGCACGTGGGCATCCCGGTGGAGCTCGGCCCCTGCTACCTGAGCCAGTTCCCGGTGACCAACGGCCTGTACCGCCGCTTCGTGGAGGAGACCGGCCACCGGCAGCCGCGCGGCGAGCTGATCACCTTCCACTGGGAGCCGGTCGCGGAGACCGCGCCCTGGGAGCACCCCGACTTCGCCGGCGACAATCTGCCGGTGACGGGGGTGCTGGACGAGGACGCCCACGCGTTCTGTGAGTGGCTCTCCGAACGCGAAGGCCGCACCTACCGCCTGCCGACGATCCACGAGCATGAATGCGCGACTCGCGCCGGCACCGACACCCTCTACCACTGGGGCGACTACCCCGACGCACGGCGCATGAACTACGGAGTGTCGATGATCGGCCACCCCACGCCGGTCGGCTCGTATCCTGCCAACCCCTGGGGGTTCCACGACCTGCTCGGCAACGTGTGGGAGATCTGCGCCGACGGCGACGGCTCGCTGACCCGGGGCGGCGCGTTCAACTCGCCGCAGCACATGACTGGCGCCGATGTGTTCGGCTCCTTCAAGTACGGGGAGCTGCGCTTGTTGAGCGTCGGCTTCCGGGTCGCCAGCGACGCTGGCGGCGTCGGCGACGCTGGCGGCGTCGGCGACGCGCAGGCCGACACGGCCAACGACGACCGTCCCTCGCTCGATCGAGCACCGATCACCGCCGCACGGCCGGCCGGTCCCTCCGTGACGGAGCTCGACATCACCGTGGGCGATCGCATCGACCTGGGGACGCTGCCGGGCAACGTCGGGCAACTCGTCGTGACCCGGAGCGGCACCATGATCCTGTGCAACCGGCGCTCCACCGACGGCGGCAGGACCTGGGAGCCGGCCCATCCGTTGAGCGCCGAAGGCGCCTACGGCCAGCTCCGCGACGGCACCGTCATGCAGGTCGCCGGTCAGGCGCGCTTCGCCGATCCGCGGGCAGGCACCTCCACGCTGGAGGTGTCGGTGTCCACCGACGAGTGGCGGACGGTGGACACCTTCAGCGCACCGCTGCACGTACCTCTCGCCACCAACTTCACCCCGGTGCGCGGCTTCCGGGAGCTGCCCGATGGCAGGATCCTGATCACCCTGTACGGAAACCTGGAAGGCGACCGCGTCTGGACCGCATCGCCCGTGGCCGCCGAGCTGATCCATCGCTATAATTGGTTCAAGAACCGCGTGATCGTCGCCGAGTCGGCCGACCGTGGCCGCAGTTGGCGCTTCCTGGCGACGGTCAGCTACCACCCGGAGCTCACGCCGATGGGCACCAACGAGTCCGACCTGATCGCGCTGGCCGACGGCCGGCTGTTCGCGGCCATGCGCTGCGGAATCCACGGCTACCGCGACCTGCACGGCCGCGCGCACCTGGACCAGCCGCTCGTGACCGCGTGGTCGAACGACGGCGGCCGCACCTGGACCGACCCGCAGCGCATCCACGTGGACGGCGAGCTGATCCCCGGCATCTATCCCCGCCTGCTGCTGACCGAAGGCGGCGTGCTGGCGGTGCTGCGCGCGCGCGGCATACCGGGAGGCAGCGTGGTCTTCAGCCCGGACGGGCACGGGAGCGTGTGGAGCGACCAGGTCGTTCACTTCGAGGGCGAGAGCGCGCCGGGCGAGCCGTACCACTGCGGCATGCAGGACATGGCGCTGATCGGACCGGATACGATCCTGGTGATCGACGTGATCTCCCGGGACGGCTTCCCGCCGCGCGAATGCCATGCGGAGGGAGTGCCGATCACGGTCAGGAAGGTGAGCTCGGATGGATGAGGCTTCGGGGGGCGCTGAGCGGGGCGGCCGCTTCTGGCACCGGCCGCAGGGCGAGGGGATGCTGATCAGCGATCTGTCGCGCTGCGCACCGCGCTCGGCGATCAGCGACGAGCTGCGCGACGGTTGCTGGTACACGTTGCCCTACGAAACCGCCGCCGGCATCGCCGGCGTGATGGTCGGCATGACCGAACCGAGCCGGCCGCCCGAACTGCGCATGCGGCTGCCGGCGGCGGGGTGGCATGCGATCTACCTGGGCCTGTACCGCGGCGGCATCCAGCCCGGTCCGCCGTTCAGCGACCCGTTCGGGCTCGACGTGCGCCTGGCAAGCGAGCCGCGCGGCGAGCTGGTGCGGCCCAGCGTGGTGGACGGTGCGCGGATGAACGCGTCGATCCCGGGCTCCGGCGGCTCGATCGAGGAGGTGTTCTGGAAGGCGAGCGATCTGGCGGACGAGGAGCTGGTCATCGCCTGTCCGGGGGTGGAGGCGCCAAGCGCCGCGCAGCTCGCCTTCGTGCGGGTGGTGCCGATGAGCGCGGCGGAGGTGGCCGAGTACACCGGCGCGGGCAGCGACCCGGCCACCAAGCTGATCATCGCGCAGTTGGACGGGCACTCCGGGTCGTCGTTCTTCGACGGCGCGCGCACCGTCGAAGACCTGCTGTCGATTTACGCGCCGCTGCGCGACAGCGACGTTGGCACCCTGTTCCTGGGCACGGGCGGCAGCGGCGCCGGCTCCACCTTCTATCCCAGCGCGGTGGGGGTGCCGTACGGCCAGGGCGAGGAGGCCTTCGTGTCGGAGCGCGCCGCACGCACCGTGCGCAGCCTGCGCGGCTTCCTGGAGCGGGGGATCGACCCGGTGCGCGTGCGCGTCGAGTTCGTGCAGGCGATGGGGATCTCGGTCTTTCTGGGGTTCCGCATGGGGACGATGGCCGGACCGCCGCCGGGCTACACCCATTCGGTGCCGTTCTGGCACGAGCATCCGGAGCTGCGCTGCCGGGACAGCGACGGCCGCACGGTGGCGCGGCTGAGCATGGCCTACCCGGAGGTGCGCCGCTTCTACGTCGATCTGCTGCTGGAGCTGGCCGCGTACGGCGTGGAGGGCGTGCAGCTCATCTACACGCGGCGGGCGCCGTTCGTGCTGTACGAGCCGCCGGTGATCGAAGCGTTCCAGGCCGCGCACGGCGTCGATCCTCGTGAGCTGCGGGGCGGGGTCGACCATCGCGGCGGCGACCCGCAATGGCAGCTCGAGTACGGCCACGACGAGCGGCTGATGGACCTGTGGGCCGGCTACGTGACCACCTTCATGCGGGAGCTGCGCGAGGCGCTGGACGGGGCGGGCGCCGGCCGGAGGGTGCGGGTGGCGGCCAACGTCTGGCCGGACCACGACACCAATCACGCGTCAGGGCTGGACCTGCGCACCTGGGCGCGCGAGGGGCTGGTGGACATTCTGGCGCCGGCGGCCGGCGACGACCAGCACGGCCGGCTGGACTGCTCGTACATGCGCGGGGTAGTGGAGCACACCGAATGTGTCTACTACCCCGATCTGTACCCGCGCAACATGACTTCCCAGGACTACCTGCGGCGCGCCGCCGAAGCGTACGCGGAGGGTGCGGCCGGTCTGTCGCTCTGGGACAGCGACCGGCGGATCATCACCAAGAGCCAGTGGAACACGGTCCGGCGGCTGGGCCACCGGGACGACCTGGAGCGGATGGCCGCCGAGCCGTGCGACCCGCTGCTGCACCGGCTGCATCTGGTCGACGGCTGGAACCCCTCCCACTACACGTAGGCGACGCTCGGACTACAGCGAGGAGGCTACCAAATCGCCGACCTCGGTGGTGGAGTAACCCATCCTGCCGGCCGACATGCTCTGCATCTTGGGCGTGGTGGCGCGGATCGCGGAGTCGACCCGTTCCGCCGCTCGGCTGAGGTTGGCCAGCCCGCTCTGCTCGCCTGTCACCGACAGCAGCATCCCCATGGCGGCGATGGCGGCGATCGGGTTGATTACGTTCTTCCCGGTGTACTTCGGCGCCGAACCGCCCATGCACTCGAACATGCTGCAGCCGCCCGGATCCGGGTTGATGTTGCCGCCGGCACTGACGCCCAGGCCGCCCTGAATCATGGCGCCGATGTCGGTGATGATGTCCCCGAACATGTTGGGCACCACGACCGTGTCGTAGTACTCCGGGTTCTTCACGAACCACATGCAGGCGGCATCGATATGGTTGTAGTCGCGGGTCACGTCCGGGTACTCGGGTCCCATCGCGTGGAAGGCGCGCTCCCAGAGGTTGGCGGCGTAGGTCAGTACGTTGGTCTTGTGCACCAGCGTGAGCTGCATCTTGTCCTTGCGGCGTCGGCACAGCTCGAAGGCGTAGCGCAGGCAGCGGTCGACGCCGAAACGGGTGGTGATCATCTCCTGGGTCGCCACCTCCTGTGGGGTGTTCTTGCGCAGGAAGCCGCCGCCGCCGCAGTACAGGTCCTCGGTGTTTTCGCGCACGACCTCGAAACTGATGTCCTCCGGCCCCTTGTCCCTGAGCGGCGATTCCACGCCGGGGTAGAGCTTGATCGGCCGCAGGTTGATGTACTGGTCGAGCTGGAAGCGGATGGCCAGCAGCAGTCCCTTCTCCAGGATGCCCGGCGTCACGTCCGGGTGGCCGATGGCGCCCAGGTAGATGGCGTCGAACTGGCGCAGCTCGTCGATCTGCTGCTCGGTGATCACCTCGCCGGTGGCCAGGTAGCGCTCCCCGCCGTAGTCGAAGTCGACCCGCTCGTAGGAGATCCCCTCCAGCGGGGCCACCGCCTCCAGAACCTTGCACGCCTCGGCGGTCACCTCCGGTCCCGTGCCGTCACCGCCGATGACGGCGATCTTGATCGAATCGGACAACTGTTCCCCTCTCTTGTGTGGCGGCGATCCTACCAGATCTCCCGCCGGGCCGAAACGGAGCGACATAGCCGCCAGGGGAGTGACCAAGAGTCGGAGCCAGATCATCCGCGCGTAGACCACCCGTAGGGTAGTCCCGATGAGTGATCGGTCGATCCGCCCTCGTGGCGTTCGATATAGCACATGTTACATCCCGTTCGACATATCACGCTATCTATGATAAAGTATCTGCTGGTCGAACCTTCGATCGCGAAGCATGAGTTACGCATCCGTTACATCGGCCGAGGTGCCGCACGACTACGCGCTCAGGATAAAGAACCTCCGCGGCGTCAGAGAGCTCACCCAGGGGCAGTTGGCGGAGCTGATCGGCGTGTCGTATGCCACGGTCAACCGGTGGGAGAACGAGCAGTCCCGCCCGAACCAGTTGGCCTGGCGGCGGATCATCGAGCTCGAAAGCCAGACCCCTCAGCGGATCGCGGAGCAGCCAGTCGCGTACGACGTGTCAGAGCCCCCGCCGAGCATGGACTTCTCCGCCGATCCCAACGCCGTCGCGGCCGTCGCCGAGGCTCATCGCCTTGCGTACGGGCATCTGTTCAATCCCGCGTTCGCCACCGAGACCTCGTTGATCGATCCGCTGCCGCATCAGCGCATCGCCGTGTACGAGCACATGCTGCGACAGGCTCCCCTGCGCTTCCTGCTGGCCGACGACGCGGGCGCCGGCAAGACCATCATGACGGGGCTCTACGTCCGCGAGATGCTGTCCCGGCGACTCATCCGCCGCGTGCTCATCGTCCCGCCCGCGGGTCTGGTCGGCAACTGGGAGCGGGAGATGCGCACGCTGTTTCGGCTCCCGTTCCGCATCGTCGGAGGCTCCGACGCCCGATCGGGCAATCCCTTCCTCGGGCCGGACAGCGACTTGGTGATCGTCAGCATCGATACTCTGGCGGGAGAGCGGTCGTTCGGCTGTCTCGCGGACCCGGAAACGGCGGCGTACGATCTGGTCGTCTTCGACGAGGCGCACAAGCTGTCAGCCCATCGGGAGCCCGATTTCCGCGTACGGAAGACGGACCGCTACAGGCTCGCGGAAACCATCGGGGGCGCCGGCGCCGATGGTGAGCGCTGGTCGCTGCACTGGTCGGCACCGCATCTCCTGCTGCTGACGGCGACGCCGCACATGGGCAAGGACGATCCCTATTACTTTCTGTGGCGTCTGCTGCTTCCCGACGCGCTTTCGACCAGCGACGCGTTCGACCGGTTCCCGCAGGAGTCGCGGCGCAGCCACTTCATCCGTCGGACCAAGGAGGAGATGGTCCGCTTCGACGGATCGCCCCTGTACCCGCAGCGGCACTGCGACACGCTGAGCTACGACCTGTCGCAGGGTCCGGGGAGCGAGCAGCAGCTTTACGACGAAACGACAGACTACATCCGCTACTACTACAACCGAGCGCGAGTCCTGAATCGATCGGCCGCGCGTCTGGCCATGAGCGTCTTCCAGCGGCGACTCGCCAGTTCGACGTATGCCCTGATGCGCTCGTTCGAACGGCGCCAGGAGAAGATCGAGGCTCTGATCGCGGAGATCAGAGAAGGGCGTCTCTCGGAGGAGCAACTCGTGCGGCGGCAACGGCACTTCGACGACCTCGACGACGACTTCGAAACGCGGACCGCCGATGAGGATGCCGGATCCGACGGCCAAGGCGAGCGCCACGAGGCGTTCGAGGACCGGGCTTTGGGGGCCACCGTGGCGGTCAACCTCGGTGAGCTGGAGGCTGAACGTCTCAAGGTCGCGGCGCTCCTCGACAAGGCGCGGGAGCTGCTCACGGCAGGGGATGAGTCCAAGTTCGACAAGCTGCGGGAGGTGCTCCGTGATCCGCGCTTCGGGGACGAGAAACTGATCGTCTTCACCGAGCATCGGGATACCGCGGAGTTCCTGGTGCGCTGGCTCGAAGGCCTCGGGTTCGCCGGTCGCGTTGCCCTCATTCACGGCGGGTTGCCCTATCAGGAGCGAGACCGGCAGGTGGAGTTCTTTCGCCGCTCCGTTACGGAAGGCGGCGCCGGTTACCTGGTGGCTACCGACGCTGCCGGCGAGGGAATCAACCTGCAGTTCTGCTGGCTGATGGTGAACTACGACATCCCCTGGAACCCGGCGCGTCTGGAGCAGCGGATGGGCCGTATCCATCGCTATGGCCAGGAGCACGATCCGGTCATCATCGTCAATCTGGTGGCCGGCGGCACCCGCGAGGGACGGGTGTTGAAGACCCTGCTCGACAAGCTGGAGGCGATCCGCCGCCAGCTCCGATCGGACAAGGTGTTCGATGTCGTTGGCCGGTTGTTCGAGGGAGTTTCCGTGCGGGACTATCTGGAACAGGCGGTCACGGACGGCGGTGACGATGCCGCCCATCGGCTGGATGGCCGCCTCACCGACGAGCAGGTACTGGCGCTCACCCAACGGGAGCAGGTGCTGTACGGGGAAGGTGGTGACGTCCGCGGTCGCCTTGCCGATCTCGCGGGCGAGGCGGAGCACGAGCACTACCTCCGGCTGCTGCCGGGCCACGTGCGCCGTTTCGTAGAAAAGGCCGCACCGCTGCTCGACTTAGGAATCGAAGGGGATCTGGAAGGGACGTTTACGCTGGCGCCCCGCCGTCTCGGTGCGGCCGACGCCTTGCTGCCGGCCCTTGAGGCGTACTCGGAGCCGGCCCGAAATCGGCTGACAGTGTATAGACCTGGGGATCGGGAGGATGCGATCTGGCTACACCCAGGCGAGCCGGTGTTCGACGGCATCTCGGCAGCGATCCTGGGTAGGTTCGGCGATGATGCGCTGCGCGGGGCCGTATTCGTCGATCCCTACGCAAGCGAGGCGTACCTGTTCCACGTCGCCCTGGTCTCCGTCCAACAATGCCGCCCGGACGACGACGGCGCCGGCACTGCGGCGACCGCCCGGCTACTGGAGTCACGCCTGATCGGACTGCGCCAGACAGGCGACGATACCGTGGAGGAGTCGCCGGTCGAGCGCTTGCTGTTGCTGCGCGGCGCCGACGGCTTCGCACCGGGTCGTGCGCCGCTTGCCTCCCGCGCTCGCGGGATGCTCGATGCTGCCGCCGACTTCGCCCGCGAGGAAGTGACCGAGAGGCTCGCGCACGCGCATCGGCAGCGACTGGCCGCCGATCTCCCTTCCCGCGTGGAGTTCGTCAACCGAGGGTTCGACTTTCAGGCCGCCGATTTGGCCGCGATGCGCGCCCGCCTCACCGCCCGGGCTCGCGCCGGGGCTGACCGGGCGCAGGAGGACCTGATCGACGTCAAGGAGCGCCAGCGCAATCTGACGGCCACCCGCGCCCGACGGCTGGCCGAGCTGCACGCCGAAGCGCACTCCATCCAGCCCGGAGAGGTCGAGGTTCTGGTTCATGCGCTCGTCGTGCCTGCCCACGATCACCAGGAAACCGAGCGTTTCGACGCCGAAGTGGAAGCGCTCGCCGTACAGGTCGCGGCCGCACACGAAGCGCGCTCCGGCGCCGAGGTGAAGGACGTGTCGCGGCCCGATCAGGCGCGGCGGGCCGGGTTGACCGACTGGCCGGGCTTCGATCTGCTGTCCGATCATCCCGATGGCGAACGCCGCTGCATCGAGGTGAAAGGACGCGCCGCCGGCGGCAGCGTCGAGGTGAGCGACAACGAGTGGGCCAAGGCCTGTAATCTCCGTGACGAGTACTGGCTCTACGTCGTCTACGACTGCGCCACTCCCCGCCCGCGCCTGATGCGCGTCCACGACCCGTTCGCCAAACTGCTCATACGGAGCCGAGAATCGCTTGCGTACACCGTCACATCGGGAGCCGTCCTGGAAGCGGCTGAATAAACCCAGAGGAGAGGTACATGGGAGCCACACACGTCACCGTGACCATTCGTAATCCAGCCGAGCCGGACAGAACCTGGGAAGCACTGTTCCTGGTCGATACGGGGGCGACCGATTGTCTGGTTCCGCGTCCTTTTCTGGATGGCATCGGCCTGCAGCCCCGAGGCCAGCGTGTCTATGAACTCGCAGACGGCAGCGAGATCAAAGTGGACATAACCGTTGCTGAGATCGAGTTCATGGGCGAGATCGTCGGCGGAACGATCATATTCGGGGAGCCGGGGGCCGAACCGCTGCTCGGCGTTACCGCCTTGGAATCCGTCGGCATCGAGGTCGATCCCGCCAACCAGCGGCTGAAGCGATTGCCTGCCGTGCGCCTCAAGAGGCAACACAGGACGTGATCGATACCGGCACGCCTTGACAATGAACTTCCCCGACCGGAACCACCTCATCCAGTTGCGGAAGGAGCTGTGGCAGCGGCCACGCTCTCGGGCGGCAGTGATGGTCGGTGCCGGCTTCAGCCTGAACGCGCGGCCGTCTCCGGGCATAGATACCGGGTTCCCGACGTGGCGGAAACTGGCTCGGGCCATGTTCGACGAAGTCTACCCTCGCGGGGACAGGGCGATCAGGGACAGGGAAGAACGGTTCAACCGCAGCAATCCCCTCCGGGTCGCGAGCGAGTACGAGGCGGCATTCAAGCGACAGAAGCTGGAGTCCTTCCTGCGCGCGCACGTTCCCGATTCCGGCCATCAGCCCGGACCCATGCACGACCTTCTACTGCAACTGCCATGGCGAGACGTGTTCACGACCAACTACGACACACTTCTGGAAGGAACGGAAGTGACCGAACGGGCATACCAGCCGGTGACGACGGTTGAGGACCTTACCACCGCGATCCCGCCGCGCATCGTCAAGCTGCACGGCACGCTGCCGTCACAGCCACCGTTCATCATCACCGAGGAGGATTACCGGACCTATCCGAGACGCTTCGCGCCATTCGTCAATACAGTTCGACAGTCACTTATCGAGAATTCGTTCGTGCTGATCGGCTTTTCCGGTGATGATCCCAATTTCCTGGAATGGATCGGCTGGATTCGCGATGAGCTTGAAGACCACCATGCACCGATCTATCTGACTGGCCTGTTGTCTCTGGATCATGTGCAACGTTCGCTTCTCGCCAGACGTGGCGTAACGCCGATCGATCTCGCGCCAGTATTCCCCAACCAGTCCGAATCACCGGCATCGGCGATCAAGTGGTTCCTGGAGAATCTCAAGATAGGGCGCCCACCTAGTCCGCACAGGTGGCCCAACGGCACCACGGTCACTCAGGAGACGAGAGATTACCAGCCCGCCTTGCTCCTTGATGGGTTGAGCGAACCGGAAGATGTTCGTCCTGATCAGGATGTCGACGAAGAAACCGCATGGAAGATTCTCAAGCGGTGGACCTTCGAGCGAGGTCGCTATCCTGGCTGGCTGGTGGCACCGGACCGAGTTCGATCGGCATTGTGGACGAATACGCAGCGCTGGATGAGGCGGCTAATCAAGTTCTCCAACGGTCGATCTGCAATAGACAGGATTCGGATCTTCTACGAATTGAACTGGCGGCTGGAGATATCCATGATGCCGCTGTTCGAAGTTACGAAGGAACCCTTCGAACGAGCGGTCGAGGATCTGTTTTCCAGTCTGTCCGGCGGAAGTCCCGTAGACCCGCCATCGAGAGATCAGCGTACACTTCTTCCGAACGTAGACGTCGAGGAGGCTTGGCTGGAACTTGCGTTCTCACTACTTCGCGAGGCGCGCGAGATCTACGACGCACAGCGATGGGACCATTTCAAGGAGCGGATCGACCAAATCGTCGCAACGGCTCCGAAGTTCTCCGACCGCTACCATTACGAGCAGGCATTGTGGATGATGTGGAACATACGGCGTCCGGAGGCCAAGGAGGTGCTCGACAAGTGGTCGCCATCGTCCGATGCAGTCTTGGCGAAGATGCGGAAGGCTGGACTGCTGGCGGAACTCGACACGTTGAACGACGCACAGGAGGTGCTGCGCGCCACACTGCATCAAATACGTCGCTCCGTCCACGCCACTGTAGGCCCGAACCTCTACCTGCTTTCGCTTGAGGGATGGTGCACCTACTTGATGTACAAGGTCCAGACGAGAATCGATCTCGACAATATGGCTCACGGACGAGGCAAGCCAGACTTCGAATTACGTGACCGGTATTCCGACCGATGGCAGGAGCTGAAGACGTTGGAGTGCAGCCCTTGGCCAATGTTGGAGGATTTCGAGTCGATGCTTACAGGGGAGCCACCGGGACCAAGCCGCACAGAACGGACCGTTCCGGGATTCGACCCAGGATCAAGAGTGACACAAGTTCACATGCGCGGCACCGGACTAAGTCCGTGGCTGCCTGCGTTCGCATGTATCAGGTTGTACGAGCAAGTAGGCATCCCCTTGCGCTTCTCGGATAGTGCGCTGAGCAACGCGTGCCGATGGGTTATGCAGTTCAACAGCTTCTGGAGCCCGGCTCTGCTCATCCTGGCCGGAAAGACCGGTGAACTGAAAGAGCAGCATCTTCTGGACCGAACGCGGATCGCGAACATGAAGGGGGAGCTCGCGGCAAACATTCATCGATGGGCGATGGACGCATTGAAACGCGAGCGGTCCGGGCTGACCCCAAGTATCCCACCTGGGTCGCATTCAGGGGAGTTGCTCGAGGCTCTGATAGAAGTCCTCTCCGGGCTTACGATTAAGATCGGAGCTGAGGAACTTCGGGAAGCGATGTCCTTAGCGCTAAGTCTTCATTCTGAACCTGGAATATATGCACACTGGAAACTCCAAAAAACGTGCCAATCATGGACGGAACGATTGCTGGAAGCGGCGGATGAAGGGCAGATCGTCGACTGGCTTCCCGACATGATACGGTCCATAATTCCCGAGGAGAACATAGTATCGAACCGTCTGCAACGATGGAGAGACCCCGTCGCCGACGCTCCGGTTCGCCTGAGGGAGGGCGTCGGTTCGGACCAACAGGACAACACGAGCATCCAGGAGGCGATTGAGTGGCTCCTGAACCGAGCGCGAGGCGCGTCAGGCGAGACGTGGAGAAGATCCGTATTGCGTCTGATGTCTATACATCGGTTGGAAGTGATGACGAGCCATCAGGAAGCCGCGATGGGCTCGATACTGTGGAAACACACCGCACGAGATGGATTCCCTGACCTTCCCGACGTGGATCGTGGCATGTTCCTCTATTGTCCCGCTCCGAAGGCGATTGACGTGGCAAAAAAGGTAAAGGAATACCTGCTTGGCAGCATAGAGCGAGACGCAGTGGAGGAGAACAAAGGCGAACGAGACGCTGTCAATAGTCGCCATATGTTGATCTATTCAATAGCTCGAGTATCGATGCCGATCATTCATCTGCCGTACGAAAGGAAGGGATTTGTCGATTGGGGTTGGAAAGATGCGAAGATAATGTGGTCGAAGATAATCGAGTGGTGTAACGACAGGCGAGCGGTAGCGACCGCTCGGAACGCAGCTATGTTTCTTTGGCGCGCGGTGCTGCCGAGGATGGAGTCGGCGAGCGAGGACGATTGGAAGGCTATTCTGGCCTTTCTGGAGGACAATCGGCAGCATGGTGTTTATCTGACCAGGGCGTGGCCGTATGTCTTGATTCACCGATCCTCGGAGGTACAAGCGGTAGGACGAATGATCGTCGATGACCTTTCGTCCGACGTCAAGCATGCGGTGGAGGCAGGGGCAGGGGCACTGCGTCACTGGATTCATCTTGCGAATGCTGGTCTTTCGGAACGTCCACCTACGCAAGCCGTCGATGCGTTGCTGCACCGCGTCGTGTTTCGGCGCCGGATAGGGGTGGAGTCATGTCTGCGGCAGTTGACACTGCTCTTGGCCGAACAGCCCGGGTTTTTCGGTTCGTGTCATGTGGACCTGATGGTTGCAAGCCTGAGTCCTTGGAGCGAATCTGTTCGGCTTCCGGTTCTCGAGGGTCAAGACGGAGAGTTCCGCGAGAACGAGCGACCGGACCTCAGAGTTCAATTGGGTGGGTTCGCGGCTGCACTGAGTGAGTGGCTTCGTAACAAGCTTCGAGGCCGTCCGGAGGCGCATGCGATTGTAGATCTCCGGGCTCAGTACGCTTCAGATCCTCTACCCGAGGTTCGACGATCCTTCGATGTGCGTAGTTGGTAGATGGTCGCCGGACATACCGTGCGACGGGTAGGCGATGAGGCCGCGCGCCGGAGTCGGACAGTCTGCGTCGATAGCGTGCGGTGTGGACGAGTTTGATGGTTGACGACGGACAGGTCGTCGGGGCCGACGGCAGGCGCCTGATTGAGGTCGCGTTTCCGCTGAAGCAGACCTCGCTGGACTCCGTGCATGAGAAGAACGTGCGGCACGGGCATATCTCTACCTTGCACATCTGGCCGGCGCGGCGGCCGCTTGCGGCGTGCCGGGCTGCGTTGATCGCGACGCTTCTCGCCGACCCAGGTGATACGGAACGGCGAAGCGCGATTCTGGAGCGTATGGCCGGGCGGGTGGTCGAGAAAGTGGGGCGCAAGCGGGTGAACGGCCGGCTCGCGGAGCAGGTCAAGGAGGAGACGGCGGGCGGGATTCTGCATTGGGGCCGTGAGAACGGAGCTGATCTGCAGTGGTTTCGAGCGGAGATTCGCAAGGCCTACGGCGGACGGGCGCCCAGGGTGTTGGACCCGTTCGCTGGGGGCGGCGCCATTCCCCTTGAAGCGATTCGTCTGGGCTGCGAGGTGACCGCCATGGACATCAATCCGGTGGCGTGGTTCATCCTCAAGTGCACCCTTGAATATCCGCAACGACTGGCAGGTCGGAACCATCCGCTGCCCGCGTTCGCGGTGCGCGACGCGGAGTTCATGGCCTCGTTCTTGAAGGGGCGGGGATTAAAGGGCGACACGCTGCGCAACCTGCTCCAGCGGCTCGGGCACGGCGACGGTGGCGGGATTCAACTCGACCTGATCAGTCTCGACGATCCGCTGCTCCAAGCGGACCTTGCCTGGCACGTGCGGGCGTGGGGGCGGTGGGTACTCGCGCAGGCACGCCGCGAGCTCGCCGCATATTACCCGACCTTCGCGGAGTACGAACCGTTGGAGCGAGGTCGTGAGTACGACCGGCGTCCGGTGCGTCTCGTCCCGGTAGACGATGCGGGCGTTCCATGCCTCGCTACGCTCAACGCCGAGTTCGACCAAGCCGATCTGAGCGATCCCCGCACCCCACGCTGGATCGTCAAAGCCACCGTGGCCTACCTCTGGGCGCGTACCGTGGTCTGCAAGCAGTGCCGCGCCCCGCTGCCGCTGCTTAAGACCCGCTGGCTGTGCAGGAAGGAGCGCAAGCGCGTGCTGCTGACGATGGCGTCCGACCCCTCGCAGGCCGGCGTCGTCTTCGGGGTGCAGGTGGATGTGCCGCAGAGCGGCGGCAATGCGGCGCAGCGGCGCGAACACGACAAGCGCCTCGGCGGCGGCACCATGTCGCGCACCGGTGCCAAGTGCCCGGGCTGCGGCGCGATCATGACGATGGCCGACATCCGAGTGGAAGGCCGGGCGGGACGACTGGGTGCCGTGCTGACCGCGGTGGTTGTGGACGGCCGGAGGGGCAAGGAATACCGCCTGCCCACCGACCATGAACGGACGGTGGCGGAGGTGACCGAGGAGCAGCTTCGAGCAGTGTATAGGGGGATTCCGTTCGGACTGCCCGAGGAGGCAATCAGCGCCGACCGTCCGTCACCGAACTCGCGCGGCGCCTCCGGGCTACCGCGCTACGGCTTCGACACGTGGCGGAGGCTGTTCACCGGGCGTCAACTCCTGCTGTTTGCGCGGCTCATCGCGGAGATCCCGCGCTGCGCCAAGGGCGTCGCCGATTGCCCCGAAGCGTGGCGCGAGGCGATCGTCGCCTATGTTGCGCTCGCCTTCAGCAAGCTGACCGACTACAGCAGCGCCGGGTGCTCGTGGCACAACGGGGGGGAAAAGCTCCGGCAAACCTTCGCCCGCTTTGCGCTGCCGATGGTGTGGGACTATTGCGAGGTGAACCCGCTGGCGCACACCACGGGGGGTTTCCTGCCGGCGGTAGAGTGGGTGGCGCGGGTGGTGCGCCACCTGCACGACGCCGGGGCGCGTCCGCACGAGCCTGCCCTTCTGCAGGGCGTCCATCGGCGGTCGGCGACGCAGGCTTACCAAGGGGGCCTGGATCTGATCTGCACCGACCCGCCGTACTACGACGCCATTCCCTACTCCGACCTGATGGACTTCTTTCACGTCTGGCTGCGGCGCGTGCTTGTCGGCCTGTCTCCTGCCGTGACGGAGGCGTTTGCGGAGCCGCTCGGTCCGAAGTGGCAGCACGAAGCCAACGACGGCGAGCTCGTGGATCAGGCCAGCCGCTTCGGCGCCGACAGGGATGCTTCCCGCGCCGCCTACGAGGCGGGGATGACGCGTGCCTTCCAGCGCTGCCGGGAGGCGCTGCGGGACGACGGACGCCTCGTCGTCGTGTTCGCCAACAAGCAGCCCGCCGCCTGGGAGACACTGGTGGAAGCGCTGATCCGCGCGGGCTTCGTGGTCACCGGCTCCTGGCCGATCCAGACCGAGATGGTTAACAAGGTCGCCGGCGGCGCGCGCCTGGCCTCGTCGGTATGGATCGTCTGCAAGAAGCGCGCCGCCGCCCGCCCGGGCTGGGATAGCAGCGTTCTTGACGAGATGCGGGCGAACATCACCGGGAAGCTGCGCGACTTCTGGGACGCGGGCATTCGCGGGCCCGACTTCGTGTGGGCGGCCACCGGGCCGGCCCTGGAAGCCTTCAGCAGATACCCGGTTGTGAAGAAGGCGAACGCCCCGAACGAGCTCATGACGGTATCGGAGTTCCTGCGCGAGGTACGGCGGATGGTGGTCGATTTCGTCGTCGGGCGCGTCCTCACTGACGACGACGGTAGGGAAGCTGCAACCGGTCTGGATGACGTGACCACGTACTACCTGCTCCATCGTCACGACTTCGGTATGAAGAAAGCCCCGGTGGGCGGCTGCATTCTGTATGCGCTGTCCTGCAACCTCTCCGACTCCGCACTGGTCCACAGGTACGACCTGCTGTCTCAATCGGGCCGCGGGGGTGGGGACGAGCCGGAGGAAGACGACACTGCCGAGGACGAGGAACAAACGGAGGGTGGCGGCTCCAAGGTGAAGCTCAAGGCGTGGAGCCGGAGGCGGGGCCGCAACCTCGGCCTGGAAGCGCCGGGCGGGCGGCCACCACCCCTCATCGACCAAGTGCACCGGCTGATGCATCTGTGGCGTGCCGGGGATCAGGTCAAGGTCGACGAGTACCTCGACGACCGTGGCCTGCTGCGCAACGCCCTGTTCAACCGCATCCTGCAGGCCCTCATCGAACTGGCCGACGCCGGGTCCGACGAACGCTCCGTGCTGGAAGCCCTGAGCAACCACGCCGCCGCCCGCGGCGGTTTGGGCTATCATCAGAAGGAGTTGCTGACCAGTTGATTGCCTCGCGGTGTTGCCAGCGATCCCGCAGCAGGTTGGCCGGCACGTCTCGCGTGCTTTCGATAGATTGGAGATTCGGAGGGTAGTCATGGCCGTACCCGCAATCCATCCGGGAGAACACATTGCCGAAGAGTTGATGGTGCTCGACATGAGCGTCGTCGCGTTCGGGGGGCGACTCAAGCTGCCAGCAAAGCGAATCACCGGGATTCTCGACGGGCACGTGGCCATCAACCGGTCTGTGGCGCTGAGGCTGGCCTGCTTTTTCGAAACCAGTGCGGAGTTCTGGTTGAATCTGCAGAGTCTCTACGAGCTGCGGCTCGCAGAGAAGAATAGACGATGGAATCGCTGTTCGGCTAGCGGTCAAGACGTGCCACATGGGCTGACTGAGCGAGGAAAACGGAAGTGATCACGTCGATTCGAATGGTCAATTTCAAGAACTTTGTCGACGAGACGCTGCGTCTCGGCCCGTTCACCGTAGTCGTGGGGACGAATGCCAGCGGCAAGAGCAACATCCGCGACGCATTTCGCATTCTGCACGGCATCGGCCGCGGGTACACGTTGATGGAAGTGGTCGGCGGGAAGTGGGGGACGGGCGGTCAACGCGAATGGGCTCCGATACGTGGCGCTGCCAATGAGATCGCCCGTCTGTCACATCCTGACTCTCGCTGGGCAGGTTCGAGGTTCTCGTTCCATGTCAAGTTAGAGATGGACGGCACGTCGGTCGACTATACGATTGAGATTGCGTTCAATCCGCGCCCTCTCGAGTTCCGTGTGCAGCGAGAGGTGCTTCGCGTGGAGTCGCGTGCGCTGTACGAGACCATAGGCGTTGAAGATGGGTCGCACTGGGTGCGCTGCGCCGACGACGTACGAATGGCGTTCAGCCCAGGGCAGCCCGTTCTGACGCAGCTCGATGCGCCGCGAAAGGAGGGGCCGACGGCGACTCTGCAAGTACTGGCGAAGGTTCCTGTGCATGAGGCGCTCGCCGACATGCGCTTCCTGGAGCTATCCCCGGCGTCGATGCGAAGCCGTGCTTTCCCCGGAGCTCCTCTCGGTGACCGAGGCGAAAACCTGCCGGCTGTCCTGGAGCAGATCTGTCGCGACACCGGACGAGCTGACGTGCTGGCATCCTGGTTGCAGGAGCTTACGCCCATGGACGTCAGTGGCTTCGAGTTCCCGCGCGGTGAGAACAGCCTGGTCGATCTCACGCTCTGCGAAAAGAACGGACGAAGGGTGTCTGCCCATAGCGCATCCGACGGCACGCTCCGCTTCCTTGCCGTCCTTGCCGTGATCTTTGGCAAGGACCCGCCCGGTCTCTGTTTCTTTGAGGAAATTGACTCCGGAATCCACCCTGTGAGATTGCATCTGCTAACGGATTTGATTGAGCGGCAGGCCGCAAAGCGCAACATCCAGGTGATCACTACGACCCATGCACCGACCATGTTGACCGTGATGGATGATGCCACGTTCGAGAAGACCTCGGTCGTATGCCGCCTGGAAGACGCTGCCGACGCCATCATCCGCCCTGTCGCCGCTCTGCCCGACGTGCAGGACTTGCGGCGTCAACAAGGCCTTGGCCGACTGCTCGAGTCCGGCTGGCTGGAGAGCGCGCTCTTCTTCACGGAACATGACGACGACGAGGAAGATGTGTGAGGGTTCTCGTAATCCCCGAAGATTCGCGCAACGACAAGTTCATTCTGAAGCCGTTGTTCGAGTCGCTGTTCCGTTCCATAGGGAAGCCAAGGACGCGTATTCTGGTCTGTGAAGATCCCGTGCTTGGAAGCGTCGACGAAGTCCTGAAGTCGAGCCGTATAGCGGAAGTCGTCGTGCGCCACCGAGGGATGGTCCAGCTCTTCATCCTTTGTGTCGACCGTGACGGCAAGGTAGGGCGGCGTGGGCGCCTCGATCAGATCGAATCGGAGTTCAGAAACTCTCGGGTACTCCTGGCAGAGAATGCCTGGGAGGAGCTTGAAACCTGGGTCCTCGCTGGCGTTGACCTGCCGTCGAATTGGGAGTGGGATACCGTACGGGCCGAGGTTCACGTCAAGGAGCGGTACTTCGAGCCGCTCGTCGCTCAACTCGGGCTGGCGGATACGGCGGGCGCTGGCCGAAGGCCGCTTGGAGAGCAGGCTGCGCGCCGCATTGGTGCGATCCGGCAGAAGTGTCCCGAACACTTCGATCACCTTGCGCGGCGACTGGATGCCGCGGTCCGCGCCCTATGAGAAGGACACTGTCACCATGAGCACCGCTCGAAGAGCCCTGACCCCCTGGCATGAAGTCGTGCAACTGCGCGACGACCTGAAGACCGGCGAGCTGGCGCTCGCGGTGTTTGCCGCCGACCTCTACGACGTGATGATGCAGAAGGGACTACGGCCGGTGTACGAGGATCCGGCCGAGTTCTTCGCGCTCACCTATCCGACCTTCAATCTGCGCGAGCTGGTCAGGGAGGTCGCCCTACGCCTGGCCGGACGCAGCGACAAGGCGTACCGCAAGCTCGCCGTCAACTACGGCGGCGGCAAGACCCACACGCTGATCGCGCTCCGCCACCTGGTGCATGACCCGGCCGCGATCTCCGCGTTGCCGGCGGTGCAAGAGTTCGAGGCCCATATCGGTTTCAGGATGCCTCAAGCCCGCGTCGCGGCGCTGTGCTTCGACAAGATCGACCTGGAAAAGGGCGTGGAGACGCCCGGCCCGGATGGCACCGTGCGGATGCTCAAGCGTCCCTGGAGCGTGCTGGCATGGCAGCTCGCGGGGTCCGACGGGCTGCGCCTGATCCATGCGGACGGCAAGGACGCCGAGCGGGAGACCCCGCCTGCGGAACCGCTGCTGGCGGAGCTGCTGGCAAAGCCGCAAGCCGGGGGTCTATCGACGTTGGTGCTGCTCGATGAAGTCCTGATGTATCTCCGCGCTCTGGTCGAGACCGACCCGAGTTGGCGCGGCAGGCTGATCAGCTTTTTCCAGTATCTCACCCAAGCGGTGGTCAAGGTGGACCGCTGCTCGATGGTCGCGTCGCTGCTCGCCTCCGATCCTCGGAAGCATGACGCCTTCGGCAACGAGTTGCTGCGCGACGTGTCCGAGGTGTTCGGCCGTCAGATGGAGGAAGATGCGAGTCCGGTCAGCAAGGAGGACGTGGCGCAGGTGTTGCGGCGTCGCTTCTTCACGCCGGAGTCGATACGGGATCCTGCCGTGTTCCGGCCGCACGTTGCCGCGGCGGTCGGGAGCATCGCCGCGCTCGACGAGCAGACCGCCAAGGAGCAGGGAGCCGCCGAGCAGCGCTATCACCACAGCTATCCCTTTCACCCGGAGCTCACCGAGATCTTCTATACCCGGTGGACCCAGCTCGACGGATTCCAGCGCACGCGCGGCATCCTGCGGACGTTCGCAATCGCCCTGCGGGATGCGGAGCAGTGGGATACCAGCCCGCTGGTCGGGCCGAACGTGTTTCTGAATGCGCCCGGAGAGAACGACTTGGCGGAGGCGGCGAGCGAGTTGGCCTCGTTCGCCAGCGTGGACACGGACCCCGGTACCCACCAGGAGTGGCGTCCGATCCTCGAAGGCGAGCTTGCCAAGACGCGCGCGATCCAGTCCGACGCGGTCCGTCTCCAGCACCGGGAGCTGGAGCAGGCGGTGATCGCCGTGTTCCTGAGCTGTCAGCCCATCGGCCAGAAGGCATTGACGCCGGACGTGCTGGTACTGCTCGGGGCCGGCGACCCGGACCGGATAGAGCTGGAGACGGGGCTGTACCGCTGGACCGATGTGTCGTGGTTCCTGGACGAGGTGGAGGTGGCGACACGTGGCGCCGCTTCCGGCGCGAGCCGCCAGTTGCCCAAGGCGTGGCGGCTGGGGAGTCGCCCCAACCTGCGTCAGATGCACCACGACGCCTGCCGCAACCGGGTGCCACCGGCGCTGGTCGAGTCGCAGCTCGTCGACGCCATCGAGAAACAGCGGACGCTCATCTCGGGGGCAGCCGCGGCCGGCGCGAAAGTACATACCCTGCCGGCACGACCGCAGGACATCGCCGACGACGGGGAGTTCCACTACGCCGTGCTCGGCCCGCGGGCGGCCTCGGAAGCGGGCAAGCCGAGCGCGGAAGCACGCCGCTTCATCGACCAGACGACGACCCCGGATCGTCCTCGGGTCTACCGCAACGCAATCGTGCTCGCCGTGCCCTCGCGCGACGGTCTCGATGCGGCGCGCACGAGAGTCCGGGAGTACCTCGGTTGGGAGGAAGTCCGCGCGCAGTTGCAGGAGCAGCCGATCGATCCGCTTCGCGAGCAGATGCTGGCCGCCGAGCTCGCGGCCGCAAGAAAGCGCATCCCGGATGCGATCAGGTCGGCCTACTGCGTGGTGATCACCGTCAACGAGAGCGACGCCATCCACGCCTTCCGGGTCGTGGTCGGCGACGAACCGTTGTTCACCATCGTCAAGGCCGACCGACGATCGCGCATCCAGGAGACCGCCATCAGCTCGGAGGCGATGCTGCCGGGCGGCCCCTACGACCTGTGGCGCGAGGATGAACAATCGCGCCGCGTCAAGGACCTAGTAGGCGCCTTTGCGCAGTTTCCGAGGCTGCCGAAGATGCTGCGGACAAAAGAGATACTCGACACGGTCGTGGACGGCGTCGAGGCCGGCATCTGGGTGGCTCGGGTTAGGCGCCCGGATCGATCGGTACAGACGTTCTGGCGCACGGCGATCGATGAGCCTGCGCTCGACGACGCCGGTCTTGAGCTGCTGCTGCCGGAATCCGCAACGCTGAGTGGCCTCGAACCCGACCTGATCCAGCAGGGGAGTCTTCCGGGACTCGGGGCGTCCGACGAAGTCAGCGTTCAGCAGGTGTACGACTACTTCGCCGGCGGCCACGCCGTGACGCTCCCGCGGGAGGGATACGAGGAGACCCTCGTCATCCCAAAATGCGAACCGGCACATGTCGACGCCGCTGTGTTGCAGGCGGTCGAACAGGGACTGGTCTGGCTCACCAGCGGACCCGCGTCGATCCTGAATGAGCCGGTGCCGGCCGGCGTGCTCAGCGCCGCCGCGACGCTGCGTCCGCCGCCCGCACGGATTCCCGTTGACCAGATGATGGCCGAGTCGATACCCGAGGCGTGGCAGGACGGCACGACCAACGCCCTCGCTGTCGCCACGGCGCTTTCGACCAAGCAGGGCCTGACCCTGCCCTGGCCGACGGTGCGCGCAGTGATCGACGACGCGATCCGCGCCCACTGGATCGAGGTCGGCGTCGACAGCGCCCCGTGGCCTAACGATTTCGCCGGCGCGCGGCACGTGGCCTTGGTAGTCCCAGCCGACGACAAGTTGGGTGACGGCGGACGACAGCCAGACAAGAGGAAACGGCCGGGGATGCTGACCGCCGAGGCGGTCCTCGAAGCCAACGGAATCCAGGACTTGGCAGATCAGATTCCCGAGATCACCAGGGCCGCGATCGGCAACGACCTGAAGTTCAACGTTCGTGTGGAGTTCGGAGGCAAGGAGCCTCCCTCACCCGAGGCCGTGGAGAGAATCAACGCGCTACTGGCCGAAGTATCGGATATGCTGAGACTCGAGTGAGATCTGACCGGAAGCACATCACGAACGCGCTGTGCGGCCACCCGGGATGATCGCGTATGCTGGAGAGGGTACGCGACCAGGCTCGCGCCAACAACGTAAGGGTTACCCAGCATGCCCAACAGGAAATGACTGAGGAGAGCATCTCGCTCGATGAAGTATTGGAGGCAATCTCCCATGGACAAGTCGTGGAGAACTATGCCCAACATCGACGCGGGCCATGCTGCTTGCTGTACGGGAGAACCGGGGCGGGGAGAGCCGTCCATATGGTCTGTACCACAGACCGCCCCACTCTCATCATCATTACTGTCTATGAACCCAAGTTGCCCAAGTGGGTCACCCCGACTCAGAGGAGGCGCTCGCAATGAAGTGCAGCATTGACGGATGTCACGGCACGTACGAATCAGATAACGTAGTGCATACGGTACGGCACGCTGGCCAGGTGGTAGTGATCGACCACGTTCCGGCTGACGTCTGCTCCGTATGTGGAGACGTGCTTCTGAGACCGGACACGGTACGCAGGATCGAAGTCCTGCTTCAGGAACAACAGGAGCCCACGACGACCGTGCCTCTATACGAGTACGCCTGACCAGGTAGGCTGATCGTTCATTACCGGGTGTCGAAGGTGATAGGGCGACGCGCGTCGACAGCGACAACGAGTGGGGCCAAGCGAGTGTGTCCACAGATCTCCGCGCCCGAAGAACTCGGAACTCGGAGGAGACTCGGATGATTGAAGACCCTATTGTTGTGAGGTGGTCCCAGTCCTTTGGACAGCTCGAGGGGTAGGCTAAGGTGTAACCCGTTGGTTGTCAACCTACCCCTCCCTCGTGAGAAACAGGCGGCGGTAAAAGGGGGTGGGGGTGCGGGGGAGGGGGTGAACGAGCCTGTGGATAATGTGGATATATTCCACGGCTCGCGCACCACACCGCCCTCGGATACCCTCGCAGCCCGCCGGCGCCACCTGCTGTCCATGTCCGCTATGCCACCTCCTTTTCGAGTTCCGTTCCACCGTCTCGATACGCTTCGCCCGGCGTGCGGCCGGCCAGCGCCGAGTGCGGGCGCACTTCGTTGTAGTACTCCATCCAGTCGTCAATGACCCGCTGCGCCGCGAAGCCGTCGGCCAGCTCGTGCAGGTACACCGCTTCGTACTTCAGCGATCGCCACAGCCGCTCGATGAACGCGTTGTCCAGACACCGACCGCGGCCGTCCATCGAGCACCGGATGCCGGCGTCCCCCAGCGCTGCCGTGAACGTGGTGCTGGTGAACTGGCTGCCCTGATCGGTGTTGAATATCTCCGGCGTGCCGTGCTGCGCCAGGGCCTCGGTCAACGCTTCCAAGCAGAACTCGGTGTCCATCGTGTTGCTCAGCCGCCACGCCAGCACCCGCCGGCTCGCCCAGTCCATAATCGCCACCAGGTACAGGAACCCGTCCTGCACCGGGATGTAGGTGATGTCGGAACACCACACGTGATTCGGCCGCTCGATCGTAAGCCCCCTCAGCAGATAGGGATACACTCGGTGCTCCGGGTTCGCGACGGTGGTGCGCGGCTTGCGGTAGATCGCCTCCAGGCCCAGCAGCCGCATCAGCCGCCGCACCCGGTGCCGACCGACCGTCACCCCTTCGCGCGCCAGATGGCGCATCATCTGGCGGCTACCGTAGAACGGATAGCTCAGGTACAGCTCGTCGATACGCCGCATCAGCGTCAGGGTTTCTGCGCTCTCGCCGACCGGCTGGTAGTACAGCGCAGAGCGGCTCAGCGCCAGCAGCAGGCACTGACGGCTCACGCTCAGGCTCGGGTGATCGCGTTCGACCATCATCCGTCGCTGGTCTCCTGTCAGCTCCCGAGCCCGCGCGACAAAAAATCGCGCTCCACGGTCAACTCGCCGATCTTCGCGTGCAGGTCATGCACGATCGTCTCATGGTCGGCCTCCCGGCGGTTCGTGCCGCTGGCGAACACCTCCTGCAGCCCCTCCTGGGCTTGGCGCTTCCAGCCTGTGACCTGGTTCGGATGCACTGCGTGCTTGGCCGCGATCGCCTGGATCGTGCGCTCGCCGCGCAGCGCCTCCATGGCCACCCGTGCTTTGAACTCCGCTGTGAACCGACGCCGTTTCGTCGCCATCTCGTTGCCCCTCCTCCTGGCCAGGATTACACCTTAACTACCTGTCCAGTTTTTCGGGACCACCTCAGTTGAGGAGATACGCCGGCATCGTGAGGAGCATGCCTCGGAATATGGGCATCACCTTCACCGCATTGTGCAGGCGCTCCGCCGACGCGAACGAGAGTCTGATCGCTTGGTCCTGAATCCCGGGCCGAAGAGAAGGAGTGTGGAGCGATCGGAAGAAACTCCTTCGTGAGAGGGAAGATTGAGCTCGAAACGGAAGCTGACGGACTATAGGAGGTATCTATGGCCGACGCAACGACCGCGAAGAACCACCAGACGCCCGGCTACGAACGCTGGCCCGAGCAGCGCCGCCGGCGGCTGGTGACCGAGGAGTACGAGTACGAGTTTCCGTTCCACTACGCCAACGTCACCGTGAACCGACGGTTCTACCGGGGAAACGAGTTCCATGGCGTGGAGATGAACGTGGTCAACTCGCCCAACGGCGTCGAGGGCTACACGCCGATGGCAGCCGACTCGATCGTCGTCGAGGAGACCCATCCGATCGTCCGCATCGCCGTGATCGGCAGCGCCTGCACGCCGCCGGGCTACGTGCAGATCGAGTGCGACGTGCTGCCGGAGTGGCGGCAGCCGCCCGAGCTTGAGGGCGTGATGCCGGTGCGCATGCGCGCCACCGACCTGTGGGGCGGCCACCTGCGCGTGGACCAGTGGTATTCCAAGGACGAGCGGCCCGGCGACTTCAAGGGTGTCGCCTACGATCCACTGCCCGAGGCGACCCGCGAGCGCTACCCGTTCATGAGCGAGGGCTCACAGAAGGCGCACTACCGGGAGTTTCCGCACACCGGCATGTCGTGTGCGATCTTCGAGACGCCGCCGAGCCGCAGGATCACCGTCATGGGCGGCAGCCAGCCGCCAGGATGGCCGACCGACAACTACCCGGACGACCAGCACTACTCGTTCCGCACGCTGCGCACCACCATCCGCCTGCCGGACGGCGACTGACCGGGCCGCCCGCGCGGCGTCACTCGGCCGAGGGATCCTCGACCGCGAACGAATAGAGGCTGCAGTCGCGCGAGAAGAAGCGCAGCTTTGCGCCGCGGTCCAGCACGTCGCGCGGCAGCGCGGCACGTCCCGTCCAGCGTACCGCGCGGCGTGTCGCGTCACCGTGGAACGGCAGGCAGGCGGCGCGTTCGTAGCCGGGCACGACGCGGTCGGCGGCGTCCGAAAGCTCGACCTCCAGGTAGCCCTTGGGTCCGCAGCGGGCGTTGACGATCAGCTCGGAGCCGGGGCTGGTGAACGGGCGGGTCACGAACAGCGCCGGCCGCACGGTGGAGTCGAGCGAGCAGAACCCGTCGGGCCGCAGCGTGGCCAGGCCCAGCGCCGTCTTGTTGACGCCGGGCTCGTCCGGCATGTCCAGCCCCTCGCGCTCGCCGAACAGGTACCAGTCGTGGTGGCAGGCGGCGCCGCCGTAGTAGATGCGGACCGCGTCGTCTCCCTGGATCACCGAGGCTCCGACCTCGACCATGTACGGGTCCCAGGAGCCGGGGCTCAGGCCAAGGAAGGTGCGCCCGCGCTCCACGCGCGTCCAGTCGTAGGCGTTGCGGCTGTACAGGAGCTGCACGTCCATCGTGTTGTCCACGGCGTGGAAGACGTTGAGGAAGCCGACGTAGTACTCGCCGGCGCGGATCACCGGCAGGGAGTAGAACGCCTCGTCCAGGTTGTCGTAGCGGTCGTCCGGCACCAGCAACTCGCGCAGGGTGGGCCACTCCTCGAGCCGGTTGCTGTTGGTCACGAACACGCGGCGCTTGTTCATCAAGAGCGGATTGTCGGGGTAGTAGGGCGAGTTCCAGCTCCCCGCCAGGTGCACGGGCTGGTCGCGAAAGCTCAGCCGGTCGCCCATCGCCGTCTCCCGCACGGTGAGCAGGTACTGCCCGGTCTCGACATCGGGCAGTACCATCATCTCGTCGCCAAGGCGCCGCTCGCGGATTCGGCCGACCGTGATCGGCTCTTCGCCGCCGGCCCAGGAGCGGCCGTCCGCGGAGTGCGCGACGCGAATCTGTGATTCGGTGACGCTGAGCTGCTCGGAGAGCTGGCGCCAGTGCATGGACTTGAAGCGTCTGGCCGGGTCCTGCTCCAGCTCGTCGCGGAAGAAGCAGGCCACGTAGACCTCGCCGTGGTGGCCGCCCCCCAGGCAGATGTTGGTCCTGCGGCCGTCGACCTCCAGGTAGTCCAGCTCCGGCTTGCGCCACTCGATGCCGTCCTCGGATTCGGCGTACAGCCAGCGGTTGTCGGTGGTCTCGAACTGGAACCCGGAGACCATGAACGCCTCCGACAGCGCCTTCCGGGCGCCCGTCGCCGCCGGCTTCGCCTTGGGCGTGTTGGCCATGAAGGTCTGGTAGTCCCACGCATAGTCGCAGTACCAGCACTTGTAGAGCTTCTCGTCGGGATCGTAGGCGACGCACATGGTGCCGGTGCGGAAATTGGGATCCTGCTCCCACGGGCGGTCCTTGCGGATCAGCGGATTGCTCTCGTGCTTCACGGGCAGGTGCATGCGCCGGGTCATGGTCTGCACCATCTCGATGATGTGGTTGTCGAAGAAGAGCTGCCGGCGCGTGCCGATGTCGATGTTCATGGCGCACCTCGCGGATGGTGGGTTTCGCACATGGTAGCGTAGCGTCTCCCGGATGGCGTGGCAGCGAGGGGAGGAGATTGTCCTCCTCGATGTACTTACACTGGACAGCGTGCCGCACTTTGCGCTGCGCACGTGGCCGCGGGGCCGGAAGATCCTCCACCGGGACGTCGGGGCCGGCAAGGTGGTCTTCGCCCGGTCTGTGACGGTCGTCCACGACCGGGATGACGAGGTGGCGCTGTATCAGGCATGCGGTGGGCCCGTCAGGGTGGTGGACACGGCGTGGGCGGTGGACGTGATGACCCGCGAGGGGCTGCGCGGCCTCACGGACGCCGAGTGGCCGTACATTGCAAAGACGTGGACCGATACCAACGTCCTGATGCTCACGGTGCCGGACACGTGGTACAGCGTGTGGCTGATGTGGGAAGCGCAGACCTGGGAGTTCCGGTGCTGGTACGTGAACCTGCAGACACCGCTGACCAGGACGTCGCGGGGATTCGATACGTCTGACAGGGCGCTCGACGTGGTGATCGCCCCGAACGGCGATCCCACGTGGAAGGACGAAGACCACCTGGAGCGCGGCGTCGAGGTCGGGTGGATCTCCGCGGCCGACGCGCGGCGGGTCAGGAGCGAAGGCGAGCGGGTGATCGAGCGCGCGGCGCGGCGCGAGTATCCCTTCAACGGGGAGTGGATCTCCTGGAGACCCGATCCGGCGTGGCCGATTCCGGAGCTGCCGCCCGACTGGTCGGTCTAAGCGACTGGCGACGCCTCGGCGAGGATGCGCGCGGCATTCTGCGCTTGCTCGGTGTCCGGATTCAGGTCCGCGATCCGCTGCAGGTGCAGCCGTGCCAGCGGGTCACCGTTGCGCGCCCGCTGGACCGCCTCGGCGAAGCCCTTCTCCTGGAAGCTGGTGTCCTTGGCAATCACCTCGAAATCGTGCTCCTGCCAGTAGTACCGCAGGTCTTCGGAGCCGCTCCAGCCGGCATAGACCTGCTCCCACGACAGCGGCCGGTGGCCTGACAGATGGGGATCGAGCATGTGGTCGGTCGCCGGGGCGCCCGAGGGCTGGTAGCGGTTGTCCAGCGACACCCGCAGCCGGTCCGGGGTGACGTTCGGCAGGGCGCCATGGATGGTCAGGCAGTGGAAGAACAGCACGTCGCCGATCTCGTAATCGGTGGAGACCCAGCCGTCCTCGTGTTCCGCGGGGTCGATGCTGAGGCTGCCGGCGCCGAGTGAGAAGTGGTGATCGACCACCCTGCCGACGCGGTGCGAGCCCGGCAGGACCGCCAGACCGCCCAGCTCGCGCGGGCAGTCGCCGACCGGATGCCAGCAGGAGTACACCTCCCGGCTGCTCTGAAAGTGAACGAAGTCCTGATGAAGCGGCGTCGTGTGCTCGGTGTACTGCGGGAACCAGAGCCGCGCGATCTTGTGCGGAAACGCGAACACGGGTCCGTCGATGACCTTGGCCAGCACGTCCATGACCTCCGGCCAGTGCCCGGCGCGGTGGAAGCTCTCCAGCCGGTAGAGCTGGTGGTAGACCTCGACATAGGCGAGGTCGCCTTCCGTGCAGCGCTTGTCCGGGTCGGCGATGCCGTCCATGGGATCGGTGCCGGGCACCAGCCAGCCATTCGCGGCGATGACCTGCAGCATGTCGCGGCGCAGTCCGCGCAGCCGGTCCGGGTCGAGGAGACCGCGGAAGAACAGGTAGCCCTCATCGGCCATGCGCCGCCGCAGCGCGTCGGGGTCGGTCAGCGCGTCATTGGAGACACGCAACTCGCGAAAGTCCTCGATCATGGATCCGATTATGCCACGAATCCCGTGCGGCGCCGAAGGGCGGTCGGCCGCGGAGTAGGCGCAGACACTCGGAGGCCCGCCGGCCGGTGGTCGGGGGCGCGGCCATGACGCAGATGTCCTCTCCGCGCCGTCGAACCAGGAACCGGTGCCCCCGTTCGATCTCGTCGAGCAGTCTGGAAAAGGAACGGCTGGCCTCGGTAGCGGAGATCTGGTGCATGCCGCTCAGCGGCTCTGATTCGGATCCCATGAATCTGATTTTCTCACCCGGTTGTCATCCCGTCAATCATCCCATACACACCGCCGCCTGTACCGTGAGGCGCACGGGGGCTACCATGGCAGTCATCGAACCAGCAGCTCCGACCAGGCGCGCCGCTCCTCCGTCGCTCGACCAGATCCGCCCGCGGCTGGCCGCGTTCTGCGCGGGCCATGGGATCACGAGAGCGATCGTCTTCGGTTCCTACGCGCGTGGCACGCAGACCCGGAGGAGCGATCTCGATCTGGTGATCGTCATGGACACGCAGAAGCGGTTCCTCGACCGATACGGCGACGTCAAGGCCATCCATGATCACGTGCCGAACGTGCACGTCGAGATGCTGATCTACACCGAGGACGAGTTGCGTGCGATCGCACACCGGCCGTTCATGCGCCGGATACTGCGCGAAGGCATCGTCATCCATGAGTGAGGAAAAGAACCGCGCTGAAGCGGTGCGGTGGCTGGACACGGCTCGAGGGGATCTCGCGACGGCACGCGTCCTGCTCGCCCACGAGCGCTATGCGCATTCCTGCTTCCACGCGCAGCAAGCCGGTGAGAAAGCGGTGAAGAGCCTGTGGCATGCGCTGGACCGCGATCCCTGGGGCCACTCGGTACGCAAACTGATCGACGATCTGAAAGAGCTCCACGCGGACTACTACGCACGGTTAGAGGACATGGTGCCCATGGCCGCGGAGTTGGATCGTCTGTACATCCCGACTCGATACCCGAACGGCTTGCCGGACATTCTCCCTGACCAGGCGTACTTCGAGGGCGATGCCAAACGCGCGCTCGACATCGCGGAGCGACTGATCGACCGCATAGAGCAACTCCGCGGTCACGGAGATAGGTCGCGATGACGTACGAGTACGAGGAGCTCGGCAACGGCGTGTCCGTCCCGTGCGTGCACACGGATCTGACCGGCTCGAAGGCGCCAGCGGCCGCTCGCGAGCTCAAGGACCGGATCTTCGAGATCGTCGATCGGGAAGGGGCGCTGCTGTTCCGCGACGCCGGCATCGACGGCCCGGTCCGGTACGCCGAGTTCCTGTCGGCGATCGACTTCCGGCACCACTCCTACGTGGGCGGCACGGCGCCCCGGACGGACCTGGGACGCGGCGTGTATACGGCGACCGACCTGCCCCCCGACACGACCGTGATGATCCACCAGGAGATGGCCTATCTGGATGACGTCCCCGACTACATCTCCTTCTACTGCCACGAGCCGCCCGACAACGGGCAGAAAACGCACTTGATCGGCGACATGCGCCGGGTGTCCGCGGAGTTGCCGGACAACCTGGAACGCAAATACCGTGGAGAGCGCGCCCGCCTGCGCCGCACGCTCCGGCCCGAGGGGAGCGAGCCGGTCGTCTCCCGCAGGGAGAAGAGTTGGCAGGAGGTGCTGGGCACCGGCGACCGGCGGGAAGCGGCGGAGATCGCCGAGCGGAAGGGCTGGGAGCTGAACTGGACCGCCGACGGCTCCCTGATCTTCCTGCAGGAGCCCGCGCGGTTCTTCCGGCCGCACCCCGTGCATGGCGAGATGTGGTGCAGCCAGGGACTGCACTATCAGCCGATGGGCCGGCGCCTGGTGGCCGAGCGTGACAGCAGGATGGGGGACGCCCTGCGGATCGCCACGGCCATGAAGGAGGCGCCGGACAGCATCGACGCCATGCTCATGGAGGACGGCAGCAGGGTGCCGCCGGAGGACTGCGCGGCCTGGTTCGAGCTCTGTACGGCGGCGGAGACGTCATACGCGATGGGCCGGGGCGAGATGATCATCCTGGACAACATGCTCATGGCGCACGGCCGATCGACGTTCACCGGCACGCGAACCATGTACGCTGCCCTCGGCGATCGCGCGGATTGACGCGGAGCTATCGTCACGACCCGGCGCTGACCTGCTCCACCCGCACCTCTTCGAGCAGCACGCCCCACGTCTTGCCATGATCGCGCAGGTCCTGCACCACGAGGTCGAAAGTCACCTGCGTGATCCGATCGGCACGCACGCGAACGTCCGTGCGCACCGGGGTGAGCTCCAGCGGCACGCCCACCCGATCGCCGCCCTGCAGGGTGCCGCGGGCACCCGACGCCAGGATCTCGGCCGCGTCGTACCGGCCCACGGGCACCTGCTCCCGAACGAGCTCGACGGTCGCGCCGTCCTGGTAGCGCGTGAGGTCGATCTCCTGCGGGTCGACCATGATCGCCAGCCAGCCCTCGTCGCTGCGGGCGCCGCGGCGGTGCATGCGCGCCCCCTCCACCGTCACGGCCAGTGAGGTGAAGTCGTCGATCGCCTCGCGATGGTCGGTGATCAGCAAGACGACCTCGCCTGACTCCACCTCCCCGGAGCCGGATGCCGAGGCCGGGGCCGCGCTGAGGAGAAGAAGGACGCCGATCGCAGCGGCGTACATTCCACGCCGCCGGCGTACGTGAGGACTCGGTTTCATGGTGCGGTTGTCAGAGGGTGTTGACATAATAAACACATCCGGCGATGATTCTTTGGTTGCCGCAGCGGCAATCGAGGAGGATCATGGCGAAGAGGAAGGGACGCCCGCCCAAGATCGACGAATCCGGGCGCGAAGTGCTGCGCGAGATCGTCAGCGCCCAACCGCACGCGACGCTGGATGAAGTGACCGCCGAGTTCATGCGACGGACGGAACTGACGGTCAGTGCGGCCACGGTGCTCAAAGCGCTGCGGCAGGCAGGGGTGAAGCAAAAGCGCGGCGCGGTGACCGTTGAGCGGCGAGCGGAGCAAGCGGAGCTCAAGCGCTATGGCTACAAGGACGAACATCGACGGCATGAGCCGGAGCAGCGCTATCCGAGTTGCCTGACGAAGACCGAATGGGAGTTGGTGGCGGACCTGTTCGAACAACCGGGAACGCGCGGTCGACCGCCCCAGTACAGCCGCTGGGAGATGGTGAACGCGTGTTGCTACGTGGTGCGCAACGGCTGTTCGTGGCGGATGCTGCCGCACGAGTTCCCCCCCTGGGAGAATGTGTACCGCACCTTCCGTCGCTGGGCTGCGGGCGGCAAGTTCGAGCAGATGCATGATCGGTTACGGGAACTGTGGCGGAACCGCGAGGAACGTGCGCCGGAGCCGACTGCGGCGGTGCTGGATGCGCAATCGACTCGCAATTCTCCGCAGGGCGGTCCGAGCGGCTATGATGCCGGCAAGAAGGTCAAGGGCCGCAAGCGCAACTTGGTGGTCGACACCCTGGGGCTACTCCTGATGGTGAACGTGGTGCCGGCCAACGTGCAGGACCGCGACGGCGCCGACCAGGTGGTCCGCGAAGCCGTCGACAAATATCCGAGCCTGGGGAAGCTGTATGTCGATAGTGGGTACGCCGGCACCTGCGCCGTGCACCTCAAGCAGGAGCACCGGATTGACGTGGAGGTGGTTCGGCATCCGGCCAATCGCAACGTGGGACGCTGGGTCCATCCCGACCAAGGCGAGTTGCTTCCCGTGCTGGCGGACAGCAAGGGCTTCGTGGTGCTGCCGAAACGGTGGGTAGTGGAGCGCACCCACGCATGGTACGAACGCTGCCGCCGCCTGATTATGCATCATGATCGCCTGTTATCCGTGTCCGCAGCCTGGGTGTGGCTTACTGGCGCACGCATGCTCGCCCGCAGACTCACCGCTGGCTCTTGATTATGTCAACACCCTCTCAGGAAAGGGGTCGAGAGCCCCGGTAGTGCGGCGCTCGCTCGACACGGGAGTGTAGACTTCCTGCCATGGCATACACAAACGGCGCGTCGGCCGGGCCGATTGGCTCGGGCGAACGGTTCACGGAGGCCGAGACCAAACGAATCGTGGAGGCCCTGAGCCGCGACGGGTATTGCTTCCTGGGCACTTCGATCCTGGAGCGGGAGGAGGTGGCCGCGCTCCGCGACGCGATGGAGCGCATGATCGACGATCCCGAGATGCAGGAGGACTCGCCCGGCAGCCACCGGAGCAACCGCTCGCTGATGCGGATGTTCGAGTACGACCGCTCCTTCCGCGACCTGATCGTGCGTGAGCCGTTCGCCAGTCTGGCGGAGGCGGTGCTGGGCGACGCGTGCCACGTCATGGGCCAGAACGCGCTGTTCACCGAACCCGATCCCGACGCCGTGGTCGACGGTTCCGGCGGCTGGCACCTCGACGACCTGGTGCAGTTTCCGCTGCCGCCGGAGATCCCGCGCCACGCCCCGGGCGTGCCGCTGCCGTGCAACGTGATGCAGCTCTTCACGCCGTTGACCAGCATCGACTCGGTCGCGTGCGGCCCGACGCAGGTGGTGCCGCAGAGCCACTGTGCAGGCCGCCGGCCGGATACCCAGGATCGCCCGCACTTCGACGGCAACGGGCCGGTGTCGATCCTGGCCGAGCCGGGCGACTCCTACATCTTCAACAACCAGGCCTGGCACCGCGGGGCGCCCAACGCCTCGGACCGCCGCCGGCTTCTCGGCGGAGCCACCTACAGCAAGCGCTTCGTCGCGCAGCGGTTCTATCCGTTCATCGACTACCGCATGCCGGAGCACGTGTGGGAGGGAACGGGGCCGCGCCTGCAGCGGATGCTCGGCCGCCACGGGCACGCCTCCTACGGCTGAGTCCCCGGCATCCCCTGACACGGCCATGAGCTAACGTTGCCTCCGCTCGCCGTCGGCATCGTCCTGTTCTCGACGATCCTGCACGCCGGCTGGAATCTCGTCGCCAAACAGCGCAGCGACTCGTGGACGACGATCCGGCAGATCCTGGTCACCATCAGCGTGCCGGCCGTCGTGCTCGCTGCCTGGGCAGAGCTGTTCACGGCCGGGATCCTGCACGTGGTATGGCCGTTCCTGCTGGGCGCGAGCTGCGCGCAGGCGGTCTACTTCCTGGGGCTCACCCTGGGCTACCGCGCCGGCGACCTGGGGGTCGTGTATCCGGTGACGAGGGCGCTACCGGTGCTGTTCCTGGGCGGGTTCGACCTGGCCCGGAGCCTGTCGCCGAGCGCGATGGGGTGGCTCGGGCTTGCCCTGGTCGCGGCCGGCTGCATCGTCATCTCGTTGGCCGGCAGTCCGCGCCGCGCAGGGGAGGTCGGCGTCCGGCGACCCCGCGTGCTGCATGCCACGATCGGGTGGGCGGCGGTCGCCGCCGCCGGCACCGTGGGCTACACCGTGTTCGACAAGCTGGCGGCCGAGGCGCTGCGCCGCGAGTCCGGGGGCGGGCTGATCGACGCGGTCCAGTACGGGCTCTGGGAGTTCGTGATCACGACGATCCTGTACGCACCGCTGCTGGTCGTGGCCATGCGGGTGAGTGCCCGCCGGCGGGCGGCGGCGCCGGTGTCGCGCGCACCGGTGTCCTGGCGGTCATTGCGGACGCTCTTCGGCGACTGGCGCATCGCCGCGGTGGGCTTCAGCATGTTCGCGGCCTATTCGCTGGTGCTGTGGGCCTACCAGCTCTCGGAGCGCGCCAGCTATGTGGTGGCGCTGCGGCAGTTCAGCATCGTCCTCGGCGTGGTCGCCGCCGCGGTCCTGATGCGGGAGCGGGCGCCGTTCGTGCGCATCGGCGCGGCGGTCGTGATCGTGGCCGGCATCGCCCTGGTGTCGATGGCGCCGTAGCGGCGGCCGGCGCGGCGGGGATGCCGATCAGCCGATCAGCAGCGACTCGGCGCCGTCGATCCACACCTCGGTGCCGCTGATGTGGCGGGCGTCGTCGGAAGCCAGGAACGCCACCAGCTTGCCGATCTGCGCCGGGTCGCCGGCCTTGCCTCCGGTCATCGGGATCGATCCGCGCGGGAAATCGGAGCGGTCCGGCCGCATCTCGATGCTGTCGACGTTGCGCGGGAAGGTGTTGTCGCCGATCTCGGACTCGAACCACCCGGGGCAGATCGCGTTGACGCGGATGCGCGCCGGCCCCAGCTCCACCGCCAGCTTCTTGGCGAAGGTGACCTGCGCCGCCTTGGAAGCGGCGTACACCGACGAGCCGGTGACGCTGAACATGCGCGTCCCCTGCACCGAGGAGCAGATCGCGATCGAGCCGCCCGCGCGCTTGAGGTGGGGGACCGAGTACTTGACGGTGAGGAAGGTGCCCTTGAGGTTGATGTCGATGGTGGCGTCCCACTCCTCCGGGGTGATCTCCTCGACCGGCGCCCACACGCCGTTGATGCCGGCGTTGGCGAACACGATGTCCAGCCGTCCGTATTCGGCGACGAGCGCGTCGACCGCCGCCGCCACCTGATCGGCCTGCGAGACGTCCGCGGTCAGCGCGACCGCCTGTCCTCCGTCCGCCTCGATCTCCGCGACCGTCTGCTCGATCTGGGCGGTCGTCCTGGAGAGCACACCCACGCGCGCGCCCTCGCGGGCCAGTTCCCGGGCGGCGGCCTTGCCGATCCCGGAGCCGGCGCCGGTCACCAGCGCGGCCTGTCCTTCGAACTTCATTTGCTAATCTCCTTGCGGCAGCGGCTGCCAGTGCACGGCCTGAATGGGCCCCTGATTCCAGTGGGGGCAGATAGTGATCAACCCGCCGTCGTCCACGGCGATCCCGCCGGGGTAGTTCTCGCCTTCGCCCAGGATGTATTCGACCGGCTCCCAGGTGGCGCCCACATCGTAGCTGACTCGCGCCCGCACCCCCGCGCGTATGAAGCGCCCGTGGTAGCGGCTGTCGTACGTGAGCACCAGGGTGGTGCCGTCCGCCAGCAGCGTCAGGTCGCCGGAGCACTGCTCGTAGCCTGAGACGCGGCGTTCGTTGACCCACGTGCGGCCGCCGTCGGGCGACTCGGCGACGGCGACGTGCTTGAAGAACGCGGCTCCTTCCGCCTCGGTGGGCGCGGCATGCCCCGTGTACTCGGGTTCGTAGCCGTTGGCGCGCATCGTCACCTCGATGTCGGCCGGATCCCCGGGCAGGCGGGCGTTGCGCTGCTTGCGGATCGCAGACAGCAGCGTGCCTGACGGCAACTCCAGGAGGTGCACCTCGCCGCCTTGGATGGACAGGCAGTGCTTCTCGGGCCACGTCCTGCCGCCGTCGGTAGAGCGCAGCACGTAGCCGAACCCGCCGCGCTGCTCGACCGGGAGATCCTCCTCGTCCTCGGACTCCCCGTAGAACCACGTGTCCAGCGTCAACAGCAGGGTGCCGTCGGCCAGCTCGATGAGATCACCGTTGCCGGCCGCCAGCGCACGATCGCTGATGGGCAGCTCCATCCGTTCCACCGACCAGGTGGCGCCCAAGTCGGTGGAACGGGCCAGGTACGCTTCATCGTTCTTGTGGTGATTGGACGGGATGACGCTCATGAGGAAGGTGTCGTCGCGCAGGATGGCGAACGCGCCGATCCAGCCCATTTCGGTGTCTTTGGGCATCCGTTCGAGCGTGAAGCGCTCCATGCCCAGATCGTACGGTGTGCCGGTCCAGGAACGACCGCCGTCGCCGGAGCGAAACATCGTCCGCCCGAGCATCGGCCCGGTGACGTACAGCGCGCCGTCACTCGCGCGGCGCGTGTAGCGGCACGCGCCCGCGGCGCCCGTGTGCCGGATGCCCAAGTCGACCCGGGTCGCAGGCAGGTAGGACACCCGCCCGTCGCGGATTACCGCGATACGGTCCCCGCCGGCGTCCGGCCTGAGGTCGACGAGTGATGTTGCCGGTGCCGCCACGGAAGCCTCCACTCCGATCCCTTTGGTTGCAGCATTCGACGCTGCCGCCCAGGCAGGCCGATGCGCGCGCCGCCCCCCTCTCGGGCGCACCATAGCACGCGGGCCGCGGTCGCGGCTGCGAGCAGCAGGCGTGTCGCCCTGCTGCTCATCTATCGCGCCGTGCGATCACCGATCACCAATGATCGTCCCGTGTGATGGAATAGCGTCGAGGATGGCGCAGGCAGCTCAGTCGTGCAAGGTAGCGCTCGCGGGCGCATCGTTAGTAGGCGGGTTCGGTCGAAAGGGGTAGAGTCAAGCGGACCTATCGAGGATCGTCATCCCCAGCGGCGTACGATTTCGAGGTCCGAATCGACATGCTGACGCTTCATCCCGAAGAACGAGCTTGGCTGGACGAATACCGGCGGGTGCTCAATCAGCGGCACGCGGGTGCCGTCCTGCGCATGGTCATCTACGGCTCCAAGGCACGCGGTGATGGGCGCGAAGACAGCGACCTTGACGTACTGCTCGTCGTCAGAGACGGGGCATCCGACATCAAGCGTCCGCTGCGGCGGATCGGCTACGACCTGGCGGCGGCGTCTTGGATCGTACCGTCGATCATGGCATATACGCAAGCCGAATGGAGTCGCTTGAAAGCGCTCGGGTCAGCCTACAGTGCAGCGGTTGAACGCGATGGAGTAACGGTCCTGTGAACCGTGAGACGATCATCGGGGAATGGCATCGCGCCGTGCGGTCATTGGGCGCGGCCGAGATTCTGATGAGGTCCGATTATCGGGAGGATTCCGTGTCTCGATCGTACTACGCGCTGCTCCATGCGGCCAAATCGGCCTTGCTCGTACACGACGTGGAAACTTCGAGTCATTCCGCCGTGAGGAGCATGTTTGGCCTCCACCTGGTACGCACGGGGGAGATAGAGCGGAAATGGGCGAGGGATCTCGCCGAAGGTATGGATGATCGACTGATGGCAGACTACAGTGTACATACTCACTTCTCCGACGGGGAAACCCAGCAGGAGTATGAACGAGCGAAAGGGTTTCTCGAACGTATACGGCAGTACCTGATCGCGAACGGGTTGACCGAGCAGGAGCTCGATACGGGGAATAGCGATGGCTGAATCGGTAGCTGAACCGAGCATGAAACGCATCGCCATCGGGCAGGTCCGCCAGGAGACCAATTCCTTCAATCCGGTCCTCACCGAGCGCTCCCACTTCGAAGACTACGGCCTGGTGCGGGGCGCCGACATCGTCGAGCGCTACGGCGACGTGGGCGAGCTGTCCGGGTTCACGGAGCTGCCGAAGATCCTCGGCAGCCCGGTGGAGTGGGTCGGCCTGTGCCGGGCGGTCTCCTGGTCGGGCGGGCCGCTCGCCGCCGGCCTGCTGGCCGAGCTGATCGAGATGACCGTGGCGCCGCTGCGCGCGGGCGCGGTCGACGGCGTGCTGCTCTCCCTGCACGGGGCGCAGTCGGCGGTCGACGATTCCGATGTGTCGGGCCGCGTCCTGGAGGCGATCCGCGCGGCGGTCGGGCCCGCCACGCCGCTGGTGGCGACCCTGGACCTGCACGCCAACCTGACGCCGCTCATGGTGCGCTCGGCCGACGTGCTGGTGGGCTATCACACCCATCCGCACGTCGACGAGGATACGACCGGCGCGCGCGCCGCCGCGGTGCTGGCGCGCCTGCTGGACACCGCGGAGCGGCCGGCGGTAAGCGCCTGGAAGATGCCGATGGTGCACAACGGCGACGGCCGCGCCACCGACCGCGGCATCCAGCGCGACCTGTGGCGCCGCATCGTGGCTGCCGAGGCGGCGGACGACGTGGCCTCGATCGGGCTGTATCCCGTGCAGCCGTGGCTCGACGCCCCGCACCTGGGCTGGACCTTCTACCAGGCTTATTGGGGCGCCGAGCCGCCGATGGATCCGCAATCGGTCGCGCGGGAGTGTTGGGCGACGCGCGCCTACTCGGAAGCGGAGCGGTTCATCGCGCCCGACCGGCTCGTGGCCGCGGCCCGCGCCATCGACGGCGGGCCGGTGGCGGTGTCGGAGTTCCACGACGCCACCAACAGCGGCGCGCCCGGCGACAGCACCCACCTGCTGGCGGCGCTGCTCGACGAGCCGATCGGCGCGGGGGGCGCGCTGGCCTTCTGCGTGGACCCGGAGTCGGTCGACCACTGCACGCGTGCCGGCGTGGGCGCCACCGTGGACCTGACCCTGGGCGGCAAGCGCGACCCGTACTCGGAGCCGCTGGCGGTGACCGCACGGGTGGAGCGGCTGGGCACGCTGGCCTACCGGCTGAGCGGCCACGGCGGCCACAACTTCCCGGTCGACATGGGGCGCATGGCGCGCATCCGCGCGGGCGAGGTCACCGTGGTGCTGGTGGAGAAGAGCGGCCCGGGTAGCTCGCCGCTCCTGTACGAGGCCGCGGGGGCCGATCCGCGGGACTTCAAGATCGTGCTCGCCAAGAGCCCGGAGGGCTTCCGCAACGACTACGAGCCGTTTGCCGCGGGCATCCTGTTCTGCGCCGCTCCCGGCTCCGCGTCGCCGTATCTGGATCGGTTCGAGTTCACGCGGACGACCCGGCCGGTCTATCCGTGGGACGACCTCACCGACATGGAGCAGCCCTGCTGGGCCGGTCCCATGGCCCGGTAGGGCAGTGCCGTCCATGCAGACGCTCCAGCCGGTGTAGGTCCTGATCGAGCCCTGACGGGCGCCATGAATCTGCTCATCATCGGCTGCGAATACGCCGGCAAGACCACGCTGGCCCGCCGGATCTCACGCTGGATGATCGAAGCCATGGGGCTTCCGTACGTGCGCTGGCACGATCACTTCGTCGTGCCGCGGCTCGACCGGCACCTCATCGTGCACGCCGGCACGGACGCGACGACGGTCGGCAAGGACGAGGCCGACCTCAACACCGCCGGGGACGAAGAGCAGATCCTGGCGCTCCGGCCGTCGGTGCTCGAACAGCTTCAGCGCCACAACGTCTGGCGGCATCTGCATCCCGACCTGTTCCGCGAAGAGGACACCCTGTTCGTCAACCACTACTACGCCGAAGCGGTGTACGCCGCGCTCTACTACGGTTACGGCGAGGCGGGCTCCTTCGCCGACCGGCGCGGCCGGGCCCGCGCGTGGGACCGGGAGCTGCTGCTGCGGGCTCCGGACATCGTGCTGGTTCTGGTCGAGTGCTCCGCAGAGGTCATTCGGGACCGGATGAACCGCTCCCGGCGGCCCCGCTGCATCCTGCACGACCAGGACGTCGACCGGGTGATCGACTCGTTCCGTCGCGAATTCGACGCATCGCTGATCCCGTCGAAGTTCACTCTCGATGCGAGCGAGGCCTCCCCCGACCAGGTGTTCGCGTCGTTCCGCCGGCAGATCGAGCCGTACCTCTCCGACGTCGACCGCCGCCGGCGCGCTACTACGACCCGACCGGCCACGGCATAAGGGACAACTCCGTCGCAGCGAGTCTGCGGCGTAGCGCATCGATAAGGACGGTCGAGTCCAGCATCAGGCGGGCCACCACGTCATCCGGACCGACGAGAGTCCCCGTGCCGCTGACTTCGAACCCAGGACGCCGGATCGTCGTCCCATTCGTGACCGGTATCGGAAACCGTGCCGAGCGCGGCTTGGATGTCGTCCCAGCGACGTTCGTCGTCCAGCGCTCTCCGGATCAACTGCGCTATGAAGGCGCTTCGCCTTCTCGTGCCGGCTCGGCGGTCGAGCTCCGCCACCAACTCGTCATCCAACGCTATGTGTAGTCGCATGTGCCTACGTTGGCACATAACGGATCCAACGTCAGGCCAGTTGCTTGGCGCGCCAGCGGTCGTAGTAGGGCACCAGAGCCGCCGGCAGGTTGGCGCGGACATCGTCGCGCAACCGCCAGCGCAGGCGCTCGTCGACCGGCTGCGGCGCCGCGCCCGCGTCGTGCACGCTCCAGCCCGCAGACACGGTCAGCCGCTCGGTGTCCTTGCGGTTGAGCCCGCGGTGGATGGTGTCGCCGGACCAGTAGACCGCCTGCCCCGCCTTGAGCCTGATGCTCAACTGTCCGGGGATGTCGTCGTGGCGGGTCTCTATCAGGCAGCGGCGCTCGTGCAGGGTGCGGTAGCGTCGATGGCTGCCGGGCACGATCTGCAGGCTCTCGTCGTCGACGGTGGCCAGGTGCCAGCGCCAGGTCGTCAGCGGCTTGCCCAGCACCGCCATCTCCGCGTCGTAGTCGAGGTCGCGCTCCAGCTTGCCCCAATCGCGATGCCAGCCGATCGAGTAGTCGGCGTGGTGGGGGTTGGTGAAGACGAGGATGGAGCCCATGGTCAGGTCGTCCCTGATGAAGGCATGGACATACTCCATGACGGGCCTGGACGTCAGGTATTCGGCGAATACCGGCTCGTCGAACTCGGGGGCGAGCAGGCCGCGGATCGCCCAGGGCTCGGAATTCTCGTCGGTGGCCCAGTGGGTGTAGACGTCGACCTGTCCCGAACGGACCTTGTGCTTGACGCGGCGCGCGGCGGCGGCCAGCTTGTCGAACATGCCGGGCTCGACGGCGTCATCAGCGACGAAATAGCCGTCGGTCTCGAACTGTTCGGCCTGCTCTCGGGTGGGCACGGGCGCCTCCTTATGGGCAACGCTTTCCGGTCACGAACAGACGGGCCGTCAGCCTGCCACGCGAGCTTCGCGATACCTTCAACGGCTCAGGACATCCCCGCGGGCCGGGTACCCGCCCAGGGGCGGGCGGTCTCGAACGCGGCGGATGCGGCAAGCACGGTCATCTCGTCCTCCATGGCGCCGGCGACCTGCAGGCCGATGGGCATACCTTCCGCGTCGAAGCCGCAAGGCACGGTGGCCGCCGGGTTGCCGGACAGGTTGAACAGGTAGGTGAAGGGGGTGAAGCCGAAGCGGCTGTGGGCGACCGGCTGGCCGCCGATCGTCTGCGGATACTCACCGATCGGAAACGCCGTGGTGGCGGTGGCCGGCGTCAGCAGCAGGTCGTGCGCGGCGAAGAACCGCGCGGCGTACGCCTTGTAGCGGCCGATCTTGTTCATGCAGGTGAGATAGTCGGTCGCCTGCGCGCGCCGGCCGCGTTCCAGGTCCTCCGTGAAGTAGCCGGTGAGCTGCGCGGCCTGCTCCGGGTCGTGAAGCTGGACGCTCCATCGCCCGTACGCTCTGATGCAGAAGAGGTCCATGAAGGTCCGGAAGATCGCCTCGTGCTCGTCCGGGGCGTACTCGACCTCATCGACGTGGGCGCCGAGCTCCGCGAACACGCGTGCGGCGGCGGCCACCGCCTCCCGGACCTCCGGATCGCAGCCGGCGCCGCCCATGCCGCTGGTGTCGAGACCGATGCGCAGTCCGGCGACCCCGCGCGCCAGCGCGGCCGTGAAGTCCGGCGGATCGTCCGGCAGGGTGCCGTACTCGGCGTCGCCGGCCGGCCCCGCCAGCACGTTCAGGAAGATCGCGGCATCCCTGACATCCCAGGTCATCGGCCCGACGGAGGAATTGTTGAAGAAGCTGTAGGAGTGCTCGTCCACGTGCTTGCGCGGCACGCGGCCCTGCGTGGCCTTGATGCCGTAGATGCCGGACAGCGAGCCGGGTATGCGGATCGAGCCGCCGCCGTCCGAGCCCTGGGCGATGGCGGTGATGCCGGCGGCCACCGCGACCGCCGAGCCGCCGCTGGAGCCTCCGGGCGTGCGTGCGGGGTCCCAGGGGTTGCGGGCCGGTCCGAACACCCGGTTCTCCGTGGTGGCGTTGTGCCCGTGCTCGGGGGTGTTGGTCTTGCCGACGATGATGCCGCCGGCGGCGCGGACGCGGTCGGTGCACATCGCGTTCGACTCCGCGATCCCGTCATTGACGAGCGACCCCTGCGAGAGCCGGACGCCTGCGACGGCTTCGAGGTCCTTGATCGGTACCGGCACTCCGTGCAGAGGACCCACCTCCCGGCCCTGCATGACCGCCTCCTCGGCGGCGCGGGCTTCGCTCATGGCGTGATCGGCCATGACCGTGACGAACGCGCCGAGCGAGTTGTCGAGCCGTTCGATCCGGTCGAGCGTGAATTGCATCAGCTCGACGGGCGAGAGCCTCTTGGCAGCGATCAGGTCGCGCAGGACATGTGCGGGGGTGTAGGCAAGATCAGGGCTGGACGCTGGCATGGAAAATCGACCTCCGAATCAACGGTAGAATGGGCGGCTCAGTGGACGGGGTTTCCCGTCTGCCGCCGATTTGCGCTATCATGCACCATGGTAGGCCTTACCCACGGACCGTCACCCGTCCTCGCGTGACGTGCTCCGGAAAAGGTTGCAATACCGTCATCGAAGTCGAGCTATGAGATTCTCCAACATCCCGCCCCGTCAGGGCCTGTACGACCCCGCGTACGAACACGACGCCTGCGGGGTCGGGTTCGTCGTCGACGTGCACGGCCGCCGTTCGCGCCGGTTGCTCGACAACGCGCTGGAGGTACTGTCGAACCTCAATCACCGCGGCGCCCTGGGCTGTGACCCGAACACCGGCGACGGCGCCGGCGTGCTGATCCAGATCCCGCACGCAGCGTTGCATCTTCTGGCGCATGACGCGGGGGTGGAGCTTCCGGCCGCGGGGGAATACGGCGTCGGCATGTGCTTCCTGCCCGCCGATCAGGACCAGCGGCTGCGAATTCAGCGCGTCGTCGCGGAGGTGATCGCCGAGCACCGCCAGACGCTGCTGGGCTGGCGCGACGTGGCGACCGACGGGTCGCGCCTGGGCAAGGCGGCCCGGTCGCAGCAGCCGCACATCATCCAGGTGTTCATTGCCCGCGGTCCCGGCATGGACGACGGCGATGTGTTCGAGCGGCGCCTCTACGTGATCCGCAAGGTGATCGAGAACCGGGTACGGCAGCGCGTCCCGCAGGCCGCGAACCGCTTCTACATCGCCAGCCTGTCCCACCGCACCATCGTCTTCAAGGGCATGCTGACTGCGCTGCAACTCCGTTCGTTCTATCCGGAGCTCGATCATCCGGCGATGGAGACGGCGATCGCGCTGGTGCACTCCAGGTTCTCCACCAATACCTTCCCGAGCTGGGATCGCGCGCATCCGTATCGCTACCTCATGCACAACGGTGAGATCAACACCCTGAAGGGCAACGAGAACTGGATGCGCGCGCGTGAGCCGCTGCTGCGCTCGGAGCTGTTCGGCGACGATCTGGCCGCCACGCTGCCCGTGATCGAACCGTCGGGCAGCGACTCCGCCAAGCTGGACAGCACGTTCGAGCTGATGGTGCTGAGCGGGCGCTCGCTGGCGCACGCCTTCATGATGCTGATCCCGGAGCCGTGGGCGAACCACGAGAGCATGAGCGGCGACAAGCGGGCGTTCTACGAGTACCACTCCTGCTTGATGGAGACGTGGGACGGGCCGGCGTCGATCGCGTTCACCGACGGCAGACAGGTCGGGGCGGTGCTGGACCGCAACGGCCTGCGCCCGTCGCGGTACTGCGTGACCAAGGACGGTCTGGTGGTGCTGGCATCGGAGGTCGGTGTCCTCGACCTGCCGCCGGACGAAATCGTGCTCAAGGACCGCCTGCGGCCTGGCCGCATGCTGCTGGTGGACACGGAGCAGGGCCGCATCATCGACGACGCCGAGCTCAAGGCTGAGATCGCCGGCGCTGAGGACTACGCGGTGTGGCTGCGCCAACATCTGCTGGACCTCAACGACCTGCCGGCCGGTCAGGAACCGGCGCGCGTGGCAGGCGCCGAGATGCTCAACAAGCAGCGCGCCTTCGGATATACGTTCGAAGAGCTGCGCATGATCCTGGCGCCCATGGCGCGCACCGCCAATGAGCCGATCGGATCCATGGGCAACGACGCGCCGCCTGCGGCCCTGTCCGACGCACCCAAGCTGCTCTACAACTACTTCAAGCAGCTCTTCGCCCAGGTCACCAATCCGCCCATCGACGCCATCCGCGAGGAGCTGGTCACCGACACGGTCACCACCATGGGACCGGAGGGAAACCTGCTGGATGCGCGGCCGGAGAGCTGCCGGCAGATCCGCCTTGGCAACCCCGTGCTGTCCATGGAGGACCTGGAGCGGCTGCGGGCGCTGGACGGCGGCCACGGACACCGGTCCGTCACGGTGCCGATGCTGTTCTCCCCGTTGGGCGGCGGCAGCGCTCTGGAGGAAGCCCTCGACGGCATGTTCCGGAAGGCCGACGCGGCCGTCGCCGCGGGAGTGACGGTGCTGATCCTGTCCGATCGGGACGTGGACGCCCAGCACGCGCCGATCCCGGCCCTGCTCGCGATGTCGGCCGTCCACCATCACCTGATCCGCGCCGGCACCCGGACCTCGGTGGGGGTCGTGGTCGAGTCGGGAGAGCCGCGCGAGGTCCATCACATGGCCGCGCTGCTCGGCTACGGCGCGAGCGCCGTCTGTCCCTACCTGGCCTACGACAGCATCGACGCCGGCATCGACGAGGGGCTGTTCGTCGATCCCGAGGAGAACGGCACCAACGGAAATGGGTCCGGCCAAGGCTCCGGCCAAGGCTCCGGCCGCGATGAGGAGTTCCATAGGAGCGCCCGCTACAACTATCGCAAGGCGCTGTTGAAGGGGATCGTCAAGGTCATCTCCAAGATGGGGATCTCGACCATCCAGGCCTACCGCGGCGCGCAGGTGTTCGAGTCGGTCGGCATCTGCCGCGACGTGGTGGACCGCTACTTCACCGGGACGGCGGCGCGCCTGTCGGGCGTGAGCCTGGAGGAGATTGCGGCCGAGGCTGCCGCCCGGCATCTGCGCGGCTACGCCGAGCGCAACGCCGGGAACGGCGCCCTGGAGGTGGGCGGCGAAATCCAGTGGCGTGACGGCGGCGAATACCACCTCAACAATCCACAGACTATTCACAAGCTGCAGCGCGCCTGCCAGTCCGGCGACTACGGAGTTTTCAAGGACTACAGCTCGCAAGTGGACGCCCAGCAGGAGAAGCTCGCGACTCTGCGCGGACTGCTGGCGCTCAAGCCGCCGGGGACGGCCGTTCCACTCGACGAGGTGGAGCCCGCGGCGGAGATCGTCAAACGCTTCAAGACCGGGGCCATGTCCTACGGATCGATCAGCAAGGAGGCGCACGAGACCCTGGCGATCGCCATGAACCGCATCGGCGGCAAGAGCAACACCGGCGAGGGCGGCGAGGACCCGGCGCGCTACGCGCTCGACGCCAACGGCGACTCCCGCAACAGCGCCATCAAGCAGGTGGCCTCGGCCCGCTTCGGGGTCACCAGCCAGTACCTGGTCAACGCCCAGGAGCTGCAGATCAAGATGGCGCAGGGCGCCAAGCCGGGCGAGGGCGGGCAGCTCCCAGGGTACAAGGTGTACCCGTGGATCGCGGAGGTCCGGCACTCGACCCCCGGCGTGGGGCTCATCTCGCCGCCGCCACACCACGACATCTACTCGATCGAGGACCTGGCCGAGCTCATCCACGACCTCAAGAACGCCAACAGCGACGCGCGCATCAACGTGAAGCTGGTCTCCGAGGTCGGCGTCGGCACGGTGGCGGCCGGCGTGGCCAAGGCGCACGCCGACGTGGTGCTGATTTCCGGCGGGGAGGGCGGCACCGGCGCCTCGCCCGTGACCAGCATCAAGCACGCGGGGCTGCCGTGGGAGCTCGGCATCGCCGAGACCCATCAGACCCTGCTGCTGAACGATCTGCGCAGCCGCATCGTCGTCGAGGCCGACGGTCAGCTCAAGACCGGGCGGGACGTGGTGATCGCGGGGCTGCTCGGGGCCGAGGAGTTCGGCTTCGCCACCGCGCCGATCATCGTCATGGGCTGCATCATGATGCGCGTCTGCCACCTGAACACCTGCCCGGTGGGGGTGGCCACCCAGGATCCCGAGTTGCGCAAGAAGTTCACCGGGGACCCCGCTCATGTGGTGAACTTCATGCACTTCGTTGCCGAGGAGGTGCGCGAGCTGATGGCATCGCTCGGCTTCCGCACCTTCAACGAGATGGTGGGCCGCGTGGACTGTCTGGAGCCACGCAGCGCCATCGGTCACTGGAAGGCGAAGGGGATCGATTTCACCCCGTTGCTGCACCGCCCGGCGGTGGACGAGTCGGTCGGCACCTACTGTCAGGTGGCGCAGGACCACGGCCTGGAGCAGGCGCTGGACAACACGCGGCTGCGTGACCTGGTGCTGCCCAAACTGGATCGGGGTGAGCCGGTGACCGAGTCGCTGCCCATCACCAACTCCGACCGGGTGGTCGGGACGATCATCGGCAGCGAGATCACCCGCCGCTACGGGGCGGAGGGGCTCCCGGAAGACACGGTCACGCTCGCGTTCAACGGGTCGGCCGGTCAGAGCTTCGGCGCCTTCATCCCGCGCGGGATGACGCTGATCCTGAGCGGGGATTCGAACGACTACATCGGCAAGGGGCTGTCGGGAGGCAAGATCGTCGTCAAGCCGCCCCCGGGCGCCACCTTTGCACCGGAAGACAACATCATCATCGGCAACGTCGCCTTCTACGGCGCCACCAGCGGCGACGCGTACGTGTCCGGCGTTGCCGGCGAGCGCTTCTGCGTCCGCAACAGCGGCGCGTCCGCGGTGGTGGAGGGCGTGGGCGACCATGGCTGCGAGTACATGACCGGGGGCCGCGTCGCGGTGCTCGGTACCACCGGTCGCAACTTCGCCGCCGGCATGAGCGGCGGCATAGCCTACGTGCTGGACATCACCGGCGACTTTCGCCTGGACTGCAACACGGAGATGGCGGACGTGCTGCCGCTGAAGGCCGCGGCGGACATCGAGGAGCTGCGCGCGATGGTGGAGCGTCATTTGCGCTACACCGGCAGTCCGCGCGCCGCGCAGGTGCTTGAGGGTTGGGAAGGAATGATCCCCCGTTTCGTCAAGGTCTATCCCCGAGACTACCGGCGCATGCACGAGGCGATGGCGCGGGTGCAGCGGGAAGGTCTGACCGGTGAAGACGCGGTGATGGCGGCCTTCGAAGAGAACGTCCGCGACGTGTCGGCGCGCATCTCGGGGAACTGACCGCAACTCCCGCGGTCGTACGAAGCAATGGGAAAACCGACAGGATTCAGGGAGGTAGAGCGTCACCTGCCGCCGGACCGCGCCCCCGCGGAACGGATCGGCGACTGGCGGGACTTCCACGGCCACGCCCCGGAAGATCAGCTCAAGTCGCAGGCGTCGCGCTGCATGGACTGCGGCACGCCGTTCTGCCATACCGGGGCCGGGCGCGCCGATACCCGGCAGACGGTGGGCTGCCCGCTGACCAACCTGATTCCGGAATGGAACGATCTGGTCTACCGCGGGCTGTGGAAGGACGCACTGCACCGCCTGCACAAGACCAACAACTTTCCCGAATTCACCGGCAAGGTGTGCCCCGCTCCGTGCGAGTCGGCCTGCGTGCTGGCGATCATCGAGCCGGCGGTCACCATCAAGAACACCGAGTGGGCGATCATCGAGCGCGGCTTCGAGGAGGGGTGGGTGCGTGCCCAGCCTCCCTCGGTACGCACCGGCAAGCGAGTGGCGGTGATCGGCTCCGGACCCGCCGGGCTGGCGTGCGCGGACCAGCTCAACAAGGTCGGCCATCACGTGACCGTCTACGAGCGTGCGGACCGCATCGGCGGCCTGCTCATGTACGGCATTCCCAACATGAAGCTGGAGAAGCACCTGGTCGACCGGCGCGTGCAGCTCATGGGTGACGAGGGCGTGCAGTTCCGCACCGGCGTGGAGGTCGGCCGCGACCTGTCCGGGGCCGAGCTACGGACGCAGAGCGATGCGGTGGTGCTCTGCTGCGGCGCCACCAATCCGCGCGACCTGCCGATACCGGGCCGGGAGCTCGACGGCGTCCACCAGGCGATGGAGTACCTGCCGGTCAACACCAAGTGGCTGCTGGACGGAGCGCCCGGGCGCCCGCGCATCGACGCCGCGGGCAGGGACGTGCTGGTGATCGGCGGCGGCGACACCGGCACCGACTGCGTGGGCACGGCCATGCGCCAGGGCTGCACCTCCATGACCCAGATCGAGATCGTGCCGGAGTTCCCCGCGGCGCTGCCGTGGCCGGAATTCGGCCGCACCTCGACGCCCGACTACGGCCAGGAGGAGGCGGCCGCCGCCTTCGGCACCGAGCCGCGCCGCTACAGCGTCACGGCGCAGCGGTTCACCGGTGACGCGGACGGCCGCGTGCAGGAGGTCCACCTGGTGGACGTGGAGTGGAGCGAAGGCCGCCCGACGCCGGTCGCCGGCAGCGAGCGGGCGATCCCCGCGGGCCTGGTGCTGCTGTCCATGGGCTTTCTGGGGCCGGAGAGCCCCCTGCTCGACGAGCTGCGCATCGACCGTGACGACCGCTCCAACGCGGCCGCGGAGTACGGCCGGTTCACCACCAACGTGGACGACGTGTTCGCCGCCGGCGACGTGCGCCGCGGCGCCAGCCTGGTTGTGTGGGCGATCATGGAAGGCCGCGGCGCCGCTCGCGAATGCGACCGCTACCTGATGGGCTCCACCCTGCTGCCGTAACCGGCTGGTTTGCCGGCCGGTAGGGACGCGGCGCTCCAGGTTGACCGAGCCAATTTGCAGGCACCATTCTGTGTGTTCATGGCGATCGACCCCGTGCTTGAAGCTATCGAGCGTCGATTTGAGGCTGTAGACGTCCGATTCGATCGGCTTGAACGCGACCTCGCTCCAATCAACGCCGAACACGCACGACTCGCCGCCGCGCGGGAAGCGGCGCTGATCGCCGAGGACAGCGGGCTCACCTTCATCTGCACCCTGAGCGACGCGGAGATTCGACACCTCGTACAGTCGAGCGATACCGCCGGCATCTCCGTGAACGACTTGCGCAGCTTCCGCTTGGCCGACCTGATACTTGAAGCGCACGACTCCTCGGGGGAGAGCTGTTACCTCGCAGCGGAAATCTCGTTTGCCGCCAACGGCAGGGACACCGCGCGGGCAATCCGCAACGCCGGGCTGTTGACGCGGTTCACGGGCTGGCCGGCCTACGCGGCGGTAGCGGGGCTGCGGCACGACGACCGCATTCGCTGACCGCATCGAAGCGGGCCAGGTCGCTTGGTACCAACTGGACGCGCACGCTCTGGAAATGGACTGAGCGGCGGTACTGGTCCCACGGTCTATAGTCAAGAACAGGCTGACGTCTCTCAGTGACTCAGGTTTCCAATGACCCCGCATTTCCCTACTGGCGAAAGCGCTGGGCGTCGTTGCACGGGCTGCAGGACTTGCTCACAGAGGCTGACGCCGTTCTGCAGCGTCGAATGGCCGGAAATCAGCGCATGGTCTCTTGGACTCGTGCCGACAAGAACGAGAACGTCACGTGGGCGGTCCGCGCGCTACGGGCATGGGCGAGCAACCAACCGCCAGCGGCAACGGAGAGGCGTACCACAATCGTTCGCATACACGCGCTACTTTGGCCGGCGCTGCATGCAGCCCAGTGGTCCCGTTGGCTGCTACTGGAGCGTGCGTTATTCGACGGATCGGCTACGGGCGATCTTCAGTTCAGTGCCCTGACACTCCGAACAATGTGCGAGGAGCTGCAGCGTCTGTACGCTTTGGATTATAGTGGCGAGCAACTGGCTCAATTGGCATCATCTGGCGATCCGGAGGATCGTGGTCAATTGCAGCTATTCCTTTCCGTGGCTCGGGTCTCTTTGGATGAGCTCCCGGAAGACATGATCCTCCACGGAGCTAATTGGCCGTCGTTGAAGAGTGTGAAGGCCGCAATGCGTGAACTGGAAAGCGCGCGTAGTTCCCTCAATAACTATGTCCATCCAAATTACGAAAGTCACATCGCAGCACTCTTTCCGGAACGCACACAGGGAGCGCGATCGCTCCTGCAGGCGTTAATCGTTGTCTACGAGAGTTTCTTGGATCTCTCTTGGACAGAGAAGCCGGGAAGGGCGCACAAGGTTATCAACAGAATCGAAGATATTGGGTCGTGGCCCTCTACGATTCAGAGATTCAAATCCGACATCCTGCCGGATATCCGAGACAAGGCAGAAGACCCTGTGCTCAAGACGATGATGGAATTGCCGAACACGATGGGCTGGCTCGCGGAGCGTCCGGATTTGGAGGAAATGCTAGCGGAGGACGCCAGCGACCCTCTGGTGGTGGATCTTCCACGCCAGACGATTGACGCTTCTGCTGATGGAACGATCTCGTATGAATACGAACTGTGGGACGGTGCACGCGCGTCCGACGTGCTCAGCTTCGCGGCAGCACGTTGTAGTGAACGGCGTCTGGCGGAGGAGTTTCCGTCGGGCGTTCCCGACACCGCCGATCAGAGTCGTTGGCTTCGCTTCAATGCACTAGCAATCGAGCTTGCCATGTTGATTAGTCAGGTCAAGGAAGCGGCGTTCAAGACACAGCTTCTTCGGCAAATCACATTGGGGAATCCAGTGGGAATTATGCTCTGCGTTCGGACTTTCATCGAGCATCGGGCATTTGCTGTCCATTTGACGCGGGATCTTCAGGGGTTGATGAAGAATCTCGCGGATAAGGTACACGCATCGGAACAGCTTCCGGGGGATGCTGTGGAGCTTAACGAACACATCGTGAAGTTCCTCGCATTCCAAGGGTGGAGACGCATAGAGGATCAGCGCTCATGGGCGAAAAGAGGCGGCGTCGCCGTGCTACCGAGGAAGCCCAAATTTGAGGAGATCATGAGATCAGCGTTTTCCGCGGACGATCAGATTCACGTGCTATATGCGCTCGGGGCGGCGGCGATTCACGGAAGATCTATGAGAGGCTTTCAGGTAGCGAACAATATAGAGAAACAGGCTTTACATGCCCGCTTTGTGGGGCTCCTTATCCTCGAACGTTTCTGCGACCAAGATGATGAGATGGACCAACTCTCCGAGGCAAGTCGTTTATTCGTGCAGCTCCAGCATGCTGCCGACTTCGGTGGAACGCTGGCCGCGACGACTGATACCATAGTGAAGATGGTGTTCGGTCGTATCGGGGGAGCTCTGAGGTTGGGGATAGACTACACGGGTTTGGGGACCAGAGAGAGTCCCTTCTGCTTCGGACCGCACTTGGAGCCTATGCAAGCATCGTTTGAGATTTTTAGCCAACTCGTCGCTGAGTCGATCGATCTGATCGAGGGCGATGTCGACGTTGACGGAAACAGGTGCTTGCGATATCAAAGCCCCCACGCTGCTTACTGGTTTCGGTACGATCATTCAATTGAGAACAAGTACAGTGGATCCGCATCCGATGGCACGGGCGCATGAATCCGCTCGACTCTCGACCAGGTGCGCCCACTTCGAGTGACGCTGACGGTGCGCTACAGTGTGCCGCGCTGACGAAGGAGTAGCTCATGGAGACGATTCGCTTCGATCTGCCGCAGGCCGAGATTCCCACTTCCTAGTACAACATTCAGGCCGACCTCCCGGAGCCGTTGCCGCCGGTGATCCATCCGGGCCGCATGGACCCGATCGGTCCCGACGATTTGGCGCCCCTGTTCGCGATGGAGCTCATCAAGCAGGTGGTGAGTCAGGAGCGGGAGATCCCGATCTCGGAGCCGGTGCGCGAGATCTACCGCCTGTGGTGTCCGACCCCGCTGTTCCGGGCGCGGGGTCTGGAACAGGCGCCTTCTACAACCGGGAGGAAGGGGTGACGCAGCTCGCCACCGAGACCGGCGCCGGCCAGTGGGGGCAGCGCGCTGGCCATGGCCGGCGCCTTCCTGGGCGTCGACTGCGAGGTGTACATGGGCCGGGTTTCCTACGACGGCAAGCCGTACCGCCGCTCGATGATGGAGGCGTACGGTGCCAGCGTCACCGCCAGTCCCTCTAGCGCGACCAACGCTGGCCGGCAGGTGCTGGAGGCGCAGCCCGATTCGCCGGGGTCACTCGGCATGGCCATCTCGGAGGCGGTCGAGGCTGCTGCCACGAGCGGCGGCAGCAAGAAATACTGCCTGGGGTCGGTGCTCAACCACGTGCTCATGCACCAGACGGTGATCGGCCGCGAGGCGCAGGCGCAGTTCGAGCGCGCCGGCGTCTCTACCCGGACGTCATAGTGGGCTGCACGGGTGGCGGCTCGTCGTTCGGGGGATTCATCTTCCCGTTCGTACCGGACAAGCTCAGCGGTGCCCGCGCCACGCGCTTCGTGGCGGTCGAGCCCACGGCCGCTCCGAGTCTGACCGGCGGTCAGTACCGCTACGACTTCGGCGATGCGGCGGCCACCACGCCGCTGATCAAGATGTACACCCTCGGCCACTCGTTCGTGCCGGCGCCGATTCACGCCGGCGGTTTGCGCTATCACGGGATGGCGCCGCTGATCTGCCACCTGTACGACCTGGGCGTGATCGAGGCGCAGGCCGTGCCGCAGGTGCCGGTGTTCGAGGCGGCGCGGCTGTTCGCACGGACCGAAGGGATCGTGACGGCGCCCGAGCCCGCGCACGCCGTGCGCGTGGCCATCGACGAGGCGCTGCGCTGCAAGGAGGCCGGAGAGTCGAAGGTGATCGCCTTCAACCTGTGCGGCCACGGCCACTTCGACATGCAAGCGTACCGGTCATTCGTGGACGGCCAACTCGTCAACTACGAGTACCCGCAGGAGCGCATCACCGAGGCGCTGGCGGAACTGCCAACGGTCGGCTGACTGGCGAGTCGATACTATCCCGGTCGCCGCGAACGAGGTGGCTACCAGAGCGGGATTCGCACCCGTGTCGGCGTCACGACAATCACGGCGCCGGGGCACACGCATCTCGTCCGGATGTCGCTCGATCAGCTCACGCATGGTTGACACCTTTCTGCAGCCCCTATATCTGGAACTCAAACCGGGAAGGTTCGGCTGTCGACCTCGCCGCGCCCGCATCGCCCAGATCGACCGACTTATCCCGGCTCAACGCCGTAGCTACCCCCATTTCGAACGCGCATGCGAAGAGACGCGCGCCACGCTGCCCGATGCCCCCTGGGAGGCGCTCCGCTCGTGCTCATCGGACGGTCTGGGCCCGATCAAGAGGCAGCCATACCAATTGGGCACGAAGCAAGGGAGCATCTTGCAAGTGTCTTGCGAGTATCAGTACACTTCACTCGGTCGGGTGCCGCGATGTCGGGACGCTCGTCGCAAGGCAATGAAGTGCATTTGAACAAACGGGTAATTCGAGACTTCTGCGTATTCGGCTTTGCCGCGTACGGGGCTCTTTGGACGGCTGCTGAACCTCTCGGAGCTGTTCTTGAGAATTGCAGACCAGAGGGCATCTATTGGTATGGCGCTATGATATCAGCATCGATCGTGTTAGGTCTCTGGAAATGTTGGCCTAAGAACCATGTCGAATTCAAGATTCCGGGTTCAGACTCATCGATCGGAATTGAATTCGGAGATATTTTTGAGGATGGAAGCGTCGTAGTAATTCCCGTCAATGAGTACTTTGATGGACTGCTGGGAGACCATGTATCCGAGACCAGTCTACATGGCCAATTCATCAAGAATGTTCTCGGCGGCCAAGCTAGCACTTTTTTCTACCTAACTAGCAGAGATCTAAAGTCGGCTCCGTCAGAAGAAGTGCACAGGGAAAATGGAAGATGTGCCAAGTATCAAATTGGGACAGTTGCGCGTGCAGATGTCAATGGCAAGCGCTTTCTACTTGCGGCGCTGTCGCGAACTGACGTGGTGTCCTTGAAGGCTTCTGCCACACTACATGAGCTCTGGGATTGCTTGGCCGGAATCTGGAACGGAGTACGCAATTTCTCCAATGGAAATAGCGTAAAGATCCCGCTCATCGGATCGGGCCTCTCGGGGGTCGGACTGCCACCGAAGAACCTTATTGAGATAATCGTTACATCATTTCTCTATTTTACTAAGGAGCAAAAGATCGCAGACAAGGTTACTGTGGTACTGCCGGATAGACTAAAGAGAGAGGTCGATCTCATCACTGTCAAGAGGAGTTGGACATAATGGCATATCGAAACGGAAACTACACGGCTTTCTATGTCGCTGAACCATTTAGCGAGAGCAACTTGGGGGCTCACTCAACCAAGGATTTTGTTTATTACAACCTGCTCAGAGCGTGGAAGGGCGACGATTCGTCGTTCCCATTCATCGACTCACACAACAAGAACTATAATGTTCGGGATGGAAGCGACTGGGAGAAGACTTTAAAGCCAAGGATTCGTGATCGAATCAGTAACTCCAAGAACCTCATTCTGTTCCTGAGCTCGATCACGAAGAATTCGAAGGCGCTTCGAGAGGAAGTTGACTACGGAATCAATACGAAGGGCCTTCCTGTTATAGTCGTCTATCCCGAATACAGTGAGAAATCGGACATAATCAACTGTTCATCAAAAGCAATTCGTCAACAAATCAAGAATCTGTGGGACAAGCTGCCGATCTTTCGCGATTCGATGGAAGAGGTTCCCACCGTGCATGTGCCAAACAGGAAGTTATTGATCAGAGAGGCACTCGAAAACGAGGACTTCATGGTGAGCACGAAGTGCGATCCTGACATATTTTTCTTTCCTTGCTAGCGACGGTCTTCTGACATGAGTTGCTTGCGGTCGCGAGGTTCAGAAGAGTTGACGGGAACTCGGTAAGCGCCCGGTACCGGTCAGCCAGAGTGTGGGAGCGGTGTCGGCGGTGGGCGCGGACGCGCGGAGCAGAATGACGGGACGAGAGCACTGGAATGAGCAGGTGGGAGCGTGGCAGCATGGCAGCGCGCGGAGTTGTCGTAGCAGGCGTACTGCGATCGGCACGGGCTGAGATTTGGGACGATAGGCTACTGGGTGGGCAGGCTCGGCGCGGAGAACGCGGTCGCGACAGTGCCGGATCATGCGCTAGTAGAGGTCGAGAGGGGAAGGAACGGGGGGGCCGGTGTGCGGCACCGGCCGGGGGCCGATCGAGTTGAATGTGGGCGCTTGCAGTGTTCGTTCGTTTCGATCTCTTCATCGTACGATGCGCGGATACAGAACGCGACGCACCAGGACTATGTCGCTAAAGCCGATGTCCTCGGTGATGAGCACTCGCTGTTGTTGGAACGCAAGCGGGGGTAGTGCCTAATTTGTAGCTTGAGGATCTTTGTCGACGGCAGAGAGCATAGCGGATATCGTGACCGAGATCGGTCAACAAGCGGTGGAGACGGACGGATGCCGCGCAGACCTCAAGAAGAAACCTCAAGAGCCAGGTCGGACCGGAACCCGGTCGTAGAGTGGAGTTGACCCGCTTTCGTGGACACATCGACAGTGAGCACGGGAGGAGGGATCTACGATGGCGAGAACGAATCAAGCCTACCCGCCGGAGTTTCGCCAGCAGATGGTCGAGCTGGTGAAGTCCGGGAGGACGCCGAACGAGTTGGCTCGGGAGTACGAGCCCTCGGCGGGGTCCATCCGCAACTGGGTGGCCCAGGATGAACGCGACGGAGGGTAGCGCAGCGACGGTCTGAGCACCGACGAGCGCCTGGAGCTGCGGCGGCTGCAGCGCGAGAACAAGCAGCTGCGAACGGAGCGCGACATCCTAAAACGAGCGGCGGCTTGGTTCGCGCGGGAGAGCGACTCGATCCCCGGGAGGGATTCGGGTTCGTGAAGGCGAATCAGGCCGCGTGGCCGGTGCGCACCATGTGTCGGGTGCTGGGTCTCTCCCCCAGCGGCTACTACGCATGGGTGCGCCGAGTTCCGTCGGCACGAGCGCGACGGGACGCTCAGTTGAGCGAGCGGATCAAGGAGATCTGGAGCGCCAACCGCGAGGTGTACGGACGGCCGCGCATCCACGCCGAGTTGCAGGCTGGCGGCGAGCGGATCGGCGCGAAGCGGGTCGGGCGGCTGATGCGCCGTGCCGGGATCGCCGGCGTCAGCCGCAGGCGTTCGACGAAGACCACCACGCGCGAGCAACGCGCTGCCCGCGTGGCGCCGGATCTGGTCGATCGGGACTTCAGCGCCGCCGGCGCCGATCAACTCTGGGTGGCCGACATCACCTATGTAAGGACGTGGACGGGGTTTCTGTACGTGGCGGTGGTGCTGGATGCCTGGAGTCGCCGGGTGGTGGGCTGGTCGATGGCCGCCCACCTGCGCACCGAACTGGTCCTGGATGCGCTGAACATGGCCATCTGGCAGCGACGGCCGCAGGAAGTGGTTCACCACAGCGACCAGGGTTCGCAGTACACGTCGATCGCGTTCGGGGCACGGTGCAGGGAGGCCGGCGTACGACCGTCGACCGGCTCGGTGGGCGATGCCTACGACAACGCGCTCTGCGAAAGCTTCTTCGCGACCCTGGAGTGTGAGTTGCTGGAGCGGCGCAGCTTTCGCAGCCACGCCGAGGCGCGCATGGCGATCTTCGAGTTCCTGGAAGGCTTCTACAATCGGCGCTGGGATACCAGTCACCGGCCGCCTTCGAGGACAACCAGGGGGAGGCGGCAGCATGAGTGCGGCCACCTCGGCGATACGAGCGAGCCACGCCGCCCGACGCCGTCATTCAGCGTCGATTCGCGATCTGAGAGCTGATCGCCATCCGAACGAGCCCCATAGTGGCCCGCTACGGCCCTTCCGAGCGGTGGGGGGTACACCCTGGGACACCCGCTGGATCGGCCCTCCATGGCGCTTGGCCGCGGCGGCCCTGCATGCATCACCAGCCGCTGGGCTGCAGCGTCCCGTCCTCAACGCCGTCTCCGCGGCCCGGAGATGGTCGGCACCGTGCACCATTCGCTTGACGTACCGGCTCTGTCGGCAGGACTGTTCGCTCTGCGACGGAGTCACGAACCGCAGAAGTTACCTGTCCACCAAACCGGGTCAACTCCAGACCTGCTCACCAGCCATGGAAACGATGGGCAAAGAGGAGGCACGCCCGGATGTCTTCGGGTTCCAGAAGCGGGTACTGTTGGCGGCAACCGTAAATTGCACATTCGTGACCGGCGAAAATTGCGCAGTGATGTTGGGCTGGTCATCTGCACGGATCCACCATGGTGGCGAAGCTACATGGATGGAGCGTTGCAATGCACGAGTGGAGCACGAGGATGCTGCTGAAACACTACCTGGACCAGGGCCTGACGAAGGCGGAGCTGTCCAGACGCTTCGGGGTGAGCCGGCGCACGATTCACTACTGGATCGACTCAGGGCAGCTGGATCGCGACCTGGCCACTGGCCAGACGCGCTACTCGCCACGACCGTCGGTCGCGAGCCAGCTGGACCCCTACAAGGGGATCATCGAAGTGCGGCTGCAGGAGTTCCCGAAACTGTCGGCGCAGCGATTGTTCGACGAGGTGAGAGCGGCCGGCTACGCGGGAGGCTACAGCCGGGTCAGGGACTACGTACGCACGGTTCGACCGCAGGAGCCACTCGATCCGGTCGTACGCTTCGAGACGCCGGCCGGACGACAGGGACAGGTTGACTTCGGGCGCTTCGTGCTGCCGTGGGGCTCTCGCTACGCCCTGGTGGTGGTGCTGAGCCACTCCCGCCTGCTGTGGCTTCGTTTCTACCGGACTCAGAGCATGGCGGTGCTGACCGGGGGGCTGCAGAGCGCGTTCGAGCGCTTCGGGGGTGTTCCGGAGGAACTGCTGTTCGACCAGATGCGCGCGGTGGTGCTGTCCGACGACCGTGGCGCTGGCGGCGAGTTGATTCTGAACACGGAGTTCCTGCGGTTCGCTACGCACTGGGGGTTCCGGGCCCGATCGTGCCGACCGTACCGAGCGCGCACGAAGGGCAAGGTGGAGCGGCCGATCCGCTACCTGCGCGAGAGCTTCTTCTACGGCCGGCAGTTCGCCAACGACGCGGATCTCAACGAGCAGGCTGAGCGTTGGCTTGAGCGGACCGCCAACGTGCGCCGGCACGGCACGACCGGCGAGCGCCCGGTGGACCGCTTCGAGCGTGACGAGCGAGGAGCTCTCCATTCTCTGGCCGATCGACCCTATCAACGGCTCGGAGCCAAACCGCAGGTCGCCACGACACTGCACAGGCTCTCGCACGCGCCCGTGGAGGTAGAGCGACGCCCCCTGAGCGTCTATGCCGAGGCGGTCCGATGACGCGGATCGCCGGTGACCGCCGCGACCGACTGCGCGCCATGCTGGCCGACCTGAAGATGCCGGGCGCCCTGGAGGCGGTAGACGGCATCCTGGCGGAGGCCGACAGCGGCGCAGTGACCGCCTCAGAGGCGATCGAAAAGCTGCTTGGGGCGCAGATCGTGCTGCGCAACAACCGACGGCTGGAGACCGCCATGCGCTCCTCACGGCTGCCGGCGGTCAAGACCCTGGCGCAGTTCGACTTCGCCTTTCAGCCGAGCATCAAACGCGAGCAGATCGATAGTCTGCACGAGCTCGGGTTCCTCGCACGGCGAGAGAACGTGATCCTGCTTGGGCCGCCGGGGGTCGGGAAGACTCATCTGGCTATCAGCCTGGCGATAGCCGCCGCCGAGTCGGGCCGTCGGGTCTACTACAGCACTCTGGCAGGCTTGGTCGAGTCGCTGGCGGAAGCCAAGACGGCCGGGCAACTGGCCCGCCGCCTGCGAGTGCTGACCCACCCGGCGCTGATGGTTGTCGACGAGATCGGCTACCTGCCGGTGAGCCGGGAGGGGGCGGTGATGTTCTTCCAGCTCATCAACGCGCGCCACGAGCACGCATCGACGGTGCTGACCTCGAACAAGGGCTTCGACGAGTGGGGGCAGGTGCTCGGCGACGAGGTGATGGCCGCGGCGCTGATCGATCGCCTGCTGCACCACTGCCACATCGTCAACATCCGCGGCAACAGCTACCGGATGCGTGCCCATCAGAATCTTCGCCGATCCACGGGGGCATCGCAGGAGCAGGCAGCCCCTGCCCAGCGAACAGGGCCGTGATTGCTACCGGTCCCAGCGGGCACGGCGACGTCCTGGGGCGGGGCTCTGGTCGCTGCGCTCCCGCCGCCCACCCCAGGACCCGGTCAACGCCCACGGCCGAGGTCACGGCAGCCCGCCACGGGACCCTCATGAAGGTGCGCAGTTTTCGATTGCCAAGAATGCGCAGTTTTCGATTGCCATTGACAGGTACTCCTCGAGAATCGTCGAATCGTCTGGTCGGTGTCTCCGGCTGCGAGCATCCCAAGGACATGCGCCACGGCGATCCGCATGTCGCGAATGATCGGCTCTCCGCCAAAGACGTCCGTCGGCACGGTGATGCGCTTGAGGAGCTCCGGTTCAGTCACGATCGGTGTTCGGCATCCATGGCTCTCTACCCTCGAACCGACGCCATTATAGCGGAGGTAGGATCGACGAGGGTCTCAGAGGCCGGCCTGACGGGCGGCGGTCTCGGTGTGGCGGCGGAACTCGTCGAAGGAGCAGTTTCCGTACGCCTGCGGGCAGGCGAAGGTCTGTTCCGTGCGCAGGAGCTGCGCCCGCGGTTCGTTGAGCCGCAGGTCGCGGGTGATGAACTGCCCCCAGGTGCCCAGCCCGGACTTGCGCTCGCCGCTCAGCCGCACCAGCGATGCGGCGTAGGCGGGCGGGTACACCTGCAGGAAGTGCCGGGTGGCGTTCAACCACGACCCGGTGCCGATGCGCGTGACGTGCGGAGCCTGGGCCTCGACGTCGGCGGCCAGCTCCAGCATCCACGCCGCCAGCCGCCGGCGGTCGCCGAACGGCGAGTCGGGGGTCACGTGGTTCTGGATGTGGATCTCGGCCACGTCGTCCCGGCGCTCGGGCCAGTGCGGAGGAGCGGCCGGCTTGCCGACCGTGTAGCGGAAGCAGCCGAACCAGCGGAGTTCCCCGTGCGCGGCGAGCATCGCGCGGTGCCCGCCGCCGTCCAGCTCGCGGTCCTCCGCCGCTTCCTCCGCCAGATACCAGGATTCGAGCGCTTCCATCGCTTCCTTCACGAAGGGCGCCGCCTCGTCGCGCGTCGCGTAGCGGGCGGCGATCCCGGTGATCAGCGCCGAGAACTCGCTCCAGAGCGGATTCGCGGCATCGTGCGGGGTCTGCGGCACCGCGCGCGCCCGCCACGGCAGGAACCGCCAGATCATCGTCGAGTGATACAGCCCCGACTCCAGGCTTCGGGTGCCCATGTGCCCCATCTGGAACACGTGCCAGAGACAGAGCGCGGTGAGGTCACGCTTCAGGCGGCGGAGCCGCTGCCGGGTCGCCGCGTCGTGGTGATAGGACCAGCTATAGATCACGCACCCGACGGTAGCAGGCGCCGCCCGCGGATGCGAGGGTATCGCCCGATGAGTCGCATTCTGGCGGTGCTGTCGCCACATTGAGGTCTCAAAGTGGCGACAACGCCGCCGTTTTGCGAGCGACCCGTGCAACGCTCGTGCGCTCGCGACTACACTCGCCCGCGATGAGATTCAGCACCCAGCAGATCGAGCGCTTCCGCCGCGACGGCTACCTGGTGGTGCCGGGCTTCTACGGGGCGGACGAAGTGGCCGCGCTGCAGGCCGAGGTGGAGCGCTTTAAGCGCGAGGGGCTGGTGCGCAACGTGGCCACCGACGGGGACGGCACGACCCACTCGACCACCAAGGCCAACCTCCAGCTCATCCCGCTGTTCGACAAGAGCTCCCTGCTCCGGGCGCTGCCGTTCGACGCGAAGGTGGTGGAGGCGGTGGGCCAACTGATCGGTGATCCGTTCCTGCTGCACCTGGACCAGATGTTCCTCAAGCCGGCCCGCCACGGCGTCGGCACGGCCTGGCACCAGGACAACGCCTACTTCAAGATCGCCGATCCCTTGCGCGGCACGGCGATGTGGATCGCCATCCACGACGCCACCCTCGCCAACGGGACCCTGCACCTGATCCACGGCAGCCACCGCGAGCGGTACGAGCACCGGCGCGACCCCGACTCCGACCACCACATCCGCGCCTGGCCGCCCGAGGAGCGAGCCGTGCCGATCGAGCTGGAAGCCGGCGGCGTCGTCTTCTTCTGCTACGGCACCGCCCACTGCACGCGCGCCAATACCACCGACCGCGAACGGGCCGGGATGTCGTTCCACTTCCTGCACACCGATTATGCGGCCCCCGACCTGGTCGAGAGCGACCGCCGCACCCGGCCCTACGTGACCGGCCCCCGCGCCACCGGCGGCCGCGCGGAGTACGGGGTCGAGGTCGCCGGCACTTGGGAACGGGAAGTGGAGCGGGTGAAACATGCAGGCTAGCGCACCGTACGGCACGTGGAAGTCGCCCATAACCGCCGATCTGATCGTCCAGGACGCGGTGCAGCTCGGGCCGATCCAGCTCGACGGCGACGACGTGTACTGGGCGGAGATGCGGCCCGCCGAGGGCGGACGCAACGTGATCGTGCGCCGCACACCGGACGGCGTGGCGCGGGACGTGACGCCGGCGCCGTTCAACGTGCGCACGCGGGTGTACGAGTACGGCGGGCTGTGCTTCTGGGTCGCGGACGGCGTGGTGTGGTTCGCCAACTTCGCCGACCAGCGGGTATACCGGCAGGAGCCGGGCGCGGCGCCGGTGGCTATCACTCCCGGGGGCGTGGACCTGCGCTACGGCGACGGAATGGTGGACCGCGCGCTGGGCCGCCTGGTGTGCGTTCGCGAGGACCACGGCGACGCGGGACGCGAAGCGATCAACACCGTCGTCGCGTTGGATCTGGCGACCGGCGGCGCCGGAGAGGTGCTGGTGTCCGGCAGCGACTTCTACGGCTACCCGGCGGTGAGCCCCGACGGCACCCGGTTGGCGTGGCTGGCATGGAACCATCCGCACATGCCCTGGGACGAGACCGAGCTGTGGGTGGCCGACCTGCTTGCCGACGGCTCGGTCGCCACGTCGGGGAAGATCGCCGGCGGCCGCGGCGAGTCGGTGTTTCAGCCGGAGTGGTCGCCTGACGGCGTGCTCCATTTCGTCTCAGACCGGAGCGGCTGGTGGAACCTGTACCGCTGGCGGGACGGGCAGTGCGAGGCGATGGCGCCGATGCAGGCCGAGTTCGGATCGCCGGCCTGGCAACTGGGCACCCGTACGTACGCATTCGAGTCGGCCGGCCGCATCGTCTGCCAGTACGTGCGGGAGGGCCGCTGGCACGTGGCGACGCTGGATACGCGGAGCAAGCGGCTGGCCCCGGTCGAGACCCCCTTCACCGAGGCGTCGCGTGGCGACATCAAGGCCGCCCGCGGGCGGGTGGTGATGGTGGCTGCCTCGGCGAGCCTCCCCAGTTGCCTGGTGTCGCTGGATCTCGACAGCGGCCGGGTCACCCGGTTACGGCAGTCGCAGAAGGTCACGGTCGACCAGGGATACCTCTCCGCCCCGCGCCCCTTCGCGTTCGAGACCACGGACGGCAACACCGCACACGCCTTGTACTACCCGGCGCGCAACCGCGACTTCGCAGGCCCGCCGGAGGAACGCCCGCCGCTGCTGGTGATGAGCCATGGCGGGCCGACCAGTGCGGCCTCCGGCGCGTTGAGCCTCTCCACTCAGTTCTGGACCAGCCGCGGCATCGCGGTGGTGGACGTGAACTACGGCGGCAGCACCGGCTACGGCACCGCCTACCGGCGCCGGCTCAACGGGAAGTGGGGGATCGTGGACGTGGACGACTGCGTCAACGCCGCCCTGCACTTGGTGCGCACCGGCGAGGTGGACGGCGACCGCCTGCTGGTCACCGGCGGCAGCGCCGGCGGCTTCACCACGCTGGCCGCGCTGACCTTCCGGGACGTGTTCCGTGCCGGCGCCAGCTACTACGGGCTGAGCGACCTCGAAGCGTTTGTGGGGGAAACCCACAAGTTCGAATCGCGCTACCTGGACTCCCTGGTCGGTCCGTATCCGGAGCGCCGCGAACGCTACCGGGAGCGCTCACCGATTCACCACACCGATCGTCTCTCCTGTCCGATCATCCTGCTGCAGGGCCTCGAGGATCGGGTCGTGCCCCCGAATCAGGCCGAGAAGATGGTCGACGCCATGCGCCGGAAAGGGCTACCGGTCGCCTACCTGCCGTTTGCCGGCGAACAGCACGGCTTCCGCAAGTCCGAGAACGCCAAGCGCGCCCTCGAAGCCGAGTTCTCCTTCTACTCCCGCATTCTCGGCTTCACCCCGGCCGACACCATCGAACCGGTAGCGATCGAGAACCTCTAGCGCGCCATCGATGCCGGCGCTGCGGTGGCGGCTTCCAGGAGGCGGGTACCGCACAGGGCGTCGGTGATGGCGTCGACGAACTCGGGGACGTCATCGGGGACGCGGCCGGTGACGATGTTGCCGTCGATCATCGCCGGCCAGCCGAAGTCGTAGTGCCCGCCCATGGTGATCACGTCGTCGCGGCATGCGGTGAAGCCGGCGACGCGGCGACCGGCTACCAGGTCGGCGGCGGCCAGCACCTGCGGGCCGTGGCAGATGGCCGCCACCACCTTGCCGGCCGCGGCGGCGCGCCCGGCAGCTCCACCGGCGAGCCGTCGTCGAGGCAGTTCCAGGGGCAGAAGGCCCCCGGAATCATCACCGCGTCGAAATCGTCGAGACGCAGATCGGCGAGCGGCACCACGGGATAGCGGGTGTCGTCCAACTCCTGGAACGGCACCGACATGCCGAAGTTGCCCATGACCGCGTTGACACCCAGCATCGGCGGGCGTGACACCACCGGCGCCGGGAAGGTGCCCAGGATCACCCGCGCGCCGCGCTGGGCGAACTCCATCGCCGGCACGCATAGCTCGACGTCCTCGAAGTCCTGGCCGGCGACGATGACGATGCGCTTGCCCGCGAGCAGATCGACGGTCGGATCCTCCCAGTCCGGCTGGAAGTAGCGGGCCAGGGCACGCACGAACCGCGGGGTGGCGTCGCTGTCGCAGGCGGTGATCAGGTTGCCGTCGACCACCACCGGCGCATCCACAAACGAGCCGAGGCGGGACAGGAACGGGCGCACGACACGGTAGCCGGTGACCCGCTGCCCGTCGATGATTCCGGCGCTCATCAGCACCATCTGGCCGCACTCCAGGGCGCCGACCAGCACGCCCCGCTGCCAGGCATCGGACACGAAGCCGGTCACGGCAGGGTCGACCCGCAGCACGTCGGCGGAGTGACCGCCGAGCACGATCAGCGCATCCAGCTCGCCGACGCGGGCCGCCGTGAGCTAGGACTGGTCGCGGAACACGAGCGTGGTGTAGCGGTCGCCGTGGGCCATCGTCGGGATCGGGTCGAGGCGCAATCCGAAGGTGCCCTGCACGGTGTCCGAGGTGGCGGGGCGGGTCATCTTCCAACCCACCTCCGGCCAGCCGATCACCAGGTTGCACACCAGCGCCCCCAACTCGCTGAGATACAGGTTCAGGTAGTAGGCCTGGAAGTCGCTGAACTCGGGGCCCGCCAGCAACCCGACACGCTTGCCGGACAGCGGCCCCTTCTTCATTCTCGCCGGTGCATCATCCATCGCTTGCCTCCGGTGGGGCGATCCTTAGACCGCCTTCGCTGGACGACACCATACCCGGCTTTCAGCGGCGCCGGTGGATCCCCGTGAGGTGTCTTGAGGTCATCCGCCCGCTTGGGCGATGCGTCGCGCCATCCATTCCACGTAGGCCGTACGGGTCATGCCTCGCCGTCGAGCTTCGCCGTCGATAAACGCTGCGACTCCCTCGTCGAGCGTGAGATTGGCCCGTACGCTCCGGCCCGACAGGCGGATCAATGGGATGGAGACCAAGGTGTGTCCGGCGGGCGTCTCGATCCGTTCGATGGCTGACGGCGGCGTGATCGCCTCGCTGGCGCGCTCCGCTTCGATCACGTAGTCGCGGAGCGCCTCCTCGGCGTGCATCAGCGCCTCATCCACCGTTGTGCCCATGGCGACAATCCCTGGCAAGTCCGGGAACGAAACCCCATAGGTCCCCTGCTCGCCATCGAGCCATGCTGGATATCGCGTCATGCTGCACCCCCCGTCCTCACTCAATCCTGATCTCGCGGCCAACCCGCTTTCTTGGCGATGGACCGGGCCACTCCGATCGACAGCGTGTTGTGGCGTGGCAGCGTGATGATCCCGGACACCTTCGGATGCCGGTAGATGTCGTGATTGGCGCCGTGGCGATCAAGGTACCATCCGTCATCCTCCAGTCGGCGTCGAATGCGACTTCTACTGGTCTCCACGCCACGTGCATATATACGCACGAATCGACCATCGCGTCCAGAGCAGTGCGATAGATGGGGGTAGTGCGGATTTGGGACCGTCCTAAACGAGAGCCGAACCACATTCCGGAAGGCAAGTCACGATGGAAGTCGGTGGCAGGAGATCTGCGGCGGCGCTCGAATAGCAGGAGCACTCAATGCGGAAGGATCACGGTTCGTGGTCCACGAAGTCGCTGCACTCAAACCCAAAGCGGGATAGACCGTGGGAGTGTTGGCGGGAGCACCATGAAGGATGGGAGGGAGGCGTAATCTTCTAGCCTATCGGAGATACATGATCGACGTTGAATGAGCGAGCGGAGCGGGACACCTCTAGCTGGACGAGCTGCGGAGCATTGGGTATTCTGATGGCACAGCACGAGCAGGTACATGCCCGGTAGCCACGGCGCCTTCCACTGCGCTGCGGTGGATCCGGGGCGTTATCCGCACCTAGAGAGGCTCTCCTAATGCGCACTCGACCGTTTAGCGATGGCGACACGTTCGCCACGTTTCGGAATATTACTGAGAGAGTAGTCGCCGAAATCGAGGCACTCGATAACGACCATGTGCTGAACGCTTCTCCTACCGAACTTGAGGAGTACTACATCTCGAGAGTGTTGCTAACGCCTTTGACACTCGACGCGGAGAATCACTACATCGAGAGTCAGGGCGGTACTCAAATCGACGTTAGTCACGACTTCAGTCGCGCGGCGTTTGGGGAGGAGCGCATTCTCGTGAGGGGAACGGTGTTGCACATCGCTATCCCTTACAGCGGGGAGCAGCACTTGTGGCGCATACGCCCGTCGACCTTTAGTCTCGCTGGGTACCCTGAACTCGAGATCCGCGACGATGTCGTCGTCTTTAGGTGCAGTTTTCCAGACGATGCGGCCGACCCACAACGGCTCAAGGCGGAAATCGAGAGGACGATTAGTTCTCTGTCAGATGCGGTTTCTAACCTTGCGAAGAACGTAGAGAACCACAACATAGAAGCGCCGCGCGTCGTACAGGCGACACTTGAACGAAAGCTTTCGAACGCCAGGGCAGCAGTAACCGCGGTAGTGGGACTAGGGATCCCCATCAAGCAGAGATCTTCGCCAGAAACGTTTATTGCGCCGACGAAGCGCCGCGAGTCGCCGGTATCGCGTCCATCGGTTCCGAAGAGGAAGTTCGTCCCGGAGCCAATCCTCGACCAAGGGGAATTCGAACACATCCTGAACGTATTGCAGAGTATGGCGCTGGTCATTGAGAGAAGCCCTGCGTCTTTCGCGTCGCTCGACGAAGAGGCGATTCGGACTCATTTCTTGCTGCAACTCAACGGACACTACGAGGGATCAGCGACCGGGGAAACGTTTAACTCGTCTGGCAAAACCGATATCCTGATACGCGTGGACAACAGGAACGTTTTCATTGCTGAGTGCAAGTTTTGGCGTGGGCCGAAGTCTTTTTCTGAGGCCATAGATCAGTTACTTGGCTATCTCTCGTGGCGGGACTCAAAGGGTGCGTTGCTCGTTTTCAATCGGACGCAGGACTCGTCGGCAGTTAGGCAGAAAATGCACGAACTCATGACGAGTAGAGCCGAACACCGCAGGACAACAAGCTGCGACGCCGATGGTGATGGGCGATATGTCTTCATCAAATCGTCAGATCCGGGACGCGAGATCCAGATCCAAACGATGCTCTTTGATTTTTCCGAAGCGCAGTAAGTGACAGCGTCTATGCCTCTGGAATCTTACCCGCTACGTAACAATGATTTCGTGGGTGTCTCAGTGTCGGGTGCGTTCAGCAGGTGAGGGCGTCGCGACTTAGGCCTGGTGTTACCTAGACGGGAAGAGCGCAGGCGACGGGGCAAGCGGTGTGCCGCGGCTGGTCGTGACGGATCCGGTCGACGCGCTGCCAGATGTCAGTGCCTGGGTTCGACCGGGGAGGCGAACCGTTGCCCGCGTGCCGCTGGTCCAGCGTTTTGGCGCGCTGTTGGGCGGTTTCGAACTCATCGAACAGCGTACCCCACGCGCTGTCGGGAATCCCCTTTCCGAATGTAAGTTGGAGTTCGCTGGCTCGCCGTTGGACGTTGCGTCGACTGATATGCGCGGTCTGATCTTCGGCGTGCAACACGAGCCAGAGCTCCATGCAAGGATTGGAGACCGCAACCTCGATGTCCACTTTGCCGTGCGTTGTGTAGGGCAGTCGGTACGTTCGGGTGTTGGTCGATGTCAAACACGCACCAGATCTCGTCGAAGTCCTGATCGCCGCGCCTGGATCGGTGTCTTCGTCGCATGTGTTGCGTGGCATGATCGACGAGGGTTTCGGGCGCCATCCCGCTTTCGGGCAAGCTGAGGCTGACGCTGTGCCGGTAGCGACGCGCCCACGCGGTCAGGTAGCTGGTTCCTGTCCGTAAACGTGCAACTCGTTGAATGGGCTTGAATTGTGTTTCTACAGGCAGCTTGAAGAGAACCGGTGCTTCGGCTATCATCGATTTCATAATCCACAACAACAACCGAAACACCGGAGGTCACGATGCGCCTCAACCGCACCGCTCAGCCCAGCGTATTCCAACCGGACGAAGTTGTCCATCCGCTCGGCAGCCAACTGGAGCGCGCCTCCGAATGGCTTGACGAACATCCCGAACTGCTCGCTATGGTCGGCGCCTGCGTGGCCGGTTCTGCCTCGTGCGGTCGCCGCGGGCTGACCTGCGAGACCATCCTGCGCTGTGCGGTGCTCATCCATCTGATGGGCTACTCGTATCGGGAGTTGGAGTTCAAGCTGATCGATTCGGCGTCCACGCAGCGCTTCGCGCGGATCGATCCGTTCAACCCGCCGAAGAAATCGGCGTTGCAGAGCGCCATCAGCGCGATCGACGCGGCCACCTGGCAAGCGATCAACGGCGTGCTGGTGCAGGACGCCAAGCAGCGGGGGATCGAGTCGGGAACGCAGGTGCGCATCGACTCGACTGCCACCGACGCGGACATCCTGGAGCCGTCGGACAGCCGCCTGTTGTTCGACGGGGGTGCGGGTGCTGACCGAACTGCTGCGGCTGGCGCGACAGCGGCTGGCGAGGGTGTCGTTTCGCGATCACTGCCGCGCCGCCAAGCGGCGGCACCGTGAGATCGGCTCGCAGCGCGACGGGGCAAGCGGCGAGCAGCCACCTACCGGCGGCTGCTGCGCTTGATGAGGCGGACGATCGGCTACGCGCAGGATGCGCTGCTTGCGGTCAAGTGCGGCGTATCTGTTCCGTGGGGCGAGAGTTGGTGTACTGAGACACGCTCGTATCTGGATGTGATCGAGCGCGTGGTGCAGCAGACCGAACGGCGGGTGTTCGACGGCGAAACGGTGCCTGCGGGCGAGAAGGTGGTGAGTCTGTTCGAGCCGGACGTCGACATCATCGTCAAGGGCGGGCGCCGCACGCACTACGGGCACAAGATCAACCTGAGTACCGGGCGCAGTGCGCTGGTGATCGATGTGGTGGTCGAAGACGGCAACCCTGCCGATAGCACGCGCTGCCTGCCGATGCTCAAGCGCCATGTGGAGACCTACGGGGAGCCGCCGCAGCGGGCGGCGTTTGATGGCGGGTATGCGTCGGCCTCGAATCTGGACGAGGCGAAGAAGCTGGGCGTGGAGCACGTGGTGTTCCACAAGAAGTGTGGTCTGGAGCAGACCGACATGACGCCGTCGGCGTGGATATACGGCCAGCTGAAGCGCTTTCGGGCGGGCGTGGAAGCCGGCATTTCGTATCTGAAGCGTTGCTTTGGTCTGGACCGCTGCAACTGGAGCGGGCGGGAACGCTTTCACGCGTACGTGCACTCGGCGGTATTCGCGCACAACTTGATGAGGATGGCGCGCTTACTGCCGACCTGACGATCGCTTGTCGGTTCTGTTTTCAGCTCACTAAATCGGGGAAAGATCCGCAGGAACGGTGCGCAGTTATCGCCGATAAGAGCGTATGTCGAGTGTCATGTTAGTCACCAATAGCGTCTCTGAGCTGGTCATTTCCAAGCTGTCTCTGACCGATTCTTGATCCGTCACGGGCTCTGTACGTGCCGCGTAGGCCCCTCTCCCGCCGCCCTCGTCTCAAATCGGGGATTACCAGACAGGAACTATTAGCCGGAACGTCCAGAGACTGAAGTTCCCATAACTCCCATTGCAGCAATGATTTGATCGGCCTCGGACCGGCCCTTTTCGCGCAATGGTACCCATGTATTATCGGGAGTAAGCGTTGCCTCCACGATTATCAATGATTGACAAGGTATCTTCTTGTGTCTTATCATCGCCATGAGTACAGGATCAGTAAGTAGTCATGTACATCGAGTCCGTCCCCAACCGCTCCTCTCCCCCCGCCGTCCTGCTCCGCGAGTCCTACCGCCAGCACGGCAAGGTCAAAAAACGCACCCTCGCCAACCTCTCCAAGTGGCCCACACACCTCGTCGAGGGCTTGCGCGTCCTGCTCAAGGGCGGCTTCGCCGTCGCCTCCTTCCACGATGCCTTCGACATCGTGCGCTCCCAGCCCCACGGCCACGTCGCCGCCGTGCGCGCCTTCGCACGCAAGATCGGCCTCGATCGCCTGCTCGGTCGCCGCTCCCGAATGCGTGATCTTGCCTTGGCTCTGATCCTCTCCCGCATCCTCAGCCCGGCTTCCAAGCTCGCCACCGCCCGCGGCCTGCACCCCGACACCCTGCGCGATTCGTTGGCCGACGTGCTGGAACTCGACGCGGTCGACGAAAACGACCTGTACGCCGCCATGGACTGGCTGCGCGAACGCCAGCACGACATCGAGCAACGCTTGGCCACGCAGCATCTGGCCGAAGGCTCCCTGGTGCTCTGTGACCTGACCTCCAGCTACGTGGAAGGCCGTTGTTGCCCGCTGGCCAAGCGCGGCTATTCCCGCGACGGCAAGCGCAACACGCTGCAGATCGAGTTCGGCCTGCTGTGCAATCGCGACGGCTGCCCGGTGGCCGTCGAGGTGTTCGAGGGCAACACCGCCGATCCGAGCACCGTCAGCGTCCAGATCGAGAAGCTCCAGCGCCGCTTCGGGCTTGAGCGCGTGGTGCTGGTCGGCGACCGTGGCATGCTCACCGAGGCGCGCATCCGCGAGGACCTCAAGCCGGCCGGCTTGGACTGGATCAGCGCACTGCGTGCGCCGGCGATCCGTGAGCTGCTCGACGCGGGGGCGGTGCAGACTTCCTTGTTCGACCAGACCGACCTCATCGAGATCCGCGCCGATGCCTATCCGGGCGAACGGCTGATGGTGTGCCGCAATCCGCTGCTGGCCGCCGAGCGCGCACGCAAGCGCCAGGAGCTGCTGGAGGCCACCGAACGGCTGCTGGCACCGATCGTGAAGGCCACCACCCGCGCCAAGCGTCCTCTGCGCGGCAAGGACAAGATCGCCATGCGGGTCGGCAAGGTGATCGGCAAGTACAAGATGGCCAAGCACTTTCATCTGGATATCACCGACACCTCGTTCAGCTACCGGCGCAACGCTGAGGCGATCGAGGCCGAGGCGGCGCTGGACGGGCTGTACATCGTGCGCACCAGCCTGACGGCCGACGAACTGGATGCCGAGGCGGCGGTGCAGGCTTACAAGGGCTTGAGCGTGGTCGAGCGCGCGTTCCGCAGCTACAAGACCGTCGGCCTGAAGGTCCGCCCGATCTACCACTTCAGCGCCGAGCGGGTGCGCGCGCATGTGTTTCTGTGCATGCTGGCCTACTACGTCGAATGGCACCTGCGGCAACGGCTGGCGCCGTTGCTGTTCGATGACCACGAGCCCGAAGCCGCCGAACGCGCCTCAGTCGTCGCACCGGCGCAGCCGTCGCCGGCCGCCAAGCAGAAGGCGACCACCAAGCGCACCGAGGACGACCAGCCCGTGCACAGCTTGCGCACGCTGCTCGATGATCTGGCCACCATCACCAAGAACCAAGTGGTTCCCAAGATTCCCGGTGCACAACCCTTCGAGGTCATCACGCAACCGACCGAGTTGCAGAGCACCGTATTCCGGTTGCTCGGCGTGCGGCTGTGAGATGTACCCAGTAGCGACTTCCTGCTGATGAGGCTATCTCACAACCACCAAAAGAGTTCCAACGATCTTCCTCTGGAAGTTCCGATTAGCTGGGCTCCGTGACCTTGCCCTCGGTGAGAGCCCGAATGACGCGCCGTTCCCTCCGTGGAGTATGGCCTCGCCGCGGCCGGCGACCGGAAGGTCGCGTCATGAATCCATTGGACCGATCGCCTGTCGAAACTCCGCCGGATTCAGCACGGGGAGTCCTCCATAACGACCTTGGAGATACCGACGGCCGACAGCCTCATCGCCCTTGGGACGGAAGTCTGCCAAGGCGTACAGCGTGGTCGTGCCGTCTGCGGCCTTCTCGGTCAGCCAGACTTGATCTCGGCCGAGCGTGCGCTGACTGCTGTCTCCGAGGATCGTCACGTCGTGGGCGTTGAAAACGAGTTGAGCACACCGCGGGTTGGTGTCGCGGTCCTGGAACAGATGAATGAAGCGCTGCACCAAATGGGGGTGCAGGCTGGCGTCGAGGTCATCCACGAGGACCGCCACACCGCGACCTAGAGCGTCCAGCACGGGCCCGATCAAGCTGACCCACGTCAGCGTGCCTTCGGATTCATGCTCCGGATCGATGGCTGCGGACCCCTCAAGTCCCATGTGGTGCAGGCGTACGAGGTCACTGACGACCAATCGGTCGCCTTGCCCCTCGGCGGCATTCTCTTCAAGACCGTTCAGGATCCGGAGCGCCCGCTGGACACGCTCGGCAAGCTCGGGATCGAAGTCGCGGTGGAAGCGCTCGAGATCGGTGATGCCGAGGTCGGCGGCTCGGATCAGGGCGAGGATCTGTTCGTGTGTCTCGGAAGACCGTGTGAGGTCGGCGGTGCGGGCGATGCGTTGCGTACCATTGCCGGAGTCCATCAACAGCAGACTGGTTCGGAACCAGGCGAACAGCGGCCCGAGCATGGCGACGATCCTGGGACGATCCTCGGGTTTGGCGTCTGCCGCGGCGCCGGCCACCGAGAGCAGGAGGGCGTTCCTTCGGACCAGACGTGCAAGCTCAGACCCTGAAGAACGGAACAACTGACCGAAATGCGGCTCCTGACGATCACGCTCGCGGCGAAAGACCACCGCTTGGCGACCTTTTGGATAGTAGTAGGCGTATTCGCCGAGAACGTGGTGGTCATCGATTTCAAAGCCATACTGCCAGCGGACGCCGGAGAGAATCAGGTCGACCTCAAAATGCGACGGACACGCGCTCTCGTCCTGGAGCAGGAACGGGTGTCGACGCATTCTCGTTTGATGGTCTCCGTGACGGAATGAGCCGAGAACGATCGCGCGCATGTCCGCCATGGCGCGCAGCACTGTCGACTTCCCCGATGCGTTCGCTCCGAAGATCCCCGCCACGGGAAGGACGCTCACCGGTGCTGAGGCTCCGGCGGCGTCCACATGGCGTACGACGTCCGTATCGGACAGTCTGGTTGCGAGCAGCGACAGATGCACCTCCTCCCGATAGGAACGGACATTCCGGGCCTTAAACGAGAGGAGTGCGCTCATCGCATCCGAGGAGTCACTATAGCCGTTCATGCGATCATTATCGCGGAAAATCCGCAGAAGAGCAAGTTTCTTGCTGAGATGATTCGCGTCGGCGGTTTTCGCGGTGGCTCAGCACCTCGCGGAGGCACTCGCCGTACGTGTTCGGCGAGTGCCTCTGGCGCCACCCCGGCTTCTAGGCCCGCTGCAGATTCACCAGATCGAGGCGCGGCGCCAGACGCGGCAGCAGCGGACGTGGGCGCTGCCGCCGGTCGCGAACAGCTCGACGGCGGTGCTGTCCGGGCGGGTAGGGTAGATGCGGGCGGTCAGCGCGGCGTGGCGGTTGGCGAACGCTTCGACCACGGAGCGGTCGAGGAAGACCGTCAGCGTGAGCGGCTCGCCCGGTGCCAGGGCCAGCGGGGCGTCGTGCACGCCGCGGCCGACGTCCGGGTCCAGGCTGGAGTGGGTGCGGTCCAATCGCAGCACCGCCTCGTCCCGGTGCCAGGCGATGGTCGTCTGCTCCTCGCCGTCCCGCGAACGGCATAGGGTGAGGCCGACCCACGCGGCGTCCCGCACCTCGATCTCTATCTCTACCTCCAGGCAGTCGCCGTCCGCGCCGTCGATGCGGTAACCGGCGCCGGGGGCCAAGTCCACGCCGGCGATCTCCGCGTCCGGGGCGGTGGTGGCGCGGACCTCCGGCGGCACGTCGATGCGGAGCTCGTCGTCCTCGACCGAGAGGGCGCGGGGCAGCGACATCATACCGGCCCAGCCGGCCTGTAGGGAGGCGTCGACGGGGCGGTCCTCGCGGATCCAGCCGAACAGCAGGCGGCGGCCTGCCGCGTCGTGCAGCGTGCGCGCGGAGTCGAACTGCGGTCCATGGTCGACGCGCTGCCGCCGTCGCGCGACGAAGCGGTGGTCGCGGTAGTCGCCGATCAGGGCGACGGTGCAGCCGTCGGAGAACAGCATCACGTGGCGGCTCCCGGACAGGAAGAAGTCGGGCACGAGCCAGCGTTCGCCGGGAACCGTGCCCTCGCAGAACGGGTGCAGGTACTCCCAGGAGATCAGGTCGGCCGAGCGGTACAGGAAGGTCAGGCCGGCCGATCCGTCCTTGTAGGCGCCGCCGAGCAGCAGGTACCAGGTGTCGCCTTCACTCTTCGAGTGAGGTTCGCTTCGCTCACGCCAGACATGAGGATCGTGCCAGGCGTTGAGCCGGGCGCGGAACTCCTCCGGCGGGTCGGCCAGGATCGGGTTGCCGGGATGCTTGCGCCAGTGGACGAGGTCGTCGGATCCGGTGGCCAGGCACTGGCTCAGACACCTTACGCGATCCTCGAGCGCGAGCGATTTGCGCACCAGCCCGGAGTAGAGGATGGTCGGCACGCCATCGACGATGACCGTGCAGCCGCTCCAGCAGCCGTTGCGGTCCGGCCCGGTCGTGCCCGGCGTCAGCGCCGGCGGCAGGTGCTGCCAGTGCAGCAGGTCGGTGCTGACCGCGTGGCCCCATTCGGGATCGCAGCCGAACGCGCCCACGTTCTTGGGGTCGTACTGGTAGAAGAGGTGGTAGCGCCCGCGGTGATGGATCGTGCCGTTGGGGTCCTGGATCCACCCGGAGGGCGGCAGGAAGTGGAAGCGCGGCCGGTAGCGGTCGTCGATCGCGGCCGGGCCGTTACTCTTCGGTGACGAAGTGCTGGTACAGCGGCTGCACGTCGGCCGGCAGCCGCTCGAACACCTTGCGCTGCATGGGCACGGCGTCGTAGTTCTTGCCGCCGGTGGCCAGCACCATGCGGTCGTGGTCGGGGGTGCCGCGGATCGACGGCGTCAGGTTCAGCCACCACGGCGCGTAGCGGATGATCAGCGCCACGCGCGTGTCGTCGCTCACGTTGGCCGCGACCGCGTGCCAGACGCGGCTGTCGTAGAGCAGCACGCTGCCGGCGGTGCCGGTGACCTGGAGCTGGTCGGGGTGTGGGCCTTCGCGGTCGAAGCCCTGCAGGGTCTCGCCGGCCGGGTTGTCGGTGAGCTTGTGGCTGCCGGGGACGATGAAGGTACCGCCGTTCTGGGTGGTGAAGTCGGTGAGCATCCAGATGCCGGACAGGTGCATCAGCGCGTCGGGGTAGGGCGCCTTGACGTGCGTGGAGTTGGTGGCGTTGTAGGGCCAGTCGGAGTGCCAGTAGCCTGATGCGCTGCCGGGGTTGGTAATCACGCAGTCGGTGCAGGAGATGCGGACGAAGTCACCAAACAGCTTGGTGGCGACGCCCAGGATGCGCGGGTCGGACAGGTACTCGGCGAAGCACTGGGTCTCGTTGATCACCTGCCGCAGGTTGTCCACGCCGGGGGCGCCGACGCGGTGGCCGCGCGCCCGCGTCTTTTCCAGCTCCGCGAGGGCCTGCGCGTGGTTGGCGCGCTGCGCGGCGAACACCTCATCGCGCACGTGGCCGACCTTGTCGGCCGGGATCACGTCGGGCACCACGCAGTAGCCGTGGCGGCCGAGCGTGTCGACGATCTCCTCGATGGTGCTGCCGGTGGCGGGACTCCTGACGGTAGCGGTGGTGCTCATGACGGTTAGCGAGTATAGCAGAATGGGTTCACGGCGCCGGTGAGAGCTCGATCCGGTGTACGCCTCCGGTCAGCCGCAGGGTGACCGATGTCGCCGACAGCTCGACGCCCTCCGCCGTTGCGGCATCCGCGGGGATCGCGGTGGAACTCCCGTCGCGGGTCAGCCGCAGGTCCGAGCCGGCGTCGCGGGGCAGCACCACCTCGGTGTCGAGCCCGTCGGGCAGGTCGACCTGCAGGGTCAGGGCAGCGTCCCGCCGCTGCCAGCGCACCCCGATCGGCCCGCGCGCCGCCGGCAGCACGCCGCGCGCCCAGCGCAAATCCGGCACCGCCGGCGGCGCGATCCGGCAGCGGGCGAAGCCGGCGCCGGCCGGCAGGATGCCCAGGACGTGCCGCGACAGCGTCCAGGCCGGGGCGACGGACGAAGAGTGGACCAGGCCGGTCAGCTCGCCGGAATAGGGGTTGGGCGACGCGAACTGCGGCTCGGTGGTGAAGCGCGATTCCGGGCGCGCCATGGCGCCGCGCTCGCGCACGAACATGCTCCAGCTCTCCCACATGGTCGGCGCGTCGGTGGCGGCCATCATCGGCGCGTAGCGCTCGCGCATGATGCGCACCGCCAGGTCGGTGCGGCCGGCCGCCGCCAGCCCCTCCAGCACGAAGAACAGGATCAGCGGCGTGGTGCGCAACAGGTCCTCCGGGGGCTGCTCCAGGTGCGCGACGATGCGCGCGGTCTGCCGTTCGTCGGCGACGCCGAAGACCAGCGCCATGCCGTTGGAGAGCTCGGAGACCGTCCGCGAGCGCTCGCCTGCGAAGACGCTGTCCACGAACAGGCCGCGCCGGTCGTCCCAGTGGCTGGCGCGCAGGTGCTCCCGCAGGCGGCCGGCCTGCGCCCGCCAGGAAGCCGCCTCGTCCGGCTCCTCCAGCGACTCGGCGAGGTCGCCCAGGACGGCGAGGAAGCGCGCGTACAGCACGTTGAGCGTGAAGCTGGCGCCGCGCATGTCGTGCGGCATCCAGTCGATGAAGATCTCCTTGGGGAGCTGGTAGAGCACGCCGTCGGCGTCGCGCTGTCGCTCGAACCATCCGGCGGCGCGTATCAGCCTGGGATAGAGCTCGGCGGCCAGGCGACGCTTCGCGTCCGAGCCGCCCAGGTAGCGCTGGTGGTCGCCGGCGATGATCGTGAAGTAGAGGGTCTCGGTGGGGTAGTTCTTGGGGTCCTCGAACACCGTGGCGGTGAGCGGGTCGGCGGTCTGCTCGCCGCGGTAGCGGCCCTCCGTGCCGGGATACCAGGCGCGCAGCAGGCCGTCGCCGAGTTGCCCGCGCGCCGTCAGCCGCAGGTGCCAATCGGTCAGCGCCACGTCGCCGTACGCCGCCCACACCGCGTACAGGCCCAGGGCGCCCGCGCCGGGCCAGAAGCGCCGCTCGCGCGCGGCGTCGCACACCAGCCCGTCCTCCATGTGCAGGTCGACGGTGTCGATCGACGCCTGCCAGAGCGCGTTGAGCACGGGGTCGGAGCAGGCGAAGCTGCCGGTGCGCTCGGCGGGGTAGCGGTATGCGCGCACGCCGGCCGCGTGCAGCCGGACGGGCTCGTCGGTGCCGCGCACCACCACCTGCAGGTAGCGGAACTGCTTGTACTCGAAGGTCTGCCAGACTTGGGCGCCGGCGCGCATCAGGTAGCGGTCGCCGTAGCGGAGCTGGTTGGCCATCGGCATGATGCGCCCGGCCACCAGCACCGGGCCGTAGGTCATCTCCACCACGGCGCCGGCCGGCCCGTCCAGGTGCAGCCGCGGAAAGCCGAACACCTGCCGGCCGAAGTCGAAGATGAGATACGGCGAGCGCACCCCCTGCCGCGGGTCGTCGCCGGGACGGTAGGAGCACCGCTGCAGGACGGCCGGCTCGCCTCCCGGCGCCAGGGCGTTGCCCGCGCCATCGATGCGGGCGTGCTGCAGCGGCAGGTGCGGCTCCACAGCCAGCCGCTCGGGGACCTGGACGTCGGCCGCCATGCGCGACAGCTCGATGATCTCGCCCTGCTCGACCACGCGGGCGGGATGCTCGTCGATCTCCTGCAGCATCGGCGTCTGCCGCGGCTCCAGGTACGCCCACGACGCCATCTGCTCGGCGATCACCTGCGCCGGCTCCCAGGCGTCGTCGTCGAAGCCGGTGGCGTGCCAGTCGGGAGGGTCGGCGCGCGCGTCGTACACCTCGGTCACGCCGACGGTGACGCTGACCAGGCCCACGTCGCGCCGCCAGCCCTGCGCCGGCCGCACCCGCCACTGGCCGTCGGTGCCTATGGTGGTCCGCGTGCCGTCGCCGGCTTCGGCGTCGAGCTGGACGAACAGCCCGGCGCGGGCGTCCCGTGAGTAGTTGTTCTGGCAGCCGTAGTGGTAGGCCAGCACCGCGATCGCGTTGCGTCCGGGCTGCAGGACTGCGGACACGTCGTAGGTGTCGTAGGACTTCCAGCGCGGGTCGCTGCGCGCAGGTCCCCGGCCCAGATAGGTACCGTTGACGTAGAGGACGTAGCGGTCCTCGGCGGTGATCGCCAGGCGGGCGCGGCGCGGCGCCGCCGGCAGCCGGAAGCCGCGGCGGGCCATCAGGAAGCGGTGGAACGGGTAGCGCTCGTCGCCGTACCAGACGAAGCGCCCGCTCCAGTGGCCGGGGTAGCCGCCGCCGCCGGCGATCGGGTCAGCAGGCATCGGTGCCTCCCGCGCGGCGCGGCTCCAGGTCGACCATCAGCGAACGGAGCACGGGTCTGAGCATGCCCGGATGGTAGCGCGGCTGCTCGGCCGGCCGAAGCGCGGGCCGGCGGGTGACGAGCGCGCGCAGGGCGACGGCCGTCTCCAGCCGCGCCAGGGCGGCGCCGATGCAGAAGTGCACGCCGTGGCCGAAGGCGACGTGGCGGAACTCGGCGGCGGGGCGGCGGATGTCGAACCGCTCCGGGTCGGCGAACACCTCCGGGTCGCGATTGGCCGCGGCCAGCATCAGGTGGACGAGCTGGCCGCGCTGCAGGCGAGCGCCCTGGACCTCCACGTCTTCGGTGACCACGCGGCGCACCGCCGGCACGGAGCCGACGTAGCGCAGGATCTCCTCGATTGCGGACGGCAGGAGCGCCGGATCATCGCGCAGCAGCCCCATCTGCGCCGGATGGCGGAGCAGGGTGAACAGGCCGTTGGGGATCAGGTTGGCGGTGGTCTCGTGCCCGGCCTGGAACAGGATGGCGCAGGTGGCGAGCAGTTCCTCCTCGCTCAGGAAGTCTCCCGACTCGTCGGCTCCCGCCAGCGCGGTGAGCAGGTCGTCACGGGCGGCGGCGCGCCGCTCGGCCAGTAGCGCCCGGAACCGGTCGTAGACGGCGAGGGTCGCCGACTGCACTCGCAGCGCGTTGCCGGTGCTCAGATGGCCGTTGCCGTCGAAGTAGGCGCGCAGCGCCTCCGCGTAGTCCCGGAACAGGCGGTAGGCGTCGAGGCCGGCCGACGGCGGCACGCCCAGCAGCTCCGCGATCACCCGCATCGACAGCGGGTAGGCCAGCTCGCCGACCACTTCCAGCCGGCCTGAGCGGTCTGCGCCATCCAGGAGCTCGGCGACGATCCGCTCCACGCTCGGCCGCAGGCCGGCGACGATGCGCGGCGTGAAGGCGCGCTGCACCAGACGGCGCAGCCGCGTGTGGTCCGGCGGGTCGCTGTTTAGCAGTCCGCCCGCCTCGAAGATGCGGCGCAATGGGCGCAGCCGCGCCTGCTCCGCGGCCGGCAGTCGCTCCAGCAGCGGCGTCTGGCGCCCGGCGCTGGAGTACACGGCCGGCGCGTGCAGCATCGCCATCACGTCTGCGTGCCGGGTGACGATCCAGCTCCGCCACGACGCGCACCAGTAGATCGGATGCTCGGCGCGCAGGCGGGCGTAGGTCCGGTACGGGTCCGCATAGAAGGATTCCGACCCCATGTGGCGATCCGACGCCGTATCTGGCACGCTGGACACGGTGGGCACGGTAGCATCCGGTCCCGCCGGAGGAGTCCTCATGCTTAGAACAGCATTCATCGGCGCCGGCGGCAGGGCGCGATCGGCCCATTATCCGACCGTGACCACTCTTGCGGACGTCCGCGTCGAGGCGGTGTGCGAGCTCGACACGGCGCTCATGGCGCAGGTGGTCGAGCAGTACGCAATCCCACGGACGTTCGCCGACTACGGGCGGATGCTCGACGAGGTCGACCCGGACCTGATCTACGTGATCATGGGCGAGGAGCTGATGGCGTCGATCGCGATCGACTGCATGAACGCCGGCAAGCACGTGTTCATCGAGAAGCCGGCCGGCGCGAATCCTGAAGAATCGCGGGCGTTGCTGGCGGCGGCGGAGCAGAACGGCGTGATGTGCGCGGTCGGCTACCAGCGCCGCTTCGCCGCGGTCACCGTGGAGGCGATGCGCCTGGTGCGGGAGCGGGGAGGGCCGACGCTGGCGGTCGGCGAGTTCCACAAGTGCCTGCTCGGCCGGTCCAAGCCGCCGCGCACGACCATGTGGCAGGACGTCTGTCACGCGGTCGACCTGGTCCGCTACCTGGCCGGCAGCGAGGTGGCCGAGGTCACGGCCTTCCAGGACGCGCGCGGCACGGACTGGACCAACGATTACACCTCGCTGATGCGCTTCGAAAACGGCACCGTCGGGGTTGTGCTGGCCAACCGATCGTCGGGCGGACGCACGCTCAAGGGCGAGCTGCATGGCATCGGCGTGGGCTGCTCCTTCACGATTCCCGACCAGCTCGAGGTACTGGAGCAGGGCCGCGAGCCGCGCACCGAGCACGGCGCCGACCTGGCGGGCGTACCGGCGGACGATCCTCGCGCCTACGACGGCACCCTCGAGATGCACCGTCACGTGGCCGCCTCGATCCGCGCCGGCCGCACGCCGATCAACGACATTCGCGACGTGGTGAATACCTCCGATCTGGTGGCGCGCCTGGAAGGCGATTCGGCCTTCGAGTAGGCCGTCCGGCACAGACGAGGGGACCCATGCAGTCACGCGGCGGTAGCCGGCACCCGGACGCATCCCCCGAGCGGAGCATCCTCGCCCTGCGCGGCGCGCACCAGTACTTCCCGAGCGGGCGGCGCCAGTTCGTGCGGGCCGTGGACGGCGTCGACCTGGACCTCCGCGACGGGCAGTCGCTGGGACTGGTCGGCGAGTCAGGCAGCGGCAAGACCACCATCGGGCGGATGATCGCCCGGCTGCTGGAGCCCACCGGCGGCACCATCACCTTCGCGGGGCAGGACGTCACGCACCTGCGCGGCCGGGCGCTGCGCCGCTACATGCCGAACGTGCAGGTCGTGTTCCAGGACCCGCACACGTCTCTCAATCCGCGGCTGTCGATCGGCAGCATCATCGGCGAGCCGCTGCGCATCAACCGCTTCGGCAGCCGCCGGCGGATCGAACGGCGCGTGCACGAGCTGCTCGACACCGTCGGCCTGCCGGCCAGGGACGCCGGCCGCATGCCCGCCGACTTCTCCGGCGGGCAGCGGCAGCGCATCGCCATCTGCCGCGCGATCGCGCTCAACCCCAGGATCGTGGTGTGCGACGAGGCGGTGTCCGCCCTCGACGTCTCCATCCAGGCCAAGATCCTCAACCTGCTCAACGACCTGCAGCGGCAGTTCGCGCTCACCTTTCTGTTCATCTCGCACGACCTGAGCGTGGTGCGGCTGGTCTCCGACCGGATCGCGGTGATGTACCTTGGCAAGCTGGTGGAGACCGCTCCGGCCGACGCGCTGTTCGCGGAGCCGCTCCACCCGTACACGCAGGCGCTGCTGGCGGCGGTGCCCGACCCCTACGACCGCAAGGGATTCTCGGTGCTGCCGGGCGAGATCCCCAGCAACATCACTCCGCCGCGCGGCTGTCGATTCCACACCCGCTGTGCGAGTAAGATGGAACTGTGTGAGCGCCGCTCGCCGGCGCTGCACGAAGTAGCGGAAGGCCGGTCGGTCGCCTGTTTCCTGCACCACGAGGTAGCGGAGCGGCCGTCCGCGCAACCGCACGGCCCGCAAGGCCGAACGACATCACGGGGGAGGAACCCATGAAGACGATTCAAGCGCCGGCTTCGCGCCGGCGCCATGCACGGCTCGGCGCCATCGCGTCGGCCCTGTTGCTGATCGGTGCGCTCGCCGCTTCCGCCGACGGCACGACCCTCAGGATCGGCCAGGTAGGCGACATCCGCAGCCTGGAACCGTACCGCAACGCGACGCCCAACTACCTGTTCATCGAGAACCTGTACGACCAGCTCCTGTTCAATCCGCTCAACGGCGGGTTCGAGGGCGAGGCGGCCGAGTCGTGGGAGATCTCGTCCGACTTCACCACCGTCACGGTCAAGCTGCGCGACGGGATGGTCAGCCACGACGGCACGCCGGCCGATGCCCGCATGCTCAAGTGGGACATCGAAGAGCGGCGCAAGGGCTGGGGCCGCTCCGACATGCCGGTATTCGGCGGTGTCGACGCGACCGTCAACGTCATCGACGACCTGACCGCGGAGATCACGCTCGGCAAGCCGTTCGCCAACATGGAGACCAAGCTGTCGCTGTTCATGCTCACCGACGCCGACATGTACCTGCGCGACGACGGAGCGGTGGCCGAGTTCAACCAGGAGGACAAGGTGATCGGCTCAGGTCCCTTCATGCTGGTGGAGTACGAACCCGGCTCGCACATGCACTGGGAAAAGTTCACCGATCACTGGGACGCGGATTCCGTGATGATCGAGCGGGTGGAGATCACCTTCTTCGGTGACGGCGTCTCCATGGTGGCCGCGCTGGAAGCGGGCGAGATCGACCTCGCGTACCGGCCGCCGTACGCGGACGCGGTGCGCTTCCTGGACGACTCCGACTATACCGTCTGGGTTCCGGAGACCGTCGGTCTGGCCTCGATCCTGATGGTCAACCCCAACGCGCCCGGGCTGGAAGACCAGCGCGTGCGCCAGGCGGTCAGTTGGGCGATCAACCGCGAATCGATCTCCGGCGCGATCTTCGAGGGGCTGGGCATGCCTACCTCCTCACCGGCGGTTCCGTCGAGCTTCGCCTACACGCCGGAGCTGGACGCCATCCCGGCGCAGGGTGACCCGGACAAGGCGCGCGAGCTGCTCGCCGCGGCCGGCAATCCCGAGGTGAGCGTGAAGTTCACCTATCCGTCGAACGACACCGCCGCGCAACTCATCGCCCAGGTGGTGCAGGCCAACCTCAAGGACGTCGGCATCACGCTGGAGCTGGACCCGCAGGAGCGCAACATCTACATCCAGATGCGCACCAGCCAGACCTTCCAGATGATGGCCTCGGTCATGGCCGGCAGCAACGGTCATCCGGCCGACCTGACCGACAGCTTCGTGTTCCATCCGGCCAACCACGGCTTCTTCAACGACCCGGAGGAGACGGTCATCCCCGAGTACCAGCGCTACGTCGACAACTTCAACAAGGGCATGGCCGCGATGACCGACGCGGAGTCGGTGGAGGCGTGGTCGAACGCGCTGCTGGCGATCAACGACGGCGCCTGGGTGCTGTTCCTGAGCTCACAGCCCTACATCAGCGTGAGCACGTCGGCTCTCAAGGGGCTCACCTGGACCCAGCACGACAAGCCGGTGTTCAAGCACGTCCACTTCGAATAGCTCTCACCAGGAGACATGCGAGCCGGTGCCGCCCCGGAGCGGCACCGGCTTTCTGTCATCTCATGAGCCGGTGCCCCGGTAACCCCGCGACCACGTGAGATCGTACGTCGTCCGCCGCCTGCTCGGCGTGATACCGGCGCTGTTCATCGGCTCCATCCTCATCTTCCTGATCATCCACCTTATCCCGGGCGATCCGGCGGTGTTGCTGGTGCCCATGTCGCCGCCGCCGACGCAGGAGTTGCTCGCGGAGGTGCGCGCCGCCTACGGGTTCGACAAGCCGCTGTACGAGCAGTACCTGATCTGGCTGGGCAAGCTGCTGCGCGGTGATCTGGGCGACTCGCTCAGCAAGCCGGCGTGGACGGTGGCCGAGCTGATCACCAAGAAGATCGGCGTCACGCTGCACGTAACCGCCGGGGCGTTCCTGGTGTCGGTGCTGATTTCGCTGCCGCTCGGGATCAGGATGGGACTCCAACCCGACGGCTTTCTGGCCCGGCGGGTGCTGCCGGTCTACACGGGCATCGGCTTCGCCATACCGCCGTTCTGGCTGGGCATACTGCTGATCCTGTTCTTCAGCGTGTTTCTGGGCATCCTGCCGACCAGCGGGTTCCGCAGCATCACCGAGGACCCGATCCAATCGATCCGCTTCCTGATCATGCCGTCGCTGGCCGGCGGCATCTCCGGGGCGGTGGTGTACACCAACTTCATCAGCGCCTCGATCAGTGAGATCGCCAAGAAGGAGTTCATCCTGGCGGCCATCGCCAAGGGGTTGCCGCGGCGGCGGGTGGTGTACCGGCACATCCTCAAGAACGCGCTGATCCCGGTCGTGACGGTCGCCGCCCTGCAGTTGGGCACCACGGTGGGCGGGGCGGTCGTGACCGAGAGCGTGTTCGGCATTCCGGGGATCGGGCGGCTGCTGGTGGACGCCATCACCGCGCGCGACTACGCGGTGGTGCAGGCCGACTTCATGGTGCTGATCTGCGCGGTGATGCTGGCCAACCTACTGGCCGATCTGCTGTACGGCTGGCTGGACCCGCGGATCAGGCTGGACTGATGGGCAGCGGGGGCAGCCCGGAGCGCGCCGGGGGCACCTCGGCGCCGGGATCGGCGGTGATGGCGGCCGGCCGGCGCGTGATCGGCGTCCTGGGCGAGGTGGCCAAGCGGATGAAGGTAGTCGAGTGGCTGGGCGTCCTGGTCCTGGTCGCCTATCTGCTCATGACGCTGATTCCGGGCGCCCTGGCTACCCACGATCCGATCGAGCAGGACATCGCCAACCGGCTGGCGTTTCCGTCCGCCGAGCATTGGTTCGGGACCGACGAACTGGGCCGCGACCTGTTCAGCCGCTGCATCCACGGGGCGCGCACCTCGATCCGCACCGCGGTGATCGCCGTGCTGTTCAGCATGGTCGTGGGGGTGACTGGAGGGCTGTTCTCCGGCTACGTCGGCGGCCGGCTGGACGAGCTGCTGGCCCGAACCAACGACATCCTGGTCTCCTTTCCCGGCATCATCATCGCCATGGCGCTGATCGCGGTGACCGGCCGCAACCCCATCGCCCTGTCGCTGGTGATCGGCCTGGTGAACACGCCGGCGATCTTCCGCGTCACGCGCGCGGTGGCGTTGCAGGTGCGGGTGCTGCCGTACGTGGACGCGGCGCGCTCCGCCGGAGCGTCCAACCTGTACATCATGTTCCGGACGGTGCTGCCCAACTGCACCACGGAGGTGTTCATCCAGGCGCTGCTGATCGCCACCCGCGCGATCATCACCGAATCCAGCCTGAGCTTCCTGGGGCTGGGGATTCCGCCGCCGGACCCCTCCTGGGGTGCGATGCTCAACACCGGGCGCAGCTACCTGAAGCGTATGGTCTGGTACGGCGTGTTCCCAGGCCTGTTCCTGATGGGGCTGATCCTGGCGCTGCAGTTCGTTTCGCGCTATTTGCGCCGCGTGTCACGCTCGTGAACGTCGAGGGCGCCGCCCGCGAGCGCCACGGCATGCTGCTGGTGGTGGAGGACCTGCACACCCGGTTCGAGCTGGACCGCGGCGTGGTGCAGGCGGTCAGTGGATCGAGCTTCTCCGTCGACCGGGGCGAGACGCTGGGCATCGTCGGCGAGTCCGGGTCCGGCAAGTCGGTCACCGTGCGTTCGATCCTGCGGCTGATCCGCCCGCCGGGACGAATCGCGTCCGGGCGGGTGCTGCTGAACGGGGTGGACCTGCTGGCGCTCGACGAGCGCGCGATGACCGCCGTGCGCGGCCGGGAAATCAGCATGGTTTTCCAGGAGCCGTCGGCCGCCCTCAACCCGGTGCTGACGGTGGGCGAGCAGATCTCGGAGGTGCTGGTCACGCACCTGCGGATGGGAAAGAACGAGGCGCGCGAGCGCGCCATCGCCCATCTGCGCGACGTCGGCATCCCGGCTGCCGAGCGGCGCTGCCGGGACTACCCGCACCAGTTGAGCGGCGGCATGCAGCAGCGCTGCATGATCGCCATCGCGCTGGCCTGCGGCCCCAAGCTGCTGATCGCCGACGAGCCCACCACCAGTCTGGACGTGACCATCCAGGCGCAGATCCTGACGCTGCTCTCCAACCTGGTGCGGCAGAAGGGGGCGGGGTTGATCTTCATCACCCACGACATCGGCGTCATCGCCCAGATCGCCGAACGGATCATGGTCATGTACGCCGGCAAGATCGCCGAGCTGGGCAGCACCGCGCAGGTGATCGACGACCCCCAGCATCCCTACACCGTGGAGCTGCTCAAGTCGCTGCCCAGCCTCAGCACCGAGCGGGGGATACGGCTGGAAGAGATCGCCGGCGACGTCCCGGATCTGGCCGACGCGCCGTCAGGCTGCCGGTTCCATCCCCGCTGCCCGCGCGCCTTCGAGCCGTGCCCGGAGCGCGTGCCGGCGCTGGCGGAGATCCGCGACGGACGGCGCGTCGCCTGCTGGCTGCACGAGGAGCCCGGCTGACGTCTTGAGAGCATCCGCCGCGCCTGAATCACGGCGAAAGTCCGATCATCCGGCGTGCTTCGGCGCTCGGACGGACACCGAGCCCTGCCCCCGGCGGCAGCGAGTAGGCGCCGCCGGCACACGTAAGCGTGCCGTCCAGCAGCCCGCGGTGGCGGTGCAGAATGGAGTGCTGGAACTCGTGGCTGGCTACCGCTCCGATGGCCGCGGCGGCATGCAGGCTGGCGGCCAGAAAGATGCCCACGCCGATGGTGGCGTGCGGCATGACCGCGATCCGGCCGGCCTCGGCCAGGGCGGCGATGCGCAGGAACTCGGTCGGGCCGGTATGCCCCATCTCCGGCTGGACGATCGCCGGACAGCCGCGTTCGAAGCGCAGCTTGGCATCGTAGGCCGTACGCCACTCTTCGCCCAGGGCGATCGGCGTCCGTACGGCGCGCGCCACCGCCGCCTGTGCCGCCACCTCCTCCGGAGCCACCGGCGCTTCCGCGAACCAGGGATCGTACGGCTCCAGGTCGCGGATCACCCGGATCGCCTCTGCCGGCTGATAGCGCCAGTGCAGGTCGACGCCGATTCGCACCGACGCCCCGAGCTCCCGGCGCAGCGCGGCGAGCTCGGCCACCGGTCCCCGGTCGGCCACGGCGCCGGCGAACTTCACGGCGTCGAACCCGCGGGCGCACCACCTGCTCGCGATGGCCGCGCGCTCGGCCAAGGTGGCTGCCGGAAGGCCCGAGACGTAGGCGGGGATCGAGGTCCGCCGCCGGCCGCCGAGCAGGTCCGCGAGCGGGCGCCCGCTGAGCCGGCCGGCCAGATCCCAGAGCGCGATGTCGACGGCGGCCAGCGCGTCGAGGTAGAAGCCGCCGGTGTATCCCCGGACGCGCATCAGGGCGTACAGATCATCGTGGATGGCGGCCGCGTCGAACGGGTCGCGCCCAACGACGAAGTCGCCGAGCAGATCGTCGATGATCGCCGTCGTGGCTCCGGGCGCCACCAGACCGTAGGTCTCGCCCCACCCCTCGGCGCCTGCGGACGAGGTGACGCGCACCAGCACCGAGCGGTCGACCGTCGGGTAGACCGTGCGATTGCCGCGGCGCACGAAGTAGCCCTTGGAGTTGACCGTTTCCCCCGGGCGGAGCGGGCCGAGATAGGGCTCGTCTCGCGGCAGCGTGAGCACGAACGATTGGACGCACGCGACCCTGTCGCTCACACGTCCGTCTCCGGTACCGCAGCGGGGAGCGGCTCGATCAGCAGGTCGCGCACCTCGCCGAGCATCACCGCCAGCTCGGAGCGGTCGCGCGCATCGAGAGCCGGCACCGGCGCACGGACGAACTCCGAGCGGATCAACCCGCGCCGGCGCAGCGTCGCCTTGGTCATGCTCATGCGAAACACCGCCTGCATGTTCAGCAGCGGCAGCACCCTCCCGAACAGCGCCCGCAGGAGCGGCTCGTCTCCGCGGCGGTGGGCGGCGACCATCGCCGCGTGCACTTCGGTCAACTCACAGGCCGGCATCGTCCCGCCCGCGCCGCGCAGCAGCTCGTCGACCAGATAGCGGCCGCCGGCGCCGCCGATCACGCTCTGGACCGTAGCCGGAGCCTGCGCCAGGAGCTGCGTGATGCGCTGCCCCGATGGCAGCGTTTCCTCCTTCACGCTGCGGATCGCCGCGACCGCCGTGGCCACGGCGGTGACCTCGGAGACGGCCAGCCCCGCGCCGACCGGCGGTGGTGCGTTCTGCAGAATGATCGGCAAGCCGCCTTCCGCTGCCACCCGTGCGAAGAACGCGATCAGGCGATCACGGTCGCGCCCGAGGGCCGGTGGCGCCATGACCATGGCCGCGGTCGCGCCCAGGCGCTGGCCGTGGGCCGCGAGGGCCGCAGCCGCCCGCGGATCATCGGCGCTGGCGCCCACGATCACCGGCAGCCGACCGCGCGCGGTGGCGGCAACCGCTTCCAGGGCGGCGGTCCGTTCTTCGACGGTCAGCAGGCTGAACTCGCTTGCCACGCCGGGATAGACCAGTCCGTCGGCGCCGGCGTCCACCGCGTAGTCGACCAGCCGGCACAGCGACGCCCGGTCCACCGCACCGCCGTCAGCCGTGAACGGCGTGGCCAGCACCGGCAGCGTGCCGGAGGCCACCACGTTGGGATCTACCGCGTCGCTCGGCACGCCGCTGATTGGTCGACCATGGTGGCCACAGCGGCGTCGACAGTCGTGTGTGCATCAACGAGCCACGGCGGCGGGCTTCGGTAGAGTTTCGTCAGGGCGCGCTTCGTTGAGGCCCTTTGCCGCACCCACGTTGCGGGCGAAGTCACAGGTCCAAGTCCGTACTCCCGCACTTCGTGCATCTCAACGGTGCAGACGGTCTACGGGGATCTCGCGCTTCTTCGGGGTCCAAGATCTCCGTCCGAAACTCGTGCCCGCAACGGCGGCAGCGAGCGACGATGGTCCTCATCCACTCCTCCTCTCCGGCCATCCTATAATACGCTCATGCGTGGGCAAGTTGAGGAACCCGAAACACTCTTGATTGACCGTGCCGCAGCGGCGGAAATTCCTCGCGAGGATTCCATTCGCGAATGGGCTCGCGACCAGCGCGTGTTCATCTCAAGCGCGATGGATGAGCTTCGCGACGAGCGAGCGGCAGCGGCTGACGGCGTCTGCTCGCTGGGCGCCCGACCCGTGATGTTCGAGGAGTTCGGCGGACGCGACGCGGATCCGCAGGACGCCTACTTGGGTGAGGTCGAGACGAGCCAGATCTACGTTGGCATTCTTGGCCGACGCTACGGCAGGCCCCTAAGCACGCGTTTCTCCGCCACGCACACTGAATTCAGGCACGCCGAGCAGCAGGGGCTTCGGGTGGCGGTCTGGGCACTGGACACGCAGGAGCGCGAGGGACCACAGCAGGCGTTCCTAGACGAGGTACGCACGTTCCACGTAGTTCCCTCGTTTGGGGCGCCAGCGGACCTGCGGCGACAGGTGAGTGAACGACTTCGTGGCATCGCGGCCGAGGATCTCGCCCCTTGGGTCAAGCTGGGTCGCGTCCTGTTCCGGGCAAACCAAGTCACGCACGAGGGAAACCAGATCGCCGTGACAGCTCGCGTTCAGAGCGACGATGTCGCGCACGCTCTCGAAACGCTCGCTCCGGACAACTTCGGAGTACAGGAGGAGTACCGGCTCACGTGGTCCGGGCGCTGTCGCCATGTTCGAATGACCAACGTCCGGACCACTACGACGACGACGCGTTCCAGGTTGATGCATCTCCAGTTGGAGGTGGTCGAGGGAAACCGGGACCCCTTACTTGACGTCACGTTCAATGGGCAGACGCCGGACGACCTGACCGACCTATCCCTTCGCGCTGCCGTGTTCGGCGAGCCGAATACGCTGGTTGTGCAGCACATGGACTTCATGGCAACGATGCCGGATCCCTTTCAGCCCCTGCGCGATGCTATCGTGCCGGACGAGATCGTACGTGCGCTGGCCGAGGTGATGATCGTAGATGGAGTTGGTCGGCTCTGGACGAGCAGCCCGGGTAACGACGTTCCGGCTCGGGACCTCGGTAGGAGGCCTGCGGAGGCTCGAACTAGCGTGGGAACCGCCACGACGGTACGCGAACGAACGGCGCGAGCGAAGGCAACCACTCGTAGGACACGTGCGACTCTAGTTTAGTCGATCGACGATCACGCCGCCCAACCAGCGGCCCGTACCTCGGCCTGCTCCAGCCGCGGTTGGCAATGGGCGTCGATGACCAACTTCAGCTTGTAGCGGGCTGTCGCCGAGCGTGCCCGCCGCGTCAAGAGTCTCCAGCGTCCGCATCGATGCCGTCGTCGTTATAGCCCTTACGCTCCGACTGGCTCAGGATCTCTCGGCGCTTCGCTAGTGGACTGTAACGTGCATTCATGCACCGATGTGTCTTGATGGATCGACGTAATGCCACTTCACGACGCGGGGATTCTTGTTGTATTGCCGTATGTATCGCATCAGCTTGCTCTTCAGATCTGCCACCGAGCTGAACACTCCGCGCGCGATCACGTCTCGCGAGATCTTCGCAAACCACAGCTCAACCTGGTTCAGCCACGATGAGTAGGTCGGCGTGAAATGCAGCTGGACCGCCGGATGTTCGCTCAGAAACGCCTCCACTCGCTTGGTCTTGTGCGCCGACAGGTTGTCGGCGATCACGTGAATCTCCTGCCCAGTCGGCTGATGCGCCACGATGTCGGTGAGAAACGCTACGAACTGCTCCGAGGTGTGCCGCGCCGCGGTCTTGCCTATCACTTCGCCGGTCTTCGTATTGAACGCCGCGAACAGCGCCAGCGTGCCGTGCCGGTAGTACTCGAACCCGTGCCGTTCGGCTCGTCCCGGCGACAGCGGCAGCACCGGATCGTTGCGATCGAGGGCTTGAATCGCCGTCTTCTCGTCCACGCAGAACACCGCCGCGTGCGCAGGCGGGTTCAGGTACAGCCCGATGATGTCGGCAGCCTTCTGCTCGAAGTTCGGATCGTTGGAGCTCATGTAGCGCTCCAACCGGTGCGGCTGCAGCCGATGCTTGTTCCACACCCGCGCCACCATCATGTGCGACACCCCCAGCTTGGCCGCCAGGCGGCGAGTGCTCCAGTGCGTGCTGCCATCGGTCGGCGGCTTGCGGGTCGCGTTGAGGATCTTTGCCTCCATCTGCGGCGTGCACCGAAACGGCTTCTGACCGCGGTGCCGGCTGTACAGTCCGGCCAATCGCTCGCCACGAAAGCGGCGAGCCCACAGCGCCACGAAGCCGCGGCTGCACTCGGCTCGTTCGCACACCTCATCCCAGGTGAGTCCTTCTGCGAGCAGCAGAATGACGCGCGCACGGCGCGCATCTTCAGCTCGACCGGTGCGACTTCTGACCCGGTCAGTGAGCTCGCGAAGCTCGGCCTCGCTCAACACGATCCCTTTCCCCATACCTCCGATTATAGTACAAAATCAGATGGTACGGGCCACTAGTAGTGCGGTCCGTCCGTCCTCGGTTAGCAGACCGTCCTTAGATCCGGCCTCGACGAACGACGTCAACGACACGTCTTGACCGGCTCTGCCCATTTGCACTACGAACATCATGTCGGTGTCTAGCGGGAAAATGTGGTGATGATTCAGAAGCGCACTCGTCTTCCGCAGCCACTCCGGAGCTTCACTCATGAACTCCATGTATGGAGGTTGGCTCTCGGAGTATGGATTGGCCGCGTGGAGCAGGTAACTGCACTTGTCGAACAGCAGAATGTAGTTGTCTCGGGTCAGATATTCCGATATGGGCTGCAGGTCATAGTCGGCAAAGTCTTGAGCCGTCAAACGCACCGGCTTGGTGGGCACGGGGTAATACCTCGGGTTTACATTCTCGAGGGTAGTTAGGATCTTTTTCGCATTCCAGTCGGTGCTGAAATTGGCGCGCTGCTTAGCGTATTCCTCACGATTGGCTACCAACGAAGCCAACGCTATGAGTTCCAACGTCTTTCGGAATTGGAGCGCAATGCACTCGGCAGTAGACGCCAGATAGCCCGCATGCCATTCCTGCCGGAGGAACCGTTGGATGACATTCGTGCGATGTTTGATCTCCCGCATACATCCCAAGTATTTCTCGCTCAGCTCGTTTGTGTATTTGTCGCCACTCATAAGACTTGTCTCCTTTGGAGCGGAGTCTGTTGTTCTCGATAACCCAGCGAACCTGTTTCTTCGCGCGTGTGCTCCTCCGTGGCCGACTCATCGGTGGTCGACGCATGTCGGTCACGGTAAGCCGCCCAGTCATCCATCAGTCGCCGTCGATACAAACACTCGAACCCGCGCAGGTCTTCCCGAACTTGTTCTGGAGCGCGTGAGCCAGCATCGCCTCGATAGTCACCGCGGATGGCGGTCTCCTCGGCCGTCCAGTCCCGGAGCGACGATCGGACGCCGTGCGCGGCAGCCACATTCCAGGGTACGTAGCATCTTGGGCAGAGTCGAGGCAGATGTCAGCCTCCCGCTCCGCATGAGGAACACGACAGATTTCCCATCGACGAGGACCGCGCCGGGATCTACTGCGCGCACGTCGCGGCCTCGTCGGCCATGGCGGGAATGAGCAACGTGGGAGGATGCCTCGATGCGATGCGGCGAGGCCGGCTTGCCATGGCCCGCCGGCCATCGTGCCGATACGATGTCGTTCGTTCTTCGGAGCGCCGCTAGCTGGTGGGTACGACACTCACCTTTGTTTCGGCGCGCGATCGGCCCGTGTGGAGCACGGTGCCGCTCTGCACCCGCATTGTGTCGCCGTACCGCGACCGTACCGGCCGCGTGCACATCTTCGCCGACTCGTTCGACCCGAGTCAGCCAGGCCGGTTCCAGGACCGGCTGAGCTCCTGGGCGGCGGTGCAGCGCTACTACTCGACCGCCGATCCGGCCACCTCGGACGCGGACTGCGTGGGCGCCGGCAGCCCGGGGTGACGGTGGCCGGCGACCGGGTGCTGCTGTTCTACTCCGGCCGTGGGCCGGCCGATCCCGCCGGGCCGTTCCAGCACTCCATGAACCGCGCCGACCTGCCGGGGCAGATCATGCTGGCCACCGCGCCGGGCGATGCCGACGGCGCCCCGGCCGGTCCGTTCGGTGAAGCAGAGCGCGGTGACCGACTACGGCGTGCCGTGGCGCTCGATCCGGCACGACGACCCGCGGCCAGTGATCGCCGGCGACGAGATCCTGCTGTTCTTCCAGGGCATCGGCCTTCGCGACACCTACGCCAACCGGGTGATCGGGCTGGCGCGCACGCCGATCGGCCGATCGACCGCCCGGCCGGGCCGTACGCGATCCATCCCGAGCCGGTGCTGCGGTCCAAGTGCGGCTGCGAGTCGCCGCGCTTGGACCGGATCGGGGACGAGTGGCACATGTTCGTGCTGCGCTATACAGCACGCCCGAGCGGCCTGGGATGCGCCGCTACGGCCACTACTGCGGTGCCGATCGGTGTCACTGGGAGCTGGTCAACGACGCCGCCTACGTCACCACCAGCGACCGCCCCGGCGTGGGCGCGGCCGACATGTGCCCGGTGGACCCCGTTAGAGGACGCCCCGCCTCGTTTGGCGCTTGCCAACCGTATCGACGACGGCACCTTCGGCGACCCCGGCCTGTTCAAACAGTCGCTGTGGGAGATCCGCGAGGTCCCGGCTTCTCGTGCAACCGGACCTCGATGAGCGACTGGTAGGGGAGGCGCTCCTGTTGGCGGAGGGCACCGTCCCGCGCGGCGCGTCCCGGCGTCGGGGGTGGTCGCGGCAGAGGAGCCTGAGGTTTCCGGGATCGGCGGCGCCGCCCAACGAATACCATCCTACGACATGCACAACTCCTTGAGTTTCTTCGCTCCGAGCCGACTCGTAATCGACTGCCTCACGGATTCCGGAAGATCAGTCCATTGCGTCACAAAACAAGAGGCGAGAACGTCGCTCAAGTACTCGTTTAACTCCTCTTGCAGCTCCACGCATTCAAGACAACGATCCTTTGTCTGAACTAGTTTATCAATCCCAACCAGCGGCGGCAAGGTCGCGCTGTTCTGACTGTGTACATGCGCAGACAGCAACCGATAAGGATCCTCTTCACCGTGCGTTCGTTCGCGGCGAAGGAGGCCAATCCGCTCCGAAAATCGCCTGTCGTACGTTCTGAGGTACTTGATCACTTCCGAAACAAGATGAAATTTCTCGCCCGTCAATTCCACGTGTTGCCATTCAATACGGTGGTCCCTATAGTAAAGCCACGAGAACAGAATGTCGACCTGTGATCGCATGGAAAACACAGCGGGTCGGACAAGACCTATCGCAAGACAACCCGCGGTTTCAAGGAGAGCGGCGTGAAAGCCGTTGAGCAGTTCATCCGCTGTGCCGCTCCTTTGAGCACCCCGGAGATAGCCAAGCCACGCCCAAGTCAGGGTTGTCGCACGCTCGTGGCTTGCTAGTATGTCGCAACCCTCCCTCGTGATGTGCGACGCAACGGCCTTGCTCAGACCCGTCGCGATATCCTGGTGATTCGCCGCCATCGTCACCTTGGTAGTAGCGGCCAATCCCTATCAGGGTTGTGCGCGTATTTGTTTCTAATTAGTGTTGCATGATGCAGTAGCGCGCTTGGCCCAATGTTCGGTTCCACCCGGCGCAGCCAATTATACAGACTCTCCTTATTGGGCTCCTTTACCGTATCGAACACACCGGGTCGTTCCCGTTTCAACGAGGTAAGCAACTCCGAAGCCGCTCGATTCACCGTAAGCCCTGCTTCCTCTCTCAGCAGAAGCTCAACGCGTCTCCGGACGTCGCTGGCCGGACGATGTGGCCTTGTCATTCCATGAGGCTTCCGACTCTCGCCGATCTTCAAACCTGCGTCCTCAAGAGAATCCAAAGCGTTGTGCCGCAGTTGCATAGTGGCATCGGCCAATTCACGAGGCGGTAGATCCCGCATTTCTGCGACGAGCTCACAGATCTCCTTATGCGATAGACCAGAGCCAGCCAACAGGAGTAGGACCCTACGCAGCATACGGTACATCTTTTGTGAGTCCAAGTCTGGACGCAAGCTCGTCCACCACGGCAGAGATTTCTTTGTTCAGCAAATTCCGCCAAGGAACAGGTCTGTCCGTAGCGAACCCAGTGTAACCAGTTGTGGCTTCCAGCAGTTTGGACTGGTACAGCGGATTTGTTAGCACCCTGGGGCCGAACGTCGTGTGAGCACGAAGCTCATCCTCAACTGCGGAATCATAGTTCCGGCGGGGGATTCCATTGAGGAGTGCCAGTATCTCTGGCTGTGGAGCGATTGTCGGAATCTGATTGATGAAATCGCACAGGATCTCGAGTCCGAGGACTGAATACCTGTCTGGTCGAATAGGAACTAAGATGTGAGTGCAGGCGTGGAGAGCACAACTTGTGATGAATGAGCTACTTGGATTGCAGTCGACGCAGACCAGGCCGTAATCTATCCTGTGACTCACCAATAAACCGCAGAAAACGTTTCTGTACCGAGTTAATTTTCAGGTGGTTATTAATCATGCTGTACTTGACAAGGCGGAAATCACCCGGCACTAAGTCAAGCGTGATGATAGGTGGTGTCCTGAATAGTCTTAGCTGAAGAATGATGTCCTTCGCTTTGGGTGGCGGGCTGTCGCTTGTCCGTATGTCGTGCAACCCCATCAATTCCGGAGGTTCCATGACCGAGAATATTGTGGAATTGGCGTGCTTGTGTTCGTCGTAATTCGCACGAGAAACTAGGGCTTGACTTAGGTTAAACTGCGGATCCAGGTCAACAAGTAGGGTCTTGATCCTGTGGCGGTGATAGAGAACGCGCATCACGTGAGCGCTGATGGTCGTTTTTCCGACACCACCCTTCATGTTCAAGATCGCGACCACGGGAGCTATTGTCTGTTTCGACATGACGGAACCTTGAGCATACTAGTGTATCATCGTCGACGGGAATCTGAATGGAGCATAGCACAACGAGTCTGGAGGTGGCGAATGAAGGGGCATCAAGGCCATCATCCTGAGGGCTAGGAGTGCTGGTCGTCGGCTATCCCGCTCCTGCGCCGGTGCGACCTCGAGCGAGGGTAATCCGACCAATGCTTGCAAATTACTTAGATAGTGGTACTTACGTGCACTCGACGTGTCACGATTGGGGCAGAAGTGAGCATGTGGAAGGATACCGCGGTGCAGTGCGAGGAGGCCGGCGGGCCATGGGCCGCTGGGCGTCGTGCCGGTACGATGTCCTTCGTTCTTCGGAACGCTGGGACCGATGAGCAGGACATTCACGTTTGTTGCGGCGCGCGACGGGCCGGTGTGGAGCACGGCGCCGCTCAGCACCCGCATGGTGTCGCCGTACCGCGATCGCGCCGGCCGCGTGCACATCTTCGCCGACTCGTTCGACCCGAGCGAACCGGGAGGGTTCCAGGACCGGCTGAGCTCCTGGGCGGCGGTGCAGCGCTACTACTCGACCGACGACTTCGAGCGGTTCGACGACCATGGCGTGGTGGTGGGACGCGGGGCCTGGACCGGCGATCCGGCCACCTCGGACGCGGACTGCGTGGGGGCCGGCAGCCCGGGCGTGACGGTGGCGGGCGATCAAGTGCTGCTGTTCTATGCCGGCCGCGGGCCGGCCGATCCGGCCGGGCCGTTCGAGCACAGCATGAACCGCGCCGACCTGCCGGGGCAGATCATGCTGGCCGTCGCGCCGGCGGATGCAAACGGCGCGCCGGCCGGCCCATTCGTGAAGCAGGGCGCGGTGACCGACTATGGCGCACCGTGGCGCTCGATCCGGCACGACGACCCGCGGCCGGTGGTCACCGGGGACGAGATCCTGCTGTTCTTCAAGGGCATCGGCCTTGACGATGGCCCAGGCATAGGACCCGGCGACACCTACGCCAACCGGGTGATCGGGCTGGCGCGCACGCCGGTCGACCGCCCGGCGGGGCCGTACGCGATCCATCCCGAGCCGGTACTGCGGTCCGAGCGCGGCTGCGAGTCGCCGCGCGTGTTCCGGGTCGGGGACGAGTGGCACATGTTCGTGCTGCGCTACAGCACGCCCGAGCGGCCGGGGATGCGCCGCTACGGCCACTACCGCGGTGCGGACCCGTTTAACTGGGAGCTGGTCAACGACGACGCCTACGTCACCACCAGCGACCGTCCCGGCGCCGGCGCCGCCGACATGTGCCCGGTGTGGACCCCGTTCGAGGACGGCCCGCCTCGCCTGGCCCTGGCCAACCACATCGACGACGGCACCTACGGCGACCCCGGCTTGTTCAAGCAGTGGCTGTGGGAGATCCGCGAGGTCCCGACCGGCGTCGATGCTTGATTTAATGCGTTTAATGATGTAGTCATTAAACGCATTAAATTGAGCAACTTCCTTCCTGACCCGCTGAGCTGATTCGATGGATCGTCGCAACAACCCGTACGCTCCCGGTGCCGGCTTGCAGCCGCCCGAGCTGGCCGGTCGCGACCGGCTGATCGAGGATGTGACCGTCGACATGGATCGCGTGCTCGCCCGACGACCCACCAAGGGGCTCGTGCTGCTGGGTTTGCGCGGGGTCGGCAAGACCGTGCTGATCAATCGACTGCGCGCGTTCGCGGACGACAAGGGCTTCGAGACGGTCAAGATCGAGGCGCCCGAAGGGGGTGCGCTGCCTGACCTGCTGGCGCCGGAGCTGCGGCGCATCCTCTACGCCCTCGACCTGCGCAAGGCGGGTGGGCGGCACCTGCGGCGGGCGGTGAACGTACTGCGCGGCTTCGCGAACGCGTTCAAGGTCAAGATCGGAGACATCGAGTTCAGCGTCGAGCCCGCACCTGGTGCAGGGGATAGCGGCAACCTCGAACAAGATCTGCCGCACCTGCTGATGGCCGTGGCGGAAGCCGCCGCCGAGCGGCGCTCGGCCGTAGGCCTGTTCCTTGACGAGATTCAATACCTCTCGTCGGTCGAGCTCGCCGCCGTAGTCGTGGCGTGTCACGAGATCGCCCAACGCAACCTGCCGCTGCTGTTCATCGGCGCCGGACTTCCGCAGGTGGCCGCACTTGCGGGCAAGGCCAAGTCGTACGCCGAGCGGCTGTTCGGCTATCCGGAAGTCGGCCCGCTGGATCCCGATGCGGCCCGCGCAGCCATCGCGATACCAGCACGGAACGAAGGAGTCTCGTTCGATGACGGCGCCGTCGATGCAATCCTGCAGGCCACCCAGAACTACCCCTATTTCATCCAGGAGTGGGGATTCCAGGTGTGGAATCGCGCACCGTCGAGCCCGATCGCGCGGGAGATCGTTGCGGACGCCACGCCGGACGTCATCGCCCACCTTGACGCCAACTTCTTCCGCGTGCGCTTCGATCGCTTGACCGTGCTGCAGCAGAAGTACCTGCGCGCCATGGCCGAACTCGGACCGGGGCCGTACAAGACAGGGCACATCGCCACCACTCTGGGCGTGGCCGCAGCCTCGGTGGCGACGGTCCGGCAGCAACTGGTGAACAAGGGCATGGTCTGGAGCCAGCGCCACGGGGAGACCGCGTTCACCGTGCCGTTGTTCGACAGCTTCATGAAGCGGCAGATGCCGATACTCGAACAACACGTGCCAGCACGCCGCCCACGATCCACACGGCGCAGGAATCGCGCATGAACACTCGCGTCTCTCGATCACCAGTTGGCACGTACCGCCGTAGACGGCACGCCCCATTCGGTCAGCTCCTTCTTCGTGGTGTCTACTGAAATGACCGGATGGCCCTGCTCGTGAGCGCCTCGCACCTGCTCGTTCAGGTAGCTGAATTTGGCGTCGCGGTCCGGGTGCTGGGTTCCTTCGGTGCTCTTGCGATTCGCCTGCAGCGTGTAGCCGAGGTGGTGCAACAGCTCGTTGACGACGCGACGACCCACCGCATGCCCCAGCGCCTGCAACTCGGCGGTGAGCTTGCTCACGCTCTTGGAGGTCCAGCGCAGGGGATTGTCGTCGGGCTCCCCGGCGGTGCTGGGCTCCAGCAACGAGTTCCGGTCCTACACCAGAGCCTGGCGCTAAGCCGTAGCGCGACAGGGCGGATCATCCTCCTCCGTCGCCGATGTACGCGGCACGTCCGGCGCTGTCCGCATGCCCTACATCGGCACGCAGGTGCTACCACTGGGTCCGTGCTATTCTCGACTTCCCCCTTTGCGAATGAACAGGAACTTCGACGCTGTACAGAACGCGATCGATGTCGGCCGCGAACTGATCGCCAGCTTCACCGCGGCCGGCAATGCCACATCCGCCGGACTCGTCGGTTCAGCGAGGGAAGTCCCCACTCGCAGGCGGCTCCAGAACCTCCTTCCCGCCGGCATCGCGGTCGGATCGGGCTGCGTTATCGACAGCTACGGTGGCACGAGCAGGCAGATGGATGTTGTGCTTTACGAGAAGCAACTGTGTCCCGTGTACTCTATCAATGACGACCCTGCTACCACCTACTACCCTTGCGAAGGGGTCATCGCCGTCGGAGAGATCAAGAGCCGCATCGCGTCGGCGGACCTCGAAGACACCTTCGCCAAGATCGCGTCGGCGAAGAAGCTGCGGCGATACGCCCTGCGATCAAGCGACCGGTCCGTTCCCTTTCGCGTCTACGGCTCCCCCAACAGCATCGTCGGCACCCAGACCCAACAGTTCGATCAGGACTCCAAAGCGTTTGACCAGATCTATGGCTTCTCGCTCGCTGGCTCTCTTGGGCTCACGCCCAAGACGCTCTGCGCGAAGTACGTGGATTTGGCTGAGCAGAATAGTCGGTTCCTGAGCCCAAACCTGATCGTGACCTTGGATGACGATCAGGTCGTAACCCCCCTGCGGATTCCGCCGAATCGCCACATTCCGGAAATCGCGATCTCGGCACACGATGCGAATGCTCTCTACTGCGTCAGACGTCCGGAGGGCGGATTTCAATTCCTTCTCTCCCGGATTTACACGGTATACCGGCAGGGAAGGACGGTCGCAGAAGTCGCGTTCGACCGGTACTTCGCCAAAGACGGACAACTGGAACTCCCCAGCGACGGCACTGTCGCCGACTTGAAGTAGCCGCGTTGGGATTCCCCGCCGTATTCCCGCTGCGCTGCGAAGCGAAACCTCCAAGCGCCCGCGCCGCGTCGAGAGGCTCCACGGCAACGGCGGACAGTGAATATGCTTTGCGGAGAAAGCCTTGACATGCCCGACGAACAGGAGACAATTATTGACACAAGAACGAGTAAATGGTCAGCAGACCTATGGAGAATGCCACGTAAGTGCGACAGTGAACCGGCCAGCGCGGTTCGGCAGGCGTACGCCGGATGAGATCCGTCGCCACGTCCGTCCCCGCGCCGTGACCGCCACCGCCTCGCTGAAGGAAAGGATTACGGAGACGGAGGCGATGGCCGGATGGTGGTCATTCGAACAGTTCGGCATGAGTGCCGACCCGGGCAAAATAGATGGAGCCGCTTGGTCCGTCCGTGTCGTCGAGGCGATCGATCAGAAGGAAATCGCCGCCGACGTGACATTCCCGGTAGCGCTCCCAGGAGCCTCTGAGCCGGTGATCCCTCTGTTCGGGACCGAGCGGCGCCTCGTTGGCGATGAGCATGAGCATGACCGCCTTCAGCCGTTTCATATCGTATCGACTGGAACGCGAGAGGCGCTCCCAGTCCTTGAGGAATGGTCGGGCGTAGTCAACCCGGCGCGGCAGTTTGGCCCGTTTACTGGCCGCCGGCTTCTTCAAGTTCGGCAAACATCTCGTCCGCGCTCGCGAATCGCGCCTTGCGCGTCTTCACCATCTCGTCCACCTCGGCCATGGCGCTGCGGGTTTGCGCGTTCGGCACCTTGAGTTCGAGCGGGAAGGCCTGATCGACCGCGATGCGATGGAAGAGCAACCGCACGGCATCCGAGGGCGTCAACCCCATCGCCGCGAGCGCCGTCGTCGCCTTCCGCTTCATCTCGGTGTCCATCCGGACGTGCAGCATCGAACTCTGTGTCGTCATCCGAGCCTCCCGTATCGCATTTGCGACACAGGTTGTCATGCCGGCGCGATCCAGTCAACGCGATGCGGTCACGCAACCGTCCCTACCGGCGGCGCGCCAGTCCTCGACCCTACCGGAAGTGGCCGGCGCGCGCGCTCGCCCTCACGGGAGCGCCGTGCGGGGCCGAGCAGGCGATGACCCTGCGCGAATTGGGTGAAGGCCCGCCCGCTTAAAAAGTGGGTCTTCAGGGTTCCGTGTGGTGAGGTGCTCACGTGTCGTGGCCGGCGGAGTACTGATCGGATCGCCGGCAACTCGGCTCAGAGGGCATGGGCGGCAGGAGATCGGTCGGCGGCCTTGAGGTCGACGGGTTCCTGATTCTTCCGAGACCGGCTTGGCAGCGAGCGCGCCGGAAAAGTCGAGAAATCGTGCCTCAGGGTCTTGACGGCAATGTGCGCCTGCGAGATGGCACGCCAGCGCACGCTGCGGTCCCGTCCGGCCTTTCCCGGAAGCTCGGGCGCCCGTTCGGCTGACCAGCACCCCCTTCAGCGCCCGCTGAGCGCGGATCGTGCGCCTGTCCCGGACTGGCCAATGATCTCTATCTGAAACCCATTATTACATTTACTACATGAATGCCGCCACCCTTGACGCCTCCGCGCGCCCCCCCATCACCTCCACCGTCGGCGCCCTCTCCGACCGCGAGTTGCTGCGTCAGACCGGCACCCTGGTCCGCCACGAACGCCACCTGCAGGGCGCCGTCATCGACCACCTGGCCGAGATCGATGCCCGCCGGTTGTACCTGCAGCGTGGCTGCTCCAGCCTGTTCGATTACGCGGTGCGCGAGCTCGGCTACAGCGACGCTGCCGCCGGGCGGCGTATCGGCGCCGTACGGCTGTGCGCCGACCAGCCGGGCGCGCGCGAGCGGCTGCGCGACGGCTCGCTGACGCTGAGCGCCGCCGCCGAGCTACAGTGGGCGTTCGACCGGCAGCGGCGGCGCGGCTCGATCTCCGGCACTGCGTCGAGCGCACCGGCAGAGTCAGCGACGGAGACCGCTCCGGCGCCGGCCGCAGCGCCGAGCGCCTCCGAGCCGCCGCTGGTGCTCGATGCGGCAGGAAGGCAGAAGCTGCTGGAGGACGCGGCCGGCAAGAGCGCCCGGCAGGTCCGCCGGATGCTGGCCGACCTGGACCCGGAGCTGGCGGTGCCGGCCGACCGGATGCGCCCGCTCGGTGATGGCCGCTACGAGATGAAGGCCGTCATCGACGCCGACTGCCACCAGGGGCTGGAGCAGCTCCGCGGGCTGCTCTCGCGCGTGGACCCGCGCTGCGGATCTTGTAAAGTATGGAGTGGCTCTTAGTTGCCGGACTCGGCCGTTTCCGCGTCCCCCGGAGCGTCCCCTGCTACCTCGTCAGCGTCCCGGATAGGGAGACGTTCCCGCAGTAGTCGGTGCCAACGTGTTCAACCAAGCGCGCCGTGTCTCCTGAGAACGTCAGGGAAGAAGATACAGGATAGTAGAACCCGCAGGTTACATCATACGCGGTGCCGCTCACCCCGCTTGCCGTCACCGTGACAAAGCCTGTTTTGGACACCTCGCCTTGAAAGGCGGCAATCTCGGACGTCACGTTCGCCAGTGTCAGCGACCCGCCTACCGTGATTTCCGAGCCACTCTGCACCACCGTGAGCCGAGCCGATCCGCTCGTCTCAATCCCGGCGTCCGTGAACCGCAGCAGCACCGGACCCGTGTACGTACCGGCCACGTTCGGTATCCCGCCGCCCGCCGTCATGTCGTCGCACGCGCCTAGCGCCACCACGGCCAGCACGGCCATGATCGTCTTCATTGTCCTTGTTGCTTTCACGCGGCGGACCATATCATCGGTCCGGGCTACTGTCCCGCCTCACGCTTCCGCCGCCGCTTGTAGTCGCGGTGTAGGTCCGCGTCGGAGGTCCTGTCAATAGGTGTGTAAACGAGTCAGGCAGCGTCCCGCTCCTGATGATCGTCGATGCGAACTCCGTCTCGGTATTCGGCTCCCTCCCACACGTCTTGGAGTAGCTCCGGAGCGTTCAGCTTCCGGAACTTCGTCTCTGCCACCAACAGCATCTTCCAGATCACCGCGGTGGCGTTCGCTACCTTCTTGAATCGCTTCGCCGCGTCCGTGCGTAACCGGAGCGCCGCGAACGGCGACTCGATCACGTTCGTGGTCCGCAGGTGCCGCCAGTGAGCTCTCGGATACCGGTAGTAGCTCACCATCCGCTCCCAGTCCTTCGCGATCAGATCGGCGGCGCGCTCCAGCCCCTCGCCACGCGCCCAGCTCTGAAACGCTCGCCGGCGGCGTTCGGCCTGTTGGAGCGTCGGCGCGTAGGCCACGGCCCTGAGCTTGTGCTTCGCCGCCTCCTGGGAGCGCTTCGGCACCTGGTCCAGCACGTTGACGACCGGTGGTTCCAGCACCGCTGCTCATCGGCGTCCGGGTACACCTCCCGGAGCGCCGCCCAGATCCCCAGATGTCCGTCGCCGATCACTACCGGCGGGCACCGTAGCCCCCGCTGCCGCGCATCCCTCAGCAGTCCCTTCCAGCCTTCCGGTACCCGCTGCGCAGCGCGATGAGCACCTTGCGACCGTCGGCCAGCCCGCCGATCGCCACCAGCAGCGCCGCCTTGTCCTTCTCCAACCCCGCTTTCACGTACACACCGTCGACCCACAGGTACACCACCTCCAGGTCCGCCAGGCTGCGCTCGTGCCACGCGGCCGCTTCCTGGTGCCAGCGCTCCTTCACCCGCGCCACCGTGCTCGCCGACAGCGGCGCTCGATCTCCGAACAGCCCGCGCAGCGCCAGCTCGAAGTCGCCCAGCGCCAGACCGTGCAGGTACAGCTCCGGCAGCGACCGCCCCGGCGTGGGTCCGGTTTTTCACATGTGCCCGGTATGGACCTCGTTCGAGGACGGCTCACCTCGCCCCGCTCTGGCTAGCCCAAGTTTAACGGGCTAATGATGATCCTGTTATGGGTAAGTGATTTAGGTGATCGGAAATCGGCGTGTGGCACTACAATCTCTGCACAACTGGTGAGTACCACTACTCTGCCACCAGCTTCCTGATGCCACCGGGAGCCGGGGCGACGCCCAACGCGTCGTAGATCGCCTGCTGCTGAGGCTCGGCCTGCGTGGCTTTGCGCACGTGCAGGGTGCGGCCGTCAGCACAGCGAAACGTGGTGGTGACCCGTTGCTGGGCGGCCAGGATGCTGCGCAGCGTCGCCCACGAGGCGTGTTCGCCGCGCTCACGCAGCCGCCGGCGGATCACCTGCACCAACTGATAGGCCAGCACCGTGATGAACAGATGGCCCTTGGAACGTTGCTCCTTCTGATGATAGATCGGTCGCAACCCCAGTTCCGACTTGAAAGACCGAAATACCGCCTCCAGGTCCGTCAACATGATGTAGGTGCGCCACATCGTCTGCGCATCCCAGTCCGTCTGATTGCTGCGCAGGCAGTACACCCCCGGATCGGTCAGCTTCGAGCCGGCCACCGGCTGTTGTTCCCACGTGATCGCGACCGCCTTCTTGCCGCTCGCATCGGCCTGCACCTCGATCTGGTAGTGCTGCCCCACGCCCCCGCTGGCGGCCACAAGGCGCCCGATCCGCTGCCAGATACGCTCCAGCTTCTTGTGCGTCCGCGGCCGCGACAGCCCCTCGTGGAGGTCCTTCAATGCCTTCTCGAAGCGCCTGACGGCCCGCTGCACCATCGCCTGCTCCTTCGCTTGGCGAGCCTCCGAGTAGCAATACAGGCGCACCTCGGCTCCGTCCTCGCTGTTCACCAACTGGACATGGACCTGTTGCCCGGAGGCGGTCCGCAGGCACTGTGCCGAGTCGGCATCAAACCGCCGGGTTCGCTCACGGCTCACCGCCAGATAGCGGTAGCCCTGCTGGCGCATCCACTTCAGATTCTCCTCGGTGGCCGCCCCGCAGTCCATCACGATCAGCGCATCGACGGGCACCTCCAGACGCTTCAGCGTCGCCGCCAAGACCTTCTGTTCCTTCACGTTGCCGGCCAGCACCTCGCTGCGGCGCACGAAGCCGCTGCCGTCCAGCACCAGCGCCAACGTCAGCAGCGGACAATCGCTGCGCTTCTCCTTCGAATGACCGTGCTTCGCCAAGTCCTGCGCGGCTGCCTCCCCCTCAAAATAGGTGTTGGTCAGATCGTAGAGCGTGACGGTCGTCTGCAGCCCAAACAGATCCGTCACCCGGTTGAACAGATGCTGCTCGATCTCCTGTTGCCGGCCGACCAGGGCGTCGGAGGCGCGGTAGAGCTGCATCATGCTCATGGCCTCGAAGTCCGTGTCGAGTAGTTCGCCCAAGGCACTGCGGTGGCACAGCCAGCTATAGGTGGCCCGTTCGGAGCCGGGAGCGGCCATGCGGGCGATGATGGAGCCGACCGCCGCAGCGCGCTGCGGACCGTTCAGACCCAGCTGGGTCAGCAGCGGGATGAACTGCACCTGCTGCATGGCCCACAGGCCGAGATGTTCGACGCCGACTGAGCGCGGGCGCAGCAGTTGCAGTGAAGCGACATCGACGTTGTGGAACTCGCGCTCGCCGTCGCCGGCGTCGTGCTGCGGGGCCGATTCTGGCAGGAGCGGTACTTGGCCGGCGACCAACTGCGCGGCGATCCGGTGAGCTTCCCGTTCGACAGCGTGGGGAATATCGCAGGCTGGCAGCGCCTCTTGCGGGCTGAGCAGCTGATCGATCCGAGCGCACAGCAGCAGCCAATCGGCTTGCGGGACCGAGAAATGGCTGCCGAGATTGAGGAGGGTGCGCTGGCGCACGCGGGAGCCGCGTCGTTCGGATCGCACGAGGCGATGCGTGAAGTAGCGTTCGCCGTTGGTGGTGGAGCGGGTCTGCGTGCGGCGCACGAACATGGCTGAGCAGAAGGGTACGGGGGCGGCAATGAGTGGGTCAATGGCTGAAATAACCATTATGGCACTACATCGGCCGATTCAGCTCATTTTGAGGCAGAGACCCCCATAGATTGGCCAAAATTTTCAAATCTGGCGAAATCGCCTGCGCCGATGTTAAACTTGGGCTAGGCGCATCGACGACGGCATCTTCGGTTGCGACCCCGACCGGTTCAGCAGCGGCTGTGGGAGATCCGAGGTCCGGGCGGGCGTCGCTTAGAGGGTGTTGACATAATAAACACATCCGGCGATGATTCTTTGGTTGCCGCAGCGGCAATCGAGGAGGATCATGGCGAAGAGGAAGGGACGCCCGCCCAAGATCGACGAATCCGGGCGCGAAGTGCTGCGCGAGATCGTCAGCGCCCAACCGCACGCGACGCTGGATGAAGTGACCGCCGAGTTCATGCGACGGACGGAACTGACGGTCAGTGCGGCCACGGTGCTCAAAGCGCTGCGGCAGGCAGGGGTGAAGCAAAAGCGCGGCGCGGTGACCGTTGAGCGGCGAGCGGAGCAAGCGGAGCTCAAGCGCTATGGCTACAAGGACGAACATCGACGGCATGAGCCGGAGCAGCGCTATCCGAGTTGCCTGACGAAGACCGAATGGGAGTTGGTGGCGGACCTGTTCGAACAACCGGGAACGCGCGGTCGACCGCCCCAGTACAGCCGCTGGGAGATGGTGAACGCGTGTTGCTACGTGGTGCGCAACGGCTGTTCGTGGCGGATGCTGCCGCACGAGTTCCCCCCCTGGGAGAATGTGTACCGCACCTTCCGTCGCTGGGCTGCGGGCGGCAAGTTCGAGCAGATGCATGATCGGTTACGGGAACTGTGGCGGAACCGCGAGGAACGTGCGCCGGAGCCGACTGCGGCGGTGCTGGATGCGCAATCGACTCGCAATTCTCCGCAGGGCGGTCCGAGCGGCTATGATGCCGGCAAGAAGGTCAAGGGCCGCAAGCGCAACTTGGTGGTCGACACCCTGGGGCTACTCCTGATGGTGAACGTGGTGCCGGCCAACGTGCAGGACCGCGACGGCGCCGACCAGGTGGTCCGCGAAGCCGTCGACAAATATCCGAGCCTGGGGAAGCTGTATGTCGATAGTGGGTACGCCGGCACCTGCGCCGTGCACCTCAAGCAGGAGCACCGGATTGACGTGGAGGTGGTTCGGCATCCGGCCAATCGCAACGTGGGACGCTGGGTCCATCCCGACCAAGGCGAGTTGCTTCCCGTGCTGGCGGACAGCAAGGGCTTCGTGGTGCTGCCGAAACGGTGGGTAGTGGAGCGCACCCACGCATGGTACGAACGCTGCCGCCGCCTGATTATGCATCATGATCGCCTGTTATCCGTGTCCGCAGCCTGGGTGTGGCTTACTGGCGCACGCATGCTCGCCCGCAGACTCACCGCTGGCTCTTGATTATGTCAACACCCTCTTAGAGGGAGTCCACCTTTTCAGCCAGCCAGGTCTTGATGAGCGACTGGTAGGGGATGTCGCGCTTGTTGGCGGCAGTCTTGATCCGCTCGAGAAGGTCGACCCGCGATCCGGAGTGAGATCGACTTGCTCGACGGCTTGAGATTGGGGAACCTCACGCGTTCAGCCTTGCTCCAGTCTACAAATTCGGTCGAGTCGTGGCTCTCCCAGAACGCGCGCTCTTCGGCCTCGTTCTCGAAGGCAGGAGTGGTCATCAAGTTGTTCGTGAGGGTGCTGGTGATTGAGTCAACCCCGTGGTCATGCGCCGCAACACCTTCGTGCTCGCCGTCGCCAGCAAGAGTACCCGTGCGGGGCCGTCATGCGTGCCATCTTCTCATGGTAGAACAGGTAAGATGAAGCTCTACATCGCGGTCGATACCGAGGGCGAGGCGTGCATCACGCGGGAGTCCTCCGACACCGCCGCCTACGGGACCTTCCAGGCCGAGTATCTGCGCACGGTGGCGACGCACGAGGCGGCGGCGGCGGTCGAAGGCGCCCGCGAAGCCGGGGCCGATGACATCGTCGTCCACGACAGCGGGTTCATCCGCGGCGTCACCCCCATCGGCATGGTCCTGCGCTACGACGAGCTGCCGCGCGGCATCCGCATCGCTATGGGACGCGCCTTCATGAAGGCGGTGGCCGCAGAGGGGTTCGACGCCGCGTTCCTGCTCGGCCATCACGCGATGGCGGACACGCCCGGCGGCGTGATGGCGCACACGTTCAGCCCGGTGACCATCAAGGGCATGGCCCTGAACGGCAGACCGATCGGCGAGATCGGCGTCGAGGCGCTGCAGCTCGGTGCGCTCGGCATACCGGTGGTCCTGGTCACGGCGGACGAAGCGGGTTGCCGGGAGGCGCGCGACCTGCTCGGCGACATCGAGCTGGCCCCCGTGAAGCGGGGACTGGGGTTGCACGCCGCGGTGTCCCTGCATCCCGACGACGCATGCGACCTGATCCGGCGCAAGGCCAGGCGCGCGGTCGAGCGGCATGGCGAGATCGCTCCGTTCCGCATGGATGGCACGCTCGAGCTTCATATCGAGTGCTTCACGGGCGATCAAGCGCGCACGTGGGCGCAGAAGCTCGGCGGCGAACCGGTGGGAGCGACCGGCTGCGTGGTGCGGGCCGATTCGCCGCTCGACCTCTGGTAGCGCGCGACTCCTCGGCCCGGTCTACGGCTGGACCCGGATGTCCAGCTCTTCCAGGTAGGGCACTTCGCTTCGGTCGTCGGTGTCGCTCAGCCACGTGATCCCCAGCTCGTTGTCGAATCGGAACGGCGGACAGTCGCCCAGATCGATCTCCGCCCACGTCCAGCCCATGTCCGGATCATGCGTATCGGCGCTCCGCTTCACGTGCCGCGTCGCCACGGTGGTGCCATTGATGTCGGTGTCGAACCGATCGTCATCCGTACCGTGGATGATGCGAAAGCGGAAGGTGCCGCGCAGCGTGCCGCCGCCGCGGCCGTCTGCCATCCGAAACGGGTACACCTGCCGGGTGCCGCGCAAACCCTCGTTGAAATACAGGGTATTGCCCTTGAACGCGCCGTGCATGCTTCGCCCGCTTTCGCGGTACTTGTAGTTGGCGCCGACGGCCGTCCAGTCGTCCTTGTAGATGGGGATGTAGTGGTACCGCCTGACCCCGGCCTCGATGCGCTCCAGGTCGTAGACCTCGCGCATCCAGCCGAGCATGCGCTGCCACTGGTTGTGGTTGGTCGGCTGCCGGTATCCGAACGGGTTGCAGTTGTTGGGCGTGTTCCAGAAGCCGATCCCCTGTGCTCCGGCCGCGTAGTAGTTGTACGCGGAGCCGCGCGCTTCCTCCGGGGTGTTGAGCATGCTGTGGTAGCCGCGCCACATCGGTGCGGTGCCCACCGGTCGATCGTCCGGCTCCGGCTTGCCGGTCCACGAGCCGCCGATCATGTCGCCCATCATGGCGTACACCTCACAGTCCGTTCCGCGCGCAGGCTCGGCGAACTGCTCGACGTTCAGAGCCGGCCACGTGCAGTTGTGCTCCGACGGTACGACGTAGTCCAGATAGCCGCGCTTGATCCAGGCGATCACGTCGCAACCCAACAGCAGATTTTCGTCGATCGTGCTGGCCACGCGGGCGCCGAGGACCAGCCGGTCGACCCCGCGCATGCGGGCGGCGTCGTCGAGCATCCCGCGGATGACACCGACGAAGTCGGTCATGATGGGCGCCTTCTCATGGCCGCGGTCCCGCTCGAAGTGCTTGGCCCAGCGCATGAAGTTGAGCTCCAGGCCGTCGACGTCGCGTTCCTGAGCAAGCTCCCGCATGATCGCGAGTCGATGCTCGCGAACCTCCGCGTGGCTGTAGTCCAGCGCGACCTCCTTGATGCCGTCGTGTCGCGGAATCGCGTAGTGCGGGTGCTCGATGCTGAAGATCGGGCAGCCCTCGATTTCCCACAGGTGGTCCTTGTGATGCGTGTCGCTCATGCGGATCTCGGCGAGCACCTTGATGCCCTTGTCGTGCAGGCGATCCAGGTATACCTGCAGCAGATCGGTTCCCTGTTGCAGCAGCAGGTCCATCCCGCGTGTGAAGACCGATCGGTCGCCGGGATCGAGTCTCTGACCCATGATCTCGCCGGCGCGCGTCCGGTACATGCAGACGTCCGGACAGGCCGACAGGAGCGCCCAGTAATCGATCGGGATGCGCTCGGTGGTCCAGTCCAGAAACCGGTGGACGGTAGCCACCGCATCCGCCGGCTCCAGCACGGAAAGGACGCTGCAGTCGTCGCTGTACGCAACCTTCATTCGAGCCATTCATCCATCCTCGTCTCCGAACGTAGCGCTCAGGAACCGACGAAAAAGGCGAGGGCAGGGCGCCCTCGCCTTCGTCGATGGACGGTCTGCCCTCGCTAGTTCAGCGCGCCGTACAGGCGCTGGAACTCCGCGATGACCTCGTCGAGTCCCGCTGCGTTCAGGTCGGCCTGGAACTGGTCCCAGGCTTCGTCGATGTCGACCACCCCGGTGATCGCCTTGTGGTAGAACTCGTTGCTGATCGTATTCAGATCGCCCCGCTTGGCGGCGTAGACCTCGTTCACGCCGTCGTGGGTGAAGGCGACGCCCCAGTAGTTGACCGGCAGCGACGACACCCAGTCGTAGACTTCTCGGGCCGCGCTGGTAAGGGTCGGATCCTCGTCGCGCAGGATCGGGAACCTCCCCCAGAAGCCGACGCCGTCGTGATGGGCTTGCTTGGCCTCCTCGACCTTGATCTTGATCTCTCCCTCGGGGCCTCGATCCCAGTGCACGCCTTCCATGCCATACACGAGCGTGTTGAAGAGGTCCCGGTCGGCCAGGATCTCGTTCTGAATCTGCATGATCTTGATCACCTTCTCGTCGCTGGCCTCATGGCCGAACGCGCCGCCGTTGCCGAAGATGAACAGACTGGGATACGGCATCGCCGCGCCGTAGAGACCCTCGGGACCCTGCGGTGGGAGCAGGAACTTGAACTCGGCATCGGGAGTGTGCGCCCACACGAGCTGCTTGGGGCCGCGCGGCGTGTCTGAAGTCAACGCGACCGGCGGTTGCCAGTTGAGGCCGAAGTCGCCCATTCCCCAGCCGTCGTAGAACTCCCCGCCCTTGTTGGTGGCGAAGGTCGGGTCGATGACGCCCGCTTCGTACCACTCGGCAAGCGTCTTGAGCGCCTGCTTGTACTCGTCCTGCGAGTTCGCGTAGATGACCTGGCCGTCCTTCACGTAGAACGACTTGTCCTGATACCCGTACGCGGCGAATACCCAGGAGAATCCAAGTCCGTAGACGAACGATATGTGGCTCATCCCATAGGTGTCAGCCTTGCCGTCGCCGTCCGGGTCTTCGTGCGTGAACCTCTTCAGCAGCTCGAAGTGCTCCTCTATCGTGACCGGGTCTTCGGTGATGCCCAGGTTATCCATCCAGTCCTTGCGAACCAGCGGCAGATAGGACGATTCGACCTCCGCCCAGTTGTTGTAGGGGAGTGCCCACGCCTCGCCCTTGTAGGTCATCTCCCGCTCCAGGCGGTCGCCGAACATGGCCTCCATCCGATCGGTCCATTCCGGCGCATGCTCCCAGAGCCATTCCTTGGGATAGGAGCGCAGCAGCCCCTGATCGACCAGGCTCTGTCCGAACGCCAGTTTGACGCTGACGTAATCCGCCGTGTTTCCTTCGGCGAACCACAAGGGCAGCTTCTCATTGTCGGCGGAGGAGATGTTGGCAATCTCGATCTTGACGTTGAACCTCTCCTCGATGAGTTGCTGCATCATGTTGCCCTCAGGGGGCTGCGGCTCGCTGTCGAGATAGTAGGGGCCGAGCCATTTGAGCTCCATCACCCCCGTGTCGGCCGTCTCCGTGGTCGGCGCCGAAAGGGCAGGCAGGGCTGCCAGCACGAGCGCCACCGTCGCCAGCAGCGTGACCTCGATGGTCCTCATTGCGTCATCTCCTTCACGTATGCGAGCATACGTTGATGCGGTGTCGGTCCGCTTACCGTCGAGCGTACGGTCGGCGTTGTCAAGGGGCATGCACGCGCGCGGAGCACCGGCGGCCGTGAGCATGACGCCCCCGGGCGAAGGGCTGGCGCACCTGTCCGCCGGCGCGCCGGACGCGTCGGCGCGTGGCTCGTCCACGTGGCGGCGTCTGAAGCCAGAGCTGTACCGGTACCGGCACTGTTACCTGCTGCTGCTCCCGGCGGTGATCTTCTTCATCCTGTTCCATTACCGTCCCATGTACGGCGCCATCATCGCTTTCAAGGACTACCGCATGGTGGACGGCATCATGGCGAGCCCGTGGGTCGGCCTGAAGCACTTCGAGTGGTTGTTCGGCGGCTATTTCTTTCTGCGCGTGTTGAAGAACACGCTCATCATCAGCGCCTATCGCATCGCGTTCGGTTTCCCGGCGCCCATCCTGCTGGCGCTGCTGCTGAACGCCGTGCGGCATCTCGGCTTCAAGAAGCTGGTGCAGAGCGTCTCCTATCTCCCGCACTTCATGTCATGGGTCATTCTGGGCGGCATCGTCAGCCAGATGCTGCACCCCAACCACGGCGTGGTCAACGACATCGTGGCCCTGCTGGGCGGCGAGCGCAAACTGTTCCTGGGCGATCCACGGCTGTTTCGCGGGATCCTGATCGGCACCGACGTCTGGCAGAGCGTCGGCTGGGGGTCGATCGTCTATCTGGCAGCGATCGCGAGCATCGATACGGAGCAGTACGAGGCGTCGATCATCGACGGCGCGAACGGCTTCGCACAGGCGCGGTACATCACGATCCCGTCGATCATGCCGGTCATGGTCATCATGTTCATCCTCCGGTTGTCGGGGATCATGAGCGCCGGATTCGACCAGATATTCAACCTCTACAACCCGCTCGTGTATGAGGTGGCCGACATCATCGACACCTACGTCTACCGCACCGGCATCCAGAAGTACGCCTACAGCCAGGCGGCGGCCGTTGGTCTGTTCAAGAACGTCATCGGCCTGGCGGCGGTGCTGTCGGCGCACGCGTTCGTTCGGCGCTTCGGCGACTACGGGCTCTGGTAGGAGGCGGGTGTTGGCGCTCCGGCACGGGACAGGAGGCGCGGCGAGCGGCCGGGGGCTCCGACCATGGAGTCGGGCGAACTATCTGCTGATGGGCGTGCTGCTGGTGCTGTTCATCTATCCGTTCTGGGACGTGCTGGTGCTGTCGTTCACCACCCCGGACAACGCCGTGCACATCGGCCTTCGGCTGGTGACGTTTCCGTTGACCGTCGATTCGTACAAGCGAATCTTCATCTCGGACACGATCTTCATCGGCTACTACAATACGGTGCTGCGCACGGTGGTCGGCACGGCGATCCTGATCGCCGTCACCTACTGTGGAGCCTATGCGATTTCGAAGAAGGGATTGCCGTTTCGCAGGACGATCATCCTGTTCTTCCTGTTCACGCTGTTCTTCGATGGGGGCCTCATCGCCACGTACCTCAACATCAGGCATCTGGGGCTGCTGGGGTCGCGGTGGGCGTTGATTCTGCCGTTGGCGACCAGCGCGTGGTATTTGATCATCACGCGCAACTTCCTCATGACCGTGCCGGGAGAACTGGAGGACTCCGCATTCATGGACGGCGCCGGCACGGTGCGGACGGTTTTCTCTATCATCGCGCCGGTTTGCGCGCCGCTCCTGGCCGTGCTCGCGCTGTGGAGCGCCGTGGGGCACTGGAATGCGTGGTTCGACGCGCTGCTGTACGTGAGCGACCGCAACAAGCTGGTCCTGCAGTTGGTGTTGCGCAGGGTACTCACGGGCGGGCCGAGCGACATCGGCGATCTCAACATCCAGATGTTTCAGGGGACGATGCTGGAGACGGTGAAGGCTGCCACGATCGTGGTGACGATAGGACCGATCATCCTGGTCTACCCGTTTCTGCAGCGGTTCTTCGTCAAGGGATTGCTGATCGGGGCGTTGAAAGGATAAAGGAGAGGCGCCGTCGAGAGCACCGTTGCCCGCGAGGTACCGGAGTCGTTTAGAGCGAATCCACCTTTTCGGATAACCAGATCTTGATGAGCGACTGGTAGGGGACATCCCGCTTGTTGGCGGCGATCTTGATCCGCTCCAAAAGATCAAGAGGGATTCTGAGAGAGATCGACTTGCTCGACGGCTTGAGATTGGGGAACCGCACGCGTTCAGCCTTGCTCCAATCCACATAGTCGGTCGAGTCGTGGCTCTCCCAGAACGCACGCTCTTCGGCCTCGTTCTTGAAGGCCGGAATAGGTATCAATTTATCATTAGACAAAATCAAATCCTCACAGAAGAAATCGCGAAGGCGCTAATGTCTTGGATACTTGGTCCGCTCCTTGCGACTCATGTCTCGGGCCGAGATGACACGAATCATCGTACCATCCTCTCGCAACGTAAAGGTTACGTGTAGTGCGCGCCCCTGGTCGGTCATCCCGAGGGCATGGAATCGGGGTTCGGATTGACGGTGCGTCGGGTCGGCGACAACGTCGGGCTCATTGCCGAACACCTGTTCTGATTCAGATCGGCTGACACTGTGCTTCTCATGGCTCTTGCGGGCGTTCCCGTCGTCCCAGTCGAAGCCGGTGACTCGTTCGAAGTCAGTCATTGTGTATATGGTGATGATATACAAGCCTATCGGGCTGAGTCAACCACGGCCTCGGCACGGCGCAACATCTGGCCCACGTGGTAGAACTGGCAAGGTTATGGCTGAGCCCGAGGGGATCGACGAGCGCGAGGTGGAGTTGCGCATGGCGCTGCTCCGGGAGCGGTACGGCGAGCGCTTCGCGGAGCCGGAGCAGGAGGCGGAGGTGCGCAGGCAGGTGGCCCAGGAGATTGTCAGGGTTTCCCGGGCGCTCCGGGCCGCCGCGGTCGAACCGGACCGGGAACCGTTTCCGCCGTTCAGGCCCTACCGGGGCGACGGCCGGTGAACGAGCGCGACGCGGTATTCCTGTCGGTGCGCGAGCTGGCCGAGCGGGTCCGGACGCGGCAGGTGTCGCCGGTGGCGCTGACGCGGCTGTTCCTGGACCGGCTGGAACGGCTCGGCCCGCGGTACAACGCCGTCATGACGCTCACCGCCGATCTGGCCGAGCCGCAGGCGCAGGAGGCGGAGCGGGAGATCGCGGCGGGGCACTACCGGGGTCCGCTGCACGGCATCCCGTACGGACTCAAGGACGTGTTCGCCACCGAAGGTTATGCGACCACCTGGGGTGCGGGACCGCTGCGCGACCAGCGCTTCGACTACGACGCCACCATCGTCCGCAGGCTGCGGGACGCCGGCGCCGTGCTGGCCGCCAAGATGGCGCTGGTGGAGCTGGCCGGCGGCACGGGCTACCGGCGGGCGGACGCCTCGTTCACCGGGCCCGGCCTCAACCCGTGGGACCCCGGCACGTGGAGCGGCGGCTCCTCCAGCGGCTCCGGGTCGGCGGTGGCTGCGGGGCTCGTGCCGTTCGCGATTGGTACCGAGACGTGGGGGTCGATCATGGGGCCGTCCACCAACTGCGGGGTGTCGGGACTGCGGCCTACCTTCGGCCGGGTGAGCCGGCACGGGGGCATGCCGCTCACCTACGGGATGGACAAGCCCGGACCGATGTGCCTCACGGCGGACGACTGTGGCCTCGTGCTCGACGCGGTCGCCGGCCACGACGAGCGCGACGAGGCGACCACGACCCGGCCGTACGAGTATCGCCCCTCCCGCCCCGAGCGCGGCCGCTTCCGGCTGGGGGTTCCCAAGGGGGTGCCAGCCGGCGCCCAGCCGGGCGTGCAGGACCGCTTTCGGGAGGCGCTGGCCGTGCTGGCCGAGGTGGCGGACGTCGAGGTGGTCGAGCTTCCGGACCTGCCGTACGCGGAGGTGTCCACCGCCATCTTCCTGGCCGAGTCGGCCAGCGTGATGGAGGAGATCATCGAGAGTGGCATCACCGCGGGACTCACCGCGCCGGAGGCGCGCTGCGGGATATATCCCCGCACGACGATGCTGGCCACCGATTATCTCCGGGCGCTACGGCTGCGGCGGACCATCGCCGTGGCGGCCGACCGGCTGCTTGCGCGGTACGACGCGCTGCTGTCGCCCACGCGGCCGACGGTCGCGCCGCCGGCTGACCGGCCCTGGGTCAAGAAGCCCGGGGAGCGCGTGGCCGATCCGCTGGGCGCGTTCGGGAGCTGCGTCGGGCTGCCTGCGATCTCGGTGCCGATGGGGTTTGCGGAGGACGGCCTGCCGGCCGGCCTGCAGATCCTGGGCAGAGCCTATGACGAGAACGTGGTGCTGGCCGTCGCCTCCGCCTACCAGGAGCTGACCGACTGGCACACCCGGCACCCGTCGGATCTGCTGCGGAGCATCACAACCGAGTGAGCCGAGATCCCGGCTATAATCGCCGCGGCAGAAGATGGAATTAACTCAAGGGGTCGGTGTGTGCAGCATCGCCTTCAAGGAACGAAGCGCCGCTGACGCGCTGCGCGCCATCGCCGCTGCCGGCGCCGACAGCATCGAGCTGTGGGGGCAGCCGCCGCACCTGCCGTTTCCGGTCGACGAGGCGTGGTGCGCCGACCTGCGCGAACAGGCGAGCGACCTCGGACTGAGCTTCTGCGCGCTCGGCTCCTACTACTGTCCCGGCCGCCATCCCTCGTACGACGGCCATCCGGTGACGAAGAAGAACCAGCTCACCGCGGCGCGGGCGCTGGGCGCGCCGATCGTCCGCATCTGGCCGGGAAGCGCTGGCCACGCAGCCACCGCGCCCGAGGAGCGGGAACGGCTCTACGCGGAGATTCGCGACTTCGCTGACGGGGCCCGCGACGCCGGCATCCTGGTGGTGCTGGAGCGGCACGTCGGCTCGCTGACCGAGGGATGGGACGCGCCGCTCACGGTGCTGGAGGAGATCGACCACCCGGCGGTGGCCCTCAACTACCAGGTGGTGTACCCGGCGCCCCGGGAGGAGCTGGCCACCCGTGCGGTCCCTGACTACCGGCGTCTGCTGCCGCACTCCCGCCACGCGCACCTGCAGAACTACACCGCGGCCGCCGGCGACCGGCCGCCGCGGACCCTGGTCGCCGACGGCGTGGTGGACTACGGCGAGCTCGGCGCGGCGGCGCGCGAGTGCGGCTACGACGGCTCCTTCATGATCGAGTTCCCGGCCGACGAGCACGGCGAGACGAGCGTGGACGACGCGATCCGCGCCGACGTCGCCGGCGTCCGCCGCCTGCTGTCGCCGTGAGCGAAGGCGCGGCCCCGCGTGGTGAGACGGTGACCGTCCGGCCTCCGCACATCGTCGTGATCCTGTCGGATCAACTGAGGGCGGACTGCGTTGGCTGTTATGGGAACACCATCATCCGCACGCCGCACGTCGACGCGCTGGCGGCCTCCGGCACCCGCTTCGCACAGGCGTTCTCGCAACACCCGCAGTGCGCGCCGAGCCGCGCATCGATCCTGACCTCCCGCTACCCGCACGTGAACGGCAGCACGTCGAACTACGTGGCGGTGGGAGACCATGAGCTCACCCTGCCGGAGTATCTGCGCGGTCAGGGGTACCGCACCGCCGGCACCGGCAAGCTGCACCTGTCGGACGCCAAGCTCGCCGCGTTCGACGAGCTGATCCGGAGCGAAGGTCAACACTCCGGCGCCACCGACCCGGAGGTGCTGCACCCGCACTACAAGGATTGGCTGAAAGCCAACGGCTACTGGCAGACGGCGGTGGAGGCGTTCGCCATGCACGGCCGGCCGGAGTACCTGGAAGGGTTCCGCGCGGCGGTCAATCCGCTGCCGGAGCCCGCCTACTTCGACGGCTGGGTGGGAGACCGCACCGTGGAGCTGATCCACCGGCACCCGACCGAGCGGCCGCTGTTCCTGTTCGTGGGCCTGCCCAATCCGCACATCCCGTTCGACGCTCCGGAGCCATACGCGTCGATGTACGACCCGGCGGCGCTACCGCTGCCGCCCACGTTCGGGATGGGGCTTGCGAACAAGCCGCCCCAGCACCTCGGCTACAAGCGCCACGGCCAGAAGGAGAACTTCGAGCATCTGGACGAGGCGGCGCTGCGCCGCGTGACGGCGCTCTACTACGGCAGCATCTCCCTGGTGGACGCGCAGGTGGGCAAGGTGATGGCGGCGCTCGAAGCGCGCGGCATGCTCCAGGATACGGTGGTAGCCTTCCTGTCCGACCACGGCGAGCTGCTCGGCCACTTCGGCATGCTGATCAAGAGCATCGACGAGTACCCGATGCTGTACGACGTGGGGCTGCACGTGCCGCTGATCGTCCGTGCGCCCGGCGGCGAAGCGGGCCGGGTGGTGGACGAGCCGGTCGAGCTGGTCGACCTGGCGCCGACCCTGCTGTCGTGCGCGGGCCTGAAAGTGCCGCCGGAGATGCAGGGGACGAGTCAGCGCGCCGCGCTGCACGGAGGGGAGCCTGAGCGGCGCGAGTACGTGTTCGCGGAGGCGGGAGCGGTGAAGATGGTGCGCGGCGACCGCTACAAGCTCGTGCACTATCCGGGGCAACCGTACGGGGAGCTGTACGACCTGCAGCGCGATCCGCACGAGGCGGACAACCGCTTCGACGATCCCGATCTGGCACCGCAGCGCGAGCGGCTCACCCGCGCGCTGCTGGACCGTCTGATCGCCGCCGAGGGCCCGCTGCACGGCGAATCGCAGCGCGGGCCGGCCTACTGGCGCCGCCAGTACCGGCTGCCGTTCGAGTCGGAGGCCTGAGGAGTGCACACTGTCGAGCTGCGTGACGTGACCTACAGCTACCCGGAAGGCGACGAGCCGGTGTTCACCGACCTTTCGGTCCGGCTTCCGGCTGGCGTGGTTTCGTTCGTGGGCCAGAACGGGACCGGCAAGTCCACCCTGATGCTGCTGGCCAGCGGGATCGCCCTGCCGGACCGGGGCACCGTGCTGTTGCAGGGCGTCGACACACGCGAGCTGTGCGACCTCCACGACCGGCAGCGCTACGTGTCGCTGATCCATCAGAACATGGAGTTCGAGGCCGAGGAGTCGATCGGGGACCTGCTCGGTCAGGTCTACCTCAGCGGCTACCATGAGGAACACAGCGAGGAGTTCATGCGCGAGCTGGTGCGCGTCTTCGAGTTGCAGCGCGTGCTGGCCAAGCGGACGCAGGAGGTGAGCAAGGGCGAGCTGCAGCGCACGCTGCTGGCGTTCTGCCTGCTGTACGGGTCGCGGATGCTGATGATGGACGAGCCGGTGTTCGCGATGGAGGACCGCCAGAAGCGCTCGGCGATGGGCTTCCTGTACGAGTACGCGCGAAGCGCAGGGCTGACCTGGTACTACTCCGCGCACGAACTCGATCTGTCGGAGCAATACTCCGATCAGGTAGTGCTGTTTCGCCCGGATCAGGATCCGCTGATCGGTCCCACGGCTCAGGTGCACACCCGCGATCAACTGGAACGCGCCTACGAGGCTCCGTACGACATGCTCAAGCAGCGGGAGGAGCTCTACCGGCAGACCCTGCCGGGCGTGGCCCGGCACTGAACTGCGGTGGGAAGTTGCGGGTTCCGCCGGCGTGGAACGTGTACGCTCAGCCGTGCTTGGAAATGGGAACTCCATGAAACTCCACGACCAGCACTTGCACTCCCGGCACTCCGTCGACTCCAAGGCGGACCCCGTAGCCAACTGCGAACAGGCGCTCGCCGCTGGGTTGTCGGGGCTCACGTTCACCGAGCACTACGACATGCACCCCACCGAATGGGATCAGTGCCGCTGGGACTATGACGCCATCGCCGCCACGATCTACGAGCTGCGCGGGCGTTTCTCCCCACCGCTCCTGGTCGGATTCGGCATCGAGGTGGATTACCAGCCGGCGCTGATCGAGGAGACCCTGGAGTACCTCGACCGGCACGCCTTCGACGTGGTGCTGCTCAGCGTGCACTGGATCGGCGGGCGGCCGTCCCGGTGGTGGAGTCACCGGGACGCGGAAGCGATGCAGAGTGAGTACTTTGCGACGATGAGAAGCGCCGCTGAACTCTGCCGGGAGCTGGCTGCGACGGGACGGCGGCCGTTCGACATCATCAGCCATTTCGATTACGTCAAGCGATACCTGCGGAGGTATCGGGGCGTGGGGATGGGTCCGATCGAGCCGGCGGTGCTCGATACGATCCTGGAGGCGCTCATCGCGGCTGACGTGGTGCCTGAGATCAACACCGCCGGAATGCGGCGCGCGGAGGCCGAGGCGTACCCGTCACCATCGATTCTGGAACGCTATCGGGAGCTCGGCGGGAGCTCCGTGAGCATCGGCAGCGACGCCCACCACAGCCGCGACATCGGCGCGGGGTTCGGCGACGCAGCCGAGCAGCTGCAGGACATCGGCTTCGCAGGCGAGGCGGTATTCCGGAACCGAGCGCTCAGCATCGTACCGTGGTGAATGCCCCGTGGACCCCCTGGGCTCTCGTTCGCTTCGGCGCCGAAGTAAAAGCTCGCAGGAACGCCTTCGAGTGAGCTACTCCTGCAGGGGATTGTGCGTCTTGAGAGCAGGAAATCGAGAGAAGTCGCGATCCGCCGTGTAGAGCGGGTCTACACCGTGCTCCTGGCAGATCGCGGCGATGCGCGCGTCGTGTACGCGCGGGCCGACGGCTTTCCCGCCTTCGAGCAGATCTCGCACGGTGCTCCAGGAGCGAACGCCCTGCTCTCCGATCAAGCGGAGCGTCGGTGATTCCAACCAATTGTCGACCTGCTGCAGCGCGTCATCCATCGTGGAGGGCGGATCGTACACTCGTGGGTGCGTGGCGATGGCGACGAACTCATGCACACAGGGCAAGGGGATCGCCCAGGTGCCGATCCCTATGAAGAGGCGATCGAGGACGAGATCGGCTTGCTCGTGAAAAGGGGAGTCTTCGCGGTGAGCGTAAATGAGAATGTTGGTGTCGACGGCGATCATCCGCCGTGGCCCTCATACGCTAACGATCGGATCGTTTCCCAGTTGCCGGCGCTCACGCCCGGCTGCAAGCCGTTGCCGGCGACCGTATGACGCCGGTACGAGACATGCATCGGGTTGCGGGCATCGTGCACGACCGCGTGGAAACCGGTCGCGACCAACTCCTTCAGCGTCGTGCCGCGTGCGGCCGCCACGTCTTTCGCTGCCTTCAGGAGGGCGTCGGGAATCTCTATGGTCGTCTTCACATGGGTAACCATATTCCTTCACCCGTTCGTATGCCAACACTACGAGGCGCCGCACGCACGGGCCGTCAGATCGATGCCAGTTGCCACACGTCGAGGCGATTCGCCGTGATCCGCCCGCTGGTCGCGAACAGTCCGATCCGGTCGTGACGTGGGCTCGACGGGTAGGCGCGCCACGTGAACGAGGTGCGGCCGTCGTCGACGAACACCTCCACGACCGAGTGATCGACGAACACGTGCAGCCGCACGCGGCGGGGATCGTCGATGAACAGCGGCGCCTCGTCGTAGCCCTCGGCATCCCGCGCGGGCGGCGGCGTCGCGACGTTGCGCAGCCGCAGCCGGCTGGAGGCGGTGTCGATCTCGATCCTGGTGTGCTCGCTGAGATCGTCAGCGCCGAGGACGATCAGCCCCCACAAGCCGTCGGCGGGAGGTGACACGGAGGCGACGATCTCCAGCTCCGTGCCGCCGACGCCGTCCAGGAGTCGCGTGCCGGCCGCCTTGATCCCGTCGAGCCGCACGTGCTCGAGACGGAGCGCGTGCAACTCGGGCGCGGGAGCGAGCGTCAGGTGACCGTCGGTGCGTACCGACACCACCTGCGGCAACGACATCGCCTGGACCCAGCCGGCCGCGAGTCCCATCTGACGCGGGCGGCCCTCGCGGATCATCCCCATCAGCAGCCGCCGGCCGCGGTCGTCCGCGAACGTCCTGAGCGAGTGCAGGTACCCGCCGTCCAGCATTCCCTCGGCCGCCGGCCGAAAGCGGCCACCGTCCAGCGAGCCGGTGAACCAAAGGTTGTAGTACCCGTGAACGAACCGCCCGGCCTCCTTCTTGTAACCGTGCAGCAACACGACGTGCCTGCCGTCGACAGTGCAGTAGTCGGGGAGAGGCGTGTGCAGACCACCCTCGTTCTCGACCAGCACGTGCAGGAACCGCCAGACGCGCAGATCGGCCGAGCGATAGAGCAACAGCCGGTTGGCCGGCGGGACGCTCGCGGCGTCGTAGGCGTCGAGCAGCAGGTACCACCACGGTCCGTCCTGCCACACCAGCGGGTCGTGGAAGAAGGTCCCGGGGAATCCGTTCTCGCCATGTCCTGGCGGCGGGACGACGGCGAGCGGGCCGCAGGGATCCTTGGTCCAGTGGACGAGGTCGCGGCTGGTGGCGTGGTTCTGGGTGAAGCGCGCTCCCTCGCACGGGTGGGTCCCGGCAACGTTCTTGCGCAGACCGGTATAGATGATGTGGAAGCGATCGCCATGACGGACGATGCTGCCGCTCCAGCACCCGTCCCGATCGGGGCTCTCTCCCTCCGGGCCGTCGGCCGAGGGCGTCAGGGCGTCGGGCAGCCGGCGCCAGTGCACGAGGTCGGAGCTGACCGCGTGGCCCCAGTGCGCGGTCCCGGTCAGCCACGGGTTCCAGTCCGGGCCGTCCCACGGGTGGTACTGGAAGAACACGTGATACTCGCCGTTCCAGACGAACGTCAGCGGATCGCCGATGTACCCGGACTCGGGCTGGTAGTGAAAGGCGGTTCGGGAGGCGGAGTCGGCCACGCGCGCGCATCGTGCCGCGGTTGCCGCCGGTGCGCCAGACCCCTAGAGTCCGCCCCACGGAACAGGTAGGCGACGAATCAACATGAGCTGCGGTCAGACCGACCTCGACCCCGAGCACACCTGGGGCCATACGATCGCGTTCTGCGATCAGTACTTCCAGCGCGCGTGCGCGCTGCTGCGGACCACCCTCGACGAGGTGCCGACCTGGACAGCGGTCGCCGACCGGGCGGTGCGGACGATCCGCGCCGGCAGCACCGTGCACGCCAACATCACCACCGGGCACATGCCGACCACGGAGCTGTCGAACGACCGCGAGGGCAACCCGGCGCCGTTCGCGTTCCAGGGTCCCGACCACCACACGCCCGAGCAGTACGCACAGATGCGCGCCGGCGACCTGTTGCTGACCAACTGCGTGACCCCGGCGGTGCAGGAGGTGCGCGACCGCGGGGTGCACGTCATCGTCTTCACCACCGCCTACGTGAACTCGGGCGCCGCGCCGGCCTGGCTCGGCGACAACCCTGGCGGGCTGATGCCGGCGGATGTGGCGGATCAGGTGATCGACACCCACATCCCGTGGGAGCAGGGGCTGGTCGACGTGCCGCAGGTGCCGGAGATGAAGGTCTTTCCCGGCTCCTCCAATGTGAGCTGCGCCATTCACTGGTGCCTGACCGCGGAGGTGATGCAGGCGCTCGGCACGGGCGGCTCGCCCGACGGGACGAAGGCGCACGCGTACCTGATGGTCCTGCTGGAACGGCTGGGCGAGGTGAACCGCCGCCACCGGCAGGCGATCGCCGAGGAGGCGGTGGGACTGGCCAGGCGGGTGATCGGCGGCGGCCACGTCGACGTCAACGGCAGCAACGAAGGGGTGCGCGGGGATGCGAACACCGTGGCCCAGGGCCTGATGCTGACCTGCGCCCATGAGCGGCGGCCGGAAGCCGAGGGCGTCGACACCGACACCCTGATCATCACCGCGGTGAGCGCCGACCATCCGCAGGAAGTCGCCGGGGCACAGGAGGCGAGGGCGAACGGCACCCGGGTGGTGACCGTCGGCATGGAAACCTCGCCGCGCATGCAGGAGCTGAGCGACCGCTACCTGGGCAACGCCTGTGACGAGCCGGGCGGCGTGGTCGAGGTGGCCGGCTGCGCGGAGCCGATCTGCCCCACCAGCGCCATCATCGACAACGTGCTCACGCAGATGCTGCTGTCACAAATGACCGACGAGATGTGCCGCCGCGGCGCGGTGCCGTACTTCTACATGGGCCTCTACCGCTTGGGCGGACGCGAGTACAACACGGTGATGAAGCGCCACTTCGACGCGCGCGGGTATTGAGGAAAGAGTAGAAAAGACGAGCCGGCTGGCAGGCGCCAGCCGGCTCGTGATCAGTCGTCAGTAGAGGGGGGGGTTAGGCCGAGGGGCACTCGTCGACGGCGTCGACAAACAGCTTGGTTGCGGCTTCGTCCATCTCGCGGCCCCACCCAGCGTGATAGTCGTCAATCCACTCCTGATACGCGGACACCGGCTTCTGGCCGACGATGATCTGATTAATCAGCGCAGACCCTTCAACTCTGCGATCCTGGTAGACGGACCACAGGTCCTTCCCCGCATCGTTGATCGGCTTCACGGGCGATTGAGTCAGCATGCAGACGTTGTTCGGACCCAGAGTCCCGTCCGGGCTGTAGCGGACCTCCGCGAGCCATGCCTGCTTGACGGGGTCGATGTATTCCTCGAAGCCCTTCATGGCTTGAATGTCCCAATAGGAAAGCGGCGTATTGCGCGCGTTCACGCCCAGTCCCAGGCCCTGGCGGGACTCCGACTCCTTGAATGCCTCGGTCCAGATCGGCCTGTTGTTTTCCACGCCGCTCCAGTGCGTGCCCTCGATCCCGTAATTGACCAGGAACCCGTTGTCGCGATGGTTCAGCGAGTCCACGGCCTCCATGATCGCGTGCACACGGTCGCGGTCGTCGTTGTTGTGCCGGCCGATGCCGTGGCCGTTGCCGTGCATGGGCAGCCACGCGTAGGTCGCAGGGAAGTACCCTTCGACCTGCGGCGGTCCGGTGAGGGCGAACTCGGCGTCGGGGCTGTGCTCCTTCAGGCCCTTGTGGAATCGCTCGTCGTCGAACGGGAAGTTGGGGTGCTCCCAGCCCTTCATGATGGTGACGCCGGCGTCGAACGACTCGCTCTCACCGTTGACGGTGACGAACTCGGGATCCAGGTAGCCCTTCTCGTACCAGCGCGCCAGAATCTCCAGCGCCGGTATCATTTCCGGCTGCGCGTTGGCTAGCACGAGCTTGCCGTCCCGCTTCACCCAGCGGCTGAGCGAAAGTCCGAACGCATTCGCCGCGGCGTTGAAGCAGCGGTAGAGGGTCTCGTCGAAGCAGCGGGCCCCGTACGCGTAGCGGTCGGGGTAGGCCTCCTTGTAGGCAGCGAACACCGCTTCCCACTCTTCCAGCGTGTGCGGGACGTCCATGCCCAGCTCATCCAGATAGTCCTTGCGCCACAGATAGCCGTGACCGTTCGAGGCATCCCTCCAGACCATCGGGTAGTGCTTGAGTATGCCGTCGCGCTTGAAGAACCCGAGGGATGTTTGCAGGTCCAAGCCGATGCTGGGGAAGAAGGCGGCCAAGCCCCCATAGAAGGTGGGCATGTACTCGGACATCTCTTCGACGCTCAGGTCGGAGGTTCCCTGCTGAATGAGCTCTTCGATCCAATAGGTCTCGAAAATGTCGGGAAGGTCGGCGGCAGCCAGCAGCACCTGGATCTTGGGCTTGTAGGAGCCGTTTCCGCCCGGGCAGGGGATGTGCACCCAGTTGACGCCCAGGAGCGCGTTCATCTCCTCCAGCAACGGCGGGGTGGTCTCCGGCCAGTTGAAGCAGTGCTCGGTCATGTGCGTGATCGTGAGCGGCTCACCCGCGGCCATCTCGCCCTGGCCTTCCGCGAAGGCGCCGCCCGCCACGAGCACGCTGAGCAGCATTACCAGTAGTTTCTTCAATTCGTTCTCCTTGTTGAAGTTGGGGACATCATGCGGGCCGCGGCGACCGCGACCCGCATGCCCTGTGTTCGTCGGACGACTGATCGGTCCAAACGGTTTCCTTCCATGTTACCCCTTCAGCGAGCCGATGAGAAGCCCCTTCGCGAAGTACTTCTGCAGGAAGGGGTACACCAGCAGGATCGGGATCAGCGAATAGAGCAGGATCGCGGACCGCACGGTCTCGGCCGTGTACTTCTTGTCCGGCTCGTCCTGGAGCATCTGTGCCAGCCGGATCTCGGCAGCGATGCCGCCTCTCGCCGCCTGCTCGACGTCGGCGATGATCCGGCGGAGGAGCTGCGGCACGAAGGTCTTGCCCCGACTTACGTAGATCAGGATGTCGAACCATGCGTTCCAGTGAAAGACGATCGTGATCAGGGCCAGCGTGGCGATCACCGCCTTGGAGAGCGGCAGGATCAGCCGCATGAACACGTAGAGCTCTCCCGCGCCGTCGATGCGCGCGCTCTCGGTCAGCTCCTCCGGCAGGGTCATGAAGAAGTTGCGGGTGATGATCATCCAGAACAGGTTGACGAGCTGAGGGAGCCACAGCGCCCACATGGTGTTGTACATGCCCAGCCCGCGCACGATCAGGAACAGCGGCACGATGCCGCCGGAGGTAAACATGGCGATCAGCACGAAGATCATGTAGGAACGCCGAAACGGCAGGTATTTCTTCGACAGCGGGTAGGCCATCATCGCCGTGATGAACACCGTCATCGCGGTTCCGACCACGGTGCGGTACAGCGACCAGTAGTACGCCTGCACGGTCTGGCGCTGGCGAAAGATGCGCTTCCACGTCTCCAGGGTCACCGCGCCCGGCTGCGGCAGCAGGTAGAGGCCTCCCGTAAGCACGCCCACCGGAGTGCTCACCGACAGCGAGACGTGGCGGGCGAACGGCAGCAGCACGCTGAACGCGAATACCGCCATGAAGAGGACGATCACCACTTGGCCAAAGCTCTCTCCGACACGGCGGCGTATTCTCGCTACCATATGGCGTAGTCGGAGTAACGGCGCACGATGGCGTTTGTCCCCCACACCAGAACCATGCTGACACCGAGCCGCAACATCGTCAGCGCAGTGCTGAACTCGTACTGGAATCCTTCGAACGCCAGACGGTAGATGTAGGTGTCGATCACGTCGGCGACGTCGTACACCAGGAGGTTATACAGGTTGAATACCTGCTCGAAGTTGACGCTGATCAGTCCGCCCATGCGGAAGATGAACAGGATCGTGATCACGGGGATCATGCTGGGCAGGGTGATGTGCCACGCCATGCTCGTCCGGCCCGCACCGTCGATATGCGCGGCCTCGTACAGCTCCTGGTCGATGCTGGCGATGCTGGCCAGGTAGACGATCGTGCTGAAGCCCACGTCCTTCCAGATGCCGCTGATGACGAACACCGCCAGCCATATCTGCGGATCGATCATGAAGTAAGGCGGATCCACACCGGCAGCTCGATACAGTGTCCCCATGACACCAGTTCCCGGGGACATGAACTCGATCACCAGGGCGCCCAGGAACGGCCACGACAGGAAGTGAGGGAAATAGAGAATCGTTTGAATCGAGCGCTTGTACCGCTGCGAGCGGAGCTCGTTCAGCAGGATCGCCAGGATGATCGGCGCCGGGAACCCGACGAGGGTGGTGAGCACCGCGAGGCGGATCGTGTTGAGCACCGTCCGAACGAACGCATCGGGTGCCAGGAACACCTTGTTGAAGTGCTCGAGGAGCGGGGTCGCCCACGGGCTTCCCAGGATTCCCTCATAGACGTCGAAATCCTTGAAGGCGAGAGTCATCCCGTAGATCGGCAGGTAGTGGAAGACGAGCAGGTAGACCGTGCCAGGGATGAGCAGCAACAGCAGGGAACGATGTCGGTAGACCTCGCGCATCCACTGCGTGCGGCTGCGGCGTGGCGGCCGAGCGGGGAGTGGTGTCTGAGCGGAAGGCGAGGCGACGGTCTGCTGGTACTTCGGGACGGAGGCCATCGGCAATCGACCGGAGAGTAGCGAACACCGGCGTACGCTGCAAGCGTCCGCCGAGCCTCAGCCCTCGGATCCTTGCCGGCCGCGCTACTGTGTTGCAAGACGTCTCCCCCACATGGACGATGACGCACCGGTCGCCGACCGGGGGAGCCGGCGCTCGCTCGCCGCGGCGCTCTACCGTGATCGCGGCCTGTCTCTTGGGCGAGCGGCACGGTTCGCGGGTGTTCCCCTCGCGGAGTTCATCCGGTACATGTCGCGGTGCGGGATTCCGGTGGTGCGAGGAACGGTGGCCGAAGTCGGCCGGGACGCGCAGGCGATCGTGGAGTGGACGCGCGGATCGTCAGGACCGACCTGAGCCCGCTGATCGGCCCGGCCGCTGCCGGCGATCGACCCCGTGTTGCCTCACGCAAATACCTACTCGAAGGCGAGTGAGTGCCTCACGCAAATATCCACACGAAAGCTAGGCGGCGGTAAAGGGGGTGGGGTGGCGGGAGGGGGTGATCCTTGCTTGTGGATAAGTGGACAACTCAGCGCCGCCGAGCCGTTGCGTGATCAGGGCGAGGGTTCGCGCGGCTACCGGCGCTTGGGGGTTGGGCCGAGCACCGCGCCGAGAGCAATCTCGATGTCGTCCACGGCGGCCAGTTCCTCCCCGATCAGGCGGATCACCTCAGCGCGGATGGAGCGACCGCGGGTGACACACAGCAGCTTGAAGCGGCGATGCAGCGCGGCTGGGACGTCACGGACATAGAGCGTTGCCATGAGCGATGCTAACGTCGCTAACAGCCCATGCAGACCGATGCTCAGACGATGGGGTGGAGTTGTCCCGCCACGGGCAGACCCCACGGGGGGCTGATCCGGGGGTATCCCCTTGGGTACCCCCACCGCCGGCAAGGGCCGTAACGGGCTGTTATGAGCCTCGTTTGCTCGGCGATCAGCCCTCAGATCGCGAAATCGACGCTGAATGACGACGTGAGCGCCGTGGATGGCTCGTATCGTCGAGGTAGCCGCGCACTGATGCTGGCGCCTGCGGCGAAAGCTGTGACGATCCAGCACACGCGCGCTCAGTGGTCAGCCGGCACGCTCGACTGGCTGGCTGCGCTGCGCGGCCAGACTCAGCAACTGATCCTGTAGACGCACCACCTCGCGTTGCAGCTCGGCGGGGTTCAGGGTGTCGAATTGACGCCGGAGTCGGTCTTTGCGGTCCTCGGACACCTCGGGGCAGCCCAGCACGCGATGATACGGGGTCTGCGGATCGTCGTAGACCCGCCGCACCCGCGCGCCCTGGCGGGTCTTGGCGACGAGCTTCTGGGAGGGGTAGAAGAAGTTGACCAGCAACCGCAGCCGATCGTAGAGCTCGTTGAGCAGCTCGATCTCCTGCTCGGTCTGCAGGCGCAGGTAGCCGACGTGGCGGCGCACCACGTCGTTGTTCTTCTGCTCGGTGAAGTTGTTGTCGTTCTTGCGGTTGGGGCGCGAACGGGTGAACTCGATGCGCTGCTGGCCGCAGTAGCGGTGCAGGTGGTGGTTGATGAACTCGCTGCCGCTGTCGGTGTGCAGGGCGCACAGGGCGAACGGCAGCCACGAGCGAATCAGCAGCAGCGCCTGGAAGACCCACTTCTGCGCCTTGTTGAGCACGGCGCGAACCTCCGTCCACTGGGTCACCCGGTCGGTGAGCACCAGGGTGAAGGCATGCTCGCCGCCGGTGATGCCGCCGTCGTGGCCGACCAGATCGGCGCCGACCTCGCCGGGCCGTGCGTCCTGCCACTCGGTGAAGGTGCGGATCGGGATCTCGTTGATCAGACGCGTGGTCGGCTTGGTAGGGGAGCGACCGCGTATGCGCAGGGCACGTTTCTCGGTGCGCAGCAGCCGGTCGATAGTCGCAGCGCTGATCAGCGTGAGCTTCCGGCGCGTGTCGGGGTCCAAGGCGAGTTCGCCAAACTTCTCCAGCACCGACAATTGAGTGCGCAGGACGGCCACCAGCCGTTTGGCGCACAGACAGCCGAACAGGTACCAGACCTTCTTCAGCGCCGCCACGACCTGCTCGTCGTAGAGGCGGGGGCTGCGGCGCCGCTTTTGCCGCTGGCCGACCACGATCCTGACCACCTCACCGCCGCGGCGCTCGACCACCGTGGTACCCCAGCAGCGCAGCAGCCAGCTCAGGTAGCTGCGATTGCGCTCGGTCAACGCGACGTGCTCATCGAGGATCCGGCTCTTCTGCTTCTTGCTGGCTGTCCTGTATCTCTTGGCAACCTCACTGGTTACTGCTTTGCGATGCGTCATCTTCAGCCCCATCTCCTGCGTCTGCCTCCCACCACACGGTGAATGGCAGTTCAAGTAGGTTTTTCGATGAGGCACCACTCTGCGTTCGAGTAGGTTTTACGTGAGGCAATGCGGACCCTCGACACCGCACTCACGGTCGGATACCGTATCCTCGGTTCATCGGTGTAATGGGAACCGCTACGGCGACTCGGCTCCACGGCGGACGCAGGTGCTTTACCAGTGAGGACTACCACGCCATGGGGAGAGCGGGAATCTTCGCCGCGGCGGACCGGGTCGAGCTTCTGGACGGCGAGGTCATCGTCATGTCACCGATAGGCAATCGTCATGCTGCCTGCGTCGACCGGCTGACGAACGGCTTTATCCGGTCCGGCGATCTTGCCGGGCGAGCACTGCTGCGCGTGCAGAACCCGCTGGCTGAATCGGATCTGTCCGAGCCGCAGCCGGACCTGATGCTGTTGGTCCCGCGGGACGACTATTACGATTTCGGCCATCCCGGCGCCGCAGACGTGCTGCTGCTGGTCGAGGTGGCGGATTCCTCGCTTGAGTATGACCGGAGCACCAAGGTGCCCTTCTACGCGCGCGCAGGCATCCGCGAGGTGTGGATCGTGGATCTGGAGCACGATCTGGTCGAAGTCCACACCGAGCCCTCGCGTTGGGGATACGGGGCCGTGCGTCGCTACGTGCCCGGAGATGAGTTGGCACCGTCCGCGCTTCCCGACATGAAGCTGGAGGTCGCCCGCATCGTTCCTTCCCGTCCCCAACCGTAGCCGCCCGACGGTCCACTCCTGCTCGCTTCCGGCATCGGTGCCCGTGGCGGCCAAAGACCAGGAAACCTGAACACGAAGAAGCCCTGATGGCCGGACGGCGCCGATAAACAAGGAGACATGATGGAACAGCTCACTCTGCACGTAGCGACCGGCGGCGACGACTCCGGGCCGGGGACCAAGGAGGCGCCGTTCGCGACGATCGAGCGCGCCCGAGACGAGGTCGCCGAGCGCCTGCGCAGCGGCCCGGAGCGGCCGATCACGGTGCTGATCCATGCCGGCACCTACCACCTGAACGGGACGCTCGAGCTGGACGGGGCCGTCTCCGGCACGGCCGACAACCCCGTCGTGTTCGCGGCGGCGCCGGGCGAGGAGGTCGTGCTCTCCGGCGGCCGGCCGGTCACCGGCTGGCAGCGCGAAGAGGGAGCCGACGACCTCTGGGCCGCTCCCGCCCCCACCCAAGACGTGTTCCGTACCCTGCGGGTCGGCGACCGGCTGGCCGAGCGCGCGCGCTACCCCTCCGCCGACGCCGAGGATCGCATCCAGGGCGGCTGGCTGTTCGCGGACTGGTGGCGCCAGCCGTGGGAGCGCGGCCGCTTCGAGCAGCCGGTCAGCCGGGTGCGCCGCGCCGGCGACTACCTGCAGTGGCGGGTGACGGTGCCGTCGACTGCGACCTACCGGGTATGGATCAGCTACGTCAAGGACGAGAGCACCACCCATCCCGAGGTGGCGTCCGTGTTCGGCGCCCGCGGCGGCGAACGCGTGAAGCTGGCCGACCTGGGCGTCACCCACGGCTGGCGCTCCGGCCAGCACGAGGCCTTCCCCTTCGTGGCATCCGGCGAGATCCGGCTGCAGGAAGGCGAGCACGACCTGTACTGGGAGAACCTCTCCGGCGGCCAGATCGACTTCGACTGCGTGGTGCTGTGCAGCGACCTCGACTGGGATCCCGCGGAGCGCATCCGCTTGACGATCTGGCACCCGCGCGCCTACGAGGTGGATCCGCCGGCGCCCGGCACCGATTACCTGGTGATCCAGGCGGAAGCGTTCTCGAGCGCCAGCCCCGGTGTGGGCATCGCCGACGTGGAGCCGAGCGGGGCGCCCCGTGCCGAGCCGGGAGGCCGCCCGGGGCTGGTGACGATGGCTGCCGAGGACGTGCCGGCATGGGACGACTGGTCGGGAGCGGAGATCAACATCTTCTCCGCCTGGGGCTGGAACAACCTGATCCAGCCGGTGGAACGGTTCGATGCCGAGTCGCGGACCATCCACTTCGAGTCCTACAACGACGTGCGGCCGGGCAACCGCTACTGCATCTATGGCGTGCGCGGCGCTCTGACCGACCCGGGCGAGTGGCACCTGGACACGGCGTCCGGCACGATCCGTTACCTGGCGCCGCCGGGCACGCAAGCGGTGGACGGCGCGGTGGCCGCGCTGCTCAAGACGGCGGTCCGCATCTCGGGCAGCCACATCGAGCTGCGCGATCTGGTGATCGCCGACACCGACTACGGCGTGACGCCGCAAAACGCCTGTCAGGACGGCGCGGTAGAGCTCGACCGTGCCGAGTACTGCTCGGTGATCGGCTGCCGCTTCGAGTGCGTCAACGGCTGGGGCGTGCGAATGGTAAACCGCAGCCACCACAACCGGGTCGAGCGCTGCACGATGCATGACCTGGGGCAGGGCGGCGTGGAGCTGTTCGGCGACGACTACACGCAGCCGTTCGAAAACGAGATCCTGGCCAACGACATCGCCGAGTGCGGGCGCGTCTACGCACACATTGCCGGTGTGTACGGCAATGCCTCCAGCCGCAACCGCATCGCCTACAACCGCATCCGCCGCATGCCGCGCTACGGCATTTCGCTGAAGTCGGGCGGCGGCCACTCCGCCCACCAGAACGTGCTCGAATACAACGAGATCGTCGACCTGAACCTGCAGACCAGCGACACCGGCGCGATCGAGATCTACGGCGGCGACCGCAAGCCGACCGGCAACATCGTCCGCTACAACCGCATCGTCAACTCGGTGGGGCTGAAGGTCGATCACCGCGGCCGGTTCGAGACGCCGGTCTATTCGTGGGGGATCTACCTCGACGACTGGTGCTCGGGGGTCACCATCCACGGCAACATCATCGTCGGCAACGTGGTCGGCGGCGTGAACATGCATGGCGGCTGGGGCAATCTGGTGGAAAACAACATCCTGGTCGACGGTCAACGCCGGCAGTTCTCGCTGGCGCCGATCTTCAGCGACCTGCAGAGCACTACGCTGCGCGACAACATCTTCCGTCGCAACGTCGTGGCCTGGTCGGAGCGCACGGCAGCCGTGGTCTGGTGCCGTCCGCGGCGCTGGTATCCGGAGATCCTGCGCGAATGCGACCATAACCTGTACCACTTTCGCGGCGGCTCGCTGGACCTGGAGTCGCCGGAGATCGACATCACGCCGCTTGGCAGCCTGCAGCGCTGGCGTGACGCGGGCTTCGACCGCAACAGCGTGATCGCCGATCCGCTGTTCACCGATCCGGCGGCGGGCGACTTCACGCTGCGCCCCGATTCGCCGGCGTTCGAGATGGGCTTCCAGCCGATTCCCGTGGACCGGATCGGGCCCGAAGGATATGAGGAGTGATGAAGGCATCCGACCTGCTGGTACGCTGCCTGGAGAACGAGAAGGTCGAATACATCTTCGGCCTGCCGGGCGAGGAGAACATAGACGTGATGGAGTCGCTGCTGGACTCCACCATTCGCTTCATCGGCGTGCGCCACGAGCAGGGCGGCGCCTTCATGGCCGACGTCTACGGCCGGCTGACCGGCAGGGCGGGCGTCTGCCTGTCGACTCTGGGGCCGGGCGCGACCAACCTGATGACCGGCGTCGCCGACGCCAACATGGACGGCAGTCCGGTGGTGGCGATCACCGGGCAGGCGTCGCTCGACCGCATGCACAAGGAGTCGCACCAGCACATCGACGTGGTCGACACGTTCCAGCCCATCACCAAGTGGAACGCCCAGATCACCAAGGCGGCCATCATTCCCGAGATCGTCCGCAAGGCGTTCAAGGTGGCGGAGACCGAGAAGCCCGGCGCGACCCACATCGACTTCCCTGAGGACGTGGCCGAAGAGGAGATCGACGCCGAGCCGCTGCTCCCGCAGGCACCCTATCCGTCGGAGCCGCCGTCGGCGCAGATCGACCGGGCGGCACAGGTCATATCGGCCGCGAAGAGCCCGATCATCCTGGCCGGCAACGGAGTGGTGAGGCGGCGCGCGTCGGAGGCGCTGACCCGGTTCGCCGAGCGCCTGAACATCCCGGTCGCCGAGACGTTCATGGGCAAGGGGGTGCTCCGGGACGACCATCCGCTGTCGCTCCTGACCTGCGGGCTGCAGGCGCGGGATTACGTTTCCTGCGGCTTCGATCGCGCCGACGTGGTGATCGCGGTCGGGTACGACCTGGTCGAGTACTCCCCGGAGCGCTGGAATCCGGGGCGCGACAAGACGATCATCCACATCGACATGCTGCCGGCGGAGGTCGATCAGCACTACACGGTGGGCGTCGGCGTCCTGGGCGACCTCGCAACCACGCTGGACCGGATCGCGGAACGCGCCGAGCCGTGCCAGAGCGACGACTACACGCATGGCCTGCGCACGTTCATCCTGCACGAGCGCGACGAGTTCCGCGCCGACACGTCGTTTCCCATGAAGCCGCAGCGGGTCCTCAACGACCTGCGCACGGTGATGGACAGCGGGGACATCCTGGTCTCCGACGTCGGCGCTCACAAGATGTGGATCGCCCGCCTCTATCCCTGTTACCGGCCCAATACCTGCATCATCTCCAACGGATTCGCGGCTATGGGGATCGGCGTCCCGGGCGCGCTGGCCGCAAAGCTGGTCCATCCGCGACAGAACGTGGTCGCTGTCACCGGCGACGGCGGCTTCCTGATGAACTCGCAGGAACTGGAGACGGCGGTCAGGGAGGAGGTCCCGTTCGTGACGCTGGTCTTCCACGACGACAGCTACAGCCTGATCGGAATGAAGCAGCAGCGCCGCTTTGGGCGGATTTCCCATATCCGGTTCGGCAACCCCGATCTGGTGAAGTACGCGGAGAGCTTCGGCGTGGCCGGGTATCGGGTGGCCGCCGCTGACGAGCTGCAGCCGATCCTGCGTGACGCGTTCGCCTGCGGCCGGCCGGCGGTCATCGATTGTCCGGTGGACTACACCGAGAACCTGCGCATGATGGAGCGGTTGGGCGCGCTCATCTGCCCGATCTGATCGGAGCGGGCGTCTGATGACCGTTCCGCGCTGGCTGTTCATCGTCTTGTCGCTGCTGTGGCTGCCGGCAGGGGTCGCCGCCACGGCCCCGTTGCGCGGCTTCGGGTTCGGGGCAGACCCGGCACCGTGGCCGATGGTGGTGCTGATGATGGCATCGTCGCTGGTTGTGGTCGCGCCTGCCGGCCTGCCTCTTGCCCTGGCGTGCCGGCGACTGTGTCGGCTGGGGCATGCCCGTGCGGCCTGGGCCGCGTTCGCGGTGCTGGCGCCGGCGACCGTGGCGGCATCCCTGCTCGCGGGGCTGCTTGGCCCGCTGGCGATCGCGGTAGCCGCCGCCGTCCTGAGCGTCCCTGTCTGGTTTGCGGTCGGCGTGCTGCGTCGCCGCGGATAGGCGGGGGTGTCAGCCTGCGGTGCGGGCGCCGGTGGTGAACGCGATGAGGCGCCGGATGCCCTCGCGGAGGAGGTCCGGGCTGGTGGCCAGGGAGATGCGCACGCGGCCTCTGCCGCCGGCGCCGAAGGTCTCGCCGGGCGCTACGGCCACGTCGGCTTCCTCGACCAGGAGGCGTGCATAGGCATAGGTGTCCGCGACCTGACCCGGCAGATCGGCGAGCACATAGAAGGCACCCTCCGGCCGAAAGCTGCAGAGCCCGGCGCTCATCAGCAGTTCACATGCCAGATCGCGGCGCTCGCGGTATGCCTTGACCATGCCGGCGACGCACTCCTGCGGCCCGGCGAGCGCCGCCAGCGCGGCGTGCTGGGAGAGCACCGGCGCGCACGATACGGTCGCTTCCTGGAGCTTCACCAGCAACGGCACGATCGGCTTCGGGCAGGCGACGTAGCCGACCCGCCAGCCGGTCATCGCATAGCTCTTGGAGAAGCTGCCGGCCGTGAAGCAGCGGTCGGCGGCTCCCAGGCTGGCCGGGCTCACGTGCCGGCCGTCGAACACGATCTTTTCGTAGCACTCGTCGCTGACCAGATAGAGGTCGTGGCGCTCGGCCAGCTCGACGATGCCTTGCAGCCGGTCCCGGTGGATGACGGTCCCGGTGGGATTCGACGGGCTGCCGACCACGATCGCCTTGGTACGCGGTGATATGGCGGCGGCCAGCGCCTCCAGGTCGGGTTGGTAGCCGTCCGTTGCCGGCAACGGGTAGGGGACGGACTCGGCGCCGCACAGCTCGGCGGTCATCCGGTAGTTGGGGTAGCCGGGATCGGGCACCAGGAGCTGGTCGCCGGGCTCCAGCACGCTCAGCAGACTGCCATACAGGGCTCCCATGGCGCCGATGGTGACGATGATCTGTTCGCTCGATACCCGGATTCCGTTCTCCCGTTGCAGCTTGGCGGCGAGCGCCTCGCACAGCTCCGGCAGGCCGGCGTTGGCGGTGTAGCCGATGTGGCCGCGCTCGGCCGCGTGGTTGGCGGCCGCGACGATGTGCGCAGGGGTGGGGAAGTCCGGCTGACCGATTTCCAGATGGATCACGCCGGGGCGCTGCGCCAGGTCCATGATCTCGCGTATGCCCGAGCGCGGCACGGCCGCGACGCGGGGATTGATCGACCGCAGAGGAGGCTCCGGTCCGCTCAGGCGGCGTTGCGGGCGGCTTCGACGGCGCGTCCGGGCGTGACGGACACTCCGTATCGCGGCAGCACCTGCTCCATGGCGCTCAGGATCGCGCACACCGAGTCGAGGTTGGCGACGAAGCCCATCAGGCCGATCCGGCTGCCGGCATAGCCCATCTCGCCCATCGCCTGCGAGCCGCCGGCGGTGGCGATGCCGTACTCGCGCCAGACCGTCTGCATGTAGTCCTGCGTCGGGAACGTGTCGCCCGGCATGACCACGCAGGTCGAGCAGGAGGCGGCGATCCGCTCGTCGGCCAGGACCCGCAGCCCCATGGCGCGCACGCCCGCGCGCAGCGCCCGGCCGGCGGCGGCGTGGCGGGCGATCACCCGGTCGGGTCCCTCTTCCACGATCTCGCGCAGGGCTCCCTGCAGGGCCAGCAGCAGCGAGTACGACTGCGACGGGCCGTGCGCGGCCTTGTAGGCGGTCACCGACGTATCGACGGCGCTGCTATCCTCGGCCGAATCGCCGTTCGCGATCGGTTCGGGCGCTGCCTCGCCGCGGGCCATGGCCCGCGCCTGTTCCTGCCCGTGATGCCATCTCCTCCAGGTCACCAGGTCCAGGCACAGGCCGGGGATCGGGCTCGAGCGCCGCTCGGCCACCTGCCATGCGCGCGGCCCCACGGCGACGATGGCGATCCCTTGCGGAGCGTTCACGCACTTCTGGCTGCTGGTGCAGCAGATGTCTATGCCCCATTCGTCGATGCGCAGCGGCTCGGAGGTCAGGGAGGAGACCGCGTCGACCAGAAAGAGCACGTGCGGAAACTCCTCGCGGATCATCGCCCCGATCTCGCGTACCGGGTTGAGCGTGCCGGCCGTGGTTTCCAGATGGACGACCGCGAGCATCTTGGCTTGCGGATGATCGCGGAGGACTTGGCGCGCCTGGTCGACCGTGATCGCGGTGCCGCGCGGTAGCTTGACCTCGGCGGCTGTGGCGCCGACGACCGTGACCAGATCGGTGAGCACCTGGCCGAACATCCCGGTGTTGACCGTCACGCAGACCTCGCCGTGCTCCAGGAAGGTGTTGAACGCCGCCTCCTCGCCGTAGGTCGCCGAACCGACCGGCAGGAGTACGTCACCTTCGGTGTGCAGGATCTGGCGCAGCATCGTCACGCAGTCGCCTTCGACATCGTGGAACGGCGGGTAGTAGATCGGGTTGGGCAGGGCCTGGCTCATCGCCCGGCGCGCGGCCGGGTAGAGGTCGGTCTGTCCGCAGGACAGGTTGAGCTGCAACGCGGGACTCATGGCGAGGTGGACTATGGAGTCTGTGAAACTGCCGCACAAGCGACAGTCTCACAGACTCCATAGTGAGGTGGGGATGGACCGAGAAGCGGCGCCAGAGGCGGCGGTTCTCGGGGCGCTATGCGGATTGTCGCACCACCCGACAACATGCCGGGCGGGCGTTCAGGTCGACCGGCGAGGGTCCGCCAGCACGTAGCCGTCCCGAGCCACCACGGCGCCGTCGCGGATCACGGCGCGCACCTGCCGGAGCGCTCGCACATCTTCGAGCGGGTCGCCGTCGAGCAGGATGCAGTCGGCGCGCTTGCCCACTTCCAGCGTGCCGATCGTGTCGCCCAGGGTCAGCGCTTCGGCGGCCGTGCTCGTGGCTGATTGCAGCACCTCCGCCGGCGACATGCCGCCCAGTCCGACCATCGTCTCCATGGTGCGGGCCAGATCGACGAAGTTCGTGTCGGTGATGCCGGCGTCGGTGCCGGCGATCACCGTTACGCCGGCGGCCAGCATGTCGCGGAAGGTCGCGAATTCCCGCCAGCCCGGGTGAGCCTCGCCGGCCGCCTGGATTTCCTCGAGCGGCCAGCGCTGGAAGCCCGCGATCGTCTTGCAGACGAAGATCCGCCGGTCCCGGATCCGTTCGACGATCTCCGGCCGGTAGTCCTCGGCGTCGTCGCGCGCCAGCCAGGTGCAGTGCTCGATGCCGTCGAAGCCGGCGGCGACGCAGCGTTCGATCCCCTCGGTGCCGTGGGCGTGGGCGCTGGCGCGCAGCCCCAGGCGATGGGCGTCGTGGGTGATCGCCTGCAACTCCTCCGGACCGAACTGTGCCGCGCGCGGGTTGGTGCCGCGCGTGCCGCCACCGGTGGCCATCACCTTGATGAAGTCGGCGCCGTCCTTGTGCATGCGCCGCACCGCGCGGCGCACGGCGTCCTCCCCGTCAGCCTCGTTCTCCAGGAACCAGCAGTGGCCGCCGGTGGAGGTGATCGGCGCTCCGCCGGTGATGATCCGCGGTCCGGCCAGCAGACCGTCGCGCACCGCCCGCGCGACCGGGATGATCACCTCGGTCAGACCTCCGCAGTCGCGTACGGTGGTGATGCCGCGGCTGAGCGCGGCGCGCAGGTTGGTCACGGTCTGGACCGTGAGGGTCGCGGTGGGCTGACCGATCGCCGCGTACAAGGGGTTGAGCCCGTCCCGCTCGGGCTCACCGCTCCACATCAGATGCACGTGGCTGTCGATCAGGCCGGGGGCGATCACCTGATCCGGGAAGTCGAGCCGGCGGGTGCCGCCGTCGGCCAGCCGCAGCGCGTCCTCGCCGGCCGCCCTGATCACGCCGTCTTCGACTAGCAGAGCGGCGTCGGTGCGGGGCTCCCCCGCGGCGTTCCAGACCAGCAGGCGGCCGCGTATCAGCGTCTTCTTCATCGGCTCACTCCATTACAGGGCCGTGATCGGTGAGTCGCATCAGGTCTTACTCGTTGAATTTGAAGGCGTAGAGATCGGCATCCATGAGGGCGAAACGCAACCTGACGGGTTTGCCTGCCAATCTGCTCAGGTTTCCTCCGTCTTTCCAGGTCACCTTGCCGTCTATGAGATCCGCAAACATTTCCGGGCAGTCATCCAGGCTGAACCCCGGCATGGCGTTGCCGTTGTCGTCCTGGATTTCCACCTTTACCGAACCCACGGCCGATGTCGAGTAGTTGAGCTCGAGTTGCCGTCCCTCGAAGACGAATGGATTGGTTACGACCTCTCCCCCGGAATAGCCGGCATGCAGAGACACGAAGCCATCCATGCGGAAGGTGTACCGGACGATGCGTACGGTGGGCAGACGCCAGTGTTCGCTGCCATACATCGACAGTTCCGTGGGGGATGTCTCGACCAATCCAGGGTCCAGATACAGCCCTCGTTCATGCCAGTTGTTCCGGTCCGGTCCGGGTCTTATCAAGGCCTCCATGAAGCTGCGGTCGAAGTTGATGCCGTCACGGCTGGACATGAATACGATATCGCTCACTCCCGAGCCGCAGGCCAGCCCGGCGTTGGCTCCCTCTCGGGAACGAATCTCGATGGGAACATCAGGTAGGTGCCCGGCGCGCGTTTGTAGGCTACGCACGAGTTCGTGTACAGGTGCTCGAACGGAGTGTCCCCGGCATCGATGTCTTCCAACGGAGTCCAGTTTCGGAAGTCCTTGGAAGTGGTGCGCCTGATCCAGCGCACACCTCCCTTGCCACCGGTCGGGCCGATGAAGCTGCCCGTCGTGCCTGCCTTCCCGCGCGTATAGGCTACGTACTCTTCACGCCAGGGGTCCCAGAATGAAACATTGAGTGAATCGAAGGGGCCGTCGGTCGAGATCGGATCTTTCTGCATCTGGCGCCAGTTCAATCCGTCGGGTGAAACCAGCGCCCACAAGTCGTTCGTGCGTACCACGGCCTTGTAGCGCTCGTTCTCAGGAGCACGAGGGTTGCGATCCTTGAATGGCGCCATGTTCGCGCCCGGCCCCATCCAGACGATGTTGTTGTCCCTCGAACCTTCGTATTCCATGAGGCCGAGGTTGGGCTTTTCCCAACGGATGCCGTCAGCGCTCTCCTGGTATGCGGTTATTTCCGTCCTCGCGCCTTGGTCTCCGATCTCGCCGCAGCGATAGTACGCTCTGAACGTGTCGCCGTCCTTCATCGTGCCCATGTAGGAGACGTAGCCCTGTTCCCACGGTTTTTCTCGTTCAAGAACGGTCTCCCGTTTCTGGGGAGGGTGCAGCTTCCGGGATACTCCATTCGCATCGGAGATCCAGAAATCGTCCACGAATAATTGTCTGTGAGTGCTGATGTGCCTTACGTCGTTGTCCACCATGGGTTCCTTCATGTGCTGCGGGAGCCTTTCCTGAGCCGACTGGTGGCGAGCAGCCGTGACGGGTCGCCGCTGCCGCCGGCGTCTGCGTCGTTGACGGCCCGCAGCGGCTTCGCCATGGTCAGCGCCCGATGGCCAAAGTCTACACGCCGCACGACCGCTCCGTCCCGCCGCGGGGCCAGGAGTTCGACACCCCCGGCTTCCTGCCGGTCACCCCGGCGCTGATCAGCGTCCTGGACGAGGAGACCGGCATCCCGAACATCATGCCGTCGGTCGGCTGGGGATGGCTCAACCGGCTGCCGTTCTACCTGGGGGTGGCGGTGAGCGTGCAGGAGATCACCGGCGACTACTTCAAGCGCGGCTCGCACGAGCTGCTGCGCCGCGCCCGCGACTTCGCGCTGAACGTGCCCACCGACCGGCTGCGCGACGCGGTGGCCGCCTGCGGCCGTCTGTCGCGCGCCAAGGACGCCGTGGTCGACAAGTTCAAGGAGACCGGACTGACGCCGCTTCCCGGCAAGCGCATCAAGTCCCCGCACATCGCCGAGTGCCCGATCAACTACGAGTGCAAGGTGCGCGAGGTGATCAGCCTGGGATCGCACGACCTGTTCCTGGGCGAGGTGGTCGGCTGCTTCGCCGACGGCGTGGTCAGGCCCGGCCGTTCGTCGGCTCAGGGCCACTCCCGCATCGAGCTGGCGCGGGAGGACGGCGGCACCACTGTCCTGGAGTTCCAGGGCATCGTCCACTTGGTCAGCGAGTAGCTGACCCCGCGTCGAAGCCAGGCTCTCCGATCCGGACCGCGGATGGGCTTGTTTGACCGGAGGCACACATTACATAATTGTGTCTTTGATGAGAACGACTATCGACATCCCGGAGCCGCTGTTGCGCCGTGCGAAAGCGGCGGCATCGCTCGACGGCAAGAGCCTGCGAGCCTACGTCACCGAGGCACTGGAACAACACGTCACCCATAGCGCGTTGGGGGGTACCGGGCGCCGGGTCTCCTTGCCGCTGGTGCCTTCGAACACTCCCGGCGCCCTGCGGATCACCGAAGACTCGCTCGCGCGTGTCCTGGCCGACGAGGAAGAGCGTGCTGCCGGACGTTAACGTATGGCTGGCGCTGGCGTTCGAGGTCCATGCGCACCATGGGACGGCAAGAGCCTGGTTCGACAGCGTCGACGTCCGCACCGCCCTGTGGTGCCGCGTCACCCAGCAGGGGTTTCTCCGGCTCGCGAGCAATCCGAGCGTCTTTGGCGAGGAAGCGCTGACGCTGCACGATGCGTGGTCGTGCTACGACGCCCTGAGCGGTGACGAACGGACGGGATTCGTGGCCGAGGCGGCGGGACTGGAGCGATTGTGGCGCGAGCACACCTCGTCCCGGACCTATTCGCCAAAGGTATGGACCGATGCATATCTAGTGGCGTTCGCTTCGTCCGCGGGGCTGACGATGGTGACGTTCGATCGTGCCATCGTCTCGTATCCGCGGTCGCGTCCGTTGCTTCTGCACGCGCGCGGGTAGGCGAAGTCGGACTCAGCCCTCGGGCTCGAGCGGGGTGGGCTCGCCGCGGTTGATGACCTCCCAGCCGGTGACGTCGCCGCCGTGCCAACGGTAGGGCATCGGCATCACGGTCACGGAGCGGTCGGTGAGCGGCAGCGCCACCCGGCGGTGCCCCTCGCGCGCCGACAGCTTGATCGCGGCAGCCACCTCCAGCACCTGCCGGTAGTCATGGCCGCTGCACGGCGCGGGCCTGCCGTCTCGCACGGCATTCATCAGGCTGTCGACGACTCCGAGGAACCTCCCCCCGAGCCGTTCGTCGTCGGTCGGCTCGTCCAGGAACTCGGGACGTACCGGGCGGGCGCTCGTGCCGGTGCCCTTGATCAGCACGGTGCCGGTGCCACCGGCCAGATAGACCGCTCCCTCTTCACCGAACAGCGCCACCTTGTGGGCGCCTTCGGCCGGCACCTCGCGCGCCGCCGTGCACTTATAGCCGCCGGTCATGCCCAGCGTCCCGTACGCCGCGCAGTCGTCGTCGCTCGCGGCCGCCTCCTCGGGCACCGTCCACCCCTCCGCCCACGCCACCTCGTCGCCGGTGGCGAAACGCAGGAAGTTGAGGATCACGCAGCCCAGGCCGGATACCTGGTCGCCCTGCGCCAGGAAGCCGTCGATCGCCGCTCCGGTGAGCCGGCCGATGGCGCCGTCGCGCACCCAGGCACCGATCCTGTCCACCTGGTGCACCTCCCACCAGGCGGTGCCGCAGGCGAACGCCGCGCCGCGCTGCTCGCAGGCGGCGATCATGGCATCGGCATCGGCCAGCCGCGCGGCGATCGGCTTCTCGCAGGAGATCCCCTTGACGCCCGCCTCCGCGCACGCGATCACCGCGCTGCGGGCGGCGCTCACCGGCAGGATGTTGGCGACCACGTCCGGCACCTGCCATGCCAGCAGCTCCTCGACCGTGTCGAACTGGTGAGGGATTCCGTATCGCTCGGCGAACACCGTGCGCCGCGCGCGGGCGGTGTCGACCAGGGCGATCAGGTCCGCCTCCGGGTGGTGGGCGTACGCGTAGGTATAGCGGCGGCCCCAGTCGCCGCAGCCGCCGACGACCGCGACCCGCAGTTTCTCCCGCTTCATTTCCGACTCACCCTCCTCACGCGAAGTCCGGGAAGTCCCGTTCCAGCTCTTCCCAGACCGCCGGGTCGACGTCCTGCCGGTAGGCGGCGATGTTCTGGGCGACCCGCTCCGGCGTGGAGAAGCCCAGCAGGATCGATGCGAAGCGCGTCTCGCGCAGGCAGTAGTGCAGGTTGACGACGTGCAGATCCAGATCGCGTGCGGCGCACCAGTCGTACATCCGCTTGGCGCGGCGCAGCTCGTCGGTCATCTCCAGCCGGTCGGGCGACACCCCGGCGGCGCTCGCCGCCACCCTGATCGGGTCGTCGCCGCCGAGCAGGCCGCTGAGCATGATCGACGCGTTGAACACGCCCACGTCGGCCGCCACCGCCGGCTCCAGCACGCCGGCCAGCGCGGAACGCTCGATCAGGTTGTAGTCGCGAAAGGTCAGCGACACCTCGAAGTCGCCGGTGGCGATGCACGCCCGGTGATGGGCGTGCGGGCGGCAGCCCAGGCCAAGATGCCGGATGACGCCCTGCTTCTTGAGGTCCAGCAGCGCTTCGTGGGCCGCGTGCGGGGCCAGCACCGGCTCGATCTCCGCCGGATCGTGGACCAGCATCACGTCCAGGTAGTCGGTCTGCAGCGCGCGCAGGCTCAACTCGGTGCTGGCCATGATCGCGTCGTAGGAGTAGTCGTGCGGCCGCTGCCGTGAGCCGGCCTTGCTCTCGATGATCAGGTCCTCGCGCCGGTTGCCGCGGCGGTACCACTCCTGCAGAGCGACGCCGATGTAGCGCTCGCTCTCGCCGCCGATGTAGGCGGCCGAGGTGTCGATGAGGTCGATGCCGGCCGCAAGCGCCGCCAGCACCGTGTCCACGCCCAACTGCTCGCCGGGACTGCCGCCGCGGCGGCCGAGCTGGGCGCCGCCGATGCCCAGCACCGGCACCTGCAGATCGGTCTTTCCCAGCCGCCGGCGTTCGTATTCGATCGCTTGCATGGCGCGGAGCATACCCGGGCGCGCGGTACCGTGGTAGTCACTGGCACCAACCAGCACCCGATTGCGTCCGAACCGAGGTACTGGCCGGGAACACCGGGCGTCATGTGATGGTCAGCGCTTAGATGCGCAATCGCTCAAGAAGCTGTGCCAGCTCTTTCTTGTCTGACTCGTTCCTCGGTGAGTGAGGTCCACTGCAACGGTGTGCACCAGGCAGTTGCTCTAACGTGATGGTGCTATCGATAGAACAAGAGCCGTCATTTCGATATGATCAGAGATGCTTCGCTCCTTCCGTGTGGCGGACCAGAGGGCCCCCCAAAGAGTCGTTTGCGTTCTGGCGTCTCCTATCGGGAATCGCCGACAATGAATAGCCCGGAATAATCGAGTTGCGGAACTTCCTGCTCAAAGGCAAGAAACATGTCTGACCGCATCTGTCTATGTTGAATGATATTCAGTATATCTGAAACACTCTGACATCCGCTACAGTAGTCTTCAGGCGAAATGATTTCGTATGGGGTCGCGGTCAGAAACCCCTCTCGACCGGATGGTCTCAAGATCCGAATGGTAATGTCGGGATTGAGATCGGGAAGAGCCGATTCACCATCGAACATGGAGGTTCGATAGGCATATAGAACCGTCAGATCCTCATAATCTCGGTTGCCAAAGAGCATCTTATTGGCGACGACTAACCTCTGTAAAAAGCCATACCTATAAGCCTCGATCGTGTCGGTATCAGTCTCAGTCGGTGATCCGACCGCCGGCTGTTGCGCATGCAAGGGAGCCGGATGAGACGCGTAGACTCCATAGAGTAAGGCACATGCTGCGACCAGAGATGACCGCGATCTGCTCATTGTGATGCTCCTCCAATTCCTAGAATTATACTCGATATCGGTCCAGCAGCTCCGTATGCGACGGCGGGGAGCACGACGCCCCACCAAAAACATCTGACCAGTGACCTATTGCGAACTCCAGATGCCACTATCGACGCAAATGCAGCGGAGTAGAAGACTAGCAACCCAGCTAACAGAAAGGTATTGGACTGGGCCAACGGGCTTACTGATATGGTATCAAGAAGAGAGGAAAGCGGTCCCAGTATCCCAATATGATACACCATGCAGCCCCACCACGCAGAGAAGAAGCGCGCCAGGAACCTGCGAAAGAGCGTCGCACGAGAGATGTTATTCTTAGAATACGTGCGTTCTTGAGCATCTGATATCGTGCGCTCTTCAACTTCCCGCGGACCCTTTATTCTCTCCGCAATGCTGTCAATCAGGTTGCCGATAGACTTGGACAAGGATCGCCTCTCGGTTTGCTCCAGAGAGGTCGAACCTTGGAGACTCGATTGGACGGTGCGCGACTCGCGACCCCTCACTACCTAATCTACATTGCGTGAAGCTCGCTTAGGAAGTCAACATCGTTGGACACGTTGGACGCGAACCGGGACGGTCGAAATCGACTCTCCCATGCTGATTGGCCTATGCGCATTCCTAAGTCTTTTAGGTAAAACAAATAACATGGTTCATATCGATAGGTGAGTTCGGCATGGAGTGTTCGGAGAACGGCACGATGCAAGAGCCTCCCAACTCCAGAGAGACAGGTCACGGGTCGCGCTTTGACACGGCGCGCGCCACCCCGCACGGTGAGCGGGAAGGAGGGCGCCGCGTTGTTGATCAAGGAAGTCAGGCTCTACGTCGTCGCCGCCGGCGAGCGGGAACGGGCCGCGGTCGGCCGGGGCGGCATGGAGCTGGTGCCGCCGGGGCTGTCCGGCCTGTTCACCCACGGCGAGGGAATCGGCCACGACACCGAGATCGCGGAGTATACGGAGCGGATGCCCGCCTACGACCTGATCCTGCGCCTGGTCACCGACGGCGACCTGGACGCGTACACCACCTATGCCAGCGGCTTCAGCGCCACCGAGCTGGCGTGGCAGGCGAGGGAGTTCCGCGTGAAGATCGCCCACCTGCTGACCGGCATGGACGCGTACGACCGCGAGCGCATCTGGCAGCGCCTGTGGTATACGCAGCGGTTCATGTACACCGGCCGGGGCCTCATTCACACCGTGGACGAGATGCTCTGGGATCTGGCCAGCCGCCATGCCCGGCTGCCGCTGTACCGGCTGCTCGGCGGCGCCCGCGACTCGATCCCGGCGTACCGGAACATCGGCGGCAGGATCGTCGACGACCACGTCGCCGATGCGATGAGGGCGCGCGAGCAGGGCTTCAAGGGCGGCAAGGACCACTCCTACCGGGGCGTCGCCGGCAACACCGAGCTGTTCCGGGCGTTGCGGGAAGCGATGGGGGACGACTTCATCCTCATTCACGACGCGGTCGAGCACTACACCTGTGACGAGGCGATCAGGATCGGCCGCGAGATGGAGCGCCTGGGCTACGCTTGGATCGAGGAGCCGCTGCAGGACTTCGACCTCATGGGCCTCAGGAAGCTGTGCGCGGCGCTCGACCTGCCGGTGATGGCCATGGAGTGGATCGGCTCGCTGGCCGGGCAGCCGTTCAACGCGTCGGCCTTCATCGCCATGCAGGCCACCGACATCGTCCGCCAGCGCGCCATCGGCATCACCGGCCAGATCAAGCTGGCCCAGCTCGCCGAGACCTTCGGTCTGGACGTGCACGGCGGCAACGCGCACGTGGTGCTGGCGATCCACAACGACCCGCTGTACGAGTACGGCTCGGAGGGTCCGCTGCCGCCGCCGCAGGACCCGGCGACTCTCACGTTCCAGGGAATCAAGGTGATCGATGACGGGCACATGCGCATCCAGTGCGGCGAGCTGCCGGTGCCGGAGCCCGACTGGGACCGGATCGAGTCGGAAGCGGTGGAGGTGCTGTGATGGCGGCGGATGGAAGCGTGTTGGCGGAACTGAAGATCACGCGGCTGCAGGTGCACGCGCCGGTCGGCGTCGTGCGCATTTCCGCCGGAGGGGCAGGCGAGGAGGTCTCCGGCGTGGCGCTCATCTGCGCCGACCGGCTGCCGCCGGCGGCGACCGTCGAGCGGATGCGCTCGGCTCTCGTCGGGCGTCCGCTCGCCGACCGGGAGCGCCTCTGGCGTGATCTGCGCGCCGCCGCCGCCGGAAGCGACCCGGCGGGCCTGGCCGGCGTGGACATCGCGCTCTGGGACCTCTGGTGCACGGCGCTGCGGTTGCCCCTCTACCGCGCAATCGGCGGCTTCCGGACGCAGATCCCGGCGTGTCTCTCGGGCGAGGCCGCCTGCGACTCGGGCGATGCCGCGGCCGAAGCCGCGAACGCTGTTCGGAACGGTTACCGCGGTTACCGGGTCGCTGGCACCGTCACCCCGATCGGCGCGAAGGCGCCAGCCGCGGAGCGGAAGCGCGTGCTGGATGCGGTCCGCGCGGTGCGTGAAGCAGTGCCGGAAGACTTCCCGCTGCTCTACCGGGGCGTCCCCGCCGGCGGCCACCTGGAGGCGCTGGCGATCGGCCGCGCGCTCGACGACGTCGGCTACACCTGGTTCGAGGATCCGCTGCCGGGCGCGGACGGCGAAGCGCTGGGGCGGCTGGCCGCCGAGCTGGATACCCCCGTGCTGGCGACCGTAAGCGGACCCGACGCCGGCCGTCAGGCGGCGGCGCACCTGAGCCGGCAATCGGCCGACCTGATCCGGGTGCGTGTCCCGGACGTCGGCGGCATCACCGAGGCGCTGAAGATCGCCCGCGCGGCCGAGGCGTTCGGCGTCAACTGCGAGATCGATTCGGACGACGATAACGGCGGCTTCGCCGCGGCGGGCCTCATGGGAGCCCTGCGCAATGCCATGTTCCTGCTCTGGGTGCCGGGCGAGCGCGGAGCGCGGGTGCGCTCGGCGGACGGACTGATCAGCGCGCCGATGAGCGTGCGGGACGGCGCGGTAACGCTGGGCGATGCCCCGGGAGTGGGGGTGGATCTGGACCCCGACCGAATCGACGCGGGAACCGAACGCCTGCTCTGACTTGGCAGGGGATCCCGGCTCGCCGCTACGGTAGCGCCATTTCGGCGCAGAAGGTCCAGAACGGCAGTACGCGCGTGCCGGTGTCGGCGTCCCCGAAGTCGGCGGTGCCGAGATGCACTTGGTAGAACCGGGGAATGTCGGTCCGCTCGCGGAAATAGCGACATGCCGGCGCGGCGTTTCGGTCTCCGCTCTTGCATTCGACGCCGAACTCGGGGCGGCCGCCGCGGAGCACGACGAAGTCGATCTCGCGCCCGTCGGTGTCGCGCACGAAGCGCAGCTCCATCGCATGCCCCTCCGTGTCCTCGATCAGATGGCAGTACTTCAGCAGATGTCCTGCGACGAAGTTCTCGAAACGGGCTCCGGCATCGTCCACGCGCGACCAGTCCCAGAAGTAGAGCTTTCGCTCCTTGCGGACCGCTCTGATCCTGCTTGACCCGAACGGCGCCAGCCGGTAGCAGAGGTAGAGCCGCTCGAACGCCGAGATCCAGCGCTCGACGCTCTCATGCGACGCCTGCAGGAGCGTGCGGAGGCGGTTGACCGAGAGCGGGGATCCCACGCAGGCGGGCAGATGGGCGAGCAGCAGGTCCAGCCGCGACACCTCCCGGACGTGCTCCAGATCACGCAGATCCTCGTGGACGACGCGCTCGGAGTGCTCGCGCAGCCAGCGGCGGTGGAAACGCTCCTCTCCGCGCAGGAAGGGCTCGGGGAATCCTCCGAAGCGGAGCAGATGGGCGACCGACCGCGCGTCTGGATCCCGGCCGCTCTCCGAGAGCGTGAACGGATGCAGGCGGTAGTAGTGGTACCGCCCCTGCAGCGAATCGCCGCCCTTGCGGTAGTAGTCCAGGCGGGCGGAACCGGTCACCAGGAAGGAGATAGATGACCGGTGCTTGTCGTAGAGTCCTTTGATCAGGCCGCGCCACCCGGCGTACTTGTGGATCTCGTCGAAGATGATCAGCCTCTGTCGGGAAGGAAGCTGAGCGGTGAGAATCGCCTCCCGGTCGGCGAGATAGTCCCAGTTCAGGTACGCAGGGGACGACTCGTCGCTTCCCCGCGGCAACAGCGACAGGGCGAGGGTGGTCTTGCCGACCTGGCGGGGGCCGCCGACGAACACCATGCGGTCGGCAAGGTCCGAGGTCACAGAGTCGGCGCTGTACCGCCTCGTCATTCCGGCCGTCGTCCAGTCATGAGTGATTTCCGGTACACCCGAAATCACTCGCGTGGGGGACGGAGCGGTACGGACGTGGATCGCGTCACCTGGGGCAACGGTCGCTTCGTGGCGGCGGTAGACAACGGTACGATCTTCGCCAGTCCGTAACGCCGCCGCAGGCGACAAGGGAGAGGCCCCATGACCGAAAGTCAACGCGACGAAGCGGGGATGCTGGAGGCAGCCGGGTGATGCAGGTCACACCGGCATGGTTCGGCGGCAGGAACTGCGCCGTCAGCCTGACATTCGACGACGGCATGGACAGCCACCTGGACGTCGTTGTTCCCGCGCTCGACGCCCGGGGGATGGCTGGCACCTTCTACGTCAAGACCGACGATGCCGACCGGCTGCAGCGCTTCCGCGAGCCGCAGCGACGCGGCCACGAGATCGGCAACCACACCGTCCACCATTGGTGCAGCCGCGCCCACCGGCCCGAAGCCGATGCCAGGGGGCTCGAGGACCTGACGTTGGACGACATGGCCGCCGAGCTCGAGGAGTCGGATCATCGCCTGCGTGCGGTCTTTCCCGAAGTCGAGTCCTTCAGTTTCTGCTATCCGTGCTACGACACGTTCGTCGGTCACGGCCCGGCCCGACGCAGCTACGTCCCGCTCGTGGCTGGCCGGTTCTGCGCCGCCCGTGGCGGCGGAGAGATCTCCACCCCCTACAACTCCCCGGTGCATGCGGATCTGTGGTGTCTGCGGTCGGTACGGTGCGAACACATGAGCGCCGAGCAGATGATCGCAGCCGTCGAGCGGGGGCGGGAGCTGGAGATGTGGACGATCCTGACCTTTCACGGCGTGGGTGAGGGACACCTCCCGGTGACCGGCGAGGACTTTGGCGCACTGCTCGATCACCTGGCCCGCCGCAGCGATGAGCTGTGGGTCGCCCCGCTGATTCAGGTGGCCCAGAGCATCGCGTCGGCGCGTGAGGGGATTCGCGGGTAGAGCCGCTTCAGTGCTCGTGGTGCTCGGCGTGGTCGTGTAGCGGAACGTGGTCGTGGAAGACGCCGTGGCGGTGCATGGTCTGGTGCAGGCGGTTCCAGGCGCCCTCCAGGGTGGCGCGGAGCTGCCGGTAGCGCTCCGCGTCCGGGCGCGGGGCGATGGTGTCGACGTAGGCCATGGAGCCCTCGATCTGGTCCAGGATCAGTCCCGCGTCATGGGCGGAGAACGGCCGGGCGCCGTCCACCCGTACCTGCACGGCGCTGGTATGGGCGGCGATGTCGGCTGCGCGGCCGCGATAGCTGCCGCGAACCCGCAGCGCGATCCAGGTGGAGCCGTCCACGCGCACCGTCGCGCTGCCTGACGCCGCAAGCTGCCCGCCGGCGCCGAACTCCTCGACTATGAGCCCGCCGCAGATCAGCTCCACCGTGGCGATCGGCACCGCCACCGACTCGACCCGCCACTCGACGGCGACGCTGCCGCCGCCGGAAGGCAGATCGACGATGCCGCCGGGCGAGGCGCCCTCGACCGTGATCTCCGCCAGGGGGCCCACCGTCACGAAGGTGTTGCCGGCCCTGAGGGCCGCCATCCAGTTGTCGTAGGTGAACTCGCGCTCGCCGAGTTGCGTGTAGGTGCGCACGCCGCCAAGCTGCGAGGCGGCGGCCATCTTGTCGGAGCCGCCCACCACCGGCAGCCGGTAGCCCAGGTTGAGGTAGCGGTACCAGTCGGCGATGCCGTACGGATTGATCTGCCCCTCGCAGGGGTTGAAGGTCATCATCTCCATCGCGTCGACCACGCCCAGGACGATGTCGGCGGCGCGCTCGCATTGCGGGTTGGGGCCGTGCGGCATCACCACCACGCCGCCCTGCTCGATGCAGCGGGTGGCCCAGTCCGCCATGGTCACCTCCTGTGGATCGCCGATCGCGGACTCCGACGGTCCCCCCGAGCACAGCGGATGGATCATCGGCCCGGAGTAGCCCAGGAGCGAGATGTGGCCCAGCACCTGCATGCGGTTCTCGGTGCCGACGCGCACCAGGAACTCGCCTGAGCCGCCGAAGTCGCCGGCGCCCAGCGTGGTGGCGCCGTCGAAGTCGCCGACGTTGCTGAACATCTCCCCCCACTGGCTGGCCAGCAGGTTGACGACGTTGACGCCCTCGGCGGCCCCCTCCAGGAGCGCGGTCTGCGGGCTCAGGAAGTGCACGTGGGTGTCGGCGGTGACCCAGCCGCGCTCGCGCCAGTGCAGCACCCGGTCGAGCTCGAACGTCAGCTCGTCGGTGTCAGGCGCGACGGTCACGCGCGTCCGCAGCGGACGCACCTCGTAGCCGCGGGCGATCTCCACGAAGACATCGCCGAGCGGCAGGTCCGCCACGCACTCGCCGGGGACGTACGCGTACTGGTTGGCGCCGTTGACGAACTCGCCGTAGTTGTCCTCGAACCAGTTGCCGTTGACGGTGCGGTGGTTCCCTTTCGGGGGCAGGTACTCGCCGGCCGCGCCGTGCAGGTGGAGGCGCACGGCGACCGGTTGTGAGGAGCCGCGTTCCACCACGCGGATCTTCACCGGGCGCTCGGCCGCGGCCACCGCCGCGGGGCCGGTTTCCAGCTCGCGCAGCGGGTACGCCCGGCCGCCTGCGTACAGCGTGGCGTCCGGGTGGGCGGCGTACTCGACCAGCGCGCGGGTGGTGGAGACCGCGGGCTGCAGGTCCGCGGCGGGCGCCCCGTCGCCGTCGATCCAGGTTGCGTGGTCGTAGTCGAGGGCCGGGCGCGCGGAGATGATCGTGCCCAGGTCCAGTTGCAGGCCGGAGAGCTGGCGGTCGGCGCCGAAGGTGGCTTCCGGCGGCAGGTCCAGGCGCAGCTTGCGCCGCGTACCTGGACGCAGCGGATGGTCGGTCAGGTCGGTCGTGGCGATGCCGTACACCGCGCAGCGCTCGCCGCGTGGCCGAAGCTCGACCGCATCGATGGCGCGGTCGGGGTGCGGGTTGGGCAGCGCGTACAGCCATGCCAAGTCGGCTCCGCCGTCGCGGCCGGAGCCGTGCCGGGTCTCGCCACGGCCATAGCCCACGGCGGAGAGCCTGCCGGCCGCCTGAGCTTCGGCGGCGGAGGCGGACACGCGATCCGCGTACATCGGCACGGCGGCGAAGGGGCTTGCGCCCCAGCCGATGCGCGCCTGCTGGATGGCGAAGCGGCGCCGGATCGGGTGGACGTGCTCCGAGCCGTCGGCGTAGCGCAGCACGTAGTCGGCGACGTGGTCACCCAGCTCGTTGCCGTCCACGCCGTCGTCCGCGAAGCCGGACAGGTAGTTGGAGGCGCGATCCTCGACGTGGTGGAGGAACACCAGGTAGCGGGCAGAGCGTCCGCCGGCCGCTACGGTGACCGGCGAGTCGGCGACCAGCACGACGTTGGGGCCGCCGGCCGACCCCAGGTTGAACGGCACGCCGCGGAACGCCTGCCTGCCGAACGATGCGGCCAGCTCGGACGGCGGCGCCAGCGGAGCGGGAAGGGAGGTGCGGTCGGCGTTGTACGCGCCGGCCAGGGACAAGGGAGCGAAGCGGTCGGATACGGGGGCGGCCATGCCTCGATCGTACCATGCTGGCCGGCCTGCCCGCAGACTTCGAATGCTATCCAGCGGATAGTGGGACTACGGCAAGTCCTTCACCAGGCTCACGCGCACGATCTCGTCCCAGATCGGACCTCTGCGTATCTCGCGATAGCCGAGCTTGCGGTTGAGCTCTATCACGTGCGGGTTCGATAACTCCGTATGCGTATAGACCATGCTCAAACCCCTGCGCCGTGACTCTCTCTCAAGCTGTCGTTTCAACTTCGTGGCGAGCCCCTGTCTGCGGAAGGCAGGATCGATCCAGGTCGATCTTGATCAGGAATTCCAGATCGAGTTCGGTTGCACGCCGGAGTTGGAGCATCGTTGGGTTCATCAGGGGCGGATGGGATGGCGTCGTACACGCCGGTCAGGAACCGGAGCCCGAAAGGCACCGGTGTTTGGTCTCAATGGCGGCCTTGACGGCAGCGTACGCGCGCGTTGTGATGAGGTCTCTCGTACGTTCGACCTTGGCTTCGAATGCGGCGAGCTCTTCGTTCGTGAACGGCAACCTCGGCATGAACTCCACGTAGTTGGCCATTTCCATTTCGATGAGGTCGCGCAGCTCGTCTGGGGTGACGGGTGTCGTCTCTTCATGGACGCGATCCCAGAGCGTTGCATCGTCGCTGTCCAGCGCTTCGAAGAACTCCTTTCGATTCGACACGCCGAAGAGGAAGGCCAGTCGTTCAGCGCGCTCGCCGATCACTGCACGGATGCGTTGGCGGTCCTCCAGGGAAGCGGATTGCGTCTGGTACGCTTGCGTTCCGTAGATGCTGTGAAACAACCCTCCGACGCAGACCGCCGGATCGTTGCCCCACGTTTGCAGGAGGTCATGGGTTCCGCGCAGGTGATCCAACAGGGCTCCGCCGGTGTGAGGGTTCTTGTCGGTGTCCAGCACGAGCAGGAGGTCGAGGTGTTTCTGTTGAATCATGTAGCAGGCTACCATAGCGCGAACATGGAGATCGACAGAGCGGATGCGTCGCACGTGGAGGAGCTTGCCGAGCTCAACCGGCAACTCATCGAGGACGAGCGGCATCCCAATCCGATGACGCCGACCGAGCTCGCCGAACGCATGGTCCGGTGGATGGACGAGGGGTACACGTGCCACGTCGCGCGGGACGGCGGCACGATCGCTGGCTACTGCCTGTTCCGTGACGACGGCAAGCACTATTATCTGCGCCAACTGTTCGTGGCCCGCGGGCACCGCCGGCGCGGGATCGCCACGGCGCTGATGGACTGGATGTACGCGAACGTCTGGTCCGGGAAACCAGTGCGGCTCGACGTGTTCGCCGAAAACGAGGAGGCCGTCGCCTTCTATCGATCGTACGGGTTTCGGGTCGCCGTGCTGCGCATGGAGAGGTAGTGGTGGTCAAGACCGAGATCGCAGCGCTGGTCGACACGGATCGCTACCCTCTTGACCGACCGGACGATCGGCTCTGGCAGAGGCTGTTGGAACGGGGGCGCCGGGAGATAGCAGCGGCCGGCAGCCTCAGTCTCGACCGTTTCGTACGGCCTGCCGCGGTCAGGCGGGCGGTGGCGGAGGTGGAGGCTCACCTGCCGGGCGGGGCCTACCGTCACGAGGTGCACCACAACATCTACTTTTCCGATGACCTCGGCGCGGACGGGGAGGCGGCCAGGGCGCGCTCCCAACGAACCTCCAACCTGACGCTGGCAGGCGATCTGCTCCGAGGCGGCGTGCTGGACCGGGTCTATCGCTGGCAGGGCCTGGCCCGTTTCCTGGCAGCGTTGTTCGGCAAGCCGGCGCTTTACCCCATGGCCGACCCGCTGGCCTGCCTCAACGTCATGAGCTACAGCCCCGCCGACGGCCTCGGGTGGCACTTCGACCGCGCCGAGTTTACCGTGACACTGCTGCTGCGCGCCGCCGGCGCTGGCGGCGTGTTCCAGTATCGCCGCAATCTACGGAGCGCCGATGACCCCAACCACGCCGGCGTGGTCCGGTTGCTGCACGGCGAGGATGCACATGTCGCCGAGCTCCACCTGGCGCCGGGCACCCTCAACGTGTTCGTCGGCCTTCGTTCCCCGCATCGGGTAACCCCGGTAACGGCGCTACCGTCGCGCCTGATCGCGGTGCTGAGCTTCATGGAGCGCCCGGACGTCACCTTCCCCGCCGTCGACCGCCGCCGCTTCTACGGTCGAGCCGAGGTGCTCAGAGGTAACGGTTGAGCGAGTGTCCGGCATCTCCTGCCGGCCGCTGGCGTTGGGAGCCGTTTCGCCCAAAGCGAGCATGTAGGGAACCAGCATGACGGGACTCTTTCCCGCGATTGAACCGTACCACCACGATATGTTGGCAGTCGGCGATGAAGCCGGCCGACGTTGCTCTCGCTGTCATTCTGTGGTAGCCATGGTGCCGCCGGCCCGAGCTGCATGACGGCCCGGCGCGGGAGGAGATATGGCAAGCAAGGAAATCGATCCGCGCGTATACGACCTCTACGACGATTACACGCATGATCGCATCGACCGCAAGGAATTCCTGTCGCGATCGGCGGCTATCACCGTCGGCGGGGTGTCGGCGCTGGCGATGGCGCAGGCTCTATTGCCACGCTACGCCGAGGCGCAGACCATCTCGTTCACCGATCAGCGCATCAAGGCGCGCTACGTGAACTACCCGTCTCCCGGAGGCACGTCCGGCGAGATGCGCGGCTATCTCGTCCAGCCGACCACCGACGGCCCGTTCGGGGGGGTATTGGTAGTCCACGAGAATCGCGGCCTCAATCCCTATATCGAGGATGTAGCCCGTCGCGCCGCCATCGCGGGATTCGTGGCTCTGGCACCGGATGGGCTGGCGCCGATCGGCGGTTATCCGGGCAACGACGACGACGGCCGCACCATGCAGCGCTCCCTGGATCCGGAGAAGCTCAGCCAGGACATGGTCAACAGCGCCCACTTCCTGGAGAACCACGAACTCTGTAGCGGCAAGCTGGGAGCCACAGGCTTCTGCTGGGGCGGCGGCATGGTAAACGTGCTGGCAGTCAGACTCGGCGCCGAGCTCGATGCCGGCGTGCCGTTCTATGGCCCGGCGCCGCCTACGGCTGAAGTGGGCAATATCCAGGCGCCGTTGCTCCTCCACTACGCCGAGGACGACAATTTCGTAAACCGATCCCGAGCCGACTACGAGGCCGCGCTCAAGGAGAACGGCAAGAGCTACCAGATGTTCAGTTACCCCGGCACCCGGCACGGCTTTCACAACGACTCCACGCCCCGTTACGACGAGGCGGCGGCAAACCTGGCGTGGGAGCGCAGCGTAGCGTTCTTCAAGGAGCACCTCGGATAGGACGCTCCGTCGCGTACCAGCCGTAGAATTGGGCCGGAGCGCTGTGCTGACGGGCTATGGTGCCGAGATGCGTGTCATGCGCTCCGGCGCCACAGCAGCGGGTTCTGGCTGTCGTCGTCGAGGGGATCGCCGATCTTCAGGGCTGCCACCTGGGCGTTCGAGAGGACGTTCTGGATGCCGTTGAACACCGATCCGTCGGGCATGTAGCCAGCGGTCATGGCGCGCCGCCAGTTCGGGGTCATGTTGGGGCCGGCGCCGTGCGCCAGCAGGCCGTTGTGGAAGCCGGCGTCGCCCGGCTCCATCTCGCCCGGCACCGGCATGACGCCGCGGAAGTGGGGGAACCGTTCGAAGTAGTCCCCGATCTCTTCGCCAATTGCCGTGTCGTCGAAACCGTTTACCTTGTGGCTGCCGGGCAGGTAGTACATGCAGCCGTTCTGCAGCGTCGCCGGATCGATGGCGATCCAGATAGAGAGGGCGTGCGGCGAGTGGTAGGACCATTTCGGGTTGTCGGAGTGCCAGGCGGTGGGGTTGGCCCACGGCTGTTTCTGCAGCGTCTGGTCGTGCCAGAGCCGGATGCCGTCGATGCCCTCCATCGCGCACAGCATCTGCCCCAGCTCGGGCGCGAGCATGTATTTCTTCACTGCCGCGTTGATCTTCCACAGGTTGATGCGCTGCAGGAACACGCGATCGTAATAGGTCTCGCCCGCAAGCCACCTGTCGCCGGTGCTGCCGCTCAACTTGCGGCGACCCAGTTGCGCGACCGCTTCGTCGATGCCGGCGCGCAGCTCGCTCAGCTCCGATGCGCTGAGAAACCCCCGCACGACCAGGTAACCGTTGTCGCGATAGGAACTGCACTGCTCATCGGTCAACTGAGTATTCATCCGTGTGGTCCTCCGTTGGCTACCCTGCGACGATCCGCGCTACAGGTAGCGGTTGAGAAGATGTTCCAGCATTTCCTGCCGGCCGCTGGCGTTGGGAGCGATCTCGCCCTTTTCGAGCATGTAGGACTCGAGTGAGGCGAAGTCCGCCTCGCCCGACTCGATGCGGGCGCCGATGCCCGAGTCCCAGCTCGCGTAGCGCTCCTGGACGAACGACCGCAACTCCCCGTCGGCACGGATGGCCGCGGCGATCTTCAGCCCGCGCGCGAATGCGTCCATGCCGCCGACGTGGGCGTGGAACAGGTCGATCGGCTCGAAGCTCTCGCGCCGCACCTTGGCGTCGAAGTTGATGCCGCCGGGGGCGATCCCGCCGTAGTTGAGCAGGGTCAGCATGACCTGCGCGGTCAGGTAGAAGCTGGTGGGAAACTGGTCGGTGTCCCAGCCCAGCAGCAGGTCTCCGGTGTTGGCGTCCATCGAGCCCAGCAGCCCCTGATGGGCGGCGTACTCCAACTCGTGCGCCATCTCGTGGCCGGCCAGCGTCGCGTGGTTGGTCTCGATGTTGAGCTTGAAGCGCTCGGTCAGGCCGTAGGCGCGCAGGAAGTTGATGCAGGCGGCGGCGTCGGAGTCGTACTGGTGCTTGGTGGGCTCCTTGGGCTTGGGCTCGACCAGCAGGGTGCCGTCGAAGCCGATGCGGTCGGCGTGGTCGACCGCCATGTGCAGGAACCGGCCCAGATGGTCGAGCTCGCGCTTCATGTCGGTGTTCAGCAGGCTCTGGTAGCCCTCGCGGCCGCCCCAGAACACGTAGTTCTGACCGCCGAGCTCGCGCGTGACCTCCATGCACTTCTTCACCTGCGCGGCCGCGAAGGCGAACGCGTCTGCGTTGCAGCTCGTGGCGGCGCCGTGCACGTAGCGCGGGTGGCTGAACAGGTTGGCGGTGCCCCACAGCAGGCGGATGCCGGTCCGTTCCTGCTCGGCCTTGAGCGCCTCCACGACCGCGTCCAGGTTGCGGTTGGTCTCGCGCAGCGATGCTCCCTCGGGAGCCACGTCGCGGTCGTGAAAGGCGTAATAGGGGGTCCCCAGCTTGGCCATGAACTCGAAGGCGACGTGCACGCGCTCGCGGGCGTTTTCGACCGAGTCGCTGCCGTTGTCCCACGGCCGCTGCAGCGTGGGAGCTCCGAAGGGGTCGGCGCCGGTCGCGCGGAAGGTGTGCCAGTAGACCGTGCTGAAGCGAAGGTGCTCGCGCATGGTGCGCCCCTCGACCACCTCCGCCTCGTCGTACCAGCGGAACGCCAGGGGGTTCTTGGAATCGGGACCCTCGTAGGGGATGCGTTCGACGTCCGGGAATCCGTTCATGACGGGCGAAACCGTACCATCTCGCGAACGTGCGCGCGCGGCCGGACGGAGGAATCGTTGCCATCCGCGCGCCGGCGCGGTCCAATGCCGGCATGGACGACCGTCAGAAGTACCTGTTCGACGTACGGGGATACCTGGAGCTCGACGACGTGCTGACGCGGGATCAGTGCAGGCGTCTCGTCGACGAGATGAAGCGACTCATCGACGTTCCCGGCGACGAGAAGCCGGAAGGGGTGAGCAGCAAGGACGAACCGACCCAGGCGAGCCTCGGCGACCTGACCAGCGCCGGCGCGCAGTTCTGCGCGCTGATCGACATCCCCCGGGTCATCGACGTCCTCAAGGCGATCATCCACCGCGAGCTGCGGCTGGAGATCAGCTACGGGTACATCCGCCGCAGGGGGTTTGCCGGCCTGCCGCTGCACGGCGGCGGGGAGTTCGACAGCAACGGGCAGGACCTGACGCTGATGTACCGCCACTTCAACGGGAGCATCTTCAGCGGCCACACGGTGGTGGCCTTCAACCTCACCGACGTCGACGAGGAGGAGGGAGGCTTCGCCTGCGTCCCCGGCAGCCACAAGGCCAACTTTCCCATTCCCGAGGAGATGAAGACCTTCGAGCACGGCGTCGACCGGTCGCTGGTTCGCTGCGTGCCCTGCCGGGCCGGCTCGGCGGTCATCTTCACCGAGGCGCTGTGCCACGGCGCCGCCCCGTGGGACAGCGATCGGGAGCGCGTGACCCTGTTCTACAAGTACCACCACGCCGGCATGAAGTTTCACAGCTTCTTCCCCAGCCGCGCCGCGCTGGAGCGGATGACGCCAAGCCAGCGCTCCTTCTACACCGAGGTCGCCTCCGACCCCCGCGTGGAGCGCCAGTGGTATCCCGGCCGGTAGCGCCGGCACCCGCGACGACTCTGCTACACTGACGAGCCATGGCTTCCGCGACGGTGACTCAGGCGAGCAGGCCCGCGCCGGTCGGGCGAGGCGATCTGTACCGCTACGACGGTCTGGCGGATGGCGTGACCGGCTTCGACGCGGTCACGGATCAAGAGATCCTCCAGTTTCGCGAGCGCGGCTATTTGGTCGTGCACGAGGCGTTCGGCGCCGACCGGGTACAGGATGCGCTGGCCGGCCTCCTCGACCTGCTGGCCGGCCGGAGCCCCGCGTTCGACACCGTGGAGTACGAGCCGCACGTGGACAAGACCACGCTGGACGGCATGGCCGCCGAGGAACGCCAGGACTACGTACGCAAGTTCATGTGGTTCGTGGGGCATGACGAGCGGTTGCGCACGCTGTCGGCGGACACCGCCCTGATCGGCGTGGTGCGCCGCATCCTCGGCGACGATCCGTTGCTGTTTCAGGATATGGCGCTGCTCAAGCCCCCGCGCGTCGGGCGCGAGAAGCCGTGGCACCAGGACCATGCCTACTTCAATCTGGACCTTCAGACACGGGTGGTCGGCGTCTGGATCGCTCTCGATTCCGCGACCACCGGCAACGGCTGCATGCTCGTCAAGCCCGGATCGCATCTGCAAGGGCCGGTCGTGCACTTCAGGCGCCGCGACTGGCAGATCTGCGATGCGGATGTCGATCCGCTCGGAACGCTGGCGGTGCCGCTGGAGCCGGGCGGCTGCCTGTTCTTCTCCAGCCTCATGCAGCACGGCACGGCCCCGAACGCGAGCGATGAGCGGCGCCGGGCGGTGCAGTTCCACTACCGGCCGGCGAGCGCGGAGCTCACCAGCCAAGAGGCGCGCATGGCCGTGTTCGGCTCCGAGGGAAAGGACGTGAGCTGCTGACGGGTACGCCGTCAGCAAGACGCGGTCAGTCCAGCGGCGCGGCGTAGTCGCCGTCGACGTAGGGAAAGCGCGCTTCCAGGTCGTCGGCCAGCTCCACGCCCCAGCCCGGGCCATCGGGCAGCACCAGATGCCCGTCCTCGATCGCCGGCGGGTCGCGCAGGATCCCCCACTGCAGCGGCCCCTGCACCATGCAGAGCTCCAGCACGCGCGGCCGCGGCAGGGCGGCCACCGCGTGGGCGTGGGCGACCCCCATCAGGCCGTTGTGCCAGGAGTGGGGGCACACGTCGACGCCGCACTGCTGGGCGCGCTCGACGGTGCGCAGCCACTCGCCGATTCCGCAGACGCCCACGTCGGGCTGGACGATCGCCAGCGCGCCCGCCTCCAGGTAGGGATCGAACTGCTCCGCCCGGCTGAACACCTCGCCGCCGGTGATCGGAAGATCGACGGCGCGGTTGAGCCGGGAGTAGGTCTCCGGATCGCGTGGCATCGGCTCCTCGAACCACGTCCACTTCAGTTCGTCCAGGGCGCCGGCGATGGTGTGGGAATCGGCTTCGTTCAGCCGGCAGTTGCCGTCCAGCATCAGTTCCATGCGGCCCTCCACCGCTTCGGTCACGCGGCGGAGCAGGTCGATCATGCGAGCGGCATCCACTCCCGACCGGCTCCATTCGGTGCCGACGCGCAACTTGAATGCCGTGTAGCCGGCGGCGATGTGCGCGCGCGCTTCCCGCACGAGCTGGTCGGGATCGTCCTCCCAGTCGTAGCCGACGCCGCCGGATGCGTACAGCCGCACGCGCCGCAGCGGCGGGTTGGTGGCCGGGCCGCCAGCGGAGGCGAGCAGCTCGCTCACCGGCCGGCCGGCGATGCGGGCCTGCAGGTCCCAGAGGGCGCAGTCGATGCCGGCCAGCGGGATGTCGTCTCTGCGGTCGCCGCCGGTGAGCCGGGGCGTGACGTCCGGGTCCAGCGGATCGCGGCCGATCAGGCCGTCCGCCAGCTCGGTGACGCGCTCGCGGATGCGCGACGGCGTGCCGTAGGCGCTGGGCTCGGCGATGCCGCGAACGCCTTCGTCCGTGTCGATGACGACGATGGGGCAGTCGGCCTTGACCGCGCGTATCAAGCCGGTGACCCACTGGCGTTCAGGCTCGTGGGCTCGCGACAGGCAGAGCGTTTCGACCGAGGTGATCTTCATGCCGTCAGACTTACGCCGATCGTGACGATCCGGAGTCCATCCAGTCCTCCAGCGACACGCTCAACGTCTCCCCCCCCGCCGCCCAAGAATGTCAAACAACGACCATGCGTCGGTTCCGAGTCGTGAAGCGGCTTGTGACAGCGAGAGGCGACCGGCACGATAAGAGGCTACCACTTCATCCTCCGTGTCCCGCTGCAGTGCATCCTGAAGCAACTCCCGCAAAAGCGTCGCACGATCCTTGCCGCGGGCTCGCGCGCGGCGATCAAGTTCGTTCAGGACCTCGTCAGGGAGACGGATCGTTGTCGGTTTGGTGTTGGTCACTCGCGTGACTCCTTCGGCGGCGGGGAGGGATTCGGATTGGGTGGTGCCGGCGGAGCGGGTATGGGCGGCCGTGCAGGTGGAGTTGGGCTCGTTGGGCGCGGGAGGGATCGGGTATTGGGCCCCTCCTCACTTGAGAACTCACGACACGGCATATTCGTGCTGTACCGTCTCGTACGCTCTCTCGGCACACTCTTGGTTGAGGGACTCATCAAGCGGTATTTCGCGCGGAACGACGTCGACGATATCTGTTGCTTTGCGCTCCAGATCCTCGCAACGTCTCAGGACTTCGTCGCCATCCATCCGGCTCATCTCAGCCCACAGTCGCCGCCACTCTCGTGCGAGGGCGGAGCACTCTTTCGCAACACCTGCTGCCGTTGCAGCTTTTTCGGCATGTCCGTAGACCCTTGACCCGATGGCGACTAGGGCCACCAGGAGATTGAGGCATATCGCTACGACAGGCGGAAGTCCTCCCAGGGTAGTCACGACGGCGCCCGATGCTCCAAAGGCAATGAAGACGTTGGTCAGGTTGCTGAGCTTGCGCATTCTGGCGGCGATGGATACGAAGTAAAGGTTCTCCCGGTCGGTATCCAGAAGCCCTAACCAGACACGCGTGGCGATTTGGTCTTCGAACGTCGTTTCCGTCAAGGTCTCGCTCATGGTGTCCTCCTGACTCATACCTCAGCCTGCGGATCTCATGAGACCCTCATAGAGTGTCGTTCAAGCCGTGGGTCGTCAACACGAGTCTGTCCCTCCCTGGATCACCCGCTATCCTGGAGAAGGCGTCGCAGGCGGCGTCCACGTTCGGGCTCCGGGGCGTCACAGGGCCGCCAGGTCCGGTCGGCGGCGATCACGTCGCGCGGGCTCCCGCCGCCGGCCGCGATGCGGGCGTTGACCAGCGCGCCGAGCGCGTCGGTCTTGTGGGCGAGGTGGCCGGAGCGGTCGTTCAGAAGTATGCGAGCATCGGCCGCCACCCGGTCGTCGGTCTCGGCCAGCATCCGCAGGCCGGTGTGCAGCACGTCGCGGATCAGCGGTGCTCGTGACAGGCCGCCCGTGAGCACGAAGGCGCGGAGCGGCTCGGCGGCGGAGGGCAGCATCGCCCGGATCCGATCGAGCATCTCCAGTGAGATCGAGCACTGCGTGCTGGCGGTCTGCGCCGCCAGGTCCAGGCCGGCGAGCTGCGGCCAGCCCCTGCGGGCGGGCTCCGGGACGCGGACGATCCGATCCGGATCGCATGCCAGCGCCATGCGGTTCAGCTCGTCGTGGTCCATCCCGGATGCGACCTCCGCGCGGAACCGTTCGTACCAGGCCCCGCACTGCGCCAGCATCAGCAGGAACAGGCGATCCTCCCAGTACTCGAACCCCAGGACATCACCGGTCGGACGGCAGGCGTGCGGGGCCGGCAGGTTGACCGTGCCGCTGGTGCCGAGAGACAGGACCATGGTGTCGTACTCGGCGGCGCCGCAGCCGGCGGCGGAGGCGTGGTTGTCGCCGAGCAGCGCGGCCACCTTCCAGCCGTCGAGCCGCTCGCCCAGCTCCCGCCACATCGGGGCGGCGGACGCTTCGACCACTCCGACCAGGCCGTTCGAAGCGATCACGGGGGGAAACCACTCGGGGCGCAGGTTGCCGCCAAGAAGCCGGCAGGCCGCCCGCAGCGGCGCCTCGGCGAGCTGCTTGGTCTCCTGGTCGAGTAGCCCGTTGGACAGGGCATCGGAGGAGCTCAGTCGGTACCGACCGCCGGTGAGCCGCCCGGCCAGCCAGTCGCCGCTGGTCATCGCCGCGCCCAGGTCGTCGGGCAGGCGCGGCTCCTGCTCCAGTGCCCAGGGGAGCTTGGCGGCGATGAATCGGGCCTCTACGGGGCCAACGGCGTCCCGGAATGTCGGCATGCCGTTGAGCGCCTCGGTCTGCGCGCCAGCCAAGTTGCATTGCCAGCTCAGCGCAGGGATCAGCGGCTCGCCGTCGCGGCCGACCAGAGCCAGGTCGTGCTGCCGCCATGACTGGCTGAGATACCCAGGCTTCGAGAGGTCCCAACCGTCGTCGCCGAGCTGCGTCAGGAGCTCCAGCACCATCCCGGGCAACGCCTGCAGGTCAAACGCCGGGCTCCCATGCCAGCGGACCGCGCCGGCCATCGGCATGCTTACATACCCCTCGGACCCGTCTTCCGTCGCAGCCGCCAAGCCGCACTCCGTGGTGGAGCACACCAAGCCCAGATACCGGGCGGTGAGATGACTCTTGTTGGTCTCTACTGACATCACAGCTGCCTTACGCTCTGAACTCAGCCATCGAATCCAACCCTCTATCCCAGGAGGGATCTCAGGACGAGGTCACCGACCAGATAGCCGACCGCCGCTACGCCGAAACCGACGAAGAGCATGTCGATGCCGCTACGGAACATGGTCCGGCCGGTGAAGATGCTGCGCGTTGCGCCGACAGCGAAGTGCGACAGCATCGAGATGGCAAACGCTGTCCAGATGGCCGCAGGTCCCGTCAGAAGCAGAAACGGCGCAACCGGGATAAACGCGCCGATCGCAGTCGCGACTCCGGTGATCCAGCCTTCGCGAAACGGGGTAACCCGCTGTTCGCCGATGCCGAGTTCCTCCTGCACCATGACATTCAACGCCTGTTCCGGGGACTTCATGATCTCCCGCGCGATCTCTTGCGCGCGCTTCTCATTCAGTCCCTTGGTCCGATACATGAGGGTGAGCTCTTCCTCTTCCAGCTCGGGCATGAAGCGAAGCTCGTCTCGCTCCATCGCGATTTCATGGTCGTAGACTTCGCGCTCGCTCTTGGCGGCCAGGTAGCCGGAGGAGCCCATCGAAAGAGCGTCGGCGATGATCCCTGCAATGCCGGTGAGGACGATGAAGCCGGGCTCGACCTGGGCTCCGACGACTCCAGCGACCAGGCCGAAATTGGCCGTCAGGCCATCGTTGAATCCGTACACCACGTTGCGGAGAAACCCGCCTCTCCCGGTACGGTGCCAGGGCTCTCCTTCGGCGTTCGACAGCTTCGACAGCGTCTGAGCGTGCTCAGCGGACTCCTCCGCCAACTGCAGCATTGCATCGGCGGTCGAGCCAGGGGCGCTCTGCCGATACAGCGACAGATAGCCTCTGACCTCCACGCCTTCCTCGCGCAGCAGAAGCGAGTGCAACCTCTCAGGCCCCATCCGGCGGCCGATCCAGGACAGGACTCGGGCACGCGCGGACGGTTGTCGTGGTGGAACCGCCACCCCGTGCTCCGCAAAAATGCGCGCCCAGACAGCAGTATGACGCTCTTCGACGTCGGCCAGGCTGCGGTAGAGCAGGCGCTTCTCCTGATTGGCGGTGGACTCGGCGAGGTTGCCATACAGGTAGCAGGCATCGACCTCGTCCTGCCAGTGCCTGCGCCACTCCTTGGTCGTACTGCGATCCGGAGCGCCCGTGCTGGACGAGAGCTCACCCATTGAGCGCCGGCGTCATGGCAGTCTCTTTGATCGCTCGATCTGCGGCATCCGTCACGCGTCCCCGGCGCGGCGGCGGCGCTCGCCCAGGGACTGGAGCTGGAGCCCGGTCTCGGTTCCAAAGGAAACCGAGCGGGGTAGAGGCAGCAGCGTCTTCGCGAACAGCAACTCGCGGCGCTCGCGCGCGGAGCGCGCCGGTACGGACGGGCGAAACTCGTCGGCCAGCAGGCCGATGCGGTCGACGGGGATCGGCTCGAAGCCGAGCGTGAAGGCGGGCGAGTCGGCGCGCAACTCGTAGCGGTCGTGCTCGGCGTCGGCGAATCCGGGATCGGCCACCAGCGAGTGCTCGTCGAAGCCGCGGAGCTGCCAGCGCTCCAGCGACATGGTGTCGAGCCTGCGGTCGGCGGCGATGCGCACCTCTACGCGCACCTCCTTGCCGTCGTGCCAGAACAGGTTGTGGTCGCAGGCGAAGGTGAAGATGTCGTACTCGTCGAACTGCCAGGCGACCGCGCATCCCTCCTCGTGCACGGCCTGCCAGTAGCCCTTGAAGCTGTCGTGGGCGTAGGCGACGACGTTGCGGCGGAAGGTGTTGTGCTTGGGGATGCGCATCGACTCCTGATCGATGTCCGCGTAGACGGTCAGCATCGGGAAGCGGTCGCGGTACGGGGGGCGGTCCCAGCCCACGTACTCCAGCGCCTCGCGCCCCGCGGCCGGGTAGCTGTGGTTGGCCGCATGCCAGCGTGAGGACATGTGGATCGCCGGGATGCAGTCGACGATGATGTTGTTCTCGATCACGTTGCCGCGGCCGCCGCCCAGCTCGATCGCGCCGAGCGGACAGCGGTAGAAGATGTTGCCGCTGATCGTGGCGCCGCTGGCGAAGTCGTCCATGTAGATGCCCCAGCAGGCGTACGGGGTGACGTAGTAGGCCTCGAACTGGCCGCGCTGCTGCAGTCCGTAGGGACGGTGCATGCCGTAGCCGGCGATGTCGTGGATCAGGCAGTGGCGCACGGCGTTGCCCCACATCGTCAGGTTGCCCAGCCCCTTGTCCCAGTTGGTGTACAGGTAGATGCCGCCGGCGTCGGCGGCCTCCAGGCAGACGTCGTCGATCTCGCAGCGCTCGATGGTGTTGTCGCAGCCCTCGTGGATCACCGCGCCGAAGTGGCCGGCGTGATGGATGTGGCAGTTCGTGGCACGGTTGCCGACCCCGTGCAGCTTGATGCCGGCCTGGTAGCAGATGTTGATGCGGCCGTAGCGTTGGATTTCGCAGTTGTGGACGAGGTGATCGCTGCGCTCCAGGGTGAAGCGGTCGCCGCCGCGCAGGTACACGCCGCCGCGGCCCAGATCGGACAGGTCGCAGCCGCGCACCCGATGGTTGCGGCCGCCGGAGACCAGCACGCCCCAGGCGCCGGCGCCGCTGATGGTGCCGCCGGCGACCGTGACGTGGCTGCCGCCGCGGATCACGACCGCGCACCCGCGGGCGGACTGGATGGCGAAGTCGCGCAGAGTCAGGTGGCTGGCGCCGTCGGTGACGATGACGCTCTCCGCGGTCGTCACGACGGCCAGACCGCCGGCCGATCCCCGCGGCGGCCAGAAGTAGAGCCGCCGCGCCGGCCGGTCGATGTAGTACTCGCCCGGCTCGTCGAGCTCCTCCAGCACGTGCTTGACGTAGAAGCGGCCGCCGGTCTCGAAGTGGGCGTGTCCGCCGCCGGGACTGGATGGATGCAGCCACAGCTCGCCCGTGCCGGCGTCGACATGGTCGAGGTTGAGCACGTCGTCGGCCCAGTTGGGGTTGGTGAACACGTGCACCTGGATGTCCTCGGGGTTGTGCTGCCAGGCACGGATCCGGTCGCTGCCGGCGTTGAAGACGCTGCCGGAGGGCTCCAGGAGCCAGTCCAGGTCGTCGCGGACGCCGGCGACGTAGGCCCAGCGGCCGGCCTTGCCGGGCTCGCGGCGGGCGTTGGGCCAGCGCGCGGCGGTTTGCCGCTCGCCGTCCAGGTACAGCTCGCAGCTTTCCGGAGCCGCGTCCGGGTCCACCTGGTAGCGCTTGGGCAGGTGCGGGGGGATCTCGTCCATGCCGGCCGCCGTCAGCGGGCCGGCCAGATCGGTGTGCAGGATCTCGTCCCGCCACGGCTCGAAGCCGTCGACGCGCACGCCGCCGATAAGCCGCACCCGCTCGCCCGGGCAGGCCCGCCAGGTCACCGGCGCGTCCGGGGTGCCTGAGTCCTGGGCGGTGAGGCGCAGGCCTGCCGGCAGCAGGTAGTCGCCGCCGCGCACCCAGACCGCGACGGGGCCATGCGCCGCGCGGTCGGCGGCCGGCCGGTCGCGCAGCAGGTCCCGAGCCTGCTGCAGGGACGCCAGTGGCGCCTCCCGCGTACCGGGCGCGGCGTCGTCGCCGCCGGGTGCGACGAACAGATCGTGCGGGGCGTGATCCATCAGGCGAGCTCCATGTGCGGGTTCATCGAACGCGGGGCACCCCCCGCAGTCGCTACGCGCGTAGCCTCACGCCCGTAGTCGCTGCGCCCGTAGTCGCTACGGCCTCCAGGGTGGCACATCCCAGGTCCGGCGCCAATTCCATTTCCAAACGACTTCCAGGGAGGGCAGGGCGACCTCGTACCAGACGCCGGCGGTGAAGGGGAGGATGGTAGTCCGGTCGCCGACCTGATCTCGGATCCACTCGACGAAGGCGTTGGCGTCGGTCACGTCCGGGGGCCAGGTGCCGTGCGGAATCGGGTCCGAGCGCCGGTCGGTCCGGTAGTGCGTGGGAATCAGGAGTCTCGGTCGCACCCAGTCGACCAGCTTCTGCAGCCGGTCGGTCTGCTCCTCGCCTTCCCACTCGGTGAGGCCGGTCTTCATGTGAACGAGATAGTCGACCTTCCCCGCGAGGGCCTCGAGCTCCGGGTACGGCTCGTGCAGATCGCCCGTGTGGAAGATCGAGACCGAGGTCTCGCGGTCGGTGACCAGATAGCCGCAGGTCGGGAGGTCGGGAGCGGCGTTCTCGCCGCTCTCGGCGACTTCGACCGCGATGCCTTCGAGGTCGCGTGGGCCGCTGGACGGGAACTCGCGGTCAGCGCCGATGAGGCTGCTCGTGACGCTCGGATAGAGGACCTGCACGCGGTCTCGTGGGATGCTCTTCGTGATCGGCAGGTCACGTTCGAAGGCCGCGTCTCCATAGACCTCTGCAATGGGCTGGGCAGGGTGGACGCACCCGGGACTCACATAGAGCCGCCGAAATCTGTCTCCCCGGCAGAGCCGGTCCAGGGTGGGGGGATGACAGTGATCGAAGTGCTCGTGAGTGATGAAGATGTAGTCGTGGACCGGTTCCGCGGCGGCCAGCGTCTCGTCGAAGAAATAGGGATCGAAGGCAACGCTGACGGTCGGGAAGCGCGCTTCGAAGCCGCCGCAACCGGACCAGCGGAGTTGCATGACGGAACCGCTCCGCGAACCGGTGACCGCGCCCGACATCCCGAATGACCTAACCGACCGGGACGGGGCCCAGCTCTTCGAAGATCGCCAACGCCTGGTCGAAGAGGGCCCGGTCCGCCGGCTCCGCGGCGGCGTCGATCACTTCGTCCACCTGCGCCACCGTGTTCAGACCGACGATCAGGCTCGACACGATCGGGTGGGCGAGGGCGAAGCGGATCGCGAAGCGCGTCATCGATGCCGGCGCAAGGCGCTCCCGGAGCACCGCCAGGCGATCGTAGGCGCTGTCCCACGGGCGTGCGCGCATGCGGTCGTCGTCCGGCAGGGCATTGCGCTCGGCGCGCCGGTTCGTGAGCAGCCCGGCCAGAAACGGCCGGATGCACAGGAACCCGCCGCCGCTCCGCTGGAGAGCGGGAAAGAAGCGGGCCATCTCCATCTCGATCGCGTTGTAGTAGGCGACCAGGCCGGAAAAGGCGCCGGTCGCCAGAGCCGATTCGGCAAACGCGGCGGTGTACGGAAAGGAGGTGAGGTAGCCGACCTTGCCTTCGGCGCGGAGCGTCTCGAACGTCTGGCGGAGCGGCTCGTCGACCGCTTCGATGTCCGGCAGCCGGCGTTCGTCGGTGTTCGGCTTCGCTCGCTGCAGGTGCTGTATGACCGCGATGCGGTCGGTGTGCAGCTCGGCGAGCGCTTCCTCTACACGCAGGCGGAACTTCGCCGCGTCGAAGCGTCCGCCATCGTCGGAGTCGGGAACCGGAACCTTGATGACGTGATGGATGTCGTGCCGGCGCGGATGGTTGGCCAGCACCGCGCCCATCGACCACCGGGTGCCGTACTCGTAGCTGGAGTGGAGGAAGTTGACGCCCCGCTCCAGCGCGCGTTCGAGTGCCCGTCTGCCGTCCCTGGATACGTCGTCGTCGCTGCCGGCCTTGTTCGCGAAGCGCATCGGGCCGAAGCAGATCGGCGATACCTCCAGGTCGGTGTTTCCGAATCTCCGAGCCTGCATCATGCCTCCTCGCGATCATCCAACGCGTTCGAACTTCTGCAGCCGCTGCTCGTCGGCCACGTACAGGTCGCCGCGCGAGTCGGTGCAGATGCCGTGCAGGAACGACGGAAACCGTCCCGGCGGGTCGCCCTGCTGCCCCCACCGCGAGATCACGGCGCCGTCCGGGTCGTAGATGGTGATCCGCTGGTAGCACTCGGCCACGTAGATCACGCCCTCGCCGTCGACGTGGATGTCCATGGGCTGCCGCAGGTCGCCGACGCCCCACACCGCCAGCAGGCTGCCGTCGCGGCTGAAGAGCTGCAGCCGGTAGTTCTCCCGGTCGACCACCACCAGCCGGCCGCGGCCGTCCACCGCCAGGCTGTGCGGGAGGTTGAACTGTCCGTCGCCGTCACCGGCGGTGCCGAACGACAGCTCCAGAGCGCCGTCGGCCGAAAACAGGTGGATGCGCGCGTTGCCGTAGCCGTCGGCGACCCAGATGCCGCCCGTGTCCGGGTCGACGATCGCCTGGCACGGCTTGTTGAACGGCTCGCCCGGGGCGCCGGTGCGGTCGACGGTGCCCAGGGTCCGCAACAGCTCGCCGTCGCGGGTGAAGATCCGCACCGTATGGTCGTTGCGGTCGGTGCAGAGCACCCGGCCGTCCGCGCTGACGGAGACGTTGTGCGCCTCCGCGAACGTGCCGGCGCCCCACGAGCCGACGAAGCGGCCGTCGCGCTCGTAGACCAGCACCTCGCCCACCGGGTCGCGCCGGAACGCGTACAGCCGGTCACGATCGGCGCCGCCGGCGCCCACGGCCACGCCGGTCACCATGCCGCCGGGCTCGCGGGCGTCCGGGCCGGCGCCCCATCCCGGCACCGCGCGGTAGCGATGGCTCCCCGCGCCCCAGATCTGCGGCTCCTGTTCACGCTCGCTCACGAGATCCCCCTGACGCGTGTCACGTGCTCACGGTTGTGCGCCTCGGTCAAGTGGACTAATGTTAGTCCATGGAGATCCACAACATCCATGATGCCAAGACCAACTTCTCCCGGCTCGTGGAGCGCGTCCGCAACGGTGAGGAGATCGTCATCGGCAAAGCCGGCGATCCGGTAGCCAAGCTCGTTCCTTTCGACCGGAGCGGTGCACCCCGGCGCGGGGGACAGTGGCGCGGGCAGGTCAGGATCGCCGATGACTTCGACGAGTTGCCGGCGGCGCTGGAGGCGGCGTTCGCGGGCCGAGACGACTGAAGGTGCTGTTGCTCGACACACACGTCCTGCTCTGGTGGCTGGACGATCCGTCGTTGATCGCCGGGCAGGCGCGCGAGCTCATCGCCGATCCGCGTAGGCCGGTCTTCGTGAGCGCGGCGGCAGCCTGGGAGATCACCATCAAGCGACAGCTCGGCAAGCTGGATGCCCCTGACGATCTCGAGGACGCCCTGGAGCGGGAGCGGTTCCAGCACCTGCCGATCGCCATACGCCACGCCGTCGCGGTGGCCGAGCTCCCGCCGATACATGGTGATCCCTTCGACCGGATCCAGATCGCGCAAGCTCGTCTGGAGGGGCTCACCATCGTCACCCGCGACGGATGGATCCCGCGCTACGACGTGCGGTGCCTCCGCGCCTGAGGCAAGAACCGAAGAACCCATGCTCCTCCCGCAGGTGGCGGCGCACCACGGCGTCGTCCAGGCGGATGCCCAGGCCCGGCCGATCGGGGACCACCAGCTCGCCGTACGACGCCGCCAGATCGGCGATGCGGCGGCCCTGCGCCAGCCCGCCGGTCTTGGCGATGTCCGGCGAGGCGATGTCGGTGCCGTGCCGGGTCAACAGCTCGCGGAAGCCGTGCACGCCGTACAGGTTCTCTCCCGTGCAGATGGGAACGGGCGATGCGGCCGTTACCGCCACCATCGCCGCCGGGTTCTCCGGCGGGATCGGGTCTTCCAGCCAGCGCAGGTCCAGCGGCGCCAGCCGCTCGGCAAGCCGCAGCGCGCCTTTCGGGTCGCAGGTGCCATGCGCGTCGACCGCCAGCCAGGTGTGCTCGTCGAGCACGTCGTGCACGGAGCGCACCAGGTGCAGCGGCGGCTCGTCGCCGGGCGACCGGGGGTGCACGCTCAGCTTCAGCGCCCGCATGCCCAGGCGCTGCAGCCCCTCGGCACGCCGGGCGTAGGCGGCCGGCGTGTCCGGCACGCCGTTGTGGCCGGTTGCGTACAGGGGGACCCGCTTCCGCATCCGGCCGCCGAAGAGCTGCCAGATCGGCACGCCCGCGGCTTGGCCCGCCAGGTCCCAGAGCGCCATCTCCACCCCGCTGATCGCGCTCATCACGGCGCCCTGATAGAAGCCCGACCCCGACATCGCCGCGGCCATGTCGCTGGCCAGCCGCTCCACGTCGCGCGGGTCGCGGCCGAGCAGCGCGCCGGTCAGGCGCGGATCGACCGCGATGCGATGGACGCCGGCGCCATGGTACGCCTCGCCCAGTCCGACCAAGCCGTCGTCGGTGGCGACTCGCACCAGCACCCAGGGCGGACTGCACATCAGCGCCGAGCCGACCCGCGTGATCCTCATGACGACGGGTGGATCGGAATCGGTTCAGACAGGAGCTGCGGATGGCCGGTAGCGCTCGACTTGAACTTCGTCTTCGCGCCTGCGAGCTCGGGCGATATCGCAGGACGCCTGCATCCGCATGAGAGTGTCCATCTTTGCGCCGAACGCCTTCTCTATGCGAAGCGCCATGGTTCCGGACAGGTCGGAGCGGCCGTTGAGAAAGGTCGACAGCGTCGGCCGCGAAACGCCGAGTACGGCCGCCGCGGCGGCAACGGTCAAGCCAAGGGGCTCGATGATCTCCGTCTTCACGAACTCCCCCGGGTGGGGTGGGTTGAGCATGCGCATGGGGATCCTCCTGATCAGTGGTAGTCCTCGAAAAGTTTGTCCACCGTGGCCGCCGGAACCCCGCTGGAGTCGTCTCTGAGAAACAGCCGCCGGACGCCCCTGTGGACGATGTTCCGTATCGTCACCTGTAAAGCGTAGCCTGACGGGCGACGCCCAGGCAACATCAGCGGTGAAGGCGGGCGACGGCACGACTGGGAGCGCTGTGCGTCTTGGACTACACTCCGGCGGCGATGCGTATCACACAGGTGGGGGCGGCCCTGGTCGAGTCGGGTTGGGTGCTGATCAGGGTGCGGACCGACGCCGGCATCACCGGCCTGGGCGAGGCATATCACGGTGCCGGCGTGCACCAGATCGCCGTCGACGATCGCCTGACGCGGGCGCTCATCGGCCAGGACCCGCGCAACGTCAATCGCCTGTTCAAGGACATGATGGGCTCCATGTCCGCCTCCGGGTACTACCAGGGGGCGGTGATGAGCGCCATCAGCGGCATCGAGATGGCCCTGTGGGACATCACCGGCCAGGCGTGCGGACAGCCGATCTGGCGCATGCTGGGCGGGCGCTACCGGGACACCGTCCGCATCTACGCCGATTGCCACGCCGGCGATGCGGAGACTCCGGCATCGTACGTGGCGAAGGCGCGAGAGGTGGAGGCGTGCGGCTTCAGCGCGCTGAAGTTCGACATCGACCCGCTGCCGCAGATGCGTGACCGGTACAGCAAGGCGCTCAGCACCGCGGAGATCGACCACTACGTCGAGGTGGTGACGGCGCTGCGCGAGGGGATCGATCCAGCCACCGAGCTGGCTATCGACGCGCACTGGAACTACCCGCCGGTGGACATCCTCAAGGTCGCGCACCGGCTGGAGGGGCTGGATCTGCTGTGGCTGGAGGACCCCATCCCGCCGGAGAACGTCGCCGCCATGCGGGAGGTGAAGCGCCAGACGACCCTGCCGATCTGCACGGGTGAGAACTTCTACACCCGCCACGGGTTCCGCGAGCTGGTGGAGACGCAGGCGGCCGACATCATCTGCCCGGACATCGCCAAGGCCGGCGGTCTGGCCGAGGGCAAGCGCATCGCCGAGATGGGCGAGCTCTACTACCTGCCGCTGGCACCGCACAACGTGTGCAGCCCGGTGGGCACCTACGCGATGGCGCACGTGTGTGCCACCGTGCCCAACTTCCTGGTGCTGGAGTACCACTTCCAGCACGACCCGAACTGGCCGCTGTTCGTGCGCGCCGCGGACCCCGGCGCCAGCCCGCTCGGCCCCGACGGTCACCTGATCCAGGACGGTCAGGTGCGGATGACGGAGGCGCCCGGCCTGGGTCTGGTCGTCGACGAAGCGCACGTGCAGGCCCGTCTGCGGGAGGACCTGGGCTTCCTGAGCTGATCGGCGCGTCCGGTCGCGTCGCCGCTCGTCGGCCGTTATGGTACCGGCGCGATGACCAACCTCGATCCCGTCACGATGGCGGACTGGCAGATCAGCGAAGCGGCCGAACGGGACATGAAGAGCGTGCCGCAGCTCGCGGCCGAGCTCGGGCTCGAACCGCACGAGGTGCTGCCGTACGGCCACCACGTCGGCAAGGTGGACCAGGCGCGCGTCCTGGAACGGCTCGCGCACGCTCCGGACGGCAAGTACGTCAACGTCACCGCCATCACGCCGACGACGCTGGGCGAGGGCAAGACCACCACCACGATGGGGCTGGTGGAGGGGCTGGCGGCCATCGGCAAACGCGTCACCGGCGCGATACGCCAGCCCTCGGGCGGGCCGACCTTCAACATCAAGGGCTCGGCGGCCGGCGGCGGACTGGCGCAGTGCATCCCGCTGAACGACCTCAGCCTGGGACTCACCGGCGACATCGACGCCATCACCAGCGCCCACAACCTGGCGATGGTCGCCCTCACCAGCCGCCTGCAGCACGAGGCAAACTACAGCGACCGGACCCTGGCCCGCAGGAAGCTGCGGCGGCTCGACGTCGACCCGCGCACCGTCACCATGGGCTGGGCAATGGACTTCAGCGCCCAGGCGCTGCGCGACATCGTCATCGGGCTCGGCGGCCGGATGGACGGCATCATGATGCGCAGCCACTTCCAGATCTCGGTCTCCTCGGAGGTCATGGCGATCCTCGCCGTCGCCGCCGATCTGGCCGACCTGCGGTCGCGGCTGGGGCGCATGGTGATGGCCTACGCGCGGGACGGGAGCCCGGTCACGACGGCCGACCTGGAGGTCGACGGCGCCATGACCGCGATCATGGCGCGCGCCATCAACCCCAACCTGATGCAGACGGTCGAGGGGCAGCCGGTGCTGGTGCACGCCGGCCCGTTCGCGAACATCGCCATCGGCCAGTCGTCGATCATCGCCGACCGGGTGGGGCTGAAGCTCGCCGACTACCACGTGACCGAGAGCGGCTTCGGCGCCGATATCGGCTTCGAGAAGTTCTGGAACCTCAAGTGCCGGTTGAGCGGCCTGCAACCTGACTGCGCGGTAGTGGTGGCGACGGTCCGGGCGCTGAAGATGCACGGCGGCGGCCCCCGCGTGGTACCCGGCAAGGCGCTGGATGCGGCCTACACGGAGAGCAACCCCGGTCTGGTCGAGCAGGGGATTCCGAACCTGCTGGCGCACATCGCCACGGTGCAGAAGAGCGGCGTCCGGGCGGTGGTGTGCATCAACCACTTCGTCACCGATACGGACGAGGAGGTGGGGCTGGTGCGGAGGGCGGTCGAGGCGCACGGGGCCACCTGCGTGGCGAGCCGCCACTGGCGTCACGGCGGCGCGGGAGCGCGCGAGTTGGCGGAGGCGGTGGCCGCGGCGTGCGGCGAGCCGGCCGACTTCCGCTATCTGTATCCGCATACGATGCCGCTGCGGGAGCGCATCGAGCGCATCACCACCGAGGTGTACGGCGGCGCCGGCGTGACCTATGCGCCGGAGGCCCGAGCCCGACTGAAGGAGCTGGAGGAAGATCCGGCGCTGGCCGGCTTAGGGACCTGTATGGTCAAGACCCACCTCAGTCTGAGTCACGACCCGGCGCTGAAGGGCCGTCCCACCGGCTGGGAGCTGCCGGTGCGCGACATCCTGCTCTATCACGGCGCGGGGCTGGCCGTGCCCGTGGCGGGCGATATCAAGCTGATGCCGGGAACGGCCTCCGACCCGGCCTTCCGGCGCATCGACGTGGACACAGCCACCGGGCGCATCACGGGCCTGCACTGATCGGGGCGGGTTCGGGCCGTTCGTTCCTGCCGAAGGCCGGTAAAGCGCTATTACCAATTACAATTGGTAATAGCGGCGGTAGTCGTCTCGAAGCTGATAGCGTTGGTTAGAGGGGTTCGCTGAGAAGCCGAGCCACACGGTCTAACCTAATGGGTGGGAAAGGGTGGTAAGGTCGCCGTCATCGGCCGGCGACCCGGAGCATTCGAGCGTCGCAGTCGCCGGCGGCATGCCCATAGCAGGCAGGAAACAGAGCGACCGTGTCATGGCCAATCTATTGGTTGTCGCAGCCGCCTTGGTGCCGACGCGAGCAACATTACCGCCGGGTACTTCGGCACCAACGAGCCGACCATCGACATGGAGAGGATCAAGAGCACGTTGCAGAGCGTGTAGGTTGGGAGTCTTCCCCTACAGCCAACTCCTCGGCCAAGCGCTCGGCGCAGAGAGCGAGCCGAGGCTGTTACTGGCGTGAATCTCGTTAGTTCTATCCATGAAAAAGACTTGAGAGCCGGTGAGTCAGGAGTCCTGGCTGACCGTCTACCGCTCTATCCCCGCCAACAGCTCCTTTACGGACTCCGCCATGGCGTCGTACATGGCTTGCCGGTCGCCGGACAGAGTGATGACGTGCGTGGTGTCCTGGCGACTGCTGCCAATTCTGTAGATCAACCGGTCAGCAGTAAGCAGGGCGTCCAGGAAGGTCTGGGCTTGGTCAATGCTAAGATTCACAATCACCCTTTCCAACTCTTCCTCCCAAGAGTCAGTGAGGAAGACGGCCGACTGGTCGTCGAAGCGGTAGACCAAGTCCACCTCCTCGCCGTCTTCGGGCACGCGCCACTCGCGTTCCGGATCGACGAATACTACGTATGGGCCTGATGGGTTGATTGCCAGCACGACGTTGTAGTATGTAACGGAGCTGTCTTCGTAGCATGAGATGTACGCGATCTGCAGTTCATCCGTAAAGTCGTCGTAGGAAGCCCCGCTGAAACACGACCCGGCGTACACTTGGACGACGTTCTCAGCGGTGGCTGGCGCGGCGAGCGCCAGGGCGACAGATACGGCGAGTGCGGTGCAGTGTTTCATCTATTTGAATCTCCTGTATTTGCGCAGGATCTGCCACGGCGTGTGCTCGGAGTACTCCTCTGTGACCGTCCCATTCGTCGTGTTGATGGTGAGTCTGATAGCGGCTGGCTCTTCCTGAGCCCGTGGAAGCCATGTACGGATAGTTCCGTAGATACCGGCACGGAATAAGACGTGTAGCCATTCCAGTGATGGCGGGATGTCTGCCTCGCGTTCTGGGCTTGACAGGAGCTCTACGATTCGGTACTCGGAGTGGCAGAACACGTGGATGAAGTCCGCCAGCACGTCTTCCAGCTTGTCTCCGCCTTTCTTACGACTCAGTACCTGATTCAGGTACTCTTCCAGGTCGTGGCAGGCGCGCTCCCATCGGTCGCTCTCGCTACTCCCCGGCTCCCAGAAACCTCTCGCTTCGTCATTGAGGCGGCTCGCCGCGGCGTACGAATCGTGCAGGTGATCGAGATTCGACTTCCTCTCGAATGGACCAATAGCGTCGCTTAGCTGGCGCTTCTTCGGCACATCATACTCCTGATATTCACCGCCCCGTCTCAAGGGCCTGGCGCGACGTGCAGGCCACCCCTCGTGCAGAATCCCGGTGCAGCCGGCCAAGTGACGGCCACTTCTTGAGCTGTCCCCTCCTCAACGAGGTCGGCCACTTGGCGGCCCAGGGCCTCGACGCGGCGCCGGAGCAGCAACGCCTTGAGGCGCTCGCCCCGCGCATGCTGGACGCTGATCTGCTCGCTTGCCTCGCCCGACAACTTCCGTCGCTCATTTCTGCCGAGAGGATGTCTACTTGGCCCTGGATTTACGATACGCCCTTCTCCGCCTTGGGGTGATTCTGAGCGAAGGGGATTTGCCTGGAAGGGGCGTAACTGTGGTAAGCATCTGCCACCTGTTGGGCGCTTCTTCCATGCAAGCTTCTCGCCAGGACGCCCGCCGTTGGTTCCGGGCCCACTTGAACAAGAGCGAACAGTAGAGTTGGGAGAGCTGTCAAGGAACCCGTACTCGGTGCCGGAAAGGATGACGAAGGCTGCTACAGGATGCGGCAGTCGTAGGTCGCGAGCTTGGAGTCGTCGGTGACGAGCGTGAGATCGTTGGCTTGGCTTTGGGCAACCAGCCTGCGGTCGAACGGATCCCGGATGGAGCGGCAGCTCGGTCAACCTCAGCGCTTCCCGAGGGCTGAAGTCGAGTCATTCGAACCCTGCGTCCTCCACGGCGGAAAGAAGGTCCATGTCGACGCGCAGCTTGCCGATCGAGACCTTGATGGCGATCTCGGCAATCGACACCGCGCTGACGAATACGGCGTTCGCAGGATTCTCGATCGACTCATTGCGCTTGCGGGCGAGCCGCTCCGGCTCGGTGAGCGGATGGAGCAGAATGTGTATATCGAGGAGCAGCCTCATTCGTCGGCCGGATAGAAAAGCTCGATGATCGCAGGATCCTCATCGGTGAAGTCATCCGGAACGACGATCTGGCCGCGCAGCAGACCGAGCTGGCGCTTGCCGCGAGGCTGGTGCTTGACCAGATCGGCAATCGGGAGATTGTTCTTGGCGATGGTCACGGTCTCTCCGTGATACACCCTGTCGAGCAAGCTCGAAAGTTGTGCCTTGGCCTCGGACACGTTGACGGTCACGCGACATTCCTCGCTTCTGATTGACCGATATGACCAATGCAGGTCGACTTGGTCAAGTCGATCGTCGCCGGGCGCTCGGTTCAGTCGCCTACCGGCCGTGCCACGCAGCCGAACGTGCGCGCCAGCCGTTCGACATGCGCGGCGGCCAGCGGCCCGCGCTCGACCAGGCGGGCGCTCTCTGTAAGCTTGCGCTCATCCACCGTGCCGCACATCACCGTGGTCACCCCGGGGGTGTAAGCCGCGTAGCGGTAGGCCGCCTCGACCAGCGACCTGCAGTCGCCGTCGGCGGTGAGCCAGCCGAGCGGATCGTCGTCTGGCACCGGCGCGTCCAGCAGGCCGTCGCGGCGCAGCTCGTCGATGACCTGGCGCACGCGTTCGGCGCTCCGGAACACCCGCCGGACCGTGAAGATGTTGAGCACGCCCACGTCCTGCCGCCGGCAGGCCGGGAACAGCGAGCGCTGCGCCGACTGGTTGATCAGGTTGTGGCCGACCATCACCACGTCGGCCATGTCCACCGGCAGCAGGTGGCGCAGCCACAGGTGCGCGCCGTCCGAGCGGGTCTGCTCGCTCGATCCCAGGAAGCGCACCTTGCCCTGCCGGCGCAGCCGGTCGAGCACCGGGAACAGGTCTTCCACGACGGTGCCGAAGTGCTCGGGCAGGTCGGCCACCGCGGTCAGCAGGACGTCGACGTAGTCGGTCCGCAGCCGCCGGAGGCTGGCCTCGACCGCCGGGGCCAGCGCCTCCGGCCGCGCCGGCGTCACCGGCAGGCCGGGCGGCGCAACGGCCAGCGGAAGCTTGGTAGACACCACCACCTGGTCGCGCGGCAACTCCTGAAGCGCTGCTCCGATCAGCCGCTCGCTGCGTCCGCCGCCGTAGCCGGGCGAGGTGTCGAACACGTTGATGCCGAGGTCGAACGCCCGCCGAAGGAGCCGGACCATGTCGGCGTCCGGCCGGCCGCTGGCCGCTCCCAGCGGATCGTAGCCGCCCGAGCCCATGCCCATGATGGAAACCGGCAGGCCGGTGCGTCCCAGGATTCGTCGAGTCATGCGTGGCGACTGGCGCTGTCGTCAGGCGTCGCCCACGGCCACCGCGGCGCCGCGGTCGGCGGATGCGTAGACGCTGTCCAGGATGCGCTGGATGACCAGCGCCTGGCGCAGCGTGGTCTTGGGCGAACCGCCGTCCAGGATGGCGCGGCAGAAGTCGGCGACCGGCCAGCGGTGCTGGCGCCACGGATCCTCGGCGCCTTCCCAGATCACGCGGCTGGCGACGCCATCGGCGTCGGTCGCCGTGTCCAGGACTATGCGCTTGTGCTCGTCCGGCTCCAGCTCCAGCCGGAGCGATCCGTGCGTGCCGATTACCTGCCACGCGTGCTCGCGCTGCAGGGCCGAGAACTCGCTCCGTTCCAGGTGCAGGGCCACGCCGTCCGCGCAGAGGACCAGCGCCACGTAGTGGCTCTCGCCGTCGGAGCCGGCGGCGACGCGGGACGCCAGGTGACCGGCGACCGGCCAGGTGCGGGCCAGGCTGAGCTCCGGCTGCAGCCGCCAGCCGGTGAGTCCCAGCAGGTAGTCCAGGTCGTAGGAGGTCCAGTTGGCGGCGATGCCGCCGCCGTTCAGGGTGCGGCTCACCCGCCACGGCGGCGGCTCCCTGCCGGTGGGCGGCTGGGCGCCCTCGATCACGCGGCAGTAGATCTCGCGCAGATCGCCCAGTACTCCGGAAGCGACGCATGCTTCCGCGGCGTCGTAGGACTCGTAGAAGCGGCGGCGCGACGAGCAGCAGGCGGCGACCCGGTCGCCCTGCGCGGCCAGCATCGTCTGCACCTCGGCCGCGTTCAGCGCCGGCGGCTTCTCGACCAGCACGTGCTTGCCCGCTTCGAGCGCCCGCACGGCGAGCTGCGCCCGGCCGGCCGCATGCAGGGCCAGCACCACCGCCTCGACCTCGGGATCGCCGATGAGCTCCTCCGCGTCGAGGTAGGCTCGCTCGGCCCCGAATTCGTCCGCCGCCTCCTGCGCGCGCCGCGGCAGTTGATCGGCGACCGCGGCGAGCGTGACCTCCTGGGCCGCGGCCGCGGCGCGCAGGTGGATGGTGCCGATCACGCCGCAGCCGATGACGCCGAGCCGTATCGTGTCGTTCATCACGGTTTCCGAACAGCTCCGTTCGATTCCCGGCCATGGTTCGGTATCGTCTGGCCGTCGGCGCTCGACAACGGAAATATGCTCGACATGGGCACATCATCCTACGTTGGTCGTGCCGCGTCGATCGGAGCTACGGGGTGCTCGCCCACAGCCGGATCCGCGCGGGCAGGGGGCCGCCCCTTACGTTGCGTTTGAGCAGCGTGGCGGCGAAGAGCACGGGACGGCCGCAGCCGGCCGGGTAGCTGGCGCTGGAGCGAGAGTCGAAGCATACTTTCGACGATGAGGAGCGCGGGGTGGGAGTCATCGGTTCCAGGGCGCGGCGGCTCACAGGCAGCGCCCGATAGCGGGACCTGAGGATGGCTCACCCGGAGGAATACTGCCATGCGCATCGCCGTCACTGGAAAGATGCTGAAATGCTCTTCAAGAACCGCCGCTGGGCGAACGCCGACCAGTTGTACGGGTTGAGCGCGGAATGCGGGCTGAAGGCGCTGATGCCGAATTTGGGGATGCCTGTGGAGAAGAAGCACGTGGAGAAGATTTGGCCAGACTTCGCACGCGTCGCCACGTCCGCTCAGGGTCGACTCAACGCACGTTATGCCGTTCTGCTGCCAAGCGCGACGCCGTTCTCGGGCTGGTCGGTCCAGAACCGTTATGCGCATAGTCGCTATTTCCCCAAGTCGGTCGTGGAACCTCATCGCAAAGCTGCCTGCGCAGTTCGTCAAATGGTAGATGTCGCGAAACAGGACGGTATCCAAGTATGAGTGACGGATTCATTTCGTTCGATGCGATGCGCGGCCAGGTCTCGAAGTTGCTCACAGCGTCGCGGAAGTCGTTGGCGGAGCTCGAACGCGTCTACTTGGTGCGGGATCTGCTCGGAAGGGTGCGCATATCGGTGTCGGAGGTGATCGGGGCTGATGAATCTTCGCGGGCAGCCTTGCAGCTCTTCGCCGGGAGCCTGGAGACGGCGCTAGGAGCACACGGTTACCCGGCTGAAGTAGGCGTGCTATTCGTGGATACCGCCATGCTCGATCGTCTCGACACCGGCGCCATAAGGATCGATCGCAACGTGTACTGGGTCGATCGCCTGGTGACGGGCGGCGACTGGTGGACGGTCGGGGACTCACGACCGGAACGGAACGTGACGCGATACACGCTTTATTCGGTCAAGGGGGGCGTCGGTCGCAGCACTACCGCGGCGGTCCTCTCGTGGCACTTGGCGCGCAACGGCGAGCGCGTGCTGGTCGTCGATCTCGATCTCGAATCGCCGGGTCTGTCGTCGGCGATGGTCGATCGGGATTCGCTACCGCGCTTCGGTGTCACCGACTGGTTCGTGGAGGACCTGGTGGGACAGGGAGAGCACGTGATCGATGGGATGGCGGTCTACCCATCGTGGGGAATGGACTTCGACGGGGAGGTGAACGTCGTTCCTTCCCATGGAAAAGAGCCGGGGGAGTATCTCGCAAAACTGGGGCGTGTCTACTTGGACAAGGACATCCCCTGGACAGCTCGCCTCGAACGCATGCTGTCGCAGCTAGAGGAGAGATACGATCCGTCAATAGTCCTCCTGGAGAGCCGCAGTGGCTTGCACGACATCGCGGCAGCGACGGTCACCGACCTCGATGCTCAAGTCCTCCTGTTCGCTATCAATTCCGATAGCCATTGGACCGATTACGACATACTCTTTCGCCATTGGCACAGTCACGGGCTGGCATGGAGCATCAGAGAGCGGCTATCGATCGTTTCCGGGCTAACCCCCGAGCTCGAAACGGAACCGTACCTGGAACGGTTTCGAGAGCGAGCATGGATTCTGTTCATGGATCACTTGTATGACGACGTGGATCCTGCGAGCCACTCCGCGGGAGAATATTCGTTCGACATATTCGATCAAGGCGCTCCGCACGATCCCATACCCATTCATTGGACGCGAGGTCTCGCCGCCGACGCCTCGCTGCACGACCTGGAGCAGACGACCGTGGATCAAGCGTACACGCAGTTTCTTGCCCGGTTTGATGAACTGGCCAAGAAAGACCGCGAAGCAGGGTTCCGGTGATCGACGCCGTTGACGTGCAGCGGGCGCGTGAGGCGCTCGCCATCCTGCCGGAGGGCACGAGCCACGGCGAGGCGCCCGCAGCCAAGGAGGTCTACCTGCCCCGGTCCCACCTCAAGGCCATGCACCCGGACATCCTGCTGGTGACCGGCATGCGGGGCTCGGGAAAGACCTTCTGGTGGAGCGCCCTTCAGGATGGCGCCGTGCGTGACTTGGTCGGCCGGCATACGGATCGATACCCCCTAAGCGGGCAAACCGAGGTGCGAACCGGGTTCGGCGTCAGGCACGAGCCAGCGGAGTACCCGGGCAAGGATGCGCTGCGGCACATGCTGAGCACCGTTGAGCCCAGGATCGCCTGGCGAACCGTGCAGGCCTGGCAACTGACGCGACGCGATCATCCACTCGGACAGTTGGATTCATGGAAAAAACGGGCACAGTACGTGGAGCAGAATCCGGAGACCATAGAGCTGCTATTTCAGGAACGCGATAGTGAGCTCGATCGAAGAGGAGTTTACTCCATGCTGCTCTTCGACGCCCTGGATCGCTGTGCCGACGATTGGAAAGAGATGTATCGGGCGATCCGCGGCCTGCTGCAGACCGCGCTCGAGATGCGTTCGTACCGCAGACTGCGTGTCAAGGTGTTTCTGCGATCCGACCAGGTCGACCCGAGCAAGGTCGCCGACTTCCCGGACGCGTCGAAAGTCCTTTCCTCGGCCGTCGCATTGAACTGGCCTCGCCGTGAGCTCTACGGCTTGTTGTGGCACTGTCTCGCAAATGGGCCGAACGGCGATCATTTTCGGAGGATGCTCGGTGGCGACTCGTGGGACTCTGTGGACGTAGGCGGGCGGCTCGTATTCTCTGTTCCTCGACGGATCGTCAATGACGAGGATGATCAGCGCGAGAAGTTCCACGCAATCGCCGGTCGGTGGATGGGGCGCGGCCCCAAGCGCGGCTTCCCGTATACGTGGATCCCTAGCCACCTCGCGGATACCGAAGGGAGAGTGAGCCCCCGGCCGTTTCTCGCCGCGCTGCGACAGGCTGCCACCGGCAGCGCGGATGAATACCCCGATCACCAATACGCTTTGCACTACGACAGCATCAAGCGCGGCGTGCAGCAGGGCTCGAAGATACGCGTGAGCGAGCTCCGGGAAGATTACCCATGGGTGGATCGGGTATTGACCCCGCTCGCCGGGATGGTAGTTCCCTGCGGGTTCGACGAAATCACCGAACGGTGGAGGGCCGGAGACGTTCTCGATCGCCTGACCGAAGACGTGGCGCAGGATGAGGTAAAGCTACCGCCCCGACACGTCGACCTGGGTCCCGACGGAGTTCGTCGTGACCTGGAGTCGCTCCGCGTCTTCATGAGACTACACGACGGGCGGGTGAATATCCCGGATGTGTTCAGAGTGGGCTATGGACTCGGGCGGAAGGGCGGTGTGAAACCCGTTCCATAGCCGAAGCATCCGGCGCGACCCGGGCTACGTCCACGCCGGGTCGCGGCAATAGTACACCCGGTTCTGGTAGCCGCCGTCCTCCGGAAAGCCGGGCAGGTGATGCGACGTGCGATCGAAGTAGAGGATCCCGCCGGCGCGGACATCCTCCGGCTGCCGTGCGGGGCCCCCTGAGACCGGCAGCTCGTACTTGGGCGACCGGCCCCCCGCTTCCCCGGACAGCGCCTCGCGTACGCTGAAAGTTGCGCCGCCATCGGTCGATGTCAGCCATATGACCGGGTTGTCGTCGGCAGTGCCCGGCTCCGGCACGCCGCCGCCGCTCAGGCCGCCGAGTCCGGGCCGGCTCGGCAGATGGCCTGCCCAGACACTGTGGTCGGCCGGCGTCAGGGTCACCAGCGCGCGCAGCACGCCATCCGCGTCGATGGTGAACGCGCCGCGGCAGATGGCGGCGCGGTGGCGCGGATAGGCGTGGTCCAGCGCGTCGATCGAGCGCTGCCGCCAGATGCCCTGATCGTCCGGCGACGCCAGGATGAGCTCACCGGCGTGGTTCAGGTGATACAGGTACAGCACGTGCGGTATGCCGTCGGGGTCCACGGCGATGTTGCCCTGCGCGGCCAGCACCGGCGGCGGCATTGGTTCGTGGCGCAGGCCGGTGCTCTGGCAGATCACGTCCATGCTGCACGGCCGGGCCGGTGTGGCCGCCGGCTCGCCGCGGAAGGTGCGCCAGGCGCGGCCGCCGTCCGGCGACTGCAGGTAGGCGACCGCCTGATGGATGCCGCGCTGGTCGTAGATCCCGTATCCCTCGTAGAAGTCGCTGACCAGGTGCAGCACTCCGTCCCCGCCGAAGCGGAAGCCGCAGTGGAATGCCGCGTATCCGGGGTAGTCGGCCAGCCGTTCGATCACCTTGCCGACGTGCCGCCATGGCTCATTGTGAGGTTTTGTGTACAATTCAATGCCGTTCCAGCGCTCGGCGTTGCGCAGCGTCAGGAATAGATCGTCGCCGGGACCGCACACCAGGTAGGGATAGGTGCCGTCGGCCACCGGCACCGGGTCGGTCCAGTCGGCCGCGTCGTTGGCCGTGCGCGAGCGGCGATAGGTGCACGGCGTGTTGTGGCCGCTCAGGATCGCGTGCAGGAACCCGTCGCTGTCGGCGATCATCACCGCCCGAGCGTGGTCGTCATAGGCGCTGCCCAGCGTGTAGGTCTCCGACCAGTCGCCGCTATCCAGGTCGAGGGTCCGGACCCGGTTGAAGTAGCCCTCGGGCGTCACGTCCTGCCAGGTGACGTGCGTGCGGCGCCCGACGGTGACCACCTTGTTGCCCGCCTCGTTGGTCGCCGCCTGGCTCCCGGCGTTCGACAGCAGGTCCGTCCGGCGCATTGCCGGATCATCCTACGGTGATGAGCGCCGCGTCGACCGGGGTAGAGCTGGCGTTGATCCTGCGGGTCGGGGGATACTTCGATGGAGAAGGGAGCGAGGATGGTTCGCCCGGCCGATTTCAGGGTGGGCTACGGGGCACATGGGAGAGTCATGAGCCAGAGCGGACAGCGGTTTACCGAGCAGCATCTCTATGTGGGCGGCGAGGGTGGCTACGTCAGGTACCGCATTCCCGCGTTGCTGGTCACCGCCCGGGGGACGATCCTGGCCTTCTGCGAGGCGCGCAGGTTCACCGGCAAGGACACCGACCAGATCGATATCCTGGTGCGCAGGAGCCACGACGGCGGCACGACCTTCTCCGCTCCGACGGTGGTGGCCACCGAGCACGACCGGGTCACCGGCAACCCCGCTCCGGTGGTGGACCGATCCACCGGCCGGATCTGGCTGGCATTCTGCCGGAACCGCATCGACGGCGACGAATGGGCCATTTCCGCGGGCGAGGCGCCGCGGACGGTGTGGATGACCGGCAGCGGCGACGACGGCCGGACGTGGTGCGAGCCGGTGGAGATCACCGCCGCGGTCAAGCGCCCGGAATGGGGTTGGTATGCGACCGGTCCGTGCCACGGAGTCCAGCTCTCCGGCGGCCGCTTGGCGATACCGTGCAATCACCGGGTGTTGAAGCACCGCCACATGCAGCAGGACCCCGACCACTCCCACGTCATCTACAGCGACGATCACGGCGCCACCTGGGCACTCGGCGGGATCGCCGACGAAGGGACCAACGAGTCGACCCTGCTGGAGGCTTCAGGCGGCATGCTCTACCTCAACAGCCGCAACCGCCACCCGCTCGCACACGGCGTGCAGGGCGGCCACTACCGCGCCGTCTCCTGGAGCGCCGACGCGGGCGAGACCTTCGGGCCGATGGTCCATGACGCGGCGTTGCCGGAGCCTATCTGTCAGGCGAGCGTGTGCCGGCTCACCAGCGCCGGCGGGGCAGGCGGTCGCGCGGACGAGCGCAACCGCGTGCTGTTCTCCAACCCCACCGGCATTGCCGATGGCAAGCGGGCCAGGCGCGACATGACCGTCCGGCTGAGCTACGACGAATGCAGGACGTGGCCGGCAGCCAGGGTGCTGCATGCCGGACCCGCCGCGTATTCGGATCTGTGCGTCACCGCCGACGGCACGATCTGCTGCCTGTACGAGCGCGGGGAGGCAGAGCCCCATCAGACCGTGACCCTTTCCCGGTTCAACCTGGAGTGGCTCACCGGCGGAGACGACGGTATCGCCCACTGACTGCCCACTACGCTTGGGTGCGCCCAGCCCGTCGGCACGAGTGCGACGGGATGCGCGGCTCCGTCAGGAAGACTGTTCGCTCTGCGATCGAGTCCACTCGTCGCTGTCCAGGTCGAGGGTGCGGACCCGGTTGAAATAGCCCTCGGGCGTCACGTCCTGCCAAGTGACGTGCCCGAATCATCCTACGCCCGCGAGCGCCGCGTCGACCGATGTACACGCTGAATTGCAATGGCTATTCTGCCATTGGAGAATGCGCGTGGCTTGACGCTCATTCTTCACACATACGAGGGAGGGTGCGTACACCTATGAAGAACCACACGAAGTTGCTCGCCGTTGCCGCCGTTGCGGTCGCGGCTCTCTGGGCCCCTGCCGCCGTGCTCGCCGACATGGCCTCGGCGGAGATCGTCGACCCCTCCGGATCCGTGATCGGCAAGGTCACGTTCGAGCAGACCCCGACCGGCGTACTCATGTACGTGGAGGTGGCGGGTCTGCCCCCCGGCGCCCACGGCATCCATCTGCACGCGGCCGGCGCCTGCACGCCTGATTTCAAGCAGGCTACCGGGCATGTCAATCCGGGTCAGGTGCCGCACGGTCTGCGTCACGCGGACGGTCCGGACAGCGGCGATCTGCCCAACCTGTACGTGGGGGCCGACGGTTCGGCGATGGCGGAGTTCTTCACCACCCGCGTGTCGGTCGCGGGCGGCGACATGCCCGCGCTGCTGGACGAGGACGGCTCGGCGGTGATCATTCACGAGCAGCCGGACGACCACCTGACCCAGCCCATCGGCGGCGCGGGCGGGCGCATCGCCTGCGGCGTCATCGTGAGCATGTGACGGGGGCCTGAGGCGCCGGCATCGCCCGCATCAACCGCGAAGCCTATCTGGGCTCTGCCACTCGATAGCGAAGCCCCGCGCGGAGCCGTTCGATGCCTGTCTCCAGTGTCTGGAGCGAGCGGCAGAAGGCGAATCGCAGGTAGCGCTCTCCCTCGCGTCCGATGGCGTAGAAGTTGTCGCCCGGCACCGTCGCCACCCCCGCCTTCTCGATGAGAAACATGGCGGCCTGCGTCGGCGACATCGCCGCCAGCGCCGGCACGTGGTGGTAGTCCGCGAACAGGTAGTACGCGCCCTCCGGCGGGGTCACCGAAAACCCGATCTCGCGCAGGCCGCCGACCAGCAGGTCCCGCTTCGCGCGATAGCCCTCCGCGATGCCGGAGAAGAACGACCGCGGCTGGCGCAGGAGCGACACCGCCCCCTTCTGCAACGGAGTCGGCGCCTGCACCACGAGGTTGTCATGGACCGCACGCAGCGCCGGCGTGCGGTCCGGCGGCGTGATCACCCAGCCGACGCGCCACCCGGTCGCGCGCCCGGTCTTCGAGATCGAGTTCACCACCAGCGTACGCTCCGCCATCCCTTCGCAGCGCGCCAGACACCGGTGGCGATGGCCGTCGAACGTGATGTGCTCGTAGATCTCGTCGCTGATCGCGAACCGGTCGTAGGCCCGGCAGAGTTCCGCGATGAATCCCAGTTCCTCCTCGTCCAGCACCTTCCCGGTCGGGTTCTGGGGGGTGTTCACGACCACCGCCTTGACCGACGGATGGGACAGGGCGGCCCGCAGCTCGTCGCGGTCCAGCCGCCACGTTCCGGCGCGGCGATCCTCGCGCAGGGTCACGAAGCGCGGCACGAGCCCGAAGATCGCCGCCTGCGACGGGTACAGCTCGTGGTAGGGCTGCATCACCACCACGCCGTCGCCCGGGTCGAGCAGCGAGCGGAACGCGGCCGCCATGCCCTCGCTTGCCCCGAGCACCACCGTGATCTGCTCCTCGGGGTCCGGCCGGTAGCCGTAGCACGTCTCCGTGTAGTCGGCGATCGCGTGCCGCAGCTCCGGGAGCCCGAACGGAAAGGAGTACTGGTTGAGCTCGTCGCGGGAGCTGCGCACCTGCTCGAACAGCTCCTTCACGGGGCGATCGAGTGAATCGGCGGACGCGTTCCCTGTTGCGTGCAGGATCTCGCGCACGGTCAGCGATTCGAGGCGGCGCGCTCCCTCCTCGGTGCCGCCGAGCAGCGCCGCGACGCCACTCCACACCATGTCGTAGAGCGGCGCTTCATCGGTGAACCCCTGCGCCAGGTTCACCGCGCCGTGGGCTGCTGCAAGGCGCGTCATGCGGCGGATGACCGTCTCCTTGAGTTGCGTCACCTGCGCCACGCCAGCAACCTACCATGCCGGAAATCACGCCGGCTGACCGCACGAGAACTTGACGGGATGCCGTCCGTGGCCCTGAATGGGTGGGCGGGCGGCGGTCATGCACAGCAGCTTTCTCCGGGGATCCGACTTCCGGATCACGCACCGACGGGAGGAGGTGTCCCACGCCCGGTTCTTCGGTGACCTCAGCACGACCGATCGCGTGGGCGTGTTCGCTCCGGGCGGAATCGACGGCCTGGGCGCGTGTCTGCTGCTGCTCGCCCATACTACCGCGTTCTACGACCGTTATCGCGCGACCGGCGACGACTTCTTCGCCTATCCCGACTACTTCACGTTCCAGCGCCGAAACCCGACCGCTTCCTACTCCATGCTCGACGTCTGGCCCGGGCACAAGGACGTGCCGGTCGCCGACGATGCCGGGGACACGCTCGACGCGATCCTGGACCGGGCGATCAACGTGCTCGTGGTCCCGGCCGGGACCGCCGGAACCGTCGAGTTCGCACCGGTGCAGATGGCCAGCGCCCGCCGCAGCATCCGGCGGTGCTACACGTACTCGGCAACCGGGTCGGCCGAGCAGCCCACGCTCGCGGTGGCCTGCGGCCGCGCCGAGCCGGCCGAGTGGGCCCGCACCGTGCTCGACTCCCTGCCGCCCGACGACAGCGCCGTGCGCAGCCACTGGCTGCGCGTCGTCGCGGGCGGCTCGATTCCGGAGCAGTCGTTCAGCGAGGTCCCGCTGGAGCGGGCGCTCGCCCTGATCGGCTGAGCCAGCTTCCGGGCCGCCGTAGGCCGGGTGGTCAGTTCGTCGCTTCGGTAATGCTGACTTTGATGACCGCGGCCGTGTCCGGGTACTTGTCGCCGGTCTCGACCTCCTGCACCGTGCCGTTCTCCGCCGGACCGGTATTGGGGTCCGACTGCCGCGGCGCCTGATGCGGGCCGGTTCCGGGGGGCTCGTTCTGCTCGGTGCCGGCGTCCCAGAGCTGCACCATCGGGGTCATGTCGCCGGTCATCGGCATGCCGTCCTTGCCCATCAGCTCGATGCCGTCGCCGGGCGCATAGAACAGGTCGTTGGACTGCACGAACATGGTGGCGAAGTACAGCCGCATGGCCATCGCTGCCTCGACCGTGAACGAGTAGGTGCCGCCTGGCAGCAGCGGTCCGGGACCGTCCGCGCCGTCGGGTACGCTGAACACTCCCGACGCGGTCACGTCGGCGTTGCCCGCCAGCGCGGCGGCCAACGGGCCGGGGTCGCCGTCCTCGGCCAGCGCTTCCAGTCCCAGTCCGGCGTCGTGTTCGCCGGCGGCGAACAGCGGATTGGGCGTTCCCGGCGCCACCAGCGCCCAGACCCCCGGCGCCAGCGGCGTTGGCAGACTGCTGCCGGCAGAGATGTTCTCTATGGTGACGCGCACCTCGCCGGGTGCTGCGATCGACAACACGGCGGTCAACAATGCGATACCGATGGCAAGGGTGATACGTTTCATCGTCTTCTCCTGAATCGACGCGAGATGCAAAGATGGTCTGAAGGGGCGCAACGCGATGTCAAGCAATCGAGGGCGGCCATGCGCATAGAGGCGATTCGCACGGTGACCGTGAGCAAGGGCGACAGCGCCAGGGTCGCGAGCAACTACGTGTTCGTCGTGGTCGAGACGGACCAGGGGATACGCGGCCTGGGTGAGGGCTTCCACAGCCTGGACGAACCGATCGCCGCGTCGGTGGGCAAGTTCGCGCGGTCGCTGATCGGCGAGGACCCGACGGCCGTCACCCGCAACTGGCAGCGCATCTACCGCGGCCTGCGCTATCCGCTGGGCACCGCGGAGCTGTCGGCGTTGAGCGCAATCGAGCATGCCCTGTGGGACATCGCCGGCAAGCGGCTGGGCGCACCGGTGTTCCGGCTGCTCGGCGGGCCGACCCGCGACCGGATCCGCCTGTATTCCGGCCTGAAGTCGGACGATCCCGACCCGGCGGTCGCTGCGGCCGCGGTGGTGGCGCGGGGGTTCGGAGCGTTGAAGTTCAGTCCGCAGCCGCCGAACTACGGGGCGATGGGCGAGACCGAGGTGATCCGCGGTTCCGTCTCCCGCGTGCGCGCGGTCCGCGAGCGGGTCGGACCTGACATCGACATCTGCCTGGACTACCACGGCCGCAGCTTCAGCCCGGTGGAGGCGATCAGGCTGGCCGGCGAGCTCGCCCCGCTCGGCATCTACTTCCTGGAGGAGCCGGCGCTGTCGGACAGCCCGCAGTCGCTGCTGGAGGCCAAGACCAAGACCACGATCCCGATCGCCGCGGGCGAACGGGCGGTGACGCGGTCGAACATGCGCGACCTGATCGAGCTGCGGGCGGTGCATATCATCCAGCCGGAACCGACCGCCAACGGCGGCATCCTGGAGACGTTCAAGCTGGCCGCCATGGCAGAGGGCGCCCACATCGTGGTGGCGCCGCACCAGGCGTGCAGCCCCGTGTCGTTGCTGGTGAACGCCCACATCGATGCCGCCATCCCCAACTTCCTGATCCAGGAGTGCAACTGCTTCCCCTACGACGAGGTGGCGCGGAGCATCCTGTCGCCGCTGCCGGTGATCCGGGACGGCTTCCTGGAGCTGCCGGAGGCGCCCGGCATTGGCATCGAGCTGGATGAGCAGGCCGCTGTCGAGTTTCCTCCTCGTCCCTACGACCGGCCGATCATCGTGCAGAGAGACGGCTCCATCGGGCTGGAGTGACCGCGATGGAGAAAGCGAGCGTCGGCTGGCCGGCTGCCCCGGTGCCGATCAGTCGCAGCGAGGCGGTGATCGAGGTGTTCTGGGACGGGACCTTCGCCGCCGACAGCCGCTGGCCGGCGCCTTCCGGCGGGCCGGACTGGCGCAGCCACCATGGCCACGGGAACGAGCTGTGCTGGTCGGGCACCGGCAGCGTGGAGCTGACCCGCTCCTACGGACTGTCGATCCGCGGGTACTCGCGGCTGAGTCTGGCGGTTCGGTTGGATGCGGACACCCGTCTCAGCATGTATGCAACCGTAGACGGAATTGAGCAGACGGTGGTGGAGGACGAGCCCGGGTACAACCGCAAGCACGAGTATGCGGGGCCGCTGCGGGGCGATCGACTGGAACGGGTGCGCATCCGTCTGTGGGCGGTGACCGAGGGGAAGCGCGAGGCGTGGTTCCGCTGGCTGCTGGTGGGCGGCGATGAGCCGGCGTGGCAGGCCCCGCTGGATCCCTTTGCCGGGACGATCGTCGACGGGCCGCTCGCGGCCTGCGAGCCGGGGCTCGGCCTGCTGCTGGATGCGGCCGACCTGGAGCGCCTGCGGCAGGTCCGTGCGACGCCAGCCTACGCCGCGGTGGTGGCGGAGGATGCGGCCTATGCCGCCGCGCAGTCCGCGTTGAACCCGGCGGCCACCCTACGCCAGCACTGGCTGTACTCCCCGGACCGATTCGGCCGCGACGCCGACGAGCGGGTCGACATGGCGAACGACGGCATGGCGCTTGCCATCGAGGGGCTGCTGACCGGCAATGCCGAGTATCTGCGCCGGGCGGCGCGCTATGCGGTCGCCATGGCGCACATGGAGCACTGGTCGGAGGGATTCACCGACCGGTTTCCCGATTCGGCGTGGCGTCACAATGCCTTCGCCCCGAACGTGGCGAGCATCAAGGCGTCGCTCCTGTTGGACTTCACCTGGCACGCCCTCACGCCCGCAGGACGCGATCTGATCCGGCGCGCGATCCGCGACAAGGGGCTGCCGTACATCGAACCGTTCGTGGCTCGGGGGCACCGGCTGGTCTCCATGAACCAGGGGGTGCGCTTCATGAAGGGCGCGATCCTGGGCACGCTGGCCACCGCTCCGGATCCGCGCGACGCGGCGACCCGTGCCGCCGTCGCCGACTACGTCGACCGGCTGTCTGCCGGCATGATGGATCAGACCCGCGCCGACGGCACCTACGTGGAGGGCAACACCTACGGTCTCGGCACGCTGGGGTCGACGTTCGCCAGCTACCACGCGGCGGCGCGCTGCCTGGGCGTGCCGGCGGGGGAGCTGGTGTTCGAGCGCGCTCGCGACTGCCTTCGGTTCTCCCGCGACATCGATCAGACCATCACCCCGATCGCCGCGGCATTCGCCGCCGGGGTGCTGGGCGACGCGAGCTTCCGCGATCAGTGCGTGCCGGCCTCGGCGCTGGCCGACATTTTCGGACAGCGCAACTGGGCGGAGTTCGGGGTGCTGGGACTGGACGCGATCTGGGCTCCGGCGGAGCGGACCGCGGCGCTGCCGCCACCGCGGCGCTCCATGTCGGCCTATCGGGACGGCGGCTGGGTGTTCCTGCGCAACGCGGATGCCCGGCAGCCGGAGGTGACGCTGGAGAGCGGCATGTGGGACCCGCGCGGCCACACCTGGAAGCGCAAGAACGCCATCGCGGTGAGCGGCTGGGGCGGCCCGCTGCTGCTCCACCGTCATCACGTCGCCTATCTCGATTCGCGCTACGAGCACACGGCGCGCACCGCCGCCTACAACACGCTGACGCCGGCCGGACGCAGCCAGGACGAGGGGCGCGCCGGCGCCGGCGCGCGGCTGCTGCTGGCCGCCGATGCCGGTGCCTTCGCCGCCGCCGAGAGCGACGCCGCCAGCGCATGGGAACGCGGCGTGGAGCAGGCGCTGCGGCGGCTGCTGTTGATCCGGCCGGGCCTGCTGATCGTCGACGACACGGCCGTGTTCGGCGCGGAGGAGCCGGCGGTGCTGAGCTGGCACAGCCTGACGCCGTGGCGCGTAGACGGGAGGAGTTGTGAGGCGGGGAGGGCGGACGGCGCCGCGGTGCGGGTCACCACCTTCGCGGTGGGGGACCAGGACGACGGCTGCACTCTGAGCGCGACCGAGGACGCGGTGCATCGCCGCGAAGGCGGCGAGCACGTGCCGGCCTACCGCGCCGCGGTGAGCACGCCGGCCGACCGGCGCCACCGCCTGCTGTCAGTGGTGCAGACTACGCCGCCCGGTCGGGAGCCGGCGTCGCCGCCGCGACTGATCGACGGACCGGTCCTGATCGTGGAGGTGACGGACGCCGCCGGCCAACCGATGCGCGTGGCGTGCGGCGGCGGCTCGGTGGCGATGTGGGGCTGTGCCACCGATGGCGCGCTGCTCGCGGCAGTGCAGGGGGCTGGCGACACCGCGGCGGCGGCCGCTGCCCTGGGCGGGACTTGGCTCACCACCCCCTGCGGCCGCGTCGAGGGCGGCGCCGGCCTCCTGACGCTTCCAGCCTGAGTTGCGGGCTATACTCTCGGGACCATGCCGACCCGCGTGTCCGTAGCCGCTGAGCGCGATCGCAAGCTTCTCACGGCGGAGGAGTTTCTGGACTGGCTGGTACCCAAGCGCTTCGCCGACCTCATCTCGGGAGAGATCCGCATGCACTCGCCGGTATCCATTCGCCATGCCGACTTGCTCAACTTCGTTCATGTCCTCATGGCCAACTACGTCGAGCGGCATCGGCTCGGCGTGCTCTACCGGGAGGTGGTGGCGGTGCGCCTGAGCTCGCGGGACGTGTTCATGCCGGACTTGGCCTACTGTCGTGCGGACCGACCGGGTCGGCTCCGCGAGAATCACATCGACGGCGCACCCGATCTGGTCGTGGAAGCGTTAAGCCCGCGCACCGCCAAGCGCGACACCGGTCCCAAGTTCGCCGCGTACGAGCAGCACGGCGTGAGCGAGTACTGGGTGCTGGATCCGGTCACGCTCGCTCACCGGTTCTATCGCCATGACGGGGAGTTCCTGGTCGAATACGGTGCGGACGCCGCTCGGATCGAGTCCGAGGTCGTCGCCGGATTCTTCGTGCTGCGCGAGTGGCTGGACCCTCGCTTCACGCCTTCCGTTGCGTCAGCGATGGCCCGCATCCACGGTTAGCGGGAGCGGCATGCCGGTGGACCACCGGTCCCTCCGTCCGAGCGGGCGGCTGTTTCCGATCCGGCACAGCGAGGGTGAGGCGATCCTGATCCGCATGTTCGATCCGCGGCGGCACCCATTGAGCGACTGGACGATCGACGGCGCCGATTCGGGCGACCTCGAGGAGACCTTCCACACGATCAAATGCAGTTGGCCGGGCGGGCGCCCGCTGGCCATGGTCATGCGCCGCGAGGTCGAGATCGACGTGGACGGCTACGACCTGCTGGTGCTCTGCGTACAGTCCATGCGGTCAACCGCGATCACCGTGCGCGCCATCGTCGACGGCTCGCCCCGCGTGATCGTGGATCAGGCCGCGGGCAACGATGCCGGCCAGGAACTGGAGGGCCAGATCGGCGGGCGCCGCATCTCCGCCCTGGAGATCGAGCTCGCCGATCCGGGGGACATGCCGGGCGCGGCCGATCTGTTCTGGCTCGGCGTCACCGACAGCGCCGCGCGTGACGCCCGGCGCCGGCGCGTCCTGCCGTATCCCGACGACTGGCACGATCTGCTGGTAGCCGACGCCGACCGGCCCGCGGCGGAGCCGCAGCTCGGCCTGTTCTTCGACGCCACCGACCTGGAACGGCTGCGGGCCCGCGTGCAGGGATCCACCTGGGGACCGGTGTACGGACGCCTGCGCGACCTTGCCCATTCCTATCGAGGCAGCGAGCCGTGGCGCGGCATCGGCCACACCATCAACAACTACCCGGTGCGCAACGGTCACCGCGGCGACGGGCTCAACACGCCGCACAACTGGATCGACATCGCGGCGATGCGCATCTGCGCCTTCGTGGGCCTGCTGGACGGCGACCGGGAGCTCATGCGCATCGCGCTGCACCACGCGCTGGCCGCCGCGCACTGCGACGTCTGGACGCCGGGCTTCATGAGCAGCATGCCCGGATCGAGCTGGGAGACGCGCTGCTTCAGCGAGTACCGCGTCGCGATCAACTGCATCTTCGCCTGGGACTGGGCGGGATCGCTGTTGACCGATGCCGGCAAGGAGTTGCTGGCACAGGCGGTGTCGATCAAGGCGATGCCGTGGATCCAGCAGACGCTGATGCGCCATCCGTACGTGCGCGGCAACAACCAGGGCATCTTCTTCGCGTTCGGGGGCATTGTGGTCAGCGTGGCGCTGGCCCGGCACTGGCCGTATGGGGGCGACTTTCTGGAGCCGTTCCGCGCGGCGATGGACCAGACCGTGCGCGCCTACTACGCGGCCGACGGCGGCACGTACGAGGGGATCGGCTACGCCACCGGATCCCTGCAGCAGGCGCTGGCCGGCTATGCGCTGTACGCCCGGCACCGCGGCGTGGCGCTGGAATCGATCGTTCCTGAGGTCGCCGTCCGCTGCGTCGACTACATCACGGCCATGCTCAGCACCGAGCCGCCGGTGGGCGCGGTCATCAAGCACTCGGACGGCGGCCGTGCCGGCGTCTGCGTGGCTTCCGGGTCGCTGGGGCTGCTGTGCCGGCTGTCCGGCGATCCGGCGGTGCCCGAGCTACTGGCCGGCGTCAAGGAGCACTCGCCCCGCGCCAACTATGCCCCGGAGCACGAGCTCAACATCGTCTACGGTCCCGACGAGCTGCCGCCGCCGGCCGCGCGTCCGCCGGTGTTCCGCAACCTGACAGTGACCGGTCTGCTGTGCTCGAACCGGCCGACCCCGGACGGGCCGGTGCGGGTGCAGGTCATCGGCGGCCCGGCCGGCGCCGGCCACGGCCACGACGACCGCGGCAGCTTCGTGCTGGAGGCGTTCGGGGACGAACTGGCGGTCGACCGCGGCCAGATGCCCTATGTCGATCCGCGTTGCCTGATCATCAAGTACGCCCGCTACCACAACCTGGCCGTCCCGCACGCGGACGGCGGCACGCCGCTGCGGCAGCACAACCCGTGCCCGGTCGCGACGGTCGCGGAGGGCGAGGGCGACGAGCAGCACCTGCACTGCCGGGTCGACCTGAACGGCGTCTGGCCCGAGCCAGTCACCGGCGCCGAACGCCTGCTGGACTCGGACGACCCGCGGCGCCTCGTGGTGACCGACCGGCTGCGGCTGGAACGGCCGCTTCAGGTCGGCTTCTACCTGCACAGCCGGTATCCGTGGCATCGGGGCGAGCGCGGCTGGGCCACCGCGGGCCCGCATGGCCGCCTTACCGTCGCACCGCGCTGGCGGCCCGTGATGGAGGAGGGCGGGGAGGACTTCGTCATGGGCACCAAGGAGCCGGCCTATCGGCTCTTGCTGGTCAGCGAGTCGGCGGCCACGCACACTCTCGTCACCGATCTGGAGGTGGAGCCATGCGCGTAGGCGTATTCGCCAAGGACACGAGCGACGACGGACTGCGGTTCCTCAAGCAGATCGGCGTGGACGATGTCGACGTGCGGCTGGAGTACCTGGAGGAGTACCGGACCTCGGGGGCGCTGACCGCTGCGTCGGCGCGCCGCGTGGTCGAGCGCTATGCCGGGTTCGGGCTGCGGATCAACGTCGCCAACACCGCGATCGAGCACCTCTGGGATGCCTACTACGGGCGTCCCGGCGCCGACCGGCAGATTGATCGGCTCTGCGAGTTGATCCGCAGCGCCGGTGAGGCCGGCATCCGGCTGGTGGGCATCAAGCCCAACAACGCTCAGTACCTGCCGCCCGCGGGGCCGCCCGGACACACGGTGGGCCGCGGACGCGGCGGCTACGGCCGGCCCGGCATCAACTTCACCGACGCCGACCGGGTGATGGACGCGCCGCTCGGCGCCGTGGAGCCGGAGCAGATCTGGGACGGCTACCGCCGCGTCTACGAAGCGGCGCTGCCGGTAGCGGAGGAGGCGGGGGTCCGGCTCTGCCAGCACGGCAACGACCCGCCGATCCCGGTCTACCGCGGCATCCCGCACGTGCTGAACAGCTTCGCGGCGTTCGACCGGCTGTTCCGGGAGTTCCCAAGCCCCAACAACGGCATGACCTACTGCGTCGGCACCCGTTACGAGTCAGGCGAGGACGTGCTGTCCGGCATCGCCCATTTCGGTCCGCAACGCATCTTCAACATCCACTTCCGCAACGTGATCGGCCCGATCCCGGCGCGCGGCGAGTACCTGGAGACCTTCCTGGACGACGGCGACATGGACATGGGCGCGGTCGTCGCCGCGCTGGAGGCGGCCGGATACGAGGGAGTCCTCAACATCGACCACATCCCGATCCTGGACATTGAGCAGGAGTGGGACAAGAAGCTGGCGACCACCTGGGCGGTGGCCTATGCCAAGGCGCTGGTCACCGCCGCGGATCCGAAACGGCGGGAGCCTGCCAACCCGCTACGCTGACATCAGGTAGTCGGGGCTGATCTGGTCCACGGCCGTGCAGCCGAGCAGCGTCATCGTGCGCCGCACCTCCTCGCTCAGCAGCTCGATGGCGTAGTCGACTCCCGCCTCGCCGCCGGCGCCCAGCCCGTACAGGTAGAAGCGGCCGGCCATGCAGGCGTCGGCGCCCAGGGCGATCGCCTTGACGATGTCGCCGCCGCGGCGCACGCCGCCGTCGCAGATCACCGCCGCCCGCCCGGCCACCGCGTCCACGACCGGCGCCACCAGGTCCACGGGCGCCGGCGCGCCGTCGAGCTGGCGCCCGCCGTGGTTGGAAAGCACGATCGCCTGGCAGCCGCGCTCGGCGGCAAGCCGTGCGTCGGCCACGCTCTGAATCCCCTTGACCACCAGGGGCCCGTCCCAGAGCGAGCGCAGCCAGTCGAGGTCGCGCCAGTTCACGGTGGGATCGAACTGCTGCTTGATGTATTCCGCCAGCGCAACCGGCGTGGAGCCGTCGGCGGACGTCCGGCCGCGGAAGTTGGCGAAGGTGATCGGCTCGGAGCGGACGAAGTCCCAGGTCCAGCCCGGCCGCCGCAGGCCGTCGAGCAGCGTGGAGAGCTCCAGTTGCGGCGGCAGCGTGAAGCCGTGCCGGACGTCGCGCTCGCGGCGTCCGGGAGTGGCGATGTCCACCGTGGGCATGAGCACGGCGTAGCCGGCGGCGGCGGCGCGCTGCACCAGCTCGCGCACCAGGCCGCGGTCGCGCTGCATGTAGAGCTGAAACCAGAGCGGTCCGTTGCTGACCGCCGCCACCTCCTCGATGGAGCGGGTGCTCATCGTGGACAGGCTGTAGGGGAGGCCGGCGCGGGCGGCGGCGCGCGCCACGGCCAACTCGCCGCGGGAATCGGCGATGCGGGTGAACCCGGTCGGAGCCAGCACCAACGGGATGGCCAGCGACTGCCCCAGCAGCGTGGTGGTGGTGTCGACGACCGACATGTCGCGCAGGACGCGCGGCGCGAACCGCCGGCGGCGGTAGGCGGAGGTGTTGGCGCGCAGCGTCATTTCGTCCTCCGCGCCGCCGTCGATGTAGCCGAACACGCCGCGCGGCAGCCGCCGCCGCGCCAACAGGCGTAACTCGGCGATATTCACCGCCCGCGCGCGCAGCCGCTCGCCGCGGGTACGCCCGCGACGGCGGAAGCGCATGACCGAGCGCAGCGTTCGCAGCATGCCGGGCCGATCCCAGGAGGGGTCTACGCGGAGCGCAGGAATTGCGCCAGGCGCGGCGTGTCCAGGGTGCGGGTGAGCCGGAACGAGCCGGCCGGCCCGTTGGGATGGCCCATGTAGATGAAGATGTGCTGGACGCCGGCCGCGGCGTCGATGATCGCGCCCGCCGGATGGAAGCCGTCTCCGTCGCGGTAGAAGTTGCCGCCTCGGCGGTACAGCGTCGCTTCCAGCCGCCACTCGGCCGAATCCCAGTCGGCCGGGTCGATGCTCCACAGGTCGACGCGCATCGCTTCACGCTTGGAACGCACCACCTCCAGGCGGCCGGTCAGCGGGTTGAAGTCCAGGTCGACCGTGTCGATGCTCCTGCGGTTGCGCATGTTGGTGCGCTGCGTCTCCACGGGGTCGCCGGGGGCGCGGAAGCGCATCTGCACGTGATCGGTGCCGGTGATCTGGTCGCGGCCGACCACCCACAGGTGGCCGTCGTGGAGCAGGGCGGCCGGTTCGTGCTGAGCCGCCCAGTCGGGCAGCCGGTGATCGATGCGCTCCCAGGAGCGGCCCCCGTCACCGGAGCGGAGCACCACCAGGAACGGACGGCTGTGGTCTCCCGGAGCGTCCACTTGGTTCTGGGAATAGTTGGCGCCCTCGGTGCCGGCCGGCACGTAGCCGACGGTGTTGCCGAAGGCCAGCAGGCCGTGCTCCGGGTGGTCGATGATGCGCGGCCCCAGGTAGACGATGTCGCCGGGGGTGGTGTCTTCCCGGAACGGCTCGCTTTCGTGTTCCCAGGTGACGCCGCCGTCTTCCGACCGGAACGCACCGTAGTTGCAGAGCACCACCACGGTGCCGTCGCCGCCAGTTCGGTTGTGGGAGGTGCCGATCGCGTTGAGGTGCAGCTTGTAGCCCTCCCTGCCGGGGTTGAGCGGCCCGAACTTGTAGCGGTGCGACAGCGGCAGCTCGCCGCCGCGGTTGCGCTCGGCGCCCATCGCGTCGCGCAGATCGTACGACTGGCTCCAGGTGGCGCCGCCGTCGGTCGAGCGGGTCGCCATGGAGAAGGTGGAGTCGGCGCCGCCGCGTCCGGCACCCTTGGGGTTGTGGCCGGGGATGCGGCGGTGGATGACGACGATGGCGTCGCCGGCCGCCGTCGCCACCGGCCAGCCCATGTGGTTGTTGTCGCCGAGCGGGTTTACCGGCAGCACCACGGGCGCCAGCTCCATGAGCCCGTGGGCTCGAGCGTCCTCGAGCAGCGCCAACTGCTCCGGTGACGCGTTCATGATACGGCGTTCCAGCTCGCCGGAAGCGTCGGTCGTCCCTGCCATGCGTCGATCGTAGCAGTTTCGCAACCGGGAGGCGGGTTGGGCGCCAGGCCGGGTCGATCTGGGTCTCCCGCGCAAATCTGCCGATACGCTAGAACATGAAGGTCCGCCGGATCGTTCTCGCGGGGATCGTCTCCTGCCTTGCCGTCGCCGGCTGTGCGACCTGGATGGCGCCGGAGGAGCAGATCGGCGTCGCTTCCTGGTACGGGCCGGGGTTTCACGGCAACAAGACCGCCAACGGCGAGGTGTTCGACATGCACGCGCGCACCGCCGCGCACCGCACGCTGCCGTTCGGGACGCTGGTGCGGGTGACCCGGCTGGACACCGGCGCTTCCACCGTGGTGCGCATCAACGACCGCGGACCGACCAAGCGGGACCGCGTCATCGACCTTTCGAACGGCGCTGCGCAGGACCTGAATCTGGTCAAGGACGGCTTGGCGCGAGTCAGGATCGACATCATCCAATTGCCGTGAGGGCAAAAGAAAACCGCGCCCCGCTCGCAGCGGGGCGCGGTAATTCGCGCGTGAATCGAATCGGAGCTTAGAAGAAGTCCGACCAGCGCGGCATCTTGGCGATTTCCGCCATCAGCTCGTCGCCGCCGGCTTCCATCCACCTGGCGACGTAGTTGTCCCACTCCGCGTCGATGTCGATCTCTCCCGTGACCGCCTTGGCGAAGAACTCGGCGGCCATGGTCTGCAGCGCCTCGCCGCGGCGTCCCGACATCTCCCGGAAGTCGGTTTCGTTGAAGATGTCGAAGTACTCGGTGGCGAACGTCTGGCCCCGCACGCGATCGCCGAACAGGTGGTTCAGGATCCAGTCCGTCTGCGGCGGGGGATAGGTGAACGCGAAGCTCTCCACCGGGCTGTAGTTGGGGTAGTTGGTGGGGAAGCCGCCGCGCCCCGGCGCGTCCGCAGGCCGCTCGTCGGCAGGGATCCGCCGCGTCTGCGAGTTGTACGGATCGCCCGCCCACTCCCAGTGGACGCCTTCCTCGCCGTGGTTGTACTCCCACTGGATCCACAGGTCGATGCCTTCGTTCGTGCCGTCGTTGAGCCGGTACTTGGTGTTGACGATCTCCATGATCCGCGCGGTCTTGGCGTCGCTGAGATTCTTGTTCATCACCTGCACCTGGCCGCGCACGTACGAGGTTCCGTACATGCCGGCGAACTGCTCGCCGCGCGGCCCGATCGGCGCGAACATCACCAGCTCGACGCCGTTGGCCACGTCCTCGTCGGAGATCAGGTTGTCCGGCGGCCGTGACGGCACCCGGCCGACGTAGTTGTAGTTGGAGTTGTAGACCCCGAACGCGCCGGTCGCCGCCTTCTCCCAGCTCGCGCCGCGGTCGATGGTGAAGAACTCGCTGTCGATCAGGCCCATGTCCCACCAGCGCGCCACCAGCTCCGTGAACTCCCGGAAGCGCGGGCTGACGTGGGCGATGTACAGCTCGCCGTCCACGTAGTGGTTGCGGTCCAGGTTCGTGGTCGGCACGCCCAGTGCGCCCTGGATCGCTCCCCACGGCCACGAGCCGAAAGGCCTGGCGCCCTGCGTGTAAGCGCCGTAAGGGATCGTGTCGTTCTTGCCGTTGCCGTCCGGATCGCCGTCCCGGTAGGCGACCAGCAGGTTCTCCAGCCAGTCCAGGGTCAGCGCGTCGTTCTCGTAGTAGTGGATGCCGCGCGCCAGGAAGGTCTTGGTCTCGTCATAGTCCGGCAACTCCACGCCCAGCGCGTCCAGCCAGTCCTTGCGCGTGAACAGGTGGAACACCGACGCCATCGAGCCCTCGGCGATGGCGCCCATGGCCATCTGCTCGCCTTCCATGTCCGCCGCCTTGTAGATCGTCCAGATGGCCGGGTAGCGCTCGTCCATGGCGCGCGAGTAGTCGGGCGCGTGGGTGCGCAGCATGTCTTCCGGCAGGCTGCGGATCACCTGATCCTCGTACAGCGTCAGGGTGGTCAGACAGCACGGCGCCCCGGTGTCGGGGAACTCGCCGGCGGCCACGATGATGCGCTCGCGCTCGCCGTCGAAGCGGGCGGTGCCGTCCAGGGTGATCGTGACGTTGAACATCTCCTCGAGCTGGCCGATCCACCACGACTCGTCGGGCGAGTCGCCCAGCCACGTAATCTCCAGGTGGGCGTCCTCGGCCATGGCCGCCTCCTCTTCGCCGGCTGCCAGCAGTGCCGCGGGAACGGCTAACGCCAGCACCAGTGCGATCGCTATCGTCTTGTTTCGCATCTCTGATCCTCCTGTAGATGCGGGCTTGCGCCGGCCTGCGCGGCCAGCGTGTAGCCTTGCGCTCTACGCACTCATGCTACAGCGAATCGGTCAGCCTTTCAGGGAGCCGATGAAGATGCCCTTGACCATGTGCCGCTGGATGAAGGGGTAGAGCAGGATGATCGGCCCGATCGTGAGCACCGTGATGGCGGCGCGCACGGACGGCAGCGGCAGCAGGTCGACCTCCTCTTCGAATGATGCCATCTCCAGGCGGACGGCTGTCATGTCCTGCAGCATGCGGCGCAGCAGGAACTGCAGCACGTGCTTGTCACGGCTCTTGGTGAAGAGCATGGCGTGGAACCACTCGTTCCAGTGCTGGACCGACGCCCACAGCACCACCACGGCGATGACCGGCGCAGACAGCGGCACGATGATGCGCACCAGCACGTCCAGGTAGTTGGCGCCGTCGATCAGGGCCGCCTCCTCGTACGCCAGGTCGAGGGTCATCAGGAAGTTGCGCATGATCACGATATAGAAGCCGTTGGCCATCACCGGCAGCACCAGCGCCAGCCGTGAATCCATCAGCCCCAGCTTGCGTACCACCAGATAGAGCGGGATCAGCCCGCCGCCGAAGAACAGGGTGATCACCACGTACAGCGTCAGCAGCGAGCGTCCCGGCAGGTCGCGCTTCGCCAGCGGATAGGCCATCAACATCGTGCAGACCAGGGTGAGCACGGTGCCGAGCACCACCCGCAGGATGGAGTTGAGGTAGCCGACGCGTACGTTGCCGTATTGCGACACCGAGTACTGGTATGCGTAGGTGGACCAGTTGTCGTTCCAGACCTTGAAGCCCAGGTGCACCAACTCTCCCGGCCCCGCGAACGAGGTCAGCACGACTCGCCAGAACGGGTAGACGATGGTGAAGCAGAACAGCAGCAGCACCGTCACGTTGACCACGCTGAAGGCCGATTCCCCGACCGTGCGCCGCCGCAGCCAGGAGCCACCGCGGCCGACGGCGGGCGGCGTCAGCTCACCAGATGCCATATTGGTTGTACCGCTTGATGACGAGGTTGGCGCCCACCAGGAGCGTCACGCCGATCACGTTCTTGAACAGGCCGACCGCGGTGCCGATGCCGAACTCGCCGCGCAGGATGCCGACGCGGTACTCGTAGGTATCCAGGATGTCGGCAACCTCGTAGACCAGCGGGTGGTACAGATTGAATATCTGATCGAAGCCGGCGTTGAGCAGCCGGCCGATCTGCAGGATGAAGACCACGGTGATCACCGGCACCAGCGACGGTACCGTGATGTGCCAGGCCATGCGCATGCGGCCCGCGCCGTCCAGGGCGGCTACCTCGTACAGCTCCGGATCGATCGTCGAGATCGCCGCGAAGTAGATGATGCTGCCCCAGCCGATCGCCTGCCAGATGTGGGTGAAGACCAGCATCGCACGGAAGAACTGCGGATCCGCGAGCAGATCCGGCACCCGTTCGGCGCCAAGGATCGTGCCGAAGAAGAGCGGCAAGCCCCGCTGCGGGGAGAGCAGCTCCTTGATGATGCCGGCCAGCACCACCCACGACATGAAGTGGGGGAGGTAGGTGATCGACTGGATGGTGCGCTTCAGCGACGGGGTGTGAATCTCGTTGATCAGGATCGCCAGGAGGATCGGCGCGGGAAAGGCGAAGGCGAGCTTGAGGACGCTGATGATGACGCTGTTGCGCACGATCCGCGGAAAGAACGGGTCGGTGAACAGGTCGCGGAAGTGCTGGAAGTCGTTCCAGGGGCTGCCCAGGATCCCCAGGTTGTACCTGAAGTCCTTGAAGGCCAGCAGGATCCCGTAGATCGGGATGTAGTGGAATACGAACAGCGCCGCCACCGGAATGACGCAGAACCCGTAGAGCATCAGGTACTTGCGAGCCCTGCGGCGCCGCTCGCTGCGCAGCGCGCTCAGGGTCCTGCGGTCGAGGGTGCTGGCCGTGCTCATGATGCGTGGGGGCGGATCACCCTTTCTATGGGCGGGAGCGGGCGCTGTCAACACGAGCGGCGGCTGGCTACGAGCGGCGGCTGGCACGGGTGTCGGCGGTCGGGTACGGTTGCCCGCGATGACGGAGTCGCAGTGGTGGACCCTGGTGCCGGCGGAGCGGCGCGAGCGGCCCGAGTTCGCTTACGTCGCCGACGATCCAGCGCTGCCGCGTGTGTTGCTGCTCGGCGACTCGATCTCGATCTCCTACACCGTCGCGGTGCGGACGCTGCTGACCGGCGTCGCCTGCGTGCACCGCGCGCCGGACAACTGCCGGTCGACCCGCCACAGCCTGGCCGAGCTGGACCGCTGGCTGGGCAACGGGAGGTGGCGGGTCATCCACTGCAACTGGGGTCTCCACGACGTCGCCCAGGTTGAAGCGGCGGGTGTCCAGCAGGTCGGGATCGAGGAGTATGGCCGCAACCTGGAGACGCTGTTCGATCGGCTGGCGGCCACCGGCGCGGCGCTGATCTGGGCGACGACCACGCCGGTGCAGGAGGGCACGGCGTCGCGATCGCCCGCCGACGTGGTGCGCTACAACCGGGCCGCCGCGCGGATCGTCGCCTCTCGCGGGATCGCCTTCGACGATCTCTACGCGCTGGCGCTGCCTCGCATGACCGAGTTGCAGCCGCCGCGAAACGTCCACTTCACCGAGGCCGGCGCCGAGGTGCTGGCCGCCCGGGTCGCGCGCTCGATACGGGACGCACTGCCGGCGGCGTCAACGAATACAGGAGAATCCACATGAACGACCCCAGAATCGGCGCACAGCTCTATTCCGTGCGCGGCCATACCGACACCGTCGACGACGTGGCGGAGACATTCGCCAAGGTGCGCGCCGCCGGGTACACCGGCGTGCAGGTGTCCGCCTTCGGCCCGGTGGATGCGGCCGACGTGGCGCGCCTGGCCAAGGAGCACGGCCTGGACATCGCGGCCACGCACTTCGGATGGGATGAGTTCCTCAACGATCTCGACCGTGTCATCGACATCCACCAGCGCTGGGGGTGCCGGCACGCCGCCATCGGCGGCCTGCCGGAGGACTACCTCGAAGCCGGCGGGGTGGAGCGTTTCGCGGCGGAGCTGGGGCCGGTCGCCGAGCGGCTGGCCGCGGTCGGGATCGACTTCTCCTACCACAACCACAACCATGAGCTGGTCCGTTCCGGTGGCCGCACTTGGCTTGCCGAGCTGTACGGCGGGGTGCCGGCGGAGGCGCTGAAGGCGGAGCTGGACGTCTACTGGCTGGTGGCCGGCGGCGCCGACCCGGCGCAGTGGATCGACGATCTGCGCGGCCGGCAGAGCATCGTCCACTTCAAGGACATGGTGGTGCTGCCCGACCGCACCCAGCGTTTCGCCGAGGTGGGCGAGGGCAATCTCAACTGGCCGAAGATCGTGGCCGCGTGCCGCGCGGCGGGGATCGAATGGGCGTTCGTGGAGCAGGACGACTGCTACGGACAGGACCCATTCGCCTGCCTGGCCACCAGTTACCGCAATCTGCGAGGCATGGGGCTGGCGTAGCGCCGGGGCCGCCGCGCGGGCGTCCTACTTTCGGTAGTAGCGCGGCACCGCCTCCTCGACCTTGGTCTTCACCTCGATCAGCGCCGGCCGGCCGGTCCGGTTGACCTCGGCTGCGCGCCGGATGGCCGGGCCGAGCTGGTCCGGGGTGGTGACCACCTCCGCGTGCGCTCCCAGCCCCTCGGCGACCTTGGCGTACTCCCCGCCCAGGGCGTTGGTGCCGTAGCGCTTGCTGGAATACGGCAGGTAGGTGTCGTAGTGGGTCATGACGCCGTTGTTGAGCACCACCGTCATGATGCCGATGCCGGCGCGAGCAGCGGTCTCGATGTCCAGCCCCGCCATCCCGAACGCGGCGTCGCCCATGACGTTGACGACCTGCCGTTCCGGTGCGGCCAGCTTGGCGCCCAGCGCCAGGCCGAGCCCGTAACCGAGCTGCGTCGACTTGCCCCAGCCGAGGTAGGAATGGGGCAACTCGGCCGGCCAGAACGGCACGAACTGCTCGCGCGGGTAGCCCGAGTCGTGGGTGACGATCGCGTTGCGGGGGTCGATGGCGCGGGTGAGCTCGGTGAGCACGCGGTAGGGACTGATCGGCACCTCGTCGGAGTGCAGGCGCGGCGTCCACTCCTTCATGAACTCCGCCCTGCAACAGGCCACCTCGCCGGCGACGCCGTCCCGGCCGGCCGGCCCGTCGGCACCTGCCTGGCGGCGCACCTCCTCGATCATCTGCCGCAACACCAGCCTGGCATCGCCGATGGCGCCGTAGTCGATCGCGTGCTCCTTGTTGAGGTCCTCGATGGCGTTGGTGACCTGGGCAAGCGGCACGCCGGCAGGCAGCGGCGCGTTGAACACCGTGGTGGAGAATCCGGCTCCGACGCCCAGCACGAAATCGGCCTGCTCCAGGAAGCGGTGGGCCATCAGCGTGGCGGAGTTGGCGCCGGTCCCCAGGGAGAGGGGATGGCTCTCCGGAAAGGCGCTCTTGCCGGCCAGCGTGGTCAGCACCGGGATGCGGGTCAGCTCCGCGAAGTCGATCAGTTCCTGATACGCCTCGGCATAGTGGACGCCCTGGCCGACGTACAGGACCGGCGCCTGCGCCTTGAGGAGAGCCGTCACCAAGTCGCGTACGTCGTCGGCGTCGGCGGCGGAGCGGTGCACCTGCACGGGCCGATACTCGACGTCGCTGCCGTACTCGGCGGTGCCCAGGTCGGAGGGGATCTCGATCAGCACCGGCGCCGGCCTGCCGTGCTTGAGCCGGGTGAACGCGGTGCGGAAGTGGCCGGGAACCTGGGCGGGGTCGGCCAGGTAGCCGCACCACTTGGTGATGCCGCCGTAGTTGCTCACCGCGTCGAAGCCGGGGTGGGTGCCGAAGCGGTTTCGCTCGGCGCCGCCGGGAAGCACCAGCAGCGGTACGTTGTCGGCGAAGCCTTGAGCGACGCCGCTGAAGGCGTTCTCCGCGCCGGGGCCGCGCTGCATGGTGAACACGCCGATCCGGCGGCCGTTCATGACGCGGCTGTAGCCGTCGGCCATGTTCACGCCCGCCCGCTCCTGGCGGGTGATGATCGGCCGAATGCCTTCCTTGGCGGCGGCTTCGATGAGGGTCTGCATCGGAAAGGCGGCCATCCATTCCACGCCCTCGGCCTTGAGGATCTTCGCTATCGCGGCATCGCAGTCCATGGGCTCATGCTACAGGGTCAGCCGAGCGTTGTCCGTTCCGGCCAGAAGCGATTCGATCCGGCGCATGATGGCGTTGATCGCGATGCAATCAATGCATATCCTCGCGTTGGAGGTGAAAGCCCGTGGCCAGCATCACGATTCGCAACCTCGAAGACGGCATCAAACGATGTCTGCGCGTGCGGGCGGCCGAGCATGGCCACTCCATGGAGGAAGAAGCGCGGCGCATTCTGCATGCCGCGCTCGTCGACTGGTCGCCGCAACCGTCCAGACTCGCGAGTGCCATCCATGCCCGTTTCGCGTCCTTGGGCGGCGTGGACCTCGATACGCCGCCGCGCGAGCCGATGCGCGAGCCGCCCCGATTCGACTGAGCCGCGGGCGATGTTCCGATGATCCTGCTCGACACCAACGTGGTGTCGGAGTTGATGCGGCGGACGCCCGAGCCGACAGTCGTCGCCTGGCTTGATGTCCAGGAAGCCTCCGCGCGTTCCTATGCGAGCATCGGAGCCGCACGCAAGGCGGCCGGCATGCCGATCGGCCACGCCGACTGCCAGATTGCCGCCATCGCCCGCACTCGGGGGGCCCGCGTTGCGACCAGAAATGACGGAGATTTCGGGCACTGCGGGATAGAGGTGATCAACCCCTGGCCGGCTACGCCCGATACCACCGAGGCGCAATTGGCTGACGGAGCCTGAACGGCCGTACTTACTCGTTGATGGCGGCAGCGTGAAGGGTCCGCTGTTCCACGCCATCGGCTTTGAGGACCTTCGCTCTCGCGGCATCGCAGTCCCATGCGCTCATGCGACTACGGGATGGTGAGTTCCACGGACTGCAGCACTCCTGAGCCGCTCTCGGGATCCGCGAGCCGTACGTAGGTGGCGACGAAGCGGCCGGGCGCGCCGTGGATCGGGGCGAGCGAGGGACAGGTGGCGAGCTCCGTCGGGTCAGGTGTAAGCGGGCAGGGCGTTGCCCAGCGTGTTCCGTCCGAGGAGGTGGCGACCGACAGCCGTATCCGGTCGCGGCCGTCGCCGCGGCGGCTATGGTGGTTCCAGGCGACCATCAGGCCGCCGCCCCGCGCCAGCGGGGTCAGGGCGAGCGGCGCCTCCGGAGCGACCAGGGTGGTGACTTCGGTAGGCGTGGTCCAACCGTCGTCTCCGAGGTGCATTTCGCTGCGGTAGATGCGATGGGTGGCCGTGGCGGCCAGCAGGAGCAGCCGGCCCGGATCGGGCTCCGCCACCGCGGGGTAGCGCAGACCTGAGCCCGGTCCGGGCACCAGCGGTCCGTGCCGGCGCCAGGTGCTTCCGTCGTCGGTTGAGGTCAGCAACCCCACCTCTGAGCCGAGGGTGAAAGGCAGCAGCAGGGCGTCCCCTCCCTGCGCGAGCCGGCCGTTGGCGAGCCGCAGGCGCGGTTCCAGGCCGGAAACCATGCGGGGTGGCGACCAGGCGTTGGCGGCTCCGGCGCGGGCCGGCTCGGTGCATTCCGCCACCGCCACCGCCGTGGCGGCCTCGGGCAGCAGCGCCTGATAGACCAGGAGGATCGCCCCCGAGGCCAGACACAGCAGGCTGGGCGCCGTGGCGCCGATCGCGCCGGCGGGCAGAGCCAACGTCGCGGGCCGTGTCCAGTCCTTCCCGCTGCTCACGGCGACGGACAGTGTGCGGTCTTTGGAGGACACCGCCGCAAGCAGCCGGCCGCCGGGAAGCGAGACCGCGTCGCCGGTCCGGGCCGCCTTCGCGATCGGCACCGGCCGGGCCGTCAGCACGGCGGTCGTTGGCCGGCTCACCGGCCGCCCGGTGGCATCCGGGGCCGGCACCGTGTACCTGCGATCCTCGGGCAGCAGGTAGTAGAAGCGGCCGCTCCGCTTCACGCGCGCCGCACCGTCGTGCGCGGCGTCGGGGAACCGCACGGCGTGCAGACGCAGCTCCTTGCCGGGGTCGGTCGACTGCTGCGGATCTTCCTCGAAGCGAAGCTGATCGCCGGGCACGAAACCCAGGACCATGAGCTCGTCACCGTCGTGCTCCTTGAAGCTCCGGAACGCGAGCAGCCGCGGCGTGGGTGCGCGACGGCCGCCGTAGTCGATGACGTGCGGGCCAAGCCCCAGCGTGCGGCTGGTGGCCACGTCCAGGTCGAATCCGGGCGACCAGCTATCGGTGCGCAGCGCCAGCACGCCGGTCTGCGACACCGCCAGCTTGAGGTCGTCAGCGACCGCCCGCACGTGCGGGGTGGCCACGATCAGCGTGCCTCCGGCATGGGCGCCGAACCGCGGAGCGGCGACCTCGATCCGCAGCGGAGCCGCCAGATGCAGGGTTCCGTCCGCGACCTGCAGGGCGACCGGTTTGCCCAGGAAGCGGTCCGCGCCGGTCAGGACCAACGTGCCGGGGCCGCCCAGCTTGACGGCTGCGTGCGGGTCGCCGAGGTCCACTTCGACGCGGGCCACCGCCACGCGATCGTGAATGTTGACGGCGCCGGCCACCGGGCGGTCGAAGCACGCGCGCTCGTCCGGGAGCGGCGCGCGGCCCGCGTCCCAGCACCGGCCGTCCTGCCAGCGCCCGCCCCGGGGAGCCGTCCAGCGCACGGCCGGCGGTGCCTGCCGGTCGGGAGTCACTCCGCCGGCAGGAAGGTGAAGGAGTAGAGGTCGGCGTCGCGGAGGAAGAAACGCAGCACCCGCCAATCGCCGTCGCCCGCGGATTTCGGCACGTGCGGGTTTCCGGCCCAGCTCACCACGTGTTGCACGGAGTCGCCGGCGAACGGGTCGCAGGCGTCGCGGCTGCACGGGTCGAGCACCCGGTCGTGGCGGTCGGCCACCTCCACCCGGATCGATCCTCCCGGCCGGCAGCGGGCGTTGATCGCCAGCCGGCGGCCGCGGCTCAACACCGGCTGGGTGACGACGATCCCCTCGCGCACGGCGTTGGCCGACAGCGACGCGAAGCCGTGGCGGCGCAGCGTCACCAGACCGATTCCCCCGGAGGTGCCGGTCGGGTTGCGCGCCTCGTCATGGTCCAGCCCCTCGTTGGGCCCGGCCAGGAACCAGTCGTGGTGGTAGTTGAAGCCGCCCTGGTAGAACCAGTGCTCGTCGCCGACGTCGATCGGCTGGCTGAACAGCGACGTCATCCAGGCGTCCCAGTGGCCGGGGCCGCGCGGTGCCAGGAACGGCTGCCGCCGCGCCGCCGGGCGCCAGCGCAGGCCGTCGCGGCTCTGCATGAGCTGTACCTCGACCGTGTTGTCCACCTTGCGGAACAGCCCCACCGTGCCCAGGTGCTGGTGACCGATGCGGAACTGCGACAGGCCGTAGTACCCCTCGTCCAGGCCATCCTCGTCATCGTCGGGCACCGCGATCAGCAGCGGCTCGCTCCAGTGCACGAAGTCGTGGCTGCGGCTCTGCCACACCCGCCGCTTGTTCTGGGCCAGGGGCTGGTGCGGCTGATACGGGTACAGAAAGCCGTGCGTCCGGTAGGGATGGCGCAGGTTCGCGGCGCCGGGGAGACCGCCGATGTGGGCGCGGATGTTGACCACGAACTCGCGCGAGTGCTCGTCGTACCAGAGGATGTTGACGTCGCCGGGGCTGCCGCCGCGGCTGCCGAAGGTCGGCATGTCCGGATAGACCGACCAGTGGATGCCGTCCGGCGAGTGCACGCTCGTGGTGACGCGGCGACGCGTCGCGCCCTCGTACCAGATATGGCGGAGCATGCCGCGGAAGCGCTCCTCGGGCCGCGGCGGGTAGGGGTCGCGCACCACGGTCATGGCGTGCGCGTCGCCGAAGTCGCCGCCGCCCAGCACGATGTTGGTGCGCCGGCCGTCGATCGTGCGCACGTCCAACTCCGGCTTCTCCCAGTGCACGCCGTCGGAGCTTTGCGCGTAGAGCAGCGTCGCGCGCATGGCGAAGTTGGCCGGCGGTCTGTCGCCGGCGGTTTCGCCTTTCCGGGGATCGCCTTCCTGGTCCTGGTACCAGCACTTGAACAGGCCGTCGTCCGGGTCGCGGATCAGGGTGGTGGAGCCGTAGTAGGCGGTCCATAGCCGGTGCTCCCAGGGCCGGTCCTCGGTGAATAGCGGTCCGTCCTGAAAGCGCTTCGGCGCATGCCAGCGCCGCGTGGCATCCTGGACGGAGGCGATGAGCATATTGTCGACGAACAACTGCGGCTCCAGACCGACCGCTAGCAGGGTGCTGTCCCACGCGTTCTCGTGCATGACCGTCAGTCTGGCGTATCGCTCGCTTGGTGTCATGATGCCTGCCCGGAGGTACCCGTGATTGACCCTTCCCCGTTCCGGAACGAGATCCACGCCGTCACGGCGGCGCCGTGGAGCCACGCGCACCCGCGCAGCGACCATCAGCTCGTCTTCCCGCTCTCAGGCGACCGGCTGCTGTTCGTCTGGTGCGCGTACTACGTGCGTCGTCCGAGCGCGATCGGCCGGACGCCGTTTGAGGAGGGCTCCAGCTTGCGGGACGATGCGCCGTGCCAGATTTCCGCGCGCGTGTCGTCCGATCGAGGGCGGACGTGGAGCGACGTGATGACGCTGCAGGAGAACCACGGGGCGAGCAACGTCAAGCACCCCAATCTGCTGCGGCTGCCGACGGGGCGGATCCTGTTCTCCTACACCGAGCGCGACGCGGCGGCGCAGCGGTTGCGCGTGCGGTTGCGGGTCTCGGACGACGAATGCGAGACCTTCGGTCCGTCGCGCGACATCACGCCGGGCCCGGGCTGGTACTTCACCAACGCCGACCACATCCTCCGGCACAGCTCGGGGCGGATCATCCTGCCGTGCCACGCGGGGCCGATCTACGGGAAGGGGGACCACTGGCAGGCGTTCTGCCTGTACTCCGACGACGAGGGCGAGACGTGGCGGGAGAGCCGGGTGAAGATGGATCTCCCGAAGCGGGGCGCCGAGGAGCCGGCGGTGATCGAGCGGCGCGACGGCTCGCTGCTGGCGCTGCTGCGCACCTCGCTCGGCAAGCTGTACCGCGGCTGGTCAACCGACGCCGGCGAGACCTGGAGCACGCCCGAGGCGACCGAGCTCGACTCGCCGTCGGTGGCGACCTGCATGAAGCGCATGCCGGGCGGCGACCTGCTGCTGATCTGGAACGACACGCCGCCGTACGCGGTGTCGATTCCGGGCTCGGGGCTGACGCACCAGCCGCGCAACCCGCTGCGCAGCGCGATCTCGCAGGACGACGGCGAGACGTGGCAGAACCGGCGCACCATCGAGGACCGGTTCGGCTACGACAACGCCTACCCGTCGGTGACGTTCGCTGGGGACGAGGCGCTGGTCGGCTACTACTCGACCGTCAGGTCGGGAGTCGGAGGTATGCTGGGCGAGGCGCGGCTGAAGATCTATCCGATCGCTTGGTTCTCCCAGCCGGATCTCCGCCCCGGGAGATGACCCGAGCCTGGATTCGATGTGGATGCCGGCAACGCATCTAGCATGCGCTCCCATACGTGATCGTGCGTGCGGGAACGTCTCGTCTACCATATGATGATCGACATCCTGGAGGTAGCGACATGATCGACCGTTCCGCGTTCCAGAACGAGGTCCATTCCGTCGCGGCGGCGCCGTGGAGCCATGCGCACCCGCGCAACGACCATCAGCTCGTCTTCCCTCTCAGCGGCGATCGGCTGCTGTTCGTCTGGTGCGCCTACTACGTGCGGCGGCCGAGCGTGATCAACCAGACGGTGTTCGAGGAGGGTGCGACCGTGCAGGATGAGGCGCCGTGCCAGATCTCGGCGCGCGTCTCCGCCGATCGGGGGCGCACCTGGAGCGACGTGATCACCCTGCAGGAAAACCACGGGGTGGATAACGTGAAGCATCCCAACCTGGTGCGGTTGCCGAGCGGCCGGATCCTGTTCACCTATACCGAACGCGACCGCGCGGCGCAGCGGCTGCGCGTGTGGCTGCGCGTGTCCGACGACGAGTGCGACACCTTCAGCCCGGCGCGCGACATCACGACCGGGCCTGGGTGGTACTTCACCAACGCCGACCACATCCTCAGGCACAGCTCGGGGCGCATCATCCTGCCGTGCCACGTGAGCCCGGTTTGGGGGCGCGGCGATCACTACCTGGCGTTCTGTCTGTATTCGGATGACGAGGGGGAGACGTGGCAGGAGAGCCGCATCAAGATGGATGCGCCGTCGCGGGGCGCCGAGGAGCCGGCGGTGATCGAGCGGCGCGACGGTTCGCTGCTGGCGATATTGCGAACCTCGGTGGGCAAGTTGTACCGCGGCTGGTCGACCGATGCCGGCGAGACGTGGAGCGAGACTGAGGCGACCGAGTTCGACTCGCCGGCGGTGGCGACCTGCATGAAGCGCATGCCGGGCGGCGACCTGCTGCTGATATGGAACGACACGCCGCCGTATGACGTGAGCAATCCACGCACGGAGTGGACGCACAAGCCGCGCAATCCGCTGCGCTGCGTGATCTCGAAGGACGAGGGGGAGAGCTGGGAGAATCGCCGCACGATCGAGGATCGGTACGGGTACGGCAATGCGTATCCCTCGGTGACCTTCGTTGGCGACGAGGCGCTGGTGGCCTACTACTCGACCGTGAGATCGGGCCTCGGCACCATGAACGGCGAGGTGCGGCTGAAGATTTATCCGAACAGTTGGTTCTCCCAACCGGAACCTGACCCTACGCGTTGAGCGTTCTTGTCACCGGCGCCAGCGGGCGTATCGGCCGCCGCGTCACCGAGCGGCTGCTGGCCGATGGCCGCTCCGTGCGGGCGCTCGTCGTTCCCGATGACCCGCGCCGGTGCCTGATCGAGCGACCGGGTGTGGAACTCGTCGAGGGTTCTCTGGCGGACGAGGCAACGTTGCTCGATGCGGTCGACGGCGCCGAAGCCGTCATCCACCTCGCGGCCGCGCTCACGACGCGGAATCACGTCGACGACGAGTACTTCGAGATCAATGTGGCGGGGACCTACCGGCTGCTGTCCGTCATCAGGGACCGCGGCAGTTCGGTCGGCCGTTTCGTGTACATCAGCTCGGACGCCGTCTACTGGCCCGGTGGCCCCGTCCCGGCCGAGTACCTGCCCGTGGACGAGGAGCATCCGCGGCGACCGGGGTCGGTCTATGGTGCCTCCAAGGTGGCGGCGGAGGAGCTCAGCCTGGCGTTCGGGCGGGCCCATGGTCTGCCGGTCACCATCGTGCGGCCGAGCGCGACCGCCGATGCGGCGGAGCTCGTCGCCGCCGGCAGCGTGTTTGGGGCGCGGATGTTCGTGACGGCGGCGATCCGCGCCATGGAGAACTCGCGGTCGGGCGTGGCGGACGCGGATCTGCTGGCGACCCTGCGCGCGCATGACGACGGCGGGCCGCGGCTGTTCGTCACGGCCGACATGGAGGGCCGGACGGCCAGGATGAGCCTGAACGACGCGCGGGACGCCGCCGCCGGGATCGTGTTGGCGCTCGACAGCGAGGATGCGGTCGGAAAGGCGTTCAACATCGGTCCCGCCGGCTCGCATGACGAGGGGGAGCTGCTCGCCCATATCAGCGCGTTGCTGGACGTGCCCCTCGTCATGATCCGCACCCCCCGAGCACGGCCGAATTGGGTCGTATCGAGTGAACGAGCCGGCCGCGTCCTGGGCTACCGGCCCTCGCGGACCGTGTTCGACATGGTGGATGAAGCCCTGGCGGGCGAAGGAGTCTGATCATGAGCATACCGTCCGAGCCTGGGAGCTGGTGGACTACTGACGCATGCCTGGCGGCGCTGGCTCGCGCGCACGGGCTCGGGACCGCGGACGACGCCGAGCGGGTCGGCCGGTACCTGGCGGCGCGGCGCCGCGGAACCGACTGGCTGCTCGCACGCATGCGTCCCGACGGCGCGCTGGGGGATCCGACCGCAGGGTTCGAATACTACCGGGCGCCGTGGACGTTCGGGCTGGTCGGCGAGGTCGAGGCCGCGCACGCGGTGTGCGGCTTCGTTCGGCGCAACCTGCTCACCCCTGACGGGCGGCTCGACGGACCACTGCGCGCCGTTCAGACCGACTGGGCGTACCGGGACGCCACCTTCATCCTCGGTGCTCACCAGATCGGCGAGTACGACCTTTCCTATGGGCTCATCGAGGAGTTGCTGCGATGGCAGGATCTCCTCAGCGGCGCATTTGCGAACCACCGCCTGCCTGACGGATCGATGTCCGACGACATGGACATCCCGTATGCGTGCGGCTCCGGTTTCGCGGCCCTCGCGCTGGGACGGTTGGACGCGGCGCGCCGGGTCGCCGGCTTCCTGCGCATGATCTGGGATGCCCAGCCGCTCGCTGCCGCGGGCGGGCTCCCCAGCCGGTTCCATTGCTTCTGGTCTCGCTCGCGCCAGCGGCCCATCACGCCGTCGGACCCCGACTTCGGAGAGCACATGGTCGTGGAGAACGCCGCCGACCGGATGCAACGCTGGACGATCGGCGGCATCGGCGCAGGCTTCCTCTGTCGCCTGTACCTCGCGGAGCCCGACCCGCAGTACCTCGATCTGGCTCGGCGCTACCAGGCCTTCTCGATGGCCGCCACCGATGCCCAGTTCAAATACCCCTCGGTCTGCAAGTCGAGCTGGGGCAGCGCGCTCCTGTTTCAGGTGACCGGCGAGGAGAGCTACCGCCGCTGGACCATGCGGCTGGGCGACTGGTACGTCGCGACCCAGGAAGAGGAGGGCTTCTGGCACTCCTGGCTGGAGAGGACCGAAGCCGACCGCATCGGGATCACCCTGGAGTACGTCATGCATCTCGACACCCTGATCGCGGCGCTGTCCTCACGGCCGCCGGGCCCATCCGCACCGCCCGGGCCATCCCGCGTCATGAGCCCGTCACCATAGACCGGTGTTCGCCAGATTGTGGCAACGCTCCAGAGTCCGGCGCAGGCTTGGAGCGTGTGCGCCGGCGCGCTCCGGACTCCACCGTTCGCGAACGTACTCGCCCAGCATCGAAACGTACTCCGGTCCGACCGTTCGAGAGTCGCCTTCGGCAGGGACGATGCCTTCCCGGATAGCTCGGCTTCTCGAACGCCGGGCAAGCGCAATCAGCCGTGCTTTCGGTTCACTTTCGTCTTCTGCGGGGTGGGGGATGGTCGCCATCGAAACGCTGAGAACACCCCTTCCACAAAGCAGCTAACCGGCTGCGGGAGCATCAGACATCGAATGCGAACTGGTCGGCGTTCCTCGGAGCGGCGCGTGGCATGATCGCTTCACCCGGAGTGAGGTTCTGTTCGACCAACCGACGAACTTCCTCTATGTCGGCGGCCCTTTGAATTGTGGTTCCTTCGTCTCCGGGATTGAGCAAGAAGATCTCCTGCAGGTCGATTCCCTCGTCATTGAGAAGGGCAGCCGAGTGGGTAGTCATCAGCACTTGCCGACCGGCCCTGCGATGCATGCGCGCCATGATGCCGGCCAACCGCGAGACAAGGTAGTCGTGCAGGCTCAATTCGGGCTCTTCGAGGAGCAGAGGACCACCTCCCTCGGCAAGAGCCCAGAACAACCCCAGCAGGCGGAGCGTGCCATCGGAACGAGCGGTTTCGTTCTGGCGAGCATCATGCGCGCGCCAGTGATTGTAGCTCGCGTTCAGGTGCCAGTTGCCTGCGATGTCTCTCTCCAGGTCGAATCGGTCGAAGTGCGGCACGGCAACGCGCAGGGCTGCCTGGATCTTGCGCAGTCTCGCCTCTCGGGTACGTCGATTCGTGTCCGCTATATGTTCCAGCAAATCGGAGCCGTAGGGGTCGTCTCGGGAGTCACCGCTGCGTCTGCGTTCGCGGACGATCTGCGGAACCAGATGCAAGTACCGTATGGATCCAAAGAACGCCGCGAGCGGACGGAATCTCTGGTTCTCGCTGACCTGTTCCAGATGGGTCTGCGTGAGTCGCTCCGGATCGGACTCATCTTTTTCATCCGGTCGATCGAGTATGGGCACGTCGTTCAGGCGAATACGCTCCCGTTCGACGACCGGACGATGACTCTGTGGATGGTTCCGGAAGTGAAGTTCATACGACCACCGGGAGCTCTGATCGCGCGGACCAGCATCGACTGCGATGCGAACGCCCCGAAACTGCCTGGCGTGCAGCGACCGCACCTCGCGCATACCGCCCCGCAGGGAAACGGCGTCGTCGAGACCCATGGCAGCGACGTCTCGCATGAACCGAAGAGCATCCAGGATGTTGGACTTCCCGGACGCGTTCGGTCCCACGAAGAACGCGCGTCCACGCAGTGTCAGCGAGGTTTCCTGGCTGAAGTTGCGCCACGCCGTCATCGACAGGCGCGAGATGTTCCAACGGCGAAAGTCAGCGCGCTCGGCCACAGGACTACGCTACGCGTGTGTGGCGCCGCCGGCAAGCTCGGGTCACAGGTCCGCGTACGAATCGTCCTCGGCCAGCCGGTGCATGTGCCGGTCGAGCGGCTCGGGATCGACCGTGCGCGCCGATATGGCGTCCGGGTCGATCTCGAACCCCAAACCGGGCCCTTGCGGCAGTTCCAGGAAGCCGCCGGCAAAGCTCAGCGGTTCGCGGAACAGCCCCTCTCCGCGTTGCAGCCCGCCCTCCATGACCAGAAAGTTGGGAATCGCGGCGCAAACGTGCAGCGACGCGGCAACGCCGACCGGCCCGCCGGCGGCGCCGCTGTGCGGGGCCAGCGCCAGATAGTGGCTTTCGGCCAGAGAGGCGATCTTGCGCATCTCCGTGATGCCCCCGCAGGCGCGGATGTCCGGCTGCAGCACGGCCGCCGCCTCGCGCTCGACCACCTCCCGGAACCCCCAGCGCGTGACCTGCCGCTCGCCCACGGCGATGGGCACAGGCGAGGTTCGGCTCACGCTCAACAGCGACTCCACGTTCTCCCAGTGGCAGGGCTCCTCGGCGAACAACAGCCGGAACGGCCGGAGCTCTTCCAGCAGCACGCGCGACATCGCCGGGCTCAGGCGGCGGTGCAGGTCGATGGCGATGTCCACGCCGTCGCCGACCTCCTCCCGGACGGCGGCGACCGCTCGTACGGTCGGCTCCATGCCCGCCGGCGGCTCCAGATAACGCCACGGCTTGCGCTCCGACACCATCTTCAGCGCCGTGTAACCCTGATCGACCAGCTCGCGCGCCCGCGCCGCGTCGTTGCAACCGGCGTACACACGCACGCGGTCGCGCGTCGGCCCGCCGAGCAGCCGCCACACCGGCTCGTCCAGCGCCTTGCCGGCGATGTCCCACATCGCCATCTCCAGCCCGCTCAGCGCGCCGACCAGGATCGGCATCGCCCGCGCGTAGCTGGATCGGTACAGTACCTGCCAGTGGTCCTCGATCCGGAACGGGTCGCGCCCGATCAGGTAGCCGGTGAGGTCCTCGACCGCGGCCATCACCAGTCGCCGGTGGCCGTAGCTCAGGGGCTGGCCGTAGCCGACGATGCCGGCGTCGGTGCTCATCTCCAGCAGCAGCGACCCGTCGTCCAGCGGGAAGGTGCGCGTGCCGGTGATCTTCAGAGTCCGCATGATTTGCCCGTGCCCAGGCTATACTAACCGGCCGGATGGAGTACCGGCGCCTCGGCCGTACCGAACTGCAGGTGTCGGTGATCGCGTTGGGCTCGGGCGGTCCGAACCGTTTCGGCCAGCGTACTGGGATCCCGGAAGCGGACATACACCGCCTGGTGCGGCACGCGCTCGACCTCGGCATCAACCTGTTCGATACCTCACCGGGCTACGGCGACAGCGAGCTGATCCTGGGCAGGGCGCTCGCCGGCGTCCCGCGCGACCGCTACCACCTCAGCACCAAGGTGGTGATCGACGATGCGGTCGCAGGCGGGCACCCCGCTCCCGTCGAGCAGGTGATCGTCAGCGTGGAGGCCAGCCTGCGCCGCCTGCGCGTCGATCACGTCGACGTGCTCCTGCTGGCCGGCTGGCCGCAGCCGGGCGCCTATCGGCGGATCGTCGAGGAGACCATTCCCGCGCTCAGACGGTTGCAGGAGCAGGGCAAGTTCCGGTTCCTGTCGTCGAGCGAGGTATCCGCCTACGACGGCGCCCACGCCTACCTCACGCGTGGGCTCCGTGACGACTTGTTCGATTCGGTGATGGTCGGCTACAACATGATCAACCAGTGCGCGGAACGCGAGGTGTTCCCGCTCTGCCGGAAGCGCGACGTAGGCACGCAGGTGATGTTCGCCGTGCGGCGCCTGTTTCCCGATCCGGTGCGCGTGGGCGAGACGCTGGCGGAGCTCGAGCGCAAACAGATCGTCGCCGCAGGCGCGCTGCCGGCCGGGGACCCGTTTGACTGGCTGCTCGATTCCCGCACCCCGGACCTGATCAGCGCCGCCTACAAGTTCTGCGCCGCCCATCCGGCGGTGAGCACGGTGATGACCGGGACCAACGACATCGGCCACCTGGAGCGGAACGTAGCGGCCGTCACCGGCCCGCCGCTGCCCGACGAGGTGATGAAGCGGCTGCGGGCCACCTTCTTCGGCGTGACGGAGGTGATCGGCAATTGAACGCTGACGCTCGAACCCGGCCCAACGTGCTGCTCATCACCACCGACCAGCAGGCCGCGCTGGCCGTGGGCGCCGCCGGCAACCCCGACCTGTCGACACCCGCCATGGACGCGCTCGGCGAACGCGGCGTGCGCTTCGAGCGCGCCTACTGCACCTTCCCGCTGTGCACGCCGTCGCGGGCCAGCCTGTACACAGGGCGCATGCCGCACGAGGTCGGCGCCGACTACAACAACAAGGCGATCGCGCCGGAGTTCCGCTCGCGCGAGCTGGGCAACCTGATGGCGGCCGCCGGCTACGACTGCGCCTACGGCGGCAAATGGCACGTGCCGGAGATCGAGATCGGCGACGGCCACGGCTTTCTGAAGATCTGTGGCTTCGACGACTGGGCGCTGGCCGACCGGTGCATCGACTTCCTGCGTACGCCGCGCAGCCGCCCGTTCTTCGCGGTGGCATCGTTCGACAACCCGCACAACATCTGCGAGCACTCGCGCCAGCAGCGCCTGCCCTGGGGCCCCGTGCCGCAGGTGCCGGTCGGCGAGTGCCCGAATCTGCCCGCCAACTTCGCGGTGCCGGCGTACGAGCCGTACCTGATCAAGCAGGAGCGCGCCCTGAAGCCGGGCTCCGAGCTCACCGAGGACGAGTGGCGCATCTACCGGCACACCTACTACCGCCTGATCGAGAAGGTCGACTCCGGCGTGGCGCGCATCATGGCCGCTCTCGAAGAGGCGGGACACGGCCACGACACGCTGGTGATCTTCACCAGCGATCACGGCGACGGCATGGGCGGGCACCGCTGGAACCAGAAGTGGGTGCTCTATGACGAGTCGACCCGCATACCGCTCATCATCAGGCCACCCGCCGGCTGCCCGGCGCGTGTGGACGATGAACACCTGGTCTCCAACGGGCTCGACCTGCTGCCCACGATCTGCGACTACGCCGGGGTGCAGCCGCCGCTCGATCTGCGCGGACGGTCGCTACGCCCGCTGATCGCAGGCGAGGACGGCGTGGCATGGCGCGATCACTTGGTGGCGGAAACCAGCTTCGGTCCGGACGCCGGCGCAGCGCAGCAGGGGCGGATGGTGCGGACGTCGCGCCACAAGTACTGCATGTACGGCAGCCGCAAGAACCGCGAGCAACTGTTCGACATGGAGCGGGATCCGGGCGAGATGGTCAATCTGGCGGTGGAAGCCCGCTACGCCGGGGAACTCGCCCACCACCGCGCGCTGCTCAAGGCATGGATCGAGGAGGTCGACGACCGCGCGTGCATGAACGGAGCGGATCGGGGGCATCAGGCGCTGGTGCCCGGCTACGAGAACCAACCGCCCGGCGCGGAACCCGCCGGCACGTAGCGCTCACACGGTCTGCTCGCGCTCCGCCTCCTGCCGCCGCGCGAGGATGCCGAGGAGCTCCAGGGCGGTGCGGGCATCGTCCACGGCCCAGTGGGTTTCGGGCGCGGCGATGCCTTCGCGGGCGACGGCGTCGGCCAGCTCGATCCACTGGGCGTCTGCTCCGGCGATGGCCTCGGTGTACCTCCGCATCAGGCAGCCCCAGTCGGTGGCCGGCAGCCGCTTCAGCCCGTGGCGTTCAGCGGTCTGCGCCACCATGCGGCGGTGCAGACCGCCGTTGTATCCCACTACCAGCGTGGCGGCGGACAGCAACTCTACCAGCTCGGCGTACACGGCCCGCCATGGCTGCGCCTCAACCTCGCGCAGGCGGTCGGACGTCAATCCGTGCATGTCGCCAGCGTCGGTTGGCGTGCCGCCGACCGGCAGGCTCAGGCGATTCAGACGCACCGCTCCAGTCGTATCGAGCACGGCCGTGTCCACTACCTCGGCGCGCAGGCCGACGCCTGTAGTCACGGTGCTGATGATCAGTACGTCGCGCCGATCGAGCAGCTTGGGAAGCTCGCCCAGATCCACGAGCTGGTCCGCTCTGGCGCGTGCCGGTATCGCACGCGGCGCCGGCCGGATCCTCTTCGGCCCTTTGCGCTCCGCGCGGCGGCCGAGTGCCCAGCCGATCGCGCCGGCCCCATACAGCGCAAGCGCCGCGAGCACGGCAACGACGACCCACTGGATGGCTCCCATGCGGCTCCTCCGCGTCAGGCTGCGAGCGCTGTCAACAGCGCCTTGATGTAGCCGATCGAGTAGGCGAGGGCCTGATGGGCGCTGCGTCCGTCGCCTTCGATCGGTTGCAGGTGGTCGGGATTCAGACAGCCGTCGAATCCTACCCGCGAAAGCTCGCGCACGATTCGGGACATGTTCATGTCGCCGTCGTCGAGCAACACCTCCTCGAATCCGCCGGCCGTCGCCAGATTGCCGCGCACGTTGCGCAGGTGCACCGTGAAGATCCGCCCCTTGCGGCCGTACAGGTTGATCTCGTCCATCACCAGCGGCGGCCCGCCCGCCTCGGCACGGGTGCCGCAGCAGTACAGATAGCCCACGTTGGGGCTGGGAAAGGCGTCGATCACGCGATGGAAGCCCAGCGTGCCGAGCGGCGTGTCGGGCAGCGGCGTGTCGGAGGGGTGGATCGCCAGGCGGATGCCGTACTCGTCGGCGATCGGCACCAGCCTCTCGTAGACCGCGCAGAACCGGTCCCACCACCCTTCCAGCCGTTCGTGAGTGGCCGGATCGGGGTCGGGCGGCCCCAGGTCGCGGCTCTCGCCGCGCGAGCGGTACCCGCCGCGGTGCCGCGACTCGTACTTCAGCAACCGGTGGTTGAACGTGTCGCCGGCGAAGCGCTGGCGGGCGATCGGGATGCCGGCGTCCGCGAACACGCGCAGAGCCCGGCAGGTGTTCTCCAGTTCACGGTCGGCGCCGTCGCGGCCCAGCATGAACTCGTCGGTGATGTCCGGCAGCGTCACGCGATTGAAGCGCAGGCCGTACGGGCGCAGCTTGAGGACCAGCCCGGCCAGGGCGTCGGCGTCCGGATAGCCGGATTCGCTGACGCCGGGAAAGAACGCACCCCGGCCCATGTCGATCGCTTCCGCACCGAGCTGCGTCACGGTCCGGAGATACGTGTCGGAGAGATCGTTGCCCCAGACTGCCACCCGCATCATGGCGGTATCGTAGCAGCGCGACGCGCTTAGCAGTACAGGCCGATCGATCTCTTGCGCCAGACCGCCAGGCGCCGCAGCGCGGCGCGGCCGCCGTCGGCGAACGCCTGCACGCCGGTGCTGTCCGGCCGTGTCGGGTATACGCGCGGCGTAAGGTCAGTTCTCCGGGCGGGGAGAAGTGGTAGATCGGCCGGTGCGGATCTCGAGGTCCGTCGGACTCGATGGCGTTCATGACTCGGGGTCAGAGCCGGCTCTAAGCGCGTGCGATCATACTGGGGACGCGCCATGAGCGAAGCGCTTCGGCAGCGCTGCTGCTGCCCCGCCGGGTTCCTGTTTCCGAACCTGCCGTTGGAACGGCGTCTGGACGGGGTCGCCGCGTCCGGTATTCACGGCGTCGAGCTGTGGGCCAGGGCGGACCGGTACCGCGACCTGGATGTCGCCTCGGTCAGTGCCGAGCGCGTGCACCGCCTGTGCCGGGATCGCGCGCTCACCGTAGTCTCGCTGGCGGCGCATCCGCCGACCGACATGGCGCACGTCCGGTCGGCGGTGGACCTGGCCGCTGAGCTTGGCGCGGAGACCGTGGTGATCGGCTGCAAGGGAGAGAGCGTCGCGGACGCACTGCGCGATCTCCGCCCGGCGTTCGCGCATGCGGCCCGGGTCGGCGTTCGGATCGCCGTGCACAACCACGTGAACGGACTGATCCGCGGCGCGGACGACGTGGCGCGGCTCTGCGCGGAGGTGGATCCGGAAGCCGGCGGGATCGCGTTCGCGCCCACGCACGCGGTGATGGCGGGGCAGGACCCGCTGTCCCTGATCGACCGCTTCGGAGATCGCATGCTGCAACTCTGGCTGTGGGACCTCTGGCCGGGAGCACGCGATGCTCGAAGCTGGCTGGCCGAGGTGTATGGCCACGGCCGGGAGCAGCTTCCAGGCAGCGGGACGCTGCCGTTTCGGGAGTACCTGACGGCGTTGCGGGCTCGGGGATCAGGGCCCTTGCTGAACTTCATGCCGCACGGCGTCCAGGAATGGCCTGCCGCACGCACGGTAGAGGCGCTCCGTGCCAGCCTGAGATGGCTGTTGGCACGGGAGGCGAGCGCACACGATGTTGATGACTGATGCGATAGACTGCTGTCGTGCGCACGCGCGGCCGCTCCAAGCCGAGATCGATGGTGATGGCAATCACGACGGCTGACCGCCACAGGCCACCCTTCCTCGCGGCCATACTGCTCGCCTCGATCCTGGTGGGAGTCGCCAACGCCGAAGATTCGCCGAGCGTGGACGATGTGCTGTCCGCTGTCGCACAGGGCGACGCCGACGCCCAGTGGCAACTCGGTGATGCGTACCACTACGGCCGGGACGTACCGCAGGACGATGTCGAGGCGCTTCGGTGGTACCGGGCAGCCGCCGAGCAGGGTAGCTCCGCGGGACAGTGGCGGCTGGGCAGTGCGTACTACTACGGCTGGGGGGTGGCCCGGGACTACGCGGAGGCGGTCCGCTGGTACGGGGCGGCGGCCGAGAACGGCAACGCCGAAGGCCAATGGCGCCTGGGTCATGCGTACTACTACGGACTGGGGGTAGCGCAGGACCACACGGAGGCGGTGTGGTGGCTCCGTGCCTCTGCCGAGCAAGGCTCGCCGGAGGGGCAATGGCGGCTCGGCATCGCCTATTTCCTGGGCCGGGGAGTAGCGCAGGACTCCGCGGAGGCGGTGCGGTGGTACCGGGCGGCCGCCGAGCAGGGCAATGCCGAAGGGCAGTGGCGGCTCGGCAGCGCGTACTACTTCGGCACGGGAGTAGCGCAGGACTACGCGGCGGCGGTGTGGTGGCTCCGTTCCTCTGCCGAGCAGGGCAGTGCCGAGGGGCAGTGGCGTCTGGGCAATGCGTACTACTTCGGCGAGGAGTCGCGCAGGACCATGTGGAGGCGGTGCGGTGGTACCGGGCTGCTGCCGAGCAGGGGAGTGCCGAGGGGCAGTGGCGACTCGGGAGCGCATATCACTTTGGCACCGGAGTACCGCAGGACTACGCCGGGGCGGCGCGGTGGTACCGAGCTGCGGCGGAGCAGGGTAACGCTGAGAGTCAGTGGCGGCTCGGCACTCTGTACTCGAAAGGCCGGGGAGTACCGCTGGACGTCGTGGCCGCCTATGCATGGCTCAACCTTGCGGCCGCGCAGGGCCACGAGAAGGGAGCCGACAGCCGCGACGGGCTGGTGGAGTCGATGACCGCTGAGCAGGTAGCCGAGGCTCAGCGCATGGCGCGGGAGCTGTGGGGCCGAATCGAGGGCGATTCTCCGGCGGCCCCGTGACCGCGTGCGGTACGATTCGGGGGATCATGACGCGATGGGCGTGAGTCTCTGTTACCCGGCCGGGCGGCCGGCGTCGTCCCGCGGGGAGCGCCGTCTGATCGACCGGGCGGCCGAAGATCTGGGTCTGAGCTCGCTGCGCACCCGTTTCGAGCTGCCCTCCGAGTTCCTCTACGAGCTGTGCACGGACCCCGCGACGATCCGCTACCGCCAGGAGGTGCTGGCCGATGCGGTCGCCTCGGACGAGCTGCGGAAGCTGTTCGCGCAACTCCAGCCGATGCTGCACGAGCTGGCCTACTTCACCAAGACCCGCACGGAGCAGAGCTCGCCGCTGCAGCAGGCGGTGTGGCGGCTGGGAGAGCTCGAGACCTACGTGGCGTGCCTGACGGCGCTTGCGGACGCGGCGGCCCTGCCGGGGATGCAATCCGCCGGCATGCGGGCGCTCGGCGAGTTCGTCCGGCAGCGGCAGCAGGACGAGGTGTACCGGCGCCTGGAGGCCGAGCTGCCGGCACTGCGCGGCGGTCTCAAGCGACGCGCCAGCGTCACCATCGGCATCAATCTGGATTCGCAGCTTCGCCCGTCGGAGGCGACGCTGCTGCGCGTCCATGAACGCAAGTTCGAGGACACGCCGCTGCTCAGCCGTCTGTTCGGCGTCTCGAACCCGTTCATGCCGTTGACCAAGGTGCATCGCACGTCGGCCATGACGCCGCTACTCGGCGAGCTGGACCGCGTTCTGGGTACGGTGGCGCGCCCGCTCGCCAAGGCGCTGGGTCAGTTCGTCCAGCTTCAGGTGCGGGACGTGCTGCCGCTGGAGCAGGAGATACGTTTCTACCTGGGCGGCGCGCGCATGGTGCTGGCGCTGCACGACCGGGGGATGCCAACGTGCATTCCGGAGTTGGCTCCGGTTGCCGAACGTCGTTCGCAGGCGTGCGAGCTGTATGACGTCTCCCTCGCGCTGAACGGCGCTCAGGACGAGCCGGCCCGCACCGTGGTCCGCAACGACCTGGATGCCGGCGAACAGGGCCGCATCGCGATCCTGACCGGACCGAATCAGGGCGGCAAGACCACCTTCGTGCGCGCCGTGGGGGTTATGCACGTGCTCGCACAGGCCGGGCTGCACGTGGCCGCGCGAACGGCGAAGATCAGTCCGGCCGATCGCGTGATCACCCACTTCCCGGCGGAAGAGGGCGGTGGCATCGAAGGCGGCAGGCTGGCGGAGGAGGCCCGGCGTCTCGGTGCGATCTTCGGCGATGCCTCGGAGCAGAGCATCGTGCTGCTGAACGAATCATTGTCCAGCACCAGCCCGAGCGAGAGTCTGTACCTGGCGGAGGACGTCATGCGCGCGCTGCGGCTGCTGGGCGCCCGAGCGATCTTTGCCACCCACCTCCACGAGCTGGGCGAGCGGCTGGAGCGGATCAATGCCGAGGTGGACGGCGGAAGTCTGGTGGTCAGCCTGGTAGCCGGCATCGCAGCGGACGGCGACGGCGTCGACGGCGCGCAGGCCCGGATGCGCCGGACCTACCGAATCGTGCCCGGGCCTCCAGTGGGATCGAGCTACGCGCGCGACATAGCCGACCGCTACGAAATCAGCTTCGAGCGGCTCCGGCCGAAGATACTGGCGCGCCGCCGTGAACAGGTGGAGGCCGTTCCGGCCGATGATGGTCCGAGCGACAACGGGCGATGAGCCGCTGGGTGCCGGCGTCGTAGACGTTGCCGGCGAGCACCCGGACCGTGAGGGCCTGCCCGGGACGTGGCGGCTGCGGTCCGTCACAGCGTGCGACCAGCTCCTGCCACCCGTCCTTGAGGCGCAGATGCAGGATGCTGGCCGCTCCCTCCGGCTGTGCGGCGGCCACCTCGACCTCCGTCCCGGCAGCACCGTCCCAGGCCCGCGGGTCGAGCACCGCGACGTTTTCGGCGCGGATGTCCATCACGACCCGCTGGTCGGGAAACAACGTGGCGTCGGGCGACAACGCGACCGTCTGTGATGTGCTGCCCTCGGGAAGCAGGGCCAGGCCGCCGTCCGGCAGGGAGACGATCGTGCCGCGCAGCAGCGCGCCGCCGTGGGCGCCGAACAGCGCGGCTACCGGCACGGTGGCAGGCGTCCGGTACAGCTCCGTGGGCCGGCCGACCTGATGTATCTCCCCCGCAAACATCGCGGCGACGCGGTCGCCGAGCGCCATCGCCTCGGCGACGTCGTGGGTGACGTAGAGCGTGGTGGCGCCGATGCGGCGATGGAGCCGCTTGAGCTCGGTACGAAGCTGGACGCGGAGCTTGGGATCGACGTTGGACAGCGGTTCGTCGAGCAGCAGCACTTGGGGTTGCTTGACCAGCGCGCGGGCGATGGCCACGCGCTGCTGCTGGCCGCCTGACAGTTCCTTGGGATAGCGCTGCTCAAGGCCGATCAGCTCGACCACATCCAGCACCTGCCGGACCGCCGTGCCGATCGCGCCCCGGCCGACGCGCCGGACGTGCAGCGGAAACGAGATGTTCTGCGCCACCGTCATATGCGGGTACAGCGCATACGACTGGAACACCATGCCGACACGCCGTTTGGCGGGGGCCACATCAATCTGGCGCGGCTCGCTGAAGACCGGTTCGCCGCCGATCAGGATCTCACCCAGCACCGGTTGCTCCAGTCCGGCGATGGCGCGCAACGTGGTCGTCTTGCCGCAGCCGGAGGCGCCGACGACGACCAGGAACTCGCCTGCCTCGACGTGGAGGGTCACGCCATGCGTGGCGATCACGTCGCCGTATTGGACGGTGACGTGGTGCACGGTGATGTCAGCCACGGCCGGATCGTACCACCCCGAACGCCGCGCGCCGACCTGTGCCGGGAAATGTGCGACGCTTGCACGGCGGCCACACCCCGCACCGGAGGACCCAACTCATGCTGATCGTCGATTCACATCTGGACATCGCCTTCAACGCGCTCGAATGGAACCGCGACCTGACGCAGAGCATCACGTCGATCCGGGAGTCGGAGGCCGGCATGGACCGCAAGGGCCGGGGGGCCGGGGTGGTCAGCTTCCAGGAGCTGCGCCGCGGCGGGATGGGACTGATCTTCGTCACCGTGCACTGCCGGCTGGCCTCGGTCGGCAAGCGGTTCGCCGGCGTGCGGACCCAGGACATCGCCTACGGCAAGGCGATGGGCGAGCTGGCCTACTACCGGCGGATGGAGACGCGCGGCTTCCTGCGCCAGATCCGTGACCGCGCCGGACTCGATGCCCATCTCGCGGAGTGGGAGCGGGACCCGCAGCAGGCACCGATCGGCTTCGTGCTGACCATGGAGGGGGCGGACCCGATCGTCGGTCCCGAGCAGGTCGGCGAGTGGTGGGACCAGGGACTGCGCATCGTCAGCCTGGTTCACTACGGCATCAGCTCCTACTCGCACGGGACGCAGGCGCCGGGCGGCCTGACCGAGCGCGGCGGCCCCATGCTGGAGGCGATGGAACGGCAGGGAATCCTGCTGGACGTCAGCCATCTGGCCGAGCAGGCGTTCTGGGAGGCGCTGGAGCGATTCGGCGGCCCGGTGCTGGCTACCCACAACTGCTGCCGCGCGCTGTGCGATCACGACCGGCAACTGGACGACGATCAGATCAGGGCGCTGGCCGCGCGCGGCGGGGTGATCGGCACCGCGTTCGACGACTGGATGCTGTCGCCGCTCTGGGACCGCGAGGCGATGGACAATACCGGCATCACGCTGGAGACGGTGGCCGATCACATCGACCACATCTGCCAGGTCACCGGCAGTTGCGAGCATGCCGCGATCGGCACGGACCTTGACGGCGGCTACGGGAGAGAACAATCTCCCGCCGACCTGTACACCATCGCCGACGTGCGCAAGGTGGCGGGCATTCTCAAGGGGCGCGGCTACGGCGACGCGGACGTCGCCAACGTCATGCACGGCAACTGGGTGCGGTTGCTGCGCTCCGCTTGGAGTGAGACTACCGCATGAATCCCGTCGATACCGGTTTCGTTCTTCTCTGCTCGACCCTCGTGTTCCTGATGACGCCGGGGCTGGCCTTCTTCTACGGCGGGCTGGTCGGCCGCCACAACGCGCTGACGATCATGGCGCAGAACCTGATCTCGCTCGGCGTCGTCAGCGTCATTTGGATCTTCGTGGGCTTCTCGCTGGCGTTCGGCGACAGCATCGGCGGCATCTTCGGCAGTCTGAAGTACGGGCTGTTCGGCATCGGCGTGAATGATGTGTTCCCCGGCACGACGATCCCGACGTGGACGTTCTTCCTGTTTCAGATGATGTTCGCGGTGATCACCCCGGCGCTTATCACCGGCGCCTTCGTCGACCGGTTCCGGTTCTCCAGCTACCTGATCTTCATCTCGGTCTGGAGCATTGTCGTCTACTCGGTGCTGGCCCACTCCGTGTGGGGCGGCGGCCTGCTGGCCAAGCTGGGGGCCATCGACTTCGCCGGCGGCACGGTCGTGCACATCTCGGCCGGCATGGCGGCGCTCGCCACCATCTCCGTGCTGGGCAAGCGTGAGAAGCGCACCCCACCGCACGATGTCCGCTTCGTCGCGCTTGGCGCGGCGCTGTTGTGGTTCGGCTGGTTCGGGTTCAACGGCGGCAGCGCGCTGTCGCCCAACGAGATCGCCTCGATCGCCTTCATCAACACCGACATCTCGGCGTCCACGGCGATGGTGGTCTGGATGCTGTTGTCGTGGCTGCACAAGGGCAAGCCCAGCATCATCGGCGCGCTCACCGGCGCCATCGCGGGGCTGATCGCGATCACCCCCGCGGCGGGCTACGTGACGCCGGGGTCCGCCGCGCTGATCGGTGTGCTGGCCGGCGGGGTCTGTTACGGCGCCGTTCTGTTCAAGGAGCGCATGGGCTGGGATGACGCCCTTGACGTCTGGGCCGTGCACGGCGTCGGGGGCGTGCTGGGATCGATCATGACCGGTGTCTTCGCCTCGCCGGAGACGGGAGCGCCACCGGGGTTGATCTTCGGTGAGACGGCGTTGTTCTTGGCCAATCTGGCGGCGACCGCGATCAGTGTGGTCTACGCGTTCGTGATGACGTGGGTGGTCCTGAAGGTGATCGGCGCGATCAAGCGACTCAAGCCGGAGACCGACGAGCTGGAGGCCGGCCTGGACCTGACCTTCCACGGCGAACGCGCCCTGGACCACGACTGAGCGTCAGCGCGTCAGCGGCGTCTCCAGGGCGTCTCGGCGCCCCAGTCCGGGAGCGACGGGACACCGGGGGTGCCGATGCGGAGCTCGCCCAGGTCGCCGGACAGCGTAGTGCCGTCGCGGGATGCGACGGTGACGGTGCCGTCGATGTCGGCGAATCGCTGCGTGCCCGCTGCCGCGTGTGCGCGCACGCTGCCGCGGCTGTCGGTAACGACGATGTCGCCGTGGGCGGAAGCCACGTGAACGTCGCCTGCGACCCTGCGAACCACCAGGTCGCCCTCGCCCGACACCAGCCGGACATCGGCGGCCGAGTCCTGAACGACCACCATGCCGGCCACCGACTCGACGAACACGGCAGCCTTGCCGGCTGAGGAGCCAAGCCCCGTGACCAGCACGTCGCCGGTAGTGGTGCGGATGTAGACCTCGGCAGAGCTCGGCACCGCCACGGTCAGACGTGGGCCCCAGGTGATCGAGTAACCGGAGATCAGGCGGTCGTTGACCGCGAAGCCGATGGCCGCGCGGCCGTCGGCCACCGCGATCTGCAGCTCGAAGCCGTTGCGCCGCTGCAGCTTGCTGGACACCACGGCGCGCGCCGCGATGCCGTCGGCCGCGATGCCGTCGACATCGATGTCCAGGTAGCGGCCCTCGACGACGACCCGCTGAATCGGTCCCGGATGGCGGACCGACTGCTCGACCGCGCCGCCCTCCGGAAAGCCCGCGGGAAAGCCGAGCGGGGCCGCGCCGACCAGGAGCGCGAGCAGTGCCGGGGACCGCATGTGACCGGATCGTAGTGCCATCGGGCGGCACCACAAAGGCGCTCCGGTTTGACCGAGACCGGGGCGTGGTGCTCTAATCGGCACCGTCGCCCATGGCCGAACCTACCCTGCGCGACGCCCCGTCGGGCGTCGCCGACGATGCCACCAAAGAGCGGGCGATCAGCACCTTCCGCCGCAGGCGGCTGACCGAGGACGAACGGCGGGAAGCTTACTTCACCGCGACCCAGTGGCGGCTCATCGGGCTGAAGTTCCGCTCGCACCGCTGGGCGATGTGGGGCCTGGGCATCATCCTCGTCTTCTACTTCGTCGCCATCTTCAACGGCTTCTTCGCGATGAACGATCCGATCGAGCGCAACACCGACATCCAGCTCCAGCCGTGGGTGTTCAGCGGCAAGGACGTCTCGTTCAACCTGTTCGACGAGGAGCGCAATTTCCGTCCGGTGGTCTCCCAGGTGACCAGCAAGCTCGACTTCGAGCTCTTCAAACGCGTGTACGTGCGCGTGGAAGGGTCGCAGCGACCGTTGCGGCTGTTCGTGCGCGGCTATCCGTACAAGCTGTTCTTCTTCATCGACGCCGACCTGCACCTGCTCGGCACCGGCGACCCGGACGTCCGCTGGTACCCGCTCGGCACCGACCAGAGCGGCCGCTGCCTGTACTCGCGCATGGTGCACGGCTCCATACTGTCGCTGTCGATCGGCATCATGGCGATCGTCATCACCTGGGTGCTGGGCATCCTGATCGGTTCCATCGCCGGCTACTTCGGCGGCGTCGTCGACACCGTCGTCAACCGCTTCATCGAGGTGCTGATGTCGGTCCCGTCGCTGCCGCTGTGGATCGCGCTTGCCGCGGCGCTGCCGCTGGATTGGAGCATCGTGCAGGTCTACTTCTCGATCACGGTGGTCCTGTCCGTTCTCGGCTGGACCGGGCTGGCGCGCACGGTCCGCAGCAAGTTCCTGGCGCTGCGCGAGGAGGAGTACGTGCTGGCGGCCAAGCTGGACGGGGCGACGATCGGCCGCCAGTTGTTGCGGCACATGCTGCCGGCGTTCGCCAGCCACCTGGTCGTCAACGCTTCCAACCTCGTCCCGTCGATGATCCTGGGCGAGACGGCGCTCAGCTTCCTGGGCGTCGGGCTGCGTCCGCCGGCGGTCAGTTGGGGCGTGCTGCTGCAGGGTGCGCAGAATGTCGAATCGGTCGCGCTCCATCCCTGGCTGCTGATGCCGGCACTGCTGGTGATCTTCACCGTGGTGGCATTCCAGTTCATGGGCGACGGCCTGCGCGACGCCGTCGATCCGTACCGGTAGGTCGGGGGGACAGGGATGCTGGGATACATCATCCGCCGGGTCGCGATCATGATCCCGACGCTGATCCTGATCTCCATGCTCTCCTTCCTCGTGGTGGAGCTGCCTCCCGGAGACCTGGCCAGCGCGTACGTGTCCCGGCTGGAACGCATGGGTGAGGAGTTCCGCGGCGACGCGACCGAGATGCTGGAGGCGCTGCGGCGGCGCTTCGGCTACGGACAGCCGCTTCACGTGCGGTACCTGAAATGGGCGCGCGACTTCCTGCGCGGAAGCTGGGGGCACTCCTTCTACTGGGACCTGCCGGTGCGCACGGTGATCCAGGACCGAATCCTGACGACGGTGGCGATCGCGTTCCTGACCATGCTGATCGGCACGGCCGTGAGCTGGCCGGCGGGGGTTGGCGCCGCGATCCGCCAGTACGCCCTGTTCGACAACGTGTTCAGCTTCGTCGCCTTCTTCATGATGGCGGTGCCCAACTTCCTGTTCGCCCTGGTGCTGATGTACCTGTCGTTCGAACTGATCGACTTCGTGCCGGGCGGGCTGTTCTCGCCCGACATGATCGACGAGCCGTGGAGTTTGGCCAAGTTCCTGGACTTGCTGCTGCACCTCTGGATGCCGCTGGTGATCCTGGGGTTCGAGTCGATCGGCGGCGGGGTGCGCACCATCCGCGCCAACGTGCTGGACCAGATCCGCCAGCCCTTCGTGACCACCGCGCGCGCCAAGGGCGTGCCGGAGACGCGGCTGTTGATCAAGTACCCGATCCGCATGGCGGCGAACCCGTGGGTGTCCAGCATCGGCTGGATGCTGCCGGCCCTGCTGAGCGGCGAGGTGCTGGTGTCGACCGTCCTGAACATACCCACCATCGGCCCGCTGATGCTGCAGGGGGCGATGAACCAGGACACGCAGGTGGCGGGCGCCATCGTCATGTTGCTGTCGACGCTGACCGTGATCGGCACGCTGATCTCCGACCTGCTGCTGGGCGTGCTCGACCCCCGCATACGGGTCGCCGAGTAAGCGTCGTCGCTCCGCAGCAGCCGAGGGGTTGCCACCGGGCGTCTATTCTGATTGGATCACGCCATCTATATCCAATCCGAAAGGAGGAAGAGAATCGTGCAAAGAACCACAGCACTGATAGTGGCCGTGCTGCTGATCGTCGTCGGCGGCACCGCCATCGGACAATACAAGGAGGCGCCCTGGCATGCCGAGCAGGTCGCCCGCGGCGAGCTGCCGCCGGTGGAGGAACGGCTGCCGATCGAGCCGTTCGTGTACGTGAACGGCGGCGACATGCGCATGGTCGAGGTCGGCCGCTACACCGACGCTTGGTCGACCGGCGACTCGCCGGACCAAGCCAACATCCAGGGACCGACCGACTACACGCTGCCCCTTACGCGTGAGAATAACCCGTACGGGCTGCTGGACATCGAGTCGAGCGACGACTTCACGGTCTGGACGTTCTACTTCCGCGAGGGCATGAAGTTCTCCGACGGTTCGCCGTTCACCGTGCACGACGTCCTGTTCTGGTGGCACGATCTACAGCTCAACGAACTGTACATGGAGGCCATCGGGGCCGCGGCCCCGCATCAGGGCATCATGCCGGGATCGGTTGCGGAGGCGATCGACAACTACACGATGCGCGTCACGCTGGAAGAGCCGTCGCCCAATTACAACCTGATCCTGACCGGGGACCGCGCCGAGCGCCACTTCCTGGCGCAGAGCAAGGCGTATCTCAGCCAGTTCCACCCCGATTACACCGACGCGGCCACCCTGGCGGCCCGCGTGGCGGCGTCGCCGTTCGAGAATTGGCAGAAGTTGCTGGACTGGGCACGGGACGGGACGATCAACTCCAATCCGGACGCGCCTCAGCTTGCGCCGTTCGTCGCACACGAGCCACCGCCGGCGGATCCCACCGTGTACATCGCCAATCCGTATTGGTGGGCGGTCGACGAGGCCAATCAGCAGCTTCCGTACATCCGCGGAAACCGCGTGTTTCTGGTCGCGGACGCGGAGGCGCGCAAGCTGCGCGCGCTGCAGGGGCAGAGCTGGGTAGCGACCGTGCCGCTGGGCAGCCTGGAGCTGGCCAAGCGGGCGGCTGACGAGGGCAAGGTGCGCATGGAGCTGGTGGCGCGTCCCGGCGCCGCTTACAGCTCGAACTTGACCTTCTTCAACATGGACACCGAGGACGAGTTCAAGCGCAATCTGTTCCGGGACAAGCGCTTCCGCCAAGCGTGGTCGTACTTCGTCCCGCGCCAGAAGCTCAACGACATCCTGTACGCCGGTCAGGCGCCCCTCAAGGTGCAGGGCATCATCAAGCCGGAACATCCGTGGTTCGTGCCCGAAGCGCTGAGCACGCCTCTGCTCAACCGCGACCTGGATCAGGCCAATAAGCTCCTGGACGAGATCGGGCTGACCAACAAGGATGGCGACGGGTTCCGGCTGGGGCCGGACGGCAAGCCGATCACCTTCCTGATCACCACCGAGCCGCACGCCGGCGAGTGGGAGATCGCGGGGCAGTTGCTGGCCGAGGAGCTGCCGAAGATCGGTCTGATGGGCAACCACCGCGTCGTCGGATGGGAGCAGACCGGTGACTTCGCGGCTACCAACGAGTGGGAGATCTGGCAGCAGCAAAGCGCCGACGCCTGGGACAACCAGGTGCCCGACCGCCTGTCGAGCGCCTCTCCGTCCTCGAACTTCGGCCGCCCGTGGGCGAAGGGTTGGCAGGCGTGGCTGCGCACCGACGGCGCCGAGGGCGAGGAGCCGCCGCCGCGCATCAAGGACAATCACGAGGTGTGGAAGCAGATCCAGGCCGCGGCCACCGACGAGGAGCTGGCGGAGGCGTACAAGGAATGGCAGCGCCGCGCGCTCGAGGACGTCTGGTCAGTTGGCTGGACGGCGTTCGCGCCCCGCATCTTCCTGGTGAACCCCAAGCTGGGCAACTTCAACGCTAGGTGGAACGTCGCCCCGAAGCCCGCGGTCTTCCTGAAGGAGTAGCCGGGTTCAGTCAGCAGCCGATCGAGGCTGTTCGCCAGATATGCGAGGCCGCACCCCACGGGGTGCGGCCTCCGTCGTATTGGGACTACGAAGCGTCCATCTCAGCCAGAACGTCGTCGGTGGTCGCCACCCGGCCGAATACGCGGGCGTGCATGAGCAGTGCGTCCTCATGCGCCCGCGCGGTGTAGGTGGCGCAGGCGTCTTCGCAGATCAGCGAGTTGTAGCCGAGCTCGGCCGCGACCCGCGCGGTGCCGTGCACGCACATGTCGGTGCTAATGCCGACGATCACCACGTCGCGCACGCCCATGTTGCGCAACGCATGATCGAGGATCGAAGCGTTGAACGCTCCCGAGGTCAGCTTGTCGACCACCAGCTCGTCTTCCCGGGGGGCGATCGCCGGCATCACGTCATACGCAGCCGTGCCCCGGTATCGCGTGACCCGGGCGCGCCGGACTGCTCCTCGGAGCCGTGTGGTCAGCTCGTCTCCGTGGGGGGTGATGCGTCCGTTGCGCGTATACACGACGCGTCTGCCGTGCTCGCGGAACGAGTGCAGCAGCCGGCGGACGTTGGGCACGACCAGATCGGCCATTCTGTTGTTCCAGTACGCCGCGATCTCCGGGTACCTGACGCCCAACCCGCTTTCTGCATCGATCGTCCCGTCGCTTCCCTGCACGTCGACCACCAGCAGCGCGGTCGCGGCCGGGTCGAGGCGGAAGTCGGTGGCGAGCAGCTCGAACGGCCACTCGGGGTCGTGCTCCTCGGCAAGCCAGCTCATGGCGCTCCTCCTTCCGGCGGCACCTCGATCCAGTACCGATACGCATGCGACCGCCACGGATCGTCGGGCAGAAAGGCGCCGAGCCGGGTCATGTAGAGCTCGATGGTACCGGTATGGCGGTCTTCCAGTATCTCGAAGTTGGAGAGCTGCAGCCCCTCGTGATCCTGCGCCGGATCGCGGTCGTCGACCACGGCACAGGTGTCCTTCTTCAGGAAGCCGGTGACCTCGTCCACCTCGCCCATCACCAGCGGATAGCGCGGATGGTTTCCCTCTACGGCGGGACCTGTGACATTGCCGAACCAGTAGAGCCTGCCGTTCCGACCGCTCCGGTGGAAGCGATGGATGCTGGAGCTGGAGTAGAGAACCTCTCCGGAGTCGTAGTGCCAGGGGACCGGAGCCACCCAGGTCGCGCCGCCGTCATCGGAGAAGGTGAACCACTTGTACCCGGGTGTGCCGGGCTCTATCCGGGTGCGCCACCCCTCGGAGGTGGTGTTGGATCCTCTGACGACGCAGATCGCCCGCCCGCTCTTCAACGTATGCAGAGCAGGCTCGTTCACGCCTCGGGATGACTGCAGGTCGTTCAGGACGACGGGCCGGGACGGAACCAGGTCGTAGTGCCGTGCTTCCGGGTCCCAGGTTCCGCGCATCACGATCAGGCCCCGCATGATCTCCGGGCACGACGGGAACACCTCGCCTACATCCAGACCCAAGGCCCTGCAGCAGGAGGTGACGTCGGCGCACAAGGGAAAGAGGATGTCTCCGTTCTCCTGGACCTCGATCTCGCTGTTGCTGGCTGCTTGCGCCCGGTTGTTCTGAAGGAAACCGGGGCTGCGCCAGTCGCGGTCGTCGAAGTCCGCGCCGTCCTCGAACTTCACGAGCTGCGGGGCGTGCCACGTCTCGCCATCGTCGTCGGAAACGTGCAGGAACGCATGGTTGACGAATCCCGCCTTGCCTTCGCCCCAGAAGACCCTGAACGCCTCCCGGTGGCCATTGACGAAGACCGTGTGTTGATACACGCCCACCAAGTGGCCGTGTACCGGGTTGAACGAGCGTGAGAAGGCCGGGACCATGTTGGACGTTGCCAGTTCGGCGGCGCCCTGCATCCGGTAGAGGGCGTTCTGGAACCCCTCCCACTCGGACCACGTGCGGCCGTTGTCCTCCGAGAAGCGCCGTGCGTTGTCGTCGCTGTGGTCGGATTCGAGCTGGATGAACCGGGATTCGACCCGCCGCATGCCTGCGCCGACGTACGACTGGGAGCGCACGACGCTCTGCCCCGGACCGGATGACTCCTCGTACAGCTCCTTCCTGATCTCTGGCCTCATCTCTTCCGGCCCCTGTGTAGAGCACGGTACTCCGCGATCCCGGGGCGTGTCAGGAATGCCGCCGGAGCGGCGGCGCTTGAAAGGGGAGGGGTGATCCCGTACCGTCAGGCCCACAGTTCCGCTACATCATCGATCACCGAAGGAGGATCTGGGATGAACAGAAAAGCGCTCGTTCTCATGCTCTCAGCCGCGCTCACGCTTTCGATCGCCCCGCTTGCAGTGGCCACCGGAGAAAGCGAGGCGGCCGAGGGACCGGTCACGATCACCATGTGGGTGCAGAACTACAACGGCACCGAGTCGCCGATCGAAGAGATCTCCACCATGTTCACCGAGCTCTACGCTCAGGCTGAGGAGATGTTCAACGTCGACATCGTCGAGGAGTATCAGCTCGGCTACGGCGAGTACCGGGACAAGCTGGTCGCGACGGCACAGGCGGATGCGCTGCCAGACATCGTCAGCGTCGACAACTCGTGGTTTCCGGAGATGATTCGACTGGGGGCGCTGCAGCCGCTGGACGAGTTCTGGTCGGAGGAGGATCGACAGGATTTCTTCCCCGGCACGACCAGTCATGCCATCGGACCGGACGGCAAGATCTACGCCCTGTGGTTCTGGACCGACACCTACCTGATCTACTACCGCAGGGACCTGTTCGCGGCCGCGGGCATCGATCCGCTGCCGGTCGATCGTGCCCTTACGTGGGACGAGTTCACCGACATCGCCATGAAGCTCAATACGGACGGAGTGACCGGCTTCATGTTTCCCGCCGCCCGCTGGGCCGGCGCCAGCACCGGCATGCTGGGGATGTTCTGGGGTCAGGGTGGACTGTTGTTCGATGAAGCCGGCGACTTCGTGTTGGCTGAGCCGGACAACCGCCAGGCCATGATCGACGTGCTGCAGTGGTACCACGACCTGATCTACACGCATGGCGTGTCGACCAAGGAGTCGGCCGACTGGAAGGGTGGGGCTCCTCCGCAGGCGTTCCTGGACGGCAGCGTCGCGATGTACCTCGGCGGCACTTGGCAGGTGGGCGCGATCGCCGCCGCCGCTCCCGAGATCTTTGAGCACGTGGGCGCCGGATTCCTGCCGCAGGAAGCCGGAGGGCAGCCTGCAGCCCGCAACGGCGGTTACGGCTACGCGATCGCCACCGACGACCCGGTGAAGATGGAGAAGGCGTGGCAGGTGCTGGAGTTCATCACCCGGGCGGACGCGATGGCCCAGAACGCCAGCGCGATCAGCTCCTTCCCGACGCGCAAGAGCGCGTTCGACTCACCGAAGTACCGGCCGTCTCCCATTTCCGCGGCGGCGTTGGGTCAGCTCGATTCCGCTCGTCCGACACCCAAGTCACCGCTCTGGTCGAGCGCTGACGAGTTGCTGCAGATCGCGATCAACAAGGTGGCGCTGGATCTGGCGACGCCGGCGGCCGCGGTGGACGAGATTATTCAAGGGATGCGGTAAGGAGCAGTCGCGGCGGGCGGGTGCGCCCGCTCGCGGACGCGAAGCCGGGACCCTGAGATGGCCCCGGCTTTCGCGTCCATCGGCTCACCACCTTCGATGCTCCGCAGAATCGGACGCAAGACCCCGCGCGCATTCGTTCTCCTTGTGGCGGTCGTCGTCACGATCGCACCGTTGTTGTGGATCGTCTCCACCTCGGTCAAGACCGAGCAGGATCTGTACGCGTATCCGCCGATACTGATTCCGGCCGAGCCCACCTTCGAGTGGTATCCGTTTCTGGTAAGCCGCGGCTTTCTGCAGGCGATCCTGCGGAGTTGCCTGGTCTCGTTCATGGCGACGCTGATCGTGTTGGGGCTCTCCGGATTCGCGGCGTACGGCTTTTCGCGCTATCGCTTCAAGGGCAAGGAGTTGATGCTGCTGGCCGTGCTCGGCACGCAGATGCTTCCGGGGGTGATCAACATCATACCCCTGTATCAGATGATGATAAGCTTCGGCCTGCTGAACACGTTGGCGGCGGTGTACCTGATCCTGGCAGCCATGAATGTGCCGCTGGCGGTGTGGATGTTGAAGGGTTTTTTCGACTCGATTCCGATCAGCCTGGACGAGTCGGCGCTGGTGGACGGAGCGAGCCGTCTTTACACCTACTTTCGCATCATCGTGCCGCTCGGCTCCCCGGGGCTGGTGGCGGCGGGCGTATTCACGTTTCTCTTTTCCTGGAATGAATTCATTATCCCGCTGACCATGACGTCCAGCTCCTCGAAGCGGCTGGCCACGGTGGCGCTGTACCTGTTCAAGACGCCCCATGAAACCAACTGGGCCGGCATCGCCTCCGGCGCCGTGCTGATGATGGTGCCGGTCATCTTGCTCTATCTCGCCTTCAACCGATACTTCGTGACCGGCTGGCGCGGGGCGGTGAAGGGCTGATCCGCCGAGTCATGACGAGCACATGAACCCCCTGGAGCGGTTCCTCAAACGCAAGGAACACCTCATCTTCATCCTTCCGATGGTGCTGTACGTGGGGGTCATGAGCGTGTTCCCGGTGGCCAAGTCGTTCCAATTGAGCCTCACCGACAAGGATCTGTTGAGCAGGGAGGCGGGCGATTTCATCTTCCTGGAGAATTACCAGATTCTGATGGAACAGCCGGTGTTCTGGCAGGTTCTTGGCAACACGGCCGTGTTCGTGCTCGGTTCGGTAGCGCTCCAGTTTCTCCTCGGATTCGGCCTGGCGCTCCTCCTGAAGAAGAACCTGCCGACCACCGCGGTCATCCGCAGCATTCTGTTGCTCACCTGGGTGGTGCCGGGCATCATCACCGGCTTTACGTGGCAGTGGATTTTCCAAAGCGAGCGGTACGGATTATTCAATTTTCTGCTGATCAGCATCGGCCTGCCGCCGGTGGGGTGGCTCTACGGGCCCACCTCCGCCATGATCGCGTTGCTGATCGGCAACGTCTGGCGCGGGGTGAGCTTTCACATGATCGTGCAGCTCGCCGGTTTGCAGACCATCTCCGATGAGCTCTACGAGGCGGCGTACGTGGACGGCGCCAGCCGGGTCCAGTCGTTTCTCCGCGTCACGCTGCCCCTGATGCGGTTTTCCATCCTGATAAGCTGCATTTACGGCTCGATCCTCACGTTCGGGGTCTTCGACATCGTGGAGACGCTGACCGGCGGCGGGCCGGGAAGGACCACGGAAACCCTGTCGCTCTACATCTATCACACGTCGTTCCGCCAGTACCGGATGGGACGGGGGGCAAGCCTCTCGGTGATCATGTTCCTGATCAATCTGGGTCTGACCCTGTTCTACATCTCGCTGCTGCGCCGAACCGGCGACCGGTAAGGCGGAGCGCCGGCCGGCGCCGGATCAGCGCAGGCGGTCGGTGAACTTCGGGACTTTGAGCTGCATCTCCGGGCGGTGCAGGTTGTAGAGGTCGATCGGCTCGTAGGGGTGGGCGAGTGCCGCCGCTTCGTCGAACTCGACGCCCAGTCCGGGCCGGTCGGGAATCCGCAGCCATCCGTCTTCCACCACCATCGGGTTGCGGCATACCTCGAACCGCCACGGCTCCGGCGGAAAATGCTCCAGCACCAGAAAGTTGGGTACGCAGGCGGCGAGCTGCACCGCGGAGGCGTAGGAGATTTCGCCATTGGCGTTGTGCGGCGCGAATGCCGCGTAGTGCGAATCGGCGATGGCGGAGATCTTGCGTGCCTCCAGCATGCCGCCGCAGTGCGCCATGTCGGGCTGGACCACGTCCGCACCGCCTCGCTCCAGCAGTTCCCGGAAGCGAAAGATGGTGAACAGGCGTTCGCCGGTTGCCACCGGTATGTCGATCTTGCGCCGCACGTACGCCATCGCGTCGGTGTTCTCGTGCGGAACCGGCTCCTCGAAGAAGCTGATGTTGAACGGCTCGACCGCCTTGGCCGCGCGGATCGCGTTGCCGACGGTGTTGAAGATGCCGTTGCAGTCGATGTACAGGTCGACGCTCGGTCCCAGAGCTTCGCGCAGCGCGCCCACCACCTCGACGCCAGTGTTCAGTATGTCGTTCTCCAGCCGATAGAAGTCGATTCCGGGCCGGCCGCCCCAGGGGTTGAACTTGATCCCCTTGGCGCCGAGCGCGACGACCTTTCTGGCCGCGCTCACGAACTCCGCCGGGCTCATGCCCTGCCGGTACCAGCCGTTGGCGTACATCTTGATCCGGTCACGCGTGCGCCCTCCGAGCAGCTCGTACACCGGCACCCCCAGCGCCTTGCCCTTGATGTCCCACATCGCGGTCTCGACGCCGGTGATGGCGCTGGTGAGCACCTCGCCGCCGGCATAGAACGCCCGGCGATACATCTCCTGAAAGTGCCGCTCGATGGCCGCCGGGTCCTTGCCGATGAGGTAGCGGGCCAGCTCGGTCACCGCCGCCTCCACCGTCTTCGCCTTGCCCTCCAGCGTGGCCTCGCCCACACCGTGCACGCCGGCATCGGTCTCGATCTTGACGACCAGCCAGTTGCGCCAGCTTCCGCCGACGAGGAAGGTCTTTACCGCGGTGATTCTCATGTGTTCCATACAGGACCCTCGGAGTCTGTCGGATTGGCCGCGTCAGCGGCAAGTCCGACGGACTCCGAGGGCAAAAGGTGGGGATGGGCCAAAAGCGGAGCCGCAGGCGACGGTTTTGGGGCGCGGCTCAATCGAGTCCGAGCAGTTTCAGCGAATCGCGGTGGATGATCCCGTCGATCACCTCATCGGGAATGCGGGGCAGCTTCGTGCCTTCGAGCTGGTCGTTGAAACGCCGTATCTTGTGCAGGGCCTCTCGCGGAGTCCAGAGCGGAAAGTCGGAGCCGAACAGCAGCTTGTCGGCGACGCCCCACTCGACCATGCCGATCAGCGCCTCCCAACCCTGCCAGGGACGGACCCATACGCCGGATATGTCTGCGTAGACGTTGGGATGCTTGCGCAGGACGACGGCGCAGTCGCGCTGCCAGGGGTGCGACATGTGCGCCATGATGTACTTCAGGTCCGGAAATGCCTGCGCTATCTCGTCGACCAGCAGCGGGTGGCTGTACTTGAGCATGGCGCGCGGATTGGGGTGCGTGCCGGTATGCGAAAGCACCGGCAGCCCGAGCCGCTGCGCCTTCTCGAACATGGGAAAATTGGTCGGATCGGCAGGGTCGTACCGGCCCAGCATCGGGTAGATCTTGATGCCGCGTAGTCCCAGTTCGATGCCGCGTTCGATCTGGTCCATGTGATCGTCTTCCATCGGGTCGATCGCCATGAAGCCGATGAGCTTGTCGGGGTCGTGCCTGACCCACTCCGCGGTGAACTCGTTGGGACTGCGCACGCCGGTTGCGACGCCCCTGACGCCGAACACGATCGCGCGGTCGACCACCGACAGCTCCTCATCGTACCGCTCGGTGCTCAGCGGCTGCATCGGCGGATAGCCGGCGCGCTGGTCGGCCCGGTGCGCCGCCTCGCTGATGTGGTCGGGCTGCAGGCAGTGGGTATGGACGTCAACGATCATGGCAAGCTCCAGTGTGGATGCATCAGGCATGATAGACGGTATCTCAGCGCGTGGCGCGGACGAGCGGGGAGGAGGCTTGCCGAGAGATGGGAAAACGGGAAATACGCCAACCAAAGTATCACATGGTCACCATAGGGGTTACGTGCGGTGCAGGGGAGTCGCTTGAGTCGGCCTGCTGGCGGTGGCGGCCGGTTGTGGGAGATGAGTTGACGGTACAGCAAACCGGCGACGGAAGCGGCGACGGCCGCATCGTTCTGCGATTGTATGTGCGATCGTGGCAGTTCGACACCGACGATCCTGAATCCGCGGGGAAGGACGCGGTGGAGAAGTACCGGTTGTCCGTCGGAGAGGGTGACGTGGTGGAGGTCGTGGAGACGGTCCAGGTTTGGTCCGCGGACAGATGAGTCCGTGCACTGTCGGCCGATCCAGATCCCTTCAGGCGAGCCGGTCGAGCTGGGAGCGGAGCGCGCCGCCTTCGGTGCGCAGCCAGTTCGCCAGGATGCCGACGTCAGTGCCCAGCGAGAAGTGACGGACGCCCAGGTCCAGATAGAAGGCGGCCTGGGCCGGTGTCTTGATCTCCGCGCGCGGCTGGACTCCGGCGGCCAGAGCCGTCTCGATGATCCGCCGCTCAGCGTTCATCACTGCCGCATCGGCTTCCCACACGCGTACGCCGTCATCGACCAACCGCGGCTGCCGCACGCCCATGCTCATTGAAAAATCCGAGGGGCCGAACTGCACCATGTCGATTCCCGGAACGGCCAGGATATCGTCCAGATTCTCCAGGCTCTGACGCTTCTCGATCATCACCGCGATGACCACGTCACGTAGCGCCTGCACATAGTCCTCGAAGTCGCAGGCTCCGAAAGCGAACGCCCGGCCGGCCTTCGATCCGAGTTCGCCGCCGTCGGCCGGGGTCTCGGGGCGCACGCAGCGGACCGCGGCCCGTGCATCGTCCGCCGTGCGGATGTCGGCGAACAGGATGCTATGGAAGCCGGAGCTGATCGCCCTGGCCGCGGTAAAGTCCCGCAGAGCGGCGTCCACCTTGATCATCGCGCTCATGTTCGGGAACAACCCGACCGCGCGGCCGATCGCGTCGAGGTCGTGCAGGTCGTAGGGCGCCTCTTCGGCGAGGAACTCGACGTAATCGAAGGCGCCGCTGTGACCCACCAGCTCATAGATGGACGGCCAGTGGCTGATGACGTGGGTGCCGAGCGAGGGCTTGCCGGCTCGCAGCAACTCGCGCAGGTGATTGTGTGGCATGGGCCGCAGCGTGCCTGAACAGCGCGCGTTGCTCAACGCGGCGCCGCGTAGATCGGGCTCGACCACGCCATGTGGGCCCGGACTCGACGTGACTGGAGCCTTGTATGGGCCTGCGGCGCTGACGTACGCTGACGGCATGGCAACCACCGAAGCACTGCCAACCAGCCGTGAGCGGCTAGCGGATCGCCTGGGTCGGCCGGAGTTTCCCGGCTGCAGGGCCGTCCACCTGCCGCGTGCGGAGATCGACCGCTTCGAAGGCCGGCTGGAGTATTGGGACGCGGCCACGGAGACCGCCTGGGTCTGCGAGCAGACCACCCCCTACCATGAACGTCCTTCGCGTCTCCTGACGAGGTTGGCCGAACGGATCGCCGGGGTGCGCGGCTCGCCCATCGAGTGCTACGGCTCGATGGACCTGCTGCTGCGCGACGAGCGCGGCGAGCCGCGGCGCATCATGCAGGCGGACGAGTCCGTGTACCTGCATCATGCGCACGTGAGGCTGCCGGGACCCGCCGCCATGGTGGTGGGGGAGGACGACTTTCCCGACGTGGTGCTGGAGGTGGATCACACCACGGACGCGCGCCGGGGCAAGCTCGCGCTGTACGAGTCGTGGGGATTCCCGGAGATGTGGGTGGACGTGCCGGACGCGCCGTCGCCAAGCAGGCCGCGGGGGCGGCGACCGGGGCTGACGATTCACCTGCTGGAGCACGGCGGCTACCGGATCGCAGCCGAGAGTCGAGCGTTCCCCGGCTGGACGGCGGAGGAGATCCACGTCGCGCTGAACGAGCCGGCACCGTCTGAGCGGACCAGCGCGGTGGTGGAGCGGGTAGGAGCGGCACTCGGCGCTCGCGAAGGCACGGGACCGGATGACGATCCGCTGTTCCGCTCGCAACGGCGTCAGGGATTCGAGCGCGGCCGTGTGGACGGCCGCGAGGAAGGTCGGACCGCCGGCGTGCTGCAAGGCCGCGCGCAGATGGTCCGGCAGATCCTGCGGTCACGCGGCATCGAGGTTGCCGAGGGGTTCCCCGCCGACGCGGAGGCCTTCGCCGCGGCTTCCGACGAGGTGCTGCTGGCGGCGGCGTTCGCCTGCACGAACGATGCGGACTTCCTCGCCGCGCTCCGTCGATGAGCACTTCCGCGAACGAACCGAACTCCACCTCGATCAACGCGGTCGAGCGATTCCGCCGGCGCATGGACGACGGCCACGTCTGCCTTGGCATGAGCGTCACGCTGCCGGACCCGATCGTCAGCGAGGTCGCGGTCGAGGCCGGCTACGACTTCGTCTGGATCGAGAACGAGCACTCCTACCAGACCACCAGGGATGTGTTGGCGCACATCCTGACGGTGCGCGGCACCGGCGTGGCGCCGATGGTGCGGGTGCCGGTGAACGACCCCGCCGTGATCAAGCCTTACGTGGACATGGCGCCTGCCGCCATCGTGGTGCCGCTGATCCGCTCCGCGGCGGAGGCGGCAGCCGCCGTGGCGGCATGCCGCTATCCGCCGGCCGGCGTGCGCGGCTTCGGGCCGATCCGCAACATGGGCCACGGCAGGCTGGAGTTCGACGAGTATCTGGAGCAGGCGGCGCGTCAGGTGATGGTGATCGTGCAGGTCGAGCACGTGGATGCGGTAGAAGACCTGGACGCGCTGCTGGACACGCCGGGACTGGACGGCATCTGCCTGGGCCGCAACGACCTGAGCGGCTCGGTCGGCAAGCTGGGCCGCTACGATGATCCGCAGGTGCGCGGCATGATCGACACCCTGCTGGACAAGTGCGCCGGGCGCGACATCTACCTGGGCGCCTCACTCGGACCGGACTGGGAGTCGGTGAAGGAGTGGGCCTCCCGCGGCATGCGCTGGTTCGGCGTCGGCGACGACATCGACTACGTAGTCGGCGGCGCGCGGAGCACGATGGCTGGCTTCCGCGCGGCGATGAGCGAGCTTGATCAGAAATGAGCTGCCGCCTCGTGCCGGCGTGATGACAAGCGCCCACCCTACACGTGGCCGGGGAAGGACCTGCCCCTGACCTGACGGAACGGCGGCACCGTCGGCGCATCCACGACCGACTCATCCCGCCAGGATCCGGCCCGCATGTAGTGCACCGCGTACCCTCGGCGCCGCGTGCCGGTACGATTCGCTCCGCTGCGGTGCAGCACCAGGCTGTGGTGAAAGCTCACATCGCCCGGCCGCAACGGCACCTGAACCACCGGCCACGGGTCCGTGCCGAGTTGCTCGACGAACGGCTCCAATCGCGCCCCGCGCACCATCCCCCACCGGTGGGTGCCTGCGGCGAAGTTCAGGCAGCCGTTCTCGCTCGTCGCCTCGTCGACGGCGGTCCATGCCGTCACCAGATCCATAGGAAAGATGTCGCGCCAGGAAGCGGAGTCCTGGTGCCACGGCTGTTCGCTGCCGGTGCGGGGGCCCTTCATGAACAGTTGGTCGTTGTACAGCTTGATGTCGTCGGTGCCCAGAAGGTCCGCCACCCGGTCGACGATCGCGGCATGGCACGCGTGGCGCCAGAACACCTCGTCGCGGTACGCGATCGCCGAGAGCTTGCGGACCGACAGCACCTGATCCATCACGGGTCTCTTTCCTTCCCGGAAAGGCCGTTCGAGCTGGATACGATCCCCGGGGACGTGACTGGCTCTTCCGGACGCCACCAGATCGGCGTGATCGGCCAGCCTCGCGATATCGGCAGCGGAGACCACGTTCTCCACGGCAAGAAAGCCGTCGATCCTGAATGACGCGATCTGCTCGGCCGACAGGCGTCGCACGTCGCAAGAATAGCAGAACATGCGGCGTACGCCTGCGAATCGGGTATGCTAAGGCGCGAGGGATTGATGCGCATCTACATCGTGCGGCACGGCGAGGCCGAGCTTGCGACCTTGGGAGCGTCCGACGCCGAGAGGCAGCTCACTGCCAAGGGACAGCGCCAAGCCGCACGCGTCGGCACCGCGTTGCGCGTGCTCGGCGGAATTCCGGCGGTCGTGCTCACCAGCCCGTTGCCCCGGGCGCGTCAGACCGCCGAGCTCGCCGTCGAGGCGATGACCGACAAGCGTCGACGGCCGCCGATACGCATTCTCGACCGCCTGGCCCCCGGCGCATGCGCGGGCGACGTGCTGGCCGCGATCCCGACGGATCCGCCGTCCGTGATGCTGGTTGGCCACCAGCCCACGCTCGGGGCACTGGTCGGGGTGCTGATCGGCGGCCTGCACGCGGCGCCGATCGATCTGTCGACCGCGTCGGTGGCCTGCCTGGAAACTCCCGGTGCGCCGCACCCGGGCGCGGCGGAGCTGGAGTACTTCCTGCGGCGCGGCGTCATCTCGGCGCTCGCCAGATCGGCCTGACCCGACACCGATGAGCGGGAGACTCGAGGGCAGGGTCGCGGTCATCACCGGCGGCGCGAAAGGACTGGGACAGGCCACGGCCAGGTTGTTCGCCGCCGAAGGTGCCGCCGTCGTGATCGCGGACATCGACGCGGCCGCGGGCGAGCGCACTGCGGGGGGGGTGCGCGACGAAGGAGCCGCAGCGATCTTCGTCGCGACCGAGATCACCGTAGAGGCTGAAGTGCGGGCCCTAGTGTCCCGTACGGTCAGCGAGTACGGGCGGCTCGACATCCTGGTGAACAACGCCGGAATTCAGGTGGAGAAGGCCGTTCCGGACACCACGGAGGAAGAGTGGGATCGGGTGCTCGACGTCAACCTGAAGGGTGCGTTCCTGTGCTCGAAGCACGCGATCGTGGCGATGCGCAAGCGCGGCACGGGGAGCATCGTGTGCGTCTCTTCCCTGTCAGGGCTGGTGTCGAATCCCCGACAGGCGTCCTACAACGCTTCGAAGCACGGGTTGATCGGTCTGGCCAAGTGCATGGCCCAAGACCATGCGGACGACGGCATTCGGGTCAACGTGATCTGCCCGGGATCGATGAACACGCCGATGACGGAGGGAATACCGCCGGAGCATCTGGCGCCCTATCGCAAGGCGAACCTGCTGCAGCGATTCGCCGAGCCGATCGAGGTCGCACGCTGCATCCTGTTCCTGGCAAGCGACGACGCGTCGTTCGTGACCGGATCGGTGATGGTGGCAGATGGCGGCTACACGACCAAGTAGCGCGGTTCCTGCCGTCGATCGCAGTATGGTCGATCGCAGTATGAAGGCCCGGGTCCGCCGCCTGCTCGCGTCCGATGCCGAGTATCTGCTGATCATCGCTCCGGTCGTCGCGTTCTACGTGGTCTTCGCTTATGTGCCCATGTGGGGCGCGATCATCGCCTTCAAGGACTTCGGATTCGGCGACACGATCGCTTCCGCGCCGTGGGTGGGCTTCCGATGGTTCAAGGAGTTCTTCGAGTCCTTCTATTTCTGGCGATTGATTCGCAACACGGCGTTGATCAACGTCCTTTCGCTGGTGTTCGGATTTCCGGCGCCGATCCTCTTTGCGCTGGTCGTCAACGAGCTGCGCATCCGCTGGTTCAAGCGTTCGCTGCAGACCGTGAGCTACATGCCGCACTTCATCTCCACCGTGGTCGTGGTGGGTATGATGTACAACTTCCTGGGCGTCACGCACGGCTGGGTCAATAATGTGTTCGATCACCTGGGGATGGATCGGATCAACTTCTTTCTGGAGTCCCGCTATTTCCGCTTCCTCTATGTCAGCTCCGGCGTGTGGCAGGGATTCGGTTGGAGCTCGATCATCTTCATCGCCACGATCAGCTCCATCGACGCGGAGCTGTACGAAGCGGCCGTCATCGACGGCGCCAGGCGCGTGCAGCAGATGCGCTACATCACCATCCCCGGGATCATGCCGACCATCGTGATCATCCTGATCTTCACCATGGGCAACATGATGAACGTCGGCTTCGAGAAGATCATCCTCATGTACAATCCCGCTACGTACGAGGTAGCGGATGTCATTCAATCCTATGTCTTCCGGCGCGGACTGATCGACTTCGACTACAGCTTCTCCGCCGCCGTGGGCCTGTTCAATTCCGTGATCAATCTGGCGCTGCTGGTGGCGGCGAACTATCTGGCGCGGCGCATCGGCGAAACGAGCCTGTGGTGATGCGCGCGGACCGGGCGGCGTAGGCTGAGCGGGCATGGCGATCAGGAACCGCGAGCCCGGACTTGACGTCGCCGTATGGAGCATCGCCGTCCTGGTGCTGCTGGTGACGGTGCTGCCGTTCCTGTACGTGCTGTTCCTGTCAGTCTCCACGCCCGAGGCGGTGTTTTTCAACGAGGTCATGTTCCTTCCGGACCGCATCTACCTGAAGTCGTACGCCGACATCTTCGAACGCTCACGGATCGGCACCTTCTACTTCAACACGGTCTGGATCGTTACGGTCGGCACGGCCGTCAACCTCGTGCTGACCTGCATGGCCGCCTATCCGCTGTCGCGCCGTGACTTCCGCCTGCGCAACGTCTTCATGGCGTTCATCGTGTTCACGATGTTCTTTCACGGCGGCATCATCCCCTTCTACATGGTCGTGCGGAACCTGGGGCTGCTGAATACCCGCTGGGCGCTGGTGCTGCCGTTCGCCGTGTTCGCCTGGCACATCATCATCACCCGCACTTACTACCAAGCCGCGATTCCCGACAGCCTGCAGGAGTCGGCGCTGATCGACGGGGCCGGCAAGCTGCGCATCCTGACAAGCATCGTGGTGCCGCTGTCGAAGCCGGTCCTTGCCGTGGTCGCGCTCTGGACCGCGGTGAACTTCTGGAATACCTACTTCTGGGCTCTGGTCTTCATCCACGATCCCGACAAGCAGCCGATCCAGCTCTTCCTGGTCAAACTGCTGGTGCAGGGCCTGGGGAGGGAGATGGGATTGGTCGGCGCGGAGGAATCGTTGGCCACCCGCAGCGGCGCAGCCGAACAGATGAAGTACGTCGCGATCATCGTGACGATCGCGCCGATCATGGCGATCTATCCGTTCCTGCAGCGCTACTTCATCAAGGGGGTGATGATCGGCGCGCTCAAGGGGTAAGCGGCCGATTGGAATCGTGGGTGGGCGCGTGGTACAAACGATCGACAGAGGGTAGGAATCATGTCGCAGACTCGATTGACCGATCAGCAGATGGCGTTCTTCGAGGCCTTCGGGTTCCTGCAGTTTCCGGGTCTTCTGGCGGACTGCATCGATGAGATCATCGACGAGTTCGAGGCGGTGTGGGAGCGGCACGGCGGCGGCCACGACGGCACGCCGCACGACGGCACGCAGCGCTCGTGTCTGGTTCCGTTCATCGACCAGAGCGAACGGCTGTCGGCGCTGCTCGACGACCCGCGCATCCACGACATCGCCGCCAGCATCCTGGGCGACGACTTCGACTACAGCGGCAGCGACGGCAACTACTACGCCGGCGATACCCGCTGGCACTCCGACGGCTGGTACGTGGACCGGCCGCCGTCCATCAAGATCGCCTTGTACCTCGACCCGGTGACGCGCGACACCGGCGCGCTGCGGGTCATCCCGGGCAGCCATCGTCCGGGCGACACCTATGCCGATCGCATCCAGGAGCAGATCAGAGAGAGCGATTCGCTCTGGGGCGTCGAAGGACGCGACGTGCCGGCGTACGCGCTGGAGTCACAGCCGGGCGACGTCGCCTGCTTCAATCACAACACCAAGCACGCCGCCTTCGGAGGCAGCCCGCGCCGCCGGATGTTCACGATCAACTGCCATACGCGCTACTCGGACGACCGGCTGGACGAGCTGCGCGAGTACATCGGTCACGCCGCTCGCTTCTGGCTCGAGAGGGTGTATGGGGAAGCGATGATCCACACCGCCGGCCCCGAGCGGATGGTGCACCTGGAGCAGATGCTGGCCAACGACGGCCACCTTGCGGAACTGTCGCGGCGGAAGCGCGCGGAGATGGCCGAGCCGTCGCGGGGCTGAGCCGGCCGCAGAGCCCTCTGCTACCTCAGATCGTCTGCAGCGTCAGCGTATTGACCGAGAACGGCTGCAGCGTGAGTTCCGTGACGGCACCGTCGACGGTCACGGGCCTCGTGTCGATGTGGACCCGATCGGGACACATGGCGTCATTGTAGTCCCGCACGTTGCGGGAGGTCAGCGTCGCAAGCTCCGCGTGAGCCGGTCGGCCGAGGGCGGGGATCGACACCGCGGCCGACACTTCCTCGGTGAGGTGTCGGTTGGTGATGCCGAGCACCGTGGTGGCGCCGTCCGGGCTCACCGAGGCGGATGCGGACAGCAACGGCAGCGGTTCCAGGTCGGCCACCGCCGGCCCGCCGGCGAAGTCCTGTTCCCGTCCCGCCTCGCGTCCGGCGATCTCGTCGCACTGCATGCGGACCGCGACGGACGTGTTGCCATGGTGAGCGCGGTACAGGTCGAACAGATGGTAGGTGGGCGTTCGCCACAGGCGGGCCCCGTCGCACTGCAGCAGCAGGTTGATCCAGTGCGAGGCCATCGAGACGCTGTGCAGGCGACGGTGGAAGATGTCGAGCATGCCGGCGTGCGCCACCGCGTCGCGCATGGTCTGGTGGTGCAGCGAATGCCGGGTGCCCCATTCCAGGAACGCCAGCTTGACCGCAGGCGTGCCCACGTCGGCGCGGCCGATCCAGTTCAAGCCGCGGAGATCGCTGGCCCACGGCTTGCGATCACGGGTGAGGGTACGTACCAGCGCGATCCGTTCGTCGATCGTTCGCTCCAGTCCGGTTGAGTTCTGCAGCACGCGATAGTAATCGGCGTCGCTGTAGTCGACCTCGGGAAAGCTGGCGCCCGTGTAGATGATCTGTCCCAGGTGGTCCACCAATGAGGAGCCTCCCAGATTGGGCGTCCGCGCGCTGTCCAGCGTCTCGAACAGCGCCTGGTTCCAGGGGTCGTCGCCGCCCGCCGCGATCAGCTCGGCCTCCTGGTCGATCAACCGCGCGTGCAGCGCGAACTGCCGGTAGCGTTGCGCGTACAGGTGAGGGTCCAGGTCCATCCAGCCGTAGACGTTCCAATACTTGACGGAGTACGGGTTGCGCTGTCCGTGGGTTGCGCGCAACCGGGTCAGGGAAGAATCGTCGGGATAGTTGCAGTACTCCATCCACTGCCGGGATTCCTCCGGCTCCTCTTCGTTGCAGATCAACATCGGCTCGGCACCGCTCATCCGGCAGAAGCGAACGAACTCGTCGGTGCCGAAATCCATCGGCCAGCGGAGCTCGACCGCCTCGAACGGCGAGCGCGCCCACCAGTTGACCCGCAGGGGCCGCTCCTGACGCGGTCCGACCCCGTCGCGCCAGTGGTAGTAGGTGCCGCCGATGGCGCTCATGTAGCCGATCGAAAGCGCGCGCAGCGCCTCCGTGGTGTCGATACGGACGCCGTCTCGGTTCGCGATCGGTTTCTCGCCGACCCAGATCAGGTCCTGCGTCTCGCTAAACTGCGGTCCGCAGCGCACGCCATAGAGCGACCGATCGATCACGCCCAGGCGATCGTCCAGGTCGACGCCGATCCGGGCGCTCTTCACCGCAGGGCGACCGTCAGGCGGGTCACGGAGTGGGCCGGGAAGCGGTGCACCAGCTTTCCGGCGGTCATCGATGCAGGCGCATCCAGCAGGTGCACGCGCTCCGGCTCCTCGGCGCCGTTGAGTGCCGCTGGATCCTCATGGGTAAGCACCACGGCGCTCGCCTCGCCCGGCTCCGCCCCGGACACCCGGACCTCGCTCTCCACACCCCGGTCCCGATCGGTGTTGACCACGGTCACGGTCAGGGTTCGCTCCTTCAGCGATGCCGATGCCTGGAGCTGCGGGATCGACACGGTCGCCTCCTCATTCGCCACCGTCGACGTGGTCGCGGAGGCGATGCGTGCGGCGTCCGGAACCTGTGCCCGGGTTCGCACGCAGGTCCCTCCCTGGTGCGGCGCGTACAGCTCGAAGACCAGTCCGGTCGGCGTCGTGATCAGCGCGCCGCCCGCCGTCTCGTCGACCTCGAAGGCGTGATGGATGCCGTTGATCATGTCGCTGAGACAGGCGAAGCGCAGGAAGTCGCAGTTGCCGTTGAAGACGTTGAGAGCGGTCGCCGCCGCCAGCCCATCTCTGACCGTGTCCTTCTGCCGCAGCGACAGCAGGTTCTCCTCGATATAGGACGTGTTGTGCATGCAACCCCACTCGTTCAGGCCAACCCCCATCTGCGGATTGAACGACTCCTTGAACTCCTCCCGCTTGTCGTCGATCCACTCCTGGAAGCCCAGTCCGTACGCCATGGAGCGGTACCATTGCTCCGTGTCGAATCCCGTTGATGGGCCGGTGGTGCCGTAGCGGATGTAGCAGAGCGTATCCACGCCGGGGTTGAGGTTGTTCCACGGGGCCGGCACGTAGTCCATCCACTGATAGACGCCGCGCTCGCGCCAGTTGCGAAAGAACCGCCGCGTCCCGTCGGCGCGGTCGACCCGCGCGACGCGCACCGGATTCGTGTCGAAGAACGGTATGAACCCGAAATACTGACGCACCTGTGCGGCATACTCTTCGGTGGTGATGTAGCCGCCCTGATTGTTCAGGTACCAGTAGCGGACCCGGAACGGCTCCTCGCGCCCGTTGGCGCGGCGCTCTCTGGAAAGGGCGGTGTCGTACGGACAATTGCAGTACTCGACCCATTGGTGGAAGTCGGCGACCGAGCCGTAGCAGATCGAGACCCCCATGTAGGGCTCGGCGCCGACCCGTTCGCACACGTGCAGAAACTCGTGCGTGCCCATGGCGTTGTCTTCGGGAGCGAACGCCATGTCGTCACAGCCCGGGAACCATTTGTTCGACTTGCGCAGCGGCCGCTTTGAGCGCGGGCCGATCCCGTCGCGCCACAGGTAATACTCGGCCTGATCGCCCGCCGGCCACTGCAGCATGCCGATGTGGGCGCGACGCATCGCCTCGATCAGATCGGTTCGGAACCCGCCTTCGTTGGGAATCGGTGAATCGGCCTCCACCATCCCGTAGTAGCAGCTCGAGAACATACACCCGTAGAGGTGCGGACTGATGGTGCCGATCGGGTCGTTGGTATCGATGTCGATGACGTTCATAGCGGTTCTCCCCATCACTCTCATCGGGCTGTGCCGGTAGGAAGGCGGGGAGGAGCGTCAGCTCCTCCCCGCGGCTTTACGAAGCTCGACGCGCGTTTAGTAGAGGTCCTTCACGTGGCGGTCGAAGTGCGCCTGGTTCACGGCCAGCGCGGCTTCGATCTGCGCGCCGGCGATGCGGTTGGCCTGTGCCACGTAGTCGTCCCAGGCGCTCATCGGTTCCTGGCCGGTGATGAACTTCGCCGTCATCTCGGCGACGAAGTCCCCGAATGCCTTCTGAGCGGTGCTGGCGACCTCCTGGTCGGCCTGGCTCAGCGACCAGACGATGTGCACGTCGTGGCCCCAGCCGTTGTCGCGGACCAGCTTCTCGAACGCGCGAAAATCCTCGTACAGCGGTTCGGTATCGATCCGCTGCGAGTCCACGATGCTGTGACCCTCCGCCGGAAGCCGCCCCAGGGGTGATCCCAGGGCGGTCATGCGCTCGCTTGAGGCCAGCTCGGCGTACGGCCGGTTGCCGCAATGCTCGCAGGTGCCGATTACCTTGTAGAGCCCATCCGCGACCTCGTAATGGACCCCTTCGATGCCCATCTCGCGGGTGATCGGAAACTCGGTATCGCCAAGCATGTAGTCCACGGCGCGGACCGCGGCTTCGATGTTCTTACCGGCCTTGGCCAGATAGGTGGTGAAGAACGCGGTGCCCCAGGTGCTGTAGACCCGGTCGCTGCCGTCCCAGACGGAGCTGGTCGGATCGGGAAGGATGTGATACAGCGCGTCCGGGTCGAGTTGCCGCAGTTGCCCGATCAGGTTGGCGCCGTTGACCGGCCAGTTGTTGATGGCGCCGACCGTGTTCTCGACCGCCTTCGTGTTGAACTTGGGTGAATCGACGTTGAAGATGTCGGGGTCGAACAGCCCCTCACGGTACATGTTGCCGATCCAGTCGATCATGGCCCGGTAGCGGTCACTGGTCGGCGCGAAGTAGACGTCGCTGCCGTTCTCCACCCCGTAGTTGATGTCCGTCCACGGGAAGTGATTGAAGGTGTCGATGCCGAACGAGGTGAGCCACATCCGCGGAAAGCCGGCCGACATGAAATTGGTCCAGCCGATCTCATCGGCCTTGCCGTTGCCGTTCGGATCGCCTGACACCACCGCTCTGAGGAAGTCGGCGAACTCGTCGACGGTCTTGGGATCCTCGGCGATGCCGAGCTCCGGGTACCAGTCCGAGCGGATGTAGTGCACCCACTTGAGCTGGCGCGGCCCTTTGAGGGTGACGGTGTTGAGGTTGATGATCTGCCCTTCGTGGCTGATCTCGTTGAGGTAGCCGCGATATTCCGGCCGTGCGAGCTTGGCCTTGACCAGCGGCATCTTGCCGGCGTCGATCATCTCCTGGAACGGGATGACGATCCCCTTCTGCGCTAACTCCAGCGCGGTGATCCCTTGCGGGGAGGCCGTGAAGAGGTCCGGCATGTCGCCGCCGCCGGCGATGATCAGGGCGAGCTGCTGAGCGAGATCGGTAAGCGGCACGAGCCGCCAGTCGAACTCGATGTTCAGCCGCTGTTCGACGAACTCGATCACCGGCTGCGGGCCCAGGATGCTCAGCGATGCATCGTCGTTCTCCCAGGTCATCACGACGACGGGGTCCGGGGCTGCATCGGCGGCCTCGCCCTGGCTCGCGGCGAATGCCGCCAGCGGTGCCAGGAACAGCAGCGCACACAGGGATTTGCTTCTCATCACGGTCCTCCTTAGGTAGGTGACGTACAAGTAACCCCCGTTTATAGAACGCGCGTGGCACCGGTGGCAAGGTCTCATCTGAGTGAGTGTGCAGGTTTGATCACGAACAGACGATGTGGTACACAGCGATGGACCGGGGAGGAATCATGGCGCAGACGCGACTGAGCGAGCAGCAAATGGCGTTCTTCGCCGACTTCGGGTTTCTGCAGTTCCCGGGCCTGCTGGCCGACTGCATCGATGAGATCATCGACGAATTCGAGGCGGTCTGGGCGCGGCATGGCGGGGGCCACGACGGCAGGCCGCACGACGGCGAGCGCCGTTCCTGCATAGTCCCCTTCATCGACCAGAGCGAGCGGCTGTCGGCGCTGATCGACGACCCGCGCATCCACGACATCGCCGCCAGCCTGCTGGGCGACGACTTTAACTACGCCGGCAGCGACGGCAACTACTACGCCGGCGACACGCGCTGGCACTCGGACGGCTGGAACGTGGACGGACCGCCGTCTATCAAGATCGCATTGTACCTGGACCCGGTGACGCGCGATACCGGGGCGCTGCGGGTCATACCGGGCAGCCACAGGCCCGGCGACACCTACGCCGACGCGCTGCAGGAGCAGGTTCGGGAGAGCGAGTCGCTGTGGGGGATCGAGGGTCGCGACGTGCCGGCGTACGCGCTGGAGTCACGGCCGGGGGACGTCGCCTGCTTCAACCACAACACCAAGCACGCTTCCTTCGGCGGCAGCCCGCGCCGCCGGATGTTCACCATCAACTGTCACGCCCACTACCCGGAAGAGCGCCTCAACGGGTTGCGCGAGCGCATCGGCAGCTTCGCGCGCTTCTGGCTGGACCGCGTGTACGGCGAGGCGATGGTGCGGACCGCCGGTCCGGAGCGCATGGTGCACCTGGAGCAGATCCTGGCCAACGACGGGCACCTGGCGGAGCTGTCGCGCCGCCAGCGCGCGGAGATGACCGAGCCCTCGCGCCACTGATCCGCCTTCGCCCCGGATTCGGCCGGGGTGGGGTTGCACAAGCATGAGCCGGCGGTCACTGTGTCTCGTTGATTCCAACCGGGATCGAGGAGGCGAACGAATGAAGAAGCAACTCGCAGTGCTCGCCATCGTCTTCCTTCTGCTCATCCCCACAAGCGGGCTGTTCGCAGCGGCGCAAGAGGAGATGGCGGCAGAGAAGATGACGTTCACGTGGCTTGGCGGAGGATGGAACGAGGAGATCGTCGACGATAGCTGGGCGGAGCAGCAGATCCAGGACATGTTCGACGTGGAGATCATCCCCGTGAACATCCTGTCGAGCGAACAAGACAAGCTCAATCTCCTGGTCGCCTCCGGTGATTTTCCGGACGTGGCGTACTGGCACGCATCGGACCGATACGGCCTGTATGCCGACGGGGTGACCCGGTCGATTACGGAGTCCGCCTTCCGGCAGTACGCCCCCGAGTACACCCGGCGGCTCGACGAGGACTTCCCGTGGGGCTGGAACTACAACCTGGTGCCCGGGATGGACGACGAGTACTACTCCACGACCATGTGGTGCGTGGTCTGCGGCGGGGGAATCGACTACGCGCCGCAGTTCCGCATGGACTGGCTGGAGAAGATCGGCATGGTCCCGGATGGGGCCTTCGACATGTTTCCGGAAGCCAGCGAGGTCATCGACCGCAACTCGGCGACGACGGACGCCAGGGGGAAGTACCATTTCTATCCGTCCCATCCCACGCTCGACTGGTACGAGGGCGTGTTGCGGGGGTTCCTGAACGACGATCCGGACGGCAACGGCAAGAAGGATTCGATCCCGCTCATGCTGTACGGGCATTGGGCTTCGCACCGCGGCCTCATGGAGATGTTCGGGATCTCGTACGGGCGCAACCTGATGGAGGACGGTGAGCTCATCCAGGCGTTGATTTCCAAGAATTACCGGGACTATCTCAATCTGCTGGCCGGTTGGTACGCGGAAGGACTGATCGACCCGGAGTTCGTGCTCCTCAAGGGCAGGGGAGACGCGGAGGAGAAGTTCCGCTCCGGAGTCGCCGGCACCTTCATGATGCACTACATCTATCTCACCTACTACTACAATCGGTGGGACTCCCTCTTCAAGAACGTTCCGAGCGCCAAGGTGCTCATGACGTTGCCCATCATGAACCGGGATGGACGGGTCGGCGCCTACGCCTCTGACCTGGACAGCGTCAACAGTTGGACGAACTACGTGGTCGGAGCGCACGTGGATGACGCGAAGCTCGCCAAGTTCCTGGAGATCTACGACTGGATCAACTTCGACCCGGAGCAGCAGGTCTATCTGCGGTATGGTCTGCCGGACGAGCATTTCGAGTGGAACGGAGACGCGTGGGCTTCCCGCCCCAGGATGAAAGAGGGCGTCGAACAGGGAGGCGGTGACCAGGGTCTGATGGTGTACCCGCACGGGTATGAGACCAAGGAACTGGCCGCGCTGCACGGGCTTCCCCCCGGAGCCGAGATCGTGAAGCCGGTGCTCTTCGACTCGATCACGGATATCATCATCTTTCCGCTCCGCTTCGATCCGCAGAACCGGACCGACGAGCAGGAAATCAAGAAGAACTATGGATCTGCCTTGAAGACCATCGAGGACGAGTACCTGGTCAAGGCGATCACCGGAGAGGTCGACATCGACAGCTCGTGGGACGACTACGTCGCCCAGTGGCGGAGAGCCGGCGGTGACGAGCTCCTGGCCGCACAGGCGCAGGGACTGCTCTACGGCGAGTTCATGAACGGCAACATCGTCTATTGATCACTCCTCTATTGATCATCGTCGGTGGAGCCGGCAACGAGGGGAGCGGTGCACACACCGCTCCCCTTTTGTTACGGTGGGGGCCGCTGCTTGGGTTTCTACGGTTGACGGCTTCCATAAGGAAAGGAAAGATGCGACTCGCCGCTGAATCCGCATAGGCGCAGTATCGATGTCCACGCTCGCAGACAGGGATGTCAAGAAGATCCTCCGCAGGCAGACCCTCAACAAGGCTAAGCGGATGCACGAGTACTACATCCTTCTCCTCATCCCCGTAGCACTGCTGGTCATATTCAAGTACGTTCCCATTTACGGGATCATCATTGCCTTCAAGGACTTCAGCATAGGCAGGGGCATTCACGACAGTCCCTGGAACAACTTCGAGCACTTCAAGCGGCTCTTCCAGGACCCGTTCTTCTATCGGATCACCAGAAACACGGTCATCATCAGCGTCTACCGGATCATCTTCGGCTTTCCGGCCCCGATCATCCTGGCAATGCTGCTGAACGAGATCCGGTCGGTCGCATACAAGAAGACGGTGCAGACCCTCTCCTACCTGCCGCACTTCGTGTCCTGGGTCGTGCTGGCGGGGATCTTCGTCGAAATTCTCTCCTCACAGCGCGGGCCGATCGCCCACCTCTTCACGCTGGTGGGACTGGAGCCGGTGAGCTGGCTCACCGTCAAACCCACCTTTCGGGGCGTCCTGGTGGTCACGGGAATATGGCAGAGCGTCGGCTGGGGCTCCATCGTGTACCTGGCATCGCTCTCCTCTATCGATCCCAGCATGTACGAGACAGCTTCGATCGATGGGGCCAACCGGTGGCAGCAGGCGGTCCACATCACCGTGCCCTCGCTCATACCGATCATGACCATCCTTTTCCTCCTCAGCGTCAGCCAGATCCTGAGTGCCGGATTCGAGCAGATCTTCAACCTCTACAACCCTTCGGTCTACGAGGTGGCCGACGTCATCGACACCTACATATATCGATCGGGATTCGAGGAGCGCAGGTGGGCGTACAATACGGGGGTGGGGCTGTTCAAGAACGTGGTGGGGTTGGTCCTGCTGGTCGGAGCGAACGCCATCATCAAGCGCTACAGTGAGTACGGGATCTGGTAGCGGCGGCGAGCGATGGCAGCGACACTGCAGACACGGACCTTCGCAAGCCGGGCGTTCAACTCACTCAACGTCCTGTTCCTGCTGCTCTTCACCGTAACCGTGGTCTACCCGTTCTGGCATCTGCTCATCATTTCCTTCTCGGGAACGGACGACATCGTGACCATGGGATTTCACTTCTGGCTGGACGAATGGCACATCGAGGCGTATCGGTATGTCTTCAACAGCAACCGGGTGGGCAGAGCGTACATCAACAGCATCATACGGGTGGCCATGGGCACGACCACCGCAATCGTCGTAACGTTGCTGGCCGCCTATCCTCTGGCGAAGCGGGACCTTCCGGGAAGAAACATCATCACGATGACATTCGTCTTCACGATGTTCTTCGCGGGCGGACTGATTCCTAGTTATCTCCTTGTAAGAAGCTTGGGGTTGATCGACTCGCGGTGGGCGCTGGTCCTTCCGGTCGCTCTGGACGTGTTCTGGGTCATCATCATGAGGAACTTTCTGATGGCCATCAACGTGGAGATGGAGGAAGCGGCCTTCATGGACGGAGCGAGCGTCAGGACCGTTCTGGTCCGGATCATCGCTCCGCTTGCCCGGCCGGCAATCGCGACGATCTTTCTGTGGTCCGCCGTCCAGCACTGGAACGCCTGGTTCGACGCGATGATCTACATCCAGGACGCCCGCAAGACCGTGCTGCAGCTCCTCCTGCGGCGGCTGCTGGATCGGATGCTGACGTTGCAGGAGCTGGAGAAGTTCACCCTGCAACAGCAGATCGAGATGAAGATACCGACGGAGGCGGCCAAGGCGGCCATGATCCTGGTCGCCACAGGGCCGATCATCATGATCTATCCCTTCATCCAGAGGCACTTCATGCGGGGCATCATGATCGGGGCTCTGAAAGGGTAGATCGAGCGCCGACCCCGCTCGCTCAGGGAAAGAACCGAGGCAGCAGGTCCCGCGACGCTGCCAGCAACTCGTCGAGCATGGCCTCGGCCTTCCTGGGCTCGACCGCCATCTCGTCGACAAGCAGGGCCTGCATGGCCCTGCTGCGGTCGCCGGTGACCGCAGCGTCGGCGACCAACTCCTGCCATACGAATCGCTTCTCGAGAATCCCCTTCAGCACCAACGGCGCCTCTCCCATGATGAGGGCTCGAGCGCCCCCGGTCTCGGTCACCGCTTCGACCTCGACTTCGGCAGTGGCGGGCAAGTTCGCAATCGCACCTCTGTTCGCCATGTTGACGATGCAGATCATTCGCTTGCCCGTGGCCATGGCGGCGATGATCTGCACGGGCCCTTCGCCGCTGCGCGAGTCTTCTTTCCGCTCCGGCAGCTCTGTTTCGTCGAGGAGTTTCTGATAGTCCGCCAGGAACGACTGCCGCAACTCCTCGGTCGGTGGTTGTTTGGCAGGCATGGGGTGGGATGCGCTGAAACCGTGGCGTCGCGCCGAGTCGGCCATGTTGTAAGGCAGGTCGTCCTGGCTGCAGGCGTGTGTCGCGAACGGATAGAACTCGAGCGTGTGGCCATCGTCAGGGTAGACGATGCGATGTCCGTATGTCCGCGAAAGGGCCGCCGACATTGCATGGTCGATGGGAGGCTCTGCTTCACGCGTGCGCTTCATCAGCTCGGGAAGCACGTCCGTGCCGCGATGGTCGACGCGGGTAAACCAGTGGTAGTGATTGGTGCCGATCCAGGTGCACTCGAGCTCTGCGGCGGGCAGCTCCAGCAGATCCGCGGCCGCGCCGATGCCACCCTGCACGCCGTGGCACAGCCCGTACGACGTGATGCCGGTATACTTGTGCAGCGCCCGCATGATGGTCGCCATCGGATTGGAGTGATTGAGAAAAACCACGGCTGGACAGCGGTTCTCCATGCGTCTGCAGATATCGATGTGGGCGGGGATGGAACGCAGGGCCATCATCATACCGGCGGGACCGGCGGTGTCGCCTATCGCCAGATGGATTCCGAACTTGGCGCAGATGTGCATGTCGGCGCTGTGGTAATACGAACCATGCACCCCACGAACCATCTCGGCACCGCTGCCCCCTATGGACGAAAGCGCGTAGTCCGCCCCGTCGACCGCTTCATCGGGGTCGGCCGTCGAGCTTATGTTCAGGCGCGCACCGGCGGCTTCGTTCAACCGCCGTCCGAGGTCCGCCATGCGCTCCGCTTTCTCGGGGTCGATGTCGTAGAGCACGACATCCGACTCTGCCAACTCCCCTTCCAGAGCCAGGTTTCCGAGGACGTTGCGGAAGTAGAGGCTACCGCCGCCGAGGCACATGATCTTGATGGCTGGCATTCGTGAGTGCTCCTGTGACGTTGCGCGCTCGGACGCATCACACTACCATCCTCATCATGACTGTCACCATTGACCAGATGGTCAAGATCGATGGCGTGTACATGCGCGCGTACGACTGGGACCAGGCGCGGTCCTAGCGATGCCGAGCGTTCCCGCGGCGGAGATCGATCGCCGCGTACGCGCGGTCCAGGACGAGCTTGCCCGCGAGGACTCGCCGGTCGATCTGCTGCTGGTCGTGCAGAAAGCGGATCTGTTCTACCTGAGCGGCACCGTCCAGCAGTGTCATCTGGCGCTGCCGGCCGAAGGCTCGCCGCGGCTGCTGGTGCGAAAGGTACGGGAGACCGCAGAGGCGGATTCCCCGATGCGGGACATCGTGCCGCTGCGCAGTTTCCGGGAGCTTCCAGGGCATGTCCGCGACCTCTGCGGGGAGCCTCCGTGGCGGATCGGCATGGAGCTGGACGTGCTGCCGGTCGGCCTCTGGCACACGTACCGGGGCGCGTTCGGTGACGACGCCGAGATCGTCGACTGCTCGCCGCAACTCCTGGCGGTGCGCTCGTGCAAGAGCGAGTGGGAGCTCGACCAGTTCCGCGACGCCGCCCGCATCCATCCGCTCCTGTTCGCCGATCCGCTGCGCCGGCTGCTGGCGGAGGACGTCTCGCCCTACGACCTGGAGCTGCGGCTGGAGGCCGAGGCGCGGGCGCTCGGCCACTGCGGCCTGGTGCGGCTGCGCGGCCCGGACGTGGAGACCGGCATCGGCATAGCGGTGAGCGGCCCGGACGGTGCGGTGCCGAGCAATTCGATGTTCCCGATCGGCGGCACCGGCCCGCACGCGTGGGTGTCGCACGGCGGCACGCGCGCTCCGATCCGGCCCGACGTGCCGATCATCCTGGACTTTCTGATGAGCACCACCGGCTACCACGTGGACTGCTCGCGCATGGCGGTGCGCGGCGTCTTCCCGGATCGGGCGGCATCCATACTGGCGCGCATCGGCGATCTGCTGCGCGGCATGGAGAGCCGGCTCATACCCGGGGTTCGGCCTTCCGAGATCTACCGGTCGGCGGTGGAGGAAGCCGCGGCAGCGGGGTTGGGCGAAGGCTTCATGGGGCCGCCCGGCTATCAGGTAAACTTCGTCGGGCACGGCGTGGGGCTGGAGGTCAACGAGTTGCCGGTGATCGGGCCGCGCTCGGACCGGCCGCTGGAGGCGGGCAACGTCATCGCCCTGGAGCCGAAATACACCGACCCGGAGTATGGAGTGATCGGAATCGAAAACACGTACGTCGTCGCGGAGGACGGCGCCGAGAAGCTGACCACCGCGACCGAAGCGGTCGTCGAGGGATAGCTGCCATGATTTCAGTCGCGGTCCCCGCGCTGCGCATGTATCTCACCGATCTTCTGCGCGCCAAGGGCACGCCTGTGCGTATCGCCGCGGTCGTGGCCGAGTCGCTGGTGCTCTCCAACCAGCGCGGCCACGACTCGCACGGTTTCATCCGGGTCGCCCCGTACTGCGACTGGATCGACCAGGGATGGATCAACCCGGTGGCGGAGCCGGAGCGGGTGGTCGACCAACCGCACGTGGTGCAGGTGGACGGCCACTTCGGGTTCGGCCAGTACGTCGGCCGTGTCGCCACGGACTGGGCGATCGAGAAGGCGCGCGGCGGGCACTGCGTGCTCACGATCAAGCGCTCCGCGCACCTCGGGCGCATGGGCGAGTTCATGGAGCAGGCCGCCGCCGCGGGGCTGGTCTGCTTCTCGTTCACCAACACGCACGGCGGCGGGCTGGTTACCGCTCCGCACGGCGGCCGCGAGCGCCGTCTGTCGGCCAATCCGCTGGCCGCCGGTGCGCCGCTGCCGGACGGCCCGCCGATGATGATGGACATCGCCACCTCGTCGATCGCGGCCGGCAAGGTGCAGGTCGCCGTCGAGCGCGACGAGCCGTTGGGACCCGGACACCTGGTCGACGGCGCCGGGCAGCCTTCCACCGACCCGCGCGCGTACGCCGCCCGTTCGCAAGAAACAGGGACGCCGGGCGCGTTGCTGCCCTTCGGCGGGCACAAGGGCTACAGCCTGGCGATGTTCTGCGAGGTGCTGGCCGGTGCTCTGACCGGCGCCGGATGCAGCACCATGGGGGTGGAGCGGGTCGCGAACGGGTTCCTCGCCCTGTTCCTGGACCCAGCCGCGTTCTGTGGCGAGGATTTCTACCGCGACGAGCTCGGTGCGCTCATCCCGCACGTGAAGTCGTCACGGCTGATGGCCGGCCACGACGAGATCCTCTATCCAGGCGAGCCCGAGGCACGCGCCGAGGCGGAGCGCAGCCGGGCAGTCGAAATCGAACGGTCCACCTGGGAGCGCACCGCGATCATCGCTCGCGCGCTCGGCGTGACGCCACCTGCGATCGAAGGGGAGTGACGAGCGCGCTCAGCCGCCCGCATCGTCCTCGCCCGGCGCCGGATCACCGAGCGGCGGGGCGTGGTGGCGCACGTGGGTCATCAGCGACGGGATGCCGGCGACCCAGGCGACCGGCGGCAGTTGGCCCGGCGGGCTCCAGAGGTAGCCGAGCCGGTGCAATGCCTCGCGGGCGGCCAGCCGGGCCGCGGCGTCGGTCCCGGTCGCGGCGAGGGCCGCGTCGATGGCGTGATCGGAAGCGGTGGCGTCCGCGCCGGCCTGGAACAGCGGCGCCGTCGCCACGGCCGCCGGCAGCAGGCCACGGGTCTCCAGTTCCCGATAGCGCTCCTGGTAGTAGTCCGTGACCCTGGCGGCCACGTCGGGCCGCGCCGCGTCCACATGAGCGGCGGTCAGCCGGGTCGCGCCGGTGGCCAGGCGCTGCTGCCACAGGGCGTCGCCCCAGAGTTGAACAAAGTACGGATAGCGCTGGCTGTCTTCGACCACCGCGGCAACGGCGTCGGCGTCGATGCCCTCGCAGTGGGCCGCCAGCGGTTCGACCAGGGCGGCGCGGGCGGCCGCGACGCTCAGCAGGCCGATGCCCAGGCGCCCCTCGCCCAAGCGGCTCCAGAAGGACACGTTCATGGCGCCGAGATGCGCCGCCAAGCCCGGCGTCCCGGCCAGCACCAGCAGGAACGGCGCGTCGGCGCGCACCTGTTGACTGGCGTTGAGCAGCACTCTGCCGACGCCGGGATCCAGTGTGTGCGCTTCGTCGAGCAGAACCGCAAACGGTTTCTTGCGGCACCGGGCGGTCAGTTTCTCCCGCAGGTTCCTCACGGCCCCGGACGACGGTGCCCATTCGACCGAGCCGACCGCCGCGACGCCCAGTTTCCGCGGCAGCAGCTTCGCCAGCGCGGGCGGCGGCGAGAGGACGTCGATCAAGGCGTCACGGCTCGGGATGTCGTCCGGGGTGAGATTGACCACGTCCACGTCCGTCTTGTGGTGGCGACAGACGCCCTCGAACCAGTTGAGCAGAACGGTCTTGCCGTTGCCGCGCGGCCCGGTCAGGACGACGTTGTGCGGAGGGGAGGTGCCTCCGAGCAGGTCCGCCAGGCACCGTGTCAAAACCGCCTCCTCCCGCTCGCGTCCGGTGAGCGCCGGCGGCGTGGCGCCGTCGCCGGGAGTGAACAGTCGTTGCCGCGCTGCCTTCATCTCGACATGCACAACCTACATCGGACTCGGCACCGTCTCCAACGGCGTCCTTCGCGTCAGGGGTCAGGCCCACTCGAAGGCGAACAGCTCGGCCGCGCGCATCGTGATGTGCAGCATCACGGACTGGCCGGGTTGAACGCCGATGTCGGTGCCGGTGCGCCAGCGGACCACGGCCGCGGTGTGATCGCCCGAGATGCGCACGCAGTCTTCGGCACCGCGGCCCTCGACGGGAATGGCCTCGCGGTCTGGAAGCCGGTCCGTGCCGTCGGCGACCATTCCCTCGGCGCGCAGCACTCCGACTCGGACTTCGCCCGCTTCGCGCGTGCGGACGTTCAGACGTAGCTCGCGACCTGCCGCGGGCATGGAGAAGGTGTAGATCTCGCCCTGCCGGTCCGCGACGAGCGCGGCCAGCCGGTCGCGCGGCCACACCGCCCAGCCGCTCTTGATGTCGTCCACCACTTCCGGCCAGCGCGGGTACTTGTGCGGATAGCGGGTGCCGGCGTAGGGGACGCCGATGCGGTCCTGCGGCAGCTCGACCAGGTTGCGCGAGGAGTACAGAAAGTACCCGTCCCAGGAGCCGGCCTGCCCGTGACGGATCACCGGTCCGCCCGGCACCTCCTTCCAGATGATGCCGTCGGTGCTGGAGTACAGGCGGATGTCCGATTCCTGCGTCCAGCGTTCGTAGAACATCGGGAACATCAGGTGGTAGTCGGCGAGATGCGGATAGCTGGTGCGGCCGTTGGTGTAGATGTCCACCGTCGGGTTGTCGAGCGGCACCTCCAGGCACGGCATGACCGGGTCCCAGTGGCGGAAGTCGTCGGACTCCGTGCGCCCGACCGAGCGGCGCTCGTCGTTGTACCAGCGGGTGTAGAACACGTACCGGCCCAGGCGCTCGTCGAAGTAGATGGCGCTGTCGGTGTCGCTCATGTGGATCATGAGCGGGTCGGGGAGCGCCTCCCAGCGCAGGCCGTCCGGCGACACGGCCCCGTACACGCACATCACCTTGCGGGCCGGGTGGATGCGCCAGTCGCGGTAGCGCGGATGCACGGTGCAGTACTCGCGGTAGATGGAGTCCCACTGCTCGCGCGGAGCGCGCGCCGTCCAGACCGCCTTGTAGCGCTCCGCGGGCGGTCCATGGTCGTCGCGGAAGAAGCCCGACCCCATCGGCTTGAACTGTCCGCCGGTGTCGATCGGGCACTCGGCTGCCGTCCGCCAGGCGAAGCCGTCGTCGGACTCGCGGCAGATCACGCTGACTCCGCCGAGCGTCTCCGGACCCTCCGGGATGGCGAGCTTCCATGAGCGGTACCCGCCTCCCTCCTGGACCACGGTGCCCTCGAAGTTGGTCAGGCCGTCGTCCGGGCCGAGCTGCTCGGCCGGTTGCGCCTGCAAGCGCACGCCCCACGGCAGGAAGCGCGCCTCGGGCGTGAGCCTCCGGAACGGCGGCGCCGGCGGCCGGCCGAGCGCTTCTCCCTCCGGATCGCGCCACACCACGTCCCCGCAGCGGATGTGGCGGAAGTCGGTGAACAGGTACTTCCTCTGTGCGTCGCTCATCGTGTGCCTCCCTGGCCATCGTCCCGTGCGGCGACGAAAAGGGCGGCCCTCGGCGGGCCGCCCTGTCTGCCGGCTGTTTCGCCGGCTCCGGCGAAAAGCGTGCTACTTCGTGCGCGCGTACGCGTCGTTGTAGATCTGCTCGTAGCGCTCCAGGCCCAGCGCGCGGAGCTGGCCCTGGAAGTCGTCCCATTCGGCCATCTCGACCTGGCCGACGATCGCCTTGGCCACCCACTCGTATGCGGCGGTGTTGAGGGCGTTGCGGAGCGAAGGGATCTCCTCCGCTTCCTCCTCGTTGAAGGTGATCCGCGGGGCCGGCGTCGCGGCGTACACCTGGGAGTACTTGGGAACGTAGTCGTTCAGGAACTTGTTGGAATCCGCGTTCTTCAGGTGCTGGCTGCCGAGCTGCCACGCCTTCTGCGCGACATCGCCCGCGAACTTGATGTACCCCCAGTTGTCGTTCCACGCCTCGAACTCCTCGGCGCTCTTGACCCTGGACTGCCACTCCTCGGGAAAGACGTACTCGTTGCCGGGCCGCGCATAGAGCTGCCGCGGCAGGCCGTCGAGCAGCACCCAGTCCTCGCCTTCGATGCCGAACAGCGAAACCGCATGGCCTTCTTCGCCGCGGAACCAGTCCAGCATGCCCATGATGCGCTCCGCCTTCCACGCGGGCAGATCGGCGTTGAGGATGATCTCGATGCCGGTGCCGACGCGGCGGTTGCGCCACGGCTGCAGCTCGCCCTGATACTCCGGCGGTTTCACCGCGACGAAGTTCGAGGGGGACTCGGGATGCTCGCGCTTGTAGCGCTCTTCGTTGTTGTAGGTGAAGCAGAACACGCAATCGTGGAACAGGGCGGGGTAGACCAGCTCGCCCATGTCCGGCTCCCAGTCGTCCTCGCCGTGGATCAGCGCGTCCGCGTGCAGGATGCCTTCCTCGTAGAGCTGGCGAACCCAGCCAACCGCGAACCGGGCGGCATCCGAGGTGTACGGGAAGAAGAACCGGTCGGCTTCGTCGTCGAAGGAGATCGTCGACGGGCCGTCCAGGCCGACCGCCTTCATCGGCAGCGCCATCAGACCACCAACGCCCGACCGCGTGCTCATCACCGGCTTGCCGTCGTTGGCGCCCATCAGCGCGCGGTACATGTCGAGGTAGTCGTCGAAGTCCTTGACCCCGTCCAGATCGAAGCCGACGCTGTCCAGCAGATCCTTCCGCACGGCCGTGCCGTGGTAGAAGATCGGCGTGTCGTAGCCGCCCGGGATGTTGTACGTGTGCGCGTCCGGCGCCCTGTTGTAATCCGCGGCGTCCGGGTACTGCGCATAGAATCGCTGCAGCTCCGGCGCGACGTGCATGAGCGTATCGACGGGGTACAGCAGCCCGTCGGTCCCCCACTGGTTGAGCTCGTCGATGGTCGTGCCGCTGACGCCGGCGAGCATGTCCGGCATGTCGCCCGCCGCGATGATCAGCTTGAACTGCTCGCGGAACGGCTGGTTGGCCATCAGCCGGGCTTCGACGTCGAGCGCGAACCGGTCCAGGATCACCTGGTACAGGCCGCGCGTGCGGAAGTCCCCGACCCCAAGCGGGTCCTGGCGCTGCAGCAGCGTGACGGTAACCATCTCGTCGGCCGCCGGTGCGGCCGCCTGGTCCTCGGTCCCTGCCGCCCACGCGGTGGCGCCGACCGCGAGCAGCGTCGCAGCGGTCAAGAGCGTAGTGAGGAGTCTTTTCATCCTTCTCTCCTTTCGTTGATCAATCCCCGGAACCCGGGGTTGCATGCGCTGAAGCCTACTCCTTGAGGGAGCCGAGCAGCGCACCCTTGACAAAGTACCGTTGAATGAACGGATATACCAGCAGGATCGGCCCGGTGCTGACGATGATGGCGCCGGCGCGCAGCGCCTGCTGCAGTCCCGGCACGTACTCCTGCTGGCGCCACTCGAAGCTCTGAAACTCGCCGAAGATGCCGGTGAGCTGATTGCGCACCAGGATCTCGCGCAGGATCACCTGCAGCGGCTGCCGGGTCAACTCGCGCATGTACATCAATGGCGCGAAGAAGCTGTTCCAGTGACCGACGGAGATGAACAGGAACAGCGTCGCGAACATCGGCACCGACAGCGGCAGGTACAGCACGGCGAGGATGCGGAAGTGGCCGGCGCCGTCCATCTTCGCCGACTCGCGCAGCGAGTCCGGGATCTGCTCGAACTGGGTGCGCGCGATGATCAGGTGGAACACCGCGATCGCCCCTGGGACCGCCAGCGCCCACACCGTGTCCATGAAACCCAGGCCGCGCACGATCAGGAACAGCGGGATGAAGCCGCCGGAGAAGAACATGGTGATCACGAACAGCAACGTGATCACGCGGCGGCCGTAGAAGGTGCGGATCGACAGCGGATAGGCGGTCAGCGCCAGCATGGCCAGCGACACGGCGACGCCCACGGTCGTGTAGTAGATGGTGTTCCAGTAGGAGCCGAGGAGGAGGTCGCTGCGGAAGATGCGCTGGTAGGCGTTCAGATCGAAACCGATCGGCAGCAGCCGCACCTCGCGGGTCGCGACGGCCGACAGGTCGCTGATCGATACCGACACGACGTATACGAATGGATACATCATCGCCAGCGCCAAGCCGCCCAGGAGCACGGCGTTGGCCACCCGGAACACCAGCGCGCCGCCCGAGTGGTCGTAGCGGTACAGCGCGGGCGACTCGGCGCGGATCATCGCACCATTCGTGGCGCTACCACAGGCTGTTCCCGGTCACGCGCCGGGACAGGTAGTTCGCGCCGATGATGAGGAAGAAGTTGATCACCGACTCGAACAGACCGACCGCCGTGGCGTAGCTGAACTGCTGCTCCATGATCCCTCTTCGATAGGTGTACGTCTTGATCACGTCGGCCACCTCGTACGTGGTCTCCGTGTACATCAGGAACACCTTCTCGAAGCCGACGTCCATGAGGTTGCCGATCCTGAAGATGAGCAGGATGACGATCACCGGGCTGATCGCCGGCAGCGTCACGTGCCAGATGCGCCGCCAGCGGTTGGCGCCGTCCACGTAGGCCGCTTCGTACAGCTCCGGGTTGACGTTGTTGAGCGCGGCCAGGTAGATGATCGACCCCCAGCCGATCGACTGCCAGATGTCGGACAGAACATACATCGGGCGGAACCACTGCGGGTCTATGAAGAAGCGCTGCGGTTCGATCCCGATGCGGCCGATCACGTCGTTCACCAGCCCGTCGGAGGCGAAGTAGATCTTCAGCAGGCCGACCACCACGACCACGGAGATGAAGTGGGGAAGGTAGGAGATGGTCTGGATGGTGCGTTTGTAGCCGACGCTGCCGACCTCGTTGAGCAGCAGGGCCAGCGCGATCGGCGCCGGAAAGGTCATCAGCAGCAGGAAGCTGAGGATGACGGTGTTGCGGATGATGCGCGGCGCGTACGGGTCGGTCAGGAATCGGGCGAAATGATCGAAGCCGACCCAGCGGCTGCCGAAGTAGCCGCGCGCCATGCGGAACTCCTGGAACGCCACGGTGACGCCGTATATCGGCAGGTACTTGAACAGCGCCAGATACACTAGCGCCGGGACCAGCATCAGGTACAGCGCGGGCTCGCGCCTCAGGTGGAAAAGCAGGCCGCGCCGGCGGCCTGCCATGGCTGCCATCTGGAGGTCCGTGGTGGTGCTCACCGCAAGCGCGTTAGGCTATCCGCGGGGAGAAACCATGTCAAAGAGGTTACATCCGTCACCGTCCAAGGAGTCGACGCGGACCGCTGCCCCTTCGGTGGTGGAAGCGGCCAAACGGGTGCCGGTCGCCGGCTCCTACGACGTCGCCGTGGTGGGCGCCGGCCTCTCGGGCCTGATCGCTGCCATCGCCGCCGGGCGCGCCGGGGCGTCGACGGTGGTGCTGGACCGCTTCGGCATGGTGGGCGGCAACCTGGGTCCGGCCATGATCGTCGGCGGCAGCGTCGCCGGGGAGGCGGCGGTCACGCTGCCCGGCGGCATCGCCGGCATCCCGCGCGAGCTGGTGCAGTCCCTGGAGCGGCTGAAGCTGCCGACCGCGCACCGCTATGCCGACGAGACCAACATCATCCCGTACCTGGGCACGAAGTGGGCCAGGGAGGCCGGCGTCGACCTGCTGCTGCCGGTATGGGCGGCCGATCCGATCGTGGAGGACGGTGCGGTCACCGGCCTGTTCGTGGAAGGCAAGGGCGGCCGCGTGGCAGTGCGGGCACGGGTGGTCATCGATGCCTCGGCCGATGCGGACGTGTGCCGCCGCGCCGGGGTGCCGGTGGTGACCGACCAGGCGCCCGATCCGAACTGGCCGATGATCCGCAAGAACCGGCTCGACTCCACCTACGTTCCGTGGAACGACACGGCGATCTACTTCGTGGTCGGCGGGGTCGACTTCGCGCGGTTTCGCGCCTTCGCCGAGGGAGAGGCGACCCTGTCGGAGGAGGACGAACAGTGGCTCCGTGAAGTGCGACAGTTCCCGATCAAGACGCAGGAGTTCGAGGCGCCGATGGTGCCGCTGTTCCGCCGCGCGTGGCAGGACGGCTCCTTCCGCCTGTGCAAGACCGTGGACGAGCACGTTCACCTGACCACCCCGAACATCTGGAAGGGCCCATTCGACGGCGAGCTGGCCGGCAGCCGCATCAACCTGGCCGGCGCTATCCGCCGCGACGACATGTGGCAGCACGCCCGGCTGGAAACGGAGATAAGGCAGCATGTGTTCGAAACAGTACAGTTCTACCGCGCGCACGTGCCCGGTTTCGAGCAGGCGTACCTGTTGATCACCGCGCCGTACTTCGGCTCGCGCGGCGGGCCTCACATCGACGCCGAGTACACGGTCACCCCGTACGACGTGTACGAGGGCCGCCGCTTCGACGACGTGGTGTTCGTCAACACCCACTCCGGCCAGCAGGAGCGGGGTGGGGCGCCGGAGGGATTCGACACCCCGTACCGGACGCTGATCCCACGCGGGCTGGACGGGCTGATGGCGACCGGCCGCGCCTCCGGCTACCTGCGCCGCGGCCACGACCCCGGCAGCGTGCGCGCGCGCCCGGCGTTGCTGCAGCTCGGCGAGGTGTGCGGCCTGGCGGCGGCGATGGCGGTGCGCGCCGGCGTGCCCCCACGGGCGCTGGAGGTGAAGGCGCTGCAGCGTGAGCTCATCACACGCGGGTTCCACCTGGGCGGCCCGGAGCGGCTGCGCGAGCTCGGCCTGGACGGACCGACGGCATGACGCTCACCCACGATTCGCGGACACTCGTGACATTCACCCTGGAGGCGGGCAGTGATGCCGCCCGGGCGGCGTCCCGGCTGCGGGCCACGCTGCACGCCACCCAGCCGTGCGGCTACCGCCAGCGCGTGCAGGCGATCGCGGTCCACGCCCGCGAGAGCACGGTGCGCGCGACCTTCCGCTACCCGATGATCGACGACGGCCGCTACGACCCGCCGGCCGGCGTGGCGCGGCCGAAGCTGTGGATCATGGGCGAGTACCGGTTCCGGCTCGTCCTGACCGACGGCGAAGCCGCGATCGCCGAAGAGACGCTCATCGTCGACCCGCACGACTACTTCCCGCGCAATCACAAGAACGTCATGGCGATCGACGCCTCCACGCAGTGCCTGAGCTGCGCGCCGCGCCAGTCCCTCTACATCGACGAACGGGAGGCGGCGATCCTGCTCTCGATCCGTCGCCACCGCGTTTCCGGCGCGCACGTGGCGGTCGACGTCACCGACCCGGAGGGAACGGTGGCGCTGGCCGGCCCGTGGCGCTTCACGCTCGATGACCGACCGCTGGAGCACCGCTTCTCCATCGAAGGATGGGACGACGGCGAATACTGGGTGCGCATCCGCATGCTGGAAGCCGAAGGTGCGATCGGCGCCTGGTGCGTGCGCAAGTTCTGGGTGCAGCGGCCGACCGAGCGCCCGCGGCCGCAGACGCTGGAGCTCGGCGGCGTGCCGGAGGTGCTGGTCGACGACTACTGCTTCGAGGTGGTGGAGGGCATGCGCTTCCTGCCGGCGGCGATCGACAACGCTCCCGGCCCGATGATCGCCAGCACGGAGCCGCATGAGAACCGTGGCCTGTACGTCGAATCGATCGAGCGGAACGCCGAGCGCGACCGCTACGAGTGCGTCTACCGCAACGCGCTGGAAACGTATGAGGACGCGCCCACCGGCGCCGAGCGGGCCGGCCTGAGGATGCGTGCGGTCAGCGCGGACGGCGTGGAGTGGGAGAAGCCGCGCCTCGGCCTCGTGGACTACGCCGGCAGCACCGACAACAACATCCTGCGCGACGAGACCGGCGATCCGACCACCGCGGAAGGGCGCCTGGCTGCCGATCTGGCGCAGGCGACCTTTCGCTTCTACGACGCCGGGCGCGACGGCGCCGTCGATCTGAACGGCGTCTTCGTCGCCGGCCGCAGGGGTCCCTTTCCGTTCGAGGCGCCGGGCATGGACGCGGCTCGCCGCTTGGGCTTCGATCCCCAGCCGGGTGAAGACTGGCCGTTCTGGCGTCGTGGGGACGAGTACCTGGTCCTCTCCCGGGAACCGCTCCTCTACAGCGGTCAGGGCATGGACCTCAGGCACACCACGGAGAGCATCCGCGCAAGCGTCGAGCTGGTCGACGGCAGCATTCGCCGGCTCCTGTTCTACTTCAGGCCGGCCTCACCGTCCTACCCGCCGCACGACGCGGACTGGGACAACCAGCCGATGTCGCTGCGCTGCCTGGCGGTGATGTGGACCGATGACGGTCTCACCTACCATCGCCGGTTCGTGATCGGGCCGGACGCCTGGGACCCGATCGGCACCGAGTTCTACTCCATGGGCTTCCTGCAGGAGTTCGGCACGCACGGGGACCTGGACGGACGCCCGGTCATCGACATGACCAACGCGAAGATCAACCACAGCTTCCGCCGGCGCAATCTCTACCTGGGCAGCACGCTGATGCACTGGGGCGTACCGCAGACGCAGGCGCCGGAGCTGATCTGGACACGCGACTTCATCAACTTCCACCGCTTCCGGGAGCGGCGCCGCAGCCTGGTGCCGCTCGGCGAAGGCGGCAGCTTCGACGCCGGCATGGTGCGCGAGCGCTACCGTTATTGGGAGTTCGACGGCTGGTGGTGGTACTACTACACCGGCATCAACACGCGCCATAACGGCTACGGGATCATGGCCCGACACCCGACGCTCGAAGACGCGCGGGAGAAGGTGTGGAACCAGCGACGCGCACCCTATTTCTCGACCTGGGAAGGACACTTCGCCGACGGGAAGGCGACCGCGTACCTTCCGGGGCTGGCACGGATGCGCCCGTACCGGATGGCGTTCGCGGAACCTGCCGACGTCCGCGGACGGCTCGTGACGGCACCGGTCCGGGTCCAACAGACTCGCCTGCACCTCAACGCGGAGACGGAGCCTGACGGCTCGATCGTATGGGAGGTGGTGGACGGCGATGCCAATGTCGTCCGCGGCCCGGGCACGTTCCGGGGCGACGACGCCGACGCGGAGGTCGCTGACCTGAGCGGGCTGGTCGGTCAGACCGTCCGCGTACGCTTCACGGTCGAGCGCGCTCGCCTGTACGCGTTTCTGCTCTAACCGAGGTGGGATCTCAGGCAGGCAGGTGCTCCCGACACCTGGGACGCTCGCGTGCTTCGTGACGTGCTCATGCAAATCGGTCCTTACCGAGTTTCAGTGAGTCGCGGTTTTGGCAGCGCTGGTGCGCGGGTCTACACTGGACGCAATGAAGGCGCCGGCGCGACGCGTATTCACTCCCGGCACGGGCGCCGCCCCGCCGGCCCTCACCGGGCGCGAGAGGGAGCAGGCGGTGTTGAAGCAGTGCCTGGCGGATCTGCTCGGCGGCGCGTCCCCACCGCACGACGTCGCCCTGATGGGGCCGCGCGGCAACGGCAAGACCGTGCTGCTCAACTGGTTCAAGCGCGCCTGCCGAGGCCACGCGACGGCAGTGGACGTGGTCGCCCTCACCCCGAGCGACATCCCTACCCGGGAAGCGCTGATCGACGTTCTTGCGCCGCCGTCCGGGATGGCGAAGCTGCTGCCCCGGAAGGTGGGCGTGGCGGCCGTCGGCTCGGTCGAATGGGCGCCGCCGTCCGGGGCCGTGAGGAACCTGGGAACCAGATTGACCGCCCGGTGCCGCAGGAAGCCGCTTGCGGTGCTGCTCGACGAGGCGCACACGCTGGATATCGAGGTAGGCAGAACGCTGCTCAACACCAGTCAGCAAGTTCGCGACGAGGCGCCGTTTCTGTTGGTGCTGGCCGGCACGCCGGGCTTGGCGGTGCATCTCGGCGCCATGAAGGCGTCCTTCTGGAGCCGCCTGGGCGAGGGGCGCGTTGGCATCGGCCTGCTGAGCGACGCGGCCGCCCGTGCCGCCCTGACCGAGCCGCTGGCGGCCCACGGCGTGGACATCGACACGGCCGCTCTTGCCGCGGTCGTGGAGGACAGCCAGCGCTACCCGTACTTCATCCAACTCTGGGGCGAAGCGCTGTGGGACCAGCGCCTCGCAACCGGCTCGATCCGGCTGACATCCGCCCACGCGGACGCGGCGCGGCCGGACGTGGCCGGCCGGGTCACGGACTACTACGAGGATCGGTATCTCGAGTTGGATCAATCGGGGTGGCTGGCCGTCGCCGAGCGCGTGGCCGCCCGGTTTCAATCCATGCCGACGCTTACCTACGGGGAGTTGAAGTCGGCCGTCGCCGAAGGCCTCGCTCCGAACGCGGACCCAGGGCAGGCGCAGGCAGCCCTGGCCGCCCTGCACCGCCTGGGCTTCGTCTGGCACCCGCCCGGACAGGTGCCGCCGGTTCGCTATGAGGCCGGCATTCCTTCGTTGATGGCCTACGTGCTCGACCACGCCGTGCCGACTCACGCGGCGTAAGGATCCGCCGAGGCCGAACGCGAGAACGACTGCGACGGCGCGCCGCCGGCTTTGCGGGGGCTTGAGCGACGTCCTTCCGCCGGTGGTGTCCCGGCCCGGCGGTCAGCAGCGGCGCGCGTCGCCGAACCGGAAGGCGAAAAGGGTGCCGTAGGTGATCTCCACGTGCAGCCGCACCATGCGGCCGCGGAGCGTACCGAGACCCGCGCTCCCGTCCCAGCGCACCTCGTGGTCGATGTTGTCGCCCGCGAGCGGCGAGCAGCGGCTCATGCCGAGCCCGGCAATCGGTGTCGCCAAGGCATCGGCGACGGCGACGCGCATCCGTCCGTTGCGCAGATTGGCGTTGACGTACAGCTTCGAGCCGCCAACCTGCACCGGCGCCGTGACGATCGTGCCGGTCCGGCGACCAGCGGTCAGCCCTGCGAATCGATCGCGGGGCAGCAGGAACGAACCTATCGCGCCGGCGCGATTCGGCAGGCCATGCGCGGTGGTGCGCCCCATGTACCAGAAGCGCAGCCGGTCGCCTTCCGGGACCGGCGGGTTGTTCGTGACGTTCACCCAGGTGTCGTCCCAGCGCCCCTCCGGCCCCAGGTCCAGGATGGGCTGGGCGCGCAGCGGGCGGTTCCAGCGCATGCCGTCCAGGCTGGATGCCAGCGTGACCCACATCCGCTCCACGTCGGTGTCGTAGACGTCGACGAACGCCAGCAGCCGGTTCCCGTAACGGAACGGGCTGATCGAATAGAACTGCGTGCCGGGGGCGTCGAAATCGTCGTTGCGAAGCACGGTGCGAAACGGCGACCAGTCGATGAAGTCTCTGCTGGTGGTGCGGCCGACGATCCGCTTGTAAGGCAGGGGAGCGGCATCCGGATCGTCACGGCCATGAGCTCTGACCTTGTAGCGCGGGCTGCGGGTGAACACGACGTATTCTCCGGTGGCTGGATCCTTGAGCGCGCCGTGACGGTCTCCCGCGCCCGGCAGCAGCGGTCGATCGGTCACCGTCCAGCGCAGCCCGTCGGGGCTGAACAGGCCGAATAGCCCGTTGCTCGACTTGTCCTCGAACCCGTGATGGGCAACCAGCTTGTAGCGCCGCTGCGGGGCGCCGGTCTCATCGATGATGACTCCGTTCGACTCGAACGCGCGCAGGCCGGCTTGGCCGGGGCGGTAGACGATGTTCGTGTCCGGATCGCCTTCGTACTCGATCAGCCGCAGCGCCGGCTTTTCCCAGACCAGTCCGTCGGAAGATTCCGCGTAGTTGAGGAAGTTCCGGTCGGATTCCGGCCTGCCGTCGTGGAAGCTCCGGTACCACAGCCGGTAGATGCCGTTGGGCCCGTCGCGGAGCACGGTTCCGGACAATCCGGCGGCGCGTCCTTCCCATGCCCGATCCGGCCGGAGCACCGGATCGGCGGTGCGCGCCTCCGGCCGGGCGATCATCCGCGTCACGTGCCAGCGCGCATCGATCTCGTCGTCGTCGACGAGCAGATGGAGATGGGGATCGTACACGGCCGGTCTCTCGTGTTCAGGATAGGATGGCAGCGATGAACGCGCATCCGGACACATCTGACGCTGCGGAGCGCGGGGCCGCGTGGGTGACCGACCGGGTCCGCGCCGACGGCAGCATCGGCGGCAACGCCGCTCCGGGCCTCTACTTCAAGGTTCCGTCCGCGCTGGCGCTGAACGGCCGCGCGGGGCTGGCGGCGCGCGTGCTCGACTGGATCGCCGATCACCTGCTGGCGGCCGACGGCACGCTCAAGCTCGCAGGCGAAGTCGAACGGGAGCGCCCGGTGAACACCTACGACCGCGGCTGGCTGGCGTGGGGGGCGGCCCTCTGCGAGCGCTACGACCTGCAGCAGGCGTTGGCCGACGATCTGGTCGCCTATCAGGACGGCCGAACGGGCGGATTCTGGGACTCCGCTGCGGCCCGCTCGATGCAGGCCGGCTTGCAGGGTGCGATGACCGCCGGCATGGCCGGGCTGGGACTGCTCGCGGCCGGGCGGATCGAGCCGGCGCGTCTGGCCGCGAGGTTCCTGGATGAGCTGTGGGACGGACAGACGAGCCCGGACGACGGGTTCGATGCCAACCGGCAGATTCCCGCCGAGTGGGACGGGCGCGACGGGCGCGCGCCGCCGTTCTACCGCGAGCGCACCTCCCGACACTACGTCGACCTGCACGGTACGGCGCAGCGGCCCGCCCGCTTCGGGCCGGCGATCGCGTTGCTGGTGCGGCTGCACCGGCTCACGGGCGACCGCGTCCACCTCGCCTGCGCTCGCCGCTACGCTGATCTGTTTCTGCGCCGGGACCCGCTCTATCTGTGCGTGGAGTGCCACAAGTATCTCTGGGCGCTCTGCGAGTTGCTGCAGCTCGTCCCTGCCGAGGAGTACCGGGCCGCGGCAGGCAACTGCGCCCGATACCTCGTAGAGACGCAACAGGCCGACGGGAGCTGGCTGCCGGAGGCATCCGCTGCCGGCGGTGAGCCGAGCTTCGAGCTGGTGCTCAATACGGTCGGAAACGTGTTGGTCGGCCTCGCCTACTACCGCAGCTACCTGAACCACGTGTAGCGGCGCGTGCGCTGATGCAGGCGATCTGGCCCGGCACGCCGCTGCTGTTCTTCGATCTGGCCGAGATCGAGGAACTGTACAACGTCCGTCGCGTGGTGGTGCCGGCGACCAAGCATCGGGCCAATCCTGTTCTCACGTGCGGGGACCTGGGCGAGTGGGACTCGCGCAGGGCAGGGCCGTGGGCGTCGCGCAGCGTCATCTACGACGCGGACGAGCGACTGTTCAAGATGTGGTACTCCGGGTACCCCACCGCTTCAGGCCGCGCCGCGACCCGGCCGCAGCGCACCGGATACGCGGTCAGCCACGACGGCGTCGTCTGGGAGAAGCCCGCACTCCGGCTCTTCGAATTCGATGGCGACGGCGGCGCCAACAACATCTGCGTCGAGAACATCGGCAGCGTAGTCAAGGACGACGCGGAGGCTGATCCGAATCGACGCTACAAGCTGTTTCTCAAGAAACCGCAGGGCATCCCCGACGCGATGGGCGTCGCCTATTCTCCGGACGGCATCCGCTGGGGCAGTCCGGTCGCGATACCCGAAGACATCTGGGAAGGCCGCCGCTACGACACGGTAGCCTTCGTCCTGGACGACCAGGATCCGGACGAGCGCCGGCGGTACAAGCTGGTGTGGCAGGAGCTGACCGAGTCGGCCAAACCCGGAACGCCGCCGCGCGTGCGCAACAAGCACCTCGCCTTCGGCCCGACGGAGCTCTCGTGGCGGCCCAGCCCGCGCAACCCGATCATCGATCCCAACGGGGGCAACGAGCAGGAGATCCATTTCCTGGCGTACGTGCCGTACCGCGGGCAGTACCTGCTTCTGTACGAGTGCGGCTGGTACCACCCCGACGGCACGGGGCGTTACGGCCGGTACTCGGCCGACATCCGCGTCGCCCACTCCCGCGACGGCGAGCGCTTCACCAGAATATGCGCCGACCAGCAGCTCATCCCGCGTGGCGGACCCGGCGACTGGGACGACCAGTTTCTGGTCATCAGCGACAAGATCGTCGTCAAGGACGGCACGATCTTTCTGTACTACGCGGGGCAGGACCGCTCCTGGACGTCATGGCCGCCGCAGAACGCGCCGGACGGGCAGAGCATCCGTGCCGGCGCGTCGCGCCGTACGGAGACCGGGCTCGCCACGCTGCCGGTCGACCGGTTCACGGCCCTGGAGACCCGGGACGGCGAGTCGCCGGGCCACGCGCTCACGGTGCCGCTTGCGCTGCCCGAGCAACCGTGCCGGATGCTCGCGAACGTATCCTCGGTGGAGCCGCGCCGGAGCTGGTGCAGCATCGACCTCCTGGACCAGGCGGGCCGCCCGCTGGACGGCGTCATGCCGGCGGACCGACTGGTCACCGACGCCGTCGCCGCCCCGGTCGGAGGGGAGGGAGCCGAGCGTGGGCGGCTGGCCGGCCGAAGCATCCGCGTGCGGATCCGGCTGTACGGGCGCGCACGCCTGCACAGCCTCACCTGGCAGCCGCTCTGAGCCAAGAACGGTGCGCGGCCGGGTTGAACCAGCCGCGCACCTCTCAACGACCGATCACGGAAGCTGCAGGACGTTCCCGTCGGGGTCGCGGACCACGCCGGCCAGGATGTCGGCCGAGGTGGGCGCCTTCTGCAGCTCGGCCAGCACCTCGCGGCCGCCGGCGTTCATCCAGGTTTCGACATACTTCGGCCACTCGATGTCGATGTCGATGTCGGTGGTGATCGCCTTCCACCAGAACTCCTGCTTGAGGGTGGTGAGCGCGCCGCCGAACTGCGCCCACAGCTCGTTGAAGCGCGTGGTGTTGGCGATGTCCTCACGCGCATTGGGGATCGCGTGCCGCTTGCTGTGCTCCGAACAGCAGCGGTCCTGGCTGATCTCCTGCTGCCTCAGGAACAGCGGATCGTCGACCTTGGGCGTCCCGCAGGCCGCGTTGGCCGCCGTCAGCCCGTAGGCGTGGTAGAAGTTCCACAGGTTGCCGTCGGGCTGCTCCTCCGCGGGGAAGCGCGTCGCCCAGCCGGTTTCGCAGTTGTACAGCTCGGGCCCCGTCCATTCCATGTGCCGGCCCTGAATCCCGTAGCGGGTGGTGACCATGCCCTCCGGGTCGTGGTTGACGTAATCGTAGATCTCCAGGAGCTTGGCCAGCTTCTCGTCCGACACGTCGTGCTTGACGCTCCACGCCTCGTTGGGGTTCAGCGACATCGTGCTGGAGTCGTGCGGGCACTTGGTGGTGCCGTCGCGCGCCAGCGGGTAGTAGGTGTTGACCAGCTTGGACCCCTCGATGTTGGTCAGCACGTTGTCGCCCATGTCGTTGCCGCCGCCGCCGTAGAGGTTCACGCCGCCGCCTGCGCCGTAGCCGCGGATGAACAGCCCGACCTGGCCGCCTTCGATCTGCTGGCCCCACTGCTCGCGGCCCACCGCGGGCAGATCGGGATCGATCAGCTTCTCCTGAAAGAAGCTCTGCAGCTCCTGAATCGCCATCTTGCTGCGTGAAAAGGTGTCTTCCAGGACCGCCTGACCGTTGTCGTCGTAGTTGGGAACGTCGTTGACGCCGTGGATGAAGAACATCAGCCCCAGGCCGCGCCAGTAGACGATGCACTTGCCCTGGAAGCAGCCGCGGTCGCCGATCGTCCCCCACGGCACGGTGTCGTCGCGGCCGTTGCCGTCGAAGTCGCCGTCGCGGAAGCCGCGCAGGGCGGTCACGAAGTCGTCGTACGTGAAGTGACCGCGCCACCAGATCAGCCGGCCGTCCTCATAGGTGGGGCCGCTCACGTCCAGCGTCTCCGCCGGCGCGCCGGTCTCTGCGTCCATCCCATCCCGTGGGTCCATGCCGAGCTGCTCCAGCCAGTCCAGCCGCCAGGTCGGAGCGCGGTCGCAGCCCTGGCTGCCCTGCTCGGCGCGCGGCAGCCCCATGTACTCCGTGGTCGACCCCGGCGCGAGCGAGTACACCCAGGCGCCCGGACCCAGAGAGTCCATGAACGCCGCGTAGCGCGGGGCATGCTCATCGAGCATCTCACGTGGGATCGTGCGAAACGCTCCCTTGAAGAACCACTCGATCGAGTCGATCCAGCCGTAGAAGGCATCGGCATGATCGTCGGCGGCGATCGTGAGCTCGATCGCATCGCGCGCGTACAGATCGTACGTCACGTTGATGATGTCGACGTTGAACTTCTCTTCGATGTGCTGCTCGATCAGGTTGTCGTCGAATATATCGGCGCCGTCCAGCCCGGACCAGGTGATCTCCATCGGCGCTCCCGCCGTCTCATCCTGCGGGCTGGCGAACGCGCCGAGCGCCGACAGCGCCAGCAGCGCTGCCAGTCCCGTCGCTATCGTTGTCTTTGCCATGTCGTTCTGTTTCTCCTTGCTGCTTGTCGTTTCACGTCAGCGTTACGCACGCGCGCGGACCAGCAAACCTCCCTGCCGCCGTAGAGCGATAGTCCGTTCCGGCCGTGGCTGCCGAACCGGCCAACCCATGCGCGCGCGGGGTCATCCCTTCACGGATCCGAGCATGACGCCGCGCACGAAATACTTCTGAATGAATGGGTATACCACGATGATCGGGCCGATGGTGATGATGATGGTCGCCGCCTTGACCGCCTCCGGCGGGATGCGCGGGATCTCGACGTTCTGCGCGCCCATCTCGTTGGTGAACCGATCCAGTATGTCGGTGCGCAGCAGCGTGGTCATGTCGCGCACCAGGAGCTGCAGGACGCGCAGCTCCTTCTTGGGCGTGTAGATGAGCGCGTCGAACCAGGCATTCCAGTGCTGGACGGCCGCCCACAGGGCGATCACCGCGATCGCGGGCCTCGCCAGCGGCACGATGATGCGGATCAGCACCTTCCAGTAGGAGGCGCCGTCGATGACCGCGGAGTCCTCCATCGCCTGATCGATGGTCATCAGAAAATTCCGGGCGATGACGATGTAGAAGGCGTTGATCCCGACCGGCAGGATCAGCGCCCAGCGGCTGTTGATCAGGCCGATCTCGCGGATCAGCAGATAGGTGGGCACCAGGCCGCCGGAGAAGAACAGCGTCAGCACGTACAGGAAGGTGATCACGCCGCGGCCCGGAAGATCGCGCTTGGACAGCGCGTACGCGCCGGTGAAGGTGACCAGCAGGATGAACAGGGTGCCGATCACGACCCGGAACAGGGTGTTGTAGTAGGCGACTCCGACCCGCTCGCGGCTGAAGATGTAGATCCACGACTCGGTGCGAAACTCCTTGGGCCAGATGTGCAGGCCCAGCCGGTACACGCCGTCGATCGGCTCGAACGCGGTCACCAGAATCGTCCAGAACGGATAGATGAAGGTGATGCAGAGCAGGAAGAAGCCGACGTGGTTGACCGCGTCGAAGAGCCGTCCGCCGAACGATTGCGTGCCTCTGACCGTCATCGCCGTCCGTCCCCCTACCAGACCCCGTACTCGGTATAGCGGCGGATGACCGAGTTCACGACCACCAGGATGGCCAGACCCACGACGTTCTTGAACAGGCCGACGGCGGTCGTGTAGCCGTACCGGCCGTCGACGATGCCCGATCGGTAGATGTAGGTGTCGAACACGTCGGCCACCGGCAGCACGCTGGAATTGGCCAGGTTGAAGATCTGGTCGAACGATTCCTCCAGGATGTTTCCCACGTCGAGCAGGAACACGATGGTGATCACCGAGATGATCGACGGCAGCGTGATGCGCACCGCCTTCTGCCAGCGGCTGGCGCCGTCGATCTCGGCGCTCTCGTACAGGGTCGGGTCGACGCCGGCCATCCCCGCCAGATAGACGATCGTTCCCCAGCCGACGCTCTTCCAGATGCCGGTGACGACCAGGACCCCGCGGAAGGTGGGCTGGTATACCAGGAAGCCGATCGGCTCCAGTCCCACCGTCTCGAACAGGAAGGCGATCGGCCCCCGTTTTACCGAGAACATCTCGGCGAAGATGCCGCCCAGGATGACCCAGGAAATGAAGTGCGGGAGGTAACTGACCGTCTGTACGCCGCGCTTGTAGAGCGGTGAACGTATCTCGTTGAGCATCAGCGCCATGATGATCGGCGCCGGAAAGGCGAAGGCCAGACGCAGCGTGCTGATCCAGAACGTGTTGAACAGCACGCGCGTGAAGAACGGGTCCTGAAACAGCCAGCGGAAATGCTTGAAGTCGTTCCAGGGACTCCCCAGCCAGCCGCGGTGCACGCTGAAGTCCTTGAAGGCGATCACCACCCCGTAGATGGGCAGGTATTTGAACAAGAGGAGGAGGCCCATCGACAGCGCCGCCAATATGTAAAACGGACGCATGCGTACGGCGCGGGCGATCGTCTGCCGCCGCAAGACGCGGCGGTAATCCTGCACCTCGGCGGCCGTGGACGGGGCCATCAGCGCCTCAGCCTCGAATCGGCCGCCCGGAATGCGTTCGCGCCTGGACCGGATTCACCCTCCGCTCACGGTAGCGCGGCGGACACGCTGCCGCAAGGCGGCGGCGCTCAGTGCGCCGATCCGTCAGCCGCCCACGCGTAGGGGCCGGCGCCCTGGGCGCGCAGCAGGGCGGCGATCTGGTCGCGCAACTCGCCGGCGCGGGCCGGGTGCGTGCCAATCAGGTTGTCCATCTCGTCGGGGTCGTCGCGCAGGTCGTAGAGCTCCTCGCACGGATCGAAGCGGTGGCGGATGTACTTCCAGCGGCCGTGCCGGAGCATGATGGTCGCCGCCAGGCGTTCGCACGGCTCATCATCCGCCCGTTCCAGCGCCCGGATCTCGGAGAGCACCGGCACCGCGGGCGGCTCGGTTCCGGATAGCAAAGCCGGGGCGAGCGAACGGCCGTGGAGCGCGGTCCCGGCAGGGATTGCGGCCAGCTCCAGCAACGTGGGAACCAGATCGACCCCACCCACCGGACGCCGCAGCCGGGCGCCGGCGATGATCCGGCCGGGCCAGCGCAGCAGCCACGGCACCCTGACCGACTGGTCGTACATCACCGACTTCGCGTACAGGCCGTGCTCGCCCAGGCTCTCGCCGTGGTCGCTGATGAAGCAGACGATGGTGTCCCGCGCCGCGCCGGTGTCCTGCAGCGCGGCGAGCAGTCGACCGAGCTGGCGGTCGATGTGGCTGCAAAGCGCGTAGTAGTGCGCGGCGATCCGCTGCATGATCCGCGGGCCGAAGCGCGGTGCGGCATGATGGTCGCTGCCCCGCAGGAACGCCGGCTTGCCGGCCAGGTCGTCGTCCCAGGTACGGGGCAGCGGCATGGCGTCCGGGTCGTAGAGCGCCAGCGTCTCGGCCGGGGCGGCCAGCGGCGGATGCGGATCCTTGATGCTGCACAGGTGGAACCAGGGCTCGGGGCCCCCGGCGTGTGCCCGGACGAAGTCGATGGCGCGGTCCACCGTCCAGGTGGTGCGCTGGTGCGGCGAGGGGATGGCGGCCACGGCCGTGGGATCGAAGCCTTCGGCCATGGCGGTGGCGAATTTGATGGCGCGCTGCCGGTGGTCGTGGTCGAAGGCGGCCTCCAGGCCGCGCTCGCGCAGGTGGCGCAGGTACGGGTCGGTGCGCTCGGGATCGCTGTGGTAGCGGTACACGTCCCACGTGGCGAAGCCGTGCTGGGGGCGCTCGTCACCGCCGAGATGCCAGGGACCGGCGATCCCGCACCGGTAGCCGGCGCCGCGGAGCAGGTCGCCGATGGTGATGGCCGAGGCCGCAAGCCGACGGCCGGAACCCTCCGCCATGCCCGGTCCGTAGTTGTCGAGCTGCCCGTGACCGTGCGGATGCAGCCCGGTGAGCCAGCTCGCGCGGGCCGGCGAGCAGACCGGCGAGGAGCAGTAGGCGGTTTCCAGGACGGTCCCTTCAGCGGCAAGGCGATTCAGCGTCGGAGTCTGCACCGTCGGATCGCCCGCGAAGCCGGTGCTGGCGGCGCGCCACTGGTCGCACATGACCAGCAGGATGTTCGGGTGCGCGGTCATGCCCGCAGCGTGCGGCCGTGCGCGCACGGCGTCAAACCGACGGTTGTGGCGAGCGTGCGTGCTGGTCACAATCCCGCATCGATGGAACCCAGGGGTCCGCGGGCAACGAGCCGGTGAGCGACACGCGCGAGGCGGGCGGCGAGTACCTGCTGGAGGCGCTCGACATCGTCAAGCGCTACGGCGATTTCACCGCGAACGACCGCATCACCCTGAAATTGCGTCCCGGCCAGATCCATGCCCTGCTTGGCGAGAACGGCGCCGGCAAGTCCACGCTGGTCAAGATCATGTACGGGTCGCTGCAGCCGACGGCGGGCACCGTGCGCTGGCGGGGGCGCGCGGTCGCCATCGCCAGTCCCGCCGTCGCGCGCCGGCTCGGCATCGCCATGGTCTTCCAGCACTTCTCCCTGTTCGATGCGCTGACCGTGGTCGAGAACATCGCGTTGGCGCTGCCCGGCCGGCTCGATCTGGGCACGCTGGCCCGCCGCGTCACCGCCGTGTCCCGGGAGTACGGGCTGCCGCTCGAACCCGGTGCGCTCGTCGCGGATCTCTCGGTCGGCGAGCGGCAGCGCATCGAGATCGTGCGCTGCCTGCTGCAGGAGCCGCGCCTGCTGATCATGGACGAGCCGACCTCGGTCCTCACGCCGCAGGAGGCCGATCAGCTCTTCCTGACGTTGCGCGGCCTGGCCGGCGACGGATGCGCCGTGCTCTACATCTCGCATCGGCTCGAGGAGGTGAAGCGGCTCTGCCACGACGCCACGATCCTGCGCCGCGCCAAAGTGGTGGCGAACGTCGACCCGCAGGTCGAGACGGCGGCCTCTCTGGCGCGGCTGATGGTCGGTGAGGACGTGCACGCCGTGCGCGCCGAAGGGCACGCCCAGGACGGACGGACGGCGCTTGCCGTCAGCGCCCTGTCGCTGCCGGCCCCAGGACCCTTCGGCGTCGCACTCCGCGACATCACGCTCACCGTGCGCGCCGGCGAGGTGTTGGCGATTGCGGGGGTCGCCGGCAACGGCCAGTCCGAACTGTTCGAGGCCCTGTCCGGCGAACGGCTGGCGTCGACCGCCGAGGCGATCACGATCGCGGGCCAGCCGTGCGGGACGCGCGGCGTCACCGCGAGGCGCCGGCTGGGCGCCGCCTTCGTGCCCGAGGAGCGGCTGGGCCACAGCGCCGTGCCGGGCATGGCGCTCTCGGAGAACGTGCTGCTCACGCGCCATTCGTCCGATCGGGGGTTGGTGCGCGGCGGGTTCATCGACCGGCACAGGACTCGCTCGGTAACGAAGCGGGTCACGGAACGGTTCGACGTTCGCGTGAGCGAGGCCAATCCCCTGGCGAGTGCCCTGTCGGGCGGCAACCTGCAGAAGTTCGTGGTGGGGAGGGAGCTCGACCGGGAGCCGGCGATTCTGGTGATCGATCAGCCCACCTGGGGGGTGGATGCGGGCGCGGCGGCGCTGATCCGTCAGGTCCTTGCCGACATGGCGAAGGACGGAGCCGCGGTGCTGGTGATCAGCCAGGACCTGGACGAAATCTTCGAGATCGCGGATCGCATCGCGGTGATCTCCCGCGGGCAGCTCTCGGCGGCCTATCTGGCCAATCGCATCGACCGGGAGCGCGTCGGCCTGCTCATGGCCGGGGTCGAGGAGACGCCCGCGGGCGGGGACGGAACCGCCGCGTGACGCTGCAGTTCGAGAAACGGACGCACCCCAGCCGCGCGATGGTCGTGGTTTCGCCGCTTCTGGCCGTCCTCCTCACCGTGATCGTGGGCGGCATCCTGTTTGCCGCCCGCGGGCTGGAGCCGCTGCCGGCGCTGTACGTCTACTTCATCGAACCGGTCACCACGCTGTGGTCGATCGAGGAGCTGGTCGTCAAGGCGACGCCGCTGGTGCTGATCGGAGTCGGGCTGGCGGTCTGTTTCCGTGCCAACGTCTGGAACATCGGCGCCGAGGGACAGCTCACCATGGGGGCTGTCGTCGGCGCCGCCATCCCCGTCCTGGCCACGGAGTGGCAATCGCCGCTGGTTCTGCCGCTGATGATGGTGCTCGGGGTCTGCGGCGGCATGGCCTGGGCGGCGATCCCGGCGCTGCTCCGCAACCGGTTCGGCGCGAACGAGATACTCACCAGCCTGATGCTCGTCTACGTGGCGCAGCTCATCCTGGACTGGCTGGTGCGCGGTCCCTGGCGCGACCCCGACGGATACAACTTTCCGGAATCGGTGGCGCTGCAGGGCTCTCAGCTCCTGCCGACGCTCGGCTACAGCCGGGTCCATCTGGGCGGAGCGTTCGCGCTGCTGGCGGTCCTGCTACTGTTCGTCTTCCTGTCGCGCACGCTGAAAGGCTTCGAGATCCAGGTGTCCGGGGACGCACCGCGCGCCGGCGGCTTCGGCGGCTTCCGGCGGCCCCGCACCGTGTGGTTCTGCCTGCTGTTGTCCGGGGGCCTGGCGGGACTGGCCGGCATCGGCGAGATCGCGGGGCCGGTCGGCCAATTGCAGCCGACCATCTCTCCCGGCTACGGCTTCACCGCGATCATCGTGGCGTTCCTGGGCCGGCTGAACCCGATCGGGGTGCTGCTTGCGGGCATCGTACTCGCGATCAGCTATCTCGGCGGCGAGGGGGCGCAGATCTCTCTCGGCCTCTCGGGCAAGACCGCGCAGGTGTTCCAGGGCACCCTGCTGTTCTTCATCCTGGCCTGCGACACGCTGATCCGGTATCGGCTGCGACTCCGCCGGGGAGCGGTCGCGGGGCTGCCGCGATGACCGGCCTGGAAGCGGTGATTCTCACCATCATCACCGCGTCGACGCCGCTGCTGCTGGCCGCCATCGGCGAGCTGGTGGTCGAACGCTCCGGGGTGCTCAACCTGGGCGTAGAGGGGATGATGATCATGGGCGCGGTCTCAGGCTTCGCGGCGGCCTACACCTCGGGATCGGCGGTGATGGGCGTGGCCGTGTCGGCCGGGACCGGCATCGCGATCGCGCTCCTGTTCGCGTACCTGACCCAGACGCTGGTGACCAATCAGGTGGCAACCGGGCTGGCGCTCACCCTGTTCGGGCTCGGCCTTGCCGGGCTGATCGGGGAGAACTTCACGGGCTTGCCGGGGGTGAAGCTTCATACGGTCCACATCCCGGTGCTCACGGACATCCCGTTCGTCGGCCCGGTGGTGTTCGGCCAGGATCCGCTGGTCTACGCCTCGATCGCTATCACCGTGCTGGTCGCCTGGATCCTGGCGCGCACGCGCATCGGGCTGGTGATCCGCGCTACCGGCGGCAACCACCATTCCGCCCACGCGCTGGGCTATCGCGTAGTCGCCGTTCGCTACGCCTGCATCGCCTTCGGCGGCGCCTGCGCGGGGCTGGCCGGCGGCTACCTCTCGCTGGTGTACACCCCGCAGTGGATCGAGAACATGACCGCGGGCCGCGGCTGGATCGCCCTGGCGCTGGTGGTGTTCTCCACCTGGGCGCCCAGGTGGGTCGTGGTCGGCGCCTATCTGTTCGGGACCGTGTGGATCATGGGGCTGTACGCACAGGGCATGGGGATCGCCGTGCCGTCGCAATTGCTGTCGGCGCTGCCGTATCTGGCCACGATCTCGGCGCTGGTGCTGCTCTCCGGCAACCGTTTCTTGACGAAGGCGAACACCCCTGCTTGCATTGGGCAGCCGTTCGTGCCGGAACGATAGGGTTCCGGCGTTCGGCACCATCTCATCAATTCATCGGACGGGGTGAACGACCCCGGAAAAGGAGTGCTCGATGAAGAAACTACTTATCATCGCGCTGGCGCTGGCGCTGACCGTGGCGGCGTTCGGCCAGGACAAGCTGAAGGTCGGCTTCATCTACGTCGGCCCGATCGGCGATCACGGCTGGACCTACCAGCATCACCAGGGCCTTCTGGCAGTGGAGGAGGAGCTGGGCGACCGCGTCGAGACGATCTACCTCGAGAGCGTGCCCGAGGGTCCGGACGCCGAGCGCGCCATCACCCGTATGGCCCGCGAGGGCGCCGGCCTGATCTTCACCACCTCGTTCGGCTACATGGATCCGACCGTCAACGTCGCGCAGCGCTTTCCGGACGTCAAGTTCGAGCATGCCACCGGCTACAAGCGCGCCGACAACGTGTCCATCTACTCCGCGCGCTTCTACGAGGGCCGTTACATCATCGGCCAGATCGCGGCGCAGATGTCGGAGAGCGGCACCGCCGGCTACATCGCCTCGTTCCCGATCCCGGAGGTCGTACGGGGCATCAACGCGTTCCTGCTCGGCGCGCAGACCATCGACCCGGACTTCAAGCTCAAGGTGGTCTGGGTCAGCACCTGGTTCGATCCGGGCAAGGAAGCGGACGCAGCCAAGGTCCTGATCGGCCAGGGCGCGGACATCATCGTCCAGCACACCGACTCCACCGCGCCGCTGCAGATCGCGCAGGAGCAGGGCGCGGTCGGCTTCGGACAGGCGTCGGACATGTTCGCGTTCGCCCCGAATGCGCAGCTCACGGCCATCATCGACGAGTGGGCTCCGTACTATGTCGCCCGCACCAAGGCGGTGCTGGACGGCACCTGGGAGTCAACGGACACCTGGGACGGCATCGCGCCCGGCATGGTCAAGATGGCGGAATACACCAACATGCCGGATGAGGTCGCGGCGTTGGCGATGGAGACCGAAGCGATGATCGCTTCCGGTGAGCTGCACCCGTTCGCGGGACCGATCTACAACCAGGAAGGCACCATGGTGATCGGCGAGGGCGAGGTGCTCGACGACGGCACGCTGCTGGGCATGAACTGGTACGTGCAGGGCGTCGACGACAAGCTGCCCGGTTAAGCGCCCCAGGAAAGCGTCGCCGCCGGCGACGCTTTCCTGACCCATCCCCACCTATCCGTAGCAGCGTTTCTCACCGTTGGCTCGGAGGCGGCGGCGCCTCGATTCCCGCCACCTTAGCTGCAGGCAGACAGCACGTGGACCATATGGCATGCTGTCAGATGCCATATGAGCACAACGGACAATGACAACGAAATGCGTGCGGAACCGCGCGGGCTTGGGGTGATTGACTCACCCACGCTGGCCGAAGTCCGCAGCGGTCTTTCCGCCAGGTTCCTGGACAATCTGAGGGACGCTCTGGATGTGAGCGAGACGCAACTGGCGGATATGGTTGGCATGGCGCGCCAGACGCTCGTTCGGCGCAAGAGCCAGGGGGTTCTGCGCCGCGACGAGGGTGATCGCGCCGCCGTGGTAACCAAGGTGTTCAACAGGGCGGTGGCGTACTTCGACTTCAACCGGAACGACGCGATCGAGTGGCTCAAGCATCCCAACCCCGCGCTGGCCGGAGAGACACCGCTTGAGCGGGCCAACACCGCCATCGGCGCAGACGATGTGATCGACCTGATCGGCCGCATGGAGCACGGCATACCGACGTGAAAGTGTGGCGAATCGCAAAATCCGAGCACGCCGGCAGCATCGAGGAGATGATGAGCGGGGAGGGGGCGGCCCGATACGGCGGCAGGTGGAACCCCAAGGGAGTGCGTGCCGTGTACTGCAGCGAGAACTCCTCGCTGGCCGCGCTGGAGATCCTCGCCAATCTGGCGCGTCCAGCCGCGTTCCCACACCACCGCGTCCTCGACCTGGACGTTCCCGACCACTTGATCGCCGTAGCAACCGCGGTCGGCGGCGATGCCCGGCAGACCGGCGCGCGGATGCTCCGTGAGCATCTGGCGATCGTGGCGCAGAGCGCGGTCAACCCACTGGAACGCAACGTCGTGATCAACCCGGTGCACCCTGACTTCCACGAAATCGTCCCGGGCGAGATCCGTACGTTCGTGTTCGATCGCCGGCTCGCCGCAACCGCGTAGTGCTTCCGGTGGCGTGACCGCGAGCATCGCGCGTCCACGACCTGCCGATAATCAAAGGGGCGGCCCTTCTCAATGCCAGCACTCGATCCCTCACCGTTGTCCGTCGCCGCGGTCAACGCGCTCGACGGCGCGGACTTCACCGCACGCTTCGGCGACGTGGCCGAGCATTCGCCGTGGGTGGCGGAGCGCGCGGCGGCGGCGCGGCCCTTCGCAACGCGTGAGGCGGTGGTCGCCGCGTTCGTGGCCGCGGTACGCGAAGCTCCCCCGGAGTCGCAGCTCGCGCTGATCCGCGCTCATCCGGATCTGGCCGACCGAACGGCCGTGGCCAAGGATGCCGGTTCCGCCGACATCGCCGCCGCATCGCGGCGTGAGCAGGCCGGCGCCGGCCTGGACCGCCTGACGCCCGACGAGTTCGGCCGCTTCGCGGCGCTCAACGCCCGTTACCGCAAGCGCTTCGGCTTCCCGTTCATCTTCGCGGTGAAGGGTGCGAACAAGGAGATGATTCTGGCGGCGTTCGAGGAGCGGATAGGCAACGACGTCGCCACCGAGCGCGCGACGGCGCTTGCCAACATCGAGCGCATCCTCCGCTTCCGAATCGAAGACCAGATCACACCGTGAGGGCCGCAGCCGCCACCGGGCGGGTGGTGCGCGGTGCGGTGCTGAGCTACCGCGACGACCCGGCGCGTGTGGAGTCGCAGGATGCGGTGCGCTTCCATCCGCACGGCGCAGTCGTCCTGGGCGGCGACGGCAGGATCGCCTGGTGCGGTCCGGCCGCCGAGCTGTCCGACCGCTTCCGCACGCTGCCTGAGGACGACTACGGGGCGGCGCTGGTGCTGCCGGGCTTCATCGACGCCCACATCCACTTCCCGCAGTACCGGATGCTGGCGGCGCCGGGCAAGGACCTGCTCGACTGGCTGCAGCGCTTCACCTTTCCCGAGGAGCACCGCTACCGCTCGTCCGCCCACGCGAGCGCCGCGGCCGACATCTTCCTGGATCGGCTGGTGCAACACGGCACGACCGCCGCCGTGGTCTTCTCCACCGTGCACCGCCGCGCGACCGAGGCGCTATTCGCGGTGGCGGAGGCGCGCCGCATGGCGATCGTCACCGGCAAGACCATGATGGACCGCAACGCGCCGGCGGCGCTGTGCGACGACCCGGCGGGCGGAGTCGCGGACAGCGAAGCGCTGATCGAGCGCTGGCACGGCCGCGGCCGGCTGCGCTACGCGATCACCGTGCGCTTCGCCGTCACCTCGAGCGAGGCGCAGCTTCGCGCCGCCGGCGAGCTCGCCGCCCGTCACGCCGGCTGCCACGTTCACACACACCTGTCGGAAAGCCAGCCGGAGATCGCTCTGGTGGCCCGCGACTTCCCGTGGGCGGAGGACTACACGGACGTCTACGATCGTTTCGGCCTGGTCGGCGCCCGCAGTCTGTTCGCGCACGGCATCCATCTCTCCGAGCGCGAACGCGCTCGCTTGTCGGCGGCCGGCGCAACCGTCGTGCACTGCCCGACCTCGAATACCTTCCTGGGATCGGGCCTGTTCGACCTCTGCCGTCTCAGGAACGGGCCGCATGCGGTCGGCATCGGCATCGCCACCGACATCGGCGGCGGTACCAGCTACTCGATGCTCCAGACCATGGGCGAGGCGTACAAGGTGGCGATGCTGCGCGGCTACCGGCCGACCGCGCACGAGCTGTTCCACCTGGCCACCCGCGGCAACGCGCAACGGCTCGGCCTGGATGACCAGATCGGCTGCCTCGAACCGGGCCGCTGGGCAGATCTGGTGGTCCTCGACCCCAGCGCCACGCCGGTGCTGGCCTCCCGCAACGAGCTGTCGGAGAATCTCGAAGAGACCCTGTTCGCGCTGGCGATCCTGGGCGACGACCGCGCGGTGCGGGCCACTTACGTCGCCGGCAACCGGGTGTGGCTCTCCGAGTCGCCACTGCATAATGACTCCGGTCGACAAGGAGAACCACCATGTATGTGATCGTCGCACCGATCCAGATCAAGGAAGGACACAAGGCCGAGTTCATCGAAGCGATGCTGGGAGACGCGCGCGGCTCGGTGAACGACGAGCCGGGTTGTCTGCGATTCGACGTGATCCAGGACGGCGCCGAAGCGAACCGGATCTGGCTCTACGAGGTGTATGTGGACGAGGCCGCCTTTCGAGCCCACACGCAGACACCGCATTTCCTCAAGTGGCGGGACACGGTCAAGGACTGGATGGACGACCGTCCCGTTGGCGCGGGCGCGGGCAGCTCCAACATCTGGCCGCCGGACGACGACTGGAAGTAGGCTCCAAGTGCCGCAGCGCGAACCGTGGCATGCGGTGGCGACGGATCTGGTGGATGTCGCCGCCGGACGGGCAGCCGCCGACCTGGTGATCCGCGGCGGGCGCTGGGTCAACGTGCTCACGCGCGAGGTGATTCCCGGCATGGACATCGCCGTGCGCCGCGGCCGCATCGCCTGCATCGTCGAGGACGCCGGCTACTGCGTCGGCCACGCCACCCGCGTGATCGAGGCCGAGGGCCGGTACCTTGCGCCGGGGCTGACCGACGGCCACCTGCACGTCGAGAGCAGCATGTGCACGATCACCGAGTACGTGCGCGCGGTGCTCCCGCACGGCACGACGGCGATCTTCGCCGACCCGCACGAGATCGCGAACGTGTTCGGGCTCGACGGCGTCCGCATGATGGTGGCCGAGGCCGAGGCGGCGCCCATCCACGTTTTCGTGCAGATGCCCTCCTGCGTGCCGTCGGCGCCGGGGCTGGAGACTCCGGGCGCGCGCATCACGCCGCAGGACGTGGAAGAGGCATTGAGCTGGCCGGGGATCGTCGGTCTGGGGGAGATGATGAACTTCCCCGGAGTGGTCGAAGGCGACGCACAGATGCACGCTGAGATGGCCGCGACGATGCGCGCCGGCAAGACGGTCGGCGGCCATTACCCGAGCCTGGAGCTGGATCGGCGGTTCCACGCCTACGTGGCGGGCGGTCCGGCCGACGATCACGAGAACACGCGTGAAGTGGACGCCGTGGAGCGTGCCCGCCGCGGCATGCGGCCGATGCTGCGGCTGGGGTCGGCCTGGTACGACGTGGCCGCGCAGATCACGGCCATCACGAAGCGGGGGCTCGACCCGCGCCAGTTCATCCTGTGCACGGACGACGTGCACGCCGGCACGCTGGTGGCCGAGGGCCACATGGACCGCGTGCTGCGCCACGCGATCGGGCTGGGCCTCGACCCGCTGATCGCCCTGCAGATGACGACCATCAACACCGCGCAACACTTCGGTGTCGATCGGGATCTCGGCTGCCTGGCGCCGGGGCGCTACGCCGACGTGGTGCTGGCCGAAAGCCTCGACGACTTCGCCGCCGGGACGGTGATCGCCCGCGGCAAGGTGGCGGCGGAGGAGGGGAGACTGCTCCTCGACCTGCCGCCGTGGTCGCACGAGGAGCGCTTTCGCCGCTCGGTCCGGGTGCCCCGGCCGCTGGCCGCCGCGGACTTCGCGGTGGATGCCGGGAACCGTGCGGGCCCGGTGACAGCCAACGTGATCGGCGTTATCGAGAACCACGCCGCGACCCGTCACCTGACCGGGACCCTGGAGGTGCGTGACGGCCAGGTGCAGCCCGATCCGGCGCAGGACGTGCTGCCGCTGGCACTGGTGGAGCGCCACCACGGGACTGGCAGGGTCGTGAACGGCTTCGTGCAGGGCTTCGGCTTCGATTCCGCCTGCGGGGTAGCCACCACCGTCGCTCACGACAGCCACCACCTGCTTGTGACGGGAACCTGTGCCCGGAACATGGCGCAGGCAGTGAACACGCTGGTCGGCGCCGGCGGCGGCGTGGTCGTGGTGCGCGAGGGCACCGTGATCGCTCTGGTCGAGCTGCCGATCGGCGGGCTGATGTCCGACGAACCGGCCGGCGTGGTCGCCGAGAAGTCGGCCCGGGTGATGGAGGCGCTCGGCGAGTGCGGCTGCGCGCTGAACAACGGCTACATGCAGCTCAGCCTGCTGGCGCTGGCGGTGATCCCCGAGCTGCGCATCTCCGACCTGGGTCTGGTCGACGTCTCCCGCTTCACCCACATCCCGGTGATCGCCGACTCCGGGTGATCAGGCCGATCGAGGATCGCTGGACGCTCGCTCCCCACTCCCATACCCTCTCACGGACAACGCCGATGCCATTCGTTCGACAGCGCTATGGAAAGGCCAATGTCCGCGTGTTGCGCGTGCAGCGCGCGGAGGATCGCCACCAGGTGCGCGAAAGCCGTGTCACTATCATCCTGGACGGCGAGTTCTCCCGCGCCTATACGGACGCCGACAACGCGTCGGTCGTGGCCACCGACACCATGAAGAACCTGGTGAACGTGCTGGCGCTCAAGCACCTGGACGCGGCCAACGAGTCGTTCGCCCTGACCATCGCGGAGTGCTTCCTGGACCGCTACCAGCAGGTGTCGGAAGCGCGCGTCCGGGTCGAAGAAACGGTCTGGGGGCGGATGCTGATCGACGGCCGGGACCACGGGCACGGATTCGTGAGAGCGGAGGGCGGAACGCCGTTCGCCTGCGCGACCGTGACCCGGTCTTCCCGGGAGGTCGAAGCCGGGTTCCACGACTTCGCGATCATGAAGACCACGGGCTCCGGGTTCGTCGACTATCTGCAGGACGAGTACACGACGCTGCCGCCGACCACCGACCGCATCCTGGCCACCCGGATGGCGGCGGCCTGGCGGTTCGAGGGCGGCACGCTGAGCGACGACGGCAACTACGACGCCGTGGCAGGCGCGATTCGGGAGGCGCTGCTACGGGTCTTCGCCACCACCCACAGCTACTCCGTGCAGGACAGCCTGTACCGCATGGGCGAGGCCGCGCTCGCCGCCGCGCCCGGCATCCGCGAGGTCACCCTGCGGATGCCCAACGTCCACTATCTGCCGATCGACCTCTCCCCGTTCGGGCAGGACGCGCTCGGCACGGTGTTCCTGCCCACCGAGGAGCCGAGCGGCCAGATCGAAGCGACGCTCCGGAGGGGATGATGGGCGCGCTCACCACACACGTACTGGACACCGCGCAGGGCAGGCCGGGCGCCGGCATCAGGGTGGAGCTCTTCGACGTGAGCGACGGACGCCGTCCGGTCACTTCCGTCCGCACCAATCGGGACGGACGCTGCGACGCGCCCCTGCTCGAAGGCGACGCCTTCCGTACGGGCCAGTGGGAGCTGGTGTTCCACGTCGGCGAGTATTTCGCCGCGACCGACCTGCCGACCGCCGATCCGCCGTTCCTGGACCGGGTCACGATCCGCTTCGGCATCGCCGCCGACGCCCACTACCACGTGCCGCTGCTGGTGGCGCCGTGGGGCTACACCACCTACCGCGGCAGTTGATCTCCGGGATCGCGTTCGGAGCGGTCTCCGTCGTCAGGTAACCGCCGCAAAGCTCTTCAGGGAGGCACGCGCGGCGCGCTGGGCCGCCGAGATCTGCTTTCGGGTCATCTGTTCGGCGAGGTGGTCGCGCATGTTGCGCGCCTCATGGTCGCCGCTGGCGACAAACTCGACCCACGTCGTCAGGAAGCGTGGCACGTCCGCGGCTTCGGAGCGGGCCGCGAGATCGAACCACATGTACGCTGTGACGAGATCCTGGGCAACTCCCTGGCCATGGAAGTAGGACAGCCCTAGCGCGAACTGCGCTTTCTCGTCCCCCTGGTCGGCCGCGCGGCGGAACCACGTGACGGCCTCGGCGTAGTCGTGTGGGGCACCAACGCCCAGCCAGTGCATGAGACCCAGATTGAACTGACCGCCCGCCTGCCCCTGCTCGGCCGCGCGGCGGTACCACTTGGCTGCTTCCACATAGTCCTGGCGTACGCCGTAGCCGTCATGGTACATGCAGCCGAGCTCGAACTGCGCGTCGGCATCACCCAATCTCGCGTCGCGTCGCACCTCGGTTCCGAGCATTACTATCCGATGATCGTCACCTCTTCGGCGCGGCCTTAGCTGCTCGGATCACAAGTGCCTAAATCGCGGACCATCAGGCAAATCCGGCAAGCAGCCGGGGGTCGTACGCGAATTTCTCGACTCTCGAGATCGTGATTCGTGCGGCGTCTCTGTGTCGATGGTTGACGAGGATGTTTCTGTCGTCGGCGTCCGGGATCGGCACGACCACGGACGGAACCCGTAGCAGACAAGCAGAAACACGGTCCAGCCAAGCGCTGCCGATCGAGCGGGTCCCCCGCTGGTCGGCGCGCCAGTCGTCCGGCAGGTCGGCGAGCCGCGACTCTTCCACCCGCAGATCGTCGGGCGCGTCGTAGCGGATGAGCATGGTGTCGTCCGGCAGCAGGTCGGCGTCCTCGACGTGCACGATCTTCTCCAGGACGCAGAGCGCGGGGCCGGTGGCGCAATAAGTGACCAATCGGCCCCGCTCATTCCAGCGGCCCGCGTGCTCGAGCCCATAGCCGCCGTCGAACCGGTCTGCATGCGCCGCGCCCGAGAGCCGCCAGAGGCGCATCAGGCCGCCGCTCCCCAGGCGATTCGCGCCAGCAGACTCTCGACGACCCGAGCGCCGGCATCGGTGCGGATCAGGTCCATCGGCGTTCGACCGCCGAGCGCGGCGAGGTTGCGGTGCAGCCACCGATGCGCCTTCTCACGGCTGGCGAAGGTTCTCTCGGCGAGTACCAGTCCACGGGCCACGCGTGCCGCGCGATCGGACTCGTCGACGGTCAGCCGGCCTCCGTTCGCCCGGCGGTGCGACAGGGTGCGCGGCTTGATGATGAGGGAGCCCACTTCCGCCTCGGTGAGGCCGCTCTCCTTGAGCGCGTCGATCGCCTTGACCCTGAACCCGCCGGCCACCGCACCTGCCAAGTCGGCATCCGAACGCACCTCGACGCCGATGCCGGCGCCTCCCCCGAGGCACGCCGCGGCGGCTTCCGCCAAGCTTGGATTCATGTCCACGGGTATCACCTCCCGGAGTATCGCAATATGCCGCCATCGTTGTGGCATATTGCCTCACGGGTCAAGTCGAAGCACGTACCTCGATGGGCTGGTCACGACCGATCGAAGGTGTGTTACGTGCGGTGATGTCACGGTGCAGGTCGAGCAGCATGCGTTCGGGGGTCATGGGGGAGTCGAGGGTCAACTCGGCGTTCGGGCGGAAGGCCTTCATGGCGTTGCGGAGGGCGAAGAAGACGCCGATGCCGTACATCAGCGGGGGCTCGCCGACCCCCTTGGCGCCGAGCGGGCCGTAGGGGTTGTCCTCCGGCTCCAGGAACTTGACGGCCAGGTCGTCGGGCATGAAGTAGACGTCCGGGGCCTTGTAGGTGGACAGCGCGTGGGAGAGGCAGCGGCCCTCCGCGTCCCACTGCAGGTCTTCCATGGTCATCCAGCCCATGCCCTGCGCCAGTCCGCCCTCGACCTGGCCGCGATCCACGGTGGGATTGATGGTGCGGCCGAGGTCGTGGACGATCTTCACTTGGTCGACGGCGTAGGTGCCGCGCAGGCAGTCGACCGTCACCTCGAATACGGCCGTGCCGTAGACGTGATAGGCGAACGGGTGGCCGTGCTCGCGCTCCTCGTCGTAGTGGATGCCTGGCGTGGCGTAGTAGCCGTGCGCCGATAGGCGCCTGCGAGCCCGGTAGGTGATGCCTACCAGGTCGGTCCAGCAGAGCCCTGCCGGCGTGCCTGCGATCCGGACCTGTTCATCGGCGACGGAGATCGTGGCCGGATCAGAGGCCCCAAGCTCCCCGGCCGCGACCTCGCGCATGCCCTTGAGGATGGTCTCGACGGCGATGATCGCCGCGTTGCCGTTCAGGTCGGTGGTGGCGCTGGCGGCGCTCGGTGACATGTTGGCGACCCGCGTGGTGTTGGTGCTCTCGACGCGCACCCGCCGCTCGGAGATACCGAAGGTGCGCGCCACCACCGCCGCGACGTTGCTGCTGATGCCTTGGCCCATCTCGATGCCGCCGGTGGTCACGCTCACGCTGCCGTCGGAATAGACGTGGACCAGGGCGTTGCCCTGATTGAGGTGGCTCTTGGTGAAGGAAATTCCGAAGCAGACCGGCATCAGGGCGAAGCCCTTCTTGACCGCGAAGTTGGCACGATTGAACGCAGACACTCGCTGACGGATTGCGTCCACGTCGAACGCCGACACCAGCTCGTCCCAGGTTCGCTCCGCGCGGCTCGCCGCCACCGTCTGTCCGTAGTGAAAGACATCGCCGTCGCGCAGCAGGTTGGCGCGCTGGATCGCGGCCGCCTCGATCCCCATCGCGTCGGCCGCCTTGTTGATGGCCGCCTCGATCACGTACATCCCCTGCGGGCCGCCGAAGCCCCGGAAAGCGGTGTGAGGCTGCAGGTTGGTCCGGCACGGAGCTGCGGTCACGCGCACGTTGGGGATGAAGTAGGCGTTGGTGGCGTGGAACAGCGTGCGCGCCAGCACCGGCGGCGAAAGGTCGGCGAAGGCGCCGGAGTTCTGGAAGAAGGTGGCCTCGTAGGCCAGGATCTTGCCGTCCGCGGTCACCCCGATCTTGAAATCGGCGGAGTAGGGATGGCGCTTGCCGGTCATCCTGATGTCGTCCAGCCGGTTCAGCACCAGCTCCACCGGCACTTCGAGGTGGGCGGCGGCCAGCGCGGCCATCACCGCCCAGTGGGTGGCCTGGTCCTCCTTGCCGCCGAAGCCGCCGCCGAGCCGTTTCACGTCCACCTCGATCTTGTGCATAGGTCTGCCGAGCACCGCCGCCGTCACGTGCTGCACCGCGGCCGGCCCCTGGGTGGAGGAGAACACCTGCATCGCGCCGTCCTCCTGGGGGACCGCGCGGGCGCGCTGCGTCTCCAGATAGAGGTGTTCCTGGCCGCCGATCTCGCAGCGCCCCTCGACGATCACGTCGCACGCGCCCCAGGCGCCGGCGACGTCGCCCATCGCCATGGTGCGCGGCGGGTGGATCAGGTCGCCGTTCGCGAACGCTTCGCGCGGGTTGACCACCACCGGCAGATCGTCGATCTCCACCTCGATCAGGTCGCGCGCCTGCCGCGCCTGATGCGCGGTGCGGGCCACCACGAGGGCGATGGGATGGCCGATGAAGCACACCTCGCGCTCGACCAGCAACTCCTCGTCCTCGAAGATCGGCCCGAAGCGGTTGACGCCGGGGATGTCGGCGGCGGTGAGTACCGCCACCACGCCGGGCGCGGCGCGCGCCGCGCCGGTGTCGAGCCGGGTGATGATGCCGTGCGCCTTCGGGGAGCCTGCCACCGCGGCGTGCAGCATCCCGGCCGGCGGCGGCACGTCGTCCACGTATTGCGACTCGCCGCGCACGTGCAGGTGGGAGTCGATGTGCTTCACGACAGGCCCTCGGCATAGAACGCTTCGGCGGTGAAGCGGTCGGGGAACAGGGTCACGAAGTGGGCGATCAGCAACTGGCGCGCCAGCAGGCGCTTGTATTCCGCCGAGCCGCGCACGTCGGTGATCGGTGCGATCTCCTGCTGGGAGATGCGCACCGCCTCGAACGCCGTCTCCAGGTCGAGGGTGCGGCCGCGCAGCGCCTGCGACGTCTGGTGCAGGTAGAGCGGGATCGGCGCAACGCCGCCCATGCTGAAGTGCGCGTCGCCCATCGTGTCTCCCGTGCAGCGGATCGAGCAGGCGCTGTTGACCGAGGCGATGTCGAGGCAGGTCCGTTTCGAGACCTTCTCGAAGTTGACCAGGGCATCGGCCGGATCGGCGAACGCCACCTCGGTGAGCAGCTCGCCCGGCCGCAGGTCAATCTGCTTGTAGCCGCGGTAGAACTCCTTGAGCGGGACCGACCGGCGCGTGTCGCCGTCGTCCAGCACGATGCGCGCGTCCAGCGCCAGCAGCAGGGCCGTGAAGTCCCCGATTGGGGAGGCGTTGACGATGTTGCCGGACAGGGTGGCTCGATTGCGGATCTGCCAGGAGGCGATCAAGTGGTTGAACGCGCCGATGCGGGGAATCGCTTCGATCACCCTCGGGTCGGCGCCGAACTCCTCGAAGGTGGTCAGCGCACCGATGCGGAACTCGCCGCCGGAGCGTCGAATGCCTTTCAGCGCCGGCCGGCGGTTGAGCACCTCGACGCGCCGGTCCGGGATCTCCTCGCCCTGCTGCACGTACAGGTCGGTGCCGCCGGCAATGCGCACCTCCGGCTCCGCATCGGCTGCGGGTGCCGCTTCTTCCTCCCGCAGCGCACGCAGCCGCTCCGGGATGGTCGTGAAGTACTCGGGAATCGCTCCCGCGGCCGTCAGCGCCGCCACTCGATCGCCGCCGACGGTCCCGTTGAGGCGGCTGCCGAGCCGGCGGTCCAGCGTGGCGGCGCAGTCCTTCAGCGAGCGATACCCGGTGCAGCGGCACAGGTGGCCGCTCAGGGCGTATTTCACGTCTTTGAGGGAGAGCCCCTTCGAATCGTCCAGCAGCAGCCCGTGTAGCGACACCACGATGCCCGGCGTGCAGAACCCGCACTGCGTGCCGCCGTGCTCGACGACGGCTTCCTGCGCGGGGGTGAGCCCGGCGTCCAGGTTGCATCCCTCGATCGTGACCACGTGCCTGCCGTGGACCTCCGCCAGCGGCACCAGGCAGGAGGTGACCGGCTGGTAGCGTACGGTATCGCCTGCGAGCTCTCCGATCAGGACGGCACAGGCGCCGCAGTCGCCTTCCTTGCAGCCCTCCTTGGTGCCGGTCAGCCGTTTGCGGTGGCGCAGGAAGTCCAACAGCAACAGCCCCGCCGGCGCGGCGGTGTCCACCCTCCGGTCGTTGAGGATGAAACGAGTGCTCGGCGCCATCGTGTTTACCGGCGATTGCGCTCGCGCAGAATCTGCGCGGCGATGCTGATGGCGATCTCCTCCGGCGTCTCGCTGCCGATGTCCAGTCCCACCGGCGCGTGGATGCGTTCGATCGTCTCCCGAGAGACCCCTTCCTCCCGCAGGAGGGAGAATATCCGGTCGATCTTCTTCCGGCCGCCCATCAACCCGATGAACGGGAACGGCAGGGCCGCGACGCCGAGGAGGGCGCGCACGTCGGTGCGGTAGTCGGCGGTCATCACCACCACGGCGGTGGACTCGGGGTAGGCGATCGAGGGTCCCGCTTCGCCGTAGTCCGCGACGATGGAGACGCCGCCGATCGCGGTTGCCCGGTCATGGCTGACCACGTGCGTGCGGGTGTCGAAGACCCGCACCCGGTAGCCCATCGGCGCCATCACTTCACCCAGCGCCGCCGCGCAGTGGCCGCCGCCGATGATCGCGAGGCGACGACGGTTGAGGAGATCCTCCCGGTACCGCCAGGCTCCGTCGTCCTCTGTCAGGGTGATGCGCGGCGCGTCGAAGTCGGCTCCGTCCTCCACCAGCCGCAGGCCGGCATCGTCGATCTCGATGCAGCCGCGCTGATCGTTCCGGACTTTGTCGACGATGGTGCGGACGCTGGCAAGATCCGGCGGTCCGTCCAGCACGCAGAAGACGTTGGTCTGGCTACCCTCGCAGATCAGGCCGGATGCGTCGCCGGCGGCTGACTTGCGATGTACCAGGGTGTGCTTCTCCGGCCGATGGTTGTCGCTGTGCAGCAGCGCCCTCGCCTGTTCGACCAGCCGGTGCTCCATCGCACCGCCGCCGATCGTCCCGAACAGCTTACCCGAATCGGAAACCAGCAGCTTTGCGCCCGCGGTTCCCGGCGACCCGCGGGTATGCTCGGCGACGCAGACGACGAACACCCGGCTTCCCGCACTCAGGTGCCCGTGAACCTGCTCCCAGAACGAACTCATGTCCTTGTGTCATATGATAGCCAATTCACGTGTCGGACACACAGCGTTCCGAGACTGGTCCGTGCCCAACGGCTGGCCGGAGACGGAACTGGCCCATCGGGGAATCCGATTCCAAACCGCCATCATCCATCCGATCCGTCTGAAAGGCTCGTATGGCGAAGCGAGTGCGAGCGTGGTACCGTGCTGTAGTGGTCAGGAGACTCAACGTCGATCGTTTCAAGTCGATCCGCAGCGCCATGCTCGAGTTGGGCCGGATCAACATGTTCATCGGCGGAAACGGCGCCGGTAAGTCCAACATACTCGAAGCGATCGGCATCCTGTCCGCCGCCGTCGACCGTGGGGTAGGGGACAGCGACCTGCGCAGGAAGGGAGTACGACTCACGCCACCCGAGTTGATGAAGTCCGCGTTCAAGAATCATGACCTGCCCAAGACGTTGCAGCTCTCAGCGGAACTCGAAGATGACGTCGCGTATCGTATCAACCTCACAGGCAGCGAAAAAGACCCTCTGTTAGCCTTCTTCGGCGAGAGGTGTACACATGGTGAGAAGGAGGTGTTTGAGAGAAGCCCGCACGGTGCGACGGTTCTCGATCAGAGCGTATACGGGAACCTGATCAAGTACCGAAGCATTTGGGATCAAGTCCGCACGGCCTACAGCTTTCCGAAACCGGTCGAGAGAGCGCTGCATGGTCTGTCGCAATACGCCATCTACTCGCCGCAGACGAGCTTCTTGCGCGGCATGCAGTCAGGGGCTGTGGACACACCTCCCATCGGCCTGCACGGCGAGGGACTGCCCGAGGCCGTTCGCGGGCTGATAGGACAAATACGCGCATCAGACAAATCCAGCCCGTCGTCCGAACAGTTCGCTGACAGTACGCCGAGTCACGATCTAAAGCTGCGCGCAATCAAACTTGCGCGCCTTCCGCGTTGGGCCAGTCATGTCAGAGTGGGCAGCATCGAAAGACATTTGACTTCCAGAGCTCTGTTGGATCACGGCGAAGATATGGTTTACCTCGTCGATAGATATATGCATGACAGCAGGAAAACGTTATCCGTTTACGACAGTAGCGAGGGGACGCTTTTTCTTCTTTTTGTAGCGATTCTTCTGTCGCATGACGATTCTCCAAAAATATTCGCTCTTGACAATGTAGACAATGCGCTGAATCCTCGAATGACCAGGTCGCTCCTTGAGGCAACTATAGAGACAACGAAGATGTCATCCTCGGCACAGCTCGGATGTGGACCCAGACAGGTGTTCCTTACCAGCCATAACCCGACATCTTTGGATGCGTTTGACCTCTTCGATGACGACGAGCGGGTTTTCGTCGTCGAGAGAAACCAGGAGGGTCATACGACTGTGACACGGCTCAAGCCGCCTGACGGCATGTCGAGAAAAGAGTGGTTCCAAGCGAAGAACGGACGCAATCTTTCTCAGCTCTGGTTGGATGGAGAAATCAGAGGCGCCCTTGGTCAGGAATTGTAGCCCCATGCGAGTTGGCGTCGTCTGCGAGGGACCAACAGATTGGCATGCGATCGTCTGTTTTCTGGGGACATCTCTGACAGCCCGAGGTATTGCACCGGTTTTCATCGACATTCAGCCGGAGACAGACAGGACGAATCCGCCGGAAGGCGGTTGGGGAGCGGTGCTGAACTGGCTGCGAAACAATCCGCCTGAATCACGAGTAGATGCCTATTTCGACCGCGGGCTTTTTGGCGGCCGCTTGTCTGCGAAACGGTGTGACGTGATGGTGTTTCAGATGGACGCGGACATACTCTCCGATCGCAGCTTTCAGCACTGGGTAACGGGGAACCTCGGTTACGAGGTTGTCGACTCGGGGGATCCGATGCAACGGGGCAGTGAGATTCGCTCGATTATCGAGATCGCGGGAGCCTTCGTGGAACTTTCGATACGGGAGTTACAGCGGCACATCCCGGCGCCGGCGGTCGAATCGACGGAGGCTTGGTGCGTCGCGTCTTTTCGTGCGTTGCCCGGTGATCCAGAGCTGTTGAGGGGGCCGGATCTCTGTCTGGAATTCATGACCGCACTGCACCGATCCGAGAGCCGTCACGTTCAACAATTCGCGCACATCGACAAGCAACCTGACAGACGACGTCGCTATTGCGAGAAGCACTCAGCAGGATTCGAGCGCTTGGAGGCACAGTGCCTCCACTACCGCGAGCTGGTCGACTCCATCTGCGGTTGGAGCGATAGTCAGTAGAGTCATGACCACGAGGTTGACCGAACCCCGATTTGTCCTTGACGACACCGGCACCAAGGTGGCCGTCGTGCTGCCGATCGATGTCTACGAGGAGCTCGTCGAGCAGCTTGAGCAGCGAGACGACCTCAAAGCGATCGAAGCAGCGCTGAAGGACTCGGAGCGGATCCCCTGGGAGCAGGTCAAGACAGAGATCTATACGCCGAGCCACGTCGATCTGACCTCGGGGCTCCGGTCGAGTTCCGTCGCGGTGCCGTGCCAGCGGATGCGGCCCTTGCCGAGCACGTAGACGTGTTCCGCCAGCGCGATGGCGAACGGGTAGTTCTGCTCCACCAGCAGCATCGTGATCCCGGCCGCCCGCAGGTTGTGGACGATCCCGGCAATACGCTCGACGACGATCGGCGCCAGCCCCTCGGTCGGCTCGTCCAGGATCAGCAGGCGCGGTGACAGGGTGATGGCGCGCGCGATGGCCAGCATCTGCTGCTCGCCGCCGCTCAGCTCGTTGCCGCGGTGGCGACGCCGCTCGGCCAGCAGGGGAAACTCCTCGTAGAGTTCCTCCACCGGGACGCGGTGGCCGCCGGCAGCCGGGCGCGGGTTGAGGCTCAGGTGCTCGTCCACCGTGAGCGAGGCGAAGATGCCGCGGTCCTCCGGGACGTAGGCGATGCCGCGGCGGGCGATGCGGTGAGGCGGCAGGTGCTCGATCGCCTCACCCGCGAAGCGGATGCTGCCGCGCGCGGCGGCGGCGATGCCCATGATCGACTTGAGCGCGGTGGACTTGCCTGCTCCGTTGCGTCCCAGCAGCGCGACGACGCTGCCGCCGGCTACCTCCAGCGACACGTTCTGCAGGACGTGGCTGCGCCCGTAGTAGGTGTCGACCGCCTCCATGGACAGTAGCGGGTCCGCCATCAGTCCCGGACCCCGAGGTAGCGGCTGCGCACCTCCGCCGAGCCGCGGACCTCGTCCGGCGTGCCTTCCAGCAGCACGCGGCCGTAGTCGAGCACGGTGATCCGTTCGGCCAGCTCGAAGATCACGCCCATGTCGTGCTCGACGATCAGCAGGGTCAGGCTATCCGGCAGCGACGCCAGCAACTCGACGATGCCGGCCGTCTCCTCCGGGCTCATCCCCGCGGTGGGCTCGTCGAGCAGCAGCACCATCGGTTCACGCACCAGCGCCAGGCCGATCTCGAGCTGGCGCTGGGTGCCGTAGGGCAGGGTGGCCACCGGTACCGGGAGATGCTCGGCAAGGCCGAGACGCTCGGCGTTCGCGTCCGCCTCCTCACGCAACTCCGTAAATAGGCAAGCGGGCCGCCAGAAGACATGCCCGATGCGGTGCTTGAGCGCACAGGCGAGCGTCAGGTTCTCCCTGACCGTGAGGTCACCGAACAGGTTGTTGCGCTGGAAGCTGCGCGCCAGCCCGGCGCGCGCACGGACGTCGGGCGGTGTCCCGCTCACGTCGCGTCCGCCCACGTACACCCGGCCCGCGTCCGCGGCGACTTCTCCCGTGATCAGGTTGAACAGCGTGGTCTTGCCGGCGCCGTTGGGGCCGATCAGCCCGTGTCGCTCACCCGGCGGGAGCCGCAGCGAGACGTGATCGGTCACCTGCAGCGACCCGAACGCCTTGCACAGCTCCATCGCCTGCAGCACGTCGCCTGTCACGTTCGGCTGCTCCGCCGCACCAGCGTCGCTGCCACGTGCCGGATCGCCCAGGCGAGGCGCCCGTACAGGCCGTCTCTGGCCAGAAGGACCACGGCGATGAAGAACAGGCCCATGACGAGTTGCCAGTGATCGGCTATCTCCGGCGGCAGGGACAGGCTCCTCCAGAATGCGCCGTCGTTCAGTTGGTTGCGGAGGAGGATGTAGAGCGCCGCGCCGCCGGCGGCGCCGATCAGGCTGCCGCTGCCGCCCAGGATGACGATGATCAGCGCCTCGCCCGACAGCGTCCAGAAGGCGAGGTCCGGGGACACGAAGCCGGTGTGCTGCGCCATGAGGGCTCCGGCCAGACCGGCGACGGCGCCCGCGGTGCCGAAGGCGGCAAGCTTGTAGCGCCGTACCGGGCATCCGAGCGAGGCCAGACGGCCGGGGTTCTGGTGGATGGCGGTCAGAATCATCCCGAACGGTGAGCGGCGCAGGAGCAGCAGCGCCGGATAGACCAGCATCGCTGCCGCGAGGACGAGGGCGGCGAACACGCCCGGGTCGCCCGAGTCCAGGCCGAGCGGGAGGAGGTCGAAGCGGGGCGTGCCGGCCATGCCGTTGTCTCCGCCGAAGGCCCGTGCCTTGCCGAAGTAGGCATGGACCATCTGCCCGATGGCGAGGGTGATCATGATGAAGAACACGCCGGTGAGACGCACCGCGAAGAAGCCGACGCCCACGGCGATCGCCGCGGCGGCCGCCACCGACAGCCCCAACGCCGCGATCGGCGGCCAGCCCCAGAGCACCGTGGCGGCGGCGGTGGCATAGGCGCCGAGGGCCAGGAAGCCCGCGTGTCCCAGAGAGACCATCCCGGCGGCGCCCACCAGCAGATCGAGGCTCATGGCGAAGATGGCCAGGATCGCCACCTCGGCCAGCAGCTCCATGCCGAAGTAATCGGCCCCGAACCACGCTGCGACGCCGATGCCCGCGAGCATCGCCGCCACCGGAAGCTGCAGTGGGTCGCGCCCGCTCATCAGTGTCCGCTGCGAATCGGGATCAGGCCGGCCGGCTTTATGAGCAGGATCAGGGCCATCAGGGCGTAGATCGTCACCCGCGCCAGTTCGGGCAGCACGACCTGGCCGTAGGTGTCGGCGATGCCGATGATCAGCGCGCCGAGCGCCACGCCTTTGAGGCTGCCGGGGCCGCCCAGCACCACCACGATGAGGGCCAGGATCAGCACCGACATGTCCATGCCCGGAGCGATGGAGAGCACCGGCGCCGCCACCACCCCGGCGACTCCGGCGAGCAGGCACCCCAGGCAGAAGACCAGGAGGAAGACGCGGCCGATATCGATGCCGAGTGCCGCCACCATGGTGCGGTCATCCACGCCGGCGCGGACGATGGCGCCGACGCGGGTGCGCTCCAGCCCCAAATACAGCAGCAGGAACGCCACCACGCCCAGCGCGATGATGAACAGGCGGTACGTGGGATAGACCTGCCCAAGCACGGAGCCGCGGCCGGACAGCAGAGCCGGCACCTCGATGATGTGCGGCAGCGAGCCCCAGATGATGTCGACCATCTCGGTGCCGACGAAGATCAGGCCGAAGGTCACCAACACCTGCTTCATGGGGTCGGCGCGCTGCATGTGGCGCAGCAGGACCAGGTAGAGCAGTCCTCCGATCACCGCGACGCCGAGCGGGGCCAGGAGCAGGGCCAGCCAGAACGACTCGAAGGCGCGGACCGCGCTCAGCGCCAGATAGGCACCCACCATGAACAGCGTTCCGTGCGCGAGGTTGATGAAGTTCATCAGTCCGAACACCACGGACAGCCCGATCGACAGCAGGAACAGCAGCGCCGAGAGCTGCAGCCCGTTGAGCGTCTGGACGATCAGGAACCCGGGATCGAGGAGCACGGCGCTGGGCACCTGAGGGGTAGTGTAGGACGGCGGGTCAGTCTGACAATCCCATGCAGAACGCGAGAGCTCGGTTGAGGCGAACCACGTCCTGACTGGCCAGTCGCCCGATCCTCTTGCTGACCTTCTCGCGACGCACGGTCACCGGCTTGTCGGCCATGACTTGAGACGTTCTCTGCCGACCGTTCGTTGCCGACGGTTCGACGGTCACCCGAAAGTCCGGGGCGTCGGTCAACGTCGAGGTCATCTGTCACACCACGACCGACGCGTGCCGGTCTGGAAACGCAGCGCTCTGGACAACCACGGCCGGCCGCAGCTTGCCGTAATCTCCTGAGACCGCGACCGTCACTACGTCACCGCGCCTCGCGTTCATCGAAATCGGCGACGGACTCGATCCAGGACAGCGCATCTGCTTCGTGATCGGGATCGAGACGTGCAACGGACTGCGCCACTCGCTCGCGCACGCATTCGGAACGGGTATCGGGCACGGCTATCCGAATCTCCCGTTCGGCACGTGCACGTCGGCGGCTGCACAGTGCCCGCATCCGCTCTGCCGGAGATGTCGACATCAGGGTCTCCTCTGCCTCAGTCGGGCTGCTGCAACCGGAGGAAGTCCCCGGCATCGTGGTGGCCGAGGGCGGCGCCGTCCTCCAGTGCCGCCGCCGCGATGATGCAGTCGACCAAGATCGATTCTGGTGCGTCAGCCGATCCTCGACGGCTTGGCGTTCGGCGGCAAGCTCGCTTTCCCAATGCGCGACATCCAGTTTGCGTCGGCGCACGGCAGCCTGCAGCCGGTCAAGCGCTCGGTCCTGCCTCACAATGGTTCCCACGCGTCAATTGAAGACACCCATTGATCCCAAAGGTCGTGCTTCATCCACGATGGGCGAGCGTTCGACAACATTTCCTTTGTCCATCGGTCAAAAGGCTTCCCCGCGTCTCTCGCAACGGCCATAGCGTCCTGTACGTCTTTCGTCATCATGTTGGCGATGCTGAAGGCTCGGCCAGACTGATTGCCTTCCCCTGGGTTGCACTCAAAGCCCGGTTCGATCTCCTTATAGCCTTCCAATATCTGTCCAGTAAGCTTGTTACGGAACTGCTTCGGGTGCAGTAACAGGCGGCTGGTATTGATCGGCTTGCCAAGATCCGGCGGGGCGTCGCCCAACGCAGGGTAGGCGATGCCTTCGCGCTGGTAGCGCTTGAACATGCTGCGGCTTACGAATCTGCAATGGCAGGTACATTTCCATCCGTTCGGGGGGGCGGCAGTACGCCAGAAGTGATCATCCCTGGGCAGCAGCAGGCCGTCAAAGGCAAGGTGGTAACGCTCGCAGTGGGAAAGCGGACTCGGCGCTGGTGTCGTCCTCGATGCTTGCTCTTGATCCGCGGGGGCTGTCCCGACGTGTCTTCCTGGACCGACCCGGTAGAGTAACCATTGGTGGCTGGTAGAGCGTACGCCACGTTTCCAGCTTTCCGCGTCTTGCGCCCAAGCGTACAGTGTCCTGAGCAGTGCTCTATCGTTGACTTCCATCGTCAGGCGGATGGTACAGGTCGCGGTTGCCGCCCGCAACCGATCGAGCGCAGCGGTCCTCACCCATCTTGGCTTGGACAAGGTGCAAGGCCGTGTTTGCGGCGGAACCGCTTTGGGCGCAGCACCAACTCGCGTACGATGTCCGGAAAGTGGGAAGTCCTCCTGTGGCGGGGCTGTAGCTTCGTCCATGCGACCGTGGTCATCGTCATTCGACTAACCTAACCTTCGATTCATAGCCTGCGGAACTCGGTGACCGAGAGTCCGGCCTGCTTGAGAATCTTGCGAAACGTGCCTGTCGGTAGAGTGCCTGGGTGCATCGAGACGTACGTCTGCCTTCCATCCGGATGCCGCAGCACCTTGTGCGAGCCCGATTGTCGGACCTCGACAAATCCGGCGCGATTCAGCTTTGAAAGGACCTCACGGGCTGAGAACGGCATCGGGGATCTCGATGCGGGCGATCAGGGCGCCTGATTCCCGCGGAACGGTTTCACCTCGGGAGTGCTTTTCGGCTACCCACAACTCCGCCAGGTCCCTGGCAGCCTCCATCGCACCTTCGATCCCCCTGCCCTGCGTCGTCAGATCCAGCGCCGGGATGTGGGCATAGTAATACCCCTCGAACCCAGGCTCATCGATCGCGTCGAGCAATACCGAGTACTGCACGAGGACTACAGCTCGCAGCCGTTGGGCGGGTCCTGGACGTCGGCGACCATGTCCTGCACCACCGCCGTGACGCCTTCGCCCTGCGCCTGCACCTCGAAGATGTAGACGTTCTGGATCACGTTGTTGGTGGCCGGATCGATGCGGAACGGGCCGCGGGGGCCGTCGAAACGGGTCTCGCGCATCGCTGCGACCAGGGCCGCCTTGTCGTCGGTGTTGCCGCCGGTGGCCTCGAGGGCCTCGACGATGAGACGGGCGCTGTCGTAGGCGGCGACCCCGAACTCCGACCCGTCACGGCCGTGCGCGGCGCGGAACTTCTCCTGGAAGACGTGGTTGGCAGGCGTATCGATCGACGGGACGTAGTTGAGGATCCCCAGCGTTCCCTCCGCGTCCATGCCTTGTGCGTTGACGTACAGCGCGGAGTTGAGCCAGCCGGCGCCGGCGAGCTGTATTTCGCCCTTCAATCCGAACGCCGCCCATTCCTTGACGAACTTGATCGCCGGTCCGCCCGCGAAGAACACGTATGCCGCATCAGGGTTTGCCGCCTTCACCTTGGCCAGGTAGGGGCCGAAGTCCTCGGTCTCTCCCAGGGGCGGATATTCCTCGCCGATGACGGTGCCTCCGGCGGCGACGAAGCCGCCCCGAAACGCCTCCATGGCCTGGTGTCCGGCCGCGTAGTCGAAGGCCATCAGAAACACCGTCTGGTAGCCCTGGGCCGCCATCCACGGCCCCATCTCGCGGCTGATCTGCGCGTTGGAGAAGGAACTGCGCAAGATCCACGGGCTGCACAGCGCGCCGGTGAGGTCGTCGTTGCCGGCGTTGGAGAGGATCAGCGGCACCTCGGCGTTGTGTACGAAGTCCCGAACGGCGCCGGCCACCGCGGAGGAGATGATGCCGACCACGAAGTCCACCCGATCCCGCAGGATCAGCCTCTTGATCAGCGCCAAGCCCGTGCTCGGCTTCGATTCGGTGTCGGCGTAGATCAGCTCGATGGGGCGGCCGGCCACCTCGCGGCCGAACTCGTCGAAGCCCAGCTCCAGGGCGAGCGTCTGGTCACCGCCCAGTCCGGCGTAGACGCCCGAGGAAGGCAGCAGAACGCCGACCCTGATCGGTTCGGCGACGGCGCCGGCCACACACAAGGCAAGCGCGGCGATCGTCGCCGCGAGGGTTTTGGTCACTCTGCTCATGGGATTCATCCTAGTCCGGTCAGTCCAGGGTGTCGAGGATGCCGCGGATGAACTGCACGGAGGTGGCCAGCGCCTGACGCGGCTCCCCGTCGATCCCGCACTCGTAGGCCAGGTAGCCCTTGTAGCCGATGTCGCGGAGCGCCTGCAGGCCGGCACGCCAATCGATGTCACCGGTGCCCGGCTGCATGCGGGTGTTGTCGGCCAGGTGGACGTGCTTGACATACGCCCTTCCGCAGGCTCGCAGGGCGTCGGGGGTGCTGGTCTCCTCGATGTGCATGTGGAAGAAGTCGCTGATCAGGGCGACGCCGGCTGGATCCCCCGCGGCCTGAATGATCTCGACGCCATCCGCCTGACGGCGCAGCAGGTGCTGCTCGTAGCGGTTCAGGGGCTCCAGCAGCAGCCGGGTGCCGTGCCGGTGGGCGAACGGAGCCAGCTCCTTGACGATCGCCACCAGCAGTTCCTTCTCCAGCGAGATGACGTCCCGCAGCGGTGACAGGTCGGGCAGCCGGGGCGGTCCGAAGATCGGCGGGACTATCGCACCCACGGCGCCAAAGTGGCCGGCCGCCTCCAGGTTGCGCCGGGTCTGCTCGATGGCGGCATCCCGTCTGGCCCGATCGGGGTCGAGCCAGTCGAAGTCGTCCTGGCCGCAGATCGAAACCACCCGGATCCGGCGCCCCATGAGCGCGCGGTCGTACTCCTGCATCCGGTCGGTCAGACCGCGCCCCGCCACTTCTAGGCCGTAGACGCCGATCTCCTCCGCGCAGTCGAGCCTCGCGGAGAGCTCGTCTCCGGGAAGCAGCTTTTCCTGCAGCGCGATTTTCATCCTGGTCCACCTCCCTCTATGAGGGTCATCGGCTGAAACTGCCGGGGAACGTACCCACACCGTGAGGCGTGTCGACAATGCGGAACGCCCGATCCAGTTGGCCCGCCGTCCGGGCTGCGGTATCCTGAAACCGCCATGCGCCTTCGTGAATCCGCCGTCGCCGGGCCCGCATGATGCCCGGCGTCGCGGAAATCGTCGGGGTCGGCGGCTGTCTGACGACACCGCTGACCGTGACCGGCATCGACCACACGGCGGTGCGAGCGGCGGTGGCCCGCGCGTTCGCCGAACAGCGCGCGTTTCCCTTCCTGCCGGATCCGGAGTGGAGCCCCGCGGCCCCTGAGCAGCATGCCGATCTGATTGCCGCCCTCCGGGCGGAGGCGGTGGCGGCGGCGACCAATAGCCCGACCACAGCCGAGCGCCTCAACCGCGATGCGCGTCTGATGGAGCGCCTGGACGCCGCGGTTCGCCTCACGCACGAAGCGATCGCGTCGATCGGCGGCGATGGCCGGCAGGCGCTGGAACGGCGGCGATTCGTGCTGATTCGGGAAACCCCGGACGCCACCTGCCTCTACGAGGAAGGGGAGACCGGCGTGGTCGCGCGCGTTGGGCAGGGACCGCTGGAACTCCGCCAACCGACGATCTACCTGGGGCTGCACCTGTTCGACCTGCTGGCCGCGGAGCAGGTGGACCGCGGCGGCATGGTGCCGGAGGCGCTGCTGCTCATCCTGCGGCTGGAAGAGCGTGCGATCGAGACCGGCTACTCCCATGTGGAGCCGCTGGACCCGCCGAGCCGCGACACCCTGGAGCGTCTGTTCGGGGTCCTCCGCCAGCCGATTGCCGGCCTGATTCCGGCCGAGCCCGAGCCCGAGCTCGAGCTCGAGCCGCAGCGGCGACCGATGCGGTTCTCGCAGGCACAGCGGCGGGCGACTTTGCGCCAGTTGAACGCACGGCGCGCCGATGCCCCGCTGGACTTCGACGCCGCCATCTGCGTGTCGGCCATGCGCCGCCTGGAACGCATCGCCCAGCGCGCCAAGGCATACGGCGGCGATTCGGTACGCCGCGAAGTGATGCGGCTGCTGGTCGCGGCCTCCGGACACGATCTGGACGAGGTGCGCAATCACGCCAACCTGCTGCTGGAGCGCATGCTCGCTCCCAAGGAGTTCGCGGCGCCGCTGGCACGGACGTTTGTGAACCTGGTGCAGGGTGCAACGCACCTCTTCAGCTTCGATCTCCCGCGCAGCCGCGGCCGGTACCGGCTGCGGATCTACCGCGGACGCGGCCACCATCGCTTTCCGAGCGAGGCGGACCTGGACTACGTGGACCTGGATCTCGCTCGCCCGGCGACCGGATCGCCCCTGGCCGCCAGCTATCGATTCGACGAGCTGGGCCACTACGACTTCTGTGTCGCACGGGAGTATCCCAGCGGCCGCCGCGAATGGGTGCCGGACGCCGAATGCAGCGGTCGCGTCAACGTGATCCCCGACCTGCGCGGCGAGCTGGTGCTGCAGATCTTCCCCGACATCCACGGACATACCCGCGCCTACTGGGCTGACGGCGAGCATCCGGGCCTGGTGTACAACGAGCACGGTCAAGTCATCCGGCTGGGTACATTCGCGGATATCGCCGCCCATCTGCCGGAGATCAAGCAAAGGTACGGATTCACCACCATCTACGTCCTTGGAGCGCAGAAGCGGGGAAGTAACAGGGCAGACTGGACCAGCCAGGCCACCTCGCCTTCGCCGTTCGCGCCGGAGAGCCTGATCGAGATGGAACCGTCGCTCGGGGGTAACGACGGCCTGCGCGCCCTGGTCGCCGCCGCCCACACGCTTTCGATCAAGGTGCTGGTGGACGTGATCCCGCATCTCAACCGGCGGGTGCACGACCTACCGGATACGGAGATCGTGCACTGCTTCGACGCCGACGGCGCCCTGATCCCGCGATCCTCCACCGACGGCCGCTATGGGAGCTGGAACGACGGCGTTCTGCTCAACTACCGGCGGCTGCCGGTGTGGGAGTGGCTCGCCGACTCGGTGCGAACGCTGATCGAGCGTTTCGACGTCGACGGCGTGCGCTGCGACATCTCGCACGCGCTGCCGATCATGATGAAGCGCGACAACGCCCCGGCCCTGCCATCAGGCCCGCGTTCGGACGAGGAGCAGGTCGAAGGCACCATCGTGGTCAACGAACGCGTCGACGACCACTACGTCACCACCGGGTTCTTCGATTCGGCGTGCCGCGATCTGATCGCCAGTCCGCTGCACTACCTGCTGATGAGCGAGATGGAGCGGGCGGCGCACGCGGCGGGCAAGGGATTCTATATCCACCTTGCCGAGGCCTACTGGGCCCGCGAGCAATACCTCAGCCGCGTCGGCATCGTCCCCTACAACTCGGCGCTGTTCAAAATCTGCGAGCGGATCGCGCAGGGGACCTCCACGGTCAGCGAAATCTACCACCTGTACGAGCAGCACTATCGGGGAGCGCTGCCGCCCGGGACGGAGCTGATCGGATTGTTCGGCAACCACGACGAGCGCCGCCCGGTCAATACCTTCGGGCGCGACAACCTGCGGCCCGTGCTCACGCTGACCTCGTTCCTGGGCAACCTGGTGATGGACTTCGAAGGGAACGCCGAGGGCGAGGCGTGGAAAGTGTTCCCCGACAACGTCTACGTCGACTGGAACCGGTTCGACAGCGCCGCGGACCGCAGCGTGGAGCGCATCTTCCGCGAGGTGTACGCCTTCCATCGCCAGAACCCCGGCCGCGGCACGCTGGTGCCCACCGACCACCGTCAGGTGGCGGCGGTGATCAAACCGGCTTCCCCCGGCCTCTGGCTGGCGGTGTGCAGCTTCGCGGCGGAAAGCGCCACGGTGAGCGTCGACATGCGCGCCGCCGCTGACTTGATCGATCCGGCGGCGCGCTACGTGGTGGTCGATCCCACCTACTCGCCGGTCACCCGCCGGTATGCCCACTACACCGGCGAGGAGCTGCGCAGGTCGGCGCTTACCACGTCGGTGAGCTACACGCAACGGGTGAAGCTGCTGCGGATCGGACGGATTGCCGACGGCGCTGGAGACGAAGCGGACGATCCGGGCTATCCGCGATTTCTGCGCGACTCGTTCGACCGCCTGCCCGCCGCGTCGTCACGCGAGCGGCTCGATGCCTCGTTCGCGTATCAGGAGGTCACCCGCGGCGCGGCGGGTCCGGGAGGGCTGGCCCGGTTCCTGGACGAGAAGCTGCTGCCGCTCTACGAACCGACGGAGCACGACGCCGTCGTCCAGGGATTGAAGCGGCTTCTGTATCACGCCTACAAGGAGGGCGGTCTGGGTCGGGACACGGAGTTCGGCCGGCTGGGCGCGATCAGGCCGGGGAGGTCGCGGCGCGATCGGCTGCTGGTTCAGGTCCTGGACGGGCTGCGCAGCCGCTCGGTGGTGTTCGTGTCCGCGGAGGCGGAGCCGTTCTCCAAGAGCGGCGGTTTGGCCAACGTCACCTGTGAGCTGCCGCGCGAGTTGGCGCGCCTGGGGGAGCGGCTGCACGTCATCACGCCGCTGTATCGCGCGGGCGAACCGCGCGCGGTGGCCAAGATGCAGGACGCGATCGAGCGGTTCGGCATCACCTATTCCGGCGTGACAGTGCACTTTCAGCTCGAACACGAACACTACGAGGTGGGGGTGCACTCGGGCGAGGTGGACGGTGTGAACTACTACCTGCTCGACCATCACGAACTGTTCGACGGGTTGTATTGGGGCTATCGCTCCAATGAACGCATTCGTCGTCGTCTGGGTCTGGCGAGGGCCGCGGCGGAAGTGATCACCGGCTTTGACCTCGATCCGCTGGTGGTTGCCACCAACGACGCCGCCGCCGGCCTGCTCTCGGGCATCGTGCGCGCCGACCCCCACTACGCCGACCGCTTCGCACGTACCAGTTTCGTGCACATCATCCACAACGGCGGCTGGCAGTACTTCGACTGCTACGGCCGCTACGAGGACGGCGCCGATCTGTTCGGGCTCTTCAACCTGCCCCCTCACCATGCGGCGCAGTTCACCGATCCGCGCGACGAGGGCCTGTTCAACCTGATGGCCGCCGGCATCCGCTTCGCGGACCGGGTGTTCACCGTGAGTCCCTCCTACGCGCGGCAGATCGAGCAGAACTGCGACGGCCTGGAGCCGCTGCTGCAAGACGTGATCGGGATCAACAACGGCATCGCCAGGAGTTTCCGGCGCGGCGTGCTGCAGCGCCTGCGCCGCTCGGGGCTGGAAGAGCAGCAGTACCCGCGGCTGCGCGCACGCATCGCCGAGGACCCGCTGCTGCACGCCAAGCTCGAACGGCGGTTCCCGGAGTTGCTCGAAGCCGACCCGGAGGCCGTCCGGTTCGGCAGCCAGACGCGCCGTGACGAGGTCACCCGCATGCGCACCAAGTTGCTGGCCCAGCTCGAATACGGCCTCACGGTCGACCCGGATCAGGTGCTGTACGTGATGATCCACCGGGTCAGCGATCAGAAGGGTTTCCAGATCCTGCTGGAGGCATCCGAGGGGATCTTCCGCAACCTGGGCGTGCAGGCGATCCTGGGCGGTCCCATCGCGCCCAACGACCACCGCGCCGAGGAGCTCGCCGCCGGCATGCACGCCCTGATGGAGCACTACCCGGGCGCGGTCGCCACGCGCATCGGCTATCAGGAGATCAGCCTGCCCTTGCTGGCCGCCGACGCGTTCCTGATGCCGTCGCAGTTCGAGCCCGGCGGGATCTCGCAGCTCGAAGCGATGAGCTGCGGCTGCCTGGTGGTCGCGCACGCAACCGGCGGCCTGCGCGACACGGTGGCCCCGCTGCAGCTCCGCGGTTCGACCGTGAGCGGCTGCGGCGTGCTGTTCGGGGACTACCGTCCGGACGCCTTCCTGGATGCCATGGCGCGCTGCACCTGGTTCTTCCGTCACGCCACCGCCGCCCAGATCCGCCGTGCGCGCAACAACGCCCGGCGCAGCATCGTGTACTGGGACAGCGCCGCGCAGCGCTACCTGGAAGAGCTGCACGCGCTGCAGGAGACGATCCCGGCCGCCGCCCTGCCGCCCTGACTCCTACTTCTCCGATTCGCCTTCGGTGGCGGCCAGCAGCACCAGTGACCGCGGCGCGGCGTGATACGCCTCCTGGGGCGTGACCGGGAGCGCGTCCGCGACCGCGCAGATGTCGTGTGGTGCCGGCAGCGCGGTGTCGATCGCCCGCAGCCACGTGCCGCCGTGGGGTGCGGCGGGGACCGCGAACTCACAGAGTTCGTCGGCGGCGTTCAGGATCAGGTACAGATCGCAGTCGTCGTCCTGCGCGCACACGGCGAGCCGTGGCTCCCTGCTGCTCCAGTCGGGATACGCGCCGCGGGCGTCGAGCCAGCGTATCTCCGATCCCCCTTCTTCGTAGAAGCTGTCGCGCCGCAGGGCGGTATGGCGGGCGCGCAGCGCGATCACCTCGCGGCAGAACCGGACCAGGTCGGCGTTGCTCGCATGCAGCGTCCAATCGTACCAGGACACCTCGTTGTCCTGGCAGTAGGGGTTGTTGTTGCCGCCCTGCGTGTGGGCCATCTCGTCGCCGCCCAGCAGCATCGGCGTGCCGAGCGACAGGAACAGCGTCGCCAGCAGATTCTTGCTCTGGCGCAGGCGCGTGGCGTGGATCTCGGGGTCGTCGGCAGGACCCTCCACACCGTAGTTGGCGCTGAGGTTGTGGTCGCTGCCGTCGAGGTTGTCCTCGCCGTTCGCGGCGTTGTGCTTCGCGGCGTAGCTGACCAGATCCCTGAGGGTGAACCCGTCGTGGGAGGTGATGAAGTTGACGCTGTGGACCGGCCGGCGGCCGTCGTCCTGATAGAGGTCGGCGCTTCCCGTCAGCCGGGTGGCGAGCGCGCCAGCGGTGCCGTCACCACGCCAGAAGCGCCGCACGTCGTCGCGGAAGCGGTCGTTGAGCTCCGCCCAGCGCTCGCCGGGAAACTGGCCCACTTGATAGGCGCCGGCGGCGTCCCACGCCTCGGCGATGACCTTGGTGTCGCGCAGTACCGGATCCTCGCCGATCCGCTCCAGTATCGGCGTGTTGGCACTGAGATTGCCGGACTGGTCGCGTCCGAGCACGGAGGCGAGATCGAACCGAAAGCCGTCGACGCGCATCTCCACAGCCCAGTAGTGGAGACAGTCGATGATCATCTGCCGCACCACGGGATGATTGCAGTTGAGGGTGTTGTGGCAGCCGGTGAAGTCCAGATAGCGGCTCGGATCGTCAGGGTCGAGCAGGTAGTAGATGCTGTTGTCGAGGCCTCGATAGGAGAGGGTGGGCCCCTCGGCGCCGCCCTCCGGGGAGTGGTTGAACACCATGTCCAGGATCACCTCGATGCCGGCGGCGTGCAGCGCCTTGACCATCCCCTTGAACTCGGTCACCTGGCTGCCCGGCTTCGAACCTGCGCTGTAGCGGCGCTTGGGGGCGAACAGGCCGATCGGGTTGTAGGCCCAGTAGTTGACCAGCGGCTCACCCGAGGCCGAACCGGGGGCGTACTCGTCCGACTCGGTCACCGGCAGCAGCTCGACCGCGGTCACGCCCAGATCGCTCAGATGGGGAATGCGCTCGACGATGCCGCGGAAGGTGCCCGGATGGTCCACCCCGGACGAGGGGTGCATCGTGAAGCCGCGCACATGCGTTTCGTAGATCACGGTCCGCGCCAGCGGATGGCGCGGCGCCCGGTCGGCGCCCCAATCGAACGCGTCGTCCACCACCAGGCAGCGCGGACCGGTAGCGGGCAGGTCCAAGGCCCGCAGCCGCGGCGGGAGCGCGCCGGTGAACGCCTTGGCGTACGGATCGAACAGCGGGGCGGCCGGATCGAAGCGATGACCCGCCGCCGGATCATGGGGACCGTCAACCCGGTACAGGTAGGCGTGGCCCGGGCCCACCCCGTCCGCGACGACGTGCCAGACGTCTCCCGTGCGGTGCAGGGGAATCTGAGCGCTGGGCCTCCCGCTCTCCGCGTCGTCGTAAAGCAACAATGTCACGGCTGTGGCGTGACGGCTGAACAGGGCGAACTGGGTAGCGCCGTCGAGGACGGTCGCGCCCAGTGGCTCCGGCTGGCCGCGGCGGGTCGTGAGCGCCGGGGAAGAGCGGTGCACCGTGTCCAATGGGTACCACCGGCGGGGGCAGGAACGCCAGGAGGTGGACGCCAGGAGGTGGACGGCATGCCGTGGCAGTTGCCTCACGAACCGTCGCCTGCGGCTCCGCTTAGTGGCCCATCCCGACCTTCCTGGGAGTCTGGCGAATTGCCGCTGACGCGCCAATCTGGCAGACTCCCAGGACTACGATCCGCTCCGAAAACCGTTCCGGAGCGCGTTACAGGGTCAGCAATGGCAAATCGACTCACCTTCACGGTAAAGCCCCACCTCCCGGAGCGGTTGGCTCCCCTGGCCGAGCTCGCCCACGACTTCTGGATCAGTTGGCACTTCGACGCGATACGCCTGTTCATGCGGTTAGGCAATGACGAGTGGCAGCACGCGCAACAGAGTCCTCTGCGGCTGCTCAGCGAGGTGTCGCAGGAGCGGCTCCAAGAACTGGAGCGGGACAAGGCGTTCCTCGCACACATGGACCGCGTCGTTGCCGATTACCGCGATTACCTGGAGGCCGACCCATGGTACGGCGGTCCCAGAGACGCCGTGATCGCCTACTTCTCCATGGAGTTCGGTGTCGACGCGACCCTGCCGATCTACTCCGGCGGCCTGGGCGTGCTGGCCGGCGACCATCTCAAGAGCTGCTCAGACCTGGGGCTGCCGGTCGTGGGTGTCGGACTGCTGTACCGCACCGGCTACTTCCGCCAGCGCGTCACCATCGACGGCCAACAGCTCGAGAGCTATCCGGCCAACGACTTCTACAACATGCCGCTCACGCTGTGTACTTCTGTAGACGGCGCACCGGTGACCGTCACGGTGGAGCTGGGTGCGGAACAGGCGCACGCGTGCATATGGCGGGCACGCGTCGGTCGGGTGACGCTGTATCTGCTGGACACCGATATCGAGGCCAACGACCCGTCGATGCGGGACGTCACCGGTCAGCTCTACGCGTCCGATCGGCGCATGCGCCTTCGTCAGGAGCTGCTCCTGGGAATCGGCGGTATTCGGGCGCTGCGCGCGCTGGAGGTCCCGGTAGGGGTGACCCACATGAACGAGGGGCACTCGGCGTTCCTGGCCCTGGAGCGAGTCCGTGCGCTGATGCACGAGCACGGGATGAGCTACTTCGAGGCCCGGCAGGCGGTGTGGAGCACCACCGTGTTCACCACCCACACGCCGGTCCCGGCCGGCAACGAGAGCTTCGACGCCCACCTGGTGCTCGATCAGGCGGGTGCGCTGCGTTCGGCGCTCGGGCTGGACGAGCACGAATTCCTGGCGCTGGGCCGTATCGGGCACGACGGCGACGCGCACGGCCAGTTCGGGCTGACGCCGCTCGCGCTGCGCCTGGCGGCCCACTGCAACGGGGTCAGCAAGCTGCACGGGCAGGTTTCGCGCCGCATGTGGCGCGGCCTGTGGCCGGGCGTGCCGGCGGACGAGGTGCCGATCTGCCACATCACCAACGGGGTCCATCTGCGGAGCTGGATCTCGCATGACATCCAGGAACTGCTGATGCGTTACCTGGGGCCGGCGGTGGCGAAGCACGCGCCCGAGGTTTCGGTGTGGGGGCAGGTGGACAACATCGCCGACGAGGAGCTGTGGCGGACTCACGAGCGGCGCCGGGAACGGATGATCTGGTTCGCGCGCCGGCGCATCGTGTCGCACATGCGGCGGGAAGGGGCCGCAGAGGCCGATGTCCGCGCGGCCGAGGTCGCGCTGCGCCCGGATGGCCTCACGATCGGCTTCGCGCGCCGCATCGCCGGTTACAAGCGCGCGGGTCTGCTCTTTCGGCAGCCGGAGCGCCTGGTGCGCATGCTGAGCAGTCCGGAGCAGCCGGTGCAGATCATCTTCTCCGGCAAGTCGCACCCCAACGATCACCAGGGCAAGGATATGATCCGGCGTATCGTCCAGTTCGCGACCCAGCACGACCTGCGCAGCCGGCTGGTGTTCCTGGACGACTACGACATCAGCGTGGCCCGCTACCTGGTCGCGGGCTGCGACGTCTGGCTCAACCTCCCGCGCCGGCCTCACGAGGCCAGCGGGACCAGCGGCATGAAGGCGTCGGTGAACGGATCGCTGATGGTGTCCACCCTGGACGGCTGGTGGGATGAGGCGTACAGCCCCGACATCGGCTGGGCGGTGGGGTCCGGCGAGACCTATCGCGACGAGGAGATGCAGGACGAGCTGGAGACCGACGCCGTCTTCGCGGAACTGGAGCAGATAGTCATCCCGATGTTCTATGACCGCGGTATCGACGGCCTGCCGCGTTCATGGATCGCCAAGATGCGGCGTTCGATGACGGTGATCGGAGAGCGCTTCAGCGCGCAACGCATGGTCGCCGAGTATCATGAAACCCTCTACGAGCCGGCCCTGGCTCACGCGCGACGGTTGCGCGAGAGCGGCTACCGGGATGCCGTGGAACTCGCCCACCATCTGCAGCGGCTGGAGCACCACTGGCCCGGGATCGCCATCGAGGAACTCGACAGCGGCAGCCCGCCCACGCTGGAGGTCGGCGACCGGCTCGAGGTCACCGCGCGGATCCGGCTTGCCGGACTGGAGCCGTCGGATGTCGGCGTGGCGCTCTATCATGGTGCGCTCGCGGGGAGCCCCGTGCAACCCGGTGATGACGAGATCGTCGGCGGGCAGAGCACGCCGATGGAGGTGATCGAACGGCACGGGGAGTCGGCGACCTACCGCGCCACGACCGCGTGTCGCAAGACGGGGAGGGTGGGCGTAACGGTGCGCGTCATGCCGGCCCATCCCTGCCTGCCGCATCCCTTCGTGCCGGGGCTCTTCCTCCAGGGATAGCGCCCCCGGCTACGACTGCTGCGGTTGCTGTTGCTGCAGCGTGTCGGAGTGGAACCAGGCTTCCTCCACCGCGGCATGCAACTCGTCGAGCGTGCTCAGCACGCTCTGCATCAGCGCGGCCACGTCGGCCGGCGACGATGCAGGGTGGTGCCGGTTCAGCGTCGCGATGGCGGTCCCGATGATGCGGATCACCTCCGCCGGTGCTACGTGGGTGGCGTTGTACCGGGCGGCTTCCAGACAGCCGCGCAAGGACCCGCCGCTGTCGCCGGTCAGCAGGACCTCCAGCGCCGAGTCGTTCGCTGACACCGTGATCCCGCGGACGTCGGCCGCGGTCGGAGTAGCCGTAGTGCGCTGCGTAGATGTAGGACGCCGTGATCGTCTGGGCGGCTAGAGGACTAACCACGTGGGTCTGCAAGCGCCGGCAGCGAACCCGGGGGAGGTCATCGATAGAGTCCTTTGGGGGAATCGTTCGCAGGCAGCGAGGTTGCGCTACCATAGGGCGCATGGGACGGAAGTGTCGAGGATCGGGAGGTGGACTCCCCCAACCGGGAATGGCGATGCACAGTCGTCGCTCATGACCGAGGGCATCTGGGTCACGCGCGGATTCGAGGCGTTTCGGAGGGGTACCTTCGGGAACGCCGGTCAGAACCTCTACGTGTCCCGTGCCGGGGTGCTGCAGCGCATCCACCACCTGGATTTGAATCGCGACGGGTACGTCGACCTCCTGTTCTGCAACGCGCAGGTACACCTGGAGTCGCCGCCGGCCTTCGTGTATCGCGACGTCTTCGGCGCCTGCGAGCGCGCCGAGCTGCCGGCCGGCGGCAGCCCGACGGCGGCGGTGGCCGACATCAGCGGCGACGGCTACGCCGACCTGATCATCGGCAACGAGAAGAGCGGCAACGCCGGCCGCATGAACGCCAACGTCTACTTCGGATCGCCCGCCGGCTTGAGCGAGCGCTTCCAGACCGTGCTGCCGGCGCATCGTTGCACGTCGGTGGCCGCCGGGGACTTCGACGGCGACGGCCGCCCGGATCTGGCCTTCATGACGGAGAATCGCGTGCGGCTGTTCTATCAGACCGACCTGGGCATCGAAGCCAAGGAGTACGTCGATACCCCGATCGACGGCGTGCAACTCGGCGCGGCCGACCTGGACGCGGACGGGCATGCGGAGCTGATCGTGACCGCAGCCGGCCGGCCACCGCGGATCTACTGGGGCGGTGCCGGCGGCATCGATCCGGAGCGCTGGTCGGAGGTCCCGGCTCCCGCCGGCTGGACGCCTCCCGATCTGGCCGAGACGGAGGAGCTGTCCGAGACGGAGCGGGTGGGGGCCGTAGCGCCGCTGGCGAACGCCGTACCCCTGGGCTCCGAGCGGCTGGTATTCGTCGCCGGCGGGGCGGCGCAGTTCCTGGTGCCGGTCAACCGCGATCGCAGCTTCGGGGAGCCGCTGAAATTCGCGTGCCGCAACGCCCTGGCGGTAGCCGCCGGAGACTTCGATGGCGACGGGCAGGACGACTTGGCGTTCGCCTGCCGCGACGTCGCCGGCGGGCAGGAGTGCAGTTGGCTGTATTGGGGCGGCGCGGACGGTTTCGCGGAGTCAGCCCGCCTTGCGGTACCCACCCATCGTGCGTGTGACGTGGCGCTGGCCGATCTGTCGGGCGACGGCGCCGGCGACCTGGTGATCTGCCAGCACAGGACGGCGGAGTCGTTCACGGTCGACTCGCTCGTGTTCGCCGGCGGTGCCCGCGAGCTCAGTCGACCGGTGCGGCTCAAGACGCACGGCGCCCGCAGGGTGCACGCGGCCCGCTTTGCCGATGATCCGCTGCCGCAGGTGGTGTTCATCAACCAGTCGGGCCGCCGCGCCGACATGGCGGTCGACAGCTACCTCTACTACGGGGGGCGCGACGGTTTTTCGCCCGAGCGCCGCGCCGCGCTGCCCAGCCCCGGAACCGCGGCGGCGGTGACCTGCGACGTGAACGACGATGGCTGGGCCGACATCGTCATGATCAACAGCTATGAGAACGCCATCCACCTGGATGCCGGCTCATTCATCTATTTCGGCGGCCCGGACGGGTTCGCCGCCCAGCCGGACGTGGTCATACCCACTCGGATGGGTTGGGCATGCGCGATCGCGGACATCGATCGCGACGGCTACCTGGATCTGATTGTCTCCCACTTCCACGTCCCCACGATCACGATCTATCGCGGCACGCGCGGCGGCTTCGACTTCGACAATCCCACGGTCCTGACCGTGCTGCAGGGTCCGGGCGACTACATCCCGCCTCGGCGGTTGGCGTTGGCCGATTTCGACCTGTCAGGCTGGCTGGATCTGGTGATCGCGCCGGCCGGTCAGAACCGCTGCGTGATCCTTCGCGGCGGACCCGACGGGTTCAGCACCGAGCGCGTCTGGGTAGTGCCCACCTCGTTCAGCGCCGGCTGTCCGATGGCGCACGATCTGACCGGCAACGGCTATCCGGACCTGCTGTTGGGCGGCGGCAAGCCCAACCTCGGCCAGCCGCACGACTCGTTCAATCATATCTTCTGGAACGGTCCCGACGGACTGCGTGCCGACCGCCAGACGCAACTTCCGTCCAACTGCGGCCATGGCCTGGCGGTCGCCGACTTCAACGGCGACGGCGTGCCGGACCTGCTGAGTTGCGGCTACCAGAGCGCCGTCGATCGGGACGTCGATGCGCTCATCTACTGGGGCAACAGAGAGACGGGGTTTCGCGCGGGGGACTTCACACGGCTGCGCGCGCACTCGTCGGCCGGCTGCCTCGCGGCGGACTTCGACGGCGACGGCCGCGTCGACATCGCCATCGCCAACCACAAGACCTTCGGCGATCACGTCGGCGAGTCGTTCGTGTACTGGAACAGCCCCGATGGATTCAGCGAGCAGCGGGTCACGCGCCTGCCGACGGTAGGCCCCCACGCGCTGGCCTTCGCACAGCCGCGCAACCAGATCGACAACTCGGAGCAGGAGTACTACATCTCCGAGCCGTACCGGCTGCCCGATGGGGCGATCGTGCAGCGACTCGACTGGGAGGTCGAGCACGCGCCTTCGACGTGGGTGCGGGCGCAGATCCGCACCGCGGCCACCCCTGAGCAGCTCGACGCCGAGCCGTGGCGGGGAGGCCGCGAGGCGGGAGGCCGGGAGAACGACGAGTGGCTGGGGCGACGCCAACCGCTGCAAGCCGGCGCGAGCCGTGGGCGCTGGATGCAGTATCGACTGGCGCTGGGGGCCGCCAACGGCGGCTGCACCCCGCGCGTACGCGAGGTCCGGGTAGAGTACGGAGCCCGACAGCCATGATCGTCGACACGCACGTGCACGTATGGGAGATGCCGCCGGTCGCGCCGATCGGTCCGACGGCGCCCAGGTTCACCTCGCTGCCGGTGGAAGCGGCCCCGGTGGAGTTGCTGATCGAGGACATGGACGCCAACGGGGTCGACGCCGCGGTGCTGGTGCAGACCAGTTGGTCGACCTGGGACAACACCTGCGTCGCCGAAGCCGCTGCCAGGTTTCCCCGGCGCATGCGCTCGATCGGCCTGATCGACCCGCTGGATCCGGCCAGCGTGGAATTGGTGCAGCACTGGATCGATGCGTTGGGGATGCGCGGCTTCCGCTTCCATCCCGACTACTATGCGGACGACGAGATCCTTACTGCGCCGCATGCCAGACCGCTGCTCAGAGCGATCGAGGACCGGGCAGGCATCGTCAAGGTGCACAACCATGTGCCCAACGCGCATCAGCTCGCCGACGCCGCGGGCCGCTATCCCGGCGTCACCTGGATCATCGATCACCTGATGTATCCGCAGCCACGGATGGCCGCCGACGATTGGCGCGACTACCAGCCGGTCCTGAGGCTGGCGGAGCGGGAGAACGTCTTCCTGACGATCTCGGACGTGCACGGCCGATCGGACGAGGAGTTTCCGTTCCGGGACATGCACGAGGTGATCAAACGGGCGATCGGCGCCTTCGGCATCGATCGATGCTTGTGGGGTACCGGGTTCCCCGGCCATCTCCGCCTCGCGTATGGCTGGCCGTCGCTGGCCGACGAGCTGCGCTTGGTGCGCGAAGGCCTCGATTGGCTGACCGCCACGGAACGCGCCTCGATCCTCGGAGAGAACGCCAGCAGGCTGTTCGACTATGGCTGAACCGTTGGCCGGTCAGGTGGCGGTGGTCACCGGCGCGGCGCAGGGGCTGGGGCGGGCCATCGCGGAGACCCTGGCGGCCAGAGGCGCCGCGGTGATCATCGCGGACCTGCAGCGCCAGAAGGCTGAGGCGGTCGCCGCCGCGCTCGCTGGCGAGGGGCTGAGCGCAGCAGCGGCCCGCCTGGACGTGACGTCGACCGCCGAGGTGGACGCGTTCTTCACCGAGGTCGCGCAGACGCGCGGGCGGCTCGACATCCTCGTGAACAGCGCCGGGCTGGGCCAGAACGTGACCCCGATCGTCGAGCTCGGCGACGAGGAGTGGGAGCGGGTGCTGAACGTGAACCTGAACGGCACGTTCAAGTGTTGCCGCGCGGCGGCGCGGATCATGGAGCGCCAGGAATCCGGATGCATCGTCAACCTGGCCTCGATCAACGGCCAGAATCCGGCCGCGTGGGTCGCCGCCTACAATGTGGCCAAGGCCGGGGTGATCGGCTTCACCCGCTCGCTGGCGCTGGAGCTCGCCGCCTACGGCGTGCGCGTCAACGCGATCTGTCCGGGGCCCGTGTACACGGACTTCAACCGGAAGGTGATGGCGCAGCGGTGCGAGACGCTGGGGATTACCGAGGAGGAGATGATCGAGCGGATCCGCCAGGCGATCCCGTTGGGCCGCTGGGGCCAGCCCGAGGACATCGCCTTCGGCGTCGCCACGCTCTGCGACCCGAATTCCTCCTGGGTGACCGGCGAGATCCTGCGCATCTCCGGCGGCATGGAGGGCGTCGCCGCCGCGCCGCCCAAGCGGGCGGCGAGCTCGTGACGGGCGCGGCGGGCATCCGCCGGGTCGGAATCTGTGGTGTCGGCCAGATGGGCGCCGCGGCTGCCGTGGCCTTCAAGCGCGGCGGCTACGACGTGCTGGCGTGGGACCGGGACCCCGAGCAGCTCGCAGCGGTGGAGAAGACCGCGGCGTCCCTGGAGGACTGGATGGAGCGTCACGTCGGCCCCGCGCCGCGAACGGGGGGCTCGCTCACGCCTGCCAAGGAACTGGCGGAGCTCGATCGGCGCGCCGACCTGATCATGGACGCCATCGTCGAGAATCTGGAGCGGAAGGGAGACCTGCTCCGGCGGTTCGCGGCGGCCCGGCAGCGCGGGGCGCTCTTCATCAGCACCACCAGCGGCCTGAGCATCACCGAGCTGGGGCGCCGCGGCGCCTGCGCCGATCTGCTGGCGGGCACCCACTTCTGGAACCCGCCCCACCTGATGCCCCTGGTGGAGGTGATCCGCGGCTCCGAGACGCCGGACTCCGTGATGGACCGGGTGTGCGAGGTGATGACGTCGATCGGGAAGATCCCCGTCCGCGTCAACCGCGACGTCCCCGGGTTCATCGGCAACCGCATGCTGCACGCGCTGTGGCGCGAAGCGATCTACCTGGTGCAGGAAGGCGTCGCCACGTCCGAGGAGATCGACACGGTCGTGCGGCTGACCTTCGCGCTACGGATGCCCGCCCTCGGTCCGCTGGAGAACATGGATCTGGTGGGGCTGGACCTGATCGGCGCCATCCACGACTACCTGATGCCCTCCCTGTCGAACGACGGCGAGACCCTGCCGGCCCTGCGCGAACGGATCGGCCGGGGAGAGCTCGGCGCCAAGAGCGGCACTGGCTTCTACGACTGGTCCGGGCGCGACGCCTCCGAAGTGGCCGAACGCCGGGACCGGCAGATCGTCCGCCAGCTCGCATACCTGCGCGAGACCGGCAGCCTGTGAATCCGGCCGTGTTCGTGCCGGAGCCGATCGCCGCGTGCGGGATGGCGCTGCTGGAGGCGGCGTGCGACTGCACGGCGCCCTGGGCGGAGGGGAACGTGCCTTCCGAGGCCGAGGCGAGGGAGCTGCTGCGCGGCGCCGACGCGGTCATCGTGCGGCTGTTCGGGATCGGCGCCGCCGACCTGGAGCGCTGTCCCCGGTTGCGAGTGATCGCCAAGCACGGCGTGGGCGTCGACAACATCGACTGCGACGCGGCCACCGCGCGCGGCATCCCCGTCGTGTACACCCCCAAGGCGAACGCCAACTCGGTCGCCGAGCACACGGTCGGGCTGATGCTGGCCCTGGCCCGGAACGTCGTCCCGGCCTCCGTCGCCCTGCGCGACGGACGGTTCGCCGAGCGGGCCCGGTTCATCGGCGTCGACCTGGCCGGCAAGACCCTCGGCGTCATAGGGCTGGGCCGCATCGGCAGCCGTGTGGCGGAGATCGCCGCGGCGGGCCTGGCGATGAAGGTGTATGGCTACGACCCCTACGTGGCGCCCGGCGCGTACGCGGGGCCGGCCGAACGGGTGACGTCGCTCGACGAGCTGCTCGGCATGGCGGACTTCCTCACCTTTCACGTGGCGCTGAGCGCGGAGACCCGCCACCTTCTCGACGACCGGCGCATCGCCAAGCTCAAGCCCGACTGCCGCGTGCTCAACACCTCCCGCGGAGCCGTGATCGACGAGCGCGCGCTCATCCGCGCCCTGGAGGAGGGCCGGATCGCCGCCGCGGCGCTCGACGTGTTCGAGGAGGAGCCGATCGCCGCCGATCACCCCCTGTGCCGGGCGCCCAACATGCTGCTGACGCCCCACATCGCCTCGTCCAGCCGCGAGTCGATGGATCGCATGGCGACCGACTGCGCGCAGGGTGTCCTGGACGTGCTGCAGGGCCGGCGCCCCGCCGACGTGGTCAATCCCGACGCGATACCTTGAGGCAAGGGGATGACCGCTCACCAAGGCTTTCTACGGCGTTACAGCCGCTCCCGCGTTACGGTGGAGGCCGCCGTAGCTGACAATTGTCGCTTCGACGAGCGGGCAGGCCCTGACCGCTGGCGACGGTTCGACTCCGTGCTTTCGGATCTGGTGGCCGACCCTGCCGAGATCGATTGGGAGGACTGGACCGAAGCCAATCGATTGCATCTGGACGGGTACTGCAATGTCCCAAGTGTGAGCGTGCCCGATACGTTTCTTCAGATCAATCAGAGCGCTTGGCTCGACTCGCTGTCCGACAACCAGTCTCTGGTCCGCATCGAGTCCCTCGTCCGAGCATTGACGAACAGCAACCTGGATATTGATAACTTGAAAGAACTGCTGCACCAGGCTGACAACGGAGACGGCGACCCGGACCGCGCGGTCCGCTCCTTCTTCGACGACTGGAATTGGCGCCGTGATGCCCGCCCGGCGTTCGCTGCCTTCTACGACGAGGTGCAGCAAGAGGCGGACGACGATGATTGGCCGCACGCGCTTCGTGATCGCCTCGGGCTTGGGCACTACGGGTACGTCGTCGGCGCCGAACTGCCAGTGGCCTTTGATGCGCTACTCCCTTGAGGATGTCTTCTCCGCTCGGGTGAATCGGGGACTCTCTGCGGCCTGCGCCCTGCCCTCGGTTCTCGACGGCGGCATGCACGAGTTCTTCTTTCCAGTCCCGAGGGAGCACCCTTATGGCGCTACCGTGCACCTGTTGCCGGGCCGGGCGGACACCCTGACTGCCGAGATTGTCCATTGCCGGATCGACTACCAGCGCAAGCATCTGTACGGGTTGGGGACGATCACGCGACCACATCGATCGACCGACGACCAACTGCGCGACGCCCGCGACCTGCACCTCCTCGCGCTGCAAGTCGAGTGTGACCGCGATGACTTCGGCGAGACTCTCAAGGGGCGGACATGATCGATCCATGGTTCGAGGCATTTCGTCGCGCTCCCAAGGAGGCGGTCGCCGACCTCTTCAGCGGACGCGCGCGTGTCGGTTCCACCATGCGCCTCGATGTACCGGAGTTGCTATATCAGGCGTTTCCGCCCAACCGGAGCCACGAGCGTGAGCAGCTTGACCAAGCGCTCATGTCCTGGCCGCTCGACATGCGGGAAGACTACGCCGCCCGGGTGAAGCGTCTCGGATTCCCGGTCTATGGCAAGCGAGTCGGCGATGCCTTGATCGCTCTGCAACTGCTCGACCTGCCGCAGGCCAAGAGGTGTATCCGGGCAGACCTGAGCGCCTGGCTACGCTGGCTGTTGCCATTGAGGCTGGCCCCGGAGCGCGATCCCGCGCTGGAGTGTTACCGGCTGCTGACTCGCGATCAGCCGGACGGCGGCCACACGGCTCTGTGGTTGCGCCTCGCCGCGGATCCCCGGCCGGAGTATCTGACGGTGGCGCTGGCGGGATTGCAGTTGTTGCCGAACCAAGACAACGCGCAGACGAATCAGACGCTGATGCTGCACGCGCTGTTGCGCTACTCCGTCAAGATCCATCACGAATCTGGCGGGGCGCGCACGTTCTTCAATCGACGCTTCGCGGCCCTGCGCGGGCTGTTCCCACGTGGTCCCCAACACTGGAACCGGATCCTGACCGAGGCTCTGGACAGTTTCCTGAAGCATACGCAGGAGCGGATGGCGACGGAGCTGGCCGAGCTCTTGCGGACGACATCGTCGGCGAGACATCGTCATGCATCACCCGAACAGACGCCGATGATTGAGCCTGTAACGCCGGAGGAGCGAGAGGATCTACAAGCCGATATTCTCAGCTCAGACTATCCACCGGGCACACTCGCCCAGCGACTGTTCGAGCTCCTGGATCAGAACCACGACTACGCCGTTGCCACGGGAGTAAGCCACTTCTTCGTCCGTACGTTGCACAACCTCGGTAACAGTCTGCTGGAACGTCATGCGCTCGATCAGGTCGATATGACTCGACTCGGATCCATGATTGAACGCGCATTGGTCTGGGAGCCTACGAATCCCTATTGCTGGATGCTCTGGGCGGACTGGTTCCGCGCTCAGGGCCACCGGGATGCGCGCGAATACGCGTTGCGCGAGATGTTGCGACTGTTTCCAGGTAACTTGCATGCGCGGGTGGAATTGGCGCGTCTCCTGATAGACCGGGGAGAGGAGTATTGGTTCGAGGCAGAGCACTGGTTGCGACAAGCAATGAATAGGAATCCTGGTAACGAGCATTCGCACGTAATCATGGCTCGATTGCTTGTCTTGCGCCACCGCAGAAGAGAGGCCAAGACCTTGCTTGAGGAGTTCGTAGAACGGCATCCCGATAACACGACTGCGCAGCAATCCCTTGGCCGGTTGCGGGCGGCCACGTACGTTGGCACCGCCGCCGATGTGTCTGACGATCCGCAAGATAATGTAAATTGGAAGGCAATCGGCCGCGATGGCCCGTCGAATCATCTGACCGACGCTCTCCGCGAACTCTTCCGGCGTGGCCGCCTCGCAGGCGAATTCAATCGCGCCCAGATCGCCAAGGTACGGGGAAGCGTCGTCCCGACGGATCTGATCAGGCAGGAAACCCTCAAAGGCGATCCGTTGGCCGGTTTCTATTCGCAATGGCTGACCCCGGAAGAGACGCCGGAGTGTCCTCCCCATGCTTGGGCGTGGAACGCGTGTCGGCATTGGCAAGAGTCGGCGAGCGCCGATCGTTGGCGACATCTCGCGACGCAGTTCCCCGAGGCCGTCCCGGAAACGGAGTTCCTTCGCGTCCTTGCCACAATGGACGACGACGCTCAGGCCCGTGCAACTCTTTGGCGCGCTCGTTATGGCTCCCACAATGGTACGGCAGCCCGTGCCGTGGATGCCTTTATGCGCGAAGCGCAGGAACGACTCGTTTCCCCGGGCGGGCGCGAACGCGACGAGCTCGCCGTAGCGGTGATGGCTTGCGCGTCGGCGGACGTTCCCGAATTCGCGCCGGAACGCGCTGCTTGAAGGCTTGGTTCCTCGTGCGAAGGTTCACCCACAGCGTCTGGTCCTTGCCGCACCGTGGTTTCGGAGGTCGACGCCAAGAGCAACACCCCAGCTCGATCCTTCTTCTGCGACCTCGCGAAAGCACTAGCGTAGTGCAACACGTCGGAGGTGACTGCGAAATGAATCAAACTATCGTGTCGACCGAGTATGGCAAGCCGCCTGACCTTTTGGTGCGCCAGGAGGAACTGATTCTGGATGTAACCGAGAGACTCACCCAAGCACTCGACAACGCCGGGGTAACGGAGAGGCAATTGGCGAAGCGCCTCGGAAAGAGCCCCGAATTCGTCTCCGAGGTATTCGGCGGGGGAGGGAATCTGACGCTGAGGACCATCTCCGACATTGCTACTGCGCTTTCGTTGCGGCCCGCGTTTCAGTTGTCGTCCGACGGCCAGCCGTGACTTGAGGTTGCTACTCTATTCCGATTGCCGAAGCGGAATCCTCAGAACGGCGACACACCCCACGAGTAGATGGAAGTGAAGTAGCGATAGCGTCGTACGTAGTGCGATGACCGCGGTCAGGCGAACAGGTCGTCGATCTCGATCCGGGCGCGGCGGCGGGCGCTGGCGATGGCGGCGTGGCACATCGCCAGGCTCTTGATGTTGTCCGTGTAGCTGGTGTCGGACTCGCGGCCGCCTGCCCGCGCCGCGAACATCTCGTCCAGGCATCCCGTGTGTCCCGTGTTGCCGGTGTAGGTGGCAGCCACTTCCCGCGGCTCGGCGTCCTGCAGCTCGATCACGGGAGCGTTCTCGCCGTCCCACGTCAGCGTGCCGCGCTCGCCGATCATCCGCCAAACGGCCGGCCACTCGGTGATGTGGCCGCTTGCGCACCAGCAGCCGCGGTAGGTGAACACAGGCCGCCGGTCATCTCGAAGATCGCGGAGGCGCCTGCGCCGTGCCGGTACCACGACCACGCGGAATTGAACTCGTGGCAGGTGACGGCCAGCGCGTCGGCGCCGGTCATGCAGCGCGCCTGATCGAAGCGCAGCCAGACGCGCGACATGCCGCCGCAGCCGGCCAGGATCACCCGTACAGAGGATTCCATGATGGTGCGGGACGATACTCGGGAAGCCGTGCCCTGGTTACTTACAGGAGAAAGGCGTAGAGACGCGCGCGCACCAGCTCGAAATGGATGCGTAGCGGCCGGCCCCGCAGGCCGTCGAGCGGCAGGACCGCGGCGTCGACCGAGTCTCCCTCGAACCGGACAGGGTCGCGCAGAGGGCGGCCCTCCTCGTCCTCGACCCGAACCACGATGGAGCCGCCCCGTTCCGTGGCGGCGTTGATGCGCAGTTGCGGCTGGCCGACCCGGAGCAGGCCAGTGGTAAGGACGCCCTCGACATCGTCAGGCTCGGCGTGGGCGACGCGATACGCCCTGCCGTGCGCCAGGGCCGGCAGGTAGCGGGTCGCCCGGCCGTCAGCGAGGTGTCCCTCCCAAGTCGAGAAGTACGAAGCCAGCGCATGGCTGGGCCGGCGTTCGCGCAGGTCGGCGGCGTCCCGGAAGTCGCCGGCCATGATGCCGTAGCCGTTGTGCCGGGTGTTCACGCCCACGTAGGCGTACAGCCACTCGCCGTTTCGCTCCACGTACCGGTAGCGGTCGCGCAGCATGCCGCAGTCGAACGATCCGCCCGGACCGCGCTCGACCAGCGGCCGCCGTCCGTCACGGAAGCGATGGAAGTGAAGCAGATCCCGTGTCCAGATCAGCTCCGGGTCCTGCGTCTGCTCGATCCCGTGATGAAGCAGCGCGGAACCGAGGTACAGCGTGCGGTCCACGAACGCCTGGTTGATCTTGCCGTCGAGCTTGTCCAGCACCGGCCTGCCGACGGCGTCGCCGGACGTGCCGAATCGCTGCAGCATGCCCATCGCGTAGAACTGCGTGCCGGTGCGGTCGAACGCGTCCGGCCCCAGCGCGAAGCGCCGGTGGTAGGTGAGCCCGTCGTCGGTCCACATCACGCCCAGGCAGCGCAGGCACATGTGCATGTTGTCGCACTCCGCTCCGTGCGGGGGGTAGGCCGGCGACCCCGGCCGGAAGTACCAGAACAGCCGGCGCCGGGTGCCCACCCGCTCCACGTGGCAGCGCATCGATTCGGTGGTGTGCATGAGGTCCATGCCGATGCCCAGATACAGCACCGGCTCGCGGCTCAGGACCAGATACTCGTCGTCGCGCTTCTCGAACGGCCAGAACTCGCCCGGACGGGGGCGGAAGGCGCCGTCGTCCGGAGCAGCCGCCTCGCCCAGGACGCCCAGGCCGTCCTGGCGCATGCCCGGCACCTCGTTGCGTTCGGCCGCGGCCAGGGTTGTGGCCGAATCGCTGATCTGCAGGCTCTTGCACGCAAACGGAAATCGTCCCTTGCCGGAGGCGATGAAGACGTGGTCGAGATCGACCGTGCCGTCGCGTTGCTCATCGTAGAACCGGAACGTGGCGTGCTCGATGTCGTGCTCCAGCTCCCGTTCGCGCTGCGTGCGAGGACCGCGGTCGTCGCTCAGGATGTTGTTGAGGGTGCTGCCGCCGTACGCCATCGCGCTGAGCGAGGGCCGAGTCCAGGTGCGGCCGTCCCCGCTCACCGCCAGCATGCGCAGTCCGGCGCGGGTCTCGTGGTCCGAAAGCCGGTCGCCGGCCACCAGGAAGTTCTGGTATTCCGCCTCCCAGCGCGCGGCTTCCGCGTTCCATGCCAGGGAGGTGAACTGCAGGCCCTCCTCCTCGTGCGGTGCGGAGCCGTCGACCACCGGCGCCTTCGGGCGCTCGAACGGGTCGGGGACGAACTGCACGCCGTGCACCGCATCGAAGCAGTAGTCGTCGACGAGCACTTCCGGATGACCGGCCAGGTCCAGTACCGCGGGCCGCAAAGCCGGCAGGGGGGACTGTTTCCAGAACTTGCGCACGCACCAGGGTCCGGCCGGACTGCCGTCGATCAGGACGCGCAGGCGCATCCAGTATTCGCCGTCGGGCCACCCGTCGATAGGGAACGCACGGTCCTGGCTCTGATGGGTGAGGCTGAGCCGCCAGGGGCCGGCCAGCGGCTCGGAGCCTTCGCGGGCGGTGACGTCCACGCTCACGTGGCACCGGTTGACGCGGTGGCTGCGGATGCGGGCGGTAAAGCGCGCCTCCGGCTCGTCTGTGTAGAGCGCCTGGCGCGGCGCGCACTCGATGATCTGCGGGGCGGCGTCGACGGCGATCACGTAGCGGTGGTCGCGCGGGAAGAAGTCGCTCGGGTCGATCTCCAGGGTGTCGGAAGCCACCGTGCGGCCGGAAGCTGCGACCTCGACCGAGAAACGGTAGCTACCCATCTCCCACGCGCCGTTCCAGGTACCGTGCGAGGGGTCGTAGCGTCCGTCGTCGATCATCGGGTAGAGAAGGGCGAGCTCGATCGCGCCGTCGCGGAGCTGGATCCGATCGGGGCTCACGGTCAGCTCCTGGCGGTAGCCCTGCGGCTGGATCACCGTCACGGACGCTGCCAGCGGGCGGTCCGGCACCGGGCCGGCATGGTCCAGAATCAGCCGCTTCCAGTGGAAGTCCTCGTGTACCAGCCGCATGCCGTTCCCCCTACAGCCGCCAGAGTCCGGGCAGGTCGCGATCGTAGGTGATCCGCCCGTAGTAGATGCCCTGCGGCCCCTTCCACTCGTCGCGGAGCGGGGGGAAGCCGTAAGCGCTCGCTACCCTGGCACCTTCGGCGGGATCGGTGTAGGTGTGGTGCACGTTGCGGGTGCGCACGCGCCACACCACCCACTGAACCCGGCCGCCGGCGTGCGGGAGCAGCTTGCCCATGTCGGCCACCGGATCGGTCTCACGCGGCAGGGTGCCGGTGGCGACGCAGTCGAAGACCTCGCGCCGCCGGGAGGCGCGCAGGGTGCGAGGGTCCACGTCCCAGAGATACAGCGGGTTGCGGCCCAGGCCGTAGGGCGAGGCGTGCGGGTCGCCGCTGAGCAGGCGCAGGACGCCGTCGGGACACCGGTACAGGGTGCGCGGAGTGCTCGTGGGCGGATCGCCGGCCGGCGTCAGATCGCTCACGTCCGAGAACGGGTCGGCGGTACGGATCCAGCCGGTGGCATGGGCGCCGTCCCGTTCGGCGGTGCTTGCCCGCGTGGCCATGAGCCAGCCGTTATCGGAACGTGCGATGGCGGCCTCCGAGTGACGCCACGGACCGGGGCCGGCGACCAGGGGACCGGTGTCGGTCCAGCGGTAGACGCCCGCGCCGGCGTCGAACCGGTAGCGCAACGCCGCGACCCGGCCGCCGTCGAAATGATTGACGTCCACCCACTGGCTGCCGTCGGCAGCGCCACCCTGCACGTACGGGACCGCCTGCGTGAAGGTCTGGTTCATCCAGCGCACGTCCGCCGTGCAGAACCGGGGGCCCTGGTCGTAGCCCTCCTGGCGGAGCTCGGCGGCCGGCTGCACGATCTCGATGTCGTCCTCGCGATCGTTCAAGCGGAACTGCGCCCAGCGGACGCCCTGCGTCCGGTCCCACAGATCGTGGTCGCGGGACACGGTGCCTGTGGCCGGGTCGAAGCGGCCCATCGCCTTGATCCGCCACTTGGCCACGAACAGGCCGGCGTGCGCGGGCTCACGCCCGTCGACGAGGGCTCCCCTGGGCAGGCCGAACAGCACCGGGTGGCCGTGCTGGAGGACACACGGGGTGCCGTCTCCGGTGGTGTCCCAGTCGTCGGTCGAGGCGGCCAGCAGGCCCTCGTTGACCAGTTCGCCGTCCGGCGCGCCGCGGCGAAGCTGGTAGACGATCGACCGGTCGTCGTCGACGGCGCGCCAGCCGCGGGTGGCGTACAGCAGCAGCCAAGTGCGCCTGCTCGCCTGCAGGCCGTTCGGATGGGCCGGGAACACGTCGTCCGTCCGGCGCTCTCCCGGCAGCGAACACTCGTGGATCAGGCAACCGAGCGGTTCGACTGTCACGGCGACGATGATACTCTCCGGGCGGCAGCGGGAACATGAGCAACCTCGAAGGCGGGCAACTGCGGATGGCGTGGCCGGAGCGGCTCCTGGATACGCCTCCCGTCGCAGCGGTGGCTTCCGGTTACGCGGTGCGCACCTATCGTCCCGGCGACGAGGAGCGCTTCTACCAGGTGATGGCGCTGGCCGGCTTCGAAGGCTGGAACGATCAACGGCTGGGCCGTTGTCTCAACCGGCTGCTGCCGGACGGCTGGTTCATGGCCGTGCACGAGGCGACCGGGCGAATCGTGGCGACCGCGATGACGCTGCACAACTTCACGGATCGCCATCCGTTCTGGGGCGAGCTGGGATGGGTGGCGGGAGACCCGGCCCATGCCGGCCACGCGCTGGGCCGGGCGGTCTGCGCGTGCGCGGTGCGGCGCCTCCTGCGGGCGGGCTACCGCCGCATCCATCTGCTCACCGACGACTTCCGGCTGCCGGCGCTCAAGTCCTATCTGAGGCTCGGGTTCGTTCCGTTGCTGCACCATCCCGCCATGGAGGACCGCTGGCGCGCCGTCATGACACGGCTGAACTGGCCGATAGAGAGCGATGCCTGGATGCGGGAGCCGTGATATGACGGAGGCCATGAAACGCATGATCATCGACTGCGATCCCGGCCACGACGACGCGATCGCGCTGGTGCTGGCGCACCGGCACGCGCGGGTGGCCGGCATCACGACCGTGAGCGGCAACGTGCCGCTCGAGGCCACGACCGCCAACGCATTGCTGCTCACGGCGCTGCTCGACGTCGATACGCCCGTGCACGCGGGCGCGGTGCGGCCGCTGGTAGGCGAGCCGCAGCACGCCCCGCACGTCCACGGCGAGTCCGGCCTGGGCGACGTGACCCGCATGGAGCACGACAAGGTGGTGGCGAGTGACGACGGGGTCGGGTTCCTGCTGGACGCCGCCGCCCCCGACGTGTGGGTCGTCGCCCTGGGACCGCTGACCAACGTGGCGCTGGCGATCGAGCGCGATCCCGATTGGGTGAAGCGGATCGCCGGCATCTCGCTCATGGGCGGCAGCACCGACGTGGGCAACGTGACGCGGGTCGCGGAGTTCAACGTCTACGCGGATGCGGAGGCCGCCGACCGGGTGTTCCGCTCCGGCGCGGACATCACCATGTGCGGCCTCAACCTCACCCATCAGGTCATGACGACCGACGCGGTGGTGGAGCGGCTGCGCGGAGCGGGCACGGCGGTGGCCGGCTTCGCCGCGCAGGTGTTCGACGACCTGCACGGACGGATCGCGACCCTGACCGGCTTACGGGAAGCGGCCCTGCACGATCCCTGCGCGGTGCTGGCGGTGACGCACCCGGAGCTGATAGAAACCGCGCCGCGCGCGGTGAGCGTCGAGCTCGACGGCACGCTCACCCGCGGCATGACGGTCGTCGATCAGCGCCGCGGCCTGAGGGGCGATCCCGCCACCGCGAAGGTCGGGTACGGGATCGATGCGGAGCGGGCGCTGCAGGTGGTCATGGAGTCGCTCGGAGTGGAGCCGGAAGCGAGCTGATGCCGCCGGACCGTGGCTTGCCGCACCGGCTTCGTGTCGAGCCCGTTTCCGAACGATCAGTCAGATCACCTCTTTCTCAGGTCGTTGGCTGATGTACTCCAATAACGCGGCTGCCATCAGGCCCGATCGGGAGTCGCCTGTTTCTTTGGCATAGTCGTCCACTCGTGACAGAATTCGTTCGGGAATGGTGACGTTGATTCGCTGTGCTTTGCCACTCACCCTTGAGAGGTCCACCGTCACTACTGCCCATATGCCGTCGCCATAGTCAGGATTGTCCCGATGAGACTCGATCTTGTTCGGCTCGGGAATGGGCTCCCCATCGAGAAGCAGCCCTTCGACATGAGTGGTAATGGCCTCCACAGCATTGGCAAGAGCATCGTCCATCGTTCCGGCCGCGGAAAAGCAGCCGGGCAGATCCGGCACCGTCACGCCGTAGTCGCTATCGGCATCCTTGTGAATCACGACCGGGTAGTTCATCGTGTCCTCCAGTCCCATCCCGCTTGGCGAAAGATGCTCTTCAGCGTTCCGATCGGAAGATCCGCTTCTCCGGGTGCTTGAACTGATAGTGGCTACCACCGACGTTGTGTAGCAGCCAGCCCTCCCGACGAAGACGCCTGATTATCTCACGGCTCGTCAACGATCCGGATCATACAAGCCGTCGATCTTCCGGTCCAATCCACTTGCTGCCTGATATCCTTCGTTGGGGGATCATCCCACCTGACTAGTGCACGCGCGGCCACTGACGCGCGTCCACCTGGAAGGTACCGCTTGGGACGACCGAGGTCGATCAGCGGTGTCGATGGTGCCGAGACGAGCCGACGAAGTAGCTCCTTCAGGCGATGCGAGTCGCCAGCGGTGAGATGTCGCTCCATCCGTAGGCGATCTCGATCAGCTCCGTGCCGCCTATGGTGATCGTCTCCTGTCGGACCTCCGTACCGCCCAGCGCCTCGTAGAAGCCCCTGGACGGACTCTCCGCGAGGACCCAGAGCAGCATGGACTGCCAACCCCGGGAGAGGAACCACCCGCCGAGCGCGGCAACCAGCCGCCGGCCCAGTCCCTGGCGCTGGCGGGACTCGTCAATGTAGATCGCGTACAGCTCGCCGGGGTAGGCGGCGTCGTCGCTCCGCTCCGGTCCGCCGCTGGCGAACCCGACGATCCGGCCGTCCGCAGCCTCGGCGACGAAGGCGTTCTGTCGCCGGTCGGCAAGGATGCGATGCCAGCGTGCCTCCCGTTCGTCGTAGTCCAGCCCCGCCAAGTGCTCGGCGGGTACGATGCCGGAGTAAGTAGCCCGCCAGCTATCGATGTGGACTCGCGCGATCCCACGGGCGTCCGAGTCGATCGCCTGACGGATGCGGATCTCCTGCGCTTCCATGGGAGACCGTAGCACCTCTGCTGATGACGAGCCAGCCGTCACGTGTGCACTCTGGAGTGAAGGATTGACGCGCATAATATTTTATGCAGGATTGGAGCCGTAGGCGAGAGGGATCTTTATGAACGCAACCAATAGCGGGAATCTGGAACAGCGATTCGATGCTGGTGAATCCGTTCTCGATTACTTCGAGACGGATGTAGTGTTGACCGTAGACCGGTTGGCAGATCTGGCGAAGATTCTCAACATTTCTGCGCTCTCTCGTGCGGCGGGCATCAACGTCCAGACCCTGCAAGCGAAGATCCGGAGACGTACGCCGCTGACGGGGAGCGAGACACGACAGATCGTCCGCGCTCTCAAGCGCCATCATCTTGTCACGATCGAATGAGGGGCATCAGGGCAGCAGCAACTGGTCTGCCCTGAGCCCCGAGCTACAGGAGCATCATGAATGAACGACCAGGGAGTGGACCTGATCCCCAGAAAGACGCTGTTCGGAAATCCTGAGCGAACCGCCGTCACGTTGAGCCACGACGGCACGCGGGTCGCCTATCTGGCGCCGGTGGACGCGATCGGGGATGCGAAGCCGGTCACCCGCGACCGGGGCAGGGGAATCAGGCACTACTTGTGGAGCTACCATCCGGGCTACCTCCTCTACGGTCAGGACCGGGACGGCGACGAGAACTGGCACGTCCACGCCGTCGAGATCGATACCGGCCGGACGCGCGACCTCACGCCGTACGACGGCGTCCAGGCAATCCCGCACGGCTTGTCGGACCGGCTCCCCGACGAGGTGCTGATCGCGATCAACCGGCGGGATCCGCAGTATCACGATCTGTACCGGGTCCACATCCTGACGGGAGAGTCGCGGATCGTCGTCGAGAATGACGTGGGAGCCAGTCAGATCCTGGCTGACCACGACTTCACCCCCCGGCTCGCCGTGGTGATCCCACCGGATGGTGGCGCGCAGATCCTGTCGCGATCCGGGCCCGGGGAGTGGGAGCCGTTCATGACGATCGGCCCCGAGGATGACGTGACAACCGGGCCGCTCCATTTCGATGCGACCGGCAGATTCCTGTACTTGCGCGACAGCCGCGGCCGGGACACGGCGGCGCTCGTGGCCCTGGACACGGAGACCGGCGCGGTGGAAACGCTGGCCTCGGACGCCAGGGCGGATGCCTTCCAAACGATCAGTCATCCGGCTACCCACAGTCCCCAGGCGGTCGCGGTCGAGTATCAACACGTCACGTGGAAGGTGCTGGACGAGTCGGTCGCGGCCGACTTCGAGCGGCTCGCGAACGGCGACAGGGGCGAGTTCCGTCAGATCTCCCGGTCGCTCGACGATAGGACGTGGATCGTCGCCTACGACCGGGCCGACGGCCCGGAGGCCTACTACCTGTACGATCGGGAGTCGGGCAACCTGGAGTACCTGTTCTGCAACCGCCCGGAGCTCGAGAAGACGGTCCTGGCGCCGATGCACTCCGCGGTAGTCCGGTCGCGCGATCAGCTCGACATCGTGGCCTACTACAGCCTCCCCGTGGGCTCGACGGGCGACGGCGCGGACCGGCCGACCGAACCGCTTCCGGCGGTCCTCTGGGTCCACGGCGGCCCGTGGTCACGGGACAGTTGGGGCTACGATCCCGTGCACCAGCTCATGACCAACCGCGGCTACGCCACGATCAGCGTGAACTATCGCGGCTCCATGGGCTTCGGCAAGTCGTTCGTGAACGCCGCCAACGGCGAGTGGGCGGGCAGGATGCACGACGACCTGATCGACGTGGTCGAGTGGGCGGTGGAGCAGGGGATCGCCGACCGGGACCGGATCGCGATCATGGGCGGCAGCTACGGTGGATACGCGACCCTGGTCGGACTCACGTTCACGCCGGAGGTGTTCGCCTGCGGGGTCGATCTGGTCGGGCCGTCCAATCTGAATACCCTGCTCGACTCCGTTCCTCCGTACTGGAGGCCGATGCTGGGGATGCTGCGCACCCGGGTCGGAGACAACTCCACTCCGGAGGGCCGGCGATTCCTGGCCGAACGCTCGCCGCTGTCACGAGCCGACCGGATCGTCCGGCCCCTGCTGATCGGTCAGGGCGCCAACGACCCCCGCGTCAAGCAGGCCGAGTCCGACCAGATCGTGGCGGCCATGACCGAGCGCGGCATACCCGTTACGTACCTGCTGTATCCCGACGAGGGCCACGGTTTCGCGCGACCGGAGAACAACCTTTCCTTCATGGCCGTGGCGGAGGCGTTCCTGGCGCGCTGCCTGGGCGGCCGGCACGAGCCGATCGGCGACGACTTCGAAGGGTCGTCGATCCAGGTGAAGGCCGGCGCGGAAGAAGGCGCGGGTCTGAAACGCGACCGGTGAGCGTAGCGAACCTCACTCGAAGAGTGATCGAGCCGCTGGCCGACGTCGAGATCGGGCCGGCCATCGCCGCTCTGCCCAAGGCCGACATTCATCTGCACTCGGAAGCGGGTCCGCGCCTGGAGCAGGTGATCGCGGAACGCTGTGGGGGACGGATGACAGACTGGCGCGCGCACGCGCGCGAGTTGATGCGTACCCTGCCGCCGGGCATGCCGCGGCTGGAGACATGGGGCCCCGATCTGCCGCTTCCCCGCGCCACGGTCGACGAGCTGGACCGCCCACCGGACAACTTCAAGGCGCGGGTCGCCCGCATCCTGGCCGAGGCCGCCCTGGACGGTGCCGTCCTGGTCGAGGTGCTGTTCGGAGGATCGAGCATCCTGCGCGAGGACTTCCTGGATCTCTTCGGCGAGGCGCTGGCAGAGGCACGCAGCCGGTTTCCGCGCCTCCACGCGGTGCCTCTGGTCGCCGCCAAGACCACCGAAGAGTGGGCCGCAACCCTGCTGCCGCGCTGCATCGCGGGCGCCGGGCGCGGCCTTGCGGGGCTGAACATCCTGCCGGCGCCGTACGACCGGCCGGCGGACTGGTCCGTGGTGCATGGATGGGCAGAGCGTGCGCGCGATGCCGGACTGGGCATCACCGCCCATGCGGGGGAGTTCGGGACGCTGCACCTGGCCGAGGCGCTGGAGGTCCCCGGACTGACGCGGATCGGGCATGCGATCGGCGCCGCCTCCGATCCCCGCCTGCTCGACCGGATCGCCGAGCGCGAAGTGACGATCGAGTGTCCGCTCTCCAGCAACGTCGTGATCGGCGCCGTGGAGAGCTACGAGAGCCATCCCATCCGCCGCTTCGTGGAGCGGGGGATCCCGGTAACCATCTGCACCGACGACCCGGTGAAAGCCGGCACCACGATCGGGCGCGAGTACGCGATCGCGGCGGAACTGGGCTTCTCCATCGCGGACTTGCTGGCGTGCACGCAAGCGGCCGCGGCGGCGTCGTTTTGCGATGAGCAGGTGCGGGGCCGGCTCCTGCGTCTCTTGTCGGACTCCGCTACGATGGATCCGTGATGGACGTTCAAGAAGCCAAAGAGCTGTTCCGCGGCCCCATGGTGTCGGTGGCGACGCCGTTCACCCCTCGCTTCGACCTGGCCCTCGATGCGCTGCGGGACAATATCGAATTCATGCTCGATCGCGGGATGGCGACCGGGAAGGGCGTGCTCCTGGTCGCCGCCGCGGGCGGCGAGTTCCCGATGCTGAGCATGGAGGAGCGCAAGGAGGTCATCCGCGCCAGCGTCGAGGCGGCGGCCGGTCGTATCCCCGTCGCCGCAAGCGTCCAGTTCGATGGCACGCGCGAGATCATGGAGCTAGCGCGCTACGCCCATCGGGTTGGCGCCAGTCTCGGGCAACTCTCGGCCCCATCCTATTACCCGCCGCCGGTGCAGGACATCTGCGAGCTGTTCGAAGCGGTCAGCGAGGAAACCGAGCTGCCGATCATGATCTACAACAACTGGTGGACGACGCCCAACATGAACGTCGACACGGTCGATCGCCTGGCGCGGCTGCCCGGCGTCGTCGCGCTCAAGTGGTCATCATCGTCCATGAGCGAGTATACGGCCGGTCTGCACAGGTTCGCCGATCGCCTGGCGATCATCGACAACCTGGGCATGGCGGTGTGGGCGCACCTGTTGGGCGCCGTTGGCTTCATCACGCATCAGAGCAATTTCTGGCCGGAATACCCGTTGTCGGTCTGGGAGCTCCTCGAGCGCAAGGACTACGACGCGGTGGTCGCCCAGCTTGCCGGGTTCAGTTGGCCCTGGGACGAGTGGACGCATCAGGTGGGCCAGGAGACCGAAGGGGAGGGGCCGTTCATCAAAGCGGCCATGGAGGAGGTCGGATTGGCAGCCGGTCCGCCGCGTCCGCCGGCACGCCCGGTGAGCGCGCGCCTCCGGCAAGAGCTCCGAAGTCTGTTCGCCGACTCCGGGGTCCCCAGGGCGGATGTGACCTCACGGCCGCGGCGCCCAGGGGAGCAATCCGAGGGTCGAGGTTGACTTCCGCTCGCGCTGCGTCGGCTCAGCGGCCGACGGCGAGCCGCTCGGCAAGCGCTTCGGGCAGGCCGTTGGCGCGGATCTTGCGCTGCGCCTCGGCCACCGGATACGGCACGCGGTATTGGGTGTAGCGGTTCCGGCCGGCGTCGTACACCCCGAACGCGGCGTCCGGGTTGCCGTCGCGCGGCTGGCCCACCGAACCGGGGTTGATCAGGTAGCGGCTGGCGTCATCCAGTGTCAGTGAGGCGCCGGGCTGCAGCACAAGGCCGCGAACCGGCGTCCTGATGGCGCGCCCCGGCCGTTTGGGTCGGTCCTGCTGTACTGCCACGGGCACATGAGTATGTCCGAAAAAACATATATTCACATCGGGATATCGATCGCTCAGCGCCTGGAACGACTCGCGCGCGTCGTACCCGTCCATCAGATACAGGTCTTCGTCCTGGGGCGAGCCGTGGCACAGCACGATGCCCGGGGCCGCCTGAACCGGCCCCTGCGGAAGGGCGTGTAGCCGTTCCAGATCGGCCGCCGACAGCATCTGACGGTGCCGGAGCGCCGCGGCCCGCGCGACGTCGTTGAAGTCCCGGTCGCTGGCGATGCCGGCCACCACCTTGTCGTGGTTGCCGCGAATGCAGCAGGACGCGATCTGCAGCCCGCGGGCCAGACACGCCGCGGGGTCGGCGTTGTAGCCGACCAAGTCGCCCAGGAGCAGGTAGGCGTCGATCCTGACCGGCAGCGCATCCAGCGCCGCCTCCACCGCCTGCAACGCTTCGAGGTTGCCGTGGATGTCGGACAGGACGGCGTACGTCATGTGCCGATCCGCCGCGGCGGCGACGGAGCGATCCCGGCTACGACGCCGGTGCCGGCTCCGCGACCCCGGCCGTGACCGGCTCGAACTGACGTGCCACCACCCAGTCAGGGCGCGGGTTCTCCACACCGCTCGGCACGTTGTCGATCGCGGCGAAGGCGTAGATCAGGCTGTAGCGCTTCGTGGGCGAGAAGTTGTGGTTCGATCCATGCACGATCCGGCAGTCGAAGAAACAGACGTCGCCGGCGTCGCCCTCGATCGGAATAATCATCGCCTCGTCGGTGATGTGCTCGCGTAGCGCGTCCGGCGTGATGCACCACTGCTTGTAGCTGGTGGTGACCTCATCGCTGTAGTGATTCAGCACGCCCCAGCGATGTGAGCCTTTCACCAGCATGATGCAGCCGTTGTCGCGCGTGTTGGGGCCGAGCATGATCAGCGCGGAAGCAAGCCGATCATCGACGCCGTCGTAGCGCCAGTATCCGTAGTCCTGGTGCCATAGCCACACGGTGCCTTCGAAGGACTCCTTGTAGTTGAACTTGCTGTGGAAGATGTAGGCTTCGCGCTCGAAGATCTGCTTGATCGGCCCGGCGATCGGCGCGGAGCGACACAACTCGCGGAACGGCTGGACGCTGCGGTGCATGCAGAACACCGAGCGCACCGGGCCGCTCTTCTCGCGCACCACGTGCACCTCCGGCGGGTTGTCGGCCTGCTCGGCCATCAGCTCATCCGCGCCCGCGCGCACCTCCTCGATCTGACCCCGCGGGATCAGCCCCCGTTGCACCAGAAACCCGTGCTCGCGATAGGTCGCCAGTTGTTCTTCGGACCACATGGTCATTCAGCCTCCCAGCGGCTTGAGATCCGCCAACATTGTCGGAATCAACTCCGCGACGGTGGGGTGAATATGCACCGCCCGCTGGATGACGGTATACGGCGCCTCGGCGTACATCACGTCCAGAATCGAATGGATCACCTCGTCGCCCCCCACGCCCAGGATGGCGGCGCCGAGGATCCGGCTGGTCTCGGCGTCCACCAGCACCTTCATGAAGCCCTGCGTCTCGCTTTTTTCCACGGCACGGCCGACACGGGTCATCTGCCGCGTTGCGATCAGCGCCGGCCGGCCGGAATCCCGCACCTGCTGCTCGGTCATGCCGACGCGCCCGAGCGGCGGGTCGATGTAGAGCGCGTAGCAGTCGATGCGGTCGGTCACGCGCCGCGGGTCGCCGTGCAGCAGATTGGCGGCGACGATCTCGTAGTCGTTGTAGGCCGTGTGGGTGAACGCGCCGCGGCCGTTGCACTCGCCCAGCGCCCACACGCCCGCGACGGCGGTCTGCAGCGTGTCGTCCACCCGGATGAGCCCCCGCCCGTCGACATCTATGCCGGTGGCATCGAGACCGAGATCATCCGTGTTGGGGCGGCGGCCGACCGCCAGCAGCAGGTGTGAGCCGACGACCTCGGGATCCCCGGATGCACAGTCGACTCCCGCCGTGACCGCGTCGCCCTGTCGGCCCACGGCGATGCACTGCGCGTTCAGGCGCACGCGGACGCCCTCGGCCTCCAGGATCTCGGTCACCGCCGCGGAGATGTCGGGCGACTCCCGCTTGATCAGCCGGTCGCCGGTCTCGATGAGCGTCACCTCGCTGCCGAAGCGGCGGTACATCTGCGCGAACTCCAACCCGATGTAGCCGCCGCCGACGATGATCAGATGCTCCGGCAGGACCTCCAGGTCCAGGATGGTCGAGTTGGTCAGGTAGTCGACCTGATCGATCCCCGGAAACGGCGGCACGAATGCGCGCGCTCCCACGTTGATGAAGATCCGTTCGGCCTCCAGCAGGTCGTCGCCCACGCGGACCCGGTGAGCGCCCTCGAAACGGGCGTGCCCCTGGTAGACCGTGCAGTTCGCAAGCGACCGGAGCCATCGCTCGACGCCCAGCTCAGACTTGCGTGCGATCGCGTCCTTGCGCGCCTTCACGCGCGCCATGTCGACCCCGACGGCGCCGTCGATCACGACACCAAATTCGGCTGCCCGGCGCGCCACGTGCGCGGTGCGGGCGCTGGCCACCAGCGCCTTGGTGGGGATGCAGCCGACGTTGACGCAGGTGCCGCCGAAGCGGTTGCGCTCGACGATCGCGGTGTTCATGCCGGCACCGGCGAGCGCTGCCGACAGGCTGGGGCCTGCCTGACCGGTGCCGATCACGATGGCGTCATAGGTGTGGGCCATCGACACGCTCGCCCTCAGATCCAGCCGTGCCGGATGGAGACCGGGATGCCGGCGCTTTGCGTGACCCAGCTTGGCCCGGCGGACAGCATCACCTCCCGCCCCGTGAGCGCCGACTCCTCGGCGGCGAACAGGATCTCCATGATGTGGCGCGCCCACTGGCCGTGCGCCGGCGGTTCGATGCCAAGGCGGATCGCCTCCACGAACGCGCGCCACTGCTCGGTCATGCCGGCCGGCGGCGTCTCGAACGGGACATCGGTCCACTCGTTGTCCTTGCCGATCTGCAGCGAGCCGCTGGCGAACCGCAGTGATCCCTTGGTGCCGTACATCAGGCAGTCGTGGGTGGGTGCACCATCGGCGTAGGCGATGGCGATGGCGATGCCGGCCGCGCCGTTCTTGTAGCGGATGAAGGCCGTGGACGTGTCGTCGGCCGCCTGGTAGTGCGCGCGGTTGCTGATCGCCGCCGAAACCGACACCGCCTGTGACGCCATCACCCAGGTCAGCCGATCGACGACGTGGACGCCGTTGGTCAGCCACATGCCGCCGCCGTGGAAGCGGCTGCGGTACTGCGGCCGGCGCCCGGCGTGGTTCCAGTTCTTGCACATGTAGCTCACCGCGGTGACCAGCGGCCCGATCTCGCCCGAGTCCAGGATCTCCTTCGCCTTCATCGCCGGCCCCCCGAAGTGCTGGGTCAGGCCAACCATCAGGTTCACGCCGGCGTCCGCCGCCGCCGCGACCATCTCGTCGCACTGTTGGAGGTTGAGCGCCATCGGCTTTTCCACCATCACGTGCTTGCCGGCGCGGCAGGCGTCCACCGTGAGCCGGTGGTGGAGCTGGTGCCCCAGCGTGATGGCGACCGCGTCGATCTCGTCGTCCTCCAGCAACTCGGTATGCGAGGCGTAGCCTTTGGCGACGCCATACTCCTTCATGGTCCGGGCGCGCGGCTCTTCAAGCAGATCCGCGCAAGCCACCACCTCGACGTCGTCGAGCGTCGCGATCGCCTGCAGGTGGGAACTGCTGATCCCTCCCAGGCCGACGATCCCTACTTTCAACATGTGCTCCTCCTGCGCGCGGTCTGCATCGTCGCAGCCGCCCCGTCAGTGTGCCATAATCGGCGAGAGCGCGATGCGATTGATCCTGGAACAGATACGGACCGGCGGCGACCGGAACCTCGCCTATCTGGTCGGTGACCGCGAGGCCGGGGTGGCGGCGATCGTCGACCCGTCGTTCGATCCGGCGGCCGTGGTCGAGCGGGCGACCGCCCAGGGCCTGACGGTGGGCCACGTCGTCAACACGCACGGCCACGGCGACCACACCAACGGCAACGACGAGGCGCGCAGGCTCACCGGCGCGCCGCTTGCGGGCTTCGCCCGGAGCGCCGACCACCGTCTGGGCGACGGCGACGTGCTGGAGGTGGGCTCGTTGCGCCTCCACGCGTTGCATACCCCCGGCCACGCCGACGACCACCTCGTGCTGATCGAGCCGGACGAGCGGTTCGCCCTGACCGGCGACCTGCTGTTCGTGGGAAAGGTGGGCGGCACCGCCGGGCGCACGGCCGCCCGCACGGAGTGGGACAGCCTGCACCGGTTGCTTGAGGCCGCCGGCGACGACGTCACCGTCTGGCCCGGGCACGACTACGGCTGCCGGCCGGCGTCCACCATCGGCATGGAGCGTCGCACCAACCCGTTCCTGCGCTGCGCGGACTTCGAGGCGTTCTTCGATCTCAAGGAGCGCTGGCCGGCGTTCAAGGCCGAGCACGGCCTGCGCTGACTCGAACCGGGCTGACGCGCCCGGCGGGCGTGGTACCGTAGACGGATGAGATATTCGTACGATCACGTCCATCTGCAGTCCAACGACCTGGACGCCACGGTCGCCTGGTTCGAACGCATGTTCGACGCGCGCCGGCTGTGGATCGGCGAGTTCAAGGGCACCAAGATTACCCATCTGGGGTTCCACGGCACCTTCGTCAACGTCTTCCACCGGCCGCCGACCAACCCGGACGTGACCCCGGAGGACGCGGTGATCCATCACTTCGCCATGCGTCCCGACGATTACGACGCCGCAATCGCCGACCTCAAGCGCCGCGGCGCCCGCTTCCACACCGAGCCGGCCGCCGTCGGACCGCACCTGCAGGTGGCCTTCATCGAAGGACCGGACAACCTGCGCGTGGAGATCATCGAGGGCGACCTGCCCGAGGGGACCGGCCTGGAGTAGGCGCGGTTGTCCTTTACAAAAGGATAAATTGATCGGATATTGTCACTTGCAAAGTGACAATATCCCGAGAGCTCCTTCGCGCGAAGCTTGACGAGGCGCTCGCACCTCCGCCCCGCGTCCTTACGCCCCGGGACGTGCGGCTTCCGGCGATCCCCGGCAAGGCGTTCGCGGTGATCGGGGTACGCCGCAGCGGCAAGACCTCGTTTCTCGCCCAGTGCCGCAGCGCGCGCCTGCAAGCGGGCGCCAGCCCGGAGTCGCAGCTCCTGCTCCTGCTCGAGGACGAGCGGCTTGCCGGGCTCACCGTCGCCGACCTGGGCTGGCTGCTGGAGGAGCATGCCCGGCGGTTTCCGGATCTGAAGGGCGAAGGGGGCGTCACCCTGTACCTGGATGAAGTGCAGAACGTTCCGGACTGGGAGCGACTGGTTCGCCGTCTGATCGACACGCGCGGCATGCAGGTGTTCGTGACCGGCTCCTCTGCCAAGCTGCTGAGCAGGGAGGTGGCCACCAGCCTCCGCGGGCGCGCGATGGAGGTGCTGGTGCATCCCTTCAGCTTTCGCGAGGCGTTGCGCCACACCGGCGATGATCCGCCTCCGCCGGCAACGATCGACGCGCGCCTGCGAAGATACCTCGTTGAAGGCGGCTTCCCGGAGGCGCAGGGCGCGGATCCGCAGGATCGCGCTGCGCTGCTGGCCGGCTACGTCGATGTGGTGGTGCTGCGCGACGTCATCGAGCGTCATGCGGTGACCAATCCGCTCGCGTTGCGCTGGATGCAACGGCAGTTGCTGGCGAACCCGGGCGGCCGGTTCTCGGTGCAGAAGCAGTACGACACCCTGCGCTCACAGGGCGTAAGAGTCGGCAAGGACACCCTGCACGCCTACCTGGGCTACCTGGAGGACGCATTTCTGGTGCGCACCGTCTCCCTGCACTCGGCCTCCGAACGGCGGCGCATGGTTCACGCGCGCAAAGCCTATTCCGTGGATCCGGGGCTGATCGAGCTGTTCGCGACCAGCGGCCGCAGCCACGCCGGGCGCTCCCTGGAAACCGTCGTCCTGCTGGAGCTGGAGCGGCGCGGCTGGGAGGTGTCGTACGTGCTCACGACCGAAGGGTGGGAAGTCGACTTCTTCGCGCACCGCGCCGGAGAGCGGCCCCTGCTGGTGCAGGTATGCCTGGAAACGGCCGAGGACGCGACCTGGGAGCGGGAAGTGCGAGCGCTCCGCTCGGCCGGTGAGGCGTACCCGGATGCTGGGCTCCTGCTCGTCACTCTCGACTCGTCACCGCCGCGCCGCCCGCTGCCGGAGCGCATCACCTGGGTGCCGGCCGCGCGCTGGCTCCTGGATCGTTGATCCCGTTCCTGCACCGGCGGTACTGTGGCGCGAGGTGAATTGCCCATGCCGCTCAGTCTGACCGCCGACATGACCACGTTTCAGGAGCAGGGGTACCTCGTCATTCCCGAGGTCCTCGGACCAGCCGAGGTGGACGCCGCCCAGCGGGAGATCGAGCGGCTGCACGAGCTGGCGGCAGGCGAACCTCACTCGAAGAGTGAGGCGACGTTCCAATTCGAGCCGCACACCGACGTGCGCGCGGAGCGCGGCCGCCCCGTGCTGCGCAAGATCGAACGCACCGACCTGGTCTCCGACCTGTTCGCGGGAACGGCCCGCAACCCGCGGTTGGTGGCGGTCGTGTCGGAGATCCTCGGCCCGGAGCTGCTGCTGTTCCGATCGACGCTGATGCTGAAGCCGGCGCGCCACGGATCGCAGCACGGACTGCACCAGGACGTTGCCTACTGGCCGCTGGAGCCTCCGGCGCTGGTGACGGTGAGCATCGCCATCTCGGCCAGCGATGCCGACAACGGCTGCATCCACGTCATCCCCGGCAGCCATCGCTGGCCGGTCGGCGAGTGGGGAAACATCTCGCGCCGCGACGAGGCCGCACAGACCGATCGCGACGACGTCGATCTGTCACAGCTCCGCGACGTGCCCCTGGAGGCTGGCAGTGCCGTCCTGTTCCACAGCAACATCGTGCACGGCTCCGGACCCAACCACTCCGACCGGCCCCGGCACACGGCGCTGTATGCGTACTTCCCGCCCACGGCGCGCTATACGCCGTCCCGACCCGACGCTCCCAGCAAGACGTACCCCGTGGTAGCCGGCCTGAACGGACTCACCAGCGTCACCCTGGGCGTGGGCGAGAGCGCGCTGAGCGTCACGCAGCGCCGGTAGCGCGTCGACCCGCACGCGTCCGCGCACGGTAGCGCCCAATGACGGCGACATCACGCTACGAAGAGCCGCGATCATGACGGACTTTCCGGCGGCGGATTTGTCGCGCGTTCACAGCGCCGCTCATGTGCAGTTCACGCAGGACCGGCTGATGAAGATGCTTGCCCCTCTCGCTCGCGCAGGGGCTAACCTCAGATCCCGCATGATGTAGACTCCACTTGGTCGCCATTGTGGCCGTCAGCTTTTTCTGATCTGATAGCTCCTCGATGGGGAGCCGGGCCTCTTCGGAGGCCCTTTTTTTGGGGTGGCGGTGAACCGCTTTGCGGTGTTCGTAGATGCCAGCTATCTGTACGCGGAAGGCGGCAAACTATGCTGTGGAACGGAGTCGCGGAACCGGTTCACCGTGAACGCAGAGAACCTGAATGTGATGCTCTGCGAGCTTTCGCGAGGACGATGTGACCTCGGCTATCTCCGTACGTATTGGTACGATGGTGCGCGCAAGGGTGTCAGAACCTTGGCGCAGCAAGCCATCGCAGCCGTGCCCAACGTCAAACTTCGCTTGGGTCGCGTCAGTGCCCGCGGTCAGCAGAAAGGAGTGGATGCACTCATCTACCGAGACCTCATGACCTTGGCACATGAACGCGCGATCGATGAAGCGTTCCTCTTGTCCGGCGACGAGGATTTTGCGCGAGGGCGTAAAGGCCGCTCAGGATCGGGGCGTCCGAGTCACGTTGCTCGGAATCTCAACCGAATCCGGAAAGAGAAACCAGTCGCAGGTTCTTTCTGATGACGGTTTCGACATACGCCTCGCTCGAGCGGCAGGATTGAGACGAAGCCGGCGCCGCTCTTGTTCGTCATCATCGGCCGAGACGACGCCAAACGGAGATTGCCGAGCTACGGAACGTGTCAGCAGGTGAGCAAGAGGGCTGCAATGCGTCGTGCGGTATCGGTGAAGTGCTGGACTTCGTCGGGCAGGAGGGGGCGGTCAAGGATGTCGCGTTCGCGGTAGGAGAGCCACTTCTTGAGGACTTGGTAGCCGCCGAGCCTGTAAGTCCAGACGGCGGCGGGGACGTTGCGCCAGTAGGCGCGGTCGTTCAGGTACACATCGAACGTGTTGTCGCCGAGAGTGGGGCAGGCCTCGTCGAGGACGGCACGTTCGACGGACGTGTAGGCGCGCTCGCAGATGCGGCCCTGGCCTGGCATTATCGCGTCGCCGGTTCCGTAGTGGCCCCAGCCTGCCGTGAGGGCGAAGTCGTCACCGGTCATGTTGCCGTCGTCCACGGTAGCGGGCACGGCGATCACGGCGAATTCGGGGTGCAGGGCGCCGCGGGTGACACCCGGAACTGGCGCATCAGGGTCAAGCAGTCGAGCAAGTTCTTGGCCGCGTGCCACAGACCGACGAAACGCGTCCGCGGCGCCAATGGCCGAGCCGTCGGGCCAGTCGGGCAACGGGATGCGCGGCCACTCCACACGCAGCGCATCCGCATTGGCACACAGGTAGCCTGGATCGTGGAGGACGGCGAGGAGGTGGTAGAATAGATCTTCTACGGTCATTCCAAGGCGGTCGAGATACCTTCTTGCCGCTACGGAAAGATTGGCTCTGCGCTCGCCGAAGCTATTGCCACCTCCGTCATAAAGCCAAGCCGGAAACATGTTTGTCCCCCGCTCGATTAGGTGTCGCGATGCAATGTGGTGCGTGAAACACGCTTGTGGCGACTCAGCACCTCTTCGCAATTGCTGGGCAGCGGACATCCAGAGGTTGTCCTTGACTACGTGCTGCGGATAGCGTGGGCTCCTCCTGCGAAGAAGCGTCGTTTCCGCTTCCCAGTAAAGCCAACGATTGTCGAAGGGCCGATATGCGTGGCGTACAAAGCCAGTCTTACTCCTATGTCCGCGCTTGAGTAACGTGTCCCGTACTGAGCGGGCGTCAAATAGGCTGGTGTCTTTCATAACGAGCGGATAGCGCTGCGCAATCTCCTCATGACTTAGAGCAGCGTTGAAGTAATCGGCGATGCGCTCCTTGAGACGGTCAACGTCGATATCGATGAGGAAAGCGTCACGACCGGTTTCTGCTCCTTGAAACGATAGTGGGAATAGATGGGTTAGCGCCGGCCATTCGAACCAATTCTCGTTCACCGAGGTGCGGGCGAACGGATACCCAAGTCGAAGCCTCGGTTCAATGCTCCTATACATCACGCCGGGCTCGGTTTCGGCCGTGGCGATTAGTTGCTCGCGCTTCGCCTGTCCCCATAAATGACGAAGATGGATAGCCCGGGCAGGAACGTGATGGGCTTTGCGTACCAGAGTCGTGATGGCAGTTCCGACCTGGATGCCGATCGGGTCGCTCGCGGTGGAAAAGATGCTCGGATCGGGCGATCCGTCCGGCGCGACCTTGCCGGTCTTGTACTTGTCGCCGTTCAGGCAGTCGATGCGGATCGCGTCGAACTCGTCAAGGTATCGTTCCCGCATCCCGGTGAACGACAACCCGTCTAGCCACGAGTAGTTGGAGATGAAGCAGATCACACCCTGGCCAGTCTTCTCCGCAATGCGCCGTTCGGCCATGCGAAAGAAGCGGACGTACAGATCGTTCAACCCCTGTCCCTCGGGCCGTCGTACTCGCCTGGTGGTCCGGTAGGCAACCGACAGCTCCCGCTCCTCGTCTACGGCCATCCCGGCGAAGCCGTTGTAGGGAGGGTTGCCGAGGATTACGAGAATCGGCGTCTCCTGCTTCACGCGCCCCGCACGGTCGCGCTCTTCTTCCAGCTCGGGAAACGGAAGCGGCTTCTGCACTTCCGGCTCCCAGCCGGTGAGCGCATTGGTCAGGAACACGCCAGCGCGTTCCAGGCCGTCGTCGGCCAGCGGGGCGTCGAGCTCCTGCATCGTCAACCCGACTTGCAAGTGGGCGACGACGAACGGCGCGGGCATGATCTCGAAGCCGAATACCCGTTGTGTGGCGGCCTGCTTCACACGTGCGCCGGCGAGCGCGCCCAGTCCCCGGTGGTGGAGGTTGGCTGCGATGCGGCGCAGGACTTCAGCCAGATACGCGCCGGTGCCGCAGCACGGATCGAGCACATACACGTTGTCCGCCGCAAGACCGTCGGCGATGTCGAGGTCATCCTTCAGCGCCTTGTCCACGCGGGTCACCATGTAGCGGACCACCTCGGTCGGCGTGTACCAGACGCCGAGTTGTTTCCGGAGCTCGGGGTCGAATGCTTCCAGGAACGGCTCGTAGAAGTAAGGTACCGCCTCGCCCTCGTTGAAGCGTGCGAAGAATGCAGGCCGGTCCACTCGCTCGAGCGCGGCGGAAGTCCAGTCCAGCACCTCGACCAGACCGAGCGGTCGTAGGCGTCCGGGATCGGACAACTGCTGAAACAGGACCCGCAGCACCGGCGCACGCAGGTGCCAGACCGCTTCGTGCCAATTGAATGTTCCCCCCGCACTTGAGCCTTGCCGGGACCAGAGGACCCAGGCGGAGAAGACGCCGTAGAACAGCGTCTGCACCAGAGACGAATGGAAGAAGCGAGTGCCTCGCTCGCCCTCGAAGCGCACGCCGAGCGCGTCCTCAAGCGTCGACCGCACAGCCGCGAGCGACGGAGAGTCACCTGCCGCCTGAACCCTCGCGAGCCCATCACGGGCATAGGAAGCGAGCAGCCACGCCAAGTCCTTCGGCTCGGCGAGCGCCGCCCGATGTGACAGCGCCCGGCACAGATATTCGCTCAAGCCCGCACCTACCTCGCGGGCGAAGGCGCGCGGCTGCTCCAGCCGCCGGTCGAACTCCGCCGCGGTGGCGGCCACGCAGAACGCTTCAAGCGATTCTTCCCGTCCCGCCGCGTCCGGTCCTATGAGCGTGAATTCGCGCAGGTTGGTGACCAACACCAGACGATAGCGGCCCCAGTAGCGACTGGTCTGCTCGCGAACCTGCGTCGCATGGGTGTCCTGGTGGATGGATTTCACCTCCACCACGCCGCGCTCCGGCACCTGCCCCTCGCGCGGTCGGCATCTTTGTACTTGGCGCGCCGTGTACAGGCCGAAGTCGGGATGGCCGGCGCCCTGATCGGCAAGCTCGCCGACGCAGAACACCTTCGGCTTGAGCGTCGCGCCGACGGCATTGAGCAGCTCCGCCAGTGGGCCGTAGCTCGATCGTTCGCCGGTCGCGCCACCGGACGCCCGGATCCGCCGAAGTCCTGAGAGGTAATCCTCGACCGCCTCGATCAGCCGTTTCTTCCGTGCCGCCGTCATCCGTCTGACATCTCAGCCTATCGTGACGGTCCTCGTCCACTATGGCGCGCCTCTCGTAGCAGATCAGCCGAGGCGTCCCGGTAGCGTTGTCGAGCAAGCCGCAGGGAGTCGTCGGTGTCGTCGGTCGGGTCGCGCAGCGGCTGTAGGGCAGCGATCGCGGCGTTGCGGAACGTCCGTTTGACGGCGTCGTCGATGAACACGCAGCCATTGCGCAGGCGAGCCGGATCCACGACGGGTCCATCGACGAACACAAGGTCGGAGCGCTCGATCGGCGCCTCCTCCATCGAGGGCACGGTGGTGATCTGGTCGGCCACGCCGGCGTCCGCGAACGTCTGTTCGGCGATCCGGCGGTGCAGGGCGTCGCGCTCGACGGTGAACAGCCGTGAGCGCGGGAACGCCTCGGCGATCAGAACCGTCGAGTAGCCGATCCCGGTGCCGGTCTCCAGGATGACCTCGGGCGGGCTCGGGACCTGCTTGGCCAGGATCGCCCAGAACGGGGCGTGCGACGGCGGACTGGGGTAGGCCTCGCAGCCGGGTTCGTGCTGCAGGCGGTGGGCGTGGGTCTGCAGGTACAGGTCCCAGTGCAGGTCGATCTCCGCGCCGAACGCCGCCTCCACCAGCGGGTCGATCCACGGGTAGTAGGAGTCCGCGTTCCACCAGTCGGAGCGCATGGTGATCATCGGCACACCAGCATGCCGTGGCCGTCGCGCGGGGTGACGCGCACGGTGCGGAACGAGCTCGACGTGCTTGGGCCGGCGGTCCGTGCGAATGGAGATCGGCAGGTCCAGCAGGGGCAGGGCGTCCTCGACGATGTCCAGGTCGCCACGCCGTTCGCGGACGAAGCTCAACAGGTGCACGATGGTGGCCGCCCCCTTCTTCATCACCGTGGTCTCCAGCACGCTCGGCGCCTCCGGCGCGCGCACCAGCAGGAGCGCCAGGCAGTTGTCGATCAATCGCCGGTGCTCGGGGACGGCGTGGCGGCCGTAGGGCGGCGAACAGCGGCGCCGCTGCCGTGAGCACCGCGCCGCCCCCCTGCAGGCGGTTGAGCACGATCGCGGAGTAGCGACAGCGAAACAGGACAGCAACTCAGCGCAGATGATCTGACTATCGAGCGAGAGGGAAATAGGTGACCAAGTCAACCCAGTCCCTCTCACTGCTGCACTGCATGACGAGAACCATTTCGTCGATCGCCTGAGCGACGGACGCTCGGGCGTGGACGACGAATACCCCTGGCATCGGCTTGCCTTCCGTTACTCGGTCCAGAGCGAAACCGGGTACGGTGCGCTGATCGTGAGTGAGCAGGATCCTTCCTTGTTCGGCTGCCCACTGAAGAATCGTCCGATCGTCGGTCTGCCCCAACCCTACGTCCTGGACGCGGATCAGGTCGATGGTCGGCAGTCGCCGAACCAACCCGCGCACGACGTGATTATCGAAATTCTCGTCACTCAGCAGCCGGAGCAATGCGCTCGCCCTTGGCGCGTCGCATGAGTCGTTCGCGCACGCCGCTCTGATCCCTCTGCGTTGCCTGGACGCGGCGCCGTACGTCTATGGCTTCGGCGTCACAACGGCGCATGTATTCGTCCATCTGTTCTCGATGAGTCAAGCAATAGGCCAGCACGGAATACACGTCTGCAAGGCTCAGCGTGTCGTACGATTGCACGATAGTCTCGGGAGTCGCGCCACACTGAAACGCATGTACAACGACCTCCAGCAGTACCCGGGTGTCGCCTATGCGAAGGACTCCTGCCGGCTCCTCTCTGAGAGGGACGGTCACGGGCTCGACCGTGGGCATGCCGAAGAGAGAGGAACTTACCATGCCAAGAGCATCATGGCTATTCGTCATCTATACCGCAAGGCCCGGCCGACGCCTTCCGCGTCAGACCCTTGTCGCGCGTCCCGCAGACTACGAGGGCTCTTGATGCCCTCGATCCTGTGCCGCCCTCAACAGCCCAGTCACGGCACCCCGGTATCGGTCACGAGCGCGCTGCAAGGCCGCAGCAGGGTCGCCGGTCGGGTCGCGCAGCGGCTGCAGGGCGGCGATCGCGGCGGTGCGGAAGGTCCGCTTCACGGCATCGTCGATGAACAGGTATCCCTTGCGCAGGCGAGCCGGATCCACCACCGGCCCGTCGACGAATACCAGGTCGCAGCGCTCGATCGGCGCCTCCTCCATCGAGGGCACGATGGTGATCCGGTCGGCGACGCCGGCGTCCGCGAACGTCTGTTCGGCGATCCGGCGGTGCAGGGCGTCGCGCTCGACGGTGAACAGCCGTGATCGCGGGAACGCCTCGGCGATCAGCACGGTGGAGTAGCCGATGCCGGTGCCGGTCTCCAGAATCATCTCGGGTGGGCTCGGCATCTGTCCGGCCAGGATGCCCCAGAGCGGGGCGCGCGACGGCGGACTGGGGTAGGCCTCGCAGCCGGGTCCGTGCTGCAGGCGGTGGGCGTGGGTCTGCAGGTACAGATCCCAGTGCAGGTCGATCTCCGCACCGAACGCGGCCTCTACCAGCGGGTCGATCCACGGGTAGTAGGAGTCCGCGTTCCACCAGTCGGAGCGCATCGTGATCATCGGCACACCAGCATGCCGTGGCCGTCGCGCAGGGTGACGCGCACCGTGACGTAGCCGTCGCAGTACTCGTGGTCCAGCCGCTCGCCGTGCGGGGCGAGCTCGACGTGCTTGGGCGGGCGGTCCATGCGAATGGAGATCGGCAGATCCAGCAGTGGCAGGGCGTCCTCGACGATGTCCAGGTCGCCGCGCCGTTCGCGGACGAAGCTCAACAGATGCACGATGGTGGCGGCGCCTTTCTTCATCACCGTGGTCTCCAGCATGCTCGGCGCTTCCGGAGCGCGCACCAGCGGGCGCGGCAGCAGCAACGCCAGGCAGTTGCCGATCAGGCGCCGGTGCTCGGGGACGGCGTGGCGGCCGTAGGCGGCGAACAGCGGCGCCGATGCGGTGAGCAACGCACCGCCCGCCTCCAGGCGGTTGAGCACGATCGCGGAGTAGCGCGACAGCCTGCCGGGCGGGGTGTACGAGTGCCCGGAGAACCGGTCGTGTGACCGCTCGAAGTACGGCTCCACGACGCGGACCAGCGACCGCGCGCCACCGGCCGGCACCATGCGGAAGCCGGACTCGTACAGGGCGTGGTCGAAATCGGCCAATCCGTCGGACACCGCGCGTGCCGGTCTCAGGAAGATGTTGCCGTACGGGCTCGGCCCGCACGCCTCGATCCCCTGCTCGGCGAGCAACGGCGTCCCCTCCGGGTCGAGCGCCGCCGTTCCGCACAGCATAAGGCTGCCGCCGCCGGCCACGTAGTCGCGCAGAGCCGCGCGAAACGCGTCGTCCACCGGCGTGTTGGAGAGCACGACGACCACCGGATAGCCGTCCAGACGTGCCGCCGGCGGCAGGATGTCGAACTGCAGCCGGAGTTGCTGCAGGGCGCGCGTGGTGCCGAGCCCCGCCGGCCCAGGCCGATCGCCCAGCTCCGGATCCACCACCACGGCGATCTCGCTCTGCAGGCGGCCGCCCGCCGCGACCTCCTGGCACCGCTCGATGTAGCGGTACACGCTCCCGATCAGGTCGTAGACGGCGGGGTCGGGGGCGCCGCGCGGGTGGAGCAGATCGCCCACGCCCAGGGCCATCCCCTGACTGAGGATCTGGCAGCACTCGTACTTGAGCGCCGCGTGCGGCTTGAGGCCAGCGTTGTCCCCCCAGCTCTTGAAGAAGCGCCCGGTGTGGCTGAGGGTCGCCAAGCCCAGCGGCCGTACGAAGCGGGCCACGTAGGGGAAGTAGGCGTAGCCCCAGCCGCCGGTCGGCAGCGCTTCGATCTCGATGTGGCGCAGGAACCGCTTCTCCACGTGCAGGTTGGTCTTGGGTCGCGAGTTGAACCAGATGCCCAGGTGGTCCCCGCCGCGGCCGGCCGCCTCGACCATGCCGGCGAAGCGCTTCATGTAGGCCAGCGCCGCCTCGCGCGCGTAGCGGTCACGGTCGGCGGCCGAACGCGGGTCCAGCCGGCGCTTCGCCATGCCGGCCAGCGCCCACGGCGAGATGCTCGGCTGATCCCAGCACATGTCTAGGAAGAGGCCGTCCACCGGCGCGTAGCGGCGCAGCACCTCCTCGACCAGCTCGGCCAGGTAGTCCTGGTAGGGGCTGGACATGTCCAGAATCTGCCAGCCGGCGTTGAGCGCCTCGGGCGGCTGCGGGGGAGGGTCGGCTGGCAGGCGCTTCACCCGCCGGCCGTCCGGATCGATGGCCAGCCACTCCGGGTGCTCGTTGGCCGCGTACTCGTTCACCTGCGCCGACAGGTAGATCGGCGCGCGGATGCCCCGCCGGTGCAGCGCATCGATCTGCGCGCCGGTCAGGTCCAGGTCGGCCGGCAGCGAGGGGTGGCGGCACGGGTGCGAGGTGCGGAAGTAGGCGTGGCCGTGGTGGCAGAGTCCGAACACGGTCACGCTGTCGACGCGCGCCTCGGCGAAGCGCTCGGCGAAGGCGTCCGCGTCGAAGTCGCGGGCCACGTCCGGGATGTGCGGGCCGGTGTGGAAGTCCAGATGGACGGTTCGCAAGGGGAAGTCGAGGGTGCGGGTAGGCACGAGCTATCTCCTTATGCAGGCGAGGTCAACCGCTTCTCCAGCGGCGTGCGGAAGCGGGAGGTGATCACCGTGCCGGCGAGCCACTCCTGCAGGCGCTCGGCGGCCTCTGCGCTGATCTTTCCTTGTACGCTTGATAAGAGCGGTTCCAGTAGTTCGACGGCGATCGTGCCGTCCGGGCGCTGCGCCCAGCCGCCGACCACGCGGCCATCGGCCCAGACGGTGGGACCGGCATTGCCGTTGCGATCGAACAGGTGCTCCTGATGATCGCCCAGATACCAGGAACGCTCCTTCCAGCCCATCACCGTCGGGTCCAGGGTCGGCAGCAGCGCTACCCACTCGGGGGGCGGCGGCACGGGATCCAGTCGTCCGCCAGCAAGAAGCCGGTGCCGGCGTCCAGATCGACCTCGACCGCGCGGGCCGCCGCCAGCGCCTGACGGGTCTGGCCCAGCGGCCAGCCGGTCCACCACGCCAAGTCTTGCAGCGTGCCCGGCCCGAACGCCGCCAGCCACCGCCGCACCAGCTCCGTGCGGGCCGCCTCGGGCTCCCGGGCGGGCAGGCCTCCGTCGAGCCACGCGGCGGTCTCAGCCCACCGGTACTGGCTGGAGACCCACGTGCCGAGCGGCCGTCCGCGGACGATGCGCGCCTCCGTCGCCAGCAGGAACAGCAGCCGCGTCGACAGACCCACGGTGCCGGCCCACGTCCGCCCCTCGCCGAAGCTGATCTTTGCGGTGAGCTCGGGGACGGCGGCCGCGAGCTCCCTGGCGGTCCCTTGACCCCGTTCCCGGAGTGCCGACAGCGTCCGCTGCGCCACTCTGGACAACCACCGATCGGGGTGCGGGGCGATGCCCTCTGCAGCCGACGCCACGTCGGGCGCGGGAGCGGCCAAGTGATGACGCGCCGCCAAGCGGGCGCGCCGCTCGGCCACGTCGATCCGTCGTCGCGCGGCGGGTGGAGCCATCACGCCGCATGGTAGCGCGGACGGCCTCGTGATCAGCGAGTATCACTTTAGTATCATATCCCCATGAAGACAGAGCTCGTGACCACCCTCAAGCGGCAGGCTACTCGACTCCTCGCTGAGCTGAAGGAGTCGGGAGAGTCGATCCTCATCACCGAACATGGCAAGCCGTCGGCCTACCTCGTCAACGTGGAGTTGTACGAGGCCATGCAGAACAAGATGCGAATTCTGGAAGGCATTGCCCGCGGAGAGAGCGCGTTGCTTGAGAACAGGACCTACACCGAGTCTGAAGCGAAGCAAAAGATGGCCAAGTGGCTCGCCTGATCTGGGCGGAACCGGCACTGGCCGACCTCGATGAGATCGCCGCGTACATCGCGCTCGACAACCGGGCGGCCGCAACTCGCTACGTCCGGAAGGTGTTCGACAGCGTCGATCGCCTGAAGGAGTTCCCGAAGTCCGGCAAACGACCGGCAGAGCTGCCCGACACACCCTACCGGGAGGTCGTGGTTCCACCGTGCCGGGTGTTCTATCGAGTTGAGGCTGACACCGTGCTCGTGCTGTACGTCATGCGCTCCGAGCAGCTCCTGCACTCGTATCTCCTGGATCTACGCAGTACTCGAGCGGGCGACGGACCGGAAGGGGAAAGCTGATCCGGCGCCGCCCGCGTGCAGCGACGTCCGTGGCGCTGGCCGCGCTCGTCGCTGTCCTGGAGTTGTCCTCCTGCTCGACGGCGCAGCGTAGCGTCCCTCCGGCTGTTGACCCGTTTCTCCAGGAGTCTCGGGCCGAGCGCATCGGCGTGGAGCAGCTCGCCGGCGGCGGGCCGCTGCACGTGGGCGCCAAGCGCACCGGCCCCTACGTCGATCGCGTCTTCCGCGACTCACTCGGACGCGAGGTGCTGCTGCGCGGCTACAACGTCACGTCGCGGACGCTGGTGACCCGCGGCGGCCTGACCCCGTTCACCGACCTGGAGCAGGCCCGCACGCTCACGGACCGGCTTCGCCAGCGCACGGGCGCCAACGTCGGGCGCTTCCTCATCTCCTGGGAGGGCACGCACCCGGAGGTCGACCGGATCGACACCGACTACTTGCGGACGATCGCCGAGCAGATCCAGGTGCTGACCGACCGCGGCATCTACGTGGTGCTGGACTACCATCAGGACAATTTCTCCCGCCACCTGGTCCCGCACGGCCACGGTGACGGTGCGCCGGCCTGGGTGACGCCCGGCCTCCCGCGCCGTCCCTGCGGACCGCCGTGCGTCGATTCGGTCCAGCACTACCTGGTCAATCGCTCCGTCCGCGCGGCGTTCCGCAACTTCTGGGACAACGCGGAGTTCCCGACCTCCGCCGGCCCCCGCCGGCTGCAGGACGAGTTCCTCTGGCAGCTCACGCGGGTGCTAGCACATCTGCGTGACGCGCTTCCCGCGCCGGCGTTCGAGCTGGTGCTGGGGGTCGAACCCATGAACGAGCCGGTCGATGGCGGGCGGCTCGGTGTGAGCGCCGCCGCCTGGGACAACGAGAAACTCTGGCCGTTCTACCGCCGCGTGCGGACCGTGCTCGATGACGCCGGCTGGGCCGACAAGCTGGTGTTCGCGGGCCCGTCGGCGTTCTGGAACACGAACCTGGGGTTGCCGGGCGGCAATCAGGGCCTGCTCCGCACGGGCGGCGGGCACCTGTCCGCTCCGCCGGGCCCCGGCTACGTGTTCGCCCCGCACTTCTACGACATCGGGCGGCTCGGCGGCCTGGTGCGCAGCCCGCCGGGCCGCGATGCGTACTTACGGGATTTTGATCGCATCCGCACCGAGGGGCGCTTCCTGGAGCTGCCGGTGTTCGTGGGCGAGTTCGGAACGCGCGTGACCGGCGGCATGGCTCCGGATCCCGCGCGCATGATCGGCGCCGCGTATGCGGGATTGGCCGCGACCGGCGTCCGCCGCGGCGACCGGATCGACCTGGAGGCGCCGCCGCTTTCGGGCGCGCAGTGGGAGTGGGGGATCCACTCGTTCTCCGTGGTCGCCGGCGACGAGGCCGAGTACCGGGTGGACCCGTACCTGGTGGAGCGCGCCTATCCGCGCAGGATCCAGGGCGACCTGCTGAGCTTCGGCTACAACGCGCGCGCCACGGACCGGGCCGGGAACGAGCTTCGCTGGCTGGCCCTGGAGCCGACAGGTGACGGGCCGTCGCTGCTCGCGGACCGACGCTTTATCCTGGTGCTGTGGCGCGGCCGCCGGTCGGCGGCGCCCACGGAGGTGTACATGCCGCTGCACATGGCTCCCGACCGGCTGGTCGTGGTGAGCGAGGATCGGGTCACGGTCGGCTTCGGCGCGGAAACCCCGCCGGGCGCGAGCAGCCACGCGCTGCTGCCGGACGCGCCGGGCGGCGGCAGCCGCCTGCTGGTGTGGGATGATCCGGCCCCGGGCGAGGACCATGACACCGTGCACTTCGCGCTGGCAGTCGACGGCCTGCAGCCGCCGCATCCCGACCTGAGCTGGGAGTCGCTGCGTCACGCGCTGGTGGACTGGCTGCGCCATCCGGCACACCGGACGCAGAGCCCCCTCGTCTGGAACCGCCAGGATCGGAGATGAATCGATGTACGTGATGGCACTGGATCAGGGAACGACCAGCTCGCGGGCGATCGTCTTCGACCGCCGGGGCACCATCCGTTCGCTGGCGCAGCGCGAGACCACCCAGCGTTTTCCGCGGCCCGGATGGGTCGAGCAGGATGCGCGCGAGATCTGGGCGACCCAGGTCGAAGTGGCGGAGGAGGCGCTGCGCGCCGCGCGAATCGACGGCAGCCGGATCGCGGCCGTCGGCATCACCAACCAGCGCGAGACCACCGTCATCTGGGACCGCGGCACGGGCGAGCCGATCAGCAACGCCATCGTCTGGCAGGACCGGCGGACCGCGGGCGCCTGCGAGGAGCTGCGCCGGGCCGGTGTCGAGGAGCGCGTGCGCGCGAAGACCGGACTGTGTCTGGACCCGTACTTCTCGGCCACCAAGATCGCCTGGATCCTCGAGCATGTCGCCGGCGCGCGCGAGCGGGCAGAGGCCGGGGAGCTGGCCTTCGGCACCGTCGACTCGTGGCTGGCGTTCGGGCTCACCGGCGGGCGGCTGCACGTCACCGACGCCACCAATGCCAGCCGCACGCTGCTGTACGACATCCACGCCGGGGACTGGGACGACGAGCTGCTCGACCTGTTCCGCGTACCCCGCTCGCTGCTTCCCGAGGTGCGGGAGTCGAGCGCCGTCTGCGGCGAGGTCACCGGGATCGAGGCGCTGGCAGGCGTGCCGCTGGCGGGCATCGCCGGTGACCAGCAGGCGGCGCTCATGGGGCAGCTCTGCACCGAGCGCGGCGCGGTCAAGACTACCTACGGCACCGGCTGTTTCGCGCTGCTCCACACCGGGTCGGCGCCGCAGCCGTCGGAGCGGGGGCTGCTGACCACGATCGCCTGCTCGACCGACGGGCAGGCGCGGTACGCCCTGGAGGGGAGCGTGTTCACCGGCGGCGCCGTGGTCCGCTGGCTGCGCGACGGGCTCGGCCTGATCAGCTCGACCGACGAGGTCGAGCCGCTCGCCGCCTCGGTCCCCGACTCCGGCGGGGTGGTCCTGGTGCCGGCGTTCACCGGGCTGGGCGTCCCGCACTGGGACCCGCACGCGCGCGGCACGATCGTCGGCCTGACGCTGGGCAGCGGCGCCGGCCACCTGGCGCGCGCGGCGCTCGATGGGATAGCCTTTCAGGTCGCCGACCTGGTGGACGCGCTGGCGGCGGACGCTGGAGCGGCGCCGGCGGAAATGCGGGTCGACGGCGGCGCGGCGCGCAACGATCTGCTGATGCAGTTCCAGGCCGACGTCACTGGGTTGCCGGTGGTCCGGCCGGAGGTCACCGAGTCGACGGCGCTGGGCGCCGCATATCTGGCCGGTCTTGCGGTCGGCTACTGGCAGGGAGTCGAGGAGCTGGCCGAGAACTGGCGCGCGGAGCGGCGTTTCGAGCCGGCGCTGCCGGAGGACCGGGTGGCCGGGTTGCGCGCAACGTGGGCGCGGGCCGTCGAGCGGGCCGCCAACTGGGCGGTCGATGAACGGGAGGAGGACTGATCATGGGAGAACGGATCGCCATCGGTGTCATCGGCGCGGCGGGGCGGGGCGGCAGCCTGCTGCGCGTGCGCGAGGGGCTGGACGTGCACGTGCGGGCGGTGTGCGACACCCGCGCGGAGCCGCTGGACGCGGCGAAGAGGGATCTGGGAGCGGAGCGGTCGTTCGCGGACTACCGCGACATGCTCGACTCGGTCCGGCTCGATGCCGTGCTCGTAGGAACGCCGATGCCATTTCACGCCGAGCACGCCATCGCGGCGCTGGAGCGCGGGGTGAGCGTGGTATCCGAGGTGCCGGCGGCCGTGTCGATCGACGAGTGCCGGCGTTTGGTGGCGGCGTGCCGGGCCAGCTCCGGCACCTACATGATGGCGGAGAACTACATCTCGATGCGGCAGAACCAGATCGTGAAGGAGCTCGTCGCCGCCGGCCTGTTCGGGACGGTCTACTTCGGGGAGGGCGAGTACCTGCACGAGTTGCGCGGGGCGCCGCAGTCCAACCCGACGCCGTGGCGCCGGCACTGGCAGCAGGGCATCAACGGCATCACGTACGGAACGCACAGTCTGGGCCCGCTGCTGAGCTGGATGCCCGGCGACCGCGTGGCGCGGGTGGCCTGCGCCGGCACCGGCCATCACTACCTCGACCATGACGGCCGGCAGTACGAGGCGGAGGATTCCTCGGTGATGCTGGGCCAGATGCGCTCCGGCGGGCTGATCAAGGTGCGCGTGGACATGCTGTCGGACCGCCCGCACGCGCCCTGCAACTACCAGTTGCAGGGCACCGACGGCTGCTACGAGTCCGCGCGGGCGGAGGGCGAGCGCGACCGCATCTGGGTGAGAGCCCGCTCCTCAGGGACCGAGTGGCGGGATCTGGAGGAACTTGCCGAGGAGTTCCTGCCGGAGAGCTGGCGGGTGTGGGGCGAGGCGGCGCGGGGCGCCGGCCACGGCGGCGGGGACCTCATCCAGATGCTGGACTTCGTGAACGCGGTGCGCGACGGCACCGAGCCGGAGCTCGGCATCGACGCGGCGATGGACATGACCCTGCCGGGACTGCTCAGTCAGCAGTCGATCGAGCAGGGCGGCGCCTGGCTGGACGTTCCGGACTCCCGCGACTGGTAGCAGGCGACAGGCGGCCCACAGCGGCGCGCCTGATCCTTCGCACATGTGTCTATGATGTGCCTATACGATGACTCATAACGTACTGGTAATGGCCGAAGTAGAGCCCTACCGCACGATCCTGCCGATGATCGAGGAAACGTGCCGGGTCGTGCGCTGGCACCCCGATGACGACGCCTGGCGGGCTGAGCTTGCCGAGATCGACGGGATCTACGCGTACGCGCATGTCAAGGTCAGCGCCGAGCTGATGGACAACATCCCCAGGCTCAAGGTGATCAGCAATTTCGGCGTCGGCTGCGACCACGTCGATTTGGCGGCGGCGCAGGAGCGGGGCATCCCGGTGGGCAACACGCCCCATGTCCTCGACGGGGCCACCGCCGACATCACCTTCGCGCTGCTATTGGCCGGGGCGCGCAATATCGTCAAAGGCGACCACTTCGCCCGCGGGCCGGATTTCCTCGAATACGACCCGAGCTTCATGCTGGGCCAGGAGGTACACCACCAGACGCTGGGGATCGTCGGGCTGGGCAATATAGGCTATCAGGTCGCGCGGCGGGCGCAGGGTTTCGACATGACCGTGCTCTACCACAACCGCAACCGCAACCCAAAAGCCGAAGCAGATCTCGGCGCGCGCTATGTCGCGCTCGACGAGCTGCTCGCGCAGTCGGACTTCGTGGCGCTGAACACGCCGCTGACCGACGAGACGCGGGGGATGATCGGCGCGCGGGAACTGGGGCTGATGAAGGAATCGGCGGTGCTGGTCAACGCCGCGCGCGGCGGGGTGATTGACCACGACGCGCTGCTCGAAACGATGCGGGCTGGCAAGCTCCACTGCGCGGCCCTCGACGTGACCGAGCCCGAGCCGCTGCCCCGCGACCACCCGCTCTTGGCGCTCGACAATATCATCGTCATCCCCCACCTCGGCAGCGCCACCGAGCAGACGCGCCAAGCGATGGCCGACCGCTCGGTGAGGAATCTGCTGGCCGGTCTGGAAGGCAAAGAGTTGTTGAACCGCATCATCTGAGGCGCGCGCAGGCGACCGGCAACGTCGTCTCCATCGCCGCCCGCGCCTTCAGCCGCCGGAATCACATCCCCCACACCGTGATCGCGTGGCCATCAGCGGCGTGTTCATGGCGACGGAAGATCTTGTCCTTCCACGGCTTCCCTGCGGTCCGGTCGAAGATCACCAGATGCCCCGACTGCGCCGCGCAGCGGTCCATGTAGCCGGCCGTCTGTGCCAGTCCCTCGCGTATCGTGCGCTCCAGGCTCTTGTGCAACACCTTGCACTCGACCACGAACCTACACGCGGCGTTCGGCGCCGTCCCGCCCGCACGCGGCCAGATGATGAGCAGGTCGGTGCGGCCTCGGCCCAGCCCATACTCGCGCTCGATGCGCCCCCCGCTATTGACAATTCGCTGCAGGAACGCCTGTAACAGGAGCTGCGGGCCGGCTTCGGCGTAGTCGAAGCGCGCTACCCAATGCTCGGAGTGCTCGCGGAAGAATGCCTGGAAGGCGGCCAGCAGCTTGTCGATGTCGAGGCCGCCGTCCGCGTCCAGGTACCAGGCGGCCTCGTGGAGCAGCTTCTCCTGAACGGCGTAGGTGAGCTCCCGCGGCACCATCTCCGCGTAGATCGGATTGGCGATGCGTGGCGGAGTGCCGACGGCGATCAGCCCGAGGTCGCGCACGTACTCCAGGTCGGGGGTCGAGGACTCGTCCTCGCTGGCGCCGCTCAGCAACGGCTCCACCACGCGCCGTACGCGATCTTCCTGGAGCTTGTCGGCGAGCTGGTGGAGGTGGGTCACCCGGCTCAGGATGAGATGCTCCTGGGCGTCGAGGATGTCCTCTGCGGTAATCGCGCGCGAGCGGTCGCGGCCGGCATCGCTGCCGAAGCACGCTCGGCGACAGAGCGCGTTCACCAGCCACGGCTGGCCGCGGGTCTGCCTCCACACCGTGCTGAGCGCGTCCGACGTGAACGGCTGCCCGGTCTCTTCGGTGTGCTGGGCGAGCAGCGTGCGCACGTCGGCATCGGTGAAGTCGCCGAGACGCAACGATTCGGCCTTGACGTTGAACGCGCTGCCGCCCGCCACCATCGCGTTCTCGGAGCTGGAATGGATGCGGTAGTCACGCACGTCACGCACGCCGCAGAGCACCACGCTCTGCGGAAAGCCGGATGGGCGCAGGTCGTAGCCGGCCCGCAACTGCCGGAGCACGGATATCAGCGTGTCGCCGATCAGGGTGTCGATCTCGTCGATTAGCAGCACCACCGGTTTCGACTCCGCCTCGCACCAGCGCGTCAGCGCTTCCGCCAGGGCGCCGGTGCCGAAGGTCTCCAGGATGCCGGGCCAGACATCGTACAGGAACGCGTCGCCCACCGAACGGGCCCGTGAGGCGAGTGCACCCAGAATGACACGCATGGCGGGTTCCACGTTCTCACGCATCGCCTGGGCCGCCTCGACGTTTACGTAGACGCACCGGAAGTCCCCGACGGCACCGCTGTTGAGCAGGTCACGCAGCGCCAGCAGGGCGGAGGTCTTGCCGGTCTGCCGGGGTGCGTGCATCACGAAGTAGCGCTTGTCCCGGATCAGCTCCAGGATCTCGCGGAGATCGACCCGTTCCAACGGCGGAACGTGATAGTGATCCTCCGCGATGATGGGGCCCTCGGTGTTGAACTTGCGCACTGCGGTCAGTATGGCACCCCGAGGACCATCAGCGCGCTTCCCGCTCCTCGTTCACGCTTCCATGCCGTCTATTGGATGAGGACCTCACGGCCGGTGGCCGCGGACCGATAAATCGCGTCCAGAACGCGCTGCACGCTGAGCACCTGATCGAGCGTCACGCAGGGCTCCTCGCGGCCCAGGATGACGTTGACGAAGTGGTGCATGCGGCTGGTGTGCGGGTAGGTGAGCTCGCCCGCGTCCGGAGCCTGGATGACGTGATAGCCGTCGGCCTCCTGCCGGTAGAGCCGCCCGCCGTAGGTATCGATCGCTCCGTCGGTGCCGTACAGCTCCACGTTCATGTCGTTGGTCCGGTCCAGGTGCATCGCCCACGCCGCCTCCACCAGGACGGTGGCGCCACCGTCGAGCTTGATGACCGCCGTGGCGAAGTCGTCGACGTCGAACTGCTCGCCCGCGCGTGCGGACATGCCCCAGCCGCCCTCGCCGAGGCCGCGGTTGCCGAACTCGGTGTAGGTCGCTCCCGACACCGAGCGCGGCCGGAAGTTGTCGAGCAGGTAGAGGGCGTTGTCCAGCATGTGCACGCCGATGTCCAGCAGCCCGCCGCCGCCGGACAGTTCCTTGCGGGTGAACCAGCTCCCGATCCTGGGGATGCCCGCGCGGCGCCGCCAGTACGCCTTGCAGTGGTAGGCGCGGCCGATACGGCCGGCCTCCATGAGCTGCTTGGCGCGCTGCACCGGCGCCGCGAAGCGCTGGTTCATGCCCAGCATGAAGTGGGTGTCCGCCGCGCGCACGGCGGCTGCCGTCTGCTCGGCATCCTCCAGGCTCAGCGCAAGGGGCTTCTCCTGCAGCACGTGCTTGCCGGCCTGCAGGGACAGGGCCGACAGCGGCGCGTGCAGGTGGTTGGGCACGGCGATGTAGACCGCGTCTACCTCGTCGATGGCAAGCAGCCGCTCCGGCTCCTCCACCACCTGGGTCACGGTGTCGTAGCGCAGGGCGAATTCGGCGGCCCGTTCCGTATTCGGCTCGGCCACGGCGACGATCTCGGCTTCGGGATGCGCGGCGAAGTCGCTGCAACTGCCCAGGGCGATGCCGCCTGCCCCGATGACTCCTATGCGAACCATGCCGGAGAGAGTAGCGGTGACTCCCGCGCGCCGCCACCCCGGCTTGGATTACTCCTGTTCCTGCTGGCGGGCGAAGAGCCGGCGGCACTCCTCGCCTCGATTCCAGCAGGTCGGCGTGGGTGCCGTTACTGCGCGTCACGCACATCCGGTAGGCAAGTTGTAATCCGTGGCTTCCCGTGGTATAGGCGAGCGACAGCCTTGGCAATCGGGCGCACGATCGTGCGCATACTTGATGAGGCCACCTTTGGGATCGGTGACGAGAAGGGAGCCATGATGCGGATCAGAACGGCCACGCCTGACGACGTTGATGCGGTTTTCCCTCTGGCATCAGAGTTGGCCAGCTCCTTTGAAGTGGAGAAACGATCGTTTCAGGAGTCGTTTCAACAGATCCTGCTTGATGATCACGCCTTGCTGCTGGTGGCCGTGGACAACGAGGAAGCCGTCGGCTACTGCCTCGGATTCGAACACACCACCTTCTTCGCGAATGGCAGGGTCGCCTGGGTCGAAGAGATAATGGTGCGCTCGTCTCGCAGGAAGGAGGGTGTCGGACGATCGTTGATGACGACGTTCGAGGAGTGGGCATCCCGCCGGGGCGCGAGGCTCGTCGCCCTGGCCACGCGACGGGCGGCCGAGTTCTACCGAGCCGTAGGCTACGAAGAGTCGGCTTTCTATTTTCGAAAGCTGCTGTGACATCGACCGGTCCAGTATCGCTCAGACCAAGGGAGTACTACGAAATGAGAGGAATAGCGGTCGTGGCAATACGCAAGACCACGAGAGATCAGGAAGTTCTGGTGCTTCGCAGAACGCGAAGCAACGCGGGCGAATGGTGTCAGATTTCCGGGTCCATAGAACCACGTGAGACAGCGTGGCAGGCTGCGCTACGCGAGATGAAGGAGGAGACCGGTCTGCTCCCGAGCCGTCTCTATTCCGCTGACCTGTGCGAGCAGTTCTACGAGATAGGAACGGATTCCATCTGGGTCGCACCAATCTTCGTTGCTTACGTGGAATCGGATGTCGCAGTCAGGTTGAACGAGGAACACAGCGAGTATTGCTGGACCTCTATCGGTCGGGCCATTGATCTGCTTCCGTTTCCCGGTCAGAAGTCGATGTTGATGCACATTCGTCACTGGTTCGTGGAGCGTGAACCAACTCGGCTCCTCGAGATCGATATCAAAAGCGTCGGACAAACGATATGACGGTAACCAGACGGTACGCCGCTGAGACGGTGGCTGCCACTCCTGCGGCCGAGGAAGGTCGGCATCAATCGGATTCGGCGCGCTGGGCGACGACCGCAGCCCCTGTCCAGCACCCGCGAGTCCGGCGCGAGCCGCACGGCCTCGGTCAGCCATTCCATGAGCCAAAGGGCGTTCGGCCCCATGTTGTGCGCGAACACCCAATCCGGGTGGTAATCGCTGGCTCTGGGCAACCGCGGGATGTGCGGGCAAGTGGTCGCCGTCAGCGGCGTGATGTGACGGACGACTCATGAGACCTCCCCGCACGCAGCCTGTCCCGCCGTCCCCGTCGGTGTCGCATGACCGCGAATGCGGGCTCGTAGCCGCGTGCGCTGCATGCCGTCGTGAGGCGGCAGCGTAGGTGGCTTCCAGTCTGGTAGTGGGAACCCCACCACTTGGCCGAGCTCGTTGACGTTCGATGGGGGGTTAGACTCGGTTGGCTCGCTCATAGACATCTCCTCAAGATTCATGCCGGCCGTCAGGAGCCGGTGCTCTGGTAGCGCTTGATGCTTGCGTTCCACAGCAGGATGCCCAGCGCCAGCGTCGCCACAGCCACCGGTGGGCCGCCGTAGCGCAAGGCGGGCGCGAAGGTAGCGTCGCCGCGATCCAGGAACAGGTGCGCCGGATAGAAGTTCACGAACGCGAACGGCACGATGGTCACCAGGAGCTGGATCACCTTGGGATAGACGGTGATCGGGTAGCGGATGAACTCCGTGAAGGTCCGAAAGATGCTCTCGCCGATCCCGCCGGCGCGGATGAAGCGAAAGTTGAGCGTGCCGGTCATGATGATCAACCCGCTCATGATCATCACGCCGCAGAGCAGGGTGACGACCAGCCAGACCACATCTGCCGCTCCCAGACTGACGCCCAGCTCGCGCAGGCTGACGATCAGCACGACGATCCCGATGATGATGTTGCTGAACCAGATGTGGTTGAACTTCATCAGGATGACGTGCAGCAGGGTGGGGATCGGCTTGGTCAGGACGTTGTCGAACTTCCCGTCGCGGACCAGATGCTCGACCGTGAGCAGCGGTGAGCGGATGAACACCCCGCACGCGCCCCAACTGATCTGGTACAGGGCGACCAGCACCATCACCTCGAAATACGTCCAGCCGTTGATCACCTGGAACCGGCTCATGATGATCCAGACCGAGGCGTAGGCGGCGATGTTGGTGATGAAGAACGACAGGAAGTCCGTCCAGAAGTTGAGGCGGTACTCCATCATGCCCTTGAGGAGGACCCGCACGTAGGTTCCGTAGAGTCTGAGCAGTCTCACTGCCTCACCCGCCCTGCACCACGACCTTGCGAATGCCGGCCAGCCACAGCACCCGCTGCAGCACCAGCAGCCCGCCGATCCACACCCACTGCCAGGCGATCAGCGACGCCGCGTCCGCGGCAGCGATCTTTCCCAGCCACGTTGCCGACGGAGCGAAGTAGAGCAGCCGGAAGGGCAGGTACTCGGAGACGGCCAGCAGCCAGTCCGGGAAGAACCACAACGGAATGAACGATCCAGAGAACAGGCTGAGCAGCATGTACAGCAGCGAGCCAAGCTGCCAGACCGACGAGTGCCAGAAGCCGACCAGCCCCAACACGTACGACATCAGGAACAGCAGCAGCGAGGCGCCGGGCACGAGCGCCAGGGCAAGCAGTCCGGCCTGCACCGTAGGCGGTGGCTGCAATCCCGTGACCACTGCCACCAGGATCACCATCGGCACGAGCTGCACGGCGACTCCGTAGAGCGTTTGGCCCCACACCGCCGCCAGGTGCGACAGCAGGTGGCTGATCGGCCGGATGAAGTCGATGGCGATCTCGCCACTCTTGATGCGCTGATCGATCCGTTCGATCACGTAGGCGTCGATCAGGAAGGAGAGGGCCGTGGTCAACACCACGTACGTCGTCATCTCTCGCAGCGACACCGATCCGAAACCGGTCTGCACCGCGTCCCGACCGCCGTACAGGGCACGCCAGATCGCGAACTGCACGAAGATGAACACGATGCGGCTGGCCATGCCCAGGAACGTGTTGAACCGGTAGGCGACGTGCGAGCTCGCCTCATTGAGGAACAGGTGCAGGTAGACGCGGAACCGGGACAGCACGGTGTCGGCCCTACAGGCTGGCGTACAGGTTGCGGATGACGTGCTCGACGTCCGGCGCCTCGGTGGAGAAGTCGGTCACCTCGTTGGAGCGCAGAAGCTCGCCGACGATCGCCGCCGCCGTCGTTCGCGCCGCATCGAAGGCGATCGTGACGGTGCCGTCGTTCACTTCCACGCTCTTCGCCCCGGCCGCCTCGAGCCTCGCCCGATCCCGGATCTCGCCCTGCACGTCGGCCGTGATGACGCTGTCGGCAGCGTACCGCCGCTTCAACGCGTCGAGCTCGCCGTCGTACATGATCCGCCCCTTGTCGATGACGATGACGCGGTCGCAGAGCTTCTCGATGTCGCCCATGTCGTGGGTGGTGAGGATGACGGTCTTGCCGTGGGTGCGATTGATCTCGCGGATGAACTGGCGGATGTTCTCCTTGGCCACCACGTCCAGTCCGATCGTCGGCTCGTCCAGGAAGATGAAGTCCGGGTCGTGCAGCATCGCGCAGCAGAAGTCGGCGCGCATGCGCTGTCCAAGGCTGAGCTGCCGCACCGCGACGTCCATGAACTCGTCGATCGCCAGAATGTCGGAGAAGCGCTGTAGCGCACGCTCGTAGTCCTGCAGCGGGATGCCGTACATGTGGCGCATCACCTTGAAGGTGTCGGACACCGGGATGTCCCACCAGAGCTGGGTGCGCTGGCCGAACACGACGCCGATGTTGCGGGCGTTGGCCATGCGCTGGCGGTGGGGGACGATGCCGCCCACCGACACCTCGCCGCCGGTCGGGACCAGGATGCCCACCAGCATCTTGATGGTGGTCGACTTGCCGGCGCCGTTGGGGCCGATGTAGCCGACCACCTCGCCCGGCTCGATGTCGAAGGAGATGCGGTCGACTGCGGTGAGCACGTCGTACTCCGGCGCGATCAGCCCGCGCACCGCCCCGCCCAGGCCCGGCCGGCGGCGCTGGCGCTTGAACTCGCGCGTGATGTCGCGGACCCGTATCCCGGCGCGATTGCCGGTCTCCGTGTTCACCATTGAAGCCGATGATTCTACGATGACTCTCGCGCCATGGGCCAATCCGGGATCGCGTTCGATCTGTTGCCCGCGCTGCCCGCGGTCGGTAGGCTCCGGACGCGATGAGCAAGCAAGTGATCGCCCTGAGCGCGCGGGCCGCCGCGGAGTTGCCGTCGATACCGGAGACTCAGCGCCAACTGCAGGAAGGCTATCTCGACGCCACGACCCGCCTCTCCATCGCTGACCTGGAAGCGATGAAGGACTCGTACCTGATCAGCATCGTCACGACACACCCGCGGTGGGAGGTCATTGGGGTCCTGGAGAAGCTCGGACTGTCTCCGTATTGCCCGGCCGAGCACATCATCGTCGCACCCAAGGGCAAGCGTCAGGACGTCGACCACTGGCGGCGTTGGCGTGCCGGATTCCAGGCGGCCGGCGTACCGCTGGCAGCGGTCATCGACCACACGGGGGAGGGCTCCGGTTCGGTAGTCCATGCCCTGGGGACGGCACCGGACTTTGCCGACGTGAGTCTCTACTTCTGGCCGTATGACGCGAACGACCAGACGGCATCGACCGCCATCGGCATCGGCGGGCTATCCGACACGAAGGAGTACCGGCTGGCCACGCAGGGGTAGGCCGGTATCTCAAAGTGAACTACCGGGTTCTTCATCGTGCTTGTCCTCTTGGGGTTGGTCCAGTCCGTGTTCGCGCACGACTTGCAGGCGCTGCGTCAGGTGATGCATGCGCTCGCGGCCTGCGGTGCGCAGCAGCGGCGCCCCGTAGACCGTCCCGTTCCGGTCGACGGAGTTGCGGAGGAGCTGAACCAGGTGCGGAAGAGCCTCTCCCGCCATGTGCTGCTCGAAGTTGTAGGTGAACATACGCCGCTCGGTGCCGCCGCCCCAGGCGCTGTGCTTGGTCTTGTGATTGAACAGCAGCATGTCGCCGGGTGTCGAGGCGATGGCGTAGCCGGGCAGGTCGCTGCCGTGCATGCCCCAGAACTCGTCGCTGCGGTTGTGGCGGGTGAGGGGCACCACCCGGTGCAGGCCGTCCGCGTAGCGGTCGCCGGCGTGGCAGCTCCCCGGAAACACGCGCAGGCAGCCGCTGGCGGCGTCCACGGGATCGAGGTAGAAGGCGATCTTCAGCGAGTGGTACGGCGCCGCCAGGTCGTGGTCGGAGTGCCAGTTCGTGTCGCCCACGTAGTAGTTGCCGTCGCTGCCGGCGTAGTTGTAGTCCGGCCCCAGCAGGCTCCGGACCACGCCGTCGATGCGCGGATCGTCGAGCAGGCCGGCCAGGTACTCGTCCCGGTCGGCGAACGGCGCGATCATCGACCGTTCCCGATGGTCGTGGGTGAGGCCGCTGGCGACCCAGATGCGCTCGAAGGCGGCGGTGATCTCCTCGACCTCGTCGGCGAACAGGCCGGGGAAGCGCAGGAACCCGAAGGTCCGGTAGAAGGCGAGTTGCTGGTCGTCAAGTCTCATGGATCGCGCTCGCGGTGCGCCGCTTGAGTATTTGCTACTCTGTGGCTCTCCGGCAACCGAGCTTGGGGCGAGGGGGAACACGATGAAAGGCGTCGTCTTGACGGGGGACCGTCAATTGGAGGTTCGCGAGGTGCCGGTTCCGGAGCCCGGGCCGGAGCAGGCACTGGTGAGGATGGTCGCCTCCTCCATCTGCGGCACCGACATGCACTTCTACCGCAAGACCTGGGACGAGCTGGTGGAGTTCCGCCAGTCGTTCAACGGTTCGCCGGAGACGATCCCCGGCCACGAGCCGTGCGGGGTGGTCGAGGCGGTGGGCGCGAACGTGACCACCGTGGCTCCGGGAGACCGGGTGACCGTCTACCAGCACGTGGGGTGCGGGACCTGCGGCTACTGCCGCCGCGGCGAGGTGATGTTCTGCCCGGAGCGGACCGGCTATGGGTCGGTGCACAACGGCTCCTGCGCCGACTACACGCTGGCTCCGGCTCGCAACTGCATGCGCCTCCCCGACGCGCTGAGCTTCGACCGCGCCGCGGTGATCTCCTGTGCCGGCGGCACGGCCTACCAGTCGATCCAGCGCATCGACCCGTCCGGCGCCGACACGGTGGGCATCTTCGGGCTCGGACCGGTGGGCCTGTGCGCGACGGCGTTCGCGGTCGCGCGCGGGGCGCGCGTCGTCGGGATGGACCTGCAGCCCGAACGGCTGCGGTTGGCCAGGGCCATGGGTGCCGAACGCGTGATCAACGTGGCCGACCAGGACGTGGTCGCCGAGCTGATGGAGATGACCGGCGGCCGCGGCCTGGACGCCGCTGCCGACTACTCGGGCAGTCCGCTGGCGCAGCAGGCGATGGTGGCGGCGGCCGGCAAGTGGGCGCGGCTGGGATTGGTCGGCGTCGGCGATCCGTTCGAGCTGGACGCCTTCCGCGGCATGATCATGCGCCAGCTCACCCTGATGGGATCCTGGATCTACAACCTGGGCCAGCACGACGAGATCGTCGATCACGTGCTGGAGCGCGACATCCCGCTGGAGGAACTGATCACGCATCGCTATTCGATCGATCAGGCCGACGACGCGTTCCGGGTGTTCGACTCGGGCGAAACGGGCAAGGTGCTGTTCACATGGGAGTCCTGAGCCCCGGTCAGGTTTCTCGCTTTCGCGACGACGGCTTTCTAGTCGTCCCGGACCTGATGACTGGCGACGAGATCGATCGGTTGGCCGATGCCGTCCACTCCGAGTTCCGGAAGCAGCGCCACATCGGCGAAGGCAGGCACTTCCCGGATCCGGGGAAGTACACCCTGTCCGAGGACAGCCTGCGTCTGCCCGACGTGCGCCGCCTGGTCGATCACCCGCAGGTGACGGCCGCCGCCTCCGAACTGCTCGAGGATGAGATCCGCATCTCGGCCTTCGTAATCTACGCGATGCCGCCCGGCAGCCCCGGCACCGGCGGCGACTACCAGGGCACCCACGAGTCCGCGCACTGCGACTACAAGCCGTACCGGCCGGTCGGCTCGTCGATGCGCTGGCTGTTCGTGATCGTACCCCTGGTCGACTACACGGAGCAGGTCGGCCCGCTGCTGGTGTCACCGGGTTCGCACAAGATCCCCACGCTGATCCGCAAGGGACGCATCACGCACGTGGAGCGGGCGCGGGGCGAACAGCTCCGGCCGTTTCAGGACACCCGCCTGCGGCGCGGGCAGGTCGCCTTCATGGACATGTTCACGTGGCACCAGGCGTTCGGCAATCGGTCCGAGACGCTGCGTTTCGGGGTCTACAACAAATATCGCGCGCGTAGCGCGCCGCCGGGCTGCGGGCCCTATCTGTTCCGCGAGCGCTCGGCGGAGCTGTTCGACGCGGCCGGCGCGGCGCTGCTGGAGAACCGCATCGAGGGCCGCATCGCACAGACCAAGCTGCTGGTCGAGGACGAGGAGCGGTTCCTGGTCCTGGACGGTCCGGACGGGTCGCCCACCGTGCCCGGCGGGGCGGCGCAGCCGGCCCTGAAGCGGGTCGGCAGCGACGACGACAACGTGATCGACGCGCTGATGGGCGCGGCGGGTCCGCAGCTCGGCGGCGACCTGCCCTGGGTCAGCTACGTGGGCGACTACCTGGTGGGGAACGGCTCGGCCGACGTCTGTCGCGTCTACGCCTGTCCGCATGAGGAGTTGCTGCGCGCGGACAGTCCCGCCCCCGCGTCGGTGGGCTGGCACTCGTTCGACCGGCTCGGCGCCGAAACCGGTACCCCCTACCTCAAGGAAGCGGCCGAGCGCTGGCTGACCGAGCCCGTCGTGCGCGGCATCGGCCAGTCGAACGAACAGGCCAAGTTCAAACCGTAGCGGCACTTTGGTATCAGCATGAAGATCCTGGTCAGCTATTCGTTCACTTCCGCGCAGCGCGCGGAGTTGGCCGCCGTGGCCCGGCGCCACGGCGGCCACGAGGTGATCCACACCGACGATCCGATGGTGGCGCTGGCGGCGGCGCCGCAGGTCGAGGTGGCGATGGGCACCCTCACCCCGGAACTGTTCCTGGCGGCGCCCAACCTGAAGTGGGCGCACTCCTTCAGCGCCGGCCTGGACAAGGTGCTTTCCCCGCAAGTCGCGACGCTGCCGTTCACCCTTACCAACATGGCCGGAAAGTACGCGGTACAGGGCGGCGAGCACGCCTGGGCGCTGCTGCTGGCCCTGAGCCGCGGCGTGGTGCACGCGGCGGCCACCAGGCGCTGGCGACAGGCCACGGTGACGTCACTGACCGGCGGCACGCTGCTGATCATCGGGCTGGGGGGATTCGGCATGCACACCCTGCAGCGGGCCGCCGGCTACGAGATGACCGTGCTGGCGCTGGATCCGGTGAAGAGCGCCGGGCCGGCCCCCGAGGGGGTCGCCGAGCTGCTGCCGCCGACGCGGGAGAACCTGCACGCGTTCCTGGCGCGCGCCGACGCGGTGGCGGTGACCTGCCCGCTGCTGCCTGCGACCTACCACCTGATCGGCGCCGCCGAGCTGGCGCAGATGAAGCCTACCGCCTACCTGGTCAGCGTCAGCCGCGGCGGCATCATCGACGAGCCGGCGCTGATGGCGGCGCTGCAGGCCGGCACTATCGCGGGAGCGGGGCTGGACGTGTGCGAGGTGGAGCCGGTGCCGGACGATAGCCCGCTCTGGACCACGCCCAACCTGGTGGTGACGCCGCACCGCGCCGGGTTCTCACAGCGGCGGCCGGCGGAGGTCCATGCCTTCGCGCTGCAGCAGCTCGATCGCTACCTCACGGGCCAGCCGCCTGAGAACATCGTCGACAAGCGCGCCGGTTTCTGAAGAAAGGAGGCACCCCTCAGAGGGTGTTGACATAATAAACACATCCGGCGATGATTCTTTGGTTGCCGCAGCGGCAATCGAGGAGGATCATGGCGAAGAGGAAGGGACGCCCGCCCAAGATCGACGAATCCGGGCGCGAAGTGCTGCGCGAGATCGTCAGCGCCCAACCGCACGCGACGCTGGATGAAGTGACCGCCGAGTTCATGCGACGGACGGAACTGACGGTCAGTGCGGCCACGGTGCTCAAAGCGCTGCGGCAGGCAGGGGTGAAGCAAAAGCGCGGCGCGGTGACCGTTGAGCGGCGAGCGGAGCAAGCGGAGCTCAAGCGCTATGGCTACAAGGACGAACATCGACGGCATGAGCCGGAGCAGCGCTATCCGAGTTGCCTGACGAAGACCGAATGGGAGTTGGTGGCGGACCTGTTCGAACAACCGGGAACGCGCGGTCGACCGCCCCAGTACAGCCGCTGGGAGATGGTGAACGCGTGTTGCTACGTGGTGCGCAACGGCTGTTCGTGGCGGATGCTGCCGCACGAGTTCCCCCCCTGGGAGAATGTGTACCGCACCTTCCGTCGCTGGGCTGCGGGCGGCAAGTTCGAGCAGATGCATGATCGGTTACGGGAACTGTGGCGGAACCGCGAGGAACGTGCGCCGGAGCCGACTGCGGCGGTGCTGGATGCGCAATCGACTCGCAATTCTCCGCAGGGCGGTCCGAGCGGCTATGATGCCGGCAAGAAGGTCAAGGGCCGCAAGCGCAACTTGGTGGTCGACACCCTGGGGCTACTCCTGATGGTGAACGTGGTGCCGGCCAACGTGCAGGACCGCGACGGCGCCGACCAGGTGGTCCGCGAAGCCGTCGACAAATATCCGAGCCTGGGGAAGCTGTATGTCGATAGTGGGTACGCCGGCACCTGCGCCGTGCACCTCAAGCAGGAGCACCGGATTGACGTGGAGGTGGTTCGGCATCCGGCCAATCGCAACGTGGGACGCTGGGTCCATCCCGACCAAGGCGAGTTGCTTCCCGTGCTGGCGGACAGCAAGGGCTTCGTGGTGCTGCCGAAACGGTGGGTAGTGGAGCGCACCCACGCATGGTACGAACGCTGCCGCCGCCTGATTATGCATCATGATCGCCTGTTATCCGTGTCCGCAGCCTGGGTGTGGCTTACTGGCGCACGCATGCTCGCCCGCAGACTCACCGCTGGCTCTTGATTATGTCAACACCCTCTCAGATCGAGCCGGTAAACCGCTCCAATTCAGACGCCGTCGCAACGAGTCCTTGTCGGCTCAGGTTGATCAGGTATTCCTGGACCGTGAACGGTGGGGATTTCAATCGGTTGCGAACTCTCCGGGTTGCTTCGCAGAAGACAGTGGGAACGAGGTTGAGGTGGCCGCTCAGGAATTCGTCGGGATGTTGGACTTCGACGCCGTAGAGTCCGACCGCCGCATGCGGATGAGGCACATTGCGGACGAGGGCGTCGATCCACTCCCGGTGGATGTCCTCCGTCCACCGCGCCCGAAAGACATCGCTTACGGCCAACTGCAGAAAGAGATCACGTATAGGCGCAGAGTAGAGGACGTTGGCATCGAGCAGAGCGGTGTAGTGAATCACGGGCGCTGGTAGCCCATGCCCCGTTCCTCTGCTTCGCGCGTCAGCTGATCGAGAACCTCCTCGCGTTCCCGGTCGATCGAGACCTTGTATGCCATCACGTCATCCATCCGGATCCGTCGATGCTTCCCTACTTTCCGATGAGGGATCGCCTTCTCGTCGAGGAGCTTGATCAGGTAGGGACGCGAGACATTGAGCACGTCCGCCGCCTGAACGGTCGTCAACTCCGCGTTCTCGGGGATGATCGTGACGCCCCTGCCGGACGCCATCGCCTCCAGAATGTTCCTGAGCAAGGCAACCGCCGCGGCGGGAAGCTCAAGGGGTCTCTCTCGCTCACCATCGCTTACGCTCAGCCTCAACGGTCGGCTCGTATGGACATGGAGAGAAAGGAGTTGTGCGGAACTCCGGGCGATTGCTGCTTCCTGGGCAGTGGGCCGAAGATGTCGATGGCCGATCGTGTTCATGGCGGCTCCTTCACTCGACGGTTGTACGAGGGGGCACATTAATGCAATAAATGAAATATGTGAAGTCAGTGATTCAAACCGCAGCAAAGGAGCGCACGCAACCCGGGACGTGATCCGGCTTCTGGGCTATGAGCCTGACGTAGTGTTCGTCGGGTCGTCAGGGCTTTTCTTCGGTACAGCTCGCGGGCGATGCGCCTTGGTCCTCCCAGCCTGCGAACTCCTCATCGAGAGCATCGATCCCTTCATAGGCCTTCCGGTACTGAGCATCGATCAGCCTGCGCTGCCTGTGGGGCAGGAACCGCTCGGCAGCCCGACGCACCATCGCGGAGCGAGGCCGCCCTCCGGAACGCCGTCGCGAATCCTGCGCTCGCGATTGCTCGAGCCCGGTCGCGGTACCGGAGCTCGCCCGGCAGCGTCTCGCACACCTCGACAGTCGAAACACGCCCATGAGGTGGTGCATCATACTCGGGACCGGAGGAAACGGGTGAAGTACGACGTTCTCATCGACGGCGGCGAGGTGATCGACCCGTCGCAGAGGCTACGCGGCCGGCTCGACGTCGCGGTCACGGGCGACCGCATCGCCGACATCGGCCCCGATCTGCCGGCCGAACAGGCCCGCCACGTGATCGACGCGCGCGGCCGCCTGGTGATGCCGGGGCTGATCGACCTGCACATGCATGCGTACCGGGACCACACCACGCTGGGACTGGACCCGGATCCTCTCGGCGCCGCGGGCGGGGTGACCACGATGCTCGACACCGGCAGTGCGGGCAGCCACAACTTTCCGGGGTTTCTGCGCGACGTGATCATCCCCGCGCAGACCGAGGTGCTGGCGCTGATCCACCTGTCGGCGTCGGGGCTGGCGACGTTCAACCGGACGGGTGAGCTGCTCGACCGCGCCCTGGCCGACCCCGACGGCGCGGTTGCCACCATCCGCGCCCATCCGAGCGTCGCCGTCGGCGTCAAGATCCGCGCCACCGCCCGTCTGATGGGCCGGGGGGAGGCCGGGTGGGCCAACCTCAAGGATGCGGTCGCCGCGGCGCGCGAGGCCGGCACGATGCTGATGGTGCATATCGGCGAAACGCCGATGTCGGTGCCCGAGATCCTGGAGCTCCTGGAGCCCGGCGACTGTATCACCCACTGCTTCAAGGGCGGCTCGGAGCGCATCCTGGATCGTGACGACCGGGTCTGGCCGGCGGTCCGGGAGGCCGCCGAGCGCGGCGTCATCTTCGACGTCGGCCACGGCTCCGGCAGCTTCGAGTGGGAGGTCGCCGAGGCGGCGATCGAACAGGGGTTTCCGCCGCAGACCATCAGCACAGACCTGCATACGCTCAACGTCAACGGACCGGTGTTCGACATGCCCACGACCATGTCCAAGTTCCTGCACCTGGGCATGTCTGTCGACGATGTGGTCGAACGGTCGACCCTGGCGCCCGCCAGGGCGTTGCTCCGCGACCACGAGATCGGCACGCTGCGACCCGGGACGCGCGCGGACATCGCCGTGCTGGAGGAGCGCGAAGGCAGCTTCGTGTTCACCGACAGCATGGGCACCGACCGCATCGGCACGCGGTGTCTGCGCGCGGTGGCCACCGTGCGCCGCGGACAGATCGTGCCGGGCGGCGGCGGCTGGTATCCGCACCGCAAGGAGGTGAGTGCATGACGGCACTGCAAACATTTCTCCACGGCCCGCGCGACCTGCACATCGAGCCGGTGGAGCTGGATCCGGACCGGCTCGGCCCGCACGAGGTCCTGGTCGACACGGAGGTGTCGGCCCTCAAGATCGGCACTGATCGCGGCAACTACCAGGGGGCGGATTACGGCATGCAGCCGATCGAGTATCCGCGTCCGCTCGGCGACAGCAGCGTGGGCATCGTGCGCGCAGTCGGCAGCGCCGTCACGCGGGTGGCGGTGGGGGACCGCGTCGCCGACCGCCACCCGCACGCGTCCGCGCACGTGTTCGACGAGCGCGGCCACCTGGCGAAGGTCCCCTCGGGAGTCGACCCGGAGGACGCGGTCTGGTCGCACCTCTACACGCTCTCAGGCTTCTGCTACCGCAAGGCCGCCTTCGAGCCGGGCGAGAACGTCGCCGTGGTCGGGTTGGGGGTGCTGGGGCTCGGCGCCGTGGCGCTGGGGCCGCTGTTCGGGGCGCGGGTGGTGGCGCTGGGCAACAGCCCGGTGCGCATGGAGATGGCCCGCAGCATGGGCGCGCACGAGGCGTTTCTGTCGTCCGATCCGGATCTGGCCGCCAAGCTGGACCGGTTCACTGACGGCGTCGGCATCGATCTGGTGATCCTTGCCGCCAACCCCTGGCCCGCCTATCGCACCTCCGTGCAGGTGGTGCGCAACGGCGGCCGGGTGTCCATCGTCAGCCTGCTGGGGCGGGGTGAGGAGAAGCTGGACTTCAACCCGCTGGTGCTCGACTGGTTCTACGACAAGGGCATCTCGCTGATCGCCGTCAACGGCAGCGCCGGCTACCGGTTCCCGGGCGAGCGGGACGCGCCTGCACGCTTCTCCTGGAACAACTCCTGCGCGCACGTGCTGTCGCTGATGGCCGACGGGCGGCTTTCACCCAAGCGGCTGATCACTCACCGAATGCCGTATCGGGACATGAAGCAGGCCTACGAGATGGCCTACCGTCGTGAGAAGGAGATGCTGGGAGTCGTGTTCGACTGGCGCGGCGCGTGACGCGCCGCGCTTGACGGCTCCAAACGACGAACGCCACGGTACCGTATCCCTCACTTTGACATATCGAAATATCGTGTTATAGTACTCTCCGAGATAAGGTGATGGACTCGGTGGATCGGAGCGGAATGGGCCGACGACTGTCGCGGGCGGCGCTGTGGTACCTGGCTATGGCGGGCGTGGTGGGCAGCGTCCTCACGCTGGCGCCCATCGGCTCCCGCGCCCACATCGTGCCCGAGCAGCCGTGGCATCCGGTCGCGGCCGCCTACCTGCGCTCCCTGTTCTACCTGGAGCTGGTGCCGATCGACTGGGATCTGGTGGCCGCCGAATACGACGGCGTGCGCGAGGCCGGCTACGGGATCGAGTCGGTCTACGACGGCATGGCGGCGGCCGACGAGGTGTCCGGCATCGATCACGCGGCGTCCATCCGCACCGCGATCGATCAGCGCGACCCGGCGGGCCTCTACCAGGCTTCCACGCGCGCGGTCTCGCAACTGATCCGCATGCACCTTCGTAACGCCGACGGCCAGCTCGACCGGCCGGGCGCCGCACAGGATCAGGTGCTGCGCGCGCAGGCGCTCTACCGCGCTTTCGATTCGGGCATCGCCCAGTCCGACCCGGAGGCGCACGCCCATCTGGGACGTACGTGGCTTGCCGCCGCCACCAGCGTCGGCGTGGCCGGCGTCGGTCGATCCGGCGGCGTGGGAGCGGACGTGCCGGCGTTCCGCCGCGCGCGTGGCGAGATCGACCGCTACCTGATCGTCAACTTCGAAACCGACACCGGCGCGCGTTGGAGCAGCTTCCCTCCGGTGCCGGCTTCGACGGTTCGCGACGGCGCTGCCCCGCGACTGGCCGCGGCGCTGCCGCCGGGCAGCAACCTGAACGACCAGGTGCCGCTGCCGCGGCTGGTGCTGAACTTCGAAGAACGCGGGATCGATGAGGCCGACCTGTTCCTCGTCGCCTATGGCGACATGCTGTTCGATTCGCCTGCGATCTTCGGCTCGCCGGCGCGCGAGCTCGCCATCGCCTGCTCCACCTGCCACAACCGCTCGGACATCAACCGCGACCTGTTCATCCCCGGCATCAGCGTCCGGCCCGGCGGCGCGGATGTCGACGGCCACTTCTTCAACCCGCGCTTCAACGACCGGCGCGCCGACGCGCTGGACACGCCCAGCCTGCGTGGCATCCGCTTCACCGCCCCGTACGGCCGCGACGGCCGCTTCGGCAGCCTGCGGGAGTTCACCCGTAACGTGATCGTCAACGAGTTCGCCGGTGCCGAGCCCACGCCGCTCATGCTCGATGCGCTGGTGAGCTACTTGCTGGAGTTCGACTGGCTTCCCAACCCGTTGCTGCGCACCGATGGGTCGCTGACCGAGGAGGCGGGCCAGGCGGCGCTGCGCGGCGAGCGCGTGTTCACCCGGCCGCTGTCCGGGATGGGCGGCCTGTCGTGCGCGACCTGCCATAACCCCGGCTCCAACTTCCGCGACGGCCTGCAGCACGACATCGGCAGCGGCAACCCGGCCTCGCCCGGCGCCCTGGACAGCGCCTTCGACACGCCGACGCTGCTGAACGCCAGCTTCAGCGCCCCCTACCTGCACGACGGATCGATCGCCACGCTGGACGGTGTGGTCGAGTGGTTCGATTCCCGCTTCGATCTGCGCCTGTCGCGGCGGGACAAGGAGGACCTCACCGCCTACCTGGAGGCTGTCGGCGGCGGCGTCGATCCGTTCGAGGTGTTCGACGCCGACAACACGCTGTTCATGCTGTTCTGGGGCGAGCTTTCGACCTTCATCAGCACGCTCGACACGCTCATCCCTGACCGCGACCGATTTCACGCCGACCTGCTCGTCGACACGGTCGTGCCCGATCTGATCGCCGACGCCGGCGCGCTGGAGGACTCGCGGCAGGTGCCGCTGGTTCTGGAGTTGGCAGAGCGTCTGCGCGCCATCCGGGCGGCGTGGCAGGCGGACGATTGGCAGGCGGCCGAGGCGCTGTGGCGGGAGTATCAGGAGGTCGAGGCCGAGTACGGGCCTCGATTCCGATAGGAGAACCATGAGTCAAGCAATGGATCGAGGACCGACCGGCAGGCGCGTGGCGTCGATCGTCCGCGGCATCGCCCCGCGCCTGAGACCGTGCCTGATGGCGGCGCTCGCCATCGCGGCGGCCGGCGCGGCGTGGGCGTCCGGCTCCCGCGACGAGAGGGGAGAGGCAGAGGAGCCGCCGCTGGTGCTGGCCTTCATCCCGCAGGAGAACCCGGAGAAGCTGCTCGGCGACATCGCCGCGGTCTCCACCTACCTGTCCGCCGAGTTGGGGGTGCAGGTGGAGGGGTTCGTCACCCTGGACCAGGCGGCGGCCGTGGAGGCGCTGCGCAACGGCGACGCCGACGTCTCCTTCATGGGGGCGCTCCCGTACGTGCTGGCCCGCAACGAGATCGGGGCCGAGGTGATCCTGGCCGAGGTATACCGCGGCTCACCGACCTATCGGGGGCGGATCTTCGTGCGCCGCGACTCGGGCATCAGCTCGGTCGATCAACTGCGCGGCAAGACCATCGCGTTCGCCGATCCGCTGTCGGAGTCCGGCTACCTCTATCCGCTCGACATCCTGGTGCGGGAGGGGCTGATGGAGCGCGGCGCGGACCCGGCCACCTTCTTCTCCACCGTCTACTTCGCGGGCGGCTATCAGCAGGCGATCCAGGCGGTCGCGTCCGGGTTCGTGGACGCGGCGGGCGCCAGCCAGTTCGCCGAGCTGTTGCTGACTCCCGATCAGTTCGCGGAGGTGACCTGGATCGCCGAGTCGGAGGAGATTCCGTCGCATGCGGTCATCGTGCGCCGCGGCCTGGACCCCGTGCGCGTGGACCGCTTCCGCGAGGCGATGCTGCGGCTGAACGAGCCGGAGCACCGTCACCTCCTGGCCCACCTGTACGGGCCGGACGGCTACATCGCCGTCGAGCACGCAGCGTACGAGGGCGTGGAGCGGATGGCGAGTCTGTACGGATTGCTGCGGTGAGAGATCCCCAGCCGATCGCCATGCCGCGTGCGGCCGTCGAGGTCGACCACGCACACGTGTTTTTCCCCGGCTCGGTGGCGCCGGTGGTGGACGTCGAGCACCTGCGTATCGTCGAAGGCGAGCGCGTGGCCGTGCTGGGGCCGAGCGGCGCCGGCAAGACGACGCTCCTGCGCATGCTCAACGCCCGCGTCCGGCCTGACGCCGGGCGGGTGCGCGTGCTGGATCGGGACGTGGACGCGCCCGCGCGCATGCCGCGCGCGGCTCGACGGCAGGTGGGCTTCGTCTTCCAGAGCTTCAACCTGGTCGGCCGCGCCACGGTCCTGGAGAACGTGCTGTGCGGCCGCCTGGGTCACCTGGGGCCGGCCAGCCTGCTCGGCATCTTCCCCAAGCGCGACCGCGAGGCGGCGTTCGCGGCGCTGGAAGAGGTGGAGCTGGCCGGCAAGGCGGACCGCCGCGCCGACAGCCTGAGCGGCGGCGAGCAGCAGCGCGTCGGCATCGCGCGCGTGATCGCCCAGGCGCCGCGCCTGCTGCTCGCCGACGAGCCGGTGAGCAACCTGGACCCGGAGCTGGCCGATGAGATCCTGGAGCTGATCGTGTCGGCCGCGGCCCGCCGCGGCACCACGCTGGTGACCACGCTGCATGTTCCCGAGCAGGCGCGGCGCTACAGCGAACGGATCCTGGGCATGCGCCGCGGCCGTCTGGTCAGCGACTGCGCTGCCGGCGAGCTCAGCAGCGAGCGCCTGCGGCGCATCTACGGCCGCTCGGAGCTGCCGTTGCCGGCCCGCGATACCGACAGCGGCAGCGTCCGGTCCTGACCCGTGCTCCGCACTGGCGTGAGGCAGAGCGTGCTGCGCGCGCTGACCGCCGTGGCGGTGGTTGCGGCGGTCGCTTGGGCGTGGACGGGGGCGGAGGTCGAGCTGGGGCGCCTGCTGGGCGGCCTGCCGCGCATGGCGCAGTTCGTGGGCCGCATGCTGCCTCCGGATCTGGGCGTTGCCCGGACGGTGGCCGCCTCCACGATGGAGACCATCCAGATCGCCCTGTTCGGCACCGCGGCCGCCGGGGTCGCCTCCTTCGTGCTCGGCCTGCTGGCGGCCGCCAACCTGACGCCGCCTTGGGTCAATCAGCCGGTCAAGTGGCTGCTGGGCGTGCTGCGGGCGATCCCGCTGATCCTGCTGGCGGTGATGTTCGTGAGCACCGTGGGCCTGGGCCCGTTCCCCGGCGTGCTGGCCGTCGCCGTGCACTCGACCGGCATGTTGGGCAAGTTCTATGCCGAGGCGTTCGAGAATGCAGGCGAGGGGGTGCTGGAGGCGGTCGACAGCTCCGGAGCCTCCTGGCTGCAGCGCGTGCGGTTCGCGGTGCTGCCGGAGGTGGCCCCGGACGTCGCGCGCGACACCATGTTCCGCTTCGAGCTGAACCTGCGAGAGTCGCTGATCCTGGGACTGGTCGGGGCCGGCGGCATCGGCTTCTACATCCAGGCCTATGTGCGCGCCTTCCAGTACGAGCGGGTGGCGACCTTGACGCTGATGGTGATCCTGATGGTGATCGCGGTCGAGCAGCTCAGCACCTGGGTACGCCGGCGGCTGCGCTGAACGCTCGCGCACCCGCGATCGAGTACCCCCACGCCTGTAGGGTGGCGAGGCAGGCGGCGATGCCGGCACACTGCGTGCCGTTATGAGTTCAGAAGGGAACGCCGGATCGGCGTTCGAGAATCGCGTCAAGCGGCTGCTGTCGTCCGGCAAGGCGGCATGGGGCGTCGGCGCGATAGACGAATCGGAATACTCCGCCAAGCTCGCGATCAACTGCGACATGGACTTCCTCTGGATCGACCTGGAGCATCGCCCGTACGGGGTCAATGAGGTGCGCTGGTCGCCGATCCTGTGCCGGCAGAAGGGCGTCGTGCCGATGGTCCGGGTTCCCGGCCTGGACCCCATCGCCATCAAGAAGGCGCTCGACATCGGCGCCAGCACGGTGATGGTGCCGCAGGTGGGAACCGAAGACGAGGCCAAGCGCGCCGTCGAGTACGCCAAGTATCCGCCGCAGGGGTCGCGCGGCATCACCCCGACCTGGACGACCTTCCTGGACGTCAGTTGGGACGACTACCTGCCGGCGGCCAACGACGAGACCTGCGTGATCGTGCAGATCGAGAGCCCGCAGGGCATTGCCAACCTGGACGCCATCGCGGCCGTCGAGGGCGTGGACGTGGTGTTCGCCGGGCCGGCCGACCTGTCCGCGTCGCTGGGGGTCATCGGGCAGCTCCAACACCCGAAGGTGCAGGCGTTCCTGGCCGAGTTCCCGCAGCGCGTCGGCGCCTTCGGCAAGCCGGCGGGGATCACCTGGCTGGGCGTGGAGCCCTCCAAGAAGGCGTACGACCAGGGGTACCGGTTCATCAACATCGGCTCGTTGGGCTACCTCGGCACCGCGGGGCTCACGGCGGCGCTCGCAGAGATGCGCGCGTACGAACGCCCGGGCTGACCGGCCGGCCGCGACCCGTTGGATTACGCACTCGCCACCGGCCGCGTGCGCGATGGCTCGCGCGGACTGGCGGGCGTACCGGTCTCCAACGGTGAGCTGATCACGCGGACGGCCGCCGACGGCTCGTTCCAACTGGAGTTCGGGCCGGACGTGCACCGCTACCTGACGGTCACGACGCCGGAGGGATACCGGCCGGGCCCGAGCTGTTGGCATCGTCTGCCGCGCGTCGGCGAGGAGGGCGATTCTGGTTCGGACCTCACGGTGGACTTCGTGCTGGAGGCCTACTCGCCGGGCGCGGGAGATCGCTTCCGGTTCGCCCACGTGACGGACCCGCACGTGGTTACGCACGATGAGGAAGGGTTGCGCCAGCCGGGCCAGGGCATGGCCGATCCCGACGAGCTCGCCGCCTGCATCGAAGCCATCGAGCGAGACGGCTCGGAGCGGGATCGAGTGCCGGCGTTCATGCTCGCCACCGGCGATCTGACCGCGTACGGCACCGCGGCGCAGCTACGCGAGTACCAACTCGTGTCCGCCGCGGCGGACACGCCGATCCTGCCCGGCATCGGCAGCCATGACACCAACGAGCTCCTGCACGGCCGGGGCGCTGGTGAGTGGCGGGGGGTGCGGCGTACCGGTCGCCTCGATTGGCTGGCCGACAGCAACTTCGGCGTCACCTGTACCGACGACTACGAACGGATCTGCGGTCCGACGCACTACAGCTTCGACTTCGGCGGCTGCCACTTTGTGATGGCGAGCAACGAGTCGTTTCTATTTTCGGCCTACGACTGGATCCGCGTGCAACGCTGGCTCGACAGCGACCTGGCGCTGCAGCCGCCCGGGCGGCCGATCGTGATCGGTACGCACATGCCGCCGACCCGCGAGTGGCTCGATCAGGTGACCGGGCACCACGTGGTGCTGGTCCTGCACGGTCACACCCATGCCAGCAAGGCGTACCGCTACCGGGGAGCCCTGATCCTCTCCACCCCATCACTGTCCTTCGGGGACAACGCCGGCGGGCCGCGCGGCTACCGGCTCATCCACTGCGAGGGCGGGCGGTTCACGAGCGAGCTGCTGCCGCTCCGCACCCGCATGTCGCGCCGGTCGTCCCCGGCGGCGGTCGCCGGCCTGCGCGAGGCGTGGCGCTGCAGCCTGCCCGGCAACGCCCATCGAGGCTCTATGCTCGTCATCGGCGAGGGCGCCGACGCAGGGGCGCTCGTGCCGCTGCAGGACGAGAACGGGGTCGAACGGTGCGGGATCTGCCGCGTGCGCCTGAGCGACGGCGCGGTGCTGTGGCACACCCGCACCGACGCCTCGGTACGGGCGGGAGTCGCCGCCGGCCCGGACGGCTTCTGCTTCGCGGTTTCGTTGACCGGCAGACTGCTGTGCCTGGACGTCGATTCGGGCGCGGTGCGCTGGCACACGGACCTGCCGGCCCATCCGGGCCGCTGGGTGGCGGTGACCCCGGCGTACGATGCCGCCCGCGGCCTCGTCGCCGTGGGCGCCAAGTCCGGGTACGGCGCCTACGACGCGGCGACCGGCGCCGAGCGCTGGTACACCGGTCTTAGCGGGACGCCGGATCTGATCGCCGACCCGGTGGGTGATAAGCGGGGGCACTTCGGGCGGCCGATCGTCTACGACGAGCTGCTCATCACGCTGGTACCGCGCCGTTCGCTCATGGGCATTCGGCTGGACGACGGCCGCATCGCCTGGGAGTACGCCCTGACCGGAACGCAGGACTGGTGGTCGACTCCGGTCGCGGTCGGGGACCGGGTGATCAGCGGCGGCGAGCCGGACGAGCTGGTGATGGTGGAGGCGGTGAACGGTGCCGAGGTGTGGCGTCGCGACGTCCTGGGGCCGACCGATTTCGCCGTCAACTATGTGAGCGGCATCGCGGTCGCCGGCGATCGGGCTTTCCTGGGGTCACTGGACGGTCGCGCGCTCTGCGTGAGCCTGGACACCGGGGATCTACTCTGGCAGATGCGGACCGGCGTCGGCATGCTGGAGATGGCCGCGCACCAGCGGCGGATCGCCAGCGTGATCGCGCCGCCGGTGTACGTCGATCGCGGCCCCCTGCGCGACCGCGTGCTGATCTGCGGCATGGACGGGGTGGTCTACGTGCTCGACGCGCAGAGCGGCGGGGTGGTGGAGCAGGCGAGCCTGTCCGCGCCGGTCACCGCGCCGCCCGTGCCGACCGGCGACGGCCTGCTGATCGCCACCTATGATGGGGTGCTCACCAGGTTTGCGGCGTGATACGCCGGCTGCCACCGAGGAGAGATATGATCGATTCCCAACGACTGCTCGACACCTTCCTGACGATCCTGCGCATCGACAGTTACTACCCGAACGAGGATCCCGTGATCGACGCCCTGCGGCCGAAGCTGCAGCGCGCCGGGGTCCGCCTGCGCGCCGACGCGCACCGCAACGTCCTGGGCTTCTGGCCGGGGTCCGGGGAGCGGGGCGACGAGGAGCCGATCCTGCTGTGCGCGCACACCGATACCGTTCGTCCGACCCCCGGCATGGAGCCGGTGATCCGCGACGGCGCGGTGCACACCGACGGCTCGAGCGTGCTCGGCGCCGACGACAAGGCGGCGGTGGCGGCCATCGTCGAGGCGGTGGAAGCGATCGCGGACGACGGGACGCCGCATCCGCCGGTGGAGGTGCTGTTCACGGTGGGCGAGGACGTGGGCCACATCGGCTCCAAGGCGTTCGACGTCGCCGAGGTGCGCTCGCGCATGGCGTTCGTTCCCGACGTGGACGGCCCGGTGGGCGGCATCATCATGGCCGGTCCGACGGCGGAGAGCTTTCGCGTCACCTTCCACGGCCGCGCCGCGCACGCCGGCACGGAGCCGGAGGAGGGGCGCAGCGCGCTGCAGATGGCCTCGCGTGCGATCGACCGGATGCAGCTTGGCCGCATCGACGGCGAGACCACCGCCAACGCGGGGGTGCTCACCGGCGGAGAGGCGGCCAACATCATCCCGCCGGACGCCTCGCTGACCCTGCAGGTGCGCAGCCTGGACCAGGGCAAGTTCCGCGCGCACCGCGCCGCGTTGCTGGAGTGCTGCCGACAGGGAGCGGAGGCGTTCGGCGGCACCATGGAGGTGGAGTCGCTGGGGACCACGCAGGGCTACCGGTTCGGCGAGGAAGACCCTCCGGTCCTGCGCGCGGAGGCGGCGATCCGGTCGGCGGGGCTTGCGCCCTGGCGCGCCACCACCTGCGGCGGCAGCGACGCCAACGAGTTCAACGCCAAGGGGCTGCCCACCGTGGTGATCTCGGTCGGCTATCTGGGCATCCACACCAACCAGGAGTCGATGCCGATCGACGAGCTGGACCGGCTGGCGGAGGTCTGCCGGGCCCTGATGCTCGGCTAGCGGGAGCCGGTCCCGCTCAGCGGATCTCCAGACCCGCGTCCACCAGCCCCTGCGCCATGCGCCGGCGCCGCGCGCTGCCCGACTCCAACAGGGCGCGGGGCGCACCGATGTGGCCTCCCCAGCCGGAGCGCGAGTGCAGGTAGGCGATCTGCTGCGGCGTCTTCGGCTTGGCCAGGAACGACAACGCCACCTGCAGGCGCAGCCCGGTCGAGCCGAACGCGGCGTGCGGGAGGTCCTCGGTGAAGACCAGGACATCCCCCGGCCGTGACGGGAGCGGGATGTGGGGTACCTCTTCCGGGGCCAGCCCCCACGGCCGGAAGTCGTCGCGCGTATTGCGGTTACGGACCGGGAGGAAGTAGTCGGGCGGTTCGCACCAGCGGTCGTCGATCATGCGCAGGTAGTTGCGGTGGGCGCCGGGGAGCACCCGCAGACAGCCGTCGTCCGGCCCCAGATCGTCCAGGTACAGCGAGACCTTGATGTGCGGGACCGCCCAGGTGACCGCGCCGCTGCCGCCGTGCCACGGCGTGTCGCCGTCGTACCACGTACAGGCCGAGCCCTCGTAGAGGAAGTCGTGGCCCAGCAGCTTGTGGGGGATGTCGTGCAGGCGGTCGTCGTCCAGCAGGCGGGCGTGACGCTCGCCCTTCTCGCAGAGGTCCGCGACGCCCGCAACGGTAGTCCGGTCCCAGCCGGCGTTCTCCGCCAGGGTGAGCTCCTCGCATTCGGCGCGCAGCGCCTCGGCCTCCGCGCGGGAAAGCAGGCCGCGCAGCACCAGGAACCCGAACGCGTTGAAGCGCGCCACGTCCTCGGGTCGCAGCCCGCCGGGCACGGTGTCCATGGCAGCACGCTACCCGATGCGGGGTGGCAGGCCAAACGGCGAACGGTTCGGTGACGACGTATTGAACCTGCCGGCGGAGGCGACGATACTGAGGTGGCCGGCCGCGGCACCCGTCGACGATGAGTGGAGCATACTGAGACCGTGGAAATCGTCCTGCATGCCATCGTCTTCGCCGACAAGGCGATCGAGGAAAACAATGGCAAGAAGGGGCTCATCGGCATCTTCCAGAGCTTCAACTTCGCGAGGTTCCCCACCGTCGCACCGACCTGGTACGTGTACGTCGCCTTGGGAAACGTGTCGAAGGGCAGGCACGACGTGACGATCAACGTAATCCATGACGACACGGGCTCGGTGATCGTCAGATCGCACGGACAGGTGCAGGTGAGAACGTCCGCGGCCGATGTGGAAGTCGTATTTCCGATGGCGGGGGCCGCGTTCCGGGCACCGGGCCTGCACTGGCTCACGGTGACCCTGGATCAGACCCAGATCGGTAGCCGCGTGCTGCACGTCGGGCACCAGCCCGAGGCTACCAAGTAAAACAGGTTTGCAAAGGAGGAGGGCATGAGGAGAGACGATGGGGCGATGATCACGGCCGATGAGATGCGGCGGTTTCGCGCGGACGGGTACGTCGGGCTCGGCAGGCTGCTGGACGACGGCGAGCTTGCATCCCTCAGCGAACGGATCGACCAGATCATGCTGGGTACCGCGGACGCGCCGTACGACGACATGATGATGCAGCTCGAACCGTCGACCAATCCGCCGAAAGAGCTGACCGGGCAGGGGAAGGGACACAAACTGCCGACGCTGGCGTACCGCAAGATTCAGGATCTGGAGCTGGACCCTCTGTTCCATGCCTACCTGACGCGTCCGCTGTTCGCCGACCTGTGCCGGCGCGTGTACGGCGAGGGGCGCTCCGTGGCCTGCATGCGGGCGATGTTCATGAACAAGCCGGCCAAGGGCGGCTCCGACCTGGTGTGGCATCAGGATCGCTGGACCGATTTCGACCGCGATCCCAAGGTCACCGTGTGGATCGCTCTGGATCCGACCACGATCGCCAACGGCTGCGTGCAGATCGTGCCGGGTTCGCACCGGCGGCTGGTCAATCCGAGCGGGGGATCGGGCTTCCTGACGGACAGGCAGCGCGACGATCTCAACGCGAGGATCGAGTCGGGCGACCCGGACTTCCGGACGGTGCATCTGGAGCTGGAAGCGGGCGACGCCGTGTTGCTGCACAACTGGACGCTGCACCGGTCGGGGACCAACTCGACCGACATCCCGCGGCGGGCGTTCAGCGTCTGCTACATGGACGCCGCCACGCGCTCGATACGGGGCGGTTCGTCGCGATTGGTCTTCGACGGGAACGGGCAGGCGGTCGTACCTGCGGCGGCGTAGGGCCGGCGCGGGCTACCCGTCGACGCGGTAGCGCTCGACCGCGTCGGGGTCGAGATCGACGCCCAGGCCGGGGCTGTCGCGGAGGCGGATGACGCCGTCGACCGCGCGGAGCGGGTCCTGCAGCAGCTCCCGCTGCAGCGGGCTGTCGTCGTACAGGTCGTATTCCGCGTACGGCGGGTCGGCGACGGTGGCCAGCACGTGCATGTTGGCGGCCAGCCCCACGCCGGTCCCCGACGAGCAGGCGACGTGCGGGGTGCAGCGCACGCCGTGCGCCTCGGCCATGGCCGCGATCGCCGCCGCCTCCGTGATGCCGCCGACCCCGGCGGCGTCGGGCTGCACGATGTCGAAGGCCCGCTTCTCGAAGACCGGCACGAACTCGTAGCGCGTGAACAGCGACTCGCCGCCGGAGATGGGCATGGAGGTGGCGGCCCGCAGGCGCGCGTGCTCCTGCACGTACTCGTGCAGGCTGCGGCCCCGGATGGGCTCCTCCAGCCAGCTCACCCCGTAGCGGTCGCGATAGCGGCTGGCAATGTCGACCGCGCCCCGGTAGTCGCGCGACATGTTTGCATCGACGATCAGGTCCACGTCCGGCCCGACGGCCTCGCGGGCCGCGGCGACGATGCGGTCGTCGGTGTCGGCATCCAGCCCGACGCGCAGCTTGACGGCGCGAAAGCCGCGTTCCACCGCCCGCGCGCAGTCGGCCGCCGCCTCCGCGGGCGGCTTCAGGCTCGGCGCCGCGTAGGCGGTCAGCTCCCGGTGAGCGGCACCGAGCAGCTCGTACACCGGCCGGCCGCACGCCTTGCCCAGCAGGTCCCAGAGGGCGATGTCCACGCCGGAGACGGCGTAGGTCTCGATGCCCCGACGTCCCCAGCCGTGCGTGGCGTCGAACATGCGGTGCCACAGCCGGGCGATCAGCCGCGGGTCCTCGCCGATCAGCAGCGGCGCCAGCACGTCCCGGATCACCGGTGCGACGCGGGGCAGATAGGCGGTCGAGAAGCCCGCTTCGCCCAGTCCTTCAAGCCCGTCGTCCGTGCGTACGCGGACCAGGACGCCGCCCTTGGTCGCGACCTCCATCGTCCCCCAGCGCAGCGGGGCGGGCAGCGCGCACTCGACCCCGAACACTTCGACCGCGGTGATCTTCATGCGTTCACCTTTGCCTCAAAGGGTATGGTATGCGGATCATGACCAGGATCAACTGGCGCGACCACGCGCCGCACGTGTCGAAGCGCAACGTGCTGGTCGGCAACCTGCTCGGCCCGGCCGGCGGCACCGCGGCATCGATCGGCGTGCACGTGCTGCGGCAGATGCAGCTTCTGGCACGCCACGTGATGCAGCCGGGCCAGACCGGCGACTACCACGTGCACGCCGACCAGGAGCAGATCTACTACTTCCTGCGTGGCGCCGGCAAGATGCACGTGGACGAGGAGATCTATCCGGTCCGCGCCGGCGACCTGATCTGCCTTCCGGCCACCTGCTACCACCAGCTCATCAACGACGGCGACGACTGGATCGAGCACCTGCTGATCGCCGGGGCGCGACTGCCGGAGCAGCAACGGGCCGCGAACGGCGAGGCGATCGCCGCCAACGGGCCCGCGGGCGCCAAGCTGCCGATCGCGTGCCGTTCCTGGCTCGACGTCTCGCCGGTCCGGTCATCGACCGGGGCGCTGTTCATCTGGCGTGCGTTCGCCCGCAAGGGGGAGGGCGCGGCGTTCGTCGATGCTCCCCTGGACACCGTGCAGGAGATCGGCATGCAGCGCCTGCACCCCCGCCACGCGACCGAGGCATGGAGCGATCCGCGCAGCGAGCGCCTCTACTACGTCACCGGCGGGGCGGGCGAACTCTCAGCCGGCTTCGCGCGCGAGCCGATGCGCGAGGGCGATGCCATTCACCTGCCGGCCGGGACCGAGCACAGCGTCAGCAATCCTCATGACCAATGGCTGGAGTACCTGACCATCGTCGGCATTCCGCCGGACCCGCCTGCCTGACGGACTCTCGGCCGGCCCGGTTCAGTCCGTCCCGGACTTCCTGCTCGGCGTGAAGAACAGCAGCGTGCCGATCTGGGCATAGCCGACCGAGGCATACAGCCTGGCGCCGGTGTGGGAGGCGAGCAGCACGGCCAGCACCGTTCCCGCCGCACGGTCGTCGCGCAGCAGCCGGCACAGCATGGCGCGCGCGATGCCGCGGCGCCGGTAGGCCGACGTCACGTACATGTTCTGGGACCAGGTGGCGTCGCCCACGGCGATGCTCCGTGGCATGCATCGCGCAGACGCTGTAGCCGCCGCGGTCCTGCGTGGATCGGCACGCCCGCGTCCGCCCGCGCCAGGGCGAGCTCGCGACGGCGGCATGCAGGTGCTCGGGATCGAGGCCGTGACTGACCCACTCCTCCTTCCGGTAGGCGCCGGTCCGCCGGTCGGCGTCGCGCAGCAGCCAGAGCGTGCCGGTGGAGGGGGTCCCCGGCCTGATCGGATCAACCCGTACGACGACTGCCCATACGACGACTGCCGGGCGGCGGCAGCCGCGATTCGGTACTATGAACGCCATGGCGGAACCGATCGTGACCGCTGTCCCGAAGGCGCCCGCGGAGCGCCGCGAGCCGGACGCACTCGAGTTTCCGGGGTGCCGTCCGGTGCGCATAGCGCGCGAGGAAATCGCCGATTGCGAGCTCCGTTTCGAATACTGGGACGCCGACACCGAAATCGCGATGGTCTGCGAACCGGTCAGCTACTACCACGAACGCCCGGCGCACCGCCTCGGCAGGCTTGCCGGACTGATAGCGTCGGCGCGGGGCGCGCCGATCGAGGCGGTGGGGCACACCGACCTGCTGGTGCGCAACGCGCGCGGCGAGCGGCAGCGCATCATGCAGGCCGACCAGATCCTGTTCCTGCGCCCGGCGCAGGCGATACCGCGCGGCAACGCGATCGAGGTGGGCACGGATGCGTTGCCGGACGTGGTGCTGGAGGTGGACAATACCACCGACGTGCGCCGCGGCAAGCTGGGGCTGTACGAATCCTGGGGCTTTCCGGAGGTGTGGGTGGAGGTCCCGGACCAGCCTGCGCCGAGCCGTCCCGGGTCGCTCCGTCCCGGCCTGACGGTTTACGTCATGGAGCGCGGGGGATTACGCCCGACGCCGGTCAGCGACGCGTTTGCGGGCTGGACGGCGGACGAGACACACTGGGCGCTGAACGAACCGGAGCTGTCCGAGGAAACCGCCGAGGTTCTGAACCGGGTGGGGCGTGTGCTGGGGGCCGCGGAAGGTACGGCGCCGGATGACGATCCGTTCTTGCGCCGCCAGCGCATCGAAAGCTACGCCGAAGGCCGGGCGGAGGCGCATCGCGCAAACGCGCTGAAGGTGCTCAAGGCGCGCGGCGTGTCCGTGTCGGCTTCCCTGTCCGAGCGATTGGCAGAGATGGAGGACCTCCCCGAGCGTCTGATGGATGCGGCGTTGGCATGCCGGGACGAGGAGGAGTTCCTGCGCTTGGTGTCTCGGGCGTAAACGCTGACGGCGCCGATCGGCGCGGTAGTGCTCGCTTGAACATTGCGCCAACCCCTACCGTAACGTGCGATTGACCGCCGTTGCCGACGGGTCTACCGTCGAGCCTTGCGTCGCGGCGATGACGAAGCCGTAGACCCCGTGCATGCGAGGAGGAAGCGAATGAGAAACGCGTTTGTAGTGCTGGCGAGCACCTGTCTGCTGCTCGCCGGAGCCTCGATAGCCGGTGCCACCGGCACCGAGGAGGCTGCCGGCACCGAGGGACCCATAGAGATCAGTTGGCTGGGCGTGGGCGCCGCCGAAATCTACGAGGACGGCGGACCGATCCAGACCGCGATCGAGGAGCGGTTCGGAGTCACGCTGAACGTGCACAACGACGCCAACCGATCGGAAACCATCCCACTGAAGATCGCCGCCGGAGAGCATGCGGACGTGATTTTCACGTTCGGGCTCAACATGGACGAGTTGTTCACCACCGGCGCGTTCCGGTCGATCCCGGTGGCGATGGTGCGCGAGCACGCGCCGCTGTTCTCCGCGACGCTGGATGCGATCAGCTCGGCCGCTTGGCTGGCCACGGCGGTGCCCGGCAACACGTCCGAGCTGCGTGGCTTCCCGCGCCACTGGGCGCATCAGGCGGGCGCGCAGGTGATGCCGGTATTGCGCCTCGACTGGATCGAGCAGGTGAACGGCATGGACGAGCTGGGCCTGACCATGGGCAGGGAGTCGAAGTGGGGCGACGCGGAAGGGATGAACGACGCCAGCCCGTTCCGTCCCGACACCTTCTTCCAGACCTACGACACGGTCAACATCACCGATCTGGAGGAGGTGCTGCAGCGCATCGTCGACGCCGATCCGGTCGGCGGCGGCCGCACCATCGGCATGAGCGCCTGGAACCGCCCCGGCCGCCCCTGTTACTGGTGGGCGTGGGGCAGGCTCTGCCAACCGTACAGCGTCAGCGCCGAGCCACTCTACATCCAGGCGATGCCGGACGGCTCTGCCGCTCCGGTGCACATCCTGCCGGGCGTCAAGGAGGCGCTGAAGACCGCGCAGCGCATGTACCACCGCGGCATCCTGGACCCGGAAACCCCGGTGGTCGACCGCAATCAGCTTTCCGACAAGATCGCGCAAGGTCTGTTGGCGTTCAGCAATCGCGCGACGGACGTGACCTGCTACAGCCGCGAAGACTATACGACCACCAGCCAGGGCAGCCTGTGCTTCCAGCTCCAGAACGATCCGGGAGCGAAGTGGGTGCGGGTCCATGCGGTGACCGCCCCGGACGGGAGCTACGGGCTGCGCCACGAGAATCCGGCGTTGCCGCTGTCGCCACCGTTCGAGTGGTTCGTGGTGCGGCACGACGTGTCGGATGAAAAGCTGGCGCGCATCCTGCAGATCTACGACTGGATCAACTTCGACTGCGAAGGCGTGACGCTGGGCCGGTATGGCATCGAGGGCACCCGCTACACGGTAGAGGGACCCGCGCTTTGCAACGGCTCGGAGTTCGCGAATGCAGGCGGCCGGCTGGTCCGCAGCCAGGCGCAGATTGAAGCGCCTAACACGATCGGCTTGTACATGTTCACGCATCACTCGAATCCGGTGCACATGCTCAGCTATACCGGCTCCAATCCCGATTGGCCGGTCCCGATCGCCAAGGAGTGGCAGCGTTGCCACAACCCGGGCGGCGAGTGCGCGGAGGCGGCGATCATCCGCATGTACAAGGAGGACGTCTTCAAGGAGACCGACTACGACGCGCTGTGGTCGCAGCTCGTCGGTCAGCTCGAGGCGATCCACAGCGAGTTCTTCTATCGCCACATCGTGTCGGACGCCGACATCGACGCGGAATGGCCCGGATACGTGGAGACCTGGAAGAAGGCGGGCGGGCAGAAGCTCCTCGACGAGCTGGCCAAGCTCGACTACACCGTCGCCGACCTGGTGGCAGGCAACGTGTCGCGCTGATCGCGCGCGGCCTATATTCCGAGAGGGAGGTGCCGAGGACGCTGTAGCGGCGTCAGCGGCCCTCCCTTTTTTCGCTATCGAAACAGATCGCGCACCGGCAGCTTCCAGCCGGGAACCACGTCGCCACCGTCCAGCACGTCGTCGCCGCTCAGCATGCGGATCTCGGTCCGCGAGCGATAGGACGTGACCGTCCCGGTCCGCGGATCGACGACCACCAGCAGGTCGTCCGCCGTCATCGTGCCCGTCGCCGCCGTAGTGGACGTGTCGATGAGCCTGAATCCGACCGCGCTGCCCTGTCGAGACGAGAGGCTCGGCTCGGCGTCCCGGATTCAGCCCTTCAGCGATCCGAGCTGGGCGCCCTTGACGAAGTATTTTTGCACCCACGGGTAGACCAGGATGATGGGTCCGATGGTGATCACGATCACGGCCGCGGTGATAGCTTCGTGCGGGATGCGCGCCCAGTCCGGCTCCTCTCCACGCCGCCGCAACTCCTCGATGAGGCGCAGCATCGCCTCGTCGTTGTTGAACACGGTCACCCGGTTGATCACGTCTCGGAGGATGAGCTGCAGGACGCCTTTCTCCCGATCGTGGATATAGATCAAAGCGTCGAACCACGCATTCCAGTGCGCCACCGCGGTCCACAGGGCGATCGTCGCCAGCACCGGCTTGGAAAGCGGGATGATGATCCGCCACATGATCGTCCAGTAGCTGGCGCCGTCCACCACCGCGGAGTCCTCGATCGCCTGGTCGATGGTCATGATGAAGTTGCGCGTGATGATGACGTAATAGGCGCTGAATGCGAGGGGCAGGATCAGCGACCAGCGCGAATTCAGCATGCCGAGGTTGCGGATCAGCAGGTATGACGGGATGATCCCGCCTGAGAAAAACAGCGTGAAGACCATCGACTGGCTGAAGAAGGACCGGCCCGGAAGGTTGCGCTTGGACAGGGGATACGCCAGCGTGAACGTGACGAACAGCGTGGTCACGGTGCCGAAGACCACCCGGTGCATGGTGTTCAGATACGCCCCGGCGATGTTGTTCTCCCGGAACACGAACTGCCACGCCTCGATCCGCCAATCGTCGTTCCAGAAGTGGAATCCCAACCCCTTGACCACGGCCGGGGAGGCGAACGATCCGACCACGATCGCCCAGAACGGGAGGACGATGCTCAGCGAGAACAGGCCAAGGAGTAGATAGTTGCAGACGTCGAAGGTGCGGCCGCCGGCGCCGATTTGGCTGAGGGGACTGGCCATCCGTCGCTACCAGACCCCGTACTCGTTGTAGCGGCGGATCACCTGGTTGGCGAAGATGAGCACGATCATGCCCACCCCGTTCTGGAACAACTGTATGGCGGTGGCGTAGGAGTACCGTTGCTTGCCGATGCCCTCTCGATAGACCAGCGTCTCGAACACGTCGGCGACCTCGTACACCGCCGGATTGTAGACGTTGAGGATCTGGTCGAAGCCCTGTTCCAGGACGTTGCCGATCTGCAGCAGGAACAGGATGGTCATCACGGGGATCAGCGACGGTAGCGATATGTAAATCGCCGCGTGGAAGCGGTTGGCGCCGTCCATGGCCGCGCTCTCGTAGAGTTGCGGGTCGACGCCGGAGAGCGCGGCAAGGTAGAGGATGGTGCCCCAGCCGACGCCCTGCCAGATGCCGCTGACCACCAGCACGGCGCGAAAGGCGTCCGCGTCGGTGAGCAGGGCTGGCGCGTCCAGGCCGAGCACCGTGAACAGATGAGGGAGCACGCCCCGTGTCGGTGAGAGCAGCTCCTTGACGATGCCGCCCAGCACCACCCACGACATGAAGTGAGGCAGGTAGCTGATCGTCTGCACGGTGCGCTTGTACGGGCTCCAGCGGATCTCGTTGAGCAGCAACGCCAGCACGATCGGCGCCGGGAACGCAAACGCCAAACGCAGAAAGGCAAGAACGACCGTGTTGCGCACCACACGCCAGAAGAAGAAGTCTTCGAAGATCCACGCGAACCAGCGGAAGTTGTTCCATGGGCTGCCGATGATGCCCTTGGTGACGTTGTAGTCCTTGAAGGCGATCAGGATTCCGTAGATCGGCACGAACTTGAAGATCACCATCACCGTGAGTCCGATCACCATGAGGAGATAGAACTCGCGCATGCGGAACGCTCGTGCCAGGGTCTGACGGCGCAGGATGCGGGCCAGTTCCCGTCCGACCGGCTGGAGAGGGGAACGGTCGGCGCCGGCCTCTGCGGTCGGTGTAGGCGCTCGCGGGGAGTCTGCCAGGATGACCTCCTAGTCGTTCGGCACGGTGCGACGGTATCGCCGGCTCACCGCTCCGTCAATCGCGCGACCGTCTACGCTTCGATCCGTGCCAGCGATTCCGTGATCGGCGGGCTTGCATCCGGGTCGAGCCACTCCCGCATGACGAAGAATCCCCGCACCACCCGTGAGGTGATCTGCGCCGCGCCTTCGGCGTACTCGACCAGCAGCTCTCCCCGGCGGCGGTAGAAACGATGGGCCAGCGTTTCGGGATCCAGCACCCAGTACTCGACTACGCCATGCTGCTCATACTCCGCGAACTTCACGCCGATATCGCGGTCGGCGGTCCGCGGGCTCAGCACCTCCACCACCAGGTCCGGAGCACCCTCGACGTGATTGGCGCGGACTTGGCCCTCGCGCCCGGCGCGATAGAACGCCAAGTCGGGCTGAAAGGCGTTTCGCGAGCTCAGCCGTACGGCGACCGACTCCCGGAAGAGAACCCCCAGCCGATGGCGGTCCACATAGGTACCGAGCAGACGATCGAGGAAGTTGAGCAGAGTGGCATGACGGATGGATACCGGCGAGTGCATGAAGATCTCTCCATCGATCAGGTCGGCGAAGTGTTCGGGATCGAGGCGTTCGAGATAGTCCTCCGCCGTGAGCAGCTCGCGTTCGAGATCGGCGGCGGCTGACACGCGTGTCGGCATGCTCCGGCCAGTATACCGCTGCGTCAGCCGATCAGGTACTCGTCAGCGGCGAACGGGTTGGTCACGACGACATCGTGGTAGCGTTGTCCCGCGTTGAGGTCTTCGGAAAGCACCTCGACGCAGCCGGCGCGTTCCGCCGCGACGACGATGAGCGCATCCCAGTAGGCGATCCGATAGCGCTTGTGGGTTTCGATCGCTCTCTGCACGAGTTGCAGGTCGAGATCGATGATCGGAATCGGGTTCAGGACGTCGATCGCCGCGGAGGCTTCATCGGTCGTCATCGGCTGCTTGATGCGCCGCGTCACGGCGTTGAAGAACTCCCCAAGCACCTGCACGGAAATGACAAGGTCGTCATTCAGGATGCCGTTTCGAAGAAGTTTCCGTGCGTCGGCCTGTTTCTCAGGAGCATCCGAGTCATAGGCGTAGACCACGACGTTCGTGTCGATGAAGCGTCTATCGCTCATGCAGGTCCTGCCGCGTCCATGCATGGGCCCCCATGGGGCGACTCAGCCGGCGGAAGGAGTCTTCGAGATTCCTCGCAGCCTGTTCCCGAGGCAATTCGTCTCTCGCTGCCAGTGACTCAAGGTACGAGCGAACCATCGCGGTAAGGGTGGTGTCCTTGTCGACCGCGATCTTCCGCACCTTGCGGACGACGCGATCATCGACACTGAGCGTTATGTTCATGTCGTTCCTCGTGTTTCCATAATAAGGGTTAGCCTTACTATGGTTAGGTGTTGCCAGCTACGTCAAGGCCCGCACGTCAGCCGATCCGGAACGCGAACAGCGAGCAGTCGCGCATCACGAAGCGGAGCGCCACCCAGCGGTCGGCCAGCTCGCCGATGGAGCGCCCGCCGCGCCAGCGGATCTCCGCGTCGAGGTGATCGCCCGCGACCGGTTGGCAGGCTTCGGCGCCGAAGCCGGAGAGAGGCGCGCCGATCCCCCAGTCCCAGAAGAGCTGCCGGCGCGGGATGCCGTGCCGCTCGATCGAGTCCAGCACCTCGCAGCGCAGGAAGCCGCCCGGCCCGGTGCGCGCGTTGACCCGCAGCGAGGTGCCCCGCTCGAAGCGCAGCAGCCGGGTCACCACCTCGCCGGTCTCCGCCCCGGCGTCGTACGACACGTAGCGGTCCCGGCGCAGCGTGGCGATGCCGATGCCGGCGCCGCGCGGTCCGTCCCAGGGGAACAGCTCGTCGTTGATCTCGTGCGGGTAGGCGCGGCCGCCGTAGTAGATCCAGTGCTCGTCGCCCACGTCGATCGGCCCGCCGGCGTTGAGGTCGAGCATCTGCCCGTCCCACGAGCCCGGCGGCCCGCAGGGGATGAAGGTCTGCCGTCCGCCGGCGCGCCACCACAGCTCGCCGTCGCGGCTGGAGATGAGCTGCAGATCACGCATCAACGGCTGCGTGGGGCTGTCCGGATCGGAGTGGTAGATCTCCAGCAGGCCCAGGTACATCCCTTGATACGTCCAGCCGCCCTGCCGATAGAACTGCACGTCGCGCGGATCCCGGTCGTCGGGCAACAGGCAGTTGACCGGCCGCGTCCAGGCGCGGAAATCGTCGCTGAAGCTGATCCCGCGCACGCGTGACATCACTCCCTGGTCGCCGACCGCGTCGGGGCGGATCTGGTGCCGCTTGGTGAAGGCGATGAAGCGCTGGCGCAACGGGTCGTACATGCACGCGTTGGCGTCGCTCATGTGCGGGTCGTCGTCGCGGCGGGTCAGGACCGGAGGCTGACCGATAGGCCAGCGGATGCCGTCGGGTGAGGAAATCGCGTAATACCCGTAGCCGGTCCGGAAACGCTCGCGCGTGGCGTCGCTGATCGGCACTTCGAACGTGAACATCCGATAGCGCTCGTCGGGTGGGGCGTTCGGGTCCGGCATGATCGACCCGCCGCCGAACTTCCACTCGTCGCGCCGGGCAAGCTCGGGGTGCTGCGTCCAGTAGACGATGTTGGTCTCCTCGCCGTCGATCCGGTAGTGGTCGAACAGCGGCTTGCGCCACGTGAGCCCATCGTCCGACTCCGCGTATGCCAGGGCGCCGGTGCCGCTCAGGTACCAGGCGCGGAAGCGCCCGTCCGGCTCGCGCAGCACGGTGCCGTGCAGCACGGCGTAGTCGTTCTCGTACGGCAGGTCGCCGCGGATGACCGGATTCGCGGGATGCTTGACCGGCTGATGCAGCCGCTTGCTGACGCCGCGAGTGCGCTGCACCAGCGCGTCGTCGACGAACAGATGCCGCTCGCTCCCGATCGAGCACTTGTATTGGTCCTCGAAGGGCGACGTCAGCATCTTGCCCATTCCGTTCTCACGGACCCCATGCCCGCTCGACCACGATTCCGTCCATCGGATAGTGGCGGGTGTTCAGACAGTACAGCTTGCCGCCAGTAGTGCGGACGGTCGCTGCCAGGATCGCGTCGTTGACATCGACGCCATGCGAAGGATTCCAGCTCCGGTAGAGCGCGGCCGCATCGTCGACGACGCCCTGATCGACCACTGCCGTCTTGAACTGAGAGAACAGCGCGAAGGTCGCCTCCTCCTCGCCTGGGTGCATGAAGAACAGGATCTCCGCTCGTTGCAGTGCGCCTACCCAGAGCTCATAGGCCGTATTCCGATGAAGATTCGTCAGGAACCCCTTTGCCTCGGGGTCGCCGCGCAGATGCCAGATCAGCACGTCGGCATCCACATAGGCCCTCATCTCCGGCGCCGTTGCATCGACTGCTCGAACGTGGCGCGCATACGCTCGCGCAACTCGGACGCCGGCTCGGGCCGCCGCCATGCGCCGAACGACCGGTCGAACGGGTCCGGTTCGCCCTGCAGAGTTTCCCCGTAAAGCCTGATCGCGTCCTCCACGATCCGTTTCTTCGGGATACGCTGAGCCTTTGAGAGCCGGTCCAGAAGTTCGGCAGTCGACTCGTCGATCCTGGTCGAGAAGACGCGATCCATACGTAAGTATGGTGACGTAAGACCCTGAGGGGCGTCAAATTCGCTCCCTGGTCCCGTCCAGCTCTATGCCGTACTGGCCGGCGGCGTTGCCATCTGGAACGGCCCCTCCACGCCGACCTACGCCAGTCCGTCGACCGGGATGGCCGCGCCGTGGATCGCCGCGGCGGCGTCCGAGGTCAGGAACACGATCACGCTGGCCAGGTCCCCCGGCGCCACCCATGTAGCAGGATCGGACTTCGGCATCGCCTTCCGGTTGGCGGGCGTGTCGATGATGCTCGGAAGCACGGCGTTGACGTTCACCCCGTCGCCCTTCAACTCCGCCGACAGCGACTGCGTGAGGGCCAGGACCGCCGCCTTGGTGGCACCGTACACGCCGTTGCCGGCCTCGCCGCGCAGCGCCGCACGGGCGGACACGTTGACGATCGCACCCCCGCCGGCGGCCACCAGCGCCGGCGCCGCCGCGCGGCACATGGCGAAGGTGGTGCGGAGATTGAGGTCCAGCAGGTGCTCGAGGGTCGCGTCGTCGGTGTCCGCGACCCGCGTCCACCGGTAGCCGCCGGCCAGGTTGACCACCGCCCGCAGGTCGCCGGACGGGACGTGCTGGAAGAGCGTCTCCACCTCGGCCGCTTGGCGCACGTCGCAGCGGTGCAGCTCCACGCGACCGGCGGCGTCGGCGAACTGCTGACGGAACGGGGCCACCTCGTCCTCGACCACGTAGCTCACGAGCACCCGCGCGCCCGCCTCCAGGAAGCCTCGCACCACCGAGCCGCCGAGCGCACCGGTGCCGCCGGTGACGATGACCGTGCGGCCGGCGAAGTCGATGCGCATGCGCGGCCGGTCCTGTTCAGTCCAACCGCAGGAGCGCCGGCGTGTGCTCGGCCATCCAGGCGCGGAGCTCGCGGACGTGATCGGGACTGGTGGACGGGTAAGGATCGCGCACGCGGTGGTAGTCGGGGCCCAGGAAGCCGGCCACCATGCCCAACAGCCGGTCGTAGGTGGTGTCGACGTAGCCCTGCTCGCGGAACGGCGCGAGCCCCGTGCCGATCAGCCGGTCGAAGTCGCCGTGGATCGGCCGCGCCCGCTCGTAGTCGCCGCGCGCGCACAGCTCGTGAAGCCGCAGGGCGAGCCCGGGATTCATGTACACCAGCGACGAGTAGCAGCCGCTCGCGCCGTGCGGGGCATAGGTGATCAGGCTGGTCTCGCCGACGAACACGCTCATCAGGGCGCTCAGATCCCGTACCTTCTGCGCCCCGTCGCCCACCGAGGTGTCGACCTTGATGCCGATGATCGGCGCGCGCTCAACGATGCGCGCGCAGAGCTCGCCGTCGAAGCTCCGCCTGGCGCGGTCGGCGCGGTCGTAGATCACGATCGGCAGGTCCGGGCAGGCGTCGGCCAGGGCGCTGAAGTAGCCGATCACCTGGTCGTCGGAAAGGGCGAACCAGAAGGGCAAAGCCACCTGGATTGCGTCGGCCCCCAGCCGCTGCGCGAAGCGCGCCCGCCGCACGGCGCCGCCCGTGTAGGTAGAGGTGCAGCCGATCTGCACCGGGGTTCCCGATTCCCGGCACACCTCGACGGTGGCGGCGGCGACCGCCTGGAACTCGTCCAGGTCCATGGCGTAGAACTCGCCGGTCGAGCCGCCGGTGTAGACGCCGGGAACGCCGGCGGCGCAGCACTTGGCGACGTCGCGCCGGTAGGCGTCCTCCGCGAAGCGGTCGTCGTCGGCCCACGGCACCGGCGGACCGGCCCACATGCCGTGGAGGCGTTCCTGGGTCAACACGCATTCCATCGTAGGGCAGCGTCCCGCCCTGTCAAGGCCGGCGAGCGGCTATACTCAGCGTCGTGGCCGAGCAATTCGGGGTCGACCTGGACCGGGTGCGTGAGTTCCTCGCCGCCAAGGAGGAGCGCCGCCGCGCGCGGATCGACGCGCGCTTCGCTCGGGCCACGCGCGACGCGCAGGCGATCATCGCGGAGATCGCGGCACGCGTGAACCCGCGCCGCATCTATCAGTGGGGGTCGTTGCTCGATCGCGCGCGCTTCAGCGAGATTTCGGATATCGACATAGCGGTCGAGGGGTTGGCCGGACCCGCGGAGTTCTTCACGGCGCTCGGCATAGCCATGGAGGGAACGGGCGTGCCGGTCGACGTGGTCGAACTGGAGAAGGTCCCACCCGATATCGCCGAGCGCATCCGCGAGCGCGGAGCGCTGGTCCATGAGCGAAGCGATCCGTGAGCTTGCCGCGCTGATTCGGGCGCACCGGCAAAGGCTCGTTTCGGTTCACGGGTCGCTGCAAAGCGCCCTCGAAAACGAGATCGCGCAGCTCGGCAAGACGTCCGTATCGGCGCTCATCGTCGCGGGGCTCCTGGAGAGCTACTACACCTGCCTTGAGACGATCTTCCTGCGGATCTCGCAATATTTCGACAACAACCTCGACCCTGAACGTTGGCACAGCGATCTCCTGCAGAAGATGACGCTGGAAATCGACGGCGTGCGTGCGGCGGCCGTGTCGGAGGAGGCCTTCTCTCCGCTCTTCGAGTTGCTCAAGTTCCGGCACTTCAAGCGCTACTACTTCGAGCTGGAATACGACTGGGATCGCCTGGATTATCTGGTGGCCAAGCTCTCCCAGGCGCACCCGCTGGTCATGCACGATCTGGAGCGATTTGCACGATTCATGAGCGCATTGGAGGAATCTTGAGCAGCGAAGCAAGGTTCGTGGCGGGTGCGTCATGACTGGCGGCGGTTCGGGTCAGAAGGAAACTGAAGGGTTACAGAAACTCGTCGATCTCGCATCGCGGGAAATCCAGAAGCGCGTCGTCGCTCAGAATCTGCTGGCGGAGTCGAGCGGCGTCAGGGAACAGGCTCGGGCGTTGCGTCAAAGCGACGGCGATGCGCCGGCCGGCCCCTCGCAGCAGGAGCTGGACCGGTTCAGCTTCCTCTGGAACGGTCCGGAGCCCGAGCGGACCGTGTACGAGCTGCCCGCCCAGACGCGCGAGGACCTGCAGCTTGCCGGGATCGTGCGCGCCATGGCCATCCACGGTTCCGCGGAACGCTACCTGACGGCGCTGCTCGGCGCGCAGCTCAGCACGGCGGGGCAGATAGACCACCGGCAGTCGGTGCTGCAGGCGATCCTGGCCCACCCCCCGCTGGAGGAGGTGGTGCGCGAGGCGACGCTGCGCGTCATCCTGGCCGGCCCGCTCACCGCCATGGACAACCGGGCGGCGCTGTACCGCGTAGTCAACCACCTCAGCGAGCTGGAGCTCTACGTCGCCACCACCGAGGCGCTGGCCGATGCGCTGACGGCAGTTGGCGACGCCGGTCCGGTGTGGAGCGAGTTGGCGGCGCTGCTCGACCGCATCCGCGAGACGGCCGCGCACCGGCAGCTCCTGAGCTTCCTGCCCGGCGTGCTCGCCGACGTGCGCGGCATGGCCAGCATCACGATAGGGGTGAACCTGGACGCACAACTGCGGCCCGTCGAAGCGACCCTGCTGTCGGTCAACCGGGAGCGGTTCAAGGGATCGAAGCTGATGTCCACGGTGCTGGGGAAGGCCGCCGCGGAAGGCCGCGGCATCGCCGACCTGCACAGCCTGCTGCGTCCCGGGCACGCCAAGCCGCTGGTGCGGGAGCTGTTCGACGACTTGGCGCAGGTACTCGACCGGGCGGCCCGGCAACTCGCCGGCGACCTGCGCGCCTTCACGAAGCTGCCGACCGGGTTCATCACCCGCGCGAGCGAGGAGCTGATCCTGTTCGCCTCCGCCGCCAAGCTGGCGCGCGCACTGCAGGAGCGCGGGTTACCGGTCTGCCTGCCGCGGGTGGCCGACACGGAGCGCCGCGTGCTGTCGATCGACGGCTGCTACAACGCCGCGCTCGCCCTGAACGGAGGGCAGGATGTGGTGTCGAGCGAGGTCGCGCTCGGCGAGCAGGGACGGGTCGCCGTCCTGACCGGCCCCAACCGCGGCGGCAAGACCGTGTACCTGCAGGGCGTGGGCATCGCCCAGGTCCTCTTCCAGGCCGGGCTGTTCTGTCCCGCGCGCGACGCGGAGATGAGCCTCGCGTCAGGGCTGTACACCCACTACCAGGCTGAGGAGAAGCCGCAGCAGCAGAGCGGCCGGTTCGGGGAGGAGGCGGCGCGCCTGCGCGAGATCCTCACGCTGCTCACGCCGAGCGCCATCCTGCTGTCCAACGAGACCTTCACCAGCACCGGTCCGGGCGAGGCGGCCTACCTGATGCTGGACATCGTGCGCGTGCTGGTCGCGCTCGGCTGCCGCTCGGTGCTGGCCACGCACCTGCACGAGCTCGCCGCGTGGGTGGAGGACGAGCAGGTCCCGGGAGGGTTCAACCTGGCCGCGACGACCCGCGAGGTGCCCGTCGACGGCGCGGCTCGCGTGGTGCCGACCTTCCGCGTCGAGCGGGCGCCGCCGGCCGGCCACAGCCACGCGCGGGCCGTAGCGCGCGACAACGGCCTGCTGTTCGAACAGATCGTCGACTCCCTGCGCGAGCGCGGCCAGCTCGACCGGCCCGTCGCGTCGCCCGGTTGAACCGCAGCGCGGGAGAGAGTGTCAGGATACCTTCTGGAGTGAAGACGCAGGCTTGATCCCGGCGGTGAGCCGCCGCTTGTCCGCGGCGATTCTTCGAAAGTCGCGCTCCACCTGGATGCCGTGCCAGAACTGGTCCGACTGACCGAAGAAGGCGCCGAAGCGAATGGACATGGCCGGTGTAATCGATCTCCGGCCATGGATTCATACTCACTCCTCACCGGCATACTCTTTCACGATGGCGAGCAGCGCTTCGCCGTAGCGCTCCGCCTTCGCGGGGCCGATGCCGTGGACCAGCTCCAAGGTTGCGGGGGAGTCGGGGCGCAGCACGGCGAGGTGGCGCAGCGTGCGGTCGCTGGCGATGACGTAGGGGGGTACCTGTTGCCGTCGCGCCTCCTCGATGCGGAAGGCGCGCAGCGCCTCGAACAGCTCGAGCCCGGCGGCGTCGAGCTCTTCCACCGGGGCTTCGGCAGCCGCGCGACCGCCGCCACGCCGTTGGCCTGCGCCACCGGATGGCCGAGCGCGCAGCCTGGCAGGTAGCAGCAGGCGCGCCGGATGACGGTCGTGGATCACCTCCCTGCCCTCCGCGGTGACCACCGCGATCGGCCGGTCGCCGCCCTGAAAGTCCACCCAGCCGGCGGTGACGCAGCGCTGCAGCAGCCGCATCAGCCACTCTTCCGGGTGGTCGCCGAGCGTGCCGAAGGTGGGCGTCCGGTCGAGCCCGGCGCGCCGCAGCCGCTCGTCCGACGCTCCCTTGAGCAGCTTCACGGCCGCCGTCAGGCCGAAGCGGCCGTGGATGCGCGCGACCCCGCACAGGCCCTTGCGCACCACGATCGCAGCCTGCTCCGGATCGTGCTCCTCGTCGTCCGCCAGCCGCAGGCAGACGTCGCAGTGCCCGCAGCCGGCCAGCGTCTCCGCTTCGTCGCCGAAGTAGCGCAGGATCGCGTCGTGGCGGCATGCGCCGCCCTCGGCCCAGCGCATCAACTCCAGGAACAGGTTCCACTGGTGCTGCACCACCTCCGGCGCCACGGGCTGCCCGTCGCCGTTGCGCTCGACGAGGTGGCGGCGCAGCGCCATGTCCCCGGGCGACACGACCAGCATGCAGACGGCGGGATCGCCGTCCCGGCCGGCGCGTCCCGCTTCCTGGTAGTACGCCTCCAGCGAGCCCGGCGGCGCCAAGTGCGCCACGCAGCGCACGTCCGCCCGGTCGATGCCCATGCCGAAGGCGTTGGTGGCCACCACCACGTCGAGCTCGCCGGCCATGAATGCGCGCTGCGCGCGCTCGCGCCGGCCGCCGTCCATGCCGGCGTGATAGGCGGCCGCCTTCCACTGAATCGCATCGAGGCGTTGCGCCTCCTCCTCGGCGGTCCTGCGGGTGGGCGCGTAGACGATCGCCGTCCCGGCCTGCCGCCCCGGGCCACCCAACGTCTCGGCGAGCACCGCGTCGACGTGCCCCTCGCGTTCCCGCCCGGTCATCACCTCGATCACCCGCAGCGCCAGGTTGGGACGCGCGAAGCCGTGGATGAGCTGCGGCGTGTCCGCCGGCAGGCCGAGCCGTTCGATGATCTCGTCGCGCACCACCGGCGTCGCCGTTGCGGTGCAGGCCAGCACCCGCGCCCGCGGCAGAAGCTGCACCAGCTCCCCGATCTGGAGATAGTCGGGGCGAAAGTCGTGGCCCCACGAACTGATGCAGTGCGCCTCGTCGATGGCCACCAGTGGGCAGTCCAGGCGAGCCAGCACGGAACGCAGTCGGTCCGAGGCCAGTCGCTCCGGGGCCACGTACACCAGCTTGCATCGGCCGGCGGCCACCGTGGCGAGCCTCCGCCGCACTTCGTCCGCAGGCAGCGTCCCCGCCAGATACGTGGCCGGCACGCCGTAGCGCTCCAGGGCGGCCACCTGGTCGTGCATGAGGGCGATCAGCGGCGACACCACCACGGTCGTGCCCGGCATCAGCGCCGCCGGAAGCTGATAGGTAAGGCTCTTGCCGCCCCCGGTCGGCGCCACCAGCAGCAGGCGCCCCGCATCGAGCAGCATCCCGATCGCCTCGCGCTGACCGGGGCGGAAGGCGGCAAGCCCGAAGTGCCGCAGGCCGGCGTCCAGATCCAGGTCATGATAAGGGGCCATCGCCACGCTGTTGCTTCTCCCGTCCATCGCCGCCGATGGTAGAGTGAAGTATCCCGCCATGTACGAGGAGCACAGAGCGCTGGACGCCAGCACGTTGCCGGCCGGGCCGATTCGGACGGCTGCAGCCCCGGAGCCCTGCCCATGAGTGCCCGCATCGGCGTTGCCGTGATCGGCATGGGCTGGATGGGCTCGGTCCATGCCCGCTCCCACCGGCTGGTGCCGCAGCGCTTTCCCGAGCTCGACATCGAGCCGCGCCTGGTGGTGTGCGCGGACAACGTCGAAGCGCGCGCGCAGGAGGGCGTCACGCGGGCGGGTTTCGAGCGCGCCACCACGGACTGGCGCGAAACGGTCGCCGACCCGGAGGTGGACGCGGTCGTCATCACCACCCAGAACGCGCTGCACAAGCCGATCGCCCTGGCGGCGATCGAAGCGGGCAAGCACGTCTTCTGCGAGAAGCCGGTCGGGCGCAGCCCGGCCGAGACGGCGGCCATCGCCGCCGCCGCGCGCGAGGCAGGGATCATCAGCGGCGTCGGCTACAACTACCGCTGGGCGCCGGTCGTCCAGTATGCGCTGCGCCTGATCCGGGACGGCCGGCTGGGGGCGATCACCCATTTCCGCGGCCGTTTCCTGGTCGGCTACGCGCGCGACCCGCACGGCGTGCTGTCGTGGCGCTTCGACCGCGAGCAGTCCGGCTCCGGCGCGGTCGCCGACCTGATGTCACACGTCGCCGACCTGGCGCACATGCTGGCCGGTCCCGTGGCGCGGCTGGTCGCCAACCGGCACACCTTCATCACCGAGCGGCCGCTGCCGACGCCGGGCGAGGGCACGCACTTCGCGATCAAGCGCGGCGGTCCCACCGGCCCGGTCACCAACGAGGACTACGGGAGCGCGCTGGTGCAGTTCGCCTGCGGCGCCCAGGGCACCTACGAGGTGTGCAGGGTGATCAACGGCCCCAAGTGCCAGCTCGCATTCGAGATCAGCGGCACCGAGGGCACGATCCTGTGGGACTTCGAGCGCATGAACGAGTTGCAGCTCTACCTGCCGGACGGGACCCCCGAACGGGACGGCACGGTCTGGGTACAGGCAGGCCCCGAGCATCCGTTCTTCGCCAACTTCAATCCCGGCCCGGCGCTGGGCATGAGCTACGAGGACCTCAAGGTCGTCGAGGCGGCGCAGTTCGCGAAGTCGGTTGTCGAGCGGACGCAGGGCGAGCCCGGCCTGGCGGAAGCGGACCGCGTGGCCCAGGTGCTGGCCGCGTTCGACCGCTCGGTCGACTCGGGGGCGTGGGAGACGGTGGTTCCCGTCCCCGTCCCGGCATGAGGGAGGCCGCCGCGTGCCAGTAAACCTGAGCGAGTTCATCCCGGCGTCCCGGATCCTGGCGCCGTTGCGGGCCGAATCAGATGACGAGGCGCTCAGCCGACTGGTCGCCGCGGTCGCCGACGACCTGGAGATCCCCGATGCCGCCGGCGTGCTGGACCGGCTGCTGCACGAGCCGGTGCTGCGCGCGGCGCTGATCGGCCACGGTGCGGCCATCATCCACAGTCGCATCGACGGGCTGCCGCGTTCGATGGCCGCCCTGGGCGTCGCGCCGCCTGGGACCTCGTTCCGGTTCGGCGGCGGCTTCCGCTACGTGGTGAGCGTGATCTTCCTGGTGCTCTCGCCGCCGGAGCCGCCCGAGCCGCACCTGGAGCTGGTGTCGGCGATCGCCAGCTTCGTCCGGGACTCGCAGGCGCTGGACGGCCTCAAGGCCGCCGCCTCGCCCGGGCAGGCCGCGCAGGCGTTGACCGCGGGCGGTTAGCGCCTGCGCCGACCCGCCACGGATTCCCGCATTCGCGCGCGTCGATCTATGATCGAGCCATGCCAGCAACCGAACAACTGACCGTCGGCCAGGCGGTCGTCAAGTACCTGAGCGTCCAGTACAGCGAGCGCGACGGCCGCCGCCGCCGGCTGGTGCCGGCCATCTTCGGCATCTTCGGGCACGGCAACGTCAGCGGCCTCGGCCAGGCGCTGGAGTCGATCGGCGCCGACCTGCCGCTCTATCAGGCGCGCAACGAGCAGTCGATGGTGCACGTCGCCTCCGGCTACGCCAAGGCGACGCGGCGGGCCGCCACCCTGGCCTGCACCAGCTCGATCGGCCCCGGCGCCACCAACATGGTGACCGGGGCCGCCACGGCCACCATCAACCGCCTGCCGGTGCTGCTGCTCGCGTCCGACTACTACGTCACCCGCCATCAGGGCAACGTCCTGCAGGAACTCGAGCACCCGCTGGCGGCCGACATCAGCGTCAACGACTGCTTCCGGCCCATCAGCCGCTTCTTCGACCGGATCTCCCGGCCCGAGCAGCTCCTTACCGCGCTGCCGGAGGCGATGCGCGTGCTCACCGACCCGGCCGAGACCGGCACGGTGACGATCGCGCTCCCGCAGGACGTGCAGGCGCATGCGTATGCGTTCCCGTCTCGTTTGTTCGAGGAACGGGCGTGGCGCATCGAGCGGACTCCCCCGGTCGCTGACCGCATCGCGGAGGCGGTGCGTCTGATCGAGGGCTCGAGCCGGCCGATGATCATCGCCGGCGGCGGCGTGAACTACTCGGAGGCGTGGGAGGCGCTGAGCGAGCTTGCCGCGTTGGGGATTCCGGTGTCGGAGACCTTCGGCGGCAAGGGCTGTTATCGCGGCCCGCGCGAGTGGTCGCTGGGCGGACACGGCGTCGAGGGCACCACCGCGGCCGCGCGTTCGGCGGAGCAGGCCGATCTGGTGATCGCCGTGGGCACCCGGCTCGGGGACTTCGCCACGGCCTCCAACAGCCTGTTCCACAACCCGGACGTGAGGTTCGTGAGCATCAATGTCAACGCCCACGACGCCTTCAAGAACGGAGCGCTGCCGGTCGTCGCCGACGCGCGCGAGGCGCTCACGGCCCTGGCCGCGGCGTGCCGGGAGCGAGGCGTGGACCTCACCGGCCGGAAGGCGGAGATCGCCAAGCTGCAGGCCGAGTGGGAGGAGGTCAAGGCGACCGATGCCTACGCCCCGCAGTCCGGACAGGCGATGGGCGAGGGCGAGTTGATCAAGGCCTTCAACGCGGAAGCGCGGGACGGCGACTCGGTGGTCGCCGCCGCCGGCGGCCCGGTCGGCAACCTGCTCAAGCTCTGGGACACCACCGGCGGTGCGGAGTGCCACCTGGAGTTCGGCTTCTCCTGCATGGGCTGGGAGATGCCGGCCGCGCTGGGCGTCCGCATGGAGCAGCCGGAGGGCGAGGTCTACGTCTACCTTGGCGACGGCAACTACCTGCTCAACCCGATGGAGCTGATGACCGCGCTGCAGGAAGACCTGAAGATCACGGTGGTCGTTGCCGACAACCACGGCTTCCAGGTGATCCGGCGCCTGCAGATGGCGCGCGCCGGCCACTCGTTCGGCACCGAGTTCCGCACCCGCGTCGACGGCGACGACGGCCGCCGACTGGACGGCGAGTACCTGGCGGTCGACATGGCGGCGATCGCCGAGGCGATGGGAGCGCGCGGCTTCCGCTGCACCACCCCGGACGAGGTGCGCGCGGCGGTGCGCGAGGCGCGCACGGAGCGCCGGAGCTGCGTCATCGTCGCCGAGATCGAGAAGCACCGCTACGTACCCGGCGCCGGCACCTGGTGGGACGTCGCCCCGGCCGAGGTGAGCCGCAGCGAAGTGACCCAGACCCTGCGCTCCGAGTACGAACGGGACCGCGCCGCGCTGCAGCGCTACCACTACTGAGCGGACGCTCCTCGCTCGCTGCATAGATAGAACTGCCTGTCTCGATCCCGTAACGGGAGAAACGACTCAAGGAATGCCTCCTCCCGGTCGAATCTCTGAGGGTGGACCCGACATCCCGCATGCGTCTTGTGTCCGGGCGCAATGGACCCGAACGGGCCGGCCGGCGGCCGCCGATCACCGCCGGCGCCTCAATGAAGAGGTGCGTCCGGGCGCTTGGTCTGCCGGCGCGTCAGCGCCGTGCGCGAGCCGAGGGCACCGAGACTCGCGGACAGCATGTACGCACGCGTCGTGTGTCGCTCGCTCTGGCGATGGCAGTCGCAATCCTCGGCACACACGCGCACGCGGACGTGCCGAGAGCACCCTATCTCTGGGCGTTCGAGGAGGGGCAGACCCGAATCCGACTGCAATGGAATAGAGGCAGTGACGAGGTGATCGACCACAAGATCGAAGTCTGTGCGGAACTCGATGCCGGCGACTGCAGCGATGACGATGAAGACTGGACGGTCCTTGTGGCAGACCACCCCCAGGAGCCCTCGTCAACGCGCAGCAACATGTACAAGCACGAAGGCCTCCCGGCAGGCAGCACGCGGCATTATCGCGTTTCATCGCGAAATGACGACGGCTTCGGCGACCCGTCCACGGTACAGAGCGCAACTACCAATTCCATGGTACTCGTTCCGGAATGCGCGGCTGCGTTCTGGTCGGCGGAAGTAACGGTGGCCCGGGGCTTGGTGTTCGACAAGCGGGGCTACATGAGCCCCTCATTCGGAAGTATCTCCGATAGCGGATTCTCACGTCGTGCGGCGACCTATACGGTGACCCAGTTGTATTTCAACCAGACTTCTCGCTTTGAGGAAGCCAAATATGGTTGGACTCCAGACTATCACTTCGCGATCACTACCGCGCTTCCGGAGAGTCGGCTTGGCGACTTTGTGTTGTACGTGGGCGAGGTGACGCTGCCGTTCGGGAGCGTCAGCGCCCACAGTACGCAAACGTATGGCGAATCCTACCGGTGGGGCTCAGCAGCCTACAAAGACACGTTCGACTACGTAGCGGGCGACAAAGTGACGGTATGCCTGACCGACGCCGCTCCGAGCGTGACGTTGGTGTTGACCCCTGACTCGATTTCCGAGAACGGCGGCTCCAGTACGGTGACGGCAACGATAGAACAGGCGTCGGCGGATCCATTCACGGTCACCGTGTCCACGGTACCTCCTGCCGGGACCGGGGACTTCATGCTCAGCACGAACAAGGTTCTGACCTTCGCGGCGAACGTCACGGTGAGCACTGGGACGGTCACCATCACCGCAGTAGACAACAAGGTTCATACGCCTGTGGATACGCCGGACAAGACGGTGAAGGTGTCGGGCGAGCTGTCATCCGGGGCACGTCCGACCGCCCCGGCCGACGTGGAGTTGACGATCACCGACGATGACCCTGAGCCGGTGCTCAGCCTCTCGGTCGACCCGGACAAGATCAGCGAGGCCCGGGGCGAGTCGACGGTAACGGTCAGCACTGGCGACAGCACGTTCGCCGCCGACCAGACTATCACCCTCAAGATCGAATCCGAGAGCACGGCCACCGAAACCGACGACTACACGGTGTCGTCGAAGTCGCTGACGCTGGGCGGTACACAGACCGCAGTGACGGCGACAGTGACTGCTGAGGAAGACTTGGTCTACGAAGGAGACGAGACCATCCTGGTCACTGCAAGCCGGGACGGTAACCCGGTAGGCAGCCCACAGACGATCACGATCGAGGAGAACGAGTCCGAGCCCGAGTTGAGTATCTCAGATGCGAAGGCCAGCGAGGGCGGATCGGTGGAGTTCGAGGTGAGACTGTCCGGTGCGGTGTCGAGTGAGGTTGTGGTGTCGTATGCGACCTCGGAGGACGGCACGGGAACGAACCCCGCGGCAGGCACGGACTACACGGCGGTGTCGGCGACGGAGCTGACGTTCAGACCTGGCGAGGCGCTGATGCAGACGGTGGCGGTGGCGACGGTCGAGAGGACGAACTGAACGAGGCGGACGAGACGTTCAAGCTGACTATCAGCGCGCCTGATCCGGAGGTCGCCGGAGTGAGTCTGGGTGACGCCGAGGCGGTGGGGACGATCACCGACGACGACGAGCTGACGGTGAGCGTGGCTGGTCCTGTGGCGAACGTGGAAGAGGGACAGACGGCGACGTTCACGGTGACGGTGGAGCCGCAGACGAAGGACAGCACGACGGCGGTGGTGGTGAGCTACGAGGTGGACACCGATGCGTCGACGGCGGCGGCGCCTGGAGACTACACGGCGCCGAGCGAGGTGGAGCTGACGATTGGCGTTGGCGAGACGAGCGGGACGATCGAGGTCGTGACGAACACGGACGCGGTGCTGGAGCCGGACGAGACGCTGGTGTTGAAGCTGACCGGAGCGAGCACGGCTGGAGCGGTGGGCGTGTCGGCGACGGCGGCGACGGCGACGATCGAGGACAACGGCACGGTGAAGGTGTCGGTGGCGGATAGGAAGGCCAGCGAGGGCGGATCGGTGGGGTTCGAGGTGAGACTGTCCGGTGCGGTGTCGAGTGAGGTTGTGGTGTCGTATGCGACCTCGGAGGACGGCACGGGAACGAACCCCGCGGCAGGCACGGACTACACGGCGGTGTCGGCGACGGAGCTGACGTTCAGACCTGGCGAGGCGCTGATGCAGACGGTGACGGTGGCGACGGTCGAGGACGAACTGAACGAGGCGGACGAGACGTTCAAGCTGACTATCAGCGCGCCTGATCCGGAGGTCGCCGGAGTGAGTCTGGGTGACGCCGAGGCGGTCGACGAGGTGGAGCTGACGGGGACGATCGAGGACGCGACGATGCTGACGGTGACGGTGGCGACGGTCGTGGACGAACTGAAGAGGGACGGACGGCGACGTTCAAGCTGACGGTGGATCAGCAGACGCCTGATCCGACGGCGCCGGAGTGAGTCTGGGTGACGCCGAGGCGGTGGGGACGATCACCGACGACGACGAGCTGACGGTGAGCGTGGCTGGTCCTGTGGCGAACGTGGAAGAGGGACAGACGGCGACGTTCACGGTGACGGTGGAGCCGCAGACGAAGGACAGCACGACGGCGGTGGTGGTGAGCTACGAGGTGGACACCGATGCGTCGACGGCGGCGGCGCCTGGAGACTACACGGCGCCGAGCGAGGTGGAGCTGACGATTGGCGTTGGCGAGACGAGCGGGACGATCGAGATCGTGACGAACACGGACTCGGTGCTGGAGCCGCACGAGACGCTGGTGTTGGAGCTGACCGGAGCGAGCACGGCTGGTGAGGTGGACGTGTCGGCGACGGCGGCGACGGCGCAGGCGACGATCGAGGACAACGGCACGGTGAAGGTGTCGGTGGCGGATAGGAAGGCCAGCGAGGGCGGATCGGTGGGGTTCGAGGTGAGACTGTCCGGTGCGGTGTCGAGTGAGGTTGTGGTGTCGTATGCGACCTCGGAGGACGGCACGGGAACGAACCCCGCGGCAGGCACGGACTACACGGCGGTGTCGGCGACGGAGCTGACGTTCAGACCTGGCGAGGCGCTGATGCAGACGGTGACGGTGGCGGCGGTCGAGGACGAACTGAACGAGGCGGACGAGACGTTCACGCTGACTATCAGCGCGCCTGATCCGGAGGTCGCTGGAGTGAGTCTGGGTGACGCCGAGGCGGTCGGGACGATCGAGGACGACGACGGGCTGACGGTGAGCGTGGCTGGTCCTGTGGCGAACGTGGAAGAAGGACAGACGGCGACGTTCACGGTGACGGTGGAGCCGCAGACGAAGGACAGCACGACGGCGGTGGTGGTGAGCTACGAGGTGGACACCGGTGCGTCGACGGCGAGCTCAGGAGACGACTACACGGCGCCGAGCGGGACGGAGTTGACGATTGGCGTTGGCGAGACGAGCGGGACGATCGAGATCGTGACGAACACGGACTCGGTGCTGGAGCCGCACGAGACGCTGGTGTTGGAGCTGACCGGAGCGAGCACGGCTGGTGAGGTGGGCGTGTCGGCGACGGCGGCGACGGCGACGATCGAGGACAACGGCACGGTGAAGGTGTCGGTGGCGGATAGGAAGGCCAGCGAGGGCGGATCGGTGGGGTTCGAGGTGAGACTGTCCGGTGCGGTGTCGAGTGAGGTTGTGGTGTCGTATGCGACCTCGGAGGACGGCACGGGAACGAACCCCGCGGCAGGCACGGACTACACGGCGGTGTCGGCGACGGAGCTGACGTTCAGACCTGGCGAGGCGCTGATGCAGACGGTGACGGTGGCGACGGTCGAGGACGAACTGAACGAGGCGGACGAGACGTTCAAGCTGACTATCAGCGCGCCTGATCCGGAGGTCGCCGGAGTGAGTCTGGGTGACGCCGAGGCGGTGGGGACGATCACCGACGACGACGAGCTGACGGTGAGCGTGGCTGGTCCTGTGGCGAACGTGGAAGAGGGACAGACGGCGACGTTCACGGTGACGGTGGAGCCGCAGACGAAGGACAGCACGACGGCGGTGGTGGTGAGCTACGAGGTGGACACCGATGCATCGACGGCGGCGGCGCCTGGAGACTACACGGCGCCGAGCGAGGTGGAGCTGACGATTGGCGCTGGAGTGGCGAGCGGGACGATCGAGGTCGTGACGAACACGGACGCGGTGCTGGAGCCGGACGAGACGCTGGTGTTGAAGCTGACCGGAGCGAGCACGGCTGGAGCGGTGGGCGTGTCGGCGACGGCGGCGACGGCGCAGGCGACGATCGAGGACAACGGCACGGTGAAGGTGTCGGTGGCGGATAGGAAGGCCAGCGAGGGCGGATCGGTGGGGTTCGAGGTGAGACTGTCCGGTGCGGTGTCGAGTGAGGTTGTGGTGTCGTATGCGACCTCGGAGGACGGCACGGGAGCGAACCCAGCGGCAGGCACGGACTACACGGCGGTGTCGGCGACGGAGCTGACGTTCAGACCTGGCGAGGCGCTGATGCAGACGGCGACGGTGGCGACGGTCGAGGACGAACTGAACGAGGCGGACGAGACGTTCAAGCTGACTGACTATCAGCGCGCCTGATCCGGAGGTCGCGGCGACGGAGTGAGTCTGGGTGACGCCGAGGCGGTGGGGACGATCGGGACGATCGACGACGACGAGCTGCTGGAGCGGTGAGCGTGGCTGGGCGACGGCGGCGACGGCGACGATCGAGGACAACGGCACGGTGAAGGTGTCGGTGGCGGATAGGAAGGCCAGCGAGGGCGGATCGGTGGGGTTCGAGGTGAGACTGTCCGGTGCGGTGTCGAGTGAGGTTGTGGTGTCGTATGCGACCTCGGAGGACGGCACGGGAGCGAACCCAGCGGCAGGCACGGACTACACGGCGGTGTCGGCGACGGAGCTGACGTTCAGACCTGGCGAGGCGCTGATGCAGACGGCGACGGTGGCGACGGTCGAGGACGAACTGAACGAGGCGGACGAGACGTTCACGCTGACTATCAGCGCGCCTGATCCGGAGGTCGCTGGAGTGAGTCTGGGTGACGCCGAGGCGGTGGGGACGATCACCGACGACGACGAGCTGACGGTGAGCGTGGCTGGTCCTGTGGCGAACGTGGAAGAGGGACAGACGGCGACGTTCACGGTGACGGTGGAGCCGCAGACGAAGGACAGCACGACGGCGGTGGTGGTGAGCTACGAGGTGGACACCGATGCGTCGACGGCGAGCTCAGGAGACGACTACACGGCGCCGAGCGGGACGGAGTTGACGATTGGCGTTGGCGAGACGAGCGGGACGATCGAGGTCGTGACGAACACGGACGCGGTGCTGGAGCCGGACGAGACGCTGGTGTTGAAGCTGACCGGAGCGAGCACGGCTGGAGCGGTGGGCGTGTCGGCGACGGCGGCGACGGCGCAGGCGACGATCGAGGACAACGGCACGGTGAAGGTGTCGGTGGCGGATAGGAAGGCCAGCGAGGGCGGATCGGTGGGGTTCGAGGTGAGACTGTCCGGTGCGGTGTCGAGTGAGGTTGTGGTGTCGTATGCGACCTCGCAGGACGGCACGGGAGCGAACCCAGCGGCAGGCACGGACTACACGGCGGTGTCGGCGACGGAGCTGACGTTCAGACCTGGCGAGGCGCTGATGCAGACGGCGACGGTGGCGACGGTCGAGGACGAACTGAACGAGGCGGACGAGACGTTCAAGCTGACTATCAGCGCGCCTGATCCGGAGGTCGCCGGAGTGAGTCTGGGTGACGCCGAGGCGGTCGGGACGATCACCGACGACGACGAGCTGACGGTGAGCGTGGCTGGTCCTGTGGCGAACGTGGAAGAGGGACAGACGGCGACGTTCACGGTGACGGTGGAGCCGCAGACGAAGGACAGCACGACGGCGGTGGTGGTGAGCTACGAGGTGGACACCGGTGCGTCGACGGCGAGCTCAGGAGACGACTACACGGCGCCGAGCGGGACGGAGTTGACGATTGGCGTTGGCGAGACGAGCGAGACGATCGAGATCGTGACGAACACGGACTCGGTGCTGGAGCCGCACGAGACGCTGGTGTTGGAGCTGACCGGAGCGAGCACGGCTGGTGAGGTGGACGTGTCGGCGACGGCGGCGACGGCGCAGGCGACGATCGAGGACAACGGCACGGTGAAGGTGTCGGTGGCGGATAGGAAGGCCAGCGAGGGCGGATCGGTGGGGTTCGAGGTGAGACTGTCCGGTGCGGTGTCGAGTGAGGTTGTGGTGTCGTATGCGACCTCGGAGGACGGCACGGGAACGAACCCCGCGGCAGGCACGGACTACACGGCGGTGTCGGCGACGGAGCTGACGTTCAGACCTGGCGAGGCGCTGATGCAGACGGTGGCGGTGGCGACGGTCGAGGACGAACTGAACGAGGCGGACGAGACGTTCAAGCTGACTATCAGCGCGCCTGATCCGGAGGTCGCCGGAGTGAGTCTGGGTGACGCCGAGGCGGTGGGGACGATCACCGACGACGACGAGCTGACGGTGAGCGTGGCTGGTCCTGTGGCGAACGTGGAAGAGGGACAGACGGCGACGTTTACGGTGACGGTGACCGGGACGAGCACGACGGCGGTGGTGGTGAGCTACGAGGTGGACACCGATGCGTCGACGGCGGCGGCGCCTGGAGACTACACGGCGCCGAGCGAGGTGGAGCTGACGATTGGCGTTGGCGAGACGAGCGGGACGATCGAGATCGTGACGAACACGGACTCGGTGCTGGAGCCGCACGAGACGCTGGTGTTGGAGCTGACCGGAGCGAGCACGGCTGGTGAGGTGGACGTGTCGGCGACGGCGGCGACGGCGCAGGCGACGATCGAGGACAACGGCACGGTGAAGGTGTCGGTGGCGGATAGGAAGGCCAGCGAGGGCGGATCGGTGGGGTTCGAGGTGAGACTGTCCGGTGCGGTGTCGAGTGAGGTTGTGGTGTCGTATGCGACCTCGGCCGACGGCACGGGAACGAACCCCGCGGCAGGCACGGACTACACGGCGGTGTCGGCGACGGAGTTGACGTTCAGACCTGGCGAGGCGCTGATGCAGACGGTGACGGTGGCGACGGTCGAGGACGAACTGAACGAGGCGGACGAGACGTTCAAGCTGACTATCAGCGCGCCTGATCCGGAGGTCGCCGGAGTGAGTCTGGGTGACGCCGAGGCGGTGGGGACGATCACCGACGACGACGAGCTGACGGTGAGCGTGGCTGGTCCTGTGGCGAACGTGGAAGAGGGACAGACGGCGACGTTCACGGTGACGGTGGAGCCGCAGACGAAGGACAGCACGACGGCGGTGGTGGTGAGCTACGAGGTGGACACCGATGCATCGACGGCGGCGGCGCCTGGAGACTACACGGCGCCGAGCGAGGTGGAGCTGACGATTGGCGCTGGAGTGGCGAGCGGGACGATCGAGGTCGTGACGAACACGGACGCGGTGCTGGAGCCGGACGAGACGCTGGTGTTGAAGCTGACCGGAGCGAGCACGGCTGGAGCGGTGGGCGTGTCGGCGACGGCGGCGACGGCGACGATCGAGGACAACGGCACGGTGAAGGTGTCGGTGGCGGATAGGAAGGCCAGCGAGGGCGGATCGGTGGGGTTCGAGGTGAGACTGTCCGGTGCGGTGTCGAGTGAGGTTGTGGTGTCGTATGCGACCTCGGAGGACGGCACGGGAGCGAACCCAGCGGCAGGCACGGACTACACGGCGGTGTCGGCGACGGAGCTGACGTTCAGACCTGGCGAGGCGCTGATGCAGACGGCGACGGTGGCGACGGTCGAGGACGAACTGAACGAGGCGGACGAGACGTTCAAGCTGACTATCAGCGCGCCTGATCCGGAGGTCGCCGGAGTGAGTCTGGGTGACGCCGAGGCGGTGGGGACGATCGAGGACGACGACGAGCTAACGGTGAGCGTGGCTGGTCCTGTGGCGAACGTGGAAGAGGGACAGACGGCGACGTTCACGGTGACGGTGACCGGGACGAGCACGACGGCGGTGGTGGTGAGCTACGAGGTGGACACCGATGCGTCGACGGCGGCGGCGCCTGGAGACTACACGGCGCTGAGCGAGGTGGAGCTGACGATTGGCGTTGGCGAGACGAGCGGGACGATCGAGGTCGTGACGAACACGGACGCGGTGCTGGAGCCGCACGAGACGCTGGTGTTGAAGCTGACCGGAGCGAGCACGGCTGGAGCGGTGGGCGTGTCGGCGACGGCGGCGACGGCGACGATCGAGGACAACGGCACGGTGAAGGTGTCGGTGGCGGATAGGAAGGCCAGCGAGGGCGGATCGGTGGGGTTCGAGGTGAGACTGTCCGGTGCGGTGTCGAGTGAGGTTGTGGTGTCGTATGCGACCTCGGAGGACGGCACGGGAGCGAACCCCGCGGCAGGCACGGACTACACGGCGGTGTCGGCGACGGAGTTGACGTTCAGACCTGGCGAGGCGCTGATGCAGACGGTGACGGTGGCGACGGTCGAGGACGAACTGAACGAGGCGGACGAGACGTTCAAGCTGACTATCAGCGCGCCTGATCCGGAGGTCGCCGGAGTGAGTCTGGGTGACGCCGAGGCGGTGGGGACGATCACCGACGACGACGAGCTGACGGTGAGCGTGGCTGGTCCTGTGGCGAACGTGGAAGAGGGACAGACGGCGACGTTCACGGTGACGGTGGAGCCGCAGACGAAGGACAGCACGACGGCGGTGGTGGTGAGCTACGAGGTGGACACCGATGCATCGACGGCGGCGGCGCCTGGAGACTACACGGCGCCGAGCGAGGTGGAGCTGACGATTGGCGCTGGAGTGGCGAGCGGGACGATCGAGGTCGTGACGAACACGGACGCGGTGCTGGAGCCGGACGAGACGCTGGTGTTGAAGCTGACCGGAGCGAGCACGGCTGGAGCGGTGGGCGTGTCGGCGACGGCGGCGACGGCGACGATCGAGGACAACGGCACGGTGAAGGTGTCGGTGGCGGATAGGAAGGCCAGCGAGGGCGGATCGGTGGGGTTCGAGGTGAGACTGTCCGGTGCGGTGTCGAGTGAGGTTGTGGTGTCGTATGCGACCTCGGAGGACGGCACGGGAGCGAACCCAGCGGCAGGCACGGACTACACGGCGGTGTCGGCGACGGAGCTGACGTTCAGACCTGGCGAGGCGCTGATGCAGACGGCGACGGTGGCGACGGTCGAGGACGAACTGAACGAGGCGGACGAGACGTTCAAGCTGACTATCAGCGCGCCTGATCCGGAGGTCGCCGGAGTGAGTCTGGGTGACGCCGAGGCGGTGGGGACGATCGAGGACGACGACGAGCTAACGGTGAGCGTGGCTGGTCCTGTGGCGAACGTGGAAGAGGGACAGACGGCGACGTTCACGGTGACGGTGACCGGGACGAGCACGACGGCGGTGGTGGTGAGCTACGAGGTGGACACCGATGCGTCGACGGCGGCGGCGCCTGGAGACTACACGGCGCTGAGCGAGGTGGAGCTGACGATTGGCGTTGGCGAGACGAGCGGGACGATCGAGGTCGTGACGAACACGGACGCGGTGCTGGAGCCGCACGAGACGCTGGTGTTGAAGCTGACCGGAGCGAGCACGGCTGGAGCGGTGGGCGTGTCGGCGACGGCGGCGACGGCGACGATCGAGGACAACGGCACGGTGAAGGTGTCGGTGGCGGATAGGAAGGCCAGCGAGGGCGGATCGGTGGGGTTCGAGGTGAGACTGTCCGGTGCGGTGTCGAGTGAGGTTGTGGTGTCGTATGCGACCTCGGAGGACGGCACGGGAGCGAACCCAGCGGCAGGCACGGACTACACGGCGGTGTCGGCGACGGAGCTGACGTTCAGACCTGGCGAGGCGCTGATGCAGACGGCGACGGTGGCGACGGTCGAGGACGAACTGAACGAGGCGGACGAGACGTTCAAGCTGACTATCAGCGCGCCTGATCCGGAGGTCGCCGGAGTGAGTCTGGGTGACGCCGAGGCGGTGGGGACGATCGAGGACGACGACGAGCTAACGGTGAGCGTGGCTGGTCCTGTGGCGAACGTGGAAGAGGGACAGACGGCGACGTTCACGGTGACGGTGACCGGGACGAGCACGACGGCGGTGGTGGTGAGCTACGAGGTGGACACCGATGCGTCGACGGCGGCGGCGCCTGGAGACTACACGGCGCTGAGCGAGGTGGAGCTGACGATTGGCGTTGGCGAGACGAGCGGGACGATCGAGGTCGTGACGAACACGGACGCGGTGCTGGAGCCGGACGAGACGCTGGTGTTGAAGCTGACCGGAGCGAGCACGGCTGGAGCGGTGGGCGTGTCGGCGACGGCGGCGACGGCGACGATCGAGGACAACGGCACGGTGAAGGTGTCGGTGGCGGATAGGAAGGCCAGCGAGGGCGGATCGGTGGGGTTCGAGGTGAGACTGTCCGGTGCGGTGTCGAGTGAGGTTGTGGTGTCGTATGCGACCTCGGAGGACGGCACGGGAGCGAACCCAGCGGCAGGCACGGACTACACGGCGGTGTCGGCGACGGAGCTGACGTTCAGACCTGGCGAGGCGCTGATGCAGACGGCGACGGTGGCGACGGTCGAGGACGAACTGAACGAGGCGGACGAGACGTTCACGCTGACTATCAGCGCGCCTGATCCGGAGGTCGCTGGAGTGAGTCTGGGTGACGCCGAGGCGGTCGGGACGATCGAGGACGACGACGGGCTGACGGTGAGCGTGGCTGGTCCTGTGGCGAACGTGGAAGAAGGACAGACGGCGACGTTCACGGTGACGGTGGAGCCGCAGACGAAGGACAGCACGACGGCGGTGGTGGTGAGCTACGAGGTGGACACCGGTGCGTCGACGGCGAGCTCAGGAGACGACTACACGGCGCCGAGCGGGACGGAGTTGACGATTGGCGTTGGCGAGACGAGCGGGACGATCGAGATCGTGACGAACACGGACTCGGTGCTGGAGCCGCACGAGACGCTGGTGTTGGAGCTGACCGGAGCGAGCACGGCTGGTGAGGTGAGCGTGTCGGCGACGGCGGCGACGGCGCAAGCGACGATCGAGGACAAGGGCACGGTGACAGTGTCGGTGAATGCGTTGACGGTGCTGGACAACCCCGAGACGCTCGACGTGGATGAGTCGGACGACAAGTCCGTGGTCGCGGAAGGCCAGTCATCGATGTTCGAGGTGCTGCTGTCCCGCAAGGTGGCGAGTGTAGTGCAGGTTTCGTATTCGACCGGCGCCGACGGCGACACGGCGGAGGCCGGGACGGGCAAGGACTACACGGCGGCGACCGGGAAGCTGACGTTCGCGGCGAACGAGACCAGCAAGACGGTCGAGGTGGCGACGCTTGAGGACGACCTGAACGAGGCGGACGAGACGTTCACGCTGACGATCACCGCGCCGGATCCGCCGGTCGCCGGAGTGAGCCTGGGGACGTCCAGCGCGACCGGAAGGATCACGGATACGGACGCGCTTTCGGTGAGCGTCACCGCGGACCAGACGAGCGTGAACGAGGGCGAAACGGCGACGTTCACCGTAACACTCTCGGAAGATTCAACCAGCACGGCCGAGGTGGTCGTGGACTATGAAGTCGGTGGGCCGGCAACGGCCGGTGAGGACTACACGGATCCGAGCCGGACGCTGACGATCGCCACGGGCGTTGCAAGCGGGACGATCTCGATCGAAACGCTTGAGGACTACCTTGTAGAGTCTGCACAGAAGGTAACCGTTGCGCTGGTGTCGGCGGCCTCGTCCAATCGTTCCGTGACGGTGGATATGGACAAGAACGAGGCTGAAGTCACTATCGTGGATACGACGACTGGCGGACCCGTGCTCAAGGACCCCGACTCCGTACCCATCGGGAATTCGGCGAGTGTGCAGGTTTCGCCGACGACGCGGCGTTCGGCGACCGCAGAGGAAGCGGGACAAGCGGAGACGGTCGCTCGCAAGAACACGGTGACAGCGTGCACTTGGCCTTGTATTCTCGAAGGCACGTCCGTTACTAGGGACGTTTCTTTCGAGGACGAAGACGACCACACAACTATTCGGCTTGAAATGGGTCAGACGTTCGTAGCGTCCTACTATACCGAGGACATCACGCCACTCACACAGTACACGGCGGTGGCTGGTGCCGACTACGCGGCATTGAGCGGCACGCTGACCCTCACGTATGACAATACGAAAGAGGGTGGGACTCCACCGAAGATTACGTTTGTTACCAGGAGCGACATGCTCCCGGAAGAAGACGAGACGTTCAAGTTTACCATCGACGCGGCAGATCTTCCGGGCGGCGGCTCGACAAGCCAAAGAGTATGGGAGGTGACCATCCGTGACGCCGCGCCGAGCCAGGGCACCCGGCCGACCGTGACATTCAGCAGCCCGGACAGATTCCCGGCGACCTCGACGTTCACGCTGGTCATGACCTTCTCCGAAAGCGTGACGGGCTTCGAGCTGGAAGACATCGAGGTGACGAACGGCACGGCGGACGGTTTTGACGGCACCGGCCGGAGCTATTCCGTCGAGATCACGCCGGACGACGACCTCCGAGGCGACATGATCGTCGCCGTGCCGGCGAACGTGGCGTACAGCGCCGCTCACCGCGACATGGGTAACGTCGGTGCGAGAGTCCGCCTCCCGGTCGACACCACGGCCACGGTGCCCGACGTGGTGGAGGTGGACGTTTCCTTCGGAGCGGCGGCCTACACGGCCCTGGAGGACGGGAGCCCAGCGACGGTGACGGTCCTGCTGAGCGCCGACCCGGAGCGCACGGTGGTGGTCCCCTTGACCGCGCGCAACGGCAACGGCGCCTCTGACGATGATTACTCGGGCGTGCCCGAGCAGGTGACCTTCGCCAGCGGGCAGACGTCGACGACCTTCACGGTCACGGCGACCAGCGACCTCGACGAGGACGCGGGCGAAACGGTGATCCTGGGATTCGGCGAGCTGCCGGCCGCGGTCAGCACGGGAAGCCCCGGCCGCGCCACGATCACCTTGGCCGGCGAGTCGTCGAAGACGCGCTACGCACGGGTGATGCGCACCCTGCTGCCGCGGGCTGCGGCGGCGATGAGCGACGCCACGGTCGGTGCGATCAGCAACCGAATCGACAACGTGGGCTCGCAAGGCAACCTCAGCCTGGCAGGGGTGAATGTGCTGCCATCGGCGTCGGTCGCAGCCCAGGAGCGTTCCGCGGACGCCATTTCCTGGGCATCGCGCGACCAGACGACCAGGAACATCAGCAGCGCTCAACTGATGGACGGATCATCGTTCGTGATGACGCTCGCTGACCGGGCACGCCTGGCGGGGGCGGCGGACCCGTCAGGCAGCAACCCCGGCACGGCCGCGCTTTGGGGCAGCGGCGATTATCGCAACCTGGCGGGCAGTCAGAACGCCCTGGCTTGGCGCGGCAATCTGGTGAGCCTCCATCTGGGCGCTGACTTGGTCGCATTGCCCGAACTGGTGGCGGGCGTTGCGGTGGCTCGTTCGTTGGTCGGTTTCGACTATACGGATCGAACCAATCCGCGAACGGTGACCGGTAAATTCGAGACCGACCTGCTCAGCGTGCATCCGTACGCGAGCTGGACGCCGACTTTCGGGCTCGGGTTCTGGGCGACCGGCGGCGTCGGCTGGGGCGGGGTCGGCATCGACGACAATCTCGACGTACGACGAACCAGCACGACCCGCCTGCTGACCGGCGCGTTGGGAGGCAGCAGCCGGCTCCTGTCAGTCGACGGCCTGATTCCCGGCGGCGCCACGGCGCTGCGATTGAAGGGCGAAGGGTTCGTGACGCAGACGCTGGCCGAAGAAAACGGCCCGATCGTGGCGCAGGACGTGGGCGTGCAGCGCGTGCGGCTGGCGTTGGAGGGCAGCCACGAGCAACGCGGTCTGTGGGGGAGCATTCTGACCCCGGCGTTGGAAGTGGGGCTGCGCCATGACGGCGGGGACGCCGCGCAGGGCGCCGGCCTGGAGCTGGGCGGCGAGCTGCGCTACGTGCAGCCGGAGCTGGGGCTCACGGTCGAAGGGCGTGGACGGGTGCTGACGACCCACCGCGCGGCGACCGAAGAGTGGGGCGTGGGAGGCAAGATCCAGCTCGATCTCGGCGCCGATCGGCAGGGCCTGTCGCTGAGCCTGGCGCCGAGCCTGGGGGTCGCGGCGAGCGGCACGCATACCCTCTGGCAGCAGGGTGTGGTGCCCGGCAGCCCACTCGGTCTGCCGAGCAGTGGTGTAACCGACGTCACGAGCCGCCTGGACGCTCAGGCCGACTACGGCCTGCTGGCGATGGGCGGACAGGGCATGTTGACGCCGTACGGAGGGTTCTCTTTGGCCGGCCGAGCCGGACGGGACTACCGCGCCGGTGCTCGCCTGGAGACCGACACGTTCAACCTCAGTCTCGAGGGCATGCGGAGCGAGCGCGACAGCGGCGTCGTGGACCATGGCGTGACCGTCCAAGGCGCAATCCGATTCTGAGCGACAGACCCCTACAGCACGTTTGACGGAGATCGGGTACCGGCGGCTCCTGTGGCTTGGTCCCGGCCAGGCCAACCGGCCCTTGACCCTACTCGGGGCTATGTGATAGGTTAAACGGCAATTCTACGCTTGATTCACATCACGGAGGTTTCCATGAAAAGAACAGTCTTTTTGTTTGTAGCAGTTCTGCTCTCGGTCCTGCTCGTGGCCGGTACCGCGAACGCCGAGCGATTCGTCATGATCACCCACACCCAGGGTACCGATCCGTTCTGGCCCGTAGTCCAGAAGGGCGGCGAGGACGCCGCTCGTGCGGTTGGGGCGGACTTCGAGTACAATTTCGCCCCAACCGGTGACATGGCCGACATGGCGCGACTCATCGAGGCGGTCGCGGCGACCCAGCCGGACGGGATTGTAGTTTCCCTCCCGGACGCGGACGCTCTCGGCGGTGCCATCAGGCGCGCGGTCGAATCCGGTATCCCGGTCGTTACCATGAACTCCGGACTGGAGTCCTCCGCCGCGGTAGGAGCGCTCATGCACGTCGGACAACCGGAGAGGCTGGCCGGCGAAAGGGCGGGAGAGCGGGCCAGGGCCGAAGGCGCGACCAAGCCTCTCTGCCTCAACCAGGAGTCGTTCAACACCGCTCTCGTCGACCGTTGCGCCGGATACTTCGCGGCGATGGGGATGGATCTCAACATGATCGACGTGTCGAATGACGTTGCTCAGATCAAGACGCGCACCGCCGCCGCCCTCCAGGCGGACCCCGGAGTCGATGCCCTGCTCGCGGCCGGGCCACACGTCTGCGCCGCCGCCGCCGCCGCAGTGAAGGAGGTCGGGGCGGAAGTCCACCTCAGCTGCTTCGACCTTTCGCCCGAGGTAATCAAGCTGATCGAGGATGGTGAGGTTGCTTTCACCATCGATCAGCAGCAGCGCCTGCAGGGCTACATTCCGATCATCGTGCTGCATCTCTACAACCAGAATGCCGGCCTGCTCCCGGGTGCGAACATCCCCTCGGGGCCGGGCTTCGTCGATGCGTCGAACGCGGCCGGGGTCGCAGCCCAGGCGGGCGTGAACCGCTAGTCGAACCTCTCGGCAGTGTTGGCAGCCGGCTTGCTCCCACCGGACGGGAGCAAGCCGGCTGGAGGCGGAGTGGAAACTCGTCTGCCGGAGGAGGGTGCGACCGGTATGGAATCATCGACTCACAAGGGCAAGAAACCGGGGGGCGTCGGCCACCATTCAGAGTCTGACCGCCTGAAGGAGACCGGATGGCTCTCCCGTCTGATCCACCGTCCGGAGATCGGGGCGTTCTCCGGCATGAGCGTGATCCTGATACTCCTCGCCATCGCGGCCGGGGACGTCGTCTACAACCCGCTCGGGATCAGGAACAACCTCGCGATCATCGCTCAGCTCGGGATCATCGCGACCGGGGCGTGTATGCTCATGATCGCGGGCGAGTTTGATCTCTCCATCGGATCGATGATCGGGTTTGCCGGCATGTCGATGGCAATCATGCTTAAGTGGGGCCTCCCGTTCGGCGCCGGTCCGGCATCCCCGCTCGCCGCTTTCCTGATTACCCTTTGCATCACCTTGGCCGTCGGGTGGCTCATCGGTACCATCGTCGTCCGCACGCGGCTGTCGTCCTTTATCGTCTCGCTGTCCTTCCTCTTCATCCTGCGCGGCGCGACGGAGGTCTGCTTCCGTACCTTCAATCAAGGCTCCACCCAAGTCTCGGGCCTGCCCGACTTCAAACAGACCGATTTCTTTGCCGCCCTATTCGGCGGCGAAACCTTTCGGTGGTTCTATGACGTGCTGTTCCGGCTCGGCCTCAATTACAACCGGGCAGGCGATCAGTGGGTGACGGGCTTCGACGCCAAGGTTGCCTGGTGGCTCGTGATCGCCGGCGCCGCGTGGTTCGTCCTCTCGCGCACGCAGGTGGGCAACTGGATCTACGCGACGGGCGGGAACGAGGAGGCAGCCCGGGCGAACGGTGTGCCCACCAACAAGGTGAAGGTTTCGCTCTTCATGTTCACCGCGTTCTGCGCCACGATCTTTGCCGCGACCCAGGTGTTCGATACCAATACGTCAGACGCGGCGAAGGGGAATCTCAAGGAGCTGGAGGCGATCGCCGCCTCCGTGGTCGGCGGGGTAATCCTGTCAGGCGGCTTCGGATCGATCGTCGGCGTCGTCTTCGGGGCGGTCATCTTCGGCCTCGTACAGAACTCCGTGTTCTACATATCCTGGATCGACGGGTCGTACTACCGGATGTTCCTCGGTACGGTGCTGCTCGTCGCGGCGCTCAGCAACGAAACCATCCGCAAACGGTTTACCGGGGGTATATGACGTGGCGGAGCCGCTCATCAGGCTCGATGACATCGTCAAGCGCTTCGGCAACTTTACGGCACTGAACGGGGTCTCCATGGATGTCCACGCCGGCGAAGTGCACGCCCTCCTGGGAGACAACGGCGCCGGAAAATCCACCTTGATCAAAATTCTCGCCGGTGTACACCAACCGACGTCGGGTACGATCTACGTCGATCGCCAGCCCGTCGTGTTCCGAAACCCCCTGGCGGCATCCGATGCCGGGATCGGCACCGTCTACCAGGATCTCGCCCTCAATCCACTGACTTCGGTGACTCGCAATTTCTTCGTGGGGCGGGAGATCACAAGAGGGCCCCGGCCGTTCGGGCTCATGCAGACGGCGAATATGAACCGCATCACCCAACAGGAGATGGCGAGGATCGGCATCAGCATCGCCGATCCTGAGCAGGCGGTCGGAACGATGTCCGGCGGACAGAAGCAGGGCCTCGCTATCGCTCGCGCCATCTTCTTCGGGGCGCGGGTGCTCATTCTCGACGAACCGACGTCCGCCCTCGGGCAGAAGCAGCAGCTTGAGGTGCTCAAGACCATCAAGCGGGTGCGAAGCCGTGGGGACATCGCAGTCATCCTCATCACCCATAACGAGATCCATGCACAGTTGGTCGCCGACCGCTACACGTTCCTCAGCCTCGGCCAAGTGATCGGTAGTGGCGTCGCCGAAGACCTCGGTGGCGGGGACATCCGCCGGCTCATGGCGGGCGGCGCGCAGATTGCGGACCTCGAGGACGAACTGGCCGCCATCCGCTGAGACCACTCACGAGGCAGGTACGTGAAGTGCGGGCCGTCCAAAGCAGGAGATCGTAGACACTACACGGGCGAGCGGGAGCGCCAAGCTATGACCCGCTACTCCAAACCGGTCCAGGCGAGGCTGCGCTCCCAGAGGTCGCGCGCCAGGTCACGGTCCTCGGCCTGCGGCTGGGGCCTGCGTTCGGCGTTGACGTGGAAGTAACGGCCGGACATCCGGTCCGGCTCCGAGCGCCGGATCAGTCCCAGCACGGCGCTGCCGCCGACGGCAGGTTTGCGCATGAAGATCGGCATCCCCCGCAGAATCAGGCCGAGTGTGCCGTGGTATCGGTTCCAGATGCCGGTCGCCAGCGCGCCGGGATGCAGAGCGTTCGCGGCAACCCCATAGTCCTTCCATCGTCGGGCGGACTCCACCGTGAACAGGACGTTTGCCAGCTTGGAATCGCTGTAGGCCTGGAATCCTCCTCGCCACGCCTGGCCGCGGGCAATCTCGTCCAGTGGCGCACGACGCAGGTCGCCGAAGCGATGGACGGTCGAGCTGACGTTCACGATCCGCCCGCCGCCCTGCAGGCGTTCCAGCAGTAGATTGCTCAGCAGGAAGTGGCCGAGATGGCTGGTGGCGAAGATCGACTCGAATCCCGCGGCCGTCGTCTCCAGTCGATCGAGCGCTACGCCGGCGTTGTTCACCAGGATGTGGATCCGGTCCAGCCGCCCGCTCAGACGAATGGCCAGCGCGCGAACCGCATCCGGGCACGCCAGGTCCGCCAGCTCCAGCGTGGCAGTGGCGCCCGGACGGGAGCGTTCGATCTCGGTCAGGGCCTGTTCCCCGCGCGCCCGGTCACGGCATACCAGCGTGACCTCGGCGCCGGCAGCCAGCAGCAGCTCCGTGGCCGATCTTCCGACGCCGGAGTTGGCTCCGGTGACTACCACGACCCGTCCGGTCAGATCCACGTGGCGATCAGTCTGCGTGGTCCGCGCCGGTTCGCCAAGCGGGCGCCCCTTGACCTTTCGGCGTGGTCTTGCTGCTATCGTGTGACTTTCATGGAACGCCGGATCATGTTGCTGCTGGTAGCGGCGTTCCTGCTCGTGCCCGGAGTCGTGCTCGCCCGGGTCACGGACGACACCATCGTGCTCGGCGCGGCGGTCTCGCTGACCGGTATTTACACCACCGCGGGCCATCACACGCGCAACGGGTACGACTTGGCGGTCAAGATGATCAACGAGCGTGGAGGCGTCGTCGTCGCGGGCAAGCCGTACCGGCTGGAGATCCACTACTACGACGACGAGTCGACGCCGGCCCGCGGCGCCCAGTTGGCAGAGCGTCTGATCCGGCAGGACGGCATCCGGTTCATGCTCGGCCCCTACAGCTCCGGGCTGACCACGGCGATCGCCCCGATCACCGAGCAGCACAAGGTGCCTATGGTCGAAGGAAACGGCGCGTCGCGGGCGCTGTTCAACAAGGGCTACCGCTACCTGTTCGCGGTGCTGTCCACCTCCGAGCAGTACCTGCAGGAGGCGATCAACCTCGCGGCCGAGCAGGCGGAGGTGCGCGCGCAGGATCCCGCATCGCTCAGGGTCGCGGTGGTGACCGCCAACGATCCGTTCTCTCAGGACGTCCGCGCAGGCGTCATGGACGACGCCAGTCGGTACGGCATGCAGGTGGTGATCGACGACAAGCTGCCGCGCGACGCCAACGACATGACGGCGACGCTGATCAAGGTCAAGGCGCTGCGCCCGGACGTGCTGCTGGTGTCCGGTCACTCCAAGGGCGCGGCCCTGCTGGTGCGTCAGGCCGAGGAGCTGCGGGTGTCGGCCCCGATCGTCGCGCTCACGCACTGCGAGTCGGCGCAGATCACCGACGCGGAGCGGTTCGGCCACGCCGCCGAGGGGATCCTGTGCGCGGCGCAGTGGGCGCCCACCCTGACCTACCGCGACGACCTGTTCGGCAGCGCCGCCGACTACGCGGTCCGGTTCGAGGCGGAGTACGGCTACGTTCCGCCCTACCAGGCTGCCGAGTCCACGGCCGCGGTCATGGTGTGGGCCGATGCCTTGCAGCGCGCCGGATCGTTCGACACCGAGGCGGTGCGCGACGCGCTGGCCGCAACCGACCTGCAGACGTTCTACGGCAACATCCGCTTCGACGAGACTGGCAAGAACATCGCCAAGCCGATGGTTCTGCTGCAGATTCAGGACGGGGAGTACCGGGTCGTGGCGCCGACCGCCTGGGCTGCCGACGAGCTGGCGTTCCCCCGCCCCGGCTCGGCGCCGGTTCCCGACACGGTGGCCGCACGGACCGGTCCGCTGCTGCTGCAATCGGGATCGCTGTCGGTGCAGTTGCTCCTGGACGGGCTCCTGGTGGGCGCCATCTTCGCCCTGGCTGCCTACGGGATGGCGCTGGTGTGGGGGGTGATGAACATCATCAACGTCTCGCAGGGCGAGCTGGTCATCCTGGGCGGCTACGTCACCTGGCTGCTGTCGACCCTGGGCATCCATCCGCTGTTCGGGATACCGGTCTCGGGGGCGGTCCTGTTCGTGGTCGGCTGGGCGCTGTACCGCACGGTGATGTTCCGTCTCATCGACCGTGACCTGTTCGTGTCGCTGCTGGCCACGTTCGGCCTGTCGATCGTGCTGCAGCAGGTGATGAACCAGGTGTTCGGCGCCGACCTTCGCAATGCCAACGCCGGGCTGGACTCGACCCTCCTGCTCGGCGACAGCGTCGTTCTGGGGAACGTCAAGCTGGTCGCATTCGCGGTGGCGCTGGTGACCGCCGGGCTGCTGGTGCTGTTCCTGCGCCGCAGCCGGGCCGGGCGGGCGATCCGGGCGACGGCCCAGAACGCGCGCGCGGCGCGTCTGGTGGGAGTGCGGACCGATCGCATCTACGCGCTGGCGTTCGCCCTGAACGCGGCGCTCTGCGGGGTGGCGGGCGCGCTGGTGGCGATGGTGTGGGTGATCCACCCCTTCATCGGCATGACCTACACGGTGCGCTCGTTCATGATCGTGGTGGTCGCCGGACTGGGCAACGTCGCCTCCGTGGCGGCGGCCGGAGCCGCACTGGGGGTGGCCGAGAACTTCGCCGGCTTCAGCCTGGGCGTGGAGTTCCAGACGGCGTTCGTGTTCTCGCTGCTGGTGGCGATCCTGCTGCTGCGCAGCTACCTGCTCAGCCGCCGGCGGCAGGTGCTGCGATGAACCGCAGGCGTTTCGGGCCGGTGGTGCTGCTGGCGGCCGGCATCGCGGGACCATTCGTCGCACCGCAGTTCCAGTCACAGATGGCGGTGTTGTGGGTGCTGGTGATCCTGGCGCTGACCTGGGACATCGTCGGCGGCCAGATGGGGTACAATTCGTTCGGCAACGTGGTGTTCTTCGGCGCCGGGATGTACGCCAGCGCCGTGGTCCAGCGCGGGCTGTTCTTCGACGTGGACCAGTACGCGGAGGTCGCCGGCAGCGCCGCGTCTCGCCTGGAGCCGCTCCAGTACCTCGGCGGTCTGGGGCTCGGCGTAGTGGTCGGGGCGGTCGTCGCGGTGGCTCTGGCGATCCTGTTGGGGAGCAGCATTCTGCGGCTTCGCGGGCACTACTTCGCGATCGGGACCCTGGGACTGGCCGTCGCCGCCGGCGAGATCGTCAGCGGCATCGACTGGCTCGGCGCCGGTTCCGGGCTGGTGACGCCGCTGTTTCCGGAGGCGCTGGGCAGCCACAACCGGTTCTTCTCCTTCTACTTCCTTGCCGTGGCGGTGATCTGTTTCGTCGTGCTGCAGATCCTGTATCGCCGCCGGTTCGGGTTGCTGCTCAACGCCATCCGCGACGACGAGGACAAGGCGGAGGCGATGGGGCTGCCCACCACCCGCTGCAAGGTCGTTGCCTGGTCGGTGGCCGCGTTCTTCCTCGCCCTCACCGGCGGCGCCTACGGCAACTTCATCGGCTTCATCGATCCGCTCGACATCGCGTTCTCCGGCGCCACGTTCGGGGTGTGGATGATCCTGATGGCGATCATGGGCGGACGCGGATCGCTGTGGGGGCCGGTGCTCGGGGCGATAGTGTTCCACGTCACGCAGGAGCTGTTCTGGACCTATCTGCTGGGCTGGCATCGGGTCGCCATGGGGCTGCTGATCATAGTGATCGTGATGTTCCTGCCGAACGGGATTCTGGGCTGGTTCAGGGAGCGCCGCGGGAACGTGGCGCTGGACGCGGGCAGGGGAGCATGAGCGCCCTGCTGCAGGTCGAAGGCGTCAGCAAGTCGTTCGGCGGCGTAGAGGCCAACCGGCACATCACCATCGGCGTAGAGGCCGGCGCGGTGTACGGACTGATCGGGCCGAACGGCTCCGGCAAGACCACGCTGTTCAACTGCATCGTCGGCCAGCACCCGGTGGATGGCGGAACGGTGACCTTCGACGGCACCCGCGTGGAGCGGATGACGGTGCCGGGCATCGCCCGGCTCGGCCTGTTGCGCACCTTCCAGCAGACCCGCGTGTACGGGGGCATGAGCTGCCTGGAGAACATGCAGGTTTCGGCCGCCCCCCGCACGGCCGGCGGGGGACGGCTGTTGCGCAGGATCTCTCCTGCCGTCACCGAGCGGGCCGGCGCTCTGCTTGAGTTCGCCGGCCTCTACTCGCTGCGCGATCACGTCGCCGACAGCCTGTCGTTCGGCCAGCAGAAGCTGCTGGAGTTCGCGATGGCGCTGATGCGTGCGCCAAAGATGCTGCTGCTGGACGAGCCGACCGCGGGCATCAATCCGACCCTGATCAACGGCATGATCGACCGGCTGCTCAGGGCCAACGCGGAGATGGGCGTCACGCTGCTGGTCATCGAGCACAACATGCGGGTGATCATGAACCTCGCCACCTATATCTACTGTCTTGCCCACGGCGGCCTGCTCGCCTCCGGCACGCCCGAGCAGGTCCGCAACGACCCGCGCGTTCTGGACGCGTACCTCAGGGCGCAATGACGGACACCGGGTCGGCCCCGAGCGGCGGCGTCTCCGGCTACGGCGGGGGGGATCTGGGAGCCGCGGTGTCGGTCGAGCAGGTGGCGCGCGAGAGCGCCTTGCTGATCGAGCGGGGCGTCCCGAGGGAGACGCTGGACGAGCTCGCCGGCGGGGACGACTTCGTCAGCGTCCAGGGGCTCGTGGCCGGATACGGCCGCATGGAGATCCTGCATGGCGTGGACCTGCAGGTCGGGCGCGGGCAGTCGCTGTGCCTGATCGGACCGAACGGCGCCGGCAAGTCGACGGTCCTGCATTCGATCTACGGCCTGACCACGATCATGGGCGGCGCCATCCGCAAGGAGGGCCGCGACATCACCCGCATGCGCGCCACCGACAAGCTGCGGGCGGCAGGCATCGCCTACATCCTGCAGGACAACTCGGTGTTCCCGGACATGACGGTGGAGGAGAACCTGCAGATGGGCGCCTATCTGATGAGCGACAAGGCCGCCGTGCGGGCCGCCGTCGGCGGCGTGCTCGACAGGTATCCGCGCCTCGCCGAGCGGCGCGCGCAGCCGGCGCGCGTGCTGTCGGGCGGCGAGCGCCGCCTGCTGGAGATCTCGCGCGCCCTGGTCATGGATCCGGACGTGCTGCTGGTGGACGAGCCGTCGATCGGTCTGGAGCCGCGCTTCATCGACATGGTATTCGAGTTGCTGGCCGATCTGCGCGACAACGACCGCAAAACGATCATCATGGTCGAGCAGAACGCCCGCAAGGGGCTGGCGTTCGCGGACATCGGCTACGTGCTGGTGTCGGGAGAGCTGGCGCTTGCCGCGCGTGGCGACGACCTTCTGCAGGACGAGCGGGTAGGCAGGCTGTTCCTGGGCGGATAGCCGGAGCTCAGGCCGGCACGGCGTCCGGGGTGAAGCGGTCGATTTCCGGAATGCCGTCGAAGTGATCGTCGTAGCTGACGATGCCGCGGACGCCGGTACGGCGCATCACGGCGACGTGGATCGCGTCGCGGGGCTCGACGCCGGGATGCGTCGCCAGAATCGCACGGCTCGTTCGAAGATCCGTCAGCAGGAAGCCTCGCCGCGTCAACGGCGTCCGCCTGGTTTACGATGGGTTCATGGTCAATTTCGCACTCCTGGGAGCGGGACGGATCGGCGCCATGCATGCCGCCAACCTTGCGGCGAGATCGGATGCCCGGCTGGTGTGCGTGTACGACCCGGTGACGTCCGTGGCGTCGGCAGTCGCCGGGCGTCATGGGGTGACGGCCGTACCGGATGTCGACGCCGCGCTCGCCGCCGACGTCGATGCGGTGCTGATCGCCTCGTCCACCGACACGCACGTGCCGCTGATCATCGCCGCCGCGAATGCGGGCAAGGCGGTGTTGTGTGAGAAGCCGATCGATCTGAGCCTGGAACGGGTGGAACAGTGCTGGCAGGCGGTGCGCGATACCGGCGTGCCGATCCAGATCGGCTTCAACCGCCGCTACGACCCGACCCACCGCCGGGTGCGCGATCTGGCCGCGAGCGGTGCCATCGGCGCGATCCATCAGGTGATCATCAGCAGCCGTGACCCGGAGCCGCCGCCGGCGGCCTACCTGCGCGTGTCCGGCGGGCTGTTCCGGGACATGATGATCCATGACTTCGACCTCGCTCGCTTCGTGCTCGGCGACGAACCCACGTCGATCACCGCGATCGGCAGGGCGCTGGTGGACCCGGCGATCGGCGACCTGGACGATGTCGACACCGCCATGGTCATGATGGCGACCGCGTCCGGGGTCCAGTGCCACATCAACTGTTCTCGCCAGGCTGCGTATGGCTACGACCAGCGGCTGGAGGTGCACGGCTCTGGCGGGATGGTCTGCTCCGGCAACCGGCTCTCCGACGAGGCGCGGCTGTTCACGGCGGATGGTGCCGGCTCCCCGGCGCCGCTGGAGCGCTTCTTCATCGAGCGCTACGCGGCCGCCTACCGGGCCGAGCTGGGAGACTTTATCGATGCGGTTCGCACCGGTCGCGAGCCGTCGGTGACCTTCGCCGACGGCCGGCGAGCGCTGGAGCTGGCGGAGGCGGCGCTGCGGTCGCTCGAGAGCGGCAGCACCGTCCCGGTGCCCGGTGCCGCAGCGTCCCTATCGGGAACGGTCCGATGACCGAGTGGCTGAAGTCGGCCATCGGCAGCCTGCTGGTCGCATGGGAGCGGCGAGAGTCGGGCGTCGCCTACGACCTGCTGTCGCCGCAGTTGAGGCAGGATCCGTATCCGATCTATCGGGAGTTGCGAAGCAAGGATCCCGTGCACCGGATGAGGTTGGTGAAAGCGTGGGCGCTCACGAGGTACAGGGACGTGGAGACGGTGCTGCGGGACGACAAGCGGTTCTGCAGTGGCGACCGGGTCTTGGTGAAGACCGTCCCGTTGAGTCTGCTCGACATGGATCCTCCCGAGCATACGCGGGTGCGGGCGCTGGTATCGAAGGCGTTCACGCCGAAGGCAGTAGGCCGGCTTCGGGGGCGCGTTCAGGAGATCACCGACCGGCTGCTGGATGAGGTCGCGGGAAAGCGCCGGTTCGACGTGGTCGGGGCGTTGGGATACCCGCTGCCGATAACGGTGATAGCGGAGATGCTTGGGGTGCGACCGGAAGACATGGGCGTGTTCGAGACGTGGTCGAACACGCTCGCGCTGACCGTCGATCCGATACTTGGCGGGAAGCAGGTGCAGGCGATCAACAGGGCTGCCGAGCAGGTGTCCGCCTACTTCGAGGGGATCATCTCCGAGCGGCGGCTTGAGCCGAGGGATGACCTGGTGACCGCGCTGATGATGGCCGAGGAAGCCGGAGAGCGGCTGACGCATGAGGAGATGCTGTCGGTGATGCGCTTGATCCTGGTGGCGGGGAACGAGACGACGCGGAACCTGATCGGCAACGGCGTGCTGGCACTGCTGAGGAACCCCGAGCAGCTCCAGCGTCTGAGGGACGACCGGGGGCTGCTGGATTCCGCGGTGGACGAGCTTCTGAGGTACGACAGTCCGGTGCAGCTCGATGGGCGTGGGGCGCGTGAGGACGTGGAGATCGGCGGCAAGCGCATACGTGCGGGCGACGTGGTGATTTCGGTGCTTGGTGCGGCGAACCGGGATCCGGAGGCATTCGACGATCCCGAGTCGTTGGACATCGGAAGGCGCGGCAACAACCACCTGTCGTTCGGCCGGGGTGTGCACTACTGTCTCGGAGGATCGTTGGCGATCATGGAGGCGCGCACCGCGCTGGCAGCTCTTCTGGATCGATATTCGTCAATGCGGCTGGCCGTGGAACCGGAGTACCGGGAGGGCGTGGCACTGCGCGGAGTCGATCGGCTGTGGATCGAGGTGGATTGAGTCGCGGCGTGGCGGCGCGCTCGGGCGACGCTCTATAATCGCCGCATATGGCGATTACGGTAGGTACGGGGCCGGATTCGTGGGGTGTCTGGTTTCCGTCGGATCCGAAGCAACCCCCCTGGGAGCAGTATCTGGATGAGGCGGCCGAGGCCGGCTACGAGTGGACGGAGCTGGGGCCGATCGGCTACCTGCCGACCGACACCGACGTGCTGCAGGAGGAGCTTGCGAAGCGCTCCCTGAAGCTCTGCGGCGGCTTCATCATGCGCCACCTCGAGGACGAGGAAGCGGCCGACCTGGTACTCGGCGACATCGATCACGTGTCCGGGCCGTTCCAGAAGCTCGGGGCGCGCTTCATCGTCCTCATCGACGATGTGTACACGAATCTGCACACCGGTGAGCGGGAACGTCCCAAGGAATTGGACGACGCGGCGTGGGCCAGGCTGATCGATACCGCGAATCGTGCCCAGGAGCGGGCGGCGAGCTACGGGTTGCAGGTGGTGTTCCACCCGCACGCCGATACGCACGTGGAGAACCACCGGCAGATGGAGCGCCTGCTCGCGGACGCCGATCCGTCGGTCATGCTCTGCCTGGACACCGGCCACGACGCCTACACCGGCGGTGACCCGATCGCCTTCTTCGAGAAGCATCACGAGCGCATCCCGTACCTGCACCTGAAGAGCATCCGTGGCGAGCTGCGCGAGCAAGTGCTGCGGGACGGGACGCCGTTCGCGGCGGCGGTCGCCCAGGGCATGTTCTGCGAGCCGTCCGAGGGGGAGATCGACTTCGAGCGGCTCCGCGACGTCGCGCATCGGATCGGCTACGACGGCTTCGGCGTGGTGGAGCAGGACATGTATCCGCCGGCACCCGGTGCGCCGCTGCCGATCGCCAAGCGGACCAGGGAGTACCTCCGGGACATCGGTCTGGGCTAGCGCGGGGCCAAGCTCGACCGAACCCGTACCGGGCGCGCTATTGAGTGTGTCGCGCCCGCCATGGCATCTTGGCCGTTCGCCCTGAGAGCGGGGCGGACCCAACCTGGAGGTGCCGTTCGATGAGTTCGTGCGTCGTCGAGGCGCGCTCGATCACCAAGGACTTCAGGGTCGCGCAGAAGCCGAGCGGCCGGTTCAGTACGCTGCGCCACCTCGTCCGGCGCCGGTACCGGATGGTGCGTGCGGTGGACGGTGTGTCTTTTTCGATACATGCCGGGGAGCGCGTGGCCGTACTGGGCGCCAACGGCGCCGGCAAGACCACGCTGGTCAAGCTGATGTGCGGCCTGCTGCGCCCGACCGCGGGCCGCGTGGAGCTGCTCGGGACGGAGCCGATCCGGCGCCGCATCGCGGTGCGCCGGCAGATGGGCTTGGTGCTGGCGGGCCGCGTGCGCCTGTGGCCGGAGCTCACCGCGAACGACAACTTCGAGCTGCTGTACGCGCTGTACGGTCTGCATGCGGCCGAGCACGCCGGGCGCACGGCGCGGCTGGCCGAGCTGCTGGGGGTTGCCGGCGATCTGCAGACCCAAGTGCGGAAGCTGTCGTTCGGGACGCGCACCAAGCTGGAGCTGATGGGGGGACTGCTGCACGCTCCGCGCGTCGTGTTCCTGGACGAGCCCACCGTGGGGGTGGACCACCGCACGCGTGAGGCCCTCCACGACTTCCTGGGCAGCGACCAACCGGATAGCCTGGGACGCGACGCCGCGCTGGTGCTGACCTCGCACAACTTGGCGGACATCACCCGCATCGCCCGGCGCGTGCTGCTGATCAGGGAGGGCCGCCTGGTGTACGACGGGATGCTGCGCGACGTGGTCGCGGCGGCGCGGGAGGCCGTGCGCATCAAGGTGAAGGGGCGCCGGCTGAGCGAAGGGCCGCTACCCGATGCCCGCGTCATCAGGAACACGCCGGACGAGCTGGAGCTTGACGTGCACCCGCACGCGGTGCGACGGGTGCTGATGGCGGTCACCGAGACGCGTGACGTGCAGGACGTGCGTACCGACGTGCCGAGCGCCGAGGAGGCGCTGCAGGAACTGTACCGGCGCTTTGGATGAACCCTCTGTGGCGCATGGCCGTGGCGGTCCGCGAGGCGCCGCGGGCGATGTGGGGCCTGACGAAGGCGCTGGTGACGCAGTCGATGGCGTATCGGGCCGACTATCTGATCGGCTTCGGTATGTCGCTTCTGCCGAGCCTGATGCTCACCTTCGTGTGGTGGTCGATCCACGGGGCGCGCAGCGGCTCCGAGCGCCTGGCCCTGCTGGCGTACTTCCTCGCCGTCACGCTGGTGGATCAGGTCACGGATTCGGACAACTTTCAGTGGCGGCTGGCGGGACGCATCCGGGGCGGTCAGGTTGAGCTGGAAGCGCTGGTGGGCGCTCCGCTGGGGATCGTCTGGTTCGGGACCGCCGTCGGCATGCGTGCCGGGCAGCTCATCGCCAAGGCTCCCGGTCTGGTGCTGCTCATCGCGGCGCTGCTCGTCGCCGGCGCATGGGTGAGCCCGGAGCACTTGGGCTACGCGATCCTGGCCCTCTGTGGCGCCTTCGTGGTCAGGTTCCTGCTCTCCGTAGCGGTGTCGGCACTGTCGTTCTGGATCGACGATGTCGCGGGCGTCTACTTCACTGTACAGTTGGCGACGAGTGTGCTGTCTGGCCGTCTGATCCCGCTCCATCTGCTCGGGGCAGAGGTGGAGTCGGTCCTGGCGCTGACGCCATTCTACTACCTGATCTTCGCTCCCGCGACGCTGCTGGCGGGGAGCACCCCTGCGCATCCGGTCCTCCTGGGCCAATTGCTGTGGGGGGTAGTGCTGCTGGTCGTCGCGTGGACGCTCACCCGGTCGGGCCTGCGCAGGTATACGAATGTCGCCGCTTAGCGCCATGGGCGTCTTCGGGGCGGTGCTCAAGGCGAGCGTCCGAGCCGACACGGCGTATCGCGGCGCCTTCCTGGCGCGCGCCGGAGAGGGCATCGCCAGCCTCATCCTGTCCATTTCATTCTACAGCCTGATCTACAGCCAGACGGACGGCATTCGGGGGTGGACCTACGCCAACATCCTCGCCCTCGCCGGCACCTTCGAGATCATTCGGGGGATCGTGCACGGGCTGTTCATGCGCAACCTGCCGAGTCTCCAGGATCGCATCCGGAACGGCGATCTGGACTACGATCTGATCACGCCGGTGAACACGCGGTTCCTGGTCTCGTGTCGCCGGCTGATCGTGATGAACGCGCTGACCGTTCTGCTTGGGGTGTTCCTGGTGGCCGCCGGAGTGGTCGCCGGAGCCGGGGCCGGGGAGGGGTGGCCTTCACCGGCGGGCGTTGCCGGCTATCTGGTCATTCTGGTCCTGGCGGGAATCGGCAACTACAGCCTCTGGTTTCTGGTGATCTGTCTGGCGTTCTGGCTCGAGAAAGTGGACGGCTTGCAGGAGCCCTATCTGGAGGTGCTGAACCTCTCCCGCTACCCCCCGACGGTCCTTCCTCCAGCGGTACGGGTCGTGGCGACCGTGTTGCTGCCGGCGCTGGTGAGCGCGGCGCTGCCGGCGTCGGTGCTCTGGGGCGGGCTCGGCTGGCACCTGCTGGGGTTCGGCGCCGGGGTTGCGGGCACCGCGCTGCTGTCCGTGCTGGTCTTCAGGCGCGGCCTGTTGCGCTACGAGGGCGGCACCGCCTGAGTCGCCCTCAGATCATGGCGGGATGCGCTTTCGCATCCGTGCGGTCGGGCCACGCTCATCCCACATGAGGGCGAACAGCCCGGCGGTGACGATGGCGGCCGCGGCCACGATCGAAAGCGGTACCGGCTCGCCCAGGGTGACCGCGGCCAGCACGATCACGCCAGAGGGAGTCAGGGCGGTGATGGTTCCGGCCGTCGCCGCGGACAGACGGCGAAAGGCAACCGCCAGCAGCGCGTAGTTGACCGCGGTGCCGACGACTCCCAAGGCCAACAGGGCGACGACCGCATCGGCCGATACGGATTGGGGCCACCGGGCGAACGGCAGGAAGAGCAGGTTGACCACGGATGCGATGCCAAGGAGCGGCACCGCGATCTGCAACGCGGTGCCGCGTCCCGGCCCCTGACCTCCGGCCAGCGCGCGACTGGCCAGTCCGTAGACGCCGAAGCCGATCCCTGAAGCGATCATCACGAGATTGCCTGAGCGGTACGCCGACGCCGTCAGCGCATCCACCGCACCCGGCGCCGCCAGTATGAGCCCGCCGCCGGCGATGACGCCGGCGATCGCGGCCACCTTGATCGGGGACACACGCTCCCGGAGGACCCAACGCGCCAGCAGCACCAGCGTGACGATCTGCACCTGGATGAGCACCGTACCCGCGCCGGCGGTGGTCAGGCTCATCCCCAGCGCGTAAAGCTGATAGTTCACGCCCAGTGCGACGCCGCCTATCAGGTGCCACCCGGAGGCGGGCTTCAGCTCGCGCAGCCGCCCGCCCCGCGCCCGATGCAGCGCGGCGAGCAGCACCGTCGCCATCGGCAGCCGCACCGCGGAGATCACGATAGGATCGAAGGAGCGGAGCGCGATCTTCACCAGGATGGGGATTACCATCCACACCGCGGTCGCAGCCAGCATGGCGGCCACGCCGATCCGCATCTCGCGGCGGTCGGCCACGCTTTCAGCCATGGCCGCCGTCAGCGCTCGTCAGAGCACCCGGCTCGATCCAGGCCGGTCCTGCGCTCCCCGTTTTCACTCTGATGGCGCACCCTGATGCGGGGTGCGGTCGAAGGCAAGGCGGGGGGTAGAAGCGAGCCGGCAGCCCACGTGTATCCTGTACAGCACCTACTTACCAAATGAGGCACAAATCCCATGAAAGCGAACACGATGAAACGGAAGATGCACGCCGGAGAGGCGGTGGTCGGCGCGGAACTGGCGCTGGGCTGTCCGGTGGTCGGGGAGATGTTCTCCCTGGCCGGGTTCGACTTCGTCCAGGTGGACATGCAGCACGGCATGTGGACCGACGACGCGGCTCTGCAGGCGTTCCACCACATCTGCCTGGGCGCGGCGACGCCATCGGTACGCGTCCAAGGCAACGACTATGCCGCCATCGGCCGCGTGCTCGATCGGGGGGCGCTCAGCGTGATCGTGCCGATGGTCAACTCGCCGGAGGAGGCCGAAGCTGCCGCTCAGGCGGTGCGCTATCCGCCGCGGGGCAGGCGCTCCAGTGGAGCGCCGACCGGTTACCTGAGCTACGGTGAGGATTACGGCGACGCCGCGAATGACGAGATCTGCCTGATGGTGCAGATCGAGACGAAAGAGGCAGTGGCATCGGCACACGAGATTCTGAGCGTCGAGGGCGTCGACGGTTGCATGATCGGACCCAGCGACCTGGGTAAGTCCCTCGGTCCGGGGGTGGACAAGGCAGCGCAGGCGCGCATGCAGCTTCAGGTCCGCGACATCTGCCTGGAGCTCGGGCGCTTCCCCGGCATCGCCGCCGGCGGCGAGGAGGCCGAACAGCACCTGCGGGACGGCTTCCTGTTCGTGCTGGCCACCGGGGACTTCGGGATCCTCACCGAGGGGGCGACCAGGGCGCGGGGCTGGCTCGACGACGTGCGCTCGTCGTTGTGAGGTAGTCATGTCCTCAAGCCACCGTAACGACGGGATGCGTTGGTGCTTGACGCGCCTGTCGAGTAGCATCCAATTCGAGACTGCTAAATGGAGGCCGCAATGCATGCGACAGACCTGATTCTGCATATCCTGCATTGCGAAAAGCTCGTCAAGACTCAGCTAGGGTTCTTGGTGTATCTCGTCGATCGCGAGTGGGTCCAGCGCACGGGACAGTCGTTGACCGGCTTCACGTATCGCAAGTCCCGGAATCGTCCGCGGGCTGAAGAATTTGACGACGCTCTGCGCGATTTAGAAGATTCGAACGCCGTGACCGTTACCAAGAGCACCAATCAGTCCGGAATCGATTACAAGTTGTACGAGGCTGTGCTCCCGCCCCGACACGCAATCGTCCCTGATGTCTACGTCACCGTCAAGAATGTCATGAGCGACTTTGCTTCGAAATCGACATGGAAATTGGCGGAGCGCGTGTGCGAGACACCGCCGGTGGTTCAGCGGTGCGGAGCGCCGGTGCGCAGGCCGATGCACAGCGTCGGCGTGGTGGCCGAGCGAGTTGTAGAAGACGCGGCCCGCCCAGACGCGGTACTGGCTCGAGTGCGCTCGTCGCTGTGACGCGCGATCCACTTCGGAGACCGTGCCCCGTCAACATCACAGACGTGCTCTTGGGGTGGGGCTAGCGAGTGACGGCGTCGGAAATGTTGGGTAGGCTGAGGCATGAGTATGATTACGACAGATATCGAGTCGGAGCTCAGTAATCTGCAGGATCTTCCTACTCCAGTTAGCTCGTGGCGTGTCGAAGCGGGACCTGACGTGACCGAGGAACCCGCCGTATGGGTGTGGGTTACCCTCGCGCACGAAGATGTCGACGCCGAGACGCGCGCCCGGTTAAGGGACATCGTGCGCGCTTCGGTCCGCGATCTGGTTCGCCGCGAGGCACATTGGGTGTACGTTCGTTTTAGCGGGCTATCGGAGTCCGAGTGAGCCGCTATGAGCCTTCACCACGATCTCTTGCGCCAAGCCCGCCATCTTGCCACCAAAGAGCCACGACGGCCCTTGCAGGCAAGCCTCCGGCGGGGCGTCTCTGCTGCATACTACGCGATCTTTCACATGCTGGTCGACGAAGCCGTGAATCGCATGATCGCCGCGCCGCGACATCCCATCCGCAATTGCCTCCGGCGCGCATTTTCCCACAGCAACATGAACACGGTGGCGCAGCAGTTCGCGACGGACAGCGTCTCGCCGAAGCTCAGCCCCGGACTGAACGGGCAGCCGCTCCCGCCGAAGCTCATGCAGGTCGCGGAAGCATTCGTGGACCTTCAGCAGGCCCGCCATGAGGCGGACTACAATACGGCTCAGCGATTCTCGCGCCGGGACGTTCTTGACCTGATCGATCAGGCGGACCAAGCCGCAAAGGACTGGCGCGATGTGCGAAATACCCTGCCGGCGGATACCTTTCTGGTGGGATTGCTTGCATTCGGGAACATGCGCCTCTGAATGCGGAGCGTTCATCGTCGTCGAGCGCTCGATCGACGGACGTGTCATCATGATTGTGATGGCCTCTTTCGTTCGGACGACGACCGGCCAGCGGTTCGCGGTCGAACCGCAGCGCCGGGTGCCGGTGGCTGCCGAGGTCGACGTGGTCGTCGCGGGATCGGGGATCTCCGGCATGTTCGCGGCGCTGCGCTGCGGGCGCGCAGGCTTGCGGACAATGCTGATCGATCGCCTGGGCGCTCCCGGGGGCAACATGGGACCCGGCATGGTGGTCGGCGGCAGCTTTGCCGGCGAAGCCGACGTCACCCTGATCGGCGGCCTGCACGGGATCCCCAAGGAGCTGCTGGAGCGGGTAGCGGCCCGCCGCGTGGACCCGATCGGCGCGGATGCGGAACCGGCGCGCAGCAACTATGCCGAGGACGTGCTGCTGGTCTCGGCGGTCGCGGCCGAGATGATGGCCGAGGCCGGGGTCTCCCTGCTGCTCGGCACGACCATCGCCGATCCCAGCTTGGTGCCCGCCGACGGCGGTGAGCCGCGGGTGGCGGGTCTGTTCACGGAGAACAAGAACGGCCGGCAGGCGGTACGGGCGCGCGTGGTGATCGACGCCACCGGAGACGCGGCGATCGCCGCGCGTGCCGGATGCCCGATGATTCGCGAGGTGGCACCCAACCCCTCTTGGGCCGACTCGAAGATCGTCCGTCCCGGCAGCAACGAGGGCGATGCGCTGCACAACAACATGGGGATCTACCTGCTGATCAACGGGATCGACTGGTCCGCGGGCGGCGATGCGTTCAACCGGACCGGAGTCAGCGCCAGACTGCCGCCGCAGCAGCGCGCCTACATCGAAGGCGGAGGCGAGGTGACCCTGCGTGCCGGTGTCGGCCGGCGGCTCGATGGCGTGTTGGGCGTGGCGATCACCCTGCAAGGAGTGATCGACTCCGGCGACAGCAGCCACGTGACGCAGGCGGAGACGCTGATGCGGCGGTTCGCGTTGGAGTGCGCCGAGCGGCTCCGACGCAGTGCGCCCGGCTGCGGGCGGTGCTATGCGCTCCACCTGTCGCCCGTGGTGGGCGCGCGCGGGGGACCTTGCATCGACGGCGAGTACACGCTCACGGTCGAGGATCACGAGCGCGGCGCGCGCTTCGACGACGTGCTGTTCGTGAACGTCCACGAGGGGCGCCCGCCGCACGCCGGCGCGCAGGAGGGCTGCGATGTGCCGTACCGTTGCCTGTTGCCGCAGGGCGTCGACAATCTGCTGGTGGTCGGGCGCGGCGCCGCCTACATCCGCCGCGGGCACGACCCGACCGGCATGCGCGCCCGACCGCTGGTAATGGTGCTCGGCCAGGCGGCCGGCGTAGCGGCGGCGCTCGCGATCGAGTCGAACACGACGGTGAAGCGAGTGAATCGCCGCGAGCTGCAGCGCCGATTGCTCGCCGACGGCTTCCACCTGGGTGACTCCGCTCGCCTGCGCGAGCTGGGACTATCCTGAGCCGGCGAGAAGTCTCCCCGTCGACTCGGATATCGTTGTCTGCACGAGAAATGTCGGTGTCTGTGCTATCCTCGCAGGGCGATGCACGGAGCGCTGGTGACGGATTCCAGGGATCGCATCGTGCAGCGTCTCGGCAGGTTGTTCTGGGATCGTCCGCTGGTCTCCACCGACCTCGATGAGTACCCCGGGTGGGTAGTCGCACGGGTCATTCACTACGGTGATCTGCGCGATGTGCGCGGGCTTGCAACGGTCATGGGGAAGCGCCGGTTCCTGGAAACGATCGCGGGCCTCAGAACGCTATCCCCCAAGGTTGGCGCACTCTGGGGCGCAATTCTGAAGCTGGAAGGTATCCGATGCACCAGGAAACGCTCCCGGACGCCAGCCACGACCTCCTGGCCTCCCTGACGATCCACGGCGGCACTGAGCTCTCCGGCTGGATTCTGGCGGGAGGGACCGGGTTGGCTCTGCAGCTCGGTCACAGAGTCTCGGACGACTTCGATTTCTTCCGTACGCACGGGATGAACGCTGCTTCCCTCTTCAGGAAACTGGCGGAAGTCGGCCCGTGCGAGACGCTGCAATCCGGTGAGCGCACGCTCAGCGTTCTGTTGAGCGGCGTCCGGCTGTCGTTCTTTCAGATCGGCGATCCGTTCCTGTTTCGCACGGCGCCGTATTCGTTCTTCAGCGTAGCCGATCGCCGGGACATCGCCTTGATGAAGCTCCTGGCGGTTACCAATCGCGGCAGCCGCAAGGACTTCGTCGACCTCTTCGCGATCCTTCAGACCGGTCCCGTTCTGCAGGAATGCCTGGCCCTGCTGCCGCGCAAATACGGACCCGGGCGGCTCAACCCGTACCAGGTGGTCACCAGCCTGACCTATTTCGAAGACGCGGAAGCGGAACCGATGCCTCGCATGCTCCAACCCTTCGATTGGGTGGAGTGCAAGGAGTTCTTCGTCCGCGAAGCACGGACGTTGGTGCTGCCGTAGCAGGACTTCCCAGTTTGGCGGCGGGGGGAGCGGGGCAGGGTGGTCCGGCCGGAAGTCGATCGCGACCTGGGCACGTCAGGCTGCTGGCGTGGCTGCAGCGCTCGCCACCGGATACTTCGCCACGACCCGGCGCTGCTGCGCGTTGAGCGTGATCTTGCGCATGCGCAGCGAGATCGGTGTCGCCTCGACCATCTCGTCGTCGCGAATGAATTGCAACCCGGCCTCCAGGGCAAAGGGCGTGACGGGGGTGAGCGTTACCGCGTCGTCCTTTCCGGCGGCGCGCATGTTGCTCAGCTTCTTGATCTTGCACATGTTTACATCCAGGTCGTTGCCGCGATTGTGCTCGCCGACGATCATTCCCTCGTAGACCGGATCGCCGGGGCGGACGAAGATCCTGCCGCGCGGCTCCAGGTTGAAGATCGCGTACGGCACCGCCGTTCCTGGTCGATCGCACACCAGCGAGCCGGTGGGCCGTGGCGTAAAGTCGCCTTGGTACGGCTCGTATCCGCCGAGGTATGAGTTCATGATGCCGGTGCCGCGTGTGTCGGTGAGAAACTCGGGGCGGTAGCCGATCAGCCCACGGGTCGGGATGCGGAACTGCAGTTGCACCCTCCCGGTGGCGTGATTCGACATCCCCAGCAGGCGCCCCTTCCGGCGCACCAGTTTCTCGGTAACGATGCCGGTGAAGCCGTCGCCACAGTCGACGGTGAGCTGCTCGATTGGCTCCAGGCGGTTGCCGTTCTCCATGCGAAAGATCACCTGCGGCCGGCCGACGCACAGCTCGAACCCCTCGCGGCGCATCGTCTCGATGAGGATGGCGAGCTGGAACTCGCCGCGCCCCTTTACCAGTACGCTGTCGTCGTACTCGACCTCTTCCATCTCGATGGAGACGTTCTGCAACGTCTCGCGGTGCAGGCGGTCGCGAATCTTGCTCATCTGCACGATGCTGCCTTCCTTGCCCGTAAACGGGGAGGTGTTCTTGGCAAAGCGCATCGATACGGTCGGCTCGTCCACCACAATGCGCGGCAGCGGCAGGGGCGCGTCAGCAGTGCAGACGGTATCGCCGATGTGGATCTCGTCGATCCCCGACAGCACGCCGATGTCGCCGGCCTCCGCCGACTCGGCGCTCACCAGCGACACGCCCTCGTAAACCTGGATGCGGGTAACGCGCAGCGACTGTTCCGTGTCGGCGCCGATTCGGGTGAGTTGATCGCGCGACGCCACCTTCCCCGTGTAGATCTTGCCCACCGCAAGCCGCCCCAGATGGTCGGCATACCCCAGGTCGGAGACCAGCATGCGGAACGGCTGCGTGGGATCGGCAACCGGCGCCGGGACTTCGCGGACGATGGTATCGAGCAGCGCGTCCAGGTTCTGCTCCGGCCCATCGACGGTCGTCTTGGCAACGCCGTTCCTGCCGGCGGCGTAGAGGATCGGCAGATCGAGCTGGTCCTCGTGGGCGTCGAGGTCGATCAGCAGTGCCAGGACCTCGTCCACCACCTCCGCCGGCCGCGCGTCGGACCGGTCGATCTTGTTGATGACGAGAATCAGATGGAGGCCGAGCTTGAGCGCCTTGCCGAGCACGAAGCGGGTCTGTGGCAGCGGTCCTTCGGCCGCATCCACCAGCACGATGGCGCCGTCCACCATCGATAGCGCCCGCTCCACCTCGCCGCCGAAGTCGGCGTGCCCCGGCGTGTCGATGATGTTGATTTTGGTGCCGTGCCACCGCACGGCGCAGTTCTTGGCGGTAATCGTGATACCGCGCTCCCGCTCCAGGTCCATGCGGTCCATCACGCGTTCGGCGACGATCTGCCCCTTGCGGAACATGCCGCAGTGGCGGAACATCGCGTCCACGAGCGTGGTCTTGCCATGGTCGACGTGGGCGATGATCGCGGCGTTGCGAATGTGGTCGTTGCGGCGGTGATGGTCCATACGTTGGGCACGAATGTGCTACTCGTGACGGCTTTTCGCCAAGCCGTCGCAGCAGCGCGCAACGGTGTGCCGCGTGTGCGTCGGCCGCGGGTACCTCGGCCATCTGGGCCGGGCTGCTCGCCATGGTCTGTGAAATCGACCGGGATTGATCGTCCTGTCACCCCGGGCGGTCGGGCCGGGAGTCGATCGAGATCTGGGCGCGCTCGGCGGCTGAACGGTCGAACGCCGCCATCACCTCAAGCCCATGCTGCGCCAGTTCCCCGCTGCATCGATGCGGCGCCCCGGAGCGCAGCCCGATGCACATGTCCGCCAGACCGATGCTGCGCGCGTTGTCGGTGGGGCCGGCGGCCAGCGGAACCTCGGTCCATTCGCCGCCGGGGTCGGCCACCAGCACCGGGCCGCCGAAGCCGTTCGGGTCGGGCGCGGAGATGCTGCCTGCGGTGCCGTACAGCTCCATGAGCGGATGCGAGTGCTTCCACACGTCGAAGCTCATGGCGATGGTGCCGATGCAGCCACTCACGAACTCGAGCGTGCCGGACAGGTGGGTATTCACCTGGACCGGCACGACCGCCCCGGCGTTCGGACCCGAGCCCACGGTACGCGAGTCGAACGCGCGTCCGGTCATGGCCGTGACCGCCCGCACCGGTCCCAGGGCGTGCACCAGCGCGGTCAGGTAGTAGGGCCCCATGTCGAAGTGAGGGCCTCCGCCCGGCTCGTAGAAGAAGGAGGGATTGGGGTGCCATGACTCGTGTCCGTGGCCCATCCAGATCGCCGACGCCGCCACCACGCGGCCAATGCGCTCGGCGTCGACCAGCGCGCGCACCGTCTGGTGGCCGGCGCCCAGGAACGTGTCGGGGGCGCTGCCGACGCGCAGCCCGCGCTCGCGCGCGGCGGCCAGGACCTCGGCCCCTGCTGCCGGGTCGACGGCAAAGGCCTTCTCGCAGTAGACGTGCTTGCCGGCCTGCAGCGCTGCCAGGTTCACCGGCGCGTGCGCGCCCGGCACGGTCAGGTTGAGGATCGCCTCAATGTCGTCGCGCGCAAGCAGCGCGTCGACGCCCATCGCCTGCAGCCCGAACTCGGCGCCGACGCGCTCCGCGGCCGCATGGTCGATGTCCGCGCACGCGATCATGTCCAGCACCGGGTAGTCCGGGGCGGCTCTGAGGTACGCGGCGCTGATCTTCCCGCAGCCGATCAGACCGATGCGGACCGGTTCGACGTCCGGTCCGAAATGCACCATTCGGTGTCCAGAGGCCGTTATCGGTCGCCCGCTGCCCACAGGAAGCCGCGCCGCATCAGCTCCAGCGGAGCGGGGGCGGCGATCACGCCGGCGTGGTGGCCGAGCGAGTTGTAGAAGACGCGGCCAGCGCCCCAGCGCTTGGTCCACACCACCGGCATGTCCACGGCGCCGTTGGCCGCATGCGGGCCGTCGGCCACCGGGAACCGCGTGGTGGCCAGCACCTCCACCGCCGGGTCCACGTGCAGGTAGTACTGCTCGGATCTCACGGCGAAGTCCTCGATGCCGTCGGTGATGCCGCTGGACGAGACGCGGATGTTGACCGTGTACTCGGTGCCGTCGCCGCCGGGGTGGGCTACCCAGTTGCCGCCGGTGACGAACTGCCAGAGGGTCGAGTTCCGAAACGCGTCGCACATGCCGCCGTGGCAACCGGCCATGCCCACGCCGCCGGCTACCGCCGTGGAGACCGCTTGCACCTGCTCGGAGGCGATTTCGCCCATGGTCCAGATCGGCACCAGCAGGTCGATCCGGCCGAGCAGCGCCGGGTCCTCCAGTGACTCCAGGCGGTCGGAGACGGTGACGGCGAAGCCTTCGTGCGCAAGCACCTGCCGGAACACCTCGCTCACCTTCCGTGGCTCGTGACCGTCCCAGCCGCCGTGCACGATCAGCGCTTCGCGCGCCGCTGCGGCGCTCACCGCGGCACCCGTGCTATAACCGCCCGTGCTATGAGGGCACGTGCATGAGTGAAGTCGAAGTGATCGTCGATCGGCGTTGCCTCGTGGGGGAGGGAGCCATCTGGGACTCGCGCCGCCGGCATCTGCTGTGGGTCGATATCCTGGGTCATCTGCTGTTCATCCACGACCCGGCTACAGGCGAGAATCGCGAAATCAACCTGCTGCAGGCCGTCGGCACGGTTGTACCACGGACGGCCGGCGGTGTCGTGGTCGCCCTGCACAACGGCTTCGCCGTCCTCGATTTGGAGACCGAACGGATGACGCCGATCGCCGACCCGGAGGCCGACATCCCCGGCAACCGCTTCAACGACGGCAAGTGCGATCCGGCGGGCCGCCTTTGGGCCGGCACCATGGCCTTCGACGGCATGCGCGAACCGGAGCAGGGTGCGCTGTACTGTCTGGAAACCGACGGCACGGTCACCTGGAAACTCGGCCGCATCAGCATCTCCAACGGCATCGTCTGGAGCGACGACGCGCGTACCATGTACTACATCGACACGGTCAAGAACGACGTGCGCGCCTTCGACTACAACCTGGATAGCGGCGCGATCGCCAACGAGCGCGTGACGGTCCGCCACGACGGTGAAGGCCACTTCGACGGCATGACCCTGGACGCGGAGGGCATGGTGTGGATCGCCATCTTCGGCGGCGGCGCGGTGAAGCGCTACAATCCGGAGACCGGCGAGCATCTGGCCACCATCGAGCTGCCGGTGAAGTGCGTGACCTCCTGCGCGTTCGGAGGGCCGGAACTGGATCAGCTCTACATCACCTCCGCTTCGTACCGGTTGACCGCCGCCGAGCTGGCCGAGCAGCCGCTGGCCGGATCGCTGCTCCGGGCGGCTCCGGGCGTCCGCGGCGTGCCGGCGTTCGAGTACGCGGGGTAGCGGGCATGACCGATCCCATCATCACGTCGCTCGAGCTGATCGACTTCGCCTACGAACTACGCGAATTGGGCACCGATTACCACACGTTCAATCAGGTGTACGTGCCGGGCGCGCGCCTGCAGGCGGGCGGCACGATCCTGGTGGTCCATACCGACGCCGGGGTCTCAGGCTCCTGTGCCGGGCTAGGGGCGGTGGATGTCGCGGTCATCCCTCGCCTGTGGTCGTTCCTCAAGGGCCGCAACGCTCTGGAGCGCGAGCTGATCTACGATGAGATCAAGCGTGCCCAGCGCCAGGCTGCCCGCATCGGCGTGGCGGCGGTGGACGTCGCCCTCTGGGACTTGGCCGGACGGCTGCTGGACCAGCCGATCTACCGGCTGCTGGGCGGGTGGAAGAAGTCGGTGCCCTGCTATGCCTCGACCTACCACGGCGACGAGAACGGCGGGCTGGACACCCCGGAGGCGTTCGCGGACTTCGCGGTGCAGTGCCGGGAGATGGGCTACCCCGCGTTCAAGATCCACGGCTGGGGGCAGGGGCCGGTGAGCCGCGAGGTGAACAACGTGCTGGCCGTGCGCCACGCGGTCGGCGACGAGATGGACCTGATGCTCGATCCCGCCTGCGAGTTGCGCACCTTCGCCGACGCGGTCAAGGTCGGCCATGCCTGCGACGACGCGCGCTACTACTGGTACGAGGATCCGTTCCGTGACGGCGGCATCTCACAGTTCGCCCACCGCAAGCTGCGCCAGCTCATCCGCACGCCGCTGTTGATGACCGAGCACGTGCGTACCCTGGAGCCGCATATCGACTTCGTACTGGCCGACGCCACCGACTTCGTGCGCGGCGACATCGGCTACGACGGTATCACCGGGGTGGTGAAGCTCGCGCACGCCGCCGAGGCGCTCGGCATCGACATCGAGTTCCATGGGCCCGGACCCGCGCAGCGGCAGTGCATGGCGGCGATCCGCAACACCAACTACTACGAGTTGGGGCTGGTGCATCCGCGCGTGCCGTCCGTCCGAAACGGCGGGCTGTACGCCGACTACTCTGACGCGCTCGATGCGATCGACGCAACAGGCCACGTGCCGGTGCCGACCGGCCCCGGCCTGGGAGTGGAGATCGACTGGGACTGGGTGCGTACGCACGAAACCGGGCGGCGCGTCCTGGACTGAGCATCCATCAATAACAGCTACCCATCGGAAATCTGAAGAACACCCTTTGGCCGCGTTCGAGAAAGGCAGGGGAATCGACAGGATACTCCACGCTGCAGAGAATTCCGCGTCGATGTTCCGCATGAGCTACGAACCGTTTCGTCAGCGAGGGATCTCCATGTTCCTTGGCGATGGCACGTCCGGTACGACTACAGCCCTTTTGCTGCAGGTACTGAATCAGCGTCGCGATGGGGAGGCGTGGTGGTTCCACGGCGTCCGGAGGGGCTATGGCAAAGTAGGTGTTGATCGGCACGTCCGAGATGCAATAGTCGGCGCCGTCGTCTCGAGCGATGACAACGTTCGCTCCAAGGAGCTCGGGGGTGATCCGCACCTTGAGCCGCTGGCTCAAGAGGTCACACTCATAGGGAGACACGGCGAAGATCTGACGCCGGTTCACGATGGTAGTGCCGGTCTCCCTATAGAGCGGGGCTTCCCGGCCCGTGGAGGGTCTCGTGAGGCCGCGGTGACGATCTCCGGCAATGCCGCGACAGTCAATGGTGAGCCGGTCAACCTGTCTCGTGACGGAATGGCGGCCGGGATTGGTGGCCATGTCCTGGTCGTCATTCGGCCCAAGAACATCGCGGATGACGCCCACTTCAGGGATGTTGGCCGTTTCCCAATTCTGCAGGTTCTTGCGTTGGCTTGCGATGAAGTCTGCAAGATCGTCATGGAAGAGCATGATTGCGCTCCATTGTAGAAACTCGCCGAACTCGACCCGGCCACGGGCGAGAACCGAGGCATCAACCTGCTGCAGGCCGCCGGCACCGTTGTACCACGGACGAAGGGCGGTGTCGTGGTCAACAGATCGGCGCGCGAGGATCGCCGTCACGGGCTTTTCTGCGACGAGGGGGTATCCCCCCCCGATGAAGCCCCGCGCCGGCCAGCACACGAGACCAGGCGGCGCGTGCTTGACTGACGGCGGATCACATGGCCGTCAGATGCCTGAAGTTCAGCGCGGCGTTCGGGGCCTTCCTGGAAGCGGCACGGTAGAGATCGAAGTCCACGGTGACCAGCGGTCTTGCATCGGAGACGACCTCCAGTAGCGCGGCATCCGTGAGTCCGAGCCGCTGGAATGTGCACTCGCAGGGGGGCGGCGCCCGTCACGACCCGAACGGACTGAACACCGCAGCGCCGAGTCCCTCGACCTGCTCGGCGTCGCGCACCACCAGGGTCAGGTCGTAGGTCGTGGCGGTGGCGGCCAGCAGGCCGTCGACCGCGGGGATGGGGCCGATGGCGTTGATCTTCCCCCATGCGTCCGCGACCCGCGCGTCGACCGGCAGCACACGATCGCCGAACCCGCGCTCGACTTCATGCAGCCAGCGTTCCAGCGCGACCGCCCGTTGCCGGTCGCGAAATCGCGCCAGCTCGATGACCCTGCGGACCTCTGCCGTGACCACCACGCTCAGGTACAGGTCGGCCTCGTCGACGCCGGCGTACCAGGCCGCGACGCCCGCGTCACAGCGGTCCCCCATGGCCAGCTCGGCGATCACGTCCGGTCCGATCAGGAACATCACCGGGTGGCCCAGCGACCGCCGGCCCGGAGCGCTTCACCGTCCATCTCGCCCAGCGGTGCGGCGGCGAGGAGGCCCTTGAGGCGCAGTGACGACGGCATCTCGAACGACTCGCGGATGACCGCCCGCGCCATGGCGTCGCGGGCCGGATCGGCGAGCACCGCGGCGACCGTTCGGAGCAGCGGAACGTCGTTCTGACGGACGCTGATCTCGCAACGAACCCAACCTTCCCTTTTCATGCGCGCGCGGTAACGCCGCACAGCACGGTGCTGACTGGTGGGTTTTATGCCCGGTTCCATATTCCCGGATATATTACCGGATATATCTTGAGATACACAATTACCTTATCAAATCTTTATGTATAAATGAATAACTGATTTCTGGCGCCGGTGGCCGCTCAGTCGTCCACTTCAGGGTGGTGGCAGCGGGCTGCCTCGGTGCCATGCGCCAAGGTGACTTCGGGACGCCACCGGAACCTGCCGAGCGCGGGGTTGTGCACGCCGGTGGCCGCGTCGGCGATCAGACCGCCCAGCACCGGCGCGAACTTGAATCCGTGGCCGCTGCCGCCACCGGCGATGGTCAGTCCGACCCGCTCCGGATCGCGTGCGATCCAGAAATCCTCGTCCTGCGTGTCGGCGTACAGGCACAGGCGAGTGTACACCACGGGGGCGTCTGCCAGGGCCGGAAAGGTGTCGCGGAGAAAATGGCGCAGGCGTGTCTCCGCGCCGGCTGCCAGGTGGCGCGGCGCGTCCGGATCGATCGGTCGACCCAGCGCGTGGGAGGCGACCTTGACCACCCCCTGCGCGTTGACCGGGAAGCCGTAGTAGCCGGTGCGCGCCACGTCGGCGGTGAACGTCGGAAACCGCTCCGCCCGGAAGAGGGCGGGGTCGGCGGGGCGCAGATGGAACACCGGGTGGCCGCTCGCGCGAATGGCGCCGGACAGCGGTGGGTAGAGCGTTCCGGCCCAGACGCCGGTGGCCAGCACCACGGCGTCGGCGAGGAGCGCCTGCCCCTGGTCGGTGCGCACGCCGCGGACGCGGCCGGCCTCCTCGATCAGCGCCGTCATCCGGGATCCCTCGCACACCGCGACCCCGTCGGCACGCGCCTGACGCGCCAGCGCGGCGACCACTTTGCCGCTCTCCGCGTAGCCACCCTTGCCGTGGTAGAAGCCGTCCACGAAGCGTCCGGTACTCCAGGCGGGGTAGCGGCGCGTGATCGTGACCGCGTCCATGCGCTCGGGGCGGTGGCCGCGGGCCAGGAGCATCCGGTAGCTGTCGTGCTCGAAGCCGCCGGGCGCCATGAGGTCGCGGGTGACCATCAGCACGCCGCTCTCGTGGTAGAGCGCCCCGATGCCGTCCGCTGCCCAGCGCTCGTTCCAGCGCAGCCAGCCCGCGCGAGCCTCCTCCATGAGCGCCATGTAGGCCCGGTCGGGGCCGTACTCCAAGCGCACGACCTTGCTGATGTCGGTGCTGGCGGCAAGCGGCGCGGGGATCGGTCCCGGGTCGAGCAGGGTGACCGCGTGGCCGCGGGCGCGCAGTTCCAGTGCCGCGGTGACGCCGAAGATGCCGGCGCCCACGACCATGAACCGGTCCGCCATTCCATGGCAGCATGCCATGGACGCGTGTCATCGGAGTGGGTGAGGCGTGAGAGGGACGATGTGCTGAGCAGCGGGAAACTCGCGTCGGATCGGGTCGGCCGCGCCTCAGGGGGCGAGCAGGCTGCGCCGCCACTCTCCGTTCGCCGCACGGCGGTACTCCTGCCGCCGATGTATGCGGTCCGGACGTTCCTGCCAGAAGACGAACCGCTCCGGGAGCAGGCGATAGCCTCCCCACCGCGCCGGCCGCGGCACGTCGCTGTCGCGGAAGTGTTGCTCGATTACCAGGACGACGGTATGGAGGAGCTCCCACGGGGCGTCGATTCGCGTTCCCTGGCGCCATGCCGCGATGGCGAGCTGCGCGTCGCGGGGCCGCTCGCGAAACGCCTCGTCGTCCTCCGTTGGCGAGGTCTCCTCGACCCGACCGCTGACGCGCACCTGACGTCCCAGCTCCCGCCAGTAGCCCAGCAGCACGGCGCGCGGATTGGCGCGAAGCTGGTCGCCTTTCGCGCTGTCCCGATCGGTGAAGAACACGAATCCGTCGCGGCCGGTTCGGCGCAGCATCACCATGCGGGCGTCCGGCATGCCGTCGGCGTCCGCGGTCGCCAGCGCCATCGCCTGCGGCAGCACCGCGCCGGCAGCGCGCGCGTCGGCCAGCCAGCGGTCGAACAGTTCGAACGGGTTTTCGGCGGTCATCGGAGCTCGCCTCCATGATCGCCAATTGGGCCGGAAATGTCCGCTTCCAGCCGCGGCGCCTGCATCGGCCGCGGAGCATGGACGAGCTGCGGCAGGCGCTGGACGGCCATGACCGCGTGCGGGCCGTGGGATCCGCCCATTCGTTCAACCGTGTGGCCGACACCGAGGGAGTGCTGATCGACCTGGCCGAGATGCCTCGCGGACTCGACGTCGACAGCGCCGGCCGCCGGGCGCGGGTGAGCGGCGGCTGGACCTACGGGGATCTCTGCCCGCGGCTGCATGCTGCCGGGTGGGCGCTCGACAACCTGGCCTCGTTGCCGCACGTCAGCGTGGCCGGCGCCTCGGCTGCCTTGCCGAGCAGATCGACGAGGTCGAGCTGCTCACCGCGGACGGGGAGCTGGTGACGCTGGGGCAGGGCGACGAGCGCTTCCCGGCGGCCGCCGGGAGTCTGGGCGGACTGGGGGTCGTGACCGCGCTCACGCTGCGGCTGCGGCCCGCGTTCTCGACGGTCCAGCACGTCCATGAGCGCGTCTCGCTGGATGCGATCGCCCGCGGATGCCTGCACCGGGCAGCGCACCGTGGGGCCGTGGCACCTGCGGCTGCCCCACTTCCGGCCCGATCGGACTCCCGCCTCGGGCGACGAGCTGCAGACCGAGTACTTCGTGCCGTGGGAGCACACGCCCGCCGCGATCGCCACGGTCACCGCCCTGGGTACACACATCAGGCCGGTGCTGCTGCTGACCGAAGAGGCGCTCGCGCCGCACGGCGCACGGCCGCACTGGGGCAAGCTGTTCACGTATCCGCGGGAGTACCTGGAGCAGGTCTACGGAGCGTCCATGCAGCGCTTCCGCGACGCCGCGGGAGCGCTCGACCCAGGGGGCCGGTTCCGCAACGACTTCCTGGACCGCTGGGTCTTCGACGGATGGAGCTATAGAACCGGTGACCCTCCGGTCCGTACCTGTGCTCGTAGCGGTCGCCACACCCGGCAGTCCCGTAGATGGCGCGAAGCCGGGACACGGCGTAGGCCGTTTACGGTCAGAAGCGACCGCGGGGCGATCAGTCCCGCAACGTCCCAATACTCGCCAAAGGTGAGCATCCCCGGGACCGCGTTGCAGGGGCAGTGCCGCATGGTACCGCGTGGGCTTATGTAGTTGTTGAACGCGCAGCAGGGCACGGCAACGCCGATGCGCTCATCACAGGCCACGGCATGCAGCGTTGCCATGCTGCCGCCGGAATTGCCGAGCATGAGCACGCTGCCGTCAGCCACCTCGGGCAACGCCAGAGCCCAGTCGATCAGGCGCATCAGGTCCCACACCCGCTCGCCGATCATCGTTCGCCCGGCAAGGGCGACCTGCCATGCGTGGCACCGGCAGTCGCGACCGACCTTGCCGGCAATGTCCCGTATTCGATAGCTCGATGGGTTGGTCCCCATGCCACGCGTCGCGGGCGCTATCGCCAGGAATCCCCGCTTCGCGGCCTGCACGGCGACATCCTGATCCGTACGCTCGATCTTCTCCCTGGTCTGAACCGTGTCCCAGACGCCGGCGTACTCGTCGCCGTTCTCATGGCCGTGCGGGGTAAGGGCCAGGGGAAACGGTCCCGGACCGTCCGGTTTCAGGATCCAGAATCTCACCCACACGTCCGGCTCGGTCTGTATGCGTCCCGTTCCCCTGGTGTATCCGTCGAGCTGTTCTGCGTTCGGGTCCAGTACCACCGAGGCGCCACCTTGCCCGGCCGACTCAGCGATGCGCTCGAGGCCGAGTAGCTCTACGAGCTTGGGTCTCGCCGTCCGCTGCCATGTTCGGAATTCCGCGGCATTCTCTGCGCGGCATGCATATCCGCGTCGCTCCTCACCGTACAACCGCGAGAGATAGGCTCGTACCTCTCCGGGATGTTCTGGATCACGCCTCGTCTGCTGCTGTGGGCCGATCACCGGCATGATGATATAGAGTCCGAGCATGGACATCCGTCAGGAGATGGCGTTCGACGGCAGGAGTTGCCCCGGATGGGTCTGGCCCGTTGCGGCTGACGGAGTCGAGTGCGTGCCCGGCGGAGCGCGCCTGCGTTCCACGAGCCAGGAGGCCGTTTCGATGGGGGCTGAGGATGTCCACACCTGGAACGGTGACGCTATCGAGCTCACGTTCAGGCCGGCAGGCGATGCGCGCGGCGAGCTTGAGTTCGGCTACAGCGGAGGGGCGGAACGCGCGCTCGCCGTAGTGGACTTCGCTGCGTCGACGCTCGCCCTCTGGACGAGCGACTGGCGCCTTCGTCAGCCGGTCGCCGCCGTCAAGATAGACATCGACCCGGATCGGGACCATGTGCTGCGGTTGCGCAAGACCGACGGCGGCGGGCATCTGATCAGCATGTCCGACCTGGAGCTGTTCTGGGACGGACGGAGAATGATTCACGAACCGAATCAGGACGTGCTTCCCGAAATGGGGGTGCGCTTGGCGGTTCGCAACCAGGCGATCCTGGCGCGCCGCTTCGCGCTGTACGGAAAGCAGCCCGCCGTACCGGAGTACCTCCACGTCGGCGGATACCAGGTGCTCAACGAGCCTTCCATCGAGAAGAACCTCGAGGCCATATGTCGAGGGGCGCGGCGGGCGTCCGAGCTGGGGATCCAGCTTCTATTGACTCCTGAGACAAGCCTGACCGGCCTGTTTGCCGAGCACGAGGTGACGCAGAATCCCGAACCCGTCAGGGAGGCGGAGGACAAGCTGCGGAAGTTTCTTGCCGAGCTTCCCGACGCCCCGTTTCTCGTGGTGGGGCTGCCCGTTTGGCACAGGGATCCAAAGCATCTCGACCGCGTGGTTCGGTATAACGTATCGCGCGTCTACGACCCCGACGGCGCGATTCTCACCGACTGCCCCAAGGTTCACTCCTGTGAGGTCGATTTCTGGCATGGTCAGAGCCTGAACGAGTTCGAAGTTCACGGCGTGCCCATCAGCCTCAACGTGTGTCATGACGCACGTTATCCCGATACCTGGACGCTTCCGGTCATGTTCGGAGCCCGCTTGATTCTCCATCCGGCCAACGGAGGCAAACCACGGTGCAGCGTGGATGGTCTGGAACAGATGGCCAACGCCGCGGCGCTCTCCAGTCATGCCTTCTACCTCCACGTAAACGGTACCGGTGGCAGCTATCTGGTGAGTCCCCACAAGTACGACAACCTTCTCGGCACGAGCCGGGAATCGAGGCGCGACAATGCGGCGTTCCCGATGATCGGCGAACCCGTCGAGTGCCTGCTGCATGCCAACCTGCGGATTCACGATGCGTTCGGGTATTGGCCTGCGCGTTCCTTTCGACTGTCCGAGGAATCCGCTCGCGCCTATGTCGATTTGTACCGAGCGCGGGGCGGATCGAGGGCAACCCCAACCGATCCATGAGCAGGTCGTCGCCGTGATCTACGGGGAGGACCTGCGCCTGAGCATCCGTGTGCTGCTCGGCCGTCCGGCCGAGTCGCTGCTGCTCGCGGTGGCCGTGGCGTTCGCGGTGGCGGCGACGGTAACCGGGATCACGCTGGCAGCCGGGGCGGCGACGATCTCCGAACGGCTGCTCGCATCGCTCCACCATCGCGAGATCGTCGTCACCACGACGATGGGGAGCACGACGGTAGCGGCGCCGGCGCGTCTTGCCCGCCCCGATGTCGAGCTGAGCTTCGAGGACCTGGATCGAGCTCGCTCGGTGACCGAGGCGGTGCAGTACGCCTACATGGCCGAAGATGCGTCTTACTATCTCGATGCGATCGGCGACCCGCCGCCGCGGCTCGAAGACATCTCCGTGGTAAAGGTGACGCCCGAGTACTTCGCCGCCCGAGAGCTGGCGGCCGCGGACGGCAGCCTGTTCACCGCGGCCGACCTGGAGCGAGGCGAGCCGGTCATGGTGGTCGGCTCGGAGCTTGCCGCAACGCTGTTCGGCGATGGTCAGGCGCTCGGCCGCGAGCTGGCGGCTGATTTCCGCCGCTTTCTCATCATCGGTGTGCTGGAGCGCAGCCGCACGCACGCAGATGAACAGGCGTTCGTTCCGGCGGGCTTCCTGCGGGAGAATTATCGACTGTCCTACGAAGGGACGCATTTCACGACTGGGATAGTCAGGTTCGGGCCCGACCGGAACAGCCTGCGATTCACGGTGGCCGATCGCGCGCTGGTGGGCGAGGCGCGCGCGCAGGTGGCCCGGTACTTCGATGCCACCTATGGAGAGGGTGTCCTCAACATCACCGATCCACGCACGGAGGCACGCGCGCTGGCGGATCGCTACCGGCGCCTGGCGCGGGTGATCCTGTTCCTGGCGCTGTCGGCACTGCTGATCGCCACGCTGAACATGTCCAGCATCTTCTCCAGCCGCGCGCTGCGCAGGCGGCGCTCGGCCGGCATCCTCAAGGCAATGGGGGCTGCCGGCACGCGGGTGTTCGTCGTGTTCCTCTTTGATGCGCTGGTGGTGGGAGCGGTCGGCAGCGCGGCCGGCGTAGGGCTTGCGGTGCTCGTGGATCGCCTGTTGGCGCGGGGATTCGGACTGGGGGGGCTCGATGTGGGCCTGATCGCGGCTGGCGTGGCTGCATCCTGGATCATCGTCGCCGCCTGCAGCGTGGTGCCGGCCGTGGCGGCGGCCCGACCGCCGGCGGCAGTCGCCATCCGCTACGAGTAGGGCGGCCCGGAACCGGTCGATGCGGACGCTGCGGTCGGCGCTGAGCAGCCTGGGGCGGTCGCCGGTCAAGACGTCGGTGATGCTGGCGACGGTCGGGCTGGGCGTGGCGGTCCTCATCTTTGCGCTGTCGATCAGCACCGCGTTCGCCCGCGTGATCGCAGAACGGCTCGAAGGCGCAGGACTCGTGGTCATGGTCCAGGTCAGCAGCCCCGAAACCGACGGACATCGCGACGGCATCCCCGCTCACGACATACCGAAGATCATCGATACGCTGGTGCACGACGTCGTCGAGGTCGCGACGGCGAGCCGTGTTGATTTCGTCTACCCGACGTCCTTCGTGGCTGGAACGGCCACCTACGAGATCCGAAGTGTGCTCAACGTTTCGGAGGAGTACCTGGACATCATGGATCTCGACGTGGTTGCGGGCAGGCGCTTCACTGCCGGAAGTCGTGACGCTCTCCTCAGCGCGTCGCTGGCCGAGGTCCTGTTCGGGTCCCCGGTCGCAGCGTTGGGTCAGCCGCTGCAGACGGCCGCACCTCGCATCGAGATCCGCGGCGATGTCCCGGAGTCTGAAGCGTTCATTCGCGAAGAACTCTCGCAGCTGTACACGGTGCGCGGCGTGTTCGCGGACCCGGACGAGTTGCGGCGACGCGCCTACGGCATAGCCGACATGCTGATCGGGCCGCAAGGAGTGAGAAGCGGCATCGCCTACTCCAGTCTTCAGTTTGTCGTGCGCGTGACGGCCGGCCGGTTGGCGACCGTCGAGAGCCGGGTACGTGCCGCGATTGCCGGACCGTTCGGTGACGAGCTCGGCGTGGAGGTATGGGAAGGCGAGCCGTTTCAACCGAGCGGTGTGCTGGAGCACATGCGGTCGACCGTGCGGACGTTCTCGCTCGTGGTGAATCTGCTCGCTGTCCTGCTGTTGGCGACCGGGGGCGTGGGGCTGCTCAGCGTCATGGTCGTGGAGGTGCTGAGTCGTTCGCGCCAGATCGCGCTGTCCCGGGCCTTCGGGGCCGCGAAAGCGGTGATCGTACGCGAATTCGTCGCCCGATCGCTGATCATGATGGGCGCGTCGTCCGCGCTGGGCGTCGCGCTGAGCCTGTTCCTGTCGGCGCCGCTCACCGATCTGGTGATGCCGATCTTCCAGGACGTGACAGAGGTGGAGTTGACCGGCCAGGTGATCACGCCGGCTGCGGTCGTCAGGGGCGTCGCGGCGTCGCTCGTCATCGGCGGGGTGCTGGGGACGCTGCCGGTGTTCTCCGCCCTGGCGACACCGATCGCCGAAGGGATCCGCGACTAGCGGACAGATTCTGACGCTTGACGGGCTGCAATCGCAGTAGTATTGATTACACGTAACGCATCGTTGAAGTAAGGGTAGGCTCATGGCACAGCGTAACGCCGATTCAGCATCTCAGGAGCAGCCGAACGGGAAACGAACACGCGTCTTCAAGGTCGAGTTGGATCGGATCGCGGAACAGCTCGAGGAAGCAGGGGTCACGGGCGTTCACAAGAGCACGCTCGCCGCGATGTTCGAGGAATTGGGGGACACGGTCGAATCGGTTCGGGGCAAGCGGACGAACGTCGTCATGGTCAGGGTCAGCCAGGACAGCCTCGACAGACTGGACGATCTGGTCGAGTGTGGTCTGACCCGCAGCCGCTCGGAAGCGGCGGCGTTCCTCATCGGCGAAGGGGTCAAGGCCAGAAAGGACCTCTTCGGGAAGATCGCGGAGCAGACGCGGGTCATCCGCCAAGCCAAGGGCCGGCTGAAGGAGTTGCTCAAGGATGAGGATCTGCCGAAAGGGAAGGGAGCGGACGCGACGGTGATCATCGCGGACGCCGAGCAGATCAAGTGATCTTCCGCGAGGATCTGCGCATGAGCGTGCGCGCGCTGCTCGGCCGTCCGGCCGAGTCGCTGCTGTTGACGCTCGGCGTGGCCCTCGCGGTCGGAGCCACTGCAGCCGGCATCACGCTGGCCGGCACCACGCGGGCGCAGTCGGAGGCGCTGCTGCGTCGCCCCGCTACCGCGAGATCGTCGTCTCCACGCGCGCACAGACCTCGACCATGGAGCTGCCGGCACGGGTGCGAACCGCGACCGACGTCAGGCTGACCGTCGAAGATCTGGAGAGTGCGCGCTCGGCGACCGAGGCCGTCCAGTACGCCTATCTGGCGAACCCGACCGGGTTCCTGCTCGGCGAGCTTCCGTTCCCCAAGGGGCTGTCGCCGTCCGCGGACGGCCCCGCAAGTTCGGTGCAGGTATTCGTCATCCCAGCACCGTCGGCAACCACTCGCCAAAGCGATGCGGCGGAACCCGGATCGGCGCCTCGTACCTTGCCATCCGGCACCACGGGAACGGTTGCGACACCAGGGACGACGCCCGTGTTGCCGGATGGGTCCGGCGAAGCGGAGACCAAGCTCATCTCCTCCAAGGAGTTGGCCGGCTTCGCCCAACCGCTGGTGGCGGCCCCTGACGGCCCAAAGCCCCAGGTGGAGTTTCTGCACGGGTTGGAGGTCACCTCGGAGTTCTTCGCCTCGCGGGGCCTCACCGCCCTAGCTGGCAGCCTGTTCACCGAAGCAGACATGGGGCGGGGAGAACCGATCCTGGTCCTGGGCTCCCGGCTCGGCGAGACCCTGTTCGAAGACGGGGTGTCCGTCGACCGACAGGTGCTGTCGCTCAATCGCCTGTATCGCATCGTCGGCGTCCTCGCGCCAACCGGCACGGAGGTGGACGAGCAGGCGTTCACTCCCGCGCCGCAGGCCGCGGACCGAATCGAGGGCTTCGCCTTCAAGGCGGCTATGGATACCAGCTTGCGATTCACAGTCGCCGACCCCGCGCACCTGGACGAAGCGCGCGCGCAACTGGCCATCCACTTCGCAACCACCTACGGGGAAGGTGCCGTATCGATCAGCATACCGCGGGCCGAGGCACAATCGACGACGGACCGGTACCGGCGCCTGGTGCGGATTATCCTGTTCCTGGCGCTGTCGGCGCTGCTGATCGCCGCGGTCAACATGACGAACCTCTTCTACAGCCGGGCGGTGCGCAGGCAGCGCTCGGTCGGCATCCTCAAAGCGGTGGGTGCCAGCGTGGCGCAGGTGTTCGCGGTGTTCTTTCTGGAGGCGCTCATCGTCGGCGGTGTCGGAGCCGCGGTGGTGCCGATTTTCCGCGGCGTGACGAGGGCCGATCTGAGCGGCACCGTCATATCGCCGGCGGGCGTGCTCATCGGCGTCGCGTCCGCGTTCGGCGTGGGCGGGCTGCGCGGAAGGGATCCGCGATTAGGTTACAGTGAGTGGCGATGAAGATCACCGCGGTCCGCGTGCTGCACATCGACCGCTACCTGTATGCACTCGTGGACACCGACGCAGGGATCACCGGATTGGGCGAATCGGGCACCTGGGGCTACCTGGAGGCGTCCGGCGCGGTCATCGATCGCTGGCGGGAGTACCTGGTCGGCCAGGACCCGCTGCGGATCGAGCACCACTGGCAGTACCTGTATCGATCCATGCACTTCCGAGGCGCAGCGATCATGGGCGCCTTGAGCGCCATCGACATCGCCCTGTGGGATATCGCCGGCAAGCACTTCGGCGTGCCGGTGCACCAGCTCCTCGGCGGACGCTGCCGGGACCGGACGCGGGTCTACTACCACGTCTTCGGCGAGACGAAGGAGGAGCTGGTACGCGCCTGCATCGACGCCAAGGAGCGCGGCTTCACCGCCGTCGGGCACCTGTCGCCCTTCTACGACGAGCCGCGCGAGAAGCCGTACGCGCCGGGGACGCACGCCGCCAAGATGGCGGACGCCATCGACACCGTGGCGCGCTGCCGAGAAGCGGTGGGCAACGAGGTCGACCTGTGCGTGGAGATCCATCGGCGGCTCACACCCGCGGAGGCGGTGGTGTTCGCCGACGCGATCGAAGGCTTCCACCCGCTGTTCTACGAGGATCCGGTCACGCCGGACAATCTCGACGAGATGGTCGAGGTGGCACGCCGCGTGAACATCCCGATCGCCACCGGCGAGCGGCTGCACAGCATCTGGGAGTTCCAGGCCCTGCTGCGGCGCGGTGCGGTGCAGTTCGCGCGGGTGGACGTCTGCATGGTCGGCGGCATCAGCCACGCCAGGAAGATCGCCGCGCTGGCCGAGGCGTTCCACGTCCAGGTGGTGCCGCACAATCCGTTGAGCCCGGTCAGCACCGCCGCATGCGTGCAACTGGCCGCCTCGATCCCCAACTTCGCTATCCAGGAGCTGCCGACCAGCGAGGAAGAGTCTCCTAAACGTGACATCGTCACACAGCCGCTCACCGTGCGCGACGGCTACCTGCTGGTCCCCGAGGGACCCGGCATCGGCATCGAGCTGGCGCCCGGCGCCGAGCGGATTCCCCCACGCCCACGCCCGTTCGTGACCCGGTTGCACGAGGACGGATCGGTCGTGGACGATTGAGCCGCTCAGGAGGGCTGGCACCATGGATACACGCAACACCAACGAGCGCAGCGAGATCGCCGGCGCCCGTCGCCCCGGCGTCGACTGGAGCGCGCTGACCACCGGCGAGCGCATCCGATACTTGGAGCTCGAGGGGTATCTGGTCCTGCCCGATCTCCTTCAGCCGGAGCAGATGAGCGCCATCGGCGCGGAGCTGGCGGCATTGCCGCTCACCGCCACCGACTACTCGCCGCACAAGAAAGCGACGGACGATCTGCTCGGCCACGACCTACCGCAGACGCTGGAGACGATCGCACTGCCGTCCGCGATCGCGTTCCTGGAGCGCCTGTTCGGGGACGAGGTGCTGTTCACCTCCATCGGCTACCAGCTCTGCGAGCCCGGCCACCCCGGCATCGCCATCCACACCGACGCCCAGCCGTATGGCTCGCGCATCTTCGGCAGCCTGGCCAGCTCGCCGGTGCTGATGCGGGTGCTCTACTACCTGGACGACCTGACCCCGGAGTGCTCGCCGTTCAAGGTGGTGCCGCGCTCGCATCTGTCCGTGCACATCGACGCCAACCCGTACAACCGCTTCCTGCGCCACGAGGAGGAGATGATGGTGACCTGTGCGGCAGGCTCCGCCGTGGTCATCAACCAGAAGGTGTTCCACGGCAACTTCCCCAACTTCTCGGCTTCCGACCGGCGGATGCTGGCGATCGCCTACCGTCCGGCCTGGGCCGGACCGGTGACGGAGGTCGACCCGTGGCACCAGGACAAGCTCGCGATGCTGCCGCCGCCGGCGCGCCGCTTCTTCCGTGACCCCAACACGCGGCGCATCGACTACGACGTTCCCAACCGGCCCGACGATCTGGACCGCAGCAGCGCCGGCATCGCGCCTTCACGCTGGAACGCGGTCGTATAGCGCCGCCTCCTCCCCGGCGCCCGGTAGCGCGCTGCGCCGCTGCCGGCAGGAGGACGCCGATCGCGTGCGCCGATCGCGTGCGCCGATCGCGTGCGCCGATAAAGTATCATATATTGATCATTATCATCGTTAGAGTACGTTTTTTGGAACCATGAAAGCTTCGCGATCTCAGCAGGCGCTGCCGTTGAGTGTGCGCCGTGCCCTGAAAAAGCTAGGCATGGATCTCTCCGCGGCTCGAAGGCGAAGACGGATACCGGTTGCCCTCATGGCCGAACGCGCCTTCATCAGCCGCTCCACGCTCGTGAGGGTGGAGAAGGGTGATCCCGGCGTGTCGATGGGCATCTACGCCTCGGTGCTCTTCGTGCTGGGGATGGCGGACCGGCTCGGTGACGTGATAGACGCCGCCCGGGACCCGGTCGGGCTAAGCCTGGAAGAAGAACGGCTGCCGCGGCGTATCCGTGCGGTACGGCCAACATCGTCGGGTGCCGGACATGGAACGTGAGATCCTGGTCTTCATCGAGCTGGACGGTGAAACCGTTCCCGTCGGAACGCTCTGGGCGCGGGCGCGCGGGGCCCGGCAGACGGCCTCCTTCGAGTACGATCGGTCGTGGTTGTCGCGCCGGGACGCCTTCGGCATCGATCCGGTTCTCCCGCCGGCGCCCGGGCCGTTCCACACCGACCGGCCCCTGTTCAACGCCTTCACCGACCCCGCGCCCGACCGCTGGGGACAGATGCTCCTGCGGCGCAACGAACGGCGGAGGGCACAAGCCGAGGGGCGCCAGCCGAGAACGCTGCAGGCGATCGACGTTCTGACTCTGGTCGACGACGAAACGCGGCTCGGAGCGCTCCGGTTCAAGGACGCCGCAGGCGGCACGTTCCTCACCTCGACCGGCCGTCAGGTGCCGCCGGTTGTCGGCCTGCCGCGCCTGCTCTCCGCAACGACGCGAGTCATCGATGACCAGGAGACCGACGAGGACCTGCGACTGATCCTGGCCCCCGGCACCTCGCTCGGCGGCGCACGTCCCAAGGCGACGGTCCGCGATACGGACGGCCGTCTGTCGATCGCCAAGTTTCCGCGCAGGGACGACGAGTGGCCGGTGACCCGCTGGGAAGCGGCGACCATGACGCTCGCCCGATCGGCAGGAGTGGAGGTCGCCCCGTTCCAACTCCGGCAGGTCTCGAACCGGCCCGTCCTCACGACCCGCCGCTTCGACCGCCGCAACGGCCGGCGTGTCCCGTTCATGTCGGCGCTCACCGCACTCGAGGCGTCCGACAACGATGCGCGCAGCTATCTGGAGGTTGCCGAGTTCCTGCGGCGCGAGGGAGTCGAGGTGAACGGCGACCTGCGCCAGCTCTGGCGCAGGATCGTGTTCAACATGCTGGTCTCCAACACCGACGACCATCTGCGCAATCACGGCTTCCTGCGCGCACCACGGGGGTGGCGGCTGTCGCCGGCATACGACCTCAACCCGGTGCCGGTCGACGTGAAGCCGCGGATCCACGCGCTTGCCATCGACGAGATCGATGGTACGGCGTCGCTCGACACGGCCATTGGAGTCGCACCCATGTTCGGCATGACCGACGGGGCCGCCCGTGCGATCGCGGCGGAGGTGGGAAGGGCGGTTCGCGGATGGCGAGATACCGCCGCTCGGCTTGGTATGACGCCGAACGAGATCGACCGGATGTCCAGCGCGTTCGATCACGATGACCTGAAGGCGGCGACCGCGTAGAGCGGGGCAGGCTCCACCCGTTGCTCGCGGCCGAGGCTCATGCTATGCGTCCCCTCATGCATCCGTTCACCCAACACGACGTTCCCGACGGCGCCGCGGCCGTCCACTGGTTCGAGCAGAGCAGTTTCGCGGTCCGCGATGCCGCGGACACCCTGACGCTGGTCGATCCCTATTCGCCTCACGATCGCCCCGCCGACCGCTTCATCCACGCCGAGCCGCCCATGGACGAGGCCGAGTGGCCGGCTCGTTTCGTGCTCCTCACCCATGCGCACGGCGACCACACCGACCCTGAAACCCTGGCGCGACTGCACGCCGGCACGCCGGACGCGCGCTATCTGGGACCGCAGGAAGCGATCGACCAGCTCATCGAGGAGACGCCCATAGCGCCCGCCCAGTGCACGGCGGTCTCGGCCGGCGACCGCGTGCAGATCGGCACCATGGCGGTCAACGTGGTCTACGCCAAGCCACCGGACGGCGACTCGAACGCCGGCATCGAGCCGCCCGACACCCCGCATCTGGGCTACGTGGTCGAGGCCGGCCGGAACCGACTCTACTTCACCGGCGATCCGATCAACACCTTCGCGGAGCACGAGTCGCTGACGGCACCGGTCGCCGCGCTGCAGCCCACCGTGGCGTTCCTCACCAACCACCCCACGGAAGGGGAGTTCCCGTACTTCGACGGCTGCGTGCGCATGGCCACGCGCTGCCGGGTCGGTATCGCCTGTCCCGCGCATTATGCGTGCTTCGTCGCGCGCAACTACGACCCGGCCGAATGGGCCGCCGCCTTCCCGGCTGGCGGACCGTCGACCCGCATCATCCCGCGCAACTCGAACGTCGTCTTCGAGGCGTGACCGCGCAGACGGCACTGGTCGAGGAGGCGCTGGCGGACGGCCGACTGCGCCTCCCGTCGCCGGCCCGGCCCAGCTTCGTCGACCTGGTGAACGCGATACACCGAGGCGCCGGCGTCGCGGTAGCGCCCACCCCGCACAGCGACGAGCTCGGGGAGCACCTGTTCGACCGCGATCACCTGGTGATCGTGCTGGTCGACGGCATGGGCATGGCTGCGCTCGACGATTCCGCCTGCGCCGGCCTGCGCAGCCGCGTGTGCATGGAGCTCGACTCCGTGTATCCGGCGACGACCGCCTGCGCCATCACCACCGTCGCGACCGGCCTCTGGCCCGGACGCCACGGTGTCCCGGGATGGTACGCATATCTGGAGGAGCGGGATCTGTCCGTCACGGTGCTGCCGTTCACGGAACGCCACGCCGATCGCGGCCTGAGCCGACTCGGCGTGCAGTTGGCGGAGCTCTGGCCCGAACCGTCCCGGTTCGGGGAGGCAACCGGGGACGTGGAGATACACATGCCGGCGCGCTACGTGCGCAGCACTTTCAACCGCTACCTGAGCGGTCGTTGCCGGGCGCGCGGCTACCGGTCGCTCAAACAAGCCGCTCGCCGGATACGGAGCCGCTCACGGCGGCTGCAGCGCCGCGGGCGCAGGCAGGCAGCGATGACCTTCTGGTACATCCCTCACTACGACACCATGTGTCATGAACACGGCGTCGCCGGCAGGACGGCGCGCGCCGTCCTGCGGGATCTGCAGGGCATGCTGCAGGAGTTGGCAGCCGCGCTGCCGGACACGGCGCGCATGGCGCTCACGGCCGACCACGGCCTGATCGATCTGGACCGGGATCAGCGTGTGGCGATCTTCGACGGCGACCCGCTGCTCGACTGCCTGCGCACCGTGCCGAGCGGGGAAGGGCGCACGCCGCACTTCCACCTCCAGCCCGGCAGGGGTCCGGAGCTGATCGAGCGTCTGAGCGACCGGTGCGGCGGCAGGATGGCAGTGCTCAGCCTGGACGAAACGGAGGAGATGCGGCTGTTCGGGCCGGAGCCCCTGAGCGATCAGGCGCGGCGGCGCTTCGGCGACTACGTCGGCGTGACGTTGGAACCCCTCAGCGTGGGCTACTACAAGTCCGCGGACTCTATGGGGCTGCGGAACATCGGCATCCACGGCGGCATGAGCCCTGACGAGGTGCGCGTTCCTCTGATTGTGCTGTAATGTATACATCGTCGAGTTGCCCGTCGTGAAACACCTCCATAGCTTCGCGGGCAATCCCCTCGACCGCGGCGAGCGGGAACGCCGGGACGAAGCGTGGATCGACGCTGCCGGGCGCGCGGCGTCCAGCAGGTTTCTGCCATTCCGGAATCTCGACGTGCTGGTGACGGACGCCCAGCAGCCGCGGCTCGGCTGGCTCAGTACGGATCAGCTCCGGCCGCTGGCGCCGGATGCCCGGCCGCTGCTGCTGGGCCTGTCGGAGGAAGTGGCGCACTTCGCAGTGGACCTCTCCGGCTGCCCGGCAGCCGGGACCTGGGCGGAACGGCAGGATCCGCCCTGGCGATTCGAGGACTGCCGCGCAGCGGGGAGCCTGCTGGAAGCGCGGGAGACCGGCATCCTGGCGCAGGCCAGAGCGCACCTGGACTGGCACAACCGGCACGGCTTCTGCTCGGTCTGCGGCAACCGCACGGACAGCAAGCGAGGAGGCCAAGTGCGCGAATGCCCGTCCTGCAACGCCCAGCACTTCCCGCGCACCGATCCGGTGGTCATCACCGTGGTCGGCGACGCCGCCACGGATCGCTGCCTGCTCGGGCAGTCGCGCGGGCGCCTGTCGCGCCTGCGCATGTACTCCGCGCTGGCCGGGTTCGTGGATCAGGGCGAATCGATCGAGGAGGCGGTGGCCCGCGAGGTGATGGAGGAAGCCGGCGTCCGCGTGAAGAACGTCCGGTACCACTCCTCGCAGCCGTGGCCGTTCCCCTGCTCACTCATGATCGGCTGTCTCGCCGATGCAGCGACCACCACGATCCGTATGGATGACGAGGAGATGTCCGACGTCCATTGGTTCGATCGCCAGGAAGTGCTGCTGGCGCTTGAGGAGAAGAGCGAACGCCTGTCCGTTCCCGGCCCCATCGCCATCGCCCACCACCTCATCAAGGCCTGGGCCACCCGCGAGCAGTTTTGAGTCAGTTCGTGCGGCGGCACCGATGAGAACGCACGTATGATGAGCCATGGCCGAGAGAAGCGCCGACTGGTTCAGGCAGGCTCGACGCGATCTCGACAGCGCCCGAGCTCAGCGCACTTCCGGCTTTTTCGAGTGGGCGTGCTTCATCTCCCAGCACGCGAGTGAGAAGGCCTTGAAAGCGGTGTTACAGAAGCTCGGTGCCGAGGTTTGGGGACACTCGATCGTCGATCTGCTCAGAACGCTGCAGGAGAGGGGCGACGTCCCTGGTACTCTGCATGACTCGGCCATCAACCTCGACCGCTACTACATTCCCGCTCGGTATCCCAACGGCTGGGCATCGGGCAGCCCCGCCGACTATTTCACCGAAGAGGACGCCAATGCCGCGATCGGTCATTCGGAAGCAATCCTACGGTACTGTGAAGGTGTTCTGGCTGGACCGAAGCCTGCTGAAGAGCCGAATCATGCAGGCAGTGACGAAGTTGAGCCGCGCGCATGAGGCGGTAACCCAAGTCGTCCTATTCGGGTCGGTAGCTTGCGACCGCGCTGTCCCTTCGAGCGACGCCGACATCCTCGTGGTGGTGCGGGATTCCGACACGCCGTTCCTCGACCGCTCCAGCCTGTTCCGCGGCTACTTCTCCGACATCGGAGTGGGGGTGGATCTATTCGTGTACACCCAACAGGAAGTCGCCAGCAGCAGGATTCCAGTGGCGGTTACGGCGCTCCGGACCGGGATCGAGCTGTATAAGGCCGTTTAGCGCAGAGCGGGCAGGCGGTAGGCAGCGATGGCGTTCTCCCGAAAGACGCGGGCAGCGGCCTCGACGCCATGCCGTTCCACGTACGCCTGCGCGAGCGCGAACACCGTCGCGTACGGGCCGCCCTTGCGGCAGACCGGCCAGTTGCTGGCGTACAGCAGGCGCTCGGCGCCGAAGCGCTCCCAGAGTGCGTCCAGCGTGGGCTCGTAGAAGCTGACGTCCGCCGGCGCAGGATTCTGGACGGCGTTCTCCACCAGACCGGAGATCTTGCAGTACACGTGCGGCGCACGGGCGAGCACCGCCATGCCCTCGCACCAGGCGGGGTCGGGCGCCGCCCCGTCGATACGCACGTGGCCCACATGGTCGATCACCACGTGCGCCTCCGGAACCGCGTCGCACAGATCGATCAGGGCCGGAAGCTCCGGGGCTCCCGGCACCACGTCCAGAGCCAGGTCGCGGGCGGCCAACTCACGCACGGTGTCCACCAGCATCGCGCGGCCACGTCCGGTGACCGCATCGTTGCCCAGGCGGATGCCGCGGAATAACGGATGCGCGCCGAACCGGTCGAGATGTCTACGAAAGTCGACGTCATCGTTGCGCACGTTGCCCACGAACCCGGCGATCGCCGTCCGTCCCGTGAGCTGCGGGTCGTCGGCAAGGTCCAGTATCCACTGGTTGTCCTCCAGCCAGGAGCTGGCTTCGACCACGACGGTGTGGGTCACTCCGTGCCCGGCCGCCACGTCCAGCAAGTGCTCGGGAAGGGTGGTGCGGTACAGGTCGGCGTTGTCCGGGTTCGGCCAGGGCACCCCTTGCGGACGCTGCGGGTCGAAGAAGTGGGTGTGGGTGTCGATGATCTGCGCCATGGCGCGAAGATGACCGAGGAGGCTGCCGGTTACAACCCGTAGCCGTTGGCGGTGCTTTCCGACGCGGCGCGCCTCGGTCATGATCGGGCCCAAGGAGCAGACACCGCATGCTGAAGATCCCCGATTCCGGCGCGCTCGACTTCCTGGCGGTGGGGGCGCTGGTCCACCGCCTGGATCCCGGCGTCATCCCGTTCCCGCACGCCTCCAAGCTTGCCATCCACGTCTCCGGGGGCGAGTACAACTGCGCCGCCAATCTCGCTTCCTGCTTCGGTATGCGCACCGCCATCGCGGCGGCGATGGTGTCGTATCCGATCGGGGACATGATCGACCGCTCGGTGCGCGCCATGGGCGTGCGGCCGTTCTACAAGCGCTTCGCCCACGACGGCGTGCGCGGCCCGAACATGGCGACGGTGTACAGCGACCGCGGCGCCGGGGTGCGCGCCCCGGAGGTGTTCTACAACCGGGCGAACGAGGCGGCCGCCCGGCTGCAACCCGGTGATTTCGACTGGTCCGGCATCATGCGGGATGGGGTCCGCTGGCTGCACTCGGGGGGCATCTTCGCGGCGCTCTCGGAGACGACCCCGCAGGTGATCATCGAGGCGATGCAGGCCGCGAAGGCGGCCGGCGCGGTGGTCTCCTTCGATCTGAACTACCGCCACAAGCTCTGGCAGGTCGCCGGCGGCGCGGATAGCGCGCATGCCACGTTGCGCTCGATCGTCAGCAACGTCGACGTGCTGGTCGGCAATGAGGAGGATCTGCAGCAGGGGCTGGGCATCGTGGGGCCGGAGGCCAAGCGGGATTCCAAGCTCGACCCGCGCGCGTTTCTGCAGATGATCGACCGCGTGAACGCAGAGTTCCCCGGCATCTCCGTGGTGGCCACGACACTGCGCGAGGTGCACTCCGCGAACCGCCACGACTGGAGCGCGGTGGCCTGGGTGGACGGCGAGACGGTCGCCGCGCCCACGTGTCAGCTCGACGTGTACGACCGGGTCGGCGGCGGTGACGGGTTCGCTGCCGGCTTCTTCCATGGCCTGATGACGGGCGAGTCGCCGGAGACGGCGCTCCGGCTGGGCTGGGCGCACGGCGCGCTGCTGACCACGTTTCCCGGCGACACGACCATGGCGACGCTCGACCAGGTGCGCACCCTGGCCGCCGGCAACTCGGCGCGGATCGTCCGCTGAGGCGGAACGCGCGCATGGGCTCTTCGGGAGAATCGACAGCCGTGCTGTACGCGGGGATCGGCGCCGCGGACATCACCCCCACCGGGCCGATCCGCATGGCCGGCTGGGCCAGCCGCGACCGTGCGTCGGAGGGGGTGAGCCATCGCGTGTACGCCAAGGCGCTGGCGCTGCGCGACGCCGCCGGCCACACCGGCGTCTGGGTCACCGCGGACATCCTGGGCTACAGCCACTCCATGGCGGACACGCTGGAGCGGCGGATTCAGGACCGCTACGGACTGTCTCCGGACCAGCTCATCCTGGGCAGCTCGCACAACCACAGCGGGCCGATGGTCGGCGACCTGCTGCACCTTTATTTCGACCTGCCGCCCGCGGATCAGGAGGCCATCGCGCGCTACACGGAGCACCTCCTCGAGCGGATCGTTGCCATGGTAGGCGATGCGCTGGAGGACTTGGCGCCTGCCGAGTTCGCCATGGGCTTCGGGTTGGCCGGCTTCGGGGTCAACCGCCGCCGGGCGCGCGGCGCCGACACGTTGCGGCGCCCGCAGGTGGTCGATCACGACGTACCCGTGCTGGCTGTGCGGGCGCCGGACGGCACGCTCCGCGGCATCCTGTTCGGCTACGCGTGCCACACGACCGCGGTGTACGACTACCGGATCAACGCGGACTACGCCGGCTACGCGCAGAGCTCACTGGAAGCGGTCTATCCCGGCGCGACGGCGATGTTCGCGGCGGGATGCGGCGGCGACATCAATCCCCTGCCGCGCTGGCGGGAAGGGCTGGGGGAGAGCTGCGGGGGCATGCTGAGCGCCGCGGTGCAGGACGTGCTGGACGGTCGGTACGGCTCCATGACACCGGTAACCGGCCCGCTCGCCACGGGCGCCGACGAGCCGCTGCTGTCCCTGCTGGATCCGCCCGGCCGCCAGGAGCTGCAGGACGGGTTGCAGAGCCTCTCGCCGGACCGCGGTTCGGACGTCGCGCGGCGCGCGATCGAGCATCAGCTCGCCCTGCTGGAGCGCGGCGGGCCGCTGCAGGATCACTGCGCGTATCCCATCCGCGTCTGGCGGTTCGGCTCCGGTCAGCTCGTGATCGCCCTGTCCGGCGAGCCGGTGGTGGACTACTCGTTGCGGTTCCGCGCCGCGTACGGCTGGAACCGCACCTGGGTGGCCGGCTACAACCACGTGCTGCTGGCCTACATCCCGTCCCGGCGGGTGCTGGCCGAGGGCGACTACGAGGGCACCACCGGCATGCTGGAGTACGGCCTGCCCGGTCCCTTCGCGGGCTGGGTCGAGTCGACCATCGCCCGCTCGGTGGACCTGCTGGTGACACGGTTGTCATCCGAATCGTGAGAGAGGGAGGCGGCATGCGCATCCACCTGGAGCGGTGCGCGGCGGTCACCGCCACCCCGCACACTACCTGGGTGTTCGCGGTGCTGGGCGACGGCGAAGGCACCGCCACCACGGTCGAGGTTACCTCCGGCCGTTCGCAGCAGGTGGTCGACGCGCTGGCCGGCATGGTCGAGACGCTGGGCGGGGCCGACGTCGCCGGCGAAGGGCAGGTCGAGGAGCTGTTGGGCCTCACGCGACACCGGCTCCGGGCAGATACGGTGCTCGCCGCCGCGGTCAGCGCGCTGCGTAGCGCCGCGGCCCAGCTCGCAGCCGCCCGGTCGGGGATGAGCCTGCACCGCTTCCTGGGAGCGGAGGCGACCGCCGCAGTCGAGCTTTACGCCAACATCAACCGGGGGCTGCGCGCCACGGACCGGACTCCGGATGCCTTCGAGCGCGCTACCGCGCGCGCCGCGCGCGAGGGGTTCGGGACCTTCAAGTGCGCGCCGTTCGACGAGGTGTCGCCGGCGATGGCGCCGGACCGGATGCGCCGTCAGGCGGAGCCAGGTCTGGAACGGGTGCGGGCCGTGCGCCGCGCGATCGGCCCGGACGCGCGCCTGCTGGTCGACTGTCACAGCCGTTTCTCGGCGGACGCGGCGCCTGCGGTGGCCCGTGAGCTCGCGACGCTCGACGTGGGCTGGTTCGAGGAGCCGGTACAGCCGAGATCGGCGGCGGACGATCTGGCCGCGATCGCCCGCGACGTGCCGATGCCGGTCGCGGGCGGCGAGTCCGGCTACGGGGTCGAGTTCTTCGACGGCCTCCTGGACCAGCGGGCGGTGGCCGTCGTGATGCCGGACGTCAAGTATTGCGGCGGCGTAGCCGAGGCGGCGCGTGCGGGCCGGTCGGCGGTCGGGCGGGGCGGGGGAGTGTCGCTGCACAGCCCGTCGGGACCGGTCTCGCTGCTGGCCAGCGGACACGTCACGGCTGCGGTCGATGGCGCCCTGCCGCTGGAACACGCCGTCCACGAGGTCGACTGGCGCGCGGACCTGGTCGAGCCGGCCGAGCGGATCGAGGGCGGCCGGCTGCTGCTCCCGTCGTCCGCGGGTCTGGGCGCTGTGCTGAACGGGAAGGTGGTACGGCGCCACGGCCGGCTCTGGACGCCGTGAGCGGTTTGCGCCCTCTGCGCCGACACCGAGAGGCGGCCGCTGGTGCAGCCTGGCGAATGATCGTTGGCCGACGCTTGCCGACACGGACGGCAGACCCCACGGATACCCAATCGTCTAATCGCGCAATGCCTTTTCGACAGCTTCGGGATTCTCGGAAGCGACCTTCAGCAAGGCGCGAGCCGGACCGTCGGGACGACGTCGCCCTTGTTCCCAATTCTGAAGCGTGGCCACGCTGACTCCGATCATGAGGGCGAACTCGGATTGCGACCGCTGTAGCCTCTTGCGAACCGCCTTGATATCGACCGGCCTGATCTCGAAAACACGTGAAGGCTCCCGATTCCCACGTTTGATGTCGCCCGCTTCCTTGATGCTTGCCACCAATTCACTGAATTCGTCTTCTCTCATGTCAGCTCCTCTCGGATCAGCCTCGACAGGATTCTCAACTGCCGAGGACTCAGATCTTCCCGATCGCTCTTGGTGTAGAGGAATAGAAAATAGATTGTCTCCTCGGGTGAATCCCAGAAATACACCAGCCTCAGCCCACCACGCTTGCCTGCCCCTGCTACCCGCCAGCGCAGTTTCCTGAGCCCTCCGGTTCCGCGAATCACTGCTCCTTGTTCGGGGCGCAGCAGAAGCGCCAACTGCAAGGATCGGTACCCGTTGTCAGACAGCAGGCTGGTCACCTGGCGGGTGAAGACCGAAGTCTCGACAAACCGCACGACCGAGAGTACGCCAGTGGCGCACCCTCGTCAAGGGTTCGGCCTCAGCCGAGGGTAGAATGAGCTCGTCATAGACGCAGATTGATGGCTCCAGGAGGACTCGTGCTCAAAGGAGCGAAGCCGGGCCTTGAGCCTCGGCCACTCCGGAGGCTCAGGGCGACTCGCTCGCCCGCCGGATGGCGCCATTGAGTTCGGCGTAGTTCACGGCACCCCCTGCCAACTCGCGGAGCGGGCCGAGCGCGATCGTGCGCTGGTTCGCGCACTCGCGGTCGAGGCGGGCGGTGGACAGGACGTAGAACTCCCACTGATTGACGTCGAGCGGGTCGATCGTGTTCTGATCGCGGTGCTTCAGCAGGCAGAATACGTAGACGTCGGCAAACCGTTGCGGCATGTCTGGAGCCGTCGATTCTCCCGTTTCGGCGTTGTATCCCGACTTTCTCGGGGCGATATCGAAACTTATTGCTGAGAAACAACACTGCGCCCAGGATTGAATGTAGGCAGCACTCTTTACTTCGACCTTCTTCCCGGAGCGCATTACAATGTCGCACTCAGCCCATTCGTCGCGCGGCTTGTCGCCCAATCCCAATGCAGTCGCCACGAGGTACTCGGCCAGGACGCCGCGCAGTATGTTGCTCAGCAGGTCGGAACTGGACCACTTCCAGTAATCACACAGCTTCGGGCCCATGGGACGGCCGCCGGCATGGAAAGATTCATGACCGGATTTGAAGTGGAACGGCACACGCGGAAGTTCCTTGGGCATCGCATCTCCCCTTTGGGTAGCGTTTCAAGAGGTGCCTCGCACCCTATCGTCGCTCTTCCGGGATCAGGCCTCGCGGAGCGAAGCGCAGGACGAGCAGCAGCACCAGCCCCATGACGACCGGCCGCATGTGGGCGGCGGTGTCCAGGAGATGACTCCGGAGCGGGTTCTCCGGTGACAGGGGGGAGGTGACCACCTCCATCAGGCGTAGGCCGACCGGCTCGGCCTGTATCCACACGTACCAGATCAGGAAGCCGCCGAGCACGGCTCCCCAGTTGTTGCCCGAGCCGCCCACGATCACCATCACCCAGATCAGAAAGGTGAAGCGCATCGGCTGGTAGGAGGCGGGCGTGAACTGGCCGTCGAGCGTCGTCAGCATGGCGCCGGCGATGCCGATCACCGCGGAGCCGAGCACGAAGACCTGCAGATGGCGGCCGGTGACGTCCTTTCCCATCGCGCGGGCGGCCGTTTCGTTGTCCCGGATGGCGCGCATCATGCGGCCCCACGGCGAGCGCAATGCGGTCTCGCACAGCCACGTCAGAATCACGAGCACGAGCAGGAACAGGCCCGCGTAGCAGAGCTTGACGACGATCGAGGACAGATCCACGTGCGACACGCCGAGCCCTGCGGCCCACTCCTGGAACCATGCCGCGTTCTGGAGATCGATCTCGTACGGGACCGGTCGCGGCAGGCCGTTGACGTTCTTTACCCCGCGCGTCAGCCACTCCTCGTACTTGAGGAATGCGACGATGATCTCGGAAATGCCCAGGGTCGCGATCGCCAGATAGTCGGAACGGAGGCTGAGGCTGATCTTGCAGACCCAGGCTGCCGCGGCGGCGAACGCGCCGCCGACCAGCCATGACAGGACGATGGGAAGGCCCAGCCCGCCGAGGTAGCCGGTGACGGTGGGATCTACCGCTTCGATGGCCCGCACCGCCGGCGCGAACACCGCGCGGGCGGCCAGGGCGCCGCCGATCAGCAGGCACGCCACGGCGAGCCGCCGGTACCACGGCTTGCCGAGACGGCGGCGGACGAAAAGCACGGCGAGCACGGTCAGCGCCGCCAGCGCCAGCGCCACCAGCACGCCGGAGCCGCCGGCGCGCCAGGCGGCGGTCACCGGCGGCATCGAGACCAGCACGCCCGCCAGTCCGCCGAGGGCGGCGAAGCCCATGACGCCGGAGTTGAACAGGCCCGCGTAGCCCCACTGGATGTTGACGCCCAGCGTCATGATGGCCGAGATCAGACACAGATTGAGGATCGCCAGCGCCAGCGACCAGCTCTGCACCAGACCCACCAGACAGACCAGCGCCGCCATGACCGCGAACAGGACGGGCTTGCGGGGGATCCGCGCCATCCACGGGGCGACTCGGTCGCTCATGTGGACTTGCCGCCGAAGATGCCGGTTGGCTTCACCAGCAGCACCACGACCAGGATGAAGAACGAGACGGCGAACTTGTATTCGGTGGAGAGCAACTGGACGAGGCCTTCCGGCCGCCAGCCTTCCGGTCCCAGATAGCCCAGGAACTTCCGGTAGGGGTAGGTCAGCAGCACTTCCGAGAACGCCACCACGAAGCCGCCGGTGATGGCGCCGAGCGGGCTGCCCAGACCGCCGACGATGGCGGCGGCGAAGATCGGCAGGAGCAGCGACAGATAGACGAACGGCTTGAAGCTCTTGTCCAGGCCGTACAGCGTTCCCGCCACCGCGGCGAGGGCGCCGACGATCAGCCACGTGACCGCCACCACCCGTTCCGGGTTGATGCCGGACAGCAGGGCCAGATCCTCGTTGTCCGAGTAGGCGCGCATCGACTTGCCGGTCCGGGTCCTGCCGAGGAACCAGAACAGCCAGAGCACCAGGATGCCCGTTACCGCGACGGTGATCGTCTGCGTGGTCTTGACGGCCAGTCCCTCGGCGAGCCCCGTGGCTTCCTTGAACTGGCGGACGCTGACGACGAACCGCGTCCCGTCGGTGAACACCTGGTCGTCCGGGCCGATCACGAACCGGATGAGCCCGTTGATCACGAACATGACGCCGACCGAGGCGACCAGCAGGATGACGGGCGCCGCTTTCTTGCGCCGGTAGAACCGGTAGACCCAGCGATCGGTGAGCAGGCACAAGCCGCCGGTGGCCACGATCCCCGCGGGGAGGGCCAGCAGCGCTGTCGGCAGGGGAGCGATTCCGACCCCCCGGGACTGCAGGAGCCAGGTGACCAGGATGGTCACCATGGCGCCGAACGCCATGGTCTCGCCGTGCGCGAAATTGGAGAAGCGCAGGACGCCGTACACCAGCGTCACGCCCAGAGCGCCCAGCGCAAGCTGGCACCCGTACGCGGTGGCCGGAACGAGCACGAAATTGGCCAGGAGCACCACCGCATTGACGACGTCGGTCAACGGTCAGCCTCCCAGGAAGGAGCGGCGGATCTCGGAGTTCGCCAGCAACTCGGACCCGGCGCCCGTATGGCGGTTGCGGCCCTGCACCAGCACGAATCCCGTGTCGGCCAGCTCCAGGGCCTGGCGGGCGTTCTGCTCGACGATGAGGACGGCGACGCCGCCCTGCGCGATGTCGACGATGCGTTCGAGCAGTTCGCGGGTGACGATGGGCGACACGCCGGCCGTGGGCTCGTCCAGCATCAGCACCCGAGGCCGGTTCATCAGCGCGCGGCCGATGGCCACCTGCTGGCGCTGGCCGCCGGACAGCTCGCCTGCCGCCTGCCGCCGCTTTTCCCGCAGCACCGGAAACAGGCGATAGACCTCGCTCAGGGTGCCGGCGATGTCGTCATCGCGGATGAACGCCCCCATCTCCAGGTTCTCCTGCACGGTCATCGACCGGAACACGTTCTCGGTCTGCGGCACGAAGCCCATGCCCTTGCGCGCGCGCGCCTGCGGGGCCAGCGAGGTGATGTCCTCGCCGTCCAGATGTACGGTGCCGGCGCGCAGGTGCAGCAGCCCGAACAGCGCCTTCATGGCGGTCGACTTGCCGGCTCCGTTGGGTCCCACCACCACGGCGATCTCGCCCGCGTCCACGGCGATGGAACAGCCGCGCAGAATGTCGGGGCCGCCGTAGCCGCCGGTCAGCGCTTCGCCCGTGAGCAGACTCATGCCGGACTCAGGTTCGCCCTTCCCGGGTCACGGCGCCCGCGCCGAGATAGGCCTCGATCACCCGTTCGTCGGACTGGACCTCCGGGGCCGACCCCTGCGTCAACACCTTTCCTTCCACCATGACGATGACGGGATCGCACAGCAGCGAGATCAGCTCCATGTTGTGCTCGATGATGCAGAACGTGTACCCGCGATGGAGGTTGAGACGCAGGATGGCGCCGGCTATCTCCTTGAGCAGGGTGCGGTTGACCCCGGCGCCGACCTCGTCGAGGAGGACGACGCTCGGCTCGGCCATCATGGTGCGGCCGAGCTCGACCAGCTTCTTCTGGCCGCCCGACAGGTTGCCGGCCAGCTCATCCGCCACGGCGTCCAGCTTCAGGAACTCGATCACCTCGTCCGCCCTGGCGCGCAGCGCGGCCTCTTCGGCGCGGATCTTCCGGGGCCGCAGCCATGCGTTGGGCAGGCGTTCGCCGGACTGGCCGGGCGGCACGGTCATGAGGTTCTCCCTGACCGTCAGCGTCGAGAACTCGTGCGCGATCTGGAACGTGCGCAGCACCCCCCGGGCGAAGAGCTGGTGGGGCGGGAGTCCGGTGATGTCATCGCCGTCCAGGTACACGCGGCCGGAACTCGGCCTGTGCATGCCGGCGATGACGTTGAAGAGGGTGGTCTTGCCGGCGCCGTTGGGCCCGATGAGGCCGGTGATGCTGCCGCTCTCAATGGTGAGCGACGCGCCGTCGACGGCCCGGATGCCGCCGAAGCGCATGTGCAGATCCTGTACGGCGATCATCCGGTCAGGGACACGCCGGACCGGCACATGAGCGGGAACGGCCCGGCCGCCTCCCGCTCATGGCCGACGCTGCTCAGCGGAAGCGGACGGTGACGAGCTTGCCGTCCTCGACCGCCATCTCCCGGTAGTTGCCGGCGCTCTCGCCCGCTCCGACCAGCTCCACCGCCGACGCGCCGACGTAGTCGATGTCGCCGCCTTCCGCGAGGATACCGAGCGCCTTCGCCAGCTCACCCGGAAAGATCTCCTCGCCGGGCGCGTTGGCGACCGCCATGACGTGGTCCCTGAACGCGCCGCTGTCGGCCGAGTTCGCCGCCTGCATGGCCAGCAGGATCAGGGCGGTCGCGTCGTACGACTCGCTCACGAATGGCCCTGCTGCCATTCCCAGCATCTCTTCGAGCCGTGCCGCGCCGGCACTGTCGGTCCCGGGCACCGTCCCGATCGAACCGTCGAGATCGGGGCCGATCGCTTCCACCAGGCTGTCGCCGATCATGCCGTCGGGGAGAAAGAACTGGTCGAACGCACCCGAATCGAGTGCTGCCTGGATGATGCCCTTGCCGCCCTGGTCGAGATAGCCGGCCACGATCAGGATGTCGCCGCCGACCGCCGCCAAGGTCGCGACCTCGGCGCTGTAGTCGCCCTTGCCGTCCTCATGCGGCACGGAGATGGTGATCGTCCCACCGCGCATCTCGACGTTGGCCGCGATGCTGTCCGCCAGTCCCTTGCCGTAGTCGTTGTTGGTATACGTCAGCGCCGCTTCCTGGATGTCCATCTCCTGCAGGATGTCGGCGACGACCTCGCCCTGCCGGGCATCGGACGGCGCGGTCCGGAAGAACAGCCCGTCGTCTTCTATCGTCGACAGGGCCGGCGACGTGGCGGAGGGAGAGATCATCACGATCCCGTTGGGCTTGGCCACGTTCTGCAACATGGCGATGGTCACGCCCGAGCAGTCGCCGCCGATGATGGCGTTGACCCGGTCCGAGGTCACCAGTCGCTCGGCCGCCGCGACGGCGGCGGCCGAGTCGATGCAGGTCGTATCGCCCCGTACGGCGACGACCTGCCGGCCGCCAAGCAATGCGCCGCTGTCGTTGACCTCCTTGATCGCCAGATCCGCGCCGTCTGCCATGGACGGCGTCAACGACTCGATCGGCCCAGTAAAGCCGAACAGCACGCCCAGCTTGACGTCCTCCGCGAACGCCGCGCCAAGCGGCATCAACATCAGCATCGAGATTGCAACAACGCGTTTCATCGAGTCACCTCCAATGAAGTTGTGCGAAGGGAAGTTGTGCGAAGGCGGCGACCACTGCGTCCGCCGATCGGTTGAGTGTACCGAGAGTTCTGGTATGTCTCAACGTGTCTTTGGCGGACCAGAACTCCACTTTCTGAGTGGCTCAGTAGCCTATCCGGCGCAGGTAGTCCCGCGTCCTCCGGCTGCGTCGCGCTTCGGTCAGCGGATCGTCGCCGCTCCTTGGGCATGCGGTGACCCAGCGCAGGAAGCCCAGCTCGGCCAGCACCGCCAGCACGGCCGGGAAGTCGACCGCCTCGGCCTCTCCCACGTCACACCACACCGGCTGGTAGGTGCCGTCCGCATCGCGCGAGCTGGCGCTGTAGTCCTGCAGGTGGACGTAGTTCAGCCGCGGCGCGAATTCCCGGATCGCCGCCACCGGATCGACTCCCCAGAGCTGGGCATGGGAGACGTCGATGCAGAGCTGCGCCCGCTGAAGCATGCCGAGGTAGCGGTGCCAGTCGGCCGCGGAGTCCACCAGGGTGTTGGTGTGGATGTGGTAGCTCAACTCCACCCCGCACGCGGCCCCGTACTCCGCCCATTCGTCGGCCGCCGCGGCCGCCGCCTGCAGATCGGCGGCGGTCACCGCCCGATCGGACGGCTTGGGGCCGGTCATGAACATGAAGCAGTCGGCCTCGACCTCGGCCGCGAACTCGATCCGCCGCCGGTTCGTCTCCCGGTTGCTGAAGCTCTGATCCTCAGGGGTGCCGCTCGCGGTGAAGACGGCCAGCGGCATGCCGGCATCCGCGCAGACGCGCCGCACGCGCGCCGGCGGCCCCAGCCAGTCGAGCGACAGCCGGCACTCCCAGCCATCCCAGCCGGCCTCCGCCAGCTCCGCCAGACAGCGCTCCAGGTCCGGCTCCCGCCAGAATATGGCGCTGTAGCCAAGCTTCACGACTCGGTCCCGGAGCCGGTCACGCCGGCCGCAGCGTGGCGCCGAACACGGTGACGCCGTCCAGCGTGCCGGGGATGATGCGAATCGCGCGCAGCGTGAAGGTGTGTACGCCCGGCTCGTCGACGGTGAGGTGGCCGATCCGCGTGCTGAACTCCGGGAAGTACTGCGAGCGCGGCGTGGCGGCGCGCTCGGCATCGCTCAGGGTGCCCAGGGCGGTGCGCCTTGCGGTGCGGCCCTCACCGTGGCTGCCGCCGACGGACACCTCGACGCCATGTGGGGTGACCTCCTCGGTATCGTGCACCGGCGCCGCGATCACGGAAACCGCGAAGGTGCCCGGCCGGCACACGCGGACCTGCCACGACAGGACGCTCCCGGTGTCCATCCAGCCGGCGGTCAGGCCGTTGGAGAGGATCTCCAGCGTGGAATCCGGCCCCCGGTTCACGTCGGCCAGGTGCGCGTGCAGGTGGATGGCGCCGTCCGGCTGCTGGACCGTCAACTCGTCGGGTTCGGCGTCGCCGTCGATGCTCAGGGCCACCACCGGCACGTGCTCGACCGCGCTCAGGTCGGCAAGCGTCAGCGTCAGCCGGTCGATCTCGCCTGCCTCGGTGCGGTCCTGCGCCACCTCGACGGGTGCATCCAGCCCCAGCACCTCGGCGCCGGTCACCCGCGAGCGCAGCCCGTGCACGACCAGCGGGCCCTCGGGCGGCTGCAGCAGATGCAGGAACAGCCGGTGCGGCTTGCACGTCATCCGCAAGGCATCGTGCTCGTACGGGAACGGGCTGCCGGCGGTGCCGTAGATCGCCTGACCGTTTACGGCCATCCAGGCGCCGATGGCCCGCAGCCGCTCGGCGCTGGCCGCCGGGATCACCCCCTCCGCCGTGGGTCCGATGTTGAGCAGATAGTTCACGCCTTTGCTGGCAAGGTCGATCAGCAGCAGTATCAGCGTGGACACCGATTTCCAGTGGTGGTCGGTGCTCTTGTAGCCCCAGGTGTCGTTGAGGGTGGCGGGCGTCTCGTAGTCGGCGCGCACGCGGCCGGCCGGGATCTGGTTGTCGCCCAGGCTGCCGTAGTCGCCCACGTCGTTGCCGATGCGGCCGCTGACCAGGCAGTCCGGCTGCAGCCCGTGCACGAAGTCGCGCAACTCGATGCTGTGCTCGCGGCTGATGGTGTAGGGGGTGTCGAACCAGATCAGGCCGATCGGCCCGTACTGGGTCAACAGCTCGCGGAGCTGCGGCTTGACCTTGCGCTCCAGATAGGCGGCGAAGTCCTTGCCGCCTTCGTCGAAGTCCCAGTCGTTGCGCGACCCGTCCGGGTCATGCCAGTCCTGGTCCTGCGAGTAGTAGAAGCCGAGCTTGATCCCCGCTGCGGCGCACGCCTGCGCCAGCTCCGCCAGCGGGTCGCGGCCGAACGGCGTCGCGTCCACGATGTTGTACGGGCAGCACGGCGACCGGAAGATCGCGAACCCGTCGTGGTGCTTGGAGGTGATAACCAGGTAGCGCATCCCCGCCTGCACCGCCAGCTCCACCCAGGCGCGGGCGTCGAAGCGCACCGGGTCGAAGCGTTCGGCGAGCGCCGCGTACCGCTCGCGCGGGATGCGCTTGCGAAACATGATCCACTCGCCGATTCCCGGCACCTCCTCGCCCTCCCAGACGCCGGCGGGGATGGCGTACAGGCCCCAGTGGATGAACATCCCGAAGCGCGCTTCGCGCCACCAGGTCAGCCCCGGGTGGTCCACCACCGGGGCCGCGTTGCGCCCGCGCATCCGGTCGCGCCAGCTCAGCATCTCTGTCATTGGATGGTCCGTCCTCTCAGCTCAGGTCGATGACCGCCTTGAGCACGCCGGTCTCCGGTCGGGTGAGGGCATCGAAGCGCTGCTCCACCTCCGCGAAGGCGACCCGGTGAGTGATCCAGGGGCCGGTTTCGATGGTGCCGGCGGCGATGGCGTCGATCACCTGCCGGAAGTCTTCAGGCAGCGCGTTGCGGGTGGCCAGCAGCGTGAGCTCGCGCCGGTGCATCTCCGGTTGGGCGAAGGCGATCTCCTGCCGGGTGAGCCCCAGGAAGACCACGGTGCCGCCGTGGGCGGCGTAGGTGAGGGCGGTCGCCATCGACTGCGGGTTGCCGGTGGCGTCGATCACCACGTCGAACATGCGGCCGTCCGATCGAGCGCGCACATGCCCCAGCTCCTCTCCGTCGCCGGCGACGATCGTGCCCGCCGGAGCGTAGGTGTCCCGGCAGAAGTCGACGCGCGCCGGCAGCCGGTCCATGACCGTCACGCTCGGAGTGCGCATCCGGACGAACTCCAGCGCCGCCAGCCCGATCGGCCCCAGACCGATGATGAGGACCTGATCGTCGCTGCGCGGCGCAGCCCGTGCCGCGGCGTGGCAGCCGATCGTCAGCGTCTCCACCAGCGCGAGTTGGTCGAACGTGAGCTCCGTGGCGCGATGCAGCTTGTCCGCCGGCAGCGTGAAGCGATCGCAGAGGCCGCCGTCCTCCATGACGCCGATGACGCTGAGCCGCTCGCAGCAGTTGGTGCGGCCCTTGCCGCACGCGTAGCAGCGGCCGCAGTTCAGATAGGGCTCGACGCTGCAGGTGTCCCCGGTGGCGACCGAGGTGACGCCGTCGCCCACCTCCAGCACCTCGACGCCTAGCTCGTGCCCGGGGATGCGCGGAAAATCGAAGAACGGGAAGGTGCCTCGGTAGGCGCTGACGTCGGTGCCGCACACGCCGACCGAGTGGGTCCGGACCAGCACCTCGCCGGCCGCGGGCCCGCGCGGTGCCGGCACCTGCACGGTACGCGCCTGGAACGGCGCCTCGAACCGGATCGCACGGATCGTCTCGGGGCTCATGCGTGTTCCTGGACGCTCTACACGCCGGCTGCGCTGCGGCGGCTGAGCTCGGACAGGCCCTGGTCGGTTCCCGGCCGGTAGCCGGGAAGCGGGAGGAGCTGTTCATGGACCGCATCCACGATCCAGTCGACCTGCGGGAAGAAGGCCGACTCCAGCTCCACCGGCGGCGTGATCCAGTTGCGGGCGCCCAGCACCACCGGCGGCGCGTCCAGGTCGTCGAAGCACAGCCGGCCGATGGTGGTGGCCATGGTGTGCAGCACGCTGCCGCGTTCGCAGGCGTCGGAGGTGAGCAGCAGGCGGCCGGTCTTGCGCACCGACTCAGCGATCGGGCCGTAGTCGAGCGGGTTCAGAAACCGGGCGTCGATCACTTCCGCCTCAAGCCCGTGCCGTTCGGACAGGATGTCCGCCGCTTCCAGGGCGCGGTACAGGGTCGCGCCCACGGTGAGGATGGTCAGGTCGTCACCCTGGCGATGGATGTGCGGGGCACCCTCGTCTATCTCGTAGTAGCCGGCCGGCACTCCCGATTCGTGCAACTCCTCGGCCTCCCCGTAGAGCTGCTGGCTCTCGAAGAAGATCACCGGATCCGTGCCCCGCAGCGCCAGGTTGAGCATGCCCTTGGCGTCGTACGGCGTGACCGGGTAGTACACCTTGAGACCGGGTATGTGGCTGACCATGGCCGACCACTCCTGCGAGTGCTGGGCGCCGTAGCGAAAGCCCACGGCGATGCGCAGCACGATCGGCAGCGACAGCACGCCGGCCGACATTGCCTGCCACTTGGCGAGCTGATTGAAGACCTCGTCACCGGCGCGGCCCAGAAAGTCGCAGTACATCAGCTCCACCACCACGCGGCCGCCGCTCATGGCGTAGCCGATGGCGCTGCCGACGATGGAAGCCTCCGAGATGGGCGAGTTGAACAGCCGGTGGTAGGGCAGGGACTCGGTGAGGCCGCGGTAGACGCCGAAGGCGCCGCCCCAGTCGCGGTTCTCCTCACCGTAGGCGATCATGGTCGGGTCGGTGGCGAAGCGGTGCAGCAGCGCCTCGAACAGCGCGTCGCGCATGGTGATCACCCGCGAGATCGGCAACCGCTTGCCGTCCGCGCCGAAGGCCGAGCGGGAACGGCCTGACAGCGCCTTGACGCGCGGGTTTTCGGCCACCGGCACGGTGAGCTCAGGCTCGCCGCAGGCCATGGCCTCGGTCGGACGGGCGGAGAACATGACCGCTTCAATCTCCTGCGCGCCCCCACCGAAGCGAGGCGAAGTGTCGAGCGGCGCCGCCAGCCGGAACGCCCGCTCGATCACGTCCACGGCCCAGGACTCGATCCGTTCGCGCTCCGCGGCGTCGAGCAGGCCTGCCTCGCCCAGGTACTCGCCATAGCTGCGCAGGCTGTCCCGTTCCTCCCACGCCTCGATCTCCTCGCGCGTGCGGTACGTGGCCGGATCGCGAGACGAGTGGCCGGCGACGCGGTAAGTGACGGTGTCCAGCAGCGCCGGGCCGCGGCCGGCGAGCAACAGGTCGCGCTTGGCGGCCACGGTGGCGGCGACCGCCAGCGGGTTGTAGCCGTCGACCCGTTCCGCATGCAAGTTGTCGGGGTTGACGCCGGCGCCCATGCGGGCCAGCACCCCGAACCCCATGGTCTCGCCCGCGGTCTGGCTGCCCATCCCGTAGAAGTTGTTCATAAAATTGAACAGCACGGGCGGCGCGCCACCCAAATTCGGGTCCCACAGCGTCCGGTACTGGTCCATGGCGGCGAAGCTCAACGCCTCCCAGGTCGGACCGCAGCTCGCCGAGGCGTCGCCGACGCACGCCACGACAATGCCGGGCCGGCGGTTCACCCGCTTGTAGAGCGCAGCGCCGGTGGCGATCCCGGCCGACCCGCCCACGATGGCGTTGTTCGGCATGCTGCCGAGGGGCGCGAAGAAGGCGTGCATGGAGCCGCCGAGCCCGCGGTTCAGGCCGGTTCGCCGTCCGAACACCTCCGCCATGAAGCCGTACACCACGAAGTCGATGGCCAGCGCCTCGACGTCCCGGTGGTCCGCGGACGGCTCCACGACCCGCAGGATGTCCCCGTCCAGATACTCCTCCATGATGCGCTGCAGGTCGGCGCCGTCGGAGTGGCGGATCCCCTGCAGGCTCTTGGCCATGATCTCGGCATGGCTACGGTGGGAGCCGAAGATCATGTCCTCGCAGGCCAGCGGCAGGCACAGGCCGACGACGGAGGCTTCCTGACCGAGCGACAGGTGCGACGGGCCTTCGTGGACGTAGTCGATGCCGGCGTATCCGCCGGTGCTCTTGACGCTGTCGAGCATGCGTTCGAACGCTCGGATGAGCACCATGTCGCGGTAGGCGCCGACCAGCGCCGCGTCGCCCCAGCGCTCCCGCTCGGCGTCGATGTCGGACCGGTAGCGGTTCAACGGGATCGGGTCGATTTCGAGGTTGCCGGGCCGGCGCACCTCCTCCGGGCTGATGACCATGGACTTGGGCATGGGAGAAACGTACACCGGATAGCCGGTGGTCCGGGCCATGGCGGACGCGGTAGCGTTCGGCATGCCCGTCGTGGCGGTCTTGGCCGCGCTGGATGAGGAGATCGAGGCGTTCCGGGGGGCGCACGAGCTGGAGCCCGTGGAGCGGGGGACGCCGTTCGCGGCCTTCCGGTTCCGGGTCGGCGCCGTCGAGGCCGTGCTGATGCGCACCGGCGTCGGCAAGGCGTTCGCGGCCATGGTCGCGCAGCGGGCGATCGATCGCGTGGGGCCCGATTACCTGATCGTCACCGGGATCGCCGGCAGCGTGCGCGACGGGCTCGACCTGGGCGATGTCGTGGTCAGCCGCGACTGCATCCAGCACGACCTGGATGCGACCGCGCTGGGCTTCGAGCTCGGCCAAGTGCCGTACACCGAACACCGCATCCTGCGCGCCGACCCGCGGCTGGTGGAGCTGGCGCTCGCCACGCAGGTGGACGGCCAGCGCGTGGTGGCCGGCCGCATCCTGACCGGGGACCAGTTCGTCAGCGACCCCGACGACGCATTGCGCCGCAGGCTGAGCGAGCTGGACGGCTCCGTCGTGGAGATGGAAGGCGCGGCAATCGCGCTGGTGGCGACCGTCAACCGCGTCCCGTTCGTGATCATCCGCTCCGTCTCCGACAAGGCCGATGCGGCGGCCCCCGCGGACTTCGGCGCGTTCCTTCGCCGCGCGGCCGCCAACTCGTACTCTGTGTGTGTGGGTATACTCCACGGCCTGGCGAGGACTATCGATGGGTGAAGGATCTCTTCCAGCGGCGGTGCGGGCGGCGATCCGCGACGTGGCGGACTTCCCGCGGCCCGGCATCATGTTCCGGGACATCACGCCGGTGTTCGGGGAGATCAGTCTGACGCTGCGCATCGCCGCCTGGATGGCCGCCGCGTTCGCGTCCGGCCCCGGGGGCGACCAAAGGATCGACGCGGTCGCCTGCGTGGAGGCGCGCGGCTTCATGTTCGGCCCTCTCGTGGCGCGGGAGCTGGGCGTGGGCCTGATCCCGGTGCGCAAGCCGGACAAGCTGCCGCGTCAGACGCTGCGGCAGGACTACGACATGGAGTACGGCACCGACTCGCTGGAGATGCACGCGGACGCCTGCGGCCCGGGACAACGCGTCCTGCTGATCGATGACGTGCTGGCCACCGGCGGCACCGCCGCGGCGGCCTGCCGGCTGATCGAGCGAGCCGGCGCCAGCGTCGCGGGCGCGGCGTTCCTGATCGAGCTGGACGGCCTGAACGGCTCGCAACGCCTGCCGGTGCCCAGCCGCAGCCTGCTGGTGATGCCGGCGTGAGCGTGGCTCGCGTACCGCTCGTGCTGATGCGGGTCGGCGGCATCATGGTGGCCGCAGGCATCGCCCTGTCGTACCTGGCCTGGGCGCTTGCCTACTCGCAGGTCAGCCTGGCGGCGATCGCCATCCCGGTCGGCGTGGTGCTGCTGGGCGGTGTGGCGCTGTTCATCATCGGCGCCGTATCCGGCGCCAAGGGCCGACAGGGGTAACCGCGGAAGTTTCAGCCGGTAGCGCTGCGGCTCAACGCTCCTCGCGTCCCATCTGCCGCCCATAGAGGTCCGCGTACACGCCGTCCAGCGCCATCAGTTCATCGTGCGCGCCGCGCTCCACGATACCCTGATCCTTGATCACGAACAGGCAATCGGCGGCCCGCACCGTGCTCAGCCGGTGGGCGATGATGATGGCCGTGCGCCCCTGCAGCAGGCGTCGCAACCCGCCCTGTATCACGGTCTCGGTGATCACGTCGACGCTGGAGGTGGCCTCGTCCAGGACGATCAGGCGAGGGTCGGCGATCAGTGCCCGCGCGATAGCGATGAGCTGGCGCTGACCGACCGATATGTTGGTGCCGAATTCCAGCATCTGCGTGTCGTACCCGTCCGGCAGCCGTTCGACGAACCGGTGCAGGCCGACCGCCTGCGCAGCCTCGACGACCACGTCATCGGACGCCGCCGGAGCACCGAAACGGATGTTGTCGGCGATCGTGCCCGGAAACAGGAACGGGTCCTGCGAGACAAGCGCCATCTGCGCGCGCAGCGTGCGCTGCTGGACCGACCGCACGTCGATGCCGTCGATCAGCACCTGCCCCTCGGTGACGTCATAGAATCGCGAGATCAGGTTGGCGATAGTGGTCTTGCCGGCGCCTGTCTCGCCGATCAGCGCCACGGACTGGCCCGCCTCGATGGTGAGGTCGATGTCCTGCAGCACCGGCTGATCGGGCTCGTAGGCGAAGGAGACGCCGCGCAGCTCGATGCGGCCCTCGATGCGCCGCATCGGTGGCGCGTCGGGGGCGTCGACGATGCGCGGCTCGGTATCCAGTAGTTCCAGCACCTTCTCGCCTCCGGCCATCGCCGACTGCATGGAGGCGTAGAGCTGGCTGAGGTCCTGGATCGGCTGGAAGAAGCGGCTCACGTAGGCCAGGAAGGCGACCATCACGCCGATCGACACCGCGTCGTCGCCCTGGGCAAGGCCGCCGAAGAGCAGCACCGCGGCCGTGGCCAGCAGCGCCAGGAACTCCACCGCCGGCGTGAAGGCGAGGGACAGGGAAAACGCCCGCAGTTGCGCATCTCGCGCGTCACGATTGTGTCGTTCGAACCGCTTGGCGGCCGCCGGCATCTGCGCGAACGCCCGGATCACGCGCATCCCGCCGATCGCCTCGGCCAGGTTGCCGACCATCGTGGCGATCGCCGTCCGCGTGGCGCGGAACGCCCGCCGCGCCAGGCGGGAGAAGATCAGCGTGGCGACCATCATCACCGGCACCACCGCGAAGGTCGTCAGCGCCAGCTCCGTGTCCATGACCAGCATGGCCACGACGATGCCGATCAGCACCAGGGAATCGCCAATGATCTGCACCAGCCCCTGCGACAGCACCTCGTTGATGGTGGCAACGTCGTTGATCACCCGCGAGATGGTGACGCCGACCGGGTGCTCGGAGTGATAGCGCAGCGACAGCCGCTGCAGGTGGCGGAAGAGCTGCGACCGCATCGTGGCCAGCATCCGCTGGCCGACCCACGACAGCAGGTAGGTCTGCAGCGCGTGCGCGACATAGGTGCCCAGGAACGTGAGCACCAGGAGGCCGGAGATCAACGCCAGGCGGGGCAGGTCGCCCGAGGCGATGGCGTCGTCGATGGCGAGCAGGATCAGCCACGGCGCCGCCAAGCTGAGCACGGTGACCACCAGCATGGCGAGCGAGGCGGCGACCATGTGCCTGCGATACGGACGCAGGTAGACCGTCAGGCGGCGGATGACGTGCGGATCGATCGCCCGGCCCTGGCCGCCGCCGGCGAGCGCGGCCAGCGTGGACCTCGGTCCGCCGCCCCCCATGCCGGTCGAGAAGGTGCTCATCGGGGCGCTTTCCTCAGTGCATGAGCGGCCGCCGGCGCCAGGTGGCCGTCGCCGTCGCCCCCGGCTGCGGCGGGTAAGGGTGCTGCGGTTCCGGCGGAGGCGAAGATGGCGGCATAGAGCGGCGAGCCTGCCAGCAGCTCCTCATGGGTGCCGTAGGCGGCGATCCGCCCCTCCTCCAGCACTACGACCGCATCCGCGTCCTTGCAGGTGCTGGCGCGCTGCGCGATCACGATCATGGTGCGCCCGCCGGCGGAATCGCGCAGCGTCGACAGGATCCGGCCCTCGGTGCGCGCGTCGACACTGGAGGTGGCGTCGTCCAGGATCAGGATGCGTGGATCGGTCAGCAGCGCGCGGGCGATGGCGATGCGCTGTTTCTGGCCGCCGGACAGGGTAACGCCGCGTTCGCCCACCTTCGTGTCGTACCGCTCGGGTAGATCTTCGATGAAGGCCCGGATCTGCGCAGCCTCCGCCGCCGCCTCGATCTCCGCCTGCGAGGCGTCCGGGCGGCCGAAGGCGATGTTCTCGCCGATGGTGGCTGCGAACAGCACCGTGTCCTGCAGCACGACGCCGATCTGAGAACGCAGCGACGCCAGCGTCACCCCACGGATATCGATGTCGTCGATCTCGATCACGCCGCGGGTCGGGTCGTACAGGCGGAGCAGCAGCGAGATCAGGGTCGTCTTCCCGGAGCCGGTGGCGCCCAGCACTGCCAGTTTGCTGCCGGCCGGAATGGTCAGGTCGATGTCGGAGAGCGCCTCGGGGTCATCCTCCCCACCGAACGCGAAGCTCACGTCCCGGAACCGGACCCCGCCCCGGCCGCGCGGCAACGGCCGGGCGTCCTGGGCCTCCGGGATGGCGACCGGGGCGTCCAGGATCTCCGCGACGCGCTCGGCGGACGCCAGCCCCTGCACCATCATCGGCAGCATGGCCCCGACCCGGCGCACCGGCGCGAAGAGCTGCGTGATGTAGGTAGTGAACGCCACCAGCAGCCCCAGGCTCTCGCCGCGCACGACCATCAGGCCGCCGATGCCCACGACCACCACCAGGCCCAGGTTGGCGATCAGCGACAAGAGCGGCGTGTGTATGGCCTTCAGCTTCGTGTTGAGCACCGAGATCACGAACCAGCGATCGACCTGCCGCTGAAACCGCACGGTCTCCCGTTGCTCCTGCGCGAACGCCTTGACCAGCCGCGCGCCCTGCAGGTTCTGCTCCAGCGCCGACGTCATTACGCCAAGCTGCTGCTGCAGCCGGGACGCCAGCGGCCGTTGCTGCTTGCCGAATATGAACGCCTGTACCGCCAGGAACGGGACGGGGATCAGCGACGCGGCGCCGAGCACCGGGTTCATCGCCAACATGAACGCCAGTGTCCCGGCGAACAGCACCGCCGCGTCGAGGATCCGCAGGAGCGCCTTGCTGACCACGAACCGCAGGCGCTCCACGTCCTGGATCGCGCGTTGCAGGACCTGCCCGGTCTCCATCCGTTCGATGAAGGAGATCTCCACCACGCCGAGCCGGAGGAACAGTTCGTTGCGCAGGTCGTAGGCGAGCCGCTGGGCGGCCATCTCCGCCAGGCGCCCTTGCAGGAAGCCGAACACCGCACGGACGGTGGCGAGTCCCGCCAGAGCGATCACCGAACGGATCAGCACCGATCGGTCGCCGGCGATGATGCCGCGATCGACGATCAAGCGGACGAACAGAGGGATGACGACGAGGGCGCCGGTGTGCGCGATCATCGCCGCGTACGCCGCCACCATGAGTCGACGATACGGGCGCAAATAACGAAAGAACCGCCGGAACAGGCTCGCCAAGCGGACAGTATACCAAAGACGGCGGGCCCGACCACCGGCTCCGGGGCGGTCGGAACGGCTTGGCTCGCCTCAGCCGGTGGCCGCTCCCAACCCCAGCGCGCGGCGCCACGCCGCCAACTGGCCGAGATGGTGTCCTTCGTGCATGGTCATCAGGGCGGTGGCGAAGTCGCCGATCGTGGGAAAGCGCTCGCGAAGACGCGGAGGAGTAGGCTGCTGCAACCGCTCGTCATCCACCGCCGCCACCGCTGCCGCCACCCGCTGATGTTGCGCGCGGAGTTGCTCCAGGAGCTCCGCCTTGCCGGGATAGTCGGCGGCTTCCCCGCTGGGGATCGACCCCATGCGGCATGCCTCCCGCCACGCGTCGGGAAAGGTGGACGGCAGCCCCAGCATGCCGGCGAGCGCGTCGGACGTGGCGCCGAGGTGGCCCAGCGTCCACGCCGGGTGATTGATGACTCCCGACGGCTGAGCGACCATCTGCTCCTCCGTGAGGTCGTCGACGAGCCGCTCGGCACGCTTGAGGTTCATGCCGTAGACGAACAAGAGATGCTGAATCATGGATGGGGCGCACTATAGCGCCGGCGGACCACGGCCCACCATCCCGCGGCACCGGTGGGGTACGATGCTCGGATCATGGAACATACGCGAATCGGCCTGCTGCATCCGGGCCAGATGGGCTCCGCGGTGGGCCGGGCCCTGGCCGAGGCCGGGCACCGGGTCCTGTGGGTGTCCGCGGACCGGTCGCCGGAGTCGCGCGAGCGCGCGGCGGCGGCCGGGCTGGAAGACGCCGGTACCCTGGAGGCGCTCGCCGCTCAGGCGGAGGTGATCCTGTCGATCTGTCCCCCGCACGCGGCTTCCGAGGTCGCAGAGCAGGTGGCGGCCACCGGGTTCGCCGGCATCTACGCCGACTGCAACGCCATCTCGCCCCGCCGTACCCGCGCCGTCGAGACGACGATCGCCGCTGCCGGCGCGACCTACGTCGACGGCGGCATCGTCGGCGGTCCTCCGGCCGGCGGGCCGCCGCGCACCTCGCTCTACCTGTCGGGCGCGGCCGCGGGAAGGGTGGCCGCCTGCTTCCCGGCCGAAGCGCTGCACGCGGTGGTGCTCTCCGACCGCATCGGCGCGGCCTCCGCGCTGAAGATGTGCTACGCGGCCAACACCAAGGGCACCTCCGCCCTGTTCGTGGCGATCCTGGCGCTGGCCGAGCACGAGGGGGTGCGGGACGCGCTGGAACGGCAGTGGGGGGAGGGCCTGACCGGGTCCGCGCACAAGCGCGCCACCGACAGCGCCCTCAAGGCGTGGCGGTTCGTGGGCGAGATGCGTGAGATCTCCGCGACCTTCGCGGAATCCGGCCTGCCCGGCGGCTTTCACGCCGCGGCCGCGGAGATCTACGAGCGCATGTCCCCGTTCAAGGATCGCACCGAGCCGCCGGAGCTGGGCGACGTGCTCGACACCTTGCAGCGGCCGTGAGGCTGACCGTGCTCGGCGACACCGCGGTGTCGCCCAACCTGGCGGCCGGCGACCGCAGCTCGGTGTGCGCGTACCCGGTCGCGACCCGGTCGGCCGACCGCACGGTCTGGGCGCTCTACCGGCAGGGGCTCGACAAGCACGGTGCCGACGGCCGGTTCCTGATGCAGCGCTCCGCCGACCGCGGCGCGGCCTGGAGCGAACCGGTCGTCGTGCTGGATCGGGGCGGACGCGTATCCGGCTCGCCCACGGCGGACGGCCCGCCGCGCGTGCCGTCGATGGCCGGCCTGCTGCACACGAGCAGCGGCGCGCTGGTGGCCAACTTCGGCGTGGTCGAAGGGCTGGGCGAGGGCACCTACATGTTCGCGGACGAGGCGCGCGACCTGCCAGTCCGCACCCTGTTCACCCGAAGCGACGACGGCGGCGCCACCTGGGCCGCGGCGGAGGTGCTGGACGCCGCGCCGCCCGGTTCCTGCCCGACCACCAAGCCGTTCCAGCGGCCGGACGGCACCATCTGCATGCCGCTGGAGATCCCGGGGCCGGCGCCGGGTGTGCCGGGCACCGGCATGGTGTTCTCGGACGACGACGGCCGGAGCTTCGGCGGGTTCGTCCGCTGCGCGGTCGACGACAGCGGAGCGCTCGCCTGGTGCGACGGGCACTGCGCGCAGCTCGACGACGGGCGCATCCTGCTGCTGCTGTGGACGTTCCGGGCTGCGGACGAAACGACGATCGACGTGCACCGCTGCCACTCGGAGGACGGCGGTCGCACCTGGAGCGATCCGCTACCCACCGGACTGGAAGGGCAGGTGACCGCTCCGGCCGTGCTGCCCGGCGGACCGGTACTGGCGGCCAGCAACCGCCGCGCTGCACCGGAAGGCATCCTCCTCCACGTCTCTCACGACGGCGGCGACACCTGGGACGCCGACGCCGCGGTGCGGATGTGGGACGCCGTCGCGCAGCGCACCGTGGCCGCACCGGAGGGCGCGTCGAGCGCCCGCCACGGGGCGGGGATCTGGGCGACGCTCGGCGGCTTCACCTTCGGCACGCCGGACCTGACCCTGCTGGACGACGGCACGCTGCTGCTCATCCACTACGCGACAGCGGGTGGCGTGACGCATATCCGCGCGGTCCGCTTCCGCCTCGATGGGTGAGCGGAGCGAACCTCACTCGAAGAGTGAGGTCCGAACCGTTACCGGCGGCCTGGACGCCGGCTCCCTGGGCGTGGTGCTGCCCCACGAGCACCTGATCCACAGCATCTCCGTCCACTCCGGCCGGGCCGACAACGCCTGCCTGGACGTCGAGCTGGCCGCCGCCGAATGCCGGCGCTTCCGCGATGCCGGCGGCGGGGCGATCTGCGACGTCACGCCGTTGGGGCTGGGGCGCGACTTGGCGGCGCTGCGCGCGGTGAGCGAGGCATCCGGCGTGGCGGTCATCTCCGCGCTCGGGCTCTACGAGACCTGGACGCAGCCGGACGAGGTGCGCGGCCGTCCCGCCCGCGTGGTCGCCGACTACCTCGAGCGGGGCGCCGAAAGGTGCGGCCTGATCGGGGAGATCGCCAGCCACAACGAGCCCGGCCACGCCGACTGGCGGCGGTATTCGCTGAACGCATCGGAGCGCGACCTGTTCGCCGGCGCGGCGCGTGCCCAGCGGCGCACCGGACTGGCGGTCACCACGCATGCCAGCTTGGGGCGGGGAGGGGTCGCGCAGGCACGGATGCTGGTCGATTCCGGCGCCGATCCGGCGCGGGTGATCATCGGCCACTGCGATGCCCACCTGCACGACGAGGAGCCCCTGGACCTGGACTACTACGACGCCCTCCTGGCGCTGGGCGTCTGTCTGGAGTTCGATCTGTTCGGCTGGGAGGAGCTGGCGCCCGATGCGCTCCGGGCCCGGCGGATCGCGACGCTCTGCGCGGCGGGTCACGCCGGCCGGCTGCTGATCTCGACCGACACCTGCCGCCGCTCGCAGCTTCACGCATGCGGCGGACGCGGCTTCGACTACCTGTTCACGAGCATCCTTCCCGCTCTGCGGGCCGCGGGCGTCAGTCAGGGCGACATCGACACGATGACCCGCGCCAACCCCGCCCGCCTGCTTAGCACTCGCTGACGAAGAGGCTGACGGCGACGCGCGCCTCAGCACCTGCGGCCAGAACCGGGAGGGGCGGCTTCTCACGCCAGGCAGGGTCGACCAGGCGTGAGAAGCCATCGAGCCCGGCGGTCCAGGGCTCCACGCAGACGAAGCGTGCCGCGCGCGGGGCGTAGATCACGAACTGCGTGATCGAGCCGTCGTAGCCCACGGCGACCCGGCGGCCGGCGCCGCGATCGGTGAGCACCGCGTCGGCGCCGCTCAGGCCCGCGAACACGTCGTCATAGCTCGTCTCCGGGTCGAGGCGGAACGGCTCGGCCAGCGCGCTCGTGGTTCCCGATGGGACCAGCAGCTCGGGATCCAGCTCAACGCTCCGGGAGGCGGGGAGGGCGAGCGACACCCCGTCGCGGCCAGGGTCGGAGATCGCCAGGTACGGGTGCGCCCCGAACGAGTACGGCGCAGGCGTGCCCCCCAGGTTGCGCAGATACAGCTCGATCTCCACGCGGCGGGCGGTCAGGGTCAGCACCAGGTGCAGCGCGACCGGCCACGGATAGCTCGCGCGCGCCAACGCCTCGGAGACCACAACGGCATAGGTCAGGGTGACGTAGTCCGCCGACCGATCAACCTGCGGTGGGCCGATCCGGCAGCGATTCAGGAACCCGTGGATGGGCATCGCCAGCGACGATGCATGACCTGCGAGCCGGTAGGCGTCGGCCGTGGGCGGTTCGACCGATCGGTCCCAGGTCCTGCCCACCGCGGGGAACAGCAGCGGATTGCCGCCTTCGTAGGAGCGCCCGTGCTCCGGGAAGCCGGCGGGCCGATGGAACACCTCGCGGCCGTCCACGACCCAGGAGAACAGGTTGCAGCCCAGCTCCCGCGTGATCGCGAACTCGGCGCCGCCGACCGTGAAGCGATCGATCAAGACCCGACCCGCCGCATCGGCGGCCGGTTGCCGTCGGCGTCCCCCCTCGCTACAACCATCCCCATGCGTACCGTCCCTGAATCGCAGAAGTTCATCATCGCCGACCACAATACCGTCACGACCGCCGATCTGCCGCCCTGCCCGAACCCGCGCGGCTGGTACCACTCGGTCGCCGGCATCAAGGACACCGGCGACGGCCTGGTCGCCACCTACCGGCTGTCCGACTCGCACACCGCGGTCTACACGCACATCATGGCCGCCCGCTCCCGCGACGGCGGCCGGACGTGGTCGGAGCACCGCTCCATCTCGCGCCGCAACGTCTGGGAGCACCACGCCTGCTGGGTCGCCCCGCAGCTCAGCCGCCTGTCCGACGGGCGGCTGGTGATCATCTGCGACGAGGGGCACCGCACCAGCGGCGCTGACTGGCCCATGCTGACCCGCTGGCAGCAGCGCCCGGAGCGCGGCATGGCCAACTACCTGTTCTGGAGTGCCGACGACGGCGCCACCTGGAGCGATCCGGTGCGGATCGACGACGTCGGCGGCGAGCCGGGCTACATCACCGAGCTCGGCGACGGCACGCTGCTGTACACGCGCACCGAGTCCGAGCGGTTCGCCGGGATGGACGATCCACCCGAGCCATGGAATGACATCTACTACCGCAACCAGGCCGTCCTCTCCGCCGACGGCGGCCGCACCTGGGTCCCGGGCGGGCTGGTATCCGATGCTCCCTACCACGGCGACAGCGAGGTCGGCACCGTGGAGGTCGAGCCCGGGCACCTGCTGGCGGTGACCCGCATCGGCTTCTCCGGCGGCAAATTGGGCCAACCCAGCCGCCTGATCCGCAGCTACGACGGCGGCCGCACCTGGCAGACCCCGGAGCTGTCACCGATCTACGGGCAGCGCACCGCGGTGCGGAAGCTGCGCTCCGGCAAGCTGCTGTGCACCTACCGCCACCGCTGGGGCACGCCGGCGAGCTGCGCGTTCATGTGGGACCCGAGCGAGGAGCTCGGCTTCCAGCCCACTTCCTATATCTGCGATCGCGACCGCTGCCGGCTGGAGGACGGCGTGATGGTGTGCCGCACCGAGAGCGGGCGGGAGCACGAAGTCGAGTTCTCACTGTATCCGGCGATCACCTCGAAGGCCGAGGTTTCGCTGGAGGTCGAGATGAGCCGTGAGCGCGGCGGCGGCTCCGTGCTGCTGTCGGCCGGCTTCGGCGTGCGGGTCGAGGACGGCTGCGCGCGTCTGGTGAAGTTCGGGACGAAACGGCACGAAACCGGCGCCCTGGAGGCCGCGACCCCGTGGCAGGGCCACGGCGTCACCCACTGCGAGATGGACACCGGCGGCTTTCACCGCTACCGCCTGGAGCGCACCCCCGACGCCTGCCGTCTCCTGGTGGACGGACAGGTGGCCCTGGCCAGTGACGACCCCGATCTGCGGCAACGCGTGGTCCGCTTCGGCTCCGGGGGCGTGCTGACCTCCCGCTGGCGCAGCGCGAAAGCGCGGGTGCACAACCCCGACGACCACTCGATCGACTGGTCCTGGGACAGCTCGAACGGATTCCCGGATCAGTTCGAGCGCGACCGCGTGGTGGTGCTCGACTACACCTCGGATTCGGGATACAGCGACTGGACCCAGCGCGAGGACGGCACCATCATCGTGGCCGACTACTCCAGCGCGGACCTCCGGACCATCAACACGGGCGGTCCGCAGCCGGTGCTGAAGGCGTTTCACCTGACCGAGGAGGATCTGGCGCCGGCCGGGTGAGCGAAGCCCACTTCGACACCGTTATCGTCGGGGCCGGCGCGGCCGGGTCGGTCCTGGCCGCCCGTCTGAGCCGGGACGACCGGCGCCGGCTGCTGCTGATCGAGGCCGGTCCGGACTTCCCGGACGGGAACCTGCCGGACGAGATCCGTTACGGCTACGGCCGCCACCGCGACGCCTGGGCGCTGGCCCACGGGTACGAGACGAGGTTCGGCTGGGGCTACCGGGCGCGCGCCACCCGCCACCAGCCGTACATGTTCGTGCCGCGCGGCAGGATCGTCGGCGGTTCGAGCGCGGTGAACGCGCTGATCTTCCTGCGTGGCGTGCCGGAGGACTACGACGGCTGGGCGGAGCTGGGCTGCCCGGGCTGGGGCTTCGACGAGGTGCTGCCCAGCCTGCGCCGCGTCGAGACCGATCACGACTTCCGCGACCCGTACCACGGCAGCGACGGACCGATTCCGGTGCGCCGGTTCCCTCCGCAGGAGTTGCGCCCGGAGCAGCAGGCGTTCCTCGACGCCTGTCGCGATGCCGACTACGACGCGTGCCCGGACCACAACGCGCCGCACTCGACCGGGTTCGGCCCGCTGCCGTTCAACAGCCTCGGCGGCGTCCGCTGGAGCGCCGCCATGGGCTACCTGGACCCGGTCCGCGGCCGGTCCAACCTGACCATCCTGCCGGACAGCTTGGTGCACCGGCTGCTGATCGAGCGCGGCCGCGCGACCGGCGTCACCCTGCGGGGTCGGGGCGCGGGCGAGGGGGAGGTGCGGACCGTGTACGGCGACGAGATCGTGCTGGTCGCCGGCGCGATCGGTACGCCGCACCTGCTGCTCCGCTCCGGCATCGGCCCGGCCGGCCACCTGCGCCGGGTCGGGGTGCCGGTCGTCTGCGACCTGCGCGGGGTCGGCGCCAACCTGCGTGACCACCCGCAGGCGGCGGTCACCGCCCGTACCCCCGACTCCTACCGTCACGCCGATACGGCACCGCACCTGCAGACCGCACTGCGCTACACGGCCGCGGGATCGTCACTGCGCAACGACATGATCATGCTGCCGACCGGGCGGGCCATCGCGGAGGGGTATTACCGCCGCTCGCGATCGGAGCCCATCGGTTTCCACCTGGTCCCCGCGCTTTATCTGGCGGCCGCCGCCGGCAGCGTGCGCCTGCGATCGCCGCGCGCCGAGGATCCCCCTGAGCTGGACTACAACCTGCTCGGCGAGCCCGTCGACAGGGAGCGGATGCGCGAAGGGGTCCGCATCGCCATCGAGCTGCTCCGGCACCGGAGCTTCCGGCCGCTGGTGGCCGAGGTGGTCAACCCCACGCCCGCGGAGCTGGCGAGCGACGCGGCCCTGGACGACTGGCTCCTGCGCACGACGGCGACCAGCCACCACGTCTCGTCGACCTGCCGCATGGGAGCTGCCGGCGACCCGGACAGCGTCGTCGATCAGGAAGGACGCGTGTACGGCGTCGACCGGCTGCGGGTCGCGGACGCATCCATCATGCCGGACTGCGTGCGGGCCAACACCAACTGCACGTCGATGGCGATCGGCGAGCGGATCGCGGAATTCATGCTGCGATAGACCCTCGATTCGGGCATACCTGGTTAAACAGGTATGCGCCGGGGACGTACCTTTCTGCTCGCTTCTTTCGCGTTCCGGCGCCGTTCAGGCGCAGTCGGGATGGCCTTCGGTCCAGCGGCCGAACGGCACGTCGGTCTGGCCGCCCTGGTTGATGGTGGCCATGTGCGAGCGAGTCCGGAGCCAGTTCGTCCGCCACTGCTCCGCGTCGCGCAGCTCCAGGCGCGGGGCCTTGCGGCTGCGCGCGATGAATCCGGGAAACGCCTCGCGGCCGGTGTGCTGGCCGATCGGGTTGTAGCGCAGGTCGAAGCTCCAGCGCACCTCTTCGCTGACGTTGGCCAGCGAGCCGTGCACGGTCTGCTTGTGAACGCAGATCAGGTCGCCGCGTTTGGTGGGTATCGGCAGCATGTCCTCCACCTCGAACAGCTTGTCGGGGATGCTCCTGGCCCCCGGACTGGGGTGGTTCAGACAGTGCTGCAACAGACCGCTCCGATGGCTTCCGGGCACCACCTTGAGGCAGCCCATCTCCACCGGCGTGTCGGTGAGGCTGAACCAGACGGTGAGCATGTTGGTATCGTCCGCTTCCGGGGTGACCACGCCGTTGTCCTGGTGCCATTCGGTGGCGGCGAGCACCGCCTTGCCGTTGGTCTTCGGGAGGTACTGCTCCGGCGGCTTGATGCGCACGTGCTGCACGGGGTTGGAGTAGATCTCCGGCCCGATCAGTGATTCGGCCACGTCCAGGATCGGCTCCGCCGTCAGGGCGTCGAGCACCGCCTGACCCGCCCAGAACGGCGTCTGCTCGGTCACGTTGCTGAACGGCAGCGAGAAGTCGAAGTACTGGGCTTGCGCGCGGCCGGTCTCCGCATAGATCCGCGTCACCCGCTTGTCGAACGGCAGGTCGGCGTAGGTGGAGTCGATCTCGCCGTCGGCGTGGAGCTCGTCGGCGAGGGTGTCCAGCACGCCTTCGTACTCGTGGATCACCGGGTCGAGATAGCGCTCCGGCGGAATGACGTCCTCCACCAGCAGGTAGCCATCGGTGTGGAACCGCTCGATCTGCCGCGCTGTCAGCATTGCATCCTCCTCGGCAACAGCCGTCCTTCGAGTACCGCCGCAGATCATGTGCCAGGGAAGGGCGTTACGCAACCGTCGCGGCCGGCCGACCTTGACCTGCCAGCCGCGGCTATCCAAGAATGCCAATTGGCCTTCCGCGTGTGCTCGCGCGGCGACGCGCATACCTCCGACCGAAACGACGTTACGCGGCGACGATGCACCCTCGGAGCCGAATTTCCGAAGGAGGAGTGCTGATGAACAAGCCACTCACCCTCGTGCTCGCCCTGGCTCTGGCCGTCCCTGCCTTGCTGCTCGCCGCGCCGACCGAGGAGGCATCCGGCGCCTTGCCGGCCGACTTCGACCCGCAGATGCCCTGGGAGGCGTTCAAGGATGAGCCGATCACCCTCACCATCTGGGTGGACGGCGGCTGGCCCTTTCCCGAGGTGACCAACAACCCGGAAAGCTGGCTGCGCCAGAAGATGCGCGAGGAGACCGGGGTCACCGTCGACCTGCAGCCCGGCGCCGGCTGGGGGCCGGAAGGGCTGAACCTGTTCATCGCCTCCGGCGACTACCCGGACATCATGCTGCTGCGGCAGGCCACGCAGCCCACGCAGATCCTGGTCGAAAACGACGTGATCTACTCCTGGAACGAGATCAACGACCTGTACGGGATCGACGTCATGACCGAGATGAACATCAACACGCGGTTCAACCAGCGGCTGCGCTACGGCAGGCACGATCTCTACATCTCCGCGTTCTACTCGATCCCCGATCGCTACCTGGACAGCCCGTGGGTGGTCAAGTACCAGTCCGGCACGATGATCAACGACACCGTGTACGAGCAGATGGGCAGGCCGCCGATCGACTCGATGGACGCCATGATCGACGCGGCGGTACAGGCGCGGGACCTGCATCCGGAACGCTTCCGGTATCCGGTCATGGACGTGCGCAACACCGGTTTGGAGAATCGCTGGAACATCCCGCACACCATCGATCGCTGGCGGGAGTTCTACGACCTGCGGAACCCGGAGGACTACAACACGGCCGGGGAGCCGCACCGCTTCTTCTTCCAGACCGATGCGTTCGTCGAGATGCTGCAGGACCTCAACCGCATGGAGGGCCTGGGCCTCTTCAACCCCATCCTCTGGAGCACGACCGAGAGCCAGGAGAAGCTGGCGCTCCTGAACCGCGGCGAGATCTTCATCGAGGGCGAGGACGACGCCGACAACGTGGAGAGCCGCACGCGCAGCATGCAGGAGATCTATCCAGGCGAGCGCTATGCGTTCATCCCGCGCTTCTCCGCCGACCCGGCGAAGTACCGCAACTATCCGTCCGGCAACGTGTCGGTCGGCTGGCTGGGGCTGACGCTGCCGAAGAACAAGGAGACCACGCTGCGCGCGGCCGCCTACGTCGCCTACCTGATGTCCGAGTACTTCCAGAAGCTGCAGCAGTTCGGCGTGGAGGGCGTCCATCACGACCTCGTCGACGGGTGGCCGGCGATGAAGCCGGAGATCCAGGAGGAGTACCGGGCCGACCGGGTGGTGGCCGGCCTCAAGTACAACTTCAATCTCTGGCACGGCGCGTTCCGTGACGACTTCTGGGCGATGGTGAAGCGGCAGCAGGAGCAGAAGCCGATGGTGGAGGCGCTGAACGTCATCCGGCCGGCCCTGGATAACTTCCAGGACACGTCGGTGTCGGCGGAGGCGGCTCCGGTCAACTACGAGACCGATTCGGAAGAGGTGAAGATCTATTCGGCGATCCGCGAGGTGCTCGGCGACGGGGTGACCCTGATCGTGCTGCAATCCGACGATGTGGAAGGTGACTATGCGGCGCTGATGGAGCGCGTGGAGGAGCTGGGTGTCCAGATGCTCAACGACCTCCACACCCAGCACATGATCGACTTCGATGCGCTGATCACCCAATATAACTACTGATCGGCCCATCTCCGAGCGCCCCATCTCCGATCGACTGAGCGGGCCGGCGCTGGACGCCGGCCCGCTTGCATCCTCGAAGCGGCGCGCCGCGTGGTGGCGGCAGTTCCACGCACAGCGCGACGTCCATCTCATGATCCTGCCGTGCCTGCTGCTGGTGATCGTCTTCAATTACCTGCCGCTGTACGGCATCCTGATCGCCTTCAAGCACTTCAACGTCTTCAAGGGCGTGCTCTCAAGCCCTTGGGCCAGAGACGGCGGGTTCGAGCACTTCATCGACTTCTTTCAGAGCCCGAACGTGGGCATCGTGCTCCGCAACACGGTCGCGATCGCGCTGCTGAAGCTGGTGTTCCTCTCCTTTCCGCCGGTCCTGTTCGCCATCTTCTTAGGCGAGATCGGCAACCGGCCGTTCAAGCTGGTCACCCAGACCATCTCCTACCTGCCGCACTTCATCTCCTGGGTGGTGCTGGGCGGCATCATGACCACCTTCTTCCTGCGGACTACCGACGCGCCGTTCAATCACGTGCTGTTCGCGCTCGGTGCGATCGACCAGCCTACCGACATCCTGAACCAGCCGCGCTACGTGTGGCCGGTGTTCGTCCTGTCGCACCTGTGGAAGGAGGTCGGGTGGAGCGCGATCATCTACCTGGCGGTGATCGCCTCGATCGACGCGGAGCTCTACGAGGCGGCCGAGGTGGACGGCGGCGGCCGGCTGGTCAAGGTGCTGAACATCACCTGGCCGGCGCTCAAGGGGACCTTCATGATCCTGTTCATCCTGGCGTGCGGCCAGATCATGGCCGGTCTCGGCGCATCGTTCGACCAGTCGTACGTGCTGGGAACGGCCAGCAACCGGTCCATGTCGCAGATCCTGGACGTGTACATCGTCCGCATCGGCCTGGACCAGGGCCGCCACTCGTTCGCGACCGCCGTCGGGCTGATGAAGAACGTGGTCAACCTGCTCCTGCTGCTGTCGGCCAACTGGCTGAGCTGGCGGCTGACCGGCAAGGGGCTGTTCTGACGTGGCGGCCCTGAGCGGCTCGTCCGCCGCCGTGCGCACCGTATCGGCGTTCGACGTGGCCTTCCACGTCGCGGTGTACGCCGGTTTCGCGCTGTTCGCGCTGCTGGTCTTCTACCCGTTCTGGTTCGTGCTCATCAACTCGCTGAACGGCATGCTCGACTACGGCGTCTCGCTGTACCTGCCGCGGCGCTGGTCGCTGGTCAACTTCGAGTTCGCGTTCCGGGAGCCGTTGCTGCGGAACTCGCTGATGGTGTCGATCCTGCGCGTGGCGGTCGGCGTCACCGTGATGGTCGTCGTGAACGCGACGTGCGCGTTCGCGCTGCGCAAGCGCACGCTGAAGCTCAGAAAGATCTACCTGGCGATCTTCACGATCCCGCTGTTCTTCGGTGCCGGGCTGATCCCGCAGTTCCTGAACCTCAAGCGCTTCGGGCTGCTGGACACCTTCGCCGTGTACATCCTGCCGGAGGCGTGGAGCTTCTTCTTTCTGGTCATCCTGATGTCGGCGTTCAACGACATCGACGACTCCATCGAAGAGTCGGCGCGGCTGGACGGAGCGAGGTCGCTGCTCATCTGCCTGCGCATCTACATGCCGATGTCGGCGCCCATCATCGCCGCGATCGCCCTGTTCGCGGGCGTGCATCACTGGGGGGTGTGGTTCGACGCAATGTACTTCGTGCGCTCAGAGGAGCTGCGCACCTTCGCGGCGTACCTCATCAGGATGGTACGGCAGGCGACCCTGAGCGAGGAGCTGCAGGATCTGCTGTACGAGTACCGCGACCGGATGAACGTGCAGGGGGTCCGGTTCGCGTCGGTCGTCATCGCGATGGTGCCCGTCCTCCTGGTCTATCCGTTCATCCAGCGGTTCTTCGTCAAGGGCATACGCATCGGCGCCATCAAGTAGTGGCCCTCGCCTGAAGGCGAGGGCTCAGGCGGTCAGGCGGTCACGGCGAACAGGTCGGCCGCGCGCATGAAGAAGCGGATGCGCACCGCGCGGCCGGCGAGTTCCGCGCCGGTCCTGCCCTGCCAGTCGAACTCGATCGCCAGCGAGTCCTGCGGCGGCAGGAGCCGGCAGCGGTGGCGCTCGTAGCCGGGGACGATGCGGTCGCAGTCGTCGATCAGCTCGGCCATGACGAAGGACTGGATGCGGCCGTCGAGGTAGCCGTCGCCCGGGATCTTCGCGTTTAGCCTGAGCGGGCCGCCGGGCATGGTGAACCGCGTCGTCTCGAACACGGCGTTCGACCGGGAGGTCACGCCGGTCAGGCGGTCCTCCGGCACGCCCCACACTTCGTGGGCCTGGCCCAGCACCGTCCCCGCGCCGGTGACGCGGCCCAGGTCGCGCTGGTGGAACAGCAACTGACCATCCACCACCATCGGGTTGTGCTGAATGAAGGCGACCCGGTCCCTCATCGTGTTGGCGTCGCGAAACGGACGCTCCCAGCGCAGCCCGTCGCGGCTGATCCACCACTCGGAGTCGATGTTCGGACCGTGGCCACCGGGGGCGACGCCCGGCGAGCCCGCGGGCAGCAGGCTTGGCGCGTAGTTCATCATGTTCATGAAGTAGCGCCCCTCGTACTCGAAGACGTATCCGGCGTAGAACTCCAGGTCGGGCGGATCCTCATCGTCGGGGGTGATCTGATACTCCGGCGGCACCGCCGGGCCGCCGAACCGCTTGACCCCGTCGACCACTCGCGTGCCGCGTCGTGACCAGTCGGGATCGTCCGGCTCCCAGCGGCACCCGTCCCGGCTGGTGCGGATGGTGACCACGCGACGCGCATCCCACCGTTCGGACAGGCCCACCCCGCCGTACAGGAGCTCCGGGGTCAGCTTGCCCGCGTAGCGCTGAATGCCCTTGTTGTAGGTGATGAACCGCTGCACCGCCGAGCTCCAGACGCAGCCCCAGCGGTCCCCCTCGACGTAGACCGGATTGGCGGGGCAGGGGTCCCAGCGCTCGCCGTCCCGGCTCAGGTAGGCGTAGGTGCTGCCGCCGTCGTCCACCTTCATGTTCTTCAGGCAGAGAAACAGATCCTCCTCCGGGCTGTAGTTCAAGGTGGTCGTCTGCGACCAGCGTCCCGGTTCGCTCTGGTACACCCGCTCCTTCGCTTGCAGGTGAATGCCGTCGTCGGTCCGGTAGCGGTAGATCTGCCACGGCTTGTGGTCGCGGCCGCCGTCGCACGCGTAGACGACGTAGGAGCCGTCGACCTGTGGCACGCAGCAACGCACGGTGAAGTCGGGGCTCACCGCCGGGTCGGGCTCCAGTTCCGCCACCTGCTCCAGCACCGCCGCCCGGAACCGGAGCTGCCCCCAGGTGTTGAATACATCCTCGCGATCCATGAACAGCAGCTTCATCGTCTTCCCCCTTGGCGGATAGTGCCCAGGATGTCCTGGATTGGTACCTCCCGCGACGGTATCACGCCTGACAGGCTTAGCAGGTCGCTGTCCTTGGATTATCCTCCACGGCATGACAAACGTGCAGCGTAGTCGCGTGTCCGGCGCCGATCAGCCGGCACCGCCGTACCGTGACGCGGCCCTTCCCGTGGAGGCGCGGATCGACGATCTCCTGCAGCGCATGACGCTCGAGGACAAGGTCATGCAGCTCCGCGCCGACATAGGCCGGCCGGACAAGCTCTACCGGCGGACCGATCGCGGCGTGGAGATGGGCGACAGCCTCGTCCGGCTGCTCTCGGACCCGCCGGTCGGCAATATCGGGCTGCTGCTGCGCGCCGACCCGTTCATCGGCGTCGACCCGGAAGCCGCACTGCGTCCGGAGGAGTGCGCCGATCTGGTCAACCAGATGCACCGCTTCGTACGCGAGCACACGCGGCTGGGCATCCCGGTGACGATCGGCAACGACAACAGCCGCTGCCACGAGGGCATGCAGGCCACCATCTTCCCGGCGGTGCGCAACATGGGCTGCGCCTGGGACCGGGACCTGAACCGCCGCGTGGCCGCTGCCATCGCCGCCGAGTCGCGCAGCCGGGGCGAGACCCTGAACTTCGCGCCGGACCTGGACGTGATCCGCGATCCGCGCCTGGGCCGCAGCGAGGAGAACTACGGCGAGGACCCTTACCTGGTCGGCGAGCTCGGCGTGCAGTTCGTCCGCGGCCTGCAGGGCGACGACCTGCGCTCGGACCGCACCATGGCGGCGCTGCTGCGCTGCTACCCCGGCGCAGGGGACTTCGACGGCGGACTGGACTTCTCCGACGTGAGCCGCGGCAGCCACGACTTCGAGGAGGTGGGGCTGTGGCCGTGGCGTGAAGCCGTGCGCGCCGGCGCGCAGGCGGTGATGGTCGAGTTCGCCACCTACGACCGGGTGCCGGCGGCAGCCAGCCGCCACCTGCTGACCGAGTTGCTCCGCGAGCGGTGGGGGTTCGACGGCTTCACCATGACCGACTCCTGGGCGGTGCGGTTCATCATCCAGTGCCGGGTCGCCGGCGACCGGGTCCAGGCCGCGGCACTGGCGCTACGGGCCGGCACCGATCAGGCCTCGCCGGACGGCGTCATGGACGAACGGGACGACGGCGATGGCACCCTCACCATGTACGGCGTCCTGCCGGAGGCGCTCGACGCCGGGCTCATCGAGCAGGAGGACATCGACCGGGCCGTGCGCCGCGTGCTCCGCGTCAAGTTCCGGCTCGGGCTGTTCGACGATCCCTCGGTCGATCGCGTCGCGGCCTCCTCGGCGTCGCGAAGCACGGCCCACCTCGAGCTGGCGCACGAGTCGGCGCGCGCGGGCATCGTGCTGCTCAAGAACGACCGCGACACGCTGCCGCTCCGCGCCGGGCTGCGCACCATCGCCGTGGTGGGCCCCAACGCCCACGACGAGCTCGCGCAGCTCGGCGACCTGAGCCCGCCGCATCCGCCGGAGACGGTCACCACCATCCTGCAGGGCCTCGAACGGCTGGCTCCGGAGGGCACGCGCGTTCGTCACGCGCGCGGCTGCGGCATCCGGTCGCTCGATCGTTCGGGACTGGCGGCGGCCGTCGAGACCGCGCGCAACGCCGACGTGGTGATCGCGGTCGTTGGCGGCTCCAGCGCGGCCGAGCACGTGGAGGTGAACGGGGAGTGGAGCGGCCGCCGCAGCCCTGAGGCCGACTGCGGGGAGAGCTCCGACCGCGCGACGCTCGATCTGCTCGGCCTGCAACTGGAGTTGCTGGCGGCGTTGCGTGAGACCGGGGTGCCGCTGGTGGTGGTGCTCGTGCACGGCCGGACCATGACAATCGAATGGATCGCCGAGCACGCCGACGCGATCGTCGACGCCGGCTACCCCGGCGAGGCGGGCGGCACGGCGGTAGCCGAGGTGCTCTACGGCACCCACAACCCCGGCGGCCGGCTCACCGTGTCGGTGCCGCGCCACGTGGGACAAGTTCCCGTGCACTACTACCGCTGGATTCGCAAGGGCCGGCACCCTTACGTCGACCTGCCGACCGGGCCGCGCTATCCGTTCGGTCACGGGCTGAGCTACACCCGGTTCGAGTACGCGAACCTGCGCGTCGAGCCGACCGTCATCGCACCCGACGGGACGGCGACCGTGTCCGTGGACGTCACCAACGGCGGCGCGGTCGCCGGCGACGAGGTGGTGCAGCTCTACATCCGCGACGAAGTGAGCTCGGTTGCCCGGCCGTACAAGCTGTTGCGCGGCTTCCAGCGACTGCGGCTGCAACCGGGCCAGACCGGCACGGCGCGCATGCCGCTCGGACCACGAGAGCTGTCCTTCCACGGACTTGACGGCGAGTGGATCGTCGAGCCCGGCGAGTTCACGGTGATGATCGGCCGCGACGCCGAGCACGATCTGCTCACCGCCCCGCTGACCGTGCGGGACGGGTAGGGGCTGCCGCTCACAGACGGGCGTCGAGCTCGGGAAGCTTGAAGCGCACGCTGACGATCGACTGCCGCTCGGCGCCGGGCCGGTACTTGAGGTAGGTGGCGACCATGAAGGTGTCGTCTGGCAGCAGCTCGATCGAAGAGTACGATCCGTCGAAGCCGGCGTGGCTGGTCAGCAGGCGCACCCGGTACTGCCCTTCGCGCCCGGCGAGGATGTCGTCGTAGGTGCCGACCCACAGCGACAGGTCGCCGCGCTCCGGGCAGCCGGGCGCCGTGTTGCGCATGGTCACCAGCACGCGTCCGTCGCGGGAGTGGCGGTGCTTGTGGCGGTCGCCGGTGAGTCCCAGCGGCAACTCGCGCGGCTCGGACCAGGTTGCGCCTTCGTCGTCGGAGGTGATGAACAGCGACCGGCTGGTGTACTCCCAGCGTCCGGTGTTGTCGCGCAGCAGGCAGAGGAGCTGGCGCCCGTCGGGCGAGCGGATCAGCTCCGGTTCGCCGGGGATGCGCGGCGGACAGTCCAGGGTGATGCGCCAGCGGCTCCAGGTGAGCCCGCCGTCTTCGGAGATGCTCTGCGCGATGCGGTTGCCGACGTGGCCGCTCGGCGTCATCGGCTTGCGGTTGTTCGGGTCCTCGTCGCGACGGATGTTGGTGATTCCCAGCAGGCGCGCGCCGCCGTCGATCGGCTGAATCGAGCAGAACGGCATCACGCACTCCAGACCGTTGGAGACCATCGGCGTCCAGGTGCGGCCGGCGTCCTCCGAGTGGGCCTGATGCATCGTGTTCTCGGCCCCGGCGCGAAGCTGCCTTCCGGCGCGCCCGGCGAACACCAGCAGGCGGGCGGTTCCCTGCGGATCGGTGAGACGGTAGATGGTCGGGCAGTTCTGGACCGTGCCCCAGTTGTCGGGCACGGGCAGCAGCCCGCTCCAGGTCAGCCCGCCGTCGGTGCTCTTTTTCACCGGCCCGCAGCGGCCGCCGTGCTCGTAGCTGAACACGCAGAACAGGGTCCTGCCGTCCGGCATCAGCGCCGTGGTGGGGCTGCAGTAGTAGGTCTCCTCGGTGCCGGCGGCGACGATCACGTGCCGCTCGGACTCGCCGGACAGGTCGATCAGCGGTATCGGGAGAGCAGACTCAGTCATGGTACACCCCTGATCATGCCACATCAAGCAAACACGCCTGGGGAAGGGGCGTCAAACCAGTGTCCGTCCATGCCGTCCTTGACAGCAATCGGCAGATACCGAAGCATGGGCGGAACATGTCGGAGACAGGCGCATCTCCGGTGACCGGGTACGTGCTCGGCAAACGGGGCTTCGTTGCGACCCTACAGAAGTACAAGGAGCGTTACCTGCTCCTGGTGCTGGCGATAGTCCTGTTTTTCCTCTTCCGCTACGTGCCGATGGCCGGCTTGGTGCTGGCCTGGAAGAAGTTCACCGTCAGCGGCGGGTTGTTCGGTAGCCCGTGGGTGGGGTGGACCTATTTCGAACGACTATTCACCGCCCCCGACTTCCTGCGCGTGCTGCGCAATACGGTGTTCATCAACGTCGTGCTGCGCATGGGCATCGCCTTCTTCATGCCCATCCTGTTCGCGCTGCTGCTCAACGAGATCATGAACATGCGCTTCAAGCGCCTGGTGCAGACCATCAGCTACCTGCCGCACTTTCTGTCATGGGTCGTGGTAGCCAGCCTGATCAGGCCGCTCACGTCGGCAAACGGACCGCTGAACCTGCTGGCGGAGTTGGCCGGCATGGAGACCCCGATCCTGTTCCTGCAGCGATCGGGATGGTTCCTCGTGATCATTCTGGTCAGCGACATCTGGAAAGGCATAGGGTGGGGATCGATCATCTATCTGGCTGCCATCAGCAGCATCGACCCGTCACTCTACGAATCGGCCGAGATCGATGGCGCCGCGCGCGTACAAAAGATACGTTACATTACCCTGCCGTCGATCACGTTCGTGATCGTCATCATGTTTCTGCTCCAACTCGGCAACGTGCTGGAGCTCGGCTTCGATCAGATCTTCAACCTCTACCACCCACTCGTGTACGACGTGGGTGACATTATCGGCACGTACATCTATCGCAGCGGGCTCCAGGACTTCCGCTACAGTTTCGCCACCGCCGCCGGCTTGTTCCAGAACGTGGTCGGCTTGATCGCTCTGGTAGGAGCGAACTGGTTCGTCAAGAGGCTTGGACACGCAGGGAGCTATACCCTGATATGAGTGAGGCCGCCGCCACACCCGGACCTGTCGCGCAGTTGACCGCGAGCCGGGTAGGTGGGCGTACATTCGCAGACCGGTTGCTGGTGGTTATCATCTATGTGGGGATGGTGGCATTTGCGCTGTCGATCGTGTATCCGTTCTGGTATCTGTTGGTCGACTCGTTCAACACGCCGGAAGCATCCATCCTGGACAGGGTGAAATTCTGGCCTCGCGACATGACGCTCGATAACTACCGGAAGGTGTTTGACAGCGGCATCATCGGAACGGCCTATCTCAACTCGCTGTTCAAGGCGATCGTCGGTACCGCCTTGATCCTGCTGATAAGCTTCATGGCCGCCTTCGGTCTAGCTGATCGAACGATGCCGGGCATCAAGGTCGTCACCTTCTTCATGATCTTCACGATGTTCTTCTCGGGCGGTCTGATACCGACCTATCTCTGGTACAAGCAGCTCGGACTCCTCAACTCGCGGTTGGTGTGGTTTCTTCCCGCGCTGGCCAACGCCTTCTACATCATCATCATGCGCAACTTCTTCCGTGAGATTCCGGCCGAGCTTACGGAGAGCGCGACGATCGACGGGGCGACGCTGACGGACATTCTTTTTCGCATCGTCGTCCCGCTGTCGGCGCCGGTCGTCGCGACGGTGGCGCTGTGGGCGGCGGTGGCGCACTGGAACGATTGGTTCTTTCCGTTGATATTCACGCCCGAGAAGGACAAGACCGTCCTGCAGGTGCTGCTTCGCCGCGTTCTGGTGGAGAACCAGACCTCGGAGCTCGAGTTGTTCGAAGAGCACGAGGTGCGCAACATCACTGCGGAAACCGTCAAGGCGGCTCTATTGTTCATTTCCATCGGCCCCATCATCGCGGTCTACCCGTTCATCCAGCGCTACTTCGTGAAGGGCATCATGTTGGGGGCGGTAAAGGGGTAATTCGATATTGTTAAAACCGTTACACGGCTATGCCACCCCGGGTTCGGGGTGTCAGGACCCCGCGAGGGGCAATCTATACTCCCGAGGAGGGAAACAATGAAGAGCGCTATGCGACTTTTCACGCTCGCGACGCTGCTGATGGTTGCGGCCACTCCGCTGTTTGCGGCCAGCCAGGAAGAGCAGGCGATGGAGGAGCGGCTCACGATCTCGATGATACCGTTCACCGCTCGTGGCACGACCCTGGCTCCGGATAGCTGGGTAGAACTCTTCCTGGAAGAGCGGTACGACGTGAATCTGGAACCCTGGTACGACATCGACGCGTACGATGGGGCGGCCAGGAACGTGCGGATCGCAGCAGGGGATATCCCCGATTATCTGTCTGTCTGGGCACGGAACCCGGCATGGATCGATGCGGGCATCGTCAGGTCGGTTTCGCAGGATATGATCATGGAGCACATGCCCGGTTGGATGCAGCAGGTCGAGCACTACCTCGGAGACACGAAGTGGCGCTCCACCGTCTACGACGGAACGAACTATCTCATTCCGTCGGCGATGTCGATGGCATCGACGGGGATGGTGATGGGCCTTCGCGCTGACTGGATGCGAGCGGTCGGCGTGGAACCGCAGCCGGTTCCGGACCGCACATTCCTCCGTGGCCCGGACACGATCGAGGAGATCGAGAGTCTGCTCCTCAAGTTCCGCAACGAAGATCCGGACGGAGACGGTCAAAAAGACACCTACGGCTACATGGTGTGGAAGAACGGTCCCAACATGAACGACACGATCCTGCCGAATGTGTTCGGTTCATTCGGCATTCGCCTGTTCACGTGGGATGTGCGCGACGGACAGGGCTATTACTCCATGGTCGACCCGAATTACCGGGAGGCCCTCAAGTTCGTCAACCGCTGGTGGGAGATGGAAATCATTCACCCCGATACGCCGACCGCCGTACGTGCCGACGTCATTCGGGCGATGGCCAACGACGAGTTCGGTGCGTGGTCGGAGCTGGATGCCTGGATGTCCCAGTACGAAGCGGGACCGTGGGGTGGTCTGCGCGAAGCGCATCCTGACGTGGAGATCGTCTATTCGATCACCCCGATGGGCCCGACCGGAGACCGCGGCACCTGGTTCCGCGACCCGACCGGATCATCGTCCGGTTTCGGTATCGACGCCAGTGATGAAGTCGTGGTCAAGGTGCTGCAGATTCTGGAAGACATCTATGCGGATGCCGACGTCTATGCGGAGAACCACTACGGCGGACGCGAGGGCGAGACGTGGGAGCTCGACGCGGACGGCTACCGGGTTTCCATTCCCGGCACCGGAGGGGGCAAGGACAGCGCCACCGGAACGCTGCTCGGCGTGCGCATGCTCACGATCATCCCGCAGATCGTCGAGCCGGTGGACAAGGTCTACATCAATCCGCCGCGGCATGCTCTGCAGACCTTCCTGCAGGACAACCAGGCGGTGAACCCGGGCATCGGCTTCAGGCCGACCTGGTCGGAGGAGGAGCGCGCCCTGGTTGCGAACGTGAGCACGATCGAGCACGAGTGGGGCTGGAAGGCGATTACCGGTCAAGTCGACATCGACGCCGAATGGGACGATTACGTGCAGTCGATGATGGACGCCGGACTCGAAACACTGCTGGCCAGTCTGGCCGAGCAGGCCATGTAGCGACGCCCGCCGTATACGCAACGGCTACGCCGCGAGAGAGCCCGCCTTCCCGGCGGGCTCTCTCATTTCCTTCGTGCAGTAGAGGTCATGCCGCGTGCTCCGAGGTACGCGCCTTGACTGATTAATTCTTGTTGTAGTTTCTCGGCTTCAAGCTCCCGTGGCGTCGTATGGGCGTGCACCGCCATCGCGGCCGCCGTTCCCACGGCATGTCCCATCCCCATGCACGTTCCCATGACGCGAGCCGACGCATGTGCCGCGTGGCTCGCCGACAGGCACCGGCCGGCTACCAGAAGGTTTTCGATCCCGCGCGGGAGGAAACAACGAAATGGGATGTCATAGGAGCCCTGGTCCTTGATATAGACGCCGCGCTCGGGCTCGTAGTTGTGTGAGGTGCCCTGGTAGTTGTGAATGTCGACAAAGAACCCGCCGAGGACGACGACGTCATCGAATCGCCGGCCGGATATCACGTCGTCGTAGGTGAGGTAGTAGTCGCCGAGCACCGGACGCGTCTCACGAACACCGACGTGGGGTGACGTGCGAAGCAGGAAGCAGTGCTCGAAGCCCGGAACCCGCTCGCGCATGAACTCGGCCAATCGGAATGCGACCTTGCGTCCCAGTACCTCGGCGCGCGTGAGGTCGTCCGGGTTGGTGGCGTCTATGTGGCGATATGGGTCGATGTCGTGCCGTTTACCATGCCCTTGTGAAACGCGTTGCCCGTGAATCGGGCGAAGGGCGCGATCTCGGGAAAGCACCGCTTGACGTCATCCATCCATTCGTCCAGGGGCAGCGTAAAGTGCATGTACCGCGAATATTTCGAGCCGTCCCCTTCGATCACTTCAGCACGGCGATGATTGAAGTGCGCCACGGCACGATCGAGGTCCACGCCGCCGAAGGTCGACATCATGCTGACGGGTTGCATGGTGCCGTCGAGATCCCGCCCTTTCTCGAAGGGTGCGCCGGGCGCCGCCGCCACATCGGCGTCGCCGGTCGCGTCGATGACGATCTTCCCCCGCACGATCTCCGTGCCCGCCTTGTTGGTCAGCGCGAGCCCGCATACGGCGTTGCCGTTCATCACTACATCGATCCCGCGGATGATATGCTCCTCTCTGTTGTCGTGCCAGCCGTGCAAGTTCAGCGCCGTGACGGCCTCACCGCCGGGAAACGGAAACCGCTCCACGAGCAGCGTACGTGCTCCCGTTCTCCCCGCCGCGATTGCGGCACAGATCCCGGTGGGCCCGGCGCCTGCCACGATCACATCGTACTCGGTCTGCCCGCGTGCACCACTGATCATGGTTCCGGCTCACCTCATGGTCATCTTGCGACTTCCAGCGTATCGGCAGATGATAGAAACCCCCGGGCGACGCTGTCAACGCGATCGGCCACAGCAGGAGTTGACTGAAATGAGTCTTCCGATTCCTCTCATCGACATTTCGGGCGAAACAGATCGTCACGTGTTCGTGGCGCGGGGAACCGAGACGGTGTATCACTGCGCCCCGACGACGGTGCTCATGCCCGACAAGAGAACGATGTTTGCCGTATGGACCTATGAGCACGCGGGCACGTGCGGGCCGATAAAGAGAAGCACCGACGGGGGGCTCACCTGGAGCGAGCTGCTGCCGGTTCCGGAGAACTGGCGCAGCGTGCGGAACGCTCCAACCATCTATCGGCTCGTCGACCCGAGCGGCATGGCGCGCCTGTTCGTGTTCGCCGGCTGCTGGGGGTCTCCCGAAGATCCTGCACCGGAGAACGTCATGCACCAGTCCTGTTCCGAGGACGACGGTGCTACCTGGTCACCGATGGCGTCCAACCGGCTGGAGTGCGTCATGCCCTTCTGCTCGATCGAGCCGATCGACGGCGGCTCACGGCTCCTCGGGATGACCAACATCCGCAGGGCGGTGGACAGATTCAACCCCCTGACACGGGCAGGCCACAGAGGGAACCGAATCGCTCAGAGCATTTCCACCGACGGTGGGTTCACCTGGAGCCCATGGGACATCGTTCTGGACATCCCCCCTCACATCCCCGTCAACCCGGAGATCGTTCGGTCGCCGGACGGCTCGCAGCTACTGTGTCTGCTGGCGGACAAGGTCGGGCGATGGGAGACGATGGGCCGCTCTCTGTTCATGACGTCGAACGATGAGGGCGCTACCTGGTCAGAGCCGCGGGAACTGCCGCTCGGACTCACCGGCGATCGACCTAAGCACCGGTATGCCCATGACGGGCGGCTGGTGGTAGCCATGCGGAACACCGCCCCGGGTTGTCCGGAAACAGGCGACTTCGTCGTGTGGATCGGTACATACGACGACATAGTCATGGGCCGAGAGGGGCAATACCGAGCGACGCTCCTCCGAACCCACGCTGGCGCCGACGCCGCATACCCTGCGATCGAGCTTCTCCCGGACGGGACGTTCGTGGCGACCACCTACATCAAGTACCGGCCCGGGAAGGAGAGACACTCGATCGTGAGCGTGAGATTCACACTCGCAGAACTGGACGGCCAAGACGGAGACCAGCGTGTACGCCACGGGTCAGCATGATGACGGTTCGTGTGTGGCGCTTCCGGCACTTGAGGATCATCGCTCAGGCGGCCCGTCGCCCGCCGCAGGCTGCTGCTGATCGGGCAGGAGTGACGGTTGCTCGATCTTTCGGGTCACCCGGGCGATGTCGCGCTTGCGGCCGCGCCGCTGCCAGATGGCCAGCGCGTCCTGCAACCGCCCCTCTTGTTCATACACCCGCGCCAGCCCGACCTCGTCCCCGGCCGCCTCGTAGCAGCGCAGCGCCTCGGGCAGATGCCCGCCATCCCGATAGGCCTTGGCCGCGTCCTTCAGGTCGCCGGCCTCCTCCAGGATCTCCCCGGCGCGGCGGTAATCGCCATGCCGGCGGCACACGCTCACCGCTTCCTGCAAGTCGCCGAGCCCCCGCAGCACCTCGACCGCCTCGGCATAGCGGGTGCGGCTCTGCTCGAACAGCAGGTAGTTCCGTTCGGTTGGCTGCACGTGGCGCAGCCCCTCGTCCAGCAACTCCGGTTCGATGATCCGCATGCACAGCGTCAGCTCCCGGTCGCCGGTCTCGTCCGCCGTCCGTGTGAGCCGGGAAAGGAACGACGAGTACCGCTCGTCCTGGCCACTGTTCCAGTCCACGGACAGCAGTGACAGGATCGAATTGATGAGACGCAGATCGATGAGCATCTCGCCCAGCTCCTCGTAGAGGGGGCAGGTCACGCCGTAGTGCTTCGGCAGCGTGGCCAGGATGGCGGCGATACGGTCGCGTCGATCGGCTTCGCCGCCTCGATACAGGCAGCCGTGCAGCAGGCGCAGCACGACACCCAGGCGGTCGTCGGGCAGCGTCCACAGCGTGACCTGTGAGCGGCGGCCCCGCGCCATGCGCTCCACCACATCGAGCCCCAGCACCAGATCGGGCCGGGAGTTCAGATAGGCGGCGGCATGCTCGACCCGCGCATGGTCCAGGAAGTAACGGATCGCCTCTTCGTGGCGTTCGAGACGGGCGTACTCCCGACAGGCATCGTCCACGAGCGCGGCCGCGATACTGGTCTCGGCGTGGACGCGCTGTATGGCCAGGAAGTGCGCCAGGGACCGTTCGTGCTCGCCGGCAGCGCTCAGCCGCCGTGCGGAGCGCACCAACTGGTCGGTTCGTTCCCGGCGTCGGTCCCAGATGGCGAGCACGTACTCACACAGGTAGTCCACCGCCTGCCCGAGGCTCTCCAGGTTGCCCATACGGGCGATCTCACGCGCCGCTTCCCGGTGCTTTTTGTCGCTCGCAAGACAGGCTGCCGCGGCGGCGTGGTCTCCCGCCTGTTGATAGAGCGCGATGGCACGCGGCAGGTGGCCGCTCCGGCGCGCGAAGATCTCCGCGGCTTCCCGGTGACGTCCGAGTGCGGCCAGACGCACGGCTGCCTTGACGCCCGGCCGTTTGGGGCTGATTTCCGTCAGCCGGCGTTCCAGGTCCCCCCGGTTCTCTTCCGAGCTCGCCGCGTACCGGTGAAAACAGTCGATCGCCCGATCCAGATTGTCCTGCTTTTCATACACAAGGGCCGCTTCGTGGAACTCCCCGACCTGCAGGAGACACCGCAGCAACGCCTCCAGGTCGCCCAGCCGGCGGTACAAGGGAACCGCGTTGTCGTACTGACCGTCCTTCTCGAACTCCTCCGCGGCGAGGTCGATCATCCCGGCACGGCGATAGTGCAGCGCCGCCGCTGCATGATCGCCGGCCAATTTCAGGTGGTGCGCCGCCTTGCCGTTCTTGTTGAGGGTCAGGTAGTGGTCGGCCAGCAGGCGGTGCTCACCGGCCCGCTCCCAGTTGCTCACCATCCGCTCGACATCACCGAGCTGCTGCCAGCGTGCGGCAGCTTTGACGTGCCGCCCCGCTGCCTCGAAGTGCAGCGCATCGCAGGTCAGGCCGCGGCGTTCGTCGCCAGCGTGGCGCCAAGCCCGTGCCGCTTCGCGGTAGTCGTTGCCGCGCTCCAGGTTCTCCGCCGCCCGCTCGAGGTAGCCGTGGCTGGAGAACAGATCGGCCGCGGCGCGGTGATCTCCGTCCCGCTCCAGCCGATGCGCGCGTGCCAGTGCCTCCTTGGTATCCGCGGCGGCGTTGCGGTAGCACTCCTCGGCGGCCGCGAAGTGCTCCCTGTCGAAGAAGTAGTCTCCCTGAACCTCCCACTCCGCGGGGCTCGACACGCGCTGCCAGAGGGTGCGGAGCGCGTGCGGGTCGTCGGAGCGGAGCACGTGCTCGGCAAGCTGGTCGACCATCCAGACGGAACCGGCGTGCGGGCCGTCCCAGATCACCAGGGTGTTGCGCGCCCGCGTCACGGCGACGTAGAGCAGGTTGATCTCGTGGCGGATGCGCGGCGTGTCTGCGTCTCCCAGATGGTGTTCCTGGGCAATGCGTCGCCAGCGGGCCGCCGAATCCAAGGACTCGGCGAATCGCCAGAGCAGCACGGAATCGAACTCCAGGCCCTTGGCGTCGTGGATGGTGAACACCAGCTCGGTGTTCAGCGCCGCCCGCAGGCGATCGCGCTCGGTCGGCGTGCGCACCAGCACGACCTGGCCGGCACCGGCCTGTCTCATCGTGAGCAGCAACTCCGGCTCCGATACGCCGTCGACCAGCAACGGTGGCCGGCCGCGGAAGGTCCAGCGCTCGGCGATCTCGCCACTGGCCAGGCCGACCAGCGATCGCTTCAGCGACAGCAGTCCGTTGGCCAGCGCCACGATGTTGCCCACGCTGCGGAAGTTGACGCTGAGGTTGACCACCTCCGGCACCCGCAGGCCGCGCTCGTAGTAGCGCGCGCGCACCTCCTCCCACCGAAACCCGCTCGGATTGATGATCTGCTTGGGGTCGCCGGCGAGCACCGTGCGCAGCGGATCGGCGGCCAGTCGAAACAGCAGCGCCAACTGCATGTCGGTGAAGTCCTGTACCTCGTCGCACACGACCAGGTCGTACCGGAACTGCTCCTCACGCTGCTCCAGCCGCTGCAGGGCGGCACGGGTGAGATCGATCTCATCGAAGCGCGCGGTCTGTTCCAGACGATCCTGGTAGTACTCGGCGATCCGGTAGATGTCGCGGCGATCGAACGGGAAGTTGGGCGCCCGTTTGCGGCCCAGGCTTTCGTACTCGCGCACGGTCAGAAGGGGCTGGTCCAGACGGTCCGCCTGCTTGTCCAGCAGGCGCAACGCCGCTTCCAGCACAAACATCTGCTCCGCGTGTCGTGCGCCGCCCGAATCGCGCATGCCCGCGGAGAACTCCTGCAGCGACGCGAACGACGTCTTGCGCTGGCGCACCGCATCGAGCCTTTCGCCGAGCTCCAGATTGCCCAGCCGCACCAGGTACTCGGCCAGTTCGGCACGATCCCTCATCGTGACCTGCGACCGTGCGAAACGTTCGGTCAACTCCCCGAAGCGGCGTCGGCTCACCGGCGGCTTGGCCCCCTTGATGATGGAACGGATCTCCTCCCAGACCAGCTCGGCTTCGTAGCGGGCCGCGCTCGGGTGGTTGTGGAAGATGGTGTGGAACTCCCGCAAACCCGTCGGCGGTTGCGCGGACGCTCGCGTGTCGGAGGGCAGGATCTCGCTCAGCAGCTCCGCGAACGTGGCGAAACGTGCCGCGTCCGGAGCGTCTTCCAGCTCCGTGGCCGCCACCAGCCCATGGTAGATGCGCTCGGAGAAGCGCTTCAGATGCTGGCTGCCGGTGACGAACAGGGCGCGCTCGGCGACGGCGTGCATACCAACCGCTGCGGCAGGTTCACCACCGTCCGCATCCGCGGTGTCGGTCGCGCCGTCGGCGAGCTGGCAGGCGCGGTGGCGGAGCAGATAGTAGACCGCGATGGTCGTCTTGCCGCTGCCGGCCGTTCCGGACAGCAACACGGGCGGCTCGGTGTGCAGCAGCCGAGCTTGCTCGCCAGTAAGAAAAAGATACAGTTGCACGCTGTCCGGGTCTTCCGTCGCCAGCAGCCGCCGCCACTCCTCATCGTCGAGCACCAGCCAGCGCTGTGGCCCGGCGTCCAGGACGTCGCCATTCGGGTGACCGCCGGCGCGATCGGTTCGGGCGCCGGCCGCGATGGTCGTCAACGGGCGTTCGTATCCCGCCCCGAGGCGCTCATCGGGCAAGTCATCCAGCACCAGCTCCGGGAGCTGCTCGACGTCGGCGGCTCGGAAGTCCAGGAACGGCGCGTTGGCGGCGACGATGCGGCGCTCGGTCGCGCTGACGTCGTCGTGCTTGACCACGCCCCAGACATAGATCCGGGTAGCATCGGCACCGCCAACGGCGCCGCCCGGCGCGGTCGTTGCGGTCGTTGCGGTCGTTGCGGGCGGGCGCCCCAACGTGAACAAGATGCGGTCGCCGCGGGTCAGCCGCGCCTCGAAGCTGGAGCTGCCCCCCTTGAGCTTCTTGACCCGCACGCCGGTGTCCCACATGCCGTGCCGCAGGAACTCCAGCTTCTCGCGCAGGCGCTCTTTCTGACGGCTGCCGAGCGACGCGATATGCGAACGGACCGCGTCGTTGAGGAGCAGGAGGTACTTGCGTTGCTGCATACAGGGGCCAAGACCTTGGATCGTACCCCATACGGGGAGGTGGCGCCCTGTCCGCGGCCGATCAGGGCGACGCGTCACGCACGGCGGCGCCGCTCCGCCGCGGCATGAGCAACAGCGCCAGCAGCTTCAGCGCGACGCCGGCGACGATGACCAGATGGATGGGACCGGGGTCGATCGTGTCGGCTTGGACGTCCAGCCCGAACACGCTGCGCAGCAGCGCGGCGGTGAGCAGCGGAGTGAAGGCGCTCACCAACCCGCGGCTGAAGAAGATCAGCGTGAAGTCCCCGGTCTGATCGCCGGGCGACCCCCAGCGCATCATGAGCGTCTGCTCCGCCGGACTCATGATGCCGCGCGCCGCCTCCTGCAGGATCAGGGCGACCGGCACCAGCACCGCGGCCCCCGGCCTGGCGCCGATCAGCAGCAGCGGGGTCAGCGACATGATCACGACCGACACCTGAAACAGCGGCAGCGGCTCATGGTGCTTCTGCAACCACCGGTTGGAGAACGCGGTGAGGCCTTTCGCGCCCTTTGACGCCGCCACAAACGCGTTGATCAGGAAGAACGACAGGCCCAGGTACTTGAGGTAGAGAATGTCGAGGAACGAGCCCGCCAGCCCGTCGGCGAACGCCGTCGCGGTCTGGAACAGATACATCCGCCGAAACGGACCGAACCGCAGCGAACGCGCTATCTGACCGCGAACCGATTGCTGAACCGGCTGATCCGCGGACGAATCATGGGCGTTCGCGAGCAGCCACAGCGCGACTGTCCCGAAGAGCAGGCCGGTGCCGAACGCCAGCGCGAATCCCGCGGCGCCAGGCAGCGCGTCGACCAGCGCGCCGGCGAGCGGCGGCGCCACCACGGCGCCGATCATCGCGACCGACAGGCGGGTGCTCAGGAACCGGCTGTGCTCCGAGGCCGGGATGGCGCTGGAGATCCACGCCCGGCTCAACGGCGCGTACAGCGCGGCGGCGAAGCGGCCGATGCCGGCCATCCCGACCAGCCACCAGACCGCGTCATGCGGGCGCGTGAACATCAGCACCAGAATGCCGATCCGACTGCACAGCCGGATCGCGTACACCGCCATCATCACGACGCGCCGCGATCCACGCGCCGCCCGCACCAGCCACGGAGCGGCCAGGATCGCCGCGAATCCGAACCCCCCGATCGAGCCCAGCAGGCCGATCTGCAGCGTCGTGGCCCCCAACCACAGCGCCAGGCCGGTGAACACCACCCCTTCGGTCGCGTAGCTGAACAGGTTCTGGAAGAGGAACTCCAGCGTCAGCGCGCGCGAGGTGCCCCGTGTGCCGCGGTCGCTCACCGTCCTTCCTCAGTGATCGGTTTTGCGGGCATGATGAGGCCATGACGCATCCCGACATCAGCATAGCCTCTGCGTTCCGGATCGACCGTGGGTAACGGCGGACCGCTCGCCTACCTGAATGGCGAATTCATTCCGACCGAAGAGTGCAAGTTGCCGGTCTACGACCTGGGCATCACGCTCGGCGCGGCGGTCACCGACTTCGTGCGCACCTTCGGCGGCGAACCGTACCGGATTGCCGACCACGTGCAGCGCCTGTACCGCTCGTGCCGGTACGCCCACATCGATCCGCCGATCGACGAGGAGGAATCGATGGAGGTCACGCGGCGACTGATCGCGCACAACCGGAAAGCCGCCAGCGGGGCGGAGCTCGGCGTGATCTACTACGTCACCGCCGGCCAGCACCCGGTGTACGCCGGCGCCGCCGGGTTGAAAGGGCCGCCGCAGGCCACCTACGTACAGCACACCTTCCCGATGCCGTTCGATCTCTGGAAGCCGCTGTTCACCCGCGGCGTGCACTGCGTGACGCCTTCGAACCGCCACTGGCCCCCGGAATGCCTGTCGTCGAAGATCAAGAACCGCAACAGGCTGCACATGTGGATCGGCGACTACCAGGCGCACCAGATCGACCCGGACGCGATCGCGGTCTACCTGGACATCCAAGGGAATCTCACCGAGACCGGCGGGTCCAACTTCGTGATATACCGCGACGGTCAGGTGGTGTCTCCGCGACGGCGCAACATGCTCTGGGGTATCAGCCTGACGGTGCTCACCGAGCTGCTGCGCGACCTGGGCATCGGCTTCGTGGAGGACGACCTGCAGACCTACGATGCGGTCAACGCACAGGAGGCGTGGCTGCCCACCACGCCGTACTGTCTGGCGCCGGTGGTGCGCTTCAACGGCGTGCCGATCGGCGACGGCACGCCGGGGCCGGTGTGGCGGCGCGTGCTGGACCGCTGGAGCGAGGTGGTCGGAACCGACATCTACGATGAGGTCGCCGGCAGCTCAGGGTAGGAGGATGTCTCGACACCCGTCGTTCGGCGTCGTGATCCGCATCGCGCGACCTGCCGCGCTGCTGGTCGCGGCGCTGGTGACCGTGGCGCTGGCGGGCTCCGCTCCGACCGGCGTGGACGCCCTCCCCGTGCGCGAGCTCGACGAGGTACGCGCGCTCTGGGTGGTCCGCACCGCGCTCGGCAGCCCCGAGGGAGTGCAGGCGATGGTGGCGGCGGCGGCCGACAGCGGCTTCAACACGCTGCTGGTGCAGGTTCGCGGCCGTGGGGATGCCTTCTACGCATCCAGCCTGGAGCCGCGCGCGGAGCGTCTTCCCGACGATCCGTCGTTCGACCCGCTGCAACTCGTGATCGACGAAGCGCACGCCCGCGGCTTGGCGGTGCACGCGTGGGTGAACACCTATCTGGTGTGGGGACCGGTGGAGCCGCCGCGCAGCCCCGTGCATCTGGTCAACGCCAACCCCGAGTGGCTGGCGGTGCCGCGCAGCCTTGGCCTGGAGCTGTACGACCGCAACCCGCAAGATCCCCGCTACCTGCGGCGCCTCACCGAGCACGCGTGGGACAACAGGACGTCCTTCGAGGGGCTGTTCGCCAGCCCCTCGCATCCGGGTGTGCAGGCACGGGTGCAGGCGGTCTGGCTGGAGCTGGCCACCAACTACGACCTGCAAGGCATCCACTTCGACTACGTACGGCTGCCGTCCCCGGACTTCGACTACTCCCGTGGAGCGCTGGACCGGTTCCGTGCGTGGGTCAGACCGCACCTGTCGAGCCAGCGCTATGCTGATCTGGTCGGCGCATCCCGGGCGGACCCCTACGCGCTAGCCGACGCGCTGGGGGATCTGTGGGACCAGTTCCGGCGGGAGCAGGTGTCGACGCTGGTCCGGCGGATCTATCGCTCCGTGAAGGAAGTCCGGCCTGATCTGGTCATCTCTGCGGCGCTGGTCCCGGACCCTAGAGAGGCGCGCGTCAAACGCTACCAGGAATGGTCGAACTGGCTGGCCGACGGCATCCTGGACGTCGCGGTGCCGATGGCGTACACGACCGACCGCGAGCAGTTCGACGCCTGGGTCGAAGGGGCACGCGTGTCGGCCGGTGCCAGCCAGCGTGTATGGATCGGCGTCGGGGCCTTCAAGAACCCGGTCGATGAGACGCTGCGGCAGATCGACAGCGCTCGCGATTACGGTGTGGGCGGCGTCGTGGTGTTCGCGTACGGCGCCGCGGCCAGCACGGCGGCGCAGCCCGGCACGCCCACGCCGCTGCAGCGGATCGGCGGCGCGGCATTCCAATAGGAGTCGGCGCCGTCAGGCGCCGGGCCTACCCGTATCCGGGGCGCCTTGGCGCCGCAGCCTTTGGGGCGCTAGCTCGGTTCGAAGCCCAGTTCGAGCAGCGGCGCGACCATCTTGCGCAGTCGCGGCTCGTCGGATTCCGCGAACGCGCGCGGCGCCTTGATGCCGCCCTCCATGGCGTTGCGGTACTTCACCCACCGCTTCTGATGGTCGGCGACCGGATTGGCCATGAACGCGAAGGAGAGCTGCCGGCGCACGCCCTTTGAGCCGAAGGCCGCGTGAGGGATGTCCTCGGTGAACACGCACGAGTCTCCCAGCCGCGACGGCAGCGGCAGGTGCGGCACCTCCTGTGGGCTGATCCCCCACGGGAGCTCGTCCTGCACGGTGCGATTGCGAACCGGGAAAATATAGTCCGGCACCCCGACCCAGCGGGTGTCCATCCACTTCAGCACGTTGCGGTGGCCGCCCGGGATGATGCGCAGGCAGCCGTCGGTCTCATCCAGGTCGTCCAGATAAAAGGACACCTTGATCGTGGCGAGCTCCTTCTGCTCGACGCCGCTCGCGCCGTGCCAGGGGGTGTCTCCCACGTGCCACTGCGCGTCCGAGCCCTCGTAGGTGAAGTCGTGCCCGAGGATCTTCGCCGGGATGTCGTAGACACGCTCGTCGAGCATCAACGCGCGGACCCGCTCGCCGACCGCCGCCACGTCGCCGATGACGCCGCCCTGCGTCGCATCCTCGCTGGGGACCTGACCGCGCTCGTGGCCGAGCCGCTCGATCTCCTCGCGGATCGCCAGAGCTTCGTCGCGCGACAGCAGGCCCGGCAGCGGCAGAAAGCCGAAGGCGATGAAGTGCCAGACGTTCTCGGTAGTGATCATGAGTCGGGTCCTCCCTCGGGAAAGCCGAGGTCCTGCAGGCCCGTCACCATTGCCCGCACCTTGGGGTTCGGGTGCGTGAGCAGGGAGCGGGGCTGGTAGTAGCCCTTCGGCAGCGTGGCCGCCCGTGACTTGAGATGGACCACCTGATCCTCCCGCCACGGGAACTGCAGGAAGGAGATGGCGATCTGACGCCGCGGGAACCTGGTGCCGAAGGCGCAGTGCAGGAGGTTCTCGGGAAACACCAGCACGTCGCCCGGCTGGGTGGCGAGCGCCTGGTGCGGCACGTCCTGCGGCGCGAGCCCGAACGGCGGGTACTGCCAGATGACGTCGCGGTTCTTGAGGCCGAAGAAGTAGTCCGGCACGTCGTGCCAGACCGGGTCGCCGACCCAGTGCCAGTCCCGGTGGGTGCCGGGGATCACCCGCAGCGCGCCGCTGTCACCGTCCAGCGGCTCGAGGTAGAGCGCGATCTTGATGTGGCGGGACGGCCAGCGGATCACGGCCGAATCGGCGTGCCACGGCGAATCGGAGCCGTAGATGCCGCAATTGAACCCCTCGAACTGGAACCGCTCGCCGAGCAGCTTGTCGGCGATGTCGTAGGTCATGTCGTGGGTCAGGAACCAGTCGCGCAGGTCCTGCGAGGAAGCCCGGTCGGCGCCGGCGATCTCCGTAGTGTCGGGGTCTACCCCGGAGCGGCGGATGGCCGCGTCGAACTCGCGCTGGATGAACGCGGTCTCCTCGGCATCGAACGCTTGGCGAAGGTGCAGGAATCCGAACGCCTGGAACAGATCGACCTGGTCGCTGGTCAGCACGATCCGCCTCCTACGCGGGATCGAAGCCGAGCTCCGTCCATCGAGCTACGGTGTCCCGCATGGCAGGGTCGGTGCTGGCCGCGACTGCCCGCGGCATCCGGAACTCTCCGCCGGAGCACGCATCGCGTTCGCGCAGAAAGTAGAGCTGCGCGTCGGTGCGCGGCTCGGCCACGTACGAGATCTCGATCAGCCGGCGCGGCTCGCTGACGCCCAGCGCCGCGTGCAGGACGTCGGGCGTGTAGACCACCACGTCGCCGGGCTCCGTGGGCGCCGTGAAGGCCGGCACCTGCTCGTCGGTGACGCCCAGCGCGTTGTGGTCCCAGCGCATCTCCGGATTGCGCAGCCCGTACAGGTAATCGGGGGCCTTCTGCCAGCGCGGGTCCAGCAACCGCAGGTAATTGCGGTGCGAGCACGGCACGAAGCGCAGGCAGCCATCCCCGGCGCCGGCGCGGTCCAGGGCCACGACGACGGTGATGTGTTGCATAGGCCAGGGGAGCAGCTCGCCGCCTCCCTGCCACGGCAGGTCCTCGACCAGCCGGCGGCAGCGCACGTGCAGGAGCAGCGAGCCGTGGCCCAGCACCTTGTAGGGGATGTCGGCCACGCGCTCGTCGGTCAGCAGCCGCAGACCCAGGTCGTCCTGGGCGCCCCAGGGCGGGATGGACAGCGACCGGGCGCCGTCGCAATCGGGGGCGGCGGGCCGGACGGCCGCATCGAACTCCGCCGACAAGCGATCCGCCTCCTCGGCGCTGAAAAAGCCGGGCAGGCGCAGGTACCCGAACGTGTTGAACAGGGATACCGCGCCGTAGTCGAGCATCAGCGGCCCCTCGCAGTCTCAGTCCAGGGCCGGGTCAGTCCGGCGTGTAGCCCGAGGGCTCCAGGACCACGATGGTCGGATGGCCTTCCTTGAGGGCGGGCAAGGGCAGCTCGACCGTGTGATGCCGCGGCCGCACCAGCGGGTCGTCCGAGCGGTGTGCCAGGAACTCCTCGACCGTGGTCATGCCGAACCCCAGCGGCGGCAGCTCGTAATGCATGGGCAGCACCCAGCGGGGGGCCAGCACCTCGAACATGCGGTCGAGCTCCGCGAACTTGGGGGTCAGTCGCTGCCCGGCCAGCGCGAACAGCGCGTCGCACTTGCCCGCGAACGGCGCAAGCTCCTCCGCGCTGAGCTCGTAGCCCAGGTCGCCCATGTGCATCAGCCACAGGCCGTCCACCTTGAAGGCGTACAGCGCGTTGTCCTGCGGCCCACGCGGGTGATCGCGCGCCTCGGTCGCTTCCACGGTGACGACCGCCTCGTCGCCGATGGCCGCCTCCTGCCCGTGGGCCACGTCCAGCGCGTTGATCACGCGTGGGGTGCCGGCCACCAGATCGACGTGGGAGTGCGCCTCATCGGTGAGCGAGCTGACGATGACGGTGTCGGCAGACAGCGGCTCCAGCGGCGGCAGGCCGAGCCGGGCGGGCGGGTAGGGGTCGGTGACGATCGACGGACGGCCGTCCACCCAGATGCGGAAGCAGGCGTGGCCCACGAACTCGACGTTGACAGACATCGGTGAGATCATACGTGGCGATCATGATTCAGACCAGACCGTTCGGAATCACCGGACACGACAGCACACTGACCCTGTTCGGCGGAGCGGCATTCAAACCCACATCGACCGAGGCCGACGCAGAGCGCGTCCTGGAGCTGCTGTTCCGGCACGGCGTCAACCATATCGACACCGCGCACGGCTATGGCGGGGGCAACTCGGAGACCCTCATCGGCGGCTGGATGGAGCGGCACCGCGACCGCTTCTTCCTGGCCACCAAGACCGGCGAGCGGACCGCCGAGGGTGCTCGTGCGCAGGTGGAGCTCTCCCGCCGGCGCCTCCGCACCGACACCATCGATCTGATCCAGATGCACGGCCTCACCGAGGAAGGTGACTGGGCCACCGCGTTCGGCCCCGGCGGCGCCCTGGAGGCGCTGATCGCCGCGCGCGAGCAGGGTCAGGTGCGCTTCATCGGGGTCACCGGCCATGGGCTGACGGTGCCGCGGATGCACCTGCGCAGCCTGGAGCGGTTCCCGTTCGACGCGGTGCTGCTGCCGATGAACTTTATCCTGGCCAGCGACGAGCGCTACCGCGCCGACTTCGATGCGCTCAAGGCGGAGTGCGACGACCGTGGCGTGGCGGTGCAGATCATCAAGTCGACGGCGCGCCGTCCGTGGGACGGACGCGAACGCTCCCGCGGCCCCTGGTACCAGCCCCTGGAAGCGCCCGAGGACATCGCCCGCGCCGTGGCCTACGCCCTGAGCTTCGCCCCGGCGTTCATCAACACCATGGCCGACGTGGACCTGCTGCCCCTGGTGCTGCAGGCGGCCGAGGCACCGGCAGCGCGCCCCTCCGACGCGGAGATGCAGGCCATGGCCAGCGCCTGCGAGATGCAGCCGATCTTCGAGGATCTGGCGATGATCCACTAAGCCACGACTTCATGGCGACCGACGCCCTGGAGAGCATCGACAGGCTCAAGAATGAGCTCGACGCATTGCGCCCTCTTCCCGCGGACGTGGTCGAGAGAGTCGAACAGAAGCTGAGAATCGAGTCCAACTATCAATCGAACAACGTCAAGACGTCGACCGGGGAGACCTACTATTTCACTCCTCCGGAGCAGGTGAAGCCGGCGATGACCGATCTTCTCGACCGGTATCGGGCGCAGGAAGCCGCCGGCGAGCATCCGGTCATCATCGCCGCGACCTTCCACTACCGTTTCGTGCGCATTCACCCGTTCGACGACGGCAACGGTCGCATGGCGCGCCTGATCATGAACCTGATCCTGATCAAGCACGGCTACACGGTGGCCATCGTCCAGAGCGACGAGAGAGCGCGCTACCTCGAGGAGCTCGAACGGGCCGATCAGACCGAGGATCTCGCGCAGTTCATCGAGTACATCGCATCGTGCTGCAAATACGCTATAGACCTGTACCTGCGCGCCGCTCGAGGCGAGTCGATCGAGGACCCGGAAGACATCGACCGAGAGATCGAACTGTTCAAGCGGTCGGTCGCCAGAAGCGCTGGCCCGGAAGACCAAGTGCCGCTGAAGCAGTACGCAGAGAGGGTTGTGCATCCCTTCTATCTCTACTGCCTTAGCAAGATCGATTCCCTCTCTTCCGGTGTCTTCGGCTTCTTGCGGGCTCCTATGTTAACCTTTGATGGCATGGACCTCGACGGATCTGCGTTTCGAGAGAGCTTTATGGATGCCCTTGCTCCGTTCGATGCTTCCGTATTGCTGGACGAGGTTTCAACGGCAACCATCCAGATGAACTTCAAGCTCAATCGATTCCAGGGCACGTCCAAGCATATCGAGGTTTTCGTCACGAGTAGGCTTGCAGCAAGTGATTATCATTGGAACTTCCGATTGAGCGGTGATTGCGAACACGATTTTGAGGAATATCGTGGTGACGAACTCCATGAGTTGAAAGGATTGTTTGACCGCGTGTTGCGATATATGATGAACGCAATGAAGCAATGGAGCAGCTCGGAGGGCCCCCGCCGCACGCCCTGCTGACTTCCCGCTCGCGGAGGTGTGCCAAGCGCTGGGTGAAACGTGCCGTGGCTATAGCAGGGTTGCTACCATCTTCCGCTATTGATACGATAGCTGCATGAGCCACAACTTCGACGTGGTCGTGGAGCGAGATTCGGACGGCATCTACGTGGCGTCGGTTCCCGCTCTTCGGGGATGCCAAACGCAGGCATCTTCGCTCGACACCCTGATGGAACGTGTACGCGAGGCGATCGAGCTCTGTCTCGAAGTCTACGACGATGACGCCGAGGAGCTGGAGTTCGTCGGCGTCCAACGAGTCAGCGTTTCCGAATGAGCAGGATCCCGGCCTTGACCGGTCGTGATCTGGTTGCAGCACTCGGGCGCCTTGGCTTTCAAGTCGTCCGAACCAAAGGGAGCCACTCTTTTCTGCGCCACGCAGATGGCCGGGCAACGGTCGTACCGATTCACGCGGGTGAGACCATCGGTCGCGGTCTGATGGCAAAGATAGTGCGCGACACGGAACTGACGTCGGAGCAGTTGAGCCAAGTATTGTGAGTCCGGCATATGCGCCCACCGGGTCCGTGGGTCCCAGACGGCTTATACCGTTCGACCTCGGCACCCGGTCACTATCGGTCGGACTGCCAGCGGGTGGCGGCGCAATGGGTCACGTTGTCGTCGGGGGTGACGTAGTAGGCGGTCAGGATCTCGCCGCCCGGTAGCTGCATCGACACCGGGTAGCCCACGTCGCCGACGCCGGTGCCTTCGCCCCGGTGCGGCGAGTGGCCGCTGCTGTCGCCGCGTAGCACCACCGTACCGGCGACGTCCCAGGTCTCGCCGCTGTCCTCGCTGAAGACCGTGCGCACGCCCAGCGGTGTGCGGCGGTAGCCGTGCGTGCAGAGGATGCGGCCGTCGGCGAGCTTCAGCAGGTGGGCCGGGTGACCCCAGATCTGTGTCTTGATGGGTTCCGTCCAGCTTCTGCCGCCGTCGTCCGACCACAACTGCAGCAGGTGGTGGTCGCCTCGTCCCAGATCGGAGCGGGTGAGGGCGATGAGCCTACCGGGCGAGACTTCGCACAGCGCGGTCTCGTTGGCCGGCACGACCTTCGCCTTCGCGCACAGGTCGTGCAGCCGCCACGTCCGCCCGGTGTCCTCCGAGCGCAGCACGTACGCGCGCTCGTCGCCGTCGTGGTCGTGGGCGTAGACGCTGACGACCAGCGTGCCGTCGTGCATCACGACGCCGCGGTTGAAGCACCATAGGCCCTGCACGCCGGGCACGTCCCACTCGCGGACCTCCCACGTCTTGCCGCCGTCGGTGGAGCGCCGCGACACCAGCAGCGGGGACTGCACGGCGATGTGGCCGGGCCGTTCCGGGAGCATGCGCACCCAGCGGTGCTGTGACCGCGCCTCGTCGAGCCGGCCGGCGTCCCACGCCTCGAACCCGTGCGCGCCGACCGTCACGAAGGTATCGCCGCCCGGGTCCGGCAGCACCGCGGCGAAGCGGTCCATGTGCTCGTCTTCGGTGCCGAACGGCCAGTTGGCCGGGTGCGCGGGGTGATCGCTCGGCTGCCAGGTGCGCCCGCCGTCGCATGATGCCATCGCGAAGAACCGGCCGAAGGTGCTGGCGCCCGGATGGCTGCCGATGGGGGAGGTGACCACCCCGGCGCCGATGCTGCCGTCGGGAAGCGGCCACAGCACCGGCCATGGCGAGTAGGCATCCGGGTCGCGATAGATCACGCTGTGTTCCATGTCGACGATCATGGCGCAACCGCCGGCGGTTGCAACCGCCGTCGCCGACGGCCTGCAGGCGGCCGGCATCGACACCGTGTTCGGGCTGCCCGGCGGCGAGAACGTCCATCTGATGGAAGCGATGCGACAGGCCGGCCTCCGGTTCGTGCTGAGCGAGCACGAGAACGCCGCAGTGTTCATGGCCGCGGCCGCCAGTCAGCTCACCCGGCGACCGACCGCCTGCCTGACCACGTTGGGGCCGGGGGCGGTGAACTGCACCGCCGGCGTCGCGCACGCCTTCCTGGACCGCTGCCCGGTGCTGGTGTTCACCGCGCAGATGGCGCCGAGCCTGCAGGATCGGCACACCCACCAGCTCGTCGACCTGCACCGGCTGTTCGCGCCGATCACCAAGGCGACCCTGGACATCATCCCGGCCGGCGCGGCCACGGCCGTCCGCGATGCGCTGCGCATCGCCACCCGCGGGATGCCCGGTCCCGTGCATCTGCAGATTCCCAACGACGTGGCCGCGCTCGGTACAGAGCCGACGGACCTCCCCGAACTGTTATCCGCTGTCGACGACGGACCGTCGGCGGCACTGCCGGCAGACCTCGCCCGCGCGGCGGCCGGCCTGGCTGCCGCAGAGCGGCCGGTGGTCATCGTGGGGTTGGGGTTGGAGCCGGAGGGACCCTACGCGGAGCTCCGCGGGTTCGCGGAGCGGCTCGGCGCGCCGGTCCTCGCGACCCCCAAGGCCAAGGGGGCGTTTCCGGCGTCCCATCCACTGGGGTCGGAGACGATCGGGCTGACCCGCACCGATCCCGGCTACGACCTGATCGCGGAGGCGGATCGGGTGATCGCGATCGGTATGGACGTGGTCGAGGTGGTGCTGCCTTGGTCAATCGAGGCGCCGGTGCTGTGGATCGCCCCGTGGCACGACAAGATCGGCGCCGCGACGGCCGAGCAGGCGCTGATCGGACCGCTCGGGCCGACCCTCGCCGGCTTGACCGGGCGGCTCCCGGAATCGCGGAGCGGCTGGGGCGCCGATCGCGCCGCCCATTACCGCCAGGCGCGGCGACGCCGCAGCCGCGACGCCGCGGACCGGGCATCGGCCGGCACGATTGCGCCGCAGACCGTGCTGAGGGAAGCGCAGGCGGCGCTGCCGGCCGACGCGGTGATTGCCACAGACGTCGGCTCGCACAAGATCCTGGCGGCGCTGGAGTGGGACGCGGAGCTGCCGAATCGCTACCTGGTCTCCAACGGCCTGTCGGCGATGGGGTTCGGGCCGGCGTCCGCGTCGGGTGCCGCGCTGGCCGGCCATGCGCCGGTGATCTGCCTCACCGGGGACGCCGGGCTACTGATGTGTGCCGGCGGACTCGCCACCTTGGCGCAGCTCTCGACGCCGGTGCTGATGGTGGTGCTCGTCGACGGCGCCCTGGACCTGATTCGCGCCCACCAGCGCCGAGCCGGCGCCGAGCCGTTCGGCACGGAGTTCCCGGCGCCCGATGTCGAGCGGATCGGCGCGGCGTTCGGACTGCCTGCGGTCACGGTCGATACCGCCGCCGGCTTCCGTGCGGAACTCGCCCGCGGCCTGGAGCGTCGCGGCGCCAGCGTAATCGGGGTGCGGATCGACCCGGAGTGCTACCGGGCGTCGTTCTGAGCCGGCCCGGCGGCGTTCGTCATACCGCGCCAGCCTGCCGTACACCCGTCGGGGGAGCGTTGAACACTGCCTCTACGTCTACCGCGAAGCCTTCCAACAGCGGCGACGTGGCGGTGTCGCCGCGAACGAATACGCCATGCTCCACGTACGTGTCTTCCCGCAACGCAAGCACGGTGATGGTCTCGTCCCGCGGGTCGGCGATCCAATACTCCGGTATGCCCGCTTCGGCGTAATCGATGCGTTTCTCCACCAAGTCCCGTCCCGGATTGTCCGGGCTGACGATCTCGACCACCAGGTCGGCGCCCATCCAATAGCGGTTCTGACCACGGGGATCGTCGCAGTCGCGGAGCAACAAGAGGTCGGGCTCGCGGAATTTTGCCGGGCGGATGCGCATGCGCAGTGCGGCGACCATCACGACCCCGCCGCGCGGTGTGACGTGGTCGTGGAACAGGCCGTACAGGAACAGGAGGATGGCCTGGTGGATGAAGGTCGGTATGGGCAAGTCCTGGATGTGGCCGTCGGTAAGCTCAATCGGGCGGTTGGTGTGGTCGCTGAGCCACAGGTAGGCGTCGTCGCTCCAGGCGCCCTGCGGCGGCAGAATGTCGCTCAGGAGGGATTCCAGCGCCTCCTGCGAGGTCGGCGCAGCCGTCGGATGGCTCGTCACCGTCACACCTTTCATCCTCAGCCACCGAAACTCTTGCCCCCGCCGAGCGCGCTGTCAACTGACGGCAGGGTGGTCAATCGCGGGGCTCGAAGCCCAGGTCGACCAGCGGCTGCACCATCTTGCGTTTGCGGGGATCGTCGCTCTCGATGAAGCTGCGCGGCGGCCGGAGCTCGCCATCGGAGCCGGCATGGCGCTCCTTGAGCCAGCCCTGCTGTTCAGCGCTGACCGGGTTGGCCAGGAACGCGATCGCAAGCTGCACACGCATGCCGGAGCCGCCGAAGGCGGCATGGGGGATGTCCTCGGTGAACACCAGCACGTCGCCCGGGCTCGACTCCAGTGGGATGTGCGGCACCTCGTCCGGACGCAGCCCCCACGGCCGGAATTCCTCCGTGGTGTTGCGGTTGCGTAGCGGGATGTAGTAGTCGGGGGCCTGCGTCCAGCGCGGGTCGACGAAACGCAGGTAGTTGCGGTGCGCGCCCGGCACGACGCGCAGGCAGCCGTTGTCCGCGGTCAGGTCGTCCAGGTACAGCGACACCTTGATGTGCGGGAGCCCCCAGGTGGTCACGCCGCTGCCGCCGTGCCAGGGGGTGTCGCCAACGTGCGCGGAGCCGGCCGATCCCTCGTACAGGAAGTCGTGCCCGAGGATCTTGCGAGGAATGTCCAGCAGCCGCTCGTCCTCCATCAACGCCGCGTGCCGCTCTCCGCGTTCGCAGATGTGCGCGACGTGCCGGGTCTGCGAGCCGTCGAAGTCGGGGAAGTCCTCGCGCAGGAGGCGGTCGAAATCGTCGCGCAGGGCGGCCGCCTCCCCGCGGCTGAACAGCCCGCGTAGAGGCACGTAGCCAAAGGCGATAAAGTGCATCACGTGATCGTCATTCAACATTCCGAAGCACCGGGCAGCCATCCAGAGGACAGCAGGGTCGCCGGCGCAGGCCGTGCCGGCGCCAGCGTCGGGAACAACGTAGATCAGCGGCGCGGTTCTGTGAACCGAACCCGCGCGATCCGGTCGTGAGCGGCGCAATCGCGCTCGTGACCGGCGCCGGCAGCGGGGTCGGGCGCGCCACGGCGCTGACGCTCTGCGCGCACGGCTACACCGTCTATCTGTCGGGCCGGCGGGCCGGCGCGCTCCAGGAGACCGCCGAGCAGGCGCAGAGCCCCGACCGGGCGATCGCCGTGCCCTCGAACATCACGGACGCCGACTCGGTCGCGGTGCTGTTCGACCGGATCCGGCAGGATCAAGGCCGGCTCGATCTGCTGTTCAACAACGCCGGCACAAACACCGCTGCAGTGCCGACCGACGAGCTGGACGTCGATCAGTGGCGCATGGTGATCGACACCAACCTCACCGGCACCTTTCTGTGCACGCGGCAGGCGATGGCGCTGATGAAGAGCCAGCGCCCGCGCGGCGGGCGCATCATCAACAACGGCTCGGTCTCCGCGCAGGTGCCGCGGCCGAACGCCGCCGCCTACACGGCCGCCAAGTTCGGGGTCGCCGGCCTGACCCGGTCGACCAACCTCGACGGGCGCGCCTTCGACATCGCCTGCGGCCAGATCGACATCGGCAACGCCGCCACCGAGATGACCGAGCGGATGGACGACGGCGTGCTGCAGCCGGACGGCTCGGTCCGGCCGGAGCCGCGCATCGACGTCCAGCACGTCGCCGACGCCGTGCTGTACATGGCGTCGCTGCCGCTGGACGCCAACGTGCCGTTCATCACGGTGATGGCGACCGGCATGCCGATGTTCGGCCGAGGGTAGGCCCCGACGTATCACCGCTACCGCAGCGCTACCACCGACTCCCATGCGCCGTTGCGGGCTGACTCCAGGCAGGCGTCGATGTAGCGCGCCGCGTGCACGCCGTCGTCGAGCCCCGGATGCTCCGAGCGGGCGCCGGCCGGCGCCCGCTCGCGGAGGGCCGGCAGGACGTAGCTCCCGAAGCGGTTGACCCCTGCCGCGGTCGCCACCGTCTCCACGTGCGGCGGTCCGTCGCTCGGCAGCAGCTCGATCCGCCCGCTGGTCGAGTCGGCGGAGAGCGATGCCGCATCGCCGTGAATCTCGAGCTCCGGCGACAGGCCGCCGCGCACGCGCGCCGATTCGGAGGTCATCAGCATCCCGGCGATGCCGCCGGACAGCTCCACCAGCACCGTGCCGTGGTCCCATGCAGTGGGCCTGCGCGTCTGGTCCCCCTCGGTGCAGGCGGCCGCCTCCTGCATGTCCAGCTCGCCCGCGTACGGCTTGGAGGACTCCAGGATCTGACCGTGCGCGAGCACGCGCTGTGGGTCTGCGCCCAGCATCCAGCGCAGCACGTCGATCATGTGCACGCCCAGATCGGCGACGGCGCCGGCGGTCGACACCGCCGCGTCATCACGCCAGGTGAACGCGGTCCCCGCGCTGCGCGGCATGTGGCGTCGGTAGGAGAACCAACGCACGCGGCCCACCGCACCGGTTCCGATCAGCTCCCGCGCTCGCACCAGCGACGGCTCGTACCGGCTCCAGAACGGCACGAAGTGGCCAAGGCCGGTGCCGCGGAACGCTTCCCAGATCGATTGAGTCTCCGCGGCCGTGCGCGCCACCGGCTTCTCGCAGATCAGGTGCTTGCCCGCCTCGGCGCACGCCATGGCCGGCTCGAGATGCTGGTCGTCCGGGGTGGCGATCAGCACCACCTCGACCGCCGGATGGTCGACCACCGCCCGCCAGTCGGTGCCGATCAACTCGGCGCCGTCCTCGACCTGGGCCTCCTGCAGTCGCTTGAGGCGGCGTGCGCAGAGCGCGACGATCCGGGCCTGGTCCGGGATCGCGCGCAGCTCGCCACGATACTTGCGGCCGATGTTGCCCGTGGCGCCGATCACGCCGACGCCCAGCGGCCGGCGAGCGGCCGCCATCAATCGAAGGCCGCGATCGACCGCAGGTAGTCGGCGGTCCGGGCCGCGGCCTCGGCCGGGCCGCTGATGTTCGCAAACGCCTGGTGCACGGTGACGTAGCCGTCGTAGCCGGCATCCGCCAGCGCGGCCAGGATCGTGTCGAACGGCAGGCCGCCCGGCTCCCACATCGCCACGTGGTCGAAGGCGACGGCTCCGCGGCACCAGGTGCCCATGGAGGCCGTGCCCCGTGGGTGGATTCGGTGGTTCTGCAGGTAGACGTTGAAGATGTAGGGAGCGAAGCGCTCGATGGTCCGCGCCCCGTACTCCTGGCCGCTGTGGTCGAGATTGGCCGGCTCGTAGATCAGGCCGAAGTTGGGCCGGTCGATCGCCGCGAGCACCTGCAGCGACCGGTCCACCTCTTCGAACAGGCTGCGCGTGTGGCACTGGTGCGCCAGGCGCAGGCCGCGCTCCGCCGCCTGATCCGCGGCGCGCTGCGCGTGCGGGATGTCATCGTCCGATTTCATGCACACGCGCAACAGATCGGCGCCCAACGCCTCGGCCAGATCAAGGTAGGGACCGATGTCGCGCAGCGCTTTTGGGCCGTGCACGTCGTGGTTTTCGGGGATCGGAAAATCGCCGGTCACCATCGATACGGCCAGTCCCGCGGAGTCAAGGGTCTTGCGTGCCCGGTGGACGTCTTCCAGCGCCGTATGGGTGCCGAGCTGCGACGCGCGCATGCACAGCGCGGCGTAGCCGTTGTCGGTCGCGATCCCGGCCAGATCGTCCAGAGAGACGGTCGCCCGCCGTTTGTCCTCGAACGCCTCTGCCACCCGTACGGAGAGCGCCAGCTTCATGGCATCACCTCACTCGGATTCATGGGGAGCAGCCGTCATAGACGGTCGCGCCGATACGCGAACGCCTGCTCCAGGATGCGTAGACTGGTACCCCATCGGCGGCTCCGCGTCGGGCCGCGGTTGAATTCGCGGGCGTTCGCGGAAAGCGACAGCGTGACGATTTCGTCCTCCAGTCCGTCGGCCTGCGTCTCATGGATCACGTCGCCGCTCGGCGCCACGGCCAGGACGGTGCCCACATGGTTGGCGACCACCCCTGGCAGTCCCTCGGTGGCGGGGCCGACGACATTGCAGATCAGCACGTACGCGTTCGCTTCGACGGCGCGGGCGCAGTGCATGCGCTTCCAACCCGACTGCTGCAGCTCAATCATTCCGCGCAGGAACTCGGCGTCGGGCTCGGCCGGCCACTCGCCGCGCCGCGCGGCGTGCGGCGCCAGGATGACGTCCACATCGTGCAGGGCGTGCGCCAAGGACAGTTCCTGAAAATTGTTGTCGTAGCAGATGGTGATCCCGAACGACAGGCCGCCGATGTCGAAGCGCTCGACCGACTCGCCGCAGCCGAAATAGACGTACTCATCGCGGGACATGTGTATCTTGCGCTGCACGCCCAGATACCGGCCGTGATCGGCGACCAGCATCGAGTTGTACACGACGCCTCCCGACAGCTCCGCCAACCCCACGACCAGACACAGACCGTGACGCTCCGACAGGGCCAGCAGCTCCCGGCTCATCGGGCCGTCCGGCACCGGTTCCGCGTTCTGCGCCATCAGGTCGTGGGCGCCGTGACCGGTGACTTGAAGCTCCGGGCAGAGCAGGAGCCGAGCCCCATCCCGCTCGGCGCGGGAGCAGGCGCCGCGCACCAGATCGAGATTCCGTTCCGGGTCGATCAGCACCGAGCGCAACGAGGCGACGGTCACCTTCGTGTCAGTCACGCGCGCATGATACACCCGGCCACGATGATGGGTAGCCACGGCGCGGCAGAGTCGCTATAGTGCAGGGCAGATGAGTTCCGCGATGCCGCATCCCGGCGTAGATGGGTGGGGAGCGGACGAAATCCGATCGCTTCGTGACGCCATAGCTCCGTATCGAAAGCCCTCGATCCCTCGCACGCTGTGGAACGTGGCCAACTCGGTGCTGCCGTTCGTGGCCTGCATGGCCGCCGCGGCGATCCTGCTGCCGATCTCCTACCCCCTGTGCCTGCCGTTCATGGTGCTGGCCGCCGGATTCAACATCCGCAACTTCATCATCATGCATGACGCCGGTCACGGCACGCTGTTTCGCAGCCGCCGCATGAACGGCCTGATCGGCCACCTCACCGGGATTCTGGCGATGACCCCGCTGCGCGACTGGGCGCACAACCACGCGATGCACCACGCCGGCTCGGGGGATCTGGACCGCCGCACCAACACCGACATCCAGACCATCACGGTGTCCGAGTACCGCAGCCTTTCGCGAAAGGAGCGACTGTTCTACCGCCTCTATCGCAACCCGCTGGTGCTGTTGACAATCGGGTCGGTCTGGACCTTCGTGCTCAACCAACGCGTGCCGCGCAAGATCAGCAAGGCGAAGGGACGGAGTTCCCTGCTGATCACCAACGTCGGGGTCGCGGCCATGGTCGCGGCGATGCTGCTGTTCGCCGGGTGGCGGTATCTGGTCCTGGTATACCTGCCGATGATCGGGCTTGCCGGACTGATCGGCGTGTGGCTCTTCTACATGCAGCACCAGTTCGAAGACGTTTACTGGCGCCGGCACAAGGATTGGGGGTTCGTGGAGGCGGCCATGGGCGGTGCTTCGTATCTGCGACTCCCGGCCGTGCTGCAGTGGTTCACCGGCAACATCGGCTTCCACCACATCCATCACCTGGACCCCAGGATCCCGTACTACTACCTGCCGCGCTGTCAGCGGTCACACCCGCTGATGGCCCGCGCACCAGTGCTGACCCTGTTCGACACGATCAAGTGCTTCCGCCGGAACCTCTACGATGAGGAGGCCGGCCGCATGGTGAGCTTCAGGAGTCTGCGCGCCAGCCCGGCCTGATTCGTCGGGTCATGCAGGCGGCGCGTGGCTGATCACGGGCTGCCGTACACGCCGATCCTGGCGCGGTTGCCGGCGCTGGTGCCTTTCGTCGGGCCCGAGGCGCTGGAACGCAGGCGGGGAGGGCCGTTTCGTGCCCGCCTGGGGGCGAACGAGAGCGCGTTCGGGATCTCGCCGGTCGCGCGTCAAGCCGGCATGGCCGCGTTGGAGCGCATGTCCTGGTACGCCGACCCGGAGAACCATGAGCTGCGCGCGGCGCTGGCCGACGCGCATGGCGTAGCGCCCGACAACATCGCCATCGCGGCGGGGATAGACGACCTGCTCGGGCTTGCCGTGCGCGCGTTCGCCGCAGAGCGGGCGGCGGTGATGACCGGCGGCTCCTATCCCACGTTCGCGTTCCACGTCGCCGGCTACGGCGCGCGGCTCATCCAGGTGCCCTACCGGGAGGACCACGTGGATCTGGATAGGCTCCTGGACGCCGCCGTAGCCGGCGGCGCCACGCTGCTGTACGCGGCCAATCCCGACAACCCGGCGGGCACGTGGCGCGCCGCGGCGGACGTGCAGCGGCTGATCGAGCGGCTACCGGCGGGCATGGTCCTGCTCCTGGATGAGGCGTACGCGGAGTTCGCCCCAGCCGCGGCGATCCCACCGGCCGGCCTGCTCGGGCCAAACGTGCTCCGGCTACGGACCTTTTCCAAGGCGCACGGTATGGCCGGCGGCCGCGTCGGCTACGCGATCTGCACCGAGGAGGTGTGGCAGGGGTTCGAGAAGATCCGCCACCACTACGGGATGAACCGCGTCGCCCAGGAGGTGGCGCTGGCATCGCTGGGCGATCCCGAATTCATCGCAGACGTGGTCGCGTCCGTGCAGGCCGGCCACGACGAATACGCGCGGATCGCCGCGCGCCACGGCCTGACGGTGCTCCCCTCCGGGACCAACTTCGTCAACTTCGACACCGGTTCGGGCGCCCGCGCCGACGCGCTGCTCGACGCGCTGATCCGCCACGGCGTCTTCGTGCGCAAGGCCAAGGCGCCGCCGCTCGACCGCACGGTACGCATCACGGTGGGCCGGCCGGACGAGCGCGCCGTCCTGGCCGAGGTGCTGGGCGCAGCGCTGGCCGACGCCGATCGGGCCCTGAGCCGTTGACTACAGCGACCGGCGGCAAGCCGATGAAGAGCTCTCCGCGGGCGCTTGCCCGGTGCCTGCGCTTCCTGGCCCGTACCGCAGGGCGATCACCGTAGCCACCTTCGCGTTGCTGGGCAGCTCAGCCGGCAACTTGGCGGTCCCGATCGTGACGCAGCGGGTCGTCGATCGCGAGCGGCTATCGCGTGCCGATCACGGGCATCGCGCTGCTAATCGTCGTGGAGGTGGTGCTCACCTCCTACGCGCCACGCATGCTGCAGGTGGCCGTCGACGACATCGCCGCCTACCTGGACGGCGGGCGGTCGCTGCCGGAGGCTCGCCGCACGGTCGCCGTGGCGATGGTGGTCGCGCTCGGATTGTTCGCCGCCGGCTGGGGAGCCAACGCCGTGGCACGCTGGCGGATGGTGGGCGTCGGGCAGGGGATCCTGGCGAACATCCGGCGTGATGTGTTCGCGAAGGTGCACGCGCTGTCGCTGGGCTACTTCGACTCGATACAGGCCGGTGACCTGATGTCGCGCATGGCCAACGACACCAGCGTGATCGATCGCGTGCTGCGCATGGGCGCGGTGCGCATGCTGCAGAGCTTTCTGCAGGTGATCGGCATCCTGGTCGCGATGCTGGCGTTGAGCTGGCGCATGGCCCTGGTCAGCTTCACCGTGCTGCCGGTGATGATGTTGTTCACTTGGTACTTCTCGCGCAAGGCCCGCGTCGCTTTCCGCCGCACCCGCCAGACGATGGGGGTGGTGAGCTCGCACCTGGAGCGCAACATCGTCGGCGTCCGCGAGATACAGGCGTTCGGACGCGAACGGGACAACGCCGGCGCGTTCCGGCGGGCCAACGCCGCCAACCGCGACGCCAATGTAAACGCGGAGACGATCACCGCGGCATTCGCGCCGACCCTGGACGTGCTGGCGGTGATCGCCATCGCCGTGGTGCTGCTCTGGGGCGGCTTCCTGGAAGGACGCGATCTGGTCACGATTGGCGTGCTGGTGGCGTTCGTGCAGTACGTGCGCCGCTTCTTCATGCCGATGCGCTCCATCTCGGTCCTCTGGGCCAACATCCAGTCGGGGATCGCCGGCATGGAGCGCATCTCGAGCTGCTTGACGACGACCGCATCGCCGCCGAGCCGGCGGCGCCCGCGGCACTGTCGGCCGGCCCGGGGCGGGTGGAGTTGCGCGGCGTGTCGTTCGCGTACGTGCCCGGCACGCCGGTGCTCCGCGGCGTCGACCTGACGGTGGAGGCGGGGACGATGGCGGCGCTGGTGGGGCCCACCGGCGCCGGCAAGACGACGATCCTGGCGCTCGTGCAGAGGCTCTACGACCCGGCCGCCGGACGCATCCTGCTCGACGGTCAGGACGTCGCCGAGCTTCGTCGCAGCGAGGTGCGGCAGGCGCTGGGCGTGGTGACGCAGGAGCCGTACCTGTTCGCGGGAACGGTCGCGGAGAACATCCGCTACGGGCGCCTGTCGGCCACCGGCGCGGAGGTGCAGGAGGCGGCCGATCGGGCCAGGGCCCACGGGTTCATCGGCGGGTTGCCGGACGGGTATGACACGGTCCTCACCGAAGGGGCGCGCAATCTGAGCCGCGGCCAGCAGCAACTACTGGCCATCGCACGGCGCTGATCGCCGACCCGCGCATCCTGATGCTCGACGAGGCGACCGCCAACATCGACACGCGTACGGAGCGATTGATCCAGCAGGGGCTGGAAGAGCTGCTCAGGGATCGGACCAGCATCGTGGTCGCCCACCGCCTGAGCACCGTGCAGGCGGCCGACCTGATCGCGGTGATCGACGGAGGGCGCATCGTCCAGCAGGGGACCCACCGGGAGCTGGCCCGGCGACGGGGACTGTACCGCGACCTCTACCGGAGCCAGTTCAGCGCCGTCACCTGACACGCGATGGAAAACCGCCGAACCTGGTACCGTCAGGACGCTAGATGAAACGCACGAAATATCAGAAGGAGCTGCATCGGCTGCAGGCGGAGCTGTTCAAGCTGCAGGAATGGGTGGTCCACCAGAAGCGGCGGGTGGTGGTCGTCTTCGAGGGGCGTGACGCGGCGGGCAAGGGCAGCGCCATCACGCGCATCACCGAGACGCTGAACCCCCGCGTCTGTCGGGTCGCGGCCTTGGTCAAGCCGACCGAGCGCGAACGGACGCAGTGGTACTTTCAGCGCTACGTCACGCACTTCCCCTCAGCCGGCGAGATCGTCCTGTTCGACCGGAGCTGGTACAACCGGGCCGGCGTGGAACGGGTCATGGGGTTCTGCACCGAGCAGCAGTATCAGGATTTCCTGCGGTCCTGCCCGGAGTTCGAGAACATGCTGGTCCGCGACGGCATCGATCTGGTCAAGTACTGGTTCTCGGTCGGTCCTGACGAGCAGGCTCGCCGCTTCCAGCAGCGGCTCGACAGCCATGTGAAGCGGTGGAAGTTCAGCGACATGGACCTGCAGTCCTACCTCAAGTGGGACGACTACTCCCATGCCAAGGACCGGATGATGGCCTACGCCGACACCGACGCGTGCCCGTGGTACGTAGTCAGGTCGGACAGCAAGCGGCGCGCGCGCCTCAACTGCATCCACCACCTGCTGAGCCTGTTTCCGTACCGCTACGAGTCGCCCGCGACCGTCGAGCTGCCCGAGCGGCAGATCGACCCCGATCCGGACCGGCCGCCGATCGACAGCCAGCGCTTCGTCCCGGATGTGTTCTGAAGCCTGTCGCGTTGCTCAGCTCCCCGCCAGGCAGTCCTTGAACGACGACGCCAGGGCGCGCATCAACTCGAAGTAGAGCTCCGACCCGTCGTCGATGGCCGCGCCCAGCGGGTCGATTGTGCCGGCGCGCGCCTGGGTTCCCTCGATGATCACGTCGACGATCCGTCGGTCGAACTGCGGCTCGGCGAATACGCAGACGCCTTCCAACTCCCGCACCCGGTCTCGGATCTGCGTGACCCGCTGCACGCCCGGCGCGCGCTCCGGGTTGACCGTGATCGACCCCGCGGCGGCAAGGCCGAACCGGTCCTCGAAATAGCGGTAGGAGTCATGCAACACGATGAACGGTTTGTCCCGGATCGGGGCGAGCGCGGCGTCGAGCTCGTCCGTCAGGTCTTCCAGCCGGTGGATGAGATCGTGCTCGTTGTCATGGTAGGCCGCCGCGTTCGCGGGGTCCGCCTCTGACAACGCGTCGGTGATCGCCTCCGCCATCACCGCGGCGTTCACCGGGTCGAGCCAGATGTGCATGTCGAACTCGCCGTGATCGTGCAGGTCGTCGTGGTCCTGCTCGTCTTCGGCCTCTTCGTCTTGAGGGTCGTCCTCGTCGTGCCCGTGCGTGTGCATCTCGAAAGCCCCTCCCGCGCGCAGCGACCAGAGGGTGATCCCCGGTGCGTCGGACAGCCGCACCACCAGCGCGCTGTCTCCGAGGTTCGCGATCGGGCCGGCCAGTGCCGTCTCCTTGCGCTCGTCGATCAGGAAGATGACATCGGCGCCCTCCAAGGCTGCCGCGTCCGACGGACGCATGCTGAACGTGTGCGGGGAGGAGGCGCCGCGGATGATCAGATGCGGCTCTGCCACTCCGTCCATGATCGCGCTCACCAGCGAGTGCACCGGCTTGATCGATGCGACGACGCGAATCGCCTCGGGAGCGGTCTCTTCCTCGCCGCCGGCCATCGACACGGCCGCGGTCAGCGCGAATACCAGTACGAAGATGGCGAGTCGTTTCTGCATGGTAGAATCATCGTTATCGGAACCAACCCTCTGGTCAACGTCCGCGACATCGGTGTACGGCGCGGCGAGCGCTGGCTGATCCGTCACGTCGATCTGCGGGTTTCGCGTGGCGAGTTGGTCTATCTGATCGGCGCCAACGGCGCCGGCAAGTCGACCTGCGCGAAGGCCATCCTGGGCCTGATCGACATCGACGAGGGGACGATCGAACGCGCCCCCGCGCTTGCGGTGGGCTACGTGCCGCAGCGGCTGGCCATAAGTCACACGCTGCCCCTGACGCTGCGCCGGCTGATGAAGCTGACCGGCCGCTTCCCGGCCCCCGACATCGATGCCGCCCTGACCGCCGTCGGCCTGGAGCGGCTCGGCGACCCGCCGGTCACTTCCCTGTCGGGCGGCGAACTCCAGCGCCTGCTGATCGCCCGCGCGCTGATCCACCGGCCCGATCTGCTGGTCCTCGACGAGCCGGCGCAGGGCGTCGACGTGGCGGGGGCCGGCGTGCTCCATGACTTGATCGACGGGATCCGGCGCGACCTGGGCTGCGGCGTGCTCCTGATCTCGCACGATCTGCAGATGGTCATGGACACCGACAACGACCTGATCGTGCTGGTGCCCCACGAACACGACGAGTCGCCCTTGGCCGCGGTCGCGCGGGGCTGAAGCGATGCTCGACGACTTCCTGGTACGCGCCCTGCTCGCGGGCATCGGGCTGGCGTTGGTCACCGGCCCGGCGGGCTGCTTCGTCGTCTGGCGCCACCTGGCTTACTTCGGCGAGACGATCGCGCACTCGGCGCTGCTCGGCGTGGTGCTTGCCCTGGTGCTCCGCGTCGACTTGGTCATCGGCATCTTCGCCTCCGCGTGCGCGGTCACGCTGCTGATGTTCTATCTCCAGCGGCGCGGCACACTGCCGGCCGACACCGTGCTCGGCCTGCTCGCGCACGGGGGGCTGGCCGTCGGCCTGGTCACCCTGGCGTTCTTCCCGCACATCCGGGTCGATCTGCAGGCTCTGCTGTTTGGCGACATCCTGGCCGTATCCCGCACCGATCTGGCGGTCATCTGGGGCGGCGGCGCGCTGGTGCTGGTGGCGCTGGGGCGGATCTGGCGGCCGTTGCTCGCCGCCACCGTCAACCCCGACCTGGCCACCGTGGCGGGGCTTCAGCCGGAGCGCACGCGCCTGATCTTCGGCCTGCTGATGGCGGCGGTGATCGCCGGGGCAATCAAGATCGTGGGGATCCTGCTCATCGTCGCGCTGCTGGTGATCCCGCCGGCAACGGCGCGGCGGTTCGCATCGAGCCCCGAACAGATGGCCGTCGCCGCCGCGCTGGCCGGCGTCATCGCCATCGCGGGCGGACTGTTCGCGTCGGCGCGGCTCGACACGCCGTCCGGCCCCTCGATCGTCGTCGCCGCCCTGCTGCTGTTCACCGTGACCCGTCTCCGTCTCCTGAGGGGGTCACGCACTGCCCGCTGACCCGGAGTTGCTCAGCCCGGCAGCTTGAACGAATAGGACGCCATCGACTCATGGTCGGAGGCGCGCGCCATGCGTAGGGCGTGATCGGTCACCGGCAGGTAGTAGTGCGTGGTGGGGTTGCGGGAGATGAACCCCTCGCCGTAGGCGCAATTCCCGGCCAGGCCGAAGGCGCCGTCCGAGGTTTCGATCCGCTTGCGCGCGTAGGCGCCGCCGTAGCCCTGGCTGACCAGCGCGTCCAGCGCGGCGAGCTTCTTCTCCGCCACGTCGGTGATGTCCACGAACACGTCGCAGGCATAGCCGCCGGTCTGGTCCCACAGGCCGTGGCGGGTGGCGGCCGCGCCGATCCCGAAGTAGAACACCTGGGCGGTGCGGTGGGGCGGGTTGCGGTCGCCGGGATCGACGCTGCTGGCAAGCCGCAGCGCGTACATGACGATCTGGCCGGTGATCGCGTGCGGGTTGGTGATCCCGTCATCTTCCTTGGGGAAGTGGGTCAGCACCACGTCCGGCCGGAGCTCGCGCAGCACGCGGGCCAGCCGCCGCACGACCTCCTCGGTGACCAGCAGCACCGCATCGTCGGCGCCGAAGAACACGATGTGCTCGACCCCCAGGGCGGCGCAGGCGGCGCGGGTCTCCTGTTCCTTGACGTCGGCGCGCTCCCGCATGGTGGCCCGCAGCTCGTCCGCTTCCGGGATGACGTCGCGGTGGAACATCTGTTCGCTGATGACCTCGTCGTGCACCCGCGCGCCGTGGGTGAGCACCACGCAGCCAACCCAGTCGCCGCGGGCGACGTGGTGGGCCATGGTGCCCCCGGACTGATCGAAGACGTCGGCGGGGTGGGCCCCGATGGAGAGAATCCGCAATGGCTCGTTCATGGTGCGGCCATTATGCATCAGTCCGGTCGGCCGCAGTCCTGTTCCGCCGGCTCCCGATCGGGCATGATCCGAACCAGCCCGTGACCATCGTCCCGTTTCGCCCGTGGCTGCCAGCGCCGGACCAGGCGCAGGCTGTCATCTCGCCGCCGTTCGACGTGCCCACCCGGGCCGAGGCCGCCGTCATGGCGCAGGGCGACCGGCGCAACTTCCTGCACGTGGTGCGCGCCGAGGTCGGCCTGCCGGGCGAGGTCGACGCCTACGACGCGCGGGTCTACGAGCGGGCGCGCCGCAGCCTCGCCGGTCTGCAGGAGCAGGGCGTCCTGCTCCGGGAACGACAGCCGGCGCTCTATCTCTACCGGATGGAGGACGGCGCCCACCGGCAGACCGGCGTCGTCGCCTGCGTGCGCGCCGCCGACTACGAGAGCGGGCTGATCCGTACGCACGAGCGCACGCGCGCCGCGCAGGAGGACGACCGCGTGCGCCACATGAGCGCCCTCGACGCCCATCCGGAGCCGGTGCTGTTCACCTTCCGTGCGCCGCAAGGCATGCGCGACCTGCTGGGCCGGTCGGCCGGCGGCGAGCCGCTGCTGGCCGCCACCGACGCGGACGGGGTGCGCCATCTGGTGTGGCGCGCGACGGATGCGGCGGCCCTGGTCGTCGCGTTCGGGCAGGTCCCGCACTGCTACGTCGCCGACGGCCATCACCGGTCGGCCGCCGCGGCGCGGGTGGCCGCGGCGTGCGGCGTGGCGGGCCACTTCCCGGCGGTGCTCTTTCCAGCCGAGGAGCTGCGCATCCTGGCGTACAACCGGGCAATCCGCGGTCTGGGCGCGCAGGGCGAGGGCGAGTTGCTGCGGCGTCTGGGCGAGCTCGGCAGGCTGGTGCATCCTGCCGAGCCGGTTCCGGAGCGGGCCGGCAGCTTCGCGATACGGCTGCGCTCCGGCTGGCACCAGCTTCACCTGGCGCCGGCGGCGAATGAGCGCGGCGACCTGATCGCGTCGCTCGACGCGGAGCGGCTGCATCGGACCGTCCTGGGGCCGATGCTCGGCGTGGGCGACCCGCGCACGGACGACCGGTTCATCCCGGTCGGCGGGCGCGACAGCGTCGCCCGCCTGGAGCGGCTGGTCGATTCCGGCAAGGCCGCGGTCGGATTCTCGCTGTTCGCCCCGACGGTCGACCAGATGCTGGCGGTCGCCGATGCCGGCGCGGTCATGCCGCCGAAGAGCACCTGGATCGAGCCGAAGCTGCGCAGCGGCCTGTTCGTGCATCCGTTCGGGGAGAATTGAGCACGATGCAACGCACTCCCGAGCCCGAGCTGATGACCGGCGCCGAGCAGGTGCAGGCATACGCGCAGGCCGACTTCGAGGAGCCCAACGCGCTGTTCAGCACCTGGGTGCTGGACCGCGTGCCGGACGGGCAGGCCGCCTGCGTGGACCTGGGATGCGGGCCGGGCGACATCGTGCGCCGGCTGGCCGCGGCGCGGCCGGGCTGGAGCTTCGACGGCGTCGACGGGTCGGAGCCGATGATCGAGCACGCGCGGCAGGCGACACCGGCCGCCGACGCGCACCGCATCGGCTTCCACGTGCTGCGGATCGGCTCCGGCGGCGGCCCGCCCCCGCGTGACGGCGGCTACGACCTGGGCCTGTCGAACAGCTTGCTGCACCACCTGCACGACCCCGCGGACCTCTGGACGGCGATGAAGGACTGGCTGTCGCCACGGGCGCACCTGTTCGTGATGGACCTGCTGCGCCCGCACACGGCCGAGCAGGCGGCGACGACGGTGAGCACGTACGCGGCGGACGAGCCGGAGGTGCTGCGCCGCGACTTCTATCACTCGCTGCTTGCCGCCTACCGGCCCGAGGAGCTGGCCGCGCAACTGGACGCGGCGAGCCTGTCGCACCTGCGCATAGAGCAGGTCTCGGACCGGCACCTGATGGTGTGGGGTCCGCTCAGTGGAAGTCGCGACTCTTGAGCGGGATCGTCTGACGCGCCCGGGGCAGCGGGCCGCCGGGCCGGTCGGCGTTCGGCTTCACCGGCAGCTCCGCTTTCCAGAAGCGTTCGGCAACGATGTGCACCACGTCATGACGAGCCTGGATCCTGCCGCTCACCCCCAGAAACGACGTGGTCAGGATGATCGGCCGGTAGCGCTGGAACACCCCGGGCCATACCACCAGATTGACGAAGCCGGCCTCGTCCTCGAGCGTCATGAACACCACCCCCGACGCGGTGCCGGGCCGCTGCCGGCAGATCACCAGCCCGGTATAGGAGACGCGCCGCCCGTCCTGCATGGCAGAGACGCGGCCGGCATCGGGCAGCTCCCTTCGGGCGAGTTGGTCACGGAACGGCTCCAGCGGGTGGCCGCGGGTGCTGTGACCAGCCGCCGCGTAGTCCCACGCGATGGCGCCGAAGCGGTCCAGGGGAGAAAAGCGGAGCGCCGGATCGGGCGCGTCGAGCTCCAGGGGCCGTTCGAGCTCGTGGTGCCGGGCCGTGGCGCGAGCGCCCAGCACCTGCCACAGACTGCTGCGGCGCCGGCCGTCGCGGTGCCGATCTGCCGGTGGTCCGACGGCCCCCCCGGCTGCCGGCTCGGTGACCAGCGAGCTGAGGGCGCCGCTCTCGGCCAGCTTCCGCAGCGCGGCCTGTGGCACGCCGGCCCGCGCCTGCAGCTCCTCGATCGTCGTGAACGGCCGTTCGGCGCGCGCTGCGATCAGCGCCGCTCCGGCGGCGGCCGCCAGCCCCTTCACGAAGCGCAGCCCCATGCGCACCGCGAAGCGCCGGCCGCCGCCGGCGCCGGACGGCACCGGCTCCAGGCCGGACGGCACCGGCTCCAGGCCGGACGGCACCGGCTCCAGGCCGGACGGCACCGGCTCCAGGCCGGACGGCACCGGCTCCAGGCCGGACGGCACCGGCTCCAGCGTGCAGAACCAGCGGCTGCGCGTCACGTCCACCGGGCGCACCTCCACCCCGTGACGGCGGGCGTCGTCGACGATCGTCGCCGGCGCGTAGAACCCCATCGGCCAGGCGTTGAGCAGAGCCGCGGTGAACACGTCGTGGTAGTGGCGCTTGAGCCACGCCGTCAGGTACGCCACCAGCGCGAAGCTGGCGGCGTGCGACTCCGGAAAGCCGTACTCCCCGAATCCGCGTATCTGATCGAACACCCGCTCCGCGAACTCGCGGGGGATCCCCTTGGCTTCCATGCGCGAAATCAGCTTCTCCCCGTGCTTCTCGATGGAGCCGGACCGGCGCCAGGCCGCCATGTCGCGGCGCAGTTGATCCGCCTCTCCCGGGGTGTAGTCGGCGGCGACCACCGCCAGCTTCATCACCTGCTCCTGGAACAGCGGGACTCCCAGGGTCTTCTCCAGCACCGGACGCAGGGCGGGGTGGGGGTATTCCACCGGTTCCTCGCCGTTTCGCCGCCGCAGGTAGGGGTGCACCATGCCGCCGGTGATCGGACCGGGCCGCACGATCGCGACCTCGATCACCAGATCGTAGAAGGTGCGCGGCCGCAGGCGCGGCAGCATCGACATCTGCGCCCGGCTCTCGATCTGGAACACGCCGACCGTGTCGCCGCGTGAGACCATGTCGAACACCGCCGGGTCCCCGAACGGCACCGTGGCCATGCTGTAGGAGCGCCCGTAGTGACGCCGGATCAACTCGAACCCCAGGTCCAGGTGGGTGAGGGCGCCGAGCCCCAGCAGGTCCACCTTGAACAGCCCCAACGCCTCCACGTCGTACTTGTCCCACTGGATGACGGTGCGAGCCTCCATGGTGGCGTTCTCGATCGGGACCAGGGTGGTGACCGGTTCGCTGCCGAGCAGGAAGCCGCCGGGATGGATCGACAGGTGGCGCGGAGCGTCGCGGATCTGACCCGTGAGCGCGATCAACAGGCGGTGGACCGGGGCTGCCGGGTCGAGGCCGGCCTGTGCGAGGGCGCCGGCCAGCGCCACCGGGAAGTCGCTGCCGTGGTGGGAGATGAGCCGAGCTACCCGATCCAGCGAGGTGGCCGCAAGGCCCAGGGTCTTGCCCACGTCCCGGACCGCGGACTTGGCCCGGTAGCGGATCACGTTGGCCACCATGGCCGCGTGCTCGCGCCCGTACTTCCGGTACACGAACTGGATCACCTCCTCGCGGCGCCGGTGGCCGATGTCCAGGTCGATATCCGGCGGTTCGGCACGCTCCCGGGACAGAAAGCGCTCGAACAGCAACCGCATGCGCACGGGATCGATGGCGGTGATGCCCAGGCAGTAGCACACCGCGGAGTTGGCAGCGGAGCCACGCCCCTGACAGAGGATTCCCTGATCGCGGCAGAAGCTGATGATTTCATGCATGGTCAGGAAGTAGCCGCAGTAATCGAGTTCTTCGATGACGGCCAGCTCGGTATCGAGCTGCGCGGCGACCTCCTGCGGAACCTGGCCGCCATAGCGCGTGCGCGCGCCGGCAAAGGTAAGGCTGCGCAGCCACTCGGCGGAGGTATGGCCTGCGGGCAGCCGCTCGGAGGGGTAGCGGTAGCGCAGATCGGCCAGGGAAAAGGGACAGCGATCGGCTATCTCGCGGGTTGCGCCCACCAGCTCGGGGCGATCGGCGAACAGCCGCGCGAACGCCTGCGGCGACTTGAGGTCATGCTCGCCGTTGGGACGCAGCAGAGTGCCTGCGCCGTTCAGCGTGGTGCGGTGCCGGATGCAGGTGACCACGTCCTGCAGCGGGCGCCGGCCGCGGTGGTGGTAGAGCACCTCGGTGGCGGCGGCGAGGGGGAGGGCGAGCCCGCTGCAGAGCGATGTCAACCGCCGCTCGATCCGGGCGTCGTCGGGCAGCCGGTGGCGCGTGACCAGTCCATAGAGCCGGGAGCGAAACGCCTCCCCGAGCCAGGCGGTGCGCCGCCTCCAGAGATCCTCGTCCTCGGCAGCCAGCAGATGGCGTCCTTCCCACAGCGCGATAAGGCCGTCGGCGCGGTCGGCCACCTCCTGCCAGCCAATGCGGCATTCGCCCTTGGGACAGCGCAGGCGGCCGGTGGAGATCAGTTGGCAGAGGTTGGCGTAGCCGGCCCTGCTCTGCGCCAGCAGCAGCAGCGTGGCCTTCCGGTCAGAGGGGTCGTCCGGATCGTCGGCGACGGTGATCTGCGAGCCGACGATCAGACGCGGCGTCCGCTCGCTGCCGGTCTCCACGTGGGCACGCACCACGCCGTGGACCCCGTCGCGGTCGGCCAGGACCAGTGCGGGAATGTCGAGCTTGCGGCAGTGCTGCACGAGCTCCTCCGGGTGGCTAGCCCCTTCCAGGAAGGAGAAATTGCTCTTGCACCACAGCGGCACATACGGGGGAGCGGGGGCGTTCATTCCACCCATCCCTGCAGGTACCAGCGGCCGGACAGGCGATCGTAGTAGACCCACTCCAGCGTGCCGTTCGGGGAACGAATGAAGTAGTAGGCCCGGTCGGCGCCTCCCGGCAGTCCCGCGCCGCGAACATGCCACCAGCCGCCGGAGATCAGAAAGGGACCGTGGGCGGAAGACCGCGGCGGCGGCACCTCGGTCGGCCGCTGCAGCACTCTTCGCACCAGCCAGCTCATCGCCGCCGGCTCCTGACCTCGGCTCGTATCCGGTCGCGGCAGCACGATCTCGACCACCGGCTGCCAGCGGAATTGCGCTTCCGGCAGATGCTCATCCTCGAGCACGGCATGGACCACGGTGTGGTTGCCGAACTGGGCGCGAATGCGCGCCAGCGCCTCGGCCCCGGCTGCCGGATCACGCCGCTTGAGCGTTCGGAACAGGGTCACCTGATCCGCGTGCGCGGGCACATGCGCGGCGTCGACGGCCAGCTCATCGACCCCGGCGCTCAGGTCGAGCGCACGCAGGCGAAGCTCGATCAGATCGACCAGCGGCCGCCGCTCGCAGGTGGGAGCCGCAGGACGGATCAGCTCGTGACGGTGCGATCCATCCTCCAGCAACAGCCACAGGTGCAGCGCCTCGACCGCCCGGTCTTCCTTCCGCAAGCGGTCCAGCAGCGCATCGAGCAGGATCTCGACCTGCCGCTGCAGGCGCCCGGCGTCGATCTCCGTATGAGACAGCCGGGTCCGGTGCAGGAACGGCGACGCCGGAATGTCGCCCTGAACCGGCAGCTCCAGGTCGCTGCACACCGCGCGGTGTATCTCCGCAGCCTCGCCCCCGAAGCGCCGCAGCACCTCCGCGTAGGGAAGCCGCAGAAACGCATCGACCGTGGTGACGTCCAGTTTCTCCAGCAGGTCGCGGGTTTCGGGTTCCAGGGGCAGCCGCTCCAGAGGAGCCTGCCGGGCAGCGCCGCGCTCGGCGGCGGCATCGCTCACCACCAGACAGCCGCGCGCATCGCGCGCCAGCAGGTAGGTGCCGAAACGGGTGTAGCCGATGACGACCGTGGCGTTGAACCGCAACTCGACCAGACGGCGCTGGACCGTCCGGGCCAGCGCCGCGGGCGATCGGTAGTGCCGCTGCAGGCCGGACACGTCCAGCCAGAACACCCCTGGCTGCAAGCAGGCGTCGTGCGACTCCGTATCCGCTCCCGCCCCTTCGACGAAGGGGCTGATGGAGAGCAGGCGATCGATGATCAGCTCGACGCCGGCCGCCACGTCCTCGGGGCCGACGGTACCCGCCTGCAGGTGCGCGACCAGCGAGAGCGCCGCGGCGTAGCGCATCCCCGCCCGCACCCCGGCGGCGCGCGCCGACCGGTTCACCGACACCACGATGCCCAGGGGTTTGTCTTCGCTGACTACCGCGGCGGGCCGGTCATGCCAATCGGGATGACGGCGGAGCAGCAGTTGCAGCGGGAACGAACCGACGTCAACACACGCCGTACGGCGCACGGTAGGTGGCGTCCAGAGATCGGCCGGTACCCCGCCGCCGGTCCTTGATCACGTCGATGCGGCAGCGAAAGCGGTCGTGCTGCGGCGTGGCGCGGCGCGCGCCCCGGCCGCGCATCGATACCATGGATCCCAGCTCGGTGCCGGGCGTGGTGAGGAAGAGCAGGGCGGTGTCGTGCTGCCGGGCCAGGCGTACCAGGCGTCCCAGAACCGCCGCCGAGATGAGCCTGTCGGCACCCAGCTCCAGCACGACCAAGCCGAACGCTCCAGAGCGGGTCAGGCGCTCGGCGGCGGTGATCGAGGCGCGCAGATCGGGCATCTGCACGACCGGCAGCGCCGCCAGGTCGACTCCGGCCCGTGCCAGGTCGGGAGGGAAGAAAGTGTCGGGGCTGGTCGTGACCCACACCGTGGTTTCCGCCGAGCGTTGGAACTCACGAACGATCGCGCAGGCCAGCGTCAGGTGGACCCGCCGAGGGGCCGCGCAGAGCTCGCAGAGGCGGCCCGCCAGATCTGCTGGCCCCCAGACTGACGTCTGCCCGTTCGCAGTGGGTGTTTCCGGATCGGCTGCAAGGTCGGCAGCGCGCACCAGTCGGCACGGCAACTCGTTCAGGGCGATGCGGTGCGTGCCATCCCGGCGTTGTGGGTCAAGATCCTTGTACCTGTTGAACATGGTATGAGACAAATGTCTCCACATGAGAAGACATTTGTCTATTTATTACGTCGGACATGGCCGGCGGTGTCAACCCGCCGGCGCGGATCCCTCCAGATAGCGGCGCACCTCGATCACCTTGCCCAGAATCCGCACCTGGTCCGGAGCAGGCATGATCGGATCGAACGCGGGGTTGGCCGGGTGCAACTCGATCCGATCGGCGCGCACCTTCAACCGCTTCACCGTCGCATCGTCCTCTACCAGGGCGACGACGATGTCGCCGGAGCGGGCCGCCGACTGCCGATGCACGATCACCACGTCTCCCGGCAGGATGGCGGCATCGCGCATGCTGTCGCCGCGCACCCGCAGGGCGAACAGCTCTCTGCGGTCGGCCGACGACTGCACCGCGACGAACCCCTCCGGATCCTCGACCGCCGTGGTGAGCGCTCCCGCCTGCACGCGGCCGATCAGGGGGATCAGGACGGTGGGGTGACCGGAGCCGGCCGGCAGCCGGTAGCCGCGAGCCTTGCCCGGCTCCTTGTCCAGCAGCCCGTCGCGCACCAGCGCTTCCAGATACTGGCGCGCGGACTGCACGGCCCGAAAGCCGAAGTGCTCCTGCACCTCCCGGGTCGTGGGCGGTGAGCCGGCCAGGATGCAGTCGCGCACGAACAGGAAGATGCGGCGTTTGCGCCCATCGGTCCGTGACGAAGGCTGACGGCCGTCGCGCATGACTGCCTCATTGACAGACAGATGTCTTTTTGTGTCAATCGCCAGGCAGACTGACCAGCGGCCCTGCCACCAGGAGGTCCGGATCGACGGCCACGCCGGCGGCGCGCACCTCCCAGTGCAGGTGCGGTCCCGTGGCCAGACCGGTGCTGCCCACGGTGCCGATCGGGTCTCCCGCGGACACGCGCTGGCCTTCCCGCACCGCCAGGCCGTCCAGGTGGTAGTACAGCGAGTAGACCCCGGGCAGATGCTCGACCACGACCGTAAACCCGGTGACGATGCGTTCGCGGGCCATCGCGACCTTGCCGCCGCCGGCCGCGGCCACCACCGTGCCCGTCGGAGCGCCGAAGTCCACGCCGTTGTGGATGGAGGTGGCCGTGTTGCCGTCGGCGTAGCGGTAGCGCCGGCGGTCACCGAAGCCGCCGGTGCGCCGCATGTCGCCCAGCGGCAGCCGGAGCGGCCCGAAGTGCGGCCACGCGACCGGCCGTGACGCGGTCAAGAGCAGCCACAGCTCCCACGACTCCGCCTTGCGGCGCGGATCGGTCGTGCGCCGCAGGTCGGAGAGATCGGTGTTCAGCGGGATCTCCTCGACGGCGAACTCGCGTTCGCCGATGACGATCGACTGCTCGTGCAGCACACGAGCAGCTTCCTCCGGTGCGCTGTCTGCGAGTCGCCCGGAGATCGTCAATTGCGCAGGACCCGCCGGAGCGGTGCTCGGGATGCCGATGATCGCGGCCCACGTCGTCCCGGCCGGACCGGAGCGTACCGCGAACCCGTAGCCGGCGACCCCCTCGCCGTCGGCCAGCTCCACGGCGAGCTCGAGCTCCGCAAGCGGCGCGGCGCTTGTCACGTAGGCGCTCAACGGATCGCCCGGCGCCAGCGCGGCTGGCGTGTGGAGCACTTCCACGGGAAGCGCCGGCGCCGAATCCGACTGCGCGGCAAGCGATCCTGCGGCCACGGCCACGCCCGCCGCCGCTGTCAGCGTCCTCCAGTGGCGGCGTATGCGTATCATCGCTACCGCTCGATACGGGGTCAGCGCCAGCGATTCGATCGCCCGGGCGTTACTGCTGCGGGCGCGGTGCGGTCAGGTCCCGCCACCGCAGGGGCGGGGGAGCGTCCGGCCCCTTGATGAACGATCGGCAGGTGATGAGTGCGGCCACCGCCCATGCGGTTCCCGATAGGATGCCGCCGAAGACCTCCCCGACCGACGCGTCGAGCCACCGAACGCTCGACGTGATCAGGAGGGTCGCACCGCCAGCCACCAGAATCGACCCGATACTCAAGATCCGGACGGGTCGTTTGCGCGTCCTCTTGTAGCGCTCGTACAGCCAGGAGCCGCCCAGAGAGAGCGAGAAGGAAACGGCCGACAAAACGGTGAGGACCGCCAGTCCTGCGCTGATCCCGAAGATCGCCGCGGCCAGCAGCGTCACGACAGTCGCCATTACGAGCGACCAGACCTTTGCGCGATGGGTCATCGGAGCTTCCCGAGCGTGCCCTCAGATGGGATCGAGCGGGTAGACCGGCCGTCCCAGGTTGCGGTAGCGGATGTGGGTCGGGTCGTGCACGCTCGGCTCGTTCACCGTGCGGATCACGCCCGCGAACGGCTCGAAGTGGGCACGGAAATGACCGGTCGACTTCACGCCGATGTAGCGCATCCGCCGCGGATGGAGGCCCAGGCTGCGCGCCAGCGCCGAGTCGAACGGCTGGTCGCGGTAGGTGACGATGATCACGTGCACGCCGCCGGTGCGCACGTGCGCGGACGGGCCGAGCGTGGTGGAGAGTCCCGCGAACATCGGCCCGTCGTAGGTGTAGGCGCCGTCGGAAACCGCGACCACCTGCCACTCCGCCTCTACCGGCACGCCCTGCGCGGGAACGGATTTGCCGCCCACGGCCATCCGCAGGCTGGCGCCCGCGCCGGCGCGATGGCACGCCAGGGCCGCCTCCGGATCGACGATGTAGAGCACGCAGGCGTCTTCCAGCGAGCGCCCGATGAAGGTGCGCAGCATGCCGGTGCTGTCGCCGGGCGAGCCGCCGCCGCAGTTGTCGTTGCTGTCGGCGATCACGATCGGGTAGGGGCCGGTCGAGCCGAGCTCGTCGATCACTTCCGCGGTCGTGGCGATGGCCATCTGCCAGTCGGCGCGCCGCGCGAAGATCCACGCCGCCAGCTCGTCGGCGCTTCGCTGCGCCAGATCCTGGTTGCCGTCGGTGATCACGGTCACCGAGGAGCCGACGTGAGGGGCGTCGGCCAGCGGAAAGCAGGTGGAGATCGACGCGTACAGGATACCGGGCCGCTCCTCGATCTCGTGCAGGCGCTCGATCGCCTGCCGCATCGGCGGATGCGCGGTGATCTGGTTCTTGCCCCAGATCATCGGCAGGGGCGCCAGCGCCATCGCCGGCCGCACGCCGTCGCGCAGCACGCGCGCCATCAGGTCCGCGCACTCGCGGCCGCGCTCGGCCTGATCCACCTCCGGGTACGTTTCGCGCACGATGATCCCGTCCGCGTGCTCGATCATCTCCGCCGAGACATTGGAGTGGATGTCGAGCTGGACGATGATCGGCAGCGTGCCGACCGCCCGGCGAACGGCGCGCAGGATGGCGCCGTCGGCATCGTCTTCGCCCTCCGCCACCATGGAGCCGTGCAGCTCCAGCAGCACGCCCTGGATGCTGCCGGCGCCGGTGATGCGGTCCACCAGGTCGGCCACCACCTGCGCGAAGTCGTCGGCCGGCAGCGGTCCGCCGGGATGCGCCTCCCAGTAGATGGTCGGGACGAGCTCGAAGCCGTGGTGATCGCCTCCCTCGATGAAGCCGCCGACCGGGGTGTTGGTGCCGCGGAAGTCGGTGAAGAGGTCTTCGCCGCGGACGTACCCGAACCGCTCGTCGGCGCTGGCGAGCGTGGTCGGCACTGGGCTGAAGGCGCTCGTCTCGTGGGCGATGCACCCGATCGCGACTCGTTCGCCCTTCGGGCGTGGTTCGCTTCGCTCACCCTTCGGGTGTGGTTCGCTTCGCTCACCCTTCGGGTGTGGTTCGCTTCGCTCACCCTTCGGGTGTGGTTCGCTTCGCTCACCCTTCGGGTGTGGTTCGCTTCGCTCACCCTTCGGGTGTGGTTCGCTTCGCTCACGCGCCATGTCAGCTCACCGCCACCGGGGCGGCCGCGCCGCCAGGTCGAGCCCGCAGCCCCTCGGCCACCCTGGTCAGGATCGCCACCGCGGCGACGATGCCGGCGGAGGAGATGGCGAACACCACGCCGTAGGCGACCGCCGGTGGGCCGCCGAGTACCAGGCCGACGTCACGGATCAATCCGCCCGCACCGATGCCTACCCCGCGAAACACCACCTGAGCGATCGTCCACAGGCCGAACTGTGCGCCGGCTTCCTGGTCCGTGGTCATGGCCGCCATCAGCGAAAGCCCTCCAAAGGTGTACACACCGAAGCCGGCACCATAGGCGATGAGGGCAGGCATGACCAGCACGCCCAAGCGGGCGAATGACGCCGCCGCCAGCAACGCCATGCCGGCGGCCATGAAGCACAGCCCGGCGCCGGCGATGCCGACCTGCCGCTCCGGAGGACGGTTGCGCCACAGCACCATGCTCACAAGCAGCGTCAACAGCGTGGGCGCCAGCCACACCGTGTTGAGGCGCGTGGTCTGCCCCAGAGTGAGTTCCAGCATCTCCGCCCCGAACGGTTCGAGCACCGCCTCCTGCAACCACGCCGCCGCGGCGGCCACCGACAGGAACAGGAAGAACCGGATCTTGCTCCGGTCGCCGAGCAGGGCGCGCAGGCGCTCGCCGAGCGGACGCTCGTGAGGCGCAGGCGGCTCTCCGGCGGCACGCAGCTCGTCCTGCACGCGGCGTTCCACGCCGGCGATCGACACCAGCCAGAACAGTCCGCCGACGCCCGCCGTCAGTGCCACCAGGCGCCAGAACAGGTGCAGTTCGTAGTGCTCCATCAGTAGGCCGAAGCCCAGGGCCGCCAGCGGAAAGCAGGCGATCAGCACCGTCTCCACGATCGCGATCGCCAAGCCCTGCTTCTTTGCCGGAGCGGAGTGCCGCACCAGCGCCAGGAAAGGGCTGCCGGAGATCAGTCCGCCCACCCCGTAGGCGAGAAACCCGGCGATCAGCAGCAGCCAGCCCGGCACGGCCTGTCCCCGGCCGAACCAGTCCAGACTGATGCCGATCGGCCCCAGCCCGACCATCATCAGCGCGCGTCCGGCCCAGATGAATCGCGTGCGGCCGTACGGGGCGGCCGCCGTGATGTCGCTGCGCGCGCCGGCCCACAGGCTCAGCGGCGACAGCAGATAGCGCAGGCTGAGCAGCAGCGCCACCGGCCACGCCATGAAGCCGAAGTGGCTGATCAGGACGCGGTTGAGCACGCTGGAGACCAGCACGTCGCTCATGGCCGACCCGATATGAAAACTGCCGAGCCGGAGGGTGCGCAGGGCACGGAAACGACGTGGCTCCATTCGGAACGCCCTTATAGCCCAACCTTGCCGCGGTCCTCAACGCGCCGGCACAGGCCTGCGCGCGTACCCGTACCCGTCACGGTTCGGTGCCGACCTCTGCAACAGTTCTCAAGCACGTACCGGGCCACGCCGTTCCGCAACAGCACCAGGAGCAGCAACGCACCGCGCAGCGGGCCCAGGACGGCGCCGGCGCCACGGTCCAGCGGATCGGGCACCGGTACGCCGGCGGACGGCATGAAGTCGATCGCCCGTGCGCCAGCGTGGAGAGGCATCGCCGGAGTGTACGCGCCGGGCCGGCCGCTCCCCAAGGGCCGCGAGACTCGCAGCCGCGCCACCGGTAGTATCGGCGCCGTGGCCAAGCTCACCATCGCGACCTGTCAGTTCGTGATCGAGCCCGCCGCGGCGGCGAACCGGGCCTCGGTCGAGCGTCTCATGCGCTCGGCGAAACGGCGTGGGGCGCGGCTCGCCCATTTCTCGGAGGCGTGCGTGTCGGGCTACCTCGGAGCCGAGCTGTCAGGCATCGACCAGCTCGACTGGCAGGCGGTGCACGACGCCATGGCGTCGATCGTGCGGCTGGCCGCCGAGCTGGAGCTGTGGGTCGTGATCGGCTGCAACCACCGTCTCGGCGGAGGCCACCGCCCGCACAACTCGTTGTACGTGATCGATCCGCAGGGCCGGATCGTCGACCGCTACGACAAGATGTTCTGCACGGGCGCGGACTGCGACGATCAGGACCTCAAGCACTACAGCCCCGGCAGCGCCTTCACGACCTTCGACGTGGACGGGGTGCGCTGCGGCTTGCTGATCTGTCACGACTACCGGTATCCGGAGCTGTTCCGGGAATACAAGCGGCGCGGCGTCCAGCTCATGCTGGTGTCGTTTCACAACGCCGGGATGACCGCGGACCGCGACGAGCACTACCTGATGTCGGTGCCGGTCACGTTGCAGGCGGCGGCGGCCAGCAGCTTCTTCGCCGTCAGCGCCACCAACGGCGCTCGCCGGTACGCGTGGCCCAGCTTCGTGGTCAACCAGGAGGGGTGGGTGATCGACCGGGCGCCGCGCCATCGCGCCGCGGCCCTGATCAACACGATCGATACGGAAGCGGAGCTGTACGACGCCAGCGAGTTCTGGCGGGAGCGCTGTCTGGCCGGCACCTACCACTCGGGCACGGTGGTCACGGACCCGCGCAGCATCGTCCGCACCGAGCTCTGAGCGCGAAGCGCCCTCGCGCCTTCCCGTGCGCTCAGTCCCAGGCGGCCATCTCGGCGCGCAGCTCCGCAGGGATGCCCTCCTCGTAGGCGCGCACGGCGTTGTCGAGGTGGGCGGTCGTGCGCGCGCCGAACAGCGTGCTGCCCACCGATCGGCTGGCGACCACCCAGGCGGCGGCCAGGTAGACCATCGACTCGCCCAGCTCGATCGCCTTGGCGCGCAATCGCTCCACGACGCGAAAGTTGCGTTCGGAGAAGTAGACGTCGCAGTGGCCGGGGATCACGTGGAAACGGGTGCGGTCCCCCAACGCGTCCCGGTCGGCGGTGTACTTGCCGGCCAGGAAACCCGCGCCGAGCGGGCTGTACGCCAGGAAGGTGATCTCCTCGCCGGTGCAGACCGGCAGGCTGTCGCGCTCCTCTTCGGGGCGAGCCAGGTTGTAGATGTTCTCCACGATCTCGATGCGGGCGTAGCCCTTGGCGGCGCTGATCGCCAGCGCGTCGCGGAGCTGTGCGCCGGTGAAGTTGCTGCAGCCCAGCACCTGGGCGCGGCCGTCGGAGACGGCTCGATTGAGGGCGTCCATGGTCTCGTCCAGGGGCACCTGGTCGTCGTAGTTGTGCACCATGTAAATCGGGACGGAGTCGATCTGCAGCCGTTCCAGGCTGGCGTTCAGGGCGCGTTCGATGTTCTCCGGCGAATTGCCGCTCGACACCTTGGTGAGCACCGTCACCGCATCGGCCATGCCACGTTCGCGGATCCAGGTCCCGATCATGCGCTCCGAGCTCGACACCTCCCCGGTCGTCTCGCGCACGTCCTGCACGCCCATCACGTCCCGCCGGTACAGCCGGGCGTTGCCGCCGCCGTACGCCTCCGCCGTATCCAGCAGGGTCAGGCCGTGCTCCACGGCGTAGTCGAGGATCCTGCGCGTTTCGTCTTCGTCGATCTCGCGACCGAACGTCGTCGTCCCCAGGGCGATGCGGCTGACCGTGCGTGCCGTTCGCCCGAGTGGTACCTGTTCCATCATTTCGCTCCGCGGTGCACGGTAGCATGACTGCAATGCGTTGGATGAGCGTGTCGGTGTACGCAGCCGCGCTGGTCGTGGTGACCCTGATGCCCTTAAATCACCCCGGCCGCACGGTCCCTCGCATCGACACCGCGCTGCATTTCGCGGCGTGGACCGTGCTGGCGTTCCTGACCACGATCGCATGGGCAAAGTCCCGCCCGCCGATCGGTGCGGCGGCGCTGGCAACGATCGCGGCGGTGTGCTTCGGAGCCTTGTTGGAGGTGCTGCAGCCGCTCACCGGCCGGACGGCGGAGATGCTTGACCTGGCGGCCGACGCGGTGGGAGCGGCCCTCGGCGCGTCGGCCGCTGCGCTCGCCGCCTGGAGCGGTCAGCAGATCGCCAGGCGACGCGGCGATCCCCGGTAGTATCAGCCCCGGATTGATCCGGTAGTGTCACTGTTGCGCCCATGCCTGATGACCTGTCCACTACGTGAATCGCACCGCCCGAATAGCACCAGGAATGACACGGGCCGAAAATGTAGGCTGGGCGGCGTTGCCATTCCCCGTCAACTCGTCCTAGAATTCGTGCTGCGCGTGGCAAGACGCATGTGCCCGCGCGGTTTCTCGTTTCTCAGAGGAGGTCAGCATGTCGAACGAGGTCCTGGTAGTCGCTTCCAAGGTAAAGGCGTATATCAAGTCAGCAACAGGGTTTAACACGTCCGCCACGGCGATCGACGCACTGTCGGACAAGGTCAAGGAAATCTGCGACGCTGCGATCGAGACCGCCCGCAAGGATCGGCGCAAGACGGTGAAGGACCGCGACATCTCGTAGCGGCGGCGAACCCCGGAGCTGCGGTCGGCGTCGTCGCTTCGCCGCACCGCCCCTTTCTTTCCGCTTCGGGAACGCGTCGCAAGGCTACGCCCGAGGGCATTGACCATGGGATCGCAGATCGACGGGCCACGCGCCTGCCGCCCGGAGGAACGCTCGGAGCTGTTGGCGCTGATCAACCTGGTATTTCGGGTTTCCCGCGGCAGAGCGCCGTCGATCGAGCGGGACTACCCGCACATCTATCGGGCTTCGAATCTCGACAACGTACGCGTGATCCGCGTCGACGGCGGGCTCCGTGCGTCGGTGGGTACGCTGCCGATGCGCATCACCGCCCGCGGCGCAGCGCTCGACACGGTGGGCGTCAACTGCACCACCACGCATCCCGACTGGAGAAGCCGGGGCTTCGGCGGCCTGCTGATGCGCGACGTGGAGGCGCAGGCTCGTGCCGCCGGCCGGGATCTGGTGCACCTGGATGCCGGCGTGCCGGAGTGGTATCGCCGCTTCGGCTTCGAGGACGGCGGGTGCCTGCTCACCTACGAGCTGAACCGGGGGAACGTCGGGCTACTGCCCGACCCCGGCGGCCTGGAGATCCGCGCCGGACTGGAGCGGTACGCCGGCGACGTGCACCGCATCCATACCGCCTGCGGTGCAGGGACGATTCGCCCCGCAGTGGACGTGCCCATCATTGTGGGCCGCACCTCGCCCGAACTGTTCGTGGCCGAGCGGCGCGGGCGGGTCGAAGCGTACGCGGTGGTCCAGCCGGCATCGCGGCTGGTGAAGGAGCACGGCGGGCCGCCGGAACTGGTGGCGGCGTTGCTGCGCGCGGTCTATGCGCGCGTGGATGCGGTCAACGAAGGGCGCTCCACGACCGCGCGCGACGACGTGGATCGCGTCGACCTGACCAGCGATCTGCAGGTCGAAGTCATCCCGCAGCAGACCGGCCTCGTGCAGCTCCTCGACCGGCTCGGCCTACCGATGACGCGCGCGCCGTGGCACATGCTGCAGCTCATCGATCCGGCCGCGATCCTGCGCAAGCTGGGTCTGGACGACGTGGCGGTACGTCAACGCGGCGATCGGTACGTGCTGAGCGGCCCGGAAGGAGAGGAGGCGCTGACCCGCCCGATGCTGGTCAAGGCGCTGTTCGGCCCGGAGCGGGTGACGGCGGTCGCCGGCGATCGGTTGCCGTTCCTGCTTTCCACGCCGAGCACCGACCATGTCTGAGGCGGCGCGCCTGCCGCTGTCCCTGATCCTGGACGACTGCGCGCCGATCAACGCCGCCTACTTCATGCATCCGGAGCAGGAGCACGTCCTGTCGATCCCCGGTTCGTTCACGGAGGAGTTCGCGGCGGTGTGCGAATCGCACGGCGTGCTGGGCAAGTACTCGGTGCTGCCGATGCCGTCCGGCGCCGGTCGCATCGACCGGAACGTCAGTTACGTCAGTCCGTCCGACCTGGACCGGTTCCTGGACGTCGTCCGCTCCCGGTTGGCCGGGCGCTTCGACATCACGGCAGAGATCCTCACGCACCTGGCCGCCTATGACATCGACAACGATCGGCTGCTCCATCGCTACGAGGACGAATGGATCGCCACCGCCAGCGTCGCGGAGATGGTGCGCTACATCAGCCTGGCCCTGACCATCCTCAACAACGTCGGCCTGCCGGCGAACGGGGTCACGTCATGCTGGCGTGCCGGCATGAGCAAGGAAGAGCAGTTCGCCCGTGCGATCGGCGAGGCGCAGTACGCCGTCAACGGACGCACCTTCTCCTGGTACTTCATGCACATGGATGTCCGCGGCCGGCCCCGCGACCCGTTCGTGGCGTGGCAGGATCCCGAGCGCGGCGTCAGCGTGGTGTCGCAGCCGTGCGGGGTAGCGGACCTGTTCGGCTGCCACCCCTCAGCGATCGATACCGTGATCAGCGCCGACGGCGCCACCGGCCGCATCCCGGAACTGATCCGCTCGGAGCAGCCGGTCGTCATGCTGACGCACTGGCCGTCGCTGTTCAGCGACGGCTCGGCGGACGGCCTGCGGGAGCTTGATGAAGTATTAATGCGAGTCGGCCGCCACTATGGCGACCGACTCACTTGGATGCGGTGTAGCGACCTAGCTCGCACCGCGCTGTCGAGATAGCGATAGACTGCTTCACGAGCGCCATTTCACGCTCGCGGTGCACGAATGCAAGCTGCGAATCAGCCGTGCTTCGTGCGCTAGCCGGTCCCGCCGGGACCGGCTACCAGCGCCTGGGCCCGCCGCCTCCGCCGCCGCCTCCGCCGTCGCGGCCGCCGCCGCCTCCGCCGTCGCGCCTAGGCCCGCCGCCGCCGCCGCCGCCGCCTCCTCCTCCGCGGTCGCCGCGCGCGCTGCGCGCTTCCTCCACGGTCAGGTACCGGCCGTCAAGCTCCGCGCCGTTCATTCCGCGAACCGCGGCGGCTGCTTCCTCGTCCGATCCCATTTCTACGAATCCAAAACCACGAGAGCTGCCGGAATAACGATCCGTCACCACTTCGGCCGATTCGACCTTGCCATGCTGTGCAAACAGCTGGAATAGCGTTTCATCGGTGGCGCTGAAGGGCAGTCCGCCGATATAGAGTCTCTTTCCCATCGCGCTATAAGTTTAGCAGGAGGCGGGCGCTTAGGCAACGGCCTGTTTCAACATCTCCATTCTGACGCCTCATCGAGATGCTCCATGTGTTCGGGGGACAGCCGGTAACCGACAGCGCCGGCCAGCTCGAGCACCTGCTCGGGCGTGGAAGCGCCGACTACCGCGGCGGTGACGCCGGGCTTCGCGAGCAGCCACGCCAAGGCCGGCTGCGCAATCGTACGCCGGTCCCTGGAGGCGATCTTGCCGAGCTCGGCCACCAAGGCGGCGGCGCGGCCGGGCTCCAGGTCGTAGCCGTCCGGTCCGCTGCGCCAGCGTCCTTCGGGGATCTGGCCGCCCTGGAAGCGGCCGGTCAGGATGCCGCGCGCGAGCGGGCGATACGGCAGCACCGCGACGCCGAGCGCGACGGCGGCCTCGGACAGCTCGCGTTCATAGCCGCTGCGGGCGAGCAGGCTGTAGTGCGATTGGACGCTCGCGTAGGAGATGAACTGCGACCGGGCGCTGATTCCCTGCGCATGCGCAAGGCGCCAGGCAGGGACGTTGGAGCACCCCACGTAACGGACCTTGCCCTGGCGAACCATCTGGTCCAAGGCGGACAGCGTCTCTTCGTCCGGCGTGTCCGGATCGGGCCAATGCGTCTGGTACAGGTCGATCCAGTCGGTCCCCAGGCGCGTCAGGCTTGCCTCCACGGCGTCCAGCAAATGACGGCGGCTGAGGCCGCGGTCGGTAGGGTTCGGGCCGGTCGGCGATCCACCCTTGGTCGCCACCACCAGCGCTTGACGATGGCCGCGCCGCCGCATCCAGCCGCCGAGGGCCGACTCGGACCCTCCGACCTCCGGCCCGTAGATGTCCGCGGTGTCGATGAAGGTGCCGCCGCACTCGACGAAGGCGTCGAGCACCGGATCGCTCGTCTCCGCGAAGGGCTGCGCACCGAATCCCGCCGTTCCCAGGCAGAGCTCGGATACCAGGAGCCCGGTACGACCAAGGCGTCGTTTCAGCATGGCGGGCGCATCATACCTTGGCGATACCCTTGGCGCGGCACGGTGGTTGCGATACCGTCGTGGCGGTGGATCGCTGTTCATGCGGATGGCGGCTGGTGGCGGCGGTGATCGTCGTTACGCTTTGTTGCACGCCGGTCGTTGCCCAGGAGGCTCCCGCGGAAACGGACAAGCCGTCCGAGGAAACACCGATGGAATCCGCACCCGCGCCTACTCCATCGTCGGAGCCGGTCAGCGACTACTGGCCCCTGCTGGTTGCCGGCATCGGTGTGGCGGCGGGCGGGTTGACGGGGGCGCGCTTGGCCCGCCTGGAGGCCGAGCGGTGGGAGGCCATCCCGGAAGGGACGGCGAACCGACCTCAGCAGATCGACACCTGGAACACCTGGACGGTGGCCGGTTCGGTGGCGGCGACGGTCGGGATCGGCCTGATCGTGCTGTGGGCCACCATCCGGCTGTCACAGGCCTCCGTGGCGCCGCTTCACCCGTGAGCGGGTCGCGGGCATGACGCGGGGGACGGGAAGCGGCCGAGTCAGGAGGAACGTATGGCGACGATAGACTTCGGAGCGATCAACTACGTGGCTGCAGCCGTATCGGCGGTGGTGCTGATGGCGCTGGGATTCGTCTGGTACGCGCCGTTCCTGTTCGGCAAGGCGTGGATGGCGGCGCTCGGCAAGACCGAGGAGGAGATGCGCGCCACGGGCCCCAGCCCCGCGCTGATCGCCGCGCTGGCGGACGCGATCCTCACGTCGCTGGTGCTGGCGATCGTCTTCCAGGCGGCGGCGATCTCGGGGGTCGGCGGTGGCATCGCGGCCGCGCTCGGCTTGGCGATCGGTTTCTCGGGCATGTCGATCATCTCCAACGGAGCATTCGAAGGACGGCCGCGGCCGCTGGTGCTCATCAACCTCGGCTACCGGCTGGTCGCCTATCCGATCGTGGGCATCATTCTGTCGGTCTGGTAACGGGCGAACAGCGTCGCCTTCGGGTCCGCTGTTCGCCCGTCCTAACCTCGGCTACGAACATGCCGGATTCTCCGGCATGTTCGTAGCTCGCCATACCGTTTCGGCGTCGAGCGGCAGCGACGCCGGCTGCGCTCCGGTTGCCGCACGGATAGCGTTGGCCGCCGCCGCCGCGCCGGCGATGATCGGCGGCTCACCGACCCCGCGCGCCCCGTACGGCCCGTGCGAGGGCGTTTCCAGCAGCTGGGCCGTGACCGGCGGTACCGAGGTCGCCTTGGGCAGTCCGTAGTCCATCAGCGTGCCGGTCAGGAGCTGGCCGGCCTCATCGTGGCGCAGCGCCTCGTGCAGGCCGATGCCCAGCCCTTGAGCGGCGCCGCCGTGGAGCTGGCCCTCCACCAGCAGCGGATTCAGCGCGAAACCCACGTCCTGCACCGACAGGTAGTCGGTCGGGCGGACCCGGCCGGTCTCCCGGTCGACGGCGACGCGCACCACGTGGGCGACGAACACGGCGGCGCCGCCAGGGCCGGCGGCCCGGCCGTGCGCCTGGATCGGTCCCTGCCGGTGCGGCAGGGACGAGTCGGCGCTCTGCGCGGCATGGGCCAGTGCGCCGATCGTGATCGTCCGGTCCGGCACCCCCGCGACTCGCACGGCGCCGGCTGCGATCTCCAGATCCTCCACCGCGGCCTCGAAGTGGTCGGCCGCCAGGGTGAGGAGCTGACGCTTGGCCTCGGCGGCGGCCGAACGTACCGCATCGGCCGCCGAGCAGGCGATGTTGCTGCCGCCGGCGCTCGGCCCGTACGGCGCGCTGGCCGAGTCGGCGATCTGCACGCGGACCTGCCGCGGTTCGACGCCCATCTCCTCCGCCGCCACCAGCACGAGCGAGGAGTACACCCCGGAGATGTCGACCGCACCCAGGGTGACCACCACGGTGCCGTCCGGGTCGACGCGGCAGGCGGCAGCGCACGGATCGACCAGGGGGATCCACCCGGCGATGGCGATCCCGGTGCCGCCGCCGGGGTCTTGATGGCGAGACCGCCACAGCGGATGCGATGCGACCGCCTCCAGGCAGGCGAGCTGGCCGCCCGCAGGCCAGGGCGTGCCGTCGGGCTGCGGGTCGCCGGCCCGCACCACGTTGCGGGTACGGAACTCCAGCGGGTCGATGTCCAGGGCGGCGGCCAGCGCGTCGACCGCCGTCTCGAGCGCAAAGGTGGTCTGCGGCGCGCCGGGCGCGCGATAGGCGCCGGTAGCGTGCACATTCGTGCACACGTCTCGCCAGCGGATGGAAAGGTGCGGGATCCGATAGCAGCCGGCCAGCCGCTTGGCAATGCCGCCTCCCATGCCGTTGGGAAACGCGCCGTTGTCCAGGGTGATCTCCACGTGCAGCGCGGTGAGCTCGCCATGGCGGTTGGCGCCCAGCTCCAGCTCGATCGCCATCGCCGGGGAGGGGGTAGTGGTGGCCAGATCGCTCGAGCGGTCCAGCACCAGCTTCACGGGCCGGTTCAATCGCAGCGCGGCGGCCGCGGCCAGCGGATCGATCAGCCCGCCCTTGCCGCCGAAGCCGCCGCCCACGGCCATGGGCACGATACGGATCGCTGCCGGTGACAGCTCCAGGATGGAGGCGAGTTGCGCGCGCACGTCGAACTGGCCCTGACAGCCGGAGTAGACGGTTACCCCGCCGCCACCCGGGTCGGGGGCTGCCACCGCCGCGCACGGCTCCAGGTAGCCCTGATGCACGAACGGCGTGCGGCAGGTGCGTTTGACGACGTGGTCGGAGCCCCGCAGCGCCGCCGCCGCGTCGCCGCGACGATACTCGCCGCTCGCCGACGGCGGCCGGTCGTGTGCGGCGCCTGCGACTCCCACCACCGGCGGCAGGGGGTCGTAGTCGACCTCGACGAGAGCGGCGCCGTCAGCCGCGGCCGCCGCCGACTCGGCTACCACCAGTGCGACCGGCTGTCCACAAAAAGTGACGATGTCTCGCGCGAGGACCGCTTGATGCCGTGTTTCAGGCGGCGTGGCCGTCACCGGCAGATCGTCGGCGGTGAGCACGGCCGCCACGCCGGGGACGGCGCACGCCGCGGACGCGCGCACGGCGCGCAGGCGCGCGTGCGCCTCCTGGCTCAACACCGGTTGGGCGTGCAGCATGCCGGCGAGCTGCACGTCGCCGGCGTAGCGGGTGACACCCAGCGCCTTGGCCCGCCCGTCGATGGCCGGCCGCGGATGGCCCAGGTACTGGTACGGGCTGCTCATCGGGCGGCTCCTACGGCATCCGGCAACCGCCGTGTATCGCCGCGCGATCGTGCGCGTTGGTACTCACGGCGCAATGCCTCGATCGGCGACTCTCCGAACCTGACCCTCCCGCCAGGCAGATCCACCCTGATGGCAGGGTCAGGGTCGCCAAGGGCCTCCTCTGTCGTCTTGTAGAGCTCTGTCGTCTTGTAGAGCACCAGCAGGCGCGATCCGTCCACGATCGCCGCCTTGACCGCCACGCCAAAGGAACCTTTGGCCACCTCGTTCTCCATTGATCTCACCTTCTGCGGAGCGAGGGTATACTCGGCGGCATGACTACCCAAGTGCGCTTCCGCGTCGGCGCGATCGGCCACACCGGGCGCGGCAACTTCGGTCACGGCCTGCACCTCGGCTTTCGGGGCATCGACGGCGTGCAGCCGGTAGCGGTCGCCGACCCGGACCCCGCCGGGCGGGCCGCCGCCCAGCAGGAGATCGGCGCCGCGAACGCGTATGCCGACTACCGCGAGATGCTGGCTACCGAATCGCTGGACATCGTCGCCATTTGCCCCCGCTACGTCGACCGCCACGAAGAGCTGCTCATGGCCGCCATCGGCGCGGGGTGCCACATCTACTGCGAGAAACCGATCACCGCCGATCTGGCTTGCGCCGATCGCGTCATCGCGGCGGCCGACGCGAAGGGACTTAAGATCGCGGTCGCGCACCAGAACGTCTACCTCCCGCAGCTGCAGGAACTCAAACGGCGGGTGGGGAACGGCCTGATCGGCACGCTGCTGGAGCTGCGCGGCACCGGCAAGCAGGACCGGCGCGGCGGCGGCGAGGACATGCTGGTGCTGGGCACCCACCTGTTCAACACGATGCGCTACTTCGCCGGCGACGTCGCCTGGATCAGCGGCCACGTCACCGCCGGCGGGCGGGAGATCGGGCCCGGCGACGCCCGCGAGGCGACCGAGCCGATCGGCCTGATCGCCGGCGACGCGGTCACCGGGTACTACAGCTTCGCGGGCGGCGCGGTCGGCACCTTCACCTCGCGCGCGAACCAGCCGGGCGAAGGCCGCGTATTCAGCCTGCAGTTGATCGGCGACCGCGGCAGCGTCGCGATGCGCGGGGCGGGCAGCGACTTCGTGATCGCCCGCCACGACCACTGGGCGCCGTGGGACGGCATCACCGGCTGGGACGTCCTGGACCTCGGAGGCGCCGAGTTCCACAAGGACGGCAACCGGCTGGCGATCGAGGACCTGATCGCAGCGATCGACGCGGACTCCGAACCGCTGTCGAGCGCGCGCGCGGCGCGTGCGGCGCTGGAGATGATCCACGGCATCTACGCATCGCAGCTCGCCGGTGCGCGCATCGCCCTGCCGCTGGCCGAGCGGAGCCATCCGCTCGCAGGGCTGCAGACGTGATGGCCGTCACGTATCGTGCGGCGCTGATCGGTTGCGGCCCCCGCGGCATCTCCATCGGCCGGGGCTACGCGGAACACGCCCGCACCGAGCTGGTGGGGCTGTGTGACCTCGACACCGAGCGGCTGCAGACCCTGGGAGACGAGCTCGGCGTCACCGCCCGGTTCACCGACGTTGAGACGATGCTCGACGCCGTGCAGCCGCAGATCGTCGCGATTCCGACCGGCACCGAGTTCCACCACGAGCTGATGATGCGGGTGCTCGACCACGGCCCGTACCACATCGACGTGGAGAAGCCGATCTGCGTCGATCTGGAGCAGGCCGACGCGGTCCTGCGCCGCGCGCGCGAGCGCGGCGTGCAGGTAGCGGTCCACCACCAGGGCCGCGTCAGCCCGGCCGCGCGGGCGGCGGCGGCCGCGGTCGCGGACGGGCTGATCGGCGACGTGATCCACGCCATCGCGCGTGGCAAGGGCTACTACGGCGGCTACGGCATCATGAACATCGGCTGCCACCTCTTGACCGGCGCGCAGGCGTTCCTGGGCCGCTGCCGGCGCGTCACCGCCAGCCTGCGCACCGACGGGCGGCCGATCACACCCGACGACGTGGTGCCGTCGCCGAGCGGGATGGGCACGATCGCCGGCGAGCGCCTGTCCGCCGAGCTGGAGTTCGCCGGTGGGATCAATCTGACCCTGATGCATGACCGGCTTCCCGCCGTGCATGGCGGCTCCATGGGAGTCGAGCTGATGGGCACCGAGGGCCGGGTCCTGATCCAGCACGGCGGTGCGTGGCACCTGCCGACCCCGTTCGCGCGACCCGACGATGGCGTGGACCGGTGGACGGAGATCGAGAACCCGCTCGGCGGCCGGGGCGATACTCCCGAGCTCCGCGACGGCATGGAGCAGGCGTTCGTGGAAGAGTACGTGCGCGCGCTGGACGCGGGCGACGAGCACGAGAGCAGCGGCGCCGTGGGCACCCACTCGCTGGAGATGATCATGGGCGCGTTCGAGTCGGCGGCGTACGGGCATCCGGTCGCGCTGCCGCAGCAGCGGCGGGACCATCCGCTGCTGCGCTGGCGCTCCGAGCACGGTCTGGGGCCGCCGCCGGCCGCTCCCCGCCCGTACGTGGAGTGGCTGGCGCACGAGGACCGGCGCCTGGGACGGCTGGCTCGCGGGTGATGGGAACCGCTCAAAGGCGTTGTAATGACCCTCCGACTTGGTGTAACATTTCCACCTCCGTGACCCACAGGAGACGCTTCAAGCCACTCATATACGACTACCCCGCGTCCATGCGACATCACGATGCGCACTCAGCGTACCGACAACTGAGAGCAAGCGCCGGAGACGCCATCGCTGGAGCTACATCAATAGCAGCATAGCAGGGAACAACGATGTCTGACTCGCAAGATCAAATAGCGTTTGAACAGCTCGGACTTGGAAGCGTACTACGGCAGTCTCGGCTCTTCGTTCCTCCGAACCAAAGAGAATATGCGTGGACTGACCGAGAAGTCACTCAATTGCTGCAGGACTTCGCCAAAGCCATCAACGATGGGAAGCCGGGATACTTTCTTGAAACGGTCGTTACGATCCCTAGATCAGATGGAGCACTTGAGGTGGTCGATGGTCAGCAGCGCCTTGCGACGACGGCAATTCTGCTTGCGGCGATCCGCGATTACCTAGTTGACCTCGACGACGTTCTCGTCGAGGCAATCAATAATGAGTTCTTGACCGGCATCGATCGTACGAAACGTTCGCGCATACCAAAACTCCGGCTGAACGTCGACGACAATGAGTATTTTCAATGGATCATTGCTCGCAACGAAGGTGATCAGGAACCTCAGCCGACTAAAGACTCTCACATTCTGTTGGACAAGGCGAGCGAGACGTCTCGCGACTACGTTCGCAAGATAGTAGCAACCATTGACCCAAGAAGCCACGGAGATCAACTGAACGATTGGGTGTCTTTCATAGAACGTAGAGCCATAGTTGTGTTGCTCAGAGTGCCAAATGACGCGAACGCATACAAGATGTTCGAAACACTCAACGACCGAGGGTTGCGCACGTCGCAGGCGGATCTGATCAAGAACTACCTGTTTGGTCGATCCGGGGAGCGCATTCAGGAGGTGCAGAGCCGCTGGAGTTACATGCGTGGCACTCTAGAGAGCCTTGAAGAAGAGAATATTACCGTCGACTTCCTGAGGCACGCGCTTATTGCAATACGTGGCTACACGCGGGAATCGGAAGTCTATGACGCTGTCCAGGAGAATGCCAAGAGCGAACATGCAGCAATCGGCTTCGCATCGAAGCTGGAGAGCCTTGCCACGGCCTATGTAGCTACCTTCAATCCGGAACACGAAAAGTGGAACAGCTACCCGGAGCCTTGTCGGCGTGCAATTGAGGTCCTGAACCTTCTGGATATCCGACCTATGCGGCCCCTCTTATTGGCTGTTGCTGCCAATTTCGTAGCCACGGAGTCGGCCAAGACGTTCCAGTTCTGCGTCTCTCTCGGCGTCCGACTGCTCATCGCCAGTTCCACAAGAAGCGGCTCAGTGGAGTTGCCGCTAGCCGCGGTAGCTAACGGTGTCTTCACCGGCGTAGTCACTACCACTGCGGAGTTGAAAACGCAACTGAACGGCGTCACCCCGACAGACGAGGAATTCAAGACAGCGTTTGAGACAGCTCGCGTATCTAAGGCACAGCTCGCTCGATACTATTTGCGTTCTCTGGAGATGGCGGCACGAAACGAATTGGAGCCTTGGTTTTTGCCGACTCAGGATCCGTCTGTTATCAACTTGGAACATGTGCTTCCCAAGAAGCGCGAGGGAAACTGGCCGCAGTTCACGGACGACGAGGCAAGCATGTATGTCAATCGACTTGGCAACCAAGCGTTGCTGCAGGCGAGCACCAATTCTAGCCTCGGCAGCGTTGGCTTCGCTGACAAGAAACCCGTCTTCAAGGCATCGAGATATATTCTAACATCCCAGATCGCCGATTGCGCGGACTGGCGTGCCGTGGAAATTGCCGAACGGCAGAAGAGCCTCGCCATCCTGTCGCCAACAGCGTGGCCCATCTGATGCCGTCTATATCGGATGTCGACAGTATACCTCAGCAGTTTCCGAAGGCGCCGGCTGCGTCCAGCCCCCTGATGCGTTCGGGCGAGTAGGCGAGCAGTTCCCGCAGGATCACGTCGCGGTGCTCGCCGAGCGCCGGCGCGCCCGGCTTGACCGGCGGATCCTCGACGCCGGCCATCTTGATCGGGGTACCGGTCACGCGGAATCCGTCCGTGCCGGCAGCCTCCACCAGCATGTTGCGGGCCGCCACCTGCGGGTCGGCGAACACGTCGGCAATGCCCGCTACCGGCGACACCGGCACGCCGGCCGCCTCCAGCGCTGCGGTCCAGTCCGCGGTGCCGCGACGCGCCAGGGCAGCCTCCAGCGCGGCCTTGAGGGCGTCCCGATGGTCGGTGCGGGCAGAGTTGGCCGCGAACCGCGGATCGGATGCCAGATCCGGCACCTCCAGCACCTCGCAGAGACGCCCGAACAGCCGGTCGTTGCCGGCGGCGATCACGATCTGGCCGTCGGCGGTGCGGAAGGTCTCGAACGGGGTGATCGACGGATGCCGGGATCCCAGCGGTCCGGGCTCGACGCCGGTCGCCTGATACCGCGCCAAGGCGTTCTCCAGGACGGACACCACGCTGTCCAGCATGGCGATGTCCACGCGGGCGCCTCGTGCCCCCGCACCGCCACGTTCGCGCCGCAGCAGCCCCGCCAGGACGCCGATCACCGCGTACAGGCCGCTGACGATGTCGGCGATCGACGAGCCGACCCGCACGGTCTCACCCGACTCGGTGCCGGTGATGGACAGCAGGCCGGAGCGACCCTGGATGATCATGTCGTAGGCCGGTCGGTCGGCGTCGGGCCCCGTATACCCGAAGCCTGAGCAGGTGACGTACACCAGCCTCTCGTTGAGGGTGCGGAGCCGCCGGTCGTCGAACCCCAGCCGCGCCAGCACGCCCGGGCGGAAGCTCTCGATCAGCACGTCGGCCGACCCAAGCAGATCGGCGAATACCTCGCACCCGGCCTGGTTCTTGAGGTCCAGCGCGATCGAACGCTTGCCGCAGTTGAGGCTGACGAAGTAGCTGGAAGCGCCGTCGGGCAGGAACGGGCCGAACCCGCGCGAGTCGTCGCCCCGCGGCGGCTCGACCTTGATGATCTCGGCGCCCAGATCGCGCAGGACCATGTTCGCGAACGGCCCGGCGAGCACCCTCGTCATGTCGACGACGATGACCCCGGTCAACGGCATGCGGTCGGGCGAGCTCATCCGTCCGTGGTCAGATCAAACCCGCCGCGCAGCGCCGGCAGAACCTTGCGTCGGGGTCGCTCTCCGAGATGCCGCATTCGGGACACTGACGCTTCTGGTGGCGGGTCAGCGCCAGCGAGATCTCCATGCTGACCAGTCCCGTGGGCACGGCGATCAGCCCATAGCCCAGGATCATGATGGCGGCGGCCAGCGTCTGGCCCAGCGGGGTACGGGGCGAGATGTCCCCGTAACCGACCGTGGTCAATGTAACGATCGCCCAGTACACGGAACGCGGGATGCTGGTGAATCCGCTGGCGTCGCCTTCGATCAGATAGATCAGCGACCCGACCACCACCACGATCGACAGCACCGCGAACAGGAACACCGCGATCTTGCGGCCGCTGGCCTTCAGGGCGTCCACGATCAGCTCGGCCTCCGCCACGTACTTGGCGAGCTTGAGCACGCGGAACACGCGCAACACCCGCAGGATGCGTACCACCAGCAGGAAGTGGCCACCGGGAAGCAGGATGCTCAGATAGGTCGGTGCCAGCGCCAGCAGGTCGATGACGCCGAAGAAGCTGCGGGCATAGTGCACCCGGCGGGGAGCCGAGTAGAGCCGCAGCACGTACTCGATCGAGAACAGCGCGGTGAAGACCCACTCCGCCGCCGACAGCCAGCCGCCGAACGCGTCGCGAACCCTGGCAACACTGTCCAGCATCACGGCCACGACGCTGGCGACGATGGCCAGGATGAGCACGATGTCGAACCCCTTGCCCGCCGGCGTGTCCCCCTCGAATATGACGCGGTAGATGTGCTGCTGAAGGCCAGTCCGTGGCCGCTCCACGGTCATCTCGGCCATCAGGACACCCTATCACGCAGGGCGTGCAGGGGCGGCGGCGCGCGTCAGTCGCTTGGCTTCGATCACCTGCGCCATGATGGCCAGCGCGATCTCGGCCGGCGACACGGCGCCGATCGCCAGCCCGGCGGGGCCTCTCACCCGGTCGATGGCCGCATCGTCGAACCCGGCATCCTGCAGGCGGGCGCGCCGTCTGGCGTGCGTGCGCGAGCTGCCGAGCGCGCCGATGTAGGCGGCGCGGCTTGGCAGCAGGTGGCGCAGGGCTTGGTCGTCGATCTTCGGGTCGTGGGTGAGGAGCACCGCGTAGGTGCTCTCCGTGACCGGCCGATCGGCGAGCACGCGGTCGGGCCACTCGGCCAGCAGCTCATCCGGCTCCACCGCGAACCGATCGCTGGCGGCGAACACCCGCCGCGGGTCGATCACCACCGTCCGGAAGCCCAGCTCACGCGCGAAGGCGACCATGTGCACGGCGATGTGGCCCGCGCCGACGATCAGGAGCTCGTCGGGTCGCGGCAACAAGTGCACGAAAGTATCCATCCCATCCATCTCGATCAGCGCGCTTTCCTGCGCGGTGTCGGCGAACGCGCAGGCGGCGGCCACGGCGCCCGGGCCGTAACCACCGACGTCACCGCCGCATGCCCGCACGCGACGCTCGTCGAGGTCGATCAGGGCGTGTGATGCCCGTCCGTCGCGCAGCCGCGTGAGCAGGACCGCCGGCCGCTGCCGCTCCAGGAGGTCCAGGATCGGCTCCCAAAGGTCCGGCCCGAGCTCTGCGAGATAGACCGACAGCTTGCCGCCGCATGACAACCCGACCGACCACGCGCGCTCGTCCTCTATCCCGTACTCCAGACGGCCGGGTCCGCGCTCGCCGGCCAGCAGGCGCACCGCCTCCTCGATGACCGCCGCCTCGATGCAGCCGCCGCTCAGCGACCCCGCCACCTGCAGATCCGCGGTGACCGCCATCGCCCCGCCGGGCCGGCGGGGCGCGGAGCCCCAGGTGGCCACTACCCGCGCCAGGGCGAACCGTGTGCCGGCGGCGTGCCAGCGGCGAACCGCCGCCTCGATGTCGCGCATCTGCACGAAACAGTACCGGACTCAGCCGCCGGCCGTCCCCCGGCCGAGTTGACACCGGCGAGGGCACGCCCATACGGTCACGCAGGCTCACGCCCCGCGCCGCCGGCTCGGGGCTGCGGCCCACTCTGAACTGACATGCGACTGACAGGCGAATTCTCCTTCGAAGCCCCTCCTGACAGGGTGTGGGACGCGCTCATGGACCCGGAGGTGCTGCGTTCGACGCTGCCGGGCACCGACCGGCTGGAGCGGATCGACGACACGCACTTCGACGCATCGTGGCGCGTCAAGCTCGGCCCCATCCGCGGCACGTTCGCCGGCTCCATCGAGCTCTCCGACGTGCAGCCCCCGGTCTCCTACCACATGACCGCAACCGGGCGAGGCCCGGTCGGCGTGGTCACCGGTGAGGCCGACTTCCGCCTGCGCGCGGAGGGCGGCGCGACCGTGCTGGCATACGACCTGGACACGCGCATCAGCGGCCGGCTGGCCAGCATCGGCCAGCGGCTGGTCGAAAGCTCGATGCGCTCCCTGGTGCGCGACGCGCTGCAGGGACTTGCGCAGAGCATCCGTGAGCGCGTGGCAGGCGAGTCCGGCGGCGGGAGCGACGGGTGAGCGGCCTGGGCCGACCCGAACCGGTTGCCGTCACCATCACGATCAACGGCCGCCGTCATCAGGCGCAGGTGGAACCGCGCACGCTGCTGGTGCACTTCATCCGCGAGCAAGCCGGTCTCACCGGCACCAACATCGGCTGCGAGACCGGGCTGTGCGGGGCATGCACGGTGATGCTGGACGGCGTGGGCGTGCGTTCCTGCACGCAGCTTGCGGCGCAGGCCGACGGCCGCTCGGTCACGACCATCGAGGGGCTGGCCGACGGCGACACGCTGCACCCGCTGCAGCAGGCATTCTGGGAGAAGCACGCCCTGCAGTGCGGGTACTGCACCCCCGGCATGATCCTGGCATCTCTCGATCTACTCCGGAAGAACCCCGATCCGTCCGACCAGGAGGTGCGCGAGGCGCTCAAGGGCAATCTCTGCCGCTGCACGGGGTACCACAACATCGTCATCGCCGTCCGCCACGCCGCGCAGGCCATGGCGGCGGAGGAGGCCTGAGCTGTACCCCGCGCCGTTCTCCTACCATCGCGCCGAGTCGCTGGCGGCAGCCGTCGAACTGCTCGGAGAGCATGAAGAGGCCAAGCTCCTCGCCGGTGGCCACAGCCTGCTGCCGATGATGAAGCTACGGCTGGCGCAGCCGGCGCTGTTGATCGACATCGGCCGCCTGCCGCTGGCCGGCATAGACGCGGCGTCCGACGGCTTGATCGTCGGCGCCCTGACCACCCACCACCGCATCGCCGTCTCCACCGAGGTGGCCGATCGCTGGGAGGCGTTCGCCGAGTCGGCGGCGAGCATCGGTGACCCGATCGTGCGCAACCACGGCACCGCTGGCGGCAACGTTGCGCACGCCGATCCCGCCTCCGACCTGCCGGCCGCGCTGCTGGCGCTGGATGGCGAGCTCGCCGCCACCGGCCCGGATGGCGCGCGGCGCATTGCGGCGGACCGCTTCTTCCAGGGGCTGTTGACAACTGCATTGGAACCGACCGAGGTGCTGACCGGCCTGCGCCTGCCGGCGCCGGGGCCGCGCACCGGCTCGGCCTATCTCAAGTTCGAGCATCCCGCGTCGGGCTTCGCCGTGTGCGGAGCCGCCGCGGTGGTGCAGTGGGGCTCGGACGGCCGGTGCCGGCGGGCACGCCTGTGCTTCAACGGCGTCACGGAGGTGCCGCTCGACGCGTCGGCGGTCGCCGCGGCGCTGACGGGAACCGATCTGGACGACCGCGTCATAGAGCAGGCGGTCGCCGACTGCCTGAGCGTCGAAGAACCGCTCGCCGACACCTTCGCCTCCGGCGAGTACCGCACGCAGCTCGCCCGCGTGTACGCCCGCCGCGCGCTCCGTGCCGCGCGCGACCGCGCTCGAATCGACGGTGCCGGTGGCTGACCCGACGGCGGCGCTCGACACCGTCGACGCCGTGCAGGAGGCGATGGAGCGGTGCGCGTACGTGGCCGACCGGGACCTGGCCACCAGCGTGTTCCTTGCGGTGCAGCTCCATCGTCCGCTGTTCCTGGAGGGCGAGACCGGTGTCGGCAAGACCGAGATCGCCAAGGTGCTGGCGTCGATCCTGGACGCCGACCTGATCCGCCTGCAGTGCTACGAGGGGCTGGACGTCTCCACGGCCGTCTACGAGTGGAACTACGCCCGCCAGATCCTGCGCATCCGCCTGCTGGAGGCGGCCGGAGAGGCGAGCGCCGACGTCGACATCTTCACCCGCGAGTTTCTGCTGGCCCGCCCGTTGCTGCAGGCAGTCGACCCGGCCGTGACGCGCCGCCGCGTGCTGCTGGTGGATGAGCTGGACCGCGCCGACGAGGAGTTCGAGGCGTTCCTGCTGGAAGCGCTCTCCGACTTCCAGGTCACGGTCCCGGAGATCGGCACCTTCAAGGCGAGCGAGCCGCCGGTGGTAATCATCACCTCCAACCGCACGCGCGAGGTGCACGACGCCCTCAAGCGCCGCTGCCTGTACCATTGGATCGACTTCCCCGGCCTGGACAAGGAGTTGCGCATCGTGCAGCGCCGCGTTCCGGAAGCGGGTAAAGCCTTGTCGGCGCAGGTGGTGGGCTTCGTGCAGGAGCTTCGCTCGCAGGAGCTGTACAAGCGACCCGGGGTCGCCGAGACCCTCGACTGGCTGCACGCGCTGCGCGCCCTGGGCGAGCAGGAGCTGGCTGCCGACGTAGTGGAGCGCACCCTGGGCGTCCTGCTGAAGTATCAGGACGACGTGCAGTCGGTGCGGGGAGCGGTGCCTGGCCTGATCGAGCAGGCACGCGTCAGCGCCTGAGTCCAGCCAGGTGACCGGGGCGCCACATCTGCCGCGCTCGGCGCTGCTGTTCGCGCGCGTGCTGCGCGGGCTGGGCATGAGCGTCGCCGCCGATGACGTGACCGCCTTCCTGCAGTCGATGCAGGCGGTCGGCATCCGTTCGCGCGACGACGTACGCGCCGCCGCCCGCAGCCTGTTCACCACCAGCGTCACCCAGCACGAGCGCTTCGACCGCGCCTTCGACCGTTTCTGGAACCACCGGCAGCTCCCCGAGTGGGCAGGGCTGGCACCGCCGGAGGTGGAGCTGGAGCGGACGGTGATTGGCGAGGCGGCCACCGCCACCGACGGCTCGGAGGACTCGGAGAGCTCCGACCGGACCCTGACCTGGTCGGCGACCGAACGCCTGCGGCGCAAGGACTTCGGCGCCATGGACGATGCCGAGCTGCAGGCTATGTACCATTTGGTGGACATGATACGGATCGAGCTGCCCCTGCGGGCGGCGCGACGCACGCGCCCCGCGAACCGTGGCCACCTCATCGACATGCGCGGCTCCCTGCGGACCGGCCTGCGCTCGGGCGGCGAGCTGACCCGCCTGCGCTGGCGCCGCCGCAAGCGCAGGCCGCGCCGCCTGATCCTGATATGCGACATCTCCGGGTCGATGGAGCGCTACAGCGGCGCGCTCCTGGCCTTCGTGCATGCCGCCGCGCGCGGGCTGCCGCGTGGCGAGGCGTTCGTGTTCGGCACGCGGCTGTCGCGCATCACCCGCCTGCTGACCAGCCGCCGCATCGCCGACGCGCTTCGCACGGTGTCCGATCAGGTGCTGGACTGGGGCGGCGGCACGCGCATCGGCGAGGTGCTGCGCGAATTCAACTACCGCTGGGCGCGGCGCGTCCTGTCGGAGCGGGCCGTCGTCGTGCTGATCAGCGACGGCTGGGACCGCGGCGACGCCGCGCTGCTGCGCACGGAGATCGACCGGTTGCGCCGCAGTTGCGGGCAGTTGATCTGGCTGAATCCGCTGGCGGGCTCGCCCGGCTTCGAGCCGCGCACGCGTGGCCTGCAGGCGGCGCTGCCGTTCGTCGACCTGCACCTGCCCGCGCACAACCTGGAGGCGCTGGAGCGGTTCGGCGCCGTGCTGCGGGCGATGGGCACCACCTGAGGTGACCGGCTCACGCATCCGGCTGACGTGATAGCGTGGCCGCCATGACGGTCGCGGTGGTGGGGGCGGGCGTCTTCGGTTCCGCCGCCGCCCTGGAGCTGTCCCTGCGCGGCCACCGGGTCACGCTGTTCGACGCCGACGACGTGCCGGCGCCGCGCGCTGCCTCGACCGACGTGTCCAAGGCCATCCGCCGCGTCTGGTACGCCGCCGACATGGCCGGCTACGTGGACTTGGTGGAGCGCTCAGCGGATCGGTGGCACGCCTGGGAACGGGCGACCGGCCGGCACGTGCTGCACCGCACCGGGCACCTGAGCATCCTCCGCGACGCGGGGCCGGGATCGCTGATGTATCAAAGTGTGCACTGGCTCCACGGCCGGGGAGCCGTCGAGGTGCAGGAACTGTCCGTCGCGGCACTGCGGCGGCGATTCCCGCAGTTCCGGGTCGCCGATGACGAAGTCGGCGTGTACGACCCGTGGGGCGGATATCTGGAGAGCGCCGCCGCCGTGCGCATGATCGTCGACCTGGCAGGCGATACGGGAGTCACATTGCGCGAGCGCACCGCCGTCGCCGCGGTGGGAGAGCGCGCCGGAGCGGCCACGGTGCATGCCGAGGGCGTCGAGCAGGCCTTCGATCGCGTGGTGGTGGCCGCGGGCGCCTGGATCGGCAGGCTGCTTCCGGAACTCGCCCGGCCGCTGACCGTCACCCGCCAGGAGATGCTCCTGGTGCGGGCACCCGACACGGCGACCTTCGCCTACCCCCGGATGCCGAGTTGGGGCGCGGAGCCGGGCGGAGAGGAGTGGTACGGCTTCCCGCTACTGCGCGAAGGGTACGTCAAGGTGGCCCGCGACCGGCTTGGCCCCGCGGCCGATGCCGACGTGGATCGCGCCGGAACCAGCGAATTCGCGGCCGACGTGGAGGCGATGCTGCGGCGGCGCATCCCGGCGCTGGCGGGCTCGCCGGGAGCGCACGGCCGAAGCTGCCTGTACACCATGACGCCGGACGCGCACTTCCTCATCGACCGGGTGCCGGGGACCGAGCGCCTGGTGGTGGCCGGCGCCGGCAGCGGCCATGCATTCAAGTTCGGCGGGGTCTTCGGGCCGCTGGTCGCCGGCGTGGTGGAGGACCGCCCGGATCCGGCGGGCGCGCCGTTGCGCATCGGCGACCGGCTGGTCGGCAGAGCGGATGTCTGAGCGGTATCTGGCGCTCCTGCGCGGCATCAACGTGGGTGGCAAGAACCTCATCGGCAAGGACGACCTGCGCCGCTGCTTCGAGGAGCTGGGCTTCGAGCGGGTCCGCACCTACATCCAGAGCGGCAACGTGCTGTTCCGTACGGCGGCGGCCGACGTCGCGGAGCTCAACGCGCGGGTGGAGCAGGGGTTGTCCGACCGCTTCGCGTACGCCGCGCGCTCGGTGGTCCTGTCGTACGCCGGCTACGCGGCCGCGCTCGCCGCCGCGCCGCCGGCGTGGGGGGAGGACGCGGCGTGCCGGCACAACTCGCTGTTCACCCTGGCCGGCGTGACGCCCGACGAGGTGCTGGCCAGCCTGCCGCCGGCCAAGCCGGACATCGACACGATCGCCGCGGGCCCCGGCGTCGTGTTCTGGTCGGCGGCGAAGGACCGCATCACCCGTTCGGCCTTCATGAAGCTGCCGAGCCTTCCCGTCTACCAGCAGGTGACGATCCGCAACCACAACACGGTGCGCAAGCTCGCCGCCCTGCTGGAGGAGCTGTAGCCGGCCACCCGGCCCGGCTCGGTGATCGCTGCTCGTGAACGTTCCGAAACCTGAACCCGTCGACCTGGACGCCGTCTTCCAGTCCCTCTCACCATCGGCGCGGTTCACGGCGCTGGTCTGCGGGGTCCTGAGTCCGCTCACCTTCGATGCCCCGGACGTGGCACGCATGCTCCGGTTCGCGGGCATCAAGTCGGGCGGGCGCAACGTTACCGTCACGCTCGTCAGACAAGCCGTTGAAGAGCTGCAGCGGAGGGGAATCGTCGACCGCTCCACTCGGGGTTCCCGGCCGACGACCTCACCGCACTGGACGCCGTGGCTGACCATGGAAGCGCACCGCAGCGACCTGCTGGAACGAATCCGGACCGCCCACGACAAGGTGCTCCCGTCGTACTACGGGTACGGACCGCCGGGCTCGGAGCTGATGAAGCTGCGCTGCGCCACGGTTGCCGGTCGTTTCGATCTCGTACCCGACGACGTGGAGCCGTCAGAGTGGGGATTCCTGGCACAGCCCGGCGCCGTCGGGCTGCTCGGCACCCTGCCCGAGCAGCACCGGGACGCCGCGCTCAGAGGCTGTCTGAATGAAGTGATCGATGCCGCCGCTCCTCCCGAGCCCACCGTGGTCGCCTGCCGAGAGCTCGCCTCGCAAATGGAGCGGTTCGCGGTGGACATCGCCTTCATCCGCATCCTGCAGGGACGCCTGAACGACGCACCGGCGATCTTCGACGAGCTGCCGCCGCGACGCCAGGACAGCGAAGCGGCGCGCACGGGCCGCGCCGCCGTGGATGCTCTGCTCGCCACCCTCCGCGGAGATGACGAGTCAGCATTGCGTTCCATCGAGGCGGCCGTCGGCGCGCATACGGCGGGCACGCAGCTGCCCGAATCGACGCCGTTCCTCCTCTCCCTGTTGTCCCTGGTGCGCACGGACACCCCGTCCAACCGAACCCTGCTTGCGGATCTCCTGAACGCCGGCCGCCGGCAACGGTTCGCACCGGGAGTCCTCGAAACGGTCGCCTGCGCCGCGGAGCTTCGCGCCGGCAGGAACCCCACCACGGAGATCGACTTCGCGGCCGACGTTCGCGCGTTGCTGGGCGGATGGGTCTACTGTTGGGCGAAACGCGTCATCACTCCCCACCTCCGATCCGATGCCCGTGCCGCATTCGGTGGCTACGTCGATCGTGTTGCAGCGCAGGGTTTCGCCTGGGCGCTGGCCGAGTGTCTGGCGATCATCGGTCAGGCCGGCGCGACGCTGAATCCCCGCAGCGGTCGGTCGCCGGCGGCAGCAGGCAAGCAGGCCGCGGCGATACACCGGCAACTCGGCACGCAGACGCTGGTAACGCTCGTGCCGGCGTCCGCCACATGGGAGTTTCCCCTCAGGGCGCTGGAGCAATTCGCGTTCGAGACCCGCGGCAAAACGGCCAAAGATGCCACGGGCACTGTGCCTGGCAGGCAGCGCCGGCTGGCATGGGAGGTGGCGCACGACGCCGAGGCCATCACCGCGACCCCTCGGGAGCAGCGCGGTTCGGCGGACGGCAAGTGGTCCAAGGGCAGCGTGCGCTCGCTGCAGTGGCTGGCCAAATCGGCCGATACGGCCGATTTCCTGCAGGAGCAGGATCGCGCCGCCGCCGAGGTGATCAAGCGTGAACGGTTCGGTCTGCAGGCGCCGTCGCCATCCCGGCTGGCGACGGCGCTGCTGCATGAGCTGGTCGGCCATCCCCATGTCTTCAACACGTCCGGCGATCCGATCGACATCGTGCGCGGCGAGCCGGAACTGGTCATCGAACGCCACGCCCGCGGCGTGATCGCCACCATCATGCCGGACGACTGGGATCTGGAACGCTACCACGCTCGCATGGTGGGCGAGCGGCGGGTCGACGTGATCCGGTTCACGCCCGAGCACCATCAATTGCGGAAGATCATCCCGAAGGGAGGATTGAAGTTGCCGGCCAAGGCCGGCCCCCGCCTGCTGGAGGCCGCCGCGGCGCTCGTGCCCGTCATGCGCATTCACGGCGGGGTAGAGGGCAGCGCCAGCTCGGCGCGCCGCATCGAGGCGGACGCACAACCCGGAGTGCGTCTGGTGCCGCACGGCGCCGGGCTTGCCGCGGAGGTCGTGGTCGAGCCGGTCCCCGGGTCCGAAACCTGCTTCGCACCCGGCGCGGGTGGAGCCCTGGTGTTCGGTCAGCAGGTGGGCGAACCCGTGCAGGCGCGGCGTGACCTGGCGGCCGAACGGACGGCTGCCGAGAGCCTCGCGGCGGCATGTCCACGGCTCGCCGGCACCGATGCGGCGCCATGGTCGGTGGAGTTGCCCGAGCCCGCCGGCGCGCTGGAGCTGTTGGAGCAGCTCGAAGCTGCCGGGGCGCGCTGCCTGTGGCCGCACGGTGAGCGGTTCAAGATCGTAGCGCGCGCCAAGACCAGCCAGTTCCGGCTGCAGATCAAGACCGCCGATGAGTGGGTGCAGGCCTCCGGTCAGCTCCGGATCGACGAGCAGCGCGCACTCAACCTGAAACAGTTGTTCACGTTGCTGGATGCCAATCCGGGCTCCCGGTTTCTGGAGCTCGCGGAGGGCGAGTTCGTCTCGCTGACGGCGTCGTTCCGCCGCCAGTTGGACGATCTGCGCAGCGTGTCGTCACCGGCGGCGCGCGGCGCGCAGCGCCTGCATCCCCTTGCGGCACTCGTCCTCGAGGAATGGATCGAACAGACCCGGCTCGACGCGGACGGGGAGTGGCGCGCACGGCAGCAGCGGCTGCGGGACGCGCAGGAGTGCGAACCGGAGGTGCCGAGCACGCTGCAGGCGGAGCTGCGCCCCTATCAGCAGGAGGGGTTCCGCTGGCTGTCGCGCCTGAGCCACTGGGGCGCGGGTGCGTGTCTGGCCGATGACATGGGGCTCGGCAAGACCGTGCAGGCACTCGCGCTGCTCCTGGAGCGCGCCCTGGACGGACCGGCACTGGTGGTCGCGCCGACCTCGGTCGTCTCCAACTGGATCGAGGAGGCGCACCGCTTCGCACCGACGCTGAACGTGCGGGCGTCGATCGGCTCCGCCGACGCGCGCGCCGCCCTGCTCGGAGATCTCGGCCCGTTCGACGTGGTCGTCACCACCTACGCGCTGTTGCACATCGACGCGGAGCGGCTGTGCGGCATCGCCTGGCATAGCGCGGTGCTCGACGAGGCGCAGGCGATCAAGAATCCGGCGGCCAAACGCTCCCGCGCCGCCCGTGCCCTCAAGGCGGATTTTCGGCTGGTCACCACCGGGACGCCGATCCAGAACAACCTGACGGACCTGCACTCGCTGTTCAGCTTCATCAACCCGGGCATGCTGGGTTCTCTCCAGCAGTTCCGGCGCACCTTCGCCGCGCCTATCGAGACGGATGCGGATGGTGTGGCGCGTGCGCGGTTGCGGCGCCTGGTAGCACCGTTCGTCCTGCGGAGGCTGAAGTCGGAAGTGCTGGAAGACTTGCCGCCGCGCACCGAGATCACGCTGCACGTGGAGCTGTCGCAGGCCGAGGCGTCGTTCTACGAGGCACTGCGCCGGCGGGCGGTGGAGGACCTGGAAGCACTGCGCGCCGAAGGTCCCGGTGACGACGACGGCCGGCTGCTGATCCTGGCGCACCTGACGCGCCTGCGCCGCGCGTGCTGCAACCCCGCGCTGGTGGATCCGTCCAACGCGCCGGTCAGCTCCAAGCTGGCCATGTTCGCCGAGACCCTCACCGAGCTGCTCGCCAACCGCCACAAGGTGCTGGTGTTCTCGCAGTTCGTCGGACATCTGAAGCTGCTCGAGGCGTACCTGAAGGAGGCGGACATCAGCTACCAATACCTCGACGGCAGCATCTCCATCAGGGCGCGCCGCGAGCGGATCGCGGCATTCCAGGCCGGGCAGGGGGACGTATTCCTGATCTCCCTGACGGCGGGCGGCGTCGGGCTGAACCTGACCGCCGCCGACTACGTGCTGCACATGGACCCGTGGTGGAATCCGGCGGTCGAGGATCAGGCGTCCGACCGCGCCCACCGCATCGGTCAGACCCGCCCGGTGACCATCTACCGCCTGGTCACCAAGGGCACCATCGAGGAGCAGATCGTCGACCTGCACCACCGCAAGCGCGAGCTCGCCGACCTTCTGCTGGAGACCGGCGGCACGCCCGCGCGCCTGGACCCCGCCGAGCTGCTGGAGCTGCTGCGGCAGCCGCTGGTCTGATCCGGGGCCACGGAACGATGAGAAACTACCACCGTGAGAACGTCGCCCGTTATCGGGAAATGACCGATCGGGGCGTCAGCGCGTGGGCGCATTCGAAGTACGGCGGAACGGACTATGCCGATTTCTCGTCCCACGGTTTCCTGGAGGACGCGATTCCGCGGCTCCGGCTGGACCGCTACCGGCCCACGGCGTTGGAGCTGGGAACGGGAGTGGGGCCGGGCGCGTTCTTCCTGGCCGCACGCGGGTTCCGGGTGCACGCGATCGACCTGATACCGGAAGCCATCACGCAGGCGCAGCTCGTCGCGTCGAAACGCGGCATGGACGTGCGCTTCGAGGTCATGGACGTGACGAGGATTCCCCGCCACGGCCCCGGCTACGACCTGATCGTGGACAGCTACTGCCTGCAAGGCATCGTCCTCGATGAGGACCGGCAGTCGGTGTTCAGCGCGGTCAAGGCGCGGCTCAATCCACGCGGTTACTACCTGGTGAGCACCGCGATGTACCACGCCGGCCGCCACCGGCCCGACCGGCAGGTGGTCGACCGCCGGACGGGGAGGATGTTCGACGGCTACGACGACGGCTGCCTGTACGACCCGGACACCGACGTGTGCTACTGGCCGTACGACGGTGAGGCCGGGATCGACGGCGCCATCACCGTCGACGGGGCACGCTTCTTCCCGGCCCGGCGCTATCGAAACGGTCCGCGGCTGCGGAGGGAAGTTGAGTCCTACGGCTTCGAGGTACTCCTTCAGACAGGCGAGTGGGGTGAGAACCTTGTCGCCGCCGTCCACCGCGGCAACGGGATCCGCCTGTAGCTACTCGGGTATGGTACGCTCGCAGGCGACCGGAGCGTTGACCGATGATCCGATGGACCCTGTCCGTCTCCGAAGAGACTGATCGCGCGGCCCGGACGCTTCTTGCGCGCACCGGCGGCACGGAGGACGACCTGTCACGGCTTGTCGACGAAGCGGTACGCCGGCAACTCCTGGACGTTACCGTTCGGGAGATCAAGAACCGCAACGCTTCCCAAGACCAGCAGGAAATCCTCGACCTGATCGACGAAGAGGTCGCCGCCACGCGTGCGGATCGTTCTTGACACCAACATCCTGATCGGCGCACTCATCACCAAGGACACCCCGCCGGACAGGTTGTACCAGGCATGGTTGCGCGGCGAGATCAAGCTTGTGACATCAACTGCGCAGATCGCCGAGATAACCGAGGTTCTCGCCCGGCCTCGAATGAAGCGGTTGTTCGACGCCGCGGAAGCCGCAGCCGGTGGACTTTCCCCTGATCCCAAGGACAACCTGATCCTGGCTACGGCAATCGCGGCACAGGCCGACTTGATCGTTTCCGGCGACAAGAGACACGTGCTGGCACTCGGAGACGTCGATGGCATCCCTGTCGTCACCGCACGCGAAGCCTTGAAGCGTCTGGAAACAGCTCAGAGACCTGAATCTCCGAGTTGATCCAGCTCTTGTCCCGGAGCGATCGGGATGCCACCTCGGCGCTGCAGGTCGTAGCTCTTCCACCCCGGGACGTGGGCGGTCATCAACGCCTTGAACAGGCGGCCGTGGTTGGGCACGCGCAGGTGCAGCAGCTCATGGGCGATGACGAAGTCCTGAAAGCCCGGCTGCTGGTCGGCCAGATCGGCGGCCAGGGTGACGATTCCCAGGGTGGAGCAGGAGCCCCACTTGCGGGTCATGGGGCGGATGCGCACCTCCCGGGGCCGAACCTTGAGACGTCGCGCCCAGTCGGCGGCGCGACGTCTCAGGATCGCTTGTCGCGTGTCAGAACGAATCATCGCCGCCGCTCACCGGCACCGCCAGATACGTGCTTGACCGCCTCCGACCGAACCTCCGACCGAACGTGCGCTTGACGCGCTCTTCTTCTCGCGGATACCCTCGGTTCAAAAGGTCCCCCCCCGATGACAAGAGCGCCATGGGTGCTCTCTCCGGCAACGGAGTAGTCGGGGGGGTCACTTTATCTGTTGAATCGCCCATCGTCGCCAGGGCTTCGCGTCGGCGCGTAAACCTCCAATTCGTTCTGCACTGCAGGCCTGATGAGGTTGTACCAAGCGAGGTCCCCTGTCTGCCATTTGCGGAAGACCGCCCAGCAGCAGTAGTCGGCCACCTGCAATCCATAGTGAGATCGCGACTGGTGGTGCAGTACGCGATACTTCATTCCGGGCGGTAGCGTACTCGTAAGCGTCGTCCGAATGGCTTTCTCCACGGCCTGCCGCTTTCTGTTCACGGGAATGGAATCGGTGATCGCGATGACCTGTTCAGCGCCCCCGGCGCTCAATTCGTGAGGAAGGATCAGTTTCAGGAGCCGACCCAGCATCTCAGAATAGAAGCTCCTATCCTCCCGTAACGCCGGATCGGTCTTGGCCTTCTCTACTATCAGGCAGTCGATGCACATCTCGTCGAGATGGTTGGCGATCAGATCGAACACGCGGCTGCGTACCGGCTTGCCGTCTCGATAGGCGTGGAAATACTCGATGTCCGGCCCCGACTCGAGGCAATGGTGCTTGTAGTCATCAAGCGACTCGAATGCAAGGGATGGACGACGCAAACTCACGCCGGTAAGCACGAAGTAGCGAGACCCCCCGGCTCCGAAATCAAGGTTGCCCGACTCGTCAAGAAATACGTACGTACAACGGCTCATTCGTCGTACCGCTTCCTCAATTCACGGGGCGTGTCAGGATTCATCATCGCCGGAGCTAACCAGCAGCGCCAGGATGTGCTTGACCACCTTCCCGCGCTCGTTCTTGTGCAGCCCAAGCAATGGTTTGTAGAGCGCAGCGCGCAGATGCCGCAGCTCTTCCGCGTTCACGCCGGCGTTGGGGAACCGCTTCACGAGCATCTCCACTTCCCGCGCGAGTGCCATCGCTCCCTTCTCGCCGACACTGAAGCTGTCCTTGAGCCTCCAGTAGACGGCGAACGCGCGCGGCGACAGACCGCTGTGCCGCGCCGCCCGGACCGTATCCTCCCGCTCGCGGACGAGCTTCTCGATCTGATCCAGAGCATCGTCGCCGCTGGTCTGACGGGTTTCCAGTTCCGTCAGAACGCGCTCGGCACGCTCCCTGATCGGCCGGAGCACCGGTGCCGTGTCCGGTGACGTGTCGATCTCCTGACGCAACCCGCGCACCAGGTTGAAGACCTTGGCCTCGGAGGAGCCCGGCGTTTCGCGCAGCGTCTGCACGGTGCCGGTATCGAAGGTGACACCAGCCGTCAGCCGCCCGAGGCCCTCCTGGCGAGCGCTCGCCTGCACCAGCCTGCGTGTCTTGTGGGCGAGATCGGCCACGAATCCGATCCGATCCGCGTATTCGTTCCGCACCGCGGCGTACCACTGGGCCAAGCGCCGGAAGGTCGCGACGTGATCCCGCAGCGCGGGGTCGGGAGAGACGATCTCCCACAGCGCTTCGAGCTCCTTGAATGCCTCCAGGAAAGTGATGCGTGCCTGCGGATCGAGGAACCGCCCGTACACCACCTCTTCGAGCGCTTCGTCGTCCATCTCGCCAGCGCCCGGGTAGTCGCGGTCGGCCCGTTCAATCCGGTCGATGATCTCCCCCCGGAGCAGGTCGATGTCCTCGATAGCCCCGCTCACGTCGGCAGCATCGAACTGCAGCGCCTTCTTCAACTCGCGCAGCACCCCGACGAAGTCCACGATGAGGCCGACTCGCTTGCGGATGCCTTCCGCATCCGCGTACGGACGGTTCACGCGCGCGATCGCCTGCAGCAGCACGTGGTCGCGCATCGGCTTGTCGAGGTACAGGCAGTACAGCAGCGGCGCGTCGAAGCCGGTCAGCAACTTGTCGGTGACGATCAGGATCCGCGGATCACGGCCCGCACGCTTGAACTCCACCAGGACATCCGCCTCTCGGTCGGTCGAGAGCTGATGCTTCGCCACGAGCGGGCGTTCCACGGGGTCGTTGGCGTTATCGGTATAGACCGCCTCGGTCCACTCGGCGGGCAGCAGCTCATCGAGCGCCTGTTTGTAGCGGGCGCACGCCTCGCGGTTCACGCCCACCAGGAACGCCTTGTAGCCGAGCGGATCGACGCTCTTCCGGAAGTGTTCGGCGACGAATGCGGCCACCTTGCGAATGCGATCGTCGGCGGTGAGGAAGGTACGCAGATGGACCGCCCGGTCGAGCACCCGGTTGAGCTCCTCCACGTCGGTCACCCCCTCGGCGTCGGCCGCGCTGAGGAACTCGCGGTCGAGCTGCTCCACCGGCACGGTCATGTCGCTTGGCGCCAGCGCGTGACGGATCGGCAAAGTGGTCTCGTCGTCGATCGACTCCACGATGGAGTACTTGTGCAGATAGCCGTATTCGTCCTCAGTGCCGAAGATCTTGAAGGTGCCCTGACCGTAGGAAGTTCTGGCGATCGGCGTGCCGGTGAAGCCGATGATCGTCGCGGCGGGCAGGGCGGCCATCAGGTACGTGCCCAGGTCCTTGGCGACCGACCGGTGCGCCTCGTCGATGAACAGGTAGATGTTGTCGCGGGTGTTGGCGTTTTTCTCGATGTCCTGGAACTTGTGGATCATCGACAGGATGAGGCCGCGCTTGTCCGTTCCGAGCAGGTCGCGAAGCTCTTCCTTGTTGTGCGCGCGCCACACCGGGATCTCCTGCTGCTGCATCTCGCCGAGCAGCCGCTCGACCCATCCCTTGAGCTGTCCTTCGAGCTCCGTGCGGTCCACTACCACGACCACCGTCGGATTGCGGAACTCCTCCTTGCGTTCCAGGATCAGCCGCGCGGCAGTGAGCAGGGTGAAGGTCTTGCCGGAGCCCTGCGTGTGCCAGATCAGCCCGCGCCGCTTCTCGGGCTCGGAGCAACGCTCGACGATCAGGTCGATGGCGTGGCGTTGGTGCTGGCGCAGCACCGACTTCCGTGTCTCACCGTCTTCGACGTAGAACAGGATCCAGTCGCGCAGCGTGCGCAGGAAGTCGGTCGGCTCGAAGAACGACTGAACCGCGAAGCGGTAGCTCTCCTCCCGCCGTTCCTTCCAGCGCGCCATGAAGCGGCGGGAGGCGTTCCAGGTCACCCCGTACCAGTAGACCCCGCGCTCGATCGCGCCGGGGTCCTTCGGATTCTTGTGCTCGACGATCGCCACCGGCACCCCGTTCATCACGAACATCACGTCGGCGCGGTTCCCCTTGCGAGCCGGCGGCTTGAGCCGCCACTCCCACGTGACGTGCAGTGTGTTGGCGCCCGGCGTGTGGAAGTCGATCAGCCGGACGCGCCGATGACGCTCCTCTGCCTCGTCGTACCACTGCCGCTCCCCGCGCAGCCAGGCGAGCATCTCCCGATTGCCTTCGATGGAGGGCGGGATCGCCTCGATCGTCTCCACCGCCGAGCGGATGGCATCCTCGGTCATCCACGGATTGAACCGGCGAAGGGTGCCTTCGACCTCGCTCCAGAACAGCGTTCCCGCCTGCCCGCCGCCCATGCCCAGCGCTTCCTGCGGCGATAGGGGAGTCCACCCGACCTCCTCCGCATGCCGTATCATCGGGAATTGAACGGCCTCCGATTCGGTCATGCTGAGCGCCGCCATAGATTCATTCCTGCGGGACGACTCGCTCAAGCGTCTCGATCAACGGCGGGAGGTCCTTCTGCACGGTCTGCCAGACGATGTCCAGGTTGATACTGAAGTACGCGTGAACGAGCCGGTTTCGCATCGCTATGATCCTCTGCCACGGAATGCTCCGCGTTCGAGATCGAGTACCTTCCGTGATCTGAGCCGCCGCTTCGCCTATGATCTCGATGTCCTTGACCAGCGCCAAAATCAACTGCCGATCGGTCTCAAGATCATCGCGAACCCGGCCCTTCGCGAACGAAGCGGCCTCACGAGCAGCTTCAAGCATGTGTCTCAGCCGAATCTCGTCATCCCTGTGCATATTGCACTTCCGCTGCGTCCAGCACCTCCTGTCTGAAGTACGGGCTCAAATCCTCGAGTGTCCGCAGGTCCACCTTTCGTCCACTGAATAACTTGGACAACTCCAGCTCCATACCCGCGACTCCCAATAGTCCGGGTACACGACCTGGTTCGAACTCGACGAGTACGTCCACGTCGCTCTCGGGTCCAAAATCCTCTCGCAGCGCTGAGCCAAAGATCGCGAGCCAACGGATTCCGTTCGCTTCACAGAAAGCGGAGAGCTGAGCCTTCGGAACCATTAGGTAAGCGTTCATTGTTTGCCATCACTCCTCTGGGTCGAAGGGTGTGCAAAACCACCTTTTATCGCAACTGCCAGCAGGCGATACTGCTTCACCACTATATTCATGTATATCATCACTGTCTGATGTTGTTGTTCTGAAATTATCCAGTCCGAACGCGTCGCAATATATCCCGCTCTACTGCGGCAATGGCATACCACCTATTGCCGCCGCCAATCGTCGCGACAATACGAAAGCGAGCTCTATCAGCGCCCGTCCAATGATTGCATCGTGCAGAAGCCTCCGGGCGGCAACGCTCACAAACACAGTCTGTGGATCCGTAGCCCTCTACCGAGACGAGCTGGGCGTCACAAGTTGGACAGAAGCACCGAAGATCGGCAATCCGATTGCCCGTCCACGCCCAACGCCATTTCGCACCATCTATCATGTCCTCAGTATAGCGATGATACGGATGAGAATCGCGCCGTTGGAACCGCCCCAAGACGCCTATCAGACATCGGGGACGCTCCGGTGACCCTCGGTCCGCGTCCTGGTCACGGCAGGTTAAAGCAGGATCGCCATCCTGTGCATGACATAGATAGGGAGGCCTGAGACTCGATGCGCACCGCTACGAATCTTCCCCTCAGCCGCCTGCCCGACCGCGTGCTGCTCGCCCGGACCAGACAGCTCGTCGATCGGGAACGGCATCTCCACGTGGACATCATTGACCACCTGCGCGAGATCGAGGATCGCGACTTGCATCTGGCGCGCGGCTTCTCGACGTTGTTCGACTACTCGGTCAACGAGCTGGGCTACAGCAGCGGTGCCGCATGGCGGCGCACCCTGGCGATGCGGCTGTGCCGGCGGATGGCCGACGTGCGCGAGCGGTTGCAGACCGGCTCGCTCACGCTGAGCACCGCGGCGCAGTTGCAGAGCGCCTTCGAGCGGCAGGAGCGCAAGAGGCGCCGGACGTGGGCGCCGCGGCCGGTGCGGCCGTCGCACGGGGCAGCGGCGTCGACGACGGAGTCCATGGCGGCGCAGGAGGGGAAGGCGACCGGCCGGTTGCGTCTCGAGACGGCGGCGTCCCCGCCGGAGTCGGCCTCGTCCGTCCCGGCGGAGATGCCGGTGGTGGTGCTGGACGCCACGGGACAGCGGGAACTGGTCAAGCAGGCGACCGGCAAGAGCTCTCGTCAGGTTGAGGAACTGATCGCATCGGTGGACCCGAGCCTCGCCACCCCACGGGAGCAGTTGCGCGCGCGGGGCGACGGCAGGTGGACGTTCACGGTGGTCGTCGACCAGGAGTGCCGGCATGCGCTGAATCAGCTCAAGTCCTTGATGTCCCACGTGGACCCGGCGATGTCGTATGGGCAGTTGGTGAACCGGCTCGTGCAGGACGAGCTGAGACGCCGCGACCCGCGCCTGCGTGGCTCGAACCGGGACGATGCTCGGCCGTCGCCGGCAACCGACGGTTCGCCGGCGAAGGAGACCGGGCCGGCGAAGTCGTCCGGAGGGGAGTCGCGGCCCCCGCGCGACAACCGGTCGGCCGAGAACGGGACCACGCCGGAGCCGGCCGACGCTGCTTCGACGGCGAAGTGCGCTGCCGTCGACCACGGTGTGGCTACTTCGACGCCGAACCAGCCCGGAAACGGCGACACGGGCCAGCAGCCGGCACCTACCGCTCGGGCCATCCCGGCCGCGATCAAGCGGGCCGTTTGGGAGCGCGACCAGGGACGCTGCTCGTACGTCGATCCGGCGACCGGACGGCGCTGCACGTCCCGGCACCTACTCCAGATCGACCACATCCGGCCGTGGGCGAGCGGTGGCGGCTCCGAGCCGCACAATCTCCGTTTGCTCTGTCATGCGCATCACCGGCATCGACATGGTGGCGTCGGTCCCCGGCAGTCCGAGTCGGAGCACGGCACCGGCACGCCTCAGGCCTTGCAGGTGCTGCCCGCCGGCGCCGAGCCGGTCGTCCTTGCCGAGTCGTAGCGAAGGCGATCCAATGAGTCATTCGAGGTCATAGTCGCAGTGATGGACAAGTGCTCCGATTCGGCAGCCCGTCATGCGGTCCGACTGCCCAACAAGCGTGGCAACGGCGACGACGTGCCCACCCGCGCGCAACGGATCGCGGAGCCGGTCGCGCCGGAGTGGGAGTGGCTCGAAGCTATCGCGGGTCGGTTTTCCGACGACTTCTTTGCTGAAGGACGTAATCAGCCGCAGATGGAGAGCCTCGTCCTGGATGCCGGAGACGGGTCCGTTGCCGGCGTCAACCAATGAAGCAGCGATCGGCCTCCGGTGACTCACGGCGACGGCACGCTACCCGGCCGGCACGGTTGGCGTGCCAGCGTGGCGCACCTACTATAGTAGTGCGATGGCTCCGCGAACGTCCGCGGCCGAGCGTAGCAATGCTGAATGGCTGGCGGCGCTCGCCCCAGGGTCTCCGGAGCGGTCGACCGCGATCGAAGAGCTTCGCCAGACGCTCGTAGCGGGGCTGCGTCGCGGCCTGCTGGGGAGCCGCAGCATGCGGCGGCGCGAGTTCGCCGAACAGGCCGAGGACTTCGCCCAGGAAGCGCTGGTCAAGATCCTGGCGAGCCTGGATTCCTTCCGCGACGAAAGCCGCTTCGTCACGTGGGCGCACAAGATCGCGATCCGCGTCGCTCTCACCGAGCTGCGACGCAAGCGCTGGAACGACGTGTCGCTCGATACGCTGCTGATCTCCTCCGAAGGAGAGTCGATCCCGCGTGCGCTGGCCGATCCGTCCGTCGGCCCGGAGGGGGCGGCGCAGCGCTCCGAGAGCCTGGAGCGCGTGCTGCGCTACATCCGCGAGGACCTCACCGACAAGCAGCGCACGGCCATGACCGCGGCGATTCTCCGGGGGATGCCGCTGGACGAGGTGGCTCGGCGCATGTCGATGAACCGCAACGCGCTCTACAAGCTTCTGCACGATGCGCGTAAGCGATTGAAGCGTCGCATGCTCCAAGACGGTATAACCCCTGACGACATACTGGCGGCATTCTGAAGGGCCAACGATGAAGGAGGAGGCGAGGAGTGCCCTTACGTAGCGGCGACCCGTACCGCGAGCTCAAGTCCGCGCACGGGCGGCCGGCACGCCCGCCGCGTCGCGCCGCCGCGTTGCACGAGGAGATGACGAGCTTGGCGCGCGACGCGTTGCGCGCCGCGCTGGACATCACCCGTGACGAGGAGCTGGACTGCGACGAGTGCCATGATCTGCTCGACCTGTTCGCGGAGATGCACGCCGCAGGCCGGGACGTGCGCGCGTTGCTGCCCCTGGTGTACCTCCACCTGCAGGCGTGCGGGGACTGCTTCGAGGAGTTCGAGGCGCTGCGCCGCATCGTCGCCGCCGGGCGATGACCGCACCCGAACGGAAGGTCCGTCTGGTGTTGGCGGGCCCGCGGGACGGCCGTAACGTGGGCTCGGTGTGCCGGGCGATGAAGACCATGGGGCTGCGCGATCTCTCCATCGTCGCCGGCGACTTCGATCCCAGCGACGCCCGCGCCGCCGCCGTGCACGCCGCCGACGTGTTCGATGCCGCGTCGCGCCCGGATACCCTGCAGGAGGCGATCGCCGACTGCGACGAAGCGATCGCCATCAGCCGCCGCCGCGGCAAGCGCCGCAAGCAGGCGCCCATGCCGCTCTCCGATCTGGCCGAGCATCTCGCCTCCCGCGGCCCGGGCACTACGGCGCTGGTCTTCGGCACCGAGGCGACGGGCCTGCGCGACGAGGAACTCGCCTGCTGCACCGGCATGCTGTCCATCCCCACCCATCCCGACTTCCCCTCCCTGAACCTCTCCCACGCGGCGCAGATCGTCACCTACGAGCTGTTTCGCGCCCGCGGCCGCCACCTCCCGGCCCGCTACTACGAACCCGTCGCCCTGCAGGAGGTCGATGCCGCGCTGGACCCGCTGCTCGACCTGCTGGTCGGACTCGACTTCTTCCGTCAGACCGGCCCCGAGGAGCTGCGCGTATACCTGCGCGACATCCTGGCGCGGGCGGCGCTGGCCCGACCCGAGTGCGAGCGGCTGCGGACGCTGTTCCACGCCATGCGCGGTATCGTGTTGCTCCGTCGTCCCGATTCGTAATCCCCAGCCGGAGGCTGAACATGGACTACCGACTCCGCGACGCGAGTGACTTGCCCAGCCCGGCGCTGCTGATCGACCTGGACCGGTTCGACCGCAACGCCGATCGAGTAGTCGCGATCGCCGGATCGCCCGACCGGGTCTGGCCGCACGTCAAGACCCAGAAGTCGGCCGACCTGACGCGCCGCCTGATGCGGCGCGGGTTCCGTCATTTCAAGTGCACGACCATCGCCGAAGCGGAGATGCTGGCGTGCGTAGAAGCCCCCGAGGTGCTGGTCGCCTATCAGCTTCTCGGACCGCATCCCCGGCGGCTGGCAGAGCTGGCCCGGCGTCACCGGGCCACGCGCTTCTCGACGCTGGTGGACGACCCCGGCCCGCTGCATGCGGTGTCCGCGGCCGCCGCCGCGGCCGGCGTGAGGATCGGGGTCATGCTCGACGTGGACCTGGGCATGCACCGCACCGGCGTCGCACCCGGCGGCGACGCGGCGATCGCCCTGTACCGGCTCATCGCCGACCTGCCGGGGGTCGAGCCCGCCGGCCTGCACGGCTATGACGGCCACAACCACCAGCGGAGCCGCGACGAGCGCATCGCCGCCTGCGACCAGGGGACCGCCGCGATCAGGGCCCTGCGGGCAACGCTGGAGGCGGCCGGCCTGCCGGTGCCGCGCCGCATCATGGGCGGCACGCCCACCTTTCCCTGCCACGCCCGCCACGCGGACGCGGAGTTGTCCCCCGGCACCTGTTTCCTGCACGACCTGGGCTACGCCGATATGCTCCCGGACCTGACCTTCGAGTTCGCCGCGTTGCTGTTCACACGCGTGCTGAGCGCCTCCACCCCCGGCTACGTGACCTTCGACCTGGGCAACAAGGCGATCGCCGCCGACCCCCCGGGCGAGCGGGGCCGCTTTCTAGCGATCGACCAGCCGCGCACGCTGATCCACAACGAGGAGCACTGGCTGCTGGCGGTGTCGCCCGACCTGCGGTTCCGGGTAGGCGACGAGCACTACGTCGTGCCCACGCACGTGTGCCCGTGCGTGGCCTTGCACCGGCAGTTCTACGCGGTGCAGGACGGCCAGGTGCAGGCGAGCTACGAGGTGACGGCCCGCGACCGCGCGCTGACCGTCTGACGCTTGCGGAGTGCTTGCCTATGCCGCCGACACGCCTTTGTTGTGGCCTTGCCATATCCTTGAATATGGGTAGTATGGGTCATCCGTGAAGACGACGGTCGAGATCCAGGACGAACTGATGGTTCGGGCCAAACGACATGCCAAGCGATCCGGACAGCCGTTTCGGACGGTGGTGGAGGACGGACTTCGCCTCGTTCTGAACCAATCCTCGCCTCCCGACTCGTACCGCCTTGCCGATTGCAGCGTCGGCGATCCGGACGCGGACGATCCTCTGGAACAGCTCTCGTGGCAGGACCTGCGCGCCCGCGTGTATGGCGAGCCGTGACCGGCTCGTGATCGCGGTCGACACGAACCTCCTGGTCTACGCTCATCGTCGCGAGCCCGGGCAGCACGCGGACTCGGCCACTCTGATGCGGAGGTTGGCCGAGGGGACACGGCCATGGGCGATTCCGTGGCCGTGCCTGTACGAGTTCCTCAGCATCGTGACCAATCCCCGCATCTGGAAGGAAGCGGCCAGCTCGCCTGATCAGGCGTGGCGACAGATCGAGTCATGGACGCGCTCACCCGCCAACTCGTTGCTGCGTGAGACCGACGACTTCATTTCCACGCTGGCGCGCTTCGTCGCCCGGCCCCGCGTCCGCGGCCCGATCGTCCACGACGCACGGGTCGCCGCCATCTGCGTCGCTCATGCGGTAGACGAACTGCTCAGCGCGGATCGCGACTTTGCGCTGTTCCCTGAGCTGCGCACGCGCAATCCGCTGCTACGCTGATGCCGGCATAGGATCAGCGGCATGTACGGCATGTTCGGCGGCGGCGGCGGCGGCGGCGGCGGCGGCGGACGGGGAGGCATGGGCTACCTGCTCCGCCACGGCGACGAGCAGGCGCGCCCGCAGATCAACGGCGCGCTGCTGCGGCGCGTGCTGGGCTACGCGCGGCCCTACATCGGCCGGATCATCCTCCTGTTCGCGGGCATCGTCACGACCATCGGCCTGGGGCTGCTGACGCCGCTGATCGTGCGCGACCTGATCGATACGGCACTACCCGGGAAGGACGCGGCGCGACTCAACCTGCTGGCCGCCGCCCTGGTGGCCATCCCGGTCGCGAGTGCGGTCATCCGCATCTGGCAGCGCAAACTGGACGCCACGATCGGCTCCGGGATCATCCTGGATCTCAGAACAGCGCTCTATACCCACCTGCAGCGCATGTCGCTGCGCTTCTTCACCAGCAACAAGACCGGCGAGTTGATGAGCCGGCTCAACAGCGACGTCGTCGGCGCGCAGAGCGCCGTCACCAATACCCTCGTGGAGGTCACCACCAACCTGATCCAGGTGGCCGGCACGCTGGCGATCATGCTGGCCCTGGAGTGGCGCCTGACCGTGCTGGGCCTCGCCGTGCTGCCGATCTTCCTGCTGCTCGGCCGCCGCTTCGGAAAGGCGCTGCGCGAGGTGTCCCGGCAGTCGATGGAGCGCAATGCGCGCATGAACGCGATCATGAGCGAGACGCTCAACATCAGCGGCCTGCTGCTGGTGAAGCTGTTCGGGCGCCGGCAGGAGGAGCAGCGCCGCTTCGGTGAACAGGCCGAGGGGGTGCGCGAGCTCGGCATCCGGCAGGCGGTGATCGGCAGCCGCTTCTTCGTGCTGATGGGGATCTCCACCGCAGTGGGCACGGCCGGGATCTACCTGGTCGGCGGCCACCTGCACATACGCGGCGGCCTGACGATCGGCACCTTGGTCGCCTTCAGCACCTATCTGGCCCAGCTCTATGGACCCCTGCGCTCCCTGAGCAACGTCGTGGTCGTGGTGGCGCAGTCGCTGGTGAGCTTCGAACGGGTGTTCGAGGTGCTGGACCTGCCGGTCGACATCCGCGAGTCGCCGCAGGCGCACCGGCTGGAACGGGCCGAGGGCAGGCTGGAGTTCAAGGACGTCAGCTTCCGCTACGAGCGTGACGAGCAGCTCCTGCTCACCGAGGCGCGCCGGGCGGCGCGGGTCGAAGACATGGCGTTCACCGCGTCCGGCGACAGACCGATGCGCGGCGGACCTCCGGCCGGGACGGGGCCGCGCGGCCGGCGCGGGGCCGGGGCCGGCGGGCGCGGGCAGCGGCCGGAGATAGGGCCGGGGAGCGCGCCCGCCACGCCGCCGCGGGGGCCCACCCATCAGGCGCGCGAGTGGGCGCTGGATCAAGTGGGCTTCACCGTCGAGCCGGGACGGAGCGCGGCGGTTGTGGGACCGAGCGGCGCCGGCAAGACCACGCTCACCTATCTGATCCCGCGGCTCTACGACCCGACGCGTGGAGAGATCCTGCTGGACGGCCACGACACGCGCGAGCTGACCATGGAGTCGCTGGCCGCCCAGATCGGCATGGTGACCCAGGAGCCGTACCTGTTCCACGACTCGATACGGGCCAACCTGTTGTACGCCGCCCCGGACGCCGACGACGCGCGCATCGCCGCAGCCTGCCGCGCCGCCAACATCCACGAGTTCATCGCCGCGCTGCCGTCCGGCTACGACACCGTGGTTGGCGAGCGCGGCTACCGCCTGTCGGGCGGCGAGAAGCAGCGTCTGGCCATCGCCCGGGTGATCCTCAAGGACCCGCGCGTGCTGATCCTGGACGAGGCGACCAGCCACCTGGACACGCGCTCGGAGGCGCTGATCCAGGAGGCCCTGACACGCGTCGTGGCGGGCCGCACGTCCATCATCATCGCGCACCGGCTGAGCACCATCCTGGCCGCCGACCTGATCCTGGTGCTGGACCGGGGCCGGGTCGTGGAGCGCGGCACCCACGCCGAGCTCAGCGCTGCCGACGGGCTCTATCAGCGGCTGTACGAGACACAGTTCCGTCGGTAAGATGCGGCCTGTTCTCCACAACAACAGAGCTGTGGGGACCGATAGAGAAGAACAGCGGCAAAGAGGAACAGAGCGTTGAGCACAAGTTCACAGTTCGCGGCACCAAGAACCCTTGAGGAGGCGACGGCCCTGCTGGCAGAGCACGGCTCCGCCGCCCGGGTGGTGGCCGGAGCCACCGACCTGATGGTGCAGGTGCGCATCACCGGCACCTACCCGGAGCACTACGTCGACATCAAGCACATCCCCGAAGTCAACGTCATCGACCTGCAGGACGACTACCTGCAGCTCGGTGCGGCCGTCTCCTGCGCGGCGCTCGCCGATCGGGACGACGTGCGCGCGGCCTTTCCCGGTCTGGTCGAGGCGGCGGAGCTGATCGGCTCCACGCAGATCCAGAGCCGCGCCACCCTGGGCGGCAACCTGTGCAACGCCAGCCCGGCCGCCGACACGGTGCCGTCACTGATGGCGCTCGACGCGGAGGCGGTGATCGCCGGTCCGCAGGGTACGCGCACGGTCAAGGTGATCGACGTGCCGACCGGCCCAGGCGCCACCTCGCTCGCTGCCGGAGAGATCGTCGCCGCGTTGCGGATTCCGGTGCCGCCGGCAGGTTCGGCGGACGCCTACTTGCGGTTCATCCCGCGTACGGAGATGGACATCGCGGTGGTCGGCGTCGGTGTGAGCGTGACCCTGGACGCGGCCGGCACCTGCACGGCGGCGCGCGTCGCGCTCGGCGCGGTCGCTCCCACCTCGTTCATCGCGGAGGAAGCGGGCGCGGCCCTGGTCGGCACGGACCTGGGCGACGATGCGTTGGCCGAGGCGGGCCGGCGAGCTTCGGCTGCGGCACGGCCCATCAGCGACCGGCGCGGCACCGCCGAGTTCCGGCACGACATCACCGAAGTACTGACCAGACGGACCGCTGCGGCAGCGCGCGATCGCGCGCGGGCGCGATCCTGATACGCGACGGAGAAGGAACGAGAAGAACATGGCGAAGATTCACGTAGAGACGACTCTCAACGGCGACCCGACCGAGTTCCTGTGTGAGGCGCATCAGAGCCTCTCCGAGGTGCTGCGGGAGGACTTGCACCTGTTCGGCACCAAGGAGGGCTGCACCACCGGCGACTGCGGCGCGTGCACGGTCGTCCTGGACGGCCGCATCGTGTGCTCCTGTCTGGTGCTTGCCGCCGAAGCGCACGGCAAGCGCGTCGACACGATCGAGGGCGTCGCCCACGGCGAAAAGCTCCATCCCCTCCAGGACGCGTTCCTGGAGAACGCGGCGCTGCAGTGCGGCGTATGCACACCGGGCTTCATCGTCGCCGCAAAGAACCTGCTGGAACGCACCCCGAATCCGTCCGAGCATGAGATACGCTACTGGCTGGCCGGCAACCTGTGTCGGTGTACCGGCTACGACAAGATCATTCGCGCGGTGCAGCAAGCCGCCGCGGCAACCGGATAGGAGGCAAAGGAACATGGCACAGACAAACGGCACGAACGGTTCCGCGGGCAACGGAACGTACAAGGTCCTGGGCACCCGGCCGGTTCGCCACGACGGCCTGGACAAAGTCACCGGGCACGCCAACTACGGCGCCGATCTGTCACTGCCGGGCATGCTGCACGCGAAGTTCCTGCGCAGCCCGCACGCGCACGCGCGGATCCTGTCCATCGACACCTCCAGGGCGCAGGCGATGCCCGGCGTCAAGGCGGTGATCACCGGCGCCGATTTTCCGCCGCCGCCGACCGGCATCGCCGAGTCCGGAGAGACACCCGCCGACTACTCCGACCTTTCCCGCAACGTGATGGCGCAGGACAAGGCGCTCTATCACGGCCATGCGATCGCGGCCGTGGCAGCCACCACCCTGCGGCAGGCGGAGGAGGCCGTGCAGGCGATCGTCGTCGAGTACGACCTGCTGCCGCCGGTCCTGGACGTGCGCGACGCCATGCGCGACGACGCGCCGGTGCTGCACGAGTCGATGCGCACCAAGGGCCTCGCCGACGCGCCCGACCGCCCCACCAACATCGCCAGCTACTCGATCTACGAGCTGGGCGACATCGACGCAGGGTTCGCCGAGGCCGACGTGGTGATCGAACGCGAGCACACCGTAAACACGGTCCACCAGGGCTACATCGAGCCGCATGCGGCCGTAGTCCGGACCAGCGAGGACGGTCAGGTGACAATCTGGGCTTCCAGCCAGGGCCACTTCATGATCCGCGAGCTCTCCGCCCAGCTCCTGCACATGGACATCTCCCAGATCAAGGTGCTTCCCGCCGAGATCGGCGGCGGCTTCGGCGGCAAGACCACCGTCTACCTGGAGCCGGTCGGCATCCTGCTTTCGCGCAAGTCCGATCGGCCGGTGAAGCTGGTCATGACCCGCGACGAGGTATTCCGGGCCTCCGGTCCGGCGCCTGCCTCCTACATCCGCTGCAAGATCGGCGCCACCAAGGACGGCCGGCTGACCGCCGGCTACGCCTACATGGCGTACGAGGCCGGCGCCTTCCCCGGCTCCGCGGTAGGAGCCGGCATGATGGGCATCTTCGCGCCGTATGATCTGGCGAACCTCAGGATCGAAGGCTATGACGTGTGCGTGAACAAGCCGCGCTCGACCGCCTACCGGGCGCCCGGCGCGCCCAACGCCACGTTCTCCGCGGAGACCATCCTTGAGGAGATCGCCGAGAAGCTCGGCATCGAGTCGCTCGACATCCGCTTGCGCAACGCCGCCACCGAGGGCGTGGTGAACGCCACCGGCGTGGCCTGGCCGCGCATCGGCCTCACGGAGACGCTCGAAGCGGCTCAATCCCATCCTCACTACAGCGCGCCGCTCGGGCCCAACCAGGGCCGCGGCGTCGCAGCCGGGTGGTGGATGAATGGCGGAGGCCTCTCCTCCGCGACGCTCCAGATCAACGAGGACGGCACCGCCGCCATCGCCGAGGGCAGCCCCGATATCGGCGGCAGCCGCGCGGTGATGGCGATGATCGTCTCCGAGGAGCTCGGCATCCCGGTCGACAAGGTTCGCCCGCTGGTGGCCGACACCGAGTCGGTCGGGTACACCGGGGTGACCGGCGGCAGCCGGGTCGCCTACGCCACCGGCTGGGCGGTTGCCAACGCCTGCCGCGATGCGATCAAGCAGATGCGTGAGTGCGCGGCCAGGATCTGGGAGGTGGACGCCGACCAGGTCGAGTGGTCCGACGGCAAGGCGGTCCTCAGCAGTGAGGGCAAGGAACTGACCCTGAAGGAGATCGTCGCGGAGGCGCAAGCCACCGGCGGCATGATCACCGCCGCCAACTCGTTCAACGCACCGGGGGCGGCGGCCGCCTTCGGAGTCCACGTCGCCGACGTCGAAGTCGACGCGGAGACGGGCCGCGTGCTGGTCACCCGCTACACGGTCTGTCAGGACGCCGGCAAGGCGCTGCACCCCTCGTACGTCGAGGGGCAGATGCAGGGCGGCGCCGCGCAGGGCATCGGCTGGGCGATCAATGAGGAGTACATCTTCAACGCCGACGGAGTGATGCAGAACGCCGGCTTCCTGGACTACCGCATGCCGGTCGCCCTGGACCTGCCCATGATCGACACGGTGATCGTGGAAGTGCCGAACCCCCGCCATCCCTATGGGGTGCGCGGTGTGGGCGAGGTGCCGATCGTCCCGCCCCTCGCCGCGGTCGCCAACGCCGTCTACGCGGCGGTCGGCGTACGCATGACCACTTGCCCGATGTCTCCGCCGCGCGTGCTGGCGGAGATCAAGGCGAATGCCCGCTCACCGCAGGCGGCTGCGGCCGGGTAGGGCCGGGGTTGGCGTAGCGTCGTGCGGGTCGAGATTCCGGCTCGCTTCCGAACGTTCACCGGCGGTGTGGGCGAGGTGGAGAGTTCCGCGGTTACGGTGCGAGCCTTGGTCGAAGAGCTGGACGCACGGTTTCCCGGCCTCGGGCGGGAGTTGCGCCTGACTTCCGCCGTGGCCGTGGACGACGACATCGTCGCCGACAACCTGCGGGCGGCGTCGCTGAAGCGGATCGACAAGGCGGAACGGATTCTGTTCGTTCCGGCCGTGAGCGGCGGTTGATCGAATGCGCGATCTGACCGTGCCCGCGCCGGCGGCCCGGCCCGCCGAGGCCGGCGCATGATTCGCGTGCGGCCGAGGCTGCTGGCCCTGCTCGTCGGAATCGCCTCCGGCGGGGTCGCCGCGGCCGAGCCGTTCGCGGTGGTGGAGTTGTTCACCTCCCAGGGGTGCAACTCGTGCCCCGGCGCCGAAGCGGTGTTGCGCGACTTGAGCGCCCACGCGCGCGAGTCCGGACTGCGCATCTTTCCGATCGAGTGGCACGTCGACTATTGGGACCGGTTGGGCTGGGTCGACCCGCTCGGCGATCCCGAGTACTCGCAGCGCCAACGGCGCTACGCCCGCGTGTTCGGTGCGCGCGGGCCCTATACCCCGCAGATCATCGTCAACGGCACCACCATCGTACGGCCCGCTCAGCGCAAGCAGCTCGTGTTCGACTCCGTGGAGTCGGCGCTCGAGGAGGCGTCGAAAGCGGAGGTGGCCCTCAGCGCCGACCTCGTGGACGGATCGCTGAAGGTGACCTACGCGGTCAGCGATGCGCCACGACGGGCGGCCATGCTGTTGATCGTCGTCGAGCGCGGCCTCGGCAACCACGTGCCCCGCGGCGAGAACGCCGGCAAGACGCTGCGCCATGACGAGGTCGCCCGGGCGCTCCACGACCTGGGACGGATCGCGCGAGAGGCGACCGGAACGACCGAGCTGGAGATTCCGGACGAGGTCGACCCGGCGATGGCATCCGTAATCGCCATCGTCCACGACGCGGTCACCCTGGAGATCCTGGGCGCCGCTAGCGTCGACTTGGCCTAGCCCCAAAACCGTCGTCTGCAGCTCGGCTCTTGTTCCATCGCCTCCCTCTAAGCGCCCGGAACGCCGCGGCCGACACACGCTTCGTGCTGGTGATCGGCGCGTTCGCGCTGTTCGCGGCGGGCCTGACCATGTTCGAGATCAACTTCTCGCACTACCTGCGCGGTCAATTCCAGATGGGCGCCGGATTCCGCAGCTTCCTGGAGTTTCCGCGCGAGTCGCAGGGATTCTCCGTGGTGTTCTATGCGGTGCTGCTGGGGGCAGCAACCGAACGGCGCCTGTTCGGTTTGGCCGCGACGGTCACCGCCGTCGGCATGACGGCGCTGGCGCTGCTTCCGCCGCGCGTCATCCCGGACTCGATCGCCGGCCTGGCTCCGGCCCTGCCGCTGATCGGCCTGGTGATGGTGCACAGCGCCGGCATGCATCTGGCCATCGTGATGGAGCAGTCGATCGTCATCGAGTCCGGGGGGTTGGACGGCGCCGGGCGACGGCTCGGCTGGGTCGCCTTCTGGCGCACCATCGCCGCGCTGGTCGCCGCGCTCGCGATCCTGGTGATCGGGAAGCTGTTCGACGTCGGCTACCGGCCGTACTTCATCGCGGGGGCGGCGCTGTCGTTGGCGGCCGCGGTGCTCATCATGGCCGCCACCCGCGGGCATCCGAGCTCGCGCGGCACGCGCCGGCGCTTGCGGTTCGAGCGGAGATTCAGCCGCTACTACCTGCTGTGCGCGTTGTTCGGCGCGCGCAAGCAGGTGTTCATCACGTTCGCACTGTGGGCGTTGGTGACGGTGTACGAGCAGCCGCTCAGCACCGTGGCGCTACTCTGGTTCGTGTTCTCGGCGGCTGGGCTCGTCACGCAGCCGCTGATCGGCGCGGTCATCGACCGCGTCGGACCACGGCTCACCCTGACCGTCGACGCGCTGATCCTGCTGGTGGTCTGCCTGCTGTACGGATTCGCCGAGCACCTGTTCACCCCTGGTGTGGCGATCGTCGTGGTCGGCGCCACCTACGTGCTCGACCACCTGCTGTTCTTCGCAGGCTCCGCCCGCGCGATCTACGCCGGCAGCATCGCTCCCGGACGCCGCGACCTGTCGCCGACGCTGTCGATGGGCGTGACGATCGACCATGTCTTCTCGATGTCGGTGCCGCTTGCCGGCGGCGTGCTCTGGAAGGCGTTCGGCTACGAATCCGTGTTTCTGGCCGCGGCGGTGATCGCAGTGGTGACCGCGGTGGTCGCCGCCGGCATCCGCGTCCCGCATCCGGAGTCCGGCGCCCTCAGCCACGACTGAGTCCAGCGGCTATCCGTTCTCACGGAGCCGGGCCAACACCTGCCAGTTTCGGTCTCGCCGGGAACGACGAACGTGCCAAGCTCGATTTCGGTTCCTTTGCCATGGTGGCGGTGCTGCGTCGAGATCAAGGTACAGAGCAGGTAGCCCTGAGGCCTGAGGCAGCGTTCGATTTCGGCCAGGGTTTGCCGGATCACGGCGGCGGTGCCGTGGTGGATCACGTTCCAGGTGAGAATCAGGTCGAAGAACCCGTCGGCGAAGGGCAGGGCAGCCACGTCTTCACTCCGTCCTGCCGTAGCCGCGGAATCAGATCCACCACCAGCGGATCCGGCTTCGACCAGTAGGCTCGACCCGATTCGGTCTTCCACGCGTCGTCCCACGCTTTCATCTATCTGAGAGTAGCGGGATCTGGAGTCTCCTTGCGGCTGGAGCGTCGGCCAAGGCTCGTGTCGCAGTCAATCACGAACCCCCGGCAGCTGTGTCGGGTAGACTGCCGTCGTGGTCGACCTTCAGTTCGCCGAGCCGCATCTGGCCGCGCTGTACGATCCGCTGTGCGGCCGGGAGGGCAGGGACGACTTTCGCTTCTACCTGCCACTGGTCATGGCGGCGCAGGCCGTGCTCGACGTCGGCTGCGGCACCGGAGCGCTGCTGCGGTGGGCGCGTGAGGCCGGACACACCGGACGGCTGGTCGGGCTCGACCCCGGCCGGGGGATGCTCGACGTCGCGCGGAAGCGCCCGGACATCGACTGGATCCTCGGCGATCTGACGACGGTCGCCTGGGACCAGGAGTTCCACCTGGCCGTGATGACGGGCCATCGTTCGGTTCGAGACCACGGTAACGGCGGTCCACGGCGACATCGTCCGGTTCACCAACACTTACGCGAGCAGCGCCTGGAATCGACCGGAGCCCAGCGACAGCATCCTGCGGTTCCTGGGCGCGGCGCCGCTGTCCGCCTTCCTCGCCGACGCCGGCTTTGCGATCGAGGCGCAGTTCGGGGACTGGGACCGCAGCCCGGTCACCGACACGAGCCCGGAGATCATCACCATCGCGCGACCTACCAGTAACCCCCTCGCCGCTGCCGCAGGTCTGACGTAGAATGGCGCCTGTGAACGACTCGAAACCAAACCGTAGCGATTGCATGACGCTGCGCCCGCGCCTGCTCGCGCGCCTGGGCAGCGTCACCCTGGCGGCCATGCTGGCCGCAGCCTGCCAGGCGGACGACGGCGCCGCCACTGCCGACCTGGAACCCGGGCTGTACGCCGATATGGATACCAACCGCGGCACCATCCTCCTGCGCCTGGAGCACGAACTGGTGCCGATGACCGTCGCCAACTTCGTCGGTCTGGCCGAAGGAACCATCCAGTTCTCCGGCAAGGACGCGGGGCCGTACTACGACGGCCTGACCTTTCACCGCGTGATCGACGAGTTTATGGTCCAGGGTGGCGACCCCACCGGCACGGGTAGCGGCGGTCCCGGGTACCAGTTCGCGGACGAGATCCATCCGTCGCTCCGCCACGACCGGCCCGGCACCCTGTCGATGGCGAACGCCGGCCCCAACACCAACGGCAGCCAGTTCTTTATCACCCACGTCGAGACGCCGTGGCTCGACGGGCGCCACGCCGTGTTCGGCTATGTAGTCTCCGGCCAGGACGTGGTCGACGCCATCCGTCAGGGCGACGAGCTCAAGACCGTGCGCATCCTCCGCCTCGGGCCGTCCGCGGAGGCATTTCGGGTCGACCAGCGCATGTTCGACGCGCTGCGCGGCACCGCCCCGGAACGGGCGGCTGAGATGGCGGGCGCGGCCCGCGCGGAGATGGACGCCGAGGTGCGCCGCCGCTGGCCCGGGGCGACGGTGACTGAGACCGGCCTGCGGTTCCTGGTCGAGAAAGCTGGTGAGGGAGACGAACGGCCGAAGCCCGACATGTACGTGGAAGTGCACTACGTCGGCAGCCTGCTGGATGGCAAGGTGTTCGACAGCTCGCGCGCTCGCGGCAATCCGGCCGTCTTTCGGGTCAATCAGGTGATTCCCGGCTGGCAGGAAGCGCTGCAGGACATGCGGCGCGGCGAGCAACGCACCCTGATCGTTCCGCCGGAGCTGGCCTACGGCGACCGTGGCGTCCCGCAGGCGGGGATCCCGCCCGGCGCGTACCTGATCTTCGACGTCGAGCTGCTGCGGTTCCCGGTCGATGCGCCCGGCGGGCAGTAGCACGACCCGACGACCGTCCGAGCCGCCGACCCGCACCCTCGACAAGGCGCAGATCGCGGCCCTGCCGCTCGGCTGGTTTCCCGGCACGATCCGCGTCGTCGATACGCCGGCAGCGGTAGCGGATGCGCTCACGGCGTTGGGCGAGGTCTCCGTAGTGGGTCTGGACACCGAAACCCGCCCCTCGTTCCGGCGCGGCGAGTGGCACCCGGTCGCCGTCCTGCAGCTCGCTTCCGCCGATCAGGCGGTACTGGTGCAGCTTCATTGGGCCGGGATGCCGGCGCCGCTGCGCGACCTCCTGGAGTCCGAGCGGATCACCAAGGCCACGCAGGCGCCGGCCGACGAATTGCGCTCGCTGCGCAAGCTCTACGGCGTTCATCCCCGCGGGATCGTCGATGTGGGCCGCATCGTGCGCGAGGCCGGCTTCACCCCCAGCAGCGTGCGCGGGCAGGCCGCGCACTTCCTGGGCATCCGCATCTCCAAGTCCGCTCAGGTGTCGAACTGGGCCGCCCGCCGGTTGACCCCGGCGCAGCAGCGCTATGCAGCGACGGACGCATGGGTGTGCCGCCAGAGCTACCTGGCGCTGCAGGCGGGCGGCGACGGATCGCCGCGGTGACCGCCTTCCGGAGCCCGGCGGCGCGCCTCGCGGCCGTGTCTCTTGCGGCCGTGATGCTGACCTCCTGCGTGGACATCGAGATGCGCTTCGTCATGCGAAGCGACGGCGCCGGCCGCCTGGAGATCAGCTACCGCGTGCCATATGAGGCGACCACCCTGCTGGACCCGGCCGACGGCGTGCGGGCCGTCCCGCTGCCGATCGCCCGTGCCGACTTCGAGGCGGCGATCGCCGGCGCCGACGGCGTGCGCCTGCGCCGGTTCCGGCGCAAGGACGAAGAGGGCGAGGTGCTGGTCAGCGCCCGGATCGATTTCGACAGCGTCGAGGCGCTTCAAACGGTTGCCGGATTCGCGGACCTGCCGGTTTCGTTCGTCGCGTCGGGCGGCAGTGGTGGCGAGCTGTCACAGCGGGTGATCCCGGCGCGTTCCGGCGAGGATGCGCCGGACGCAGCCATGATCCAGCTCGTGCAGGCCGTGGGGGGCGACTCACGGGTGACGTTCGTGGTCGTCGCGCCGGCACGAATCAAGGCCGCGGACGGCGCGACCATCGATGCCGACGGCCGCACCGCACGCTATTCGCAATCGCTGGCCGACTACCTTACGCAGCCCGGCCCGGTGGACCTGACGGTGCGGTGGTAGGGTTGACGCAAGCGGCTACATCGGCGATATTACGCGCACCAACCGCCTGATTCTCCCGTTAGGCAAAACATCCACTGGAGCTCGGTACGATGGACGTTCTCAAAGACGTGAAGAAGGCGGATGAAGACGCCGAGCGCATCGAGCAGGACTACGGTTCCAAAGCCGCCGCGCTGCTTGCCTCCGTGGCCACCAGACTCGACGAACGCCTACAGGAGCTCACCGCTGAGCTCGACGGCGAGCTCAGCCGGCGGACCGCCGAGCTTGATCGTCAGTTCCATTCGGAACAGGAAACGATCGTGGCCACCGGGCGCAAGCAGCGCGAAGAGGTGGAAGGGTCCGCACGAAGCCACCACGACGCAGCACTGCAGCTCATCCTGAAGCGAATACAGCGGTAGTTCGCGTGGCCATCGCCGACCTCACCAAGGTGGAGGTCGTCCTGCCGAAGGACGACCTGGACAGCGCTCTGTCCGGACTGGAGCGCTCCGGGCTGTTGCACATCGACGATATCCACGACGGGCTCGACGAAGAGCTCGCCGGGCACGAGGCGGAGCCTCCCGTCGCAGCCACGGGCCCGGCCGGCGGGCAGGCCGACATCGATTTCCTGCTGCAGCTCTTCCAGCGCTTCGCTCCGAACAAGAAAGGGTTGCTGGAGGAGTTCTTCGGCTCGCCGCCGCCGCGCACGCGCGACCAGCTCTCCCATCTCGTCGGCAGCGTCGATGTCGCCGAACTGCGCAACCGGCTCGGCGCAGAGCTCGGCCATTACGAGCAGCTATTGTCCGAGAAGGCGCTGCTGCAGCAGCGGCGGGCGAGTCTCGAACCCTGGCAGTCGCTCGACGTGAGCCTGGCCGACCTGTTGCCCGGACGCCACACCGCGCTGCTGCCGGTGAGGGTGCCCGGCACGGACGTAGCCCTGGCCGCGGCCGTCGGCGACGGCGCCCTAAGTTCGTCGGCAGCATACGTGACGGTCTCGGCCGGCAAGCGCGCAAGTTACGGCGTGCTGGCGGTCTTGAACGAGCAACTCACCGATGCCCAGGACGGCCTGCGCCGACTGCGCGCCGAGGTGGTGGATCTGCCCCGCGACGACATGCCCCCCCGGGCCGCTCTGACCGCGGCCGACGCCCGCGTCGCGGAGATCGACGGCCTCCTCGCCGAATTGCGGCGGAAGTTCGTAACAGCGTCCGAGCGCTACCGTGGCGCGATCCTGGCCCACGCCGACGCCGCGTCCGGCAAGCGGGCCCGCCAGGATGCCCGCCGCCGCCTGTTCTACTCGAAACGCGCCGCGGTCCTTACCGGCTGGGTGCGCAGCGAGCACGTCGATCCCCTGCGCATCGTGCTGTCGCAGGCCTGTCCCGGCGCGCGGGCTCGTTTCTCGGCTCCGGACACCACCGACGACCCCCCGGTGGACCTGAGCAACCGGCCGCTGATTCGACCTTTCGAGTTCCTGATCCGCATGTTCGGCATGCCGAAGTACTTCGGCATCGACCCGACCCCGTTCGTGGCGGTGGCGATGACACTCTTCTACGCCGTGGCGCTGGGCGACGCCGGCTACGGACTGCTGCAGGTGCTGCTTGCCCTGTGGCTGATGGGCCGCTACGAGTCGACCGGCGAGACGCGTCTGTTCCTGCGCATGTTCGTGATCACCGGGATCGCCGCGATGGTGGTGGGCGTGCTCACCTGGAGCTTCTTCGGCGCCAGCCCCGGGTTCGATCCCGAGGCCGGGACCAAGGTGCTGGGCGTGCTGCCGCTGATCTCCCCGACGCGGGACATCGTGGAGCTGATGGCGTTCTCCATCGGCGTCGGCGTGGTCTTCCAACTGGCGTCGATCGTCGCCGCGCTGATCAACGTCTGGAAGTCCGGCCAGCGGCGGGACGCCGTTCTGGAGCAGGGATCGTGGCTTGCTCTGCTGGTGACGCTGATTCTCTGGATTGCCGTGAGGGCTTCAGGAGCGGCGGCGCTGGAAACGCCGTCCACGGTGCTGGTTGCGGCATCCGCCGCGGTGGTGGTGTTGTTCGGGGTCCGGCAGGGCGGCCGCATCGGCCGCATCCTGACCGGCATCGTCTCCTTGTACGGCATCGTCGGCTACTACGGGCTCGTGGCTTTCTTCTCGGACGTGCTGTCCTACATGCGGCTGGGTATCCTCAGCTTGACCTCCGCCTTCATCGGGCAGGTCGGCAACATCATGGGCGGCTTGTTCTTCGGCGCGCAGGGAGGCGCATCGCTGGTCATCGGCGTGCTTATCGGCAGCCTCATCGTCGTCCTGTTCCACACGTTGAACCTGGTCCTCAGCATACTGGGGGCCTTCGTACACTCGCTGCGGCTGAACTACCTGGAGTCCTTCCAGCGGTACTTCGAGGGCGGAGGACGCTCCTTCAGCCCGCTGCGCGGCGAAACCAAGCACTATCGAATCATCGACACCATTATGAATCGGTGACCTAAGGAGGCACGGATGGAGATCTCTCTGGGCTTTGCAATCGCCCTGCTCGGCGGGGCCATGACCGCCGGTCTGGCGGCGTACGGATCGTCGGTGGGCGTCGGCTTGGCCGGCGAGATGGCCGGCGGCGTCATCTCCGAGGATCCCGACCGCTTCGGCCTGATGCTGATCCTGCAGGCGCTGCCGGCGACGCAGGCGATCTACGGCCTGGTCGTGGCGATCCTGGTGATGCTCAAGCTGAACGCGCTGGGCGGCGACGGCGCCGTCCTGCAACTCGGTCTGCAACCCGGACTGGCCGTGTTTGCGGCCTGCGTGCCCGCGATGTTCGGTGAGCTGATATCGCCGATCTGGCAGGGCAAGGTTGCCGTCGCCTCCATGGGCGCGGTCGCCAAGAAGCCGGACACGTTCGGCCGCGCGCTGATCCTGCCGGTCATGGTGGAGACCTTCGGCTTGTTCGCGCTGATCGCCACCCTGATCATCCTGCAGGTCGTCATCCCCGACTTCACCTAGCGATGGCCAACCACAATCTCGTCGAGCAGATCCTGGCCGCGGCGCGCGAGCGCGGCGAGCAGGTTCTGCAGACCGCGCAGGCGGACGCCGACCAACGGTATCGGCAGGGCCTGAACGATCTCACGCGCGCCATCGACGATCGGCGCGAGCGCGAGAACCGGCAGGCCGAAGACCGACTCCGGCAACGGCTGTCGGGGGCGCGCCTGGAACAGAACAAGCAGCTCGTATCGCTGCGCCGGCGTCTGATTGACGCCCTGTACGGCGACGCGTGGGAGCAGATGAGCTCCGGGGATGCGTACCGCGCCTACCTGGAAGGACAACTGCGCCAGCACGCCAGGCCCGGCGACCGGCTGGTCGTCTCGCAACGCGAAGCGGAGCGCTTCGCGAGCGCACTGAGCGGCCTGCTGGCCGCGCATCACGTCACGCTGGCCAAGGAGCGGGGCAGGTTCCGCGCGGGGTTCATCATCGAGCGCGGCGCTGCCGGCGGGGATGCGGAGGTGCGCCTCAACTGCACCCTGGATCAGGCCTTCAGCGAGCTTCAGGAAGAAACCGAGATCGAGGCAGCTCAGCTCCTGTTCGGAGCGGACGCTGCCGGGAGCGCCTGAGCGACCGATGCCGCGGACCGAGCGCGATTTCAACTTCCTGACCGGGCTCCTGAAATGTCGGGAGCGCGAGTTGGGTGACGAGGCCCTTGCGCGGGAACTGGTGTCCGCGCGCAGCATGGCGGAGGTGGTCGCGACGCTGCCACCGTGCCGCTTCACCCAGGTGGTCGGCGCCGACCCCACCGACACCGGCGTCGAGCGGGCCGCCACGGAAGAACTGGCGGCGCTCTGGAAGCTCATCGCCGACCATGCGCCGGTCCCCGAGGTGGCCGAGCTGGTCGCCACACCGCTCGACGTCCACAATCTCAAGACGGCGCTGCTGGGCCATCTGCGCGGCGAGCCGTCGACCGGCCTGTACCAGGCGACCGCGCTGGTCGCCGCCGATGTCCTGACCGAAGTGGGCGAGCTCTCGACCGCACGCGTCCCGCTCCACTATCTGGCGGCCATCCAGGCTGGCCTCACCGCGTACTACGAGTCCGATCGCTCGCCGCAGGCCCTCGAATTGGCAATGGACCGGTCGCGCAGCCTGCTCATGGTCGACATCGCCTCCCGTCGATCGCCCGCTCTGGCCGCGGTGCTGGCCGACTGGAGCGACCTTGCTGTGGCTGAGACGATCATGCGCGGCAAGGATGCCGGGCTTCCGTGGCGGGTCGTCCGCTGGGGTTCGCACGGCCTTCCGGAGCAGGCGCGGCTGCAGGAGCTGTTCGACAGTCCCACGGGGGAATGGGCGCAGATGCGGGTCTTCGCCCGCCCGCTGCTCACCGCTGCCGTGCAGGCGCTCGGCCAGGGCGAAGGCACACGGGAAGCGATCCTGCGCCTGCAGACCGAGCTGACCGCACGGCTGGGAGCCTCCCGGTACGCACCAGCCTCCATCGAGTATGTCTACTACTTCGTGCGTCGCAAGCTCACCGACCTTGCCAACTTCCGCGTCGCATGCCTCGGCGCGTTGCGCGAGCTGTCCAACGACGCGCGGGCGGCCAGGCTCAACCTGGGGTTCGGCTGATCATGGCCACCTACAAGATCGCCATGATCGGCGACGAGTCCACGGTGGCGGGGTTTGCGGCCGGCGGCGTGCAGGGCTACGCACAGGCTGCGGACGATCCGGCGCAGACGCTGACCCTGCTGACCGATCTGGTGCGAAGCGGCGAGTACGCGATCATCTTCATCACCGAACCGCTGGCCGAGCCGCTGTTCGACGCCATAGAACGGATAGAGACCGGCGCGATGCCGGCAATCATCATCGTTCCCGATCAATCGGGGACCCGCGGCATCGGCTATGAGCGAATCCGCAAGGCCGTCGAGCGAGCGATCGGCATCGATCTGCTCGGCGCGAGCTGACACGCTGACACTACGGATATAGGGGAGAGGACATAGGGAATGGCTGGGATCATCACGCGGGTGTCGGGCCCTCTGGTGCAGGCGCAGGGTCTGGACAACCCGATCATGTACGAGGTGGTCAAGGTCGGCGAAGCCGGCCTGTTCGGGGAGATCATCGGCATCGACGGCGACAGCGTGTCGATTCAGGTGTACGAGGAAACCGGCGGCATCGGTCCGGGCGAGCAGGTGGCGAGCACCGGGACCCAGCTCTCGGTCGAGCTTGGTCCCGGCCTCATCGCGCAGATCTACGACGGCGTCCAGCGTCCGCTCGACGTGATCGCCCGCGACCACGGCGAGTTCATCGCCCGCGGCATCCAGGCGCCTCCGATCGATCAGGAGCGCATCTGGGAGTTCAACGCGACGGCGAGCAGCGGCGAGCGGGTGAGTCCCGGACAGCGGCTCGGCTGGGTCCAGGAGACCCAGATCGTCAAGCACTGGATCATGGTCCCGCCCGGTCTGTCCGGTACCCTCAGCGGCGTGCATTCGGGCTCGTTTACCGTGCAGGATGTGATCGGCACCCTCACTGACGATCTGGGTACCACCCACAAGCTGCGGCTGTTCCATCGCTGGCCGGTTCGCATCGGCCGGCCGTACCGCCGCAAGGTCAACCCCGATACGCCACTGGTCACCGGACAACGGGTGATCGACACGTTCTTTCCGCTGGCCAAAGGGGGCACGGCGTGCGTCCCTGGACCGTTCGGGTCCGGCAAGACGGTCGTCCAGCACCAGCTCTCCAAGTGGGCGGACGCCGACATCATCATCTACGTGGGCTGCGGCGAACGCGGCAACGAGATGACCGACGTGCTGCTGGAGTTCCCGGAGCTCACCGACCCGAAATCGGGGCGGCCGCTGATGGAGCGCACGGTGCTGATCGCCAACACCTCCAACATGCCGGTCGCCGCCCGCGAGGCGTCGGTGTTCACCGGTATCACGCTGGCCGAGTACTACCGCGACATGGGCTACGACGTGGCCCTGATGGCCGACTCCACCTCACGCTGGGCGGAGGCCATGCGCGAGATTTCCGGACGGCTGGAGGAGATGCCGGGCGAGGAGGGGTACCCCGCCTACCTGTCCTCACGGATCGCGGAGTTCTACGAACGGGCCGGCAAGGTGATCCCGATGGGCTCGGAGGAGCTGTGCTCGCTGTCGGTCATCGGCGCCGTATCGCCGCCCGGTGGCGACCTGTCCGACCCAGTGGTGCAGGGGACCCTGCGCGAGGTGCGCGTGTTCTGGTCGCTGGAGGCGCGGCTGGCCTACGCACGCCACTTTCCGTCGGTGGACTGGCTGACCTCCTACTCCCTTTACTCCGACGTGATGGGCCGCTTCTATGATACGGAAGTGTCGCCTGCCTTCCTGTCCGACCGCGCCAAGGCGCTGCGGCTGCTGCAGGAAGAGTCGGACCTGCAGGAGATCGTGCGGCTGGTGGGCATCGACTCGGTTTCCGCACAGGACCGCCTGGTGCTGGAAACCGCGCGGTCGCTGCGCGAGGACTTCCTGCAGCAGAACGCATTCCACGACGTGGATACCTACACGTCGCTCGACAAGCAGCGTCTCATGCTGCACGCCATTCTGTCCTTTCACGAGCACGGCCTGGAGGCGTTGGAGCGTGGCGTCGACGTCGGCGCCATCGTCGACCGGCCGATCCGCGAACGGATCGGCCGCATGAAGTTCGTGCCGGAGCAGGAGCGGGAATCACTCGCCGAGCTCCAGGACGAGATCGAGCAAGACATCGCGTCACTCGGCGATCCCGCCTCCGGTGGTGTCGAGATGGCGACGACCGGTGAGAGGACCAGATGATCCGCGAGTACCGTACCGTCGAAGGGCTGGAAGGCCCGCTGCTGATCGTCGACAGAATAGAGGACGTCAAGTTCGGGGAACTGGCCGACGTGGAGCTGGCCGACGGCAGCATCCGCCGCGGACAGGTGCTGGAAGCCTCCACCGGCCGCGCGCTGGTGCAGCTCTTCAAGTCATCGCAGGGCATCGGCACCGGTGAGGCCACCGTGCGCTTCCTCGGCAAGAGCATGCGCGTCCGCGTCACCCGCGAGATGCTGGGACGCATCCTCAACGGCGTCGGCGAACCGATCGACGATTCCGGGGAGATCGTGCCGGAAGCATTCCGGGACATCTCCGGGTCGCCGATCAATCCGTTCAGCCGCGACTTTCCGTCCGAGTTCATCCAGACTGGGATATCCGCCATCGACGGCAACTTCACGCTGGTCCGTGGCCAGAAGCTGCCGATCTTCTCCGGGTCGGGCCTGCCGCACTCGCAGCTCGCGGCGCAGATCGCCCGTCAGGCGCGCACGCTGGGCGACTCGGGAGACTTCGCGGTGGTGTTCGCGGCCATGGGCATCACGTTCGAGGAAGCCAACTTCTTCCGCGAAGACTTCGAGCGCACCGGCGCCATCGAGCGCGCCGTGCTGTTCATCAACCTGGCCGACGATCCGGTGGTAGAGCGCATCTCTATCCCGCGCGTGGCTCTGACCACGGCCGAGTTCCTGGCGTTCGAGCACGGCATGCACGTGCTGGTCATCCTCACCGACATGACCAACTACTGCGAGGCGCTGCGCGAGGTGTCGGCCGCCCGCAAGGAGGTGCCCGGCCGCCGCGGCTACCCCGGCTACATGTACACCGACCTGTCGCAGATCTACGAGCGCGCCGGCCGCATCAAGGGGAAGAATGGATCGATCACGCAGTTCCCGATCCTGACCATGCCGGAGGACGACCGCACGCATCCCATCCCCGACCTGACCGGCTACATCACCGAGGGCCAGATCTTCCTGGATCGGTCCTTGTATCGAAAGGGCATCCTGCCGCCGATCAACGTGTCGCCGTCACTGTCGCGTCTCATGCAGAAAGGGATAGGTGAGGGCAAGACGCGCGAAGACCATCAGGGCGTCGCCAATCAGCTCTTCGCCGCCTACGCGCGCGGCAACGAAATGCGCGAGCTGGCGATGGTGCTGGGAGAGGCATCTCTGAGCGAGGTGGACCGCCAGTACGTCACGTTCGCCGACCGGTTCGAGCGCGAGTACGTGAACCAGGGCTTCTACGAGAACCGCTCCATAGAGGACACGCTGCGCATCGGCTGGCGATTGCTGAGCCTGCTGCCGCGGGCCGAGTTGAAGCGCGTCGACGCAGAGCACATCGAGAAGTACCTGGACGCCGAGCAGGCCGCACCAGCGGCAGCGGCGGCGGGCGCGTAGGCTCGCCGGCGGAGAGCGGGGGAGCGGCCGATGGCGATCGCGGTCAGTCCGAACCGGATGGAGTTGCTGCGCCTGAAGAAGAAACAGGTGGTGGCCCAGCGCGGACACAAGCTGCTCAAGGACAAGCTCGAGGGGCTGCTGCAGGACTTCACGGAGATCGTGCGCCGCTACCGGACCTTGCGCAAGGAAGTGGACGCCGAGATCAACGAGCTGTTCAAACGCTTCATCATGGCGTCGGCGTCCATGCCGGCTCCGCTGTACCGGGCGGCACTGGCGTTCCCGGAGTGCGAGGCGCGGCTTTCCATGCGGGAACGCATGATCATGAATGTGCACGTTCCGGTGTTCGACTTCTCGATCGAGGGCAACATGATCTCCTACGGGATCGATGACACCACCAGCGATCTCGACGACGCCATGGGAGCGCTGCGCGAGACCTTGCAGCGCATGGTCGAGCTGGCGGAGATCGAGAAGACGATCGAGCTGGTGGCCGACGAAATCGAGCGCACGCGCCGCCGCGTGAACGCGCTGGAGTACGTGCTGATCCCCCAGCAGGCGGACACCATCAAGTCAATCAGCGCCAAGCTGCAGGAGCTGGAGCGCGGCAACATCAGCCGGCTCATGAAGATCAAGGACTTGGTGGCGATGTAGCTCCGGTCAGTCGGAGCGCAGGTGGCGTTCCCGCTCGTGCCGTTCGATTCCCAGCCTCAGCAGGCGTTCGATCAGCTCCGAATAGGGGATTCCGGATGCCTCCCACAGTTTTGGATACATGCTGATACGCGTGAACCCCGGGATGGTGTTCAACTCGTTCACCAATAGCGTACCGTCCTCCTGGAGAAAAAAGTCGACACGTGCCATGCCGTCGCAACAGAGGGCGCGAAAGGCCGCGAGCGCCAGCTCCTGCGCACGCACGGTCACGGGCGGGTCGAGGGCAGCGGGTATCACGAGCTCGGCCCCGTCCTCGTCCAGGTACTTCGCCTCGTAGCTGTAGAACTCATGGTGCGGGATCACCTCACCCGCGACCGAGACGATCGGCTCATCGTTGCCGAGCACCGCGCATTCGATCTCACGGCCGGCGATGGAGCGCTCGATGAGGATCTTGCGGTCGTAGGCGAATGCCTGTTCGACCGCATCGGCGAACGGGCCGGCCGCCGCCACCTTGCGGATGCCGACCGACGATCCCAGATTGGCCGGCTTCACGAATACCGGAACCCCAAGCTCCGCCGTGATCGTATCCCATGCCGGCCGCGGGTCACCCGCATGCACGACCCGGAAGTCGGCCACCGGGATGCCCGCGCCGACCAGCAACCGTTTCATCACGTCCTTGTCCAGGCCGACCGCGGCGGCCAGCACGCCGGGCCCCGCGAACGGGATCCCCGCGGTCTTCAGCAGCCCTTGCACCGATCCGTCTTCGCCGTAGGGACCGTGTAGCACGGGGAACACGACGTCCAGCTTCTGCAGCGCCGCGGGCGCGGAGATGCTCGGACGTTCCGGGACGGGGAGCGGCTGATCCTTCGAGCCAAGGGGGAGGTAGTCGCCGTCCGGCACCATGCCGCCTTCGTCCGCCAGCAGAGTCCGAGCCAGAAACGCGTCCGGATCCTCGCGCCGCCAGGAGCCGTGCCGGTCGATGCGCAGCACGACTACCTCATGCGCCGACCGGTCCAAAGCGCTCAGGATGTTGAACGCAGACTGGCGGGAGACGTCGTGTTCCGCGGAGCGACCGCCGTAAATGATGCCGATTCGGATAGCGGAGTCCTACAACACGAGGGCACCGCATGTCATGCTGCGCCGGGATGCCGATCGGCGGCGCACTCAGGCAGCTCGGCCGGGGTGGGGGACCAGCGCCGGCGTCACGCGGTGACTTTGTCGACCAGCGCCGAGACCGTCCGGTAGTTGGCGCGCAGTGCCTCCTCGCAGGCTTCCGGGTCCTTGCGATCGCGGCCGGGCGGCACGCAGTGGCTGGCGACCGACAGGTAGGCCGGGACGCCGTGCTCGTGCAGGTTGCGCAGCACGGTTTCGTAGTCGGTATGCCCCTGCCCGATCGGGCAGTAGGTGAAGTCGAGATCGAGGCCGCAGTTGACGCGCAGGTCCTTCATGTGCAGGCCGTGCACATAAGGACGCACGTTGCGGAAGCCGGCGGTGGCGACGTCGGACTCGCCGCAGTTGACGTTGTCGGCGGGGCCCCACATGACGCGGATGCGCGGCGAGGCCAGTCGCTCGGCGATCCGCCGGAAGTTGCCGGTGGTGTTGGTGTAGTTCCACGGCATCTGCATCAGCACCAGGTTGACGTCGTAGCGTTCGGCCTGCTCCAGCATCAGCGTGAACGCCTTCTCCAGCTTGTCCAGGTCGGTCCGGTTGATGATGCCGCCGCGCGTCGCCCAGCGCATCGGCCACGTGGGCGATGCGCGGCCCTGCGGCCCGCCGGTGGCGTATTCGCCCGGCCAGGCGAACGTGAACGTGCACACGTCGCGGAAGCCGAGCCGGTCGCCGATCTGCATGCCCCGCACCAGCCGCGCGAAGTGCTGCTTGAACTGCGGATGTTCGGTCATCGTGTCGATCTCCAGGTCGGCAAGGTGCACCTCTTTGAAGACGTTGCCGCCGATCAGCAGGGGTCGCACACCGTGCGCCGCCAGGCGCTTGCCGAAGCGGTCGGCCTGAGCGTCGGTCAGCTCGCCGATCGAACCCTCGGCCCCAAGCGAATGGACCAGGATGTGGTCGGGACCGATCGCCCGCACCCGCTCCAGGGCTCGGTCGAAGTCTTCGATCGGCAGCTCGCCGATAAACATGCCTAACGTGAATGCGTGGGTACCCATGCGATGCATGGAACATCGGCCGGCGGCGCCGCGCAAGCCCCACAAGACCGTCGATGAGCGGGCCCGTTCCCTCCATGACGCGGTGCCCGGGATCTGCGATCCTCAGCCCCATGAGATACGCGTGGATGTGGCGCATCAAGCCGGATCGGATCGACGAGTACGTGCGCATGCACTCCGAGCCGTGGCCGGAGATCATGCGGGAGCACTCCGCGGCCGGCATCAGCGACTACTCGATCTACCGCGACGGCAACCGGTTCTTCTACACGTTCGAGTGCGCCGACGTGGATGCGGCGTTCCGCTACCTTGCCGACTCGGAGCCGTGCCAGCGCTGGAACGCGATCACCAGCACGATGGTCGAGGGGTCGTTCGACTTCGAGGAGTCGGAGCCCATTCAGTTCCTGGAGGAGGTCTTCCGCCTGGAGTAGCGCGCCACGCGGCATCTCTGTCAGCCGGCGGGGTCCAGGCGATTTCCGCGGGGGCGGCACGCAGCAAGACGGGCCACCACGTAGCGAACGCGAACCGGGCCGATTGATCTTCTTGGTCATGATGCTCATACTCTCGGCAAGAGACTCCGGCCCCTTCGTCTATCGGCTAGGACGCGAGACTCTCATTCTCGAAAGAGGGGTTCGATTCCCCTAGGGGCTATGGTACGGAAACCATCCTTGAGGATGGGAGAGGCGGCCCCAGTGGAGGTCGCCTCTCTTCCGGCAGGGGAGGGCTCTGCTCCGCCCGCGCGCCGGGGAGGGTCGCTCACGTGCTTGCGTCCGCTCGGGACATCGCCGCGTGGTCGGCTGGTCCCTTCCCGGATTCGTCTTACAGGAAACAAGGCTGACGTTCGCGCGAGGCTGCAGAGCCGTGCATGGGCGGTCCTGTATGAATTACCAAGAACAACTGGTATGCAGCGCTCCCAAGGGTGAGCCCACGCTCCGGCCCACGTTCGGATGTTTCCTCGGCTGCGGCTTCGCGTTCGGTGCGGGCTGCTAGTAAGGTACGCACATCAACGAAGCGCACACCCTGGAAGCTTGGCTCTCCGGGATCGCCGCCGACGCTCCGCTCATCGGCCTGCTCGTCGTCATCGCCCTATCGCTGGCGGTACTCGCGAAGGGCGCCGACATCCTGGTCGAGCAGGCCGTATCGCTGTCGCGGCGCCTCGGTGTGCCGAAGATGCTCATCGGGGCCACGGTGGTCAGCGTCGGCACGACCCTGCCCGAAGCCGCGGTCAGCGTGCTGGCCGCCGTACGAGGCAATCCGGGGCTGGCGCTCGGCAACTCCGTCGGCTCCATCATCGCCGATACCGGCCTGATCCTCGGGATAGCGATATTGATCGGCCGCGTGCCGGTCGAGCGGCATCTCGTGAGCCGCCAGAGCTGGATACAGGTGAGCAGCGCGCTCCTCCTGGTATTGGCTTCGGTGCCATACCTGGCGCTGCGCGGACTGTTCACCGACGGTGGCCGCCTGCCACAGCCGGTGGGCATCGCCTTCCTGCTGCTGCTCGGCCTGTACCTGTGGCGTTCGATCTCCTGGTCGCGGGCAACACCGGGCGGCGCTCCGGACGATGCCGTCGACGCAGACGCGGCGGAAGCGAACGCACCCCTGGTCACTCTGGCTTGGCTGGCGCTGGGCGTGGTGATGGTCCTGCTGGCCTCCAACGTGCTGATCACCGCCGTCGAGGAGTTGGCGCTCCGCTTGCGCATCCCCGACGCGATCATCGCCGCCACCCTGGTGGCGTTCGGGACCTCCCTGCCGGAGCTGGTGACCGCCGTCACGGCCGTACGCAGGGGACATGGCGAGCTGGCGATCGGCAACGTGCTGGGCGCCGACGTGCTCAACGTGCTGTTCGTCAGCGGTGCTGCCGCCGCGGTGACCCGGGGCGGACTCGCCGTGCCGCCGCAGTTCTTCTACCTGTTCTTTCCGGCGATGCTGTTCGTGGTGCTGGTGCTGCGGTTCGGCATCAGCCGCACGGGGACGGGTCATTTCAGCAAGGCCTTCGGCTTCGCCTTGCTTGCGGCCTACCTGCTGACTGTCGTGCTCGGCTTCGTGGTGCCCGGCGGCGACACCCTCCACGGCTGAGTCGGCGGTCATGCGACCTCGGCGTTCAGCGGATCACGGAGATCGGCGCGGCGCACGCACCTCATCGCACCGCACTCGGCCCAACGTTCTTTGGATCACCACCGACCAACAGCGCCACGATACGGTAGCCGCACTCGGCCACTCCCACGCACACACGCCCAGCCTGGATCGCCTCGTGCAGGAGGGGGCCGCGTTTACGCACGCATACTGCCAGAGCCCGATCTGTACGCCCAGCCGCGCGAGCTTCATGACCGGCATGTATCCGAGCCGCGTTCGCCAGCGCCGCAACTACGCCGCCCACTTTCCGACGCCGTATGCCAGCGAGCCGACGCTGGTGACGCACCTGCTTGCCGCGGCGGGGTACGAATGCGCCTTGGTCGGCAAGCTGGACCTTGCCGCGGACCCCGCCGGCATCGCCGGGAACGGCGAGTACGGCTATGGCACCGTACGCTACTGTTCGCGACCGGACCTGCCGGCCCAGAGCGGCAGCGCCTACCACTCCTGGCTACGCGAGCGCGGGCACGACCCCGCGACGCTGCTCGGGAAGGCGGCTGACCGGAAGCACGGACTGGAGCCGTTTCTGGCGCCGACGCCGGCGACGGACAACGTCCCGGTAGATCTGCACCACACCACGTGGTGCGCGGAGGCGGCGATCGCCTTCATCGGCCGACCGCACGCCGGGCCGTGGCTGTTGAACCTGAACGTCTTCGACCCCCATCCGCCCTACGATCCGCCGTGGGAGTACTACCGGCGTTTCGATGGCGAAGCGCTGCCCGATCCACCGTTCAGGGAGACGGACCTGACCACCCTGGCCGCGCGTGCCGGGGTGGAGTTCCAGACCAGGGCGCGACGCCCTGCGGAGTACCGCACCCGCAGCCTGCGCGCCGCCTACCTGGCGATGATCGAGCTGGCCGACGCGCAGATCGGGCGGGTGCTGGACGCTCTCGATGAATTCGGGCAGCGCGACAACACCGTGGTGGTGTTCACCTCCGACCACGGTGACATGCAGGGCGATCATGGCCTGCTGCGCAAGGGATGCCGGTTCTACGAAGGTCTCGTGCGCGTTCCGCTCATCTGGCGCTGGCCCGATCGCGTGCGAGCCGGTCTGCGCAGCGACGCCCTGGTCGAGCTCACCGACATCGTGCCCACGATCCTTGACGCCGTGGGGCTGGCTCCCGGCCGACTCGTGACCGGCCGCTCCCTGCTGCCGTTCATGACGGGAGCTGCCCCCAGGCAGCCGCACCGCGACTTCGTCAGAGCCGAGTTCTACGACGCGCAGGGCCACGGCGCCACGGGGAGGCGGATGAACGTCGCCACGATGTATCGCGACGCGCGCTGGAAGCTGGTCGTCTACCACTCGCACGGCGCCGGTGAGCTTTACGACCTGGACGACGACCCCCACGAGTTCGTCAACCTCTGGGACGAGCGGTCGCTGGCCGCGACGAAACTGCGTCTGCTGGAGGCGAGCTTCGCTTCGACCGTCGTGGACGGCGACTTCGGCCCGCCCCTGCTCAACGATCTGCGGCCATCGGCCAGGCCCGCATCGGTTGACGATACGTCACTCCGTAGATGTACTTTTGGTGAATGAAGACGATCACGGTCAAGGAACTGCAGGCCTACTGGGCCAAAATCGAAACGGAGGTCCGCGCCGGAGAAACCTTCGAGGTTCTGAACCGAGGTCGCGTGGCAGCACATCTCGTCCCTCCGCGGCCGCGCCCCGTGCTCCAATGGCCCGAACACCTTGCCACCGCCATCCCCAACCACGGCACGAAGGGCTCTGACATCGTCGCGTCACAGCGGGCCGGCCGTACGTGATCTATCTGGATACGAGCGCGTTGGCCCACGAATCGGTGGTCGGCCAGCAGCAGCCGCTGCCGATCTGGAGCCTTGTGGAACTGGAGTTCTACAAGATCGCTTGACGTCCTGCACGTTGCGGCGGCGGGCCTGCTTGGAGTCGACCTGTTCGTGACCGGTGACGGACGGCAGGCGGCCCTCGGGAACGGCGAGGGTCTGCCGGTCAAGCTCGTCTGAACCGAGCCTGCCGGTTGCGCAGCGTCTCTCCAGGGGCGTAGCCGCGTTCGCGGACCTGAACGGATGAAACGAGTTGTGGTGATCGGCGCCGGCTTCGGCGGTCTGGCAGCAGCCGCGTTGCTGGCCAAGGACGGATTCGACGTGACCGTCCTGGAACGGAACGATCAGCCGGGCGGCCGCGCCATGCTGTATCGCGAAGCCGGCTTCTCGTTCGACATGGGGCCGTCATGGTACCTGCTGCCGGACGTGTTCGAGCGATTTTTCGCCCGCTTCGGCAGTGCCCCGACCGATCACTACGGCCTGACGCGGCTTGATCCGGCCTACCGGGTCTTCTTCGACGATGGGCATCCCACGGACGTGGCCGCCGATCTGGAGCGGAATCTGGCGCTGTTCGAGCGAATCGAGCGCGGCGGGGCCGATGCGCTACGCCTCTACCTGGCACGCTCGGAGTATCAGTACCGCGTCGCCATGGAACGGTTCGTGTACCGCGACTACCGCGGGGTCGGCGACATCGTGGACAGGGAGCTCCTCATCCACGGCATGCGCCTGCGGCTGTTCGGCCGCATGGACCGGCTGGTGGCGCGTGCATTCCGCGACGATCGGCTGCGCAAGCTGCTGACCTACAACCTCGTCTTCCTCGGATGCTCCCCGAACCGCGCGCCGGCGCTCTACGCGCTGATGGCGCACGCCGACTTCAACCTGGGTGTCTGGTATCCGGAAGGCGGCATGAACGGCGTGGCGCGGAGCCTGTACCTCCTGGCGAAGGGGCAGGGGGCCAGGTTCGTGTTCGACTCGCCGGTGACCGGGATTCGGCTCTCCGGGCGGCGAGCGATCGCCGTCGACTCGACCGTCGGGAGCCACCCCGCCGACGTGGTGCTGGCCAACGCCGACTACCACCACGTGGAGCAGGCGCTGCTCCCGGCCGAGGCGCGCTCCTACTCGGCGCGCTATTGGGCTCATCGCGTGGTGGCGCCATCGGCGTGCATCGTCTATCTGGGCTTGGACAAGCGGGTGCCGGCGCTGGCTCACCACAATCTGCTGCTGCAGAACGGGTGGGACGAGCACTTCCGGAGCATATTCGATCGGCCCGGCTGGCCTCTGCGTCCGGCGCTGTACGTGTGCCGGCCGTCGAAGACCGATCCGGCGGTCGCACCGCAGGGGAGTGAGAACCTGTTCCTGATGATGCCGGTGGCAGCGGGCCTGCACGACGACGACGACGCGCGCGAGCGCTGCCTGCGACTGATGCTGCGAACGCTGGAGACCACGATCGGGGAGGGGATCGAAGGTTCCATCCGCGTGCGCCGTCTGTTCACCCAGCGCGACTTCGCCGGCACCTTCAACGCCTTCCGCGGCACGGCGCTGGGGTTGGCCCACACGCTTCGCCAGACGGCGTTCCTGCGGCCTTCGATCCGGAGTAAGCGGGTCGACAATCTGTTCTTCGCCGGCCAGTACACGACTCCGGGAATCGGCGTACCGATGACGCTGATCGCCGCCACCATCGCACGCGACCGAATCGTGGCGGCGGCGGGACGGCAGAGCGATGCCTGACCGCCGCCTCGCCCGCATATTCCGTCGTGGCAGCAGGACCTACTTCTTCTCCAGCGTCGCCTTTCCGGCGGCGCTTCGGGATGACGTGTTCGCGCTCTACGCGTTCGTGCGCACCGCCGACAACTTCGTCGATCAGCCCCCCGGCTTGCAGGACGCAGCCGGCTTCGGGCGCTTCCGCGAGCGGTACGCGTCAGCGGCCGCCGGCCGCCCGGACGGCGACCCCGTCATCGACTCCTTCATCGAGCTGGCAGCGCGCAAGCGGTTCCGTGCCGCGTGGGTGGAGGCGTTCCTCGACGCCATGGAGCAGGACCTCACGCGGACCGATTACCCGACCATCGACGACACCGTCGCCTACATGTACGGAAGCGCCGAAGTGATCGGGCTGATGATGGCAGCCGTCATGGACCTGCCGGAGGAGGCGTACGCGCCCGCGCGGATGCTCGGGCGCGCCATGCAGTACATCAACTTCATCCGCGACATCGCCGAGGACCTGGAGCTGGGGCGCACCTACCTGCCGGCCGCGGAATTCGCCGCTGCGGGCCTGCGCAGCCTGGACCCGGAAGAGGCGCGGCGCGATGTCCCGGCGTTCCGCCGCTTCGTGCGGGCGGAGATCGCCCGCTACCTCGGCTGGCAGCGGGCCGCCGATGCCGGCTTCCACTTCATCCCGCGCCGTCCACGGGTCGCGATCCGTACCGCGTCCGACATGTACCGATGGACCGCGGAGCGGATTCACGAAGACCCGCTGATCGTCCATCGGCGCAAGGTCCGTCCGTCGGCGCCCCGTATCCTGGCCACCGTCGCGGCGAGCGCGTTGGGCATCCGAGCTCCGGAGGCGACGGAGTCGGCCCGGCAATGACACTGGAAGCTCATCGATCCCACCCTGACCAGTCGTCTGACGGCCTGGGGCTTTTACCTGTTGCACCAAGTGTCGTTCTGGGCGGTGATCGCATACGCTCAGCGCACGATTGGGCGCGCCCGTCCCCGCTACAGCGACGCTCTGCGCCTGGGCCACCGTCTACACGTTCTGGTACCACCCGATGGAGGCCACCAGCGGCCACCTGATCGTCGCGCTGGGTGCGCGGCCTGGTGCTCGCTGCCTACGTCGCGGGTGTCGTGGCGGTCTACGCTCCGCTCGGCTGGGAGCGGCTGGACCGAGGTGGCGCGCATACCGATCATCCGACTACGCGGCGGTGTTCGCGCTGGCCGGCCTGATCGGCGGCGCGCTGAGTCTGGTCAGACTGATGCGCGGACGCCTGTCTCCCGATTGAGGACGGGTCCCCCGATTGCGGGGGACCCGATGGAGGTGGCGGGAATCGAACCCGCGTCCTGAAAGGCACCGCGCAAGCTTCTACAGGTTTGTCCGGCGATTCATTGTCGATGTGGACGCGAGGCCGCCGGCGACTGCGTCTCATCCAAGCTCGCTAAAGTGTCCCTGGTGGCGCGCGAGCCAGCCTTCAGGTAAGCCCCGGTTTGCAACAGGGAGACGGGCGCTCAGGGCTGCGCTCCCGAAACCCCGTGGCTGCTATTTAAGCAGCCAGTGCCAGATTGTTATCAGCAGTTAAAAAAGAAGTGCCATGTTTAAGGAGAATGGCTCTCCACCTGCAACCTGCGAGACGTTCCTCCAGTCGAGACCTGTTCACCCCCGTTCAACGCCGTTTCATCGACTACCGGCGGGTCCGCAGCTCCCGCTGCGCCTCCCGGTCATCGTCCCGACGCCGTATGTCTTGGCGCTTGTCGAAGTCGTGCTTGCCCCGGCAGAGGGCAAGTTCAACCTTGATCAAGCCTCGCGTAGTGTAGAAGCGCAGCGGCACCAAGGTCAAGCCACGCTCGGTCACGCGCCGACGCAGCGCCAGAATCTCTTTCTTGTGTGCGAGTAGCCGGCGCGGCCGATCCGGCTCATGGTTATACCGGTTGCCGTGTTCGTAATGAGAGATGTGCAACCCATGCAGCCACAGTTCGTCGTTCTCCACGCGCCCATGCGCGTCCGCGAACGCGATTCGGCCGGCGCGCATCGACTTGACCTCGGTGCCGGTGAGGACCAGGCCCACCTCCAGCCGTTCGATGGGCTGGTAGCGATGCAGCGCCCTGCGGTTGGTGGCAAGCGTGCGGCGCCCGTCCTGTTCAGCCATCCGGCGTGTCCGGCACTGCGATCACGACCCGAAAGCCAAGGTACGGAGTCGTCCATCCGGGTTCCTGCGCCCCCCGCGAGTAGACGCGGATCAGCTCGCGCTCGCTCGCCCAGGAGCCGCCGCGCACCACCCGCTCGGCGCCCGCGCGCGGATGCCCATGGACGATCGCGGGTGCCGGTCCGGCGCCCGCCCACAGCAGGTAGGAGGCCGGCGCGTACCACGTAACGGTCCACTCCCAGACATTCCCCAACAGATCGTGGAGTCCGTAGGCGTTCGGCTCCGAGGTGGGGGCAGGACCGGGACCGGCGACCTGCGATCCGGCGAGGCGCGCGCCGTCCGTGGCTGCTCCGTTGGGGTAGGGCTGACCGGTCAGCCCCCCGCGCGCCGCCCACTCCCATTCGGACTCCGTCGGCAACCGGACGATCAGGTCCCCGTATGGCCACCCCGCGTTGGCCGAAACGGTTGCGCCCAACCATTCCGCATAGGCCGCCGCCGCGTGATAGGACACATGCGTGACCGGATCGTCGAGCGTACCGGGCGCCGGAGCCCCATCGGACCACGATGCCAGATAGGTCGGTTCGGCCAGCCCCTCGCTCACCAGCCGGTCGATTGCCTCCGGAGACCAGCGCGGCACCTTGGCGACGAACCGGGCGAATTGCCGGTTGGTGACCTCGGTCTCCGCCATCAGGAAGGGCGCGACCGTGCGCAGGTGCGGCTGAAACTCGTGCACGACGTCGGCCAGCAGGGGGCGGTCCACATCATCGCCCATCAACAGCGTCCCGCCGGGCACCGACCGAAAGCGCATGCCTTCCAAGACCGTGGAGTCGGGCAACGCTGCAGGACGACCCGGTGCGGGACGGGATGCGAGCCGTTGTCGATAGCGCTCTCCGTGCTGGGTATACCAACGCTGCGCGACCAGAGGCTCCCGGAGCCCATCCGGCAGGGGGGAGGCGAGCCACAGCGGCAATCCCAGGTAGTCTCGGTCCAGTTGCAGAAACCGGTCGAACAGGCGCCGCGCGGTCTGCGGTGTCACCGGTCCGCCGCCGGCGGCGGAGGTGGCCGCGGCACGCAGCAACGCACCGAGAGCCTGCCGCCGGTCGATGAAGGGCACGACATCGTGCAGGAACGCGTACTGGTCATTCGGTTCCGCCCGAGCCAGTGCGCGTCCGGCGTCCTCGATGATCCCGGTCGCGTGCCAGGCACCGGCAAACTCGGCCACGCCACGGCGCGCAATGGCAGCACCGTCGCTCACTCGGAGGTTCACGTGAGCTGCGACCCGGTTGCGGACGATCAGCGTGCCAAACACCCGCGGCAGCACCGCCACCTGGAGCCGCTCGGTGGCGAAGCCGGCGCGCGCGAGCTCCAGTTCGTGCGTGCCGGGGGCCTCTGTCATGGACAGCGGCGTCATGCCTGCCAGCCGCCCATCCAGCAGAACGGTCACGTTGCGTGGGGTGGTCGTTACCTCGATCCGGCCGCCGGGAGAGCGAAGCCCCGGGTACACCAGCACCAGGAACAGGGCGAGAAGCAAGGCGAGTCCGTAGATGACGGTGAGATAGGTACCGGGTGGGATGCCCAGGAAGGGGCGCAGGCCCACCCGGGCAGCGCGTTCGAGGTCTGCGACCTCGTTCGCCGCGGGTACGCTCGCGGGACGGGTGTGTCGTTTCATGATATGCCGAATCGAACGGCCGGCAGGTGGGGGTGCATTTCCGAGACGTGCGAAATCCGGTACGGAACGGCCCAAGCGGGCCACCTTGCGGATTTTCTCACGTTCACCATCAAGCGGAAATGCACCCCCAGGATGGAGCGGAGCCGCTCGCGATGTCAAAGCACACTCCCGAGGCTTGCCCGCGTGACGGTCGGCAAGTAGGCTCGCCGCCGTGGCCACGGGGAGGGCCCGGTCCAGACGCAAGGATTCCGGGTGGCAGGCATGGAGCGCGTCGCTGCAGCGCGTTACCGAACGGCTGCTCACCGGCCGCCGGCGCCGTAAGCTGCGGCGCCGGGAACGTCACCGCCGCCGCAATCCCGTCGTCGACTGGCTGGACGCGATCGGATCGGCAGTGCTCATCGTCCTGGTGATCAACCAGTTCCTGTTTCAGGCCTACAAGATCCCGTCCGAGTCGATGCGTCCGACGCTGGAGATCAGCGACCGCATCTTCGTGAACAAGCTGCTCTACGGCCCCGAACTGGTGCCGGGCCAGGTCAAGCTCCCCGGCCCGCGGAGCCCGCAGCGCGGCGACGTGATCATCTTCGAGAATCCCCGCTACCAGCCGATCGGACCGCTCAAGGACATCCTGAAGCGGGTCATCTACATGGTGACGCTGTCGATGGTCGACATCGACCGCGACAAATACGGCAACACGAAGCCCCACATCCTGATCAAGCGCGCGGTCGGCGTCGGCGGCGACCGCATCCGCCTGCGCCGCGGAGAAGTGGAGGTTCGGCTTCCCGGCGCCGACGATTGGATCGACGAGCCCACGCTCCGGGACGCGTTCGGGCTCGATTACCCCACACGCCGCAGCCCGGACCTGATCGACTACGACGTCCTGCAGGCGGGCGTGGTGGCCGAGACCAGGCTTGCCGAAGGCGTGCCCCTGACCGAAGCGGAGCGAATCGATCTGGACCGATGGAAGCGGCGGGACGCTCGCTATCGTAACGATCGGATCTTCAGGGGCCACTGGTCGGCACGCACGAAAGCGGAAATAGACCCGACCGACCGCAATGCCGCCCGTCAATGGCAGCTCTGGGAGCGCGGCTGGGTGGTGCCGCCCGGAACGGTGTTTCCGCTCGGCGACAACCGCGACGAATCCAACGACGCTCGCTTCTTCGGCCCCGTGACCCTCCGCCGTGTGCTCGGCAAGGCCATGTTCCACTACTGGCCGCCCACCCGCTGGGCCGGGATTCGATGACCCGCGTGCGGCGTGGGAGACGGTCGACGATTTGACCCTGATCGGCACCGATTGGTAGCCTTGGCGCGGGCAGGGTATGTCAGGACACAGCAAGTGGCACTCGATACGCCACAAGAAAGGTGCTGCCGACGCCAAACGCGGCAAGCTGTTCGGCAAGCTCATCAAGGAGGTCACCGTCGCCGCACGGCTCGGCGGTGGCGACGAAATGGCCAACGCGCGGCTCCGGCAGGCGGTGCTGAAGGCAAGGGCTGCCAACATGCCGGCGGACAACATCGACCGCGCGGTCAAGAAAGGCGCGGGAGAGGTGGGGGGCGCCGACTTCCATGAGTTGCTCTATGAGGCGTACGGCCCCGGCGGCGTGGCGATGCTCATCGAGATCCTTACCGACAACCGGAACCGCAGCGCCGCCGAGGTGCGCAACGCGCTGTCCAAGCACGGCGGCAACCTCGGCGATTCCGGATCGGTGTCTTACCTGTTCAAGCGGCGCGGCGTGGTGGCGATCGACGGGGAGCGGCACTCCGAAGATGAAATAATGGAGTTCGCGATCGAGGCCGGTGCCCTCGACGTGGTCGCCGACGACGGCATCATCGAAGTGCTGACCGAGCCGGCGGACTTCGAGGGCGTGCTGCAGTCGATCCAGAGCGCGGAGCTGGCCACGACCGGGGCGGAGATCACGTGGGTCGCGGACGCGCCGTTGGAGCTGCCGCCGAAGGCGGCCCCCGCCGCGGTACGGCTGATCGACTTGATCGAAGACCTGGACGACGTGCAGTCGGTGGCCACCAACCTCGAGCTCCCGGAGCCCTCACTCGTCACTGACTGAGCGCAGGCGACGTTGGCGGTTATCCTGGGCATTGATCCCGGACTGGCCGCGACGGGGTATGGGGTGATCCGCGTCGAGGGCAGCCACCTGCGCCACGTCGCGCACGGAGCGTTCACCACCACGCCCGAACAGGACCGCGGCGTCCGCCTGCTGGCGATCCGCGATGCGCTGACCGCGGTACTCGCGCGCTACCGGCCGGATCAAGCCGGCGTGGAGTCGCTGTTCTTCTCCCGCAATGTCCGTTCCGCGCTGCCGGTCGCGGAGGCGCGCGGCGTCATCCTGATGTGTCTGGCCGACGCCGGCGTAGCCGTTGGCGAACACACGCCGCTGCGCGTCAAGCAGGCGGTGCTCGGCCACGGCAGCGCCGGCAAGCAGCAGATGACCGCGATGGTGCGCATCCTGTTTCAGCTCGGTCCGGATGATCCGCTGCCGCACCACGCGGCCGACGCACTGGCGGTCGCCGTATGCCACGCCCATTCCTCGCCGCTGGACGAGCGAGTGCCCCGGTAGGATGTACAACAGCCTGACCGGCACGGTCACCTTCAAGGACCGCGAGCGGCTTCATCTGGCGCTGGCCGGAGTGGAGTGGGACCTCGCCATCTCCGGCAGCACCGCGGACGCGTTGCCGGACCCCGGCTCGGAAGCCAACGTATTCACTTTTCTCCACCATCGCGAGGACTCCATGAAGCTGTACGGCTTCGCGTCCACGGCCGAGCGGGAACTGTTCCTCAGCCTGCTGCAGGTCAACGGCGTCGGGCCGCGCCTGATCATGCGCATGCTGTCGGCGGCCACCGAGCGCGACATCCGCGTTGCCGTGCAGGCCGGTGATGTCGACGCGCTGGCCCGCGTCCCGGGACTCGGCGCCAAGAGTGCGCAGAAGATCATCCTGACGCTGCGCGGCAAGCTGCTGCCCCCCGCGGAGGTGACCGCCGGCGTCGAGACGGAGCTGATCAGAGCGCTCACCGGCATGGGCTTCAACCAGCGCGAAGCCGCCAAGGCGGTCGCCGCCGCGGTAGAGGCGTCCGATCGGAACGGCGGTGACCATGACGAGGCGCACCTGCTGCGCGCGGCCATTCAGCTCCTGGGTACCCGGCGATGAGCGACCGCATCGTGTCACCCGGGATGGGCGATGGCGATGGCGACGGCGAAGACGTAAAGCTGCGGCCGCGGCTCCTGCGGGATTTCATCGGACAGAGGCAGCTGCGCGAGAACCTGCGCGTGTTCGTCAGCGCCGCCCGCGACCGCGGCGAAGCGCTCGATCACGTGTTCTTCTCCGGACCGCCGGGACTGGGCAAGACCACGCTCGCCGCGATCGTCGCCAACGAGCTGGACGTCGAGTTCCGCAGCACCTCGGCCCCTGCCCTGGAGAAGACCGGGGACCTGGTAGCGATCCTGACCAGCCTGGGCCAGCACCACGTCTTCTTCATCGACGAGATCCATCGGCTGCGTCCGCCGATCGAGGAGCTGCTGTACACGGCGATGGAGGACTACGAGGTTGACGTGGTCATCGGTGAGGGGCCGAGCGCCCGCACCATCAAGATCACGCTGCCCCGCTTCACGCTGATCGGCGCCACTACCAAGACCGGACTGGTGTCGGCGCCGCTGTACTCGCGGTTCGGCATCACCGCACGGCTGGACCTGTACGACCAGAAGGAACTGGAACAGATCGTCGACCGCACCGCCGCGTTGCTGTCGATCAACATGGAACCGGACGTCAGGCCGCGCCTCGCGCGCAGCTCCCGCGGCACCCCGCGGGTTGCCATCCGGCTCGTGCGGCGGATGCGAGACTACGCTCAGGTATGGGGCGACCGCACGCTGACCGCAGCGATCGTCGACCGCGGCCTGCGCGCGCTGGGCATCGACCGGTACGGACTCGACCGTATCGACCGGGAGATCCTGTCGATCATCATCGATCGCTACGGGGGCGGCCCGGTCGGCGTAGAGACGCTCGCCATCTCCTTGGGAGAGACTGCGGACGCCCTGGAGGACGTATACGAGCCGTTCCTGGTGCAGAGCGGATTCCTGAAGCGCACCGCCCGCGGACGCGCCGTGACCGATCTCGCCCTGCAGCACGTCAGGGGCGCCGCAGGCGCTCAGGAGGGCACCGGTGCTCGTCCGGGACTTCTCTTTTGAGGTTCCGCCGCGACTCATCGCGCAGCGACCGACGGGACGGCGAGGCGCGGAGCGGCTGCTGGTCCTGGACCGTGCACGCGCCGGCAACCGACACACGACGATGGCCGAGCTGCCGGAGCTGCTGCCAGCCGGCGCCGTGCTGGTGCTCAACGACTCGCGCGTCCGCAAGGCGCGGCTGTACGGATCGTCCGAGAACGGTGGGGCAGTGGAGCTCGTCTTCCTGGAGGAGATCCGCCCCGGACGCTGGCGCGCGCTGGCGCGGCGGGCGCGGCGGCAGCGGGTCGGCAAGCGGTTGCACCTGCCGGAAGACGTGGAGGCGCGCGTTGTTGCGGTCCATGCAGATCAGCGCGAGCTCGAGCTCCAGCCGCCGATCGGGGAAGACTACTTCGAGCGCCACGGAAGCATGCCGCTGCCGCCCTACATCGAGCGCGCGCCGGATGAGCACGACGATGAGCGCTACCAGACCGTGTACGCGCGCGAGTTCGGCTCGGCGGCCGCGCCGACCGCCGGTTTGCACCTCACGCCCGAACTCCTCGACACGATCCGGGCGCGCGGCATCGACGTCCAGTGCGTGACGCTCCATGTCGGTGCGGGCACGTTCCAGCCGATACGCACCGAGCGCCTGGAAGACCATCTCATGCACGAGGAATCGGCGGTATTGAGCCCTTCGGCGGCGACGGCGATCGAGACGGCACGGCGCGGCGGACGGGACGTGATCGCGGTCGGCACGACCGTGGTGCGGGCGCTCGAATCACGAGCGGCCGACGCGGGCGCCCACGGCGGAACGTTGGCCCCGGGCCGCTGGCGGACCGATCTGTTCATCCGGCCGGGCCATCGCTTCCGGGTGATCACGCGGATGCTCACCAACCTGCACACGCCCGGCTCGACGCTGGTAGCCCTGGTGGCCGCCCTTGCCGGCCGCGAGCGGCTGTTGTCCGCCTATGAGGAAGCGGTAGCGCGCGGTTACCGGTTTTTCTCCTACGGGGACGCGATGCTCATCTTGTGAGGGCCGATCCTGTAACGAACGCTTCCGTCGTTGGTCCTCAATGGTGAACCGTGATACGCGACCGGCCGCAACAGCGAAGCGATCAGTCGATTCCGAGCACGGGCCACAGCCGGGAGAAGACCTCCTCCCTGGTCCCCGAGCCGTCGATCCGGTGAACCGTCACCCCTCGCGCCTGCAGCCGGTCGAGCGCTGCGTCATAGGCGGCCAGGACTCGCCGCTGGGTCGCGGCCCCATCGAATCGCTGCCGCCCTGCTCCTCGGGCGCCCAGTCGCTCCTGGCACAACTCGACGGGGATGGTCAGGAATATCACGCACCGGGGCAGAGGAGCGGTGCCGTTGACCGCCTCGATGTAGTCGGCCGTCACCTCCAGGCTCTGGTACGCCAGGCTGGAAGCGATGCAGCGGTCGCTGATCACCAACTCACCGGCGGCGTGGCGTTCGATAATGCCGCCTGCGCCGTGACAGTGCTCGGCCCGATCGGCGGCGAACAACAAGGCGAACGCCGGGCCCGAAACCGGCCGGCGCGAACCCAGCATCGCGCGGATGAGCTTCCCGATCGGCCCGTCCGTGGGTTCGCGCGTATGGAAGTGGCTCACCCGGAGCGCGCGCAGGCGCTCGGCGATCAGCGCCACCTGCGTCGTGGTGCCGGCACCGTCGAGACCCTCGACAGCGACGAATCCCGACAAGATCCGGTTGCCGCTCCGGTCCATCACGCTATGATCTCACCGATCGTATGATCGTACCGACCGCTGTGACCCTACGCGAATGCCGTCGTCGTGTCTCCTTGCTGGCACTGCTGCTGGTGGCGCTGGCGCCGTACGCCCAGGAGGCCGAGACGCCCGTACCCCTGGAGAACCCGTTGCGTGTTCCCGACATCGTCATCACGGGCGCCGACGCGATCATCATCGTCCCGCCGCTGCCGGTCCTGCCGGGCGGCGCCATACCGGTACCGCAGGTCGAGCTCAAGCCGATACCGTTTCTGCCTTCGCCGACAGGGTGCGAGCGCCCCTCTGCCGACGCCATGATCAACGTAGAACCGGTGTGCATCGAGCTGTCCGCGCTCTCGGACTGGCTTCCGTTCTTCCTGATTCCCGGCGATCCGCCGGTTCCGGTAATGAAAGCCCTAGGCATCCACTACATCAAGACAGGCCGCGAAAGCGGTAACGCTCAGAACAATGGGGGAGACGAGTGATTGAGTTTTTCTTGCGCGGTGGCGTGTTCCTGTGGCCGATCGGCCTGCTTTCGGTCGCGGCACTCTACCTGATCATCGAGCGGGCGATCTTCTTCCTGCAGTCGCGACCGACGCCGCAACTCGAGCAGGCGTTGACCGGGTTCCTGGGCGGGGAGACGCCGGCGGGACTGGAGGAGACTCTGAGCGCGAGCAACGCGCCGGAGGCGACGCTGGCGCAGGTCGGGCTGCAGGTCGGGACGGCGGACGCCGGCGATGCCCACCGGCGTCTGGAGCGTGCACTGCTGGAGGTCGTCACCGCCCTGGAGCACAACGTGGCGCCGCTCGGCAGCATCGCCAACGTGGCCACCCTCCTGGGCCTGCTGGGAACCGTGGTCGGCATGATCGCCGCCTTCATCGGCATGGGGGGAGTCGCCACCGCGGACATGGCCGGACTGACGCAGGGCATCTCGCAGGCGATGGTCACCACCGCCGCCGGTCTGGGCGTTGCGGTGCCGGCCACGTTCTTCCATCACCTGTACGCGAACAACGTGAAGAAGCGCATCGCGGAGCTGAACGTCACCACCTCCGAGCTGGAGTCGCTGGTGGTGGCCGTGGCCGCCGATCCCGAGCGCGGACGGTGACCGATCGACGCGCCATCCGGGTGACCGGCAGCGACATGGGGGTGTCGGCCGCTCTGCCGCTGACGGCGCTCATCGACGTCATCTTCCTGGTGGTCATCTTTTTCATGATCAACGCCGTGTTCGCCGTCACCTCGCAGATCCCGGTCGATCTTCCCGATGAACCGGGCGACGCCACCTCCGGCAGCCGCGCGATCGTGGTCACCATCGACGCCGCCGGCCTGATCTACGTGGACGAAGAGCCGTTCTACGCCGAGGAGCTGGTCGACGTGCTGCGCGAGAAGTACGAGCGCGACCCGGAACTCGCCGTGTACGTGAACGCCGACGCTACCCTTCCGTACCAAGTCCTGGTCGACGTGCTCGGGGCCGTGCGAGATGCTGGAATCGGAGCGCTGTCTCTGTTGACCGACCCCGCTTCCGCGCCGTGAAGGGGCTGCGCCGGCCGGCGTCGTTCGCCGCGTCGGTGGCCGTGCACCTCATCGTGCTGATCATCGCGTCGCGCCTGTCGGTGCCGATGCCGCCCCGTGAAGCGGCGATCGCCGTGCAGATCGTCGCCGCCACGCCGGCGGAGAGCGCGCCGACCGGCAGTCCGCAACCGGCCGAAGAAGCGAAGCCGGAGCCCGCAGCACCCGCGGAGCCGGAGCCCGCTGAACCCGAGCCCGCCGAACCAGAGCCCGAACCCGAGCCCGAGCCCGAACCAGAGCCCGAACCCGAACCCGAACCCGAACCCGAGCCCGAACCCGAGCCAGAGCCAGAGCCCGAACCCGAGCCAGAGCCCGAACCCGAGCCAGAGCCCGAACCCGAGCCAGAGCCCGAACCCGAGCCCGAACCCGAGCCAGAGCCAGAGCCCGAACCCGAGCCAGAGCCCGAACCCGAGCCCGAGCCCGAGCCCGAGCCCGAGCCAGAGCCCGAACCCGAGCCAGAGCCAGAGCCCGAACCCGAGCCAGAGCCCGAACCCGAGCCCGAGCCCGAGCCAGAGCCCGAACCAGAACCGGAGCCCGAACCAGAACCGGAGCCAGAGCCAGAACCCGAGCCTGAGCCTGAGCCGGAACCAGAGCCGCCGCCCGAGCCCAAGGTCGACCTGGCCGCGCTGGCCCGGGACGCGGCCGCCAAAGCCGCGGCCGAGTTGATCACCAGCACGCCATACCAGGCGCCGTCCGTACCGAAGCCGGATGCTACCCCGCTGTGGACATCGGAACTGTCCATGCCGTTGCCCACCGAGGACGACACAATCGGTCTGGCGGACGCGGCGCTGAATCGCACCCTCTCCTCGGGGCCGGGTGATGAGGCAGGTGGCGAGCAGACGAGAGGCTGGAGATGCCTCCCGGTCATCGGGTACCTGAAGGACGGAAAATACCCGGAACGGATGGCAGGGGAAGGCACCCCGATCGTCGTGAAAGTGACCGTGACGGTCAACGCGCGCGGGCTGGTTACCGATGCCCGGATCGAGGAGGACGACGAGTCGGTGTCCCCGTCGATCGACATCGCCGCGAAGGCAGTGGCGCGCGACTGCCGCTTCGACGCGAAGCGCGATGCTGCCGATGAAACCTTTCTCTTCCCGATCACCTTCGACCCGCGCCGGCGGTGATGAGGGCACGCAGGCACCGGCGCCTTTCCCGCGGGGCGATCATCGCGATCGAGGCGGCCGTGTTCATCGCCCTGTTCGCGGCCGTTCTGGCCGGCCTGAGCTACGCCCGCGAGCGGCTGGACCGGATGGTCGACCACCTGCAGGAGCAGGTCTCCATTCAGTTTGCCGACCGGCTGGGGGCGCAGGTTCGCTACGGCAGCGTCGCCCCCTCGGCGCTACGTACCCTGCTGGTCAGCGATCTGGAGCTGTTTACCGAAGCGGGCGAACGGCTGCTGTCCGTGCGGCGCATGCGGGTCCATTATTCCCTGCGCACGCTGCTCAGCACGCGCAGCGCGGTCGACGCGGTGAACCGGGTCGAGCTGACCGGCGTGGCCGCGGACCTTCACCTGCCCCGCGATCGGGTGCCGGTGCTGGCCGCGCTCGGGGGAATCGCCGCCTCCGCCGACGGAGGAGTGCAGACCGGCGTTCTGCCATGGCCGCTGGTCATCTCCGACGCGCGGGTCACCGTCACCGTCGGTTCCGACCGCGTGGAGTTGGAAGAGCTCTCCGTGCGGCTGGAGCCGGACAGGCAACCCGACGGCCCCGGCGTCCGCTTGGTGGACGGCCGAGCACTTCTCAGCGCAGTCCTGGCCAACGTGGCCGGGCATGCAACGGAGCTCCGGACCCGTGTTCGCGTGGACGGCAGCGTGGGGCCAGGGCAAACCGGCGTGCAGGCGGTGGTGCAGGTCGCCGACGTGGAATCCACACTTGGCACGCTGGCAGCTCGCGACATTCAGGCCGTGTGGGACGGCAAAGCGATCCGCTTGACGACGTGGGAGGACCAGACTCGGTCGGCGCTCTCGCTCATGATCGAACCGGACCCGGGGATGCTCCGATTCGACCTGCAGGCCGAAGGGCTGCGCCCGGTGGATCTGTTTCGCCCCTCCGGTCCCCTGGAGCATCTGCTCCCCTGGTTCGATACGACCCTGAGCGGCACAGCCACCTTCGTCGCCAGCACCGGCTCTGCTGAAGCGGTCAGCTACGACGCCACGATCGACTTTGTCGCCTCGCTCGGATCCTTCACCGAGCTGCTGGACGGTCCCGTGGACGTGGAGCTCACCGTGCAGGGCGACGCCACCACCGCAACGGTAACACCCCTTGCCCTGCGCACGGCCGACGGCGCCGCCGAGTTCGACGGAACGATCGACATCGCCACCGGGTTCGCCAGCGGACGGCTGACGGTGGCGGACCTCAACCTGGACGGACGCCCGATTTACGCGAGCGCAGAGGTACAAGGCGAACTGCAGGCGTCGCGGCTGATGCTGCGTGACGGCGTGCTGGAGTTCGGCGACGTGACCGCGTCCGGCGTGACTGGACTCATCGCGGTGACCGGGCGCCCCACGGAAGACGGCGCCGGCTCCATGACACCGTCGTTGCAGGTCGAGCTGACCGGAGCCCTGCCGCAATCGCAAGGCGGACGGACGGAGGTGACCGGATCGGTCACCCTGGGTACACGACCAGCGTTCGCCGGTCGCATCCACGTCGAAGACACGAGCGCGGGCGTCCTGTATCGACTGCTACAGTCACCGGATCAGCGCGATCGGCAGACGGCCGATCTGGCCGACGGCCTGGTCGTAAGCGCGCAGTTGGACGGTGCCGTCGGGCCGGACCTGCTTGCGTTCGACATCACTTCGGCATCAGTGGTCCAGGTGGACGGTCCCATGAGTGCCCGTTTCAGCGCGGTGGCGTCGCGGCAGTCGCTGCGAGTTGCCGATCTGGACCTGGTGATCGACGACTCGACCCGCGCCGTCGGCAGCGCAGAGGTGGACGCCGAACGGCTGTCGTTCGTCGGGAGGGTCGATCTGAACGGCGAGGAGGTGCCCGGCACTATACGCCTGGAAGCGGGCGACGGGCTTACCGTGCACGGGCCGTACGACCTGGTGGTCGAGATGTGGCCCGGCGAGGCACTGCGGCCGGCCGACATCCTGCCTCTCATCACGGGAGCCGAGGATGGGACCGTCATGCCATTTCGCTTGAGCGCGGAGGCGTATCCGATTGCCGCGATGGGCGAGCATGTTACGGTTGACGCCGCGTTCGCCGGCACGGTGCTTCGCCCGCGGATGCTGCTGGACGGCTTCGGTCCCGGCGCGGATCTCGATCTGGCTGCCGCCGGTGTGGAGCTGTCCGATTCGCGCCTCGTCGTGCGCGACCTGCCGATAGGGAAAATCCCGAACCGGCTGGAGCTCGAGTTCGACTACGCCGGTGAGATGCTCACGGCTAGCCTCCTTCGCTTCGCGAACGACGAGCTGAACCTCTCCGGCAACGGGGTCCTGAAGGTGACCACTCGAGACGGACTCCATGCCAGTGGTGAGTTGCTGCTGGAGACCGGACAGGAGCGGTACGACGCCACGATCGCGATCACTCCCGACCGGCTGGACCTCGACGTCGACGTGCGGGGCCTGCCGCTGAATCGACTCGTGACGTTGCCGATCTCCGCTACCGCCTCCGGTCGAGTCCGCGTGACCGGGTCGATGGCGCAACCGGTGATCAGCGCCGAGTTGACTTCCTACGTGCCGCTGAACGTGGACCACCTAACGCTGGCCCTCGCGAGCACCTATGACGGCCAGCGCGTCACGGTCGACGAACTGGCGCTCGACTTCCGGGATCACCGGATTCGTGGCGTGGCCGGACACATCGACACGAGCACCGGTACGGTCGCGCTGGGCGGCCGGTACGAAGGGGAGTACCTCGGGCAACCGGTGTCGCTGCACCTCGCGGTGACCGGAACCGCGTCCTTCCCCCCCGACCCCGGCTTCGAGCGATCGCTGCCGGTGGAAGCCACGTTGACCGTGGCGGCTACGGGAGTCACCGTCGGCGACCTGAGCAAGCCTCCCTGGGACGCCACCGTCCGCTGGCAGGACGGTGGGCTGGCGTTCGCCGGCGGGCCTCTCGACGGGCTGTCGGGCAAGCTGTCGCCCGACGGGAGCTTCGACGTCGTCGTGTCCGCGCCGCTGCCGCTGCAGGGCACCGCATCGGGGACCCTGACCGGTACCGAACTGACCGCGGAGCTGTCGATCACGGCGTTGGACCTGACCCTGATCAACGACCTGATACACACCTCGGCCGTGTCGGTCCTGGCCGGCTCCGCGACGGGAACTGTCCTCATCCACGGTCCGATCAGAGATCCCGACATAGACGGCGTAGTGCATGCCACGGGGGTGATCGTCGAGTCGCCGCTGATTGCGCCGCGTGTCGGACCGCTCGCGTTCCCGGTGGTCGCCGAAGGGAAAGAACTGACCCTGGGGCGCACGCGGCCCGAGAGCGGTATCGCTCCGCTGGAAGTGAACGGGACCGTTCAGTTCGGGCAGTGGGCGCCGATCGCCTATGACTTCAGCGTGCAGACGGCGACCGCGGACGGAGTCCCGGTCGACTACCGGTTCGGGCCGATCTTCGTCGGCGGCATCGCCCGCGGCCGACTGCGGATCAGCGGCGATCAGGAAGGCACGTACATTGAAGGAGCGGTCGAAGCGGACGCGGCCCAGATCGTCATCGACAGAACCGGTCGCGGGTCGCCTCCCGCCTGGGAACCGCTGATCGTCGACATGGAAGCCACCACCGGTCGCGGCGTCGAGCTGACTTGGCCATCGGAGGATTTGCCGATCCTGCACACGATATTCGACGCCGGTCAGACGGTCGCAATCCGCTACGACGGCTTTACCGGTGGCTATTCGGTCGTCGGAGACGTGGAAGTCCTCCGTGGCGACCTGTTCTTCATCAACCGGACCTTCTATCTCCGCGACGGGCTCGTATCGTTCGCCGAGGACGAGGGACGCTTCGACCCGATGGTGACCGTTCGCGCCGAGACGCGCGAGCGCACGCCGGACGATGAAACAGTACGCATCTACCTCGACGCGGAGTCTCCCTTGAGCATGCTCGGGCCCGAGATCATACGGCTCAGCTCCGACCCGCCGCGACCGGTGCCGGAGTTGCGCGCCATGCTCGGCGCGCCGTTCGGCAACGGCACGGCAGGCGAGGATGTCGACCTGCTCGTGATGGCTGGCGGCATGGTGAGCCAGTTCGGGATGGTCCGTCCCATGGAGCGGGCCTTGCGCGAGTCGTTGGGACTCGACCTGTTCAGCATACGCTCGGATCTGGTGGAGAACCTGCTGCGCACCCCGCTTGGGGTCTCCCGGCTCGATGTGCTCGACAACACGGAAATCGTCGTCGGCAAGTACCTGAGCGATGACCTGTTCCTCGAGGCGCTGGTGCGGGTAGAATCGGACACCGTGTCGCCCGTTCCCGAACTGCGTACCGATCTGGAGCTGAGCCTTGAATGGGCGACGCCATTCTTTCTGTTGGAGTGGTCTCTCTTGCCATCCCTCATCGATCCGTTTCAGACCGCCAACGCAGTGTCGCTGTCATGGCGCTTCGACTACTGATGCGCATCCTCCGTTTGACGCCTGCGGGCATCTTCGGCGCCTTGCCGGCCATGGCCCTGCTGCTCGCCGCCGTCCCCGGCACCGCGCAACAGGCTGACGGGCAGCAGGCAGACCCATGGTATTACGGCAAGCCGATCAGGGCGGTGGAGTTCGCCGGTCTGGACACGGTCGAAGAGAGCGAGCTTCGACCGATCGTGGACCCGTATCTGGACCAGCCTTACGAGCAGGAACTGTTCTACGAGATGCTGGATGCGCTGTACGCGTCGGAACTGTTCGAAAGCCTGGAAGCCGATGCCGACGAGGGCGACGACGAACGATCCACGGTGATCGTGCGCTGGTCGGTGCAGGAGCGCCCGACGATCGACGAGGTCGTCATCGAGGGCGAGCGCCGGATCCGGGAAAGCCAGATCCGCAACGTCATGATATCGGAGCCGGACGCGATCCTGAACTCCCGCGGGCTTGAAGAGGACCTGGATGCGATCCGCAACCTGTACGAGGCAGACGGCTTCGGCAGCGCGCGGGTGGACGCCACGGTCGTCCCCGACACGGCGGCCAATCGCGTCACCGTTCGCATCGCGATCACCGAGGGCATCCGCACCACCGTGGTCTCGATCGACTTCGTGGGCAATCAGTTCGCGTCGGCCGGCACGCTGCGCAGCCAGATGCAGACCAGGCAACGGGCGCTGCTGCAGCGCGGCCTGTTCTCGGAGAACGCCTTTCAGAGCGATCTCGAGAGCCTGATCTCCTACTACCGGAGCAACGGGTACGTAGACGCCTCCATCGACCGTGTGGAGCGCGCCATCGAGCACGCCGCCGAGGGCCAGCAGGATCTGCTCAGCCTGACGCTGTATCTGTCCGAAGGGCGGACCTTCCAGTACGGGGGCACGGAGTTCGTGGGCAACACGGTGTTCACGGACGAGGAGCTGCAGGCACTGGTTCGCCATCGCCCGGATCGCTCGATCAACCTCGTCACCGTTGACGCCGACTATGCGCGGGTTTGGGACCTGTATCAGGAGAACGGCTATATCTTCAACGGCTTCGAGCAGGAACTGATCCGCGACGACGAGCAGGGGACGATGCTCGTCCGCGTGACGATCACCGAGCGCGATGGAGCGCACATCGGGAACATCCGCATCACCGGCAACGTGAAGACGCAGGAGCACGTGCTACGCCGTGAGTTGCCCTTTGAGGTCGGCGACGTGTTCAATCGTACCGAGATCATCCGCGGCCTGCAGAACCTCTACAATCTGCAGTACTTCACCTCGGTCGAGCCGGATACGCAGCCGGGAAGCGCGCCGGGCCTGATGGACGTCAACATCGCGATAGAGGAGACCACCACCGCGGACATCGGCTTCGGAGCCACCTTCTCGGGAGGCGACTTTCCGCTGTCGGGCTTCGTACGCTGGTCCGAGCGGAACTTCGCCGGATTGGGCCAGACGATCAGCGTGGATCTGTCGGCCTCCCAACTCCGGCAGGCGGTGTCGATGGGCTTCCGCGAGCCGTGGCTCCTTGGCCAGCCGTGGTCGGCCGGCGTCACGCTGGGCGGTTCGCACTCCGTGGTCCGGGGCGTCCCGCAGGATGTGCTCCATCCGGTGTTCACGGATGAAGAGGCCGAACATGCCGTGCCGGATCCCTTTGTCTCCAAGGACGACTTCAGTCCCGGCGCGCCGATCCCCGACCAGTACACGATGCAGTACGACACGTTCGCGATCTCGGCGGAGGTTTCGAGCGGCTACCGGTTCGACACGCTCTTGGGCCGCGTGATCGTACGTGGCGGGCTCGGCTCGAGCCTCGAGTTCCTGGTCTACGATCCGCAGGTCAACCGGCCCTTCGACAAGACGATCCGCGACCAGTTCGAGCGGTGGAGCGTGGTCAACAGCCTGTGGACGGGCGTGGCCTGGGACCGGCGCGACTTCTTCCTCAACCCGACCGACGGCACCCTCCTGAGCCAGCGGGTCACGCTGACCGGCGGCCCGCTGTCCGGCGACCGGCACTTCATCGTGCTGGACAGCCAGGCGGAAGCCTTCGCCACGGTGCTGGACCTGCCGCTGTCCGACGTTTTCGACCTGCAGGTGGTGCTCGCCGGCCACACCGGTTTCTCGATGATCCTGCCTCAGCTCCGCAACTGCGGGGCGGTCAACGGGAATCCCGGCCTGTGCTGGGACCAGGTGCTTGGCCAGGAAGACCTGCTGATCATCGACGGCACCAGCGTGGGACGGGGCTGGGAACCGGTGCTCGACGGCGAAGCGCTGTGGGACAACAAGGTGGAGCTGCGCGTGCCCATCGATCCGCAGATCCTCTGGGGCGTGCTGTTCCTCGACGCCGCCGTGCTCTGGACCGATCGTGGCGCGATCGGCGCCACCTCTTTGGACGACGTTCACTTCAGCGCCGGCTTCGGTCTGCGCTTCGCCGTGCCGCAACTCCCGCTGCGCCTCTACCTCGCCAAGCCGTTCGCGTTCCAGAACGGCAGACTCGGAGATCCCCCCGGCAGCCAGAACGCGGGCCCCTTGGGCGGTCTGAACCTGGTCCTGGGGCTCGGCGGCGACACGTTCTAGGAGTCTCTCGGATTGCCGACAAGCCGGGCGCCGCCTCGTTCGCGGCAGCGGACCAGGATGAGAACGAGCGCAACAGGTAAGTGGTTGCTCTGCCGGGTGCCCGCTCTGGCAGCGGCACTGCTCGTGGTGCCGGTGAGCGGGATCGCTCAGGAGCAGCTCACCCGCATGGGCGTCGTGGATCTCGACTTCGTCGCGCGCTCCCGCTTCCTCGAATCGGAGGCGTTGCGTGCCTACGAGGCAAGACGTGCGGAGGTCATCGCCGAGCGTGATGCGATCGAGGAAGAGATCGTGAACCTTGAGCAGGCGCTGGTCGAGGCGCGGCAGGACCAGAACCGTCCTCTGGTGTTGCAGCTCGAACAGCGGATCTTCGATATGCGCCGGCATCTTTCGCAGTTCGTGCGCGTCATGAACGACCAACTGCAGCGCGAGTACGACGACTTGAAGACGTCGGATCGATTCATAGGTGCGCTGAACGACGCACTCGAGTACGTCGCCGAGACCCAGGGCTTCGCGCTGATCATCCGGCGCAACGCGGACCTGCTGTACTGGGATCCGGACATAGACCTCACGGACGAGGTCATCGCTGAGCTTGACCGTCAAGCGGCCCGTCGTTAGGACTGACGCCGGCCCCGGCGGACGGCTCCTGGGTGTCGATCTCGGCACGCGCCGCATCGGTCTGGCTCTTTCGGACCCTGCCGGGGTCATCGCTTCACCATTCACGGTTCTGTCGTTCACGACCGAGGCTGCGCTCGTCGAAGAACTGCGCCGCACCTGTACCGAGCACGGCGCGCGCCTGGTCGTGATCGGGCATCCGGTCCGCACCGACGGGACGTCGACGCAGTTGGGTATACGGGCGCAGCGCATCGCCGCGTCGCTGGCGGCCGCGGGCATCCCGGCCTGCACCTGGGACGAGCAGTTCACCAGCCGCGAGGCGACGGAAGCGGTCGGACGCCGCCGTCATAGGGGCCGCAGGAGAGATCCGGGCCGGGTAGACCGCGTTGCGGCGGCGTTGATCCTGCAGGACTACCTGGAGCACCGCCACGGGTGAGCGGATGAGCGAGCGGACCCCCATGATGGGGCAGTACCTTCGTCTGAAGGCGTCGCAGCCGGGGGCGATCCTTTTCTTTCGGCTCGGCGACTTCTACGAGATGTTCGCCGAGGACGCCGAACAGGCAGCGCCGATCCTCGACATCGCTCTGACCAAGCGCAATGGCGTGCCGATGTGCGGGGTGCCGCATCACGCAGCGCAGACCTATCTGGCGAAGCTGCTGCGAGCCGGCCGCAAGGTGGCGATCTGCGAACAGGTAGGACTTCCCACGGGCGGTCTCACCGAGCGGCGCGTCGTCGAGGTGGTCACGCCGGGAACGATCGTGGACGAGCGCCTGCTCGACCACGCCAGCAACAATTACCTGGCGGCGCTGGCCGACGGCGGCGCGGCATTGGCGCTTGCCTGGGCGGATCTGTCGACCGGGGAGCTGCGCGCCACCCGGCTGCCCACCGACCAGACCGAGCTGTGGCTGCGCGACCACATGCAGCGCCTGGCACCGCGCGAGCTGATCGTGCAGGAGAGCCTGCTCGATCCAGGGGCGCCGGCCGAGCGGGTGCTGGCGGAGCGGCCGGACCTGGTGCTCAACCGCTACCCGGATTGGCACTTCGACCTGGACAGCAACCACGAACTGCTCTGTCGCCAGTTCGGGGTGATCGACCTGCGCTCGTTCGGGCTCGACCGGACCGCTACTGAGGTGCGCGCCGCCGGCGCTCTGGTCGGATTCATCCAGCGGCATGCTCTGCACGACACGCCGCATCTGACCGACCTGGTCGTGGAGGCGGTCGACGCCAATCTCCGCATCGACGAACCCACCCAACGCAACCTGGAGCTGACCGCCAATCTCCGCGACGGGGGTCGCGAGCACACCCTGCTTGCGACTCTGGACCGCACGCGCACGTCGGTAGGCGCACGCCTGCTGCGGCGGTCGATTCTGGCACCGCTGCGCGATCGGGATGCGATCGAGCAGCGGCTCGACAACGTCGAAGGACTATTCCGCGACCAGACGCTTCTCTCCCGCGTGCGCGCGGAACTGGACGGCTTTCGCGACCTGGAAAGATTGACGGCCCGCTGCTCGCTAGGGCGCTCCGAGGTGCGCGAGCTGCTGGCGATACGCACCTGTCTGGAGTGCGCAACGACGGTCGCGGAACTGCTGGAGGACGCCGTCCCGCCGTTGGCCGAGGCGCTCCGATCCCAGGACGGCAACCTGACTCCGTTGCTGGCCGCCCTGCGGGACGCCCTTTCAGAGCTGGCCGACGGACCGGCGTTCAGAGTCGGACACTCCGCAGACCTGGACCTCCTGCAGGCCGACACCGAGGCGGCCGAACGAGACCTCGAGCGCTATACGCGCGAGATGCGCGCGGAGACGGGCATCTCGTCACTGCGGCTGAAGCACAACCGTGTCCTCGGCTATTTCTTTGATATCACCAAACCCAACCTGGAACGCGTGCCCGCTCACTTCATCCGCAGGCAGGGTCTGGCCAACAGCGAGCGATTTACCACCGAACGGCTCATGGACCTGGATGCCCGCATCAGCCGCGCGCAGGCGGACCGGGAGGAGCTCGAACGCGCCCAGCTGATCGCCCTGCGCCAAGGCGTGTCCGAGCGGTCCGCCGCTCTGCTGAGACTCGCGTCGGCGGTCGCGGAAGCCGATCTGGTGCAGTCGCTCGCCTCCGCTGCCACCGAGCTGGGCTTCACCCGTCCCACGTTCGTTGAGGAGGACGTCATGGACATTCGCGGCGGCCGGCATCCGGTGGTGGAGACCGCGTTACCGCGCGGCGCCTTCATCCCGAACGGCATTGAGTTGGGAGTGGCGGAGCGCGTGCTGCTGCTGACCGGTCCCAATATGGCCGGCAAATCCACCTACCTTCGGCAGACGGCGCTGATCGCGATCATGAGCCACGTCGGCTCGTTCGTGCCGGCCGAGCAGGCGCGCCTGGGCCCCATTGACGCGGTCTACTGTCGCGTCGGGGCCAGCGACAACATCTCCCGCGGGGAGTCGACGTTCCTGGTTGAGATGGCCGAAACGGCGCGTATCCTGCGCCTGGCACGTCCGACCAGCCTGGTGATCATGGATGAGATCGGCCGAGGCACGGGCAGCGACGACGGACTGGCTATCGCACGCGCGGTGCTGGAGCATCTGCTGCATTCGGTGCGCGCCAAGACCCTGTTCGCGACCCACTTTCGTGAATTGACGGCCCTCGAACATCCCCAGCTCGCCAACCGGTCCATGGCCGTCATGGAGCGCGACGGCGACATCGTGTTCCTGAAGACGGTCGTCGACGGCCCCGCCGACCGCTCGCACGGCATCCACGTCGCGCGCATGGCGGGGATTCCCCGCAGCGTCAGCGATCAGGCCGCCCGCTACCTCGACGCCGCTCGCGGAGCCGATCACGCTCAACCGCCCTCGGCACAGGAACAGGCTCGCGTCCCGGAGCAACCCCGCCTGTTCGATGACCGCCAGCCGGTACGGGGCGCCTCCATCCTGGACGAGCTCCTCCGTCTGGACACCGGCATCCTGCGTCCCATCGACGCGCTCAACCTGCTGCACGAGTGGCAGGAGCGGGTCCGGTGAAGCACACGGTGTTGCGGACGCTCATCGCTCACGCACTCGGCGAGCGCTGCCTCGCCTGTGGAGCGGCGCTCGAGTCGGTAAACGATTGCCATGGTCCTGTCTGCGCCTGCTGCCGGTCTCGGCTGGAGATGATCGACGGACGACGATGCCGCATCTGCAGCCGTCCGCTCATTTCGGAAATCGACCGGTGCACCCGATGCCGCAATCGGGACTACGCATTCAACGGCAACACGTCGCTGGTGGCCTACACGGGCACCGCCAAACGACTGCTGTATCACTACAAGTTCAGGGCGCGTACGCGGCTGGCCGACCTGTTCGCCCGCGCGCTTGCCGATGCGGAACTCGTGGACGGCGAAAGCTGTGTCGTCCCGGTGCCGGCCCGGCCGCGCGGCCTTCTGCAGCGCACGCCGACCGGATTCGATCAGGTAGGGCTGCTCGCCCGCAGACTGCGCCGCCACACCGGATGCGCGGTCCGCCCGGCGCTGCGGCGCAGCCCAGGACCACCACAGAAGCGGCTGGACTACGATGCACGCGCGCGCAACGTCGCCGGCCGCATCCGTCTGATCACCCGAGCGCCGCTGCCTGCCCGGGTGGTGCTGCTGGACGACGTGTTCACCACGGGCGCGACCGCACACGAATGCGCTCAGGTGCTGTCACGAAGCGGGGTGCGCGAGACCCGGGTGGTGACCGTGGCGTTGGGATGAGCCCGCACGGCACGGCGCGTTCCGCGGTCGGGCCTGCGGGGCCGCGCACCGCGCCTTGACCGACCGGATAGATCTGCTCTACCTTGGTTCTGCGCTGGTAATCCGTGCCGCACGGTGATCCTGGCAGGATTGTATCGGTGGGAGTCGAGGGGTTCGACTCCTTTTTTGTGCCTGGGGCGGTCACGTGGGTTTGGGGTCTCGGGTTCGGTTGCACCGGGGAGGTGATGTGACAGGCGACGGTCAGCACGAAGCAGGGAGTGGCGGCGAAGCGCACGCCGTCCTGTCGCCGTCCGTTGCGGAGCCCGCCATGCGGCAAGACGACCCCGCCATGCGGCAAGACGACGGGGTGGCCGGCCGCGGCTTCGCCGACCAGGTGCGTGCGGAGGCGGTGCCCACGGTGCGATCGTTCGGCTTCGAATTGGTGGAGCTGGACGCCGCACGCCTTGCGCGGCGCAGCTTGATACGGCTGGTGGTCTACCGGTCCGACGGCATGACGGCGAACGACTGCGCACAGCTGGCGCGGGCCATACGGTATCGGCTGGCGCTCGTGCCGGGCGCGGAAGATGCCCGGTTGGAGGTGAGTACGCCGGGAACCGCGCGCAAGATCAAGGCACCCCACGAGTACTCGATCTTTCGGGGGCGCACGGCAGAGGTTCTCGTGGATGACGGCTGGCTGCGGGGCGTCATCGTGGCGTCCAGAGACGGTATAGTAACGCTCGACACCGGCGCGGAAGAGCGGCAGATCGAGCTACCACGGATCAGGAAGGGACGGTTGAGCGACGACATGATTGAGCGGAACAGCGACGGGGACGGAACCGATGTCCAGTGAGATGGCCTTGGCGATCCGGCAACTGGTGCAGGACCGCGGCATCTCGGAGGATCTTATCGTCAAGACGGTCGAGGACCTGCTGCTCGCCGCCTACAAGCGCCGATTCGGCACCGCGGAGAATGCCGTCATCCGCTTCAACGACGACGCCACCGATGTGACCATCTATGCGCAGAAGCGCATCGTCGCGGTGATCGACGACCCTGTTACGGAGATCGGGCTTGACGACGCGCTCGGCTACAACGATCAGGCGGAAATCGGCGACGAACTGCTGATCGAGATCAACCCCCGCGACTTCGACCGCGTTTCCATCCAGAGCGCCAAGCAGCGGGCTCGTCAGACGCTGCGTGAAATCCAGAAGGATACGCTGTACTCGGAGTACGAGGACAAGGTCGGTGAGATGATCATCGGCTATCACCAACGGGAGCGAAACGGCGCCATCTTCGTCGATCTGGGCAAGACGGAAGGCATCATGCCGCGCAAGTACCAGAGCCCCCGCGAGGTGTATCGGCCGAATGATCGCATCCGCGCTCTCATCTACGAGGTCGAGAAGACGCCGACCGGACTGCAGATCATCCTGTCGCGAACGCATACGCAATTCGTGCGCAAGATCTTCGAGCTCGAGGTGCCGGAGATCTACGACGGCACGATCGAGATCTACAAGATGGTACGCGAACCCGGATACCGAACCAAGATGGCCGTGTACTCCACGCGCGACGACGTGGACCCGGTCGGGGCCTGCGTGGGCATGCGCGGGGCGCGTATCCAGGCGGTCGTGCGGGAGCTGGAAGGCGAGAAGATCGACGTGCTCCAGTACGATCCCGATCCGTCCGCGTTCATCAGGAATGCGCTGCAACCGGCCGAGATCGAGGAAGTGATCATCGTAGACGACGCGACACGGCACGCCTTGGCAGTCGTACAGGATGCGCAGTTCTCGCTCGCCATCGGCCGACAGGGACTGAACGTTCGGCTCGCGAACCGTTTGGTGGACTGGAACATCGACGTCAAGACTCGGGCGCAGGTCGCGGAAATGAACCTGGACGGAGACAAGAAACGGCAAGCGGCAGCGTTGTTCTCGGAGGACGAAGCACAGGAGATCGCGCGTATTTCCGAGCTGCCGGGTGTGCCGGAACGGATCGCGGCCGCCTTGGCCGAACAGGGGATAGAACGCATCGAGGACCTCGTCGAGATGTCGGATGATCAGCTTGTGGCCACTCGCGGTCTCACGTCCGAAGACATCTCGACGATCCGCAACCTCCTCGATGAGACCGTGGAGATCGTCGAAGAAGACGCGGTCGCGGAAGCTCCTCCGGACGGCGCCGAACGGGCGGCCGTCACCTACGCCGAGCTCGCCGAAGAAGACACGGTCGCGGAGCAGATCGAAGAGATCGAAGAGATCGAAGAGATCGAAGAGATCGAAGAGATCGAAGAGATTACCGCCGTGTCGGAGCTCGGGCTCCAGCAGCGGGTCACTGATGCCCTGGCGACCGCGGGAATCCATGAGGCCGAGAATCTCATGTCGATGTCGGAAACCGAGCTCTCCAACGTGCCCGGCCTCACCGCCGACGATGTGGCCGGCATACGACAGCTGCTTGAAGAAAGCGTAGAGATCATCGAGGAACCGTCGGAAGACGGCGCGTAAGGGCGGGGCATCAGAGATGGCGGAGAAGACGGAAAAGACCGGGAAGCGAACCCCGGAAGACGAAATGCAGAGCAAGCCCAAGCCGAAGGTCACCCTCATCAAGAAACGTCCCGAGCCGCAAGCCGGCGGCGACGGAGAGCAGCCGGCACGGCCCCCCGTGAAGCGTAAGGTCGTGATCCGCAGGCGGCCCGTGGAGATGCCGGTGCCGCCGCCGAAGACCCGGAAGCCGGAAGCGGCCTCAACGCCGGAGCCGGCCGAGGCCGAGGCCCAGGCCTCGGCCTCGGCCCCGGCTCAAGCTGGCCCGCGGATCGACCCGATGCATCAACCGTTCCAGCTTCCCAAACGCGACCCGAGACCCGTGACGCTGCGGCCGGATCGACCGTCACCACCCGCCGGGTTTCGCCCGCCGCGGGGCTTGCGGCCCGGGCAGGGACTGCGCACCCCACCGGGCCTCCGACCGCCCGGGCAACGGGGAGTTCCCGCGGGACCCACTCCGGATCGGCCGCTCAACTTCCGTCCCCCGCAGCCGGGGCGTGGACCCGGACGGCCGCAGCAAGGCCCGGGCGGCGGCTCCGGGCCTCCACCGGCACCCGGAAGAGGCCCCAGCCGATCGAGGAGCAAGCCACGCAGGCGCGGTCAGTACTCGCGCGAGCGGTTCGAGGAGCACGCGGAGAAGTTGGTCCAGCAGCGTCGCCGCGAAGAAGAGGCGGCGGCGGTCCCAAGCCAGATCGACATCATGGAGCACGTCACCATTTCGGAGTTGGCGCGCAAGATGAACCTGAAGGCCTCCAGCCTCATCTCCAAACTGATGGAGATGGGCAGCATGGTCACCATCAACCAGCAGATCGACTCCGACACCGCTGCGGTGATCGCGGAGCAGTACAACTGCACGGTCAACATCGTGTCGCTCTATCACGAGACGGTGATCGAATCGCAGAAGTCCGAAGAGGCCGACGACAGTCCACGGCCGCCGATCGTGACCATCATGGGCCATGTCGACCACGGCAAGACCACGTTGATGGACTCCATCCGCGAGGCGAAAGTCGCCGATCAGGAGCATGGCAGCATCACCCAGCACATCGGCGCGTACGCGGTTTCCATCGAACAGGGTTCCATCGATCAGGGCCGTATCGTGTTTCTGGACACGCCCGGTCATGAAGCTTTCACCAACATGCGTGCGCGCGGCGCCCAGGTTACCGACATCGTCGTTCTGGTGGTCGCCGCCGACGATGGCGTGATGCCGCAGACGGTAGAGGCGATCTCGCACGCACGCGAAGCTGAGGTGCCGATCATTGTCGCGATCAACAAGTGCGATCTGGAGGACGCCAATCCCGACCGGATCAAGCAGCAACTCTCCGACCACGACCTGGTGCCCGAGGCGTGGGGAGGAGATACCCTGTATCGGGAGGTGTCGGCGCTTGCCAAGGCGGGAATCGAAGAGTTGCTGGAGGCGATCCTGCTGCAGGCTGATCTGCTGGAACTCCGTGCACCCTATGACATCCGCGCGGAAGGACGCGTGATCGAATCCAAAGTCGACTTGGGACGCGGCACGGTCGGCACGGTGCTCATCGAACGCGGCACCCTCCGTAGTGGCGATCCATTCATCGCCGGCGTGTTCCCCGGCAAGGTTCGGGCGATGTTCGACGACCTCGGCCACCCGGTACCGGAGGCGACGCCGTCTCTACCGGTCGAGATCCTGGGCTTCTCCGGGTTGCCCTCTGCCGGCGACCCGTTTCAGGTGACCGTCGATGAACGAACCGCTCGCAGCGTGGGTGCCAAGCGGCAGGAGCTGCGCAAGGTAAAGGAGGCTGGTTCGATCAGCCAGATCACCCTGGACAACCTGTACGATACCATCAAGGAAGGGCAGATACAGGAGCTCAAGGTGGTTGCCAAGGGCGACGTGGACGGCTCGGTAGAGGCGCTGGTCTCCGCACTGGAACGCCTTTCCACCAAGGACATCAAGCTCACCGTCATCCATGCCTCCGCTGGTGCCATCAATGAGAACGACGTGATGCTCGCGTCCGCCTCCAACGCCCTGATCATCGGCTTCCATATCCGACCGACGCCCAGGGCGCAGGAGCTGGCGGACCAGGAAAAGGTCGAGATCCGACGCTACGACCTGATCTACGAAGCCTTGGAAGAGATCCGCGACGCCATGGAAGGGATGCTTGCCCCGGAGGTGGTCACCGAGTCGGTAGGCGTCGCCGAGGTGCGCGAGCTGTTCCGCGTCTCCCGCCTCGGCACCATCGCCGGATGCCACGTGACCTCCGGGCACGTGCGTCGTAACGGGATGGTGCACATCGTCCGAGACGGGACACAGGTGTACGAAGGCAGGCTCATGACTCTGCGGCGCTTCAAGGAGGACGTGAACGAGGTGGAGGCCGGGTTCGAGTGCGGCATCCGCGTCGAGAATTTCAACGATCTCAAGCAGGGCGACAGCATCGAAGCATTCGAGACGAAAGAGGTCGCGAAGAAGCTCTGAAGCGGGCGGAGTCGCGGCACGGTGGAGCAGGGGAACCGAAGAGACGATGGCGAACGAGCGGGCCGAGAAAGTCGGCCGACTGTTGCGTGAAGTGTTGGGCGAGATGATCGTCGGCGGGAAGCTGGCGGACCCGCGCATCGACCCCCTGCTGAATCTGACCCGCGTGAAGGTTTCCCGCGACCTCAAGCACGCCACGGTGTTTGTCTCGCATCATGGCGAGAAGCAGGTGACCGGACCCGCCACGGAGGCGCTCAATCACGCAGCAGGCTATCTGCAGGCCGAGATGGCTCGCCGGATCCGTCTGCGGGAGACGCCCAAGCTGCGGTTCCTGGCGGACTCGTCGGTGGCGGACAGTTTTCGAGTGCTGCAGAAGATTCGCAGCCTTTCCTGACGCCCCATTCGTGCGCGCGACGTTTGCAAGAGAGGCCGGAATGGTGCTCTTGCACAAGCCGTCAGGCATAACTTCGTTCGCAGCTCTCGGCCAGCTGAAGCGCGCGCTCGGAACGCGCCGGGTTGGCCATACCGGCACCCTCGACCGCTTCGCCTCCGGTCTCCTGATCGCACTCGTCGGTCGTCTGACCCGTATCGGCTGGCTCATCACCGACCTGCCCAAACGCTACCGCGCCACCATTCATCTCGGCGAACAGACGACCACGCTGGATCCGGAGGGCCCGGTGGAGCTGCGACGACCGCTGCCGTCACCACAGGCCCTGCACGCTGCGCTGCCTGGATTCGTCGGCCGCATACGCCAGGTCCCGCCCGCGTACAGCGCGGTGCATGTCGACGGCGAGCGCGCATCACGGCGTGCGCGTCGCGGCGCCCCCGTACAGCCGGCTGCCCGCGAGGTTTACGTCGACAGCTTGCGCATCGTCTCCATGGATCTGCCGAGGGTGGCGATCGAGGTGCTCTGCGGCAAGGGCACCTACGTGCGTTCGCTGGCCCGCGATCTGGCGGCGGCGGCCGGCAGCTGCGGTTACCTCACCGAGTTGCAGCGTCTGTCGATAGGAGACTTCACGGTGGACGATGCCACGCCGGTCGACACCGTAGGCGCCGACGATGTCATCCCGCCGCTGGAGTTCCTGCACCGCATCACGGGTCTGGAGCTCCAGCGTGTGACCCCCGAGGGAGCACTCCGCATCCGCGATGGGCATCCGGTGGAACGCGCGTTCCTGCTGCGAGAGCCGTCCGGCGAGCGGCCCTGTGCGCTGATCAGCGGCCACGAGTTGCTAGCCATCCTCGAGCCAGCCGGCGCACTCGTCGGCCACGACCACTCGGGTCACCGGTACCGCTATCGTTGCGTTCTGGCCGATCGCACGGATCATGATCGCGACCTGCCCTCAGAATGAACGCGACCGGACCATGACGGAGTGCATCACGTGACCGTCCTCGATTGGCGGACGCTGGCCGACCGACCGCTCGACCGTGATGTCGTGGTCACCATCGGCGTGTTCGACGGCCTCCACCGCGGCCATCGAACACTGCTCGAGCGAGTGATCGCGCAGGAGGGAGGAGCGCCGGCGGTGCTGAGCTTCGACCCGCTGCCCAGCTCGGTGCTGTTCGGAACCAGCGACCGCCTGATCCTGTCACGACGACAGAAGGAACGGTATCTGGACCAGATGGGTGTCCGGTATCTGATCGTCGTTGACTTTTCCCACAGCTTCAGTAAGCTTACTGGTGAAGAGTTCGTCAGCCAGCTGCTTCGACGCGTTGCCGTTCGCGGTGTCGTGGTCGGACAGGACTTTCGGTGTGGACGACATCGCGACACCGACACCAGGGAACTCCGCCGGTTGCTCCATGGACACGGAGTGGACATGGAGGCGGTGGAGTTGGTCCGTCATCAGACGGAGATGGCTGTTGGGCAAGGGAACGACGGTGCGAAGGTGAGCAGCAGCGGCATACGGCAGGCGATCGACAGGGGTGACATGGCTATGGTACGGTCGCTGCTCGGGCAGGACTATGAGCTGGATGTCAAGCACGTCACGCCTGGACGCACGGACGACAGCTCGGTGTTTCCGGCCTCGTCATTGACGCAGCTCCTGCCCGGACCAGGCCGATATTCCGGCTTCGCCTGCGGATCATCCGGTAGCTCGGCCGCGCGCATCACGGTGGACTCGGACCGGGTGATCGTAAGAGGGACGATTGATGCGGCGATCGGCATCCGTTTCGCACGACGAGAATTGCAGAAGGAACAGCCACGATAGAGGAACAGGATGGGATTGACCAAAGAGGAAAAAGCAGATCTCGTAACCGGGTTCGGTGCCAGTGATACCGATACCGGAGCTTCATCGGTTCAGGTAGCGATGCTCACTCGCCGGATCACCCAGCTCACCGAACACTTCAAAACACACCCGAAGGACCAGGCCTCGCGTCACGGCCTCCACAAGATGGTCGGGCAGCGGCGTCGGCTCATGGGTTATCTCAGCCGCACAGACGTAGCGACTTACCGGAACCTGCTCGAGAAGCTGAACCTGAGAAAGTAGCAGCGCGCGGCACGGCGTCGCGGGGAGCCGCGGCGCAAGGAAGTAACATGACACATACCGTAGAATTGAGAGTCGGGGAAGAAACGCTGACTCTGCAGACCGGTCGCATGGCCAAGCAGGCCAACGGCGCGGTCTACGCACAATATGCAGGCTCCGCCGTCCTGGCGACCGTCTGCTGCTCCGCCAAGGAGGTCGAGGGGCTCGACTACGTCCCCCTGCAGGTGGAGTACAACGAAAAGGCATACGCCTCGGGGAAGATCCCGGGGTCGATATTCCGGCGCGAAGCCAGGCCCAGGGATCGTGAGATCCTAGTATGCCGCCTGATCGATCGTCCCCTGCGGCCGCTCTTTCATAAGTCGTTCAGCCGTGACATCCAGGTGGTTCCCACCGTGCTCTCGGCGGACCAGGTCAACCCCCCGGACGTGTTGGCGATCGTGGCGGCATCCGCGGCCGTTACCGTCTCCGACGTGCCCTTTGAGGGACCGGTCGCCGGGGTCCGAATAGCGGTTCTCGACGGCACCGTCGTGGTCAACCCTACTCATGACCAGATCGAGGCCAGTCAGCTCGACATCGTGGTCGCGGGCACCAGAGACGGCATCACGATGGTCGAAGGCGGGGGCGCGGAAGCCGACGAGGAGACGATGATCTCCTGCATCGAACGGGCGCATGAGGTAATCGTCGAGATATGCGACGCACAGCTCCGGCTGGCCGAGATGGGCGGCCGTCCCAAGCTGCCGCTGCCCGCGGCGCAGGTCCCGGAGGCGGAGGCGGAGATCAGCGCGTGGGTCCGCCCGAAAATGGCGGATGCCTGCTTCGTCAAGGGCAAGGAGGCGCGTTACGCGGCGATCCGCCAAGTCAAGCAGGACACTTTCGAGCACTTCGGTGACCGTATCACCGATGCGGACACGGAACAGATCGAGGCGCTTCTCGAAAAGATCGAAACCGACGTGGTGCGCGCGTCGATCCTGGATCATCGTGTGCGCACCGACGGCCGATCGCCGGACGACATCCGCGACATCGCCTGCGAAGTCGACGTGCTGCCTCGGGCGCACGGCGCGGCGCTGTTCACGCGGGGGGAAACGCAGGCGCTGGCGGTGACCACGCTCGGCACCGCCAACGACGAGTTGCGCATCCTGGACGCGCTCGAGACCGACGTCGACCGCAAGAAACGCTTCATGCTGCACTACAACTTCCCGCCGTTCTCGGTCGGGGAGACCGGCCGGCTCGGCACCGGTCGCCGCGAGATCGGCCACGGCCATCTGGCCGAGCGCGCCCTGGAGCGGGTCATCCCCAGCAAGGAGGAGTTTCCCTACACGGTGCGGGTGGTTTCCGAGACCCTTGAAAGCAACGGCTCGTCATCCATGGCGTCCGTGTGCGGCGGCACGCTGAGTCTGCTCAGCGCCGGCGTGCCGATCGCGCGGTCGGTCGCCGGCATCGCGATGGGGCTGATCTCCGACGGTGACCGCTTCGTGGTCCTGTCCGATATCCTGGGAGAGGAAGACCACTTGGGCGACATGGACTTCAAGGTGGCCGGCACCGAGCAGGGCATCACGGCGTTTCAGATGGACATCAAAATCGCCGGAGTCAGCTCGGAGCTCTTGCGCGAAGCGCTCGACAAGGCACGCGTCGGCCGCCTGCAGATCCTCGAGATCATGCGGCAGACCATGGACCGCCCCCGCGGTGCGGTGTCCGACTTTGCGCCCAAGATCATCACCATGCGCGTCGACGTCGACAAGATTGGAGCGGTGATCGGCACGGGAGGCTCCAACATCCGTTCGATCACCGAGAGCAGCGGCGCCGATGTGAACATCGAGGACGACGGAGTGGTTACTATCTACTGCCGCCGCAAGGAAGGGGCGGAACGCGCCCAACGCCTGGTGGAACAGGCGGTAGAGGAGCCGGAGGTGGGCAAGACCTACTCGGCGCGCGTCGTCCGCATCATGGACTTCGGCGCGTTCATGGAAATCCTCCCGGGCAAAGAGGGGCTCTGCCACATCTCCCGGCTGACCGCCGACCACGTCGGCCAAGTGGAAGACGTGGTCAAGGTAGGAGACGAAGTGCAGGTCAAGCTCATCGAGATCGACCGCATGGGACGCCTGAATCTGGCCACTCTGGATGCCGTCGGCCCCGACGTGGAGGACTCCGCCGGCGCTCCGGGATCGCGGCCGGTCGGCGATCCGCTGCGTGACCGCGTCGGCGGCGACCGGCGGCCGGGACCGGGACGCCGGGAACGGTTCGGCCCCGAGCGCAGAGACGGTCGAGACAGTCGTCCGCCACGGTCGAGAAACACGTCGGGTGGTCCGCGTCGCGGCGGCAGACCCGACGACGAGCAGCGCTCGGATTGATTCAACAGTTTGAGTTGGGCCTGGGGGCCACGCTTCTGGTCGAGCCGGTCGAGCAGACCGGCACGGCGGCGCTGGGCTTCTGGTACGCCCACGGGTCCCGTGACGAGCGGGCTCATGAGCGCGGCTGCAGCCATCTCCTGGAGCACATGGTCTTCAAGGGGACCAGGAGTCGATCGGCCGCACGGATTGCCCGCGACATTGATCGCGTCGGCGGTGCGATCAACGCCTTCACGGACCGCGAGGCGACCTGCCTTTACTGCAGCGTGCCCGGTGCGGCGGCTCCTGCCGCGGCGGAGGTGCTGGCGGACTTGGCAACCGCTGCCACGCTCGACCCCGACGAACTTACCAAAGAACGTCAGGTCGTCATCAATGAGATACAGGCGGCTGAGGACTCGCCCGATGAGCGCGCCTATCAGGCCTACGTGGAGCACCTGTGGGGTACCCACGCGCTGTCACGGCGCATCGCGGGCGAGGTTCAAGAGGTAGCGAGGATCGACCACGGCGAGCTTCTCAGCTTCTACCACGAGCGGTTCCATCCTTCTCGGCTGGTCATCTCGATCGCGGGTCGGATCCCCGTACAAGAGGTGATCGACGTGATCGAGGAGACGCTGCAGCGCAACGAGGACGCCTGGTCCGGCACCGGGGCGGGAGATCCGGAGCCACGATGCCGGCCCATCCACCACGCAGGCGTCTGGCGGGAACGGGACGCCTGCCATCAGACCTACCTGTACGGAGGTAGGCCGCTTCCCGTGGAGCGGACCACGCGGAGCTACTATGCGCTGACACTGCTCAGCACGCTCGCCGGCGAGTCGATGAGCTCGCGGCTGTTCCAGAGCCTGAGAGAAGAGCGCGGGCTTTGCTACTCGATCGGGTCGTTCCGAACGCATCACAGCGATGCGTGGCTGTGGTCGGTGTTCGCCAACTGCGTGCCCGAGGCACGAGAAGAGCTCACCGAAGCACTGCTCGCCGAGGTGCGGGGGCTCCGCGAGCGCCCGCCAGGCAACGAGGAAGTGGACGAGGCGGCGAGCCACCTGCGCGGCGGCCTGGTCTTCGCCCGTGAGGATATGGAAGCCCGCATGCGGCGGATGGTATACCAGCGTCAAACGTTTGGCCGGATACTGAGCTTCGAGGAGATGGACGCGCACATCGACAGCATCTGTCCGGGGGAACTGGAAGCCTTGGCCGACCTGATCGCGGACACCGACGCCCTCACACTGGTAGCGTACGGGGGTGACCCAATTGACCATGATGTCGACCCGCGGTCGGCTGTCTGAGCCGCCCCTGCCGAGGCCCGCGTTCCGCACCACGCTGATCGGGATCGCGCTGCTGGCCGCCTGCTCCGCGGCCGCTCAGACCCCTGACCCCGGAGCCGCGCTAGCAGAGGCCAGGGCCGCGTTCGCGAGGGGTGACTATGCGGATGCTCTGGGAGTGGTGCGGACCATGCGCATGCGGGCTCCCAACAGCCGGCAGCTGCCGGAAGCGTTGCTGTTGGCCGCCCAGGCGGCATTGGTCAGCGAGCCGTTTCGCGCCCGGTTCTTCTTGGATACGGCACGGTCCCACCCGCAAACCACCGACGCGATCCAATTCGAGATCTCCGTGACGGCAGCCGAGTTGGCCAGACGGGACCGCCTTCTCGCGCAGGCTCTGGGAGAGTTGCAGGCAGCCCTGCGGCTACCCCCGACGGAGATCCCACAGCTCCGGCTCGATCAGGTGCGGCTCCAGGCCGCCGAGCTGGCGCTGTACGAACTGCAGGAGCTGTCGGCGGCCGCATACCTGACGCTGCAGATCGCCGAACCCGAGGCATTGGAGCCCGCTCAGCGGCGGACCTACGACCGCCTCGTGCAGGACGTGCTCTGGCGTACGATCACCCCCCGCGAACTGGGGCTGCCGGACGCCAACATCCGGGCAATCACCGTGGATGCCGACGATGTGTGGATCGGCACCTCCAACGGGGGTGCGGCGCGGTATTCGCAGAGCACCGGCATCGCCCGCCGGTTCACCAGCGGCACCACCGGAGGCGAGTTGTCCGACACCATTCGAGCGATCGAAGTGGACGGCAACTGGGTGTGGCTCGGCACCGCGGAAGGCCTCTCGGTGTACTCCAAGGCCACCAGCAGGCTATGGAGGATCGACCACTTTGGCACGCCGGGCACCAGCCGGACGCCTATCGGCGTCGTGTCCCTGGCAGGAATCGACGGCCGCATCGCGGCCGGCACCCTGGGCCGCGGGCTCTGGCTGGCCGACGACCCGGACGGGGAGTGGGAACGGGTCCCGGACAACGACCTGCTCGGCCCGTTCGTGCAGGCGCTGCTGCGCAACGGCACCACCCTGTACATCGGGACCCAGGATCGTGGCGTTGCGGTGATGGATCTGGAAACCGAGCGGATACGGCGCGTCGACACCCTGTGGTCGGTCGGTGTGAAGAACGTGTGGTCGCTGGCGCTCGATGGGTCCGGGAAGCTCTGGATCGGCACCTACGGCAACGGGCTGTACCGGTGGGACCCCGTGACCGATGACGTTACCCGCTACTCCAAGGCATCCGGGACGCTGGGCGACGACTTCGTCCTGGCCACCGCTCCCTCGCCGGACGCGGTCCTGATCGGCACCTTCGGCGGCGGTGCGTACCAGTATTCCCTGGACGACGACAGGTGGACGACGTTCGATCTGGACAGCGGGCTGATATCCATGGAGATCAGCTCCGTGGCTCACGCCGGGCCGTACACGTACTTCGGGACCCTGGGCAGCGGCGTAGCCGTGCTGGCCGACTCCCTGCAGTACGCCGCGGGTGCGGCTTCCAACTAGGGGGCAGTGGGATCTGCCGCGCACGCGGCAGGGAGACGACCGGTGTTGGGAGTGATGTCGCGCTACGTGGCGCGCGAGTTCCTGTACGCGTTTCTGGTCGCCTTCTGTTTCTTCTTCTTCGTGTTCGTCGCCAATGTGCTGCTGCTCACGGCGGAAGACATCTTCGCGAATCAGGTGCCGATCGGGGAGGTGGCGCGTCTGATGCTGTTCTCCATGCCACTGATCGTCTCCTTCTCGGTGCCGTTCGGGACGCTGCTCGGGGCGCTCATGGCGGTCAGCCGGCTCTCGGCCGACAACGAGATCATCGCCGTGATGGCGGCGGGGATTCCCCTGTGGCGCCTGTTCCTGCCGCTGAGCGCCGCCGGCGTCACGCTGGCGGCGCTGTTGTTCATCTCCAACGATCTGCTGGTGCCGGCAAGCAACATCGAGTTCAACAGAATCTACCGGCGCATCGCCGCCACCAACCCTTCAGTCGAGCTCGAGCCATTCACCGTCAAGCGCTACGAGGGGATGGCGATCGTGACCGGCTCCATCGAAGGCAACACCATCGACACCCCTCTGATCCTGGACCGGACGGCCGCGGGCGACACGCGGCTCATCACCGCCTCCAGAGCCTCCCTAGCCGAGAGTTCCGACCAGGACGGCGTGATCTCACTGAACCTGCAGGACGTGTTCGCCCACGTAGCGGACGATGAAGATGGACGGCACGAGTACCTGCGGGCCGACTCCATGGAATACAACATCCTGCTCCGCGACGTCAGCCCGTTCCTGAGCGCCGCCGGTCCACGCGAAATGAGCTCGGTGGACCTCTGGCGCGAGATCCAGGGGATGCGGCAACGATTGCTGACCGATGGGGCCCGGCAGGCCGAGGAACAGGCGGCCGAGCGGTACCGCCTGCTCGCGGAGGTCTCAGCAGCGGAGCACACCGCGCGGGCGACCCCGGCACGCCTCGAAGATGAGCGCCATCGGCTCGCCACCATCGCCACCCGCTTCGAACGGGCTGCGCGGCGCTCCGCCTCCGAGCGCGATCTGCATACGTATCGGATGGAATTCCACAAGAAGTTCGCGATTCCGCTGGCAGGTGTGGCGTTCGTGATCCTGGCGCTACCCGGCGGCCTGCTGGCAAGACGCTCCGGGCGGACGTTCGGCTTCGTGGCCGGCATCTGCGTCTGTTTTCTCTTCTGGACGCTGCTGATCTTCGGAGAGACCAGCGCGTGGCGGGCGGGCATTGCACCGGCGGTGCCGATATGGCTCCCGAACGCCCTGGTGCTGGCGGCCGCGAGTGTCATCACTGCGGTGATCCGCTCCCGATGAGCATCCTGCAGCGCATGCTGATGCGCGCGTTTCTTCCGGTATTCACGGTGGCCACGGCATTCTTCGTGCTGATCCTGCTGCTCGTCGACCTGCAGCCCAAGGTGCAGAGCTTCGCCGCGCACGGAGTGAACTTCGGCCAGATTGTCGGCATCGCCGGACTGTATGCGCCCACGGCCGTCCGCTATGCCGTACCGATCGCGCTGCTGTTCGCAATCACCTACACGCTCGGTACGATCCAGGCCCGCAACGAACTGATCGCCGTCCTGGGCACCGGCGTCGGGCTGCGCAGCTTCGTGAGCCCGCTGCTGCTCGTCGGGTTGATCGCATGCCCGGCGCTGCTGCTGTTCGACGAGCGCGTCGGCACGCCCGCGCTGCGCGCCTACAACGAACGGTACCGGGAAGCGGTCGATCAGCCGGTGTCGCTCAACAACTCGGACGTCACGGTGATGGATGCCACCGGCCGCCGCGTCTACCGTGCCGACTACTACAACGACCGCGAGCGCACGCTGCGGGGACTGATCGTCGTCGAGCTTACGGACGACGGCAGGCTCGCCAGCCGCACCGATGCAGAGCGAGCCGAGTGGATGGACGACCGATGGATGCTCTACGACGTGCGGCACTACCGGTGGAACACCACCGGAGAGCGGCTGATCCAGGAAGGCTTCGCCGAACTGGAGGACCATCGCATCGGCGGCCCCGACATCTTCCGCGAAGAGTCGCGGGAGGTGGATGACATGACCATGCGCGAAGGGTTGGCGTGGGTGCGGACCCTGCGCAGTGGAGGACGTCCGTACCGGTCCGCGCAAACCGACGTGTACGCCAAGGCGGGGTTCGCCGTCACGCCGCTGGTCGTTTCGGTGATCGCGGCGGCGGTCGGCGGCCTGCTGCGGCGGAACGTGCTGCTCGCCAGCATGCTGATCGCCCTGGGCGGTTCGGTAGGGTATTTCGTACTGCAGATGGTGGCCCACATCCTCGCAAAGAGCGATGTGATATCGCCGCTGCTCGGCGCTTCCCTGTCGGCGATCGTGTTCCTGCTTCTGGGCGCTGCCCTGCTGCAACGGGCGCGTACGTGAGCTTCCGCGTCAACGCCCGCGACCCGCGCGCGCCGGCCCGCGCCGCCACCTTGGCCCTGCCGCACGGCACGGTGGACACCCCCGCCTTCATGCCGGTGGGCACCAACGCGTCGGTGAAGGCGGTGTGGCCACGCGATCTCACCGACCTGGGCTATCGGATGATCCTGGCCAACTCGTACCACCTGTACCTGCGTCCCGGCGCCGACGCTGTGGGCCGCCATGGCGGACTGCACCGCTTCATGGCGTGGACCGGCAACCTGCTGACCGACTCCGGCGGGTTTCAGATCTTCTCGCTGGCGCCCCTGCGGAAAATGGACGAGGACGGCGTGTCCTTTCGGTCGCACCTGGACGGCTCGCGACACCGGTTGACCCCGGAATCTGTGGTCGACGTCCAGATCGCCCTCGGCAGCGACGTCATCATGCCGCTGGACGTCTGCGCAGCGCCCGACGTCGACCGATCGGACGCGGAGCAGGCTTCGCAGACCACCTCACGCTGGGCGGCGCGGGCGGCGGACCGGTGGCGGCACACCGACGCCTCCCACACGCAGGAGCTGTGGGGGATCGTGCAGGGCGGTCACTTTCCCGACCTGCGCGCCCGGTCGGCCGAGCAGATCCAGGAGCTCGCCCTGCCGGGGACGGCGATCGGCGGCGTGTCGCTGGGCGAGCCACCTGACCGGTTCGAGGCGACTGTCGCGCACACGGTGCCGCTGCTTGATCCCGAACGCCCCCGCTACCTGATGGGGGTCGGCAGCCCCGATCTGATCCTGTGTGGCGTCGCGCACGGCGTCGATCTGTTCGACTCGGTCTACCCGACACGGATCGCTCGCAACGCGCAGGCGCTCACGCGCTCAGGCACCCTGTCGCTGCGCTCCGGGAGCGCATCCCTGCGTGACGAGCCGCTCGACGCAGAGTGCGCGTGCGCGGTGTGCGCGGCGCACAGCCGTGCCTACATCCGCCACCTGTTCAAGGCGCGTGAGATCATGGCCGCGGTGCTCACGACCTACCACAACCTCGCGTTCATGGCCGGCCTGATGGAGGCGGCGCGACAGGCGATCGCCGCCGGCCGATTCGCTGCATTCAAGAGCGGCTTCCTCAAGCGATACCTGGATCGGTCGATCGACGACACGCGCTCGTGAGGAAGGGGGCGACAGCCGCAGCGGACGGTGGCGGCAAGACTGAGCGGACGGCGGCCGTGCTCATGGTCTGCACCGCGGCCAGCCGTCTGCTCGGCTTCGCTCGCGCAGCGGTGTTTGCCGCCGCGTTCGGCGCCGGCGGCCCCGCCGATGTCTTCCACGTCATGTTCCAGGTCCCCAACAGCCTGCGCCGCCTGCTGGCCGAGGGCGCGTTCTCCGCCGCGCTGGTCCCGGCACTGGCCCGTGACCGCGACCCGCAGGCTCAGGTCGAGTTGACGCGATCGGCGTTCGGACTGCAACTCGCGGTCACCGTACCGCTGATCGGGATCGCCATGCTCGCCGCCACTCCGATCAGCCGGATCCTGGTCGCCTTTCCCGAACCGGAGAAGATGGCGAGCGCTGTCGGGCTCTTCCGCGCGATGGTCCCCTACGCCTCACTGGCGGGCGCCGCCGCCGTGCTCATGGGGGGATTGCACGCACGCAACGTGTTCGTGGTGCCAGCGCTTGCGCCGGTGCTGTTCTCGGTCGGCGTGATCGGCTCCGTACTGGTGCTGGCGCCGGCATGGGGTATCCATGCGGCGGCCGCCGGAGTGATTGCCGGCGGCGTGCTGCAATTCCTGTTCCAGGTCCCGAGCTTTCTGCGCCGCGGTTTCAGCCTGGTGCCGCGCCTGCGGTTCGACGACCGGATGCGCCGGATCATCCGCGGCTGGGGGCCGGCGGTAGCGTCCGCGCTGGTGTTCGCGGTCATGCAGCAGGTGTCGTTCCGGCTGGCAAGCGGCCTCGACGACGGCAGCGCCAGTGCGATCGGCTACGCCGTGGTCTTCTTCCAGCTCCCGTTGGGCGTGTTGTCGGTGTCGGTGGTTACCGCTGCGTTTCCGAGACTGGCCGAGATGGCCGCCGACCATCGGAACACGGATCTGCGTCGCACCGCCACGGACGGGGTGGTGACGCTCGCGGCGCTCCTCGTGCCGGCGGCGATCGCGTACTTCCTGCTGGGCGACTCGATCGTCCACGCGGCGCTCCAGCGCAGACGCTTCGATGCCGAGGCGACCGAGCTGACCGCCGCCGTGCTGCGCGCCTTTGCCCTCGGCCTGCCGAGCGTCGGCGTGTTCACGTTTCTTCAGAGACTCTGCTACGCGATGGACGATCCCGGTCGAGCGCTGCGTGCCTCGATCGTGGTCGGCATCATCGACGTCCTGCTGTCGCTGTGGTGGAAGGAGACGCCTCTTGGAGTGACAGGGCTCGCGCTTGCCAACACCGCGGCGTTCACCGCCGGGGCGCTGCTGCTGGCTCTGCCGTCTCGGCTCGTGGCATGGGCGACGTTGTGGAAGGGAGCGCTGCAGGTATCGGCAGGAGCGGTGCCCGCAGGCGCCATCATGTGGCTCGCCTCCTCGCAGCTGCCGACCCCTGCGGAGGCATCCGCCGACTTGGGGGACGTCGCGCTGTTGGTAGCGGCGATCGCCGCCACCGCGGTGGTGACGATCGCGATGTACCAGCTCGTCGGTCTGCCGTTCGTACGTCAGCTCACCACCCGACGTCGCGGGAAACCGACCAAGCCCTGAGGGGAGTGCTACCTACCGCAGGGACTCGGCCTGTTCGATGCTCTCCACTCGATAGTGGAACGGCTTCTCGTTGATCGTGAATTGCAGAACGTCGTCCCGGCGGTGGTTCCACAGCTCGGCGCCAAGCGGCGAAAGATACGAGATCACGTTTCTGGCCGGATCCGACTCCCATGGGCCAAGGATGGTGAACTGCTCGTGGTCGCCGGTGGTGACGTTGGTCAGACGCACCGTGGTGCCGAATGACACCGTCTGAGCGTCGATCTGGTTATGGTCGAAGATCCGTGCCTCCTGCAACTCTTCCTGCAGCCGTGAGGCGGCGCTCTTCAGCAGTTCCTGCTTTTCCAAAGCCGCCTTGTATTCCGCGTTCTCGCGAAGATCGCCTTTCTGCATCGCCAAACCGATCTCCTTTGAGTTGAGCGGTATCTCCACCTCGATCAGATGCCGAAGATCGCGCTGCTTGGCTTCATAGCCGCTCCGCGTGACCAGCAGTCCCGCACGCGTGCGCTCGACGGCCAGCGGTTCGCCCACCGACTCGAACTCGGGAAACCGATCGGCGACCTTTTCCTTCAGGCGAATTTTGATCGACGGATCCAGGTGCTCGATGTCGGCGACCATCGAGTAGATACGGGTGATCGTCTCCAGGTCGGCCAGGAGCGTGAACCTGAGCAGATTGCCGGCCTTGAACAGGTAGTCGTGGATCTGCTTGTTGAGGCGGCGGCTGACCGAAACGTCGCGCCGGTTCTCGATATCGCGATAGGTGAGGTCCAGCAGGTGGATCAGAGCAGCCAGGCACTTCTCCTGCCTGGTGGCCACGCTGGTAAACCACGCTTCGTCTTCACAGTTGCGCAGCAACCACACAAACGGCTCGCGCAGGTCGCGGTAGCTCTCGGACACCCTGGCAGCGATCCGTTCCAGCGAGTCGAACTCCTTGTTCTGGATGAGTGCGTCCACCAGCAGCCGGCTCGGTTGCAGATAGAAGAACCGGGAATACACCGCCGGCCAGTCGGCCACCTCCTCGCGCACGTGCGCGAGAAAACCCTTGCGCAGCTCGTTGTTGTCCAGCGCCAGGAAGAGTTCCTCCAGATCGTCGACGTGGGCGAACAGGTCCCCGAACTCCAGGTCGACATCGGTGGCGAGATAGGGATGCTTCTTGCCGATCTGCTGCACCAGCAGGAAGCTCGCTATCACCTGATCGTTGACCACCGTGTACGTCTTCAGGAACCCGTTGAAGTAGGAAAACATCTCGCTGAAGTACTCCGAGTCGGGGCTGGCGTTGTGCAGGTAGTCCTGGAGGATCGCTACGCGTCCGAAGAACGACTTTTCTGCCGTGAACTTGTTGAAGGTCTTCTCTTCGTAGGAGATCGGCGTATCGCGTACCACGTAGGTATCGAGCTTCTCCTCGTGGCTGCCGAACGACGGATCGGTCTTCAGGATGCGCCGCGCCGCAGTGCTCCACTTGGACCATTCCGAGGCGGTCAGGATGAGCGGCACCAGTTCCATCTTGATGCGCTTCATGTCCGCCTGGTTGCCGAAGCTCCTGATGATGGTCCGCAGGGTAGCCACCGGATCGTCCTTGACGCCGGCGCGCAGCTTGCCGCGAGAGGTGGTCGCCTTCTGAACCCAGAAGTGGTCCTTGGCCAGTATCTTCAGTGCACTGACCGCCATCTTCAACGACATGACGTGGTTGCGCTTGTTCGGAAAGTCTATCGTGATCTCGTCGTCGTCGATCGCGGAGATTCGCCCGATGCCCCAGCTCCGGTGAAAGACGAAATTGCCCGCGTCGAAGGCGATGTGCTTCTCGAAGTCCGCGATCGCCTCCTGGGCATTGCGCCACGACTTCGTCAGGTTGGAGATGCGCAGGTACTCCTCGAGGTGGCTGTGACCGGCGTGCTTCTCAGTATATGCCTCCGAGATCTGGGCCCGCGCCTCCGAGTTCTTCGGCTCGTATCGCAGAATGCGCTTGAGGATCTCGATCGTGGTGTCCCAGTCCCCGTTCTCGTAGTAGTGCGGGTACAGAGATTCGAGCAACGCCACCGCCCGTTCCTCGCTGACCGTGCGGGCGACCTTGCGCTCCAGCTGCAGGTAGAACTCGATGTCATCCGGCTGGTGCTCGATCAGCCTGTCCCAGACCTCCTTGATGTTGGCGTAGTTCCGTTTGTTGATGTAGCGGTGCAGCGCCTTGCGGTAGTAGTTGATCGCGCCGGGAATGTCGCCGGCCTGTTCGCGGTTCCGGGCCAGCACCTTGACGAAATCCGCCTCTTCGTAGTCCACGCGGATCAACCGCTCATAGACCTGAAGCTTGGATGCCTCCTCGTTCTTGTTGCCGTAACTCTCGGCGAGCGTCCGCAGCGCGAACCGGTTCTCACCGAACTCCAGGATGCGGTTGCATAGATACTCGACGATGTTCCACTTGTGATTGTCGGTGAATATATTTACCAGCAGGACCAGATTCGAGTCGTCGACCAGCCGCCGGATGATCGACACAATGCCGGACAGGTACAGGGCGATGATGCTGTTACGGTTGCTGCGCAGATGGTCTTCGCAGAGCTCCAGCAGTTCCGCTTCGCGCTTCTCCTCCCTGGCGGCCGCCAGCACCTCATCCAACTCGACGAAGTTGGACGTGACATAGCTGTTCAGCGCCGCGCGGGTCCATTTTTCCTGATGGAGCAGCTCCGTGACCTTGGCGGTCAAGCTGCTGTCAGCGGTTTCGGCGGTCGTCTCTGTCGGTGTATCCGTCACGGTAGGTGTCATGATGACCTCGGTTTCGACGCGTCTCTCTGGCGCCGGCATTGGTTTCCCATCGAAGGGTGTCTCTTCGTCCCGTTAGCGAACGTACTCGTCGTGAATCTGACGGTCCAGATCGCGGATTTTCGCCAACACCTCGTCGATACGAGGCCGCTCCTCGCCGGTAACGACATGGTGATCGATAAGCCAGAAATAGTGGTTGAGCAGGCGAGGGGTGGTCTGCGGCGGTGCGTTGCCACCCTCCACGTCTCGCTCCATCGTGTAGATCATCTGCTTGAGGCGTCCCAGCTCCAGGGGCTTGAGCTCGCGCTTCACAGAGAAAACGCCGTGCAACGTGGCGTATACCGGCAGCCAAGAAGCGATCTCCGCCGGCTGCCTGCCGGCCTGCTCCGTCGCCACGATCAGTCGCCGCATCACCGGCGACTCGAGCTGGTCGAGTTGGATCGCCTCAGCGCCGATGAAGAATGCCTCTCGGAACAGTACGCGCGAAAAACGATCTTCATTGATCAGTCCGTAGCAGTCGGCCAACTCGGCCAGGATCGCCGGAGAGTGACGCTGCTTCCGGCTGGCGAGCTCCAGGTGTTCGATGGCGCTCCCGTAGTCTCCCAGCCCCTTGTAGCTGCGACCGATGCGCAGCAGCAGATCGGCGTCTTCCAACTCCGGGTGGAGATCCAGCAGGTTGCGATAGCCACGCAGGCACGCGGACATCACGTACCGCCTGATGTCGAACAAGGTGCGTTCCGACACCTCCTCCAGGCGACCGGCGAACGGCTGAAAGAGTTCCCACTGCTGCTCCAGATACTCGGCCCGCTCGTACGGGTCGGTGATGGTAGCCAGACGCGCCTCGCGATCCTGCCAGAAGGTCGCACACTTCAGCGCCGACGCGACGCTGGTGAGCTCCGCATCCAAGCGCAGGGCCCGCTCCAACACGCGGATCGCCGTCGAGAAGGCACCTTCACGCAAGCATGCGTCCGCGCGGTTGACCAGATGTGCTACTTCGTTGGCCGTGAAACTGAGTTGCCGCTCGGCCATCCGGATACTTGAAAGTATGCGCCGAGGGCTGTCGCCTCGTCAAACCCTCGCACCCGCGCTGGGCACGCTCTCGCGAGCGACGTTACGATGCCGTCATGATCCAGTCCGGACCGCGTCCCCCGGTGCAGGTGGCCCCGTCGCTGTTGTCGACCGACTTCGGTGATCTGGCGCGCGCGCTTGCGACCGTGGACCGGGCACCCGCCGACCTGGTCCACCTCGACGTCATGGACGGGAGCTTCGTCGGCGAAATCACCTTCGGCGCCAAGCTGGTCGCGGATCTGCGTCCCCGCTCGGCGCTGCCGTTCGACGTGCACCTGATGGTGCGGGAGCCGGCGCGACACGTCGACCGCTTCGCCGCCGCGGGCGCCGATCTGATCACCGTGCACCTGGAAGCCTGCTGCGAGGCCGGCGACGACGCGCGGATGGTTCTGAGGGCGATCCGGAACGCCGGGGCTCGAGCCGGGATCGCGATCTCGCCACCGACGCCCGCGGACGCCCTGGAGTCGCTGCTGGACGTGATCGACTTGGCACTGGTGATGACGGTCCACCCCGGAGCGGGCGGCCAGCAGCTCATACCGTCGTGTCTCGACAAAGTGCGAGAGCTCTCGGCACAGCGGGATCGGGCAGAGCATGAGTTCCTGATCTCGACGGACGGCGGTCTGCACCGCGGCAATGTCTGTTTGGCCGCCGCCGCAGGCGTCGACATCGCCGTCATCGGCTCGGCCATCTGGCGCGCGCCGCTGCCGGCCGAGGAGATTCGCGCGATCCGCGCCAGGCTCGCGGCGCGCACTCCAGCGATCGAAAAGGGCGACGTGCTGGACCGCGACGCCACGGCGGCGGGACCATGAGAGCCGTCGTCCAGCGCGTCTCACGCTGCACGGTCCGCCCGGCGGGCGAAGCCCCGTGTCACCAGGGGCCCGGCCTGCTGATCTACGTCGGCGTCGAGCGCGGCGACGGCGAGAGCGATGCCGCCTACATCGCCGACAAGGCGGCAGGGCTGCGCATATTCGTCGACGAGGAAGGCAAGATGAACCGTTCGGTGGCAGAGGCCGGCGGCGCTGTCACGGTCGTATCGCAATTCACGCTGGCCGGCGACGCCCGCCGCGGACGCCGCCCGTCGTTCACGCGGGCGGAGGCCCCGGAACGTGCGAACGAGCTGTACGAGCTGCTGGTGAAGCTGCTGCGAGCCGCCGGGCTGCCGGTGCACACCGGCGTCTTTCGCGCCTCGATGCAGGTGGAATCCTGCAACGAAGGCCCCGTGACCATCCTGCTGGACTCGAAGCGGACGTTCTGAGGGCGGTGCGCATTGACCGCCGCGGCGCGGCGCCGTTAGACTCCCGGGCGATACTGGGAGGATCACACTGGCGGATTGTCGACGCCGTTCCATCCATCCGAATAGAAGCGCTGACGCGGCAGGGTACGTATCTGTCTGCGAGAGGTCCGGTTTCGAACCGGGCTCAGACCCTGGGAAGGAGTAGTACACATGGCCAACCGTTCCGACGCCGTACGCACGGCCCATCCGGCCGGCAACGGAGCCCGCGACACCGTGCAGGCGGAACGCCGCCAGGCGCTCGACGCCGCCCGCCTGCAGATCGAGAAGCAGTTCGGCAAGGGATCGCTGATGCGGTTGGGGGACAGCAGCGTGCAGCGCGATCAGCAGGCGATCCACTCCGGCTCCATCCTGCTGGACGCCGCGCTGGGCATCGGTGGCTACCCGAAAGGACGCATCGTGGAGATCTTCGGGCCCGAATCCTCCGGCAAGACGACGCTCGCACTGCACGCGATCGCGGAGGCGCAGCGCACCGGCGGAATCGCGGCATTCATCGACGCCGAGCACGCCCTGGACCCGGTCTACGCCAAGGGTCTGGGCGTCGACACCGATGAGCTCTGGGTGTCGCAGCCCGACAACGGAGAACAGGCACTGGAGATCGTGGAGTCCCTGATCCGCTCGGGCGCGGTCGACATCGTGGTCGTCGACTCGGTCGCCGCGCTCACGCCACGGGCCGAGATCGAAGGGGAGATGGGCGATTCCCACATGGGGCTGCAGGCGCGGCTGATGAGCCAAGCGCTGCGCAAGCTCACCGCCACGATCTCCAAGTCCGGTACCTGCCTGGTTTTTATCAACCAGATCCGCATGAAGATCGGCGTCATGTTCGGCAATCCGGAGACCACCACCGGCGGCAACGCGCTGAAGTTCTACTCGTCGGTGCGCCTGGAAGTCCGCAAGATCGAAACGATCCAGCGTACCGGAGAGAACGCGATCGGCAACCGCGTGCGCATCAAGGTGGTCAAGAACAAGGTGGCGCCGCCGTTCCGCCGCGCCGAGCTGGAGCTCATGTTCGGCACCGGGCTGTCGGCTTCCGGCAGCCTTCTGGAGGCGGCGGTCCAGCAGAACATCGTGGAAAAGAGCGGCACCTGGTATTCCTACGACGGGGAGCGCATCGGCCAGGGGAGGGAGAACGCCAAGTCGTTTCTGGAAGCGCAGCCGCAGACGGCCGCCGCCATCGAGGGCAAGGTCCGCGCGCAGCTGTTTCCCAATGCCGCGGCGCAACCGGCGCCGGCCGAATCGCCGCAGGCCAAAGGCAACGGCCTTCAGGCCTGACGGGTCAGCCCTGAAGGCCGCTCTTCCGGGGAGGGGAGGGAGCGATCAGCCATCAACGACATGCGTGCGGCACCGCGGAGGACGGGGTGCGCTACCGGCTCGGCGACTTTGACGGGCCGCTCGACCTGCTGCTGCACTTGGTGCGAAGCGCCCAGATCAACATCTGGAATATCCCGATTGCCGGCATCACCGAACAGTATCTGGCGGTCCTCGACGCATCGGAGGGCCTGGACCTGGAGCGGGCCACCGACTTCTACCGCATGGCGGCGACCCTGCTCCATATCAAGTCACGGATGCTGCTGCCGGTCGGCAGCAGCACGGGGAGGACCGACGATGAAGAGGACCCGCGCGCTGAGCTCGTGGAGCAACTCATCGAGTACCGCCGGCTGCGTATGCTCGGCGATGCCCTTGCCGACCGCTTCGAGCCACGCGAGTGGAACATCGTCCCGGAACGTCGCATTCACGCGGCGCAGGAGGCCCTGGGAGATGACGATGATGAAAACGCAGAACTGGATGGATCGGCCGCCGAACTGCTCGAGGTCTATCGGGAGCTGCGATCGGGGATCGCCGAGGCGCTGCCGTTCGACCTGGACGATGGCGTGACCGTGGCGGAGAAGGTAACGCTCCTGCACGAGCGCCTGGATCGCCACACGCGGGTGAGCTTCGATGACCTGGTTCGGTTGGGGTCGGCGGTGGAGCTGGTCTGCGTGCTGCTCGCCATCCTGGAGGTGGTCAAGGCCGGCCGCGCCCGGGTCATCCAGAACTTGCCGTTCGCCGAGATCTCCCTGGTGGCCCGATGATGCCCGCCGACAATCACGCCGCCCGCGACCTGATCGATGCTCTCGACCGGCCCGCTCCTGTGGCAGTGAGATCATCGAACGGCGTGCATCAGGAGGTCGTTCCGCCAGCCGTCGGATCGGGCAACGGCCCCGATGCAGCGCCCGCGGCCGAGGGATCGAACGGAGTCAATCCCGAGACGGTCGACGCCTCGGTCGTCGAAGCGGCGTTGCTGCTGGAAGGTCATCCGGCGACCCCGGCGCGGCTGTCACGGATCGCCGGCCTGAGTGTCCCCGAGATCGAGCGTTGCCTGGCCACGCTCCGCACGCGCTACGCGGCGCCGCACTACGGACTGCAGATCACCCGCGTCGCCGACAGCTACTCGCTCACGCCGAAGGCGGAACTATGGGAGAGGCTGCGTCACCACTACGGCAATGGCTCCGGAAAGCGCTTGTCGCGCGCCGCCATGGAGACCCTGACCATCATCGCCTATTCGCAGCCGGTGACACGAAGCCAGATAGAAGCGATGCGCGGTGTGTCGGCTGACGCGATGATCCGGTTGCTGAGCGATCGCCAGCTGATCCGTCCCGTCGGTTACAAGGAGGGATCCATCGGCCGGCCGACCCTGTTCGGCACGACCAACCGATTCCTGGAGACCTTCGGCCTGGAAACGATCGATGATCTGCCGAAGCTGGACAAGGTGGAGGAGAGCAGGTTCCTGCGAACCTGACATGCGGCTCAACCTCTACCTCGCGCGCGGCGGGGTGGCATCCAGACGCTCCTCCGATGAGCTGATCGCCGCCGGCCGCGTGACGGTGAACGGCGATGCGGTCACCCGCCTGGGCTTCACCGTCGAGGATGGCGACAGCGTCTGTCTGGACGGGAATCCCGTGGAGTTGGCGACGTCCGATCGCTACCTTGCGTTGCACAAGCCGCCGGGATTCGTTTGCACCGCCGCCGACCCGCAGGGCCGGCGGCGCGCCGTCGAGCTGCTTGCCGACACCGGCGACCGACTGTTCAGCGTCGGCCGGCTGGACTATCGATCGAGTGGTCTGCTGCTGTTCACCAATGACGGTCGGTTCGCCGAGCACGCCGCGCACCCGTCATACGGCGTGGAGAAGGACTACCTGGTACAGACCGGCGGCACGCCGATCCCCGACGAGCTGCTGCGCACCTACCGGAGCGGCCTGTGGATGGACGGTGAGCGCTTTCGGCTGGTGCGTTATGCACGCCAAGCCGACGATCGGGCGCTCCTGACCCTTGAGACCGGCAGGAACCGAGAGGTACGCCGGGTCTTCGCCGCGGCCGGCATCGAGCTCAGCCGCGTGCATCGTGTCCGCATCGGTCCGGTCCAGCTCGGTCCGCTCGATTCGGGTCATCACCGGGCGCTCACCGACGAAGAGGTCTCATGGTTCCTAGGGCTCGAAAAGCGGTCGTTGCGATAGACGGCCCAGCGGCAGCCGGCAAGTCGACCGTCGCGCGCTGCCTGGCCGACCGCCTGGAATATCGCTACGTAAGCTCCGGTCTGCTCTACCGGGTCGCCACGGCGGTCGCCCTGCGCGAGTGCCGCGACCCGGCGGACGAGACCGCCGTGGCCACGGCTCTTGCCGCCGCCGATCTGGCGGCCGACCGGCACGGCGTTACCGCTGCCGGCAGCTCCGTCGGCGGCGAGATGCTGCACGGTGGAGAGGTCGCCCGCTGGTTGCCGGTGCACACGGCGATGCGCACCGTGCGGCTGCACATCAACGCCTTGCTGCACGCCGCGGCCACCGAGCGGCCCTGTGTGATCGAGGGTCGCGACATCGGGACCGTCGTCTTTCCGGACGCCGAAACGAAGGTGTTCCTGGACGCGTCGCCCGCGGTGCGGGCACGACGCCGGCAGCGTGAGCAGGGAGGCGACCTGCAGGCTATCGCCGACGCGATCGCGGCTCGGGACACCGACGACCGCGGCAAGGCATGGGGCCGGCTTGCACAGGCGGCCGACGCGGTGCTCGTCGACACCACCGACTTGACCGCCCGCGTGGTGTGTGACAGGCTGGACGAAATCGTGCGGTGCAGGGCGTGACATCGCGTTCGGGCTCGCATTTCCAACTGTTGTATTCTCCATCGAGTTCATGTGCCAAAATAGTTCCTTATCGTGCGATGGCGCCTATGAGCCGCAGCGAGCAATCTGGTGAGTGATAGAGACGATCGGGGCAGATCGGGGTCCGGCGAGGGCAGTCTGCAGCAGCAATACGTAAACTCCTTTCAGGCGGTCGAGGAAGGTCAGCTGCTGACCGGACAGGTGATCGAAGTCGGGCCGGAGCTGGTTTACATCGATGTCGGCCTGAAGTCCGAAGGACGCGTCCCGGCTTCGGAGTTCACCGAGCTTCCGGAAGTGGGCCAGTCGGTAGAAGTGGTGCTCCTGCGTAAGGAGAGCCGTTCCGGGGATGTGATCGTCTCCCGGCGCAAGGCCGAAGAGCAAGTCCTCTGGCGAACGCTCAAGGCGGCGGCCGAGGAACGGACGCCGATCCAGGGAATCATCCGCAGCAAGATCAAGGGCGGCTACGAAGTCGATCTCGGCGGTGGCACCCGTGCGTTCGTGCCGTTCTCCAAGGTCGACATCATGCGCGTCCGCAACGAGGACGACTACCTGAATCTGCAGACCTCGTTCTTCGTCGAGCAGCTGTTCAGCAAGGGTCGCGCCAATGTCGTGGTCAACCGCCGCGACTGGCTGGAGCAGGAGATCAAGAACCGGCGTGAGCAGTTCTACAGCCACACGGAGATCGGCGACGTGGTCGATGGCGTCGTCAAGTCGTTCACCTCATTCGGGGCATTCGTCGACATGGGCGGCTTCGACGGCTTGCTGCATGTCAACGACATGCGCTGGGGGCATGTCGCGTCGCCTCGGGATCTGGTCGAGATTGGTCAGACGCTTACCGTCAAGATCATCCGGCTCGATCGCGAAGCGCAGAAGGTGAACCTCAGCCTGAAGCACTTTAGCGACGATCCGTGGACCACCTTTGAAGAGCGCTTCCAGATAGGCGAGACGGTGCGCGGCACGGTAACCAAACTGACCGATTTCGGGGCGTTCGTGGCCATCGCGGATGGCATCGAGGGACTGGTGCACGTGTCGGATCTGTCATGGGTGAAGCGGGTGCGGCACCCGAAGGAGATTCTGGCCCCAGGTGACGAGATGGAGGTAAAGATCCTCGCGTACGACCTGGAGCACGCCAAGTTGTCGCTCGGCCTCAAACAGCTCCTTGCCAACCCATGGGACGACGTTCCGGAGCGCTATCCGGTCGGCCGGCGCATCACCGCCCGCGTCAGCAATCTGGTCAGCTTCGGGGCCTTTCTCAACATCGAGGAAGGGATCGACGGTCTGCTGCACGTCGAGGACATGTCCTGGACCGAACAGCCTGGCGACCCTTCGACGGTCGTCAAGGTCGGCGACGAGATCGAGGTGATGGTGTTGATCGTCGACTCGCGCCAGCGCCGCATCAAGCTCGGCCTGAAGCAGCTGACCGAGGACCCGTGGACCACGCTCGCGCGCGCCTACAAGAAGGGAGCACGGATCGCCGGAACGGTGAGCCGCAAGACCGACTTCGGCGTGTTCGTGACGATCGACGGTGATCTGGAGGCGCTGATCAGCAAGAACCACCTGACCACCGACGAGACCTCGTTCGAAGAGGCATCCAACGCGCTCAAGGTCGGCGATCCGATACAGGCGATCGTGCTCGAGATCAACCCTCAAAGCCAGCGACTGGCGCTGTCGGTTCGCGAGTTGCGGCGACGTCAGGAACGCGAGGAGCTGGTCCGGTACGCGCACACCGACGGCAGCGATGACACCGTATCGCTGGGCGACCTGCTTCGCAGAAAGAACTCGGGGTAGGTTAGCGCGCAGGCGACGAGCATGATGCCGCCTCCCCACATCGCCGTGCTCTCTGCGAGCCGGATGCCTTGATACGTCCGGAAGTCATCGCCGCCGATCGTACAATGCAGGCGAAAGTGGAAGTGGCCACACGAGCGGCAGCCACCGACCTGTCAGTGCTGCTGCTCGGTGAACACGGAGTGGGCAAGGCACTGTTCGCTCGCCTGATCCATACCGTATCGGAACGTCGCGCCGGCCCGTTCGAGGCGGTCAACTGCGGGGCGGTGCCGTCCGACCGGCTGGATGCGGAACTGTTCGGCCGCGCCGCCGACGACCCGCCCGCGACCGATGCCGAGCATCGTGCCGGCCGGCTGGAGCGCGCCGACGGGGGCACGATCCTGCTGGATGCTGTGGGTGACCTGTCTGCCGAGACGCAAGCCAAGCTCCTCGGCGTGCTCCAGCACGACCGGATCTACCCGGTGGGCAGCGGTGATGCCCGGACGGTGGACACGCGCATCATCGCTTCCAGCGATCTCGACCTGGAAAGCCTGGTCGAACGCGCGGCGTTTCGGCGCGACCTGTTCTACCGCCTCAACGTGATGCCCATCTACCTGCCACCGCTGCGCGAGCGGCCGGATGACGTCGTCGCCCTTGCCAACCACTTTCTGAAGCGATCCTGCGCCATCTCCGACCGCGCGAAGCTCAAGTTCACGGCATCGGCGCTCGCGGCCCTGCGTGAGCACAGTTGGCCCGGCAACGTGCGCGAGCTTGCCAACGCCGTCGAACGAGCCGTGGTCGCCGCCGACTCCACGATAGGTGCCCAGCACCTCGGCCTCGGCACCGACTTGCGGGACCAGGCCAGGGACGCTTATCATGGCGAGTCCCTGAAGGAAGCTGTACGCGGCTACAAGCGCCGCTTCATTCACGGCGCGCTTGAGTCACATGGCTGGAATCAGACGACTACGGCCCGTTCACTGGCTATCCAGCGCACCTATCTGTCGCGCCTGATCAAGGAACTGGAGATCTCGAATCGATGAGCGAAGCGCAGGAACGCGAGCCTTTTCGTCTGGCCGACGCCGTCAGCCACATCCTGACCCGGCTGCGGGTGCCCCTGCTGGTACTGCTTGCGGCCGTCGCGGTCGTCCTGATCGCCACGGTGGTCGTCACCGGTCGCCGCCGGGCGCTGCTCGAGCGCTCGACCGAGTTGATCGAAGAGATCGAGCAGCGCTGGTTGACCGTTGCCCCCGAAGAGCGAGCGAGCCTCGATGGCGAGGTGCTCCCGCAGTTTGAGTCGCTGGCCGAGCGCCACAGCAGTCGCTACGCCGGGAGGCGGGCTCTGCAGTTGTTGGCCCTCCGTCACGCCGAGCGCGAAGAGTGGCAGGAGGCAGCCGATCGCTTCTCGGAGCTGGCCGAAGTATCTACCGGCTACGTGGCCGCGCTGGCGCTGAGCAATGCGGCGGTCGCGTACGAGGAGCTGGGGGACCGCGAGACTGCCGCGAGCATCTATGACGATGTCGTGACCCGCTTCCCTGATGAGCTGGCGCTCGCGCCACGCGCGATGTTCTCGCTAGCAAGACTCGAGGAGGAACGCGGCGACCCGGTGAAGGCGGGCGATGCCTACGCCGAGCTGGAAGCGAAGTACCCCCTCAGCCGCTGGTCGGTCCTGGCCCGCAACCGGGTGATCTACTTGCGGGCCACCGCCGCGCTTGACGGTAGCTGAGCCCCGCGCCGCCGCGGCGACCGGCCGGTGCCTTGGCGCCGGGGTGCTGGCTACGATCCTGCTCGGCGCCTGCGGTCTGCCTTTTTCGTCGACGCTGCCGCGCCCCTCGCTGGATTGCCAGCACGAGGACGTACCGGGCGTGCTGAGCTTCTGCGGATCCTCTACACAACCTCCTTTTCTCGGCTATGAAATATATTACACGATTATGGTGGCAAACGAAGATCCACCGTCGGACCCGTTGCACCATGAGGAGTTGCGCGCCAGGTTTGGACGCTTGTCACCAGCCGGGACTGAACCGTGCGGCACCGATCGACTTCCGCTGGTCCGTGCGGCCGACGCAGGGACGAATCACACCGTTTCTCTGGACGTGACGGCGTTCCGGATAGCCGACACCGCCGATACCGAGCCGTTTCTCCGGCTCTCGTGGCGTTCGGGTGACCGTGTTCCCGTACGCCGGGGCGTCGCCGCCGACGAGTTTAGCCCATGTAGGCTCTTCTCGGCTGTCGACGGGTATCAGGGTGAGGACCGAGACATCAGCCCGGCAGCCGCGGACGCCATCGATGAGGCAGCCGGCGACGTGATCTACCTTTATGCATACGCCGTCAGTTACGGGTTCGACCCAACCCAGAGACAGAGACTCTACAGCGCGCCGCTTGCCATCGACCGCGTGGAGTTGGCGCTTCCGTTCCGGTAAGTGCTCGCGTACCTGAACGTCGCGCTGACTTACGTGGCGGTCGCCATGGGCTGCGCGATCCTGGTGTTCTACGTGGCACGCCGGCGGATTCCGGGCCGCTTCTGGGGCGCGCTGATCGTCGGCCTGATCGGCGCCGTGCTCGGCGGCATCGCCGATCAGTTCCTTGCCGGCGTGTTCGAGCGGCTCACCGACGTCAACACCGTCAATCTGTTTGCGGCCGCCGGCGCCTCGCTGCTGTGCCTCTGGCTGCTTTCCAAGGCCGGCTAGTCCACACGTGGCCCAAGGGAAACACACCGGCGCAGCCCCTGAGATGTCCGGCCGGTCCCGTTACTTCCGATAATCTATATTCTGTCAACCAATGGCGGGTGCGAAACGGAAGCAGGAAGCGCGGTTCCCCTCTCCCTACGAGACCCGGCGAAAGCCGGCAACGCGTGCGGCTGCACCGAACGACAGCTCGGTGGGCCCGTCGCGATGCAGCACGTGATAGCCCAGCCCGGCGATCATCGCCGCGTTGTCGGTGCAGAGCGCCAAGCTGGGAAAGAACGCCTCGAATTCGGGCTCGGCCGCCAGACGATGGCGCAGGTAGCGGTTGGCGGCGACCCCGCCGGCAGCGACGATCCGGTGCCGGCCTCGCGCGCGCGCCGCAGCTATCGCCTGGTTTACGACGATGTCGATCGCGGTCTTCTGAAACGACGCGGCGATGTCCGCGACACGCTCCGGCCCGGACCGAGCCACGCGGAACTGCTGGCGCTGATGGATCACGGCGGTCTTCAGCCCCGAGTACGACACGTCGAACCGGCTGCGGGCGTTCCGCAACGACGGCACCGGGAACCGATAGGCCTCCGGATCGCCGCGCTCAGCCAGCCGCTGGATGGCGACGCCGCCCGGAAAGCCGATGTCGAAGTGCTTGGCAACCTTGTCGAACGCTTCGCCGCAGGCGTCGTCGACCGTCGCGCCGAGCACCTCCCAGCGGTCCAGCCCCTGCACGTCGATCACCAGGGTGTGTCCGCCGGACAGCAGCAGCCCGATGTACGGATAGCCGATGTCGCGCTCCATGTGCGGGGAGTACACGTGAGCCCGGATGTGGTCCACGGCGACCAGCGGTTTGCCGGTCGCCAGCGCCAGCCCCTTGGCGTACGAGACCCCAACCAGCAGCGACCCTATGAGCCCCGGCCGGCAGGTGACGGCCAGCGCGTCCACTGCCGCCAGGGTACAGCCGGCTGCCGACAGTCCGCGGGCGACCACGGCGTCGATCCACTCGATGTGCATCCGCGAGGCGATCTCCGGCACGACGCCCGCGAACGGACGATGCGCCTCTACCTGGGACGCCACCTCGTTGGACAGCATGGCGGTCCCGCCGCGAACCACCGCAGCCGCGCACTCGTCACACGACGTCTCAATGCCCAGGATCAGGCCATCAGTCAATGAGGTCCTGCCGGCGCCGGGCGTCACTGCGGCAGCAGATCGGAGAGATGCACCAGCTCGAATCCCGCCCGCTCGATCTCCGGAAGCCGGCGCTCCAGGACAGAGAGCACGACGCGGTTGGTGACGTGGCCGATGAGGATCGCGCTGCCCTGCGCGCGGGCGATCCGCAGGCCCTGGTCGATCGCGGCATTCACCGTCGCCTCGTCCACGCTTACGTCGAGGAACACGTCGCGGCTCAGGAACGGTACGTCATGGCGCGCGGCCGCCTTCTCGGCGACCGAGTCCGGCGTCGTACGGCTGTCCAGGAAGAATCGGTCGGTCCGCTTCAGGTACGCCATCACCATGTCCATGATGCCCGGGTCGGCCGTCGCCCGGGAGCCCATGTGGTTATTCACGCCGCGGGTGACCACCGAGCCGAAGTTCCGTTCCAGCAGACCGATCACCGCCGGCTCGTCGTCGCCTACCCTGATCGCGCCAAGGCCCGGGTCCGATGAACCCTTCGGCTCCATGGGTTGGTGGAGGATCACTTCCTTGCCGATCAGCTTCGCGCGCTCGACGACCTCCGCGCTGAACGCCCGTTGCGGCAGCACCGCCACCGTGAGCTTGCCGGGGAAGCGGAGGTACGCTTCGGCGTCAGCAAGGCTGTGACCGGCGTCATCGACCACGACTGCGAGCAGCATCGGCCGTCGGCCCGTGTACGACCTGGGGGTGTCCGGTCGCCGCGGCGCCGTGGCGGGAGACGAGGCGATGCCGGGCAGCGCTGGTTCGACCGCCGGTCTCGCCAGCGGAGCCGGGGCACGCCCTCCTCCAGGCGGAATCACCATGAGGATACCGAGCGCCAGCGCGCCCGCTCCCAGGACCCCGGCTGCGCGCGCAAGGGTGACCTGCGAAGAAAGCCGCTTACGCGTCTTCTTACGCTTCAAGCGACATCACTCCCAACCGCCGCACCTGTGTCATTGTCGGCATCCGTGCGGGCCGCGTTGACGGCGCCCGTAGGAAGTGACGCCCTGCTCCGGTATGATCGGCCCGGTGCCACGGCGGACCGCGTTCGAACGAATCGTCACACTGGACGCGGCGAACATCAAGTTCGGTCCCGGAGCGACGGGCGAGACGGGCTTCGAAGCGCGTCGTTTGGGCCTCTTGCGGGTGATGGTCCTCACCGATCCGCAGCTCCGCGACGGGCCGCAGGTCGCCGCCGTCCAGGCATCGTTGGGTGGTGCCGGCATCGACGCTACCGTCTATGACCGCGTCCGCGTCGAGCCCACCGACCGTTCCTTTCGCGAAGCTATCCAGGAGGCGGACCGCGGCCAGTATGACGGCTTCGTCGCGGTCGGCGGCGGCTCGGTGATTGACACCGCCAAGGCGGCCAACCTGTATCACACCTACCCGGCTGATTTTCTGGACTACGTGAACCACCCGGTCGGCCGGGGACGGCCGGTACCTGGGCCCCTGAAACCGCTCATCGCGGTACCGACCACCGCGGGCACCGGCAGTGAAACGACGGGCGTGGCGATCTTCGATCTGGAGGGGCTCCACGCCAAGACCGGCATCGCGCATCGCGCCCTGAAACCCACGGTAGGGATCGTCGATCCCGACAACACCCGCTCGATGCCGCCCTTGGCGGCCGCGTGCACCGGCCTGGACGTGCTCAGCCACGCGATCGAGTCCTACACCGCCCTGCCCTATACCCAGCGGCCGGCGCCGGACGACCCGTCGCTGCGGCCCGCGTACCAGGGCAGCAATCCCATGAGCGACGTCTGGTCGGCCCGCGCGATCGAAATGGTGGCCGCCAACCTGCCGGCAGCCATTGCCGGCGACACCGAGCCGCAGGCGCAGATGCTGCTGGCGGCCACCTTTGCCGGCATCGGTTTCGGCAACGCCGGCTGCCACCTCCCGCACGGCATGTCCTATCCGGTGTCCAGCAACGTGCGCGACTTCCACCCCGAAGGCTACCCCGACGATCACCCGATGATCCCGCACGGCATGTCGGTGATCCTGAACGCCCCGGCGGTCTTCCGCTGGACCGCCCCTGCAGAGCCGCAGCGCCATCTGCAGGCAGCAGCGCTGATGGGCGCCGACGTCTCGGGCGTCGGTCCGGACGATGCGGGCGAGGCGACGGCGAACGCGATCATCGACCTGATGCGCCGTACCGGGATGCCCAACGGACTGTCGGGGGTAGGCTACACGCCGGCCGACATCGACATCCTTGTCCGCGGCACGCTGCCGCAGCACCGGGTGACCAAGCTCTCCCCTCGCCCCTTCGACGAAGCCGATCTGCGGGGAATGTTCGAAAGCGCGATGCGCTACTGGTGAGCACGCCGCTCAGATGCTGACCGCCCGACCGGAAGCCGCCGATTCGTAACCGGCCATCAGCACCTCGACGTGGTGCAACGCGTCGCGGGCGGTGACCTCCGGGCGTTCGCCCGAGTCCAGACAATCCAGGAACGCCGCGACGTCCGAACGCTCCTCGCGTTGCAGGGAGACCCGGCGGTCCTTGGCTGGAGGCTGCGTCTCCCGCGCCGTGGACGACCACATCTGCATCGGGTCGTTGGGGTGCACCGGCGCGGTGGTGATGACCGGCTCGGTGTTGTAGATCTCGATGTGCGGGTCCGATCCCGCGAAGGTGGCCAGTCCCTCCTCGCCCACCAGGGTGACGCGACGCTCGCCGACCTGCGGATGGCACGGCATGCCGATGCGGCCGCAGCAGGCGGTGGCGACGGTGCCGTCGTCGAGCGTCAGCAGCAGCGCTCCGTAATCCTCGATCCCCAGCGCCGCATGCTCGGCGAAGAAATAGTTGCCGGTGACGCCGTAGACCGACGTGACGCGCCTGCCGGTCAACCAATGAATGAGGGCCACCGGGTAGACGCCCATGTCGAACAGCTCGCGCTTCGCGGCGACGTGGGTAAACGTGCCGTCCGAGCCGTGCTCGCGGCGGACGGTGGCGGCTGGAACGGTGCCAGGACGGCCCTTGGCCATCAGCATGTCGGCGTGGACCGCCCCGATACGCCCGAGCCGCCCCGAGCGCACGGCGGCCTTGGCCTCCTGGGCCCAGGGCGCATGCACGGTGGTGAGCATCTGCGTGACCACCCCGGCCGCATCCGCGGCGTCGGCGATCGCCCGCGCATCCTCCACGCTGCCGGCCAGGGGCTTGTCCAAGTAGAGGTGCGTGCCGCGGGCCAGTACCGCCCGTGCCACGCGCGAGCGCCGTTCGATGTCGACGCAGCTCACGACGACGTCAACCCCGGGAAGCGCCAGCGCCTCTGACAGCGTGAGGTACGGCACATTGAGCTCGGCCGCGAGGAGCCTGTTCAACCCCTCGCGATACTGAGGGACTTCGCTCTCGTCGGCCACCGCCACCAGCTCGCAGCGCGGATCGGCGGCGAACTCGCGCGCGTAGCTCTCCAGATGGGTCCGATTGCCGCCCAGCGCCACCACCCGATGCCGGGCCATCACCGCGCCTCCCGCGCACGAGGTGTCGCGAACGGCTCGATGCGATGATAGATGCTGCCGTGCGATCCCATCAGCACCAGGTTTCCGGCGGTAGCGCCGCGTCCCGCGCTGATGGCCAGCAACGCGCTCTGCCCGCCGGGCCAGCGCATCAGCCACGCCGCGGCGAGGTTCGGCTCCCCCACCCCATGATCGCTGTCGGCCGCTCCCCCGAACCACGCGGCGGCGCAGCGACGCGCGGCCGTCGCGGTCTGCGCCCGGGCATCGGCGGCGTCCGCCGGATCGGCCGCGTGGACGTGCACGGTCAATCGCAACGCCCTCGGGATACCGATCCGGCCGGCGTCCACTGCCGCCCCGACGGTACGCGCCAGGGAGTCCCAGTACCCCGTTGGCAGATCGGCTGACTTACTCATCCGGTGTATGCCTCTCTCGTCGCACAGGCGATCTTAGCAGGTGCGGGCCGGCGCCGCGCGGTCTTGAGGATTCGTCGCCGGCACAAGGCCGGGGCATTCGACATGCCCGGCCGGTGCGGTAAGCTTCTACCCCGATGGAACCCAGGCACCTGCTGACGCAGAATCAGATCGACTACTTCGGCGCGTTCGGCTTTCTCCGGCTGCGCGGGCTGTTCGACGAAGCGACGATGGGACCGGTCATCGAGGCCGCCGACTCCCTCTGGAACAAGGATTTCGGCGGCCAACCGGATCCCGCGGCGACGCTGCAGCAGGACCGCTTCGTGGAGCGCAGCCCTGTTCTGCTGTCGCTGATCGACGACGCGCGGCTGTACGACAAACTGCAGCAGCTCCTGGGTGAGCGGTTCGTCTTCTGCGGATCGGAGGGCAACCACGGGGTGGCAGGATCACCCACCGCCCACCACTGGCACGCCGATCGGCCGGGGGCCGCCGAGCTGGGCTACCTGCGCATCAAGGTGATGCTGTACCTCGTTCCCATGACCCAGGACAACGGTGCGCTGCGGGTGATCCCCGGCTCGCACCGCGCACCGCTCCACCAGGCGCTGCTCCCCTTCAACCAGCGCCATGTGGAAAAGGACCCGATCTTCTTCGGCGAGCACGGCTCGAACATCCCCGCCCACGTCATCGAGACCGATCCGGGCGACGCGGTGCTTTTCTCGCAGACGCTGTTTCATTCCGTATACTTCAAGATACGACCGGCGCGACGCTACATCGCGCTCAAGTATGCGAGCTGGCCGAACAGCTATGCCCAGTTCGCGACCTTGCAGCGCTGGGTTTCCGGAGCCTTTGATCCTGCGCCTCAGCTCCGGTCGTGTGAGCGGCCCCGCGTGCGATCGATGGTCGAGCCCATCCTGTCCGCGGAGCAGGCGGTCGCCGACTGGCCTGCCGACGTGCCTTGGGAGACAACGTAGGAGCCTCCCCTATCTCGTATGTAATCATTATCATACTACACTCTTGGCTAAGTGATGATTTTTAAATATCGTCACTAACTATTTGAGCATTCGAGTCATCCTCAACAGAGCCACCGACAGCCCGCTCAAGATGATGGCCAGAGCCAGGTACACCAGCATGCCGCGGCGGATCCCGAACGCTTCGGCGACCGCCGTGATCGCCAGGGGAACGAGCATGGCGCCGAGCCCGCCGCTGGCGCTGGTCAGTCCCATCACCTGACTGCGGCGGTTCGGATACTCCGATCCCGCCAGCGAAATCAGCAGCGGATAGAACGCCGACAGGCCCACCCCGGTGACGACGGCCCCGGCTGCGGCCCACCCCATGCTCCCCGCCGGCACGGTAATCGCCAACCCGACCACGGCGACCGCCGACAGCGCCATGATCACTCCCGCGTGGCGTGTGCCCCGATGCAGGAGGCCGACGCCCACGCGGCCCAGGCACAGGCCCACCCAGTACAGGGAGACGACCCGAGCTCCCTGCGCGGCCGATCCGCCGATCGCGGCGACGATGAACTCGCTCATCCAGGCCGCTACGCCAAGCTCGATACCGACGTACACCCCCATCGCGGACAGAATCACCATGAGCAGCGCCAGGCTGTGGTCGCGGTGGAGGCCGCCGTGGCGCCGCCGCGCGTGAGTACCGCCCGCGGAGACCCGGACCGATCCCGCGGCGGCGAGCGCCGGACGGCTGATCATGAACACCGCCGCCAGCAGCGTCGCGGCGCTGATCATCCGGTACACCAGCCGCCAGTTGCCGCCGCTCGCCAGGAACCAGGAGGCGGCCCACGTGACGGCGATCCCGCCGACCGCGAACCCTGCGTGCACCAGGTTCATGAGCTGCCCTCGCCCGCTGCGCTCCATCGAGATGACCAGCTCGTTGCCGGCAACCTCCATCGCGCCGAAGCCGACGCCGAGCAGGGCATACACCAGCGCGCTCACCGCGACGCCCGGCCACGCCCCGAACAGGAGCAGGCCGAGCACCTCCAGACCGAGGCCCGCCGCGGCGGTCAACCGGATCCCGAGACGGGGCAGCACGAAGCCGGCCGCCGTCGTCGACAGAACGAAGGATGCGGAACCGGCCGCCAAGACCAGCCCGGCATGCGTGTACGACCAGCCGAGATCACGGATCATCTGCGGGATCAGCGCGCCGATGGCCGCGACCGCCCCGCCCATCACGCCGATGTGCAGCATCAGCGCCGCGAACAGCGATCGGCTCTGCGGGTCGCGGGGCAGCATGGCGGGCGCAACGTAGCACGGAGGCGATGCGCTCACCGGGGGCCGACGCCGCGTCCGGTCGTTACCCCGGAGTGCGTGACCGGGGGCGTATCAGGAAGAGCCAGAAGTCGGATTTGAACCGACGACCTGTTCATTACGAGTGAACTGCTCTGCCAACTGAGCTATTCTGGCCGGTCCATCGCGCAGCGGATGCACGACCCGCATACTGATGCGCGACCCGCGTACTATAGTACGGTTCGGCCCCGGGGGCCAGGAACCCACCATGAGCGACCATCTGCGCCGCGCACCACTCCATCCCGCGGGCTACTGCGCAGAAGACGATGACGGCGTCACGTGCATCCAGGGATCCTGCTGGCACCTGCCGTAAGCTCGAGCACCGCCCGGTGCCGACGTGAACCCCATCCCTCGCCCGTGCCATAGTTGGCGCCGTGAAGCAGAATACGGCCGCGCAACGTCTCGTCTATCTGAACGGGCAGTTCGTTCTCGAGCAGGAAGCCCGCATCTCGATCTTCGACAGCGCCCTCATGTACGGGGACATGGTGTTCGAGATGACGAGGACGTTCCGGCAGGAGCCGTTCCTTCTCGACCGCCACCTGGACCGGCTCTACGACTCGATCCGGTACGCGCAGTTGGATTGTGGCCTGAGCGAGCCGCAGATGCTGGCCGCCACCCGGCAGACGATCGAACGCAATCGCGATGCGCTCGGCGACTACGACTTCCAGATCATGCACAACGTCACGCGCGGCGGCATGGACCTCTACGCGGAACTGATCCGCGAGGGGACCGCGCCGGTGGTGACCATCAACGTGATCCCGCTCATCCGCCACATCGGCCGCGGCGCCGACTCCTACGAACGGGGAGCGCACTTCGTCGCCACCTCCCAGCGGTCGGTGCCGGCGCGCTACATCGACCCCAAGGCCAAGAACCGCAGCCGCATCTACTACAAGCTCGCCGAGCTGGAAGCCGCCCGCATCGAGCCGGGCGCGATGGCGCTGCTCACTGACGAACGCGGCTTCATCACCGAGGGCACCGGCAACAACTTCTTCATGGTGCGCGATGGCGAGATCCTGACGCCGAAACCGCACGACATCCTGCGCGGCGTGTCCCGCGGCTACTGCATGGAGCTGGCGCACACAGCCGGCGTCGCGGTCCGCGAGACGGACATCGAGCCGTATGACGTCAGACAGGCGAGTGAGGCCTGGTACACCTCCACCTCCATCGCGATGATGCCGATAACCCGTTTCGATGGCGCGCCGGTGGGCTCGGGAACGCCGGGGCCGATTTACCGTCGCCTCCTGAGTGCGTGGTCCACGAGCGTCGGCGTGGACATCCCCGCCCAAGCCAGACAGTACGCCGGCCTGGTCGCCGACTGGCGACCCTGATGCGGTTCGTTGGGCTCACAGCGGACCAGAGACGCTTCTTCGACGACTACGGGTACCTGATCGTCCGCGACGCGATCCCGCCGGAGCCGCTGGCGCGCCTCACCGCCGCCGCCGACCGCCTGGTCGCGTCGCGCTACCGCGAGACCGGCGCCCGTCGCGCCAGCCTCTCCAACGTGATCGCCGCGGAGGATCGGTTCCTGCCGCTCCTTACCTGGGACACCACGGTCCCACTGGTCGTGCAGTTGCTCAGCCACAACATCCACCTGACCAAGTCTCACCTGATCTACAAGTACCCCGATCCGCCTTCGGCCGAGCAGCCGACCTACTGGCACCGCGACATTGCCAACAGCTCCGAGGATCTGGGCCTCCACGGCAACACGCGCATGGAGATCAAGATCGTTTACCACTTCAGCGATTGTCCGGCGCCGGGGTACGGGAATACCTGGCTGGCGCCGGGAAGCAACAACCTCGACCGGCCGTTGGACACCGTGCTTGGCGGCACCGATCCCGCGGATGCAATCGAGCCGGAGTTGCGGGCGGGCGACGCATTCCTGTTCGAGAACCGCACATTCCACCGGCAGGGTCTCAACCTGACCGATCGGACCCGGAAGGTGCTGATGATGGGCTACTCCTATGCATGGCTGTGTCCCAACGACTACGTCGTGCAGGACCGGGGAGTGCTGGAACGCGTACGGGACCCGATCGAGCGCCAGCTCCTGGGCGCACTGCGCAAGCCCAACACCCAGATCGACGACGGCCCGATAGGTACGTGGACGGAGCGATACGCCGTGCGCCGCGCTGCCGAGATCGCCACGGACGCCCGCGCGCTGACGCCGAAGGGGTCGAACTGACCGTCAGCCGGGCAGGCCGGCGAAGCCCCACTGCCGCAGCGCCTGGATCCAGCGCCGGCGCATGGGGCTGCCTGCGGGATTGGCGACCCAGTGCGAGGGCCGCTCCAGCAGCGGAAATGCCTCCAGCAGTTCGGCGTCCTGCCGCGCCAGCTCCGCCATCGATTCCTCTTCGGCAGGCGTTGCCGGAGCGGCGAAGTAGCCCAGGCTGCACATCCTCCGGTCGTGGCCGCCGCCCCAGCTCGCGTGCCAGACCCGGCTGTCGAATGCGATCACGTCGCCGGGCTCGGACCGCGCCACGTACGCCGGCACCTCATCCACCTCCAGTCCGGCGGCGTCCAGAACGCGCAGATTGGACTCCTTGATACCGATCTTCCGCATGTCGAAGTGGAGCGGCTCCTTGTGTGATCCCGGTACGAACCGCAGGGCCCCGCTGTGCTCGTCGAGCGGCTGCAGGTAGAACGCGAACTTGACCCCCCGCCTGATCAGCGTGGACGTGTCCGGATGCCATTCCGTTCGATCGCCGTCGAAGGAGTTGGCGTTGGCGTAGTAGCCGATCACCTGCTGACCGTAGAACCGCTCGGCAGCGCCGACGAACCGGGCGTCCTCCAGCAGCAAGCCCAGAAACGGCGTGTCCGGACCCAGATTGGACCAGTTGAGCTGCTTGCGAATGCCGCGCCGCTCGGTCCCCGCCGCGGCCCTGGCCAGACCGATGTCGAACTCGGCACGCGCGATGTCGAGCTCATCGGCGCCGAGCACCCCGCGCAGCACGCAGAAGCCGAAGGTATCGAATTGCGCCACTTGGCGGTCGGTAGGCATCATGGTCTCCTCAGGGTCGCGATCCGGTGACGATTATGCCCTCTTTCGCACCAGCACAGCAGAGAGGGCTTCACTATCCTTCCCTGCGGCTCTTACCAACGGCCTTACCAAGTACACTTGGTTCCCGCTGGCGTCGATCGCGGCACGCTGCGGCCGTGGAGCCTTCCGGCCGGCGGGGCGCAGCGCGAGCTGGCCGTGTCGACCGCGGCGGAACTGTTCCCCGTGGCGCTGGTCTTCCCGTTTCGCGTCGCGGGACGACGCTGGGACCTGATCGCCGCCAGCCTGATCGCCCACGCCACGCCTCAAGACGCCGACGGGCAGGCGTTGCTGCTCCGATCGGAATTCAGCACCCCCGCGTCGGTGCAGCCGATCGTCGGCTCAGCCGTGGAGCCTACGCCCTGTCGGGAGCAACCGTTCGCGGCGCTGGCACTGGACGGCTGCTTCGACCGCGGTCTCGGCGCATACCGCCTGGCGGCGAAATCCGGGAGAGTCCTGTTTCGTTTCGATCCGCGGGGGGTGCCGCGCGACCGTCCCACCTTCCTGATCACCGGACTGGATGTCGGCGCCGACGTGTGCTGCTGGGTGAATGGCGCACGAGCGGCCAGCGACGACGCTCGCCTGCAGCCGTGTCCCGCCGACGGGCTCGCACCCGACGGCGGTTTGCTGATGCAACTCCGGCGCGCAATCACTCACTCGACGTTGATCGACGTACGCGCCGCGCCGGACGGGTGACGCCCGCGGGGCTGGCGACGGTGTCGCTCAGCCTGCCTGAAACGCTGGGGCGCCCTTTCTCACGCGACGGATAGGCCGCCGCGATCCGCCGCTGCGCACGCCGTTACCGCTCCGATCGATGTCGCGCCCGCTGGTCGGGCGGCCGTACGCACGCTGACCCGGTGGATTGTCAACCGTGGTCGTGGTGTGGAACGGCTGGCCCTGGACCACTTTCAGCGCGACGCCGATGAGCTTCTCGATGTGTCGAAGCTGAGACCTCTCGGCCGGATCGCAGAACGACAGGGCCGACCCCGACGCACCGGCACGTGCCGTCCGTCCGATGCGATGCACGTAGCCCTCCGGCTCATGGGGCAGCTCGAAGTTGATGACGTGGCTGATGCTGTCCACGTCAAGTCCACGGGCGGCGATATCGGTCGCCACCAGCACCCGCAAATGCCCGGCCCGAAACCGCTCCAGCGCGCGCTGACGAGCAGTCTGCGATTTGTTGCCATGGATCGCGTCCGCGGCGACCCCCATCTTGGAGACCTGCTCGGCGACCCGGTTTGCCCGATGTTTGGTGCGCGCGAACACCAGCACGCGGGACAGCGTGGAGTCGTGCAGGAGCTCGCCAAGCAGCTTGGGCTTGTCCGCGCTGTTCACGAAGTACACGAGCTGCTGCACGGTATCGACCGTGGTGGCGGACGGCGTGACCTCCACTCGCTTCGGCCGGTGCAGGATCTCCTGGGCCAGACGGGCGACGTCCGGCGGCATGGTCGCCGAAAACAACATCGAGCGGCGTTGGCCAGGCAGCTCCCGGATGATCTTTCTGACGTCGTGGATGAAGCCCATGTCGAGCATGCGGTCCGCTTCATCGAGGACGAAAAAGGCGATCCGGTTGAGGCGAATGTAGCCCTGTTCGAACAGATCCAGCAGGCGGCCCGGTGTCGCCACCACGATGTCGGTACGGCGCGCGAGCGCGGCCACCTGAGGACGCTGCGAAACGCCGCCCAGGATGACCGTCTGACGCAAACCCAGGCCGGCGCCATAGTCGCGAAAGTCGTCATGTATCTGAACCGCAAGCTCGCGCGTCGGCGCCAGCACCAACGCCCGCGGCGTGTTGGGCTTGGCCCGCTCGCGTGCGGCAGCGAGCTGCTGCAGTATCGGCAGGGCAAACGCGGCGGTCTTGCCGGTTCCTGTCTGCGCGATGCCAAGCACGTCCTCGCCTGCCAGGAGAGGAGGGATGGCCTGTTGCTGAATGGGAGTTGGCGCTGAATAACCCTTGGTTCGCAGCACGCGCAGAATGGTCTCGGTCAGACCAAGAGAGGAGAAGTTGACGGATGGCAAAAGGAATTCCTTACGGAGAGTGGTCGGCAGCCGCCAGGAACTGGCGGCGCGGCAGGTGTTCACAGTAGCGCCGCTCCGGATGGTGCAGCACGTATTAGGAAGTAACTACACCGATAGGGTCGCACCTGCGGAGATCTCTGTCAACTCCGCCATCTCCAACCGCTGAGCCGGAGGTCGACTCGGCGCACCGGGCTCAGCGCGCGTACCCGTCCGTGTTGCCCTTGCGCCAATCCGGCAGATAGCCACTGGTCGCGCCGAAGCCGTATGACGGACGGATCTGGTTCCCGGTCCGCCATGGCCAGCCCTGCCCTCCGATCACGCGAAACTCGTCGCCTTTTCCGGCAAGCCACGCCAACATGTGAGCGACGTAGCGCGCCACGAAGTGGCCGCCGTAGTCGGCGGTTCGCGGGTCGAACTCGGGATCGGCACGCCAGTCCCGTCGCGGCGGCGACGTGCGCCAGTAGTTGTACTTCAGCATGCGGCGGCTGCCGGAGGCGACCGACGGAGCCCTGCGGTGCAGAATGCTCTGATGGTGTATGCCGATGGTGCCGGCCGGGCCGGCGCTGAGCGCACCGCCTTCGGGCTTCTCTGCGCCGTCGAATCTGGCCAGATGACTCCTCGGCAGGATCTCGGTCGGTCCCAGCTCGGCCGGCGTGTCCTGGGGAAAGTAGAACACCTCCACGAAGTGCAACTCCGGCCCGAATACGCAGTCGGCGTCCTGGTGCCAGCCGCCGGCCTCCCCCGGACACTCCACCCGGTGCATGCTGGCCAGGATCGGCAGACCGACCGCGGGACCGAGCAACGACCGCATGATCCCGGCGACCTGGTCGTTCAGGAGCACGTGCTCGATGAACCAGTCCTCCAGGAAGATCGTGGTCGGTTCATGGCTGCCGCGGATGCGGTCCATCTCCGCCTGCGTCATGCCGTCCGGGACGAAGCTGGGCGCGGCCGGTATCGTGCCGTCCAACCAGTCGCACGCGCGCCGGTTGATCTGGTCGGGCACCACCCCGCGCAGCAGCAGGCAGCCGTCGCGGCAGAACGCCAACACCTCCGAGTCGGTCATCGTCGGCTCGCAATCGAAGGTCCAGTTGTCGCGATCGATGTGCATGGCTGCCGCTCCCCGGCTCAGGCCCCGGCCCGCGCCAGAATGCCGGGTGCCAAGTCGCCGATGGAGGCGCCCAGCGCATCGTCGTCCCGCGCGCGAGCGTCCTTGACGACCCCCGGCGTGGGCACCGGCGTATCGTACTGGTAGTCCGGCTCGGTCTGCTGGCGCTTCCAGGTGGCGCGCATCTCCCGCCAGGCACCCGCCAGCGTGCGCGGCTCCGGCAGGTCGTCCGCGATGGTGTGGCTCAACTCGTGCAGGTTGTAGCAAGGCACGCCGGCGTACATGTGGTGCTCCATGTGCCAGTTCATGCGCCAGTACACGAACGTGGACAACGGATCGAGCGTGATCGTGCGCACACACTTGCGGAAGTCGGGAACATTGTCGCGCAGCCCGCAGTGCATCGGCGCGCCGACGAAGTACTTCCAGATGTTGCCGAAGAAGATCGGAAAGCTCACCAGCAGCGCTAGCAGCCAGAGACCGGACGCGATCCCCGCGACGGTCACCGTCGCGTGGAACAGCAGCGTGAGCCGCGCCCAGCGCACCGACTTGGCACGCTCTTCGGGATGCGCGTCATACAGCGCGCGCACCCACTCCTCGGAGTTCGGGCCCGTCGTTTCCGGCGAGCTCTCGACACCGGGACGAGGGAAGATCCCCAGCGCCGTGCCGACGGTGCTGCGGATCAGCGGGATCAGTCCCTTGGACTCGAAGCCGCCGGTGATGCTGATCGTGCAGAGCTGCAACAAGTACAGGAACCGCAGCGAAGGGGTCTTGGGCAGCACGACCTCCCGGTCGCCGTCGGGATGCAGGGTGTAGCGGTGATGGTAGGTGTGGCTGAGCGCGTAGTCGTGGAAGTTGAACCACGCCAACAGGCCGTAGATGTGCAGGAACAGGCGGTTGAGCCACTTGGTCCGGAACACGGTGCCGTGATCGAGTTCGTGGCAACCGGAGCTGAAGAAGCTGGTGACCCCGCCGTGCAGCACGAATGCGAACACGCAGGCGACCCACAGCCGTTGCGAGAACAGGTACCAGGTCAGCACGCCGGTCCCCGCAGCGAGGACCAAGTGCCCGACTGCCTGGAACGCTCCGCGCAGGTCGCTGCGCTGCATCAGCCGCCGCAGGACGGCCGGATCGATCGGGCTGCGGTACCACCGCACCCGCAGGGTGCGGCGCACGTCGGCAAGCGGCGGATGTACGCTGGACATCGACAGAATCCTCCTGGGCTCTCGTCGAGCGTTTTCCGTCTCCGCGCCGCTGTCAAGGGTGTCTGCCGGCGCAAACCTGACAGGCTCGCCCGCCCGTGGTATGAGAGCCCGCGTGCAGGCGATCCGAGCCGTGGAGCTGCGCAAGCGCTACGGCGACATCCTGGCGGTCGACGGCGTGTCGATCGCCGTCGAAGCGAGCGAGATCTTCGGCCTGCTCGGTCCCAACGGAGCGGGCAAGACCACCACCGTCGAGATGATCGAGGGCCTGCGACGGCCGGACTCGGGCACCGTCCATGTGCTCGGCCACGACCTGCGCACCGAGGTGGCGGCGGTGAGGCAACGCATCGGGGTGCAACTCCAGACCACCGCACTCTTTCCCCGGCTCACCGTGCGCGAGGTGCTGGAGCTGTTCCGCACGTTCTACGCCGGAGCCACCGCGAGCGCCGACGAGCTGATCGACCTGCTCGACCTCACGGAGAAGGCGGGCAGCCTGACCCGCGACCTGTCAGGCGGCCAGGCACAACGGCTGTCGGTGGCGCTGGCGCTGGTCAATCGGCCGGAACTGGTATTTATGGACGAACCGACAACCGGCCTGGACCCGCAGGCGCGGCGCGCGCTGTGGGACACCATCCGCGACGCCCGGAGCCGCGGTGCGACCATCCTGCTCACCACCCACTACATGGAGGAAGCCGAGGAGCTCTGCGACCGGGTCGCGATCATGGACGGCGGCACGATCATCGCCGAGGGGTCGCCCGCCCGGCTGGTCGACGAGCACTTCAAGGAGACTGCGATCGAGCTGCCCGCCGGCGGCGACCAGCTCCACGGCGTGCCCGGTGTCGAACGCCTCCAGCGCGAGGGGGACGGCGTGACGCTGTACTCGTCGGACACTGGCGCCACGCTCAGCGCGCTCACCGCCATGGCGGCCGGCGAACGCATCGACATCGACGGCCTGCACGTGCGCCGCCCGTCGCTCGAAGACGTCTTCCTGCGGCTCACCGGCCGCCACATTCGCGACTGACCGGCATGACGTCCGTCCTTCCCCTGTATCTCGCGTCGCAGAAAACCTTCCTGCGCGACCGGATGGCGCTGTTCTGGACGCTCGCCTTCCCCGTGCTGTTCATCCTGCTGTTCGGGGTGATCTTCTCGGGATCCGATCAGGACCCGGTGTCCGTCGGCGTGGTGCAACCCGCCGGCGCGGGCGGCGCGCCGGACCCCGTGCTGGCGGCACTGAACAGCATCCCCGCGCTGGAGGTCCGCGCGGGGACGCGGGCCGAGCTGATGGACCAGCTCGGCGCGGGCGACCTGCGCGTCGTGGTGGACGCGCCGCCGAGTCTGGCCGGCAACGTGGCGGGCGGGCGGGCGGTGGAAGTCGAGGTGATCTTCGACCCCACCTCGGCGGCGGCGCGCCAGATCGCCGTGCCGGTGATCGGCGCCGCGCTGCGCGAGCTGGACGGCATCATCCGCCGGCGGCCGCCGCTGATCACGACCCGTTTCACCACCGTCACGGCCGACCGCCTGCGCACGATCGACTTCCTGGTGCCGGGGATCCTGGCGATGGCGCTGATGCAGCTCGGCCTGTTCGGGACCGCGGCGCCGCTGGTACAGCTTCGGGAGCGCCAGGTGCTGCGCCGCCTGGGCGCCACCCCGCTGCCGCGATCGGCGCTGCTGCTCTCGCAACTGCTGCACCGGCTGACGATCGCGCTGGCGCAAGTGGTGATCATCGTCGCCGTGGGCCGCATCGTGTTCGGCGTGGAGATCGGCGATCGCGTCGGGCTGCTGGCCTGTTTCTGCGTGCTCGGCGCGCTCACCTTCGTCTCCCTCGGCTACCTGATCGCCGCCCTGTCCAAGACCGAGGAGAGCGTGTTCGGCATCACCTCGGTGCTCAACTTCCCGATGATGTTCCTCTCCGGGATCTTCTTTCCGCTGCAGACCATGCCGGACTGGATCCGGCCGGTGGTGCAGGCGATCCCGCTCACCTACCTCGGGGACGCCCTGCGGCAGACCATGGTGGGCGCGCCGCCCGTGCACGCGCTCGGCCTGGACGCGCTGGTACTGGGCATCTGGCTCGCCGTCGCCGCGGTGCTATCGGTGTGGCTGTTCCGTTGGGAGTAGCCTCCCCTGACATCTTGACATCATGTTCAGGAGACATCAGGATGTCTCCATGCGAACCACCCTTACGCTGGACGACGACCTCGCCGAGTCCCTGAGAGAGCGGGCACGGCTTCACGACCTGCCATTCAAGCAGGTCGTGAACGATACGCTGCGCCGCGGTCTGTCCCCCGCCACGGGCGATGCCGCTCCACCGCGCTACCGCGTGGTCCCCAATAGCAGCGGACTCGTTCCCGGCGTCGATCCGCTGAAGTTGAACCAAGTTTACGATCAGCTTGAGGCGGAGGCCTTCTCCGGGGCGCATCGCACGTGATAGTCCCCGACCTCAACCTGCTGATCTACGCTCACAACGAGGATGCGCCGCATCACGAGCCCGCCAGGCGCTGGTGGGAGGGTCTGGTAAACGGTACCGAACGGGTGGGCGTCCCGTGGGTGGTATCGATCGGATTCGTCAGACTGATGACCAATCCCAGAGTGCTTGTACATCCGGTATCGACGGATGCAGCGACCGGCCACATGCGCGCGTGGTTCCGCTTCCCTCACGTTACGCCGGTCAACCCCGGCGCCGATCACCTCACCCGGTTTGCGCGGAACCTCGCCGCAGCCGGCGTGGGAGCCAATCTGGTGACCGACGCCCACATCGCCGCACTCGCCATGGAGTACCAGGCGGAGGTCCATTCCAACGATACCGACTTCAGCCGCTTCCCCGGCCTCCGCTGGCGCAATCCTCTCTGATCTGCATCGCCGGCCGGCTACCGATTGCTGCGCGCGTACCCGTCCGCGTTGCCCTTGCCCCAGTCCGGCAGATAGCCGTCGGTGCCGCCGCCGCCGGCGTGTCCTTCGCTTCGCGAGCGAGAGCTACCGCATGGGCGATCAGCGGCCCGCGCGGATCATGCAGATCCTCGCGGCCGCTCACCTTCAGTCCCAGGCGCTCGGCGGTGTCAAGCAGGCGCTCGAGACCGGCGCGGTCCGGGGCGACCGACAGCAGCTCGGCCAATCGCGCCGACCGGTCGCGCAGCGTAGCCTCCAGGTCCATCAGCGCGCTGCGGCATGCCGCAGCGCGGGTAGGGTCGGCCGCGCCGCCCACCTCGTCGATGGCGCCGGTCAGCATGTCGCGCAGGATGACGGGCACGTCGCGCAGCGTCCCGGCAGGCCAGCGTGCGTCCTGACGACCTGCGATCCCATCGAGCCGCACAACCTCCCGCGCGAAGGCGCTCCAGGCAGCGCTCCGCTCACGGGCCGAGGCGTCGCCCGTGCTGACCTCCAGCACCGCGACCATCAGATCCAACACAGCTCCGGGAGCGAGCACCTCATGGAGCTGTGCCAGCTCGACGCGGGCGGTGCCCACCACCGCCGACTCCTGCAGGTGGATGATGAACGCCGCCCGCCCGGCAGGCCGAAGCACGCGTCTGACCTCGGCAAGCACCCCCGGCGGATCGCCGTACTCCAGGGCGAACTGGCCGCCGACGAGATCGAAGTACCCATCGGCGAACGGTGTGGATGACATCGACGTCTCGGGGTGGAACGTGACGGCGGAAACGACCGTACGGTAGCGGGCGCTCACCGAGCGGACCGGATCGATCGCCGCCGCGTCGATCCCGTGTACCTCCCAGCGCGCACCCCGTGCCGCGGCGGTTTCGGCCGCCAGCAGCGCCACCGCCCCGGCGCCGCAACCAAGGTCGAGCACGCGGGCGCGGCGACCGAGCGCACCCAGCTCGCGCCGCCAGACCACCGCCAGCGGCCCCTCGCCGGGATCCGGGTACACCTCCGGCAGGGACGAGACCGCACCGGTCGCCCAGTAGCGCGTCCAGGGATCGGAGCGGCGCTGCGCGTTCAGCGGATGGACCACTCCCCCGCGTGCCGGTACGCGGCGGCGTACCGAGTGCCGGTGGCCACCTCGGCCGGCTGCCGGTCCTCGATGGAGTCGATCGCGGCGCTCAGCAACGCGAACACCTTGAGGTTGTTCCTGCCGCTGAACGACGGCTCCGGGCCGCCCGACAGGTAGTCGTACCAGGCGGTGTAGAACACCTGCCACGGGTCGACGTTCCCCAGATCGGCGTCGATGGCGTCGAGCCGGGCGAACTGCCGGCCGCGCGCGGCGAACTCGTACTCCATGTCGTCGATGCTCATGTGGATCCCGCGGCAGCGCAGCACTCCCATGGTGCCCTCGATACGGAACTCGTAGTGATCGCTCTGCGAGGAGAACCCGCCGTGGTAGAGCACGTGCAGCCCGCCGGAGCAGCGGATGAGGGCGTTGACCATGCAGGGACCGGCGTACGCCGACCACGAAGGCCGGAACCCGTCGCAGGCGATGGTCGCAGGCACATGGTCCGGAAAGAGGGCCATGAGGGTGTCGAAATGGTGGCACGACATTTCGTAGAGCGCCGGCTGCGACAGGGTGGTGAGGTTGAGCGCCTTGTGCCGCGGCTTCGAATTGAGAAAGGTCACGCTCTCAGGCATCCCCAGCTCGCCGCCGGCCAGGAAACGGCGGACCGCCTGATAGTGCCGGTTGTAGCGGACCTGCTGGCCGACCGACAGCGATCGCCCGGCGTCTTCGGCATGCTCCACGAGTTGCACCGCCTCGGCGAAGTCGTTGGTGATCGGCTTTGCCACCAGCACGTCCAGCCCGGCGTCGATGCAGGAGACGCACTGACCGAAATGCCACTCCGAAGGGGTATTGATGACCGCGACGTCCGCCTCGATGGTCCCGAGCGCGGCGTCCAGATCCGAAAACAGCGCGCTGTCCGGGAGCCCGAGGCGTTCCTGCCCCTGCGCCAGCGCCTCGTCGCGGACATCAACGATGCCCACGACCTCCGCCCACGGCTGCCGCGCGATGCCGGGTGTCATCACCCTGGCGATCCCGCCCATGCCGACGGCGATACACCTCCGTACGCCACCACCAGACATGGCCGCGGACTCTGCACCGGGGCCGCGCCCGCTGCCAAGTCACTCGCGCTACACTGATCGGACAGCATGGAACCCCTAGCCCACATCGACATCCGTGGCGATCGGCGGATCGAGGAGATCCTGCACGACCCGGCCAACGCCGTTGTGGAGGCGGTCACCTGCGAGACCCTGGGGGGCTGGGTGCCCGACATAGGGCTCACCACCTACTCGCACCGCAGCATCTACCGGCCGCCGGTTCTGGCCCGCTCCGGACTGGCCACCACCCTGGCGCATCGCTTCTGGCGCACCAGCGAGGGGCTGATGGACCACACCGGGAGCCGGTGGATCGGCGTGCTGATCTATGACCAGCAGGGCGAGCAGTGCCCGATGGAGCTGCAGGTGGCCGGCCGTGCGGTGGGCCGGCTGGAACCGGCCCGGCACGACAACCGCCGCCACCTCATCGTCGCCGATCGACCGGTGGAGTTCTTCGGCGGCATGGAGGTATTCCAGCTCACCGCGCCGGGGCCGGGAACCTACCGGATCGAGGCGCTGGTGTTCCTGGCCGCCCGCCCGGCGCCGAGCAGCTTCGCGCCGGCGATCCGCCACCTCACGGCCCGTTCACACGACACCGGTACCGAGATCCACTTCGTCACGGAACATGTCGCACAGGCCGAGGTGATCGCCCGGTCGGGCGAGACGGTGGCGGGCCGGTCACGTTCCGATCGATTGACCAAGCTCCACGTCCTCGCGCTGGAGGGCCTCGCGCGCGGCGACTACCGGTGCGAGGTGATCGCCACCGGTATCGCCGGCGAGACGGATCGAGCTTCGCTGGATGTCGCCGCGCGCGCCGATTCCGCGTCTCGCGACGCCGACGCCAGCGCAGGGCAGGAGGTTGCGGTTCCCGTCGAGATCGTCGACGTGGCGGGCGCTGGGCAGGCCGCGTCGGGCATGCCGGTGACCTTCGGCGTTCCCCTGCCCTGCGGGCAGCTCCCGCAGGCACTGACCGGCCGGCTGCACGCCGGCGGCGTATGGACCACCGCCCAGTGCCGGGTCCACTCGCCATGGCCCGACGGCAGCGCGCGCTGGGTGTTGGTGGACGCCGTCGTTCCGGCGGCGTTCCCGCCGGAGGGCCGCATCGCCGGTACCTTGCACCTGACACCCGGTGCCGGCCCCGGCGGGGGCCCCGGCGGGAGCGAACAGACCGGCGGCAGCGTCATCCTGGAAGGCGATCACGTGCGGATCGAGGCTGATCCCGACCGGCCGGCGTTTCCCGCCGCGCTCTCGAAACGCGCAGGCGGGAGTGGCTGGAGGCAGGTAGTGGCGACGCGCGGGCCGCCGGGCCCCTCCGACGCCCACCGCCCCGCGGCGCCGACGGCAGAGGTACGTCTGGCCAACGGCGCCGCGCTGGTTCCGCGCTGCTCGGCACCCGGTTGCGAGGAACTGGGCCCCGAACGGAGCGTGCTCCTCTATCGGATCGATCATTGCGACCGCGACGGGACGCCCCACCTCAGGAGCGCCGTTCGCGTCCACCTTTACCGTTCGCAGCGCCACGTGCGCATCCAGCACCGGCTCGAGGTGGTGAGCCCGACGCTCGGGCCGGCCGCCGGTGACCCGGCCGAGATGCCGGTTCCCGTGGAGTCCGGCGCCGCCGCCCGCGGCATCGCCGGCGCCGACCGCCGGGGCTCGACGGCCACACCCGCGGACGTGGCCGCCTGCGTCGGCAGCGGCCCCGGCGAAGAAAATACCCTGCTGGAGATCTCCTCGGCGGTCGCTCACATCGCCATCCCCGGCATCCGCGCCTTGGTCGCCGGCGGCCGCCGCCATCAGCTGACCGCAGACAGGCACTGGCGGCTGGTACAGGAAGACGATCGGGGGTACCGGGTCGAGGCCGCAGACGATCCGTCCCCGGCAACGGCGGCGGAGGGCCGGTTCTCCGGCCGGCTCCTGCTGGAGACGGAGGATGGACTGGTCGGGCTGGCGGTGCGGCGGTTCTGGCAGACCTGCCCCAAGGGGCTGCGGGTCGACACGACCGGCGCTGCCGTGGAGCTGCTGCCGGCGCTGACGCCATTGCCGACAGCCGGTCAGGCAGGCGCTGACGACAGCTGGCACCAGCTCTTCTTCTGGCGCACGAGCCGCGGCTACCTCCTCAAGGCCGGTCAGGCGCTCACCAGCGAGATCACCCTCAGCCTGCCCGACTCGCCGGGCGAGGCCGAGCGCATCGCCGCCTGGTGCGAGCACCCCGCGGTCGTCCGCCCGGGTATCGACTGGCTCAACCGTTCCGGCGCCCTCAGCCCGCTCCGCGCCAAGCCGGACTCCCCCTTCACTCGCTACGAACGGACCGTCGACCACGCCTGCGACGAGTGGCAGCGGGAGCGGGACAACCTCCGCCAGTACGGGTTCCTGAACTTCGGCGACTGGTACGGGGAGAGCGGCTGGTCCTGGGGCAACAACGAGTACGACCCGGCCTTCGCCCACTATCAGGAGTTCCTGCGCGGCGGCCGCGCCGAGTGGGCTGCGCTGGCGGCGGAATCCGTGCGGCACTTGGCCGACGTCGACACTTGCAACTTCTCTTCTGACGCCGCCCAGATAGGCGGCCAGTACGCCCACATGCCCGGCCACGCCGGCGGCTACCTGCCGCCCTACTTTCGCAGCAAGGTCGCCGGCTCCTGCATGTTCTACTCCCACTCGTGGGTGGAGGGCCCGGTGCTCCACTACCTGCTCAGCGGCGACGAGAGCGTCCGCGAGACGCTCGACCGCATCGGCGAATGGATGCTGAGCGGCCGTACACACGGCGTCATCGGCGGCAGCGTGGTGGCGGATCGGCAGGGGTTGGACGCCTACGACTACGGTCAGCTCCGCGATGCCGGCTGGCACCTCATCCACCTGTGCGCCCTCGCGCGCTGGACCGACGACCCCCGCTTCACGAATGCCGCGCACCTGGTCGCGGAGCGGCTGCTGGAGCGGCGGACGCCGGGCGGTGGCTGGGAGCGCCTGCTCGGCGAGGGGCACTGCTTCGCAGGCCCTCCGCGGACCCGTGGCGAGGCCAGCTTCATGGTCGGCGTCTGCCTGTCGGCGCTGCGGCGCTATCACGAGCTCACCGGCGACGAGCGGGTCGCGACCGCGATCGTGGACGGCGCCCGCTGGCTGGTCGAGCACACCTACGACCGCGACACGCGCCATTTCCGCTACACGTCCAGCCCCAGCCGCGGCGCCAGCGGTCCGGGCCACACCCAGCAGGTCATCGAGGGTCTGGTGTACGCCCTCTCCCTGCGTCCCGACGCCGAGCTGGACGGCATCGTCCGCCACGGACTGGACACGCTGGGTAGCGAGCGCCACGCCGCCGAGCCGCTGGCGCTCGGCGCGCCGGGCGCCTCCACGTCGCGCGGCGTGGGACCGTCGCTCTGCCACGAGACCCGCTACGTGCCGACCATGCTCGCTTACCTGCTGCCTCCAGCCGCCGCCGAAGCCGAACGGGACTGAGGCTATCTGCGCACGACCGCCTCGAGCGCTTCCCCCCGGGCATAGCGGTTCAGGTTCTCCAGGGCGAATCGGGCCCGATTGCGCGATGTGCCATCCGTTCCGCCGGCGGTGTGCGGGCTGACGTAGACGTTCGGCAGCCCGAAGACCGGGTGGTCCGGGTCGGCCGGCTCATGGGCGAACACGTCGAGCCCCGCCCCGCCGAGTCGCCCTGCGAGCAGCGCTGCGTACAGCGACTCTTCGTCGATCAGCTCGCCGCGGGCGACGTTGATGATGCAGGCGGCCGGCTTCATCAGCCCGATGCGCCGCCGGTCGATGATGTGCCTGGTCCGGTCGGTCAGATGCAGGTGGGGAGAGAGAAAATCGCACTGGGCGACGACGCGGTCCAGGTCGTCGGGGCCACCCAGGAACTCGGGCTGCAGCTCATCAAGAACCCGCTGCTCGATCGGCCGCACGTCGATCGCCAGGATCCGCATCCCGAACGCCCTGGCGCGGCGGGCCAGCAGTTGACCGCTGTTGCCGAATCCGATGATCGCAAGGCTGCGCCCTTCCGGCTCCATGCCGTTCGGGGAGTAGAGCTCGCCCCGCATGAAGGTACGCCGGCCCTCGTCGTACCGGTGCGCGAGCATGAGCAGAAACATCATGGCGCGGTCCGCGAGGGCGACGCTGCTCAGATAGCCCGGGCAATGGCAGAGCAGCATGCCGGCGTCCAGGATCCTGTCGACCTCGACGTGGTCCAGGCCGTTCGTCTGTGCCTGGATGAACCTGACCCCGGCGTCCGCCGCGGCGTCCACCAGCTCACCGGTGATGTTGCCGCCAAGGTCGACGATCACCTCCACGTCTTCGAACTGCGGGGCGGCCGCCTGCTCCCGGTCGAACACTCTCAGTTCGTGGCTGCCGGCGATGGCCGCCACGACATCGTCACTCCACGACTGATCGATCAAGGCGGGGTGAGGGATGAAGAGAACGTTGAGCCGCCGCATCATTCCGTTTCACGGGCGGATCTGATTATTGCGGACCCACCTCTCCTCGCCTCGAAGAACGGGCTCAAGAGTGACAGAAAGTCATCCGAGTCCAGGTCTGAAGGCACCTCAAAGGAAATGCCTCCAGGTGGGATGACCGCTCCGCCGTCAGCAAGCGCTTGCATGATCAGGCCGATCTCGGTCAACGGCCTCCCGCTCGCCAGCGCGCACGAGATCGGGTGGGTTGTCGGCCTTCCCCCATAGGAGATATTCGGATCGGCGCCAAGATCCAGCAGCGTCTTCACTTCGTGATGCCCCGCGTATCTCGCAGCCTTGCACAGCGCGGTACCATCATAGTCGACCGCGTCGATGTCTTCGCCAAGTTCCTCGACGCTCCATCCCGAGCGCGGCGATTCGACGATGATCGTGAAGGTCAACCAGTCCTTGTCACTTCCGTTGGTATCGTCATCGGAGTCGACCACCGTGTAGATCATCGAGTACGTGCCTGGCTCTGCCGGAATCCCTTTCAACGTCGTCCTGGTCAACGTGAGGCCGGGGACACTCGGATACAGCGAATAGATCAACCGCCCGTTGGCTCGCCTCGCCGCGGGCAGCTTCAGTTCGATCTCATGACCGACGGCGTATACCGGGGTGTCGACTCGCTGGTCCCCGAAGTGCGGCGCGGCGTTCTGCGGAGCGACGCGAACATTGAACACGACAAGCGCACCCAGTATCGCCGTCATGGACGCGACGACAATCAGTGTCGCCCTTGTCCTCGCGTGCGGCTGTGGTTCCCGCAACTCGCTGATCATGGCAGCGCCCTCCCGGTCCCCAGCGTATTCAAACGCCTCGGTGACACTCCAGGAATCCCTCGATTGCGGCGGCCGACTCTTCCGGCGCATCCAGGTCGACCTGGTGCCCGGCGCCCTCGATCACCTGCAGCGTAGCGTCCGGGAGCGCGCGTCCCCAGAGCCCATGGTACCCGGCGGGGAGCACGCGATCGGCGCCGCCGAACACCAGCAGCGTGGGCTGCACGACCCGATGCACGCGTCGCGACAGCCGCGTGTCGCCCACCGGCCAGAGCAGGCGCGCCGCCGCCTCCTGGGCGCGCGCCTGCACGACCGTCCACTCCACCCGATCGGCCGACTCCGGCATCGCGACGTGGGCGTCCCAGGTGGCCGGGTCGCGGCACAGCAGTGCACCCAGATCCCCAGGACCCTGCGCGAAGAGGTCGGCGGTGGGATCCGCGGCGTCGAACATCCCCAGCGGCGACACCAGCACCAGCCGCCGCGCCGGCGACGGCCACACCGCGGCCACGTCGGCGGCCAGCGCGGCCCCCACCGACACGCCGATCAGGTCCGCTCCTTGGGCTCCGGCGGCGGCCAGCAGGTCGTGGGTGGCCAGGAGCCAGTCCAGGTGGTCGTCGAGCCGGCCGATCGCGTCCGCTCCCGGGAACCCCGGCAGACTTGGCGCGATCACGCGCCGCGTGCGCGCCAGCCGCTGGAGGAACGGGGTCCAGCGCGGCAGTCCGCCCACGCCGGCCAGGAAGGCGATCGGCTCACCGGCGCCCTGCTCCCAAACCCGGCACGACACGCCGGCGACGCCGACCGTCCGCTCGCGTGGCCCGCTCACGAGCCGTCCTCATTCATGAGCCGTCCACCGGAGCCCGCCGCGCGGCGTCAGGCCACCAGTGGTCCTCCCACCGGTCGGTGAACAGACCGCGGAGCTGCGGCAGCACCCGCTCGGCGAACAGCCGCGTGTTGGCCCGGGTCAGGTCGCGGTCCATGTTGCCGAAGTGCAACAGCAGCATGAGCTGGCCGATGTTCAGGTCCACGGCGATGTCCCGCAACCGCTCGGCCACCTCGTCGGGAGTTCCGACGATCAGGTAGCCGCGCTCCAGGATCTGGTCGTAGGTGGGTGCGGTGGTGAACTGCGCCACCGGGTTGCCTGAGTTGGATTGGCGGGCGCGGAAGCGGACCGACTCCTCGGTCGCGTAGCCGGGCGGCACCGCGAAGCGCGGGTTGGTGTGCAGGCAGTTGCTGTAGAAGTACTCGGCCGGCTCGCGGTAGAGCTCCAGCGCCTCGCGCTTCGTCTCGGCCACGCCGACGAGCTGCAGGTAGCCGGCCTGGAACGGGTTGGGCTCCCGCCCCTGGCGCGCAAGCTCCGCCCAGTAGCCCTTGAGCACGCCGCGGGCGGTGTGGTAGCCGAAGTACGACAGGGCCGCGTACACGTAGCCGTTCTCCCCGCACATCCGCCACGTATCCGGGGCGCCTCCGCCGGGGATCCAGATCGGCGGACGCGGACTCTGGATCGGCCGCGGCCAGATGTTGACGTAGCGGTGCTGATAGAAGCGTCCCGCGAACGCGAACGGCTCCGCCTCCTGCCACGCGCGCACCACCAGCTCGCACGCCTCCGCGTACTTGTCGCGCAGTGTGCTCGGGTTGCGCCCGTAGGCGTAGCACGTGTCCATGGGGGTGCCGAGCGGCAGCCCTGCGATCAGCCGCCCGCCGGAGATGCAATCCAGCATTGCCATCTCCTCGGCGACCCGTAGCGGCGGATCGTACAGCGCGGGCGCATTACCCATCACGCAGACCGCGCCGCGGGTCGTGTTGCGGGCCAGCACCGACGCCATCAGATTGGGCGAGGGCATCATCCCGTAGCCGTTGGAGTGGTGCTCGTTGACGCAGACCCCGTCGAAGCCGAGCGCGGCCGCCTCCTCCAGCTCGTCGAGGTAGTCGCGGTACATGGCGCCGCCGCGCTCGGGATCGAACAGCCGGGAGTCGATGTCCACCCAGATCGACGGATGCGACTCGCGGAAGTCATCGGGAAGATCCGCGTACGGCATCAGGTGGAAGAACAGGACGTTCATCGACGCGCTCCTGTGACCGCGGTCAGCAACAGGCGACCGTGACCAGCGCCTCGGCGATCGCGCCCTGCGGCTGTCCGTCGACGGCGATCTGCGCGGTCACCAGCCGCCGGACGCCGTCGCCGGCGGCCGGCGCCGCGGCCTGCAGCGCGACCTCGCCCCGCTCGCCTGCCCGGAGCCGCACCGATGCCGCGGCGCCGGCGCTCCAGCCCGGCGGCGGGTCGAGCTCCGCGGTATAGGTCGCATCGCGCTCCAGGTTGTTGCGCAGCATGAGCCGGTACTCGACCGTCCGCCCGGGCTTCGCGGTGGCCAGGTACGGGAGCAGCCGCGCCCAGAACAGATCGACGTAATGATCGGCCGGCTCGGCTACCAGGTTCCGGAACGCCCGTTCCTTGCGGGCGATGAAGTCGGCGTACTCGTCGAGCTGCTGCTTCGAGCAGTCGATCACGTCGCGGTGACCGGGGCAGATCAGCTCCGGGTCGACGCGGCGCATCACCTCCGCGCACCGCCGGTGCATGCCGAGCTGGAAGCTGTTGCGCATGACCGTGGTCTGGTACGGCTTGCTGATGGTCGCCCCGGCGCGGAGCACGTCCGCGACGAAGAAATTGTCGCCCGTGAAGGCCACCCGCCGGCCGTCGATCAGGCCGGCGTAGACGGAATGGAACTCGGTCTGGCCGGGCGCGTGGTAGATGTCGAAACGGTATTCCTCCCACGCGAAGCTCTCGCCGTCGTGCAGATGGCGGTCGATGCGGATCGGCCGCGGGTGCGTGCACGGCGTACTGGCCCAGGCGGCCGGGTCCTCGAGCACTTGCGCGACCTCGCCCAGCGCCCAGCAGCGGGTGCCGTGATGGCGCTGCAGATAGGGAATGCCGCAGGTGTGATCGTCGTGGATGTGGGTGGGCACCACTAGATCGAACCCGGTCACGCCGTAGTCCTCGCGCAACTCCTCCAGGTGGTGGGCGACGAAGCGCATCGACTCCTGGCCGTGCTGCTCTGCGCCCACGTGCATGTGGGTGGACAGCGAGTGACCGTAGTCGACGAACATCGCCTTGCCCGAATCGCTGAGGACCACGTAGAAGTTGCTGCAGGTCCACGGCCCGCCCCACAGCAGGTGGCGGGACAGGGGCTGCAGCCTGCCGTCGGGCAGGAAGTGGGAGGCCGGCAGGTTCACGTTCGCTCCAGCCACGCGCACGCCGTTGCCCAAAGCGACGCAGTCGGCCAGCCGGCGGCGCAGCCGCGCGATGTCGCCGGCGACGTCGGAGATCGCATCCCCATGCGAGGGATAGGCGGTCTGCACGCCCCGCCGGGCCAGCGCATCGATCGACTCGATGGTAAACGCGATCCCCTCCATCCCGCCGTAGGCGTACTCCATGGCATGAAGCTGGTAGAGCCTGCCGCCGGCGCTCATCAGATCGCCCGTGAACGCCACCCGTTGCCCGTCGATCGTGGCGACCAGCAGCGACGAGCCGCGCGTATGACCCTTGGCCGGCACGACCTCGAAACGGTAGCCGCGCCACGTGAAGGTCTCGTAGTCCTCCAGGGCCGCGTCCACGGTGATGTCGCGCGCCGCCGTGAAGAAGGTGTTGCGATCGTCGTAATTATCATACACCCGCCGCGTCCGCCAGAACAGCTCGGCCTCCTCGAACAGGTGGCGCTCGTGCTCCGGCACCGCGACCCTGGCGCCCGCCGCTGCCAGCGCCGGCGTGCCCGCGCACTGATCCCGGTGGTGGTGGGTGTGCAGGACCCACTCGATGCCCGCCGCTCCCGTCTCTGCCAGAGCCCCGGCGACGGCGCCGGAGCCGGCGTCGATCAGCAGCGCCCTGCCACTGTCTACAATAATGTATATGTTACAAGTGTCTGTAAAACGGTACAGGTGCTCGCTCAGTCTCGTCATACGTGGATCGCCCATGTACGCATCGTAGTGGGAGCGCCGACCCCGAGCAATCAGCGCCCGTCAGGGCGCCATCACCTCGATGCCGGCAAGATCGAAGTGCTCCAAGTGGGCGCGAATGAACTCGACGATGTCCACCGCGACGCGGGCGCCGCCGTGATGCACCAGGATGCCCTTCTTGCGAATCAGCGACGGCTCGGGTCGGTGACTTCGGTCAGGCAGTTGATGCACAGCGCCGCGCGATCCTGCAGATCGAGCGCATCGGGAGTCTCGGTGTGGTAGCGGTCACCCCAGTACGACGGCACGCGAGAGTCGGGAATGTCGCCGCGCACGTACCGTATGGGCGTCGTCTCGCTGGAGGCTCCCTCAGGTACCGACATCACCACCTGAACTCCTGTTCCGGAACGAAACGAGTGACCTTCTTCCAGCGCGTCTCGTCCTGCCGATAGTGCTCTCGGCGATAGATCGCTCCGTCCCTCCCCGGAGGATCGACGTCGATTACGGTCGTCCCTTTCAGGGTGTACGTGTGCGGGACCTTCTCGATGTACGCGAGCTCTTGTCTGGTATCCAGAGGAAAGCGCACGGAGATCGTCTGTCCGGATGTCACCCGACCGGCATGGCAATAACGTCCATCCCACTGCGGGTTTCGCCGTTCGCCGTCGAGCAGGTACAGGGTGTCCTCCGCTCTCACCCCTTCGGGAATCCTCACCGAGCAGCGTTCGAGGGGGCGCTTCACCTTCACGTCGACCTGCCCCTTGTGGGGGACATGGCTGTCGATGTCGGCCCACCGGGAAGAGCGGTTCATCAGCAGGTTCACCTGCAGGCGATCGTCCTGGACATCACAGATGCCGTTCCAGATGTAGTAGAGGGCGCGGGTCGAGTTGCCGGTGCAGCAGTGCATGATGTTGTTGCCCCACTCGTTGCCCGAGAGCCAGCCCCCAAAAGCGCCGACGTGCCTCTCGGCCACCCTGTGCTCGGCGTCCGGCCATTCGGTCTCCGGCGGCTGCGGCGCGATGCCGGGGCGACGATGGATCCTGCGGTCGATCCAGGAGATCTCGGTGAGTTGACCTTCGGCAAAGTGATTGCGTATCCAGCGGTCGGCGTCGTCCCACAGGTCGTCACGTCCGGCCTGACTGATCTTGATGGCCAAGGCGATCATCTCCGCAAGTCCGCACAGCTCGCAGGAGCAGCGCTTGTTCGCCCTGACCCACTCCGGAAAAAACCCGACCAGCGGCTCGCCGTACCGCTTGCCCCAGGCGTAGCCCCGACCGATGAAGTCCCAGAACTCGGCGTCGCCGGTCTCCATCGCGTACTCGGTCATTCCCAGCAGCACGCGCGTGTGGGCGTGGAAGTGCGGGGAGTTGATGAACTCGGCGGTGTCGGAATCGAAGGCCACGCTGTGAAACGCGGAGCCCTTCAGCAGCTTCCCCGCGACGTCCAGCGCCTCTTCGCAGCCGAGCGTCCGGTACACCTGCACGAGAGCCTGTCCGGTCCACCCCTCGTTGCAGGCGAGTTGGGCATTGTCCACCACGTGGCTGGAGCTGACGTCCACGTTCGGCGTGGCGGCTATCTTGGGAGCGGTGGGGTCGACGGGCGTGTGGGGCCCAAAGACGATTTCCGGAAGGTAGAGGTGATCTTCACAGGGGAGGCACCGGCGCAGCAGCCCGTTCGCCGCGCGCAGAGATGATTCCTTCCAGCCTTCGTCGCCGGTCAGCTTGTGCAGCAGTGCCGCAGCGGCCATGCGCACCGAGCAGACGTTGGGAATCGCGTAATGCCCGAGGTCGCTGGTGGGATAGAAATCGAAGAAGGTGGTGTCGCTCCAGGGGCGCTTGCGGTCGACCGGTTCGTAGAAACAGCCATCAGGCCCCTGCCAGTGGAGGAGCACCTCGAACCAGCGCCGATCCACGTGGATGTTGTGGTGCGACCCGGTCATGGTTCGCAGCAGGGGCACGCTCTCCAGGAACTTGGACTGCACGTGGTCGTGGATCTGGTGGTACATCCCGGGCGGGTTCCGGTAGAACGAGACCAGCCAGTACAGCTCGTAGTCCCGCTCGGGATCCGTGGGAGAGGTGGTTCCGTTTATCCCCAGGAGGGCGCGCTCCTGGATGTCCAGGGTGTCCGGGACCAGGGCTTCGTACGACGCTCCCCGGTATTCGGGAAGCTCGAGGTTCGGAATGTCCTTGCGGATGTAATCGATCCCGGTCCCCTTCAGGCTCATCGCTTCAGCAGCTCGATAGAGCTTCATGACGATCTCCTGAATCGGAACGCGGCCGGCGGCGGCGGCCAACGCGGCATCGGGCGATCGTCGGGCCGCTGACTGCGAGCTGCGCGTAACAGCATGGAGAACTCCTTGCGGCGGATCTCGACCGCCAGCTTACCCAGCCCGCAGGGCTTCTGTCACACCGCGGCGGCCGGCCCCTCGCTCCGGCCGCCGATCGGATGCTGCACCGATGAGATCTGCCGTCCCGGCCCCCTCCGTCGCGCGAGGCAGTCTCGGTGTCGCACGTCCAATGGCGGCAAGGAGATGGAATGCGGGGAGGGTTCATCTCCCCGTGCTATGCCGCCGCGCCCGGCCGCTTCGCCGCAGAAGTGAACTAACTGCCTTTCAGACAGAATATTGGTTACTCACGGCGAGGCCTGTCCTACCGACCGGCACCACCCCGCGACCGGGCGCTTGCGGTGCCGGGTCAATGCATGGAGAATGTGACTTTCACCGTAGGCTGACGCGTTCCGCGAGGAGTAGCAGCATGCCGCGAGAGTCGATCGTCCCGGCCGCACCCCAGGGCGCCGCCCCGATCATGCGATCGGGCACTCGTCGCGCCGTCAGACCTCGTAACGCCTCTTCCGCGTCTACGGAGGCGGCACCCGGCCCAACGACCGCCGCCGCTGCATCGAAAGCCGGGTAGATGAGACCATCACGCTCCGATCCGACCCCGCTTCTCGCGTCCGTCCGGGATCGATCGAGCACGATGCGCCGCATGCTCCATCTCGACAAGTCCACCAGGCACCGCATCGCCATGCACCGGCAGATCTACCTGATGTATCTGCCCGCCGTTCTGACGGTGATCGCGTTCAACCTGTTCACCACCTACGGCCTGAAGATAGCGTGGCTCGACTTCAATTTCCAGGACGGCCTCAACAGTCCTTACATCGGATGGGAGTACTTCCGCGTGCTGTTCCGCACGCCTCGGTTCTTTCGCCTGATGCGAAATACCGTCGAGATCACCTTCTTCCGGCTGCTCTTCGGGTTCCCCGTCGTCATCCTCCTGGCGCTGTTGCTCAACGACATGCGCAACAAGGCGCTGAAGGGCGCGGCGCAATCGGTGCTCTACCTTCCGCATTTCCTCAACTGGGTGATCATAGCCACCCTCCTCTACATGGTTTTCAACGAACACTCCGGCGTTCTGAGCCGGCTGTTCGGCGCCGTCGGCCTCCCCTACGACGACGTCACCTGGAAGCGGGAATGGATCCGCGTCGTGCTCATCTCCAGCGGCATCTGGAAGACCATGGGCTGGAGCACGATCATCTACCTCGCCGCATTGTCCGCCGTCGACCCGGGCCTCTACGAAAACGCGATCGTCGACGGCGCCGGCAAGCTCACGCAGATGTGGCACATATCCGTCCCCGCGATCTTCCCGGTCATAGCCATCTCGTTCGTGTTCTCGATCACCACGATCTTCATGGAGAACCTCACGCAGATCATGCTGATGGGCCGCAACATGCCCAACGTCCAGGTTTTCGAAACCTGGATATACGATTGGGGCCTGCTGAGAGGGAATTACGGGATGGCGACCGCCATGGGTCTGTTCCAGACGGTGTTCGGGATCGTCCTGTCGCTATTCGCCAATTACGTCGTCAGCAAGATCGGCTATGAGGTGTTGTGGTGAAGGACACGGTTGCCGACAGGCTGTTCTCCATCGTATCCAACGGCGTGATCATGCTGCTGTCGCTGACCTGCGTCATACCCTTCTTGTACGTGATCTCCGTGTCCGTCACCACCTCGCAGGCCTTCTACCTCGAAGGACCGCGGCTGATACCGACCGACGTGTCGCTGGCGGCGTACCGATCCCTGCTGGTGGACGCGACGCTGTTCAGAAGGGCGTTGACCAACACGCTGGTGCTCACCGTGATGGGGACCAGCGTCACGGTGTTCCTGAGCACGATGACCGGGTATGCGTTCTCCAAACGGGACGTGCCCGGCAGAAAGATCGTGTTGATCTTCCTCTACTTGTCGGGATTCTTCGCCGGTGGGCTGATACCCAAGTTCTTCGTCCTGCAGCGCATGGGCCTCATCAATACCTACTGGGCGCTGATCATTCCGACCGCCGCCGTATTCAATTACCTGCTGATCAAGAACTACTTCATCATGGCGCTCCCGGAGGCGGTGGAGGAGTCCGCGAAGCTCGATGGCGCCAGCACGTTCCAGATACTCATTCGCATCGTCATGCCCCTCGCTCTGCCCATCATGGCGACCATCGCTTTGTTCAGCGCGGTCATGTTCTGGAACACCTACATGGAAGCCGTGCTGTTCGTCCCGTCGCGCAAGAAGATGGTCGTCATGCGCCTGTTGCAAAGCATGATCGAGGTCTACAGCGGTGACTTCGCCGAGCAACTGGGCACGAACGTCGACATGTCGGATGCGCCGTCCGAAGGATTCAAGATGGCGGCACTGTTCATCGCCACCGTTCCCGTCCTGTGTCTTTACCCGTTTCTGCAGAAACACTTCGCAAAAGGCATCCTGATCGGCGCCGTGAAGGGGTGAACGATGGATGCTCGGGACTCGTTACCGAAACCCGTACACAGGGGGTGAGGAGCATGCACATGGTAGCTTGAAGGAGAGGGGGTGGCGGGCGTACGTCGAAAGATTCTTTGGAACGGAGCGAATCGACTTCATCGATGCGGAGCGTCGATGACAAGGAGCTGAACGGATGAACAAGAACGCGACGATATCGGGGGTGCTGGCCTGTCTTGCCAGCACGCTTCTGTTCGCCTCGCCAGAGGGCGAGGAGGAAGGAGCAGGCACGGTCCCGCACTACGAATACGTAATCATAGGCCCCGCGCCACACGCCATAGAGCGCGGCGAGCTCAAGCATTATGATGCGGTGAAGGCCGCGCTCGACGAGAAGATGGCGGCGGAGCTGGGATTCACCATCGACGTGACCGACCTCAGCCAAGCGGGGCTCGGCGGCAATCAGTTGATCCAGTTGTCAGCCGCCGGCGGCGACCCGATCCACATCGTTCATGGCACGGGCGAGATGGGCGGCGCCACCGAGTGGGCGCCGATGTGGATCCTGCTGGAAGGTCTCGTGGAAGAGCACGCGCCGGATTACCTGGAGCTGGTGAACGACTACAACCCAATGCTGTTCGAGACCTTCAGCGACAAGGACGGCAACCTCGCCGGCCTGCCGCACTTGGTCCGCATGCGCGGGCTCGCCTACCTGTTCAACAAGGACCTGATCGACAAGCTGGGAGTCGAGCTGCCGCCGCTGCCGGAAGGCAGGTTCGACCTGACGTTCGATCATCTGGAGCAGTTGGGAGAAGCGTTCAACCGGGAAGTGCCCGACGGTATGGGCATCATGTGGTACCACACCTTCAAGACCTTCCTGGGAGGCTTCGAAGACAACATCTCCATGTCGAACTGGAACCCGCAGGGCTATGTCAACTACTTCGATCAGGACGAAGGCATCTGGAAGGACTGGGTCGATTCCGAGTATTACGAGGACTCGGTCAGGCTGTTCGACAAATTCCTGAAGAACGGATACTACTGGCACAGCCTCTCCGAGCCGTCGGGAACGGAACGGGACCGGGGATTCGTGAACGGCACGATTCTCGGCAAGGACAGTCAGGGATGGTACGGAGGCAACTCGACTTACAAGGAGTGGATCAAGGCAGACCCGGCCAACGAAACCAAGATCCTGGTCTACGGCGTGGCCTCGAAGAAACAACCCATCTGGAGCGCCGGCTTCAGGGGATTGTTCTTCACCAAGAGGAACACGCAGGAGCAGCTTGAAAAATACCTGCAGTTCATCAACTGGATTTCCAAGGATGAGGCGAATTACAATCTGGCGCGTTACGGGATCGAAGGCCTTACCTTCGAGATCTCGGAGACGGCGGACGGGCAGTTTGGTCTCGACATTCCGGCCTCGGAAAAGACCGATACCACCCTGAATCCGTACCAGCTCATGGGCTTCGAGCACCGGTGGCTGCTCGGGAATTATGATCGACAGTACGAGGGCACCGGTGGGACGTTCGCGGGCAACGAGATCAACGACCTGTTCGATTCCCTCAACTCGCAGAACGCCACCATCGAGCCGTACGTGTTCGCGCGGTTCGTCTACACCCCGGAGGAGCAGCAGAAGGTCGCGGACTCCTTCGCGTTCATCACCAGCGAATTCTTCGATGGCGTGCTGATGGACAGGAATATGGACGTCGAAGAGAAGATCGCGCGCGGCAGGGAGATATACGCCGAATTCCGCAAGATGGGAGGAGGCATCTACGTAGATAAGACGAACGAGTACTATCAGGCGAATCCGGATCTGAAACCACTTCCGGTCAACTGAGCCCGCTTTGAAGGTTCGGATTTGCCGCGCAAGCGGCAGGTCCGACAGAGTCGCGGTGAGGTTGCGAACCGGGGGCACAAGCGAAGCCGAACGCATCGATTGTGCCCGTGCTGGAGCCCACGTCATGCTGCCCGGTTTCCGAGCGGCGGCATGGCGTGGCTCCTCGCTCTCCGATCACACTGCTGATGTGCGGAATCGCTACCGTCATCGCGCCGAATCCGTAGCACAGCGTTCGACGCGCACCACCGGTACACCGATCCCGTAGCGCCTCCGGCACCACCACCGTCCCCGGAGCTCCCGCCCGGAAGCGCTCGGCGGGTCGACGGTGGTCGCGCTGCCTCCCACTCTGCACGGAGGGCGCCCAAGCCGTCGCTACAGGCGCCGTCGCACTCGGCAGCGACGCCACCGGGTTCAGCCGGACGGGACGCGGGCACGCTGCACCTGGCGAACGGCGATGACGCCGAAGGCGATCCGCTCGCCGGTGCGGACGACACGGGGCCGTCATCCGGCAGTGCGCACGGCGACGTGACGGAATCGTTGCGGTCCTACGCACGCGACCGAATCGCCAACACGGCTTCGCTCTTGCGGCAGGGGCGCCGCACGGCCGGGTCATGCGGACGACGAGTCCGATCAGCGTGCGCCGCCCGCGAGTTGGCGGTGCGGCTGGTCCCGGCGAGGCCGCTGGTGGAGCTGTTCGCGAGTGGCGGCCGAAGGGCGAGCCGGAGCAGGTGAAGGTGCACGACTTCGTCATCCCGGAGCAGGGCAAGGCGATCCCTCAAGGGGTGAGGGTGACCGATGAGCAGATGCAGAGCATCAATCTCTCACGGCATGAGTTTCACGGCGACTGGAACTACACCATCCGGCCGACTGCCCCAATAAATGTATCATTTATTGAGTGAAGTACCCTTAGCTCGACGGGGACCCGGGACCCTCGCCCCTAGTATCTTTTATAGCATAATAGTATTCTTTTGATGACTACATGATCTCCTTTCTAATACATGCGAGAAGCTCCTGGCCCGAATCAGCCGGGGTGGATCGGATCGACCCAGTACACGTCCGCCGGCTCCTCGACAGCCGGGATGTCCAGGTTCACCACCACCGGTTCCTGATCGCTGCGCACCAGCACACAGCTCAGCGGCTGATCCTTGCTCGCGTTGATCTCCTGATGCGGAACGTAGGGCGGCACGTAGATGAAGTCGCCGGGCCCGGCCTCCGCCACGAACTCCAGACGATCGCCCCAACGCATGCGCGCCCTGCCCGACACCACGTAGATGACGCTCTCCAGGGCGCCGTGGTGGTGCGCGCCGGTCTTGGCGTCGGGCAGGATTTCCACCGTGCCGGCCCAGAGCTTCTCGGCGCCCGCCGTCGCACGGTTGATGGCGGCCGCCCGCGTCATGCCCGGCGTCTGCGGCGTATCGAAGTCAAGCCGCTCGCTCGTGACCACGCGAACGCCGTGCCGCCGCCAGTCCCGTCCTTCCCTTGCCATGGTACGTCCCATCGTAAACTGCCCGCCGGCGTCGCTGGCGACGCCGCGGCCGCCGCGGCACACTGTGGCATGGTGCCGAAGCCTCAGCCGGGGCATCTGCGATGAACCTCAGCTCGCGGGAATTGCTGGCGCGCCTCGGCGCCGGCGAGCCGCTCCAGGCGGTCTGCGCGGCTGCCGGCGTCTCTCCGGAAAAGTTCCACTCCTGGTGGCAAGCGGAGAGTCGCAGCCGCACGCCCGAGCAGAGCGGCAGCCGGGAGGCCGCGATCAGCGCGGGCGTCAGGATCGACCGCGATCGCTGGGGCATCCCCCGCATCTCGGCCGAGACCGATGAAGACCTGTTCTTTGGTTTCGGCTACGCCATGGCTCAGGACCGCCTCTTCCAGCTCGACTATCTACGGCGCAAGGCGGCAGGCCGGCTGTCCGAGGTCCTCGGCCCGGACGGGTTGGATCTGGACGTCGCCGCCCGCACCATCGGTATCGCACGCATCGCGGAAGCCGAATGGGAGCGGACCCCGGCGGAGACCCGGAGCCTGCTGACCGCCTTCTCCAGCGGCATCGACGCGTCCATCGCGGCGGCCGGTGAGCGGCTGCCGATCGAGTTCGATCTGCTGGACTACACCCCGGAGCCATGGTCGCCGGTGGACTGTCTGGCCATCGCCGGCGAGTTTCGCGCCTACCTGACGGTCCGGCTGCCGGTGATCTTCATACCCGAGCTCGGCAAGCGAGTCCTGGGCGAAGGCGCGCTGTACCGCGCGTTCCTGCAGGGTGAGGCCGAGGATGAGAGCATCGTGCCGCCTGGCGCCTACCCTCCCGACTCCGGGCCACCCGACTCCGGGCCACCCGCGCGGGCCCGGACGCTGCCGGTCGGCCAGGCGATCTCCGACCCCTCGGAAGGAGTGGGCAGCAACAATTGGGTGATCGCCGGGTCGCGGTCGGCCACCGGTGCACCGATGATCGCCAGCGACCCGCACATCGCCTTCGCCGCGGTGTCCTGCTGGTACGAGGTGACCCTGACTGGCGGCTCGTTCGACGTGACCGGCATGGCCTACGCGGGGATGCCGGCGGTGATGTTCGGGCGCAACGAACACGTGGCATGGGGGATCACGAACAACATCTGCTCGCAGCGCGACCTGTACGTGGAGCGAACCGATCCTGCCCACTCCGGCGCGTTCCTGTACGACGGCCGATGGGAACCGGCGCGGGTGCGTTCCGAGACGATCGCGGTCCGCGGCAGCGAACCGGTCAACAAGACCATCCGCCACTCCCGCAACGGCCCCATCGTGGACGAACTGCTCCCGGAATCCGTGCGCGCGACCGGCCCGGTCTCCTTGCGCTGGCTGGGCGCGACCTGCTGCGGCTGGCTCACGTCCTTGCTGGCAATGGATCGCGCCAGAACCGTCGCAGGGCTGCGCCGTGCCGTCAGGGGATGGCGCGTGCCGACGTGGAGCCTGATGTTGGCGGATGACGCGGGACACATCGGCTACGAGATTGCCGGCGAGATCCCGTTCCGCGCGGTGGAGGAGCGAGGGTACCGACCCGGCTGGGACCCGGCTCACCAGTGGCAGGGTGTCGTCCCGCGAGACTCCATTCCGCAACTCAGCGACCCGGAGCGCGGATGGATCGCTTCCGCAAACAATCGTGTCGCTCCGGCTGACTTCCCCTCCTCCCTGTACGGCCGCTGGGCGAGCGGCTATCGAGCCCGCCGCATCCGCCAGATGCTCGAAGCTCACGAGCGGCACTCGCGCCACGACAGCGCGCGGATGCACCTGGACGTCCTCTCGCTGCGCGCCGTGACCTGCCTGCCGCCCCTGCTGCGGGCCGTTGCCGCGCATGCCGATGCCCGCATCCGACAGGCGGCCGAGCGGTTGGCGGAGTGGGACTGCCGCATGGAGACCGATCGCGTCGGCGCGACGATCTTCGAGGTGTTCTTCGGTCACTGGAGCGCTCGCGTGGCCGCCGAACGGTTTCCCCACGATACGGCAGCGTTCGTCGCCGGCGCGGTCGCCGGCCTGGCCACCGCGCTCCTGACCGCCGATGAGGCCGGCTGGTTTGCGAACGGTCAGCGCGAAGCCGCGATCGCCGGAGCCATGACGGCCGCGCTGGACGAGCTCACCGAACGCCTGGGACCTGACATGACCGCGTGGCGCTGGGGCCGCCTGCACCGCATCCACCTGCGCCACGTGCTCACGCAGCGCGGCGATCTGGGCGCGCTGCTCGACCGCGGCGGCCTGCCGGTGCGCGGCAACGGTACCACCGTCTGCAATACCGGCTTCGATCCCAACTGGGGGGCGGCCATGGGCGCCAACTACCGCATGATCGCCGACCTCGGCACCGAACCGCCAGGCCTCTGGGCGGTCGATGCGCAGGGGCAATCGGGGCATCCCGGCAGCCCGCACTACTGCGATCAGCTCGCCGAATGGCTCGCGGGACGCTACCATTTTCTCCCGCTCGATCGATCCGCGGCCGCAGGGCACGCGGTGAGCACGCTGCGCCTCGTGCCTGGGAGATAGCGGCTCGGTAACAGCGTATCGGCCGCTGTCGCGGTCTGGTACGCTGTGCGCGATGGGCATCACGGCACGACAACGAGAGCTGCTGGCGCGCACGTGGGTGGACTTCATGCCCATGCAGCGGTTCGCCGACGCGCCGCTGATCGTCGAACGCGCCGACGGGATCTACTACTGGGACGTCGACGGCACGCGCTACCTGGACGCGATCGGCGGCGTCTTCGTCGCCAGCCTGGGCCATCGTCACCCGCGCGTGCTCGCCGCGGTGCGGGACCAGATGGAACGGGTCACGCTGGCCCCACCGATGCACGGGGTGACCGATGTCACCCTGGAACTCGTCGACAAGCTGGGCTCGATCACGCCGGGCGACCTGGATTTCATCAAGACCTTCTCCGGTGGCTCCGAGGCGACCGAGGCGGCCCTCAAGCTGAGCCGTCAGTACTGGAAACAGAGCGGTCACCCCGGCAAGTACAAGGTGATCAGCCGCTACTACGGCTACCACGGCGGCACCTTCGGCGCCATGGCCGCCAGTGGCACCGGGCCGCGCAAGAGCAAGTTCGAGCCGCAGATGGGCGGCTTCGTGAAGGTGTTTCCCCCGACCCACTACCGCGGCCGCTTTCCCACCTGGGAGGAGTGCAACCGCTTCGCAGCCGCCACCGTGGAGGATGCCATCGTCGCCGAGGATCCGGAGACGGTCGCCGCCGTCATCGTCGAGCCGATCGGCAACACCGGCGGCATCATCACCCCCACCGAGGAGTATCTCGCCCTGCTCCGCGACATCTGCGACCGCCACGCGGTCCTGCTGATCTTCGACGAGGTGATCACCGGCTTCGGCAAGACCGGCAGCATGTTTGCCGCCCAGACGTTCGGCGTGACGCCGGACATCATCTGTTGCGGAAAGGGGATGTCGTCGGGAGTCATCCCGATCGGCGCCATCGCCGCCCGCCGCGGGATCGGCGACGCGTTCTGGGGCTCCGAGCACGAGGATGTCCACTTCATGCACGGCCACACGTACGCCGGCAACCCGTTGGCGGCCGCCGCCGGCATCGCGGTGATCGACACGATCGCGGATGACGATCTGCTCTCCCGAGCGCGCAGCAACGGCGCCTACCTGCGTTCCCGCCTGGAAGCGCTGCACGACACCGGCGTGGTCCGCGAGATCCGCGGGCGGGGCGTGCTGCTCGGCGTCGAGCTGACCGATCCACGCGTCGGCGCCGCGCTGGGACGGAGGGCCGTCGGCGACGGCCTCATCCTGCGCATCGACCCCGGCTGGTTCGCCATCGCCCCGGCGCTCACGGCCAGCCGGGACCAGCTCGGCGAAATCTGCGACCGGATCGAGGCAAGCCTGCAGGCGGCGATCAGGGACGCTCGCCGGTAGCGCGCGTCCCCTGGATCAGCCGATCTGGTCTTCGATCACGCGGAGTTGAGTGCGCAAGTCCTCGATCTCCTGCTGCCAAAACGCCGGGCCGCCCCACTGGGGGAATGACTCCTGAAAGCGCAGATCGTGGCGCTGCAGCGCCGACCAGGCCAGGTAGTAGACCATCCGCATGAGCCGCAACGGCTCGATCAGCGCCACGGTCGCCCGGTCGAACGGCTGGAACTCCTCGTAGCCCTCCAGCAACAGCGCCAGTTCCCGCCGACTGTCGTCGATACGGCCGGGCAGCAGCAGCCACAAGTCCTGCACGGCGGGGCCGACCATCATGTCGTCGAAATCGATGATCAGCAGCCCCTCCTCCGCGCGATCCAGGATGTTGCCGCGGTGGCAGTCGCCGTGCACGCGCTGCAGCGCCACGCCGTCGAACAGCGGCGCGATCCGCTCCACGGCGGCGTCCGCCAGGTCGTAGAACGCGGCAGCCAGGTCCGGGGGCACCAGATCGGCCTCATCCAGGTCATCCAGAAATCGTGAGGTCGACGCCTCCGGCGTGCAGGTCATCCGGTGCTCTGCGGAGCCGTTCGCGGCGGCCACGTGCACCCGCCCCACCAGCGCGCCGATGCGCAACCAGTCTTCGTCGCGATCCGCGTCGAAGCTGCGTCCGTTACGCTTCGGATAGACCGAGAAGCAGAACTCCTGCTCCCGCTCCGCGCTCGCCGCTGCGACCACGTGCAGATGGTCCCCGTCGGCATCGGCGATCGGCGCCACGACCGGAAGCTCCAGGGCCGCGCACTCGCTGACCAGCAGGTGCTCCTCCACGATCGCCTCGTACGTCCAGCGCCCGGGCCGGTAGAACTTGGCGACGTACTGCCGGCCGTCCAAATCCCCGAAGCCGTACACGCGGTTCACGTAGCTGGGGAAGCTGGTCAGCGCCCCATCCACGTGCACGCCGATGACCGACTCGATCGCCTGCACCGCCACGTGCGGGGTGAGCAGATCGAAGGTGCCTACGCTCACACCGAGGTGTATCCGCCGTCCACCGGCAACGCGACGCCCGTAATGAACGACGCCTCGTCGGAGGCGAGGAATAGCGCCGCGTACGCCACCTCCTCCACCGTGCCAAGCCGGCCGAGCGGCTGCATCGCCTCCATCTGCGCCCGCCACGCCGGATCGTCGGTAAGCGTCCGCGTCAGCGGGCTGTACACGAACGCCGGGCACAGCGCGTTCACACGGATGCCGCGGGCTCCGAACGAGTTCGCCATGTCCCGGGTGAGGCCGATGACACCGTGCTTGCCGGGCGGATAGGGATCGTCGCCGGTGCCGAAGAACATCGGCCGCCCGACCAGCCCGTAGATCGAGGAGAGATTGACGATCGCGCCGCCGCCGGTCATCGCCTGCACGGCTCGGCGGGAGACCAGGTAGGGGCCTTTCAGGTTGACGGCCATCACCCAGTCCCACCTCCGTTCGTAGTCCCAGTCGGACGGCGCGTGGCGCGGCGTGACCCCCGCCGAGTTGACCAGGATCTGCAGGCCGCCGAGGGCACCGACTGCCTCGTCCACGCAGCCTTCGGCCCCGCGGCCGGTGGATATGTCCGCCGTGATCGCCACCGCGCGACCGTCGTCGTCAGCGATCGCGCGAGCGGTCCGCTGCGCGGCATCCGCGTCCCGGTCGGCGACCGCGACCGCGGCCCCGTGCCGGGCGAACAGACTGGCGATGGCCGCGCCGATACCGGAGCCGGCGCCGGTGACCAGCGCCGCCTTGTCCGCGAGCCGCCGCCCGCCGCTGTCGCCGGCCCCCGCGTCCTGCCTCGCTTCCATGTGCGGCAATCATAGCGCGAAGCGCACGCAGCCGAGCGTGTCGGCTATCATGAAACCCGATGAACGCACCCACACGCCCACTCCACGTCGGGGTCTGCTACGACCTCGGCCGCGCCTTCGAGGACAGGCTTCGATCGGAATTCCCCGACACCCGCTTCACCATCGCGCACACACCCGAGGAACAACGCCGCATCGCGCCGGAGGTGGACGTCATCTTCGGTCAGCTCGACCGCGAGGCCTTTCTGCGCGCCTCGAACCTGCGCTGGTACCACTTCATCGGCATCGGCTTCGATTCGGTGCTGCGCAAGGTGCCGGAATTCGAGTCCAGCGGCGTGGTGATGACCAACGCCCGCGAGACACACGTCATCCCGATGTCCGAGTACGCTCTGGGCATGATGCTGGCGCTCGCCCATCACCTGCGGGAGTCGCTTGAGGACCAGGCGGCGGGGCGGTGGCGAACCACCGAATACCGCGGACGCATCCTGGAGCTAGCCGGCTCGGCCGTGGGGATCCTGGCTTTCGGCGACATTGGCCGCGCGGTGGCGCAACGTGCCCTGGCGTTCGACATGGAGGTGCATGCCGTCGACGTAGCGCCGGTCCCCTGCCCGCCCGGCGTCACCGCGGTGTGGCCGATCGATCGGCTGCACGACATGCTGGAGCGCACCGATTGGCTGGTGATTACGGCGCCGCGCACGGCCGCCACCGAGAACCTGATCGGCGCCGAGGAACTCGCGCGCCTGCGTCCGGGAGCGCACGTCGTGGTGGTCTCGCGCGGGGGGATTCTGGATGAGGAAGCGCTGGTTGCCGCGCTCGACCGAGGCCATCTGGCGGGAGCGGCCATCGACGCCACCAGCGTGGAGCCGCCGGCACCGGACAGCCCGCTCTGGGTCCACCCGCGGATCTATCTCACCTCCCATATCTCGGCGGAGTCCGCCCAGTTGCTCACGCGGCGGGGCGAGATCTTCATCGAGAACCTGCGGCGCTATCTGGCCGGCGAAGAGCTCCGTTTTCGCTGCGACCTTGAACGCGGTTATTGAGCCGGGGATCGAGATGGCGTTGATAGACCTTCACACACACTCGAGCTGTTCCGACGGCAGCGACCGGCCCGCGGAGCTGATCGACGCCGCCCATCGCGCCGGCATCACCACCATCGCGCTGACCGACCACGACACCGTCAGCGGGGTCGAGGAGGCCGCGCGGGCCGCCGCCGAGCGCGGCGTGCGCTTCATCGCCGGCGTGGAACTGGCGCTACAGGACGGGAATCGTCACGTCCATCTGCTCGGCCTGGGCTTCGATCATCGCAGCAGATCGTCCCGTCTGGCCCTGCTCCTCAAACAGATCCTGGAGCGCCGCGTGGAGCGCAACCTGGCCATGGTCGCACGGATGCGGCAGCACGGGCTTGCGATCGACTACGCGGAGGTGCAGGCGGAGGCGCGCGGTGCGAGCGTGGGCCGGCCGCACATGGCCAGCATGCTCGTCAAGCGCGGCCTCGCCACGGACACCGCGGACGCGTTCCGTCGGTTGCTCGGCTCGGGTCGCCCATTCCATGTACCGCGCCGCGCCGTGCCACTTCGCGACGCGGTCGACGCGTTGCGGGAAGCCGGCGGGCACGGCGTGCTGGCCCACCCGGCGGGCCGAACCGGCGAGGAAATCGGAGATCTTCTGCAGGCAGTGCGCGCGGCCGGGGTCACCGGCGTCGAGGCGTACCACCCCTCTCTTTCCCGGCACCGGTCGGCGCTGATCCGTGCGCTCGCCGACCGGCTCGATCTGTTCGTCACCGGGGGCTCCGACTATCACGGGGCACACTCGCCCGATCGAGCGCTCGGGTTCTGGCAACCCCACGTGCCGATTCCGCTGGAAATCGCCAGCGCACTTCCCGTCGCGCCGCCGCCGGCAGAGGCTCCGCCACGGCGGCGCTGAGACGCGCGGCGCGCGCGGCACTCGCCGCCTACGGAGCGGTCACGCGCCGGATCGGCATCGGATTGGCGCTGACCACCGCGGTGGTAGCCGCGAGCGCGGCGATCGTGACACCGCTCTGGCTGGTGGCAACGCGGATGCGTTCCCTCTACAACATCCTGCTGATCTGCGCCTTCGCGATCGGCGTGGGCTGGATGATCGTGCGGCGAGTCCGGCGCCAGGCCGAAGAGACGGATCTGCGAACGGCGCTTTCTGCAGCCGGCGTAGCGGCGGCGCGCCTGATCGGATGGGTGGCGACGCTGGCGGCGGCACCGCTGTTCGTGCTGGCGCTCGTCAGCACCGGAGCGACTCTTCCGGCGGTCATCCTCATCGTCATCGATCTGGGGGCGATCGGTATCCTGCTGACGTCGGGCAGACGCAACTCCGCCGACCGGAGCGGATGACCGGTCACGAGTGGGTTGACCTCTTTTTGCAGGCAGTTATGCTCTTGACAATCTTTGCTGACATTTGCCCGGCTCCGCTAAGGAACCGGAAGCAGGTGTCGATAAGGAGAGTGTCGGTTATTTATAGTTCCCCTCCCAGTTTACTATACTATAGCCGGCATTCCCGCAAGGGTTGGCCGGCCCCGCATGGGGCCGGCCATTTTTTTCTCCCCGCGGCCGTCGTCCGTTTGCGGTGACGGGGCTCATGCCGTTCGCGCAACGATACCGTGGGCGCCGACCCGGATAATTTGACCACCGACGACGGCGGTCCGTACTATCCCGCCATGCCGCGCGCGCGCATCCGCCCGCGCACCGCAGCACTTCTCGTGGCGGCCCTGCTGCTGCTCACCGCCGGCGTCGGCACGGGACTCGGGCTTGCCTTCGCGGGCACTCACAATATCCGCGGGCTCCATATCTACGGGGCCGGCCGGCCGGCCCTCCCGACCCGGATACTGGATCGCGAGGGCCGGCTCATCACGCAGTTCTTCTCCGTGGAGAAACGCGAGATCATCCGCTTCGAGGAACTGCCCTCGCATCTGATCGACGCGCTGCTCACGCGCGAGGACCGGCACTTCTATCGACATCCCGGCTTTCGTGTTCCGGACATGCTGCGCGCGACCTGGACCACTTTGCGCGGCCGCTTCGGGGGCGGCGCCAGCACCATCACCCAGCAGCTCGCCGGCACACTATTCGCGGATCGATCCGAGATCACCCTGCGACGAAAACTCGTGGAGCTGTGGCATGCGATTCAGTTGGAGCGCTGGCTCACCAAGGACGAGATCCTGGAGCGCTACCTGAACCTGGTCTACTTCGGGGAAGGCACCTACGGGATCGAAGCCGCCGCACAGTTCTATACCGGCCACTCCGCACGCTACATCACGGTGGCGGAGGCAGCCATGCTGGTCGTCCAGCTCAACCGGCCGGGTGGCAATTCACCGTTCACCTACCCCAATCGCGCGCGCGAATTGCAGACGGTCATCCTGAGTCAGATGGTGGAGCTGGGACACGTCACCGCAGAGGAGGCCAGCCGGTCGCTGGATCGGTACTGGGAAAACTTCGATTTCACACGCTCCAACGTCAGCAGCGCCTTCTACGACCGCCGCGACGAGGCTCCGCACTTCAGCGAGTACGTCCGGCTGCGGCTCGAGGACCTGCTGCTCGGCTCACGGGACGTGTACCGGGATGGGCTGACCGTGCATACCACCCTCGATCTGGACCATCAATCGGTCGCCCACACGGTGATGGAGCAACACCTGAATCGGGTCAACGATCTGCGAAACGCCCAGCGCGCCGCGCGCGTCGCCGTTGCCGAGGATGACTACCTGCCCCTGGTGGACCTGCTGTCGCTGGCATTCGACATCGACCGATTGCGCGTCGGCAACCATGCGGATCGCGTGGCCGGCCGCAAGCGATTCCAGGACGAGCTGAGCCCGACGCTCGACCTGCTGTCGATGATCTGGGACACCCGCGAGCTCAAGGCGCTGGCCCGCAGCGCGCGCGAGGCGCAGACGCTGAGGCAACGACGCGTCGAGGTGCAGGGAGCGCTGGTTTCGATCGCACCGTCAAGCGGTCATATCCTGTCCATGGTCGGGGGGCGCGACCTCGGGCGCGGCAATCAGTTCAACCGCGCCGTGCAGTCCACGGTGCAGCCGGGGTCCGCCTTCAAGCCGCTGTACTACTCGGCGGCGATCAGTTCCGGCGCGATAACGCCTGCAACCATGCTGATGGACGCGCCGGTCGTGTTCCGCAACGACGACGGCACGCCCTATATCCCGCTGAACTACCTTGGCGAATGGCAGGGGCGCGTGCTGGCGCGAAGCGCGTTGAAACACTCCATGAACGTCCCGTCGCTGCGCGTGCTGGACCTGATCGGCTTCGATGCCGCGATCGACCGCGCCAGCCGGCTGCTCGGGATCGCCGATCCGGCCGAAATCGAGGAGATCTTCCCGCGCAGATACCCGCTCGGACTCGGCGTGACCACCGTGACGCCGCTGCAGATGGCTCGCGCCTATGCCACGTTCGCCAATCAGGGGCGCGAAGTGGAGCCGGTCGCGATCCGGTATGTCGAGGACCGCGATGGACGCGTGGTGCTGGAGGTGGAGAAGGACCTCCGCGATCGTCAGCGGGCGGCCGGGGAACGCATGAAGATCATGGATCCCGCCGCCGCCTACCTGATGGTCGACCTGCTGCGCAGCACCGTGACGGAGGGAACGTTAAGGGCGGCGGCGGGTCGGGTTGGCGGCCTCGACTTCCCCATCGCCGGCAAGACCGGCACCACCCAGAACTGGTCGGATGCCTGGACGGTAGGCTTCACTCCGCAGGTCGTCACCGCCGTCTGGATGGGGTTCGACGAGCCCGGTGAGTCGCTCGGCCGAAGCCTGTCCGGGGGACGCGCCGCCGGTACGACGTGGGCGGACTACATGAAGCGCATCCACGCCGGATCGCCCGTCCAGGACTTCGAGCGGCCGACATCCGGGCTGATCCAGGTCGCGGTCAACGCGCGTTCCGGCCTGCTGCCGTCAGGAGACGAACCCATCATTCACGAGTGGTTCCTCAGTGGCACGGAGCCCAAGACGCGCGACACGCTGACCAGCGCGCGGGCGGCCATCCGGGAAGCGACGGCGATTCATCTGCGCAAGGCGTTGGCCACGATCTACGTCGATCCCCCGCTGTTTCAGGCCCCCCTGGACGAGCCCTCGGTAGGGGCGGGACAATCGGCTCCGGCGGACGGCAATCCGCTGCTCGACTGATGGCCCCGAACGAACGACGCTACACCCGCGACCACCATTGGGCGCAACGGCACCCGTCCGGTGTGCGGGTGGGACTGACCATGTTCGCGCAGGAAGAGCTCGGTGAAATCACCTTCGTGCAACTCCCCGAGATCGGCACCCGAATCGGGCGCGGCGAAGCGGTGTGCGCGATCGACGCGCTGAAGGCCGCCACCGAACTGTATGCCCCGGTCGGGGGGACCGTGACCGCCGTCAACGAACGGCTGCAAGAGCCCGGAGCCGGTCGACTGATCAACGACGACGCGGAAGGATCGGGATGGATCTTCGAGCTCGATCTCGAAGATGACGCCGAGTTCGACAAATTGTTGGAAGGCGACGACTACCGCCGGCTGGTCGCACCCGCAGCACACGAGGAGAGCGACGACTGATGCAGGTGGACATCGATTCCATCGTCATACGCAAGCGGATCCGGTATTCGGTCGGCGATCTGTCCTCGCTGATGGAGAGCCTGCGCAAGCACGGCCAGCTCTGCCCGATCCTGATCAACCGGCGCTCGGTGCTGATCGCCGGCAATCGCCGACTGGAGAGCGCTCGCCGCCTGGGGTGGAAGAGCATCAACGCGATCGTGATCGACAAGGAAACGGAGGGTGAGACGCTGGAGCTGGAGCTCGAGGAAAATGTCCAGCGCAAGGAACTGCGGCCGGAGGAGCTCCGCGAAGCGATCGAGCGGCTGCAGCGGCTGCAGCGCGTATCGTGGTGGCGACGTGTGGCAAGAGCGCTGGGCCTGCTGGCGCGCGCCATCTTCATCCGACCGGCGGGACGCCTCTACGCGCGAGTGTTCCGGTCGCGGAACACTCGCGCCGACACCTGACGCAATTACTTGGTATACTTGTTCTTTCCTGGGTAAGCGTCAGCGGGACGGCCGACCGACCGATCCTTCCAAGGCCACCCGGCTGATCTCGAACCAGAGCGGCCGGCCGTGTGGACACCGTTGGGGGTCGATGCGGAAGGAACGCTCGAGAAGTTCCCGGCCTGACTGATCGTCGATCACCTCCCCCCCCTTGATCGCCATCCGGCAGGCCAGGCCGCTGTACACGTCGCGGTCCCAATCCTCCGAGGTCCCGGCGCACAGAGACACGAATCGACACAGATGATCGGCCGGTAGGCGGGCTGCGGCGGCCGGGATCTCGGTGATCGCGTAGCGCCCCCCGGCTTCGGCCTGCAGGCGGAAACCGCAGCGCTCCAGATCCGGAAGAAAGCCGCGCAATTCCGTTTCCTGTTCCGGTGACAACTCCACCGAAGGTCCGACGATCAGCTTCTGGCGCTCGATCCCGCCACGGCGAAGCTGTTCGTACAACACGCGCTCGTGGGCGGCGTGCTGGTCGACGAAATAGATGCGGTCTCCCACCTCGGCGACCAGGAAGAGCTGGAACGCCTGACCGAGATAGCGCACCGGCGCTTCCGGATCAGGCGCGCGCCCGCGCCACGTGCCCGGGGCGACTCCGGCCGCGGCGAGCGGCGCCGGATCGCCGCTTGCCGGCGAGCCGCCCGCCGATACCGCAGCATGCCGGGTCCGCGGCGGCAGCACCGGCGCTGCTTCGGCCAGCAGGGAGGCAACACGCGTTGCGGGCTGATCCATCCTGTAGGAAGCCGCCTCCTCCTCGCCCGCCGCCCGCGATTGCCAGCGTCGGACCTCGCGCTGCAGCGTCGCGCTGATCGCCCGATGCAACTCCCCCGGACGACGCAGCCGCGCCTCCCGCTTCGCCGGATGCACGTTGAAGTCGACCAGATCCGAGTCGATCTCGACAAAGAGGAATGCCACCGGGTGCAGCCCCCCCGGCAGGAACTCGCCGTAGCCGTACTCGACCGCCTGCACCAGGCCGAAGTCGGTGATGCGGCGGCGATTGAGATAGACATGGATTCCCAACCGGTCGCGGCGCGCCCGTTCGGGCCGTGCCACCACCGCCGCAAGCCGCACGCCGTCTCCGGCACCGTCCAGGGACGCGAAATCGTCAGGGTCCAATCCCGAGGCGGCTGCCGCCCGCTCGATGGGTGACGCGGCGGGCAGCCCCAGAACCTGCTTGCCGTCGACGGTGAACGCGAAGGCGACCTCGGGATACGGCAGCGCCTTTTCGATAAATGTGCGCCGGCACAATGCCGTCTCCGCGCCCTGGCTCTTCAGAAAGCGCCGCCGCGCCGGGAGCTCGAAGAACAGCGACGTCACCTCCACGGTGGTCCCGGGAACGCCGGCGCTCGGCCGCACGGGCTCGGCTCGGCCGAACCGCACCAGCACGCGGTGCGCTGCCGGTGCAGCCGACCGGCGAGACGTCAGCGAGAGCACGCTGCAGGCGCCGATGCTCGCCAGCGCTTCGCCGCGAAACCCCAGCGTACGCACCCGGGTGAGATCATGGTAGTCGACGATCTTCGACGTCGCGTGACGCAAGGTGCACAGCCGCAGGTCGCGTTCGTCCATGCCGGAGCCGTCGTCCATCACGCGGATACGTTCGACACCGCCCTTGACGATTTCCACCCGCACGTTCCGGGCGCCGGCGTCCAGAGCGTTGTCCAGCAACTCACGGATGATTGAGTACGGCCGATCGATCACCTCCCCGGCGGCGATCTGACGGGCTGTTTCGTCCGTAAGGACACGGATGGCACCCATGCGGCTACGCTTCAGGGTTGCCCAAAAGGCATGTCGCGGCCGGCCTCCCTCAGAACAGCTTGATCCAGCTTTCCAAGGCCGGCGCGCCGACGAGACCATCGGACACGGCATCATAGTAGCCACGGTAGGACAAGGTGACCACCGTGCTCCCCACGTGGTAGGTGAGCGCCGTGCCGAGCGACAGGTGCTTCGGGTCGATGACATCGGCCAGACTGTCGAGATCGCGCTTGCGATAGTCCAGACCGAACGATATCCCCTCGATACCGACGTTGCGGACGCCGACCCGCCCCTGCACGTCCAGGCCGCTCAACTGCGCGTACGGAACGGTTGCCAGCGCGCCGCGCTCGCCGGTCAAGGGTCCGGACAGCCCCAAGTCCACCTCGATGCGTCGGTCCAGCAGGGATGTGCCTATCCGTGCGGCCCAACCGGCATGAACCAGCCCCTCGAGCGCGTCCGTCTGGGTCGACGCCTGCTCCGCGCGCCGCAACGCGCGGTACTTCTCCACCCGCAACCGGTCGTAGTCGCCATCGAAGTAGATCGGCAGGAAGCGGTCGTCGGTCAGGCGTAACTGCAATCCGTAGCGGAGGATGTCGATCGCCCGGCCGCTGATCCCGACGGCCGTCCCGATCGACCGGGTGTCCGCCTCCGAGGTTCCCAGGAACACCACGTCACCATGGGTGGAAGCGGAGAACGCGGGGGTGGCGACGATCGGGACGATCACGTCGAGCCCGAGCGCCGACACGTTCACTTGATCGGTCGGATCGGGGTCGTAGCGAAACGGGGCGAAGTCGGCAGCCGCGGTCGCTCCCACCTGCACGGAGGAAATGAGCGGCAGGCCCAGTCCGTTCAACGGCCGCGCCCAGACCCGCGCCCCCATCAGGTCGAAGGCGGGCACGTGGCCGACGACCATCTCCACCCCCACTACCGGAAGGTTGAGCACCGCGCCGTCAACATCCAGATCCACCCCGAAGAGCCGCCGCTCGGGGAGTAGGCGAGTATTCGAGTATTCGCCGAGCACGAACCCGGAGCCGAGGGTGGCGTAGTCGTAAGAGCCGATGCGGACCACGAGCGGCTCCCCCTCCGCGCCGTAGCGCGCGTAGCGGATGATCGGCAGGATGAGATCCAGGAACGATCTGCCGGGGACGGCTGGATCGGGGCTCCAATCCTGGTCCCGAATCTCCCATTCGCTCCCCGTCGGACCGCCGTCGAAACGAAACCGGAGCTTCGCGGCCAACCCCACGCTGAACTTGCCGAAGCTGATGTCCGGAGCAAGAGTCAGCGCCTGCCACGTGGCGCCGAGGCCGCCGTGGTCATCCGGGAGGTGCTCCACGCCTACCCCCAACGCGACTCCCACGGCGATGTCTTCCGGCACGCCGCCGTCCTGTGCCAGAGAGACTTGGGCCGCGCCGGCCGCGAGCATCAGGACCGCGGTTGCGACCCTCCCGGCGAGGATGCGTCCGGCGATCGTCCGAGCAACGTATGAGGTCATGGGAGAACCCGCCTATCCGTGGTTGGAGGTATCTGTCTATTATCGGCAGATATCGGCGCCGACGATCGGCGACCGACGCCGGGCGAGAGGGCTCTCCATGGTTGTCTCCGTGCTACGGCTGCACATCGATCTTCCGGGAACGACGTCGCTCAAGGAGAAGCGGCGCGTGATCGCATCGCTGAAGGAACGGGTCGGCACCCGATTCCGGGTGGCGGCCGCGGAGGTCGCCGCGAATGACGACCTCCGGCGCGCCGTGCTGGCCTTTGCGGTGGTCGCCAACAGCGGCGTGCATACCGAATCGGTCCTGCAGAAGGTGATGCGGTTCGTGGAGGACGCCGTGCCGGACCGGGTCAGTGGCGCCCGCGTATTCACCGAGCACTACGACCCGGAAGACGACTACTGAGCGTCCGCCGCCTCCCACGCATTGCGGTTCATCTCAGGCGACGCCGATCACGGCCGGCCCGACGCGACGCAGCGCAGTGTCCAGACCCGGCCGTCGCGAGCCGATGACCGCGATCGAGCGGAGCGTCTGCCCGAACCGGGCCACCACGTCCGGCCCGAACACCGTGTGCGCCTGCGAAAACGGGACCGGCTCCGAACCGTCGTCCGGCTGCACCAGCAACTCGGTGGCGAAGCTGTTGGGCTCCGGAACGTCGATGAACACCTCGTAGTCGTGGACCGGCTTGCCCAGCTCCGCTGCCACGGCCTCGCGCAACCTGGTCTCCACCTCCAGTCGATCCACGGGCAGTTCCAGACGCCGATGGTCTTCACGCCCGGGGTCGAAGCGGACTCGAAACGACTGCCTATGCAGGCGTCTGGCATGTACCGCGTCGACCAGGGCGAACGCCGGGTGGCGTCTGGCGTCGAGCAACGCAAGGAACCCGGGATCGGTCAGGCCGTATAGATCGCGCGGACGGATCTGTCCGTCCTGCATTCCCAGCAGCACCGCTCGCTTGATCATCGCCGTCGCGATCCGGACGGTCCTGTGCCAATATACCGCCCGGAACATCAGGTAGCGCGAGAACAGCAGGCTCTCCACCGCCAGCGTGCCCTTCTCCGTGATCGCGACATGGCCGCCCGCCGTGCGCCGCATCTCCCCGATGACGAAGTCGACATCCTGAATCCCGTACGGCACCCCGCAGAAGAAGGCGTCCCGGCTCAGGTAATCGAGACGGTCGGGATCCAGCACCCCGGCCAGGAGCGCCCGCAGGAACGGCAAGCCGGGTGCCGGATGCGAAAGCCTGACGTCGACGATGGCCGCCACCAGATCGGGCGACGCCCCGACACGTTCGCGCAACGTGCGCGCCACCTCCCCTTCCTGCACCAGCTCGGCGGTCAGCGTCTCGTGGCGCGCCACCGCCAGATCCTTGAGAGAGTGGGCGTTGGGGTAGTGCCCGAGGTCGTGCAGCATCGTCGCTGCGAAAAACGCCCGTACCTCTTCGGGCTCGATGCGCCACTCCGGCGACCGCTCGGCGATCGCGGCGATCATGCGCCCGGCGAGATGCATCACGCCGAGCGAGTGGTTCAGGCGAGTGTGCGTGGCGCCCGGGTAGACCAGACACACCGGTCCGAGCTGGCGGATATCCCGCAGGCGTTGAAACGCCGCAGTCTGCGCCAACCGGGCCAGGCCGGGACTGAGGTCGATGTTCTGCCACAAGGGGTCGCGCACCGGCTGGGTGAACTCTGCCTGTACCTCGCGCACGACGCGAGCGGCGTCCAACGGCACGTGCCAAAGCTATCACGTAGTAACCCACGTGAGCTGCCGCGTGGGGATTTGACCCGACGCGCGAAAACCGGCTAGCCTGCGGTGTGACCCGCCGGGCTCGCTCCGCCCTGCCCTGCGCAATCCTGAGTGTCGCGCTGCTGTCTTCGGCATGCACGCGCTCCCGGAACGTCGAACCGGAGGTCGACGACACGCAGGCTGAGGAGGCACCGACCCTACGGACGCAGCAGGTGGACGACCAACAACCAGCCGACGATCAGCCATCCGCTATCGCCTCCTCCGGTTTCCTTGCGTATCGTCCATCGGGCCGGCTGCTGCCGGAGGACGCCATGATCGGCCGGCTCGCCGATGAGCTGACCGCCACGGCAACCGAGCGTACCGCATTGCATGCTGCCGACCGTCTGCTTGCAGCGGCGCAGAGCGGCGATCTGGGCGACGTTCCGCTGACCGCCAAGGCGCGCGTACACGTAGCCGGGGCGATCGACTACCACCTGCGCCGCGGCGTGACGCTGTCGAGCTACCGGCTCGGCATGGTGGAACCTACCGGCGACACCGCCTTTCTGCGCGCTCGGCTGTCGGGCCCGCACGGCAGCATTGCGGCCGACTTGTACCTGATCCTGGAGTCGGACCGATGGTTGGTGGATGATCTGCAGGCAGATTGGGCCGCGCTCCAACGCGCTCAACCCGTACCCGACCCGATACCCTTGCCCCGGCCTCACGGATGGACCTACTTCTAAGCCGGTTGACCGCCCGGCGGCTCACCGCGCTGCCGGTCGTGTGGATCCTGTTGTGGGCATCGGCCGCGGCGTCCGCCCAGGAGTTCGCTGTACAGGATCTCGAGCTACCCGTCCGCCAAACTGTGACGAGAGCCGCCCAGCAGGTCGCCGCCGTGGTCACGCGCTCGGTGCCCGATCACATCTATACGATCCTGAACGTCGACCCCGTGCAGACCGACACCGGACACCTGACCCCGCTCGGCGCCCGCCTGCGCGGCGCGCTGCTGGTGGCGCTGGTACACCAGTATCGTAGCGCACGCCTTGTCGCCGATCCGACCGCCGAGGTTCCGCCAGGGTCGGTGGTGCGCGTCATGGTGGAGTTGCAGCCGTTCGATCATCAGGTGATGGCCCTGGTCAGGATCATCGATCGGGACGGTCTGCTGATCGATGCCGACCTGGTCGACATGCCTCGCTCCACCGGCATTGACGCGCTCCTGCAACCGTTGACGCCGCTGCAGCCGGAGCCTTCGCCTGACGCGGAAACGCCGCTTGAAGCCGAGCCGCCGCAGCTTACCCTGACGGTACCGGCTGCCGAGGCGCGCCTGCCCGAACCGGCAGAGCCGCCGGCGACGCCCCCGCAGTCCTTCAAGCAGCCGACGCCACCGGCGTCCTTCGAGCAGCCGGCGCCGACGGAGCCGCCAGAGCCACCGGACCTCGGGGTGCCGGATGACTCGTACGAGCCGGACGACGTTGCTGGACTCGAGGTGCCCCTGACGCCGGCGGCCGAGATCCGTTTCGAACGGACGCTCACCGAGAACGACCGAGACCGTTTCAAGCTGTCGCTCGCGGTGTTATCCATCGTCGCCGCGACGATCGAAACCGACGTCGAGACGCTGATCGCCCTGTACCGTGCTGACAGCGCCGTTCCGTTCGGACTGCATGACAGCGGGTTCACCGGCGAGCTGGACGCCGGCACCTACGTGATCGAGGTGATGGCAGCCGACACCTCGGCGACCGGCACCTATACGCTGACGGTCAGCACCGCGGAACCCGTGCCTGCGGAAGCCGACGAGCCGGTGAGGGACGCGGCGAACGACCGTGCCGACGAGCCAGAGCCGGAGACGACCGAAGCTGAAGCGCTCGCGCAGCCGACGGAGCTGCAATCCGGAGAGTCGCAGGAGCGGCTGATGCGACAGGCCCCGGAGTGGCTGCAGCTCACCGCGAACCCCGGGTTCATATACAGCGTGGCCGTAGGGTCGGCCTCCGAAGCGCTGAGCGCGAGCCTGCATAGCGCGCGGGACGAACTGCCGTTCCTGCAGCTCATCCGATCCGCTGCCGGCGAGCGGGTAGGCGTGCTGTTCATCGGTGCCGACATGCCTGTCCTGCGGGTGGACGCCCCGCAGGAAGACCTGGGGCTGCGCTACACGGTCAGCTTCGAACGCGTCGACTCGCCGCGTGTGTTCGCCGATCAGGTGTGGGGCGCTCAGGGAGACCTCGGCGACCTCAAGTACCACACATTGCGGGTGTTCCACCGGGACATCTACCAGATATCGCTCGAGTCGGCGTCGGCGGTGTTCGCGGAAGTGTCCGTACTCCTGGTCCCCGAGATGAGAAACGTCCCACCGCAGGAGCCGGGGCTGAGTCGCTACGATCTGCCGCCCGGCGACTACCTGATCGTGGTACGGCCGCTCGACGGACGCACCGTCGGGCGCGTTTGCTGGCACTTGGCGGAAGGCTCATGGAACTGCAGTTGACCCCGCGCACCGGCCGGGAGCGCCGCCATCCGTCTGAACGCGCCGGGAATCCCGGAGGACGGCCGACGGCGTTGACTGCTACCGACGGCCCGTGTTAGCTTGCACTCAGTCGTGCGCGTTTACCAAGCTACATTCATATTCAAACCGGAAGCCGAAAGCGTCGACCGTGGTCAGGTTCTGGTCAAGGAGGTCTTCTCCAAGGCCGGCGGAACCCTCCTGACCGAGGAAGACATGGGCGAGCGGGCGTTGGCCTACGCCATCAAGAAAGCCGAACGAGGGCACTATTTTCACTATGAAGTAGAGTCCGAACCGACCGTGATCCACGATGCGGAGCGGACACTGCAGCTTGCGCCAGAGATCCTGAAGTACCTCATCGTGCGTAAGGAGGCGTGAGTTGGACATCAATCACGTGGTCCTTGTCGGGCGCCTCACGCGTGACGCAGAGTTGCGGTACACGAACAGCGGCAGTGCGATGGCCGCCATTTCGTTGGCGATCAACACCCGCAGGCGCCGCGATGACCAGTGGGTTGATGAAGCGCATTTCTTCGACGCCGTCGTCTGGGGCAAGACCGCCGAGAGCCTGTCCCCGTACCTCACCAAAGGAAAGCAGATCGGGCTGGAGGGCGAGCTCCGCCAGAACCGTTGGGAGCAGGACGGCCAGCGGCGCAGCAAGGTGGAGATCTTCACCCGCAACATTCAGTTGCTCGGCAGCCGTGGTGGCGACGGCATGGGTGCCGGACCGTCTCCCTCCGGTCCGCCCGCCGACCGCACGGGACCGGAATCCGGACCTGCCGGAGCGGAATCCGGACCTGCCGGAGAGTTCGAGGACGACATTCCCTTCTAGGTCGTCTACAAAATATACCACGAGACCCAACCTGATCGCGAACCGCGATGAGTGAAGTCGACGACGCACGCGTGGCCCGTTCCTACTGGATCGAAGTCATACTGATAGCTGTCGCTTCGGCGGTCAGCTATCTGGTCATTCCCTTGATCGGTCCTCTGTTCTGCCTCGTGCCGCTGCAGGTCCTGCTCATACGGCGCGGAATCGCCGCGTTCGGCTACGCGACGGCGCTGTTCGGGATCGCGGCGGTGTCGTTCCGCCTGCTGACCGGCTGGGGCGAACTGCCGGAGCAGATCGCCTCCAGCCTGATGCGCGCCGAGATCCTGGTGCTGATCCTGTCGGTCGGCGGGCTGTACGTGCTGGCCTCGCCGCGATTCGGACAGTATCGCGTGCTCTACCGGCTGATCGGCGCGACGGTGGCCGCCGGCGTGGCCACCGCGCCGCTGGTGGGCGGCTTTCTGGAGACGGCCAGCCAAGCCGCTGAGTCCTTCCTGATGAACTGGGCGAACACCGCTCCAGCTTCGCTGGGGGATGAGCTGGCCACCGACGCGGTGCCGGTGGCGCGCAACATGGCCGAAGCCTTCCGCGCAGCCACACCCGGCATGCTGCGCAGCTACCTGCTGATCTACTTCGTGTTCCTCACCAGTCAGTGGTGGATCGGCACCGCCGTCGGTGCGCGCAGCGCGCGCATGCCGTCACCGCTGCGCCCGGTGACGCAGTTCCAGGCGCCGGACCGCCTTGTCTGGGTGCTGGTGGGCGGTCTGGCGCTGGTCGCTGTCGATCAGACCGGGGCGCTGGACCAGTCCGGGCTCGAGCTCTTGGCAGCGATCGGCTGGAACGCGGTGCTGGTGACCGCCTTCGTGTTCGGCATCCAGGGGATCGCGATCATACGGACGTTCGCCGCCCGGCACGGCCAGTCGGGGAGGACGACCGGTCTCCTGATCGGCGTGATGCTGATCATCGGCCTCTTTGCGTTGCAGTGGCTGTTGCTTATCATCTCGGCCTTCGGAGCTTCGGAGATCTGGGTGCATTACCGGCAACGCATGCAGGCCGGTGGCTCGGACCGGGAAGACGATGCCGATCGACTGTGATCCTCGACGGACACGGTCCCGTGAAAACACTACTATGAGAGGTGCCTGATGAGGGTGATTCTGAACGCTGACGTCATCGGTCTGGGCGAAGAGGGTGATGTGCGCGAGTTGAAGGCCGGCTACGCGCGCAACTTTCTGATCCCCCAGCAGCTGGCCCTGCCGCACACCCCGGAGAACGTGCGTGCGATCGCACGCCGCGCCGCGGAGATCGATCTGCGCAAGAACCAGAAGCGCCACGATGCGTCCAGCCTCAAGGAGCGGCTCGAGGGTGAGGTGCTCGTCTTCGAAGTGGCCGCCGGCGAAACCGGCAAGCTGTTCGGGTCGATCTCCAACGCGAACATCGCCACCGAGCTCGAAAGACTGGGCTACGGCATCGAACGCCGCCGCATCGAGGTGCCCGGCCACTCGTTGCGGACCACCGGCGAACACAACGCGACCGTGAGGCTCTACGACAGCGAAGTCGCCACCCTCTCGATACGCATAGACCCGTCCCCGTCGTAGCGCCGCGTGGTTGACGGAGGCCTTCCCGACTCCGTCCCTCCCCACAACCTGGAAGCGGAGGTGGCGGCGCTCGGTGCATTGCTGCTCAATGAGGAGGCGCTGCCGGTGGTGCTGCGGTACCTGCGCGCGGACGACTTCTACCGATCCGCCCACCGCAGGATCTTCGACGCGATCGTCGCGCTCTTCAATCGCAGCGACCCGGTCGATCTGATCACGCTCGCGGATGAGCTCGAGCGCTCAGAAGCGCTCGAGGCATGCGGCGGCGCCTCATACATCTCCGGGCTCACGACCGGTGTGCCGACCAGTGCCAACGTCGAATACTACGCCCGTATCGTACAGGCATGCAGCATGCGCCGGCGCATGCTCACGCTGTCCGCGGAGCTGTCGGCGGACGCCCGCGCGGCCGGCCGTGACGTCCGCGAGGTAATCGACGACGCCGAACGGCGCATCTTCGATCTGTCCGATCAGCAGCTCGCCGGTTCGTACAAGAGCGCTCGCGAGATAGTCAATCAGACCGTGGCCAAGATCGAAGCCCTGGCCGCCGCCGGCGCCGCCTACACCGGCGTCCCGAGCGGCTATCCCGATCTGGATCGACTCACCAGCGGCTTTCAGGAGTCGGAGTTCATCGTCATCGGCGCACGGCCGTCGGTGGGCAAGACCGCCCTGGCCCTGTCGATGGCGACCAACATTGCCATCCGGGCCGAACCCCCGATTGCGGTCGGGCTGTTTACGATGGAGATGTCCGGCTACGCCGTCATGCAGCGCGTGCTGGCCGGCGAGGCCCGGATCGACTCCACGCGGATTCGCGCCGGTTTGTTGAATCCGTCGGACTGGCAGCAGATCACCGAGGCGGCGGGCCGGATCTACGACGCGCCACTGTACATCGACGACACGCCGGGATTGCGCCTGCTCGACCTGCGCGCCCAGGCGCGCCGCATGCGGGCCAGGAACGACGTGCGCATCATCTTCATCGACTATCTGACCCTGGTGACCTCGGAGCATCTGGACCTCCCGCGCCACGAACAGATCGCGGAGATCTCGCGATCGCTGAAGGCGCTTGCCCGGGAGCTCAGCATCCCGGTGGTGGCGCTCTCCCAGGTGCGCCGGGAGACCGAAGGCAGACGCCCCGCACTGGCCGACCTGCGCGAATCGGGGTCCATCGAGCAGGATGCCGACGTGGTGATGTTCCTGCACCGCGATCGCGAACCGGACGGCTCTCGGATCGAAACCGAGCTCATGGTAGCCAAACAGCGCAACGGTCCAACCGAGGACATCAAGCTGGCTTTCATTCCCCAGTTCGTGCGGTTCGAATCATTCCAGCACGGACAAACCGCGGCGTAACTCGAGCGATCCACGATCGGAGCCGGGATCGCCGCGCACGTACCGGGCGCCCCCTTCCGACGTCCAGTAGCGGTCGGAAGCGATCACCAGCCACTCGAAGTCGCGCCAGATGTGCAGGTCGATCTGGTGCGCCAACGTGTCAGCCGACCACACGCTCAGCGTTCCGTCCGCGTTGACCGCGTACACCCGCCCCTGGTGCACCGCCAGCCGCCGAGCCTCCCGGCCGGTATTCGCCAGCGTCCGTATGTCGCGTCCGTCCCACACGCGCACCTGACCGGCCAGCGAGAAGAACACCCTCCCTGCTCCCGCCTCGATCGCGACCGAAGCACGGAGGTCTTCGCCCCCGGCGACGAACAGCGTGCGCGACTGATCGAGACCTGGCCCGCCGTGCCGCCTCAGAGTGGTACGGCTTCCGACACCCGCGTGCACGCCCAGCGAATACAGCGCTCCAGCGTGCGGGTCGTACACCAGATCGTAGACGAAGCTGCGCCGGTCAGGAATCGCGACCGTCTCTCCGGTTGCCGTGGCGATGCTCACGATCGAGGTGCCGATCGTGCCGAAGTTGGCGACGGCGGCGATCAACGCCGGTGCGCCGTCCCGCTCGCCGGCCACGACATCGGCCGCTCCCGGAACCCTGCGCGTGAACAGCGGCTCGAACACGGTGGAGACCGGGCCGGCCGATCCCGCGTCCGGGTCCATGAATGTTCCGGTGTGCGCTGCGAGCAGCGCGGCCTGACCACGTCGGTCGACCGCGGCAATCGTCCCGCCGACGATGTCCAGGTTCGCCAGGGGCGCTGCCAGCGGCAACTGCGGGGCTCCGAGCTGGTTCTCCCGCAGGTTCAGCACGGCGATTCCCGGTTCCTCGGCAGCCGACCAGACCAGCACGCGATCGGCGTCGAGCGCCGTCACCCGCGCTGCGCTGTCCGCGTCCGGCCCGAACGGACGCGAAAACACGTGCGCCTGGATGTCCGCCAGCGTCCCCCCGGCGAGCCCCAGCGGTTCGCCCCCGACGAAGTCACCGGCGATGGTCACCGCACCGGCGGCAGTGCCCAGCGTGATCGTGTCGCCCGCGACCGCCACGTCGATGATCGTGAGCCGTTCGTCGCGAACGAGCACGGCAAACGCCGGCTCGGGATCCCGCAGATCGAGCCTCAGGATCGTCCCATCGGCCAAGCCGACGAACAGCTCCTCGTGCCCGTACGACAGCGCTGACGGGGTACCCGGCACCCGCCGCGCAAGGCCGGATTCCGCGAAGCGGCCGCCAATGACCGGCAACGTGTGCAGGTTCGGTCCGTGCTCGTCTTCCGCGACCACCAGCACCCGGTCTGCGGTGTCCCAGAGCTTCATCAGCCGCAGGCCGTCGATACGCCGCCGGTCCATCTCCGCTCCGGTTACCGCGTCAACCGATACCACCCACTCGCCGGCACGGCCGATCAGGTAGCGCCGGTCGCTGCTCAATCCCAGGTCGGTGAGGTCGGCCGGCACCCGCAAGATGGGCCGAGTATCACCGGTGGCGCGATTCCGATAGGCCAGCGAGCCCGACGGCTGGTAGGTCAGCACCGTCCGCTCATCTCTGGAGGTGACCGCGAAGGTCACGAGGCCGGTTCCCCGCTCAGATGCCTCGCGAGCCCCGGTCGTCGCGTCCAGGATCCACAAACCGTCGAAGGACGCACGCCCGACAAGCAGCGATCGGGCAGTACGCGACAGTCCCAGGAACAGCGGCCGATCACTCTGCGAGACCCTGAACAGCTCCCGCTCCCGTTCCCAATCCCAGGCTGACAGCCACTCTCCCCACCCGCCGCTGAGTGAGACGTAGGCGCGCGGCAGCCAGGGATGCACCACCAGCGCCGACGGGACGCCACCGTCCAGCGTGACCGAGTGCCGCAGCGCTCCACCACGCGTGTCCCAGACCCGGAGGGTGCCGTCCGCGCCGGCCGATACCAGAGAAGAACCACCGCGCCAGGGAGCCAGGTGAGTCACCGCGCCCCGATGACCGGTACTGAATTGCAACCCGGAGACGGGGATGCGGCCCTCTTCGCCGACCGTCTGCAAAGGCTCCGCGCCGGCGACCCAGGTCACCGGCGTCAGTGCGGCAACCGAGAGCGCAATCGCACGGAGGCCCGTCAGCCGCGGCCGTCTGCGTGTTCGTTGCGCAACGGGCAACACTCCGCGTCGAAGCACGGGCTCAGCGCTGTCCGGCAAGGAACAGGATGTCGCTCAGCGTTACCGAGATCGCTACCAGGATCAGAACCGACACCCCGATGGTCTGTATGCGATGTACCACCGCCGGCTTGACCCGTCGGCCCAGGACCACCTCCACGCCGTACAGCACGATGTGACCGCCGTCCAGGGCCGGAATAGGCAGCAGGTTCATCAAGAACAACACGACGCTGATCACACTCAGAAACCGCAGGAAGTCGGTGACGCCCGCAGCCAGACCGATCTGCAAGCCACCGGCAGCCACCGTACCGACGTAATAGGTCAGCCGCAGCGGGCCGGCGACGGAATTCTGCACGCCGCCGCCGCGCAACAACTGCCCGATGCCCTCGATCGTCACGCGGACGGTGCGTCCCACCTCGCCCAGCGCCGCGCCCAGCGCCTGAACCGGCCCCGGCTCGCGGTAGCGTATCAGGGGGACTCGCACACGCGCGCCGGCCAGTTCGACGCCCCCGCCGATCTCCTCGAGCGCGTGCCGCAGGACAGCCAGCCGGCCGTCACGTTCCACCGTGAGCTCGACCGGATCATCGCTTCGCCGCAGCGCTTCGTAGAGGTCGACCGTGTTCGCGACGGCAGTCCCGCCGACGGCGACGATGCGGTCGCCGGGCGCGAGCCGGAACGATGCCCCGTCCGCCGGGTCGCCCGCGTCAGCATCGACGGCACCGATCACCGGATCGATCCAGGCGTACACGCCGATCCGTCCGGTCTGCGTCTCCGGATGGAGCTGCGGCGTGGCGCTGGCCACGAGCTCCCGGCCGTCACGCTCTACCATGATCCGCAGCTCCCGCTCCGGCGCCGGCGAGATCTCACGGATGACATCCTGAAAGCTCCGCACCCGACGCCCGTCGACGGCGATGATACGGTCGCCGGTCTGCAGCCCGGCGACCGCCGCCGGCGACGGCCGATCGACCGGCACCACGATTCGGTTGTCGGGCGAACGGATAATGAAACCGGTCCACGCGACGGCGGTCAGCACCAGGACCGCGAACACGAGGTTCGCGAGCGGCCCGGCGGCGACGATCGCGATGCGCCGCCAGGGACCGGCCGCAAAAAAAGCCCCCTGCTCGGTCAGGCCCGGCGTCCACTCGTCCTCAACGGCGCCGCGCAGCACCTCGTCGCCGCGCATTTTGCAGTAGCCCCCGAATGGGAACCAGGAAATCTGGTACCAGGTGCCGCGGCGCTGCACGCCAACCAGCCGCCGTCCCCAGCCGATGGAGAAGATCTCGACGTGCACGCCCGCCGCGCGCGCCGCCAGGAAGTGTCCTGACTCGTGGACCAGAATCATCACCCCGAGTCCGATCGCCCCGATGGCGACGGTGAGCATCGTGTCCACGTCGCTAAGCTACTACCGCGTAGAACACGGGGGCACCCAGCAGAATCGAGTCGATCGAGTCCATGACACCGCCGCGCCCAGGAATGTGGCTGCCGGAGTGCTTGACGGCGGCGGCGCGCTTGATCGCCGACTCCACCAGGTCGCCGGCGATGGTCGCGGCACCCACGGCCGCGCCGAGGCCGAGCGCCGCGGCCACGCCGAACGGCAGCGCCGCCGGGAACAGCCGCGTCACGCCGATCCCCAGAATCAGCGCCATGAACAGCGATCCGGCGAACCCGACCACGGTCTTGTTGGGACTGACCGGCAGACCGCAGGGGCGGGCACGGGTGAGCCGTCCGGCCAGGTATCCGGCGATATCGGTGCCGAACACCAGGATGAAGAAGGCGAGCAGAACCTGGCCGGCGTGGTCCAGCGACGCCATCCTCACGACGTAGCTGACCAGCAGACCGGGATACAGCAGCACCAGCAACGCCGCGGACGAGCGCTCGCGAATCGGCTCCTCCGCGGGGCGTCTGCTGAGGACCGTGCAGGTCAGCAGCAACGCACCGGCGGCGCCGGCCAGGTAGCCGACCAGCGCATGCTCGCCGACCACTCCGGCAATCTGCAGATACGTGACCGCCGGCACGCCCGCGCTGGCGGCGATCGCGACACCAGTGGCGATCGGACTCCGGTTCGCGCCTAGCATGAGGCGCACCACTTCGTGCGCGGCGAAGGCGGTGGCGACCGTGGTCGCCGCGGCCAGGGCCATGTGTCGGTGCCCCGGCAGGAGCAACGTCACGGCGATGAAGAAGGGTACGGAGACCGCGAACAGGAACAAGCGGCCGGCCGTCTCGCGGCGGTTCTCGGGCTCCGAGGATCGCCCGTGCGCCGACGAGCCCGAGTCCTTCGGCCGTGCCCCGGAGGACCGCGAAGCGGGTGCCGCCATCCCAACCTCCCTGGGAGTCGATGGAACCTGCCGCGCCCGGCGGCGATTCCGACGAACTCCTAGATCGAAAGGATCTCCTGCTCCTTCTGATCGACCATCTCGCCGACCTTGGCGATCCGGGCGTCGGTCAGCTTCTGGATCTCGGCGGTCATGCGACGCGCTTCGTCCTCGCTGGTGTCTGCGTCCTTCTGCGCCTTCTTGATCGCTTCGTTGGCGTCGCGCCGCACGTTGCGGATGGCCACGCGCGCGCTCTCTCCGGCGGCCTTGGCCAGTTTGGCGATCTCCTGCCGGCGCTCCGCCGTGAGCTGCGGAATGGCGATCCGTATCACTTTGCCGTCGTTGCTGGGGTTGAAGGACAGGTCGAATTTCTGGATCGCGCGCTCAATCTCGCCCAGCAGTGTCAGATCCCACGGCTGGATCACCACCAACCGCGCTTCGGGAACCGCGATGGTGGCCACCTGATTGAGCGGCATGTCCTGGTCGTAGTACCGCACGGTGATGCGGTCGAACAGCGAGGCCGACGCCCGGCCGGTTCGGATGGTGCGGAATTCGGACTCCAGCGCCTGAATCGCCTTCGTCATGCGCTGCTTCGCGTCGGTGGTCGCGTCAGCCATGTGAGTGCACTCCCCAAATCTGGTCGGTTCAGCCCTGCTCGCCGACCTTGAAGTACCGGAACTCGGCGATGGTTACCGCCTCGCCCAGGCGCTTGCTCTGGCCGGCGAGGACCTGCTTCACCTTCTGTTTCTCGTCCTTGACGAAGCCCTGCTCCAGCAGACAGATCTCCGACAGATGCTTGCTCAGCTTGCCGCGAACGATACTCTCGGTCACCTTCGGCGGCTTGCCGAGCGCCTCGGCCTGGGTGCGGAAGATCTGCTCCTGTTCGTCCCGGTAGGCGGCCTCCACGTCGTTTGGTGACAGATAGCGCGGCGCGAACGCCGCCACGTGCAACGCCAAATCGTGCGCGGTCGCACGAACCTCGTCGTCCACCGTCCCGCCGGTGCGGAGCTTGACCAGCACCCCGATGGAACCCTCGCCGTGCACGTAGTCGGCGACATGCTCGCCGCCTGCCGCATCGACCGCCATCACCGCGCACCGCTTGAAGCCGATGTTCTCGCGAATGCGGGAGGCCAGGCCGCCGATCGCCTGCATCATGTGGTCGTCCGACTCCTGCACCTCATGATCGAGGGCGTAGGCAACCAGCGACCGTCCAAGCTCCACGAACTGATCGTTGCGGGCGACGAAGTCGGTCTCGCTCGACAGCTCCAGCAATGCGGCGCCAGCGTCCTGCGCGGCCGAGAACACGCGCCCCTCATCGGCCGCGCGCCCGACCCGCTTGGCCGCCGCTGCAAGCCCCTGCTCCTTCAGTTTGCGCTCGGCCGCGCGCAAGTCGCCGTCCACCTCTGCCAACGCCGTCTTGCAGTGCATCATGCCGGCGCCGGTCATGGCGCGCAGTTCCTTGACTGCCGCTGCCGTGACGCTCACCGTTCTTCGTAAAGCCGGTCTTCGTCGATGCCGGCGGTCTCTTCTACGGTCGGCTGCTCGGCAACCTTCTCATCACGCTCGTACGTGGAGGGGTCGAAGTCGGAGTAGTCCTGATCGGTGAACCGCTCCGGTGCGGCGGCCTCATCCGCCTGCAGCGTTTCGCCGAGCGCGACGGTCTCCACCTCGTCCCCGGCGGGTCCGTCCACGGCCTGTTCCGGATAGCCGGCATACTCCTCGGACATCTCGTCATCCTGCAGGTTCTCGATCACCTCCAGGCCCACCTCGTTTTCCGCTTCGACCACCGCGTTGGCGATGATCTGGGTAAACAGGTTGATGGCACGGATCGCGTCGTCGTTGCCGGGTATCGGGTAGTCGATCCCCTCCGGATTGCTGTTGGTGTCGACCACCGCGACGATCGGCACACCGACCGCGCGCGCCTCCTCCACGGCGATGGACTCATTGCGCGTGTCGATAATGAACACGACGCCGGGAAGTTCCTTCATCTCCTTGATGCCGCCGAGGTTGCGCTCCAGACGCGAGCGCTCCTTGACCATCAGCGAGATCTCTTTCTTCGTGAGGTTGCGGAAGGTGCCGTCTACCTCCATCTTTTCGATCTTCTTGAGCTTCAACAGCGACTGCTTGATGGTCGAGAAATTGGTCAGCATGCCGCCGAGCCAGCGGCTGTTCACGTAGAACATCTGGCACCGTTTGGCCTCACGTTCGATCGACTGCTGAGCCTGCTTCTTGGTGCCCACGAACAGCACGGACTTGCCTTCCAGCACGACCTGGCGCACCACGTCGTAGGAGCTCTTGATGGCCGCGATCGTCTTCTGCAAGTCGATGATATGGATGCCGTTGCGCTCGGCAAAAATATATCGGCGCATCCTGGGGTCCCAGCGCTTGGTCTGATGACCAAAGTGCACACCGGACTCCAGGAGGTTCTTCATCGTGACTACCGCCACGCTGTCCCCCTTGGTTGGTTCTGGTTATTCCCGAGTATCGGTTTGCTCCAAGATGCCATACAGGGCCTCCAGTGGCAAGCCGACCACGTTGCTGTACGAGCCACGGATGCGTTCTATCAGCCGCGCCCCCTTTCCCTGCACACGGTACCCTCCCGCCGCGCCGGCCCACTCGCCGGTCTCAAGGTACGCCCGCAACTCGTCGCGGCTCAGCGCCCGCACCTGTACAGCGCTCTCCACACTGGTCTCGCGGACCGAGCCGTTCTCGGCATCGAGCACGCACAGACCGCTGATCACCCCATGCTCGCGGCCGGACAGGCTCCGCAGGTAGCCGGCCGCCTGACCGGCGTCGACCGGCTTGCCGAGGATGGCGCCGTCGACATGGATGCAGGTGTCACAGCCCAGCACCAGCGGCCGCCGCACGCCCGGCCGGATCCACTGCGCGAGCGAGGGGATGCCCTGCAGGCGCTCGCCGACCGCGAGCGCCTTGGCACGCGCAAGCCCGACCGTATACGCGTGCGGCCGGGCCACTTCCGCCGCCGACGGTGGCGCTTCCTCGACCCCGCTCGGGACCGCGACGAACGGCAGGCCTTCCGAGCGGAGCAGCGCGCGGCGGCCCTCCGACCCGGAAGCCAGGACGATCATCCGCGGAGACATCGCACGCGTGCCATACTAACGGGCCAAGAGCCGCGCCGCAGGCAGCCGCTCTTGGCCCGTCCCAACCTCGCAGGGAGGCTGCCGAGCTTGCCGCTGACGCGGCAATCCGGCAGACTCCGGGCCTGCCCGTGTCCCGTCCCCTGTCCCCGATCCAGTCACGCAAGAAGAGCCATCTGGAAGCGTGCGTCGACGGTCCGGAGGCGGACATCTCCAGCACGGTAGGCGCCGGTTTCGAGCTGGTCCGTTTCGAGCACGAAGCGCTGCCGGAGCTGGACCTGGAGGAGATCGACACCACGACCGACTTCCTCGGCACCGATCTGGCTCTGCCGCTGATGATCTCCTGCATGACCGGCGGCACGCACCAGGGCCGCGACGCCAACCGTGACCTGGCGATCGCGGCGCAGGCGTGCGGGGTCGCGGTGGGACTCGGCTCGATGCGCGTAGGGCTGGAGAACCCCGACGTGCTCGATCACTTCTCGGTCAAGGCCGTGGCTCCCGACGTGCCGGTGGTCGCCAACCTGGCCGCGGCGCAACTCCGTGAGATCGACCACGATCGGATCGCGGATGCCCTGGACCACCTGCGGGTGCAGGCGATCGCGCTGCATCTGAATCCCGGCCAGGAGCTGTTCCAGCCGGACGGCGACCGCAGCTTCCGCGGTCTGGAAGCCGCGATCGCGGCGTTCACCGAACGCTGTCCGGTGCCGGTGATCGTCAAGGAGACCGGCTTCGGCATCTCCGTTTCCACGGCGCTGCGGCTCCTGGATGCCGGCGTCGATTACGTGGACGTCGCCGGCGCCGGCGGCACCAACTGGGTGCTGGTGGAGGCGCAGCGGCTGGACGACGCCGACGCGGACGCGGCGCGCGAGCTGGCCGACTGGGGCAATCCCACCGCCGCGGTGCTGGCTGCCATGCGCGACGAGCCGCGGCTGTCCGGGTCGATCATCGCCTCCGGCGGCTTGCGGCGCGGCCAGGACGTGGCGAAGGCGATCGCCCTCGGGGCCGAGATCGGCGCGCTGGCCCTGCCGTTCATCAAGGACGTGTTCGCAGGCGGCGCGGAACGGGTCGCGCAGCGCATCCGGCTGCTCGGCCGGGTGCTGCGCTCGATCATGCTGCTGACCGGATCGCGGACCCTGGGGGATCTGCGCCGGGCTCGCGTGAGCATCGATCCCACGCTCACGGGGATCGGCTCGCCGTTCCCTGCCGACAGTATCGTGTGAACGGAGCCATGCAGCTCGCCGAGCACCTGCATGCGGTCGAACGCTGGGAGCCGACGGTGCGGGCCCTGGTGGGCTGGGACGCCGGGGCGGCACGGCGGCGCGCTCGGTCGGCCGGCTCCGGACCGCTGGCCGGATGGGCGATCGGCGTCAAGGACATTCTGGATCTCGCCGGCACGCCGACGGCGTGCGGCGTCGCGTTCCTGCCGCCCGAGCCGAAGACGGCCTCGGCACGGGTCGTCGAACAGCTTCAGGAGCAGGGCGCATACGCGCTGGCCAAGACGGTCACCACCTGCTTCGCCTATCTGGATCCGGGGCCCACGCGCAATCCCTGGAACCCGCAGCACACGCCCGGCGGCTCGTCGATGGGATCGGCCGCGGCGGTCGCGACCAGCATGGTGCGGGCCGCGATCGGCACGCAGACGGTGGGATCGGTATGCCGGCCCGCCTCGTTCTGCGGGGTGGTCGGCTTCAAGCCGTCCTACGGAGCGATCTCCACGGAAGGCTGCTTCGCGCTGGTCCCCACGTTCGACACCATCGGCTTCTTCGCCCGCACCGTCGATGACATGACCGCGCTGTGGGACGCCATCGTTCCGGACGCCGCGCCCGCGCGCGAAGCGGACGGGCCGCCCGTGGTCGGCATCGTCGAGGACCTCCGTTGCGAGCCGTTCGACGCGGAGATGGCCTGTGCGCTCCGCTGGGCTCGGGACCGCCTGCGGGCATGCGGGATCCCGATCAGGGAGGTGACGTTGCCTGCCGAGCTGGCCGCGGTCTACGACAACAACCGCGTGATCTTCGAGGTGGAGGCCGCCCGCGCGCACGCCGAGCTCTGGGCCCGCCACCGCGACGCCTACCCGCCGAAGCTGAAGGCGGTGCTTGAGTCGGCAGGCGGCGGCGACTCCGGGGAGCGCTACACCGCCGCCTGCGCGGCGCGCGGCGATGCGCAGAGGCGCTTCGCGGCGCTGTTCGGGGAGATCGACGTGGTGCTGGCGCCGGCGGCGCCGGGGGCGGCGCCGCGCGACCTGACCATTACCGGCGATCCGCGCGCCAACCTGCTGTTCACCCACGTGCGGGCGCCGGTGGTGTCGCTGCCGGCCCGGCTCGGCGGGGCCGGGTTGCCGCTCGGGCTGCAGTGCGCGGCGCCGGCGGGGTCGGACGCGGTGGTGCTGGCGGCGGCACGCGCGATCCAGGAGGCGCTCGGCTTCGACGCGGCGCCGCCGGAACCGCGGCCGGGAGATTAGGGAGCACGAGCGATGCGACTGAACGACGTCAACACCACCGACCTGACCGACGCGATCCGGCTGGGCTGCCGGATGATGTGCAACGTCTTCAACGCCGACGACGGCGACATCCCCTTCTTCGGATCGGAAGTCCGACCCAACCCGCAGTTCGCATTCAGCGGCGCCCACACCGAGTCGCACGTACCCGGACGCCACCTCAACGCCCTGCTCAACGCCGAGGACGCCGCCGGCATCGCCGTGCCCGCCGACGCGATCGACAAGCACGCCAACGCCGCGTTCTTCTCCTACGGCGGCGCGCTCGCCCTGCCGTTGAACCGGTCCCGGATCGGCGGACCGCTCGACCTCTTCACCACCCACAACGTGCGCGAGGGGTTCCACGCCCTGTACGCGCTGGTGAAGTACCGAGGCTCCGCCCGCGCCCGCGATCTCGCCGAGCGCAGCATCCGCGAACTGTTCGAGCTGTTCCGTCCGGATAGGGGCTGGGACCTCGACCGCCTGCAGCGCGGCTGCCGGCTGACGGTCCGCGAAGACACCTTCATCACCGGCATCGCCCGCGCGATCGGCCCGCTGGTGAAGTATTACCGGGCGACCGGCTCCGGGCCGGCGCTGGAACTGGCGGTGACGCTCGCCGACAAGACCACCGGCGAGTTCTTCCTGGAGTCGGGCGCCTACGACCGCGAGCGGTTCGGCACGCATACCCATTCGACCACCTGCGTGATGTCCTCGCTGGCGCAGCTCGCCGACCTGCTCGACGACGCGCGGCTGCTGGCGCGGGTCAGGGCGTTCTACGACAACGGCCTGTGGGAGATCCGCGACGAGATCGGCTGGGTGATCGAGTCCAGCCGGGACGACGCGGTTCCGGACCGGGGGGAGATCAACAACACCGGCGACATCGTCGAGACCGCGCTGATCCTGGGCCGGCGCGGGTTTCCGGAGTACTTCGAGGACGCCGAGCGCATCATGCGCTGCCACGTGCTGCCGTCGCAGCTCCGCGACTACAGCTTCATCGAGGACCCGCCCAACCCCGACGGCATCGACCGGTTGCACCGCATCGCCGACCGTCACCTCGGCGGTTTCGGGTTTCCGGCGCCCTACGGGCATGCGCCGGTGGACCCGACCCGGAACATCAGCTTCAACACCGACATCGTCGGCGGCGGGGTCGGCTCGCTCTGCGAGGTGGTCCGCGAGGCCGTGCGCACCGAACACGGCATCCACCGGGTGAATATGCTGTTCGACCGGGAGACCGACCACGTCAGGGTCGAATCGCCCTACACGCACGACCGCCTGCGCGTCACGGTCAGGACACCCGGCCCGCTTTACGTGCGTATGCCGTCGTGGGTGAAGCCGTCGGACGTCGCGGTCGAACCCGGAACGCCGCGACTCACCTGGTCCGGCGGCTCGCTGCTGATCGCGGAACCGCCGGTCGGCGAACCCCTCGATATACGCTTTCCCCTGGCCGAGCGCGAGATCGTCCTGCACCATCGAACGCGGGACATCCGCGTGCGCCTGCGCGGCGACGCGGTGGCGGCGATGGAGAACCACGGCGCCGACCTGACCTACTTCGATCCCCTGTAGGGGTCAGCTCTCAGCCAGGCGCTGCAGCTCGGCGATCTCCTTCGCCCAGTGCTCGGGCTCGGGCGTCTCCAGGATCAGCGGCATCTCGTCGAAGTGCGGGTCCTGCACGATCCAGGTGAACGGCTCGCGGCCGATCAGGCCGGCGCCGATGGCGGCGTGCCGGTCCACGCGGCTGCCCAGGCCGCCCTTGGAGTCGTTGAGGTGCCAGCCGCGCAGGTAGCGCAGGCCGACGGCCGCGTCGAACTCGTCGAGCATCCGCTCGTAGCCTTCGCGCGTACGCAGGTCGTAGCCGGCCGCGAACAGGTGACAGGTGTCCAGGCACACCCCCGCGCGCTCGGGATCGGCGATGCGCTCGATCAGCGCGGCGAGCTCGGCGAACGTATGGCCGACGTTCGTCCCCTGCCCCGCCGTGCACTCCACCACGGCCGTCACCCCTTCGGTCTGCTCCAGCGTCTCGTTGACGTGCCGGGCGATCTGCTCGATGCAGCGCTCGCTGGACATCTCCACGCCCTGCTTCGGGGCGCCGGGGTGGAAGTTCAGGTAGCAGAGCCCGAGCATCTGGCAGCGGCGCATCTCGTCCAGGAAGGCGACGCGCGACTTGGCGACCACCTCCGCATCGGAGCTGCCCAGGTTGATCAGATAGCTGTCATGCGGCAGGACGTGGCGCGGTGCGAATCCGTGCTCCCGGCAGGCGTCGCGGAAGGCGGCGGCGTCCTCCTCGGCCAGCGGGCGCTGGTTCCACATGCGCTGGTTGCGGGTGAACATGCCGATGGCGGTGGCGCCGAGCTCCACCGCATTGGCCACCGCGTTCTGGACGCCGCCGGCGATCGACACGTGCGCGCCGATACGTTTCACCGCGCGACCCGTTGCCGAGGTTTCATGCCCGGCACTACCCTGCGCGCGTCACCGATGGATGTCCAGAACCGCAAGCAGAGCAAGCCGGCGGAGATGCTGAGCGCCGATGAACAAGAGCGCTATGAGAAAGATGGCTATCTGGTCGTGCGGCAGGTGCTCTCGGACCAGCATCTCGATCCGATCCGCCGTGTCATGGAGCGCACCGTGGAGCGGCAGGCCGACGAGTGGTACGAGCAGGGGCTGATCGCAGACCGGTGCCGGGCCGAGCCGTTCGAACGGCGCTACGGCGCGCTGCGCGCCCAACTGCCGCCGACCTTCTCCAACAGCTGGCGCCGCATCCTGGTCAGCCCGGAGATCCACGCCGTCTGGCGATACCCGCCCCTGGTCGGCTTGATGCGCCGGCTCATCGGCGACGAGCTGTACGCATCGGTGATCTGGAACGGACGGCCACGCGCACCGCAGCAGCCGGTGCAGACGATCGACTGGCATCAGGATGCCCACTACATGCAGGAGTACGACGCGGCGGCGGATCGGGCGGTCGGCGCGTGGCTGCCGCTGGTGCCGGTCGACGAGTCCTCCGGCTGCATGCAGGTGATACCCGGCTCGCACCGGAACGGCCTGCGGCCGGAGATCCGGGTACCACGCAACAACCTCCTCGGACTGGACGAGAGCGACCTGGCCGGCCTCCAGCCGGTCTCCTGCCCGATGGCGCCCGGCGACGTGCTGCTGTTCTCGGAGCTGATCTACCACCGCTCGGTCGACAACGTGTCCGATCGCACCCGGTGGAGTCTGGACGTGCGCTACTTCGACGCCGCCAACACGCGGCTGGCCGCCAAAGAGACCCAGCGGTATCGCGGCAGCGGCTATTACTGCTACAGCGCCGCGGACCCCGCGCGCGTTACCGCGTATGAGCCGTGGGCCGCGACCTACGACTACGAAGGGGAATTCTAGCAGAATGGATGCACGCGAGTTCGCGTCCTATCAGCGGCGGTCCCGCAAGACCTGGCAGCTGGTCAGGACCGACCACCCGATCGTCTACCCCACCCTGGGGTTGGCCAACGAGGCCGGCGAGGTGGCCGGCAAGATCAAGAAGCTGTTCCGGGACAAGGGCGGCCGCATCACGGACGCCGACCGCGAGTCGCTGAAGATGGAGCTCGGCGACGTGCTCTGGTACCTGGCGCAGATCTGCACCGAGCTGGACCTGGACCTGGGCGAGGTGGCCGCGGCCAACCTGGAGAAGCTCTTCTCCCGCAACGAGCGCGGCACGATCGGCGGCGACGGCGATCGGCGGTAAGGGCGGGACAGGAGGAGCCGCGATGCCGGAGGATCTGAAGGTCGTCGTCGTCGGTTGCGGGACGATGGGCGCATCGCATGCGCGCGCCTATCGGAGCATCGACGGCTACGAGCTGGCCGGCGTGGTCAGCCGCGGCCCGTCGTCCCGGCAGGCGCTGGCGCGCGAGCTCGACGCCACGCCGTTCGCATCCCTGGACGAGGCATTGCAGGCCGTCTCACCGCAAGTGGTGTCGATCAACACGCATCCCGATTCGCATTACGCCTACGCCATGCGCGCGCTCGATGCCGGCTGTCACCTGTTCGTGGAGAAGCCGCTCGCCGAGACCGTGGCCCAAGCGGAGGAGATCGTGCGCCGCGCGCAGGAGGCCGGCCGCAAGGTCGTCGTGGGCTACATCCTCCGCCACCACCCGTCGTGGCGGGCCTTCATCGAGCACGCGCGCCGGCTGGGCCGGCCGCTGGTGATGCGCATGAACCTCAACCAGCAATCGTCGGCCGAGCGCTGGCTCGGGCACCGGAACCTGATGAAGTCCATGTCCCCGATCGTCGACTGCGGGGTGCACTACGTGGACATCATGAGCCAGATGACCGGCGCGCGGCCGGTCCGGGTGCAGGCGATCGGCGCCCGGCTGAGCGCGGAGATCGCCTGCGACATGTACAACTACGGGCAACTCCAGGTCACCTTCGACGACGGCTCGGTGGGCTGGTACGAGGCCGGCTGGGGACCGATGATGAGCGAGACCGCCTACTTCGTGAAGGACGTGATCGGCCCGCGCGGCAGCGTCAGCATGGTCGATCACCCGCCGGGCGAATCGGACGTGATCGACTCCCACACCACCACCGGCGGCCTGCTGCTGCACGCGGCGGAAACCGACGCTGCCGGCGCCTTCGCCACCGCCGACCGCTTCATCGATACCTCCGGCGAGCCCGACCATCAGGAGCTGTGCGACCGCGAGCAGCGCTACCTGCTCGCCGCGATCCGCGAGGACCGCGACCTGTCCGCCGATCTGCGCGATGCCGTCGACAGCCTGCGCATCGTGCTGGCGGCCGACCAATCGGTCCGCACCGGCAGGGCCGTGACGCTGTAGCGCCGGAGCGCGTCGCCGAGGTCGACGAGCCGGACGACGAGGCGTGGGCCTCACCGTTGGAGTGGGCGACCAGAAAGGGCCACGGCGAGCTCGCGGCGCTGCTGCGCGCCGACGGTTGCGGAAACACGCAACCTGCCTGAGCCGGGCTCCGGGCACCCACAAGGAGGGAGCGGGCCGCTTCGCGGTTCCGCGGTTTGGGCTTATCATTGTCGAGTGCATGACAACTTGATCGCTGCGCGGGGCGAGTCCCACGCACTGCAAAGGGTGCTCCGTCAGTATCGGGAGCCATCGGTGCCCAGGAGCGTCGGCCAGCTCGTGACCTCCGTAGTCCCGTACGTCGTCGGCCTCCTGGCCATGGGAGCCATCGCTCAGGTGTCCTACCTGCTCAGCCTGCTCCTCGCGCTGCCGACGGCCGGATTCCTGATCCGCGTATTCATCGTTTTTCACGATGCCGGACACGGGTCGTTCTTTCGGTGCAGCCGCTGGAATCGAGCCGTCGGCTACCTGGCGGGAATCCTCACCTTCACGCCGTTCCATCACTGGACCCACACGCATGCCCTGCACCACGCCAACGCCGGTGATCTGGACGCGCGTGGTCTGGGCGACATGTGGACCATGACCGTGCGGGAGTTCGTCGCCGCGCCGCGGCACCTGCGGTTGGCGTACCGGGTGTTCCGCAACCCGTTCGTGCTGTTCTTCCTGTTGGCTCCGATAGCCTTCGTGTTCGATCACCGCATTCCGATGCAGAGCACCAGCAACCGTGCCAAGTGGGCGATCATGTGGACCAACCTCGGCGTGGCGTTGTTCGTGGTCGCCATGTCGCTGCCGTTCGGGTTCGTCAACTTCGCCCTGGTCTTCACGCCGGTGTTTGTGGTGGCGTCCATGGTCGGAACCTGGCTGTTCTACGTGCAACATCAGTTCGAAGACGTGTACTGGGACCGCCACGAGGGGTGGGACTTCGCCGCGGCGGCGCTCAGCGGATCGTCCTATCTGAAGCTGCCGCGGGTCCTGCAGTGGTTCACCGGCAACATCGGTTTTCACCACATCCATCACCTGAATCCGAGCATCCCCAACTACTACCTTGAGCGCGCCCACCGGGAGCAGCCGCTGTTCCGACAGGTTCCGGTCCTTCGCCTGCGCGATACCCTGCGCTGTCTGTCGATGCGGCTGTACGACGAGACCACCCGGCAGATGGTCAGCTTCCGCGAGGGCCTGCGGCGTGCCCACCTTGCGCAGGCCCAAGCGGCCCCGGCGTAGCTAGGCGCCACCAGGCGCCGCGCGTGACACCGATGGGACGCGAGTTCGCGCTGGTCGGCGGGGAGGTGTTCGACGCCGGCGCAACCGGTTGGCTGACCGACCGGGCCGTCCACGTGCAAGGCACGCGCATTGCCGCCGTGCTGCCGGCGGCGGAGCTGCCGCCCGAATCGGCCGTCGAGCGCGTGGACGTGGCCGGCGGCTTCATCCTGCCGGGGCTCATCGACGTGCACGTGCACTCGGAGGACTGGCACGCGCCCCTCTACCTGGCCAACGGCGTGACCACGGTGCGCGACGTGGGTTGCTCGCTCGAGCAGACGATCGCGCGGCGCGAGGCGTGGAACCGGCCGGACGCGTGCGCGCCGCGCCTGGTCTGCACCGGCCCGCTGCTCGACGGCGACACCGGCAGGAGCTGGACCGGCATGGCCGAGATCATCCGCACGCCGCATGAGGCCCGTGCCCAGGTGGATCGCCTCGTGGACGCCGGCGTCGATCAGATCAAGATCTACGCCGGACTCGACCGGCCGTGTACGCTGGCCGTGCTGGAGCGCGCGCAGCGCCACGGCCGGTTCACCGTCGCCCATCTGCAGGATCACCTGGACGCCGCCGAGGCGATCGCCGCCGGGATCGACGAGATCGAGCACCTGTCGGGGTTTGCCGAGGCGCTCTGGCCGCAGCGGCACGCGGCCGGCGAGCACTGGCTGGACCTCTGGCCGGAGCTGGACCCGGACCGCGTGCAGAAGCTGCTGGACACGGTGACCGGGAGCGGCACGTGGCTGGCCCCCACGCGCATCGTGTGGAAGCGCATCACGGACGCGGGAGACCCGCGCCATCTGCGCCACCGGCAGTTCGCCCATGCCCCGCGCGAGCTGCGCGCCTGGTGGGACACGCTGTACGGCGGACCCGCGCCGGCAGCCGAGCGGGTGCGCCGGGTGCGGGCGCTGGCCGCCATGCAGATCATGACGGCGTCGCTGGTCGAGCGCGGGGCGCGGATCATCACCGGCAGCGACGCGCCGTTCTGCCACGTGATGCCGGGGTTCGGCCTGGTGGACGAGCTGGCGCTGCTGGTCGACTGCGGCATGCAGCCCGCCCGCTGCCTGCGCGCGGCGACCCGGGACGCCGCCTGCGCCCTGCAGATGGAGGACCGGATCGGCAGCGTGGAGGCGGGGCGCGAAGCCGATCTCATCGTCGTCCGCGACGATCCCAGCCGGGACATCCACGCGCTGCGCGACCTCGCGCTGGTGGTCCGCGGCGGCACGCGCCTGCACCCGCAGGAGCTGCTCGACGCCGCCAGAGCCGACCGGACACCGAGACCGCCGCGGCGCTTCTCCGACGACTACTGAGCGGAGGGCCCGCTCAGTCGTAGTACGCCCGTACCCACCACCTTGCCGCCGTCGCGGTTTGGGCTATCATCGACTATGGCGAACGCGAACGCGAACGAGGCCGAGCAGCCGCGGCTGTACCGGGTGCGCCACAGCCTGGCGCACGTGATGGCGCAGGCGGTGGTCGAGCGCTATCCGCAGGCGAAGATGGGCATCGGCCCTCCCATCGACACGGGTTTCTATTACGACTTCGACCTGGGTCCGGGCGAAGACGGACGGCCGCGGTCCTTCACGCCGGAGGACCTCGAGCAGATCGCGCGGCGCATGCGCCAGATCATCGGCCAGCGCTGCCCGTTCGAGTACCGGGAGCTCAGCGCCGAGGAAGCGCGCATGCAGTTCGCGGAGCAACCCTACAAGCTGGAGCTGATCGACACGATCCTGGCCGGCGGCGCCGACGAGTACGGCCAGGAGCAGGAGAACGGGGCCGCGCCGGTCTTGAGCACCTACCGCCAGAGCGATTTCGAGGACCTCTGCCGCGGGCCGCACGTCGAGCACAGCGGGCAGATCCCCGCCGACGCCTTCACGCTGATGAACGTGGCCGGCGCCTACTGGCGCGGCGACGAGCACAACCCGATGCTGCAGCGCATCTACGGCACCGCCTGGCTGCGCAAGCAGGACCTCCGCGAGCACCTGCAGATGCTGGAGGAAGTCAAGAAACGTGACCATCGGCGGCTCGGGAAGGACCTGGAGCTGTTCACCTTCGACGACGAGGTAGGCCCGGGGCTGCCGCTCTGGCTGCCGCGCGGCGCGGTGCTGATCGAGGAGCTGGAGAAGCTCGCCAAGGAGGTCGAGTTCGCCGCCGGCTACGACCGCGTGCGCACCCCGCACCTGAGCAAGGAATCGCTGTTCCTGCGCTCGGGCCACCTGCCCTACTACGCCGAAAGCATGTACCCGCCCATGCAGATGGAGGGGTTCTCCTACTACATCAAGCCGATGAACTGCCCCTTCCACCACAAGATCTTCGCCGAGCGGCCGCGCAGCCACCGCGACCTGCCCATGCGTCTGGCCGAGTACGGCACCTGCTACCGCTACGAGCAGTCGGGCGAGCTGTACGGCTTGCTGCGGGTCCGCTCCATGCAGATGAACGACGCGCACATCTACTGCTCGGAGGAACAGTTCGAGGAGGAGTTCCTGGCGGTCGTGGACATGTACCTGGGCTACTTCGAGCTGCTGGGCATCGAGCGCTACAGCATGCGGCTGAGCACCCACCACAAGCGCGGCCTGGGCAAGAAGTACGTGGACGACGAACGGCTCTGGCTCAAGACCGAGGACATGGTGCGGCGGGCGATGCAGCGCTCCGAGGTGCCCTACGACGAGGTCGCCGACGAAGCCGCCTTCTACGGCCCCAAGATCGACGTGCAGGTGTGGAGCGCCGCCGGCCGCGAATTCAGCCTGGCCACCAATCAGGTCGACTTCGCGGTGCCGCCGCGCTTCGACCTGTCGTTCGTCAACCGCGAAGGAAAGGACGAGACGCCGCTGTGCATCCATCGTGCGCCGCTGGGCACCCACGAGCGCTTCATCGGATTCCTGATCGAGCACTACGCCGGCAGCTTCCCGGTGTGGCTGGCGCCGGAGCAGGTGCGCGTGGTGCCGATCGGCTCGGACCATCACGATGCCGCCGCGGACCTGACCGCCGCGATGCGCAAGCTCGCCATCCGCGCGAAGGCGGACCTGAGCAACGACCGCATGAACCGCAAGATCCGCGAGGCGCAGCTCATGAAGGTGCCCTACATGGCGGTGATCGGCGACCGCGAGGTGGCCGACGGAACGGTGGCGCTCCGTACCCGCGCAGGCTCGCGGGAGACGCTTGCCCGGCCGGCGTTCATCGACCGCGTGCAGGACCGAATCGCCACCCGCTCACCGGAGCTGTGACAGCCCCGACACCGTAGCGTCGAGGAGTGACTCGCTGCCACGAGAACATGATCTCTCGGTCGACGGCCCTTTCGCGATCACGGCCCGTGGACCCGCACGTCTCGTCCGAACGCACCATCTGCGTTCCACTGCCTGAGACCGCACCAAGATCGCGTAAATAACAATATCACGATGTTTTGCAAGCACTTGACGGCATCGTGTTCCGGTGTATACTCTTGTCTACGTGGTTCGTGCGGGGTCCGAAGCTCCTTCACGGAAGCGAAAGTCCCCCTTTGCGGAGTCTTTTAATACGATCGGAGTTGCGTCTTTAAGGAGGCACGGCGCAGTGACCTAGATCTCACCAGGAATTGTACAGTTCTCGATGGGGTGGCGATCTGCGTTAAAAGGCACGAAGGTGTAAGAGCGACAAGCCTACGCCGGCATCACTAAGCAACTTGATGGGTGGTGCCTGCAAGCAGCTACCATAACGTGGTAGTATCTGCAGGCACCGGCCCCTTACTTCCTATCCGCGCACATAGTCATTCGGATACACATTTGCATAACTCCGATCGCTGCGAATCTGGATAGCCTGTCCATGACAACCACTCCATCGAGTCGGGAACTCCCGACTCTTGAGTACGAAACAGTCATAGTGGAATCCGGGCTCATAGCCGGCACCGAGCCGAAGCGATGACCGCGGGAAGCACTCGACGTCGTGATCACCAAAGAAATCCGGATCGAAAGAGCCGTGCAACGCACCCGTCGGCGTCTTGAAGACTATCCCCTTCTTATTGACAAAGTACTTCTTGGGGTCGGTCGAAACAGCTTTGCGAGGAAATCTCGAGCAGAACCCCCTTACCTCGCTCTTGACTGCACCAAACGGATCGTCTGCGCTAAGTGCCTTTTCTCTAACATGGTTCAGGAGTTTCCTGACATCGTCGGCACCGAAAGCTCTCAAAGGCAATAGCAGAGGGGTTCTATTGGCCGCGCTTTGCACTTCTTTTTCGATCGCGTCGAGCGCCCTCTCTGCTTTAACGATCTGCCTGCGCAGCTCCGTTATCGCTTTTCTCACGAACTCACTCACACGAGCTGGCGGCTTTCCCTCGAACACGACACCGCTCGTGTCGGAGAACGGAAAGACAAGCGCCTCCTCTTGGAAAGCTCTCAGAACAATACGATCAGTGATTCCATACGAAACATATCCAAGGATACAGCGCTTAGCCCTGCCCTCTGCCCTTGCTCCCCTAAGCTGCTTGGCAAACATATGATACAGCGAAGTCACATAGTCCTCGTCATACGCTCGCATGCCCCCTGGAAGTGGCTTCAAAGCGATGTACCACTTGTCTTCACCGACCTTCTGCGCGACCCATTCGCCGAATAGACGTGCCATTGCTTTGGGTATTCCAGCGACTATGAGGAACGATGTTCTTGTGGCCACGCGATCTCGGTCTCTACAACAGGACCCGTGACAATTTTTGCGCTATATCTAATGGCAGGCTCATCCTCTTTGCATCATTCTCACTCAGGGATTCGAGAAGACACCGAAGTAGATCTCTGCCGCCAGGGTCTTGCTGTGCTACGGGCGTCTTGACAAAATCTTCCACTTCACAGGCACTCGCCTCTATCCAGGAGATTATTCTGCTGTATGTTTCGTTGACGGGTACGCTCTGATCGATGGAGTTGCAGGGAATCTCATGTGAGCCGTCAGGTGCCGGTTCATCGCTAGTTATCTCCACTATCTGCAAAGATAAGTCAGCGCTTCGAGGAAGGACAAATCGTCTCTTGTCGGCATCTAAGGGATTCCTGAATGCGTTCCAAAAAACATCTACGAAGCGCGCCTTCTTCGAGGATCTCTGGACGCTTTCAAGGAGATCGTCGGCGTTTTCGGCTATCTGCTTAGGCACAGCACCGATAAGTGAGTGAACTTCAGAGTGCTTTACAATGCGAGCGCTTGGGACCTCTTTCTCAATGAAGTTCGCCAGAGATCCTGCATATTCTCTTGCCTCTCTCGCGATTCTTCCCTCTTCAGCGTTTCCTAGAGTACTTAGCAAAATAGGAGTTTCACGCTTGCTCCAATGTTCATTGATCATTTGATCTATTTTCTTGATCAGCGTGTCTTTTTCCGCCAAAGATCTCCCTCTCAATCCATTTCCGATGGTTGTCAGCTTATTGGTGACGATACCAAAATTCGCCGCTCAATGTAAGGTGCATTCCGGCGAACCGTGATCGGAAGCGCACTGGCGTGTTGGATCCCGCTCGGCGGCCAGCGTGGCGACGTCGTTCCCGGCACCGCCAGCAGCGTTGGGGTCGGAATATCGCAATGCCATCCATGCTGAGGCTGCGAGCAGTTGTGAGGAAGGCTACCTCGTTCGTGGGGACCGTGTGGGTACCGCGCGACCCGAAGCGGCCGAACCCCGAGCCCCGAGCCCCCGAGCCCGCAAGGGATGCTCTAGCCCCGCCATGTGTGGTATCGTGTGAGGCGAGGGCAATTAGCTCAGATGGATAGAGCGCTGGCCTCCGGAGCCAGAGGTCGTGGGTTCGAATCCCGCATTGCCCGTGTAGCCCTCACCGCCGATCGGTGCAAGGATCCGGCGGCATGGACACCGCCGGCAGCATCTCCGTGCACGGGATCGGCTTCGACTCCGCGCCGGCGCGGCGGCTCTATGACGAGCTTTCCCGCCTGACCGTCATCGACGCGCACGAGCACCTGATGCCGGAACACGAGCGGATCCGGCGGGCGCCGGACGCCGTGAGCCTGTTCGAGGCGTATCCGCGCATGGTCCTGCAGGCCAGCGGGATGCCGGCCGCCGACCTGCACGCGATGAGCGACCGGAGCGCTCCGGTGGAGGACCGGTGGGCGCGGCTCGCCCCTCACCTCCCGCACGTCCGCGAGCTGGCGCTGACGCGGGCGCTCATGATCGGCATCCACGAAGCTGTACGGGATCGAGCGGATCGACGACGGCAGCTACCTTCAGGCGACCGAGACCCTGCGCGCCGCGAACCGCGCGGGACTGTACGAGCGGACCTTCCGCGACCGGATGAGGGTCGCGGCGGCGTTGAACCAGCAGTACGACTCCGACGACCCGCCCTGGACGATGCCCGATGCGGGGAGCTTTCGGCTCACCCAGATGTGGGAGAGCCAGCTCAGCTTCGCCTGCAAGCCGGAGCCGCTCGCGCTGATCGAGCGGAGCGCCGGAGCCCCGGTCCGCACGCTGGACGCCTACGTCGCGGGGCTGGAACAGGCGATCGCAGACGCTCGCTCCCAGGGAGTGATCGGCATCAAGCTGCTCAAGGAGGCGCCGCGCGCCGAGCCCCCGGCCGCCGAGGCGGCACGCCTCTTCGACCGGCTGCTCGCGGCGGGGCCGGACCGCGCGCCGGAGCCGACGCCCACGCGCGAAGGCCCGTACGGAACGCTGCGCGACTACCTGGCCCACGCCATCATCCGGGCGGCGGGCGCCGCGGGGATGACCATCCTGTTCCACTGCGGCAGCATGGGCGCGGGACGCGACTACCGCCCGACGCATCCGGACCGGATGGTCCCGGTCGTGCTGCGCTACCCCGACGTGCGCTTCGAGCTGTACCACTCCGGGATGCCCAGGCTGCGCGAGGCGGGGATGATGGCCTTCTCCTACCCCAACGTGTGGCTCAACATGTGCTGGTCGCAGTCGTTCATGCCGCGGGCCGCGCGGGCGGCGCTGGCCGAGTGGCTGGACTTCGTGCCGGTCAACAAGATCATCGCCTTCGGAGGCGACTCCGGGTACTGGATCGAGCACAGCGTCGGCGACCTGGTGATGACGCGCGCCAACTTGGCCGCGGTGCTCGGCGAGCGGGTGGCCGGCGGAGCGGCGACCGAGGAGCGCGCGGTGGACATCGGCCGGATGCTCATGGCGGGCAATGCCGCCTCACTCTACGACCTCGGCGATCCGGCGCTCGGCGACTACGAGTACACCTGACGCGCCGTCACGCGCCCGGGTCGCCGAAGACCTCCTTCACCGTCTCCTGCACCGCCGCGCGCGCCGCTCCCTCGAGCGACGGCCGCGGGCGGCCCAAACGGGCATTGGGCACCAAGCCGTGCAGCTCCATCGCCACCTTCACGCTTTCCAGCCAGCCGTGCTCGACGGCCACCGGCAGCCAGCGGTCCTCGTAGCGCTCCACCATCGCCCACGCCGCGTCCACCTCACCGGCCTGCAGGTGCCCGTAGAACTGCAATGCCAAGTCGGGGCGGAACGGGGCCACCGTGCACAGGTAGGCGGCGCCGCCCAGCGGATAGCCCAGCATGAAGTTGCGCATCTGGCCGCCGCTGATCACCGCGAAGCTCCGATCGGCGGTCGCGCGCAGCAGGTCGTAGTAGGCGTAGAACGGATCCCCGTCGTTCTTGATCCCGACCACCTCGTCGCGGGCCGCGAGCTCCCGCACGGTCGCGATCGGATACGGGTCGGGCCACGCTCCCCACAGCAGCAGCGGGATGCCGGCCGCGCCGCGGATGGCGTCGAAGTAGCCGACCAGCACCTCCCGCTCCTGGCCAAGCCACGGGTTGATCTGCACCTTGACCGCGTCGGCGCCCACCGCGTCGGCATGCCTCAGGAACTCCCGGCACTCGTCGATGCTCCAGTAGCCGGTGGACGCCACGAACAGCGAGCGGCCGTCCACCGTGCGCGCGAACAGCTCGGTGAGCTTCCAGATCTCGGAGGCCGACAGGACGGAGAACTCGCTGCTGCCGTAGGTCAGAAGGACAACCGGAACCCGCTGCTCGCACAGCCAGTCGACGTAGCGGCGCATCGCCTGGTAGTCGATCGAATCGTCGTCGGCGAAACAGATGTTGACCGGGACCACCGGCCCCTTGAGGCGATCGACGACCTCCGTGGCGCGGCTCACGACCGCTGCTCCCCGGCGTCGTCCGCGGCCCGGTAGTGAAACAGCATGCGCACCGGCTCCTCGATCTCCCACGTGCAGCGGCTGCCGGCGCGGATCAGGATCGCCTGACCGGCGCGGTAGGTGGCGCTGCGGCCATCCTGATCGGTGATGCGAGCGCGCCCCGCGATCAGATAGATCGTCTCGTCGCCGGCATACCGCGACCAGAACGAGCCGACGGTGCAGGTCCAGACGGCGATCCAGATCCGGTCATCGGGCGCGCGGTACAGGTCCCGCGACGCCATCCGCGGCTGCCCGCTTATGAGCTGCTCGGCCGCCATCGACCACGGCTCCAGGTCATCGGTCATCACGTCCAGCACCGGGATCGGCATTTCCATGACGTCCATTCTCTATCGCACGCCGAGGAACGACAAATACGGGGTCTTCAGGAATTCGTGTGGAAGGACGACACATGAAGACCGGCGGGTCGAGATTGAGGCCGCCGAGAACGCGAACCGGGAGTGGCAGCGGACGGTGTCCCGCAGCAGGACGACGCGGAGGAGTCGATGACGAGCTCCGCCGCAGCGAGGTTCACGGTTCCTGATTCCTGAACCCTGCCGGCGGTATTGCGTCACGCGCACCGGCGCCAAGAAAGTCGAGAAATCTTGCCGCGGAGACTTGACGGGGTTTTGCGCTTGCGAGGTGGCCCGCCACCGCACGTTCCAGCCCCTTCCGGCCTCCGAAAAGCTCACGTGTCCCTTCGGCTGCGCAGCACCCGGTTGAGCGCGCGCTGCGCGCAGATCCATCGCCGGTCCTGGACGAGGAGAAGATGTGTATCTCAAAACAGTTAGTATATTTACCGCATGAAGACCGCACCTCTCACCACCGCCACCCGGCCCCCGATCACCTCCACCGTCGGCGCCCTCTCCGACCGCGAGCTCCTGCGGGAGACCAGGAACTTGGTCCGTCACGAACGGCACCTGCAAGGCGCCGTCATCGACCACTTGTCCGAGATCGAGGCGCGCGGCCTGTATCTGGAGCGAGGCTTCTCCAGCCTGTTCGACTACGCGGTGCGCGAGCTCGGCTACAGCGACGCGGCCGCTGCTCGGCGCATCGGCGCCATGCGGCTGTGCGCCGATCAACCGGACGCGCGGGAGGGGTTGCGCGACGGCTCGCTGACGCTGAGCGCCGCCGCGGAGCTGCAGTGGGCCTTCGACCGGCAGCGGCGCCGCGGGTCGATCTCCGGCACCGCGGCGATCGCACCGGCGGGGACGCCGGCGCCAGACTCCGCGCCGGCCGTACCGTTGGCCCCCGCCGAGCCGCCGCCGCTGGTGCTGGATGCGGTGGGGCGGCAGAAGCTGGTGGAGGAGGCCGCCGGCAAGAGCGCCCGGCAGGTCCGCCGGATGCTGGTCGACCTGGACCCGGAGCTGGCGCCGCCGGCCGACCGGGTGCGCCCGCTCGGCGACGGCCGCTACGAGCTGAAGGCGACTATCGACGCGGAGTGCCAGCAGGGGCTGGAGCAGCTCCGGGGGCTGCTCTCGCACGTGGACCCGCGCATGACGATGGGACAGCTCGTCGGCCGCCTGGTGCGGGAGGCGCTCGACCGCCACGACCCGAGCCGGCCACCGCGCCGAGCGCGCGGCGGCAGTCGGCCCGCGGACGCGAAGGCAAACTCCCCGCGAACTCCGACGCCGGAGTCGCAGCCGGCTGTGGAGCGACGCGCCGCTTCGACGACGAACGACGCGGCGATCCCCGCTGGCGCCGCTCCCACGCCGGCGCGGGCGGTTCGGCCGATACCGACCTCCGCGCCGCCGCCGCCGAGCACCGGCGAGGAGACGGCCCGCCGAGCCGCTACCGGGGCGAAGCCGACGGGCGCCGCCACTCCGGCGGCGAAGTCATGCGCTTCGGGCCGCGCGATTTCGGCGGGTGTCAGACGACAGGTGTGGCAACGCGACGGCGGGCGCTGCAGCTACGTCGATCCACAGACCGGGCGCCGTTGCAACTCAACGCATCTGATCGAGATCGACCACATCGTCCCGCATGCGCTGGGCGGCGGCGCCGATCCTGGGAACCTCAGACTTCTCTGTGGCGCCCATCACCGCCACCGGCACGCGCAGGGCAAGTCCACGCGTGAGCCTGCACCGTGACCGCTACTCCCCAAGGGCGTGCCTCGGTCGGTCTCATCCACACGAAACCCGGAAGACCCGGACGATCAACAACACCGGCGTGCGCGACTACGACGTGGACGGCCGCACCTACGCACTGCCGCGCGGCGGCGCGAGGGTCCTTCCTTCCAGCCACCCGAAGCTGGCGGCCTCCAACCTGTCCTGGGGAAGCCGCACCCTGTTCGTGCGCAAGGACTGGATGGAGAAGCTCGGCATCGATGATCCGCAGACCGCCGAGGAGTTCATCGAGATGTGCGTGCGGTTCGTCACCGACGATCCGGACGGCAACGGCGAGGACGACACCCTGGGCTTCACCCTGCGGGCTCTACCAGCGCGGCGGCCTGGATCCCGACTTCATTCTGAACACGGGCGGCTTCGACTCCGTGGATCTGTTCGCCACCGACAAGGCGGGGCTCACGCACTTCCAGTCCGTGCCCGTGCACTACAACGGATTCGTGGAGCGCTGGAAGCAGTTCAATCCGGACCGGAACTTCTTCGACCACGTGAAGGTGCTGCGGCCCTTCCCGGTCGACGGCTACGACTTCCACGGCATCGGCCGCGCCGGAGAGACCGGCTTCTGGTCGGAGAGCTTCATCGCCGGCACCGTCGACGACGAGAAGATGAGCCGCATCCTGGACCTCTACGACTGGCTCTACAGCTCGGAAGGCACCATGACGGTCGTGTTCGGCGTCGAGGGACAGGACTACCGGATGGACGGCGCCGACATCGTGCCCCTGAAGACCGACGCCGACGGAAACATGCAGGTCGCGAGCGACCTCTACCCGATCATGAGCGCGGCCGCCGGCTTCTCCTACCTGGCCAACTGGCCCGAGGACGCGGTGCAGTACGTCAATCCGAAAATCCCGGCGGAAATACGCGCGGCCTCCATCGCCGAGATCGAGTGGTTTCACTCGGTCGGCGGCATGGATACGCCGGCGATCCCCGTCGTGCAGGCCATCGACGTCCCCGAGGAGCAGAACCTGACCATCGACGTCGGGGCCTCCTGGGCCCGGTTCATCATAGATGACTCCGACAAGTCGAACGAAGAGCTGTATCAGGAGATGATCGCCGAGTGGAACGCCAACGGCTACGCGGACGCCGTGAAGGCGATCACCGCCGCGGCGAACGAGATGGGCCTGTAGGCCCAGGCCAACCCTTTCGGTTTCGGCCGTACCGTCACATCGTGGTGGTACGGCCTTTTTTTGTTGAAGGACGTACGTTCCCGTAGCGATCGACGAGGTGGTCCCGTGCCCGCAGCCGTGAATCCCATTGTCCCCGTTCCCGCATCCGTTCGCGCGTCTGCAGGTAGTCTGACGCTCGCCGGCGAGGCGGCGATTGCCGTACCCGCGGGACGGCCCGAGCTCAGGGCGGTTGCGGAGCTGTTCATACGCTCGGCGCAACCGCTGACGGAGCTCGCGTTTCGCGTCACTCAATCGGAATCGGGACCGATCGTCCTGAAGGAGGCGGACGGAACCGCTGCGGAGGCGTACGACCTGATCGTCTCGGCAAACGGCGTCGAGATCTCCGCCTCCCACCCCACGGGATTCTTCTACGGCCTGCAGAGCCTCGCGCAGTTGCTGCCGCTGCACACGGACGCCGCGGAGTTGCCCTGCCTGCACATCCGGGACAAGCCCAGGTTCTCCTGGCGAGGGGTGCTGCTGGATAGCGCCCGGCACTTCTTCACCAAGCAGGAGGTCTGCACGCTCCTCGACACGCTGGCGCGGTACAAGCTGAACCGCCTCCATTGGCACCTCGTCGACGACCAGGGCTGGCGGCTCGAGATCAGGAAGTATCGGGAGCTGGCGGACCCGCTGAGCTATTCGCAGGACGACGTGCGCGAGATCGTCGCGTTCGCCGCCGCGCGCGGCATTACCGTGGTGCCGGAGATCGAGATGCCCGGCCACTCGGCGGCGATCCTGAAGGCCATGCCGGAGTTGCGGTGCGACCCGGCGGCCGGCAGCGCCGCCAACGTCTACTGCGCGGGCAACGACCGCACGTTCGCCGTGATCGAGGACATCCTGACGGAGACCTTCGCGCTGTTTCCGTCGGAGTTCGTCCACATCGGCGGGGACGAGGCCGACAAGACGCACTGGAAGCGGTGCTCGAAGTGCCGGACGCGGATGCGGCGCGAGGGGCTGACCAGCGTCGACGAGCTGCAGAGCTACTTCATCAGGCGGGTCGAGGCCATCTTCGGCAGGCACGGCCGGCGGCTGCTGGGCTGGGACGAGATCATGGATGGGGGGCTGGCGCCGTCCGCGGCGGTGATGTACTGGCGCAGCGAGGAAGGCGATGCGGCGTTGAGCGGCAGGATCCGGCAGGCCGCGGAACGGGGCCACCAGATCGTGATGACTCCGCAGACCTGCTGCTACCTCGACTATCACCAGGACGCGAACTGGTTCAACGAACCGAGCGGCTGGATCGGCACGGTCACGCTGCGCGCCGTCTATGGCCTGGAGCCGATTCCGCAGGGATTGGCCGAGGAGCACCAGGCCAACATCCTCGGCGCGCAGGGCAACCTGTGGTGCGACCGGAACGTGAACTTCGACTCGGCCGGCTACCAGCTCTTCCCCCGCGCGCTCGCACTGGCCGAGGTCGGCTGGTCACCGCGATCGACACGCGACTATCGATCGCTGACCGAGCGGATCCTGCTCCATCTCCCCCGGCTTGCGGCGTTGCGGGTGAACGCGCGCTACCCCGACGGCATCGACTTCCGCTACCAGGACCGCACGCTGGCGCTCGAGCCCGAGCTGCCCGGAGCACCCGTCCACTTCACCCTGAACGGGACCGTCCCGTCGGCCACCGACCCGGTGTACACGGCTCCCATCTCCCTCCCCCGCCCGACGCTGGTGCGCGCCGCCATCGTCAGAGACGCCAGCACGCTCGGACGGGCCAAGCCGTTCATGGCGTGCGACCTGCTCGACAGCGGGCAGCTTGCCGTCGCCGCGGCGACCGATTCGGACCCGCGCCATCCGGCGGCGGCCGTGCTGGACGGCACCAACTGGACCTTCTGGCTCACGGCCGCGGATCGCCCGCCGTTCCCCCATGAGCCATTTCCCCATGAGATCGTGATCGAACTCGGGGGCGAGGAGCAGATCGCCGGGTTCATCTACGAGCCACGCACCGACGGTCCTCTCGACGGCAACATCCTGCAGTACGAGCTGTGCATCTCTGACGGCACTCACTCTGCCGTGGCCGCGAGCGGACCGTTCAGCGGCAGGCGTGAAGTGCAGCGGGTGATCTTCGACCGGCCGGCCCGTGGCCTGATCGTGACGCTGCGCATCCTGGACGCGGTCGGCGGCGTCACCGCCATGTCCGGCTTCAAGCTCTTTCGGCGCTGAGCGTCGCCGGCCGGCTCAGGGTTGGCAGTCCGGGCGCATCCGGTAGAATCGCGTCATGGCGTTCAAGTACACCCTGCAGTGCGACACGTTGCCGTGGGTCGGCTACAACGTGCTCGAAGAGCCCGACGTGGTGCTCGGCGCGGCCAGGGAGGCCGGCTACGCCGGCGTCGACCTTCCCGGCGACCCGCAGGCCGTGGATGCCCGCGAATGGCGCGCGCGCGTCGAGGGTGCGGGCCTCGCGGTGCCGGAAGTGCTCGCCGCCTGGGGCTACTACCACGCCGGTGAGGAGCGCAACCTGGCCAGCACCGATCCCGCCAAGCGGGCGCACGCGGTCCAGTACGCCAAGGACACCGTCGATCTGGCGGCCGACCTGGGAGCCAGCTTCACGGAGCTGTGCGCGGCGCAGCCGGCGATCCCGCAACTGCCGTTCCCGGTCGAGCCGGTGGCGGCGCTGCGTGACAACTTCCGGCAGTCGATCCGGGAGGTCTGCGCGCACGCCGCGCCGCGCGGCATCACCATCCTGCTGGAGCCGCTGAACACCTACGAGGGGCTCCCGGAGGTGCTGACCACCCTGTACCAGGCGGTCAACTACATCGACGAGTTGGGGATGGACAACCTCGGCGTGCAGCCGGACGTGTACCACATGAACGTCGAGGAGGGCTCGATCCCGGACGCGTTGCGCCACGCCGGCCCGCACATCAGGCACTTCCACCTCAACGAGACCAACCACTGCCAGCACGGCACCGGCCACGCCGACTACCAGGAGATCTTCAGGATCCTCAAGGGGATCGGCTACGGCGGCTACCTGTCCACCTACATGCCCAAGACCACGCAGGCGATCCTGCAGGGCGATCCTGGCAAAATCCGGAACCGGCCGGACCTAGTCGAGGTCCTCACCGGCCTGCTCGGCTTCCTGAAGGAGACCGAGCGCACGGTCGACCAGTCGCGCGCGTTCTACGAAGCCGGCGGCTTCCGGAGCTGATCGACCGATGAGCCTCGAAACCCGGCTCACGGAGCTGGCCGAGCGGGGCTACACCATCGTGCCCGACGCGCTGTCGGCAGCGGAGGTCGGCGCCACGCGCCGCGCGGTCCGCGAGCTGCTCGACGCCGAGGAGCCGGTGGCGCGCTCCACGGGCACGCAGACCGACAACCTGCGCAACTCCCACGCCATCGTCGGCAAGCACCCGCACTTCTACGAGTTCTATCTCAACCCGCAGGTTTTGGACATCGTGCGCGCGGTGCTCGGCGGCGGCGCGCTGCTGTACGACGGGAACATCCGCGTTCCCATGCCGACCGGACAGCGGGACGCGGCCAAGGGCTTCCAGGTGCACGTCGATCGCGAGGACTACACGGTGCTGCCGTTCGCGGGCGGCGCGCACTTCCCCATGGCGCTGAACGTGGTCTGGTGCCTGGTGGACTTCGACCCCCGCAACGGCGCCACCCTGCTCTGGCCCGGCTCGCATCTGTCGTGCGTGGTGCCGGACCCGGACCTGGACCCGAGCGGTGCCGTCCAGGTCGAGGCGCGCGCCGGGTCCGCGATCGTCTGGGACGCCGCGCTGTGGCACCAGGGCGGCATCAACCGCGGCGACGAGCCGCGCTGGACCGTGATCGGCTACTACCTGCGGCCGTGGCTGCGCGGCAAGACCGACAGCATCCGCATGCTGCCGCCCGCGGCGGTCGAGCGCATGTCCGACGCCGCCAAGCGGCTGGTCGGCATCACGTCGGCCGCGCCCGACTACTCCGAGGTCAAGGCGCTCGACGACCGGCAGATCGCAGCGCTGACCCTGGAGCAGCGCACGGTCCTGGGATTCCCCGTCTACTGACACCGGTAGCGTCCGGTCAGTGCCACAGGTTGTGGAACTCGCCGGGGTCCTCCTGCAGGTCGTAGAGCTCGCCCAGCCCGCGGCCGTGGTACACGACGAGCTTGTAGCGCTCGTCGCGGTACATGGTCGCCATCTGGGCGGCGCCGGTGCGCGGGTCCTGCTGGGCGTTGAAGTACTCGCTGCGCACGAACCGGCGCAGGCGGGCAGGATCGGTGTCGCCGCCGAGGATGTGGGCGAGCGACCGGCCCTGCAGGTGGCCGGGGATCGGCAACCCGGCGAGCTCCAGCAGCGTCGGCGCGACGTCGGTGAGCTCGGCAAGCGCCGGGGACCGCCGGTCATGCGGGATGGTGCCCGGCCAGCTCCAGATCAGCGGCACCCGCACCAGCCCGTCGTAGAAGCGGCAGCCCTTGTATAGCAGCCCGTGGTCGCCGAGCATTTCGCCGTGGTCGGACATGAACAGGACGATCGTGTCGTCGAGCTGCCCGGATCGCTCCAGATTTCCGAGCAGCCGCCCGATCTGCTCGTCGAGATGGGTGATCAGCGCGTAGTAGTGGGCCTTGGCGGCGCCGGCGTCCTGGCGTCCGCCCAGGTAGCCGGGCGGCATGCCCTTGCGGGTGCCGATGTCGAGCGCGGAAGGATGGCGCGCCCCGCGCTGGAAGGAGACCCCGCCCAACGTCGCCTGCTGCTCCAGGTCGGCCTCCCGAAACAGCGGCTCCGGCATGGCGTCCGGATCGTACCGGCCTCGGTATTCGCGCGGCGGATTGAACGGCGGGTGCGGGTAGAAGTAGTTGACGGTCAGGAACCAGGGCTCGCCCCCCTGCCCCGCCAGGAACTCCAGCGCCATCTCCGTGCACCACGTCGAGTGGTGAACCCGTGACGGGAAGCCGCGCGAATCGTTCAGGAGCGCGGCCAGGTCCTCCCCCTGATCGGCGACCCAGCGGGCGTAGTCGTTGCCGTCGGTCACGCCCCAGTGCGCGGAGTGGCTGTAGCGCCAGAACGAGTACCCGTCGTCCGTGCGCTTCTCCACCTGATGCTCGGCGCTCGCCAGGTGCAGCTTGCCGGCCAGACCGCAGCGGTAGCCCGCGTCAGCGAACAGGCGTGACACGACCGGAACGTCGTCCGGGAAGCGGTCGTTGCCGTTGTAGTTGACGTGCACGGTGCTCGGGTACAGCCCACTCATGAAGCTGGCCCGGCTGGGCGTGCAGATAGGACTCTGGCAGTAGGCGCGCGTGAAGGCCGTGCCGCCGCGCACCAGCCGGTCCAGGTTGGGCGTCGCGATGTGCCCGTTTCCGAGCGCCGCGATCGTATCGTACCGTTGCTGGTCCGTACACAACCAGAGCACGTTCGGCCGCCGAGCGGTCCGGGAACCCTGGATGACCGCATATGACTTTCCGATGGCCATCAGACAGTCACGTCAATCACGACCTGATTGGAGCGGGCGGGACCATTGCTTGCATGAGGATTGGCCGTACACTGGCCGTACGATGCCGACCAATCCGAATCGTCGCCGAAGTGAGCGTATCGAGGTCAGGGCCACCCCGAAGGAACGTGCGCTCATCGACCGGGCCGTGGCCGCCGCCGGTACCAATGCCACCGCATTCGTCCTGAGCAGCGTCACGACCGCCGCCCGTCGGGTGCTTGCGGATCGTACCGAGTTCGTCCTCTCGCCGGAGGCCGCCCGCGCGTGGGAGGCGATCAACGAACGGCCACCGCGGGATCTTCCCGGCATTCGTAGACTGATGCAGCGAACCTCGCCGTTCGTCACGGAGTGACTGACGGCTACCTGCCGCCGGCGCTGCTGTCCAGCGACCACGAGTTGGACGAGACTCCGGAGGCCCGCGACTTCTACCGCCACCTGATCCCGCAGTTCGAGCCATCGCCAACGGACGAGCTGCATCTGGTGCTGATGATGAAGGACATTCTCCGCTCCCTTCGTTCCTGAGCAACCCTCGCTCGACACCAGACGGAAGGCGACGCGACCGCTTTCAACGGACGCCCCCGGAGACCGGGGCAGCGGGATCGAGCAGCCCTGCAGCGCGCAGTTCCGCCCACAAGGCTGCGGGCGGGGCTGCGCGCGTGCCGGCGAGCGCCTGATCCAGCTCGGCTGGGCTGCAGGCGCCGAAGATCAGCGAGGCGATGGCCGGCTGCGCAGCTACGAACTGCACCGCCGCGTGCGCCAGCTCCACTCCGTGTCGTTCGCACACCTGCTGCAGGCGGCCCACCCGCTCCCGCAACTCCCGCGGCGCCGGAACGTAGTTGTAGCGCGCATCGTCGCGCGGGCCGGTGGCCAGGATGCCGCTGTTGAAGATGCCGGCGCCGAGCACCGGACGCCCGGCCTGCCGCTGGCGCTCCAGAAACGGCAGCGCGCCCTGCTCCAGCAGCGTGTAGCGCCCCGCCAGCAGCACGCAGTCGAGGTGCTCCACGAACGGCTCCACCATGTGCCAGTGGTTGACGCCGGCACTCACCGCGCGGATCAAGCCCTGCTCGCGCCAGCCCGCCACCAGCGGCAGGATCTCATCCAGCACCTGCTCGGCGAACCCTTCCGGCTCGTGCAGATGCAGGATGTCGATGCGCTCGGTGCCGAGTCGGCGCAAGCTGCGCTCGAAGCAGCGCTCCACTCCGGGGGCGCTGAAGTCGTAGTCGAAGCCGCCGGTCACGCCGCCGGAAAGGATGCCCACCTTGGTGTTGAGCACGTAACTGTCACGCGGCACGCCGCGCAGGGCGATGCCGAGCCGCTGCTCGGCGAGCCCGTTGCCGTACAGCGGTGCGGTATCGAAGAAGCGTACGCGGCACTCCAGTGCGTGCTCGACGGTGGTCACCGACTGCTGCTCCGGCACCTCACCGTGCAGACCGGTGCCCAGACCGACGCGCGGCAGGCGCAACCCGGGTGCGCCGCCGGTCACGGATCCCTGCTCCCGTTCCATGAGCGCAACGTAGCGCGAGGCTCGGTCTCAGACTATCCCTTCGTCGTCAGATCCTTGTCGATCGCGTCCCTGACGAGCGACTATTGCTTCCGGGCTCTGCGACTACTGGCGATTCGGGCCGGCCGTGTCGGTCATCCGGTGCTTCCGGCCGCGGCCACCGGCTAGACCGCGGCCACCGGCTTGACCACGGCCATCGCTAGCCCTTCAATCGGAGCCATGAGCACCGCGCGCCGCTATTCCGACCCCGAGCTCGGGTCCATGTTGCAGGACGTCGAGTCCGACCTGGTAGAGCGCAAGGAGTCGCTACGCGGAGACGCCCCGACCGGCATCAGGGAGGCCGTCTGCGCGTTTGCCAATGACCTGCCCGACCACCAACGTCCCGGCGTCGTGTTCGTGGGAGCGGATGACGCAGGCAGGCCCACCGGGCTGCCGATCACGGATGTACTGCTGCGCCAGCTTGCCGACATCAAGACCGACGGCAACATCGTGCCCCCACCGACGTTGACCGTCGGCACGCACGCCGTGGCAGGACACGAGGTCGCGGTCGTCACCGTCCAGCCGGCCGACTCCCCGCCGGTCCGCTATCGGGGGCGCACCTGGATTCCCGTGGGGCCGCGGCGTGCCGTGGCGAGCCTGCAGGACGAACGGATCCTCAACGAGAAACGCCGCCATCGCGAAAGCTCATTCGATGCGCATCCGGCACCCGGCGCGCGGCTCGCCGACCTGGATCTGCGCTACTTCGAAGAGGAGTACCTGCCGCGCGCGGTCGACGCGGCGACGTTGGAGCAGAACGACCGCAGCACCATGGAGCGGCTCGCGTCCATGAAGATGCTCGCATCGGCCGACGACCCGCGGCCCACGGTCTGCGGGATACTGATCCTGGGGAAGCACCCGCGGGACTACCTGCCGGGGGCTTACGTTCAGTTTCTGCGTATCGCCGGCACCGCGTTGGACAGCCCGATCGTGGATGAACGCCTGTTCGACGGCCCGATCGGACCCCTGATCGGGAGTCTGGAAGACAAGCTTGACTCTCACAACCGTACGGCGGTCGACGTTGCCTCCGGCACGCTGGAGACTCGTTCATCCACACATGCTCTCGGGGCGCTTCGGCAGCTCGTTCGCAACGCGGTGATGCACCGCAGCTACGAAGGTACGAACAGTCCGATCCACGTGTACTGGTACGATGACCGGATCGAGATCAATAGTCCGGGCGGCCCCTACGGAGAAGTCTCGGTCGAAAACTTCGGACAGCCGGGCTTCGTCGCGTACCGCAACCCGCTGGTGGCGGAGGCGATGAGGGTCCTCAACCTCGTGCAGCGATGGGGAGCGGGATTGCCTATCGCACGGCGCGAGCTGCGCGCCAACCAGCAGCCGGACCCGCTGTTCACCGTCACGGCGCAGCGAATCTTCTGTACCGTGCAAGCACGCGGCGCCGCACCGGCGACGGAGATGACGGCTACCGGCCAGCCAAGGGATTGATCACCCGCAGGCCGTCGTAATCCTGCTCCGAGCTGAGGTCTTCCGAATAGACCGCATCGCATCCCGCGGCACGCGCCGCGGCAAGAATCGCTCCGTCCCAATACGAGAGTTCGAAGCGCCGGCTGATCGACAACGCGACGACCGGATGCGGGCGAGGCAGTGCGCTTCGTCGACGGACACGGTGACGTTCTTCATGGGCACAGCTCCACAGTTTCTGTGTTTCACGCGAGGCTTGGCCTCAGACTATCCGTTCGACGTAAGATCCTTGTGGATCGCGTTCTTGACGTGCGACCGCCGCTTTAGGGGCTCTGTGACTACTGACGATTCGGGCCGGCCATCCTGTACGACTGGCGGCTCGCGATGAGGAGCGCTGGTCATAAGCGTCGCCACGATATTCTTAAGACCGCGTCCGGGGGCTGATCATGAAGACACTCGATGAGCATCTTGCCGAGTTCAAGCGGGACGGGTTCACCCTGTTCCCGGGCATGCTCGATGGCGGGTGGGTACAGGAGATGCGTGCTGCGTTCGAGGACATCGCTGACCGCATCCCGACCGCGGACGGCAGCCGCCCGTCGCTGTTCGTCGACGTGCTCGAACACCAGCCGCAGCTCGTGCTGCGGGCGCTTGCAAACGAGCGGCTGCTCCACTTTGCCGAGATGGTGATCGGCCCCCACGTCCAACTTGAATCGGTCACCTACCGGCGTACGCCGCCGGGGGAAGCGGCCGACGGCCCCGTATTGGGGTTTCATCGCGACATGTTCGCGTTCTTCCCCGAGGACGGCGTGTACCATCGGCCGCTGCTGTTCAACTCGCTGTCCTACCTGCAGGATCTGACCGACGAGACCGGCCCGCTGCGCATCATTCCCGGCTCACACATGCGGGCGATGCGCATGACCCGCGAGCAGGCCAGGCAGCCGCACCCCGAGGAGGTGATCCTCTACCCGAACGCCGGCGATGTCGCGGTGTTCCACTGCAGCATGCTGCACTCCGGGACGGTCAACCGATCCACCGATCACCGCTACCTGTTCTTCCTTACCTTCAACCACTCGTGGCTGAAGCACCGCGCCAACTACCAGGGGCCGGTGTCGCAGGCAGTCATCGCCCAGGCGCGGGCGCGCGGCGACCGGCGGCTGTTGCGCCTGCTCGGTGTGGACGATCAGTTCGTCCAGCGCGCCAACTGCGGCTTCCTTGATCCGGACGAAGAGAACTGGCAACGCTGGATCGCCGAGGACGCAGCCGCCCGCAAGATCATTCGATCGTGTTCACCGTAAGGCCGCGTTGATGCCAAGGCTCCTGGCACAGCGGTTCATGCCCTCATCGTGCGAAAACAGGGCCACCCCTCCAGCGTCTTCGCCGACCATCAGCGCGGTCGCGACGTGCAACGCGTCCAGGGTCCGAACGTTGACGGGAAACGGGCCCATCGCCCGCTGCTTGATCTGCCTCGACATCTCCAGGAGGTCGATGCCCGCGAGGACTTCGTCCAACCGTTCGCGGGCCACGGTCAGCGCTTCGTCGGTGAGCTCGCCGGCCAGGCGACAGCGATGCAGCACCCGCCGGCATTCGATCTCGATCAACTCGCTCGACACCACCCGCGGGAACTCCAGCGCATGCCGGATCGGCTCCTCTCCCAGCAGGATGTGACGCAGCAGCACCGAGGCATCCAGGTAGGCTACCACCGCTCTCCCCGCTCCTCGTCCAGGTGCCGCAACGGATCGAGCGACGTCAATGGCGACAGCCGGCGGTAGGCATACGGCCTTGCGGCCGCCTGCACCACGCGGACCGCTTCGGGCACGGGAGCGAGCACGGCGACCGGCGTCGTTCGATCGAGGACGGTGACCGACTCCCCCTGCCGCACCCTCCTCAGCTCGGCGCTCAGCGTTGCCTTGAGCCTGGCAATGGCGATGGACCTCATATGACCATCTTATGACTATCAGATAGTCATATCAAGCGGCCGGCTCCCTTCGTTCCTGAGCAGCCCTCGATCGACATCGGACGGCGTCGCCCGCTCCGGTTACCGCTGTACCTCCCGCCAGGAGATCGGCCACGGTGTAGTCGAGCTTGGCGAGCTCATCGAACCGCCGACCGCGTTCGTTTCCGCCTGCTCGGCGCCGGCCGCGGTCACCCTGACGAACCCGTCGCGGGCGAAGTCCGTTCGGTCCTCGGAGCAAATGGTGCCGCCATCGCGGGTGTAGTGCTCGCCGTCGACACCAAATTGGGTGAGGAGGCGGCCTTCGCAGTTGAAGTTCACCCAGTCGTAGATCTGCAAGATGCGGGCCAGCTTCCAGTCCGGCACATCGTGCCTGACCACGAACCACTCGCCGGCATGCACCCACCACGGCTCCGAAGACACGCCGTAGGCCTGACAGAGGATGCCCCAGGCCCGGTGGTAGCAGGTTCGCCCGACCCTGTTCGAGGAGGTCATGCCGATGGTGTGTCCCTCGCCGGCGGGATCCAGGCTGACGATCCGCTCCAGCGCCTCCTCGAGGTCCGGGATGCTGATGGTGTTGTAGCTGACGAAGAAGTGGCCCGGTGCGTGGATGGGGTTGACGTCGACCACGCCCTCCTTGCTCTCGAAGGTCGAGATCCTGTCCTGACCGATGCCGAGCGACGCGGTCATGCCCACCTGCTCGAACCAGTCGTAGCGGATCGCCGGCATGTTCTGGGCACCTGCCTGGTGCACGGAGTGGCGAGGAATGCCCCTCAGCTCGTCGCCGCCGGTGCCGGGCACCGCCGTCAGCAGCCAGGCCGCGTGGCCGAGATCGTCCAGGGTCCCGGCCAGGAGCGGTGCGTGCTCGCGGATCATGTCCTGCGGAATGGCCCGGTACGCGCCCGCGTCGAACCACGTGTCGTGATCGGCCCACGTGTACATCGCGTCCGGGTGTCCGCCCGCACCGATCATCACGTCGATCGTTGGGCCCCCGATGAGGCTTACGGCGCATTGGCGATTGCAGCGACGCTCCACACAGTGCAGTCTTGGTACGGGACGCAGCCCTCGACCCTCATTCATGCCCCTGGAAGTTGGATTCATCGAGACCGTGGTGATCCGCAAGGTCTGGCCGACCGAGCATGCCGACTTCACGCCGTGGCTCCAGCAGCACATCGGCGAACTCGACAAGGTGCTCGGGCTCGGCCTGAGCGATCCCCAACGTGAGGTCGGCGCCGGCGCCTTCAGCATCGACTTGGTGGCGGAAACCAACTTCGGCGACGTCGTCATTGAGAACCAATACGGCCCAAGTGACCATCGCCACTTGGGCCAACTCGTAACGTATCTCTCGCACAGAGAGGTCCAGCGAGCGATCTGGGTCGTAGAAGCGGCAAGGCCGGAGCACGTCAAGGCTGTGGAGACCCTGAACGAGCGCGGCGTGGGGCAGGTCTGGATGGTCACCGTGCGAGCGATCAGGATCGGCGATTCCCCAGCAGCCCCGCTGTTCACGGTCGTCGCCGAGCCGTCCGAAGACGCGATAACCAACGGAAGCGGGGATTCGGGCCTCACAACGGCCCAGCGTCAGTCGCGTGACTTCATGACCGCCCTGTTCGCGCAAGCGCGGGATGAAGGGATCAACTCGCCATTCAGGAATCTCAAACCGGACTACATCGGGTTGCAGGACACACCTGCCAGGGGTTCGGGGCTGGTATACCGCGTTGCGGTCAACCGCCACGAGTCCCGTGTCGTCCTCACCAACACGAGAAGGCGATGGACAGGGGCGCTGGCTGTGCTGCTTGAGAACCGACAGCGGATCGATGAAACCTTCGCGAAGGCCGATCTGCCACAGCGGCTCGAATGGACGGATGAGGTGACCGCGGGCCGGTGGGTGATCCGCTACCGGGTTGACGTCAACTACCAGGAGCCCGACAGGACCAAAATGCTCGAACTCAACCGAGCTTCGGCCGAGATGAAGCGCGTGTTCGACCCGTACGTCAGGGAACTCGATCCTCAGCTCGAAGAAGACTCCTCGGAACCATCATCCGAGGCCGCCGAGGTCCACTGACGGCTAGTCACCAGCGGTACTGCGGTCGAAACCGCGCTCAGACACAACCCAAGAGCGGGGTGTCATTCAGGGGGTGGCTGACGGCTCGTAGGCCCAGGCTGAACACCGTGTCGGTCATCCAGCGCTTGAAGCTGTCGTTGATCAGCCGTTCCAGCTCGCGCTCCGAAGTGTCCGTGGGCACCCTATATCTCCCCGTCTACTCAATCTCGACTTCCCGGAACTCTCCCGGCTGTATACCCTCCAAGGCGGCGCGGATGTCGTCTATACGCAGCAGGACATCGGGCCACCTGTTGGAACGCAGCACGATGATCGCCATCGGCCTGCGGCTCAGGTTCTGCTGGTACCTCATACTCTGGTCGGTGGTGATCAACAGCTCGTACTCTTCGCTCTCCGCTCGGTCGAGCAGATCACCGTTGCTCAGTTCCGCCCAACCATTCTCCGCGGCTGTGTCGACGGCATGTTCTGGAATGTAGTCGCGGAGTGGTGCGGGCGTCCCGTGATCAAACAGGACTTCCAATGCTGACCTTCGCGTCCAGGCTCTTGACCTCGTGTTCCAACACTGCTTTGACCTGCCACTCCTCCACCCCCGGGAACCACTCGAGAAAGTCCTTCACCGTAGCTCCCGCTGCGAGATTGCCGAACAGAGCGGATACCGGCACTCTGGTGCGGGTGAACACCCAAGCCCCGCTGAGCCTGCCGGGCACGCTTTCCACTGCGGCGCACTTGCTCCAGTCCGTCATACGGTCACCTCCTGACTGTCGACTCCATCCATCGTTCCGCCAGCCATCATCCTACGCTCCGAAAGGACGACTCCAGGCGAGGTTTCGTCACGGAATGGCTACCGGCTCGTAGGCGAGATCGAACACTGTGTCGGTCATCCAGCGCTTGAAGCTGGCGTTGTCCATGAACTGCTTGAACAGCTCGGTGTCGTCGCGCATCACGGCGGTCATCACGCGCAGCAGCGCCTGGTCGTGCTCGATGCGGGCGTTCTGCCGGTCCGAGTTGCGCTGGGCGTTGCGGAAGGCAGTGTCCTCCCTCACCCGGTCCGGGATGGTCTCGATGATGAGCTGCCGCACGCGGTCGGCGTCCTCCCACGGGATGTCGCCGAAGTGTTCGTTGAACGTGCGCAGGATGTTGGAGAGCCGGTCCAGCTCGGGCTCGGCGCGGTGGCCACTGCCACCGTTCGGTACCGGATCGATCTCGGCGTCCTCGTCCGGCAGCATGATGCGCTGCATCGCCTGCTTCTCGACCCGGTAGCTGTCCAGGTCGATGGCGTCGAGGATGCCCTTGGAGAGGTCCGGCTCCTCGGGGGCCGGCAGCTTCGGGACCAGGAAGTTCAGAAAGATCGAGCGCTTCTCCCACTCCGCGTTGCTGTAGGGAAGGATCGACGACAGAAAGCTGTAGGTGCGGATGAACCCCTTGGCCTTGCCCTTGAAGTCCACCTGCCCGTCCTCGTCCAGCTCGCGCACATACACCGCCACGCAGGCGTCCAGGATAGGATCGAGCCGGTCGCGGTCCTCCCCGCTCAGGTAGCGCCGCACGAACTCGTCGACCTGCTCCTCGGCATAGACCTGGGCGCGGTCCAGGTCCGCCTGCAGGTCGTGCAGCTTGTTGGGGTCGGTCTCGTCGGCCAGGATCGTCGCGCGATAGTAGTCCGCGAACGCCTCGCGGATGGTGTCGGCGTCGTTGAGAAAGTCGAGCACGAACACGTCGTGCTTCTTGGGGTGCGCCCGGTTCAGGCGCGACAGGGTCTGCACCGCCTTGATGCCGGACAGCGTCTTGTCCACGTACATGGTGTGCAGCAGCGGCTCGTCGTAGCCGGTCTGGAACTTGTCCGCGCACACCAGGAAGCGGTGGGGATCCTCCCGGAACCGCGCGGCGATCTGCGCGGAGGGCAGGCCGTTCAGCGACGCCTCGGTCACCTTCGCTCCGCCCAGCTCGTGCTCGCCGGAGAAGGCGACCAGCGCCTGGAAGCGGCTCTTGCGTTCCTGCAGGTAGTCGCGGATGGCAAGGTAGTACTGGACCGCGCGCTCGATGCCGTTGGTCACCACCATGGCCCGCGCCGCGCCGCCGATCTTGTTCTGCGCCAGCACCTGGTCGTGGAAGTGGTCGACCATGATCTCGGCCTTGAGGCTGATCGCGTGGTCGCTGCCCTCAACGTAGCGGCGCAGCTTCTTCTGCGCCCTGCGGGCGTCGAACTCCGGGTCGTCCTCCACCGTCTTGGCGAGCCGGTAGTAGCTGGCCACCGGCGTGTAGTGGGCGAGCACGTCGAGGATAAACCCCTCCTGGATCGCCTGCTTCATGCTGTAGCTGTGGAAGGCGTAGTGCCTGACGCTGCCGTCCGGCTGCGGATCCGGGGCGCCGAAGATCTCCAGCGTCTTGTTCTTGGGCGTGGCCGTGAACGCGAAGTAGCTGGCGTTGTCCAGCAGCCTGCGCGACTCCATCACGCGGTTGATCCGGTCCTCGTAGGTCTCCTCATCGCCCACCTCGCCCGCTTCCGACAGCGCCTGCGTCATGGCCGCGCTAGTGCGGCCGCCCTGGCTGGAGTGCGCCTCGTCGATGATGATCGCGAAGCTGCGCCCGCGCTGCTCGTTGCCGATCTCGTCCAGGATGAACGGAAACTTCTGGACCGTGGAGATGATGATCTTCTTACCGCTCTCGATGAACCGGCGCAGATCGCCCGAGCGCTCGGCGGGCGCGACCGTCGCCCCCACCTGGGCGTACTGCCTGATCGTGTCCCGGATCTGACGGTCGAGGATGACCCGGTCGGTGACCACGATGATCGAATCGAAGACCGGCGCGTCGTCCCTGGTCAGCCCGATCAGTTGATGGGCGAGCCAGGCGATGGAGTTGCTCTTGCCGCTGCCCGCCGAGTGCTGGATCAGGTAGCGCCTGCCCGCGCCGTGGGCGCCGGCGTCGGCCAGCAGCCGCCGCACCACGTCGAGCTGATGGTAGCGCGGCCAGATCTGCGTCCGTCGCTTCCTGCCGCTCTTCTCGTCCTTCGACTCCACCACCTGGGCGTAGTTCTCCAGGATGTTGGTGAGGCTCCGCCGAGGCAGCACCTCCCGCCACAGGTAGTCGATCGCCAGCCCGTTCGGGTTGGGCGGGTTGCCCGCGCCGTCGTTCCAGCCCCGGTTGAACGGAAGGAACCACGACGCCTTGCCGTCGAGATTGGTGCAGAACTGCACCTCGCGCTCGTCCACCGCGAAGTGCGCGATGCAGCGCCCGAACTCGAACAGCTTCTCGCGCGGGTTGCGATCCTGCTGGTACTGCAGGACCGCGTCGTCCACCGTCTGCTTGGTGAGGCTGTTCTTCAGCTCGAAGGTGAACACCGGCAGCCCGTTGATGAACAGCCCGATGTCCAGCGCCCGATGCCCCTGGTCCCGGCTGTACCGAAGCTGCCGGGTGACGGTGAACCGGTTCTGCTCGAACCGTTCCTGCGCCTGCGGGTTGTGAGCCGACGGCATGCCGTAGAACAGGTCCAGGTGCAGCGCTCCGTGCTTGATCCCGTTGCGCAGGACCTCGATGGTGCCGCGCTTGGCGATCTCGCCCTGCAGCCGAGTCAGGAACGCCCGCCGAGTCGGACCGTCCTCGGACAGCGCCAGCGCCTCAGCGGCCTCGGGCTGGGTGCCACGCAGGAACGCCGCGAGCTGCACCAGATCGACGCCGTACTCGCGGTCGTAGTCGTGGAAGTTGCCGCCGCTCCACCCCACTCCACCGTATCCGGCCGGAGGATCGGCAACGGTGCCCTCGGCAGGCGGCTCGCACGGATGCCCGGCCAATCCCGCGCAGATCAGTCGTTCCAGCCCGCGTTCGGAGGTGTCGCTGGTGCTCATGCACATACGCGACTATGCGAATGGATGGATCGCTCGCGACGGCCGGCATCTGTGATCAAACCGCAATGGTGTCGTGGTCCACCACTCGGTCTGCCTCATTTCCGCCATCCGTCCTGTTCTCGTTCAGCCTTCCCCATCGGCATGGTTCGGCAGCTCTCCGTTGTCAGCCTGTCGGGATTGCCTTCGGAGACTTCTCTGGCCCGATCAAGCGGTCCTGATACCGTCTCTGTAGTTCGATGTAGTAGGCCACCAACCGTTCCGGATCATGATCAAAGCGCGCGGAAATTCGGTGGCGTACTTCTCGTATCTCGTCGATCACCGGATCATTTCGACTCGGCTTCATCGCTACCTCCAATGAGTTCCAAGGGCGTTACCAATGCCGGAACAAACAACCCCAGCAGTACGTTTATGCGGCGAATGTGCCCGAACTTGTTTGCGTTCGCCAAGTGCCGGCAATTCCAAGTCACGAGGAAGTCGCATCTATGAAAGGATGCCAACGCCAAGTGCAGTGCATCACCACTGGGATCAGCGGGCATCACCTTGTGCCGGATGTATGCCTGCACGACATCGGCAATTGCCCGTTCTACGGGCAAGAGCGGCAGGCCGTGAACAAGGGCCAGCCGTTGCGCGCTGCGCTCTGGTACGTCTCCGGTCAGCTCGTCCAGTACGGCCGTGCTGGTGACCAGTTCGTATCGCTTAGAGGCGTCTGCCCACCATTGCCGCGTCCACTGCCGTCGTGCCACGACATCGGGAGCGGTGCGCCCTTCCACGTAGAAGCTGGGGATCGAAGTCTCAACGTAGACGCGTGGCTTGGCCACGGTCACACGGTACCGTACTTTGCTGCCATAGGACAGAGTGAACGGAGAACTTCCGGACCGTCGATCGCCAGCCCGTCCGGGTTGGGCGGGTTGCCTGCGCCGTCGTTCGAGCCCCGGTTGAACGGCAGGAACCACGACGCCTTGCCGGCGAGCCGCGTGCAGAACTGCACCTCCCGCTCATCCACCGCGAAGTGCGCGATACAGCGCCCGAACTCGAACAGCTTCTCGCGCGGATTGCGATCCTGCTGATACTGCAGGACAGCGTCGTCCACCGTCTGCTTCGTGAGGCTGTTCTTCAGCTCGAACGTGAACACCGGCAGCCCGTTGATGAACAGCCCGATGTCCAGCGCCCGCTGCGCATCGTCCGGGCTGTAGCGAAGCTGCCGGGTGACGGTGAAGCGGTTCTGCTCGAACCGTTCCCGCGCCTGCGGGTTGTGAGCCGACGGCGTGCCATAGAAGAGGTCGAGGTGCAGCGCTCCGTGCTTGATACCGTTGCGCAGCACCTCGATGGAGCCGCGCTTGGCGATCTCGCCCTGCAGCCGGGTCAGGAACGCACGCCGCGTCCGCCCGTCGTCGGACAGCGCCAGCGCCTCAGCGGCCTCCGGCTGGGTGCCACGCAAGAAGGCCGCGAGCTGCACCAGATCGACACAATACTCGCGGTCGTAGTCGTGAAAGCTCCCTCCACTCCAGCCCACGCCGCCGTAGCCCACAGGCGGATCGGCCACGGTGCCCTCGGCCGGCGAATCGCAGGGATGCCCGGCCAGCGCCGTGCAGATCAGCCGTTTCGAGACTGCGTTCGGAGGTGTCCGTGGCCATGTCACTCCGCCCCAATGGGCACTTCAATGACCTCGCCGGACCGCACTGCCGCAATGCCTCGCCGATTTCCCTTGTCCGAAGGCGAACCTCCCGCCAATCTGTCGAGAGCAGAACGACAAGGCCGATTCGCCTCCCCTCCAGGTTCTGCTGGTAGGGAAGACGCTGATCCGTCGTCACGAGAACTTCGTATCCCTCTCGTTCCGCCACATTGAGCGACTCACCGTTGTCCTTGTCCGACCAGCCCTTCTCGGCCAGCGTATCCACCGAATGCGGCGGAAGGCGCCCCCGCAACGGAGCCGGCATGCCCTGATCGGACAGCAGCTTCAACGGGCCAGCGCCTTTCTCAGCGCCCTTGCTTCATGCTCCAGTACTGCACGAACCTGTTGCTCGTCGACGCCCGGGAACCACTCCACGAACTCGTCGATCGTGGCGCCGCCGGCGAGGTTCTCGAACAGAGCGTATACCGGTACTCGTGTTCCGGAGAAGGCCCAGGCGCCGCTGATCTTGCCGGGGTTGCGCTCCACTGCCGGGCAGCTCTCCCAGTCCATACGTTCACCTCCTTCCGTCATCAACTCCCTGTCGTCGTCTCCGAACGGTCCGCATCGCGATCGACGCTGTCAGCCGGATCGTCTTCGGCACCAAGCGAATCCGTCTCGGTCAGTCCAGCCGCCGCCTCGCGCACATCGAGCTTGCCCGTGACGACATCCGCTATCAAGCGCGCACGGTATTCGCGTAACGAACCGATCTGCCGCCGCGAACGCTCTATGCTCGCGTCAATGTGGTCCGTCCCACGATCTACGGCATGCGCGATGTGCTGTTGTTCTTCTACGGGTGGGAACGGCACATCAACCCGACAGAAGTTCTCGAAGTTGAGATCCTGTCCGTCCCGAATGAAGTTCGCCGTTGACTGGAGCGCCGCAATATAGCCGACCGATTTGAACAGGGACCCGAAATACCCCACAATCAACTCAGTAGCGGCGTGCAGCACAATGTAAGAGGACCGAATGCAGCCGCTCGTCCAGGCTCGTTCGAGACCGCCTTGAAAACTGCGCATGCTGATGACGAAATCATCGATTTCAACGTGCCTGCGCTGGTCCAGGTGCCGCAGGATCCTGGTGATCTTTCGCCCAATCTTCTCCTCGTAGTCAGCCTGCGCGATCACACCGTAGGCTTGAGTAGCCGATAGCTGAGTATCGCCAGGACGGGCAAGTTCTGTGCGTGGCCTGAACGCACGCTTGCTGCGCCAAACGTCCCAGTGGGCGGGCACTGTCCCCAACCACTCGACACCGGATTCCTTGTAGGCTGGATACGGTCGCCCAGTCCGCACGTCGATCCGCCCCGTAACGGCTTCCTGAATGAGGGTCTGTTTCTGTTCCTCCAGCAGCGCTGTCAACTTCTGCTTGGCACGAATGTAGCGTCGGATGCGCCGGTCGATGTGATCGAGGAAGCGCGCTATAGTTATCTGTTTTCGATGGGGAGGAAGCGGAACGATCCGGTAGTAGGCATCCTCGCGGGAAAGACCCGGTACAGCTGCGTCTTTGGACAACTGATCAAGGCCCAGCCACCCCATAACATAGAACAGCCAGCGCAGATCCGCGTGCGAAAGACGGCGATCTACGTAAAATGTAGTATCTATCGCGAACACAGGTTCTTGAGAATAGCTGACTTTCCCGAAAGATCCCTTGCGGCCAATAACGATACACGGAGACTGTGTGTTTGCGAGATGATGAAGGCCTACTCTTCCGTTAGAGCCGAATACAGCAATATTGCCCCTCTGACGCATGTCGGCGGAAAGAGCGTCGCCATACGCTAGACGGCAGACATGCTTGAGACGAGATACTTTCCAATGTCTAGGGACGTCCTCGATCCACTCGACGCCCGATTCCTTCTTGGTGGCATAGGGCTTTGAGTTGGCAGTTATCACTCCGTCTTCCTTGCGGGCTTCACGATATGCCGTCAGTCCTCCGTGGTCGTCATCACTCGCTTCCCGGCGGGCGGCCGACGGAATCGCGTCGGGGCACGGGGCTGCCGGTCGAGCGCGCCGGGGCGGACTCGCCGTCTCGACCTTCCTGTGGCCGCAGCCGGTTGACGAGGCGGCGCAGGAGCGGGTCCGAGAAATCCCTGCTATTGAGCCACTGGACCCGGTCTTCAGGGGACATCCCGGCCAACTCGACACTGAGGCGATCACGAATCTCGCGCGTGGTCTTCACGCAGTCGAACCCTTTCTTCTCTCGCGTGGTCGTCATGTTCCTACCTCCCTCGGGCTTCGAATGTCCAGCGGGCCGTATCCCATATCGCGGTTGACCTCGTTGAACGTCCTGATGCGTTGCACATTCACGACGTGCTTGAAATTCCAGCTCACCAGAACATCGACTTGGGCGATTGCGGCGTTGGCGATATGCAGTGCGTCGGGGAGCATTCGCTGAGTCAGCGCCCCGCGCTCAATATACTTCGCGGCAAGCACATCCGCCTCCGGAGTGACTTCGAGCGTTTCAATGTGTGCAGCGGGTACGCCAAGGAGAACCTCGCGGACGCGCCGGGGCGAGGCTCGAAGTTCCTCCACCACCAGCGGCGAGAGCACGAGCGTCATCTCACCTTGGGTGAATCTCTGGATCAGCCGGCGCGAAGGTTCGCGGAACTCCTCGTCCTCGCAACCTCCAATGACGGAGGTGTCGACGTAGATGCGGAGCTTCGAGATTGGCGACTGGGCGGTCTCCCCGAGGACCTGGTCCAATAGCCCCTCAGTCTCCTTCTCCAGCACCAAGATGTCAGCACGGATCTCTCCCAGCGTGCGCATCGGCAGCGGTTTGTAGAAGTAGCGGGTGAAGCTGATCTCGTAACCGGTTCGCACGCTGTCCGGCCGGTACCAAGCGTCAGCGGCGTAGGGCAGGACCTCGCGTCGCAGGAAGGCTTCGATGCCTCCAGCCTCGTGCAGCGGGATCTGCTCGGTGTCGCGCAGGTCGGTGTCGGCCTCGTACTCCACGACGGCCGGCCTGCCGTCGATGGTGGCTGCGAACCGGCCGCGCAGAGGATCGGCGTCGGTGCCTCGCGTGTGGATCTTCCTGATGACCGACGGCGCGGTCTCGCTGCGCTCGCTAGTCTCCTTGAGCTTCTTGATCTCGGCGGCCTTGTAGGCACGGTTGGGGTCGGCTCCTGCAATGCGAAGGGGCCGCTCGACCGTCACCTTCCAGTAGCCGAAGGCGGCGTTGTCGAAGATCTTGCTTTGCTCGCTCTCCTTGAAGGCGAGGAAGGTGTCGCAGATGCGGGCGATGTCCTCCTCGCCGAGCTCGCAGTTCTTCTTGCCCAGGTTCTTGCGCAGCGGCCGGTGCCACCCGGTGGCGTCGATCAACTGCACCTTGCCGCGGCGATGCTCCGGCTTGCGGTTGGTGAGCACCCAGACGTAGGTGGCGATGCCGGTGTTGTAGAACATGTTGAGCGGCAGGGCGACGATCGCCTCCAGCCAGTCGTTCTCGATGATCCAGCGGCGGATGTTGCTCTCGCCCTGGCCGGCGTCGCCGGTGAACAGGGAGCTGCCGTTGTGCACCTCGGCGATGCGGCTGCCGAGGGCGGTGCTCTGCTTCATCTTGGAGAGCTTGTTGGCCAGGAACAGCATCTGGCCGTCGCTGGAGCGGGTCACCAGGGAGTACTCGGGATCGCCGGCGTGCTCGATGACGAAGCGGGGGTCGCGCATGTCGCTCTTGCCGCCCATGCGCTCCAGGTCGGTCTTCCAGCTCTTGCCGTAGGGCGGATTGGAGAGCATGAAGTCGAACTCGCGCGACGGGAAGGCGTCGTTGGACAGCGTGGAGTGCTCCGGCCCGCCCACGATGTTGTCGGCGGCCTCACCCTCGCCTTTCAACAGCAGGTCGGCCTTGCAGATGGCGTAGGTCTCGGCGTTGATCTCCTGGCCGTACAGGTGGGTGGCGACCTCCTTGCCGTGCTCGGCGGCGAGCTGCCGCAGCGTCTCCTCGGCCACGGTCAGCATGCCCCCGGTGCCGCAGGCGCCGTCGTACAGCAGATAGGTGCCGGAGCTGATCCGGTCTGCGATAGGCACGAAGACCAGCTTCGCCATCAACCGGACCGCGTCGCGCGGGGTCCAGTGCTCGCCCGCCTCCTCGTTGTTCTCCTCGTTGAAGCGGCGCACCAGCTCCTCGAAGATCGTGCCCATGCCGTGGTTGTCGAGGCCGGGATGCTTGAGCGAGCCGTCGGCGTGGCGCACCGGGTCGGGGCTCAGGTTAATGTCGGGCGAGGTGAGCTTCTCGATCAGGGTGCCCAGGGCGTCGGCGCGGGACAGCCGCGGGATCTGGTTGCGGAACTCGAAGTTTTCGAGGATGTCCTGCACGTTGGGCGAGAACCCGTCGAGGTATGCCTGGAAGTCGGCGGTGAGCTGCTGGCGGTTGGCGCGGGCGCGCAGGTCGCGGAGGGTGAACCCGGAGATGTTGTAGAACGCCTGCCCCGCCGCCTGGCGCAGGGCGGGGTCCTGCTCGACCACGCCGGCGTCGTCGAGAGTGGCCTTCATGTCGAGGACGGCCTGCTTGCTGCCCTCCAGCACCGCGTCGAGGCGGCGCAGCACGGTCATGGGCAGGATCACGTCGCGGTACTTGCCGCGCACGTAGAGGTCGCGCAGGACGTCGTCGGCGATGCCCCAGATGTAGTTCGCGATCCAGTTCAGGTCGCCGTTGCTCATCGTCGCCTCACTCAATGGGTGGTTGCCCCATGTCCACCTCGCACGCGACCACGGGACGGCTGGGTACCAGCGCCACCATACCGAGCCGATTGCCTATCGCGCCAGAGGAGGGCCGGCACCGATCAGTCAACGGAAGTGGCGGACCGGATCGCCACGGTTACGCGGCTAGCCGGCGCAGGTCAGCCACCACACTCTCCTTGAAATCGTCCAGAACCGGATATTGCCGGTCGGCGTTGCGGGTCAGGTATTGCCGTTCTCTTCTGCCCAGGGCTTCCATATCCTCGTGGATGACCAAGCTGATGAACGGAAGGGTTGCTTTCTGGAATTCCAGCAGGGTGATAGCCACGTTCTTGGCCTTGTCGTTGCCGAGCACACCAAAGAGGTAGAAGTCGCGCCGTTTGTGCGTCAGCGTCCAATCCACGCTGAAAACCCCAGCGTTGGGCAAGGGGGTTTGGCTGGCTACAGGCGAGTATGACGTCAGGTTGGATGTTATGTAGTCGCTCAGATCGTCGTAGAAGGCGCTGCGGACGGTTTCCCTCGCCCAGTAGCGCATGTTGCACACCTTTTGGACGCAGCCAGCGAACTGCATGATTCCTTCGTAGAGCGTTCCCACCGGTACGTCGAGGCGAAGGTTGCCATCGTCATTGGCGACCCGGTTGTTGATCAGAATGTCGTCGAAGATACGCCGCCGGGCGTCCGTGTTCAGATCATAGGAGTAGGAAAGCCTCATCAGCGCCATGCCGAGGTCGCAGATCCGGATGTATGCTTCGCCGCGCGGGCTTTCCTGCAGGTAGATGTCCACCATGTCGCCGTCCTCATGGCAGATTGGGATGATGAGTTGGTAGTCGCCTTGGCGCCGCTCGTAGATGTCGAAGCCCGCTGCGATACGCCCGCTGAGCGAGGCCCTGATGCTATTGATGTCCATAGGAAAGCCTCAACTGCGCTATCTCCGGAAAGTACTCATCGTGGTTCGACACACCGGCGTCGTTGAAGAAAACCCAGAGTGCCTGCTCCAGCGCTGCGTACTCGGCAGTGATCGTGCGATCGCGTTCCTGCGGTTGTGTGCTACCTGATGCGATTTCCTGTTGGGTGATGCGGTGGATGTGCGGCTCGGCGTAATGCCCGTCCGGAGCCCGGCTGCTCTCCCCGTGCGGCCCGTTGTAGCGCACCAAGGTGATCGCGCCTAACGGCAAGTCCGCTCTATAGCGCAGTCCGATGGAAAAGTTCTCAGCGAATTGGAGATTCTGCCGGATGAAGACCGCGAACGTGCCGTCATCCTGCCCGTGCTTCGCAAATCCAGATCACAACGCCGGCTGCCACTCTCCTCCCGATAGCCATGACTGGGCCGCCTGCGGACTATGGTCTTGGGAAGTTTGATCAACTCCTGAATCCGTTGCTGTGTCAGCATCGTCTTGTCCTGAGACCACATGCTACACTAATTGGTGCTACTGTCCCACAATCTCCGCCAGCGGCGCGCCAGTGTCCGTCTCCAGCGCCATGATGCCGGTGGGATCGCCCTTCCAGGGTTCACATCGTCTGTGGTTTGGAGAACCAGCGGTTGAAGCGTTGAAGCCTGATCTCGTGGCTGATCTTCTGGCTGCCAAGGGGAGTACCAGGCGTCGGGCGCGTACGGCAAACACCTCGCGATGCAGGAAGGCGTCTATGCCGCCATCGTCCAGGCAGCGGGTCGGGGCTCAGGTTGATGTCGGGCGAGGTGAGCTTCTCGATCAGCGTGCCCAGGGCGTCGGCGCGGGACAGGCGCGGAATCTGGTTGCGGAACTCGAAGTTTTCGAGGATGTCCTGCACGTTGGGCGAGAATCCGTCGAGGTACGCCTGGAAGTCGGCGGTGAGCTGCTGGCGGTTGGCGCGGGCGCGCAGGTCGCGGAGGGTGAACCGGGAGGTGTTGTAGAACGCCTGTCCCGCCGCTTGGCGCAGGGCGGGGTCCTGCTCGACCACGCCGGCGTCGTCGAGGGTGGCCTTCATGTCGAGGACGTCCCGCTTGCTGCCCTCCAGCACCGCGTCGAGGCGGCGCAGCACCGTCATGGGCAGGATCACGTCGCGGTACTTGCCGCGCACGTAGAGATCGCGCAGGACGTCGTCGGCGATGCCCCAGATGTAGTTCGCGATCCAGTTCAGGTCGCCGTTGCTCATTCCCGTGCTGCTCCCCTGCTCGGTGCCGATTATCGCGGATCGCCGCCCTCGGCACCGGTGGTGCGGCCGAACGCCGCGTCCAGCTTGTCCAGGATCCGGAGCCCCGCGTCCACGGATTCACGAGCGGCCAGCGCACGGAACCGCGTCTCAGCATCGTCCTGAGCGATCGCCACGGTCGAGAGCTCTTCCATCAGCTTGTTCATGCTCATGCCTCTCTGTCGGGCGATCTCCTTCAGTCGCCCGTGGGTATCGTCGGGCAGGCGAATCGTCAGGGTAGTCTCGCAAATCGTGGGTCACGATCGCTTGATAGCACATAAGCTATCAAGCCACTCGGATCGGGAGTCACGCGCACGCTCGCCGCGACGACGTGGTTTATGTGTGAAGCGCCAGCGCCGGCAGGGCCGCTATCGGAAGTGCGGGTCGCCCACCATGCTCCACGACGAGAACTACAAACGCCTGTTCGCCTCCAAGCTCATGGTCGAGCACCTGCTGCGCGCCTGCCTCCCCGCTGACCTGCTGGCCGCAGCCGACTTCTCCGAATTGGGCGAGCTTTCCACCAAGTACGTTAGTGACGAACTCCTCAAGCGCCACGGCGACACCGTCTGGCGCCTGCGTCTGGGCGAGCACTGGGTGTATCTGCTGATCCTGCTGGAGTTCCAGTCCGAGGACGATCCGTGGATGTCGCTGCGCATCCACACCTACACCGGCCTGCTCTACCAGGAGCTGGTGCGCAACGAGGCGCCGGAGATCGCCGACGGACGGCTGCCCCCGGTGCTGCCGATCGTGCTCTACAACGGCACCGAGCCGTGGACCGCGACGCGGCAGATGCGCGAGCTGGTCGCGCCGGCCGGACCGTGGCTGACGCCGTATCAGCCGGCGCAGGGCTACTTCCTGCTTGACGTGCGGCGGGTAGCGGCCGACGATTTGCCGAGTCGCAACCTGCTGTGCGCGGTGACCGGACTGGAGCAGAGCCGGTCGTACGGGGACCTGCTGCGGGTGTGGGAGGCACTACAGGTCTGGTTGCAGGATCCGCGCGCGGCGGAGTTGCAGCGCGCGTTCGTGGATTGGATTCGGCAGATGGCCGAGCGGCTGGCGCCAGCAGGCGCAGTGGTTCCGCCGCTACGGACGTGGGAGGATGTCAGGATGACGCTGGTCGAACGAGTAGCCGAGTGGCCCAAGCAGTGGCTTCGGGAAGGGCTCGAACAGGGTCTTGAGCAGCAGCGAGCGCTGCTGTGCCGCCAAGCGGCGGCGCGCTTCGGCGACGACACAGCGGCCCGCTTGGCCGAGGTGCTGGCACCGATCGCCGATCCCGAACGGCTGGCCGAGATCGGTGACTGGCTGGTGCGCTGCGACACCGCCGCCGAGTTTCTCGCCCGCCTCGATCCCGGCTCGCCATCGCGCTGAGCCGCGGCCCGTGCGTTCCTGCAACGGATCGGAATAACCCCATGATCTACAAGGGCTATGCGGCCGGGATCGACTATGACGACCACGACCGAATCTTCACGGGACGGATCGCGGGGATTCGCGATGGCGTGGGCTTTCATGCGGATTCGGTGGACGGCCTGAGACAGGCGTTTCACGAGGCAGTCGAGGACTACCTCGAGACCTGCGCAAAGATCGGCAAGGAGCCGCAGAAAGCCTTCTCGGATTGGAGAGCATGAAGTCGAACTCGCGCGACGGGAAGGAGGGTGGAGTGCTCCGGGCCGCCGACGATGTTGTCGGCGGCCTCGCCCTCGCAGCGTCGCGGGCGGCTCAACCGCGTGGTCGTCAATGTAGTCGAAGTCGATCTCCAGCCCAGAGCCCGCCCCCCGTGGCATCGACACGTACCCATCCGCGTCCATCAAGGTGATGTCCGACTCGAGCCAGGGCGGCGGCGTCCATTCCCACGACGGGTTGGCGCCGACCTCGAGGTACTTCGCTGCCGCCGTCGCGCCGCAGAGGTGCACGCACTGCTCGGCCGGCCCATGCGGTTCGGCAGCCATGCCGAATGACTCTGCCAGATGCACGGTCTTCATGGCCGGCGTGATCCCGCCCTCGTGCCCCACCGCGGCGCGGACCATGTCGCACGCTCCCGCCTTGATCCACTCCGCCCGCACCCGGTGGTTACCCTGCGCTCGCTCGGGGCCGAGGATCGGTATGTCCAGTTGCTCGGCCAGCCACTGGTACGACGACATGCTGTATTCGTCCATCGGCTCCTCGAACCAGTAGTAGCCGAGCCGCTCGAGCTCCCGCCCGATGTACAGCGCGTGCTCCCGGCTGTAGAAGTGCCAGCAATCGAGCATCAGGTCGATCTCCGGACCGACCGCGTCTCGCACCGCCTCGCACGCCTCTATGTCTCGCTTCGGATCTAGCCTAAGTTGAGCATTCTGGAACGTAAGGTGATTCCGTACAGGCATTTATCATTTTTGTTTGTCACTACATTCGATTCCTTCCATGGGTCGGAGGCGTAGCGGGTATCCGCAGCGCCTGGTAAATCGTGCGATGCGCCAACTCCGGCTGCGACGGACGCCGTATCCGCAGTACCGTGCCATCGGTGCAGCGGTGCACGATGGTGACCATCTGATGGGTCGCCAACAGATCTCGGACCGTCGGCCAAGAGCGGTGATCGCCGTTCTCCTGCAAGCGCCGCTCGATGGCATGCAGAAGGTGGTAGGCCAGCACCGAGATGAAAATGTGCGCGTCCACCCGCTCGCTGCGCTGATGGAACACCGGACGCACCCCCAGGCTGCTCTTCAGGTAACGAAACGACCGTTCGATGCGGGACAGCATCACGTACAGCTTCCAGACGTCAGCCTGGGCCAACTCAGTGCGATCGGTGCGCAGCAGATAGGTGCCGTCCAACTCTTCGGCGAGCACCTGCGCCGCCTCGTCTCTGGCCCACCCTACGTGTGCTCGTCCGTCCTTGTCGGTGTCCATCCGCAGCGTGTAATAGCGCCCCACCCGCGGATAGCGCTCCCGTAGGCGGCCAATCGCCTGGTTGATCTTCTCGGGATTCTTCAACCTGCCGGCTGCCACCCGCTTCTTGAGTTTCTCGGCATCCTCCTCGAACCGTCGTGCGAACCGCTCCCGGATCGCCCGATCCTTGCTCTCGCGTGCCGCGCTGTAGCACAGCACGTACAGCTCCCCCGCATGGCGCCGCAGTTGCGCCGAGACGGTCGTCTGGCCCTGCTCGTCGACTTTCACCGGCTCGAACCTGGTCTTGTCAACCTCGCCAAACAGCTCCTGGCGCTCACTCTGTTTGGTGGTCACGATATAGTGATGACCGCGCTCGCGCAGGAGCGCCACGTTCTCATCGGTGGCCAACCCGCGGTCCATGACCACCGTCGCACGGCCCTCTGCGAGGCCGCCCATCCGGTGCTGGAGGCTGTCGAGCATCTGCGCCAGCGTGTGCTGGTCTTTCGTGTTGCCGGCGAACACCTCGTGCGCTTTGGGAAACCCCTCGCCATCAAGCACCAGACCGACGACCACCTGTTTGCGGTCTGAGCGGTGATCGCGCGAGTACCCGTGCGCCGCTTTCTCGTTGTTCGCAGCTACGCCCTCAAAGTAGGTGGAGGTCAGATCGTAGAGAATGATGGTTTCCTCCAACGCGAACAGCTCCCGCTCACGCGCTGCCAACTCGCCCTCGATGGCCGCCCGGTGCGCGTACAACCGATCTGAGATCCGGTACAGCCGATCTTTGTTGAGGCTCATCGCCGCGCCGGGCATCAGCTCATCGAGCGCGCTACGGGCGAACCAGCTGACCGTGCTCAGTTCGCTGCTCGGTGCTACCAGTCTGGCCACCACCTGGATCTCGGCCAGCCGGCACTGGCGTTCGGAGAACCCCTGACCCTTGAGGATCTGATCGCAGTGCAGTTGCTCCCAGAACATGTGGGCGACGTGTTGCGGGCCCAGTTCACGAAGGTGCTCACTGCTACTGCGTTCGGGATAGACCTGCTTGGTCGGCCCCTGATCGCCGTGCTGCGCTCGTTGGCGCTGTTGTTTGTGGCCGATCCGTTCGGCGAACGGAGCCGCCAGTTCATCCAGATCACCGGCGCCGAACGGAATCAGTTCCTGGTGATTGAGCAGGTCTTCGATGCGTTCGGCCAAGCGCGGCCATTCAGATTTGGGCAGGTCGAGGGTGCCGAGGCTCAGGATGAGCCGCTGGCGGGGGCCGCTATCGGTGCGAACCGACTCCAGAAGGCGATGATAGGTGTAGGAGCGCCCGTTGCGCGAGACTTTGACCTGACCGATGAACACGCGCCATAAAGGTACTGACAGAGACAAAGGGAGTCAAGACAATAGTTCGACAACTATGATGATGCATGCGTTTTATAACTACATCGCTCACATCACCCTCTCCCAACTGTCTCCCCCCGTCAGATCCGTCGATTCGCCCCAGTAAGCGCCATATCTCGCTACACCGGCCCCAAAAGTGCTCAACTCAGGCTAGCTCCTGGTCCGATCCAGACGGAAACCAGGTGTGGAGCTTGAATCCCTTGAATCCACGTTTCACACACGCCGCAGCCAGCTCCGCATACGCCTGCGGCGTGTCCAGCGCGCCGCCGCCGAAGGTGCCCAGCGGGCTCGATGCATAGGCGGGCACCTTGTCGCGGTACCCCCCCAGGAGCTTGTGGATCGGCTGACCCAGATAGCGTCCGGCGAGATCCCACAGCGCCAAGTCGACGGCCGCCAGTTCCTGAGGGTGAAAATCACGGATCATGCCCTGCGATATCGCCATCCGTTGCCACAACCGCTCGCGGTCGAGCGGGTCGTTACCGACGAGCATCGGCGATATCACCTGATTCACCAGGTTGGGACTGGCGCCAAAGGAGTAGCCCGCCGCCCCTGCGTCGGTGCTGATGGTCAGCAGCGACTCGAACACATCGTGCGCAGGTCCGCGAATCGGATGGCCGAGAGCGTCATGGCTGCCCGTCGTGCGGTGGAGGAACGTCTTGGTCGTCACCTCGGTGATCTTCATGCCCGCCACCTCATCCGGATACCGGATGCAGTATAGTGCGTCCGGCATGCAGACGCGGGACGGAGGGCGCCGGTCGTTGCGATGACCGCCGCCCCGCTGCTCGCCCTCACCCGGGAGTCAGGACGAACCCGTCCGCGTCGAGTATGACGACGATCGAAGGATAGGCCGCCGCGCGGACGATCCTTGCAGCGTCAGTCGGTCTGCAGGTCCTGCCGGTACTCGAGGGCGGCTTCGATCTCCCGGCGCGCGCGGAGGATCGGTCGCATGCGCTTTTGCGAGGCCAGTTCCAGTTGGTCGGTGACGTGCTTCGATCCCGCGCGTGACCAGTTGCCGTAGCCGATCAGGGCTTCGCCGCGAACCGGGTCCGAGAACTCCACTACGGCGTAGAAGGTATCGCCGCTGACGATCTGCGCCTTGCCGTCGGCAAACGGACCCAGGCCCGAAGCGCGGATCGCCCCCAACTCGCTGGGCGCGCCGTTGCCGGGCAGGTCCAGGGAACCGCGGCGCAGGCGCACCACGTCGCCCCAGCGTACGTGCAGGGTGCCGTATTCCCGCTCCAGATCCTCGGCCGCGGCGTCGAGGGCCGCCACCGCCCGCTCGGGCGCGGCGAAGCCGCATGGCGTGGTCAGGGGTTGGCCCGGGTCGGCCGGGACGCGGTGGCCGCCGATCTCGTCGAACTGATCGCCGGCAGCGGTCAGGAAGCGGTGGAACAGGAGCGCGCCGACGCTGTCGTTGTCGGTAGCGCGGTCCCAGTGCCGCAGGATCCCCGCGGCACGCCGCGCCCGTTCGCCGCCGAACCGCTGCGCAGCCGCCGCCAGGTCATCCACGAAGTGGTCGGCCAGCTCGACCCGTGTCGACAGCTTCATCGCCTTGAGGTCGGCAAGGCTGATCTTGCCCGCCTGCGACAGCAGCCGGATGCTGCGCATGGCGCGTGGCGTGTGGCTGGGCTCGGGTGCGATCTGCGGCGTCCAATCAGCGGGATCCAGCAGCATCGGGTGAGTGCAGGTCCAGGGTGAATCGTTGCAGTTCTGCACCCAGCCGCCCGGCGGATCGATCACCTTGGGCAACTCCGCGTAGGGCACCACCGCCGAGGACCAGATCAGCGCGGAGTCGTTGCCCGGCACCAGGCCGCGCCAGAATCGCTCGTCGGCGGGCTCGCGCAGCGGCAGCGCGGCGTTGTACACGTACATGATGTGCCCGTCGCGGTCGCCGTACATGGTGTTGAACAGCGGGAGCTGCTGCATGGCCATGGCGGCGTGGAACTGCTCCAGGTTGCGCGCCAGGCCCATGCGCCAGAATTGCTCCAGCATCCGCGGCCGCGCGGTGCCGGCCACCCGTAGCGCCACGGCCTCGCCATGTTCCTCCGCCACTATTGGACCGTGCGCGGAGCGGCGAATGGTCAGCGGCTCGGAGTCCACGGTGCCGGCCTCCCGGAGCACCTTGAGCACCTGGCGCTCCACGGCGAACGGCTGCGTGCTGCCGTCCAACTCGTAGCCGCCGTCCGTCAGGGATAGCCGGTAGAGGGTGGCCAGGTTGGGACCGTTCGTGGTCTGGGTCCAGCCGAGGTCCTCGGTGAAGCACTGGCGCAGGACCGGGAAACCGACCCAGACCGCGCCGTACGAGGTCACTCCCGGTGCCGTGAGCTGCACCTCGAAGTAGGTGTGCCGGTCGCCCCACTGCAAGTGCGAATTGCTCAGCAGCATGACGTTGCCGGAAGCGGACTTGGACGGAGCGATGGCCCAGCCGTTCGATTCGCTGGGTGCGGCGCCCGACTCGCTCAGCCGGGACGCCACCCGCTGCCGGCTCGCATACCATTCGAAGTTGATGACGCGCATCGTGTGCGCGAGCACGTCCGCGACGGTGAACGGCAATACGCGGCGGGCGGCCGTGCTGAGAGACTCGGCCTGCGAGGCTGCCGACGCGTTCAGCCCGGCGACGAAGGCGCGCAGCAGTGGCGCGAACTCCGCACTCTGCTGCGTGGCCCAGCGCGCGGCGCGCTGCGGGATGCCGTTGGTCCGTACCCAGCGGTCATCCTCCAGCCAAGCGGCACCGTAGAGCTCGGCAGCGCGTCCCCGCCCCTGCGCGTAGAGCCGTGTCAGCAATTCGCCGTGCGCCTCCATCTGTGCGTGGCCGTAGGCGTAGAACAACCCGCGGTGATCGGGCGCATAGATGTGCGGGATACCGTAGCAGTCCCAGAGTATCTGCGTTTCGTTCACGAGCCCATACATACTGTCATGGATTCACACCGCCTCTGGACCGCACTTGGCGCTCCGTGAGGACTATTCTCCGCAAGTCGATCGTTGGCTTACAGATACTCCACGCGGTCAACCATCTCTTTCTGCCTCCAGCACATCATGGATCAGCATCAGACCGCGAATGATCTCTCCGATCGTACGGTCCTGGGTCGCATAGACGACGCCTGCATGGCTTGTCCCCGCTGCTGCCAATCGAAGGAACCTGTTCATCGGTGAAGAACCGGATCCTCGCCATGTCTGGTTTGTTCGCGGAGTCTCTCGGCGAGCCGCGAAACGTTTTGCTTCCGTAACGTGGCGATCAACGCCTTGCTCTCTGCAATCGAGTCGTCGATCTCCGCACGGTAATCGAAGTAGTAGGCCAAGGCCGCATAGACGTCAGCTAGCGTCAGATCGTACTCCGTGGCTATGTCATCAGCGCTCTTGCCGAGACGTTCGTGCCAGATAGCAATATTCGCAACCGTGATGCGACGGCCCGCGATCCGAGGCTTGCCGCCGCACACGCCGGGGGTAATCGCGATGTGCTGATTCGCAGTTCCCACAGTCATCGATGAGGATGGTAGCTCTATACCAGCGGCGGGGCAACGCGCTGATACTGCGATGTTCGCAGTATCAGACGGTGACGTGGTGACATGAACGCGGCGGCCGCTCGCCGGGCTGGTGTCGGTTGGACCAGCCGGCGAGCGACCGCGCGCCTCTCTTCGATCTCGGTACGTCTACCAGCTCACCGTCGACTGGACGGAGAGCGTGTGTTCGGGCTCGGCGTTGGTGGGCTCGCGGCGGGCTGCCACCAGCTCGATCCGCAGGTCGGTGGCCGACGGGTCGCCGGCGTGGAACGCGTAGCCCAGCCGGTATTCGCGTTCGCGCTCCGAGACTCCGATGCCGGCCCACGGTACCCCTACGCCTCCGGCCAGCGGCATGCCGTAGCCGAACCTGGCGTCGACGCGTCCGGTCCCGTTCGCGACCATCGGATCGCTGCCATCCAGCCCGGCCAGCGTCTCCCGGCTCCACAGTTGCGCGGCGCCGCCTTCCGCCGGTGCGCCGATCGACGGGCTTACCGTCAGCGCCGGTCCCAGTTCCGAAGACGGATTCGGGTCCCACGCCAGCCAGCCGCTGGCGCCCCACTCCGTCAGTTCCGGGGTCTCGTGCAGCACCAGCGCTCGCCCGTTCAGCCCCAGCGAGAGGCCCAGACCGTGATGCGTGTAGCGCACGCCGCCGCCTACGTCCATTCCGAAGCCGGTCTCCGCCGTTCCGCCGTCGCGCCGCACGCCGGCCTCGACCGACGGCGTCAGCCGTGCGCCGCCTCCCAGCGCTACCTCGTATGCTCCTTCCAGGCCCAGACGGATCCGGTTCACGTCGGCCGTCGCGGCGGCCAGGCCCGGCGCTGCCTCGGAGGTCGCCCGCAGCAGCAGCCCGTCCGCGTTCAGGCCCAGCGAAAAGCCGCCGGTGGCGGACGCCGGCACCACCGTGCCGCGCACGCCCGCGGCTCCCGCCAGCAGGCCGATCCCGGTCTCCAGCGGCTCCGCGCCGGCCGGGATCAACTCCAGTCCGCCGAGGCCGTAGCCGCCGGCCAGCCACAGCGACAGCCGCTCCGGCACCACCTCGAATCCGACGTAGGGAAAGGCTCCCGTGAGCGAGCTGGTCACCTCGCCGCCGCTCGTCATCGGCTGGGAGTAACTGCCCCAGCCCGAGCTGTGCGACAGCGCCAGCCCGGCCATCCACGGCCCGATCGCGTAGTCCACGCCCAGCGTCCCGGTGGCCACGTCGCCGTCGACCGAAAGGTCGCCGTCCTGGCCGGCGAAGCGCCCGTAGGCGCCCTGCCCCCAGATGGTCAGCGCGCCGCCGCGCTCGTTGGCCGCCGCCACCTGGAACTCGCTCCCCGCAAGCAACTCCTGCCCGCTCATGGCTCGCGCCTGCGGGTCTTTGTGCCCGTTGTCGATCCACGCCGCCAGCGCGGCGATCTCCTGCTCGTCGGCAACGGGGTCCGCGCCCGCGGCCGTCATCTCGCTGCCCGCGACCGCCGCTCGGGTCGCCAGCGTCCGCGCACTGCGCAGCCGCTGATCGATCGCGTCGAGCGTGTGCTCCCACGCCGTGCGTCCGAATCGGCCCAGCCATGCCCGCGGCATCGGGTCGCTGTTGGAGATCGTGCCCGTCGCCTCCGCATCGGCCAGCTCCGCGCCGACCGCGTCGCTCAGCCGCAGCGTGAATGTCTCCTCGCCCTCGTCATGCGCGTCGTCGAGCACGGTGACCTCGATGGTCTGCGCCATGTCTCCGGCCGCGAAGGTGAGCGTTCCGGAGGACGCCACGTAGTCCTCGCCCGCCGTGGCCGTTCCGTCCGCCGTCGACCAGTCCACGGTCACCGGCTCGCTCGCGGCAGCGCTGAGGGTCACCTCGAAGGAGATGATCTCGTCAACGCCTTCCGTCGCCCGGGCGTCCTGCACCGCGATCGACAGCGGCGCGTCGCTGGCTTGTGAGTCGGATTCGGCGGTGTCCTCTTCATCCGGGCAGGGTATTGCCTCCAGGGTCTCGCTGTCGGCGATGCTCACGCACACCGACGCGGCCTCGCCCACCTGGTAGCCGTCTCCCGGCTGCAGCGTGATCGTCAGCGGGCCATTGTCGGCGGCATGGTCGGGCAGCCCTACGCGGTACTCGCGATGCCCGCCCAGTCCGTGGTCGACCGTGAACACTCCCGGCACGACTCCGAACCGCGAGCTGGCCGGCAGGATGTTGCCCCGCTTTCGCCAGCCGTATTCCAGACCGACCGAGATCCCGGCGGAGTAAGCGTGCCACTGGTAGGAGTTGCGCAACTCCGACACCACGATGTGGATCAGCACACGCTCGCCTTCGGTGGCGGGGTCGGCGAGCGCGAGCGTCACCACCGGCTCGCTGCCCGGCTGGTGCGTCCCAGTGCGTCCGTAGCCCGGCTCCGACCACGGGGCGTACGAGCGAGCCCCGCCGTCCTCGGCGTCTTCGTAGAACGGCCGCACCCGCGCCTCGTACTCGGTGTCTTCCTCCAGGAACAGAATCGGGACGTGCGTTTCAGGGCCGGCCGGCAGCCGCTCCCCCCAGTGTTCCGTCCCGCGCACGCGGTACTGCACTTCGTAGCCGCTGGGTGACGCGTCCTCGGGAGGCCCCCAGCTCACGATCAGGTTGCCCGCGGTGTCGGGAACCGCGGCCACGACCGGTGCGGACGGCTCGACCATGGAGTGCTCCCGGACCGGGAGCTGCGCCTCGATGGTGTCCATGCCGCCCGAGAACACCGCGTTCACGGGGTTGCTCAGGGTGACACTGAAGACGCGATCGGGATCGCCGATCGCATCCTCGCCGATCGGCAGTTCGCCGGCCGGCACGCTGACCGTTGCGGTCGTCTCGCCGGCCGGGATGGTGAGCGTGCCGGCCGCCACGTAGCCCGCGCCCGCGGCGCTGATGCCCCAGTCCACCGTGATCGGGAGGTCGCTGGGACCGGTCAGAGTCACCGTGAAGCCGACGCTGCCCGGCTCGCTGCCGCCGTCGACGTCGGTGATGCTCATGATCGGGTCGAATCCATCGTTGTCGTCGATGACCACAAAGGCCGAAGCCTGGATGCCGGCGCGTATCCCGGGAGGCAGTGTCCCGAAGCCGAGCCTGACGCTCTCGCCCCCGTCGACATCGCGGTCGTCGATCGCGGTCACCGTGACGCTGTGCCTCGTCTCGCCGGATGCGAAGACCAGGCTGGCCGGCGACACGGAGTAGTCGGCAGGCGTCGCCCCTCCGCCCGGCGTCGCGGTGATCGGGATGATCACCTCGCGGTGCGGATCGTCGTGCAGCATCACGGTGACGGTCGCCGTGGTCCCATCCTCGGAGACCACGAAGGCGGGAGCGCCGAACGCGACGGTCACCGCACCGTCGACCTTGTGGCCGGCGTCGTCGGGTACGCCGGAGTACTTCCGGGAGACCGGGACCGAGCCCAGCTCGGGGCTGGTGCTGGGAACCCGCTCGCCGAAGCCGGAGGGCGGGCCGCCCACGTCGACGCTGATGCCGTCGGCATCGAAGTCGGTGAGCTGCACCTGATAGCGGTAGGTCAGCCGGTCCGTGCCGGAGCCGGAGACGTAGCGCGCCGGCCGGTAGTTGGAGCCGTCGTCGGTATCGCCGACGCGGATGGCGACGACGGAGCCCGAGGTGTAGGCCTCGGTGCTGAAGGTCAGCGTGACCTCGATGTACTCCCCGACGCGGTAGCTGTCTCCGTGCGCGGGGCTCGAGGTGATCGCCACGCCGGTGACGCGGAATGACCCGTCCACCGTGTGGCCGGCGTCCTCGTCCAGGCCGGTGTAGTCCCGGGAGACCGGGATCGATCCCAGCGCAGGGCTGGTCGTTGGCAGCTCACGTACAAAGCCGGAGGACGGGATGCTGATGCCGTCCTCATCGAAGTCGGTGAGCTGCACCTGATAGCGGTAGGTCAGCCGGTCCGTGCCGGAGCCGGAGACGTAGGCAGCCCGACGGTAACCGGGGCCATCGTCCCCGACCCGGATGGCGACGACGGAGTCGCCCGACGCATAGGCCTCGGTGGTGAACGTCAGCGTTACGTCGATGTCCTCGCCGACGCGGTAGCCGTCCTCATGCGCCGGGCTGGAGGTGATCGCGACGTCGTGGACATGGAACGACCCGTCCACCCGGTGATGGTGATCGTCCGCCAAGCCGGGGTAGTAGTTGATGACCGGCAGCAGGCCGAAGCTGGCGACGATGGTCGGCACCGCCCCGCCGAAGCCGCTGTTCGGGCCGCCGACGTCGACGCTGATGCCGTCCGTGTCGGCATCGGCAAGCTGTACCTGGTAGCGGTACACCAACCGGTTCGTCTGCGAGCCGGAGTGGTACGCCGCCGCGCGGTAGTTGGAGCCGTCGGCAGTGTCGCCGACGCGGATGGCGATGACCGAGCCGCCCGGCGGCACGTACACCGCGGTATTGAAGGTCAGCGCGACGTCGATGTGCTCGCCATGGTGGTAGGTGCTGCCGTCGCGCGGCGTCGACACGATCTCCGTCCGATAGGCGCGGTAGGGGCTCGGGCGGCCCCGGACCCGGATCCTGAGCGCCCTCTCCGCTGCCCAAATCCAGTTCTCGCCGGGACGCCGAAAGATCATCCGATCCTGAATGGACCATCCTGGTTGGGAGCCCCCATCCTCGACATCGTTGTACGTGTCGCCGAATTGGGCCCAATTGTCATTGGCGCAGCCGGCGACACAATCGAGCAAGAAGTAGTAGTCCGTATTCGGCTCCAGGAAGGTGTTGGCCGGTGCCCTCCACTCATTGTGCGCGAAGTCGTTCAAGCGACCTCCCGTGAGGGTAGCGACCTTCCTGCCCAATCCCGGGCCGCGGTACAGGGCGGCGTCTATCGTCATGTACCGGCTCTCGTGCGTGTCTCGCACATACAGCCAGATACTCTCCAGTTCGTACCCACCGGGAACCGGTCCGGTCCTGAACCCCTGTCCCAGCCCGTCCTGGATGTCAGACAGAACAACCGAGGCGGCTCCCGAAGGCTGGTCCATGTTCTTGACCAGCGTGGCGATCGGCGCATCGTACTCCTGCGCGGACGCAGTCGCGGCGCCAACCAGCCCGGCCAGACCGGCAAGCAGCACCGCCCCGGCCCGGAGCGCGCCGTATACCACCCGTGGCAGCGGGCGGAAGAGAGATGGAAGTGAGAATAGAAGTGTCATGGCGATCGGTACCTCCCTCGCCGTGGTCTCGGACGCGAGGCGACACGTGCCTGCGATCGAATCGGTCCGTGAGCGGGTGTGTCGGCCGCGGTCCATGTCATGGACCTACCGCTCGCAGGCGGGCCGGACTATGCCGGCGTTCGTGGACGAACGATCAATTGCTTGAATGACGGAGGAGATACGCGAGTAGCTGCCGCGCACCAGGCAGTGCCATACGTGAATGGCAACCACGAAGGACGCGAGATGCGGCGACCGCGCCGCAGATCTCGCCTACGGGCGTCGCCAGGAACGTTACTCTGGAGCGGGCTGGAAGCCCTCCGAAGCACGGCCCGGGCGCGGGCCGGCTTCAAGCGCCGCTGATCGTCACTCGATCTTCATGTCGCCGCGGTCGTCCAGCCAGTCGTACAGGGCCCGGTTCGACTCCCAGTCGAGGTCCAGCATGCAGGTGCCCAGGATGACGACGCCGTAGACCCGCCGCTCGCGGATCATCTCCTCGCAGACATCGAGCTGGCGGCGCATCAGGTCGTAGGACAGCTTCTTCAGGTTGCCGAAGTCGTAGACGTAGATGCACATCAACAGCGGCTTGTTGCCGGTCAGCCCGGCCAGGCGATCGGCGTAGCCCTTCTGTTTGTCGATGTTCGCGGCGTGCCAGAGCGGATTCATGAAGCCGGCGAAGTACGGCAGCAGGGGAAGCTGACGGTCGTCTTCGAGCGACATCTCGTAGAACGTGGCCATCAACGGCAACTGCGGCGGGCGCGCGGCGTTCTCGAACTGCAGGTCCGCCAGGTGCTTGGGTATCACGCCGCCGTCGACCGTCCCGGTGCTGAAGTCGTCCAGCAGGAACGACTCGATCCGCGGGTCCTCCGCGGCCAGCTCCTTGGCCTGCAGCAGGGCGCTCAGCGCCTTGGGGTAGTCGACCTGGTGTCTACCGTCGACCGAGGAGTGCATTCCCCACTTGGCGATGATCCGCCTCGCCGCCGGAAGCTGCGTCATCGTCTCCCTGGTCAGCGGCAGGTGCCCGGCGATGAGCACGTTGCGAATGCCCGTCCGCTCGATCGCCTGCTGGGTGGTCAGCGTCGACGTCTCCTCCCAGAACGGATACGCCTTGAGCTCCTGCAGGACGTTCACCTTCATGCCCCACAGCCAGAGATGGTCGCGTAGCGTCAAACTGCTCATTTGGTAGCCTCCGCCGCTATCTGACCGCACACGGACGGTCCTGGTCCAGAGGCCGGCGTCGGCCGGCCACCGTGGGCGGTGGTCTGGTATACTCCCGCGCCGAGCATGGCTGACAGCCTCACCACGGCCGGCAGCGTCCGTTCGTCGCCGTCCACGTCCACGTCGCTCCGCCGCAAGCTGCATCGGTCCCGCTACCTGTACGCGCTGTTCGCGGCGCCCTTCCTGTTCTACGTGGTGTTCGAGTACGCCCCGATGTTCGGGGTGCTGATCGCGTTCAAGGACATCAAGGTGTTCCGCGGGCTGGGCTCGATACTCTCAGCCCCCGGCGTCGGCTTCAAGTACTTCGAGCTCTACCTCTCCGACCCCTACTTCTGGACGCTGGTGCGCAACACCGTGGTGATCCAGGTGCTCGGCCTGGCGGTGGGCTTCCCGGCGCCGATCATCCTGGCGCTGATGCTCAACGAGGTGCGCGGCGTCGCCTTCAAGCGCACCATCCAGTCGATCACGTACCTGCCGCACTTCATCTCGCTGGTGGTGATCTGCGGCATGATCGTCAACTTCGTCTCGACCGACGGGGTGGTGAACAACTTCCTGGCCTTCCTGGGCTTCCAGCGCACCTCGTTCCTGGTGCGGCCCGGGTGGTTCCGGCCCATCTACATCGGCAGCGAAGTGTGGCAGCACGTCGGCTGGGGATCGATCATCTACCTGGCCGCCCTGACCACCGTCGATCCGCAGCTCTACGAGGCCGCCGCCCTCGACGGCGCCGGGCGCTTGCGGCAGCTCCGGCACATCACTTGGCCCGGCATCCTGCCGACGGTCGTGATCCTGTTCATCCTGGCCATGGGGCGGATCATGGAGGTGGGCTATCAGAAGATCATCCTGCTCTACACCGGCGCCACCTACGAGACCGCCGACGTCATCGCCACCTACGTCTACCGCCGCGGCCTGATCCAGTCCGACTTCTCCTACGCCACCGCCGTGGGGCTGTTCACGTCGGTGATCGGGATCGTGTTCGTGATCTCCGCGAACCGCATCAGCCGCTCCCTCGGGGAGACCAGCCTGTGGTAGGGATCGCCCGCGCCTCCACCGCCGGCGACCGCGTGTTCGACGCCTGCAACGCGCTGCTGCTCGTGATTCTGGCCTTCATCACCCTCTACCCGCTCTACTACGTGGCCATCGTGTCGATCTCGCACGGCTACGCGGTGGTGCGAGGAGAGGTGAACTGGTGGCCGGTCGGCATCAACCTGGAGTCATACCGCGCCGTGCTGGAAGCGCCCTACGTGCTCGGCTCCTTCCGCAACACCGTGTGGTACACGCTCGTCGGCACCGCCGCGAACGTCTCCCTGTCCGCCTGCTGCGCCTACCCGCTGGCGATGAAGTTCTTCTATGGCCGCCGCTTCCTCACCGCCTTCGTCGTCGCCACCATGTTCTTCAAGGCCGGGCTCATTCCCATGTACCTGATGGTGCGCAGCCTGGGCATGCTGGACACCCTGTGGGCGCTCGTCCTGCCGACGGCCATCGTCACCTACTACATGATCATCATGCGCGCCTTCTTCCAGAATATCCCGGAGGAGCTGAACGACTCGGCGTATCTCGACGGCGCCAACGACATCCAGATCTTCCTGCGCATCGTGCTGCCCATCTCCACGCCGATCCTGGCGACGATGACGCTGTTCTACGCCGTCCAGCACTGGAACAGCTTCTTCCCCGCGCTCATCTATCTGAGCGATCGGGACAGGTATCCGATTCAGCTCATCCTGCGCAGCATGGTGATCGAGGGCGACGTCAGCAACATGCAGGTCGAGTTTCAGGATGACGAGCGGATCGTCGACACCACGGTGAAGTACGCGATCATCATGGTCGCGACGATTCCGATCCTGCTCCTCTACCCGTTCCTGCAGCGCTACTTCGTCAAGGGTATGATGATCGGTAGCCTGAAGGGCTGATCGGGAAACATCGCGGCGCCGCCGGTTGCGGCGCACGGACCCCGGCCGGGTGCGGCCGGGCAACACAACAAGGGGTTCTCTCACTCATGCAGAAACTGACCATTCTTTGCGCCGTGGCGTTGCTCGCCGCCGCCGGCGCACTCGCGGCTCCGGCGACGGAGCAGGCCGCTTCGATGGAGCCCACCGTGCTGACGGTGGTGCTGGGGGATCGCGGCACCGCCCCGATCAACGTCGACTCGGCCGTGATCGACGCCATCGAGGAGCGGTTGAACATCACGTTCGACCTCACCGCGATCGGCGGGGCCGACTACAACGCGAAGAAGCGTACTCTCATCGCCACCGACGACGTGCCCGACATCCTCCGGGTGGCCCGCAACGATCTGCTGGAGTTCGGCGACACCGGCGTGTTCCTGGCGCTGAACGAGATGATCGACACCATGGTGCCCAACTACAAGCGCATCCTGGAGCAGAACGAGCGCGTGCAGAAGACGGCGATCGACGGCGTCCACTACGCGTTCGCGACCACCAAGCGGTTCGAGTTCCACCGCGGCATCATCAGCGTACTCCGCACCGACGTCGTCGAGGACCTGGGCCTGGAGCAGCCGCAGAGCTTCGACGAGCTCTACGAGGTGCTCGCCGCCATCAAGGAAGCGTATCCGGACAGCCACGTGTGGACCAGCCGCGGCGGCGGGCGCAACCTGGTGGGCACCACCGCCTATGCCTTCGGCACGGGCGCCGACATCTACTTCGACCCCGCCATCGACGGCGGCCGCTGGGCGTACGGACCGATCCATGAGCAGTACCGCAACCTGCTGGCCTATCTGCATCGCGCATACGAGGACGGCATTCTCGACCCCGACTTCGCCACCCTGACCACCACGCAGTGGCGGGAAAAGCAGAGCGCGGAGAAGAGCTTCTTCTTCTACGACAACCCCACCTACGGCAAGCGCGCCAACGACGCCATCGTGCCGATCAAGCCCGATGCGTGGTGGGCGCCGACGGACGTGCTGGCGAACTCGCTCGGCCAGCGCCGCTCGCTCTTCTACGAGGAAGAGGTGTCGAGCCAGATGTGGGCGGTTGGGCAGAAGACCCAGGAGCAGGAGGCGATCGCGCGCTTCTTCAACTTCGCCTACACCGACGAGTTCGCGGAGATGAAGGCGTTCGGGATCGAGGGCATGCACTGGGTGCGCGACGGCGACGACTATCTCTTCACCGACGAGATGCGGGCCGAGTACACCAGCGACACCGGCGCCTATCTGATCGACAAGTTCATGAACGAGGTGGGCACCGGCGCCTACGGCGCGTTCACGCCTTACATCGACATGCGCCTGTACCGGCTGAACTGGCCGGAGTATCAGATCAACTGGTACCTGGACATGGAGGCGACCGGGCACTGGGACGATCCCAAGGTCGTGGCACCGTTCAACGCCGCCGAGCGCGAGGAGATCACCAACCTGACGGCCGATCTGAACACGCAAGTGCACGCCGCCATCGACAAGGTGATCCTGGGCGACATGAGCCTAGCGGAATGGGACGAGCGGGTAGCGCAGATCATGCCCGACGCGCTGCGCCTGGAGCAGATCCACAACGACGCCGAGCAGCGCTACCAGGACAGCCGCTGAGCGGCCCGCCGTGACCCGAGAGCAGAGCGTGACCCTGCCGCTGCGCGCGCAGCGGGCGGTAGACGTGCTGGTCGCCGGCGGCGGCGTGGCGGGGGTGTACGCGGCTCTCGGGGCGGCGGATCACGGGGCGCGCGTGCTGCTGGTCGAGCAGCACGGCTTCGTCGGCGGTCAGGGGACCGCCGGCGGCGTCCATTCCTTCTGCGGGGAGACCCGCGTCGTGAACGACCGCTGGCGCGAGATGGTGCGCCGGCTCGGCGTCTTCGGCGGCATCGCCGCCTACCGCCCCAACGGCGACGGGCGCCCGTTCGACTGCGAGAGCCTGAAGTTCGTGCTGCAGGAGATGCTCGCCGAGGCGGGCGTGGAGCTGCTGCTGCACACCCAGGTCCTGGGCGTAGAACGCTGCGTGGAACGAGAGGCTGACCGCGTGGCGGCCGTGGTGCTGGCCAACAAGAGTGGGCTGACCCGCATCGAGCCCGCGGTCGCCGTGGACGCCACCGGCGACGCCGACCTGGTGGCGCGCGGCGGCTGGCCGTTCCGCAAGGGCGGACCGGTGCTGATGCCGGGCGACCCGCCTTCGGTCGACGAGTCGGCGGGCCTGATGCAACTGCCGATGAGCCTCTACTTCACCCTGGTCGACTCAGGCGAGGAGGTTGAGCCGGTGCTGCCGCCCGGTTGCCCGGCGTACGCGGACGACGAGGACGTGCCGATGATCACCGTCATCCCGCACGGCCACCACGTGACCGTGAAGATGAAGGTGATCGGCCACGACGCCACCGACGGGGCGTCGCTGTCGGCGGCCGAGCAGGCCGGCCGGAGGCAGATGATGGGGGTCGTCCACTACCTGCAGACCCACGGCTACCGCGGCGCGCGTTACCCCAACCACCGCCTGGCGTGGGTGGCGCCGCACATCGGCATCCGCGAGGGCCGGCGAGTGGAGGCGCTCTACCAGTTGACCGCCGACGACATCCTGGTGGGGCGCCACTTCGCCGACGGCGTGGCGGTGGGCTCCTACCACACCGACTACCACTGGCCCACGGTGGTGCAGCGCGCCGGCACCGGCGTCACGGTCCAGTGCCCGCCGCACCAGATCCCGCTGCGCGCCATGCGCCCGAAGGGCGCCGCCAACCTGCTGGTGCCGGGGCGCTGTCTGGGCGGCGACCATCTGGCGACCAGCTCGTTCCGGGTCATGGGGACCTGCGCCCAGACCGGCTTCGCCGCCGGCGTGGCGGCCGCGATGGGTGCGCCTGCGCGGTCCGTCGACGCGGTCGACGTGCCGGAGCTGCGCGCGCTCCTGCGCCGCGCCGGGGTGCGGCTCGACCTGGCCCCTTACTACAGCTACCTGCGCCGCCGCCGCGGCTATGACCAGCAGACGGGCGCCGTCGCGGCGAGCGCCGCCGCGGCGCCCGTCGTCGCGGCGGCCGTCACCGGCTTGGCGGTCGCGGAGCTGGCCACCGGCGAGGTGCTGATCGCGTACGCCGCGGACGGCTCGCTGGGCGTGCTGCGCCGCTACGAAGAGCGCTGGCAGCCCCCGGTGGCTCTCAGTGCGGCAGTGTCGGCGGAGGCCGATGCCGAGCTGGCGTTCGCGGTGGCGGACGGCGGGCGCAACCGGACCGAGGGTTTCGAGCAGGTGCCGGCAATGACGGCCGAGGTGACGGAATGCGATGACCCGCCGGAGGTGGTCGTGCACGCCGGCGAGCGCGGCTGGGTGTCGACGGACGGCGGCGTCAGTTGGCGCACGCAGGACGCGGCGGCCGGCGGAAGCAACGGCGCTGCCCGCAACGGCGACGCGCGTCCGGAACCGCCGGTGCCGGAAGCGTCCGTGGTGGCCCTGACCCTGACCGGGGACGATCGCGCAGCCCTGGGCGTGTCGCGCCTGTACGCGGCAGCGTGGACGACCGGCGAAGGCGTGGTGCTGGGTACGGCCGGCGCCGGCGGGCACTGGCGGCAGACCGTGGTGGCGGTCCCCGGCGGCAGCGGTCCGTGCGCCCTGACGGCGACCGCGGACGGCGTGCTGCTGGCCTGCGTCGACGGGAGCGCCATTCGCTGCCTGCGCCGTCCGCTGGATGCCGTGATCGGCACGGGATCGCATGACACAGCCGCGGATGCCGCCTGGCACCACGACAGCGCCGACCTGATCGCCGCCCTCAAGGAACGCGAGCCGGCAACCGCCCCGTGACGGGCCGTCTCGCGACGGGGCGGCCCAACGTCCTGTTCCTGATCGCGCACGACATCTCGCTGCGCTTCGGCTGCTACGGCGACCCCCGCGCCGTCACCCCGCACCTCGACGCGCTCGCCGCCGGCGGCACCCTGTTCGAGAACGCCTTCTGCCAGTTCCCGATGTGCGCACCGGCCCGCACCTGCCTCATGACCGGCTGCCGGCCCGACACCGTGCAGCGCTACGACATCGGCGGCCCGGACTTCTACGCCGGCCTGCGCCGCCGGCTGCCCTGGATCCGCACCCTCCCCGAGCTGCTGCGTGCCGCCGGCTACCGCACCCACAGCCTGCACAAGGTGCTGCACGAGTACGAGGCCGATCCGCCGAGCTGGAGCGCGCCGCCCTGGTACGCGGCCACCGGCGAGGTGCCCGCGTGGTGTCCGGACGACTTCGACTGCCGCGAACGGGCGCGGCGCTACCGCTCGGCTGCCAACCGAGCCCTGATGGAGGAGCGTTTCCGCATCCTGCAGGCCGGCACACCTGCTGCCGCCACCCAGTTCAAGCGCTGGCGCGGCGGCCCGGTCGAACGGGCGCCGGTGGCCGACGACGCCTACTACCCGGGCGCGACCGCGGCCGAAGCGATCAGCGTGCTGCGCGCCCACGCCGCCCGCCGCGAGGCCGCGCCTCTGTTCCTGGGCGTGGGGTTCTGCAACACCCACCTGCCGTGGCTGGCGCCGGAGCGCTACTGGCGGCTGCACGATGCCACCGACTTCGGCGCCGAAGCGGGATACGACACGCCACGTCCCGCGCCGCTCACGGCCGAGCTGGCCGTGGCGGGCAACGAGCCGTTCCAGTACTACGCGCAGACGGACCATCTGCCCGGCGCTCGCGCGGCATGGCAGCCCACGGCCCGGCAGGCAGAAGAGCTACGCCACGGCCATTACGCCGCCGTCAGCTACCTCGATGCCCAGATCGGCCGCATCCTGGCCACCCTCGACGAGACCGGGCTGGCGTCGGACACGGTGGTGGTGTTCACCACCGACCACGGCTTCGCCCTGGGCGAGCACCGCCACTGGGGCAAGGGCATGCCGTGGGAGCCGGACCTGCGCGTGCCGCTGCTGCTGCGCATTCCGGACGGCGAGGACGGCCGGCGGGTGGCCGGTCTGGCCGAGCACGTCGACCTGCTGCCGACCCTGCTGCAGCTTGCCGGGGTCCGCACGCCGCCATGGGCGGAGGGAACCAGCCTGATGCCGCTGCTGGGCGACCCTTCGGGGCCGGGCAAGGAGGCGGTGTTCGCGCAGGCGGCCCGCGGCGGGCTGACGGCCTACTCCACGCGCACCGCCGACCACCGTTACACCCGCTGGCTCGACGCGGCCGGCCAAGTGCAGGCCGGGGAACTCTACGATCACCGCACCGATCCCGACGAAACCATCAACCTCGCGCCGCACGCCTATCCGTCGCTTCTCGCCCGGCTGAGCGACCTCCGCCCGACCCGACCACCGCCCACCCACGCTCCGCACCGGTGACCGGTCAGACGCCCACGGGCAAGCCTCGGTACCATGCGGGGCGATGGCAGAGAACATGGAACGGGTGAGTTGGAGCCGCAGCGTGCCGGTGCGTTACCAGGCGGACGTCGCGGTCATCGGCGGCGGCATCGCCGGGGTGAGCGCGGCCGCGGCGGCCGCCCGCAGCGGCGCGTCCGTGGTGCTGGTGGAGCGCTTCGGCGTGACCGGCGGCAACATGACGGTCGGCGGGGTCGCCAACTTCTGCGGCGAGACCGCCGGCCAGGGCGAGGTGTTCGACGAGATCCTGCGCCATCTGGCGCGTTTCGACGCCATCGTGCCCTACCAGCCGTTCTCCTACGGAGGCTGCCAGTCGCGGGTCCTGGATCACGAGATCCTGGCGGTGATCCTGCAGGAGGTGCTGCTGGCGCGCGGGGTCAAACTGCTGCTGCACACTCGTTTCGTCGACGTGATCGAGCGCGACGGCCGGCTGGCGGAGGCGATCGTGGCCGGCCCGTCGGGACCGGAGGCGCTGCGCGCTCGCCACTTCGTCGACTGCACCGGCGACGGTCTGGTGGCCAAGGCCGCCGGCTACGCCGTCGAGAAGGGGCGCGCCGGGGATCAGCTCCAGCTTCCGATGAGCCTGATGTTCTTCGTGCGGGAGATGGGAGAGCCCGTCGCCGACCAGCTCCCCGACGGCTGGTTCGCGCCGATCCGCACGCGCGAGGAGCTGCCCATGACCAGCCCCAACTGGCCCAACGGTCCTCGCGGCCGGGCGATCAAGATCAAGGTGCCGATGTTCGACTCCACCGACACCGAGAGCATGACCGCGGCGGAGATCGCGGCGCGCCGCCGCATGCTGGAGGTGCTGTCCTACTTCCAGGCGGTGGAGGGCAAGGACTGGCGCTTCGACCACTGCTCGCCGATCATCGGCATCCGCGAGGGGTACCGGATCGTCGGCGGCTACACGCTGCGCGTCGACGATCTGCGCGCCGGGCGCGAGTTCGACGACGCCGTGGCGCGCGGGGTGTTCTACCTGGACGGCCACAAGCCGGACGACGACAAGCGGACCTACATCCTCCCCAAGGAGGAGCTGTACGTGCCCCCCTACCAGATCCCGTTCCGCTGCCTGGTCGCGCGCGACGGCCGCAACCTGCTGATGGCCGGCCGTTGCATGTCGGCGGACCAGCTCGCGCTGTCCTCCGCGCGCGTCACCACGACCTGCGCGATGATGGGTCAGGCGGCCGGCATCGGCGCGGCGATGGCCGTGGCGGGCGGTGCCGACGCCGCCGACCTCGATCCCCTGGAGGTGCGGCGCGAGGTGGAGCGCCGGGGCGCCCACCTGGCCGTCGACGAGGCACCACCGCCGGCGCGCACGCACTGACCCACCGCGCGGAGGCACCGCACGGGATGAAAGACCGCCAGCCGAACGTGCTCTTCGTCATGACCGACCAGCAGCGGTTCGACACGATCGCGGCCCTCGGCAACCGGCACATCCACACTCCCAACCTGGACCGGCTGGTCCGTCGCGGGGTGAGCTTCACCAACGCCTACTCCACCTGCCCGGTGTGCGTGCCGGCCCGCTACACGATCCGCACCGGCTGCGAGCCGCCGGCCACCAGGATCTTCAGCAACCGCATCTCCGGGCCGGCGCCCGGTCAGGCCGACACGATCGAGGGCCGCTGCGGGCCGTACCTCGCCACGGTCATGCGGCAACTCGGTTACCGCACCTTCGGCATCGGCAAGTTTCATTCCAGCCCGAGCCGCGAACCGCTCGGCTACGACGTCCACCTGCACAGCGAGGAGCTCTACTCGTCGCCCGAGGACCGCGCGACCGACGCCTACGCGGCGTGGCTTTCCCGCGAGCATTCCGAGTACGACCACCTGGAGCAGCTCATGGGCGAGCGTACGGAGATGTACTACATGCCGCAGATGAGCGCGCAGCCGGCTGATTGCGCCGTGGAGGCGTGGGCCGCCGATCGCGCGGTCGAGCAGATCGGCGCCGACGACGACGGACGGCCCTGGTTCGGGTTCGTGTCGTTCATCGGTCCGCACCCGCCCCTCGCCCCGCCGATCCCGTTAGATCTCCTACATCGACGACTGCCTGGGCCGGATCCTCGATGCGGTCGAGTCACGCGAGGACGCCGACGACACACTGATCTGCTTCTTCTCCGACCACGGCGAGCACCTGGGCGACCACCACGCCTGGCAGAAGGAGAGCTTCTTCGAGGCCAGCGCGCACGTCCCGTTCCTGGTGAGCTGGCCGGCGCGCCTCGCCGCCGACCGGCGTTGCGCCGAGCTGGTGTGCCTGACCGACCTGTTCGGCATCGCCACCACCGCCGCCGGACGCCCGCAGCTCCGCGACGGTATCGACGTGCTGGGCGTGCTCGACGGCTCGGCGCCGCCGCGCGATTCCCTGGTCGGCTGGTACGGACTGCCCGGCACCGGCGAATGCAAGGTCATGGTGCGCGACCGCCGCTGGAAGTACGTCTTCTTCGCCAACGGTGGCCGGGAGCAGCTCTTCGACCTGGACGAGGATCCGGACGAGCTCCGCAACCGCGCAGGCTCGGACGCGGCCGTGACCGCCGAGCGGCGCGCGACGGCCGCCGCCGCGTGCCGCCGCCCCGGAGCCCTCGAAGCCCTGGACGGCGACGACCTCAAGGCGCTGCCGTTCGAGCCATGGGTGTGGCGGGGAGAGCGGATCTACCAGTTCGACCGGTCGCGCGGCATCACCGGCTTCCCCGAGCATCCCGCCGACGTGCTCCGCGGCCGGCGATGAGCCGTTACGCCCCGAGCGAATGACCAGTCGCTGTCCGGGCTGCAGATTCAGTCCCACCCCGATCGCCAGGTCGGCATACCGCTCCAGGTTGTTTGCCACGGCGCAAATGTAACGCATCTGGACAGCGCCACGCGGAAACCGGTCGGTGGCACCACTGCCGCGATTGACCCCTATATTGAACTAAACCAAACTAAGTTCATGCTGGTCGTGAATACGCATGAAGCGAAGACGAGGCTCTCCGAGTTGCTGCGTCTGGTGGAGGAGCGCAGCGAGCGCATCAGGGTGTGCCGAAACGGCAAGCCGGTAGCCGAGATCGGCCCCATCACGGCGACGGACGGCGACCCTCTGCGACCGGATCCGCGCCTGGCAGGAGTCGTGTTCCACGAAGATCCCGTCGCACCGCTGGCAGAAGAGGACTGGCCGGACTCGTAGCGGTGCTGCTCGACACCTGTACCCTGCTCTGGCTCGCCTCCACGCCTCAGGAGCTACCCGGCAGGGTGCGCCGGGCGATCACCGAGAACGCAGGCAATCTGTTCATCTCCGCGATCACGGCCTTCGAGATCGGCCTCAAGCACCGGCGCGGGGCTCTCCATCTGCCGCTCCCCCCGGCTGACTGGATTGCCCGGGCACTCGAGCATCATGGAGTCCAGGAATTACCGGTCGACTGGCGCATCGCCGAGCGCTCGACGTCGCTGCCGCCGCTGCACAAGGATCCCGCGGACCGCATCATCATCGCGACGTCCCTCACCACCGGCGCCCCCATTCTCACCCCGGACCGTGAGATCAGGCAGTATCCGGGTGTCGCAGTGGTCTGGGACTGACGAGATCCGGGTTCTTGAACCTGTCCCTCTGACCTCGCGCCGGCTGACCAACCGGCGGGCTGCTACGCGAGCATGTCCTTGAAGGCCCCCGGCTGCACCGGCGCCGGCCGGCCGAGCATCCACTGCCACATCTCGGTGCGCAACTCCCACTCCTTGTAGTGGTCGGAGGAGTGATCGACCGGACCGACGTGCTGGCGGATGCGACGGTGAGCGACTTCCGCGATTGTCTCCGGATCGTGGTTCCAGCTCGGCTCCGTCGGAGCGGACTGCCGGTCGAACAGGAACTTGAGCATGTAGCGGTGGCGATCGGTCAGGTTGCGAGTGGCGGCGTGCCACAGGTCGTAGTGGGTGATAGCCACGGTCCCGGCGGGCACCGCCAGCGGCACCTGGCCCTTGATATTGGCGTAGGTCGCCAGCCGCTCGGTGGGGGCGTTGCGGAAGTGGGTGCCCGGCATGATGATGGTCGGTCCCTGCTCCAGCGGCACCTCGTGCGGGTAGTACATCGCCAGGACGCACCAGACTTGGTGATGGCGCACGTTGGTGCCGTCCTGATGCCAGGTCTGACTAGGTGACCCCGGAGCATTGACGTGCAGGTGGCGATGGCCATTCATCACGTAGTCGCTGCCGAGGAGGCTGATCAACGCGCCGCGCACCGCCGGGTGGGCGTATACCTCGTGCAAGGACGGGACGGCAGCGAGTATTCCGTTGCCGACGCCGTTCACCTTCCCACACTGCGCGGCGATCGCCTCGTTGAGGCCCGCCGGATACTCCGGGTGCAGCAGGTGGTAGCCGTGGGTGACGAAGCACAGCACCTCGTCGTCCGAGAGCAGCCGTGGCGGCTGCGCGATCAGATCAGTCATCGAACTCCTCCAGTTTCTCGAGGATGAACTCCTGCCCCAGCACGTCGATCTCGCGATCGTCGAACGGCGCCCGCTGCTGCGGAAAGTGGACCACCCGCCAGCCATCCACGATGGCGTCGTGGACGTTGCGGTAGGGCAGCTCGGGAGCCTGCGGATCGATCTCGGTGACCGCTCCGGCGACCGGTTCATGGATGGCGGCGGCCACCAGGTCGGCATAGATGCTCGGGTTGACGGTGTGCAGATACAGCAGCCGCTGCCGCAGCCGGCAGCCGGAGCCGCGGGCGGCGGCCAGCAGCCGGTCGAGGTCGGACTCTCGCAGGCTGCCCCCCGCCTGCAGCGTGCGGCGCGCAGCATCCACCCAGGCGGCGACCGGATCGGCTGGCGAGGGTATTGAGGCGGCGGACATCAAGGACGTGACCGCTACGCTACCCCATCCGCGGACGAAGCACGACACCACGCGCCGACCACTCCCACGTGTTGCATGCCGGGACCGCGGTTACGCTTCCGCGAACGGGAAGGTGCCGGCGTAGCCGAGTGCGTCCAGCGCCAGGTCCGGGGTGCTGACGAAGCGGATGCCCGGATACATCGGGTTCTGCTGGAAGTGCAGCACCAGATTGGCGCGGACGTCGTCCGCCGGGTCGTCCCCGAACTTGGCCCCCTGGTGCGGAATGTGGCTGAAGAACACCACCGCGTCGCCGGCCATCGGATAAAGGTGCGCCTGCGGCTGCCCGTCGCACCACACCTGGAAGCGGTTGCGGCGATCCTCGGTGTACCGGACATACGGCAGGATCTCGTCGGGGAGCCGGCGGTCGACGTAGCCGGTCAGGAACGTCAGCCGCCCGCGCTCCGGCGTGTTGTCGGTCAGGTAGAAGGTGGTGTTCATGCACAGCGCGCGCAGCGGGCGCCCCGCCTCCGACTTGCGCTCCTGGTACTGGTAGTCGCCGAAGTCCATGTGCCACTCCTGCAGGTAGGCGCGCGGGTTCATGTGCGCGCGCAGCGAGCGGAGTTGACACTGCTTGCCGAGGATGGCCTTGAGGTACGGCGCGACGCTCGGATGGCCGACGAGCAGCCGCGACCGCTCGGGCGCCAGCTTCAGCAGGCTCTCGAACGCGACGTTGCCGACCGAGTTGTCGATCTCGTTCAGGCTGCGGCGGTGCAGGTCGTAGAGCGTCCCCTTCCACCACGCCACGGCATCCGCATCGAGCGCCCCCGGCACCAGCAGGAAGCCGTCCCGCTCCAGATCCGCCAGACCCGACGGAGCGTCCCCGTCCACCATCGTCTACTCTCCCCGTGCATGACTGTCGCGCAGACCGAGCTGCGCCGCAACGGACCGCCTGCGGTGTTCGGCCGCGCCGGCAATTCGATACGAAGGAGGAGAACGATATGGCCAGCATCCAAACGGCGTCGACGATCAACGGCAGCCGGTTCGCGTACCTGGCGAACCGAGACTATCAGTGCGACTTCCAGCGCAGCGGCGAGAAGCGCCAAGCTGCCCTCACGCCGGTGGGGCTGGTCAAGAAGGACTACTGGAGCGCTTTTCACGACTACGACAACGTCGAGGTCGTGGCCGGCTTCGGCGAGTGCTTCGCAGACGACCGGTCGCATCTCGGGGCGCCGCACGAGCACGGACTGGAGGTGGAGAAGGACATCGGCTACATCCGCATCACCGAGGTGCAGCCTATCACCGCGGCCGTGGTCCTGGGCTCCGGATGCACGATGCCCGCGTATGTCTGCTGCGAGTATCCGCAACCGGGCGTGCCGGTAGGAGAGGTCGACGCGCACGGCCCGAGCCCGTCTCGCCTTGGCCACCGGTTCAACATGCAGACCCTGCGGCGGCAACGGATCGAGGGGCTGATGAGTCAGCACCCGTGCGGCGCCGTGCGCACCTATGGCGAGGACGAGCTCACTTACAAGATGGACTACGAGCCGCGGGTGCGGGAGTGCACGGCGCGGTTCGAGATCGAGCCGACGACCACGATCACCTTTCGTGGCGGCAGCGGCGTGAGCTCGCACTTTTCGTTCCGCATGATCCGCCTGTATTTCGAGGCCTGAAGCAGGAATCGGATCGGCACCGCGCCACGCGCGCGTGAGGATGGCGACTCAGACCGGCGTCAGTCCGGGGACCACGTCGTGGCGTGGATGCCCTCCTCGCCGGCCCCCGCCCACAGCGTCAGGATGCGGCCGTCGCCGAGCACGACCGAGCTGGTTCGGGCATCGCGCGTGTGATATGCCAGGATATAGGGATCCGACTCCCACGTGCGCCCGTCATCGGCGCTCACGATCGCTCGCGGGCCGCCGCAGGCGTGCTTGTGATCGTACGTCAGCACCACCCGGCCATCGGGCAACAGCACCGCGTCCGCTGAAACCATGTGGATGCGCGTGACCAGCTCCGGCGTGCTCCAGTTGTAGCCGCGATCGCCGGAGAACATGACCGCCTCGTTCTTGTACCTGCCTTCGCCGCACCGATTGCGCGAGGGAGGCGGCCATCCGTCCGCTGCGTCGCCGCCGGATTGCACCGCGAAGTAATCCTCGCTCGCCGCGTCGCGCTCATACCGGGTGGCGCAGAGCAGCTCCCCGGACGGCAGCTCCAGGAAGTTCGATTCGTTGGAACCCGGCGGCAACACCGTCCAATCGTCCCAGGTCCTGCCGTCGTCACGCGAGCGCAGCATCACGTCGCCGCGGTAGCCCTCCTTCCGCGCCGGATCGTTCGACGCGGTGCCGCAGCCCATCACGATCATACCGTCGGACAGCTCGGTGATGCGGCTGCCGTCGCCCCCGCCGCCGTACCGCATCGGTCCCGGCTGCAGGCGATCGGCGGTCCACGTCCTTCCCCCGTCCTCGCTGCGCGCAATGTTGATCTGACGGATGCTGAGCACGCCGTTCGCCGGATCCGCCGGCCGCAGCAGCGTCCCGTACCCCATCAGGTAGGTCCCCTTGGAAGTGACGCCGAAGGCAAACGTATTCGGGAGCTGTCCCGGGCGGCTGATCTCGGCGATCTTGGTCCAGGTGCGCCCCTCATCGGTCGAGCGATGGATCGACGCGGTGCGGCTTGCGAGGACCAGGCTGCCGTCCGGATGGCGGCAGACCACCACGCCCTTGGTGCCGGCTCCGGCGAAGAACCGCTGCTCTGCGGGCCGCCGCCGGAACACGATCATCTCGTAGTCCTCGATGTAGTCGCCGCCTTCGAACCGGTCGTCGGGCCGCATCCGCACCAGTCCGTTGTCCAGGTAGCCGCGCGCGTTCACGCGGTGCGTCCACAGGTTGGGATAGACGAGGGGCGGCCGCCGCAACCCCTCGGGAGTCCAGCGGACCACCACGATGGCCGGCCTGAGGCTCGACTCGTCCACGCGCCGGCCGTCCCCCGGAGGCATGGCGGGCGCAATGGCCGCGCCCCGGTCGTAGGCCGAGACGATGGCCCCGTCGTCCAGCGCCACGCTGACCGCGCCAACGCCGGGATCGCAGCGTAAGGGACGGGGCTGCAGCGTGTTGGTGGCCGCGCGGGCAACGCCCAGCACGAACACCTCGCTGCCCCAGGTGTCGCCGCCATCCGTGCTGATCAGAGCCCGCGCTCCAAACGGAAAGCTCGGCTCGGCATAGGTCAGCACCACCCGTCCATCCGGCAGCACTACCCTGCTGCGCTGTTCGCGGACGCTGTCAGGCTCAGCGGGCGCTTCGGACCGGGCGCAGCCCGTGCCCTCGCCGGTGCCGCTCCAGGTTCGCCCACCGTCATCTGACCGAAAGGCCGCGGGCCCGTTCCACAGCACTACCGACCCGCCGGGCAACGCCTGGAACTGCACCGGATCGGCGTCTGCCGCGGCCGGCGATGCGATCGCGCCTGCCGCGTGCCAGGTTTCCCCGAAGTCGCCCGACGACAGCACGGCGATGGTATCGTCGCGCGCGAGCGCGGCCAGGACCGAAGCAGCAGGCGCCAGATCCACCAGCGCCAGGACGTCACCCTTCGGGTGTGGTTCGCTGCGCTCACCGTTCGGCGACTCATGGTCCCTCAGGGATCCCAGGCGCTCCCAGGTCACGCCACCATTGGAGCTGCGAGCCAGCGAGCCGGCGCGCCCGCAGAGGAGCAGCTTCGTTCCCCGCCCGCAGAGCAGTGGCGCGCTGTCACCTGCCAGTACTTCCTGCCGCTCCGCGCGGATGCGCCGGAAGCGCAGGATCTGCCGGTCCGTATGGTCGCCGAAGACCGGTCGATTCGTTCGCTGAGCCTCCGTCGGCATAGTTTCACTCCCCCGGCCGATCGCGCCGTGAACGCGGAATATACACCCCGGCGACGCAGGCGCGTCAGTCCGGGGACCAGGTCGTGGCGTGAATGCCTGCTTCGCCGGCCCCCGCCCACAGCGTCAGGATGCGGCCGTCGCCGAGCGCGACCGAGCTGGTTCGGGCATCGATCGGGTGGTAGGCCAGGATATAGGCGTACGGCTCCCACGTGCGCCCGTCATCGGCGCTCACGAGCGCTCGCGGGCCGCCGCAGGCGTCCTTGTGGTCGTACGTCAGCACTATCCGGCCATCGGGCAACTGCACCGCGTCCGCTGAAACCATGTGGATGCGCGTGACCAGCTCCGGCGTGGTCCAGTTGCAGCCGCGGTCGCCGGAGAACATGACCGCCTCGTTCTTGTATCTGCCTTCACCGGACAGATTACGCGAGGGGAACGGCCATCCGTCCGGTGCGGCGCCGGCGGACGGTGCGCCGAAGTGATCCGCGCTCTCCGCGAGGCGCTGATACCGGGTGGCGCAGAGCAGCTCGCCGGACGGCAGCTCCAGGAAGTTCGATTCGGTGCATCCCGGAGGCAACACCGTCCAATCGTCCCAGGTCCTGCCGTCGTCACGCGAGCGCAGCATCACGTCGCCGCGGTAGCCCGCCTTCCGCGCCGGGTCGATCGACGCGGTGCCGCAGCCCATCACGATCGTACCGTCGGACAGCTCCGTGATGCGGCTGCCGTCGCCCCCGCCGCCGTACCGCATCGGTCCCGGTTTCAAACGATCGGCGGTCCACGTCCTTCCCCCGTCTTCGCTGCGCGCAATGTTGGTTTGACGGACACTGGGCACGCCGTTCGCCGGATCCGCCGGCCGCAGCAGCGTCGAGTACCCCATCAGATAGGTCCCACGGGCCGTGACCCCGAAGGCGAACGTGGTCGCCTGGTTTCCCGGCCGCCTGACCTCTGCGATCCTGGTCCACGTGCGTCCCTCGTCGGTGGAGCGATGGATCGCGGAGGTGCGGCTTGCGAAGACCAGGCTGCCGTCAGGATGGCGAGTGACCACCACGCCCTTGGTGCCGGCGCCGGCGAAGAACCGCTGCTCGGCGGGCCGCCGCCGGAACACGATCATCTCGTAGTCTTCGATGAAATCGCCGCCTTCGAACCGGTCGTCGGGCCGCATCCGCACCAATCCGTTGTCCAGATAACCGCGCGCGTCCACGCGGTGCGTCCACAGGTTGGGATAGACGAGGGGCGGCCGCCGCAACCCCTCGGGAGTCCAGCGGACCACCACGATGGCCGGCCTGTGGCTCGACTCGTCCATGCGCCGGCCGTCCATCGGAGGCATAGCAGGCGCAATGGCCGCGCCCCGGTCGTAGGCCGAGACGATGGAACCGTCGTCCAGCGTTACGCTGACCGCGCCAACGCCGGGATCGCAGCGCAATTGACGCGGCTGCACCGTGTTGGTGGCTGCGCGGGCGTGCCCCAACACGAACACCTCTTCACGCCAGGTGTCGCCGCCATCTGAGCTGATCACCGCCCGGGCCCCAAAGGGAAAGCACGGCTCGACGTAGGTCAGCACCAACCGTCCATCCGGCAGCGCCACCCGCCCGCCCCGTTCGCGCACGCTTTCGGGCTCATCCGGCCCGACGCCGACCGGGATCTCGTCGGTGGCGGCCCAGGTGCTGCCGCCGTCCGATGACCGATAGGCCGTCGGTCCCATCAACAATAACAGCGGCCCTCCCGGCAGCGCCTCGAACCGCACCGGACCAGCGGCTGGCCCGGCCCGGGATGCGATCGTGCCTCTGGCGTGCCATGTTTCCCCGAAGTCGCCCGACGACAGCACGGCGATGGCTCCCTCGTGCGCAAGCGCGGCCAGGACGGAATCCGGCGCCAGCTCTGCCAGCGTCAGGACGTGCCCGTTCGACGACTCAGGCTCGCGGAGGGACCCGAGGCGCTCCCAGGTCACGCCACCGTCGGTGCTGCGAGCCAGCGACCCGGCGCGCCCGCAGAGGAGCAGCTTCGGTCCGTGCCCGCACAGCATGGGTGCCGTGTCACCGGGCAGGACTTCCTGCCGCTCGGCGCGGATGCGTCGGTAGCGCAGGATCTCCCGGTCCGAGTGGTCGGCGTGTTCCCAGATCTGCAGCATGTCCGGACCCTCCGGCCGCGCGCAGGCGGCTGCCGCGATGCCTACGATGGGCGCATCCGCGCCCGCGTGTCATGGTGTGGAAGGAACGCCATGAAGGTCAACGGCACGCGGATCTCCCGGATCGGCAGCGAGCGCGCGATCGGCGGCAACAACATCGTCACCCGTGACGGCGTCTGCCACGTCGTGTGGCAGGACGTCAGCCGGGATGGCTACCTCAACCGCGTCCGCTCCTACCGCTCCGACACCGGCCGGTGGACGGAGCCGGTGACCCTCAACATCGGCGTCGACAACCACGCGCGGCCGGTCATCACAATCGACCATGAGGGACGGCTGCACGTCGTCCTCAGCGGCCACGGCACGCCGGTCACCTACCGCAGCTCGGCCGGCGTCAACGACTCCTCGGCATGGACCCCCGAGCAGCCGGCCGGATCCGGCACCTACCCCATCCTGGTGTGTGACCGGGACAACACGCTGTTCCTGACGATGCGTCCGGACCGGCCCTTCGGCGCCGATCTGTTCATCAAGGCCCCGGGGGAGCCCTGGCGACGCCAAGCCCGGTTGATCCGCAGGACGGAGAAGTACCTGGACGGATATGCGGCCTACCACAGCCACCTGGGAATCGGCCGCGACGGCGCCCTTCACTTCGTGTGCTACTTCTACGAGGGCTTGGGCAGAACCGAGCAGCGCGGGCTCCACCAGGCATTGTGCTACATGCGGAGCGCCGACCGGGGCCTGACGTGGCGCAAGGCAGACGGGACGCCGGTGGCAATTCCGGCGCAGCCCGAGGCCATGGACGTGCTGTACCGGACCACCGGCGGGCGCCACGAGCCGATGCCGCCTCCGGAGGTGAGCTGCCTGGGGTTGATGGCCGCCGACGATGGCGAGGTCGTCGTGCCGTGCATCTCCGGCGCGGAGCGTCCGGGCCAGTTGCTGCTGCACACCCTCGACCGCGGCGGCTGGGACCGGCGGGAGGTCACCGATCTCGAGCGGGCGTATCCGGACATGCGGCCGGTCGCCGGCCGGCTCGGCATGCGGGCCGACGGCAGCCTCTACGGCCTGATGCAGGCGAGGCCGCTGTCCCAAGGACCGGATGGGAAACCGACGCGCGACCGCGTCACCGCACATGACCGGACCGTGTGGCTGGTGTCGGACCCCGCCCGGGAACGGTTCCGGGTCTTCCCGGAGCTGGAGCCCGGCACGGTGGCCAACGGCCCCGCCCCGGAACGGACCCTGGGCGCGAACGTGGTGCCCGCCGGCCAGTTGCCCGCCTTCACCTACTTCGATGGCTCCTCGGGATACCCTCGGGGCCTGACGCGGTACTTCGAGGACGTCCGCGACTACCTCGAGACCGGCGAACTGGTCACCAACAACGTCTACTGGGTGGCTCCCCGGACCCAACCGCCGTGAGGTGCTGCGTCGTCAACGGTCTGCGCACCGTCGCGCTCCCCCGCCGCCGGTTGCTCCGCGGTCCGTGGAATCAGACGCACCCGGCGAAGGCGCGCCCGGCCACCAGGTCGTATTCCGGCTGAGGGGCAGGTCCGATGTAGTGCGACCGGGAGCTCATGTACGCGACCGTCAGGCCGATGCGCCGGTCGGGGCTCGTGTTGGTGTCGGTGCGGTGCATCGCCAAGCTGTGGTGGAACGAGCAGCCTCCCGCCTTGAGGGGGACGGTTACCTCGCGTTCGTAGTCCACCTTGCCCTCTTCGACGCGAAAGTCCTCCAGGTGCTTGTGCTCGATTACCCCCAGCTTGTGGGAGCCGGGGATGAAGCGCATACAACCGTTTTGTTCGGTAGCGTCGTCGAGCGCCATCCAACAGATCACCAGGTTGGGCGGATCGATGTTCGTCCAGTAGGCCGAGTCCTGGTGCGGCGGTTTGGCGGACCCTACGCGGGGAGGCTTGCACAGTGTCTGGTCGACGTAGATCTTCAGATCCGGGCCGATCACGCTGTGCACGACGTCGAGGATTGCCGGATGGCGGGCGTACTCCTTGAACAGCTCGTCGTACCGCGTGAGATTCCAGATCTTGCGGACGTTGTTGAACCGTACGGGGTCCTCGGCAAGCCGGCCGCTCTCGACCAGCGGCTCTATCTGCACGTACCCGGCCGGGAACGGCACGACTTCATTGCCGATGTCCTCCAGGCGTTGGTGCAGGGCCTTGACCTCAAGAGCGGTCAATACCCCCTCTCGGAACAGAAACCCCTGATCGTCGAACCGTTCGATCTCGTCTTGCGTCAGTGGCACGGATGACCTCCTGTCGATTGCGTCCGGGTGGCAGTGCAAGGCTCCGCCCACCACTGCCGGTGACACTCATGATCTGCCGATTACGAGCAAGACCGTCAAGCTCCCGGCGTGGCGCGCGAGCTATTCAGGGAGCTCTCCCCGCACCAGCGCCGCGCGCTGCTCCGCGGTATCGTCCGGGCACGGCCAGTCGGTGAACGGCGCGGCCTCGAACCGGCACGGCCCCGCGTCCATGCGCGGGTCGCCCTGCTCACGCAAGACCGCCTGCATCCGTTCGGCCAGCGCCCGCTTCTGCGCCGCGAACGCGGGATCGCCGGCCAGGTTGTTCATGTGGTGCGGATCGTTGCGCACGTCGTAGAGCTCTTCCGCCGGCCGCTTGCCGAAGCCCAGCGCGTAGAGGTCGCGGACCTCCTCGGCCGCGCGGTGCTCGATCATCCACGCCTTGGTGGGACTGGCATCCAGGTCCGCGTAGGCCACGTGGGTGTCGTGCTCCAGCGCTGCGCGCGGCGGCGCTTCCGCGGAAGGATCGTCCAGTCCGCGGGGATCGCCCATCGGCCACCGGTCCGGGGCGAAGTTCCTGATGTAGAGGAAGTCGTGGGTGCGGACGGCGCGGTGCGGATAGGGCAGATTCCGGTCCCGCGCGGTCGCCACGTGCCGCTCCCGGCCGGTGATCACGCCCGTGCGCTTCGGGCTGACCTGTCCGGAGCGGTCGGACCCGAGTATGTCCATCAGGCTGCGAGCGGGCATGCCGGCCGGCTGCTCCACGCCCGCCACGTCCAGGAACGTCGGCGCGAGGTCCATGAGGTTCACCATGTCGTCCGCCACCCGGCCTGCCCGGATCGTCCCCGGCAGCCGCGCGGCGAGCGCCACCTCGCAGCCGATGTCGTAGAGGTTGCACTTCCCCCGCGGGACACCCGGGATCCCGTGGTCGCCTGAGACCACGACCAGCGTGTCGTCGAGCTCGCCCATCTCCTCCAGCATGCCCAGCAGCACCCCGAGTCCGGCGTCTACCGCCATGCACTCGCCGAGGTAGTCGCAGACGTCCTCGCGCACGTCGTGAACGTCGGGCAGAAATGCCGGAAGCCGGCCGGTCAGAGCGTCGGGATCGAGCCCCCACAGCGCCTTGCCGGATCCCTTCTGCCACTCGCGGTGCGTGTTGGTCGGCCCCCACCAGTAGCAGAACGGCTGATCAGGATTCCGGTCATCCAGAAAGCTCCGGAAGTTGCCCCGCACCTCGTCACAGAGCCTCTGCCTGGCCGGCTCCACGCCGGCCTCCCCCGCCCATTCGGTTGCCCGGAAGGAGAACTGGTTGAAGTCGTTGCCGCAGTCCTGGTAACGGGTTCCGGTGCCCCCGTACGGATCGTCCTGCGGCGTGCCCGGCGACCAGACCTTGTAGGAGAAGCCGATGTGGTACCCGGCGTCCCGCAGCAGGAAGGGGTACGACGGAATGGCACGGTCCCATACCGCGCCCTGGAGGATGGCGCCCAGCCCAGTCTGCCAAAAGTAGCGCCCGGAAAGGATCGAGCTCCGGCACGGCGTGCAGCTCGGCGCGGGCACCAACGCGTTGGTGAACAGCACGCCCTCGCCGGCCACGCGGTCGAAGTGCGGGGTGTCGATCAGCGCGCTGAGCGAGCGCTCGCCGTGGTGCGCGGCGTACGCGCTCGCGTAGCGGCCCCAGTCGTCGGCGAAGGCGAAGAGGATGTTCGGTCGTTTCATGCCGCGCTCAGGATGGCGAGAACGGCGAGATTCCTCTACTCGCCGCCGTAGCACGCGTGTAGACTTGGCTCATGGCCCCGCTGACCCGTGCTGAGAGGGACGAGCTCCTGGCGCTCGCCCGATCGGCAGCGCTGCGGGAGGATCTGCGTTCGATCGAGCGCGACCGCGTTGTCGACTTCGACGACTACATCGCCTTCGCAACGGCTGTCGCCCGACTCTCGAACCACGCCCGCCCGCCCTTCCGCCCGATGCGCGGCAACAACTTCAAGCTGTAACTTCCGAATCCCCGCGCGCCGTGGGCGCTCTGCCGTCATGCCATCAAGGCGTCATAGTGTCAGCGTGAGCAAGGCGACCGTGTACCTGGACGATGATCTTCACCGAGCCCTACGGCTGAAGTCGGCCGAGACGCGAGAGTCCATCTCCGAGTTGATCAACGAGGCTCTGCGCGTGCTCCTGGCGGAGGACCTGGAAGACCTCTCCGACTGGCATCGACGCCGGTCGGCACACCCGGTGGCGTATGAGGAGTTCCTGAAGCAACTTGAAGCCGACGACACGATGTGAGATTCGCTTCCTTCAGGTAGGCAAAGAGTCGATCAAGCGAAGATGAGACGACCCTTCGGCTCCGGTATCTCCCGGCCAAGTTCCGTAGCTGTCTCGATCCACTCCCGGATGATGACCTGAACGTTCGCGAGAGCTTGCTGGTAGCTGTCGCCGTCCGCAGCGCAACCGGGGAGCTCGGGAACCTCGGCGATGAATGCTTCATCGTCCTGGCTCCAGTAGATGATAATCTCGTACTTGACCATGTATCAGCTCCTCAATCGGTATTCAAGGATCAATCCACGCACCTGTTTGACCTGATATACTTTCGCCTTTCCCGACCTCGGCTGCAAGTTCAGAATCTCATCGACACCAGCGCGTGTGAAGATGTGGTGGTCTCCGCGGATGCGCTGGGAGAAGCCGAGTGCTTCCAGAAGTCTACACAAGTCTCGAAACGGAATGTTCGCGTCAGACTGGCCTCGAAGGATCCTCTCGAGCAGCCGCTCCGAGCGGCTCATGCCAAGGGATTATTGTCCGATTGGGCGCTCATGTCACGATCCGCCCTTGAGGCGGCGGCCACCACAATCCAGCCGTCACCGATCCTCCGCGATGAGGGCCCGCCGACCGGCGCAGCGCTTCGGTCGACTGCTCCTGCTACTCGCCGCCGTCGTACTTGATCAGGGCTTCGATGCCGGTGATCCGGAGCGGGCCCGCGCCGGCGCGGCGCTTCTGCACCGTGATCGTCAGCTCGTTCCGGCCCAGGCGCAGCAGGTCCGGGGGACCCTGCGCCGCACCCGCCACGACGTCGGCGTCGTCCTCGCGTTCGTAGCGGACGGGGAGCCCGCGCATGCGCCGACTGGCGTAGAACGTGTAGAGCAGTCCGTGCGGCCGCCAGGCGTTCTCGTCACACGCCACCGGTGCGCCGTTGACCGTTAACTCGACCGCGTCTTCCGGGGCGCGATAGCCGTCGGCCGTGATGCGTATACGCACCGTGTCCAGCGTGTCGTCCCGCCACGCCTGCGCCAGGTCGTCGCCGATCCAGAGACGAAACACGCCCGCGTCGCCCGCGCGGTGCAGGATCGCGGGGAGTTGCATCCGCCACCCCTCGGCCCCCGCGACCGGCCCATCCAAGTCTCCCTCCTCGACGCCCATGGAGCCGTCCACCGAGACGACATAGCGCTTGTTCAGATGCGCGAGCACGGCCGCGTCGCCGATCTCCTGAGCGCCCGCAGCTCGTCACGGCTGTACGGCTTGTTCACCCCGTAAAGCCGCTGGCAGTCGTAATTGAACAGGTAGGTGCAGGCCGCGCCCTGGGAGAAGTAGGTCATGGCACCCGCGCGCAGCATCTCCAGAGTCGCATTGCACCACAGGCCGGTGTCGTGGTCCGGCAGGATGCCGTAGCCGTACACCGACCCGACCAGTCCGCCGGCGACGCGCGTTCCCGCGGAATCGGCCGTCCGCGCCAGGGCCACCATGCCGGCCACGTCCGCCTCGGTATCCATGCGCCCAGCCCACATCGGGATGAGCAGGTCCGCCAGCCCCTCGGCGGCCCACGTCCGGACGTCCAGACCGGATCTCCGGCACTCTTCGACGTCGCGCCCCACGCGGATGGCCAGCGTGAGCGGCCGGCCCTTCCCCTCGCCTGCCCGATCGACCAGCCCGCGGACCCCGCGCACGAAGTCGGTCATCAGCGGCATGGCCGAACCCCGCTCGTCCGTCTTGAAGTAGTACGCGCCTCTCAGGAAGTCCAGCTCGAAGCCGTCGACGTCGTACCGGGTCAGCACCTCCTCGATCAGCGCGAGTTGCCGCCCGCGCACCTCCGGCCGCGTGTAGTCCAGACCCCAGCAGAAGCCGGCCCGCCAGTTGCCGCGGTGCTTCGGCTCGGGATACGGGGAGCCCAGCAGCAACTCCGGATGCGCCTTCCTGAAACCGCCGTGGTAGGCCGCGCATTCGGGGTAATCGTCGTGGATGTCGTTCATGCGCATGCTCGCCCAGAATTCCATGCCGTGCCCGCGCGCGCGACGCGGCAGAAGCACCAGAGGGTCGATGCCGGCCGCCAGCAGCGCGCGCGTGTTCTCGATGTCGCGCCGCAGGTAGTCGGGGACGCCGTCGAGGGTCTCCAGGTCGGCGCCGAGGAGGGGAGCTACGTCCGACGGATGGCGATAGGTGTCCCCGCCGGCGGAGATGCAATAGCAGTAACAGTCCACCTGCGTGCCGGCCAGCTCGTCGATGCCGCGGTAGAAGCCGTCCATGTCTTGCGGAGACGGGACGCCCCGGAAGTGGATGTCGCCGTCGCTGTTGAAGACGATGCGCGGCGCGCGGCGCGGTGTGGCGGTACTCATTCGAGCGCGGAGGGTACCCGTGAGCAGACCGTTTGCGAAGCCGTATCTCCCGTTGCACGATCGGTGAGGAGCGGATGAGCAATACCTCGGTCGTTCCCTACCCCTGCGCCGGAGATCCCGATCCGCTGCCGATGGCGGTCACCTGCGAGCGCCTTTCGGCCGAGGGCTTCCCGCCGGCCGAGCAGCATGTGCGCGAGCATCTGCAGCGGGAGGGCTACCGCAGCAGTCAGCGGACGTCGAGGCAGCGGACGTTCCTCCTTTCCTGGGACGGGGCTCCCGATTGCGTGTGGGCGTTCGACGTCCCCGAAGGCTCGGTGCAGAACCTCGAAGATCCTCACCGCGACATTCCCGCAGACGGGACCTGGGGCCGCGCGGCGTGGCTGAGCGGCGAGGACGGCGCGTGGACTCTGGAGATCTCCTCGGGCGATCCCGCGGCGACGCTCACCGCGACGCTCTCACCGGGGACGGACCGGATCGACTACGCGGTCGCACTCACGATCACCTCTCCCGGTGTGTGGTCCGGACTCGACGCGCACGTGTGCTTCAACCACTGCTGGGCGCCCGGCTTCGGCCGCGACGTCCGGACGCTTGCCGAAGGCCGCGTGTACGCGCTGTCCGAGCTGCCCAACGCGCGCGGCATCTGGATTCGGCTGGCGCTGCGCGAGAGCACCCCGCGGATCAACGCGCTGAAACGCCGGCAGATCGAAGCGCGCGGCCCGGGTTCGTCGGTCGTCCCGTACGAAGGAATCCCCCCGTGGTCGGTGGCCGAGAAGACCCCGATCGATACGGTCCAGAGCGCCTTCATCGCCACCGAGCGATCGCGCGCGCACGCCGCTGACGCGGCCATCTCGGTCGCTATCGGCTCGGATTCGGCCTTCGCGCTCGGCTGGTCCTATTGGCCGTGCACCGACCTCGACCTTGCCTTCCCGGCGATCAACGCGTCGCCGGCCGGGTCCGCAACCGTGCGCGGATCGATCCGCTTCGCGCGCTGCACTGCCGGCGAGTTGCTGTCGGCCCTGTCTGCGATGAGCCGGTAGTCGGCGGTAAGAGAGGGGCCGCCTCAGGCTGCTTCCATGGCACGAAAAATGGTATCGATACTGCCATGAAATCAACCATCGACCGCGCCGGGCGCGGCGATTACCGCCACTGCGTCATCTCCGCCCATCGAACCTGCATCAAGAACGCCCTCGCCAAGTATTTTCTGTCCGAAGATCAGCAGGGCATCCTGCAGGCGGTCTCAGCCAGGATCGGATTAACGGGCGAGCCGATCCTGGCTGACGTAATCGGGAAGGAGCTCGACCGGGAACCGTTGCCCGCGGGGCCGCCGCCGCCGATCGGTCCAGGCGACCTGTGCACCAAGAACATCCGCCGGTCAGGAGAGTTCATGCAGGCGCAGCCGTGGCTCGTTCCGAGCGTGGAGCTGCTGGTCGAATGGGAGCTGCGGTCGATAGGACGCTTGCCGGTCAGGCAGCTTCTCGTCGCTCAGGGTGCGAGCCTGGAGGAAGTCTGGAAGCCGCTTTGTGCCTGGGCGGCGCCGCTACGAAGAGATCGTCAGGGACGGTTTCGGCTCGCGCGGCGCGCTGCAGAGCTTTTGCTCGGCACCTATCCGTGGGACGCAGAATGGACCGAAGGCGAGGGCGATCTGCCGACCGATGTCAGGGAGGCGCTTGAGCGGGAGCCGGACGTGATCCTCGATTATGCGAGGGACACCGGATGTCATTGCCACTCCTGCGTTTCCAGGCGCAAGGAAGTGGCCGCCGCGAAGGAGAGGTTCGACGCCAAGTACAGCCAGAAACCAGCGCGCTGATCGCAGCCGTGAGCTCATGGCACGAGCACCACGAGCGAACCCGGTCGGAGATCGCGCGACGGGGGCGCAGTGACGAGCAGTTGGTCCTGGCCGGGCATCCGTTGGCGGAGACCTCGCCGTGGTTGCCCCACGGTGACTCGCTCGAGGATGCGCACCGTCAGCGTCCGCGCACGTTCTTCCAGATGCGGCGCAGTGCCGGCGCGACCGCGGATGGCGCGTCCGCCAGGATCGCCGCTGCCCGACCCTCGTCGGCGCGCAGCAGTTCCACCACGTCGGTCAGGTCCTTGGCGGCCAGCTCCGCCCCGTACTCCGCGAGCTTGGACAGATAGACCGCCGTCTTGACGGCGACCAGCGGCGCCGGGGCGATGAACCAGGCGCCGAGATCCTCGTCGTACTCGCGGACCTGCGCCGGCTCGGGCAAAGGGATAACCATCTCCCAGTCGTCCCCGGGAAAGAGGATGTCGATGGCGATCCCGGTGATACGGTCGCGCGCGCTGTCCTCTTCGACGGCGATGGACGCATCGGCCGGCGCCGCCGCCCACCCGTCCCGATCGACCAGGACGTCGACGTCGTGGGTGGTCCGCACCCAGCCGGTACGGACCACGGCCAGGCCGCCCACCACGCAGTACGCCACCCCATGGCCGTCCAGCCACGCGTGCAGACGGCGCACGGTGCACATCAGCGGCGACTCGGAACCGCCGTCGCCGTTGATCCGCAGCACCTCCGTGGCGGTCACCCCGCGCAGTATCGCACGCCGCCCGCGGGCGCCGACGGTCCGCCCGCCGATCGCCTATAGTTGCCGAGAATCGGAGGCCTGAAGGGATGAGCACGCACAAGCGGATTGCGGTCCGGCTCGCTGGCACACGGGAGGGGCGCTCCGGCACCGAGGCTCTCACCTTCGGCGTGCCGTTCGCCGAGGGAACGCTTGAGCTGCCGGCGGCGATTCGTGTGACCGGCCCGGACGGCCGCCCGATTTCCGCCCAGACCGACTGCCTGACGACGTGGCGGAAGGACCGCCGGCACGTGAAGTGGCTGTTGGTCGACCTGCAGGCCGACGGCCGGCTCGAGCCCGGTGCCGCGCTCTCGATCGAGTATCCGCACGCGGCCGAGCCGGCAGCCGATGACGCGGGGCCGCGCATCCGCATCGCCGAGTCGGACGACCTGCTGTCGGTCGACACCGGCCCCCTCCGGATCGATTTCCGGCGCTCCTTCGACGCGGGGCGGGGGCCCGCCACCCCGGCCGTGATCTCCCGCTGCCGGGTCAAGGGGGGCGACGGCTGGCACGAGGTGCTGCGCGGAGACGGCCCCGTGCTCTCCATGAAGGACGCGCACGGCACCCGCTACGACTCGCTGTCCTCGGGCTTCGCGCCGGAGGTGGTGCTGGAGGAAGCGGGGCCGTTGCGCGCCTGCGTCCTCATCAAGGGATTTCTGGCCTCCGCGACCGGCATCCGCTTCTGCCCGTACCAGCTTCGCGTCCACCTGTACGCGGGCCTGGCCGACGTGCGGATCTTCCACACGTTCGTCTTCGACCAGGACCCCAAGCGGGTCGAGCTGTCAGCGGTCGGCATCGAACTGCCGCTGGACCTTGGCGACGGGCTGCGCGCGGCGGCCGGCAGCGATGGCGCCGCCGCCCACTGGTGCGAGCGCTGGGAGACCCTGGCCGTGCTGCAGGACGACGACCGGCGCTACACCGTGCTGCGCGACGGCCGGCCGTTCGGCGCCGGCACGCGCATGCCGGGCTGGGTTTCGCTCTCGGGCTCGCGGGCGAGCGCCACGGTAGCCGTTCGCGACGGGTGGCAGGAGTTCCCGAAGGGGTTCACGCTGAACGAGCGCGGCATCGACGTCGGCATCTGGCCGGAGGCGTGCGGACGGACGCTGGCCTTCTCCACGCCGTACGAGGAGACGGCCGTCCGCTTCGCCGGGCTCGAGAAGTCCAGCGCCACCCGCAGCGAGGCCGAAGTCATCGAGATCCTGGCGCGGCACCCGACGGCGCCGCTGAACCTCAAGAGCTTCAACATCCGCAGCCTGGAGGAAGCGCGCTGGGTGGAGGAGATGGTCGAGAAGCACGCGCCCGGCCGGACCATCAGCTACAACGACACCGGCACCGGCACCGGCGTTGGCGCCGCCAGGACCACGGAGATCGTGATCCGCTTCTCCGCCGAGCCTGCCGGCGACGCCGCGGCGCAGGCGTTCTGCGACGCCGTCCAGGAACCGCTGCGCGCCGTGGTCGACCCGGAGCACCTGTGCGCCACCGGCGCGGTGGACCACTTCTACCACGCCGGCGACCCGCGGATGGCAGGGCCCGACGCCGACCTGGACGACTACTTCGAGCCGATCGTGGTCGATCCGGTCGGGCAGTGCCGCCTGTACGGCATGATGCGTTTCGGCAACGCGGTCTGCGTCCACTCCTCGGCGGTCGGCTGGGTGTACCTGCTCTACAAGGACACGGACCCCGCGAAGGCGCTCCGCTACGTCGGCCCCTACAACAACGAGGCCAACGACCAGATCATGGGCGTGTGGGGCCAGTACCTGAGGACCGGCGACCCGCGCTACCTGCGGATCGCCGAACGCTACTCGCGCATCGTGGCCGACGTCGGCTTCGTGCACGCCTTCCCCGGACATCCGGAACGGGTCGGGGTCATGCACTACCACAACGCCCATCAGTGGAGCGGCGGGTACAGCCCCTCGCACTCCATCCTCTCCGGCATCCTCACCGACTACTACCTGACCGGGAACCGCCGCCTGCTGGAGGTGGCCAGGGAGGCTGCCGACCGCATTGTCCGGTTGCAGGAACCGGCCGGCATCCTCTCCTGCCGGCGCGTCGGGTTGCACCGGGAGTTCACCGGGCCGCTGTCCATGCTGCTCGACGTCTACCAGGCCACGTGGGACGAGAAGTACGGCCTGCTTGCCGAGCGCTCGCTCAACTGGATGCTGCGCATGGTGCGCGAACCCGGACGGCTGCCCAACGGCATCGGCACCGGCGGCGTGCGCGGAGACGAGGCGATGGTCACCCCTGACTCCTTCCCGGAAGTGGCGTGGGGCAACAAGTACCATCTCTACGCCCCGGCCCTGCGCTGCTTCCCGTCCCGGGCGCTGCAGGAGTTCCTGATCGCCGAGGCCGACTACTGGGTGTGGCAGAGCCCGAAGTCGCTGCTCAACTACGCCTGCAGCACGGTGTGCTTCGCGCACGATCTGTCACATAGACCCGAGTATGCCCACTACGCCGCCCATCTGCTGCGCACGCACGTGCGCGAAGCAGTGGACGACATTCGCCAGGAACGGGACTTCGACTTCGCGCTGATGCGGCTGTCGGGCTTCGTACCGCGCCTGATGCGCATCGTCGCCTGCGAGATGGACCGCGACCCCGACGGGTTCGAATCAGGCCTGGCCGCCTGGGCGGCACGGCGAGAGGCGATGCCCGACCGTCCTGAGACCGAGCGCCCGGACACCGCCACGCCGGTCAGCCTGGGCGTGCTGAGCACCGAGCCCCATCCGCTCGAGTAGCGGTCCCGGCGCGAACTGATGCAACCGACTGCAACGGAAGAATATCTTTTTGATTTGCGCGGCTACATCGTGCTCAAGAATGCGGTGGCTGCCGATCACCTCGCCGAAATCAACGCGATCGTGGATACGTATCGCGATGTCGATCTCGATGAATGGCGGGGGTGGGTTCACCGTGATGCGATCGAAGGCTTAGCACATTTGCACAATGTCTTCGAGATGGGAGAACCTCTTGAACGCCTGATTGACCATCCTTCCTGGATCCATCATTTGCGGCGCTTTGTGGGCGGGGACGATGGTCTTTTCATCGATGAGTCATTCATCGACATTCGGTATCAGGGAGGTGCTACGCGCATGCATTCCGGCGCTCACAAACGGCGTATGCGCACGCAATTTCGCTTTCACAACAATGAGTTTCGGTGTGGGCAGATCAATATTCTGCTGGCGCTTTACGATATTGGCGATGGCGATGGGGCGACGATGGCGATCCCCGGTTCGCACAAATCCAATCTGCTTCATCCCGCGTTCAACGATCCCGAACGTACGGGCAGCAATCGCTCGCTCGACCGCGTCGAAGCCGCTGTTCAAATTCAGCTCGATGCGGGTGATGCCATACTCTTTGTGGACTGTATGGCGCACGGTTCTGCAGAGCGCACGCGCCCGGGCGAGCGCCGAGTCGCCATTGTTCGCTATGGTCCGCACTGGGGCAATGACCGCTATGGCTATCAGCCATCGCCCGAATTGATTGCACGTCTGACGCCCGAACGACGCAAAATCGTTCAGCCCCTGCCGCCCGTGCTGCCTCCGGGTGTGCAGCGTGTAAGTTACTGAGGAGTTGCCCGCCGCCGCACGACCAGGACCCAGTCGCGCACCTCGGCCGGCGGCGGCAGCGCCGACCTGCCGTTCGCGTCGGCCACCAACGGCTCCGGGACGAGCCGCTCCTGGCCGGTAATCGGGTCGAAGTAGAGCACGTCGTACGCGGCACCCGGCTGCAGAGCGCCCAGCGTGACGATGCCGTTGACCAGCTTCCAGAGGGCGTGCAGCGGCACGAACAGCACCGCGATCCGGCCTTCGATGCCGGCGGCGTACACCCCCATGCGGTCACTTGGCTCCTGGTGCGGCTCCACCCACTCCGGATGCGGCTCGAACCGCCACCACGGCAGGCGCGCCAGGAAGCGCGCCGCCTGCCCGACCTGACGCGCGCCGGGCAGCGCGCTCGCCTCCTGCCAGGAGCGGTCCCCGTACCCCAGGCCGTGCGGTGACGGGCCGTAGGGCTTGCCCGGCCGGTTGACCTGCCAGATGCCGTGCGCGCCGTAGGTGTGCCCCATGGCGCCGCTCAGCATCGCCATCCAGAACAGGTAGCGCTGCACATCCTCGAGGCTGGAGCCATACTCGCCTTCGTAGTCGGCTTCCGCCACCAGCAGCGGCAGGCGCGGCTCGGCGGCCCGCGCGCTCTCGATCATGTCGACGGTGTCCGCCAGCGTGGAGAAGCCCAGGTGCCCGGTCTGCAGCATCTCGAAGTCCAGCAGCGACGGATCATCGACCTGGGCGCGCCCGGAGCGGGTCGGGTGCACAGTGAGCGGCCGGCGGAATGGGTCCAGCGAGCGCACCGCGCGGGCGATGTCCGACCACGCGCGGATGCGCTGCGGATTCCGGTAGCGGATGCGCTCCTGCAGGCCCAGCCGCAGGTAGGCCGCGCCCTCCTCCGAGGTGTAGAACGGCATCCCTGCCTCGCCGGCCACGCACCACACCACCGGCAGCGCCCCCCAGCGGGCCACCAGGTAGCGCCAGTGCGCCTGCATCGCCGCCGTTCCGGCGACGTCCGCGAAGAACCCCCAGGCGCCGACGATGCACGGCACCACGCCGGCCTCGACCAGATGCGTGATCCGCCGGTCGGCGGCATCGAAGTACGCGGGGTTGATGCGGGTGAAGCGCTCGTCCCAGGGGAAGCCCGCCTCGTTGCGCCCGCGTTCGTCGAACGGCGCCATGTCCGGATACAGGCCGGCGACGATCTGCACCACGGTGAAGCCCTTGGCGGCCCGGTCGGCGGTGAGCCGGTGCACGTCCTGCGGCCAGCGCAGCCGGTCGGTGAGGCCCATCCACCACGTGTCCGCCAGCCAGAAGAACGGCGTGCCGTCGGCGTGCTGCAGGTGCGTGCGCGACGGATCGAGCTCGACCGGGCCGTGGCGGAACAGCGGGTTCTCGGAAGCCGCCTCGACGACGCGCACCGAGCCGGTGCGGCCGTGCAGGCCGCCGTTCTGCGCATCCGAGCACTCGGTGCGGAACCGGTGCTCGCCCACCTCGCCCGAGGAGTAGCGCACGCGCCACCGCCGGCCGCCGGCCCAGAACGCCGGCACGCGCAGCTCGCGACCCGCCGGGGTGGTGAAGACGAACGCCAAGTCCACCTCCCGCCACGGATTGTCGTACTCGGCCGCCGAGCGGAAGCTCCACTCGGCGATGCGGTAGCGCGCGGTGGTGGCGGTCCCGTCGGCAGGTGGCACGCAGGCATTGTATACCCGCCGGGACCGGCGGAGGACGATCCCGCTTCCCGCCCCGGTCCACCTCCCGTATCGTGCGGCCATGCTCATCTTCGACGGCGACTACCCGATGGGATCGGCCTACACGTACAACGTCGACATCACGCGCCCGATCGCGGAGGTGCGGGCCACGCAGCCGGTGGGTCTGGCAGGCGAGGACGTGACCGAGACCCGCGAGATGATCGCCTCACTGCCGGAGATGCGGCGCGGCCGCGTGTTCGCGGCCCTGGTGAAGATCGGCGGGCGGATCTACCGGCCGGGGGCGCCCCTGCCGGGCCACCGCATGGCCGCCCAGGCGTACGCGGACGTGCGTGGCTGCCTGGCGTTCTACGAGGCGCTGGCCCGCCAGGGGGAGCTCCGCATCATCGCCGACCGCGCGGCGTGGCAGGCGCACGTCGAGGAATGGCGGCGGCATGACGAGGCCGGCTCCATCCCCGGCGACCTGCCGGTGGGCGCCATCGTCGGCATGGAGGGGGCGGACGCGGTCCTCGACCCGGAGCACCTGCGCGACTGGTTCGACCTGGGGGTACGCGTGCTGAGCCTCACCCACTACGGCATCAGCACCTACGCGCACGGGACCGGCACCGGCACCGAGGGCGGCCTGCGCCACGGCGCCACGCAGCTCCTGGACCTGATGAGCGAGCTGGGCGTCATCCTCGACGTCACCCACGCGTCGGACCGCTCGGTGATGGAGGCGACCGACCACTACGGCGGCCCGTTGCTGGCCAGCCACCAGGGCTGCCGCACCCTGGTCCCCGGGGAGCGCCAGTTCTCGGACGCCATGCTGATGCGGGTCATCGAACGCGAGGGCGTGATCGGCGTGCCCATCGACACCTGGATGCTATACCGGCCGGGCGTCGACTGGACCCGCGTGACGCGGCAGCGGCCGTACAGCAAGGATACGGTCACCCTGGACGACTACGTCGACCACATCGACCACATCTGCCAGCTCGCCGGACACTGCCGCTGCGCGGCCATCGGCGGCGACACCGACGGCCAGGGCGGCAGCCAGGGAGCGCCCAAGGAGATCGACACCGTCGCCGACTTCCAGCGCATCGGCGAGCGTCTGGCGGACCGCGGCTACGCCGACGAGGGCATCCGCCTGATCATGCACGGCAACTGGATCCGGCTGTTCACCGATTCGCTGCCTGGCGACTGACGGCCTAGGAGTCTGTCGGGTTTGGCGCGTCAGCGGCATATCCGACAGACTCCGTAGCGAAGGGTGGGGATGGGCCAATAGCGGAGCCGCAGGCGACGGTATTGGGGCGCTAGGCCCGCCCGGTAGCGACTCCCGCCGGCTCCGCGGCACCGGCCCGCTCCAGCGGATGCCCCCGTCGGCGTGCGGTTGCAGGCAGGCAAGGAAAGAAGCATGATGGAACAGGTAACAGCCCCCCGTCGGGCGGCGTTCTGGGTGCGTTGCAAGCGAGGACGAGCACCATGACAGATGACATTGCAGACGACGAACAGGAGATCGTGGCACTGACAAATCCGAAATGACGTTCGGGACGGACGACGGCGAAACGATTGACGCCGGCGCGGGCCCCGACTTGGTCTTTGCCGGCGGCGGCGACGATACGATCGCAGGAGGCGAAGGCGACGACTTGCTGTTCGGGCAGGACGGCGACGACTTTATCGAGGGCGGCGAGGGCCACGACGTTCTCATAGGCGGGGCCGGTGACGACACCATCGACGGCGGCGCCGACAACGACTATATCGTTGGCGACGACGGCGACGACTCCCTCTCCGGAGGCAGCGGCCACGACGCCCTCGGCGGCGGCGCGGGCTCGGACACGCTGGACGGCGGCGCCGACAACGACTGGCTGGGAGGCGGGACCGGTGACGACACGCTGACCGGCGGCACCGGCGACGACACCTTCCTTTTCGAGCGCGACAACGGCAACGACACGATCACCGACTTCGCGGACGGCGGGGATCTGATTGATCTGAGAGAGTTTACCCAAATCACCAGCGTTGCCGATCTGGCGATCACGGCGGACGGCGATGACGTGGTGATCGACCTCGGCGACTACGGCGGGGGCACGATCCGGCTCGAGAACGTCTCGGAATCCGACCTGGGCGCGGACCACTTCGTGTTCTACCGGAACGAGGGAGACGATGGCGACAACCGTTTGTTGGGTGCGAGCGGCGACGACACGCTGACCGGCGGGGCCGGTGACGATACGCTGACCGGATACGGTGGCGACGACACCTTCGTGTTCGGCCCCAATCACGGCAATGACACGATCACCGACTTCAACGAGTGCGCAGACGCGATCGACCTGACCGCCTTCAGCACCATCACCGGCATGGCGGACCTGACCATCACCACGGACGGACACGACGCCATCATCGACCTCACCGATCACGGCGGCGGCACCATCCGGCTGGCTGACTATTACGATCAGAGCAGCAGTTACGCCTCACGGCTCGATGACTCGGATTTCGCGTTCTCCGAGGCGCCGCCGGAGGAGCCGCCGATCGACGGAATGTAACGCCGCGGGCCGATGCCCCCAGCGGTGGCCGGCGCGCTGAGCCCGCATGCTTTCACTCACCCGATCACCGTGTGACGCCGAAGGCCATGGAAACCGATGCACGCGGATCGCGGGCTGCTCGCAATTTCGGACCGCGTACTCGGAATCCCGCCGGCCGGCGGCTCACCAGCGCAGCGATGCGGCGATGGCGGCCCGCTACGGCCCTGCATGCATATCACCAGCCGCTGGGCTGCAGCGTCCCGTCCTCAACGCCGTCTCCGCGGCCCGGAGATGGTCGGCACCGTGTACCATTCGCTTGACGTACCGGCTCTGTCGGCAGGACTGTTCGCTCTGCGACGGAGTCACGAACCGCAGAAGTTACCTGTCCACCAAACCGGGTCAACTCCACTTGTGGGCAGGTAGGCCTTTCTTCGTCATGGAGTCAATGGGTCGCCGGTTTCGGCGTTCCCACCCGGATGCCGGATCGCCTTGACCTCGAACCTGAGCTTCTTGTTGGGCGAGCTGGTGGGAAACGGGTTGTACCCGATCTTGTAGTCCGTGGGGTGGAGGCCGATCGTGAAGTGATGGGCGATCAGCAGCAGGTTCACCACCATCTGCAGTTCAACCCAGCGCGACCCCAGGCAGGTGTGGGTGCCCAGACCGAACGGCGCGTAGACGCCCGGCTTGCGATGCTCGCCGCGCTCCGGCAGATAGCGGTCGATGTCGAACTTCAGGGGATCGGGGAAGTGCTTGTCGACGTAATGTGGAGCCGTCTTTGCCAGGATCACGCGGGTGCGGACCGGGATCTCGTACCCGTCAATCACGAACGTGTTCATCACGTGCCGCATCGTGATCGGGATGATCGGATAGAGACGGTGCGACTCCATGATCAGCCGGTGCGTGACGTCCATGGCTGACATGGAGATGTCCTCCCGTCCCGGATCTCCGTTGGCGAACAACGCATCCGCCTCCGCCTGCACCCGCTCGTACAGGTCCGGGTGCGTGACCATCGCGTAGATCGCGAACGCCAGCGCGCTTCCCAGATAGATGCTCGCGATCATCGGCGTGACGAAGACGAACAGCAGATCGGTTTCCGGCAGGAACTGCGGGTCGCTGATGTGCAGGCTCATCATGTCGTCGACGAAGTCGCGGACGGCATCCTTGCGCAGCCCCGGCGCGTGCGCGGCCTGAATGATCTCGAACAGCTCAAATATCTTCTTGCGCTTTCTCCGCATGCCGGGCGTCTTCAGCATGAACTTGGGCAGCGATCGCTGCACGTGCGTGACCAGCGACCGCTCCTTGTACGACACCAGATCGAGGATGTAGTTCGAGGTATCCACCCCGACCGCGAGCTGCGAAACCTGGCTGCCCATGAGGCCTTTGCAGGACGACGCGCCGGGCAGGATGTCCCCGACCTTCCATTGCCGCAAGCCCGCTCGGGCCGTGTCGAAGAGCTCGTCCAGGCGCTCTTCGAGCGCCGCCCGAGAGTACCCGCGGTGCTGGGCCCTGCGCAGGCGGTAGTGCTCGGCGCCGTCCATCCCCGGCAGCGTCCGCGACGCGCCGTACACCTTCTCCCAGTCGGAGAGCAGGTCCTTGGTGCGCAGATGGAAGCGGCCCTTGCGGTTCATCCAGGTGTTCGCGTCCGCGCCGGCAAGAACGGTCAGCCCGCGCTTCACGAACGGCGGCTTGATCGCGAACACCGACCCGTATTCCTCGTGAAGCTCGGCCACCAGCTGCGCCAGGTTGCCCTGCCGGAGTGACTTTTTCGCGATCATTCTGAGCAGCTTCACCCGCGGAACCGGCTTCGTCATCGCGGCCGCCCGCGACGACAGCCGGATGGAGCTCTCGGAGACTGCCGTGGCGATAGCCCGCGTCACCGGGTACATGTTGCTGATGAGCTCGATCCGCTCCTTCGATTCCTCGTACTCCTCCGGGGCGAGCAGAAACCGGAACGCGTCACAGGCGTTGACCAGACCGATGATGAACACGTCACGCGGGTCCGGGATCACGTCTTCCGCGATCGTACGGAACACGCGGGTCTTCACCTGCGCGGTGATCGTGCCGTCGGCCGCGGGATAGGTGCCGGTCCGCGACACGGACCCGGAAAGGGACCAGAAGCCGCCGAGGTGGTGGTTGAGGATCTTCTTGTCCACCAGCCGGTCCAGCACCATCTCCAGCACGTCGTCGGATCGCAGCACGGTCTTTTCGATCCAGTACTCCGCGGTGCGGGTGGTCGCGTCCGCGGCGATCTGCGCCAGCACCGGATCCAGCAGATCGTCGCCCGTTTCCGTGGCGTCGAGGAGCGTCAGCGACTCCAGGTCGGTGTCGATACGGTCTTCGAGCGCCAGATCGGCGAGCACGGCGCCGGCGAGCACGCAGGACAGGTTCCAGCCCTGCACCTGCTCCAGGTAGCCGCTCTCCTCGTTCAGAAGCATGAGAATCGTCTCTTCAGCCAGTCTCATGAACTCCTCCCGGTCGCCGCGCTCGACCCCGACAGCTTACTCATCGAACCGACCTAACTCGACGCCGGCAGCCATGTCAAGCTGATCGGCATGGACCGCGTCCCTATCAGAAGCTTCCGGGACGGGGACCTCGCCGGGATCGTCCGTCTCTACAATGCGCTGGCCATACGGATCCCGTGCAACTGGCCAGTGACCGACGCGGAGTTCGCCGACGAGGTCATGGGCAAAGAGACCCTTGCCAATGCCTGCCTGCCGTTCGATCCGCGCACCCTTCTGGTGGCCTCCGAAGCGGGAACGTGGATCGGATTCGTGCATTTTCACGCCCTGGAAGACTGCGGACTGATACGCTTCCTGACGTTTGCCGAGGGACGACCCGAAGTAGGCAATACGCTGTTGCGTGCCGCCGTCGATCGCCTGTGCGGGCTCGGTTGCGCGCGCATCGAGGCATGGCGGATGAACAAGGGCTACCCGTTCTATACCTCGCAACACGGAGGCTGCTGGGAGCAGAGCCATGTCGCGAACCTGTTTCTGGCCAACGGATTCGAGAACTATCACCGGGAGGTCCTGTTTCACCGCTCACTCGACTTCGAATGCGCACGGCCCGCGCTCCCGGACGGGCGGCGGATGGAAAAGTCCACGGAGTGCTTCGGGCACGACCTGCTGTACCGCTACGCGGTCGCCGACGGGGAGGTCGAGGCCGGGCGCACCTCGTGGCACCGCATGAGCGCGCTGTCCCGGCACCCCGACGCGCGGCATCATGGCTATGTCTACGAGGTCGCCACCGCGGCGAGCCATCGCCGGCAGGGCGTCGGCATGGCCCTCATGCGGCAAATGCTGTTCGACATGCGTCACGCCGGCGTACGGGAGGCGACGCTGCACACCATGTTTGACAACACCCCCGCGATCGGCCTCTATACCCGCGCCGCATTCCGCTACATCGGCACGAACATCGTTTTGCGGAAGTCCATCGCGCACGGCCGGAAGCCGCACCAAGGGAGATGAAGATGAGGACTGTACGTTACGAGGAGATGCTCCCGCACGAGACCGTGGCCGCGCGCACGGCGAAACCGGTCGCCTACCTGCCCCTGGGCATCCTGGAGTGGCACGGCGAGCACTGCGCCGTCGGGCTCGACGGCGTCAAGGCGCACGAGCTGTGCATCCGCGCCGCGCGGCGCGGCGGCGGCGTGTGCATGCCGGTGCAGTTCTGGGGCGAGGACCGGGAAACCAACGTGCACGACCGGAACTTCGATCCCAAGGGCAAGCTGGCCGACGCGATGGGGCTCCCGCACGGCTTCATGGCGCCCGGCCACATGAACGGCCACGTCGTCAGCTACCAGCTCCTGCTGCATCACATGCTCTACCAGATCAAGAGCCTGGGCTTCAAGGTCATCTTCATGCTGTACGGACACTATCCCCTGGTGTACGACGCGCAGCCGGTCGCCAAGGAGTGCATGGAGGCCAACCCCGGGATCCGCGTGTACGCGGGCATGGAGTCCGACCCGATCCGCGACGCCTTTCCGGAGAGCGAGCACGAGGAGTTCCTGCGGCCGCTGCACGACAAGCACGCGGGCAAGTGGGAGACCTCGATCCTCAAGACACTGCGCCCGGAGCTGGTCGACCTGGCGCAGATCCCGCCCGAACGCGGCAGCACCATCGTCTCCATCATCGATCCGGAGTGCGACATCATGGTGGCCGAGGATCCGCGCTGCGACGACCTGGACGAATACGGCGCGAAGATCACGGCCAAGGTCATCGAGGCGATGAATATCGTCTGCGACCGGCTTCTCGGCGAGCTGCAGGACGAAACGGACGAGCGCTGACCTGATCCGGACGGCGCCCGGCAGGCGTCAGTCGGGATCCAGGGCGGTGATTCGGAAGCGATAGTCGCCCGAGCCGAGCTCGAAGGTGACGCCGTCGTCGTCCGCGGTCGCTGCGCCGACGCCCTCCACCTGCCACGGGCGGGGCGCCCGCGTCGAGCCGTGGCGCCAGACCGGCGCGCCGTTCTCGTCGATCCGGTAGGCCGGCAGGCCCAGCGTGGGAACGGTCACCCGGCCGCGCATCCCGGCCGGCAGGGTCACCTGCAGCGTGAGCGTCTCCGCCGTCCGCTCCCAGCTCACGGCGATGCGACCGCGCACGGTCCTGACCGACCCCGCGGCCCGCGTAGCCTCGCCCGGCAGGCGCGGCTTGATACGCACCTCGCCGGGCACCCTCGCCTGAGGACCGCCGTGGCCGGGCACTTCGATCCCCAGCAGCGGGTCCGAACAGGCCTCCGGGCCGGCCTCGATGCTCTCGAAGGCTCGGGTTGCCCGGTCGACGGCCCCGGCCTCGACGGGTTCCGGCGCCGCCCACGGCCCGGGCCGGCCGCCGGCGTCCCAGCAGCGCACCGTCCACCAGCAGGCATCGCCGCCGGCAAGCGGCGGCCCCCCGTAGAGCACGTACGCCGCCTCAGCCTGCTCCCCGCTCTCCACCCTGCCGGAGTCCCAGCGGTCGGCGCGACCCGGTTGCAGCAGCTCGCGCCTGCTCGCCACGAGCACCTGGTACGCCGACTGCCGCTGGCCGCGCTGGTCTGAGGCCAGCACCCAGTGGAAACGCGTGCACGCTCTCTGCTGGCCCGGCGCATCGTCGGCGGCAGCACAACTCAGCTCGCGTGCGTGCACGCACAGGCGCGCCTCGATCGGGGCGTACGGGTCGGCCGGCCGCTGCCACGGGTCCACGTAGCGGACCAGATCGCGCAGGGCGATCACCGTGTAGTCCTGCTCCGCCAGATGGTCGACGAAGCGCTTGAACAGCGCAGGCGTGGTGCTGCAAAAGGGGTGGTCGTCCGGCACGCCGTGCAGGCAGATCACCGCGATCCTGCCGTCGCGCGCCGCGGACACCGCCGCGCACAGATCGTCCAGACTCCACGCCGCGCCGCCGATGCCGGCGGTCGGTATCAGCAGCGGATGATCCTCGTCCGGGGCGTAGGCGCGGCCGTAGGCGCCCTCCGCGTGATCGACGTGCTCGGGAGAGGAGCAGCGGCGCGCGAACAGGTACCCCGCGCCGTGCAGCGCCTCCACGGCCGTGCGGCAGTGATGGCCGCCCGGGTAGCAGTAGGTGACCGGCTTGGGGATGCCGTGCGCGGCGCAGCTCTCCTCCATGTGGCGCAGATCGCGCTCGAACTCCTCCCGCGTCTGCGTGTCGACCGCAACGTGCCGGCCGTGGTGGTTGCCGATCTCGAAGCCGGCGTCGTGCAGCCACCTGATCTCGTCCCAGTCCAGGAACCGGCTCTTGTCCTCGAACCCCAGCCCCTCGGTGACGTAGAAGGTGGCGCCGAAGCCGTGCCGCGCAAGCAGCGGGCCCACCAGCCCGATGTCGGACCTGCGGCCGTCGTCGAAGGTGAGCACGACCAATCGATCGGGAATCGGTTGCATGAAGCCTCCAGGACAGCGTGTGGCGATCCAGTGTGGCATGGTTCGCGCATGCCCAGAGTGACGACCCGGGGCGTGACCGCCCCGTGACCGACGCCGATCTTCGCTGCGGCTACGCGGTCGATCCGCTCGCCATCGATGAGCCCGCGCCGCGGCTCACCTGGGGCTGGCGGTCGGCGGCGCGCGGCGCCCGGCAGACCGCGTACCAGGTGCTGGTCGCCCGCACGCCCGACCGGCTGACGCCTGGCGCCGCCGACCTGTGGGACTCCGGCCGCGTGGAGGAAAGTCACGCCGGGGTGAGTTACGGCGGCGCGCCGCTGGACTCCGGCACACGCTGCTTCTGGGCCGTGCGCGGCTGGGACCAACGCCGCGCGGCCACGGCCTTCAGCGCTCCGGCCAGCTTCGAGACGGGTCTCCTGACGCGTGAAGAGTGGCGCGGCGACTGGATCGCCGGGTCCGAAGGCGTGTCGTCTCCCCTGCTGAGGCACGAGCTCACGCTCCCCGCTCCGGTGCGCCGCGCGCGCTGCTACGTCACCGGTCTCGGCTACTACGAGCTCTCCTGCAACGGCACCAGGGTCGGCGACCACGTGCTCGACCCGGCCAACACCTACTACCACAACGATCAGCCGTTCCCGCTCGGCTCCCGAGTCCTCTACGTGACCTACGACCTGACCAAGTCGCTGCGTCCCGGCGCCAACGCGCTGGGCGTGATGCTTGGGCACGGCTGGTACTCGGCCGAATCGGACGTGCCGCCGTCCCCCATCCATCGCGAGCCGTACGGCGATCGCCCCTGCCTGCTGCTGCAGCTCAACGTCGAGCTGGCCGACGGCAGCCGCGTATCGGTGGCCAGCGACCGGAGGTGGCGGACCGCGCCGGGCCCGATCGTCTACAACGACTACAACCACGGCGAGACCTACGACGCCCGCCGCGAGCGGCCCGGCTGGGACGACGTCCGCTACGACGACCGCGGCTGGGCCGGCGCCAGCGTAGTGCCGGGCCCCGGCGGGCGGCTGGTCGCGCAGCCGCTGCCCCCCATCAGGGTGATGGCGACCCGCGCCCCGCGGCGCATCCTCGAACCCTGCCCCGGCGTGTTCGTCTTCGACCTGGGCCAGAACTGCTGCGGCTGGTCAAGATTGCGCGCACGCGGCCCGCGCGGCACGGAGATCGCCCTGGCGCACGCGGCACGCGTGTACGATGACGGCAGCCTGGACGCGCGCAGCAACCTGCACGACGTGGCAGGCGTCCACGGTGCAGGCGTCCACGGTGCAGGCATGCACGGTGCAGGCATGCACGGTGCGCGGCAGACCGACCGCTACATCCTGCGCGGCGACCGGGCCGGCGAGGAGTGGGAGCCGCGCTTCACCCTGCACGGATCACGCTTCGTGGAGGTCACCGGCTACCCCGGCACCCCCGCGCTCGACGCCATCGACGGCCGGGTGGTGCGCACCAGCGCGCGCGCCACCGGCCGCTTCACCTGCTCGGACGAGCTGCTCAACCGGATCCACGCGATGTGCTGGTGGACCTTCGCCAGCAGCATGCAGGGCCATCCACAGGATTCCGCCGACCGCTCGGAACGCGTGGGCTGGCTGGGCGACCCGATCCCGGAGGACTACCTCTACAACTTCGACTGCGCGTCCTTCTGGGCCAAGTGGGCGGACGACATCGCCGACTCCCAGAAGGAGAACGGCCACGTGCCCAAGATCAGCCCCGTGCACTGGCGCCGCACGCACGACGCCTACGCCTATCCGGCGCCGTTCTGGTCGAGCACCTACGCGGTTCTCGTGTGGACGCTCTACTGGTTCCTGGATGACGAGGCGCTACTGGCCCGCCACTACGACGGGCTGGTGCGGCTGGTCGCCTACCTGGGAGGCCTGGCGCAGGAGCACGTGATCGAGGCGGGGCTGGGCGACCACATGGAGCCGCAGCCGGACGGCAGCACCTCCTCGGCGCCCCGGCACACGCCCACGGCCCTTACCTCGACCGCGATCTACTACTGGGACGTGCGCACGCTGGGGCGGATCGCCGCGATCCTGGGTCAGGGCGGGGATGCCGCGCGCTACGGGGAGCTGGCCGAGCGGATCGGCGCGGCGTTCAACCGCCGCTTCCTGGATCCCCGGCGCGGCACCTACGCATCAGGCAGCCAGACCGCCAACGCCCTGGCGCTGCAGATGGGGCTGGTGCCGGCCGAGGCGGTGGAGCGGGTGCTGGAGCATCTGGTGCACGACATCACCGTCCGCCACGACGGCCACCTGTCGACCGGTATGGTGGGCACCAACGCACTGGTGAACGCGCTGCCGCGCCACGGCGCCGCCGAGGTGATGTACGGCATTGCCACGCGGACCACCTTTCCGAGCTGGGGCTACATGCTGGAGCGGGACGCCACCACGCTCTGGGAGACGTGGTCTGACGACCGCGACGAGCAACTCAGCCTGAACATGAAGCTGCTCGGCAGCGTCGACAAGTTCCTCTACCGGGACGTCGCCGGGATCCGGCCGCTGGCGCCCGGCTTCCGCCGCATCGCCATGGCGCCGAAAGTGGTCGGCCCGATCCGGCATGCCTCCGCCTGGATCGAGACGGTGCGCGGGCCCGCGGCGGTCTCCTGGCGGGTGGGCGGCGACGGCGCGCTGCGCCTGGCGGCGAAGATCCCCGCCAACGCCACCGCGGAGGTGCGCCTCCCCACCGGCGGGCGAACGGCCGTCCAGGTCACCGAAGGCACGCGACCGGTGTGGCGCGACGGCGCCTTCGCGCCGGGCGCTCAGGGCGTGACCGAAGCGCGGGCGGACGGCGACTGCGTGGTCGTGGAGGTAGGATCCGGCTCCTACGATCTGGAGCTCAGCGGCAAATCATGAAATTCGCCGCACCGCGTCCCGGACTGCGTGAGTCGAGACGTCTGGTCACCAAAGCGTTATGACGCTACGCTACAACCCATGGCAGATTCAAGGCGAGCCACCGTGTACTTCGACCCTCATTTGTACCGTGTACTCCGCATCAAGGCAGCCGAGATCGACCGCACGATTTCCGATCTGGTCAACGAGGCCGTTCGCACGCAATTGGCCGAGGACGCCGAGGACATTGCGACCTTCGATGAACGCGCGAACGAACCCAGTTTGAGACTCGAAGATGCCCTGAACGACCTCAAGCGCCTTGGCGAGATATGAACTGCTCATCAAGCCTTCGGCTCTCAAGGAATAGTTCGCAGGGTCAAGGTGGACCGGCGAGCGCCTCACATACCGTCGTCGACTACGGTCGTTGATGCGGCGAACACGAAGTCGTCGGCGTCCAAGTCCGAGACGGCGACGTTCTCCAGCCGCACCGAGCCGGCGCCGTGATCGCCGAGGTTGATCACCACGTCGTCACCATCGGCGGTTATGGTCAGGTCGCTGAACCCGGTGATACCGGAGATGTTGCTGAGGTCGATCTGATCGTCCGCGTCGGTGAAGTCGTAGATCGTGGTGAGGGTCTGCCCTGCCTGAATGACGAAGGTGTCGTCGCCCTCACCGCCGTGCACGTAGTTGGTGCCGGTGCCCCCGTCGAGGGTGTCGTCCCCCTCGCCGCCGACCAGGATGTCGATCAGGCCCGCGCCGCCGGTGATCCGGTCATCGCCCTCACCGCCGTGCGCGTAGTTCATGAAGGTGCCGGTTACGGTGATCGTGTCGTCGCCCTCACCGCCGGATACCTCAGTGCCCTGCAGGTTGTCATCCCCCTCGGTACCGAGGACCTTGCCGCCCAGATCGGGCGCGTCATCGAACTCGAAGATGTCGGCGGTGACGTCGGTGGTGGCCACGTCCTGCAGCGTGATCGTGACCGTTTCGCCGTCCGTATCCCCCGGCACCGAGATGATCGATCCGGTGCCGTCCGAAGTCGCCGTGATGGTCAGGTCGGAGAACGAGATGTCGTCACCGAACATCGAAAGGTTGATCGTGTCGTCGTCCGTGTCGAAGTCGGTGATGGTGTCGCTGCCGTCGCCGGGAGCGAACACGAAGGTGTCGGCACCCGCGCCGCCGGTCAGCGTATCGTCTCCGGTCCCGCCGAAGATGATGTCGTCGCCGGCGCCGCCGTCGATGGTGTCCGCGCCGCTGTCGCCCAAGATGATGTCGTCGCCCTCGCCGCCCTCGATGGTGTCGGCGCCGCTGCCGCCGCGGATGAGGTCGGCGCCCGCGCCTCCGGTCAGCGTGTCCGCGCCGCTGCCACCCAAGATGACGTCGGCTCCTTCGCCGCCGTCTATGGTGTCGGCGCCGCTGTCACCGAACAGGTAGTCGTTGCCGGCGCCGCCGTCTATGTCGTCGTCACCGGCGCCGCCCGCGACGATGTCGGTGCCGCCCAGCGTGGAGATGGTGTCGTCATGTTCCGTCCCGTCGACGATGTCCATGCCGGCGGTGCCGGTGTAGTCGAGGCCCTGCTCCTCAGTGTCGTCTTCTGTCTGTCCAACGTTATTCGGGTCGTCCGGCATAGCTTCCTCCTGTATCCCTTCGATTACAGAACGTCCATCACACTATCATTCTTGAGCGTTTTTCGTCAACCCGTTGGTCTCGGCATCCGCGTCGGGTGGCGGTGACTCCGCCTCCGCCGTGTTCTTGATCAGGGTGACGACGTTGCACCCTTCCTCCCGGCGGTAGTCGACGGAGTCCATCATCTGGTGCACCAGGAAGATGCCGAGGCCGCCGAGCGGCATGTCCTCCAGCGATGCGCCTTCAATGTCGCGTTCCGGCACGAGCGCCAGGTCGAACGGCAGGCTGTCGTCCACGATCACCACCACCAGGGCCTCCGGTTCCAGCCGCACGATGACCTCGATCCGGCGCCGCTCGTCATCCTCGTATCCGTAGCTGATGGTGTTGGTGAGGATCTCGTCGATGGCCAGGTTGACCGCGTAGGCGACGTGCCCCAGGTCGTGAGATGCACAGAACTCGTCGATCTTCGCAGCGACGCCCGCGATCTCCCGCAGCTCGTTGGCGAGCGAGATTTCCAGTGACTCGCCGTTCACGCCGTGACCCTCACCGGAACCTCGCCTGCGCTCACTCTTCTCGCAGGGAACGCAGGAAGTAGTCGGTCAGCGGCTTGGCCAGATAGCTGATCGGCGAGCGTTCCTCGGTCTGGATGTGCACCTCCACCGGCATGCCGGGCGTCAGGTTCAGGTCGCCGGCCGACCGCCGCGGCCCCGCCGCGGCGATCGAAATCGCCTGGTCCCGGCCCGCCGCCAGAAAGCCCACGCCATCGGACTCGACCGGCCCGATCACGGCGACCTCGACCAGGTACCATGAGCGGCCGGTTTCGGCGTCCCGTACGGCGTCCGCGGAGATCCGTTTCACGGAGCCTTCGTACTCGGGAGTCGTGCGCGCGGGAAACGCGCTGAACCGCAATGTGGCGGACTGCCCCGGATATACCTGGTCCACGTGGATGGGATCGAGCTGCGCCATCACCACCAGGTCCGCGCCGGCCGGCACGATGTGGAGGATCGGCTCGCCGGGGCGCACCACCTCGCGCGGGGCGAACACCGTCAGGTCAAACACCTCGCCCGCCACCGGGGCGCGCACCTCCAGGCGCCCCAGGCGCTCGCGCACCGAGGCGAGCTGCTCCCGCACCTCGTTCTCGCGCGCTTGCACCTCGCGCGCCTGCTCCTCGGCCTCCTCGATCCGCTTGGTGTCGATCTGCAGGATGAGGATTTCGTACTCCGAGATCCGGCCCAGCGTGCTGGCGATCGCGGCGTCGTTCGCCCCCGACTGTCCCTCCAGGTTCGAGACCGCGCGCTCCAGCTCCAGGAGCACGCTCTTCTGCATCGCGCCCTGGTCGACCAGCCGGCGCTTGGCCGCGAGCTCCTCGGCGATCAGCTCGCTCTGCCTCACGAGCGAGGCCGCCCTCGCCCCCAGGCCCGCGATCTCCTCGCGCGCCTGACCGATGCGTTCGCGCAGCCGCGCCACCTCACCGGTGCGCGCTTCGTTGCGCGCCCGGAACAGGCGCTCCTGTCCGCTGATAATCTGCCGGATCGCGGGGTCTGCCGCCGCCAGGTCGGTGAGCTCCTGATCCCAAGCGACCGCGTCCTGGTTCAGGAATTCCGCCTCCAGCCGATTCCGCCGCGCCACCAGCTCGGCGTGCTGGGACTGCAGGATCGCCTCCTCCGACCGCAACAGCGCATCGTCGAAGCGCAGCAGGAGGCCGTCCGCTTCCACGCGGTCGCCGTCACGCACCCGGATCTCTTTCACGGTGCCGCCGTCGATGTGCTCCACGACCTGGTTGCGGCCCTCGGTCCTCACCCAGCCGGTGACGACCACGGCCCCGCGGATCGAAGCGAAGACGCTCCAGCCGACCAGGCCGCCGGCAAGCACCACGAGCGCGCCGAAACCCAGGATCAGCGCCCCGCGCGCCGACGACCACCGCGGCGGCATGGGATCCATCAGCCGGACTCGGGAGGCACGTCCGTGCCGTCGGGCTCGGGCGCGCGAGCGCCGCGCACGCGCTCGATGGCGCCAGCGATCTGCCGGTCACGCGCGGATGGAGCGGCCGGCGTGGCGCCGGGCCCGCCCTGTGCCGCAGGTTCTTGTGCAGAAGACTCTTGCGCGGGAGATCCCTGCGCCGGAGATCCCTGCTCCGGAGGTTTCTGCTCCGGAGGCTTCTCCTCGGGAGGCTTCCGCCGCGGAGCCGCTCCGGGCCCGGCCGCCTGCCGTGCGCGCCCGGGCGGCTGCTGCCGGCGGGCCCTGGCGGGCACCGGCCGGCCGGCCTCCATCAGGTAGACGTTGTCGCACTGCGCGAACGCGCCGTGGCGGTGCGCGACGATCACCGCCGCGCCGCCGCGCGCCTTGAGATCCTTCACCGCGGCGGCCAGCGCCACCGTGCCTTCCGCGTCGAGGTTGGAGTCCGGCTCATCCATGATCACCACCACGGGCGAGCCGTAGAACGCCCGGGCGATGGCGATGCGCTGGCGCTGACCGCCCGACAGCGCCGCACCTCCCGCGGAGACCTGGAAGTCGTACCCGCCGGGCAGCTTGAGAATCATCTCGTGCGCGCCGGTGCGCTTGGCCGCCTCCACCACCGCCGCATCGTCCGGCTCCGGCGCCAGGCGGGCGATGTTCTCCGCCACGGTGCCGTCGAACAGGATCACCTCCTGCGGCAGGTAGCCGATGTGATGACCGAGCACCGACGAGCCGTACTGGTCCAGCGCGGCGCCGTCCAGCCGCACCGATCCTCCCAGCGGCCGCACCACCCCCGCCAGCGCCCGCGCCAGCGTGGACTTGCCGGACGCCGACGGACCGGCGATACCCGCCGCCTGCCCGGCATGCAGGCGCAGCGAGGCCTGGCGCACCACAGCGAACCGCGTCCCCGGCGGCGCGACCGTGAGGTTCTGCGCCTCCAGGACCGCGCGCGGCGCCGGCAGCGTTGTCCGCACCGGCTCCGGTGGGGTCTCCCGCAGGAGAGTCCCGAGCGAGCGCCATGCCACCACCGCCCGCTGCAGCCGTGGCCAGTAGCCGACCGCCTGATCGATGGGCGCGAGCGCCCGCCCCAGCAGGATCGACCCGGCGATCATCACCCCCGGCGTCAGCTCCCCGCGCAGCGCCAGCCACGCCCCCAGCCCCAGCATCATCGACTGCAGGAACAGGCGCAGCGTCTTGGTGATCACCCCGTAGAATCCGTTGCGGTCCGAGGCCGCCAGGGTCTTGTCGAGCAGCCGGTTGCGCAGCCCCGCCGAGCGGGCCAGAACAACGTCGAGCATGCCGAGACCCTGCACGGTCTCGCCGCCGGCACGCACCTGTTCGATGAAGTGCTCGGAGTGGGCCGTCGCCTCCCCGGCCTCCTGCTGCAGGCTCCCCGTCCGCGCCTGGTTGATGAGCGCCACCACCAGCAGCAGGCAGCCGGAGAACACCGCCAGGACGCCGAGCATCCAGTGGAAGGTGAACAGCACGAACAGGAACACCGGCGTCCAGGGCGCATCGAAGAAGGTGAAGGCGCCGTTGCTGGAGGCGAAACGCTGGATCGCTTCCAGATCGCGCAGGCCGGTGGCCGGCCGGGCGCGCTCCGCCGGCACCACCGAGCGCTCCAGGATCGCCCGCAGCACGCGCGGGTCGAGCCGCGCCTGCAGCCGCGCGCCGGCGCGGGCCAGCACCCGCCCGCGCGCATGATCGAGCACGCCCATGAGCAGGAACAGGAACGCCACCAGAATGGCCAGCGTGACCAGCGTCGCCTCCGACCGCGAGCTCAGCACGCGGTCGTAAATCTGCAGCATGAACAGCGGGCCGGTGAGCATCAGTACGTTCACCGCCACGCTGAACAGCGCGCACGCCACGAGCAGCCGGCGGCTCTCCGCGAGCGCCGCCCGGATCTCCCGGTTGCCGGCTCCGTCCTGCGCCATCAGCTCGTGTCCCTGCGGTTCGCTCGTACGCCGCCCGAGGCGTCGGCGAAGGGCACCACGCCCACGGCCACCTCGAGCCGAGAAGCGGCGGACAGGTAATCGTACACCGCGCGCGCGTAGCTGAACTCCGACTGCCGCAGGACCGACTCGGCGGCGATCACGTCGAGCTGGGCTCCGACGCCCGCCCGGAAGCGCAGGACCGCGATCTCGTAGCTCTTTCGCGCCTGCTCGATCGAGCGCATCTGGGTCGCTGCGCGGCCGTTCGCTTCCCGCAGCGAGGCGGCCAGGGTGTGCACCTGATTCAGCATCACCAGCTCCGCCTGCCGCATGCGCGCGGCGGTCTGACCCAGTTCCTCCCGGCGCTGCTCGATCCGGGCGTCGCGGGCGAAGCCGCCGAACAGCTGCCACTGCATCGCCACCCCGGCGGAGGCGGAAACCTGCCACCGCGGGTTGAAGTCCAGGCTGCCGAAGGCGCGGATGGTGGGCAGGTACTCGGCCTCCTGGATCTCGATCTGCAGCTCGTCGAGATGGAGAAGCGTGCGGAGCTGCCGCAAGTCGGAGCGGTGGGTCAGGGCGGTCCGGCGGAGCTGCTCCTCGACAGCGGTCATGAGCGGGCCGGCTCCCGAGGCTGCCAGCAGCTCCGTGTTGACCGGGCTGTTGGTCTCCTCCGGGACGAGCCGCAGCGCGCCCAGATCACCCTGCAGCGCAACCGTCTGCAGCGGGTCGTCGCTCATCGCCACCAGCAGCGCACCGTGCGCGGCGTTCATCTCCTGCCGGATCCGCTGCCGCTCCGCCTCCAGGTTCGCGAACTGCACCTCCAGCCGCAACAGCTCGTCGTCGGTGGCGAACCCCTCGCGGTGGCGCGCCTGCGTGTCGCTCAGGGTCTGTTGCAGGCGGCTGATGCTTAGCGCGGTCAGGCGTTCCTCTTCGCGCGACAGCAACGCGTCGAAGTAGCGCTGCCGTACCTCGTGCACCAACGTGTGGGCCGCGCCACGCAGCTCTTCGCCGCGCAGCCTCTGGCGGCGTTGCGCCGCGTCCAGCCCGCGGAACGCCGGCACGTCCAGCACGGTCTGGTTGAGCCGCAACGAAGCCGCCACGGTGTGGTCGAGGGCCGTGGCGCCGGTCCGGGGCTGATCGCGATCACCGAGGGAGCCCAGGTAGGAGGTTTCCGCCAGGACCTGGGGATACACGCCGCCGTACGCTTCACGGGTGCGCTGCTCGGCGACCCGGACTGCCGACCCCGCGGCCTGCAGCAGGGCGCTGTTGGCCAGCGCCCTCTCCACCGCGGCGCGCAGCGACAGGACGCCGGGCGCCTGGCCATGGCAGGCGGGCGCGGCGAACCCCAACAGAACGGCCGCTGCGAGGGCACCGGGAACCCGCGGCGGAGGCTTCCCGGTGCCGGGGGCTCTGCCGGCGCCGGTGTCCGGACCGATGAAGGGGTACAACGGTGCTTCTCTCATTGGGTATCGGCCCGCGGCACGAAGAATCAAACCGCCCGCGCCAGGTATCGGCCTGTCGACCGCCACGCCGACCGCCGGATATATTCGCGCCGGGAGGCGCGGAGATGATGTACATGGTCCCGTTCGATGAGCCGATCCTGACTCCCGAGATGTGGGAGTTCTGGGAGGAGAACGGCTACGTGATGATTCCGAACGCCGTGCCCCAGGAGAACCTGGATGCGGCGATCGCGGCGGTCTGGGAGTTCCTGGAGATGGATCCCGACGACCCCGGCACGTGGTACGGGTATCGCCCCCGCGGCGGCGGCTTCTGGCGGTCGCCCATCTCCGCCGCCGGCATGGTCGAGTTCTACCACCACCAGACGCTCTGGGACATCCGCCAGCACCCGCGGATCTACCAGATCTTCGCCGAGCTGGTCGGCGAGCGGCGGCTCTGGGTGACCTACGACCGGGTCAACCTGCTGCCGCCGGCGCGCGCCGACCTGCCGGCGTGGTCGGGCTCAGCCGGGATCCACTGGGACTGCGAAACCACCCTCGATCCGGTCCCGTTCCAGGTGCAGGGGGTGCTCTACCTCACCGATACCGCCGCCAACCAGGGCGGGTTCCGCTGCATCCCCGGCTTCCACAAGGTGTTCCCCGAGTGGCGCAAGACCCAGCCGGCCGACCGCCATCCGAACCGGTGCGACGGCATCGACCAGGAGCGCTATCCGGTGCAGGCGATCCCCGGCAAGGCCGGCGATCTGTTGATCTGGACCGGCCTGCTGCCGCACGGCAACGGCGGCAACACCTCCGACAAGCCGCGGATGGCGCAGTACATCACGATGTCCACCACCCCGCCGGACGACCAGGAGCTGCGGACCCGCCGCTACGCTTGGCGGGAGCGCGTGCCGATCGCCAACCCGCAGGGCGACCCGCGCGGCCGCGAAAAGCGGCAGCCGCTGCCCGAGCTCACCGAGCTGGGCGAGCGGCTGATCGGCTTCACGCCCTGGGACTGAGCCCAACCTCCGTCGCCACGGCGCCCGCCGGGGCGTAGAACTGCTCGCAGTAGCGGCGGAACCGATAGACGTCGTGGTCGCCCTTGCTCAGCGCGGGCCGGGGCTGGTACCGCTGCGCCGCCCAGATGCGGGCGTCCTTCATCACGTCGAGCTCCAGCTCATGGCGGATGATCCGGGGGACGGCGCCGCGACTGATCCGTCGACGGGCGTGGCGATCACCCACTGCAGCACGCGCAGGTCCGTCGCGGGGCTGTGGACTGCGACCAGCGACACCCCCAATCCGAAGACGCTGATCTCTATGTTCACGGACATGTGCAGCCCACGCAGCCCCCGCGTCAGCATCTTCCGCCTGAACGCGTAGAAGGCCCTCAGGACGGGACCGTCGATGACGGTCGGCGCGAGCTGTTTCAGTTCTCCGTACCCGTGCACGTGCGACAGATGGCCGAAGTCGACCGAGTTCTCGGTGGTCGCCTGCGGGTGTGATCGCAGCCGCCGACGCACGATCGACCGGCCGGCCCAACCGTCCGGTGAGATATCCGGGATCTGCCACGTCGGCTCACGGCCGTGGCGGTCCCAGTAGGCGAAGACGAAGCCGTTGACCTCCTGGACCGCGTACGAGTCGAGTTGGGCGGACTTCGGCGGCGGCGCGTGAGGGGTCGCCACGCAGCGGCCGGTGGTGTCGTACTCGAACCCGTGGAACGGGCAGACCAGGTTGCCGTCGCGCACGCAGCCGCCGTTCTCCGGCCCCAGATGCGCCCCCAAGTGCGGGCAGAAGGCATCGGCCATGCACACGGCACCGGTTCGGTCGCGCCACGCGACGATCTCCCGGCCCATCCACGTCTTCTGGATGAGCTGCTCCTCGCGGAGCCGATCAGCCAGCTCGATCAGGTACCAGCCGTCGGGAAACGGATCAAGCGGCTGTTCGCCCTCAACCGTTTTCACTCAGGCGCGTTCATTCAGGCGCGTTCATCGGGTACCTCAACCACGTACACCTGGCTGGTGCCGGTGTGATCGGAAGTGTACACCACCCGCGTGCCGTCCGGATGGAATGACGGGTGCGGGTGGCCCCATTGCGGCCCGTAGGTGGACTCGTCCACGGTGTCGTCGTCGGCCGGCACGGTGAACGCCCACTGGGTGCCGCCATTGGAGCTCCGCGGGTAGCACAGCGGCCGGTGCGCGCCGGTCGCCGGGTCGATGAGCCGCAGGCCGATGTCCGGGCAGGTGGTGTCGCTGACGATCAGCGAGCCGTCGGCGTTGGCAGAGGCATGCCACGCGTTCATCTCGGCCACCACCCTGGCTTCCTCGTCATCGACGCCGATCGCCATCAGCGCGAACGGCCAGCGCGCGAAAATCACCTGGTCCGAGGCGCCCAGGAACGACTCGTGGGTGATCCACTCGCGCTTGTCGTGGCGGTGCAGCGCCCGCAACTCGCCCCTGCCGACCGCCGCCAGCCACATGCGCTGATTGATGTCGCTGGTGTAGAGGATCAGGTCCCGGTCGGTCGGGCAGACCATCGCGTGTCCCACGTCGCGCGGCGGCTCGCATACCACCGTATGGGCCGATCCGTCGGTCTCGATCGCCACCAGCGCCGAGCGGCCGTCGCGCGAGAGTCCCGTGACCAGGCGCCCCCCGTCGGCCGACAGGCTGCACATGCCGACCCGGCTGCCGCCCGGGAAAGAGGCCAGCACCGACTCCTGTAGCGTCCGCAGGTCCACCGAGCGGACCTCGTCCGCCACGTTGTAGAACACGCGGCTGCCGTCCTTGGACGGGCACGCCGCGAAGCCATCGAACCCGTGCGCGTCGGTGAGCTGCACTATCCGGCCGGCCGCCTCGTCCAGCTTGAACAGGTTGGGCTCCCCCGACCGGTACGAGGTCAGGATCATGGTGTCCCCGTCCGGGGTCCACGACGGGTTGGAAAAGTACATGCTGTGGCTGATCGCCGGGCCGTCGGTCATCTGCCGGATCAGCGCGCCGGTCTGGTCGTCGCGCGTCTCGGTGACCTCCACCGGAAAGGTGCTTCCCTTGCTCATGCCGACTTCTCCCCCGCGTGCGAGTTGCAGAATCGCTCGTAGCGCTCGGCCACCGCCCCGTCGCGGGCGTCGCCGCGGTGGACGTAGACTCCGAACCGGAACGTGGCTACCTCCGGGCCGCCGTTCACGCCCGGATGCTGGTGCGACAGCAGGATCGGTCCGTATGCGGACGCGCTGGCCGCCCCCGGAAATCCCGCGTTGTCGGGGTGGTCGAACAGGGCCAGCCCCTGAGGTCCCTCCGGGCAGGTGCCCGAGTAGTCGATCCAGCGCTCGCCGGCGAACCGTTCGTCGCGGCTGGTCTCGCCGGTGGCGCTGGCCATCACGCCGCCGCCGTCGATGAGCGCCCACTTTCCGTCGGCGTCGCGGCGGTCGCTATCGCGGGCGCGCAGCGCGTCGCACACCCGTGCCGTGATCGCGAACGGCCCGCCGCCGGGCTCCGACGGCAGCGGCACCGTGGTCCGCCAGTCGATGAAGCACTCGCCGTCCGCCAGGGCGTGGAGCCGCAGGTCGCGGGTCTCGGTCAGGATCGGCGCGCCCTCGCCGTCGACGTAGAGCAGCCGCTGCACGAGGCGCGCGCAGCCGTCGCCGCCCGCCAGCAACTCGAACCCCTGGTGGAGCATCTTCCCGCACGGGCCGTACGGCGGTTCGTCCCAGTCGGAGAAGATGTTGGTCGGTCCGCCGTCGTCGTCGTGACCGCCGTAGGCCAGGAACAGCCCGCATTGGTGGGGATGATCGCGGCCGGCGCCCCGCAGCACGTTGCCGCAGGGCCCCATCAGCGGCCAGACGTAGGGCTTCCACGAGCCGACGTGGTTGTAGCGGGCGATCGTGGTCTCGCCTGCGGCGATCGATACGAACGACGGGTACTGCGTGACGGTGAGCGCTGCCATCGGTCCGCTACAGCTCCGGGAAGAACACGTCGACGACGCGCTCCAAGTCCAACGGGTCGCAGCCGTGGTCGCTGCGGAACGTCTCGTGGAGCTGCTCTTCGTAGTCGGTCACGGAGGTCAGCGGCAGCTCCACCGGGCCGCGGCCCGGCTTCCACGACTCCGCGGCGGCCATCGAGATCTCGATGTCGGCGCGTGCCCGGCGCGCGTCGTAGCGCGTGGGCCGGTCTTCGGCCACGGCTTGCGCCAGACTGTCCATCTCTTCGACGATCGCCAGTCCGCTGGCGTTGGTCCGGTACTGGGGCCACGGGTTCTCCCAGACGACGGGCGGGTCGGTGTCGATCTGCAGCCGCTCCACCACCGCGGTGCCGCCGTCGTCGCGGGTCACCGTGCGGATCGGGTACGCCGTGGCCCGCCCGCCACCGTCGAGGCGCTGCTCCTCGGTGGTCAGGTGCACGTCGTCCTCCACGATGGACCCGGTGGTGCCGTCGATCTGGAACAACGTCTTGGCCTTCCGGCCGAGCGCCTGCGCGTGATAGAGGTTCGAGTACGAGGTGACGGCGGTGGCGCCGCTGTCGAACTCCATGGTCTGCAGGTTCCACTCCTCGGTGTCGAAGCGGCGCACGGCGTTGGCGTTCACGCGCGGTATGGGGCTGTTCATGGAGACGCTGCCCACGCGAGTGGCGGCCGCGTCGCCCAGGAACATGCGCAGGCTGCTGACGATGTGGCAGCCGTCGGTCTGAAACAGCGCGAAGACGCGCAGGACATCGCCGATCAGGCCCTGCTCGACGATCTGCCGCTTCATCAGGTGCAGCGGATCGCGGCAGTACTGTTCGGCCACCTCCAGCTTCACCCCGTTGCGTTCGACCGCGTCGATGAGGACGTCGCAGAGGGGCAGCGTCGCGGCCAGGGGCGTCTCGACGATGATGCTGATGCCGCGCTCGGCCAGATAGGCGCCGATGGCGTGGTGGGAGTCGCCCGGCGTGCTGATCGCCGCAGCGTCCAGCCGCTCGTTGGCGACCAAGTCCTGCACGCGGGTGTAGGCCGGGACGCCGCACTCGGCCGCCACGCGGCGGGCCGTCTGCTCGTGCATGTCGCACACGGCGGCCAGCTCGAAGCGGTCGGACATCATGCGTATGGCCGCCAGGCGGACGTTGCGCCCGCGCTTGCCGGTGCCGATGAGGGCGATTCTGATGCGTTCTTGTGTTGCCATGTGGTCAAGGCCGCCAGGTTCGTCCGGGGTTGCTCCTCGAGAAGGGAGCCGAGGACCCGGTGCGCATGGGGAGCCAACTCCGGTACGCGTCGCCGCCAGCCCCCACCGTCCCGAAATCCTCGAGCGTGATCGTATGTCCCGCGTGTTCGGCCTGCAACACCGCCTGCGGCTGCAGCGCCGCCGCTGACCGGGCGACCGGCGTGGACGCCCGGCGGCTGAGCTCGGCCGGGTCGATCGGCGCGAGGTCGCCGGCGAGATCGGCCGCGTCCGGGTCGGTGCGCAGCGCCATGAGCAGCGGGCCGGCGTACACGGAGATCCTGCCCGCGCACTCCCGCTCGCCGGTCCAGTAGCGGAGCGACAGGTCCAGGTCGAGCTCGACCACGTCGCCGGGACGCCACGTCCGCGCCAGAGTGAGATAGCAGCCGGGCGTGACCGGGCTCACCGGGCGGCCGTTCACCGCCACCGCGGTCGCGGCGGACCAGTAGGGGATGCGCAGCTTCAGCACGCAGGCGAGCGGCGCGTCCGGGTCTACAGTCAGCGTCACGCGGCCGTCACGCGGGTATTCGGTATCTTGCGTCAGGGTGACCGGGGTGTCCCCCACGCGCGCGGCGATGGTCGAAGGCCCGTACCAGTTGAGGACCAGCCCGTCGCCGTCGCGCATCAGCGCCCAGTCGCTGATCATCCCGAACCCGCGCGGGCCGTTGGCGGTGCAGCAGATCATCTGCTCGCTGCCCGGCCGGCGCTGCCACTGCACCTGCTCGACCGCGGAGATGCGCGCTCCGTCCATCGGCGTGTCATACGTGCACGGTCCGCCGTCGCGGAACTGGTAGCCGACCACCTGGTTCAGCGTGGAGAGCTCGATCTCGTCGGCGACGATCGAGCTGCCGGTCAGGCGCAGCATCTCCGCGCTGTACGCGATCCAGGCGACGGTGCAGCACGTCTCGATCGACCCGCGATGATAGGGGTTGCCGACCGCCCCCTCGCCCGAGGAAAAGCCCCCGTTGTTGTGGCGGTCGTGCTCCACGATGCTCCACCAGAACCGCTCCACCGTGGTCCGGTAATCCGGATTGCCGGTGATCGATGAGAGCTCGGCCAGCCCCATGAGCGCGTGCAGGCTCTCCCAGCGCGGGCGCGGGGTCCGATGGAACTCCGTGCCGGCGAGCGCCTGGCGCACGTAGTCGCCGGCCGGCTCGCCGTCGCGGTCGCGCAGCCGGAACTCGTGGACGATCTCCTCTGCCATGCGCAGGTAGACCTCGGTACCGGTCATCCGGTAGAGGACGGCCAGTCCGTGCAGCACGGCCTGGTTCATCTCCGTGCTGTACTTGTAGGACAGATCCACGATCGCGGTTCCGGTCTCCAGGAACCTGGCGCAGACCAGGTCGGCGATGGCGCGCGCACAGGCGAACGCCCGCCGGTCGCCGCTGTCCTCGAACCAGAGGAGCAGGCCGAGCATGAGGTGGTAGTGGTTCCACAGGTCCCAGGTCCACTCGTTCGTGGTCGAGTCCCAGAGCGCCAGCCGTTCGGCCTTCGGGTACGGCCCCAGATAGCCGTCCGCCGGATCCTGCAGCGCGGCCAGGCGGGCAACGAACCCGGCGATCCGTTCGCGCAGCGGCGCCGATCCGGTCAGCCGCCAGAGCTGAACGGCGCCGGTCAGATACTTGCCGGCGAACTCGCCCGACCACGGTAGGTAGGCGCGGTACGGCTCGGCGTCGCGGATCTCGAACATTTCCATGATCGCGGGGTTGGTGTCGGGAAGCGGGATCACCCAGTTGTCGATCACTGCATCGACGTACTCCCGGATTACGCCCCGGAGATCCAACGACGCGTTCTCAGCCCGCTCCAGCACCGGCCCGTGCACGCCCACGTTCAGGTGATCGGCATACTGAGGCGCCCGCTGTATCCCGCAGCCGAACGCTCGAAGCGCACGATCGACCCTCGATTGACAGCCCGCGCGTGTGTCGTTGACGCTGGGGCTGGGAGCGACGGCACATCCGAGGGCGCACATTGAGGACACCACAGAACAGCGTCAGCAGGCAGGAACTCAAGGATCTCATCGACGGCATGCACGAGGACGAGCTACCCGCGATCAAGAGGTACCTGCAGTTCCTTCGCTACCTCGACGACCCGGTGGCGCGTTCTCTCGCTGACGCGCCAACCGACGACGAAGATACCGCCACGGAAGACATTGCTGCATTCCGGGAAACGGATGAAGACTTCAGAACCGGAAACGTCGTGACTCAGGAGGATCTCGAGCACGAGTTCGGGGTGTGACACGGATCGTCGTCTACTCGCGTCAGGCTGCAAAGGACCTGCGCGGACTTGAGAGGGCAACCGTGCAGCGCATCCTGAGGGCCATGCGAACCTACTACGATCCAGGTTCGCCGTATTCTTCATAGACGAAGAGCGTACCTTTGAGTTACCGCGGGAGTACGAGGGATACATGCCGACGCAGACGCCAGCGCACCTATCGTCATCAAGGATTCCGAGTTCAAGGCAAAGTGCCTGCAGCTCATAAGTCGGATCGCGGAGACCGGCGACGAAGTCGTCATAACCAAGAACGGGATTCCGATCTCGCGCTTGGTACCATATCGCACCCGGCCGCAGAGCCTGTTCGGCATCGATCGTGGCCGAATAGCGATTCTGGGCGACATCATCACGCCCCTCGACACGGGATAGCAAGCGCACGACAAAAACCCGGGACACTGCCCAATCCGCAAAAAAATCCACAAGGGAGGACGAATCCTCCCCTGTGGATCATAGGACCCTCGTCAGGTCCGGTTCACGAAAGCGACGTCAGCCGCTCAGTTTCCGACCATCGCCAGGAAACCGTCGAGGGCGTTCTGCTGGATCTCCACGTACCGGTCGGCGCCCAGCGCCTCGTAACCGGCCACGTATTCGTCCCACTGGTCGAACGAAGCGTCACCGATGATGAACTTGGTGCTCCATTCCTCCTTGTACAGGTCCAGCTCGACCCGCAGGTTGGCGGCTTCCTCGCTGGCGTCCGTGTCGCGGATGTTGAACAGCGGCAGCACCATGACGTACGGCCAGTTCTTCTCGACGGCATCGTGCGTCTCCCACCAACTGGGAGAGACCGCCTTCCAGACATCGGCGTAGTCCCGAAAGACCTTGGTCGGCAGATAGTTGGGCTTGCCCTGATCCACCTCCGTCCAGACCTTGGCGATCTGCTCGTCGAGGACCACGAAGTACTCGCCGCCCTCACGCCACCAGTTGCCCGGCGACAGGGGAACCTCCTCCCCGGCTTCCAGCGCCTTCTTGCCGTCTTCCACCGCCTGCTTGCAGGCCGCGGCGTCCGGGCACTCCAGACCGAAGGTTCGGGTCGCGACGCCCGGCTTGCTGAACCAGAAGTTCAGGAACTTCATGGCGGCCGGAACCACCTTGGAGTCCGCGGCGATCGAGTAGGTCTGCTGCTTGACCATCAGCGGCGTCGTCTTGTACCAGGTGCGGTTGCCGTTGGCGTCCATCGGCGTGGTGGCTCCCTCCACGGCGATCGTCACGCCGCCCTCGGCCGCGTTGATGCGGGCGTACGAGCTGCGCGAGAAGCAGTCGGCCCAACTGAAGTCGTGGCCGGCGACCACGTCCGGCCACCATTGCGAGTGGTCGCGCGTGAAGATGTCGACGTTGGTCAGCCCTTCCGCATAGATCTGGTGCGCGAACATCAGTAGGTCGCGGTACTCGTCGGTGGTCGGCAGAAACTCGAACTCCGTGAAGTTCTCCAGGTCCGTGTAGGTGACCAGCTCGCGCAGGCTGCCGTTCTTGGTGGTCAGTCCGAACGCCGAGGTGAACGCCTGCATGAGCGTTCGATAGCTCGACCTGCCGCTCAGGGCGACGCCGGGGCCCTCGTTCTGGGCCTTGAAAGCGCGCCACGCGTCCATCCAGCCATCGGCGGTATCCGGCTCTTCGAGCCCCAGTTCCGCCATGGTGTCGGTCCGGTAGTTGAGCGACTGGCCGCAGCCGGGCGCCCCCCCGCCGTAGTGCATGCCGATGGCGCCGTACAGGTCGCCCGCGGCATCTCGGTAGGCCGCGGTGAGCGACTTGTCGAGCAGCTCGGTCATGTCGGGGCCGTACTGCTCGATGAGCGGATCCATCTTCAGGAACGCGCCTTCCGCGCCGTAGATGTTGGCCAGCGACGGCTCGAAGATGTTGACGACGTCCGGCAGGTCGCCGCTCGCCATCATCGTCGCGATGCGCTCGTCACGGACGTCCTGCGGGGCCGGGATCCAGTCGATGACGATGCCCAGCATCTCGTTGACGGCCTGCGTCCAGTTGTCGTCGTTGGAAAAGAGGTCGTCCGGGTGCTGGACGACGAAGACGGACACCGGCACGGGCCCTTCGGCCATCGCCCCCTCTTCCTGGCCCGCCGCCCATGCACCGAACGTCACGGCAAGCATGGTCAGCGCGGCGATGAATACTCGACTCTTTCGCATAGTTCTCTCCTTGTTCGATCTCGCTCCCGTTCGTCTGTCGGGAGTCGCGTCGGTGATAGTGGTGAATCGGCCGCCCGCGGCTCACGGCCCGGCGGCCCCCAAATCGCTGAGAACGACGATCCTCAGATTCCCATAGGCAGCCTCGACCTCCCTCGTTCTCGTTTCATCATCATCCCTTGATCGCCCCGATCATCGCCCCCTTGACGAAGTACCGCTGGATGAACGGGTACGCTATCAGCATCGGCAGGGCCGAGATCGCGATCACCGCCGCCTTCAGCGACTCCGTCTTCAGGCGCGCGCGCAGGCGCCGCATGTCCTCCACCGTCTCCATCATCGCGGCCTGTGTCTCGGACATCTCCTGGAGCTGAGTGGTGGCGATCAGGTTGCGCAGCACCACCTGCAGGGGATACTTCTTGACGTCGGAGAGATACATGACCGGGCCGAAGTAGTGGTTCCACTGGTGGACCGCGGCCCACAGCGCCACGGTCGCTATGATCGCCTTCGACAAAGGGACCACCACGCTGACGAAGATCTGCACGTCGTTGGCGCCGTCGATGACCGCCGACTCGATCAGCTCTTCGGCAAGCTGCTCCATCGACGTCCGCAGCATGATCAGATAGAAGAAGCTGATCATGCCCGGGAATATGAATGCCCACATCGTGTCGAGCAGTCCCATCTTCCTCACGACGATGTACGTGGGAATGATGCCGCCGGAGAAGAACCAGGGAAGCAAGAACAGGATCAGCAGGACCCTCCGCGCCTTGAACCGCCGCCGCGACAGCGCGTATCCGGCGGTGGTGGTGACGCCCAGCAGCAGAACCGTGTAGGCCACCGTGTAGACGATCGAGTTCCTGAAACCTCGCACCACCTCGTCGTACTGGACGACGGCCTTGTACGTCGCCAGGGTAACGGAACGCGGATACAGGAAGAGCGGGTTGCGGAGTATCTCCTGTGGGTCGCTGATCGAACTGAACACGATCATCAGGAACGGGTACGCCGTGATATACACCAGCAGCAACAGGATTGCGTTGAGCGCGATGCCGAATACGCCGCGCCTCCCCGGCCGGCTGGTGGAGGACGAGACGACCGCCGCTTCAGCCACGCCCGCACCGTCTCCGGCGTCCTCGCGTCCCGTCGATGGCCGTCATCAGAAGATCCTGCGGCCGAAGAACCGGCCCGACGCGGCGTTGGCGCCCACCAGCAGCAGCACGTTCACGACGGTCTGCCAGAGGCCCACCGCGGCGCCGTAGCTGTACTGGGGTATCCCGCCGTCGATCCCCAGGCCGCGCCGGTAGGTATAGGTCTCGATCGTCATCGACACTTGGTACGTCAGAGGGTTCTGCAGCAGCAGCACCTTTTCCGTGCTGGTGCCGTTCATCAGCGACCCCACGTTGAAGATCAGAAGCACGGCGATCGCCGGCACCAGCGACGGCAACGTGACGTGCCTCATGCAGCCGAGCCTGCCGGCCCCGTCGATCGTCGCCGCCTCGTACAGCTCGGGATTGATGCCGGCGATCGTGGCGATGTAGAAGACGGCCACAAAGCCGGTCGTCTGCCAGATTTGCGTGGTGATGTAAATCGGGCGGAACCAGTTCCGATCGATCATGAAGTACTCCGGCTCCGCGCCGAACAGCAGCGCGCGGACCGCATTTACCGCTCCGTTTTCGTCGGGTGTCAGCAGCAGCATCGCCATGCTTATCACGATCGCGTTGGACATGAAGTACGGCAGCATGCTCACCGTCTGCACGAGCTTCTTGTAGGAGCGGTTGAGCACCTCGTTGAGGACCAGGGCGAACAGGATCGGGACAGGGAAGCTCCAGAGCAGTTGATAGAGACTCAGGAGTACGGAATTGCGGATGACCCTGACGGCCGAGGGGGCGGAGAAGAAGTCGACGAAGTTTTCCAGTCCGACCCAGGGGCTCCGCAGGAAACCGCGGACGGGCGAGTAGTCCTGGAACGCCATCACCACGCCGATCATCGGCAGGTAGTTGAACAGGACGACGACCACCACCGCCGGCGCCACCAGCACATAGAGGTAGCGGTCCGCCTTGAGGTTGTTCAGGAAGCTGTCCGCCCGGCCTGTGGGTATGCCCGCGGCCAAGGCGGAAGAGAGTCTCTGCATGTGATGTGCCGGCACCCTGCCGCAACGCTCGGGTCCGGAAGAGCGACGCTGCAAGACCTTGCCACGTTTCCGGCGCCGGTGCAACACTGCGGCCGCGCCACGGACAAGGAGAGGGGTGAGACGATGAGCGCGGCGACGGTACGGGACCGGTTCTGGATATGGGGTCACGAGGCCGGCAGCCACAACCACGGCGGCGGCTTGCAGTGGACCTCACGCATGACCCCGGCCGAAGGGGCCTACTATCTCGGCGTCCCCAACCTGATCATGGTCCGCTACCGGGACCCGTCCGGCACGCCCCTGCCGCTCCCGCCCTACGACCAGTACGCGCTGGCATTCCGGCCGCTGCGGCGCGTCGTGTGGAGTTGCGTGCACGAGGCCGGCGTCACCGACCCGGAAGAGGTGCAGCGCGTGGTCGATCTGGCGCGGGGAAACCCGAATATCTGCGGGGCGATGATGGACGACTTCTTCTACGACGAGAACGACAAGCGCGGACCGGAGCTGGCCGTCCACACCCCGGACGAGTTGCGCGGCCTCTGCGAACGCCTCCGCTCCGGCGACCGCCCGCTGGACCTGTGGGTCGTCCTCTACCAGCACCAGTTGCGGCGGCCGGTGAAGGAGCATCTCGATCACTGCGACGTCATCAACTTCTGGACCTGGAACGCCCGCGACCTGCCCGCGCAGGAGGAGAGCTTCGGGCGGCTGGAGGATCTGGCGCCCGCCTCCCGCAAGGTGCTGGGCTGCTACCTGTGGGATTACGGCGACCGGCAGCCGATGCCGCTCGACCTCATGGAGCAGCAGTGCGTGCAGGGCCTGGAGTGGCTCCGGCAGGGCCGCATCGAGGGGATGGTCTTCCTGGCGAGCTGCATCTGTGACATGGGGCTTCCGGCCGTCGAGTGGACCCGGCAATGGATAGCCGAGGTGGGAGACACGCCGCGGTAGGTGGGGACCGGTTGACGGCGCGGGAAGTTGTGTCGCCGCTACGCTGCTGCGTCCCGGGCGCGCCGCGCTTGGGCCAGATCGTAGCCGGCCTGCCGGCGCATCCAGAAGTCGGCGTTGCTCCAACCGATTCGCTCCAACGCCAATGCCATCGCGGGCGAAATGCCGATATGGCCATTCACCAGCCGCGAGAGCGTGTTGCGCGCCACACCGAGCCGCTTGGCAGCCTCGGTCACCGTCCACTCAGAGGCCAGAATAGCCTCGCGAATGCTCTCCCCCGGATGGGTCGGGTTGTACATGGGCATGTTGGCTCCTCCTAGTGATAGTCGACGAGATCCACGTCTACGGCCTCGTTGTGCGCGATTCTCAATACGGGAATAGATCATGCTACACGGCGTGTTGCAATGCCAGGAAATCGCATGACATGGGACTGGCGACCATCGAGTGGATCCGGCATTGAATAGCCGAGGTGGGCGACACGAAGCTGTAGTTCTGGCCATGGCCGCTCACCGCTGCGATCGCGTCGCAGGCGCCGCGTACCGAATGGGCGGGGTGCTCGGCGACTACCTGGGCAGCGTAACCGAGCAGTGGCTGAAGCCGGCGCCGCGCTCCAACCCGGCGCTGGTCGAGATGTTCCGCGACCGCGACCGGCGGCCGCTGCGCGACCTGGTGATGTTCGCCGGCGAGTACGCCGGGAAGTATCTGACGGGAGCGGTGCAGGTGCTGCGGCTGACCGGCGATGCGGAGCTGCGGCGGACCATAGCGGACGTCGTGCGCGCGCTCGTCTCCTGCCAGGGAGAGGACGGCTACCTGGGGCCATGGCCCAGCGAGTGCGGCCTGACCAACCGCGCCCCCAACAGCATGCTCGGCGCGCCGCTGTGGACCCCGCGGGACGGCGGCGACACCTGGGACGCCTGGGGCCACTACCACCTGATGCTGGGGCTGCTGCTCTGGCACGAAGACTCAGGCGATGACGCCGCGCTGCGGGCGGCGCGGCGCATGGGCGACCTGTTGTGCAGGCGGTACCTGGGCCAGGTCTCCCCGCGTCTGGTGGATACCGGGTGGCCGCAGGTCAATCTGGCGCCGGCCCACTCGCTCGCCCTCCTCTACCGCACGACCGGCGAGGCGCGCTACCTGCGGCTCGCCGAGCAGCTCGTCGCCGAGTTCGGCGCGCGCGGTGACGACGGTGCGCCGCTGGCCGGCGACTACCTGGAGGGAACGCTGGCCGGCCGCGAGTTCTTCGAGTTGCCCTCGGCGCGGTGGGAAAGCCTGCACCCGATCATGGCCCTGGCCGAGCTCGCCGCCATCACCGGCTCCCCAGCGTACCGGGACGCCTTCGAGCGGATCTGGCGGAGCGTCGCCGCCGCCGACCGGCGCAACAGCGGCGCGTTCGGCTCAGTCGAGCAGGCCAGCGGCGATCCGTACGCGCAGGGCGCGGTCGAGACCTGCTGCACGGTCGCCTGGATCGCGCTCAGCGTTGAGATGCTGCGCCTGACCGGCGACCCTCGCGTCGCCGACGAGCTCGAGCTCAGCACGCTGAACGCGGTGCTGGCCTACCACTCCGTCTCCGGCCGCTGGGTCACCTACGACACTCCCGACGACGGCACGCGCCTTGCGGCACATGCGATCAACTCCTGGCAGAGCCGCCCCGGATCGCCGGAGCTGAACTGCTGCTCGGTCAACGGCGCGCGCGGACTCGGCATGGTGTCGGACTGGGCGCTGATGCGCGACGAGGACGGCCTGGTCCTCAACTGGTACGGCCCGTCGGAGATCACCGCGCCGCTCGATGGAGGCGTCAGGGTCACCCTGCGCCAGATCACCGACTATCCGCGCGGCGGCCGCGTCGAACTGCGCGTCGCTCCGAGCGCACCGGCGGCATTCTGCCTGAAGCTCCGCATCCCGCGCTGGTCGGCGGACACGCGGGTGACGGTCAACGGCGACACCGTCTCCGGCGGGGCCATCCTCCCCGGCTCCTACCTGCCCCTGCAGCGAGAGTGGCAGGACGGCGACACCGTGGCGATCGATCTGGACCTGGCCGTGCACTGCTGGTCCGGGCACAACGCCCGCGCCGGCCTGACCTCGCTCTACCGCGGGCCGATCCTGCTGGGCTTCGACGGGCGCCACAACGACATCGAACCGGACGAGCTGCCGGCCCTCGACGCCCGCCGGCTGGACTGCCGGCCGGCGCCGGCGCCGGGCTGGCTGCCACCCGCGCTGCTGTTGGAGCTCACCGCCGGCGACGGCCGGCGCGTGCGCCTGTGCGACTTCGCCAGCGCCGGCGAGGGCGGCACCCGCTACCGTTCGTGGCTGCCGGTCGAGCACGTCGATCCCACGCGACCGCAGTGCTTCGCGCCCACCTGCGAGCAGCGACTGCGCGCCGAGATCGGCCGCCACGCCCAGCTCTACCGCGCATTCCAGAACGCGGGCGGCGCCGAACGGCGCCGCCCCCTGCTGGTGCGGCTCAGCCGGGCACGGCCGGCGTTCGTCGAGCACTGTCAGCGCGCCCGCGCCCGGATCGAGGCCGACCCCGGCGGCGCCCGCACGCGCCCGCTGGCCGAGGCGCTGGCGCGCATCGAGGCGGATTCCGATCTGCTCGACCCGGCGTGCGGCGAGCGCTTGCAGCAGGAGCTCGCCCGGTCGTCCGACGACCCGGTGTGCACCCTGAGCGACTGGCACGTCAGCTCCCTGCAGCCCGGGCTCGCCGACCTCGCCCGCGCGGATCTGCTGCCCGATTGCGAGATCTCGCAACCGCTGCAGCCGCGTGGCGGCAGCGCGTGGGCCAGCGCGGACGGCGTCCATCGCGGCGGTTCGGGCATCGTCTACCTGCGGGTCACGGCGCGGATGCCGCGCACCGAGCGCGCCCGCCTCATGTACGGCGCGCACGGTCCGGTCAAACTGTGGGTGAACGGCCGGGAGGCCGACTACCGCCCGGACTCCGGGCGCGCCGCTCCCGGCCATCCGGCGACGCCCGAGGAGTACCGCACCCTGGTGCACTGGCGCGAGGGCGACAACACGCTGGTCTTCGCGCTGGACGCCAGGAACGGCGCGGCCATGACGGGCGTGCATGTCAGCATCCCCGACCGGTAAGCCGTTATGGTCCGTCCGTTCGCGACGACGCTTGACGACGCGAAGCGTTGCTGTCGGTTTCTTTATCTCCGCCGCTACTACAACATCATCCGCATCGGTTGTAGCGTTCGATTGAACGGATTGAGGACCAATCCCAGGTTCTCCAACGTGATTACGCCGAGCAGGGGTTGATCGTCACCGACTTCGCCGAGAATTACCGTCGCGTGAGATGCGCCACATTCGGGCAGCATCAGATAGCACTCCGAGACGTTCCGCGTAATCTGCGTGCCGTCCGCCAGATTGAAGAGTTGCTCCCGGATCGGTTCGAGCCCGATAGCCTTCCACACCGGTCGGGGCAGCAACGAATACCCCGCGCCGCTATCGACCAGAAAACGGACCGTCTCCTCTCTTCCCTCCGGCCCGCGTACAACGCCGTCGATATACGTCATGCCCATCGTCAGGCCTCTATCGGGACATCATAGCGGAGCATGACGCGGCGCACGCGCGCTGTGGTCTTGCCGAGCACGGCGCCGAGCGCGAGCTGATACTGCACCCACGGTCCGCCGTCAACCCACGGTCCGCCGTCAACCCACGGTCCGCCGTCAACCCACGGCCCTGCGGCGCTCGCCAGCCTCTCGCCGCAGCCCGCCCAGGGCGACCACGCGGCCGACCGAATGGCAGCCTCGCTAGCGCCGGCCCGCACCCGGCCGCGTACCCAGGTGTCAGCCGGCACCTCCGCATCCCAGCTCAGGTCGATCACGCGCGCCCCGTCGGCCAACCGGCGCGCCGGAGAGGTGTAGCGCTCCTCCGGTCCCCGGTCGTGCTGATCGCCGGGCTCGACCGAGCGCATGCCGTGCGGCCCCATGGTCGGCAGCCGCGTGGTCTTACGGCGGTCGAACCCGTCGGGCCCGTTCCACCAGATCTCCGAGTAGCCGCGGTGGTCCCCCCACACCTTGTGGTTGGCCACCACCAGGTCGGTCCAGCCGTTGCCGTTCAGGTCCGCCGCCAGCGATCCGGAGGCGGAGTGCGTGAACAGCCGCGTGCAATCGTCCGGGGCGAAGCCGCGGCCCGGACGGTTCCAGTAGATATAGGAATCCAGGTCGCGCTCGCGCGGCGTGGTATACGAGGAGACGAAGATGTCGAGCAGGCCGTCGTTGTCGAAATCCGCGATCGACACCGAGTTGGCGGCGCTCACCGGCAGCAGCGTGCGGCGGTCCTCGCGCAGCCCGTCCGGTCCGTTCCAGTAGATGTACAGAAACACGTCGTCGGGACCGATCTCGCTCTGCGTATGCCCGGCCACCACCAGGTCCAGCCGGCCGTCCCCGTCCAGGTCGGCCGCGCGGGCGGCGACTGCGTGGAAGACGCTGAGCGGCCGGCAGCGCTCCATCGAGTAGCCCTCCGGGCCGCCCCACAGGATGAAGCTCCGGTCGGCGGAGATCTGCGGCACGACGATGTCCAGCCAGCCGTCGCCGTCAAGATCGGCCGCGCACAGGAAGCGCGGGTCGTCGTAGAGCACGCCGTCCAGCTCCATAGGCAACCGGCGCGGGTTGGCGGCGTCGAAGCCGTCCGGCCCGCCGTGGAAGAACAGCAGGTCCGGCTCGCCGAAGCCGCCGAACACCAGGTCCAGGTAGCCGTCGCGGTCCAGGTCCGCGCACACCATGCCGTGCGCATGCGTGGTGGCCAGGCGCACGTCCGGCTCGGCCGCGAAGCCGCGCCGCCCGCGGCGCAGGATGAAGGAGCCCGTGTCATCGTTCGCCTTCGAATACTCGGAGGCGTTGCAGATCACCAAGTCCGCGGTGCCGCGGTCGAACAGGTCGCAGCTCACCGCGTCGACCGCCCCGGACGCCACGACCTCCAGCCGCCGCTCGGGCGCATAGCCTCCGTCCCCGCCCCGGTACACGTAGATCGGCACGTCGTCCCGGCTGGTGCGCGCGAAGTGGTTGATCAGGACCAGGCGAGGGTGCCCGCCGTCGGGACGCCCCGTCAGGGCACGGCGGGCGTCGTGGCTGACCAGGCGCCGCGCGGGACCGAAGCGCCGGTCCGGCCCCGCCGCGTACACGAGCGACTCGGTCGTGAAGGAGGCGGCGCTCTTGTGCTGGCAGAGCACCACCTCGGCCCGCCCGTCGCCATCCAAATCGGCGATCGTGACGTCGCACGCCCCGTTGCTCTCCAGCACGGTCGGCTCCGGCTCGAAACCGCCGCCGGTGCGGCCCCAGAACACCAGCGACGCCTCCCGCCCGTTGCCGCCCTTGCAGGCCACGACCACGTCGACGACACCGTCGCCGTCCAGATCGGCCGCGGCGGCTGCCTGCGCGCCGGCGCACGGCAGCAGCGCCCGCTCCTCGACCCGCCGGCCGCACAGCGCGATCAACCGCACCCCGGCGGCATCGGGGATCGCCACGTGCCGCTCCGGCAGCTCCACCACCCGCACGCCGGGCGGCGCGTCCCGTACGTACTCGCCCGTGGCGGCACCCGCCCAGCCCTGCCCGGCCGCGACGCCCGGAACCTCCGTGCGCTCCTCGCACGACAGCCCGCCGGCCCCGCCCCAGAAGATCGCCGCGCCGCCCCGGCCGTCCAGTACCACCAGGTCGTCACGGCCGTCCCCGTCCAGGTCGGCGGCGCAGAGCTGTATGGCGCCGATGCCGGTGTCCGTGAACCGCTTCGGCTCGAAGCCCAGATCGGTCTGATAGAAGACGCGCACGCGCTGGGCCCCGTGCTCGGTCGTGCACGCGAACGCCAGATCGACGCGGCCGTCGCCGTCGAAGTCGCCGGCCGCCACCGACAGCGCCCACGGCGTGGGCAGCATCTGTTGCCGGCGCAGGCCCCAGCCGGCCGGCGATCCGTAGTAGATCGAAGAATTCACGCCGCTGGAGTTCATGCCGTTGTAGTGGTTGGCGACCACCAGATCGTCGGTGCCGTCGCCGTTCAGGTCGGCGATCGCGCCTCCCATGGCCCCCTCGGCCGGCAGCTCGCCGCGGGCATAGCCGTCACGGCCGTCGAATACGTAGGCGGGCGGCCGCTCCCAGTGGTCCTGGCTGTTGCAGAACAGCAGGTCCAGGTGGCCGTCCCCGTCCACGTCGAACTGGTGGATGCGCTGCAGCACGCCCGCGCGCGACACGTACAGGTTGTGCCCGCCGGAGCCGAACGTGCCTGCGCGGAAGGCCTCGAACCCCTCGGTCACCCACTCGCGCAGCATCTCAGTGCCAGATGATCGAAGCGGCCGGGCGCGCTGTCAAATTGCGCGCCGATCCGACAGACTCCCACGACCGATACCCGAGGACGACCATGGCAATGCAGGTAAGCGAGCTGACGCCGATTCCCACCGATCCGGTCGACACCCGATTCCGGCGGATCGCGACCCCGATCCCCGTTCCCGAGTCGCTCCCCGCCATCGAGCGTCTGCGCGCGGTGGAGCCCCAGTCGATGGCCGGGCTGCCGCCGGTCATCTGGCATCGGGCGCAGGGCTTCCAGGTCGAGGACCCGTACGGCAACCGCTGGATCGACCTGACCAGCGGCGCCGCGGCGGCCAATGCCGGCCACGGCCACCCGCGCATCATCCGCGCCGTCCGCGAGCAGCTCGACGCGGAGCTGCTGTTCACCTACGCGTTCCCCTCGCACGTCCGGGCCCGCCTGATCGAACGGATCGCCGGCCTGCCGCCGCGCGAGCTCGACAAGGCGATCGCGTTCTGCTCGGGAACCGAGGCCAACGAGTGCACGCTGACCCTGATGCGCAGGCACGGGCTGTCGATCTCGCCCGACAAGATCGGCATCCTGTCGTTCAGCGACACCTTCTTCGGGCGCACCCTGGGGGCACGGTTCGCGGGCGGCACGCCGGGCACGATCGACGCGATCCGCCGCGAGCGGGTGTTCCAGACCCAGCTACCCCTGCCGGGAAGCCCCCAATCGCGCGGATTCGCCGCCGATCTGGCCGACCAAGGGGTGGACCCCGCCAAGACCGCCGGCATCATCTTCGAGTCGATCCCGAGCGTCACCACCACCCTCTATCCCCAGGCCTACATCGACGACCTGATGGCGTGGGCTGATGAGCACTCCGTGCTGGTGGCGGTCGACGAGATCCAGGTCGGCTGGGGGCGCACGGGGCGGCTGTTCGCCTTTGAGCACTACGGCATCACGCCGGATCTGATCGCCATGGGCAAGGGGGTGAGCTCCAGCTTGCCGGTGTCGCTGGTCAAGGGGCGCGCGCACGTGCTGGACCTGGCCCCGCCGGGCGAGATGTCCAGCACGCACGGCGGCAACCCGGTCTGCATGGCCGCCGCGCTGGCCAACCTGGACGTGTTCGAGGACGAGGACTTGGTGCGGCGGTCTGCCGAGCTGGGCGAGCGGCTGGCGGCGTGGCTGCGGCTGATCGGCGACCGCCACGGCGGCCGGCACCGCGACCGCATCGGGCGCATCGACGGCCGCGGGCTGTGGCAGGCCATCCATCTCCGCGACCCCGCAAGCGGCGAGCCGGCGATCGAGCTTGCCGACGAGGTCGCCATGGAGTGCGTGCGGCGCGGCGTGATGAGCTTCGTCACCGGCCGCGGCTTCTACAAGGTGGCGCCGCCGCTGGTGATCGACGCCGACGCGCTGCAGGAGGCGGTGGGCGTCCTGGGCGAGGTGCTCGACGACCTGCTCGCCTGACCGCTCGGCTCAGCCGGCGGGCGGCAGCCGCCAGCGGACGACCTCGCTGTGCACGACGAACTGGGCATCGCGCCATGAGTAGCTGGTGACCAGCATGCCGTCGTCCAACTGCACCGTGCGGCCGAAGCCGCCGCCGGAGTAGACGCCCGGCGCCGTCCGCACGTCCAGCATGAGCCGGTCGCGGGCCAGGTCGAACGCGAAGCCGTCGGCCGTCTCGCGCCCCACCACGGCGCGCACACCCAGCGGCCAGTGCAGCGCCCGCACGGTGAAGGTGAGCAGAAGCCGGCCGTCGGCGAGCCGCAGGATCGCCGGATACATCTCGCCGGGCCGGCCGAACGCCTCCAGCGGCTGGAACGAGCGTCCCCGGTCGTCCGAGCCGTAGAGGATCAGCCGGTCCACGTTGTCGGAGCGGCCGAACTCCGGGTCGTCGATCTCCACCGCGAAGCGGCCGGCCAGCGGGGAGTCGACGCGCGCCAGGACCAGGATGCGGCCCGAGGGCGCCTGCCACCACACGGCCTCGCCCAGGAACGGGTACGGGTAGTCGTCGCGGAGCTCCTCGATCCCCGTCGGCTGCCGATCGGGCCAGCTCGCGCCGCCGTCGCGGCTGCGCCAGAGAAACGGCGCGCCGGTCGAGCCGACACCCAGCAGAAGCGATCCGTCGTCGAGCTCCAGCACGGTGCGGGTCGTGCAGCTCATCCCGCCGGGCGCCACGAAGTCCGGCTCGGCGACGGTGGTGCTCCAGGTCCGCCCGCCGTCGGTCGAGCGGTGCACGAAGCTGCGGTTGTAGCCGCTGGAGTTGCGCACGTCGCGCGACAGGAAATGTACGGTCATCAGCACCGTGCCGTCGCGCAGCACCGTGAGATACGGCTCGCGGCCGACCAGACCGTGGCCGGTGGTCAGATTCTCCGCGTCGCTCCAGGTGGCGCCGCCGTCCTCCGACCGGAACAGCAGGATCTCCTCCCGCTTCTTGCCTTCTTCGAGCTGGTACGGAGCGAACGTGACCAGCAGCAGCCGGCCGTCCGGCAGCCGCGCGATGCACGGCTTGTAGTCGGCCGGCACGCCCACCGGCACCCGCTCGCCGGTGATGTGCTGCCCGGCGAGCTCCCGCGGCGACTCGATCCCGATCTCGACGGTATCCATAGCGGCGGAGGGTATACTGCGCGCCGCGGAGGAACGAATGCATGGCCACGCTGACTCCTGAGCGGCATCCCGACCTGTTCAACTACCGAACGCTCTCGGAACAGGAGATCGACACCTTCAACCGGGAGGGGTTCGTGCGGCTGGGGCGCACGCTGACCGATGAGGGGCTGGCACGCATGCGCCACGAGGCGATGTCCGCCTGGGAGGCCGAGAAGGGCCCGTTCGACCCGGACGCCACGTGGCTGAAGAACTCGCTGCTGAGCGACATCCACCACCGCTCGGAGACGGTCCGGCGCTACTACTTCCACGGTCCGCTGGTGGACCTGGCCGGTCAGATCATCGGCCCCAACCTGAAGGGCGCCACCTCACAGCTCACCTTCAAGATGCGCGGCAACACCATGCCGTTCCACTGGCATCAGGACAACGCCTACGGAGAGCTGGACCCGTACACCGCGATGACCTGTTTGACCGCGCTCGACGACGCGGCGGTGGAAAACGGCTGCCTGTGGCTCATCCCCGGCAGCCACCGCCAGGGCCAGGCCGACCCGCAGGATCCTGAGGAGAAGGCGGCGCTGCTGCCCATCAAGCTGGAGCCGGACGACAGCCGCGCCGTGCCCGTGCCGATGAAGGCGGGCGAGGCGATCTGCTTCCACTGCTGGATGCTGCACAAGTCGGAGGGCAACCGCTCCGCCACGCACCGCCGCATCCTGTTCCTGCGCTTCGCCGACGCCGATGCCGTGGAGGTCTACAACGGCGGCGTGCCTCGCCTGGGCCGGCTGCTGCGGGGCACCACCCGCTTCGCCGAGGTCGAAGCCTACGAGGCCCATCTGGTCTAGGCGAGTCCGCCTCAGCGCCGCCCGGCGCGCTGCCGGTCCCGCACGGCGGCGACGATGCGGTCGGCTAGCTCAGCCGGCGGCAGGGTGGCGTCCAGGGTGAGGTCGGCGTTGGCGCGGTAGACCGGCGCCCGCCGCGCCAGCATGGTCACCACCTCCTGCAGGCCACCGCCGGCCAGGTTCGGGCGGGTGGCGGCGCTGGCCGGATCCGCCTCGATCCGCCGCCACAGCTCCTCGGCGTCCGCCTCCAGATAGACCAGCAAGCCGTCGCGGCGGGCGTGCTCCTGGTTGACGGGGCGCATGAGGGTGCCGCCGCCAAACGTGACCACGGCATCGTCGCGGGCGCACAGCTCGGCCACCACCGAGCTCTCCACGTCGCGGTAGTAGGGCTCGCCGTGGCGCTGGAAGATCTCCGTGAGGGTGAGCCGGCAGCGCGCCTCGATACCGCGGTCGACGTCCAGGTACTCCCATCCGAGCCGCTCGGCCGCCAGCCGGCCGGCGGTGGTCTTGCCGGCAGCCCGGTAGCCGATCAGCACCACGTGCATGATCGGGGATGATACCGCGCCGGCGTGATACCCTCCGCGCGGGGGTGAGCCATGGACAGAGTCACGCAGCTGCTCAACGAGCTGTACATCAACGGATTCGCGGTGATGGAGGACGCCATCCCCATCCCCACCATCGAGCGCATCCACGCCTCGTTCCTGCCGATGCTGGAGCACGTCCGGCACCGCGAGCATGAGCTCGGCCACGACGAGCGGGGCGACATCCGCGTCGGCTGCGGCCGCCTGCAGCACCCCGCCCGCGTCACCATGCAGTGGCCGTGGGAGGGCGGGCTGGCCTGTCCCGAGATCGCCGAGAACCCCACCCTGCTGGCGCTGCTGGAGGCCTACTGGGAGACCGACGACTTCCTGGTCACCTGCCTGCACTCCAACACCCCGTATCCAGGGTCGATCCACCAGAACTGGCACCGCGACATCAAGCTCATGGCCCCGCACGTGGCCATGGAGCGGGTGCCCCACTTCGGGGTCAAGTTCCCCCTGGTCGACACCACCGTCGAGAACGGCAGCTTCGAGGTGCTGCCGTCGACGCAGTTCCTGGCCGACCCGCACCTCGAAGGCGACTACAACGACATCGTCGAGAGCGGCACCTACCCGCACCGCACGCGGATCAACATGAAGCGCGGCACCCTGTGGGTGCAGGACCCGCGCGCGCTGCACCGCGGCACCCCCAACCGGTCCGATGCCCCACGGCCGGAGTTGGTGATCTGCTATTCGCTGCGCTGGGCCGCCCCGCTCATGACCCGCCCGCTCTGGGTGGGCGAGCGCGAGTTCGAGCAGCTCTCCGAGCGGGGCCGCAAGCTGTTCGAGCGGGCGACGATCCTGCCCGAACGCGCGGCCGCCTGAAGCGCGCCGATGGCACAGGCCCGGGCGCGGGCGGAGCCACCGTTCGCCGTCCTTGCCGAGTTGTTTCCTCCGCAGAGCACGTGGACCGAAGCGCACTACTTCTCCCTGCCCGACACCAACCGACTCGTCGAGCTCGCGGAAGGACAAATACTGATGCCGCCTCATCCAACACGCAGTCACCAGAACGCGGTGCAGGAGCTCTACCTGCGGCTCCGTACCCATGTAGACGAACGGGAAGTGGGCGAGGTGTACGTGGCGCCGTTGCCCGTACGGCTTGCGGCAGACAGGGTGCGAGAGCCCGACGTGCTGTTCATGGCGACGGAGCACGCGGATCGCATGGGCGAGCAGTTCTTCGGGCCGCCCGATCTGGTGATGGAAGTGACGTCCCCCGGCACCCGGCGCACCGACCGAACCGAGAAGCTCCTCGAATACGCACAAGCCGAGGTTTCCGAGTACTGGATCGCAGACCCCCAGGCACGTACGGTCGAGGTGTTCGTGCTACAGGGGGAAAGCTACGAGCTGCTCGGACGCTGGGGTGTCGGCGAGACCGCCCGCTCATCCCTGTTGCCGGGATTCGAGGTCGACGTAGCCGATCTCTTCCGCTGAACTTGGCAGTTCAGCTCGTCGGCCGGCAGACGCGCATGCGCACGCCGCGCCAACTCCGGCGTCGGAGCCGGAGGCGGACCCCCGGACCGCTTCGGCGCCGAAGCAGGCACCGGCCTGAAGACCCGGAGTTGCGCCGGCCTCTGCCGCGGCACACGCCAATCGTCTCTTCACCGACGGAGCGTCCGCCGCCCGCATCGACCGACCCCGCGTGATACCCTCCGCGCGGGAGTGAGCCATGGACAGAGTCACGCAACTGCTCGACGAGCTGTACATCAACGGTTTCGCGGTGATGGAGGACGCCATCCCCATCCCCACCATCGAGCGTATCCACGCGGAGTTCCTGCCGATGCTGGAGCACGTCCGGCACCGGGAGCATGAGCTGGGCCACGACGAGCGCGGCGACATCCGCGTTGGCTGCGGCCGCCTGCAGCACCCCAACCGCTACACCATGCAGTGGCCGTGGGAGGGCGGACTGGCCTGTCCGGAGATCACCGAGAACCCCACCCTGCTCGCGCTGCTGGAGGCGTACTGGGAGACCGACGACTTCCTCGTAACCTGCCTGCACTCCAACACCCCGTATCCAGGGTCGATCCACCAGAACTGGCACCGCGACGCCAAGCTCATGACCCCGCATGTGGCCCTGGAGCGGGTGCCGCACTTCGGCGTCAAGTTCCCGCTGGTCGACACCAACATCGAGAACGGCAGCTTCGAGGTCCTGCCGTCGACCCAGCTCCTGGCCGATCCTCGCCGGGAAGACAACTACAACGACATCCTCGAGAGCGGCACCTACCCGCACCGCACACGGCTCAACATGAAGCGCGGCACCCTGTGGGTGCAGGACCCGCGCGCGCTGCACCGCGGCACCCCCAACCGCTCCGACGGCCCGCGCCCGGAGCTGGTGATCTGCTACACGCTGCGCCCGGCCGCTTCGCTCATGAGCCGCCCGTTCTGGGTGGGGACGCGCGAGTTCGAAGAGCTCTCCGAGCGCGGCCGCAGGTTGTTCGAGCGGGCGACCATCCTGCCCGAGCGCACGGCCGCCTGACGGAGCGCGCCGTGGACCGGGTGATGCAACTGCGCAACGAATTGTACATCAACGGATTCGCGGTGATGGAGGACGCCATCCCCATCCCCACCATCGAGCGCATCCACGCATCGTTCATGCCGCTGCTGGAGCACGTGCGGGAGCGCGACCATGAGATCGGTCTCGAGGAGCGCGGCGACATCCGCGTCGGCTGCGGGCACCTGCAGCACCCCAACCGCTACACGCTGCATTGGCCGTGGGAAGGCGGACTGGCCTGCCGGGAGATCGCCGAGAACCCCACCCTGCTCGCCCTTCTGGAGGCGTACTGGGAGACGGACGACTTCCTGGTGAGCTGCCTGCACTCCAACACCCCATATCCCGGCTCCATCCACCAGAACTGGCACCGCGACATCCCGCTCATGGCCCCGCACGTGGCCATGACGAAGGTGCCCCACCTGGGGGTCAAGTTCCCGCTGGTGGACACCAGCGTCGAGAACGGCAGCTTCGAGGTCCTGCCGTCGACCCAGTTCCTGTCCGACCCGCACCTGGAAGGCGACTACAACGACATCGTCGAGAGCGGCTCCTACCCGCACCGCACGCGGATCAACATGAAGCGCGGCACCCTGTGGGTGCAGGACACCCGCGCCCTGCACCGCGGCACCCCCAACCGCTCCGACGGCCCGCGCCCGGAACTGGTGATCTGCTATTCGCTGCGCTGGGCCGCCCCGCTCCTGACCGGCCGACGCCCGATCTGGGTCGGCGCGCGCGAGTTCGAGCACCTCTCCGAGCGCGGCCGCACGCTGTTCGAACAGGCGACGATCCTGCCCGAGCGCGCCGCCGCCTGACGGGGGCTTACGGACTCACGACGATCGTGCCGTTGCGTCCGACGGCGACGATGCGGCCTTCGTTGCCGGCGATCGCGGAGAGATGCTCGCGGACGGGACTCTCGCTTGCCTGCCAGCGGTCGCCATCGCGGCTGTGCACGATCGTGCCGAACTCGCCGACTGCCACGAAGCGCTCTCCGGTCCAGGCGACGCCCTGCAGGCCCCGGTAGTCTGCGGCCACGCCGCTGTCGAGCGCCTCCACCCAACGGTCGCCGTCGGCACTGTGCATGATGGCACCTCGCTCTCCCACGGCCACGAAGCGCTCGCCGTTCCATGCAACGGCGCCCGGAACGTTGCCCCGCTCTCCCGGTGGTGCGGCAACGAACGAGCGCGCCTCCATCCAGCGGTCGCCGTCGGCGCTGTGCACGATGGTGGCGCCCCAACCCGCGGCAAGGCCTACCGCCACGAAGCGGTCGCCGCCCCAGGTGACACCACGGAGATTCGCTCCTCGGACGAACCCGCTCGCTTCCCGCCACCGCTTGCCGTTTGCACTGTGCAGGAACGTGACGCTCCGTCCGACAGCGACGAAGCGACCCGCTCCCCAGGTCACGGCCTGAGGAAACAGAATGCGGCTGGACGAAGCGGCGACATCGGCCTCCTGCCACCGGTCGCCGTCCGCGCTGTACATGACATCTCCAAAACCGCTGACCGCGACGTACCGACGGCGGCCCCACGTCACGCCCGTGAGCGGCGTCACGCCAGTGACCGATGCTCGCCAGTTCAGCGCGACGGTCGCGTCCGTCGCGTCCTCCCAATGGTCGCCGCCGGAGCTGTGCATGACCGTGCCGCCTGAACCGACCGCGACGAAACGCTTCCTGCCCCAGACGACGCCCCTGAGATCGTGCAGAACCTCGGCCGCAGCGCTGTCCTCAGACTCCTCCCATCGGGATCCGTCGCTGCTGCGTATGATCCAGCCTCCTGTCCCCACTCCCACGAACCGTTCGCCGTCGGAGGCCACACCCCGCAGGGCGCGGCCCGTCTCGGGACCATCGGGCACCTCCCCAGCCTGCTCCCAGCGGTCACCGTCTCGGCTGTGCACGATCACGCCCTTGGGGCCGACGGCCGCGAAGACCTCGCCGTTCCAGGCCACGCTGGAAAGCCGCTCCCTGGTAGCGCTCTCGGCCGCCTCCTGCCAGCGATCGCCATCGCTGCTGCGCACGATCACGCCGCGGGAGCCCACGGCCACGAAGGTCTCGCCGTTCCAGGCCACCCCGGAAAGCCAGGCTTCGGTTGGGCTGTCGCTCGCCTGCTTCCAGCGGATGCCGTCGCTGCTCCGGACGATCGCACCGTCTCCGACCGCGACGAAGGTTCCGGCGCCCCAGGTCACGTCGCGGAGGGACTCCGAGGTGCCGCTGTCACTCGCCGCCTCCCACCGGTCGCCGTCGATGCTGTGGATGATTCCCTGCCCGAAGCGTAAGGACACCGCGACGAACCGTCCGCCTCCCCAGGCGACGCCGGTAAGCCACCCCGCCAGCGCCTTGGCCTGTGCCCGCTCCCACCGCTCGCCGTCCGGGCTGCGCACGATCGATTCGTCGGCGACTGCCACGAAGATCCCGTCGCCCCAAGCGACGTCATGGAGCCGGTCCGTGGTGGCGGTTGCGCTCGCCTCTTGCCACCGCTCGCCGTCCGGGCTGTGCACGATCACCCCGTCCTCTCCGACGGCGACGAACGTCCCATCTCCCCACGCTACGGATTCGAGGGCTACGGCGGCCGTTCCGGCCGGCGACGTGAAGCCGCGGCCCTGCCGCACCACTCGCCATGGCAGCTCGGCGGCGTCGCTGACGGCGGGCTCCGCCGCGTCGCTCGGCCGGCCGACAACGATCGTGCCGTTGGTACCCACGGCATAGACGGCATCCCCTCCCGACGCGATGTCACGAAGTGGGTCACCGGTGGCGCTGTCGCGTACGCGGCGCCAGCGGTCGCCGTCGGCGCTGAACAGTAATGCGTCACCGCCTCCGTGGGGGACGTAACGGGGGAGTTCGCCTTGAGCTCCGAGCAGGATCGCGCGATCACCTCCGACGGCCACGAATCTCGCGCCGTCCCAGGCGACGCCAAGGAGGAGCAGAGAATCGGCCGCACGAGTGTCACTCGCCTCCACCCAGCGATCGCCGTCGACAGAGTGCACGATCGCGCCGTATCCGACCGCGACGTACCGCTCGCCGTTCCAGGCAACATCCTCGAGCCCGTCCGAAGGGAGCATGGCGATGCCGCTGGCATGCTCCCACATGTCCCCGTCGGGGCTATGCACGACCGCACCGCCGTCTCCTACGGCAACGAAGCGTTGGCCGTTCCACGCAACGCCGCGCAGCGTGGCCCCGGTAGCACTGTCGCTGGCCCGCGCCCAACGGTTTCCGTCTCTGCTGTGCGCGATCGTGCCGCGGTCTCCGACCGCGACGAAGCGTTGGCCGCCCCACGTGACGGCGTTCAACCCGCGCGCATCGGCGTCATCGCCGGCCGGCTCCCACCGGCTGCCGTCGGCGCTGTGCAGTATGGGCGCACGCCGCCCGACCGCAACAAATCGACCCCCGCCCCAAGCGACGTCGCCGAGCGTCGCCGTGGTAGTGCGCTCCCGCGCCTCCCGCCAGAGTTCACCGTCGCTGCTGTGCAGGATCGTGCCCGATTCTCCGACCGCGACCAGGCGGTCGTCGCCCGACGCGACCCCAAGGAGCTCGGGCCGGCGATCCGCCGCAGCGCTGTCAAGCGCCTCCTCCCACACGACGCCGTCGCCGCTGTGCAGGATCTTCCCAGAGATCCCGACGGTGACGAACCGCTCGCCGCTCCAGGCGACGCCCTGCAGAGAGCCCTTGGGCTCCGGATTCGCCTGATTCCAGTCCTGGCCGTCGTCGCTGTGCAGGATCGTGTGGAATCCGACCACGACGAACCGCTCGCCGTTCCAAGCGACGGCATCCAACGAACCGGAAGCATCGTCGCCACCCGCCGCCTCCCAGCGATCGCCGTCGCTGCTCTGCACGATCGCCCCGTATCCGACCGCGACGAACCGATCACCGGCCCAGACAACAGCCTGGAGCCCTTCGGATGTCGCGGTGTCACTCGCCCGCTCCCAGCGATCGCCGTCGCTGCTACGCACGACGGTTCCCTGAGCTCCGACCGCGACGAAGTAGCCGCCACCCCACGCGACTCCTGACAGATAGGCTTCGGTGGCGCTGTCGCCGACATGACTCCAGCGATCCCCGTCGGCGCTGAAGACGATCTCTCCGCCCAGTCCGACGGCTACGAATCTGTTGCCGTCCGATGCGACGCCAAAGAGCTTCGGGAAGTCGAAGGCCCAAGCGTCGCTCGCCTCCACCCATCGGTCGCCGTCGACGGAGCGCACGATCGTGTCCCATCCGACCGCAACGAACCAGCCGCCGCCCCACGCCACATCCCAAAGCGTGCTTGAAGCCGGGTTGTCGGCCGCCTCCTGCCAGCGATCCCCATCCATGCTCCGCACGATGGTGCCGTCCTGGCCGACGGCGACGTACGTCCCCGAGCCGAAGGCAACGGACAAGAGTGACGTCGCCGTGATGCCCTTGGGCGAAACGAAGCCACCACCCCCGTGCACGAGACTCCACTCGAGCCCAGCCGCTTGATGGCGACCGGGATCGGACTGCTGTGCCACGCCGAGCGAAAGAGACGAGAGAAACAGGATGGACACCCCAACCAGACAGCGGATCGAACCGAACCTGAGATTCAAACGCTGCATTGCACTGTCCACTCCGTCTCAGCGACGTTGCTCGTATACGGTCGGGACTCCTCGACCGTACCGAGCGCCGCGACTGAGAGCAACGACTATGGCCCCAGCCCCAGGTCGACGGCACCGGTCGCCTGTTCCCAGCGGTCGCCGTCGGTGCTGTGCACGATCACGCCTTGGTCCCCGACCGCCACGAAGCGCTCGCGGCCCCAGGCCACGGCCTCGAGCGATACGGCGGTCGCCCCCGTGGGTGCCATGAAACCACGTCCCCGCCGCACCAGTTTCCACTCGACGCCGGCAGTGCTCAGGTCCGCGGCGACCGTTGCCACCTCGGTCGTCTCGGCGCTCTCCACGTGGACGGCGTATCCGCGGGACGCCTCACTCGGCGAGTCGCGTGGGTCGGCGCCATCGGTCGTTGCCGGCAGCGGCGTCGATGCGACAATCGTGCCGTTCCAGCCGACCGCGACAACGCGCGTGCCGTTGGACGCGACGCCGTGCAGGGAGTCCGCGGTGACCTGGTGGCTCGACTGCTCCCAGCGGTCGCCAGCGCTGCTGTGCATGATCTCGCCGTCAGCCCCGACAGCGAAAAAGCGCGCGCCACTCCACGCAACCGCCGAGTACCAGATCCTTACGTCATTGTCACGCGCCAGTTCCCAGCGGTCCCCGTCGCGGCTGTGCATCGTGGACCATCCGACCGCGACGAAGCGTCCGTCGCCCCAGGCCACGTCGCCGAACGTCTCCGTGACCGCATCGCCGTCGCCGGCTTGTTCCCAGAGATCTCCGTCGCGGCTGTGCACGATCGCCCCATACTTCCCGACCGCGAGGAAACGTTCCCCGTTCCACGTCACGGCGTTGAGGTTTTCGACGGTGGCGCTGTCGCGCGCGTGTTCCCAGCAGTCATCGTCGCCGCTGTACACGATGGTGCCGCCGGGTCCGACGGCGACGAACCGATCGCCGCCCCAGACCACGTCAGCCAGACCGCCCCGAGCGCCGTCGCCGGCACAGTAGCGAGCCTCCAGCCAACGGTCCCCATCGACGCTGTCCACGATCGTCCCCGTCCACCCGACCGCGACGAATCTCCGGCCGCTCCACGCGACGTCCGAGAGCGCTTCCCAGGTCGCTCTTATGCTCGCCTCCTTCCAGAGCTCGCCGTCGCGGCTGTGGACGATCGCGCCGGAGTGTCCGACCGCGACGAACCGATCGCCGCCCCAGACGACTCCGGCGAGGACCGGCAGGATGTCGGCCGCGGTGCTGCCGGTCGCCTCTTCCCACCGATCGCCGTCGCGGCTGTGCACGATGGCTCCGTAGTCGCCGACAGCGAGGTAGCGTGTCCCGGTCCAGACGACTCCAGACAGTCCTCGGGAGGTGGCGCCGTGGCCGGCGTTCTCCCAGCGGTCCCCGTCCTCGCTCGACACGATCGTGCCGCCCTCGCCGACCGCGACGAAGCCCGTGCCGCTCCAGGTGAGACCGACGCCCAGGACGATACGGCCGGCGTCGTACCAGGCGCGGCTGTCGCCGGCCTGCTTCCAGAGGTCCCCGTCGCGGCTGTGCACGATCGCGCCACGAACCCCGACGGCCACGAACCGATCGGCGCTCCACGTGACAGCCACAAGCGTGGTCGTCGTGCCACTGTCGCTGGCCTTCTGCCAACGATCTCCGTCCGTGCTGTGCACGATCGTGCCGTCCTCACCGACCGCAACGAACCGCCCTCCGCCCGCGGCGACACCATAGAGCCGCTTCGGCGCAGCACGCTCACGCGCCGGTTCCCATCGATCACCGTCGCGGCTGTGCACGATCGCCCCGTCCCAGCCGACGGCCACTAAGCGCCCATCGCCCCAAGCGATGCCACGCAGCCACTCCGAGGTCGCGCTCTCGCTCGCCTGGTCCCATCGGTCGCCATCGCGGCTGTGCACGATCGTGCCGAAGCTCCCGACGGCGACGAACCGGTCGCCGCTCCATGTGACGCCGGAGAGCTGACGGGTCGTGGCCGTGGCGCGTGCCGACTCCCAACGGTCGCCGTCGTCGCTATGTACGATGATGCCGTCGCGGCCGACGGCGACGGCGCGCGTTCCACTCCAGGCGACGGCCGCGAGCCCTACGCCCGTGCTGCCCTTGGGCGAGAGGAATCCGCCCCCTCTCCGCACGAGCTTCCACGCCATGCCGCCGGCGCTCTCGGTCGCGGAAACACCCGGGATTCGGCCCTCCGCCGGCTCAGCGGCGCTCTGCGTCTCGGCCGGCGATGGAGCCGGCTCGAGCTCCCGGTCGATCGCCGTCACGGGCGGACTCGTCACGATCGTGCCGTTCCAGCCAACCGCGAGGAAGCGTCCGCCGGCCCAGTCGACGGCCTCCAGCCTGTCCTCGGTCGCTCGATCTGGGACTACCGTCCAGCGTTCGTCATCGCTGCCGTGCGCGATCGCGGTGCCATACGGTCCCACCGCGACCAGCCGTTCGCCGCTCCACGCGACGCTCCTGAGCTGACTCCGGCCGGCGTGGCCCTTCGACCTCTCCCAGCGGATACCGTCGCTGCTGCTCACGACCGTGCCGTCGTCTCCGACCGCCACGAAGCGATCCCCGGCCCAGACAACCCCATTCAGATTGGCCGAGCGGTTCGGGGCCGATTCCCATCGATCCCCGTCGCGGCTGTACACGATGACGCCGTCACCCCCGACCGCCGCGAAGCGTTCCCCGTTCCAGGCGACGCCGCTGAGCGTGCTCGAAGTAGCGCTGTCGCTGGCCTTCACCCAACGGTCGCCGTCGACGCTGTGCACGATCCTCCCGTCCTGCCCGACCGCCACGAACCGACCGCCGCCCCAGACGACGGCGTTGAGCCCTTCCCCCCAGGTGTAGGGCCCCGACCCGGCGTTGTCGCTCGCCTCCTGCCAGCGCACGCCGGTGCTGCTGTGCACGATCGTGCTGCCCCACGCGCCGACGGCGACGAACCGCTCACCGTTCCAGACGACGTCGCGGAAACCGCTGTCGGCGTCGGCGCCGCGGGCCGACTCCCAGTGCTCTCCATCGCTGCTGTGCAGGATCGCCGCCTCGCCCACCGCGACGTAGCGATCGCCGTTCCAGGAAGCGGCATGGAGCGTCGGCAGCAGGTCGTCCTGACCGCTGTCGGTCGCCTCCTCCCACCGATCGCCGACATCGCTGTGGAAGATCGCGCCGCCCCAGCCGACCGCCACCAGACGGGTGCCGCTCCAGGTCACCGCGTTGAACGCGTGCAGGGAGTGCTCTTCGTGCGCCTTTTCCCACCTGTCCCCGTCGGCGCTGTAGATCGCGACGTGATCGGTCCAGGCCGCGCGTACGGCGACAAAGTGTGTTCCCGTCCATACGACGCTGCTGAGCCAGCGCTCTGTCTTACTGTCGCGTGCCTCCTCCCAGCGTTCGCCGTTGGCGCTGTGCACAATCACGCCGGCATCCTCGCCCACCGCGACGTAGCGCCCGTTGCCCCAGGTGACATGGTCGAGCTGTTCGGAGGTCCCGCTGTCGCTCGCCGGCTCCCACCGGTCACCGTCGGCGCTGTGCACGATCAGGCCACCGTCGCCGATCGCCACGAACCGGCCGTCTCCCCAGGCCACGCTGCGCAGGAACTCCTTTGTGGGGACCCGTGTGGCTTCGCGCCACCTGGTGCCGTCCGCGCTGTGCACGATGGTGCCGCCCCATCCGACGGCAACGTAGCGCTCACCGTTCCAGGCGACGTCGTAGAAGCTGCCATCGGGGACCTGCTCCGCCGTCTCCCACCGATCGCCGTCGCTGCTGTACGCGATGGCGTTCCATCCCACCGCCACGAAGCGGCCCCCGCCCCAGACGACTCCCGAGAGTCCCTCCCGCGTGGTACCCTGGCTCGCCTCCCGCCACCGGTCGCCGTCGCCGCTGTGGACGATCGTACCGTCGTGCCCGACGGCGACGAACCGCCCGGCGCCCCACGCGACATCGCCGAGCACCTGTCCGGTCGTCCCCGTCGCGGACACGAAGCCGCCGCCCTTTCGTAACAGCGTCCACTCGATCCCTGCAGCAGGCGATGGGGCCGGTTGTGCGTCCGCGATGGCCGCCACGGTATCGTCCGGCTCTGCACTGTCCGGTGGCGCGGTGGATGCGACGGAACCCTGCGCTGCCTCGGCGAACGAAAGTCGTGGATCGAGATCCTGCGTGGTCTCGACATGCGGACTTGTCACTACCGTTCCGTTCCGGCCAACGGCTACGAATCCGTCGCCAACCCATGCCACGCCCCAGAGATCGTCCGAGGTGGCGCTGTCGTTCACCTCTGTCCAGCGATCGCCATCAAGACTGTGCAGGATAGCGCCGTCCGATCCGACCGCCACGAATCGCCCGCCGCCCCAGGCGACGTCGTTGAGACTCCGATCGTCGCCGGCCGTGGAGACCCAAGCTTCCGTATCGGTCGCAGGCTCCCAGCGGTCGCCATCGCGGCTGTATACGATCGTTCCGTCGCTGCCCACCGCTACGAACCGTTCGCCACCCCAGGTCACACCCCGGAGCGAGCTCCCCGTACCGGTGTCGGTCGCCTCCACCCAGCGATCGCCGTCTCCGCTATGCAGGATCGCACCACTCCATGCGACCGCAACGAAACGACCGGCACCCCACGTGACGTCGAGCAGAAAGAGACGTTGCGTGGCGCCGTCGCTTGCCGCCTTCCAGCGGTCCCCGTCTCGGCTGTAGAGGATCGTTCCGTTGTGCCCCACCGCGACGAAGCGGTCACCGCCCCAGACCACCGCGGTGAGTCGTTCTGGAGCCCGGTCGGCCGCCTTCTCCCAGCTGTTGCCGTCACGGCTGTATACGATCGGGCCACCGCTGCCCACCGCGACGAACCGTTCACCTCCCCACGCGACTGCTCGGTGCCCGATCCAGGGAACGGCATCGTTCGCCCACCGCCACGTCTTACCGTCGCTGCTGTAGATGACCTCACCAGCCTCGCCCACCGCGACCAGGCGGGTGTCGTTGCCGGCAACCGAAACGAGGCGATACAAGGGCGGCTCGGCACCGGCCGTGCTGTCCTTCGCACCGGCCCAGCGGTCTCCGGAGCTGCTGTGCACGATCGTGCCGCCGTAACCGACCGCGACCAAGCGGCTGCCGCTCCCGGCAACGCCTGAGAGCGTGGACCACTCGTCACTATCGGTCGCCCGCTTCCAGCGATCTCCATCCGCGCTGTACAGGATCTTTCCGCCGAAGCCGACCGCGACGAACCGATCGCCGCTCCACGCAACCGCGTAGAGTATGCCCGTCGCTCCCTCGCTGGCCGGCTGCCACCGCTCTCCGTCCGTGCTGTGCATGATGGTGTCGGACCAGCCCACCGCGACGAACCGCTCGCCGTTCCACGCGATGCTGTTGAGGTTGTGGAGGCCTTCCGGATTGGCGCCATCGCGAGCGGCCTCCCACCGATCTCCGTCGGCGCTGTGGACGATCGTGTCGCCCCCTATTGCCACGAACCGTCCGTTGCCCCACGCGACGTCTTCCCAGGCAGGTACGGGCTCGCTTGCTTCCTCCCAGTGATCCCCGTCGATGCTGTACACGATCGTGCCGTTCCGGCCGACTGCGACGAAACGATCCCCGCCATAGGCGACGCCACTGAAATGTATCCGAGGCGAAACGACCCCGCTCGGCGCTTTCCAAACGTCGCCGTCGCGGCTGTGGACGATCGCGCCGCCACGGCCGACCGCGACGAACCGCTTGCCGCTCCAGGCCACGGCCTGCAGGTCGCTCCACGTAGCGACTTTTCCCGCTTGCTTCCAGCGATCGCCATCGAGGCTGTGCAGTATCGTGCCGCCCGATCCGACCGCCACGAACCGCCCGCCGCCCCAGGCGACGTCCGAGAGAACCGCGTCCGTGCTCCCGGAAGGGGCCGTAATCCCGCCGCCCTGTCGGACGAGGTCCCACTCGACTCCTGCCGCAGCCGGCGCTGTGGGGCGCACGACACCTGCGGTGGGCGCCGCGGAACCTTGCGTGGAACTCTCCGTCTCTGCGCGATCGCCGGCGGTGGATTCCTCCGACTCCGGCGTTGTATTGCTCGGCACGGGCCGCAGCGCGGTCTGCCGTATCGCGTCCTGATCGTACGGGCTCGTCACGATCGTGCCGTCATGGCCGACCGCGACGAAGCGTCCTTCTCCCCACGTGACGTCGAAGAGAATGGCACTCGTGGCGTTGTCGCCCGTCTCTTCCCAATGGTCCCCATCGCTGCTCTGCAAGATCGCACCGTCATAGTGTCCGACCGCGACGAACCGCTCCCCGTTCCATGCGACGCCTCGCAGTCCGCGAGGCGCAGGAAAACGGCCGATCGCGTGCCTCCACTGTTCCCCATCGCGGCTCTGGACCACGGTCCCGCAACAGCCGACCGCCAGGAATCTGGTCCCGCTCCACGTGATGCCGTGGAGGTCGTACGTGGTGATGCGCTCCGCCTGCTCCCAGCTCCGCGCGTCGCCGCTGTACACGATCGTGCCGTCGTCCCCGACGGCGACAAACTGCTCGGCTCCCCACGCGACTCTTCTGAGCGAGAGCGAAGTTGCGCCGGTGAGCTCCTGATGCCACCGGTCGCCGTCGCGGCTGTGGATGAGGAAGCCGGCCTCGCCGACGGCCACGAATTGCCCGCCGCCCCAGGCGACGTCGGTGAAGCGTTCCGCGGGACCGCTGTCGCTCGCCCGCTGCCATCGGTCGCCGTCGAGGCTGTGCACGATCGTGCCTCTGTCCCCGACCGCCACGAAGCGCGCGCCGCCCCACGTGACGCCGGTGAGTCCTTCCGAACCCCGGTCGACGCCGGCGCTCGCGTCCTCCCATCGATGGCCGTCACGGCTGTGTAGAATCGTTCCGTAGTCCCCGACCGCTACGAACCGTTCTCCATTCCAGGTCACGGCTTGCAGCGTCACGCCCAACGTTTCGGCGTCGAAGCCGCCACGCACTTGTCCCCATGCCATGCCGGTCGACTCTTCGCGCCGCGCGTCGGGGTCCTGGGCCATCCCAAGCGAGAGAGACCAGAGAAACATCGATACGACGCACAGGAAGCGACGAACACCAACGCTCGATCGACTGACGTCTGCCCTGAACGCCATCTTCATCTGCCGCCTCCTGCACACGATCCCGACACACAGGTGCCGGGCCGTTTGCAACCAAAGGACACAGTGCCTTTCTGAACGGTCCTGCGTATTCGTCTCTGGTCGGTGGTAGCTACTCCACCGGCCGTAACGAGACTGTTGTATTTCGCAGATGACCCGACATGCGGGCACTGCACCTCTATTTGCGAGGCCAGAGTATCCCAGCGGCGGCGCGTGATGTAATGCGTGCGTTGCGTGGCCGGCGGGTTCAGAACAGCGGTCGTTCTCCGGGACGACTGGCGGAGCGGATGAGGGCGACCCGGTCCTGGTGGGCGCGCACCTGCGCGTCGACGGCGGCCGGCTCCCACCGGGAGAGCAAGGCGTCGCACAGCTCCGCCTCGATCTCCGCGACCTCCGGGTCTCCGGCGCGGTTGTGGAACTCGCCCGGATCCTGCAGCAGGTCGTACAGTTCGAGCTCGGGATCATCCCCGCCGGACAGGCAGAGCTTCCAGCCGCCGCGGCGAAGCATGGCCCGCGGCCTGTCGGTGCCGTGCGCGGTATGCTCGGCGAACGCCTCGTCGGGCCAGGTGCGGATCGCCTCCGCCGAGCCGTCGATCAGGCCGGCGAGGCTGCGGCCGTCCAGCTCCAGCCCCGGCTGGGCAGCGTCGGCGGCGTCCACTAGCGTGGCGGTGACGTCCACCAGCGAGGTGCACGCGGCGATCCTCTCGCCTGCCACGCCGCGCCCCGGCCAGCGGACCTGCAGCGGCACGCGTGCCGACTGCTCGTAGAACGACATCTTGCGCCAGAGCCCGTGCTCGCCGAGCAGCTCGCCGTGGTCGCTGGTGTGCACGACGATCGTGCTGTCGGCCAGCCCGGTCCGGTCCAGGACGTCGAGCAGCGCCTCGATCTTGCTGTCGGCGTAGCTCACCAGCCCGTAGTAGGCGGCGCGCGCGCGGCGCACCTGGTCGTCGGTATGGCCGTGGAACCCGAACGCGCGCCGCAACCGTTGCGAGGCCGGTGACAGGGTCTGCAAGTGCCCGGGCGGCAGGTTGGGGAGGTCGGCGTGCTCGGGGAAGTACTGGGAGAAGAACGGTTCCGGCACTACGAACGGGAAGTGCGGGGCGATCAGGCCGACGCACAGCGCGAACGGTGCGTCGGCGGCCTCTCGTGCGCGCAGGAACTCGATCGCCCGCTCCACGGCGAGGTCGTCGGCCTCGATCTCCGGCGTGGTGCCGGGCCCGGTTTCGACTGGCTGCTCCATGGGCGAGTCGGCGCCGGCCTCCGTGCCGAAGCGGCGGCCGTGCTCCGGGACCCGCGACCCGGTGCGCGCCACCCCGGACCACGGCTCGGCCGCTTCCGGGACGCCCTCCGCCCAGCGGTACACCGGGTGGACGAGGCCCGCGTGCAGATCGACGGCGAGCTGCCGCTCGAAGCCGTGCAGCGGGTCCGGACCGATGAGGTGCATCTTGCCGGACAGCGCCACCTCGTACCCCTGCGCGCGGAGCAGGTAGGGCCACGTGACCGCGTCCACGGGCAGCGCCGTGGAGTTGTCCCAGCCGCCGCAACGGTGGGTGTAGCGGCCGGTCATGAACGACAGCCGCGACGGCACGCACAGCGGATTGTTGCAATAGGCGGCGTCGAAGGTGACGCCCTCGCGCGCCAGCCGGTCCATGCCCGGCGTGGCGATGAACGGATGGCCGTAGGTGCCGGCGAACTGCGCCGCGTGCTCGTCCGTCATGACGAGCAGGATGTTGGGCGGCCCGCTGTGGCGATCGCTCATGGCTTGCCGCCGGCCACGCGGATGTTGGCGCAGGCGACGTAGCTCGCGGCCGGCGACAGCAGCCAGACGATCGCCTCGGCCACCTCCTCCGGCTCTCCCGCGCGGCGGGCCGGCACGACTTGTGCTCCCCGCTCCAGCGCGTCGGGATGGGGCATGGCGGTGCGAATGGGCCCGGGGCTTACGGCATTCACGCGCACGCCTTCGCCCATCACCTCCTGCGCGAGCCCGATGGTGAAGCTGGTCACCGCGCCCTTTGTGGCCGCGTAATGGACGGCTGTCCCCGGCTCGCCGACGTACGAGGCTCCCGAGGAGACGTTGACGATCGCGCCGCCGGAGCCACCGTGCGCGGTCGACATGCGGCGCAGCGCCTGCTGCGTGCAGTGGAGGACGCCCATCACGTTGACCTCCAGCAGCCGTTCCAGGTCCGCGGGGTTCAGGTCGACCACCCGCGTGCTCGGCCCCAGCATGGCGGCGTTGTTGACCAGGGCCGTGACCGGTCCGAGCTCGCGGTCCACGGTGGCGAACATCTCCGCCACCTCATCCGCCCGGCTGACGTCGGCGTAGACGGCGATGGCGCGTCCGCCGTCGGCCTCGATCTCCCCGCACAGTTCGCGGGCCGGCTCGGGCTCCGTACGATAGTTCACGCACACTCGGTAGCCGCGCGCGCCCAGCAGGCGCGCGGTCGCGGCGCCGATCCCGCGGCTGGCTCCGGTTACGATGGCGACCTCAGCCACGCTGCAAACCTCCCGCCTGGTGGTGCTCCACCCTGCGGCACAAGCATAGCGCGCGCCGCTCGCACTGTCGTCAGTCGCCGTAGCCGATCCTATCGACGCGACGTCGCTGGGAAGCGGTCCGACGATTCAACGACATGCATCGCTATCCCAGCACACACGCCGGCGGGGTGTCATGTGCCGTCATTCCCATCCAGTGCTGAGAGTGAGATAGTCCGAAGCTTTCGCGCACCACCATAGTACTCGGCTACCCGGCGAATCAACGAAATGGTCGCGCGTTCGAGAAAGTCCCGTTCCTCGGTAGTGAATGGCGTGCCAACGGCTTTTCCCTTCCGGGCTTCCATTCCTCCCTTGCCGTCGCAGAGGTCGCCGATCCTGTCGAGGACCTCCTTCTCAACCTGGTACCGGCACGCTGCCTTTATGCGAGGCCGTGCGCCCGGTCCAACCGAGTGCTCCAATACGGTCACACAGAAGTATGCGAAGCTCGGAAGCTGCTCTTTGCCTTTCCGGTATCCTTCGTACCGCTGCACAAGCGTTCTGACGTCCGGGTGTTCGTAGCCATAGGCGACGTCTGGTGGCGACGGGTATCCGTGCGGCGACAACCGAACTCTCGGTTCACTGGTGTGAAACGACCACGAGGCTGCTCCCGCCCCGACAGTAAATCCCGTGACCGGTTCAGATGGCGAACGGTCGATGATCTCCGACCTGCTGAATTCGAGCTTGAAGTAGCCCGGACCGTGTTCGATGCATGCATCGAATTCCCAACTGCCGATGTAGGGTTCAACCAAGCCACGTGCGTCATGCTCCGAGGCATGGTGCTTCTGCATCTCGAACCGCGCCTCCCCATCTTTGACGGCGACTCGAAAGGCCGTGGCTTCCAACTCCAGCGGCACGGCTCTGCTGTAATTGACGCCCTCGTGGTGCCGCACCTGATATATCAGTGCAGCGACATGAGGGTCATTCATCGTTGCTCCTCGCTCTCCAAATCCAGATGGGCTTTCGCAACGGGATGACGATTCTGAAAAGGGAAGACACGACCTGGATCGTTCATGTGTCTGGCGACATGTCATGTGAGGTGGTCCCAGTCCTTTGGACAGCTCGAGGGGTAGGCTAAGGTGTAACCCGTTGGTTGTCAACCTACCCCTCCCTCGTGAGAAACAGGCGGCGGTAAAAGGGGGTGGGGGTGCGGGGGAGGGGGTGAACGAGCCTGTGGATAATGTGGATATATTCCACGGCTCGCGCACCACACCGCCCTCGGATACCCTCGCAGCCCGCCGGCGCCACCTGCTGTCCATGTCCGCTATGCCACCTCCTTTTCGAGTTCCGTTCCACCGTCTCGATACGCTTCGCCCGGCGTGCGGCCGGCCAGCGCCGAGTGCGGGCGCACTTCGTTGTAGTACTCCATCCAGTCGTCAATGACCCGCTGCGCCGCGAAGCCGTCGGCCAGCTCGTGCAGGTACACCGCTTCGTACTTCAGCGATCGCCACAGCCGCTCGATGAACGCGTTGTCCAGACACCGACCGCGGCCGTCCATCGAGCACCGGATGCCGGCGTCCCCCAGCGCTGCCGTGAACGTGGTGCTGGTGAACTGGCTGCCCTGATCGGTGTTGAATATCTCCGGCGTGCCGTGCTGCGCCAGGGCCTCGGTCAACGCTTCCAAGCAGAACTCGGTGTCCATCGTGTTGCTCAGCCGCCACGCCAGCACCCGCCGGCTCGCCCAGTCCATAATCGCCACCAGGTACAGGAACCCGTCCTGCACCGGGATGTAGGTGATGTCGGAACACCACACGTGATTCGGCCGCTCGATCGTAAGCCCCCTCAGCAGATAGGGATACACTCGGTGCTCCGGGTTCGCGACGGTGGTGCGCGGCTTGCGGTAGATCGCCTCCAGGCCCAGCAGCCGCATCAGCCGCCGCACCCGGTGCCGACCGACCGTCACCCCTTCGCGCGCCAGATGGCGCATCATCTGGCGGCTACCGTAGAACGGATAGCTCAGGTACAGCTCGTCGATACGCCGCATCAGCGTCAGGGTTTCTGCGCTCTCGCCGACCGGCTGGTAGTACAGCGCAGAGCGGCTCAGCGCCAGCAGCAGGCACTGACGGCTCACGCTCAGGCTCCGGTGATCGCGTTCGACCATCATCCGTCGCTGGTCTCCTGTCAGCTCCCGAGCCCGCGCGACAAAAAATCGCGCTCCACGGTCAACTCGCCGATCTTCGCGTGCAGGTCATGCACGATCGTCTCATGGTCGGCCTCCCGGCGGTTCGTGCCGCTGGCGAACACCTCCTGCAGCCCCTCCTGGGCTTGGCGCTTCCAGCCTGTGACCTGGTTCGGATGCACTGCGTGCTTGGCCGCGATCGCCTGGATCGTGCGCTCGCCGCGCAGCGCCTCCATGGCCACCCGTGCTTTGAACTCCGCTGTGAACCGACGCCGTTTCGTCGCCATCTCGTTGCCCCTCCTCCTGGCCAGGATTACACCTTAACTACCTGTCCAGTTTTTCGGGACCACCTCAATGTTACCACGGTCAATCAGCTTCGTCCTCATGGGTCAACGTGGAAGAAGCCGTTGATGTGCGGTGTTCATCGCCCTTGCCCTCAAGAACTTCGTGCTTTCGGCTACGAGCCGTCGGCAATTCATCTCCGACTCATAGGTGGTTTCGGAATCGGCGATGCCATGGTAGATTGTGTAGTCGTGAGCGTTGCAATTGGCGAAATCGCCCCTGACTTTGTTCTGCCTGGGGCGGACGGCACACCTCTGCAACTCAACTCGCTACGCGGCCGCAAGGTGGTGTTGTTCTTCTATCCGCGCGACGATTCGCCGGTCTGCACCGTCCAGGCGTGCGCATTCCGCGACGCCTACGAGGAACTGACGACCGCCGGAGCCGAGGTGGTCGGCGTCAGCAGCGATTCGGGGGAGTCTCACCGGAGATTCGCCGCGAACAGGGAGCTGCCGTTCCCGATCGTAAGCGACCCGGAGGGCTCGGTGCGCCGCCTCTACGGGGCGAGTTCGTCACTGCTGTTCGGCAAGACCGGCCGCGTCACCTACCTGATCGACGAGCAGGGCGTCGTGCGCGACATCTTCTCATCGATGTTCCGTCCCTTCGAGCACGTACGCCGCGCCCGCGCGTGGAATTCCGGCCATCGCTGAGACCTGAGCATCCGATGAGCAGCAATCCTGTGACGGGTGACCGGGTGACTGGGTGACTGGGTGACTGGGTGACTGAGTTTCAACCAATCCCGCCGCGCACGTTCTTCCGTTCTCACGATGTACGGAGTCGCCGACGACGATGGTCCGCATCCCTGCTGGCGTTCATGGCCGTCCTCGCACTGGCAGCATACAACTCCGCGGCGGAATCCGCGGCCCCGGAAGTCCTGGCAGTCTCCTTCGACAACAGCCCCGTGCGAGGAGATACGTACGAGCTCGGGGAGACGATCCAGGTGATGGTGAGGTTCGACCGAGCCGTGACGGTAACCGGCACCCTGCGTGTGTCCGTGATCCTCGGGCGCCGTACCAGGCTGGCGCAGTACTTCGCCAGCACAACGGATGGGGCTCTGTACTTCTTCTACACGGTGCGGGCGGACGATCATGACGCCGATGGGATCGCCGTCCCCGCCGACGCGCTCTCCGTCGACGGAACCGTCAAGGACACCGCCGCAAAGACCGACGCAATCTTGACCCACGATGCGGTGGCCGTCGACGCCCGGCGCAAGGTGGATGGCAGTCGCGTCACGGCTCCTCGGGTGAGAAGCATCTCCTACACCCACGGCCCCGAACCGGCCCGTGGCGACACATACCGGCGCGACGAGCGCATCCAGGTACTGATCGAGTTCGACAGGGCGGTGAGGGTGACGGGCGTCCCGCAGCTGGCACTGACCATCGGGACCGAGACGCGTCAGGCGAGCTTCTATCCCGTCCGCTTCATCGACCTGGGGAGCAGCGTCTACTTCTCCTACACCGTCCAGCGGGAAGATCGTGACGCCGACGGGATCAGCATCGCCGCCAACGCCCTGACCCTCAACAGCGGAGCCATCACGCTCGCCGGCGATGCCGCAACCGATGCCGCCCTCGCCCACCCGGCGGTCGACGCCGACCTCGACAGGAAGGTGAACGGATGACCAGCGGCAGTAGAGGTCGTTCTTCGAACGATATTGGGATTCTGGAAACAGGAACTACAGCTTCCTCACGGAATCTCCAGCACGGATCGTGCCGGCACGGATCACCTTGGCGTTCACCCCGCGTAGCCGCAGATGCTTGCCCACGGGCGTACTGATGAACTTCAGGGCATCCAGCCCGTAGCGGGCCGCGAATTTCTTGCAGCCGTTGTGAGGAGTTCCCGTAACCTGGATCACGGCAGCACCTATCGAGAGGCGGGTCCCCGGGGGCGCGTTGTCCGCGCTCAGATCGAAGTCGACGTAGAGCTGGTCCCCTGCCGGTGGCCAATGCCGCTTCTCCTGCGCCACGAGGGCCATCAGGCGAGCGTTGGTCACGGTGAGCTGGCGTTCGAGCTCGGCCGAACCATCGTCGGTCTTCGAACTGCCACGGGTCTTCCAGCCGTCGCCGACCAAGCCCTCAACCAGATCGAGCTCGGCGACCTCCACGACTTCGCGAACGTCCGTCCGCGGCCTTCGGACGATCAATTCCAGCACACCGATCGTCGCGGGCGACTGACGGACCTCCTCCAGCCCGGCCATGAACGTTTTCATCGAGAGATGCTTCAATTCGGCCAAGCTCTACCCCCTGAGCGGATCTCGTCGGCTACTTGATGAATACCGAGCCGTCGCCGCGCATGCGGACCTGCGGCGGGTACTCCCAGGGCTGATAGGGATAGCGGTCGACGATGGCGGGATCGAAGTCGACGCCCAATCCCGGCCCGTCCGGGATCGGCAGGTAGCCGCCGTCGCGGCGGAGCGGGACCTTCAGCATCTCGCTGCGCGGGGGCTCCTCCTCCCAGAGCAGGTACTCCAGAGTGCCGGCGTTGGCGATCGCTCCGTAGAGCTGAAGCGTGGCTGCGGTGACCAGCGGATTGAAGAAGTTGTGCGTGACCATTTGGGCGTGGTGCGCTTCGGCCAGCGTGGCGATCTTCTTGCAGTGGGTCAGACCGCCGGACATGCCCACGTCCGGGCGCAGGAAGCGCGCCCCCCGCGCCAGCATCTCCCGGAACTCGTAGATCGTGGTCTGACGCTCGCCCACGGCGATCGGCACCCGGCTGTGGCGCAACACGTCGGTGTGCGCGTCCGCGCTGTGCGGCGGGATCGGATCCTCGATGAAGTACAGCCGGAAGCGCTCAAGCTCGCCCGCCAGGGCGATGACCTCGCCGGGGTTGAAGTCGCGGTGGAGCTCCAGAATCAGATCGATCTCCCATCCCACCGCCTCGCGCGCGGCCGCCACGCGCTCGACGATCGTCTGCATGGCCGAGGTGTAGGTCTCCGTTGCCTCCACCGCGCCATCCGGCAGGGCGTCGAACTTCACCGCGGTAAAGCCGGCGTCGACGGCGCTGGTGGCTTCCGCGACCAGTGTGTCGATGTCCGGGCTGTCGATGAGCAGGTGCAGCCGGGCCTTGTCGCGCTGCTTGCCGCCGAGGAGCTGATACGCCGGCACGCCGAAGTGGCGCCCGGCGATGTCCCAGAGCGCGATGTCGACGGCCGCCACGGCGCCGGTGATCGCGCCGTCGCGGAACGGCTTCCAGTGGAACAGGCGATTCCAGTGCTGCTCGATGCGCAGCGGATCGGCGCCCAGCAATTGTTGGCGGAACGCGCTGACGATGCGCTCGGCGGCGTCCGGATATCCCCAGTACGCGCTGGGACCATAGCCGGTGATGCCGGTGTCGGTGTCGATCCGCACCACCAGCCAGTGGTGAAAGAGGAAGGTCTCGACGGCCTCGATTCGCATGGGCTCTCTCCTTCTGTCGCTGCTGCAATGCGCGGCGCCGGGTCAGCGCCACTCCTGGTGAGCCTCGGACCAGACGATCCTGCCGCTCAACGCCATGCCCCTGCTGGTGGCGACGTACCGCACGATCTTAGCCAGGTCCGCAGGCTTCTGGAACCTGCCGGTCGGCGTCTCGGCAAGGTGTGCGTCGGCCGCTTCCTCCAGGGACTGCCCCTGCGCTTCGGCCCGACGGGACACGATCTCCTTCCACATGCCCTCGTAGACCATGCCGGGAACGACGATCGTCGAGGAGATCTCCCGCTGCTCCAGGGCGCTGGCCAGCGTGCGGGACAGGTAGTTGAGGGCAGCCTTGCTGGCGCCGTAGGCAGGCGAGGAGGGAATGGGGAACTCCGCGCCCTGTGAGCCGATGCTGACGATGGTGCCGCGCCTGCCGGTCTCCGGACGCACGGCCTGCGAAGCCATGATGGCTGCCGCCTGCTGCGATGCCGTCAGCACCGCCTCGACGTTCACGGCGAAGACCTCCCGCCACGTGTCCAGAGAGACGTCGAGCACGTCGTCCAGATGGGTGACGCCGGCCACGTTGACCAGCACGTCCAGCCGCTGCCACCGCTCGCGCGCCGCTCCCACCAGCCGCGCGACCTGCTCCGGCTGCGTGACGTCGCACTCGATCGCCGCCGCACACTCCCCCAGCTCGGCGGTCAGCGCATCCAGCGCCTCACCGCGCCGGTCGCCCAGCACCACCCGGGCGCCGGCGCCCACGAACAGCCCGGCGACGGCTCGCCCGATCGCGCCGGCGGCGCCGGTAATGACCGCCACGTGTCCCCGCAGCGTGCGCCGCGCAGCCGCCCGCCGCTCCGCCCCGAGGCTCCCGGCTTCGCTCACCGCGCCGCCCGGCTCAGCGCTCCGGCAGGAGTGCCGTCAGGCCGCCATCGATCACGAAGCTGGCACCGGTGATGTTGCCGGCACGCTCGGAGCACAGGAAGAGCGTGAGCTCGGCCACCTCCTCCGGCTGCGAGAAGCGGCCCGTCGGATATTGCGACTCCCAGTCGCGGCGAGTCTCGTCGTACGAGCGGTCCGTGTCGGCCGCCATCAGGTGGATCGCCTGCTCCACCAGGGGCGTCTCCACGGAGCCCGGACAGATCGCGTTCGCGCGGATGCCGTGCCCGGCCAGATCTATGGCCTCGCTCCGGGTGAGCGCGAGCATACCCGCCTTGGTCACCGAATAGGCCATGGCGCGCGCCTGGTTGGCCATGCCGGAGACCGACGAGATGTTGACGATCGAGCCCCCGCCGGCCTGGATCATGAAGGGAACGGTGTGGCGCGCCAGCAGAAAGGCCGAGGTGAGGTTCACGCTCAGGGTTCGCTCCCACACCGCCGGCGCCAGGTCCAGGACGTCGCCCATGTTGTCGACGCTGCCCACGGTGTTGACCAGCCGATTGACCGTCCCGAGCGCACGCGCGGCCGCGGCGCAGAACGCCTTCACCGCCCCGTCGTCGGTCACGTCGACCACTTCGTGGTACACCCTCGCGCCTTCCCCCGCGAGTGCCGCCGCCAGCTCGGCCAGCTCCGCGGCACGGACATCCGCCAGCGCGACCGCCGCTCCGGCGGCGGCGAAGCGGCGCGCGATCGCCTCGCCGATGCCGCCGCAGGCGCCGGTGACGATGACCTTCGATCGGGTGTGATCTTCCACGGCGTGTCTCAATCCTTGCTTCCCGAGCCTGTCAATCGGCAGCGCTGCTGACATCGATCGTGATGTCGTCCACATCGATCGTGATGTCGTCGACGTAGAAGCCGCCGGCATCGCCGAGCGCCACGACGATCGCGGCCAACGCGGAGTGGTGCCGGTAGGTTTCGTCGGGCACCACCGTGGCCCAGGGAGCGCCGCCGGCGCTGGCGTCCGCGTCCCTGCGCCGCGTAGCCACCTCCACGCGGCCCCCGGCCAGGCGGATGGTGGTACGCCACCACTCGTCGCCAACCTCGATTCCGGAAAGATAGGGAACGCTGCGGTTGTCCCGCGCCCACAGCTCCTCATAGACCGAGTCGCTGCGCAGCTCGACGATCGTGTTGGCGTCCTGATCGTCCAGGCGCAGAATGGCCACGCGCTGCCGGCCCCGGTGGGTGACGGTCAGCTCCACCACCTCGCGCTCCAGGTCGTAGGGCCCGACGTCGCGCCGGACTACCTCCTCCAGGCCGCCGACGTTGCGCGACCCGGTCATCCGCTCGCCGTCGATCACGACGTTGTTGCCCAACGGCCCGTAGTCGACATGCTCCAGCCACTCGGTGGTGCGCCACAGCTCCGGGATCTGCCGCACCCATCCGGCCTGTCCCGCCAGCTTGCCGCGGCGGTACTCGGGCGGCGCGAAGTCGATGGTCAGCTCCCGCGACGGCGCGAGCAGCTCGTCACGGCGGAGGCGATAGCCGCGAATCTGCGGCCGGTCCTCGGACGCCGTGTCCACCAGGTAGTTGACCGCGTAGACGTCACCCCCCGGCAGCTCTACCCAGTCGCCGTACCCGTGGTCCGCGAACGGGCTGGTATCGTTGTCGATCATCCCCCAGCCATCCGCGGGCGGATTCATGCGCGCCTCCGGCCGGTTGGGGGTGGGAGCCAGGGCCGTGTCGGGAGATTCGACGAAAAAGCCGAACCAGTTCTGGGGCTCGAATCCCCCGACGCGGTGCACGACCAGCACCTCGCCGCTGGCGAGCACTCCGGCGTTGACGCGGCCGACGATCGGCCAGTAGCCGGCGGCGTACGGGCCCTCCCAGGTTCTGCCTCCGTCATGGGAGATGGCTTTCATGCCGGTACGCGCGGGGTTGTCGTCGCTGCGGATGTACATGACGAGATCGCCGCCGGGCATCTCCGCGATGTCCCCCTCGGCGGCGAGAAACCGCCGGTCCGCGACCACCGGGATGGCATCCGACCAGGTCCGGCCGTTGTCCTCCGAGCGGTACAGCACCTGCGCCTCTTCCATTCCCGCTACGTGGAAGTGGGTGCCCGAGAGGAACACCGTGCCGTCGCTCACCTGCTTGAGGTTGAGGCTGGCGGTCATGCAGCCGGTGCGCTCGGGTCCCGTCCAGGTCAGTCCGTGATCGGTGCTCCGGTACAGCCACGCCTCCCGGAGCAGGCCGTTGGCCGGATCGAAGCTCCAGTCCCAGGGCATGCCGCGGTGCGCGTACCACCGCTCGGACGGGCCGCGCAGGGTGTCGGTCTTGTTCCAGTCACCGGCGAGCAGCAGCGAGTCGTCCTGCAGCCGGATGACCGACCGGCACATCAGGTACCCGGACTCGGGGCGGTCCATCAGGGTGTCCACCACGATCGGCTCCGACCAGGTGGCGCCCTCGTCCTCGCTCAGGCGCACCACCGCGCTGGGCACGGCGCCTCCCCCGTGCCGGTCGGCTTCGGCGTAAGAGCACACCAGCGTGCCGTTGCCGGCAATGCAGACGCTCGGCCACGCCTCGTGGTAGCGGTCGTCGCGCGAAACGGTGAATCGTTGCATGGTCACTCTCCTGCGTTCGGCTGTTCGAGCCTGGCCATCGACGGCTGAAGCGGCCAGCGATAGGCATCGGCGGGCCGCGTCGCCCGCGCCCACGTTTCGATGAGGCGGTTCTCGGCCTCCTTGGCCTGGAGCTGGCGGGCGATGGCGGCCGGGTCCCAGCCTTCCAGAATCCGCTGCGTCAGAGCGGCTCGGATGTCCCCGCACGCCGGGTCTTCGGCCCGATCATGCAGCTCGTGCGGATCCTCCTGCAGATCGAAGAGCTGCGGGCGCTCGCCGTGGTAGTACACGAGCTTCCAGCGCCCGCTGCGCACCATGCGCTGGAAGACCGGCACGGAAGGCACGTAGCGGTCCGAGCAGTACTCGGCGAACGCTTCGTCGGCCCACGACACGGCGGACGGCCCGCCGGCGCTCCCCTCCTGGATCAGCGGGAGCAGGCTCCGCCCCGGCGAGCCGGGCAGCGGCGGCCCGCCCATCGCCTCCACCAGCGTGGCGGCCACGTCGACGGAGCTGACGACATTCGCGCAGCGGCGCCCGCCCGCCACCACCCCCGGCCAGGACACGATGAGCGGTACCCGGATCGCCTCCTCGTAGAACACGTGCTTCCACCACAGCCCGTGCTCGCCCAGCATGTCGCCGTGGTCGGAGGTATAGACCACCAGGCAGCGGTCCCGGAGGCCGTTGGCGGTGAGCGCCTCCAGCATCTGGCCGATCAGCTCGTCCACGCGCCCCACCAGCCCCCAGTAGGCGGCGCGTGAGCGCTCCTGCTCGGCGGTATCCACTTCCTCGATGCCCGTGGCGGAGCGCCAGGCCCGGAGGAACGGATGGAGCCGGTCCGAGAACTGTTCCGGATGGTGCGGAGGCGGCACCCGTCCCGCGTACCGGTCGAAGTCCTGCCGGCGTGCCACGTACGGCGGATGCGGCAGCATCAGGCCGACGCTGAGGCAGAACGGCGCATCCTCGCCAGCGCGGCGCCTGATCCCGATCCGATTGAGATAGTCGACGGTAGCCGCGGCCACGTACTCGTCATGCACCTCATACGGCGATCGCCCCGGCCCGGAGTGGCGCAGGCTGATGCGCTCGGGTCCAGCGGTGCCGGCCAGCTCGCCCATGTCGTGCTCGACGCCGCCGATGAAGTTGGCGGCGTGATCCCCGACCAGCCGGTCAACGTAGCCGTGCAGTTGGTCCGGACCCACGCCGTGCATGCGACCGACCAGGACCGGGCGGTGCCCCGCCGCTCCCATGGCATGGGCGATCGTCGGCGCGTCGGAGCGCAGCATGTGATCGTTGGTCCACACCCGGTTCTGGTGCGGGTGGCGGCCGGTAAGCATCGACATGCGCGACGGCACGCACAGCGGCGACGTGCAGTAGGCCGCGTCGAACGCCGTGCCTGCCGCCGCCAGGGCGTCCAGTTGGGGCGTACGCACCACGGGATCGCCGTAGCAACCGGTGACGAACGGGTTGTGCTGGTCGGTGTGGATGTAGAGCAGGTCCGGGACGGGTGGCCGGATACGGGCCATGGATCCCGATACTACGCACCGATGCCGATGCGTGCCTATCGCGCGGCGCCGCTCTGCTACCCTTGAGCGATGGATGCCCCCGTAGACCTCTATGCCGACCGCTGGCTGCGCAGCAACCGCACTTACCTGAGCGCCATGGACCGGTGCACGCCAGGGTCCGCTCTGGCACCGGGCGCCGCCCGCGGTCGCTGGCGCCTGCTCCCGTACCGCAGCCCGTCGCTGTCGGGGACGGCGATCGTCGCCGGCCAGGAAACCGAGGCGCCGCCGGTGCGGCTGGCCGTGAACGCCCGCGGTTGGCACGCCATATCCATCGGTGCGTGGCGCCTGAAGCCCTGGTACTTCGGGCTGCACGACGACGGCGGACCCGCGCAGTTGCTGGTGCGTTTCGCCGGTGATCCGACCTTCTCCATCCTGCATCTGCCGACGCAGCCGGGGCCTCGTGATCCGATCGCGGACTGGCACAAGCACACCGGCGGCGAGGAGCTGTCCGAGTGCTTCTGGCAGGTGGCCGAGCTGAACGGCGCCGACCTGGAGTTCGGGCAGGCGCAGTGGCTGGAGACCGCGCCGGACGGGGCGGAGCGCACCCGCTGCGCCATGGCCAGCGTCGCCTACGTGAAGCTGGTGCCGCTCACCGAATCCGAGGTCCGCCGCTTCACGGCGGAGCGCACGGCGCCGGCGCTGCGGCTGTACGGCCATGACGACGTGGTCATGGCCCGGTCCAGCACCCCGGAGGAGCTGCGCCGGCACATCATCGGCTATGCCGATACCGACTTCACGCGCATCTACTGGGAGGGGGCGATGGGCGACCTCGCCTACTACTTCCGGACGCTCTACCGCACGCCCGAGGCTCCCGGCCGGGAGGACTTCCTGCACGTCTCGGGACGTGACGAGGCGGCGTGCTACCGGCGCTGGCGCGCGGCCGGCAACGATCCCATGCGCGTGGCCAGCGAACAGACGCACGATCTCGGACTGGAGTTCCACGCCTGCCACCGGTTGGGCGGCTTTCATCTGCCGCCGCCGCATGACTACTACGATCACGGCGACACCCTGTACGCCCGCCACCCGGAGTGGCGCGGGCGGGATCGCGCAGGCACGCCTAGCCCGCTGCTTTCGTTTTCGTACCCGGAGGTGCGCGCCCACGTCGTGGAAATGTTCCAGGAGATGACCGCCTATGAGATCGACGGCATCTGCCTGCTGTTCAATCGGCGCCACCCGATCGTGGAGTACGAGCCGCCGTTGATCGACGGCTTTCGCGAGCAGCACGGCACCGACCCCCGCGACCTGCAGCCGGACGATCCGGCCTGGCTGCGCTATCGCGCGGGCGTGCTCACCGCCTTCCTGCGCGAGCTGCGCGCGGCGCTGAACCTGCCGATCACGGCCATCGTCATGAGCGGCGAGGCCGAGAATCTGGCCAACGGCCTCGACCCACAGGCGTGGCTGGCCGCCGGCTTGGTGGACACCCTCGTACCGTTCACCGACCTGCCGGAGCTCAACATGACCGCGCGCCCCTGGCGGGACCCGCAGGCGCTCGCGCCGTACGCCCGCCTCACCGCGGGGACCGGCTGCCGGCTGGCTCCGTGCATCGACCATGGGGGCATGGATCCCGCCGTGCTGCGACGGACCGCCGCCGGTCTGGCAGCGCAGGGCGCCGAAGCGCTGTTCTTCTGGAACGGGATGGTGGAGCCCCTGATCCACTATGGCCCGGCGTGGACCGCGGCACGCGACCTGGGACACCTCGATGAGATCGCCGCCTGGCAACGCGCCGGCGAGCCGCCGCTGGACGCGCCGGTGATCGACCTGGAGATGCTCGGCGACTGGGACTGCCGCTACGTGACACCGGCGTAGGCGCGCCCGCACCACGAAAAAAGGGAGGCGCCGCCGTTGCGGCCACCTCCCTTCGATGGCTCCTCGCTACGCGAGCCGTGCGCTCAGCTCTTTATATACCAAGCGCTCCGCTGCGAGGGGATGATCTCTCCCGGCATCGGGTCCGGCACGTTGCCGATCCGGTTGTTCTGGATGTAGCTGAAGGACGTCTCCGCATCCCATTCCAGGATGCCGAGCTCCCAGAGGTTGTCGGTGTGGATCGTGAACGCCTCATCATACAGCACCAGTTGCTTCTGGGTATCCGGCTCTGAATAGATCTCGTTCTGAATCTCCCGCAGCCGCTTGACGTCGTCAGGCGGCTCGACTCCTGACGCTCCGTCAGTGTTGAGCCAGCTCGACCACTCGGACTCGGTCTCGAAGTTGCCGGCGAACAGGTTGGGGCTCATGATCGGCACCATCGGCGGGCCGACGTAGTAGCCGACGCGCAAGCGCATGTCCGCCCCGTCCGCCTCGTTGAGCGCCGTATAGGCCGCTGCGTCCAGCGCCTTCACCGCGAGGTTGATGCCAACCTCGGCCCAGTAGCCCTTGATGAGCTCGCCGATCTCGGGATTCTCCGGCGGCCATGACGGATGGTACAGGATGAACCGCAGGGCGTTGCCGTCGGCACCGAGGCGGAAGCCGTCGCGGCCGCGGGCGGACAGGCCGATCTCGTCGAGCATCTGATTGGCCGTGTCCGGGTCATGCTCGATGAACTGCCTGAACATGTCGCGCTCGCCGTGGAAGGGCGGACCCGAGTTCGGCGCGAGCTGGCTCGGGTTGTAGCGTCCGCCGAACAGCAGGCCGTTGATCTCATCCCGATCGATGGCGTGCGACAGCGCCACGCGGAAGTCCTTGTTGGCGTACAGCGCGGCCTTTACCGGGTCATCCGTGGTGTGGTTGAAGTAGAGCGTCGAGTGATTGCGCCACCAGGTGAAGGCCTTCACCGTGTAGCCGCCGCGCGACTCGTTCTCCTTCAGGAAGGTGAAGTTCTTGCCGGGGTCCAGGAAGGAGCCTATGACCACGTCCTCCTCACCCGCGACCACCTTGAGCAGCCATGCCTCCGTGTCGGAGATCAGCGGGCGCTCGACGCGGTCGATGTAGGGAAGCTGATTGCCCTGCGGATCCACCTTCCAGTAGTACGGATTGCGCACCGCCGTCTGCACGGGGGCGGTCTTGGGATCCTGGAACAGCCAGGGGGCCAGCGTCGGGCAGTCTGGGTCGTTGACGCCGTTCGACGGGTGTCCGACACAATCCTTGCTTTGGTACAACTCCGGCCAGCTCGTGAACCCTTCCGACTTCACCAGGTCATCCAGCGTCTCGCGGTCGGTGTAGGTCGGGTGAAACTGACTCATATAGTGCTTCGGCGAGTACTGGGGCACGAAGTACATCCACCACGTCCCGATCATGTTCACGAACGGGCTGTTGGGCTGGCTGAACGCAAACGTCACCGTGTCGTCAGCCACCTGGGTCACGACCATCAGCTCGTTGTTCCGGGTGAAGTAGCTGATCGGCTCCGGAGTCAGCTCCTTGTTGCTGATCAGGTCCTCGTACCAGAACATGATGTCGTCGACCCCGAACGGTGCGCCGTCGCTCCACCGCATGCCCCGACGCAGGGTGAAGGTGATGGTGGTGCCGTCCTCCGACACGCTGAACTCCTTGGCGACGTTCGGCAGCGTGCTCAGCAGATCCGGGGCAACGATGGTGAGCGGCTCCTTGGTCATGACCCAGGCCAGCCAATCGGACGCATCCAGGTTGCGTACCTGCTGCAGCGTCCCGCCGTAGGTGCCGATCTCCTCGACCTCCAGCACGCGGGGTGTCTCGGGCAGCCGTTCCTCGATCGGGGGCAGTTCGCCACTGGCTACCATGGCGGCCAGCATCGGTGCCTCGCCGTAGCTGCCGCTGCGCACGGGCGCGCCGCTGGCGGCACTCCCTTCTTCCGTCTCGCCGGTGGCAAAGCCCATGGTCGCAACCAGGGCCAGCGCCAGGACGAGGGCAAACATCTTCCTCATACGCTCCTCCTTGCTTGAGAGGGACATGAGGCCCCGTACCGGTCGCGCGAGCCGACTGCCCCGTTTAGCCCCCCCATCGTGAGGACGCGGCCGTACGGTGTCAAACCACGCCGGCGAGCTCGAGCTCCTCCGCGAAGTGGCAGGCCGCCAGATGCGGCTCTCCCCGGTCCGTGCCGACCTCGACCAGCGGCGGCTCCTGTTCCCTGCAAATCGGTTGAGCGAAGCGGCAGCGCGGATGGAAATAGCAGCCTGACGGTGGATCCGCGGGATCGGCGATGTCGCCGCTCAACAGGATGCGCTTGCTGCGGGAGCGGGGATCGGGCTTCGGCACCGCCGAGAACAGCGCCTCCGTGTAGGGGTGCCTGGGCATGGAGAACAGCTTGCGCGTGGTGGTCAGCTCCACGATCTTGCCGACGTACATCACCGCGATCCGTTCGCTGAAGTACTCGACCACCGCCAGGTTGTGGGCGATGAACAGATAGGCGAAGTGGTAGCGCTCCTGGAGATCCTGCAGCAGCTCCAGGATCTGCGCCTGCACCGACACGTCCAGGGCGGACACCGGTTCGTCGGCGACGATGAACTTCGGCATGAGCGCAAGCGATCTCGCGATCGCGATGCGCTGGCGCTGCCCCCCGCTGAACGCGTGCGGGTACCGTGTCATGTAGACCGGGTCCAGTCGCACCATGCGCAGCAGCTCGGCCACGCGGTCCTCTATCTCGCGCCGGTTGCGGAGCGTCCCATGGATGACGAACGGCTCGGCGATCGTCTGCAGGATGGTCATGCGCGGATTGAGCGAGGAATACGGGTCCTGAAAGACCATGCCCATCTGGGTCATGACTTCCTTGAGCTCCCGCCGGCCCAGCTCGGCTAGGTTGACCGCGGCATCGCCGCCGTCCGGATGGAAGAGCACCTCTCCGGCGGTGGGCTCCACCGCGCGCTGGATGCAGCGCCCGGTGGTCGTCTTGCCGCATCCGCTCTCGCCCACCAGCGCCAGCGTCTCCCCGGCATGCACCGTGAAGCTCACGTCGTCGACCGCCTTGACGATGCCGGTCACCTGGCGGCGGAGCCCGCGGGTGCGCGCGAAGTGCTTCTTGAGGTTCCTGACCTCCAGCAGCGGTGTCCCGTCGGACATCACGTGCCTCCGCCGTTGGCGCGCGGGGCGCCGTACAGGTAGCACGCCGCGCTGTGTCCCTCACCCACGTCCAGGAGCGGCGGCGCAGCGGCGTCGCAGACACCGGGGATGAAGTCGGGGCAGCGCGGATGGAACAGGCAGCCGTGCACGCGTTCCATGTGCGTCGGCACCGACCCACGGATCGGCGTGATCTTCTGGGTGGCGCCCTCCCCCAGCTTCGGCACCGAGCCGAGCAGTCCGCGCGTATACGGGTGCTTGGGCTGGTAGAAGATATCGTCCACCGAGGCGGATTCCACCTCCAGGCCCAGGTACATGATCAGCACCGTGTCCGCCAGCTCGGCGATCACCGCCAGGTCATGGGTGATGATGATCAGCGCCATCGCAAGCTCCTGCTGCAGGTCCTTGATCAGGTCCAGGACCTGTGCCTGGATCGTCACGTCGACCGCGGTGGTGGGCTCGTCGGCGATCAGCAGCCGTGGCCGGCACGACAGCGCCATCGCGATCATGGCGCGCTGGCGCATGCCGCCCGAGAGATTGAACGAGTAGGAGTCGATGGTCTGCGCCGGCTGCGGCATGCCCACTCTTTCCAGCATCTCGATCGCCTCGGCGCGCGCCTGCCGCTTGGTGACCCGCTGGTGCAGCATGATCACTTCCATGATCTGATTGCCGATGGTGTGCATGGCCGAGAACGAGGTCATCGGCTCCTGAAACACCATCGCGATCTCGGCGCCGCGGATCTCACGGATGGCGCTGCCCTGGGGATCCAGGGTCACCAGGTCGACACGGCCCTGACTCGGCGAGTCGAACAGGATGCCGCCGTCCACGATCGCGCCGTTCTTGGGCACGATGCGCAGGATCGACTGCGTGGTGACGCTCTTGCCGCAGCCACTCTCGCCGGCGATGCCCAGGGTCGCGCCCGGCGCGAGATCGAAGCTCAGGCCGTCCACGGCCTTGACGGTGCCCTGGCGCGAGAAGAAATGGGTCCTGAGCCCGCGCACGCTGAGGAGGGTGGCGTCCGGGCGGGGCGTGCGGTCGGCCATCAGATGGTGGCGTACGGGTCGGCGGCGTCGCGCATGCCGTCCCCGAGGAAGTTGAATGCCAGGATCGAGACGATCACGAACAGCGCCGGTATCAGCAGCCAGGGAGCGTTGGCCAGAACCCGTATGGCCTGGGCATCCCGCAGCAGCACTCCCCAGCTTACGGCAGGTGTTTTGAGCCCGAGTCCAATGAAGCTGAGCGCGGTCTCTCCCAGAATCATGCCGGGAACCGAAAGGGTCAGCGAGGCGATGATGTAGCTGTACAGCGAGGGCAGCAGGTGCCGGACGATGATGTAGCCGCGTCCGGCCACATGGATCTGCGCCGCCACGACGAACTCCTCCTCACGCACCGACAGGAACTTGCCGCGCACGACCCGCGCCAGCGAGGTCCAGCCCACGAACGACAGGATCACCACGATGGCGAAGTAGACCTTGGTCACGCTCCAGTGGGGCGGCAGCGCCGCGCTCAGCCCCATCCACAACGGCAGGGTCGGGATCGACCGCAGGAATTCGATGACCCGCTGGATGATCACGTCGGCCGCTCCGCCCAGATAGCCGGAGATGCCGCCCAGCACGACGCCGAGCACGAAGCTCAGCGCGATCCCGAGCAGTCCCACGGTGAGCGAGATGCGGCTGCCGTAGATGATGCGGGACCACAGGTCGCGGCCGAGCGAGTCCGCGCCGAACAGATAGCCGCGCCCCCCCTTGAAGCCGAACAGGTGGATGTCGGATTCGAACAGACCCCAGAACCGGTACGGGTCGCCGCGCACGAACAGCCCCAGCGGGTGGCGCCGCCCCGGGTCGACCGCATACTCCTTGCCGTAGGTGATCTCATTGATCGTCTGCGTGAGGCCGTACACGAACGGCCGCAGATGAAAGCGACCGTCCACGTCCACGAACCGGAGCCGCTGCGGCGGCTGCAGGACGCGTTCCTGATCGTGCAGGCGGCCGTCATAGGGGGCGACGAACTCGGCGAAGAACGCCCCGAAATAGAACGCCCCCAGAACGACGAGGGCGGCTACCGCGACCCGGTGGCGCAGGAATTTCCAGCGGATGAGCTGCCACTGCGAGGCGACGAACAGCCGCTCTTCGGCCGGGGCTGCGGCGTCGGCCGGAACCGCCGATTGCGCCATGTCAGACCGCCTCGCGAATGCGTGGATCGAGCCACGCCAGCAGGACGTCGGACAAGAGCGTGCCGATCACCGTCAGGACGCTGAGCACGAAGATGATGCTGCCGGCCAAAAACATGTCCTGCGTGAGCAGCGCCGAGAGGAGGACCGGCGCTATCGTGGGCAGGCCCAGCACGATGGAGGTCAACAGCGCACCGTTGACCATCTCCGGCAGCGTGTAGCCGATGGTGCTGACCACCGGATTGAGCGCGGCGCGAAACGGGTACTTGTAGAGCAGGCGGCGCTCGGTCAGCCCCTTGGCGCGCGCTACCATCACGTACGGCCGGTGCAGCTCGTCGAGCATGTTGGCGCGCATGATGCGGATCAGGCTGGCGGTCCCGGCCGTGCCGACGATCAGCGCGGGTATCCACAGATGCGAAAGCAGATCGAAAAACTTTCCCAGACTCCACGATGCAGTGAGATATTCCTTGGAAAACAGTCCCACCGCCGCCTTGCCGGTCCACAGGAAAAACAGCCACAGGAAGATCAGCGCGAACAGGAAGTTGGGCACCGCCAGACCGACAAAGCCGACGCCCGTGAACAGATAGTCCCGCACCGAATACTGATGGATTGCGGAGGTGTTGCCGATCGGTATGGCGATGATGTACACTACCAGCAGCGAGCTGAACGCGATCAGGATCGTCCAGGGAAGCCGCTCGAACAACAGGGTCTTCACCGACTGGTTCCACGCAAACGACCGCCCCAGATCGCCTCGGATGAGGTTCGACATCCACTTCAGATACTGGACGTGCACCGGCTGGTTCAACCCGTAGCGGTCGCGCAGGGCGTCGATCTGTCCCTGTTCCACGATCTGCCCGAACTGCCGGAGCCCCGCCACGTAGGTATCGACGAAGTCCCCTGCCGGCGCCTGGATAATCAGGAACGACAGGATCGACACGGCGATCAGCGTGGGGATCATGAGAAGCATGCGCCGGACGATGAACTTCAACATGAGATCGCTCGGTTATAGTAGCGCATCGAAAGGAGAACCGCAGAGACATGGCAACCATCGCGTTCGTGACCGAGGAGGGCGCCGCCCATCAGGCGCCGTATCGCGAGGCGATCAACAGCATCGCCGGCATCGACCGGGCGCTGCTGCTGGATCCCGGCGGCACGACGCTCGAGGAGTCTCGGCGCGCCTGCGGGGCCAAGGTGCAGGCCGCCGAGACGTCGGTGGAGGCGCTGCTCCGGCACGGCGCCCCAGACCTGGCGATCGTGTCGATGATCGGCGCCCACGCCCCGGCCGTGATCGAGCCGCTGCTGGAGGCCGGCGTGCACGTGATGGCGGAGAAGCCCTCCTGCGTGCATCCCGATCAGTTCGAGCGCCTGGTAGAGGTCGCCGAGCGGCGCGGCGTGCATCTGATGATGGCGTTCGCGCAGCGCCGCGACCCCGTGAAGGTCGACGCGCAGCGGATCATCGCCGAGGGAGGCATCGGATCGCTGTACGCGGTGCAGGCGTCGCAGGTGAGCGACCAGGCGCGCATCCCGGGCAAGGTGGCCACGAACGACTGGACCTTCCGCAAGGCGCTGGCCGGCGGCGGCCACCTCACCTGGCTCGGCATCCACGCCCTGGACCTGATCCGCTACCTCACCGGCGCGGAGATCGAGGCGGTGCAGGCGATGGCGCCGGTGGTCGGCGGCCAGCCGATCGACGTGGAGGATCTGGCCCTGGTCAACTTCCGCTTCGCGGGCGGCGCGCACGGGTCGCTGTTCTCCGGCTATCTGATGGAGCAGAAGCAGGGACACGCCACCATCACCGTGTACGGCGACGCCGGCTGGCTGCGCATCAACGTCGCCGAGCAGGGGCGGCTCGAATGGACCGCCACCGGCCAGCCCACCCGCGTGGTGAGCTACGCGGGCCGGGCCGGCGGCTACACGCCCTGGGTGGCGTGTGCGCTACAGGCTTGCGTAGGCGAGGCGGAGCCGCCGGTCACCGCGCGCGACGGGCTGGCCGCGCTGCGCATCATCCACGCCGCCTACCGCTCGGCCGCCGAGGGACGCACCATCGACGTGGATGGGACCACATGAACGGGCTACGCTGTTGAGACCGTGACCACCGCCGATGTCGACTGCCTGCAGGCCGGCTGGCGCGAGGACTTCGCGGGCCTCACCGTCCGCGACCAGCACGCCTTCTTCGCCGAGAACGGCTTCCTGTGGATCCCGGACGCGGTGTCGCCCGAGCAGGTGGCGCGCATCGTCGACGAGATGGGCGGCGACGCCGCGCCCAACCGGCTGGAGTTCGACGAGCACTGGCCGGGAGGCACCCTCGCCGAGATCATCTCCTGCCCCGCGGTGATCGGCGCGGTGCGCGCCTGCTATGGCGACGACATCCGCTTCTTCAAGGGCGTGTTCGCGACCTGGGTGCAACAGAGCGACGAGAACCTGGCGCGCGGGCGGCAGATCCTGCACCGCGACTACACCGGCTTCGAGCCGCCCGAGGACCCGCGCAACACGCCGGCGTCGTGGTGCAACGTCGGCTTCTATTTCATCGACCTGACGGTCGACGAAGGGCCGCTGTGGGTCGTTCCCGGAAGCCATCGCTTTCCCGACGTGCGGAACCGCAGCTCCCTGGAGAACTATGCCGCCGAGGCGCGCATGGTGCTGGCGCACGCTGGCGACGCGGTGCTGTTCCACTGCCGGACCATCCACGCGGGCGGCGTCATGCGTTCGCGCCGGCCGCGGCCAAGCGCGTTCATGTCCTACCGGCCCGGCTGGGCCGCCCCGCTCGCGCCGGTCGAAGAGTGGCCGGACGAGGTCGTGCGCGGCGCGTCGCCCGAACTGCGAACCCTGCTCGCAGGCCAGAACGACGGCGTGCCGGTCGGCCCGGACGGCATCATCAATCCCGCCTGAGTTCTCCTCCCACTCGCCGGCAATCCGTCAGGCCGCGACTACGACCGGCCCGTGGAGTTGCCGGTAGAGAACGTGGGCGAAGACCTGGTCCGACTTCTGGGCGATCTCGGCCTCGTCATACGACTCGGGCAACCCCGTTTCGTCGCTGTAGAGAGAGTCGAAGATGGTCTGTTTCACCAGATCGCGCGTCGCCTGCTTCTGTTCCCAATCGCGGACGCGGGCCAGTTCCTCTCGCAGTCTTGCGTAGAGGTCTACTGCGACCTGCTTGATCTGCTTGATGTCTGCCGGTGCCAGCTCTTCCTTCTTGAGCAGATCGAATAGGGCCAGCGTCGGCTCGTCGAGGCCCTCGCGGAGGGCGCGCGCCTGCTCATCGTCGAGCTTGGCGACAAACTTCAGCAGCGCCTCGAACGATTTCTCAATCGTCACGCGGTCCTTTTCCCGATTGTAGTCGGCGACCAGTTCCTCGTAGTGCTGCTGGAAATCGGTGCGCAATGGGTTCTGTGCGAGCATCCGGGCAAGGCGTTTCTCGATGGCGCCCTTGAGATTCTGCACCTGCGTGTTCTGGGTTGTGCTGCGGGCGAACTCCTGGCGCAGGCGCTCGAAGTCGATGGCCGAGATGTCATAGGCCTGTACGTCCCGGATCTGCCCCGCGACGGTGGGGCTGATGCTCTCCCCGACCACGTCGTGCAACTCCAGGATGATCTGGGAGATGTCGGCGTTGTCCCTGTCCGCCTGAAGGCTCTTGTAGACGATGTTGATCGCGTCATAGGCGCTTCGGTGAACGTGGACCTCCTTCACGGTCAGGCAGGCCCTGAACTTGCGGAACACGGTGCGGGCCATGATCTCGAAGCGTTTCCGCGTCTCGTCGTTCTCGTTGACCACCTCCTTGGCGGCGGCGATGGCCGCGTTCCGCTCGAAGCCGTCCTTCTCGATGATCTCCTCCAGCCGGAACGCCTTTGCGGCGAGAAACGCGCGTACCGCTTCGATGGACTCGGCCAGTTCGTCGAGCAAGTCCTCGTGGGGCCTAGCGGGAGGATCCGATGCGCCGCCGTCTTCCGTTCCCGTGTGCCCGGCGAAGGTGGCGAGGGCGCTTCGGAGGTTCTTCAGGATACCGCTGTAGTCGACAATGAGGCCATTGTTCTTGCCTTCGTGCACCCGGTTCGCCCGCGCGATAGCCTGCATCAGGGTGTGCGCCTTGAGCGGCTTGTCGAGATAGAGGGTGGCGAGGCTCTTGACGTCGAACCCGGTGAGCCACATCGCGCAGACGATGGCGACCCGGAACGGGTGGCCGTTCTTCTTGAAGGCGCTTTCCACGTCGATGCGCTCGCCGTCGGCGGTCTCGAAACCCTCTTTGACCAGCCGGCGGTGCGGCTGAATGTCGAGACCCCAGTTGCGGAACTTGGCAACCTCGCCCTGCTCCTCGCTCACCACGACGGCGATCTTCGTTTCCTTCATCCAGGCGAGCTGACCTTCCAGGGCCACGCGCTCTTCGCCGCCCGGCACGCGGGAGAGCCTGCGTTCGAGTCGCCTGACGTGATCGCGCCAGTGTCTCTCGATCAGGCCGTGCATTCTGACGGCGGTGACCTTGTCGATGGCGATGAACATCGCCTTGCCGCTCTCCCACGCCGTGGTGTAGTGCGTGACGAAGTCCCTGGCGACGGTGTCGAGGCGCTCGGGCGCGGTGACGATGTGGTAGTCACGCTTCAGCTCGCGTTCGAGGCGCTGTTCCACGTCGATGTCATCGGTCTCGAACTCTTCGAGCTTCTCCGCGATCCGCTCGTTGAGGTCGTCGGTGGCGACGCCAAGCTTCTCGCCTCGCGCGTCATAGTAGAGCGGCACCGTGGCGCCGTCCTCCACCGCGCGCTGGAACCCGTACCGGGAGACGTAGTCGCCGAACACCCGCCGGGTGAGCTCGTCCTCCTTCATCAGCGGGGTGCCCGTGAACGCGATGTAGAGGGCATTGGGCAGGGCGATGCGCTGATTGAGCGCCAGCCGGCCGTATTGGGTGCGATGCGCCTCGTCCACGATGACGATGATGTCGTCCCGGTCGGAGTAGGGCTCGTCCGGCACGACGTCCTGGTTGAACTTCTGAATCAGGGAGAAGACGTAGGCCTTGTGCTCGCCGAGCAGCCGCTTGAGGTGCCGGCCGTTCCCGGCTCGTACCTCCTCCTGCTCGCCGACGACACCGCAGCCGGCGTAGGTGCGGTAGATCTGATTGTCCAGATCGTCGCGGTCGCACAGCACCAGGAAGGTGAAGTTGCCGCCGAGCTTGCGGTGCACCTTGCGGCTGAAGAACACCATGGAATAGGACTTGCCGGCCCCTTGCGTGTGCCAGAAGACGCCGAGCCTGCCGCCCGCGCTCTGCCGTTCCTCCACGGCGCGCACCGCCCGGTTCACGCCGAGGTACTGCTGGTTCTGGGCGACCACCTTGACCAGCCTCTCGCCGCTGTCGTCGAAGAGGACGAAGTTCTCGAACAGGTCGAGGAAGTTCGCCTTGGTGCACACCCCCTTGAGCAGCGTCTCCATGTCCACGACGCCGGGTTCGTCCTCGTCGAGGCGCTTCCACTCGCGGAAGTACTCGAAGGGGGCCGAGTAGCTGCCGATGCGGGCGTCCACGCCGTTGCCGAGCACCACGAACGCGTTGTAATGAAAGACGTGGGGGATGGTGTCCTTGTAGTCGGCGAGGTTCTCGTCGTAGGCGCGGCGGACGTTGCGGTGAATGTTCTTCAGCTCCACGAACAGGAGCGGGATGCCGTTGACGAAGCCGATCAGGTCGGCGCGGCGGCGGTAGAGCGGGCCCTTGATCCATAGCTCGCGCACCGCGAGGAAGTGGTTGTTCTCGGGCTCGTCGAAGTCGAAGACGCGCAGGGTACGCGTCTCCATGCCGCCGCGCGGGTCCCGATACGTGACCTTCACGCCGTTGCGCAGGAGATCGTACTTTTCCTGGTTGGTCTGCAATGTAGACTGGGCCGCGCTCACCTGGACGATGGCGCGGATGGCGTTGTCGACCGCTTCGCCCGGCAAGCCAGGATTGAGCGAATCGAGCGCTTGGCGGAGGTAGCGCGTGAGCACTACCTCTACCGCGCTGGTGCGACCGAGGGTCCCGTCCGGTCCGAAGGTCTCGCTGTTGTAGGCGGAGACCGAATGCCAGCCGAGCCGTTCCTCAAGGTACTCGGCGGTGGTCTGCTGTACGAGGGTGTCTTCGCTATAGAGCGCCGGGCTCATCGAGTCTCCGTCATCCGTACCGGGATCTTCCGGCCGCGTCGGCCATCCCGAGCACCTCGCCATCGTTCGTCGCTCCGACCAGATTCGTCCCGCCGGTCAAGTTGGTGCATGCGCCCATCTCCCGCCCGAGCCCCGACGTGCCCCGAGGTGATCAGCTCGGCGGCGGCGGCACGATTCATACCGCCACCTTCCCGGACATGAGGCGTGGAAGGAGAAGGTCGCGGGCGCGTATCAGTTGTTCAGCCATCAGGTGCAGTCCTTCGATCTGCGAATCAACGGACCGAATGCGGTTCGTGAACATCTGGATTACGTTGCGGGTAGCCTGCATGATGTGAACGCCATGAAGTTCTTTTTTTGTCACGGCTGCGAATATGGTACCTCCGCCGATCATGTCTTCCCTGAAAAAGTGGTTCTTCAAAGCATAAAAAAGAAAACTCTGCTGATCTTGGACGGACTGAATTGCAGCAATTCCTCTTCCGATCACGATCTTGTCAAGGGTGATATTGATCCTTCCTACCGGTGCACGAACACTGAAAAGAATATCGCCCGGCACAGCAACGCGGGCTTCCAAGCTGCAATACATCCTATCCGCAGGAAATCTGTCGCCAAAATACGCTACCCCCTGATGGAATGGAAGACCGACGCCGGTTTCGTTGTAGTGCATCGATTTCGGGCTCTGTCCCATCGTTATGTTGGCGACATCACCCAGCGTCTTCCGTTCCCATCGCTCCGGCAGGCCATCGACGATCCGCGTGCTCTCATGGCCGGGAAAGCGGAGCCGGACGAACCACTCCCGGTAGAGCTCCCGCGCCGCCTGTTCCAGCAGTGCAATCCGCCGCCGGTTGTTTTCGATAAGATCGTCGTAGGCGGAGAGGATATCGGCAATTCTGGCCTGTGACTCTACACATGGAACGCGAACACGAACTTTGCAGATTCTGCCCGGTGACGTGTGCCGGACTTTCGTTCCCGAAGCACTGCTATTGATTTGTGCGCGCACACCTCTTGTGTTGAAGAGGAAATAGGTGAACTTTCTATCGAGGACCGACTCATCTAGGTCGGTTACCAACCCAAGTCTCTGATTATGAAGATAGAGATTACCTTCCGGAACGATGGCTGAACTTCCCAGCAGTCCCGGGCCTTGCTCTGTCATCGCGACAACTATATCGCGTTCATCAAGTATATACTCTTCCGGGAAGTCCCCGGTATACCACCGATCCTTTCCCGCCCTTAGACGAAAACCCCCATGTTCCCGGAAATTGCCCGGTGTAAGTACAAGATAAGATCCTCGGTCAGAGAAAAACGTACCCTTGAACGCAAACCCGTGCTTGACACTGAGCGCCTCTCCCAGCGATAGCGGTTTCCAGCTCACTGCCCGAGCGCCTCATGCGCTTGGTAATTGTAACCGCAGCCGGGCGGCCTCGGCGTTAAAGTCATGCTTCCTTACCGTCAGCGCCGTTGAGCTCGGCCTCGATCTCTTCGATGGTCGGCAGGCTGCCCTTGAGATTCTCCGGCAGGACCTCGACCAGGCGAGTCTCCCAGTCCGCGACGCCCAGGGGCTTGGCGAGGTCGCGCAGGGCGTACTCCACGACCATCCGGTCCTTGCCCTTGCAGAGCAGCAGGCCGATGGTGGGCGCGTCGTCGGGGTGGCGCATCAGGTCGTCCACGGCGGAGAGGTACAGGTTCATCTGGCCGACGAAGGCCGGGCTGAACGGGACCGCCTTGAGCTCGACTACGACGAAGCGGCGGAGTTGGAGGTGATAGAACAGCAGGTCCACGCGGAAGTCGCTATCGCCGACCTCGAGGAGCACCTGCCGGCCGACGAAGGCGAACCCGGCCCCCATCTCTAGCAGGAAGCGCTGGATGTGGTCCACGAGACCCTGCTCGAGCTCCCGTTCCGTGCGCGGCTCGGCGGTGCCGAGGAAGTCGAACAGGTACGGGTCCTTGAATACCTGAGTGGCCAGATCGGAGTCGGACGGCGGCAGCGTCCGCGGGAAATTGGTGACGGCGCTACCCTCACGCTCGTGCCGCCGGTTCTCGATCTGAACGGCGAGCACGTTGCGGCTCCAGCCCGCCTCGCGTGCCTTGGCGGCGTACCAGAGGCGAACCCTCCCGTCGTCAACCTTCTCCAGCAAGGCGATGTTGTGGTACCAGGTGATCTGTGCAAGCACCTCTTGCACGATTTCGCGCTCGGGCCAGGCTGCGGCGAAGGCGCGCATGTACTTGAGGTTGCGGGGCGAAAATCCGCGCATGTCCGGGAACGCCTCCCGGAGGTCGTGCGAAAGGCGGTCGATGGTCCTCGCCGTCACAGCCCCAGAGCCTCGAAGTTCCGCTTGATGTTCGCCGCGAGCTGGACGGATTCTGCGTTGAGTTCATCGAGCTCCATGTGGATATCCCGCATCGTCTGCTCGAAGTCGAAATCCTCGTCTTCCTCCTCCGGCGCGACGCCGACATAGCGTCCCGGCGTCAGGCTCGAATCGTTGGCGGCCAGCTCGTCGTGGCCGACCAGCTTCACGAGCCCCTCGACGTCTCGCAGGGCCGCATCCGGGAACCGCTCCTGAAGCCAGTGCGCCTGCCGCCAGAAGTAGCGCGGCGCTGTGAGATGCTCCGCCGCGTCGCTGCGCGCTTCGGCGACCGTCTTCAGCGGGCTGCCGCGGCCGTTCCTTCGACTCTCGGCCACGCGCGACAGCATCCTGTGGAGATGATCGGCCTGGCGAATCAGGTCGTGCCCTGCTTCTGCCAAAGGCTGGGCGCGTGCGGCGAACGCCGTGAGCCCGGCATTGTCGCGGCGCGACGAGTCCCATGCATCACGGATATCGCCCGCCTGCGACTCGAAGGCGTCCAGGTCGTGGGCGAACGCCTCCCGCGCGTTCTCGAATTCCGTGAGGCTCGGTTCGAGGTCGTCGAAAAGCTCGCCATCGGCACACGTCGTGGCGGCCTCGGCAAGCGCCGCGGCGAGGCGCCGGACAGGTGGCGCGGCTTCGCCGGCGGCTTCGACCATCCGTTCGAGGTGCTCGGCGACGAGAGCGAGGAAGCGCTCATTCTGGCCCCGATAGAGCCAAACGATGGCCGCAAGGTTCTTCTGCTGCTCGGGCGTGAAGTCGTAGATCTTGCGCGTCACCTTCCGGTGGACGTTGCGGGCGTCGATCATCAACACCTTCTCCCGCCGCTCAGCGGGTTTGGCCTTGTCGAGGAACCACAGCTCGCATGGCACCGTGCGCGTGTAGAAGAAACCGGCGCGGATCGCCATCATCACGTCCAGGTGGCCCGCCTCGATCAACTTCCGGCGCACCTTCGCTTCCCCGCCGCCCGCCGACGACGCCTGCGAGGACATGACGAACCCGGCCCGGCCAGCGTTGTTCAGGTAGCTGTCGAAGTAGGAGATCCAGAGGTAGTTGCCGTTGGAGACCTTGCCCTTCTTGTTCACGCCAGGAAGGGCATAGGGCAGGCGCGGGTCGTTTTTCACCTTCTCCGCGTCCACTTCGTCGACGTTGAACGGCGGATTGGCCATGACGAAGTCGCACTTGCCGAGCAACTCGTGCGGGTCCTCGTAGTAGGTGATGGCCTTGTGGATGTTGCCCTCGAGGCCGTGCACGGCGAGGTTCATGTTGGCAAGCCGGATCGTCGTCGGGTTCTTCTCCATACCGAAGAACGTCGCCCGTTCGGTCGGGTCGAGGTGCATGCGCTCGATGAAGTGCGCGCTTTGCACGAACATCCCGCCCGAGCCGCAGGCCGGGTCGAGCACGCGGCCGTGGTCCGGCTCGATGACGTTGACGATGGTCTGGACCAGCGCGACCGGCGTGAAGAACTCGCCGCCGTCATGCGCCTTCTGGTCGGCGAACTGGGTGAGGAAGTACTCGTAGATGCGCCCGAACACGTCGCCGTCCGCGCGCCTCAGGGCCGGGTCGTTGAAGGTGCGCAGAAGCTGGCCGAGCACGTCGTTGTCGAGCTCCTGGTACTCGGCCTTGGGCAGAGCGCCGCGCAGGGTCTCGTAGTCCTGCTCGATCTTCTCCATCGCATCGATCATCACCTGCGCGCGATCAGCGCTGTCAGGCAGGGAGACGAGATGGTCGAACTGCGCTTCCGGTTGCAGGAAGATCGCGCCCTTCCGGGAAAAGTCCTCCTTGGTGAGTGCGCGTGGCTTGCCGCCGCGCGTCGGCAGCGAGGGCTCGATCTCGGCCTTGACCTTGAGGAAGCGGCTGTAGGCGTGGCGCAGGAAGATCAGCCCCATCACGGGCAGGAAGTACTCGTTGCTAGCGAAGTTGGAGTTGGCCCGCAGGTTGTCCGCGCTGGACCAGAGCCGTTTCTCGATCTCGCCGATGTGTTCCACGTGTGGGCGTCTCCCGACTCAATTCCCGGCGAGCGGTGCGGGCCGAAGTCGGCGGCATCATACCCGACACTTCGACCAGCTCCTTGGACGCCGAGTGCTGCCGTGCGAGAGTACGCCAGCCATGACCACGGCGGCACCCGTGAGCGCCCAGGAACTGGCGCGGTGGCGGACGGACGGCTTCCTGATCGTGCGCGGGCTGTGGGAGCGCGACGAGATCGCCGCCTGCGCCGAACGGTTCGCGGAGATGACCGCGGCCGGCACGCCGATCCCCGGGCACTGGGACCCCGACCCCGACAGCAGCGATCCGCTCACGCGCTGCCCGCGCATCATGCACCCGCACCGGCTCGACGCGCTGGCGCTGCGGATGCTGCTGAACCCGCGGATCAAGGCGGTGCTCGCGGCGCTGATGGAGGAGCAGCCGATCGCGGCGCAGTCGATGTTTTACTTCAAGCCGCCCGGCTCGAAGGGCCAGGCGCTGCACCAGGACAACTATTACCTGCGCGTGCGGCCGGATACCTGCATCGCGGCATGGACCGCGGTGGACCGTTCGGTCCCCGAGAACGGCGGCCTGTACGTCTGTCCCGGCACGCACACGATGGAAGTGGCGTGCCCGGAGGTGGCCGACCCGGAGGAGAGCTTCACCACGCACTTCGTGCGGCCTCCGGCCGGGATCAGGCCGGTGCCGGTCGAGCTCGCTCCCGGGGACGTGCTGTTTTTCGGCGGCAGCATCGTGCACGGCTCACGGCCGAACGCGTCCGCCGGCGAGTGGCGGCGGAGCTTCATCTGCCACTACGTGCCGGCGAGCTTCCGGGAGATGTCCCTGCACTACCGCCCGGCGCTGCGCTTCGACGGACGCGAGTACGAGTTCGCCGATGCGACCGGCGGCGGCCCCTGCGGCACCGCGTTCGGCGACGGCTACGCGCCGTCCCGCTGGGAGGAGGTGCGGCGGCTGGGGCTGCCCTCCGTCGGGCAGGGCAGCATCCCCGGCCGATAGGACGCCTCCCGGGCTACCGAGCCGGATGCTCAGTCCACCAGCCGCGGATACGCACCGCCGAGCGATCCTTCATGGAAGCGGATGTCCGCCTGCGCCAGCGCGCGCCTGAGCGTGTGCGGATCGCCGCGAAACAGGCGGGCGCGGGCATCGAGGACGCAGGTCCCGACCTGTTCGCACGGCAGCTCGTCGATGATCGCGGCCGCCTGTTCCAGCGCCACCCGCCACGTCACCGCCAAGGCATGGGCGTCGGGCGCACGGCCCTCGAACGCCAGTTGCGCGATCTCCGGCGCTGAATAGTGCGTCGTCCGGCGCGCATGATCGAGCAGCGAGCCGGGACCGAAGCCAGGGTCCTTTCCGCAGGCCGCCCACAGCAGATACCCGAGCGGCTGCAGCCGCTCGTGGGAGCTGATCGCGTCGACCCAGTCGCGCACCTCGAGCCTGCCGACCAGGGCCAGCACCTTGTTCGACGCCAGGTCGAACGGGTGCAGCGTCAGTCCCAGATCTTCATGCTCCATGAGAGGAAAGAACCGGAATGCACTGTCGCGAGCCCACTCCATGCGCACCTCATCGTTGGACGCCCGTACGACCGCCTCGATGAAGCCCGGCAACTCGCGTACCGTCTCGACCGTGTAGCCATGCAACTCCAGGAGTCGCCGATCGGCAGCGAACGAGGCATGGACCGCCGCTTCGGCATCGTGAAAGACGTCGATGTCCCGGGAGACTCGGCTGCTCTCCAGGAGAAGGTTGAGCGCCACCCCGCCGGCCACATAGCTGACGCCGGCTTCCTTGCGCTGCTCGGCTACGAGACGGCAGATCGCGCGTTGGAAGTCCGTGAGAGCCAATCCAGCAGTCCTCGCGCCTCGACATATCCGCTGGTGTCCGCGCATGACGCGATCCGGCGCAACACCATCGTCGCGACATCCCGCTGATCGAGATCCAGGTCGCGCTTGAGATCCCACAGACATTGCGTGCGATAGCGGCTTGCCAGCGCATTCAGCCGCCGTTCGAACGCCTGTTGGTCCACTATGCCGTGTCGAAAGCCGGCAGCAGGGGCGCCTGCGCCTCCAGCATCTCGTCGCAGACCTGCCAGATCTGGTCCAGGGTGAGGCTGGCGGCGGTGTGCGGGTCGAGCATGGCGGCGTGATAGACCGCCTCCCGCCGGCGTGACTCGGCCGCCTCCACGGTGGCGAGCTGCACGGCGATGTTGCTGCCGATGATCCCCGCCAGCACGGTCGGCAGGTGGCCGAACGCTACCGGCGCCAGGCCGGTGCCGTCCACGTGGCAGGCCACCTCCACGCAGGCGTCGGCCGGCAGGTTGTCGATCAGCCCGTGGTTCAGCACGTTGCCGTGGATGGTGGCCGGCACGCCGGTCTCGATCGCCTCGATGATGATCGACCCGTACTCGTGGCTCAGCGGCTTGGTGTCCACCGCGTGGTCGGGGTCGGAGAACTCGCGCTGCTGCTGCTCCCACTCGGTCACCTGGACGTCGCGGCGGCGAATCAGCTCGTTCAGCGGCACGCGGTATCGGTCGATGATCCCCTCGCCGTGGTGGATGAAGTACGGCGTGTACTCGGCCTGGTGCTCCGAGCTTTCGGTCACGAAGTAGCCGGTACGCCTGAGCATCTCGAACCGCACGGTGCGGCCCAGTCCGTCCGGATCGTCGCGCAGGCGCTCGAACAGCACCGGGTAGAGGTCGCGGTCGCCGACGCGGAACTCGGTGTAGAACGCCATGTGGTTGATGCCCGCGCAGCGGAAGCGCACCTCTTCCTCGGCGACGCCGGCGATGCCGGCGAGCTTGGCAGCCGTGCCCTGCACGCTGTGGCACAGACCCACCGCGGGGATGTCGGCGGCGCGCAGCAGCGCCAGCATGTTCATCGCCATCGGGTTGGTGTAGTTGAGCAGCAGGCAGCGCGGCGCGCCGACCGTGGTGATATTCTCGACCAGCTCCATCATTACCGGATACGTACGGAGTGCGCGGAAGATGCCGCCGATCCCCAGCGTGTCGGCGATGGTCTGGCGCAGCCCGTAGCGGGCGGGGATGTCGAAGTCCTGATAGATAGTCTCCGTGTCGCCGACCTGTACGCAGCAGATCACATAGTTGGCGTCCCGAATCGCTTCCCGCTGGTCCTCGGTGGTGCGGATGGTGGCCGGCTTGCCCAGCGCGCGGGCGGTCTTCTCGGCGGCGATGCCGGCGATGCGCAGGCGCTCGGGGTCGATGTCCATCAGCCGGAACTCGGGCGTGCCGATGCCGTCGCGCTGCAGGATGTCGCTGATGAGCTTCTGGGCGAAGACGACGCTGCCGGCGCCGATGAGGGCTATGTTGGGCATGGCGGTGCGAGTCTATCCGCGTTCGCTGGCCGCGTCCCGCTCCGCCACCATCAGGTCGAGGTCGGCGCCCCGGTCCGCCTGCAGCACGTGGCGGGCGTGGATGAGCGCCCAGCCGCGCTCCGGCAGCGGCCACGGCCGCCACTCCCGGCGGCGCCGCTCGAGCTCGGCCGGCGCCACCTGCAGATCGATCGTGCCGCGCGACACCGAGAGCCGGATCGGGTCGCCGTCGCGGACCAGAGCCAGCGGACCGCCTACCGCCGCCTCGGGCGCGCAGTGCAGGACCACCGTGCCGTACGCGGTGCCGCTCATGCGGGCGTCCGACACGCGCACCATGTCCTTGACCCCCTGCTCGGAGAGCTTGCGGGGGATGGGCAGGGAGCCTGCCTCCGGCATGCCGGCCGCCACCGGGCCGGCGTTGCGCAGCACCAGCACGTGCCCGGGCCCGACCTGAAGGTCCGGATCGTCGATTCGGTCCGCCACGTCGGCCGGCGAGTCGAACACCACGGCCGGGCCCTCGTGCTCGGAGAGCTCCGGGCTGGCCGCGGAGCTCTTGATGATCGCACCGTCCGGGGCGAGGGAGCCGCGCAGCACGGTGAGCGCCCCGGTGCCGCCGAGCGGCTTGTCCAGCGTGCGTATTACCGACTGCCACGGGCCAGGCGGCGGCACGTCGGCCAGCCGCTCCCGCAGCGTGCGCCCCTCGACGTCTATCGGCTCCGGATGCAGCAGCGGCTCCAGCGTCTTCAGCACGGCGGGCAGTCCGCCGGCATCGTGGAAGTCCTCCATGTAACGCGATCCGGAGGGCTTGCAGTCCACCAGCAGCGGCACCTGCTCGGAGGCCGCCTGCAAATCGGCCATGGACAGCTCGACGCCTGCCCGCCGCGCGATGGCCGTCAGGTGGATGATCGTGTTGGTCGATCCCCCCAGCGCGATCAGCACCGTGAGCGCGTTCTCGAACGCCTCCCGGGTGAGGATCCGGCCTGGGGTGATCGGCTCCCGCGCCAGTAGCGCCGCCCGCCGGCCGGTGGCGACCGCGTTGCGCAGCCGGTCCGCGCTTCCGGAGGTGGGCGAGGCGCCGCCGGGGAGCATCAGCCCGACCGTCTCTGCCAGGCAGGCGATGGTGGAGGCGGAGCCCATCACCATGCAGGTGCCGGGCGTGGAGCACAGTTGCTGCTGCACCTGGCGGAGCTCCTCCTCGCCTATCCTCCCCTCGCGAAAGCCCGCGTAGTAACGGCGGCAGTCGGTACAGGCGCCGACCCGCTCGCCCCGCCACGCGCCGGTGCGCATGGCGCCGGTCACGCACACCACGGCCGGCACGTTCGCGGAGGCCGCCGCCATGAGCTGCGCTGGCACCGTCTTGTCGCAGCCGCCCAGCAGCACCACGGCATCCATCGGCTGCGCCCGGATCATCTCCTCGGTCTCCATGGCCAGCAGGTTCCGGTAGAACATGGTCGTGGGCGAGAACAGGATCTCGTTCAACGAGATCGTCGGGAACACCAGCGGCAGCCCCCCGGCCTGCAGGACGCCCCGTTTCACCGCGTCCACCAGCGCAGGCATGTGGGCGTGGCAGGTGTTGTAGTCGCTGGAGGTGTCGGCGATGCCCACGACCGGGCGCTCCAGGTCCGTGCCGTCGAACCCCTGCGAGGCCAGGAAGGCGCGGCGGATGAAGCGGCTGAAGGTGGGATCGCCGTAGGTGGTGAGGTTGCGGTCGATGCCGGTCGGGTGGTCGGCCAAGGCTACCCTGCCGTGACCGTGACGCGGCCGATCGCCGGCCACCCCGAGGTCTCGGTGGCGCTCACCGCCAGCCGCAGCCGCCAGCGATCGGCTGGCAGCCCGTAGACCGTCACCCGGTTCTCCCCGTCGTGGAGCTCCCGCCAGCCGGAGTCCAGGTCCGGCGTGCCGTCGCCGTCGCGGTCCGCCTCCACCATCACCTGCGCGCGCTCGCCGCCGAAGGTGTACTGCTCGACGTCCGCGACGGTGGAATCCCGGTTCGCGTAGTAGGTGGCGGCCACGAAGGTGCCGTCCACGCGGCGCTTGAGGTCGCCGTAGCCGGTGTCGGTCCCCGGATGCATGGGGCCGTGCAGCAGCTCCGGTCCGCGCCAGGTCCGTCCGCGGTCATGCGAGTGGTAGACGACCGGCTTGCGCGTGTAGCCGCCGCCGATGCTGTGCAGGCCGAAGCCCCACAGCCGCCCCTCGCCCGCCGCGAAGTCGGGCCGGTTGCCGTGCTGGAAGCTCGGGTTGCTCTCCAGGTAGAGCCGCGCGCGCTGCCAGAGCCCGCCGGCCACGCCGCCGTCGATCCGGTCGCTGATGTCGACCGGGACGGAGAAGGACGCACCCATGTCGGGGCTGACCGCCTGCCACGTGCAGCCGGGGTCCCCGCGTTCGCGCCGGGCCGCGTCGCGCAGCACGGCCACGATCGTGCGGTCGCCGACGTACTCGATCGCCGGCTCGAACGTCGCCCGGCCGGCCGGATCGGCCTCGGGCGCCGGCGGAACGATCCAGCTCACGAACCGGTAGCTCCGCCCGCCGTCCCGCGACCGGGCCAGCAGCGTGCCGGACGTGGAACGGTAGTGGAAATACTGGAACGCCATGTAGATGTCGTCGGGGTGCTCCGGATCGACGAACCAGTCCTCGGTGCCGATCGCCAGTTCGCCGTCGGCCCCGTCGACGCCCTCGACCCGCACGCGGTCCGCATCGGTCTGCCACGTCCTGCCGTCGTCGGTGGAGCGAAGCTGCTTGGTGCCGGAAGTGTAGCCGGTCCGCCAGAACTGCAGGACGAGGTCGCCGTTCGGCATCGCGTACAGCCCGGGCTCCGAATGCGTATGGCCGTCCTGATACGGCATTCCCACGATCGGCGACCCATCGAACCAGCGGTCCAGGCCGCTCCAGGTCCTGCCCTCGTCGGTGGAGGTGATGAGGTGGATGGCGTCCCGGTCGCCCCACCTGATGTGCGAGACGCCGGAGCGCAGCGCCATGATCCAGCGGCGCTCGTCCACGATGGCGATCATGCACCGCCCGTACCACGTGTGCGGGACGCCGTCGGCGTCGGTGAACGGGCGTTGCGATCCGTCGACCACCGTCTCGATCGTCTTGTTGTCGAACAGATCGATCGCGGCCTCCACCCGGATCTCCGCGCGATCCACGGTCCCCGCCCAGCGATGCCACGCGCTCGCCCACGTCTGCGTGCTCCCCGTCCGGACGGGCGGCTCGCCCCGCAGGGGCGACTCGATCGACCAAGCCTGTCCGCCCACGGCATGATCGTAGCAGAGGATCGCAGCCAAAACCCGAATGAACTTCTCAGAACCCAGCTTCACGTTCGGCATCGAGGAGGAGTACCTCCTGATCGACCTCGCCAGCCGCGATCTGGCCATCGACCCGAGTCCCGAGATGATGCAGGACTGCCACTCCGCGCTCGGCAGCTCGGTCGGTCCCGAGTTCATGCGCTCCCAGATCGAGGTCGCCACCGAGGTCTGCCACGACCCGGGCGCCGCACGCGCGCAGCTCGCGGACCTGCGCGGCACCGTCGATCGCGTCGTCGGCCGCTTCGACTGCGCGCTGGTGGCCGCAGCCACCCATCCGTTCGGGAGGTGGCAGCAGCAGAAGCACACGGCCGCCGCCCGCTACTCCCAGATCGCCGAAGACCTTCGCCTGGTCGCGCAACGCCTTTTGACCTGCGGCATGCACGTGCACGTCGCCATCGAGGACCCCGAGCTGCGCATCGACCTGATGAACCAGGCGGCCTATTTCCTGCCCCATCTGCTGTCGCTCTCCACCTCCTCACCGTTCTGGGATGGGACGGAGACGGGCCTGATGTCCTATCGGCTCTCGGTGATGGACGAGCTGCCGCGCTCAGGACTCCCCGACACCTTCCAGAGCGCCGGCGAGTACGACCGGACCGTCGCCAGCCTGGTGGCCGCCGGCCTGATCGAGGACGCGACCAAGCTGTGGTGGGACATCCGCCCCAGCGCGCGGTTTCCGACACTGGAGATGCGCATCACCGACGTGTGCACGCGGATCGAGGACGCGCTGTGCATCGCCGCGCTGTTCCGCTGCGTGTGCCGGATGCTCTACCGCCTGCGCCGCAACAACCAAGCCTGGCGCAGCTACTCTCGCCTGCTGATCAACGAGAACCGATGGCGCGCCCAGCGATACGGAAGCGATCAGGGCCTGGTCGATTTCGGCATAGGCGAGGTCGTCCCGTGCGACAAGTTGCTGGCGGAACTGCTCGGCCTTGTCGCGGAAGACGCCGCCCAGTTCGGTTGCACCGCGGAGGTCGAGCGCGCCCGCGGCATCCTCGCCGAGGGGACCAGCGCCCACCGCCAACTGGCGATCTGGAACCAAGCGCAGGCGGCCGGCGCCGACTCCGCCGGCGCGCTGCGCACCGTGGTCGACTGGCTCACCGAGGAGACGGTCGCGGGCACCTGACGAGCGGCACGACCGCTCCCACCGATTACGACTGAAGAGCCGTCGTCATCCTCGTCCAGAAGTAATCGAACGATGCAGAACGCTGGCGGGCGCTGACAGGATCAAACTCCGGAGCCAGCATTTGTGCAAAGCCGATTTTGTTGAGGGCCGAGTCTCGCCCAAACTGTTTCTTCCACAGCTGCGTGAGTTTCTCTTTGGGGTTGAGTGTCGCAGTATCTGCGGGCGCCACATAGTCGGCTTTCGGGAGCAACTGGTTGATAGCTGAATGATCTGCAAGGTACCAGGCTTCAAGTCCTCGAATCGCAACGCAAATGAACAAGTAGCGTTCATCGGTCGGTTTCAGTGCTTCGCCCCGGCATATGTCGTCAAAGCGATGGAGAACCGCTGTGGTGCAAGGATCGCGATGTCGGTCCACCAAGATGAAGCCTGCATTGTAGTGTAGGCTACGAAAGGAATTCAGCAACTGCGGAGTCGCGCGTATCAGCTTCTCCTTGGTCTCACGGCGTCGCACCGATCGCACCTTGGGTCCACAACTCACCAAGGCTGAAGTGCTTTCGGAACTGCTCGATTTCGGAAACGCTCGATGCCTTCTTGAGCTTCGTGAATCCATCCTCCTTGGCGCAGAGAATCACCTCATGAGGCTCCAGGTGATCGAGCAGATCGGGGGAGTGAGTGGTGACAACAACCTGACTGTGCTCAGATGCGGACCTCAGGATTTCCACAAGGTACTCTGCCAAGTGAGGATGCACTCCGTTTTCCGGCTCCTCGATCGCAATGAGCGATGAGTCGCGTACGCTCCAGGTAGTGACGACCAGCAGGGCCAGCAATCGCACCGTACCGTCCGAGACAGAAACAGGATTGATCGCCGTCTTGAGCTTCTCCTCCACGATCTGAAAAGCGACTGTATCTTCGATAGAGAGCTTCGTGGTCCTTACGTCCTTGAGTCCCGGCACGATCGCTCTCAGTCCGTGGGCAATCGAAGCTCGGTCTTCGTCGCTCATTCTGTGCAGAATCGAGGCGAGTTTCTCACCAGCCGGACCGAGCACGCCAGCGGGTTCGTCACGGTAGGGTTGTCGAGCAATACCCGGAACGAAGTTGTGAAATCTCCAGCGTCTGATCTCCTCCCTGAGAAACGTAGCCGGCAGGGAAACGAACCCGACTCCGACCAATCCAAGGCGAGTCGATTCCTGCTCGGGAATGCGGACGGTATGACTATCGCCGGGAACCATGTCCACCCAATCACCGTACCGATTGAAGCCTACCTCACTCGTAGCGCCGCACGAGATGCTCTCCGCCCTCAGCACCTCTCTGTCGATCTCTATGATATTGTCCCCGCTTCTCAAGTCGATCACCAAGTCGTATTCAAGAGCTCGCACCGTCTGTGTGTTACCCTGTTCCGGACTGTCCGTCATGGAGATCTGGAATTCCTTATCGAGTTTCAGCGATAGTCGAACCGGCTTCAACCTATTGCGCTGACGTAGTCGCTTGTTTCTTACCTCGGCATTTCCTCCCATCTCACTGACAGCGTACGAGACGTCATGGGCTACCGCGTTCTGCAAGAATCTCAACGCGCTGAGTAGATTGGTCTTTCCTGAAGCGTTAGCGCCAACCACGAAGTTGAGTGGGCCCAGCTCGACCGTCTCCGCCGGGGAGCCGAAGCTCTTGAATCCTTCGATTCTTAGCTCGGTGATCATTTCCGTGTCCTACGAAGATCCTCCGGACTATAGCTCGAACCAGTGCAGCAACGCTCGTGTTGGCGAATCCATTCACGCACCATGGATCAACTGCTTACTGCTCGGCCACCACCAGCGATTGAAACCGATCTTCGTCCCACTCGGCGCCCCATCCGGGCAGGTCGGTCGGAGCCAGATGGCCGTCCTCCACGACGGGAGCGTTCACCATCCCCCACTGCTCGCCCTGCTTGCGCAGCGTGTCGGACGCGTAGCTCATGTACTCATAGTAGCGGGTGTTGTCGATGCAGCAGCCGAGCGTGGCGTGGACGTGGCCGTACAGACCGCCGGCCGCGTTCATCTCGATGGTGGTGTCGTACAGCTCCGCGAAGTGCGCCATCTTCAGCACCAGGGTCGTACCGTGCCGGGCGTTGGCGCGCAGCAGATCCGTGGCACCGTGCATCAGCCACTGGGTGGAGATGCCGATGTCGTGCATCAGCATCTCGTTTGCCATCACCGGCATCTCCAGCGCCGCGCACAGCTCCTGGTAGCGATGCATCTTCTGCTCGTGAAACGGCTCCTCCAGCCAGACGAACCCCAGTTCCTCCATCACGCGGCCGACCTCGATCGCCTCGCGCAAATCGTATGAGCAGACCGGGTCGTTGATGAGATCGAAATCGGGTCCGACCGCGTTGCGGACCTCCTCGAACAGCGGAATGTCGGCCTTGCCGCCCTTGTAGGTGTGGAACTTGTACGCGTCGATCCCCATCTCCCGGGCGGCCTCGATGTGTTCGAAGTATCCGTTGCGGTCCATGTCGCCGCCGGTCAGATAGCACGGAAAGCGATCGCGCACCCGGCCGATCAGGGCGTGCACCGGCAGCCCGGCCACCTTGCCGGCGATGTCCCAGAGGCAGTTGTCGAAGTCCCCGAACCAGCCCGGTTTCTGGTACACCCAGCGGGTCCCCTTGTGGAACATCTGGTAGAGCCGCTCGCGGTGCAGCGGGTTCTCGCCGATGGCCATCGAGCGGACCAGATCGACCTGAAAGTCCTCCATCGTGGAGGCCGGCACCCGGCCGGTGATGCCCTGGTCCGTGCGCACCTCCACGAAATGCTCGCGCGGCTTCGACGGGGGCGTCATGATCGGCTCCCGCTCCGCGTTGATCCCGGCCCGGTACTGGATGCGCTGCAGGCCGGGCACCTGCACGAGCTGCGGGATGCGCTCCGCGCCGCCTCCCTCCGGCAGCTCCAGCGTGATCAGCTTGATGTCGGTAATCTTCATCTTCCAGTTATCGGCATCTGTGCCCCTCGGCGGGCGGTTCCCGACTACGTCGCCGTGCGATCGGCCATGATGAGTCCGCGGATCTCGGAGTTCGGGCCGTCCGCCGTCTGTTGCGGACTGGTGTAGAACACGCAATGGACGTTGCCGTCGGGGAGCTTCACCATCGACGGGTAGGCGCAGTCAGCGCTGTTGCCGGCGTACAGGCTGCCCAGGACCTGCCAGGTCGCGCCGTCGTCCCGGCTCACGGCACAGCCCAAGCCGAATGCCTCCGCGGTTCGTTCGCGGTAGGCGCACAGGATGGCTCCGGATTCCAGCGCGAGCAGCGCCGGCGACTGGCCCGGCATCGGCGTGGGCTCCAGCTCGCTCCACGACAGCCCGTCGTCCGCGGACCAGGCGCGGTACAGCCGCTTCGCGGCGTTGGCGCGCACCACCGCAAGCAGCCGGCCGTCGGCCACCCGGAGCAGATCGGTCTCGCTCGGCCGCAGGGGCGAGGACGGGTCCGTGGAAATGAACGAATATTCCCGCCACGAGCGGCCGCCATCGTCCGAACGGACGATCGCCAGGATCCGCTGCAGCTCATCGGTGCGCTCCGCGGGCGTGCCGTAGAACGCGACGATCAGCGCGCCGCCGGACAGTTCCTGGACCTTCCCGTAGCAGAACCCGCGGCCGGTGGCGCTGATGAAGGGCATCTCCAGGTTCGGACCGCAGGGCCACCAGGTCCGACCGCCGTCGGTCGAACGGATGAAGGCTCCGCGCGCGAAGAACGCGCCCTCGCCAGCGTCTCCGGCTTCATCGGCGCCGAGGTGCCGGGCGCGCACGCAGTGCAGCAGCAGACTGCCGTCGGCCAGGCGCGTCAGGCCGTGATGGGTGAACACGTCCCACCCCGGCTCCGCGACCACCGGCCGCTGGTACGGCCAGGTGAGCCCGCCGTCCTCCGAGCGAGCCACCCAGATGCCCCCGTCATCGGTCTTGTGGTGGTCCGGGCCGACCTTGTAGGCGACCAGCAGACCGCCATCGGCCGTCCGCTCGATCGCCGGCCACGCCCGGTGGGCCGCACCGGGGCCGGCTACCACGGCAACTTCGTCGATGATCTCGATCGGCCACATCATACGCTTCCAGCGACCTCCGCCCGGTGGTAGATGCCGCTCACCCAGTCGTGGTGAAAGAAGTACAACCCCCCGGACTCGCCGCCCACGATCAGGTCGGGGGTGCCGTCACCGTCCCAGTCGAAGGCGGTCACGTGGCTCTCGTGCTGTGAGACCTTGACCGGCGTTCCCCGCTCGTCCCGGATCGGCCGAGGACGGTCGAACCGGGGTTCCGCGTTGCTGCCGACGTTTTTCATCACGAAGGTGTACCAGCACGAGGAAACAATCAGGTCCAGGGTGCCGGTTCCCGTCCAGTCGCAGGCGGCCAGCGTGACCGCCGGCTCCCTCCAGACGCCCGGCAGCCCCTGCGGAAACGGCACGCCCTCGGCGTCGGCGAGCGCCTGCCCGATGTCGCCGTTCATGATTCCCGCACCGTCGGCGAAGCGCAGCGGCACCGGCGGCTCCAACACCCGTGCCCCGTCGGCGCCCGGCCCCTGCGCGAAGATGCAGACCCTGCCCTTGCTGTCGACGGCCACCAACTCCAGGCGGCCGTCCCCATCGAAGTCGGCGGCCGCCGGGCCCTTGCGAAAGCCGAACGGGTCGTGGAGCCCGCGGACCCCGAGCTGCAGCCATGTTTCGTAGCGGTTTTGCGCCGGATCGTAGCCGCGCAGCCAGACGAGGCGGTTGCTGTTGTTGCCGACGATGATGTCCGGCCTGCCGTCCCCGTCCCAATCGCAGACCAGCGGCTTGAGCTGTCCACACGGTCCCTCGGAGTTCTGATCCCGCATGAGGCCCTCGCGATACACGCGCACCGGCACACCGCCGGCGTCGGTGATCCGCTCCGGCTGCGCGTACGCCGGCGCGTCCCGCGTGCCGCGGTTCCGTACCAGGGTGATGTAGCCGGCCAGGTTGCCGCACACCAGATCGAACGCTCCATCCCCGCGCACGTCGATCGGATCGCCCTTGACCATCCCGCAGTGCTTGACCTTGCAGCCCTCGCCGAGCAGCGGGCCGCTGTCGTGGTAACTGTCGGGGTGCCACGGATCATCGCCGACTTGCCGGAAGTAGCGGAAGCCGTGATCGCTGTACCAACTGACGCGCAGGCAACCGCGAAACGCATCGTCGTCGACGAAGCGAAAGCCGAACGCCATGTCGTCCCGGCTCCACGGCAGGGAACCGTCCAGCATGAGCTCGGGCTCCTCGGCCGAACCGACGTTGCGCCACACCTCGATCCACGGTCCGCCGATCCGCTCCACGTGGCAGCACAGGAGTTCCTGCCTGCCGTCGCCGTCGACATCGGCCACGTCGAAACTGAGCGCGCGCCCGTTGGTGAAGTTGCAGGTGCGCCAGTCGGCGATCCGATTGTCCGACCCGAAGATCCGCCCTCCCGAGATCGGAAACGGGCCGGATCGAAAACGCCAGTCGCCGGTTTCCGGGTCCCTGCCGGCGTTCAGCATCAGGAATATCTGCTCGCGTTCGGAGTGGTGCCGCTTGTCCTTTGCGCGCGACCCGATCACCAGCGACGGACGCCCGCTGCCATCCCAGTCGACCGCCCGCACGTGCAGGTACCGGCCGACGCCGAACCCCTCCGGGAACGGCACGCGGCCGGCCAGTTCCAGCTCCGGCAGTCCCGCGGCGTCCCGCGTCCCGAGGTTGCGGTACACCTTGATGCCGCCGCGTCGGCTGACGGTGATCAGGTCCGGCCGGCCGCTCCCGTACCAATCGAACGTGTCGCAACTTATGTAGTCCTCGCTGATGTAGCCGTGCCGCGGCTCGAAGTTCTCGACGAGCCCGTTCCGCTGCTCCTGATCGACGCCATCGGCCGACAGCCGCAGCGGCGGCGCGAAGCGAGGCTCGGCGTTGCTGCCGATGTTCTTCCAGAAGAACACCGCCCCCCACGGCATGCCGATCACGTTGCTGTGGTGGCAGGCGCACAGGATGTCGACGCGGCCGTCTCCGTCCCAATCCACGGCCATCGGATACGGGTGGCGGCCGGGAGCGTCGATCGGCTGCCAGCGCGATCCGTTGTAGGCGAGCTCCTCGCCCACCCCCACGATCGGCAGGTGCGGCGCCGCTGCCATGCTGCCGTCCTCGCCACGCAGCGAGCACTCGATCGACCACGCGCAGCCGTCCGGCGCGGCGTCGACCATCCACGCCACCCAGCCCCGGTTGGACGAATACAGCGTCTCTGCGAACTGCACCGGATAGTCGCGCGTGCCGGCGGCAGTGCGCCGCTTGACGACGATGGTATGCGGATCGATCAGGCGGCTCTCCGACCGCTCGCCGAGCATGGGAGCGAAGTCGATCTGCATGCGCACCGGCGTCGGGAATCCTGCGCGCGGGTCGATCTCTACGCTGAGGTCGGCGCGCGGGGTCGTGTCGTTCATGAGTGCCTCCTATGGCAAACGAGGGGAATGGACGAGGGGGGAATGGACGAGGGGGATCGATGGCCAGGCGCGGTGCGCCGCCTCGGGTCCGGCCGCGATCGTCACCTCGCGCATGACCTCGATCGACCCCGCTCGGCCGGTCATGTGCTGCTGGCGACCTCCGCCCGGTGGTAGATGCCGGACACCCAGTCGTGGTGAAAGAAGTACAGCCCCCCCGATTCGCCCCCCACGATCAGATCGGGGGTGCCGTCGCCGTCCCAGTCATAGGCGGTCACGTGGCTCTCGTGCTGTGACACCTTCACCGGCGTGCCGCGCTCGTCGCGGATCGGCTGCGGGCGGTCGAACCGGGGCTCCGCGTTGCTGCCGACGTTCTCGATCACGAAGGTGTACCAGTTCGAGGAGGCGATCAGGTCCAGCGTGCCGGTGTCGGTCCAGTCGCAGGCGGCCAGCGTCACGGCCGGCTCCCTCCAGATTCCGGGAAGGCCGCTTGGAAACGGTACGCCCTCGGCGTCGGCCAGCGCCTTGCCGATGTCGCCGTTCATGATCACCTCACCGTCGGCGAAGCGCAGCGGCACCGGCGGCTCCAGCAGCTCTGAACCGTTCGGGCCCGGCCCCTGCGCGAAGGTGCAGATTCGCCCGTTGCTGTCGATCGCCACCAGCTCGAGCCGTCCGTCGCCGTCGAAGTCGGCGGCTGCGGGCCCCTTCCTGAAGCCGAACGGGTCGTGGAGCCCCCGTACCTTGAGCTGCAGCCACGCGTCGTAGCGATTCTCGGCCGGGTCGTAACCGCGCAGCCAGACGATGCGGTTGCTGTTGTTGCCGACGAGGATGTCGAGCCTGCCATCCCCGTCCCAATCGCACACCAGCGGCTTGAGCTGTCCACACGGCCCCTCGGAGTTCTGGTCTCCCATGAGACCCTCGCGATAGACCCGCACCGGCACGCGGTCGGCGTCGGTGACCCGCTCGGGCTCTGCGAACGCCGGCGCATCGCGCGTGCCGAGGTTGCGCACCAGGGTGATGTAGCCGGCCAGGTTGCCGCACACCAGGTCGAACGCCCCATCGCCGCGCGGGTCGATCGGATCGCCCTTGACCATGCCGACGTGCTTGACCTTGCAGCCCTCGCCGAGCAGCCGCCCGGTGTCCTGGAAGCTCCCCGGCTGCCACGGATCGGAGCCCACCTGCCGGAAGTAGTGCAAACCGTGATCGCTGTACCAACTGGCGCGAAGGCAACCGCGGAACGCGGCGTTGTCCACGAAGCGAAACCCGAACGTCATGTCGTCCCGGCTCCATGGCAGCGAGCCGTCCAGCATGAGCTCCGGTTCCTCCGGCGAGCCGGCGTTGCGCCACACCTCGATGCGGGGTCCAAGCACCCGATCCGCGTGGCAGCACAGCAGCTCCTGCATGCCATCGCCGTCGACATCGGCCACGTCGAAGCTGACCGCGCGGCCGTTGGTGAAGTTGCACGTACGCCAGTCGGCGATAAGATTGTCCGGCCCGCCGATGCGCGATCCCGAGATCGGGAACGGACCTGACCGAAAGCTCCAGCCACCGGCGGCTGCATCGGTGCCGGCGTTCAGCATCAGGAAGATCTGCTCGCGCTCGCTATGGGTCCGCTTGTCGTTCACGCGCGATCCGATCACCAGCGACGGCCGGCCGCTTGAGTCCCAATCGACCGCCCGCACGTGCAGGTAGCGCCCGACGGCAAAGCCGTCCGGGAACGGCACGCGGGCGGCCAGCTCCAGCTCCGGCAGCCCTGCCGCGTCCAGCGTCCCGAGGTTGCGGTACACCTTGATGCCGCCGCGGCGGCTGATGGTGATCAGGTCCGGCCGGCCGCTGCCGAACCAGTCGAAGGTGTCGCAGCTTATGTAGTCCTCGCTGATGAAGCCGGATCGCGGCTCCTCGAATCGCTCGATGTTCCCGTTGAGCTGCTGCTGATCGATGAGGTCCGCCGACAACCGCAGCGGCGGCGCGAAGCGCGGCTCGGCGTTGCTGCCGATGTTCTTCCAGAAGAACACCGCCCCCCACGGCATGCCGATCACGTTGCTGTGGTGGCACGCGCACATGACGTCGATGCGGCCGTCGCCGTCCCAATCCACGGCCATCGGGAACGAGTGCATGCCGGGGGAATCGATCGGCTGCCAGCGCGATCCGTTGTAGCAGAGCTCCTCGCCTACCCCCACGATCGGCAGACAGGGAGCTTCGGCCATGGTGGCGTCCTCGGCACGGAGCGAGCACTCGATCGACCACGCGCAGCCGTCCGGCGCCTCGTCGACCATCCACGCCACCCAGCCCCGGTTGGACGTATACAGCGTCTCTGCGAACTGCACCGGATAGTCGCGCGTGCCGGCTGCCGTCCGCCGCTTGACGACGATGGTGTGCGGATCGATCAGGCGGCTCGCAGAGCGCGTGCCGAGCAATGGAGCGAAGTCGATCTCCATGCGCACCGGTGTCGGGAATCCCGCACGCGGGTCGATCTCTACGCTGAGCTCGGCGCGCACCGGCGTGTCGTTCATGACTGCCTCCTGTGGCAAACAGCTCCTGTGGCAAACGAGGGGGAATAGCCCGCCGGGCCATCCCCCTCGCATCTGCCCCGCCGCAGCGGCGGGTGATCGGAACGTTTACGGTCCGATCACCTTGTTGCCCATCTCCAGCTCGGGGACGATCGGCGCCTTCTTGAGCTCAGCGAGCAGTTCGGCGCCTCCCGAATTCATGAAACGCTCGACGTGCGCGTCCCACTCGCCGTCCAGGTCACCCTGGCCGGTGATGATCCGCCACATGAACTCCGAGTTCAGGGTACCCATCGCGGTGCCGTACCGTAGGCGCACGTCCTGGAACTCGGTCTCCACGAATACGTCGTAGCGGTACGGCTTGTTGGCGACCCATGACCACTTGCCTGTGGACAACTCGGCGTTTACCACGGCCTGCTGCGGGTCGCCAGCGATCTCAGAGTACCAATCCGGGATGGTGTAGCGGAAGGCATAGATGCCGTCCGGATGCGGCGGCCGCTGCGTACCGATACGCTGCGCGAACGAGTAGTACGGCTCGCCGGCCCACTCGAAGTGCTGGCCCTCGACTCCGTAGTGGACGAGGCTGAAGCCCTCGCGGGTCCAGTTGGTCCAGTCGACGATCTCCAGGATCTTGGCGAGCTTCTCGTCGCTGACGTCCTCTCGCACGCCGTAGCCGCCGGACACCGCCCACAGCGGGTAATCCCACGGCGCGCCGGCGAATCCGTCCGGACCGGTGAATCCCGGTACCACCACGACGTTCGCCTCCGGGTCGCGCATCAGGATGTTCATGGGCGGCCGCGTCTCGTTGCCGAATCCGACGCCGTCGGTCCAGATCCCCGAGCGCCCTTCGCCGATCAGAGCCCAGGCGTCGTTGTAGCCGAAGTCGGGGAGCTGCTGCGGAATCAGCTTGTCCCGGTACCACTTGGAGAGGGTGCGCAGTCCCTCTTTCCAGCGGTCGGAGGTGACTCCCAGCCTGGTCTCGCCTTCGTCGAAATAGGTCCACCAGTACACCCAGCCGTCCACGCCGAACGCGCCGGAGATCGGCCGTATGCCGCGGTGGGCGGCGGTGACGGCATGCGCGACGGTGTCGTTCTTGCCGTTGCCGTCAGGGTCGCCGTCGCGAAAGGCGTACATGATCGCTTCCAGATCATCGATGGTGATCTGCGCGTCGTAGAACTGGTAGCGCCCGTCGAACTGCTCATCCTTTCCGCTCGGCGTATAGTCGATCAGCAGCGACTCATCGAACGGAATGCCCACGTTCTCGATCCAGTCGAGGCGGATCTTCGGCAGGTCGCTGACTCCCTGACCGTGGCCCTTGTAGGCGGCCAGCACGTACACCGCCTCGGCGTCGTCAGCGGGGTTGGCCATGAACCAGATCGCCGGATGCTTGTCGTAGTGCGCGGTCATGTTCGGCGCGTGGTCGCGGATCATCTGTTTCGGTATCGACCGCATCAGGCCGTCCTGATACAGCTTGAACGGATCCTGACCGCGGATGAATTCGCCCACTTCCGGCACCTCGCCGGAACCGATCAGCAGATCGCGCTCGGTGGGGTCGTTGAGGTCGACCTGCTTGAGGGTGAGGTCGACGCCGAAGCGCTCCTCGATCATGGTCACCACCAGCGCGTCCTCGGGGACGGTGTAGGACCACGATCCGATCCATTCGATCTCCATCGGCCCGGAGGATCCTTCCTCCGTCGGCGCCGCGCCTGCCAGACCCGCAGCAAGCACCAGTGCCGCGACCAGGAGGCTCGTCCCTTGTCTTCCGTATCTCATGTGTTCCTCCTCATGAGCTCGCTTCGTAGGTGTGGTACCCACACCGTGCGACAGCTCACCGCTGTCGCCATGGCGTCGTCCCCGATCATCTCATAGGCCCGACCCTCCCTATTTGAGCGCCCCGATCATGATGCCCTTGACGAAGTATCGTTGAAAGAACGGATACACCAGGATGATCGGACCGATGGTTACCAGCACGGTGACCGCCTGCACGGATGCGGGCGGAAGCGTGATCTCCATCGGTATGTTCAGCTCCTCGAATTCCTCGAAATTGCGCAGCAGGTTCATCATCTTGTGCAGCAGGAGCTGCAGCACCCGTTTTTCGCCGTCGCGGATGTAGATAAGCGCATCGAACCACGCGTTCCAGTGCATGACCGACGCCCAGAGGGCGATGGTGGCGACGATCGGCTTGGCCAGCGGCATCACGATGCGGGTCAGGATCGTCAGGTAGCCGGCGCCGTCGACCAGTGCCGCCTCCTCCATCTCGTCGTCCATCGCCATCAGGAAGTTGCGGGCGATGATCACGTACCAGACGCTCAACGCTTCGGGAAGGATGTACACCAGGCGCGTGTCGATCAGGCCGAGGCGGCGCACCAGCAAGTAGGTCGGGATCAGGCCGCCGGAGAAGAACAGGATGATCACGAAGTACAGCATGATCGGCGTGCGTCCCGGCAGACGCACCTTCGCCAGCGGATACGCGGTGAGAAACGTGACGACGAGAATTGCCCCCGTGCCCAGGACCGTCCGGAAGACGGAGTTGTAGTAGGCCTTGCCGATGGAGACCGATTGCGCTTCGAGCACCCACCGGTACGGCTCGATCGTCCAGGTCGCATTCCAGAACTTGAGCCCGACGTGCTGGATCTCCAGCGAATCGGAGAACGACGCCAGCAGCAGGCTCCAGAACGGGTAGAAGAACAGGAAGCCGGCCACGGCCAGCATGCCGTAGTTGCAGGCGTCGAAGACTCTGCTGGCGGCCCCGCGCGCGGATGTCTGCATCGGCTACCAGATCCCGTACTCGCTGAATCTGCGTATGACCAGATTGGAGCCGATGAGCAGCACGATGCCGGCGACGTTCTTGAACAGACCGACCGCTGCCGTGTAGCCGTACTGCGTGCCCAGGATTCCCCTGCGGTACACGTAGGTATCGATCACGTCAGCCTTTTCGTACACGACCTCGTTGTAGAGATTGAATATCTGGTCGAAGCCCACCTCCAGCAGCCTGCCGAGGCTCAGGATGAAGAGGATCACCATGACCGGCACCAGCCCCGGAATGGTGACGTGGACCGCCTGCTGCAGACGGTTGGCGCCGTCCATCGCGGCGTTCTCGTACAGCCCGGTATCGATCGATGACAGCGCGGCCAGGTAGATGATCGACCCCCAGCCCACGCCCTGCCAGATGCCGGTGACGATCAGCAGGAGCCGGAACGTGGGCGCGTAGGTCAACAGATACACCGCGTCGGCCCCGAACAGCCCGAACAGCCACGGCATGACTCCGTAGGTCGGATTGAAGAGCTGCCGAACCAGCAATCCCAGCACCACCCAGGAGACGAAATGGGGCAGGTACGACACGGTCTGGATGGTCTTCTTGAACGCGGTGTTGCGGATCTCGTTCAGGAGCAGCGCAAATACGATGGGCGCACCGAACGCGAACACCAATTGGTAAACGCGGATGATGATCGTGTTGCGCAGCACGCGACCGAAGAACGGATCCTGGAAGAAGAGCTTGAAATACGCGAAATCGTTCCAGGGACTGCCCAGGATCCCCTTCACGTAATGGTAGTCGGTGAACGCCATCAGCACGCCGTAGATCGGGAGATACTTGAACACGAACGCCAGCGCTATTCCCGGCAGCAGCATGAGGTAAAGCACCCGCATGCGCTGCGCTCTGCTCCGGCGTTCGACGCGCAGGGAGTCCCGCAACTCGTCATTCCCGGACCGCGGGCGAAAACGGTCGAGGACCGAGGGTCTGGTTCTGGTTGCCGGCTGCGGGGGCGTCAGAGGTACCTCCCTGATACGCGGATAGCACACCCTACGGCAGTTCAGAGCCGCCGTCCAGACGCGCGTGCCCAGGGGCGCGGTTGCCGCTTACTCGTGCAGGCTGAGCTCGGCCAGATGGATCGCCGACGGACGGCGCAGCGCAGCCCGATCGCCCGTGCCGGATGCGCCGGCATCGGTGTCGACGGGGCTTGAGTAGTAGGACAGCAAGGCGCGCGTGGGACCGAGCTCCACGAATCCGGGGTACGAGTTGTCCCCGGCGCTGGGGAGCTCGGCCGCTTCGTGCAACCCGTCGTCGACCAGCCAGTACAGCGTCGTCACGGCGCGGTTCGGCGCGATGGTCTTCCTGCCGCCGACCAGATGGTTGCGACCCCATCGAGCAAGCAGCGGGCCGCCGATGTTGCGGTCCAGCTCGCGTCCCGTCCATTCACGGTACGGCGGTCCGGAACGGCACACGCGGGCCGGCAGCGACGCGCTGCGGTTGCGGACGATCGCCAGCAGCGATCCGTCCGGCTCGAATAGAAACGCCGTTTCGCCGCCGTATTCCGCCTGTACGACCCCGACCTCCGTCCAGGAGAGCCCGTCGCCGCTCGAGAGCAGCGTGGCTTGCAGCAAGCGGAGCTCGTCCGCTTCGCTACCGGGCGCCGTACGCCGCTTGCGGCGCCCGCACAGGTACGCCACGCCATCGCGGCTCACCGCCCGCCACACGTAGTACCCGGCGGTCCCCTCCATGGCGCGCGGGCCGTGCCAGATGCTGCCGCCTTCGGTCCACGCACAGAAGCCCTGGTGCTGGTCGATGTCGTAGGCCGCAGGCGCCCCGGGGCCGACACGAACCGCCCCGGAGATCACGAACAGGCGGTCGCCGAGCACCAGGAAGTGCGGGTCGCGTACGTCGCGGCCCGGCACGGCGAACGAGTGCACGCGCTCCCAGCTCACGGCGTCGTCGCTCCCCAGGACGACGATCCGCGAAGTCGCGTGAATCATGTGCCCGTCCGGACAGCTCCGGAACGTCAGGTAGTAGCGCCCGCCGAAGCTGCAGAGATCGGTGAACGCGTTGTGCATGCCGTCGTCGCAGGCCACGCGCACCGCATCGACGCGGATTCGGGGCCTCACCAGGTTCCGGCCCTTCGGCCCCGGATCATGCGAGGCGCTGACTGAGCACCGCTTCAGTCAGGGTCAGGCCGAAGCCGGGGGCGTCGCTGAGGGTGATGGTCAAGGCTGCCCGCATGCCAACATCCTGCGGGTGTGGCCTGCCCGCCGTCCACCAAGGCCGCCACTCGTCATGGAATACGGCCAAGCACCCGGCCCCACACTCAGCCCCTTGGTCACGACCGATCCTGGATCAACCTGACAGCATGGCTTGTGTCCTGGATCGTGCCCGGGACATGTTATGTGCCGACCAGGAACACCAATCGTGGAACTCACCTTGAACGAAGCGGAAGCGCGCCTGTCAGAGATCGTCACTGCCGCCCAGAACGGCGAGCGCGTCGTCATTACGAGGGACGGTGAGCCGGCCGTCGAACTGGTCCGCTGCCGTGAGAAACGCGGCGGCATCGACTTCGACAAGCTTGAGGCGGACCGCCGGCGTCTCGGAATCCGCGGAGACGAAGAGCGATGGCCCGAGGAATTCAACGATCCGGCGTTCAGCCGCCACGTGCTGGGACTGGAGGAAGACGAATAGGTAGATCACCGCTCATGCGAGCCGCTGCGTGAGCACGGTTTCGTTCAGGGTCAGGCCGAAGCCGGGGGCGTCGCTGAGCGTCATCGCCCCGTCCACCGGCAGCACGGGCTCGTTGTAGAGCTCCTGCGCGCGCTCCAGGTTGCGGTCGGCCAGCTCCTCGTCCGAGAACTCGTGCGGCAGCGTGTTGCCGAGCCCGGTCGCGAACAGGTGCAAGCTGGCGAACGAGCGGATGCCGATCGCCGGGCTGTGCGGCATGAGTGGCTTGTGGTACGCGCCTGCCAGATCGTAGATGCGCCGCACCTCGGTGGGTCCGCCGGCGTTGAGGATGTCGGGCTGCAGGATGTCCGGATTCGCGAGCAGGATCAGGTCGCGGAAGCGCCAGCGGGTCGCCTCCAGCTCCCCGCACGACACCGGGATCGACAGGGCGTCGGCCACCTGCCGGTAGCCCGGCAGATTGACGTGCGGCAGCGGCTCCTCGTAGTGGAACGCGCCGAGCTCCTGGAGGATCTCCCCCTGGCGGATCGCGGTGCTGACGCTGTAGCCCCAGTTGCAGTCGAAGCTGAGCGAGCAGTCGTCCGGCAGGAAGTCCCGGCACACGCGAAAGCGCTGCATGTCCGCGGCCGGGTCGGCGTCCAGCAGCGTCGGGCCCCAGTCCATGCGGATCTTGTACGCGCGGAAGCCCATCTGGTAGCCGCGCCGCACGTCGGCCAGCATCTCATCCGGCGTCTTGCGGCTGCCGAGTCCCTGGCTCCAGTAGAGCGGCAGCGTGGTGCGCGCGGCGCCGCCCCACAGGTCATACACCGGCCGGCCGAGCGTCTTGCCCAGCGCGTCCCAGCAGGCGATGTCGACGGCGGCGATCGCCTGGATGTGCGCTCCGGTGCGACCGTGGCGGTAGAACAGCCGATCCCACACCACGGCCGGCGCGTGCACGCTCATGCCCACCACGTCCGGTGCCAGCAGCTCGCGGACGACGGCAACGCCGATGCTCGGGTGGCCGCGGAACGCGCCGATCCCGACCACGCCGCCGCCGGTGTGCAGGCGGATGAGGATCTCGCCCCCTTCGAGCGCGTCGACCTGGACGTGCTGAATCACGTCTGCTGCCTGTGCCATCGCGCCGACTTTACCGCACGCCGCCGGTGAGGGGATAACCTCGCCCGTGTCCAGAGTCGAGGTGTACCCCGGCGCGGGCCGGCCGCCGTGCCAATCGCCGAGTGCTACGAGGACGTCGAACCCCTGGATGCTTCCGGGATGAGGGACCTGCTGCTCCGCTGGTTGAAGGAAGCGAACGGTTGAAACGGTCGTTTCGATACGTTGAACACGCTTCGACAGTGGACGTGAGGCTGCCTGACGGTACTCGCCTCCAGATCCCGCTGATCATCGGCATTCTCAAGCACCTTACCCAGGACCGACTCCCGACCCTCCTCCAGAGGCCGGAAGTTCTGCGCAAATACACCTGCGAGGCACTTCGCGTTGGCGCGTGGCCGGTTCTCCGCCTGTTTCCGCGCGACTGGCTACTCGACAACTTGCCGAACGCACAGGTGCGACCAGGCCGTGCGGCAGCGATCCGGTTTCTGCTTTCTTGAGATGCTGGAAGGGACCCCATTCGCTGCCGGCCTCGATGACGTAGGCGACGCTGCCGACCGGGATCACGCGCGGGAACGCGTCGGATCGTGTCTGCGCGGTCTGCCATGGCCATGGCTTTACAGCACGCCACTGCTAAGGCGATAACCTCCCCCGTGTCAGACCCGCGCCCCGGACGCACGGTCGCCCTGGTTGGTCCGCATGGCCAGGTCACGGAGGCGGGGCTTCACGACGCCCCCGGCGGCATCCCGCAGAGCATTGAGCTGGTCACCTGTGCCGGGGCGCCACCTGCCGACCGGAATGGCGAGATCGAGGGGCTGATCAGCAACTCGTGGCTGCCCGAGCCGGGGCAGATGCCGCGCCTGCGCTGGGTGCAGACGCTGAACGCCGGCCACGAGAACCTGCCCGATGCGCTGGTCTCCGCGCCCGGCGTCGAGGTCTGTCACGGCAGCGGCCCGGCCGCGGTGCCGATCGCCGAATGGACCCTGGGGGCGATGCTGTTCTTCGCGCATCGGTTTCGCCGCATCCTCGCGCATGAGAAGGACCGGACCTGGCACCGCGACCGGGCAGCGGAGATGTCGGCGTCCGTGTTGCACGGCAAGACGGTCGGCATCCTGGGCTACGGGGCGATCGGCCGGCAGGTGGGGCGGCTCTGCCGCTTGCTCGGCATGCGGGTCGTGACAACGCTCGGACGCGCGGGAAAGCGGCAGCAGCTCACCTACCGGACGCCCGGCACCGGCGACCCGGAGGGCGAGCTTCCCGACCGCTGGGTCGGCTGGGATTCGCTCCACGACGCGCTGGGCGACCTGGACTTCATCGTGCTGGCCCTGCGGCTGGACGCCCGGACCGATCGGCTGGTCGACGCGGAGTTCCTGAAGCGCTGCAAGCCGCAGGCGGTGCTCGTCAACATGGCGCGCGGCGGCCTGGTGGACCAGACGGCGCTGGCCGGCGCGCTGGCCGCCAGGCACATCGGCGGCGCCGCGCTCGACGTGTTCGCGACGGAGCCGCTGCCGGCCGACGACCCGCTGCGGGACGCCCCGAACGTGCTGCTGTCCCCGCACTGCTCTCCGGAATCACCGTTCTTCCAGGCGGAGATTCGCAACATGGTCGCCGAGAACCTGCGCCGCTTCGCCACCGGCGAGCCGCTGCTGAACGTCATCCATCCCCGGCAGCCGGGCTGAGATGACCGAATCGCTGCAATGATCGCATCCATCTCGACCGAGGTCATCTCCAGCACCTACGACGGCGGCCGTCTGTGGTTCCACCCGCGCGCGTGCGCGGTGCCGGACCGCGGCGGAACGCAGCTCGTGATGACCGGCCAGAGCATCTCCGGGTCCGACGTGTTCGGCCACATCCACTGGATGACTTCCACGGACGGCGGCCGCTCGTGGAACGACCCGCAGCCCATTCCCGAGTTCGGCCGCCGCCAGCGCGACGACGGCATCGAGGAAGGCGTCTGCGATGCGGTGCCCGAGTACCACCGGCCGACCGGCACCGTGCTGCTGCTGGCGTTCAACGTCTACTACCGCGACGACGTCCTGACGATGCCCGACCGGGGGCGCTGCGTCGTCTACTCCGTCCTGGACCCGGCGACGGGCCGCTGGAGCGGCCGCAAGCGGATGCCGTGGGACGAACCGCTGGCCTCCGCCCTGTACACCAGCAACTGCTCGCAGCGGGTGACGCTGGACCGGCGCGACGGGGAGCGAGCCGGCGACGTGATCGTGCCGCTGACCTTCGGTCCCCTGGGGCGCACCCACCGCGCCGTATGCACGGTGCGCTGCGCGTTCGACGGCGCCGAGCTGCGCGTGGCCGAGCAGGGATCCCACCACGAGCTGCCGGTCCGCCGCGGCCTGCTGGAACCGAGCGTCACGCGCGCCGGCGATACGTTCTTCCTCACCGTGCGGGCCGAGGACGACCGCGGCTACGTGTCGAGCTCTGCCGACGGCCTTCACTGGGAGCCGCTGCGGCCTTGGTGTTGGGAGGACGGCGAGCCGCTGATGATGTCCACGACGCAGCAACGCTGGCTCCCGCACAGCGACGCGCTCCATCTGGTCTACACGCGCCGGACGGAGGCGAACCGCAACGTGTTCCGCTGGCGTTCTCCGCTCTGGGTCGCGGAGGTGGACCGCGACCGGCTGTGCCTGCGCCGCGACACCGAGCGGGTCGTCCTCCCCATGAAGGGCGACGGCGTGAACGATCCGGACGGGGTGCCGCGCATGGGCAACTTCCACACCACGGCCGTCTCCGCCGACGAATCGATCGTCACGGTCGGAGAGTGCCTCCCGGCGGCCGGCTATCAGGGCGAGACGCTGCTGGCCCGCGTGCGCTGGCGCCGCCCCAACCGCCTGTTCGTCTGATTGCGTCCGTCGCGCTCGCCTGGGAGATAATGGCCCGATGGAAGGACGCCGTCTGGTGGTCGTCGCCGGCCACATCGAGATCGACTCGTTCGAGGTCCCGGAGCCGGGTCCCGGCCAGGTGCTGGTGCGCGTCTCGCGGAGCCAGGTGAGCGCCGGATCCGAAAAGAACGCCCTGCTCGCAGCGAACAGCGAGCGCCGGCCGACAGGCTATACGGTGGTCGGCACCGTGCAAGCATGCGGCCCCGGGGTGGATACCTACCGCGTGCACGACCGGGTGCTGGCGTTCGGCAACCACGGCAGCCACTGGCTCACCGGGCAGGAGGGGCTGTCCGAGCTGCGCGCATCGATGCAGCCCATCGAGCACGACGCGGCGGCGCTCAGCGACGAGCAGGCCACCTTCGCAGTGCTCGGCGACGTGGCGCTGCTCGGAATCCGGCGCGCCGAGCTGCAGATAGACGAATCGGTCGCCATCTTCGGACAGGGCGTGGTCGGCCAGCTCACCACCGCCCTGTGCCGCATTTCGGGCGCCCACCCTGTCATCGCCGTCGATCTCGACGCGCAGCGGCTGGAGCTGGCTCGCGGCAGCGGTGCCACGCACACCATCGACGCGTCCGGCGATGATCCGGTCGCGGCGATTCGCGACCTGACCGGCGGCGGGGCGCAGTGCGTGTTCCACGCGGCCCGCGATCCGGCGGTGCTGATTCCGGCCATGCAGGCGGCGGGCGATCGCGCCAAGGTCATGCTGGTCGGCAGCCCGCCGGGTACGGTCGAGCTCGGTCTGCAGACCGAGCTTCTGCGTCGCGAGTTGGACATCCGCGGCGTCTACGGGCGCGGGCTGGAGGACAATCCCCATCCGAAGTTCCCCTGGACCCGGCGCCGCAACCGCCGCGCGATCATGCGCCTGATCGCACAGGGAACGCTGCGGGTGGATCCTCTCATCAGTCACGTCGCCAAACCGGAGCAGGCGCCGCAGCTCTACCAGCAGGTGCTGGACGGCACCGCGGGCTGGATGAGCATCCTGTTCGACTGGGACTGATCCATGCGCCGCGACCAGCCGCACGTGCCGCACGCACGCGACATCGCCGGAGCATCGTGGGATTCCGAGCAGTATCTGAAATTCGCCGACCACCGCCTGCGGCCCGCCGTGGACCTCATGGGGCGGATCCCGCTGGCACACCCGGCCCGCATCTACGACCTCGGCTGCGGCAGCGGCAACGTCACCCGCATGCTTGCCGATCGCTGGCCGGACGCCGCCGTCGGCGGGATGGACCATTCGCCACAGATGCTCCAGCAGGCGCGCGCGACCCCGTCACGGGTGCGCTGGCAGCACGGCGACCTCGCGGAGTGGCAGCCGGAGGCGACTCCATCACTGCTCTTCTCCAACGCGGTGATTCAGTGGCTGCCGGACCACCGATCGCTGATCCCCCGCCTCTGGTCGCTGCTGCCACCGGGCGGATGTCTGGCGGTGCAGGCGCCGATGAGCTGGGACCTGCCCTCGCATCGCCTCATGCGCGAAACGCTTGCCGACGGGGGCGCGGGAGGCACCCCGCTTGGCGGTGCCGAGCTGCGGCGCGCTATGGCGAGCCGCTCGCTGCACGACCCCGGCTTCTACTACGACCTGTTGGCCGCGGACGCCGTCCACCTCGATGTCTGGACCACCGAGTACCTGCACGCCCTCACCGGCACGGACGCCGTTCTGGAATGGGTCACCGCCACCAGCCTGCGCCCGATCCTGGCGGGCCTCGGCGATGCGGACCGTGCCACCTTCCTGGACCGGTACCGAGAGCGGCTCAGGCGCGCGTACCCTCCGCGCCCCGACGGCACCACACTCTACCCCTTCCTCCGCCTGTTCTTTGTCGCCGTGCGCGCCTGAAGCTCAGCGGCCCGAACCGGCTTCCGTTCGCACGATCTACCCAACGCCGGCTACTACATCGCGTCGCGTTTTCCTCCCTTGGCGGCCGCTACCGGGCGACCCTGGACAACAGGTTCTCGTTCGTCGCCGACGGTCACACCCTGACCATGAGGGCGTTCAACGTGCGCCTGGGCAGCGCGCTCACCAGCGGCCTGCTACGGAGGGAGCCGGCGGCATGAACACAAAGCGACGTAAAGCATGCCTCTGCGACGCCCCCTGGGAAACTGAGCAGAGCGTGACTGCTCCTAACGCCATCCTTGAGAAATCCTGTAAATATCCTTACACACGTGCGTTACAACGATAGCACAATCCCCAAACGCGTCTACCTGTCCCCCACGCCCCCTATGTCGACCTCCGCGCGAAACCCTACACGGAGATTGCTGCTTCCACCTATTGACGGTACCGGAGCCGGGTGCTAAAGTGCTTGACTGGAGGGTACAATTATGCACCAGTTCCTGCGCAGAAATGCGGTTTCGAGTCTAGGCCTCGTCCTCTTGTTGCTCCTGGCAACCACTCAACCGCTGTTCGCGAGTGCTTCCACCGAAATGGCGGCAGAGGAGAAGCCCGTCATCCAGTTGATGGTCGGCCCCACGCGAATCCCCCTAGCCGCGGACACATACATCATCCAGGACATCGGCAAGAGGATGAATGCCACTGTCGAACCGATCAATGGCGACAAGAAGATGCTGCAAACTCTGATTGCATCGCGCCAGGTTCCCGATCTGATGTATGGCAATGCGATCATGTCGAGGCTCGAGGCACTCGATTACGGACCACAAGGAGTGCTTTTTCCGCTCGATACGAAATTCGACATCATGCCAAACGTCAGTCGTTTGCGTACGGAGTACAAGGAGTGGGACGCGGCCATGACGGCGAATGATGGACATCAGTACGTCACGCCGTGGGTATCGGAGTTCCCCTACTTCTTCTATGCACCCCTGATCTCCCCCAAGGTGAGGGACTACGGGATAGATCCGCGGACGGACATAGAGACCTTCGATGACCTCTATGAGATATTCAAGATGTTCAAGAACGACAATCCCGACAGCTATCCCTGGGTGACGCGCAGGGGTCTGCGCACGCATCTCTATATTTTCGGCACCGACCGATCCTTCTACCTGAATCGTTTTGAAGACAGGTACGTATTCGGACCCATGGAGGAAACCTACCGTCTCATGGTGGAATTCATGGCGAAGAACTATGCCGAAGGCCTCATGCATCCTGATTGGTTCACCATGAGCGAGGACCCGTGGCGCGAGAATATGGCAGCGGGCAAGTCCCTCTTCACCGTGGATCAATTCAGGCAGAAGACATCGCTGGGCGGGACTCCTGAAGATGAGTCCAGTTGGTGGATTTCGTTTATCGTTCCGAAATTCCATGGCACCCGCTACTACACCACCGATGACTATACCCACGTCAATGAGAGCATTTGGAAACTCAGCGCCGACACCGAGCATGTTGACAGAATTCTGCCGTTTGTAGATTGGCAGTACACCGAAGAGGCTTCTGTTTGGACCATGTTCGGGAACATCGGAGAGACGGCTGAACGAACGGACGACGGAGTGCGGTTCCTCGATATCCCGGAAGGGAGCGACGCGGGCACCTGGGCACAGGAACAGGGCATGGTCGTTTTCCGGGGCGCACTCCAGACCAGGGCCGTCTTCTTCAACCGGGCGAGGATAAAGCAAGCCGGAGGGAACTTGCTCGCCCTGGACTTGTGGGAGGCGGACATCGACTATGTGGAGGGCAGCGGTACGGTCAGATTGGCTCATCCGATTCTCACGTTCGCCGACGATGAGTTCGACAGTATCAAGCAGCTACAGACGGATATCGAGACCTATGCGAATGAGAACGTCATCCAATTCGTCACGGGGCAACGGCCCCTCACCGAATGGGATGACTACGTGAACGAACTGAAGAAGCTGGGTGTCGAAGAGGTGATCGAGATCTATTCCGCCGCCTACGACCGCTATGCGAAATTAGTCCAATAGGGGCTTCGCATCATCCCGGGGTGTCCAATCCCGTGATTGGACACCCCGGTTACGTTAAGCTACCAGGCGGTCGTGTTCTGCGGCTGACCCGAACTGACCTTTAAAACAGGAGGATCCAGGAGTTGAACGAGTTCCTTTGTGAGAATTTCTTGTCGTTTGGGGACCCGAATGAATCCGGATTTGTTCAATCGAAGAATTTCCTGCGTCAATGGTATGTTCATGGGCCTTTCCCCATGGCTCCTGGCACGCGAGCCGCCGCGGAGTCGGGTGACTGGGACATCGTTCTGAACGAGGAGGCCGTCCCGGACGAGGCGAACCTGAAGCCGGACGTCAAGCCGGTGTCCGACCCCCGCGACATGGTCAAGAACGGCGCATGGATGCGGTGGGAAACATATTGTCTCCAGACCCACTGGCGCTACCCCGAGAGGATCGTGCCGTGCGCGCTCCTGCACGAATGGTACCTGCCGCGGCACCCGGACTATCCCAAAGCCGTCTTGCCGCCGGGTTACGCTCACCTGCCCATCGAAGCATACACACGGGATGACACGCTCATGCCGTACTGGGTGAATCTGGACCCATCGCAAACCGAAGACGGCAACCCCCGTGAGCCGCATTGCCCGCGGTGCGATGCAAAGGTGGAGATGGAAGCGAAGAGCTGCCCCCGTTGCGGACAGCGTATGGGCGGATACGCGGGATACAGCGCGATAGGCTGGCCACGGAAGGAGTCATGGCAGCCTGATCTGCCGGACGACTACTCGTTTTACTTCATCGCCGCACACGTACATGCACCTGGCGAGATGCGCGGAATGACACTGCGGGCGAGCTGTGAGGGCCGCTACAAGCTCTTCCTGAACGGCCGGGAGGTGGGCGTGTATTCCGGTCCACATCGGTACCCCCAATGGGATCTGGACGAATATGCCGTCGACCTGAAGGAAGGTTGGAACCTGCTGCTCGTCAAGCTGGCCCATGACACGATCACGGACGATCGCCGGTTCTACCATTCCAAGAAAGAAGAGCGGAGCGCGTTCCTGGCACGGATGGTCATGCCCGACAACCGACCGGTGACCGTACGGAACTACGCGAAGCGCAACTTCGCGCCTGAGCGGCAGCTTCGCATCACCGTTTCCGACCCGATTCCCATCGGCATAGGATCGACCGCTCGCCTGCGGCGTTTCCCGGACGGCACCCTTGTCTGCTCCGAATTCCGAAGCACGGATGATGGCAACACATGGACGCCTTGTCCAAACCTCCAGGGGGCTGCAGGCGGATCGTGGGAGTCATCCACACCGGCTGCTCCGTCGACCTGGTCCACGGAGCAGGATCCAGCCACATTGGTGATGGCCACCAACTGCCGGGAGGTCGGGCCCGGTCTCTACGGCGGGCGGCTTTGCCGGAGCCTGGACGGCTGGCAAACCCGGGAGGTTCTGGATGTCACCATACATCTGGAAGACGGCACCAACCTGGTGGACGAGGGAAACCAGGAAATCGGCCCTGGCAGCATCAGGGGGCTCAACATTGTCGGACTACCCGACGGCACCCTCCTCGTGCCGATGTACGGCAGCTTGAAGCAGGACGTCGTATGGTTCGATTATCGGATGTTCGGAGGCTATTTGAAATATCCCCAGGAGTGGCCCAGGCAGTTCAAGTACCGATCCTGGCTGCTGCGGAGCGAAGATGGAGGGCTCAACTGGCACTACCATAGTACCATAGCAGCACTCCCCGAGCTCGGCGACGAGGGTTTTTGCGAACCGAGCGTAGCGAGTCTGCATGACGGCTCGCTCATAGCCCTGCTGCGCAACGGAGGCGGCGATGACGGTCCCCTGTGGGTGTGCTGCTCGTCGGACGACGGCCGCACGTGGTCGTACCCGGTGCGCACCACGCCCACCGGCAATGCCCCGCAAATCCGTCAGATGCCCAACGGGGTATTGGCATGTGCCTACGGTCGCCCTAATAACCGTATCAGTTTCGATCTCACCGGTTCCGGTCTGGCCTGGTCGCATACGGTCGTCGCGGCCAATTGCTACGGCAACGCTCACATCGAGTTTGCCGTCACCGGTTCGGATACGTTGTACTGCGCCTACGCGGACGATGAATTCGATGCTCAGGGCAACAGGATGCCGCGCAAAGTACGACAAAAGTACGGCCGGCACATCAAAGCAGAGAGGCTTTGATGCATTTTCACGCGGGCGGCCTGTATCCGCAATAGCGGATCTTTGAAATGAGAAAACAGGAAATCACGCTAGCTGGCCTGCGCGTCATCCTGAGCACGCCGCGTGTCGTGGCTGAGACGTCTCGAGGCCGTTGCTGGTACCCGGATTTGCTGAAGTTCTCTACCGGCGAGCTCATGCTGAGTCACAGTCTGAATGCGGACCGTCACGATAACGAGCACAATTCACAGGCCGTCTACGTGTCCATTGACGAAGGCCGCACGTTCGGTTTTGCCTACGACGTGAATGGGTTTCACAACGGCGGCGGCGAGCCGAGAGTCAGTCTGTCCGACGGTCGCATCGTCGGTGCTTCGTCCTTCCTGAGACCAGGCCCGTCGCCACATGGGCAGAGCTTCCTCGCACACCACTGGTGCTACGACCAGGGCGGCAGGCGGTATGCGGTCGAGCCTTGGAGCGTCGTCGTGGAGGGGTTTCCCAGAGAGGTGGATCATTGGAGACTCTCGAGCCGGACATCATGGACCATGATCAACTGGTTCAGCGACATCCTGATCGTCGACGGCGGTGCGTGGCTGAGCTTGATGAGTCTCAAATACTGTGGCGACGAACGGTGGAGCGTCGCGGCCGTCGTTTCCAGGGATGAGGGCCATCACTGGCAGTATCTGTCTACCGTCACAGTCCCGGACGATGCACCACACGGCCTGGAGGGTTTTGGCGAGCCCTGTCTCGTCAAACTTCCAAACGGCGACCTGATGAGCGTCATGAGGGTTGGGCAACACCACAAGCAGCCGGACCAGTGGCTCACTCGCACCTACAGTAGTGACGGTGGCCGAAGCTGGACCGCAATCGACCTTCTTCCGGCGTGGAGCGTGGCACCGCAGATCTGTCGACTGCACAACGATGTGCTCGTGCTCTCTACAGGGAGACCGGGTATCTTTCTCTGGCTCTCGACTGACGTGAGAGCCGCCGAGTGGCATCCCATCGACGTATTGGACTGGCACAACACGGCGCTGGAACGACCACTTCATATCGAAAGGGATCGGATTCTGGGCCCTGAACCGGCGAGCGCCAAGGGCCAGACAACCTCATATACCGCCATCGTCGAGGTTTCACCGAATCGCATCTATCTGGTGTACGATCGCACACCCTACGGCTGGGCGCCGATGCCGGCAGACTCCGCCGAGCGCAGTCAGATATTTCTCCTGGAAGCGGAGATACAGCGCATCGCCACAGACTGACATGTGTGTTCTTGTCCCCTCTTCGGACACGACCGCTGGCATACACTGCCGAACGGGCTTTTCAGTCCTTGACTGACCCTACCAAGATTCCTCTGACGAAATATTTTTGGATAAACGGATAGACCACAATGATGGGCCATATGGTCAGAATGATAGCCGCAAACTTGAAGGACTTGAAGAAGCCCGGACCCACCCATCCTTCGAGAGAGACATCCCGCAAAGGACCCGACTGCAGATTGCTCTGGAAAGACCCGGTGTATCTGCCCACGCGTCCTTCCAGGAGGATCCTCTGCAGGATCAGCGGCAACGGAAACTTCGTGGCGTCGGTCAAGTAGATCAGTGGGCCCGCGTAGTTGTTCCAGCTCTCCACGGCGGCAAACAGCCCGATGGTCGCCAGAATGGGTTTGATGAGCGGAAGGACAATACGCAGGTAAACATACAGATCCCCGGCACCGTCCATGTAGGCTGCATCTCTCAGATCCGAGCCTATCGTCGACCTGATATTCGCTCTCATAATGAAGATATACCACGCACTGAAGCACGAGGGGAGGACGATCGCCCATCTCGTATTATAGAGTCCGATTCCTATCATCACCAAGAAACTTGGGATCATATTGGTCGGAACGAACATGGTCAGCACGATGAAGACGAGTATGACTTTCCTGAACGGCAGCGACTGACGCTCGAGGGCAAAAGCAGCCGCGCTGGTGAAAAAAACAGTCAGGATGACGGTGAGAACCGCGTACAGAACGCTGTTGGCGTAAGCCGTTTCGATATTGGTGGCCATCAAGAGGATACGGTACGAGTTCAGATGGAGCTCGCCTCTCGGAAAGAGCTTCACGGCATTCAGTGTGATCTCCGCGTATCCGCTTATCGATACCGAGAATATGTAGACAAAAGGAAATATGAAAGAAACGATCAGGAGAATAAAAAGGAGGTGATTGGCGATATCAAAGGCTAATGAGCTCGGGTTGTGCCTGTATCTCATCTTTGATCACCTACCATAAGCTGTGCTCGCTCACCGTCCGACTTATGTAATTGGTCGCCACAACGAGCGCAAGGGCCAGCACCGCATTGAACAGCCCGACGGCAGCCGCGAAAGAGTAGTCCAAACCGAGAATGCCCCTCCTGTAGACATAAGTGGAAAACACGTCAGCCACGCTGTAGATTCCCGGGTTGGACATGAGAAAAACCTTTTCGAAACCCACATTGATGATCTGACCGACGTTCAAAATGAGCAGGATGGTTATCGTCGGTGCCAGGCCGGGAAGCGTGATGTGGATGGCCCTTTGGGCCCTATTGGCCCCATCCAAATAGGAAGACTCATAGAGCTCCGGATTTATGCTCGCCAGGGAGGCAAGGAAAACAATGGAGCCCCAGCCAATGCTCTGCCAGATTCCGGAGATGACATATATCGGTCTGAACCACCGTGAATCGTTGACAAAATCCACGGCCCCTATGCCAAGACCTGCCAAGATGCGATTCACGTACCCGTCGTGACCGAAAAAACTATATAGCATACCGACCATGATCACGACAGAAACGAAGTGCGGCAGGTAGGTAATGCTCTGGGCGGCTCTCTTGAAAGGCCCGTAGTGAATTTCATTCAGCAGGAGAGCGAGCAGGATCGGAGCGGGAAAACCGAAAACGAGACTGTAGAAGCCGAGAAGAAAGGTGTTTTTCAGGAGCCGAGGAAAGAACGGGCTCTGCATGAACTGGATGAACCACTTGAGACCCACCCAGTCACTGCCGAAAAAGCCGTCCACTATGCTGTACCTAGTAAAGGGTATGGTAATCGCTCCGATGCTGGGAACGTATTTGAAGATTATAAAACCAATAATGACAGGAAGAAGCAGCAGATAGAGAGCGGCATGTTTTCTTATTTGCTGAATTAAGGAAACGTTGCGGAGGAGAGCTCCTTTCTTTTCGGCTTTCAGCTCTGTGGAAGTTTGCATAGTACCCCAGTCGAGCAGCCTACCGCCCGGCTCCGGGACTGTCAATACGTGGAAGGCCCGTCGCGAACGTCCCTTCCGTCGACATCGAGGATGTGATCTTCGACGCGTCAGGGCGCTACCGCGTGACCCATGACACCGGCGGCGAGTCGTTCCAGGCTGACGGGCACACCCTCACCATGGACGGCCTCACCGTGCGCCTCGGCAGGGCGCTCACCAGCGAGCTGCTGCTGGCGGTACGGATCCGGTAGCCGCCGCGTCAGCGGGCGGGAGGGCGCATGCGGCCGTTCACCGTGGCCTACACCGGCGACTTCCGCGACGTGGACGGGCGGCCCATCGGCGATCTGGCCACCGACCCGCTCGACCGGCGCCCGTGGCTGCGCTACCGGTTCCTCGGCGACCTGGGCCCCGCCCCCCGGCGACGACGGCTACACGGACCGGCTCTACCACCTGGAGATCACGGCCGACGGCGTCCGGTCCCACAACGCGATCATCACCGGCCCGGGCTTCGCCGCGAAGCTCCAGCGCTATCGCGAGAACGATGCGCGGGCGATCAACTGAAGCCAATCCGGGTGGACCTGGACGGGCTGTTGACCGCGGTGCTACCGAGTACTACCCTGCTGCCAGGGAGTCTCTCGTGGCGGTGAAGTCCTCGATCTCGCTTACCGACGAGCAGCACGCCTTTGCCAGAGCCTTGGTCGAGGCAGGGCGCTACGCCAGCCTGAGCGCGGTTCTGCAGCAGGGCGTCGACCTGCTGCGGCAGCGGATGGACGCCCAGGAGCTGGAACATGCGGCGATGCGCGAGTTGCTGTCCCGCCGCCGCCAGGGCGAGTTCGTAAGCGGGCAACGGATGGACACGCGGCTGGCTCGGATGATTGCCGATAAACGCCGCGCGCATGGTCTTCAGTCTTGAGTTCTCGGCCGAGGCCGAACATGACTTCGAGCTGATATTCGATCATCTCCTGCGCAGCTACCTCGACTTCGGCGAAAGCCTGGAGAGCGCGCTGGACCACGCCGGGGCGCGGGTTCTGGAAATCCGTGCCGCCGCGGAGCGCATTCTGACCGCCCCTCAGCGCAGCGAACGCCATGACGACATCCTGCCCGGATCGCGGCATCTGAGCATCGGCAGGGCGACCTACCGGTTCGAAGTCGACAAGACGCTCTGGACGGTCCGAGTCCTTGCGGTGTTCTTCGGTGGCCAGGATCACGTTCGTCACATGATGATCCGGCTCCTCGAAAACCGGTTTCCGGAGGGCCAGTCGGGGACGTAGACAAGCCGTCCGTGCGGGCTACGCCGTCCCCGCAGGGCCTACCGCACCCGCTCGTTCGCCCGTCTCGTCGGATCTGGCGAACAACGCCTTTGAACTCCCGCCGCGAATCCCGTCCCAGACTTCGCTGGTAGCACTCTTCGGCTTGCCGCAGGAGACGGTCGGGGCGCTCAAGACGGCCCGAGCGGCGGCATGCCGGGGTGCGAGCCTCCCGCGTTTTTGGCGAGATTGCCGCCGTCCAGGGGGACGAGCGCGCCGGTCATGAACGACGACGCGTCGGAGGCGAGCAGGATCGCCAGGCCCTTGATCTCCTCCGGCCGGCCCAGGCGGCCGATGGGCAGGCCGCGCAGGAAGTTGCTGCGCACGACGGGGTCGGCCTCCATACGATCCTGCAGGCCCTGGTTCTCCACCTGGGCGCAGACGATGGCGTTCACGCGCACGCCCAAGGGCGCCCACTCCGAGCTCAGCTCGCGGGTCATCTGCGCCACCGCGCCCATCGCCATGCTGTAGGGGATGTGGTGCCGGCCGAGCGCCGTGAAGCCGGCGATAGAGACGATGCTCATGATGCTGCCCTTGCCGGCCGCGATCATGCGCCGGCCGGCCTGCTGGGTGCTGTGGAAGCGCCCGATCACGAGGTTCTGCATGGCGAGCTGGATCTGCTCGGGGGTGAGCTCGACGGGGTCGCCGTGGAGCCCCTCCCCGGCCACGTTGCCCAGGATGTCGATGCGGCCGAACTCCCGGTCCAGCGTGCCGTAGAGCGCGTCGATCTGCTCCGGGTCCGAGATGTCGCACACCACCGGAACGGCCTTCCGGCCGAGCGCTTCGATCGTCGCGGCCGTGTCTTCCATGCCCGCCGCATCGATGTCGGCGAGCAGCAGATCGGCCCCGTACTCGGCGAAGCCGATCGACATCGCGCGGCCCATCCCGCGGGCCGCGCCGGACACCACGGCGACGCGATCGGTCAGGTCGAACAGATTGCCAGCCATGTCAGGCCTCCTTCAGCGAACACGCCCTGTCGAACTCCCACGGCTTGAGCCGCAAGGCCACCTCGCGCCCGATCCTGCCGTCAGGTCCAGGATCAGGTCCACGCCGATGCCGTAGCGGACGATGGTCGTGCACTTTTGCATACATTCGATCACCCCCGCGTTCACTGGCGCGAACTGAGTGATGACGGCTTTCCGCATGAATCGACTCCCGCCTGCGTCTACTGGATTCGGTAGCGGCCGTCAACCGGAACACTCAGGATCATCGGCTTGATCTGTATCGCCGCGGGTCAGAGCCATGATCTCGTCGGTCGAGAGTGCATCGGGCGGCCGATGGCGGCGCAGGTGATCGACAAGTGCCTGCCCCCGAACCGGAAACGATCGCGCGGGGATGATGCACACACCCTCGCCGTCAGGCAGAACCTCCACCTCGGTATGGGGGAATAGCCGGCATCGGTCGCGCAATTCCTTGGGAATCGTCACCTGTCCCTTGCTGGTGATCCGCATGATGAGAGTCTTGCCACTGATTCCTGATTCCTCAAGTGGGCCAGCCGAATGGATCTCGCTCTTTCGCCGGCCTCCGCATACTGCTATAAGGAAACCGTCCTCACGGTTGCCCGCCGTGGCGAACACGAACCACGCATGGCAATAGGCACACCGTCTGGTGACGAGGGAAACGGGAGGTGATGCGGACGTGAAGACACAGTCGGCGACGAAGAAGAAGCGCGCAGCGGGAACGAAGCCGGACAAGGAGCTGCTGCTCGGCTGCTACCGGACCATGGTGACGATCAGGAAGTGCGAGGAGCGGCTGGTCCGGTCGTTCCAGGCGGGCCTGATCTACGGCGGCTGCCACACCTACATCGGCGAGGAGGCGGTCGCGACGGGCGTGAGCGTCGACCTGCGCGACGACGACCTGGTGTTCGGCACGCACCGCGGCCACGGCCACGCGCTGGCCAAGGGGCTGCCGCCGGTCGAGCTGTTCGCGGAGCTGTACGGCCTGGCCGGCGGGGCGTCCGGCGGCCGGGGCGGCAGCATGCACCTGTTCAAGCCGGAAATCGGGCTGATGGGCACCAGCGGCATCGTCGGCCCCAGCATCCTGCTGGCCGCCGGCGCCGCCTACACCTTCAAGCTAATCGGCAGCGACCGGGTGAGCGTCGCCTACTTCGGCGACGGCGCGGTCAACAACGGCGCGTTCCACGAGGGCTGCAACATGGCGACCGTCTGGGAGCTTCCCGTGCTGTTCGTGTGCGAGAACAACCTGTACGCCACCGAGGTTCCGTTCGCGACCGTGACCAAGGAGCAGAGCGTCGCCAGGAAGGCGGAGGCCTACGCGCTGCCGCACGCCGTGGTCGACGGCAACGACGTGCGCGAGGTCTACCGGGAAGCCGGTCAGGCGATCGCGCGCGCGCGGGCCGGCGGTGGGCCGACCCTGCTGGAGTGCCGGACCTACCGGCACCGGTCGCACGCGGAGGGGATGCGGGAGACCGGCTACCGTACCCGCGAAGAGGTCGAGGAGTGGAAGACCAGCGACCCGATCCTGGCGTTGCGGGCCTGCCTGACCGATGACGGGACGGCCTCCGCCGAGGAGCTGGACACGCTGGAGGCACAGATTGCCGGAGCGGTCGAGTCGGCCAACGAGGCGGCGCTCGCCAGCGGCGAACCCGATCCGGCGACGGTGCTCGACCACGTCGTGGACGGCCAAGTCCTGGAGGGGAGATAGGAGCGCAGCATGGCGGAAACCAATTACGTCGAGGCCGCACGTTCGGCGCTGGCGCAGGAGATGGAGCGGGACGCGACCATCTTCGTGGTCGGCGAGGGAATCGGCGAGCGCGGCGGGAACTTCAGCACGACCACGGGACTGTTCAGCCTGCACGGCCCGGAGCGGCTGCGCGACACGCCGATCTGCGAGCGGGGGTTCTCCACCATGTGCGTGGGCGCCGCCATCGCCGGCGCCCGTCCCGTCGTCGACTTCATGTTCGTGGACTTCGGGCTGGACGCGTTCGGGGACCTGATCAACCAGGCGTCGCGCATGCGGTGGATGAGCTCCGGCCGCATCAGCGTGCCGCTGGTGATCCGCGCCTGCATCGGGCTCTACAAGTCCGGGTCGTCCCACCACTCGGGCAGCTACTACTCGTTCCTGGCCCATCAGCCGGGCTTCCACGTCGCGCTGCCTTCTGGCCCGCGAACCGCGAAAGGGCTGTTGACGACCGCGCTGCGCTCGCACGATCCCGTCGTGTTCCTGGAGCACCGGGCGCTGCTCGTGCTGAAGGAAGAGGTGCCGGACGGCGACTTCGCCATACCGTTCGGCCAGGCCGAGGTCGTCCGGGAAGGGAGCGAGATCACGATCGTCGCCATCGCCGCGATGGTGCCCAAGTGCGTCGAGGCCGCCGAGCTCCTGGAGCGGCAGGGCGTCTCGGTGGAGGTGGTCGACCCGCGCACCGTGGCGCCGCTCGATCTGGAGACCATCAAGGAGTCGGTGCACAAGACCGGACGGCTGCTGGTGGTGGAGGAGGACTACGCGCCGTGCAGCGTGGCCGCCGACATCGCCTCCCGCGTCGGTGACGAGGCTTTCGACGACCTCGACGCGCCGATCCGGCGCCTGCACTGCGGCTTCGCGCCGGCGCCCTACAGCCCGGTCCTGGAGAACGAGCTCACCATCAGTACGGACGCCATCGTGCAGGCCGCCCTGGACCTGCGGGACGAGTGAGAGGAGGACGATGGCTTTCGAGGTGATGGTCCCCCGGCTCGGCTGGTCGATGGAGTCGGGCGTCTTCGGGGAGTGGCTCAAGCAGGACGGCGATGCCGTCGCCGTGGGCGATCCTGTCTTCACGATCGAAGGGGAAAAGGCCACCGAAGAGGTGGAGTCCGAGGACGCGGGCGTCCTGCACATCCGCCCGGGCGTGGCCGAGCCCGGCGTGGAGCTGACCGTCGGGACCGTGATCGGCTGGCTGCTCGCCGAGGGCGAGCCGGTGCCCGAGGCTCCGCCCGATCCGGCCGCCAATGCAGCCGCCGAGCCGGCCTCGCCACCGGCAGAGGCGCCGTCAGGTCCGCCATCCGCCGCCGCTGCCACGGAGCCGGCCGCCAAGGCGGTCGAGGCTCCCCCCGGCGCGCGGTCCGACGGCCGGATTGCCTCCAGCCCCAGGGCCCGACGAGTCGCGCGAGAGCTCGGCGTAGACTGGCGGCTGGCCTCCGGATCCGGCAAGGGGGGCCGTATCCGCGAGCGCGACGTTCGCGCGCTGGCGGCAGGCCGTGGCGCGGGCGGCGTTGCGCCGGCAGCCGCGGCGCCGCTGCCCGACCTCGGCACGTGGGGACCGGTCGAGATGGTGCCGCTGACCGCCGCGCGACGCCAGGCGGCCGAGCGCCTGACCACCGTGGCGCAGACCGTGCCGATGGCCACGCAGCTCGGCACGGCCGACGTCACCCGTCTGGAGGCGCTTCGCGAGCGCTACGGATCCCGCGCACGGGATGCCGGCGGCACGCTGACGATGACGGCCGTGCTGGCCAAGGTGGCCGCCTCCGCGCTGAAGGTGTTCCCGCAGTGCAACGGCAGCATCGACCCGGCTGGCGGGCGGCTGGTCCGCCGGGGCTACTGCCACGTCGGCATCGCCGTGGACGGTGAGCACGGGACGTGGTTTCCGGTGGTCCGCGACGTCGACCGCAAGAACATGCTGCAGCTCTCGGTCGAGATTGCCGACCTGGCCGCGCGGGCGCGCGCCGGCACGCTGGAGCCCGCCGAGACGCAGGGGGGCTGCATCTCGATCTACGAGCCCGGCGGCGCCGCCGGCGCCGGCATCGGCCACTTCACCCCGCCGGTCAACGCGCCGGAAGCGGCGATCCTGGGCGTGTCCCCGGCACAGCGCGAGCCGGTGCTCGACGAGGACGCCGGCACCGTCGTGCACCGGCTGCGGATGCCGCTCGCCTTGACGTACGATTGCCGGGTGATCGACGGCACGGACGGCATGCGCTTCCTGCGCTGGATCATCGACGTCCTGGAGGAGCCGCTGCTGCTGTCGCTCGAAGGGTGAGCGCTCCTACTTCGCCTCGGCGACCTCGATGACGTAGGCGACACTGTCGCCGGCGATCACGCGCGGCCGGGTGCGCACCAGCAGCACGCGGCCCGTCTTCGTCGAGCGCACCTCGGCGGCAACGCGGCCGTCCGCACGGCGCACGACGCCCAGGCGGTCGCCGGCGGCCACCCGGTCCCAGATCGCCACGTCGGGCAGGAACAGCCCGGAGGTGGGCGCGTGATGGTCCAGCCCCATGTCCCCGGACCCGGCGCGGTCGTCCTCGACCAGGAACGGCGGCGGACCGCTCGGGTAGTCGCCGGGCGCGATGCCCAGGTAGGCAAGCAGGTTGCGCAGCCCCTGCAGGGCCACGGCGCAGCTCTCCGGCCGGCCGCGCCCCTCGCCTTCCAGCTCCACGTAGATCGCCGGCACCCCTTTCTCCCCCGCGGCCGACAGGCTGCGGCCGGGCAGCACGGCCGTCCCCCACACCAGGTCCAGCCCGAAGGCGATCGCCGCCTCGCGCTGGGCGATGAACTCCGGCCGGATCTGGTACCCGGCGAACGGCTTGATGCGGGAGTCGTTGCCGGCCGAGTGCAGGTCAGCGTACAGGTCCGCGCACGGGATCACGTATTGGCTCAGCGCGTGGGCCAGGCGCTCGCTCGGCGAACCGTCGGCGCTGCCGGGGAAGACGCGCGCCAAGTCCTGGTGGTCGTGACTGCCGATGCGGGTGCCGGCGGTGAACGCCGGGCCGTTCACGACCGGGACGCCGATGAAGGTGCCGGACATCCGCTCCGGCCGCAGCTCCGCGAACAGGTCCTGGATCGCCAGCGCCCCCTCGTACTCGTCGCCGTGGATGACGCCGGTGGCCAGCAGCGTCCTGCCGGGCTCGGCGCCGCGGGCGACCAGCGCCGGAAACGCCAGCAGCTGGCCGGCGGGCAGGTGATCGACCACCAGGGAGGTGCGGCTCTTGCCGCCGCGCGGGGTGAGCTCCGGGTCGAAGTCGGCGGCGCTCGGTGCATCCATCATCGCGTCCTCGCCGGTTGCCGACCCTCGGCTCAATGCGGAATCCCGAGCTGGTGCATGCGGCGGTGGATCGCCTCTTGCGCCTCGTGGAACGGCCGCTCCAGGTAGGCCACGTGGTCGGCCTCGCCGTGGTGGAACGTGGTCTCCGCGTCGGGCCGCAGCGGCGCGGTGTGGCGCACGTACGTCAGGCAGCCGTCGATGAGGGTGAGCATGTACTCGGCGGCGGCGCGGTCGAACATCCACCAGTCTCCGCCCACCGCGACGTAGACCGGCGAGGTGTGGGCGAAGATGCCGCGCTGCCAGCCGTCGTGGTGATCGACCTGGCCGTAGCCCGGTCCGCCGACGCGGGCGGCCAGCCAGCTATGGCCGTCGACCTTCACCTTCTCGCGCAGCTCCAGCCGCCTTCGTCCGGCGCCGGTTGCGGCAGCATCCGCCTGCGCCACCACCCTTCCCTCCTGCACGATCTGCAGCGTGTGGATCGGCAGGATGCTCTCCGCCCAGGCGTGCACCTCGACGGTGCCCGCGGCCGAGAGGCGCAGCGTGTCGCCGATGTCGGCGCCGTCGACGGTGATGCCGATCAGCGGACCGCCGCTCAGGAAGGTGCGGCCCTGCTTCACGGTGTCGCACCAGGCGCGGTAGGTGAACTCCTGCTGGTCGCCCACCCGCGCATAGGTCCGGTACAGGCCGATGGGGACGTCGCTGGACATCTTGTCGGTGCCGCCGACCAGGGGCAGCCGGTAGCCGCAGTTGAGGTAGCGGTAGTACTCCAGGTGGTTGAACTCGCCCTGGCGCAGCATCTCCACGCCGTCTGCGCGGCCGGTGGCGATCAGCGCGGCGGGCTCCCCGTTCGGATTGGGCAGGTGCGGGATGATGACGTGGCCGCCCTGCGCGTGGGTCTGATCGGCCCAGTCGCTCATGGTCACGTCCAGGCTGCCGCCCGGCTCCGCCTCGCCCGGGCCGTCGCTGCACCACGGCATCACCGGCTCCTTGAGGCCCCAGAGGATCAGGTGGCCCAGGAAGTGCTGCCGGTTCTCCTGGCTGACGTAGACGATGTTGCTGCCCTGCTGGTGGACGCTCGCCCCGCCGGTGAACTCCTCGGTGTTGGTGAACAGGCTCCCCCACTGCGACTGCAGCAGATTGACCACGTTCAGGTCCTCGCCCTGCGACTCGGTATGGCTGCCCTGCGCGGACAGGAAGTGGACGTGGGAGTCGCCCGAGTACCAGCCCTGCGCGTTCATGTCCGTCCAGCGCTTGAGCCGCAGCGTCAGCTCGCGCTGGCCGGGCTCGACGCGCACACGGGTGCGCAGCGGCTCGTACTCGAAGCCGCGCGCCACGTCGACGACCACGTCGCCGCGCGGCAGCCAGCCCTGGCAGCGGCCGTCGATGTATGCGTAGGTGATCTGACCCATCCGCACGTCGCCGCCCACGTCCATGTGCCAACTGCCGTTGTTGGAGTTGACCTGGTTGTGGTGGCCGTGCGGCTGGAAGGGAACGCCGGCCGGCGAGCGGAAGTGCACCCGGCACGGCACCGGCTTGCCGGTGCCCTCGTCGAGCACCGTCACGTGCACCCAGTTGCGGCCGCCGTCCAGCAGCTCGACCCGCACGCCGCGGTCCTCGGCGCTGCCACGCTCCTGCACGTCGCCCCAGCGGACCTTGCCGACGGAGCTCCCGCCCTGGGTGACGTCGACGGTGGCCGACGGCGTCGCGGCGATCTCCGTGTACGCCGGGCTGGAGGCGGGATTCTGCGCCTCGCCCCAGCCGGCACGGCCGTCGCCCACGAACGCCTCAGCGTCGGCCTCGGGAAGCGCGTGGACATAGGTGGCGATGCCGCGGTCGACGGTCACGTCCAGGTCGAACGGCCTCCCGGCCGCTTCCGGGTCGGTCAGCGTGACCTGCACGTCGCGCCGGCCCTGGCGCGTGAACGGGTGCTCGTCGACGTGGCCGGTGGTGACGCCGGCGATGATGAACGCCGGCCCGCCGGCAGCCGGCTCGATGACGAGCTCCTCGACGACGCGCGCGGGATCGGGGTTGCGCCACGCCCAGAGGAAGTAGGTGGCCGGCCCGCGCGATGCCTCGGTCTGGCGGCGGCCGGCCTCGTCCCAGCGCCCTTCGTAGCGGGGATGCAGGTACTCGCCCTGGTGCTCCACGGCGTTGAACGGGCGGTCGCGAAACGGCGCGGCGATCTCGAACCGTTCGCGGATCGCCACGGCGTCGGCCGCGTCCGGCGCGCCGCCGCCCGCGGCACGGAACGTGTAGGTGGCGACCGGCCGTCCGAGCGGGCCGCCCTCCATGAGCCTGCTCTCGGTCAGGGCGTGGGCCACCACGACCGTGTGGCAGGCGCGGCCGATGGGGATCGCCACCGGCCCCGAGCCCGATGCGCAGCGGATGAAGCAGCGCTCCGGCGCAGGCTGCCGCCCGCCGATGTCGAACGGCAGGCCCTGAAGGAGCTGCCTGCCGACCGGCGGCTCGTGATCGAGTTGCGGCAACGCTGCGACGCCCGCGTTGCAGAGGTGTTGCAGATCGACCGGTTGATAGTCCTTCATCCGGACAGCGTAGCAGTCTGTCGCACGTGCCGCTTCAGCGGCCTCAATGGACGAAGGCCCCGGCCCGGCCGGAGCCGGTGGGGCCTTCGTGAGTGTGATCGCCGGCGCTACGCGGCGTTGACCGGGATCTGGCGGGCCTTGCTCGCCTCGGTCTTGAGGACGCTCAGCGTCAGCAGTCCGTCCTCGAACGAGGCGGTCACGGCCTCGTGGTCCGCGTCGCGCGGCAGCACGAAGCTGCGCGTGTACGCCGCGTGGCGGCGCTCGTGGACCAGATAGCCGTCGGTCTTGCCCTCGCCGTTCTTGCCGGTCTTGGCCGTGATGGTCAGCACGTTGTCGTCGACGCTGACCTTCAGGTCCTTCTCGGCGACGCCGGGCAGCTCCGCCTGCACCAGATAGCCGTCATCCTCTTCGCGGATGTCGACGGCCGGGGCACCGGTGCGCCAGACCGGCTCAGTGAAGACCGAGTCGAAGATCTGGTCGAGACCGTCGACGATGCTCATGCGGCCGGGTCGATACGGTACGAGATTCCTCATGGTGTTCCTCCTGTGGTTGAGGTTGTTGCTCATGCCATCTATATAGCACACACCATGCCAACTTCCGGTAACGCGCGGACGATGATTCTCAAAAAATTGTTATTGAACGAATTACATGCCATGGGACAGACGCGGCCACATGCTGCCACGCGCCTGCCCTGTTTTCTTACTGAGTTGTTTTGACGCTACTAAGAGGGTGTTGACATAATCAAGCGGCGGCGAGTCTACGGGCGAGCATGCGTGCGCCAGTAAGCCACACCCAGGCTTCCGACACCGAGAGCAGGCGATCATGATGCATGATCAAGCGTCGGCATCGTTCGTACCATGCGTGGGTGCGTTCCACGATCCACCGTTTCGGCAGCACGACGAAACCCTTGCTGTCCGCCTGCACGGTAAACAGCTCTCCTTGGTCGGGACTTACCCAGCGGCCCACGTTGCGATTGGCCGGATGCCGCACCACCTCCACCTGGAGTTGGTGCTCCTGCTGAATACGCGCGGCGCACGCACCAGAATAGCCGGCATCGATATACAGCTTCTCCAGACCCGGATATTTCGCGATCGCGTCCTGGACCACTTGGTCGGCGCCGTCCCGGTCCTGCACGTTGGCCGGAACCACGCTCACCATTAGCAGCAGCCCCACGGAGTCGACCACCAAGTTGCGCTTGCGACCCTTGACCTTCTTGCCGGCATCGTAGCCGCTCGGACCGCCCTGCGGCGAACTGCGCGTCGATTGCGCATCCAGCACCGCCGCCGTCGGCTCCGGCGCGCGCTCCTCGCGGCTGCGCCACAGCGCCCGCAACCGATCATGCATCTGCTCGAACCTGCCGGCTGCAGCCCAGCGTCGGAAGGTGCGATACACATTCTCCCAGGGCGGAAACTCGCGCGGCAACATGCGCCATGAACAGCCGTTGCGCACCACGTAGCAACATGCATTCACCATGTCCCAGCGGCTGTACCGAGGCGGTCGCCCGCGCTTCCCCGATTGTTCGAACAGGTCCGCCACCAACTCCCACTCGGTCTGCGTCAGGCAACTCGGATAGCGCTGATCCGGCTCCTGACGGCGATGTTCGTCCGTATAGCCATAGCGTTGCTTGGCCTTTTCATCTTGCTGCGACCGCCGCTTGACCGCCACCGCGCCGCGCTCTCGCTTCACCCCTGCCTGCCGTAGTGCCTTGCGCACCGTAGCCGCACTTGCCGTCAGTTCAGTCCGCCGCGTGAACTCGGCGGTCACTTCATCCATCGTCGCGTGGGGCTGGGCAGTGACAATCTCGCGCAGCACTTCGCGTCCGGCTTCGTCGATCTTGGGCGGGCGTCCTCTCCTCTTTGCCATAATGCTCCCGACTACCGGTGTTCTCGTAATCGGGAACATTTTCGACTACCAGATTTGTTATGTCAACACCCTCTAAGGCTATTTTGACCATCGATGGGCAATAGCGGCCCAATCCCGTTCGCGGCCGGCCCGCCCACGGCAAGGACCCGCCTCGATGACCGGTGTCGCGCGGTGGGTGCGTTCGCCTCATACTGCCCGGCACCATGAGATACCACGACGTCACCCTGCACGGCATCGACGCGGCCCTGCCGCAGCCCGACGGCTCGGTGCGGCTGCAGCGCGTCCCCGAGGAGGTGCGCGCCCGCCTGGAGCTCCCCGCTCAGGAGAAGACGCGGTTGGCCGCGGGGGCGGAGATCCGGTTCGTGCTGCTGGGGCCGAGTGCGCGGCTCACCCTGTCGGCGGAGGGCCTCCAGGAATTCCAGCCGACCGCCCGCGTGTTCTTCGGCCCGCTGGCCGGCCGGCCGCACGTCCACCCGATCGGCACCGAGCCGACCACCATCGACGTCGGCATCGGCGACGACCAGCGGCCCGCCTACGAGTCGATCCCGGACGACCTGGCCGCGGCGATGCCGTTCCATCCGCGCGTGGTGCGGGTAGTGCTGTTCCGCGGCACCTTTCACCTGCACGGCGTGGACGGCGACGTCCGGCCGCCTGCCGCCGCCGAGCTGCCCGATCTCACCTTGCTCTCCTACGGCACATCGATCACGCACGGCTCGGCGGCCACCGCGTTCCACCTCACCTACGTCGCACAGGCGGCGTGGCGCCTGGGCGTCGACCTGATCAACCTGGGCGTCGGCGGCGCCTGCCTGTGCGAGCCCGCCTTCGGGGAGTACATCGGCGCCCGCCCCGACTGGGACGTGGCGACCCTCGCGCTGTCGGTGAACATGATCGCCCGCGGTTTCACGATCGAGGAATTTACTCAACGGACAACTTACTTAGTACAACAGGTGGTTGCACGGAATCCGGCCCGACCGGTGTTCTGTATCACCATCTACCCCTACTACGGTGACTGGTCGAACGTGATGACCGCTGCCGCACCGCCGGAGGAGTTCCGGCTGGCACTCGAGCGCGTCGTCGAAAGGCTACGCGCGGACGGCCTGGGTTCGCGCATCGAGCTGGTTCCGGGGCCGTCGATGCTGACCGACGTCGGCGGGCTATGCGTGGACATGATCCATCCCGGCGATCACGGCATGCTGGAGATGGGCGAGCGGCTGGCGGCGCGCATGCGGCCGGCCGTCGGGCGGCTGCGCGCGTCCGGCGTCAACCGACGGCGCGGAGGCACCACGTGATCAGGCAACGCACCACTTCCGGAGCCCCCTGGGAGGAGCGTTACGGCTACTCGCGCGCCGTGCGCGTCGGCGATCTGGTGTTCGTGGCCGGCACCAGCGCGACCGGCAGCGACGGCACGCCGGTGGCGGCCGGCGATCCGCACGGCCAGACGCTCTTCATCCTGCGCAAGATCGAGCGCGCGCTCGGCGACGTGGGCGCCTCCCTCGCCGACGTGGTGCGCGCCCGCTACTTCGTGACCGACATCGGCGATGCCGACCCCGTCGGCCGCGCCCACGCCGAGCTGCTCGGCGGCGTGCGGCCGGCCATGACCATGGCCGAGGTGTCCGGCCTCATGATGACCGAGCACCTGGTGGAGATCGAGGTGGACGCTGTGGTGACGGCCGAGGAGGACGGCAATGAGTGAGCGGAGCGAACCTCACTCGAAGAGTGACGAGTCCGTGCGCGAGCACGCGGCAAGCCTGCTGTCCGGTCACGGCGCGCACCTCCCGTTCGAGCAGGCGGTGGCGGACGTGCCCGAGCACCTGCGCGGCGTCGTCCCGGAGGGCGCCGCCTCTTCCCTGTGGCAGCAGCTCGATCACCTGCGCATCGCGCAGTGGGACATCCTGGAGTTCAGCCGCGATCCCGGCCACGTGTCGCCCGAGTTTCCCGGCGGCTACTGGCCCGGCACCGTCGCGCCGCCGGCCGGCGCCTGGCAGCGGGGCATCGACGCGTTCCTGGCCGACCGCGCGGCGATGGTCGCGCTGATCAGGGACCCGCAGGCGGACCTGTACCGGCGCATCCCGCACGGCACCGGACAGACCCTGCTGCGCGAGGCGCTGGTGCTGGCCGACCACAACGCCTACCACGTGGGGCAGATCGTGCTGCTGCGGCGCCTGCTGGGGTGCTGGTAGCGGCGACCAGAAAACTCAGTCGTTGCCCCAGGGACGGGGATCGATGCATCGGGTGCGGTGTGTCACCGGCAGGCTGACGGCGGCTCCGCCGGCGGCATGCGACTCGTGGATCGCAAAGCCGATCTCGGTGGCGCGCCGGATGTGCGGCACGTCGCACTGCGTGGCGCTCCGGTTGCGCACCGCCTGCGCCAGATCGCGCATCAGGGTGGCGCCGCGCGGCCACGGCGCGTCGGGCTGCGGCACCTCCAGCGCTGCCGGGGCGGCGGCGAGATGGTCCGCTCCGCGGCCGCCGGGCGTGGCCTCCCACAGATACGCCTGGTGGGCGTCATTGACGATCTCCAGGCGGCCGCCGCTGCCGATCACCGAGAAGCTGCGGCCACCGCCCTCCGGCAGCAGCGTCAGCAGCACCCCGTTGTCCAGCCCCACCCAGGCACGGCCCGGCGGGTCGAGGCGGCGCCCTTCGTCGGGCTCGTCGGCCGCCACCGCGTCCACCCGGCCGCTCACCCACAGGGGTTCCGGATCGCCGGCCAGCAGCAGTGCGGTGTCGTACCAGTGGCAGCCGTGGAAGATCAGGTTGGGCGCGCCGTAGCCGAGGATGGCACGCACCTCGCCGACCAGCCCGTCGCGCAGCCGCTGCGCCAGCAGGCGGTAGGCCGCGTCCCATCGCATCTCGGTGCCGTAGGCGATGGCCAGGCCGGACTTCCGGCAGGCGTCCAGGGCGGCGTCCGCCTCGGCAAGCGTGGTGACGAACGGCTTGTCGCACAGGATTCCGCGCACGCCGGCGGCCGCGGCATCCGCGATCTGGCTGGCGTGATGGGTCTGCCGGGTGGCGATGCAGACGATGTCGGGGCGCACCTCATCGAGCATCCGCCCGTAGTCATCGTAGGCGGCGATGTCCCCCCACGTTGCGCGCCAGGCGGCGCGGAACTCGGCGCGCGTATCGGCTCCCCGATCGTAGACCGCCACGACGCGCGTCTCCGGCACCTCGGCAAACGCCGCCGCCCAGTTGTGCGACCCCGGCCGCCGCGTGACTTGACGGTGGCAGCCGGCGATCGCCACGCGCAGTACCGTGCTGTCGCTCTGGCTCATGTCATCCCCGGCGACCGAGCATGGGCACCGCCGCGCGCAGCGTCAACACGCGCCCCGGCTACGCGAAGAGCGCCCGCGCGAACGCCAGGTCCTCGGCGGCCTGCCGCTCGACCGATACCGCGCCGCTGTACTCGGCGGTGAGGCAGACCGTGCCGGCGTAGCCCCGCCGCCGCAGCTCGGCCGCCACGCGCGGCCACGGGCTGAGCCCCAGGCGGCCGGCAGTCCAGTACTGGGACCACTCGGCGCTCGCGGCGCCCGCCTCGGCGGTCTGCAGCCAGACCGCGTTCTTGAGGTTCACCCTGCGCAGGTGCGACCAGATGGTGTCGATCGCCAGTTCCGGCTCGGTCCCCGCCACCGCCTCGTGCCCGGCGTCCCAGACCGCGGCGACGTGGCGGGGGTCGTAACGGCCGATCAGGCTGCGCAGGCCGATCGCGTTCGCGACCTGCCGGCCGGCGTGGTTCTGGACGCCCAAGGTCACCCCCGCGCGGTCGAGCGCCGGCAGCAGCGCATCGAATTCGCGTCGATACCGCTCCTCGGCATCGGCGTAGCTCTCGTCCGTCCCGATCGCTGCCATGATGCGGATCAGCGGGACGCCGGCGTCGGCGCAGGCCATGATCATCGCGTCGCCGGCAGCGGCCGCCACGCTGTGGATCGTCACGCCGGCGTCCGCCAGTTGCCGCGCCGCCGCCGGCAGATCGCGCCCCGCGCGCTCGGGCACCACCTGAAAACCGGGGCGCACCGGCAACTCGACCCCCTCGAATCCCATTCCCCGCACCAGCTCGCCGAGCCGGCCGAGCGGCACGGTCTTCCACGACTTGGTGAATACCGAGAACGCGACGTCAGCCATCGGAGTTCCTTAGCCTAATCTGCCGGCGGCGCCCATTGCCAACCAGCGCTTGCGTCACGACTGGCGGGCATGCCCAAGTGACCGATCCGTCGCGTGTCACGGTCGCGGCCCCGGCGCTCGTTGGCGTCTCTTGAAGAAAGAGGGAGCAACACTTGAGTAAGGGTAGTAAAGAGAGTGTGAGCATGCCCTGGGTGGTCCGTCACCCGCTGCCGGCGACGACCGTCTCCGCCTCCGGCAGGCAACGATCGATCTCGTCGAGCCGATAGCCGAAGCCGGGGCCGGTCACGGTGGACAGATCCAGCCGGCCCCGTGCCCTGCGGTACAGCCCCGGGTGGACCGCGGCTTCGGGCGCCGAGGCGTCGGGATAGAACTGCATGGCGTTCGACTCCACGCCCATGATGGTGGGAGCATGCGCCGCCAGCAGCACGTGCGGGATCTGCGCCAGCATCGGATTGGTCAGGTCCTGGACCATCAGCGTCATGCCGTGCGCGTGCGCCCAGCAGAGGCTGAGCAGCGCACCGGTCTGAGTCTTGCAGGTCTTCAGCGCCACGCCCGACCAGCCGAGCTCCCGGCCCAGGCGCACCACTTCCCAGTCGTGGGCGCTCTCGTCCATGAACAGCGGCTTGCGCGCCGCCACGCTGCGCACGTCCAGCCGGTCGCGTTCCAGGTCGTAGGGAAAGGGCTGCTCCACGTACAGGAGCATGCCGTAGATCCGCGGCTGCTCACGAAGCAGCCGGTCCAAGATGCCGGTCACGTAGGCGGGGTCGGTGACCGTGCAGTTGAAGTCGGCCGACAGCCACGCCACCCCCTCGTCGATGGCCAGCGAGCCCACCTGCAGGAGCCGGCCGTAGTCCCACGCCTCGTCCGTGCCGCGCAGCTTGACCTTCAGGCAGGTGAGGCCGTCGCGCCGCACCCAGTCGCGCAGCAGGACCGGGTAGCCGTCGTCCGGCTCGCTCCCGTCCAGCTCGGCCGGCTCGACCGGATCCAGCCCCCCGACCAGGTGCCACGCCGGCAGCTCGTCATGGCGGGGCCGCAGGAAGTCCTCGGGGTACCTGTCCACGAACGACACGCCGCTGCCGGCCGCCGGCGCGAGGTAGCGGCTCAGGTCGTGGTTCAGGTAGCGCCGGTTGTAGGTCGCGTACGCCGGCATCCCGTGCAGCACGCCGAACGCGTCGTGCAGGGCCAGGTCGAACGCGGAGGCGCACACCAGCGCAGCGAGCCGCGGCATGCGCGCCGCCGGCTCCCTGCCGCGATTGATCCGCTCGACCAGGGCCGGCAGCCGCTCCTGCAGGAACGCGTGCCCCACCTCCAGCGGGTGCCCGGAGAACCGTGCATCGCTCCAGTCGGCCGCGATCAGCAGGCACAGATCGCGCATCAGGTCGTGCCGCTCCTGGTAGCGCAACTCGCCCGGCCAGGCCCACTGCACGCTCAGCGGCGTCTCGCCCCATCCCACCGCCCGGCGGCCCGTCGCGTCCTGCACCTGCAGCGACACCCGCACGCAGGTCACGGAGGTCAGTGCTTCGGCGCCGAACTTCAGCGGCACACGCGTCGTCACCGGCAACAGGTACGCGGCAGCGTCGGCCACCTGGATGTCCGTATCCACTGAGTGTCGAGGTTACGAGGCTGCCGGTATCGCGATCAAGCACTGCCCGTACCTCATGACCCGTCGCGACTATACTGCGGCGCGGAGGAACAAGACATGGAGCGCGTACCACTCGGACGAAGCGGCCTGCTGGTCTCGCCGATCTCTTTCGGCACCTGGCAGCTCAGCCCGCGCTTCTGGGGCGAACAGTCCAGGGAGCAAATCACTCAAGCGATACGGCAGGCCTTCGACGGCGGAATCAACCTGTTCGACACCGCCGACGCCTATGGCGAGGGCCATGCGGAGACGGTGCTGGGCGAGACGATCGCCGGCCTGCCGCGCGACGAGCTCGTGATCACCACCAAGGTGCTGAACCGGTTCAAGCCTGACGGATCCCGGATTCCGGACCTGTCCGCCGAGAACATCGCTGCCCGCTGCGAGGTGTCCCTCAAGCGGTTGCAGCTCGACACGATCGATCTGTACCTGCTGCACGGCTTCGACCCGCTCACGCCCTGCGAGGAGACCGCCGGGCAACTCGACCGCCTGCGGGAGCAGGGGAAGATCCGCGCCTACGGCGTGAGCAACCACAGCGTCGAGCAGTTCCGCGCCCAGCGCCGCTTCGGTGACTACTCCGTCGTGCAGCCGCCCTACAGCCTGATCGACCCGGCGGGCGAGGACGACCTGCTGCCCTACTGCCAGACCGTGGGCATCGGCGTGATGGTCTACTCGCCGCTGCACAAGGGTCTGCTCTCCGGCAAGTACCGGGGCACCGAGACCTTCACCGACTTCCGCGCCAACCATCCTGATTTTCAGGGCGAGCGGTTCGCCGAGCTGTGCGCGAACGTGCGGAGCCTCGGCCCGATCGCGGAGCGGTACGAGCTGTCGATCTACCAACTCGCGCTGGCCGCGACCGTGCAGCATCCGTCGATCCACACCGCGATCTGTGGCATCAAGACCCCGGAGCAGATCGAAGAGGCGCTCGGCGCGGCCGGCACGGTCCTGTCGCGGGAGGACCTCACCGCGGCGCGCGCCGCCGTAGGGCCGGGCTCCCGCCGCACCGCTGACGCCGGCGGCGTCAGAAAGTAGCCCGGCGCCGGCCGAGGGAGGACGGTGCCCGTCACTCTTGCAGAGCGGCCGGGTCGCTGAAGAGATGCCGCATGACCTGGACGTCGCGATCGTCGGCGGCGGCCACAACGGTCTGACCGCCGCGTGGTATCTGGCCCGCGCCGGTTTCCGGGTCGGGATTTTCGAGCGGCGGTCCTTCGTGGGCGGGGCGGCCATCACGGAAGAGCTGTGGCCGGGGTACCGATTCTCGACCTGCGCCCACATGGTGCACGCGCTGGATCCCGGGATCCAGGCGGACCTGCGGCTCGAAGAGCGCGGCATGGTAGGGATTCCCCGCACCGGGTCGCTCGTGCCGATGCCGGACGGCGACTACTGGGGCCCGGCCGATCACGAATCCCCGCGCAACCTTGCGCTGCAACTCACCGCGGAAGAGATCGAGGCGGAACGCCGTTACGCGGACATGAAGCGGCGGCTATGCGAACTGTTCGCTCCGTACCGCCTGCGGCCGCCACCGACTCTCAGCGAGGCCCGCGCCTACGCGGCGTCCCGCGGCGATGGTCAGGTTCTGGAAGACGCTCTGATCCGGACGGTGAGGCAGCTTCGCCACCGCTACCTCCCGACCCGCAGGCTGCGCGACCGCCATGCGGCAGAGGCGGCCGCCATCGGCCATGACCCGGGTGCGCTGGCTTTGGCCTACGGGTCGATCGACCTTGCCGGTCCCGGTTCCGGGCGCACCGCGCACAACGGATACATCAAGGGCGGGATCGGAGTCATCACCTCCCTCATGCGCCAAGCGGTCGAGGAGGCCGGGGTCGCCATCCATACGGACGCCGAGGCGACTACGCTGCTCCGTGAGGACGGCGCCGCCACCGGGGTGCGGCTCGCGGACGGCACGGCGGTGACGGCGCGATGCGTGGTGTCCAATCTGGACCCGAAGCGGACCTTCCTGCGGCTGGTCCCTCCGGAACTGACGACGATACAGCTCCGGCGCCGCGTCAGCGCGCTGGTCACAGAGGTGAGCTGCTACAAGCTGCTGGCGGCCGTGGACGAGCTCCCGCACTGGCAGGCATGGGACGGGGATCCCGCGGTGCCGAGCCGCGGCGTGGTCGGGCTTGGCCGCAGCGAAGCGAGCGTCGATGCCGCCTACGCCGATTGCACCGCCGGCCGCCCCCCGGCCGAACCGATCATCAACTTCTCGGTGCCGTCGGCACTCGATCCGACGCTGGCACCCGGCGGCCGGCACACGGCCTCGGTGTGGATCTACCCGGCCCCCGCCAAGCTGCAGGACACCGACTGGGACACGGTGCGCGACCGGGTGGCCGAACGACTGGTGGATCAGATCACCCGCTACGCGCCGAACTTCCGCAGATCGATCCTCCACCTGAAGCTGAGGACGCCGGCCGATCTGGAGCGCGACAACGGGCTCACCGACGGGTGCATCTGGCACATTCAGCACGGTGGCGACCAGCTCTTCTGGAACCGCCCGCTACCCGAGCTCTCCAGCTATCGCGCGCCGTTCCCCGGTCTCTATCTGTGCGGAGCCGGCCAGCACCCCGGAGGCGAGATCTCCGGGATCCCCGGACACAACGCCGCTCAGGAGATCATCCGCGACCTGGCCTGACCAGTGACGCGGCTATCCTGCCTTCCCCTGACGACGATCGCCCGTGAGGGTCCTTCGCGCAGATACGCGATGTACTCCTCGACGTCGCCGTCTCGCCAGAACGTAGCGTGCCAGGGATCTGCTCAGGAGCAGATCCCTGGTTGCGACCTGAAGAAGCGAGAGCTCGGCCAGCCGTCTGTCCAGAATCCTCGAAAACTCGGGGTGCCGCACACCGTCCGGCTTTACGATCAGCAGAGCGTGCTCGAATGTGTCAGGCATTATCAGTGGATCCTACCCCTTGCCTTGCTGATGGTGCGCCCGGAGCGGATGGTCCTGCTGATCACCGCCACCGGGCCTTGATGTGATGATGTTCCGATGCAACGATGCATTTATGCGGACCACGTTGACGATTGACGACGATGTACTCGCTGTTGCCCGAGAGCTCGCGCAGAGACGCAGCAGCAGCCTGGGAAGCGCGTTATCCGTCCTCGCGCGCCGTGGCTTCAGGCGGGCGGAATCCGACGACACAGGCGACGTCCCGACCTTTCGGGTCGCTCGCGATGCGGACCCCATCACCAGCGAGGATGTCCGAAAGGCACTCGCCGATTGGCCATGATCGCCCTGCCTGACGTCAACGTGCTGATAGCGCTCGCGTGGCCCAATCACGTGCACCATGACGCAGCGTGCTCATGGTTCGCGGTGAGCCGCACCACCGGGTGGGCGACGTGTCCGCTGACTGAAGCCGGGTTCGTACGGGTCTCCTGCAACCCTGCCGCCGTGAAGCAGGAGGTTACGCCCCTCGACGCGATCGCTCTGTTGCGCAGTCTGAGGTGCCGCGAATCATACGCGTTCTGGTCCCACGATCGCTCGATCATATCGCTCCCGGACGAAGTCCTCATGCGTATCCAGGGATACCGCCAGATCACCGACGCCCTGCTGCTCGGTCTCGCCATGCAGCACGGCGGCCAACTGGCCACGCTCGACGCCGGACTCAGGAGCCTGCTTCCGACGAATCAACAACAGCGGGTTCACGTGATCCCGGTCTGAGCGGAGCGACGCCACTTGCTCCCTAGATGAACGCATCCGTGTGACCGAGGTCCCGCCCTCCGGTTGATGGCCGATACGGTGCAGTGACAGTGTGTGGCCAGTGCCTATGCGAGTCGAGTTTCAGCGCAGGCAGATGGAGTTCCCCACCGCGCAGTTCGGTTACCTGCGCGACAGCACCGACGCGCTGGCAGACATCGACGAGCTGCGCCGGCGCATCGCCGCGGACGGCTACCTGTTCATCCGCGGGCTGATCGACCGCGACGCCGTCCTCGAGGCGCGCCGCGCGGTGATGGAGCACCTCCGGGAGCAGGACGCGCTGGTCGAGGGCACCCCGCTCATGGAGGGCGTGATGCCGCGCGACGGCAGGAGCGTCGGCATGAAACGGGTCGCCTACCGTCCGGAAGTGTTGCGGGTGCTGGAAGGGCCGGAGTTGCAGTCGTTCTATCGCCGTTTCTATGATGAGGAGCCGGCGACCTTCGACCACAAGTGGCTGCGGGCGGTGGGGAACGAGAAGTTCACCGGCTCACACATGGACGTGGTGTACATGGGCCTGGGCAGCGAGCGCGTGAACACCGTGTGGATCCCGTTCGGGGATATCCCGACGTCCGTTATCAGCCGTCCTCGGAGCCGATGGACGCCCGCTGGGGCGGAGACTCCCCCACCGGCCACTACGGGACCGCGGCCATTCCGATGGCCGAGGCCCGCAAGCGGTGGGGTCTGTAGGGCTATAGCTCGCGCAGCTTGCGGTTCAGCCAGTCGACCATCGGACCCGCGGCCGGGTCGGACACCTCCACCATCGTCCCGGGAAGCGGCTGCCCGATCAGCGCCTCCAGCTCGGCGCGGCACCCGGCTGCCACCTGCGGTTGGTCGGCCGCGACGTTGTCGCGCTCCTCGGGGTCACGGCTCAGGTCGAACAGCTCGTCTCCCGCCTCGTCCTCATAGCCGACCGCCGTGCAGAAGTTCCAGCGGTCGTCGCGCACGCTGGCGCGGCCGCGCGCGTTGCCGGTCGGCGCCCCGTCCGCCCAACCGGTAATGATCCGCTCCCGGATCGCCGCTTTCTCACCGGTCACCAGCGGCCAGAGATCCTCGCCGTCGGTCCAGCCGCAGGGGATGCCCAGCAGCGACAGAATGGTCGGCATCAGGTCGTGGTTCTGCACCAGCGCCGTGACGTCACGGTCGGCCGGCCCGCCGGGATGGCGCAGGCACAGGTTCAACTGCGTGTTGAACGGATGCAGCTCTCGATCCGACTTGCCGAAGCGGCCCTGGTCGCGAAGCTGCGTGCCGTGATCGGACAGGAAGACCACCAGCGTATCGTCGAACAGCTTGAGCTCGTCCAGCTTTTCCAGTAGCTGGCCCACGCACTTGTCCACGAACGTGACCTCGCCCAGGTAGAGCGCTTCGATGCGGCGCAGCTCTTCTTCCGAGGCGCCGGCGCCTTCCTGTGCCGCGCCGGGCATGATGAAGTCCTTGCCGGCGTAGTCGGGACAGTAGAGGTCGGCGTACTCCTTGGGCGGATCCCACGGTTCGTGCGGATCGAAGCTGTCGATCCACAGGAAGAACGGCTTCATCGCGTGATTGTCGTGCAGCCAGTCGCACGCCGCGCGGAACACGCGCGCGCAACTGTAGTCCTCCTCCGACTGCCGGTGGCGCTGGTTGAGCAGGTAGTTGACCAGCGTGGCATGCCGCGGCCAGTCGATCGGCTCGCGCACGTGGTTGCGGAGTTGTTCTTCGATGAGCCGCGGATCGCCGCTCTTCCAGTTGTCGGTTTCCTGCCCGCGGACGAAGTCGAGGTGGGCGAAGCCGCGCGCGTAGTTCATCGTCGGCTTGAACATGTGGTAGGTGTCGGCGATCAGGGCGGTGAGGTAGCCGCGCGCCAGCAGCACCTCGGCGATGGTGTCCTGGTCGGGCGGGATCTTGTGCCACCCCGGCGCGTGGTGCCAGTGGCCACGGCGGTCGAAGTTGTAGCGGAACGGGAAGCTGCGCCGGCCGGTGAACAGCCCGCGCCGGATCTGCAGCGTCGGCTGGCACTCGCCGAAGGCGCGCGTGAACCGGATGCTCTGCGCGGCCAGGGCATCGAGATTGGGCGTCCGCGCGTGGCTGTACTTCTTCCCCTCGCCGACGATGTCGGCCCGGAACGTGTCCAGGCAGATGCACACGACGTTCATGCTCGGGATTGTAGCGCCGGTGCGCGCCGTGCGCATCGACGCGCCGCCGCCGCACGGGCTGCTATAGTCCGTCCGGACCCTCACGATGAAACCCGCAAACGACCTTGAGGCACGCTTCTTCGCCGCCCATCCCCGCTCCCTGGAGCGCTTCTCGGCCCACGCCGATGCCACCCCGGGCGGCGTCGCCAAGGGCGCCTACTTCTATCGCCCCTACCCGCTGACCATGGAGCGCGGCGACGGCCCGTATCTGTTCGACGTGGATGGCAACCGGTACGCCGACTTCGCCAACCACCACACCGGCCAGATCCTGGGCCACAACCACCCGGCGGTGATGGCGGCGGTGCAGGCGCAGCTACGGCGCGGCGTCGCGGTGGGAGCCCCCATGGGGCATGAGACCGAGGTGTGCGCGGAGCTGTGCAGCCGCGTGGCCAGCCTGCAACGGGCGCGCTTCACCAACTCCGGGACCGAGGCGAGCCTGCACGCGGTCCGCCTGGCGCGCGCCTTCACTGGCAGGAACCTGATCGCCAAGTTCGAGGGCTGCTATCACGGCAGCCACGACGCGGTGGAAGTCAGCGTCGCGCCGCCGCTGGAGGCGGCCGGCCCGGCCGAGCGACCGCTGCCCTACGCGCAGGCGATCGGCATGTCGGCCGGGGCGGTGGCCGACACGATGGTGCTGCCGCTAGGCGACCTGGAGGCGACCGATCGGCTGATCGGCGAGCACGCCGCCGAGCTGGCGTGCGTCCTGCTGGACCCCAAGACCGGGGTCCTGGATCTGCCGGCGGACTTCATCCGAGGCGTGCGCGAAATCACCACCCGGCACGGCGTGCTCATGGTCTTCGACGAGATCGTCGCCTTCCGGCTGGCCCGCGGCGGCGCTCAGGAGTACTACGGCATCACGCCCGACCTGACCACGTTCGGGAAGATCGTCGGCGGCGGCTTCCCGGTGGGAGCGTTCGGCGGACGCGCCGACATCATGGACCGCTACCATCCGACCGCCGGCCCGGGCGTCGGCCAGAGCGGCACCTTCGCCAGCCATCCGGTGACCATGGCCGCCGGTCTGGCGATGCTGCGCGAGCTCACGCCGGAGGCATTCAAGCACCTGGCTAGCCTGGGCGACCGCCTGACGCGCGGGCTGCGGAAGGCGCTGACCGCCTGCCCGGTGCCGGCGTCGGCGCACAACAATGGATCCGCGTTCGCCATCCACTTCCGCCCGGAGCCGCCGCGCGACTACCGCTCATCGCTCGACGCCGACAAGCGCTGGGTATCGCCGCTGTTCCTGGCGCTGATCGACCGCGGCTTCTTCCTGGGCCACACCCTGCAGATGTGCTCGATATCCGTCCCCACCACGCCGGAGACGATCGACAAGCTGGTCGAAGCGGTGGCCGATGCGCTGCGCGACCCGGCCGTGACGGCCGCCGCGGAGGCCGCCTGAGACTCAGCCGTGTCTCAGCGCCCACCCCAGTCGTAGTCGCGGATCCACCGCCAGAGTCCTGGGTTGATGATCTCGTCCGGGAGATCCGGCACTTCCTCTCGGATCGCCTCCAACAGCCCGTCGTCCAGGGGACCGGCCAGGACGGCGGCCAGGTTGCGCTCCATCTGCTCGCGCGTCTCCATTCCGACCACCACGCCGGTGACGCCGCCGAGCGATGCGACGTAGCGGAGGGCCAGCTCCTCGATCGTGAGGTCGCCTGCCAGCTCCCGGAGCCGGGTGAGCGTCGGGGCCACCTCCGCGATCGGTTTCGGGAGGTCCGGGATCGCCATGGTCACCACGCCCTGGAGGTAGACGCTACGCGCGAAGATCGCGACCCCTGCCTCGGCCGCCCGCTGCAGCACCCCGGCGCGCAGGAACCGCTGGTCGAGGATGCTGAGCGGATGCTGGATGGCGTCGATGCCCGGCGTGGCGATCGCCCCGAGCGCCTCCTCGACCGAGTAGACCGAGACGCCGACCGCGCCGATGTCGCCCGCCTCGCGCTTGCGATGGAGCGCCCCGACGTACGGCAGCGCCTGATAGCCGTGGAGCAGATATAGCCCGATCCGCTCGACCCCGAGCACACGCAGCGACCGCTCCACGGCGGCGGCGATCTGTTCCTCCGGCGTCGCGGTCACCTCCTCGTGCGGCCGTGCCTTGCTGCAGATGAATATGCGATCGCGCATCCCCAGATCGCCGAGGGCACGGCCCAACACCGTCTCGGCATCGTTGTACATCGAAGCGGTGTCCAGCGTGTTCACCCCCGCGTCGAATGCGGTGGCCAGCATGCGGTTCACGGTCGCCTGGTCCGGCTTGCCGGTGGTGTTGGCCACGCCGTAATCCAGGCCGAACTGCACGGTGCCCAGCACCAGGGCCGATATCTCGCGTTCGCCGAAGCGGCGGTACTGCATGTCGCCGGTCACCTCCATTCACTCGCAGGGATGCACCCGCGGGTTCAGGGTATCACCGTCACCACCATCTCCCCACCGCCGGCGGGCGACTCGATGGTTGCCGGATGAGCTTCGATGGAGTAATGTCACCAAACGGTTGCAGAGAGGGATCCAAATGGACACTCGGTCGATGGACGGACTGCCCAAGCCGCGTCGCGGGGTGAAGCGGGCGCACTCGCCGGTGACGGCGCCCACTGCCGGCGCCGTCACGGAGCCCGCAATGCCGTATGTCGTCGATCAGGCCGGACTCCCGGCGCTCGGAGGCGCGCTGTCCCGGCTGTCGAACGACAGCGGGGTGCTGGAACTGGTCCGCGAGGGGTTGCCGTTCTCGATGCTGGAGGAGCTCACGGTCGCGATCGGAGCGACACAAAAGGAGTTGGCGCAGGTCGTGGGAATTCCCGCGACGACCCTGGGCCGCAGAAAACGTGCGGGCAGGCTGACGCCGGATGAATCCGATCGACTCGTGCGCATCGCCCGCTTGACGGACATGGTCCTGGCGCTGATGCGTGGCGACACGGCAGCCGCGCAGCGGTGGCTGAGTACGCCCCAGGAGATCCTTGATGGCCAGACACCGCTGCATCGTGCCTCGACGGAAACGGGCGGTCGCGAGGTGGAACAGCTCATCGGCAGACTTCGGCACGGCGTGTTCAGTTGATCACCGCCTGGCGCCTGGCGGCGCCGGAGTTTGCACAGACGGCCGAGGAGCTGATGTCGGGCGAAGGGGCGCAGCGATACGGTGGACGCTGGAACAGCCCCGGGCGCGCGGCGGTCTACCTCGGCGACAACCTGGCACTGGCAGCCATGGAGCTGCTGGTCCATCTGAAGACGGAGGACGTGCTGAAGGTCTATCGGAAGATGCCGGTGTTCATTCCGGAGCGGCTGATCGCGCACATCGACGAAGACGAGTTGCCGCCCGCCTGGGCGAAGCCGACGCTGCATCCGGTGACCCGGACGATCGGCGACCGATGGATCGACAGCGCGCAATCGGCCGTGCTCCAGGTGCCCAGCGCCACGGTCCTCTGCGAAAGCAACTTCATCGTCAATCCCGAGCACGACGACTTCGGCGACATCGGGACGGGGCCGGTCTCCGACTTCCGCTACGACGCGAGGCTGACGGCCCGCGCCCGGACGTCATAGTCCCTGAGCGCTACTCCGCCTCCCCGAGCAGGCGCTGGGCGTTGCGGTAGGCGATCTTGTCGAACACCGCCGGCTCCAGGTTCAGGCTCTGCAGGAACTCCATCAGGCGGCCGTCGACGTAGTCGCGGGCGAACAGCAGGCGGTCCTGGTAGCGGATCAGGAACTGCTTGCCGAATTCCGGATCGCGGGAGATGGCCGTCAGGCCGGAGCCGGCCGACAGGTCGGCGTACAGGTTGGGATAGGTGTCCAGCAGGTGGAGCACCCGCCCGCCCGGCTTGACCGGCCCTTCCGGGTACGACTCTGTCATGCAGCGGTCGTCGCCCGAAATGTGCCCCCAGAACCCGGGCGCGTGGCCGATGAAGGTGGTTTCCGGACACGCGGCAACGGCGCGCTCGAAGCTGTCCAGGGAGCCTCCGTACCACCAGTTGGGACGCGGATAGCGGTGTCCCGTGGGGATCGGGTAATCCAGGTGGATGGTGATGGGCAGCTTCTGCTCGCCGCAAAAGTGGTAGATGTCCAGCGCGTCGGGGTCGTCGAACAGCACGCGCTGCTTGAGCTCCGACGCGATGCGGATCCCGTGGATCTCGACCGCCGCCTTGATCCGGTCGATGGCGTCGGGGCGTTTGACGTCCGGCATGTAGCCGAGCACGAAGCGGTCCGGGGCCGCGCGGCCGACGTTCAGGACATCCTCCAGCGGGATGCCCACGCCGCCGGGCGGCAGCACGGCGTGGTAGCTGGGACTGTAGTCGTTGGCGGGCACCTCCCAGGAGAACAGCCACATCTGGTCGATGCCGTGCTCCTCCATGTTCGCGAGCAACCGGTCGGCGTCGTGGCCGTGCCAGTTCGGATGGTTGTGGGCGTCTATCAGCATGGCCGGAGGATGCCGGAAACGCTCGGCCCGATCCAGGCCGGGTCTCACGAGCCCGCATTTGCTCGTCCGTAATCGGTGTTCTACCCTCGGCCGGACTCGGCGCCGTCTGCTCGACGACGGCCCGATCGGAGGAACCGCATGCCAAGGCTCAAGGTCACCATCGCTCTATCACTGTTCGCACTGCTGCTCGTCCTGGCGGGATGCCAGACGATCGACCGGCCCCCGGAGGTTCCCGTGACGGTGATGACGTACAACGTCTACGTCGGCAGCAGCGCGGAGCCGGCGCTGGAGACGACGAACCTGTTCCAGATTCCGGTGGTCGTAGGCGAGCTGTACGGCAACGTGATCGCCTCCGACTTCGCGGCGCGCGCCGCGGCGATCGCCACCATCGTCAAGGAATCGCAGCCGCACGTCATCGGCCTGCAGGAGATCGAGCTGATCCGCCGGCAGGACCCGAGCGACTTCCTCTCCAACCGGTCGCCGAACGCCGAGGAGATCGATCTCGACTACCTCAAGATCCTCATGGACGCGCTCCATGCGGAAGGCCTGGACTACCAGGTAGCCGCGAAGGTCCAGAACCTGGACCTCGAAATGCCGATGCTCGCCGGCGGCAAGGTCACCGATGTGCGACTGACCGACTTCGACGTGATCCTGACCCGCGGCGACGTCGTCGTGTCGCGGCCCACTGCCGCGAACTACGCGGCCGGGCTGCCGATCGCCCCGCTGGGGATAGAGGTCACGCGAGGCTACGTCGCCATCGACGCCACCATCGAGGACGTCACCTACCGGATCGTGAACACCCACCTGGAGTCGGTCGATCCGGGGCCGCGGGTGGCGCAGGCGCAGGAGCTGGTGGACGCCTTGGCGGGCGAGGAGCTCCCGGTCATCCTCCTGGGGGACTTCAACACGCGCGCTCCCGATGGAGCCGCCTACCAGCTTCTCCTGGAGGCCGGCTACCTCGATGTCTGGCAGACCGACTCCGAGGGAGGTGGCGCCACCTGCTGCCAAGCGGACGACCTCAGGAACGAGGCGAGTGAGCTGACCAACCGGATCGACCAGATCTTCGTGAAGGGCGTGGCGCTGCACCCGGCCGGTTCCATCCGGACCCTTACCGTCGGCGACAAGCCGGACGACCGGCTGCCCTCCGGCCTGTGGCCGTCCGACCACGCGGGGGTCGTCGCTCAGTTGCCCGTCGAGTGACGCACTGCCGGTGACGGCCCGCGCAGGCGAGCCACTCTTTCAAAAGGGGTCGGGACCAAAGGATAAGACGGGATAAGACGGGATAAGACAGAATGAACATGAATAAGACAGGATGGAGGTAAGTTGTATGTCTGACTATATTTACTCCTATGCTTCCACGGCAGCGGATGGGGAATGAGACAGAATTGAAAGCAATGAGAAGTAATGGACTAAGTTGTTTTGGGAAATGTGATTATGTTCTCAATGCAGCGGGAATAAGAAGTAATAAGAAGTCGATGGAGATCCGCTGATGGGCTACCGGCGCAGCCAGCGTGCACCGCGGCCACGGCCTTCGCATATCGCCAGGCCGAGTGTCCGCAAGGTCCGCAAATCATCTCGTACCTGCCACCACGCAACAGAATCATCCAGTTGCGGGATGATCTCGCGCAAGGCGAGCCCATTGCGCTCTCCCGTGAGCAGAGAGAGAATAGCCTGCTGGCGGTCGGTCACCTCTCGCTCGACACGTCTGGGCACGTACGTCTCCGATCTGAAGCGTACGGTCACGCATCCGCCGGCATCCTCGATCTCCGGCGCCGGCAGTCCGGCGCTCGTGGTCAGCTCCCTCATCTTGATCGTTCCCCGCCCCCACTGCTCGATGACCCCGCGGAGGTAGAAGACGCGCGCGATCAGTGGATTCCAAGGCAGGGACTCATGGGGCTCGAACAGCGCTTCCGCAGTGAGCCCGAAGTGAAGAGACCCCGAAGATGTCACTTCAAGGCGGTCATCGTAGATGGCCGCCGCGACCGACCCTCCGCCTATGGAGTAGTCGCGATGGCAGATGGCATTCGCAAGCGCCTCACGCAGAGCGGACGGCGGGTAGAGCGGTTCATCCACTCGTTCGAAACGATCGGGCTCGATGTGTCCGGCGATGGGAAGGTTTTCACGAAAGAAGCGTTCGGCCCGGCTCAGAAGTGTGAAGGCGTTGCCGTGGAACTGCCGGTTGTCCAAAAACTCGTCGGTGCGCGCGGTACCGCGGAATCTTGCAACCCGCAGCATGCATTGCGGATACTCGGCCCCTACCCGTTCAGATCCGCCGAACAATACGACCGCGGCGCGGAGCAGTCGATCGCCGTGGATCAAGCCGAATCCGCGCAGCAGTTCCGTCGGATCACGTGTTCCTGGATCTTCCGCTCGCTGGCGGCGAATCGCTTCATCAAGCGTACGAACGATCTCGGTCCGATCGAGATCGTCGACCGTCCAGTCCGGGACAGGTTCGTTTTCCCACCGTAGCTGTCCGTGCAGGCGTTCCAGCAACACGCGGTGGTATTCGTCCCGTGACATCGCCCGGTTGGTATTGCCCACCCGACGCAAAGCTCTCCCACGGTGACTGTAGGGTTGATGCTGCCCCACCTGAACGGTTACCACGACAACCTTCAACTCACCGTGGAGACGCACCTGCTCGATCGTAGGAAACGCCGGTGGATCGATTTCGCTCAGCGCGGAGCTAAGCTGTTCGATCGTGCGATCGCTGACTGCCTGTCCTGACACGTGGCGGTTCGGCTCCACGCCGAACAGCACGGTACCGCCACAGTGGTTCAGCATCGCGCATACGGCCATCGCGCCCGCGACACGCTCGCCGGTAGATGCCTTCAGCTCCACGGTCTCCGACTCGCCTCCCGCGGCAAGCGCCTCGATGTCGGCGACCGTCATGTCCGTGGCGTACCGAATACATCGGAATGGCGGCCGAAGATGGCATGCCAGTCGTCTGCGTGATGGAAGCGGATGACGATGTACCCCCGCTCGATCAAGTCCTGGGTCGTGCCGTCATCCGCGCGGATCTGTTCGGGGGCATCGTGGGGCGGGCCGTCCACGTAGCAGGTCGAATACATCCATCTCAGGTCCTTGCGCCTCGCCTTCCGCGCTGACTGGAGCGTTGCCCCGAGCAGAGGCCGATTCCCATCATAGGCACGCGCGCCCGACTCGTCGAAGGAGAAGCCTGATTCCGAGCGCCATACGCATGCGTCGCCCGCAGCTCAACCCCGTTCTGGACATGCGCTGGAGCGCGTTGGCGACAGCCGCGGCCACGGACGCGGGGCGTTCCGCGTAGTATGGTCGCCGCGCGCCGGTCCCGCGCTACCGGCGCCGATTCCTGTCCGTCGAAGGAGAACTCCTCATGCTCAGCGCCATGCGCACGTTCCGATCGCAGCTCGACTCCGGCAAGGTATGCATCGGCTGCGGCATATCGACCACCGATCCGTCGGTCACCGAATCGATCGCCGAGCTGTACGATTTCCTGTGGATCGATCTGGAGCACACCGCGCTCACCTTCGAGTCCATGCAGTCGCACCTGATCGCGGCGCGCGCCACCGCCACGCCGGCGATCGTGCGCGTGCCGTCGAGCGACGTCGCCTGGGTGAAGAAGTGCCTGGACACCGGCGCCGGCGGCGTCATCCTGCCCCGCTCGTACTCGGTCGCGGAGATCCGCGCCTTCGTCGAGGCGTGCCGCTACCCGCCCCGCGGCACGCGCGGGTTCGGCCCGCGCCGGCAGTCGCGCTACGGCCGTGACGGCGGCCCCGGCTTCATCGAGCAGTCCGACGCGGACGTGTTCCCGATCGCCCAGATCGAGACCGCGGAGGCGCTGGCCGCGATCGACGAGATCGTCCGCATCGACGGCCTGGCGTCGATCGTGCTGGGCCCGAACGACCTGTCCGGAGCGCTCGGCCACATGGGCGAGCTGGGCCACGCCGAGGTGGAGGATGCGATGAAGCGGATCATCGGCACCGCCCGCGACGCCGGGCTGTACGTCGGCTCGGGCTTGGGCGCCGATCCGGAGTTTGCGCAGCGCCTGGCCGGTTGGGGCGCTCAGTGGCTGCAGTGCGGGGGCGACATGGCCTTGATCAATTTGGGTGCCGAGGCGCTGTTCGCCCGGCTGGGAGCTATTCGGCCGTAGCGTCGAGGCGGTGGGCCGGGTCAGACCGGGCCGGAGCTGCCCAAGCGGTCGGTGAGCTCCGGGAACTCGTAGGTGACCAGCCCGCCGTCGGAGACCTCCATGCGCACGCGCACGCCGTCGCAGAGCTGATCCAGGTACGTTTCGGTCTGCTCCAGCGACATGCCGGTCTCCATCACGACCTGCGACACCGTGATCCGCCCGCCGTTGCGATACGCCAGCCGGAACACGCGGCTGTCCAGCGACCGCCGGCCGAAAGGATTTTGCACGTTGAACGGCGCGCGCGGCGCGCTTGCCTCACTCTCATCGGCATCGTAGTGACGGGCGCTGCGGCGGCCGCGCAGGTTCGGCCGGTCATCGTCGGACTCGTCCTGGATGCGGCGGAAGATCGTCGTGCCAAGCCGCAGGAAGGCGAATGCCAGGAGCACCGGCACCAACAGCGCGAGAAAACCGAACGGGCCCCAGCCGAAGAACAGCATGGCTGTGAACGAACCTACTACGCCGGCCGACAGCGGATCAAACCCGGTCGCGCGAACCGGCGGGCGGTGGGCTACCATACGGGGGTGATCTACTTGGACTGGGCGGCGACCGCGCCGCCGCTCCCGGACCCTCTGCCGGCCGCCGCAAAATGGCACGCTAACCCTTCGTCACCGCACCCGCGCGGGCGGGAGGCGGCAGCGGAGCTGGCTTCGGCGCGCGAGCGACTGGCGCGCGCGCTCGGGGTGGAACCGGCGGAGGTCGTGCTGACCTCCGGGGCCACGGAGTCCAACAACCTGATGCTGCAGTCGGTGCTGACCCTGCTGCATCCCGAGCGCGGCCTGCCGCGTCGCGACACGCTGGTGATCAGCGCCGTCGAGCACGACTCCATCGACGGCGCAGCGGCGCTCCTCTCGCGGATCGGGTTCCGCGTCCTGCGCGCGCCGGTGAACGGCGAGGGCGCCGTTGACGTGGAGGCCCTGAGCACGCTGATCGACGAGCGCACCTACCTGGTCTCCATCCAGACGGTCAACAACGAGACCGGCACCATGCAGCCGGTAGCCCAGGCCGCCGCGGCGGTCGCCGACGCCGCGCGGGGCTTGCGAACCCGGCCGCTGTTCCACACCGACGCGGTGCAGGCGCTCGGCAAGGTGCCGCTGCCACTCGGTCCCCACGTGCACGCGGCGTCGTTCAGCGCGCACAAGGTGGGAGGTCCGCGCGGGATCGGAGCGCTATGGGTCCGTTCCGGCGTGCCGGTCCGCTTCATGCAGGCCGGCGGCGAGCAGGAGGGCGGGCGGCGCGCGGGGACGGAGAACGTGTCGGCGGCCGCCGGCTTCGCCACCGCGGCCGCCGCTGCGACGTCGATGCGCACGGGGAACGCCGCTGCCGCGGAGGCGGTGATGGCGCGCCTGATCGACCTCGCCCGTACTATCCCGGGCGTGATGCTGATCCCGGCCGACCGCGAGCCGCGTGACTCCCGGTTCTCGCCGTTCATCCTCAAACTGGCCGTGCCCGCGCTGCCGTCCGAGGTCACCGTGCGCCTGCTCGGGGACCGCGGCATCTGCGTATCACCGGGCTCCGCCTGCGCCACCGGCTCGCGCAAACGGCTGCGGGTGCTGGAGGCGATGCGGGTACCGGCGGGGCACGCCGCGGGGGCGGTACGGGTGTCGATCGGGCCGACCACCACGGCCGACGAGATCGACGCGTTCGCGGCGTCGCTGGAGGCGGCGGTCCGGGACGTCACCGATCGGATCACGGCCGCGCCGGCACGGGAGGTCGCCCGGACATGAGCGCGCCGAATCGCTTATTCCTGGTCAAGTACGGGGAGATCTCGCTCAAGGGAGCCAACCGCCGGCAGTTCGAGGAACGCCTGATCGAGCAGATCCACAAGCACCTTGCCGGCACCCCTCACCGCGTGCGGCGCGCCTGGGGGCGGATCTACGTGGAGGACTACACGGACTCGGCGGCCGTGGCGCGCGCCCTCGGTGACACGTTCGGGATCGTCTCCTACGCGGAGGCCGACGTCGTTGACCGAGACGCCGACCTGCTGGACGCGGCCGCCGTGGAGCTGGCCCGGCGGCTGGCCGCATCGGCGGCGGCTGCCACCTTCAAGATCGAGGCGCGCCGCAGCGACAAGGCCTACCCGCAGACCTCCTACCAGATCGCCTGCCGCCTGGGCGACCGGATCTGCGCCGCCCTGCCCGCGCTCGGCGTCGACGTGCACGCCCCCGGCTTCGTGCTGTCCGTGGAGGTGCGCGACCGGATCTACCTGTACGGCCCGTCGTCGCCGGGCCGCGGCGGACTGCCGGTGGGCGCTTCCGCCCGCGGATTGCTGCTCCTGTCCGGCGGCATCGACTCCCCGGTCGCGGGCTACCTGATGGGCAAGCGCGGCATGCCGCTCGACCATGTCTACTTTCATTCCTACCCGTACACTTCGGACGACGCGCTGGCCAAGGTGCAACGGCTGGCCGAGCACCTCGCCCCCTACGTACCGGATGCTCGCTTGTGCACAATTTCATTCACAGCGATCAACGAACTCATCAAGCAGCGCGCCCCCGACCGGCTCTCCACCCTGCTCCTGCGCGCGTGCATGATGCGGGCGGCGACCCTGCTCGCGCGGCGCACCGGGGCCGTGGCGCTGGTCACCGGCGAGAGCCTGGGGCAGGTGGCGAGTCAGACCGGCGAAGCGATCGCCTTCACCGACTCCACCAGCGAGCTGCCTGTCCTGCGGCCGCTGATCGGCATGGACAAGGAAGAGATCGTGCGCACCGCACGCGCGATCGGCACTTTCGAGACCTCGACGCTGCCCTATCCGGACTGCTGCACGCTGTTCGCGGCGAAACACCCGGTGCTGCGCCCGAAGCTGGCGCAGATGCACGGCGCCCTACGGGCGTTGGAAGCCGACGAGTTGATCGCCGCAGCCGCCGACGGCAGTGCGCCGGGATCGGAGCGGCTCAGTCCTTTGCCGTCGTAGCGGCCGCGGCCGGTTCCTTCTTGGACGCCGGTTCCTTCTTGGACTTGGTGTCGCTCTTCGTTTCCGCCTTGGAATCGGTCTTGCCGTCGCCGCCGGATCCGTCCTTGCCGGAACTCTCGCCGTCTCCCTTGGACGACTCCTTGGGCTTGCCCGCGTTGCGCGAGTCGGTGGAGTAGAAGCCGGCTCCCTTGAAGATGATGCTGGTGCCGCTCGAGATCAGCCGCCGTACCGCGCTGCCGCAGCCGGGACAGTCGGCGAGCGCATCCTCCGTGATGCGCTGAAACTGCTCAAAGGTCCCGCAGGTACCGCATTCGTACTCGTAGGTAGGCATAGTTGTTGTCCGCGACTCATTGTAGTGACGCGCGGCGATCCTCGGCAACCGGCGGGAGGCCGGGGTCAGTCGATGCGCACGGGCACACCGCGCGCGGCCAGATGCTCCTTGATGTCGCCCACGGTGCACGTGCCGTAATGAACGATGGAGGCTACCAGCGCGGCATCCGCATGGCCGTCGATCAGCACGTCCGCCACGTGTTCGACCGTTCCCGCCCCGCCGGAGGCCACCACCGGCACCGGCAGGCGGTCGGCGAGCATCCGCGTCACGGTCAGCTCGTAGCCGGCGCGCGTGCCGTCGGTGTCGATCGCGTTGAGCACGACCTCGCCCGCGCCCAGCTCGACGGCGCGTTGCCCCCACTCCAGCGCGTCCAGGTCGGTGGCGGTGCGTAGCCCGTCGATGTAGACCCGGTAGCCGCTCGGCATCGCCGGGTCGCGCTTCGCGTCCATGCCCAGGACGATGCACTGCCGGCCGAACGCCGCGGCCCCTTCGGCGATGAGCTGCGGGGTGCGGACGGCCGGCGAATTGACGCTCACCTTCTCCGCCCCGGCCAGCAGCACCGCCTGCATCTGCTCCAGCGAGCGGATGCCGCCGCCCACGGCGAAGGGGATGAAGACCTCGGCTGCCACCGCCCGCACCACCTCCAGCATGATGCCGCGGCGTTCCGCCGACGCGGTGATGTCGTAGAAGACCAGCTCATCCACGCCCTGCTCGTAATATGCCCGCGCCATCGCCACCGGATCGCCCACGTCCTCGTTGTCCACGAATCGCACGCCCTTGGTGGTGCGTCCGTCGCGGACGTCCAGGCAGACGATCACCCGGCGCTCAAGCACCGTCCCATTCCAGGAAATTGGCAAGCAGGTTCAGGCCGTGCCGTCCCGATTTCTCGGCATGGAACTGCACGGCGGCCAAGTTGCCGGCGGCGTACACCGAGGCGAAGCGCACCCCGTATTCCGTCCTCCCCAGCACGATGGAGTCGTCCGCCGGCTGCGGGTAGAAGGAGTGCACGAAATAGAACGAACTGCCGTCGGGGATGCCGTCGAACAGCGCATGGCGGCGGTCCTGATGCACCTGATTCCACCCCATGTGCGGGACCTTCATCCCGTCGCCCGGCTGCGGTTCCCGAAACCCGACCGCCCGCCCGGGGACCAGCCCCAGGCACGTGGTGTCCCGTTCGGCGGAGTACTGCAGCAGCACCTGGGCGCCGATGCAGATGCCCAGCACCGGGCGGCCCTCGGCGCTCACCTGCCGCAGCGCGTCGTCCATGCCGCGGCGCGCCAGGTCGTCCATCGCCGCGCGGGCCTCCCCCACTCCGGGGAAGATCACCCGTTCCGACTCAAGCAGTGCCGCCGGCTCGGAGGCCACGGTGTAGTCGGCGCCGAGGAAGCGCAGGGCGTTCTGAACGCTGGTGCGGTTGCCGGCGGCGTAGTCGATGATCGCAACGCTCACGGCCCGGCCTCATCCGTCCCTGCCGGACGGGACCCTTCCGGATCGAGCATGACGCGCGCCACCCCGATCAGATGTTCGTATCGCATCAGGCCGGCAAGCCTGACCCAGGTGCCGTCGGACCGCAACAAAACATCCGCCAGGCCCGGGATCTTCCCGGCCAGCGCCGCCAGCAAGCGCGCCAAGTTCGGGTCTCCGGTGCGCAGAGCGCCGGAAGCGACGAGCCCGTCGCCCGCCGCGTTTCCGGCCAGCCACAGGTCCTCGGCCGGAAACGCTTCGGCGAGCAGCCCCAGCGCGGAATCGGCGGCCAGTACGGCGATCGTTCCGGCAAGGTCGGGCACCACAAGCAGCAGATCCGTCCCTTCATCGAGCGTGGCATCGGCCGGCAGCGAGAACGCCTCGGCATCGAACGCGCGCTGCACGCGGCCCAGCGGCAGGTTGGTCATGACCAGCACGTCGCCCCCGGGCAGCAGAACCGCTGCATCGGCTGAACGATAGTGCGGATACGGCTCCGCCACGTAGAACCACTCCGGGCTGATCAATAGTCGCGCGGCCATGCCGCGGTCCAGGTCCACGCCCTGCATCCAGATCAGATAACCCCGCTCTGCGCCGACATAGACGCCGGCGACGATCACGGCAACGCGCTCGAACAGCCACTCCGGCAGCGGCACCTCCGCTTCGTCGACGACCGCCGCCAGGGGCGCGCGCAGCGCCGGCACGCGTACCGCGAGGGCCACGTCCACATCGGCCGGCATCGCGCTGAGGCTGGCCCGGCCGAAAGACGGAGGCGTGGTGGCACAGGCCACGATCATCAGGGCGGCGCCGAGCGACGCCGGCACCCACACAAACCCGCGCCTTGATCGAAGTCGACCGGCGATGCGCCGCTCGACTATGCGCTGGTACAATGCATCGCTCCGGGCACGGACAGGGTACACCGATAACGAGATGGTGGAGAATACGACGAAGGCAAAGGCAGCAGCGGCCGATTCCGTGGGCTTGGTCGCCCCGCACGACCATACCTTCGCCCAACCGCCTGACGCCCTGAAGCTCGACAGCGGCAAGCGGCTGGGTCCGATCACGGTCCGCTACGAGACCTACGGCACCCTCAACGAGGCACGCTCCAACGCGGTCCTGGTATTCCACGCGCTGGCCGGCAGCCACCACGCGGCCGGCTACCACTCGCTCGACGACAAACGGCCCGGTTGGTGGGACGACATGATCGGGCCCGGCAAGGGCTTCGATACGAGCAGGTTCTTCATCATCTGCTCCAACTTCATCGGCGGTTGCAACGGCTCCACCGGACCGTCGTCGCCGCGCGGCGACGACGGTGAGCGCTACGGGCTCGACTTCCCGCTCATCACCATCGGTGACATGGTGGAGGCCCAGCGCCACCTGATCGACCATCTGGGCATCGAACGGCTGTACTGCGTGGCCGGCGGCTCCATGGGCGGCATGCAGGCCCTGGAGTGGGCGATCCGCTATCCCGACCGCGTCCGCTCGGCGATGGTGCTGGCCTCCACCGCCACGGTCTCGGCGCAGGGCATCGCCTTCCACACCGTCGGCCGGAACGCCATCATGTCCGACCCGGCCTGGAATGGCGGCGACTACTACCACGGCCCGGCGCCGGGCAACGGCCTGGCGATCGCCCGCATGATCGGCCACATCACCTACCTGTCGGAGATCTCGCTGGGCCGCCGGTTCGGACGCATGCTGCAGGACCGCGCCGCGTTCACCTACGAGATGTCGGGCGAGTTCCAGGTGGAGTCCTACCTGGAACACCTGGGCAACCGCTTCGTGGAGAACTTCGACGCCAACTCGTACCTGTACATCACCAAGGCCATGGACTACTACGACCTTTCTGAAGCGTACGGCTCGCTACAGGACGCGCTTGCCCGGACCCGCGCCAAGTACCTGGTCGCCTCCTTCACCTCCGACTGGCTCTACCCGTCCAGTCAGTCCCGGCAGATCGTCAGCGCGCTGATGCGGGTAGGGCGCGAGGTGTCCTACGTGGAGCTGGAAAGCGTCTACGGCCACGACGCCTTTCTCCTGGAGAGCGCACGCCTCTGCCAGATCGTCCGCTCGTTTCTCGACAACGTCGAGTCGCCCACCCGCTGACTATGGCCGCAAGCGAACGCCGCCAGCACCTGGACTACGACCTCATCGTCGACCTGGTCGAGCACGGCAGGTCGGTGCTGGACCTGGGCTGCGGTGACGGCGAGCTGCTGCTCCGCCTGCGAGACATCAAGTCCGTGCACGGACTGGGCGTCGAGATCGAGGAGGCGCTGATCCTCCGCTGCCTGGCGCGCGGCATCACCGTGTTCCAGGGCAACCTGAACGAAGGGCTGCGCGACCACGCCAGCGGCAGCTACGACTACGTGGTCCTGAACCAGACGCTGCAGCAGATCGACCGGCCGCTCGAGCTGCTGGCCGAGATGCTGCGGGTCGGCAGAAAGGTGATCGTCTCCTTCCCGAACTTCGGCTACCTCGGGATCCGGGTGGCGCTGCTGCTGCGGGGGAGAATGCCGGCGACCCGCGATCTCCCGTTCGCGTGGCACGACACACCCAACATCCACCTGTGCACGCGCAGCGACTTCCTGGACTACTGCCGCAGCAACCGGGTGCAGGTGACCTCCGTCATCGACATCAGGCACGGCCGGCGCATCGGCACGTTTGCCGCCAACCTGCGCAGCACCCAGGTCCTCTTCATCCTCGGAGGCGACACGGGGCCGCCTCCGCGCGGCAGGCAGCGCGGTAGCGCTGCACCAGGAGTAGTCACGGGCCCGGAACTGTAGTATGGTGTGCGCAAATGAGGCGATTTCCCGAGGGGATTCCGCCTAGGAGGCTTATTGGTCAAGGATCTCAGGGTAAACGACATGATTCGGGTACGGGAGGTGCGTCTGATCGGCGCCGACGGCTCCCAGCTCGGTGTCGTCCCAACAGAAGAGGCGCTCAGTTCAGCACGGCAGACAGGCATGGATCTGGTGGAGGTTTCGCCGACGGCCCGACCGCCCGTCTGCAAGGTGCTCGACTACGGCAAGTACAAGTTCGAGCAGGAGAAGCGCATCCGTGAGTCGAAGAAGCGGCAGCGGCTCACCAAGCTCAAGGAAATCCGGATGCAGCCCAAGATCGACTCACACGACCTGGACTTCAAGTCCAAGCACATCAAGACGTTTCTGGATCAGGGGAACAAGGTGAAGGTCACCGTCCGGTTCCGCGGCCGTGAGTTGGCGCACACGGAGATCGGTCGCGCCGTGCTGGACCGCGTGGTCGAACGCACGGAGGAGTACGCGGTGCTCGCCCGGGCTGCGCAGATGGAGGGCCGTTTCATGTCGTTGATTCTGAGTCCGAAGTCCAGGAAGTAATCGATGAGCACCAAGACCAAGACCAAGACGAAGGCCAAGACCCACCGCAGCACCGCCAAGCGTTTCACCCTCACCGCAAACGGCAAGGTGAAGTACAAGAAGCAGGGGCTGCGGCACATCCTCACCAAGAAGGCCAGCAAGCGAAAACGGAAGCTGCGGCGTTCGGGGCTGATCAGTCCCGCCGAGCACAAGCGCATCCGCCGCCTGTTGCCGTACGGATAGAAGGCTTATGCCACGAGCGACCAACACTCACAAGCACCACGCCAAGCGGCGCAAGATCCTCAAACAGGCCAAGGGGTACTGGGGCCGGCGCAGCAAGCTGTACCGCACTGCCAAGGACGCACTGGCCAAGGCCGGGATGTACGCCTATCGCGACCGCCGGCGCCGCAAGGGCGAGTTCCGTCGCCTCTGGATCACCCGCATCTCCGCCGCGTGCCGCCAGCATGACCTGAAGTACTCCCAGTTCATACACGGCCTTGATCGGGCCGGGATCACGTTGAACCGCAAGGCGCTGTCCAATCTCGCGATCGAGGATCCCGCCGCGTTCGAAGCGATCATCAAGCGCGCCCGGGCGGAACTGGCCGCCGCGGACTCATGATCCGCGTCCAGCAGATCGCCGATCTCGAGGCGCGCGTGCTCCGCGCGATCGATCTGATCGAGCGGCTGCGAACGGAAAACCGCACCCTCGGCGCCTCGCTGGAGTCTGCCGAACAGCGCTCGCGGGACCTGGAGATCATGCTCGAGAATCTCCGCGGCGATCAGCAGAACGTCGAGCAGATAATCCTGCGCACGTTGAACAAACTCGACGGACTGGAAGACGCTTGGGCGGAGCTACAACAGAAAGACCAGCCTGCGGCGCCGCCAGCCGATACGTCGGCGTCACCCCCTGATCCTCCGCCCAGCCCTCCCGGCTCGGGCGTGTCCGGCACAGGTCTGAGCTCGCTTGGCACCGGCGGACCGTAGCGCGGTCGGCTCAGAACACCGGTACGCGGTAAGGGACAACCGGTGGCCAAGCACCTTGCCGAAGTAGACCTCCTCGGCTCGTCCTTCACGATCAAGTCGGACGAGTCGCCCGAGCACCTCGCGGAGCTGATCGATCACTTTTCCACCCGAGTCGCCGAAGCCAAACGGGCGATGCCGCAGGCGGACTCGCTGCGCGTGGCAATCGTGTCCGGGCTCAACATCACCGACGAGCTGTTCAAGGCGCGTCAGGAGGCGTCCGGCACCTTGCGCGACTCGGCCGCCGCCGCGCAGATAGCGACGCGTCTGATCGGAATGATCGATCAGACGCTGGTCGACGGGGACGAACCCGCCGGCGCCGGTCGGGCCTCGCCCCCGGATTCTTCGCAGCCCACCGTGGCGGCTGCCCCTCAGACCGGAAAGTCAGCCGAAACCGCCGAGTAGTCGCAGCCGGAGACCTCGACGATGGCGGCCGCCACTCGGTTGCCGAGCGCCGCGGCCTCCGCGGCGCTGCCCCCGGCGAGCATCGCGTACAGGTAGCCGGCGGCGAACGAGTCGCCGGCCCCGGTCGTGTCGAGCACGTCGGCGCGCACGCCCGGGACCCGGGCCGCCACCGCTCCCCGCTCCCACACCAGGCACCCGGCCGCCCCCAGCTTCACCACCACCGTCGGCGCCAGCCCCGCCAGTGCCGCGCAGGCCGCCTCGGGCACGCCGGTGCCGGGCACGCCGGTGATGAGTCCGGCGAGCATGCGCGCTTCCTGCTCGTTGGCGAACAGCAGATCGACCGCCGCGGGAATCCAGGCCAGCAGCTCAGCGCCGGACACACCCACGATCCCCATGTCGGCCACGTCGAAAGCGACCGGCGCGCCGACGGTCCCGGCCGCGGCCGCCGCGGTGCGGAGTGCCTGCCGCGGCCCGGGCGGTCCCCACAGATATGCGGTCGCGTAGAAGCAGGAACTTGCAGCGATCGCGGTCCGGTCGAGATGGTCGACGGACAGCGCCTGGCACGCCCCCAGCGCGGTGAACATGGTGCGCTGGCCATCGGGAGTGACCAGGACCACGGAGATGCCGGTCGGCTCGTCCCGGTGAGTGCCCAGCCTGGTGGCGACGCCCAACCCGCCGAGCCGGCGGACGATGTCCCGGCCGACGGCGTCGTCGCCGACCACGCCGGTCATCACCGGCGGCGCGGTAGTGTCGGCATCCGCCTGCCGGGCCAGCCATGCGAGTCCTCGCAAGGTGTTGGCACAACTGCCGCCCGGACGTCGCTCGGCCCGCGAAAGGTTCGCGGCGATGCTGGCGGCGCGGTCGGCGTTCACCAGGGACATGGTCCCGGGCGTCGCGCCGACCCATTCGAGCTGCTCGGCCGATACGTGACCGATCATGTCCATGAGGGGGTTGCCCACGCCGAACACTGAGTAGTTCGCCACTGTCGTCTCCTGATACGCTTGTCGAGCGGTCATTCTACGGCGTAGAAACCCGCGAGGTGGAACCAGACCCGATGTCCCGGAAAGACCCGTTGGAGCAAATCGTCTTCATCGATCTCCCTGAGGTGCCCGACCTGAGCGTCGGCGACTTCAAACTCGATCCCGGCATTCCGCTGCCGCTGGAAGTCGATGCCGACACCGACGGGATCGACCCGGAGGAGATCACCTGGGAAGCGATCATCGCGGGGACGCTCAAGGTGCTGGCGTACCGGCCGGGACATCGGGACGCCGCATACTTTCGCCGGTTCGTGTGCGCCGCGCGACCGGGCATCAATGAGGAGCTCACCGAAGCGGCCATCTTCAAGGCGCGCAACGGCGACCTGGACCTGGCCGAGGAGCTGTTTCTGGCGCTGATCGGGTTGTTCCCGGAGAATCCGCAGCCGGCGGTGAACCTGGCGTTGACCTACGAGAAACGGGTGCGCGCCGCCCTGCATGCCGAGGATCGCGACGAAGCCGAGCGCCGCCGCCGCGAGGTGTTCACCGCCTACCGACGAGCGCTCGACATCGATCCGCTGTTTCCGGATGCCCACTTCAATCTGGCCTTCTTCCATTCCGAAATGGCGGATCACGAGAGCTGCCGCCGGCACCTGGAGCTCTATCTGAAGTACGGCAAGGACGAGGAGAAGCTGCAGCAGGCGCACGCGCTCCGCGAGCAGATCGACGCCGCAGGTCTGGGCGACGCCCTCTTCGACGACGCCGTGGCGGCGATCCGTGACGGCCGCGAGCAACAGGGGATCGAACACGCGCGCCGCTTCGTCCGCGACCATCCCGAGACGTGGAACGGCTGGTTCGTGCTGGGCTGGGGCCTGCGCCGTTCGGGCGACTATTCGCAGGCTCGCGCCGCATTCGAACGGGCGCTCCAGCTCGGCGAACCACAGGTGGACACGCTCAACGAGCTGTCGATCTGCAACCTGGAACTCGGCGATCTGGCGGCGTGCGAACGCTGTCTGCGCCTGGCGTTGGAGCTCGCCCCGGAGGACACGCGCGTTATCTCCAACCTGGGGGTCCTGCAGCTGCGGCGCGGCGATACCGAGGGGGCCCTCGGCTACTTCCGCACCGTTCGGGAGATCGATCCGGACGACCCCGTGGCAGCGCGCTATCTGGCCGCGATCTCCGGCTGACCGCGCGGCAGCATCCTCATGTGGGAGTGGTTCGAAGCGACGCCGATTCCGGATCTGGCCCAGGCCCGCTCGCTGCTTCTGATCGGCGCCGTCGGCATCGGTGCGCTGATCCTGGTCCTGATCGCGACACTGTTCGGAGCCGGCCGTCGGCCGGCATCGCGCGCGCCGGACGACTCACCCTTGCGCCGACTGCGGCGCATCGCCTTGCGTGACGGCCTCGACGCGGACGACGCCGCGGTGCTGGAGCAGTTGGCACGCCCTAGCGAGATGGTGGACCCGACGCGCCTGCTCACGGACCCGCGGCTGTGCCGCGATCTGCTGGGGCGCGCGATTCACGCCGTCGAGCACCGCCCGGACCTGACCGATCACGACCGCCAGCACTGGTTGGCGCGTTACTTCCATCTCGAAGAGCGGATGGAGCGCCGCTCGGCGGGCGACCCCCGGCGCAGGCACCGCCGGCGGCTTACGGAACGGCCGTGCATCGTCACCCCGGTCCGCATCGGGCCGCGCCGTCGGGTCCCGGCGTTGGCCCCGGAACGACGCACCATCGCGACGATCATGGACGTGTCCACCGGCGGCTGCGCGGTGCACAGCCTCGGTCCATTCACGGCAGACGCCCTGGCCAGGATCGAGTTTGATCTGGACCGACATGCGCCGGTCGTCGCCATCGGCAGGGCCCGCCACGTGCGGCCGCAGTGGCCGGCGGGCACGATCGTGCATCTGCAGTTCACCAGGCTCTCCCGTGAGCACCGCAACCGTATACACCGATTCGTCTACGGTCATGACAGGCGATCGACGAGTGATCGAGACCTTGTTTCCCACGTCTGAGCCAAGCCGCCACGACACGCGGGAGGCGACGGAGACCGAACTGCTCGGCGAGCGCCTGGGCCGCTCGCTCGCCGCCGGCGACGTCGTGGCGCTGTGCGGACCTCTCGGCAGCGGCAAGACCACCTTTGCCAAGGGGCTTGCCCGTGGCCTGGAGATCACCGAAGACGTGACCAGTCCCACCTACGCGCTGGTCAGCGAGTACGTCGGCCGCGTGAAGCTGTACCACGTGGACCTGTACCGGATCGCCACACCCGCTCAGTACGCGTCGCTGGCCATGGATGAGATCCTGCACGGTCCCTGGGTCACCGTGGTCGAGTGGCCCGAGCACGCGCAGCCGCCGATCCGGGACGCGATTCGGGTCACCTTCGCCGTCACCGCCCACGGCGGACGCACGATCTGCGTACGGGGCGCCGCGTGACCGCACTCGCCTTCGAAACCGCCACCCCGGTGATGGGCGTGTGCGTCTGCTCACCTGACGTCACCGTCGTTTTCTCGCTCGCCGTCGGCCTGGAGCACGGCACACGCCTGGCGCCGCTCATCGCCGGTGCCCTGCAGCAGGCCGGCGTCACGGCGGAGGATCTCGATCTGGTGGTGTGCGGCATCGGCCCGGGGTCGTTCACCGGCACCCGCATCGGCATCGCCACCGCGTTGGGGATGACCGCGGATGGACGCCGCGGACTGATCGGCGTATCCGGACTGGATGCCGCCGGGCACCGGCTGCGCTTCTTCCCCGGCGTGGTCGTGCCCGTCATCGACGCGCGCAAGGGGCGGCTGTACGCGGCGCTCTACCGCGCCGGCCGGCGGTTGACCGGTTTCCTGGATGAGAGCCCCGAACGGATCAGGGAACGACTGCGCGCCTATCAGGCCGTGCTCCTGACCGGTCCGGCGGCGCCGTCCGTGTACGCTGACTGGGGCGGCGCCGCCGGCATCGCCCTCGACCCGAGCGCCGAGCAGGCCGATGCGGCCGCGCTGCTCGCCGTCGGCGTGCAGCGCTTCTCCCGGCAGGCGGTGCGGCGCGTCATCCCGCGGCCCGCCTACCTGCGGCCGAGCGAAGCGGAGCTCGGCCGGCCGAGCCCGGCGGCTATTGGGGCGACCAATTGATGAGGTCGTCGACGCGCACGATCGCGCCGGTGCGCATCGACACGTTGCCGGCGATCCCGGTCAGGATCGCGTTGGCGCCATCCACATGCGACGCCGCACGGGACAGCGGATCGTCCGTCTGCTCCCCGAACAGATCTCGCAGGATGCGCGGGTCGGCGCCGCCGTGGGCGCCGGGCGCCTCCTCCAGATCGACGTCCCAGGGATCTGCGAACATCGGCAGCACGCGAAGCCGGCGAGTCGTTGCGGCGGCTTCGTCGGCCTGCTCGCCGCCGGCGGACACGTAGGAAGCCTCCACCTGATGGGCCTCGATCCGGCCCGCGGTGCCGGTCATCGACAGACGGAAGCCCTCCCAGGGTGCGTAGGCGGTCAGCGAGTAGGTCAGCACCGCGCCTGAGCGCATCCGCACCAGCAGCCCGAGCGTGTCCTCGATGCTGATGCCGTCGCCGAACACGCTCTGATCCCGCAGATAGCCGTCCTCGTGCTCGGCGTGCAGGTACATCTCGCGCAGCGCCTCGTTGCCGGCAAGGTCCAGGGCGAACGGATCGCCGGCAGCCACATCGCTGCCGTGCGCGCGGGCATAGAAACGCGTCGCACCCCGCTCCTCGGCGTTGGCGCGGCCGTAGAACGCCAGGTCACCGAAGGCCGCCACCGTCATCGGCGCGCTCCCCAGCCAGAAGTTGACCAGATCGAAGTGGTGCGACGCCAGGTGCACCAGCAGCCCGCCGCTGTTGCGCTTGTCGCGGTGCCAGCGCCGGAAGTAGTCGGCGCCGTGCCGGGTATCGAGCAGCCACTCGAAGTGCACGGCCGTGATCTTCCCCACCGTCCCCTCGGCGACGATTCGGCGCACCGCGGTGGCGAGCGGCGAATAGCGGTAGTTGTAGGCGACCCGCACCGAACGTCCGGTCCGTTCGACGGCGTCGACGATCGCCTGCAGCCGGTGCTGGTCGATCGTCAGCGGCTTTTCACTGATGACGTCGCAGCCCCGGTCCAGCGCACCTATGATATAGCGATCATGGGTTCGATCGATCGTGCTGACGATCAGGGTGTCCGGACGCTGCTCGGCGAGCATCGCCTCGAACCGGTCGGGTGCGTACAGGGCCGCCTGGCCGGCGCCGGCATAGCGCCCCATCACGCGGTTGGCGTAATCCATGCGAGTGCGGTTGAGGTCACAGAGCGCCACCACCTGTGCCCGGTGGCCGAAGTCGCGGGCCAGCGCCTCATAGAAGAAACGGCCGCGTCCCCCCGCTCCAACGAGCGCATAGCGCCGTCTGGCACCGCCGCCTTCGCCCCAAGACCGTCGCCCCGGGGTCCGTTCCTGGCCCATCCCCACCGTTCCGGCTATGGAGTCTGTCGGATTGCCGCTCGAGCGGCAATCCGACAGATTCCACAGCCATGCCAGTGCAGGATATGGCCTGCCGCCGAGAAACTCCCGCGCGGCGCGATGCGGAGACGACCGCTCCGCTATGATCGTAGGCACTCCACGGGATAGCAGAGGTGCTGGCACTCGACGGCGGACCGGTCCGCATGATCTGTCACGAGCCGGCTGAAGGGCCCTGGAACATGGCCGTGGACGAGGTATTGGCCGCCTCGGCAGCCGGCCCGGGCGGACGGCCGGCGATCCGGTTGTACGGCTTCCGTTCGCCCACCCTGTCCATCGGCCGGTTTCAGCCCGTCGCGGACCTGCTGCTCGACCGCCTGCGGGAGGACGGCATCGGGCTGGTCCGTCGCCCCAGCGGCGGCCGTGCGGTACTGCACGACGCCGAGGTGACCTACGCGGTTGCGCTCGGCAGAGCGCACCTGAACCCGTTCACCAAGCGTCAGGTGTACCGCTTCGTCGGCGATCTGCTGCTTGGCGCACTGACGGAGCTGGGGGTGCCCTGCCGGCGCAACGCAGCTCAGATCGGCGATGCGGCCGATCCCAACTGCTTCGGCGCGGTGGGCGAATACGAGGTGGTGGGGCGGTTCGGCAAGCTGGTCGGAAGCGCGCAGATGGTCACGCGCCAGGGAGCGCTGCAGCACGGCTCCATCCCCCTGGAGGACTCCTATCGATCGGTGACGCGATACCTGGCAGGCCCGCCCACCACCGAAGCGGCGAGCGCATCGTGGCTGTCTCGGGAGACCGGCAGCCGCGCCGGCTTCGCCGACGTGGTGGGCAGACTGCGACGGAGCCTTGCCGCTGCCGTGGCGCCGGTGGAGGTGTGCGACCTCGACGCCGGCGAGACGCGGCGCGTCGCGGCCCTGCTGCCGCGGTTCGCCGGCTCGTCCTGGACACTTTCGCGCACGCCGTGATGACGGCACGGACGGGGCTGGCCGTCGCGCTGCTGCCGCTGGTGGCGCTGGCTCTGCGGGCGGCGCCGCCGGACGCCTCGATCGTCTGCCGGCCGGAAGAGCGCCCGCCCTGCGTGGGCACGGACGGCTTCTGGCGAGACGCGCCCGTCGCGGAACAGGCCGCCTTCCTCGTGGACCGCATGAACGACACGGAGCTGCTAGGTCAGATCCTGGCGCTGGGGTACCTGGGAACCGGTCTCCCGGACGAGCTTCGCTCCTGGATATCGGAACGCCACCTCGGCAGCGTCAAGATCTTCAGCCGCAACGTCGCGGGCCTTCCGGAGCTCGCGGCCGGCGTCGGCGCCATGCAGGAAGCGGCGCGCGCCACCCGGCTGCAGGTGCCGCTGCTCGTCATCACCGACCAGGAGGGCGGCTGGGTCCGTCACGTCAAGGGCGCCACCTCGCAGACGCCCGGCAACCTGGCCCTCGGCGCCGCAGGGATTCCCGACGACGCATACCGGACCGGCCGCTTCATCGGTCTCGAGCTGCGCGCCCTCGGCATCAACATGAACCTGGCGCCGACCGTCGACGTGTATGCCCACCGGGGCGCCGCGGTAATCGGATCGCGCGCGTTCTCCGCGGATCCCGTGCGGACCGGACTGCTGTCGGTGGCGTTCTTCCGCGGCCTCGCATCGTCCGGGGTGATCGCTACCGCGAAGCACTACCCCGGGCACGGCGGCGCCGCCGGCGACTCGCACGGGAGCTTCCCGCGCGCGGACGTCGACCTGGAGACGCTCTGGGACCGCGAGCTCGTGCCGTATCGGCTGCTGATCCGGGAGGGGCTGACGGCGATCATGAACGCCCACGTCGGGTACCCGCGGATCATCGATCCGGCTACTCCCGCCTCCCTGTCCCCGTTCTTCCTGGGCGAGCTGCTGCGGGAGCGGCTCGGCTTCGACGGGCTCGTGATCAGCGACGACATGGAGATGCGGGGGGCGGTCAACACCACCTTCGACACCGCGGCCGCGGCCGTTCAGGCGGTGCAGGCTGGCAACGATCTGGTCCTGATCTCGCACACGCCGGAGCTGCAGCAGCGGACCTGGCAGACGCTGCGCCAGCAGATGAGCGATCCGTCGTTCCGCGAACGCGTCCGGGAGGCGGCGGGACGCGTGCTCACGGTGAAGCTGGAAGCCTTCCGTTCGCCGGCCGCCGTGCCGCTGTTCCCGGCCGACGACCCGGAATCCGCGGTACCGGCATCCGGAGCGGCCGAGTTCTTTCTGGACAGCGCGGCGCGCAGCGTCACCGCGGTCCGCGCCGCGCGCATCCCCTTCCAGCCCGACCCGTCCCAGCGGCTGTTGCTGATCGGCCAGAGCGATGAGTTCCTCCAGGAGGGGCTGCTGCGCTTCCCGCAGGCCGACACCTACCGGTTTCCTTACAGTCCGTTCTACTCATCGCGCCCGCGCGATCGGGAAGCGATCCGGGAGATCGCCGGCGGCTACGGTGCGATCATCTTCCTGCTCATGAACTACAACAGCGGGGAGGTGCTGGCCGAGCTGTCGGCGTACGCCGATCGCGTCCTGGTGGTGTCGGCCCTCACGCCAGTCTACCTGGCCGATCTGCCGTGGGTGGAGACGGCGGTGGCGGTCTACGGCGCGAGCCGCGACTCGTACCGCGCCGGCCTGGCGGTCCTGGCCGGAGACTTTGCTGCGGAAGGCCGGCTGCCCATCGACTTCGGAGTGGCGGCGGAGTCGCCGTGAACGAGGGGCGAGCGGCGGACGCCGGCTGGTTCGAGGCAGGACCTCGCCACCGCGGTGCAGTGGTCGCCCGGCTGCTGGAGCGGGAGTGGGCCTATGTGGCGATCACCGCCCACCTGCGGGAGTCGGCATCACCCCTGCGCGGCAGGCCGTTCAGCCTGTTCGCAACGCGCCGCAACGGAGCGATCGCCGACGTGGTGCTGCGCGCCCGTGACGGCTTGCTGCTGGCGGCCTTCGACGACCACCACGACCTCACCGGCCCCGGCGCAAACCGGCACGCGGACGGACGGCACGGCGACACCCTGCGCAGCATGGTCGATGCCCCGGGGACGCTGCACTCCAGCATGGGACCGACCTCCGACGTGCGGCGCGTGGAGCGGCTGCTGAGCCTGCGTCCGCGGGTATGCGTGGACCACGTGCTCATGACACTGGGCAGAGACGCCCTGAATCCCCAGACCCGGCCGGTAGACCCCGCCGTCCCCGACGGCGTCGTCATCCGTCGCGCAACGGCGCGCGACACCGAGCGCTTGCTCGGACTCCGCGCAGCGTACGAACTGGAAGAGGTCATCATGGATCCGTCACGGTTCAACCGCGATGACTGCCGCAGGCGCCTGCGCCGCTCGCTGGGCAGCGAGCTGGTGTACGTGGCCGAGCATTACGGGCGCCCGGTCGCCACCGCCGCCACCAACACGCGCGGCGTCCAGGTGGATCAGATCGGCGGGGTGTTCACCACCCCGGCCCGCCGGCGCACCGGTCTGGGCGCGGCGGCGATGCTGGCGCTGCTGCGGGACATATTCCGCGACAAGCAGCAGGCGTGCCTGTTCGTGAAGACCGGCAACGTGGCCGCGCTGCGCCTGTACGAACGGCTGGGATTCTCATCGCGGGGCGGCTACCTCATCAGCTACTACCGCTGAGCCGCACGCTTGCGGCGCAGGCGGGTTATCCGGCGCAGCAGGTCGTAATCGATCGCGTGAGCGGTGCTCCTGACCCCGCCGAAGAACGGCTTCACGCAGTCGAGCGCCGCTTCGTAGTCCTTGACCCGATGCTCGTAGTACTTGGCCAGCTCGACGGCCGCCGCGCGGTCGCCGTGGCGCTCGGCCATGTCGTGCCACAGTTCGGCCGCCTCTCCCCAGGCGCCGGCGCGCTTCAGCTCGCCGCCGAGCGCCGTGCCGCAGGTGAGCCGTCCGTCGACGTATCCCCGGCGCAGGTGGTCCAGGCCGCACCGGTCGCCCAGAGCCAACAGCAGGTGGCCGACGCCGTGCGGGTCGACGGGCACGGTATCGTCGCCGGATAGCGCCTGCTCGACCGTCGCCAACAGCCGCGCCAGGGTGACGATATCGCTGTGGTTGTGTTCGAATACGACCGGCAACCGCCCCAGATCGCCGGTGCGCAGAAAGTCGAAGTAGATGTCGGGTACCTCGAACCCGTCGATGTCCTCGCCCCGATCGATGCCCAGGATCTCCTCCTCCAGAGTCTTGAGCCGGCAGTCGACGGTAATCGACGCCCACAACCGGCGCGACGGATAGAGCAGATCCAGGTGCTCCGGCATGCTCAGGCTGCGTCCGTCCATCAGGAACCGTGTGGTCAGGATCGTCTTGTCGAACGACTTGCCGTTGAACGACACGAACAGCCGGTAGTCTGCCAGCAGGCGCTCGACGTGCTCCAGGAAGGCGGTCTCCCCCGGGAAGTCTTCCAGGAACAGTTGCTCCACCACCATCCGGTCGCCCCGCACGGCGGCGATCCCGAACAGGAAGATGATCGCTCCGGCGCCGGCGAGGCCGGTGGTCTCCGTATCGAAGAAAGCGCAGCGCTCGATCGGGACCGACTCCGGCAGCAGCCGCGGCCGCGCGGTAAGCGGCGAAGGGACGATGCCAACGCGACGGTGGACGTACGGCGCCAGCCGCTGCCAGTCCGCGCCGAGCCGGGCCGGCAGGCACCCGTCGTCGAAGTCGTCAGCCGCGCAGGCTGAGAAATCCGCATCGCCCGCACGCAGGTAGTCCAGCCGCCGGCGTATGGAGTCGCGCAGCGATCCGGTGGTCATCGTCCGACCCCCATGGCTGCCGTCTGCGGCGCAGTCACGGCTTCCGTGCCGGCCGCGCCGGACGGCGCCACTGGATCCTCCGCCGGATCGGCGTCGAGCCATCCGTCCAGGAATTCGACCATCAACTCCTTCGGATCGTGGCTACCACGGCTCTCGAACGGACCGATGCAGGAGGGGCATCCGCGCTCGCAGGCGCAGCCGGCTACCAGGTCCCGGCATCCGCGCAGGATACGCGCGGCGTCGTTGCGAAACCCCTCGGCCAGCCCGGACCCGCCCGGATAGGCGTCGTACAGATAGAGCGCCGGCGCCCCCAGGTCGGGATCGCGCGTGCGTTCGGCCACGCCGAGGTCGCGGACGTCGCACAGCAGGAACACCGGCGCCACGTTACGGAGCAGGTGCCCCAAGCGGCTCATCACGGTGCGCCGCTGCCAGTCTTCGAGCGACGCGAAGCGCCGCCCGGCGGCGGTGTCGTCGCTGAGCAGCACGGCCACCGCCCGGGTGTGCATCTCGTCGGCCGGCAGGTGTATGTCGCCGCGACCGACGCGTTCGTGCGTGTGGTAGCGAATCTTCCTGAAACCGGTCGGCTGCGTGCGTACCAGGATGTCGCCGAGCACCAGTCCGTAGGCCGAGCGCGTCTCTTCGTCGCGGTGCAGCAGCCTGATGTCGGTCCTGGTGATGGCCTCGGTGAAGTAGTCGGCGGCATGGCTGACCACCGTGCAGGTCTGCTGCTCCAGATCCAGGCGCTCTACGCGGTACTGCTCGCCGCCGTGCAGGTAGATGGCGCCGTCGTACAGCAGCACCTTCGCCGATACCTGATCCATCTCGCCGATCACCCTTCGGGTGAGGTTCGCTTCGCTCACCCTGCGGGTGAGGTTCGCTTCGCTCACGTGGCGTGCGCCGCGGGTGGCGTCGACGATGACGACGTTCTGGGGCGTGGAGGTGCGCAGGGACACCTGCTCGGCCGGATAGGCGCGGTCCGACCAGTACCATGCGCCCGCGGCATGGTGGGTCACGCCCTGCTCCTCCAGGTACCGGAGCAGATCGGCCACGCGCGGCATCTCCGCGGCATCGTCGCGATACGGCAGCTCGAAAACCGCGCACTTGAGCTGGTCCAGCAGGATGTGGATGTTGTCCGGATCGACGTGGCCCGACTCCGGGGAGGTGCCGAACAGATACTCGGGATGGCGGATGACGAACTGGTCGATCGGCGCCGGGGAGGCGATCAGGATCGACAACGAGACCTTGGTCGTGCGGCCCGATCGGCCCGCCTGCTGCCAGCAGGAGGCGATGGTGCCGGGGAACCCGGCCATCACCGACGCGTCCAGCCCGCCGATGTCGATGCCCAGCTCCAGCGCGTTGGTCGACACCACCCCCCGCAGCGACCCGTCGCGCAGCCCACGTTCGATGCGGCGCCGCTCGTTCGGGAGGTAGCCGCCGCGATAGGAGGCGATGGCGTCGGAGCGGCCGCCCAGCGACTCCGTGACATACGCGGAGATCAGCTCCGTGCGCGTGCGGGAACGCGCGAACACGATGGTCTTCACCCGGCGGCGCAGCAGGCGGGTGGCGATCTCGTGCGCCTCGTTGACCACGCTGCGCCGGATGCCCTGCTGAGCGTCGAGCAGCGGCGGGTTGTAGAGCAGGAAGTGGCGTTCACCGGCCGGTGCGCCGTTGCGGTCGATCAGGACCGCGTCCTCCTCGATGATGCGGCGGGCCAGCTCGAGCGGGTTGCCGATGGTCGCCGAGCAGCAGACGAAGCGCGGGCTCGCTCCGTAGAACGCCGCGATCCGTTTCAGCCGGCGAATGACGTTGGCCAGATGGGAGCCGAACACGCCGCGGTAGATGTGCAGCTCGTCGATCACCACGAAGCGCAGTCCTTGGAAGAACTGGCCCCACTTGGGGTGATGCGGCAGCACGCCCGTGTGCAGCATGTCCGGATTGGTGATGACGATGCGGCCCCGTTCGCGGACCGAGCCCCGCATGGATGCCGGCGTGTCGCCGTCGTAGGTGAAGGCGGGCACCGGCAGGCCGCCGGCCAGCACCACTCCGTCCAGCTCGGCCTGCTGGTCCTGAGACAGCGCCTTGGTCGGGAACAGATAGAGCGCGGTCGCCTCGGCGTCGCGCAGGAAGTGCGTGAGGATCGGCAGGTTGTACGCGAGGGTCTTTCCCGAGGCGGTGGGCGTGACCAGCACCACGTTGTCGCCGGCCCGCACGTGCCGGTAAGCGTCCGCCTGGTGGCCGTACAGCCGATCGATGCCACGTGCGCTCAGGATGCGCCGCAGGCCGTCGTCCAGCTCCTCCGGGAACGGCGCAAAGTCGCCCGCGCGCGCCGGTATCACCTTCCAGTGGGCGACGTTGCGCATGAAGGAACGGTCGCTGCGCAACTCGGCAAGCACCGAGTCCAGCGACGAGACTACCCCCTGAATCCTCCCCTCCCCCTACGGACGTTACCCTATCGTGCGAGCGCTGACAAAGGTGCGCCGCACGGGAGACCCCGCGGGCTCAGCGCGGCAGTTCCCGCCCTTGAATCAGATGTCCCAAAGCGGTCGACCGGCATGCACCGCACGCCGTCCCGTTCCAGAGTCTCTCCGCCCCGGTTGGAGGAGGAGCAACGACGCCTCCGGGTAATCCTGGCCTAACGTCTTCATGCCTCGTAAGTCACTCGGACGCAGCGAGCGGCTGTTCTTGACCTCGATGGCATGAAATCCCGCGCCGCCCTACAGCACGAAGTCGACCTCCGAGCCGCCCCTGCATTCACTGCCAAAACGCAGCTTCGCCACGGGCGCGCGTGGTGCGACCCGACGCGGCATCGTCAAGGCTGACCTGTTCGAGGCCGTCATCGGGCTGGCAGACCAGGAGGAGATCCGGGAAACCGACTACAATCACAACATCACCCGCTACGCCGATACGAGCGAGCTCGAGGACGTGACATCGGTCGAGGACGCTCCGACACAGCTCCCAGAAGCGAAGCGCCGTCGTGCATACGCGCCCGAACTCCCGGGTTGCATCGCCACGGGCAAGTCCTGGAAGGACATTCATTCAAGCGATGATACGCGAGGCCGTTGCCTTCCACATCGAGGGTCTACCAGGGCACGGTGACTCAGTGCCCGAACCGCGGATGTCAGTCGGCGAGGCGAGAGCCTACCACTTCGCCAGCTTATCGGATGCCGAGGAACCCGTTCCCTGAACTGCAGACCACGTTCGGTATGGTCGAGGTTGACCCGGAAGTCTAACCGTTCAGATGCCGAAGTGAAGTTAGACCTCCTTATTCAAGGCTCTTGAGAACCGCCTGCTTGAACCATATCGTAGCGGAAGGCCAATAACCTTCGGCGGAAAGACGATATAGAACGCATCAGAATCAGCAAGGCCGAAGCCGATTCGAACAGTATTCGTCCGATAGTAGAACATGAGTTTCGTTCCGATGGCGTAATTGTCGTTGGCTGACCATCGACTGAGTGGTATGTCGCTGACAAAGGTGAAAACGTCACTGACTCGTATATTACTAAACCCCCCGGCCATGAAGCGACCGTTAGCGTAGCAGGGGATAGACAATCTGGGTCTTCAGGAACTCGTGTGGAAGGATGGTCACCTGACGCCCCGATAGGGAAGAGATCGAGGCCGCAGAGACGCCGAGTCGCGGGGCGTAGCGGGCGGTTCACTCCACCGCGCCGGCTCGGCGGCGCGCGCATCGGCGCGAAAAAGTGCAAGAATCTTGCTCTCAGGTCTTGACGGGTATTTTGACGCCGCAGGCGGGCTGCTAGCCACCGTTCTGCACCCTCTTGGACCCCGAAACGCCACAGCACCCCGCCGGCTGCTCGGCACCCCGTTGAGCGCGCCCTGGGCGCTGATCCGATGCCGGTCGTGGACTCGGCGAAAATGTCTATCTGTAAACTGGTAGTATATTTACGGAATGAAGACCGCATCTGCCACCCCCGCCGCGATCACCGGCACCGTCGCCGCCCTGTCCGACCGTGAGTTGCTGGCGCAGACCGGCAACCTGGCCCGCGTCGAACGGCATCTGCAGGCGCCATCATCGATCATCTGGCCGAAATTGAGGCCCGCAGGCTGTTCCTGCGCCGCGGGTTCGCCAGCCTGTTCGAGTACGAGTGCGGGAGGCGCTCGACCGCCACGACCCGAGCCGGCGGCGCCCACGCACCGGCAGTCGGCCGGCAGACGCGCATGCGCAGGCCGCGCCAACTCCGGCGGCGGAGCCGGACCGCCGGACCGCTTCGCCGCCGAAGCTGACGGCCCGGCCGGCAGTCAGCGCCACTTCGACGGCACAGACCGGGCCGGGCTGCGACGGCCACGCCGCTGCGGCGTCGAAGTCACGCGCTTCGGGCCGTGCGATTCCGGCGGCGGTGAAGCGAGAGGTCTGGCAACGAGACCGAGGACGCTGTCGCTACGTCGATCCGCATACCGGACGGCGCTGTACCTCACGGCATCTGCTGCAGATCGACCATGTCCTGCCCTACGGGCTCGGCGGCGGCTCCGATCCGGCTAATTTGAGGCTTCTCTGCCATGCCCATCACCGCCACCGCCACCGCCACCGTAGCGCCTCCGCCGTCTCACCCACACGAAATCCTGAAGACCCGGCAATCTCATCCTCCTACAGACAAGCAGGGTTTTTTCGTCGTTCACGGACTCAACCAGGAAGCCCTAAATGCTCTGTTTACGTTCCTACGGTCAATCGCACTTCGTCCGCTGGAGTGGTCCTAAGCAGTCAAATTTACCGGAAGATAGATGCCTTATATCGGCGCAATACTAGACGCCTCCTTTTCCCTCGCTCACGCTGTCGTGGTCTTGTTGACGCCGGATGACGAGGCGATCCTGCGACCGCAGTTCAGGAGTGACAGCGATCCTCCTCAAGAGGTTGAACCATCAGGAAAGGCACGGCCGAACGTACTGTTCGAAGCCGGCATGGCGATGGGTCGGAACCACGAGCGGACAATTCTGGTCGAGCTCGTTCCTGTCCGGTAATCCCGGTTCGGGAGAAGCGAACCAGAAGGACAGGCTGTGGGGCGTGTACAGGACGTGTGGAGACCAAGGATCGGGCGGAGACCAGCGCGATTTTGCACGCCTTGGGAGGCAGTTTCATAGTCAGGTGTACGCATATTCTCCGCTGGTCGACACACGTAAGGCACGCCAAGCCGTCAAAAGGCAACCCGAGAAACAATCAGATATAGAGGAAACGCGCCCGGTGGAGGTCGTCAGGATGACAGTAAGCGAACCAGCCGCAGCAGATTGTGGGCGAACACCGCCGAGTGCACATACGCCTGGAAACGTTGCCAGCCGCGCCAGTGGCAGCGGTCCAGCCCAAAGCAGCGCTTCAGATACGAAATGCCTGCTTCCACGCCCGCCCGAAAGCGCCTGAGTTGGCCGTAAATCCACGCCGAAGGCGTCATCTCGCTCGTCACCATCCCGCGTTTCTGGTGGAACACCACGTGCTCCACGCCTAACTTCTTCGCCTTTTTCAGATTCGCACGCGACGCATACCCGCGATCGAACGCCGCTCGTTGCGGCGGCTCGCCGTAGGTCTCCACGTGCCGCTCCAACATCGGCAGGCACCGTTCACTATCGGCAGGGTTGCCGTCTTCCACCACCACATCGAGCACCGGCGCACTGCGTCCGGTCGTCAGGTTGATCTTGTGGCCGTAGTGCGTCTGGCGCCCGCCCTTGCGGATGATGTCGGTGTGCGGCTCGAACGGACTCACCACCTTCTCGCTGGCAGGCACCGTTTCGCCGGCGAACACGCGCCGCTTGGTCTGCTTCACCACGCGCTGAACCAACTTCAGGTAACAGCCTGCCTCCGTGCACCATCTGTCGGCCCACGGCTCAGTTATGCACCCGACCTCAAGCAGTGCCGTCTCCGTGTAGCCGATCGTCCGCGCCACCAGACGCAGCAGCCGGCGATAGGTGGCTGCACGCTTGGCTCGCGCTGCGAGCCGATTTCCCGTTCCCGCCGCTTGGCAGCACGGCAGTGGTCGCGCAACCACACCGCCGGCAGCCGCTCGCGCGCCTCCCGCAGCAGCCGCGTCAGCACCCGCACGCCGTCGTACAACAGGCGGCTGTCGGACGGCTCCAGGATGTGGCTCTCGGTCACGGTGCTGTCGATGCGCACCTGCGTACCTGATTCGATCCCTTGCTGCTTTGCGCCTTGTAGCAGCACGCCGTTGATGGATTGCCACGCGTCGGCGTCGATCGCGCCGATGGCGCTGTGCAACGCCGACTTGTTGGGCACGCGCAACGGATCGACACGCGCGAAGCGCTGCATGCAGGCCGAATCGAGCAACGCGAACTCCAACTGCCGATAGGAGTAGCCCATCAGATGCTTGAGGACCGCACAGCGCAGGATGGTCTCGCAGGTCAGGCCGAGGCGACCGCAGGAGGCGGAGCCTGCCACGCAGGCGCCGATCGTATCGAGCAGTTCGGGGTGTTCATCAAGCCACTCCGAAGCGCGTTCCAGTTCGGCGGCGATCGGATGGACAATCTCGGGCGCTTGAAATACGCTGGGCTGAACGGTGCGTGTGGTGCGCATCGGGACCTCGGTGTTTCGGTTGTTGTTGTGGGGTTTGCTACGAACGATGATAGCCGAAACACCGTTTTCTTGACCACCCCTCGGACCTCAATTCAAGCCCATTCAACGAGTTGCGGATTTACGGACAGGAACGAGCTCGGTGTTCTGAGGCCGTTCAGCGACATCGCCGGTCTACATGTGATACGGCTCGACAACACTCCCCAACGGCGTCAGGACTTGGCGCAGCGGTTGCAGACCGCCGGTTGCCCGGTGAAACTGGGAAGGAGCCATCGGTGATCTCGTGAACTCGGGACTCGTCAATGACCGGAACGGCGAAGACAAGAGATTCGTAGTAATGCGTGAGGGCTTCGACGTGGCTGAGCGGCTTAAAGGGACGAGGTAGCGAACATGAACAACCTATGGTGCGAGTCACTCGCAATCGAAGATTACCACTGACTTGGCGGCAGGGAGACGCGCAGGGCCAGGCACAGTCGGACGGCGCTCGCCACGATTTCAGCCGCCCACTCATCCTGGAGAAATGCTGCTTGAAGAGTTTCTGAAGCCTCTCGGGATGTCGCAATCTGCGTTTGCCCGACGCATCGACGTCTCCTATGCACGGCTCAATCGAATCGTCCGATGCAAGCGGGGGGTCACGCCGGATACGGCACTCCGTCTGGCACGAGTCACCGGCATGAGCGCCGACTTCTGGCTCGGCTTGCAGCAGGACTGGGATCTTTGGCATGCGACGACACCCGAACGTGCCGCAGCGATCGAGTCTCTGGAACCGTTGCCACCTTCGGCATAGGTGTTCCGCAAAGGAATCGGGCGAGTCTCCCTTGCGTGCGTCTCCTCGGTGAGCGGCCTCGAGCGGCCCTACGCGTCGATCCGGGCGAGCGATTCGGTGATCCGGGGCGTACGCTCGGGGTTCAACCACTCCCGCATGACGAAGAATCCCAGCACCACGAGCGACTCGATCTTCGCCGCTCCTTCGGCGTACTCGACCAGCAGCTCCCCGTCACGGCGATAGAAACGGTGAGCCAGCGTCTCGGGATCCAGCACCCAGTACTCGATCACGCCGTGCTGCTCGTACTCCGCGAACTTCGGCCCTATGTCGAGGTCGGCCGGTCCGGGGCTCAGCACCTCCACCACCAGATCCGGTGCGCCCTCCACGTGATTCTCACGCACCTGATCGTTGCGATCGGCTCGATAGAACGCCAGGTCGGGCTGAAAGGCGTTCCTGGAGCTGAGTCGGACGGCCACTTCCTCCCGGAACAACTCTCCCAGCCGGTGTCGGTCCACGTACGTGCCGAGCAGGCGGTCAAGGAAGTTGAGCAGTCTGGCGTGGCGGATGGACACCGGTGAGTGCATGAAGATCTCTCCGTCGATCAGGTCGGCGCAGGTCCCCGGTTCCAGCCACTCCAGGAAGTCCTCCGCGGTGAGCAACTCGCGCTCCAGGTCGGCGGCGGCGGACACCCGTGTCGGCATCGTGCCAGCATAGCAGCGGCACGGCGGATCAGGCGAGGGCGTTCAGCTTCTCGCTGATGAACTCCGACTTCTCGCGCAGATCGATGCCGCCGGTCTTCAGAAGCAGGCAGTTGGGGCGATCCTTGTCCAGCATCACGGCGCCGCCGCTCTCGCCTATCAGACGCACCACCCGCTCCGCCGAAACGTGGCCGATGCGCGCGAACTCGATCGTGACCACGCCGCTGCGTTCCTTGAGCGAGGAGATGGCCAGGCGCCGGCACGCCACCCGTATCTCCGCGATCGCCAGCAGGCTGAGCACGGTGTCCGGTGCGGGACCGAAGCGGTCCTCGACTTCGGCATGCAGCCGCGCCAGCTCGTGCTCGTCGCCGACCGCCGCCACCTTCTTGTAGATCTCCATCTTCTCCATCGGCTCGCTGACGTAATCGTCGGGGATGAAGCCCGCGTACTCCAGCTCCAGGTAGACGTCCGGAATCTCGACCTCGCCGTCCCCCCGCACCGCCGCGATCGCGTCGTCGAGCAGCCGCACGTACATGTCGTAGCCGACCGCCAGGATCTCGCCCGACTGCTCGGCACCCAGCAGATTGCCCGCACCGCGCACCTCCATGTCCTTGAGCGCCACCTTGAACCCGGAGCCCAGGTCGGTGAAGTCGGAGATCACCTTGAGCCGCTTCATCGCCAATTCCGTCAGGGCGCGGTCGCGCGGATAGAACAGATACGCATAGGCGGGGCGGTCGGAGCGCCCCACCCGCCCGCGCAGTTGATAGAGCTGGGCGATGCCGAACATGTCGGCTCGATCGATGACGATGGTGTTGACGTTGGGAATATCGAGGCCGTTTTCGATGATCGAGGTCGACACCAGCACGTCGATCTCGTGGCCGATGAAGCGGCGCATCACTTGCTCCAGATCATCCTCGTCCATCTTCCCGTGCGCGTGCGCGAACGACACGCCGGGCAGCAGCCGCTGCAGATAGAGCAGCACCTCGCGGATCGTCCGCACCCGGTTGTGCAGATAGAAGACCTGCCCGCCGCGGGCGACCTCCTTGCGGATCGCCTCCGCGGCCAGCACCTCGTCGAATTCCTCGATGTAGGTCTCCACGGGCAACCGGTTCTGCGGCGCCGTGTTGATGATGGACATGTCCCGGATCTTGGCCAGCGACATGTGCAGCGTGCGCGGAATCGGCGTGGCCGTCAGCGTCAGACAGTCCACGGAGGTCTTCACTTCCTTGAGCCACTCCTTGTGCTTGACCCCGAAGCGCTGCTCCTCGTCGACGATCAGCATGCCCAGATTCTTGAAGCTGACGTCGCGCTGCACCAGTCGATGCGTGCCGACGACGATGTCGACCTGCCCCGCCTGCAGGCCCTCGATGACCCGTTTCTGCTCCACCTTGCTGCGGAACCGCGACAGCATCTCCACCTGCACCGGAAACGGCGCGAAGCGGGCCGAGAAGGTGTCGTAGTGCTGCTCGGCGAGGATGGTGGTGGGCGACAGCAGCGCCACCTGCTTACCGCCCATGACCGCCTTGAACGCCGCGCGCAGGGCGACTTCCGTCTTGCCGAAGCCGACGTCCCCGCACACCAGCCGGTCCATCGGCGAGGTATGCTCCATGTCCGCCTTGACCTCTTCGATGCAGCGGACCTGATCTTCGGTCTCCTGGTACTCGAAGGCGGCGTCGAACCGGTCGTGCCAGTCGGTATCGGCGGGAAAGGCGAACCCCTGCTGCGAACGCCGCCGCGAGTAGAGCCTCACGAGCCGCTCCGCCATCTCCTCGACCGACTTGCGCACGCGCTGCTTGCGGTTCTCCCAGGAGCGTCCGCCGATCTTGTCCAGCTTGGGCTTGGGGCCGTCGCGGCCGATGTAGCGCTGCACCAGGTTGACCTGCTCGATCGGCACGTAGATGCGCTCCTCGCCGGCGTACTCCAACTCCATGTAGTCGCGCTCGTTGCCGGCCGCGGTCATCCGCGAGATGCCGTGGTACAGGCCGATCCCGTAGTTCACGTGCACGACGCAGTCGCCCGGGGTGAGGTCGACGAACGAGTCGATCGCGGCGCTTTGCGTGCTGCGCGCCACGGTCTGTGGCAGGCGCCGCTTGCGCCCGAAGATCTCGTTCTCCTGGATGAAGATCACCCGGCAGTCCGGCAGGCTGAAGCCGGCCGAGATGCTGTGCGGGAGGATCGTGACCCCGCCCGCGGCGCCGTCGCCCGGGTCGACCATCCCGCGGATGCGCGCCGCCTGGAAGTCGTATACCGCGAAGACGAACACCCGGTAGCCCGAGTCCACCAGCGCCGCGAGCTGCTCGCGGAAGTACGGGATATTGCCGAAGAACGACCGGGGCGGATCGCAGGGCACGCTCAAGCGAGGCTCGGGATCGGGCGCCTGCAGCGCCTGAGCGCCGCTCAGCCGGCCTTGTTCGGCGGGATCGGCGCGCTGCAGCGACGCGGCGGTGATCCGGCGCGTGTGTCGCTCGGCGACGCGGGCGTAGTCGAGCAGGACCGACTTGGGCCGCGGGCCGAAGGCACCGTCCCGTTGCGCGCGCCGGTAGAGCTCGTGGACCTCGCGCCGCAGTGCCTGGAAACCGGCCCGCAGCCGCTCGGCGTCGGCCAGCACCAGGGTGCCGCCGTCGCCGAGCAGCTCCACCACGGAGTGTTGCTCCGGAAAGCACAGCGGGTAGTACTGCTCCACGCCGGTGTGCTGGGGGTCGCGCTGCAGCGCGTCCAGCAACTCCTCGCAGAACGGCTCCGGGAGTTGCTCGGCGGGCAGGGCTTCGCGCAGCCGGTCGAGCTGCTCTCCGTGCAGCGTCACCTCGCGGGCGGGAGCGATCTCCACCTGTTCGCTGTGGCCGATGGAGCCCTGGGTCAGGGGATCGAAGTGGCGGATTTCCGTCACCTGGTCGAAGTCCAGCACCACACGCACCGCGGCATCGAGCGCGAATGGGAAGACGTCGATCACCTCGCCCTTGACGGAGAACTCGCCATGCACGCTCACCCGCGGAACGCGCAGGTAGCCCAGCGCCGCCAGCGTCTCGGCGGTTTTACCCGGATCGACCTCCTGGCCGGTCCGGAAGCCGATCGTGTGCGCGAGCAGATGCGAACGCTCCGGGGTCGGCGTCAGCAGCGCGCGCAGCGGCGCGACCGCCAGACAGCCGTCGCCGCTCGCCAAGCGCACCAGCGCGTCCGCCCTGCGGCCGAACACCGCCGGCAGCGGCGCCTGCCGGGCATACGGCAGCGTCCCCCACCACGGGAGCTCGATCACCTCCCGGCCGGTAAACAACCGCAGGTCGGCCGCCACCAGATCGGCCTCCTGCTCGGTAGGAGTGACCACCAGAATCGCTCCGTCGTGCACGGCGCCGGGCGCGTCGCTCAGCAGCGCGGTCACCACAGCCAGGAAGGAACCCTGCAGCCCCTGGATCGTGACCGGCAGGTCGCCGGCGGCGTGAGCCCGCAGCAACTCCTGCACGGGCTGCATCCGCGCCGCGCACGAGGTGACCGCCGTCAGCGCCGTGCGCAGTGGATCGCTCATGCTCGGGAACGGGACTGTGAGGCAACTCGCCGTGCGCGTCCAGAACCGTCCGCAGCTCGAGCGCATTTGACCCTCGATGCGGGCTCTGCTACGTTCCGGCGCGGTTCCCGATGACCGCCGAAGAGTTCACCTTTTCCTCCGAGAGCGTCGGCGAAGGCCATCCCGACAAGCTCTGCGACCAGATCTCCGACGCGGTGCTGGACGCAGCGCTCCGCGAAGACCCGGACGCCCGCGTTGCGTGCGAGGTGTTCACCACCACCGGGCTCGTGCTGGTGGGTGGCGAGATCACCACGCGGGCCACCCTGAACATTCCCGCGATCGCGCGCGGCGTGCTCCGGGACGCCGGCTATGACAATCCCGACTACGGGATCGACGCCGAGACCTGCGCCATACTCAACACCCTCCACGAACAGTCGCCCGACATCGCCCGCGGGGTGGATGCGGACGAGGACAAGGCGCAGGGCGCCGGCGATCAGGGGCTCATGTTCGGGTACGCCTGTACGGAGACCGACCAGTTCATGCCCGCGCCGATCGACTTCGCGCACCGTATCATGCGTCGAGCCGCCCAGGTCAGAAAGTCGGGCCAGCTTCCGTTCCTGCGCCCGGACGGCAAGTGCCAGGTGTCGGTCCGCTACCGCGACGGCAACCCGGTCGGGATCCCGACCGTGGTGCTGTCCCACCAGCACGATCCGGACGTGGACAACGGCACCCTGCGCGAAGCCCTGATCGAACAAGTGATCAAGCAAGCGCTGCCGGCGGAGCTCCTCAACGGCAACGTGCGCTACCTGATCAACCCGACCGGCCGCTTCGTGGTGGGCGGGCCGCACGGCGATACCGGGCTGACCGGCCGCAAGATCATAGTCGATACCTACGGCGGGATGGCGCGCCACGGCGGCGGCGCCTTCTCCGGCAAGGACCCGAGCAAGGTCGACCGGTCCGCCGCCTACATGGCGCGCTACGTGGCCAAGAACGTGATCGCCGCCGGGCTGTGCAGCCGCTGCGAGGTGCAGTTGGCGTATGCTATCGGCGTTGCCGAGCCGGTGTCGCTGCTGGTGCAGGGCTTCGGCACGGCGACGGTGCCGGAGCAGCGCATCGAATCGGCGGTGCGCACCGCCTTCGATCTGACACCTGCCGGCATCACCGCCGGCCTCGACCTGCGCCGCCCGATTTTCCGGCAGACCGCCGCCTACGGCCACTTCGGCCGGGATGGCTTTTCCTGGGAGCGGACCGACGCCGCGGAGCGCCTGGCCGCCGCCGCCGGCTGATGGACGTGCCCACGGCCGGCGCGCCTGCCCGCGGGTGAAACCGCTCGACTACGTGACCGTCGCCTTCGCGACGGCGCTGGTGGTCGTGATCTCGACGGCCGTCTACGGCGGTGGCGCCGGACGCACCACGGTACACATCACCGCTCCGCAGGTTGAATACCTGTTCGCCACCTCCGTGGAGGAGACGGTCGCCGTCAACGGTCCACTGGGCGAGACCGTGATTCGGATCGGAGACGGCGGCGCGCGGGTGGTCTCCTCGCCGTGCGACAACCAGATTTGCGTCCGCACCGGCCACGTCGAGCGCGCCGGCCGCTGGATCGCCTGCCTGCCCAATCGCGTCTTCGTGTCGATCGAGTCCGGTCAGCGGAGCGACATCGATGCGCGCAGCTACTGACCTGCCCCGTCAACGGGCCGACCACGACACGGTCGCCCTGCTGGCCGCGACGGCCCTGTTCCTGGCGTCGATCGAGTTCGCGATCCCCAAGCCGGTGCCGTTCGTGCGGCTCGGCCTGGCCAACCTGCCGGTGCTGATCGCCATCGCGCGCCTGGACACCCGGTCGGTGGCGCTGGTGGTGGCGCTGAAGATCGTCGGCCAGGGCTTCGTGCAGGGGACCCTGTTCTCTTACGTGGTGCTGTTCTCCGCCGCGGGCTCCATCGCCAGCGCCGCGGTCATGCTGCTTGCCTGGCGCGTGCTGGGCGGCCCGCTGTCACTGATCGGGGTCAGCGTGCTGGGCGGGCTTGCCAGCAACGCCGCGCAGGTCGCCGCCGCCCGCTACGTGGCCTTCGGGCCGAGCGCGTGGCTGATCGCGCCGGCGTTCTTCGCCATCGGCACGATCTCCTCGGCGCTGCTGGGCGCGTTCGCGGAGCGCTTCCTGCGCACGTCCCGGTGGGTGGCCGAGCTGGCCGCTACCCGTCCCGGCGAGTGACGGTGATGGGGCTGCTCCACGCACGCGAGCGATCGACCTGCGTGACGCGCACCCAGTACGGCACCGGTGCCGTGCCGGCCGGGGGGCTGACATCGGTCAGCTCGACCCGCGCCTCCGCCGGTCCGTCGGGAATCGGCGCCGGTCCGACCTCAACCTGGCAGCCGTGCCCGCCGGCCGGCACCCGCGTGGGACTTGCGAGCACCGCCTCGACCGCGAAACCGAACGTCACCCGCGCGCTCTGAAAGCGGCACCGGACAGGCCGGCCGCCTCTGAACGACACAACGACGCCTGCATGGCCCCCCGCGGTAGCGGAGCGCCAGCACAACGAGCGGCCGTCCTGCCGCAGCCGGTCGTACGGGCTTTCGAACCGAACCGGATCGGCTCGATCGATATCGGCGCCGTCCACGGTGAGCACGCCATCCCAGACGACGCGCTGATCGCGGGCGGTACCGCATGCCTGCGTGCCGCCCCAGAGGATGCGCAGGCGCTCACGATCGACTGGCGCCACCTGCGCTGTGGCCACCACCTCGGTGCCGCGCAGGAGCTCGATGGTCTCGATCGCCGCGGTGCCGTCGACCGCCACCTGCACGACGATCGACTCCCCGGCGCCGAGTTGCCGTGCGCCGCCCATCGGCGTACCGCCGATGTGGACCGACAGCCGGATGCGCTCGCCGGTCGTGCCGTAGCATCGCCGGGCCTGGAAGGCCTCCCAGATCGCCTGGTGCGTGGCGTCCGCGGCGTACAGACCGGTCACGCCGCTCCGGCAGTTGCGCGCCAATCGCCGTCCCGGATGACAGGCGCCCGGGCGCCCCATCACGCCGTCGGTTCCCGCGGTCACCCCGACCCGGTACCCACGACGGATCGCCTCCAACACGAACCAGTCGGAGGTGCCGTGGGTGGAGTGCACCTCGAATAGCGGTTCCAGCTCCGGGGCATGGCGATCGAGGTCGGTCGGCCTCCCGCCCGCGTGGAGGTTGAGGAGCACCTCCCGGCCGGCAAGAACGCGATGCAGATCTTCCGCCTGCGCGGCATCCGGCGTGGGGTCGGCAGGCCGGTCGGTGAAGAACCGCCCCGAGCGCGGCAGCTCGGCGCGCCGGTCGCGAAAGATCAGGTTGCGGTCGCCACCGTCGACGGTCAGCGCGCTCCATTCGCAACCCAGGAACGCCACGAACCGTCCATCCTCACGCCACCGCTCCGTAATCCGCTGCACCTCCTGCCAGCGCTCCGTGCTCACGTAGTGATCGTTGGCCTGCTGACTGGCGAACTGCAGGCCGGCCACGTCGCGGGCGAACGCGAAGTGATGGTCCAGGGAGTCCAGGCCGCAGCCGGTATCGCCCTGCCCGGCATGCAGGTCGCCCCAGAGCAGCCGCTGCGACGGCATGGAGTCGTGCACCCTGATCGGATTGCCCCTGGCGCCCAACGCGCCCGCACGCACGCGCAGCACCGCCCGGCCCGGTTCGTCGAACCGGACCGGCACGCGCCACGCGCCGGCAAACACCGTCGGCCTGGCCGGTCCGACCGTGTTTGCCGGCCCCTCCGCGGAAACCTCGAGCTGTGGAGGCTCCGGCAGGGCGGAAGGATTGCCCAGGCGATCGGTGCCGCGAACCACCACCAGCGTCTCCCGGCCGACGGCAGCGTCAGAAGGGGCGACCAGGCTGAGCATGGCGGGCGGTCCCGGACGCACCGCGATCGGCGCGGGGTCGACCATCTGCTGCCAATCGACTCCCTCCCGCTCCTGCACGGCGACCAGGAAGCGGGCGGCCATGGTCGAGCAGGTGGGAGCCTGCCAGCGCGAGCAGGTGACCAGTACCGTGCCGTTCGGCGGCACCGAGCCACGGGACACCGTTACCTCGATCGCGTGGTTCCACGGGTTGAACCGGCTCACGCAGTGATATCGGACCTCGATCTGATATCGGACCTCGATCTGATACGGGGTCTCGATCTCCGCACCGGGTGAGGTGACCCGAGCGGTCAGATACTCGGAGGCTTCCGGATCGGTCACCTGCAGGTCGCCGAAGTCGAGCGGCCAGCGCCAGGCGATCGCGATCCGGCCACCGGCCGGCAGGCCGCCGTCGCCCACCGTGAGGTCGAATTCCGCCGTGATCGGCGAACCGGCCGTCACCGGCTTCGGGCATCGCAGGCGTGCGCGGCCGACGGTGCGGGCCCGCTCCGGGGTGGTCAGCTCGGGCTGATGGTGGATGACGTAGCCGCCGGGCTGGCCGCTGCTCAGCAGCACGCGCGCTCCCAGCCCATCCGAGCTACCTCGTAGTCCGGCATCTGTCCATCCACGAATAGCCACACCTGCCGCAGCCAGGGAGCGTTGAACAGCAGGGTGGTTGCCAGCGCGTGCAGGCGATCGGCGCCCTGCAAGCCGGCGCCCGACCTGTCGAGCAGCGCCGCGGCGTTCAGGTCGAGGTACAACGTGTCGCTGCCGAGCATGAGACCGCGCACCTCGGTGGACCGGGGCAGGACCGCCGCGTGCCCGCGAGCGCGGGGACCCAGGATCAATTCGTCGACCAGCAGCCGGAGCTGTTCGGACCGGCCGGCACGCCGCGGCAGGGAGCGGGCCTCTCCGACCAGTTCATCGCCGGCGCCGCCGAAGAACAGCACGCCCGCGACCGGCCGCTCCCCGCCGAACAGCGCCACGGCGGAGACAGCGAAGCTCAGGGACACGCCGGCCAGAGCCATCCACCGGTGCAGGCTGACACTCAACGACGGCCACCGTCAGGGGTTCCCTGTGGGCCGCTCGATCCGCGTCCTGCGCTTACTGGGCCGAACCCGGCGACGACGACTCGAACCACGTGATGAATCCGCTGACGCCATCGTAGACACCTCGTGCCAGGTCGTTCAAGTACGCCGGCTGCGTCAGTCGCCGCGCCTCGGTGGGGTTGGAGACAAAACCCACCTCCACCAGCACCGCCGGCATGCGGGCGTGGCGCACGACCGCCCACAACTCCTCTCGCAAACCTCGATTCCGCGACCGGTCTCCCACACGGGCATCGAGGCCGTCCAGGATCTCGTTCGCCAGCACGACGGTCTCGCGGCCGATCTGTTCGTCCAGCATCGCGTTGAGGATCGGCTGGGTGTCGCCGTCGTTGCTCGACGCCGTTTCGGCGGCAAGCACCTCCCGTTCGTGTTGCTTGGGCAGCACCCAGACCTCGAATCCGCTGGGCTGCGTGCGGAACGCCGCGGTGTTCGCGTGGATCGAGACGAACAGCATGATGTCGGCATCATCCGGGAGGAGGTCGAGGGCTTCGTTCGCCATCGCCGGCCGGTCCTCCAGCTTGACGAAGACATCCTCGTCGCGGGTCATCAGAACCCGCTTGTCCGGAAACTCCTGGGTCAGCATCGCGTACAGGCGCTTGCTGATGTCCAGCACGATGTCCTTCTCGAGCAATACAACCCGTCGGCCGTCGAACTCGTACTCGCGGACGGCGCCGGGGTGCTTACCACCGTGGCCGGGATCGATCATGATCGCCGCCACCCGTGGTGCCGTGCCTTCGGGGCGCGGCGGGTCCAGCAGCGCGGCGATGCTCTCGGCGCCGTCATCGGTGAAGCGAATGGAGGCGCTGACCCGCGTGACCGGGCCGATGTCCAGGCGCTCATCGTAGTCGACCACCGCCCACGGCAGGCCCACGCGGAACGCGACCGTGATGCCGCGGTTGCTCAGGATGCCCATCTGCGACCACGGGTCCCACTCGAGCGTGGCACCGGTCTGGCGGCGCAGATCCATCAGGTCGACGGTCTCGGCGCCCGTCCAGACCGCTCCGCAGATCAGGACAGCCGTCAACACCAGGACAAGCGGACCCCGTGAAGAGCGCATCACTCGTTTCATGTATCGGCAGTCCGGCGCTCCGGATGCATACCAGCCGGCTGGTGGCGGGGCGGGTGCCGCGTTGCGCAAGCGGGCGGGCACCACTACCCTTGCCGGCGTGCTCGGGCGCGGTCAGCTCTACTCGGTCTCCGAGATCACCCGGCGGGTCAGAGGCATGCTCGGCGGCGCCTTTCCCGACATCACCGTCGAAGGCGAGGTGTCCAATGCGCACCGGGCGGCCAGCGGTCATCTCTACTTCAGCCTGAAGGACCGCCGCGCGCTGCTGCAGGCCGCGCTGTTCCGCACCCAGCTCGCCCGGGCGGACTTCGTCCCGCACGACGGCATGCTGATCCGCGCGCGCGGCGCGATCGACGTGTACGAGCAGCGCGGCACGTATCAGATGGTGGTGCAATCGGTGCAGCAGGCCGGCATGGGCGATCTGCTGGCGTTGCTGGAGGAGCGCAAGCGCCGACTGGCCGCGCGCGGCTGCTTCGACCTGGAACGCAAGCGGCCGATTCCACGGGTGCCACAACGCGTGGTAGTGATCACCTCGCCGACCGGAGCGGCCTTGCGCGACATCCTGGACGTCCTGCGCCGGCGGCACGCCGGCATCGATCTGGTGATCCTTCCGGCGCAGGTACAGGGAGCCGGAGCCGCTGGCCTGATCGCGTCCAGGCTGCGGACCGCCGGCCGGCACCGCATGGGCGACGTGGTCATCCTGGCGCGCGGCGGCGGCTCGCTGGAGGACCTGCTGCCGTTCTCCGACGAAGCGGTGGTGGAAGCCATCGTCCGCTCCGAGTTGCCCGTGGTGAGCGCGGTCGGCCACCAGACCGACACGTCGCTCGCGGACCTCGCCGCCGACGTGCGCGCCCCTACCCCGTCGGCCGCGGCCGAGCTGGTATCCAGCGAACGCACCGATCTGCTGCGCCGCCTGCGCGCCGCCGCCGGGTCGATGCGCACCAGCCTGGACCGGCGTCGTGAGCGCGTCCGCTTCGCGCTGGAGCGGTTTCAGCCGGCCGGGCTGGAGCGCAGCCTCCGCCTGGCGCTCGCGCCGGCCACGCAGCGGCTGGACGACGCGGTCGCGGCGGCCACGCGCGCCATCGAATCGCGGCTGCTGGACTACCGTCACCGGATGCTGCTTTCCGCCGACGCCATCCGCTCCCGATCGCCGCTGGATATCCTGGCGCGTGGGTACGCGCTGGTGACCGACGCGGACGGCACCGCGGTCACCGATGCCGCGCAGGTCGGCCCGGGGGACCCGCTACGGGTGCGCCTGCACCGCGGCCGGCTCGGCGCTACCGTTACCGACACCGAGCGGGCCGCCGGAACGCCCGATGGTTAGCGGGGAAGCCCGTCCTCCGGCCGGCGCTCGGCCCGAACGCTCGCCGGACGACGCTGACGGACCCAGCTTCGAGGAGCGCCTTCAGGAGTTGGAAGCGCTGGCGGAACGGCTCAAGGACGGAGAGGTCCCGCTGGCGGAGGCCGTCGAGCTGTTCGAGCGCGGCATGAAGCTGGCCCGCGATCTCGGCGCCGAACTCGCCAGGATCGAGCGGCGCATCGACATCATGATCAACGAGCCCGAGCTGACCAACGGCACGCCGGAACTGAAGCCTTTCGCAGAAGACGACGCGAGCCGCCCCGCGACGGGCGAAGAGGAAGACATCCCGTTCTGATCCCGGAGCCCGTCCCGGCTCCGGTCCCGTCAGCCGTTCAGTGCCAATTCCGAGGGAACCCGATCAGGTCACCGACACCGGCGCCGACCTCCGCGAAGGCGCCAGCGTTCACCTCCAGCGCGTAACGCGCAGGGTGGCGGGAACGCACGACCAGCTCCGAAAACGGGGTCAGGGGCTCGATCTGCAGGATTCTGCCGTCGACGGACAGGAACGCGATGGACAGGGGCAGCGGCGTGTTCCTCATCCAGAACCCCCGCACCCGATCGTCCTCGAACACGAACAGCATGCCCTGCCGCGCGCCGAGCTCGCTCCGATACATGAGCCCGCGCTCGCGCTGATCGCCGGTACGCGCGACCCAGACCGTGAATCGATCGGCCCCCACCTCCAGCGTGACGGTCTCCGGCCCGTCGCCCCGGCAGGCGACCAGGGCGGCGAGCAGCAGGACGATCAGCGCCGCGCGCGCGAAGAGACGGGCTGCGCTCACCTCAGCGGGCGGAATACGCGTGCGCGGTCGGCACGCCCCATCCCACGACGATTCCGAGCAATGCGCCCGCCAGCACGTCGCTCACGAAGTGGCGCCCCGCGGCGATGCGCAAGATGGCCGCCATGGTCGCCGTGGCGTAGGAACCGACGGTGAGCAGCGTCGTGTAGCGTTCGTCCCAGTACTGATCGGCGACGGTGCTGATAAACGCGGCGCTGGCGAAGGCGATGGCGACGTGGCTGGACGGAAACGAGTTGGCTCCCGCCGGGTCCGCTGCGCGATGGGGGGACACGTCCGGATCGTAGAGGTACGGACGCGCCCGCCGGACGGCCGCCTTGAGCAGATACGCGCTGCCGTAGGTGATCGTCAGCACCTGGTAGTGCCGGGCAAGCAGATCCTGCGCGTCCCGGCGCTGCAGCCCGAACGCCGCGGCCCCGATCGGCACGAGCACCTGACCGTAGGCGACCAAATCGCTGATGCCGCCGATGAGGGGGTGGTCCGGAAACACCAGCGCGCGGTCGATAGGCGGCAGATCTTGGATCCGGAGCTGGAGCCGCTGCTCCTCGGTCACCGGCGGCACCCGGTTGGCGACCAGCAGGCCGCCGCCCGTGAGCGCCGACCCGGCCAGGGCAAGCGTCAGGTCGAGCGGCTGCAACGCGCCAGCCCGGCCGGCAGCGAGCATCAGCACGACCGAAAGCACCCTGACGGTGCGCACGTTGCCCCGACGACACTGGTGCTTCAGCGCACCCGCTCGACCGTGCGCTTGAAGCGTTTGTATACCGCGTAGAGCGGGAAATCGAGACGCTGCGACTCCGCCCATCGGCGCAGGTTGGTGCTGCGCTCGGCGCCGCGGTCGCTCATGAAGTTCTTCAGCTCCCGCTCTCCCTTGCGCAAGCGGGCAAACTTGAATTGATCCTCCAGCAGCTTCACGAACTCGACCGCCTCGGCCCGCTCCGGCTCATCCAGCGGCTCGTCGGCGGGATCGAGTATCTCCGATACCACCTCTTCCAGGTTCTCGGACTCGTACCGGCGCAACGACTCCTCGACGCGGAGGAGCAACTGGCTGGGCACGAAGGTGATGCGGTCGATCGCATTCTTGAGGCCGACGCGCTTCTTGGTCGCCATCTCGGAGGCCAGCTCCTTCCGGCCGATCGCCAGGTATGCGCCGACACTGGCCGCCAGCGAGATCGCCAGCTCGTCGACCACCGGGATCGGCAACCCCCCGCGCAGGACGTAGGCCATTACGAACATCGCCAGTACGAACACCCCGGCGGAGGCCAGAAACCGCGGTATGAACCGCTTCTCCGACAACCAGCGGCGGACGGCGTCGTCGACCGTCCGGTACAGCTCGTTGCGGAACATGGTGAGCACCTCGACACGGGGCTCCGCGCCGAAGCGACCTTCCACGGTGCGTTCCGCAAGCGTGCTCCCCAGACGCTCCACGCCGCGGAACGGATCGAGCAGCAGCGACTCGCCATCCTTCATCAGGACATGGAAGATGTAGGCCTTCTGTTTTTCAGGCACTGCGGCGCTCCATGAGGGCCGGCGCAACATCGCCCCAAGACCGTCGCCCGCGGCTCCGTTGCTCGCCCATCGTGACCATACTACGGGTTTTCTCGGCGACCGGACAAACTCGTCGATGGCTGGGCGCGCGTCATCAGGCTCGCCCGCATCGCCGGCTCACCGAGCCGCCTTGACCCCGCCGCCCCGGCGGACGCGCTCCGCCTCGGCGATCACCTGTTTCTGCAGAACCATGGTGGTGTCGCCGGGCGTCGACTGCACCAGGATGCCGTGCGCGGCCCCCCACTCGACCGCCTGTTGCAGGTCATGCCCCTGCAGCAACGCGCTGAGGACGCCGGCCGTGAAGGAATCCCCCCCGCCGGTGCGGTCGGCTATGTGCATGCGCTCGCGAACCGGCGCCAGGTACCAGCGGCGTGTCCCGGTCTCGTACAGCACGGCACCCCAACTCACCACGTCGGCGTCGTGCGCACCGCGCCACTGCGTGCCGATCAGACGCAGGCCCGGAAAATCGGCCGCTACCCGTTCGATGGTTGCCCGGTAGCGCTCCAGCCACGGCTCGAAGCGATCGTCGCCGTCGGGCGTGTGGTAGCCGAGGGCGTCGCTGAGGTCCGAGTCGTTGCCGACCAGAAAGTCGATGCTGGGGATCAGGCGCCGGTTGATCCGGCGGGCGCGTTGCCGGTCGGGCTCCACCTTCGAGCGGTAGTTCAGATCCGCGGCGACGAACGTACCCGCCGCTCTAGCCGCCTGCGCCGCGGCGATCGCGGTGTCGGCGGTGTGCTCGCCGATCAGGGTGAAGATGCCGCCGGTGTTGAACACCCGCACCCCCTCGCCGGCGAACAGGCCGTGCAGGTCGAAGTCACCCGGCGTGAGCAGCGCGGCCGCGGTGTGGGAGCGGTAGTAGAGCGTTTCCGACGGAAGCACGCCCTTGCCGGCAAAGGTGACCGATATGCCGTTGTGCACCGTGCCCTTGGCGTCGGTGCTGTGCGCTCCTCCGGAGCGTGCGTTGTCCCACCAGATGATGCGGCTGGTGTCGACCCCCAGCTCCGCAAGCTGGTTGGCGATGTTCCGGCCGATGTCGTCGGCCACCAGCGCCGTCAGAACGGCCGCACGCAGACCGAACGTTGCCGAAATCCCGCAGGCGACGTTGGTCTCACCTCCCCCCTGAAAGACGCGCACCGAATCGCGCACGCGGGCCAGCGGAACGTCGCGCGGGTCAAGCCGCCAGAGCACCTCGCCCAGGGACGCGAGGTCGTAGCGGCAGCGGTCGGCTGCAGGCAGTTCGATCACGTCCGCAGATTATCACAGCGGACTTGTACCGTGCCGTCCCTGCGGCCAACGTATCGGCATGACTGCGACCCTGCGACCGCTGTTCCCGATCGGGTTGGACCTGGTGGGTCAGCCGGTGCTCGTCATCGGCGGCGAGAGCGAAGCGCTGGACAAGACGCAACGGCTGCTCGACGCCCAGGCTCGGGTCACGGTGGTCAGCCCCACCGTGGAGCCGCAGCTCCAGGATTGGGCTGCAGCCGGCCGGCTTGTCCTGCACGGCAGGACCGTGCAGCCAGCCGATCTGCGAGGGCCCCGGCTGGTCGTCAATACGCTCGCCGCCGGCAACCCCGCCCATCCCGCGGTCGTGGCCTGGGCGCGACGGGAACGGGTCCTGCTGTCCACCTACGATCAGCCGGACCGCTCCGATCTGGGGATGCCGGCCGTGGTCAGCCGCGGACACCTCCGTATCGCCATCGCGACCAGCAACGCCAGTCCCTCGGTCGCCGGCCTGCTGCGCCGCGAGCTGGAACGGGTGATCGACGATTCCGATCTGGTGGCGTTCCTCGACGACTTGGGCACGCTCCGCCGGGAATTGCGCGAACGGGTCGCCGACGGAGAGACCCGCCGGGCACTCCTGCGGCAGGCGGCCGCCGGACTCCGATTCTCCGGAAGCATCCAGACGCCGGCGCGATGGCGGGAACGGCTGGCCGATGTGCGGCGGCGGTTCTGCATGCTACGTTCCGACCACACGTGATAGGCCCCAAGTGATTGACATCGCCCTGATCCGGGACTCCCCGGACGCGGTTCGCGCAGCGCTCGGCAAGCGGCTCGACACCGTGGACCTGCAACCGATTCTGACCCTGGATGCCGCCAAGCGTGAATTGCTCGCCGCCGTCGAGCAGCTCAAGGCGCGCCGCAACGACGCATCGCGAGAGGTGCCCCGCATCAAGCAGGCAGGAGAGGACGCCACGGATCTCATCGCCGAGATGCGCACGGTGGGCACCAGGATCAAGGAGCTGGAAGCGCAGCTCGCCCAGGTCACGCAGGACCTTGACGAGCTGCTGGTCAACCTGCCCAACCTGCCGGACGACGACGTTCCGCCCGGCGGCAAGGAGGCAAACCAAGTGCTCCGCGAGTGGGGCGAACGACCCGCGGACTGCGCCCCCGGTATGGACCATGTCGCGTTCGCCAGCACGCTCGGCCTAGTCGATTACGAGCGTGGCACCAAGCTGGCGGGGCACGGATTCTGGGTGTACCGCGGATGGGGGGCGCGCCTGGAGTGGGCGCTGCTGAACTACTTCATCGACACGCACCTGGCCGACGGCTTCGAGCTGATCCTGCCGCCCCACTTGCTGAGCTACCGGTGTGGCTTCAATGCGGGACAGTTTCCCCGCTTCGGCGTCGATGACGTCTACTTCCTGCGGGATGGCGGGGACCGCGACGCGGCGCCGTTTCTGCTGCCGACCGCAGAGACCGCGCTGGCCAGCCTGCACGCCGACGAGATCCTCGAGGAGTCCGAGCTGCCGAAGCGGTACGTCGCCTACACGCCGTGCTACCGGCGCGAGGCGGGATCCTACCGCACACACGACCGCGGCACCCTGCGCGGCCACCAGTTCAACAAGGTCGAGCTATTCCAGTTCGTGATGCCGGACTGCTCGGAGGCTGCCCTGGAGGACATGATCGGGCGGGCGGAGCGGCTGGTCCAGGGCCTGGGGATTCACTACCGGGTTACCAAGCTGGCGGCCCGTGACGCCTCCTCAGCGATGGCGCGCACGCTGGATCTCGAGGTCTACCTGCCCAGCACCGGCAGCTATGAGGAAGTGAGCTCCGCGTCGAACGCCCGCGACTACCAGACGCGCCGAGCCAACACGCGGGTGCGCTGCTCCGGCGGCACCCGCTTCGTCCATACCCTGAACGCTTCCGGTCTGGCGACCAGCCGCCTGTTGCCCGCGCTGCTGGAGACCCACCAGAACCCGGACGGCAGCCTGACGGTGCCCGAGCCATTGCGTCCCGCACTCGGCACCGATCGCCTGCCGCCCGGCACCGATCGCCTGCCGCCCGGCACGGACCTCGTGCCGCCCGGCACCGACCGGCTGCCGCCAGTGTAGGGGACGGGAGGTACGAGTGGCGGTCGTCATCGACGAGACATCGCGAACATTCAGCGAGTATCTGCTGCTGCCGAACCTCACGCGCAAGGAGAACGTCCCCGCCAACGTGCGGTTGCAGACACCGCTGGTCAGCCACCGGGTTGGCGAAGCGGCTCCGATCTATCTGAACATCCCGCTCGCCTCCGCGGTCATGCAGACGGTTTCGGACGACCGCATGGCGGTGGCACTGGCACGCTTCGGCGGCATTTCCTTCATCTTCGGGTCACAGCCGATCGACCACCAGGTCGAGATGGTGCGGCGGGTGAAGAAGTTCAAGGCCGGTTTCGTGGTATCCGACTCCAACCTGAAGCCCGACGCGACGTTGCGCGACGTGGTCGATCTCGCCGGCCGGACCGGGCATACCACCATGGCCGTGACGGCGGACGGACGACCGGACGGGCGGTTGCTCGGTATCCTCACCAGCCGCGACTACCGAGTGCACAAACAGGAGCCGGACACTCGCGTCGACACCCTCATGACCCCTTTCGACCGCCTGGTGGTGGGACATGACGGGATCGCCCTGAACGCCGCGAACGACCTGATCTGGGAGCAGGGCCTGAGCTGTCTGCCGATCATCGACGACCGGCGACAGCTGCGCCATATGGTGTTTCGCAAGGACTACGACGATCACCGGGAAAACCCGGATGAGCTGGTCGACGAGGAGAAGCGCCTGATCGTCGGCGCCGGCGTATCCTCGCACGACTACCGCGACCGGGTGCCGCCGCTGGTCGAGGCGGGGGCATCCGTGCTGTGCATCGACTCTTCAGACGGATTCAATGAGTGGCAGGCGGAGTGCCTGGGCTTCGTGCACGACCGCTACGGCGGCCGCGTGAAGATCGGCGCCGGCAACGTGGTGGAGCCCGATGGTTTCCGCTACCTGGCCGACGCCGGCGCCGACTTCGTGAAGGTGGGCATCGGCGGCGGCTCGATCTGCATAACCCGCGAGCAGAAGGGGATCGGCAGGGGACAGGCGACCGCCGTGCTGGATGTGGCCGCGGCGCGGGACCGCTACGCGGACGAGACCGGGCGCTACGTTCCCATCTGTTCGGACGGCGGCATCGTCTTCGACTACCACATCGTCCTGGCGCTGGCGATGGGCGCCGACTTCGTGATGATGGGGCGCTACTTTGCGCGTTTCGACGAGAGCCCCGGACGACAGATTCGTCTTGGCACCAACGTCGTGAAGGAATACTGGGGAGAAGGCACCAACAGGGCCCAGAACTGGGCGCGCTACGACGCGGTCGGCGGTCAACTGCCCTTCGAGGAAGGGGTGGACGGCTACGTCCCGTACGCCGGATCGCTCAGCTCCAACCTCAAACAGACGCTTGCCAAGGTCAAGGCGACGATGTGCAGTTGCGGGGCCATCGATGTCCCCGAACTCCGCAAAAGGGCTCGGTTGACCGTCGTGTCCGCCACCAGTCTGCGGGAAGGCGGCATGCACGACGTACTGCAGAAAGAGCGCGAACTGGTGACGGAGCTGTAACGCGGGTGTGCGGCCGCTTTACGCTTACCACAGATCTCGACGCGGCCGCTCTGGCGGCGTTGTACGACGCGCACGCCAGGGTTCGCGCGATCCGGCCTCGCTACAACATCGCGCCGACACAGCCGTCGGCCGCCATCCTGATGGACCGTGACCAGCGCGTGCTCGATTCGCTCAGATGGGGACTCGTGCCCGCGTGGGCGGGAGATCGCAGCATCGCCAGCCGGCTGATCAACGCCCGCGCCGAGACGCTGGAGACGCGGTCAGCGTTCCGCGACGGTTTTGCCAGACGTCGGTGCCTGATCCCCAGCGACGGTTTCTACGAGTGGGGCGGACGCGAGCGCACCCCGCGTTGGATCCGGCTCTGTGACGGCGTTCCTTTCGCATACGCCGGTCTCTACGAACGGCATATCGAACGCGACGGCAGCGAGCTCGCCACCTTTACGATCATCACCACCGAGCCGAACGAACTGGTGAGCTCGCTGCACGACCGCATGCCGGTTATCATCCCCCCGAATCGCTATGATCGATGGCTGGACCCGTCGCGAAGCGGCTCCGAACTGCGTGCGTTGTTGCGTCCGTACCCGGCAGGAGGCATGACCTCCCAACCGGTTGCTCGTACCGTCAACCACGCCGATGCCGAGGGCCCCGCATGCGTTCTTGCGGCGACTTCGGGCGACGTCGATATGAATCTGGAACTGTTTGCGGAGGGGACTCATGGGCAGACTTGACGGCCGTGTGGCAATCGTGACCGGGGGGAGCTCCGGGATCGGCCGCGGGATCGCGATCGCCCTCGCCGGCGAAGGCGCCAGCGTGGTGGTGGCCGACGTGCAGGAGGAACCGCGGCGCGGCAAATACCACGAGACCGAGCCGCGTCCGCCGACCGCCGACCAGATCAACGCCGACGGCGGCACGGCCGGGTTCGTCGCGACCGACGTCTCCTCACCGAAGCAGATAGAACGCATGGTTTCCTTTGCGGCCGACCGATTCGGAGGGCTGGACATCCTGGTCAACAATGCCGGCATCGGCGTCGTCAGCACGGTGGACGAACAAACCGACGAAGAGTGGGAGCAAGTGATCGGTATCAATCTGCGCGCCCCGTTCATCGCCACGCGGTGCGCCGTTCCGTACTTGCGCGCGTCGGCAAATGGCCGGGTGATCAACATCGCTTCGGTACACGCCTTCGGCGGCAGCTCCGGACCGTCCTACGCGTCGTCAAAGGCGGGTCTGGTGAACATGACACGCGACGCTGCCCTGACGTTGGGCCCGGATGAGATCACCGTCAACGCCATCTGCCCGGGCTACATCGAGACGCCGATCCAGGACTACCTGACCCCGCAGCAGATCGACGCGGTGCGCGAGAAGACCGCCTTGCCCCGACTCGGAAGACCCGAAGACATCGCGCATGCCGCGGTCTTCTTCGCCTCCGACGAGGCGCAGTGGGTGACCGGCGCTGCCTTGCTGGTGGACGGCGGTCTGATCGCTTCGATCTGAGCCGCCGACCATGTGCGGAATCGTCGGATATACCGGGCCGAAACCCGCCCTCGAGCCGCTCCTCACCGGTCTCGGTCGTCTGGAGTACCGAGGTTACGACTCCGCGGGAGTGGCGCTGGTCACCGAGGGACGGCTGGCAATCTCGCGCGCCGTCGGACCGGTTCGGAAGCTCCGGGCTCGCGTCGGGTCGGTGCCCGACGGCGGCGTTACGGCCACCTGCGGCATAGCTCATACCCGCTGGGCGACCCACGGCGCGCCCAGCGAGCGCAACGCGCATCCGCATACCGACGCGTCGGGGAGGATCGCCCTGGTGCACAACGGCATCATCGAGAACCATCGATCGATCCGCCAATACCTTTCCACAAAAGGCGTTAAGTTCTCCAGCGACACCGACACCGAAGCGCTGGTGCAGTTGATCGGCTTCCTGTACGAAGACGGCAACGGCACGGGCCACGAAGCGCTGTTGACGGCCGTGTGCGGCGCACTGCGCGAGGTGCAGGGCACGTTCGGGATCGCCGTCGCCTGCGCGCAGCATCCGGGACGGCTCATAGCCGCCCGCCGCGGCAGCCCGCTGCTCATCGGCATCGGGGACGGCGAGCACCTGATCTCGTCCGACGGGGCGGCGATCGTCGAGCATACCAGCCGCGTCGTCTACCTGAATGACAATGAAATCGTAACCGTCGACGGCCATGAGTTGCACGCCAGCACGATCGATGCCGTTCCGCTGCGCAAGACGGTGGACCTCCTGGAGATTTCGCTCGAGCAGATCGAACGCGGCGGCTACCCGCACTTCATGCTCAAGGAAATTCACGAGCAGCCGGAGGCGCTCCGCAATACGCTGCGCGGGCGCATCGACCCAAGTGGCACCGAGGTAAACCTCGGCGGTCTGGGCGGCGTGGACAGCTCTTCCGCCCATCTGCGGCGCATCGTGATCGCCGGCTGCGGCACCGCGTGGCACGCCGGCCTGGTCGGCAAATACCTGATCGAGGACATTGCCCGCGTGCCGACCGATGTCGAATACTCCAGCGAACTGCGCTATCGCAATGCGATCGTCGAAGAGGGAACGGTGGCGTTGTTCATCAGCCAATCGGGAGAGACCGCGGACACCATCGCCGCGATGACCGAGATGCGCGCCAAGGGGGCGACCGTGCTGGGCGTCGTCAACGTGGTCGGGTCGACGCTCGCGCGCGAGACGCAGGCAGGGATTTATCTGCACGCCGGACCGGAAATCGGCGTGGCCTCTACCAAGGCGTTCACCTCGCAAGTGGCGGTGCTGGCCCTGATCTCCGCTCGCCTGGGCCGACAACGCCACCTGTCGGCGGAACGGTCCGCTGAGCTCCTGCGTGGCCTGCGGTCAAGCCCGCAGGCGATCGAGTCGGTTCTGCGGCTGGACGACGCAATCCAAGACCTGGTCGCGCGGCACATAGACCGGCAGAACTGGCTCTATCTGGGGCGGGGCGTCAACTTTCCGGTCGCCCTGGAAGGTGCCCTGAAGCTGAAGGAGCTCAGCTACATCCACGCGGAAGGCATACCTGCCGCGGAAATGAAGCACGGCCCGCTGGCGCTCATCGATCGCGGCATGCCGGTGGTAGTCGTAGCTCCGCGCGACCACACCACGGACAAGGTCATCGCCAACATCGAGGAGGTGCGAGCCCGTGGGGGGCACGTGATTGCGATCGCCACCGACGGCGATCGCGAGCTGGCGTCGGTCGCCGATGACGTGATTTTTGTTCCGCCGGTGCTGCCGGCACTGTCACCGCTCGTGACAACCGTGCCCCTGCAGCTGATCGCCTACCACGCCGCCCTGCTGCGCGGTCACGACGTCGACCGGCCGCGCAACCTGGCCAAGAGCGTCACCGTGGAGTGACGTTTCGTTGCCGCTGCGGCAACTTTTCATATCGATACGGACGTGCTATACTCTTGCTTGGGTTCAGTGTGATGAACCCAAGATCCATCCACACGAGGTGTAATTGTGCCGAAGCTCATCATTCCCGGTGACGCCAAGGAGGCGGCCGGCATACCGCCAAAGGTGATCGCGCAGTACCGCCGCTTCATCGACCGCCTGCCTGACAAGCAGGTAGGCTTCCTGAAGTTCTCGGCGAAAGAGGACATCAACGAGGGCCGTGACGCGCTCCTGGAAGCGTCTGGCAAGTCCAAGAAGTACATCAAGATCCGCAAGGCTCGCGGACAGGACCGCACGCTACAGCTACAGCGTTGCAGCAAAGTCGAATTCGACAAGGCCAACAAGGCGGCGAAGGCCGGAACAAAGCCCGTGATCAAGAGACGCGGACGCAAGCCGGGCCCGAAGCCCAAGGCCGCTGTAGCCCCCGAAGCCGCTGTAGCCGCCGAAGCCCCCGAAGCCGCCGAAGCGCCCGAAGCGCCGCAAGCCTCGGAACCATCCGCGGAGCAGGAGACGTCTCCCCAGGAGTAGTTCTCGACGGCCTGCCGCGCACCAGCGGTTGCTATCTGTTTCGCGACGCCTCAGCTGAGATCACCTACGGCGGCAAAGCCGTCGATCTTCGCCGCCGCGTCCAACTCGACCCGGCGGTTGTGAGCTCGACGCGCCCAACCGGACGTTCGGGCCGTGCTTCTCCTATCGCGAGGCCCAGGACCTGATCGCGGCGGTGAGCGACCACTTTGAGTTGCGCACCTGTCTGCTCGACGGGGCCACGCAAGTGTGCGCGCTGCTACGGAGGTCACTGCGTATCCGTCAGCCCGCCGCGGGCCACGCCGAGGCCCGCGGCGTGGCCGGGCTGGATGAGAGGGGGCCGCGTCCGCTACCGGCCGGGGATCCAGTCGGTGCCGGCCAGCGGCACCCCGGCCATCGCCGCCGCCTCCACCGTCAGCGCGACCAGGTCCTCTCGCTCCAGGTGGTGGACGTCCGACTTGCCGCAGGCGCGCGCAAGGGTGGCAAGCTCCATGGTCAGTGTCGCCAGATAGTTGCTCACCCGCCGTGCGCCCCACTCGGGATCCAGCCGCTGCTCGAGCTCCGGGTCCTGCGTGGTCACCCCCACCGGGCACAGCCCCGTCTGGCACTGGTGGCAGTGCCCCGGAGCGGTACCGAGGCGGCGGTAGTCGTCGGTGGCGTCAACCCGCCGGCCGGCGCGGACGTAGCTCGGACTGTTGCAGCCGAGCGCCATCAGCACCGCCTGGCCGATCGACACCGCGTCCGCTCCCAGCGCCAGCGCCTTGGCCACGTCCGCCCCGGAGCGGATGCCGCCGGAAACCACCAACTGCACCTCGCGCGCCGGATCGACCTCCTCCAGCGCCTCCACCGCCTGCCGCACCCCCGCCAGGGTCGGGATGCCGGCATGCTCGATGAACACCTGCTGGGTGGCGGCGGTGCCGCCCTGCATGCCGTCGAGCACGATCACGTCGGCGCCCGACTTCACGCACAGCTTGACGTCGTCCGGGACGCGGGTGGCGCCGATCTTGATGAACACCGGTATCCGGTTGTCGGTGACCTCGCGCAGCTCCTCGATCTTGATCGCCAGATCGTCCGGTCCCACCCAGTCGGGGTGCCGGCACGCCGAGCGCTGATCGATCCCTGCCGGCAGCGTCCGCATCCTGGCGACCCGTTCGGAGACCTTGAGACCCAACAGCATGCCGCCGCCGCCGGGTTTCGCGCCCTGACCGATGACGATCTCCACGGCATCGGCGCGGCGCAGGTCGTCCGGGTTGAAGCCGTACCGCGACGGCAGGCACTGGTAGACGAGCGTCTTGGAGGAACGGCGCTCCTCGACGGTCATGCCGCCGTCGCCGGTGGTGGTCGACGTGCCGACGGCGGTGGCGGCACGTCCCAGCGCCTCCTTCACGTTGGCAGACAGCGACCCGAAGCTCATGCCGGCGATGGTGATCGGCGTCGCCAGGGTCAGCGGGCGCTCCGCCCGCCGTGTGCCCAGCACGGTCTCCGTCGAGCAGCGCTCGCGGTACCCCTCCAGCGGGTAACGCGACATCGACGCGGTCAGGAACGTCAGGTCGTCGAAGCTGGGCACGCGCCGCTTGGCGCCGAGCCCGCGGATGTCGTAGACCCCCGTCTCGGCGGCGCGCTGGATGTAGTCCAGGGTGGCCGCGTCGTAGTGGTGGCTCACCTCGCCGGGCCAGCGCGGCTCGGCGCCGTACCGTGGTTCAGCCATGTCTAGCGGCCGTCCCGGAGCGGCCGTCCCGGCAAGGCGCTCGCTGTCCGGACTCCAGTGGTAGAGTTGCTTGGCGGAGCCGACACGCTTGAACGAGTCGGGATCCTCATCCCGGCCGGCGCGGTGAAGCAGCTCGGTGAGCGCTTGCCGGTCCTCTTCACCGAGCGGCTCCTCACGGGCGTCGGCACCCAGTCCATGGATGCGGCCGCGCACGTAGATCACCGCTTCGTACAGCGAGTCGCCGAGTCCCGCACCGGCATCGCCGCAGACGACGATGCGCCCGGCTTGAGCCATGAAGGCGCTCATGTGGCCGACGCTGCCGCCGACGACGATGTCACCGCCCTTGAGGGAGATCCCACACCGTGAGGATGCGGCACCCTCGATCACCAGCAGGCCGCCGTGAGCCGACGCGCCGGCGCACGCGGAGGCAAATCCCTGGACCCGCACCGTTCCCGACATCATGTTTTCGGCCACGCTCCAGCCGACGTTGCCGTGGACGGTAACCCGGGCGTGCTGGTTCATGCCGGCGGTGAAGTAGCCTGAGTGGCCGCGAATGTGCACATCCAGCGGCGCGTTCAGCCCGCAGGCGATGTTGTGGCGGCCGAGCGGATGCAGGATTTCGACCGTTGCGGGCCCGGTGAGCGCATGCAGCCGGCGGTTCGCCTCGGTGACCGAGCGCTCCGCGAGGTCGAGGGTCAGGCAGGGAGCTATACGCTCCACGAATAGATCTCCTCCGGCGCCGGCTCGAACAGATTGGCGTGCTCGATGCCCGGCAGATGCGCGAGCGTGCGGAATTCCGAGCCGATGGCGACATAGTCGTCGGTCTCCGCCGCCACCGCCGGCTTGCAGGCGAACGCGTCACGCACCAGCACCAGCCGGTCGGCGGTGCCGATCAGCAGCGTGAAGAAGCCGTCCAGGTCCTCAAACGCCTCGGCGATCGCCGACTCGATCGTGGCGCCTTCGCTCATCCGCCACTGCAGGTAGCGGCACGCCGCTTCGGTGTCGTTGTCGGTTTCGAATTCGATGCCGAAGCGGCGCAGGCGGCGGCGGATCTGCCACGGATTGGAGATCGAGCCGTTGTGCACCAGGCAGAAGTCGGCGCCGGCGGTGAACGGATGCGAATGCGCGGGCGTGACCGCCGACTCGGTAGCCATGCGGGTGTGGCCCACGCAGTGCGAGCCCTGGACCTGGTCCAGACGGTAGGTCGCGATCAGGTCGCGAGGGTGTCCGGCGTCCTTGTAGACCCGCATGCGGCGGCCGTAGCCGAACGTATCGATCCGCTCGGGCCACCCGGTGATCTCGGTCGCGACCGCGTCAGGCGTAGCGGCGGTCGACAGCGTTGCGCAGCGGCCGATCGCATCGATGCGGGCTCCCTCGAAACGGCCGGCCAGACCGTCCCAATCGACCTCGCCTGCGGAGAACAGGCTGTACCGGTAGAGCTCCGGATCGCCGTCCTCCGAGAACACCGCCAGACCGGCCGAATCCGGACCGCGGTCTCCCATGCAGGAGAGCATGGGCGCGACGAGCTGGCCGAGCCGCAGGCGGTCCGACGCCCGTTTTGCCGCGAAGCCGACGATGCCGCACATATCCGCGTACTCCCAGGAGCCCTTAGTAGTACTCGAGGTAGCGCTCGATCTCCCAGTCGGAGACATGGCGCTGATACTCGATCCACTCCATTTCCTTGATGGTGATGAACTCCCGCACCACCTCGTCGCCAAGCCGATCGCGGAACAAGGGGTTCGCGGCCAGCGCGTCCAGCGCCTCGCGCAGCGTCTGCGGCAGCGTGCCGATGCCCATCTCGCGAAGCTGGTCCAGCGTGTACTCGTACAGGTTGAGGTTGTCGGGATCGCCGGGATCGAGCCTTCGGTCCACACCGTCGAGTCCGGCAGCCAGCACCGCGGCGGTCGCGAGGTAGGGATTGCAGCTCGAGTCGCTGAGGCGCAGTTCCAGATGCCCGTGCGGCACCCGCACCATCGCGGTCCGGTTGTTGTCGCCGTAGGCGATGTGCGCCGGCGCCCAGGTGGCGCCGGACAGGGCACGGCCCACCACCAGCCGCTTGTAGGAGTTCACCGATGGCGCCACCAGCGCGGTCAGCGCCGGCCCGTGGTGGAGCAAGCCGCCCAGGAAATGGTAGGCAAGCTCCGAAAGCCCGAGTCCGTGCCGGTCGGATTCGTCCTCGAACAGCGACGCCCCGTTCGCGTCGGCGATCGACAGATGCATGTGCATGCCGCTGCCGGTCCGCGTGGACATCGGCTTGGGCATGAACGAGCAGATCATGCCCAACTCACGGGCGATCTCTCCGGCCGCCATGCGGAAGAACACATAGCGATCGGCCGAGGTGAGCGCCTCCGTGTAGGTGAAGTTGATCTCGAACTGACCGTTGGCGTCTTCGTGGTCGATCTGGTAGACGTCGAAGCCCACCTCCTGGAGCGCCGTGACCAGTTTCTCGATGAAACTCCGGCTGCGCGACAGGCCCTTGTAGTCGTAGCACGGCTTGTCGAGCAGATCGGTGCGGTCGGCGGGATGGACGCTGCCGTCTTCATCGCGGCGCAGCAGCATGAATTCGGGCTCCAGTCCCGTGTTCAGCGTCCAGCCGCGCTCGGCGAGTGCCCGCAACTGCTCCTTGAGCACGTGGCGGGTGTCGTACGGCCACGGCTGCCCGTTGACGCGCCCGTCGCAGACGATGCGTGCGTAGCCCGGCTGCCACGGCATCAGCGAAAGGGTGGACAGATCGCCCACCGCCATGAAGTCGGGGTCGTGCGGCTGCTGACCCATGCCCCACACCGCGAAGCCGGCGAAGCCGGCGCCGTCTTCAAGCACGTCCTCGAAGTGCGAAACAGGCACCGCCTTGGTCTTGGCGACGCCGTGCATGTCCACGAACTGGGCGAGCACGAGCTTGACGTCGTGCCGTCGGAGCAGTTGTTGTGCGTCCTCGCGTGTCATTTCTCCACGTCCTTTGCATCCGTTCACGGCGTCGCGAGCACCGTCGCCACGGCCAGATCCCCCACCGGGCCGCCGCCGCATTCCCGCACGATCGCAAGCAGCTCGTCCCACAGATAGGATCCGTAGCTTGCGGCGGCCCACAGATGGTAAACCGGCGCACGGGCCGCGTCTTCCTCCCCGCCCTCCGTCAGGATCGAGCACGACACCAGCGCCACCCGCGTCATCACGAAGGTGCCGGCCGCGTCGCGGAAATCGTACGAGCATGCCTGCGCCAACGCCTCAGGCGCGCGCGCGCCGCAGAGCAGGAGCGCCGCGTCCTCACGCCGCACCGGCCAGCAGCCGGAGTCGGGCGCGGCGCTCGACAGTCCAGCCTCCGCATCGGCGACGTGCGCTCCCTCCAGAAACAGTTCACCGCTCCCCACCCGCACGGTGAGCGCGCCGTCGGCAGTGCGCGTCCAGCCGTAGATCTCGTCCGGGACCGGTATCCCGTGCGCCCGGGCCCACGCGATCGCGCCCGGACCCTTCAGGCCCATCCGCGGCAGCGCGCCGCGATCGGCCAATCCGAGCTCCGGCGCGATCGCGGCCTCCGCCTCCGGATCCCCGAAGTGCAACGGGCGGAAGGCGCCATCGCGCTGATCCCACGCGGGTTCGAGCCGTTCCAGGCATGCGTGGAACGCACTGCGACATGATGCCGAAGCCGGGATCATGAGCGCAGCCTCACGCCTTCCGGGTCGAAGAACGGCGTTGCGGCAACCTGCGCCGCCACGATCGCGCCGCCGTCCCCCTTGATCCGCAACGTGGCGCCGGGTTCGACCGCCGACGGCGGGACATAGGCCAGACCGATCGTACGCCCCAACGCGCCGCTGCGGCCGATGCTGGTGACCCGGCCGACGATCCTGCCGTCTTGCACGATCAGGTGGTTTTCCTGCGGCGCCGGCGCATCCGGCGGCAGCTCGAACCCGACCAGCCGGCGGCGCGGCTCCCGCCTGCCGATGATCTGCAGGCTGCGCTTGCCCACGAAGAACGGCTTGTCGAGCTTCACCGCCCAGCCGAGGTGCGCCTCGAACGGGTCGGTGAGACCGTCGGTGTCCTGGCTGACGATCAGGTGCCCCTTCTCCAGGCGCAGCAGACGCTGCGCCTCCACCCCGAACGGGACGATGCCATGCCCCTCTCCGGCGCGCAGCAGCACGTCCCAGACGCTCGCCGCGTACCGGGCCGGGACATGCACCTCGTAGCCAAGCTCCCCCACGAATCCCACCCGAGACAGACGGGCCGGCGCACCGGCCACCGTCCCCTCACGGATGCCCAGGTACGGAAACGCCTCCGGCGACAGGTCGACGTCAGTGAGCCCGGCGAGCACCTGCCGCGCGTACGGCCCGGCGATGTTGAAAGCGCCGTAGGTGCTGGTCGCGTTCACCAGCGTGACGTCGAAGCGCCAGATCGCCGCCCACCGCTGCAGCTCGCGATAGACCTGATCAGCGCCGGAAGAGGTGGTCGACACGTAGAACCGCTCCGGACCCAAGCGGCCGATGACGCCGTCGTCGATCACCACACCGGACTCGTCGCACATCACCCCGTAGCGGGTCATGCCGACCCGCAGCCGGGTGAAACGGCCGGTGTAGATGCGCTCCAGGAAGCGGACGGCATCCACCCCGCTGATCTCCAGCTTGCCCAGCGTCCCCACGTCGATCAGCCCGACCCGCGACCGCACGTCCCGCGCTTCGGCGTCGATGCAGCCCTCTCGATCCAGGCCTCGCCGCGGATACCAGGCCGGCCGCAGCCAGGCGCCCGCATACATCATCTCCGCTCGCAGCCGTTCGTGCCGGTCATGGGTAGGCGTGCGCTGGACCGGCGTGAAGCCGCGGCCCGCCAGATGGGCCATGAGCACGGGGCTGGTGAACGGCCGTGCGGTGGTGAGCCGACTGTCGGCGAGCGGCCGGTCGGTCAGATGGGCCAGCACGCGCAGCGCGTTGAGGTTGGCGTGCTTCCCCTGGCTCGGCCCCATGCCGACGGTCGCGTACCGCTTGAGGAGCTCGGCATGGTCGTACCCCTCCTGCACGGCATGGACCAGATCGTCGACCGTCACGTCCTCATCGAGGTCCACGAACGCCTTGGCGTGCGGCTCCGCGAATATCGGATACTGATGACTGGGCTCGCCAGACCGATGATCGGGAGACTCCGCCGATCCGTCAGCAGGCGCCAGCCTCAGGTAAGCCGCCGCCGCCCGGCCGGCGCGGCGGCCGTCCGCCGCGGCTTCGCCGTCCACGCCGGCCACGCTGCCGGCTGCGAACACTCCGTCCGGCAGGGCATCCGGCACGTGACGGTGCAGCACCGGATCGTACGCCATGACGCCTCCGGCCTGACGCAGCAAACTGTCGCGCGGGGCACGACCGACGCACACGACGATGCCGTCGCAGGGAACCGTCCGCCCCTCACCCACCGGCCGCCCGTCGGCGTCGAGCGCTCGGATACGGGCCGCGCCCACGCCGGAATGCCCGCGCGCCGGCAGCGCCTCCACGACCGCGTGGGCGCGGTAGACCGGCACGCCGGCCGGCTCCGCGTCGCCGCTCGTGCCGCCGCGAAGCGCCCCCTCGCGCAGATCGACCACCGCGGCGACGCTCATGCCCCGCTCCCTCATGGCCTCCGCCAGCCGACAGCCGTCGTCCCCGGCCGTGAACACCAGCGGCCGGTCCGCCGGACGGACCGCGTAGCGCTCCATCAGCCGGCGCGCCGCTTGGCCCAGCATCACGCCCGGAAGGTCGTTGTTCCCGAACACCGCCGGCTGATCCTCACAACCGGAGGCGAGCACCAGGGAGCGGGCGCGCACCTTGGTGAGGCGCCGCGCATCGACCAGCGCCGCCCACAGATCGGCGTAGATGCCGACACAGGTGGTGCCGAAGCGGCAGTCGACGGCGCTCCCGATCGATTCGCTGACGCAGCGGTCCAACCGTTCGTCGGACTCCACCAGCAGCACGGCCGCCCCGCACGCGGCCGCAGCGTTGGCAGCGGCCACGCCCGCCCGGCCGGCGCCCACCACCAGAACGTCGCAGAACCCGTAATCCTTGGGTGACGGCGGCTGGCGTTGATCGGCGCGCACCCGGCCCAGGCCGGCCAGCTTGCGCAGCCCGCGCTCGTACAGGGGGAACAGCGCGCGAGGCGTGTGCATGGCCTTGTAGTAGAAGCCGACCGGCGTGAAGGCCGCCAGTCTACCGAGGACCGCCAACAGGTCCCGTCGCACGCCGCCCAGCGTGTTCACCGCGCGCAGATCCAGGCCTGCCGTCAACGGCGTCTCGTCGCCGCGCAGATTGGTGCCCGCCGCCCCCTCCAGCATCACGTTGGCATCCGCGCCGGTCAGGCTGAAGACCCCGCGCGGCCGGTGATACTTGAAGCTGCGGCCGAGCACCCGCACGCCGGCGGCGAGCAGCGCCGAGCTGACCGTGTCGCCGTGCAGACCTCGATACCGGCGGCCCTCGAAGCGAAAGGCGATCGGCCGCGACCGGTCTATCCACTCGCCGGGCTGCGGAGCGAGGCGGCGGTCCGTCGGCGCGCTCATTCCAATCGGTCCGGCAGGTAGGTGCGCACGACACGATCGGTGCCGGTGTCGCGCTCCGCGATGAACCAGGTGCCGCTGGGCACGTGATACCACCACTCGCGCCGCAGGGCGGCGGCGCCCTCGCGATCGAAGACGTACGACGCCCAGCGCTCGTCCGAGACGGCGTCCGGATCGGGCTGCGGGCGGTACTCGCCCCCAAAGTCGAATTCCTGCAACGGCCGTTCGCCGTTGACCGGACAGCGCAGCAGCTTCATGCCATGTGCTCCAGCTCAGTGACCGACGGAGGCCGCCCCCTTCTCTCCCACCAGCTCGTACTCCGCGAACCGCGACAGCCGGAACGACTCGATCAGCGGATGCGGCCGCCCGTGGGCCACCGTCCAGGCCATGGTGCTGCCGCTGGCCGGCGTTGCCTTGAATCCCCAGGTGCCCCAGCCGGCGTCCAGGAAGAATCCCTCGACCGGGGTCAGCCCCATGATCGGCGAGAAGTCCGGGGTCATGTCCGCCAGACCCGCCCACTGGCGCAGCACCTTCACCCCGCCCAGATGGGGGAATACCGCCAGCACGTGGGCGGACAGGCCCTCCGCGAACTCCAGCGTCGACCGGGTCGAGTGCACCTCGTAGGGGTCCAGCGACGCTCCCATCACCATCTCGCCGCGCGAGGACTGGCTGACGTAGATGTGAAACGACCCGGAGACGACGATCACGTGCAGCCACGGCTTCAGCGGCTCGGTGACGCATGCCTGCAGCGGGTGAATGACGAGCGGGGTCTTCAGCCCCGCCATCGCGGTGATCGCCGGCGTGTAGCCGGCGACGGCGCTGACCACGCGATCGGTCTCGACCAGGCCGCGGTCGGTCTCCACTCCCGTGACCCGGTCGCCGGCCAGCCGCAGGCTGGTCACGCGCGTGTGCTGATGGATCTCCACTCCGTGCCGTTCGGCCCCCCGCGCATAGGCCCACGCGACCGCATCGTGCCGGGCGATCGCCCCCGGCGGATGCCAGAGCGCGCCCAGCACGGGCATGTCGTGGCCGCAGTCCAGATCCAACAACGGACAGGTGCGGGCGATGAAGTCGCGGTCGACCAGCTCACTGTTCACGCCCAGGTGCTTGTTGACCTCCGCCCGCCAGCGCATGGTGCGCACCGCCGAGTCGGTATGGGCGAGCGTGAAGTGACCGCGTTCGCTGTAGAACAGGTTGTAGTCGAGGTCGGCGGAGAGACGACTGAAGAGCTGGACGCTCTCCTCGTAGAAATTCACCCCCTCCGGGGTGAGGTAGTTTGAACGCACGATGGCCGTGTTGCGGCCGGTGCCGCCCGCGCCGATGTAGCTCTGCTCCAGCACCGCGATGTCGCGGATGCCGTGATCGCGCGCCAGGTAGTACGCGCACGCCAGCCCGTGCCCCCCGCCGCCGATGACGACGGCGTCATACCGGCGCTTGAGGCGCTGCGGCGCCCGGAACATGCGCGGTTCGCGATAGGTCCGCTGCAGGGCGAACCTGATGAGTCGGTGAGGCACGGTCGGTGGCGACGGTGCGCCATTGCGAGCGTGGACCGCAAGCCTGCATCTTGCCCGCCGGCGTATGCCGGGGGAGACTGCCGCCATGAAGATCGCACGTATCGACACCCACATCGTCCCCGGCGGCAGCCGCAACCTCTGCATCGTCAGGATCGAGTCGAGCGACGGTACCGTGGGGCTCGGCGAATCGGGGCTGAGCGGCCGGGAGCTCGCCGTGCGCGGCGCGCTCAATCACTTTGGCGAGTTCCTGATCGGCCGCGACCCGCGGCGTATCGGCGCCATCTGGCAGGAGGTGTACCGCAGTCAGTACTTCGAGGGTGGCCGCGTGCTCACCGCTGCTCTGTCGGCCATCGACATCGCCCTGCACGATTTGGTGGCCCGCTCGCTGGGCGTGCCGGTGTACCAGCTCCTGGGCGGCAGCCAGCGCGACCGCGTGCCGTGCTTCGCCACCACCCGGCACGGCTTCGGCGAAGAGGCGGTGGCCGACGTGCTGCGGCTGGTGGACGACGGCTGGCCCTGCGTGCGCCTGCCGGTGCCGGTGGATGACAAGGTGGGGATCTTCGATCCGCGCCCGTCGATCGGGGCGGCCGCCGACACCCTGATCGCGGCCCGCGAGGCGATCGGCCACCGGGCGGCGCTCGGCATCGACTACCATCACCGGCTTTCGGTGGCGGAGGCGGCGAGCCTCTGCCAAGCCATGCCGCCCGGCACGATCGACTTTCTCGAGGAGCCGATCCGTGACGAGACGCCCGGGGCGTATCAGGCGTTGCAGCGGATGACGCAGGTGCCCATGGCGATCGGCGAGGAGTTCGCGAGCAAGTGGCAGTTCCTGCCGTACCTGGAGGCCGGCATCCCCGCGTTCGCGCGGCTGGACATCTGCAACGTGGGCGGCTTCACGGAGGCCATGAAGGTCGTCGGCTGGTGCGAGGCGCACTACATCGACCTGATGCCGCACAACCCGCTGGGCCCGGTGAGCACCGCCGCCAACCTGCATCTGGCCGCCGCCACCGCGCAGTACGCGTGGCTGGAGGAGCGCGGTCCGGAGAAGATCGCCAGGTATGACCGGGAGATGTTCCCGGAGGTGCCGCTGCTGGACGGCGTCACCTACGCGGTGCCGGACGGGCCGGGCCTCGGCGTCGAGTTCGACCCGGAGGCGCCCGTGGCCAAGACCCCGCTGCAGCTCTGGGAGGCCCCGCACCTGCGCCGGCCCGACGGGTCGTTCACCAACTGGTAGGGGTTGCGGCCGGATTTGCTCCCGGGGATTCGCCCGTCAAGCGGTGATGGCGCTCGCGATCTGCCACTTGCCGGCGGCATCGCACGCCGCGTAGTACATCCGGCAGCGGCCGTCGTCCAGGCGCACCAGCGTCATGTCCTCGGCGTGCACCGCATCCACGTCGTCGCTGTCGTGACCGCCGCCTTCGATGATCACGCTGCCCGGATCGAAGCGGAGGCCGTCGGCTGAGGTCGCCGCCAGAATCCGGGACCGGTAGCCGCACAGGTCGACGGCGATCGATGCGGCGGCGAAATCGGCGCTGCGGCCGCGGGCGACCGCGTCGGGGTCATGGCTGGGATGTACCGGCACCTGGGTCCCGGGCGGCACGTCCTGCCACGCCGAGTAGATCAACACCCACGGCTCGCCGGGTTTGTCAGGTGCGATCACCTCGGCCGCGGTGATGCCGGACGAATCCAGGACACCGGTGCGGCTTGCCATGCGCACGCCCGCTTCCCGCGTGAACGACAGCCCGTCCTCCGTGACCGCCGAGTAGACCGCGTTCCACCGCGGCGGACCGTCGTCGGCCCGGAAGTGAAACAGCCGGCCCGCCCCACCGCCGCGTGACGGGTCGCCCAGCGGCAGGAAACGCGGCGCTCCGCAGCGCTCGGGTCCGGCGACCCGGACCCCCGGCTCGATCCGCCAGCGCAGCAGGTCGGCCGACACCGCGCTGGCGATCACCGTAGGCCGGTCGGCCGGCCCGCGACCCTCGTAGTACATGCGCCAGCCGCCGGCGATCGGGGTGACGCTGGGCGCCAGCGCGCGCAGCGACAGCTCCGGCCGGCCGGGATCGGGCGCCACGCGGATGCCGGGCTCCACCTCGAAGGTCAGTCCGTCTGCGGAGATGGCGCTGACGATGTAACCCTGGCAGTCGACGAACGGTTTGTCCGGCCCGACCGCGGTATAGAACAGGCGGTAGCCGCCGCCGGGTAGTGCCACGACGCCGGGCGCCTGCACCTTGAACCGGTCCAGGCCGCGGTTGCCGGTCACGCGAACGCCCGCCTCCTTCCGCCACGCGAGCAGCCGTTCCATGTCAGGCGCTCTGTGGTTCGCCCGTGGCCACGTCGGCCGGCGGCCATCCCAGGGTGGCCGCGCCGAACGCGCGTTCGAATTCGTCGTTGGACGCGTAACGCCACCCGAACGCCCGGTCCCAGATCGTCGCCTTCTCCATGCACAGGTACATGAACACGCGGCCATGCCAGGGCGCGAACGTCCGATACATCGTCTGGAACATCCGCACCTTGAGATCGTCCGGATAGGTGAGCTTGCCGTGCGGGTCGGCGACCAGCTCGGCCTGGAGGATGCGCGTCGGCTCCCCGCGCTGCCGGATCTGCTTCATCACCGGCTTTATGAAGGTGACCGATCCCATCGACAGGAAGGCCACCTCGTCCGGGTCGAACGAAGCCAGCAGCCATTCGGCGAGTGCCGGATAGTCGGTATCCCAGCCGTCGTAGTGGACCATGGGGTGGAAGTGGAACGCCACCTTGCATCCGCCGTCGGCGAAGCGACGGGCGGCGGCCAAGCGGCGCTCCAGCGGCGCGGTGAAGTGTTCCTCATGCTCGATGACGGGCGCGGTGTTCAGCGACCAACTGCACACCAGGTTTGCGGGTACCGGGCGCTCCAGGAAATAGCTGACGTTGGCCGACTTGGTCTTGAGCTCCAGCAGGACGTTGGGATGTTCGTCCGCGAAGCGGCAGAGCTCGTCCAGGATGCCGGCACGGTTGCCCCACACCAGTGAATCGGAGGACTGACCGGTACCGATGTGGTAGAAGCGCCGGTCGTCCAGCTCGATCTCGCGCAGCTTGCGGCCCAGATCGCGGTCCACGGTCACCCGGTCGCCGTAGAAGGTCTGGATCGTGCAGTAGCTGCAGCCGAACGAGCAGTTCTGCACCGCATCGATCGTCTTCAGGTTGCAGCACAGGGTGCGATCGGAACGGACCGGGCAGTCGCCGAACACCGATGTCTCGGCGGGCGCGTCGACGAAACGAAGCGGTTCCCGCTCGGGCTTCGCCGGCGCTCGCTGCGGGCTGGACGAGTGACGGGCGTAACGCGTGGGTTCGCGCCGCAGCCGCTGCAGGTGCTCCCGCAGCGTAGCGACCAGCCGCTTCTTGCGCTCGCGGGGGTTCAGTCCGTCGGGGACCCCCGCCTCCGCAAGGTCCCACCACGCGCCGATGCCGGGCTCGCCCCACATCGCCAGATCGCGAGCCGCTTCGCACAGCTCGCGCACCTCCTGCACCGTGCAGCGGTAGCGGGACGTGACATCGTCCACGCTCGCTCGCGACGCCGGGTCGAGCCGGTCGTACAGCGTCCCGTCGTGCATCACCCGCTCCCCGGGTCCAGCGCGCTCAGAAACGCTTCCATGTCGCGCCGGAGCGGTGGGCGGACCGCCCGGGCGTCCTCCAGGACGATGCGCAACTGCCGTTCGTCGATGGCCGCGCTGTACGCATGTCGCACCACGTGTCGAAATCTGCGCAAGGTATCGAGCAGCGTCGCAGTCTCCGCCATGACGGCCGCGGGGCGGACGCCGGGCACGGCCACCCGCATCCTGCGGAGCAGCGCTGCGTGGTAGCCGGATTCGCTGCCGATGTGGTTGTCGAACGTCGTCGCGATGGTTTCGAGAAGCACCTCCATGGCGCTGTAGAGATTGTGCAACTGGAGCGCCACGCTATCGAGACCGGCGGCACCCGGCACCTGTTCCCGTTCAACGATTCGATCGTAGATAGCCGCGATGTCGTCAAGCTGAGCTCGAACCTGTGCGGCCAGCGTTACGTACGAGTCCCGGTCCATCGCAGTCCGGTCCGCCTTATCGTATCGGCGAAGTGGCAGGAGTCGATCGTGACCAGGTCGACATCACGCATGAGCCCGTCCTCGAGGTGGCCCATGAGCGTGAAGTAGGCCCGCGGGGCGACCGCTGGAATAGCGACATCGACATCGGATTTGGCGTCGAAATGTCCGGGCCGCACCACGGACCCGAACAGGATCGCCTCACCCAGGTCTATCGGTGACTCATCGAGCAGACGGAGTGCGCGCGCCTGCACCGCACGACGCAGTCGCTCCCGTTCCTGCCGTTTGCGCGCCAGTGTCCGATCCAGCACGCCGGTGTCGAACCGGTTCGCCACGAATGCCTCAGTCGGCCACCGGCACGCCGTCGAGCTTGCCGTCGGCGTGCATCGCGTTCCACTCGTCCAGGAAGGTGCGGTTCCACTGATCCGTGAGCGGGTGATCCATCATCTCCTTGAGCGTGGCCCAGAAAATGATGATGCCGTCCGCTCCCGCGCGCAGCGCCGCATACGCCACGTCGAGCGAGCGCACCAGCGCCGCGGTGACGTAGGGCCGGTTCGCCCAGCCGTCGAACATGCACCGGCACTCGCGCACCAGACGCACCGGATCGTCCTGGAGCTGCTTGACCGGCTCGCAGAACGGCAGCACGTGCGTGGCGCCCGCCTGGGCGACCGCCGCCGCCTGCGTGAGCGAGAACACCGTGGTGCAGAAGGTCTCCACCCCTTCGGCCGCGAACGCCCGGAAGGCGCCGAGGCCAGTGGAGGTGCACGGAATCTTGATGATGACCTGGTCCGACATGGCCGTGAAGGCGTGCCCGACGTCGACCAGCTCGGCCGTGCTGTGGCCGTCGATCTCCACGATCACCGGCTTGTCGGTCATGTCCAGGTAGCGTTGGGTGACCTCCTTCAGCGTGCCGTACTTCTTGACCAGTTGGTTCTGCACGACCGTGTTGGTGACGATCCCGGCCGCGCCGCGGTCCATCCATTCGCCCAGGTCGGCCGGGTCGCCCGCCAGCCAGATCGCCGGTCCTCGCCCCTCGCTGCGCGCCTGCTGCACGGTCTTCATGACGTTCCTCCTCCTGCCTTTGCCGGCGTCGAGCCGACGGCATGCCAGTCCACGGCCCGCGTAGCGTACATGATCGCGGCCAGGATGAGAAAAAGCCCGACGGCCCCCGCCAGCAGGGCGTAGTCGTCGAGTTGCAGCAGCATGTACATGGCGCCGTACAGCACGCAGAGGCCCCCCGCCAGAAGCGCCGCGCGCCGCCTGGACAGCAACGACCGGGCGTACGCCCCGTTGGTGATCACCACCAGAGCGGCCGCGATCGCGTACGCGGCGGGAAAGCCGATGTGCTCGCTGAGCGCCAGTTCCAGCAGGTAGAACAGGCACATCGCCGCACCGATCAGCGCATAGTGGATCAGGTGCAGCCGCGCACCGCCAAGGACCTCGAACAGCCAGGCGACGCCGAAGGTGAGCGCCAGGAACAGCAGCGAGTACTTCAAGCTGCGCACCGACTGTCGGTACGGATCGATCGGCGTCAGCAAATCGACTCCGACCGTGGCCGCGTCGACCTCCTCACCGTAGGTGCCGTCTCTCCAGCTCTGCGGGTAACCGCGGCCGAGATGGGAGATCCGCCACTCGGCGCTGAAGCCGCTGTCACCGAGATCGCGCTCCACCGGCAGCCACGCCCCCTGAAAGCTCGGATCGGGCCAATCGCCGGCGAGCTCCACCGTGGTCACCTCGGCCGTCGGCGCGACTCGCAGGCTCGCGCTGCCGGCAAGATCCAGCGTGGCCGAGAACGTCCCGGCGCCACCACCCTCCGCCATGTCGCCAAGCCGCGCGTGGATACCGGTGCGGCCGCCCGCGCGCAGGCCGGTCCCCGGCTGGAACGCCAGCTCGGCCTCCCCCCACCGCAGGCGGGCGCCGGCCTGCACGGATCGCACGTCGGAAACGTCGAAGACCACTTCGGCGCGCTCCCAGATCACCCGATCGGCCGGCACCGCCCATTGTCCGAAGTCCGGCGGATCGAAGGATCCGGAGATCTCGACAGTGGACCGGTACACCGGCGCCTCGAACAGGCCGCGGCGCAGGCGATCGGTCGTGAGGTCGGCGGCCACCCGCAGCTCGCTCGGCAGAAAAGTGGCCACCACTTCCACGGTCCCCTCACCCGCCGTGTCGGCGGGCGCGCGGTACGGCACGACAAGGAAGGGCCCCGCAAGCCGCTGCGCGCCGCCCCAGATGGATGCCAGCTCCGCCACCGCGGCGTCGCGGTGACCATTTGGCCGCCGATCACCTCATCGCTCAGAACGCGATCCCGAGGTCAATCCCCCACGGGAACCGCAGGCCACTTCTCACGTTGTCCGCCAAGCTCCGCATCCGCGTGTCGAAACCGGACACCTCATCCAGCGCGAGCTGATAGCTGATGCCGACGCGCGGGGTGATTGCTACCAGCCCCCAGATGAGCCGGTAGCCCACGTGCGCACCCGCGCTCAGCGTCACCGTCGAGCCTGAAAACGTCTCGCCGGAATCCGGATCGAGCGCGGCGCTGCCCTCAAATCTGGCATACCCATAGCCGGGCTGCAGCCATGCGCCAGCGAACACGCCCGTGGGCGCCGCGCCGTTCACGAAGTAGTTCACGCCCGCGGCAACCGAAATGAACCAGATGTCGTAGTCTTCGCGTCGGATATCCACGAAGCTCGCCAATGCGTCGAAAATACCCGCTTTGGCGTTGAAGTACGTGGGGATGACGAAAATGCTCAGATCATCGTCGATCGCCTGCTCGAAGGACCCGCTGTAGAGGCCGACCACGGGCCCGAGCAGGTTGAGCCCGACGACGGTGGTCTTGTCCTCCGCTGTCTGGCCGAATCCCGGCGCGGCGACGACCGCTCCGAGCAGGGCGATCAGCGGCACGAACCTGAAGCGAAGCAAACCTTTCATCGTTACAAGCTATTCACCGCGACAGGACTTTGCAAAGCGCGGCCACCACGGCCTCGATCTGCGCGCGCTCGATGACCAGGGGCGGCAGCAGCCGGATCACGGTCTTGCCAGCCGGGAGGGCCAGCACCCCCTCCTCCATCAGCGCCACCAGGTGCGGCTGCGACCGCTCCTTGAGCTCGATGCCGATCATCAGCCCGAACTGCCGGAGCTGCCGAACGCAGTCCGGACGCGACCGCTCGAACAACTCCGCGAAGTAGGCGCCGGATTCGGCCGCCCGCTCGGCCAGGTCATGCTCGACCAGATGGCCGATGGTCGCGTCGGCCACCGCGCAGGCCAGCGGGTTGCCGCCGAAGGTGGAACCGTGCATGCCGACCACCGGCTTGATCTTGTCGCTGAACAACGCCGCCCCCATGGGCACGCCCCCGGCGATGCCCTTGGCCACGCACATGATGTCGGGCTGCACGCCCGAGTGCTCGACCGCGAACATGCGGCCGGTGCGGCAGAAGCCGGTCTGGATCTCGTCGGCGATCAAGAGCGTCCCGCGCTCGTCACACAGCTCGCGGACCCCGTTCAGGTAGTCGTCGGCGCCGCGGTGCACCCCGCCTTCGCCCTGGATCGGCTCCAGCACCACCGCCGCGGTACGATCGGTGACCGCCTCCGCCAGCTTGTCGAGGTTGTTGTACGGCACGTGCGTGACGCCGGGGACCAGCGGCGCGAACGGCTGCCGGTACTCCTTCTTGTGGGTGGCGCTCAACGCACCCATGGTGCGTCCGTGAAAGCCACGCGCGGCGGCGACGATGTCGGTGCGTCCGGTCGCCAGCCGCGCGAACTTGAAGGCGGTCTCGATCGCCTCGGAGCCGGAGTTGCACAGGAAGGCGCGCATGAGTCTGTCCGGCGCCACCGACACCAGCTTGGCAAGGAGCTCCGCGCGCCGGTCGTTGTAGAACACGCCGCCGCAGGTAATCAGCGTTCGCGCCTGCCGGTTCAGCGCCTCCACGACCACCGGATGGGCGTGTCCCAGGCAGGCCACGCCGGTGCCGGCGGCGCAGTCGATGTAGCTGCGGCCCGCATCGTCCCAGACCACGGCGCCTTCGCCGCGGACCAGGGTCAGGTCGCGTTTCGGATATACCTCGAAAGCGTAGCGTCGCTCGGTTTCCTGCGTGTTCATACGATTCTGGTTCCGTGCCCGGCAAGGCCGTCGCGCACGGGGTGTTCCGCGCGGCCGTCGCACAATATGACTTCCGCCTCGCCCAGCACAATCAGCTCCTTGAGCGCGCGCAGCTTGCGCTTGATGCGGCCTTGCGCCTGCGCTTCGAACCGGTCGAGCGCGACGGCGTCCAGCTCCCGCACCACCGACGTCTCGTCTCCGGCCCGCTCCAGGAACCCCGGCGCTTCGATGAGCTGGATCACCCGCCGCGCGCGCAGCTCGGCCTGCAGGGCCACCACGATGTCATCGTTCTCGGAATTGATGGCGATGCCGTCCTGATCGACGATCGGGATGCTGATCACCGGCGTGTAGCCGCCGTCGAGGAGGGTGCGCAGCAGCGCGCCGTTGACCTGTGCCGGCTTGCCGGAGCGGTCGCGCTCGATCACCGTTCTGCCGTCGCGCCGCACGCGGATTCCCTTGTTGCGCCGGCCCCGAATCAGGTGTCCGTCCAGACCGGTCAGCCCGATCGCATCGACGCCGGCCCGCTGGCAGAGCTCCACGAGCTGGGTGTTCCTCAAGCCCGCGTAGGCCAGCATGATCATGTCGAGCGCGCAGTCGTCGGAGTAGACGCTGGAGTAGCCGGACACCGAGGTCAGCACCCGTTTGGGCGCGCCCAGGCGCTCGGCCAGCTCGTCGCGGAGCGCGTTGGCCCCGTGCACGACCACCGCCGGCTCGCCCAGGGCGGCCAGGTCCGCCGCGATTCCCGGCAGATTGATGGCGCTGCCGCCGCCGACTTTGATGATATTCAGCGTTTTGATCGGATTCAGTGGTCAGGTCCTGCCTTACCAGTCCCAAAGGTGTGCACCTCACCGGTGGCGAGCGGCTGCCAATCGCCCATCAGGGATGCACCGGATACGCCGCCTGCGGGCAGCGGATCGGAGCAGACTACCAGCCGCTCCCGGTCTTGCGAAACATGCATCTGAAAGTAGCTTGGGGAGTCGTTGAAGCGGTTCGTGACCCGGACCGCGTCCGTATCGGCGATGATGATGTTCATCGCGCGCACGTGGCGCGTGCGCCGCTCTACGATCGCCAGCCCCCTGCGCATGGCCTCGGCCATGTCGCCGCGGTCGAAGCGCCGGATGAAGTTGAACACCTTTTCGGCGCCGATGCGCCCATCCTCCTTCAGCCGAACGCCACGCAGCTCGCCGTTGAACACGAACAGCGAACGCCCGTCGGTGAAGGGCATGTTGTTGCGCACCTCGATCCCCTCGTCGCGAAACGCGCTGCGGGCGTGCGCCACCAGCAGCCGCGTGCGCCCGTGCGGCGGCGACGGGTCCTCCCATACCGGGGCGATGTCGTGGTAGAGCCGCCATCCCTCCGGCGTCATCCAACCGCAGCCCCAGCCATGGCCCTGGTACTCGGTGCTGGTACGGGCGATCTCCGCGAAAGGCTCCAGGTAGCGCTCCAGCTCGAAGGGCTCCTGAGCGCAGACCGCAAGCAGGCGACACACGGGCGCAGGCGTTGGACCGTTCAGACCGGATGCAGGCCGGGAAAGCCGAGTCCGGCGCGCTCGTCCAATCCGTGCATGACGTTGAACGCCTGCACCGCCTGACCCGCCGCGCCCTTCATCAGGTTGTCCAGCGCGCTCATCACGACCAGCCGCCGCGCATCCGCGTCGAGCTCGAAGCCGACGTCGCAGTAGTTGCTGCCGGTGAGGATCTTGGGCTCCGGGAACCGGTAGATGCCCTGGCGCTCCTTGACAATGCGGATGAAGGGCTCGTCCGCGTAGGCACGACGGAAGATCCGCCAGATCGCCTTCTCGTCCACGTCTTCCGAGAGGAACACGTGCGCGGTGGCCAGGATGCCGCGCACCATCTCCACGGCGGTCGCCGAGAAGCTCAGAGAGAGCCCGTCGCCGAGCTCCTGCAGCATCTCGGCCTGATGCCGGTGTCCGGTCGGCTTGTAGGAGCGCACGCTGCCCGATCGTTCCGGGTGGTGGCTGGCGGCGCTGACCTCATTGCCGCCCTCGCTCGAGCCCGCCTTCACCTCCACGACGGCCTGCTCGACTACGCCGGCGGCCACCAGCGGTCGCAGCGCCAGGATGGTCGCGGTCGCGTTGCAGCCGCAGCCGGCGACCAGCTTCGCTCCCGGCAGCCGGTCTCGGTGCAGCTCCGGCATCCCGTACACGGCGTCAGCCAGCAGCTCCGGCCGCGGATGTGGACGCCCGTACCAGCGTACGTAGGCCTCGGGGTCGCGCAGGCGGAAGTCGGCGCTGAGGTCGACGATGCGCTCGGCAACGCCGCGGAACCGATCGATCCGGTCCATCGCCCGTCCGTGCGGGAGGCACAGAAACAGCGCGTCGCACGGCGAGAGCTCGTCAGCGGACACGAACTTGAGATCGGTGACACCGCGCAGGTTGGGATGGGCGTGGCGGACGTACTTGCCCGCCAGCCGCTCGGAGGTGGCCTGCCCCACCGACACCTGGGGGTGGAACAGCAGCAGCCGCAGCAACTCGCCTCCGGTGTATCCGGAGGCGCCGACGATGGAGACGCGGATCACGCCTGACCCTGGGCTGACTTCGCTTCGCTGATGGTGTAGTCGGCGATGTGGGCGGGGATGTTCACGCCGGTCGTGTGGATGCTGTTGCTGAACTCCATCGTGTAGTTGACCTCGTTCACGAGCAGGCCGTCATCGCTCTCCAGCACGTCGACGCCGACCAGCCCGCCGCCCACGGCGCGCGCGGCGCTCACGGCAAGCTCGCCCAGCTCCGCGGTGATCTCGGCACCGCTCGCGGTGGCGCCGAGCGCGGTGTTGGTCTTCCAGTGCGCGGAGGTGCGATAGATGGCCGCGATGCAGCGGTCGCCTACCACGAAGCAGCGGATGTCGCGGCCCGGCTTGTCGATGTACTTCTGCACGAAAAAGATCGAGTGATGGTAGGAGCCCAGGACGCGCTTGTGCTCGAGGATCGACTCGGCCGCCTCGCGGTCGTTCACCTTGGCGACCAGGCGTCCCCAGGAGCCGACCGCCGGCTTCAGGACCACCGGGTAGCCGATCTCCTCGATTGCCTCCAGGGCGGACGCGTCGGTAAAGGCCACCCGTACCTCCGGTTGCGGGACGCCGTGCTCACCGAGCGCGACGGCGGTGAGGATCTTGTCCCCGCACACCTGCGCGACGTGGTGGCTGTTCAGGCAGCGGATTCCCACGCTCTCCAGGAGACGCAGGGCGTGCAGCGCACGCGAGTGGTTGATGCAGCGCTCCAGGACCAGGTCGACCTCGGGGCCGCGCCGCAGATCGAAGACCAGCTCGCGGTCATCGATCAGCGTCACCTCCACGCCGCGGGCGCGGAATGCGGCAAGCAGGAGCTTCTCCTCCTTGCGCATCAGCGAGTGCAGGACGCCGATTCTCACTCGCCCCAGTCCTCCTCTTCCTCCGGAGCCTCGTCCAGCTCCAGGGGATCGAGCGAAACCACTTCCAGTTCCGAGCCGCACTCCGGGCACTCGATCAGCTCTCCCATGACGACATCGTCCTCCAGTGGCACGTCTGCTTCGCACACGGGGCAAGCGGCCATATAGTTTCGTCCTCCTTGCGATAGGTCTACCGCGAAACGCGCCGGACGGCCAAGGGGTACCGTGGACGCACAGCCGGCGGACGGGAGCCTTCCCTCCGCCTGCCCGCATCGTTAGCCTCGTCCGGGTATGCACGACCCTCATCTGCACCTGCTGGTGGACGATGCCATGGTGCTGGGCCGGCGCGGCCTTACGCGCCTGATCGAGCGGCCGCAGAGGGTCACGCCGGACCCGGTCCTGCGTCCCGAGCGGCCCTGGGAAAGCAACGCCATTTCGGTCTGGGGGTCGATCTACCGCATCGACGGCCGGTACCGCATGTGGTACATGGGCGCCCATCTTGCGGACGTGCCGTCGGCAAGCCTGTGCTACGCCGTGTCGGACGACGGACTGCGCTGGGAACGGCCGGCGCTGAACCGCGTGCCGCAGGCGGGTTCCGGCAACAACCTGGCCCTCATAGACGAGCGTGAGCCCCGCCTGCGCCGGCTCTACCCCGCCACCGTGCTGTACGACCCGGACGGTGAGCCGGAGCGGCGCTTCGCGTTCATCTCCTTCTACCACGACGTGACCGGTGGCCGCGGCTACGTGGTCGCCTTCAGCGCCGACGGCATCGACTGGCAGCTCCATCCGGAACGGATCTCCCTGCCCCGCGGCGACCGCACGGCGGTGATGCAGGACTTCCTGCGGGGCGGATATCTGATGACCTCGCGCAGTGATCGGGACCTTTCCATCGATCGCCGGAAGCTCGCGGTCCGGCGCGACATCGCGGTGTCGCGCTCCGAGGATCTGCTGTCCTGGACACCCACGACGCGGGTGTTCGACGCGGACGACGGCGACGACCCGGCGTGCGAGTTCTACGGCATGCCGCTGTTCAACTGGGGGAACCAGTACCTGGGCATGCTGGAGCGCTACGATCCGACCAATGAGATCCTCGACGTGCAACTCGCCACCAGCCGCGACGGCGAGCGCTGGGAACGGGCGTGCGCACGAGAGACTTATTTGTCCGCCGGACCGTCGGACGCCTGGGACAGCACCTGGGTGGCGATGAGCATGTCGCCGCCGATCGTGGACGGCGACCGCATGCTGCTGTGGTACACCGGCCGACCGTACGCGCACCGGTTCCCGCACGGAGGTCCGCTCCGCAGCGCGATCGGCCTGCTGCGGGCGCCGCGCGACCGCTTCGCGGGCCTGCGAGCCGGACCGGACGGCGGCGTGATGACCACCACGGAGGTGGTGGTCGGCGGCCCCCGGCTGCTCCTCAACATCGGAGCGGCTGCCGGTCCGGTTTCGGTGGCGATCATGGGTGCAACCGGCCCGGTTCCCGGCTACGGTCATGACGACTGGGACCGCCGCATCGAGTCGGGCGTGGACGTGCCGGTGAGCTGGGGCGGCAGGGACCTGGCGTCCTTGGTGGGCCGCCGCGTGCGGCTCAACTTCCGGATCACCTACGCGACGCTGTTCGCCTACCGGTTCGCGGCCCCCGCCGCGTGAAGCCGCCTCAGCGCGGCCGGCCGGCGGCCTGCCGGGCGGCGTCCAGCCGCTCGATGACCGCGGGGCGCGCCTGGTCGGCTCGGCATAGCGCCTCCGGAAAGGCTACCCGGGCCAGGCGCGGCCCCGCGGGCGTCCGCGCGCGCAGCGTCATCCCATAGCGATCGATGCCCACGATCGCCGCCTCCGTGGCATCCGCCAGCCCGGCCAGCGCCTGGACGTAGAGCAGATTGGCGTCGGCATGATCGTCGTTCATGTGGGCGACGATCCCGTCCGCCGCATCCGCCAGCGGATCGACGCCGGCACGCCGGTAGCCCTCCGCGGTGACCCAGCTCATGTGGCCGAAGCCGCCCACGAAGCGGCAGCGCTCGACGTCGAGGAGCCAGAAACCGAAGTCGGTGAAGTCCGCGTAGTAGGACGCGTACGGGTGGCGCTCCAGGTAGGCGTCACGCCGCTTGCCGGGGTCGTCGAGCAGCCGCAGGCGGCCGACCAGCGTCAGGCGAGCGGCGCCGAGCGGGTCGGCATGCCCCTCCGTCGGGGCCGCGATGAGCACGCTGGCGCGATCGTCGCGCCGCGCGTTGACGGTGTGCTCCGCCAGTTGCGAGATCAGCACCACCGGACTGCCGTCGTCGTCCGCCGCGTAGGAGACAGCGCTGCCGTACGGGTAACCGTCGTCGGTCAGCGTGCACAGAGCGGCGCGTCCCCGAGTGGCGGCCAGCGCGCGCGCCAGCTCCGCATCGGACGGGAACGATTCCGGATTGCCGGCGATCGGCGGCCCGCCGCCTCCGCCCCCGTGTCCGTCAGATCGACTCACCTGCGCAACCGTCCACATTTCTACCCTGTTCGCCGGCCCGAGCGCCAGCCGTGTCCGCCGGACGCCGATCCTGGTTCCCGCGATTATTAATGCCTGTTTACCTACTGAACTCCTATTGACATGACTAGTCCATCTTACTTCACTATTACCATTCTCGCTCTCTCAAGGAGGTTTCTCATGAGACGAACGTTCTTCCTGCTGGCGATGCTCGCCTTCGTCGTGGCGTCCGCCGGCACCGCGCTTGCCGACGGTGAGGTCAACGTCTACTCGCACCGCCACTACGACACGGACCAGGCGCTCTACGACCGGTTCGAGGAGCAGACCGGGATCACGGTCAACGTCATTCAGGGCAGCGCCGACGAGCTGATCGAACGCCTGTCCCGTGAAGGTGCCGAATCGCCGGCGGACATCCTGATGACCGTCGATGCCGGCCGCATGGTCCGCGCCTTGTCAATGGGTCTGCTGCAGTCCGCCACATCGGACCTGCTGCAGGCGAACGTGCCGGCGCACCTGCGCGACCCGGAGGGTCACTGGTACGGCCTCACGCAGCGTGCTCGCGTGATCGTGTATCACCCGGACCGCGTGTCGCCGGACGAGCTGTCCACCTACGCAGACCTGACACACCCGAAGTGGGAGGGGCGCATCCTGATCCGGTCGTCGTCGAACATCTACAACCAATCCCTGCTGGCTTCGATCATCGCCAACGAGGGTGAGGCGGCGGCCGCCGCGTGGGCCGCCGGCGTGGTCGCCAACATGGCGCGCAAACCGCAAGGGAACGACCGCGACCAGATGAAGGCGGTCGTCGCCGGCGAGGGTGACCTGGCGATCGTGAACACCTATTACGTCGGCCGTCTGATCGACTCCGGGGACGAGTTCGAACGCGAGGTCGGCGCACAGGTGCGGGTGTTCTTCCCGAACCAGGACGGAGCCGGCGACGATGGGCGCGGCGCCCACGTCAACGTCAGCGGGGCGGGGATCACGATGAGCGCCAAGAACCTCGACAACGCGGTCAAATTGCTGGAGTTCCTGACCGGCGCCGAGGCGCAGGAGCAGTTCTCCGCGGCGAATTACGAGTATCCGGTCAATGCTGCGGTGAGCCCGTCGCCGCTGCTGCAGTCGTGGGGCGACTTCACGGCCGACGACCTGCCGTTGAACCGGCTGGGCGAGCTCAACGCCGACGCGGTGCGTATCTTCGACCACGTCGGCTGGCGGTAGCGCAGGCACATGCGGCCGGCGCGGCGTGGATGTGTCGGCCGCATTCCTTCTTCCGGGCACCTCTTGCGCGATTCGCTCAATACCGCTATATGGACTTAACGTGGCTTGATTTATATGGTACCGGTTCAGATCTGGAATGGCTGACCTGCCGACGGTGCGGCTACCCCGACCCGTGCGCCGTGGTGTTCACCGGCACCGGCCTCCGCGTGTCGTCGCCTCACGCGGCTGGCTAGCGGCGCCGCTCACGGTCGGCGTCCTGATCGGCGCCCCGCTACTGGTCGTGATCGCGAATCTCGATGGATTCCTCTCCCCGGAGATGGGCCACCTGATCCGGACCGTGCTGCCGCGCTACGTCGGTACCACCATCGCCCTGGTCACCCTGGTCGCGGCACTGTGCTCGCTCGTCGGCGTGGCGGCGGCGTGGCTGGTGACCGTGTACGACTTCCCCGGCCGCCGCGCCCTGGGATGGCTGCTGGTGCTGCCGCTGGCCATCCCGACCTACATCGGCGCCCTGGTCTACACCGGACTCTTCGACTACACGGGGCCGGCCCAGTTGCTGTTCCGGGAAGTGCTGGGGATGCCGGCCGGCTCCTACCCGATCTTGCGGGTGCGCGGCTTCGGCGGTCTGGCGTTCGTGCTCGCCACGCTGCTGTATCCCTACGTCTATCTCACCGCGCGCGCGGCATTCGCCCAGCAGGGAGCGACCCTGCTGGAGGTGACCCGCAGCCTGGGGAGCTCCGGTATCGAGGCGTTCGCGTGCGCGGTCCTTCCCGCAACCCGGCCGGCGCTGGTCGCCGGCGTGATGCTGGTGGTGATGGAAGCCCTCGGCGAGTTCGGGGCCTCGCACTACCTGGGCGTCGACACCCTGACGATCGGCATTTTTCGCGGCTGGTTCGGGCTGGGCAGCATACGCGTGGCGCTGGCCCTGGGCGCGCTGCTGCTGGTCATCGTCGCGTTGCTGCAAGCGGTCGAGCACCGCGGGCGCGGCGCGGCGCGGTTCTGCGACGCGACCCTGCACGATCGGCCGCTGGTCCGCCGGCGGCTGCACGGGGCCACGGCGTTGGGGGCCTCCGTCGCCTGCTCCGTGCCCGTGATCACCGGATTTGCGCTGCCGGTCGGGCAACTCCTGTGGTGGGCGGTCCGCCGACTGCCGGGGTTCGACGTGGAGCTCATTCGGCTGACGGCCACCAGCATCGGCTTGGCGGCGGTGGCCACCGCCGCAACCGTAGTGCTCGCCGTGCTGGTCGCGTACGCGGCGCGGGTGCGCAAGGATCGGCTGGTCGGCGCGCTGGCCCGATGGTCGACCGCCGGCTACGCGGTGCCGGCGGCCGTGCTGGCGGTCGGCATCGCCACCGCCTACACCTGGGTCGACCATCGATTGAACGACGCGGTGCGTGCCCTGCTCGGGTTCTCGCCCGGCCTGCTGCTGACTGCCTCCGGCGTGGCGCTGGGCGCCGGGTACGTGGTGCGCTTCTTCGCCTTGGGGTACCACGCGATCGACGCCGGCTTCTCGCGCATCCCGGCACGCTTCGACGAGGTGGGCCGCGCGCTGGGGTTTCGGCCGGGACGCGGCCTGTTGCACGTCGCCCTCCCGAACCTGCGCCCCGCGCTGACGACGGCGTCGATCCTGATGATCGTCGAGATGCTGAAGGAGCTGCCGCTGACGCTGATCCTGCGCCCGTTTCGTCTGGAGACGCTGGCCACCAACGTGTTTCGGCTGGCCAGCAATGAGCAGCTCATCGACGCGGCCCCGTACGCGCTGGTGATCATCGCCGCCGGGCTCGGCCCGGTCCTGATCCTCAACCGCGTGGTGGCGGCTGGTCGCCGACGCGCACGGTCCCGCCCACCGCTCGGCCATGCTCCGGCTCCGACGCAAGCGTAACGCCCAGACACGCTCCGGCGGCGCGCTGACGCTCAGCTCCGTCGGCAAGCGGTTCAAGGGGAACGCGTCGCCCGCCCTCGACCGCGTTTCACTCACCGTCGAGGAAGGCTCGACGGCGGCCGTCCTCGGCGAGAGCGGCAGCGGCAAGACCACGCTGCTACGGCTGGTGGCCGGCTTCGAGGAGCTCGACTCGGGGACGATCGACGTCGGCGAGATCCGGGTGGCCGACAGCCGGCACGCGCTGCCGCCGGAGGAGCGCAACGTCGGCGTGGTCTTTCAGGACACCGCGCTGCTGCCGCATCTGACGCTCCGGCAGAACATCGCGTTCGGGTTGCGGCGCCTGACGGAACGGGAGCGCCAGCGGCGCGTCGACGCGGTCGTCGAGCTGGTGCGGGTGGGCGACGCGCAGGCTCGTTTCCCGCACCAGGTGTCGGGCGGCCAGGCGCAACGCGCCGCGATCGCGCGGGCGCTGGCCCCGCGACCGCGTGTGCTGCTGCTCGACGAGCCACTCAACAACCTGGACGGACCGCTTCGCGCGCAGCTCATCGAAGAGCTGCGTGCGATTCTCGCCCTGCGCACCACCACGGCCATCTTCGTCACGCATGACCGCGATGAGGCCTTCCACATCGCCGACCAGGTGGCCGTGCTGCGCGGCGGACGGCTGCAGCAGACCGGCACACCCGAGGAGCTCTACTGGTCGCCGGCCAACGGCTTCGTCGCGTCCCTGCTGGGCAAGACCAACCTGATCCGGGTCCGCCGCAACGGCACCGGCTGGGTCTCCGATCTGGGCCCGGTGGGCGCCGCGCAGCCCATCGACGCCGGCGGGCAGCGCGTGGTGTCGATCCGGCCGAGCCAGGTGTGCGTGTCGGCCGCGGCGGCCGACGGAACGAGCCGGCACGGCACCGTGGTGACGGCGCGGTTCCTGGGCGAGGTGCGGGAGTTGACAATCGCGCTGAACGGCGATCGCGGGCCGCTGCAGGTCACCGCCCACGCCGCCGCGGCCACCCGGTTCAACGCCGGCGATCGCGTGTTCGTCTCACTGACGCCGTCGGGACCGTGCGCTGACCCTGCTGGAGCCGCATGAGGTGGCCGGCTACTCGGGCACCCCGCTGGCGAAGAAACTCGGCATCAAGCCGGGATTCCGGATCCGGCCCAAGAACGAGCCGCGGCCGTACGGAGAACTGGTCGGCATAGACGGCGACAGTGGCGTGACGATCTCGTCCCGCTACCGCGCGAACGTGGACCTGTGGCACCTGTTCACCCGCTCCGCGCGCGAGCTAGCGGGCACGCTGCCGGTGGCCATGCGGCAGATCGTCCCGAATGGGATGATCTGGGTGTCCTGGCCGAAGCGCTCCTCCGGCGTCCCCTGCGACCTGGTCGAGGATGACATCCGCCGTCATGCGCTCCCCCTCGGCCTGGTCGATGTCAAGGTCTGCGCGGTTGACGAAATCTGGTCCGGCCTCAAGCTGGTCATCCGCAAGGAACGCCGCAGCCGATAGCGGCTGATCGTCCCGACGCATGACCAGCCGGCCGCCGGGCTGCAACGCGGCCAGCGCCGCGATCAGCGGGCGCCAAGCCGGCGTGGTGTCGATGATAGCCCGCGGCGGACGCGGGGCGATCTGCAGGACAAGATGCGCGGAGCCGCCGAAGCCGATCAGGCCGAGCGGCTCGCCGTCGCTGTCGCGCCCGGTCGCCCGGAACGCGGGGCTGAGGTTCTCATCCGCCTCCCCGGTGGAGTGATGGATCCACCCCACGCCGACCCGATCCATGGGCCGATGCTCCGTGACCCCGTCACCCAGCGCCACCACTCGGCCGACCGCCTGGTGCCCGGGGACGACCGGCAGGCGCGGCGGTTCGATGCGGCCCTCCACCTGATCCAGGTCGGTGCGGCACACGCCGCACGCCCGCACGCGCACCAGCACCTCGCCCGGGCCAGCACCATCGCCCGCATCGTCTCCCGGCTCAGGCCGATGCCCCCGAGTAGTGCCGCAATCCGCGCGTCCAGACGAACCGCGCGGCCGCCAGGGCACCGGCCGCCACGCCGAACGCCAGCAGGACGCGGCTGGGTGTAAGCCGGCCGACCAGCGCCTCGGCCGGCACCGTGATGGCGCCGTCGAACAGGATGCGGCCATGGTCGATCATGACGACGCGGCTGCAGAGCGCCTCCACGTCCGCCATGTAGTGGCTGGTCAGCAGCACGGTGGTGCCGTGCACGCGGTTGTACTCGGCCAGGAAGGCGCGGATGCGCCGTTGCATGGTCACGTCCAGGCCGATGGTGGGCTCGTCCAGGAACAGAGCCTCTGGCCGATGCAGGAGCGCCACCGCGATCTCGCACTTCATCCGCTCGCCCAGGGAAAGATTGCGCACCGGCCGCTCCAACAGCGGCGCCAGATCGAGCAGCTCGGTGAGCTCGTCCAGGGTCCGCCGGTACTCCGTTGCCGCCACCCGGTAGACGACGCGGTTGCGCTCGAACGAGTCGATCACCGGAATGTCCCAGAGCAGTTGGTTGCGCTGGCCCATCACCAGGGTGATGCGGCGCAGGAAGGCGCGTTCGCGCTTGGCCGGCACGTGGCCCAGCACCTGAGCGCGGCCCGCCGTGGGATGCAGCAGACCGGAGAGCATCTTCAGCGTGGTGGTCTTGCCGGCGCCGTTGGGACCCACGAAGCCCACGAACTCGCCCGGCTGCAGGGCGAACGAGACCTGCGCCACGGCCTCGACGGCACGGGTCCTGCGCCGGAACACGCTGCGGACCGCGGCGCCGAGTCCCGCCTCCCGTTCCGGGACGAGATAAGTCTTGGTGAGCTGCCGGACGTCGACCGCGAGCATTCGCCTATCTTAGCGGGCGCACGCGAAGACCTCCGTGTCGTAGCACTCGCGAAACCCCTGGCGGACCAGGTTGGCGAGCGACGGCCGCAGGATGCTCAGGGTCTGCGACGTGACGATCCGGCAGCCACGGGCGTGAGCGGCACGGACGCGCGCAGCGATCAGGGCGTTCTGTGCGCCGCGCGACCGGTCCGACGGCCTCGTCGCGGCCAGGAACAGGTAACCGGCCGCGCCGGCGACACAGACGCCGGACGCGGCGACGGGACGGTCGCCGTCGAAGGCCAAGTAAGTCGCCGTAGAGCTCGATCAGGAACCCCGTGTAGGCGCATAGCTCCGGGGGCGCCAGAGATCGCACGCGCAGCGCTGTCCGATGGGCGGCCACCGGTTCCGCGGATCGCGCCAGTGTGATGTATCGCGGGCGTTCGAACCGTCGCAGCCCCAGCTCCAGCAGCCACTGCCGGATCTCCTCTGCCTGCGGGCACGGACTCAGCCAGAAGAACCAGCGCCTCACTCCGGCGGCGGAGAATCGCTCGGTGATCTCCTCTACCTCGCTGCGGCTCGCCGGCCGGGTCACGCCGACGAACTCGGCCCGGTTGGGGTTGGTCGAGGGATACTCGGTGTCCGACAATCGATCGATCGTCACGAAGCCTCCGCCGAGCTCCGCGAACTCGGCGTCGCGGACACCCGCGGCCAAGGCGTATCGCGGAGCGTAGAGGTGCCGGGAGACTTCGGTAGCGGTCACGCGAGTCCGCCCACTCGATTCCCGGAGAACTCATGATTTGACATCAATACATCAAGAGATCTATGAAGTGATGTAATGCGCACGACCATCACGATCGATGACGACGTAGCCGTGGAGCTCTCCCGGATCCGCAGCCAACGCGGCGAGAGCTTCAAGAGCGTCATCAACGACACGCTCCGTGCAGGGCTGGCGCACGCGGCCGCGTCCCGGCACCCCCGCCGGCCGTACCGGACCCGGCCGGTGTCGCTCGGACGCTGCAAGCTCGACAGCATCGATGACATCGCGCGGGTCCTCGCGATTGCCGAAGGGGAAGCACATCCGTGATCCTGGTCGACGCCAACCTGCTGCTGTACGCGCAGGTGGAGACCTTCGAACAGCACGCGGCGGCTCGCCGATGGCTTGACGATCGGCTCAACGGGGTGGAGCGGGTCGGCCTTCCCTGGCCGTCGTTGCTCGCGTTCGTGCGTATCGCGTCCAATCCCCGCGTGTTCGAGTCGCCCCTTACCGTGGGCGAGGCGTGGGATCACGTCGACCGCTGGCTGGACTGCGAACCCGCCTGGATCCCGACTCCCACGGACCGGCATCGCGAGGTCATGGGGCGACTGTTGAAAGAACATGCGATGCCGGCGGAGATGATACCCGACGCCCATCTGGCGGCCTTGGCGCTAGAGCACGGTCTGGTGGTGTGCTCGAGCGACCTCGGGTTCGGCCGCTTCCCGGACGTGCGCTGGGAGAATCCCCTCGCCTGACCCGCTTACGATGGGTCGCCGGAACCGCCACTCCCGAGCGGCGTCGGTCAGGGCCGGTCGCACACCCCGCGCGCAGCCGCCGCCCGGTGCATAATGCCGGCCGATGCCCATCAGAGTGATGCGATCCTTGCATCGCCAACGCCCCGTGGCGGCGCTGCTGGCCGCGCTGGCGGCGGCGCTGACCGCCGGCTGCTTCCTGCTGCCGGCGGAAGAGGCGATTCTGCCGCCGCCGCTGGTCCGGCCGCCGGAGATCACCTACCGCACCCGGATGGTCGAGCTGGACACCATCGAGCGCCGCGTCGTCGTCGGCGGCGCCATCGTCTATCCGACGCAGATCGCGCTGCAGTTCGGGGAGCGCTCCGGGCGGCTGAAGGAGGTGCTCGTGCGGCTCGGCGATGAAGTCACGGCGGGGCAGGTCCTGGCGACGCTGGACACCGACACGCTCCGCCTCGACGTCGAACGGCAGCGGATCCGGCTGCGCCGCGCGGAGCTCGGTCTGGAACGGGCCACGGCGCTGGGCGCCGACCGCTTTCTGCAGGAGATCAACAAACTCGACGTGCAGTTGGAGCGCCTGGTGCTGGAGCAACTGGAGACGGAGCTTGCGAAGTCGACGCTGCGGTCGCCGATCGACGGGGAGGTGGTATTCGTCACCCGGGTCTTTCCGGGCGAGCCGATCGGCGCCCGCCAGACGGTGGTGCAGGTGGCCGACCCGCGCGACTTGCTGTTCGCCTACCGCGGGCAGCGTGACGACGAGTTCTCCCTCGGCAGGGAGGTCACCATCAACCTGCGCGGCGCCACGTATCCCGGCGTGGTCGTGATGACCCCGCGCAACGCTCCGATCGATGCGCCGGAGGAGACGCGCGACGTCGTGCTGGTCCGCGTGGACGCGCCGCCGGAGGAGTTGACGCGCGGCCTGACCGGCACCGCGTCAATGGTGACCGACCGGCGCGAGAACGTGATCGTCCTCCCGGCGGATGCGGTGCAGACCTACGTCAACCGCCGGTTCGTGTTCGTGCTTGAGGACGACCTGCGCACCGAACGGACCGTGGAGGTCGGCCTGGCTACGTCGACGAAGGTGGAGATCATCGACGGTCTGCAGGTCGGCGAGGAGGTGGTGCTCCGCTGAGCGCACCTTTGATCGCCCGCCGCATTCGCGGGCGCGGCTGGCTGGCGATCGCCTTGGCGTTGGCGGCCACGCTCAGCGTGGCGCTGCTGGCATCGACCCCGATGTACGCCGACGGGGTGCTGCAGCGGCTGCTCACCCGCGACCTGGAACGCCACCAGGAGCGCTCCGGGCGCTACCCGGGCACCGCCGTCGTCGAAGTCGACCTGTACGCGCTGCGCCGGCGGGCCGAGCGCGCGCCCTACGTCCACGAGATCAACAAGGAACTCAGCGAGCGCCTGGTGCCGGCGCTGCGGGTGCCCACCATCGCGGAGATGCGGCAACTGCGCATGGATTATCTGTACGACATCCGTCCTTCCGACCAAGGCGAAACCAAGGTGTTCGCCCGGGTGGAGGCGATCGAACACCTGGACCGGCACGTCACCATCACCCACGGCCGCATGTTCGAGCCGGCCGCCGACGCCCCCCTCGGAGACGGCACGGACCTCTACGAGGTGATCGTGACCGCGGAGGCGTTCCGCGAGCTGGAACTGCAGCTCGGACGCACCTACCAGTTGCACGATCTGCTCGGGCATGTCCCCCGCCTCAGGATCACGGTGGTAGGGGTGTTCACCAAGAGCGACCCGCGTGACCCGTTCTGGTTCGGCAGGTTCTCCCGGCTGTCCACCAGCTATCTGATCGACTTCTCCACGTTCGAACGCGACTTCCTGGAGACCGAGGCGCGCAACATGACACGCGCCTACTGGCACTACGCCATCGACTATCACGAGCTCACGATCCGCGACGTCCCGAACGTGATGCGGCGCCACGCCGACTACGTGCGCCTGGCAGCGCCCGCCGGCGTGAGCTTCACCTTCGCCATCGCGCCGCTGCTCGAATCCTACCTGCTGCGCGCGGCCACGTTGCAGCGCACCCTGTCGTTCCTGCAGATCCCCTCGGCGCTGCTGCTGCTGCTGTTCGTGGCGATGCTGTCGCAGTTGGTCATCGACGGCGATCGCAACGAGATCGCGGTGCTGAAGAGTCGCGGCGCCGGCGGCCGGCAGATCCTCTCGGCATACGTGATCGAGGCGCTGTTGCTGGGAGCGATCGGGCTGCTGCTGGGCCTGCCGCTGGCGGTCCTCATCGTGCGCGTGATCGGCGCCTCCAACGGCTTCCTGGACTTCGTGGCGCGTCCGGCGCTGCCGCTGCTGCTGAGCTGGCGCATGCTGGGGTTCGCCCTGCTGGGCGTGGCGATCTTCGTCGGCTCGCTGGTGCTGCCGCTGGTGCGCGCCACCGGCGTTTCCATCGTCGGCCTGAAGAGCCGCCACGCACGCGCGCCGCGTTCGCTGCCGTGGCAGCGGTACCTGCTGGACGTGCTGCTGCTGGCCGTGGCCGGCTACGCCTTCTTCTCGTTCCGTCAGCGGCGCGAGATTCAGGAGCTCATCCCCGCCGAGTCGGCGCCGCTCGACCCGCTGCTGTTCCTGGCGTCGACCGCGTTCATCCTGGGCGCGGGTCTGCTGACGCTGCGATTGTTTCCGATCGCGGTGCGCGCCGTGTTCCGCCTGGGCCGCCGCCTGTGGTCACCGGCCTTGTACGCCGGCCTCGTACAAGTGAGCCGGTCCCGCGGCCGCGAGTACTTCGCCATGATCTTCCTGATCTTCACCCTGGGGATGGGGCTGGCCTCGAGCACCACCGCCCGCACGATGAACCAGAGCACGGAAGACGACATCTCCTATCTGGTGGGAGCGGACATCGCCTTGCTGCCGGAATTCCAGAGCGATGCGCCCCCGGAGAGCGCCGAGGACCTGGATCCGCTGGCGCTCCTGTCGGCTCGCACCGGCACGGCACCCGCGGTCCAGTATCGGGCGCCGCCGCTCGGACCGTTCCGCGCGCTGCCGGGGGTGGAACGGCTCACCACGGTGTTCCGTGCCTCGTCCGCCAGCATGGTGATCCCGGGCAACACCCGCGTCGCCCTGCAGGTGATGGCGGTGGTGCCGCACGAGTTCGGCCGCATCACCTGGTTCCGCAACGACCTGCTGCCGGCCCACCTGAACCATCATCTGAACCTGATCGCCAACGCGCCGACCGGCATCCTGCTGTCGGCCGACGCCCGCGATCGACATGGCGTGCGGCCGGGCGACCTGGTGCGGCTCACCTGGAAGCGGCAACTGCCGATCCAGGCGGTGGTGATGGGCTTCGTCGACTACTGGCCCACCTTCGACCCGACCGCCACGGGACGCAGGCGACCACCACCGACGTTCGCCGTGGCCAACTTCGACTACGTGTTCGCCAAGATGGCTACCGAGCCGTACGAGCTGTGGGTGGATCTCGAGCCGGGCGCGCAGAGCGGCCCGCTCTACGCCGCCGTGGAGGAGCAGGAGTTGCGCGTCCTGGAGATCCGGGACACCACGCAGCTCACCATCGTGGCCAAGAACGACCCGCTGCTGCAGGGCACCAACGGCGTGCTCACCTTCGGCTTCATCACCGCCGTGCTGGTGAGCGTGACCGGCTACGTGCTGTTCCTGGTGTTCGCGCTGCGCGAGCGCACCCTGCAGTTCGGGCTGCTGCGCGCCCTGGGCGTGCACCGTCGGCAGGTGGTCGGCATGCTGGTGCTGGAGCAGCTCCTCACGGGCGGGTTCGCGATCGTCGCCGGGCTGGCGATCGGGCAGCTTGCGGCGCTGCTGTACGTGCCGTTGCTGCAACTGGCGGGGCCCGCGGCCGAGCAGATCCTCCCCTTCCGCGTGGTCGCCCTGCGCAGCGACTACCTGCGCTTCTACGTCCTGGCGCTCGTCATCATGGCCGCCGGCGGGGTGCTGTTTCAGTCCCTGGTGCGGCGGTTGCGCGTGCACGAGGCGCTGAAGCTCGGCGAGGAGTGAGGCGGGGTGCTGCTCAGGGACTTCCGCGCCGGGTCCGCATCGCGTAGAATGCGGACGAGCGATGGCTGAACTCCCATCTGCGGCCACCTCCAAGGTGCTTCCGACCGAGGCCACCTCCAAGGTGATCCTCTACTACTACGAATACGACATGACCTGGGGCGAGATGGGCGACCTGCTGCGCGGCTATCGCGACATCATGCCCGGCACCGTCGAGATCCCGCTGGGCGCGTGCAACCTCACCCACTGGTGCCTGAACCAGTGGCTCGGCGCGTTCGGCATCCGCGGCGACGGCACCAACCGCGAGGTGGACGGCCAGCTCTACTACTTCCATACCGATCCCGGGATGAAGGAGTTCATCAAGGCATTCGGCGCGTGGTTCGAGGACGGGCTGATCGATCGCGAGCTGCCCACCCTGAACCGTGACAAGTACTGGGAGAAGGGCCAGGCCGGCCTCTACGGCGTGCAGTCGGAGCCGTACACCAACGCCGGCCAGACCTACGCCGGGTACCGGACGCCGAACAACATGGTGCCGGACGAGGAAGTTGGCCAGCCCGGCGCCGAGGTGGTCGGCATCCCGCCGATCATCGGTCCCGGCGGCGAGCGCGGCGGCCGCGCCTATTCGGCGATCGCCGGCGTCGGCAACTACAACTTCTACGCCGACGCCGACGTGGACGACGCGAAGCTGATCAAGATGCTGGAGATGATGGACTTCTACATGGGCACGATGGAGGGCTGGATCATCTTCCGCAACGGCCAGGAGGGGGTCCACTTCGAGTGGGACGGCGAGCCCTATGACTCGTTTGCCCGTGAACGGACGGAAAGCGAGCTCCCCGAGGGCGCCGGTCACGGCCGCCTGTCGGTCTACCCGGTGTTCTACACCCTGGACCGGCTGAAGATCATCGCACCCAGGCCGCTGGCCGACTTCCAGAGCAGCTACGCGCTGGTGGACAACGGCGCCAACGTGTACACGCTGCGCTCGCACCGCTCCGACTTTTTCAATGAGACGGAGTACGAAGACCTGCGCCAGCGCTTCATGTCCACGCTGAACACGATGTGGGAGGAGTTCTTCTACAAGGGCATCACCGGCCAGATCGACATCGACGCCGAATGGGACGCCTACGTCCAGGCGTGGAGCGATGCCGGCGGTGCCGACATCGTCGCCGAGCTTGAGAAGGCGCCGATCGTGGACGAGTTCCGTGAGGGACGGCGGGTCTACTGAGCTCCAGCCGGATCACGGATCCGGACTCGATCCTGACGGATCACACAGGGAGCGGCCGCAAGGCCGCTCCTTTTTTTGCTCCGGACTGAGCAAGGCACACGATCTTAACAGCATATTCCTGCATCATCATGATGATCTCATCATGAGGACCACCGTGACGCTCGATGACGAATGCATGAGCTCGATCAGGACGCGGAGGATGAGCGCTTCCTCCGCGTCACGCATCGAGCCTTGCTGTCGGAGCGATGATCGTCCCGGACGTCAATCTCATCCTCTACGCCTACGATCAGGACGGTCCCTTTCACCGTGAGTCGGCGGATTGGTGATCGCGGTGTCTGAACGGCTCGGAAGCGGTCGGGCTCGCCCCCGTGGTGATCTTCGCGTTCATTCGGTTGTCCACCAGTCCGCGCATCTACGCCGAACCGCTGTCGTTGCAAGAGTGTGCCGGGATCGTCCGCAGTTGGCTTGCGGTGCCGTCCACCACGCTGCTGGAACATGATTCCGGCGACATCGACGTTGCGTTCGATCTGCTCGAGTCGGCCGGGGCGGGCGGCAATCTGACGACCGACGCCCAGATCGGCGCGCTGGCCCTCAGGTACCGAGCCACGGTCCATACCGCCGACACCGACTTCACCCGCCTGCGGGACGTTCTCTGGCGAAACCCGCTCACGGGCCAGCACGGACCGCGATAGCGGGACGAGCCGACGGAGCGCGGGCTGCCCTACGTCAGCAGGACGCGCGCGTCGGCCAACAGTGCGGGCCGCGGCGCGGCGGCGTCGAGGGTCACCTCGATCCGGTTGGCGCCGGGGATAATCGTGTCCGGCTCGACGGACGCGACGAGCAGGTCACCCTCGCCCGGCTGCAGGGGCAGCGCCTGACCGTTGATCGCGGCGCCGACCTGGCCCGTGTCAGCGTTCCAGATGCGTAGCTCGACGACAGCCGAGCGCGCCCGCGGCTCCGCCCGCGGATCCTCGCCCACCGTCAGGTACTCCGCTACCGGCCGGCCGGAAAAGAGCTGCCGCGGGTGCTGCGGCGTGAGGGTCGGTACCCGCAGGAAGCTCTCGTGTGGGAAGCCGTCGCCGGCCACCCGCGCGACGCCGCGCACGCTCACGAAGTAACGCCGTTCGGCGCTCTGGATCGTCTCCATCTCGCCGAGCTGGCGCAGGATGGGGCTGGACGGGTTGAAGAAGTTGTACAGGTAGACGCCGTCGGCGCCCGCTCGCCAGACGTTGGCAGCGCGCGCCCGGTAGGAGGCGTCGCCACCGCGCGGGGTGCGGAAGGTGCCGGTCTTGACGTCGGCGGTCCCCGGCTCCTTCACGCGTGACTCGTCCAGCGCCGGATAGACCATGGCGCCGTAGCGGTGGCCCAGCTCGACCGAGGTCTCCCACGGGTTGAGCTGCAGGTAGCCGGCGGGGATCAGCAGATCCACCAGATCGTCAGCCAGCCAGCGCTCGAGATCCAGGCCGATCGCCCGGCAGTAGGCCACTGAGTCGGGCACGCGCGCCGCGACCAGAATCGGCCGGCCGCGGCGCTGGCCCACCTCCTCGGTCATGCGGCGGATGCGCCGCACCAGGTCGGTCATCAGGTCGCGTTCCACGCCGCTCGCGGGAAACCCGCGGGCCGGCTCGTGAAAGAAGACCGGATGCCGATAGAAGTCGAGCTCGATCCCGTCCACGTCGTAGTTGAGACAGACCTCCTCGACGAAGCGAAACGTCAGGTCACGGATCTCCGGCTCCGCGAAGTCGACCGCCGACCAGCCGCCGTAGCGCGGGCGCGTCTCCGAGGTGGCCAGCAGGTACTGCGGATTGGCCTGCTTGAAGTCGTTGGCCGCGAACATTTCGGCCGAGTAGCCGCCGCCCTGGCTGTCGTGCGTGTCGTTCATGCGCAGCGACCAGAAGAACTCCCTGCCCTGTTCGTGGATGAAGTCGTTCATCACGCGCAGCGGGTCGATGCCAGCCTCCGCCAGCGCCCCCATCAGATTTCGGTTGAACCACTCCCCTTCGACGGTGAAGAGCTGACCAACCTTCGTGAGGTGCGTGAACATCGTGAAGCCGGAGCACCAAGTCGAGTAGAACACGGTGTCCACCTGGGATCCGGCCAGGGGACCGGTGCGGTACTTGAGCAACTCCTCCTCGGTCGGCGCCTCGATCAGGTAGACCGGTTCGTTGCCGTCGTTGTTGAGGATGATCCGCCGGCGGCGGCGCTTCAGCGCCTGGCGCTCGGCGCGAAACGCCGCGCTCCCGGCTCCGCCGCCGCTCACGGCTCCGCCGCCGGTCACGGCCGCGCCTCGGGGGCCAGTCCCGGCCACATGCCGAAGCCGGGCGGGTTGCCCGCGTCGCCGGCGCGGAGCTCGTCGGCGTGCGCGACCACCTTGCGGAATGCCGTGGCGTAGCGCTCGATCACCTCCGCGCGGTCGTGCTTGAACCACGGCACGTGGAAGGTGCGCGCATGGATGCCCTCGGCCACGGGCAGATCGTCGGTAGCGTCCGCATTGGTAGGCGCGCCGCGGCCGTAGACGTCCACGTCACGGAACACCGGATGCAGGTGCAGCGGCAGGTTGATGCCGGCCCCCAGGCGCACCCCCTCGGCCTCCAGGGCGGCCAGGAAGCGGCTCAGGGACAGCCCACCCAGCTCCTCGGTCACGTACAGGCCGTGCGGGTTGTACCAGCCGCCCATGGTGCTGCCGGTCGCCTCGTCCACGCGGTGCCCGCGGATGCCCGGGCAATCGGCCAGCAAGTCCCAGAACCGGTTCATGGCCGCCCGGATCTCGCGCTCGCGATCGTCGAAGTGACGGAGCTGCACGCGTCCGATCGCGGCGTTGAGCTGCTGCATCCGGTACTTGTAGCCGCCCAAGGCAATGCCGGAGCTGCGGACCAACTCGGGATCGGTGAGCTCCCGCTGGCCGCGCGAGTAGTGTCCCCAGGCGAGGGCGCGTTCGTACATGCCGCGGTCCCCCGTCACCAGCACGCCGCCTTCCCCGGCCGGCAGCGCCTTGCCGCTCATCACGGACATGGCCGCGACGGCGCCGAAGGTGCCGACCTTGCGCCCGCGGTAAAGCGCGCCGTGGGCGTGCGAGACATCCTCCAGCACCGGGATGCCACGCGGCTCGGTGATCGCCAGCACCGCGTCCATGTCGGCGGGATGACCGCAGTAATGGACGACGACCACGGCCTTCGTGCGTGCCGTCAGGCGCCGTTCAAGGTCGGCGGGGTCGATGCACAGCGTGTCCGCTTCGATGTCGGCAAAGCGCACCGTGGCGCCGAGCGACAGCGCCGGCGCGGCGGACGCCCAGTAGGTCGTGCTCTGGCAGACCACCTCGTCGCCGGCGCGCACGCCGAGCGCGTACAGCGCCGCCTGGATCGCGCCGGTGCCGGTGTTATGGGCCAGGACGTAGTCGGCGCCCTGCCACTCGGCGAACTCCGCCTCGAACTGCCTGGTGACGTCGAAGCCGGACATCTGGCCGGAGTGCAGCACGGCCAGCACGGCCTGCTCGTCCTCCTCCGTGATGATCGGCCAGGTGAACAGATCGTCCGGCACCGTCTCGGCGGCGACTGCGGGTGGACCGCCGAGCAGGGCCGGCCGCTGCTCCACGGCGGCATCGGTTTGGACTGTTGAAATGGGCATCGGCACCCTCCGCGCCGATCGTATGACTGCGGCCGACGCTGGGCAACCGGCCCTCCAGGCGATGAGAGCTACTGCCGTGGCTCAGGGCGAACCCCGATCGGCATCTGAACATATGCACGCAGGACACGCTCGGCGACATCGTACGAAGGATCAAACGCTGTGACCCGACGGGCGGCGTTCGCGGTGTAGACTGCCGGCAGTCATGGCACACAACCTTCGCATCGGCATCATCGGCCTGGACACGAGCCACACGATCGAGTTCACGCGGCGCTTTCAGGCTCCCGACTGTCCCCCGGAGCAGCGGATCGAAGGCGCCACGGTGACGCGCTGCATGCGCTTCGAGACCCCCTTTCAGGATCGGGCCGGCCTGGACGGCCGGCAGAAGGAGCTCGAGGGCTGGGGCGTCGAGGTCACCGAGGACTTCGATGCCGCCGTCGCCGACGCCGACGCCGTGCTGATCGAGATCAACGACCCGAGCCTGCATCTGGAGTACGTGCGGCGCTGCGCCGGGCTGGGCGTGCCGCTGTTTCTCGACAAGCCGCTGGCGCAGGACCTCGCCACCGGACTGGAGATCGCCCGCATCGCGGCCGAGCACGACCTGCGGCTGTGCTCCACCTCGTCCCTGCGCTTCGCGCCTGGCCTCCAGGACGCCTGTGCCGCGCTGCCGGCCCCGCGGAACGTGAGCACCTACGGATCCATCAACCGCGCGGCCGCCGGCAGCTCGCTGGTCTGGTACGGCGTGCACGCGGTGGAGATGCTGGTCCGCGCCATCGGCCGTGGCGCCGCCACGGCCTCGACCCACCGATGGGGCGAAGACGCGGTCGTGGTCGTCGAGTACCCGGACGGCCGCACCGGCGTGGTCGAGCTGTGCGTCGGCGGCGGCTACGGCGGCGTGCTGCGCAGTGGCGCCGACGCGGCGCCGTACACCGTGGTGCAGGCCGGGATCTACACGGCCATGCTCACCGAGCTGATTCGGTTCCTGGCCGGGGGCGCGCCGCCGGTGCCGCTGGAGGACGCGGTCGAGGTGATCGCCATCCTGGACGCCGCCGAGCGCTCATCGCAGGCTGGAGGAGCCGCCGCGATGCCGGTCCGGCCCACAACGGAGGGCCCGGCCGCGCAGGGAGCCCCGCCCGCGTAGGGCCGGGAACACGTCATCGACTGCCCACGCGTGTTCCGCGTCCGCCAGCGGTTCGACGCGCCAGGGGTCGACGACGTGGCGGGCGCGGTCGAACGGCAGCTCGCGGAGTTGGCGCTGGACGAGGTGATCCGGCCGGGGCAGGCGGTGGCGGTCGCCGCCGGCAGCCGCGGCATCGCCGGCATCGCCACGATCCTCCGCACGATCGTGACCCGGCTTCGCCGGCTCGGCGCGGAGCCGTTCCTGGTGCCCGCCATGGGCAGCCACGGCGGCGGCACCGCCGACGGCCAGCGGGCGATCCTCGAATCCTACGGCATCACCGAGCGGTCCTGCGGCTGTCCCATCCGCGCCTCCATGGCCACCGTCGTCATCGGCCAGTCGGCCGAGGGCTTCCCGATTCACCTCGACCAGCATGCGTACGCCGCCGACCACGTGGTGGTCTGCAACCGCATCAAGACCCACACGCAGTTCTCGGGCAGGGTGGAGAGCGGGCTGTCCAAGATGCTCCTGATCGGGCTGGGCAAGCACGCGGGCGCCCGCATCTACCACCGGGCGATCCAGGACTACAGCTTCGACCGGATCCTGCGCAGCGTCACCGCGGTGGTCACCGCTCACTGCTCGGTCATCGGCGTCGGCATCGTCGAGAACGCCTACGGCCGCACTGCCCGCGTGGCGGCCGCCATGGGGCCACGCCTCGCGGAACTCGACGAGGAGCTGCTGGTGCAGTCGAAGCGGTGGGCGGCACGGCTGCCGTTCGACCGGGCGGACGTGCTGCTCATCGACGAGATCGGCAAGAACATCAGCGGCACCGGTTTCGACGTCAGCGTCGCCGGCCGCAAGTACCTCGATCACGAGCCGGCCCCGGACGAGTACCCGAAGGTGCGGATCGTCGCGCTGCGCAACCTCACCGACCTGAGCGGCGGCAACGCCGAGGGCATGGGCCTGGCCGAGTTCTGCCGCACCCGGCTGATCGACCAGGCGGACCTTCACATCACCCGCATCAACGCGCTGACCAGCGGCCACTACACCGGCGCGATGCTGCCGATCGACTTCGAGACGGACACCGAGCTGCTGCAGGTCGTGCTGACCGAGATCGGCCTCACCGAGCCGCCCGACGCCAGGCTGATCTGGATCCACAACACCCTGGATCTTGGCGAGGTCGAGTGCGCCGCCGCCTTCTGGGACGAGGCGCGCAGCCGCGACGACCTGGAGGTGCTCACCGACCCGCGGCCGCTCCCCTTCGACGCGGCCGGCAACCTGCCCGACGACGTCGCCACGCTGTCGCCGGTCGCCGGCCACCGCTGAACGGCGACAGCTCGACGGACGGGTCCCCGATCCACTCCGATCAACATCGCTCCAGGCCGCGCAGCACCGCATCGAGAATCCGCTCTGCGGTGCCGGGCTCGAAGTGGGCCGAGCCGATCTGCGCTTCGTAGCCGCCGGCGGCTAGGTCGTGCCGGAACGGCAGGTAGCCCTCGTAGCCGTTCGCGTAGGAGATGACCAGCGCGTCCGGGAAGCGTTCCTTCACGCGCAGCCCGAGCTCGGCCAGCACCTCGAAGGGTAGCGCCACCAGCGGCAGATCGCCGATCCGCACCTGCTGGATGCGGACGGCGAACGAGCCCTCCGGCCACCGGCGCGCCGCGTAGGCCAGATGCAGCGCCTCCAGGTAGGCTTCACGCGCCGGACCCTCCTGTCCCGCAGGAGCAGCCCGCAGCCGATCCGCGGCCGCCGCCAGCCGGGCCTCCGGGTCGCCGGTCGCGTCGTGGCGCACCCGTGCATCGAGCTCGTCCCACGTCACGGCCACCCGCTCGGCGGCGACGGGGCGAAACGCCCGATCGCCGAGCAGCACCGCGTGCGCGAGGCTTTCGCCGATCCAGCGCCGCGATTCGCCCAAGCGGCGCATCGGCACGACGTCGCCGGCCGCCGCTTGCGCGAACAACACCGGACAGCCGTATTCCTCGGCCAGAGCACTTCTCAGGTAGTGAACGAAGTCGGACGACACGAGCAGTGACGTCCCGTCCCCGTGCCGGTCGCCGGTGACCGTATGGCAGCCGAAGTGAACGAGAACCGCGCCCACCGCGCCGGAGTCGGCGGCGCGGAAGCGCAGCGCCGTCAGACGGTCGTCGGTGGGTGATAGCTCGGAAGCCGGATCGGAGCCGGTCGGGTAGCGGAAGGTGGTCACCACCGAGCCGTCGCGCTGGCGAATGCGGCGGTTGTAGTGGACCTGCGGAACGGAGGTACGCAGCACCTCGACCGTGCCCGGCGCCATCCGCCCCACCGCTTCCGTGCATGCCTCGACCACCTTGGCGGTCACCTCGCCGACGTAGGCGGCGTCCGCGTCGATGACGCCGTTCCGTCCCACGTCCGGATGATGGATGCGCTGCAGTCCCACCGTCGGCGCGTAATGGGTGTGCGAACAGGCCAGCAGGATGCGCGATGCCGGCACACCCGTCGCGTGCGCGATGCGGCCGGCCATCGTGCGCGCCACCGCGTCCTGGACGCCCACCAGGTCCAGGGTGACGAGCAGCGCCGGCTCCCCGCCTGCGGCCCGCCCCTCATCGGTCTGCACGGCGATGCAGCCTGCCAGAATCGGCTCGCTGACCCCGGTCGACGGCCCGTCGCGGGCCGCGTAGCCCCCAAGCCAGACCGGCCGATCCGGCGTGATGTCCCGTGTGGCGCACCCGAACCGCAGCATGGCGCCATGGTAACAGGTGGACGGCCACCACAGCCGCTCCCCGGTCGACGCGCGCGGATGACCGTACGATGATGCCGCCATGCATGACTGCGACGTGCTGTCCACCGCCGGCAGCCAGTCGGCCACCAACGAGGCGGGCAACAAGATCGTCACCGTGGGCCGCCGCACACACGTGACGTGGCAGGACGTGACCCCGGAGGGTTACTTCAACCGCGCGCGCACGCTGGACCTGGACACCGGGGAATGGTCTCCCACCTACACCCTGGGCAGCGCCTACGACGACCACGCCCGCGCCGTGATGGTCGCCGACGCCGACGGGTTTCTGCACGTGGTCCTGAGCGGCCACAACACGCCGTGCACCTACCGGCGCTCACGCGCGGCCAACGAGGCATCGGCATGGACCGATCCGATGGAGATCGCCGACGGCACCTACCCCTACCTGGTCTGCGGGCCCGACGAGCACCTGTACCTGGGCATGCGCAACGGCAAGCAGAACGGCGTGGAGCTGTATCGCAGGCCGCCCGACGGGCCATGGCACCACGTCGGCAAGGTCATCGACCGGCTGGCCGACTACCCGGGATACGCCTGCTTTCAGTGCGGCCACCTCTTCGACGGCGCCGGCGTGCTGCACTTGGTGTGCGACATCTACGAAGGCACCCACGACCAGCGCGGCATCCACCAGGCGATCGCCTACCTGCAGTCACCGGACGGCGGACGGAGCTGGCGCACCTGGCGCGGCGAGCCGGCTCCGATTCCGGCTCGCCCGTGCGGGATGGACGTGATCTGTGAGAGCACCGGCCTGCGGCACGAACCGATACCTCCGCCGGCCTTGACCGCGCAGGGCAACATCGCGCTGGACCCGGCAGGCACGCCCCATGTCCTCTACGTCTACCACCTGAACCGGGCCGGTGAGCTGATCCTGGCTTCGCCGGACGAGTCGGGCATCTGGCGCCAGCGACCGATCGACGCCCTTCGGTCGGCCTACCCCGAACACCGCGCCATGTTTTGCCGCGGCACCTTCACCATTGACGCAGACGGCGTCTTTCGCGTGCTCGTCACGCTGGTGCCGGCCGATCACCCGGCGTGGGACGGCCACCTTCCGACCCGGCCCGGACTGCGTGGGCTTGCCGGCGGTCGGGTGCCGGCGTCCGACCCGGACGCCGACAACCCGGTCGTGTGGCTGATCTCGCGCGATCACGGTGCCACCTTCACCGTCCGGGAAGCCTTTCCAGCCGGGGCGCAGGCGCGATCGCCCAAGTACGAGCTTCCGGTGTCGGGCGGTCCGCGGCCTGTAAGCGGCGGGATCCTCTACTTCGACCGCACCTCACGCCGTGTGCCGGGCACGCCGGAGGACGGCTTTCAGAACCGCGTCTACTACTGCCGGGAAACGGCAAGGTAGCAGGTTGACGGCGAGCCGGCCCGGTCCTACCGTCGCCGGATATGCCGCTTGAACTGATCGCCGACCGCCCCGGTCACGCCGTCCTTCGCGAGTACGAAGACCCGCCGCTTGCGGCCGGTCAAGTGCGGGTCGCCACGCAGTTCAGCGCGGTGAAGCACGGCACGGAGTTCCGCGACTTCCGTTTCGACTCTGCCGACGCGACCGACCGTTGGGACCCGGATCTCAGGCTGCACCGGCGCGGAGAGCCGTCGGTGCCCCGCTTCCCCAAGAAGCTCGGCGAGGGATTCGTCGGCATCGTCGCGGCGGTCGGCGAGGCGGTCTCGACGGTGGAGGTGGGCGATCGGGTCTACGCGCACGGCAGCGTGGCCGATACGCACGTCATCTCGGTAGAGCATTTCTCTCTCCGGACCGTGCCGCCTGCGGTTTCCAACCAGAACCTGGTCTACGACGAGGCGGCGATGTATGCCCTGGGCGGCATCCGCGACGGTCAGGTGCGGCTGGGTGAGCGGGTGGCGGTCTTCGGACTCGGCGCCATCGGTCAGATGGCGGTGCAGATGGCGAAGCTGTCGGGCGCGCGTTGGGTGGCGGCCAGTGACCCCATCGAGCGGCGGCGCGCCGCCGCGGCCGCCCACGGCGCCGACGCCGTCTTCGACCCTACGGAGGTCGACGTCGGCATTGCGATCAAGAAGATGACCGGCAACCTGGGGGTCGACGTGTCGATCGAGACCTCGAGCTCCCATGCCGCCCTGTACGACGCCCTCCGGTCGACGCGCTTTCAGGGACGGGTGGCGTCGACCGCCTACTACACCGGACCGGCGCAGGGCCTGCTGCTGTCCGGCGAGTGGCACCGCAATCAGCTCACGATCATCTCCAGTCGAGCTGCGGCTCCGCCGCAGCCGCGCGAATACAGTTGGGACGAAAGAATCAAGCCCGAGGTGGTGGCGCTGCTGGAGGAGGGGCGGCTGCAGGCCCAGGACCTGGTCGATCCGATCGTGCCGATGGCGCGCGCCGCCGAAGCCTACCTGGAGCTGAACGAGCACCCGGAGCGCTCGATCAAGCTGGGGATCGACCACACCCTGAACTCGGCATGAGGCGGGTCACCCATACCGGCCAGCCGCTCATAGAACCGCGGCATCCGCTGGGGCAGCACGAGCTGCCAAGCACGCTCCGCTATCTGAACGACCACTATTTCGACTTCGAGCGCGCGCTGCCCTACCCCCGGACCGACGATCCTGTGGCGTGGCGCTCCTGGCGAGGCCGCCTGCGTCGCGCGCTGCGCCGCACGCTGGCCTTGCCGCAGCTCGGCCCGGTGCCGCTCCCGCAGCCGCTCGTCCTGGAGACCATCGAGTGCGACGGCTACCGTCGCCACAAGCTGGCGTACGAGACCCTGCCGGGCAACTGGGCGCGCGCCTACCTGCTGGTGCCCGACGATGACGATGAACCGGCAGCCCCGCGCGCGGCGGTCCTGTGTCCGCATGGACACGTCAACGGCAACAGCCGCGCGGTGGCGGACCCGGAGCAGGCGGCGGTCGCCAACGTCGGCGTCCCCTACGCGCACGAGTTCGCCGTCCGCGGCCTGGTCGCCCTGGCGCCGGAGCACGCCGGCATGGGAGAGCGCGGCGGCGGTCCCGAGCACGACCCGACGAAGAGCCCCGGCGCCTGCCAGGCGCTGTGGGTCCGGCTCAACCACATGGGACTGGACCTGACCGGCCTGCGGGTGTTCGATCTGATGGCGGCTCTCAATCTGCTGGCGGCGCGTCCCGACGTCGACTCCCGGCGCATCGGCTGCGCCGGCCTGTCAGGGGGCTGCTGGCTGTCGCAGGTGCTGACCGCGATGGACCGCCGCGTGCGAGCGGTGGTGCTTTCGGGCTTCTTCACCACCTTCGTGCAGACCGTCTGGCACAGCCACTGCATCTGCCACCACCCCTTCGGCATCGGCCGCCTGTGTGACATGCCCGATATCTCCGCCCTGATTGCGCCGCGGCCGCAGTTCGTGGAGTCCGGCGATGCGGACGCGGGCTATCCGTATCAACCCGCCTTCGACATGGTTCGGGAGGCGTACACGCTGCTCGGCGCGCGCGAGCACCTGGGACTCCACCGGTACGCCGGGGGGCACATGTTCCACGGCGGCGAGTCGATACCGTGGATGGTGCAGCAACTGAGTCGCTGAGGGCTGTGAGCTGATGAGCACGGGCCGCACAACCGCGACGCCGCGGACCATGATCGGCGCCTTCGGGACGTGGGCAGCGGGTTTGACGGGACCGGAGCCCCCGACGCAATCGTTCCGATCCGACCGGTGGACGGATGTCGACGAGTGGCGGGAAGCGGCCCGCAGGCGCCTTCTGGAACGGATCGCGCAGCCGGAGTGCGGCGGCCGGCCGGACGCTCGCGTCCACCGGCAATTCACCTACGACGGACTGCACGTCGAAGAGCTGGAATGGCACCTGCCCTACGGTCCTCCCACCCGCGCCCTGTTCCTGAAGCCCGCCGCCGCGCAGGGGCCCCTGCCGGCCGTGCTCGCCCTGCACGACCACGGCGGCAACCACTACTTCGGCAGGCGCAAGATCGCCCGCACCTCCGATCGGCCCCATCCGGACATGGTTCGGCATCAGGACTTGGCCTACGGCGGCGTGGGATGGGCCAACCAGATCGCCAGGCGCGGCTACGCCGTGCTGGTCCACGACGCGTTCTCCTTCGCGAGCCGGCGAGTGCTCGCGGCCGACCTGCCCGGTTATGCCGTGCACTCGATCACGGGCAGGGTGAGCCGCATCGCCGACGTCGACCCGACCGAATGGCACGGCATGGACACCTCTGCGTGGACGGTGTCCGAGCAGGAGCCGGCGGAGGAGATCGAGGCATACAACCGATTCGCCGGTCCGCTTGAGAACCTCATCGCGAAGTCGCTCTTCTGCGCCGGAACGACCTGGCCCGGCGTCTTCAGCGTCGAAGACCAGCGCGCGCTGGACTACCTGTGCGCGCGGGATGACGTCGACCCGAATCGGGTCGGCTGCGGCGGCCTGTCAGGCGGCGGGCTGCGCACGGTGTTCCTGGCCGGCCTGGACGACCGGATCCGCTGCGCGGTCTGTGTGGGATTCATGACCACCTGGCGCGACTTCCTGCTCAACAAGTGCTTCGTGCACACCTGGATGGCCTACGTGCCGCTGCTGCCGCGCGAGCTGGACTTCCCCGACGTCCTTTCGCTGCGCGCGCCGCTGCCGACCATGGTGCTCAACACGCGGCAGGACGAGCTGTATACCCTCGCCGAGATGCAAGCGGCCGATGAGACGCTACGCGCCGTCTATCGCAAGGCGGGGATGCCCGAGCGCTATCGCTGCTCGTTCTACGATGGTCCCCACAAGTTCGATCTGCCGATGCAGGACGAGGCGTTCGCCTGGTTCGACCGCTGGCTCAAGACCTGAAGCGGTGTCGCGTCAGTCCGGCACGCGTGCGGCCCACACCTCAAAGTAGTCGTCTTCGCTCGAAGACTGAAACACCACCCAGCGGCTGTCCGGTGTGACGCTCGCGTTGGCTTCGAGCCGGTAGCCGAGCATCTTGGGCGAGCGCATCATCGTTCGATACTTGCAGATCGGCGTGGTCCTGATCGTCTTGTCCGGTTCCCGCAGCAGGTCGGCGTCGAGCGACGCCGGATCCAGAAAGTAGCTCCGGTACATCGTGTCGTAGTCCTGCCAGTACTTCTCGTCGTCCAGCACGCTCTCCTCTGGGAGCACGTACTTCCAGACGGTCTCGCCGCCGTTCGAGATCGGCGCGGGCGGCACGGTGCCGGCGAGTACGGGGAGACCGGTGAGAAAGAACGCCGCAAAGCGCGGTTCCAGCCCCTGGTCAAGCCGCTTCCGCAACGGCTCTCGCAGCTCGGGCGGAAAGGTGTGCTCGTCGAAATCGTAGCCCTCGCCCACGAGGAACGCCTCGTTGGGCGCGACGTGGGCGTGAACGGCAAGACCGGTGTGCGGCGGGCTTGCGAACCAGCGGTTCTCTCCTGTCTCCAGATCGATGACCGACATGCACTGCACGTGGGGTGAGGCGAGCTGCTTCGTGTAGATCCGTGTGCCGGCGAGCGCCCAGTGGTAGTACCCCTGACCGTGCCATCGAGCACTGACGCCGTCGTCGACGTGATCGAGCCACTCTCCCGTGTCGACGTCGACGATGTGCGCCCCGGACAGAAACAGGTTGGGCAGCGCCGGATGCGGTTGCGCGTGCTCGAGATTGAACCGCCTTCCGTCTCCAAGGATATTCTCATGCGCGACGGAGACCTGACCGCTCTCCAGGTCGACGCGCAGCATCTCCTGGTGGCCGGGGTCCTTGTTCTTGAGTTTATGGAACTCGTTCGGACCCATCGTCTGCATCAGCTCGTGGTTTTCTTTGCGCGCGCAGTAGTAAAATCGCTCGGTGGCGTCGAAGCTCGCGAAATAGGGGTAGCGGATCGGCTCCGACGGCACGATGCGGCGCCGCCCGCCGGTGTCGATGTCCACCTGGATGATCGCCCAGGCATCGAGGTCCGACGGATCCAGCACGTTTACTCGATGGGAGTAGCGCGCCGCGGCGAACGAGTCGAGACACCCCCCGCGGTACTGATAGTAGCCGATCAGCGATTCGGGCACCGCCGGGACGGGACCGAGGTCGCGCACCTCTCCGGAGATCATGTCGCGAGCCCAGAGCGATCTGGTGCCGTATTCGATGCCGTCCCGCAACTCCTCACAGCCCATGAACACCGCGTATTTGCCATCGAAGGTCATCAGGTTGTTGTAGAAATAGTTGTTGCGGAAGTGCATCTTCCGGTCCGGCGAAAGACGGACCACCTGCGTGCCAGTAAGGGGGTCTTGCCAGCTCTTCTCCGCCCAGTCGAAAGAGAGCTCGGGCGCTTCGGGAATATTCATGGATCACTCCGGCACGCGTGCGGCCCACACCTCGAAGTAGTCGTCTTCGCTCGAAGACTGAAACACCACCCAGCGGCTGTCCGGGGTGACGCTGGCGTTGGCTTCGAGCCGGTAGCCGAGCACCTTGGGCGAGCGCATCATCGTTCGATACTTGCAGATCGGCGTGGTCGTGACCGTCTTGTCGGGCTCGCGCAGCAGGTCGGCGTCCAGCGCCTCGGGGTCCAGATGATAGCTTCGATACATCTGGTCGTAGTCGCGCCAGTACTTCTCATCGTCCAGGACGCTTTCCTCCGGCAGGACGTACTTCCAGATAGTCTCACCGCTGTTCGAGATCGGCGTGGGCGGCACGGTGCCGGAGAGCACGGGCAGACCGGTGAGGAAGAACGCTGACCAGCGCGGTTCGACCCCCTCATCCAACCGCTGCTGCAGCAGCGCTCGGAGCTCGGGTGGAAAGTTGTGCTCGTCGAAATCGTATCCCTCGCCGACGACGAACTGCTCGTTCGGAGCGACGTGGGCGTGAACGGAAAGACCGGTGTGTGGAGGGCAGGCGAACCAGCGGTTCTGCCCCGTCTCCAGATCGATGCGCGATATGCACTGCACGTGCGGTGAGGCGAGCTGCTTCGTGTAGATCCGCTTGCCGTCGAGCGCCCAGTGGTAGTAGCCCTGACCGTGCCATCGGGGGCTGACGCCGTCGTCGACGTGATCGAGCCATTCTCCGGTGTCGAAGTCGATGATGTGCGCCCCCGACAGGAACAGGTTCGGCAATACCGGATGCGGGTTGCTGTGCTCGAGATTGAAGCGCCTTCCGTCTCTATGGACATTCTCATGGGCGACGGAGACCTGACCGGTTTCCAGGTCGACCCGCAACATCTCCTGGTGACCCGGTCCTTCGTTCTTGGAATCCTGGAACTGGTTCGGCGTCATCGTCTGCATCAGCTCATAGTTTTCCTTGCGCGGGCAGTAGTAGAACCGCTCGGAGGCGTCGAAGCTCGCGAAATAGGGGTAGCGGATCGGCTCCGACGGAACGATGCGGCGCCGCTCGCCGGTGTCGATGTCCACCTGGATGATCGCCCAGGCATCGGGGTCCGAGGGGTCCAGCACGTTCACCCGATGGGAGTAGCGGGCCGCCGCGAAGTGCACGACGCAGCCGCCATGGTATTGAAAGTACGCGACGAGCGACTCGGGCACCGCCGGGATGGGACCCAGGTCACGGACCTCTCCGGTGATCATGTCGCGCGCCCACAGCGACCGGGTGCCCGCGGCGATGCCGTCCCGTATGTCCTCGAAGCCCATGAAGACGGCGTACCTGCCGTCGAAGGTCATCAGGTTGTTGTAGAAGTAATTGTTGCGGAAGTGCATCTTCCGATCGGGTGAAAGGCAGACCACTTGCGTGCCGGTGAGGGGGTCCTGCCAGCTTCTCTCCGCCCACTCGAAGGTGAGCTCCGGTGCGATGGGTACGTTCATGTCGATTCCTCCTCTGAAGACTCGTCGAGCGCTATTTGTAGGGGTCCGCGGCATCGCGCAGGCCGTCCCCAACGAAGTTGAAGGCCAGGACGACGATGATCACGAACAGTGCCGGGATCAGCAGCCACGGGTTCTGCGCCACCGCCCGCACGTTCTGGGCGTCGTGCAGCAGCACCCCCCAGCTCACCACCGGCGGGCGCAGCCCCAAGCCCAGGAAGCTCAGGGCGGTCTCACCCAGGATCATCCCCGGTATCGACAGCGTGACGTTTATGATCAGGTAGCTCAGGAACGCCGGCAGCAGGTGCCGCCGGATCACGGCGCTGTCACGGGCGCCGGCGATCACCGCGGCGCGGACGAAGTCCTCCTCCCGCACGCTGATCAGCTTGCCGCGCACCACGCGGGCAAGGCCGGCCCAGCCGACGATCGACAGGATCACGACGATCCCGAAGTAGACCCGCACCGGCGGCCACCCGACCGGCAGCGCCGCCGACAGGGCAAGCCACAGCGGGATCGTCGGTATCGAGATCAGGAACTCGATGACCCGCTGGATGAAGGTATCCACGGCGCCACCGAAATACCCCGAGATGCCACCCAGGATGCACCCCAGCAGGAAGCTCAGCGCCACGCCGACAAGGCCGATCGAGAGCGAGATACGAGCACCGTAGAGCGTGCGGCTGAACAGGTCACGCCCCAGAGTGTCGGTGCCGAACAGAAACACCCGCTCTCCCTGCACGCCGAAGAGGTGCAGGTCGGACGGAAAGATCCCCCACATCCTGTAGGGGTCACCGCGCACGAAGAGCTGCAGCGGAAACCGCTGGCTGCGGTCCAGGGTGTAGATGGTGCGCCACGTCTCCGGATCCCTGGTGTCGGTGAGTCCGTAGACGAACGGCCGCACGTGGAAACCGCCGTCGGCGTCCACGAAGCGAGGTATCTGCGGCGGCGCGTAGTTACGGTCCGGGTTGCGTTCTCTCATACCGTAGGGAGCGAAGAACTCGCAGAAGATCGCAGCGATGTAGAAGATCGCCAGTACCACGCCGCCGATGATGGCGAGCTTGTGCCTGGTAAACTTGCGCCGCATGAGCTGCCACTGGGAGGCCAGGTAGTAGCGTTCCTCCGCGCTCGTCTCCCGCGCCAACATCACTCACATTCTCTTTTCGTAGCGAATCCGCGGATCGACCAGCACGAGCACCAGGTCCGAGACGAAGGTGCCGATCACCGTCAGCACCGTGAGGAACATCACCATGCTGGCCGCGAGCTGCATATCCTGGGCCATGAGCGACTGCAGGAGGAGCGGCCCGACGGTGGGCAGCGTCAGCACCACCGCGGTGATGGTCTCTCCCGAGACGATTGCCGGCAGGAGCCAGCCGACGGTGCTGACGATCGGATTCAGCGCGACGCGCAGTGGATACTTGAACAGGAGCTGGTTTTCGCCCAGTCCCTTGGCGCGCGCGGTGATGACGTACTGCCTCTTCAGCTCATCGAGCAGACTGCCGCGCATGACGCGGATGATGCCGGCCGTGCCGGCGGTTCCGATCACGATCAAGGGGATCGGCAGGTGCTTCGCCAGATCGATGGCCTTGGCCAGGTTCCATGGGGCGAAGACATACTCGGCGGAAAACAGCCCCCCCGGGTTGATGCCGAAGTACTTCAGGAAGATGAACATCAGGATCAGCGCCAGCAGGAAGTTCGGCGTCGCGAGGCCGACGAAGCCGAACACCGTAAAGGCGTAGTCAGTCATCGAATACTGGTGGGTTGCCGAGTAGATCCCGATCGGCACCGCCAACAGATAGGTAAAAAGAAGCGTCAGGATCGAGATCCCTATCGACAGGGCAAGCCGCTCACCGATCAGCTTCGACACCGGCTGCTGGTACTGCAGGGATCTGCCGAAGTCGCCTTGGACCAGGTCTCCGAACCACCTCGCGAACTGCTGCCACAGCGGTCTGTCGAGCCCGTATTGCCGCCGGAGCGCGATCTCCGCCTCGTCGTCCACTGCCAAACCGCGATTGCGCATGTCGCTGACGAGCTGGGTCACGTAGTCACCGGGGGGCAGTTGGATGATGATGAACGTAACCACCGCGACCATGAGGAATACGACGACCATGTATGCCAGGCGGCGCCCGATATACCCGTGCATGGTCTCTCCCTCAGAAGCTCATAGCGCGGTCGGTGCAAAAAAAGGGGCGGCTCCCGAACTCCGAGAACCACCCCTGTGTTGTCGCTCGCTCGTCGGCGTGCGCGCTACTCGTCGCGGCGCGCGGCGTCCTTCCAGTACCACTGCGAGGCGAACGCCGTCGGTCGCAACACGTCATGGGTACGCGGAAAATCCACGTCGGGCAAGCCGACATTCCCCAGCCCGTTCTTGGAGGTAAACGGCGCCGGCGGTAGTCCCACCGTGCCGATCGTCCAGACCTGATCGGTCCACCAGTCGAAGTACTCCTGGCCCATTCGGGTGTGCTCGGCCGAGCCGGGTTGCGTCAACTGCCATGCCTTGAGGAATTGGAACCGCTCCTTCACCAGATCGTAGGTGATCGTGTCTCCGGGGCGACCGTACGCCTCCCCGCCATCCACGAGCCTGGACCAGATCGACCACCGGGGCACCCACTTGGAGCCGCCATTCAGAAAGTCATGCCAGGGATGCAGCCACGAGTTGATCCCATCCGACCGGGAATGTTCCCAGGCGTTCATCGGATGGTCCGGATCGCCGATCGCGGCGCCGTAGGGGGCGCCTTGCGGCTGGTTGTCCAGAACGGTCTTAACCCCCACGTCTTCCCAGTACTCCTTCACCAGCTCCAGGGTAGCGGTCACGGTCTGCTTGTACTCCGCGTACAGGATGGTGACCTCCAGCGGTTCGCCGTCGGAGCCCAGCCGGATGCCGTCGCGGTCGCGCGCGGTCAGACCGGCCTCATCGAGCAGTTGGTTGGCGAGATCAGGATCGTACTGGGACCACGCGGTCTCCCACTCGGGCTTGAAGTAGCCCAACGAAGGAATCGGCACGTTGCTGCGTGGAACCGCCTGGCCGAAATAGACCTCCTCGCTGATCTCGTCCCGGTTGATGGCTACCGACAACGCCCTGCGGAACCTGATGTCGTGGTACAGCGCGCGCAGGACCGGATCTTCCTGGTTGAAGTTGAACCCGATCGCCACGTCGTTGCCGACCAAGCTGTTCTGCAGATGCGTCGTGTAGCCGCCGGCCTCCTCGTTCTCCTTGTAAAGGGGGAAGTTGTTCAGCGACGCGAAGTGCCGCGCAAAGTCGGCTTCCCCGCTCAGTATCTTCAGGTTCCAGGTCTCCAGACTGACGACCCCCGACTGCACATAGTCGATGTAGGGGAGTTGATTGCCGGCGGTATCCACCTGCCAGAAATAGGGATTGCGCTCGAACAGCTTCGCGGACGGATTGCTGTCCTTGAGAATCCAGGTGTACATGCGCGGCGTGTCTATGTCGCGAGCGGTCCACCAGTCCGCGTGGAATTCGAACGCCTGCGTCCAGCCGTCGAAGCCTTCCTCCTTGGCGACCGCCGCCGCATCATCGTTGTGATCGGCATGCCACTTCTGCAGGTAGTGCCTCGGCGCGTAGAATGCGCCCTGCTGCGTGGCACCGGTCTTGAGCTGCGTTTCCCAGGACGGGATCGGACCGGCCGCCAGGAACCGCACGGTTTCGTTGTCGATTTTCTCGACCTGCGTGAATTCACCGTCGACTACCCAGGTCCCCCACGCGTTCGGCCGGAGCTCCTTGTTCTGCTGGACATCGTTCCACATGAAAAGGATGTCGTCTGCCGTCATGGGCTCACCATCCGACCACTTCAACCCCTTGCGCAGTCGCATGGTCACGCTGGTGAAGTCGTCCGCAAACTCGATGTGTTCCAGCAGCCGAAGCCCCAAGCTGTTGGCTCCATCGGTCTCGACCATCGTCAGACTTGACTGCTGGTTCTGCGTTCCGACCGGGATCGGCCCCCAATCGAAGGTGAGGACATGCATCCGCAGGGTGCCCCCGTATTCGCCGATCTCGTGGAACGGCTCGACCACCATCGGATTCTCGGGGAGCCGCTGGTCGACCGGTGGCAATTCCCCGGCCGCTACTCGTGCCGCCAGCATCGGCGCCTCGTTGTAGTTCTGTGCTACCGCGACAAAGGGCACGGCAAGTAGCAGTGCCGCAATAATTAGCGTCGCTTTCCTGAGCATGAGCACCTCCTTGGTCCTGTTCTTTCGTGTCAGGACCAACGGGACATGCTGCCACCGCCGCGGACACGTTGTCAAGGTGACCCCGCGTGTTCCAATCTTCCACGCGGGAGGAAGCAGATTATGAACAGTACCCTGGATTGGGTGGACGAACCGCATCGCTTCAAGATTCTCTATGAGGGGCGCTTGCTGACGGCGTACAACAAGGGAAATCCTCAGTACGGGGATTTCTTCAAGGCGTTCCCGAACATCGAGCCGGTCCACACCCTGTCGGGTCTGCCGGTCACGACCAGCGGAGCGGCCAACTTCAACCATCACAAGTCGATCTTCCTGGGACTGGGCCGGCTGAACGGGCACAATTTCTATCACGACTGCTATCCGCCGTTCGCGCTGTACCGGCCGTTCCCGTCCGGCGACATCGTCCAGGTGGACGCGAAGGTGAGGACCGAAGGCGGTGCGGTCATGCTGGAAACGCGCAACGAGTGGGTGCCGAAGGTGGACGTGCCGGAGCCGCTGCGGGAATTCTTCGCGCCGGCCGAGGGCACCGGCGGCAGCGAGCCGGAGCGCATATGCACGGAACACCGAACCGTACGCGTCGCCCTGGCAAGCGGCTGCTACACCATCGACATCGACTCGGAGTTCGAGGCCACCGACGGCGAGCTCTACTTCGGACAGGACGGTCACAGCTACCTCGGCATCCGCGTCGCCGATGCGCTGGACGAGGAGGACGGAGGGCTGGTCACCGACTCCACCGGGCGCTCGGGGTGCGACGCCATCAACGAACAGGTGGCCGACTGGGTCGACTACTCAGGCTCCCTCGGCGAGCACGCGCTGGGCATCACGGTCATGAACCACCCGGCCAATCTCCCGACCCTGTTTCGGGCGCGCGCCTACGGGTTCTTCGGCCCGAGCCCGTTCTTCGACACCGATCACCGATTGCCGGCGGGCGAGAGACTCCTGTTCCGCTATCGGGTCGTCGTGCACGACGGCGACGCCTCGGCGGTCGACCTGGCACGGCTGTTCGACGAGTTCCGCTGAAGGCGGCCCCGCCGGCGGCTTATTTCACCCGCGCTGCCCACACCTCGTACAGCCCCTGCTCGCTCACCGACTGGAACACCGCCCAGCGGCTGTCGCGCGTGACGTGCACGTTGGTCTCGAAACGGCCGGCGCGCATCTTCAGCCGCGGCATGCTGCGAAAGCGGCACACCGGGGTAGTGGTGACCACGTGATCGGGGTTGGCGGCGATCGCTTGGTGCGCCTCGTCCTCGGTCTGGAACTCCCGCGCCTCCGGCCACAGCGTCCGCTCGGGCAACTCGAACTTCCAGATGACCTCGGTGGCGGAGGCACTGTTATGCAGCCCGTCCCAGGGATGGGGCGAGGTGGGACTCACGTCCTGCCCCAGGCTCTCGATGAGGCCGATGTCGACGATGCTGAAGCTGCGCCCGTCGCCGGTCATGAACGACTCGTCGGGAGCCGGGCTCATGTGGATGGAATTGCCCACGCCCGGGCGGCCGATGTAGCGGGTCGCGCGCTCCCGCTGCAGGTCGTTCACGTAGATGGCGTGGCACCCGAACGGCCAGCCGTGCGAATAGACACGCTTTCCGTCAGCGCTCCAGTGCTCGTGGGTGCCGCGTGAGCGCAGCCGGCCCTGCAGGTCGAGCCAGCGCCCGGTGGACAGGTCGATGATGCGCTGGCGCTGCATGTCGATCGGGCGCGGGTAGCGCTCGGTAAAGTGGAAGCCCTCCTGACAGCACATGAAGAGCGCCGGATCGACCGGATTGGGGTTGGGATGGCCGACCCAGAACTCGTCGGTCTCGACGATCGTGTCGACCGCCCCCGTCTGCAGATCGATCCGGTACATCAGGTTGGGGCCGGGCTCCGAGCCCAGGATCGCCACCCGCTCCAGCGGCGTCGTGCCGGCGGGCAGCTCGCGGTCCTTCAACGCCTCGTAGGCGAACGCATAGCGGTCGTCGGCCGTGCACTCGGCGAACACGATGAGCGGCAGCGGGCGGTCGGGCTCGATTCGGGTCGCCTTCCCGTCGTCCAGGTCGATACGCACGATCTCCGACCGGTCTCCCGAGCGCTCGGCCACGTGCAGCAGGTGGGATCGAGGCGAGACCGCCCAGCCGGCGAGACCCGCGCTCCCGTCGTCGGGAACCCAGTACTCGTGGACGCGCTCGGCGTGGCCGCTCTGCAGGTCGATGCTCCAGATGCACGACGGCCGGCGGCCCTCCGGGTCGTCGCCGCGCAGCGCCAGCCTGGTGCCGTCGCGCGTGAACGCGGTCGAACGAAAGTAGTTGATCTGGACGTGCAGACCTTCCTCCGGCGACAGGCGCACCACCTCGGTCCCGGTCCAGGGGTCCTGCCAGCGGTCCGTCGCCCAGTCGAAGGTCAGGGACAGCATGGCGGCATGGTAGCAGGTTGACGTGTGGGTGCCCCGCTCCTACGGTCGCTTCCGATGAGGAACGCTGATTCGCCCGAGGAGCGCTTCGCGGAGGACGGCTTCGTCCGTATCGAGCACTTCTACTCGCCCGACCAGGTCGCCGAGGTGCTGGCCGAGCTTGACCGCTACGTCGCCGAGGTGATGCCGCGCATTCCCGATACCGACGCCTTCTACGAGGACAAGAGCCGGCCGGAGACGCTCAAGCAGCTCGTCCGCCTGGCCGATCACGACCAGTACTTCCACGGCCTGCTGCACCGCGGCGCGCTGCCGCAGATGGCGGCGCTACTCCTGGGCGAGGATGTCCGCCCCATCAATCAGCAGATCTTCATCAAGCCGCCCGGCGGCCTCAGCAAGGCGACGCCCCCGCACCAGGACGGGTTCTATTTCCACCTGGAGCCTTGCTCCGCGATGACCCTGTGGCTGGCGCTGGACGACGTCGACGAGGAGAACGGCTGCCTGCGCTTCGTGCGCGGCTCGCACCTGCGCGGCGTGCGCGATCACCAGCGCACGCACACGCTGGGCTTCTCGCAGGGGGTTCCCGACTTCGGCGGCGGCAGCGACCTGGCTGACGAGGTGGCCTGCCCCGCGTCGGCCGGCGACCTCATCGCCCATCACGCGCTCACCATCCACCGGGCCGGCGCCAACCGGGCCGCCGGCCGGCAACGCCGCGCGGTCGGCATGATCTACTACGGCGTGAGCGCCCGTGAGCGTTCCGAGGAGCACGAAGCGTACCAGCGCACGCTCACCGGCGATCTGCGCAAAGCGGGGAAGATCTGATGGAAGGCCGCACCAGCGACGACCACGTCACGTACGTCGAGATCGCGCCGGCGACCGGCGCCCATCCGCGCAACGACTCGGCGTCGATCGTGGAGCTCGACGACGGCAGCCTGTTCATGGTCTGGATCGAGATGCATGCCAGCGAGCTCGGCGGGCATGACGAGGCACCCTCAAGCATCGCCTCCATGCGCTCCGCCGACGGTGGGCTAACTTGGCGGGAGCACCGCATCGAGCAGTCTCCCGGCGGCGACATCCACAGCGTCTACAACCCCAGCCTGATCGTCCTGCCCGACGGCGAGCTGCTGTTCTTCTATCTGCAGTACCACCAACTGGTGTGGAACGATCCGCTGCAGGCGTCGGGCTGCCTTCGGCGCTCGGCCGACGGCGGGCGCACTTGGAGCGAAGAGACCCGCATCTGGGACCACGAAGGCTACGGCTGCGCCAACCACACCTTCACGCGGCTGGCCGACGGGCGGCTTCTGAAGTCCGTCGAATACCTGCCGGTGTGGGGCTCCTACCCGGCGATGACCTGCCGGTCGGGCTGCTTCGTGAGCGATGACGACGGCCATACGTGGCGGCCGCCGGCGAGCCTCGTTTACCTGCCGCTGCGCGGGACCATGGAAAACCACATCGTGGAAACCAGGCAGGGACACCCTGCGGGTGTGGTTCGCTCCGCTCACTTGCTGATGTGCATGCGCAACCAGCTCGGTTCCGTGTTCCTGAGCCGCTCGACGGATCGCGGTGAGACCTGGAGCCTGCCGCAGAGCTCCGGGCTCTCCTGCTGCGAGTCGATGCCGAGCCTGACCCGCATCCCCGGCACCGGCGACGTGCTGCTGATATGGAACCACTCGGAGTTCGACCCCACCTACGACCATTGCGGCAAGCGCACGCCGCTGACCTGCGCGGTGTCCAAGGATGGGGGATCCACTTGGGGCCCGCCCAAGGACCTGGAAGACGATCCCGGCATCGAGTTCACCAACGTCGCCTGTTCCTACACGCGTGCAGGAAAGGCGATCGTCACCTACCTGACCTCGCAGATGGAGAACCCGGACCATCCCGGCAAGCTCGGAAGGGCGGCCATGTCCCTCAAGGGCGCCATCTTCCACATCGAGTGGCTCTATGCTTGAAAGGACCTTGAACGATGACTGAAACCAGGACCGAAGCACCGCACCCCACCATCAACACGGACCCGGGCGAGGGGTACCGACGCAATGGCTACGCGGTCGTACGCGGCATCTTCGACCGCGACCGGGTCGCGCGGTTGCTGCCGATCTGCGAGCGCGTGCTCGCCCAGTGGCGGGAGCGCCCGCTGAGCGACAACCCGCCGGTCGGCCCGCTCGCCAACTACCTTCGCCACCTGAACAACCCCGGCTACCACCGCGGCCGGCCCGAGGACCTGGCGGCCATCCTGGATGCAGCGGCGGCTCCCGCGGTGCTCAGCGCGGTGGACCAGGCGCTTGGCGAGCCCCACCTGTTCACCGGCACCAGCCTGTACTTCAACCCCACCGGCGAGCCGCTCGACGGCTTCTGGCACAAGGACGCCATCGGCCCCGAGGCCGACGACCAGCGCGACCACATCACCGGCAGCGGCCTGCAGGTGCAGGTCGCGCTGGTGCCGAGCGAGGACCTGGCAGTGGTCCCCGGCTCGCACCTGCGCGAATTCACGGACGCGGAGCGCCACATCTGCGTCGACGACGACGGCGCCAACCGGCGCTCCAACGACATGCCGGGAGCGGTCCGCATCCCCCTGCAGCCCGGCGACGCCGTGCTGTTCAACCAGATCGTGATCCATCGCGGGCGGTACTACCGGGAGCCGCCGCGCCTTACCTTCATGACCAGCTTCCGCAAGCGGCGCGTCACGGAGGCGACGCTGGCGCGCCGCGGGCTGGATCAGTACAGCGATCAGCCGTGGTTCCTGGCCCCGGACTACCTGAACGGCACCGCACCGGAGACGCGGCGCTATTTCTCCGACTACACCGCCTTCTACGCGCCGCAGTGGCGCGGCAGGCTCGCCGAGACGCTCAAGTACCACCACCTGATCCAGCACCTGCACGACACCGGCAGCCCCTACCCGTTCGCCCCAAGCGAATCGGCCGATCCCGCCGAGTAACCCCTCCAGCGGAGCGTCGGGCAGTTGACGGCGCTACGACGACGACGATTCCGCTCGTCGCTCGAATACACGTTGCTGGCGGCACCGGCGCTGATCTACCTCCTGCTCTTTCACTACCTGCCGATGGGCGGCGTCGTCATGGCGTTCAAGAACTACAAGTTCAACCGCGGCATCTTCCGCAGCCCATGGGTCGGATTCAGAAACTTCGACTATCTGTTCACATCCCACGACTTCACGCTGCTCATGCGCAACACGATCGGCTACAGCGTGGCGTTTGTCGTGACGACCACGGTCTTCGGCGTACTCACGGCGTTGCTCCTCAACGAAATCTCCAGCCGTTCCGCGGTCAAGTACTACCAGACGACGATGTTTCTGCCCCGCTTCCTGTCCTGGGTCATCGTCGGATTCTTCACCTGGCTGCTGCTCAATCCCGTGATCGGCGTCTTCAACAAGGTGCTGGCCACCGCCGGCCTGGAGCCGGTGAGCTGGTATACGGAACGCCGCTATTGGCCGTTCATCCTGATCTCGGTGAACCTGTGGAAGTGGGTCGGCGTCAACATGCTGTTCTATTACGCCGCACTCACCGGCATCGACCGCGGCCTGTACGAGGCGGCCGACATGGACGGCGCCGGCCGCATGCGCAAGATGACGTCCATCTCCCTGCCGCACCTGACGCCGCTGATAACGATACTCACGATCTTGGCGCTCGGCAGTCTCATCAAAGGCGATTTCGGCCTGTTCTGGCAGATTCCCCGTCAGGTCGGCTACCTGTTTCCCGTGACCGACGTGATCGAGACTTACGTATTCCGCGGCGTCGTCTCCGGCGACATGAACATCGCCGCTGCCGTCGGGCTGTTCCAATCGGCGGTCGGCTTCTTTCTGATTGTCGCCGCCAACCTCGTCGTCAAGCGCATCGCCCCTGACAAGGCGCTGTTCTGAAGCGATGGGTTCCAAAGCGACGCGCCAACCCCTTCTGCATCTGCTGTTCATCGCGCTCTCCCTGCTGTTCGTGGTGCCCTTCCTGCTGATCGTATCGGTATCGCTTTCCAACGATCAGGACATCGCCGAGTTCGGCTACCGTTTGATACCCGCCCGCATCGACCTGTCCGCCTACACCTGGGTGTTTCGCGATCTCTCCACGGTGCTTCGTGCCTATGGCGTCACCGCATTCCAGGCCGTCGCCGGAACTACTTTGGGCGTTCTGGCGATGGCGCTCGCCGGCTACGTCCTGTCGAGGACGGACTACGCCTGGCGGCGTATCGTCATGTTCGTCATCTTCTTCACGCTGGTGTTCAGCGGAGGGCTGGTACCTACCTACATCATCGTCACGCGTTGGTACCATCTGGGAAACACGCTCTGGGTCTACATCTTTCCCGTTCTGGTCAATGCGTTCTTCGTCATCATTATTCGCACCTTCTTCACACAGTTGCCGGAGGAGGTGTTCGAGTCCGCGCGCATCGACGGCGCCCGCGAGATCACCATCTGCCTCCGGGTAGCGCTGCCGATGTCGACACCCGCCCTGGCGGCCATAGCGTTCCTGTTCTTCCAGGGCAGATGGGACGAATGGTACAACACACTTCTCTATATTCGGGACAAGGACCTCTATACCTTGCAGTACCTGCTGCAGCGGATTCTGTTGGAGTTCGACTATGTGCGCGAGATCGCGGCACAGTCGCCGGAGATGGAGTTCTATCTGCAGACCGAGGAGATGCCGCTGGAGTCGATGCGCTACGCGATGGCGATCGTGGCCGCCGGGCCCATACTACTAATATTCCCGTTCTTCCAGCGCTACTTCGTGCGGGGATTGACGGTCGGCTCGCTGAAAGGGTAGCATCTGATGGAATCTGCGCCTTGCGGAGAGTTATTCGATGAAGACACACAAGATGATCGCGTTCTTCGCCATTCTTACGATCATGTCCGGCACCGCGTTCGCAGCCGCCACCAGTGAAGCGGCCCAACCCGAGGAAGTGACGCTCAAGTGGCTTGGCATCGGACCGGGCATTCAGCGGGACGCCGAGGAGGTATGGGCGCTCTGGAACGAGGAGCTGCAGAGCCACCTGCCCGGCGTGAGCGTCGAGTTCGAAATGCATCCACCGTACGAATACGCTGACCGTTTCAAGCTGGCGATGGCGGCGAACGAACAGATCGACGTCGCCAACCGCATGTGGATGATGAACTTCTTTCAGGAGATCGACCGTGGTGCGCTGATGCCCCTGAACGATCTGCTAAACGAATACGGGCAGGGAATTGTCGATGCCGTCCCGGAGTTCGCCCTCAATACGGTTACCTTCGACGGCAACATATACAACATCCCCACAAGCTGGGCCGCCGATTGGCGACCGGGATTCCGCTTCCACAAGGAGCTCGCGGACAAGACCGGGATGGAGGAGAAGAGCCGTCGAATCGCCGACTCCGAGCTCGGCACCCCGGAGGTCTACGACCTTCTGGAAACCTATCTGAAACAGGCTCAGGAGGATGGCGTCCTCGGCACCGGGATCAGCCCGACGCTGCTGAGCTGGGTCTGGGGCAAGGGATACGAAGGCGTCGCGCGCGGCGTCTCCATCAGACACGACGGCAGCGACTTCGAGCTGGTCAACATCTATGAGACGGACAGCTTTCGCACCGTGATCCAGGTCGCCGCCGACTGGTTCGCGAAGGGGTACATCAGAAAGGACTACCTGGGCACCGACATTCAGGAGCTCCGCAAGGACGACGGAAAGCCGCTGGGCGAGGGGGCGGTCGTATGGGTGCACCTCTACGATCCCACCAAGTCCGAAGAGGAGACGGCCAGATACGGGATCCCCATCGTCGTGTACTCGGGAGCGAAGCAGGCGTTCGTCGGTCACTCGCCCGGACCGAACAACCTGGCGATCCCGACCACCGCGAAGCATCCCGAGCAGGCGATGCAGGTCATCAACCTGCTGTTCACCGAACGGGAGGTCTACTTCCGCCTGACGTACGGGATCGAGGACAAGCACTATGCGAACCGCACGGAGCATGACTTCGAGCCGATCGGCTACACCGGCATCCAGGGCTCGGAGGACAGTCCCTACGGACTGTATCCGTGGGCGGTCGGCAACTTTCAGGACTTCATCCTGTGGCCGCCCGGCACCGACGGCAAGGCGTGGAAGGATCGCCAGTACGCCATCACGGCGGATGCCCGCACCTCGCCGCTGGTCGGCTTTCCCAAGGATGCTTCCGGGCTGACGACGGAGATCGCTCAGATCCAGGCGGTAGAGACAGAGATGGTGGACTCGCTCCTGTCCGGCGCCCTGCCGGATTGGGAGGCTACGTACGAGACGTTCATCGAAAAGCTGCGCGCTGCCGGAGTCGATCGAGTACGCGAGGCGTTGCAGAGCCAGATCGACGCTTGGAGAGCCTCTTAAGACGGCGCGGAACCGATTCGATCCGCGCATGAAGCGTGCGGCGAACGTCACTCCGTATGATCCCCGACCCGACGCGGTCGCCCGCGACGGCGTGCCGGACATCGGGAGTGACGTTCGCTCGCTTCCCGGCAGCGCTGAGCAGACGGTCCGCTACGGCATCTCGACCGACAACCTCGGCCGAGCGCGACAGCGGGACCATCCCTATCTGCTGGTGACCGCCGATCTGCTCGGCGAGATCGCCGAAAAGTGCCGGCGATACGGTTGGGCCGGTGAGAACCTGCGGTCCATGGAGCGGCGGGCGCAACGATGGCAGCCGCCGGAGCTGGCGCGTTTCAAGATCGAGCGCAAGGGCTTCACGTGGTACGGCCTGACCCGCAGGCAGACGATCGAAGAGCTCTGGCAGACGGCGCTGGTCGCGAAGTTGACCGACAGCCGCGCGCTTCGGGACAAGGTGCTGACCTATGTGCGTCGCATCGCCGATCCCGATAGGGGTTATCCGACGACGCGTTGGGCCACCGATTCAACCGCCTATGTGCATGAAGGGGAGTTCTTTACCTTCTACCCCGCCGTCTACGACCTCATGTACGACGACCTGAGCGAGGACGAGCACGCAGCCATCACCAGGACACTGCGGTTGTACCTGCATACCTGCGAAGCCTGGCACGACGGCGGCACCGGCAACTGGTCGGTGACCGCCAATGCCGGCGCGATCCTGTCGAGCCTGGCAATTCAGGACAGGGTGATGCTGGACCGCTTCATCAACATCCGCAGCGGCTTTGTCGATCAGCTCTCGAAGGGTGTCATGGGAGACGGCTGGTGGCTCGAAGGGGCATCGAACTATGGCTACCTCGTCGCCCGGTATCTCGGGTACGCCGCCGAGGCATGTCACAACTGGGGGATGGATCTCTACCATCTGCGAGTGCCGTCCCTCCCCGGCCACTTGAGCCACGACGACTGGCCAAACGGGTGGATGGGGATGAACTTCGACGGTTGGGGACCACCGGGGGGCCCGGATCGGGGGCTGAAAGACCTCCACCACGGCCCGATCTCCATGATGGATCAGCACGGCTGCGTCGTTGCCAACAGCGACTCGCACAAGCTGGCACCGGGCGATCTGTACGAGCTGGCCTACTATCGATATCGCGATCCCGCGTACGCGTGGATCCTGGCGCGCACCGATCGAACGGCCTGGCAGTCGTTGCTCTGGGGTGTGCCGGAGCTTCCCGAAGTGGACGATCCTCGGGCGGGCTCCGCCCACGCCGACAACGTCGGGATCACCGCGCTGCGCTCGCAGACACCCGGTCGCGACGCCGGCGAACAGATCCAGGCTTACCTCAAATGGGGGACCCACGGAGGCTGGCACGGCCACTTCGACCGTACGGCGCTGCTTGCCCTGTCACGGTACGGCACGGAGTTCTTCTCGCCTCTGGCGAGCTGGTTCGGATACGAGAGCCCGCTCTACAAGTCATGGGTGCAGCCGTCGATCAGCCACAACATCGTAGTGGTGGACGGCTTGCAGCAGGAGCCGGTGCCATCGGAGCAGCTCCTGTTCCACGCAGGTCAGGCGCTGCAGGCGTGTGTCGTGGAGACACGCGCGCGCTGGGCGCAGAAAAAGCCGTGGGATGTGCGGAATCCCGGCGACCTGGATCCGCACAACCTGGAGAAGATGGTCGACTACGGCGACGCCGCCCCCGTCACCCAGCGGCGCCTCGCGGCGGTCACGGACGACTACGTCGTGATCGCCGATCACGTGCAAGCGCCGGTTGCCCACACCTACGATTGGCTGATTCATCCGATCGGATTCCAGGACTCGCAGGCGGCGGCGATATGGATGGTCGGACACAGCGATCATCTGCTCGACGATGCTGCCGGCAGTTACTACTACATCACCGATTGCGATTGGTTCGAGGCGCAGGCGCCGCTGGTGCATGGGTTTCGGGACGGATCGACCTGCCTCACCGTGCACTCGGTATGGCCCCGCATCCTGAACGGCGCGCTGGGGACCTTCCCGTTCCCCGCCGCGGACGTGTCCTGGCGGATTTACGGCGACGGCACGTACCTGGCCGATGGCGGCTTCGTAGCCAACGCCTTCGACGCGCATGCGATCGAAACCGACGTCTCTGGCGTAAGCGCCGTGAGCCTCACCATCTCCATCGACATGAGAGACGACGTCGATCTGACGGCGCACATGCTCGGCGAGCCGCGCTTCGTGACCGCCGACAGCGGTACGGTTCATCTGGCCGACCTGCCGTTCACGATCGCGGGTGAGAACGGCCCCGTGCCGGTCTCCGAGCCGGTCTCCGAGCCGGCTCGACCCATTCGCGGAGCGCATGATCGGCGGATCGATCTGACGCCGTCCGGGCGGCGCGTGGCCGTCACGGTCGACACGACCTCGCTCGGGTCGGCGAGATTCGTCACGGATCTCGTCGTCGATGGGCAGATTCGAGACATGAGGGCCATGCGCCGGACGCTGCTGCTGCGCGAGCACGGCACCGAAGCCCGCTTCCTGACCGTGCTGGAGCCGTTTCGGAACTCGCCCGCCATACGGCAGGTGCATGCTTCAGGGCCGGACCTCGTCGAGGTCTCGCTCGCGGACGGACGGGTGCATACTATCGAGCTCACCGGCCTCGATACCGGTACGGACCTGCGGGTGTCGCTTCGGGAGCACCGTAACGGAGCCCTGGTCCGGGAGGAGACGACATCATGAGCGAACCGATCCCGGCAGGCATGAAGATCGCGGCGCAGATGAGCGCGGAGCCCACCGAGTCCGACTTCCGCTTCGTACGGCAGATGGGCATCGAGTACGCCGTGGTGTGGACCGACCCCGAGCACGCCGGCCACGACTACTACGCGAGCCGCCGCGAGCTGTTCGAGAGCCACGGCCTGACGATCTACGGCTTCGGCAATTTCGGCGTCCACAACCAGGACGCGATCGTCCTGAACCTCGCCGACCGCGACGCCAAGATCGCGGAGTACCAGCGCCACCTGCGGGCGCTGGGCAAGGCGGGCATCCCCTACACCACCTACGCCCACATGGCCAACGGCATCTGGACCAGCGGCCGCGAGGAGACCCGCGGCGGCGCCTCGGCGCGCGCCCTGGACATGGACAACAACCCGTGGGGCCGGTGGCAGGACCGGCGCTACACGTTGCCGCTCTCGAACGGCCGCGAATACGCCGAGCAGGAGATCTGGGACAACTTTACTCACTTCATCCGCGAGGTGGCGCCGGTCGCCGAGGACGCGGGCGTCCTCATCGGGATCCATCCCGACGATCCGCCGCTGCCGACGCTGGCCGGCGTCCCGCGCTGCATCTTTTCCAGCTTCGACGGCTACCAGCGCGCCATGGAGATCGCCGACAGCCCCAACGTCGGCATCTGCTTCTGCGTGGGCTGCTGGCTGGAGGGCGGCGATCTGATGGGCCGGGGCGTGCTCGAGTCGATGCGCCACTTCGGCGCGCAGGGCAAGATCCACAAGGTCCACTTCCGCAACGTGAACGCCCCGCTGCCGCACTTCGTGGAGACCTTCGTGGACGACGGCTACGCCGACATGTACCAGGTGATGAAGGAACTGCAAGCTGTGGGCTGCCGCGGCGTGCTGATCCCCGACCACATCCCGGTCATGAGCGAGGACGGCCGCGCGGAGACCGCCTACACGATCGGGTACATGAAGGCCCTGCTCGCGCGGGCCGAGGCGGAAGCGCCGGCGCCGAGCTGAGCAGCGCTCGAAGCACGGGGAGTCACTAAAGAGAACAAATTTTCTTCCCGATATACCTGGTATACATGGCAAGAGCGAACATACGAGTTGCCGACGAGGTGTGGGTCGCCACGGCGCTACTGCACCAGCAGCATCCTGAGCGCGAGGATTTCACGGTTTCCGAGATCACCCACCGGGCGGCTGAGGAGTCTTCCGGAGGTTCGGGGCCGTTGCGCCCCGGTTTCGTCGTGCACGTGTCCCAGCACTGCGTGGCCAGCAAGGCGCCCAACCCGGGCCGCTACCGCATGCTGATCGAGACCGAACGCGGACGCCGCCGGCTGTTCCGCCCCGGCGATCCGTATCATCCCGACCGCAGGGGCGGAAAGACGGTACCCAGAGATGAAGAGATCCCGTGGGCGTACCGCGGGCTGATCGGCTGGTACCATTCCGAGTACGTGGGCGCCGCCACCATCCCGATCCCGGTCGACCCGATCCTGTCACTGCTCGAGGTCGGCAAGTCGCTCCGGGCGACCGAGGCGGCCGACACCCTCGTTCGGCGTCTCCGCGAGTCAAGCCGATGAGCCGCATCTTCTGGGACACCAATCTGTTCCTGTACCTGTTGCAGAGCTTTGGCGAGCCCTCCCGGCGGGCGGCGAATCTCCGCCGGCGCATGCTGGAACGGGGCGACGAGCTGCTCACCTCGGCGCTCACGATGGGCGAAGTGCTCGTCCATCCCATCGAGCACAAGAACCAATCCGTGCTCAGCGACATCGAACGCGCGATTCCCTCCGGCGCCACCGTGCTGCCGTTCGACGCGCGCGCCGCCCGGCGGTTCGCGGAGATCCGCGCGGCGTGGCCGATTTCCGCCTCCGACGCCATTCAGCTCGCCTGCGCATCCGCAGCGAACTGCGACCTGTTCGTGACCAACGACGACCGGCTGAACCAGACTCAGGTGCCCGGGATCCACTTCATCCAGTCGCTGCAGCGCACCGTGCTATGAGCTTTGATCTGAGCGAGGCCCGCACGTGGTCTTTTGCCGGCGGCGAATGGCAGGCCGGCGCCGACGGTGGGATGGCGCCGGTCGACGCCTTCGACGCCAATACCGAATGCGGCATGCAGGCGTGCCGGTTCGCGATCGCGACCGACACCTCGTACCGGGACTTTCGCGCCACCTTCCACGTACGTCACGACACGGCGCACAGCGATGTCGGCCTGATATTCCGCGCACGGAACCGGTGCGACTTCACCGTGCTCCACTTCCCTTGCTGCGGCCAGGGATACCGCGCGCAGCACTTCTGGACCGCTCTATCGCGCATGGACGCAAGCGGCTACCTGCGCATCGACCAGCTCGCCATGGTCAACCGGGTCGCCTCGAGCACCCGAATCTGGCACGAAGTCGAGGTGAAGGTGCATGAAGGCGAGCTGCGCGCCCTCATCGACGGCCGCGGCGTCTTCGAGCACCGAGGCCTGCCGGACCAGGCCGGCTGCATCGGGCTGTTCATCTTCGGTCGAGCCAGCGTTCGGGCGGTCCGCATCGACGGCGAGCGAGCGGCCGCCGCGCGCTGGGACGACGCGGTCGAGCAGCCCAACAACTGGTTCTATCCCGTCGACCACGCCACGCACGGCGTCTGGCAGAAGCCGCACACCCTGCTGCGCGCGGGCAGCGGCGAGCTGGTGCTCACCTACAACGCCAGCCGGCCGGGCCCCGCGGGCACCACCAGCCACCTGATGACCCGCTCCGCCGACGACGGCAGGACCTGGAGCGAACCTGAGGTCACCGGCACGGTGGATGGCGATCCTTGGACCGTCCGCGGCACGCTGCACCGGTTCCCTGACGGACAGATGCGCCGACTCTCCATGGACCAGGACGGCACATTCGCCCTGGCCGACGTGTCCGACGATATCCGCACCATCGGTCCGTCGCGCTCGCTCGACCTGGGACCCGTGCCGGACGGCATGACCGGCTTGCACATGGGTCCGCAGGTGTTCGCGAACCTCGACGACGACACCGTCGTCATGTTCCTGTACGGCGGCCATGCGTCCGGGCCCGGCCACGAGCTGATCCACACCTGGGGCGCCGTCCACTGCCGCGCCTTCACCTGCCGCTCGACCGACAACGGCGCCACGTGGTCGCCGCTCGTCAATATCGACCACGCCGTCAACGGCAGAGGAGAGCCGGTGGACGGCTCCCTCGACCTCACCGAGGTGTGCGGCGCGGAGGCGTCCGCCGGTACCATGGTCGCGCTCATCCGCCCGATCTACTCGCCGTGGATGTGGGAAGTATGGTCGCGGGACGGCGGCCTCACCTGGAGCCCGTGCATGCGCGGGCCGTTCCCGGGCTACGCGACGCCCAACATGCTGAAGACCAGCTCCGGCGCGCTGCTGGTCGCCCACCGCCTGCCCATGATGACCGTGCACGCCAGCTTCGACGCCGGCATGAGCTGGCAGGGGTCGATCATCGACAGCTCGATCTGGGTCATGGGATCGATGCTCGAAGTTCGTCCCGACCTGGTGCTGTACGTGTACTACGACAGCTTCGAGTCCCGAATGCGCGCGCAGTACCTGAGTGTTGCCGGTGGCACACTGACGCCGGTGCGACGCGACGAGATCGGCTGACCGCCGCCGCCCGGAGGGGCAAGGAGTAGCTCGATGGAGTCAGACACACGGACGCCGCTCCGTCTTGCGGATGGAGCGGGATGGACGTTTCTGGGCGGGAGATGGACGGAGGACGCGGGCGGCGCGCTGTGCCCCCCCGACGGTACCGACGTCGAGTACCTGGCGGTTCGAGACGGCGCGGTGTACGGGGACTTCGAGGCGACCTTCCGGTTTCGCCTGCGCGCCGCCACCCCGGTACGCTTCCTGTTCCGCCTGCAGGACAGCCGCCGTTTCTACGCCTTCGACGTGCCGTTCGGCGGCCAGCAGTTTCGCTCGCGAACGTGCTGGGCGGGCATGGTGGTCGCGGACGGCACGCCGCTGCAGCGCTATCTCAGCTTCGGGATGATGCCCGGCCTGTGCGCGGTCCTTGGCAGTTGGTACGACGTGCGCGTGCGCGCCGAAGGCCGGCGCCTGCAGGCGTGGATCAACGACATCCCGGCTGCCGACGTGGAGGACGACACCTACCGATCGGGCCGGATCGGCCTCGGCTCCATCCAGACACCCTATCCCGACGCGGCTCGATTCGACGCGTTGCGGATCGACGGAACGCCGGGACCGCCCGGCGCCTGGGACGGACTGACGCCGGCCGCCCAGCACTGGATTACCCCCTGCCCGGAGACCGACCCCGACACCTACCAGAGCTACGCGACCCTGCTCAAGAGCGGTCCCGGACGTGCGACGCTCTACTTGACCTTCGGCAATCCCAACCACGGTGAGACCCGGCGCGCGGTCCTCATCCGCACCGAGGACGGCGGCCGATCGTGGGGAGAGCCCGAGCCCGCGCCGAATGACGGTGGACTGGGCGGCGCGTTCGTCCGTCGCGACGGAACCTGGGTGAGCCTGCGCGTCGATCATGAGGACGAGGCTGAGCCGCTGCGTGCCTGCGAATCGGTCGACGGAGGTCGGACGTGGCACGGTACCGCCAACCCCGAGGTGGCCGGAGGCTGGCCGAGCGAGTGGCGAGCGGGCGGCCCGTGGCCGCCGGTGCGGATGCGCGACGGCTCCCTGGTCGTCCCGATGATGGTGAGCCCCCCCGACGAGCCGGTCCTGCCGACCCAGTGCCGGTACGTGGCGGCCATGACGCTGCGCAGCGAAGACGACGGCCGGAGCTGGTCGGCGCCGGTGCTCTGTGACGCGGATGCGCGCCAGCAGCACCTGCCGCCCGCGGCCCTCCGTTACGCCGCCCGCTACTACGAGGTGGCCATCGACGAGCCCGCCCCCGGCGTCCTGGTCGGGATCGGACGGCCCGACCGCGACCCGTACATGTGGCAGCTTCGCAGCGAGGACGGCGGGCGCACCTGGCAGCCGGCCGCCATCGGTCACTTCCCGGGATTCTGCCCGTCGCTGACCGCCACGCGGTCAGGAGCGCTGGTCGCGACCACCCGCTACCCGCACTTCGTCGCCCATCTGAGCCGTGACGGCGGACGGACGTGGTCCGCGCCGATCATCGTCGACTATGCGATCTGGGGGAACCAGCACGCGGTGGAGATCGAGCCGGACGTGGTGCTGGTGACCTACATGGGCCACATCATGCAGCACGGCCAGGCGGACAGCCGGATAGCGCGCCTGCGCGTCACCGACGAAGGACTCACGCTGGACAACTGATCCACCGACAGCCGATCCGCGCTGCCACGCACGCTCATGTCGACGTGAAAATAAGCGGGCCGCCTGCTGTCGGGTGACAGCGGCGGCCCGCGGCGGTTTCGATAGCGCCGGGTGCCGGGCCGGCGGCGTTTCTGCCGCCGGCTCGGTCCGTGCCGTTTACCGGCTGGAGGCGGTCTTGTACAGGTCCACCAACTCCTGGCCGCCCAGATCCATGATCTCGGCCTGGAACGCGGCGAACTCGCTCAGCGGGCGCTTGCCCGTGATGAACAGGATCGACTGCTCCTGGGCGTACGTGTCCAGGGCGGTCTTCAACTGCGCCTCACGATCGGCTTCCTCCGCGGTGAAGTTCGCGATCGGCTCGGGACGCTGCGGCGTCGACCCGTCGGCCACGTACCGGCGCGCCTCTACCTCGAACTGCGTATAGTCCGGGTCGCTCTCGATCGTCATGTTCGCCTGCATGCGCGGGTTGTCGATGCCGACGATATTGACGTTGGCCAGGCTGGTGCGCACGCCGAACTTCTGCAGGAACCACTCATGGTCGGCCATCGTTCCCTCGGGGTTGTACGGCGTCTTGATCTCCGGCGTGAGCCACCGGTACTTGCCGTCGACGATGTCCCAGTACTCGCCGGGCGGGCCGAAGAAGACGCTGTAGCTGTTCTTCTCCACCGCCATGAAGTTCATCAGCGCCATGATCTCCGGGATGTATTCCGACTGCGACGAGATGAGCTTCACGTAGCGGTAATTGCCGTAGGGCATGGTGTTGCGTGACCTCGCACGAGGCTCGCCTTCGACCAGGCTCGGGATGCGCATCGCGCTGAACGTCCACTCCTTGCCTGGCCCATAGTCCGGAAGCTGGAACTGCGTTACCGGGCTGAACCAGTTGCCCGACGCCGACCACCACCACGTGAAGAACGACTCGTGGTTGGCCAGCGATTGGCTCCACTGGTCGTAGCTCATGGTGAAGGTGTCGGGATGCAGCAGCCCCTCCGCCCACAACCGCGAGAAGTACTCCATGAAGTACTCGTACTCCGCATCCATCGGGCCGTACTGCCAGTCCCGGTTGGTGTGGTTGAAGTAGATGCTCTCATCGGTATTGAAGTTTGCCCCGGCCATGGACAGCAGCACCAATCGGTCACCGCTCTGCCATGCGTTGACCGGATAGGAGTCCGGAAACTCCGCCTTCAACGTCTTGAACGCTTCGTACAGGTCCTCCCACGTGTCACTCGGAAGGTCCATCTTCTCCCACAGATCCTCCCGGTACGCCAGCGAGAGCGAGAACGGAATCGGATCGGCATTGTAAATGGCGAAGCCGTACTTCTTGCCGTCGCTGGTGATCATGTTGCCGATCGGCTCGACCTCTTCGATCAGCTTCATGTAGTTCGGGATCAGGTGGGCATAGTCCAGGATGTTGACGAACAATCCCTTCGCGCCGTAGGAGTCGAGGTCCGCCTTGTTGAGATTCGCCGCAATGGGGTTGAAGATGTCCGGCAGGTCGCCGGTGGCCAGCATGACCTGATACTTCGCTTCGATCTCACCCGGAGGTATCTGGATATCGTTGATCTCGATGTTGGTCTGTTCCTCCAGCCAGATGAAGCCGGGGTGACCGTCGTCGGCGAAGGCGTAGTGACCTATGGTGGTGTGCTCCGCCAGGGTGTAGTCGACGGTTATCCTTTCCGGAAGCGGAAGGGTGATCTGATCCGGCACGGCGCTGGCCCCGCTGCCGTCCTCCTGGCCGGCGCCCCAGGCGGCGACTCCGGCGAACAGCAACACGCCCAGCGTGGCGAGTAAGCGTACGAGACATTTCATGATGGTCGGTCCTCCTGCGGGAACGCGCGCTGTCCTCCGTGCGTAACGCACTTTGGTGCGTAGCGCACCTCCCATTGACGAAACTGTACCGCTCAGTGTACCACCACGGCATGCGGGTGTCCACGACGGCACGAGGCGGGCTCCGTGCGCGCACGGAGCGACTCCGTGTCCGCTGACAGCCCGGTCGCGCTGACATCCGCGGGCCGCGGCCGGCTGGCGCAGATAGTCCACGACTTCCCGCGCCAGAAGAGCCTCTACCTGATGACCGCCATCGGCGTGGGGATGATCGTGGTGTTCCAGTACATCCCGATATACGGGATGCAGGTCGCCTTCAAGCGCTTCAATGTGGTGGAGGGCATCTGGGGAAGCCCCTGGATCGGGCTGGACAATTTCAAGGCGTTTCTCACCGGCCCGTACGCCGTGCGCCTCATCAGGAACACGATGCTCCTGGGGTTCCTGTCCATCCTGTGGGGGTTCTGGCCGCCGGTCGTGCTGGCGCTGCTGCTCAACGAACTGCGTCTGCCCACCTACAAGCGGGTCGTGCAGACCGTCAGCTACCTGCCCCATTTCATCGCCACCGTCGTCATCATCGGCATGATAAAGGAGTTCTTCTCGTACGACGGCATCGTCAATCGAGTCGTGGCGAACATCGGCGGCGAGACGACCAATTTCTTCATGGAGCCGGGCTGGTTCCGGCCGCTATACATCGGTTCGGCCGTCTGGCAGGGAGTGGGGATCGGTTCCATCTTCTACCTCGCCGTCCTCGCGAACATAAACCCCGAGCTGTACGAGAACGCGGCCAGCGAGGGCGCCAATCGCTGGCAGATGGTCTGGCACATCACGCTGCCGGCGCTCCTGCCGACCATCATGATCCTGCTGATCTTCAACGCCACCGGCATCGTCAACGTCGGCTTCGAGAAGGTATTCCTCATGCAGAACCCCGGTATCTACCAGACCGCGGACGTCATTCAGACGTACGTCTACCGGGTGGGGCTGGCGGGCGGCCAGATCGGCTACGGCATCGCCGTGGGAGTGCTCAATTCGGCGGCGTCATTGCTCTTCATGGTCGCGGTGAACAACCTGGGCCGCAAGTTCACGGGCCACAGCCTGTGGTAGGAGCCAGGGCATGATGACGGCACGGCACAACTGGTTCGACGTCCTGAACGTCAGCCTCCTGTTCGGGTTCATGCTCCTGATGCTGTTTCCGGTCTATCACGCGTTCGCGCTCTCCACCAGCAGCGGCCCCGGCATAGCCACGGGACATGCCAACTACATACCGGTCGACTTCAACATCCATGCCTACCGGATGGTGGTGCAGAACCCCGAGCTGCTGGGCGCCTACTACAACTCCGTTCGCTACGCGGTGCTCGGCACGGTGATCTACGTGCTGGCCACGTCGCTGGTGGCCTACCCGCTCACCATTCGCGGCTTCTGGCTGAACAAGCCGGCCACCTTGGTGTACGTGTTCACGATGTTCGTCTCCGGCGGCCTGATTCCGACCTATCTGATGTACCGGGCGCTCGGACTGCTCGACACGATCTGGGTCATGGTGCTTCCCGGGGCGGTGACGGTGTTCGGCGTGATCCTGTTCAGGACCAACTTCCAGGCGCTGGGCAGCGAGCTTCGCGAAGCCGCCTATATGGACGGCGCCGGCGACTTCCGGGTGTTGTTCCGCATCATCATGCCGCTCTCGAAGCCTATCATCGCCACCCTTGCGCTGTTCCGCATCGTGGCGATCTGGAATGACTTCTTCACGCCGTTCGTGTTCATGAACGACGAGCGGCTGCGGCCATTGACGGTCCTGCTGCGGCGCATGCTCGTCACCCTGGAGATCACCGACATCAGCCGTGACCGCAGCCTGCAGGACCTGCTGCTGGAGGTGGAGCGCGACCCGGTGCCGATCCAGGGGTTCCGTGCGGCAACGATCATCGTCACCATCCTGCCGATCATGTGCATCTACCCGTTCATCCAGCGCTATTTCGTCAAGGGCATGATGATCGGCTCCCTCAAGCAGTAAGGCCGGCGCGCCTTGCGAGGCGGCCACCACTTGGCGATGATCGGCGGATGACACCGCGACATCCCTCGATCTACCTCGGCGCCGAGCCCGGACCGAGCCGGCGCTCGCTGGAGCAGCTCCGCGACACGATCGCCAGCCCGTACGGAGCGCGCCTCTGGCAGACGGTCCGGCAGGGCGCCGAGCAGTCCGCCGGGACCGATCCTCTGCTTCCCGGCACGGCGCTCCGTGGCCGCTCCGCCGAGCAGATCCGGCACGCCAACGCGGACAATACCATCTGCCAAGCGGTGGTACGCCGGTTGCTGCGCGTCGCTCTGGTGTATCTGATCACCGGCGAGGAGCGCTATCGGCAGGATGCGCTCGTCCAGATGGAGGCGCTGTTCGACCCGCAGCGCTGGCCGCAATGGCTGGACTTCGCCCACGAGATGTTCGAGGCCGACCTGCGCACGGGACAGCTCGGCGCGGGGGTGGCGCTGACCTACGACTGGCTGTACCAGCACCTGAGCGCGGCCGAGCGGACGATGATCGTCGAAGGGCTCGACCGCTGCGCGATCCGTCCCTATCTGGCCACCGCCCCGACAAACCCGCACTGGCTGACCCGGCCGAGCAACTGGATGACCGTGGTGGTCGGCGGGTTGGGCATCGTCGGCATGGTGCTCGGCTCAGACCACGACCGCTCCGATCTCCTGGTGGAGATGGCGCAGCCGCGCATGGAGCACTACCTGACCGTCCTGGGCCCGAACGGCGAGTTCAACGAATCGGTCGGGTACGTTGGCTCCCTGCAGTACCCGGTCAGGTACTTCGCGGCGCGCCACTCGACGACCGACGGGCAGGAAGACCGGCTGGCGGCCCATCCGTTGCCGCAGGCGTGCCGCTGGCTGATGCACGTGACGGTGCCGCCGGGCCACACCATCCCGTTCGGTGACTCCCACGCGCAGGGGCCGCTGCTGATCGGCTATTTCGCGCCGATCGCGGCAGCGGCACGCGACGGGCTGCTGCAGTGGTTCCTGGAGACCTGCGGGCTCTTGCACGATCCCGCGGCCGATCTCACGCACGTCGACGTGGTGGACCTCCTGTGGTACGACCCCACACTCACCGCTACGCCGCCCGGCGGGGATGCAACGGACGGGAGTGAGCGAAGCGAACCTCACTCGAAGAGTGACCTCCCGCTCGGCGCCGCCTTCCCGGGCTGGGGTGGCTTGGTCGCCAGCCGCTCGAGCTGGACCGATCCGGACGCCGTGGTCGTGCACGGCAAGGCAGGCCGCGAGCCCATCCACGAGCACCAGGACGATGGTCAGCTCATCATCCACGCCGGCGGCGCGCCACTGATCGTCGATCTGGGCTCTCCCTCGTCCTACCCCGCCGACTTCTTCGGCGAAAACCGCGCGCGCTACTACAACGCCAGCGTCAAAGGCCACAACCTGCTGCAGATCGGCGGCCGCGAGATGCGGTTCGAGAAACCGATCGAGGGCACCTTCCTGCACACCGCCTTCGAAGAGCACGGCGCCGCGTGGTCGATCGACCTCACCGGCGCCTATGGCGACGTGGTCGGGGTCCGGCGGCACGTAATCCATCTGCTCCCCGACCTGGTCGCGGTGTTGGATACCTGCGAGCTGGCGCGCGCCGAGGCGGTGACGCTGCGGTGGCACACTGCCGACCGCGCCCCGATCGACGCCGCCGGCTGCTTCCGGGTGCAGGCCGCCGGTCCGCGAGGCCCGGTCCGTCTGCTCGGCCAGATCTGCCCGCTTGCCGGCTCCACCGCCACGTTCCGGCGCGACGGGCATCGCTACCACCCGCCCTACGATCGCACCCGGTTGGACGAGCCACTGGAGCAGCGCAGGGAGAGCTTCGTGGCCGCCGAGACGAACGCCAACCGGCTCCGGCTCCTTACGCTGTTCCTGGTCGTCCGCCCCGGCAGCACCCTGCCGGCGTGGCCGCCTGCGCGCGACGGCGACGCTTGGCGGATGCCGAATGCCGGCGCCGACGCCACGGTCACTGTTTCCGCGACGGACCTGACCGCCACGGCGGCCGGCAGCAGCGTGCGCGTGCCGCTCGCGGCGTGATGACGGCGGCCATGACGATGGAGCGCTGCCTGTCGGAGCTGGGGGCCGACCCCGACCTGCTCGACGAGCGCCGGCGCGAGGAGCTCTCCAGCAAGGGCTTCGCCCTCTTCACGGGCATCATCGACCCCACGTGGCTGGAGCTGCTCCGCACCAGATTCGAGGAGATCACCGCCACGGAGGGCGAGCGCGCCGGTCTGGAGGTGCATCAGGAAGAGGGCACCAGGCGGCTGGCCGACCTGGTGAACAAGGGTCGAGCGTTCGACCGAGTCTGGTCTCATCCCGTGCTGCTGGCGGCGGCGCGCCACGTGATCGGCGCGCCGTTTCGGCTCTCCTCCCTCAACGCCCGCGACGCTCTGCCTGGCAAGGGCAGGCAGGCGCTGCACCAGGACACGCGGGCCGATTGCGGCACCCCCCCGGTGACCGGCTGCAACTCGATCTGGATGCTCGACGACTTCACCGCCGACAACGGCTGCACGCGCCTGGTCCCCGGCTCTCATCGCCTGGGTCGGCCGCAGGACCTGCTGGACGATCCATCCGCACCGCACCCGGAGCAGGAGCTGATGGAGGGGCCGGCCGGCAGCGTCGCGGTGTTCAACTCGCTCACCTGGCACGGCGGCACGCTCAACCGCACGCGCGGCGCCCATCGGCGCGCCATGCACTGCTTCTTCGACGTGCGCGAGCGACCGCAGCAGACCGACCAGCGCGCCTATCTGCGGCCCGAAACGGCCGCGCGCCTGACCCCCGCGATGCGGTACCTGCTCGACGTCGACTGACCCCGGCGCCGCTACGGTGAGCCAAGCGGCATGCGCCAGCCGGCCCCGTCCGCGCTTGTCATGCGCAGCGCCCCCCGTTGAGCGCGACGGCGACACGCTAGCGTTGCTGCCGCTTCTCCATGCGCACCAGGATGTCGCGGATCTCCGCGAGCAACTCGGTGGATCCCTGCGCCTTCCCGGAGTCGCCGGGCTGTGCGACGTCCAGCACCGACTGGCGCTGCAGCAACACCGCGTTGCGGAACTCGACCACGTCGGTCACCCCGATCAGCTTGCCCTCGCTGGCGTTCTCGGTCGTCTGTCCCGCCGTCTCCACCCGCAGCCCACGCAGCTTGTGGGCGCGCATGAGCGGTCCGTCGTACAGGCGGATGTCCGTGATCCGGTTGAGCGGGATGGTCGCTTCCGAGCGAAAAAACACTCCCTTCTTGACCTCCACGGCGTGTGACGTCAGCCGGGCGGACAGGCGACGCACGTACGCCGGGGCATAACAGATGCTGAACAGCAGCCAGAGCGGTATGAGCGGGATGCCGACCACGGTGACGACCAGCCAGGCCGAACCGGCCCATCGAAGGTAGCAGGAGACGGTTCGATCGAACCCTGCCTCGCGCAGCGTCTCACCGGTCACGTCAGATCGATCGCTCATGTCTGCCTCCTGGGCACCTGCCAGCCGGCGCCATCGTTGCCGGTGACCGTGAGTGTCTTCTCGTCGATCGCCACACCGACCCTGTCCGGTCCCGTGCCGATCGACCATCCGCCATCCTCTTCCGTCCAGCGGACCGTCGCCGCCGGCCCGGCCACCACGGAGAACAGCGTCAGCAGCACCACGCGGTCGGAGTGCAGCGACGCCTCGACGTAGGGGTGGCCGTCCTCGAACTTCGTGCCGTAGCAGTTGCGGTCGTAGGGCGGGTGGTACCGGTGGCGCGCCGCGGCGACGGCGGCCTCGCCTGTCAAGCTCACCATCCGGCAGGTTGCACTCGCCTTCCGGCCGTTGACTACGAAGCTCCCGTCCGCTTCCGGCGCGCACGGGTGGGCGGTGTGCCAGCGGAGCGATACGTCGCGGGACTCGGTCAGCACCGCCTCGTCCAGCACCACGACCGTGCCAGGCAACAGGTGCACGAGCGTGCGCGCGACGCTCAAGGCGCCCTCGTAGATGCCGGTCAGGTCGAACCGGCACCAGGCGCCGTGTGCCGGATCGCAGTCGGCCGCGGTCATTTCCGGCACCGGGTCGCCCAGCTCCCGCGTGGTGGCGCCGTCGAGCATCAGCACGTTGTGGCCGGCGGTCCCCTTGCCGTAGTACAGCCCGCGCTCGCCCCAGGAGGCGTAGCCGCCGCTGGAGCCCAGGTCGACGATCAGGTGCTCGCTCCCGGAGGCGATGCAGACCTGACCGGCATCGTAGTCCATGTGATACGAGGAGGTGTCTCCCCGCGCCCGCATCGCCTCCCAGCCGTGGGCGGCCTTGGCGGACACCAGGCAGGCGGATCCCGCGGGGTCCCAGTCGGAGCGGCTGATCACGCTCTTGCCGTAGGCGTCGTAGGCCATCGCCAGCGGCCACCGTCCGGCAGGCTCCCGCACCTCTCCGGAGCCGGCCAGGGTCAAGAGCTCCAGAGCCAGGTTCGGGTAGCCGTTGACCGGCTGCAGGCGGCGGTAGAACCAGCGCAGCACCGGGTCGTCGCACAGCTCCGCGATCATCCCGATCTGCACCGCGTTGGGCCGCGCCTGCAGACCGCAGTCGCCGAACGGCACGATGTCCCGCGGCAACACCACGTGGTAGGCGTACCAGCGGCCGAAGCGCCCCACCCGCTCGCGCAACTCCGGCTCCAGGACCGCCTCGCCGCCGGCTGTACCCCGGCCGCGGTGGTAGCGGAGCGCCTCGAAGAAACGGATCGCGTTGAGCACCGACGACGCGTAGAACGGCGATTCGTTGAACTCCCCGTTCGGCCCGAGCTTCTGCAGGTAGGTGCGCTGGTAGGCGATCGCGGCCGCGACCAGCTCCTCGGCGCCGTCGATCTCGCCCGCAAGCGCCATGCCGGCGGCGCCCATGCCGGCGACGATGTCCCCGGTCCAGTTGTTGTAGTTGCCCCAGTGCGAATCGCGGGTGCGGCTGTCCAGCACCCGCTGCAGCGCCCGCTCGCGGATGCCGGCGAGCAGCCAGGCGCGCTGGTCAGGCTGCAGCGCCGGGTAGAGCCAGTCGTAGGCGATCGACAGGTGCCCGAGGTGCGATCCGATGCGGTGGTCGGCCACCACCCCGCGCTCGGCGTTCACCGGGTGCCGCCACTCCGGCCACGGCTCCGGGTCGAACATCCATTCGAGCTGCCGCAGGGCGTCGTCGCGGTATGCGGGGCGCTCGGCGATCAGCCAGGCCAGCGCCGCGTCGGTCACCCGCTGCAGCGACGCCTCCGAGAGCACGTAGTCGTTCTCGTGGCGCTCGATCACCCCGGCCGGCCGTCCCGGCAGGGGCGTGCTGGGATCGTACGGCGGCAGCGCGGCCCGGCGCTCCACCTCGTCCTGCAGCGCGCGCCAGAGCTCGCGGCCCGGCCCCTCGGTCACGCCGCGCCGCAGCTCGTCCAGCGACAGCAGTCCGGGGTAGGTGCCGGCCGTCACGTGCAGCCGCGGGTGCTCGGGGCTCATCCGTTCACTCCACCGTGTCCGGATCAGGACGCGCGGGCGGTTCGCGGTACGCGCCAGCGGGCGCCGACGCCGCCGGTGACGTCGAGCGTCTCCTGGCCGATCACCACGCTGACCCGGTCCGGTCCCGCGCCGATCGACCACCCTTCGGCTTCCTGCCGCCAACGGAGCGTGTCTCCCGGACGGCCGGCGACCACGGAGAACAGCGTCAGCAGCACCACGCGATCGGCGTGCAGGGACGCCTCGACGTAGGGGTGGCCGTCCTCGAACTTCGTGCCATAGTAGTCTCGGTCGTACGGCGGGTGGTACCGGTGGCGCGCCGCGGCCACCACGGCCCCGCCTGTCAAGCTCACCACCCGGCACACCGCCGTCGCCTCCCGGCCGGTCACGACGAAGCCCCCGTCGGGTTCCGGCGCGCACGGGTGGGCGGTGTGCCAGCGGAGCGATACGTCGCGTGACTCGGCGAGCACCGCCTCGTCCAGCACCACCACCGTGCCGGGCAGCAGGTGCACGAGCGTGCGCGTCACGCTCGCCGCGCCCTCGTAGATGCCGGTCAGGTCGAAGCGGCACCAGACGCCGCGCGCCTCGTCGCAGTCGGCCGCGGTCACTGCCGGCACCGGATCTCCCAGCTCGCGCGTCGTGGCGCCGTCGAGCATCAGCACGTTGTGACCGGCGGTCCCCTTGCCGTAGTACAGCCCGCGCTCGCCCCGGGAGTAGCCGCCGCTGGAGCCCAAGTCGACGATCAGGTGCTCGCTCCCGGAGGCGATGCAGACCTGACCGGCGTCGTAGTCCATGTGATACGAGGAGGTGTCGCCCCGCGCCCGCATCGCCTCCCAGCCGTGGGCGGCCTTGGCGGATACCAGGCAGGCGGCCCCAGCAGGGTCCCAATCGGAGCGGCTGATCACGCTCTTGCCGTAGGCGTCGTACGCCATCGCCAGCGGCCACCGCCCTGCCGGCTCCCGCACCTCGCCGGAGCCGGCCAGGGTGAGGAGCTCCAGCGCCAGCTTCGGGTAGCCCTCGACCGGCTGCAGCCGGCGGTAGAACCAGCGCAGCACCGGGTCGCCGCACAGCTCGCCGATCACCCCGATCTGCACCGCGTTCGGCCGCGACTCCGGCTGACAGTCCCCGAACGGCACGATGCCGCGGGGCAAAATCACGTGGTAGGTGTACCAGCGGCCGAACCGGCCGACCCGTTCGCGCAGCTCCCCATCCAGGCCCGCTTCGCCGCCGGCAGCGTTGCCGCTGGCAGCGCCCCGTCCCTGGTGGTAGCGCAGCGCCTCGAAGAACTGGAGCGCGTTGAGCACCGACGCCGCGTAGGCCGGCGACTCGTTGAACTCCCCGTTGGGTCCGAGGATCTGCAGGTAGGTGCGCTGGTAGGCCGTGGCGGCCTCGATCAATTCGCCGGCCTCGTCGATCTCGCCTTCCAGGGCCAGGCCGGCGGTGCCCATGCCGGCCGCGATCACGCCGGTCCAATTGTTGTAGTTGCCCCAATGGGCGTCGCGCGTACGGCTTTCCAGCACCGGCTGCAGCGCCCGCTCGCGGATGCCGGCGAGCAGCCATGCGCGCTGGTCGGGCCGTAGCGCCGGGTAGAGCCAGTCGTAGGCGATCGAGAGCTGGCGCAGATGCGAGCCGATGCGGTGGTCGGCGACCACGCCGCGCTCGGCGTTCACCGGATGGCGCCACTCCGGCCAGGGCTCCGGGTCGAACATCCACTCGACTTGCCGTAGCGCGTCGTCGCGGAATTCGGGGCGCTCGGCGATCAGGTAGGCCAGCGCCGCGTCGGTCACCCGCTGCAGCGACGCCTCCGAGAGCACGTAGTCGTTCTCGTGCCGCTCGATCACCCCGGCCGGCCGTCCCGGCAGGGGCGTGCTCGGATCGTAGGGAGGCAGTGCCGCCCGGCGCTCCACCTCGCCCTCCAACGTGCGCCAGAGCTCACGCCCCAGCCCTTCGGTCACGCTGCGCCGCAGCTCGTCCAGCGACAGGAGTCCCGGATAGGAGCCGGCCGTCACGTGCAGCCGCGGGTGCTCGAGGTCCATCGCTTCAGTCCACCGCGATCCGGTAGACCAGGTTGTCGGCCTCGAAGGAGTGGCCCTGCGAGTGGTAGCGCGGCAGGTAGAGCAGGACATCGCCGCTGCCCCGCTCCTCGCGGGCATAGAAATTGGACAGCGTGAGGCTCTCGGCCTCGCCCGGCTGCCGGTCGTCGATGACGGTGACCGTGGCTCGGGTGAGCAGACCGGTGTCGCGCTCCACCTCCGCGATCACTATCGGGTGGCGCGGGCTGTTGCCGCGCGGGTTGCCCTTGCACAGGTTGCCGAGCCAGAACAGGCGGCCGTCGGAGTGGTCCAGCAGTTGCGAGCAGGCGCTGGGCGAGTGGAGCGGGGCGCCCGAGGTGTCCTTCCACGGGCGGACCTCACTGAACGTCCAGCCGCTGTCCTCGGAGATCGCGTACCAACGATAGCCCGGCAGCTCCGGACGCACATCGTTGGAGCCACGCATCACCATCAGCACGCGACCCGGCGCGAGCTCCGCGATGGTCGCCTCCAGAAACCCGCGCGTGGACCGCTCCGGATCGCCGATCACGCGCTCGGACGATCGCCAGCTCAGACGAGGCCCGCCGTCCACCCAGCGCCCGTGCAGGACCGCCGAGTCGTGGAACGTGAAGCCGCCCCCCTTGTTGAGGAAGGTACCGTCCGGCCCCACCGGGCAGATCTGGCACGGCACCAGAATGTCGCCGGCATCGCTTCCGCCCCGCAGCGTGAGCGGCAGGCACGTCAGGTCGCCCAGCATCACCCCGTTACGGCCGCGCCATACTCCGGGAAGCGGATGATCGGCGTCGAACGGCACGCCGTCCTCGTCGCTGCCGTCGTGCACCACCGGCTCGTCGATCAAGTCGGTGCGCCCGCCGTCTGCCGACACCGCGTAATGGAGCAGCCACTGCCGCATCCCTTCCAGCGGCTCGTCGGTGGGCAGCACCCCCTCCACGCGCACGGTGACGTACCGGTCGGTGGCCGGGTCCGCGTGGCCCGCGCGCGGGTACCGCCGCCACATGCCGCCGTCGCGCTGCTCGCCGGTCGCCACCTCGGTCACCGGTCCCCAGGTCGCGCCGCCGTCGGCGGAGCGGCGGTACAGGGCGATGTCGGCGGTATCGGAGCGGGAGTGGTGACTGTGCACGCTCACCAGCTCGTGGCCGGCGGCGCGCGTGTAGTAGGCGCCACCGGCCACCCCGACACCGGGTCCGGGCGACGGCACCAACACCTCTTTCGAGACTACCTTCATGGGTTGACTGTACGCGAGCGTCCCGCACACCGCCAGAGATCGCCATCCGGGCCGCGCGCCCGGGGAACTGCGTTCCCTGTTGACATGCGAATCACATGTAGACATGTTTATCGCATGCATAAGATGATCCAGATCCGGAACGTACCGGAACCCCTCCATCGCAAGCTCAAGGCACGCGCGGCGATGGCCGGGACCTCGCTCTCCGCCTACCTGCTCGAGCAGATAGCCGCGCAGGCGTCGGTGCCCACACCGCAGGAGCTGACGGCACGACTCGAGCGACTGGAGCCGGTCACGCCGCGTGAGGGTGTCGTCGAAGCGCTGCAACGGGTGCGCGAAGAACGGTGATCGTGGTCGATGCCTCCGTGATCGTGGAGATGCTCCTGCGGACCCAGGCGGGGATTCGGGTCGAGCCGCGTATACAGACGATGACCTCGACCGTGCACAGCCCTCACCTGCTCGATGCGGAGGTCGCGCACGTGGTCCGAAGGTATACGTTGGCGGCAGACATCGACGCGGAACGTGGCGCAGAGATGGTGGGCATCCTGCGCGACCTCGTCATCCATCGGCACGATCACCGGCCGCTTCTGGGCCGGGTCTGGGAGTTGCGCCACAGCGTCGGCGCGTATGACGCGCTCTACGTCGCGTTGGCCGAGGCGCTGGATGCGCCGCTGCTGACCGCCGATGGCCGCCTTGCCAGGGCGCACGGACACCACGCCGAAGTGCAGACCATCTGATGATCCGCCGCCGGAGGTGGCTCAGACGTGGGGGTTGATCACGAAGCCGCCGTCGATCACCAGCGACTGCCCGGTGATCATGCGGGCGTCGGGTGATGTCAGAAAGGCGATCGCCTTGGCCACCTCGAACGGCTCGACGACGCCGCCGAGCGGCGTGATCGCCTCGATCTGCGCCTCGTCCAGCACGCCCCTGGCCACCGCGTCCTCCAGGATCGCGGTGCGCACCCAGGTCGGAGCCACCGCGTTGACGCGGATGCCGTGCGCGGCCCACTCCACCGCCAGCGAGCGGGTCAGCGCCTCGATGCCGCTCTTGGCCGCGCAGTAGGAGACGCGCAGCGGGAAGCCCAGGTAGGCGGCGACCGACGAGACGTTCACGATCGCCGCGCTGTCGGAGTCGCGCAACGCCGCGAACGCGGCGCGGCAGCACCGGAACGTCCCCGACAGGTGGACGTCCAGCATGCGGGACCATGACGCATCGGTCATCTCGGCGGCCGGCGCCCGATCGGTGATGCCGGCGCAGTTGACCAGGACGTCCAGTCCGCCCAGCTCCTCTACGGCGGTGCCGATGGCGGCATCGACCGCGGCGCTGTCGCACACGTCGGCGGGCGCCGCGACCACCTTTCGGGAGCCGCCGGCCTCCGCAGCGCGCAACTCCTCCGCCGCCTTCCGAGCCGCCTCCGCGTCGCGGTCCACGATCGCCACCGCCATGCCTCGTTCCAGGAACTCCCGGCAGGTCGCCAGGCCGATGCCGGCGGCGCCGCCGGTGACGGCCGCGGCACGACGCCTGCTGCTGTCATTCGCCATGTCAGAACCCCTCGTCCACGGTACCCTACTCCGAGCGGCTCTCATGGCAAGCACCCACCTGGCGTTCGATCCGGGCGCCGGCAGCGGCCGCGCCGTGCTGGGCACCCTCGCGGGCGGCCTCCTGCACGTGGACGAGGTACACCGGTTTTCGACGGCCGCTGCGGGAGCACGGTGAGCGGCTCACGTGGGACCTGGAGGCGCTGTGGGCGGAGCTCCGCGCAGGCTACGATCGCGCGCGGCGGCGCGCGCCGGCGCTGGCCAGCCTGTCGGTCGACTCGTGGGGGTGCGACTACGTGCCGCTGGACCGCGACGGCGTCCCGCTGCGCGATCCCTATTGCTACCGGGATCCGCGCACCGCCGGCATGATGGCGCGCACGCAGGAGGCGGTGCCGAGGCGCGAGCTGTACGACCTGACCGGCATCCAGTTCATGGATGCCAACACCCTCTACCAAGCGCTGGCCGACCGGCTCCTGGAGCCCGGCCTGACCGCACGCACCGCCACCCGGCTGATGATCGCCGACTACTTCCTGCACCGCTTCGGCGGCCGCCCGGTCGCGGAGCGGACGCTGGCCAGCACCAGCCAGCTCCTGGACCTGCGCAGCGGCACGTGGTCGATGGACGTCATCGAGCGGCTCGATCTGGCGCCGGGGACGTGGCCGCCGATCGTGCCGCCGGGAACGCCGATCGGGCGAACCGCCGAGGGAGTGGCCGTGGTGGCAGGCTGCTCGCACGACACGGCAGCCGCGGTGGCCGCGGTGCCGGCCGCACCCGGCGGTCCCCCGTGGGCCTACGTGAGCTCCGGCACCTGGTCGCTGCTGGGCGTCGAACGGTCACAGCCGCTGCTTTCCGACGCTGCATTCCAGGCGAATTTCACCAACGAGGCGGGGGCGCACGGCACCGTCCGCTTCCTCAGGAACCTGACCGGCCTGTGGGTCCTGCAGGAGTGTCAGCGGGCGTGGCGCGCGTCAGGCATGGCCGCCGGTTACGACGAGCTGATGCGGGAAGCGGAGGCAACGCCCTCCCCCACGGCCGCCGTGGACTTCGACGACCCGTGCTTCGCACAGCGGTACGACGACATGCCGGACCGCATCCGCCGCTATTGCCGTGAACACGCCGTGCCGGAGCCGCGCACGCGTGGCGAGACCGTGCGGCTGATTCTGGAGAGCCTGGCGCAGGCGTACCGGCGCACGCTTGGGACGCTTCAGGAGACGGTGGGCGAACGGCTCCGCGTCCTGCATGTCGTCGGCGGCGGCGCCTACAACGAGCTGCTCTGTCGCATGACCGCCGACGCCTGCGGCTGCACGGTGGTGGCCGGACCGGCAACCGATTATTCAGAGCCTCCATGCCCTCAGCCTCTCTAACCGGAATCCCCTATATCAAGCTGCCTTGACGCAAGCAACGCATGATCCTCGACGAGCACCATGGTAGTTTCACTCACGGATGCCGTCAACAATCCAATCAAGCTCCCAAAACCATCTGTCGACGTCGCGAACTGGCGTTCGATGGGCGGCGGAGGTGGCTTGCACCGCAGCGATGACGACGTAGTAAGAATCACCTTCGAAGGTATGGAGAGCATTCTGCGCGGGGTTAATTCGGCGCATTAGTGCTGCCACACTGTCGGGCTCGACTCGGAGCAATGAGACAGATAGTTTGGGCTGTACGCACATCTAACTCCTACGCTGATCTCGCGAGCGTCGACGTATCCTCCTGGCAATGCTGGATGCCGTCTACGGGGACACGGTTGAGGAGGGGAGTATCGTCGCCATCAGGCCCAGACCTGCCTTACAGCCGCTGTTCGAGATGCTACTACCCGAGAGGGGTTTGGTATCGTCCTTGTCAACGAGAAGGACTTGGAGAAGGCAAATCAGCCTCCGCCCGATGGGCAAGAGGCTGACGCGGTTCCGTGTTCGTGGTGGAGGCGGGGGAGGGTCGAACTATACCGTAGACACGCATTCGCTCTGCTTTTGGCCGCCAGAACTCTAGCAGGTGCAGGTCGAGACATCGAACGGCGGAGACGTTACAACAGGACCCTCAGGGAGCTTACCGGCAGCTCTTCATAACAATAATCTTCTCGGGTCCCAAAGTGTCCCAGTGTTGCTGATTGACAACAGTGTTTCAGCACGAAAACGAGAACAACTTGGCACGATCGATGTCGAATCGAATCGACATGACTCGACCCGGCGTCCCTTCCAAGTACGCGGCGCCAATCATATCGTCCGGAAGCTGAGATTTTCCTCCCCAGCTCATTGTGTGGTCGAGGCTGTCGCCGCTAACCGGATCGCAATCGCCCATCGTGAAGCCTGGAACGGGTTTGTCTGCAACATCCAGAAGCTCGGCACGAATCGAACCGCCAGTGGCGTTGGCGTTGATACGCAGCTGACGATTGGCCCAACTGATCGGGTGGGTTTTCAACACCCCATGGATGTGGACCGGTTCGATCGCTGCCCAGCGATCGCGTTTGAGTGTGGCCAATCCGATCCCACGCTGCGTCTCGCCGCGACCCGCTTGATACAGAATGTAGATGTCGTCGCCGACCTGGATCGGGTTTGCCGGTGTGATGAGCAGTTCGTCCCAGGTGCCCGGTTCGCCGACGGTCAACATGGACTGGCGACCGGCCGGCCGACTCCATGTGCGTGCATCCCGGCTGAAAGCCAGTTGGCAGTGGATGTGCCGAAAATCCCTCGATTCGCGGCGATTGTACTCGGGAAACAGAGTGCGCACCAGCGCGACGTATCCGCCCGAAACCTTGATCGATGCGCAACGGTCAAACTCGGTGCCGGGCGCATCCTCGTCGTCGGGTACCAGCGCCATCTGCGGGTACGGGATTTTCTCAAGATCGCGTGCGATGCTGATGCCCATGGTTCGGAATTTCGGGCCAATGCGCGGACGCCACCACAGTATCCACGCGTTCAGGTCTTCGTCGAACCCGTGAACGGTAGGCCCGTCCATGCACAGCGCGTGGCTCATGATGGGTCGCGGCCGCCGGGTCCAGGTAAAGCCGTCTGGCGAGTCGCAGAGGTAAAAGCCGCGCCCGTTGGGATCGTCCTTCGGATCCGGACCGCCCGGCCACGTGATGGCTTTTTCACCCGGTTCTCGGGGGTGGCGTTCCGAACTCAAGGACATGTAGCGGCGGTTGGGATCGCCGTCCCCCGGATTCTTGAACACGTTGGCGTTCGGGCCGTCACCGCCGGCCGGAGGAAAGTCCACCAGGTTGTTGCGGGTGCTTCCCTGCCACTGTACAACACCCAGCTCCGGCTTTTCCCAGGTCCGCGCGTCTGCCGAAACCGCGTAGGCGCGGCGATAGTTCCACCCCAGGTCCGGGTATTCGTCGTAGAAGCTGGGGTCGTGACAGTGGTACCACAGCTTGAATACCTTTTCATCGCGGTCGTAAAGCCACCCGTTGTGCATCCACACGCCCTCTCCTTCCCAAGGCTTCTGGGCCTGGACGACAGGCTCTGGATGCTTCTGCGGCTCGCACAGCGCGCGCTGCACGCCCTCCATCCTGCGAATGTGCAGGTCGTCGATCAGAAGATAGGTCACCGGCGGATAGAATCCGGTCTCCACATGCAGTTCCTGCCAGTCGCTCGTGCATGTTGCATCGGACATTTCCGTTGCCTCCGTGTTCAGGGGAATGCGACTGAGGTGGTCCCAGTCCTGTCGTGCGAACGAATTCGGAGTGTGTTGCTGGGCTGCATGCAGCGTCAACCCGCCGGCGGCCTCACGCGAACTACTCCTTGAGCGCCAGGTAGACCGTGAGCTTCACGCGCGGCGCGTCGCCGCGCACGTCGCAGCGCAGCCGCAGCCAGCCGCCGAAGTGGCGGACCTCCAACTGGTGGAGCCCGATGCCGGGGACCGCCAGCGCCACCCCCTCCTTGTCGCACCAGCCGAGGCCGTCCGGGGACACCTGCGCCTGCACCCGGAACGTGGTGCCGGCATCCAGCTCCGCCACCCGCAGGAACCAGGTCGCCTCGCTCGCCCAGCCGCACTCCATGGGCTCGGTGTCGAACGCCTCCCCGTAGGTCTCGTTCTTCTCCAGGACCGCGGTGTGAAATCGGCGCAGCATCTCACCAGTCCACGCTGACCAGGACCGAGTCCAGGAACAGGAAGTTGCGCACCGGCAGGTGCGTGCGCACGTCGATGCAGAAGTTGAGCAGCCGGTCGCAGCCGTAGTACTCGTGGTCGTATACGGGCACGGGCAGATCGCGCAGATCCATCACCCGGTCGTTCACGCGCAGCTCGACGTTGCGGCGCGCGTCGGTGTCGAAGGTCCAGCTCAGGTAGTTCCAGTTGATCTTGGTGGGCACCTCGTTGTGGCAGAGGGAGAACGCGCCGCCGGGCACCTCCTCCCAGTCGTCGGGGTGCACGGTGTGGTAATCGGTCGGCGTCGGCATGCCGGCGAGCTGCATCTTGGTGGTCACCTGCAGCGAGGTCTTGTACATCCACTTGCGCACGAAGTTGCCCTCGAAATCGGTGTTGACGTAGCGCAGGGCGCAGTGGTGGCGCCTGCCGTCCGGGCCGTCGTTGACGTCGTTGCTGAAGCAGAAGTCGCCGAACATCGCCTCCACCGGGTGGTAGTTGCCGTCCCACTGCTTCGGCCCGGTGAGCGACGGGTCGAACACGGTCTCCGCCTTGTAGGTGAACCAGGTCTCCAGCCGCACCAGCCCGCGTCTGACGTAGCTGACGCGCTTGATGAGCTGGTTCATGTGGTTGACGCGAGGCCGGGTGGCCAGCTTCAGCGAGTAGACTCCGTCGAAGCTGCCGTGCGTGCCGATGTCGAAGAAGGTGCAGGTGGAAAGCTGCGCCGGCCGCAGGTCGCGCACCAGCGGGCGGATGTTGTCGAGGTTGTTGTCGTGGTTGCCGCACAGCTCGCACCAGCCGTTGATGCCCTCGTCGAAGTCGTCGAAGAACAGCACCCGCGGAAGCGGATCGAACTTGGCCAGCCGCACGTCGCCGGCGGCGGTGCCCGCGGGATTCACGTCAGCCAACGCGGCCAGACCGCCTCTGCCAGGAAGAGCTGCGACTGCCGGGCGCCGCCCGCGCCGTAGGCCGCCCAGCGGTCGTCGGGCGAGAACACCGGGTGCGGATGGATGCAGCGCCACACCGTGTCGTGGCGCGCCAGCGGCCGCATCTCGATGAACGGTCCCCGCTTGCGGAACATGCCGATCCAGCGGTGCGCCTCCGGCCACCGGTAGCCTTCCGGCCCGATCGCCTGTGGATCGCGGCGCGCCGACGAGAGAGGCCCCTCGGCTGCCTCCCCTTCCCCTTCATCCACGAAGCGCTCCAGGTCGCCCCGTCCCTCGAACCAGAAGGGGCCGGGGTCGGCGGCGTCACCCACCCAGAGGTCGGCCTTCGAGTTGCACTTGAAGTGGATGGGCTCGCGGCCGGGGAAGACCCAGCGGCGGTCGACGCGGTTGACCAGGTCGACGTCGATCATCTCCGCGCGCCGCACGGGGCTCACCGGGACGCCGTCGCGGTCGTGCTGGGTGTAGGTGAACAACTGCGACTCGACGTGATTGTTCGGCGCCGGGTAGTAGTGGTTGACCATCTCGAAGGGCTGCTGCGCGAAGATCGGCAACGGGTCCGCAAGCGGCACCAGCCGCTCCAGGTCGACCCGCATGAACCACATGGTCTTCAGCCCGGTGGGCTGCGTGCGGGTGTAGCTGCCGAAGAACAGGTAGGACGGGTCGCCGCGGCAGATGAACAGGTGGCTGTCGGCCGCGGCGCGGTTCTCGGCGCTGGGGCCGTGGTAGACGATTGCCTGCCGCCGCTCCTCCAGGTCGCAGAGTATCACCAGGGTCTCGCTGCCGTGCCGGTAGCGGTTCTCGGCCCGCGACGGCCACGACGATGCGCCCTCCGGCCGGCAGCCCAGCACCAGGTAGCGCCCGCAGCTCGACAGGTCGGAGCCGCCCAGGGGGCCGCATCCGGGCGGCGATTCGGCCACGACCTCCTCGCGCAGGGTCTCGATGTCCAGACAGCAGACGCGCTTCCCGCGGCTGTAGTAGATGCGCCCGCGCACCGGGTCGCAGGTGAGGCCGCCCGAGCCTGCTCCCCCTCCGGGTCGATTCTCGATGCCGGCCAGCACCGGCGGCTCCTCGGAGTCGGTGAGCTGCACGATCTTGCCGGAGCCGGTCTCCACCGCGTAGATCTGCCCTTTGCCCGACCGGTTCGAGGCGAACACGTACCGCTCCGAACCGCCGACGAACCCCTCCTGGTTGTAGTAGGGATGCACATTGTGGCACGGCGCGTCGGTGAGCTGCACCACCCTCACGCCCGTCGCCGCTTCGCGGTACTCCCGTTTCTCCGACCGAAGAACGTCACCCTGTGCCATTCGCAGAACCCCTCGCTCATCATACCGTGGACGCGGCCCGGCGCGGCGCACCGCCTCGCCCGTCGGATTTGGGTATCGGCTGCCGGCATGCGTATGCTAGCGGTGGAGGTAGTGATCGATGCTGACTGACCAAGCGAACGTCACCCGAAGGCCGGCGCGATGCCCGCACTGCGGACGCGCCCTGACGACCCCGCGCGGGGTCCAAGCCAACTACGGCCCCGATCGCATCTGCAGCGCCTGTGCACTGGTGCCGGCGACGACCTCTGCCGCGCCCAACCACTCCGTACGAGCGCACGTCGAGGGGATGACCGAGCTGCAGAGAGCGGGCTGAGCGCCTGCGTAAGGGCGGGAGGGGAGAAGCCTCCCCTCCGCGCCGATAACGTCGGACTACGAGCCGACGACCGCCTCCCATTGGTCGCGTGCCTGATTGGCCTTCTGCGCCCATTCGGCAAGGAGCTGGTCGCCGCCCCGCTCCTTGTACGCCTGTACGAACGCATCCCATTCGGTGGCTACATCCTTGTTGCCGAGCAGGAAATCCACCCACCACTTGATCTTGACGTCGCTCAGCGCACTCTGGATCTGAGCCGCCTCGTCGGAGAGCGAGATGAAGTCCATCCACTGCGGCAGGGCTTCAAAGCCTTCGCTCACGAAGTTCTCCCAGACCTCGACCGTGTTGCCCTGCGCCGCATAGAAGTCGCGCGATCGCTCCCAGCGCATGTCGATGTGGTTGAGATGCGCCTCATAGAAGCTGCCGTACGTCTCATACGGCACGATGCCGGCGTTGTAGTGGGTGGTGTTGTAGAACGGTTCGTACATCACCCGCATCGGATCGACATCGTCGACCGTCTTGCCCATGTAGAAGTAGCCCTTCATCGTGTCGAACAGCTTGGCCAGGTCGAAGTCGCTGCGATCGTCCATGGTGTAATGGACACCCTTGACGCCGAACCACCGCATGTACTGGAACTCTTCGGTAAGCGTGTAGTGCAGCACGTCGAGCGCCCGTTCCGGGTTCTCGCTGTAGACCGGTATGAAGTTGCCGCGGCGCACAAAGAACGGGACCTCGTGGGTCGTCGCATTGCCACCGGGACCGCGCAGCGGATGCAGCATCTGCGGCATGTGCTGCTCCATGATCGCTTCCGGATGCGCCTGCTTGAACCTGTCCCAGAAGTAGAGGTACTGAGATGGATTGGGGCCCTTGAACGATCCGGCAAGGTGCTTTCCCGCCACCAGGTCATCCATGTAATCCCACAGCTCTCCGGTCAACCACCGCGGGTGGAACAGACCCTCCTCGGCCAGCGTCTGCACCTCTTCCCAGATCGCCTGGTTGCCAGGTGCGATGGCGGCGTCGAACCAGTTGCCGTCGGCGTCCGTCCAGAAGCCGTCGATCTCCGCTCCATGCGGCTGGAAAAAGTGACGGGCCATATACGAAAACTGCGTTCCACCGTACGTCGGCCAGCCGTATCCCGACACACCCAGTTCCTGCTTCGCACGCCGCATCGCGTGCACCAGCTCGTCATAGGTCTCCGGAACGTCCAACCCGAGCTCGTCGAGCAGATACCCGTTGAAGGCGATCGACCCCTGCGTCCTCCTGGTCGCCCAGCCCGGATGGACCAGGTAGTTGGCGTCAAGGTCGCCGTTCTGCTTGAGGTTGTAGAGTCGGTACACCGGATCGGCAAACAGGATCTCCAGCACCGGGTAGCGCCCCGGGTTCGCGTCCACGATCTCCTTCAGATCGACGATCAGCCCGTCCTTGATCCAATCCCGCCACTGCGCGACCGGATTCGACGGATGGCCGACCCAGGTATCGATGATGTCACCGATGTCGCCGGACGCCATCCCGGCGATGACCACTTGATAGTCGCCGGCCGTGAACGGCATCTCGATCTTGACGTTGAACGTCTCCTCGATGTGCTTGAGTATGACGTCGTTCTGCGCGACGTACTCCGAGTCGATCCGGGATGGATCCCAGCCCCGGTAGTTGCGCGTGATCGTAACCAGCGGCCGCTCGTCGGCACCAGCCGTGCCCTGGTCCTCGGTACCGGCCGCGAACGCCGGTGCCGCGCCCATCACCACGAGCACGATGCCGGCGGCGATAGCCATGATATTCCTTGACATGTATTCCTCCTAACGTGCATAGATCACGATACCTCATCGCGCTCAGAATACAGGCATACGAATAACCCTCCTCATTCCTTTACCGCGCCTATGAGAATGCCCTTTGCGAAGTGCCGCTGCAGAAACGGATACAGCATCATTACCGGCACCATCGCAAGGACGATCGTCGCCATGACCAATTGCCTGGGCGGCAGGAAGATACCTTCATCCTCGACAAACCGTTGCCCCGTCGCCGAGGACATGACGTAGCCCGGGTACTCCAGAACGCGACGCAGCAAGTACACGAACGGCATGAGAGACGTATCCTTGACGAAAATGAGAAAGCTGTAGTAGTCGTTCCAGTGCCACACCGCTTCGAACAGGAAAATCGCCGCGAACATGGCCTTCGATATGGGGAAGACGATGGTGAAGAAGGTCCTGAACTCGCTCGAACCGTCGATCAGGGCCGAATCCTCTAGCTCCTTCGGCACGGTGTACGAGAAGTAGTTACGCATGATTATGAAGTGCCCGGTATTGACAATCCACGGCAGCACCATCACCCAGAAGGTGTCGATGAGCCGCAACTGGATCATCAGGATGTAGGTAGGGATCAGTCCGCCGCTGAAGAACAGCGTGAACACCATCAGCACGTTCAGCGTCCTGGTCCCCAACACGTACCGCTTGGACACGCCGTAGGCGAACATCGCGGTGACCAGCACGCTCGCCGTCGAGCCGACGAAAGTCTTCAGGAACGACACCGACATGGTCTGAACGAAGATGTCCCGCCCACCGACGATGATCGAGTAGTAGTACACGAAGGACGGGCTGCGCGGCGGCGCGAACACGAAGTCCTTCATGATATACTCCGCGTAGGGAGTGATGGACACGACGAAGACGTACCACATGGGATAGAAGCAAATGAACGCAAAGAAGCCTGCGAAGAGGACGGATGCCACGTCTAGCAGATTGAATCCGAGCGCTCGCTTCAGCATGTCGTCGACTCAGAATATTCCCATGACGTTCATCCTTGAAATGAGCTTGTTGGTGACGATCACCGTGAGCAGGCCGAGCACGTTGAAGACCATTCCCAGCGCCGTTGCCATCTCGAACTTCCCTTGCAGGAGACCCGACCGATACAGGTAGGTGGACAGGACGTCGCCGGTATCCCAGACCGCCGGATTGTACAGATTGAACACCTGGTCGAAGTTCGAAGCGAACAGGTTGGCCACGTTGAGGATGAGCAGTACCGCGATCGTGGGACTGATGCGAGGGAGATAGATGTACCACATGAGGTGTCCGCGGTGTGCTCCGTCGCAGATGGCGCTCTCCATGAGCGAGGGATTCACGCTCGACAGAGCGGCCAGATAGATGATGGTGCCGAAGCCGGCCGTCTTTATAATCCCGGAGACCACGAGGATGAACCGAAAGTACTCGGGTACGGTCAACCAGTGCCTGGGAGCGACGCCGAACAGCCCCACGAACGCGTTGAACACGCCGCTCGGTTCCGGATCCAGCATCTTGCCGACGATGGCCGCGAACACCACCCATGACACGAAATGCGGGACGTACACGAGGGTCTGAACGGCGCGCTTGTACCATCCTGCATGCAGTTCGTTCAGTATCAGCGCAAGCACGATGACGAACGGAAAGCCGACGGCGATATTGTAGACGTTGATGAGAATCGTATTGGCGATGACCGTGTAAAAGTATTCCTGCTGAAACAGCACGGCGAAGTTGTCCAGGCCGACCCATGGACTCGCCAGGATGCCGATCCGCATGTTCAGATCCTTGAACGCTACCAGCATGCCGTACATGGGCACGTAGCGGAACACGACCATGAATACGATGCCCGGAAACATGAGCACGTAGATGAACCAGTGACGGCGGACGTGCTTGATGACGTAGTCGCGACGTGCGGCGACGTGCCGCTGGGTTTCGGCGACGGTCATCTGCATGTCGAGGCGTGCTTCGGTGGTGCGCACGCGGACCGACGTCGTTCAGCCTTGTCGCGAAGGGGGGTGGCAGGCAACTTGCGAGCGGACGCCAACGGAAGCACCTCCTCGACCGACGGGTGATCGGGATACGTTCCCCTGAGCGTGCCCTGACGCAACCGCCCTGTCAAGCTCTCAAGCTCTCTCCCCTACCGGGCGCGCGTCCGGCGTGGTCATGGAAGAGACGCTGGATGAACTGCAACTCACGTCATCCAGCGCGGCCAGACCGCCTCCGCCAGGAAGAGCTGCGCCTGCCGGCGGTCGCCGGACCCATAGGCCACCCAGCGGTCGTCCGGCGAGAACACCGGGTGCGGATGGGTGCACCGCCAGACCGTGTCGTGGCGCACGTGGGGTCGGATCTCGATGTACGGCCCGCGCTTGCGGAACATGCCGATCCAGCGGTGCGCTTCGGGCCACCGGTAGCCGGTCAGTCCGACCGAGTCCGGGTCCCGGCGCGCCGATGAGCCGGGACCCTCGGCGGCCTCGCCTTCCCCCTCGTCCACGTACCGGTCCAGATCGCCCCGGCCCTCGAACCAGTGCAGGCCGGGGTCGGCGGCGTCGCCCACCCACAGATCGGGCTTGGAGTTGCATTTGAAGTGGATGGGTTCGCGGCCCGGGAAGACCCAGCGGCGCTCCACCCGGTTGACCAGATCGACGTCGATCATCTCCGCGCGGCGCACCGGGCTCACCGGTATGCTGTCACGGTCGCGCTCGGTCAGCGTGAACAACAGCGACTCGACGTGGTTGTTCGGCGCCGGGTAGTAGTGGTTGACCATCTCGTGCGGCTGCTGCGGGAAGATCGGCAACGGATCCTGCAGCGGCACCAGCCGCTCCAGGTCGACCCGCATGAACCACATGGTCTTCAGCCCGGTCGGCTGCGTGCGGGTGTAGCTGCCGAAGAACAGGTAGGAGGGATCGCCCCGGCAGATGAACAGGTGGCTGTCGGCCGCGGCGCGGTTCTCGGCACTCGGGCCGTGGTAGACGATTGCCTGCCGCCCCTCCTGCAGGTCGCACAGCACCACCAGCATCTCGCTGCCGTGCCGGTAGCGGTTCTCTTCGTGCATCGGCCACGCCGATGCGTCGTCGGGCCGCGTCATCAGCACCAGATAGCGCCCGCAGCTCGACAGATCCGAGCCGCCCAGCGGTTCGCAACCCGCCGGCGACTCGGCGACGATCTCCTCGCGCAGGGTCTCGATGTCCAGGCAGTAGTAGCGCCGGTCGCGGCCGTAGTAGACGCGTCCGCGTACCGGATCGCAGGTCAGGCCGGCCGAGCCGCCGGTCCCGGTGCGCGGGTCCAGGCCTGCCATCACCGGCGGTTCCTCGGAATCGGTGAGTTGCACGATCTTGCCGGAGCCGGTCTCCACCGCGTAGATCTGACCTTTTCCGGAGCGGTTGGAAGCAAACACGAACCGCTCCGAGCCGCCGACGAACCCCTCCTGGTTGTAGTAGGGGTGGACGTTGTAGCAGGGCGCATCGGTGAGCTGCACCACCTTCACGCCGGTTGCCGGTTCGCGGTACTCCCGTTTCTCCGAAGGAAGAACGTCACCCTGTGCCATCTGCAGACCTCCTTCGATCATCATACCGCGTCCGCTGCCCGGCTGCCGCTTGGCCCGCAACGCGATCGCCACCAGCGCGGACGCGTCTCCGTACCGATCGACCTGACGGCTATCCCCTGGCGCAGTCGAACATCGCCGTCACGGCGAGGGTCAGCCCGTCCAACAGCGGCGAGGTCGCCGCCTCCCCGCGGGAGAACACGCCATGTTCGACATAGGCGCCCCCGGCGAGGGTCAACACGGTGACGGTTTCTACGCGGGGATCGACGATCCAGTACTCGGGGATGGCGGCCTCGGCATAGCGTCCAGCGTGAGCGGGCGGGAAGTCGAGGTCGACGTTTCCGCCGAGCAGGAACGCGGCTATCCTGTCGGCGTGGAGCAGGCGCGGTCGCCACACGACACCGGCGTGTACCGGCCGCGCACCTATCTGTTCCTCGACGACCTGCACGTCGGCCGGCTGGACGGCCTGCGGCGCGTGACCGGCACCGTGGAGCACGCCACCTCCGGACCGGTGCTTGCGCCCGAGGCTCCCTGGGAGGGGCTCGGACTCATCGGCCGCAACTGCATCCTCTGGGACGCGGATGAGTCCCGATTCAAGTGCTGGTACCCGGCCTACGACCCGGCGCTGCCCGACGCACCGGTCGGAGCCAAGCGGCGCTGGGCCTACGCCGAGAGCCGCGACGGCCTGACCTGGGAGCGGCCCAACCTGGGGCTGACCGAGTTTGCCGGCTCCACCGCCAACAACCTGCTGCGCCTGGAGGGGGTCGGCGAGTCGGCCGCCGTCCTGTGGAGCGTGGCCAAGGATTCGCGCGATCCCGACCCGGCGCGGCGCTACAAGGCGATCGGCCTGGACCGCCATCCGCGGCGGCCGGGGGAGCTGACCTGGACCGGGCCGGACGGAGAAGACGAGTGGTACCGCAGCCACGGCAGGCATCTGGCGTGCGGGGTGTACGTCGCCTACTCGGCCGACGGGCTGACCTGGCGCCAGCGGGAGGGCTGGGCGGGGTCGGGCGCGCTGATCACCGACAACACGATCCTGCACGGCTACGACTCGCCTACCCATCGCTGGGTCCTGTGGCAGCGACCGCGCATCATGCCCAAGCATCGGGTCATCGGCGTGAGCTTCTCCACCGACTTCGACGACTGGACCTTTCCCGAGTGCGTGCTGGCGCCTGACGAGCATGACCCACCCGGCACGCAGTTCGATCAGCTCTCCACGGTGACCGCCTCCGACGGCGGCTTCGTCGGGCTGCTCGGCGCCTCGGCCGCGCTGCGCAGCGACCGCGGCGTGAGCGGAGCGAACCTCACTCGCAGAGTGATGTCGGTGGTGCCGCAGTTGGTCTACTCGCGCGACGCGCGGCGCTGGGAGCGGGTCGACCGCGAGCCGTTCATCCGGCCGCAGCGACCGCTCGCCTGGGACGACGGGTGCATCATCCCCTTCAATCCGCAGGTCGTGGGCGATGAGGTGTTCATCTTCTACTACGGCAAGAACGCCGGTCACATCTGGGGCGAGCCGACCACCGACGGCACGCGCGTGACCCGCTCGGCGTTCGGCCTGGTGAAAGTGCGCCGCGACCGCTGGGTGGCGTTGGTCCCGGAATCGCCGATCGGCGGCGTCGCCGAGGGCACGCTGACCACCGGGCTGATCGCCTTCGCGCGCCCGGAGCTGCGCCTGAACGCCGACGCGGCGGGTGGCTCGATCGCCGTCGAACTGGTGGACTGCCAGAGCGGTGAGGCGGTGCCCGGATACCGTTTCGCCGACTGCGACCCGTTCACCGGCGACTCGCTCGACCACCCGGTGAGCTGGCGCGGCCGGCGCGACCTGTCGCCGATCATCGGCACCGCCCGCCGCCAGCCGCAGGTCGGCCGCGGGCTGGTGATCCGCGTCCGGCTGCGGGGAGACGCGCGCCTATACGGACTGGCATGCTGACGCCATGGCCAGCTATCAGCGTGGGCATCATCGGACCCGGCATCAAGGGCGTGGAATACGGGGTGGCGTACCGCTTCCACCCGCAGACCGAGGTGGTGGCGGCGGCCGACACCGATGCCGAGACACTGGGCCTGTTCTGCGACCGTTTCGAGGTTCCCGGTTACGCCGACTATCGCGAGATGCTCGCAAGTGAGCGGCTCGACATCGTCGCGGCGATCCTGCCGGTGGGGCCCAATCCCGACGTGGTGGTGGAGTGCGCCCGAGCCGGGGTCAAGGCGGTGCAGTGCGAGAAGCCGATGGCGGCCACGCTGGCCGATGCCGACCGCATGGTGGAGGTATGCCGGTCGCACGGCGTGGCGCTGGCGGTCGGCGACCTGGACCGCAACCTGCCCGAGTATCGCACCGCTCTCGACCTGATCGAGGCGGGCGAGCTCGGCGAGGTCAGCTCAATCACCGCCACCGGCGGCAGCGGCACGGAGATCTCCGGCGGCGGCTGCCAGGTGCTGAGCCTGGTGCGGCTGTTCGCCGGCGATGCCGAGGTCGCCTGGGCGACCGGTTGGATGGTGGACGACGCGCAGAGCGACCACGACCAGGGCGCCGCCGGCTACTTCCGCTTCGTCACCGGCGCCGAGGCGATCCTGCACCGCGCCGCCGACGCGCGCGGCATGGGGATCGAGGTGGCCGGCAGCCGCGGCGTGATTCGCGTCAGCGCGGACGTGGTGCGCCTGTGGCGGACCGACGCCGGCGACGAGCGCGACTCGTGGCAGCGGCTGCAGCCGGTCGAGGGGGTGTTCCCGGAGGGACCGATCCGCAACGCGGACAAGGGCAGCGTCGACGGCTGGGTGGTGCCGGCCAACCGCCAGGAGGCGACCGTTCAGGCGCTCATCACCGCGCTCGAAACCGGCGAGCCGCCGGTAGGCGACGGCATCAACGGCCGCGCCGTGCTGGAGATGGCGATCGCCCTCCGCGAGTCACACCGACGCGGCCACGCTCCGGTGCGGCTGCCGCTGGCCGACCGCAGCCTGCGCCTGCTGCCCAAGCGCTATCGGCTGCAGGGCAAGAAACCGCAGCGCGGCCGGGAGTGGTACCTGCGCGATCTGCATCTGCGCCTCGGCACGGACGACCCGGCGAACGTGCCTTGACCTGACTTACGCTATTGAGTATTTTTACTCAGTATCGTAAACGATGCCTGCCCTGACCTTCTACCGTGATCACGTTGCCGTGCTGGGCGAACGTCTTCGCGAGGCACCCGAGCGGTGGAGTTGACCCGGTTTGGTGGACGGGTAACTTCTGCGGTTCGTGACTCCGTCGCAGAGCGAACAGTCCTGCCGACAGAGCCGGTACGGCGTCGGGCGGCGTGGCGCGCTCGTATCGCCAAGGTGGGCGCACTCATGCTGCCGCCTCCCCCTGGTTGTCTTCGAAGTCGGCCGGTGACTGGTATCCCAGCGCTGAATGGCGCCGGCGCCGATTGTAGAAGCCTTCCAGGAACTCGAAGATCGCCATGCGCGCCTCGGCGTGGCTGCGAAAGCTGCGCCGCTCCAGCAACTCACACTCCAGGGTCGCGAAGAAGCTTTCGCACAGCGCGTTGTCGTACGCATCGCCCACCGAGCCGGTCGACGGTCGTACGCCGGCCTCCCTGCACCGTGCCCCGAACGGGATCGACGTGTACTGCGAACCCTGGTCGCTGTGGTGAACCACTTCCTGCGGCCGTCGCCGCCAGATCGCCATGTTCAGCGCATCCAGGACCAGTTCGGTGCGCAGGTGGGCGGCCATCGACCAGCCCACCACCCGGCCACTCCAGGCATCCAGCACCACCGCCACGTACATAAACCCCGTCCACGTCCTTACATAGGTGATGTCGGCCACCCAGAGTTGATCGGCGCCGGCGGCGCTGAAGTCCCGATCGACCAGATCCGGCGCCACGCGGGCAGCGCGTTGCTCGCGCGTGGTGGTCTTCGTCGAACGCCTGCGGCTGGCGCCGGCGATCCCGGCACGGCGCATCAGCCGCCCGACCCGCTTCGCGCCGATCCGCTCGCCGCCGGCCTGCAACTCGGCGTGGATGCGCGGCCGTCCGTACACCTCGCGGTTGGCGCTCCAGATCTCCGTGATCCGCTCGGTCAACTGCGCGTCCCGTCGCGCTCGTGCCGACGGACCTCGACGCACCCATGCGTAGTAGCCGCTGGCGGAGAGGCCCAGCACCCGACACATGGTGCGCACCGGCCACGCGGCCTGATTCGCCTTCACGAACCCGAATCCCTCCCGGGGATCGAGTCGCTCTCCCGCGCGAACCAGGCCGCCGCTCGTTTTAGGATGTCGCGCTCCGTTCGCAGCTGCTTGTTCTCGCGCTGCAGCCGCCGCAGCTCCAGGCGCTCGTCGGTGCTCAGACCGTCGCTGCGCTACCCTCCGTCGCGTTCATCCTGGGCCACCCAGTTGCGGATGGACCCCGCCGAGGGCTCGTACTCCCGAGCCAACTCGTTCGGCGCCCTCCCAGACTGCACCAGCTCGACCATCTGCTGGCGAAACTCCGGCGGGTAGGCTTGATTCGTTCTCGCCATGGTTGATCCCTCCTCCCGTGCTCACTGTCGATGTGTCCGCGAAAGCGGGTCAACTCCAGCCCGCGGGAGGACTCACGTCATCCAGCGCGGCCAGACCGCCTCGGCCAGGAAGAGCTGCGACTGCCGGCTGCCGCCGGAGCCGTATGCCGCCCAGCGGTCGTCCGGCGAGAACACCGGATGGGGATGGATGCACCGCCACACCGTGTCGTGGCGCGCCAGGGGCCGCATCTCGATGAACGGTCCGCGCTTGCGGAACACGCCGATCCAGCGGTGCGCCTGCGGCCAGCGATAGCCGGTCGGCCCCACCGCCTCGGGATCGCGGCGCGCCGACGAGGCGGGACCCTCGGCGGCCTCGCCTTCTCCCTCGTCCACGTAGCGCTCCGGATCGCCGCGCCCCTCGAACCAGTGCGGGCCGGGGTCCGCGGCGTCGCCCACCCAGAGGTCGGCTTTCGAGTTGCACTTGAAGTGAATGGGCTCGCGGCCGGGGAAGACCCAGCGGCGATCCACGCGGTTGATCAGGTCGACGTCGATCATCTCCGCGCGCCGCACCGGGCTCACCGGGACGCCGTCGCGGTCGTGCTCGGTGAGGGTGAACAACTGTGCCTCAACATGATTGTTCGGCGCCGGATAGTAGTGGTTGACCATCTCGAACGGCTGCTGCGCGAAGATCGGCAACGGGTCCTGCAGCGGCACCAGCCGCTCCAGGTCGACCCGCATGAACCACATGGTCTTCAGCCCCGTGGGCTGCGTGCGGGTGTAGCTGCCGAAGAACAGGTAGGACGGGTCGCCCCGGCAGATGAACAGGTGGCTGTCGGCCGCGGCGCGGTTCTCGGCGCTCGGGCCGTGGTAGACGACGGCCTGCCGCCCCTCCTGCAGGTCGCACAGCACCACCAGGGTCTCGCTGCCGTGCCGGTAGCGGTTCTCGTCCCGTGACGGCCACGTCGATGCGCCCTCCGGCCGGCAGCCCAGCACCAGGTAGCGCCCGCAGCTCGACAGGTCGGAGCCGCCCAGGGGGCCGCATCCGGGCGGCGATTCGGCCACGACCTCCTCGCGCAGGGTCTCGATGTCCAGGCAGCAGACCTGTTTGCCCCGGCTGTAGTAGATGCGCCCGCGCACCGGGTCGCAGGTGAGGCCGCCGGAACCTGCTCCCCCTCCGGCTCGCTCCTCCACGCCGGCCAGCACCGGCGGTTCGGCGGAGTCGGTGAGCTGGACGATCTTTCCCGTGCCGGTCTCCACCGCGTAGATCTGGCCGATGCCCGACCGGTTGGAGGCGAACACGAACCGCTCGGAGTCGCCGACGAACCCCTCCTGGTTGTAGTAGGGATGCACGTTGTGGCACGGCGCATCGGTGAGCTGCACCACCTTCACCCCGGTCGCCGGTTCGCGATACTCCCGTTTCTCCGAACGCAGAACGTCACCCTGTGCCATCTGCAGCACCCCTCGCCATCATAGCGTGTCCGCGGCCGCGCCTCACCGTACCGACCCACGCGGTCTGAGATTTGGGTACCTGCCGTCGGCATGCGTATGCTAGCGGTGGAGGTAGTGATCGATGCTGACTGAACAAGTGAACGTCACCCGAAGGCCGGCGCGGTGCCCGCACTGCGGACGCGCCCTGACGACTCCGCGCGGTGTTGAAGTCAACTACGGCCCCGATCGCATCTGCAGCGCCTGTGCCCTGGTTCCGGCGACGACCTCTGCCACGCCCAACCACTCCGTACGAGCGCATGTCGAGGGGATGACCGCGATGCAGAAAACGGGCTGAGCGCGACGATCGACAGAAAGTGGGCGGGCGTGCCGAACTGAATGCTCACAGGAGGCTGAACGTCACCACCATGCACAGCGACGCCGCCTCGCCTGCCCACTCACCTCACGATACGGGCATCTACCCGCCGCGCGCCTATCTGTTCCTGGACGACCTGCACGTCGGCCGGATGGATGGCCTGCGCCGCGTGACGGGCACCGTCGAGCACATGGCGGACGGACCGGTGCTGGAACCGGCGGCGCCGTGGGAAGGGCTCGGGCTCATCGGCCGCAACTGCATCCTCTGGGACGCGGAGGAATCCCGGTTCAAGTGCTGGTACCCTTCCTACGACCCGGCGCTGCCCGACGCGCCGGTGGGAGCCAAGCGGCGCTGGGCGTATGCCGAGAGCCGCGACGGCTTGAGCTGGGAGCGGCCGAACCTGGGACTGACCGAGTTCGCCGGCTCGACTGCCAACAACCTGCTGCGCCTGGAGGGCGTCGGCGAGTCGGCCGCGGTGCTGTGGAGCGTCGCCAAGGACCCGTGCGATCCCGACCCGGCGCGGCGCTACAAGGCGATCGGCCTGGACCGGCATCCGCTGCGGCCCGGCGAGCTGACCTGGACCGGTCCGGACGGGGAAGACGAGTGGTACCGCACCCACGGAAAGCATTTGGCGTGCGGGGTGTACGTCGCCTATTCGGCCGACGGCCTGACGTGGCGCCAGCGGCCCGACTGGGCCGGGTCCGGCGCCCTGATCACCGACAACACCATCCTGCACGGCTACGATCCGCAGACCCGCCGCTGGGTGCTGTGGCAGCGCCCGCGCATCATGCCCAAGCACCGGGTCATCGGCGTCAGCTTCTCCACGGACTTCGACGACTGGACCTTTCCGGAGTGCGTGCTGGCCCCGGACGAGGATGACCCGCCGGGCACGCAGTTCGACCAGCTCTCCACGGTCGCCGCTTCCGACGGCGCCTTCGTGGGACTGCTCAGCGCCTCGGCCGTGATGCGGGAGGACCGCGGTGTGATGTCGGTGGTGCCGCAGCTCGTCTACTCCCGTGACGCGCGGCGATGGACGCGGGTCGACCGCGAGCCGTTCATCCGCCCGCGGCAACCGCTGGCCTGGGACGACGGCTGCATCATCCCCTTCGATCCTCAGGCCGTCGGCGACGACGTGTTCATCTTCTACTACGGCAAGAACGCCGGCCACATCTGGGGCGAGCCCACCACCGACGGCACGCGCGTGACCCGCTCGGCGTTCGGGCTGGTGAAGCTGCGGCGTGACCGCTGGGTGGCGCTGGCTCCCGCCGACGGAACGGATGGCACGCTGACCACCTCCCTGATCGCCTTCGCCCGCCCGGAGTTGCACGTGAATGCCGACGCCGCCGGTGGTTCGATCGCCGTCGAGCTGGTGGACTGCCAGAGCGGGGACGCGGTGCCGGGATTCACCCTCGCCGAGTGCGACCCGATGGCCGGCGACAGCCTGGATCATGTGGTGAGCTGGCGCGGCCGGAGCGACCTGTCGGCGATTATCGGCACTGCCCGGCGCCAGCCGCGGGTCGGTCGCGGGTTGCTGATCCGGGTGCGCCTGCGGGGCGACGCCCGGCTGTACGGGCTGGCCTGCTGAGCTAAGATGGACCGGTGGCCAGCTATCGCGTCGGGATCATCGGACCCGGTCTCAAGGGGGTGGAGTACGCGGTCGCTTACCGCTTCCACCCGCAGACCGAGCTGGTGGCTGCGGCCGACACCGACGCGGAGACGCTAGGGCTGGTCTGCGACCGCTTCGCGGTGCCCGGCTACGCCGACTATCGCGAGATGCTCGCGCGCGAGCGGCTCGACATCGTCGCGGCGATCCTGCCGGTGGGCGCCCAACACGAAGTCGTGGTGGGCTGCTGCGCGCAGGCGGGGGTACGAGCGGTGCAGTGCGAGAAGCCGATGGCGGCGACCCTGGCGGAGGCCGACCGCATGGTGGAGGCGTGCCGGGCGAACGGCGTCTCGCTTGCGGTGGGCGACCTGGACCGCAACCTGCCCGAGTACGGCATCGCCCGTGCGCTCATCGACGCGGGAGAAATCGGCGAGGTGAGCTCGATCACGGCCACCGGCGGCAGCGGCACCGAGCTGTCGGGCGGCGGCTGCCAGGTGTTGAGCTTGGTGCGGCTGTTCGCCGGCGACGCCGACGCCGCCTGGGTGACCGGCTGGATGGCGGTAGATGCGGCGAGCGACCATGACCAGGGGGGCGCCGGCTACCTGCGTTTCGTCACCGGTGCGGAGGCGATCCTGCACCGCAGCGCCGACGCCCGCGGCTTGGGCATCGAGGCGGCCGGCAGCCGCGGGGTGATCCGCGTCAGCGCCGACGTGGTGCGCCTGTGGCGCCGCCCGGACGAGGGGCCCGGCGCACCGGCAGCCCAGCGCGACTCCTGGCAGCGGCTGCAGCCGGTCGGCGGGGTGTTTCCCCAAGGATCGATCCGCAACGCGGACAAGGGCAGCCGCGACGGCTGGGTGGTCCCCGCCAACCGTCAGGCGGCGACCGTGCAGGCGCTCGTCACCGCGCTCGACTCCGGCGAGGCCCCGCCGAGCGACGGGATCAACGGCCGCGCGGTGCTGGAGATGGCGATCGCCATCCGCGAGTCGCACCGGCAGGGCCACGCGCCGGTGCGGCTGCCACTGGCCGACCGCAACCTGCGTCTGATCCCGAAGCGGAGGCGCCTGCAGGACAAGAAGCCGTTCCTTGGCCGGGAGTGGTACCTGCGCGAGCTGCGCAAACGGCTCGGCCCGGATGATCCTTGAATACGCTATTGAGTAAAATTACTCAATAGCGTACATTGACCTCCTGATGGCGTTCCACCGCGCTCAGGTGGCGACCCTCACCGAGCGCCTCCGCGAGCCTCCCGAGCGGATCATCGCTCTTTTCGGACCTCGACAGACCGGCAAGAGCACCATCGCGCGCGCGGTGTTGCGTCCGACCGACCACTACCTTGCCGTGGACGAACCCGACCCCGCCGGGCTCGGCTTCCTGGCCTCGGATGAGGACAGCGTGCCGGTCGGAGCGCAACCAGGGCGCGACACGCGATGGCTGGTCCGCAACTGGGAACGGGCGAGGCTCGACGCCGAACGGCTGCCCCGGGGCTGCACCCTGGTGATCGACGAGATTCAGAAGATCCCTCAGTGGTCGGAGACCGTAAAGGGACTGTGGGATGCCGACCGCGCCAGGGGCTGCCCGCTGCACGTGTTGATCCTGGGGTCCGCGCCACTGCTCATGCAGTCGGGGTTGAGCGAGAGCCTTACGGGGCGCTTCGAGCCGATCCACGTTTCTCACTGGTCGTTCGGGGAGATGGCGACAGCCTTCGGCTTCGACCTCCCGACCTATCTCTACTTCGGCGGCTATCCTGGCGCCGCCATCTTGGCGCGGGACGAGGAACGGTGGCGCAACTACGTGCTTGGCGGAATCATCGAGCCGACCGTCGAGCGCGATCTCCTCGCCCTTACCCGGGTCGACAAGCCGGTGCTGCTGAAACGGCTGGTTGAACTGGCCACCGCTCACTCGGGACAGGTGCTCTCTTACACCAAGATGCTGGGTCAGCTCTGGGATGCCGGCAACACGACCACGTTGGCTCGCTACCTCGACCTGTTGGGGAGCGCCGGTCTGGTCGCCGGGCTGCAGAAGTACACGGGCAGCGCCGTAACGCGACGCGCATCCAGCCCGAAGCTCAATGTGCTCAACACGGCCCTGATGACCGCCGACTCGGGCTACTCCTTCGCCGAGGCGCAGGCGGACCGGACGTTCTGGGGCCGCATCGTGGTGAGCGCCGTCGGCGCTCACCTACACAACACCGCAACCTCCGACATCCGCGTGCGCTACTGGCGCGATGGCCCGCGCGAGGTCGACTTCGTCCTGCAACGCGGACGCAAGCTGGTCGCCGTCGAAGTGAAGAGTCGGCCAACGCAGCGTACGGATTCTCGGTCGCTGGAAGCGTTCGCGATGAGGTTCTGCGGGACAGCGATCGTGCGCTCCGTGATAGTAGGGGCAGACGGCATCCCACTCAACGAGTTCCTCACTGCGCCCGCGGCTACCTGGTTCCACGAACCATGGGTCTGATTTCCCTTGCGACGGCGGCACGGCCGCCAACGCGGAAGCCTGCTCGAAGGACGGCTACCCCGTGGCGAAGCCAAACATGTCCGTCACGTCGAGAACCAAGCCCTCCAGCAACGGCGAGGTCGCTGACTCCCCGTGCGAAAACACTCCGTGCTCGGCATAGGCGCCGCCGGCGAGGGTCAGCACCGTGACGGTTTCCAGACCCGGGTCCACGATCCAGTACTCGGCGATGTCGGCTTCCGCGTAGTCGGCGCGCTTGACCACGAGGTCCCGGTCCGGGTCGTCCGGGCTGACGACCTCCACCACCAAGTCCGCGCCCAGCCAGAAGCGGTCCTGGTTCCGGGCGTCCGAACGGTCGCAGAGCGCCGCCAGGTCGGGCTCGCGGAACTTGCCCTCCCGAATGCGCACGCGCAAACCCGCGAACAGCACAAACCCGCCGCGGGGTCCGAGGTACGCCTTGAACAGGTCGTGCAGGAACGAGAGGATGGCTTGATGCACGATGGTGGGCATGGGCAGTTCCTCAATGCGACCGTCGGTGAACTCGACCATGCGGCGGGTTCGATCCGTGAGCCACAGGTATTGCTCGTCAGTCCAGTGTCCTTGCGGCGGCATCATGTCGCACAGGAGGGCGTTGAGCGCTTCCTGGGAGGTCGTTGCGGTCATCGCTTCGTCAAGTTGGAGTCTTCCTCGATTGAACAGTGGCAGTAAAGCGCCGACGTCGTGAGCCTTAGGCAAACGGGCCAAGGTCGGGGTCACGGTCGCGGGTGAAGCGCTTGCCGATCAGGTAGTCGACCTTGAGCTCCACGTCGTGAAGCGCACGCGGTGTGGCGAGCTCGGGATCCGCCTCGTCGAGGGTGACCTCGAGCGTGTTGCGGCCGCGGCGCGGCCAGTGGTCGGCGGTCAGCGGAAACAGGTACCAGTAGCCGGCCACCCGGTGGCGGGTCCAGTTGATGTTGGCCGTCAGGTTGATGATGCGCCCGGCGGTCGCAGACAGCTCCACGCCGTTCAGGCGGATGGTCAGGCGGTCGCGCTCGCTGACGCCCGTCACCCGCACGCGCAGCAGGACCTGGTGGAGCCTGCCGGCGGCGTCCTGCCGGGGAAGATCGTCGCTCACCGCGAACGTCACGCGGGCCGGCTGGCCGACCGGCAGCGGCGCCGGGAGCTGCCGCTCCACGCCGGGCTCCGTCTGCGGCTCGGGGAAGCGGCCGGTGGCGGTCGGCACGAAGTAGACCTTGTCCTTGGCGGCCATCACGTCCGCGTGCGGCAACTCGCGCAGCATCTCGTAGAAATCGGCGTCGTACGGCCAGGCCGCGTGCCAGTAGGCCAGGTACAGGCCGTCCACTCCCTGGTCCCAGTAGTTGGCGGCGGCGGCGCGCACCATCTCGATGGGCGCCTCGGCCACGCGATCGGAGTCGACGTGCCGGAACAGGGCGGCGTGCACCCTGCCCCGCGTACTGCGCGCGGCGGCGACCAGCGGGCGCAGGTCCATCGTCGAGTCGAGCACCTCGGGACCCCCGAACGTCTCGGCCACCACCACGTCGACCAAGCCCAGGCGCAGCCACTCCTCGACGTCGAGGCCGGAGCCCCGGCACCCGTCGATGCTGGCCGGCACCCGCACGACCAGCTCGCGCTCGGCGCCGCCTGCCTTGACCGCCGCGCGCACCCGCTCGATCCACGCGGTCATGGTCCGCCGGCCGGCATCGATGGCGTCGGGACGGAAATACCAGTGACGATAGGCGAGCTGCAGCTCGAATCCGTCCACGGGGTAGCGGTTCAGCGTCTCCTCGATCAGCGCGAAGCGCTCGTCGCGCACCTCGGCATGGGCGAAGTCCAGGCAGCGCGCGCCGGGGTGGTCGGCCGGCAGCGCGCCGTTCGCCCCGATCTCGAGATGGGCGTTGGCGAACCGGAACTCCGAGCAGCGCACGTCGTCGTCCCCGTCGCCGCGGCCCTGCTGCACCAGCAACGTCGGGTAGAAGCGCATGCCCTTGGCGTGCGCGCGATCGCAGACGACGCGCAGCGGGTCATGCCCGGCGTCGATCAACCCCTTGGCGCTGCGGTGCGCGCGGTGGAATATCACGTGCGGCCAGCTCGCCACGTTGTGGCCCCAGAGCTCGCCTACGCCGGAGTCGTGCAGCACCGTGCGGCCGTCGCCGAGGCAGAACATCAGCGCGTCGACCGGCGTGCCGGCCAGCTCGTCGACCGCGATCTCGAGCTCGTCCGTCCGGATCGGCGGCTCGAACTGATAGATCAGCGGATGGCGGCCGTCGTTGTAGAACATGAGGCGCGGCACGCCTCGACGGGCAGGCTCCCTGGGCCGATCACGCATGGCCGGCCGACCAGCGGCGCAGCGCCTCCAGGTACTCGCGCCGTGGCAGCACCCCGTAGCCGGTCGATCCATCGGTCGATCCGCCGATCGATTCGCCGCCGGAGTCGAACGAGGTGTAATGGTACAGCGAGTGCAGGAACGCGCCGCGGGCGCCCGCCTGCCGGGCCGCGCTCACCATGCCGACCACCTCGTCGACGGAGTACCGGTCCCAGTTGCCCAGGTGGAACGGACCGAAGTCGCGGTTGATGAAGCGGGCGTTGTCCAGCCAGAGAAACAGCGGGAACCCGTCCGGCAGGGTGCGGCGAAACAGCTCCAGGGGCGGGGCGTCCAGGATCACCTCGTGCGGACAGGCGCGCTCGGCGCAGATGCCGTCCACCGCCCCGTCCGCAGCCCACCGCTCCCAGTCCTTGTACAGCAGCAGGTGCGGCCCCCCCGCCATCTTGCCGTCGCCGAACGCCACGCACAGCTCGTAGCGGTCCGGCGACAGGCCTACCACGAACGGCTTGCCGGCGCCATGCATCTGGCTGCCGGTGCGGGTGATCACCTCCGAGAAGTGCTCGCCCTTGATCCGGTAGAACTCCTCGCTGTCGTACGGTTCATAGCGGATGTCGACGCCGTGGCGGCTGCGGTAGTCGGCGACCACGCGGTCGGTGAAGCCGAACGGCTCCAGGTGCTCGTCCCAGCCGGGGGTGTCGAAGCACGCGTACCAGCTATGCGAGCGGGTCGACAGGTACAGACCGTCGATGCCGTAGCCCAGAAGCTCGCCGGTCATCGCCGCCAGCCGCTCCTGAACCTCCGCATCGCCGTAGTCCGGGATGCCGTGATAGAAGCGGGATCCGTCCCGCGAGCACCAGTACTTGCGCGGCGCGGCGTACCAGACCGGGTCCACCAGGGAGACGTAGTCGCGGCGCACGCACTGGAACTCGTTCCAGTTGACCCAGCCCCAGATCGGCACGCCGTGCCGGCGCGCCGCCTCCACGGCGGCGGCCAGCGGGTCCCCGATGTCCAAGATGTCGGCCACCCGGTGCCAGTACTGCGCCGCCGGGTTGTGCGGATCGACGCAGCCGTGGTCGAAGGGCGCCATGGCCTGCGACCGGTAGTACGCGCGGCCGGCGGTGTTGCACCGGTACAGGAAGGTCAGTCCGGTGCCGGCCAGCATCTCGAACAGCCAGTCGAAGTAGTCGCGGTCGATCGGCCCGTTGTGGAACCGCGGCGGATCGGTGGGATCGTAGTTGTAGAAAACGAGGAACCGTTCGGGCAGCATAGGGCGATGGTACCCTGATCGAGCGGATGGGCTCACGGCCGCCGCCTGCGCTGCCGGCGGCCACACCTGAGATTCTTGACGATCGCCACCGCCGGGTAGCGCACCGTGCCGATCATCCACACGTTGTCGACGTGGGACTGGATGATCTGCTTGCCGATGCTGATGCCCTCGTCCGGGGCGATCTCGTCGAGCAGGTTGCCGCGCATGATGCGGATGAGCGCCGCGGTGCCGGCGGTCCCCACCACGACCACGAGGATGACCAAGTGCTTGAGCAGGTCTGGCCGAAGTCGCCGCGCAGGAAGCCCCACAGCCACCGAAGGAACTGGGCCGGAAGCGGTCTGTCCAGGCCGTAGCGGGCCGTCAGGGCAGCGATCTCATCCTCGTTCACGTCTTCGCCGGTGGCGGCGAGATTCGCGATGTAGGAGGTCAGGTAGTCGCCCGGAGGCAGTTGAATGATGACGAAGGAAACCACGGCGATGACGAACAGCGTGGGGAAGAGCAGCAGCAGCCGCCTGACGATGTACTGGGCCATGTGGGAGCGAAGCGGGACGGCCGTGCGCAACGACCGTGGTAGAGTGAACGGCCATGAGCGCTCCGTGTCAGGTTCCCCCGGAGGGCGTGACCGCCCGCATCCCCGCGGAGCTGCATCGCCACTGGAGCGGCCCCCGCAACGTGCTGCTGGGCGGGGAGTGCGTGCCGTTCAGCTACGAACCGCCCCCCGTGGCCGACATCGTCGACCGGCTCCGGCGCGACGACGACGTCCGCCTGCGCGACCTCTCCCCGGACCGCCCGGACGGCCCCTACTACCGCGAGGACAGCTTCATCGACGAGTTCCGCGCCCTGCCGCTGGAGCGGGTCATGGAGATGCCGTTCGGACTGTCCCACTTCAAGCTCACCAACTTCACCAGCCGCGGCGACCTGTTCGCCGGGCTGTGGAAGGAGGTGATGGAGCCGTGGCAGGCGTTCCTGGGGCGCACCGGGTTCACCTGGTACCGGTGCTACCCGATCGTGTTCATCAGCGGCGCGCAGGTTCCCGGCCGCTACCACATGGATGTCTCGCACGTCGTGGCCTGGCAGATCCACGGCACCAAGGTGTTCAACGGCCTGATCGACCCCTACCGGTGGGCGCCGCTCGAGTGCGCCGTGGATCCGAAGTGGCGCGCAGGCATGGTCAGACCGGAGGGGCTGACTTCCGCCGACGTGCTGAGCTACACCATGCCGCCGGGAACGCTCCTGTGGAACCAGCTCCTGACCCCGCACTGGGTGGATGCCGGCGAGACGGATGACGGCGATCCGGCGGCACCGGCCCATAGCGGCGAGGTCGCGGGCACCGCGGCGGTGGCGGCCAGCATCAACCTCTCACACGGCGGACTGCGCCTGGACGGCGAGCTGTCGCCAGCCGGACAGGCGCTGGAACGCTACTACCGCGAACGGCCCGAGCGGCGATTCTGAACGGAAGCACTTAAACGAAAGCGACGCATCCGTGACGGATGCGCCGCTGATCGCGGATGCGAGCCCGGTCACCGGGCTCGCATCGCTGTCGGTTGCGACTACTGGACGCTGTCCCAGGTTGCCTTGGCGTCGGCGACCTTGACGTTCCAGGCATCGAACAGCATCTTGCCGCCCGCCTCGTTGTACTCGGCGACGAAGGAGTCCCAGTCGGCCTCCACGTCCTTGTTGCCCAGCACGAACGCGACCCACCACTTGTTCTTGATGTCGGTCAGCGCGGCCTGGATCTGCGTCTCCTCTTCGCTGAGGGCTACCAGGTCCACGTACTGCGGCCAGCCCTCCCAGCCCTCGGCCAGGAAACTGTGCCAGAGCTCGTTCCCGGCCTGGAACTGACACCACTTCGGCGGATTGGGTCCCGTGCACGCCGCACAGCCGCCGCCTTGCCAGATGGCCGTGAACGGCGCCGAGCACTCGACACCGTCCGGGACCGCCAGCGCCGCGTTCGTGCGCTCGGTGCGGACGTCCCTGAGGTGCTTGTAGGCCTCGAACCAGCTACCGGTCTCCGCGAACGGCACGATGCCGTTGTCGTAGTTCGAGGTGGCAGCGCCCGGCAAGAACATCAGGTCCCCGGGGCGTTGCTCCAAGACCTCGTCCAGCGTCTTCCCCGCAACATCAGGGTTCCACGATTGGTCCTTGAGGAACTCCTCCGCGTTGAAGTCGCTGAAGTCATCCTGGGTGAAGTGGATGCCCTTGATCCCGAACCAGCGCGCGACCTGCCCTTCCTCGCTGACCCACCACTCGAGCAGGTCCAGCGCCCGGTCGGGGTTATCGGAGAAGGCCGGAATGGCGGTAGCCCGGTAGACGCCCAGCGGCACCGCGTCGTCGTGAGCGCGGCCGCCGGGTCCGCTGATCGGGTGCAGGCCCTGCGGGAAGTCCGCCAGGGTGGCCCCCGGGTTGGCGGCCTGGAACTTCTCGAAGTGCGCCATGTAGCCGTCGGGCCGCGGGCCCTTGTACAGGCCGGACAGGTGCTTGCCGGCAGCGATCTGATCGATGTAGTCGAACAGCTCGCCGGTCAGCCACCCCGGATAGAGGAGCTGCTCGCCGCCATGCTCCGCCACCGTCGCCCAGATCGCCTTGTTGCCCGGATCGACCGCCGCGTCATACCAGTTGCCGTCCTCGTCCAGGTGGTAGCCGTCCACCTCCTGTCCGTGCGTCTGGAAGTACAGGTAGTTGAGGCCCTTCCAGTGGGTGCCCTTGTAGGTCGGCCAGCCGAAGCCGGTGGCGCCGAGCTTGTCACGCGCCATCCGCATGGCGCTGATCTGCTCGTCGTAGGTCGCCGGAACCTCCAGGCCGAGCTCGTCCAGCATGAAGCCGTTGTAGATGATGGCGCTGTCCGTGATCGGCTTGAAGCGATTGCCGGTCATGAGCGCGTGGTAGTTGTCGACTCCCCCGTTCTGCACGATGTTGTACAGCCGGTACACGGGATCCTGGAAGATCGTGTTGATGATCGGATAGCGCTCCGGATCGGCGGAGACCAAGTCGTTCAGGTTGGTGAGCAACCCGTCGTTGATCCAGCTCTGCCAGGTCGGGATCCCCAGCCACGGGTGGCCGGGCCACATCATCACGATGTCCGGCGCGGTGCCGGCGGCCATCGATGCGACGATGATGTCTCCGCTGCCGCCGTACTCGACCCTGAAGTCGATGTTGAGCTTGTCCTCAATGTAGCCCCAGACCCGATCCTGCGCTATCAGATCCGAGTCCCAGGCGGACGAATCCCAGCCCCGGTACATCATTCCGATGGATACCCGTTCCATCTCGCCTGCGCCGACGGCCTCTTCCTGGCTCGCGGCGAAGACGTGGGCACCCGCAAAGAGAAACGTCGCCATCAACAGAAGAGACAGCGGCTTGCGTGCATTAGCCATGCATTACCTCCAAAACGGTAGCGTACGCTTTCGACGGCTTGTCGTCCAGCGGCCGTCCGGACCCGTTCCCATTCGTGGGATGGCGATCATCAGCCCGGCGGAGCCGCATCCGCCCCATCGATGTCGCCCATCCAGGTAGCATCCATGGCAGCATCGAGGCATGAAGGTGAGTATCAGCCTCCCCGAGAAGGAGGTGGACTTCCTCGACGAGTACGCCCGCACACGGCAGATGAAATCCCGGTCAGCGGTCGTGAGGAAAGCCGTCCAACTGTTGCAGGCGGCAGAGTTGGGCGACGACTACGCAGCCGCGTGGGCGGAGTGGGCGGCTGGCGATGACAGCGTCGACTGGGAGCAGACGACGGATCACGGCCTTGACGATGAACGAATCGCCGGCAATGCGACGCAGTGAGATCTGGATGGTCGACTTCAGCGTCCCGCGCGGGGCTGAGGCGGCCCACCGTCGGCCGGCCGTCATCGTAAGCAACGACGGCGCCAACCGCACCGCGTCCAGCCTGGGCCGCGGGGTGGTCACGGTGGTGCCGGTCACGAGTAACCTGGTCCGCGTGTATCCGTTTCAGGTCGAACTGCCGGCTTACGTTTGTGGACTACCGCACGACTCCAAGGCTCAGGCGGAACAGGTTCGAGCAGTCGCGGTCGAGCGTATCGATACGCGGATCGGTCGCGTTCCTTCCGCGCTTATGGATCGGATCGGCGACGCGCTCCGTCTGCATCTCGATCTCTGATCGCCGTATAGTCAGCCACCATGAAGGAACGCTTCGAGTCCGATCACACCGACCACCACGTACTCCGGTACCGCCGGCTGCGCGTCGAGCGCCAGGAAGTGCTGTTCGGCGACGCCCACCCACTTCTCTGTCGGCGGGGGGATGCGCTCGTGCTCTGCGGCCGCGGCGGGTCACTCGCGCTCAGCGACGACGGCGGCGTGACCTGGTCGCAGCTACCCGACCTGGCAACGCCCGCGGCGCCGGGTGGCGTGGTGCTTGCACTGACCGCCGGCCGGGACGGGACGCTCGTCGCCGCCATCCATCGGAGCGGCGCCGTGAGCGAAGCGAACCTCACTCGAAGAGTGATGATCCTGGGCGCCGACGAGCCCGCGGGACCGTGGCGGGTGATCGCCACCCCGGACGTCGACCTTGACGACTCGTCTCGCGCGTGCCTCAGCGGTCTGGCCGACGGCTCGCTGCTGCTCTGTCTGCCGGGACGCATCCTGCGATCGGCCGACGGTGGCGCGGCGTGGGAGCCCGCGGCCGAGCTTCCGGCCGGATGGGGGACGGTGCACCCGCTGCAGCTCCGCTCCGGACGGCTGGTCGCCCCGGTCGGCGGCGCTGCGGGCGACATCGCGCTGGGCGAGTCCGAGGATGGCGGTGCCACCTGGAACGTTCCGGACGGGTTCGAGCCGGTGCCCGCAGCGCTGGCCGAGCTTCCCGACGGCCGCCTGGTGCTGAGCTACGGCATGCCGCACTTCCCCTACGGCGCCCGGGCGATCATCGGTTCTGCCCCGGGCGTCGACCGTGGCATGCACTGGGGAGACGAGGCGTACGTGCTCGGCCTGTGCCGGTACGCCATCCGTGAGAAGGCGCGCCCGGTGCTGGCTGGTGCGGGCGTGAGCGCCGCCACCGTCGTGACCGCGGACGGCGCGATCGTGTCCGCCTTCCACCGCGGCGCGGCGCTGGGGTCGTACGCGCCCACCATCTACGGCCCCGGCATGGACGAGTGGGGCCGCCGGCCGGCGATCGGCGTGGTGCGGTGGACCCCCGAGGGTCTGGTCAAGCCGCCGCTGGTCTACCCCAACCTGTGGAGCGACCGGGTCGACGCCCGCGGCTACCTGGACAACGGCATGGTGCGCATGCGGCCCGACGACCGCTACGAAGGCGGCGACTACGTCGAGAACTTCGAGATGGTGGCATACCGGCGCGTGGCGGCCGAGCATCGCTACTTCGCCGGGGCCGGCGGCAAGGGCGCGGTCGTCTGCCGCCATCCCGACGGCAGCCTGGTCTACTCCAGCCGCGACTGCCGCATCCATCGCTCCACCGACGAGGGCCGCACATGGAGCTTCCTGGCCGAGATCCCGCTGTCCGGACGGGAGCCGGCGGTGTTCGGCTTCGGGGTGACCGGCGCCGGCACCTTCCTAGCGAGCTACGCCGCGCTAATCGATGAAGCGGATCCGGCGCGCGGCACGTTCCCCACGCGCGAGCCCCGCGCGGCGCGCAGCGACGACGGCGGGCGGACCTGGACGGACTCCGAGCTGGCGCCCCGGCCGACGCGCTACTGCGGCCAGGGCGACGGCAGCCGCATCGTGCAGCTTGCCGACGGCACCGTGATCTGTTTCTGCGGCAACGCCTGGAACGATGCCGCGCACCAGGCCGGATACGAGGGGGACGTCCTGCTGCGCTCGCATGACGACGGCAGGAGCTGGGGCGACTGGACGGTGCTGCCGCCGGGGAGCTGCGAGTCGAACCTCCTGGAGCTGCCGTCGGGCGAGCTGCTCTGCGCGACGCGCTTCCAGCGGGAGTACCTGCACCCGGACCTGTTCGACACCCCCGCCGAGCAGGGCGGCGGTCAGGCGACCTGGCCGGCGCCATCGCTCAACCGGGTCGGCCCGGGCCGCTACAAGAACGAGGCGATCATGTTCTCCGCCAACGGCGGCTACGACTGGACCACCCCGTTCCTGGTCACCCGCCTGCACATGGTGTCCGCGGATGCCGTCGGCCTGCCGGACGGCCGCGTCGTGCTGACCTACGACCACAAGGACGCCGTCGGCGGTCCCCGCGCGCTGGTCAGCCCGGACGGCGGACGCACGTGGGACCCGGAGCCCTACATCCTCTCCTACCACCCCATGGACGCGCGCACCAGCTCGGTGCTGCTGCGCGACGGCCGCGTGCTGACCCTGTGGGCCGGAGCCCGCGACGAGGGCGTCCACGCCACCACGTGGTCGCCGGAGTGACGGCGATGCCCTCCACGACGCCCCCCGACACCAGGCCGCCGCGTGCCTGGGAGCTGGTCTACGTCAGCGATCCGTCCAACGTGGCCAACTACGACTTCGATCCGGGCGACCCCCGCCCCCTGATCACCTCGCATCCGGCCACCCCGGAAGAGCTCCGCACGTTCATCGACCATGTGGCCACCAGCGCCGCCGACGTGTTCGTGCAGGAGGTCTACAACGCCGGCTGGACCATGTACTTCCGCTCGGAGCGCTTCGAGTACGACGCGCGCCCGCAGCACCGGCGGTTCCTGCCGATGATGGACGACGGCATCATGCCGCTGCAGGTGATGCTGGAGCGCTGCCGGGAGCGCGGCATGCGCTGCCTGGCCGGGTTCCGGGTCAACGACAACCACGGCGCGCCCGATCAGGGCGGTATGTTCCTGCACCGCAACCCGCAGTGGAAGCTCACCGACGTGCCGCCGGGGGGCGCCTTCCTGCCGGGCAACCGGATGGACTTCACGGTGGCCGAGGTGCGCGACTACCTGTTCGGAGTCGTCGCCGAGGTGGTGTCGCGCTTCGACGTGGACGGCGTTCTTCTCACCTTTCGTGACGGCCTCTATTTTCCCGCCCCGAACGGCGACCGGAGCCTCGCGCGCGAGCGCCAGCCCCTGATGACCGGCCTGATCGAACGCCTGCGCACCATGCTCGACGAGCACGGCGCCACGCGCGGGCGGCGGCTGGAGCTGGGCGTGCTGGTCCCGGAGACCGTGAAGGACTGCCACGTCGTGGGTCTGGACCTGCCGGAGTGGATCGGCCGCGGGCTCGTCGACTTCGTCGCTCCCATGGACTCTTCGTTCACGGACTTCAACGCAGAATACGAGGAGTTCCGGGCTCTCACCGCCGGGACACCGTGCCGGCTCTACCCCGGCGTGCAGCCGTACTGCTGCTCACGCGAGAGCTTCGGCCCGCCGGCGACGGCGGAGCAGTACCGCGCCTTGGCGCACACCCTGCGTCACGAGGGCGCCGACGGCATGTCCGTCTACAATTTCCAGAAGCACTGGGGCGGTTTTCGTTCCGGCAAGCGCGGCGCGGAGACCGGCTGGCCGATGGCCTTCCGCCTCCTGCGCGAGGCGCGCGACCCCAAGCGTGTGGCCGACGGCGTCCGTCACTACACCTACCGCTCGATGTGGGGCGGCTACCACGGCATCAGCCCGTCCGGCACCAACGTGTGCGGGACGATGCAGGACCAGAAGCTGGTCCTGCCACGCGAGCCGGGCACCCCGTCGGCGAGCTACCGGTTCCGGCTGTTCGAGGAGGTCGAGCGAACGGCCGGCGCCACCCTGTTCCTGCGCGCCGTCGGCCTGGGATCGGCCGACCGGATCGCCGTGCACCTCAACGGCACCGAGGTTCCCGCCGAGCAACTCCGTCGCGTGTACCACCGCGAAGGGCGCCCGGCGCAGGCCGGCCGGCCGCTGCCGCCGCACACCACTTGCGTCATCGATCTGACCCCCGACCTGGTGGTGCGCGGCGACAACGATCTCACGCTTACGCTGCTGTTCTCCGGAGTGGTGGACGTCAGCTCGGTGCCAGAGCCCGAGCCGATCGTGGTCGATGAAGTTGACGTAACGATCGTGCCGGCCTGAGCAAGCACCTTTCGCCCGTCGGCTCGACTACTCCTTGACGGCGCCGATCAGGATGCCCTTGGCGAAGTGCCGCTGCAGGAACGGGTACAGCATCAAGATCGGCAGCATGGCGAGCACGATGGTCGCCATCACGAGCTGCCTGGGCGGGATGTAGCCCTCGTCCTCGATGAAGCGCTGCCCGGCTGCCGAGGCGAAGAAGATCGTCGGCCGCTCCAGCACCCTCTGGAGCAGGATCGCGAACGGCTGGATCTTCGACTCGCGCACGAAGTACAGCCAACTAGTGTAGTCGTTCCAGTGGTAGACCGCCAGGAACAGCAGGATCGCCGTGATCATCGGCTTGGCGATCGGCAGGATGATGCGAAAGAACGTCGTCGCCTCGTTGGCGCCGTCGATCGCACAGGCATCTTCCAGATCCTTGGGCACCATGTAAGAGAAGAAATTGCGCATGATGATGAAGTAGCTGGTGTTGACGAACGCCGTGACCAGGATCATGGACAGGAACGAGCCGAGCAGCCCCAGCTTCACCACCAGGAGATAGAGCGGGATAAGGCCGCCGGAGAAGAACAGGGTGAGGACGATCATGACATTGATGAGCCGTGTCCCGGGCACGTGGCGCTTGGTCACGGCGTAGGCGAGCATGGCGGTGACGACGACGCCGCCGCCGGCTCCGACGGTTGTCTTGACGATGGAAACGGACATGGCGCGCAGGAAGATCTCGTTAGCGCCGATCAGGATGCCATGGTAGTAGGTCAGATCCGGGGTCAGCGACGGCAGCAGCACGAAGTCGGTGCGAATGAACTCGCCGTACGGCATGAGCGACACCACCAGCACGTACCACATCGGGTAGACGGTGATCGCCGCGAACGCGCCGACGAACGCGACGATGAATACGTCGAAGAAATTGAACCCCAGACGGCCGCGGAGCATGCCCCCCGTCATCATTCGAAGATGCCCATCACGTTCATCCGCCTGATACCGCGGTTGGCGCTCAGCAACAGGACCAGCCCGAGCAGGTTGAAGACCAGCCCCAGGGCGGTAGCCTGCTCGAACTTGCTCTGCAGCAATCCGGTCCGGTACAGGTAGGTGGAGAGCACGTCCCCCACGTCGTATACGGCCGGGTTGTACAGGTTGTACATCAGGTCGAAGTTGGAGCCGAACAGGCCTGAAAGCTGCAGGATGAACAGCACCGCGATGGTGGGCGCAATGCGCGGGAGGTAGATGTGGCGCATCAGGTGGCCGCGGTGCGCGCCGTCGCAGTGGGCGCTCTCCACCAGGTCGGGATTCACGGTGGACAGCGCCGCCAGGTAGATGATCGTGGCGAAGCCCGCCTCCTTGATCGTGTTGACGATCACCACGATGCCGCGAAAGTACTCCGGTGCCGTCAGCCAGTGGCGCGGCTGCACCCCGAACAGGCCGACCAGGAAATTGATCGGGCTGTCCGGCTCCGGATACAGCATGCGTGACACCAGCGCGCCGATCACCACCCAGGAGACGAAGTGAGGGATGTACACCATCGTCTGGACCGTGCGCTTGTACCAGGAGACTCGCACCTCGTTGAGCAGCAGCGCCAGGAACACCGTGAACGTGAAGCCGAAGGCCAGGCTGTAGAGGTTGATGATCAGCGTATTGCGCAACGCCAGGTAGAACTTGGCCGACTGGAACAGGACCCGAAAGTTCTCCAGGCCGACCCACGGGCTGCGCGTGATGCCCTTGACGATGTTGAAGTCCTTGAAAGCGACCAGCAGGCCGTATATGGGCACGTACTGGAACACCACGATCCAGGCCAGACCGGGAAGCATCAGCAGGTAGACGAACCAGTAGCGCCGCAGCGTGCCGAAGACCCGTTCCGGCAGGGATTGGGCGGCGCTCGATGGGCGTACCTGGACCTCTGCCACGACGTGCTCGCAGGCGACCCTACGTTCGCACCCCTGCCGGGTCAACCGACCGTGCGGTCAGGGCTCGACCGATCGGCCGGCCTGCCTCGACGCGGCCGGTGGGCTATGATCCGCCCGTCATGAGTACCTCTACTTCCCCCGTGCGCACCGCCATCGCCGGCCTGGGACGCAGCGGCTGGGGCATCCATGCGCACCTGCTCGCCGGGCAGCCCGAGCGCTTCACCGTGGTCGCGGTCCAGGATCACCTGGCCGAGCGGCGCACCGAGGCCGAGCAACGCTTCGGCTGCCGCTCCTATGTCGAGTTCGACGACCTGCTCGCCGACGACGAGATTGAGCTGGTCGTGATCGCGGTGCCGAGCCACCTGCATACCCCATACGCGATCGCCGCCCTGCAGGCCGGCCGCCACGTGGTCGGCGAGAAGCCGATGGCCACCTCGCTGGCGGAGGCGCAGCGGATGGTTGAGGTCAGGGACGCCACCGGCCGGCTGCTCTCCGTCTTCCAGAACTGGCGGTTCCGTCCCGAACTGCAGAAGCTGCTCGCGATCGTGGGCGCAGGCTTGCTCGGCCGGGTCGTGCAGGCGCGGCTCTGCAATCACGGCTTCGGGAGGCGCTGGGACTGGCAGACCCTGCGGCGCTTCGGCGGCGGATCGCTCAACAACACCGGCGCCCACCTGATCGACGCCGGCCTGACCCTGTTCGGATCAGGCGAGCCCCGGGTGCTCTACGTGAGCGACCGCGTGCAGACCCTCGGCGACGCGGAGGACCACCTGAAGATCGTCCTCACCGCCGATCCCCAGGACCCGGATACCGCGCAGGCGCCGACCATCGACATCGAGATCACGTCCACCTGCGCCTACGAGCAGCAGATGCTCCATGTCATGGGTTCCGAAGGCGGGCTGGTCGGTGGCAACGGCGAGCTCCGCTGGCGCACCGTGCGTCCCGGCAGCCGCGCCGAGCGCCACCTGTCGACCGAGCCGACCGGAGACCGCAGCTACAATCGGGAGCCGGTCGAGTGGGTCGAGCACCACTGGACGCTCGACGAGGCGAAGGCCTCCGGCGCCCCGGAGGCGGAGGCGGAGGCGCGCTACTACCGGGAGCTGTTCGACGCGATCCGCCACGGCGGACCGTTGCCGGTCACCGCCGAGCAGGTGCTGCGCCAGATGCGCATCATGGAGGAGTGCCGCCGGCAGTCCACGCTCGACTGAGCGGCGTCGGAGCGCTACGCGCTTCCCGGCCGGCGCGCGGCACCGTCGACGCGGGCGAACGCCGACGCGATCTTCGCCGCCTCCGCTGCGCCCCACGACTCGCGTACCGGAAGCGTCAGGTGCTCGGCGATCGCCGCGTGGGCGTTCGGGCACGGGAAGACGCGGTCCGGGTCGCCTTTGTACTCGGCCGCCGTCCAGGGAAATCCGCTCCGCTTCCCGAACACCTGCCGCTCGCGGAACCACGTGTACGTGGCCGGCAGCGCGGCGTAGGTGGGATTGACCGCCACCCCCTCGGCGGAAACCGCGGCGCAGAACCGCTCCTTGTCCCAGCCGCTCACCGGGCGGTAGCGCAGCCGCAGGAACCACCAGGACGGCTCCGCGCCGTCGGGCAACTCCGGGACCTGCACCGACGGCACGTCCGCCAGCCTCTCCGCGAGCGCACGCACGAAGGCGCGGCGGCGCTCCACCGCGGCCGGCAGCTTGGCGAGCTGCGCGCGGCCGATCGCGGCGCTCAGCTCGTCCTGATTGAAATTGAGCGACGCCAGGTAGTTGCGTCCCGCCGGCAGGGTGTCCCCGAACGGCTTGCCGCGGTCGGCGGCACCACGGATCCTGCGGTACAGTTCCGCGTCGCGGGTGAACAGCACGCCGCCCTGACCGCCGGTCGAGTGGTGCTTTCCCCACATGGTCGAGAAGGCGGCGACCGTGCCGAAGCCCCCGACCGGCGCGCCGTCGATGCGGGCGCCGTGCGCCTGCGCGCAGTCCTCGATCAACGGCACGCCGTGGCGCTTGGCCAGACGGGCAATGTCGGCAGTCCGCGCCGGCTCCCCCGCGATATGGGCGACCACGATGGCGCTGGTCAGCGGCCCCATCACCGCCTCGATCTCTTCCGGGCCGCAGTTGAAGGACCCGGGTGAGGTGTCGGCCACCACCGGGATGCAGCCCAGCAGCGGCACCGGCATGATGCCTCCGGGGTCGGTGATCGCCGGCACCACCACCTCCGTGAACGGCTCCACGCCGAGCGCCCGCAGCGCGACGTACAGGGCCGCGGTGCCGGAATTGACCGCATCGGCGTATCCGCCGCCGAGGGTTGCCGCGAACTCGGCGCAGTACGCCTCCTCCTCCGGCCCGCCGTACTCGATCGCGCCACCGGCGGCGATCGCCCGATCGACGACCCCGAGCACGGCCGCGCGCTCCTCCGCGCCGATCAGGCCGCGTTCGGGAAGATCCGTCACCAGCGGCGTCCCGCCGTCGATCGCCAGCCGGTCGTTCTCAGTTGCTTCGATGCTCACCGCCGAAGCCTACTGCGTCGCGCGCCGCAGGCCAATGACAATCCGACAGCGGCCTCCGCGATAGCCTGACTCGCAGGGCCGACGCTACGACACGGGAGAGTCGTTACGCCTTTGTTGCATCCCCCCTCAGAGGGTGTTGACATAATCAAGAGCCAGCGGTGAGTCTGCGGGCGAGCATGCGTGCGCCAGTAAGCCACACCCAGGCTGCGGACACGGATAACAGGCGATCATGATGCATAATCAGGCGGCGGCAGCGTTCGTACCATGCGTGGGTGCGCTCCACTACCCACCGTTTCGGCAGCACCACGAAGCCCTTGCTGTCCGCCAGCACGGGAAGCAACTCGCCTTGGTCGGGATGGACCCAGCGTCCCACGTTGCGATTGGCCGGATGCCGAACCACCTCCACGTCAATCCGGTGCTCCTGCTTGAGGTGCACGGCGCAGGTGCCGGCGTACCCACTATCGACATACAGCTTCCCCAGGCTCGGATATTTGTCGACGGCTTCGCGGACCACCTGGTCGGCGCCGTCGCGGTCCTGCACGTTGGCCGGCACCACGTTCACCATCAGGAGTAGCCCCAGGGTGTCGACCACCAAGTTGCGCTTGCGGCCCTTGACCTTCTTGCCGGCATCATAGCCGCTCGGACCGCCCTGCGGAGAATTGCGAGTCGATTGCGCATCCAGCACCGCCGCAGTCGGCTCCGGCGCACGTTCCTCGCGGTTCCGCCACAGTTCCCGTAACCGATCATGCATCTGCTCGAACTTGCCGCCCGCAGCCCAGCGACGGAAGGTGCGGTACACATTCTCCCAGGGGGGGAACTCGTGCGGCAGCATCCGCCACGAACAGCCGTTGCGCACCACGTAGCAACACGCGTTCACCATCTCCCAGCGGCTGTACTGGGGCGGTCGACCGCGCGTTCCCGGTTGTTCGAACAGGTCCGCCACCAACTCCCATTCGGTCTTCGTCAGGCAACTCGGATAGCGCTGCTCCGGCTCATGCCGTCGATGTTCGTCCTTGTAGCCATAGCGCTTGAGCTCCGCTTGCTCCGCTCGCCGCTCAACGGTCACCGCGCCGCGCTTTTGCTTCACCCCTGCCTGCCGCAGCGCTTTGAGCACCGTGGCCGCACTGACCGTCAGTTCCGTCCGTCGCATGAACTCGGCGGTCACTTCATCCAGCGTCGCGTGCGGTTGGGCGCTGACGATCTCGCGCAGCACTTCGCGCCCGGATTCGTCGATCTTGGGCGGGCGTCCCTTCCTCTTCGCCATGATCCTCCTCGATTGCCGCTGCGGCAACCAAAGAATCATCGCCGGATGTGTTTATTATGTCAACACCCTCTCAACCCTGTCCCGTCGGCATCCTCGTCTTCTTCAAGGTCACGAATCGAGCGACTAAATCCCATACGCCCGCCGCTACAAGGAGCTATCGTCTCAGGTCTCTGCAGCGGATGCGCCGATCGCAGAGCCCTCGACTTATTGCAGACGCGATTGCCTGCGAAGGCGTAGCATCCGATTCCCGCCGCGCTGAAACTCGTACGGAACCGCCTCGACGCTGACTTCGACCTCTTCCGACCGCATCGCCTCGACGGCAGCCGGGACGTGAGGGGACGGCGCGCCGCCAACCTGCCGCAGCGGAAAGACGCGGATCTCGGTGGCGATGCGCAGCATCTCGCGCAGCGCGTCGAGGTGAAAGGCGAGATCGAACTGCTCGCTGTACAGAAACAGAAAGTGAGACGACAGCGCCAGATCGAAGGTTCGGTCGGCGAACGGCAGCTCGGGCAGGGCCGCGTCGACGTACCGCCCATCATTCATGCCGGCGGAATAGTCGCGAAGAAATCGGCGCATCGCCCCCATGCGCCGCCGTCCCAGCTCCTCGATCGACGGCACGTGAGTCCAGACGAAGTCGTCTGGGTTTCGGCGCACCTGTTCCATCACCACCTCGAAGGTCTCCTCTACCCTGCGCTCGATCGCCGTCCCGGGGAACGCATAGAGCGGATCGACGGAGACGACGTCACCACCCAGCCCGGTCAGCTCCGCGTTGAAGCTGGCCGGCCCGTCGCCGCAGCCCAGGATCCGCTGTCGCAGGTCTGCCGCCGACAGGTCGAACATTGCCTGATATTCGCCGAATGTCCGGCCCCACGGGATGACGCCGTCGATCGAGAATGGCATCGACTCTCTATCTCAGATAACCTGACTTCGAATTTACCCGACCCACCAACTCGTCGATCGATTTGGGGGGACTCCCGTGTTCCGGAATTCTCTTGGGAGCTGTTATCAAGAGAGCGATTACTGCATTACCTCGTCCGATTTCTTTGAGTCTCTTGGTAGCCTGTCTCTATGGAGACGTCAAGTTCGACGTCCGATCGCCGCTTGCAGTCGCGCCAGATCACCCGGGCGCGCTACGTCCGAGTCGCCGCTCCGGGATGCCGCCGCGACCAGAAGCCGCATGTGAGCGATGTCGGACGCACCATCCTGACGCTCCGTCGTGGAGCGCGGAGTCAAGAGCCCCGCAGGCGATCGACGATCCGGGGGTGTCGGTGGGCCACGTCGTGACGCTCGGTGGGATCGTTCCACAGGTCGTAGAGCTCCGCCGTGGCCGCGGCGCGCTCGACCAGCTTCCAGCGACCGTCCGTGCGCAGACGCCAGTCCCCGAATGCCGACTCGGCGACCGGCCGGGGGCGCTGGGCACGGCCGCTCAGCACCGGCCACAGCGAGCACGCATCCCAGCCCGCCGGTGGCTCCGCCCCGGCAGCTTCGACGAACGTGGCAGCAAGATCGATCACCTCGACCGGCGCGTCGCTCCACCGGCCGGCGTCGACACCGGGCCCGGACACCGCCAGCGGCACGCGCACGGAGCCCTCGTACGGCTTCCCCTTGTCCCAGAGCCCGCGCTCGCCGAGCATCTCGCCATGGTCGGCCGAGAAGGCCAACAGCGTGCCGGGCGCCTCACCGCGGCGCTCCACGGCGTCCCAGATCCAGCCGGTCCAGTCGTCGATGCCTTCGAGCTTGGCGGCGTAGCTGCGCCTGATCGCCTGATGGTCGTGCGGCGACGGCGGTGCTTCGGCCGGCTCCGGGAACGCAACGCCGTCGTAGCGGTCGAGCAGTTCCTGGCAGGCATCGAAATACGGGTGCGGGCCGGAGAAGTTCACCTGCAGGAACCACGGCTGCCCGGCCGGCAGCCGGTCCAGGAGAGCGAGCGCCGCCCGTCCGGTGAAGTCGTCGATCTGGAAGTAGCGGTCGTGCGGGCAGGGCCACGCGGCGATCCCCTTCCCTTCCTCATCGTGTCGCCGGCGCCGCTCCCAGTCATCCAACACCTGCGCTGCCAACCCGTGCTCGTGCAGGAACGCCATGTAGGGCTCGATGGGCGCGGTCCGTCCGGCGACAGCGGCGCTGTCGCGGTGGCCGGCGTGATCCAAGGTGTCGGTGAAGCCCATGCGGCCCAGGAAGCTGGACCAGCCGTAGCGGCCGTGCAGGTGCGAGCGCTTGTGCAGGTCACTCTTGCCGCACATCGCCACCCGGTAGCCGGCCGCGCGCAGGGACTGCATGAAGGTCGGTAGCGCCGGATCGGCGTCGGCCCGGTTGTCTGGAACGCCGCAGCGGCCGTAGCGCACGCCGGCGGCGAGGCAGGCGCGGCTGGGCGCGCACATCGGGCTTGCCACCCGGCAACTGCTGAAGGTCGCCCCGCGCGCGGCCAGTCGATCCAGGTTGGGCGTCCGCACCGGGACACGGCCCTCGTATCCCACCCAGTCCCAGCGGTGCTGGTCGGTGAAGACGAACAGGATGTTGGGGGGTGACGGCATCCTCACGTGTCGTCGTCGACGATGAACCGGGCGAGTCTCTGCGCACGCGCCGGCAACGTCCGGTACAGCGACCGAGGCACCACACCCCGCATCCTCGCCTGCCGGAACCAGGGCGCGTAATAACCGATGCCGAGCATGATGCGCACTTGGTCGCTGCTGTTGCGCGTGCCGCCGTGCCAGCAGCGCACGTCGCGGATGATGGCGGTGCCGGCCGGTGCGCACACGAACGAGCGCCGCATGCGCTCCGGTTCTTCCTCCAGCGTGGGGGGTTTCTGGCGCGTGCGGTGCGTGCCGGGCACGAAGCGGGTCGCTCCCGTTCGTTCGCTGAACTCGGTCATCACGTAGTTGACGACGATGAACGGGCTCGGCAGATCGAAGATGGTGACCTGCTGCAGCGGGTCTGCGATGTCGTCGTGCACGTCGGCGTGCAGGTGCTGAATCTCCGCTCCGGGCGCGGAGTAGTCGCCGCCGCCGAGCCCGCAGATGTAGTCCTCGGAGCCCCAGATCTCATCCAGCACCGGCAGGATCGTCGGCACCGCGATCAACTGCGCCCACTCGGGGTGGTGGAGCTGCACCCCGTAGGAATAGCACGCATAGCCGCGGTTTGCCTCCTCGAATGGGATCGCCCCCATCTGTTCGGCCGCCACGCGCCGCCCTCCGGCCTGCGCGAGCGCGAGCTGCTCCTGCGTGAGCGCGTCGCGGATGATGACCAGACCGTCCCGGTGGAACACCGCCGCGGCGCCGGCCGGGTCGCCGGGCGCGAAAGTCTGGAGATCCAGCATGACAATCTCCCTCAGGCGCCCTCGGCGTCGCCGTCCGCCTCATCCTCCGCGTACAGCTCCTGACCGCGATGCAGCCGCCGGGCGATCAGGGCGGTGCTCAGACCGCCGCGCCGGGTCGGACACTGCGCGGCCAGGTTGCGGGTGACGGCGATCATCAGGTGCTCCCGCTCCGGGCCGTCTCCCCAGGTCCGTCCCTGCGCGACCGCCGCCTCCAGCACCTGCAGGCTGTGGAAGTCCAGGTCCTCGCGCACCGTCGCGTAGGCCAGCGTGTCGATCAGCCGCTCCAGGGAGCCGCCGGTGCGCAGGTAGCGGGCGGTGAGCGCGTCCGCCTCGCCCGGGGTGCTGCGGCGGTCCATGGTATCGAGCAGCCGATCGAGCAGCTCCCGCGGGTCCGCCGGCAGGTCGTCCAGGCCGCCCCGCTCGCCCGGCAGCCGGGCCGGCGGGACGTTGAGGAAGCGGTCGGCGTGCACGGCCAGCGCGGCCTGCACGATCGCCGCGACGGTCCGCGTCGCGGGATTGCGCCGCACCGCCCGATCCACGGCGTTGGCGAAGATGAAGGTGTGCTGCGCGCTGAACCAGTCGCCCACGTCGTTCGATGCCGAGAAGCGCGCCAGACGCAGCCCCGCCGCATAGGTGACCACGGTCGACAAGGTGCGGGGGGCGGTGCCGCCGGCAAGCACGTCGCGGATCGCGGACACCACCGCACGGCCGTCATCGCCGAGCAAGACCTGCAGCAGGCGGCCGGCAACCTCCCGCGCCTGCGCCGCGCCGTCCGCCCCATTCGCGGATGACGCGTCCTCGGCCGCCGCCAGCAGCGCCGGCAGCGAGGTTTCCAACTCGCGGGCGGCGCTCACCACATCGACGGGATGCCGCCAGGCGCTCCCCTCCTCCTCGCCGCGCGCCGCGGCGACCCGGCCGGCCAGGAGCGCAACGTGCGTCTCCGCGTCGTCCGTGCCGACGTGGTCCATCAGCTCGAACACCTTGTTGCACGAGTCGAGCAGGTGGCCGCCCTCGGCATAGAGGCGCTGCGCCGCCGCATCGGACAGCAGGCCGGCGGCGTCGCGCGCGCTCAGCGTGTGCAGCGCCGTGGCCAGCGTGCGCTCGACGCCGTCGGCGTGGCGGGCGCCGACGAACGTCTGCAGCCAACCGGAGAGCTCGTCGAGCCGGCGGCCGTCGCCGTCCAGCGCCCCGCGCAAACGGTGCGGCGCCGCCCCCGACGCCTCGGCGGCGATCTGCCGGGTCGCGTAGTACAGCGCCAGATAGCGCGTGTCATCGCTCAGGTACGGCGCCAGGTTGGCCACGCAGGTCAGGCGCACCAGCCCCTCGCCCCAGCTCGCCAGCCTGCGGGCGGCGAACTCGGCGACCGTCGCGATCACGCCGGACGCGTCCTGACCGTCGTCCAGCAGCCCGAGCAACGCCTTGGCCTGGATCAGGCCGACGCCGATGTCCAGCCCGCGCTGCAGCCGCTCGGCGTAGAACGCCCCGTCGGCGAGCTGGCGTGGGCTGCGCGCTACCAGCACCTGTCCGTCGTCGATCCGCACGTCGTAGGACGGCACGTCGTCGGCGAACAGGTCGAACGCGCAGCCGGAGGTGAGATCGAAGCGGGCGTGGTGCCAGTGGCAGGTCAGGATGCCGTCGTCAAGCGAGCCGCGATGCAGCGGGAAGCCCATGTGCGGACAGCGATTGTCGACCGCGGCGATGCGGTCGCCGTCGGCGAACACGGCGATGGTGACCCCGTCGCCCTCGACCAGGACGACCCCCTTGGCGCGCACGGCATCGACCGTGCCCGCCTCTACGTAGTGGCGTGCATCGACCAGCGTCTGCTCTGCCATATGGGCAGTGTACGCCTTAAGCCAGCTCGACGCTCACCTCGCGCAGCGACGGGGTGCTGCAGCCGTCGAGCGAGGTGAGCGTCGCCTGATACTGCAGCCAGCGCTGCGGGCCTGCGAACCCCATCACCCGGCCGGGGTGTGCGAATCCGGTACCCTCGCCGGCTGCGCCGTGCCACGGCGCAGCGGCCAACTCCGCCCGTGTCCGAGCCCAGCGGAGCTGCAGCTCGACCGACGTGCGCGGCGGCGTGACAGCCTTCCAGTCCACGCGCACCGGCCGCCTGCCGGCCAGGTCGTACGGCGGCGACCGGTAGCGCTCGCACGGCTCCCGCGTGAACGCGTTGCCGAAGTCGCGCGGCGTGCTCAGGTGCGGGCCCATACCCGGCAGCCGCGCCGGATGGTCGAGGTCGAGTCCGTCTGGCCCGTTGTAGAACAGCAGCGAGTCGACCCGGTGGCCCAGGTCGGTGCGATGGCAGACCGTGAGCACGTCGCGGTAGCCGTTGCCTTTCAGGTCGACGACCTGAAAGGCGCAGGAGGAGTCGCACGGGATCACCGTCGGATGCTCGTAGTCGATCCCGTCCGCCGTGCCCCAGTAGATGTGCGCCGGCAGCACGCGGCTGAACTGCGTGGAATAGGCCGGCACCAGCAGGTCGAGGTGACCGTCGCCGTTCACGTCGGCGACGGTCAGCAGGATGCTCGACGCGTCGGTGCGGTGGTACTCGCTCCGTTCCTGACAGTAGCCGTCCGGGCCGCCGTACAGGATGTGGAACCCCGAGTCCATGCGCGTGTAGTGCCCCATGACGACCACGATCAGGTCCAGCCAGCCGTCACCGGACAGGTCGGCGCAGTTGATCGCGGCGACGTTGCCGTCCCCACCGAGGTCCAGCGGAATGCGGCTCATCCGCTCCGGGGAGAAGCCGTGCGGGCCGCCGTGATAGACGGCCAAGTGGCCACGCGGGTTGTAGAACACCACGTCCAGCCAGCCGTCGCCGTTCAGGTCAACGACGCGGGCGTTGCCCTTGCAGTAGGTGGGGAGCACCGTGGAGCGCTCCCCGGAGAAGCCTTCGGGCGAGCCGTGGTAGATCACCGAGGAGGTGGCCATGGTCTCCGGCTTGTCGTCATAGGTGTACGCCACGCCCAGCAGGTCCAGCCAGCCGTCGTGGTCGAAGTCCCCCACCTGCACGTAGTGGAAGAACTGCCCCCGGCCGGGCAGCAGCGTGCAGCGATCGGGACGCAGGCCGTCCGGGCCGCCATGGAACACGCGCAGACCGTCGCGTCCGGTGCACGCCAGATCGGCGTTGCCGTCCTGGTCCAGGTCGGCGAGGACGTAGGTGTTGGTGCCTCCCGCCGGCAGCTCCAGCCGCCGCTTGGGGTCGAAGCTGCCGCCCGGACCGCCCAGGTAGACGTACAGCGGAAAGTCCGGATCGTTCTGCGACGGGCCGGCCATCGTGTTGTTGAACACGATCTCCTGACGGGCGTCGCCGTCCAGGTCGGCGGCCGTGCAGCCCATTGCGCCCTTCGTGGGCAGGGTGGTGATCCGCCGCGGCGAGAAGCCGTCCGCCCCGTTCCAGAACACGACCGATTCGGTCTCGTAGGAGCGGCCGTCCTCGAGCCGGGAGGCGATCAGGTCGATGCGGCCGTCGCCGTCCAGGTCGGCGGCGTGCAGCCAACTGCAGTTCGGCAGCGGCAGCGTCTGCCGCACCCGGTCGAGCGCGGCGGCCGATCGGATCTGTACGCCGTCGCTGGTCACCACGAGCAGCTCGTCCCGCCCGTCGCCATCGACGTCGGCGGCGGCCACGCGCACCGCGCCCTGCGTGAACAGCGTCCAGTTGCCCTCGACCGGCAGGATCGTGCGGTCTTCGGGCGCGAAGCGGCCGCCGCGGTTCCAATAGATCTGCACCTGATCGCCGCCCGCGAAGATCACCTCCCTGGCGCCGTCGCCGTTCAGATCGGCCAGCTCCACCTGCAGCGCGTAGTGGGTGGGCAACCGCACCGGACAGTCCACGGCGAAGCCCGCGCCACGCCGGCGGTAGATGAAGGAGTCGGTGTCGTACTCGAACCCCGCACGGTAATTGGCCACCACCAGCTCCAGCTCGCCGTCGCCGTCCAGGTCCTCGCACGCGACCGCGAGAGCGGCGACGCCGGGGATGCCGAACCGCTCGGTGGCGTCCTCGAACACGCGCGGGCGGGGCTGCAGAAAGACGTGCAGCGGCCGCGGCTCTCCGGCGTTGTGGTGGTCCACCCACGCCGACGGGATGATCAGGTCGAGCAGGCCGTTGCCGGTCAGGTCGGCCGTGGCGACGTCGTACGCACCGGCGGTGGGCAGCTCGACGCGTTCGCCGGTCAGGCCGCGAGGGCCGCCCCAGTAGACGTAGGACTCCAGCTCGGAGGTGACGCCGTTCTCGGCATTGATGACGATCAGGTCCAGGTATCCGTCGCCATCGACATCGATCGCACGGCTCATCCAGCCGCTGTCGTTGGGAAGCTCACGCCGGCCCCACTCGCCGCCCGGAGCGCCCGGTTGACGGTAGATCCAGGTCGGCCCGCGTTCGTCGTAGCCGTGCGAATTGGGGAAGACCAAGTCGACGGTGCCGTCGCCGTTCGTGTCGGTGCGATGGATCCACTCGACGGATCCGACCGCCGTCACGTAGAGGTTGTCGCCGCCGTTGTCGCACTCGCCTTGCCGCAAGGCGTGGAAACCCCGATGAATCCACCGGGACGGGTCGTCAGCCATTCCAGCTCCGTATTGGGCCTCTGTCGCTCGATGCCGACCGAGCCGTCGACCGGGACTCCAACGGTCGATCAGCGCCCGCTGACAAGACTCTTGAGGCGGACCGCAGGCAGCCGTTTGAGCCGCTGATCGCTTGGATCAACCTCGATGCCCAGGGACTCCCGCCGACGATCTCCCCCATGACAGTCCTTCCCAGCACCGGTTCGGATCCGCGGGATTGCGAATGGTAACGGTGACGTGCGTTGCTCCCATCTACCTCTTCCTGCCGGTGTGACAGACATCATGCCTTCTTCGCCGCCGCCGTCCCCAGCCTTCGGGCTGGGTTTCCAAGCCCGTTCAGCGTTCGCGGCGGGCAGCCAGCAGGGCGCCGATAGTAGCCAGAGTAACACCAACGACGGCCAGTCCACCCACCCGGTCGCCGCGCAGCACGACGCCCAGGACCAGCGCCACCACGGGGATCAGGTAGGTGATGAACGAGGCGCGCACCGAGCCCGCGCGACCCACCAGGGTGCCCATGATCCAGTAGGCGACGCCGGTGCCCACGACGCCGACCGCGAGCACCGCGAGCAACGCGGGCCATCCGAACTGGGAGCCGCCCAGTCCGTACAGCCCGTACGGCGCGGTCCACAGCGCCCCGAGCGCCACGATACGCGCCATCACCGGCACCGCTCCGTAGCGCTGCTGCAGCGGAACGGCCAGGGTGACCGCCACGCCGTAGCACGCGGTCGCGCACAGGATCAGCGCGACGCCGAGGGCGCTTGCGGCTCCGGGCGCCGCCGTCGACCAGGCGATGGCGGTAACGCCGACCGAGCCTGTCAGCAGCCCGGCCAGCCGTGCCGGCCGCGGCAAGCGCCGCAACAACGCCGTGGACAGGAGCGCGGCGAAGATCGGCATCGCCCCGTTGAGCATGCCGGTGAGCGCCGAGTTCACCCACTGCTGGGCCACCGGGACGATCGTGAACGGCACCGCGACCCAGACGAACGACAGCACCACCACCCGCAGCCGGTCCTCCGGCTCCAGCGGCCGGCGCGCCGCCGGAACCAGCCAAAGCGTCGCCCCGCCGGCCGCCCGCAGGAAGGTGATCAGGCCGGGCCGGAACGCATCGAGGGCGATGTCGATGAGCAGGAACGACGCGCCCCAGATCGTCGATATCGAACAGAACAGCGCCCAGTCGGTCGCGGTGAAGGCTCCGGGGTTGGCGCTCTCCGCAGTGGTGAAGAGCCGCCTACGGAGGCCCATGCACGGGGCTCATCGTAGCCCCAGCTCCTCCAGCAACGCCGGTATCCGCGCCTTCGCCGCGTCGTCCAGGGGCCTGAACGGAGCGGACACCGTGTCGTGCTCGATGATCCCCATCAGCTTCAGCGCGCACTTGAGCCCGGAGAAACCGGATCCAGCGCTGCCATCGGCCCGGATTCGCGTGACCCCCGTCGCGGCCAGCACCTGTTCGAGACAGCATCCGGCGGTCTCCTGATCGTCCCGCTGGCCGGCCTCCCAGGCGGTGGACATGCTGCGCGGCGCCAGATTGGCGATCCCCGGGATGATGCCGTGCGCGCCGAACCCGGCCATCGTGGCGCGCCAGACGGAGCCGACGAACCGGTACAGGGCGAGGTCGCGCTTGCGGCACAGCATCACGAGTTGCGCGAACGTCTCGCCGCCGCCCGAGCTGTCCTTGACCCCCGCCACGGTGCCGTCGGCGGCCAGCGTGGCGATCGTCTCCGGCTGGACCGTCACCTTGACGGTGCTCGGGATGTTGTACACCCACAGCGGCTGCGCGCAGCGGTCGGCGATGGCACGGAAATGGTCGAGCAGCTCATCCTGGGTGTTGCTGTAGTAGTAAGGTGGCGTCGCCGCGACGCCCGTGACGGGGCAGTCGCGCAGCGCCTCGGCCGCGGCGACGGTGGCTCGGGTCGCGGGCGCGGAGACGTTGCCGATCACCGGCACGCGGCCGGCCGCCTCGTCCACCACGGTCTCGATCACCAGGCGGCGGGCCGGCTCGTCCAGCGCCGCGAACTCGCCCGTGGTGCCGGCCGCCCAGATCCCGTGGATGCCGTTGTCGATGACGTAATTCGTGAGGCGCCGCAGGGATGTCACGTCCACCGCCTCGTCCGGCGTGAGCGGGGTGAGGATCGGTACGACCACGCCACGCACTTCCACACCGCGCATTTCGAGGTCTCCGTCTGTTTTGTTCATCGATGCTGCTCCTTGATGCGGGGTATGGCGAGCTCGTCGGCAAGCACGTCGAGGAGCTCGACGGTGGACGAGTCAAGCGGGATCCCGTCGCGCAGGCGCTCCGCGGCGTTGCGCGACTCGGGTTCGCCGGGCATGAGGACCTCGGCGAAGCCCGGTTGGGTCGCTGAACTCTTCAGCCACTGCGAGTACTCGTCGACGATGGCCCGCATCGCCTCGGCACCGCCAAGTGCGTCAGGATCGATGGCCGTCAGCAGGAAGTGGTTGCGGAAGCTCCCGACGCGCACGCCGACATGGGAGCCGGACAGAGCCCCGCCGAGCAGGTCCGCCATCACCGCCAGGCCGTAGCCCTTGTGACCGTTCGCGCCGCCGAAGGGGAGGATTCCGCCACCGCGATAGACGTCGTTCGGGTCGGTGCTCGGGTGGCCCTCGGCGTCGATGATCAGCCCCTCGGGCATGGTCCGGCCGGCGTTCCGGTACACCTGCACCTTGCCTTCGGCGGAAGCGCTGGTGGCCATGTCGATGACCACCGGCTGGTCGCGGCTCGGTATGGCGATCGCGATCGGGTTGGTGCCGAAACGCGCCTCGCGGCCGCCCCAGGGCACGACGAAGGCAGCACTCACCAGGCCGCAGAACAGCTGTGCCACCAGACCTTCCTCGGCGAGCCGCAGCACGTACGAACCGGAGCGCCCGATATGGGCTGCGTTCTTCACGCTGACGGCGGCGACACCGACGGCCCGCGCCTTGCGCTCGGCCAGCTCCACGGCCAGGTATCCGGCCGGTGCGCCCCAGCCCCCGTGGGCGTCGACCACCGCCGTGCCGGCAGTCTCCGATTCGACCGCCGGCAGCACGGTGGGGTCGATCTCGCTCGCCTGGACAGCGTCGTAGTACTGGCGCAGCCGCAAGACTCCATGCGATTCGAGGCCCGCCAGGTTGCCCTCGACGAGGTGACGCGCCACCACCGCCGCCTGCTCGGGCCCGGTGCCGGTGAACCCGATCACGCCCTCGGCGAACCGCTGGAGCTCGTCGGCGTCGTAGGTGGATGGTGTGTCGTTGGTGTCTGGCATAGCGGTCCCCCGGGAAGTGCGCGGCTCAGTCGAAGATCAGCACGCCGCGCTTGTGGCCGCCCCTGAGCAGGTCGGCGTACCCCTCGTTGATCTGATCGAGGGAGTAGCGCTTGGAGATGAGCTCGTCCACGAGCAGCCGGCCGTTACGGTAGAGGCCGTACAGGCGGCCGAACTCGCGACTCGGATCGGTCGACCCGAAGAAGGAGCCGAGGATGCGGCGTTGATTGACGTGCAGGTCGAGGCCGGGGAACGAGGTCTTGCTCCCCACCGGTGCCACGCCGACGATGACCAGAGCGCCGCCGCGGCGCGTCGCCTGGTACGCCGCCTCCTGCACCGCGGGCGGTCCCACCGCTTCGAAGGCGTACTCGACGCCCCGTCCACCGGTCAGCTCCTTTACCTTCTGGTGCGCGTCGTCGCCGGCCGGCACGAAGTGGGTGGCGCCGAACTGTATGGCGATCGCCTCCTTGGCCGGGTCGGTGTCCACGGCAATGATCGGATAGGCGTTGCTCAGCCTGGCGCCCTGCACGACGTTGAGTCCCACGCCACCGCAGCCATATACGGCCACGCTGTCTCCCGGTCGGATGTCGACGGTGTTGAGCGCGGCGCCGACGCCGGTCGTGACGCCGCAGCCGACCAGCGCAGCCACGTCGAAGGAGATATCGTCATCGAGGGGCACGCAGCTCTCGACCGGCGCGATGGTCTGCTCGGTAAAGGTGGACAGCACGCTGAACTGACGTGCGGGTTCGCCGTTGATGCGAAAACGGGTCGAGCCATCCGGCATGGTGCCGTTGCGCCAGCCCCAGAAGGTCTCGCACATGCCGGTCTCGCCCCGCAGGCAGTAATAACAGTGACGGCAGGCGGGCGCCCAGTTGAGCGCCACGCGTTGTCCCTTGCGCAGCGTGGTAACACCCTCACCGATCTCCTCGATGACGCCCGCGCCCTCGTGTCCGAGTATGACCGGGAGCGGCCGGGCCAGGAGGCCGTGCACGAAGTGCCAGTCGCTGTGACACAACCCGGCTGCCTTCAGCTTGACGCGAACCTCGCCCTTGCGGGGCGGCAGCAACTCCACCTCCTCGATCGCGAAGGGGCCGCCGACCTTGTGCAGCACGGCTGACTTCATGGCCAGGAACCTATCCCTGCTAGCCGCGCCACACAACCCACGGCGGCCGAAGCCACCGACCCGCTCCGCCGCCGCGATCCTACTCGGGCAGCCAAGCCCTCGGGGCGATACCGTCGACGTGGCTCTTGACGTCCATGACCACCGGGCGGTTCGCCGAGAACGCCTTGTCGAGCGCCCCCTGCAGGTCGCCCGGCTTGTCCACCGTCAGGCCCATCGCGCCCATCGACTCGGCGATGGCGGCGAAGTCGGCATCCGGAAACAGCCACTGCTTGTCGGACGCCGCCGACTGGCCCGCGTAGCTCTCGACGCCATGCTTCTCCTGGTTCAACGAGTGATTGTTGTTCACCAGGATGACGACGTTCAGGTTCTCCTTGACTGCCGTTTCGATCTCGGCGATGTGGTACCAGATGCCGCCGTCGCCGGTGAAGCACAGCACCGGCCGGCCGGGGGCCGCGCACTTGGCGCCCAGCGCCGCCGGCAGCCCCCAGCCCAACGAGCCCGCACAGCGGATGTAGCTCTGGGCGGGGTGCTTCAGGTCCAGCATGGTGCCGGTCCACACACCCGAGTGGCCGGTGTCGGATACCAGGATGGTGTCGGCCGGCAGGTGCTCGCTCAGCTCGCGGCAGATGCGCTCGGGCCGCGCCGGCGCGACATCCGAGCCCCAGTGGTCCTCGACGCTCTCCTTCCAATCCTGGATGAGCTTCTGAACCTCGGCCAGCCAGGCGCCGCGATCGGGGCCCGGTTGGGCCGCGTCGAGCATCGCCGCCAGCGACGCCTTGGCGTCCCCCTGCAGCCCCATCTTCACCGGGTAGTTGCGGCCGATTTCGGCAGGATCGATGTCGAGCTGGATGACCGGCGTGCCCTGCGGCGGAATGCGGAAGTCGTGCGTCAACTGCCCGCCGGTGTGGCTGCCGATGAAGAACACCAGGTCGGCCCGGCAGAGGATGCGGTTGGCGCACTCGCGCGAGTAGTTGCCCGGCGTCCCCACTGCCAGTGGGTGGTCGGACGGGAACATCGCCTTGGCGTTGAGCGCCGTGGCCACCGGAACCGACAGCTTCTCGGCTACCGCGATCAGCTCATCGCGTGCGCCCGAGGCCGTCACACCGCCGCCGGCAACGATCACCGGTCTGCTGGCGCCGTTCAGAAGGTTCAGCGCCTCGGCAATCGTAGTCGGGTCGGCCACCGGCCGGAACGGCGGAACCCGGGTGAACTGGCGCTCCACGATCACCTCGGCATCAAGCTCGCCGTCGGCGATCGCCATCCCGCTGATCTGCTCCACGTCGAGGTGGGTGGGCCCCGGGGTGCCGCTCACCGCACTGCGGAACGCCTGGCGCAGGTACCCCGGCAGCGCCTCCGTGGCGTGCACGTAGGCGCTGTACTTGGTAACGGCCGCGAACGGCTTGACGTGATCCACCTCCTGGTAGGAGTGGCGCTGCAGGTGGAACTGGCGCTCACGGCCGGTCAGCGCTATGACCGGCGAGCAGGCCAGGCACGCGTCCTGCAGACCGGCGGCGAGGTTGGCGGCCCCGACCGACTGAGCCATCACCAGCGACGGGCCGCGGCGCACGCGCGCGTAGGCGTCGGCCATGTAGGCGGCCGCCTTCTCGCCGTGCGACTGGATGGCGGTGACGCCCAGCTTGCCCATCTCGAGGATGGCGGGGGGCATGATGTAGGGCATGTAGAAGACGTGCGTGAGGCCGTATCCGTGGACGGTCTCGGCGATGAAGCGGGCGCCGGTCAACCTGGGCATTGCAGCGTGATAGGACCCGCGGCAGGCTGGCCTGTCAAGTTTGCCCCGAGTTTGCCCGCCGCTACTTGCGTTCGCGGTCGACTTGAGCTGCCATTGGGCGATGGGTGACGGGACGCAGCGGGTGACGCCCAACATCCTGCTCATCATTGCCGACGAGTTGCGTGCCGACGCGCTGTCTTCCTATGGCAACCCGATCTGCGCGACACCTCATCTCGATCGACTGGCGGCTTCGGGCACGCGATTCGCCGACTGCGTCGTGACCCAGCCCACCTGCACGCCAAGTCGAGCCTCCCTGCTCACCGGCTGCTTTCCTTCGGTGCTGAAGTCTCGGATGGTGGGATGCCACACGCCGGACGATCCGCGCTTCCTGGGCCACGTCCTGCAAGCCGCCGGCTACCGGAGCGTGTCGATCGGCAAGATCCATTTGCAGCCGCAACGAGCCGAGCCCGACGCGGTGGCAGCGGCCATGGCTGACGAAGCGAGCGACGGCTACTTCGGTTTCGCGGAGGTGGATCTGGTCAACGGACACGGAGACGGCTGTTTCGGCAGAAATTATGAGGCCTACGCAGCCGATCTCGGCGTCGAGTTGAGCTCCGCTCGGGGAGGGCACCAGGCGCAAGACCGTCAGCTATCGCCGAAGCTTGGGCCGTACCGGTTTCGCCTGCCCGCCGAGCTGCATTCGTCGCAGTACATCGCGGACCGCACCATCGAGATGCTCGAAGCGGCCCGGCATGATGAAGCGCCGTTCTTCGCTCACGTCAGCTTTCCCGATCCGCACCACCCCTTCACGGTGCCGGAGCCGTGGGATGCGGCGTACGACCCGGCCAGCGTTCCGGCGCCGATCCCGCATGGCGGCACGCACATGCCGTCGTGGTACGACGCGATCTACCGGGGTGAAGGGACCCACACCAACCGCATCACCGGCACGCCTCCGCTGGACTATTCGCGCATCGACGACGCCACGTGGCAGGCGGTCCGTGCCTGGTACTACGGCATGACGACCTGCCTGGACCACCATGTCGGGCGCATCCTCGATCAGCTCGAGGAGAGCGGGCTCGCCGAATCGACGATCGTGTGCTTCGTGGCCGACCACGGCGAGTACCTGGGCGACCACGGTTTCGTGGGCAAGGGGATGCACTTCGACTCAGCGCTGCGGGTCCCTTTGCTGGTCAGGGGGCCGGGTATTGACGCCGGGCGGCTCATCGACCCGCCAGCCTCGACGCTCGACATCGCGCCGACACTCCTGGACCTTGCCGGCATCCCCGAGCCGGAGGGAGTGCAGGGCATCTCGTTCGCGGATGCCATCCGTGGCACCGGTGCGTACACGCGCAGCGCCGCCCTCACCGAGAACGACGACGACAGGATGCCGGTGCGGATGCGCACCCTGACCACCGCGGGCTGGCGTCTTACCGCCTACGCCGGCGGTGCGGACGGCGAACTGTACGATCGCGCCGCCGACCCGGAGGAGACCCACAATCGTTACGGTGATGCCGCGTTCGAGCCGATCAGGCGCGAGTTGGAAGCGATGCTGTTCGAGGAGGTGCTCTGCGCGTGCGACCACGCGAACGGTAGTCGCCAGGAGCCGGCGCCGGCCGCCACGCACTGGATCCCACGCCACAACCAAGTCCGTTAGCCGGCGGCAACGGCCCCGCGCCGACGTTGTCCCGCAAGACTCAGCGGAATAAGGTAGCGCTGGGTGGAATCGCCGTTCGTTGCCAAGGGGTCAGCTACCACAGGCTTCGATGCGGAGACGTTGCTGTGGCAGCTCAATCACCCAAAAACCGGAGAAAACGCGTGGTTCCACCCCTTGGCGACCCCGTCCGGCTTCGAGATCACCCGCAATCGTCCCTGGGACCACCCATGGCATCGCGGGTTGTGGTTCTCCTGGAAATACCTCAACGACATCAACTTCTGGAACGAAGATCCGCACACCGGAGAGCCGGCCGGACGTGTAAACGTGGAGTTCGTGGGCGCTGCGCCGACGCCTGCTGACGGCACTACCGTCGACCTGCGACTTACTTGGCGTGGTCCGGCCGGCAGGAGCCTGCTTTCCGAACGTCGTTGCCTGACGATGGGACGCGCAGAATCCGGCTGCTACCGTATCAGTTGGGATTGCGAATTCACGGCCATGGCCGGTGTGGAGTTGACGCGCACGCCGCGGGTGCATGAGCCCGGCGGCTATGCCCATGGCGGCTATGCCGGGCTGTGTCTTCGAGTCGTGCCGTCGCTGGCATCGCCGGAGTACATCGGCGACGGCGTGTGCCGCGGCCTGGACCTGCACGGCCGTCGCTCCGCCTGGTTGCTGCTGGCTTCGCCGATCGCCCAGGTCGCCATCATGCAGCATCCCGAGAATCGCGACGCGCCCAGCCCCTGGCACATCTTCGCCTCCGACTACGGCCCGTCGCAGGCCGGCATGGGGGTGAACCCGGCGCCACTGTTCGATGGCGGCTGGCACCTCACGGCAGGCCAGCGGCTGCGCCTCCGCTACGCAGTCGTGGTCTCCAGCGAGCCACTGGGCGGACGAATGGATACGCTCTACGCCGACTATGCCGCGGGGCACCAGCCGTCTTGAGCGCTCCGCTGCCCGACATCGACTACCGTCCGCCTCGGCTCGGCGCGAATCGCCCATCCGTGGGACTCATCGGGTGCGGCGGGATCTCCAGGACGCACCTGCGAGCCTACCGTGGGATCGGACTGGATGTCGTCGCACTGTGCGACCTGGACCCACGCCTCGCAGAGCGGCGTCGTATGGAGTACTACCCGGAAGCGGCGGTCTACGCCGACGTGGAGCAGTTGCTGTCGTCCGGGATCGAGGTCGTGGACGTGGCGACGCGGCCGGCCGAGCGCGTGGCGATCATCGAACAGGCGCTCGCCGCCGGCTGCCACGTCTTGAGCCAGAAGCCGTTCGCGACCGATCTGGCGACGGCCCGCCGCCTGGTCGCCGCGGCGGACGCTCAGGGGGTCAAGCTCGCGGTCAACCAGAATGGCCGCTGGGCGCCACACTGGTCGTACGCGCGCCGGCTCATAGCCGCCGGAGCGCTCGGAGCGGTGCGGTCAGTGAATCTCGACTTCCACTGGCACTGGACTCCGTCCACCGAAGGTCTCGATGAGAGATCGGCGACCGGCTTCCTGTTGCTTGACTACGGAATCCACCTGTTCGATTTCGTGCACTGTCTGGTCGGCGACACCCAACCCAGCGTCGTCACTACAGTCGTATCGCAGGAACGGACGCTGAACGGCGGCGGGGTCCCCGGTCTTGCGTCGACGATCATCGACTTTGGTCAATCGCAGGCGGTGGTCTCGATGAACGCCACCGCGAAGGGGTTCTTCGGCCATGGCACTCGGATCGTCGCCGAGCGTGGCGTGATCAGCGCCGCCCGCGACACCCCGGGCTCTCAGCGGGTCGTCGTCCGCACCGCCTCCGGCGACTACTCCCCGCGCCTCGAAGGCGCCTGGGTGCCCGACGGCTTCATAGGTGCGATGACGGAACTGCTTGCAGCGATCGAGGAGGACCGGGAGCCCGAGCACAGTGGTCGCGACAACCTCGCCACCCTCGATCTGACGCTGCAGGCCATCGCGGCAGTCCCGGCCGCACGGGCGCGATAATGGAAAACACCGCAGCAACCGGCCGACTGGCCGGCAAGGTTGCGATCGTCACCGGCGGCGGCACCCGCAGCGACACGGAGGAGCTCGGCATCGGGCGAGCCACCGCGCTGCTGTTCGCCCGAGCCGGCGCCAAGCTGGTGGTGGCCGACGTATCGGTCGAGAATGCGCAGCGCACCTGCGACGACATCATCGCCGAGGGCGGCGAGGCGTCGGTGGTAGCGGCCGATGTCAGTGATGCGGGCGCGTGCCAGGCGATGGTCGCCGCGGCCGTAGAGCGGTTCGGCGCACTGCACGTGCTGTTCAACAACGCGGCAGTGGTGGGAAGGGGTACCGTGGTGACCTTCGAGGAGGAGAACTTCGACCGGAACGTGGCGGTGAACCTCAAGGGCCCTGCGCTGGCCAGCAAGTACGCCATCCCCGCGATGGAGAAATCCGGGGGCGGGGCGATCATCTACGTCTCCTCCATCGACGGCATCGTCGCGCCCTACTCGCAGACCGTGCCCTACTCCCTCACCAAGGGTGCGCTGCACATGCTCACCAGGACCACCGCATCGAATCACGGACGCCAGGGCATCCGCGCCAACTGCATCGCGCCGGGCCACGTGCAGGGCGCCTTCCCCAGCGGGACGATGCGGCCGGGGACGCGTGAGCTCCGCAAGAAGGCATCGCCCCTCGGCACCGAAGGCACGCCCTGGGACGTGGCCTGGCTGGCCGTGTTCCTGGCCAGCGACGAGTCGCGCTGGATATCCGGCGTGACGATACCGGTCGATGGCGGCCTTCTCGCGGTGGCGCCGCTGAGAGCGTACGCCTACCTGACCGACACGACGGTTTAGCCTAACCGGCTAGCCTAAGTTGAGCATTCTGGAACGTAAGGTGATTCCGTACAGGCATTTATCATTTTTGTTTGTCACTACATTCGATTCCTTCCATGGGTCGGAGGCGTAGCGGGTATCCGCAGCGCCTGGTAAATCGTGCGATGCGCCAACTCCGGCTGCGACGGACGCCGTATCCGCAGTACCGTGCCATCGGTGCAGCGGTGCACGATGGTGACCATCTGATGGGTCGCCAACAGATCTCGGACCGTCGGCCAAGAGCGGTGATCGCCGTTCTCCTGCAAGCGCCGCTCGATGGCATGCAGAAGGTGGTAGGCCAGCACCGAGATGAAAATGTGCGCGTCCACCCGCTCGCTGCGCTGATGGAACACCGGACGCACCCCCAGGCTGCTCTTCAGGTAACGAAACGACCGTTCGATGCGGGACAGCATCACGTACAGCTTCCAGACGTCAGCCTGGGCCAACTCAGTGCGATCGGTGCGCAGCAGATAGGTGCCGTCCAACTCTTCGGCGAGCACCTGCGCCGCCTCGTCTCTGGCCCACCCTACGTGTGCTCGTCCGTCCTTGTCGGTGTCCATCCGCAGCGTGTAATAGCGCCCCACCCGCGGATAGCGCTCCCGTAGGCGGCCAATCGCCTGGTTGATCTTCTCGGGATTCTTCAACCTGCCGGCTGCCACCCGCTTCTTGAGTTTCTCGGCATCCTCCTCGAACCGTCGTGCGAACCGCTCCCGGATCGCCCGATCCTTGCTCTCGCGTGCCGCGCTGTAGCACAGCACGTACAGCTCCCCCGCATGGCGCCGCAGTTGCGCCGAGACGGTCGTCTGGCCCTGCTCGTCGACTTTCACCGGCTCGAACCTGGTCTTGTCAACCTCGCCAAACAGCTCCTGGCGCTCACTCTGTTTGGTGGTCACGATATAGTGATGACCGCGCTCGCGCAGGAGCGCCACGTTCTCATCGGTGGCCAACCCGCGGTCCATGACCACCGTCGCACGGCCCTCTGCGAGGCCGCCCATCCGGTGCTGGAGGCTGTCGAGCATCTGCGCCAGCGTGTGCTGGTCTTTCGTGTTGCCGGCGAACACCTCGTGCGCTTTGGGAAACCCCTCGCCATCAAGCACCAGACCGACGACCACCTGTTTGCGGTCTGAGCGGTGATCGCGCGAGTACCCGTGCGCCGCTTTCTCGTTGTTCGCAGCTACGCCCTCAAAGTAGGTGGAGGTCAGATCGTAGAGAATGATGGTTTCCTCCAACGCGAACAGCTCCCGCTCACGCGCTGCCAACTCGCCCTCGATGGCCGCCCGGTGCGCGTACAACCGATCTGAGATCCGGTACAGCCGATCTTTGTTGAGGCTCATCGCCGCGCCGGGCATCAGCTCATCGAGCGCGCTACGGGCGAACCAGCTGACCGTGCTCAGTTCGCTGCTCGGTGCTACCAGTCTGGCCACCACCTGGATCTCGGCCAGCCGGCACTGGCGTTCGGAGAACCCCTGACCCTTGAGGATCTGATCGCAGTGCAGTTGCTCCCAGAACATGTGGGCGACGTGTTGCGGGCCCAGTTCACGAAGGTGCTCACTGCTACTGCGTTCGGGATAGACCTGCTTGGTCGGCCCCTGATCGCCGTGCTGCGCTCGTTGGCGCTGTTGTTTGTGGCCGATCCGTTCGGCGAACGGAGCCGCCAGTTCATCCAGATCACCGGCGCCGAACGGAATCAGTTCCTGGTGATTGAGCAGGTCTTCGATGCGTTCGGCCAAGCGCGGCCATTCAGATTTGGGCAGGTCGAGGGTGCCGAGGCTCAGGATGAGCCGCTGGCGGGGGCCGCTATCGGTGCGAACCGACTCCAGAAGGCGATGATAGGTGTAGGAGCGCCCGTTGCGCGAGACTTTGACCTGACCGATGAACACGCGCCATAAAGGTACTGACAGAGACAAAGGGAGTCAAGACAATAGTTCGACAACTATGATGATGCATGCGTTTTATAACTACATCGCTCACATCACCCTCTCCCAACTGTCTCCCCCCGTCAGATCCGTCGATTCGCCCCAGTAAGCGCCATATCTCGCTACACCGGCCCCAAAAGTGCTCAACTCAGGCTAGGGCCGCCGCAAACGAACCGATCGACGAGGTAATAACGCCTCGGGCGATGCGGTTTTTCCGTTGCTCCTGGTCGCGCGCCCACACTTTGCCCGGATCGGCCGTATCGGATCGGTGATTCTGGCTGATGCGCAGGTGTCAGGGGATGAGCCGCGACGGATTCGAACCGTCGACCCACAGCTTAAAAGGCTGTTGCTCTACCACCTGAGCTAGCGGCCCGACCCCACCAATCTGACCCGCTGCACCGGTCATGGTCAACGCCTCTCGTGCCGGGGAAGTGGAGCGCTACGTCGCCTCCGGCGGAGCTGCTGCGTCGAGGCCGGCACCTGATCCGCCGTCGTCACCCATGACGCAGCGTCCGTTGAGCCTGCTGCCGCTTTCCAGCACCAGTTCGGGAGTGGCCACGTCGCCTGACACGCTCGCGGTCGAGTACAACTCGACACCGCTCTGAGCGATCACGTCGCCCTCGATCCGGCCCTTGCAGCGCAAGCGCTCGACTTCCACCCGTGCCGACACGGAGGCGTGTTCGTCGACGTACAGGGTGCCGGACACCGTGATCTTGCCGTTGAGCTGGCCCTTGACGATCAGCGACCGTTCGAAGGTGAGCTCGCCGGTGAACTCGACATCCTCGCCCAGGACCGTGTCGATCGATCCCTCGTCGAACTCCGCGAGTCGTCGCTCCGCCACAGCGCTCGCCACTCGGTGAGTCTGTCGAGTTGCCGCGTCAGCGACAAGGGTGGGTGCGGCGCCGGGCGGCGGATATGCCTCTGGACACGGTGCGCCCGCGCTACGAGGCGTCCTCAACGTCGTCCAGTCGCGCGGAGACACTACGGAATGCCTGCTCGAGGCCGGCGCGCATTTCCACGGTGTGAGGATTGTACCGCTGCAGATCGGCGAAGAGCTGCCACGGGTCGTTGCAGGTCTGCTCCACGATCGACAGCAGCCGCTGATAGCCGAGCGGCGCGATTCCGGACTCGCTCAGCCGCATCTCGGCGAGAACCCGGCCGATATAGTGGGTCACGCCTTGCGTGAACGCCGCTTCGCGATCGTGCGCGTCCGGCTCCATGACGACCACGTTCAACTGGAGACCGGTGAAGAAGCGCTTCCATTCGGCCAGAGGTTCCGCATCGATGCGGACCGGACAGAGCACCATCGGCCGGCCGGCGATCGTCTCACGCCCCGAATCGGGGCCGAACATCGGATGGGTGCCGAGGATCTGTGCATCCGGCGGCAGCAATTCGGCCATAAGCCGCGTCGGGTGGGCCTTCACCGAGCAGGTATCCATCACGGTGACGCCCGCCGGCAGCCGATCGCCGATACGGCCGAGCAACTGCTCCATCGCCGAGATCGCCACACACAGGATCAGCACCGGGCATTCCAGCAGGCGCTCCTCGGAAACCAGCTCAACACCTTCCGGCGCCGCCGGGCTGCGTCTCGAAAACGCCTTCACGGTCGCGTGGCGAGCCAGCCGTTCCGCCCAGAACGTCCCGAAACGGCCGAGTCCGTAGATGCCGAGCTCGTGGTCGCTCACGGTTCGCTCGATCCGCAGCGGGCCAGCACCGCGATCTGGTTGCTGGCCTCGACCAGCTCATCGGCGCCGAGCGCCTCCGCGCGCACGCCCGCGTCGATCCCCACACGCTGCACCACCGCCAGCAGGTCACGCTTGCTGAGCGGGAACGGCGACTCCCGCAGGAGATTGTTCCGGAGCGTCTTGCGCCGGGCCGCGAACGCCGAACGCACCAGCAGGAAGAAAATGGCCGGATCACGAACGCGCCCGGCATCGGCGCGCAGGTCCATCGTCACCACACCGGACTGAACCTCGGGCGCCGGAAAGAAGGACCCGGGCTGCAGGTCGCCCTGATTGGTGACCGCATAGAACGCCTGGCAGATGACGGAGAATGACGAATACGTCCGCGACCCGGGAGCCGCGCACATGCGTTCGACCACCTCCTTCTGCAGCGTGAACACCATGCGGTCGACCTGCGGCCCATGTTCCAGCAGCGCGGCGACGATCGCCGCTCCGCTGCTGTACGGCAGGTTGCCGCCGACCCGCTTCGGCGCCCCGTAGGCCGCAAGGGCCTGTTCGCGGGTATCCAGGAAGTCACCGGCCACGATCTGAACGCTCGAGTCGGAGAGCTCGGACTGCAGATATCTGACCAGTCCATGGTCGCTCTCGAACACCACGGTGGTGCCCGCCAGCGGTGCGATCATCTCGGTCAACGCGCCCAGCCCCGCGCCGATCTCCCAAATCGACTCGCCCGGCTGCGGATCGAGCAACCCCACGATCTTGCGCCGCGCCCCGCGGTTGATCATGAAGTTCTGCCCCCAGCGCTTCTTCAGCGCGATTCCGGCGGCTTCCAGCGCTTGCCCGATGTCGGTCGGCGAGTCGTGGTTCACTATTCGTCGTTCACAACGAGATCCCCGGGATGGCGGCGCTGAGCGAGATCCCGGCTTCCAGGATGATAAACGCCAGATTGAGGATCGCGCCAGCGACCCCCGACGGAAACGCCAGCGCAAGCTGACCAGCAGCGCCCACCCCGAGTGCGGCGACCAGGAAGATGGTCACCGCCGGCATCAGCACCGGCGCGAGCAGTACCGAACCCGGGTAGAGCTCCCCGAATGTGGTCAATACGAGGGGTGCTGTCGCCGCCTGCGCACCGATCGAGCAGAGCACGGCCCCGCCCACCCACCGCGACAGTCCCGGCGGCAGGCGAGAGGCGATTCGCGCGCCGGCCAGCACGCCCAGCAGCGCCAGGAACGAGAGCTGAAACGAAAGCTGGGCGGCGGCGGCCGGATCGATCGCCAGCAGGATCAGCGCGGCCAGCGAGATGATCGGCACGGGTCGACGTTCGCGGTCGGTCACCGCCAACAGCGATCCGACAGAGGCCATCATCGCCGCGCGCGCCAAAGCCGGCCCGCCCGTCGCGATCAAGGCGTAGGCCGCGGCGACCGCGGCGGCGACCACCGGCCCCGCGCGCCGCGGCGCGACCCGCATGAGCACGAGCACGCAGCCGTAGACGATTCCGACGTGCAGCCCGGACAAGGCCAGCAGGTGAGACGCTCCGGCGCGCCGGAAGCGCGCGACCACGGCTGGGTCCAGGTGCCGGCGGTCACCGATCAGGACCGCCGTGGCCAGCCCCGCGGCCGGCCCGGCCCGCGCCAAGGCTGCCACGATCCGCTCGCGGAGCACCGCCCGCAACCTCCACAACGGCGATCGAAACCCGTGTCGCTCAAGGTGAACCGGCCGGCCGATCAGCCGCCCACGCCACAGCTCTGGTGGCGCGTCCAGCGCTGCCGACAACACCTCTCCCCGATGCAGCGACTCCGCACTCCGCAGATAGAGCTCCAGCCGAAGATCTGCCGTGGCCCGCAACGCCCCGCCGGGACGGGAGACCGCGACGACCTGCAGCGACAGCGCCGTACCGCCCCGAGCCAGTGGCCGGCCGTCGTCCACTGCCGTGCCGTGCAGCACCAGCGGGCCGGCATCGGCCAGCCCCAGGTAGGCGGATCGCTCCTCCATCCGCATCCTCAATACCCCGGTGGCCGCAAGCATCGCGCCGAGCACCGCGGCCGCCGCACAGGCGCGTACCGACGGCTGCCCGTGCACCGTCCCGCACGCCCAGAGTATGCCGCCGGCGACCGCCGCGCCGGTGATGATGCACAGGGCCAGCGGCAGCACCGCCGGGGCGACGCTCAACGCGCCGGCCGCGACGGCTGCGGAGACGAAGGAAGCACCCACCTCACTACGGAAAGCGCCACGCCGGACGCGGCGCTTTAGCCGGTCACACGGACGTCCGTTGTTCCCGCCGGGGCCGAGCGTTCCGTATCATGTGTCCATGGGAGGAGCCGGCACGTGGGCAGCGGCGCTCATCGCCGCGGCGCTTCCGTTCGCTCTGATCGGTTGCTCGGACGGAGCGGAAGGATCCGAAACGGCCACCGTTGCCGCTCCCGCAGGCACGACCTCGACCAGCTCCGTCCCAATCGAAGGGCAGGCCGGCACGCGCGAAAAGACCGTCATGGAGGCTATGGCCGACCTGGGCTTCGAGCCGGCGAAGAAGGAGGCGCGCGTCGATTTCGAACTGGCGGCCCTGGACGGCACCCCACGCACCCTGGACGACTACGCGGGCAGCTACGTGCTGCTCAATTTCTGGGCCACTTGGTGCGCCCCGTGCCGGATCGAGATGCCGGCCCTGGAACGTCTCCACCTGGCGCTTGCCGACCACGGCTTGCGGGTCGTGGGGGTCGACGTGGGCGAAGACACCGCCGACGTCGAGCGCTTCGTGAAGGAAACCGGCATCACCTTCGAAATCGTGATCGACGCCGACCTGTCCACCGGGCGCGTATACGCCGCTCGATCGCTGCCGATGACCTACATCCTCGACCCGGAGGGAACGATCGTGGCGCGCGCGATCGGCGCACGCGAATGGGACTCGGAGCCGATGCGGAACATGTTCGCGGCCCTGGTCGAGGAGGGCACGGCCGGCTGACCGCGCCGGATTCCGGCGAAGACGGTCCGCATCGGCTGCTTGATACCGGTGCCGGTTCCGTAGTATCGAATACCCGCGGACGCGATCGGCCGCCTCTCTCCTGATCTGATGTATGACTTCCAGCGACGCTGACGGGCACACGCCCCCCGCCACGCCCGCACAAGGCGACCTGTTCCAGAAGTGCCGCGCCTATCAGGAATGGTTCGACACCCAAGTCGAGCTGCTCGGCTTCTACCCTTTCTTCGCTGCCATTCAGGAGGTCCGCGGCACCACCGCGGTGATCGACGGCCGCGACCTGCTGATGATCGGCTCCAACAACTACCTCGGATTGTCGTGGGACCCGCGCGTCAGGGAAGCGGCGATCGCGGCGGTCAAGCGCTACGGCACAAGCTGTTCCGGTTCACGCTACCTGAACGGCACGCTCACGCTGCACGAGGAACTGGAGGCGGACCTGGCCGATTTCGTCGGCAGGCCGGCCGCGCTTTGCTTCACCACCGGCTACCAGACCAACCTGGGCGCCATCTCCGCCCTGCTCGGCAAGCACGACCACGTGTTCTCCGACCGATTCAACCACGCATCGGTGATGGACGGCATCTTCCACGCATCGGGGAGACGGCTGGGCACGATCAAGGTCCACCGGTACGCCCACAACAGCGCCGAGGATCTGGATCGTTCCTTGCGTTCGGCGCCGGCCGACGCCGGCAAGCTAGTGGTCACCGACGGGGTCTTCAGCATGGAGGGCGACATCGCCCGCCTCGACGAGGTGGCAGCGGTCGCCCGGCGGCACGGGGCCCGCATCTACCTGGATGAGGCGCACGCGATCGGCGTGATCGGCGCCACCGGCCGTGGCACCGAAGAACACTTCGGACGGCCGCTCGCCGACCTGATAATGTGCACCTTTTCCAAGTCGTTCGGATCCCTCGGCGGCTTCGTTGCAGGCGATCGGGAGGTCGTCAACTACATCAAGCATGAAGGTCGCCCGCTGATCTTCAGCGCCAGCATGCCGCCGGCCAACCTTGCGGCGGCCGCGGCGGCGCTCAAGATCATGCGTGAGGAGCCCGAGCACGCGCAGCGGCTGCAACGGATCTCGGCCCGGATGATCCGCGAATACAAGGCCGTGGGGTTCGACGTCGATCTCGCCGAGACGGCTATCGTGCCGCTGATCATCGGCGACGACCACCTGACGTTCCGGTTTTGGCGAGAGCTGTTCAAGGCCGGCATCTACGCCAACCCCGTCGTCACCCCGGCCGTGCCTCCGGGGAGGGCTCTGATCAGAACCTCCTACATGGCGATCCACACCGACGAAGAGCTGGACCGCGTGCTGGAGATCACCGCCACGGTGGGGCGTCGCCTGGGGATCATCTGAGCGTGAGTCCCCGGCAGGTCACCGAGCTGCTCCCGCATCGTCCCCCGTTCCTGTTCGTGGACCGGCTGGAGCGTGCCGACACAGACATGATCGTCGGCTACAAGCGGTTCACGGCCGAAGAACCGTTCTTCGCCGGCCACTTCCCGTCGTACCCGGTCGTGCCCGGCGTGCTACTCGTCGAGTGTCTGGCCCAGTGCGGCGGCGCGGGAATCGCCGCGCAGAGCGACGGCGCCGGGTCGATCCTGTTCCTGGCGACGGTGGAGAAGGCCAAGTTTCGGCGGCAGATACGCCCCGGTGATGAGGTCCGGCTCGAGGTCACCACCACGCGCAACTCGCCCGCCATGATCCGCCAGAGCGGCAAGGCGTATGTCGGCGACGAGCTGGCTGCGGAAGCGACGTGGCTCTGCCTGCGCGGCTCCGCGGATAGCGGGGCGTAGGCGCAGGCACGCCTTCAGGGTGATCAGGGTGAGCGGCCTGCGAACAGCCTCGGGCTGCGATCAGCCGAAGGTCAGCTCGATGCTTTTGAAGAAGCGGTGGACGACCCGCACCGAGTCACGCCTGCCGTACGCCATGATCATCGGGAACGCCCCCGCTTCGTCGGCGGTATCGCGGACGAACGCGGCCGGCAGCGCCGCCTCCAGCGTGGTAGTGCCATCGACCTCGCCCACCGCGTGGGCACTCGCCAGCGTGTCGCTGACGTCCTGGTGCGTGTGATCCCGTCCTTCCTGCTCCGCGAAGAACACCTGCCCGTCGGCATCGACGAAGCTGAACAGAATGCGCGCGCCGTCCATCATGTCGGAGCCGAAGCCGACCCCTACCCAGCCGCTGGTCATCGCGACGGCTGCCACGTGCAGCGTGTCGCCGACCAGCGCCAAGCCGATCGTGATGCCGTCGTACTGAAGACTGAGCCCGTACTCACCCTCCGCGACAACCCCGTCGACGACCGGCGCCTCCTCCTGAGCCACCAGGGTGCCCGCGTCCTCGGCCGCCTCCGCGCTACCGTGCCCTTCGGTATGCGCCATCGCGGCCGCGGCTGCCAGTACCCACACTGCCATCCAGCGCATGGCGCCACGTATACCGCAACCGGCCGGCCCGCGCAACCGGAACCGGCTCTGCACGCACCGCCGTGGCTCCTGTAGTCGTCTACCTCACCGGCTACCGGCAGCACGCCGGCAAGACCGTGACCAGCCTGGGAATCATCTCCCAGCTCCGCCGCGTGCTCGACCCGTCCACGATCGGCTACATCAAGCCGGTCGGCCAGGAGGTCTCCACGCTCCGCGACGGCATGCAGGTGGACAAGGACGTACAGCTCCTGTCGGTGTTCAGCTCCCTTCCCGGCTTCGAGCCGCGGCACCTTTCACCGGTGCGGTTCACGGCGGGGTTCACCCGCAACTACCTCGAATCGGGAGACCAGGAGGCGCTGACGCGGACGCTGGAACGCCGCATCCTCGAGTCGGTGGCATCGCTCGCCGACAAGAAGGTGATCATCGCCGAAGGCTCCGGACACCCGGGCGTCGGCGCCATCGCCGGCCTGTCCAACGCCGACGTCGGCAACCTGCTGAACGCGGAGATCGTCTTTCTGTCCGAGGGCGGCATCGGCCGCGCCATCGACACGCTCGAAGTCTACATGTCTTATTTTCTGTACAAGAGATGCCGCGTGCGCGGCATCATCTTCAACAAGCTGATCCCGGAGAAGATCCGCACCCTGCAGCGGTACCTCACCGAGGACGCGCTCAACAGCCGGTTTCCGGGCTTCGGCGGGAACCTGAGCATCCTGGGCTTCATTCCCACCGTGCAGGACCTCCCGCAGCCGTCCATCGATCTGGTGCTCAATTCGCTGCGCCATGCCGAGGCGATAGGTGATCCGCGTCATCCCACCTGGCAGCGGCCGTGTCGGACGATCCGCGTCATCTCTTTGCCTGCGCAGTTCCTGCGGCCCGCGCAAGCGATCCGGAGACGCGACCTGGTGGTCATCAGCGCCAACTCCTCACCCCGGATCCGCAGCATACTCTCCTACCACCGGCAGCTCGGCGCCACGCGCGGAATCGGCGGTTTGGTGCTGACCTGCGACGAAGGTGAATCGCTGGCACCGGAGCTGCGCGCCGAGATCATCAGCGCCGGGCTGCCGACCTTATTGATACGCGGCGATTCGGCCGCCACCGAGGCACGCCTGTTCGGGCTCTACGAGAGTACCAAACTGCAGGTGTACGATGTCGACAAGGTGCGCGAGGTCGAGGAGTTGTTCAGCGCCTCCTTCGACGTGTACCGGTTTCTGGAGATCTTCGGCATCGAGTAGCCTGAATGGTCGCCTTCGGCTTCCCGAGCTATCGTGTGGGGCGGAGGGCGGATCATGCAATCGACTGGGCTGCCGCCGGGCGGACGCATCGACTTCGGGGCACCGCATGCCTCACGGGTGCTGGACGTGGGGAGCGACGTGCAACTGTTCTGCGACGACTTCCTGCTGACCCGCGGCGCGGCCGTCTCGCGCGACTACCCGATCAACATCCGCTTCACCCCCGGCACCGCCGACAAGGAGCCGGCGCCGGTGATGCTGCCGGGACGCGACGCGCCGTGGGAGACCGGCGGCATCTACTGGGTGACGGTCCTCTACGACGGCGGCCGCTTTCGCTGCTGGTACAACACCGACTACGTGGTCGACCGCGACCCGCGCTATCCGCATCAACGGCCGGCCACCATCGCGGGCAAGGTCTCCCACCAGCTTGTGGCGTATGCCGAGTCGGAGGACGGGCTCACCTGGCGCAAACCGGCGCTGGGCATGGTCGAAGTCAACGGATCGACCGCGAACAACGTCGTGCTGCGCGGCGACATCGACCGCTACCCGGGGGGTGGGTGCGTCTTCATCGATCCCACGGCGCCTACGACCGAGCGCTACAAGATGCTGCACTGCGGCCGCACGCCCTTCGGTCTGCGCGGAGCCTACTCCGCAGACGGCGTGGCGTGGTCGATGTACCCGTGGGGCTACAACATACCCGGCCTCGACACGCAGAACGTCGCCGGCTACGACCCTGTGCTCGGCCGCTACGTCGCCTACATCCGTTCCAACAGCCTGAAGCGAGGCGGCCGCGACGTCGGCGACCGCCCCGTGGTGCCGCAGGGATGGGGACGGGCGGTAGCCCGCATCGAGTCGGTGCGCTTCGACGGGACGCACCCCGAGTGGAGCCAGCCTGCGATCGTTTTGGCGCCCGATCACGAAGACGGGCTGGACACCGACTTCTACAACTGCCCGTGGAGCAGGTACCGGGACCTGCACCTGATGTTCTTCTCGCCGTACCACCACTGGAGCGGCAAGCTGGATCTGCAGCTCGCCGTCAGCCGCGACAACCGCACCTGGATACGGCCGACGCGGATGCCGATCGTCACCACCAGCGGCGAGCCCGGCGCCTATGACGAGTTCCGCATCTATGCCGGCCCCGGGATCCTGCCGGCGGGGCCTGACCGCGTGGCCCTGTACACGCGCACCGGACAGGGTCCGCACAACGGCGCGGTCGACGCCAGCTACACGCCCGGTGATTGGAGCACCGCCGGCCTGCGCGACGGAGAGGAGCCGCACGACGGCGCGATGAGTCGGCTCACCTTCGACCGCGACCGCTTCGTCGGCATCGAGGCCGGTTCGGAGCGGGGCATCTTCGCCACGCGGGAGATCTCGTTTGCCGGCAGCCGGCTCATCGTCAACGTCGAGCCCATCGGTCCGGATGCGGCGCTACGCGTGCAGATGGTGGAGGGAGACCGCGCGGCGCCTCCCGGCTCACCGACCGGGTCCTTCCCGCGCCACGACGGCCCGCGGATCGCAGGGCTGACCTTCGACCGCTGCCGGGTAGTGAGCCAGGACGCGCTGGACGCGCCGGTCACGTGGGACGGCGACGCGCGCCTGGGCGCCTGGGCAGGCAAGCCGGTTCGGCTGCAGTTCCACTTGCGTCAGATGAGGATCTACGGTTTTCGCTTCGCGGAGTGACCCGAACGCCGACCGCCGGGCTGGTCCCTACCGCGCCGGCGCTACCCCGCTGCCACCAGCCGCCCGTGCGGGTCATGGTGCACCGGTTGCCCGGTGCCGGCCCTGCGGCGCGCTTCGCCCTGCTGATAGCGGTTCGGCATCTCCTCGGCTCGCCAGCGCAGGAAGGTCTCCTCCTGGCGATCACGGTTGGCGACCGATGGCGCTGCCGGCACCTCGATCACGCCCACCGTCATCGCGTCGACCCGGCGCTCGCATGCCACCACCTCGCCCTTGCTGATGATCAGGGTCACCCCGACGTTGGCCTCCACGATCGGCACACCGTTCTCCCTGGCCCGCGCCAGCACGGCTCGGTCCTGGTGTCGTCCCCGTGACCCGTAGGACGGGATCAGCAGATAGCGGGCGCCGTCCAGCACGGGAATGCGGGCGATCTCCGGATTCCAGCGGTCATTGCAGATCAGCACCCCGCACTTGCCGAAGGGCGTCGCGAACGCGCGGGCGCGCTTGCCAAGGCGGTTGAACCACCAGTCGTCGCGGTATCCCTCGGCGAGCTGCATCTTGTGGTAGGTGCCGCGGATCTCGCCCGCCGCGTCGATGAAGACCGCGCAGTTGTAGACGTCGCCGCCGATGCGCTCGGCCAGGCCGAACGCCAGGCACATGCCGAGCTCGCGGGCGAGCGCCCGGAACCGGCCGATCTCAGGCCCGCGCAGGCTCACGGCCGCTTCGTGCATGCGCTCGGCCGGTTGAGCGCCCTCGATGATCGGCATCACCACATAGCCGTCAAGCGCCCCTTCGGGGGCCACGGCGAGCTCGGCGCCGGCATCCGCGGCTCGCCGGAACAGCCCCTCCATCCGATCGGCGTTGGCGGCTACATCGAACTTCCGGGGCTTGAACGAACATGCGGCCACGCGGACCTGGGTAAACACGCCGACCACGCTACGCGCCGACCTGCGCGCGAATCAAGCGCGACCGACTCCTTGCCAACATGCCCGATAGGGTTCCAGAGTGGCGGCATGAGCCAGCGAACGGAATTCGACCCGCTCAGGCTGCTGGACGCGCTGCATGCCGGAGCGGAGCACGACTGTGCCTTCGCCGCGACGACCGCCGACGCCGCGCGCGAGTGGCAAGCGCACGCCGGACGCGTCCTCACCGGGCACCTGGGCTTCCTGGATCGGCCGGCGCTGCCGGTCGAGGCCGAACTGGAGCAGACGGTCGACCGCGGCTCCTACGTCCGGGAGCGGGTCGTGCTGCGCACGTGGCCGGACGCGACGATGCCGGTCTACGTGCTGGTGCCGAAGGGCCTCACCGGACCGGCCCCCTGCGTGCTGGCCCTGCACGGCCACGGCTACGGCGTGCGTGACATCGTCGGACTGTGGGAGGACGGCTCCGAGCGTTGGGAGCCGGACGGCTACCACAAGGACTTCGGATGCGCGCTGGCCGAGCGCGGCTTCGTGGTCGCGGCGCCCGAGATAAGCTGCTTCGGCGAGCGGCGTGCCGACTACTCGGCGCTGGGCGGCGAGCTCACCGGGTCACCGCCGACGACCTGCCACAACGCCAACACCTACGCGATCATGCTGGGCGGCTCGGTGATGGGACTACGCGTCTGGGACGGCATGCGCGCGGGCGACTATCTGGCCACGCGGCCGGAGGCGGACATCGCCCGGCTGGGGGCGATGGGGATCTCCGGTGGCGGCGCGCACACCTACTTCTCCACCGCGTGCGACGACCGCATCCGCGCGTGCGTGATCTCAGGCTACTTCTGCGACTGGCGGCAGAGCATCCTAACGTTCGCTCATTGCACGTGCAACTTCGTGCCCGGCCTGCTGGGTCATGGCGAGTTGAGCGACTTCGCGGGGCTGATCGCGCCCCGCCCCTGCCTGATCGAAGCGGGCCAGCGGGACACGATCTTCCCGATCGACGGCGTGCGCGCGTCGGTGGACCGGGCGCGGGCGGCGTGGCGCGCCTTCGGCGCCGAGGACGCGCTGGTCACCGACGAGTTCGACGGCCGGCACCAGATCAGCGGCCGGCTGGCCTACGACTTCCTCGCGCGCCATCTCTGACCGCGCCGGCAACGGCACCGCCGAGCAGGCGGTAGCCTTCCTCGGTAAAGTGCACGCCGTCGTCGGTGAGATGGTCGGTCCAGCCACGCGCGACGGCCACGCCGTAGATGTCGTCGACGGGCAGCTCGAGGGCTCTCGCGATGTCGACCGCGGCAGCATTGTAGGCCGTGACGTCTGCCTCCAGACGGTCGAACGGCTTGATCCGGTGGTGGCGCACCTCGTCCACAGGCGTCGTGGTCGCCCACACCACCGGCACGCCGAGCTCCGCGAACCGGGCGAAGATCGCCTCCAGGTTGTCCCGATACCCGGCGAGGGGGACGCGCGGCTCGGTCGCCGGCCGGCGCGCCAGATCGTGCAGCCCGCAGTTCAGGTGCACCAGATCGTAGCGGCGCACCCGCAGCCAGCCGTCGAGGTTGGCCCGTACGTGCGCGGACGTGCCGCCGTAGTCGGCGCCCGACGCCACCGCGGCCGAGCCGCGCAGGGCTTCCTCCACGAACGGCTGGTAGCCGGCGCGGATCGAATCGCCGATCAGGAGCACCTCCGGCAGCATCGTTACAGTCGGTAGAGCTCGCCGAACTTGACGTCGAGATAGTCGATGAAGTAGCGCGCGTCGAGCGGCTCGCCGGTCACGCGGCGACAGATCTCGGCGGCCGAATAGACGCGCCCGTGGCGGTGGATCCGCTCCCGCAACCAGCCGAGGATTTCCGTGAAGCGCCCGTCACGAACCTGATCTTGCCAGTCCGGGATGTCGCGCGCCATCGCGGCGTGGAACTGCGCGCTGTACAGGTTGCCCAGCGTGTACGTGGGGAAGTAGCCGATGGCGAACATCGACCAGTGGATGTCCTGCAGCACGCCGTCGGCGTCGCGTTCGGGGACGATGCCGAGCAGCGCCCGCGATTCCTCCCGCCAGGCATCGGGCAGGTCGTCCACCTGCAGGTCGCCGTCGACCATGCGGCGCTCCAGCGAGAAGCGCAGCAGGATGTGCAGATTGTAGGTCACCTCGTCGGCCTCGACGCGGATAAAGGACGGCTGTACGGCGTTGATCGAACGGTAGAACCGATCAAGGTCCACGTCGGCCAGAGCCGGGAAACGCGGCTGAAGCTGCGGGTAGAAGTGCTCCCAGAACGCCCGCCGGCGGCCGATCAGGTTCTCCCAGAACCGCGACTGGGACTCGCAGATGCCGAGAGAGGTGCCTGCGCCCAGCGCGCTGGTGGCCAGCTCCGGCGCCACGCCCAGCCCGTGCAGGCCGTGGCCGCATTCGTGGATGGTCCCGAACATGCTCGTGCTCAGCAGATTGGGGTGGAAGCGCGTGGTGAGCCTGCCGTCGGCGGCACCCAGCGTGGTGGAAAACGGGTGGGCGGACACGTCCAGGCGACCCGTGCGGGACGAGAATCCCAGCGCCGCCAGCAGATGATCGCTGAACGCGCGCTGAGCGGTCACGTCGCAATCGCGGCGCAGCGCCTCGTCATCGATCGTGACCGCCGCCCCGGCGATCCGCTCCAGCAGGTCGACCAACGGCCCCCGCAGCGCATCGAGCACCTCGGTGACCTCCGCGGTGCTCATCCACGGCTCGAACGCGTCCAGCAGCGGATCGTAGCGGGTATCCTGGAATCCCAGGTGATCTGCCTTCTCGCGGGTGAGGCGCAGCGTCTCCTCCAGATCATTGCGAAAGATGCTGAAATCCGACGCCTTGCGCGCCGCCACCCAGCTCGCGTGGTTGACGCTGGCCTGGCGGGCGATGGCGGTCACCAGCTCAGTGGGCAGTCTGGTCTCCCGGTCGTACGTCCGGCGCAGTTCACGCAGGAACGCCCGGTCGATTTCGTCGAGGTCGGTGCGCGCTTCGCCGGCCGCGATCAGCTCGCCCATCTCGGGGCAAATCTGGCGCTCGTGGACCTGCCCTTCCAGCAGAGCGAGCTGCTCCGAACGCTCCGCGACCGCGCCCTCCGGCATGTAGGTTTCCTGATCCCACTGCAGCAGGCCGATGACATGCTGCATCAGGTGGATCTCCCGGTCGAGCGTGCGGAGGCGTTCCAGCGGATCGGACGCGAGGCGGTTGCCGCGCATGGACTGGATCAGTTGTCGGTGTCTACCCGGACGTAGCGCGCGTAGCCGGTCGGCAGGGTGATCTCCTGCCCGGTAGCATCTTTGCGGAACACCACCTCGGCATCGGTAATGCTGGATACGGTGATGCGGGTGCCGGGGACGAGGTGGTCCTGGTCGAGGCGGCGCATCAGCTCCTCGTTCTCCTCGGCTTCCTCGGTGATCCGCAGGATCTCGGTCCGTTCGCCGGCGTGCGCGCCGGTCAGTCGCGGCGCGTCGAGCAGGCGGCGTTCGTCCGGTGAGCCGGGAAACGGATTGCCGTGCGGGCAGGTCGTGGGACGGCCTAGCTGTTCGAAGAGGTGCTCTTCCAGGCGCGGCGACAGCGAGTGCTCCAGCTTGTCGGCCTCTTCGTCCACGTCGACCCAGGCGAAGCCCAGCACGTCGACCAGCAGACGCTCCAGGAGGTAGTGGCGGCGGATGGTGTGCTCGGCCTGCACCGTGCCGCGCTGGGTCAAGCGCATGCCGTCGTCCGGATCAATGACGACCAGCTTGCGCTGCTCCAGACGCTTCAGGGCCTGCGAGACAGCGGCGGCCGAAACCCCGATCCGTTCGGCGATGCGGGCGCCCACGACCGGCCGCCGCTCGCGCAGCATCAGATAGAGCTGGATGAGGTATTCGTTCGCCGTGGCCGACGAAGGGCGGCGGGCTTGATCTGCCATGATTTCCGGGCACCGCCGGCACGGGACCGTCGCCCACAGGGTAGCCCGGCTCCGTGAGGCGGTCAAACCGCGCCCGGCTTAGCCGGCCGGCTCCCGGCGGTGCGCGACCTCACCCTCCTTGATCACGATACGGGGAGCGCGCAGGTTGCGGAGGTCGATGAGCGGATCACCGTCGAGCAGCACCAGGTCGGCGCGCTGGCCGGCCGCCACCTGCCCGACCCCCTGCAGCCGCAGATGCTCGGCGGCCAGGCTGGTGGCCGAGCGCAGCGCCTCCGCGTGGCTCATGCCGGCCTGCACGTAAGTCAGAAGCTCGTCGACCAGCGCGTCGAAGCCGGTGTCGATCGCGCCGCAGTCGGTGCCGGCGATCTGCGGCACGCCCAGCCGATGGAAGAGCCCGGTGTTGGTCAGCCGGCCGCGCAGGCGCGCGACCGCGCCCACGTCCTCGGGGTTGTAGGTCTTGCCTTGCCGCTCGAACTTGTCGGCGTTCTGCAATGCGCAGTACACGGTGGGGACCACGACGATGCCGCAGTCCCGAATGCGCTGCGCGACGTCGGGATCGTAGCGGTAGCGTCCGGGTGGCTCCGCGAAGGTGGCGTGCTCGATCATCGTCAGTCCCGCTACGATGGCCCGCTCGATGCTCTCGGTGGCGTGGCAGTGCGCGGTGACGTAGGTGCCTGCGGCCTCGGCGACCTCCACGGCTTCCCGCATCAGCTCCAGCGGCAGATCCGCCTCGTGCGGGCGCGTGCCCGGCGTCAGGCCGCCGCCCGAGGCCATCAGCTTGACGTAGTCGCCTCCCTGGCCGAGCTGCCGCTGTACGGCGGCGCGCACCTCCGCTCGGGAGGCCACCTCGATCCCTCCGAGCCAGTGGCAGTGCCCGCCGGGGCGCATGAGCGCGTAGCCGCAGCAGACCACGTGCGGACCGGCCACCCGGCCCGCCTCGATCTCGCGCCTGAGCTGAAACATCGGCTCGGCGGGGGCGGCCAGGTCGCGCACCGTGGTGATGCCGGCGGCGATCGCGACGCCGGCGTTGCGCACCGCGACCTGCCAGCGCTCGGCATCGCCGGCGGCGACGAAGTTCTGGCGCGGCGTGCCGCTGCCGTCCAGGAAGAAATGGACATGGGTGTCGATTAGCCCAGGACACAGATAGAGGCCGCGGCCGTCGACGGTCGTAGCGGAGGCGGGCGGCTGCGTCGCGTCCGTAGCGACTTCGGCGATAACACCGTTTGAAACCGTGACAGTCTGCGCCGCTCGGGTTATTCCGGCCGCCACGTCCACCACCGTGGCGTCGGTGATGTGCAGGTCATACATGCTCGCAGCCCTCCATTCGGTCACGCTCACAGGAGCCGATCATTCGATGATCGTATCGGCCCACAGTCGTTCCAGGAACCGTTCCCAGGGGAGGATCCAGATCCCGTCAGCCGTCCGCCGGGGGACCCCCGCCACGCAGACGACGATGGCATGACGGGGGCGATGCTCCTGCACGTAGGCACGCATGGGCCTGAGGTCCCCGGGGTTGAGGCCGGCGCCCCCCTTGACCTCGATCGCGATCTCCCCCTCCCTGCCGATGACGAAGTCGCATTCCAGCCCCGATTTCGTACGCCAGAAGCGCACCGGAACCTCCCGCTCGCGATACGTTCGGTAGGCAAGCAGCTCCATCAGCACGAAGTGCTCCAGGGCGCGCCCGAATGCCTCACCCGCGGGGCGCTCGATCCGGCGGCCGGTCACGTAGCCGGCAACGCCGACGTCGAACAGATAGAACTTCGGGGCCCGGGTGATCACGGCACGGGAGCGCCGGCCGCTGAACGGCTCCACGAAGACTCCGAGCAGCGTGTCGACGAGAATCTGGAAGTACTCGCGCACGGTCTTGGAGTCGACCCCGCAGTCCCGCGCGATGTTGCTGTAGTTCAACAGCTCGCCGTGGCAGAAGGAGAGCGCATCGAAGAACCGGGAGAAGGCGGCGACGTTGCGGGTCAACCCTTCGTCGAACACTTCCTCCTTCAGGTAGTCGTCCACGTAGCCGGTCATTGCGCGCCGGTACTGCGCCGCATCGTAGTGTTGCGGCACCAATCCCCGGTTCAGCGCCCGCAGCAGGTCGAACTGCGGGATCTCCGGCCACGTCAGAGGATGCAGCCCGAAGCGCCACGCGCGGCCGCCCAGCAGGTTCGCGCGCCCGCGCTTCAGCTTCCTGGCGCTCGATCCGCACAGCACGAAGCGGATGCCCTCGTCCTCGATCAGGCGGTGCACCTCGTCGAGCAGGGCCGGCACGCGCTGCACCTCGTCGATGATCACGGGATCGGCGCGGACGGCGTCGTCAAGCGCCAGCACGCGCTCGGCCAGCGTCCAGGGCGCCCGCGTGAGCTCCAGCATCAGCCGCGTGTCCAGCAGGTCGAAGCGGGCGGAGCCGGGAAACCGCTCGCGCAGCAGGGTCGACTTGCCGGTCTTGCGGGGCCCCCACAGGAACGCCGACTGCCCCGCGGGGAGATCGATGCACAGGGTGCGGGAGTAGAGTGCCATTTCGCAACTCGATCCGAATTGGTCAGACCAAATCGGAATCTACTCCGAAATAGTTCAGCCGTCCAGCCGTCGTCCGGTCGGCTGGAGGCCCGTCAGTTCAGGCGGTCGAGGATGTTGCGCGTGATGCGGTCCACCGTGGGGTCGCCGCCGGCGAGGCCGTTGCTCCATTCGGTGCAGCCGACCGTGACCACGGTACCGCCGCGGGTGTAGGTCCCCATCACGGCCAGCCCCGGCTGCGGGAGCGTGCCGCCGCCATCGCCGAGGATGGCGCGGCTCGCCTGCTCCAGCGAGGCGTCCACCCGGCCCAGCGCCGCCGGCGCCGTGGCCAGGATCCGGAACGTCGCGGGCGTCCCGTCCCGATGGGTGGAAATCGGCAGTCCGTCGCGCCACTCGACCTGGCAGCCGTCGCACTCGTAGCCGACGATGCGGTCGCACTCGCCGAACATCTGCCCGCGCTTGAGGCCGGTGCCCGCGAACGCCCAGTGCTCCGGCCGGTGCACCGTGTAGCCGTCCGGCCCGTCCTCCACCATTCCGAAGAATCGGTGGTAGCCCCCGTAGGCGAAGCTGACGCCGGTGAGCCGGTTCTCCGGCCGGCCGATCAGCCGGTGGCACCACATCGTGGAGAGGGTGTCGTGCTCGCCGCTGGCGAAGTGCGGGTCGCGGGCATGGTCCTTGAAACACACGAGCGCGCTGCCCTCCTCCTCGCTGCGCACCTGCCACCAGACGCAGTTCCCGGAGAAAAACGCGACGTTGCCGCCGCCGCCGATGTACGCCTCCAGGTGGTCGCGCATCGGCTTCGACCAGTACTCGTCGTGTCCGACGCTGAGCACCAGCCGGTATCGGTCGAGCAGCTCCGGGTGAAACTCCAGGTCGCCGTTGACCGCGTAGTCGATCCGGTAGCCGGCCCGCTCGGCCCAGGCCACGAACGGATGCTCCCAATTGCGCCAGCAACTCGCCCAGGCGCTGAACGAGTCGTAGACGTCGACCCGGCCGGGTTGCCGGTGCAGACCCAGCGTGACTTCGGCCTGTTGCAGGTTCCAGCAGCCCTCCACGGCGCCGGGACGCAGGAAGGTGGGTCGCCCGGCATCCACACCGCGTTCGGCCAGCTCGCCGGCGAGCTCTTCCGTCAAGGTGCGGCCATCCGCGGTGATCTCCAGTTCCTTCGGAACGGAGTAGAGGTAGTCGCCGATCGGTTCGAGCCCCGCGAACGGCCGCTCGAACGAGACCCGCGTCGCCGGTCCTGCCGGTCCGTAGTAGAGCGTGGAGCCGCCATAGCGATTGTAGGCGTTGTCGGTGTTGGTGGTGCGCTGCAACAGGATCGACGCCGTCCGTCCCGGCTCGGCCGAACGGACCACGAACGCCATCTCACCGCGTACCGGCCGGCCGTCCGGAGCCTCCCCGCGCATCGCGACGCGGTGGTAGCCGGAAGGCCAGTCGCGCCCCACGGTCAGCTCGAGCGCCGGCGGCCAGCGGCAGCCGTGCGAGGAGGCATCGGCCGGCACCGGGTGCTCCGTGCCGGCGATCCGTTCCCGTCGCCAGACCTCCTGCTCGCCTGCCCCCACCCGCACGACGGTGAGCGAGTAGCCAGCCAGGCTGGTGGAAATGTGCAGCTCTATCCGTTGCCCGGGCGCGACGCTCTGCCGCGACGGGTAGCCGTGCAGGTAGTGGCGCCGCGGCTCGGGAACGATCACGTCATCGACGACATCAGCTCGTACAGGTTCCTGGCAGCCGGATACAACAGGTGCCAGTCGCCGCCGGAGCAGATCCAGGAGACGCCGCCGTCGATCCAGTGGCGCAGGACCTCGGGGTCGGGGCCGATCGACTGCCCCATCGGCACACCCCTGGCGAGCGCCGCGTCGAGCATCCGCTGGATCGCGGCGATCACGTCGGGATGGCTGGTCTGACCCAGCAGGCCCATCGTACCGGACAGATCCATAGGCCCGGGGACGATGCTGTCCACGCCGGGGATCTGCAGGATTTCGTCGATCTGGTTCACCGCGTCGATGTGCTCGATCTGCAGGATCACCAGGATCTCGGAGTCGACCTTGGCCAGGTAGTCCTGGGTATCGCGGGCGCTGTAGCGCACGCCGCGGATCGGGCCGAAGCCGCGCACGCCGCGCGGCGGGTAGCGGCAGCTCTGCACCGCCTGCTCCGCGTCCTCCAGGCTGGAGATGCGCGGCATGATGATGCCGGCCGGGTGCATCTCCAGGAACGGCTTGACCACCACCGGGTCGTTCGACGGCACGCGGATGAACGGCGCCATGCCCACGCCGCGGCAGGTGCGGACGTGGTTCAGAGCGTTGTCCAGGCTCATCGAGGAGTGCTCCATGTCGATCCAGACGATGTCGTAGCCGACCTCGCCCAGCAGCTCGATCACCGTCGAGTCGGTGAGGGTCACGTTGGTGCCGATGCAGACCTCGCCGCGGGCCCACTTGTCACGAATCTTTTCCAGTTGGTTCACGGTGGCGGAGCATACCGGCTCGGCGCCGGCTTGATCGACACGTCCGGCGCTGCCACGCTCGAAACGCTCAGCCATGAAGATCATCAACGGCATCGAGGTACTCACCACCCGCGCCGAGTTGCTGGCGCCGGATCGCTGCGCCCTGCTGGTGATCGACATGCAGAACGAGAACCTGCGGCGCGAGGGCGGCTACGCGCGGCACGGCACTGAGGTCGCCGGGCTGGCCGACGTGGTTGCCGCGATCCGGGATCTGCTGGGCGCGGCACGCTCGACGGGGGTGCCGGTGTTCTACACCGAGTTCATCCACCGCAGCCGGCACGGCGTGAATCTCAACGACGGCCCCAACCTGTACGTGCACCGCGACGCCGACTACGTATCCGAGGTGCACGAGGGGACTTGGCAGGCGCAGACGATCGACGATCTGGCGCCGCAGCCCGGCGACCTGGTCCTCACCAAGACGCGGGCGAGCGCCTTCCACGGCACCCCGCTGACCGCACAGCTCCGCAAGCGCGGCATCCGCAGCGTGGTCCTGACCGGCATGATCACGCAGGGGTGCGTGCTGCACACCCATGCCGACGCGCTCATGCAGGGCTTCTATCCGGTGGTGGCGCGCGATGGGGTCGGGTCCTACGAGGAGGAGTGGCATGAGCTGGCCATGCGCTGGATGGCGCGCAAGAGCCCGGTCTGCACGGTGAGCGAGATCTGCGCGGAATGGGGCGAGGCGTGACCGGCGCTGTCGGCGCGCGCCGCGCGGCGCTGGCCGGCGCCGCGGCGCTATTGCTGGTGGCGTGCGGCGGTCTGGACGACGGCCTGTACGCACGCATCGTCACCGATGAGGGGCGCATCCTGGTGCGCCTCCACGAAGAACGGGCGCCGCTGCCGGTCGCCGCGTTCGTGGGGCTGGCCGAGGGGGTACTGGGGCCGACTCGGTTCTACGACGGCTCGATCGTGGAGATCGCCTCCGAACAGCTCGTCATGGCCGGCGGTGTGCGCGGGCGAGGTCTTGCGCAGCCGGATTGGGAGATTCCCGATGAGTTTCATCCGGAGTTGCGCCACGACCGGCCCGGCGTGGTGTCGCTCCTCACCGAGGGGCCGCACACCGGCAGCAGCCGCTTCGTGATCACCAGACGCGCGGCCCCGGAGTTGGACGACGTGTATCCGGTGTTCGGGGAGGTGGCGGACGGGCAGGAAGTGCTCGACACGCTGCGGCGCGGCCAGACCATGAAGCGGATCCGCATCGTGCGCGTGGGGCCCGCGGCGCGCGCCTACCGCGTCGACGGCCCGGGATTCGCCGAGCTGCGATCCCAGGTCGCCGAGGAGTTGTTGCGCCAAGTCCTGCAGCGCAACGAAGAGGTGCACGCCGATTTCCGGCGCCGCTGGCCTGATGCCGTCGCCACCGAGTCGGGGCTGCTGTACGTGGTCCACAGTCAGGGCGAAGGGCCGACGCCGGACTTCGGGGCCAAGGTGCTGCTGCGCTACACGGGAAGCCTGGTCGACGGCACGCAGTTCGGCACGTCGGGCATCGAGCCGATGGAGTTCACGATCGGTGCGGTGGTGAAGGGGCTGGAGGAGATGCTCCTGGCGATGCGCCGCGGCGGGCGCCGCACCGTGCTGATCCCGCCCGACCTGGGCTACGGCGCCATGGGCGTGCCCGGCACGGTGCCGCCGCGCGCCTTCCTGATCTTCGACGTGGAGCTAGTCGGCTTCAGTAACTGATCGCGGTTCGGCGGGAGGCGCAGCTACTGCTCCAGTCGGCGACGAAGCCGTTCGTAGACGTCGCCGCGCTGGGTACCGGAGCCGGCACGCGCGCGGTACAACCGGCCGGCGCCGCGGGCTTCGTACTCGGCAACCGACGCCGGGACGAACACCGCGTCCCCACGTCGTTGCGTACGCGCCCCTCCCGGCCAGCACAGGCGCGCGTACTCGCCCAACAACAACAGGATCTCCGGTCCCTGCTGCGGCGTGAACCGCCCGCCGACCTCCAGGTCGACGACGGACAGGCGGAACTCCTCGGCCGGCGTAGGATAGACACGCTCAGCCGGGCCGGCAGGCCGGGGCTGAATCAGCGCCGGGGCTGCCGGCCTCAGGTCGCTCGCGACCAGCAGCTCGTCGACGTCCACATGCTTGCTGGTGAGTCCGGCGCGCAGGACGTTGTCGGAGTTGGCCATCAGCTCGATGCCGGCGCCGCTGACGAAGGCGTGGAGCTGTCCGGGCGGGGTGTACAGCGCCTCGCCCGGGCGGAGCTCGACGCGGTGGAGCAGCAGCGCGGCGATCACCGTCGGGTCGCCGGGGTGGTGATCCGCCAGCTTCGCGAGGAGTGCGCCCTCGGCCGTGTTCCGCGCCGCACCCTCCACCAGGCGGCGGTGCAGGCTGGCTCCCGCCGCGTCACCGAGCGTCAGGGTGGCGCGAAGCACCCGCCGGATCGCCCCCGCGGCGTCCTGAACGCCGGCCGGTGCCGCCAGCGCTGCCAGTTCCGGAACGCCGGCCGCGGCCAGAGCGGCTTCGATCTCGTCGAGCGGCCGGATGCCCGACAGGACCACCATCGGTTCCAGCGCCACCATGATCTCCGGTTTGTGGCCGCGATCCCGATAGGACCGGTGCGGCGCGTCGATCGGCACTCCCGCGCGCTGTTCGGCTTCAAAACCCCGTACGGCACACGCTCGGGTGGGGTGCGCCTGCACCGACACCGGCTTGCCCAGTGCAAGGACCTTGAAGAGAAACGGCAGCGTCGCGCCGTGCCCGTCCAGCGCAGAGCGGCCGAGCGTTTCGACCGGATGCTCGGCGATCACGCGGTCCAGCGCCACCCGCCTGGAGCCGAGAAGCGCCACCGACGGCGCCGTGGGGTGCGCCCCCATCCACAACTCCGCCTCCGGCCGGCCGCTCATCCGGCGGCCCAGCAGGCGACCGAGCGCCGTGCGGGAGCCCCAGTCGTAGTGCTGGACCGGGCACTCCAGGGGAAGGATGCCGAGCATGAGCGAGTATACGAGACGCCGCGTCGGCAGGCCACCGGAGTCTTGCCGGTGTCCGGGGATTGCGCCACCCTCACCGTCGCCGCATGGACAGCGACCGCGCCCACGCCATCGACCAGGCCGTGATCGACGCCCTGTCGTCCCGGTCGGCCGACGATGCCATCGCCGCCGGCGATCTGGTCGACAAGCGTTCGGGGCTGCGGCGCATCGACTTCCTGGACATCCTGGAGTCGCAGTACCAGGCGCGCCACCTCGACCTGGAGGCGCGCCGGCTCCGCAGCCGCGGCACCGGCTTCTACACGATCGGCAGCGCCGGCCACGAGGGCAACGCCGCGGTGGCTGCCGCCCTCCGTCCTACCGACCCCGCTTTTCTGCACTATCGTTCGGGCGGTTTCTTCGCCCACCGGTCGAAGCAGATCAGCGGCACCACCCCGGTGTTCGACGTGCTGCTGTCCCTCTGCGCCAGCTCCGAGGACCCGATAGCCGGCGGCCGCCACAAGGTGTTCGGCAGCACGGCGCTGTGGATGCCGCCGCAGACCAGCACGATCGCCTCGCACGTGCCCAAGGCGATGGGCACCGCGTTCGCGATGGAGCGAGCCAAGCGGCTCGGGCAACCCCTGCCCTTCCCTGAGGACTCGATCGTCGTCTGCACCTTCGGCGACGGCGCCCTGAACCACGCCTCGGCGCTGGCCGGCATGAACGCCGGCGCATGGGCGGCCTATCAAAACCTGCCGATGCCCATCCTGTTCGTGTGCGAGGACAACGGCGTCGGCATCTCGGTGCAGACGCCGCCCGGCTGGGTCGAACGGGTGTGGCGATCCTACCCCCGCATCGCCTATCTGAAGGCGGACGGCTGCGACATCATCGACACCTTCCAACAGGCGCGCGCGGCGGTCGAGCTCTGCCGGCGCCGGCGCACGCCGGTCTTTCTGCATCTGGAACTCGTCCGCCTGCTTGGCCACGCGGGAGCCGACGTGGAGATGACCTATCATTCGCGCGAACAGATCCATGCAGCGGAGGCGCGCGACCCGGTGCTCGGAAACAGCGTGCGCGCCGTCGAGCTGGGCCTCGCTCACGCGGGCTCTCTACTTCGGTCATACCGCGAAATCGGCGCTCGGGTCCGGGCGGCGGCGCGGGAAGCCGAACGGCGGCCGCATTTGTCGAGCGCCGCCGAGGTAGCCGGCACCATCGCCATCCACCGGCCGCTCCAGGTCATGCGCGAAGCTGCGCGCGCCGGCCACACGACGACGCGCATCGAGCTGTTCGGAGCGGAACGGCGGCTCCCCGAGCGACAGGGACCGCAGCATCTGGGCCGCCTCCTGAACTGGGCCCTGCTCGACCTGATGGCCAAGTATCCGCAGATGATCCTCTTCGGCGAGGACGTCGGCCGGCGCGGTGGCGTCTACGGGGTCACCACCAAGCTGGCCGAGCGGGCCGGATCGGCACGCGTGTTCAACACCCTGCTGGACGAGCAGTCGATCCTGGGGCTGGCGATGGGCGCTGCCCACGTGGGACTGCTGCCGGTGCCGGAGATTCAATACCTGGCCTACTACCAGAACGCCCAGGACCAGATCAGGGGCGAGGCGGCGACCCTCTCGTTCTTCTCGCAGGGCGGTTTCCGCAACCCGCTGGTCGTGAGAATCGCGAGCTGGGGGTACCAGCGGGGATTCGGCGGACACTTCCACAACGACAACAGCATCGCCGTGCTGCGCGATCTGCCGGGCGTCGTGATCGCCAGCCCGTCGCGCGGCGACGACGCCGTGGGGATGCTCCGTACCGCCCTGGCGCTGGCGGTCACCGACGGTCGCGTGGTGCTGTTCCTGGAGCCGATCGCCCTCTACCAGACCCGCCACCTGCATGAGGAGGGCGATGATCTGTGGCGGTTCCCGTATCCGCAGCCGGGCGATGCGGTCGAGCTGGGCCGCGCGCGTGTCTATGCGGTGACGGATCCGGACCTGACCATCGTCAGTTGGAGCAACGGCCTGTGGCGGTCGCTGCAGGCGGCGCGCATCCTGTCCGAACGGCACGGCATCGCCGTCGAGGTGGTGGATCTGCGTTGGCTGGCCCCGATCGACATGGATGCGGTGGTCCGCCATGGGACACGGAGCGGCCGCATCCTGATCGTCGACGAGGGTCGCGCCACCGGCGGCGTGAGCGAAGGACTGGTTGCCTCGATCGTCGACGCGACGGACGGCCGGCCCGACCGGCCGGCGATCCGGCGCTACTGCGCAGCCGATTCCTTCATTCCGCTGGGGCCGGCGGCCGATCACGTCATGCCGTCCACTGACGGCATCATCACCCGCGCGGTCGACCTGGTTCGCCGGAGCCGGCGACAGCCGCCGCACCCATCGGACGCGACCGAATCCGCGGCGACCGCAGCCTCATGAGCGGCGGCTCCAGCGCCGGACGGCGGCGAGTCGTGGTGCTCTGTCCCGGGCGCGGCAGTTACGGCGCTGCAGATCTGGGCTCCCTGTCGCGTGCGCTACCGGCGGCGTCGCGGGACGCGTTCCAAGCGGTCCTGGCGGCGACCGACGCGCGCCGCGCCGCGGCCGGCGACCCGACGCTGTCGGCGCTCGACGGCTCCGAACGGCTGACCGCCGCCCACAGCGCCGGCCAGCACGTCTCGCCGCTGATCTTCGCGTGCACCGCCGCCGAATTCCTGCGCCTCGACCGGCAGCGCTGCCACGTGGTGGCGGTGGCCGGCAACAGCCTGGGCTGGTACTCGGCGCTGTTCTGCGCGGGCGCGCTGACGCTGACAGACACGATGCGGTTGGTGGAGACGATGAGCGGCATGAACCGCGACGGCCTGATTGGCGGGCAGCTCGTCTATCCGGTGACCGACGAGCGGTGGCTGGCCGATCACGATCTGGCAGAGCGGGTCGACGCCGCACTCGGCGCCGCGCGCGCGGCCGGGCATCAGGTGGGAGACTCCATCCGCTACGGAGGCTACCGCGTCCTCTGGGGAGACGATGCCGGCATCCGCGAGCTGCGCAATCTGCTACCGCGTCACGAGTCCGGTGAACGAACCTACCCGCTCCACCTGCACGGCCACGCGGCCTTCCACTCGCCGCTCCTGGCCGATTACGCACGGCGCGGCCTGCACGCGCTGGCCGACACCGTCCACTGGCGCGCTCCCGACGTTCCGCTGATCGACGGCCGTGGCCGTCAGTGGTCGCCGCTCGCCACCGACACCGGCGCGCTCGCGGAGTACACGCTCCACACCCAGGTCACGTCGACCTTCGACTTCACCGCCTGCATGCACGTCGCGCTCCGGGAGTACGCTCCCGACCTGCTGGTTTGCCTGGGACCCGGCGACGCGCTCGGTGCCCCGGTCGCGCAGGTCATCATCCAGGAACGCTGGCAGGGCATCGAGGACAAGGCGGCGTTCCTGCGCCGCCAGCAGGCCGATCCGCTGGTCGCATCGTTCGCCCGCGCCGAGCAGCGGCGCCTGGTCACGAGCGCCCTGGTCACGGATGCGTAGTCAGAGCAGTGATGCCATCTCGGTCAGAAAGATGCTGAACTCCGCGGTGATGTCGAGGCGGATCTCGAAGCCGTCCAGATTCGGCGTGCCGGCATACGGACCGGCATCGGGCAGGCTCCAGAAGCCGTCCGGGGCTTGCGTCTCCACCAGGTAGTCGCCGACCGCGAGCGCCGCCCGGCGGGCCGCCGCGTCCCCCGTGACCGCGAACAGCAGGGCGCAGCCCAGGCCGAGCTTGCCGGACGGCGGGAAGCGGTACACGTCGTCCGCGCACCGCTCGGCGAAGGCGAACAGCTCCCGGCAGGCGTCCAGCCATCGGCGTTCGCCGGTCGCGCGATGCAGATGCGCCAGCAGGATCATGGCGATCCCCGGGTGGTAGTAGATCTGCTCGCGGCGTGCCGAATCGACGAAATGGTGCAGCTCTTCGCCGGCCGGCACGTCGGTGATCAGCCCGCCGCCTTCCGCCATGCGGAAGTAGAGGCGGGCGGCGTCCGGCTGGGAGCGAACCATGCCGGCCAGCCGATCGCCGGCCCGGCAGGCGGCGTCCAGATGACCGGTTGCCAGGGCCGCCATCCCGCCCCATGACGTACAGACCGGCTCCACGTGTCGCGCCTCACCGTACCACGCCGGGAAGCCCCCGTCCGGGAGCTGCGAGCCAAGAAGGAACCGGGAGCCGTGCAGCGACAGGTCGAAGCGCCCCAGCCGGTGCAGCCCCTGCACGAGCCAGGCGTTCGCGTAGGCGGGCCACGCGTCGTGCGCACCTCCGCTCGCCTCACGCGCGGGATTGCGGAAGTCGCCGCCCGCGTAGACGTGATGACGGGCGATCCAGTCGGCCAGCCGGGCGCCCTCACGCGACCGCCCGGCCAGGGCAAGCGCATACGGCACCTTGTAGTAGCCGCCGACGCCGTCATCCGGGTCCATGAACGATCCGTCGGCACGCTGCCGAGCGACGATCCACTCCATCCCGCGGGCGGCCGCGAACATCAGATGACGCGTTCCCATAAGTCTAGCCCTCGACGGATTTACCGACAGCCGCTTGACATACCGGTTCCCACATGATAGCCGGGTATCTTCGCCCGGCGCCGCCCAGCGTGCAAGGCGCCAATCAAGGGCGCACAGAGGGAGGACTCGCCATGACGAAACGACTCTTGGCGATCGCCGTCGCCGTTACGACCATCGCGACCTTGGGTTTCGCTTCCGGAGAGGAAGAGGGGACAATGTCGGAGGAGACGCCCCTGGTCTGGATGTGGGGCGTCCGGGCCGTCTACGGGGACAAGACTCCGGAGATGATCCCGGAGGCGAACGCGTGGGTGGAGGAGAACTTCGGATTCCACGTGCAGATCGGCGCGGTGCCCGAGGGATCGACCCCGGATGAGGCGCTGCAACTCCTGATCGCGCAGGGAGAGATGCCGGACGTGATCATGGGCGCCAGCTTCTTCACCCTGGGCGACTTTGCGACGCAAGGCAGACTGCTGCCGCTCGACAAGTACTTCGACGATCCCACCAACTACCCGGTGTACGCACGCACGCCGCGCTCCTACCTGGCCAAGTACGTGGTGAACGGACAGGTGATGGCGCTGCCCGGCCGGGGTTGGCCCGTCGACTTGGGCCGCGGTCCGGTCACCTGGCATAGCAACGCGTGGATCCAGCGGCTCGACGTGATGGAAGCGCTGGGGATTCCCAAGACGCACGACGACCTGCTCGAGAACCTGCGAGCGGTCCGCGACGGCGACTTCCCCGACCTCGAGGGCAACCAGCCGGAGGGATTCGCCATGTGGATCCCGGAGGTGGCCGTCCACAACGTGATCTACTCGCTGAAGGGCGCGGGCTGGGAAGTCGACGATCAGAAGCGCCTGATGCCCCCGTGGGCGTCGGTGGAGACGCGTGAAGCGTTCGCCTACCTCAACCAGCTCTCGCGCGAGGGGTTGCTGGACCCGGGGCAGTTCTTCTACGACATCGGCAAGTTCTACGGCAAGCTGAAGCCCGGTTCGATCGCCTACGCGGCCGGCGGCACCCACTTGGCGTCGCTGATGCACGACACCATCGGCGCCTTGATCAGGGATCACGGCCAGGACAGCGCCATCGCCCAGGAGGGGTTGGCCAAGCAGCACGTGTCGCTGGCTCCGCCCGTGCACGACGCGCCGGGCCGCATCTACAACATGCAGCCCGCGCCGGTGATGATCTCCGCGGAGGCTCCCGTGCCGGACAACGTGCTGTCCTACCTGCACTGGAGCCTGACCGAGGAGGGCTACATCTCGGCGTCGCACCAGTCCGGCATCAGGGGCGTGCACTGGAACTTCACGGACGGTCCGGAAATCTGGAGCCTGTTGCCCGAGTGGGTCGGCTACAACGCACAGAATCCACATCTCGATGACCGGCCGAGCGCGATCTCGCAGTCGACCTGCTTCACCCGCGACCTGGAAGCGGGCAAGTGCAAGCCGATCCTGGCGCCGGCGCTGATCGTCTTCAGTCAGCCGTCCTACGCCAGCGTCCAGTACCTGTTCCCGCTCACCATCCAGGACAAGGCCAGTCAGGGCTTCATGATGGGGCTCGACGGCGGCCCGGCGTGGGCGCCGCGCCTGGGCGGCTTCCAGCCGCTCTGGGCCGAGGTCACCAGCCCGATCCCGTCCTACGCCCAGCTCACGGAAAAGGCACCCCCGCTGGAGGAATCGGCGATCATCTCCGCTCAGGAGCGCCTTACCAACTCGGTGGCGCCACTGATCATGGCCGACTCGGCGGACGAGTTCAATCGCATGTACGACGAGTTCATCGATTCGGCGATCAAGCTGGCCAACTGGAAGGCGATCTACGGCGCCAAGCATGACCGCTGGGTCGAATGGATCACGGCCAATGGATTCGACGACCGGGACAGCCTGCTGACGGTGACGCCACTGCCGGAGTGGAAAGCGGTGATGGGCTGGTAAGCCCCTTTGAACCGGAAGCGATAGCGACGACGTGGATGCCGGCCTCGCGAGGCCGGCATCCACGCTTAGTTGGGCAGGAGGAAGGAGCGTATGCTCGCGCAACGACATGCCGAAACGGTGCCCGAGCGGCTGTTTGCCGTCGCCAACTACGCGGCGCTCGGCCTGTTCGCGCTCATGACCGCCTATCCGTTCTGGTACGTCATCCAGGTCTCTTTCACCGATCCGCTCTACGACTACCGGTTCTCGCTGCTGTGGCCGCGCGGCTTCTACTACGCCAACTACGCCAAGGTTTTTTCCAGCTCCGGGATCGGCCAAGCGTACCTGATAAGCGTCCTGAGGGTAGTGCTGGGAGTGCCGCTGATGGTGCTGGTGACCGGCGGGGCCGCGTTCTCCCTCACGCACAAGCAACTGGTGGGGCGCAACATCATCATCCTGTATTTCTTTCTCACCATCTTCTTCGGGGGCGGTTTGATCCCCACCTTCATGGTGTACCGGAGCGTGGGCCTCCTGGACACGTTCTGGGTGCTGGTGCTGCCGCTCATGTTCAGCGTCTGGACGATGATCGTCATGAAGACCTCCTTTCAGACCCTGCCCTACGGGTTGACGGAGGCGGCGCTGATCGACGGCGCGCACTACGGCTACATCTTCTTTCGCATCATCCTGCCGCTGTCCCTGCCCATGGTGGCGACGCTGTCGCTGTTCACCGCCGTGACCCACTGGAACGCGTGGTTCGACGGCGCCTTCTTCGTCCAGAACTGGAAGCTGAAACCGTTGCAGACCTTCCTGCGTACCTACGTGCTGGAGTCCGCGTGGCACGCCAAGGGCGTGTACCGCGGCGACAATCAGGCCCTCCTGGATCAACTGGAGCGGTTGACGCCCACATCGCTGATCTACTCCTTCATCGTCGTCGGGACGGTGCCGATCCTGCTCGTCTACCCGTTCATCCAGCGCTACTTCATCAAGGGCGTGTTGATCGGATCGATCAAGGAGTAACCTGCGTGTCCGTCGGCGACGCCGCGGTCGGAAACAGCCGGTCGGCGTTCCCCCAGAAGATGTCCTCCACGGCCGAGTCGCCGAGTCCCAGTCCCCAGCACGCCCACTTCAGCGAGCGCAGGTGCTCGAGGCCCACCAGAGCCGGCACCACCGCGCCGTCGCGCGCGCCCCAGATCGGGTTGTCGGCCTCCAGTACGGCGAAGGAGCTGCCGGCAGCCACGTAGCGCCCGAGTACGTGGCTGCACGGATAGTCGCTGCCGTACAGCAGGCGGTCGTGGCCCATGATACGGATGATCGCTTGGTGCGCAGTCGGCTCGCAGTTGACGCTGGTGTCGAAGAACAAGTTGTCCAGGTCGGTCAGCTCGGGGAGCCCGGCCAGATTGTTCTCCGGCTGGAACCCGCGCGCCGAGTGCGACAGCACCAGCCGCATCCCCGGATAGGTGGTGCAGTAGTGGCGGATCCAGTGGATGTTGGACGGATGGCTCACCGCGCGCTCCTTCACCAGGTGCATGTTGATGATCCAGCCCTCCTCGTGCGCCACCCGCACCAGCGGCTCGGGCAGGTACTCGGGGATGTCCGCCTCCCAGGTCGGCTTGCGGGCCGCGTAGGTGTGGTAGGACTTCAGCCCGATCGCACCGAGCCGGCGTACCTCCTGGCGCACCCACTCCGGATCGTCGTCCGGTTTGGCGAAGAAGTAGCTGCAGCAGGTGCCGCCCGAGCGCTCCGCCTGTTCTGACGACCAGGCATTGGCGGACGCTACCAGCTCCGCCTTGAACGAGAACGGGATGAACGCCGCCTTGACCGGCCGCCCCGGGTGCAGCAGCTCACAGCCGGGCGCGACGTCCTCGAACCGGGTGGGAATGGTGACGCCGATGCCCCCGGCGATGGTCGCGTGTGCGTCCCAGATTTCGAAGTGGGCGTCGAACACGCGGTCCGGCACGAAGGAGTGCAGCTCGCGGTCGAACAGCTCGCGCGAGCGCTCGACGATTTCCTGCTCGGTGGTGGCCATGAAGCATAGCAGGCCGAGCCACCGCTTCGCTGTCAACGAACGACGATGGCGGGCAGGTTGTCGATAGGCCCGTTCGACTCGTATGATCGACTCACATGGGCATACCTGCCGCCGAAGTCGCCACCGTGCTCGGCGGTCGACGGATCCTGGGGCGTCGCGTGCAGGACGCCCGGGACCTCGACGCGCTGGTTCGCGAGGGCGTTCCCAAACCGGCTCTGGAGCGGTTGGTCTCGCTGCTCGCGGAGCCCATGAGCGGCGATGGCAAGGCCCTGCGTGTCCGTCTGCGCAACAAGATCGTGCCGCGTGCGACCTATCAGCGCGTCGAACGCTTCAATCTGCAGGTTTCCGAGACCACGGAGCGACTCGCTCGTCTCTACGCGCTGGCCTCCCATGCGTTTGCCGATCCGTGCGCGGCGGCACGTTTCATGATGACTGCGCATCCGGAGCTTTCCGGTCGTACGCCGTTCGACGTCGCGCTTACCGAGGTGGGTGGACGAGAGGTCGAGGAGGTCATCGAGCGGGGCCTGCATGGGCTACCCGCCTGAGGATGCCAAACGCGTATACCGCATCGTCAGTTCCCGGTATCCACCGTTCGATGGAGGCGGCGCATACCGATGGGGCAGTCGCTGGGTCAGCCCGGGGCGCTACGTGGTGCATGCGGCGGAGACGTTCGCGCTCGCCGTCCTTGAGAACCTCGTGCACTGGCAGACCAGCACGCTGCCGCGTGATCTGGTCTGCGTCCGAGCGACGATCCCCAGCGAGGTCGCGCAGGAATGGACCGGTGCATTCGACCCGGCGTCGTTGACTTCCGACGACTACCGCGCGACGCGTCGCATCGGCGACGCCTGGTACCGACGCCGGGAAACCGCCGTCCTGTGGGTTCCATCCGCCGTGTCCCCATACGAAGCCAGCGTCCTGTTCAATCAGCGACACGCGGACTTCTTACGGATCGTGGTGGAGGAGCCTCTACCCGCTCACCGGGATGCTCGGCTCCCGCGCCGCGCATGACGTGGTTGACGGCGCGACCATGACAGGCTATCGTGAACGCCTCGCCGCTTCAGGAGGCTGCGATGGCTGAACGCACGACCGTCGACGCGCCCGCCCGCCGTCCGGCGCGCGTACGGAACACGCTGGAGACGATGGCGCGCCAGCGCTGGCTTTATCTGCTGCTTGCGCCCTCGATCGTCGCCGTCTTCGTCTTCAGCTACCTGCCGATCTACGGGTTGACCCTGGCGTTCCGGGATTTCAACGCGGCGCTCGGCCCATTCGCCAGTCCCTGGTCGAAGCCGATCTTCTACAACTTCTGGTTCTTTCAAGACCCCGAATTCTGGTACGTGCTGCGCAACACCGTGCGCATCTCGGTCGTCAAGTTCGTGTTCGGCTGGCCGGCTCCCATCCTCCTGGCGCTCCTGTTGAACGAGATCAGGCACTCCGGATTCAAGCGGACGGTCCAGACAGTCAGTTATCTGCCCCACTTCCTCTCCTGGGTGATCATGGCCGCGGTCACCTACCGGATTCTCGATTACGAGGCGCACAGCCCGGTGAACGTGATCATCGGCCTGTTCGGCGCGGAGCCGGTGGCGCTGATGGCAGATGCGAAGGCCTTCATCCCGATCGTCGTAATCACCGCCGTCTTCAAGGAGATCGGCTGGGGAACGATCATCTATCTGGCCACGATCGCCAACATCAATCTCGAGCTCTACGAACAGGCGGAGATCGACGGCGCAGGCAAGCTGCGCCAAGCGTGGCACATCACGCTCCCCGGCATGGTGCCGATCGTCTCCATCCTCCTGGTGCTCGCCATTCCCGGTATCCTGCAGGCCGGCTTCGACCAGCTCTACAACCTGATGAACCTGTCCACGCGCAGGGTCGCCTACGTCACCGACATCTACGTGCTGCGGCTCGGACTGATACAAGGGCAGTACTCTGTTGCGACAGCGATCGGCCTGGTGTACTCGGTGGTCGGACTGGCGCTGGTACTGATCGCCAACCGCATTTCCAAAAGTTCCTACGGCCACGGCATCTGGTAGTCCGGGCCGCCCCGCAGCGGGCGATTCCGGTCAGACGTCGCGCGTTTCCGACCCGGACGCAGGGTCGTGGTCCGGCAGCATGCGGTCGCCTTCCCAGCGCACCAGACCGAGGCGCAGCACCCCGAAGAAGGAGCGGGTCTTGTAGATGTGCAGGTTCCGCTCCGGGTCGGCCCAGCGGAACAGCCACTTCGTGGTGCTGAAGGTGCGCGGCGGCGTGCCGTGCCAGTCGAGCGGGTCGCGGGAGACGTGATAGCGGATACCGCGAAGCTGGTAGACCAGATACCAGAGGCCGTCACGGGCAAAGACGCAGCACGACTCCAGCGGCGTGCGCTGCTGCCCGTCCGGCTGGTAGTGGACCATGCGCAGCACCGGGCCCCGATCCTGCCAGTGCAGCAGATCGTCGCTGGCCGCGGCGGCGATGCACGGCACGTCGTCGTCGGCACGGGCCGTGTAGTACATCAGGTAGCCGTCACCGTGCTCCAGCAGGAACGGATCGCGGCAGTCGTAGAAGTGCGCGTGCGGGGCGTTGCGGTCGAACCAGGGGAACCGGGCGGCATCCAGGACCGGTCCATCGGTGAACCGCTCCCAGTCGTGGAGATCGGCCGAGCGGACGATTCCCAGGCGCTGGATGCCGTGCCGGTCGACGCCGGCGTACGCCATGTACCAGTACCTGCCCCGCCGGACGACGTGCGGTGCCCAGACGTGCGCGCCGTCCCACGCGCCCGCATCCGCATCCGGCTGCAGGGCGTCGGCGCAGGTACGCCACGCGACCAGGTCGGGCGAGTGCGCGTGACCGATGGTGCTGCCGGCGGTGGTCCCCACGCCGTCCCAGAGGTCGTACCGGCGATAGATGAAGAAGTAGTGCCAGCCGTCGGCGGCGCGCACGATACAGTGATCGTTGACACCGCCGTCCGCAGGGGCGTAGGCCGCCAGGCGGACGTCGCCGTTCACTGCGGCGGGTCCTCCGAATCGTCGTCGGCGCGGCGGATGACGATCTCGTCATCCGCCAGATCCACGCGCACGCGGTCGCGCCCGGAGATGGACAGCGCCTGCAGGTGATCGCGCGGGATCTGCAGCCGCCCCACCCGGTCGATGACGACGTACTCCCGGTGCGAATCGGCCTCCTCCATGTGCAGGGCCGGGCGCACGACGTCGGGATCGGCGCCGGCACCGCCCGTCGCATCGGGCTGCCGAATGAACTCACTGCTGGTGCGCCCGTCGCGGATGGCGACGACACGCCTCACCGACTGCGCAACGGCGCGGTCGTGGGTGACGATGACCACGGTCACGCCCAGGTCGCGATTCACCTCCCGGAAGGTCTCGAGCAGGTGGCGGGCGGTCTGCGAATCGACGTTGCCGGTCGGCTCGTCAGCCAGCAGCAGCGGCGGCTCGTTGGCCAGCGCCACCGCGATGGCCACGCGCTGCTGCTCGCCGCCGGAGAGCTCCGTGAGCCGGTTGCTCGCCCGGTGGTCCACCCCGACCTGCCGCAGCAACTCCAGCGCCCGCTCCCGGCGCCCGCGGCGGCGGCGCGCCAGCAGCATCGGCACCTCCACGTTCTCCGCGGCGGTCAGGTAAGGCACCAGGTTGCGGGCGCTGTTCTGCCAGACGAAGCCGACCGTCTCACGCCGATAGCGGACCAGGTCCTGGGAACCGAGCTTGAGCAGATCGGCGCCGCCCACCTCCACCGTCCCCGCGGAGGGGCGGTCCAGCCCGCCCAGGATGTTGAGCAGGGTCGACTTGCCGCTACCGCTCGAGCCGATGATCGCCATCACCTCACCCGCCTCGATCTCCAGGTCCAGCCCCTGCAGGGCGACCACCTCGACCTCGTCCGTCTTGAAGATGCGCACCAGATTCTCGCACCGGATCGCGGCGCCCCGCGGGCGCGCTCCAGCGCCGCCGGCGCCGGCAGGACCCGTCGCAGATCCGGCGGCGGTGCTCATGGGGCGGCCCCCCGGCCCGCGGGCTCCGGTTCGACGACGCGCCCGTCGCGCAGCGACACGCGCTGGTCCGCCAGGTCGACGACGGCCGGGTCGTGGCTGCTCATCACCACCGTGACCCCCTGTTCGCCGGTGAGCTCGCGCAGGATGCCGACCACCTGCAGGCCGGTGTGGGTGTCGAGCTCCGCGGTCGGCTCGTCGGCGAACAACACCTGCGGGCGGTGGGCGAAACCGCGCGCGATCGCCACGCGTTGCTGCTCGCCTCCGGACAGCTCCCCCGGCCGGTGTTTCATTCGCGACCGCAGCCCGACCAGCTCCAGACAGTCCTTGGCGCGCTGCTCCCGGCCGTTGCGGTCGGCGCCTGCAATACGCAACGCGAACTCCACGTTCTCCAGGGCCGACATGGCGGCGATCAGCGCCACCGACTGGAAGACGAACCCTATCCTGAGCCTCCGAAGCTCGTCGCGTTCGGCCTCGCTCAGCGCGGTAATGTCGATGCCGTCCAGCAGCACCGAGCCCTTGGTCGGCTGGTCGAGCGCGCCAAGGATGTTGATCAGAGTCGTCTTGCCCGATCCTGACGGCCCGTGCAGCACCGTGAGCGTCCGCGGCTCGATCCGTATGCTCACCCCGTCCAGCGCCGTGACGACGCCGCTTCCGGCTCGATAGCTGCGGGTTACGTCGACCGCGGTGATCATCCCCTGCCGCCGGAGGCTGCCCCCGCTCCGTCGCTCAATCCGTATGCCGCCCACGTCTCGGTCAGGTCGACCACGCTGCCGGTGCCGCGCGCCTCATCGATCCCCAGCGCGGTGATGCAGGCGATGAGGCCCTCGCGGCCACCGGCCATGACCGGACGGCCGTCGCGCAGCCGCCGGAGGCAGTCGCCGAGCTGAGAGCCGTCGCCGCCGCCGTGCTGGCCCTCGCGCACCACCTCGGTCCGCTCCCACGGCAGCCCCTCCCAGTCGCCGGTGTAGCGGATCGGCGCGTACTGGAAGAAGCCCCAGTATATGTCGCCTTCGATGCAGCCGCGCTCGCCGACCAGGTACATGCGCCGGCTGGGGCTTGCGGCGTTCTGGTTGCTGTGGAAGGTGGCGCGGATGCCGTTGGCGAACTCGATGATCACGACCTGGTTGTCGACGATGTCCTGTGACGAGTTGAAGCAGCACAGGTCCAGGTCCTTGCCCCGCGTCAGCGCAGGCTCCGTCTCCGGTTTCGGCGGCAGCGGATCGAGCTCCAGACGGTGGGCGCAGTCCAGGTCGCAGTCGCGGCAGTACAGCGGCGCATCCGGGCGCGGCGTGAAGAACGATCGGCCGCCGAACGATGCCACCCGCCGCGGCAGCGAATCGGCGAACCAGCACAGGATGTCCAGATCGTGGCAGCACTTCTCCAGCAGATAGGTGCCGGTGAAGCGGCGGAACCGGCGCCAGTCGCGGCGGAAGAACGCCCCCTGGGCGAACGGCAGGTTCTCGTTCGCCTCGATCGACATGATCGGTCCCAGGTCGCCCCGGTCGAGGCGCTCCTTGATCCCCCGGTAGAACGGCGCGTAGCGCAGCACGAAGCCGACGATCAGCTCGCGTTCGGCCGCCTGCGCGGCGCTCCAGATCGCCTGACAATCCTCCGCCGTGGTGGCCAGCGGCTTCTCGCAGAACACGTGCTTGCCGTGCTCGAACGCCGCCACCGCCGGTTCACGGTGGGCGTGGTCAGGCGAGCCGACGATCACCAGATCGACGTCGTCGCGGCTCACTACCTGCTCGATGCCGTCCACCACGACGGCTTGCGGCGCGTGCTCGTGCTGCGCCTGCAACGCCGCCGACGGGTTCGGATCGTACAGCGCGGTAATCTCGACGTCGGCGGCGCCGGCCGCGTGACGCAACAGCGAGCGGCCGCGGGCTCCGCAGCCGATGGCGCCGACGCGGAACGGTAAATCAGCCATCTTTGAGCGCCCATCGTGCCATGCGCTGGTCTTCGTTGACCATTCGCCACCGCAACAGCGTCTGGCAGGCGGCGGTGATCCGTGGCGCGTAGTGCGGGCGGCAGGCGACATCATCGAGCTCGTCCGGATCGACGCGCAGGTCGAAGAGGATCGGCGGCATGTCCGGGTCGGCGAACTGAATGTACTTGTAGTCGCGGCCACGCAGGACCCAGTACAGATGTTCGTCCGGATCGGCGTCCGGATCGCGGCGCACAGCCGTGGGGCGATAGTCGTACTCGAAGTGGACGTGCTCCCGCAGCCGGTACCGCGGATCGCCGTGCAGCAGGCCCAGCAGGCTGCGGCCGGCGTACCGATCCGGCGGCTCCACGCCGAGCGCGGCAAGCATGGTCGGCGCCACGTCGATCGATTCGACCAGGGCATCCAGCAGGGCGCCACGGGTCGCGTCAGCGCGCGGCGACGGATCGCGCACGATCAGGGGCACGCGCATTGCCCCGTCGTAGAAATGCTCGGCGCCGTGCAGGTAGTGATCGCCCAGACAGTGACCATGATCGGAGGTGAAGACGATGAAGGTACGCTCCCACTCGCCGGCTCCCTGGAGCGCATCGAACAGCACCCCCAGATTCTCGTCGAGCTCGCTCACCATGCCGTAATAGGCGGCGCGCAGCTCGGCGAGCCGTTGCGCGTCCGTCGACAGCTCCCGTTCCGTGGGAGGCTGCGCAGCGCGCAGCATGCGCAGATAGCGGTGCCGCGGCCGCAGCTCATCAAGCCGCTGCACCGCCGACGGCACCGAGTCGGGGTCGTATCGGCGGTGATACGGGTCGGCGCACACGTACGGCGGGTGGGGCTTCACGTAGTTGAGGCTCAGCACCCAGCCGGCAGCCGATCCGCGGGCAGCGGACTGCCCGTGCGAGTGGCGCTCGCACCGCAGGAATTCGATCGCCCGCTCGGTGAGGTAGCGGCCCTCGCTGTGTTCGCGGCGATATTGCGCCGGAAAATGGGCGTCGACGTGCGGCCCCGGACCCTCCGGCGGGACGGCGGGCCGATGGATCGCCTGCGGGTTCAGGAGCGACTCGGAATACCCCCGGTCGCGCAGCCAGCGGAAATAGTCCGGGCTGTCGGACGGGTGGAAGTACGGGCAATCGAATCCCGGCAGGATGTTGTCGTAGCTCGGTGAGCGGGTGCGCGGATCGCCGGCGGGCAGGATCGACGGATCCACCGCGTAGTCGTTGTAGCCGATCAGCGCCGGCCGGAAGCCGGCCTCGCGCAGTGCGTAACCGAAATTCTGTTCCGCATCTGCCAGCGGCGTCCGGTTGTGCAGCGACCGGGTCGAGCACAGGTAACGACCGGTGTAAATGCAGGAACGGCTCGGTCCGCACGGCGCCGTCTGCACGAAGCAGTGGGTGAACGCGGTGCCGGCGGCCGCCAGGCGGTCCAGGTTGGGCGTCCGGATAACCGGATTGCCGGTGCACCCCAGGCAATCGGCCCGGAACATGTCGGCGATGATGAAAAGCAGATTGGTCGGCGTTGCTCCCATGCCGGACGGATCAGGGAGCGAGCAGTTGCATGGACGCGCACTCCACGACGCACGCCCGACAACGTTCGCCGTGCCGAGTCTTCAGCTCGGCCAAGGTGTCACTCCAGCTCGCATGACGGACGGCGTCCGGGGGAAAGTAGGTGCGCACGTCGTGCCGGTTGATGCCGGGCGAGCAGACGATCAGCCGGCGGCCCTGCATGGCCTCCGCGCCCGGCCGCGCGTAGCCCTCCATGCCCTCGGCACCCAGGTAGTGAAGTGTCCCACCGTCGATCGCGGGCGTGGTCAACACCACCGTGCCGCCTTCCGCCACCAGCGTCTCGTTGCCGAAGAAGCCGACGTTCAAGGCCATCATCGACTGCACCCAGTCGATGTCCTTGGGGTAGGCGTTCAGAACCGCCACGTCGTAGCCGCCGGTGGCCGGCGTGGCGTACCGCTCGCGCGCCGACGCGCACGCGCTACGGAACACCGCATCCGGATCGCCAGCGTACAGGTCGGCGATGCCGCGGCGAGCAGTCATTACCACGTTGATCGCGAAGTCGATGCCGACCTTCGCGCCGATCTCCTGCACGTACTCCTGAAAGCGGTTGCCGTCGATGCGGGCCACGCCGGCGTCGAACTCTCCGATCCGCTTGATGTGGGTCTCATACAGCGCGCGGATGCCGCTCAAACCCACCGTCACCGTCTTGTACCCGCCGCCGAAGCCGGCGAAGTCGTGCGGGGTGATGCCGCCGATGCTGATCCGCAGGTCGCAGGCCAGATAGCTGCGATTGATCGCGATCGGGACGCCGCTGCTGGTATGGCCCAGGTCGGTGAGGTTGTCGTAGGGGTTATGGTAGACGATCTTCAGCCGCTCGGCGAGCGGCGCGCCGATCTTGCGGACCACGTCGCCGAGCACCGGCGTACGGTGCGCGCCGGACGCCACGAACACCTGGATGCCGTCTTCCGGGACGCCGGCGGCCAGAAGCTCGTCGACCACCTGCGGCAGGAATTCGTGCACGGGCGTCGGGCGGGCGATGTCGTCCACGGCGATGCCCACCAGCCGCTTGCCGCGCGCCAGCGTGCGCAGTGGCTCGCTGTCCAGAGGCGTGGCGATCCGTTCCGCGACCGTCGCCAGCGGTGCCGGTGGAGCCGTCATGCGCAGCACGTCCACCTGCCACGCGTCCGGGAACGACAGCGCCATCTGGCCGTCTTCGAACCAGGCGTTCCAGGGAACCTCGACCGTCATGCCGCTTCTCAGACCGTCGGGACAGCCCCGTCGAGCCTCATTTCCTTCAGGGTGTCCTCCATCACGTTCAATGCCTCGTCCAGATCCTCGATGGTGTGCTGCACGGAGAAGCCGTGGTGGATCGGCCCGCCGCCGTAGTCGTGGAGGTAGACCCCACGGTCGTAGCAGCCCTTGATGAACCGCAGCATCACCCGGTTGTCGTGGCAGAGACAGTCCTCGTACCGGGACGGCGGCGTGGTGCGCCCGAAGATGATGGTGAATCGCGCCCCGGAAACCGGCGCGATCATGTTCAGCCGATGATCGGCGATGATGCGCTTCAGGCCGCGATCGAAGTGGTCCTCCAGCGCCTCCAGCGTGTCGTAGAAGTACTGCTTGCCGGTCTCCCGCACGAACGCCAAGGCGGCCAGGATCGGTACCGGGTGGGCGTTGAAGGTGCCGGAGTGCTGCACCGGTCCCACCGGCTGGAAGAGATCCATGATCGGCGCGCTGCCCGAGAACGCGGAAACCGGCAGCCCGCCGCCCAGCGACTTGCCGATGGTGGTCACGTCGGGCGTGACGCCGAATTCGGCCTGCGCGGTCAGGTGGCGTGTCTTGAACGCCGACTGGATCTCGTCGAAGAACAGCACGATGCCGGCGTCGGCGGTGAGCTCCCGCATGCGCCGCAAGTACGCGGGTTCCGGCCGGATCGCCCCCCAGTTCCAGTTCACGGGCTCCAGCATGACCGCCGCCGTCTCCGCGCCGTGGCGCTCGATCGCCCCCTCCAGGGCCTCGACGTCGTTGTGCGGGATGGCAACGATCAGCCGCGCGAACTCCTGCGGGATCCCGGGCGATTCGATGTACGGCTGCGTGCGGTTGCGCTCCAGTTGGTCGGCCGGCGGATGGCCGCCGATGTAGATCAGCTCGTGGTAGCCGTGGAAGTGGCCCTCGAGGCGGATGATCTTATCCCGGCCGGTATGGGCCCGGCAGGCGCGGATGAGGTGCAGCGTCGCCTCCGATCCCGACGAACAGAACCGCACGCGGTCCGCCGACGGCACCGCCTGGCATACCAGACGCGCCAGCTCCTCGTGGTGGAGTGTCTCGTAAACCGAGGCAAAGCCGATCTCCGCCGCGGTCTTCAGCGCGCCGGCGATCGCCGGATGGCCGTGGCCGAGAAGCGCCGCGCCGTGGCCGCAGCACAGGTCTATGAAGCTGCGGCCCTCGATGTCGGTGATGCGGCTGCCTTCGGCGTGCGCGACGTACATGGGCGTGCCGAGCGCCTTGTTGACCCGCGTGGAGGAGTTGACCCCGCCGGGCAGCACCTCCGCGGCGGCGCGGAAGTGCTCGGTGATGGAGCCGGATGAGCTTGGCCGCTTCATGTCTGGTATCGATGCGGCGATGACCGCATGGTCATCACGGCGGATGCAGCGTAGCATCCACATCCCCGAGCGATCCACGACATGCCACGCATCGAGCAGTACTACCCCTCCCTCTCTCGCTGGCGGCAGGCGGCCCACGCACAGCAACACCGGCCGCTGCCGGCGGACTTTTCGCTGTATGAGCCGGACGGCGAAGACATCGTCGTCGAGACCGTGAAACAGGCCGAGGAAGGCGGCGATCTCATCGTGCGACTCTACGAAGCGGCCGGTGGCGGCCGCACCGCGGAACTGCGCGTGGGCATGCCGGCACGTGAGGTCCATCTGGTCGACCTGATGGAGCGCCGCACGCGCGAGCTTCCCGCGCGGGACGGCCGGATTCCTCTGGAGTTCGGCCCGTACGAGATCCATACGATCGCCCTGACGCCGGGCGGCACGAGAGGAGGATGACGATGGCCAGGACGCAGGAGACTCGGGGCGGCGTCCCGCCCGACCCGACGGCACTGGGACGTGGCTTCAAGCGACGCTTGAAGACCGGCCCGCCACTGCTCGGCGCGATGGCGGTCGAGTATCTGCGGCCCTCCCTGGTCAAGATCTTCCGCAACGCCGGCTTCGACTTCATTTTCATCGAAAAGGAGCACGGCATGTTCGACGGCAGTGAGCTGCCCGACTTCGTGCTGTGCGCCCGCGACAACGGCATCCCGGTCATCTCCAAAGTCGGCGATCTGAACCGTCCCGAAGTGGCGCGGCTGCTCGACGCCGGCGTGGTGGGCATCCAGCTGCCTCGCACCGAGTCGGCGGAGCAGGTGACGGAGCTGGTCGACCTCGTGAAGTACCCGCCGCTCGGCAGCCGTGCCGGCGCGCCCGGCTACGGCGGCGCCGACTACACCTACCCGGACGACGACGCCGGCTGGCTGCGGCGCGCCAACGCCTCGACCGCCGTGATCGCCCACATCGAGACGATGGCCGGCCTGGAGGACGCGGCCGAGATCATCGCCACGCCACACCTGGACATGGTGTACGTGGGGCCGTACGACACGGCGATCTCACTGGGTCATCCGGGCGAGTACGATCACCCGGACATGAAGGCCGCGCTCGGAACGGTCCTGGACCTGTGCCTGAAACATGGGGTGGCGTTCGGCACCACGCCGTCCGACCCCGACGCCGCAACCGACTGGGTCGGGCGAGGCGCCCGCTTCTTCGAGCTGGTCGACGAACTGGCCCTGCTGCACCAGGGAGCGCGCGCGACCGTCGCCGCCTATGGAGGCTCGGAATGACGAACAACGGACACACCGGCGGCGCACCGATTCCCCTGAGCGACGAGCAGGTTCGGCAGTTCATCGCCGACGGCTACCTGACGCTGCGGCCGTCGCTGCCGTGCGAGCTGCATGAGTCGATCCGCCGGCGGCTCGACGAGTCGGTACCGGACCGCAAAGGCAACCCCGGCAACAACATCCTGCCGCTGGTGCCCGACATGCGCCATGTGCTGAAGTCTCCGGAGGTGCACGGCGCCCTGCAGACCCTGCTGGGACCCGACTACCTGGAGCATCCTCACCGCTTCTGCCACGTCGAGGAGCCGCCGGAGGATCCCGGCCTGGACCGGGCCGCGAGGCTCGCCGCGAACTGCCACCAGGACTCCTACACGCCGCTCGCGCGACCGCGCCACCACCACATTCGCTACGCGCGGGTCATGTACTACCCGCAGCACACGCCGGAGTCCCTGGGACCGACGCACGTGATACCAGGGACGCACCTGAACACCGGGCTCCACGACGCCGAGCGGGCACGGCCGCTGCCGGTGTCAGGGCCCGCCGGCACGGTTTCCATCACCCACTTCGACATCGGCCACGCCGCGGGCATCAACCAGACCGGGCAGCGCCGGTTCATGGTCAAGTTCATCTATCAGCGCGCGTCGCCGCCGGCGGCCGGCGGGTGGTCGGGGCCGGAGCACGGGTGGCGCGATCCGGAGCGGTACGGCGGCGATCGCCTGTCGCTGGCATGGTCGCATCTCTGGGACTGGCTGCGCGGCGCGAGCGACCGCTACGCCAGCCTGCACGGCGGCGCGCTGTCCCATCCCGCGGCCGCGGCCGCAAGCGTCAGTGCGATGGCCGCGGCGCTGGAGGACGGGCGTCCGTACGCGGAGCGCGTGGCCGCCGCCGAAGCGTTGGCAATCCTCGGGGCGCAGGCGGCTTCGGCGATTCCGGCACTGATGGGGGTCCTCAACCGTCGCCCCGACCCCGTGCGCGTGGCGGCCACCTACGCACTCGGCGCGATCGGCGCCCCGGCGGTCTCCCCGTTGATCGATTCGCTGCGTGGCCGCGGCGCCGCCGCCTCGATGCTGCTCGCGCGGATGGCCGATCGGAACCGCCGTCACGGCGCGATCGAGACCGCGCTGCTTCCCGACGACGCCGCATACGCGCTGTCCGCGGTCGGCGCCGCAGGGGTTCCGGCGCTGCTGGAGCTGCTGGAAGGCGGCGACGAGTGGGCGCGGCTGAACGCCGCGTTCGCGCTGGGCGAGATGGACCGGCACGCGTACGCGGCCGTACCGGCGCTGATCTCGGCGCTGGACGATCCGTCCCATCTGGTCGTGCGCACCGCGGCCGACGCGCTGGGCGCGATCGGCGCCCCTGAAGCGGCAACGCCGCTGGGAGCGCTATTCCGGGTGAGCCGTTCCGGATGGGACGAAGAGGTAGCGAGAAGCTGGAACGTCCGCGATCAGGTACGCGTGAATGCGGCCACGGCGCTCGCCCGCCTGGGCCGCAGCGCTGCAGCAGCGGAGGATCACCTGGTAGACGCGCTCGACGACGGGTGCGGCCAGGTGGCGACCTACGCAGTGGAGGCGCTGCGCCGTATCGGATCGCCGTCCGCGATGGATGCGGCGTTCGGCCTGCTGACGACCGAGCGATGGGACCCGTCGCTCACGGCGGCCAACAGATTCTAAGGAAGGACGGGAAACCATGCGGCTACGCGACAAGGTCGCGATCGTCAGCGGCGCCGCCAGCGGTATCGGCAGTGCCGCCGCGCGGCTGTTCGCCGCCGAGGGGGCGACCGTCGTCGCGGTCGACGTCGACTCAGCCGGACTGGGTGAGACGGCTGACGCAGCGCACGGCCGCATCGATCCGATTACCGCTGACGTCGCCGTGTCGGGCCAGGTGGCCGCCGTGGTCGAGCGGACCGTGGCCGATCACGGAGCGCTGCACGTCGTGTTCAGCAACGCCGCGATCCTCCGTAACGGCTCCGTCGTCGATCTGCCGGAAGCGGACTGGGACCGCATGTTCGCGGTGAACGTGAAGGGCGCCTTCCTGCTCGGCAAGTTCGGCATTCCGGCGATGATCCGGTCCGGCGGCGGATCGTTCATCATCACGGCGTCCGCGAACAGCTTCTACGCCGAGTCGGACATCGCCGGTTACTGCGCCACAAAGGGAGCGACGATGCAACTGACGCGGGCCATGGCGCTTGATCACGGCCCCGACGGCGTGCGCGTCAACTGCATCTGCCCCGGGTGGATCGATACGCCGATGTCGGCGCCGTTCCTCAACGAGCGGCCGGAGAGCCGCCGGTTCGGAGAGCAGCTCGCGCCGATAGGGCGCATCGGTGCGCCCGAGGACATCGCGCGGGTGGCGCTGTTCCTGGCCGGGGACGAGTCGAGCTTCGTTACCGGGGCCGCGTACAACGCTGACGGCGGCTGGACCGCCGGGTTGGCCAAGGCCGTAGCCCTTGTCTGAGGAGTGTGCCGACGGCCGGCAGCGCCGTTTCGGATCGCCGATAGAGACCTCACGGCGATGAGCGCTTTCGATCAGGTAGCGCTCCCGGCCCTGCTGGGCGCCGGCGTATCGCTGGCGGCCAGCGTGCTGATCGTCGCTACCAGACGCTGGCACGGCGGGCTCAGCCTGGACAGCCTGAGCGGGCCGCAGAAGGTGCAGCGGCAGGTCGTTCCCCGGATCGGCGGGGTGGCCGTGTTCGCCGGCTTCTGGGCCGCCACGATCGCGGCCCCGCCGGCGATCCGGGACGATCTGGCGATCATGGGCGCCTGCGGCCTGCTGGCCTTCGCGGCCGGGCTTGCCGAGGACCTGACCAAGAAGGTGTCGGGCACCATGCGCCTGTTCGCGACGCTGGTGTCAGGCCTTGCGTTCTGCGTGGTCACGGGCCATGCGGTCGCCCGCGTGGAGATCGGCTTCGTCGACCACTATGCGCTGGCGTACCCGTGGATCGCGATTCCGTTTACCGCGTTCGCGATGGCCGGCGTCGCCCATTCGGTCAACATCATCGACGGCTTCAACGGGCTGTCGGCAGGCGGCGTCATCATCATGCTGGCGGCGTTCGGGGTGGTGGCCCTGCACGCCGGCGATTCCGAGTTGGCCTCTCTCACCATCGTCATCGGGGCCGCGCTGGCCGGGTTCCTGCTGATCAACTTCCCGCGCGGGCCCGTGATCATGGGAGACGGCGGCGCCTACCTGGTCGGCTTCCTGCTGGCCGCTGTAGGGGTGATGCTGCCCGAGCGCAATCCCGACGTGTCGCCGTGGATCGTCCTGGTGGTGCTTGGCTATCCGGTATCGGAAACACTGTATTCCATCCTTCGCAAGACACTGCGCAAGGGGGACGGGCCGGGGCGCGCGGACAAGGCGCACCTGCACCACCTGATCTACCGGTACCTGCGCCGTGCGCTGCGCGGTACCTGCGCCGCGCGGTACGCGAACCCGGCCGTCGGCGCGCTACTATGGGGAGCGATGGTCGCTAGCCTGATCTTCGTGAGCGCAGCGCCGCACACCCGCTCGTGGGCGTTGCCCGCGCTTGCCGCGCAGGCGGCGCTGTATCTGCTCGCCTATCGAGTCGCCGTGGTGTCGCTGCGAACTCCCTTGGGACGGGCAAGATGAGAACCTTCTGTAGGCCGCCCCGTCGCCGAAGCTCATCGCATCAGCGAGCGAGGGGAATCGAACCCCCGTCACGAGCTTGGGAAGCTCGGGTAATAACCATTATACGACGCTCGCGGCTATAGCCACGGAGCCTACCATGGTTACGACGCGTCAGTCGATCGCGATGCGGGCGGCCTGTCTGCGATCCACCTGCTGCCCCAGGACAGTCAACACCAGCTCCGCGTCCCGGTGTATGACGAACGGGACAGCGATCGGGCCGCCCTGGTACCGGGTCTCCAGCAGCGTGACCGGCTCGGGCTGATCGGGGATCTCCGCCGACAGCGCCAGATCCACCAGGATCGGGTACCGCTTCACCTCGTACTCGAACAGGCCGAACACCAGTTCGTCGCCGGCCAGTTCGGGCCGGGTGATTCCGACCTGCAGAATGGTGCTGTGCGGCACCTCGCTCCCGCCGCCGGGCGACTGAAAGACCACCGTCCCGGGGGCGTCCTCGGCACCGCCCTCACGGACCGTAAACACGAATGCCTGATTACGCTGCGCCAACTCGGTCAGCGCATCGCCAAAGGTCATGCCGGCGAAGTGGGGAACCTCGACCAGATCGCCCTGGGGACCGCGGCTCACGATGAACAGGATGGTCGTGTCCTTGGAGATGTCCGTACCCGGCTCCGGACTCTGCGCCAGAATGATACCGGCCGACCGGGGATCGGTGATGCGCGGACCGCCCTCGCCGATCCCGATCGGCGACTCGTAGGTAACCGTCTGCGTCTGCAGCTCCAACCTCACCTCGTCGATGTCTCGACCCCGGTAGTCACCGACCTGCGTGACGGCACGTCCCCGACTGACCACGACCGTCACCGGCCGGCCGGCCTTGACCAGGGACCCGGCCACGGGGGTTTGCGTCATCACCTGCCAGGCGGGCACCTCCGACGTAAAGCGCCCCTCGACCTGGGCGACCAGCCCCTTTTCCTGAAGCTGCTCCATGGCTTCCAGCAGATTCGCTCCCACGATCGCCGGCACCTGCGTCTCCTCGTCGCCGCGCACCAAGACGAAGAACGCCGCGATCGCCGTCACGATCAGGACGGCCGCGATCAGCGCCGCCAGCGCGACGGTCAGGCGGGGCGAACCGGGTTCCGCGCCGCTCACGTGAGTCGCATCCCTGAGAGGCCGCCACAGCCGTTGGCGAAGGACATCCAGTCCATCGCGCGCCGGCCTTCGAGCTGCAGCTCCGTCACCCCCAACGTGCCGCGCGCGGTGTGCACCAGGATCCCGTGGTCGCCGTCCACGCAATCGACCTGCCCGGCTGGACCCGCCGACCGATCGGAGACCACGCGTGCCGCCAGCAGGTTGAGCCGGCGATCGCGGCGATCGGCTAGACGACAGTGGGCACGCGGCCACGGGTCATAGGCGCGCACCATCCGCTCGATGGCGACCGCATCGTGACTCTCCCAATCGATCCGACCGTCCGTGGCGGCAACCTTCGCGCAGTAGGTGGCCTGCTCCTCGACCTGCGCGGTCTCCTCGATCGCGCCTCGCGCCAAGCCGGTCAGCACGTCGACGAGCAGTTCCGCGCCGACCCCGGCCAAGGCGTCGGTCAACCTCCCCGTAGTCTCGGTGCCGTCGAGGGGATGGACGCGTCTGGCCATGATCGGTCCGGAGTCAAGGCGCCGTACGACACGCTGGATGGTGACGCCCGTCTCCGGGTCGCCGGCCAGGATGGCAGCCGGGATCGGCGCGGCACCGCGAAACCGCGGCAGGAGTGAAGGATGCACGTTCACCGCGCCACGCGCGAACAGGTCGAGAAAGCGCTGCGTGAAGATCACGCCGTAGGCGGCCACCGCCAGGACATCGGCGCGCATCCCGGCCACCTCCTGCATCGCGGCATCATCGAGCCGCGCGGGAGCGATCACCGCCAGGCCCAGCCGGTCCGCCTCCCGCCGTACGGGGGCCGGGGTCAGCCGCCGGCCACGCCCCGCCGGTCGGTCCGGAGCGGTGAGCACGCCGCATACCTCGAATCGTTCTGCCACCGCCGTCAGGGCCGGCACCGCGAACCGCGGCGTACCGGCGAACAGCACGCGCACGCTCAGTCCTGATAGTCGGCGAGCAATTCGTCACGCTCCCCTTCGTCCAGGCAATCGATGAAAAGCCGGCCGTTCAGGTGGTCCAGCTCATGCTGTATCGCCCGCGCCAGCAGCCCCTGGGCGTTCAAGCGGAAGACGCGCCCGTTGAGGCCGGTCGCCTGTACCGACACGCGCGCCGGTCGGGTGACGTCGGCGCGCACGCCGGGGACGCTCAGGCAACCCTCCTCCGCGGTGTGCTCCTCGATCGAGGTCTCGACGATCTCGGGATTGATGTAGACCCGCTCGCGGTCGTCCTCGACTTTGGTGATGAAGACGCGGAGCAGGCTCCCGACCTGCACCGCCGCCAAACCGATCCCTTCCTTGGCGTACATCGTCTTGAACATCTGCCGCACGAGGTCGCGGACCTCGGCCGGGGCGGTCGGCTCCGACCGGGCGCGCAGGCGAGGATCGCCGAGCGTGATCAGCTCCAGCATCCCGTCGATTCTATAGTACGGCCACCGGGTCCAGATCCAGCTCCAGATGCAGGCCCGGCTCCAGTCGCACCCCGAGGAGACGGCGCCGCACCGCAGCCAGGATGGGGCGTATCGTCGGCGCACGCAGCAGCAGGTGGTGGCGGTGGTTGCGCGCCACCTTCGCGATCGGACAGGGAGCCGGTCCCAGGAGGTCCACGCCGGCGGCGGCCATCTCCGGCTCCGCCGCCAGGGACTCGGCCAGCCGATCGATGGCATCGCCGACCTTGCCCTCGTCGCGCCCCCGCACGACCACGCGGATCAGGCGCACGAACGGCGGAAAGCGCTGCTCGCGGCGCGCGGCGAGCTCACCCGCCATGAACTCCGCCACACGCCCGGCGGCCGCATGGGCAATCGGCGCGGCCTCCGGATGTGCGCTCTGGATGAGCACTTCGCCATCCGGGGCCGCCCGGCCGGCGCGGCCGGCCACCTGCACCAGCAACGCGAAGGTCCGTTCCGCGGCGCGAAAGTCGGGCAGACGCAACGCGGTGTCCGCATCGACAACGCCTACCAGCTTGACCCCCGGCAGGTCCAGGCCCTTGGCCACCATCTGCGTACCCACCAGCACGTCGATGCTGCCGTTGCGCAGCCCTTCCAGGAGCTCGGAGAACGCGCCCCGGCCGCGGACCGAGTCCGCATCCGCACGCGCGATGCGCGCATCCGGAAGCACGCGCCGCAGCTCGACCTCGACCCGTTGGGTCCCGAACCCGGCGTACCGGACGTCCAGCGAACGGCACTCCGGGCACACCTGCAGCGGCCTGGTCCGGTAGCCGCAGTAGTGGCACACGAGCGCCCCCGACGGGCGGTGCAGCGTGAGCGTTACCGAGCATCGCTCGCAGCTCAGCACGTAGTCACACGAACGGCAGTGGAAGTAGTGGGAGAACCCGCGGCGGTTCAGGAACAGGATGCTCTGACGCCCTTCGGCGTGGACGCGGCGCAGCGCATCGGTGAGCTCGGGGCCCAGGACGCCGCGGTTCGGCGTGCGCTGCACGAGTTGTATCCGAGGCGGGGCGCCGCCGCCCACCCGCTGCTGCAGGTCATAGCGCCGAATCGCGCCCGATTGCATGCGAAAGAACGCCTCCACCGAAGGCGTGGCACTTCCCATCACCAGACGAGCCCCGTCGGCGCGGCATCGATGCGCTGCAACCTGACGAGCGTGATAGCGAGGGCTGGCAGATGCCTTGTAGGACCCGTCGTGCTCCTCGTCTATGACGATCAGGCCCAAATCGCGCACTGGGGCGAACACGGCGCTGCGCGCACCGACGGCGATGCGGGCGCTCCCCTGCTGGATCCGCCGCCACTCGGAGAGCCGCTGCGACGGTGTCAGACCGGAGTGGATCACCGCCACCAGTTCGCCGAAGGCGGCGGTGAAGGCGGCGACCACCTGATGGGTCAGGCCGATCTCGGGAACCAGATAGATCACCGAACGTCCTTCGGACAGGGCGTTGCGCGTCGCCTCCAGGAACACCGCCGTCTTGCCGGAGCCGGTGACCCCGAACAGATACGAAACGCCGGCGGTCTGCTGCAGGATGCCTTCGAGCGCGGCGCGCTGCGCCGGCGTCAGCGCATGTGAATGGGCGACCGCCGGCTGCACCGCGTCCTGCAGCGGCGACTCGCGGCGTCCGCCGGGAACGATCGCCGCCAGCGCCTCGCCGAGCGAGCACAGGTAGGTATCCGCGATCCAGCGCGCCAGCGTCAGCATCCGGCGGTCGACCAACGGCTCCCGGTCGACGATGCGGGAAAGGGCCCGAGCTTCGACTCCGGGGGGAGGCCGGTCGCGCGCAGCCACGATGAAACCGGTGAGACTGCGGCCACCGAACGGCGCCGTTGCGCGGCTGCCGATCGACGCGCCGCCGTCTTCCGGGACCAGGTAGGTGAACCGTTTGTCGATCGGGAGATTGAAGGCCAGATCCACGAACCGGGCCACGCTCAGGCTCCGCACATCTACGTTTGGTCGAGAAAGGCGCGCAGCTTGCTCAGGTCCTCCCAGACCGGCGCCCGCAGCGACGGATCGCGCAGCACGGCGCTGGGGTGATAGGTCACGAACAGCGGCCGGCCTCGGTGCTCGTACCGCCCGGAGCGGTGCTCGGCGAGCGTGCGGGTCACGCCGAGCAGGTGATTGGCGGCCACCCGCCCGACGGCGAGCAGCGCGCGTGGGCGCAGGAGGTCGATCTGCCGCTCCAGGTACGGCATGCAGGTGGCGACCTCGTCCGGGCCGGGATCCCGGTTGCCGGGCGGCCGGCACTTGACCACGTTGGCGATGAAGCAGCTCTCCCGGCGGTCCAGCTCGATCGCCGCCAGCCACTTGTCCAGATACTGGCCGGCCGGCCCCACGAACGGCCGCCCGCTGCGATCCTCGGCCGCGCCCGGGCCCTCGCCGATCACCATCACCACCGGGTTCGCGACTCCCTCCCCGGGGACGGTGGTGCTGCGCTGCTCACATAGCCGGCAACGCCTGCAACCTGCCACTTCGTCGGCAATGCGGGTCAGGGCTTCCAGGGTCGATTCGGCCGGGGACCGGGGCACATCACGGTGGGCCGGATCGGCGGCGGGTTCCGGAGCAGGCGCCGGGGAACGGAGCGCCGGCACCGTGTACTCGCGCTCGCTGCGCGTCTGGCCGTCGAAGTAGTCCTCGGTCAGCCGCAGCAGCCGCCAGTACGCCGCCGTCAGGTCGCTCATCGGTCAGCCGCCGCCCTCACCGCCACGCTCGGCATCATACGGCAGCGTGCCGGCCGGTGGCGGATCGCTCGCGTACCACACCCGCTCGAGGAACAGCCCCCAGGCCGGAGCGGTCTGCCCGACCCGCTCCCGGCTCGGGTCCGCCAGCAGCTCGGCCATCCGCGCCTGCGCGGCGGCGGCGTCGCTGCCGCATTGGGCTTCCAGCGCCAGCATCGTGCCGACCAGGCTGCGGACCATCTTCCACAGGAACGACCGGGCGACGATACGGAACACGATCAGCGGCCCGTCCGCGAAGAAGGAAGCCTGCTCGACGCGCCGCAGCGAGGTGCCGGACGCGCCGGCTGCCGCGAAGGTCGTGAAGTCATGGTCGCCGACGATCTCAGCCGCCATCCGGTTGAGCACCATCAGGCGGAGCGGGCGTCGCACCCAGAACGTGTAGCGCCGCAGGTGCGGAAGCTGCCGGCCTGGAAGCAGTTGGTAGCGATACACCCGCAGCAGCGCGGAGCGCCGCGCGTCGAACCCTCCCTCGGCCTCTGCCGCGTCGATGACCCGGACGTCGGCAGGCAGATACGAGTTGAGGGCCCGCGGCAGCACCGCCGGTGTGAGGCTGTCGATTCCGGTGCGGAAGCTCGCCACCTGCCCCAGCGCATGTACGCCGGCGTCGGTGCGGCCGGCAGCGGTGACGCGCACCCGATGGCCGTGCATGCGCACGAGCGCCTGCTCGAATACGCCCTGCACGGTGCGCGGCGCATCGATGCGCTGCGCGTCCTGAATCTGCCAACCGGCGAAGTCGGTGCCGTCGTAGGAAACGGTCGCCCGAATGGTGCGAGTCAAGGCCGCCCGACCGGTCAGACGCCCGCGTGCGGCGCTCTTCCCTGAATGATCACTACGGCAATGGCCGCTTCCTCCTCGTGCGACAGCGAAACCAGTACTTCCGTCCCGCCGGCCGCCGCCAGAGCCTCCCGAGCGCTGCCGATCGCGCGCAACACCGGCCGCCCGTCCGGAGCGTTGGTCACGACGATGTCACGCAGCGCCATGCCGCGGAGCCCCGACCCCAGGGCCTTGCCGAAGGCCTCCTTGGCCGCGAACCGCGCCGCCAGCGACAGCAACCCGCCGTCTCCCTTCTTGCGGCACTCCGCCAGCTCATCGGGGTGATAGAACCGCTCGAACAGGCCCGGTGACTCCTGCCAGCGGCGCAGACGCCGCGGATGGACCACGTCGATCCCCAGCCCCAGGATCACGGAATCGTCCCTTTCCTTACCGCTTCCAGCACGCGGACGGTGTCGACGGCGGCAGCCACATCATGAACCCGAATGATAGCGGCTCCCGCGGCCAGGGCAAGACAGCCTCCGGCGATCGTGGCGGCCTGCCGCTCGTGCACAGGCCGATCTCCCAGAACCTTGCCGAGAAACGATTTGTGGGACAGGCCAACCAGCACCGGACGGCCCAGCTTGCGGAACGACCCGACCTCACGGAGGATCACCAGGTTGTCCTCGACCCGTTTGCCGAAGCCGATGCCGGGATCGACGATGATCTGGTCCTTACGGACCCCTCCCGCCAGCGCCCTATCGATCGCGCGCTGCAGCTCGGCGATGACTTCATCGACCACGGCTTCGTAGTACGGCGCGCGCTGCATGGTCTTGGGCGTGCCGCGCATGTGGACCAGAACCACCGGCACATCGCGTTCGGCCGCCAGCGCCCGCATGGCCGGGTCTGTCAGTGCCGCGACATCGTTGATGATGTCGGCTCCGGCATCCAGGGCGCGTTCGGCAACCGCCGCCTTCTGCGTGTCGATCGAGATCGCGACATCGGAGGCGGCGCGCAGGCGCTCGATCACCGGCAACACGCGGTCGCACTCCTCGTCGGCGTCCACCGGATCCGACCCCGGTCGAGTGGACTCGCCGCCGATGTCGATGATCGCGGCGCCGTGTGCCACCATCGCATGCGCCTCCCGGCATGCCTCATCGGCAGACGCGTAGCGGCTAGCCGGAAAGAAGGAGTCCGGCGTGCGGTTGATCACGCCCATGACGATCTTGTGGCGCAGATCCAGAGCCCGCACGGCGCCCAGATCCGAACCTGGCGCGTCGCCGCATTGCCAGAGCAACTGCATGGAACGATCAGTCGGCGCGCCGACGACTCCCGTGTACGCGGAACTTGCAGCCAGCCGGTCCCGACCGTATCAGAATGGCGACCGGAACCGACAGACTCCTATCCCTTCTTGTGGCGATTCTTGCGCAGCTTCTTTTTTCGTTTATGTGTAGCGATCTTGTGCCGCTTGCGTTTACGACCGCAAGGCATCAGCGCTCCTGTTGGGGGTTGTCGGTGAGATGCTGCGAAGTATCGGCACAACGCCGCTCGCTGTCAACAGAACGATGCCGGTCCCGGGCAATCGCCAGGAACCGGCTGAGCCGTAGCATCGATCGCCGATTGACGATCGCCGATCAGCGATCGCAGCGCACGGTGATCATCGGCACTGATCCAGGTCACGCCGGGCAACGATCGAAAGAAGGTCATCTGGCGCTTGGCGTAGCGACGCGTGTTGCGCTTGATCGCGTCCCAGACTTCCGAAGTCGCCGATTCCTGCACCGCGGCGATCTCCCGGTAGCCGATGCCGCGCAGCCCCGGGCAACTGGGGTCGTAGCCGCGTGCCAACAGCTCGCGCACCTCTTCCGCGAAGCCGGCGCCGCGCATCGCCTCCACCCGCGCGTCGATGCGTCTGACCAGCTCTTCGCGCGGGCGCTGCAGTCCGATCAGCCGGAAGCGGCCGGGGCGGGCGGGGCGGCACGGGACGGGAAAGGAGGACAGCGGCCTGCCGGTGGCGGCCACGACCTCCAGCGCGCGCACGATCCGGTAGGTGTCGTTGACGTGGATGCGGCGGGCGGACTGCGGGTCGACCGCCGCCAGCTCACGGCGCAACGTCTCCTTGCCTTCCGTCCGCAGGCGCCGGGTCAGACGGGCGCGAATGTCCGGATCGCCGCGCGGCGACTGCGGCAGTCCGCAGACCAGGGTATGCAGATAGTAGGCGCACCCGCCGCCGATGAGCGCGCGCCGGCCGCGGGCAGCGATGTCCGTCAGCGCAGCCTCCGCATGGCGGACGAAGCGCCCGGCATCGAATTGCTCGGAAGGTTCGGCGACGTCGATCAGATGATGGCGGAACCGCTCGCGTTCGGCCGGCGTCGGCTTGGCGGTGCCGATATCGAGATGGCGGTACACCTGCAGCGCATCGGCGCTGATGACCTCGTCATGCGGTCCGACCATGGCGCCGATTGCCTCGGACTTGCCCACCGCCGTGGGACCGAAGATCACCGGAATCGGCGGGTGCGAAGCAGCGCACGCGTGGGGACGCCGTTCGAGGTCCGAGTGATCTGCGAGAGAGCTCAGGGCAGATGCACCTGCGGCGGCCGCCGCGATCGTAGCGCTCTAGACGGTCGTGCGCTCTATCTCGTAGCGGACCTTCTTGGTGAGGATCTGCTTGATGGCGGTGGAAACCACTTTACCACCGTTGGCTTTCACGTCCTCGTCGGCGGCGATACTGAGCTGACTGGCGCGGCGCATGGCCGCAGAGCACAGCTCGTAGCGGTTGGAGCCGTCGGCTATCAATAGTTCAAGAGGCAGAATCATCGGCACTACCGTACGTCATCGAGCGTCCGACGGCAAACCGCCTCCTCCATCGGTGGTCCGATTCAGTCGACGAGGTTGCGCGACCGCAGCGCCTCGATGATCTTGCCCACGACCGCGTGCTGGTCCAGCTCCTCGGTGTCCACGACCAGGTCGGCCTGCGACGCGTCATCGATGTCGATGTCGTACAGTCGCAGGTAGCGGTTGCGGTCGCGGCGATCGCGCTGGCCGGTGGCAGCGAGCGCTGCTCTGTAGGACATGGCTTCCCGCGACGCGATGCGCGCCGCCCGCGTTTGCTGGGACGCCTCCAGGTAGACCGATAGATCCTGATCCTCGATCAGCCAGATCGCCAGCCGCGTGCCCAGCACGCAACCGCCGTCGGCCGCAAGCAGCATGAGCCTGCGGTCGAGCTCATGATCCACCGACTGGTCGTACTCGGCGCGCTCGCAGAGTTGCTCGAAGCTCAGACCGCGTTCGCGTGCCAGGTCGCGCAGGGTGAAGTTGATAGGCCGCAGTCCCAGACGCTCCGCGACCAGCCGGGAGACGGTCGAGTTGCCGCAGCCCGACTTGCCTGAAATCGTGATGACGAGAGCGCCGCAGCCACCGGAATCGCTCATCCGGGGCTCGTCGCCGTGCGGCGACTCGGAGGCATGGGTCGCCGGCCGATCATTCGACATTGCGAAGCTGCTCGCGCATGCGCTCGACGTTCTCCTTGACCGTCATCACGTGGCCATCGACCTCGGCCGATGACGCCTTGGCACCGATCGTATTGGCCTCGCGGAGCAGCTCCTGACAGTAGAACTCGAGCTTCTTGCCGTGCGGCCCCTCCGCGCCGGCCATCCCCGCGCACATGCCGTTGAGGTGCGCGCCCAGGCGCTTGAGCTCCTCGTTGACGTCGGACCGCGCCAGCAGCAATGCGATCGCCGGCAGGATCCGGTCGGCGGCGCCATCGGCGGCCAGCAGCCGGTCCATGCGTGTCTGCACGTCGCGCTCCACCCGTTCCTGCCACTCGGCTGCCAGCCCGGTGAGCCTTCCCGCCTCCTCCTCCACCTTCCGGAGACAGAAAACCAGATCGGCAGCGAGCTCCGAGCCCTCCCGCTCGCGCTCGGCGTCCAGGCGCTCCAGGCAACACTGCGCCGCCTCCAGCACGCCGGCCCGGAGATCCGGGTCCGCGTCGTCCCCGCCAGGTTCGGTCTCCACGACGCCGAGATCGAGCCGCCGGTCGGCTTCCAGTATGTCCCGTACGGTGACGTCTTCGCTGGCGCCCGCCGCGCGAGCGATCGCGCGCAGCAGGTCGGCAGCGGCCCGCGCCCGCTCGGTGCTCACCTGCGGCCGCGCCATCGCTCCGTTTGCCCGGACCTGCAGCTCGACGCGCCCGCGCGACATCCGGACGGCGACCAATGCCCGCAACGCGGGTTCCACGGATGTGAGCCCCTGTGGCACCGAGACGCTGACGTCGAGGAAGCGGTTGTTGTAGCTGCGGACCTCGGCGGTGATGTCGATCCCGCCCACGTGGCCTTCCGCACGCCCGAAACCGGTCATGCTCTTCATCGCGCGCGATCTTCCAGGACCAGGCGTTCGCGCAGGCGTTCGCCCAGCTTCCAGTTGTCCCCGGCTCCCATGGTCACGAACACGTCGCCCGGCCGCACCGAGCGCTGCGCAAGCTCCAGGGCCTCGTCGTCGTCGACGCCCGGCGTGTATTCGACCGCCGAGTGACGGCGCTTGACCGCCCGGTACAGGGCCATACCAGAGATTCCGGAATCGTTGCGCTCGCGGGCCGACGCATAGATGTCGTGCAGTATGACCCGCTCGGCGTCGCCGAAGACAGTGGCGAAGTCCTCCAGCAGCCGATGGGTACGGGAGAAGGTGTGCGGCATGAAGTCGACGACGAGCGGCCGATTCCCGAAGAAATGGCGCAGCCCGGTCAAGGTCACCCGGACCTCCGTGGGGTGGTGGCCGTAGTCCTCGACGAAGGTAACGCCGCCCGCGTCGCCGACCACCTCGCTGCGCCGGCGCGTGCCAGAAAACCGGGACAGCGCCCGTGACACGGCGCTGAAGTCGGGCGAGTCGCCCCGGCCGCTGCGATACAGGGAGGTCGCTGCCGCGACGGCCAGCGCCGCGTCCTTCACGGAGTGCAGCCCGGGCACGCTCAGAGCGAACTCCCCGGGAAACGCGGCGATCCGAAACCCGGTCCGGCCGGCCGCGAGCGTCGCGCCGTGCAACCGGTAGGGGCCGGCCGCGGTGCTGCCGACCGGCGTGCGCACCACGTCGGCCCGCTCGGCCTCGACAGCCGCGGCGACGTCGACGGCTCCGGCTTCGTCGGCGTCGTAGATCAGCTCGCCGCCGTGCGGGAGCCTCCGGCAGAACTGCACGAACGCGTCCACGGTGTCCCGGTAGTCGGTGAAGTAGTCCACGTGCTCCCACTCGACGCCGGAGAGCACGATGCGATCCGGGTGGTAGTGCAGGAAGTGGCGCCGGTACTCGCAGGTCTCCGCCGCGAGCAGCTCGGTTCCCCGGTTGAGCGTGCTGCGGCCGCCGAAGCCTGATACCGAGCTGCCGACCAGCACGGTCGCCGGCAGCTCGAGGACATCCAGCAGCGTACCTAGCATCGCGGTGATGGTGGTCTTGCCGTGCGTGCCGCACACCGCGACCGCTTCGCATTGCGCGGACAGCGCGCCCAGCGCCTGCGGGTAGTTGCACAGCGGTACGCCGGCTTCCCGGGCCGCCCGCAACTCCGGGTGGCGCTCCGCGTCGTATGCCGCCGAGAAGACCACCAGATCGGCACCATTCACGTTGCCGGCGTCGAACGGCAGCACCGGCACGCCGATCCGCTCCAGGACCGGCGTGGTGAAGAACGGCTCGTCCACGTCGGACCCGGTGACGACGGCGCCACGCGCCAGCAGCACCTCCGCGAGCGCCGACATTCCCTGCCCGGCGATGCCGACCAGATGTACCGCGCGCCCACGGATACGGCCGAACCGGGACGCGATCTCGTCGTCAGCGGTCACGCCGCCCTGCTGTCCGGATTCGGGCCGTTGCAACGTATCTCCTAGGGGAGTCGAACCCCTGTTGCCGGGATGAAAACCCGGTGTCCTAACCGCTAGACGAAGGAGACAAAGGGGGATAACCCGGGCGCTTTCGGCGCTCCGACGGCTGCAATATGAGACCGGCAGGCATGTCTGTCAACCGGCGCGCCGCGCTGAGGCACGCCGGAATCGCCGGCCCCGGCCAGCCCGCTGAAGCTCGAGGATGGGGCTTTCCTCGGGTACCATCCAGCCCTACGTTCAACTCAGACAGGAGATTCTCACTATGAGACGATTGACTATCGTACTGACAGCCGCGGCGTTCGCCGTCGTGGCGGGGGTCGCCGGGGCCGATGTTCGGGTGACCATCGAAAACACTTCAGCCGACGCCAGCCTGACGACGCCACTTGCTCCGGGCGTGTGGGCGCTGGTCGAAGACGGAACGCCGAACCCGTTGTTCACGGCGTACGCGGCGGACGCGGGCAACGGCCTGGAGGCTCTGGCGGAGGACGGCAACCCGTCCATGCTGGCGGCATCGCTCGAAGGAATGGCCGGCGTGATCGCGTACGGCGTATTCAATACGCCCGACGGCGCCGACGGTCCCGGCCCGCTGCTGCCCGGCGCCAGCTACTCGTTCACCGTGGATCCGAAGCCGGGCACCCGCCTGTACTTCGCCACCATGTTCGTGCAGTCGAACGACTGGTTCTTTTCCCCCGGCAGGGGCCTGCACCTGGCCGGCGACGACGGGATGGCGATGATGGGCGACATGACCGGCAAGATGGAGCTCTGGGACGCCGGCACCGAGGCAGACGAAGAGATCGGCGCCGGCCCCAACCAGGCGCCGCGACAGTCCGGCCCCAATACCGGGGCGGACGAGATGGGCGTCGTCTACGTCATCGTGACCGGCGGGATGTATCCCGCTCCGTCCGAGATGATCCGAGTGAGTGTCGGCGACGCGACGATGTAACCCCGCTCTCCGGGCGTGCCGCTTTCCTTGTCAGGAAGGCGGCATGCCCGCGTCCGGGCCGTCACCGGCCGGACGCCGTTCCCGCCCTGAACGGCGGATTTCCATGGCAGTCATCCGCGGCTTGCCGAACCCGGCGAGCGACCGGTAGCCGACCGCGCAGCCGGGCAGCTCCCGGCGCACGCGCGCTTCGAACAGGGCGGCGTTGAACCACTCGACGGCCGAGCCGTCGTACTTCGCGGTCGTACGAAAACGGCCGGCATACTGCCGCGCGTCGGCGATCATGATGTCGACGATTTGCAGCACCCCCTGCTCGTGCAGCAGTCCCAGCAACGCGAGTCCACTGTCGATCGCGTCGTCGGACAGCGCCATCCGGCCGTCGTCGGGATACGGGAGCAGGCCCTCGGGCGGGGTTTCCGGAGGAGGCGGTACCAGCCGCTCGCCGATGCGGAGCGCGTGGTAGAGGTCTGCCCACAGCCGATACATCCGAGGTGCCCCCGCGATAGCCAGCAGGCGCTCCGGCAGGGAGGTGACAGGTCCTTCCAGCGCCTTGCGCAGGAGCCCGAGACCGATCCCATACCGGGCCGCGAGCCCGTGTGCCGCGGATGCCGGGAGGTAGAGCAGCCCCTCCACCAGGTAGCATCGGCCCGCACGCCACTCGACATGATCGGCCGGCAGGTTGTCGAACAGGTTGCCGACGTGGGCGTGCAGGATGCGGCCTTGCCATGTCGACAGCGTCGGCTCCGGCGTGCGCAGGTCCAGTTGCAGGTAGCCGACGCGAAGCGGACCATGCCGATCGCCGAGCGCCGCGCGCACCGCCGTCAGGACGTGCGGCGACAGGTCCGCCACCAGGTAGCACACCCCTTCCAGGCCGACCGGCTCGGCCGCCGCGGCGCGCGTCAGCTCCTGTGCAAACAGACACGGCCCTTCCACTCCGGAGGCGCCGATGCTCAGATACGCCAGCTCCGGGCGCGCGCCCGACGTCCGGCCGTCACGAACCCTCCGCAGCGAAGCACAGAAGCGCTCGGCCCGCTCGCGCACCAGCGGCCGGATCAGATCGGGAGACCCGCCCACGGCGTCGCGGTAGTCGCCCCCGCTGGCCGCCATGTAGCGCTCTGCATGCTTCCAGAAGGCGCGGTTCAACCCCCAGATCGGGCTGCGCCGGTAGGGGGCGAAGCCGCCGACGGGCAGGTCGCCGCATCCCTCACCGGTGATCGCTCCGGTCAGCAGCGGCCGCACCACCGCCTCCAGCTCGTGAGCCGGTCCGGCCTGCGACAGGTCGACCACCACCTCGCGCTGCCTCTCCGGCAGGTATTCGCGTACCGCCACCGCCGGCCGGAACCGCCCGCCGGCGGCGGATGCCACCCAGAGCGAACGCGGCTCGTCGACCCCCGTCGCGCGGCACGCGCGGCGCAGCGCGGCCCGACCGGCACGCACCTCGGCGGCGCGCGCCGCAAGCCCTCGTTCGACGCGCGCCAGCTCGTCCACGCGTAGCGGCGTCATCCATGCCCGCCCTGCGTCACGTGGCGCCAGCAACGGAAGCACGAACCTGCCGGGCGCTACCGGTCGGTTCGGGCGGCCAGCGCGACCAGTCTGTCCCATCGGTGCAGGCTCGACTGCGCCGCGCCCCTGGCGTTGATCCCGTCATGCTGGCGGCGTACCGAGGCAGGCCACCGGCTCTTGATGTACGACATGACGGCGATGATCTCCTCGTCCGTCAGAATCCCCCGATAGGCAGGCATGGCGGAACGGTAGTCGCGCCCGGCGAACCGCTGCATGCCGTACTTCGTCAGCTCGAACAGCGCCTGATCGGTGTGATGCCACGTATGCCCGGTCGCGTCGTGAGGAGGAGCGGGCATCAATCCATCGGCGCCCCGCTGCTGCCAGTTCGTCTGTCCCTCCAGGTTGACGCCGTGACACTGCGCGCAGGCGACGCGATAAATGTACCCGCCCTCGTCGACAACCCGGCCATCGTCGGGACGGAAGAGCGTCCCGGCCGGGAGCTGCGCCGCCGACGTCCGGCCCGGGTTCACCCAGAGGAGGAAGGCCGCCACCGCTCCCGCGGCCACCAGCGCCGCCAGGCCGACGATCAGGATGAGCGGCCGCTTCATCGCCTGGTCCCCGGCGCGCTCGCCAAGTCGTCCAGGATCGGGCACTCCGGACGTTCATCGCCCTGGCAGCGCTCCACCAGGTGGTTGAGCGTGTCGCGCATGCCCTCAAGCTCCGCGATCTTGCGATCGATGCCGCGGACATGACTCCGCACGATCTCCCTGACGTCGCCGCTGGCGCGGTGGGCATCGTCATAGAGCGCGAGCAGCGCGCGGCAGTCCTCGATCGCGAAGCCGAGCGAGCGGGCGCGCGCCACGAACCTGAGCTTGTGCCCCTCCGCCTCCGGGAAGTCCCGGTAGCCGTTCGCCTTCCGGTCCGGGCTGATCAGGCCGATCTCCTCGTAGTACCGAATCGTCTTGGCGGGCAGACCGCACGCCTCCGCAACTTCGCCGATGTTCACGACTACACCCTCCGGGATCGATAGAACGCATTCCAGTAACTGGAAGGTCAACCCCCTCCGTTCAGTCGGTGAAGAAAACCAGGACGTTCGGGGGCGGATCGGTCTGCGTGTCTGTGCTGTTGCCGCGCGTTGCGACTCCCGAAACCGGGCAGATGAGCCCGCCGCGATTTACGGGTGGCACGCGTTGGTCGTAGAGTCTGCCGCAACCATGACCGAGCCGACCCCGACAGTGGTCGATCTCCTGCGGCGCGCGGCACCGGGAGATCTGGCTGACAGGCTGCGGGACGGACCAGGCTTCGGCGTGAGGGTCGCAGGGCGCCTCATCTCCTGGCACCCATTCGAGGAGACAGGCGAGGCCGACAATCGCACGCTGCTCAGGCTCGCGTCGGATCGCGGGCTCGAAGCGGCCGTGCGCGTTCACGTCGACCCTCGGGCCCGCTTCGCCGTCTATCGGACGACGCTCACCAACATCGGTGCCGCCACTCTACAGCCGCTCACCGCCCTCTCCCCGCTGCTGCTGTCGATCGGCGACATCCGCACCCCACCGCGCGTGATGAGCTCCGCCGGCGGTGGCGACCCCGGCGCCCGCTATCCGCCGCGCGGCGCCTACTGGACGCGATGGGACCTCCTGCAGTTCCCCCACTCACGCCGCGGTGTCGAGTTGTCGGCGGAGGGCGATCAATCCTCCACCAAGGACCTGCCCATCGTCTTCGTCAGCCCCGACATCGAGCCGGATGGCGCAGGCTTCATCATCGGGCTGGAGTGGTCCGCCGGCTGGACGATGAGCGTCCGTTACGAGCCGGATGACCAGATCCTGGTTGCCGACGCGGGACCGGCAGTGCGCGACCTGGTGCTGGCGCCCGGCGAATCGCTCGAGCTGCCGCCGGCCCACGTGATCTTCTTCGAGGAGGGTTTCGAGCAGGCGACCAACCGGAGCCGTGGCTACATCCGGGAGCACATCACTCCCCGCTACGAAGGACGCCAGGTGGTGCCGCCGGTGGCCTACACCATCTGGCCCGGCATCCAGGCGCCGTACACCGACCGCGACATCTACCCCCAGATCGACACTGCCGCCGAGCTGGGGGTCGAGGTGTTCATCGTCGATGACGCCTGGTACGAGGGTCGGTTCCCCGGTGGATGCGGCAACTGGTACCCCGACCCCGCCAAGTTTCCCGACGGGTTGGAGCGGGTGGTCGACCGGGTCGAGGAGCAGGGCATGCGCTTCGGGCTCTTCATCGACGCAGAGGCCGAGCCCGACACCTGGATCTTGCGCGAGCACCCCGAGTTCTTCTATGGGCCGGAGCTCGGGAGCGCCTGGACCCCGCACCGCCGGCTCTACAACTTCAGCCTCCCGGAGGCCTGCGACTATTACCTGGAGCTCCTGGGCGGCCTCATCGAGCGCTACCACGTGCGCTACTTCCGCTGGGACTACAACATGGACGGGCACCCCATCTTCCAAAGCGTGGACCCGACGCTCAAGGTGAAGTTCGCCCACCTAGCGGGGCTCTACCGGGTATGGGAGACGCTTCTCGAGCGGCACCCCTCGTTGATGCTCGAGTGCTGCGCCGGAGGCGGTCAGCGGCTGGACTTCGGCACCATGCGGCGACACCATACCTGCTGGTGCAGCGACAGCAACGCCCATCCGCACATCTACCACGTGATGCAGGCCGGCGGTAACGCTTTCTTCCCCGCCAACTACCTTGGCAGCTCCCTGGGGTGGCCGCCGAGCAAGAGCCTGCGCGGCCGACCTGGCATGACGCTCCACCCCGACGCGAAGCTCACCGATCTCTCGTTTCTGAGCCGCATGGCGGGAGGGCTCTTCCTTCACGGCACGATTTCCGAATGGCCGGCTGCGGCCAAGGAGCGCGCCCGCCACTGGATCGACGTCTACAAGCGGGTGCGCCATCTCCTGATGCTCGACTATTACCGGCTGCTACCGCAGCCTCAGTCGGAGGCAGACTGGAACGTTATGCAGTTTGCCGCGGGATCTGAGGAGGGCATCGTCTTCGCCTTTCGTGTCGCGGGGGAAATGCGCGAACAGCGGATTGCTCTTCAGGCCGTGGACCCGGCGGCCCGCTACCGGGTGAGAGACGAGAGCTCCGGTGTCGGGGAGAGCCTGACAGGTGAGCAGCTGACCCGCGGGCTGTTGGTCGCGCTGCAGCCAGAGTCGGCCAAGCTGCTCTCATATCGAGTGGATTCACGGGGCGACCATTCACTCCGTTCCGGCTCTTGACCTTCCGGTTCCTGGAAGGTTGATGGTGAGGACTCCATGACGACCACCGATCCCGTCTGCGGCATGACCGTCGATCCGGCGGCCGGGCCTCCCGCGCTGGAGCACGAAGGCCGCCGCTACTACTTCTGCTGCGCGCACTGCATGCAGCGCTTCGCGGAAGCTCCGGAGCAGTGGCTGGACAGTCGTCCCGCGCCGCAAGCCACGGCACCGGCGATGCCGGGCAGCGGCTACACCTGCCCCATGCATCCCGAGGTCGTCCAGGACGAGCCGGGAACCTGCCCGCACTGCGGCATGGCTCTGGAGCCGATCGCACCGGAGGCCGCCGACGGCCCGAACCCGGAGCTGATCGACTTCCGGCGGCGGCTGCGCATCGGCGCACCGCTGGCGCTGGTCGTCTTCCTGCTGGAGATGGCGGCGCACGTGGGTGTACCGGTCGATGACTGGCTCGGCGCCCGCCTGCACGTGTGGCTTCAGCTCGTCCTGACGACGCCGATCGTCGTCTGGCTGGCGAGGCCCGTGTTCGAGCGCGGGTGGACGTCGATCGGGAACCGCAGCCCCAACATGTGGACGCTGATCTCCTTAGGGACCGGAGCGGCCTACCTGTTCAGCGTGGCGTCGGTTGTTGCGCCGGGCCTCTTCCCGGCGTCGCTTCGCGACGCGCACGGCCTGCCTCCGGTCTACTTCGAGGCCGCGGCGGTCATCCTCATCCTGGTCCTCACCGGTCAGGTGCTCGAGCTTTCGGCTCGCGAACGTACCGGCGACGCGCTGCGGGCGTTGCTCGGCCTGGCACCCGCCAGTGCCAGGCGGGTGCGCGACGACGGAGAGGAGGACGTGCCGCTGGAGCAGGTGCGGCCGGGTGACCGGCTCCGCGTGCGTCCCGGGGAGAGCATTCCGGTCGATGGCGTCGTGCTCTCGGGGCACAGCTCGGTCGACGAGAGCATGCTCACCGGAGAGCCGATACCGGTGGAGAAGACGGCGGAAGCCGTGGTCACCGGCGGCACGCTGAACCGGTCAGGCTCCTTCGTGATGCGCGCCGAACGAGTCGGTGCCGACACCCTCCTCGCCCGCATCATCGACCTGGTCGCGCGCGCCCAGCGCAGCCGCGCGCCGATCCAGGCGCTGGCGGATCGGGTCGCCCGGTGGCTGGTGCCGGCGGTCGTCGCCGTCGCCGTGGTCGCATGCGCCGCGTGGCTGCTGCTCGGACCTCCGCCGGCGTTGTCCTTTGCGATAATCGCAGCCGTCACCGTCCTCATCATCGCCTGCCCGTGCGCGCTCGGTCTGGCGACGCCGATGTCGATCATGGTGGCGACCGGGCGCGGCGCCCGTTCCGGGGTGCTGATCCGCGACGCGGAAGCCCTGGAGCGGTTCGCCGACGTAGATCTGCTGATCGTCGACAAGACCGGAACCCTGACCACGGGCCGGCCGGCGCTGACCGACGTGGTCCCCGCGCCCGGCTTCGAGGCCGACCGGGTGCTTTCGCTGGCCGCCGCCCTGGAGCTCGGTTCCGAACATCCGCTGGCCGACGCCGTCGTGGCAGGCGCCGGCGATCGCGGGGTCGAGCGCCTCGACGCCGAACCGGGCCAGTTCGCCGCGGTCGCCGGCAAGGGGGTCCGCGGCCGCGTCGACGCTCACGAGGTGGCGCTGGGCAACGGCGCGATGATGCGCGACGTCGGCGTCGACGCCGCGCCGCTGCATCAGACCTCGGACCGGTTGCAGGAGCAAGGGAGATCCGTGCTGTTCGTGGCGATCGACGGCGCGCCCGCCGGCCTCATCGCCGTCGCCGACCTGGTGAAGGACACGGCGGCGCAGGCCGTCAGCTCGCTGCGCGACGCCGGGCTGCGGATCGTCATGGCCACCGGTGACAACCGGCGCACGGCCGATCTGGTCGGGAGCGAGCTCGGCATCGACGAGGTGCACGCCGAGCTCGGACCGGAGGACAAGAGCGCGCTGATCGATTCGTTTCGCGCCCGCGGCCTGAAGATCGCGATGGCCGGCGACGGCGTGAACGACGCGCCTGCCCTGGCCGCCGCGGACGTGGGCATCGCTATGGGCACCGGCACCGACGTGGCGATCGAGAGCGCCGGCATCACGCTGGTGCACGGAGATCTGAACGGCCTGGTTCGCGCTCACCGACTTGCCCGGGCTACCATGCGCAATATCCGCCAGAACCTGTTCTTCGCCTTCATCTACAACGGCGTCGGCGTGCCGGTGGCCGCCGGAGTGCTGTATCCGCTCGTGGGCGTCTTGCTGTCGCCGGTCATCGCCGCCGTGGCGATGAGCCTGTCGTCGGTGTCGGTGATCGCGAATGCGCTCCGGTTGAGGTCGTTCGAATGACCCGTCCGTCAACCCGCCTCGTCTGGTTCGGAGTTGCGCTGCTGCTCGCCGGCGCCGTGACGCCGTGGGCGGACGACGTGGTGGCGACCATCGGCGACCAGCCGGTACAGCGCGCCGAGCTCCTGACGGTGGCCGCGTTCTCCCTGGAGGAGACCGAGCTCGAACGCCTGCGCTGTCAGGTCGAAGCGGACCGGAACCAGGACGAGGTGCTGCAGACGTTCCTCAGGCAGCTCGTGCACGAGCGCCTGCTCGACCTGGAAGCCGGCCGCACCGGGATGACCGTGGAGACGATCCTGGCGTCCGTCCACGAGACGGTGCCGCCGATCGAGAACCAGGAGATCGAGGCGTTCTACCGCGAGAACCGAAGCCGCATCCCGTACGCGCTGGCGGAGGTAGCGGGTCAGATCCGCGCGTTCCTGCGGCAGCAGGCGGAGCAGCGCGCCGAGGCCGAGTTTCTCACCGTGCTGGAACGACGGTTCGCGGTCGAATATCGACTCGAGCCGTTTCGCGTGGACGTGGCCGCCGACGGCTTCGCAACCCTCGGACCCCAGGGTGCGCCGGTGACCATCGTCGAGTTCTCGGACTTCGAGTGCCCGTACTGCGCCAGGGTCCAGCCGGCCCTGCAGCGCGCCAAACGGGAGTACGGCGACAAGCTGCGGATCGTCTACCGCCACTACCCGCTGGCCAACATCCATGCCGACGCACAGAAAGCCGCCGAGGCATCGCTCTGCGCCGGCGAACAGGGGATGTTCTGGGAGCTGCACGACCTGATGTTCGCCGAGCAGGCCACCTTGTCGGTGCCCGATCTCAAGGACAAGGCCGGCCGGATCGGACTGGACCGCCGGGCGTTCGACGCATGCCTCGACTCCGGGCGGCACGACGAGACGGTGCGAAACGACATCCGCGCCGGAGCCGCGGCGGGGGTGTCGGGCACGCCGGCGCTGTTCGTGAACGGACGCCCGCTGACCGGCGCGGTCCCCTTCGAAGCCATCGCCGCCACCATCGACGACGAGCTGGAGCGCCTGGGCGTCCGGTGATCCTCCGGAGCCGGCTGGATTACGCCGTACGCTCCCACTCTTCATGCAGGCGGTGCAGGAAATCGCGCTGCGTTACGCCTTCAGTGCCGCGCTCCTCCGATTGCCGACGCAACTCCTCAAACAGGCCGGCTATCCGGTCGTCGGGCGGGAACGGCATGGCGCCCGGCTCGACATCTCTCATCTGCGGACGCGAGCGTGCCGCTTCCCGCGCGTGCCGCAAGTAGAAAGCGCTGAGCTCCTGCGCGTCCGACGTGTCGCCGAGCGACTTCAACTCGATCCGGTCCTGTAGTCTCCCTGCGAACGCCGGCAGCATTGCGAAGTATCTGAGACGCGCCTGCGGAGTCATCGCCAGCATCAGGAACAGGCATCTCGGCAAGGCATCGATCAGTGCCCGAATGGCCGACAGGAAGCGCAGCACCGGGGTCTTGCTCAGCGAGTAGTCCTGCTTTTCCAATTCGTCAAGGAGAAGAAGAATACCCTTCAACAAGCCCAAGTCCTCGCTCACATACACGATGTCTCGGAGCGCCTGAGTACGTGATTCGACGGTATCCAGGCGAAAGCTCACGCCCAGAACCTCACGGTGGCGCTTCAACAGCCGCAGGCCCACGAACCACTCCAACGCCAGCCGCGCGCACTCCGGGATCAGCTTCTCATCCGCTCCGGCTCGCTCCAGGCTGTTCAGCACGATCCTGACCTCGTAGCCGCGCGCGATCTCCTTCGCCTGGTTGCGTACGTCAACATCGCTTGCTGCGAGCTTCCGGCCTATTGCCGCGAAGTGACCCTCGTCCAGGTTCTGAAACACCTTCCGTAGCAGTGAGTCGAACGTCGGTTCAGGATCAGGATAGTAGCGGATGATGTAGAACCCTTCGTCTTCCTGGTAGTAATCGCGGAACTGCTCTTCGTAGTAGTTCAGGAGGTTCGTCTTTCCCACCCCCTGAGTACCCTCCACCGTCACGACCTGTGACGGGCGCCCGGCCGCCTCGAATTGACGCACATGATCGACCACGCGCTCGTCCACCTTATCTTCCCGGCGCGGGTGTCCGACCGGCTGCCCCGCGGCGGGGAACGGATTGTCCAGCACTCCATACTTCTCGAACCGGTCCCGGTTGCCGGCCTGCGAATCCGTGCCGCTCATGCGCTCTCGCAGGCTCACCGTGCACCCCTCGACAGCCGGATACTGCCCGCCGCACGTCCCGGCATCAGGAAATCGCCATGATAGAGATTGATCTTTCGCATGCCGGGAACGCCGCCGTCCACGTACAGAACATGGAGCGTTCGGCTTTCGTACCGCGTCTCAGGGGTCGATCCCTCGAAGAATCGGCGCACGTAGCCTCCCTGATACGCCTCGGCCAAGCGTTGCCGAGCACGCATCGGGTGAATACCCTGATGCTGCACCAGGTATTCCAACCAAGCGCCGGTGAGAGCGAAGTCGTCTCCTTTTCTTACTGCGTCGTACGCCTGAAATGCCTGCGCCGCGAACTCGTCGGACGTGGGGTTCTCGGGCGTCGCATAGATGCCGGAATCTGCGAAGCGCACCCCGGCGCAGCACACTTCGGCCAGAGCGCAGTACGACGCAAAAGCGACTTTGCGCACCCCCGAGTCTTCCTTGGTGAGGGAGACTCCGACGCTCAGCCGGCCCAGAAACTGGTCGAACGACGCCACCTGCCCGAGCAGTTCCCGCATGTCGTCGAACGCGGATGCCGCCATGCTCTGCAGCAGCGAGGTCAACGACTCCGTTCCCTGTAACCGGCTGTCGTGCCGGGTCGCGAAGCCGCCGGCCTGCAGGAACCGAAGGTACTGCTCATAGGCCGTCATGGAGCGAACGCCCGCGGCCATCATTCCGTCCGCGTCGGACAACACGGTGTCAGCGACCGCCACCATGAGCTTGAGCAGGGAGTTCGGACTGAAGCTGTACGACCCAGCATATCGAGCCCTCGTTTCCGCCACGGAAGGAGAGCTATCCGTGTCGACATCGACCTCGCCAGCCAAGGATAGAGCCGGTTCCTCTGCCGGAGTCCGGCTGGTCGCCGCCGTCCAGAGCAGATCATCCGCCGAGTGATACGGCTGCCACGACAGCTCTTCGCCGATTGCGGCAACTTCAAGCGCATCACCGGTAGTGACACTGATCGCACGCGCGCGACCGAAAGCCACGGCCAACTCCCACAGGACGCGGGTGAGCGCAACCGCATGGGTACGAGGCCCATCGGTGAACGGTCGGAACGTCACGCCGCTCAGCATAGTGCCGAACAGATGCGAGACCCCGTTTGCATCGAAGAAAATGGGCTCGATACCTTCGGCCAGCGCCATGCGCGCCAGCCCCTGATCCGCCGTCATCAGCATGACCGGGTGGTTCGGTTCGACCCGGTCGCGGCGCTGGATGGCAGTCTCCAGAATGAGACGATCAGCGAAGCTCCGTTGCACCTGCTGCAGGCCGAGGCTCTTGTCTTCAGCATCGGAGTCGGGCTGGATGATGCCGCGCAGAGGATCTGCGCCGAGCCGCGACCGTTCGAGCTGATGCTCCCGTTCGAGCCGGAGGAGGACGCGCTGCCCGCCTTGGCTGGACACGTGGTCCAGGAGCATCCGCGGGCCATGTTTGCCCGCGCGCCGCTGGGTGAAGTACCGGTCGATGAGGTTGAGGACCTCCATATGTACCACTGCCGGTATCGTGATGCGCGCTGGAGGGGCGAGGTGCAGCGCGACAAAATCGAGCCCTCCCTGCAACACCGCGGAGGTGTCGGCCACCACGCTTACCGTCCTGCGGAACGGCATCCGCGACAGCGCCATCGCATCGACCATGGGGTACGCCAACCCGCACCGCAGTGCGGCGTGAGCTACAGCCTTGGTCGCTTCTCGGATTCTCGCGAGGTCTCTGTCGGTCGGCTTGCGGTCAGCCGAACTCTTCAGGGCCGCAGTGAGTTCCCGCTCCAAGCAATCCCGCGGAGGCAGAGTCCAGTCGAAGAACCCGTAGCTGAGGGCTCGTTGCACCGCAGCCTTGCCGTCGCCCCCGTCCTGCGAGGCGTCGGCGGCTTCGGGATGGAGCGTTACCGGGCCCGCCGAAACCCAGGCGTCGGTACCGAAGCACGCGTCTTCGCGGATATCCAGCCGTAACGAAAGCGTCCCCGTTCCCGGCACGTAGCGCTGGTGAAGCAGGCCCGCCAACGTCGCGTCGGCATCTTCAGGAGAACGCAGCACGTACTGGCTCATCGGATCAGTACGGAGGCCGCGGGCACATCGGCGTAAACCCGTGCAATCCACAGCAAGTGGCGCAACACGCCGAGGGCGGCGTTGACGCGCAGGTTCAATTCCGTGTCGCCCGCCGGTACCGTGTCCTCGCAGTCGGACCAGTAGGTACCGGACTGCACCTCGGGATCGTCAAGCAGCTCCGTGATTGCTTGCAGGAACCGGCGAACGCGTCGTTCCTCCGGCGGGTGATGCGCGTCGAACGGTCGCAGCAGGCGGTCGGTGATCCGTTGCGCCGCTGCGGCGGACGAACTCAGAGCAAAATCGTACGGCCCCGGATCCCAAGCGTACATCTGCTCCAGAACCGTCGATCCGTCCAGGAGCGCACAATGTTCCGGGCCGCCTGCACCCTGCGTGACGTGCAGGTAGGTCCCGTCGAGGCGCGCCGGTCGCCATACGGAGAAGCGAAGCCGGATCTCCGGTTCATTCGTCATCGCGGTGGAGCACCTGGGAGCTGACGGCATGGCCCGTGGCCCTTGTTGGGGCGGCCCGCCGGGCAACGCCACGGCCGCGGGGGGCTGTCGATTGCCATCGGCACGTTCCTGGTTTCCCTGTGTCCATTATCGACTACTACGGGTTCCAGGTACAGCAAGAAGCGGCGCGGCGCGTGTAGTCACGTGACCGCCTGGGGGACTCCGCTGCCGGTACGGGCTGCGCTCGCACGGAAGGGATGAACGGCGCATACTCCGGCGTCGCTAATGGTTCAGTATCTCCTTGAGGGTGCGGCTCGGGGGCAAATGGTCCGCGGGTGGCAGGAACTCCGGCGGCTTGAACAGCGGATTGCCGGGGGACCATAGCTCGACGCTTTCGGCGTTCTCTTCGTAATAGGCGGGGTCGGTGGTCACCCGCAGCGGCTCGGGCATGCCGGGGGCGAGCAGGCCGTATTCGCGGTGCCCCAGCGGCTGCACATCGGCGCCGGGGGGCATCAGGTCGGAGGAGGCGATGACCCGGTCGAGGTCGTCCATCGTGACGGGCGACGGCGCTTGCTCCGGCATGGTGAGATCATCGCCCAAAACGGCGTCGATCTCGAAGCCGCCGGTTTCGGCTTCGCGGGCGCGACGTTCGATCGTATCGGCCAGGTTGGCGCGTCCCGCGGCGTCCCGCGCGCTGTCCGGAAGGACCGCCTTGGCGATGGCTTGCGGCAACTCGGCCAGTATCGGCTGCAGGCGGCCCACTACCGTCTCGAACAGGCCGATGCGGTTTCTGAGGACGCGGTAGACATCGGTCTCGACCGTGCCCTCGTAGTGCAGGTTGACGATGCGGATGGTGGCATGGGCCTGGCCGAGGCGATCGATGCGGCCGATTCGCTGCTCGACCCGCATCGGGTTCCAGGGCATGTCGTAGTTGATCAGCGCGCCGCAGAACTGGAAGTTCAGACCCTCGGCGGCTGCGTCGGTGCAGAGCAGAACGTCGGCCTCGCGGTCGCGGAAGCGGCGTTTCGCGTCGTCTCTGCCGATGGCGCGCCAGGAGCCGTCCGCGGACGGCTCCTCTCCACCGCGGCCCGAGAAGCACATCAGCCGCCAGTCGCCGCCGCTGCTCAGTTCATCGCGCAGGAAGTCCATCGTATCGGTGTATTGGGTAAAGACCATCGCCTGGCGGTAGCCGTCCCGGCGTAGTTGAGCGAGGACTTCCGTCAGGTGCGAGCACTTGCTGTCCGGCGGCAACAGCCGCACGCGGGCGAGCAGATGCTCGATGTCGGCCCGTTCCTCCGCATCCAGGGCCTGCCGCTCGCGCTCCGCAATCTCGTCGGCGTCGAGCAATTCGTCCGCCGTCTCGTCGTCGGGCGCATCTTCGTCGAGGCCGGACAGGTGCGCGCGGTCGCCGCTCTCGATCGCCTCCAGATGCCGCTCCAGGGTGGCGCACAGCGCCCGGAAACTGCTGGCAAGCCGCCGCCGGTAGATCGTCATCACGAACCCGACCGCCGACCGCTCGGCAGCCGCCGCCTGGTTGTAAGTGCTCGCGATGTACCCTTCGACCGCCGAGTACAGGTCTCGCTCCGCCTCCGTCATCTCGATGAAGCGATCGTCGACCTGTCGTTGTGCGATCGGGGTCGAAAGCATTCCCGCGTCGAAGTAGCGCCGCAGGAGCGCGCGGGTATGGCGTGAGATGAGATGCCGAATCGGCGTGTATGCGCGCATCACGTCCAGGGCGGCACGGCGTTCGGCAGTCTCCAACCGCCGGCGTGGAATACCGGCCTCGTCGCGCAGGGCACGGAGCATCTTGTTGGTCTTCAGCGGCGAAAGTCCGCTAATGCGCGCGGTGTCCTCTTTGCCAGCGGCTCCATACTCGCGTTCGACCGCCTGGAACAGCCGCGCCATGCGGTCCAGCGCCTCCGGCGACGGGTTCGGCTGGGCGAGATCGTCGAAGAACGTGAGAAACGCCTGCGCCGTCCACTCCGGCGGCAGCCCCAGCAGGCTCAACAGATCCCATACTTCGACGGGATGCACCTGCATGGGCGTCGCGGTGAGCAATACCAGGCCCTCGGTACGCTCCTTGAGCTCCCGCATCAGGCGCAGCAGCGCGTTCGGCCCGCCTTCGCTGGCTGACCCTGCCGCGCGCCGGCGAGCGTGATGGGCTTCGTCGAGCACCACCAGGTCCCACGGCTCGGCGTCCTGCAGCAGCACCTCCGCCCGATCGCGCCGGCGCAGCAGATGACTGGACGCGATCACGACCGGTTCGCGGTGCCACTCCCGAGGGTCGACCTCGCGCTCATGGCGCCCGCGCAGCGCCGGCGAGGGGTACCGGATCAGCTTGCGGCCGTCGTAGATCGGCCAATTGAGATTGAACTTCTCGCGCAGCTCGATCTGCCACTGGCCGAGCACCGCCTTGGGAGCCAGGATCAGAATCCGCCGCGCCCGCCCCGCCAGCCACGCTTGCCGCAGCAGCATTCCCGCCTGGATCGTCTTGCCGAGTCCGACCTCATCGGCGATCAGGAGTTTCGGCGGCCACTGGGCGTAGAGGCGCTCGAACGCCCGCACCTGATGCGGCCACGGCGTCACCGCCGCCGTCGCTTCGCCGACGCGGGAGGCGCCCGGGCTCAGACCGGGCGCCTCCCTGATGAAGGTCCATACCAGGCCCCGCCGATCGATGACCGCCGGAAGCTCCTGCTCCGCGACGACCGTGGCTTGCTCGCTCGGAACGGCTTCCCCCTCCTGCAGGCGCGCGGGCAGATCGCCGGTGGGCATGAAGCGCATCAGGTCGCGGCGCGCCGCCTCCGGGACATCAAGCACGATCACCCGCCGGGCGCGGCCGGCCCAGAGCCGCACGAAGTTCTCCTCTTCGCGGCTCACGCGCTCCGGCTCCGCTCCCCAGCTCGTGTAGACGTTGATGCTTTCCCAGTTGTGCTGCCAGCCGGCAGGGGTCTCGTTGAGGCTGCCGTTCCAGGCGATCCGGTCGCCGGTGCGGTCCTGAATGATGCCCGCCTTCTCGTGGAAGATTCCGTGACTGGGGATCGGCGTGCGGTCGACGGCGCATGGGACTGCCACCTTCACGGTGAGATGACCGCGGGCGATCATCCAGGCGAGCAGTTCGAGGGCGCCGGCGGCGCCGGCATCGGGGGGCGCAAGCGGCACGCCGGCCAGGCGTCGTTCGACCAGATCGCGCATCCGCTCTCCTCGTTCGATTGCCGCGATCTCGGCTGGGTCGAGGGTACAACCCACCACCAGCCGCATGTGGCCGCCGTTGCGCACCAAGCCTTCGATGCCGCGCGCCGCCAGGGCCAGCGCGCCGGCGTTGAAATAGCCGGTCAGCCGGTCGTAGCGCTCGGCATCCTCCAGCGCCGGCACATAGAACAGCCGGACGAGGTCACCGTCGTCGGGGGTGTACTTGAGCTTCCAGGTGCGGTCGGTGAGCATGCTCAGGCGCCATCATCCTGCCACAACCTGAACTGTTGGGGTTCATCGATCCGGTCGCGATACGCGAGGCGATACAGGTTGTAGAGCGCCTCCAGGTCGTTGCCGGCAGCCTCGGCATCGCCGGCAAGCACTATCCCGGTGAAAGTCTGCGATATGGGGAGCACTTCCATAACGGCCTCGAGCGCCGCGAAGAAACGTGGATCATGCTCCACCAGCGCCTCACCGAGCATCTCTTGAGCGGCGGCAAGAGACTGCATGCGCGCCCGGTTGGCGGCGTGGTGAATGGCGTCGATCATCCCCCGCGAACCATCGACCGGCCCCAGCGCCCCGGTGGCGGCGCGGTGCGCGCTGTCCCAGAGACGGAGGTCGCTGCCCTTCTTTTGCGCAAGACGCCCGACGATGTCGCGGTCCAAGTCGATACCGACCGCGCGGGCCAGTCTGAGCGCTTCGTCATAGGGGAACACCGGCGCACCGAAAGCGTCCCATGCCAGCACGAAGAACGCCGTGGCGGGATCGAGGTCCGCGTCGGCCTTGAGATGCGTCAACTGCTCCAGCCGCCACCGTTTCACCTCACGGCGAGCCACGTCGAGGGCATCCTCCGGCGTCGCCGCGTAGGGATCCCATTCCTCCTCGTACAACGTCAGTTGCGCCCGGCGGCGTTGCTTGGGTTTCTCACGCGGTGTGCCGCGCCGCAATGGCCAATGGCGGGAGAACTCCTCCAGCGCCGGCCCGAACGAAGCGAGGTAGAGATCGACCCGGGCAAGGCCAGCGGCCTGGAACTCCTCGACCCGCTCCCGCACCGCGCGGGCGACCCGGGGCTCGACATCCTCCCAATACCGGTCCTGTTCGGCCCGCGCGTCCTCGGCGCGCGGGCGGCACACCAGGAAGATGGTGCTGTTGGCCGCCGCCTTGTCCTTGATGTGCAAGCTGCCCTCGGCCTCGGTATTGATCGGCCAGGACGCGGTGATGACGAAGCCCGCTTCCATCAGGCCCTTGGTGAGCGCATCCCAGGCGCCGGTCGCCTTGTGGGTGAACATCAGCGTCATCACTCCGTCGGCTTTCAGCGTCCGGCGGCACTCGGCGAAGATGGACGCCATGCGTTCCTGATAGTCCCGCCCCGCCAGCGCTCGCGCTCCCTTCTGCCCCCGAAAGCGCGCCGGATTGGCCACGGCTTCGTTGTCCTTGTCGGTCAGGTGACGGCGGAAAAGCTCGGGAAAGACGTGCCCGGCCGTACGCTTGAGCCAGACGTAGAAGAAGTCCGACAGCTCGGCGTACATGACGTTGTCGTAATAGGGCGGATCCATGACCACCAGGTCGATGCTGCCATCCGCGATGTGGTCGAGGCTGTCGCCCGGCTTGCAGGTGATCGTTACAGGTGGTGGTGAGGTCGTTCCCACGCTGGCGTCGGCGAACAGGGTCCCTGCATTGCGGTCCGCCTCGGGGCGCACAAGCGCGATCAGCTCACCGATGCACTTGGCCGTCTGTTCGATAGCCCAGTCGAAACCCAAGCCTACGACGAGCGGAGCCATCTCGGCGTGTGACCAGCAGAACGCGAAATCGTGCCGGTTGAAGGTGTTGGCAACCACCTCTCGGGTTGGCATCCACACTGACATACGCGAGTTGTAGTTCAACAGCTTGTCGAGGGATAACGCCAGGTACCCGTACGCCGCCTGGCGAACCTCGGTCAGCTTACCGGCTGCTCGATCGCCGTCCAGCATTTCACGAAACACCTCGACACTCGTGCCATGGCAGAGGAGTTGGCGAGGTGAAAACAAATCACACCACAACCGCATCCCGTAGCGTTGAGGCTCGCTAGTCTTGTTGCCATCGGGAATACGCTCGCTCGGCACGATGTCGAAGGCTTCCCACTCCGGCAGTTTCTCGGCCAGCCGCGCCTGGATCTCCGTGCTGTTTTCGTCCTCGGGCCGCGTCGCCCGATAGCCCCGCACCCACTTCTCGCGCGTGCGCCCAGTCTTGGTCGTAGTGAGCACCCGTTCCTTGTAGACCACCGTGAAGAGCTGCTCCCCCATACGTCCGGCCTGCGCCTGCGCCTTGATCTCGTCGCCGTCTATCACCCGTCCACAATCGGAATAGGGGCAGGTCCCGTCACCGCGCGCCACTGTAGCCGCCGATTGCTCCTTGGCAGACGTGACGATCTTGAACGAGCAGACCCGCCCCTCCGTCCCCGGCCCCATGGCAAGATGAGGCTTCAGCCGCACCCCGGTCCCATCCGATGCCAGCCGCCAGTGGGGCGACAGCGGCACCAACCCGTCGCAATACGGGCATTTGATCGTGCGCGCCCAGAGATACCCGTCCGGCCGGGTACCGTCCTGAGGTTCATCCGGAAAAACGCCCGCGAGGCGCTTGCGGATGATCGTTGTGAACTGGGCCCCTATTTCTTCGACGAGCGCCTTGATCGCCACACCGTGTTTGCCAGGCCATTCAACCGTCGCGCGCTCAATCAGCGCTGCGACCGGGTTCAAGTCGTTCGCCAGCGTTTCTAGCCCAAGACGCACTGCCTCGAACGGCACACTACCGCCTCCCGCAGTCGGATCGAGAACGGTAACTCCACGCACCGAATGTTCCGCCAACCAATTCCTTTCCCCACTATCCGGCGTGTACCCAAACGCCCGCGAATACCCGTAGGCATCAGCGCCCAAACGCTCCCCCGTTCGATTGGCAATCGCTATCCGCTTCTTGGCGGCAACCGGGTCCCCATGGATACCGAGCACATGGAGAAACTTCTCCCGATCGGCATCAGCGGGTAACAGTGACGCGAGGATCGCCGCCCGCGACGCCACCAACGGCCGCCGCGCCCACCAAACGTGGAGATAATAGATCGGAGGTAGAGCCGTCATGGAACGCCGTTCGCGGATACTCTCTTCTCCAAGAGCCGCGATAGGCAGCCAGCGCTCGATCAGACGCGTATCAGACGTGTATCCCATGTACGAAACAGAGACCTTCCAGGCTCATTCGGATGAGCGAGAGTTCAATTCGCTACGGCAATCGGTCATGGGAACCCGGCGGTTGGCCCCCATCTCGTCGAAGCAGGCGGCGCGCCGCCTCGATGTCGCCCTTGGCGCTACGGGCGGCGAAGAACTCGGCCGTCTTCATGGCCGAGTTCTTTTCAGCGACTGCCGTCGTAACCAACTGATTGATGCTCGTACCCTCTTCCTCGCTGATCTCGGCTACCGCCGCCTTCAAGGACGCCGGTAGGCCCGCATCGCTGAGACCCGAGACGATCCGCTGCGACGGGTCTCGGCATACCGCCTCGTATTCCAGCGCCAGCGCCACGGAAAGTAGTAGCGTGCACTCGCGGGCCAGGGCTCCATCAATCAACGCAGCCGAGGCTCCGGTCGGACTGCTTAGACCGGCAACGACAACACAGGTGTCCAGCACAAAGCGCACATCCTCAACGATATGACATCATATGAGATGATGCAACGGACCCGTGGAACACCTTCGACACCCTCGTTAGGCGCCGGACGCGGCCTTCCGCGGTGGACGCTCAGCCCCGGCCCGCATACCATCAGCCCCGGCCCGCATACCATGAGCCAAGATGCGCTCCGACCTGGAGAGGCACGGGACACGGGGGTAACTGTCATGGCACGGAGCGACCTCCTCGTTTCGCTGGTAAAGGCCGGATCGAATGGTGACGCGACACGCGCCCACTCCGTCGCGGAAGCGATCATCGCCGAAGAGTGCGCGAAGCGCCACAACGACGGCGCCGAAGCCCAACACCTGCCACCGGTGTGCGAACGCAGCGGCAAACGCGGCATCGCCGGCGACGATCAGGGGGGACCGGCATGCTGCTTCATAGACTGAAAATCTCGGGTGTCTTGTCCTTCGGACCACACGGTATCGATCTGCCGATGGAACGGCTGAACGTCCTCATCGGCCCGAACGGCTCGGGAAAGTCCAACCTGCTCGAAGTGCTGGCGTTGCTGCGGGCGGCGCCGCGTGAGATCGCGGAGCCGGTAAAGCGAGGCGGAGGAGTGTGGGAATGGCTGTGGAAGGGCGATGCGGCACCGGACAAGGCAAGCTTGGAGGCCATCGTCGAAGATCCGCATGGCCAGCGTCATGTGTGTCACGAGTTGCAATTCGTGGACCACGGCGGACGCTTCGAGGTCACGGACGAACGGATTGAATATGCGGGAGGAGCGTCCACTCGGCAGGAATCCGAGTTCACCTATCGACTTCAAGGAGGACGCCACACCTTTACCGTGTGCCCACTTGATGGTGGACGTGATGTCAGCTTCGGAGATGAATGGTCCGTCGGAGACAACGGGCGCGCCGTTGGCGGCCCTCGTGAGAGGGCAAAACCGGAGCAGTCCGTTTTGTCGCAGCTTCGCGATGCGTCGCGTTATCCCGCACTGCACTGCCTGCAGGAGCAGTACGAGCAAATCCGCCTCTATCGGGACTGGTCGTTCGGTCCTTCGGCGACACTGCGCCGGAACCAGAGTGCGCACGACCGCGCCGACTTCTTGCTTGAGAGTGGCGAGAATGCGGCGCTGGTACTCTCGGGGTTTCGCGGCAAGCACAAGCGAGATCTCGTCGAGACGTTGCAAGAACTCTTTGACGGCATTGTCGACTTCACCTGCGAAGTGAAGGGTGGGACGGTATCCGTTTTTCTTGAGGAACGGAATGGGCGCCAGATTCCCGCTACCCGGCTATCGGATGGGACCCTCCGCTATCTTTGCCTGCTGGCCATTCTGTTGCATCCCGAGCCGCCATCCTTGGTCGCAATCGAGGAGCCGGAGCTCGGCCTTCATCCTGACGTGGTCGCACATGTTGCGCAGTTGCTTGTTGACGCCTCTCAGCGTACACAGATCGTAGTCACGACCCACTCGCGCATGCTGGTTGACGCGCTGTCGGATTGTCCGTCGAGCGTTGTAGTCTGCGAGCAGGAGAATGGCGAATCGCGGTTCGAGCGGCTCAACGGTGCGAGATTGACCGCTTGGCTGGACGATTACAGTCTCGGCGATCTCTGGGGCCGGGGCGAACTCGGCGGCAATCGCTGGTGAGCGCCGTGATCTATGCATGCCCGCGACGGCTGGAAGCAGCCGCCGGGAGCCCACGCAGACCAAGTCTCCGTCGTCATGCATCAAATGACTCGAGGACTCTACGCGCCCATGCCTTGCCTTCCCGCAGGTCCGTTTTGGTCACCTTGGGAAGGTCGCGGAACACGATCCAGGAGACCCACTTCTCCGATTCTACCGCGGAGGTTTCGTACCCGATCACCCAGCGGAAGATACTTCCGAGGTGCAGTCTCGCGGCATCGTGGTCCGAGACCTGAGCCAGACGAATGATCGCTTCTTCCTCTTCATGCGAGGAGCCCGCCGTCAGGTCGACCAGCCGCGCCACGAACTCCGAGAGGCCGATGTCGACGACGTATCCTTCCCACTCCTGCTCTATGCGCATTTCATGCGCCGCCGGAGCGGGGAGCATCGGTCAGCAGGATGCGCAGGGCCGTCAGCACGCGGCGCGGACGCTTGCGATGGATCGCCATCCCTGCCCAGTAGGCCGCTTCCTCGTGCTGCATGCTCTCGATGCCCTCGACTACCGCCCGCATATTGGCGCGGTTGCGCATCGGCGCAAGGGCGCGGAACAGCAAGCCCAGCATCAGGGCGGTCTCCTCCGTGAGAGTATAGCCGTCGTTTCCGTCGCCGGCGCGTGGACCGAGCCTGACCCCGGATTGCGCAAGCCGGCGCAGCACGCGATGCTCGATGAGGTCCAGATTGGGGCCGCGGAGCCGCGCGATGCGCAACGCCGACGTCACGGACGGCGTCGCCGCCGCCGGCATCTGCCAGATCGCGTATTCCGTGTCCGCCGGCCCGTGACGGCGCACGCGCAGCTCATACCGGGGAGCCGACTCCGGCGTCTCGATCCGGGTGATTCGCGCCGCATGCGCCACTACGCCGCCGCCTCCGCGGTGGCCGACACGTAGGCCGCCCCGCTCGCGAACCGTGCCAGGCGGTCGGTGAGCTTCTCCGCGGCGTCGCTCTGCATCGACAGACCATCCTCGAACGTCAACGCGAACCCCACCTCCAGGTTCTGCGAGTTGGCGTCGCGAAGTTGCGGATCGAGAAACTCCTTTACCGGCTGCGCATCCGCCACCGGGCCCGTGAACTCCAGTTCGAACGAACCGCCTTCGCGGATTTCGTAGCCTCCCGTGATCGTAACGACCTTGGTCGCCCCGGACACCGCGCCGATGGCGCCGAGCAGCCGAAAGGCGTCGCCCGCCTCGAACATGCGGATCGATAGCATGCCGACCTTGTCGATACGCTGCGCCCGCGCCTGCTCCCAGAGTTGCACCAGAGCGTCCCTGAGCACTCCCTCGGCGGTGACCGAACCGGACGCCGGACGCGGCGGCGGATCGCTTGTACCTTTGGGCTGCAGCCCCGGCAACTCGCGAATAACAGCCGGCTTGCGCCCACCATCCTGCGCGTCCGGTGCAGGGCGCGGCCAGATGCCCTTGTTCCTGGCGTAGGCCATGGTCAGGACCACGGCCTGCTCGTCGATCATGATGCTCACCGCCGGGTCGTCCTGACCGCACAGCAACTCACCGCGCCGGTAGATGTAGTCGCCCTGCTCAACCCCGCGCCGGATGCCCCGAATGAAGATATCGTCCCCGCTCAGGATGGGCAGCGCCGGATCGCGGCGGAATTCCTCGCGCAGCGCGAGGGTGGTCATCTGGCCCTTCTTGAGCGGCGTGCGGTCGCGTACGTAGGCCGGCGAATCCGGCTCGTCCTCGGCCAGCCGCAGCTTCCTGAGATCGCGCAACGCCCGCACCACTTGCTGCTGGCCGGCGCCAGGCTGATCCGACGCGGCGTGCAAGTCGATCGCCGAATGGGCCAGATCGACGCCGCTCGTTTCCACCCGGTTGCGCGAGGGATAGAAGATGTGCCGGTAGCATTGCTGGATGGCGATGGCCAGCGCATGTTCGGAACGCGACTCCAGCTCGCGGATCTTCGCCTGCTGATGCTCGGCCAGGTCCGCCATTCGCTCCGCCTGCTGCAACGCACGAAGAGCCAACCGCCGCACCGCGGCGCGCCGCATCTCCTCCTTGCGCGCGTCATCCGCCACCACGAACACCAGGTTGTTGCGCAGCGCCCGCAGCGCCGCTCCCTCCGTCCCGCGGCGTGAATAGATGCGCGCGACCAGGTCGGGAACGCTCTCGACGGCGGCGCCGATCACCACGCCGTCATAGGCGAGCACGATCAGCCTGGGGCGACCGTCGCCGACCTCGTCCGGCACGTCGAACGGTCCGCCGGGAAAGGGGATCGCCTCGAAGGTTCTTCCCGCGAATATGCGCCGGATACGGTCGTTGAGCTCCGCGCGCGCGTCGCCGGCGTCCACGTGCTGCTCTTCGCGACGAATGATTTGGCTCAGATTCGCTTCGGCGAGGAACCGCATCGGAGCGCGCGGCCGGTCGTCGAGATAGGCCGAGTCGGTGATGAACCGCTTGCGCGCCTGTTCGATGAAGCTGATGTCGGTCGCCGGCCCCAACACCGAATAGCGCAGCCGTTCGGCCGAAAGCCCCTTCAGCGGATCGTTGAAGGCAAGGGTGTGCATGAAGATCGTGCGCGCCACATAGGCGGCGTAGGGCGGCATGCCGCCGTGCTGGGCGGCGTCGATCTCCTGCGCCAGCGCCTTGCCCTCCAACCGACCGGCGGCGATGTCGTTGGTGATCGCCGGCACATAGGCGGTCTGGCCGAGACGGGTAACGATCTCCTGGCGAATCGGTTCGTCGCCCGGGTCGATATGGTGGAGATGGATCGCCGTCGCGTCTGCCGGCTGCACCTGCCAGAGGTGGGAGATCGTACGGGCCAGCAGGCGCAGCATGCCCCGCACGCGCTGGAAATTGCCGAGCGTCGCGGTCTTGCCGGTGAGCGTTGCCAGCACCTCCGGATGCAACGGATAGCTCGCACGGAAGGTCTCCGCGCTTTGCGGATGCGCGGCGTCCCGGGCCAGCGCGTCTCCATGCGCGGTCCACAACTCCTGGTAGGTGTCGACCACCGCGGGAAGCGAAGCGCGGTCGACGGTCTCGAACAGGCGCCGGAGCAGTACCTGGACGGTCTCGTCCTCTTCGGTGGGGTTGAGCAGCGTGGCCTTGCGCGCGGACACGCTCTCCGCCTCCGCCATCCGGTCGCCGATGAACTGGTTCTCCTCGCTGTAGGCATCGGTGGCGCGGCCATCCTTGCCAATCGCCAGGGTGTAGACCAGCGCCGCGTGCGGCGCCCCTTCCACCGCTTTGAACAACGAGGTCAGGAACGCGGTCAACTGATCGCGGGCGGCGTCGAGGCGCTGCACCTTGCGCAGATAGACCGACAGCTCGTCGAGCAGGATCAGGGTCGGCTCTCCGCCGAACAGCTCGCGCAGGGTTTCGGCACCGGGCGCGATGCCCTGTTCGTCGCTCCTGCGAACCCGTTCGTAGCCGGCCTTGCCGGCGAGCGCATAGGCGATCTCGCCCCACGGCGTATGGGCCAGAACGCCGTCGCCCATCGCCCGGCCGTTGGCGGGATCCGCGTTCTCGCCGTCGAACCCGGCGACCCGCACGGCCCCCGGAGGCAGCAGGCTCGGGTCGACGAACTCCGCGATGTCCGACCCATCCGGCAAGCCGCGCACGGCATGGACCAGGGCGATCAGTCCATGGGTCTTGCCGCCACCGTAGGAGGTATCGAGGCGGAAGATCGCCGCCGCCTCGCCACCGGCGCCGCTCAACCGACGGCACACGTTGGCGAGCAGATTCCTGAGGCCGCGCGTGGGGTAGGTGTTGGCGAAGAACCGAGAGGCGTCGCGGTACTCCGCGCTGGCGCGGCCGGCGATGACCTGCGCGAGGTCGGCCGCGAAGTCGGCCTCAGTAACGCTACCGGTCAGGACATCCGCGCGCGGGCGGCAGGTCTCGAATATGGTAGGAATCGTCATCTCTTGCCCATCTGACTATGCCCGTCCGCGACCAGCCGGTCCGCCGGCCCCAGGCCGGAAGCCGTGAGGACCCGCTCCATCCGCCGCCACGCGAAGATCGGCATCATGTGCACGCCGGCCACTCCGGGAGTAGCGCGCAGCCGCTGCAGCAGCTCGACGGTATAGCGCATCCCCTCCTCGGCCGCCTCGCCGCGGGCTTCGGCCTGGCGCAGTCGTTCGAGCAAGGCATCGGTCTCCGCATGTGACCCGGTAAAGCCGACCAGGAACAGCCACGTGCGCAGCGACAGCGGCGAGGTGATGATCGGCACACCGCAGATAATCGGGACCTTCACCCCGAGCTGCTCGACCTCGGCCAGCCAGCGCGTGAACCGGCCCCACAGGAAAGGGGGTTGCGTCAGAATCGCCTCGGCGCCGACGGCGACCTTGCCCTGCATGCGGCGCGCGCGTGCGGCCGGCCCCGGCAGGATCGGGTTCTCCACCGCCCAGAGCGGCTGATCGGGAAACGCACGCCGGATCGTGCGCAGGATGCGGAACGAGTTCTGCGGCAGCAGCCATCCCAGCTTGACGATCCCGAACAGCCGGCGCACCAGCCCGCCGCCGGAGAGCACCAGCAGCGCCACCGCACCGCCGGCGCGCGCTGCCGCCACGCGCCGCGCCACCATGCCGGCGGTCCGCAGGCTAGCCGACACGGTGAACACCGGCTCGGCGCTCTTCGACAGCGCCCCGGCGATGCGCCGCTCCAGCGGCTCGCGTGGACCGCGCGCGGCCGGCCGGCGCCGCGCCAGCAGATCCCGGAAGCGACCGACCAGCGGAAGGTCCGGCAGCGTCACCGCGTCGATCAGACCGCGGTCCACCATCCGCCGGTAAGCGCGCGCCTGGCCGGCCTGCGCCTGTTCCGCGGTGATCACGAACCGGCCGGAAGCGAGCCGCTCGAGCGCCGTGCCGAGGCGCGCGCGACTGTCGTCCGTCGGCTTCTCGTCCTTCGCCATCGACGCTCAGAGGTACGGATAGAGCTTCGTGGGGTCGTAGCCGGGGATGAACAGGTCGTGCGGGCGCCCGGTGACCAGCTCGCCGTCCCGGACGAACCCCTCGGGCCGGCCGCGCAGCACGTCGACCAGGCGCGATCGCCACCGGTCCAGCTCGGCGCCGGCGGCGGGTGCCAGGTTGTGAAGCTCGGCAGGATCCTCGTCCAGATCGAACAGATGCTCCCTCCCCGTCTGCGAGTACCAGATGTACTTGCGGTGGCCGTCGGTCAGGTAGTGGTTGCCCAGCTCGTAGTCGTACTGGCCGGCGTGCTCGCCGTGCAGGTACTCGCGCACGGTCGGCGCCTCACCGCGCATGACCGGCAGCAGGCTCCTGCCGGTCACCGAGTCCGGGATCGGCGCACCGGCGATGTCCAGGATGGTGGGCATCAGATCCTGCAGGCCGACCGCCGCCGGCGACACCACGCCGGAGCACAGCGGATCGCGCTGCGGGCCGCTGACGATGAACGGAACCCGCGCCGACCCCTCGTACGGCCAGCACTTGCGGAACATGTGGTGGTCGCCGAGCATCTCGCCGTGGTCGGCGGTGAACAGGAACACCGTGTCGGCCAGCTCCGTCTTCATCACCTGCAGCAGCCGGCCGATCTGGTCGTCGATGAAGTTGATCATCCCGTAGTAGGCCGCCTGGCTGCAGCGCCGGTCGTGCTCGTCCAGGTCGATGTACCAGGCGTTGGGATTGATGCCCTTGCGCGGCACCGGCCCGCCCGGCATGTCCAGCGCCCAGTCGCCCACCGGCGGCGCCGGCAGGTCGCGGTCGATGTAGCGGTCGTAGTAGTGGCGCGGCGGCGTGAACGGCGGATGCGGGTCGATGAACGACAGGTTGAGGAAGAACGGCTGCGAATCGTCGCGGTGCTCCAGGAAGTGGATGGCCCGGTCGACCACCCAGAACGTGTGCAGCAGCTCCTCGGGCAGGTGATGAGGCCGGCCCACCCAGGCGTTGGAGGAGATTCCGTGCGCGTAGCCGGCGTGCTGGTCGCGCACGCCGCGGTCGGCCAGCCACTCGGCGTAGGCGCCGCTGTTGCTGCTGTCTGCGATCTCCGCATGCTCGAAGCCGTAGCGCCAGAGGCTCGAGCCGCGCCCGCGCACGTGGCTCTTGCCGATCATCTCGGTCTGGTAGCCGGCGGCGGTCAGCTCGCCTGCCAGCAGGTGCGGCGGCGCCCAATCGGGGTCCGCGCCCATGCCGACCGCGCCGTTGGCGGCCGGCGCCGTGCCGCTCATCATGGTGCGGCGCGCCGGCACGCAGCTCGGGCACTCGGAATACGCCCGGGTGAAGCGCGCCCCCGTGGCGGCCAGCCAGTCCAGGTTCGGCGTCTGCAGCACCGGGTGGCCCTCAATGCCCAGGGCATCGCCGCGTTGCTGGTCGGTCAGGATCAGGACGATGTTGGGTCGTTCGTTCGCCATGGCCACAGCTTAGCTCATCGGCCCGCTGCCGCCTGACGCCGCTGGCGCAGCGCCTCGAACAGCAGCGCCGCGCCCGCCATGGCGACGTTGACCGAGTCGGCGCGGCCCAGCATCGGGATCGACACGGCAGCGTCAGCGCCGCTCAGCCACGCCTCGTCCAGCCCGAACTGCTCGTTGCCCAGGACCACGGCGACGGGTCCGGTGAGGTCGTGGTCGGTGTAGCAGCGCTCGGCGGCCGGCGTGGTGACGACCGTACGCACCCCGCGTGCGGCCAGCCAGCGGCGCGTGACTTCGGCGTCCGCCTGCGCCGCCGGCACCGTGAACAGCGTGCCCACGCTGGCGCGCACGACGTTGGGATTGAACAGGTCGGTCACCGGGTCGCAGACGATCAGCGCGGCGGCGCCCACCGCGTCGGCGGTGCGCAGCAGGGTGCCCAGGTTGCCCGGCTTTTCGATCGCGGTGGCGACCACGTACAGCGGATCGGCCGGCGGCGCCGGCAGGCGTTGAAGCGTCCATTCCGGCATCGGCGCCACCGCCAGGAGCCCGTCCGGCCGGTCCCGGTAGGACAGCTTGGCGAACACCGCGTCGTCGGTGGGGACCAGCTCGGCGCCGCATTCCCGGCAGGCGCGGTCGAGCACCGCCTGCTCGTTGCTGCCCAGATAGAACGCGGGACAGTGGTAGACGGACTCCAGCGGCAGCCCCGCCTCCACGGCGCGCAGCAGCTCCCGGTAGCCCTCGATCAGGAACGCCCGCTCGCGGTCCCGCGCCCGCCGGCGGCGCAGCCGCACCACGCGCTTCACCCCGGCGTTCTGCATGCTGGACACCGCGGGTCTGGCCACCGCCGGTCGCTCCATCGCCGCAAGTATGGACCCCGAGGCGCCCGCGATGTTCACCGTTCGCGGCTGCCCCGGAGTAAGCTGCACCAATCATGGCACCGGTACGGATCCATCCCGACAACCCCAAGCTGTTCGAGTTCCGCGGCCGCCCGCTGGTCCTGCTGACCGCGACCGAGCACTACGGCGCCGTGCTCAACCGGCCGTTCCGCTTCGAGCGCTATCTGCGCGACGCCGCCGCCAACGGCATGACGCTGACGCGGCTGTTCACGCTGTTCCGCGAGCTGCAGACCCCGATCAACCCGGCCTCGACCTGCAAGCCGGCCAGCCCCGACTACCTGGCCCCGTACGCGCGCACCGGTCCCGGCTTCGCGCTGGACGGGGAGCCTCGCTTCGACCTGGACCGCGACGATCCCGAGTTCTACGAGCGCCTGCACCGCTTCATCGCTCTTGCGGACGATCTGGGCGTGGTGGTCGAGGTGGTGCTGCTCAGCAACACCTACGGCGACCCGGTGTGGCGGCTGAACCCGCTGCACGCCGAAAACAACGTCAACGGGCTCCCGGCCTGCCCGGCCCCCGAGTACCTGAGCATCCGCCACTCGGCCCTGTTCGAGCGCCAGCGCGCGCACGTGCGCCGCATCGTCGAGGAGACCCGCCGCTACGACAACGTGATCTACGAGATCTGCAACGAACCGGGCGGCCGCGTGTCCGCCGCCGAGGGCCCGATGGTGGACGAGGTGAACGAATGGCTGGACTGTTTGATCGCCGTGGTGCGCGGGGCCGACCACCCGGGCGAGCGGCGGCACCTGATCGCCGGCCAGGAGGCGTTCGTGGACAAGCCGTTCCTGCAGACGCTCGGCCGCAGCTACGACGCGATGGACTACGACGTGGTCAACGTCCACCCGCTGCCGGCGACGCGGCTGCGCGGCACCGACCATCACCTGGGCACCTTCATGAGCAAGCAGCTCCGGCTGGCGGCGTTCAGGGACATGACCCTGGCCGCCTGGGCCGAGTCCAAGCCGCTCAATCACGACGAGGACAACGTCGCCAGCCAGTACCGGGACCCGGACGGATGGACCGTGCACCGCAAGCGCGCCTGGGTCGCGCTGCTGTGCGGCGCCCACTACGACGTGATCGACTTCTCGATCCAGCCGTTCCTGGAGGAAGGCACCCCCGACGCTCAGACCCATCTGCGGTCCTGGTTCCGGCACCTGTCCGCCTACGTGCACGGCCTGGACCTGGTCCGCAGCCGGCCCCTGCCGGAGGCGCTACGTTCCTCGCCACCCGGCACGGTCGCGGTGGCGTTCGGCATCCCCGGAGCGGACTACTCGGTCTACGTCGCCGATGCGCGCGAGTATCGGCGCATTCGCGATCTGGATGACCCAGGACCCGAGGAAGGATCAGGCGAGGCCGGGACGGCCATCGGCGGAGCGCTGCTGCTGGACCTGCCGGAGGCGCCGCTCGCCGTGAGCACGTTCGATCCCACCACCGGGCGATCAGTGGCGCTGGAACGCCGTCGGGGCGGGCCGGCCACCCGCATCGACCTCGATCCCTTCCGGCACGACGTCCTCATCCGCCTCACAGGGCTCCATCACGATGCACCCTCGGCGATGAGCGTTTATGCTCCATGGCGTTCCGCGGTGAGGAGAACGCCATGAAGCTGATTCTGATCGGGTGCGAGTACGCGGGCACCACGGCCCTCGCCATAGCCTTCCACGACCATGCGCGCGAGCATCTGGGCATCGATCTGGGCTCGATCCACGACCACTGGAAGATCCCGTACACGGTGACCCACTATCCAGACCGGATCACCGAGGAGGAGGCCGATCTGTACCTGGCGCTGACCACCAGGCAGAAGGAAGCGTGGCAGCGGCACAACCTCTACTACCACACCGTTGCCGAGCAGGGCTCGCCGGCGGATCAGATCATCGTCGGCTTCTACATCGAGGACACGATCTATGCCGATCTCTACTACCACTACGGCGGGCCGGGCCAGGCCGGCGACCGGGCGCTGCACTCGGGAAAGATCGAGGAGCGGGTCACCACCCTGGCGCCCGAGGTGGTGCTGGTGCACGTCAAGGTGCGTCCCGAGGTGATTCGGCAGCGGATGCGCGAGCAGCCGCATGCGCGGCCGGTGGTGCCGGAGGCCGACGTCGAGCTGGTGCTGGAGCGCTTCGCCGCCGCGTTCGCGGCATCCACGATCGCCAACAAACTGGAGCTGGATACCAGCAACGCGACGGTCGCCGACACGGTACGCTCCCTGGCCGCAGGGCTGGAGCCGTTTCTGACCGACCGGGACCGGGCCAGGCGAGCGGCCGTCGAGGAGCGATGAGCCTCATCGCGCCGGCCGAGACCCCGCAGGAGCTTGCCAGTCGCTACAAGGTAGTCCTGCGCAAGCAGAACCTCCGCCGCTTCGTGCGGATGCGATCCTTCTACGTGCTGCTGTCCCTCTCGCTGGGGCTGCTCATCCTGTTCAAGTACCTGCCGATCTACGGCGCGCTGATCGCCTTCAAGGACTTCAACGTCACCAAGGGCATCCTGGGCAGCCCGTGGAACGACTTCGCCCACTTCCGGCGGCTCACCGCCGATCCGTTCTTTCTGCGGGTGGTGTGGAACACCTTCTGGCTGAGCGTGCTGCGCATCGCCTTCGCCTTTCCGGCGCCGGTGATCCTGGCGCTGCTGCTCAACGAGGTGCGCAGCACGGCCTACAAGCGGACCGTCCAGTCGATCAGCTACCTGCCGCACTTCATGTCGTGGGTGGTGCTGGGCGGCATCTTCAGAGAGGTGCTCTCTCCACAGCGCGGCATCATCGGTTTCCTGTTCGACCTGGTCGGGCTGGAGCCGATTCCGTGGCTGACCAACGTGTCCACCTTCCGCGGGCTGCTGGTGGTGACCGGTATCTGGCAGAGCGTGGGTTGGGGGACGATCGTCTTCCTGGCGGCGCTGTCGTCGGTGGATCCCCAGCTCTACGAGAGCGCGGAGATCGACGGCGCCGGCCGCTTCGCCAAGGCGGTGCGCATCACCATCCCGGCGATGGTGCCGGTGATCATGATCCTGCTGCTGCTGCAGGTCTCCAAGGTGCTCGACGAGGGATTCGACCAGATCTTCAACCTCTACAACCCGCTGGTGTACTCCGTCGCAGACGTGATCGACACCTACATCTTCCGTTCCGGCATCGTCGAGGGACGGTACGGCTACACCGCGGCCGTGGGCCTGTTCAGGAACGTCGCCGGTCTGATCATCGTGCTCGGCGTCAACGAGGCGGTCCGGCGCCGCAGCGAATTCGGGCTCTGGTAGGACGGGCATGGCGGTCGTCAGAGGCAGGGAACCGATCGGCAGCCGGCTGTTCGACGCCGGCAACTACGCCTTTTTGCTCCTGCTGTCGGTCACCTTCGTCTACCCGTTCTGGACCATCGTCCTGCAGGCGTTCTCACCCCCCGAGGATCTGTATCGGCTCGGCATGCACGTCTGGATCAGCGATTGGCGCCTGGAGCCGTGGTACTACGTGTTCCAGGAAGAGCGCGTCGGCCTGGCCTACTTCAACACCGTCTCCCGCACCGTGGTCGGGACCCTGGCCACGCTGCTGGTGACCTTCACCGGCGCCTACGCGCTGTCCAAGCGCAACCTGCCGTTCCGGGCATCGATCACCGCGGTGTATCTGATGACCCTGTTCTTCTCCGGCGGCCTGATCCCCTTCTACCTGCTGGTCCGCGGCCTGGGGCTGATCAACACCCGCATGGTCCTGATCCTGCCGCTGGCGATCAACGTCTTCAACATCATCATCGCCCGCAACTTCCTGATGACCATCGATCAGGCGATGGAGGACTCGGCCGTGATCGACGGAGCCGGCTACTGGCGGGTGCTGTTCCGGATCATGGTGCCGCTGTCCAGGCCGGTGATCGCCGTGATCGCGCTGTGGACCGCGGTCAGCTACTGGAACGAATGGTTCCAGGCGATGATCTTCGCGCCCAAGAAGCACCTGCAGGTGCTGCAGATGCTGGTCCGCGATCTTCTCTACCGGGCCCGGCTGGTCGATCAGGTGGACAACTTCATGGCGCAAATGCTGGAGGACATGGGCGAGCTCGGCCTCTCACGCATTCCCCCGGAATCGATCCAGGCCGCCACCGTGCTGATCACCATTGGACCCATCATCCTGCTCTATCCCTTCGTTCAGAAGTATTTCGTGAAAGGGGTCATGCTGGGATCGCTGAAGGGATAGCAGCGGGGCGGCGATCCACCAAAAAAAGGGGCGCCCGAAGGCGCCCCTTTTTCGTGCACCGCTCTGCGGCTGCCGTTACGGAGGGGTCACGCGTCCGGCGCGGATGTCCGCGACGGTCGGCGCCATCTCCAGCTCGTCCATCAGCTCGCGGCCGCCGTTGTTCATCCAGGTCTCCACGTAGCCGGGCCATTCGGCTTCGATATCCAGGTCGGTCGTGATCGCCCGCCAGAAGAAGTCGTCGCGAATGGTGTTCAGCGCGGAACCGCCCTGCGCCCACAGCTCGTTGTAGCGCGTCTGGTTGAACAGGTCTTCTCGGTAGGCGCGCTCGGAGGTGTTGTACATGCCCCCTGCCTTCCCGAACATCTCGTTGTCGTTGTTCGACCAGGCGTCGCGGTTGAACTGCAGGATCCCCTCATGCGGCGAGTAGGCGTTGTAGTACAGGATGCCCTGCGTGCTGGAGTAGATGCCCCCGCCCTGCCGCTTCTCATCGGTCGGAATCTGCTGGGAGGCGAACGGCTCGCCCTCCCAGTTGAAGTGCATGCCGGGGATGCCGTAGTAGGCGATCACCATGCCTTCCGGATCGAAGTTGGTATAGTCGTAGATCTGCAGGATCAGCGCCAGCTTCTCGTCGGACACGTCATGGCGCACGACGAACGCACCGTTGGCAGCGTTGATCGGCATCGCCTTGTTCTCCATGCGGCAGCGGCTGTCGCCGAATGGCGAGATCGGCATCAGCGTGGTCAGCCACTTGGCGTTCGGGTCGGGTCCCTGCTGCACGTTCTGGGCGCACAGGTCGGGCGGGTTTCCCAACTCTACCCCGCGCCCGCACGCTCTGGTGCGCATGAAGGAGCCCACCTGACCCTGAATGATCTTGTTGGTGAGCAGGGTGTTGTCCACCGCCGGAAGCTCGGAGTCCATCAGGCCTTCCTGCCACCACTGCTGCAGCTTCTGCAGCGCCGCCTTGCTGCGCGAGTAGGTGGCGGCCTTGACGGTACTGCCGTCGGTCTCCAGGTAGTTGTCCACCTCGTTGACGCCGTAGCTGTAGAAGACCAGACCGGCGCCGCTCCAGTGGATCAGCGCCTGACCGCGCCAGCCGAAGGCGATCGTGTCGTCCTGACCGTTGCCGTCGAAGTCGCCGGCGGCGTAGGAGCGCAGGATCGTCTCAAGCTGATCCCAGGTGTACTGATCCAGCCATCGCATGTAGGTGCCCGGAGCCGCCGTGGGCGCCAGGTCCTCAAGGGCGTCGGCGTTCAGTGCGCTCGGCGTGAGACCGTGGTCCCCCTGCTCCAGCCAGTCCAGCCGCATCTGCGGCAGGTAGCCGCAGCCGTCCTGGTAGTCTACACGACGCGGGATTCCGTAGTACTCGTCGCTCGAGCCGGGAACCAGGCCGTAGAACCACGCGCCGGGGCCCAAGTCGTTCATGGACTTCACGTAGTTGGGCATGTGCTCCTCGATCATCGACCGGGGAATGGATCGGAAGGCGCCCTTGAGGTACCACTCCAACCTGTTGGGACCCCAGGTGTACATGGCGTCCGGATGCTCGTCGGCGGCCACCCGCAGGGTGTTCTGCTCGGTTTCACTGTAGTCCGCCAAGGTGTTGATGAACTTGACCGGGAACTTCTCTTCCAGATACTGCTGGAGCGGGTTGTCGTCGACGATGTCGGTGCTGTAGAGCCCCAGCCAGCTTATCTCCATCGGACCTGCGGCCGCTTCTCCCTGCCCTTCCGCAAGCGCGCCCGCGGCGCCGAGCAAAAGGAACGGCAGCACGAGCCCAATCGTTAGTGTCTTTCTCATGAGACACCCCCTTCGTAGGATATTGGCTGCGGAGCCTATACCAACGTCGGAAGGTAAGCCATAACCATGCGTGTCATCGCCTCGGGACTGATCTACGACGCTGCCACGGCGCCGGCCCGCCGTGCCAACAACGCATTCACGGGCGTCGCGGCGCTCGCCGGCGGAACCGTGCTGGTCTCCTTCCGGCAGGGTTCCTCGCGCGGCAGCGCCGACGGCGTCACGGCGGTCTACGCGAGCCGCGACGCGGGCGAGACCTGGGAGCTGCGCTACGATGGCGTCGCCGATACCGACTGGGAAGGCGTCGCCGGCGAGATGCGCGGCCTGTCGATCCGCCGGGAGCCCGACGGAACCCTGCTGGGCACCGGGCTCTGGATCGACCGCTCCGGGCCGCCACGGCCGTTCGGGAACCCGGACACCACCGGCCTGCTCCCCATGCGCATGTTCCACACGCTATCACGCGACGGCGGCGCCACCTGGGACGACCGCCGCGCGCTACCCACCACCCCGCACCTGGGCGCCTCGCCCTGCTCGATGCCGGTACTCGATCTGCCGAACGGCATGCGCGCGCAGCCCTACGAGGTCTGGAAGGAGTGGGACGACCCACGGCCGGCCCCGCAGGCGGCCTACCTGCGGCTGTCGCACGACCGCGGCGCCACCTGGCCCGAGTACGTCACGGTGGCGCGCGACCCCTCGGGCGGGCGCTACTACTGGGACCAGCGCATCGCCGCGCACCCCGAGACCGGCCGCCTGGTGGCGACCTTCTGGACGCACGACACCCGCGCCGGCGGCCCGGTGGATGTCCACATCTCCTGGGGATCTGCCGACGGGCGCACCTGGAGCGCCCCCTCGCCGACGGGGCTCGACGGTCAGCACACGCAGCCGCTGGCGGTCGGCGGCGACCGGCTGCTGGCGATGCTCCCGTTTCGGGCCCGGCGTGCCGGCGATCAGGCCGGAATCATGGTGGCGGAGAGCCCCGATTTTGGCGAGACGTGGCCACCGGAACGGCGCAAGGCGGTGTACCGAAGCGACCAGGGTTGGGAAGCCGGGGCGGCACGGGGGCGCACGCTGCGGCAGACCTGGACCGACATAGGGCGCTGGTCACACGGCCACCCGCGCGGCGCGCTGCTGGCCGACGGCACGGTGCTCATCGCCTGGTACGCCGGTACGCCCGAACGCACCGGCATCCGCTGGGCTCGGCTCCGGATCTGATGAACGACAGCGACGCACGGTGGGACGGCTACCGCGTGCCGTCGTACCACCGGGTTCCGATCCTGGTGGCCGCATGAGCTATCATGGGAGACAGACGCTGTCATAGCTGAACCTCCATAATTGAAGCGCCATGAATGAATCTCCGCTCGCTCCGGTGATCGCCGGAGCAGCCGGGCCCGAGCTCGGCAACCGCCTGATGTACGAATACGTCGCCCGCCACGGTCCGCGGCTCGAGCTGCCGGACACCGCGGCCGAGTGGCAGTCCCGAGCCGCCGGGCTGCGTGCCCGCTACCTGGAGCTCTTTCTGCACGGCCATCCCGCGGATCTGCTGCAGGAGCCGCCGCGCGTGGTCTGGGGCGACACGCTCGAACCCTCCCCCGAGTACCGCATCCGCAAGCTGCGCTTCGAGGGGTATCCCGGCGTCTGGGTGCCGGCGCTGCTCTACGAGCCGGCCACGCCCCTGGGCGGCGAGCGCTCGACCCCGGCCGTGCTGGACGTGAACGGACACGAGTCGCGCGGCATCGCCGTCGAGCACAAGCAGGCGCGCTGCAGCAACCTGGCCCGGCGCGGGATTCCGGCGCTGAGCCTGGAGTTGCTCGGCCGCGGCGAGATGACCAACTTGGCACCGCACAACCACCAGCAGTTCCTGGACCTGCTGGGCCAGGCCGGCGCCGGGGTGTTCTACCTCACCATGAAGCGCGCCCTGGACCTCCTCATCGAGCACGAGCTGACCGACCCGGCGCGCGTGGCCATGACCGGGCTGTCCGGCGGCGGCTGGCAGACGATCGTGCTGTCGGCACTGGACGAGCGCGTCGCGGTGAGCGTGCCGGTCGCCGGGCACATGCCGGCGGCCGACCGGCGCGATCTTGGCGACGTCGGCGACGCCGAGCAGTTGCCGGCCGACCTGTGCACGATCGGCGACTACGACGTGCTGTCGGCGCTGGTGGCGCCACGGCCGATCCTGTTCATCTTCAACCGCTACGACGAGTGCTGCTTCCAGCCGCACAAGGCGGCGTCCGGCACCTACGAGGCGGCGCGCGGCGTCTACGAACTCTTGGGCGTGGCCGACCGTTGCGCCCTGCACGTCGGCACCGATCCCGGACACAACTACGATGAAGGAAACCGCCTGCAGTTCTACGCGTGGCTGCACCGTCACTTCGGCCTGGACACGCCCGACGGGGAGTTGCCGTACCGGGACGAGCTCTACCACGAGCGCGACCTGTGGGTCGGGCTGCCGGCGCAGCGCGCCACCTTCGCGACGCTCGCCACGGACCGCCTGCAGGAGCTCCGGCGGCGGGAGGCCGACCAGCCCCGCGCGCCCACGCGTGCCGACATCGACCGGTTGATCCGCTATCGCGACAGCGCCGTGACCGCCGCCACCACGCAGGCGAGCTGGGTCTGGGTGCGGGACGGCGTGGGCGTCCGCGTGGAGGAGATCGCGCTGCAGGTGGACGGCTACTGGCCGCTTCCCGCCCGCCTGGCCGTCCTCGACGGCGCCGCCGGCTCCCTCGTCAGCATCGGCGCGCCCCTGTCCGGCACGGCCGGCGACCCGGAGTCGTGCGCCCGCGACACGGGGCGGGCGTTCCTGCACGTCGACCTGATCGGCGCCGGCCTCCTGACCGCCTCCCACCCCTACGCGCTGCTGCTGCGGACGCTCGGCCGGCCGGTGCTGGGGCTGCAGGTGGCCCAGCTCGCCGCCGCGGCAGCCTGGGCCGGCGATCGCTTCGGCGGCCCCGTCCACGTGCAGGCCGCCGGCAGGGTCGCCTCGGTGGTGGCGCTGCTGGCCGCCGCGCGCGATCCCGGCGCCTTCGCCGACGTCACCACCGACGGGCTGCCCTACTCCCTGGACGACTTGGTCGAGTCGCACGTCGACCCGAACGGTGCGGAGTACCCGTTATTCTGCTTCGGGCTGCGCGAGGTGCTGGACGTGCCCGACCTGATCGAGCTGGCAGGCGAGTTGCCGATCACCGATCGCCGCCACGGCCCCCTCACGGCGGGCGCCCGATGACCCGCTACCTGGTCACCGGCGCCGCCGGCAACCTGGCGCGGCTGCTGGTGGAGCGCCTGCAGGCGTCCGGCAAGGAGGTCACCGGCATCGACCGCGAACCGTCGGTGGTCCCCGGTGTCCGCTTCGAGCAGGCCGACATCACCGACAGCGCCCGCATGGCCAAGCTCGTGGACGAGGTCCGCCCCGAGTGCATCCTGCACATGGCGTCGCTGTTGACCCTCTCCTCGGAGGCCGACCCCGCCACCGCCTGGCGCGTGAACGCCACCGCATCGATCGAGCTGCTGCGCGCCGCCGCCGAGCGCGGCGTGAGCCGTTTCTTCTTTCCCAGCACCCTCGCCACGTATGCGGGCGAGCTCCCGGACCCGCTGCCGGAGGACCATCCGCAGTGGCCGGTCACCATCTACGGGGTGACCAAGGTCGCCGTCGAGCGCATGGGCGCCTACCTGTGGCGGACCGCCGGGCTGGACTTCCGCGCCGTGCGGCTGCCCGTGGTCGTGTCGCCGTACGCGCCGCCGGGCGCGGTGAGCGCCTATGTCTCGCACGCCTTCCTGGCCGCCCGCCGCGGGGAGCCGTTCGTGTACCCCGCTCCCGCGGACCTGCGCGTCACGACCACCTATGTGCGCGACGTGATCGACGGCATCCTGCAGTTGGCCGAAGCCGATGGCGGGCGCCTGTCCCGGCGCGTCTACAACCTGCATGCCTTCTCACCCTCCACGCAGGACTTCGCCGACGCGGTGAACCGCCGCGTGGACGGGTTCCGCTACCGCTTCGAGCCCCACCGCGACGTGATCGCCATGCTCTCCACCATGCCGTCGGTGCTGGTCGACGCCAGCGCGCGGCGCGACTGGGGCTGGAACCCTCGCTTCGACCTGGACGCCTGCGCCGACGACCTGGCGCGGCTCATGGATGCCTGACCGCGACGCTGTGCAGGCACGTGCGGTATCGTGATCCCATGAGCAGCGTTGCGACGACGGTCCTGCCGGCGAAGATTGGGCCGGCCCGAACGCTCGACGACGGGCAGGTCGACTTCTTCTGGGAGCACGGCTTCCTGCGTGTCGAGCAGGTGTACACGCCGGCGGAGATGGACGAGCTCGACGAGGAGATGGAACGGCTGATGGTCGAGTGGGCGCGGCTGACCCCCGGCTGGAGCGGCGACTGGCGCAAGGCGTACATGGACGCGGAGACCGAGAAGAAGGCCAACCTGCGGGCGATGCACGACCTGTGGCTGTACTCGGCCTCCTTCGCGTGCGCGGTCACCAACCCGCGCCTGGTGGGCGCGGTGGCCGACCTGATCGGGCCGAACGTGGAACTGCATCACTCGACCATGCACGTCAAGCCGCCGTCCACCGGACAGCCCTTTCCGCTGCACCAGGACAACGCCTTCTACGTGCACCGGAACGAGCGCTACGTCGACGCGCTGATCCATCTGGACGACACCTGCCACGAGAACGGCGAGATCAGGTTCCTGGACGGCTCGCATCGTGGCGGTCCCCTGGATCACATCCGCCGCACCGCGACCGGAGAGCGGTGCACGCCGCACCTGCCCACGGACCGGTGGCGGCTGGCCGATACCGTGGCCGTGCCGGCGGCGCGCGGCGATGTGGTCCTGTTCGACCTGTTCACGATCCACGGCTCCTACCTGAACCAGACCGACCGCGCGCGTCGCATGGTGCGCGTCGGTTACCGCGACCCCGACAACCGCCAAGTGCAGGGGCAGAGCGCGCTGCGTCCCGGTTGGATCGTCGCCGGTAAGCGGTCGCGGGCGCCGGGGGCCGAGCTGTTCGACAACCAGAGCATTCCCGCCGACCGCGACCGGTAGCGCCCCACAATCGGAGCGTTAGTTCGATGGTGCGCATCGAAGGGCTGACCAAGAAGTACGGGCCGATCCAGGCCCTGCGGGGCGTCTCCTTCACGGTCGACCGCGGCGAGGTGGTGGGACTACTCGGACCCAACGGCGCCGGCAAGACGACCACGATGCGCATCCTTACCGGCTACCTGCCGGCCACCGCCGGCCGGGCGCTGGTGGACGAGATCGACGTCGCGGCGGATCCGCTGGCCGTCAAGCGGATGATCGGGTATCTGCCCGAGTTCGCGCCGCTCTACGCGGAGATGCTGGTCCACGACTACCTGCACTACGCGGGCACGGTGCGCGGCATGAGCAAGCGCGACCGGCAGCGCCGCATCGGCGAGCTGGTGCCGCTCTGCGGCCTCACCGACGTGATCCACCGGCCGTTCCGGGAGCTGTCGCGCGGCTACAAGCAGCGCGTGGGTCTGGCGCATGCGATGATCGGAGATCCGGACCTGCTGGTGCTGGACGAGCCGACCGCCGGCCTGGACCCCAATCAGATCGCCGAGATCAGGAAGATCATCCGCGAGGCCGGCGAGCGCAAGGCGATCATCCTCTCCACCCACATCCTGAGCGAGGCGGAAAGCACCTGCGACCGCATCGTGATCATCGACCGCGGCACCGTGGTCGCGGACGGCACCGCCGCCGAGCTGACCCGCGGCCGATCGCTGGAGGAACGCTTTCGCGAGCTGACCACGGCCGACAGCGCGCCGCAAGACGGCGAGCAGGCGCCCGCAAACCCGACTGCGGCCCGGCGGCGGACGCGGAGGAAGCTGCGCCCATGAGCCGCGCTGCACTTTCGATCATCGCCCGCGAGCTGCGCGCCGCGTTCCTGGCGCCGATCGGCTACATCGTCGCGATCGTCTTCCTGGTGATGACCGGCTGGCTGTTCATGCAGCCGTTCTTCCTCAGCGGCCGCGCCGACCTGCGGCAGTTCTTCGAGCTGCTGCCGCTCACCCTGGCGCTGATGGTGCCGGCGGTCACCATGCGGGCGTTCGCGGAGGAGTTCTCGACCGGCTCCTACGAGGTGCTGGCAACCCTGCCGGTGACCCATCTGGATATCCTGGTCGGGAAGTTCACCGGGGCGGTCGGCTTCGTGGTCCTGGTGCTGGCGCCGACCGTCCTGTACCCGGTCGTGATCTCGCGGCTGGGTGACCTGGATTGGGGGCCGGTGGTCGCCGGCTACGTCGGCGCCGTGCTGCTCATCGGGCTGTACTGCGCGGTCGGCCTGCTCGCCTCCGCCCTGACCCGCAACCAGATCGTGGCGTTCGTGATCGGCCTGGCGATCTCGGTGAGCCTGGCCCTGATCGACGACCTGCTGATCTACGTGCCGGGCAGGATCACCACGGTGGTGCAGTACCTGGGAGCGGACTACCACTTCCGCAGCATCGCCCGCGGCGTGCTCGATTCGCGCGATCTGGTCTACTTCCTGTCGGGCATCGCCGTCTTTCTGACCGGCACCGGCTTCGCGCTGAGGCGGCGTCCATGAAGCACGACTCGGGCACCCGATCCTGGTGGCGGCTCGCCGACCGCCTGATTCCTCCGCTGCTCTGGCTGGGCGCGATGGCGATGATCAACGTCGCGTCCACCACCCTGTTCGTCCAGGCCGACCTCACGGAGGGCAAGGTGCACTCGCTTGCGCCCGAGAGCATCGAAGCGGTCGGCCGCCTGCGCGAGCCGCTGACGATCCGCGCCTTCTTCTCCACCGATCTGCAGGCGCCGTTCAACAACATCGAGCGCGCGGTACGGGATCTGTTCGACTCCTACGCCCGGCACGGCGGGGAGTTTTTCAACAGCACCTTCCACACCATCGACGACGGACCGGAAGCGCCGGAGACCGAACGGCTGGCGCGCGACTATCTGATCTACCCGATCCAGGTCGAGCAGGTCGACCGCACGGAGGTGGTGGTGCGGTCCGTGTACTCCGGCCTGGCGCTGGTGCACGGCGACCTGGTGGAAACGATCGGCGCGCTGACCAGTACCGACGGACTGGAGCTGCGGATCACGGAGGCGATCAGCCGGCTCACCGAGCGCGTCAGCGTCCTGCTGGCCCTCGAGGAGGACATCGCCGTGCGGCTCTACTTCTCGGGCGAGCTCGCCTCGCTCAGCCCCGGCCTGGAGACGCTGCCGGCCGCGGTCGCCGGGATCGTCGAGGAGCTGAATGGGTCCTACTTCGACCGGCTGGCCTTCACGGCCGTCGACCCGTCGGCGACGGGGCTCGATCCCATGGACGCCCTGCGCCTGCAGCTCACGCCGCTGGGATTCCGCACCGCCGACGGCGCGGAGCGCTTCGCCTACGCCGGCATCGTCCTGTACTCGGACGGCAAGACGCTGACGCTCAACCTGATCGAGACGACGCCGCAGGGCGCTCGCGTGGCCGATCCGGAGACCATCCGGCGATCGGTCGACAGCACGCTCAAGGGCCTGCTCGGCAGCCAGCCGGAGATCGGCTACCTGGCCGACTTCGGGACGCCGCCCTACCGCGGCAACCTCACCGAGGGCCGTCAGCCGGTGATGACCGATCTGGCTGACCTGTACGAGTTGCTGTCGCGCGACTACCAGTACCGCGGCCTGCTCCTGGAGGACCGCGAGATCCCGCCGGACCTGCGCACGCTGCTGATCGTCTCGCCGGCGGAGCCGCTCACCGAGTGGGCGCTCTTCCAGATCGATCAGCACCTGATGCGCGGCGGCGCGGTGCTGGCCTTCCTCGACACGCACTCGATCTTCACCACGGCCACGTTCGGCGGCGGCAGCTCGCTGCAGATCCCGCGCCAGACCGGCCTGGAGGAGCTGTTCGCCCACTACGGGGTGCGCGTGCGGCCCACCTACGTGCTCGACGACGAACAGGCGTTCGTGCAGCGGCAGCCGAACGAACGCGGCGGCGTGACCGAGAGCCGCATCGCCTTCGTGCCGATCGTGCGCCGCTCGGAGATGGACACCTCGTGGCCGCCGCTGCAGCGGCTGGACGACATCCTGGTGATGAACACCTCGCCGCTGGAGCTCACCGGCGCGCAGCCGGATGCACGGTTCGTGGAGGCGCTGCGCAGCTCGGACACCGCCTGGGAGGTGCCCGGCGGCACCGATCTGATCGACCCCCGCGCCACCGCGCCGGCGCCGGCCGAGCAGCGGGGCGCCAGCCTGCTCGCCGCGTACGCCGAAGGCCGGTTCACCAGCTACTTCGCCGATCGAACACCGCCCGTGCGGCCCGCCGGCGACGAGGACGACGCGGAGGCAGGAGGAACGCTGCTTAGCGGCGACGCGGTGCAGGCCACGCCGCAGGTGGTGCCGGAGAGCGCGCCCGGCGCTCGGCTGTTCGTGATCGGCACCTCCACGATCCTGGGCAACAGCTTCATTGAACCCCGGCAGCAGAACCCCAACACCATGCTGATCCACAATCTGGTCGACTACCTGAGCGGACAGGAGAACCGGGCGGCGCTGCGCGGCCGTGGCTCCCTGGTGCGCCGGCTCGGCACCCTCGCCACGGATGCCCAGAGCGCGGTGAAGACCTTCCTGATCGCCGGGCCGCCGGCCCTGGTGGCGCTGGCCGGCGCGGCGCTCTGGCTGTGGTGGCGCCTGCGCCAGCGCGGCATCCAGGCGCGCTTCGGCCCGGCGGCGGCAGGCACCCAGTCACGCGGGAGCTCGTCGTGAACCTCGCCGTTCGGGCGCTGCTCCGCTACGCGCTGCCGCTGGCGGTGATCGCCGCCCTGTCGGTCTATCTGGTCGTGCGGCGCGACGACCGGCTGCACTACGAGCTGCCCGCCCTGCCGCCGATGGCGGAGGCCTCCGTCGACCGCGTCGAGGTCGAGCGCGGCGATGCGCGGGTGGCGCTGGAGCGCACCGACGACGGCTGGCTGATCGACGGTCCCGGCTATCCCGCGGAACCCTCGATCGTCGACGGCATGGTGCGCGCGGCGGCCACCCTCGCCCTGACCGACCTGATCGCGGCCGAACCGACCTACGGGCGCTACGGATTGGGCGAGGCGGAGGCCATCACCGCCACCTTCCTGGAGGGATCGAACCAGGTGCGCGTGCTCAGGATCGGCAAGCGAGCCCCCACCTACAGCCACACCTACGTGCTGATCGACGACGACCCGCGCGTCTACCAGGCGACCGGCGATCTGACTCGCGCCTTCTCCGCGCAAGTGCAGGTGTTGCGCGACCGGTCGATCCTGCGCTTCCAGACGAGCGACATCTCCGCGATCGCGGTGAAGACCAACGGCAGCGACATGGAGCTGCTGCGCGGCGTGCCGCCGACCCCGGAGGCATCGCCGACCTGGAGCATCGCCGGCGGCGGCGCACTCGATCCGGAGACGATCAGACAGGCGCTGGATCTCCTGGCGGGCATGCGGGCCAGCCGCTTCATCGAAGCCGTCCCCGAGGCCGCGCCGTTGGTGGAGTTCGAGTTCCGCGGCCCGGAGACCACGCACCGGCTGACGATCTATCCGGAGGCCGACAACGCCCTCGTGGCGACCTCGTCGGACGTCGCCGGACCGTTCGTGCTGCTGCCGGTGCTCCTGACCGACGTGTTCGCGGCGTTTCAGGTGGCCCGGGAGTGAGCGACGCGGATCAGGAAACGGCCGTGGCGAACCGCGAGCACGCGGAGCGGATGCGGAAGCTGCAGGCCGAGCAGCACGACAAGGTCGCCCGCGCGGTGAATCCCGACCGCGGGCTGGTGCTGGTCCACACCGGCAACGGCAAGGGCAAGTCGAGCGCCGCCTTCGGCGTCGTCGCGCGCGCCCTCGGCTGGGGCAAGCGAGTGGGCGTCGTCCAGTTCATCAAAGGCGCCTGGAAGACCGGCGAACGCCAGTTCTTCGGCCGTTTCCCGGACCTGGTGGAATGGCGCACCACCGGCCAGGGGTTCACCTGGGACACCCAGGACCGGGAGGCGGACATCGCCACCGCCCGATCCGGACTCGCCATCGCGCGCGAAATGATCACCGGCGGCGACCGCGACCTGGTCGTGCTCGACGAGATCAACGTGGTGATGAGCTACGACTACCTGCCGGCGGACGAGGTCCTGGAATGCCTGGAAGCGCGATCGCCCTGCACCCACGTGATCCTGACCGGCCGCGGCGCTCCCCAGGAGCTGATGGATTACGCCGACCTGGTGAGCGAGATGGTCGAGATCAAGCACCCCTTCCACTCCGGCATCAAGGCACAGCGCGGCATCGACTTCTGAATGCGTACCCAGTGGCCCACTCGACTCTGACGTCAACCTCGCCGGGAATCGTTGTCAAGGTCAGCCAATCACATGCAATGTCCCTGTTCCGTCGGGTTCACACGGAGGGAGCAGAATGCAGCATGAATCCCAGGTAGCGGGTCGTTCACCGCAACGCATGAACCGAACGCTGACGCACATTCGACTCGAGAGGTTCACGGCGTTCGAGCATCTCGATCTGGACCTCAACGCGGGCATCAATGTCTTCATGGGAGCCAACGGGACCGGTAAGACCCACCTCCTGAAGGTAGCTTACGCCGCATGCGAATGCACCAGAATGAAGCCTGACTCCATGACGGAAGTGTCCGTTCACGAGAATCTTGTGCAGATATTCCTTCCATCGGGGGGCGATATTGGACGGCTGATAAAGCATCCAAGGGGCGACCGGTCAGGCAGCATAGAGGTGCGCCGAGAGGACCGCAGGATTTGCATACCGGTATTCGACGACGTGCAACGGTTTGCATCCTTGGATGACGTCGGTTGGTCGAACTCGATCATCGCGAGCGTCTTCATTCCCGCCAAGGAGATGCTATCACATGCTCCCGGATTCCGTTCACTCTACGCCTATCGGGAGATTCAATTTGAGGAGATCTACGCCGACATCATCGACCGCTCCTATCTACCTCCCTTGCGCGGCAGGTTGGATGACACGCGCGCACGAATCCTGAGAGACCTGGAGAACGCGATCGGGGGCACCGTAGCGGTTGAGAACGAGGAGTTCTTCCTCAAGATGGAGGATCGCCAGTTGGAGTTCACCCTGCTTGCGGAAGGGATGCGCAAGCTCGGTCTCCTTTGGCTCCTGATCCGCAACGGTACGCTCGGGAACGGGGCCGTTCTGTTCTGGGATGAGCCGGAAGCCAACCTCAATCCGAAGCTCCTTACGGTAGTCGTCGACGCCTTGTTGCAGCTTCAACGGTCCGGCGTCCAGGTCCTGATCGCCACGCATGAATACGCGATTCTGAAAGAGTTGGAGCTGCTCAAGAAGGAGGACGACGACGTCCGCTTCCATGCCTTGTATCGCGATTCGAACGGCGCGGTAAGCTGCGAGTCCGCCAACCGGCCGTTTCAGCTCGCGCACAGCGCTATTGCCGAGGCGTTCACGTCTCTCTATGACCGCGAGATCGAGCGCTCGCTGGGGACTGGCGGCCGATGACCTCCTTCCAGGAAGGAGAGCTTCGGGTCATGTTCGGTGATCAGTGGCATGCCGAACACTTCGACCGCCGTGGCGCGTCCTTCCCTAAGCGCGTCTCGCTCAGGAGACGGACACGGCATGGAAACGCCGGTACCTATCCGAATGCACCGTCGTGTCGGTCGAGGACTTGGGCAAAACGCTCCCCGGCTGTTCCGCCAGTCGGATTGCGTGCTGAAGGAGCTACTTGCCGACCGCGAGCAGCCGGCCGATCGCCTGCTTTACCATAAGCTCGGCGCGCTGGTCGAACCGGGAGCGGGCGTGAGGCTCCACCTCGTAGCCTCCCTGCGCGTACGCGGCCGGCGGCGGCAGGTAGCCCAGGTCGCCGTTCGCCAGTCCCGCGATGATCGTCCCGTGGTGCGGGTTGTTCGCCCTGACGTCGAGCGCCGTCTGCGCGAACAGCTCGCCGGGAACGCCGATCACGGTCAGGTCTCCGATCCGGATCGCCTGTACTTCGGCGGTCTCGGCCGTGGACGCCCCGGAGCGGGCCTCCGGCCGCACGGGTAGGCACACGCACTCCGACCGGATTTCGAGACAGCCCTGGTCCTCCACTTCCGCGCACTCGGCGGCGGTGGCGATCTGAGCCGCGAGCAGACGCCCGGACCGCTGAAAGGGGTGCCCTCCCCGCCCCCGCGACCGATTGAGACCGGGCAGGAAATCGAAGTCCACGTCGCCGCCGGCACCGAAGGCGATCAGGGCCGTGCATCCGGGATGGATCCGCTCCAGGGTCAGCATGGCGTGACCGAAGAAGTCGCCGGAGATCCCGACCGGCGTATAGGAACCGCGGGTGTCGTTGTGGCAGCCGACACTCGACAGCAGGGCGATCGGCTCGCCATCGAGATCCTCGATGCGGAGCACGGTCAGGTCTCGATCGATCGGGCCGGCTTCGAACTGTACGCCGCGCAGCGGCAGCCACGACGAAGGCACCGAGCGGCGCAGGGTAACCACGGTCCCGTCCCCGCACAGCAACCGCCGGTTCCGCGCGATCCCGTCAAGCGTTGCGCAGGCCGTACCCGTGCGAGCCTCGCGCATCCGGCGGTGGGCGGCATCGACGGCTTCCGCGATCCGCTCGATGACGTGGAGGCGAAGTCGCTCGGCCGCTCCGGCGGGTATGTCCGTGTCGGGCCCGGCGTGATTGTGGGTACACGCGATCATCACGTGGCCGGCCGGAATGCCGGTCCGCTCCTCGACCAGCCGTCGGGCGGCGGTGACCGTCGGGCGGTCCAGTCCGCGCAGGTCGCAGACGACGATCGCCGCGGTGTGTTCCTCGAACCGGAGAGCCAGCGCGCGGACGTGCAGCGGCTCCAGCACCTCGGCGGTCCCTGCCAGTTCGGGCGGCAGAGTGATCGGCAGCCGCACCGCGCCCGCCCGCAGGCGTCGCCGGCGGGAGGGGATGCCTCGATACCAGCGGACGTAGTCGTTGCGCTCTCCGTCCGCGAAGAACCGGGCTGGATCCCGATACAGCGCCGCAACGCTTCGATCCACCATGGGCCGCGAATTCACGGCGGTCACCGTCGCCGAGCCCAGTGCGCAGGTCCGGACGATGCCGGCCGCTTCCAGCTCCCGGCCCATCGGCGTGCGGTCGAAGTACGGGTACGGCGGCGCCGAGGCGAACTCGCTCCAATACGGCTCGATGAAGCGCGACTGGATGTAGTGGAACATCGTGTTGGCTTCCCAGTCGACCCCCAGCAGCACGCAGATCGCGTCCAGGTCGTAGAAGCGCTGCCAGGGGCTCTCGTGGCCGAAGGCAAGCTCGCCCCATGGGGCGGGACGTCCCGCGCCGCCACCGTGCCCGCCCGTGATCTCGTCCGCCTGTGGTCCGATCGCGGCGACGCTGTGGGTGGGATTGTCGCTGCGGCGCGCTTCGGGGCGCAGCCTGAGCGTCTCGGTGATGCGCCCGACCTCCGACGGCGTGCGGGCCACGTCGAAGGGCGGCCGGGGGCCCCGACCCGCGTAGACGATCGTCGGCACGCAGAGGGTGCCCTCCGGCCCGACCGCGTTCAGAAACGCGTCGATGACGGTATCCGCCCCGCCTTGCACGTACCCCATGCTGCTGAGCGAGCTGTGCACGTAGACGACGGCGCCGCCGGCCACCCCCACCTGCCGTAGCGCCTCTGCAATGTCCTCGAACGTGACCAGCGGCCCGTCAGGAATCCTGCCTTTCATCACTTGCCTGTACGCCGGCGAGCTTGCTGTCTACTCCTCCGTTGATCCAGCGGGTGATCGAGGTGTCCTGGGATGATGCGGTCGTGGTGCCCGCACCGAAGCGAGCGATCGCGCGCTTCCCGCCGATGCACCCCCTGTCCGACCGAGCCGTCTCGAACCGCGTCCACGACCGGCAGGTCATCCTCCGGCCCCTGAGAAAAACGCTACAGCGCCATTTCCTTGGCACTGCAGTACGACCGCTTGCAGGGCCGCCGATCGTCACGTAGGATGTCCCGATCACAAGGAGGTTCGGCGTTGTCCACGACGGCTCCCGGACGCTCTCCAGCACGTTCCGCTGTCTCTCTGGGGAGCCCTCTCAAGAAGCAGATCTACAAGAACAGGTATTACTACCTGCTGCTGATCCCGGCGATCGTCTACTTCATCCTCTTTCACTACAAGCCGATGTACGGCGTGCTCATCGCCTTCAAGGACTACAGGATGATGGATGGCATCCTGGGGAGCCCCTGGGCGGGGCTCCATTACTTCGAGCGGCTGTTCGGCAGTCCGCTGTTTTATCGGGTGTTCCGCAACACCGTGATCATCAGCCTGCTCAGGATCCTATTCTCGTTCCCGGCACCGATAGTTCTCGCTCTCCTCCTGAACGAGATATACCACGTACGCTACAAGAAGATCGTCCAGACCATTTCCTACCTTCCTCATTTCATGTCGTGGGTCGTGATCGGCGGCATGCTTCGGGAGATCCTGTCGCCCAGCTACGGCGCGGTGAATTACGTGCTCGGTCTGTTCGGTATCGACGCAATTTACTTTCTCGCTACGTCCGAGTACTTCCGGGCAATCCTCGTCGGTTCGGGCATATGGCAGGAGATCGGATGGGGTTCGATCGTCTATCTTGCTGCGATCTCGGGCATCGACGTGCAGCAGTACGAAGCCGCTTACGTGGACGGAGCAAACCGTCTCCAGCAGGCGGTATACATCACTATACCGGGGATAGCGCCGGTCATAGTCATTCTCTTCCTGCTGAACCTGTCGAACATCATGAACGCCGGATTCGAACAGGTCTTCAACCTCTACAATCCACAGGTCTACGAAGTCGCCGACATCATCGACACGTACGTCTACCGGGTAGGTGTGCTCTCCGCGGAGTTCAGCTTCGGTGCGGCGGTCGGGCTGTTCAAGAACGTGATCGGGCTCGTGCTGCTTCTGTTGGTGAACGCCCTTGCGCGCCGCTTCAGCGAGCATGCGCTCTGGTAGGCAGGGCCGCGCCCGGCAGGCGGCGATGGGCGGCGCGACGGGCCGAGCGATCGGTAGGAAACGTAGCGGAGGGACTCTCGGGATGCTACCTGCAAGCTCCTCCGGACGGTGGCGTTGCCACCGGAGAGAAAGTCTCCTCGGAAGAGGAGGCGCACCACGCACAAGGGGGATTCTCATGAAGAATCTCAAGTTACTCATGCTGCTGGCGATCGGGTTGTTCCTGGTCGGTGGCTGGGCATTCGCTGCGCCCACAGAGGAGGCCGCGGCAGCGGACGGTCCTCTGGAGATCGTGTGGCAAGGGGTTGCCGGACCGATGAGTTGGGGTCCCGAGGATGGCAATCCGGTGGAGCTGCTGATCGAGGAGCGGTTCGACGTGAGCATCACGCCGCTTGCCTTCCCCGCGATCGAAGCCAGAGACCTGTACTACTCGTCCGGGAACACGGCCGACAAGATCACCATCTTTCCGCGCGAGACGATCTACAAATTCATCGATCAGGGGATCATCAGAGCGTTCCCGGAGGAGTGGCTGTGGGAGTACATGCCAGCCTGGATGGATCGGATGGTCTTTCTGTTCGGGAAAGAGCTGGTCGTGGACCAGGCGCACTACAAGGGTGAGGTGTACGGAGCTCCCTACGGCAACTACGGTGACTTCCTTCCCAGTTTCCCCGTCGTGCGCAAGGACTGGATGGACAACCTCGGGGTGGCAGCGGCTCCGCAGACTCTGGAGGAGTTCCACGACCTCGCAGTCAGGTTTAGCCGCGACGACCCCGACGGCAACGGCAAGAACGATACGTACGGGGTGCACGACCGCAGTGACTACGACCGAGGGAGATTCACGTACATATTCGCTGCCCACGGCGTCAGCTATTTTGCTTTCGAGCTCATCGACGGGAAGGTCACCTTCACGCCGCAACTGGACAACTGGAAGGAGGCGCTGCGGTTCGTGAGGGACCTGTACGCGGCCGGGGCCATCGACCCGGAGTTTCTGACGGACAAGCGGGATCAGCAGCGGAAGAAGTGGGCCGCCGGCATGTTCGGCATGCTCTGGGACAACGCCTGGTGGATGGTATCGTCGACTTCAGGCAACGTCCTCGACATGGTCCGCGCCCAGAATCCCGAGGCTCAATTTGCCTACGTAGGCCACCTGCAGGGACCTGAGCACGGCCGCGGCCCTCTGACGTCGCAACCGATCGGGCTGTACACGGACGCCAGTGCCCATTTTGGCGCCAAGACCAGCGACGAGAAGGTCCAGAGGATCATGCAGATCCAGGATGCGTTCTCCTCCGAGCAGGACTTCTGGCTCAGGGGACACTGGGGCCAAGAGGGAGTCCACTGGGACTGGCAGGACGGTATTCTCACGCGCAGAGACGTAGCGCGCGAGGAGCTCGAGAAACAAGGGATCTGGTTCTATTCTCCGATTCCAATGCTCCTGGACGAGGCGTACCTGACGCTCGACAAGCCGTCGCAAGGAATCTATGCGCACGCCTTCTCCCTCAACCCCGATCCGAATGAGGCTGTCGGCGTACGGCTCTCGTATCCGAGCACCAACAAGTACGCGATCGAGAGAGGGGCCGATGTTCTGACGATCAAGTCGGAGTTCTATTTCAACGTGGTCCTCGGCAAGATCGATCTGGATGCCGAGTGGCCGAACTTCCAGCAGCGGCTCAAGGATGCCGGAGTAGAAGAGATCAAGGCCGAGTATGAGAGGATGCACGCCGGCGGGTGAGCGTGATCACACCGTGACTCGGTGAATCGGGGAGCGCGGCTCGGAACGACTCCGATCCGCGCTCCTTCATCTTTCGGGAGACGAGAGCATGCTGAGGGCCAGAGGGAACGTCGTATTCGACATCTTCAACTATCTGTTTGCCGGCGTCCTGGCATTGCTCTGTCTCTATCCACTCTGGGACACGCTCATGCTGTCGTTGTCTACGCCGGTGAACGCGATGCGATTGGGCGTACGGTTCTTCACCAGCCCCATCAGCTTCGAAGCGTACGGCGTGATCTTCAGCTCCCCGATACTCGCGGTAGCGTATTACAACTCGATTCTGCGCACGGTCACAGGTACGGCTCTGACCCTGCTGGTCACCTACTGCGCAGGCTACGCGCTGGCACGGACGGAGCTGCCGTTTCGTAAGAGCATAACCGCCTTCGTGCTGTTCACGATGTTCTTCAACGGCGGGCTGATAGCGATCTATCTGAACATACTCGACCTGGGGCTCATGAATTCCCGGTGGGCCCTGATCCTGCCGCTCACCACCACCGCCTGGAACCTGCTCATCGCGCGCAACTTTCTCATGGCCCTGCCGCGAGAGCTGGAGGACGCCGCCGTGGCAGACGGGGCGCATCCGCTGCGCATCGTGTTCTCCATCATGTTCCCTATCTCCACGCCGGTGCTGGCTGTACTGGCCCTGTGGACCGCGGTGATGCACTGGAACGCCTGGTTCGACGCCCTGCTGTATATGCGGGAGGAAAGCAAGGTCGTCCTGCAGATTCTGCTGCGCAGGCTGACCGTGGAAGAGTACGCGATAACGCGCAGGCCGTTTCTCTTGGAAACACGTGGAACGACGACACCGTCCATACGCGCCGGGACCATCATCGTGACCATAGGACCGATCATCCTGATGTATCCGTTTCTGCAGCGGTACTTCGTGAAGGGGATCCTCATAGGCTCTCTCAAGGGTTGAGGCGAACGTCAAGGAGAGGATTAGATGAGCGAGACGACCGTCCCGGAACAGATTATCACCAACTTTCTGGTACCGCCGGACCCGAACCGGGATTATGTGCACTGGCGCAATTTCCTGCGCCAATGGTTCGTGCTAGGCCCATTCTCATTCGCCGACCGCGAGTGTGCCAAAGCTCATCCGGCCCGAGCTCTGGATGAGCCGTTCGTGGATGATGAGGCGCACCTGGTGCCGCATGAGGACCGGGGGGTGTCCGGCTGCACCTGGCGGCGGTATTCGGCGGTGGCGGTGATGAGCAAGTGGTGGGAGCTGGCGCCGGAGCGCGTGCTGCTGAAACAGCATCACGGACTGCGGATGCGGAGCACCGATCCGGTGCTGGAGCCGCCGGGCGGTGTGCATGTGACGATCGACCGGTTCACGGTCGACGATGAGCTGATGCCGTGCTGGAGCTCGGACCTCGAAGGCGCACCACGGGAGCCGTACTGCCCGCGCTGTGAAACTCACATACCGCAGCGGCCGCAGCGCTGCCGAGCGTGCGGTCAGCGCATCGGCTTCTACACATCCTACAGTTCCTGGGGGTTCCCCCGCCGTGCGTGGGCGCGGCCGTCGTATCCGTACGACTACTCGGTGACCTATCTGGCGGCCCTCGTGCATGCGCAGGAAGCGGAGGACTACGCCCTGCGGTGGAGCTCCACCACGCCCTGCCGCATCTGGGTCAACGGCGAGGATACGGCCCGTTACGACGGCCCGTTCCTCTATATCGGCTCGAATCAGACCCGCAAGTGGGATCTTTTCTCGGATCCGGTACGCCTGCAGGCCGGGTGGAATCGGGTGGTGACGAAGACGGTCTTGTCAACGTCTCACGACGGCGACCACTGCTTCTGCGCCAGGCTGGAGAAGCCGGACCGCTCGCGGGTCTTCGTGAACAGCACGCGTGGCGAGACGGTCGCTCCGGAGCGCAGGCTGCACGTGAGCGTGAGCGACCCGATCTACATCGGGGTAAGCGATTTCTCACCGGCTCTGATGCGCTGCAGCGACGGGACGCTGCTGGTGAGCGACCATATCAGCCGGGACAACGGAGAGACCTGGACGAAGGCAGGGCCAAAGCACCTCGCATCCATCGGAGGCGCGGCCGTGAACCTTTCGGGCGGACCGGACATCGTGGTCGGCTCCACGGGCAAACCCGCTGGGAAGGGAATGGCCACGTGCCCGGCGTATCGCTCTGCGGACGGTTGGCGAACCGTGGAAGACATCGAGTTGACGTTCCACCTCGGGCCGCATGTTCCGTCGATGGGCGAGGACGGCGTCGTGCGGATCAACACGCTGCATCGCGAGGCGGTCATCATGCCTGACGGCAGCGCGGTCGGCATGTGCTACGGCTATTGCGACCACGACCTGGTCTACACCGACATCATGTCCAGCGGGTGGGACAAATACCCGCACGCGTTCAAACTATACAAATATTCGAGCTGGTGCCTGCGTTCGGAGGACGGTGGCATGACCTGGCGCTACGCCGGCTGCGTGCCGCCGCTGCCGGAGATGGGCGACGAGGGCTGGGCGGAACCGGGCCTCACGCTGCTGCCCAACGGCGAGCTGTTGACCATCTTGCGCAACGGCGAGGGCAACGCGCCGCTGTACCTGTCGCGCTCGGCAGACGGCGGAAGGACCTGGAGCGACCCGGTCCGCAGCCGTCTGAATGGCCAGTGGCCCGGCCTGTTGACCATGTCGAACGGCATGGTGGTCGCCACCTACGGCCGGCCGGACAACCGCATCGCGGTGTGTCTGGACGGACGCGGTGAGGGATGGCCCTATGAGATCGTAGTCTCGACGGCACCCGGTTGGCAGGGCGTGTCAGCCGTGGAAATCGGGCCCGATGAACTATTGGTCGTGTTCGAAGACCAACTGTGGCGCGCGGCACGCGACGATACGCGAACCGAGCCCTACCGGCATCTGGTTGCGCACAAGGTGCGGCTGAAGCTCTTGCAGTGACGAAGAGAGAGCGGCAACACTGATAGCATCAGCCGGCCGTGGGATCACATCCACATCATCTCTATCCACGTCTTGTCGCCCGCGATCATGGTTTCTCCGTGGTGCTTGGGGAGATCGATGTCCCTCGCCGCCGTCAGAGTCCTCCGCTGTGCTCGCGATAGCTCTTGGGACTCCTCGATCAGTCCAGCGTCTTCGAGCTTCTGTCGAGCCTGATGAATCTTGAAAATCTCCCGCATCCGCACGGTGTGCTCGAAAACGTTCCGCTCCGCTCGCACACGCTGCTTGTGGAGTGTCCGTTGGGCACGACGGTGAGCCTCTTCCAGCAGTTCGCGGGATCGGACGATCAGCTCCCCGGTCAAGAGGTCGAGAGGCACTTCCCAGCCCGGCCTGCAGCGGACTTCCGATCCGCCCCAGACATCGTAGAAATCTTCGGTAGGCTGAGGATGTCCCCACGCTTCGTAGCGTTCGATGACCTTCCCGTAGTACTCCACGATCAACTCGCCGGCAGCCTGGCCGAACCGCGCTTCGGCATAATCTCGATATAGTTCTTCCAGCGACGCGCCGGCCTTCCAGGCGAGCCGACTCATGGCGAAGTAGTTCACTCCGCACGCCGAGAACAGGTAATGGTCGGTCATGTCTCCGCGCACGGACCGGTCGTCAGCTTCGCCGATTTCCAGACAGGTGGTAACGGCTTGGCCGCCGATCTGTCGAATGAACTCGACGTTCCGTTTTATCAGCCAGGCGAAGGGGTGCTCCGCCATCACCGCCGTGAAAGCCGTCCCGGCGAATATCCATCCGAGGTCGACGTTCTCCGTGTTCGCCCACTCTCTCAGAGCAGCCGGATGGATGTGTTGGTTCAGGCAGCTTTCGGAATCCAGGGGATGAGCGTAGCATGGCACCAGGAAGTGATCGCACTGAAATCTGCCTTCCGGAGTGACGTTCTGCGGCGCAGGTTCGGTCGTGCACCAGCCCCAACTCAGCACGCGGACATTCGGATGCGATTTCTCGATCCCGTGTGCAACCCGACCGATCAGGTGCGCCAAGTGATCCGAAGTGGCTCGCCACCGATTCGCATGATGCGGAACATTGCTCCATAGCCGGTCCGGATGAACCAGTTTTCGACACTCCGGACATTCGCAGCCCTGCCACTTCGTATCCGGAGGCCAGAGTCCCATCACGTCGATCTCGGGGTGGTCGTCGAGGAATCGCTGCAGGTTGTGAACCACCGTCGCCACGGCCTGCGGGTTCGAAACGCACAGACTCATTCCACTGCCGGTCAAGGTCGCGATGGCGTCGGGGCCGTAGCGGGTCGGCGCACCAAACGGCCCGGTCTGCTGCCGTTCGCCGCCGCGGAGCGGGAAGTACTCCGGATGCGTTTCGAACAGGTCGCGGTCTTCGTACATCAGCAGACCGGGCCAGGTCAGGTGTGATCCGAGCGCGAATTCGCACCCGCGCTCATGCACGAAATCCGCTATCGCATACCAGAGCTCGTCAAACCCCGTGAGGGTCGGGTTATCCGCGCGCAGAAGCGAGTGGAGGTTGCAGCGCTGTCGTGTGAACCACTCGATCATCTCGATGGTAGTCTGCTGATCGTGCGCATTCGTAGGGCAGTAGCAGTTGTTGCCACGAGTTCGGAAGTCGGGGTTGTCGACGCCGGCCTCCGGGTCGGCAGGCAAGCCGCATATCCGCCCGGTCAACTCGGCAGGCTGGCCGGGCTCCGGCCAGCGTATGCCCAGGGACTCCAGGTACCGGTAGCAGCCGAACAGCGTTCCGCGCGGCATGTTCGCGGCGATGTAGATCGTGTCGTTCGCCCTGTAAAGGAGAAAGCCGTCGTCACGAATGCGAGACAGGGCGTCGACGGCGTTGGCGGGCAACAGCGCGGTGCCAAGGCAGACTGACCCGTCAGCGCCGTCCTGACCGCGACCTATTGCGACACGGGCATCCACGCCATACAGCCTGAAGTGCTCCTGCAGCTCGCTGGCGGCCAGTCGCTCCGGCGCAGAGCATCCCGCGCTGAGGAGGATGCGGTGCGGCACCGCACGCCTGGCGGCGTTGCTCATTGCAGCTCCTCGTTTCACCGATCGGCACGACCTACTCGCCGGCCGCCAGCGCCTGTTCCTCGGCCTTGATCGTCTTGGCGGCGATGGCCCCGGCCTCGTCTTCCTGACGGAGCTCCTCGACGCTACGGACCGGCAGCCGCGCGGCCCCTTCCCACTCACGGGTCGGCAGGCGCGGTCCCGAGCGCACGCGCTCGCGGGCGGCGTCGATCGCCGTACCGTACTGCGGCAGCCACTCGGCCTGGGCGATCAGCAGGTCGTCGACCATCTGTGCGATCTCCGGCGGCGTGCACACGGCGCCGACCAGCGGATCCATCATCATGGCCTGCACCAGCAGCCGGTCGTCGCCGCGCATCGCGGCCTCGACCGCGAGCCGCTGCACGGAGATGCTGGCGTTGCAGACGGCGGCGCAGCCGAGCGGAAGGTCGCCCACCTGCGGGATGTGGAGGCCGGTGCGATCGACGTAGCCGGGCACCTCGACGCAGGCGTCGGCCGCCAGGTTCGTGATGCAGCCGCGGTTCTCGACGTTGAAGTGGCCGCGGTAGACGCGTCCGGTCTCCAGCCCCTCCAGGATGTAGGAGCCGTGCTCGGTGGAGCGGGTCTCGGGCGTGTACCGCTCCGGGGGTTCGGCCATCCAGTGGGGGAAGTCCTCCTCGAACCAGCCGCGCCGTTCGGTACTCAGGCGCAGGTAGCCGCCGGTCTCACCGAGGATCCAGGAGCGCAGGTCGATCCAGTCGCGGATCTCGTCCGGGCGCTTGCGGAACCAGGGCACGTACTCGCTCAGGTGGCCGTTGGATTCCGTGGAGTAGCAGCCGAAGCGGCGCAGCATCTCGATCCGCACCTTCTCCGTGTCGCGGTAGACCGGGTGGCGCTCGTACGCCTCCAGCAGCTCGCCGGAGACGTCGCGGCCACGGTGCAGGAGCTGGATGTACCAGGTCTGGTGGTTGATGCCGGCCGCGCGGTAGTCCAGCTCCTCGGCGGGAATCCCCAGCGCGTCGGCGATCTGGGTGTGGCCGCCCTGCACGCCGTGGCAGAGGCCGACCGTGGGCACGCCCCCGTGCCGGTTGGCGGCCCAGGTGAGCATCGCCATCGGGTTCGAGTAGTTGAAGAACCGGCAGCCGGGCTCGGCAGCCTCGCGGATGTCCTTGCAGAGCGCCAGGATCACCGGGATGCCGCGCTGGCCGTACATGATGCCGCCGGCGCACAGGGTGTCGCCCACGCACTGGTCGATGCCGTAGCGCAGCGGCACCTCGATGTCGGTGGCGAACGCCGGCAGTCCGCCGATGCGCGCGGTGCAGAACACGTAGCGCGCCCCGCTCACCGCCTCCCGCTGGTCCACGGTCCCGGTGAGGCGCACGCCGTCCCGGCCGTTGGCTTCGATGTCGCGCCGCACCAGCCGCTCGACCATCGACAGGTTCTGCTGGCTGATGTCCATGAAGGCGATGTCGATGGCCCCGAACTCGGAGACGGTGAGGATGTCCCCCACCAGCTTGCGGGTGAAACCGATACTGCCGGCGCCGATGAACGCCACCTTGAACGAGCTGGAGTCGGACGGACTGCGATCAGACGACATGCCGGCATCCTGCGCTGACACGCCGATGGCGTAAAGACCCCGGAAGGGCGGCCCTCGCGGATCCATGGAACATGATCCATATTTCGCACTGTAATGTGTACTATGATCCACATTTCTAATACGATCCCGAACATGTTCCCCAGGCTTCTGCAGACCAGCCGCCGCAACTCGTTCTTCCTGTTCGGAGCGCGCGGGACGGGCAAGACCACCTGGATCCGGGACGCGTTCGATCCGGACGCCTCCCTGTACGTGGACCTGCTGGACCCGGAGGTGGAGGATCGGTACCGGAGGAGCCCGGGCCGGCTGGAGAGTCAGGTGAGAGCGCTCCCTCCATCGGTGGAGTGGATCCTCATCGACGAGGTGCAGCGGGCGCCGCGGCTACTGGACGTGACCCATCGGCTGATCGAGAGCACGGGCAAGCGGTTCGTGCTCACCGGATCGAGCGGCAGGAAGCTCAAGCGCGGGGCGTCGAATCTCCTGGCCGGCCGGGCGTTCGTCTACAGCCTCTACCCGCTCACCGTAGCCGAACTGCAGGATGCTTTCGACCTCGACGACGCCCTGCGTTGGGGAACGCTGCCCAAGATCTACTCCCTGGATAGCGCGGAAGAGAAACGAGCGTACCTGCGTGCGTACGCATTGACCTACCTGAGAGAGGAGATCGTAGCCGAGCAGATCATCAGAAGGCTCGATCCATTCCGGGAGTTCCTGGAGGTCGCGGCGCAATCGAACGGCACGATCGTCAACTACGCCAACATCGCCAGAGACGTGGGAGCCGATCCCAAGACCGTCATCTCCTATTTCAGCATCCTGGAAGACACGCTGGTGGGCTCTCTCCTGCCCGCCTATCACCGCTCCATCAGGAAACAGCAGAGCGCGAATCCGAAATTCTACTACTTCGATACCGGCGTCAAACGATCGCTGGAACGGACGCTCGACGTCCCGCTCCAGCCGGGCACCTACGAGTACGGGAAAGCGTTCGAGCACTTCGTCATCACCCAGATCCTGCACCTGTCGCGCTACCGCTACCCCGACTGGAGGCTCTTCTACCTTCGGACGGGGGCCGGAGTGGAGATCGACGTGGTGATCGAGCGCCCGGGCATGCCGGCGGCCCTGATCGAGATCAAGTCATCCGACCGTATCGACGAGAGGGACGTCCGCGGTCTCGCCCGTTTCATCGGTGACTTCACCAGCCCGCTGGCGCTGTGCATCAGCAGGGATCCGACGCGCATGCGGACGGACGGCGTCCTGTGCCTGCACTGGCGCGAGGCTCTGGAGGAGCTGGGACTCAAGTGAGAGGCTCGCCGACCGCACGGCGGATCTCCGCGTCCGACGGCATGGAGCGCTGCGCCCCCTCGCGCGTGACGCACAGCCCCGCCGCGGCGACAGCCCGCCGCAGCGCGTCGATCGGTTCCCGGCCGGTCGCGATGGACGCCGCGAACACGCCAGCGAAGCAGTCCCCCGCCCCCACCGTGTCGATCGCCCGGACGCGATGCGCGGCCTGATGATGCGCCCGCCGTTCGTCGGCCAGCACGGCGCCTTCGGCGCCGAGGGTCAACAGCACCTGAGAACAGCCGAGCTCGGCGACCGCCCGGCGCGCCCCCTCGGCAGCCGACTCGCCGGAGCGCCGCGCCAACAGCGCCTCCAGCTCACCCGCGTTCACGACCAGGTAGTCCACCTGCGCGATCGCGGCCCGTTCAGCCTCGCCGACCGATGTCAACGCGGGAGCTATGTTCCACATCACCGCAGCACCGCGTTCGCGCGCCAGCGCGATCGCCGCCGTCGTCACACTCAGATCGATCTCGTTCTGCAGCAGCACGACGTCGTTCGGTCCCACTCCAGCGCAGAACGCCTCCACGTCCAACCGAAAGGCGCTGTTGGCGCCGGGAGCCACCGCGATCTGGTTCTCGCCGCGCGTGTCGACGGAGATGAGTGCCACCCCCGAGCGCTCCTCCGGGAGCACCGCCACGTGCTCGGTCACCACGGCGGCCCCGGCCAGATCATCGACTCGCGCCCTGCCGTACGCGTCGTCGCCCACCGCGCCGTGCAGCACGCAGGACGCGCCGGCACGCGCTGCCGCTACCGCCTGGTTCCCACCCTTGCCACCGGCGGTCTCCGCAAACCGGGCGCCGCCCACGGTCTCTCCGGGCTCCGGCAGACGCTCGACGTAGGCGACCAGGTCGGTATTGATGCTCCCGACGACGAAGACCCGACCGGCTGGTGGCACCGTGGATTCTCCCAATGGGCAGTGGCCACCGACCGGGAACAGCCCGGCCGGAGACGCGGACTCAAGCCCCGTCGATGATCGCCGCCGGGGTGGTGTATCCGGCGGTGAGGTGCGCGGCCAGCCACTCGGGCGGGTCGTTGCGGGGCAGGGTCAACGCCGGTTCGCCCTTGCAGCTCAGGCGATAGAGCAGGCGCGCATCGTCGATCGAGTCGATGTTCTCCTTGAGCAGCGGGGTGTTGTGCAGCGTCATGTAGTTGTCCCACAGCGTCACGTCGCCCGGCACGTGCAGGTGGTCGTAGCGGAACTGCGGTTGCAGCACGTGCGCCTCCAACTCATCGAGAAAGGTGCGCGACTCCTCGAGGGACAGCCCGTCGACTTCGACCGGCGGGCGTATGCCCGGCCGCGAAGCCCAGACCGGGCTGTGCAGCGCCTTGATACCGGAGCGCGGGTTGGCGCGCACCAGCGGCGCCAGCCAACCGTCGTCGCCTTCGTTCAGCCGGCGTCGTACCCGCCTTCGCCCCAGCAGCTCCTGCCGCTCCGGCGGCAGCGCGGCGAACGCCGCGGCGGTGTCCGCAAACGCGGTCTCGCCGTTCAATGGGAGCGTCGTGCGCAGCCGCATCAGCTCCGGGTCGGAGCCTTCGAAGTAGCGGCTTGCCAGCCCCTCGCCAGGTTCGGGACGCTGCACCCACGTGCGGCCGGGCGCATCACGCCGCACCGGCATGTGATGGACGAGGAACATCGACACGTAAATCGGCCGCGGTTCGTACTCGATGTCGGTATGCCAGGAGGCGCCCACGCCGGTGGTGACGCTCCCCCGGCGCGCAGCGCCGCCCCGGAAGTTGGCCACCACCAGAACCGCCGGCGACTCGTGCGGGAGGCACTGCAGGCGGCCGGGGAACGCCGCGTTAACCGACGCCGCGCGTCGCTCGGCGAACGGCACGGTCTCGATCGGGCCGTCGGAGGCTCCGTCGGACTGGGCGGGCTTGCCCCCGCGCAGGAAGTTGCTGGGATGCGGAACCGGCGCCCCCCAGTGGTTGGCGAAGCGCTCAAAGTCGGCCAGCGAAAAGGAATCCAGATCCTGACCGGGAATGCACACGATGCGGAACTGGCTCAGTGCATCCAGAAGCAGGGCCACCTGTGCGGCATCGAGCCGCCGCCGCAAGTCGACACCGAGCAAACGCCGCCCCGCGCCGCTGGCGGCCAGCGGCCCCTCGCTGCCCGCCTGCGGCCCGAACAGTCGGCGCAACTCCCGGTCGAGCTGCACCGGTTCCATCAGGTCGCCGCCGAGCCGTGCGGTCGCCGCGCTCAGCGCCGGCTCCTCTGCAACGATGGTACCGTACCCATGAATTCTCCGAAACCTTACCCTCATTCCCGGCGGGGCACTACCATCGTGTGACAGGGCTCACGCGTCCGGCAGCGCCCGATGACGAGCGCTCTGGAGTAGAACGACATGACAGTACGAGGCAGGCCGTTCTACTACGGATGGGTGATCGTCGCCGCGTTCTTCGCGCTCAACGCGGCCGGCCAGGCCAGCGGCACGCTCAATTTCGGGTTCTTCGTCATCCCGATGGCGGAGGAGCTGGGCCTCTCGCGGCAGGCGATCGGCTGGGCGCAGACCATGCGCCTGTGGGCGAGCGGGCTGAGCGGCGTCCTGATCGGCCGCTGGCTGGACCGCCACGGACCGCGTGGCCCGATGTTGCTGGCGATCGTGGTCGCCACCGGGGGGCTGCTGCTGCTGGCCCGCGCGGAGTCGCCCGCGGTGCTGTTCGGGGTGCTGCTGGCGCTGGGCATCACCGGCTGGACTGCACCGGCCGGCGGCGCGCTGATCGCCACGGTGCCGGTGTCCAAGTGGTTCATCCGGCAGCGCGGGCGCGCCACCGGGATCGTGCAGCTCGGCCTGGGGGTCGGCGGCGCGGTGTTCGTGGCGCTGACCCAGGCGCTCATCAGCACCCGCGGCTGGCGATCGGCCTGGGTGACGCTCGCGTGGCTTTCGGCCGCGAGCGTACCGCTGGTGCTGCTGCTCCGACGGCAGCCGGGAGACATGGGGCTCGAGCCGGACGGAGCACGCCGCGCCCCCGCGGCGGGCACCCCCGATCCGTCCGAGCCGGTCCAATGGACGCTCAAGGCCGCGCTACGCACCGCCAGCCTGTGGAAGCTCAGCGGCGCGTTCGCGATCCTGGGGTTCCTGCTGGGCGCGGCCAGCGTGCACCGCATTCCGCACTGGATCGAGCTGGGCTTTCACCCGGCGACCGTGTCGCTGGCATTCAGCATGGATGCCGGCGCGGCGACCATCATGGCGCTGGCAGCCGGCTTCGTGGTGGAGCGCCTGGACGCCCGGATCGTGGGACTGGTCTCGTGCCTGTGCTTCTGCGTGGCGGTAGCGATCATGGCGGCGGCACAGATGTGGGCGCCGCCATGGACGCCGCTGCTGTTGGCCTCCACGCTGCCGTTCGGCTGCGGGGTCGGCCTCTACATGGTCGTCCAGGGGGTGATCTGGGCGCAGTACTACGGCTGGCAGTTCGTGGGCACGATCCGCGGCGTGGTGCTGCCGTTCATATTTCTGGCCAGCGGCCTGGGCGCACCGTTCGCCGGCGCGCTGCGCGACGCCTCCGGGAATTACCGGAGCTCGTGGCTGCTGGTGAGCGCGCTCGCAATCGTCGCAGCGGCGCTGATCCTGAGCGCCCGCCGGCCGCAGATTCCACCGACCGGCAGCGCCGAATGACCCTCAGCCGCGCAGTTACAAGACCGCGGTGGCGGTGTTCGCCCGTCGGCGTCTCAGCTATCCTGAGATGCCATGAAGGATCTCCTGGATCACATCATCATTGATCCGGACCGACGTTCGGGCAAACCGTGCATTCGCGGGACCCGCATCACCGTCTACGACGTTCTTGAGTATCTGGCGGGAGGAATGTCAACCGACGAGCTTCTCAGTGAGTTCCCCGAACTCACCCGCGATGATGTGCAGGCAGTCCTGCAGTTCGCCGCAGCACGGGAACGAAGACTGGCCTCCAGTCACGGGTGAGACTTCTTCTCGACCAGAATCTCCCACGAAGCCTCCTTCAAACGTTGGGCGGCAGGTCCGCCCGGCTACGCTCCGGCTACGAGGTCGGCGATCGTGATAGATCGATCAGTTCGAACACGCCGAACGCCCGGTAGTCGCGGGCATTCGATGTTGCGATCGTGGTGATCCCGCTCAGCGCCAGTCGGGTTGAAACGGGGCGTGAGCGGCGAGTAGCCGATCGCCCAGTTCGCGGACCCGTGCGTCGGACAGATGCGAACAGACGGGATCCAGCCGCAGCGCGTCGAGCGCCTTGCCCTTGTCACGGGCGAAGCAGGCGTCGACCCCCTGCTGAAACACGCGCGCCCACGGCTCCACCATCCTCACGACCGAGTCCGGAAGCGAGCCGAAGGGCACCGGAGTGAAGCCGCCGGCATCGATTCGGACCGCGGTCTCCACCGGCACACCGCGCGGCAGATTGTCGATCTGACCGGTATTCTGCAGGTTGCCGACATCGATGAACGGCTCATCGGCGACGTGCGCGGCGATGATGTCGGCGGCCGTCTCCCGGCTGCGCGTTCGATACGCTTCCGGCAACTCGCCGCCCTGCTCGATCGCGATTAACTCCTGCCGCTGGCGCTCCCGCTGCTGGCGGCGGTCGTCGATCGAGGTTCGCGGGAGGTGGTAGGCGGCCATCGCCTCCCGATCGGTGATGTAGAGCGGATAGAATTCGCAGGTGTGGCGGTCGCCGCAGTACGGCATCACGCCGGTCCGCTTGAACAGCTCCGTCGCCAAATCACGCACCGGCGAGTCTTCCGTGCACTCCGCAAGGATCGCCGTCATCCCCTCCGACGCGACACGAGCGCGCAGATCGGCCAGCAGATCGCGGTCGCCCGCGCCGATCTCGGTCATCCAGAAGAAGTGGTTGAGTCCGCCGTAGCTCACCTCCATATCGTCTTCGGCGACGCCGTAGATGTGGTTCAGGTACCGCAGATTCTCGAACAGCGCATGACAAAGACCCACCACCGGCGCGTCGCACATACGCACCAGGACATCGGTCAGCGGCGTAAGCGGATTAGTGTAGTTGAGGATCGGCGCGTGCGGCGCGTATCGGTTGAAATCCTCGGCGAAGGACTCGAACACCGTGAAGTTGCGCATCAGGCGAGCCCAACCGCCTGGTCCGGCGGTATCGCCGACGGTGTGGTAGATGCCGAACTCCTCCGGGATGGCCAGATCGTGCGCCATCGCATCCAGACCGCCGGTCGAAACGGTGATCACGAAGTAATCGGCGTCGCGGAACGCCTCAAGCCGGTCGCCGGTCGCGAGAATCCTCGCCTGTCCCCCGCCCTCGGCCTGGACCCGCTGGAGCACCCGCGCCACGAGCGAGCGCGCGGCCGCATCGATGTCGTAGAGGACGAACGTGGCGTCGGCGAGCTGTGGTGTCAGGAGCATGTCCTTCACGATCTTGGGGCTCCAGGCATAGCTGCCGCCGCCGATCAACACGATCTTCTTTGCCGTGCTCATTCTGAAAACCCCATCTCCCGGGCTCTAACGGTGACGGCGGGTGGAGCGGCCATGTACTTCAGGAAGCCTGGTTTGGATATGGTTCCGTGGTCAAGGATGCCGGCGCGACGACCATCATGGCGCTGGCAGCCGTCTGCGTGGCGGTAGCGGTCGTTCGTCCACGTTTGACGCGAGACGGCACGCGCTTCAACGTAACAGCCATTCCCATGGACGCTCCCGCCCCTGGCTTGGCTGAGCTCAGCGCCAATCAGAGCGCCTTCTTCGAGGACAACGGCTATCTGGTGATCAAGGGCGCTCTGCCGGCCGGCGTGGTCCGCGAAATCGATGCCGCCGTCGACGAGATCCATGCCCAGGAGCGGGCCGCAGGCCGGCTGCGCGACGACGGCAAGCTGGATCTGCGCAACTGCATCGTCCGCCACGAGGCGTTCTTCCGGCTGCTCGACTGGCCGGCCACCGCTCCGCTGGCGTGGGGCCTGCTCAACTGGAACATCCAGCTCAACACCTCGCATCTGATCGTGCTGCCCTCGGGTCCCGAGCCGGCTCCGGATGAGAAACGGCGCGTGGGGTTGCATCGCGACGGCGGCACCTCCTACGCCGAGATGCAGGAGCCGCACCCGCGCATCCTGCTCAAGATCGCGTACGCCATCAGCGATCAATCCCACCCCTCCTGCGGCGCCACGATTCTCGTGCCCGGCAGCAACCGGCTCTCGGGGCGGCCGGCGGTCGATCCGGAGACGGGCTGGCCGCATGGTGCGGTGAGCATGAACGTCAACTCCGGCGATGCCTTCATCTTCGAACAACGCACCTGGCACGCTATCGGACGCAACTGGTCGGGCACCGCGCGCAAGACGATCTTCGTCGGCTACGCCTACCGCTGGGTCAAACCGATGGACTACGTCGCGATGCCGGAGGCGCTACTCGCTCGCTGCAATCCGATCCAGCGGCAACTGCTCGGCGCCGTCAGCGACCCGCTGAGTTACTACCTGCCCGCAGAAGCCGACGTCCCGCTGAAGGCTCTCGTCGAGGGCAACCGCACGCACTGATCCAACCGCGGACGCCGCGCCGGTACTATCCGCCCACCTCCGCGCGGAGCATGTCGGCGGCCAGCACCTCCGAGCGCAGCTTGTCGTACACGTCGTCGATGGAGATGTTCCAGTAGGTGCCGGGCGAGAAGCCGCAGTCCGGATGCAGGACCACGCGTTCCGGCTCCACCACCTCCAGCACCTTGCGCACGTGGCCGGCCACCTCCTCCGGCGTCTCCACGCCGTGCTGCTTGGCGGTCAGGCAGCCGCAGCCCACCTGCATGCGCTTTGGGCAACTGGCGCAGCAACTCCCGATCGTAGTCGTCCATGTCGCGGAGCTCGAACATCGTCATGTCGACGTTCAGCTCCTGCAGCGCCGGCAACAGGGGGTCGTAGCCGGGCCGCCGCTCCGGGCCCACCACCCGCTTGCCGCACAGGTGCAGGGAGGTGTGGATGCCGTCGATCCCCTCGACCACCCGGTTTCGACCACCCGGTTGAACGAGTCGACCGCGTAGGCCAGCTCCTCCCGGTACTCCTCCGAGTCCGGATCCTCCGCGTACGGCGAGCCGATGGTGGTGTCGTCGAAGCCCACGAAGCGGATGCCGGCCCGCGCCATGAGCTCGACCTCGTTGCGGATGATGGGCACCAGCGCCTCCACCACGTCGCGGCGGTTCGGATACGCCTCCGCGGAGCGCTCCTCCCTCCAGTGCGCCTGCGCTATGTGGTACGGCGTGGGCACCGCCACGCGCACCGGCCTGCTGGTGTGCGCCATCAGGCGAGTACCCTCGCGCGCGAACAGCCCCTCGCCGAACGGTTGGATGCGGCCGGTGACCGTGTAGCCGACGTAGCCGTCGTGGACCCCGTCGTCGACGAACGCCTTGTGCAGCTCGAAGCCGCAGACCATGTCGGCGATGATCCCCAGGTACGACTTGCGCCGCCACTCGCCGTCGGAGATCACGTCGACGCCGGCCGCCTCCTGCAGGGCGGCGACGTACGGGATCGACCGGTCCATCAGCTCCAGGAGCTCGTCCTCGGGCACCTCCCGGCCGGCCGCCCGCTCCTCCAGGTAGCGGTCCACCCGCTCGCGGAAGAACCACGGCCGGGTGATCGACCCGACCACCGTGGTCGGGAACAGCTTGTCCCACATGGGCCTGCTCCCTGCCGCCTGCTACCTGCCGGACTCCGACGGATGCTTGAGCTTGCCCACGGCGTAGTCCTTGGGGGAGAGCTCCTCGAACGGCTCCTTCTGATTGGGCGCCCCGGCGATGGTCACCATCTGGTCGTTGCCGGAGAAGGCGCACCAGCGCACGCCGTTGGTGAGCACCTGCAGCACGCCCGGGTGATGGAAGATGGGAAAGGTCTCGTGCCCCGGCCGGAAGTAGAAGATGCGGCCCTGGCCGCGGTGCCACACCGCGCCGCTGCGGAACACCTCGCCTCCCTCGAACCAGCTCACGAACAACAGCTCGTCCGGATCCGGGATGTCGAAGAACTCGCCGTACATCTCCGCGTTGGGGATCTCGATGAAGCGCCCGCAGCCGCGCGTGATCGGATGGTTGGGGCTCACCACCCACAGCCGTTCGCGCTCGGCCGCCTCCCGCCACGTCAGGCTGCAGGTGGTGCCCATGAGGCGCCTGAAGATCTTCGAGTAGTGGCCGGAGTGCATCACGATCAGCCCCATGCCGCGCAGGACGCGGTCCTGCACGCGGTCGACGATGTCGTCGCGCACCTTGTCGTGGGCGGCGTGGCCCCACCACATGAGCACGTCGGTGGCGTCCAGCACCTCCTGCGTCAGCCCGTGATCGGGCTGGTCGAGCGTGGCGGTGCGTGCCTCCAGTCCCTCCTGCGCGCGCAGGTGGCCGGCGATCCGTTCATGGATGCCGTCGGGATAGATGCTGCGGACGAAGTCGTTGTCGCGTTCGTGGACGAACTCGTTCCAGACGGTGACGCGTAGGCTCATGGTTTCAGATTCCTCCTGGTACGGTCTGGCCGCACACCAGCGGCCACGTGCGGTTGCCTGACAGCTTGCCGTTGCGAATGTGGTAGCCCTCCGCCGTGACCTTCGCGAAGCGGGTCGCGTCGGGGCGGGGCCGGTCGAACTCGCCCAAGCGGGCGCGAGCGTCGATGTAGTGCAGCGCCCAGCCGCATCTGGGCTCGGCGCTTTCGTTGGGGCCGGTGCCATGCAAGACCCAGCGGTCGTGCACGGCCATGTCTCCGGGCTGCAGCGTGACGATCTCCGCCGCGTCCAGCAGCTCGCGGGAGAGCCCCTCGGGGCCCAGGTCGTCGAAGTCGAAGCGGCCGTATCCCGCGGCCGCCGGGCCGGCATCCAGCGGGATGTAGTGAAACGGGCCGTTCTCCTCGGTCACCGCGTCCAGGGCGATCCAGCAGGTCACGGTGCGGCGGTCGAACTGGAAGAAGCCATCCTGATGGAACCGGTTGGCGCCGTGGTACGGCGGGTCGTCGTTGAGGGCGCCCTTGGCGAAGATGTGGTCGAACCAGAGCTTCGCGTCGGGGGCGAGCACCTCCCGGAGCACCTCGGCGATGCGGGGGTGGACGGCCGCCCGGGCGAACCCATCGTCGCAGTCGGCCAGCCCGGAGAGCTGGCCGGTGAAGGCGGCCCACGGGTTGCCGCTCGCCGCTGCCGCCTCGCGCTCGGCCGGATCGGCGGGCCGGCGGCGCTTCGGATAGATCCGGTTCTCGCGCCGCAGGTGCCGGGGAGAGACCTCGATCTCCGGAGACTCCCGGAGCCGGCGCTGCCGCCCGAGCAGGTGCGCCGCCGGATCCGGCGCGCCCGGCATCGGATGCTCGGCGGAGATCCGGGCGGCCTCCTCGGCGTAGCGGCGCTGGTAGGCGTCCTGGTCGGCCACGATCGCGTCGGCGCGCCGATGCAGCGCCTCCACCTCGGACGGGGTCAGGGCTTCGCGCACCACCATGAACCCCTTGCGCGCGAACTCCTCGTTTGTGACCTCGTGCAGCTCCATGCGGTACGCGTCCCTGCCCGACTCTACCCGATCATCCGGCGGCCGGCCGTTCCCACTTCGGAGCCTCGTCCGGCGTGGGCGAGTTGGCGAAGGTGCCGCGCGCGATCACCGCCTCGCGGCCGCCCGCGTCCGCGACCCTGCGCCGCTGGTCGGCATGCGCGCGCGCGTCGGCCTCCTCCGGATCGACGATGGCGCGCAGGCGCCGCTCGAACCCGCGCACGGTCTCGGCGTGCTCGGGCCGCCGGGCCAGGTCCTCGACCTCGTCCGGGTCGGCGACCAGGTCGAAGAGCTGCGGCCTCATCCCCACGTAGTGGACGTACTTGTAGCGGCGGTCGCGCAGCAGGTAGACGGCGCGGCGAAAGCCCACGGCATGGTTCTCGCCGAACACCGTGCGGTCGCGGTCGCCGCCGGCGGTCAGGGCGAGGAGGTCTTCGCCCGGCAGCGACTCGTCCGGGAACGGGCAGCCGGTCGCGCGCAGCACCGTGGGAAAGCAGTCGACCAGGCTCACCGGGGTGGCGACGGTGCGGCCGGCGGGCACGTCGGGACCGGCCATGATCAGCGGCACGGCGGCCGACTCGTCGTACATGGTCAGCTTGCCGGACAGCCCGCGCGCCCCCATCGATTCGCCGTGGTCGGAGGTGTAGACGACGCGCGTGCGGTCCCGGAGCCGGCAGTCGTCGAGCGCGGCCAGCACGCGGCCGATCTGCTCGTCCAGATGGGTGCACGCGGCCAGATACGCACGGCGGTAGGTCGATAGCTGCTCGGCAGACAGCGGTTCGCTCAGGTTCAGCACGTCACGCACCCCGGTGATCGCCGGATGGTCGGGCCAGTCGGCCCGTTCCTCCTGCGGCATCGGCCGGATCGCTCCGGGGTCGTAGCGTTCGAAGTGCCGGGGCGGTCCGATGTAAGGCGGATGCGGGCAGACGAACCCCACGAACAGCACCCACGGACGGCGGTCGCCGGCGTGGGCGTGCAGCCATTCGACGGCGTTGTCGGCGTTGCGCACGTCGTAGGCCAAGTAGGTCGAATCGCCGGCGCCGGCATCCAGGACGCCGGCGCGCGCATTGCGGACCGGCGGGTCATCGCGCAGGCAGCCGAGCAGGTCGCCCTCCCCGTCCACCACGTGCAGGGGCTCGATCTCGCGCGCGAAGCCGTTGTCGTCGCCGCCGCGGAAGTGCAGCTTGCCGATCGAGTCGCAAGTCAGCCCGTGCCGGGCCAGGTGGTGGCCCCAGCTCGGCACGCGGCCGTCGTAGGCGTGGGCGTTGTCCCAGTAGCCGATCTCGTGCACGTAGCGGCCGGTGGCAAGCGAGGCGCGCGCCGGCACGCACAGCGGGCAGTTGGTGTATGCGGAAGCGAACCGGGTGCCGGCGGCGGCCAGACGGTCCAGGTTGGGCGTGATGCCGTCGCCGCCGTAGCAGCCGGTGCCGCGCAGGTTGTGCTGGTCGGACAGAATGAACAGCAGGTTGGCGGGTGGGACGGATTGGGATTCTGGCACTGCGTGAGTCGCGTTCAGGCGCTACTATACCGCCTCCATGGCTTCCTGGAACCGAACCGTGCAGATCCGCGGCGATCTGGCGCGGCAGTACGACGACGTCTACAGCGACACGGCGCTCGACGCCATCGCCGCCCTGGCGGAGCTCAACGAGCCGCGCCTCGACCTGATGCAGCGGCGCATCGCCCGCCGCGCCGGCCGGGCGCGGGAGCGGCGCCGCATCGACTTCCTGCCGTCCGGCGCGACCATCGCCGGCACGGACATCACGGTCGCGGACGCCCGCGCGGGGCGATTCACCGGCAGCGCCATCCCCGGCGACCTACAGCGCCAGTGGATCCAGGGGACCGGGCCGGGAGCCAAGCCCGACGCGCCGCTGCAGCGCAGTATCCGCAACGTCGCTTACGCCCTGCTGTCCGGCGCCGACGGCTGGATGTTCGACGGCGAGGACGCCCTGGGGCAGGTGACGACCATGTCGCTGGACAACCAGCGCAACCTGCGGCTTGGCATCGCGCGCGCGCCGGAGTTTCTGGCCGCCGCCGAGGGCGTCGCCGGCGAGATGAACGCCTGGGCGGAGGGCTTCCTGAAGCGGCCGATCATCGACGACTGGCGCGCGCAGCTCGACTTCACCACCACCCTCTTCCGGGCGCGCGGCCTGCACCTGGACGACCGCCACGTGCGCATGGCGGACGGCACCGGCCTGTCGGCCTCGATCGTCGACGCCGCGCTGTACGTGGCGGCCAACCACGCGGCGCTGCGCGGGCGCGGAGCCTCGGTCGTCCTCTACCTGCCCAAGATCCAGACCGCCGAGGAGGCTGCCCTCTGGCATCGGCTGCTCAGCGCACTGGAGGGCCACCTGGGGCTCAGCACCGGCACCGTGAAGACCTACGTACTGGTCGAGCAGCTCGAAGCCTCCTATCAACTCATGGAGATCCGCGCCGCGCTCGGCATGCGCTTCGTGGGCTTCAACACCGGGCGCTGGGACTACATCAACAGCGTCGCCGACGCGATGGCGTGGGATGACCGGTTCGCCAATCCCAACATCGACGCGATCACCATGACCTACGGCTACATGCACGCCTACGAGGACCGCGTGCGCCGCGCCGTGAACACCCCCGACGCGGCGGGCGGCTGCACCCTCTGGCAGGGCGGCATGGAGCCCAACATCCCGGTCGGATCGGCGGACGGCGTGGCGGCGTCGATGGCCAAGGCGGTGGCCGGCGCGGAGCGCGAGCAGCAGGCCGGCGCCAGCGGCAAGTGGGTCGCCCACTGGAAGATGGTGCACATCGCGCGGCCCGTGTGGGAGCGCGCCGGGGAGGTCAATCAGCTCGGACGGCAGTTCCCGGCGCTCACCTATACGGACGCGGACGCCGACGGGCTGCTGGCGCTTGCGCCTGCGCCGCGCACGATCCGCGGCGCGCGCGACCTGCTAAGCGTCGCCCTGCAGTACGGCAATGCCTTCGGGCAAGGCATGCAGGCGGCGGCGTTGAAGCCGGCCGACCACTTCGGCGACGACGATGTGCTCTACCTGATGGAGGACATGGCCACCGGCGAAATCCGCCTGAGCATCCTGTGGGAGTGGCTGCACAAGGGCGCGGCGCTGACCGATGCCGACCTCGAGCTGGGAATCGACGCCGGCACGCGGTTCGACGCCGGGCTGTTCGCGCGCCTGCTGGACGAGGAGTACGCGAAGCTGCTGGCGGCGGCCGACCGCGACGTGCACGAGGACTCGAAGACGACCACGCTGCCGATCGCGCGGGAGATCGCCGGCACCTACGTCGGCAGCCCGATCAAGGCGCCGTGGTACATCGATCTGCTCAACCTGAACCTGGACAACCACGATCTGCACGAGGCGCGCGCACGCATCGGGCGCTACGTCGAGGAGTTCTCGCGCGACGGCACGCGCATCACCGGGAACCTCGACTTTGCCTGATTCGTGACCGTCTATCTTGCCCGTCACGGGGAGACGGTCTGGAACGCCGAGGGACGGTATCAGGACCGGCTCGACGCTCCCCTGACCGACACCGGCCGGGCGCAGGCGCGCGCGACTGCCCAGACCATGCGCGGCCGCGGGCGACGGCGCGCGTGGTGGAGCGCACCCTCGACCTTGGCGGCCGAGATCGACGATGACCTGGCAGAGTCCGACATCGGCCGCTGGGAAGGACTGACGAGGGCCGAGGTGGAGGCGGCCTTCCCCGGCGAGCTGGCCCGGCGCGAGGAGGACCGCCTGCACTATCGGCCGCCGGGCGGCGAGTCGCTGGCCGACATGCTGGTGCGGGCGCGCGCGGTGGCCGGCCGGCTGGACGAGCGCACCACGCTGATCGTCGCGCACTCCGCCATCAACCGCGTCCTGGTGGCGGCCCTGATCGGCTGGGAGGACCGGATTACGGACATCTACCAGCCGCACCACGTGATCTACCGCATCGAGAGGGCCGGCGGCTCCACCGAGGTCACCCACCTCCTGGAAGGCGTCTTCCATCCCGGCCCCTACACGTCCGGCTGGAGCTGAGCGCGAACGCGCATGGACAACCGCATGATCATGTTCACGCATGACGGCCTGACCTTCATGTACCGGGTCGGAGGGATCGTCATCCACGACGGACGGGTGTTGGTGGAGCAGGCGGTCGGGAAAGGCTTCTGCTTTCTTCCGGGGGGGCGCGTCGAGTTTGGCGAGAGCGCCATCGCCGCGCTGCACCGGGAGATTCGCGAGGAGCTCGGCGAGCCAGCAGAGATCGGCCGGCTGCTCATCGCCGCCGACAGCCTCTTCGAGCTCGACGGCCGGCGTTATCAGGAGGTCAATCTCTATTTCCTGGTCAAGCTCGACGGAGACTCGCCGATCCTCGACCGCGACGGCATGTTCGAAGGTGCCGAGTCCAACGTCGTGCTCGAGTGGATCCCGGTAGACGAGCTCGAGCGCGCGAATCTCAAACCGGCATTTCTGCATGAGCACATCCGCCACCTGCCGAGCGCTCCGCTCTACGTGATCCGTGACGACCTCGGGCCCGACTCCGAGCGGCCACCGGTTTCACCCGACCAGGTCGCGCGGTGACGGCCGCCGATGTAGCTCCGCACGCCGGCCGAGAAGGCCGTTTCGCCACCGCAAGCGCTTGCCGGTGCGAGTGTCGCTGCGACTTCGGCGCCGAAGCGGTGGTGGCCGCCGACGGCGCCCGCCCCTTCCCCGAGAAAGGAACCTTTCGATCCTGGTGTTCCCGCGTCTTCGCCGGCGACGTGGAGTTGCCAGTCGCCTGCGCTGATCGCTTCGGCGCCGAAGTACGCTCGGCACCCGCCGGGGCGCTGCGGGTGCGCGAACGGCGTGGCGGCCGGCCCGGATCGTGGCGGTCGAGTCCCCCGCGTGCTCTTGCCGGCCGCCTCATCCACCAGCGCCTTTCGCGCCGAGACGTCCAACTCCGGCAGCGGCTTCCGTTCCGGCGGTGACACCAGTGCCGGCGCCGATGGCGCTGAGCCGTTCGGCCGCACGGCCGAACCCGCGCCGGCTCCGCCTCGGCGGACCGCCCGCGCCCGCTCCCGATCACGCCGCTCGAAGGCGGCCTGCAACTGCGCCGCTGCGTCCAGCGTCAGCGAGCCGTCCCGCAGTCTCTCCCGCGCCCCCTCGACGTGCGTGCAGAGCTTCATGGCGTGTTGATCCGCCGCCACGCGGCCGCGTCGCTGTAGCCGAGCCCGCGCGCCACGTAGTCGAACAGGCCGGAGAAGCCGCGGCTGAAGTACACTCGGCGGGCCTCGATCTCCAGCAGGTGGTCGATCACGAACACCTGGATCTGGTGATCGAGAGCGGCCAGCTTGCCGGTCTGCTCCAGCAGTTGGCTGTCCGACAGGCCGGAGACGGTGGAGAGAATCCCGGCATGAGTAGCGGTTGTCATCCCGTAAATATAATGCTGGATTTGAAATGGATCGTTTCCGCGAGTCGAGGACGGACCCGTAATCAGCGCTCAGCGGGCTCTGCACGGGAGCGTGAGCAATCGGGCGGCGGTTTCAGCTTTCTGGAAGCCCCGGACAGTGCGAAAGATCCGATAGGCGGCAACCTCGGGCGCCGAAAACCCCGTCAAGTGCCTGAGACCATTTTCTGCGAATTTTTCGGCCGACGGTCCCGTAACCGGCCAGAATGTCCGATGGAGCCGTCAACACTCGGATTCTGATCCAGCACCGGGTTGCGGACCCATCTGCGCTCCGGCAGACCCTCGAACGAGGCGCCGATGAAGCATCACTGCCGCGGAGCCCGTATCCGGAAATGAATGGCACAGCACGACCACGCCAACGGTGGATCCGGCAAGACCCTCACGATCCGTGACCTGCCGGCTCAGGAACGGCCCAGGGAGCGCCTGCGCCTGTCGGGGCCCGGCCAGCTCTCCAATCCGGAGCTGATCGCCATCCTGCTCCGCACCGGCGTTGCCGGACAGAACGTCATGCAGCTGTCCGCGCGGCTGCTGTCCGAGTTCGGCGGTCTGGCCGGCCTCGCCCGGGCGTCGTTCGCGGACCTGTGCGCGTTCGACGGCATCAAGGAGGCGAAGGCGTGCCACGTGCTGGCGGCGCTGGAGTTGGGCCGTCGCGCGGCCGGCCCGGCACCCGCCGACCGGCCGGCGATCAGGGCACCGGAAGACGTGTACCATCTGCTCCGAGCACAGATGGCGCACCTGGAACAGGAGCAGCTCCGAGTTCTGCTGCTCAACACGAAACATGAAGTGCTGCTCGTGCGAGAGGTCTACCAGGGAACCGTGTGCGCGGCCTCGGTGCGCGTCGCCGAGGTGCTGCGGCCCGCCATCCGGGAGAACTGTCCCAACGTCATCGTGGTCCACAACCACCCGTCCGGCGACCCCACCCCCAGCCCGGAAGACACCTCCGTCACCCGCCGCATCCGCGAGAGCGCGGAGTTGCTGGACATCGAGCTGCTGGATCACGTGGTGATCGGGGCACGCGGCTTCGTGAGCATGAAGCAGCGCGGGCTGGGGTTCGACGGCTCCAGCGGCCTGTGACGCACGCGGGCAGCAGCGCCCGCCTGCTGCTGGGCAGCTCGAACCCCGGCAAGATCGAGGATTGGCGCGCCATGCTCGACCATCTGGCCCTGGAGATCCTCGATCCGGTCCAGTTGGGACTCGCGGTCGACGCCATCGAGTCCGCGGATACCGCCGAGGAAAACGCCAGGATCAAGGCGCTGGCCTACTTCGCAGCGTCGGGTATCCCGACGTTCTCGCTCGATGCGGCGTTGCGGATCGAGGAGCTACCGGCCGAGCGGCAGCCCGGCGTTCACGTGCGCCGCATTGGCGGCGCCGAATCGGCGACCGACGCCGAGATGGTCGACCACTACAGCGCCCTGTTGGAGAAGCTGGGAGGCCGCGCTGACGGCGAATGGACCCTCGGCATCGCCCTGGCGCCCGACCGGCACCATGTGTACTCCGAACTCCTCACGAACCGGACGACATTCGTCTCCACGCCCAGCCCGGTGCGGGTGCCGGGGCAACCCGCTGCGCTCTCTGCAGATCGATCCGGCCACCAGCGGGTATTTCGCCGAGTTGACGCCCGCCGAACACGCGATCCGGCTCGGCGAGCGCTCGCGCCGCATCGTCCGCTTCATCACCCGCTACCTCCCCGGCGCTGCCCCGGATCCGTAGGGTACCTCTCGTGCCCTCCAGTACCGGGCGGTGTGCTTGCGTCGTTGACAGCGGACCCGCGGTGCGCTCATGCCCTGCGTTGCTCACGAGTGTAGGATCGCGACGATGGCCGGATCTCTCAGGAGGAGGGCGATGAGTGCACTCGGACAGGTCGAGAAGCTGTTGACAACCATGACGCGAGCGGAAAAGGCACAGGTGCTGCAATGGGTCGCGCGTGATGTGGGCGACGCCCTTCCCGGTATCGCGAGCATTCCGGGAGTTTGTGGAGGAGAGCCGTGCATCGTCCGAACCCGGATCCCCGTTTGGACTCTGGAGCAGGCGCGGCGCCTGGGTGCCAGTGAAGCCGATCTCCTGCACGCCTATCCGACGCTCCGAGCGGAAGACTTGACCAATGCATGGGCCTACGTGCGTTCCCACGGACAAGAGATTGAGGACGAGATCCGGGAAAACGAGGACGCCTGAGTGGCACGCCTAAATGCTGCGCAACGTGTCCCATGAGGAGTGTTCCCCCTGCTCGCGCAGGCGTCGGCGGATCACCTGCACCAACTGATAGGCCAGCACGGTGATGAACAGATGCCCGTTGGAGCGGTGCTGCTTCTGGTGAAAGATCGGTCGTAATCCCAACTCCGACTTCAGCGAACGAAACACCGCCTCCAGGTCGGTCAGCATGAGGCAGGTCCAACCTGGCGGCCATCTCGCGCGTGAGCGCCTTGCGTTGACCCATGGTTAGCCCCATCTCCTCCGACCTCCTCCGCCCCGATGGTGGGTTGGTCGTTCGTGTGGATATTTCGATGAGGCACCAGCTTTCGCTCGTGTGGATTTTTGATGAGGCAATGCGGATGGTTGACGGCGTTCATGAGGAATACTAAGATGGCTCTCGTCGAGGATGGTACCTTGCTTGGACCCAGGCGGTTTGATATGGGGAATTCCGGTCCAAGCATGTCTCCATGCGTGTGCTAGACTGGCCGAGCCCGGCAGCGCAGGCAGCCTGTGGCTACTCGTTCCTCGTCCGACCACCACTAAAGCCGGGAGGATGGCAATGCCCGAGTCCTTTGAGACGTCAGACGTCATACTGGCCACCCCGAAGCGCATCTACGAGGCTTGGCTGGACAGCGAGGAGCACACGAACATGACGGGCGGGAAAGCCGAGGTTTCGGCCGAGCCGGGCGCCTCATTCACCGCCTGGGACGGCTACATCACCGGGGGCAACCTGGAGCTGGAGCCGTACCACCGCATCATTCAGTCGTGGCGCTCCTCCCAGTTTCCCGAGGGCGTCCCCGATTCCCGTCTGGAGGTCGAGCTCGGCCGCGTAAGAGACCAGCTTGCCGGCATCACCGCCACCATCAAGCACTCCAACGTGCCCGACGGACAGGGTGACTCGTACAAAAAGGGCTGGTCCGAGAGCTACTTCGAGCCCATGAAACGCTACTTCGCCCAGGGCAACAACCGTTACATGCGGCCGTAGTCGAGGAGTCCGCGGCAGACGTTTGGGAGAAGCGCGGTGGCCGAGTTTATAAGATTCACCGAGCGGCTCGTTTCGTCGGAGTTCAGATACGCCTTCGCCCTCTCCGCCGCCGACCTGACCGGCAGCCGCAGCCTGGACCTGGTCGCCACCGACGCCGATCGGGGCCTCTACTGGTTTGAGAACGACGGCGCCGGCAACTTCACCCGGCACGTCGTCCACCTGCGGACCAACGAGCTGCTGGAGCGACACGCCGTTGCCGACGTCAACGGCGACGGGAAGCCGGAGATCGTGTGCGTCGACAACCTCAACGGCTGCCTGCTATCGTTCGGCTTCGACGGCGACCCAAGGGACCCCCACTCGTGGCGCCATAGCTACATCACGGAGGGCGGCATCCCCGGCGCCTACGACGTGGCCATTGCCGATCTCGACGGCGACGGCGACCTGGACGTGGCCGGCTCCGGATGGCGCATCAGCAACCAGTTCGCCTGGTTTGAGAACCGCGACGGTGTCTGGGTCAAGCACATTATCGACGACGACGCGCCGGAGAGCCGGGCCGTGTGCGCCGCCGACGTCAACGGCAACGGACTTATCGACATAGTGGGCACGGCGTCGAAGCGCGGCGAGGTAGCCTGGTACCAGAACCCCGGCAACTCCCTTGACTCGCCCTGGACAAAGCACGTCATCGACACCGCGCCCAGGCCCATCCACGGTCACCCCGTCGACATGGACGGCGACGGGGACATCGACCTGGTGATGGCCCTCGGTTTTGATCTTCCCAAGGGCGCGGACCCGACGGGCACCCAACAGATCGTGTGGTACGAGAACGACGGCAGCTCGGGCATCGGCCCGTGGCCCAAGCACGTCATATCGGAGCACTTCCCCGAGGCCTTCGAGGCGATAGCCGCGGACCTCGACGGCGACGGCCAGGTCGAGGTGGTGGCCACCGCCTGGGGAGACGGCGGGCGCGTTGCGCTCTTCAAGCACAGGGGCGACCCCAGAGGATCTTGGGACATGCAGATCCTCAAAGACAACTGGGCCCGCGCCAACATGGTTATCGTGGCCGACCTGGATGGCGATGGACGGCTGGACGTGGCCGCCTGCGCCGAGCGCGGCAGCAACGAGCTTCGCTGGTGGAGGAACGAAGGGCCTGCTACCGGGTGAGTCCCGGTGCGCAGGCCGCTGCTATGGCTCCCATCGAGGCTATCTTCATCGACGACGGCGATGTGATGAACGACAACGCCCGGCGAGGGCCCCAGTGGCAGCGTCAGTACCTCGCGTGCTCAACACGAAGCATGAAGTGCTGCTCATGCGAGAGGTCTACCAGGGGACCGTATGCGCGGCCTCGGTGCGCGTCGCCGAGGTGCTGCGGCCCGCCATCCGGGAGAACTGCCCGAACGTCATCGTGGTCCATAACCATCCGTCCGGCGACCCCACCCCCAGTCCTGAGGACACCTCCGTCACCCGCCGCATCCGCGAGAGCGCGGAGCTGCTGGACATCGCGTTGCTCGATCACGTGGTCATCGGCGGACGCGGCTTCGTGAGCATGAAGCAGCGCGGGCTGGGCTTCGACGGCTCCGGCGGCCTGTGACGCACGCGGGCAAAGACGCACGCCTGCTGCTGGGCAGCTCGAATCCCGGCAAGATCGAGGATTGGCGCGCCATGCTCGACCATCTGGCCCTGGAGATCTTCGATCCGGTCCAGTTGGGACTCGCGGTCGACGCCGTCGAGTCCGCGGATACCGCTGAGGAAAACGCCCGGATCAAGGCGCTGGCCTATTTCGCCGCGTCGGGTATCGCGACGTTCTCGCTCGATGCCGCGCTACGGATCGAGGGGCTGCCGGCCGAGCGACAGCCCGGCGTTCACGTGCGCCGCATCGGCGGCGCGGATTCGGCGACCGACGCCGAGATGGTCGACCACTACAGCGCCCTCTTGGAGAAGCTGGGAGGCCGCGCTGCCGGCGAATGGACCCTCGGCATCAGCCCTGGTGCCCGACCGGCACCACGTCTACTCCGAACGGCTGACGAACCGGACGACGTTCGTCGCCACGCCCAGCCCGGTGCGGGTTCCCGGCGCGCCGTTGCAATCGCTGCAGATCGATCCCGCCACCGGCAGGTACTTCGCCGAGATGACGCCGGCCGAGCACGAGAACCGTCTCGGCGAGCGCGCGCGCCGCATCGTCCGCTTCATCACCCGCTACGTTCCCGGCGCTGTCCGGTACTCGTAGGGCGTTCCGTGCGTGCCTTCCATCGCCGAGCGGTGTGCTGCCGCCGTTGACACCGACCCGTGGTGGGCCATGCCCAGCGTCGCTCGCGGGTGTAGGATCGAGGTCCGGATCTCGCAGGAGGAGGGCGATGAGCGCACTTGGACAGGTCGAGAAGCTGCTGACAACCATGACGCGAGCGGAGAAGGCACAGGTGCTGCAATGGGTCGCTCGTGACGTGGGCGACGCCCTTCCCGGTATCGAGAGCATTCCGGGAGTCTGTGGGGGAGAGCCCTGCATCGTCCGAACCCGTATCGGCGTTTGGATTCTGGAGCAGGCGCGTCGGCAGGGCGTCAGCGAAGCCGATCTGCTGAACGCCTATCCGACGCTCCGAGCAGAAGACTTGACCAATGCATGGGCCTACGTGCGTTCCCACAGACAGGAGATTGAGAACGAGATCCGGGAAAACGAAGACGCCTGAGTGGCACGCCTATACGCAAATGAGAACTTCCCACGGCCGGTCGTCGAGGCGCTTCGGCGTCTGGGCCATGACGTGCTAACCATTCAGGAAACCGGCAGAGCGGAACAAGCCGTGCGTGACGAAGAAGTCCTCGCATTTGCCGTAGGCGAAGAGCGCGCCGTCTTGACACTGAACCGCAAGCATTTTGTTCAGCTGCATCGACGTAGAACTGATCACTCCGGCATCATCGTCTGTACATTCGACCGGGATTTCATCAGGCAGGCACAGCGGATCCATGACGCGGTAGCGGCGGATTCGGCAATGACCGATAGACTGATCCGCATCAATCGACAGTGACGGGCGCTGGTGAAGCGTCACGCGCGTTGGGCCAAGGTAGTCCGAGGCCCGGAATGAAGACGACCTCCGAAGTACCGGCCCGGCCGTCGTCGCTGCAGGGACTGCCGCCCATCCTGCCTGACGGGCCGATCCGCGCACTGGTGCTCGGTTCCTTTCCGAGCGCCGCATCCCTGGAGTCGGGGCAGTACTACGGACATGCGCAGAACCGGTTCTGGCGCGTGCTCGCCCACTGCCAAGTGATCGGGGACCACGCCGCAGCCTACCCGGAGCGGGTCGCCTCGGTGCGATGCCACGGCCTGGCGATCTGGGACCTGTACTCCCGCGTGCGGCGAGAGGGCTCCGGCGACGACCGCATTCGCGATGCCGAGCCCAATGCCGTGGGAACGCTGTTGGCCGAACGGGGTCCGTTTCCCATCCTGCTCAACGGGCGCCGCGCGCTGGAGTGGCGGCGGCACTTCGGCGCGCTGCAGGCCGAGGTCGTCGAGCTGCCGTCGACCAGCCCCCGGCCGCTGCACTGGAACACGCCGGAATCCCGCTTGGCGGCGCTTGCCGAGTGGTGCGCCGCACTGCACTCCGCGGGAATCGCGCCGTTGCTCCAGGACCGCGACGCCTCAAGATGAAGATCTTCGGCGCGTCGAGGCATCAGATCTGCCGGCACAACCGCCGACTACGCGGAACCGCTACGCCCCGTCAGTTCCCCGGCTCGCTCGATCAGCTCGCTCAGCACTTCCAGATCGACATCTGCCAACGTGCGGAAGCTGATGCTGCTCTTGCCCACCTTCGCCTTGCCCAGCCGCCCGGCGTACGCCTCGGCCAGGTAGCGGCGACCATCGACCGCGTTGACGTAGACGCTGTAGTAGCTCTTCTGGCGCGCCAGGCCGACCAGGAACCAGTCCACCCGCTTCTTGTCGGAACGCACGTACGACATGTCGCCGTATCCGATGATCCGTTGCTCGCTGCCGCCCCAGAAGACGCCCGCCCACAGACAGCGGCTGCGGCCGGGAAGCGCCGCCGTGATCCGCTCGTCGAGCGCCGCCATGTCGGCGGCCACGTCCGCCGGCAGCGACGCAAGGTACTCCCCCGGCGAGGTTTCCACACGTTCCATGCCAGATAATCCTACCCCGCCGCCGGCCCGTCGAGCGTCGGCAGGTCCAGCGCCCGCACCGCCCACGGCAACGCGGTGCCGAGTTGCTGCCGCTGCACCACCCGCACCCGCGGCGCCGTCGGGATGATCGGCTTGCCGGCCCGCTCGGCGAAGAACCCGCTGATCACCGCGGCCAACGGCCCCGCGTCCGGCAGGATCTCCTCCGGCGCCGGTCCATCCTCGGCGTGCAGGCTCGGCAGCCAGCAGGCGATGTCCACGTCCTGATGGGCCAGCACGGTCTGGTTCCAGTCCACCAGCAGCGCCCGTTCCTCCCGGAAGCAGATGTTGTCGCTGCGCACGTCCAGGTGCGTCGGGCACCGTCCATCGAGCGCCGCGCCCTCGGCGGCGGCAGCCAGCACCGGTGCGCTGTCGCGAAGCCAGCGATCGGTCGCCAGCCCCAGCGACAGAAACGACGCCGGCTCCGCGGCTACCCGCCGCCAGCATCCGGGGAACCCCGGATCCTCGACATCGAGCGACGTCAGCGAGCTCCCGTCTTCGATCGCGTGGAGCCGCGCGAGCGCATCAAGGACCTTCTCGACCCGCCGGTCGCCCCAGGGGGGCGGCCACCCGCAGCCGCTCAGATCCTCCAACAGCAGCAGCGGCCGCTCGCCGTCATCCCAGCCGAGCACCTCCGGCATGAAGTCGCCGTCGATGGCCGCGTACACTCGCCGCTCGTCGCGCAGCCATCCCGAGGTCAATTCGTCGACGCCGATCTTGGCGAACACGCGAGCGCCGTCCTCCAGGCTCACCACCCAGCGTTCGGCCGGGGTGTAACCCCCCGCGGCGTGGCGAAAGCCGACGGGCCGCCGGCCGGTCAGATCGCCGATGCGCGTGATGTCCTCGGCGCGTGGTCCTTCCATGGCGGACCCTACACGAATCGGGCCGCCCGCCTCCAGCGCCGTCCCGGCTCAGCGGGACGCAGCCGCCAACAGTTCCGGGAATCCGGCGATCACGGTCTTCTTCCCCTCGACCGAGATCGGCTCCCTGCCGAGATACACGTCGAACAGCGCCCGGCACAAGGCCGGTGAGCCGATCGGCGCCTGCCCGTCCCCGCCGACCGTGGTCGTCAGCCGCCCTGCAGGGGTGCACGCAAAGACGATCTCGGTGCCGGTCTCGATCTCCGGCGCGTCGAAGTAGCCGCGAAACCGCTCCAGCGCCTGATTGTCACCGGGCTCCCCCGCGCCGTCCGCCGCCATCCGCGGTCGCAAGGCTTCATCGAACGCGTTCGCCACGTCCCCGCCGGCGACGGTTCGCACCATGACCAGCCGAAGCGTCATCGCGAACTCCAGATCGAGCAGGCGCGTATGGAAGCGCTCTTCGCCGGCGAGCTCGGCCGCCGATCGCCCCGCGAACTCCGACAGCGATTCGCGTGCGCCGTCCTCGTCGACATACAGCCCGAAGGCGTACACGTGCACGCCAAAAAACAGGACCATCCGTTCGCGGAGCCCGGTGCCGGTGAGCCGTTGCTCGGTCGAGCCGCCGGGTGGCACGAGCGCCACCGGGAACGGCGTGTTGCTGAGCGGCTCGATGACGGTGTCCGTGGATTGCGCCGCGCCGACGCCGGCAACACCCAGTAACGCCACGACCAGAAGGACTCGTGATTGCATTCCGCAAACTCCCCCTCTACACCTGCGAAGCGCTCACTTGCAGCTTGATCTCGGCATCGTTGTCGGCGGCGGCCTCGATCGCCGAGGGGACATCATCGAGCGACGCCACCGAGGAGACCAGCGACTCGATCTCGATCCTGCCGCTCGCCACCAGCGCCGCACCCACGGAGAACGCGTTGCTGCCCAACCGGAAGCTCCCCGTGATCTCCAGCTCTCGCGTCATGACGACATGCAGGGACACGCTCGTCGGAATCGGCAAGTGGCCGATCTGCACCACGCGGCCGCCGCGGCGTACGTTCGCAAGCGCCCAATCAAGCGAGGCGGCCGCGCCGGCCGCCTCGAAGACCACCGCAGGACCGCCGTGCGTCAGTTCCGCGATCTGCGCCGCCGCGGCATCCACGGTCGGGTCGAAGGCATGATCCACGCGGCCGGCGGCGACCGAGCGCGGGTACGCGAGCGGATCGCCGACAGCGACGAATCTGGCTCCCGCGGCTTTCGACACCGTGGCCACCAGTTGCCCGATCGGACCGCCGCCGCTCACCACCACCGACTTTCCCATGAGCTCGCCGGCGCGTTGCACGGCGTGGGTGGCAATGCCGAGCGGCTCCAGCAGGGCGCCCGCCGCGTAGCTGACCTCGTCACCAAGACGATGGCAGTTGCAGGCCGGTACGGCGATCACCTCGCAGAACGCACCGTCAACCGGCGGGTCGCTGGCAGCGCTGCCATAGTAGCGGGTGGATTCGCAGAGGTTGCTGCGCCCCTCGCGACAGACGTCGCAGCGCAGGCACGGCTGAGCGGGGTCGACCGCCACCCGGTCTCCGACCGCAAACCCCGCCGCCTCCGATCCGGCATCGATGACCTGCCCGGAGAACTCGTGACCGAGCACGAACGGCCGCGTCGGCGTGAACGGGCCGACCTTTCCGGTCTGGTAGTAACGCACGTCGCTGCCGCAGACACCCACGCGCTCCACCTGCACCAGCACCTGGTCGGCGAGCGGACGCGGCACCGAACGCTCCTCGCGTCTGAGATCCTCCGCACCGTGCAGCACCCATGCGAACATCAGCAACTCCTCCTCATCGGCCGTCTTTCAGAAATCGCGGGCGTATCCTGCGGTCCAGCCACCGTCTACCACCAGGACGTGTCCGGTGATGTATGAGCTCTCCGGCGCCGCCAGGAACAGCGCTGCGTTGGCGATGTCCTCCGGCTGAGCCGGCCGGCCGAGCGGAATGTGCCCCATGAGCTCGACGGCCGATTCGTTCAGCTCCCCCGACTCCCCGTAGAACAGCCCGCGGGTCGCCTGCGTGACCGTGGATCCCGGAGCGATCGCGTTGACCAGCACGCCGTGTTGTCCCCATTCCAGCGCCATGGCGCGGGTGAAGCCGATCAGCCCGGTCTTTGCGGCAATATAGGCCGACTGCAGCCGAAACGGCACGATCCCGCCGACCGAGGCGATGTTGATGATCCGGCCCCCTTGCTGCGGAATCAGCGCACGGGCCGCCACCGCCCGGCTCACCCGGAACGTCCCGGTAAGGTCGACGTTCATGATCAGGTTCCAGTCCTCCACCGAGACCTGGTCCGTGGGGACGCGATTCGACGTATTGAGGCCGGCGTTGTTGACCAGGATGTCGATGCGGCCGTGCTCTGCCAGAATTTCGCCGACGGCACGATCGATCTGATCATCGCTGGTGACGTCCAGCTCCTGCGACTGAGCATGCGGCGCCATGGGCGGATCCGACGCCAGCTTGCCGATGGCGGCATCGCTGTAGATCACGCACGCGCCATTGGCGGCCAAGGCGTCGGCGATGGCGCGGCCGATCCCCTGCGCGGCGCCGGTAACCAGCGCGATCCGGCCGGCCAAATCTACGTTCATGACCTTGTGCCCTCCCGGTTCATCAGCCCTTCAGAGAGCCGATGAGAACCCCTTTGACGAAGTACTTCTGCAGGAACGGATACACCAGCAGTATCGGTATGACGGCGACCATCACCGCCGCCATGCGCAGCGACAGTGACGTGATCGTCGAGTAGTCGGTGATGAACCGTCCCATCAACTGCTGAGCCGCCTGCACGGTCTGCTGGTTGAACGAATCCGACAGGTCCGCGGTCATGATGCCCATGAGGTAGGTTTGAACCGGCCGCAGGTGCTGTCTGGTGACGAAGAAGGCACCCGCGAACCAGTCGTTCCAGTGGCCGACCGCCACGAACAGCGAGATCGCCGCGAACAGCGGCTTCGACACCGGAAACACTATCCTGAACAGGACCACCAGCTCGCTGGCGCCATCGAGCCGGGCTGATTCCTTGAGGCTGACCGGCATCTCCTGAAAGAAGGTCTTCATGACGATGCAGTTCCAGATGTTGAACAGCAGCGGGATGACATACACCCAGAAGGTGTTGATGAGACGCAGATCGCGAAGCTGCAGGAAATACGGGATGAGCCCGCCTGAGAAGAACATCGGGACCACCATGTAGATCATGATGTACTTGCGGCCGGGAAGGCGCCGCTCCGCCAGGCCGTAGGCGACCAGCGCCGTGACGAAGACACCGCTCGCGGTGCCGACAACCGTCCTCAGCACGGTGATGACGTACGCCTGCTGGATAGCCGCGTTCTCCAGAATGACCCGGTAATTCACGAGCGTGAAGACCCGCGGCCAGAACGTGATGCCGCCGCGCATGCTGTCCGTGCCGGCGTTGACCGACAGCACGGTCATCATGACGAACGGATAGAAACACACGAACGCCAGCGTCGCCAGCAGCGTGTAGTTGACCACGTCGAACCAGCGCTCGCCCTTCGAGTAGACCTGCATGCCCGCTTACCACAACCCCACGTGACCCACGCGGCGAATCGTCCAGTTGGCGATGAGCACGAGCAGCAGGTTGACCCAGGCCAGCATGAAGCCGATGGCGGTGGCCACGCTGTACTGCGCCTGCGCGAGGCCCAGCCGGATCAGATACACATCCAGGACGTTCGACACCTCGAGATTGGCCGGGTTCACCAGCGGATAGATCTGTTCGTAACCCGCGTTCAGAATACCGGGCAGCGACAGGATGAACAGGATGCTGACGGTCGGCATCATGCCGGGAATGTTGATGTAGCGGATGCGCGCGAACCGGCCGGCACCGTCCAGGAATGCCGCCTCCTGCAGCTGCGGATCGATGGTAGCGATCGCGGCCAGGAATATGATGGTACCCCAGCCGATCTCCTTCCAGATCGAGCTGGCGACGACGATCATGCGGAAGTACTCCGGCCGTCCCATGAAGTTCACCTGCGGGATTCCGAGCGCCCGTATAGCCAGGTTGAACACCCCCGTGTCCAGCGCCAGCATCGTATAGAGGATGTACGACACGACGATCCAGGAGATGAAGTGCGGCAGGTAGCTGAGACTCTGGATCGCCCGTTTGAAGCGATTGTGACCCACTTCGTTGAGCAGGATGGCGAGCAGGATGGGAGCGGGAAATCCGAACAGGAACCGGAACGCCGTGATGAGAATGGTGTTTCTGAACGACTGCCAGAAGTAGCCGTCGCCAAGAAAATAGAAGTATTTCAGGCCCGCCCACGGGCTTTGCCACATGCCGAGGTGGATCTTGTAGTCGCGGAACGCGATCTGCAGGCCCAGCATCGGCATGTAGGCGAACAGGAAAAGAAAGACGACGCCGATCGATATGAACGCGTAGTGCCACCCGTAGAGCGACAGCACGCGCCCGGCCCTTGCCGATAGCGTGCGTTTCTTCGTCGAACCGGTAAGTACGGCGCCCGAGGCTTTCATGGGACGAAACAGGAGGAGCGGACGGGCGCCGCGCTCTCACACGCGCGCCGCAACGAAGAGGAGGCTCCCAGTGGGAGCCTCCTCGCCTCATCGCTGCGCAGGCGACAGCACACCGAATGGCCGTTTACGGCCTGATGCTAGCCCACCTGCTCGGCGAGCGTCGCCATCCATTCCTCTTTGACCTGCGGCCAGCTGCCCTGCAGCCGGAGCTGATCCTGGTAGGTGGTCCACGCGCTCTCGAATTCAGCCGGTGAGTCGGCGCTGATCAGCTTCGCGAAGAACTCGATGTCCAGCCTGCCCAGGATCTCCGCGTTCTGCAGCCACAGCCCTTCGGCCGGCATCTTGAGGTTGTCGTACGGCCTGGCGATGGAGACGTTCGACTCATCGTAGTAAAACCGGTGCATGTCGAAGATCCAGTTCAGCGTCTCCCGCAGCTCGCGCGGCCGGAAGTAGTTCATGTCCTCGGACTGCATCGACAGCGGGTTGGAGCCGAACCCCAGGGTCTTGATCTTGTTGTAGTCGCCGGCGAACAGCGCCTCTCTGAGCTCTTCGTCCAGGAACGTCATGTAGGGCTCGCCCTCGTCCGGATCGTAATCCCAGGTCACGCCGCGCGGACCCTGGATCAGTTCCCAGTCCCTGTTGATTCCCGTCTCGTACGCGTAGTCGGCGAAGCGCGCCACCGCGTCCGGATTCTTGGCGTTCTTGGTGATCAACAGCCCGTTCCCGCCGTACGGGTTGTAGGTGATGTTCACGCCCGGTCGGCTCGCACCGGGGGCCTGGGGATAGTCGATCAGGACCATTTCCGTGGCCGGGGTCTCACCCGCCGTGACGGTCTGCCAGAAGCCCCACGCCCAGTCGCCGATGACCGCGACGCGGCGGCCCATCATCTTCTCGCGCAGCGTCTCGTTCTTCTGCGACAGCGCTTCCGGATCGAGCAACCCGTCGCGATACAGCATGTTGACCCACTGGAGCGCGGCCTTGGTCTGGGGATGATCCCGGAAATGGATGAACTCACCATCGTAGTCGTCGAAGCCCATCCCGGCCGTGGACACGCCGAACGTGTTGAGCATCACCTGCCACATGCTCAGATTCTGCCCGCCGGTGATGGGCAGAACCGGCAGGCCGTCCGCCGTCATGAGGCCGGCATCCTGCACGGCGCGCAGGTAGCCTTCGACACCTTCGATCGTCGCCAGGTCGGCGGTGGTCATGCCGACGGCGGCCAGGTAGTCGGGATGGGCGGCCCAGACGGCAGCGGCCCAGTAGCCCCACGGCTGTTTGGGATCCTCGAAGACGCTGCCCGGGAAGTGGTAGATGTTCCCGTCGGTGTACCGCCAGAAATCGATCACCTCCGGCGACAGCTTGGCGATGTTCGGGTAGTCGGCGTTGTCGTAGTAGCCGTCAAGCGGGACGACGACGCCGGCTTCGAGCAGCCGCTGCAGCCAGACGAAGTTGCGCTGCGAAGACCTGATCACCTCCGGCCAATCGCCGCTGGCAAGCCTCAGGTTGAATGCCGTCTCCACGTCGCCGGACTCGGTGTAGGAGAAGACCCAGTCGACCCCGCTCTCCTGCGCCATGAGCGCGCCGATCTTGGTGTCGCTCCAACGCTCTTCGGTCTTTCCGGTCGCTCCGACGCCGATCGTGGTAGTCCAGATCGTCACCTCGACCGGTCCTTCGGCAGCCGCCGCCGGTTCGGAAACCCCTGCGGCAAGCAGCATCCCCGGTGCGAGCAACGCCAGCAATAGGACGATAAGTCTCGTTCTCATCCGTAACCTCCGTATGGATCGGCGGCGCACCTGCGCTTTCTGGCGCGTCGGCGCCGCAACAGGGCCACTCTGCACCGATTCCGCACCGGTGGCAATCGGCGACACGCGACTCACGTGACTCACGCGACAGGCACTGGACCGAGCGCATCGTATGCGCTTCACTGTCGGACCGGGGTAGCGGAATGGGTCAGACGGCATGGGTGAGGACGACGGCTCGCGGCTGGATCATCGGCAACGACCGGCTGCGTTTGGAGCTTCGGCGCACGGACGCGGGTGGGACGACGGTAGCGTCGCTCGCGCGAACCGCCGGCACCGGCTCGCCGGCACCGCGCGAATGGGCCCATCCGGAAGCCGCCACCGGACCGTGGGTTCGCAGCGACAGCGAGAGCGGCTTTCGACCGCCCGAACGCATCGGTTTTCGCCTCTCCGACGCCGATACGGTCGATCTCGAAGGCGGCACGGTCGAGCTGAACCTGAGCTATCTCCACGACAGCGGTGCGCTCCTGGTTCAATCGCTCCGGTGCTTTCCGGGCCATGCGACGATCGAATGCGCGACCCGTTTGCAGAATGCACGCGGTTCCGTGCCTGCGATCTGCGCAATCGCCCCGATCTCCATCGCGCTGGCCGATACGGCCCGCCGGTTGGTCCTCTGGACCGCCGCAGCGGAGGGCCGGCACGGCTTCACCGCAGCCGGTGCGGCGAGCGACCCGCACGAGGCGGACGGCTGGGTCGTGGTCGAGGATGCTCAGGCAGGCGAGTCGCTGCTGGTGGGCGGCGACCTGGGCGCAGGAGTCCTCCGGTTCGGCCTCGACGTCGAGCCCACCGCGGACGGGGTCCGCATCCGCGCCGGCGCCAACCCGCCGGTCGAGGGGCGTGCAGCGGATCCTGACGGTACCATCGAGCCGGCCGCCGGACACGCGGTCGAGGCTCCCCTCACCTTCCTCACCCTTGCCGAGGGAGGCCCGGACGAGGTCGGCAATGAGACCTTCCGCTACCTCAAGCGGCACGTGCTGCCACAGCCGGTGACCGGCACGCCGCTGGCCGCCTATTGCGTGTGGCTCACCGACCCCGACAGCGAACAGATCCTGTTGGAGGAGATGGCGTTCGCGAAGCGAGTTGGCTTCGACGCGTTCTACCACGATGCGTCCTGGGTGGCGGGCAGCTCCACGGTGCCCGGCATGAACGACTGGGCGCTGGGGCTGGGCACCTACGAGGAAAGCGTCGAGAAGTTCCCGCACGGGCTCGCCGAGCTGTCGCAACGCGTCCGCGCAGCAGGTATGCGCTTCGGCCTCTGGGTCGATCCCGGCATGGTCGACTCGAACCGGGTGGCGACCGGTGAGATACCGCATGAATGGGTGGCGATGCGCGGCGGCCAGGTGCTCGAAACCCGCCATGCGTCGCTCTCCCCCATGACGCAGCTCTGCCTGGGCTGCCCGCAGGTAATCGCCGAGATCACCGAGAACCTCGCGGCGATCATCGAGCGCTACGACCTGGAATGGATCAAGTGGGACCCGTCCGGCACGGTGAGCCACGCCTGCGACCGCGCCGACCACCCGCATGGGCCGCGCGGCGGCACGTGGGCGGCGTATGCCGGCCGGATCCAGATCATGTCGCACCTGCTCGATCGGTTCCCCAACCTCATCGGGTTCGAGTGCGATCCGTCTTTGCGTCACAGCAGGACCAATCCCGGGCCGCGCACGCTCCTGCCCGGCGGGTACACGAATGAGTTCATCACCGGTCCGATGGTCTCCCCGTACGTGTGGGGCTCGCTGGCGAGCAGGAGAACGGTCGAGGCTTCGACGCTGAAGGAGATCACGTCCGGATGGTGCTCGGCCTCCACCCTCGACTACAGTCTGCGCCGGCATTTCACGCACGGGATCGCCTTTGGCAACATCAACGGCATGCAGGCGCAACTCCTCTCCCACGCGCCGGCGGGCTACATCGAGGCGTTCAAGCGCAACCTCCTGAACTTCAAGCGCTATCGCCATCTGCTGCTCGGCGATGTGTGGCATCCGCAGCTTGCCGACCCGCACGGGTGGGAGGCGCTGCAGTACACGGCGGAGGACGGCTCGGAATCGATCGTGTTCGTCTTCCGCCACCCGGGGGGAGCGGAGCGGAACGTCGTGCGGCCGAAGGCCCTCGACCGCGGCAGCGGCTACGTCCTGGAGTCTCTGAACGACCGGCCGGGGCGGCAGCGGCGGCTCTCGGCCGAGGAGTTGCTGCGCGACGGCATACCCGCAAAGTTGCCGGACCCGTGGCTGGCTGCAGGTGACGGTCTCCCCGCCGGCGACTATGACGGGCAACTCGGTTTCGGTTCGGACATCCTCCTCATCACCTGCGAATCGACATGAACGACGCTGCGGTACCACGGATTCTGGGCATCACCGGAACGGTCCGCGATGCGCGGCTCATCCCGCAGTCGGCGCCGCTCACAGCCGCAGCCGCAGCGCCGGCACGCACTCCCGACGTCGATCTGAAGCGTATGGCCGAGTGGTCGCTGCACTACCTGATCCGCACGCCGCGACCGCACCTTGGCTACGAGCCGGTTTTCCAGTGCCACCCGCTCAAGTGCCCGCCGGTGCCGGATGGTCACGACGTGGTCGTGCCGTGCGATACCGACGCGCGCATGCAGTGGGAGTGGTACTACATGCGCGAAGTCGCGGGCTCCGAGTCCGGGCGGGACGTGGAGCAGGCGTTTCATCGCCGCATGCGTGCCTACGTGCAACGCGACGGCACCGTGCTGGCGCCGCCCGGCTGCTACAACGAAGCCGACATTCACGCGCGCTTCGAGCGGAAGGATTACGTCCACCACGTCTGGGGGGCGACCAAGATACTGCACAGCCTGTCGCTGGAGCATGAGCGCTCAGGCGAGGCCGAGCCGCAAGCGCTCGCCGCCGCGGTGCTTGCGAAACTGCGGGGACTGGCTCGGTGGGAGGTCCGCGACGGCACCGACGTGTGCTGGCTCCCCGGCGGGATGGCAGCCATCAATCCGGACGGATCGCTCCTTGACACGGGGTGGAGCAAGCAGCCGGCTCCGATCGTGGAACCGCTGCTCACGTACTACCGCGTCACCGGGGACCGGGACGGCCTCGACTTCGCCCGCGCGTACGCCGAAGGAATCATGCGCGGGCTTCAGCCGGGGGGCATCCGCTTCAAGGCGGATGGCCGCTTCGACGAGCCGCTCGGGCACAGCCACGCGACCATGCATGCCGTCTGGGGAGTCAATCACCTCGGCGTCCTGACGGGGGAGCGGCGCTACATCGACTTTGCGCGCAGGGCATGGGACTGGATGCTTTCGCGCGGAACCGGGACGGGATGGTTTCCGGCGATGCCGGATTCCTGCAACGAAACGTGCTGCGTGTCCGACATGATCTCCAACGCCGCGCTGTTCGGTCACGCCGGTGACGCCGAACACTTCGATTACGTCGAGCGCTATCTGCGCAACTATATCCACGCGCTGCAGTTCATCATCACCCCCGAGTTCGAGGACTATTACCGCGAGATCAACGCCGGGGCCAGCCCCGACGCCATCGCCGCCGGCATGCGGGAGCTCCACAAATTCCAGGGCGGCATCATCGGCGGATCGGGGCTCAACGACTACGAGAACGACCTCCTCGGCAACGTCTCGGGCTTCGAGATGTTCGGGTGTTGTGCGCCGGAAGGGATGCGCGCCATTCACACGGCGTGGGCGAATACGATCGAGCGGCGGTACCGCTCGCCGTGGGGGCCGGACGGGATCTACGTGAACATGAGCTTTTCGCGCGAATCGCCGTGGGGCGACGTGTTCTCGTTTTTTCCGGATCAGGGCCGCCTTACCGTCAAACCCAGGGTTGACGACGTCTTCTATCTGCGCCCTCCGCACTGGACGCCCAGAGAACAGGTGGCCGCGTTCACGGGTACGCGATCGATCCCGGTGCGCTGGTCCGGCGACCACGTGCGATTCGATGCGGAGGCCGGCGTGGAGATCACGATCACCTACCCGCTGGTGCGGTTCCAGCATCAGGGCAGCGGGTTGTGGGCCGACACCGCGCCAGACCTGTCGGTAAGCTTCGACTGGCACGGCAACATGGTGACCGGTGCAAGCCCCTCACCCGAGAAAACAGCCCTGTTTACCGGAGCGCCACGTATCCTGCCTGCGCCGCCGCTGCCGTCGTGACTGCCGACGGACACGGTATCGGTGAGCTCACTCGGCTCCCCTCGCTCACGCCGCCTTGACGATCGTGCCTGCCACGAAGCGCTGACCGCCGTCGGCGCCGTTGAAGTAGTAGACGATGAACACCCGTCCGTCGCGCATCGGCGCCGCGTGCGGATAGCCCAGGTCCAGGACGCCTCCATCGCGCCGGATCACGTGCTCCTGAGCGTCGCCGGGAGCGCGGCACTCGGGATCAAGCACGCGTGCCCGGATGCCGTAAGGCTCCCGGCGGTATCCATAGACGATCAACACGTTGCCGGACGGTAGCGTGAGGGCGAAGTACGGATAGCCCCACACATCCTCACGTCGCGGCGGGCTCCAGGTCCGACCCTTGTCGGTGGAGCGCACGGTCCACAGATACCCCCCGCCGTGCCGCTCCTCCATCTCCGAGCGAACGAATCCGACCAGCTCCCCGGCTGCGGTCTCGATGACGCTCCACTCATTGAAGGCCATGCCCGCTCTGCCGGGCGGATTCGGCGCAGCCACGCCGCGGAACTCCCACGAGAGGCCGCCATCGGTGGAAGCCACCAGAATCGAACCGACTCCCCGCCCCTGCACCGGCAACACCAGATCGCCGTCGGCCAGTTCGATCGGAAACCCGCGCAGGTGCACCGGTGCATGCAACCCCGGATGGAGAGGCGGCAAGCCGGGAATCTCGCCGACCCAGGACGGCCCCTCCCAGTCTGCGCCCCGGTTGTCCGACCGCCAGATCTCGGTGCCGGCGCTCAGCGTCGGCCAATGCGATTGTTTCCGTTGCAGGCTGTCCGCGTTTTCTCCCTGACCGTCGGCACGCAAACCGGCGATGAGGGTGGCGACCTCCGCGCTGACACCGTCCACCAGCAGATCGCGGGCGGCGTAGGGAACCAGTTCCTGTCGATGCGTCACGAACAGCATGGTGCCGTCGCGCTTCAGGCCGGCGACCGCGCACTGGCCGCCGCCCATGAAGACCCGCGGCGGTGACCACGTCCTGCCGCCGTCGGCCGAGCGAATCATGCACTGCTCCGTGGTCGGATGGACGTGCATCATCACCTCGGGGGCCCAGCAGCGATGGCGGCGGAACACGACCCGCAGCTCCCCGTCCGGAAAGCAGACCACGGCCGGCCCCGGGCCGCAGTAGTAGCGGTCGTCCCGGTACAGGGCAACATCCTCGATCTTCGTCAGCACGTCCTCATCTCCCGTCACGCGGCGGTCACCATGCCACGAACATCGGCCCGCGGACCGTCGACACTCGTGCCCCGGAGTCGACGGTTCCGTCATCGGCCCGTTTCGGGCACGCTATCCCTGCCGTGCACGACACCGAGCCGAACCCGGAGGTGAGCGCCCTGAACCGCTCGCTGCCGCCGTACCTGGATTGGGTGGCCGGCTTCTTCGCCCGACATCTTGTCGCCCGGCACCTCTGACGGGAGGCAGAGCATGAGCACCTACCGCGTCGCCCCGCACGGCTTCAACCCCGAACAGTGGCGGGAGTTCTCCGAGCGCGGCATCGTGATCCTGGAGGACGCACTCACCCCGGACGAGGTCGCCTACTACCGCGACGCCGTCGACCGGGTGTGCGCGCGCGACCCCGACTACGTGGAGGGCACGACCGACTACCGCGTGTCCAACGCCGTGGAGTCCGACCCGGCGATCGCGGAGCTGATCGACCATCCGCGCCACGTCGGCTACGCCTACGACCTGTATGGCGAGATGCTCAAGATCGTCCGCTCCGACCTCTTCGTGCGGCCGCGCGACACCGACAGCAACAGGTGGCACCCGGACAGCCCGCGCGCCACCCCGTACCGGGTGTTCGCGCCCGAGCTGCCGCTGCGCATGAGCGTCGGCTACTGGCTCACCGACCTGCCGCGCGCGCGGATGGGCAACTTCGTCTACCTGCCCGGCAGTCACCGGGAACAGTACCTGGAAGGCTACTACTCGCATGAGCCGGCTCCGGGCGAGGAGATCCTGCGCGTCCGCGCCGGCACCATCACCGTGTACGACGGGAACCTCTGGCACCGGGTCGAGCCCAACCACACCGACGTGGTGCGCAAGAACATCTTCCTCGCCTATTGCCCCTCGTGGGTCTGCGCCGGGGACCGGCTGCTGTCGGATCCCGAGTGGCTGGCGACCCTGAGCCGCGAGCAGCGCATCATCATGCGCAGTTACCCGCATCCCCACGACTACACCAATCCGTCGGCGGAGGACTTCCCGCTGTTCCTGGACCGGGAGACCGGCGCCGACACCGATGCCGGCGTGCCGGATCGCATCCCGCTGCGCCTGCGCAAACGGCGGACGACCGCCGAGCGCTTCACCACCGATGGACGAGGAGGAGACCGATGAGCGAGAACGGGTTGCGCGTCGCACCGCGCGGGTTCACCGACGAACAGTGGCAGGACTTCCGGGAGCAGGGCCTGATCCGGATCGAGAACGCGCTGTCCGCCGACGAGATCACCCATTACCTGACGGCGGTCGACCGGGTGGCAGCCGCGGAGCCGAGCTACCGGCCGGGACAGTCGCTGCGGAAAGAGAACGCGGTCGAGCTCGATCCCGCGATCGCGGAGCTGATCGACCACGACCGCCACGTGGGCTACGTCTACGACGTGTTCGGGGAGATGCTGAAGCTGCTGCGCAGCGACCTGCGCATCCGCGCGCGCGGCACCGAGCGCAACGCTTGGCACCCGGACAGCCCGCGCGCGCTGCCCTACCGGGTGTTCTCACCCGAGCTGCCGCTGCGCATGAGCGTCGGCTACTGGCTCACCGACATCCCCGCGCCGCGCATGGGCAACTTCGTCTACGTTCCGGGCAGCCACCGCAGCCAGCACCTGGAGCAATACCACACCCACGACAGCGCGCCGGGCGAGGAGATCCTGTGCGTGAAGGCCGGCACGCTGACCATCTACAACGGCAACCTCTGGCACCGGGTCGAGCCCAACGAGACCGACGTGGAGCGCAAGAACTTCTTCCTCTCGTACTGCCCGAGCTGGGTGACCGCCGGCGACCACTACTTCTCCGACGACGGCTGGCTGGCCACGCTCAGCCGCGAGCAGCGCATCATCATGCGCAGCTACCACCACCCGCACGGCCTGACCAACCCGGACGCGGAGGACTTTCCGCTGTTCCTGGACCGGGAGACCGGCGCCGACAGCGACCCCGACCCGCAACCGCAGGTGCCGCTGCGCATCCGCAAGCGGACCACGGCGGCGGAGAAGCGGCTGGCCGCCGCCGGACGCACCTGATCACCCACGCCATGACGGAGGCACCGGAATGCGAGCCATATTCACCGGCATCGAGTACGCCGGAAAAACGACGCTGATCGATCTGCTCGGCAGTTATTACGAGGCGCGCGGCCTGCCCGCGCACTACGACGATCACTTCAGCCTGCCCGACCGCACCCTCAGCGAGGAGTCACGGAAGCTGCTGCTCGACGCGCCCGATGACATGAAGGAGCGCTATCAGCGCATGCAGATCCAGTTCCACATCGAGCTGATCGAGTTCATCCAGAATCCTCTGTTCGGCGGCTGGTTCATCGAGGAGGCGGTGTACTGCGACATCTACGGCGATGATCCCGACAGCCCGTACTACCGCCGTTACCGGCACATCAAACAGCGCGTCTACGAGGCGCAGATCTTCGAGCGCCGCCTGCCGGACGTGGTGCTGTTCCACCTCACCGCCGCCGATGACGCGATCCTCCAGCGGATGCGCGAGGCCCCGCACGAGCACCAGGTGATCCGCGAGGCTGACATCGCCCGCATCAAGGACCGCTTCGCGGAAGAAGTGGAGAACTCCCTGTTCCGGAAGGTCGGCCGCGTCGTCACCATCGACACCACCGGCCGCACGCCCGAGCAGTCGCTCGACGAGATCCTGCTCAAGTCCGAGCCCATGGTCACCTTCGGCGAGCTGGCCCTGCGCGCCCTCCCCGTCCCCGGCGGCAAACAGCAGGTCGTCTACCGCCACGGCGTCCGCACCCTCGTGCCGGCCAAGAGCGCAGGGTGAGTAGGTCGTCACGAACCGCTCACACTGCGGCCACCAGGATCGCGTGCCCACACCCGGTGTAGGGTGCTTCGGTAGATGCATAATCCCACGGTCCCGAAGAACCGGCTTGACCGGATCATTCTGAGGGGCTTCAAGACCATTCGGGAATTGGACTTCAGGCCAGGTCCGCTCACGGTGCTGATCGGTCCCAATGGCGCTGGCAAGTCGAATCTTATCTCGTTCTTCCGTCTGCTGAGCTGGGCACTGTCCGACCGGGACAACCTGCAGGTTTACGTAGGGCGGCATGGGGGTGCGGCCTCGCTGCTGCACGACGGCTCCACCACGACCCACGAGATCGAAACCGAACTGACGATCAGGACCGATTCGGGCGATAATCAGTACTCATTTCGGCTGGTCTATGCGGCGGCGGATACCTTTATCTTTGCTGACGAGCGCCTCCGGTACTCCGCAGACAAGCATCAGGGACCCGCGCCGTGGCAGGCGCTGGGCGCCGGACACCGGTTCCCGCAGCTACTGGCTCGTTCGGGCGACACTGCCCGCATCATCCGCCATGTTCTGCGCCGAGTCGTCGTTCATCAGTTCCACGATACGTCCTTTACGTCCCGTATGCGTGCCAGATGGCGGCTCCACGACAACCGTCGGCTAAAGGAGGACGCGGCCAACATCGCGCCGGTCCTCTATCGACTGAGAGAGAACGAGAGCTTCAGCTACCAGCGGATCGTGGATACCGCTCGGTTGATCCTGCCGTTCTTTGCCGACTTCGAGTTGGAACCTTCTGCGGAAACCATCCTGTTGGGCTGGCGCGAACGGAACAGTGACCTCGTGTTCGACGCATCTCAGGCCTCTGACGGCATGCTGCGGATCATCGCTCTCATCACGCTGCTCCTGCAGCCGGTGCAGGACCTTCCCGACGTGCTGATCCTCGACGAGCCGGAACTCGGGCTGCACCCCTATGCGATCAACGTGATCGGCGGATTGATACGTGCGATCTCGACCAGGATACAGGCGATCGTGGCCACTCAGTCAGCAGCGCTCGTGGACTGCTTCGAGCCGCAGGACACGGTCGTGGTCGAGCGCCGCGGCCGCGCCTCCGAGTTCAACCGACTCGACGCTGATGAGCTCGCCGTATGGCTCCAGAGCTATTCTCTGTCCGAGCTGTGGGAGAAAAACGTTATCGGCGGGCGGCCGTAAGTCGCCGTGCGATTGAATGCCCGGAACTGATCGACGACGGATACCACACCGCGCCTTCGAGACGCATCGCAGATCTGATACCGGAGTACGCGGGCGCGAAGGTATCCGCCGGCCCAATCGTGGCCGCGAATATCGGCCTGCACGTCATTTCGATCGAAATGCAGACATTTCGGAAAATGGCTCGGTACGCTGGAGGGTCTCGCGAGACACGGGACGCCGTGACGGGTGGTGCACACGTTGCAGGAACGCCCCCGATCGCGAGCTGCGGCTGGCCGTAGGAGCCGCGCCCGGACGCGCAGGCCAGGACGCCGTTCGGCAGCACCTGCAGCCGCGGCTTCACCGACGGCCAGCCGATCGGCTCGGGTGCGGCCCACGTGTGTCCGCCGTCTCGTTGGTGCAGATGACGCCGGGCATCGTCCCGGCAGCTCGGCCAGGACGGCGATGGCATGGACCGACTCGCCCAAGCAGTTGCGGAGGGTCAGCCGGGGCAGCGCCAGACCGTCCTCCACAACGGTGGCTCCGCGGGTATGTCCACCTGATCCGGGATCACGGAGCAGGCGGAGAACTCCCCGTTCCGGAAGGTCGGCCGCGTCGTCACCGTCGACACCACCGGCCGCACGCCCGAGCAGTCGCTCGACGAGATCCTGCTCAAGTCCGAGCCGATGGTCACCTTCGGCGAGCTGGCCCTGCGCGCCCTCCCCGGCCCCGGCGGCAAGCAGCAGGTCGTCTACCGCAACGGCGTCCGCACCCTCGTGCCGGCGACTGGTAGAGTATACTTGTCGGGGCCGAAACCATGTCAGAGCCGGTGGTGCTCAACGCGATCATCCTCTTCGTCGGCGTTCCCGCGCCAATCCTGATCCTGTGTGCCCTGTTTGCCTGGTGGAGAAGGCGGCTGAAGAGAGACGGTATCGACGAGCAGAGTGCCGCTGAAATCATGGGGAAGGATCCTGCGAGGGGGACTCTCATGTGGTTCGGGGCCCTCCCTCCCGAACAGCCGCGGAAACCGAGACCGTCGAAGAACCCACGTCGACTCTCGGGCGGGAACGAGCGGGGTTGACGCACCGGCAGAATCAGTCCAGTGCGGACGGGATGCCACGTATTGGTGGCCGGGCGGGCGGTGCACCAGGAAAGCGCTCCGGCACGCCGGCCTGCTCGTACACCACATCATCAAGCACGACGATTCGCTCTCTCCACGTGGTGAGTAGATGAGCAGCGAAGCGACTCAGAAAGGAATCCCGGCACTCGCGACTCGTGTTGGCATTTCTCTCAGCACATTCGCCAGATTCTCATCGTTCAGAACCTCAGCGCCATAATCCATGAGTTCCTGGATCCATCGAGCGGAAGACGTGAGCGCGGACTCGAGAAAGAACAGTGAGCGGCCAAGACGAATCGCTTCCCTTCCCTGATGCCTGGTTCCACTGTTCGGTCCGGCCTCCACGATGATCGTCGCGACGGACAGAAGTGCCATCGTTCGGTTGCGAATCGTGAAGTTCATCTTCTGAACCGGCGTTCCCGGCGGGAACTGGGTCACCGCGACATGTTGGCGGATGATCCGCTCTTGTAGCGCGGCGTTCCCAGGCGGCGCAGCTTGGTCCAGCGGCGTGGCAAGCACCGCGACGGTGCGGCCTCCGTACTGCATCGCCGTCTCGTGGGCGACGGTGTCGATTCCCCTCGCCAAGCCGCTGACCACGACGATGCCGCGATCGACCAGCTCCCGAGCGAGCCGACGAGCACGCTGAATCCCTTTCGGGGATGCCGAGCGAGAACCCACCACCGAAACCAGCGTGCCCAATTCGAAGATCGATGAGTCGCCTCCGATCCAGAGCCGCTCCGGAGCATGCTTTCGCTCCATCTCGTTGAGTGGGCCGAGCAGGTCTTCGACGGTGGCCATCCCTCCCCTCTCTTCCGCATCCTCGCACGGCATTATCGGATCAATCCATGCACGGATCCCGGTTCAGATCACCTCGATGGAGAGCACCGCGCGCCGGATCGCCTGCGTGGGCAGGCCGTGGGTTCCCTTGTCGCGGGTGAAGTCGGAGGCCGAGTAGACCACGTGCAGCATGCCGTCGCGCTGCATGGTCGAGGTGTACGAGCAGCCGGGGCCGGTGTGGAAGCAGAAGGGCGGCTCCCAGTGGCGGCCGGTGCCGTCCAGGCTGAGCATCACGTGCGTGACCTGCGGCTGGCCGTAGGAGCCGCGCCCGGACGCGCAGGCCAAGACCCCGTTCGGCAGCACCTGCAGCCGCGGCTTCACCGAAGGCCAGCCGATCGGCGCCGGCGCCGCCCACGTGCGCCCGCCGTCGCACGAGCGTGACTGCCACAGCGGGGAGTCCGATCCGGTGCGGAACACGCACAGGATATCGCCGTTCGGCAGGATCCGCATGTCCGCCTCGTCGAACCCCTCGTCCACGGCGCGGTCGCTGACCCCGTACACCGGCTTGATCTTCTCCGGGTCGAACTCCTCCACCAGCTCCCACGACCTGCCCCCGTCGCTCGACCGCACGATGAACACGCCGAAGCGATACCGCCAGACCGAGCCGTTCGGCCGGCGGATCCACTCCGACTCCGGCAGGATCTTCGCCCACTCCATGGCCGCCAGCAGGTCGCCGCCGGCAAGCTCCAGGATCGTCGAGTAGACCTGATAGGACGCCCGGCCCCACGGCATCCCGGGCACCTTGAACGGCACCGTCGAAAGCAGCCGGCCGTCGCGCGAGGCGCGCTGGAACCGGAACGTGGGGTCGTCCTGCTGGAACTGCACGTGCATGTGGCCCTTGGACCGGTCGTAGCCGATGTCGTGCTGGAGCTGGGTGTTGTGGCCGATGTGCACGATCGTGCCGTCGCGCAGGTACCCCAGCGAGGTGCTGAACGTGTCGCTCACCCGTCCCGAGACCGGATCGCGCGACAACAGCTCGAAGTCGTCCGGCGCCGGGTGCCAGGTTTCGCCGTCGTCGCACGACTCGATGACGTTCACCGGATCCTCCGCAGCCGCGTGCTCGCCGCCGTGCCGGGAGCGCGAGTAGAACAGGATCAGCCGGCCGTCCAGCTCCAGGAGGCAGGGGAAGTTGACGATCTCGCCTGCGTCCTCGACCCAGGTGTCAACTCGCTCGACGCGAATCGCCACCGTACGCCCGTCACGCCGATAGGTCGCTTCCGTAATCATGCATCCTCCCTGCTACAACCAGCGCTTGAACCACTCCACGGCCCACTCGAAGTACTGCATGGTGAACACGTGGTGGCCGGGCGGCCGGTGCACCAGGAAGCGCTCCGGTACGCCGGCCTGCTCGTACACCCCGCTCACGTAGTCCACGAACACGTCGACGCCGTCGGAGGGCATGTCCTCGTCTGCCAGCGGCGCCACCATCATGAACGGCCGTGGGGCGATCGCCGCCGCGACGAGCTGCGGGTGGTCGAAGTAGCGCAGCAGGTGCGGGACGAAGGCGAACGAGGAGTGACGCCACACCAGGCCGTGGTCGATGTTCGATCGCATGGTCCCCAATCCGCCGGCGATGGGCGCGGCCGTCTTTACCCACGGCGCGGCCACCATGCCCAGCCACGACGTCCAGCCGCCCAGCGACATGCCGGTGAGCCCGATGCGGTCGGGATCGACGCCGTCCAGCGCGCCGAGCACCCGCGTGGCGCGCACCGCCTCGTCGGCGATCACCGCCACCTGCGACCGCCCGAACGGCAGCAACAGCTTCTGCTCCTCTTCCCACGCTTCCACGGTGCCGCGGCGCGACGCAGCCCCCTTCGGGGTGAAGGTCAGCACCGCGAAGCCGCGGCGCACCATCTCCCGCCCCCAGCCGTACAGCGGTCCCTTGTGCGGCGTCTTGCGGTGGTACAGGGGATGCGCCACGTCCTCGGCCGTGCTGGCGGTGCCGTTGGTGCATATGACGCCGGGCATCGTCCCGGCAGGCTCGGCCGGCAGGATGGCGATGGCATGGACCGACTCGCCCAGCCAGTTGCGGAAGGTCAGCCGGGTCAGCGCCAGACCGTCCTCCACCACGGTGGCTCCACGGGTGAAGTCCACCTGATCCGGGATCACGTCCAGGCCGATCAGTTCCCGGAACTTGGCCGGAACCTCTTCCAACGGCAGCGGATTGGGAAACGCCGGCTCGATTCCGGCCATGCGCGACGGCATCGGCCCGAGTATACCGGCTCGCCGGTGCCTTCGCCCGGTAAGAAGGAGCGGACGCGCGGTGTCCCGACCACATGCCCGTGTCACCCCCGTCACGCCGCGCGCGTCGCGCGATCATCGCCTTTGCCGTCCTGATCCTGGCGAGCGCCCCCGCATGGGCGGCCGAGGAGTGCACCCCTTCCGTGCACGCGCCGGTGCCCGAGGGGATCAGCCGAACCCCCAACGGCATTCCGTACGTGCTGCATCCCATGCAGTTCTCGCGAGGCGGGCCGCCGCCGGACGGCATTCCCTCGATCGATTTTCCGACCTTCACCACGGTAAGCGACGCGACCGGCTGGCTGGAGCCGCACGACCTGTTGATCGTGCTCACCCACAAGGGGATCGAGCGCGGCTACCCGTTCCGGATCCTGACGCACCACGAGATCGTCAACGACACGGTGGGCGGCGATCCGATCGTGGTGACCTACTGCCCGCTGTGCGGGTCCGGCATCGCCTACGAGCGCACCATCGACTGCGAGCCGGTGGAGTTCGGCACCAGCGGCCTGCTCTTCAACTCCAACCTGGTGATGTACGACCGACGGACGCGCTCCCTGTGGATGCAGATCGGCGGCCAGGCGGTGCTCGGGAGCTTGAGCGGACAGTGGCTGACCCCGATCGCGGTCGACGTGGTGCGCTGGGAGGAGTGGGGCCCGCACCATCCGGACGCTGAGATCCTGGACCAGGGCGGCGGCTTCCGCGACTACAGCTACGATCCGTACGACGGCTACGACGCCGACTACTCGGTCTGGTTCCCCGTGCAGAACGTCGAGGACGGCCGCTTCCATCCCAAGGCGGTGGTCTTCGGCATCGAGGCCGGTGGCATCCACAAGGCCTACTTCGAGGACGCGGTGATCGAGAACGCACCGTTCGACGACCCCGTCGGCGACACCGTGATCCGCGTCGAGCGCGACGCCTCCGGGCTGGTCACCTTCACCGACCTGGCCGACGGCAGCGTGCTGGCCAAGGAGCGCGACTTCTGGTTCGCCTGGTACGCCTTCTATCCCGACACCGACGTATACGCCCTGGAAGGATGAGCGCCACACAACCCGGCGTCACGGTAGCTTCTGCTCAAGTCGCGACTGCCAACTGCCGAGAAATTTAGGAGATATGCCTATGAGCGCTCGGGGAAAGGACAAGGCGACGCAGTGGCGTCAGCGCGTAGCGATTATCGCGACGGTGTTGGTGGTGATAACGGCTGTAGCGCTTGGCGCCATGAGTATCTGATCTCCACCACCCGCACGCAGCCGATCCCACGGCGACGAGCGTAGCCCACCGTGCGTGCTGCGTCCCGCGCCGCGGATGTCGGCAGGCTTGCCGCGTCGATGGATCGAGCAGCACTGCAGGCGCGTCTGGCGGGACCAATCGCCTACCCGCCCACCCCGTTCACGGACGATGCTCCCGCGGCGCCGGTCGATCTGGACGCCTTCCGCCGCTTGGTCCGCCACTTGGTCGAACATGGCGTGCCGGCCATCACCCCGTGCGGAGGCACCGGCGAATGCTTCTCTTTGTCGATGGACGAGTGGCACGCGGTGACCGAGGCCGCCGTCCAGGAGGCCGACGGCCGCGCCCTGGTGCTGGCATCGGTGAGCGGGTGGATCGGCCGGGCGATCGAGCAGGCGCGCGCCGCACAGAGGCTCGGCTGCCCGGCGGCGCAGATCACCATGGTGGACCCGATGTTCGGGATGACCGACGCCGGCGCCGAGCGCTACAACCGCACTGTCGCCGAGTCCGCCGACATCGGCTTCATGCTGTACCGGACACCCGCCGTCCCCTTGAGCGTCGCGTCGGCGCAGCGGCTGGCCGAGACCGGCACCGTCATCGCCGTCAAGGAGGAGTCGGGCGATGTCCAGTGGTTCCGCGCCTTCATGACCGCCCAGCGCACGGCGGCTCCGGAGCGCCGCCTGGCCGGCGTCTGCGGGGGCGAGGGACTGTTCCCCTACTACGCGCTGGAGGGCGCCGCCGCCTTCTCCACCGGCGCGGTCAACCTGGCGCCAACCCTGTCGATGGAGCTGTGGCGCGCGGTGAGCGCGGGCGATCGCGAACGCGTCGGCGTCATCCAGGAGCGGCTCGCGCCGCTGGCCGCGCTGCGGGCCAGGCCGGGACGGTCGATCGCGGTTGTCAAGGAGGGGCTGCGCCAGCTCGGCATCTTCGCGTCGAGCGCGTGCCGCCCGCCGCTGACGGAACTGATCCCCGAGGAGCGCGCACAGGTGGAAGCGATGCTCGGGGAGTGGGGTACTGGTTCGGGCGGCCTCAGCCGGCCACGGCCACCCACAGCGACGGCGTGACCGTGACCTCCGCGCGAAAGCCGTGCTCGGCGAACAGCGCCTCCAGCTCCGCCTTGCCGTAGTACACCTTGACCACCCGGTAGGCGCTGCCGTCGGCCAGATCGCGCGCCTGCAGACCATCGGCGCTGGTCCGCTTGTGCGCCATCGCGGCCTGGTCGACCGCATACAGTCGGCCGCCCGGGCGCAGACAACGCCGCAGCAGGTCGAAGAACCCCGTCAGCCGCTCAGACGGCACGTGCGACAGCCAGAACGTGAACGCCACCAGGTCATAGCGCTGCACCGGGCGGTACGCGAACAGATCGGCCACCTCGAACACCACACGGGGGTCGTGGCGCACGCGCTCCAGCGCCAGCTCGATCACCTCCGGGGAGGCATCCACGGCGGTCAGGCGGCGCGCCTGCCGAAGCAGATGCTCCGTCCAGAGCCCGGTCCCGCACGCCAGCTCCAGCGCGTCGTCGACTTCGCCCAAGGACCGCAGCGCGGCGCGGGCGGCCTCGATCTCCTCCTGCCACTCCGCCCGGCGAGGCTCGCCTTCATCGTAGCGGCCACGCTGAAAGAACCAGTCGTCGTACTCCGGGGCCCGCTTGCGGTAGTAGTCGACCTGCTCCTGAATCACCCTTCTGGTGTGATTCGCTGCGCTCATCGTATCGCCTTCCGTCATTCGAACCACACGCGGAGACCATAGCGCGCGCGACAACCGTTATCATCCTGGCGATGTCATCGCACCGACGATTCTTGGTCGCCATCGCGCTCCTGCTCGGGGTCACCATCGTCGGCACGGTGGGCTTCGCCCTGATCGAGGGATGGCCACTGAACGACAGCCTGTACATGGCCGTGATCACCATCTCCACGGTCGGCTACGGCGAGGTGCAGGCGCTGTCCGCCGGCGGGCGGATGTTCACCACCGGCTTGATCGTGGTCGCCCTCATCGTCATCTGGTACTCGGCCACCTCGCTGGTGGCCTACCTGCTCGAAGGGTCAATCCTGCCGGTATGGAGGAGGAGACGTATGGAACGAGCGATCCGCAGGCTCACCGGCCACTACATCGTGTGCGGCGCCGGCAAGTTCGGACGGGCGGTGGCCGCCGAGCTCGCCGGCGAACAGGTGCCATTCGTGATGGTCGACCAGGACCCCGAGCACTGCGAATGCGCGGGCGACGAATCGCTGCTGTTCGTCCAGGGCAACGCCGAGGAGGACGAGACCCTGCTGGCCGCGGGCATCGAGCGCGCGACCGGCCTGATCTCCGTGCTGCCCAGCGACGATACCAACGTGTTCGTGGTCCTCTCCGCCCGGCAGCTCAATCCGTCGTTGAAGATCGTCTCGCAGGCCACCGGGCAGCAGACCGTCCGCAAGCTCGAGAAGGTCGGCGCCGACAGCGTCGTCTCACCCTACCGCAGTACGGGACGCCGGCTGGCGATTTCACTGCTGCGTCCGTCGCTGACGCGGTTCCTGGACGAGGTGCTGGATCGGGAGAACCGCTCCCTGCAGCTGGACGAGGTGGCAGTGCCGGCCGATTCACCTTTGGCCGGGTCGACCCTGCGCGACTCCCGGATCGGCGACCATGTGAGCGCCGTGGTCGTCGCCATCCACGGCCGGGACATGGTCCGCGTTCCAGATGCCACCACCACGATGGCCGACATCACGCTGCAGGCCGGGTACTCGCTGGTGGCGGTGGGCACCGAAGAGCAGCTCGGCCGGCTGCGCGAGTTGGTCACCGGCGACCGCTGACCGGCGCACGGCCGGGGCGTCATTGCAGGCCGAGCAGCTCCCGCGCGGTGCCGCCGAACACCGCCTCGCGGAGCTCTTTCGGGAACCGCGCGGCCGTGGGCGTGGGCTCGTCCCAATCCCAGTGCGGGAAGTCACTGGCGTATACCAGCACGTCTTCGGCGTGCATCCATCTCAGGAACGCGGCCGCGTCCTGCTTGCCCGGGGGGAGCTGCAGCGGCTGGGTGCCGACGCGGATGTGCTCGCGAAAGTATTCGCTCGGCAGGCGCTTCACCCACGGCGTGTATTCGCGCGTGGCCTTCCAGTCGGCGTCGAAATGCCACAGCAGACCGGGGATCCACCAGGTGTCCACCTCCACGAACAGCCACTTCAGGGTGGGATAGCGCTCGAACACCCCTTCGCAGATCAGGCTGGCCGAGTGCGCCTGCGCGATCTGCGGGCGCGCCATGCGCATCTCCAGGTAATACGAGGGGAATCCGGCCGCGGTCGGCGCGTTGGTCGGCCCCTGCCCCTCGCACCCGAAGTGGGTGACGATCGGCAGCCCCTGTTCGGCGGCGGCGGCATGGATGGGGTCGTAGAACCGGTTGCCGAAAGGCGAACGCGCGCCCGCCGGCATCATCACCGCGGCGGCGGACGGGTGCGACCCGATCCGCTCGATCTCGGCCGCCGCCTCGACCGGGGCGTGCACCGGCACGGCGATGGTCATCAGCAGCCGCGGATCCTTGGCGACCCAGTGCTCCAGGGTGTAGTCGTTGAAAGCCCGGCACAGCGCCGCGGCGTAGTCCAGGTCGGGGAGCCCCGCCGCCGAGTAGACCGATGAGCCGGTCAGCAGCGCCGCGTCGATGCCGTACGCCTCCACGTGGTGGTCGACCGTGAACTGCGCCAGGTCCGTGTCGGACTCGATGGTGTGGTCGACTCGAAAGGCAAGGCCGCTGTTGTTGCGCATGTTCGTGTACGGGTACTTGGGCAGCATCGGGCCGAAGTCCTTGATGCTCTCCACGTAGCGGCGCGGCAGGTACGGGAAGATGTCGTCGATCTGCCGCCACGCGTGGTGGCAATCGCAATCCACCAGGTACGGGGCCACCTTGCGCTTGCGCGCGGGTGCGTCCGCCGGCGCCGGGACCGTCGCCGTGGACGGCCGGTCGGCGACTGCTGAGTCGGTGGTAGCGGTAGCGCTGGGTGTCATCGTCCTGAACCTCCCTCGTGGTGGTGTCCGTTAGGCGTGTGCAGTATGACCTGATCGCCGCGCACGCTCACCCGGTAGGTCTTCGCACAGAGACGCGGGTCGTGCAACGCACAGCCGGTCTTCAGGTCGAACTCCCACTGGTGCGTGGGGCAGTGCAGGATCTCGCCTTCCCGTTCGTAGCGGAAGCCCCCGGGCGCGTCAGCGGTGACCAGCGGTCCGACGAAACCGCGCGTCAGCGCACCGCCGCGGTGCGGGCAGAGGTTGCGCAGCGCGACCAGCTCGCCCGCGACGTTGAACACGCACACGGCGTGCCGGCCGCCCACGTCGACCTCGCGCCGCTCGCCCGGCGGCAACTCGTCGAGCTTGCAGACCACAACCTCGCGAGGTCCCCTGCGCTCAGTCGGTCCCCGCACGGGAGACTCGCCGTCCCCCTGCGTCATCGCGCACCGAACGTGGAGGTGGGGAGACTCGAACCTTCGGCTACGCCGTTACAGTCGCAGGTTGGCGCTGACGCTGGCGCTGTGCTCCGTCGCCGCCGCGATGTTGGCTCGTTCGTGCTGCGCCTCCAGGTTCAGGTTCAGGTCGTCCGTGAGCACTATCCGGCTGCCCCATCGATAGGTCGAAGTGCCGCCGTCGGCCAGCGTAACAGCCCCGTATGGGGTCAACAACCCCGGCACGCCGTCGACCTGCAAGCCGCCGTAGCCCAGCTCCGCGTCCAGCCGCCCCCGACGAGAGACCAGCGTCGCGGTCGGAACCGTCGCGATGGATTCCATCTTGTCGAAGCTCGGCGTCACGTTCAAGAACGGCCCGTACCCGTCACGGTCGGACGAGATCCGCACCAGCCCGCCGGCGGTCCACTCGCGCGACTTGTCTTCGAGGGGCACCAGCGCGCGTCCGTGCGCTTCCAGCGTGAGGCCCACCGACTGATCCTCGTAGCGGAGTCGGCCACCCAGCTCGATGCCGGCGCCGCTGGCCGCCTGGCCGCCGTCGTACCGGACCCCCGCCTCGAGCGTCGGGATCAGGTACACGCTTTCGTTGAGCGGTTGCTCGTAGGTCCCCTGCACCATGACGCGGCCGCGCCACGTGTTCATCGACAGGTCGGGCATGTCGCCGCGCTTCCCTTCCACCTTGAACTCGCTCAGGCTGCCCTCGCCCTTGAACGCCACGCCCAAGCGGGAGCCGGGGTCGGCCCCGCGGCTGTCGATCATGTTGACGTTGAAGCCCACGGCGCCGCTCAGCAACGATGAGTCCCCGGCGTGGGGAGGAGTCGTGCCCGGTTCGTGTGTGTCGGCCATGGTGGCTTCACCGACGCCGTACGTTGCGGTGGCCCACCACCACATGCCGGGGAACAACACCCAGCTCAGATACGGCGACGCGGTGATCATGTGGTGGTCGAGAAAGCCCTTTTTGCCGTTCACCTCGAAGTGGGTGCTCGTCTGCGAGACGCCGACCGTCAGGCCGGCCAGCATCTCGCGGACGGGCCGCACGTCGAATCCCAGGTGACCGCTGATCACTTCACCGTCCCAGTCGACCTTCGCGTCCGGGCCGCTGCCCAGGCTGCGGTAGTCACCGCCCGTCGTGAAGCCGAATCCCCAGAGCGTGCCTTGTGCTCCGTTGACCTGGCCCGTCTCCCCGATCAGGAGCGGGGTCCCGTCGTACGAAATCAGCATTCGGTGGCTGAGCTTCGGCAAGCCGTACTGCACGATACCGGACGCTTCCAGCCGCTCCATCGTCGCCTGCAGGGACCCGACGGTGTCGACCCGGCTGGAAACCGTATCCACGATCCCCCAGGTGAGCGACTGGGCGACCTTGGGTGCGATCGCCTTGCCGGCGCCGACGCGCGTATACCGATCGTTCGGGTCCATGTCCTGGGCGCCGGCGGCCGCAGTCATCAGCACCACCAGCGTCACCACGGTCGGCAGCAGGGCCGGCCGAATACCATGCTTTCGCGTACCGTCACGTCTCATCGAGATCCCTCCGGGTGCCACGGGCCTACTTCCCAATTCCATTGTCGGCACATCCGAGTCACCGATTGACCTTCTGCGAGGCCAGCATCATTCCGGCTTCTCTCGCGCAAGTCGAGCCTCACGTCAGGTAATCGTGAGCGATCGCCGCGTAGCCTTCCGTGTAGTCGCACTCCAGGTAGGCCGCCGGCCCGTAGCGGAGCGGCGCGAGCGCCGTCAGGTCGCACTCGGCCGAGGCCTCCAGGGCGATCCTCCCCTGCCCCCGTGCCTGGAAGTGGACCGTCAGGTCCCGCATCGTGGCGCTGCAGTCGATGAGCTGCTTGAGCGCAGGCCCCGGACCGTCGGCGCGCGGGATCACTTTCAGCCGCCACGACGGCGTCAGCGAGGGCAGCTCCTCGAGCGGGGCGACCTGTTCCTCGGTGGAGGCGATCCGCATGACGCGCACGCCGCCCAGGTGCGCCTCGGTCACCATCGATCGCTCGTGCCGCCGGACCGTGACCTGCGCGAACACCTTGGGCGTCCCGTAGATCTCCCGGCCCGCCGCGATGCCGGCGGGTCCGTTGTGGAGCACGTGCGAGCAGAAGTAGCCCGGTGTGTCGCCGAACCGGCAGCCGAGCATCAGGAACGCCTCCTGGAAGCTCCCGTAGCTGCTGCAGAACCCCACGTCGAGCCCCGCGGCCAGGCACGCCCCCTCCGGATCCGCGGTCAGCGGCTCCGGCAGGAAGCTCTGCACCGCGGCCGGCGCCGCGCCGAACGGCACGAGCTGCAGCGTGACGTTCCGGTAGTGCGCGGGCGGCGGCGGATAGGCCCGGAACGGGATCAAGGGATCAGCAGCAGCTTGCCGCTGGTGGCGCGGGACTGCAGGTCCCGGTGCGCCTGCGCGGCATCGCGCAGCGGATAGCGCTGGTGGATGCGCACGTCTAACTCGCCTGCCGCGATCCAGCCGAACAGGTCGTCGGCGCGGGCCTGCAGCTCGCCCTCGTCCAGGATGTAGTGGGCGAGGGTCGGCCGCGTGAGGAAGAACGACCCCTCGTTCAGCAGGCGCGGGTCCAGGGAGGTCACCGGACCGCTGGCATTGCCGTACAGCACCAGATAGCCGCACGGCGCCAGGCAGCCCAGGCTCTGCCGGTAGGTGGCCGCCCCCACCGAGTCGTAGGCGACCTGCACGCCGCGGCCGTCGGTCAGGCGCATCACCTCGTCCTTGAAGTCCACCTGGTCGTAGCGGATCACCTCGTCGCAGCCGGCATGACGAGCCAGCTCCGCCTTGGCGTCGGTCGACACGCAGCCGATCACGCGGGCGCCACGGCGCCTGGCGATCTGCGAGAGGAGCAGCCCCACCCCGCCGGCGGCGGCCAGCACCAGGCACGTCGCCTGAGACGACAGCGGATAGGTGGAATACGCCAGGTAGTGCGCGGTCAGGCCCTGCAGGAACGCGGCCCCCGCCACCTCGGTGCCGATCCCGTCCGGGATCCGCGCCACCTTGTCGGCCGGCACCAGCGCCTGCTCCGCGTAGGAACCCGGCGTCATGACGTAGACCACCCGGTCCCCGGCGGCCAGGCCCTCGACCCCGTCGCCCACCGCGTCGACGACGCCCGCGCCCTCCACGCCGGGGGTGAACGGCATCGCCATCGGGTAGAGGCCGCTCCGCTGGTAGGTGTCGATGTAGTTGACGCCGGCTGCCTCGATGCACACCCGCACCTGGCCGGCGGCCGGCTCGCCCGCCTCGGCGTCCCGGTAGGCGAGCACCTCGGGCCCGCCGCTCTGCTCGATCACTATCGCCTTCATGAGCGGCGATCGTAGCAGGGGGTGGCGAGAGCGTCGTCGCCGCGGGTTTACCGCGCCGCGCCGAACGACGAGTCGATGCCCGTATAGCCGTCCACGTAGCGTTTGTGCCGTTCCGGCAACGCGTCGACGAACGCACGCGCCGTCGCCGGCAGCTCCCACGGCGCGTCGATCACGTCGCTCTTCTTCCGGAACCCGCAGCCGCAGGAGAGCCGCGTCCGCTCCTCGCCATTGGGGAAGGCGCCGTGGAAGGTACGGTCGGCGAACAGGATGCAGTCCCCCGGTTCGGTGAACAGCGGCACCAAGCCGGGCATGTCGAATCCCTCGTAGCGCTCGTCGTCGCCCGCATCCTCCCGGACGAAGGAATAGCGGTCGGCGGTGAGCCGGAACCCCTGCGGGCCGGTCCAGTCGATGTGGTTGGAGTCCTCGATCACGCACAGGCCGCCGTGCGTGGGGCGCGAGCCGGTGACGTAGAACCAGATGCCGGACGGCCAGGAGCCGCGATTGAGAACCTGCCCGCTGTCGCGCGGCGGATCGTCGGTCTGTCCGCGCCAGTCGGTGTGCCAGCCGACCGTCGCGGAGCCGGGCCGGCGGATGATCGCCGCCGAGCGGTTGACGCAGATCTCGTCGGTGCCGAGCAGCGCGCGCGGCAGGTTCATGAAGCGCGGGCTGTCCAGCAGCGCCCACGCCTCGGTCGCCTCGTCGAACCACGCGTGGTAGGTGCGGCTCTCGCCCGGACCGAGCGTGCGGTCCGGGTCCACCACCCGCCAGACCTCGTTGCACAGCACGTCGACCATGGCGGGGGAGAGCACCTCCTTGGCGACGCAGAAACCGTGCTCGGCGGTACAGGCGACGATGCGGTCGAGCCGGCCGGCGTCGAATTCGTAGTCGTAGCTCAGCTTCGGCTTGCGAACGTCGGCGGCATTCATGGTCATGGTCGTATCCTCCTGTTCATCGATCGATCGGATCGAAGAAGGTCACGTCGGCGCCAAAGTCGTCCATCGCCGTGACCGTATCTCCGCGAACACGCACGCGTATTTCGCCGGCCGGGTTTCGCATCACCATCTCCTGCTCTTCGAGAGGATACGCGATACGGATCATACGGTCTGTCGCCGGCGCGGCAAAGAACAGGCAGCCGCCGGTGTGGCGTGGTCGATCCGGGCCGGAGATCTCGATCGCGTCGGGTCTCACCCAGGGCGGGATACAGACGAACAGTGGTCCGGGTCGCTTCAGCTCGACACTCAGCGCGGGATGCGTATAGGGCGACCGGACCTTGATTGCGGGCGTCTCGTGATCGAACAGGAGATTGACTCGGTGTCCGGCCGCGTCGTGGCGGGTCGCCTCGCGGTACACCTCGCACAGCGAGCCGACTACGCCTCCCACGATGTCCGAGTTGAACTTGACCTCGGCGACGCCGACCGGGTGGTGTCCGTACGGTGCCGGGAGCCCGAATGATCCGGCGATCCTCCGGGGGACATCGCGCTTGCCGTCCTCGTCCTCCGGATTCGGCGGCTCGGGGATGAACGAGACATCCCGCAGCTGGCAGGGCAGCAGATGGCAGCGGAGGATGCGCTCCGCGTCATGGTAGTACTCGGTGTGGCCCCAACGGCCCAGGATCAGGGCCGTTTCGACGATGTCGCCGGTGTTGTTGGCCTCACCCCGTCCGTAGTTCTTGCCTGGTTTGGTGGTCTCGATAGACCAGCCGATCTGGTCTCGAATATGCCGCAGACCGTTATCGTAGAACGCCTTCACGCGCGCCAGCAGATGTGCGTCGCGGGTCAGATCCGCCAACTGCGCGAGCGATGACATCGTACAGGTGGTCGAGTGTCCGTGCAGGCCGTGAGCGGCTTGATACTCGCCGTTCTCGGTGAAGAATTCGGCGACGGTCCTTTCCTTCAGGACGATGGCCAGATCCAGCGCCGGTCCATACCCGGTGGCCTGGAAGTACTTCACCAGCGGGCCGATGGATCGACCGAGCCCGTTGAGGAAGCTGCTGGGCTTGAAGATCGACAGCCCGTGCTCGCCCTCCAGGCGCGCATAGTCCCATCCGTCTGACGGGTCCCAGCAGCGAAAGATCGTCTCGATGGAGGCCTCGGCCAGCTCGCGAGCGTGCTCGGAGTCGCGGAACCTGACCAGGGAGTACAGCGCGTGTAAACCCTCGCGAATCTGGGTCGGCAGGAAGTTGACGAGCGGTCCGCCGATCCGCTGCCGGTTCAGGGGCAGGGGCACGGCTCCGTGATAGGCGAAGAACGCGGCGCGGGTGATCGTGTCGATCGCCTGCTCGTCGATGCGGATGCCGAGGGCGTCTTCCGCGTTCAGCAGGGCGTTGAGAAAGCGGCCCGGCACCTGCGCCTCCGAGTGGGCCCAACTGAAGCTCATCCTGGCCTCGGGCAGGGCCAGAATGTCGAAGAACGGGATATCGTCGTCGTCCGCGTTGAACAGGCGGCACATCGCCTGACACCCCAGGCCGATCGCGCCGGCGAGATCGGTGGTGTTTACGTCCTTCAGCTTCGCCATGCGCCGTCGCCGTAGTCGATGCGCGTCGCGTGCCAGCCGGCCTCACGCCGTGACCAATAGGCGTCGGTAAGCCGAGTGGTGATCGGCCCCGGCGTGCCCGCGCCGACCGGCCGTCCATTGACCTTGGTCACGGATATCAGGCCGCCTGCCGTCGAAGTCACGAACACCTCATCCGCGGCATGAACCCGAGCCGGCGGGATCGGCTCGGTCGCCCACGCGATGCGCAGCTCCGCGCACAGCTCCAGCACGGTGCGGCGCGTGATCCCGTCCAGGACGCCCGCGGCGGGCGTCGCCAGGCGGCCCCGTTCCACGATGAACACGTTGAAGCCGGGGCCTTCGGCGATGTCGCCGTTGCGGTCCACCACGATCACGGTGTCCGCGCCCGCGTCGTACGCCTCAAGCAACCCCGTCTCGAAGTCCAGCCAGTGGTAGTGCTTGATCGTGGAATCGATCGTTTCCGGCGGCACGCGCTGGATGTCGCTAATGTGCGCGTGCAGTCCGCGCCGCCGCTGGTCCTCCGGCGCCAGCCAGATGTAGGGAAGGCAGAACGCATAGAACTGATTGTCGCACTTGCGGATGTCGCGAACGCCGACGGGCGGCCGCCCGCGCGTCATCACCATCTGCACATAGGCGTTGCTCAGGCCGGTGCGGCGCACGCACTCGGCAAGGATCTCGCTCCGCTCTGCCCGCTCGTACGGACAGTTCAGCCGTAGCCGGGCGTTGTTGCGCTCGAAGCGCCGCTGGTGGTCATCGAGCCGGAAGAACGATCCCGCCCACACGGAGACGGTGTCCTGATTCGCGTCCGAACGCAGGAAACCCAGGTCCAGAATCGAGATCCTGGCCTCCTCGATCGGGCAGTAGCGCCCCTCGATGAACGCGCTACCGTTCCCGTACGGCGATCCCACAGCCCTCAGGATAGGTCGCGCACGGCGCCCTCGCCTACTCGGAGAGCACGTAGCGCAGGATTTGGGCCACCTGCTCGACGGTCGCGGCGACGGCCATCGCCGCGGCGTCCACCTCCTTGAGAGCATGGCCGAGACCGGCATCGTGCAGCGTGATGATCGGCGTGCCGAGCGCCGCCGCGAAGCCGGCGTCGAAGGCGGCGTTCCACTGCCGATAATGCTCGCCGAACTTGACCACGACCACGTCCGCCTCGCGCAGCAGCGTTCGCGTGCGGATGGCGTTGATGCCCGCACCCTTGTGATCGCGCCAGAACGGGCTGTCCTCATCCCCCAGGATGCGGACTCCGCATGCGTCGCTGGCGTCGTGGTCGGTGACCGGTGACAGGAGCTCGACCTGCAGGCCGGCCTCCTGAATCGCGGCGGCCAGTTCGCCGCGCCAGTCGGAGTGGATCTCTCCTGCCAGATAGATCTTCAGAATGCGCATGGTGTCGTCCCTGTGCCTCTCAGATGCGGCAGGTCTGTGCGCCGTCGACGACCACAGACTCGCCGGTGATGTATCTCGCCTCGTCCGAGGCAAGGAACAGCGCAAGATGGGCCACGTCCCAGCCCTCGCCCTGCTTGCCGGTGGGGCAGAGGCTGTCGCGCCGCTGCATCATCGCCTCCACGTCGCCGCCGTACGCGTCGGTGAGCGCCGCCACCACGAACGGCGTGGCCATCATGCCGGGCAGGACGGCGTTCACGCGGATGCCCTTGGCCGCGTACTCGACGGCCACGTCGCGGGTGAAGGCGATCACGCCGGCCTTGGACACCGCGTACGGCAGGGACAGCGCGGGCAGCGTGCGGATGGCGTTGATCGAGGAGATGTTGACGATGGCCCCCGCGCCCTGCCGCTCCATGTGCGGAACCACCGCCTTGGCCATCAGGAACATGCTCTTGAGGTTCACCGCCAGGGTGCGGTCCCACGCTTCCTCGGTGGTCTCGGCCAGCCCGCCGGCGATCTCGATGCCGACGTTGTTGTGCAGGATGTCGATGCGGCCGTAGCGCTCGATGCAGGCGCCGGCGATGGCGCGGCAGTCCGCGGCGTCGCTGACGTCGGCCTGGAAGGTGGACGACTCGCCGCCTGCCTCGGCGATCATGCGGCGCGTCTCCTCGGCGGGGGCGAGGTCGCGGTCGACCAGCAGCACGCGCGCCCCTTCCCGCGCGAACACCAGCGCCGTGGCGCGGCCATTTCCTACATGAGAGCCATTGCCTACATGAGAGTTGCCGATGCCGGCACCGACCGAGCCGGCCCCGGTGACGATCGCGACCTTGTCCTGAATTCGTCCTGCCATGCGCTGGAGCTTAAGGGGTCAGCGCGGCGCGCGGAACCGCGGCCACCACCGAGTAGTTGGGGTCGCACACGTTGCCGACCCGCAGCTCCAGCACCTGCGTGATCCAGACCAGGGCGTCGGTGGGGTCCATGCCGTAGTCGGCGGCCACCCACTTGATCAGCTCCGTGGTGGCGATGCGGGTGGCGTCCTCCAGCGGGCGGGCGCTGCCGATCACCATCAGGTGCGTGTCGTTGGTGACGCGCGGCCAGTCGATCGCCTGCCCCTTGATGACCTCGAACCGGCAGACCAGGTTGACCGGCACCTCGCATGCGACGCCGCCGATCTCGCCGTGGCCCTGGGTGGCGTGCCCGTCGCCGCAGAAGAGCAGGCCGCCGTCGTTGCGTACGGGGAGATGCAGCGTGTTGCCGGCGCAGGTCTCCGGGCAGTCCATGTTGCCGCCGTAGCTCGACGGGGTCAGCGCGTTGATCGCCTCCAGCTTCGGGGCGGTGCCGATGGTGCCCATGAACGGCGACACCGGACGGCTCAATTGCCCGAACCAGACGCGGCCGTCGCGGATCGGCACCTTGCGCACCACCTCCGGCAGGGCGTCGGTGAGCATGGCGGTCGCGGTGGTGCCGGTCAGCAGGCCGAAACGCGGCACCAGACCGGTCATCGCCCAGTCGCGCGTGATCTCGATGTCGTCGATCTGCACCAGCAGGGTGTCGCCCTCCTGGACGCCTTCGATGAAGACGGGTCCGGTCTGCGGATTGAGATAGGGGTACTCGCAGACGTCGGCGTAGTGCTGGGACTCGTCGACCAGGCGGTTCTCGAAGCAGTCCACGCAGTGGATGCGCACCTGCTGACCCGGCTGTACCCGAGCGACCACCCCGTGATCGGCCGAGTAGGTGTAGCGGTACGATCCCGGCTGGCGGATTTCAACCATGTGTCGTGACGGTACCACGACCCGGCGCTCAGACGCGCAGAAGCGGTTGCAGGTCGGCGAGGACCGCGTCGAGCTCGCGGCGGTCCTCGTCGTCGAGCCGGATGCTTCCCGGTATGCGGGTCGCGGTGGAGCTGAACACGCCGCGGCGCACCAGCACCTCCTTGCAGGCGGCGAGCCCCAGCAGACCGAGCAGGTTGATCAGCGGCAGCAGCCGGTTGAACAGCTCCCGCGCCAGTTCCGCGTCGCCCGCGTGCCAGGCGTCCCAGATCTGCACGTGCACGTCGGTCATCTCCGTGGCCGGCATGAAGCCGCTGGCCCCGCGCCGCAGCTCCGAGAGCATCCAGCGGCCGTGCGCGCCGCCGAACACCCCCTGGCATACGGCCCGGCACCGCGCGATGAGCGCGCTGATCTGGTGCGCGCTCGGATCGCTTTCCTCCTTGACGTACTCCACGTGCGGGATCCCGCCCAGCAGCCGCTCGATGAACGCGGCGTCCATGCCGGCGTGGGTGTGCTGGACGAACACCGGCCGGCCGGCGGCCTCCGCGATCGCGCGGTAGTAGGCCTCCGCCTCGTCCCGGCTCGGCTGCTCCGGGTACGGCGGCAACGCGATCACCGCATCCGCCCCGCAGGCCGCCGCATGCGCGGCGTGCTCGGCCGCAGCCCGCGCCGTGGGCGCCGCCACGCCCGCCACCACCGGCACCCGGCCGCCAGCCTGCCGCACCACCGTCTCCACCGCGGCATGCCGCTCGGCGTCCGACAGATACTGGAACTCGCTCGCCAGCACCGGAAAGACCAGCCCGTGGGTGCCGGCCGCCACGCTGAAGTCCACCTCCCGCGCAAGCGCCGCCGTGTCGATCGAGCCGTCGTCCGCGAACGGCGTCAGCACCACCGGGAAGATGCCGCGCAATGGCCTACTCATATCGCCCCGCCGAGCCGTGAGATCTCATCCTGCGGGAAGGATGGCAACGGAACGCGGCGGTCGCCAAGGCACAGGGTGACACCGGTTCCTGCGTGCACCGCTCCGATGACCGTCGCCGCGATACCGGCCTCGTGCAACGCCTGCGTCGCGCCGCTGGCCACGGCGGGCGGGGCGGTGAACAGCAGCGCCCCCGACGCCAGCAAGCCGAGGGCATCGATGCGCAGCACGTCGCACAGCGCCCGGGTGGCGGGCTTGACGGGGAGTGCCGGGGCCTCGATCTCGATGGCCACCCCCGAGCAGCGCGCCAGTTCATGAATCCCCTGAGCGACGCCGCCCTCGGTGGGGTCATGGGCGGCATGGATCGCGAACCGGCGCAGCACCCGCCCCTCCGCCACCACGCTGATCCCCGGCTGGTCGAGCCAGCGTACCACCGCCGCGTGATCGGCCCCGAGAATGGCGCGCGCATCGGGCCGCTCCCGCGCCAGCAAGGTGCTGCCCTCCAGCGCCACCCATTTGGTCAATACCAGCGCATCGCCAACCCGCGCACCCGCGCTGGACCAGGGGTTCCCGTGCAGCGCCCCGACCGCCGCGCCGACCACCACCGGGCTGACCACGGCGCCGGTCACCTCGGTGTGTCCTCCCACCCAGGCGACGCCGGCGCCGGCGGCGGCAGCAGCCAGTTCGGCGAACAGCGCCTCGAGGGCGGCACGATCGGTGCCCGGCGGCAGCAGGATGGTGGTGGTGAGATACCGCGGTTCGGCGCCCATCGCCACCAGGTCATTGCAGTTCACGGCCACGGCATAACGGCCCACGGCACTGCCGGCCAGGGTGATGGGATCGCTGGTCAACACCAGGCGCTCGGCGCCGGTCACGACCGCCGCGTCCTCACCCACCGAGGGACCGATCAGAACGCCGGCCGGGAGGGCGGCGCCGGCGGGGAGCAACGGCGCCAGCACCTGCGGGTCGACCTTGCCCTCGGGCAACGGCGGCGGAGCGGTGCCCGGCGCCGGCCGAGCGTCGCCCGGCACCGCTCCGCTCACGACCGCTCGCCGTCGATGCGGTGCTCGTCGATGTAGTCCCAGTCGATCCGGTAGCCCATGCCCGGATGCTCCGGCACGCGCACGTAGCCGTCCGGATCGAGCGGGTCGCAGATCTCTGCCAGGTACGGTTCCGGGGTCTCGTAGTCGACTCCGGGAGCCAGCAGCCCGCGCTCGTAGTAGCGGCAGGTATCCTCGCTGGTGGCGCCCAGCACCTGCAGGTTGCCGAAGCCGGCCATGTGAATCTCCAGGCGCACGCCGAAGGCCTCGCACATCGCCGCGGTCTTCAGGCAGCCGGTCACGCCGCCGCGCAGCACGTCGATGCGGCTCATGTCGGAGGCCTCGCGCCGCACCCACTCGGCCCGCGTGTACAGGCTGCCGGCGGCGATCTCCGGCGCCAGGATCGGGATCTCGAGCTCCGCCGACAGCTTCTCGTAGGCGGCCACCTGGTACTCGTTCATCGGGTGCTCGTACCAGACGAAGTCCAGCTCCTGCAGCCGCCGCCCGACCCAGACCGCATCCTCGTAGGTCCGGTAGGTGCCCCAGGGGTCGAAGCTGAGCTCCATCTCCGGCCCCACCATGTCGCGCACTGCCCGGCACGCGGCCACGTCGTGCTCGACGTGCGACGGCCGTCCCGGGTCGGCCCGTCCGGTCGACGGGTCCCAGAAGTAGTAGGGATGGATCTTGTAGTGGCGGTACCCCTGCCGTTTGCAGTCCAGGGCGTGCTCGGCGTAGACCTCCGGCGGCCCCAGGTTCGGGTAGGTGCTGGCATAGGCCAGGACGCGGTCCCGGCAGCCGCCGGCCAGCTTGCAGACGGGAACGCCGAGCGCGCGGCCCTGCAGGTCCCAGAGCGCGTTGTCCAGCACGCTGAGCAGGTGCTCGGGGATATTGGCCACCCACATCCACCGCCAGAACCGCTCGCGGTCGAACGGATCCTGCCCCACCACCAGATCGCGGATACGCCCGGTGAGCAGCGCGCGGTCGGGGGCCTTGAGTCCGGCCTGGTCACCGTGTCCGTCGCCGCCGAAGTAGTAGCCCTCTGCGCCTTCGTCGGTGACGATCCTGGTCACGGTCTGCACCGCGTCGGTCTCCGGCCGCAACGCGGCGTTGTGGAATCCCCGCCGCCGCACGGTGAAGGGAATTACCTGCACGTCGCTGATCTTCATCTGGTACGCTCCCATTCGCGATGCATCAGACTCCGAGCCTGAACCCGGGGTCAAACGAGGCCGCCCTCCCAGGACCGCGGCACGAGCCTGCGTCCGGGCGCGCGGCGGAGCCGCCATGCATCTGATGACCACGGTCGTCGAGAATCTGGTCAAGCCCGCCGTGCTGCGCGGACTGCTGGCCTGGGAACGGCGGGAGTCGGGGGTCGCGTACGACTTCACCTCGGAGCAGGTCAAGACCGACCCGTACGACACCTACCGCCGGTTGCGGAGCCTGGACCCCGTGCACCGCATGCGAACGATCGACGCCTGGGCGCTGACGCGCTACCGGGACGTGGAGGCGGTGCTGCGCGATCATGGGCGGTTCGCGAACGCCGACCGCGTCTTCGTTGAGACCATACCGATGAGCCTGCTGGAGCTCGATCCGCCCGAGCACACCCGGCTGCGGCTGCTGGTCTCCAAGGCGTTCACGCCGAGGGCGGTAGGGATGCTCCACGGGCGGATTCAACAGATCACCGGCGAGTTGCTGGACGCCGTCGCCGGGGTGGACCGGTTCGACCTGGTGGCGGCGCTCGGCTACCCGCTGCCGGTCACCGTGATCGCGGAGATGCTCGGCGTGCGTCCCCGCGACCTGGACCTGTTCAAGGGGTGGTCCAATACCCTGGCTCTCAGCGTCAGAGCGATCCTCACGGCCGATCAGATCCGGGCCATCAAGGAAGCGGCGGACGAGGCGTGCGCCTATTTCGAGACCATCATCGACGAACGGCGCCGGCAGCCGCGGGAGGATCTGGTCACCGCGCTGCTGGCCGCCGAGGAGGAGGGCGACCGGCTGACCCACGACGAGATGCTGTCGGTGATGCTGCTGATCCTGGTGGCCGGCAACGAGACGACGCGCAACCTGATCGGCAACGGCATGCTGGCGCTGCTCAGGAACCCCGATCAGCTCCGGCGCCTCAGGGACGACCCGAGCCTGCTCGACTCGGCCGTCGACGAGTTGCTGCGCTACGACAGTCCGGTCCAGCTCGACGACCGGGCCGTGCGGGTGAACGTGGAGATCGGCGGCAAGTCCATCCGCGCCGGCCAGCGGGTGGTGGCGATGATCGGCGCGGCGAACCGCGACCCCGAGATGTTCGACGATCCGGAAACCCTGGAAATCGGACGCCGTGAGAAGAGCCATCTGTCCTTCGGACGCGGCATCCACTACTGCCTGGGCGCGGCGCTGGCCGTGCTGGAGGCGCGCATCGCCTTCGCCAGCCTGCTCGACCGGTTCCCGTCGATCCGTCTGGCGGCCGAGCCGCGGCACCGCGACGGCGTGGTCCTGCGCGGTCTCGACCAGCTCTGGATCGAGGTCGAGCGGCGATGATCGGCCGTACTCCCGACAAGGGGGTCCGAGTGGCCACCTTCGCCGGTCCCGGCAGCGGTCCGGTCATCCGCGAGGTGCCGGTGCCCGAGGTTCCCCGCAAGGCGGCGCTGATCCGCATCGCCGCCTGCGGCGTGTGCGGGACCGACCTGCACATCTTGGCCGGCCACTGGCCGAAGCCGCTGCCGTGGCCGTTCACGCTCGGCCACGAGCTGGCCGGGGTGGTGAGCGCCATCGGCCCCGAGCTGACCGAGGACCACATGGGCCGGCCGCTGGCGGTCGGCACCAGGGTGATGCTGCCGCCGCTGATGCCGTGCGGGAGCTGCTACTACTGCGTCCACTACCCGGAGACCGCCAACAAGTGCCTGACGCCGGTCTACTACGGCCGCTACCTGGGCTTCGAGCGGCCGCCGCACCTGTGGGGCGGATGGGCCGAGCAGGTCTACGTCGACCTGGAGGAGCTGCCCGGCACCAAGGTGTACGCGCTGCCGGACGACATGCCGCTACGGCTGGCGACGCTGGCCGAGCCGCTGACCTCCTGCGTGCGGGCGCTGAGGCGCGCGGCCCGCGCCGGCGGGTTCGCGCCGGGGGCGACCGTGGTCGTGCAGGGCTCGGGACCCATCGGCGTGCTGGCCACCGCGGCGGCGCAGGAGCTGGGCGCGGGGCGGGTGATCGTGGTGGGGGCGCCGGAGCGACCTCGCCTGGAGCTCTGCCGCGACTTCGGCGCCGAAGCGACCGTCAGCATCGACGAGCACCGGACCCCCGCGGAGCGGATCGCGGCGGTGCGGCGCATCGCCGGCGGCTTCGGGGCCGATCTGGCCCTGGACTGCAGCGGCCACCCCTCGGCCGGCCCGGAGGGGATCGAGATGCTGCGCGACGGCGGCACCTACGTGGAGATGGGACAGTTCACCGACGCCGGCTCGATCGACACCAACTGGCACCGCATCTGCACCAAGGACCTCAACGTGCTGGGGAGCTGGGGGTTCACGGCCGACGACATCGCCACCGGCATCGACCTGCTGTACCGGGCGCGCGACCGCTATCCGTGGCTGTCGATGCAGACGCTGTTCCCGTTCACGGAGCAGGGCATCGCCGAGGCGATCGACGCCGCCCGTCGAATGCGGACCGTGAAGTCCACGATCGTGCCGTCGCCCGAGTTGCTCGGCCCCGCCGGCGCCGGCCTCACTCTCTGAGCCGCTCGCAGTGCACAAGATCATCCTGGATACCGACATCGGGGACGACATCGACGACGCGCTGGCGCTGGCGTTCGCGCTCATGTGCGGAGAGATCGAGCTGCTCGGCGTCACCACGGTGTTCCGCGATACGGTGCGCCGAGCGGAGCTTGCCTGCTGCGTGCTGGAGGCGCTGGGCCGGAGCGACGTCGCGGTCTACGCCGGCGTGGGCAAACCGCTGCTCGACACGGTCGCGGACGGCCAGGCGGCGATCGCCGCGCATCGGCCGCGCCAGATGCAGGCGATCGAGCGGTACCCGGCGTCGACCCGGCCGGCTGCTGGGCGCGCCGTCGATTTCATCGTCGACACGGTCATGAGCGGTGACGGCGAGGTCACGCTGGTACCGATCGGACCGCTTACCAATATCGCGTGCGCCTTCACGCTGGAACCCCGGATGGCCGAAAAGGCCAGGATCTGCCTCATGGGCGGGTGCACGCATCGCTCGCAACCGGAGTGGAACGCGCTGTGCGACCCGGCAGCGGCGCGCATCGTGTTCGGGAGCGGCGTGCCGATCACGATGGTCGGCCTGGACGTGACCGAGCGGTGCCGCATGAGCCACGACCAGGTGCGCGCCATCGGCACGGTGGACCGCCCCATCAACCGGCTGTGCTTCGAGCTGATCCATCTCTGGGGCGGTGACGATCTGCAGCCCCGGCCGCTCCTCCACGATCCGCTCGCCGTCGCCATGGTGTTCGATCCCACCTTCTGCGAATCGCGGCGCATGCGGATCGAGGTGGAGACGAGGTCCGAACGCCTCAACGGCGCGACGGTGCCGATCCGAGCCAGGGACGCCAAGCCGAATGCCGAGGTGTGCGTGGCCGTGGATGCGCCGCGGTTCCTGGACCACTTCGTCACGACGCTGACCTCGTGAGCCAACCCCTCGACCCGGCCGGAGCCGAGGGTGCGCTGATACGGGCCGCGATGGCCGGCGACGATGCTCTGGCGGACGCGATCGCGGAGCGGTTTCCGGGGGTGCGCCGGGACTCGCCGGCGTGCGCGCTGCTGCTGGCCGACCCGGCTGCGGCGGACCGGCTGACCGAGGCGAGCGTCAACGCGGCGGTCGACCCGAGCGACTGGCCGCCGCTGCTCCTCCTGTGCGGCTCGCGCTATCGCACCGGCGACCGGATCCTCGCATCGGGCGCCGTGTCGCTGCGGCCGGCGGACCACCTGTGGATCTGCCGGGCCGCCCGCAGCAGGGATCCGCAGGCGATGGCGCTTCTGCTGGCCGGCGGCGCCGACCCGCGGGCGTTGAACTACGCCGGCCAGACCCCGCTCGACTGCGCTCAGGGAGTGGAGGAGCCCACGGCGCGGGCTGCTCTGGCGGCGTTGCTGCGCGGTGCCGCGCCGAGCCGCGGCACCGCTCGCTTCGACGATCCGGCGTTCGCCACGGTATTCGAACGCGCCGCCGACGCCGTCGTCACAGGTGACGTGGATGGCCTGCGGGCGCTCCTGCGCGAGCACCCGGAGTTGGCCACGGCGCGCTCATCCCGGCCGCACCGCTGCACGCTGCTGCACTACCTGGCCGCCAACGGGGTAGAGGGCGAGCGCCCGAGGACGCCGGCCAACGCAGTCGAGGTGATCGAGATGCTGATCGGCGCCGGCAGCGACCCCAACGCGAGCTGCGCCGACCTCAGCTTGCGGGACGACGTGTATGACGGGACGCCGGCCGGCTGGGCGCATGCCGACGGGCATGAGAACCTCGCGAAGCGCCTCGCCGCGCGGGCCAGGTAGATCGGATGGGCGATACTGGACTCGAACCAGTGACCCCTAGCATGTCAAGCTAGTACTCTAGCCATCTGAGCTAATCGCCCTGAGTTGCAACCCTCCGCACGCGGCGGGGCTCTGTCAAGACACCCACGAGATCGCGTCGATCGCCGCCGCCAAGTCCACGTCCTTCTGCGTGATCCGGTCGCCGGCGTCGTGAGTGTTGAGCCGGATGCGCACCGTGCTGTAGACGTTCCAGAGTTCCGGATGGTGGTTGGCCGCCTCGGCCGCGAAGGCGATGCGGACGATGAACGAGACCGCCTCGCGAAAGCTTCCGAACTTGAACTCGCGCTGCAGGGCGTCGCCGTCCCGGCTCCAGCCGGCCAGCCCCTGCAGAGCTTCCTGGATCTGATCGTCGGAGAGCGGAGTTGCCATGGGCCAGGAACCTACCCCGCCGGCCCGCACCTGTCCAACGGACCGCGCCTTGACGAACGTGCCGGCAAGTGGTATGTGATGCGGGCGCTGGGCGTTAGCGTCCAGTCCGATCCCCTGTAGCTCAGCTGGTAGAGCGGGTGGCTGTTAACCACCATGTCGCATGTTCGAGTCATGCCGGGGGAGCTTTCGAGTGTCGAACGGCCTGATCTGATTCGGTATTCACGCCACCGCGTGACTCCCGCACGAGCGGATGTGGCCGGCCGGATCGTTGCGATCCAGGGCTTGAATCGCCGTCTTCTCGTCCACGCAGTCGATCGGCTCATGCGAGGTTGTCCGGCCCGAAGGACGACGGCAGCAGGTCGCCCAGCGTGAACCGTCGCCGGAGCCCGTCGGGGCCGCACACGAGCACCGGGGTGGCGTTGGCGGCGAACTCGCGGATCTTCTGCCGGCATCCGCCGCAGGGGGTGCACAGTTGCTCGCCGCCGCCGGCCACGGCAATCTCCGTGATGCGGCGCTCGCCGGCCATGACCATGGCGGCAATCGCCGCCGCCTCGGCACAGATCCCCTCCGGGTAGGCCGCATTCTCGACGTTGCAGCCGGTGTGGATGGCGCCGCTCTCACCCCGCACCGCGGCGCCGACGTGAAATCCCGAGTAGGGTGCGTACGCCGCCTGCCGAGCAGCGATCGCCGCGGCGATGGTTCGGTCGGATGAAGTCCCCACGGAGGCTTGCGTGAGTATCGCACGGCGCGCGGCAGCATCCGCTACGATCCTGCTCCGGGGTGGAGCACGGCATGCAGACAGACACGGAGAGCTCGCGGTGAGCGAGCGGATCGTCCAGCTCACGGCGGCGGACTTCGAGGAGACGATGGATCTGCTCAACTACGCCTTCGGCTACTCGCACGGCCCTCACGACTTCCCGTCGCTGCTGCCCAAGCTCTACCGGCCCACCGACGAGCACATGCGCTGCAACCACGCGATCCGCCGCGACGGCCGGCTGGTGGCGGCGGTGGGCGTCTTCCCGATGACCTGGCACGTGGGCGCCGCGGCGCTGCGCGTGGCCGGCATCGGCGGCGTCTCGACGCATCCGCGGTATCGCGGCAGAGGCCTGATGATCGAGCTGATGAACCACTGCGTGGAGGAGATCCGCGCTGCCGGCTATCCCCTCTCCTGGCTCAGCGGACTCAGGCGCCGCTACCGCCACTTCGGCTACGAGCAGTGCGGCAGCGAGCTGCGGTTCACGCTGGAACGGGACGATTTGCGGGCAGCCGGCATCGACGGAACGGGCATCGAGTTCCGGCGCCTGACCGAAGACCACCCGCTGCTCGCGGACGCGCAACGCCTGCATGCCGGGCAGCCCATGCGCTGCGAGCGTCCGCTCGCGGAGTTCGTCGCGATCTGCTCAAGCTGGAACAACCGGCCGTACGCCGCGGTCGCCGGCAGCGGGCTGGCCGGCTACCTGATCGCGGGCGGCGACGCATCGCAGGTCACCGAGCTGGTGGCCGCCGACGTACCGACCACGCTGCCGATCGCCGCCGCGTGGTGCGCCCACCGCGACATCGCCTCCGTGACGATCTGCGTGTCGCCGGCCAACGCCGCGCTGGTGAGGAGTCTCGACGCGATCGCGGAGGCCACGACCGTGCGCTACGCCGACAGCTGGCACGTGTACGATTGGCCGGCGACGCTGACGGCCCTGCTCCGCCAACGCGTCCGCGCGGGCGATGCCGAGCCGGGCCGCCTGGTCCTGCAGATCGGCGAGACGGACCGGCTGCGCCTTAGCGTCGACGGCACGCGCGCCGGCGCGGTGCCTACCGACGAACCGGCACAATTCGCGATGGACGAGATCGCGGCGATGCGGGCGCTGTTCGGTCCCCTGCAGCCGCCACTGCCGGTCTCGTGGTTCCCGCTGCCGGCATACCTGCCGCACGCCGACCGGGTCTGACCGCCGGAGCCCGGTGCGCCGCCACGCTATTGCACCGTACCCGATGATGCTCTCGGCGAGCCGAACGTCGCTACCGACTGATCCGGGCTCCCGGATCGCGCAACGTCAGCCCTTCAGTGACCCCAGAAAGATCCCTTTGATGAAGTAGCGCTGCAGGAACGGATACAGCGCGATGATGGGGCCGATGGTGATGACGATCACCGCCGCCTTGGCAGCCTCGGACGGCACCTTGGTCGCGTAGGTCGACAGGAACTGGTCCAGCGCATCGGTGGTCTCCTGCTCCCAGGCGCGGACCAGACGCCGCAGCAGCGTCTGCAGCACCACTTTCGACTCGCTGTTGAGGTAGATGAGCGCATCGAACCAGGAATTCCAGTGCAGTACCGCCGCCCACAGCGCGATCGTGGCGATCGCCGGCTTGGCGAGCGGCACGATGATGCGCACCAGCACCTGCAGATAGCTCGCGCCGTCGATGAACGCCGATTCCTCGTAGGCCGCGTCGATGGTCATCAGGAAGTTGCGCATGATGATCACGAAGTACGCCTGCGCCATCAGCGGCAGGATCAGCGCCCAGCGCGTGTCGAGCAGGCCGATGCCGCGCACCAGCAGGTAGCGCGGGATCAGTCCGCCCGAGAAGAACAGCATCAGCAGGAAGTAGAGCGTGATCCACTTGCGGCCCGGCAGATCGCGCTTGGCCAGCGGATAGGCGGCCAGCAGCGTCATGGCGAGCGTCAGACCGACGCCCAGCACCGTGCGGTAGATCGAGTTGTAGTAGGCGACGCCGGCGTTGCCGAACTCGGAGAAGGCGAACCGGTAGGCGCCGGCGGTCCAGTGCTCGTTCCACGCCCGGAAGCCGAGCGTGCCTGCCTCGTCAGCCGGCGCGAACGACAGCACCAGCGTCGACCAGAACGGATAGAGGATGGTCAGGCAGTAGAGGGAGAGGAGCGTCAGGTTGACCGCGTCGAAGCCCACGTCGCCCCCGCTCCGCCGGCGCAGGACCCGCGGTTTCAGTGCCGCGGCGCTACCAGAGGCCATAGTCGCTGTAGCGGCGCACGATGACGTTGACGCCGAGCAGCAGGGCCAGCCCGATGCCGTTCTTGAACAGGCCCACGGCAGTCGAGAAGTCGTAGCGCCGGTCGATCAGTCCGACCCGGTACTCGTAGGTGTCGATGATGTCTCCCACCTCGTATACCAGCGGGGTGTACAGGTTCAGCACCTGATCGAAGCCGGCCTCCATGATGTTGCCGATGCGCAGCAGCAGCAGGATGGTGAGCACCGGCACCAGCGACGGGATGGTGATGTGCACGGCGCGCTGCAGGCGGTTGGCGCCGTCGATCGACGACGCCTCGTACAGTTCCGGATCGATCGAGGCGATCGCCGCCAAGTAGATGATCGCGCCCCAGCCGGCCTCCTTCCAGATGTCCGACGTGATCAGCAGCGGGCGGAAGAACGCCCCGTCGGTGAACAGGTTCACGGCCGGAGTCCCGAACAGGTTCGCGGCCAGCGCCACCAGTCCGCGCTGCGGCGACAGCACCTCGAACAGCATGCCAGACAGCACCACCCAGGACATGAAGTGCGGGAGGTAGGAGATCGACTGGATCGTCCGTTTCACCGGCATGGTGCCGACCTCGTTGATCAGCAGCGCCAGCAGCAGCGGCGCGGGAACGGCGAAGCCGATGCGGAGCAGGCTCAGGATGACCGTGTTGCGCATGATCCGGCCGAAGAACGGGTTGCTGAACAGCATCTCGAATTGGAAGAAGCCGGCCCAGGGGCTGGCCCAGATGCCGCGCCCGATCTGGAACTCCTTGAAGGCGATCTGCACGCCGTAGATCGGGATGTAGTGGAAGATGAAGACGGCGGTCATCGGGAACAGCAGGAACAGGTAGAGCGGGGCCATGCGCCTGGCCTTGCGCCACTTCTCGCTGCGCTGCCGCTCGGCCAGCGCCGCGTCCCTTACCGCGCTCGCCATTGTTTCAACCCTCCAGAGAAGAAGAGAGGGGGTGAAATGATCTCCACCCCCTCGTCTCCAGCACCGTCAGACCGGTCAGGTCAGTAGACGATGTTGCCCTTCAGGAACTCGGCCCGGATCGGCATCTTCTTCATCTCGTCAAGCCACTCCTGGCCGCCCGCGTCCAGCCATTTCTTCACGTAGGCGTCCCACTCGGCTTCGATGTCGAACTGACCCAGGATCGCCTTGTACAGGAATTCGTCCTCGATCGTGGTCAGGGTGTCGCCGTAGCGGCGGTTCAACTCACCGACGCGGGTCTCCGCCAGCCAGTCCATCCGGTAGGAGTTGGTCTGCAGCTCGCGGCCGCGCCCGTCGATCGCGTAGTTCTCCAGGAAGCTGGCGAGCTGGAACGGCAGCATGTACTTGAAGCGGGTGCGGGTCTGCACGCCGGGATACGATTCGCCCCAGCCGCCGACCTGGTAGTTGCCCTCGGCGATCTCGGCCATCGGCCGCAGCATCGCCGCGGAGTTCCACTCTTCGCCCTGCCAGTCGAAGTGCACGCCGGGCTGCCCGAACTCGGCCTGCACCCAGACGCGGTCGTCGCCGTAGCGCGCCCAGTCCAGCACCTCCAGGATCTTGACCAGCTTCTCGTCGGAGACCTTGGCGCCGATGTTCATGTAGCTGGCGCCGATGTTGCCGGTGTCCTTGCCGGACGGCGCCCCCTGTACGCCGGTCGGTCCGACCGGCGGTGGCACCATCAGGACCTTGACGCCCGCGGCCGCTTCTTCCTCGGTGGCGAAGGCGTTGGGCGGCCGCGACCAGAAGCGCTCGTTCTGCCCGCCGGCGTACCAGGCGCTGGAGATGCCGGCGCCGATGATGCCCTGGCCGACCTTCTCCCAGTACTTGCCGACCGACAGGCTGGCGAACTCGCTGTCCAGCAGCCCCTCGTTCCACCACTCGTTCGCGTGCAGCAGGAAGTCCTTGTAGCGGGGAGAGACCGCCCAGAAGTAGAGCTCGCCGTCGACCAGCGAGTTGCCGCCGCCCGCCGGCCGCGCCCAGTTGGGGGCGTAGTGCACGCCGTAGGCGCCCATCAGCGGACTCCAGGTCCAGAAGATATTGTTGCTGGAGCCCCACGGGATCGTGTCGTTCTTGCCGTTGCCGTCCGGATCCTGGTCGCGGAACGCCTTCAGCAGCCCCTCGAACTGGTCGAGGGTGAAGTCCTCGTCCAGGTAGAAGACGCGGCCCAGCGGATCGATCTGCATCGCCTGATCCAGATTCGGCACCGTGAAGCCGACGTTCTCGGCCCAATCGCTGCGGAAGGTGGCGAAGGTCAGCAGGGTGTCGGCGTTCTCGCCGATCATGTGCAGCGCCACGTACTCGGTCGGGTCGTCGGGGCTCTGGCCCAGCAGCCAGCCGATCGGGTAGAAGTCGTTGAGCAGCTTGGTGTATTGCGGCGCGTGCTCGTGCAGCATCTCCACCGGGATCGTGCGGGTGAGCCCCTGCGCGAGGCCGTCGAAGGGGTCGATGGGGCAGAACAGGTCCGGACACTCGCCGGTGGCGAGCAGCAGGCTCACCTTCTCCGTGTCGCCGTGGTAGACGCCGTTGGGGACGATGCGGACGTTGAACCGCTCCTCCACCTGGTCCAGGAACCAGGTCGACTCCTCGCCCGAGCGGATCTCCATCAGGAACGAGACCTCCATCGGGGCGTCGGCAGCCGCCCCGGCCGAGCTCTGGCCGGCCGCGCCCGCAAGGAACGGTGCGAGGGCGAGCAGCCCGAGAAGTGCGACAAAGCGAAATCGTGTCTGTTTCATGGCGTACGCCACCTCCGTGAAGCTCAGTGAGAATACTTCTTTGGGAATCCGTACAGCCTACCCCGGCGCCGGTTTCCCGCCAAGCTGATCGCAGCTACCGTGACTGCATGGCACGCACCGGCACCCGGCCCAACATCCTGTGGATCTGCACCGACTCGCAGCGCCCGGACACGATCGGCGTGCTGGGCAACCCGCACATCCGCACGCCGACCCTGGACGGGCTTGCCGAGGGGGGCGTCGCCTTCACCCGCGCCTACGCGCAGAGCCCGATGTGCACGCCGTCACGGTCCAGCTTCCTCACCGGCACCTACCCCAGCACCGCGCACGCCTGCCGCAACGGCGTGCCGCAGTTCTCCGACCGCTTCCCGCTGGTGACCCGCCTGCTGGCCGACATCGGCTACGACTGCGCGCTGGTCGGCAAGCTGCATCTGGCCAGCGCCTACGGTCAGGTGGAGCCGCGGGTGGACGACGGCTACCGTTACTGGCGCTACAGCCACGCGCCGCGCGACGACTGGTCGGAGGGCCACGACTACGCCGACTGGGTCCGCGGGCACGGCACCACCCTGGCCGAGTTGATCAAGGACCCGAACGGCGTGCCGGCCGAGCTGCACCAGACCACCTGGTGCGCGCACGAGACGATCAACTTCATCCGGGAGCAGCGCGACGGGCCGTGGCTTGCCAGCGTCAACATCTACGACCCGCACCCCCCGTACAATCCGCCGCTCTCCTACCGCCGCCGCTACGACCCGAAGACGCTGCCCGGTCCCGCCTACCGCGACAGCGACCTGGCGCAGCAGGAGCGGCTGGCCGCGGTCGATTTCCAGTCGCGCGCCCGGCCGCCGGAGGAGCTGGATATGAAGAGTCCCGTGCTGCCGCGCACGCCGGGCCCCGGCGGCGTGTGGCATGACCCGGCACCGCCGAGCGACGCCCCCGCGTTCCTGGAGGCTCGCGATGCGCGGACGCTGAAGGCCGCCTACTACGCGATGATCGAGCAGATCGACGATCGGGTGCGGCGCATGTTGGAGGCAGTCGAGGAGGCCGGCCAACTCGATGACACGCTGGTGATCTTCATGAGCGACCACGGCGAGGCGCTCGGCGACCACGGCTTGATCCAGAAGGGCTGCCGCTTCTACGACAGCGCGGTGCGCGTGCCGCTGATCCTGTCATGGCCGGGCCGTTTCCGGGCCGGGCTGCGCTCGCCGGCGCTGGTGGAGCTCACCGACCTGGCGCCCACCTTCCTGGATGCGGCGGGGATCGAGGCTCCGCACTGGATCCAGGGGCGGTCATTGCTGCCGCTGCTGACCGGCGCCGCCCCGAGCGGGCACCACCGCGACTTCGTGCGCAGCGAGTACTACGACGCGGTGGACATGCCGGACAACACGCACGCGACCATGTACCGCGACGACCGCTACAAGCTGGTGGTCTACCACGGCCACGATCAGGGCGAGCTGTACGACATGCAGATCGACCCCGACGAGCACGACAACCTCTGGGACGCCCCCGACCGGCAGGCGCTGAAGACCGAACTGCTGCTCCGCAGCTTCGACGCCACCGTCTTCGCGGTCGATCACGGCGAACCGCGCATCGGCCCTATCTGAGAACCCGCACCGCTACAGATCGGCGAACGGCAGCGCCGTGACACCCGCGCCGAGGGGCAGGCGAACATCACCGGGATGCACCACGTATCCGGGCATCGCCGCGCTCCCCAGATCCCTTTGGAACGTCCTGATAGACGCTGCCATGGCCGGGCGCGGCGTGGCCGAGAGCTTCACTTCGATGGGGACGAGCCCGCCGGGGGACTCGACCACGAAGTCCACCTCCGTCCCCGCCGTCGTGCGCCAGAAGTAGACCTGCGAGTCCGTCCCCCGATGCGTCAGTGTCCTGACGATTTCGGACAGCACGGCCGTTTCCATGATGGCACCGCCCATGGGACCGGATGCGGCATGCGCAGGGTCCTTGAGACCCGCCAGCGAACAGAGCGTGCCGACGTCGGTGAAATACACTTTCGGAGTCTTGACGAGCCGTTTCCCGATGTTGGCAAAGTAGGGGCGCAGCACGATGACCTGGTAGGTGGCCTCGAGTATGGAGAGCCAGGCCTTGATGGTGTTGAGCGCAACCCCGAGATCGCGGGCTACGTCGGACAGATTCAGAAGCTGTGCGCTTCGAGCCGCCAGCACCCGGAGGAACCTCTGATACTCGGTCAGGTCTCCGACCTGCCGGAGCGTACGCACGTCGCGTTCGAGATACGTCTGGATATAGCTTGCATGCCAGAGGGAAGCATCGCGGTCAGGCTGGATCGCGAGTTCCGGGTATCCGCCTTGAAGGAAACTCCTCCACAGCGCCCCAAAAGCATACGGCGACTGTGACGACGGCCGGTGTCCGTGCTCCCAGGCAAGCGACGCCCACGGCCGCGCCTCCGCCTCCCGCCTGGACAGCGGCAACAGGCGTAGCATGGCCGCACGGCCCGCCAGCGATTCGGTCACCTGCTGCGCAAGCAACAGATTCTGCGACCCGGTCAACAGGTATTGACCGTTGCGTGCGCGGTCCGCGTCGATCGCCTCCTTGACGTAGGGAAGCAGGTCGGGGGCGTATTGGACCTCGTCGAAGATGGTTGGCGGTGGGTACAGCTTCAGGAAACCGCGCGGGTCTTCCGTGGCGGCCACACGAACATCTGGGGGCTCCAGAGAGACATAGCGGCAACGCCGCCCGAACAGGTGTCGCAGCAGGGTCGTCTTGCCGGACTGGCGCGGCCCGGTCAGCACAACGGCGGGAAACTCGGCCGTCGCCTTCGTGACGATCGGTTCCAGCGAGCGCTCAAGATACGGTGAACTCACTACTCGACATTATGCATTCGTAGTGCATAATGTCCAGGAACATACCCGGTGACGCCGAACGGGCTCCTCGCGTCCCCTGTCGTTGGACGCTAACTGCCGCCGGCCAGCAGCGCGTCGATCTCGGCGCGGGTGGGCAGGGCCGGAATCGCCCCGTGGCGCATCGCGCCCCGCGCGCCGGCCGCGTTGGCCGCCTCCACCAGCCGGAGGAGCGCTCCCCGGTCGAGCTCCTCCAGCGTGCGCGGCTCGGCCACCAGACCGGCAATGAACGCCGCCAGGAACGCGTCGCCGCAACCGGTGGTGTCGACCACTTCGGCGTCGAAGCCGGGAACGCTGCCGAAGACGCGGCCGTCGTCGAACCAGGCGCCGTCGGCGCCGAGTGTGATCAGGCACAGCCGCACTCCCAGGTCGAGGATGCGCCGGCACCCGGCCCGCAGGTCATCGGTGCCGGTCAGCAGCTTCAGCTCCACCTCGTTGAGTTTGGCGATGTCCGCGTATCGCAGCGCCTCCACGATGGCGTCGCGGGCGGCCGCTTCTCCCGGCCACACGCCCGGCCGGTAGTTGGCGTCGAAGGCCACCAGGACGCCGTCCTCCCGCGCCCAGCGCGCGGCCTGCAAGGCCGCGTCCCGCGCGTCGGCGCTCAGCGTCACCGATCCGTAGGTGAAGACCCGCGCCCCCGCTAGGTAGGCGCGGTCCAGATGCTCCGGGCGCAGCAGGGTGTCGGCCCCGCGGAACAGCACGAAGTCCTGATCCACCGGGCTGGAGGTCGCCACCAGCGCGATCGTCGTCTGGCCGCCCACGACCGGCAGGCAGTGGGCGGTGTCGACCCCCTCCTCCCGCAGCAACTCCAGCAGCTGGCTGCCGAACGAATCGGCGCCGACCCTTCCCACGAAGCCGGCGTCGATCCCGAGCCGCGCCAAGCCGACGGCGACGTTGGCCGGCGCCCCGCCCGGCGCCGACGTGAAGATCCGCGCCGCCCCCAGGGTGGTCCCGGCCGGGCCGGCGAACAGGTCGAACAACGCCTCGCCCAGACTGATCACGTCAGGCATGTGCGGCCTACCGCCTCCGCTCGTTCAAACTCAACGCTCCATGTCAAGGCCTTGCTCCAGTTCGTCCAGGGTCCAGCGCTTGGCGGGATGTTCCAGACGATTCAAGGCCATGTATTTCTCTTCCAGGTCATCGAGGTACTCCAAGACGGCCTCCGTGATGTAGAACGTCTTGGTGCGGCCGGCACGAGAGACGAGATCGTCCATGCGGCGCTCAATATCGGGAGGTAACCGTATGGTGATCATGCGAGTCTCATCCTATCACCGAGGCCTCCCGCCCATCACCGGGCGCACCGGGAGGCGAGGGACCCGTCTCGACATCCAGATCGCTCTCGGATACGTTGCAATCAGGAGCAGGATCGGCATGACCGGAGCCATGACCGAGACGCGGCCCGCACCGCGGACGGCAGCCGCCGGCAGGCGGAGACTCTTCACGCGCGAGGAGTATCAGGCCATGGGCCGGGCGGGAGTCCTCGACGAAGACGAACGCGTCGAGTTGCTGGGAGGTGAGATCATCGTCATGGCGGCCATCGGCAATCGTCACGCCGCGTGCGTGCTGCGGATGACCAGCGCACTGAACGTCTCGCGGCTCACCGGCAGAGCGTTCCTCCAGGTGCAGAACCCGGTTGCCGCGGACCCGATGTCCGAACCGCAGCCCGATTTGATGCTGCTGGCCCACCGGGATGACCACTACGACTTCGACCACCCGAGCCCGGAGGAGGTGCTGCTGCTGGTGGAGGTCGCGGACTCCTCCCTCGACTACGACCGCGGCACCAAGGTGCCGTTCTACGCGACGTCCGGCATCCATGAGGTATGGATCGTCGACCTGGAACGCGACCGGATCGAGTCGTATAGGGAGCCTGAGGCGGGAAGGTACCGGGTGATGCGGCGCTACGAGCCGGGAGAGGCCCTGGCGCCGGCGGCGCTGCCCGACCTGCGACTCGACGTGGCCTCGATCATTCCCGCCCGGTCGCGGTCCTGAAGCCGGACCGCACTCAGCCAGGCAGACCGGTGAAGGCGCGAATCGGGGTGATCGGCACCGGCTGGTGGTCGACGGCCGCGCACCTGCCGGCGCTGGTCGGCAACCCGGATGCCGACTTGGTGGGGATCGCCGACCTGCGGCCGGAGGTGCTGCACAAGGCGGCGGACCACTACGGCATCGGCACCACCTACACCGACTACCGCGACCTGCTCGACGGCCACGAGCTGGACGGCGCGGTGGTCGCGGTCTGGCACGCCGCCCACTACGAGGTGGCGTGCGCCGTGCTGGAGCGCGGCCTGCACCTGCTTCTGGAGAAGCCGATGGTGCTGCGGGCGGCCCACGCCCGCGAACTGATCCGGCTGGCCGACCGCCGCGACCGCCAGATTATCATGAGCTATCCCTGGCAGTTCATCGACATGAGCCTGCGCGCGCGCGACGTGGTGGCCGGCGGCAGCCTCGGCCGGATCCACTACGTCTCCAACACCTTCAGCTCGGGGCCGCTGTACCTGTACCGCGGCGACGACCGCGCGGACGATCCGTCGATGGCCGCCGCCTATCCGGTGGTCGGCCCCGGCGACGTCTACAGCGACCCGGAGCGCTCCGGCGGCGGCCAGGGCCACCTGCAGATCACCCATTCGGCGGCACTGATGTTCTTCCTCACCGGCGGGCGCGCGGCGCAGGTGACGGCGATGATGAACCACCTGGACGTCGCGGTGGACGTGGCCGACGCCATCGCCGTGCGCATGGAGGACGGCTGCCTGGCCACGGTCGGCTCGACCGGCGGCGTCACCCGCGCCGAAGGCAAGCTGGACCTGCAGCTCTACGGCACCGAGGGCTGGATCGACCTGGACTACATCGACGGCTCCGGGACGATCTACCACGCCGACGGCGCGGTCGAGGCGCTGGCATGCGACCCGGCCACCTACGCCGGCCAGCCCGGCGCCGACTGTCCCGGCGCCGGCGCCTCCTACCCCGCCCATCTGCCGTCGGCCAACCTGGTCGACGTGATCCTGGGGCGCGCCGGCAACCACTCGCCCGGCACCTGGGGCTGGCGCTCCGTGGAGCTGCTCGACGCCGCCTACCGCTCGGCCGGCCGCGGCGGACAGCCGGTCAGCATTGCCTCCCTCTATTCCCTGCCTCCGCTGCGTACTTAGCTTTGACACTAATACTATCCCGGAGTCCCACATACTGCCAGCCCCCGCTCTCATCGCCTCGACACATCCGCGGCTCTCGACATCCTAGTGCAAGCAGCCCTGCAGTCTAAGTGAACTTCGACGACTGGTGCGACAGCCACTCCTCACTCATCAAAGGACACCAGCTGAATGTCCTTTCGTCCTCGACACACCACTTCCCAAGAGCTTGCGAGTGCATCGCTGGCGTTCTTCCCGTCCACTACGCATCTTCTGACCACGTTGCTCGTATTCTCCACAAACTCGGAAAGACCGCGGCGGCCGAGTACCTCCGCACCAAGTTCCCGCAATCACTACGCGCACGTTCCGGCGACCTCGGGGAAGTATTGGCGACCGAGTACATCGCAACGCTTACTAACTACCACCCCCCTATCAAGCGGCTAAGGTGGAAAGATCATCGCGAAATGCCATTGCGAGGTGACGACATGGTGGCTATTCGCCTTCCTGCGGGACAAAGCCCAATTCAGTTTCTCAAGACTGAAGCAAAAAGCAGGAAACGATTGTCAACCAGCACCGTTCAAGACGCCCGAGCCACGCTCAATACCAATTTCGGTCTACCATCCCCACATGCTCTCACCTACATATCAGCTCGACTACAAGATACCAATGACCACCTGACGGGCGATCTCATAGTTCGCGCGCAGCTCGCCGATCGAATACGTGCCACACAGGTCCAGCACTTGCTGTTTGCCCTGACAGGAAGCAATCCTCGTACGCTTCTCGAAACTGATCTCAAACAGTACCAGGGTCGCATCCCCCAAACCTCAGTGGGTCTACACGTACCTAACCACGGCGCCCTCATAGATTCCGTATACGCGAAAGCCCAGGAAACACCATGACTCTTGAGGAAATCACCAACACCGTATCGGAAGCCATTTCCCCCGACTATCGCGATCGTCTTATTGCCAAGGGTCAAGCACGTTCTATGATATTGCGAGACGGCACCTTGCCAGACGGAGGGCCCCACTTTTCCCAATACCTCCAATACGATCTCAAATCGTATGCTTATTCACTCCTCGATCTGGCTTTGCGACTCCGTGATTCCAGTCCGCAAGACCCGCTAGCGAGAACAGCATTCGAACAAGCAGCTAACGCACTTTCAGCAGCCATAACAAACGGCGATCCCACCGAACTTGACCGCGGGTTCCACCGCGTATTGGCAGCATCGTCCTACCATCTCGGCCGCTTTTCCGCGAGAGCCTACTCGCTTCTCCGTGAATCCCTCGACCGTTCTAATCTGTCTCCTATGGAACGCGCCCTCTCCCTGCTGATTTTGAGATCATTTGCCACCTTGGAAGAGATGATCGACCAATGGTGTCTCTCTCCACAATGGGAAGACGACGTCCTAATCAGCTTAATCGCTAACCAATCGGACCACGGCGAGGGGCTCGACGCCACCACTCCGCAACTGCTAGACGTGGTTGACCTATCGCTGACCGCGAACTTTATGCGCGGTATAGGCACCTTTCTCTTGGCGTTGGAGACTGGCCACGGCTCCTTGGTTGTGGTCTCCCGCGCTCTATTGACTCGCGGCATCGAAGTATCCGCAGATCTGAATCTCGTGCCACAATGGTGGTGTCATCGACTTGCCATAGATTTGTTGGATGACTTGTGGTCCGCAAGTTTCCACGTAGTGGTGCCACATGATCCCCCGGAGGGGCCCGCGCCACCGTGGCGCGATTTGCGAAACCGCTTTATCACCTTACTCGCCAGCAGAGAAAAAGCCGAGGTAGAGCTTTGGCCCTCCCAGATTGAGGCTGCAACACGCGCTGTCGACCTTCGCGACAACCTTGTTGTGTCCCTTCCGACGAGCAGCGGAAAAACGCGGGTCGCGGAACTATGCATTTTGCGCACTATCGGTGATCAGAAACGGGTGGTCTTCGTGACGCCCCTCCGAGCTCTTTCCGCGCAAACGGAAACTGCCCTACGCATCACCTTTGGGCCGCTTGGATTGACCATCTCTACGCTATATGGCAGCGTCGGTACGAGCGACTTCGCGGAGGACGTCCTACGAGATAGCAACATCGTAGTAGCCACGCCTGAGAAGCTCGACTTCGCGTTAAGAAACGATCCTGGATTGATTGACGATGTCGGGCTCATCGTCCTCGACGAAGGTCACATGATCGGCCTCGGGGAGAGGGAGATTCGATACGAGGTTCAGATCCAGCGCCTCCTGAAGCGCTCTGACGCCCACAAGCGTCGAGTAGTGTGCCTGTCAGCCATTCTACCAGACGACGATCAGTTCCAAGACTTCCTAAGCTGGTTGCGGATGGACCGGCCCGGCACCGCCGTACGGTCAGATTGGCGACCCACTAGTGGCCCGTACCATCTGATTTTGTACTATAATCGGAGGTATGGGGAAAGGGATCGTGTTGAGCGAGGCCGAGCTTCGCGAGCTCACTGACCGGGTCAGAAGTCGCACCGGTCGAGCTGAAGATGCGCGCCGTGCGCGCGTCATTCTGCTGCTCGCTGAAGGACTCACCTGGGATGAGGTGTGCGAACGAGCCGAGTGCAGCCGCGGCTTCGTGGCGCTGTGGGCTCGCCGCTTTCGTGGCGAGCGATTGGCCGGACTGTACAGCCGGCACCGCGGTCAGAAGCCGTTTCGGTGCACGCCGCAGATGGAGGCAAAGATCCTCAACGCGACCCGCAAGCCGCCGACCGATGGCAGCACGCACTGGAGCACTCGCCGCCTGGCGGCCAAGCTGGGGGTGTCGCACATGATGGTGGCGCGGGTGTGGAACAAGCATCGGCTGCAGCCGCACCGGTTGGAGCGCTACATGAGCTCCAACGATCCGAACTTCGAGCAGAAGGCTGCCGACATCATCGGGCTGTACCTGAACCCGCCTGCGCACGCGGCGGTGTTCTGCGTGGACGAGAAGACGGCGATTCAAGCCCTCGATCGCAACGATCCGGTGCTGCCGCTGTCGCCGGGACGAGCCGAACGGCACGGGTTCGAGTACTACCGGCACGGCACGCTGGCGCTGTTCGCGGCGTTCAATACGAAGACCGGCGAAGTGATAGGCAAGACCGCGGCGCGGCACACCTCGGAGCAGTTCGTAGCGTTTCTCACCGACATCGTGGCGCATCAGCCGACTGGGCAGGAGATTCACGTGATCGCCGACAACCTGTCGGCGCACAAGACCAAGCGAGTGGAGGCGTTTCTGAGCGAACATCCGGCGGTCCAGCTGCATTTCACGCCGACCTACTCATCGTGGCTGAACCAGGTTGAGCTGTGGTTTGCGAAGATCTCGCGAGACGTGATCGCGCGCGGAGTGTTCAGCTCGGTGGCAGATCTGAAGAGCAAGCTGATGCGATACATACGGCAATACAACAAGAATCCCCGCGTCGTGAAGTGGCATTACGTCGATCCATCACGACACATCGGTGCATGAATGCACGTTACAGTCCACTAGCGGTTCCTGCTGTCGAGACAGGCACCCTCAACCGGTCGGCGGCAATACTCATTCAGGCGGGGTTCTCATCGCGCATCGGAGCCATCAAGGCTGTCGAAGCTACCAAGGCAACGTTCTCCAACCGCAAAGAGCTTAGTAGATGGATTCGGTCGGAGTCGGTTACGGAAAATAGCATGCGCAACGACTGGCCGACAGCAGGCACAGCCGAATTATGGAGCGAATTCTTGAGAGCATCTGGTTCAGCAGGAGCGGCAACGTGGACTCCCAAGCATGCCTACCGGAAGGTAGTTTGGAGTGATGGCGCGTCAATTTTCCCACCTGGAACATTAGTCAGGATCCATCGAGAGACGGAACAGAGGACGCTTGTCTTGTCGGCCGAATACGATGTCATGGGCTATCTCGCCACGCCCATTCAGCGGGAATGGTCGGGTATAATGCAGGCACGAGTTGCCCAACAGAAGGACGCGCTCTTCCTTACATACTACGGCACGGAGAATTTCTTCTAGAATCCCATCGTTCGTGTCAACTGCTATCATATACTTCGGTTCGTTCGGGTCGTATCGGTGTGGGCAGGATGAGTCCGTGGGATTGGCGGTCGAATCCGATACCAGTGTCGGGAATCATCGTCTCGGCAGGCAACCTAGCTGACTGTGATTCGGTGCAGCGGTGAATTCCGGCGATTTGGGATTCTAGTTCAATGCAGTGGCAACGATCGGGATCAGAGGCACTCTATTGACGAACAGCCCAAGGGTCGGGAATATGTGGGCGTCCACTGTCGAGAGATGAAGATCGCATCGATCGAGGCGTTTCCCCTCGAATACCCGGAACCGCACTACAAAGGGACCCTGCGCTACATCACGCTGGCCAAGGTGACCGCCGACGACGGCACGGCCGGCTGGGGTGAGTGCATCTCGCAGTTTCCCGAGGCGGCGCTCGCCACCGCCACGATCATCGAGCGCGGCTACGCGCCGCTGCTGGCCGGCGCCGACCCGCTGGACGTGGAGGCGCTCTGGCGCACGATGACGGGACGCACTTGGTGGTACGGACCCGAGGGGATCGCCGCGTTCGGGGTGAGCGCCGTCGACATGGCGCTCTGGGACCTCAAGGGCAAGGCGCTCGGCCTGCCGGTGAGCCGGCTGCTCGGCGGCCAGATGCACACCGAGGTGCCAGCCATGGCCTCCATCATCTTCGACATGGAGGACACGGCATGGACGGATGAGGAGTTCCGCTGGATGTGCGACCAGGGCTACCGCATCGTCAAGGGCGGCTGGGGCATGCGCCCGGAAGCGGTGTTCGGCCAGGATCGAGCCGCCGATCTGGCCTTGGTGGAGCGCATCCGCACGATCATCGGCGACGATCTGGAGCTGGTGGTCGACACCCCCGGCGTCTGGGACCTGTGGGACGTGCCCACCGCGATCGGCCGGTTCCGCGATCTGGAGCCGTACCGGCTGAAGTGGATCGAGCAGCCGCTCCTGCCTTCCGATCTGGCTGGCCATGCCCGCCTGCGAGCGGCGGTGAGCACCCCGATCGGCACCGGCGAAGACGAGTGGGACCGCGAGAGTTACGCTCGCCTGATCCGCTCCGGCGGCGTGGACGTCGTGCAGATGGACCCGGGCCGCTGCCAGGGAATCACCGGATGCCGCGAGGTGATCCGGTTGGTCGAGGCCGAGCACCTGCACTACAGCATGCACACCTGGAGCAGCGCCCTGAACACGGCCGCCAGCGTGCACCTGATGGCGATCTCCGACCGCGGCGTGGCCATGGACTTCAAACCGCACGAATCGCCGATGCAGCACGAGCTGGTCGCCGACCCCTGGGTGCAGCAGGACGGCATGCTGGCCGTGCGCGACGCCCCCGGCCTGGGGGTCGAGGTGCTGGACGAGGCCGTGAGCAGGTACCGGTTCACGTGACGGCCGCCTGGCGACGTTGATGGCCAGCCAGCCCCGCGCACGCCGCGCGCGCATCCCGGTGCCGGCAAACCCGAACCTGCCGGGCATGCCGCTCCATCTGCGCGTCAACCGCGCGGAGTTCCACCTGGTAATCCTGCGCACCCTGGGCTCCGGCGACTGGAGCACCTTCGCCGGCATGGAGATCGAGGACTTCGTCGACTGGGTGGCGGACCTGGGCATGGAGGTCTGGTACACGCAGCCCGGCGGCATCGGCGGGCGCACCTCCGACCGCCTGCACACCTGGTACGCCGACGGCCTCAAGGCGGCGCTGACCTTCGACACCGCACCGCACGATCTGGCCGAACGGTTCCTGCGCCGCGTCCACGCGCACGGCATCCTGGCGATCTGCACCTTCAACATGAACCTCTGGGAGAGCGTCGGCATGCTGCACCCGGAGTGGCGCATCCGGGACCTGCCCGACGGCCGAGCCATCCGGCCCAACACCTCGTTCCTGTGCCACAACTCGCCGTTCGGGGACTTCCTGATCGACTATCTGGAGGACTACGTCACCCGTTACGAAGTCGACGGCGTGTGGTTCGACGACTGCAACTACGGATCGCGCGGCGCGTCGCCCTTCCCGGCCGGCTGCACCTGCGGCTGGTGCGCGGAGCGGTTCCGCGCGGAGGCAGGCGCCGAGCTGCCGCAGCGGGTCGACTTCGCCAGCCTCGACTTCAGGCGCTGGGTGCGCTGGCGCTACCGGAACCTGCGCGAGTTCCAGAACCGGATCGCGTCGAGCGTGCGCGCGATTCGCGAAGGCGCCACCGTGCGGTTCAACAGCTACCCGCGGCCGCGCATCCCCTGGACCTCCGCCAACGAGCTGGCACCGATCAGCGGCTCGGCGCAGTTCTTCATCGAGACCGAATACCCGCTGCTCGGCCCGCACCTGACCGCCAAGGTGGCCCGCGCCCGCGGCGACTGCGAGATCTGGGGCCACGCGCCGCAGCCGATCGGCCCGGTCGGCTGGGCGCCGTACCAGGAGCCCACCTACATGGCGCGGGTCGCGCTGGGCGCGCTGGCCAACGGCGTGCACGCCGAGAGCCCGGTCGACTACCACCACCCCGAGCAGCAGCGCTTCGTGTTCGCGGAGCTTGCCCGCCGCCGCGACTTCATGGGCGGCGACAGCCTCAGGCAATGCGCGCTGCACCTGTCGCAGCAGACCCGCGACTTCCATTACGCCGCGCACCCGCCGATCGGCCGCGATCTGGTCGAGCGGTTCCGGCAGAGCCTGGCAGCGGATCCGGAGCTGAGGGCGCTGGCGGAGGGGCCGATCGTCGCGCCCACGCTGCGCGAGCTGGCGCAGGAGTGCGAGGGCTCGGACCGCTACTGGAAGCAGTGGGCGGGCGTGGCCGAGATCCTGGAGCGCAGCCACATCCCGTTCGACGTGCTGTTCGACGACGGGCTGACCGCGGAGGGCCTGGCCGGCTACCGCGTGCTGGTGCTGCCCGATTCGGTCTGCCTGTCCGACGCCGAGTGCGCGGCGATCACCGCGTGGGTGGCCGGCGGCGGCACGCTGGTCGCCACCTACCAGACCTCGCTGGCCGACGAGTGGGGCGACCGCAGGGACGGGTTCGGCTTGGGCGAGGCCTTCGGCCTCCGCTACCGCGGCACCTACGACGCCGGCGGCGACGGCGGCACCATCTACGTGCTGCACGACTGGCTCGCGCGCCACGGCGCGTGGATGGCCTTCGCCGGCCAGCACACGGAGGTGGGGATGCCCGCCGCCGACACCGAACCGCTCGCGACGCTGTCGGTGTACCGCTCGCTGATGATGCATCCGCTCGGCAGCGCGGTCGATGCCGCCGACACCGAGCGCCTCGACTCCGGCCACCTGGGCATCACCGCGCATCGGCACGGCCAGGGGCTCGCTATCTACGTCTCCGGGGACGCCGGCACCGCCTTCTGCGATCACCCGGTACCGCGCCTGGCCGAACTGTTCGCCGACCTGGTCCGCCGGGGCGGTCTGACCCTGACGATCGACGCGCCGCCACGCCTGCTGACCGCGGCACGGACGCGCGCTCCGGGCGATGCCGGGGACGGGTCGCGCATCGAGGTCCACCTGTACGAGCGCATGCTCCCGCAGCTCCCGTGGGACCGCCAGCATCCGGACGTGCAGACCTGGGGCGCCCTGGATCCGCCGACCACGTTTCGCGACATCGCCATCACGGTGAACGAAGGCCGGGTCGTCCGCGCGCGGTTGCCGCTCCTTGGCCGCGAGTTGACCGTCAAGGACGGGACGGTGGTGGTGCCGGAGGTGGTGCTCCATCAAGTGGTGGAGCTCACGGTCGCGCCGTAGCGGCGTCACCGGCCGATGATGCCGGACTGCCGGGTCACTGTCACCGCCGACCGGTTGCCGGGACGGATCAGCCGGTTCCACTACGGGCAGCTCTTCGAGTATCTGTGCGAGCTGGTGCCGTCGCTGTACGGTGAGAAGCTCGACGACCCGGGCTTCGAAGGCATCGTGCCGTGCTCTGCCCACTTCCTTCCGGGCACCGACCGGCAGCCAAGGCCGTGGCGGCTGACCGGGGCCGTGCACCGCGCCTCGTTCGACCTGGACGACCAAGCGCCGTATGCCGGCGAGCGCTGCGCACGGCTGACCATCCGCGGCGCCGGCTCCGGCCCGGCAGGAATCGCCCAGCCGGGAATCGCCGTTCGGGCCGGCGCCTGCTATCGGTTCACCGTCAGCGCCCGCGCCAGGGGACTCACCGCCGGGCTGACCGTCCGGCTGGTGGCGGCTGGCCGGGTGCTGGCCGCGCACCGCTTCGATGCCGTCGGCGGCGACTGGTCACGGCTCTCGGTCGAGCTGCGCGCCGCACGGAGCGCTGGTGACGCCAGCCTGGAGCTGCTCACCGCCGGTCCGGGCGCGCTGTGGCTCGATGCCGCATCGCTCCGCGGGACGGACACCGTGGCGGGCTGGCGCCCGGACGTGGTGGCGGCGCTGCGCTCCCTGCAGCCGGGCATGCTCCGCTTCGGCGGCACCACGATCCGCAAGCACTTCGAATGGAAGGACTTGGCTGTGCCGCCCGAGCGGCGCCCCGCCTTTCCCGACGCCGGCGGAAGCACGCAGCCGGGCAACGTGGGGGTGGACGAGTTCCTGGAGCTCTGCCGCGCGATCGATGCCGAGCCCCTCGTGTGCGTGCGCTTCAGCGATCGGCAGCCCGGTGATGCCGCCGCGTTGGTCGAGTACTGCAACGGCGGCGCGGACAGTCGCTGGGGCCGCCGCCGCGCCGAGCTGGGCCGGCCGGAACCCTGGGGCGTCCGCTACTGGCAGATCGGCAACGAGGTGCGCGGCGCGGCGTACGAGCGCAGCCTCCCCGCGTTCTGCCGCGCCATGCGTGCGGTCGACCCGAGCATCCGGCTGCTCTCCTCCTACCCCACGCCGGAGGTGCTGGCAGGAGCAGGCGAGCAGCTCAGCCACACCTGCCCGCACCTCTACTATGCCGCCGATCTGCAGCGCTGCGCGGCCGAGCTGCGCGACCTGCAGGCGCTGATCGGCCGCCACGCCGGAGCCGCCTCCGTGCGGGTGGCGATCACCGAGTGGAACGCCTCCAACCCCGACTGGGGACCGGGCCGCGCCGAGCTGATGACGCTCGGCAACGCCCTGGCGTGTGCGCGCTTCCACAACCTGCTGCACCGCAACGCGGCGCTGGTGCCGATCGCCATCCGCTCCAACCTTGCCGACAGCTTCTGCGGCGGAGCGATAGAGACCGACCAGAGCCGCATGTATTTCCGGCCGGTCTACTACGTTCAGCAGCTCTACGCCACCCTGGGCGGGCGCCTGCCGCTGCGCTGCCATGCGCCGCCGGATGCACCGGACGTGAGCGCCGCCCTCACCGAGAACGGCGAAGAGCTCGTCCTGCACGTGGTCAACGACCGCGACCACGATCGACGCTGCACGATCGACGTTTCGGCGATCGCCCCCGACCCCGGCCCGGCCGATGCCTGGCTGCTGGCGGACACGCGGCAGGCCGGCAGCGCCGATGCGATGAACTCGTTCGACGACCCGCAACGGGTCAGCACCGCACCCGTAGCGATCGCGGATTCCGGCCCGATGTTCGACGCCGAGCTACCCGCCTTGAGCGTGACCGCGGTGCGAGTGCGGCGCGGCGGCGTTGTACGATGACGGCGGCCTGACCAATGACCGCTGATCTTCGCACCGCCCGGGCGCGCCGGGCCCGCGTCCTCGCGGAAGCGCGCCAACGGCGTCGGTTGCGGAACCCTGCGATCCAGCTTACGGCATTCGCCCTGGGGGTCATCTCCGTCGCGGTGAACTCGAACCTGCTGCTGCAGGGGATCGACTACCTGCTCGACGCGCGCGACATGGTCGGCAGGTTCACGCTGCTGACTCTGAACGCCGCCTACCGGCAGCGGCTGTTCTGGGGCTTTGTGCTGCCCGGCGTGCTCGGAGCCGGCTGGCTGACGTCGCTGCTGGTCATCGGCCGCGCCTACGCCGGCTACGCCCTGCACCGGCGCTGGTGGGTGTCGCAGACCGGCTCGACCCCGTTCTGGTGGCTGTCGCCGGGATCGGGGTACCTGGTGCTGCTGTCGCGGTTTCTGCTGGTGACCGCCATCCAGGGCGGCGCCGGCCTGCTGATCGTGCTGGTCCGGCTTCTGTCGGTACCCGCGGCGCTGGTCGCCACCGAGGAGCTGTGGCGGGCGATACTGGTGTACGCGGGTGGCGGAGCGATCGCCTTTGCGGCTCGGGTACCGATCCGCGCCCGTGTGGAAGCGGCGGTCGGGCGCCGCCAAGCCATCGCAGCAGCACAAGGAGGACAACAATGACGATCTGTCTGATTGGAGCGTTCGACACCAAGGGGACCGAGTACGCCTTCGTGCGAGATCGGATCCAGGAGCGCGGCCACCAAGCGCTTACCGTCAACACCGGCGTGCTGGGGTCCACCGACTTGTTCGCCGTCGACGTGGAAGCGGACGAGGTCGCCCGCGCCGGCGGCGCCGACCTGGAGCGGCTGCGCGAACGGGGCGACCGCGGCGATGCGATGCGGGTGATGACCGCCGGGGCGCCGGCCGTGGTGGCGGGGCTCCACGAGCGTGGCCGTATCGACGCGGTGCTCGGCATGGGCGGTACCGGCGGCACCACAGTGGTGACCGCGGCCATGCGCGCGTTGCCGCTCTCCGCACCCACGGTTTGCGTGTCCACCGCCGCCGCCGGGGACGTGAGCCCGTACCTGGGCACCCGCGGGATCACCATGATCCCGTCGATCGTGGACGTGGCCGGAATCAACCGCATCTCGCGCATCGTGCTGTCGCGGGCCGCGGCGGCCGTGTGCGCGATGGCAGAGGCGTCGCCGCCCGCGGACGAGGCTGATCGGCCGGTCATCGCCGCGTCGATGTTCGGCAACACGACCGAGTGCGTGGACGCATGCCGCGAGCAGCTCACGGCACAGGGCTACGAGGTGCTGGTGTTCCACGCAACCGGCACCGGCGGACGCACGATGGAGAGCCTGGTGCACGACGGGCTGGTCGACGCCGTGCTCGACATCACCACCACCGAGTGGGCGGACACCGTCTGCGGCGGCGTGTTCGACGCCGGCCCCGAGCGGCTGGACGCGCCCGGTCAGATGGGGATCCCGCACCTGATCGTGCCGGGCTGCGTGGACATGGCCAACTTCGGCGCCATGGACACCGTCCCCCAGCGCTACCGGCAGGCGGAGCGCACCTTCTACGAGTGGAATCCGTCGGTGACGCTGATGCGCACCGACGTCGCGGAGAACGGGCGGATGGGCGAGGTGTTCGCCCGCAAGGCGAACGCCGCCGCCGGACCGGTCGCGTTCCTGGTCCCGATGCTGGGCGTCTCCATCCTGGACGGCGACGGGCAGCCGTTCTGCGATCGCGCGGCCGACGCGGCGTTTCTGCAGGCGCTCAAGGCCGGCCTGCGCGGCGACATCGCGGTTGAAGAGATCGACTGCAACATCAACGATTCCGCGTTCGCCGCCCGGGCGGTGGCGATGCTGCTGGATCTGATCGCCCGCGGGCGGGGATAGTCCTGCCATGGCATTCACCAGGCAACAGATACTCGAGAAGCTGCGCGGCCGCATCGCCGCCGGCCAGCCGATCATCGGCGGCGGCGCCGGCAACGGCATCAGCGCCAAGTGCCAGGAGGCCGGCGGCGTCGACCTGCTGGTGATCTACAACTCCGGCCGTTTCCGCATGAACGGGCGCGGATCGCTGGCCGGCTGCATGCCGTACGGCGACGCCAACGCGATCGTCATGGAGATGGCCGGCGACGTGCTGCCGGTGGTGCCCGGCACGCCGGTGCTGGCCGGCGTGTGCGGCACCGACCCGACGCGCCTGATGGATCGTTATCTGCTTCAGATCCGGGACGCCGGCTTCTCCGGCGTCCAGAACTTCCCGACCGTGGGCCTGATCGACGGCCTGTTCCGCGCCAACCTCGAAGAGACCGGCATGGGCTATGCGCTGGAGGTGGAGATGGTCCGCCTGGCACGCGAGCTGGACCTGTTCACCTCGCCCTACGCCTTCGGCGCGGAAGAGGCTGCCTCCATGGCACGGGCAGGAGCCGACGTCGTGGTCGCCCACATGGGCCTGACTACCACGGGAACGATCGGCGCAGAGACGGCGCTGGAGCTCCCCGAGTGCCCGGCCCGGATCCAGGCGATCGCCGACGCCGCACGCGCGGCACGGGACGACGTGATCGTGCTGTGTCACGGCGGGCCGATCGCGATGCCGGAGGATGCGGAGTACGTGCTGCGGCGCACCGAGCGAGTGGACGGCTTCTACGGCGCCTCCAGCGTCGAGCGCCTGCCGACCGAGGTGGCGATCACCGACCAGATGAAACGCTTTCGCGCAATCCGGGTTCGATAGCACGCGCAGTGCACGCCCTTCGGGTCGGCGTACAATCACTTCGACCATGATCGAAACTGACGAGATCACCGTGATGATTTCGTCTACACCCGAACTACAGCCGTCCGACTTCTCCGGGGTCAGGCACCGGTCGCTCGCGGCCTTCCTCCTCGGGGAAGACCTGCCTGGGTAGCCTGCGCAGCATGGAGCCGCCACACCTCATCCGGCCCCGCGAGCTCGACACCACCGACCTGGACGGGACCGGTCGCTGGCGCGGCGTGGACATCTGGCGGATGCTCACCGCGGCGCGGGACGGCGACGCCACAACGCTGCGGACGGCGCTCCAGGCGGATGCGACTCTGGTAGACGCCGAGTTCTGGTACATGACGCCACTTCATTTCGCCGTGCGCGAAGGGCATGGGGAGGCCGTACACGTGTTGGTGGAGGCCGGTGCCGACTTGACCTACCGCAACGCGCTGTACGGCAACGACACGCTGCTGCAGATGGCGCTGGATCGCGGGCACGAGGAGGTGGCCGCCTATCTACGCGAGCAACTCCGCGCGCGGGCAGCTTCTTCAGGATCCCGCCACCCGATCCATGACGCGATCGAGGCGGGCAACGCCGAGTTGGTGCGGGAGCGGCTGGCGGCGCAAGCGTCCGCCGCGAACGCCGGCGACCACCTGGGGCGGCGCCCCCTGCATTACGCGGTGCATGCGGGGCGCGCCGATCTGGTGGACCTGCTCCTCGACTATGGCGCCGATATCGACGCCACCGGCTTCTCCGCCGATGACCGGATCGGCGTGGACGGCTATCGTCCCGTGGCGGTCGCGCTCTGGGACCATCCGCTGCGCCAGCGAAACGATTACGCCATGGCACGCCATCTGCTGGAACGCGGCGCCGGCTATTCGATCACCATCGCCGCGGCACTGGGCGATGCTGAGCGGGTGGCCGAGCTGTTGCGCGGCGATCCGGCGGCCGCAGACGAGGCGGAGCCGTCCGGCAAGCGGCCGTTGTCCGCGGCGGCCGAACGCGGGCATGCGCAGATCGTGCGGATGCTGCTCGCCGCCGGCGCCGACCCCAACCTTCCGGAGGGAAGGCTCTGCCCGCACGGCTATGCGCTCTGGGCGGCGGCGCGCAAGGGGCACCGCGAGGTCGCGGAGCTGCTGCTGGACGCCGGCGCCGCCGCATGCGCGAGCGTCGAGTCCTCCGGGAACCCGACCGAATCGGCTGCCGATGCCGAGATGCGCGCGCTGCTATACCGCTACGGCGGGCGGATGCGGCTGTCCTCGCACTTTCATCAGGGCAACGTCGACACGATCGCGGCGCTGCTCGACGTCGCGCCGGAGCTGTTCGACGAGCACGCCGCCGAGCAGGGGTTCACCCACTGCGTGTCGGCCGGCCATGAAGCGATGCTGCGCCTGCTGCTGGCACGCGGGTTGCGCGTGCCGCCGGTGGTCACCTACTGCCAGAGCTACCTGTGGCGCTCCGTTCCGCTCGCCCGCGTGTTGCTGGAGCACGGCATGGATCCCGACCTGCCCAACTGGCAGCAGATCCGGCCGCTGCACCACATGGCGGCGCGTGGCCAGATCGAGCAGGCGAAGCTGTTCCTGGAGTTCGGCGCCAATGCCTGCGCCGTGGATGAGGAGTTTCGCTCCACCCCGCTCGGCTGGGCGGCGCGTTGCGGGCAGACCGAGTTCGTCCGGTTCCTCCTGGATCACCTTGCCGGGATCGGGGATGGTGCGGACGCCGCCACGCCGGCGGTCCCGGCATGGGCGCAGCCGGCCGCGTGGGCGCGGCGCAGGGGCCACGACGACATCGTCGCGCTGCTAGAGCGGCCGCATTCGACGCCCGCACGGCCTCCTACGGAACGAACGTGAACGAGTAGCCTGTTCAGGCATCTCCGCTCCCACGCGGCCAGTCCCAGTGCACCAGGTCGTCGCTCCAGGCGAGGCCGAGCGAGGCATGCCCATGTACCTCCTGCAGCGCGCAGCCCGCGGGACTGCTGCCGTGGAAGAACATCAGGTAGCGCCCGATCCCCGGCTCGGCGCGCAGGTCCAGCACGTGGCCGGCGGTGATGCGCCCCTGGGCCCACGGCCACTCGTGCTGCCCCAGGGTGAGCAGGCCGTGGTCCGTCCACCGCTCCAGGTCGCGCGAGCGCTTGACGCCGATGCCGTTGGTGGGGGAGTGGAACATCGTGTACTCGCCCTTCTCGGCCAGCAGGCACACGTTCTCGCCGGCATTGAGGCGGCCGGCATAGGTCCAGTACCGCAGGTCGCGCGACCACGAGCGGCTGGCGCCGTTCTGCTTGTAGAAGCACCACCACGTCCCTGGTTCCGCCTGGTCCTCGATAAGGTAGGGGTCGATCATCCGCCCCATCTCCTCCCGAGCCACCTCCGGACCCTTGACCCGCAGCAGCTCCGGCTCGGACCAGGCCGCAAGATCGCGACTGTGCATGGTGAATATGCGCGCCGTGTGGTCGGCAGGCCTGCCGTCGCGGCTGGGGTAGGTCTGCAGGCACATCAGCCAGCGGTCACGGTAGCGGATCACGTTCCCAGAGCTGGAGTAGTTGAGCGCCCGGTCGCGCGGGGTCACGTCGCGTGGCTCGCTCCAGGTGATCAGGTCGCGGCTCTCGGTGACTGCCGCGGCCGCGCTCCAGTTCGAGTCGGCCGCTCCGCGGATGCTGCTGTGCCACACCCGGAACACGCCGTCGTGATAGTGCCCGCAGGGGTCGCGGTGCGCCTGCCGCGGGCTGCCGCGCAGAATGATCGGGCTCGGGATGGCGGTGAAGTCGATTGCCGGCTCTCCTACGGCGCAAAGGTGAACGAGTACAACTGCGCCCGGCCGTAGAGGTGGAAGCGCAGGCGGATCGGCCCGGCGCCCACGCCGGCCAGGGTCCTGTGCTCCCGCCACGCCACCGGAGCCGCGATCGAGTCGGCCATCAGCGGGCGGGCATCGGCGGCGCTGTAGCCCGGGATCGGCTGCAGGGTCCGGGCGTCGAGCACCTCCACCTCGATCCAGTCGCGCCAGGGAATGGCGTGGTCCATGTTGACCGTCAGGCCCACCGACCCGCCGTCGACGACCTCGATCGGGTGCGTGGTCACCTCGCCCGGGGCGATGGGATCGGCTGCCCTCAGGCTGGCGAAGCCATCCTTGCGCAGCGTGGCCAGTCCCGTGCAGACGCGGCCTGATGCGGGTCCGGTGAAGGTCGCGGCCGATGTCTCGTTGAGGCCGGTGTAGAACAGGAAGATCCGATCGTCGTGCTCGATCGCGCTGCCGCCGCCCAGCACCAGGAAGCCCGAGTCCCATTCGCCGCGGTCGCCGCGGGCGACGACCGGCACGCGCGGCTGCACGCGCTCAAACGGCCCGAGGGCCGAGCCGCTCACCGCCAGGCGGATGTCGCCGGTATAGATCCCGTACGCGTCGGCCACCGGCTCGTCGGGCAGCTCGCCGCGGCGCAGCGCCACCCTCGCCTTGATCCGGTCCTGGCGGGTCATGTTCAGCGAGCCCTGCCCGGTGTAGCCCAGATGGCCGTGGAATGGCCGGTAGCGGTTGAAGTCGTAGAGCATCACGTAGCTGCCGGCCTGCGGCAGCACGTAGACGAAGTGGATCTCGTGCTCCGCGCCCTCCTGCGGATCGATCGGCAGCTGCGGTCGCTTGACCAGGTGCTCGATGTCCGGGCCTTCACCGACCGAGTGCTGGCCGTATGCCTTGATGCGGCCCTCGGCCGGAGCGCTCGGGTCGATGAACAGGTGTCCGGTGTCGCCGTCCGGCCAGTGCACGCCGTCGCCGGATCGCTGCCAGTGGATGCCGTCCCCGGAATAGTGCAGGACGTAGCGCATCCTCCGGGTCACGCCCTCGAATACGTTGCCCGCGGCCTCGTCGCCGCCGTCCGCCACCGGCATCCAGGTCAGCGCCTGGTAGCGGCGATCGTCCGGGGCGTCCGGGTCGATCAGCACGCAGAAGTGGCTGGCGTCGGCCCCGTCAGGCCGGAAGCAGATGTTGTTGTCCTTCGATCCCCGGTAGTCGTAAAGGCCGAGCCTTGGCTTCTCCCAGACCACCCCGTCGTCGCTGACCGCGTAGCCGATCGAGGAGCGGTGCTCCGCATCGAACGATACGGTCGAGCCGCGGTCGGTCCCGTAGTACCAGGCGGTGAACTGTCGCTGCATGGGATCCCAGGCGATGCTCGCCGCCCAGTTGGATGCGCGGTCGGAGTCCCACGCTTCGGCGTCGCCGGGGATCAGCACCGGATTGGCCGGATGCTTCTCCGCCCGGCCGACCACCTGCTCCGCGAGCAGGCAGCCGTCGACGGCGCTCAGATCGACGAAGGTGACGTAGGTATCAGGATGCGTTCTCATGCGATCATCCACGCTTCTGCGCCCCATGGAAGATGGCGACGACAATCGACACTCACGGTAATCGCGTATGGTGGCCAGATCGCTGACCGTAGACACCTGCCATCTCAGATGCATGCCATGGACTTGCGCCCAAAGAAGGCAGCCACTTCTTCGTGTGTGGCGTATCCCGCTGGAGTCTCGAGTCGGCGAGCGACCTCCTGAGCCTGCTCAGGGGTGAGATGCACGTCCATGCGCCCATCGACCATGTTCAGGGGAACTTCAGCCATCTCATCCTGACGATCGCTCGGCAAAGTCAGGAGTTTCGCGATCGCTCTTTCGAGCAGTTCGGTCATACGACGACCCTATCAGCTCTCAATCCGAGATTCACACGCGAATATGAGCACTAATCGTCATCACCCCTAACTTCAAGAAAGACAGCATCCGTGTCTGGGAACTTCACAAAACAATGGTTAAGCATATCGTCAAGTGCCATAACCCCCGCTTCGGATGACTCGAAGGACCGAAACGTCCGGCTGCCGCGCCGACGTGCTCACTCCTGCTCCGGGTCGATGCCCGACCGGCGCAGCAGGGCCGCCAGGCGTTCGGCGCGCCGGTGTTCCTCGTCGGCACGCAGGCGCTGCTCCCGACCCGTCGGAATCAACGCGCCATGCTCGTCTGCCCAGCGCAGCCACCTGCTCCGGACCGCCTCAAACACCCCGTCCCACAGCATCAGACCCAACCGCAGCTCGGGAAACCACGGCGACTCCTGCCGCTCGTAGCTCCCGGCGCTCAACCGGTAGATGCGCAACTCATCGTCCATCACCTGATGCAGCGGATCGTGGATCACGTAGTACCCGACTCCCATCCCCGCGTACCGCTGCCGCTTGCGACTCACTTCGTTGCCTTTCCGGTTCGAGACGATCTCCACCACCAGGTCCGGCGGCTTGCCGAACTCCCACACGAAGTACGACCGGTGTCTCTTGTCCCACCAGTTCCGGTGCACCTGCACGTCCAGGCTCACGAACACGTCCGGTACGATCGCCGGGTTGCGTGGCTCCGGGAACACCCCCACGTTGGCCGCCGCCAGAAAGCTGCGCCCGTCCCCGGGCCCGGACCACGAACTGTACAGCGGCTCGGTGAGCAACCGTTGCTGCTTCTCGGAGGGCATGTTGTCCACCGGCGTATCATCCTCGGTCACCAGGGTTTCGATGTCGACGCCGAGCGCCGCCGCGGACGACGCCGCGGCACCCGCCGGCCCAGTGACCGGGGCGGCATGGGGCACGCTCAGGACGGGCCGCGCGAGCACCCCGGCCGGAGTCCGGTCCGGCTTTGTCGCGGGCTCACCGGCATGCGGGTCAGGCACGGAGTGAGCGGAGCGAACCTCACTCGACGGGTGACCGGCGTTGAAGGTTGGCGAGTCCATGCGATTCCCGAGGATAGCCGAACCGCACGTCGCAGACCAGTGACGGTAGCCGGGGGACCGCAGGGCTCTGCATGCTACGCTGGCAAGGCGATGGGCACGATGCGCGTACTGGCGTGGTCGGGCCGGGCCGGATTCCGCCGGCACGACCAGTGGCTGGAGCACTGTCGCCTGTACCCGGACGGCATCGGCCCCTACCTCGCGATGGCTCTGAACGCGCTTCCCGACGTGCGGGCAACCGGCGTGCACGGCTTCGGCGTCGATCGCGAGTCGGAACTGGAAGCGCTGACGACGTGGACGGCCACCACCTCGGCCTCAACCCTCCTCGCGCCCGCCTGGAGACGGCGTTCCTGCGCGCCGGCGATATCGAGGAGTTGGACCGCCTGGACCGCTACCAGGTCTTCGTCGCCTGGGCGCACGGCGGCCCGCCGCCCGCGTGGGACGCGGCGGTCGGCGAGCTGGTCCGCGCCGGCCGGCTCGGGCTGGTGGCCCTGCACAGCGTCTGGAACCACCACGCCTACCCGCAGATCGCCGAGCTGATCGGCGCCGTTTCCGGCATCGGCCAGGTGCGGGAGGGAGTACCGATCGACGTCGAGGTGCTGTGCGACCATCCGGTCACCGATGGGGTCGGCGACTTCACGATCCGGGACGAGATCTACTTCGAGCCGCTCGAGATCGCGTCCGACGTGACCCACCTGCTGCGCGGCCGCTGGCAGGGACACGCCTCGCCGTTCGGATGGGCCCGCGAGGTGGGCGCCGGGCGAGTGGTGTACCTGCAGCCCGGCCACGAGGACTGCCCGGTGTATGCGGCACCGGCCGTGCGCCGCCTGCTCGCCAACGCGGTCCGCTGGGTCGCCCCAGGGTGATCCACAGCCGATGATCCGCGCGCGCCGCTTCGGGCGAGCCGAGGTGCAGATCCCGGAGATCGGTCTGGGCTGCTACAACCTGACCGCCGACCGGGGGGTGGACCGAGACACCGCGCTTGCCACCCTGCAGCGCGCCTACGAGCTGGGGGTGCGCTTCTTCGACACGGCGCCGATGTACGGCGACGGCGAGTGCGACGAGCTGCTCGGCTTGGCGTTCGGCCACCTTGGCGCCGGCGAGGTGCTGATCGGCGCCAAGATGTCGGGCCCGCCCGGCGAGCGCCTGGGAGACTACAGCCGCGACTCGGTACTGCAGACGTTCGAACGGACGCTGCGCGCGTTGCGCCGCGACCAGGTGTTCGCGCTGCAGGTCCACGGCTTCGCCGGGACGCGCGACATCCCCCGCCAGACAGCGGAGTGGCGCGCCCTGTACGAGCCGGGGATGGCATTCGAGGCGCTTCTGGAGCTCAAGGAGCAGGGAGCGTGCCGGTACGTCGGCGCCACCAACCACAACTCCGTGTTTCTGGCGGACGCCGTCCACCGCTTCCCGCTCGACGTGGTGGAGATCGCCAGCCACTACAACATCACCAGTCACGTCGCACCGCTCACCCTGTTGCCGCTGGCCGAGCAGCGAGGCGTGGCCACGATCATCGCCAACCCGATCGGCGGCGGCCGCCTGGTGAGCCTGGAGACCTACCGCGCAGGGACCCAACCGGGAGCGCTGCCGATCGACGAAGCGATCGCGATCCTGGAACGGATGATGCGTGACACCGGCCTGGCGCTGTACGAGCTGGCGCTGCTGTATCTCCTGCACGACCCGCGGGTGACCTGCGTGATTCCGGGGCCCCGCAACGTGGCGGAGCTCGAAGCCGACGTGGGCGTCGCGCACCGCCCGCCCCTCTCCGACGAGCAGGCGGCAGAGCTCGCCCGCATCGGCAGCCGGATGCTGGTCAGAAAGGTGCCGGCCGACCGCGGCATCGAGCCGGTCGGGGTGCCTCTCCGGCCCGAGTGGCTGGCAACCACCATCTGACCGAACCTCTCACGGCCGCCACGCGTCACGACCCCCATACCGTACATGCAGCACATGGACCGTCGATTCCTTGATCGTGAAGAAGACTCGCCAGGGAGTGCCCCGCCCTACGCGCAGGTGATGGATCTCATCGTCGAAGGCATCGTTCTCGCGCGCCAAGGCATGCGACTCCGGCACCGTATCGAGCCTGAGGATCGCGTCGCGGATGCCCCCAAGCCACCGTTCAGCGTACCGGGGGTTTCTCGCGGACAGCCATGCGTATGCTTCGTCGATGTCGTCGGCCGCACACGGCGTGATGACGACATCGTAGCGCTTCACCTCTCCCGAGCGCCCAGGTGCGTGAAGAAGGAGGACGCCCGAACGCCGCGGCCGGCGCGGACGTCATCCAGCCCCTTGCGGATGCCGGCCACGGCGCTGGCGTACTCAAGCTGCTCCTGTACGTCTTGCCACGCACCTGCATCCATGACGACCAGCTCGGGCCTGCCATTGACCGTCAGCACGGAGGGCCGACCGGTGTCCTTGAGGCGAGATACGAACCGAGCCGTATCTCGCTTGAACTCCGTCAGCGGCCTGATGTCTTCTGTGATGTCCATGTGATCCTTCTTGTGCATCTGTTACGATGATTATTCTATGCTGACCCGGGCCATAGGGTCAAGGCTGATCCCTCGCCCGAATGAAATGCATTGACGCTTGGCACTTTTACCGTAAATATGACAACTATGTTTGCACGGTTACTTCAACGCCCGCGCGCATCGTGCTTTCTGTTCGGCCCGCGCGGTACCGGCAAGTCGACGTGGATCGAGCAACACTTCGCAGGCGCTCGCATCTACGACCTGCTGGACACGTCCGAGGCGCTGCGTCTGGCGCGCGAGCCGGCCACGCTGTTTCGGGAGGTCGAAGGGCTCGCCCCCGGTACGTGGGTGGTGCTCGACGAGGTCCAGCGCGTCCCCGAGCTGCTCGACGAGGTGCATCGCCTGATCGAGACACGACGGCTCCGGTTCGTCCTGTCCGGATCGAGCGCTCGCAAGCTGCGGCGCGGCGGCGCCAACCTGCTTGCGGGGCGGGCGGTGGTCGAACACCTCTACCCTCTGGTATCCGCCGAACGGTCGTTTCAGGTGAACCTCGACGATGCGCTCCGCCACGGCACCCTGCCGCTTGCGGTCACCGGCGACGACCCTGCCGCGTACCTGACCGCCTATGCGGAGACGTATCTGCAGGAAGAGATCCGGGCCGAGGCGTTGACGCGAAGTGTGGGCGGCTTCAGCCGTTTCCTGGAGATCGCGGCTCGGCAGAACGGGCAGGTGACCAACGTCTCGGCCATCTCCCGTGACGCCGCGGTGACCCGGTCCACGGTGCAGAACTACTTCGAGATCCTCATCGACACCCTGATCGCCACCTGGCTGCCCGCATGGAAGCTCAAGCGCGCGACCAAGCAGGTCGCGCATCCCAAGTTCTACCTGTTCGATTGCGGCGTGGCCCGCGCCCTGTCAGGCAGGATCGCGTATCCCCCGTCCCCGGAGGAGCGCGGCTCACTGTTGGAGACATTGCTGATAGGCGAGGTCCGAGCCTACGTCGCGTACGCCAAGCTGCGATACCCGCTCCACTACTGGCGCACCCATGACGGTGTGGAGGTGGACCTGCTGTGCGAGACCGGCGACGGGTTCGTCGCCGTGGAGATGAAGGCGTCGAACCGGTGGGACAGGCGCTACAACCGCGGGCTCAACCGGATCCGCGAAGAACTCGGCGCCGAGCGGGTCACCTGCTACGGCGTCTACGAAGGCGAGCGACCTGCGTTATGGGGCGATGTCCAGGTGCTGCCGGCGCTGGACTTCCTGAAACTCCTCTGGAACGAGGAAGTGGTGCGCTGACGAGCCTATGCCGGGCGCACCGACGAAAAAGCCCCGGAGCCTGAAGGCCCCGGGGCGTAGAAGAACGGCTTGGTCGGCATGGACGAACGTCACCGGCAGCTCCCGAAACCCGGACGCTTCGACGATGGAGAACAGGTCCTCCGGCGCCCTCAGCTTGCCGAGAGAGCGCTTAATGGAAATCTCCCACATGCTGATTGCGCTCACGAACACGTCGTTGCGCGGGTCGACAATCGCACTCCGAGCGGTTCGCCGAGCGCGTCGTCGTCGTCGAGCACCCAGAGCAACGCATGCGTATCGAGCAGGAGGCGACGCATGCTACCTGCCCTCGAACGCCTCGATCACTTCCACCGGCGTTTCGTCGAAATCGGGAGCTACCCAGATGCGCCCCTTCAACAGCCCGAGCTTGCGTGGAGTCCGAGGCCGATGTGGGACGAGATCGAGATACGGCTTGCCGGCCTTGGCGATGACGATTTCCTCTCCCTTCCAGGCCAGCTCGCCCAGCCGCGAGAGCTGAGACTTGGCCTCGTGCATGTTCACTTGCATGTCACTTCCTTCCGACTGAATAGCTCGCCTAAGCTTAGCTTAGCCAACCCGATCGCTTCACTCCAACCGTCCTGAACTTCCTGCCATGGCGACCGATGCCGGCATTCGACTACGCTCGGAGGCCGTGTGGCGCAAGCTCGCGGCCGTGCCGCCCATCGGGTGGATGACCGGCGCGCGGCGGATGCCGATGGTCAGCGGCGTCCGCGCCGCCCTCGGCACGGCGGCCGGCAAGCGCTGCGTGATCGGAGCGGTCCTGCTGCTGGCCATCCTGCTCCCCTTCGCAGCGTTCAACCGGCTGCCCAAGCTCGACACCGTGCGCGCCGACCTGCAGGCGGCGCTGGCGCCCACGGCGGAGTGCTTCCCGGGCTTCTGCGTGGAGGCGGAGCCGCAGTCGAGCTTCCTGACTCGCTGGTGGCGCTTCTCTCTCACCTACCTGGAGCTCGTCGCCACCGGCATGGCATTCGCGTTCCTGGCCGGCGGCATCGCCGAGGCGTTCCTGGCACCGCCGAACGGTTCGCGCCGGAAGGCCACAGGTCCGGTGGGCCGCATCCTCAAGGGGCTGGGCCTCGGGCCGGTGGTGAACCTCTGCTCGGCATGCATCGTCCCGGTGTCCAGCGCCGTGCGCCGCCGCGGGCTGGGTATCGAGGGGGCCCTGGCGCTCGTGCACGGCTCGGCCACCCTCAACGTGCCGTCGCTGCTGATGATCGCGGTGGTGTTCTCCCCGCTGCTGGGAGCCAGCCGCGTGCTGCTGGGGCTTACCGCCGCCTTTCTGCTCGGCCCGTTGGTCGCGCGCGTGGCGGGCCGCTCCCCGGAGCCGGAAGTCTGTGACCTGACCCCGCCGGCTGCGACCGAGCCCGACGGCGGCTGGGCCGGAGAGTTGCGCGACGGGCTTTGGCGCTGGGGACAGGCGACCGGGCGCCTGGTGGTCCGCATGGGGCCGATCATGGTGGTCGCCGGAATGCTGAGCGGCGCCGCCCTCCAGTTCCTGCAGCCGGAAACCGTCGACGCCTTCCTGGGCGACAGCGTCGCCGGCATCGCCGTCGCGGCCACGCTCGGGGTGCTGATCAACGTGCCGCTGCTGTTCGAGATCCCGCTGGTGGCGCTGCTGCTGCTGCTCGGTGCCGGCAACGCGCCGGCGGCGACGCTGCTGTTCGCGGCCGCGGCCGGCGGCCCGATCACCTTCTGGGGCCTCTCGCGGGCGCAGCGCTGGAGGGGGATCGGCACCTACGCGCTGGGCACCTGGGCGATCGCGATGGCCGGCGGTCTTGCCGTGCTGGGGGCCAGCCGCCTCGTGCCGCTGGAGGAGCCCGCCCTGCGCATGCCCGCCGCGGCAGCGATGACACACGTCGAACGCACCGCCCCGGACCCGGCCGTGGTGGGAGACACGCCAATCCGCTTCACCGATGTCGCCGCCGCGGCCGGCGTCGGCGCCGATCGGTTCTTCGCAAGCTCCACGCACAGCCTGGGGGTGAACTGGATCGACGTGGATGCCGACGGCTGGCCGGACCTGTTCGCGGTGGGCGGCGACCCCGGCTACCCGCCACGGCTGTACCGCAACCTGGGCGATGGCCGGTTCGAGGCGGCGCACCACCTGATTCCCGAGTTGCCGGACTACGAGATGTCGGGCTCGGTCTTCGCCGACTACGACAACGACGGCGACGCCGACATCTACCTCTACACCGACAACGTCCAGTGGGCGCTGCACGGCGAGAACGTTCCGGACGGACCGCCCAACCTGCTGCTGCGCAACCTGCTGGTGGAGAACGGCGGCCGCGTTCCCGCCCGCCGCCCGCTGTTCGAGGAAGTGGCAGCCGCCGCAGGCGTCGATGACCTGGCCGCCGCCCCGTACGGGCCGCTGCCCGGCCACCGCTCCAAGGCGGCGTCATGGCTGGACTACGACCGCGACGGCTGCGTCGACCTGTACGTCTCCCACCTGGTCATCAACTCCGCCGGGACGGCCGCCACCCGCGACCGCCTGTACCGCAACGGCTGCGACGGCACCTTCACCGACGCCACCGGCGCCGCCGGCCTGTATCAGAGCGTCACCGCCGTACCGGGGCGCCTTCCTGGTGCTGGGCGCCCAACTCGACGCCGACCTGTGGCCCGACGTGTACGTGGTCAACGTGGCCGGCGACTACGCCAACCGATCGAGCCACGTCGACCAGATCTTCCGCAACGCCGAGGGGTCGTTCACGCAGGTGTTCCGCGACTGGTACTGGATCGGCGACGACGCGCAGGCCGGCATGGGCATCGACGTCGCCGACGTCGACGGGAACGGCACCTGGGACCTGTACATCTCCGACCTGAACAGCGGCGGCACGCCCCTGGAGGACGAGCCGTGGGGGAACGTCCTCTACCTTGGCCACGCGCGCGGCTCGTACGCGGACAACTCGGCGCAGAGCGCCGGCGTGGCAGGCGACGACTCCTGGGGCGTCAACTTCTTCGACGCCGACAACGACGGCAATGAGGATCTGTTCGTCGCGACGATGGCCGGCTCGCGGATCGACCTGTTCTTCGCCAACGACGGCGACGGCACCTTCCGGAACGTCGCCCGCCAGGCCGGCGTGCGCGTGCCCGACGGGCGCGGCAGCGCGATCGCCGATTACGACCGCGACGGCGACGTGGCGGTCGTCAACCAGGCAGGCTCGCTGCAGCTCTTCCGAAACGACACCGACCTGCAGGGCGCGGCGCTACAGCTCGATCTGGTCGGCACGCACAGCAACCGCAGTGCGATCGGCACGGTGGTCAAGGTGCACGCGGGCGACCGAGTGCTGATGCGGCAGGTGAAAGGCGGATCGAGCGGTCACTCGCAGAGCTCGCTCGCCGTCCACTTCGGGCTCGGCGGCGCGACTCCGGCCGACATGGTGGAGGTCTTCTGGCCGGCCGGAGGTGTCGTGCGCTGGCACGGCCAACCGGCCGGACAGCGCCTGCACCTCGTGGAAGGTACGGCTTGCGCCGGCCTGCCCGCCGCAAGCCGCTGCAGTGAGGCGCCCGCGGAGCGCTGAGGCGCGATCGGGCGGTCCGGCCGAATACGCGAACAGCTTCGCCTGGAACATCCGTAGCCGCACCGCGACCTGGTCTCCGGCCGCGCTCAGGTCGGTGCTTCCGCGCCACGACAGCGGCCGGTCCAGGTGATCGCCTGACAGCAGATCGCAGTCCGCGAAGCTGTAGCCCGGGATCGGGTCGGCGTCCGGGTGGATCCGCGACGGCACCGTGCGGATCAACTCCGCCGGATGTGGCCGCCCGGCCGGCAGCGGTAGTTGAGCCGCAACGCGTCGCGGCTGCGCTTGACCGTAGGGATGGTGAACCGCCCCCCCATCTCCGCCTTCACGCCGCAGAAGCGGTGCGGCAGCCAGCGGGCGAGCTGCAGCACGCCCGGACGGTGCGGGATCTCGGGCTCCGATGAGCGGTAGTTGTGCAGGCCGACGTGGCCGCGGTACATGGTCGCCCAGTAGCCGTCCGGCAGCTCGATCAGGCCGCCCCACGGCCGCGCGCCGCCCGAGTCGGGGCTGCCGGGCTCGCCGCACGGGATGATCGGGCGGCGGTCGGGCCGGAACCAGTGCGTCATGTCGCGGCTGCAGGCTATCTGCGCGTCGTTGTAGTCCCCGACCTGGTGATAGGTCTCCACGAACGCGCAGTGCAGGTCGGGATTGCCGGGATAGCGGAAGTACGAGCAGCCGTAGAAGGAGAGGTCCGGTTCGTCCTGCGGGTCGGGCGTCAGCACCAGCGAGGCGGGCGGCCAGTGCCAGAAGTCGTCCGTCCGGGTCAGCCCGGTGATGCGCCGACCCATGCCGCCGACGCGGATGTAGGCGTAGTAGCCGCCGGTCTCCTCGTCGTACTGCGCCGCGGTGCCGCCGTCGGAGCTCATGTCGCCGACGCGCCCGACCGACGTCCAGCGGACGCCGTCCGGAGAGGTCCACCCCTCGACCCAGTGGCGTGACTCGGCGCGCGGCCCGCTGTAGGCGTCTCCTTCGTATTCCTGGCGCCGCCACCGATTGTACGCCTCCACGGTGTCCAGCTTCGCGCCGGTATCCGGATCGAAACTGGCGCCTACCTGGCCGATCGCCTTGAAGCGCTCCTCCGGAGTGCTTCGGGGATCCTCGAACGGCGTCCCGGTGGGGGCGTTGGCGATGATGTTGTTCGCGCGCGAGCCCTGCCACTCGACCTAGCCCAGCTCCGGGCGCCGCCAGTCGTAGCCGTCCGCGCTCTCCGCGTAGCACAGGTGATGGCCGCCCCCCAGGCCCGGGTTCTTGTCCTCACTGCGGTGCGGGTACGCGGCGTACAGCATCCTGAAGGTGTCGCCGTCCCGCCAGACGCGCAGCGGCACCATGTTGCCCCCTCCTTCCCACCGGTCGTTGGAGGTCAGCGCCGGCTCGCTCTTCCGCGCCTGCTCGACGCGGATGCGCACGCCGATCGGCGCGTCGTACAGCTCGTAGCGGCCCTGGCGGTTGACGCCGCGGTTTGCCCCGGGTGGGTCTGCGACCAGTCGATGAACGGCACCCATTCCTGGGTGGACAGGTCGCGCGCGATCGCCGCCGCCTCGCCCTGGGCGTAGTCCGGTGTCTGCTGCTTGACCATGGCGCCGACTGTGTCGGCCCCGGGGGCGTCCTGCAAGCCGTGCGTCGACGGTTCCGGCGCGTTGCGGCGGCGCGGCGGACCCGGTAGGCTGCATGGAAGGATGGTCCTCTCCGTCGAGGAACTGCGCTTCTTCAAGCGCAACGGGTACCTGATCAAGCGCAAGGTGATGGACCCCGACCTGATGGCGGAGGCGCGGCGCCGCCTGTGGGACGATCCGCCGTCGTCCCTGAATCCGGACGACCCGCGAACCTGGGTCGGACCGTTGCCCGAAGCCGACCACTCCCCCGATCCTGACAACCACCGCAAGGAGTACCGCTGGCAGTACCGGGGCATCGGCTCCGAGCCATGGATCATCCGCATGCTGGCCACCGATCCGGCGATCTTCGCCATGGCGGAGCAGATGCTCGGACCCGGCGAGCTGCTGGAGCCCGACCGCATCCGCGGCATCTACTGCACCCTGCCGTTCGGCGACCGGCCGCGGCCGCCGGTCGGCTGCCACTGCGACGGCCACGCGTTCCACCTGGGGGTGGTCGGCTACATCGACGACGTGGGCCCCGACGGCGGCGGCTTCTGCGTGTGGCCGGGCAGCCACCGGCGCTTCTACCACACGTTCACGACCGGCTACCAGCGCGACACCACCTCGGCCCAGGAGGGGGTGAGGGACGAAGTCAACCGGGACGCCCCCGTCGACTGCCACGGCGAGGCCGGCGACATCGTCTTCTGGCACCACCGCCTGGGCCACATGGCGGGCCACAACTACACCGGCCGCATCCGCCAAGCGGTGCTCTACGACTACAAGAAGCGAGACCTGGAGGAAGTGCAGAGCCAGACCCCGTGCACGGACATGTGGGAGCACTGGTCGCCCGCGCTCCGAGCCATCTGAGGCCCCGAACGTGAAGAGGCCGCACCCTGACTGGGGTGCGGCCTCTTGCATCGCGTACCGCTTGACAGCGGCCCCTCCCGGTTACTCCTTCAGGAAGACCGCAGGCTTCGGGGCGACGTTCCACCTAGCGTTGAAGTTGCCCAGCTTGGGGTTCACCAGGAAGATGCGGGGCGCGAACGCCGTCCAGCCAACTGACCAGACGTCCTCGAGCGCGCGGCGCTGCCATTCCTTGTACGCCTCCGCCAGCTCCTCGTCGGTGGCCGCGGCCTGGATCTGCTTCCACACCTCGTGATTGTCCTTGATGCGCGGCGGCGGCTCCTCGCCCTCGGCGCCGTCGGTGCGCAGCCACGCCTGCCAACCCTTCGCCCACGGGCGGCCGAAGTTCGAGGACGGAGAGGCGCTCGACAGGCGGTCGGGCACCTGGTTGTCCCAGGCGTCGGCGCTTTGCTGCTGCCAGATCTCCCACTCGTTGGTAGCCGCGAAGTCACCGGTCTGCTCCCATCCGACGACGCGGTGGTTGCCCATCAGACCGATCTTCGGCAGCTCCTCGGCCAGCAACTGCCCCGCGATCTCCCACTCGCCGGCGTGCGGCTCGGTGGTGATCAGGAAGGTGATCGGCTTGCCGTCCGGCCCCAGCCGGAACCCGTCGCCATCCTTGTTGGTCAGCCCGATCTCGTCCAGGAGCTTATTGGCCTGATCCAGGTCGCGGTTGAGCAGAGGCGTGCTCAGCGCTTCGGGCACGAACCACGGATGTTCCGGCTTGATGATGCCCTGCACCTTGAGGGGCGCCTGACCGGCGTACAGGATGTCGTTGAGCTTCTGGCGCGGGACGAAGTACGACCACGCTTGGCGGAAGCGCTTGTCCCGGAACAGATTGCGCTTGAACTCGTCCTCGGTGTCCATGTTGAAGAAGGTCAAGTTCGAGCTGTAAGCGGCGCCGGGACGCGCCACCAGCTCCATGCGCACCTTGCCCTCGTCAGCCGCCCGCTTGGCCAGCTCCAGGCTGCCCAGCGGCACGGTCGCTACCCAGCTCTGCCCCTGCAGCGCGCGCAGCTTGCGCGCCTCCGCGTCCGCGACCAGAAACACGCGGTTTCCGCGGATGTACGGAAGCTGCTGATTGGCCTCGTCGACCGCCCACCAATACGGATTGGCGATGTACACGGTGGGATCCGCCGGCGGTGGCTCGTGTGCGACGAACGGCGCAAGCTGAGGCGCGTCCGGATTGGAGTTGATCGTCCCGTCCCGTGCCCAGTCCAGCAACTTCTGCCAATTCTCGAACGGCGACGCCGCCACGCGGGCCGCCAGGGTGGCCGCGTCGGTGTAATCGGGGTGGAACTGGCTGAGATACGCCTTGCTCTGCGCCAGGAAGTGGCGCTCGGCGCGGTCCCCGGTCAGGATCAGGTTGTAATTGGGCGACGGCTCTTCCAGCGTGACGCGCATCGTGTAGTTGTCGATCGCCTCCGCAACCGATCCCGGCATGATGCCCTGATGCGGGGCCGCGGCCCCGATGGCCTCCATGTACAGTTCGTTGAGCTGTAGATCGTGCCACCAGAACAGGACGTCGTGCACGGTGAACGGCGAACCGTCGGAGAACTTCATGCCCTCGCGGAAGTAGAACGTCCAGACCGTGAAGTCGTCGCTCGACTCGATGTCCAGCAGCCCGTACGGGTTATTCTCACGCGTAAGGGGCAGCGTGTAGTCGGTCGGTCCCTGGATGTTGGCTTGGTCCGGCGAGTCGCCGGTCGACCAAGCGTCGGTGTAGCGGCCGACCTCGACCATGCGCATGTCGCCGCCGTTCACGTACACGAACGGCTCGATCGGCAGCCGTTCCTCCACCGGCGGCAGCTCGCCGCGGGCGACCTGCTCGGCATGCCAGGGCGCCTCCTTGTATTGTCCGATGGCGGTGCCGCCGACGACGATCAGCAGCACGGCCACTATCAGTGCTGTGGTTCTTTGCACGATTCTCTTCCTCCTTTCGGATTGGATATAGATGGCGTGATCCAATCAGAATAGACGCCCGGTGGCAACCCCTCGGCTGCTGCGGCAGCAATTCTCGGTGAGCGGCAGGTAGCGGCGTGTAGGGCGGTCTGACGGTAGTGGTACGGCCCAAGTGGAGGCGAGCGAGCACTTTGGCAGGCGCGCCAGTGGCCACACAACCGGGTTTTTCAGGATCAAGCCCTGCGGCGCGCCGCTGCCGTGGCCGGTAGAGGCACACCGGAGGTTCCGGGCGCAGGTTTCGCGGCGCGGTGGGCGCGCGTGCGGCAGCCGCAGGCGGCATGCAGGCAACGGGTTCAGGGACTACTGGGGCTGATAGGTTGGCAGCGGCTCGGGTGGCGAGTTCATGCGTGCCAGCACCTGGTCCCAGGAGGTGAACAGGAACAGCCGGAACGCCGAGCGCACCTCGTCCCAGAACCCGCGCCGGGAACTGAAGAAGGTGCGCACCCGCTGATACAGCCCATCGACCAGATCGAAGATCTGGTGCATGAAGAACGCCAGCAGGTTGAGCACGAAGAACGCCTCCGAGAGGTGCTGGTGGCCGTGGCCGAAGTTGTGCTCCAGGTGGTAGCCGTGGTTCTTGAGGGTGTTGAACCCTTCGTTCTCGATCTTCCAGCGCGCCCGCGCGGCGCGCACCAGTCCGACGATGTTGTCGGTGGTGGGCACCAGGTCGGTGACCCACGCGTTCTGATAGGTAACCTTGCCGTCCTTGACGATGCGGAACTGGATGAAGTTGATGAGCGGAGCGTCGGGGTTGCCGTTCAGCGGTAGATCGGTGACCCACTCGTACTCCCTGCGTTCGCCGCGGTGGTCGGTAGCGTGACGGTTCAGCAGGTTGGCGCCGCGCAGGCCGGCGACGTCCTGGTAGAGGCTGCGATGGTCACCGGGCTTGGCGACCAGCAGGAATGAGAAGCGCGCCGCGCAGAGCTGCTCGACGAACGGTTGCTTGGAGTACAGGCTGTCGGCGACGATAATTGCCGCCATGCGCGGATAGTCGGCGCGGAGCCGCTGAAGCATGCGGTAGCCGGCGTTCAGTTCGCAATCCTGCTTGCGGTACGTGGCGCCGTCGGCGTCACTGTTGCGTACGAACTCGGGAGCGAGGGGCAGCACCTGGGGCTTGTCGGGGTGGACGATGGCCGCCTGCAGGATGTCATGGTGGTAGGACGTGATGCCGCGCGAGGTGGTGCTCAGGCAGTGCTTGCAGTGGACGGACTCGGAGCTGAAATAGCGTGAACCGTCGAGGGTGATCAGATAGCGGGCGTCGAACAGTTGGTAGTGCTGGAGCCACTTGGCGCGCTGCAGGCGAGCGATCCAATCGGCGAAGCAGGGCAGGATGCGAGCATAGTCATGGCGGTCGAGCAGATCGCGGAGCTGCGAGTCGGAGGGCAGTTCACCGACGCCGAAGGTGGCCGAGAGGTTGTTGGTTTGCAACTGGCGCTGGAAGCGGCGCTGGAACTGCAGCAGCGAGGGGTCTTGGACGTAGAACAAAGCCAGAGCGCTGAGGTAGCAGTCGCGCAGGGCGTAGCGGATTTTGCCTGGTTGGCGTGCGTCGACGATACCGGTTACGTAGTCGGCGATCGAGTCGACGAGGGAGCGGAAACGAAGTAAATTCGGGCCTCTCCGCAATCCCCTGGCCATGCGAAGACAGCATGACGAGGAAGACGAGAAATGTCTAGTCCTGTAACTCGTTCAACTGCAATGAGATACATGACAGGGTCTGATCTGCCCTCATCGGAACCGTGTCACCATGTCGATTCTCATCTCATTCGCCGAGAATTGCTGCTGCTGCGGAGCGACGACGCTTACTCGGCGACCCGTATGCGGGGGTCGAGCACGCCCAGCAGCAGGTCGGAGATCAGCGTGCCGATCACGGTCAGCGTCGACAGCAGCATGACGATGGCGCCCGCCACCTGCGTGTCCTGGTTCATCGCCCCCTGCAGCATCAGCGGGCCGATGGTGGGTATGTTCAGGACGGTCGACACCAGCACCTCGCCGCTCAGCAGGGCCGGCAGCATCCAGCCGATGCTGGACACCCACGGGTTCGCCGCCATGCGGATCGGGTACTTGATCAACAGCCGCGTCTCCGGCACGCCCTTGGCGCGCGCGGTGGTCACGAAGGGCTGGCGGATCTGGTCCAGCACGTTGGCGCGGATGGTGCGCACCCCGCCGCCGATCGACTCGAACCCCAGGATCACCAGCGGCATCCAGAGGTGCAGCAGCAAGTCCAGGAACTTGGCCAAACTCCACGGCTCGTCGATCATGTCGGGCGAGAACAGCCCGCCCGGCACGAAGTCGATCAGTTCGAACGACAGGTACATCAGCACCAGGGCGAACAGGAAGTTGGGCACCGCCATCATGAAGAAGGCGACGAAGCTGAACACGTTGTCGAACAGGGCGTACTGGCGGATCGCGGCGCCAACCCCCGCCGGCCAGCTCACGGCCGTGCCGATCAGCATGGTCAGGAACGCGATCGCCACCGTCGTCAGGATTCGGTCCTGGATCACCGTGCGCACCGGCAGGTCCCAGTAGAAGGAGTGCCCCCAGCTTCCGCGCAGGAAGTCGCGCGCCCATTTCAGGTACCGCACGTGAAGCGGCTGTCCGTAGCCGAAGCGCCGCCGCAGCGCCTCCAGCATCTCGGTCGCGTCGCCGCGGAACTCCTCACCCATGCGTTCCAGCCGGGACACGTACGCGCTGGCCAGGTCTCCGGGAGGCAGCTCCACCACGAGGAAGGAGAGCATGGAGATCAGGATCAGCGTCGGGATCATGATCGCGACCCGGCGGATGATGTATCCCAGCATCCCTGTCCCCCCGACCTACCGGTACGGATCGACGGCGTCGCGCAGGCCGTCGCCCATGAACTGGAATGCCACCACGGTGAAGATCACCAGCAGTGCCGGCATCAGCAGCCAGGGATGGAGCGCGACCGATTCGACATTCTGCGCACCCTGCAGCAGCACGCCCCAACTGACCGCCGGCGGACGCAGCCCGACGCCCAGGAAGCTGAGCGCCGTCTCGCCCAGGATCATCGACGGGACGAGGTTGGAAGCGTTGACGACCAGGTGGCTGGCGAACGCCGGCAGCATGTGCCGCAACAACTGGCGGCCGATCGTCGCCCCGTCCAGCTTGGCCGCCAGCACGTACTCCTCCTCGCGCAGCGCCAGGAACTTGCTGCGGACCGTGCGCGCCAGCCCGGTCCAGCCGAGAACGGACAGGACCACCGTGATCGAGAAGTAGACCTGCACGATGCTCCAATCCAGCGGCAGCGCCGCGGCAAGCGCGATCCACAGCGGCAGCGACGGGACCGACATCAGCACCTCGATGAAGCGGTTGACGACGGTGTCGACGACGCCGCCGAAGTAGCCGGCGATGGAACCGATCAGGATGCCCAGCACCCAGGTGATGACGATCGCCATGATGCCGATCGACAGCGACAGTATGGAGCCGTGCACCATGCGCGAGTACAGGCAGCGGCCGCTCTGGTCGGTGCCGAGCGGGTACCAGCGGACGTCCGGGTCGCCGGTGCCGAGCAGGTGCAGGTCGGCGTCGATGAAGAAGAACAGCTTGTACGGATAGCCGCGCACGAACAGCCGCAACGGTCGCTGCGACCCTTCCACGCGCACGTACACGCGTTTGAAGAGCTCGAAGTCGAGCTTGCTGGTCACCTGGGAGACCACCGGACGGAAATTGCGCTCCTCGTCGAACAGGTTGAACGAGACGTCCTTGCCGCTGAACACCCACGGCTGGAGCTGGATGTCGGTGTTGCGCTCGATCGGATCGTTCATCGCGAAGAAGCCGTTGAAGATGGCGACGAAGTAGAAGACGAGGATGATGCCCAGGCCCCACATCGCCCAGCGGTGCGAGCGGAACTTCAGCCCGATGAGCCGCCACTGGGTCGCGGTGAAGTACGCCTCACGCCGCTCGGCCTCGGTGAGCTGCTTGCGGCGGAAGATGCCGACCGCACGCTCTTTGGCAACATCATCGGCGACGCTCACGGGAGCGTCGCTCGGGGTGGGTTCGGCCATCGGCGACTACACGGATTAGAGCACCAAGCCTCCGTCGCGGTCAAACCGGAGCGCCCTTTGTGGTGTCGCCCAAGGGCACTACGATCCGGTCCCATGCGCTCTCCGGCACTAATCGCGCTCCTGGTCGGCGCAGCCCCGCTCGGCTATTCCGCGGGCTTCCTGGAGGGCAGCGCGGTCGAGCAGTCGATCCGCCATCCCGGACCGGTGCAGCGGGTCGTCGTCGAAGGCCGCTACCTGGAGGTCGATGTCGACGGCGTCTCCGGCGACGGCCTTGCGGCGCGTGCCCTGGTCTCGAGCAAATTTCAGGAGCGCAACGACTTCGAGCTCCAGATTGCGGTTGGCGAAGGCCGTGTGAGCATCGGCTTCGCGGTCAACGACCGGCCCTCTCCGGCTACTCCGTCCTCTGGGGCCCGCGGTTGACGCTTGCGGTCCCACGCGCTGCCGAGGTCTACGTCCGTACGACCACCGGCGACGTGTTGGTCACCGGACTCGGCGCGATGTCGGGACAGGCGGCCGTCCATGTCGAGTCGTCAGCCGGCATGGTCGTCGTCACCGACTCGTCCGCGGATGTCCGCCTGGTGTCGGGCGCCGGCGACCTGGTGATCCGCCGGGTCGCCGGCGACGTGCACGTCGCTTCGGGAACCGGAGACATCACCGTCACCGACACCCGCGGCGATGTCCGCGTGCACACGGGCACGGGCCGGCAGCGCTTCGCCGACGTTGACGGCTCCATCACGGTCTCGTCGCGCGAGGGCATGACCCTGTCCGGTGAAGTGGGTGAGGTGCGTGCCGGCACACCGGGGCTGCCGTCGCTCCCCGAATGGGGCGCGGAGACGCCCTGGCGGCGCCGTTGACGGTCGGGGCGCTACGTGGCGCCCTCCTGGGACGCCTCCCGTTCGGCATGCGCCAACTGGTCGAGCAGGAAACGGTGGATGGAGCGCAGCAGGTCGAGCGCGTGGTCGCGCCGGTCCGGACCGATGTGGTGGGTCGAGAACTTGGCCACCTCGAACAGCCCGGTGAGCTCCAGCAGCTCGCGTCCCGGCAGCCCTGATCCGGCATCCAGCACGCCGTGCATGTACTCCAGCGGCGTCTCGTGCAAGGGGTGCGGGAAGCCGTGCGCGTCGAGCACGTCGCTCACGCGGGCGTAGCACATCTCCACCGCGCGCCGGTGGCCGGGCTCGGCGGCGATGTCGTCGATGGCAAGCCCGGTGGCGTGCGCGAGATCGCGCTTCAACTCCTCCGTGATCGGCGACGAGTCCTCCAGTGCCTCGGGTGCCTCACGGAGCAGGCGCCCCCCGAAGATCGCCACCGCCGCGAACAGCGCGACGATGGTCCCCAGCAGGATGAACGGCCGGCGCTGGCGGGCGACCCGCCGGCGTTCGATCTCCTCGATCGAAGGCAGCTCGCCGCGCTCGGCCTGCCGGTCGACCTCCTCCAGCCTGGCCGTGAGTTCCTCTGCGTAGCTCGGGCGGTCCTGATTGGACTGGCTGACCACGGACAGGAACAACACGAACAGCGCGGCTACCACCAGTGGTGCCGTGATGAACATGATGACCGCGCGCGGGATGCGAAAGCGCTGCAGCCCGCGCTCGGCCTCTTCCTGGCGGCGGATACGCTCCTGCATGTAGACGAAGGTGAGGCCGCCGGCCACCACCGCCGCTCCCAGCAGGATGAAGCCGGCGATCTCCGAGGCGGTAGAGTCGAGCCGCGGCACCAGCACCATCTGCACGGCACCGCCGTCATCGCCGCTCAGGCCGCTGATCGAGCTGATCGAGACGCCGATCAGCGCCACCAGGGCGACCACGGCGAACAGCAGCACCACGACCTTGCGGCGCTCCTCGTCCGTGCCCGCGCGCAGCCGGCGGTAGTAGTCCCTGAGCCCTTCCTTGTCTGCGATGAGGATGAGTCTGATGGACGCGCCGCGTGAGCGGCAAGTCGTCAGACGAATGAGGTGGAGATGGGCCAAATACGCGGAGCCGGAGGCGACGGGTATTTGGGGCGTTAGCGGACTGCGGGCGGCCGGCCAACGAAGTCGCCCCGATCGAAGGCGGCCTCGCGCGCGGCGCGCGCCTTCGTGACTCGGGCGCGCACCCGCAGGGACGCCGCGAACGCCGCGGCTCCCACCGCCGCATAGGCGGCCACCGCTCCGAGCAGCGGGCCGTAGCCGGCCGCTGGAGCCCGCCACAGCAGCGTCTGGACGGCCAGCATGGCGACCCCGGCGCAGCCCTGGATGCCCAGTACGAACAGAAAGCGGCCGGCCAGCACGGAAGCTCCCGACCCGGGCGACAACTCGCGAAACGGCGTGGCTGCCGTCCACGGGCGCCACCAGCGGGTGTGCAGCCCGTACGCCTCGAAATACTTTGCCAGCACCAGCAACGAAGCCAGCCAGATCCCTCCGGCCGCGAACGGCAGGACGAACCCGTACAGAAAGCGGTTCTGGAACGCCGCGGCGAACGACACCACGATCACCTTCATGGAGTAGTCGCGCACCCATTCCAGGTGGTTGACCGCCTGCATGAGCAGGTAGGTGCTCACCGCCGCCGAGACCAGCCACAGCAGCAACGCCAGCGCTCGGACTGCGGGACTGTGCAGTGCGCGCCGTGCCTGCTCCTCCAGGTACGGGCGGCGGTAGCGGACCACCGGCGGCGCGTCAGTCGCCAACAATTGTCTCGATCCGCTCCAGCAGCGCGGAGACCGCGCGGCTGTCTACCAGGAGGTCGATGCTGTCGTCCAGCATGAGCAGATGGAAGTCCCGGTCGTAGGGGAGAAACCGCGCCTCCAGGATGTAGCGCCCGCCACCCCGCAGGTGGTAGGTGATGGTCAGCACCGGATCGCCGTCCGGCGCGTCCCGCCCGGCCGGCGCGGGAGCGTCCACCGCCAGGTTGACGATCTCCTCGGTGAGCAGGGCGAAGGCGTCCGGGTCGAGCGGACGCCCATCGACCGCCAGCGTGACCTGTTCGGCGCCAAGGTCGTCCGTGGCGCGCCGCAGGTCGATCCGGTGCTCGCGTTCGCCGCTCCGGAACAGGATCGAGTTCATACGATCGACCGGGACGTCCAGCACGCGCGGATCCGAGAGCTCGAACGGAGTCAGCGACAGAAACTCCAGTGCGGCGGCCGGCACCGTGTGCACCCCTTTGGCAGCGGGCATCTTGACGTAAACGCGGCCGCCGACGGTCGCGCCCAGCAGCAGGTGCAACTCGTCCTCGAAATCGCGCACCCGCAGCTCTCCGCGCGGGGGATCCAGGCCGAACTCCGCGTAACCGCTGGGGTTGTCGGCGACGACGTCGCTGATCCGCATCTCCGCCACCCGGCGAGCGATGGATGCGAACCGCTCCTCGTCGGCCGCGGCCAGATAGGGGATGCGCATCACCTGTGCGCTGCCCATATGCGCGTATCGGGGCTGCTCGCCCACCGCGATCAGCTCCACCTCGTGGTCGCCGTCGCGAAACCAGATCCGGTTGACCCGGTCCCGGGTCAGCGCCGGCATGGTCTGGTCGCGCAGGTCGGCGACCGTCCACGAGAAGCGCGTGCCGTGCACGGCGTGCACGGTGAACACGGCGCGGTCGTCGCGGGAGCTCAAGAAATAGGCCTCGCCCGATGAGGTGCGATTACCCAGGTGGAACTCGAAGGTCTCACCCGACTCCAGCCGCGCGCTCATCACCACCAGCGGCGGGTCCAGGCCGTACTGGGCGCGGTCCTCCGGGTCCTCGACCACCAGCCGCTGCGCGAACAGGCTGGCGAAGCTGGCACGCAACTCCTGCAGGCGCGGCCAGTCCCAGCGGAACGGATACGGCTCGCGCACCAGCCAGACGGCGCCCTCGCGCTCCAGGCGGATCGTCTCGCCGCCGCGCGGGGCCAGCTCCATCGCCACGATCCGGTCCCCGTCGACGTCGGAGAGCTGCTGGCGGTCGGACGCCACCGGGCCTGCGTACTCGGGCTCCGGCCGGTTCGCCAGCAGCAGATACGCCCCGACCAGGAGGACGATGCCGGCGCCCCCGGCCAGGATGAGCAGGCGGCGCACCGTGCGTTACCGGACTACCGGTCGTCGGCCAAAAAGAGCTCGATCACCGGCACCTCCGCCGAAGGTTGCAGCACCGGCAGCTCCAGGACCAGGTCGTCCGCTCCGGTGCGCTCCATGCGCGATTGGTGTTCCGACATTGTGGTGATCCCCACTTCCGATGCGTCATTCAGCAACTGAGCGTAGGCCACCTTGCCGCGGTACCCGCGCAGGTGGAGCTGCCGGAACGGCCAGGCGAACACGTGGATGTACAGCCTGCGTGTGTCCGGGTTCCAGGTAAGCCGGCAGTCCGGCGGGACCGCGAATTCGGCCGGCGCCTGCGTGCAGCCGTAGATCGAGCGCCCATGACTGCGCATCCAGTCGCCCATGCCGCGCAGGCGGTCCAGGGCGCGACGGTCCAGGTCGCCCCGCCCGGTCGGGCCGACGTTGAGCAGCAGGTTGCCGCCCTTGCTGACGGTGTCCGACAGCATGCGGATCAACTGGCCGACGCTCTTCCAGGAGGATTCGTCGCGGTGATAGCCCCACGATCCGGAGAAGGTCTGGCACGCCTCCCAGGTGACCGGCGTGCCGTCCACCTCGATCCAGCCCTGCGGCTGAAACTGCTCCGGGGTCTTGATGTCCCAGCCGTCGTCCAGGTCCAGGCGGTCGTTGAGCAGCACGCGCGGCTGCAGCTCGCGGATGGTCCGGTAGAGCCGCGGGCTGTCCCACTCGTCACGGCCCTTGCCGTCGCGACCGCGGCCGGGATAGCTGAAGTCGCACCACAGCACGTCGATCCGGCCGAACTGCGTGAGCAGCTCGCGCACTTGGCCATGCAGGTATTGGATGTAACGGCTCTGATCGCGCGTGCGGTTCATCGCCTCGCGCTCCGGGTGGTTGCGCTGCGAGTGGACGTCGTCGATCACGAAGTCGGGGTGGTGCCAGTCGATCAGCGAGTGGTAGAAGCCGACCCGCAGCCCGCGGTCGCGGAAGGCGTCCACCATCGGATGCAGCAGGTCCTTGCCGTACGGCGTGCGCGTGGCCTTGTAATCGGTGAGCGCGCTGTCCCACAGGCAGAAGCCCTCGTGATGCTTGGTGGTGACCACGAAGTAGCGCATGCCGGCGCCGGCGGCGGCGTCGGCCCACACGCCGGGATCGTAGAGGTCGGGATCGAAGCGGTCGAAGTACCGCTGGTAGACCTCGTCCGGGATCTCCTCCTTGTTCTTGACCCACTCGTGCCGCGCCGGCAGCGCGTACAGCCCCCAGTGGATGAACATGCCGAAGCGGTCGTGCACGAACCACGACGTGTCCCCGGGGCTCGGTCGGACCGTGGGAGCGCTCATGTGGCAACCTCCTGACCCTGTGCGGCCGGCTGGCCCTGTGCGGCCGGCTGACCCTGTGCGGCCGGGTGCGGATCGGGCGCGAGCCTGCGTTCGCAGGCCGGCGCGACGATCGAACGGCGGTGCGGCGTCAGCCGGGCGAGCAGCTCCGGCGACGGCTGGTAGGCGTGGCGCAGCCGGCCCCATGACGGACCGTACCGGTGGACCACCACGCGCCGCTCGCCGGCGTTCCTGCGCCGGGCCGAGCCGTGCGTGCAGCAGTCGACGAACAGCAGGGCGTCGCCCGCGCGCATGTGGACCTCCACCGCCCCCTCGATCAGTGCCGCGTCGGGGCGTCTCTCTCCCATGCAGAAGCGCTCGAAGGACGGGTGTTCGAAGTTGGATTTGTGCGAGCCGGGGATCAGCACGGTGCCGCCGTCGCCGGCGCCGATGTCGGTCAGGGCGACCAGCACGTTGATCTGATTGCAGTGGAAGCGGCCGGCGTAGTAGCGGAACTGGCAGCGGCTCAAGCCCAGGTGGCCGCCGTTGTGTACGCCGATGCTCTGGCCGGCGGTGCGGACGTTGGCGAACGCCTCGTCTATGAGCAGCGGGCCGTGCTGCTCGTCAAAGGAGTCTTCTGAGCCGACGAAGTAGCGCACCTTGTCGAACCAGGCCGGGTGGTCGATCAGCTCCTCGAAGGGCTCCCCCGCCTCGTAGATCTGCTGGTAGTTGACGCCGTCGTGATCGCCGAAGGTCTGGGCGTGGACGTAGCCGTGCCACTCGCCGTCCGCCAGCGGCGGGATGGCGTCCAGGCCCTCGTTGCACGCCCGCACCTCCGACGGGGTGAGCGCCCGCTCCAGATGCAGATAGCCGCGCAGGTCGAAGAAGTAGGTGTCGTGCTCGGTGACCATGCGCCGATGGTGGTCAGCGGCGACGCGCCCGTCAACGCGCGGCCGGCGCTGTCGGCACGAGCCGGTCGTGGTGTAGGCTCAGGGTGGATACGCACCACACGGAAGGAGACATCCATGGCGAAGAAGACGAGCGGTCAGGAGCCGTTCCGGTTCTCACTCTGCGACGACCTGTACACCCTGCCGGAGCGGGCACGGCCGCACGAGGTCGACCTGCACGGCGGCTTCGCCGACGACACGGCTGCCTCAGGCTACCTCTACTACGGGATGCCGGGCTGCGGGATCATGCGCATCAGCGCCGATCTGACCGCGCAGGAGATCATCGAGCTGCCGTCCGATCTCAAGCCCATCAACTTCCACAGCACCAAGATCATCGAGTTCGACGGCAAGCGCCGGCTGGTGCTGCCGGCCAACAACGACGCCAAGGTGGCCGTCGTCGGGCTCGACGGCAACGTCGACTACATCCTGTCGCGTCCCGAGTTCGAGGAGTACCGCGACGAGGAGATCCTGTTCAAGCCGACCGACACCGCCTTCGCCGACGGCACGCTGTACGTGTCCGACGGCTACGGCGCCAACTACATCTCGTCGGTCGATCCGGCGACGCACAACTACACCGGCCTGTTCGGCGGCAAGACCGACGATCCGCACGCGCACGGCCTGTTCGGGACCGCGCACGGCCTCAATCCGGCCCCCGATGGCCACCACCTGTCGATCGCCGACCGCCCGCACGCCCGCTTCCAGCTCATGGGCCTGGACGGCCACTTCCACTCCTCGCACCCGATCCCCGACGGCTCCAAGCCGTGCGGAATCGACTTCAAGCAACACGGCGACGGCTGGTACGCCGTGGTCGGCAGCCTGGACGACCCGCAGGAAGGGCGCCCGGCGCCGATCTACGTCCTGGACGGCCACACCTACGAGGTGGCTTCCACCATCCGCCCCAAGGAAGATCTGGGCGTCGAGCTGGCCGACCACATCCACAATGCCGTCTGGTACGAACACGACGGGCAGGTCTACCTGATCTGCCAGGCGTGGAACCCCGGCCACTATTTCGTCCTGGCGAAGGAAGACTAAACGGACGGTACGAATATCGAGACACAAATAAGCTAACGAGCGTCCGCGGGGTCATACCTCCTCGACGTCGGTGCGGGAGAAATCCTCGCCCTTGAACAGAAGCGGCTCCCCGTGCGTTTTCGCGAGCGCGTACGCGAAGCAGTCCCCGAAGTTCAGCGCTGCCGGATGGTTGCCCTTGCCGAAGCGTCGCCACGCTCGACGTGCTGCGTCAGTCTGTTCGCGTGTGACCGGCATCAACTCGATCGCCGCTTGCTCCAGAAACGCATCGAGCTCAAGCCCCGCCGCCGTTCCACCCCTGCTCTCGACCACCATGGCCGCTTCGAGCAAGGCGACCGCCGACATGCGGCGAGGCGACGCTGCCGCTATGGCGGTCTCGTAGCGTCCCGCGTCCGACTCCGCCAGCAGGATGGCCAGGATCGCCGATGTGTCGATGATCACCTGGGCAGGCCCCGCTCATCGTAGAGCAGATCACCGTGCTCCACCGCGGAGGGCCCTGGACCCAGCAGCATGGCGCATCGTTGTCCGATCGCGTGCAGCTCCCGGGCCATGGCATCCGCGCCGCGTCGACGCTTTTCACGCTCCAGGCGGTCCCGCAATGCAACGGTGATCGCCCCGGTCATGGTCTCGCCGGTCAGGCAGGCGAGTTCGCCGGCCAGCCGGCAGGTCTCCTCGTTCTTGATGTTGAGGCTCATCGCATGCTCCCGACAGGGTAGAAGATAGCACATAAGTCTACCCCACTGCCGGCATGCAGCGTTACTCGGTCCAGGCGGTGCTTCCTGGCACAAAACGACATCGATGACGCGCAACCGACATCACCCGGTGCGCGCCGGTTTGGCGGCAGGCGGGACCGGCGATACCTTTCGGGCGCGATGCAGATCAACACGTACCTCACCTTTCAAGACAACTGCCGCCAGGCATTCGAGTTCTACCGCTCCGTGTTAGGGGGCGAGTTCACGGACATCCAGAGCTTCCGCGACGGGCCGCCGGACATGGGCGTTGCCGAGGCGGAGCTGGACCTGCTCATGCACGTGTCGCTGCCGATGGGCTCAGGCGTGCTGATGGGCAGCGACCGCGGCTCGTTCGGGCCGCCGCTGGCGACCGGCAACAACTTCTCGTTGTCGATCCAGCCGGACAGCAAGGAGGAAGCGGACTCGCTGTTCGCGAAGCTGTCCGACGGCGGCCAGGTGACGATGCCGATGCAGGACGTGTTCTGGGGCTCCTACTACGGTATGTGCACGGACAAGTTCGGCATCAACTGGATGCTCAACTGCATGGCCGGCTGACGCGAGGCCGCCTCGACGGCCTGGAGATAACCAATCCGTTCGTGAGCTGATCGATGGAGTGTCCTGCTTCGGCGCCGAAGCGGGACGCGATCACCGTACTGCGGCCCGGCGTGCGGCCAGGGCCGTGCCGAGGTAGACCGCGGCAGCGAGCACGCCGAGCGCCGGGATGCCGAGGTCCCAGGCGAGTTGGGGCGCCAAAGCCGCGCCGACCACGGACGCGGCGCCGTTGGCTGCCCACGCCCTCGCGGTCGCATACGGCTGCGGGGCGAGCAGCCGCATGCCGGCCGGAAACGGCAGGCCCAGGGGGACCGCCACCACCGCCAGCAGGAGCGCGCTGCCGGCGACGCGGAGCACCGCCGGCAGCGCCAACAGCCAACGGACCAGCGGGAAAGCCGTGAGCGCCGCGACCGCCAGCAGCGCGCCGATCACGATCAGCACCACCGGCAGGCGCCCGATCCCGATGCGCGCCGACGCCAGTCCGCCCAGGCCCGACAGGGTGAGCATGCCCGACAGCACCACCACGACCGAGACCACCGGATCGCCGATCAGCAGGGTGAACAGGCCGATCAGGGCGAGCTCCGCCCAGATGTAGCCGGCCCCCACGGCCAGGAAGTACGCGAACACGGCCGGCGAGAGCCTGCCGTCCCGGCGGCCCGCCGCGGCCGGAAGCGCCAGCAGCAGCGCGGCGGCCAGGGCGGAGATGCCGATCACGGCCGCCACCACCACCTCGGCAGACAGCAGGAACCCGAACCAGCGGCCACCGAGCGCCGCGGCCAGCTCGCCGATCCGTCCCCACCGCAGCGTGTGGCTGAAGAACGGCCGGCCGTCGCGGCGCGGCGCCACGTCCAGCACCTGCCCGCGGAACCAGCCGCCCGCTCGGCCGTCCCGGTAGGCGGCGATCAGCTCACCGATCGCGACGTGGTAGCGCGGCTCCACCAGGACGGCAAAGCGGTTCGCCTCGTCGCTGCTCATGTCGCTCAGGTAGACCAGATCGAAGCCGCGCTCCTCCGCGAACGAGCGCACGGCCGCCCGCCGCTCGTCCGACAGAGGCTTCCGCGACACGGCCAGCACGAAGCTCTCGAAGGAACGCAGCATCGCCAGATGCCGTTCCGGCGCCTCCGCACGGCCCGCGAGCGCCGCCACGGCGGTGGCAGCGGCGCGCAAGCTGGTGGACGGCGGCAGCGACAGCTTGCGGCCCAGCACCAGCACGCCGTCCTCCGTCAGCAGGTCGAGGTAGCTGCGCAGCGCGTCGACGGTGAGCGTGAACTGGCGACTCAGGCTCTCGACCCCCGGCACCGACGCGCCCGCGTGGTCCAGGTAGATCAGGTCGTAGCGCTCCCCGGCGCGCGCGGTGAAGCCGCGCAGCGAGGAGCGGCGGACCGTAACCCGTGCGTCCCAGCCCAGCTCGGCAACCGCAGCGCGCACCGCGGCGGCGCGCCACCCCGACGCGTCCACCACCGTCACCCGCGGCACCCCGGCCTGCACCACGATCGGCAACGCGCTGCCGCCGCTCGCCTGGAGCACCAGCGCGCTACGAGGCTCGCTCACCAGCGCCGCACCCACCGAGCCGAGCAGCTCCCCGGCGTAGCGCGGGTCGGGATCCCGCGGGACGAACAGCGACGCGTCGCCGTCGGTCAGCAGCGCGTCCTGGCGCGGAAACCGCTCGGTCCAGCGCAAACTGAGCCCGGGCGCGAAGCGCAGCGCCGGCCCCTGCAGCCGCTCGTAGCGGCCGCGGATCGTGGTGCGGCGCTCGACCACCTCGGTCTCCGGGAACTGCAGCGCCTGGTACCCGAGCTTGTACGAGGACGGCCTCACCTCGCCGATCAGGCCCGTAGCCAGCGAACCGATCGCCAACGCTGCCGCCACCACGCCGACGGCCATCCCACCCTGCGCCGACCGGCCAACGCTGCCGGATCGCGCCGCGGCCACCACCCCCAGGATCGCCGGGACTGCCGCGATCGCGGCCACCGCGCCGGCGACGCCGAACGCCGGCAGCAGACCGATCGGCGCCGCTGCGCCGAGCCCTGAGCCGACCATGGCCACCACGTAGGTGCGCGCGGCCGGGATGCCCGGATCGGCGTAGGCCAGCGCGGTGATCAGGCCCGCGATCGCGAACGGCACCGACAGGACCAGGAACGACACCGCCAACAGCGCGAGCTGGCCCATCTCCAGGGGGATGCGGAAGTAATCCAGCTCCATGGCGCGGACCGCGACGAACGATCCCAGCACGGCCAGCGACAGCGCCGCCAACAGGACCGCCACGCTCGAGGGACGGCGCAGCATCGCGGACGCCGGCGGCCGGCGGGATACCAGAGCGGCCAGCACCACCCCCGATGCGGAGAAGCCGAGCAGCGCGACGCCCAGGACCAGGAACGTCAGGTGGTTCCACTGCGAGAGAGCGAAGAACCGGACCAGGAGCGCCTCATACGCGAGGGCGGCGAACGAGGCGATCGCGGCGGCTATCAGCACGGTCAGTTCAGGGCGTCACCCGTCATCGGGACGAACAGCACTCCCAGGATCTCCTGCATCCGGAAGCCGTCCTCCGACTTGGTGACTACCACCAGGCTCTGATGGGCGAACGGATTGCCGAGCGGCAGGATCAGCCGGCCGCCGACCGCGAGCTGTTCGAGCAGCGGCGGCGGCACGTGATCGACCGCGGCGGTGATCATGATGTGGTCGAACGGCGCCGCCTCCGGCCAGCCGTAGTAGCCGTCAGCATGCTGCGTCTGCACGTTGCCGTACTCCAGCTCGTCGAGCAGCGCCGCTGCCGACTCCGCCAGCGGGCCGCGGATCTCGATCGAGTAGACCTCCGCCACCAGCTCCGCCAGCACCGCCGCCTGGTAGGCCGACCCGGTGCCGATCTCCAGCACGCGGTCGTCCTCCTCGACCGCCAGCGTCTCGGTCATGAGCGCGACGATGTAGGGCTGGGAGATGGTCTGCCCCTCCCCGATCGGCAGCGGATGGTCCGCGTACGCCGAGCGCGCCAGACGGTCGGGCACGAACCGATGGCGCGGCACCGTGCGCATCGCCTGCAGCACACGCTCATCGCTTACCCCACGCGCGGCGATCTGGCGGCTGACCATCGCGTCCCGCTCCTCTTGCCGCTCCTGGGCGGTCAGAACCGCAGGTACGGCCAGCAGCATGGCCACGCAAGCCGCGCACGCACGTGCGGGAGGCCGGATCACCATGCCTCGAACATCCCGGTGTTCTTGGGCAGACGCAGGCAGCCGTGGCCTTCTATCTCCGCGGCCACAGCCCGCCGCAAGTCGGGAAGCCTGTCGGGCTCCAATGCCATGGCCGTAGACTGTACATAGGCGATCAGAGGTTCAACCTCGGTGATCTCCAAGGCGTCCTGGTAGCGATGGAGTACGACGTGGGAGAACACGCTCCTCAATTGAGCCTCTCCGGTTTCGACGCTGAAGAGGTCGAGGCTGGTTTCCTGCGGCCGCCTACCACTCTCGGTCATCACCTGCCGGACCCATGCGCCCAAGCCCGGCCGTCTGGTGCGTCCGTTGGTCGACGCATACAAACGCCCGCCCACTTTGAGCACCCGACGCATTTCTCCCAAGGCCCGCGCTCGATCAGGCACATGGTACAGCATGTGGTTGGCGACGACCCCGTCGAACCGGTCGTTGTCGAAGGGCAGATCCTGGGCATCGGCTTTGCGATAGGAAAATCGTTCCTCGCCCAGGGACTGGCGCGCGGTGTCGATCATGCCCGCCGACAGATCGGTCAGGGTGACATCCCATCCAGGCGGAATCCGCGCCCGATTGGCACGCCACAGGCCTCCCGGTCCACAGCCCAGCTCCAACAGGCGGACGTCCCGCGGAAAATCGAACCTATCGAAAACCCACGGCAACCAGCCGCGCGGATTGACGCTGAAACGGTCGTGCAACTGAACGCGGGCTCCCAGGTTGCCGGCGTCTCGGTACTGGTACCCCACCAGGTACTCGCGGTTGGTCATGTCATTCATGACCTGCACCTCCTACGGCACGCTCAATGACGAAGGGCACCCCGTCGCGGGATGCCCTCCATCGTGCGCACGGTCAGCGAGAACGCGCTACTCGTACCACATACCTCCGAACTCGAACGGCCGGCCGGTCCTGGGATGGACGCCCTTGAAGTTGGGCTGCCACACGTCGAACTCCGGCGGGAAGGTCAGGTGCGGGAGGGTCCAGACCTGCTCGGCCTGGCGCCGGTACCACTCGTGGGTCAGCTCGGTGAGCTTGTCCGCGTCCGCCTCCTGGATCATCTGATGGAACAGATCCCAGTTGTCCTTGATCTGCTGCGGCGGCTCTTCGCCCTTCTGGCCGCCGGTGTCCAGCCATTGCCACCACGCGTAGGCCCAGTTGGGACCGAACCGCCCCGTGGGAACGATCAGCGACTGCCGCTCGGGGAGTTGGCTCTTCCAGCCTTCGGTGCTCTGGTCGACGATGATGTCCCACTCCATCGACTGGACGAAGGCGCCCCAGCCGCCCCACGCGGTGGCGCGGTGGTTGGCCTTGAAGCCGATCAGGTGCAGGTCCTCCATGATGATGTTGGCCGCCTGCTCCCACTCATCGTGGGTGACGGTCGCCAGGAAGAAGGTGATCGGCTTGCCCTCGGGGTCGAGACGGAAGCCGTCGGCGTCCTTGTTGGGCAAGAGCTCGTCCAGCAGCGCGTTGGCGCGGTCCAGGTCCTGCTCGATCAGCGGCGATTGGCCCAGCTCCGGGAGGTACCACGGATGGTCGGTCTCGTACATGAAGCCGCCCAGCGTCGCCAGCGGCGCGCCGGCGTACATGATGTCGGCGATCTTCTGGCGCGGGATGAACAGCGAGTAGGCCGTGCGGAAGCGCACGTCGCGGAACAGCTCAGCCTTCCACTCCACGATCGCGTTCATGTTGAACAGCGTCACCGTCGACTTGTAGGCGTCGCCCTTGGGGGTGAGCTGGAACATGATCTTGCCGTCTTCCTGCGCGCGCTTGGCCAGCGGCAGGGACTCCAGGGTCTTGATGATCCCCCAACTGTCGCCGCCGGACAGCAACCGCAGCTTCTGCGCCTCGCCGTCGGAGACCAGGAAGTAGCGCTGCGTCTCCAGGTAGGGAATCTGCTGGCCGCGGTCATCCACCGCGAAGTTGTATGGGTTGGCGGTGAACACCGCCGGGTTGGCCGGAGGCGGATCCGACGGGCCCCACGGCATCAGGTGCGGCTTGTCCGGGTTGGTGTTGCCATGACGGTCGCGCCGGTCCTCGAAGAGCTGCATCCAGGTGTCGAACCCGCCGGCCGCGACCCTGGCGGCCAGCGCCTCGGCGTCGCCGCCGGCCGGGTGGAACTGCGGCAGGTAGTGGGAGTCGACGTTCAGCAGCTCACGCTCGGAGCGCTGGCCGACCAGCCACTCGAAGCGCGGGTCCGGTGCCTTGAGATGGAAGCGCAGGGTGTAGTCGTCCACCTTCTCCAGGCGCTCGGTCGCGTCCGCCACCGCGTTCTTGTTCATGGCGCCCGCTTCCCGGTATTGCATCGCGGCGTCGCCGTCGCCGTGCACGTTCTCGAACCAGAACAGGATGTCGTCGGCGGTGTAGTCGTCACCGTCGGACCACTTCATGCCCTCGCGCAGGTAGAACGTCCAGGTCATGTGGTCGTCCGAGCCTTCCCAGCCTTTCCAGGCCCACGGCAACAGCTTGACCTCGAACCGGTGATTGCGGAACGGCGTTGAGGTCAGCCCCTGGATGTTGGGCATGTCGGTAGAGCTGCGGTCGTACGAGCCCTCCGTGTGCGTGCCGTCAGCCGGGAACGCGTACCCGGCGCCCGGCGCCAGCACCAGCGGCTCCGTCGGCAGCCTCTCCTCGATCGGCGGCAACTCGCCACGCGCCACCTGCTCCGCGAACCACGGGCCCTCGATGTACTGCGCGGACGCGCTCGCACCGATGACCATGAGGCCCGCGATCAGTCCGATGAATCTTTTCACGTTTCCTCCTCCACGGGAGCGTCGCGGGACCTCCCGACGTGGTCAGATCTTTATCGAATGCAGCGCGTCGGTCAACACAGCCGTGAACCGTCGCGCGTTACGACGCAGTCAGATGCGCCGGTGCTGCTGGATGGAGTTGTACTGAACAGGCTGTAAGGACCACACTGGTGCCCGCTTCAGCAACTCGAGCTGTGGAACGGCGCCCGCGGGGCGCAGGAACAGAGGGTCCTGCGAGACTTCGCCCGCACGCTCCCCGAGCTTCGCATCGACGATGGCGTCTGGCAGGCTGCGTACGACCTCGCGCGGCGAGCGCGCGCCCGGGGCGTGACCGCTGCGGCGACCGATGTGCTCATTGCCGCCTGCGCCCGGCGCCACGGCGCCGCCCTCGAATACGCCGATGCGGACTTCGATCTCCTGGCGACGGTGGACGCGCCAGCGCAATAGCCTCTACCGCAGGCCGCCGTAGCACTCGCTGTCGCGGTAGCAGAAGGTGTTCCAGAAGTTCATCGGATACGGCGCCGGCAGCCGGCTCAAGCGGTCGAGCTCGGCCAGGTCGTCGCCGTCGAGCGTCAGCCCCAGCGCGCCCAGTCCGTCGTCCAACTGCTCGGGAGCGAACGCGCCCAGGAGCGCCACGTCACAGCGGCCGCTCTGTAGCAGCCATGCCATGGCGACGTTGGCCGGCGACCGGCCGTGGCGGGCGGCCACGCCTCGCATGGCCTCCTGCGTGTCCCACACCCGGTCGACCGCCAGCCGCTCCCAGGAGCTGGACTCCTCGGGCTTGCTGGAGGTGATGCGCGATCCGGGCGGCGGCTCGGCCATGTCGCGCGTGTAGCGGCCGATCAGGAAGCCCTGCGCGTAGGCGCCCCACACCATGATCGACACGTCCTGGTCGCGGCAGGCCGGGATCAGCGCGAACTCGGCGGTGCGGTCGGCCAGGTTGTACCAGATCTGGTTGGAGACGATCGGCGTCAGCCCGTGGCGGTCCGCGTGCATGTTGGCCTTGACCACCTGCCAGCCGGCCCAGTTGCTGACGCCCACGTAGCGGATCTTGCCGGCGCGCACCGCGTCGTCCAGCACGCGCATGGTCTCCTCGATCGGCGTGTACGGGTCCCACACATGGCACTGGTACAGGTCGATGTAGTCGGTGCCGAGCCGGCGCAGGCTGGCCTCGATCTCGCGCGTCAGATAGGTGCGCGACAGGCCGAAGCCGTTCGGGCGCACCTGGTCGGTCATGGTCCAGGCGCCCTTGGTGCCGATCACGAACCGGTTGCGGCGGCCGGCGACCACCGCCCCTACCGTCCGCTCGGAGGTGCCGGCGTCGCGCTCGTGCGAGCCGCGCATGCCGCCGCCGTACACGTTGGCCGTGTCCAGGTAGTTGCCGCCGGCGTCCAGGTAGCGGTCGACCATGAGCCGGCTGGCCTCCTCGTCGATCGTGCTCCCGAACGGAATGCAGCCCAGTCCGATGCGCGCGACCTGCAGCCCGGAGCCGCCGAGTTGATGGTATTGCATCGCCCTCTTCCTCCTGCTCAGACGCGGTAGGCGAACACCTTCGCCTGGAACATCCTGATGCGCACCGCGACCGTCTCGCCTATGTCCGAGATGTCGTGGCGGCCGCGCCACGTCACCACCCGGTCGACCTCGTCCCCGGTCAGCCGGTCGCAGTCGGCGAAGGTGAACCCCGGCAGCCCGTCCATGTCCGGCTGCAGCCGGCCCGCCACCAGGCGCACCAGCTCCACCTCGATGAATCCACCGCTCTGGCACCGGTAGTTGAGCCGCAGCTCGCCCTGGCTGCGGCGGATGGTCTGGGTGGTGAAGCGACCCTCCAGCGCCGTGTCGATGCCGCACAGCCGGTGCGGCCGCCAGCGCGCCCAGCGGATCGACGCCGGCTGGTGCGGCTCCAGAGTGATGGCATCGGCCCCCGCCGGGTTGGCGACCAGCTCCGGGAAGTGCCGGTACCCGCTGCGGTTGTGCAGTCCGGGGTTGCACTCGTGGGAGACCGCCCACCAGCCGTCGGGCAACTCGACGAGGCCGCCGGCAAAGGTGCGGCACATCCCCTCGTAGCCGGAGCCCATCGGCCCGCGCGGGATGATCGGATCGTGGTGCCGGTACCAGATCAGTCCGTCCCAGCTCACGGCGAGCTGGTCGTCGATCAGGTCCGTGTTCTGGTGATAGACCTGCAGGAACAGCAGGTGCAGGTCGTCGCGCCCCGGGTAGCGCGAGTAGTTGGCGCCGTAGAAGGAGACGTCCGCGTCGTCCTGGGGCGTCGGGTAGATCACCAGCTTGGGCGGCGACCAGTCGAAGAAGTCCCTGGTGCGCATCAGCCCGATCGAGCGGCGCCCGATCGAGCGCTCCGGGACCCCGGTGCCGATCCCCGCCGGCTCCTCGGGGTCGCGCCCGTGCACGCGCACGTAGTCGAAGTAGGTATCGGTGGCCGCGTCGTACTGGGGCCGGTTGCCGCCGTCGGACGGGAAGGGCGCCGCCGGCCGCTCCACCCGCTTCCAGTGCAGCCGGTCGGGCGAGACCCAGGCGACCACCCAGTGGCGCATCTCCGCCTGCGGCCCGCTGTAGCCGGGGCCGCCCTGCTCCATCGCCTTCTGGCGAGCCTCGCCCTCGCGGCTCGCCAGCTTCTCGCCCGTCAGCGGGTCGTAGTAGCCGCCCTCCTGGCCGAGCCCCTTGTAGCGCTCCTCGGGCGGCGCCTTGGGGTCGAACAGGATGCCGCAGGCAGGCCCATCGGCGAGGATGTTGTTGGCGATCGACCCGCTCCACTCCACCTGACCGAGCGCCGGGCGGTGGAACTGGTAGCCGTCGGGGCTGCGCGCCAGACAAATCGCCCCGTCCCTGCCGCCATAGATGATGCCGTAGCTGCCGTCCTCCTCGTCCCGCCACGTCGCCGACGGCTGCATGTTGGCGGGATCCTCCCAGGATTTCTCCACGACCAGCAGCGGCTCGGACGGCTCGCTCGGCTCGACCTGGAGGGCGATGCCGACGGGAGCGTCGAACAGGTTGTAGACGCCGCGCCGGTCGACGCCGCGATTGCCGGGAAACACCTCCCGCCAGTCCAGGAACGGTATCCAGTCACCGGGGTTGTCGCGGGCCGATCTCCCCGAGCCCTCGCCGGGCAGGTCGGTTCGTGCGCTTGCGGGCTCTGCCATGGTGCCCTCCTGTAGCGCCCCATAGTAACGGGTCCGTGGGCGGTCGCGGCTCCATCGGCTAAGGTCGCCGCCATGGCTGAGACCCGACGCCCCCGCGGGGGCTACTACCCCGGCGACTGGGTGCGCCCGCGCCCCAACCCCGGCGGCTGGACGCCCATTGCGGACACCCAGGAGATCCACACCGGCAACCGCAGCACCAACCGCGCCGGCACCTTCGAGCTGTACGACGCCCCCATCGGCGTGCGCCTGCGCGTCGAGCAGGCGGCCAAGAGCGCGCCGCTGGTGCTGGAGGGAGGTTCAGGCTCCGACCACATGAAGCCGGTGCGCGCGTGGCGGGAGGACGGCGCGCTGTACGCGCTGTACGACGCGAACGGCAGCATCCTGCTCGCCCGTAGCGAGGACGGCCACCGGTGGCGGCACGTGGAGCGGGTGACCGCGCGTGGCGGCGACCAGCTCAAGTCCGTGTTCGAGGATCCCACCGCGCCGCCCGAGGAGCGCTTCAAGGGCATGGGCTGCGACGGCGGCTGGTACGACCCCGACACCGGCGAGCGCATGGACACCGGCGGCGAGGGCGGCGCCAACGAGGAGGCGCGGCGCCGCTGGGAGGCGCAGGAGTACCAGGGGCCGGCCTACCGGGGTCCGAAGGTCGAGTTGGGCGGCGAGGTCATCGGCTGGACCTCGCCCGACCGCAGGCGGTGGCGGACGTTGGACGCGCCGATCGCGCCGTTTCCCATGGACGGCGGCCTGTCCGCCGGCTACGACGAGGCCACCGGGCACTACTTCGCCTACTGCCGCGTGCACGGCATGGAGCTTCCGGCCGGCACCGCGCCCGGCGTCGGGTCGGGCTCCGCCGAGGTCGGCCTGGTGCGGCGCGCCATCGGCCTGACCCGCACCCGCGACTTCCGCTCGTGGCCGCCGCCCAAGCTGATCCTGGCGCCCGACGGCCAGGACGGACTGGACGTGTCGTTCTACGGCTGCGACTACTTCCCCTACCCCGCTTTTCCGAACCGGGGCCGCGACGACCTGCACTGCATGCTGATCCAGGTCTACCACCAGGCGACCGATCACGTGGACAGCCAGATCGCCTTCAGCCGCGACGGCCTGTTCTGGCACCGGCCGGAGCGGCGGCCGATCATCCCGCTTGGCGCGCCGGGCGAAGGCGACAGCGGCATGGTGTACTCCTGGGGCTGCGGCGTGATCGAGTTGCCCGACGGCTCCTGGGGGTCGCTCTACGCCGGCTCGTCCTGGGTGCACAACGCCGGCCGGCCCGACGGAGCCCAGCCCGCCGAGCTGCGCTGGGCGACGTGGCGCCCGCATCGCCTGTGCGGAGTGGAGGCGCCGGTCGAGGGGCGCTGCACGATCCCGACGGTGTACCGCACCCGCGACGAGCTGCGGCTCAACTACCGCTGCCGTCCCGGCGGCTGGGTCTCCGTCGAGCTGCTGCACGCCGTGCCGTCGCGGATCCACGCGGACGTGGAGCCGGTCCCCGGCTTCACCTTCGCCGACTGCGGCCGGCTCACCGGCGACGCCGAGGACGCCCTGATCACCTGGAACGGCCGCAGCGACATCTCGCCCGTCGGCGAGATGGTCGGCATCCGGCTGCGCCTGTTCCAGGCCACGGTGTTCGCCTACGCGGTGTAGATTCCCTTGCTGGTCGCTGATGGCCACCTGTCTTGTTGTTGCGTTAGTTACCCCAACACCCGGGGCGCGCAATGCCGGCGGCGCCGCTGCTCCGCCGGTTGATCCTGCGGGCGCGACGCGCCAAGATGATCCCGCATCAGGCGCGAGCGGGGGCGCGTGAGCGCGGCTGGCCGCACGGCGAACTTTGCTTGGAAGATCCCATGCACGACGATGACCGGTTGCACAAAGTAGAGATACGCCGCTTTCGCGGCTTGGCGCAGCTCGAACTCGACGGGTTGGGGGCATTCAACCTGCTGTTGGGTGCGAACGACGTAGGAAAAACGTCCGTACTTGAAGCGGTGTTCCTTTTGGCCGGGTTCGCCAACCTGCAGTTGCCGGTCCGACTACAGAATTGGCGCAACTTCCTGGTGCAGGACTTCGATGACGTGGGTCTGTTGTTCCATGGGCTCGACCTCGACACGCCGGTCGCGTTGACGGCGCACTCGGACGGCCCCGTGAAACGGCGAACGCTGCAGATTTCCGCGTCCTCGGCGGCGACCGCCGTCGGCATCAAGGCGCAACAGGTCGGCGCGAACAACGGCAGCGCGCGCCGTATGTCGAGCCCTGCGCGCAGCGGCGATCAGTCGTCGTCTACGGTCGGCGCCGGCGCGCGCATCCTCCGGTATGACGCCACCGTGGAACCCCGGCAGGGCCGCCCCACATCGTTTTCCGCGACCATCGAGGTAAGCGACGGCGATCTGCGCGGCGCCTTGTCCGGCAAACCCGCCGCCGAGCCGACGATTTCTGCCCGCTACGTGGGGTCGAGAGCCGAATACGACGAGGGTGTGATCGCCGAGGTGACGGTTGACAAGAAGGTAGACCGGCTGATCCAATTTCTGCGCGTGATCAACCCGCGCATTCAGGGCTTGGCCGCGAACGGCAACGTGGTGTACCTGGACGTCGGCCTGGAGCGGATGATCCCATTGAACATGTTCGGCGGCGGCATGATGCGCGCGGCAATGATGCTCGCGCCGTGCATCCTGGGCAACGAGCGCATCCTGCTGATCGACGAACTGGAGAACGGTCTGCACTACGCCGCGGTGTTGCCGCTGCTGCAGGCGTTGCTCACGTTGGCGCGCGAACAGCGCGTGCAGGTGTTCGCCACCACCCACAGCCTCGGTCCGTTGGAGAGTCTGCGGCAGGCGCTGAACGACGAGCGGTTTTCCGCGTTTCGGCACACCACCAATTGCTACACGCTGCAGCAGGACCAAGACGGCTTGGTGCGTCCCTACCGCTACGACTACGCGCAGTTCGAGCATTGCATCGCGCACGGAATCGAAATCCGGTAGTGGCCGAGCGCTGGACGCTGTTCGTCGAAGGCAAGGCTGACTCCTACGCCGTCGCCCTTCGGGGCGTCACGTGTGCTTCGATCTCCCGACCCACTTCGATTTCGGCACTGCGCAGCTCCCAAGTCTTCTGCAGGTTCATCCACACCTGCGGCGTTGTCCCGAAGTAGCGTGCCAGCCGCAGGGCCGTGTCGGCAGTCACGCCGCGTTGACCATGCAGAATCGCCGTGATTCGATTCCCGGGCACGTGCAGCTCCTTGGCCAATGAATTCGCCGAGATACCGAGCGTTTCCAATTCATCTCGCAGTATCTCTCCCGGATGCACCGGTCTCATACCGTTCCTCACGTTCATGCCCTCCTCCTCAATGATAGTCAGCGATCTCCACGTCGTGCGGCCCGTCGTCTTCCCATCGGAAGCATATCCGCCATTGCCTGGTGATCCGTATGCTGTGCTGGCCGGCACGGTCGCCCTTCAGTGCTTCCAGACGGTTGCCCCGCAACGCTGCGAGGTCCATGATAGACTCCGCGTTGTCCAAATAGGTGAGACGACGCGCCGCCTGATCCGCGAATCCCTGGAACGCAGCAACACGATGGGCCCTCAAAGAATAGCTGATGGCTGAAAGGAGCCGCACTCCCGAGCAGCGAGCGCGCGACACGATAGACGCGAAGCTGGAGCAGGCCGGCTGGCTGATCCAGTCGAAGAACCGGATCGACTTCAACGCCGGCCTCGGCGTGGCCATGCGAGAGTACCACACCGACGTAGGCCCCGCCGACTACCTGCTGTTCATCGACCGCACGCCGGTCGGGGTGATCGAGGCCAAGCCGGAGGACTGGGGCCAGAACATCACGACGATCGAGGAGCAGTCCACCGGTTATGCCGACGCCGATCTCAAGTGGCTGAACAGCGCCGAGCCGCGGCCGTTCGTCTTCGAGAGCACGGGAGCGCTCACGCGCTTCACGGACCGGCGCGATCCGCGCCCCCGCTCACGGGAGGTGTTCAGCTTCCATCGACCGGAGACCATGCAGGAGTGGCTCACCCAGTCAGCGTCGCTGCGCGCGCGGCTCCAAGGGCTGCCGGATCTGGATCCGACGGGACTGCGCACCTGCCAAGTCAACGCCGTCACGGGGCTCGAAGCATCGTTCAAGAAAAACTACCCACGCGCTCTCATGCAGATGGCCACCGGCTCGGGCAAGACCTATACCGCCATCACGTCGATCTACCGGTTGCTCAAGCACGCGGACGCGAAGCGCATCCTCTTTCTGGTCGACACCAGGAACCTCGGCGAGCAGGCCGAGCAGGAGTTCATGGCCTACGTTCCCGGCGACGACAACCGCAAGTTCACCGAGCTCTACAACGTCCAGCGCCTCACGTCGTCCTTCGTCGCCCAGGACAGCCAGGTCTGCATCAGCACCATTCAGCGCATGTACTCGCTGCTCAAAGGCCAGGAGATGGTCGACGCAGCCGAGGAGATCAATCCGGCGGAGATGGTGCAGGGCAGACAGCCAATGCCCGTCGTGTACAACGCCGGGATTCCACCCGAGTTCTTCGACTTCATCGTCATCGACGAGTGCCACCGCTCCATCTATGACGTGTGGCGGCAGGTGCTGGAGTACTTCGACGCCTCGCTCATCGGCCTCACCGCCACCCCGGACAGCCGCACGTACGGGTTCTTCCGCAAGAAGGTCGTCAGCGAGTACTCCCACGAACAGGCCGTTGCCGACGGCGTCAACGTCGGCAACGAGATCTACGTCATCGACACCGAACGGACCTTGCGCGGCGGGCAGATCGAGGCCGGCCGGCACGTAGAGAAGCGCGAACGCCTGACACGCCGCAAGCGCTGGGAGATCCAGGACGACGACTATGCCTACGGTGCGCGGGAACTCGACCGCGCGGTCGTGAACCCCGATCAGATACGCACCGTGATCCGCACGTTCCGCGACAAGCTGCCTGAGATCTTCCCAGGTCGCGCCGAGGTCCCCAAGACGCTGATCTTTGCCAAGACCGACAGCCATGCCGACGACGTCATCCAGACGGTGCGCGAGGAGTTCGCCCAAGGCAACGAGTTCTGCAAGAAGGTGACCTACCGGGCCGACGAAGACCCCAGATCGGTCCTTGCCCAGTTCCGCAACGACTACCATCCGCGCATCGCCGTCACGGTCGACATGATCTCCACGGGCACCGACGTGAAGCCGCTTGAATGCCTCATCTTCATGCGCGACGTACGGAGCGGCATCTACTTCGAGCAGATGAAGGGCCGCGGCACGCGTACGCTCGACCATGACGATCTCAGGAAGGTGACGCCCTCCGCCGCCAACGCGAAGACCCACTACGTCATCGTGGACCCCGTCGGCGTCACGAAGTCCCTCAAGACCGCCAGCCGGCCGCTCATCAGCAAGCCCAGCGTCCCGCTCAAGGACCTCGCCATGGGTCTCATGATGGGTTTCCGCGACGAAGACACGATCATCTCCCTCGCCGGGCGCTTGGCCCGCCTCAACCGGCAACTCGACGATGCCGAGCGGCAGCGCATCAAGGAGCAGGCCGGCGGCATCGAGCTCACCGGCATCGCCGGCAATCTGCTGGCAGCCATCGACCCGGACGGCATCGATGCCAAGGCTCGTGAGATCGATCGCACGCCCGAGAACGACGAGCCTGCTCCCGACGCCGTGGACAAGGCGCGAGGCGTGTTGGCTGCTGAGGCAGCCCGCGTGTTCACGGGTGAGTTGATCGACCTGATCGATTCGATTCGCCGCGACAAGGAACAGACGATCGATCACGAAAGCCTGGACACCGTGCTGCGCGCCGAATGGGAGGGCGACGCTCACGAGAACGCGCAAGCCTTGGTTCAGCAGTTCCGAGAGTACTTGGAAGCTAACCGCGACGAGATCGAAGCTCTGACGATCTTCTACGAGCAGCCGCATCGGCGCCGCGAGTTGACTTACGCCATGATCCGCACAGTGCTTGACAAACTGAAGGACGACAAGCCCCTACTGGCTCCCCTACGCGTCTGGAGAGCCTATGAGTTGCTCGACGACTACACGGGACAGCAACCAGCCAGCGAACTTACCGCTCTCGTCGCGCTGATCCGTCGCGTCTGCGCCATAGATACGACGCTCTCGTCCTACGACCAGACCGCGCGCCGCAACTTCCAGACCTGGATCATGACCCGCCACAGCGGTAGCGGCGAGAAGTTCAACGAGGAGCAGATGGCCTGGCTGCGCATGATCCGCGACCACGTGGCGAGTTCGTTCCTGTCCGGAAATCCGCTATTGCGAGCGATGGGGGCAGCAGAAGGGCCTGTGGGGCACCTACAGCGTCGGTGACGGTCAAGAGTCGGTCGGAAACAGCTTGGAAATGACCGGTCTCAGCACGCTATTGGTGGCTCATGCGACACGCTATGTGGACTCTTGTCGTCGATGAGTGCGCACCTTTCCTGGAGATTCGTCCGCGACGCAGTGAACTGAAAGTGCCGAGCCGCCGCTGGCGGTCGTCAGCTTGGCAGCAAGCGAGCCAGCCTTATCAGGTTGTGTGCGAAAACTGCCGAGTGCACGTACGCGTGGAAGCCTTCGCGGCCGGACCACCGGCAGCGGTCCAACCCAAAGCAGCGCTTCAGATACGAGATGCCCGCTTCCACGCCCGCCCGAAAGCGCCTCAGTTCCCCGTAGATCCACGCCGACGGGGTCATCTCGGTCTGCTCCATCCCCCGCTTCTTGTGGAACATCACATGCTCCACACCCAGCTTCTTCGCCTCTGCCAGATTCTCCCGCGACGCATAGCCGCCATCGAACGCCGCCCGCTGCGGCGGCTCCCCGTAGGTCTCCACATGGCGCTTGAGCATCGGCAGGCAGCGCGTGCTATCGGCAGGGTTGCCGTCTTCGACCACCACATCGAGCACCAGCGCACTGCGCCCGGTACTCAGGTTGATCTTGTGCCCGTAGTGCGTGCGGCGCCCGCCCTTGACGATGATGTCGGCGTGCGGCTCGAACAGACTCACCACCTTCTCGCCCGCAGGCACCGTTTCGCCGTCGAACACCCGCCGTTCGGTCTGCTGCACCACGCGCTCGATCAGATCCAGACACGAGCGTGTCTCAGTACACCAACTCTCGGCCCACGGATCAGATACGCCGCACGTGACCGCAAGCAGCGCATCCTGCGCGTAGCCGATCGTCCGCCTCACCAAGCGCAGCAGCCGCCGGTAGGTGGCTGCTCGCCGCTTGCCGTCGCGCTGCGAGCCGATCTCCCGGTGCCGCCGCTTGGCGGCGCGGCAGTGATCGCGAAACGACACCCTCGCCAGCCGCTCGCGCGCCTGCCGCAGCAGCTCGGTCATCACCCGCACCCCGTCGAACAACAGGCGGCTGTCCGACGGCTCCAGGATGTCCGCGTCGGTGGCAGTCGAGTCGATGCGCACCTGCGTTCCCGACTCGATCCCCCGCCGCTTGGCGTCCTGCACCAGCACGCCGTTGATCGCTTGCCACGTGTCAGCGTCGATCGCGCTGATGGCGCTCTGCAGCGCCGATTTCTTCGGCGGGTTGAACGGATCGATCCGCGCGAAGCGCTTCGTGGACGCCGAATCGATCAGCTTGAACTCCAGCTCCCGATACGAGTAGCCCATCAGATGGATGAGCACCGCACAGCGCAGGATGGTCTCGCAAGTCAGCCCGCGGCGACCGCAGGAGGGAGAACCGGCCGCGCAGGCGCCGACCATATCGAGCAGTTCGGGATGTTCGTCAAGCCATTCGGAAGCGCGCTCCAGTTGGCTGCCGCGTGGATGGACAATCTCGTCGGGTTGGAATACGCTGGGCTGAGCGGTGCGGTTGACGCGCATCGTGACCTCCGGTGTTTCGGTTGTCGGTTGCGGTTAGCAGCAGCGACGATAGCCGAAACACCGTTTCTTTGTCCAGCCCTTTTCGAACTCAATTCACTCCCACTCAACAACTTGCGAGTTTACGGACAGGAACGAGTTCGTTCCATGTGGACCGTGATGACCTCGATATGGCGCCGTTCGACGCCCAGGGCGGCATGGGCCGCATGTACCAACTCTTCGGCGACCGCATGAACTCCGTAATCGACGATCTCAATAACGCCCTGGCAGTGTAGATGCGACGCGACCTCTTGCCTACGCCAAAGAGTTGGGCACACACGTCGCTCAACGAAGTGTGTCACATTCTCGACCATAGAAGAATTCCTGTAAACAACGGCGAGCGCACAAGACGCATTGCTGGAAAGTTCTCCGACGATCTCTACCCCCACTATGGGGCCACAGGTCAAGTCGGTGTAATCGACGCTTTTATCTTCGAAGGCGAGCACATCCTCTTGGGAGAAGACGGCGCGCCATTCCTCGACCCGTTCAAAGACAAAGCCTATTTGGTCCACGGCAGATTCTGGGTCAACAATCACGCACATATCCTCAAATCGATGATCCTAGACACGTACGTGTGTCACTATTTGAACACGGTCGACTATTCAGATCATGTCACAGGCACAACTAGGCTCAAGCTAACGCAGAGTGCGCTCAGAGCGATCCCTATCTCGACTCCGAGCATACCCGAACAACGTCGCATTGTCGCCAAGATCGAGGAGCTGTTTTCCGAACTCGACAAAGTTAAAGAGAGCCTCATAAAGGCGAGATATCAACTAGCTGTCTACCAACAAATCGTGCTCAAACACGCGTTCGAAGGCAAGCTGACGGCAGAATGGCGTGAAGAGAAACGAGCCGCCATCGAGACCTCAGAACAGTTGCTCGCTCGCATCCAGGCAGAGCGAGAAGCGCAGAGCGTACGACAAATCAGGGAGTGGCAGGCCGCTGTCGATGCATGGGACGAAGGCGGACAACAAGGCAGAAAGCCATCGAAGCCTTCTGGGTTCAAGGAGTCAGTGCAAATCTCACCGGCCGAGCTGACCGACCTGCCGGACCTTCCGAGTTCGTGGCAGTACGCACGGCTGTCGGAACTCGCCCGTATTGGATCCGGCATGTCAGTTAGTAAATCCCGCAAGCTTGCTGATCCTATCGAAGTTCCATACTTGAGCGTAGCCAATGTCCAGCGAGGCACACTCGACCTCTCAAGGGTGAAGACTATGAACATCGAACGAGCAAACCTGCACACCCTTGAACTCAAACGGTGGGACATTCTCTTCAATGAAGGAGGAGATCGTGATAAGCTCGGCAGAGGATGGATCTGGGAATCTCAGATAGAGCCCTGCATCACTCAGAACCACGTATTCCGAGCAAGTCCGCTTCTTGATTCCCAAGAACACTCCAAGTGGATCTCACACTGGGGCAACAGCTTCGGCAAGCGGTATTTCGAGACGCAGGGGAAGCAAACGACGAACCTCGCTTCGATCAACAAGACAGTCCTCGGCAGGTTTCCGATTCCTTTGCCGCCAATCGAGGAGCAAGTGCAAATCCTGCGTAGACTTGACACTGAAACGTCGATCATTGATCAAATCAATCGGAGTATTGCGACCACTCTTGAGAAGCTGGATGCCTTACGCCAATCCATCCTCAAGAGAGCTTTCAGCGGGCAGCTCGTGGCGCAGAATCCGAGCGACGAACCCGCGTCCGTTCTCCTGGACAGGATCAGGGCTGAGCGAGAGAAGATCGCGAAGCACGAGAGTGCCCGGAAGAGACAAGAAGGCGAAAGACGATCAAGGTAGCGACATGACCGGCAAACTCCCGATCAATCTGCCCGATCTGTTAAACCAGCGCACTATCGAAGGAGAGCGCGTGGAGTACAAGGCCGATTGGAACCCGCAAAGCGTGCTGCACACCATCTGTGCCTTCGCGAACGACTTTCACAACCTCGGCGGCGGTTATGTGGTGTTGGGTGTCGAGGAACGCGACGGGCAACCGCTGCTGCCTCCGAAGGGCATAAATGTCGGACGGATCGAAGCGGTCCAGAATGAGTTGCTGCGTATGGGGCAATCCGCCATACAGCCGCATTACCATCCGCTCACGGGTGCTTACAACGTCGACGGCCGGAGCATCCTCGTGTTGTGGGCTCCCGGCGGCGAAACGCGCCCCTACAAGGCCAGAGTCGATCTGGCACGACGAGGGACGGAGTGGGCCTACTACATTCGCCGGCACAGTAGCACGATCCGCGCCAGCGGCGCCGACGAACGCGAGCTGCTGTCCCTGGCCGCCACCGTGCCATTCGACGATCGCTATCACCAGTCATCGTCGCTGGAAGACCTGTCCGTTCGCCTGATCGAGCGGTTTCTCCGGGACGTGGGCAGCGACCTCGCGCGGGAAACGGAGCTTTCAACTGAAGCGCTGGCCCGGCGCATGAACATCGTCGGCGGTCCTTCGGAGGCGTGCTTTCCCAAGAACGTCGGATTGCTGTTCTTCAACGACGAGCCGCACCGCTTCTTTCCCGCAACCCAGATCGACATCGTGTGGTTTCCCGATGGTCCCGGTGGCGATCGCTTCGAAGAGAAGGAGTTCCGAGGCCCGTTGGCCGTCATCCTGCGCGAAGCCATCGACTTCATCGCGCGGAATTACCTCAAGGAGACCGTGATCAAGCATCCCGGTCGGGCGGAAGCAGAGCGATTCTGGAATTATCCCATCGCCTCTATCGAGGAAGCCCTGGTCAACGCGATCTACCACCGCTCGTACGAGGAGCGAGAACCGGTGGAGGTACGCATCATTCCCCAGGAACTCACGGTCCTGAGTTTTCCCGGTGCCGACCGGTCGATTCGTATGGAGGATCTCCAGGCGGGACGCGCCATCAGCCGCCGCTACCGCAATCGCCGCATCGGCGAGTTCCTGAAGGAGCTCGACCTTGCCGAGGGCCGGTCTACGGGGATTCCGAAGATCCTGCGCGCGATGCGGGAAAACGGTTCCCTGGCCGCGGTCTTCGAATCCGACGAGGACCGCACGTGGTTCCTGGTCCGCCTTCCGGTGCATGAACCGGTGCGCCAAGAGCCCACTCGGCAAGGTACCGAACAAGCCACCCCCCAAGTCACCGGGCATGTTGCCGACCATGTCGAGCAGTTGGTGGCAGTGCTCGCCGGACCGATGAGTCGCGGTCAACTGCAAGATTCGCTGAGACTTAGAGACCGACACCACTTCACCAACGTTTACGTGCGGCCCGCCCTTGAAGCCGGTCTGATCGAAATGACGCTACCCGACAAGCCAACGAGCCAGAATCAGCGTTATCGGCGCACCGCTACCGGCGAAGCCCTGGCGCGACGAACCATGCCGAAGGACTCCTCCGCATGAGCACCGCACCCATTGTCTCGAGAGTCTGGAGCTTCTGCACCACCCTGAGGGAGGACGGTTGAGCTATGGCGACTACCTGGAGTAGTTCACCTATCTCATCTTCCTCAAGATGGCCGACGAGTACGGCAAGCCGCCTTACAACCGCGATGTGGGCACTCCTGTCCCATACGGCGGTAGCGCCTGTTGTTGACAATCGCGGCGAGATCAGGTGTCAAATTACTGAGAAATAGATGAATCACTATACCGACATCAGTTACTGGGAGAATCGAAAGAGAATACGAACATTACAGTGCTTCCGTGAACTGGTAATCACTTATCTTAGCAACGTAGAAACCGATCTGACAGCGACACTTCACAACGTTCTTCGGGAGAATTCAACCGCGCGCCAAGTGCGAACTGAGGTCAACTTCGTGGTAGACCAAGTCAAGAAAATTGTTCGTGCAGCAGAAGTCAGTACGAAAGTTATTCGCACATCGCCACCGGCAGCCGGCGGGAGGAGTTTTACTTTCGATCTCCTCGATGATCTTTTTGTCGATCTCGGCAGCTATGGCATCTCACCCAGTCTTGTGACCGATCTACTGGAGAGGTCAATTGGCGTATATGAGATTGATAAATCAAGGGCCTTTCGGAGAACAATCAACCCGTTATGGTGGCTCATAAGACTGGTTGTTGCAGTCGGTCGGCTTCCCTTTCTTGTCTTGGCGGCTCTTGGATTCAATACGGAGCGAGCCGAGCGTAGTTTGCTGGGTAGACTCTTCAAGGGTCTCCTCTCTTTAGTAGCAGCTTTCGCGTCGTTGTTATTGATTGCGGAACGACTCGAATTCCTTGGCGAGATTAAGAGCATATTTGGATTGAGCCAATAGGCCAGTGCCTCCGATGGAGCTAGGGGATCCTGTTGCTTTAGCATGCGAACACCACAATGCACGGGGTCCAGTGAAGATTTCACCACCGTATACCTCCATAGGTGCCTTCTTTCAAGTCCCGCGCCAGTTCTCCAAGCCATCGTTTCACCCCTCGCTCCTCGATGCTCTGCACCGTCTCGCCGTCCACTCCGGCTGCCCCGCCATTACGGCGGACTGCCTGCCAGGCAGCGTCCAAGACGTCTGCTCGCCACACCTTGTCGCTCAGCGAATAGAATCGAAAGTCTGGAGATCCCTTCGCTTTCGCATGTAGCGCCGTCTGGAGTTTCCGAACGCTGTCCGGAGCTACTAGGCTTCCACCAGTCTCCATGTCCTTGCCTCCTTGTTGCGCCCCTCTCGAACTGAGGCCCCTGCGCGCGCCGGTCGAAAAGTGAGCCAAAACGCCGATCGGTTTTTGACCCACCCAAGCAGTTCAGAAGGAATGTAGCAGAGGCGGCGGAAAAGGGGGAGGGGGTTGCGGAGGAGGGGGCGGAACCGCCTGTGGATATGTGGATAACTTGCCACCGTCCGGCATGGTGGGGTGGCTGGGACCGCGACAGCGCGCCGCTCGATAATTGACCCACCCCAACGTAGCGCCGCCCTGAGGGTGACCCACCTGTGGAGGCCGGCAAGGGATCCAACACCAGCTCTTGGTCAGGTCGTGCTCGACCGTCGCCGGCGCGGTCGGGCCGCGTCACCCGAACCGCGAGCCTGAGCGGCGATCTCGGCCTCAGCAGGGGCACCACCCCCTTGCGCGGAGGGGCCGTGGCGGGCCGCTATGAGCGTCGTTTCGGCGCTGAACCGCTGCGGGCGCCGGGGTAATGCCCTCATCGGCGTCCCAGCGGTCATGGCGCCGCCTGCGGTGAGTCGGTGACGGCGCCGCGGCGGCGTGCGGCGGTGCGGTAGGAGACCCCCTTGGTGGTGATGATGTGCGCGTGGTGACCGAGCCGGTCCAGCAGCCCCGTGGTCAGCTTCTCGTCGGCGAACACGCTGACCCACTCCCCGAAGGCCAGATTGGTGGTCACGATCGTCGCCCGTCGTTCATAGCGATCAGCGATGAGGTTGAACAACAGCTCCCCGCCGGCACGGTCAAACGGGACGAAGTACAATTCATTACCCCAACGCTATTTATCAGGCTCAACACGTCGCCGCTACGCACAAAGTCCGCTTAGGCGAGGATTTGGGTGTGCAGCCTCGTGTTGACCGCCGATGGCTTGCGAAGTAGACTCGGGCCGGAGCCAAACATCCCAAATACGACTCTCTTGGAGGAGATTGTCCATGTATTGGGCTCAGCAGAATCTGTCGCGACTGCGCTCCCCATGCGGCCCTGAAATGCAGACTGCTAATCTCTCCGAAAGCTTCCGAAGATTTGCGAAGGAGTCAACCGATGGCAGAGAACGTTAGCACGTCCGATGATCAGTCCGCCCCACGTAGTGGCGAGATCTATGATCGAATAGTCGCAACTGCCACGTCCGTAGCACTTGCCATCGGAGCCATCGTCGCGACCTTCTTCGCCGTGTTGGAGTGGAGGTCCGATCAGCCATCCGCCAGTGTTGCGTATGTGAGGAGCGATATACGTACGCTTTTGATTGATCTGGCAGAGACGAGAGAGAAGCTCAACAGCATAGAACAACAGTTTGCGAGCTTTACTGGTTTTGGCGTAATTAACCTTATTGAAGAAACTCGCGGACTAGACGACTCCGACAAAGCGGCGACAGACACTTTTGTCTCGGAAATAAAGAGTACAGCGACCGGATACGAAGACTCTTCTACCGACGATAGCCCGGAAACCGGACGGATCGCAAAGGCCCTTAACGAGATAGCGGCCGAGCTCGAACAGCAGAGCCAAGCCCCGGAGTTGAAATTCGAAATTCAAGTCGACATTGAGAACGATAGTAATTCTCCGAATATCATTAGAGGCCATGCGTTGGTTCGGCTTTGGAAAGATGGCGACTCATATAGGGATATCGACGTATACCTACAAGGAGAAGATTACTTGTACCTAGATCGATTGACGATCCAGCGAGTGACGTTCGAGTCGCGATACACGGGTACGATGGATGAGCAAATCGCCGAGTTTCTTCAGCGAAATTCGGTGACCGAATTGAATTGCTTAATGGTCCTGAAGGACATCGACGGCAACACGTGGAGTCAGAACAACAGGTGCGTTACCGATATCGGAGTGGTGACCGCCGAGATGCGTGACGAGGCGAAGGGATTGTTCATAACACTTAGCAGGCAATAAGGAAGAGTCGCAATCGGGCCATTTCGTTGGGTGCAGGTCTTAAGCTAAGCGACTCGGCGGGGTCTGACGTGGACTGAGAGGATGACGACGGCCGGCGGTGACAAAGTGTCATCGAACGCGCCGCCGGCGCACGGCAGCTGTGACCGCGGTGGGAGATGGGCATCGCTCCTTTGGCGTAGGTCCGCGGCCGCCGCCACCGGCGAGTGAGTGCTGCGGTGCAGGGACGATCAACATGATCGAGTCGCCGTTCTTGGCGCTGCGGTTACGGACCGACGCGGCCAAGCGCTTCAAGATGGTTAGCGAACGCCACCGCCGGTGATTCGGAAATGCTGTTGGTGGCTGAGACGAAGTTCTGGAGCCGAACGCTACGGAGCTACTTCAAGACGTATGGGAGGGGGCCGAATACCGAGGGACGGAGCTCGAATCGAAGGAACATCAGGAACGGGACGCTGCCTGACTGGTTTCCCAAATCCTCGCCTAAGCACCGGTGACGGCGCCAGGAGGGGCTTGCGACCAGGATTCAGGGCGAAATCGCAGGCGACACCAAGGGTTGTGAGATGGTGCGCAGCAAGGGAAGTGCCGAAAGGTGGATGCTCTGAACAGGCCGGGGCAGACGGCCGCGCCACGGGAAGGTCGGCAGCCAGCCGACCGCACAGTGCTCCCGGCGCCGGCGCGTGGGCCGGGGCTGATGCCAACGAGAAGGCGGTGGAGCGTGCGTGCGGCGACCGTGCCGCTCTACCCGGCGCGCGGCCAGGGCTGTGAGGAGGTGGCCTGGGTGGCCAGTTTGAACCGCTCCCAGACGGCGTTGATGCGCGCGATGGCCGGCTCGCACGCGCACAGCCGTAAGCGCATCATGCAGTTGTTGCGATTCATCCGCCCGGCCACGTGCACCATCAGCAGCCGGTACCTCTTGAACCGCGCCGTGCGCTCGGTGGCACTCAAGCACATCCCGCGAATCGCGCTGGCGATGTTGTAGCTCAGGATCGACAGCTTCAACCACGCCGCGTTGACCGCAAATCGTTGGCTCGGCATGTGGCCGGCCGCCAGGGCGTTCTTCAATTCGTCGTGCACGTGCTCGACGGTGCCGGCCGTCTCTCGGTGCCACTCCAACAGCCGCGCTCCGTCCCAGTCCAGATTGGTCGCCACCGCGTGATAGTGCCGGTCTGAGCCGTCAGCGAACAGCGACCCCTGCGGCTTGAGAATCCGCAGCCCCACGTAGCGTAGCGGCCGGCTGTGCTTGTGCTCGTAGCGCTGCGAGGGCACGAAGTCCACCTCCGCCCACTGCCGCACGGTGCCGTCGGCTTCCTCCTTGAACGTCGCCCAATCCTCCTCGGCGACCGCTCGGCATGCTTTGGCCAACTCCGGGCTCATCATCGCGCTGACCGCGAACCCAATTCGCCCGCCGGGCTCCGAGTGGCGGTCCTCTGCACTGAGCCACTGCAACAGATCCGTCTCATAGCAGGCTGAGTCGCCCCGGAAGTAACGCTCGGTGACCGTGTCGGGCAGCGCCTCGAACGCCATCCGCGCGCAGCTCAGCGGCTCCTGCTTGGCCGGCACGTTGCCGTCACGGAACTGGTCGGCCACGATCAGGTCGGCTTCGGCCCACAGCGCGATCATCGGCTGGTAGCCGCGCCCGCCCTGATAATGCGCGTAGGCGGCCTGTTTGTGGCTCTCGATGAGGGTGGCGTCCTGATCGATGGTGGCGATGCTCAGCCGTCGGCCGTGCTGCTCGTAGAGCGCGACGATGTTCCGAACGCCTCCAGCCTGCACTTCTTGCAGCCCCTGTACGGCGCTGCTGCTGGGCACGATGAAGCTCAACTGGCTCTCCGGCGGCGGACGCTGATCCTCCAAGTCCTGGTCGTGGAACGCCTCCAGGAAGTACCGCACCGCCGTCGACTTCGGCGGCCGGTAGCCAAGGCCGCGCTCCAGACAGCCGTCGTCGGCAAGCAGGCCGATGTCATCCGGGCACTCGCCGCCGATGGTCTGCAGGAGCAGGACGCTCTCGACCATCTGCGCCTCGGAGAAACCCCGCTGTCGTTTGCGCAGGGGCAGATGCGTGTCGATCAGATCGGGGAAGCCCAGCGAGCGGAACGCGCGGGAGGTCGCCAGGACGCCGGCGTGGGGACTGGCAGCCTCCTGGAGCGGCCGAGTGTCGAGCAAGAACGGTGTCTTGGCCAGAACGGGCAACCGAGCAGGCATAACAGCTATAATATAGTACTACTATGGAACGCTGTCGATGCCGTAACCCCCCAATTCCCTTGTCCAACGCGCACTCTTCACATGGAGCGTCGTCCAAGGCGAGGATTAGGGGGTTTACACACCTATTGACAGGATCTCAGGACTCCTCCTTGTCGAGTCTGACTGTTCACCGTCGGTCGACTGTCGTCGAGTTGCCGACTGGCGGGGGACTCCGGCGCTCACTCGCGGTGCGGTTTACCGTCCCGCTCGGACTCGCGCGACCGCGTACGGTGAGCACTCCCCGGTGGTCGGTCAGCGTGAGCCCGTCCGCGGACGCGACGCTGATGTCACCGTCGATCCGGCGCAGGCGTTGCTCGCCGCCGGTGTCGGTGAAGAGCGGTCCGCGCGAGTCGGACACCTCGATCGATCCGGATTCGGCGGTGATGCGCTTCGGGCCGTGGACGCGCTCCAGCACGATGAAGCCGGCGACGGCCGCGATGGTGACCGTGGCGGTGACGTCGCTGAGGTAGAGGTCGCCCGCGGTCGTGGCGATCGTCACGTGCGACGCCGCCACGTCATGGATCCGCACGTCGCCGGCCGTGGTGGTCACCGCCAGCGCCGTGCGCTCCGGCACCTGCAGGAGCAGCCGCGGTCCCCACGTCACCGCGGCCTGCGACAGCGGACGCCCGTCATAGCGGACCGCGACCGAAGCGGTGCCGTCGTTCCGCTCGACCGCGACGTGCCCGTCGTGGAATCGGTGAAAGCGCGTGGACATGCGGCTGACCACGGTGACCGTCTTCAGGTCAGGATCGCCGAGCACCTCGACCGTGAAGTGGGCGGCATCGATGTCGATCGTGTCGACCCCGGATAACTCGATGCGCCGCTCGACCGGGGCGCCCTCCAGGAACCCGCCGCCGACGGCAATCCGGGCTGCCAGCAGCAGCACCGCGACCGCCACGGATCTCCCGAGCGCCATGCTGCTATGGTAAATGACTGGGGGAAGACCGATGACGGAGTCGTTGCAGGCTCGCTTCTACGTGGCCACGACCGGCAGCGATGCCTGGTCGGGCCGGCATGCTCAGCCCATCTCCGGCGGCACGGACGGGCCCTTCGCGACGCTGGCGAGGGCGCGCGACGCCGTGCGGGAGCTCACGGCGCGGATCCGGAGCGGATCGGCCATCCCCGAGGGAGAGATCCGCGTCGAGGTGCGGGCCGGCAGGTACTACCTGCGCGAGCCTCTGTGCCTCGGTCCCGCGGACAGCGGCAGCGCCGGCTTCCCGGTTACCTACGCGGCCTACCCGGGCGAGGAGCCGATCCTCAGCGGAGGCGTGCGACTCACCGCCTGGCAGCCGTTCGCGGGGGAGATCCTGCGCTGCGAGCTGCCGGCCGAAGTGCGCGGGGAGCTGGCGCGCTTCCGCCAGCTCGTGCTCGACGGCAAACGTCAGCGGCGAGCCCGGTGGCCGAAGTTCGAGCCCGACAACCCCATCCACGGCGGTTGGGCGTTCGTCGAGGGACCGGCCGAGGAAGACAGCCACAACGCGTTCGCGTACCGGCCGGGGACCTTCAGGCGCCGCTGGGCGAATCCCCGTCAGGTCGAGGTCAACATCTACCCGTACAAGGGGTGGTGCAACTGCATCGTGCCGCTGGCCTCGATAGATGAAGAGAGCCGCACGATCCGGCTCGCCCACGATGTCTGGGACGTACGCACGCGGCCACCGTGGTACTGGTCGATGCCGCTCAGCCCCGGAAACCGGTTCTTCGTCGAGAACGCGTTGGAGGAGCTGGACCGACCGGGCGAGTGGTGCCTGGACGTGGACCGGCGCCACGTGTACTTCTGGCCGCCGGCTCCTCTGACGCCGGACAGCGAGGTGGTGCTGCCGGTGCTCGATCGTCTCATCGACCTGCAGCACGCTTCCCACGTCAACCTGTCCGGCCTGACCCTCACGGAGACGACGAGCGGCGACAACATGCACCGGACCGGGCTCGACGGCTACGGCGCGCAGCTACCGACGCCCGGCTGGACCTACGCCGGGGAAGCCATCCATCTGCGGGACACCCACCACGTCACGATCGAAGGCAACCGCATCCGCACGGTCGGCGGCAACGCCATGTATCTGGAGGGATACAACTCCCGGAACGAGATCCGAGGCAACGAGGTGGACGGCTGCGGCGCCAACGGCATCGCGCTGATCGGTACGGCGGACCGTCACCCCGTGGACAATCGGGTAGCGGACAACGACATCCACCACTGCGGCGTGATCAACAAGTTCGTGGCCGGCGTGTTCCTGGGGCTGAGCGACGGCACCACCGTGCAGCACAACGCCATTCACGATGTCCCCCACCACGCGATCAACCTCGGCAGCAACGGATACGGGCGCAACGTCTTGGAGTACAACGACATCCGCCGTGCCTGCCTGGAGATATTCGACACCGGGGCGATCAACTCGTGGGCGGACACGCTGGATGTCACGCGGACCTACGTCGCCAGAAACGTCGAACGGTCCGGCCACGTCATCCGCCACAACTTCATCGGCCAGACCTGGGGGCTTGCCCAGGACGAGCGCGGCAACCTGTCGGCCGGCAGCGTGACCAAGACCAGGGGCGTGTACCTGGACGACTACACCAGCAACTGCTTCGTGTACGGGAACATCGTCGTCGGAGCCGTCATCGGCATCCAGATCAACGGCGGCAAGAACAACGTGGTGGAGAACAACCTCCTCATCGACTGCACGAGCTGCGGCCTGCGCGTGATAGACGGCTGCGCCTACTACCCGGCCGCGCAGGAGATGCGGAACTTCACGCGCGGCAACCGCTTCCGGGGCAACATCGTCTTCTCCGCCTCGGAAGCTTCCCTGTTCCTGGTGCTCGGGGTCAGGGCCGACGACCCGATCACCGACTCGGACCAGAACCTGTACTGCGTCTCAGGCGGCCGATGGGCCATCCACGACGAGCTGGCGGACGGCCGGACGGCGCCGAAGCACCTGTCGCTGGCACAGTGGCAGCAACGGGGCTTCGACCGGCATTCGGTGACCGGCGACCCGCTGTTCGCCGATCCGCAGCGCGGCGACTACTCGCTGCTGCCGGACTCGCCCGCGCACGCTCTGGGCATCGTCGGCATCGACCAAGCCAGGATCGGCCCGCGATCGAGCCGCGCACCATGAAGAACGGCCGGGCTGACCTCACCGAAGCCGTCTCGCTTGCGAAGATCAACGGCAGCGCTCCGGCCCGGTACACCGACGCTCTCGATCCCGAAAGGACCGCGCTCGTCATCGTCGACATGCAGGGCAGACCGGAGGAGTGGCGGCAGGAGCCGCTGCGCAGCACCGTGGCGAACTGCCGGCGCCTGCTTGCGACCTGCCGCGCCCGCTCGATCCCGGTCATCCACGTGGTCCTGGGCTGCTGGACCCGCGACGCCCGCGAGCTGTCGCGCGAGAAGAAGCGCTGGACGGCGCTGGTCCGCAGCCGAGGCAGAAGGAGCCTGCGCCATATCACCGACCATCCGGTGCTGCCGGGGCTGGAGCCGCAGCACGGCGAGATCGTCCAACAGAAGACGTCGGCCGGGGCATTCGCGACCACGGGCTTGGCGGGCCTGCTGCATAACATGAACGTCCGCGATCTGGTGGTGTGCGGTCAGATCAGCTACGGATGCGCCGGCGGGACGGCCATCGAGGCGGCGGGCTGGGACTACGTCGTGACCATGGTCGACGACGCCAGCGCCGCTCCCGGTGACCGGCCGGGACACCTCGCCTTTCTCAGGCTGTTCCAGCAGTTCGTGGGCAGAGTGTGGTCGTCGGACGACGTGATCCGGCAGTTGAACGGGAACTCGACCGCGGATACGCCTGCGCCGGCGCCGAAGGCCGACCTGACCCGGACCATCAGCCTGGCCGACATCAGCGGCAACAAGCACGAGGTCTGGGACCACCGGCCCGCGTCCGATGCGACCTGCCTGCTCATCGTGGACATGCAGGGGCCGCCGGAGCCGTGGGAGTGCGAGCCGTTCGCCTCCGTTCTGAGAAACTGCCGCCGCCTGCTGGAGGCAGCCCGCACGGCCGGCCTTCCCGTGTTCCACGTCCACAGCCACGATCCGGAAACCGGCGGGCAGCACGGTGCCGAACCGGTGCTTCCCGGTCTTGCTCCCGCCGCAGGAGAAACGGTGCTGCAGCCGACTGCGGGAGGCGCCTTTGCCACCACCGGCCTTGCCGGTCTCCTCCATACGATGGGCGTGCGGGACCTGATCGTCTGCGGCCAGCGCACGTACGACAGCCTGCTCAGAATCGGCAACGAGGCGGCCCACTGGGGGTACGCGGTGACGCTGACACGGGATGCCAGCGCGGCTCCCGCGAACCGCGCGGCTCACCTGGTGGTGATGCGCTTCTTCGATCAGGTGTGGGGGCGCGTACGCTGCACGGACGAAGTGATTCGGGAGCTGACGATCGAGTCAGTCAGTCGAGTCTGAAAAACGTGCCGTCCACCTGCCGGACGACGGCGTACTCCGGCACGGGTTCACCGCCGTCGTGCGCGGTGATGTAGTAGGCGGTGAACAGCCGGCCGTCGTTCAGCTCGGTCAGGACCTGATAGCCGCAGTCCCAAGTATAGGAGTCGCCTCGGAGCACGAACTCGCGGCTCCAGGTCTCACCCAGATCGTCGCTGAGCACGCCCAGTATGCCGCGCGGTCCGCCGACCGAACGTCTGGCGAACGTGATGACGATCCGCCCGTCGCGGGTAATGAGCGCACACGGGGAGCGATACCGGGGACCGCCTCGATCCAGCGGCGCCCGCGGCGGATCGTCACCGTCCAGGGGGCAATGCGTGGCGGGGCTCACGACGTAGCGCGGCTCCGTCCAGCTCATGCCGTCGTCCGCGGAGAACGCCACACACGGCCAGTTCTCCGGCATGCGATGCATGCAGGTCATCAGGCGTCCGTCCGGCAGCCGGTGGACGCCCATGTAGGTGTAGCCGCAATCCGAGTCGGGGTCGACGCCACGGGCCACCACGCTGACGTACTCCCATGAGATTCCGTTGTCGTAGCTGACGTAGAAGCAGGAGATGTTGCGGTGGTTGGTCGTACCGACGATGCCGATGACCCCGTTGTCGAACGCGACGTGACCGAGGTTGGCGGCCAGAAAGCCCGTGTCGGGCGAGATCGACGGCCCCTCGATGAGCGTCGGATGCCGCTCCCACGTGCGGCCCCGATCCCCGCTGCGCAGGCTGAAGCTGGGCATATTGAAGAAGGGTCTCTTGCCGAGATGGAAGCTGTAGTCGGGCCCCAGTTGCGGCCGTATGGCCCCGCCCAACGGCCAGCGGAGGTGCTCGCCGGCAGGTGAGAAGTGCATGATCGCATCGGCATGAGACAGGTCGATCCGCTCGCGCTGACCCGGCTCGCGGGGCCGCAGCCACTCCAGGATCTCATCCGACGACCGGTCGTTGTTCCAGATCCACGCCTTCTCGCTCTCCGGCCACGTCTCCCCGCCGTCGAGTGACCGGTTGAGCATGATGCCCGACGTGGCCCCGGCGGGCAGATGGGAGAAGTCGTGCGCGCCGGCCGCAAGCCAGTCCGCGTTCCGGTAGTCGACCGTCTTCACCCGGTGCGCGACGACCAGCTCACCGTCTCCGAAGTTCCAGATGCCGCCGCGGTTGACATGACCCGCGTAGCGGTTCGGGTCGTGGAAGATGCGGACGTGCCGGATGTCGCGTACCGCCACGTCGTACGCCCCGAGCCGCCGCCGCTCAACCATCTCCATGGCTCCATGGAACCCGCTCTGGGGATCGATGTCTACCCCGCGTATTGACCTCACGCCGCTCCCGGAGTAGCCTCAGAGCTTCGCCGTATCGTCCATGTCCAGGAGGCGCCGTGGTGTACGAAGCTCCGACGCTGGAAACCGCTTCTCCACCGGTGAGGCTCGACGCCGGTCCGCAGCTTCTGATCGACGACCATCTGGTGGACGACATCTGGATGATCAGGCGCTCTCCGGAGCTTCCGGTCAAGTCCCTGGACAATCCTATCTTCACGGGCCCCACATTCACGAGCAGGGCACCGTCCGCCGAGGCCAGCTACGGGATCAACACCCTCCTGTACGACGAGGAACGGGGCGTCTTCCGTATGTGGTACTCGGTTGCGATACGCTCTCCGGCCTGCAGCTCGCTGGCGTATGCCGAGTCCGGCGACGGCCTTCACTGGGAGACGCCCCGTCTCGGCCTCATCGACTACGACGGCTCCATGGAGAACAACCTCTGCATCGGGCTGGACCAGGGGGGCGGGTCCGTCCTGCTCGACCCCCACGACCCGGACCCCGCGCGGCGTTACAAGCTGATGCACAAGCGCCCCTGGAAGGCCGGCATGGAAGGCCGGGTGACGATCTCCTTCTCGCCCGACGGGATCCACTGGACGCCGCACTTCGATGACTGGAGGCGGTCGATCCGGCCGCATTCCAACGACGGCGTGAACATCACCCTGTACGACCCGAGACTGGGCAAGTACGTCCTGTTCTGCCGCCCGAACGTGCTGGCGGCCTACCCGAAGCTGGACCCCAGGGACATCGGCTTTCCGCCGTCATGGGTTCGTGAGCAGGACCTTGCCGCCTCGGAGGACGAGGCGGCCGCGGCGACGGCCGCCGCCATGGAAGCTGGCGACGGAAGCGGGGACGGGGCGCCGAAAGAGCTCGGGTTCCCCGGCGAGGACGACTTCGTCATGCACCGCGAGGCCGAGGACTACCTGCACCGCTACCTGAAGGTGCCGCAGTACGTGCATACCCGGGCGCTGCGTCTCTACAAGTACCCGTTCGTCTCCTGCAACCGGCGCGTCGCCAGGGCGGAGAGCGACGACTTCATCGACTGGACGATTCCCGAAGTGGTGATCCGGCCGGACGAGCTTGACCCTCCCAAGCTGTACAACCTGAACGGCGTGGGCACCTACCACGGCCTGTACATCGGGGCGCTCCAGCTCTACTACGGCTGGAACTACCGCAGCATGCCGGGATGTCTGCAGGAGTCCGAGACGATCGACCTGCAGTTGACCTTCAGCCGCGACGGGAAGCGGTGGGAGCGGCTGGCCAACCGGCCCATCTTCCTGCCCCGAGGGCTCATCGGCGCGTTCGACGGCGGCATGCTCTCCACCGCGTCGCCGCCCCTGGTCGAGTACGGCGACGAGCTGCGCATCTACTACACCGGCACGCAGCATTCCCACCTGGTCCCCGGCGGGACGCGCGGCATCGGCGTCGCTCGGCTGCCGAAGGAGCGCCTGGTGGCCAGGACGGCGGGCGACGAGATGGGGGTGCTGATGACCAAGCCGCTGGTCATCGACGGCGACCTCCTGCAGATCAACGTCGACGCACGGCGCGGCCTGAGCAAGGTGGAGATCGCGGACGTCATGGGCAACCCCATCCCCGAATTCACCGTCTACGACGCCGCGGCCATCAAGGAGAACGGACTCCGCGTTCCCGCGACGTGGAAGAACAGGAACAGCATACGGGAGCTTCGCGGCAAGACCGTGCGGCTCCGGTTCTACCTGCTGCATGCCCGCCTCTACTCCTTCTGCCTGACCGGCTAGCGCACGATGCTGGGCTACGTCGCACGCCGCATCATCATCTCCATACCGACCCTGCTGATCGTATCCATCCTCAACTTCATCATCTTCAACGCACCGCCCGGCGACTTCGCCACATACCGCATCCAGCAGATCGAGGATCAGTTCGTGCGGCAGGGCGGCTCGCTGAGCTCGGACGAGATGAAGCAGATGGTCGCCGATCTGAGAAACCGTTACGGGCTGGACCGGCCGCTCCATATCAAGTACCTGAAATGGATCTGGGCATTCGTCCGCGCCGACCTGGGCGAGTCCTTCGAGTTCTTCGTAGGAAGCGGGGACGACCGACACGAGGTCCGCTTGATCATAAAGGACCGATTGAGATATACGCTACTGTTGGCGCTGCTCAGCCTGGTCTTCGTGCACGTCATCTCGATTCCGATCGCGCTCTGGGTCTCCACGCACCAATATAAGATGAGCGACTACGTCTTTACGTTCATCGGCCTCATCGGCCTGGCGACGCCCAACTTTCTGCTTGCGCTGATCTTTCTGTGGATCATCTACGAGAACACCGGCGTCGTCATGATGGGGCTGTTCTCCGACGAACACCTCGGTCCCGGTTGGTCGCTGGGCAAGCTGGTCGACCTCATCAAGCACCTGATCATTCCCGTCGTCATCATCGGCACGGCGGGCACGGCCGGCACCATCCGGGTGCTCAGGGCGACCATGCTCGACGAGCTCGGAGCCGAGTACGTCAGGTTCGAACGGGCGAAGGGACTGCGAGAGGTCACCACCGTACGCCACGCGTTCCGCGTCGCCTCCAACCCGATGGTGGCCGGCATCGGCAGCGTCCTGCCCGGTCTCATGAGCGCCGGTCTGGCAACGTCCATCGTCATCGGGCTGCCGACCCTGGAGCCCCTGTTCTTCCGAGCGTCGATGGCTCAGGACATCTATCTGGCTTCCAGCTATCTGATGATCGTCACGATGCTGCTCGTCATCGGCAACATCCTGGGGGACATCATGCTCGCATGGCTGGATCCCCGCATTCGATTTACCTAGCAAGGAGGTGATCTGCACAGAAACAAACAGACCCATCGCAAATCCCGAGTTCTCGTAACAAGGAGACAAACATGCTCAAGAAACTACTTGGTTTCGTGGTTCTACTCACGATTCCCCTGACGGCGTTCGCCGGCCCGACGGCCGAGGAGACAACGGCCACGGGCGTCGAAGGCTACGTGCAGGGGACATTCAACGAAGCGCCGCTGCTGCAGCAGATGGTCGTCGATGGCGAGCTGCCACCGGTCGATCAGCGCATCCCGGCCAACCCGCCTGTCTCGCCATGGGGCACCGAAATAGGCACGTATGGCGGTTCGCTGAAGCAGACGTATATCGAAGGCGATGCGGAAGGTCATTCGGAAGACTTCATAGGGCTCGACGCCTTCTTCGAAATGGGTCCGGACGCACAGTACCACCCCTTCATCGGCGAGTCTTATGAGATCTCCGACGACAACCGGTCCATAACGATTCGTCTCTACGAGGGAATCCGGTGGTCGGACGGCGAACCGCTGACCGCCGATGATATTCTCTTCGCAGCCGAGGTGGTGCAGAGCCCGAACTTTCGCACGAGTCGTTCATGGTGGGATGAAAGCTGGCAATTCAGCAAGGTGGACGACCATACCTTTACCATCACGGGCGAGAACCCGCGCCTCAATTGGCTGAACTTCCTCTCCAAGAGCCCGCACCTGTTCTTCTTCCCTCTGCACTACTATCGCGACATGCACCCCAAATACAACTCGTCGATCACGGAGGAGCAGTTCAAGACGACCTTCATCGACCTGTACAACAAGGTCAGAGTCAGCGGTGACGTGCCCACCCTCGGCATGTACAAGAAGGTCATCCAGTGGGATGCGGCGACCAGGATCCTGCTGGAGCGCAACCCCTATTTCCACCAGGTGGACAAGGCCGGAAATCAGCTTCCTTACATCGACTATTACCAGGCAAAGCTGGTTCAGGGCGGGCACGAGTCCCGCGAGCTGCCGGCCATCGCCGGCGAGACGACGTTCCACCGGATCTCGGACATGACCAACTATCCGTTGGCCAGGGAAGCCGAGCAAGAGGGAAAGGTGCAGACCCGCACGATCGACTACGGGTTCGCCGACCACGCGTCAATCGGGTTCAGCTACAACACGGACGACCCGGCGCTGCACGAGCTGTTCAACGACATTCGTTTCCGGCAGGCGCTCGCCTATGGCATCGACCGTGAGGCGGTGAACGAAGCCCTGCTGCAGGGCTTCGGTGAAGCGATCAACATCACCACCAGCACCACCGAACCGTTCTACGACCCGGAGCTCGATACGCTCTACAGCTCATATGAGCCGGAAAAGTCCAAGCAGTTGCTCGATGAGATCGGGGTCGTCGACCGAGACGGGGACGGCTATCGCGAACTGCCGGACGGCAGCAAGCTCTCGCTCGAAATCGAGTGGGCATGGCGGCAGAAGTTCCTCATCCTGGTCGCCGACCAGTGGCGGGGGATCGGCATCAAGGCGGAGTTCCGGGAGCGCACCAAGCAATTCCTGAACAACAAGATCCGCTTGGCTGACGTGCCCGACTTCCAGCTCGTCGGCGGCGCACACATCAACAGCATCGCCCGTCTGCAACCTCCGCTTGGGCTCGGTCAGCCGTACTGGTACCGGGCGTGGGGCAAATGGTTCGACTCAGGCGGCACCGAAGGGGCAGAGCCGCCGGCGTTCGCCACGGAGATGAACGGACTCTATACGGAGATCATCACGGCGACCACGTCGGAACAGCAAAATGCGTCGATGAAGCAGTTGCTCAGGGTCGCCGCGGAGAACGTTCTCTATGTAGGGATCGTCGGCCGCAACAAGCAGATCCTGTTGTTCCAGGGGAATCTGCGCAACCTTCCCGACGAGGTCGTGTCGTTCGGCCATCAGATCTGCGGTCCGCCGTGCTATGGCCAAGCGGTAGCATTCTTCGCTGATGAGTGAGCGAAGCGAACCTCACTCGAAGAGTGAGTCGCCGATTGCATACTCCGCTGCTTGATCGCTGGTCGATCATGGACCGGAGCTCGATCCTGCCTTGCGAACGCGCAAGGCAGGATCGACCATCCTTGCCCGAGCGGATATGATGATGAATTCTCTCCGGGGACTGCGAGAGGCGATTCTCGGCCGCAGACCTGTCGACAACCGGCGCAGGCTCATCGCGCAAGCGGCCGCGATCCACAAACGCCGCGAGAGCCAGTCGTATCTCATGTGGATGCGATTCAAGCGGCACAAGCTTGCCATCGTGTCCGCGGCCATCATCATCCTGCTCTACTTCGGCGCCGTGTTCAATCGGTTCCTGTCGCCGTACGAGATGGAATCAGCGAACACCGACTACATCCATGCGCCGCCGACGAAGATCCGGCTCGCCGGCGACGACGGGTTTTCGCTGCGACCGTTCGTGTATGCCACGGTACAGGAAAAGGACGCCTTCACGGGCCGAAGGCGCTACGTGGAGGACGCGGAGCGCAGGCACTACATCCGCTTCTTCGTGCGCGGCTACCAGTGGCGCGTGCTCGGGGTGTTTCCGACCGACGTCCACCTCTTCGGCGTCGATGAAGGCGCACGCATCTTTCTGCTCGGCACCGACTTCCTGGGCCGTGACCTGTTCAGCAGGATCCTCTACGGCAGCCTGATATCGCTGTCCATCGGCTGGGTCGGCATGCTCATCGGGCTTACGCTCGGCACCATCTTGGGCTCGATCTCCGGCATATTCGGAGGTGCCGTGGACATGGTGATCCAGCGCTGGAACGAGGTGCTCATGTCGTACCCCGATCTACCGCTGTGGATCGCCCTGGCCGCGGCGATTCCGAGTGAATGGAGCTCGATCCAAGTGTACTTTACCATCAGCGTCATCCTGTCGGTCATCTCCACCGGCGGCCTGTCGCGGGTGCTGCGCGGAAAGGTCCTTTCCCTGCGCGAGAACGAGTACGTTCTGGCTTCCATCGCCCTGGGCGCGAGCACCGCCCGAACGGTTCGCAAACACATCATTCCCGGCCTCACCAGCTACCTGCTCGTACGCCTCACCCTCAGCATTCCGGGCATGATCCTGGGCGAGAGCGCCCTGGGTTTCCTGGGGCTGGGCATACGCCCCCCCATGGCGAGCTGGGGAACGCTGATGCAGGAAGCACAGAAGATCTCCAGCGTCGCCCATCATCCGTGGCTGCTGCTCCCCGGCCTGTTCATCGTCGTCACCGTCCTCGCGTTCAGCTTCGTCGGCGACGGGGTGCGGGACATGGCGGATCCCTACGTGGCCAAGTAGCGGCGAGCCCTCCTCATGGACACTCTCCTGGAGGTGCGGAACCTGACCACCTCCTTCAAGACCGAGCTCGGATTCCTCAAGGCCGTCGACGACATCGACTTCAGCGTCGGCAGAGGTGAAACCCTCGGCATCATCGGCGAGTCCGGCTGTGGCAAGAGCGTCACCGCCCTGTCGATCATGGGATTGATCCAGCAGCCGCCGGGAGCGGTGTCCGGCAGCATTCGCTACCAGGGCAGGGAGCTGCGGGGCATGAAGAGAAGGGCGCTGGAGGATCTGCGCGCGGACGAGATAGCCATGATATTCCAGGAGCCGATGACCGCCCTGCATCCCATGCACTCCTGCGGCTACCAGGTGGCGGAGACCCTGCGCCGGCACAAGACGATGGACAAGCGGAGCGCCTTCCAGGAAGCGGCACGCCTGTTCGAGCTGGTAGGGATGCCCGATCCCGAAGGCGTCGTACGCTCCTTCCCCCATCAGCTCTCGGGGGGCATGCGCCAGCGCGTCACGATCGCGATCGCCCTCTGCTGCAGCCCCAGCCTGCTGATCGCCGACGAGATCACCACCGCGATCGACGTCACGATCCAGGCGCAGGTCCTGGAGCTGCTGCGATCGCTGCGGGACGAGCTGCACATGTCCATCATCATCATCACCCACGACATGGGCGTGATCGCCGAGATCGCCGAGCGTGTGATCGTCATGTACACGGGCAAGATCGTCGAAGAGGCCGACACCGGATCGCTCTTCAAGCACGCCTCTCACCCCTACACGCAGGGGTTGCTGCAGTCGATACCGCGCATCGACGCCGAGCGGCATCGGACGCTCGCCACGATCGAGGGAAAGGTCCCCAATCTCTTCGAGCTGCCGGAGGGGTGCCACTTCCGGCCCCGCTGTCCGTACGCCATGGATGCCTGTCACCTGGAGCCGTCGCGGCTGCCGGTCCGGCAGGGTCACCATGTCTCGTGTTGGAAATACGCGGATTCGAACGGTGCTGATCCGTCGTGACCATGACGCAGGACGCCGAGTACCTCCGGATCAGCGATCTCGTCAAGCACTTCGAACCGCGCCGTCAGCTCTTTCAGAGCACGCCGCCGGTCATCCGCGCCGTGAACGGCGTCAACCTGACCGTCACGAAAGGAGAGACCCTGGGACTGGTAGGAGAGAGCGGCTGCGGGAAGACGACCACCGGTAGATTGATACTGCGGCTGCTCCAGCCCACCTCGGGGGCGATCCATCTGGCCGGCGTCAACGTCCTGGAGTACGACAAGGAAGGGCTCAAGCAATACCGGAAGCGAGTGCAGGCCGTGTTTCAGGACCCGTGGGGCTCCCTGAACCCAAGGATGACCGCCGAGCGGCTCATCGCGGACGGCATCGAGATCCACGGACTGCACTACGGGAAAGACAAGAAGGAGAGGGTCAAGGCGCTCATGGAGACGGTCGGCATCCCCTCCGACAATCTGCAGAAATACCCACACGAGTTCTCAGGCGGGCAGCGCCAGCGCGTCGGCATAGCCAGGGCGCTGGCGGTCGATCCGGAGTTCATCGTATGCGACGAACCCGTATCGGCTCTCGACGTCTCGGTGCAGGCGCAGATCATCAATCTGCTGGAACGGCTGCAGCAGGAACTGGGCCTGACCTACATCTTCATCGCCCACGACCTGGCCGTGGTCAAGCACATCAGCGACCGGGTCGCCGTCATGTATCTGGGCAAGATCGTCGAGCTGTGCGGGTGCGACGAGCTCTTCAGCGATCCGCGCCACCCCTACACGCAGGCGCTGCTGTCGGCGGTCCCGGATCCGGATCCGGAGCACCGGACGAGCCGTATCGTCCTGAAGGGCGACGTGCCGACACCGGCCAACATACCCTCGGGGTGTCCCTTCCACTCGCGGTGCCCGCACGTGATGGATCGATGCCGGCGCGACGTGCCGGTGTTGCGAGACACCGGCGGCGATCACCTCGTTTCCTGTTGGCTGCATGACGGGGATGGTTCATGATGGGTGCGACGCAGAAGACACCGTTTCTGCAGGGAGGTCGCCATGGACGCCGACGGCACTGACCGGAAGCTCCGCATCCTCGTCTTCGTCGCTCACCCGCACGACTGCGTGCACTGTCTCGGCACCTGCGGACATCACGTCCGCGACGGCGATTCGGTCACCGTGGCGGTGCTGTCCGACGGCGCCAGCACGCACAACGAGAAGCTGTGGCGAGAACTGCTCAAGCCGGCGAACGAACGGGATCCATCGATCCTGCAGGAGACCAGGGAGGACTACATCGCCCTGAAGAGGAACGAGCTGGTCGAAGCCTGCGGCTACTTCGGCATCACCGACGTCAGGCTGCTCGGATATCCCGACAAGCCGATCACCCGGACCGACTCGATGGTGGAGGAAGTCGCCGCCCTGATCTTCGAGACGCGGCCCGATATCCTGATCACGGAACTGCCCGCCCACCTCGACCCCGGCAAAGCCGAGCCGAATGACCATACCACCTGCGCGGCCGTGGCCACGGAGGCGAAGACCCTGGCCGAATCACCGCGCCCCGGGGCGCGCACGGGATACCACAAGATCGCCAGAACGTACTACCGGGCCTCCAATCTTCGCTACGACGAGGTCACCTTTCACGTGGACATCTCCGACCAGTACGAGAGCCGCATCAAGGCCGAGATGGCGTTCACCTCGCAGGGGCATTCCCCGGACTTCGCGCGCATCCGGTTCGAACGGACCTACGGATACCACGGGTGGTTCGCGCGGGTGAACTTCGCGGAGAAGTTCGTGACCGATGACCTGATCGTCGTGGATCGCCTGCCGGTCACGGATCACGATCTCACCCTGAGCCGCGACACCATCTACGATCAGCACGATCGCCTGGGCTGGTCGGAGGATCAGGCGAGTCCGGACGCGGCCGGCGACCGCTGATCGACTGAGCGAAGGGTGCGGGGACCGTGAGCCGGCAGGGACCCGACAGGGGCGGAGAGCGCAGACCTCCCAACATCGTGCTGTGCCTGTGCGACCAGATGCGCGCGTTCGAGCTCGGTTGCTACGGCCATCCCGTAGTCCGCACTCCGAACATCGATCGACTCGCGTCCGAAGGCGCCCTGTTCGAAATCGCCTGCTCCAACGCCCCGCTGTGCGTGCCCGCCCGGAGCTGCCTGCTGAGCGGGCAATATGCGCGCACCTGCGCCGGCACCACGACGAACTTCTGCGGGTTTCCGCCGAGCCGGCTCCGCACGGTGTGTCCGGACCCGTTGCTGCCCGAGGTGCTTCGCGATGCCGGCTATGCGACCGGGCTGGTGGGGAAGTGGCACCTGCATCCGGCGCCGGACGTCTGCGGACTCCAGGAAGGCACCATTCCCCACAACCACCACCAGCACTACCGCCAGTCGTTCTACGACCTGACAGGCGGCGACCGGCGGATCGTCGACGGCTTCTCGCTCGACTACGAGATCAGCCAGGTGCGCGAGTTCGTGCACGCGCATCGCGCCGAGCCGTTCTTTCTGGAGTACAGCCTCTCCCCGCCCCACTCCCCGCTGGCCGACGCTCCACGGCGCTACCTGGAGATGTACTCCCGCGACGACGCGCTGCTCCGTGACAACGTCCGGGTCGACGGCGTCGAAGCGTACGACCGGGAGTGGTTCTACCGCTACTGCTTCGACTATCTGGGCGTGCTCATGATCCTGGCCGAGGAAGACGACTGGCTGATGGACGACCGGCAGCACGTTCGCGAGACGCAGTCCCTGCCGCACGCGGTGACCAGGCTCATCGACCATCTGTCGCGGCTCATGAACGACGATCGGATCGGAGCGACGCTCAGGGAACGGCTGCGCTACGTCGACGATCGCTGGCTGGAAGGGTTCGACCTGCGTGATCTGACCGCCCTGTACTACGGCATGGTCACCTGCGTGGACGACTATGTCGGCAGGCTGATGGAGACACTGCGCGACGAGGGCGTGGCCGACGACACGCTGCTCATCTTCACGTCCGACCACGGCGACAACCTGGGCAGCCACCACCTGTGGAACAAGGGCCACATCTTCGACGAATCGATCCGCATTCCCCTCGTGATGCACGCCCCGGATCGGATCCCCGCCGGCCGGATCGACGATCGGGTCGCCTCGCTCATCGACGTCATGCCGACGGTTCTGGGCCATATCGGCGTTCCCGTTCCCACCTCCGTCCAAGGCACGGATCTTTCGGCCCTGCTCTCCGGGCATGCCGAGGACAGCGCCCGGTCCATGGCGTTCATCGAAGGGAAGTTCCCTCAGATCGGCGTGCGCACCGCCACCCACCTGTTCGGCACGGAAATGCTCGGCGACGACGAGGCGAGCCGGGAGCCGGCGGAATCCTCCGATGGTCACTACTTCTTCGACCTCGGAACGGATCCCTTCCAGATGAGCAATCTCGCCACCGGAGGAGGGGACGCGGCGCTGCAGACGCACCTGCGCGATCTCCTGTGGGACTGGCACCGGACGACCCCACGGCATCGGCATTCAGCTCCAGGTGTCGACCGCTGAAGATCACGAGCTCGTGAACGCACTCCCTTCCCGGTAGATCGCATCGAGAGAGACGAATCCATCGCGCCTCAGACCATTCGCTTGAAGCCCGCCTCGCTCTCGGCGGACTGCAGGTAGCGGGCAGCGTCGCCAGCGTCGATCGCCCGTTTCACTACCGGCAGCGCTTCGGTCGCCGCCGCAACCGTACGCTCCACGTCTTCGGTGGTGTGCGAATAGCAGATGTAGAACATGCCGTCGGCGCAGATGCCGCGCCGCAGCAGTTCCTGTTCCCAGAGCGTCGAGACGTTCTTCGCGAATACCGGATCGTCGATATCAAATCGACAGAACGGATTGCACGGCTTGCCGGGGAACCTTACCGGTACGCCGATCTCCTGCGCTGCTGCGCCCACGCCGTCGACGATCGCCTGCCCGATCGACCAGATGTGCTCGATCACGGGATTGTCGCGAATGAAGGTCAGCGCGGCGACGCCGGCGGCCAGGCTCGTGGTGTCCCCCCAGAAGCAACTGCTGATGAAGCTGTCCTTGCAGGCCATCATCACGTCGGCCTTGCCGGCCACGCACGTCAACGGGAACCCGTTGCCCATCGCCTTTCCGAAGACGCCCATATCCGGCGTGACGCCGAAATACTCCTGTGCACCGCCCCGGCTGTACCGGAACCCGGTCACGGTCTCGTCGAAGATCAATACCACGCCGTATTCGTCGGCGATGTCCCTCACCTTGTGCAGGTAGCCGTTTTCGGGCTGGTACGTACGCGCCGGCTCCAGGATGATGCATGCCACCTCACCGCGATTGGCGTCCAGCGCCGCTCTCAACGAATCGATGTCGTTGTACTCGAACGGGATGCTGGTGCCGGCGAGCGCCGCCGGCACCCCCAGCGGATCGATGCCCGGCCGCAGGTGGTCGTTCAGGGTCTCGCTGTCCGACAAGTTGGCGGAGATATACCAGTCGTGCCAGCCGTGGTATCCGCAGAAGAGCACCTTGTCCTTGCGGCTGTAGCTGCGCGCGATACGGATGGCGACGGCGCAAGCCTCGCCCCCGCCGCGGGCATACCGCACCATCTCCGCGCACGGAACCAGCTCGATGATCAGGCGCGCGAGCTCCAGCTCCAAGGGAGAGCTGGTCGCATAGAGCTGCCCGAGTGGCAGTTGGCGCTGCACGGCTTCGATGACCGGCGGGAAGGCGTGGCCCAGCATCACCGGCCCGGCGCCGAGGTTGTAGTCGATGAATTCGTTCCCATCGACGTCCCAGAAGTGCGCCCCTTCCGCCCGTGCGACATAGGCCGGCCAGAAACCGGATGCGTGAAACTCGCTCCGCTTGCCATACAGATGCGTGCCGCCCGGAACGAGCTGCAATGCCGTCTCATACAGGTGGGTTGACTCTCGTGTGCCTTTGAACTCGTACATGCACTCCCTCCGATTGCAGGTAACCATACCATCGTGAACGCGTACAGTTTGCGTTCGATTGTGTTACTGTGTAGACTGCAAGCTACAGGAGTAACAGATGGCCCTCAACATCAGGCACGCCGAGACCGAGCGACTGGCGAGCGAGTTGGCTGAAATGACCGGCCAGACCAAGACCACGGCCGTCCGCGAGGCGGTCCGCGACCGTCTGGAGCGACTGCGAAGGGAACGGTCCGGGCGGTCCCTTGCTGCCGAGTTGAATGCCATCGGCCTGCATTGCGCGCGTCAACCGCTCCTGGACAGCCGTTCGCCTGATGAAATCCTGGGCTACGACGACACCGGCCTGCCCTCGCCACGATAGATGGTCGTCGATACTTCGGCGCTGCTCGCGATCCTGCAGGACGAACCGGAACGGGAAGCCTGCGCCGAAGCCATCGCGTCGGCGCCATCTCGCTGCGCTTCGGCGGCGACGCTCGTGGAGGCGTCGATGGTGATGGAGTCTCGCTACGGTGCCGTCGGGATCCAGGATCTGGATCTGCTCATCGAGACCTCCCGTATCGAGATCGTTGCGGTCGACAGACAGCAGGCCAACGTCGCACGGCGAGCATTTCGTGACTTCGGTCGCGGTCGACATCCGGCGGGACTCAATTACGGCGACTGTTTCGCGTACGCACTCGCTCACGTTCGGGGCGAGCGGCTGCTGGCGAAGGGCGACGACTTCACGAAGACGGACCTCCCCATGGTCCCGCTCTACGGAACGTCCTCGCCGACGCCTTCTGGTTCCCGTGCGACGCTCGACCACCGAGCGGATGTGCCTCCGGGGGATCGGGCCTCGGTCGAGCTGAACGGCGTTGCCTATCGCCTGCCGGCCGCGCCGGTCGCCGTGGTGTGCGTGGACGGCGGAGACCCCGAGTATCTGACGGCGGCCGGAGCAGCCGGCCTGATCCCGACGATCACGCGCTTCATGCGGGACGGATTCAGCGCCACCGCCCACAGTGTGGTCCCCAGCTTCACCGGGCCCAACAACCTGTCGATCGCCACCGGCGCCCCGCCCGCCGTGCACGGCATCTCCGGCAACTTCTACCTGGACCGGCAGACCGGGCGGGCGGTGGAGATGACCGGGCCCGAGCTGCTGCGGTCGCGCACGATCTTCGACGTGATGTCGAAGGCCGGTGTGCGGACCGCCGTCATCACCGCCAAGGACAAGCTCCGCAGGCAGCTCGGCAGGGGGCTGGAGATGGGCGCCGGCAACGTCTGCTTCTCCTCCCAGCACGCCGACCGCTGCACGGTGGCCGAGCACGGCATCGGCGATGCTCTGGGCCTCGTCGGGCAACCGCTGCCGGACATGTACTCGCCGGAGCTGTCGCTGTTCGTGCTGGACGCCGGCATCAGGTTCCTGGAGGAAGACGATCCTCCGCGGCTGCTCTATCTCACGCTGACCGACTACGTGCAGCACACCTTCGCCCCGGATCACCCGCAGGCGCTCGGCTTCTATCATGCCCTGGACCAGCGCCTGGCGCGGCTGGAGCAGCTCGGCGCGACCGTGGCCGTGACCGCCGACCACGGCATGCGGGACAAGTGCGCGCCCGACGGCAGCTACCGCATCATCTACCTGCAGGACCTGCTGGACGATCGGTTCGGCGCGGGAGCGGCGCGCGTGATCTGTCCCATCACCGATGCGTTCGTCGCCCACCACGGCTCGCTGGGGAGCTTCGTGCGCGTGTACTGCTTCGACGCGCCGGTGCGCGACGCGATCGACTTCATGCGTTCGATCGACGGGATCGAGCTGGTGCTGGACCGCGAACAGGCCGCCGCACGGTTCGAGCTGTCGTTCGACGTCGAAGGCGACGCGGTCGCGATCTCGACGAAGACCCACTGCATCGGCATGGGCCGCGCGGACCACGACCTTACCGACCTGCACGGCACGCGGCTGCGCACGCACGGCGGCATCGCCGAACGAGAGGTGCCGTTCATTGTCAATCGCCGGCTCAACCTGCGCTACCGGAACCTCGCCGCATCGGAGCAACTCATGAACTACCGGATTGTCGAGTTCGCCCTTAACGGCGTCGACCGGTAGTCGGCTTCAGCAGAGGCGGTGAGGCGAACCCGCCAACGTGGACCTTCCGTCACCCGTCGTCGCTGTCAGGATCACCACCGGCTATCGCCTGTCTGGCCAAACCGTTCAGGTGATCACGCAGCGGTTCGAGCGCCTCGAAGGTCCGAAAGTCCCCTGCGTCTATGTCGGCGATGCCGGCGGCAGCAGCCTCGCGCAGCGCGCGAAGACGCGCCGCGTGCTCCGCTTCCTGCCGCTCGACGAGCCGTGCTTGATGGTCGGTCAGGACGACGTTGCGTGTTGGCATGATTCGCCAGGGGCTCCTTGTGGCAAGGTATGCCAATGACCGCGATGTACACAAAGACCGACGGCTCGATACCGTGATGCGCTGCACCCACTCCTGGACCGACGACACGGCAACGATCGGCGTGGCCGGCATCGAGCGTCCGCTGCGCGTGCTGCACGTGACCGATTCCCACATCAGCGTCCCTCTCGAGGCGGTCGATCAGCCGTACGCCCTCTACGGGGCGCGCATGGACGGGCTGTTCGCCGACTATCCCACGCTGCAGTCGTTCGCGGCGCAGATGGAGCGCGCACGCGCCGAGGCTCCCGACCTGATCGCCCTCACCGGGGACCACGTCAACTACCCGTCGCCCACCGCGGTCGCCGCCGTCGAGCGGCTGCTCCTCGCCACCGGCCGCGACAGCATGTTCGCGGCCGGCAACCACGATTGGAGCTATGCCGGGCTGCCGGGGAGCGACGAAGACCTGCGCCGCGAGTGGCGCGAGCGGTCGCTGCTGCCGCTCTATCGCGGCCGGGCACCGCATGCGGACTCGCACGACATCGCAGGTGTGCGATTCGTCGCGATCGACAACAGCACGCGCCAGGTGGACGCGGAACAGCTCGCCTTCTTCGAGCGCGCTCTCGCCGGCGGCCTGCCGGTGGTCCTGCTGACCCACATCCCGTTTCGTCTGCCCGGCGATACCGCCGCGCACTGCGCGCCGCCGCCTTCGAGCGGGGTGCCCATCCCCCTGTGCGGAGACGCGGAGTCGGAGTCCGCCACGGACGAGCTCGTCGACCGGCTGCTCGCCGCGCCCAACCTCATCGCCGTCCTGTGCGGGCACATTCACGTGGCCGGCGCCTACCGGATCCACGACGGCGCCGTCCAGTACGTCACCGGCCCCTGCTACCTGAACCAGTCGCGCACCGTCACGATCCAGCCGCTGTAGAAGTCTGTCGGATGTGCCACGCGAGCGGCAGACCCGACAGACTGCTATCGGAAGGTGGGACGGGCCAAGAGCGGAGCCGAAGGCGACGGTCTTGGGGCGGTAGCTCCTTCGGGTGCGGCCGGCGGCGGGTTGCCGGCGGGCGGCAGCGGTGGTTGAATGCACTCGTACAACCCACACCAACCAGAAGGAGGATGTGGACCTTGAAAAACGTCACAACCTTGTTGGCGGCCGGACTTCTGACCCTCGTCGGAGGCACCGCCATCGCACAGCAATACCAGGAAGCGCCGTGGTTCGCGGAGATGGTGGCTCGCGGCGAATTGCCGCCGGTCGCCGAACGGCTGCCGCTCGAACCGCGCCAGATCAGCCCCGACGACGAGTTCACCACCTACGAGACCGGCCGGTACTCCGACCGCTGGGTGGAGATCGTCGCCGGATCCGTCGAGGAGACGCAGGGCCTGACCGGCGAGGCGCGCGCAGGCCGCGAGGACGAGATCGGCAACATCTCCCCGTGGAGCTTCAAGGGCTGGGAGGCCAACGCCGACAACACGGTCTGGACCTTCTACATGCGCGAAGGGCTCAAGTGGTCGGACGGCGTGCCCTACGACACGGAGGACATGCGGTTCTTCCTGGAGGACATCCAGCAGCGGGCCGAGTACTTCGCCGCCACCGGCTGGTCACGCCTGAACGGCATCGTCGACGGCATGCAGATCGAGTATCTGGACGACTACACCTTCCGCATCACGCTGCCGGAGCCCAACGCCAGCTATGACGGCGACCTGCTCGGTCAGTCCTCCGAGCGCTGGATCGGCGGCTTTCCCAAGCACTACCTCGCGCAGTTCCACGATGCGCATACCAACGCCAACGAGCTGGCCGCCAAGGTCTCGGCCGCCGGTGTCGAGACCTGGTTCCACCTGCTCGGGGACCGCAAGGACCACTATGGCTCGATCAACCCGGACGTCCCGGTGCTGATGCCCTTCGTGGTCGAAAACGGCGTCCCCGCCAACCCCACAACCTGGACCCCCAACCCCTATTACTTCGTGGTCGACGCGGAGAACCAGCAGCTCCCCTACACGCGGGGCCGGCGCAGCTTCCTGATCGGCGACGCCGAGGCGCGCAAACTGCGCGCCCTGGCCGGCCAGGTCACGATGCAGAGCCTGCCGCTGGACGCGATCGAGCTGGCCAAGGCGGAAGCGGACCGGGGCAGGATCCAGATGCACGTCATCAAGATCGTGCGCAACGACGGCCTGTCCTCCGGCATCACCGCCTTCAACATGAGCGCTGAGGACGAGTTCAAGCGCAACCTGTTCCGTGACCGCCGCTTCCGGCTGGCGTGGTCGTACTTCGTGCCGCGGCAGAAGATCGGCGACATCGTCTACCAGGGACAGGCAGTGCCGCTGGCGACCGGTGGCGGCATCGTCAACTCGGAGCATCGGTGGTACACGCCGGTGATCCATCAGCACGACTGGCTGAACCGCGATGTGGACAAGGCCAACGCCCTGCTCGACGAGCTGGGCCTGACCAATCGCGATGCCGACGGGTTCCGGCTCGGCCCGGACGGCAAGGCGATCACCTTCGCGATGACCGTTCACCCGGAGGAGGCCCAATGGATCCCGACGGCCAACATCATCCTCGAAGAGCTGCACCTGATCGGGCTGAAGGGCAACGTCCGCGTCGTCGACTGGGGCGGCGCGCCGCAGATCCAGAAGGAAGGCGCCTGGGAGATCTGGGTCGCACAGTCGTGCGACGTGCAGATCCACCGCTGGCCGGAATCGATGCAGTGCGCGGCCCCGACCCACGAAGGGGGCTCGTTCCCCGGACAGCAGCCGACCTGGGCGATCGACTGGCACGACTGGCTGGCCTCCGACGGCACCAAGGGCGAGGAGCCGCCCGACCGCATCAAGGAGAACTACCAGATCTGGCAGGGCCTCAAGAACGCGACCGGCGACGAGCTGGCCACGCTGTACAAGCAGTGGCAGGAGAACGGCGCCTACGATCTGTGGGTGGTCGGTCACCACGGGTGGCCGCCCGAGCTTTGGGTTCTGCAGCCCGGCGCTCACGGCATCAATCCCGCGACCGGCGACCGCGCGTGGCTGGGCATGTGGTTCGAATAGAGGAGCTCTTTTGACGCGACCGAGAGAAGACCCGCCTGCAGGGCGGGTCTTCTCGTCTATTCATCGTCTCTGCCGGCGACTACCGGAGATGAGAGGGACAGCGCCACCTCGCCATGGGTGACGACCGAACCGTAGAGACCGTCCGCGAACAGGAGCGCCGACAGGAGTACTACACCGCCACCCAGTGGCGCCTGATATGGCTGAAGTTCCGCGGCCACCGGTGGGCCCTGTGGGGGATGCTGGTCATCGGCTGGTTCTATTTCGTCGCGATCTTCGCCGGCTTCTTCGCGCTCAACGACCCGGTCGACCGCCGCCCCGACATGCAGTATCTGCCGCCCGAGATCGGCGGCAAGCTGGGAGCGTTCCGGCTGTTCGACATCGAGGGGCGGTTCCGGCCGGTCATCTACCGCGTCACCAGCAAGCTCAACTTCCAGACCTTCTCGCGCGACTTCTTCCCGGTGCCGGAGAGCGAGACGCCTCTGCGCCTGTTCGTACGGGGCGATCCCTACACGCTGCTGTTCTTCATCGAGACCGACATCCATCTGATCGGCACCGGCAGCGACGAGACGCGCTGGTTCCCGCTGGGCACCGACGGCTCCGGCCGCTGCCTGTTCTCGCGCATGGTGCACGGCTCCACGCTGTCGCTGTCGATCGGGATCCTGGCGATCGTCATCACCTGGGTGCTGGGCATCGTCATCGGCGGCATCTCCGGCTATTTCGGCGGAGCGGTCGACACCGTGATCCAGCGCATCATCGAGGTGCTGCTGGCCTTTCCCACCATCCCGCTGTGGATGGCGTTGTCGGCCACCCTGCCGTTGCACTGGTCCATCATCCAGGTCTACTTCGCGATCACGGTGATCGTCTCGATCATCGGCTGGACCGGTCTGGCGCGCATCGTCCGCAGCCGTTTCCTGGCGCTGCGTGAGGAGGAGTTCACCCTGGCGGCCAAGCTGGACGGCGCCCCGACCCCCCGGCTGCTGTTCCGGCACATGCTGCCGTCGTTCTACAGCCACCTGATCGTGGAGGGCTCGAACCGCATCCCCGGCATGATCCTGGCGGAGACGGCGCTCAGCTTCCTGGGTCTGGGATTGCGCGAGCCGGCGATCAGTTGGGGGATCCTGCTGCAAGGGTCCCAGAACGTGCAAGCGATCAGCACCCGGCCGTGGCTGCTGCTGCCGGCGCTGCTGGTGGTCGTGATCGTGGTGGCCTTCCAGTTCCTGGGCGACGGCTTGCGCGACGCCGCCGACCCCTACCGGTAACGGGCCGCGGCATGCTCTCCTTCATCGCCCGTCGCCTGCTGATCATGATCCCGACGCTGTGGCTGGTGTCGGTCGTGTCGTTCATCATCATCGAGTTGCCGCCCGGCGACATCGCCACCACCATCGTCGGCCGCATGCAGGCGGCCGGACAGGAGTTCTCCGGCGACGAGATCAAGGCGATGACCGAGAACCTGCGCGTCTCCTACGGATACGGCGAGCCGCTGCCGTTGCGCTACGGCCGCTGGATCAGCCGCTTCATCCGCGGCGACTTCGGCTTCTCCATCACCTATCGACAGCCGGTGCGCACTCTCATCAGTGGCCGCATCGCCCTCACCACCGTGATCTCGGTACTGACCATCCTGCTCGCCTCCTCCCTCTCCTGGCCGGTGGGCGTGGGCGCGGCGATCCGGCAGTACTCGCTGTTCGACAACCTGTTCAGCTTCGTCGCCTTCTTCCTGATGGCGGTGCCCAACTTCCTGTTCGCGCTTATCCTGATATTCGCCGCGTTCCGCTGGTTCGACTTCATACCCGGCGGACTGTTCTCGCCCGATTTCATCGGCAAGCCGTTCAACTTCGCCAAGTTCCTGGACTTCCTTGCGCACATCTGGGTGCCGCTGGTGGTGCTGGGCGCGGAGGCGCTGGGCGGCGAGATCAGGGTGATCCGCGCCAACGTGCTGGACCAGCTCCGCATGCCGTTCGTGACCACCGCACGCGCCAAGGGGGTGCCGGAGATGCGCCTGCTGGTCAAGTATCCGATCCGCATGGCCGCCAACCCCTGGGTGGCCGGCATTAGCTGGCGCCTGCCGGCGGTGTTCTCGGGCGAGATCCTGGTGGCGACGGTGGTGAGCATCCCGACCATCGGCCCGCTGATGCTGGAGGGCCTGCTCAACCAGGACATGTTCCTGGCCGGCGCGGTGGTGATGATCCTGGCCGCCCTGACGGTGGTCGGCACCCTGATCTCCGATCTGCTGCTGGCCGTGCTGGACCCGCGCATCCGCTTCCAGCGGTGAGGCCGCATGCGGCGGGGGCGGCGCTGGCGCTGCTCCTGGTCACCGCATCCGCGGCCGGCGCGCCGCCGCCGTTCGCGACCTGCCCGAGCGATCCGGTGCTCTGCCCGCAGGCCACCGGGCTGAGGCATGCGCACGCTCCGCTGTCGTGGAGCCGCACGGCCATGTCCGGCGGCGGCGCGGTGCTGGACTTCGACGGCGACGGTGACCAGGACCTGTTCATGGTCACCGGCGGCGGCGCTCCCGACCGGCTGTACCGCAACGACGGTGACGGCACCTTCACCGAGGTCGCCAGGGCCGCCGGGGTGGCACGTGTGCACCGCGGCCAGGGCGCGGCGGCCGGCGACGTCGACGGTGACGGCGATCCGGACCTGTTCGTCGCCAGCCTGGGGCCGGCCGGCGAGCCGCGGCCCGGCTTCCACCTGCTGTACCGCAACGACGGCCCGACCGGAGAGGACGGGATGGTCCGCTTCACGGAGATCGGCCGCCCGGCCGGCGTCGCGACCACCTCGGCGGGCATCGAGTCGGGCATGGGCGGTTCCTTCGGCGACTACGACCTGGACGGCGACCTGGACCTGTTCGTGGCCGCCTGGTCGGGCGAGGTAGACGGCAACACTCTGTTCCGCAACGACGGCGTCGCCGACGGCGTGCCGCGCTTCACCGACGTGACCGGTCCGGCGGGCCTGGCCGCCGGGGGGGTGCGCGGGTTCACGCCGATCTTCGCGGACGCGAACGGCGACCGCTACCCGGAGCTGCTGCTGGCCGCCGACTTCGGCATGAGCCGCTACTACGTCAACCGCGGCGACGGCACGTTCGCGGAGCGGACCGCGGCCGCCGGCGCCGGGCTGGACGAGAACGGCATGGGCGCCACCGCCGGCGACTTCGACGGCGACGGTTCCCTGGACTGGTACGTCACCTCCATCCACAGCCCGCATCCGCCGCCCAAGTCGGGCGGCACCGGCAACAAGCTCTACCTCAACCGGGGCGACGGCACGTTCGCTGAGATCGCCGCCGACGCCAAGGTCAAGCGTGGCGGCTGGGGCTGGGGGGCGGTCGCGATCGACCACGATCTGGACGGCCGGCTGGACATCGCCGCCACCGGCGGCTGGAACGAGGCGAACGGCGCAGGCGTCTTGGAGTGGGCGGAGCAACGGAGCGTGCTGTTCGGGAACATGGAGCGGCGGCTCGATCCCGAGCTGCCGCTGTTCGCCGACCGGACGGGGCCGGCGAGCTTCGCGCACCGCGGCCAGGGCCGCGGCATGGTGCACCTGGACTACGACGACGACGGCGACCAGGACATCGTCATCTTCAACAACCAGGGCAGGCCGGCCCTGCTGCGCAACGACGCGATTCAACCCGGCCGACCGGCCGCCGGCGGCTGGCTCCGCGTGTTCCTGGACACCACCGGCGATCCCGCCACGGCCCCGGACGGCTTCGGCGCGCGGGTTGTCGTCACCACCGGCGGCTCCGAGCAGGTGCGCACCATGTTCGGCGGCACCGGCTACCTGACCAGCTCGGAGCGCTCCGCGCACTTCGGCTTGGGTTCCGGCCACACCCCCGGAACTCCCGTCGACGAGCTCCGCGTCGAGTGGCCGGACGGCCTGGTGTCGCGGTTCGCGACGGTCCCGTCCGGAGCCACCTACACGGTGCGGCGCACCGCTGCGCAGATCCGGTTGATCCGGCGCTGAATCTGGATGGTCCGGCTTGGCATGCCCGTTGCCATCGGGATCCCTTCCCCTGTTAACTATGATGCCAACATGGTCCCCGAGCTCACCGCCGACCGAATCGGTCCCACCAACCAGCCGTGACGACATACCGGGCGGCCGTCATCGGATGCGGGCGAATGGGTGGATTCATCGACAATGAGGTCGCCGGGACCCCCGGCTTCGTGCCTCCCTATTCCCACGGCGGCGGCTTTCTGGCGTGCGACCGGACCGATCTGGTAGCGTGCTCCGACTTCCGTCGTGACCTCATGGAAGCGTTCGGGACCAAGTATTCGGTGGATCGGAAGCGACAGTACACCGACTACAAGGAGATGATCGCCCGAGAAGAGCTCGACATGGTGAGTGTCGCCACCCACGTCGAGCACCACGCCGATATCGTGATCCACGCCGCCGAGAACGGGGTGAAGGCGATCTACTGCGAGAAAGGCATGGCCGCTTCCCTGGGCGAAGCCAACGCCATGGCTCGTGCCTGCCGGCTCAACGGTGTCGTGTTCAACATGGGCGCGCAGCGTCGCTTCCACCCCGGCTTCTGGAAGATGCGGGAGATCATCGGCGGCGGCGAGCTGGGGGCTCTCCAGAACCTGGTAATGACCTACGCTTCCGGCTTGTTCGACCACGGCTGCCATACGATAGACTTGGCCCAATATCTGAACGGTGACGCGCCGGCGCTGTGGGTTCAGGGCAGCAATCAGCGGTCGGTGCCGCCTCGCGAGGGCGACGTGTATCGGGAGGACCCCGGCGGTAGCGGTGTCGTCTTCTTCGCAAACGGCGTCACTCTCTATCTGTTGAACACCAACGGCTACGAGTATCAGGCCCACTGCGAAGGCGGCATGATGGGTACCTACAACGACACGGGAGCTTGGGTCATGCGTTCTGGCAAGGCTCGCGACCGGCAGCCCCGGCAGTTTCCCTCGTCGCCACGCCAGAGCCCCACGTCGAACCTGATCCTCGACCTCGTGCGAGCGCTCGACACCGGCGCTCCGCCCCTCGGCGGGGTGGAGACGGCCCGTCACGGCGTCGAGATCGCGGTGGCGATCCTGGAGTCACATCTCCAAGGGGGCAAACGGATTGAGCTGCCCCTCGAGGACAGCTCCGTGCGCCTGCATCGGGTCAGCCGGGATGCCTGGCAGAGGCGGCACCGGTGGCGCGAGCCAAAGCTCGCTGAATAGCGCTTCCCTGCCAGGCTCGCGGACGGGCGGTTTCGAGAACGATCGATGGATGGCGACAGGATCCTGAGAACCGCGATCGTCGGACTTCGCCACGATCACGTCGGCAGCTTTGGCCCGCAGAGTCCGGGGTACCTCCACACCCTGCAGCATACCGCCGGCGTGGAGATCGTGGCCTTCTGCGAGGGGGCGGACCCGGCGCGGCTGCAGGAGGCACGCCGGCACTACCCGGCTGCCGGGATCTATACGAACGTGGACGACCTCATCGAGCATGAAGACTTCGAACTCGCCTGGGTGGTCCTGCCGGCGGCCGACGTACCACGGGCGGGGGTCAAGCTTGCCGAAGCGGGGAAGCACTTCTACATGGAGAAGCAGTTCGCCAGAACCTCCGCGGATCTCGCCGAGTTGGTGCGCGCCGTACGCCGGCACCGAGTGAAGGTACTGCCCGGTTATCCGCACCGCTTCAACCCGGTTGCCCGCGACCTGAGGCGGCTCATCGAGCGGGGAGTCCTGGGAAGGCCGCTCGATCTGGAAGTCCGTCTGATCACCGGACAGGTACGGTCCGGGGTTCGCGATCCGTCGAGTTTCCTGTATAGCAGAGAAGCTGAAGGTGGCGGCGTGCTGCACATGCTGGGGGGGCACTGCATCGATGTGATGCGCTTCCTCATGGGAGACGAGGTGAAGGCCGTGCAGGCGATGATGGGACGACCGGTCGGGCACATCGAAGAGCCCCTCGAAGACGTGATAACCGCCGCGCTCGAGTTTCACAACGGCGCGATGGGCACCATCCACGCGGGCTACCTGCAGAGCACGACGCGACCCTATGACAGCGGCATGGTGTTTCGCGGACTGGACGGTGAGGCCACCTGGACACCCATAGGCTCACCCCGACTGGAGGTCAGCAGTTCCTCTGCAGAGTGGAGCGACGCTCCAGACAGGACGTTCAAGTACGCGCTGGCCCCCAGCCCGCCGGGATATACCCGCGGCGGCCTGTGGATGTTCAACTGGATTCAGGACTTCATTCGCGGTGTGCAAATCGGAACGGAGCCGCAGCTCACGGTCGAGGACGCCCTGCGCGTCCTGCAGGTCATCGATGCCTGCTATGCGTCCGCGCGGACCGGACAGCGCGTGGAAGTGCCCGCAGACCTGCCGGCGTGACGTGCCGTCCGGCGCCACCTACACGGTGAGCCGCACTCCCGAGCAGATCGTCCTGATCCGTCGGTGAGCCCGAGCTGCGTCGGTTTCGTGGAGCCGGAGACTTCCTGTACACTGCGATGAAGGGGGAATACAGATGAACGAAGAGATCCGCAGTCACTACCGGACGCACGGGTATGCCATCGTCCGGGGCGTCTACGACCAGGAGCGAGTCGCACGACTACTGGCCATCTGCAATCGCGTACTGGAGCAGTGGCGGCGTGCTCCTCAAACGCACAACCCGCCGGTCGGGCCTCAGTCGACCTACATGCGCCACCTCAACCATCCCGAATACCACCGGGAATCGCCCGGCGAGCTGGCGTACCTGCTGGACTCCGTTGCCGAGCCGAGGTTGATCAAAGCCGTCGAGGCCGCGCTGGAGGACGAGTTTCTGTTCTCCGCAACGAGTCTGTACTTCAACCCGGCGGGAGTGAATGAAGACGGCTTCTGGCACAAGGACAGCATCGGAGAGTGGCCCGATCCGCGCGACAAGGAGACCGGCATCGGCGTGTCGGTCCAGATCGCGCTCGTTCCCAGTGAAGACCTCGAGCTTGTGCCGGGGTCGCATGCCCGCGATTACACCGACGCCGAACGTCACATCTGTGTGGATGACGATCGCGCGCACAACCGCTCCCACGAGATGCCGAACGCGGCGCGAATGGTGCTCTCCCCGGGAGATGCCGTGTTGTTCAACGCCCTCACCGTGCATCGCGGGCGTTATCACGCCGACAAGCTGCGCCGTACCTTCATGGTCGTGTACCGCAAGGTCCGAACGGCGCGTGAGGAGCTCTCCCAGCGCGGCCTCAACCAATACACCGACCAGCCGTGGTTCCTGCTCCCGGGTTATCTGGAAGGCGTCAGGCAGGAGACGGAGGCGTGCTTCCACCGCTATGTCGAGTTCTATGCTGAAAGTTGGCGTTCCCGTCTGAGCGAATTGAACAAATACCTTTGGCTGGCGGCCACGTTGAACCAAACCGGGGATCCGAACCCCTTCTTTGCCGTTCCGACCTCGTAGTGCTCATGTCCGTTGACCTTGAGAACACTCCATGTTACTCTGTAACAGGCTACGGTGGAGGTAGCGAGATGCCGATCATACGCATTTCAGAGCAATCGATGAAGCGTCTCAAGAAGTGGGCGGAACCGCTCACGGATACCGCGGACTCGGCCCTCACCAAGGCTCTGGACGCCGCAGACCTCAGTCCCTCGCTCTCTGCGGACGCGATCACTGCAGAACCCGATCGACGACGATCGGAGAGCTTCATCGATCATCTCCTCGCGATGCCCGCGGTCGGAGACGATGCCGACTTCGACCAGCCGCGCTCCGGGCCGCGCGTCGTTGAACTGTGAAGTACCTCGTCGATACCAATGTGATCTCCGAGCTCCGCAAGCGCCAGCGTGCGAGCCCGCTTGTCCGTTCCTGGATCGAGGAGCGCACGCCTGACGAGCTCTTCCTGAGCGTCCTGACGTTGGGAGAACTGCGACGCGGCACCGAGCGCGTCGAGCGTCGTGACCCGGCTTCCGCTATCGCCTTGCGCTCATGGCTCGATAGCACACGCGCTCGGTTCAGGGATCGCATCGTCGACGTGGATGCGGCGGTGGCCGATCGGTGGGGACGGCTCGGCATCCCCGACCCCCTCCCGGACATCGACGGCCTCCTCGCCGCCACCGCACTCGTGCATGGAATGACCGTCGTAACGCGAAACGTGCATCACATCGCCCCAACCGGAGCACCCTGTCTGAATCCGTTTGAGCCGGCAGGCGATCCAGAGCCAACGGACGACTCCGAGCAGCAGCGTTCCCAGTAGACACGCTTCAGTTGCTGGTGCCGATTGAGGCCTCGCCCAGCGCGTCGCCGGCAGCCCGCACCGCATCGGCCCGGCCGGCGCCGTGGCAGCGGCCGGCGACCTAAGACTGTCGTCACGGCCCAGTCATCACGGCCGACGCGAGTCGCGAGCGGGCGTTGGCGGTGGTTCAATCGCTCCGGACTATCAAGTGGAACGTCGGCGGGCGCCGCCGCGCGCACCGGATCCAGGCCACCCTGCACCCTGCCCATGGTCGGCAGTCCCGAGCCGAAGTTGACGAAGCCTTCCAGCGACGGCCCGACCGTTGGTGATACCCACCGCATGGCCGGCCCGTTACGCTAGCGCGCTACCCAGCGATCAGCGGCCCGTGACCGAGCGTCAACAGGCGGGCTACCTGACGCTGCCGTGGACCTGATCCGCTTCCTGTTCGAGATCAACGACGATCCGGAGGTCCAGATCCCAGACCCGGGAGCGACATGCCACGACTGGGTGCGGCCGCTACCCCGATGCCAGCCGTGCCAGCCCTACATCAGTTGGTGCGTATTTCTCTCAGCTCGACCACGCGATCACGCTGTCCCGTGAGGGATTTCCGTGCCCACTGTCCAGTTTCGTGCTCTTGACTGAAGACGATAACCTGCTGATCCCTGCTAATGCCGTGAAGTATTTTCAACATTCGATTGCGCCGACGCGAGTCGCAGTTAACGGTGACGTCATCAAGAACAAGCGGACAGGTCTCTCCCTTACGGGTTAGCAGGCGCGCCATCGCCACTCTCAATAGAAGATAAATCTGTTCCGCGGTTCCGTGAGAAAGCAGATGCGCTTGTCTCCACCTTCTGCCGTCTTCCGTTACCCTAACTAACAACGACTCCACATCAATCCGCACATCTAAGTAGCGACCTGAGGTGACTTCGGAGAGCCAAGGATTGATCAAGTCCCGAAGTACAGGAGCTAACGTACGAAACACCTTCTCTTGTGCCGTCCGCAGCGTTTCCTCGGCTCTTGTCAAAGTGCTATCGAGGCTCTCGACCCGATCAAGCTCTGCTTTGACTCGTTCCAGCTCCTCTTCTGACTCTGCAACGCTCGGCATCGTGTGCACGAACTGATCAAGGCCACCCTTCCTCTCCGCAAGGGCTTGCCGCGCGACCGCGAGCGCAGCTCGCTGTCGACCGAGCTGCGCTTCCAAATCGGGCTCAAGTTTCACGCTACGGATCGCCCGTTCACTCAAACCAACAGCGAGCTCATCCGCTTGCGTTCGATACTTCTGCGACTCGTCTTCCAAACTCTGCAAAGTCCCGCCGTTAAGCAGACCCTCCAGTACCGCCCACTCACGATGGGCGACGTCCAACTTTCGGACCTCCTCCTGATGCCGACGCTGCCACGCTTGAAGGCTCCTGACGATTTGCTCATCAACATCACCCGTGACGCCGACAGCCGTCGCCGCAGAGCGGAGCTCGGCACTAGCTTCGCGTCGCAGTCGATCGCTGTCGGCGGCAAGGCTCTCTGAACGTCTTCTATCCTGGTATGCCCGCTCCAAGTACGGTCTCCTGGATGCCTTCTGAGCCACTTGCTCCCGCTCAGAGCACTCGCTCTCATACCGAGCCAAACCTTCACTCACCGAGCGACGCTCTACCACTCCACGTCCTGCCAACATATCGCGAAACGACGTCTCTGCTTCGTCAAACTCGAGTCGCAACTGGTCGTTCTGCTTCTTCCAGCGCTCCATGTCCTGGCGCAACCGGTCTGCTTCCTCGCCCCGCTGTGCGAGCTCGTCTAACTCCGACGGTTCCAACGGCAGTTCGTGGCGCATCGCTCTCGCTCTGGCGTCGTCCCTCCGGCGACGAACCTCTTCAAGCTTGAATTTCGCACTGCCGAGTTGCGCTTCCGCGTCTCTGAAGTCAGATTGCGTCTTCTGCTGTGCCTCAAGGGCCCTGATCCGGGCTGACTGGTTGAGGATTCCTTTGATCAATCTGAATGCAGCGATGATCGGCGCCAATATCACCCGAATCATTAGTGCAATCGGCCGCAGCAACCGAGGCACACGCCTGACCTGTCCCGATGGCCGTTCCTCGGTGGATATGACGAATTCGTCTAGTCGCTTCTTCGCTGAGATGAATTGCTCCTCAATCCGAGGGTCGATAGCCGGCTCCTCAAGCGCCAACTCACGAGATAGGACGTGAACGTTTCGTGGATCTAGACCACGAAGATCGACGACAGGAGGCTCTTTCGGCCTCTCCTTACCGTGGCGGTCCAGCGCTGACTGAGCTATACGATACACGTCTCTATCTTTGGCCACATCCCCGTGAACACGGGTGTCCCCCTCAGGTGTCTGCGGAAGTCTTTCAAGCTCTCTTCGGATCTCTTCCGAGGACTCCCCCTGGAGATCGACTGCGCCCGGACGTATCTCCCACTGATTTAGAGCAACACTTACAATCTCCACCGCTTCAGTCCCCTCTGCGTTCGACGGTGGCTTCTGGGGATACCGTGCAACGAGCTGACGAGCCCGCTGGGTATTCGTCTCCCATCGTCTAGCTTCGGCCGCAGCCCACGCCGCCTCCACCAACCGCAGAGACATTGCTGCCTCTCGTGACGCGCTTTGCAAGCGCTCGATCTCCTCCAATTGGCGAAGGTAGGCTGAATGACCTTCCCGAGCACCTTCCACGGCCCGCGAGGCTTGCAAGCACCTCTCCTTGGCGTCCCGAAGAGGTTTCTTGCTATTCGCCCGATCTTGACCGACATGCTCCCTTCGAAAAATCTCCAAGCGTTGCAAGGCAGAAGCCGCCGTTGAGTCCGCCCCAGCGGTGGTAGCTGCACGTTGTAGCTCGTCCTGTAACCCGTCGGCTGCCTCCATGATTGACCGAATGTCCGCTTGACGGACGCAAGCAGTGTTTAGAAACGACTTGCGATCTAACCCGAGCCAACGCGCTCCGTCCAACGCCCCATCGTGTATGACCTCATTGGAATAGTCGCGGCCCAAGTCTGTGTCCTCGGCCTTGCCGACTTTCTTGTCCAGGTCATGGTGCAGATCGATCCGTCGACCATCGGCCAGCTCAACCGTCGCCGACACTTCCCACGCCTCACCTCCCCATGGTCGGTGCCGATCTCGCAGACCTGCCTCTTCTATCGTTCCTCTGCCTCTCGCACGCCTCATCCCACACAGGCCGCAATAGAGCGCTGCGTGCCAGGTTGACTTCCCTGACTCATTAGGTCCGTGAATCACCGTCATTCCCGGGGCGAGCTCAAGGATCTCGTCAACAAGCGGCCCGAACGCGTGTGCTCGGATACACTGGATATACATTCCTCAAGACACTTCCAGGTCGTTGCGTCCTTCTAGCGCCCTTAGGCCTGTCTCTATGGTACGTCGCTTGTCTTCCTCAGAGATGTCCTGACTCAGGACCTCCCGAACGAATTCTCCGCGAACGGTGGACTCCTCACAAATCAACTGAAGGTCGTAAGCGATTTGTACTTCTCCCACTCTTACACTGACGTAGTCAAATCCTTGCCAGAATCCTGAGAGTTCCCGCGGACGCAATTCGACATCGGGAGACAGCTCTCCACATAGAGTCATTCGAACGCAGCGATAGATTGGGTTCGGCGACACCCCCGCGATCCTGTCCAACGCAAGGCGAATGTGGTCACGAACATCCTGTTGGCTAACAGACCCTGAGATGTCCACAGTCAGATCGTAGACCCGCGTCATACTGACATCCCTTCGGTTACGCCCGATAGCTCCATCGTCGTTGACAGTGGCGACAATTGCGCCCCTCACACCGTCTTCTCCGAAGGCAAGCGGATCCGGGTTTCCGGGATATGTGAACTGCCGGTCGTCGCGAGGACGGTGATAGTGCCCGAGAAACGCATGGCACAATCCAGACGCCGCGATTTGGCGAGCATCAAATGGGGCATGCAGCACCTTGCTTCCGCCCTGCTCCGCGAACCATGCCCTCTCTGAACCATGAAACAATGCGAGATGGATACCATCTCCGTGCACTTCGAAGGAATCCAGGAATCCCGTCGTGTCCGCTGGGGCACCATGCGCGGCACCCCATAACGTTACCCCGCCATCCAGAGCCACAGGCCGAAACTCTTGGGTTTCGAATATATGAACATTGTCACTCCATTCGACCTGGCGATACAGACTCTGGGGACCGTACCAGTCATGATTGCCCGGGGCAACGAAGACTCGTATAGGGTGGATTCGCTCGAATGTGGACTTCAGGAACGCAGCGGTATCCGGAGTGAATCTATCGTGTTCGTACAGATCACCTCCGCAAAGAACAGCGTTCGCTCCGACCTGAATGGAGAGGTCCATGATTCTGTTGAGTGTGTCGCGGAGCGCCTGTCTTCGCTTCCTGGCTCCCGCGGCCGTCGCACTTGTGGATGCGAAAGCGCTATCGAGATGAAGATCGGCGAAGTGAACGAGCGTCAATCTGCGTTACCCGGACTGACGATACAATCTACGCGGTGCAATTGGTGGACGGCCATAGACAGAGATCAGTGCCAAGGTTGGACGGCCAGTCACCGCCCGAGCACAACGCGGGGCAACAAGAGCATGAAATCGGCCGCATCTCGTGGCGATGCGCAAGATCCGTGTCGTTTCGAATCATTAGGCTTGTCTCTCATTGCCCGGGATGGGGCCATTTCCGACAGCGATAATATGGGCTTGTGTCGTTCCAGTCAACAACATCAACCGCATCCGATCGTACGCTGCCTGTCAATGGCCGGCGTCGATGGACACCGCACCCATCGCGTCGCCTACCTCTCGTACCGCATTGGCGCGCTCCAGAATGACGGCGCCGTCGCCGGCTAGCCAGCGCTAGTGCCCGGGCACATCCAGCTCTCGCGCGGCAACGTCCGCCCGAGCCGCAAGCGCCGCGGTGGTGCCGGCGGTCTGACCCATCGCCATGCAGGTGACGGTGACGCGGCTGGAAGCGAGCGCGGCCTGCTCGGCGCCGTGAAACCGGCCGACGGGCCACACGTTGTCCAGTTCGTGCAGGACCAGCGTGGCGTAGGCGATGTCACAGTGGCGCACCCGGAGATGCGGGTGATAGCCGGACGAAGCGGCCCGGTGGCGTCCAGCCACCAGCCGCCCAGGCAGACCACATCGGCACGCGGCTCGGCCGCGGCGATCGCCGCCGCGCGCAGCGGCTCGTCACAACGCGTCGTCGCTCCCCCACTCCACGCGGTAGCCCCGGACCTCCAGCGGCTGCATTTCCGCTACGGAAATCGTACCCGTGCTGGACCCGGCCGCTACCTCTTGCATCGGGCCGTCCCCGTCGAGGTCCGGGCGCAGCTCGGTCACCTGCCCGGCTCCCGTGGTGCCCAGCGCCTGCACGTCGATGCGGAGCTCACCTGCGAGCGGACGCTCGGTCAGGTTGGCGCCGGTGAGCAGCAGGCTGCCGTCGGCCAGGTGGTAGAGCGCGAAGTGCAGCCCCGGCGGGGAATCCAGGACCTTCCTCCCGTACGCCAGCGGGACGTAGAGCGTTGCGCTGGCCAGGTCGGAGCTCGACAGGAGCTGCCAGAGCGGCATCATGAACTGGTTGCGCTCGTCGTCCGGATCGAGTGGATAGCGGCTGCCCAGGACGATCTGCGGGCCGGTTCCGAATGCGGCTTCATAGGCGGTCGCCTTCGGACCCCGTGTCACCGGATGGGTGTTCGTCCATGCCAGCGCCCCGCACGCCGAGTGTGCGCCGTAGTAGACGTGCTGCTCGGGGCTGTTCAGGAAGGTCGTGCCCGCGCTCTCGCCGGTCAGCATCGCGTCGAAATAGCCAAGCGCGAACCCGGAGTACTCCTTGTGCTGGCAGCCCGGATGGCCGATGAGGAAGCCGTCCTGGCCGACCAGTTGGCGGAGTTTTCGCGTGTACAGGAAATGGGTGAAGGCATGCGCGCGGCGCGTGCTGTTCTGCCGGTGCTGCAGCTTCTCCCCGTACACGGGGACCGAGGCGGGCAGATACCGGTGCGGCTGATAGAGGAACGATGACCAGTCCACGTATACGCCGTCGAGGTCGGGCGTCAGGAAGTCCGTGAACCACCCGGTATCCCGATCGAGCGCGTAGTACTCCAGGCCGCGGATGTACAGCCCCACCCGCATGCCGGCGCGATGTGCCCTCGCGACCACCCGCCGCAGCTCCGTGCGGTCCGCGACGACGTAGTTCCCCTCCCAACCCGCACCTTCGCCGCCGGCATCCATCCAGCCGGTGTGCAGGAGCACGACATTGGCGCCCTTGGCCGCCATGGCGTCGATGTCCCGGTCGCGCGGATACCACGCCTGCTCGCCCATGCGGCCATGCCCGACCCCGTCGTTCTGCCAGGTATAGATCCGCGCGCCGATCAGGCTGTTCTTCGCCTCACGCCGCCCGCGCTCGTTGTTGCGCGGGCCGGCCAGCGACAGCCCCCACCGGTTCGCGTAGGCGTACGGAGCCGTGACCTGAAGCGGCTTGCCGCGGTAGAGGTGCCAGCGATAGGCGATCGAGTCCCCCTCGCGCCGGCCGAAGGAGTGCCCGAACGCCGCGGGATGGTCGGTCCCGAACGGTCTGCCCTCCTCCAGCACGAAGCCGGCCCGGTTGGTGAACGCCGCGTGCTCCCGCACCGACCACGCCACGTCCAGGTACGGATAGAAGGTGCCCGTCTCGTCGACTGTCCGGTCGGCCGGCAGGTAGAGGACGGGCCGCTCCATCTCCACGCCGGGATCGGGCACCGGGCGGTCGTAGCCCCACCGGTACTTGCCGAGGCTCGCGAGCACTCCCGCCAAGCGCAGCGTCACCGAGGCTCTGGTGATCAGCAGCGACTCGCCGGGCCTGACCCACAGATGGAGGTCGCAGAACAGCACGCCGCAATCGAACACCCGGATCGACTGCTCGACGTCGACCGGCGTCGAGCCGTCCTCGAAGGCGAGCCGGCCCCGCACGGTGAAGCACACCTCGTCCGGCGCCTCTTTCGATACGGCGGTCTCGGCGCCGTCCAGCCGCGGGAGCGTCGATCCGCGCCGTTCGTCCACCAGCTCATATGCCACCAGAGCCGGTCCGCCCGCGGGCCCCACGCCGATCCGATCCCCGCCGTCGTCGACTGCCGCGGCTGCCAGCAGCCCGTCGCGGAACCGGTACTCGAAGCTGCCGCCGTCCACGACGAGCTCAGCGCCACGCCGTACCACCTGGAGGGCGCCGCGCAGCCCCTGCCGAGAACCATCGGAATCCATCAGTGCCCCTCCACGACGTTCAGGTGCAGCGCCCGCCTGCCCCTGCGCACGCCAAGCGTGCTTGAGCCCAGGTCCTGGAGCCGCATGGGCGCAGCGTCCATCGGCAGCGGATAGTGGGCGGTCGATCCTTCACCGCCGGTCACGCGGAGCCATCGTCCGGCGAGCTCGAGCTCGGTGACGGCCGCATCCGCAATGACCGTACCTGACGGAGCATGGCGCCGGCGCTTCGCCGCTTCGACCAGTTCGTACCACAGATCGTCCGCGCCGTCCGCCGACCAGCCGGCGCGTACGTGGACGACCTCCAGCACGAACCGGTACGCGGTAATGCCGCGGCAGGCGTTGTACACCGGATACACCGTGCCATGACGGTCCTCCATGCCGACCGCCTGCTCGATCATGCCCAGCAGGGCGCCGTCCAGGGCCGGCTGATTGCTCTCCGGAGGGATCGTGCCGCGCACTGCCGCCCGCAGGCGGAAGTAGCACTCGGCGATCCATCGCCAGAGCCGCGCGGTATCGTGGAGCAGCGCGAACCTGCGCTGCAGGCGCCGCATGTCCGCCCCAGGCAGCGCATCCGCCGCGCGCTCGACGTCACGGCACGCCGCGGCCGCCAGCGCCACCGCGCGGTCCTTTTCCGCGAGCACCTCTCGGATGGTCTCCTCCGCGGGGTCGAGCAGCTCGGCGGTGAGCCGCTCGATGGCGGGCTCGCCCGGGTTGAAGCGGCGCAGGAAGTTGTCGTCGATCTCCCACGTGATCTGCTCCAGGTCCGCGATCTGGTCCAGTTGGCTGAGAGCGTGCAGGCCCTTCACGTAGTATATGCCCTGCGTGATGGCGCGGGTGCTGCGCAGCGGCGCGGCCAGCAGATCGGGCGCCCCTTCCCCGTACCGCGCCGCCGCCCATTCGCGCCACAATGTGTCCGTATCGGCCCCTGGGTCCCACAGCAGCCGGCTGAACAGGTGCACGTTGAATTCGTTCTCGGTATCGAAGGTGAGCACCGGCGGTCCGGCGGTGAAGAACGCCGCGTGCGAGTTCTGCAGGTGGTAGTCGACCCGGCCGACGCAGCCTGCCGCGCCGCGCCGGCGCGCATACGCGATCCGATCGCGGTAGAAGTCGCCGAGCAGCGCCGGCAGGTAGCCGAAGCCGTTGCACTCCGGCGTCAGGGTGAACTCCACGATCTGCGGGACGGCCGGGAACATCCCGATCAACGGGTTGTGCGGGTAGTCCACGCCGCGAAAGTCCGCCGGCGTGTACTTGGTCATCACCACGGCGTCCGTGAGGCGCCCGGCGGCCGCGATCATATCGGCCTGCCGCTCCCGTTCCAGGGCGTAGGTTCTGGCCTCGAGCAGCCTGCCCAGCCGCGTGCACACCCGCTGAAAGACGTCGAACACCCGGCTCAGCTTGTCGGCCACGGACGTCGTCCGGCACGCGTGGCAGCGGCACCCTACGTCGCGCAGGATGTTGTAGCCGCGCAGCGTCTCCTCGAACGTCAGGTTGACGCCGTCCACCTCCGGCACCAGCCGGAAGAACTCCTCCAGCTTGCCGGCGATGAAGTCGTCCCAGAACGGCTTGGAGAAGCACACCGGGAATTCCGTTCCCCCGCACTCGGGATAGCTCGCCACGATCTCCGGTGGGAACACCAGTTCGTGGTCCCATACGAGCAGCTCGAGTCCGTGCGCATGCGCCCGCGCGGCGATGCGGCGCAGCATGTCACGCCGCTCGCGCAGCGCCGGCGTATCGGTCCTGCCGATGCGGGGGAGAAAGCGGTACGGGATGAGCCAGTCGATGTCCATACCTTCGCCGGGACGCCCCGGGAGCTGCAGCCGATTGATGCCGTAGAACGGCGCCCGATCGATCACCCGGTCCACGGCCTCTTCCAATTCCGACAGAGGACGATCGAACGCGCCGCCGGTCGGCAGGTTGAATCCTCCCTGGAGCATCAACGTGCTCCATTCGCGGATGGCCAGCTCCGGCGCCGTCCGCACGCGGAACGAGTGTGGCAGGGTGCGGCGCCGGCGGATCTCCTCCACGAGGCGGCAGACCCCGTACAGCACGCCGCGAGAGGTGGGCGAGCTGACCGTGACCGTGCGCCCGGCCGCGGTCGCCGATGCGGCGATCTCGTATGCCTCCCGCGCCGGATCCGGTAGGAGCCGGCGGCCATCTGCCCTGTCCCCGTCGCCGTCGGCGGACACCCGGCAGTGGATGACGGCCTGCGTTTCGGCAGCGCCGCGTCCCGTCCTGAGCGTGCAGCCGATCTCGTGCAGGCAGGCGCGCAGATACCCGGTGGCCGTCCGGCGGACCTGGGAGTCGACGCCGGTGAATACGGCCGCCACCGTGCCGTTCACGGCGTCCTCTACACCGCCCACGGTGCCCTCACACCGCCCACGGCGCCCCTCACGCCGCCCACGGCGCCCTCACTCCTCCTGGATCGTCGTGTCTTGCACGCGCAGCACCGGCTTGTCCGCCGTGCCGTGGTACTCGTGGAACCCGAACGAGTAGAGCGACGCGTCGGTCATGTCGAAGCGGATACGGATCGCCCGCGCGTAGACGTTGAGCGCCGCGACGTCGCTCACGCCCTTCCAGCTCACCAGCTTATGCAGATGATCGCCGGTGATGACGTCGGCGTGGGCGGCGTCCAGCGGCAGCTTCTCGCGCGCGACGATGCACGCGCCGTGCTGGTCGAGGATGCTGACGCGCAGCTCGCCTCCGTTCCGCACCGCCGCGTTGACGAACAGCGACAGCGTTCCGCTCAGCGGGAAGGTATCGCGCGCCGGGCAGCGGAACGGCCGGGTGACCACGGTCCCCAGGTGATCGGCCGCGTCGAGCGACACGAAGCCGTCCTTGCGCAGGTAGGCGGCTCCCTCGACCGAGGGGGAGACGATCGCCATGCTGTGGGTCTCGCGATAGGCGGTATAGGCGAGGCGGAGCCGCTCGCCTTCGAATGCCGGATACCCGCACCAGATCATGCCGCCCTCCGGTCCGCCCTCGGCGCCCAGCGGCAGAAACGGCTGGCGGAACGAACGGGAGAACCGGTACCCGTCGCGGCTGGTGGCGAGCTGCGGAAAGCAGAGTCCCGACTCGGTGTGGTAGAGGTGCACGACCGCCAGGTAGATCCCGGCGTAAATGCCCGCCTCGACGTTGTAGACCTGCACGTCCTCCGGATCGTCCCCGTCCTCGGTCAGCACCCGCACCGGCGGCGTCCAGTGCAGGCCGAAGTCCGGGCTCTCGCCCCGACCCATGGTGCGCCCGTGCGGGTAGTTGCTGCCCATCCGCACCATGTCCACCAGACACTTCTTGCGGAAGTCCCAGAACAGGGAGTGGCATTCGCCGGGACCGTCGTTCAGCCGCGGCCACACGAGCTGCCAAGGGCCCCAGGTGGCGCCGTCGTAGCTCACCGCCCGGTGCAGTCCGTAGCCTCCCTCGCCCTTGGCCTCCCAGCAGAAGCGCACGTGGATCGGCCGGCGCGTGGGGGTGCGGGGATCGTACATACCGGGAATGTCCTGGGGCGAAAAGGTCCAGGTCGGCGGATCGGTCGTGCGGCCCGCCTCGCCCGTGTGCTGGAGCGCCGGGAAGGAGTAGTGCCCCAGCTCCTGGGGGGTCACCACACCGCCGGGTACCGCGGGGGTCGCACGCACCTCGGCAGCGCGCTCCGGCGACACCTTCTCCGGCTGATGTAGCACCGGCGTGACGCCGCTCATGGTGTCGATCAAGTAATCGTCCACGAAGAGCTGCGGGCAATCCGGCTTGATGTCCAGCCGCTCTCTATCTCCGTACATCCTCACTGCCTCCTTTGGTACACACAGAATGAGAATAGCGATGCGTTGGTCATGTCGAAGCGCAGCCGCACCGTCTTCCCGGTCATGTCCAGGTGTCCGGTTCCCCGGCGCCCGTTCCAGGTCACCGGCAGCACGGTCGAGTCGGCCCCGATGCGATCGCTGCCGTCGATGCCGCGCCGGCTGAGCCCGGGCCAAGCCGCGCCATGTTCGTCGAGAACCCGGACGACCATCGTCCCGCCACGGCGCACGCGGGCGTTGACGGCAAGCCACGGATCGCCACCCGAAGCGGCCGTCCCCGGCCACCGCATCGGCCTGGTGACCAGGGTGCCGCGATGACTGCCGGCGTCCAGGGACAGCCAGCCGTCGCGGCGCAGGCGATAGGCCCTGGGCCCGGGACGGCGGCCATGCGCCGGCCGGCAGGAAAACAGGATGCTCCCCCGCCCTGCCCGCGGATAGGGCAACGTCGCGGCATCGTGCAGCGCATCCTCGACCCGGGTATACCCATCGATCGCGAACAGCGGCCGGCGAAACGGCCGGCGCCAGGTTCGCCCGTCCGTGCTCGTGGCCCACTGCGCCTCGATGCGACCGCAGGCGGTATCGATCACCGCCAGCAGCGCCAGGGAGGCGGCCGCGTATTGGCCGGCGGTGGCCGTGACGATCTCGGTCCCCAGCCGATCGCGGTCATCGGCTCGAATCGCCACCGGTCCGGCCGGACGGCAGGCGACTGCATCGTGCACCGGCTGACCGCCGGCATCCGACGACGCCGCTACCGGCTCCGCGGCGTGGGCAACCGCCTCGAGGCCGCTGGCCGTATCGATCAGCCGACCGTCCAGAAACAGCTCCGGCACGTCCGGCCACAGCGTTCGCTCGGTACGGCCGCCGGGGCCCGCCGGCACCTTCAACGGTCCAGCCGATCCAGCCATCGGCACAGGACATCGGCCGGAAGCTCGGACAGATCCGGGCCAGGGGTGTGGCGGTCGCCCGCTTCCATGGTCGCGTACAGACGACCGGCACAGCCAAGCTCGCCGCGGCGGGCGCCCATGAGCAGCAGGGGCCGCGGCGCCAGGGCCGCGGCCAGGTCGGGGATGTCGAAACCCTCCAAGGCGCCCGGAAGGAAAGCGATCTCCGCGCAGTCCGGTACGCGGCACGCCTTGTCGAACAGGAACTCCTGAAACGACGCCAGCAGCGTACAGGCTGCGGCGCCGCAGGCCCGCTCATCGAGCAGCGCCGCGAACAGGGCGGCGATGCCGCCATGGCCGTCCGCGCCCACGTAGATCAGCCGCTCGGGATCGATGCCGTCGCAGGCGCGCAGCACCTCGGCGCCTCGCAGCAGGTCGGCCGCCTTCATGGCCAGCGGGTACCGGCCGGCGTAGACGGCCGACGTACCACGCTCGACGCGGTTGCGGCGCGCATGCACGGCCAGCACCGCCCACCCTACGCGCAGCACCGGCCCCAGCCACTCCGCGGCCGGACCGGTGGACCACTGGTTCAGGTACACGAGGGCCGGAGCGCGCTCCGCAACGCCGGCTGGGTCCCGGACCCCCGGTAGCCAGAGATCCGCCGATATCCGCATCGGCGGCTCCGTATCGAACCAGATGCGGTCTGCCGGTCCGGGGGCACGGTCGCCCTCCGGGGCACGGTCGCCCGCGACACGCACCGCGTCGTCGCAGTCACGGCTCGGGGAATCGATCTTCAAGACACGGCGCACGGCGTCGCGAACCGCCGCGGCGTAGCTCCGCGCCCGGGCAGGAGACGCCAGCGCTTCCTGGCGGCACCGCTCGAGCGCGCCGATCTGCCGCTCGACGATGGCCTTGCGCAGGCTCCACACCGACTCCGCATCGGCGAAGTCGGTGTCCACCAGCCCTGACGCCGTGACCTGCAGGGCCCGCTCGTCCAGCACCTCGACGGGCGGATCGTCCAGGCCGGCGACCTCGTTGTCGAGCCACCGGTTCAACCACCGATACACGTTGCGCCGCATCGCGCGGTTGATCTCATGACCGGCGTCGGGGGCCTCGCACGCGAGCTGGTCCGCCGCCCCGAACGCCGCCCATACCTGCTTCACATCCTGGTAGACGCGATACCCGCTGCCAACCGGGAATCCCGGATCGTGCTCGCCGTTCTGGATCACGAATCCGCGCGGAGCTATGCACGCGACCAGGTCCGCGGTGGTGCATCCGTGCTCCCTGATGCCGTCGTCGAAGGTGCCGTCCGGGTCGTAGCTGCTCCACAGCAGGCACTCCATCTGCACCACGGAGCCCATGGCCACGGCCCCTCTGACACGGCGGTCGTAGGAAGCGAGCAGCATGGTCTGCACGCCGCCGCCGGAGATGCCGGTCACCGCGATGCGGGTGCCGTCCACCTCGGGACGCCCCTGCAGGTAGTCGATCGCCCGCACCCCGTCCCAGATGAAGTACTTGGGATTGAGGTCGCGCGGCAGAAATCCCTGAATGCCCTGGCACTCGTGGTTGTTGCCGGGCGCGTAGTACGGCCCGCGCTCCCCCTGACCGACCGGGTCGATGTTGAGCACCGCGTAGCCCTTGCGAGCCAGGCACTGGCAGATGATCTGGTATGGCTCGTTCGCCTTGCCGTTCGGGGAGTGGCCGGGCAGGTACAGGACGGCCGGCAGCGGAGCGACGATGTGATCCGGCAGATACAGATTGGCCGTCACGTAGAATCCCGGCCGGCTCTGGAACCAGAGCCGTTCGATGGCGAAGCCCGCGCGACGCGTGACGCCGGTCGTCCGGCTGACAAGCTCCCCACGTTCCGGCATCGGTCCGACGGTCCGGTCGAAGTTGGCCCGCACCCGCTCCTGATAGCGCCTGGCCTCGTCGGCGGTGCGCAACGCGGCGCGAATCTCCCGATTGCCGGCAAGCCCCGACCGGTAGCCTTCGCTTACGCCCCACCGCCAGTCGGTCGCCGTGGTCGCCGTCGGGCGCAGCTCCACGTGGTCGAACAGGAAGAGCGGACAGTACCCCGGCTCCATGGGCTGGTGGACCCATACCGTGTGCTCCCCGGCCGCCAGCTCGGCGCGCATCACCATGCACCAGTCGCCGCCGTGCGCCTGCTCGGCCGCATCGCCGGCCATGGTGCCGGCCGGGGACCGCCGGCCGGTGAGGATGGCGGGGCTGTTGGGGTCGCCCTCGGAGAGCATCCGGTACTTCTGGTACTCGACCCAGGGTCCGTCATCGACGCGCACGCGGACCAGCGAGTAGATCGACGGCCAGTACCCGGTCTGCCGCAGGTAGAGGTCGTAGGAGCCCCCCTCGCATCGGAACGGGTAGCCGAGCGTCCGGAACCCGTCCGCGGCGTGCCGCCAGTGGCGGATGCATACGGCGTCGGGAGCGTGGGATAATCGCATGGAAATTGGGCGATGGTCCCCCGCGAAGGGAACCATCGCCCGAGGCTACCGCGCGGCGGTGGCGTCGCCTACCGCCACGGATACCTGTCGCCGACGACGTCGATGAAGCGATCGGCCTGCTTCTGGCGTACGGCGATGATGTGGTCGATGCCGAGCTCCTGCACGGTCGCCACGAACTCGTCCCACTTGTCCATGCTTTGCTCGCCGATCATGAACTTGGTGGTGTTCTCGTCGACGTAGGTCTGGATGTCGGGCATGTAGCGGGCGACCACGGAGAGATCCTCCAGATCCGTCTGCAGCCCCTCGGTGAACGGAATGTCCACGCGGTGGAAGGGCCGCGCCGCGCGCATCGGCGCAAAGCGGTCGGACGACCAAGCCGCCTCCCAACTGTCGTAGGAGTGACCGCGCAGGAAGTTGCGGCGGCCGCCCATGGCGCTGAACGCCTGCCCGGTGCTGAGGCCATCGGGATTGTTGATGAGCTTGTCGGTCCAGGTCCGCTTTCCGTCTTCGCCCCACTCCCAGGTCTCGCCCTCGACTCCCCACATGTTGTTGACGCCGCCCTCGGGACTGCGCGCCGTGTCGTAGATGATGATCGCGGTCACCGGGTCGGCGTCGCGCGAGATCGAGGTCGGGATGTCCACGCCGGGGGCAAGCTCCATGAACTGATCCCCATGCGGCCCGATCAGGACCGGCAGGCTGATCAGCTCCGCTCCCGGAGCCGGGTCGTACGTCTCGTTGTAGGACGCGGCGGTGCCCATGTAGCCGATGGTAGCGCCTCCCAGGTTGCTGTTCATGCGCGCGACGAACTTCTCCGTGTTCATCTGCAGAAAATCCGGGTCCAGGATGCCCTCGGTGTACAGGTCCCGGACCATCTGCAGGTACTCCTTGGCCCGCGGCGAGATCCAGGCGTAGGAGACCGTGCCGTCGCTGTCGGCCTGGAAGCCGCCGGACCGCCAGAGCTGCAGGCCGTACCAGGCGCCCATGGTCAGGTGCTGCGACGTGTTCACGGAGATCAGCAGCTCGTTCTGCTCGCCGTCTCCGTTGACGTCGTTGGCGCGGAAGGCGCGCAACGCCTCCAGCAAGTCCATCGACGTGGTTGGGGGCTCCATGCCGATCTTGTCCAGCCAGTCCTTGCGGATGTTCACGCCGCCGCCGTTGATGTACTGCGGCGGGCTGACCATCGCGTAGCCGTACATCTTCCCGTTCGGCGTCATGGGGACCGCCTTGAGGATGGGGCGCTCCGCCATCTCGGCCCGCATGTTCGGCGCGTGCTCCTCGATCAGCGGCAGCAGGTCGACCAGAATGCCGGCCTCACCCCACTTCTGATGATCCTGCACGTTCCAGATGAACCAGGGCAGATCGGAGCCGGAGGCCAGCACGATCTCCTTCTGCTCATCGTAGTTCGCCCAGGTGTAGGTGATGAACTCGAAGACGATCGGAAACCCCAACCGTTGTTCGGCCATCTCACGGTATGCCTCGACGATCGACAGACCGTTCGAATACGGTGCCGGCGCGTAGTAGTTGTCCACCGTCATGATGGAGACCTCGACCGGCTCGGGCATCGCCGCCTGATCCTCCGTGCCGGCGGCATAGCCAAACGCTGCAACGACGACCAGTAGCGCACAGATCGAACGCGTTTTCATGGATCGCTCCTTGTGCTTTTCGCACTATCAAAGTGTTGCTGAATTCCTGATTCGGTCGCTTCCATCACCTCCTTGCCTCGGTGGATGGGCGGCGCATGTCACGCCTTCAGGGCGCCGATCATCGCGCCCTTCACGAAATACTTCTGCAGGAACGGGTAGAGGCAGATGATGGGCAGGATCGACACGATGATCAAGGCGTACTTGAGCTGCTCGTAGATCGCCGACGTGTTGACGTGCCGCACCCATTCATCGACCGAGTCGATCAGCGCCGGGTCGTTCATGATCACCACGCGCCGCAGATACACTTGCAGCGGATGCAGATCCTGCTTGGTGATGAACAGGATGGCGTGAAAGAACGCCTGCCAGTGCCCGACGGCGTAGAACAGCACGAGCGTCGCCAGCGCCGCCTTCGACAGCGGCAGCGCGATGCGCACCAGCACGGTCGCCGGGCCTGCGCCATCGACGATCGCAGCGTCTTCCAGCTCGTCGGGAAGCGACCTGAAGAAGGTGCGCAGGATGATGATGTAGAGGAACGAGACGGCGGTCGGCAGCACCAGCGCCCAGCGGGTGTTGAACAGCCCGATCTCCTTCACCAGCCGGTAGAACGGTATCAGGCCGCCGGAGAAGTAGACGGTCAGCACCATCAGGATGATGAAGACGTTCTTGCCCAGCAGTTCCCGGCGGGACAGCGGGTACGCGGCCAGAATCGTCAGGGTGATGTTGACGCCGGTGCCGACCACGACGTACCACACGGTGTTGTAGTAGGAGCGCCACACGCCGGGGTTGTCGAGGACGATCGCGTAGGCCTTGAGCGACAATCCGGCCGGGAAGATCCACACCTTCCCCTTGAAGAACTCCTCCGCATCGCTGATGGAGACCGACAGCACGTAGATGAATGGATACAGCGCCACCGCCACGGCGACCAGGCAGATCAGGAGGATCAGGCCGTCGAAGGCCAGGTCGGAGCCGCGCCGCGCAGCTACCATAGCGAGATCTCCGTGATGCGCCTGCTGAATCGGTTGAAGGCGACCAGGAAGATCAGGTTGATCGTCGAATTGAACAGGCCGACCGCGGTGGCGAAGCTCACGTCGGCCTGCAGCACGCCCCGGCGGTACACGTAGGTCTGGATGACGTCGGCGACCCCGTAGGTGGCCGGGTTGTACATGAGGATGATCCTCTCGAACCCCACGGCCAGGATGCCGCCCATCCGCAGGATCAGCAGGATCATGATGGTCGGCAGGATGCCCGGCAGATCGATGTGCCACATCCGCTGCAGGCGCGAGGCGCCGTCGACGGTGGCCGCTTCGTACAGCTCCGGGTTGATGCCGGTCAGCGCCGCCAGGTAGATGATCGATCCCCAGCCGAAGCTCTGCCACACCTCCGAGCCCACGTACAGCGGCCGGAACCAGCGCACGCTGTTGAAGAAATGGAGCGGTGAGCCGCCGAACGACTTGATGATCTGATTGACGACGCCGTTCACCGGCGACAGGAAATTGACCATCATGCCGACCACGATCACGGTCGATATGAAGTGCGGCAGGTAGGATGCCGACTGCACGAAGCGCTTGTAGTACGGCGTTCGAATGCCGTTCAGAGCCAGCGCGAACAGGATCGGAATCGGGAACCCGAACAGGATGGAATAGAAGCTCAGCACGAACGTGTTGCGGAGCAGACGCCAGAAGAATATCGAACTGAAGAACAGCTCGAAATTGGCGAACCAGATCCACTTTCCCGCCATATATCCCTTTCCGGGCGCCACCTCCTTGAAGGCGATCAGCGCCCCGTACATGGGCACGTAGTGGAAAATGACGAAGAAGGCGATCACCGGGGCCAGCATGAGCAGGAACGCCCGGTCCCGCCGGAACCGCTTCGCCAAGGACATTCGCCACTCTTCGAACGTCGGCTTCGCAGGCGATTGTTCGGCGGTCGGCAGCATCCGGTGCGACTCCCTGTACCGCGGCGGGGGTAATGTAGTGAGCCTGTCCCGTCCGGCGACCGTCAGTCAAGGAGCCCGTCGCGCGCGACGGGCTCCTTGACATCGATGGGCATGGGCCGCACCGGTAGTACCTATGGCTGAACCTCGGAGCGACCTCCGCTGCGCGCCGTCGAGCGGGACGGCGCCGGCAGTCCCGGCCTGACGGGAGCGCGGATGCTGTTCGGTGGGGTGGCGGAGGGGACCACCGCCGGCGCAGTCGCCGCGCTGGCGGCCGGGGCGCTCCTGATCGGACCCGTGAGGACGCTGGGGCTGTTCATGGTCGCCGGGGCGCTGCTGCTCACGCTGGCCGCCCTGGGGTCGCTGCCGAAGGAGCTGCGGCAGTGCCGGGCTGACCGGGGAGCGGGCACCTCTTGACCGCGTCGCCCCGGGCGCGGCTATCTGGGGAGACGATGAACATGATCAGCGCCTTTGCGGACGAGATCGACGACGATCCGGACGTCCAGATCCGGGAGCTCGGACGGAACGACGTGGACAACATCGAGCTCCGCGGCGCCTGGGGACGGAACGTGCTGGCGCTCCGCGCCGGCGAGGTCCGCGACATCAAGCGGCGGGCGGCCGATCGCGGCATCGGCTTCTCCGCGGTCGGCTCGCCGCTCGGCAAGTTTCCGCTCAACGGCGACTTCCAGGAGCAGCTCGACGGCCTGCACCGCGCCCTGGAGTACGCGGAGATCCTGGAGGCGCCTTACATCCGGGTGTTCTCCTTCTATCCGCCCGAAGGCGAAGACGCGGCGGCGCACCGCACCCAGGTCCTCGACTGGTTCGGGCGCATGACCGAAGTGGCGGCGGCGACGCCGACCAGGCTGGCGCACGAGAACGAACGGAACATCTACGGCGAGACCGGCGACCGGGTGCTGGATCTGCTCGCGTCGATCGACTCGCCGTCGCTGGTCTGCACCTTCGACTTCTCCAACTTCGTACAGTGCGGGGAGCGGCCTTACCAGGACTGCTGGGTGAAGCTCAAGCCGTACCTCGGCTACTTCCACGTCAAGGACGCGCTGCCGGACGGTACCGTGGTCCCGGCCGGCCAGGGCGCGGGCGACGTGGCGCGCATCCTGACCGAAGCGTTCGCGGACGGCTTTGCCGGCTACCTCACGCTCGAACCGCACCTGAAGCCGGCGCCGGGGCGCCCGCTCCAGTCCAAGGCGGACCGGTTCGGCGCTGCCGCGCAGGCGCTGCACGGACTGCTGGCGGAAATCCCGGGCAGCGCTGCGGTCCTCGGGGAGCGTTCCGACTCGCCCTGATCGAACCCTGTCCGCCTCAGGAGCCGGCGGCGGATGCCGTGCTTCGCTCCTGCAGTTGCTCGAAGAACAGGTCCTCGTCCGGCGGCACCGGCACCCAGTCGTCGAGCCACGCCGACAGGTGCATGGCGTTGGAAATCGACAGTCCCCGGATCCCCTGCTCGCCCGGGGCGAGCAGGTCGGCTCCGTCCGTGATGGCATCGACGAAGTTGCGCATGATGCCGATGTGCCCGGTCGTCTCGCCGTCGACCGGGATGTCCACCCGGGTGTGCCCCGGTTGATCGGACCCGGTCCGATGCTCGCGCCTGAACCGCGGCTCCGGCACATCAAGCCTCCAGAAGGTGAGCCGGCCGTCCTCGACCACGATCTTGCCGTTGTCGCCGGTCACCTCCAGGCGGTTCGATCCCGGAGCGTCGCCCGTGGAGGTCACGAACACGCCGGTGGCGCCGTTCGGGTACTCGACGAAGGCCGTGACGTCATCCTCCGCCTCAATGTCGTGGTGCTTGCCGAAGTAGCAGAACGCCCGCAGCCGCTCGGGCATCCCGCAGCACCACTGCCACAGGTCGAGCTGGTGCGGCGCCTGGTTGATCAGCACGCCGCCACCCTCGCCGGCCCATGTCGCGCGCCAGTCACCGAGATCGTAGTAGCTCTGCGGGCGGTACCAGGAGGTGATGATCCAGTTGGTGCGCTTGATCTCGCCAAGCTCGCCGCCTTCGATCATCTCCTTCAGCCTGCGGTAGAGCGGGTCGGTCCGCTGGTTGTACATGATGGCGAAGACCTTGCCGCTGTCCGCCGCGGCCCGGTTCATCTCCCGCACCTGCTTCGTGTACACCCCGGCCGGCTTCTCGGTCAGTACGTGCAGGCCGCTCGCGAAGCAGCGGGCGGCGATCGACGGATGGTGGTAGTGGCGGGTGGCGACGATGACCGCGTCGGCCGCGCCGGCGTTCAGGAAGGTGTCGAGGTCATCGAAACAGGCAAGCTCGGACGACAGGTCCTCCCTCGCCCAGGCCAGCCGCTCCGGCCTGACGTCGCAGACCGCGGTGAGCGCGGCGCCGGGCACCTCCCCCGCCAGGAGCGTGCGGGCGTGCCTGCTCCCCATGCCGCCCAGGCCGACGATGCCGATCCGCACCGTGTCCATGCGTACTGCGGTCCTCAGGCCTGTTTCTTGAACAGCGCGAACGAGAAACCGGGGGCCGGCGCGGACATGTCGGTGCGCCCCTGCAGGTAGCGCTTGTCCGCCTCGTCGGGTGAGACGCTGTCCACCTCCTGGAAACCGACGCGCGCCATCTCCGCCTTCATCGCGTCGGGCGTGAAGGTCGAGATCATCGGCTCCCCGCGGCCCGCCACGAACTTTTCCAGCTTCTGCACGAATTCCATGCCCTCCGCCGGGATCAGGTCGTGGGGATACTTGTAGTCGAAGACGATCCGGCTGCCGGGGGCGGCGAGCGAGGAGATGTGGTCGAGGGTTTCGCTGATCGCGTTCCCGGTGAGGTAGTAGGTGGTGCCCAGCCAGGAGAAGAACGTCGGCGTGTCGGTGTCGAAGCCGGCTCCGCGCAACTCCTCATCCAGGCGGTCGGTCTCGAAGTTCACGGGCACAAGCACCAGGTTGTCGGGAACGCTGCCGTTGATGGCGACCAGCCGCTCGCGCTTCATGCCTTGCGAGGCCGGCTGGTCCACCTCGAAGATGCGCAGGCGGTCGGCCAAGTCCCCCTGCCGCAGGGAGAAGGTGTCGAGCCCGGCGCCCAGGATCACGTACTGGCCGACCCCGTCGGCGATCGCTTCGCGGAGCCGCTCCTCGGTGAAGCGGACGCGCAGGATCGCCTCGGTGTGAATCGGCTTGAGCACGCCCAGCAGGACGTCGGCGATCAGCCACTTGAGCAGCCGCCGCTTGGCGACCTGCCGCCAGAACGGCGTCACCATCTGCAGCGCGTAGGTGTCGGAGAAGAGCGGCGGATCGTTCCAGATCAGGTGAGCCGCGCGGATCGCCGACACCAGGATGGCGGTCGTGCTGGCTTTCTGTTTCTCGGCAGAGTCGTGCTTCTTGTCTTCGGTAGCCATGACGAACGCTAATCAGTACCGGAATCTCAAGTGTTTGTCCAAGGCGGACGTACGCGACCGCTCATCGGACTTCGCGCGTCGCCTGCCTGGCTGCCGCCTCGCGGAGCGGTGCTTCGTAGTACCGCCCCAGGAACCGGCGGCGGAAGCCCACGCGCAGGTAGAGCCTGAGCGCCGGCAGATTGTCCTTGGCCGTGGAGAGCCGAAGCACCGCAGGCGCGGGTCGTGCCAGAGCTCGGTGAGTGCCAGCTCCAGAAAGCGGCGTCCGTAGCCCGTCCGCGAAGCCGCTCGTGCATGGCCACGTACTCGATGTGGTCGTGCAGGCGTCCGATGCCGCGGCGGCGGTAGTCGCGCCGGACAGCCGGGCCGAGCAGCCGCACCGCCGTGCGTTCGTCCACGTTCCCGTCAGGCCCCCGGTCAGGACGTGCGTCCAGGCCGGCGAAGCCCATCAGCCTCCGCCGCGTTTCGGCCACGACCGCTATCCGCGGCCGCCGCTCCGGGTCGGCGCGCAGCCCTGCAGCAGATCGCCCCCCCGGCGCATCCAATCCAGGTAGAGCGAGCGCGTCGCCGGCGAACCGTTGAGACCGATCGCGAATGACAACTCGATCCAGTCCAGCGGCCGAGCAGGGCGCACGCGCACCGCCACGTACGCATCACCCCCGAACCGGCCGTCTCGTGCCACCACATTGATAGTCTCACCACCCGTCGTTTATCCTATCGCGACTCCCAATGTCCCCACGGAAACGCGAAATATCTCCCCCCACCTCCTGGACTGACTTTGAGGACTTGTGTCACCATCTCTTCAAAGCCGTATGGCGCGACCCGCTCGCTCAGAAGGTCGGTCGACCTGGACAGACTCAGCACGGAGTAGACATCTTTGGATCTCCCCAAGGTCACTACGAAGTCTATCACGGCGTCCAGTGCAAATTCAAGAACAGGTCTAGCGGAGGTAGCCTTACCGTTGATGAGCTTCATTCAGAACTAGCGAAGGCCGATGAATTCACGCCCCCCCTGCAACATTGGATCTGCGCAACCACCTCACCTAATGACGCTGCCCTTCAAAGAGAGGCACGCGTACTCTCGAATGACCGCGCCAGACGAGCCAAGTTTACCGTAAGCGTCCTTTTCTGGGAGGAGATTGCGATTCTCTTGTGTCAACACAAGGACGTATTGAAGGCGCACTATCCAGAACACAGCTACGACTTACCCGCCATACTGGAGAGCAACCGTGCTACCACGGACGCCGTGCGTGACCTGGTAGATATAGTGTCCGAGAACCTCGCACGCCAATCTACCTCTCATGCTGGCAAATCCGCAGTTTGGCATCCCGTTCTGTTTGGAAACGGTCGCGACCTCGGACCAGCGTTGCTTGGACGTGGCTTAGGACCCCAGGACGCTATCGGCTGCCCACGCTTACCGGAGACTGATACCGCCGTGCGAGAGCTCAAGCAAGCCTACTTCTCACGAATTCTCGGTGAGCCCGGTACTGGCAAGTCCGTGTGCTCCTATCAGGCCGCGCTTCATTTCGCCGAGAAAGGCTGGATAGTCTATCGCCTTGCAGATGTCTCTGCCGACCCCATTGAATTGAAACCCTCTGACGACGGGCGACCAGCTCTATTCGTCATCGACGATGCGCACCTTGCGAACGTCTCCGCACTCCGCGCCGCTGAGCACGCCGCTGGACCACGGCGATTCCTCCTCTCGACGCACAACGCTGTAAAGCATGACGCTTCATATCGTGGCGCGATCATCATCGACGGGAAACGTGCAGTACGTACAATCGCTGCCGAACTGCTTCGGGATTCAAGACGCACCTTGGACGTGGTACGTCGGATAGACGACCAAGTGGGGGAGTTGCCCCATCACGTTTCTCTTGAAGACCGAGTTTCCCACGCAGAATTCGAAGCGGATTTACCGTGGCAGTTTTGCTTCATCCTCGGCGGCGGCTGGCGGCGAGCTAAGAACGTCGCCGACGCCGCCCGAGTCCGGAGCGCTGACATTACTTTGGCCGCCGTGGCCCTTTGCCAGCTCGCGTCTCGTGACTCTCGTCCTCTCCGCTCCGAACTTACCGCCCTCCTGCACAGCGTCGGCCTCAGCGCGCATGAAGTGCATACTGCTCTTGATTGGCTCCTACGTGAGCGCGTTCTACTTGCCAGAGACGATCTCCGATGTCCGCACCAGCGCTATGCATCCGCGTTGCTCTCGAGCATCCTGGCTGGTCAGTGTGATTCCGGCCGCACTCAGATCGGTCGCATGCTGGGATGCGACAGTATCCAATTCGAACTATCCCCTCTCGGGGCTTCGACTTCTTATGTACGAAATCTCCCTCCGTTCCGATCGCCACCACCGATGGACACGCCTCGTCTCCGAACGCTCGCTCAACGCACTAATAGAGCGCTGCTGGGAGGCTTCTGATCCGCGGGAACGAATGGTTGCTAGCCTTCTTCTCAGTGAAGTTGGAGCATACGTAGCCGGTTGGCCCAGAAGAGCCCTTGAAGGGAGACAGAATCTCATTGGCCACTGGATTTCCCAGCCTGAAGAGCCGAGCGGCTACGGCCTATCTCACTTGCTTCATGCCGTCTACAACATCGATGAAGAATTCGCTCGCAGTGTGGCCGAAGCGGCAGCACCTGATGCGCTTGCGAACGCCGTCTCCGCGGTCACTTGCCAAACCGCCTTCAATCTTGGCCACCTTGTTTCGGCATTGCACCACTGGTCCGACACCCCTTGGGGCACTCTATTCTCCGACAACCTAGACCGATCTAAACTGGTTCTCCTAGCTGTCGATTGGCCTCAATCGGAGCCTGTCTGGGCGTTTGCCGAATTTTGTGTGGCAATCGGCAGCTTCGACGAGCAGTTGGCGCTAGACATGCTTGACGCCTTCATGCCCACGGCACAGCGCCGCCTCTCGAAGGATCCCGTCGCAACATTTGCCGACCTGCATGATGTCGCATTCTACCTTCTCAGGATGCTGGATTATTTCGGGACCTATATGGGCCGGCTGGCACCAACCTCACGCCACCGAAAATTGGCGAGAACGCTGCTCCATCGCGCTCCGATCGCATCTATCTCGGCGAAGCTATCATCCGTCCGCCTTAGGGACTTTCGGACCGCCGCTTTGTTCCTTACGTTCTTCGAGCGAGCGCATCCATCCAAGTTCCGTTCAATAGTTGAAGCAATGGATTGGAGGCGCATCGCTGCCTCGATCGGCGAGCAGTGGAGGGACCTGCCGCGCGATGCGGAAATCCTGTTGGAAATCGCACATAGCGTTACTGCGTGCTCCGACACAATCGTACGTTTAATCCACAAACACTCATCTCGAATAGAAAGGTTTCCGCCCAGCCTAGCTGCAATAGCTCCTAGCGCGGCGCTCGAGCACGCAGACGGCGGGGGCATGATCCGGCTAACCAAACACGGTCATGTCGACTGGCATTATGGAGCAATGGTGATACGTTGTTTCGCCCAGACACGTCCTGACCTGCTGGAGGATTCCCTGAGAGCCTCGGAAGCAACAACAGCACGCATCTTTTCTGAGCCGCATCCAAGTTTCTACCAGGAAGCTGAGGAATACGTTGATCTTCTGCGCAAGGCCGCTCCTACGAGTCTGCAACGTATATTCGACCGAATTGACGTTGACAGAGCCAGCGAGGGTTGGCCGGCAGCACTGCGGTATGGCAAGAGTCCGCGACGGACAGCGGCGCTGCTCGTTGAGTCCTGCGTCGACCGAGAGGATCAACTTGGTGTATTGGCGAAGCGCCTGCGCACGCGTTTTCCAAGATCCTCGGTTCCGGCAAACCCGTAGAGTGAGCGCACGGACTGATGTCCCCTGTGGCGAGGCGGTGATTGCAAAACCGCTCCTCAGTTCCGATTCGACCCGCAGTGCAGGTAAAGACTCTGCGCGTCAGTCCAGGACCTCGCACCGGGTGAGCAACTCTCGCCCGCGATCGGAGAGCCTGGCGTACTCGGCGCGGGTCATCGTGACGCCGTGCTCGGCGAACCACGGCAGCGAGTAGCAGATCACCAGCTCCGGGCGCGGATGATCCGAACGGTTCGGGGTGCCGCGGTGGAAGGCGCGCGGGTCCTGCACCCAGCCGGTGCCCTTCCGCAGGTTGAGGCGGCGCCGGTTGGGGAAGTCGCCCGCCTCCAAAACCTGGTCGTACCGGCCTTGAAACTCCGGATGGGCGCCGTACTGCGTACACGGCATCACCTCGAAGCTGCCGTTCTCCTCGCTCGTGTCGACCAGCGGGATCTTGAAACCCAGGTGCGGACAGATCGAGAACCCCACGTGCGGGACCAGCAGCGGGATGTCGCGGTGCCAGCCCTGATAGTCGCTGCCGGGATACGGGACGTTCGAGTGGTAGCAGGTCACGTGGTACTCGGGCGTCTGCCAGTAGCGCTCCAGGAACTCCAGCACCACGGGGTGCTCGTACATCGCCGGATCGGCGAACGGCTCCTCCCAGGGGACGTACAGAGTGTAGCGCTTCAGGTGCTGGATCTGGCCCTGGAGGCCCAGGCGCTCGTCGCTGCGCCCGTGGATGAACACCTGCCGCTCCGGCCGCGGCAGATCCGGATCGAGTCCCCGCGTCTTCTCCCTGACCTGCTCCAGCAGCGGCATGAACGCCGCGCGGATGCGATCGATGGTCTCGACGACCGGAAACAGCTCTTCGAAGATGACATAGCCGTTGATCTTCATCTCGGCCAGCTTCAGATCGAGGTCGTATGACGGCACCCGCACAGTATAGGCGACGGCTTTGGGGCGCTACGGAGTTGGTCGGGGTGGCGCGCCAGCGGCACATCGACCGACACCGTAGCGGAAAGGCGGGGATGGGCCAAAAGCGGAGCCGGAGGCGACGGTTTTGGGGCGAGGCGAGGCGGCCTGCGCGGCCGGTTCGCTGTGGACTACGGATCGTCCCCGCGGTAGGCGGCGAGCAGCCGCTCGAAGCGGCCGGTGCTGTCGTGAAGCCCGCCGGGCCGGTCGCGCCTGAGCCACAGCCGGCGGAAGTCGTCGACCAGAGGCGCGAGCTCCGCTTCCAGTGCCGCGCGCGCGGACGCCGGCAGCGCGGCGTACTCGGCGTCGATGGTGCGGCGCGGCCAGACTTCCGCGCCGCTTGCGAGCTCGCGCTTCACCACCGCCGTGCCGTGCGCCCGGATGCGCGCCGCCCACAGGTGCAGCGCGTGCCGGTACAGGCCGGCGCCGTTGCGCAGCTCGGCGGCGATGGTCGCTGCATCCGGGCGGTCCATGCGCGCCGCGGCAAGGGGCGCCATCGCCTGTTCCAGGCGCTCCCCGGCCATGCCGAGCGCCTCCTCGGTCAGCCCGGCGAGCTGCTCCACCACACCTGGCAGGCCGATGAGAATCCACGCCGGCAGCGGCCCGTGCGAGCCGGCCAGCGCATCGTGACAGCGCGAGACATCACCCAGATCGCACACCAGCCGGCCCATCACCCCGGCCGCGTCGCGGAAGGCGTGCGCGTCCAGCGCGGCCGGCAGGTCCAGGTCCGCGTTCGCCGCCGGCGCCCAGCCCATGGCCGCACCGTACGCGTAGCCGGGAAACGCCACCGGCAGGTGCTGCCAGTGGCCGTTGTCGCCCCAGTCGGTATTGAGCACGCCGGCCGCACCATGGCGCACGGCGCTCTCACCGGCGCGGCGTATGTTGGCCAGCGCGGTGGCCGTGTTGCCGATGATGGTGCTCCAGCAATTGATCCCCGACGAGAGGTAGAACGGCAGCCCCGCCTGCACGGCTGTCTCGCAGTAAGTGTCGAACGGGGCGTCCGCGGCGTAGTTCTCCATGACCGGGATCGCATCGGTGGGGAATTCGCAAGCCATCTCGGGATCGTTGATGAGCACGTCCCCCCAGAGCTGCGTGGTGCGGCCGTGCCGGCGCACCAGCTCGTGCACGCGGCGGACGTAGTCCAGGTAGACCGCCCCCTTGCCGCGCTCCTCGACGATGCGGCGCGACCGCGCCAGGCCGATGCGCGCCTCGTCACAGCCGATGTTCACCTGCCGGCTCGTGAAGTGCGGGAGCAGCTCCTCCAGCAGCTCGTCGACCAGCGCGATCGAGCCGGGATCGGTGGGACACAGGGTGCCGAACAGGCCGCGGTGTGGGTGGAAGACCGTCGGATCGTCGTCCTCGCACAGCGGGCGATAGCGCGGATGGACCATCCAGCGCGCCAGGTGGCCAAACGTGTTCTGGTTCGGCACCAGCTCCACGTAGCGCTCGCGGCAGTAGGCGTCGAGCTCCATCACCTGCTCGCCGGTCATCGGCGACCAGTCGGCCCACACCTCGCGGTGGTTGCGGTAGGCGAAGGTGTGCTCGGTATAAAGCTGGAGCTGGTTGACCTTCCATTCGCTGAGCAGGTCGACCAAGCCGAACAGGGTCTCCATGGCCGGTACCCGGTCGCGGCTGATGTCCAGCATGACGCCGCGGTGGACGACGTCGGGGTAATCCGCGATCCGGACGCAGGCGAGGACGCCGTCCCGCGCCTGGCGCGCGATCTGCCGGAGCGTCATCGCCCCGTAGAAGGCGCCCGCCTCGTCATGGCCGACGATCTCGATGCGTTCGCGTCCGACGGCCAGCAGATAGCCCTGCGCCCGGCTCACCCGAGCCGGATCGACCGCCACCGTGGCGCCGATCTCCGCTCCTGAGCCGCCGTGCGCGGTGAGCTGCCAGCTCGCGCCGGCCTCGGCAAGCGCGTCTCGGACCGCCGTGCCGATGCGCAGCAGCGCCGCGCGATCACCGCCGGCCACCTGGATCAGCCGTCCGGGTCGCAGCCTATGACCGCCTCGCTCCCGCCGGAGGCGTTGCGGCGCCGGCAGGAGGATCGGGTGCCGGACATCCGGGTCGCGATTCGCCACGGGCATGCTACCAGCGGCAACTCACCGGGTATTTGTGGATCGCTTCATCCGGTGTGAGGATGGTGGCAGCGGCGCCGAGGGCGGTTGCTACCAAAAGGCGGTCGAACGGGTCGCGGTGGTGCGCCGGCAACTCGGAGGCACGATAGATGTCGGTCCGCTGCAGGCTCAGGCAGTCGAGTCCCCAGGCAGCGATCTGTTGCTCGATCCAATGCCGCGGGGGGTCCGGCAGGATGATCTTGCCGGCGTTCCACTTGAGGGCGATTTCCAGGGCCGACACGTCGCTCCAGAGCAGAACGGTGTCCGGAGCGTCGATCGCTTCCGTCGCCGTCGCCGAGAGCCGCTCCGGCTCGGTACACAGCCAGATCAGCGTACAGGTGTCCAACAGGTAGGGGGTCACAGCCCCCACTCCTGCAGATCCTCACCCGACAGCGGTTGAAACGCGTCGGCGGAGTAACGCACCGGCGGCGATGTGCGCGTGCCCGCTTTCGGGCGCCGTGGCGCGTGTTGATCGATGGCGGTCAGCCTGGCCACCGGCGTCGTGCCGTTCAGTATGATGATGGTCTCCCCCGCCTGCACTTCCTTCAACATCCGGGAGAGGTGGGTCTTCGTCTGATGGACACTCGCGGTCTTCATTCTGATCGGTATATGACTTAGCCTCAACTAAGTCAATGTACCCACAAAGTGCGCGCCTCGCCGGCCAGCTCGACGCCGACGTAGGGAGTCACCAGCTACGTGCCGTGACGAAGTCCGATATGATGGCCGGGAGGCTGATCGTGAATCCGCTGTTGGAGACGGCAGTCGATGCCGAGCCGGCGCTGTTGCAGTGCCGGCTTGCGGAAGAGGGGTACGTGTTCGTGCGCGGGCTGCTCAACCCGGGGCTGATCGGCGAGGCGCGCGAGCTGGCGGTAGGGTGCCTGGAAGAGGCCGGCTTGGCGTCCGGGGCGGACCGCCCCATCTGGTCGGGCCGTGCGCCGCGGGAGAACGAGCTGGCCTCGGACGGTCCGCTCGTCTCAGCGGTAGCGGAGGACGGCGTCATCTGCCGGCTGGCCCACTCGGCCGAGCTGGTCGGGTTCCTCGAGCGCCTGATCGGCGGCGAGGTATTCGTCTGGCAGGACTGCGCAGGGCGGCTGCGCATCATGCTGGGCGACCACGCCGACGACGCGGCGGCCGCTGGACCGCTGCGGTTCTCCTTCAGCACGCCTGCGCACCAGGATTTCTACTTCTTCCGGCCCGTGCGCACGCTCACCTGCTGGATCCCCCTGATGGAGATAGACGAGTCGGTGGGCGGCCTGGCGCTGCGCCGCCGGTCGCACCGCGACGGCCTGTGGGCGACGTGGTGGAAGGGAACGGAGTTCCTGGGCGTGCCGGCGACGGCCGCGCAGGCCCACGAGTGGCGGCGGGACGGCGCCGTCCCGGTGGCCGGCACGCTCGGGCCGGGCGATGAGCAGGAAGGCCCGGATGGCGACTGGCTGCGCTCCGACTATCACCCCGGCGATGCGCTGATCTTCGCCGGCGAGACACTGCATGCCGGCGTGCCCAACCGCTCCGACGCGATCCGCATGTCGGCCGACGTGCGCTACCAGCCGGCCGACTCGCCGCTTCACTGGGAAGCGAAGCAGTCGATCGCCCGCACGCAGTCGTACTTCGGCGATATCCTCGCGGCGCTCAACGAGCTGCGGGCGGCGCCCGGCCACTTCGAGCGCGCCTGGGAAGAACTCCGGGTCGCCGGCCCCCACGCGCACCGTGGCGTCCGCGAGCGAGTGGAGCAGATACTCACCCGGCTGTGCGGACTCTGAGCGAGAACGGGTGGCTGGCGCTTAACCGCCCACGGACTCTGCGCCCGGACCGCCGATCACCACGACCGCTGGAGTAGGATGGGTGCCAACAGCGAGGTACCCGAGATGCGCATCATCCTGATCGGTTGCGAGTACGCCGGCAAGACGACGCTTGCCGGCTCGATTTCCCGGTGGTGGCGTGAACATGCCGGAGGGACCGCCGACTGGCACGACCACTTCGTCCGTCCCTTTCTGGAGGAGACCGGGCCGGAGGCGGACGCCGAAGCGCAGCAGGTGCTGCAGATGCGGCCGGCGCTGCTGGAGAAGTACAGCCGCTATATGCTTGAGTACCACCTGAACCACGCCTTCTACCAGGACAACCACCACCTCCTGGTCAACTGGTACTACGCCGATGCGGTGTACGCCCCGCTCTACTACGGGTACGGCCATCCGGACGTGTACGGCGACCGGCAGAAGACGGCGCGCACCCTCGACGAGGCGGTGATGCGCGTGGCGCCCGATACCGTGTTGGTGCTGCTGCGCGCCTCCCCGGACGCGATTGGAAAGCGCCTGCGGAAGGACCGTCACGCGCACGGTCCGCTCGCAGAGGCCGACATCGAAGCGGTGCTGCAGCGGTTCGAGGAGGAGTTCGAGCGATCCCGCATCCGCCGCAAGTTCGCGCTGGAGACCACCGCCTGCTCGGCTCAGGAGACGCTCCAGCAGTTCATGCAGGAGATGGAGCCGCACCTGGGCGATCGGGACCAGCGGGCGCTGCTGGTGCACGCGCAACTGCGGTGATGGAGGGTTCTGGACGGTAGGCTCTCGGTGGCGACCCATGCAGTTCACCAGGCAAGGCAGCGAGGGGATTCTGGGGGCCGGATCACCGTCGCGTTCCGCAACTGGAAGCGCCCGCACGCGGCGGTCGGTGGCGTCTATCGCCTGCGTCCGGCCGGCGCGGTCAAGGTCACCGACGTGCGGACCGTGCGTCTGTCCGACAGCGCAACCGACGACCTCCGCCGCGCCGGCTTCGACAGCATCGCAGCGGTGGCCGAGTTCCTGCGGCTGCCGGAGTCGGCAACCATCACCCGCGTCGAGTTCGAGTTGACCGAAGAGCCGGCCGCCAAGCCGCCGCCGGAGCTGAGCGTCGACGCAGTGGTGACGCGCCTGCAGGCGACCGACCACCGCAGCGCGGCGCCGTGGACCGCTAACGTGATTGCGCGCATCCGCGCGCGTCCGGCTACCCGCGCGGGCGATCTGGCGCCCGAGATGGGTTGGGAGACCCCGGTGTTCAAGGCGAACGTGCGCAAGCTCAAGGCGCTCGGCCTGACGCAGAGCCTGGAGACCGGCGACCGCCTCACCGACCTGGGCGAGCAGGTAGCCGCCCTCATGATCGACGGCAGTACATCCGCTTGACCCCCGGCGGGCCATGCGGAGCGCTACGCAAGGCTACACCGTAATCCGCACGCGCATTCCCAACGCCCGTGTGATTTTCATTACCGTGGCGAAGGTAGGGTTCCCGTTGTCAGACAACGCCTTGTAGATTCCTTCACGGGTCATCCCGATGTCACGGGCGAGCTGACTCATATTCCCGGCTCTTGCAATGTCGTTCAGGGCAGCACGAATCAAGCTACCGTCGCCCGGGTCCTCCTCCGCACAAGCTTCGAGATACAGACGCGCGTCCTCCCGGGTACGAAGGTGCTCCATCACCTCCCAACGTGTGAATGTCTCAGACATGACTTCTATCCTCTCGCCGGCGGCGCTGTTGTTGCACCAACTTCACGCAGCAACTTCTATCTCAGCTCGCATCATCCGCCGCCTTACGTTGCGGTCTTCATCTCTCGGGGTATTTGCGGGCCAGGTACCGACACACAGTGCCGGACAGCCCGACGACGAACTCGGCCTCGTCGTATCCCGGCGACCGTCCTTCCCGGAGATGGCGACCCATCTCGGAGGAATACCCCCATGTTTTCTCCACAGCTCCGTCGATCGGTGTTGGCAATACCCCAGGATTCCTCTTCAAGACCTCGCCAAGCGTCGACTTCGTATCTCCGGTCACGTCGCGTGCTACGCACTCCATCGCCGCCATTGCGTGCTGAATAGCACCGGTTACATCGGGATCTGGACGTCGCGATAGATCCCTAATTGCTTCGCTAATCTCGCCTGATGCGGTGTTCCTACCAGTGCTCTCCAGCACATCTTGTGCTCCGTGAACCACGTTTTCAAACGACTCCGGCCCACGGACTTCGACTCTGCCATCATCCGTCAGTTGCCAGCCGATACCACGCAGCCGGAAGTACCGGTTGATCCTGTCAGCAAAGTAACTCGCCCCTTCGACGGAGCCCCCGCCGCCCGGAAGAGATGTGAGTTCTCTCCGTTTGGATAGCTGCGTATGAATGTTCTCGATTGCGTCGTATACATGGTACCACTGACAGTGCTCCAAATGCCCTCGCACTTCTTCTTCCACGTTTCCATCCGACCAGTTACCTCGATCAAGGGTAGTAAACAGAGCATGGCATACAATTCTTCTCAGTGAATTCGGATTAAGACCGGACTCAAGGGCGATATCTACGACGATCCCGCGAAGTTCATCCGGCGCTTCATGGCGCACATTGATTTCTGAGTCCGGCTCCCTAAATCCATGCCGATCGGAAAATAGCTCTGCCATCCCCGTGAGTTCCTCTCTAGCCCATGCCTGACTGTCGCGCGCCGAGAATGGGTATTCCAATTCTTACGATTGCTGGAGAGCGACGCTATCACAGAGTGCCCCACGTGTACCAGCAACCCTTGTGTTGGTGCAAGCGCTATCCTGTCCACCACGAGCAGTCGCTCCTTCTCTCTTGTCCGCGGAAGTCGTGTGGCGCGAGTTTCTGGCAAACCGGAACAGAGGCCGCGGATGTGTCAGGCCTCGAGTGTGTACCCAATCGCCACCTACGGTATCTACCTGCCGGCATCCACCTCGCTGCAGCCGGCGAGGTCGCCGGAGCGGCACGCCTGGCCCTCGATCACTTCGATCCGCCGGTTCGCTTCCTGGCGGCGCCAGCGGGTGCGCAGGCCGGAGGGCCAGTCGATCTCGACCACGTCGGCCATCCTCGCCTGCCCCAGGCCGAAGTGGACGGTCAGGGTGCTCTGCGAGTGGCCGCCGGAGCCCCCCTTTATCTGCCGCATCATGGTCAGGTCGCCGGCCCGTACCCGCACCACGGCGCCGATGGCGTCGCGGTTGCTGCGCGTGCCGGTCAGACGGAGCTGCAGCCAGCCTCCGGCCGCGGGCGTGTCGTTGCGCAGCAACTGCAGCGAGCAGGTCGGCCGGGTGTTGCCGCACACGTGCTGGTTGATCACGGCGATGTCCAGGTCGCCGTCCGCATCGTAGTCGGCCACGGCGCTGCCGCGGCTGTGGCCGGTGAGGTAACCGGCGCTGGCGGCGACATTGGTGAAGGTGCCGTCGCGGTTGTTCGCGAACAGCAACTCGGATGCGGCGCCCATCATGGTCGCCACGTACAGGTCCTCCCAGCCGTCGTGGTCGGCGTCGAGGAAGTTGACCCCCCAGGAGTCGTCGCCGGCGACGCCGGCGGCCACGGCAACGTTGTCGTGGAGCAGAGCCCCCTCGCCTCCCAGATAGAGCACGTTCCCCCACGGCGGGCTCTCGTGCGGGGTGCCGTCCAGCAGGTCGGAGATGTACAGGTCCCAGCGGCCGTCGAGGTTGACGTCCGCCACGTCGATGCCCATCGCCGCCTGCGCGTCGTCGCCGACCCCCGGGATCGCCTCCGGCGGCAGCTCCTCCAGCACGCCGCCGCGGTTGCGATAGATCTGGTCCCAGTGGTGCGGCCACGCCAGATCGAAGCTCACGTTGGCCACGTACAGATCGGGCCACAGGTCGCCGTCCAGGTGGGCGCCCAGCACCACGAAGCCGGACCGCAGCGCGCTGGTGCTCACCGCCACCGGCTCGAACGTGCCGTCGCAGCGGTTGCGGTACAGCCGATCGCGTTGCGCCTCCAGCCCGGCCCGGTTCATCACCGTGTGGCCGACGTACAGGTCGACGCAGCCGTCACGGTCGTAGTCCAGCCACGCCGCCGCCTTGGTACGGTACGCCGGCTGCTCCCCGAACGGCTCGGCCGCGCGGTCGTCCACGCCGGCCGCAGCGGCCACTTCCTCGAACAGCGGACGGCCGGCCGGGACGCGCCCGCCGTGCTCGGCGAGCAGGTTCTTCAGCAGCAGGTTGGGCGGACCGTCCGGCGCGTTGCTGCCGTGCAGGTACCATTGCTGCCGATCGGTGTAGACGTAGATGTCGGCGTCGCCGTCGTTGTCGTAGTCGGCGAAGACCGAGCCGGACATCTCGTATTCGGGCAGCTCCGGGATCAGGTGGTGCGCGGCTTCGAAGGTGCCGTCCCCGAGGTTGCGGAACAGCCGGGGTGGGAACTCCGGGTCGCCGCCGACAGCGAACAGGTCCGGCCTGCCGTCGCGGTCCACGTCGATCCAGTTGACGCCCAGGCTGTGCGCGGAGCGCGAGTGGTACGTGTCGCCCGACACGCCCGACTCGATGCTGACGTCGGCGAAGCGCAGCGCCGGGAAGCGAGCGGGCACCGCCGAGCCCGCCGCGGGGGCGGCGGCGACCCCCTCCCCCGACTCGGCGGCGTGCAGGCGCAGCGCGGGCCGCTCCGGGAGCAGCGCCCCGGCGGCCAGGACGAGCAATCCGCCGGCCGCCGCGATCGCCCAGGTGCCGGCGGCATAGGCGCCAATCCCGCGCCACGGAATCGCCTTGGACAGGCCCAAGAAGGTGACCGGCCCGCCGGCCGCGGCCGCGAACAGCAGCGCCGACGCCGGCGCGGTGCCGGCGCCCAGCAGCAGCAGCACCGTCACCAACGGGATCTCGAACAGCAGCGGCACGTTGATCAGCACGCCGAGCGTCGCCGCGACCAGGATCCCGGTCAGGTTGTCGCCCAGGAACGCCTCCACCGTCTCCGGCCGGAGGAACTGGATGGCGGCGCCCGACACCAGGCCGGCCCCAACCATGATCGGCCACATCTGCAGCACCATGCGGCCGGAGGCGCGCGCCCAGGCCGGCAGCCCCTCGGCCAGCACCTGTCGCCAGGTCGCGGCGGGGTCGGGCACGGACGGCGGAGCCAGATCGCACTCGCCGCCCGCCGCGCGGCGGCCGACCACGGCAGCCACCAGCGGACCCAGCAGGAACGCCGCGGCCGCACCCAAGAGCAGCCGGCTGGCGCCGATCGAGGGCGAGAAGATCACCGCGATCATCAGCAGCGACGGCACGTTGAGGACCGCCGAGCCGTGCACCAGCGCCAGCGCTCCCTCCACGCCGAGCCCCCCTCGCCGCACCGCGCTGGAGACCGGCACCACGCAGGCCGAGCACAGGTTGACCATCGGCCCCATGCCCAGCCCGGTGAGGATGCGCCGCAGCCGACTACGCGCGCGGACGGCCGGGACCTGCCCGATGCCCACCCCCGGCACCAGGAACGCCTCGGCTATGCCGGCGGCGGCGAAGGCGAAGGCCATGCCGATCGCCACCAGGCGCAGGTAAGTGGTGGAGAACCTCCACCAGCGCGCCAGAAAGGTGGACTCCGGATCGGCTTCCACGCAGAAGCCCTGGAAGCATTCGGCGGTGGGTGCCAGTGCCGAGGCCATATCGGCCCGGACGGTGTCGAGCTTGGGCAGGCGGTTGAGCCCCGCGAACGGCAGCAGGATGGCCAGCAGCAGGGCGACGCCGATCACCCGGCGCTTGCCGGCCGCCGTGTGCAGCGCAAAGGCTGCCGGGAGTCGTCGCGCCGCCGCCGTCATCATGCCGTCAGCGCCCGTTGTACGGGCCGATGCGAAGATACCACGCGACCGGACCGGCCGGGCGGTCAGCCTCCGTTCGCTATGCGAACCAGTAGGAGAACAGCCGCGCGCACTGCAGGTCGAAGCGGAGCTGTACCGGCTCACCGACGATCGCCTCCAGACGCGCGCGCGGCAAGTCCACCCTCGCGCGCGTCGAGTCGACCGTGAGCCGCACCGGCGCTTCCAGGCCCGGCAGCGGGCGGCCGAGCCCATCGAGCACTCGCACCTCCAGATGCCCCTGGGTGGACTCGGTGTTGACGTAGAGATCGCCTTCAGGCATGCGGAACGGCAGCGTGGTCAGAGAGCCGGCCTTGTCGTCGCCGGTCCAGGAGACGAAGCGGTCGACCTTCAGCGTGGTGGCGCGGATGCACCAGGAGGCGGCGATCGCGTCCGGATCCACGTTGGGGGTGGGCCCGTGCCAGTACGGCGACGTCGAGTAGTACACCAGCAGGTCCTCACCGCGCCTGATCATCAGCACCGGCGTGCGCGTGTGCTGGCTTTCCGGGCTCCGCGCCACGAACGGCTGCGACGGATCGACCAGGTGCCACGTGAACCCGTCACGGCTGCACGCCAGCGTGATATCGAGCGTCGCCTGGCTGCCCTTCCACTCCAGGTAGAAGGTGTTGACGAAGCCGAGGTACAGGCCCTCGTAGCGGTGGACGCTGGTGGTGTAGTCCTGTGTGCGCCGGTCGACGAAGCGGATGGCCGGCTCGGGGTCCGACCAGGTGATCAGGTCGGGGCTGGTCCGTACCCCGGTGGCGCGGCCGAACGCCCGGCCGAAGCTGAGGTACAGCCCCTTGCGCTCATCCCAGACCGGCTGCACGACGCTGTCGTAGGCACCTTGTGACCACACCGGGTTCCGTTCATAGCTGTGGAAGGCGAGTCCGTCTGCCGACAGCCGCAGGCGCATCTCGTCCGGGGTACGGCGCGCCCAGTGGAACAGCTTGTAGCGTCGCGCCGGATCGGCCTCGCGTTCGTCGAAGAAGACCACCTCGCCCTGGCCGATGTAGTCGGTGTCGGCGTCCAGCTTGTCGATCAGGTTGTTGTCGCGCGAACCCTCGAACTCCATCTGGCGCAGGTTGGGCTCCTCCCAGTGCACGCCGTCGTCGCTCTCCGCGCTGGCCAGGAAGATCACGCTCGAAAGCGGCTGGCCGCGGTCGACCGCGCACGGCACCTTGCGGCCGTTCAGGGTCCAGCGCCCGCGCCCGCCGAACGGCAGGACCGCGTAGTACATCCGGTGGCGGTCGCTGCCGAGCACCGGCGTCATGCTGCTTGCCATCACGCGGAAGCCCCACTCCCTGCCGCCGGAGCGGAATCCTCGCATCACCGGGCTCTCGGGGATGGCGCGCGGCTGGTGCACCACCTTGCGCAGATCGGTGACAGCCTGCACGCCGGCATCGTCCCAGAACAGCTCGCGCACGCCCCGCTCGACGGCGAACCGGGTCAGATACTGATGGTGAACGGTGTGGTCGCGGACCGGCGCCGCACCGCACCGCACTTCATGCCGACCCTCGGCGCCGCCAGAAGGGCTGCAGGTCCGCGTAGGTGATCAGCTCGATGCCCTCCTCGGCGACGATCGCGGCCGCCTCCGCGGAGGTGATGAAGTCGAAGTCGGACTGCCGGTCGGCGGGCACCGCGGTGACGCCGGGGATGCGCGGGTCGACCATGATCGCCTGCAGCTCCGGGGTCACCACCGCGGGATGAAACGCCCACTCGCTGACCCCCTCCGGCAGCTCGCGCAGGAGCTTCGCGAACGCGACCGGCTTGTCCGCGGGCGGGTGCCTGCCCGAGTCCAGGAGGTCGTGGTCGTTGGTCGGGTAGCCGCGCGCGCGCAGCGCCTCGATGTGTCCCGCCTCGCGCGTCCGCAGCGCCAGTCCGTATTCCAGCGCCAGGTCGACCGTCAGGTCGAACAGGTCGTCGCGTTCTTCGTGTACGTGGTAGTGGCTGTCCAGATGGGCGGGCGCGAGCCCGCTCGCCAGCACCCACTCGATCTGCGCCCGGAACTCCCGCTCCGCCTCATGCAAGAGGAGGTTGCGGACCAGCTCCGGAATCCGATCGTCGGGATGGAAGTACCCGGATTCGTCCACCAGCGAGCCGACCTCCCCGCTCGGCAGCAGCGGGCCCCAGCGATAGGTCCGGAACTCGCTGACCAGGGTGAGGTGGACTCCGAAGGGCACGCCGGGGTTCTCCCGCAGGAGCTGCGCGCCGTGCAGCCCCCACGGCGCCGGCGCCATCAGCGAGCAGGAGCGCACCAGCCCCTCGCGTATCGCCCGGAAGGTGCCCACGTTCTGGGTGTGGCACATGCCGAAGTCGTCGGCGTTGACGATCAGCAGGCGCGCGTCCTGCGGGTATCCCAGGATCCCGTTGGCCAAGCCGCGTTCGCTCATCGTACGCCTCCTTCCAGCGTTCCGGCGCCGGAGGCCGCGGGCAGCGTCCGTCCGGCGTCGATCGCGTGGCGGACCGCCCGGAAGGCGTGCTCGCTGGCCTCCAGCGTCTCGGCCAGCTCCGCCTCCCCATGCGCGGCGCTCACGAACCAGTGGTGATGAGGGTGGAAGAAGATCCCGCGCCGAACGGTCTCGGTGAAGAAGATCTGCTTGGCGGCCTCCCGCAGGTCGGGATCCCGGTAGGTGAACTGCAGGTACGGCGTCGGCGGCAGGCTCACCGTCTTCGCTTCTACCCCATGCGTCTCAGCCAGGCCGTCGAGCCCCTCCATGAGCCGGCGGCCGATCCGCCAGATGTGGCCGATCCCGTCGATGCGCCGCAGCTCCCCGATCGTCGCCAGCGCCGCCGCCTGATCGATCGAGCTGGTGTTGAACGTGGAGGAGAACCACGACTCGCGCACGTGCAGCATGCAGTCGGCGCGGCCGGCCACCACCGACAGCGTGAAGCCGTTGGCCAGCGCCTTGCCGAAGGTGGCCAGGTCGGGGACGACGCCGAAGTGCTGCTGCGCGCCGCCGAGCGCCAAGCGGAACCCGGTGCGGATCTCGTCCAGGATGAACAGCGCGCCGTGCCGGTGCGCGAGCTCCTTGACGCCTTCCAGGAAGCCCGGGTCAGGGGTCTCGATCTCGCACGGCCACATGATGACGCAGGCGACCTGATCCCGATGCGCCTCCAGGACGGTGCGCAGGGAGTCCAGGTCGTTGTAGGTGAACGTCAGCGTAAGGTCGCGCACCACGGTCGGAATGCCGGCATCGCGCGTGCAGGACCAGTCGTGCCAGCCGTGGTAGCCCAGCCGCACGATCTTGTCGCGGCCGGTCGCCAGCCGCGCCAGCCGTACCGCGGCCGAGGTCGCCTCCGACCCGGCCTTCATGAACAGGACCTGCTCCGCGCACGGGATGAGCTCGACCAGCGTCTCCGCCAGATCGGTCTGCACCGGGCGGGTCAGCGGCAGAGCGAACCCCTCCTCGATCTCCGCAACGGCGGCGGCGTTCACCACCGGATGGCTGTGGCCGAGCACGATGGTGCCGAAGCACAGGATCCAGTCCACGTAGCGGTTGCCGTCGACGTCCCAGATACGAGCGCCGCGCCCGCGCGATCCGAACGTCGGATAGACGCCGGGGATCAGCGTGGCGGGAGTCCTGGACTGGGTCGTCCCCTCGGCCACCGTGCGCAGCGCCCGCGCATATTCCCGCTCGGAACGCTGCAACCTCTCGTCTACCACCACGCCGCCTCGCTTGTCCGCGTACTATGCACCCGCGCCGGTGCGAGCGACAGCGGCCGTCATCCAGCGCCGCGGCGTCCGGTTGCCGATTCCGTGCTCCATGCATACCGTCTATGGCAGGAGCGCCACATGGACGCAACCGGCGTCAGCCGCATACGCGAGCGAGTGGAACGGTTTCTTGCCGAGGAACACCCTGAGCGCCTGAGCGACCTCCGCGACTCCATGCGCCGGCATCCGGAGTTGCGTTCGGACCTGCGGTCCGGCCGCAGGCTTACGAAGACGCAAGCCGGGATCGACGGATCGGCCGAGAACCTCATTCCCGTGCTGCACCTGAGGCGGGCGCTGCGAGGTGCCCCCGCTCCGCTGGAAACGCTGCGGTACCGGTGCTGGGAGACCGGCTTTCAGACCGGGATCGAGGTCGACGGTCGCCACGACTGCGAATGTGTGCTGGACCGCTGGGCTCGGCAACGAGCTGCAGAGGAGAGCCAGTGCGACGGTGGTCCGGAACCCGAGAAGTTGGCCGAGGCCGTGGTCCGCCGACTCCGGGCCGCCCGCTTCTGGAAGCTGACTCTCGGATTCGTACCGATCGTGGGCCCGATCGCGGCCTACCGGATCGACGGGGCACTCGCGCTTCGGTTCCACGATCATGCGAAGGAGTACTTCCGAGAGCTCAAGGCAGCCGGGGGCCGCCTCCTTCCGGACGACTTCGCGATCCCCCCGCCACCGCGACCGAATCGAGACAGGCAGAAGGACCGCTTCCCCGTGTCGACGCGAAGGGAGGTGCGGCGCTACCTGTCAGAGTACCGCTCCGAGGAGCAGATGCGTCACGTCCGCAGGACAGCGCGATTGGGAGACTCAGTGCGCCAAGTAAGAATGATGGCGGGATCGTCGGGGTTCGGGGTCAACGCGGTCCCCGTTCTGCACCTTTGGCTCAGCCGCGTGGAGACCGGCATGCTCCTGAGCCTGCTGCAGGGGATCTGCTGGCATGCCGGCGTCAAGGCCGCCCGCGAGGACGAACACTTCGCCGATTTCGGGGAGGTGATCCTGCGTTGGGCAGGAAGGGATCGGCACGGCGAAGCCCACTCGCCCGAGGAACTGATCGCCGCGGTATCGGCCAAGCTGCGGGCGCCTCATCTGTGGAAGCTCGCCCTGGGCTTCCTCCCCGTGGTCGGTCCGCTGCTGGGCTACCTCGTCAACGGATCAATGGCGGCCCGCTTCTACCGCCTCACCCAACGGTTTTACCAAACACCCCCTACCCTCACCCCAGCCCGGCACACGCAATAGTCCCGGTGTGCCTCTCCTTCGCCGCAAACCCGCGCCCCTCCCACCTGCCTCGCATTTCCCGTGCCGTTCACTCCCCCACGCCCTTGTCTTGTGTAGGCGCCCTCGTTATGTTTCAGCGACATGCTGCCCAGCCCGTGCAGATCCGCATTGTACACTGCACTATTCCCACCCTCGCCCCGTCTCTCTGAGAGCTGCTTTCATGTTCGGTTACAGACGACACTCATTTGACAGAGCAGCAGATATACTAAGCCGACTTCGCCAGAACCAGAGCGATCTTCAGCAACTGCTCTTGCTCCAGAAGCTACTTGTATCCGAGATACTATTGGCCGAAGACCGCTTTCGCAAGTATCGTACAACCGCACGTCGCGACGACCCCAAGCGTTCCCAGTACTATCGTGCCCGCCTTCCCTCGCTTCGACGTTCGATCTACTATTGGAAAATGTTCGGGGACGCCATTGCCTTCCTCTATATCGACAGGCTCGCGCTAAAGCACACCTTCTACAATACGAAGAACACAAACCCTAGGCAAGACGCCGGATTTATTTCTGGATCGGCTGGATTCTCTCACGAGTTACGCGTCATGAATGCGATTGTCGCTCGTGGAGCACCATGTGTTCTTACGGCTCTCACCAACACCATCCGCTACGGAGACATTTGCCTGTTGACAGGCGACGACCCGACTATCATCGAAGTCAAGGCATCCTCCACCAAAGATCGTCGTCGCACCAGGCAACGAAAGAACATGCAAGCGCTCTCCGAATTTTACCGCACTGACGAATTGCATGGGTTTCGAGGATTCCCGAGCGTACGTCGCACCGAAACTCCTGAATGCGACTCCCATGACGAGGCATTCAATCACTGCATCTTCGAAGCGTACCGCAAGGGAACCTCCATCGTTTCTCCCGAAAAAGGAGTGGAATACATCGCCGTCGCTGATCCGCGCACTTCGGCGATAGACATTGTCGAACAATCAACGGCGGACGAACCCTGGCTTTTCTATCTGAACGACTGGAAGACTAATCAATCTTGGGCTCCATACTATCCACCGACTCTGCTAATCGAGACCAAGAGCGCGCTCTATGATTTTCTGCTTGGCCGCCTTCACATTGTAGTATTACTGGATGCGGCGGTCATGAGAGAACGCGCTGTCGAGATGGGCTATACTCTGCGTATCGTGCCAGATGACGAGTATGCGCTCCAGGCCCGCCACAATTGTTCCGACACCGAGGTCAACATCTCAAAGCACCTAATGCTCCGCGCAGCCTTAGAATCTGTATCCGTCAAGTGGATTCTCCAGTCGTCATTTGGCGCGGCGAAACGCCACTTCTCCACCCCCATTGAGAGTGCCATGGTTACGGTGAACCGAGACTGACTCCCCCAGGACACGCAGCTCTCGCCGCTCGGCACCGCACCAGTCGGGGTAGCACCCACACGAGGCCGCTCATTTGCGCATCCCCGCGCTCAACACCCTTACATCCTCCTTACGCCTCCACGGCCCCTCTCCTGGCCGCCGCGAGTCGCAACGGCCAGCAACTCGAGATTGGAGAACGCGGTGACGTCGGTGAGGCGCTGAGGTCGATCGTGTCGCCCCCGTCCGTGTGAGGAGGGTCAGGTGAACCAGCTAGTTCCTGTCCGGTAATGCCGGTTTGATGGGTGGGCGAGGATTTGGGGCGTGTAGAGACCACGGAGCGGGTGCAGTCACAGGTGATCCGGGGCGCTCGCGACTCAGTTTTGGCAGTCATCAGGCCACATGACGTTCAGGGTCTGCGGCGATAGAGACACATCTATCCGTCAGAAACGACCGAGATAACAAATCAGATGTTGAAGACCCGCGCCGGCCGACGGGCGTCAGGATGGCAGTAAGCGAACCAGCCGTATCAGATTGTGGGCGAACACTGCCGAGTGCACGTACGCCTGGAAATGTTCCCAGCCTCGCCACTGACAACGGTCCAGCCCAAAACAGCGCTTCAGATACGAAATGCCTGCTTCCACACCCGCCCGAAAACGCTTGAGTTGCCCGTAAATCCACGCCGATGGCGTCATTTCGGACGCCTCCATGCCCCGCTTCTTGTGGAACATCACATGCTCCACGCCCAACTCCTTGGCGTCGGCCAGATTCGCCCGCGACGCATACCCGCCATCGAACGCCACCCGCTGCGGCGGCTCCCCGTAGGCTTCCACGTGCCGCCTCAGCATCGGCAGGCACCGTTCACTGTCGGCCGGGTTGCCGGACTCCACCACCACGTCAAGCACCAGCGCGCTGCGCCCGGTGCTCAGGTTGATCTTGTGGCCGTAGTGCGTCTGACGCCCGCCCTTGCAGATGATGTCGGTGTGCGGCTCGAACAGACTCACCACCTTCTCGCTGGCAGGCACCTTTTCGCCGGCGAATACGCGCCGCTCGGTCTGGTCCACCACGCGCGTAAGCAGGTCCCGGCAGGCGCCCACCTCGGTACACCAACTCTCGGCCCACGGCTCAGTTACGCAACACACCTCAGCCCGTGCCGCGGCAGTGTAGTCCATCGTCTGCGCCACCAGGTTCAGCAGCCGCCGGTAGGTGGCCGCCCGCCGCTGCGGGTCTCGCTGCTTCTCGACTTGCAGCATGCGCCGCTTGGCCGCACGGCAGTGGTCGTGCACCGACACCTGCGGCAGGCGCTCGCGCGCCTCACACAGCAGCCGCGTCAGCACCCGCACGCCGTCGTACAACAGGCGGCTGTCCGACGGTTCCAGGATGTCCGTCTCGGTCACCGTGCTGTCGATGCGCACCTGCGTCCCCGATTCGATCCCCTGCTGCTTGGCGTCCTGCAACAGCACGCCGTTGATCGCTTGCCACGTGTCGGCGTCGATCGCGCCGACGGCGCTCTGCAACGCCGACTTCTTCGGCACACGGAACGGATCGACCCGCGCGAAACGCTGCACGGAGGCGGAATCGAGCAGCGCGAACTCCAACCCCCGATAGCTGTAACCCATCAGATGCATGAGTACCGCACAGCGCAGAATGGTCTCGCAGGTCAGGCCATGGCGACCGCGCGAGGAGCCCGGCACGCAGGCGCCGATCATGTCGAGCAGTTCGGGGTGTTGATCGAGCCAGCCGGTAGCCCGTTCCAGTTCGGCGGCGATCGGATGGACAACTTCCAGCGCTTGAAATACACTGGGCTGAACGGTGCGGGTAAGGCGCATCGGGACCTCGGTGTTTCGGTTGTTGTTGTTGGTTTAGAAATCGATGATAGCCGAAACACCGTTTCTTTGTCCACCCGCCTGCGGACTTCAATTCAAGCCCATTCAACCACTTGCGAGTTTACGGACAGGAACCAGCTAGAGCGGAGCCGTCCGCGTTGACGGCCTTCGTCACCGTAGCTACATTTTCGTAGCTATATCGTGCTATCACATTGATCTGGACATGGGACGAGAACAAGCGACGGCGCACGAACGGAGAGCATATGGGGTCTTCCGGCTTTCGTGTGGGTGGAGCGCCCGGGAAGTGACGACGCCGGAGACCCAGTGAGGCTTACACTGATGGCATGCGTGACAAGGAGCTGTACGCGAGGATCGTGGGGATCGAGGCGCCGTGGCGAGTCGAAGACGTGGAGCTGAACCTTCAGCAGGGCGAGGTGGTGGTACGGGTGGCGCACGACGGCGGCCCGCTGAGGTGCCCGGAGTGCGGCAGGCCAGCCAACCGCTACGACACCCGCCAGCGGCGCTGGCGGCATCTGGACACCTGTCAGTACCGCACGATCCTGGCCGCCGAGGTGCCTCGGGTCCAGTGTGAGCACCACAAGGTCAAGCAGATTGAGGTGCCGTGGAGCGAGAGCCGCTCGCGGTTCACCGCGCTGTTCGAGGCGGTGGTGATCGACTGGTTGCAGGAGGCGAGCACAGCGGCGGTGGCCCAGCAGTTGGGGCTGAGCTGGGATGAGGTCGATGGAGTGATGCAGCGTGCGGTGCAGCGCGGGTTGCAGCGGCGCGAGGTACAGCTGCCGGCCCGCCTTGGCGTGGATGAGACGTCGTTTCAGAAGCGCCATGAGTACGTGACGGTGATCAACGATCTGGACGGCAAGGTGGTGTACGTAGCCGATGGGCGCACCAAGGAGTCGTTGGAGAAGTTCTACAAACAATTCGACAGTGAGCAGTTAGCGCAGGTGCATACGGTCGCCATGGACATGTGGGAGCCGTACATCAGCGTGACCACCCAGTACGTGCCGGACGCGGAGAACAAGATCGCGTTCGACAAGTTCCATATCGCCGGGCACCTCGGGGATGCCGTTGACCAAGTGCGGCGAGCCGAGCACCGCAGGCTGCTCGGCGAGGACGACGAGCGCCTGAAAGGCAGCCGCTATAAGTGGCTGACCAACCCCGAGAACATGGATCACGAGCGCTGGGAGCGATTCGCCGAGCTGCGCGACAGCGCCCTGAAGACCGCCCGTGCGTGGGGCTACAAGGAACATGCGATGACGCTGTGGGACTACAAGAGCCGCACCTGGGCGCGCAAGGCATGGCAGGCGTGGTACGACTCGGCGATCCGCTGTCGGCTGGAGCCGGTGAAGCGAGTGGCGCGCATGATCAAGCGCCACCTGGACGGCATCGTGACCGCCGTCGTCACGCGGGTGACCAACGCTCGGGCGGAGTCGATCAACGCGGGCGTGCAGAAGCTGAAATACTCAGCGCGCGGCTTTCGTAACCGCAAGCGCTTCCGCAACGCCATCTACTTTCACCTCGGCGGTCTTGATCTCTACCCCGCCGGTGTCGACCGCTGACCCCCCTATCCACCCGATTTCCTGAAGACCCAGCATATGAAGAAGGAGTCGTCTAAAGCACCTACGAAGGAGCAAGAAGCCGAGATCAGCGCCCTTGCGTCCCTGCCGGACGAGAACATCGATACCCGCGACGTGCCCGAGATTCCGGATTGGTCAGGAGCTAGGCGCGGGCTGCTCTATCGGCCGGTGAAGCAGCAGATCACGCTGCGGTTGGATGCCGACGTGGTGGCATGGTTCAGAGCAAACGCTCCGGGCGGTCGAGGATATCAGACCGAGATCAATCGCGTGCTCCGCGAGCACGCTGGGCAGCAGGTGCGTCGGGCATAGAAACGCCCGGACGCAACGGAGGAGGGACCCATGAACGGCAGTCCGGTCAACCGGATACGCGATCGGGTGGAACGGTTTCTCGCGGAGGACCACCCTGAGCGCCTGAGCCGCCTTCGCGAACTTCAACGGCGAACTGTCGGCCATCGTCATGGCTGCAAGCTGATGACGTCGGCCGCGGGGATTGGCGGCCTGACAGAGAACTTCATTCCGGTGCTGCATGTCCTTCGCATGCGACAAGGTGCGCCCAAGCCGCTGGAGACGCTGCAATACCGGTGCTGGGCGCCCGGCTTTCAGGCCGGCGTCGAGGTCGATGAGCGCCGGGACTTCCAGTGCGTGCTGTATCGCTGAGCTCGACGGCCCGGAGATCGGGAGCCCGGTGACGAGCTACCCGAACCAGATGAGCTGGCCGAGGCAGTCGTTCGCCGGTTGCGGCCGTCCCGATTCTGGAAGCTGATGCTGGGATTCGTGCCGATCGTGGGACCGATCGCCGCGTACCGGCTCGACGCCGCGCTGGCCCACCGCCTTCACGACCGTGCGACGGAGTATTTCCGCGACCTCCGGTCCGCAGGAACCCGCCCCTTGCCGGACGACTTTGCGATCCCGTGGCCACCGCGAACGGATCGAGACAGGAAGAAGGACGGCGCCGCGGATTCGATGCGACGAACGGTTGAGCGCTATCTGGCCGAGCACCGCTCCGACGAGCACCTGCACGATGTCCGTGGCATGGCGCGAATCGGAGAATCGGCGCGTGCCGCCCGATGGATCGCCGGAGCGCCCGGGCTTGCCACCAACCTGATTCCCATTCGGCACGTTCAGTTTCGATTTCGGGATCTCGACACCAGCATGCTCCTGACGACGCTGCAGGCAATCTGGTGGCAGGTCGCGACGAAGGCCGGCCAAGGATGACGGCCACGGCGACGACTTCGAGCGTGTGCTCCTGCTATGGGCCGGCGCGGCTCAGTACGACGAAGCGCCTTCCCGCGAACAGTTGGTCGCCGCAGTATCCGCCAAGCTGCAGGCGGCCTACCTCTGGAAGCTGGCGTTCGGCTTCCTGCCGCTGATCGGGAAAATCATGGGCCTCATGATCGACGGATCGATGGCGGCACGCATCTACCGCGTTTCCGATCAGCTCTACGAACAACGGGGAGCGGTGGCTCAGATCGTGCGGTGATCGCGGGCGAACGCCTCCATCACGGCACCTGCAGCCGGCAGAGCACCAGATTGTCCTGGTCGAGGTTGTGCGACCAGATGAAGTCGGCACTCCCGAACTTGTCCGTGTAATCCCGGTACGCGCGCTGGTTCGTCACGGCGCTCGCCGGGTACGTGGATGCCTGGTGCCATGCCGAGTCGTCGTACTCCGGGGCGGCCCAGTCTTCGGGGACCGGGAAATGAAGTGCCCGGCACGAAGCCGGATCCCGCTCCACGCATGCCGGCCGCTCCGGACAGGACGATGAGTCGGGTCCCGGCCCGACGCAGGACCGGTCCTGCAGGGGACTGATGTAGTACGCCCGGCACTGCCAGTCCGCACCGGTCTCGGTGCCGTCGCTGAACCGCGCGATGAAGCCTCCGTCCCCCACGTTCCACCGGTCATACTCCATGCCGACGCCCAGGTGCGTGCCCCAGTCGACCAGCTTGACGGCATAGGTAAGCGGCCGCTTGGCCTTGAAGCGAACGACCCCGGAATTGAAGGGCACGAATCCTACGGGATCGCGGGCGACGATCGTTCCATTGACGTAGATCTCGTAGTAGTTGTCTCCGAACAGGTACCCCGTGACCTCCTCCCCGTCGGGATCCATCACGACCGTCTCGAGGTCCTCAAGATGGGTCGGGTTGTGGCCGGTACCGCTGCAGTCGTTGTACAGGTCCGCCGGGTCCGGCCCGGAGGCCGGCACGGTGGGTACCTGCAGGCGGGCTCCATCCCGTGCGACCACGATCCCGCACCGCGCCTCGATGAAGCGGCGAGCAGTCCCGGTGCAGGCGGTGGCCAGATTCCCGCACGAGAAGGTTTCGACCGCGAGTCCCTGGGTCACGATCCCGGCGTTCGGCGATTCCTGAGCGAACAGGGCGCTCGCGATCATGAGCGGGATCAGGATCCGGGCTGCCCTGAGGGGGCGGAAGCCCCTATGACGAGATCGGCGCGGCTTCACATGCTGTCGCCTTTCCATCGACATGCCGTGGAACGTGAATTCGCCGGCATCCAGATCGGAGACGGCCGTGTCCTCCAGCCGGATCGTGCCCCCGCCCTGGGTGGTGAGGTCGATCACCGCCGTCGTGCCGTGGCCGGCCTGGAACACGAAGGTGTCGTCGCCGCTGCCGCCGTAGAGCACGTCGTCGTCGGCGCCGCCATCAAGGGTATCGTCGCCTTCCTCGCCCATCAGGGCGTCGTCGCCGGCGCCGCCTTCGAGCATGTCGGCGCCCTCGCCGCCGAGCAGGCGGTCGTTGCCGCCTAGGCCCACGATCCGCGTGTCGTTGGACCCGTCGATCAGGATGTCGGACTCCTCGGTTCCCTCCCAGGGGTCCTCATACAACTGCACCGTGTCGCCCTCGGTCGTGGTGACCGAGGTGGTCGACCCGTCCGGCAGGTCGAACATGTCGGCGGCGAAGTCGGCCGGGTTCATCCCGAGCACCGCCGACCAGGGTGTCGTCGCCTTCGTCGCCGTACAGGGTGTCGTTGCCGGTGCCGCCGTAGATGGTGTCGTCGGGCATCATCACTCTCTCGCGTTCGGGGACACGGATACGGGACCCGGGCCCGGTCGGCCAGAGCCGATACGGCTCGCGTTCGCGACGTTGGATGTTAGCGGAAGCTGGACGAGCGCTCAATCACGGGCCGCACGCACAGGGATGCCGTCACGGACGCGGCCGTGCGTCCGTCCGAAAGACGGGTCGTCTGTCTCGCGCGGTTCGCTGACTGCCGCTACCGCGGCAGCCGGCGACGGAGTCTTCTATTGCGCGCGGGCGTGTACCTTGACGGAGTCCTTCAGCTCGTACTCCTCGCCGGTATGGTGCTCCGCGACGCGCACGACAGCCCGGTGGTCCAGCTCCGAGCGAACCACGCCAAACAATTCCAGCACCTTGCGCCGGTTCAGGATTCCCTTGCCCCGGTGTATCTCGACACCCAGATCCGAAGCGTCTATGCCGCTGGTCTCGATGTCGCTGAGGATGATCTGATCAAGCGTTGCCATCGCAGCCCTCCTGTCTCCGGCTCCATCTGCGATGCGCCGGTTATATATATTTTAACGGCGGATTTTTCGTTCTGTAAAGCGAACGCGACCGATTCAGGAGATTGCCGATGCCCCGAGCCCGCACGCTGAGTCCCGCGCAGCAGTCACGGTGGGCCAGCGATGGCTATCTGCTTCTGAAAGGGGTACTTGCGAAGACGGCGATCGCCACGCTGATCCGGGAGATCGATCGGCTTCACAGGCGAGAGGTCCGGCGCAACCGGGATGCCACGGTCCGCCCGGGCATGGACCGGTGACAGCCGGCCGCAGGAATCAGGGGTGCGGGCGCACAACGAGACGCTGCAGGTACGGCGTCAGCGGAAGGCTTACCGTCTTCGCCTGCACGCCGTACGCGGAAGCCAGGCGGTCGAGCCCCTCCATGAGCCGGCGGCCGATCCGCCAGATGTGGCCGATCCCGTCGATGCGCCGCAGCTCCCCGGTGAACGTCAGCGTGAGGTCGCGCACCAAGGTCGGAATGCCGGCATCGCGCGTGCATGACCAGTCGTGCCAGCCGTGGTAGCCCAGACGGACGATCTTGTCGCGGCCGGTCGCCAGGCGGCCTCACCCGCAAGATCCCGACACCCCTTACGGCAAATCAGGCACGGGCTGCGGCGCTGGCAGCAGGCTGCGCCGGACTGCTCAGTGAAGGCTTGAGCCATGGCCAGACCATCGAAGGTCTGACGATCGAGAATCCCTTTCCCTACCGAGGTCGCTTTGCCCGCGTGCTCAATGTAACACGAAGGTGTCGTCCCCTTCCTCGCCCATCAGGGCCTCCTCGCGTCCCGGGACGCGGGTACAGGGCCCGGTCCCACACACGTCGGGACCGGGCCCGGGACGTTTCCGAGGAAGCGGGTGTCTGTCGCGCGGCTCAGTCCACTAGTGGACGCGAGCGCGTACCTTGACGGCGTCGTTCAGGTCGTAGTGCTCGCCGGCATGACGCGCGGCCGCGCGCACTACCGCCTGATAGTCCGCTTCCGAGCGCACCACGCCAAACACCTCCAGCACCTTGCGCCGGTTCAGGAGCCCCTTGCCCCTGCGAATCTCGACGCCGAGATCCGACACGTCTATGCCGCTGGTCTCAAGCTCACTGAGGATGATCCTATCAAGCGTTGCCATCGCTGCCCTCCTATCTCCGGCTCTGTCTCCTATTGGCCGGACACCTATCATATACGGCAGTTTCCTCGTTCCGTAAAGCCCCGTAGCCAGCATCCGCGAGGTCTGCATACACGCGACGCCGGCGACGACATCGTACCGCTGGCTATCGCTACGGCGTCGCAAGCCATCAGGCGACTATCCGAGCGGCTTTGACCGACGCGTGGAGAGATGCTACGCATGAGGCCACCTTCGGCCGACTCCAGCCTTGAAGCCCGGGAGGTTTCCTCATGGCCCGAGATCACACAATGAGCGACGCGCAGCAGCGCCAATGGGCTATCGATGGCTATCTGCTTCTCAAAGGGGTGCTCCCGCAGACGACGGTAACCAGGCTGATCCGCCAGGTCGATCGGCTCCACAGAAAGGAGATCCGGCGCAACCCCGATGCCAAGGCTCGCCAAGGCATGGATCGCCGCAACATCCTGCCGGACAGCCAGGAATTCATCGATCTGATCGACCCTCCGGCCACCTTCGGACCCGTGGTCGATCTGATGGGACCCTATATCCAGCTCAGCATGGCCGAAGCCGTCGTGCGCCCGCCTGATCCCGAAAACAAGGGCTTCATCCACACCGACGGCGGCCAGGCTCTGCGCCACATCCGGGTGACCGAGACGAGCTGGCCCCTCCAGCTCAAGATCCAGTACTTCCTGACCGACCTGCGCAAGACCGGCAGCGGCAACTTCACCCTGTTCCCCGGCAGCCATCTGCGTCCCTATCCCGACGACGACCATCCGGTCACCGCCTCCACGCCGGGTGCGGTGCAACTCAGCGCCGAGGCCGGCGATGCGGTCGTCTTCGCCCACTCGCTGTGGCACGGCGTATCGCCCAACCATTCCCACCGCGCCCGCAAGACCCTGATCTACTGCTACAGCCAGATGTGTTTCCGGACCTTCGACTTCGACCGTCACGCCCCGGACCTGCTCGACCGCTGCACGCCCCGCCAGCGCCGCCTCCTGGGCGATCTGAACAAGGAATGGCGTCCGGGCGCCTATTTCTACAGTCCCGAAGATCAGGTTCAGGTCATCGAAGGGCCGGCCTGACGGGATGCACGGAGTGACACCCCGCATCGAGCATCGGGGCAAGCTGATTCACGAGTGCAGCCTGCCGCGCCAGACGCGGGCCGATGGCCTGTATCCCGGTCACATCAACGCCGCGCCGCTGAGCGCCAGCCGCTTCCTCCTGATCTACACGACCCGCGGCTGGCGCGGCACGGACGACAACGCCAGCGTCATCTACCAGCTCCGCGAAGGCGCCTACGATGGGCCGCTGCTCGCGGAGGGCGTGCTCGCCACGTCGGTCAACGACTGGGACGCGCTTGGAGATGGACGACCTCACGTCAGGGGTCACTTCCACCCCGTGGTTTTCGGCGTGCCCGCCGGCGCTCGGCCGGCCAGTCCAGCCGCCGGCCACTTCGTCGCCATGTGGGGGCGCCACGCGCGTTACGTCGATCCCCGTACGGGGCTCATGCAGGACAACGATCGGCTCATGCACCTACGCACCGGCGCAGTCGAGTGGGCCCAGTTTCGGCTGCGCGGCGACGGCGCCGACATCGAGTTGACGGCACCGCCGACCGTCCTGCGCCAGCAGGGCTACGACAGCGGCTATCTGCTGTGCTCGACCGACGCACGGTCGATGCACCAGACCTACACGCCACCGATACCCTATACGCAGTCGGCCGACGAGTGGGTGGGGTTCAACACCTTCGACGGCGGTCGCATAGGCGCGCTCCGCTTCCGTTTCGAGCCCTCCAAGCGCGTGTACGAATGGGTCGAGAGTGGGCCGCTGATCGGCTCGGGGCTGATGGAGCCAAGCGTCTCCCGCTGGCGCGACGGCTGGGTAGTTTCCGCGCGCAGCGTGCGTGCCAGTCGGGACGAACGCGGCGGACCGGTCGGCTGGACGCGGTGGGACGACCCGTTCGGAGCGCCGGTGCCGGAGCTCGTATGGCCCGGCGAGCCCAACACCAAGTCGCCGTTGACTTCCTTTCGCTGCGCCGACGGTGCGCTCAGGCTGCTGACCGGAGACCCGGCAGTGTCGCCGTACGGTCACCAGCGCAACCCGCTGTACTGGTGGCCGATCGACCCGGCCTCCGGATTTCGCGCCGGGGCTCCCCAGGCGGTGTTCGACGCGGTCGCCGCCCGCGTGCCGTTCCGGGAGCAAGCGCGCTTTGTCGTGGACCAGGCAAAGGTACTGCCACACACCGGCGGCTCACGTCAGGTCATCGCGCACCGGGTACGGCCCGTCGCCACCAACGATCCGGCCAAGGTGGGCGTACCGGTGCTGCCGGTCGAACAGCAGGCGGCCGGCATCTACTACGCGGAGGCAATCTTCCCGGAATCCCTTCCGGCGCAGTGGCAGCAACTCGGCACCTGAACGGGTCGCCATCACCAAGGTGGCAGCCGTTCGATCCCGGTTGGGACCCCACGCACGCAGTTGGCGCCCGCTACCTCCGCTGACATCTCTTGCTGCTCCTGCGTTCGCCGGCCCGTGCCGCCGACTGGCCTCGCTACAGCTCCGGACCGACCGCGGCGATACGCATCGGCGCGTAGTGAGTGTCGACGATGCTGCGGTCGCCGGTCGCGCGGGCGCGCCGCCAGATCTGCGCCATCATGTCCCGGCGGCGCCGCGCGTAGCGGGGATCGAGGCCGAGATTGACCAACTCGTCGGGATCGGCCGCGAGGTCGTAGAGCTCGTCGTAGTCGAAGCCGTTGAAGACATACTTCCACGGTCCCTGCCAGAGAATACGTTGGGTCATCAGGAAGCGGTTGCCGGAGGTTTCCGCGTAGGCGCAGTCGTGGCGCGCGGCCGCGCCCACCGGGTCGCGCAGCAGATCGGCGAAGGACTGGGAGTCCGGAGCCTCGATGGGGGCCGCGCCGGTCAGCTCGAGCAGCGTCGGTGCCACATCCACCAGCGACACGATCGCATTGACGTCGGACTCGGCGCGGACGGTGAGAGCAGCCCCCCGAGCGACGCCTGGTCCGGCGATGACCAGCGGGATCTGGTACGCCTCTTCGAATGCGCCGAAGTTGTGGGCATCGAAACCGTGGGCGCCGACGTAACGGCCGTGATCGCTCATGACCACCACGATCGTTTCGTCCAGGACCTCCAGCCGCTCGAGCTGATCCAGGAGCGCGCCCACCTGCACGTCGAGCTCGCCGATGAGGGAGTAGTACACCGCCCGCGCCTGGCGCCACTCGCGCTCGCTGATGGCGCCGAACACCTCGCGCTGGCGCCGGTAGAACCCCGGGCTGTTGGCGAAGGTGTCGCCGACGCTGGCGGGTAGGTCGATGGCGTCCAGGTCGTACCCGCGGTAGGCGTCGCGGCTGGCGACGAGGGGGACGTTGGGCTCGGAGAAGCTGACGCAGCAGGCCCAGGGTCTGCCGCCCTGGACCGCGGATTCCACGAACGCCTGCGCGGCACGGGTCGTGGCCGCGAAGGCCCGCCGCTCGGTCGGCACGGGCGTTGCCGCGTAGTGCAGGACCGGGCGATAGCCGTCCGGGCCCTCGTCGTAGCGTACCGGATCGGCGCCGTCGAGGAGGTCAGCGGTAACGGTAACACCCGTGCCCAACGCCCGCTGCGCGGCAACGTGATCGCTGCCGCCCTCCTGCCACCCAAAGCGACGCAGGTCGTTGCTGCGCTCGATGTGCCACTTGCCGAAGTAGGCGGTCCGGTAGCCGGCATCGCTCAGCCGTTGAGCCCAGTGCGGGTACTCGGTCCGCAGCACGCACTGATCGTCGTCCACGGTGTGCTCCACCTGCAGCACGCCGTGGTTGTGCGGCAACACCCCCGTCATCAGGCTGGCGCGGGCGGGTGAACAGGTGGGCTGGACGGTATAGGCACGGCGGAAACGCAGACCACGCTGCGCGATCCGGTCGATATTGGGCGTCCGACACGGCGACTCGGGAAACGTGGTCCGCGCCTGCATGCCATCCGGCACCACCAGCAGCAGGTTGGGCTGTGTCACCCCGACGGCCGATCGACGGCCGTCATCGCCTTGGTGATCGCCGCGGCAACGTCGCCCTCCACTGCCAGCGCCGCCTTCGCAGCGGTTGCCAGCTCCGCCGTGTCGAAGATGAGGATCGCGGCGGCGCCCAGGTCCGCGTCGCTGCCAGCGCGCTGGCGCAAGCGCACGCCGGCGCAGTCCTCCACGGCCCGGCCTATGATGTCGCACACCTCCCGCAGCCGCTGCCGTACCCTGTCGAGCTTGCCGAGCTGGACCTGCAGGATGGCGGAGGCAAGCTCGGTCATGCGGTAGTTCTCGCCGAACACCTCGGGGGTCTCCGGGAGGGTGGCGTTCCCCTTGCGGGCAGAGCCGTTGTCGTGCAGCGCGACCGCGCGGGCGGCGAGATACGGATCGTCGGTGACGACCATCCCACCCTCGCCGGCGGTGAGCACCTTGTTCATCTGAAAACTGAAGGCATTGATCCGACCGCGGGCACCTACCTCGAAGCCGCCGTCTCGCGCTCCGAGGGACTGAGCACAGTCCTCGACAACCGGCACTCCGTGTGCGTTCGCAACTTCCAGGATGGGGTGCAGCGGCACCGCAAGCCCGCGCCAGTGCACGACCATGATCGCCTTCGTGCGCGGGGTGATACAAGCCTCGATGCCGGCGGGGCTGATCTGCAGGTCAGCGTCCACGTCCGCGAACACCGGAACCGCTCCCACGGACACCACCGCATTGGCGCAGCCGACGAACGTCGCCGGCGGGAGGATCACCTCGTCGCCCGGTCCCACCCCAAGCGCGCGGAGAGCGACGATGAGGGCGGCCGTCCCCGAGCTGACCCCGAGGGCGTGAGCCAACCCGAGGCGGGCGGCAAACGCCCGTTCCAGCGCCTCGGCAGCCCCAGCTACCTGCGGTCCGTAGTACCGGAACGGCGAGCGCCGCTTCAACACGTCGCGCACGGCGGCTACCTCGTCGTCGTCGATGGCAGTCGCGCCGGGATAGCCGCCCGGCAGCGGCTCAGAGCGAACCGGCGCCCCCCCGTCCAGCGCCAACCGTGCCACCCACGGCATCGTAGCAGTCCGCCGGTGATACAGTCAGTGAGTGACATCCAGCACGACGCTGCGCTTCGGCGCCGATCACCGCGACATCAGTCCGGCCCGGCCGGTGTGGATGGCCGGGTACGCGAACCGCAATCGACGGTCCGACGGCGTGCTGCATCCCATCCAGGTGAGCACCCTCGCGCTCGCCGTTGGCGAGTCGGCGCCGATCCTTGTGGTGACCTTTGACCTGGTGGGCATACACACGGCACAGATCGCCCGCATCTGCGCCGCCATCAACGAGGCGACGGGCGTCGACCCGCAGCGCATCCTCATCGCCTGCTCAGCGACTCACGGATTCATCGCTCGGCATCCAGGACGCCGACGACGCCTACGTCGCGGTTGTGGTGCGCCGCACCGTCGAGGCATGCGCCGGCGCCATCGGCTCGCTGCGCCCCGGCCGCGCCGAGATCCTGCGCACCAACGTGCCGCACGTTCATTTCAACCGCCGCCTGCGTCACAGCGACGGCTCGGTGGAGACCCGGTTCCTGTACCCTGAGCACGGCGCCCCCAGTCGACCGCGGGCCGGCGTGCCGGCGGGTGACGTCCCCGCGCAGGAGGAGATCGAGCTGGCGCCGACGGATGACGAGCTGGTGGCGATTCGGTGCTTCGCTGCGGACAACACGACGCCGGGCGCCCTGCTCATCAGCTTCGCCTGCCACCCGGTCACCGGCGACGAAGCAGGGGCCCGGCAGTCGATGCTGATCTCCTCGGACTACGTCCACTACCTGCGCCAGGCCCTGGCGGTCGAGTACGGCTGCCCGGTGTGTTTTACCCTCGGGGCGGCCGGTGATGTCGTTCCCCTGCGGCGCCTGGGTCACAGCCGCCGGTGGATCGGCGAGAGCCTTGCGGCGGCGATTCTCCTCGGCGACCGGGCGTTCCGGCCGCTCGAGATCGACACGCTCACCGTCCGATGGGATGAGTCGACGGAATCGCTACGCTCCCAGCACCAGGTCGACGGCGGGCCAGAGCAGGCCGAGCGGGCATTTGCGGAGGCGGTCCGGTCGCTGGCCGACCACCGGGGTGCTGCCGCGGCTTCCGGCTCCGCCGACACTGCGGAGGTCGCCAGGGCCGCTGCCGACTATGAGCGCACCATGGCTACGGCCTTCGCCGCACGCGCGTGGCCGGATGGTCGCGCCCAGGTCCGTCTGCAATCGCTGCGACTCGGACCGGTATCCATGGTGGCGTTTCCGTTCGAGGTCTGGCGGCGACCGCGCTGCGGCTGAAGTCGGCCCATCCTGGCGCACTGCTCCTGTCCTGTGCCAACGGCTACGAGGGTTATCTGCCGACCAAACCCGACTATCCGGCGGGCGGCTATGAGTCCTCGCCACGTGCGGCGTTCCTGGTGCCAGGCGCCGCCGAACGCTTGCTCGCCCTTGCTATTCGCGGCATCGACCGCCTTCAGGACCTGCCGGACTCATAGCCTGCGCGGCGGTCTCTCTGACCCAACCTGCCCGAATCGCCCCCCATCGCGTGGGATGGCGCTCCGCAACGGCGGCGGCTACTATTGATGACCATGGCCAGAACCGACAAGCCTGCCGGCCCCCTCGGGCGCCACTACCGCCTCATGTGGGACATCAACCACAACTTCGAATCGAGCTTTCATCCGCCGATGGCGCCGGAGACGGTGGCGATGGCGCAGTTCGCGGAGTTCGAGGGCCGCGCCGTGGACGCCTACGTGGCCGGCATCGGCCCCGACGCCGGCTACGTGACCGCGTTCAAGTCACAGAAGACGCGGATGGAGTACCTGGTCGACCGCTACGAGCGCGGCGCCGCGCTCGGCGACCTGCGCTACTTCAACCACGCCGAGAATCTCAAGCAGTCGTGGCAGGCGGGCATCGATCCGCTCGCCATCCACGTCGAGGAGGCCCGGCGCATCGGGGTCGATCCCTGGTTCCGGATCAGCATGAACGACTGGCACCACGTCGACAGCAGCACCGGGTCCGTCTATCGGCTCGGCGGCAGCGCGTTCTACGAGGAGCGGCTCGACCTGCTGATCGGCAAGGAGGGAGCTGCCGGCTGGAGCGAGCATCCGTCGCTCGAGCAGACGATGACCTGGCTGCAGGACTTCGCCCACGACGAGGTGCGCGCGATGCGTCGCGACATCGCCATAGAGGTCTGCGAGCGGTACGACTGCACCGGATTCCTGTTCGACTTCATGCGGGTGCCGGGCTACTTCCGCTTCGGTGAAGAACGGGACAACGCCCACCTGATCACGCGGATGCTCCGGGAGACGCGCGCGGGTCTGGACGAGGTGGGCAAGACCCGCGGCCGCCACGTCGGCCTCGCCGTGCGGGTGCCGACGACCATCGACGGTGCGCGGCGGCTGGGCCTGGACGTGGGCGAATGGGTTGCCGAGGAGCTGGTCGACGTGCTCGTGACGGCACCTTTCTTCGCCCAGGTGATGGAGCACGACGCGGGCGAATGGGTGGAGCTCGGCAGAGACTCCCGCGTGAGCATCATCGCCTGCATGGAGGAGGGGTATCTGGCCGGCCATACCGATGGCCACAACCGCTGGTTCTACCAGCCGCCGCTGATGACCGGACTCACCACCGAGATGCTGCGGGGGCTGGCCGCCCGTCACCACGCCCGCGGCGTCGACGGCCTGTACGTCTTCAACTGGTTCGGCAGCGCCCTCACCTACGGGGCCAAGCACGATTTCGGGCCGAAGGCCGTGAACGACGTCGCCGATCCGGAGCGGCTGCGCTATCGCGACAAGACCTTCGCGCTGATGCGTTCGAGCCAGAGCTTCCCGAACTGCCTGCGCACCGAGTGGCAGATTCCGGCCCCGGTCACGCGGGAGGTCACCGAGCTGACCTTCGACGTGGCCGATGACGTCGCGGCGGCCGGCGACCTGGTCCGCTCCTGCCGGCTACTCCTCCACGTCGACAACCTGAGCGTGGTTGACCGCCTGACGGTAACGCTGAACGGCACCGAGGTCCCGCTGGTGAACGCGATCCAGCCGGGTACCCGCATGGGGACCATTTCGCGGTGGCAGATCTACGACCTGATGGGCCACCGCCCGCGGGCCGGCGCCAACACCGTGACCGTGCGCGCCCTGCATCTGAACGAGAGAACAGCCGGCGAGTTGCCCATGAGCATCGAGGATGCCGAGATCGAGGTGCGCTACGAGCATCCGACCGGCGACGTCGCGAACGGCCCCGGCGGCCGCGCGCGGCTGCCTCACCTGGCGCTGGCGGGCAGATGACCGGCCGCGCGATGAGCGAACGTCAGGTGCGCGGAACGTGGCCGGGCGGCTCGCGGAACGGGCCGTGCGGGTACTTGTAGCGGACGGACAGCTCCAGGTCGGTGAGCACCAGGGGTATCTCCGCGGCCAGGCGCGCAGCCCGCTTCACCGCCACGGTCACCTCGTTCCGGCCCTGCCTGGGCGGAGCTTCGGCAAGGTCGTAGACCAGCCACGTCCTCGAATCGGGGGCCGGCCCGCCTGCCGCGACCGGGTTCAGACACGGCACCGGCGTGCCGTTGAAGGTGACGGTCAGCTCGTCCAGGTGGCAGGGCGCTTCCAGCAGCAGCTCCAGGTGCACGTGATCGATCCGCGCGCCGGCGCTCGCCACGTCGTCGGCGACGGCGATCGGGAAGACGGCGGGCGCCGGCCCCAGCCGGGTGGGCAGCAGGTACTGCTGCGGATAGCAGTTCGGGAACGAACCGGTGCGGCGCATCACGGCGTAGCGCTTGTCCCGGTGCCGGAGGCTCAGGGGTGAGCCGACCTGGTCGAGCACCTCCCTGGCGTCGACACCGTAGCCTCTGAGGACGCCCGGGCCGTTGAAGAGGTAGATGCCGTCGACCCCGGCCCGCCAGTGGCGCGCCGCCATGCCGCGGATCAGTTCCGGCGTCAGGCCCTGCATGTACGAGTCGCGCACCTGGTAGTAGGGGACGCCGAGCCCCAGCACGTCGCCCGTCTGGTAGGCGGAGTCCATGCCATGATGGATGCGCACCGTGGTGTCGTCCGCCGCGTCCACCCACGGCGCGGCGTCCTCCTCCATGTCCTGGGCGAAGAACGCGCACGGCACGACGATGTCCACCAGCTCCTCTTCGATCCATTGCACGACGTCCAGGCCCAGCATCGCGCAGCCCTCGATCGTGTTGGGCACCCGCACCGCGAAGCCGAGCGGGCGTCCCCGGCGGCGCCCCGCGTCGTCCAGCATCGCGCGCGTGTCGCGGATCAGGTCCGTGACCAGGCCGGCATGCGCGCGTTCCTGCCCGTAGCGGAACAGGCCCGGGCAGCGCACGAAGTCGTACTCCCAGCCGTCGACGTCGTAGCGCTCGACGGCCTCGGCGGCGACCGCGAGCCGTATGCGGCGCACCGGCTCGTGCGCGAAGTCCTGGAACCACTGCAGGGGGGCGGCCAGTCTGTCCGGCCATCCCGCCGCCCCCTCGGCGCCGATCATGTACTCGGTGTGCCGCTCGTACCACTCGCTGCCGATCAGTCGATAGATCTCGCCGGACGAGATATCGACGTGGTGCCAGTCGTTCATCCTGAGCTGCAACCAGAAGTCGATGCCCAGGCGCCTCGATTCGTCGAGCACAAGCTGCACGGGGTCGTGGCCCCCGGCCCACAGGGCGCGCAGGTTCTCGGCGCCGCGCCAGATCTCCGCGCCGCCGAGCTTCGCGCCCGCCTCCAGCCGGTCGACGATGAACTCCATCCCGTCGACCTCGGTCGGGTACGAGGTAGTGTACCCGGCCCCGTTGCCGACCGTGCAGACGAACGCGTCGACCTGGGTCCCGGCAAGCCCGCCGACGATGACGTGACGAAACCGCCGCGGAGAGATCGGCGGGTTGACCATGTGGGCGCCGATGCCGCTGTCGTCGACCCACGTGATGCGATAGTTGCGCTTGAGACGGCCCGTGCTCTTGTCGACTGCCACGTGCTGCAGCGTATGCGTCCGGTCCTGCGCCTGTCGAGGTACGGTGCCGGGCGGCCGGCGACGTCGCCTACATCGGGTGCGGGCCGGTCTGCATGCGGCGGGCCGGACCCCAGCCGCCGTCCCACGGCGTGATCGCCCGCGCCTCCTGCTCGTACAGCCCGACCAGCTTCGCGAACCGCTCCTCGACCCCCTCCCGCCCCTGCGCGATGTTCGCCGCGTCCCACAGCGGCACGAAGTCGTCGCCGAGCTGCCGCAGCTCGCGCGCCAGCCGGCCGGCGGCGCCGGTGTCGGGGTCCGCCACGAAGCGCACGCTGTCGAACAGCCAGGCGGCACGGCGCAGCTCGTACGCCACCAAGTCGGCGACCGGCGGGTTGCGCGGCAGCGACGGCGCGGCGGCGGCCACCTCGCCCAGCAGCGCCCGCGCCTCCCCGGCAAGCCGCTCGGAGGCCGCCGCGTCCCGCGCGCTGCCGGCGCCGGGGACGGGGTAGTTCCAGAACACCGCGTGCGCGGCCATCGGCCGCCAGTTGAAATCGCGCGGATAGCGATGGTCGTGACGTGCGGCGGCGAACGCCTTGGCGTTGAGATCGCCCAGCCATTCGTGGGCGCGCGCCAGCGCGTCGGCGGGCGCGCCGAAGAACTGCTCCGCCCAGCGCGCGATGAACGGCTCCGCTCCCTCCACCCGCAGCGCGCCGTTCCACTGATGCTCGGCGGCGAACGCGTAATTCAGGTAGTGCAGCTCGCGGAAGCAGTCGCGCGTGTCGTTCCACGCGCAGGTGATGCTGTCGGTGATCCCCTCCCGAACGCCGAGCTGGGTGAACACCGGCAATGTCTCCCGCGTATGCGTGAAGCTCGGAAAGAGCTGCCGCCACGTCCACACCCCCGGCGAGATCACCTGGTCGACCCCGTGGCGCTGCAGCCGGTGCAGGAACGGGAAGTAGTCCTCCGGCTTGTCGTCGTAGTAGTTCCAGTTCACGAACGACAGGCCGGCGTCGCGCAACACCCGGATGTCGTCGTCCGACCCCTGCACGTGCGGCCGGTAGCGGGCGTCCGCGAACTCGGCGAAGAACAGCACCCGCCGCCAGTGCCTGCGCGCCAGGCGCGCGACCGCGCGCACGTGGTCGACGTACACCGGCGCGGCGCCGCGCTCGCGCACCATGGCGCTGGAGCGCAGCCCGCGGTCGTTCAAGCCCACCTCGTCGCAGCCGACGTGAATGGTGTCGCCGTCGAACACCTCTGCCAGCTCCTCGAACAGGTCGCCGATGAAGTCGTACACGGCCGGCACCGCCGGCGAGTAATGGCTGGCGCCGCCTTCCAGGTCGGACAGATGGTTGAACTCCGGCATGCCGGTCACGCGGCCGGCATGGCCGAAGGTCTGAAAGGTCAGGAACAGCTCGACGCCATAGCGCCGCCCGTACTCGACCAGATGCCGCCACTGTCCGGCGTCCATGGCCCCGTGCGCCCGGCCCAGGGTCGGGTAGCGTGCGAAGGCGAACAGGTCCTCGGTATGGAAGGTGAGCACGTTGTATTTCAGGCGGGACAGCTCGCGGATCAGCCGCTCGTAGCCGGCGACCGTGGCGACCTGACCGCGCGCCGGGTCGTCCTGCAGGCCGCGCAGGCGGAAATCGGGCCAATCCTCGATCACGCAGGCCGGCAGCTCCACCGCGCCGCCGCGCGGGCGCGCCAGATGGAGCAGCGTGTGGATGCCGTACACCAGGCCGGCGTGCGACCCGGCCCGCACCTCGATGCCGCCATCACCGGCCACCCCGAGCCGGTACGCCTCCGGACCGTGGTCGCCGGCCGGCGGCGGAGGCCTACGCAACGACAGGTAGACCGGGATGCGGACCTCGCCCGATCCGGCGTCGCCCGTTCCGGAATGGCCGACGCCCAGCAGCTCCGCCCCGCACTCCGCGTAGACCGCCGCGGCCTCCGCGCATTCCGGCCCCGCCTTCAGCTCCAGTACGCCGCGCGCCGTGCCGGGCAGCCGCCGGACCGACTTGGGCCGCGGGATCAGGCCCAGGTCGTCCCGATCGTCCACGCGGCTACTCGGTGATCCCCATCACTCGGTGATCCCCATCACTCGGTGATCCGGATGCGCGGGTCGAGCACCGCCAGCAGCAGGTCGGAGATCAGCGTGCCGATCACGGTGAGGCTGGCCAGCAGCATGAGGATGCCGCCGGCGAGCTGCATGTCCTGGTTGACCAGACCTTCCAGCATGAGCGGCCCGATGGTGGGCAGGCCGATCACGATCGAGACCAGCACCTCGCCCGCCACCAGCCCGGGCAGGATCCAGCCCACCGTGGAGACCCACGGATTGGCGGCCATGCGGATCGGGTACTTGACCAGCAGCCGCATCTCCGGCACGCCCTTGGCGCGCGCCGTGGTCACGTACGGCATGCGGAGCTGGTCCAGCACGTTGGCGCGGATGGTGCGAAGGCCGCCGCCGACCGCCTCGAATCCCAGCACCACCAGCGGCATCCAGATGTGCGCCAGGAAGTCCAGGAACTTGGCCACGCCCCACGGAGCGTCGACCATGTCCGGGGAGAACAGGCCGCCCGGCTGGTAGTCGAACCACTCGAAAGCCAGGTACATCAGAATCAGCGCGAACAGGAAGTTCGGGATCGCCATCATGAAGAAGGCGGTGAAGCTGAAGATGTTGTCGAACAGCGAGTACTGGCGCAGCGCCGCCCCCACCCCGGCCGGCCACGTGATCAGGCTGCTGAGCATCAGCGTCAACAGGGCGATGGACACGGTGATCAGGATGCGATCCTGAATCAGCAGCCGCACCGGCTTGTTCCACAGGAAGGAGAAGCCCCAGTCGCCGCGGGCGAAGCGGCTGGCCCACTTGAAGTAGCGCACGAAGAAGGGATCGCCCAGTCCGTAGCGGGCGCGCAGCTCGGCGATCAGATCCTCGGCCTCGTCCGCGAAGATCTCCTGCGATGCCAGCAGCCGGGCGGCGTAGTTGCTGGCCAAGTCGCCCGGCGGCAGGTCGATCACCAGAAAGGAGACCACCGAGATCAGGACCACCGTCGGGATCATGATGAAGACGCGGCGCACGATGTAGGTGATCACGGGTAGTCGATCATCAGCCGATCACCGGTACGGATCCATCGCGTCGCGCAGGCCGTCACCCAGGAACTGGAACGCCACCACGGTGAACACCACCAGCAGCGCCGGCAGCAGCATCCACGGGCGCAGCGCCACCGACTGCACGTTCTGCGCCTCCCTCAGCAGCACGCCCCAGCTCACCGCCGGCGCCCGCAGGCCGACGCCGATGAAGCTGAGCGCCGTCTCCCCCAGGATCATGCCGGGCACCTGATTGCTGGCGACCACGATCAGGTGGCTGGCGAACGACGGCAGCATGTGCCGGGCCACCAGCCGCGGGCGCTGGCAGCCGTCCAGGGTGGCCGCCAGGACGAACTCCTCCTCGCGCAAGGCCAGCAGCTTGCTGCGCACCACGCGCGCCAGACCGGTCCAGCCCAGCACCGACAGGATCACGGTGATCGCGAAGTAGACCTGGATCACCGTCCAATGCAGCGGCAGCGCCGCGGACAGCGCGATCCACAGCGGCAAGGTCGGAAACGACATCAGCACCTCGATGATCCGCTGGATGACGTTGTCGACGATGCCGCCGAAGTAGCCGGAGATGCCACCGATAAGGACGCCCAGCACCCAGCTCATGACGATTGCCAGGATCCCGATCGAAAGCGACAAGGTGGCACCATGCGCCATGCGCGAGTACAGGCAGCGGCCGCTGCCGTCGGTGCCGAGCGGAAACCAGCGCACGTCCGGGTCGCCCGAGCCGAACAGGTGGATGTCGCTGTCTATGATGAAGAACAGCGTGTACGGGTCGCCCTTGGCGAACAACCGCAGCGGTCGTTCGTTCTCCAGGTCGGGAAAGATGTCCTGCTCGAAGGTCTGCAGATTGAGCTTGGTGCGCACCGGATAGACCACCGGCCGGAAGTTGCCCGCCTGGTCGAACAGCCGGAACGAGCGCGCCTCTCCCAGGATCGAGGGCGGCAGGTACTGGTACTCCGGCCGGCGCGTCACCGGATCGTTGGTGGCGAAGAAGCCGGCGAAGATCGCCACGAAGTAGAAGACCAAGAGAACGAGGAGGCCCCACAGCGCCCAGCGGTGGCTGCGGAACTTGAGCCAGATCAGCCGCCACTGCGTCGCGGTGAAGTACGCCTCCCGCTTCTGTTCCTCGGTGAGCTGGCGGCGGCCGAACAGACCGCGGCGCGGAGCTCTCACGGCCGTCGGCGCGGCATCCTCCGTGGTCGCCATTCGCCCTCGACGGTAACACACGGCCGGAACGCGGGGAACCGAACGCCGCTCAGGGTCGGAATGCCGGCACCGCCGGCTGGTCCTCGACGATCAGGCGTCCGCGGTGCTCCGATATCTCCAGCGGGGTACCGCGGAGCACCGTCACGTCGCCGTCGACCCTGTGAAACCGCTGCGCGCCGCTCTCGGTGCGCGCGGTCACCGCGCCGCGGGAGTCGACCACCTCCATGGCGCCGCTGGTGGAGCTGAGTCGCTTGTCCCCGTCCGAACGCGACACCCGCAACGAGCCCGACCCGCCCGTCACCTGCAGCGGCACGGCGCAGTCGCCCACGAAGACATCCCCGGCGGCGGTGAACACCGCTAGCCGATCGGAGATCAACCCCCGCACGACGACCGCGCCGCTGACGGTGCGCACCGTCAGCTCGACGTCCGCCGGCACCGACAGGGTCAGCTTCGGCCCCCACTCCACCGAGGCGCGGCTGATCGGCAGGTCGTTGCCGCCCACGCGCAGCGTCACCTCCGCGCCGTCGCGCTCCACGGCGAGCTCCGGCCGGTTGCGGCGCAACATGCGCGTGGAGACCGACAGCTCCACCCCGACATCGTGCCGGTCGGTGGCGAACACGCGCACCTCCTCGAAGTCGGTGTGGATCGTCAGGTCCTCGACGTCCGCGATCGTGGAGCGCTGCGTGGCGACCGGACCCTCCAGCACGCCAACGGCGAACGCCGCCTCGCCGGCGACGGTCAGCGCGGCAGCGGCGAGCACGGCGGCCCGCACTGCTGCAGCGCCGTGCTTCACCGCGGCGCCGATGCCTCGAGCGCCGCGGCGCCGCGTCCGGTGCACGCGAGCGAGGACCCGAACCGGTTGACCCGCAGCGTCGCCGTGTGCCCGTCCACCTTGACCGCGACGACACCCTGGCCGTCGATCCCGGCTTCCGAGCCGTGGTGCTCCACGCGCACCGGCGGCAGTGCCTGGCCCTCGCGCCCGACCTGGATCACGGTCACCAGCAGCCGTTCGCGGCCGGCCGCATCGAACGCCGCGGTCAGGTGCCACTGCGGGGGGTACTCCTTCTCGTGGGAGCGCTCCGGGTCGACCGGAAAGCGGTCCGCGCGCGTGAGCCGCGCGGCAGGGGCGCCGGGCTCCGCGCACAGGGTCAGCCGCGCCAGCGCCGGTGGGTTGCCGACCGTCGCGGCCACGCCCCCGTCCTCGCCCGGCGGCGCCTCGGAAGGCGTGGGCGCCTCGGAAGGCGTGGGCACCTCGAACGGGACCGGCGCATGGAAGGCAAGCTGGATCGGCTGCGGGTCCCGGGTGACCACATCGTCGATGACGACGAAGACGGCCGGACGCAGGAAGATCACGTGACGGATGGCACGCTCGACGCCCAGCTCGGCCGCGCTGCGCTCGGGCAGGTGCAGCGGGCGGTGGGTGTACTCGTAGGACTCGAGCTGGTACGCGGCGGTGGCGTCGCCGGCGCAGTAGTCGTAGTCCGGTCCGGTCGCGAAGGCGATGATCCGGCCGCTCGCCTCCACCTGCCAGACCGCCTGGCCGCGGTCGTCGATCAGCACCGCGTTGTGGGCGCGGGTGTGGCGGGTCCAGGCCAGATCGTGCGGGCTGCCGTACCAGGGATAGAAGCCGCTGTCGATCAGCAGCGGCCGGCCGTACGCCTCCAGCACGAAGCTGTTCTGGTCGGCGTGGCTGTGGCTGAACGAGCCGAAGCGGCTGCTCTTGAAGCACAGCATGACGTTCGCCTCGCGCGCGGTCAGGTCGCTGTGCAGCGCCACCCAGCCGGTGTCGGCCATATGGATCGACCGCGGCAGCTCGTGCGGCGGCGTGGCGGCCGGGGGGTCCGGCCAGGACACGCGGGCGCTCAGCTCGGCCAGCGGGTCGCCGCCCGGCGTGTCGGCGTCCACCTGCTCGGCGTACCAGCGGTAGACCGGGTCGGCGTACGCCCGCGCGTACAGCCCCATGATCTGCCGGTACAGCGCCGGGGTGGTCGAGTACGAGGCGTCCCCGAAGCTGGTGCAGGTGCTCCACGGCGGCCGGAAGTACAGGAAGTGCCGGCCGTTGTTGCGGCCCCACGGCCGGTCGAAGTGATCGGCGCCGGTGGCCACGGAGAGCAGGTGCGCCATGCGCTGGAAGTAGTGGCTGTACACGTAGCCGAAGCCCTGCCCCCAGCCGCCGTCGGCGCCGCCGTAGCCGGGGAACGCGTCGGTGAGGAACCGCTCGACGTCGGCCAGCCAGCCAGCCGCCTCCGGCACGTGGTGGTACAGCGCCAGGGCCGCCACGGTCATCTCCGGCGGCCCGTAGACGATGCTGTGGCTGTCCAGGGGATTGTCGAAGGTGTTCAGCACACTGTGCGTGTGGAACTCGCGGGCGCGCGCGGCGAGCCCGTCGACGATCGGCTCACGGTCCGCGCCCAGATCGTCCCACAGGAAGTCCAGCGCCAGCGCCACCGACGGCACCACCCCGTGGAACTGGTGCGTGTTCAGATAGGAGGTCCTCTGCAGGTCGAGCCCGGCAAGCTGCAGCATCGCCGCCGCGGCGTAATCCCGGCACGCGCGGTCGCCGTCGAGCATCGCCACGAAGGCGGTCGCCGGCAGCGTGCCGTACAGCGCGCGCAGCGGGTACATCATCCGTTCGTGCGTGGCGAAGGTCTCCTCGTCACGCGGGTAGCGCTGGTCCCAGGTGGGCCTACCCGGAAGCAGGAGATCGTCCGGCAGGACTACCGTCGGCATCGGCTCGGCCAGCGCCGCCGCCGCGCGCTCGCGCATCTGCGCCAGCAGCGGCGCGATCGCCGCGGAGTCCGCCTGCCGCCGCAGCCGGTCGAGCGAATCCGGGGTGAAGTAGACGCGTGGATGGCCGGCCGCGGGTGCCGCGTTCGACTCGGAAGCGGCTGCCGGTGCCATCTCTCAGTCGAACCAGAAGGAGAACAGGTCGGCGTCCTGCAGGTCGATGCGCAGCCGCACCTTGCGTTCCGCCAGCTCGCCAATCCGCCGCTCGGGCCACGCCACGGTCACGTCGGTATGGTCGCCGCTCACCGGCCGCGACGCCTCGAAGCCCTCGATCGGCACCGCATCGTCGTCGCACAGCGTGACCACCGCGCGGCCACGGGCCGCGTTCAGGTTCAGGTGCAGCGCGCCTTCGCCCTCGCCCGCGTCTACCGCCACCGGCCGCGTCAGCAGCCAGCCGCCGTCGCCGTCGCCGCTCATCGACACGAACCCGTCGCGCCGCAGCAGCGCCAGGCACAGGCCGGTCGCCCGCGAGCCGCTGCCTGCGAACTTGCGCCCGCCGTGCGGGCCGTGCACCGCGCCGTAGTACAGATAGATCTCCTCGCCACGGACGATGAACCGCTTGCCGACCCGGCACATGCCGTCCTCGGAGCTGCCCGGCGGGCCGAGCGGCAGGAAGGTCTCGCGCGCGCCGACCCGCTGCCAGCGGATGCCGTCGCGGCTGACGGCGAGCTGGGTGTCGATCGTGCCGTCGACCCCCTCGCGATAGATCCACGGCATGCCCAGGTAGAGCCCCTCGTAGAGGTCGATCGGCACCCCGTAGAACTGCGTCTCCGCCTCGTCGCCCTCGTCGCACTCGAACACGAGCTCTGGGTCGGTCCAGTGCACGAAGTCGTCGCTCTCGCTGCGCGCCATCTTGCGACCGCCGGCGTTGAAGCGCCCGAAGGCGACGTAGCGGTGCAGGGCCGGGTCGCGCAGCACGGTCTGGTCGGTGTCCGAGCCCAGGGCGATAGCGGGGTTGGTGTCGTAGTCGGTCCAGCGCACGCCGTCCGGAGAGTGCGAGATCCACATGCCGTCGCCCTCGCCGCTCCCGAACAGCACCCGGCCGCCCGGCAGCTTGGTCAGCGTGCCGTCGCCGCCGTGCTCCCAGTAGAAGGCCTTGAACCGCTTTTCGGGGTCGGGGTCGGCCGGATCCTCGATGATCGAGGCGCCTTCGCAGTTGAGGCGGCCGATGTGCAGGATGTTGTTGTGGCTGTCGCCCTCGATGGCCATCTGGCCCAGGTCCGGCTTCTCCCAGTGCACGCCGTCGGTGGAGGTGGCGTAGCCGAGCAGCGTCACGTTGCCCGGAATGGACAGGGCCGGGCCGCCGGCCGGTCCGACCGACACGCGTTGCTCGTTGCTGCCGGGGCTGGTCAGGTACCAGCGTCGGAACACGCCGCGCTCGTGGTCGTACAGCGTGGTGCCGTAGACCGACACGTGCGTCTCCCACGGCGTGTCGCCGTCCAGCACCGGGTTCTCCGGATGCCTGCGCGGCTGATGGACCCGCCGGTACAGCCGCTCCACCCGCGTGAGGTCGCCGTCGTCAATGAATAGATGCCGCATGGGACGTGACGGTAGCACGACAGCCGGTGCGCCACTAAGCTGACCGGCGATGAACGATCCTGACCTGCACCTGTTCGTGGATGACGCCGAGATCCAGCACTACGTGAACCTGGTCCGCGTGCTGAACAAGCCGTCGCGGCTGCCGCAGCCGGTCCTGCGCGCCGACCGGCCCTGGGAGGGAGATCGCGCGCAGGCGTGGGGGAGCGTGATCCGCGAGCCCGGCCACCGCCTGCGCATGTGGTATTTCGCGATGAACACCGCCCGCAAGCCGGGCGAGCTGGACCGCGGCGGCTACGCGCTGGCCGAGAGCATGGACGGCCGCCACTGGAGCAAGCCGGACCTGGGCGTGGTGCGCTACCGCGGCAGCTCCGCGAACAACCTCTGGTACACCTTCTCACCCGACGGCGACAACCTGGTCGAGTTCGAGCTGGCCCGCCGCGGCGAGGGGCTGCCCGCCACCGACGAGAACGGCGACGTCATCGGCGTGCTCAACAACATGGACGGCCTGACCGTGGTGCGCGACGAGGACGACCCGGACCCCGACCGCCGCTACAAGCTGATCGCCAACATGCAGGACCACCGCATGTGGGCGCCGTACTACCAGGAGCAATACCCGGACGTCACGCCGGAGCAGGTGGAGCAGGCACGCGCGGTCTGGGGCCAGTACCTGGACACCAGCCCGGACGGCGTGCACTGGACGCGCCAGCCCCGGCGGCTGCTGCCGATGCGGCACGGCGACTACATGATGGTCACGCGCGACGAGCGCAACGGCCGCTGGTGGCTCAACGAGCGTGCGCTCAACCTGTTCGGCCGCAACGCGGCGCTGCGCACCAGCACCGACCTCGTCAATTGGACCGACCCGGCCGAGATGGCGGTGTTCAACCAGCCCGACTCCGGCTTCGGCCACGCGTACGAGTGGCACGGCGGCATCACGCCATTCAACTACGGCAACCTCAACCTGGGCTTCCTGGAGCGGTGGTGCAACGCCGGCTACGGCGACGGCTGCGAGCTGGTGAGCAACCGCGACGGCCAGCCATGGCAGCGTGTGTGCCCCGGCACGCTGTTCCTGGACACCGGACCGGCCGGCTCCTTCGACCGCATGCTTGTCTACCCCACGCACAACCCGCCGATCGGCAACGGGGAGCGGCTCTACCTGTTCTACACCGGCGGCGCGGCCGGCACGGGGGCCGGCATGCCGATGGCGATGGGCCTGATGTGGATCATGCGCGACCGCTTCGCCGGCATGGCGCACTCGCGCCGCGAGCCCGGCGAGCTGATCACCAAGCCGCTGACCATCGAGCGGGACAAGCTGGAGGTGAACGCCGAGCGGCTGTTCGCCGGCGCCGTGCAGGTGGGCGTGCGGCGTCCGGACGGCGAGTTCATCGACGGCTACGGCCTGGACGACTGCCGGCTCGACCTGGCCGGCGGCGCGCGCACGGCGGTGCGCTGGAAGAACAAGGCCGACCTGCGCGAGCTGCGCGGACGTACGGTCTGGCTTCACTTCCGCGTGGACGGAGCCGCGCTGTACGCCTATCGGCTGTACGACTGAAGGAGGCTACGGAGAAGGCCATGGCAGAACCCACCGGAGCGAACGACCGAGTCGGCATCGCCTTCGTGGGGGCGGGCTTGGTTGCGGAGCTGCACGCGCGCGCGGTCGCCGCCTGCGAGCGAGCCCGCTTCACGGGCGCCTACGACGCCGAGCCGGGCAAGGCCAAGGCGCTGACCGGCCGCCACGGCGGGCGCGACTACCGCACGCTGAAGGAGCTGGTCGGCGATCCCTCCGTGGACGCCGTGCACGTCCTGACCCCGCCGGAAGGCCACCTCGCCGCGGCGCTGGCCGCGCTGCGCGCCGGCAAGCACGTCCTGGTGGAAAAGCCGGTCGCCCACCGGACCGCCGACATCCGCCGCCTGATGCGCGCCGCTGAGCGTGCGGGCCGCACCTGCATGCCCGGGCACAACTACATCTACGTGCCGGCCCTCCGCCGGGCAAAAGCGCTGATCGATGCCGGGAAGCTAGGACCGATCGCCGCCTTCTGGATGCTCTACAACCTGTTCCATGACGCCGATCTGGTGCGCAAGTACGGATCGGTCATCCGGGTGGTGTGCGTCCATCACTGCTACTCGCTGCTCTTCCTGCTCGGACGCCCCGAGCGGATGAGCTGCATGGCCGTGCCGGGCGTACACGCACCGGGCGTGCCGGACCCGGCGCAGACGGCGATCACGTGTCAGATGCCCGGCGGTGCGCTGGCCAACCTGTGGGCCAGCTTCGCGGCCGCAGACCCCACCAACGACCCGTGGCTGGTGCAGTACAAGGTGCTCGGCACCCGCGGCGGCGTCAGCTACTCCTGGAACGAGGCGGTGTACCAGGAGGACGGCGGACCGGGCTTCGGCATGCCGGGCTACGTCGACGCGTTCGGTTACGAGGTCGAGTACTTCGTCGAGCAATGCGTGATCGGCGGCAAGCCGCCGCTGTCCACCCTGGCAGACGCGCTGGACGCGCTGCGCATGGTGGAGGCGGCCGAACGCTCGGCCGCGCACGGGCGAACGGTCACGCTACGCTGGGAATAGATGGACACGGGACCGGAGGCCGCTGACCGGGTGTTTATGTCGGGCAACGAACCGATCTATCAGAACGCCTCGTTGCCATTCGATCGCCCGGCAGGTAGACTGCGATCACTACATCCGTCGGGTGGCAACAGCGCCCGCAGAAACCATCGGGCAAAAGCAGTAAGGAGCGACACATCTGATGAGAACAACAACTCGTATCAAGGCGGTCGGGCTGGCCGCCGTGTTCGCGGTCCTGGGGTCCGCTGCGCTGCAGGCGCAGACCCTCGCTGCCGTGCAAGCCGCTGGAGAGCTGAGGTGCGGGATCAACACCGGTCTCGTGGGCTTCGCTTCCACCGACGACGACGGCAACTGGGTCGGCTTCGACGTTGCCTACTGCCGGGCGCTGGCAGCGGCCGTGCTGGGCGATGCCGACGCCATCGCATTCGTGAACCTCACCGGCGCGAACCGCTTCCCGGCGCTGCAGGCGGGTGAGATCGACGTGCTGTCCCGGAACACCACGTGGACCTTTTCGCGCGACGTGGATCTGGGCCTGACCTTCGTCGGCGTCAACTACTACGACGGCCAGGGCTTCATCGGCCGCACGGCGCTGGGCATCACGAGCGCCAAGGAGCTGGACGGCGCTTCGGTGTGCATCCAGACCGGCACCACCACCGAGCTCAACCTGGCGGACTTCTTCCGCACCAACAACATGAGCTATGAGCCGGTGCCGATCGAGACCAACGCGGAGGCGCGCGCAGCCTACGAGGCGGAGCGCTGCGACGTGTACACCACTGACGCGTCCGGTCTGGCCGCGACCAAGGCGACCTTCGACGATCCGGACGCGCACATGGTGTTCCCGGAGATCGTCTCCAAGGAGCCGCTGGGACCGTTGGTCCGCCAGGGTGACGACCAGTGGGCGGACATCGCGCGCTGGGTGCTCAACGCGCTGATCATCGCCGAGGAGCTCGGCATTACGCAGGACAGCGTGATGGATATGGCCGGTGGCACCGACCATCCGGAGATCAACCGCATGCTCGGCTCCGAGGGCAGCTACGGCGAGATTCTGGGGCTCGACGCCCAGTGGGCCGTGCGGGCGATCGCGGCGGAAGGCAACTACGCCGAGATCTTCGACCGGTACGTCGGCCCGGACACCGCGCTGGGCCTGCAGCGCGGACTGAACGCGCTGTATACGGATGGAGGCATCCTCTACGCGCCGCCGTTCCGCTAAACCGTCTGGCCGCGGAGTACCGCTCATAAGCGGTACTCCGCGCAGCCTTTCCCTGCAGCTTCTCCTGGTGCTGGGGGCGGCGCTGCTGATCGCGTTCATCGTCTCGAACACGATCGCCAACCTGCAGCGAACCGGGCTCTCATCGGGCTACGGCTTTCTGCTCAATACGTCCGCCTTCGACATCAACCAGCGGCTGATCCCCTACGACTCCACGCACACCTACGGGAAGGCGTTCATCGTCGGCGGCCTGAACACCGTCCTGGTGGCGGCCCTGGGCATCGTCGCGGCCACCGTTATCGGCTTCCTGGCCGGGGTCCTGCGGCTGTCGAGCAATTTCCTGGTCAGCCGCATCGTCACCGTCTACGTCGAGTTCACGCGCAACGTCCCGTTGCTGCTGCAGATCATCTTCTGGTGGGTGATCCTGCTGGCGCTGCCGCGGGTCCGCGACAGCATCTCCTTCGCCGACACCGTGTACCTCAACAACCGCGGCGCACGGATGCCGGCGCCGGTGTTCGCCGAGGGCTCGATCGTCATCCTGATCGCGCTGGTCGCCGGCATCGCGGCGACCGTGATCCTCTCCCGATGGGCGAAGGCACGGCACGACGCGACCGGAGAAAAGTTTCCCGTGGGCTGGACCGGAGTGGGGATGATCGTCGGGCTGCCGCTGGCCATGTACTTCATCCTGGGCCGCCCCGTCACCTTCGAGGTGCCGGTGATGGGCAGGTTCAACCTGCAGGGCGGCCTTAACATCACCCCGGAGCTGGTGGCCCTCTGGATCGCCCTGGCGACCTATACCGGCGCCTTCATCTCGGAGATCGTGCGCGCCGGCATCATGTCGGTCAGCAAGGGACAGACCGAGGCGGCCGGCGCGCTCGGCCTGCCGACCTCGCTCACGCTGCGCAGGATCATCCTGCCGCAGGCCCTACGCGCCATCCTTCCGCCGCTGACCAGCCAGTACCTGAATTTGACCAAGAACTCCTCGCTGGCGGTCGCGATCGGCTACCAGGATCTGGTGTCGGTCGGCAACACCATCCTGAACCAGAGCGGCCAGGCGCTGGAGGTGATCTCCATCTTCATGATTGTCTACCTGTCCCTGAGCCTGCTGACTTCCGCGCTCATGAACTGGTACAACCGCCGCATCGCGCTGGTCGAGCGCTGAAAGCGTCTGGAACGGTGAAGCAGTCCGACGAGGCGGGGCAAACGCCCGCCGATCGCGCGTTCTTTCGCAGCCGGGCGGACATGCTGCCGGGCCGCACGCCCCCGGTCATGACCATCGGCGTGCTCGGCTGGCTGCGCGCCAACCTGTTTTCGAGCTGGCTGAACACCGTCCTTACGGTGGCCGGGCTGCTGTTGCTGTGGCGCATCGTGCCGCCGCTACTGGGCTGGGCGTTCTTCAACGCCGACTTCAGCGGCACCACCGGTGAGGAGTGCACCGCGGCAGGCGCCTGCTGGGCGTGGCTGGACCAACGCATCAATCAATTCCTCTACGGATTCTACCCCGCCGATTCCTACTGGCGGGTAAACGTCGCCTTGATCCTGCTGATCCCCGCGGTGGCGTACGTACTGTTCGACAAGCTGCCCTACGCCCGCTACGGCCGCTGGTACGCGCTCGCCTACCCGGTGATCGCCGCCTTCCTGCTGGTCGGCGCGTTGCCGGTATACGACGGTGAGGGAGAGCTGGTCGGCAGCTTGTTCGGGATCCGCGGCATTCCCACCGACAAGTTCGGCGGATTCATGCTGAACGTGGTGGCGGGCCTTGCCGGCATCGTGTTGTCGCTGCCGATCGGCATCCTGCTCGCGCTCGGCCGGCGTTCGCAACTGCCGGCGGTCCGCCTTGCCGCGATCGGCTTCATCGAGGTGATACGCGGGGTGCCGCTGATCACGTTGCTGTTCGTGGCGCTCATCATCCTGGAGCTGTTCCTGCCTCCGGGCCTCTCGCTCAATCAGCTCATGCGCGTCATGGTGATGATCACCGCCTTCTCCTCGGCCTACATGGCGGAGGTGATCCGCGGCGGCCTGCAGGCGATTCCGAACGGCCAAGACGAGGCGGCCAAGGCGGTGGGCCTGAGCTACTGGAAAATGATGCGCCTGGTCATCCTGCCGCAGGCGCTGAAGATCTCGATTCCGGGGATCGTCAACACTTTCATCGGCCTGTTCAAGGACACGACCCTGGTGATCACGATCGGTCTGTTCGACATCCTGGGCCAGGCGCGGCTCCTGCAGACCAATCCGGAGTGGATCGGCAAGGTCGACCACGAGACCTTCCTGATCGCGGCGCTGTTCTTCTTCGTGATCTGCTTCTCCATGTCCCGGTACTCGGTCAACCTGGAGAAGCGCCTCGACACCACCCGGCGATAGAGACAAGGGAGCACCGCATGTCAGATACCGACCATTCGGACTCCGACGAGCCGATCATCCGCATCACCGGCCTCAACAAGTGGTTCGGCACGCTGCACGTGCTGCGCGACATCGACCTGACGGTGACGCGGAAGGAGCGCATCGTCATCTGCGGCCCGTCCGGGTCCGGCAAATCGACACTGATTCGCTGCATCAACCGGCTCGAGGAGCACCAGCAGGGATCGATCGTGGTGGAGGACACCGAGCTCACAAACGACCTCAAGCAGATCGACGCCATCCGCCGCGAGGTCGGCATGGTGTTCCAGCAGTTCAACCTGTTCCCGCATTTGACGGTGCTGCAGAACTGCACGCTGGCGCCGATCTGGGTGCGCAAGGTGTCGCGTGAGGAAGCCGAAGCAGTGGCGATGGACCTTCTGGAGCGCGTGAAGATTCCGGAGCAGGCGCACAAGTACCCGGGGCAGCTCTCCGGCGGTCAGCAGCAACGCGTGGCGATCGCCCGCTCGCTGTGCATGCACCCCAAGGTCATGCTCTTCGACGAGCCGACCTCGGCGCTCGATCCGGAGATGATCAAGGAGGTGCTGGACGTGATGGTCGACGTGGCGGAGTCCGGCATGACCATGCTGGTCGTCACGCATGAGATGGGCTTCGCCTCGCAGGTGGCCGACCGGGTGATGCTCATGGACGAAGGCCAGATCGTCGAGCAGAACACCCCCGACGAGTTCTTCAACAACCCGCGCTCCGACCGCACCAAGCTGTTCCTGAGCCAGATCCTCAGCCACTGACCGCGCCGCACCCGGCCGGAAGCCGCCCTTTTCGGTTGATCGTGCTATGATCGTCGTCATAAAGCGGCGCAAAATGACGACGATCATAGCATTTACTGCACGGCACCGGGCTAGCCGTGGGTCGCGTATGCGGGGATCGGGCAGCAGGCCATGTCATGATGTGGGTCATGACGGCCTACCGAACGGTCGAGTACCTGAACCGGGCGCTCACCCGGCGAGGCCACGCGGCTGCCGCCCGCGCGGACGCAGAGCGGATTGCCGCGCATCTCCGTGACAGGTACCAAGCCCAGGTGATCGGCATCGGCAGTCTGTTCGATCCCGAGCGTCCGTTCCTGGAGCGCTCGGACATCGACCTCGTCGTGTCCGGCATCCCCAAAGGGAGGTACTTCGCCGCCCTGAGCGAGGCCGCCGAGCTCACCCGGTTCCACCTGGATCTGATTCCGATCGACGACGCAAACGACCTCGTCCGCGAGACGGCGGCGCGTCTGGGAGTACGGCTGTGACCGCGGGCGAGATGACACTCATTCGCGTCCGTCGCGAGATCGAGACGGAGTTGGAACAGCTCCGGAATCTCCTCATCGAGTACCGGAACACGCCGAAGGGCGACGCTGGGTATCTGCGCAGAGCGCAAGCGTCGATGTTCCACGACTTCTACAACGGCGTGGAGCGGATCTTCCTCCGAATTGCAGCGGAGCTCGGTGGCGTTCCACGCGGGGAGCAATGGCACCGGCAACTTCTGGACGACATGCTCCTCGACCTGGACGATCTGCGACCCGCGGTGATCAGCGCCGGGCTGCGGGCCAAGCTCCAACCCTTCCCTCGCTTCCGCCACCTGTTTCGCAACATCTACGGGCAGGAACTCGAACCTGACCGCCTTGCCGAGATCGCGGACGCGTACGAACCCGCGCATGACCAGTTTCAGAAGGAGCTGGACGACTTCCTCGACTGGATTCGGGATCAGAAGTCGCGCACGGATCCGTCGTAGCCGAGCGGGGTGGCGAGCACCTTGTCCTGCACCGGGTGGCGGGCGAGCGCCGCGTCGTCCAGCTCGATGCCGAGCCCGGGCCGTCCGGGACCAGCAGGTAGCCGTCCTCCAGGACGAGCGGCTCGGTCAGCAGGTCGCTCTTCGGCGGCTCGGACTCGCCCGTGTACTCCTGCAGCGCGAAGTTGGGAATGCAGGCGTCGAGCTGCACGCAGGCGGCGGTGCTGACCGGACTGAGCGGGTTGTGCGGGATCACCTTCACGTGCCGGGCCTCGGCCAGGGCGGCCACCTTCTTGCAGCCCGACAGCCCCCCGCACAGGCACAGGTCCGGCCGCACGTAGGCGGCGCCGCCGGCCTCCAACACCTGCTGGAACTCGAAGATGGTGGTGAACCGCTCGCCGGTGGCGATCGGCAGGTTGCAGTGCTCGTGCACCTCGCCCATCACCGCGGGGCTGTCCGGCAGCATCGGGTCCTCGTAGAAGTACGGGTTGAACCGCTCCAGCCGGCGCCCGAGCGCGATCGACTCCGCGGGCGCCATGCGGCGGTGAATCTCCACGCACACGTCGATCTCCGGGCCGACCGCATCGCGCACCGCCGCCACCGCTCGCACCGCCTCGTCCGCCCACTTCGAGTACGAGTGGTAGCGGGGGAAGTCCCGCCCGAACGGATCGAAGCGGACCGCGGTGAAGCCGGCGTCGACCTTGGCGCGCGCGTCGGCGGCCAGGTCGTCGATCGTGTCGCCGGCCACGTGCATGTAGCAGCGCACCCGGTCGCGCGTGCTGCCGCCCAGCAGGTCGTGGATCGGCACGCCCAGCCGCTTCCCCTTGATGTCCCACAGGGCGATGTCGATCGCCGACAGCGCCCCCTGCACCACCGACCCCATGAAGTGGGACGACCGGTACAGCCACTGGTAGTGGTGCTCGATGCGCGCCGGATCCTGCCCCACCAGGTAGCGCGCCATCACCTCGATCATGGTCGCGGTGGGCCGCTGCCAGCCATGCACGCCGCCCTCGCCGATGCCGATCGTGCCGTCCTCGCAGTACACCTTGAGCAGCAGCCAGCGGTCCCAGAGGATGGGCTCGACCCGCTCGATCCTGGTCTTCTTCATGCGTCGACCTCCTCGAATGCGCCTAGCTGAATGCGCCTAGCTGAATGCGAACGAATACAGGCGGGCACGGCCCCACAGGTAGAAGCGCAGCTTGAACCGCCTGGGTGCCGCGCTCAGGTCGGCGTGGCCATCCCAGCGGACCGGCACAGCCAAGCCCTCGGTGATCACGTGACGGCAGTCCTCGCGGCCGTACCCCGGCACCACACGGCCCGAGTCGGCATCCAGCACCTCCACCTCGACCCAGTCCCGGTACGGCAGCAGATCGGAGACGTTGAGGTGCACGGCCGCCGGCTCGGCGCCGGCCTCGATAGGCGCGGTGGTCGCGGTCGCCTGCGTGAGGCCGTCGCGGTTGCACAGATGCGTGAACCCGTCGCGGCGCAGCGTCGCCATCCCCATCTCGCACTTGAAGTAGGGAAGGGACAGGAAGCCTGTCCCGAAGTGGGCGAGGGCGGTATAGAACAGCACGATCCGGTCGTCGAACAGGATGATGCTGCCGCCACCGAGCACCAGCAGCTCGTCGTCCCACGTGCCCCAGTCGCCGAGCGGGATCACCGGCAGATCGGGCCGGATGCGCCGGAACGGGCCCAGGCCGTCGCGGCTCACGGCCAGCCGGCAGTCGCCCGCGTAGGCGCCGGCCACAAGGTTGCGGCGCTTGCGGGTGCCGATCGGCTCGGCGTGGTGCGGCCACGGGATCACGGAGTCGAAGTCGTAGAGCATCACGTAGGCGCCGCGGTAGGGCAGCGCGTAGACGAAGTGGATCTCCTGCTCGCGCCCGTCGGCCGGGTCGATGACGGCGCGCGGCCCCTGGCGCAGGTGCTCCAGGTCGGGGCCGTACCAGGCGCCGTGCTGGGTGTAGACCTTGATGCGCCGCTCCGGGTCGGGATCCACGGGATCGATGATCACGTCGGCGGTGTCGCCGATGGCGCAGGCGCGCTCCGGGGTCGGCGTCAGCGTCCAGTGGATGCCGTCCGCGGAGTAGTACGGGAAGTTGCGCTTGCCGTCGATGCCCGGGGCGTCCGACCAGGCCAGCGCCTGGTAGCGCCGCTCGGTCGGCGCGTCGTCATCGACCGCCAGACAGAAGTGGCTGGTGGCACCGGTGACGGGGCGGAAGCAGATGTTGTTGTCGGTGGAGCCGCCGTAGTCGTGGAGCCCCAGACGCGGCTTCTCCCACAGCACCCCGTCGGCGCTCACCGCGTAGCCGATGGAGGCGCTGCCGGCCAGGTCGGAGCCGTAGTACCAGCACTTGAAGACCGACTCGGCGGCGTCCCAGTGGATGTCGCCGGCCCAGTTGCCGACGCGCTTGCAGTCCCAGGCGTCGGCCACGCCGGGCTGCAGCACCGGATTGGCCGGGTGCTTGACGGCCGGCGTGGGGCGCAGATCCACGTTGTCGCGGTCCTCCAGCTCCCCCAGGTCCAGGAACGGTACCGTCGTGCCGGGTGTCGCGGTCATGCGTGCCTCCTTCTCTGTCATCCTGACGCGCGGAACGCGTACAGGTCGGTGTTCTCCAGCAGGAAGCGCAGACGCACGGTCTTGCCGGCCAGGCGTTCGATGCCGGCGCCGTCGCCGCGCCACTGCTGCTCCTGACGGACGCCGTCGCGCGACAGCGGGTCCGCGTCCTGTGCCCCCAGTCCGTCGATCTCCGACAGGTCCTCGCGCAACACGGCGGTGCGCAGGCTGGCACCGCCGCCGCCGCCCAGGCCGACCGCATTGATCAGCAGCCTGCCGCCGGGCCACGTGAACGGCCTGGTGACCACGGTGCCGGGGAAGCGCCGGGCGCGCAACGAGCAGAAGCCGTCGCCGCGAAGCTGCGCGACGCCGATCGTGGCGCCGAAGGTGAGGTGGCGGTCGCCGTGCATGGCCGGTCCTCCCCACGAGTAGAACCACAGCGTCTCCATGTTCGGTGCCGGCGAGCCCGCCTCGTTCTGGTGCGCGGTGCGCACCGGCGGCGACAGCGCGGTGTCGGTGCGCGCCGCGTCGTGCGCTCCCACCCTACCGCCGCCGGGCGTGGGTGAGAAGAACGGCGCTCGCGGCCGCAGCCGCTGCCAGGTGACGCTGTCGCGGCTGGTCAGCAGCTCCATCTCCGCCCACGGCTGGTCATGCTCCCAGTACCACTGGAACAGGCCGACGTAGGTGCTCTCGTAGCGGAAGCCGTAGGCGTGGTAGATCTGACCGGCCGGGTCGTCCTCCAGGTCGGGGGTCAGCACGCGGCGCGGCGAACCGTCCGCGGCGCCGGCGTTGATCGCCACGCGGTGGGCGCTGCGCACCAACCCCCAGCGCTTTGCGTCCTCGCTGCCGCGGCTGAGCAGCACGTACGGGAACTCCGGGTCGGGACCGCGCAGGGCCGTGCAGCGGTCGTGCATGCCGTGGTCGACGCCGTTCGGCATGGGCCGCTCCCAGCGCCAGTGCACGCCGTCGACCGAGCGCAGGATGTAGCCCTTGTAGTTCCAGGTGCCGACCTCGCAGGAGCTGATCACCATCGTCCACGGCTCGTCGCCGTGCTCGGGCTCGTGCAGGATCGTCGCGGCTCCGGTGCCTCCCACCGCGCCCATGTCCAGCACGATGTTGGTCCAACCGCCGTCGTGCGAGCGCACCACGTCCAGCTCCGGCCGCTCCCAGTGGAAGCCGTCGGTGGAAGTGAGCATGCAGACCGCGTAGGTGATCTCCGGATAGGCCGGCGGGTTGAGCGTGGCGTACCAGAGCTTCCACAGGCCGTCGGCCGGGTCGATGTAGACGCCGGCCAGGTAGACGACGCCGGACCCCTCCCATGGCGCGTCCGGCACATACACCGGATTGCCCCAGTAGCGAAACGGCTGATGGATGACGCGCTGCACGCGTACGCTCTGCTCGATCACCTCGTCATCCAGAAAGAGCTGCGCCTGACGCGCGTCGATCTCCGCTTTCATTCCAGCCTCCTCGCTCATCGTTGCGCCTCCAGCACGACCACGTCCATCGCGCAGCCGGCCGGGCGCTCCAGCCGCAGGCGGCGGTTGACCGCCACCGCGGAGACTGCAGTGTCGCAGCCGTCCGGCCACTCGACGCGCAGCTCGTCCACGACCGCCGCGTCGCCCAGCCCGAAGTGGGCGCTCAGCTCCGAGGAGCCGAGGTACCCGCCGCCGGTCTCGATGTGGCGGGTCTGCGTGGTGTCGCCGGCGCGCACGCGGACCACCGCCCCGACCCCGTCGGCCGGCACCGGCAGGTCCAGCGCGGGCCGCAGCTCCACCCGCAGCCAGTTGCCCGACGCGGTCCCGCCCGTGTTGGCGACCAGGGTCGGCACGCCGCGGCTGTTGATGATCAGCAGGTCCTGATCGCCGTCGTCGTCGTAGTCGAAGCGCACCAGACCGCGCCCTTCCGCGCGGTGGTCGAGCCCGGCCTCGGCCGCGATGTCCCGAAACCCGTCGGCGCCGCGGTTGTGGAAGACGCGCGTGGCATCCTGCAGCCACTCCTGATGGCCGTCGGCGTTCTCCGCCTGCCATCCGTTGGTGGCGACCAGTTCCACCAGGCCGTCGTGGTCCAGGTCGACCGCCACCACGCCCCAGCCCCAGCCACCGCGCGCGATCGGTCCGCGAGTGCGCGGGCCGGGGTCGAAGGTGCCGCCGCCCAGGTTGCGGTACAGGTAGTTGCCGGTCCCCGGCACGGGCCCCGTCACGTCCTGGAACGGCGTGTTGGTCCAGACCGAGGTGACGTACCAGTCGAGCAGGCCGTCGTTGTCCACGTCGGCCAGCACGCTGCCCATGCCGTTGCCGTCCAGCCCCACCTGCGCCGCGCGCGTCACGTCGGCGAAGGTGCCGTCGCCGTTGTTGTGGTACAGCCGGCTGCTGCGGTAGTCGGCCGCCACCAGCACCTCCGGCCAGCGGTCGCCGTCGACGTCGACGATGTGCGCGGTGAGGCCGTGCAGCTCCGTCCCGAACAGGCGTGCCCGCGGCGTGGCGTTGGAGAAGCGCGGCAGGCCGGTGCGCTCGTCGATGCCTTCGTTGCGCAGCAGCACGCTGCCCTCGGCCCAGGTCAACCAGGCGACCACGACCAGGTCCAGGTCGCCGTCGCGGTCGTAGTCGCCCAGCGCCGCACCCATGCCCGACGGCTGCTCGAAGGACGTCATGTCGGCGCGCGCCTGCCGCGCGACGTTCCGGAACGTCGGCGTGCCGTCGGCCAGCAGCCCGCCCGGCTGCCCGCCCTGATTGAGCCACAGCAGGTGGTTGCCCGGCATGCTCCACTCGTCGGCCATGGGCCCCAGGCTGGTGACGAAGATGTCCAGCCACCCGTCCTTGTCGACGTCGCCCACCACCGAGCCATGGCCGCGGTGCACCGCGGCCACGCCGGCCGCCGCGGCCACCTCCCGGAAGGTGCCGTCGCCCTGGTTGAGGTAGAGCCGGTCCGGCCCCTCGCCGCCGGTCACCAGGAACAGATCCTGCCGGCCGTCGCGGTTGAAGTCGCCCACCGAGCCGCCGCCGGAGAACGTGAAGAAGCTGTCGATCGCCGGCGCGTGGGCGTGAATGAGCCCGGTGGCTTCCGGACACAGGCGAGGGTCGGTGGCGCAGGTGGCCAGCCGCACCTCGGCGCCCGCCACGAGGGCAACGATGCTCAGGCACGCCAGAGCGACCGACCGGACGCGCCCCCTCGTCATCCCTGCCATAATAGCCGCGCCATGGACACCTCCGCGACCGCCGACCTTACCTATCAGGGCCGTTCACTGCTGGACGATTCCCATGCGCCGGGCAGGCTCGCCGTCACGCCGACCGATGCCGGCGGGCCCGAGTTGCGCGAGCGGCTGGATACCGACGGCTACGTCCTGCTGCGGGACGCGTTGCCACGGGAAGAGGTGCTGGAAGCAGGGCACGAGCTCTATCGCCGCATTGCCGCGGCCGGCCAGCTCCACCCCGACTACCCGACCGAGGAGGGGATCGCGGCGCCAGGGGTCTCCGTCCTTGCCGCGCACGACGCCGGGAGCCACAACCCGCCGCTGGAGCGGGTGGTGTTCGGCGCACCCATGCTGGCGGTGTTCGAGCGCATCTTCGATGCGCCGGTGCGGCACTTCGACTACATCTGGGTGCGCGCCAAGTCGCCGGGATTTGAGACCCCCACCCCGCCCCACTACGACATCGTCTTCATGGGCCGTGGCACCAAGCACCTGCTGACCGGCTGGACGCCGCTGTGCGACGCCCCGATCGAAATGGGCGGCCTGATGATCCTGGAGGGATCGCACCGTCTGACCGACGTGCGCGAGACCTACGGCCGGATGGACGTCGACACCTACTGCGCCGGCACGCCGGAGGAGCGGCCGGTCCTGGCCGGCGAGTCGCGGTGGGTGGACCGCCACAACGGCGGGCACTTCACCAAGGACGCCGTGTCGCTCCCCGGCCGGCTGGGAGGCCGCTGGCTGATGAGCGACTACCGAGCCGGCGATCTCCTGGTCTTCACCATGCACACCATGCACTCCGCCGGGGACAACCACACGGACCGCGTGCGCGTCTCCTCCGACACGCGCTACCAGCGCGCGAGCGAGCCGGTGGACGAGCGCTGGATCGGCGACGACCCGATCGCGCACGGTCCGGGGGCGAAACGCGGCCTGATCTGCTAGCGCCCCAAGAGACCGTCGCTCCTTTCGCGACACCTGCATGTGGCGGGACTATCATCTCCGCGTGCTTAGCCTCCGGCTCGGTGCGCGGTTGCTGGTGCCGATGGGGGCCGCGGCCCTGGCGGTAGCGCTCATCATTTGGCGGCCGGTCGGCGACAGCGGTTCGGAGGCGGCTTCCCCTCCAGACAACGAGGTGCGCCTGCCCTCCCAGGGCGAGAACGTCGTCGCCGTGGCCGTGGATCTGTCCGCACGCGACGGTGACGGTCTGGACCGGGCCAACCTGAGCGTCATCGCCCGGGTGGACGCGTTCATCCGCAGCCTGGAGGGGGTGCGCGGCTACTCGTCGCCGCTGCGCGCCACCGTCGTCAGGGCCACGGCCGACGACATCTCGGCGCGGCCGTTCGTGCCGCTGGAGCTGATGGACTCCTACGACCCCGCGACGGCGCAGGAACTGCGCCTCGCCTACCCGCTGTTTCCGGAGATCCATCCGTACTGGAGCGCCGACTTGCGGACCGTGGCCTTCTACCTGGAGCTGGGGTCCCGCATCCCGCCCGCGGCGCTGGTGGCGCGGCTCGAGGAGTTGCAGCGCACCCTGGAGGCCGAGGGGGTCGAGCTCCACTTCACCGGCCTGCGTCCCATCGCGGTGGAGGTCGGCCGGCTGATGACGCGCGACGTGCGCGCCCTGTTGCCGTTCGCGGGCGTCCTCATCGCCGCCGTCTTCCTCTTGACCTTCGGCAGCGTACGCGGCGTGCTGCTGGCGCTCGCCGCCACCGGCATCGCCGCCGGCATCGGCTATGCCGTCTTCACGCTGCTGGCGGCAGCCGCCACGCCCCTGCTGGTCCTGCTGCCGGTGTTCGCCGGCGGGCTGCTCAGCGACTACGTCATCCACACCGGCTACCACCTGGGCTCGTTCGGGGACGGCTCGCCGCGGGCTGCCCGCTCCTACCTGGGGCTGCCGCTGGCGCTCACCGCTGCCACCACCGTCATCGGCTTCCTCAGCCTGGTCGGCCTGGGCAGCGACGCCCACGTGTTCGTGGGCGTGACCGTCAGCGCCGGCGCGCTGGCGGCGCTGGTGCTGGCGCTCTGGTGGGTGCCGGCGTTCGGCCCGATCCGCGGCCGGGCGCGCGCCGGCCGGGGCCGCGCCCTTACACGCCTCACGACCAGGCGCATCCGCCGCGTGCTGGTGGTGGCCGTGCTGGCGCTGGCCCGCTACCGGGTCCTCGCGGCAGTGATCCTGGCCGCGGCGGCGGGGCTGGCGGGGCTGAACCTGCACCGGCTCCGGGTCGAGCCGTATCCCCTGCACCAGCTCCCGGAGGCGTCGACGATCGTGCGGGCGGAGCGCCTGTTCAACGGGAAGTTCGCCGGCACAGTGCCCTTCGCGATCGAGCTGGACGCGGGGAAGCCCAACGCGTTCGTGCGGCGCGAGCCCCTGGAGCGGCTTGCGAGCATCCACCGGTCGCTCGCCGAATCAGGCGAGGTCGGTCATCACCAGTCGCTGCTGACCGTCGTCGAACGCATCAACTCCTACTTCACCGACGGCGACCCGGCGTCCCGGCGGCTGCCGGACGTGCAGGATCCCGACGCGTTCGAACGGCTGGTCTCCCAGTACCTGCTGTTCTTCGCCGCCTCGGCCAGCCCGGCTGCCTACGACGCGCTCACCGACTCCGACTTCAGCGTGGCGCGGCTGCACGGCATCATCCGCTACCGCGACTTCGAGACACTGCGCCGCTTCGAGGACCGGGTGGCGGCGCTTCGCGGCGAGCTGCCGGACGGGTGGACGCTGCGCATCAGCGGACCGGTGCAGGACCTGCTCCAGCACGCCGCACGGCTGCGCAACGGCTGGCTGCGCACCTTCGGCAGCGGCGCGCTGCTCATCTTCCTCACCGTGCTGGCGGCGTTCCGGGACCTGCGCCTGGCCGCGCTCAGCCTGCTGCCGCCGTGCGTGGTCCTGCTCGCCGTGGCCGGGGCGGCGCCCCTGTTCGGCGTCCACCTCGACGACTACACGGTGATCGCGATCGCGGTCACCCTGGGGCTCACCGTCGACTACACCATCCACGTGATCAACGCGCTGCGCCGATCGCCAGCCGCGGCCCGGCGGACGGACGCCGGCGCCACCGGCCGGATCAGGCTGGCGGTGGCCGTCGCCCGCGGCAGCGGGGTGCCGGTGTTCATGAGCTTCCTGACCTCCGTGGTCGCCTTCCTGAGTCTGGCGATCTCCTCATTCGCAGGCGCCGTCCACTTCGGTATGATGATCGCCGCCGCCATCGCGGGCGCCTTCGTCCTGAGCCTGTTCATCGCGACGTGGGAGTTGCCCGCAAGCCAAGGGAGGAACCGGTGAACGCCTGCCGCCGCCTGCTCGTGCCGATCCCCGTGACCCTGACGCTCGCCGGACTGATACTGGCCGCGCCGGCGCTACTCTGCGCGCAGGACGTCGAGCAGATCATGGAACGGTCCGGCGCCCTGACCCGGATCGCCAATCTGAGCGGCGAGCTCACCCTGACCGTCGTCTCGCCCGGCGGCGGCCGCCGCGTGACCCGCGTCACCGTGTACCAGAAGGAGCGTTCCCCTGAACGGGAGGACCGGCTATTCGTGTTCACCTTCCCGCCGAACGTGCGCGGCACGGCGCTCCTGGTGCACTCGAACGTGGACCGGGGCGAGGACAGCATGTGGCTCTATCTCCCGGCGGTGGGAAGGATCAAGCGGGTCGACCTGAGCACCGCCGGCGGCGGCTACTTCATGGGCAGCGACTTCACGTTCCGGGATCTGATCAGCCGCGACGATGCGGAGTACGTCCACACCCTGCTGGAGGACGCGCCCGGCGGCGAGGAGCACTTCGTGGTGGAGGTGCGCGGCAGGACCCCGGAGCTGCAGCGCGAATTCGGCTACTCGCGCGAGGAGCACTACATCCGCAAGGCCGACTTCGTGAACGAACGGATCCTCTTCTACGACCTGGCCGGCGATCTGCTCAAGGAGCTGACGGTGCTGGAGCTGTATCGGACGGAGGGCTACGTCTACCCGTCGCGGGCGCGCATGCACAACCACCAGACCGGCCACGTCTCCGAGATCGCGTTCGAGCGCCTGTCGTTCACTGACGAGATTCCCGACCGGTACTTCACGCACCGCTACCTGCAAAGCCAATGACACCGATGAGACGGAGATCGCTCCGAGACCGACTGTGCGTGGCCGCTCTGCTCGCCGGGCTGGCCGTTGCGGTGCCGGACGCCGCGGCGGAAGAGATCGACATCACGCTGGGCGGCTTCGTGCAGCTCGACGTCTACGAGCTGGTGGCCGAGGAGCGGTTCTACACCCACGAGCGGCTGCGGCTGACCGCCGCCGCGCAGGTGGAGGCGGCCAACGCCACCGGCGATCTGGCGGCGTTCGTGGAGCTCTACGCCTTCGCCCAGATGGGAATGCACAAGGCGGTGCCGAAGACCGCCCTCGTCCAGAGCACCGGCGATGTGTTGGTGATCGACCCCGAGTTCATCGTCCGCCAGGCGTACGTGACGCTGCGCACCGACGCCTTCGACGTCGACGTCGGCCAGAAGTTCGTGCACTGGGGAAAGCTCGACCTGCTGAGCCCCCTGGACGTGGTCAACCACACCAACACCGCCACCCTGAGCCTGGGCGATGCGTTCGAGAGCCCGCTGGCCGACCCGATGGTCCACGTCACCGCCTATCTGGACGACGCGTTCAGCCTGGAGCTGGTCTACGTGCCGTTCCTGGCCCCCGACCTGGTGGGAATCGACGAGCTGGAGTTCGATCTCACCCTCGGCACCTACGACATCGACGCGCGCTTCGAGAACCCGCGGGTTCCGCTGTTCTCCGAGTGGGCGCACTCGGTCCACGCGGCGCTGTCGTACACGTCATTCGTGGTGGACGCGCAGGTCACCTATTCGTTCTTCCGCGATCAGACGCCGGACTTCGACCTCAGCGGGATTCAGGAGACGAGCCGCACCGTGGAGGACGAGACCCACTACGTCATCAGCGGCTCCGTGGTGCCGGGCTACTACCGCGCCCACAACTTCGGCGCCGGAGCGAGCGCGGCATTGGGCGGGTGGGTGCTGTCCGCCGACGGCGGCCTCAAGCTGACCGAGAACGCGGACGGCTCCCGCATCGACGTCAAGCGCCCGGAGATCCTCTACGCCGTGCAGGCGGACCGCGCCGTCTCCATCGGCCGGCAGCCGTTCAACATGTCAGCCGGGCTGTATCACCGCCTGATCCTGCACGCCGACGCGGAACTGAAGTCGGAGTACAGCCCGCTGGTAGAGAACGTCGTCGCCGCGCTCCGCGACTTCTACCTGCTGCAGGAGGAGCCGTCGACTCTGTACGTGGTGGGCCGGCTGGACACCAGCCTGTTCCGGGAAACGCTGAACGTCGGGGTGATCGGCGCCTGGGGGATCACCGAGCGGGCGCTCCACCTGGCGCCACGCGCCGAGCTGCGGCTGAGCGACTACGTCTCAGCCGCAGCCGGCGCGAACCTCTGGCACTCGTGGAAGCCCGGCATCGCCTCGGGCCTGCTGGGCCGAGACGACGCCAAGGACAACGTGTTCGCGCAGCTCGTCGTGCGCTACTGAGCCATACCCCCGTCGGCGGGGCACGCCATTTCTTTGCAGGCCGGTTACGAGTCGAAGAAGCGCGGCAGCCAGCGTCGGTTGGCGGCCAGCAGCTCGTCGGCCAGCCCGCCGATCTCGGCGAAGTCGGCGCCGGCGCACAGCGGGTCGAGCGACAACGCCTCCACCAGCAGTTCGCGGTCGCCCCGCAGGGCCGCCTGCACGGTCATCTCCTGCACGTCGACGTGCAGCCGGCAGAGGGAGCCCACGGCGCCGGGAAGCTCCCCGCACGCCTGTGGGCTGATCTCGTCGCCGGTGACCGTCGCCAGGGTCTCGACGATGGCGTCGCGGGGCAGGTTCTCGACCTGCCCCCGGTTGGGCAGGTTGAGGATGGCCGTGGTGCTGCCGCCGGTGAGGATCGCGTTCATGACCTCGGTCATCTCCTCGCCGCTACGGGTCCAGTCCATCTCCTCCGTGCCGGCGGCGACGCGCTCGACGCGCGCGCGGTTGTGCTCGCGGCGGTGGCGGCGCGAGTCAACGGTGGTCTTCTCCACCGCGTAGCTCATGGCGTAGCCGTTGCGCACGTTGCACAGGTGCGGCCAGAACTCGACCAGGTGGCGGTCGCCGGCCAGCGGCAGGTAGCCGAAGGTCCGGCACAGCGCCAGCTTGGCGGCGTGCCGGTTGCTCAGGCTGTACGGCGCTCCGGCCGGCGCCAGGTCGTGGTGCTCGCGCGCGAAGCGGCGGATGTCGGGCAGCACGTCGCGGCCGTTCAGCTCGGCGGCGACGATCCAGATGAAGTGGTTGATGCCGGCCACCGTGTAGCGCAGCCCCTGCTCCGGCAGCCAGCGGTAGAGCTGCTCGACCACGTTGAGCTCCGGCGGCGCCTGCAAGCCCAGGATGGCGGCGGCCAGAGCCGGGAACGCGTGGAACTCGTGGCAGAGCCCCACCACGTGCACGCTGTCGGCGGCCAGGTTCATGGCCCGCGTCACGGCGCTCATCGGATTGGTGACGTTCAGCAGCCAGGCGCCGGGGCAGTGCCGCTCCATGTCTTCCACGACCTCGGTCGCGACCGGTACGGTGCGCAGCGCCGCCGAGATGCCGGCCGGCCCCACCGTCATGGAGACCGGCTGCCGGATGCCGTAGCGGATGGGGATCTCCAGGTCGTACTCGAAGGCGTCCATGCTGCCGGGGCTGAAGGTGGTCATCACGAAGTCGGCGCCGCCGAGCGCCTCGGCCCGGTCGTCGCAGACCGAGACGCGGTAGTCCTTGCCGCGCACCGCGTTGAAGCGGGCAAGCATGCACGCCACCGCTTCCGCGCCGCCGCGGTCCAGGTCCACCAGACGGATCTCGCCGCCGTCCACCGCGTCCAGCAGGTAGACGTCCTTCATCAGCGACATCATCCACTGCGAACTGCCGCCGCCGATGACCGCCAGCACCATCGTCTTGCTCATCCGGGTATCACCTCACCGTCGCCATGGTAACGACACGGCGCAGTCCGGCGCAGCGGCTGAATCAGAAGCGCGGACACTCCGCCCGTAACTCGGCCCGTTCGGCGTCATCCAGCGAGCCGTCGCGCTCGGCGGCGACCGCGTCGGCCAGCTCGGCGCGGTTGCGGACGCCGATCGCGACCGTCGCCACCTCCGGCAGCGACAGCGCGTACCGGTAGGCCAACCGTGCGGCCGGTATGCCGCGTGCCCGCGCCAAGCGCCGGAGCCCGGCTGCACGCCGGTAGTCGACGGCGATCGGATGGTCGTCGTCGACCTGCTTGTCCAGCACGTCGGCCAGCGCGCCGCGGCCGACCGCGCGGATGCCGATCGCCGGTACGCCGGCAGCGGCGGCCGCCACCGCAACCGATCCGGCCGGCGGGCCGCGGAACGGCACCGCCTCGCCGGCCGAGCTCAGCACGTTGGTGATCGCCTGCACGGCCGCGGGCTGCGGACGCGAGGCCAGGGCCGCCTGCACGGTCGCCGGCGCGCCGATGCCGCTGATCCCCCAGGCGCCGATGCGGCCGTCCGCCGCAAGCCGCTCCAGCGCAGGACGCACCTCATGCACGTAGTCCCGAAAAGGCAACCCCGAGCGGCCGGCCCCTTCCTCCCCGTCGGGAAGCAGCCAGCAGTGGGTAAGGAGCAGATCGACACGCGGCAGCCGCAGGCGCTGCAGGCTGGCGGTCAGGCTGCGCTCGATCAGGCCGAGCGCAGTGCCCGGCGCCGGCCGGTCCAGCGGCACCTTGGTGGAGATCCGCACCCCGGCCGGAAGCGATCCGCCGAACGCGGCGCCCACCGCCCGCTCGGCCCCGCCGTCGCCGCCATAGGCCGGGGCCACGTCGATGTGATCGATGCCGGCATCGACCGCGGCGCGGATGGTGGCGACCGCTTCGTCCAGGTCGGGCTCGTGTCCCCAGCCGCCCATCAGCCCGGCGCCGCCCAGGGTGAGCGCGCTCACCTCGCCCAGGACCCCGAACGGACGCCGCATCACGAGATTCCCCTTGCTGGCGGCGAGGCGGTGCCACTACCCTCGCCTGCATGCTGTACGAGCGCATGGTCGAACGCGAACGACAGGGCACGCCGGTCAGGATCGGACTGATCGGCATAGGCACCTTCGGCACCCAGATCGCGGGCCAGATCCGGCACATGCCCGGCATGCGGCTGGCGGTGATCGCCGACCTGCGCGTGGAGGCGGCCGCCGCGGTGATGGCAGCGGGATCGAACGCAGCGGCCGAGCCCCTGCGGGCCGCCTCCGCCGATCAGGTCGCGGAGGCCGTCGCCGCCGGCACCCCGGTGGTCACCGCGGATGCCGATGCGCTGATCGGCAGCCCCGTGGATATCGTCATCGAGGCGACCGGTCTGGTCGAGGTGGCGGTCCGTCACGCCTATCGCGCGATCCTGGCTCGCAAGCATCTCGCCATGGTAACGGTGGAGGCCGACGTGCTGGTAGGGTACCACCTGCGCAAGCTCGCCGAAGCCGCCGGCGTGATCTACAGCTTGGCCTATGGCGACGAGCCGGCGCTGGCGGCGGAGCTCTGCGACTGGGCGCGGACGCTCGGCTTCCGGCTGGTGGCGGCCGGCAAGGGCACGCGCTTCACGCACAGCTTTCGCAAGATGAACCCGGACGACGTGCCGCGGGTCTACGGCTTCACCGGCAAGGACTACAACGCCCAGATGTTCGGGTCGTTCCTGGACGGCACCAAGCACTCGATCGAGGTGGTGGCGCTGGCCAACATGACCGGGCTGCAACCCGACGTGCGCGGGCTGCACTTCCCCACCGCCGACCTGCGCGAGATCCCGGACGTGCTGGCCTCCAAGGAGAAAGGCGGGATCCTGGAGCGGGAAGGGGTGGTCGAGGCGGTCAGCGCCATCCATCCGGACGACACCTTCGTGGAGCGCTCCATCCGCGGCGGCCTGTTCGCGGTGATCGACGGCCCGACGCGTGAGATCAACGAATCGCTCGCCTCCTACGGCGACATCACCGGCATGATCATCGGCAAGCGCAGCGGCTACGCGATGATCTACCGGCCGCAGCACTTCGTGGGACACGAGATGCCGCTGGGGCTGGCCCGCATGGCGGTGCTTGGCGACGACGTGGGCGCCCCTATCTGCCGCGCCGCCGAGGTGGTGGCCGCCGCGAAGCGGCCGTTGCGAGCCGGCGAGACACTCGACGGAGAAGGCGGCTACACCGTCTACGGGATGGCCGAGCGGCACGACGCCGCCCGCGCCGAGAACCTGGTGCCGATGGCGCTCACCCACGGCGCCGTCGCCAGGGCCGACATCGCCGAGGACGAGATGATCAGCTTCGCCAACGTCGAGGTGCCGCCGTCCCTGAGCCTCAGCCTCTGGCAGGTGCAGGAGCAGCAGCAGAAGGCGGCCGCACCGCCGGATTGACGGCGCTTCTCAGTGATCTATAGAGGTCCCGTGGGGTGGCGACGTTCGAGCAGGGGTTCGGCGCGGTAGAGGCGGCGGCAGAAGCGGCGGTGGTCGAGGCTGCGAACTTGGCGAAAATGGCCAAGAAGCTCCTCAAGGCAGCTCGGGAAGGAGACATCGGCCATATCAGACGCGAAAGCACGCAACTCACCGACACGCTCGCTTCGGTCACCGAGCGAGTGAAGCAGGCCGCCGCAAGCTGGCCCTTCGCGGCCGAAGAGGAGCCGGCTTACCTGGACCAGCAGTTCAGCGACGAACTGTGCAGCGAAGCCGAGAAAATCGGACTGAACGTCACCCCCAGCGACGATGTGTTGGTCTGCTCGCCGTCGATCATCCGTCTGCTTTCAGATGATCGCGCGGTGAGAATCGACGGCAAGAAGCGGGCCGCCATCCGGCCGTCCAAGCTCGCCGCCGACTTGCAGGCCAACCAGCAGCGCCAAACGGGAGGCAACCCGCGGCCCTTCCTGGAGGCACTGTTCAAGGTATTCAAGCGGATTACCGATCCGCCTCCGGCCGGAGCCTTGTTCAATGCCGAGCGTATGGTCACCTTGGACGATATCTACGCCACGTTTACCACTTGGCCGGTGAGCAGCAGACACTACACCAGAACGGACTTTGCGCGACAAATATATCTGCTGGACATCTCCGACGCCACGACCACAAAGTCAGGTGCGCGCATCAGCTTTCATCATTCGACCGCCGCGCGGTCGGGCAGAAAAATATTCTCCTTCGTGGACCCCGACGGCAACCTGATACCGTACTACGGCGTCCAGTTTACGCAGTTGATGGCGGACTGATGGACGTAGCCGAGTGGCTGGAATACCTGCAGCGGGAGTATCTCGAAACCTTCATCAGAGATGGCGGTGCGGCAGTCAAGTTCGTGGTGGCCGACAACCAACGCCGACATGATCTGACTCGGCAGCTCATGCGCACCGGAGCGGAATCGGACTATCTGGTCCTGTCCGCAGATGCCGTCGAACACCGGTTCCACATGCCGCAGGATCTGTTCTTTGCGATCGCCGCTCAGGTGGATTGGCGATGGGCCGCCCGTCGTTTCATCGTCAAACTGGCCGCCGAGGAAGGCTTTCATACGGGCGGTGTGGATGCCGGGACCGCGGAAGTGTATCAGGCGATCGCCGACGGCAACGACATCGACGTGAGCTTTCTTGCGACGCGTCTCAACAAGCCGATCCAGGATCATGTCTATTTCGACAAGAACATGGCCAAGGATTTTCGCATCGCCATGTCACACCTGTGCGTGCTGGAACGATCGCCGGAGGAGCCGTATCAAGGACAACCGATCGTCGACTGGCTCACCGGCGACAACCCGCGCATGTCGAACGTCAAGCCGTTCTCCATCTACACTCCCATTACCCGGACCACGGCGCGTCACCTGCTGCGTTCTACCTTACTACTGGTTCCGCAAGGTTGGCTGCGCGGGGACGTTGTTGCTGCTCGACAACGCCCGCGTGACCGAACGCCACCGCAGCGATGACGGGTCGCGCTACTACACCAGGGCGATGACCATCGACCACTACGAGTTGCTCAGGGAGTTCATCGACAGCGCCGATCGGCTGACAGGTACCTTGATCGTGATCTGCTCCGATGCCGCATTTCTGGATCAGGAAGCCGACCGCCAATCGCGCGGCGTTGGCATCTATCCCGCCTTGCAGACCAGGATCATCGATGACGTCAGGGACAGGACGCGACAGAATCCGGCCGCGGCGTTGTGCAGGCTGGCGTGATGGATGGCTTGGCAGGAACGGTACCGGACCGGCTTTCCTGCCGCCGGGCGGTCGAAGCGCTGCGCAACGGGGTACCCAACCCGGAAGCGGTGCGCATCCTGGGGAGCACGCAGCCGCACGCCGAGCAGCAATTCCAGACGCTGCTGCACCAGGCAGCAAATGGTGCGTCCCCGGAGGCCGAGGCGCAAAACCCACGCGGTCTCCTGATCTCCGGCGACTTCGGTACCGGCAAGTCACACCTGCTGGAGCACTTCGAGCATCTTGCCCTGGACCGGAATTTCGTGTGCAGCAGGATAGCGGTGAGCAAGGAGACCCCGTTCTACGACTTGGCGAAGATGTTCCGATCGGCCGTCGACAACGGCTCGGTACCGGGTGGCAAGGTTGGTCTGATGGTCGACGAGATCGGACTGGGGCTGAACACGAATTCTCCGGGTTACGCGCACTTCTACCGGTGGGCGAACGAAACAGACAATGGCCTGCATCGTATCTTCCCGGCAACGCTGATGGTGCACGAGCGGCTGCACGATCAGGAGCTTCTGAGCGCTATCAGGTGGTTCTGGTCAGGGGACAAGATAGCGGTTGGCGCCGTGAAAGGCGGGCTGCGCCAGGTCGGGCAGCAGGGCGCCTACACGTTCCGGGCTCCGAAACTGCGAGAGCTACCACCGCAGCGGCTACGCTTCGTGTTGGAGATGATCAAGGCGGGAGGCTATCGCGGCTGGGTGGTGCTGATCGACGAGTTGGAGCTGGTGGGCAGCTACAGTGTGCTGCAGCGGGCTCGCTCCTACGCCGAATTGGCGCGCTGGATGGGCGGCACCGCCGACGACTGCCCCGGCTTGGTGGTCGCGGCGGCAATCACGGACGACTTTGCCGAGGCCATACTCGAACAAAAGGAAGACCGGCTGAAGGTCGCATCCCGGATGCGCGAACGCGGCGACGAGGACACCGCGCAGCGGGCGGAGACGGGAATGGAATGGATCGCGTCGCGCCGCACGCGGCTGCACGACGTGACGGCGGACGCGGTGGAAGCCGCCGTCGACACGATCAGGCGCATCTACAGCAGCGCGTACGGATGGCAAGCGCCGCCGGCCACCACCCCCTCAGGAGCCGGATACCAGAAACGAATGCGCTACAAGGTGCGTTCCGCGATCACCGCCTGGGACTTGCAGCGTCTGCATCCCGACTCCCGGCCCGAGATGGAGAGTCGTGAGTACCACTCCTCCTACACCGAAGATCCCGACCTCGAAGTGGAAGCCAAGGACGACGAGCCGAACTCCTGACAGAGCCGTGACTCTGACACCGCCTCAGCGTCATTCGGCGCGGAACGGCTCGTGCGCCGGCACGGCGGTGATGCGGTCGTCGATCTCGTAACACATCCGCCCCGGATATACGACGAGGAGCACATCCAGGGAGAGATCGCTGCAGGCGATGACCATCGACTGTGTTCGCCTCGGCGCGTCGACGTGTTTGATCTCCACTCCGATCCGCTTGCCGCGCATCATCAGCAGCAGATCAAGCTCGGCGCCATTGTGGGTTGCCCAGAAATAAGCATGGTCCGGCGCGGCTTCGAACATGATCTTCTCGATCATGAAGCCCTCCCAGGAAGCGCCGATCTTTGGGTGGCGGTGCAGCTCATCCATGGTGCTGACGCCAAGCAGGTGGTGATACAGGCCGACATCGCGGAAGTAGAGCTTCGCCCGCTTGACTTGGCGCTTGCGCAGGTTCTCGTGCCAGGGGCGCAACTGCCTGATGAGGAAGAGCTGCTCCAGCAGATCCAGGTACCGGCGAACGGTTCCCTGACCGATCTGCAGCGCGTTCGCCAACTCGGCGACGTTCACGATCTGACCGTGGTAATGGGCAAGCATGGCCAGCAGACGGTGAACCGTCGGCGACGGCAGTTCGGCGCCGAACTGCGGCAGGTCCCGCTCCACGAACGAGCGCAGGAACGCGCGCCGCCACGCCGCGCTGTCGGCGTCGTTCGCCGCCAGGAACGAGCGCGGGAATCCGCCGCGGCACCACAGATCGGGCAGCCCGCCCGCATCGATCTCGACCGGCTGGAATCCCGTGAGCTCGATGTACTCGATCCGGCCGGCCAGCGACTCGGACGCCTGACGCAACAGGTCGGGCCCGGCACTGCCGAGGATCAGGAACCGGCGCCCATCGTCTCCGTCGACCAGGACCCGCAGGAACGGGAACAGTTCGGACCGGCGCTGCACTTCATCGATGACGACGACGCCCGCAACGGACTGCAGCGCCGTCATCGGCTGGTCGAGGCGGGCGAGGTCGAGCGGGTCTTCAAGGTCGAAGTAGCCGGGCGAGTCGGCAGGAACGATCTGCCGCGCCAGAGTCGTCTTTCCGCACTGCCGCGGGCCCACGACGGCGACGACCGGAGTGCGGGAAAGCGCGTGTCTGACCGTCTGCAGGGCGGCTCGATCAATCACTCGGCGATGTATACCATGAAAATCCACAGATGACAATGCTTTTTTCATGGTCGAGACCGGCTCGATCGAGGGTAGGTCCCGAAAGCGGCTACGCGGTTACGTTGTAGAACGCCTCCGCGTTGGTGCGGAACAGCTTGACCTCCACGTCGGGGTCGAGCGGGCCGAGCAGGTCGCGGTGGGTGCCGAGCATGCCGGCGTAGTCGGTGGTCAGCAGCGCCACCGGCCAGTCGCTCCCGAACATCAGCCGGTCCGGACCCAGCTCCTCAAGGTAGAAGGCGGTGTACTGGCGCATCGCGTCGATCGGCCAGCCCTGCTTCGGATTGTCGAGATACTCCTGGATGCGCGTCACCTGCGGCGACAGCGACAGCTTGCAGAACGCGCCGGTGTCGCGCGCGATGCGCCGCATCGCCTGCTCCCACGCCGGCTCCATGGTGCCGTCGAAGTCGGGCTTGCCGTAGTGCTCGATGATGCACTTGAGGTCCGGCACCTGCTCGATCGCCGTGGCGATGCCGTCCAGGTGGCGTACCAGCGGCAGGAAGTCGTGGATGAGCCCGCGCCGCGCCAGCTCCCTGAGTCCCTCGATCACCGCCGGCCTGGTGGCGATGTCAGGGTCGGGATGCGCCTCGAAATTCATGCGCATGCCGCGGAACTTGGGCAGCTTCTGCCATTCGTCGAGCGTGTGCCCCAGGCCGGGGTCGTCCAGATCGGCCCGCAGGATCAAGCCGCCGACGAAGTCGAACTCGGCGGCGAAGTCGATGATGGTCTGGTTGTCGACGTCGGTGTCGCCGGCCTCGACGATCACGCAGCGGGTCACCCCCGCCGGCCGGGAGGCGGCCTGATGCTCGACCGGGGTGTAGTCCTGGTAGAGGATCTCCCAGCTATCGTCGAGCCAGCTATTGGTTTCCCGCCACCAGAAGTGGCAGTGCGTATCGACTATGCGGTCCATGCCGCCACGATAGCAGATTCCCCCGCCCGGCCGGCGCTCAGGCGGCGAACTGGAACGCGTACAGCCGGGCGGAGCGCAGCCGGACGTAGAGCTGTACCGGCCGGCCCGCCACGCCGGCCGGCAGCCGGTCACGGCCCCCCCAGCGGATCACGCTGTCGAGCGCATCGTCACGCAGCGGCCGGCATTCGTCGAAGCCGCACCCGTCGATCGGCTGGCCCGAGTCCACGGACACGAGTTGCGCGGTCAGCTCCGCCTCGGGTCCCAGCGTCTCCAGGTTCACCTGCAGTTGCGACCCGGAGAACGACAGCGGGCGGGTGATGAACTGGCCGGTCTCCGCGCCAGCCTCGATGCCGATGATCCGGTCGCGCTTGAAGGTGACGCGGCTCACGCGGCTCCGCGGCTGGTAGCCCAGCTCGATCGGTTTGGAGCCGCCGTGCGGTCCGTCGCCCGACCGGTAGTAGAGCGCCAGCGTGTCGTCGTCGACGGCCACGAAGCCCGGAGCGACCGAGACGATGAAGCAGTCGAACTCGCCCGGTTCCCCCAGCGGGACGAAGGTGTCCCGATTGGCGCGGGACCAGTTCCGGTTGTCGCGGCTGGTGCAGACCTGCACCTCGAACGTGCCCTCGTAGTGGCGATAGAAGGACGGGAACATGAAGTGGACGTTGGGCGAGTACGGGTAGCGCGCGTAGGAGCTGTTGTAGATGTCGGTGTCCAGGGTGTCGTGGAAATCGGCCTGCAGCGCGATGCCGGTGCTCTCCCAGTTGCGGTAATCGACCGACTCCAGCCGGCCGACCGCGCGCCCGCGCCGCTCGCCGCGGATGCTCACCGTGCCGGCGGAAAGCGACGCGTGCTCGGCGGTGGTGCGGTGGTAGGCGACGTAGCGGCCCAGGGTCGGGTCCCAGCAGGCGCTGTTCTGGGAGTCGCAGTACTTGCCCAGAAAGTTGTCGTAGTAGCGGGTCCAGTGGATGCCGTCCGGAGATGCGGCGCCGCGCAGCATGCCGACGTTGTGCGTGAACGGCAGCTCGGAGATCTCCGGTCCCCACCAGTCGGTGTAGATCAGCTTGTAGCGCTCGCCGTCCAGGGCGTTGGGGTCGATGAAGACGTTGCCCGACTCGGGCGAGACGCCGGCCAGGCCGCCGTCGAAGACCACGTTGTTGCGCGTGGAGCCGGCAACCTCGACCAGCCCCAGCTCGCGGCGCGTGAACTCCACGCCGTCGTCGGACTCGGCGTAGCTCAGGAACAGGCCGCTGCGCGCCTCGGGGTGCCCGGAGTTGTACCACATGCGGTAGCGGCCCTCGTCCTTCAGCACCGTCAGCCAGGCGGAGCTCTCCTCCCAGGGTTGCTCTCCTTCGAACAGCGGCGCGCCGTGCTTGTCCACGCTGCCCAGGGTCCAGGCGATGTTGCGCGGGTACTGCTCGTGGCCGCGGCCCATCGCCAGAAAGAAATCGTCCACCAGGAGCTGGCGCTCGGCGCCGACCGGCACCGCCTCCACGCGGCGCGGGTCCACGTGCGTGTTGACCGCCAGGTTGAAGTTGTCCATGTCGTGGGAAATGACTGCCATTCGGCGAGTATACTCGCACTCATGCTGACCCATGATTGCGAGCCGACGCTGACCGACAGCCAGGTCCTCGAATTCTGCAAGACCGGCTACCACATGATCGAAGCCGCCGTGCCGCCCAAGATCAACGAGCGCGTGGTGGCCGCCATGGACGAGCAGTGGGGCCGGGGCGGGCGCCAGATGCACTCCTTCACCGAGCAGGACTGGTTCGTGGAGTCGGTGCTTGCCAACCCGGCGGCGGCCGGCGCTGCGCGGTCGCTGTTGGGAGTCAACTTCGCGCTGCCGAACTGGGCCACCTGGTTCCGGGAGGAGAGCCCCGTGCCGGCCAACCAGTGGCACATCGACGGCGGCTCCATGTTCGACGGCCAGATGAACACGCTGAAGTGGTTCTACTACCCGACCGCCTGCCCGGAGGCGATGGGTCCGACCGAGTTCGTCCCCGGCTCCCACCACGTCACCAACCAGGTACGGTTCATGGCCCACTACGATTCGATCCGCGGCACCTGGAAGTCGACCGCGCCGGCCGGGTCGATCTACTTCACCGCCTACCCCATGTGGCACCGGCGCGCCAAGGCGACCGCCACCGGGTTGCGCTACATGCTCACCGGCACCTATCACCGGACCGTGCCGCCCACCCGCGACTGGATCCGCGAGCCCGACTTCGACTTCGCCACCGCCGACTACTGGCTGCAGGAGCCGCGCTTCGGCGAGCAGTACCGCAGCTCGCGCGATGCCGCCAGCCTGTTCATGTGGCTGTGCGGGCTTGGCGACAAGTTCGCGGTGCGCGAGGGTCCGGTCTGGCCGATGCCGGCGGTGATCTCGGGACGCCCGTTCGGCGTCCCAGCCGGCGTGTAGGCGACAAGAAGTACCGGCTCGCGAACCCGAATCCGCTCATCCAAAGGAGCTGCGCACATGATCAACGTCAAGAACGGCAGCACCAACGGACCGGTCGCCGAGGCGGTCCTGTTCGCCTTCGACGAGTACAGCATCCACTTCACCACCGGCCTCAAGCTGGAGCTGGTCCCCGGCAAGGAGCCGGGCGGCGCCAACCCGATCGTGGTGGGCCGCGGCCCGCGGGGCGCCCCGGACGACGAGGGCGTGCGCTACTACGGCGCGGTGGCTGAGGTCGATGACGAGCTGCGCATGTGGTACGAGGGCAATGGATCGCTCGACGACGGCGGCCGGCGCATCTGCTACGCGGTGAGCCGGGACGGCGAGCACTGGGAGAAGCCGTCGCTGGGCCTGATCGAGTACGGCGGCACCCGCGACAACAACATCGTCGACCTGTTCGGCGGAGATCCGGTGATCAGCGCGGCGCCGGTGATCCATGACCCGGACGATCCGGACCCGTCGCGGCGCTTCAAGATGTGCATCGAGACCGGGCTGTACGGGAATCAGCTCACGGTCGCCTTCAGCGCAGACGGGCTGCGCTGGGAGGTCCCCGACTTCAACCCGGTCGGCCCGCCGATGGAGATGGCCGGCCTGATCAAGTGGGGCGGTTGCTACTACGTCAACGGGCAGGACGAGTTCGGCTGGCACGGCTCGCAGTGGGGACGGGCGCGCAAGCTGGTCAGCTTCGCCTCCTGCGACTTCGAGCACTGGACGCAGGCATCGGCCATGGGCTTCCGGCGCGACAACCTGCCGCCGCGGCAGGTGATGCACAACTGGAACACCGCCGAGGAGGTGCACCTGGGCACCTGCTGCTGGGACCGCGGCAACGTGATCGTCGGCGTGTACGGCATGTGGCACGGCACGCCGACCGGCAACCGCCGCTTCATCACCATGGACTTGGGGCTGCTCGTGAGCCAGGACGCCCTGCACTACCGCGAGCCGGTGCCCGACTATTTGTTCATCCCGGCGCTGGAGGAGCCCGGTCTCGCACCCGGCAGCGCGCCGGCGCTGATGCAGGGCCAGGGGATGCTCAACCGGGGCGACCGCACCCTGTTCTGGTACGAGCTGTGGGCGGGCAGCGACGTGCGGCTGGCGACCTGGGAACGCGACCGGCTCGGCTCGCTCTCGGTCTTCCGCGAAAAGACGCTGCTGCCGCTGCCGGCCCCGCACGCGCTGAGCTGCGCGCTGGAGCCGACGGGCGACACGTCGGTGGGCCTCAACGTGAGCGGCCTGGGACCGCACGCGCAGATCGCCGTCGAGCTGGTCGACGAGCGGTTCCGGCCCATCGCCGGCTACTCGGGCGGCGACGCCGCCGTCATCGACCGCGACGGGCTGGACGTGCCAGTAGCGTGGCCCAGCGGCGCGACGGTCCCGGCGCGGCTCGGCCCGTACCGGGTCAAGGTGGACTTCCGCGGCATCCGCGCCGAGGACGCCCGCCTGTTCGCGATCTACATCCGCGACGCCTGACGGGCTACCACTGCGAATAATCCGCAACTCTCTTGCGGGAAAATGTGTTTTTTCCGCATCATAGTTGCGGAGAACGGTCACTATCGGTACGTTTTCCACGTGACACTTACGCGCCGGCTCGACCTCGGACGCGATCATTATTTCCAGCCACGCCCAGAGATCTGGACCAAGGCGGCCTGATCATGTCAACCCCCTTTGCCGGTTTTGGCATTGCCACGCTCTCACGCCCTGCGCCACGGCCCTGACGACCATAGAGCAGCCCCACTGCCTCTATCTAACCGCCTCGCTCACCACCCAGTAGTCTGTCGTCTCTCCCTGGCGGCGTATACCTGGAGGAGCCCGCGCAGCGGCCAAATCCGGCCGCCGCGGCAATCTGGTCAATCTCGGCTGCGGTCATCGTCCGCCGCCCGGAACCACGTCGTCTCTTGGCGGGAGCTCCTGTAGCGCTCCGCACACTTCGCACTGCCCCCAGCCGGAAGCAACGCCGCGCTGGGACAGCTTCCCTGGGCACTTTTTCCGGATTGGGTAACCATCCTGGGTCTCCCCGAGAATCGGTCCTATCGTCTTGGCGCAGCGAGGAATGAACGTCATCCGGCCTTCCGCCAGCGCGCCTTGGCGGCCTCCTGGGCGATCTCGCGGCGGCGCTCCGGCGAGACCGCCTCGGTGCGAGCCTCGCCGCCCTTGCGCCCGCCGGCCTGCTTGCGCTCGTCGACGTACTCCTCTTCGATCTCGCCGGTGGCGAGCTTGGCGACGTGGACGGTGTTGGCGATCGTGTCGCTGGGTCGCTTCTCACCGTGTGCTCCGACGGTCATCGTGTCCTCCTCTTGCCGAGAGTATCGGCAGTCGGCGTCGTTCGTCACGGCGTCTATACAGTAACGCGGCATTGCTGCGCGCTTCTTCCCCAAAGGATCACTCGTCTCGCTCCAAGCGCACAGCCACCCGCTCTTCGCCCATGGCAACGACCAGCGTGACGGAGTCCGCCCCAGCCTGCCTAAACGCGATCTCGATGCCCACGGTCCCGTCATCGTTCAGAGCCTGCGCTACCCACTCCTGACCGTCATCGCGGTACCCGCGTCTCGTCAGCTCATGCTCCCACTCCCCGGTGCTCCGAGTGTCATCTCCGATGGCATCGAGTCTGAACACGTCCCCTCGCTCACGGGTCCATTCCTGGATGGTGTACGTGATCGTCTTTCCGTCCCCGTGGGCAACAACGGTCACGGCCCCCGGTTCGGCTTCTACCAGGAAGGCGTTGTCTGAGGTGCTCCAGTACCCGCTCAGCCAGTTCGGCGGCTCCCATGAAGGCGGCGGCACGGCACTGAGATCGGCCGTCTGCTCCGCCGGCGGGTCGGCGATCGCTGGCCGCGTCTCCAACACGCCCACTGCCATCAGGGTCCCAATTACCGCGATCGCTACGAGGCACAGCGTGAGCCCGCACCCCAGCGCCGCATCCTTGCGGCTGGGCGGAGCCTTCTCCTGCTCGTCCTGCTTCTCATCTCGCGCAGGGCTTTCGTCCTTTGGCGCGTGGACCATACGCACTCCTGTAGTGGGGTCTTTTGAAATCCCATCCCTCGCGACGGATCGCGACGGCGAGCGGGCGCCGCACAGCGGCCGCGGGAGCGACGGGCCGACCCCACTGACTCGGATTCTCGCCGAGGTCCGGCGCCGAGTGGGCGCCGGACCTCGGCTCGGGGATCAACAGAGCGCCGCACCGCTGGCCGCTGTGCCGAATACAGATTGATATGGTAAGCTCTGCTGCGGTGGAGTCGGCGGGCCCTTGGCAATGCTCAGAACTGTATCTGAGCATTGCCAAGGGCCCGGATGGGCGAACAGAACGAGCGGCTTGCTGGGTTTCACTCACGAGCGGCCGCGACCATGACGGTATCGGCAGCCCTGGTCGGCGTGACCGGTCTCCTCTTGAGGGATTACCATAGCTACCCTCAGCTCAGCTGGGTGAACCCGCGCGTGGATCCTCCATTCACGGAACATGTCCCTTCGTATTCGGAACGACTGCAAAATATGGCCCGGCACCTTTGTGCCCGGAGCATTCGCAGGAGGCTCAGGATGAGCAAGCGGGGATTGATCATGGCGGTGATGCTGGCCTTTGCCGCTACGGCATGGGCGGAGCCGATCGTTATTTCGGCCGCAGACCTGAAGGACAAGTACAAAGCCGACCGGCGGGCGGCAAACAGCCGGTACCGGCGCCAGGAGCTGGTCGTGTTCGGCTACTTCGATCATTCCACCGACAATCTGGCCTACTTCAAGAGCAGCACGTACTGTTCGTTTCCGGACGGTCGGAGATCTTCCGTTCACGCTCTGGATGGCGGCTCTTACGTGGTCATGGCTGGAGTTGGAAGCGGGCACGTGTTCGGCGACCCTTCGGTGCGCGATTGCGAGATCATCAGCCAGGGAGAGGCTGGCTACGTCGCAGAGGGGGAGGGGCCAAGCCTCTGGGACTCGGCCATCGACACGACAGCCCAAGCCCTGTTCGCAGCCTACGACGAGAACGAGGTCAAGGCGAACAGAATGTTCGAGGACAGGCGGGTGGTCGTGACCGGACCTGTCTCGGACTTCAACGAGACGATGTTCGGCGCCATCGTAGTCAGCCTGGACGTTGGGCAGTGGCTTTCGAGCGTAGACTGCGAGATGGCCTCCGGGGAGGAGGACAAGGTGATTGAGATGAGGAAGGGGCAGGCAGTCAGGCTGGGTGGCATCGGAGACGGGCAGATACTCGGTAGCCCGAGGCTTGAGGGTTGTCGAGTTCTGGATTGATGGGTAGTGGGTCAGTTTGAGATATCGCCCCTTTGAAGCACTTCCGCGACCGTGGGCTGCGCGTTGCGGAGCCGCACGCGCCGTGGCGGTTCAGGGATCTCTCGGCGCTTTCTCTCGTTGGCGTGCAACTCCTCCAGCCTGCGCCTTAGCTCGCTGTGCGGCAGGGTCGAGTCGCCAGGAAGTCGGAAGATGGGTTCTTTCATCGGCCCCCGATTCTCGCTTGGCGGGCCAGCGCGCGTCAAACTGACCCGCTACCCTCTCTTGACGCGCAGCCGCGCGCCCACGCTTTACGCCCCGGGAGGGCTCAGCCGTAGCTTGTGAGCGTGCCCGCGCGGAGCCGCTTGACTCTCCTGCGCGGGCACGCACGCCAGGGCAATTTCGAACTGCTACACCACCGCGGTGCCGACTTGAGTGCAGCCATCCTGTACCGCGCCGATTTCTCCGGTGCTGACTTGAGCTACGCCAAGCTGAGCGACGTTCAACACCTGAGCGACGCCACCCTGGTCGGCACTGTTCTAAGCCGCTCCGACCTGAGCGGCGCCGACCTTAAGGGTGCCGACTTGAGAGGTGCCGACCTGACCGATGCTGACCTGTCCGATGCCTACCTGCACGGTGCCGACTTCAGCAACGCCAGCCTGAGCTACGCCGCCTTGCACTCTGCCTACCTGACAGGTGCCGATCTGCGCGACGCCAAGATGGACTACGCCGACCTGAGCAACGCCGACCTGCGCGGTGCCGTACAGGTAGGCACCGACTTTGAGGAAGCCATCCTGGAAGGCACCATCGGCTTGGTAGCGAACGCGGCGCCGAACCACTCCATCGCCACGGAGCCGAGCGTTCCGGAAGGCGGCGATCAATCAAGGGGCTGGAAGTGCCCTGAACCTATCGGCTACCTGAAAGACGGGAGGTACCCGGAGCGGATGGCCCGGGAGGGAACCGCGGTCGTCGTGCAGGTAACCGTCACCGTCGATGCCCGTGGCCTGATTATCGACGCACAGATCATGGAGGAGGACGAGTCGGTCTTCCGGTCGATCGACATCGCCGCCCTGGCAGTGGCGCGTGATTGCCGCTTCGACGCGAAGCGGGGCGCTCCCGATGCGACCCATCGGCTGCCGATCACGTTCGACCCGCGTCGGCGGTGATGAGAGCGACGCAACGCTATCACGGCGCACTCATCGCGCGAGTCCGCCGCGCGAGCGCCGAGGCGCCCGTCACAAGGTAGTCGACCGCCGATCGCCCACCTGACATCCGGAAGCCCCCGGTCGATGACCACGCGGTTCGCGCCGCAGCGCTACAGGCGCGGGTCGACCGGTTCCGATTCCATGGCGAGCACGCCGAACGCGCACTCGTGCACGCGCCGCAGCGCTGCCGTGCGACAAACCGCTCCAGACCCTCGATGCCCAGGGGCGAACTCGTGCACGGCGAGCGACCGTTTGCTCGCCACGCCGCGCTCGCGCAGGCGCTGCAGGTGCTCCTCCGCCGTGTACTCCGGGCCGTAGATGATCCGCAGGTACTCGCGGCCGCGGCACTTCAGCGCCGGCTGCATCAGACGCCCCCGGTGCACGGCGGCGTAGTCCCACGGCTTGACCACCATCCCCTCGCCTCCTGCCTCGGTGAGCGCCTCCCACCAGGCGGTCGCCGCGTCGCGGGCGGCATCGCCGTCGAGGTCGACCGTCCGGAACGGCGTGGCCTGCAGGAGCTGATCCCGGCCCGCGCATAGCTCGGCGAGCGTCTGCCTGTGCCAGCCGTGGTCACGGTCGGCGTGCACACAGCCCTCCGTCGCCAGCAGGTGGAACGGAGCGATGCGAAGGTCGTCGACCGAGGCGACCGGCCAGCAGTAGCGACGGTATGCGTGCGCGTAGGCGTCCGCCATGGTCGCCCGGGCGCGATACCGCTGCAGCAGCTCCCGGGTCGCGTCGCCGCGTGCGCCGGCCCGCTGCAACGCTGCCACCGCCGCGCCCAGTCCGATGCGTGAGGCGCTCGCCACCGGGCCGTACTGCGAGCGCAGCAACGCCGCCGCCTTGACCGACCACGGCATCAGCTCGCAGTCCAGGCAGATCCAGTCGGTGTCGAACCGATCCCAGAACCCGCGCTCGCCCAGCGCCGCACGCACCCGCTCCAGCACGGCCCGTTCGACGGCGGCGTCGGCGAAGAAGCGGCGGCCGGTGCGGGTGTAGACGATGCCCTGCCCGGCGCCGGGGATACCGAAGCGCCGCACCGCGGCGCGCTCGTCCCGGCAGGCGATGACCACGGCACGCGACCCCATGTGCTTCTGTTCGCATACCACCGTGCGGACGCCGCGCTCTGCATAGAAGTCGAACGCCTCCGCCGGATGCTCCAGCAGCCCGGCGGCGCGCGTGGTGTTGCTCGGCGCCATGGTGGGCGGCAGGTAGACGAGCCAGCGTGGGTCGACCGCGAAGCGGCTCATCACCTCCAGGGCCGCGGCCGCATGCTCTTCGCGGACGGTAACGCGCGCCGTGTTCAGAGGCCGATTTCACGAAACTGTCCGGGCTGCAGACCCTCCATTGCATCAAGGATACTCTCCACGAGCGGCTTCAGATGAATCATTCGGTTCGACCGGGCACGAACGATCAGCACGCTCAAACGGAAGGGCTTCAGGCTCTGCTGGTACCGAAAGCCTCGATCCATCGTCACCAGGACATCAAAACGCCCATGAGCGCGTCGAAGAAGCTCGCCATTATGGGTCCCGGACCACCCGGCGGCTTGCACGGTAGTGACTTGGTGTCCCGTCAGTTCGGTGACAAGATCACGAGGCAGGTTCTCGTCAAGCAGAACGTGCACCGGCCAACGTCGACCTTCGTGCGAGGTCTAGTACGGCAACGACCTGCGCTCGCGAGACGGACGGAAACTGATCCAGGAACCGATCGAGCGTCTCGCCACCTTCCAGATAGTCGAACAGTGTCTTTGCCGGCACGCGTGTGCCGCAGAATACCGGTGTTCCGCCGGAGATTCCGGGATCGCTGTGCACGACCGAAGACCAACCGATGCCATCGGGATCGGCGCGGTACGACGCGATGGCGCGATCAGCCTTGGTCTGCTCCGTCGAGTCGAGCGCGAACGGCACAGTGCTCTCCACCAGAGCATCGGCCAATTCGAGGCGCTCGGCGTCTGGGAGGTTTAGCGCTTCCCGCTCCAACTCGACCCTTGTCATGGCGCACCGACTGTGGCGTTGCGACGGCGGGTCACGGTGACTGCGCGTCGCGGTGACGCGGCGATGCCGCGTCGAACGTCTCCTGCACGTTGACCGAGAAACCGGACAGCCCCAACGAATCGGCGTGCTCTCCCGGTCGGAACACGCCGTGTTCCCGGTATTCGCCGCCCGCAAGGACGAGCACGGTCACGGTCTCGTCCATGGGATTGACGATCCAGTACTCGAGGATGCCCGCCTCCGCGTAGTCCATGCGCTTGTCGACGATGTCCCGGTCGGGATTGTCGGGACTGATCACCTCCATGACCACGTCTGCACCGAGCCAATAGTCGTCCCGGCAGCGAGGGTCCTCGGTGTCGCGGACGAGCAGCAGATCCGGCTCGCGGAACTTGCCGTCGCGGATACGCAGGCGCAAGGGAGCGTAGAACACCTCACCGCCGATACCGCGAACGAAAGAATCCAGGGCCCGGAACAGGAACCGCGAAATCGCCTGATGTCGTTGCGTGGGCATGGGCAGAAACTCGATGCGTCCGTCGGTGAACTCGATCAGGCGATTACCGTCGTTCGTCAGCTTGAGGTACTGCGCCTGGGTCCAGAATCCCTGCAGCGCGGACAAGTCGGCGAGCGTGCAGTCGTCGGCCGTGACGACGCGCAGGCCGTCGGCCTGTTCGGAGGCAACCGCGCTGTCCATGTCAGCTTCCGTTCGGAGTGTCGGCACGACCTGTTCGCCTGTCAACATCGTAGCTCGTTCCGCAACCCGAACCGCGTGCTCAGTCGGGCGGGCCCAGCTCCTTCAAGTCGGCCGGCTCCGGGATGATCTGCCCGGACCGCCGGTGTTCGGCGGCCGGCTCGATGACAGGCTCCTTTCCCTCCACATCGCGGATATGGCCGAGCAGCCGCTGCCGCAGCAGGGCCGCCACCTCGGCATGCTTGGGGTTGCCGGCCAGGTTGCACAGCTCGTAGCGGTCGGCACGCAGATCGTAGAGGAACTCCTCGACGTAGCGGTCCGCAGCCGGCACGTCGCCACCGCTCAAGCCGGGTGCGCTCACCGAGTACTTCCAGCGCTTCGTGCGCAGCGCTCGGCCGACCTGGGACTCCGAGATCTGCACGAACACCTGATCCGGCCACGCGGGATCGACCGGACCTCTGCCTGCCAGCGGCAGCACCGAACGGCCCTGCATCGCCGCCGGCACCTCGATGCCGGCGGCGTCCAGCAGCGTCGGCGGCAGGTCGATCAAGCTCACCAGTTCCTCCACGCGGCCGCCGCCGTCGAATCCGGGGCCGCCCAGCGCGGTCGGGATGCGAATCGACGACTCGTGGCAGGCGCGCTTGTATTCGCCGTTGCGCGTCTTGAAGTGGTTGCCGTGGTCGGAGGTGTACAGCACCACCGTGTCGTCGGCCATGCCCAGGCTGCGCAGCGCGTCCAGCACGCGGCCGAACGCCTCGTCCAGGCGCTTGACCATGCCGTAGTACCCGGGGAGGTGCTGGTGGGTCGTCCCGCCCAGCGCGGCCAGATCGGGCGGCACCCACGCGCCCGTGTAGCGCTCCTCGTAGCCGTCGGGAGCGGGATAGTCGTCGCGGTGGTTCTGGTGGTGGGGCTCGATGAAGGAGAGGAACAGAAAGAACGGCTGGTCCCGCGGTCCTCCGTCGCGTCCGTCCAGGTAGCGGATGGCGGCGTCGGCCAGGGCGTCCACGCGATACCCCGGCAGCTCCACCGGCTGCTCGTCGCCGTCGTACAGCGTCGTCCGGTAGGCGTCCGAGGTGTACTCCAGGACGTTGGAAGCCAGCCAGTAGTCGTAGCGGGCGCGGTGCTCCGGCGGCACCGGACCGATCCGGTCGCGCGGTGCCAAGTGCCACTTGCCGATGTAGGCGCATCCGTAGCCGGCGCCGTGGAAGTGATCCGGCAGCGTTGGCAGCGCCGGGTCCAGGGTGATCGAGTTGCGGAACACCCCGGTCTCGGTGGCGTACAGGCCGGTCTGCAGGCACGAGCGGGCCGGCCCGCACACCGGCTGGCAGGTGAAGGTGTGGGCGAGGTGCGTGCCGCGCGCGGCGAACCGGTCGAAGTTGGGCGTCAGGCCGCTGGGGTTGCCGTGGATGCCGGTGGTGTCCCAGCGCTGCTGATCGGTGAAGAAGACAATGACGTTGGGACTATTGGGGCGTGCGCTCATGGCTCGGATCCTTGGGGTTCAGGCGAAGTGTCGGGCGACATCGTAGCCGCGGGTGCGCTGCGGCGGAATCGGCGGCGCCGGCGACAGCAGTTCCGGCTGCTCGCGGCAGCGGCCGGCCTCGGCGTCCAGGCTCGATACCTCGTGGCCCCGCTCCCGCGCCAGGCGCAGCAGCAGATCGATGCAGTCGCCGTCGGGGTCCTGCCGGCGGATCATCGTCCACGGGTGGAACACGAAGCAGCAGAACGGCAGGCCGGCCTCCTCGGCCGCGTCCAGGGTGCGCCGGTGCACGCCGAACTCCTCCTCCGGCGTCTCGACCAGACGGTCCGGGTAGGCGAACGGCGACGGCCAGCGCACCGCGTACTGCAATCCGCGCCCGTAGTCCTTGACCAGCGCGTCCTGCCAGCCGTGGCCCGGCAGCTCCAGCAGGTCGTCGTAGCCGTCGTCGGCATAGCTGAACGGTCCATGCAGGTCGCCGGGCAGCGAGTCCTCGAACGCAGACTTGAGGTAGGCCGAGCTCCACTCGCACCCGACGGCGCGCAGCGAGCTGAGGTTCTCCGGGCAACCGCGAAAGCCGCAGCACGGGCGATCCAGCCGGTCGCGGATCGCCGCCACCCCGCGCGTGGTCTCCTCATGGATGAACTCCGGCGTGGGCACCGGCAGCGACCACGGGTTCTTGCAGATCAGCCGCGAGTGGCTCCAGGTGTGGCTGTTGACGTCGTGCAGGTCCGGCGTCTCGTCGAGCAGGCGCTTGAGGGCGGGCCCCTCCTCGCCAGCGGCTAGCTCGCCCACGACGAACAGCGTCATGGGCGCGTCGAAGCGCCGGTGTACGCGGGTGATCACCCGCAGCGCCGGGATGCAGAGGCCCGGCTCCTCGGTGTCGTACGTGAAGACGACGCGCATTACGCGAACAGAGTGCCCGGGTCGAAGTCGGCCGCCCGGCCCGGCGGCACCGGCGGCTCGGCGAACTCCGCCGGGTCGGCCGCAGCGAATCGGCCGGCCAGCGCGTCGAGGGTCGTGAGCGTCAGCCCCGCCGCGGCGGCGTGGTCGATCAGCAGGTCGACGATGCGCGCGTCCGGGTCCTGGGGCCGGACCGTGGAATCGGTGTCGAAGGCCAGGCAGCAGTACGGCAGGCCGGCGTCACCGGCGGCCGCGATCGTGGCGCGGTGCACGGCGAGCTCCTCCTCCGGAGTCTCCACCAGTCCGTCCGGGTAGGCGAATGGGCTCGGCCAGCGGACGATGCGCTGCTGCGGGTGGGCATCGGCGCCGCCCCCCCGAGCCTTGAGCGCCGCGTCCGGCCAGCCGTGCGCGGGCAGCTCCAGCAGGTCTGCGTAGCCGTCGGCGGTGTAGCGGAACGGGCCGCACAGGTCTCCCGGCGCGGTGTCTCCGTAGGTCGACCGCACGTAGGCGGAGGACCACTGCAGGCCGGCGGCCCGCATCGCCTCCAGATTCACGGCGTAGCCCCGAAAGCCCGCGCCCGCCCCTTTTGCCGGCCGCACGCCGCGGCACGGCCGGCCGAGCGCTTCGCGCACCGCCTGCGCACCGCGGGTGATCTCCTCCGCGATCAGCCGGTCGGAGGGCTGCGGCATCGACCACGGCACCTTGCGCAGCACGCGCGCATGCCGGTAAGTGGCGGTGTTCACGTCCGCCAAGTCGCCCGCCGCCTCGATCGCCGGCAGCAGCGCCTCCCGCTCGACCTCCGCTACCCGGCCGGCCACGAACAGGGTCGCCGGCTCCCGCCGGGCGCGATGCACGTTGAGAATGGTGGCGAGCTTGCCCGCCGACGCCGCCGTGGCGGCGGTGTAGCTGAGGACCAGCTCCATCCGGATGGGCGCTACGGCCGCTCGGGCTTGCACAGCACGGGCCGGTCGCCGTGCCATGCGATCTCGGCGACGTAGATCCCTTCCTCCAGCGTCTTCTCGTCCTCGTACGAGCCGCGGTAGCGCAGCACGCCGGTCACGCGGTTCAGCTTGCGGGTGTACTCCTTGCGATCGGTGGTCAGATAGGTGCGGCCGTCCTGCTCGACGATCTCCGTCGCGTGGTACGGGCCCATCAGATAGGCGCCGGTGCCCACGTCCCAGGTGTTGCCGCGCGCGGCGACGAACCCGCTGGGAGAAGGGCTGACCGAGTGATGGAGCCCCTCGCCATACGTATAGAACAGGTGCCACAGGCCGTCCCGGTGCAGCACGAACGGCGACTCGATCCCCATGGTGCCGCGCAGCGACGGTGGCAAGGCCAGCACCACGCCGTGGTCGGCGATCGTCTGCCAGTCACTGGTGCTGGCCAGCGCGATGCAGGCGTACCCGTGCCGATCCATCGCGATGTAGTACAGGAGGTAGCGGTCACCGAAGCGCATCACGTGCGCGTCCTTGCACGTCGAGTCCTTCTTGCACCACGCCCGAGGACCCCACACCGGGTTGCCGTCTCCTGCGTTCCAGTGCTCCAGGTCCGGCGACCAGGTCAGGTTGAAGCCGACGAACGGGGTGCCGTCCGGGCCACCCCCGCGTACGCCGTAGAGCAGTCCGTACCGGCGCGGCCCATCCCGGTCATGGTCGAACACCTGTGCATTGGAGCGGCTGGCCAGGTCGAAGCGGCCCTCCGGCTCGAACAGCAGGGTGTCCCGGTAGTGCAGGCTGAACAGGTCGGGCCCCACCGCGTGGCCGCACCCCGGCTCCAGACAGACCTCGTTCGCCCGCTCGTAGTCGCCCGTGCGATAGGCGGCGATCCACGCCTCCGTGTTCCGCATGTCGCCGGTCACGTAGTACAGGTGCAGGTTCCGGCCGTCGTGAACGAAGCAGTGGTCCACCTGGTAACTGCCGGCCGGCGGCGCGTAGGCGTGCACCGTCACCTCGTCGAACCCCTGCGTGTCGGAAGCGAAGAGCTGCTTGTGAAGGGTCAGGAACCGCTCCTCGAACTCGGAGGGCGTCAGGCTTACGCCGAACTCGGGGTCGAGCGGGGCGGAGCCGTCGGGGGCGCGGTCAGCAGTCATCGGGCCGGGATCGGATGAGGGGCGGCGCGCTACCAGCGCACGCCGCGAAGCTCCAGCTCCTCGGCGCGCAGGCAGGCGACGGTGTGATCGCTGCCTTCCTCCATCGGTTGCAGCGGCGGCACCTCGGTCTTGCAGCGCTCCTCCGCATATGGGCAGCGCGTGTGAAACGGACATCCCGGTGGCGCGTCGGCCGGATCGGGCACGTCGCCCTCCAGGATGATGCGGTCCGTCTTGGCGCGCGGGTTGGGCACGGGCGCGGCCGACAGCAGTGCTTCCGTATACGGGTGCAGCGGCTGCCGGAAGATCGTCTCCGTGGTGCCCATCTCCACGATGCGGCCCAGGTACATCACCCCGCAGCGGTCGCTGAAGTGGCGGACGATGCCGAGCTCGTGGGTAATGAACAGGTAGGACAGCCCGTGCTCGTCCTGCAGCTTTTGCATGAGATTGAGGATCTGGGCCTTGACCGACACGTCGAGCGCCGAGGTGGGCTCGTCGGCCAGCAGCAGGCGAGGGCTCATCGTCAGCGCGCGCGCCAGACCGATTCTCTGGCGCTGGCCGCCGGAGAACGCGTGCGGGTAGCGCCCCATGTGCCGGGCGTCCAGCCCGACATCCTCCAGCAGCTCACCGACCCGCTCCCGGAGCGCGTCGCCGTCGGCGACACCGAAGTTGCGCAGCGGTTCGCCGACGATGTCGACGACCGTGAAGCGGGGATTCAGCGACTGGAAAGGGTCCTGAAACAGCATCCGGACCTGCTGGCGCAGGATATTGAGCTGCGCCCGGTCCACGTCCGTGACCTCCAGGACGGAGCCGTCGCGCGCGTGGAACTGCACTTGGCCCCCGGTCGGATCGACCGCGCGCACGATGCTGCGCGCCGTGGTCGATTTGCCGCAGCCGCTCTCGCCGACCAGGCTGACCGTCTCGCGCTCGCCGATCTCCAAGCTGATGCCGTCGACCGCCTTGATCCATCCCGAGTGCCTGCGGAAGAACCCCTTGCGGATCGGAAAATAGGTCCGCAGGTCGTCGATGGAGAGCACCGTGGCGCCGATGGGGCCGCGCTGCACGGCGGTCTGGCCATCGGCCGCGCCGTCGCCGTCACCCTCCTTCGGAGCGCCGGCGGGCTGCGCGGCGGCACGCCGGTGGCGGCCGGTCGCCCCGCTTGAGGCCGCGGCCTCATCGGCTACGCCGGTATCCGGTTCCGCGCCCAGTTCGATCTCCTCCGAATGCAGGAAGCAGCGGACGAAGTGGTCCTCCTCCAACTCCACCAGAGCCGGGACGTTGCGGTCGCACACCCCTTCGATGAAGTGATCGCAGCGGTTGCGAAAGGCGCAGCCGGTCGGACGCGAGTACGGATCGGGAACGGTCCCGCGGATGCTGGCCAGCGCGCCCCGCTCGTGCTCGGCGCTCGGCAGCGATCCGATGAGCGCCTGCGTGTAGGGGTGCTTGGCATTCTCGAACAGCCGGTTGACGGTGGTGCGCTCGACCACCCGTCCCAGGTACATGACCACCACCTCTTCGGCGATCTCGGCGATGACCGCCAGGTCGTGGGTGATGAACAGCATGGACATGTCGAAGCGCTGCTGGATGTCGCGCATCAACTCCAGCACCTGCGCCTGGATGGTCACGTCGATGGCGGTCGTGGGTTCGTCTGCGATCAGCAGGCGGGGGTGGTTGATGAGCGCCATGGCGATCATCACCCGCTGCCGCATGCCCCCGGAGAAGTTGAAGATGTAGGCGTCCAAACGGGTTTCCGCACGCGGGATGCCGACGTCGTCCAGCATCTTGACGGCGATATCGTTCGCCTGCCCCTTGGACATCTCCGGGTGGTGGACCAGCACCGCCTCGCGCAGCTGGTTTCCCACCGTGTGCAGCAGGCTCAGTGCCGCCATCGGCTCCTGGTGGATGTAGGCGATCCGGTTGCCGCGGATCTGGCGCAGCCGCTCCGCCTTGGGCAGGTAATCGGTGAGGATTTCCGGCTCGGCGCCGTCGTCTCCGTGCAGGATGACCTGCCCACTCTCGATTTCCCCCGGCCAGGTCTGGATCTGCAGGAGCGACTGCGCCAGGACGCTCTTGCCGCAGCCGCTCTCCCCTACCAGGCCGACGGTCTTGCCCTTGTCGATGGACAGGGTTACCCCATCCACGGCGCGCACCACCCCGGCCTTGGTACGGAAGTAGGTGCGGAGGTCGTTGACTTCGAGGAGGGTCTCAGCCATCGATCGTTCTCCGGCCGACGGGCGACCTAGTGAGAACTTCCATCAGGCGCACGATCGTAGGAAACGCTGACGCCGGAGTCAATGTGCGGGGCCGTGAGACTCGTGCGACTGCTCGAAGCGCCGGCGCAAGGAACGCGCAAGCAAGAACGCCGCGGTCGACAGCACCATCAGCACGGGAACCGTGATCACCGCCGGCGCCAGGCTCCCCGGCTCCAACTCCAGGGCGACCAGCAGGGCGAACACCGCCTGCACCACGCTGCCGCCGCCGAGCGCCACGCCGAACGCCATGGCCGCGCGGGAGTAGACGGTGCCGAACCGATGCGACCACACGTACCGGAACGAAACCCACACCGCATACGCCCAGCCGCCGACCAGCACGATCATGATCAGCGATCCGGACGCGGATCGTCGCGTCGTGGCCCGGGTCGCCGGTTCGCCGGCGGTGTCGACCGCGGCGAACACCACCGGGCTCACCATGTCATACAGCAGCACGAAGAAATAGGTGGTGGTCAGCGCGACCGCCGACGACAGCACGCGGCCGGCAATGCGCTCGTTGCGCGGCGCGGGTGCACGCGGGCGCGGAATCTCCACCCCGGGAGTCTATTCCGCACGCCGGGGTGACAACCACCGCCCGCGCCACCGCTCGCTTGCCGTGCCGTGGCGGACCGACGATGCTGTCCGATGAGAGGCAGCGATGAAGATTACCGGTATCTCCACCCACATGACGGCCCTGGAGGCGCGCTCGCGCGCGTTCGTGAAGGTGCAGACCGACCAGGGCATCCACGGCTGGGGCGAGGCGTACTCCACCGGACCCGACCTGAGCGTGGCGCCGATCGCCGACTACCTGTTCCCGCTGGTCGGGGGCGAGGACCCGCGCCGCATCGAGTACCTGATGATGAAGATCCACCAGCAATTCCGGTTCCCGCCCGGGGGAGTCGGCCTGGCGGCGATCTCCGCCTTCGATCAGGCGCTCTGGGACATCTCCGGCAAGGATGCCGGGCTGCCCGTGTACCGCCTGCTCGGCGGCGCCGCGCGCGACCGCGTCCGCGTGTACCACGCGGTCAAGGGGCGAGACGGGACCGAGGCAGCCGAACGCGCGCGCCGGCTCCATGACGAGTGGGGATTCACGGCCTTCAAGACCAGCCCCTATCTGCTCGACCCGAACGCGGACCGGTGGGGTCGCGTCTGCGCCGCCGCCGCTCGGTATTTCCGGGAGCTGCGCGAACAGACCCCGGAGGACTGGGAGTTCGCGTTCGATCCGCACGCCCGCATCCTGGAGCCGATCCGGGCGCTGCAGTTGGCCAACGCGCTGGCGCCGTTCGATCCGTACTTCTACGAAGAGCCGCTGCGGCCGGAGCACATCCCCGCGTGGCGGCGGCTGCGCGCGCAGATGCAGGTGCCGCTGGCCACCGGCGAATGCCTCTACGGCCGCTTCGAGTTCCTGGACCTGCTGGCCGCGCAGGGCGCCGACATCATCCAGCCGGACGTGTGCATCTGCGGCGGGCTGCTGGAGATGCGCAAGATCGCGGCCATAGCCGAGGCGCACTACGTGACCGTCGCCCCGCACAACCCGATGGGACCGCTAGCCACCGCGGTGAACGCCCACTTCGCACTGGCCACCCCCAACTTCAAGATCCTGGAGTACGTCCTGCCGAGCGAACAGACGCGCCTCCGGTTCGACGGGGTGCTGCTGCCGGTGGACGGCTATCTGCAGGTGAGCGACCGGCCCGGCTTCGGCATCGACCTGGACGAAGAGGCGATCCGGGACGATCGGTACCGCCATTGGGAGCGCCACGCCCCGACCCGCCCGGACGGCTCGACCGGCTACAACTGAGCTGCCGACCGCGCGAGTCGCGTCTGCCAACCTGGTGAGCGCGGGCCGTCTTCAGTTCCGCCGTGCGATGGTGATGATCTCCGGGCTCGCGTCCACGAACGGGCTCTTGTCCCAGTCGCCATCTTCGCCTACCGGGCGGCGCGATTGCAGGAGAGATTCGCCGCTGATCCCGTCAGCGCGGCGCCACGCGCAGGCTGCGCAGGCGGTTGAGCGCCGCGGCGATCTCGAAACGACGGACGCGCGCCCGGTCGCCGAACCCCGCCTCGGCCAGCGCTTCGATACCGCCGGCCCGCACTTCGGCGTCGAGCGCCGCCAGGATCGCGGGAAGATCGCGGCGTCCGTCGCATAGCCCCCCCGTGAGCCGCAGCAACGCGTCACCGATCATCCGGCACTGAGCCGGATCGACGATCTGGTACAGCAAGCTGACGTCGATCTCTTCGCGCCCGAACTCGATCGACCGCGTCCGCACGGCGCGCACCCGCTCCGGCCGGCGGCCCCGCCGGGGATCCAGACCGTCCGGCAGCGGGACCCGCGGCACGGCAGGCGGCCAGTCGTCGGGCGCACGCGGCTCCGCCTCGCCCAGAGGCTGTTCAGCCGCGACTTCGCGCGCCCGAGCCGTCACGTCGCGAGGCTGGTAGGCGTCCATCTGAATGACGCAGTCGGCGACGTCCAGGTAGTCACCCGCTCCGCCCACCACCAGCACCGACGACACGCCCCGCGTGTCCCAGAGCTGGCGCACGCGGTCGATGTACGGGGTGATCGGCTCACGGTCGCCGGGAACCAGTCGGCGCATGCGTGCGTCGCGGATCATGAAATTGGTCGCGGCCGTGTCCTCGTCGATCAGCAGGCCGGACGCCCCCACCTCCAGCGCTTCGACTATCACCGCCGCCTGCGAGGTGCTGCCCGATGCGTCATCGCTGTCGAAGCTGCTGGTCTCCCGCCCCAGCGGCAGATCGCTGATGAACGGGGTCAGGCACACGCCGCGTACCGCGCGCCCGTCCTCGGCGCGCACGGTCACCAGGTCCTCCGCGGACACGCACCGCTCGCGTCCGTCGCCGGGCACGTGGTCGTAAATTCCCAAGGCGAGTGCCTGCAGCAGCGTGGACTTGCCGTGATAACCGCCACCCACGATCAGGGTCACGCCGGCGCGGATACCCAGCCCGCGCAGGGCTCCCGCGTGCGGGGTCTCCAGCTCGACCGCCAGCGCGTCGGGAACCTGCAGCGGCAGTGCGTCCGGCAGCGGGCGTGCATCGACGCCGCTGCGCCGCGGCAGCACGCTTCCCTCCGCAAGAAACGCGATCAGTCCGCGCTCGCGGAGCTGGGAGCGTAGCGCCACCTGGTCCTCCACGGCGTGCACGTGGGATCGCAGCGCACCGAAATCGAGCCGCTCTGCCACGGTCCGGATCGCCGAGTGAAGATGCAGTGCCAGAAGGTCGGCGGCAGCCCGGCCGAGGATGCGGCGCCCCGCCGCGGGCAGACCCGCACAGAGGCGAACCCGAGCGCCGCCGTCCACGTCCACCACCACGCCGGTTCGCTCCAGGGCCTCCTGGCCGGCGAGGCTGATTTCCAACAACCCGCTCCTGCCGCTTCCCGCCCCGCCCGACGATCGGGACAGCGCGGGATGCAGCGCCCGCTGCAGGTAGTCTGCGGACGCGCGGCGCGCGTCCTGGCTGGTCCGAGCCCACTGCGGCAGGCTTAGCACCGTGGCGGGGACGTCCACGCGCAGTCGACTCGGCACCGCGAACGGATCGCCTTGTACATGGTCGAAATGCAGCGTGCAGCCAGCCAGCGGGTAGTGACGGCCTCGCAGATCACGGTAGTGGCCATACGGGCGACCGTCGATCCGGATCAAGTCCCGCGCGAGGGTGTCGTCACTCATCTCCGACCGTCCCGCACGTTAGCACGGCCCCGCCCCTGCATCTCCCTCTAGCCGAAGCGCTACTGATCTGCGACGTCAACGGAAATCCGTTCCGTGCCTGCGCGATAGTCCTCGAAGACATCGTTGACCCAAACGGTGACGGTCCGAGTGTCCGCGATACCGGCGACCGGATCAGCCTTGTAGAACACGGCCTGAGTTTCACGTATCCGGCGACGATTTCGATGCGATCATCTCTGTCGTTCAGCGCATCGATCATGTCGTTCACAGTATCGCAATTCTGGTTTTGTCGCGACAACGATCGCCGGCCATTTTCAACGCAACTGACGAACATATTCGTGAGTTGCATTCGCGAACACGACCGTCCACGGAGTCATCACCTTGCGTTCACGAACAGTGACATCCATCCGCGAAGATTATTCTTACCGGCGCATTTTCTGACCTCATCACTGGCTGCGCCTTGCGACACGCGGTAACTTCCCACATGGGTTGCAGTCGTCCTTTCGGAGTTGCTCAGCCCGTGGAGGAGTTCGCCTCATGCATCCGCCGCACGCTCTCTACAGACGGCCGGGGACTCCACTCGGTCAAGCGGATGCTGTGGAAAACTACGATCTACGGGGAAACATCATGAAAGACCATATGAGCCTGGCCCCTGACCATTCGAACACAAGGGCGTCAACAGCAGGGTCTCCGCCGACGGGTTCTTCCCTGAATTCAGCTTACCGAGAGATGCTGGAAGCGCCTGTGATGGCGGTTTCCTTCGGCACGGTAGTCGGTGCGACGCTGATCTACTCAATCAGCGGTCCCCTCGGTATCGAAGACACCCTTGCTGTGGGCCAGCGTCTTCTGTACCTCGGGTTGTGCGCCTTCATCTGCTGGCCGTTGTGCCACTCTCTGAGCACCACGATACTCTACGTGATGCGTCATCGAACGCCGTATCAGATCCTGCTGGCCGCCGTCGCTGGCGCCGCCTTCATGGCCATACCGTGCTCCGCGGTTGCCTATGCGGTATTCGGCGTTGCCGGCCAGAGTTATAACGGTGGGTTTGCAGATATCTATCTCAACGCTTCGCTGGCATTGGCGGCATGCAGCACCGTCGTCCACTACGCGGCTTGCCTGCGCGCCAGACTGGGTGTCGCGGCCCAAGCCGCCTCTGCAGCAGTGCGTGCCATGAATCGAGATGCATCTTCCCCGGAACCCGCGCAATCGCCTCCAGAGCCTAAATCAGGCGACATCCGCAGGGCGCGCGACAAGCCGGAATCCACCACACCTGCGGCCACCAGTCCACACCGACCGACCACCGGAACTCAGGCCGCGAACGCGAAGCGTTCCATATTCCTGGACAGGATGCCCGATAATCTGGGACAAGACGTGATCTATCTCAACGTGAGTGGCCACTACGTCAATGCGGCCACTACCGTGGGGTCCGGCGTCATCCTCATGCGGTTTGCGGACGCCATCGCGGAGCTCGGTGACATGGGGATACAGGTGCATCGCTCATACTGGGTGGCTCATCGCCACATCGAGGCGATCTTCCGACGCGACGAGCGGACGTGGGTCCGCGTCACCGGGGGGCACGAGCTGCCGGTAAGTCGCACGTACCTTACGGCCGTCCGGGCGTTCATTCCTCACGTCGCAAGCGCGCAGCACATCGGATCGCCTCCCAACTCGCCGACGAGCGATTCCCCTCCCCGAATCGCACCCGAGCCTCGCGGAATCTGAGATCGCACTCTCCACGCACCGCCTTGCCCTCGGCCGAAATCGCAGGTGCCCTCTCGGACTCCTCCCGTGAGCGCCCGTACTTCCGTCGTACGCCGCCCCCGGGGCCGGTGGCAGGTCCGTGCCGCGAACCAAACCCGGGGCGCCGGCCCGGCTGGAGCCCGCGAGAGAGGCACAAGATCCGATGGCGACCGATCACTCGACCTCACTCAGTTGCTCGCTGGCACCCCTACTACGATCCGCTTACCGTCCCACACGAACCCGGTCCGACGCTATCATGTAGCACTAACGCTACAAGAAACAACCTCCGAAGCAGACCGTTACTACGCGAGTGACGGGGGAATTCGTGAATCGCATTCGCGCACCAGGCTCCCGAGAGACGGCTCTTCTCCGTTCGTCCGCGCAGAATGAAGGTCATTCATGAAGAGGTGCGCAGCGAATGAGGATCGTCTGGCGATGCGCGCTTGGCCGACTATGAACGTCGCTATGCCGTCGAGGCAGCGCTGCCGACCCCCAAGGCAAGTTCATGACTTCCCCACTAGCGCTGCGTGCAGTAGTATGCGCTCTTGCACATGATTCCCGGCCGACCCGTCAGACTTGTGACGGCCTTCGGTGCGGCGTGCCCGAATCGGTTCCTGGAAAGCCACGTTCCCCCGCGCTCCCCTACCGCCGACCGGTGACGCGATAGCCGGATCGAGCCGACAGTCAGGCATTTCTCATGGACAGGATCACATGATGACGGACGATAGGAGCACCGTCCAGACTCACCGGAACGACAAGATAAGGAAACTGATCTCACTTCATGTGGGTCCGTTCCTTCACCAAGCGTACCGGGAGATGCTGGAAGCGCCCGTGATCGTGGTCTCCCTTATCACGGTAGTCGGTGCGACGTTGGTCTACTCCGTTACCGGGCCCATGGGCAGAGACGACACGTTTAGTACGGCACAACGCCTCTTCTCCGTCGGCGTCTGCACCCTTCTTTCCTGGCCTTTCTGCCATTCCTTCAGCACCCTGGTACTCTATTATTCCCGTCGCGCAAAACCGTACGTCATCCTGCTGGCATGCGCCGCCGCTGTCCCGTTCATGGCCGTCCCCTGCTCCGCCATCGCGTATGCCGTCTTTGAACTAGTTGGCTGGAACGGTCACGGACGACTCTGGGATATCTACTTCAACGTGACGGTATGGATGGCCGCGTGTTGCGCGGTCATCCATTACACGGCGTGCCTGCGCGCCAGACTCCGCTACACCGCCGAGGCCGCCGCGGCCGAAGTGCACACTACCACCCAATACCCACCGTCCGCCGACACTCCGAACGCGCTGCATGCGCCGGACGAAACCGGCCCCTCCCGGGAACGTGACCGGCACGACGCCAACGAACCCGATGGCACCGAAGGGGACCTGCGGACTGCCGGATCTCCCGTCACTACGGAGCAGCCTGTCAGGTTTCTGGACCGACTACCCGAGAACCTCGGGCGTGACGTGCTCTATCTCAACGTCAGCGGCCACTACGTAAATGCCGTCACCGCAGAGGGTTCTGGGGTGATTCTGATGCGGTTCGCGGACGCCGTCGCCGAGCTCGGAGACCTGGGGATGCAGGTGCACCGCTCCTACTGGGTAGCGCGTCGCCACATCACCGGGATCTTTCGGCGCGACGAGCGCACCATGGTGCGCGTCACCGGCGGCCACGAGCTGCCGGTAAGCCGCACCTATCTCACCGCCGTCCGTGCGTTCATTCCCTACATCGCGAAGGGTAGCAGCTCTGAACACCAGGAATCCTGACCCGGAGTCACTGATGACACAGTCCTGTGCCCGGCAGCCGAGATGCGACGGCGCTTCGCGGGCCATCTCCTTTCGGCCGGCTGCAATCTTCGTCTCACCCGAGGGCTTGTTCTATGGCTTGGCCATGCGTTGCGATCCATCTTTCCGCTTGAGCCTCGACACCTGGGCACCTCTCCGGTCATGCGAGAGCACGGGATCACCGGCGGGCAGGATCACATGACGAAGGAAAACGGGAGCGCGGGCCACATCAATCACAAAGAGACAGAGGGGCACACAGTGTCGTCTCATGCAGGCTCTTGCCTGCCAAGAGCCCACAAGGAGATGCTTCAGTTGCCGGTGATCGCGGTCTCGGTGAGCACGGTGGTCGGCGCAACCCTGATCTATTCCGCCACCGGAGCGATGGGGATCGATGACACATTGGTCCCGGCCCAGCGTGTCATTCTCGGGGGACTGAGCGCCGTGATGTGCTGGCCTCTCTTCCATTCGATGATCGCCACAATTCTCTACTTGGCACGTCGCCTGCAACCGTACCAGATTCTGACAATCTGGGCTGCATCGATCCTTTTCCTCGCCATACCGTGCGCCGCCGTTGGCTACGCCATAATCGGGCTATTTGGCCTCAACGATGTCCCACTTCTGAAAATCTACCTCAATTTTGGAGTGGGGCTGGCAGCGTGCAGCACGGTGCTCCTGTATATGGCCTGCCTGCGTGCCAAGCTCCGGCATACCGCCGAATCCGCCTTTTCCGAAGCTCACGCTGTTCCCGAAGGCTCCGCCTCCGCGGACACCCTCGAAACGCCGTACCTACCTGAGAAACCCGGTGCCCCCGGGGAACTCGGCGGACCTGGCTGGACCGCTGCCGAGACTCATGTCCCGGCAATCAAGGCCGCGGAGGGCTCGGTGCCCGAAGACGGCCGTTCCGAAGGGAATCCGTCGCCGACCGAGACTGCCGCCGTCAGCTCTGCCGCCTCCCGAGATGGCGATACGGGCGAAGAGCGGCCGACTGCCGGATCTCATGGTGCGACGGAGCAGCCTCCCAAGTTCCTGGAACGGCTGCCCCCGAAACTGGGGCGCGACGTGATCTATCTCAACGTCAGCGGCCATTACGTCAATGCGGTCACCACCGAGGGCGCGGGAGTTATTCTGATGCGGTTTGCGGACGCCGTCGCCGAGCTCGGAGACGTGGGGATTCAGGTGCATCGCTCCTATTGGGTAGCGCATCGCCACATCACCGGGATCTTTCGGCGCGACGAGCGCACCATGGTGCGCGTTACCGGGGGGCACGAGTTGCCCGTAAGCCGAACTCATCTGTCGGCCGTGAGCGCGTTCATCCCTCAAGTCGCGAGGGGCAGCATCTCTGATCGGCAGGGATCCTGACCACGAACCGCTGACGACACAGTCCGGTGCGCGGCTGCCGGCGGGTGTGATCATCCGCGGCGGCGTGGCCAAGGGCGAGGCCGCCAACTTGGCGGACCGCTGGGAGTTGTGGAAGATCTGCAAGCTCGACGACTTCGTCACCGAGGGGGAATCGCGCTCCAGCTTCCTGCTGCGGCTCACCATCACCCACCCCGGCCGCGCGCCAGCCCCTGAAACTCGCGCAGCTCCCACCACCACGAAGCGCGCTCCACGAGCGTTTCGTGGCGGACATCGGGACGCTGCCGCGCGTAGGCAATCAGAACTTCGCTCGTGAACGTGGGTCCGGCATGAAACAGAGCGGCGAAGTCCTCGGCGGGGTCGCCGACGTGAGCCTCCGCAAAGTCGATGACTCCGTGAAGCCGTTCGAGCGCGTCATCGACGGTGATGTTGCCGCTCCAGAAGTCGCCATGGACGAGCGACTCGGCCGGCCACTCGCCAACCCTCTCGACACGTCGCGAGTGCTTCCGATTTCAGGGAAGTGCCGTGTCAAGTTGGCGTCGCAGATCGAGTGAACCATCTCATCGATGTAGGCCGGGTCTGCGAGGGATTCGATCCGCCCCGACCACGTACCGCGATTCAGATGTCCGCCGACACGAGCGAGCGAGCTCACCGGAATACGGAAAAACGCCGCCAGGCGCTCATGCGAGGAGCCCAGCTCATGCGCGTGAACGTCGCCGGGTACGTCGCGGCCGACGAGATGACCGGCGATCGACTGCAGCCACGTGTGGCAGTCGCGAATCAGCACGATGAACGCCGCTTCCGGAAACACGGCCAACAGGTGATCGACGATGAACTGGTTCGCCCAGGCGACGTCATAGTCCAGGTCGAGCGTCTCCGCTCGCTCGGGCTCATGAGCAGCGCGGTAGTTCGCGGACAACAGTCCGACCAACGACGCGGTGCCCCCTATCGCCTGCCCGACGCAGAACGCGCGCCGCCTCATCTCAGGAGCCGCCGAGCAACGCCTCCACCTCCGCGTTGAGCCCGACCAGCTCGCCCAGGTCGCGCAGCCCGGCGACGGTCGCGCCGCGCAGCGGCACGCCGTTCTCCAGCGCGTCGCGCTCGCGCCCGTGCTCGATTTCGCCGGGCAGGTAGATGCGCTCCACGCCGGGCGCGCGCCGCGCGTCGTGCACCTGCCGAGCCAGTCGAGCCATACGCTCCCTGAATTGCGACAGCGGCATCAGCGGCTCGATGTCGATCGCGATAAAGCTGTGCGCCTGGTTGCTGCGCCCTCCCGGGTCGCCCACCCAGTCGCGCATTTCCGCCATGATCGCGGCGCCGCCCAGCACCCCGGTCAGGCACTCGACCAGCAGTGCCAGCCCGGAGCCCTTGTAGCCGCCGACCGAGACCAGCGAGCCGCCCTGCCGCACTGCGCCCGGATCGGTCGCGGGAGACCCGTCGGCATCGAGCGCCCAGCCCTCCGGGATCGATCGTCCTTCGCGCGCTGCGATCGCCAGTTTGGTGCCGGCCACCGCGCTCATGGCGATATCCAGGTAGACCGCCTGTCCATCCGCGCCGGGCACGGCGCAGGCCAGCGGGTTGTTGCCCACCGTTCGGCCGGCCCCGCCGGCGACCGCCATATACGGGTCGGCGTTGGTCATCGCCACGCCCACCATGCCGGTGTCGGCCGCCATCTTGGCGTAGTAGCCGGCGGCGGCGAAGTTGTTGCCGTCGCGTGCGACGACGAATGCCACGCCGTGCCGGCGCGCGCGCTCTATCGCAAGCTCCATCGCGCGGTAAGAGACCAGAGGCCCAAGCCCCCCGTCGCCGTTCAGCACCAGCGTCGCGCCCACATCGCGTTCGATGGCGATGCGGGGCGCAGGGGTCATGCCGCCGGCCTGGATGTGCCGGATGTACGGTGCGAGCAGGGCGACACCGTGGGTGATGCCGCGCATCTCGTTCGCGACCATCACTCTTGCCACGATCGCGGCGTCCTCGTCCGGAACGCCGGCGGCGCTCAGTGCCCGAGCGCCCAGTTCGCGCAGGGCGGCTTCCGGCACGCGCGGGGTGTTGTCGTTGCCCGTGCTCATGCCGCGTCAGCCTTCCGAGCGGGTGAGGTACGCCAGCAGGGAGGGAACGTACCGGGTCTGACTGGTCCAATCCTTGCCGAGGCCGGAGTGACCGGGCTCCGGGGAGGCGGGCGGGAGATCGCCGAGATCCCGCAGTCCGCGCTCCACCATCTCGCGCAGTTCACCGTCGCCGGTGAGCGCGTGAGCGTAGGCTAGTCCCTCGATCACCTGCTGCGTAAACACCGGCAACGGGCCGCCGCCGCGGTGGAGGCACGGGGTGTAGCGGAAGTGACCGCTGTCGGCGTCATAGGTGCGGCGGATCAGCCAGCGCACCCCGCCCCGGATCGCCTCCGCGACCTGGCCGTCGCCGGTCAGCTCGTGATAGCGGCGCAGGCCCGACAGCAGCACGCCGACCATGAAGCCGGCCTCGCCGCGCTCGCGCGGCGGCTCGCAGCCGCAGTGGCCCTCCTTGAGGATGCGCTCCCAACCGCCTCCCGGCTCCTGCCGTTCCAGCACGCGGGCGACGATCAGCGCCGCGGCGTTAAGGTAACGCGGTGAGGCACTCATGCGCGCCAACCCGGTCAGGTGAATCAGGTGCCAGCCGCATTCGCGGCAATTGGCGAAGTCGTAGTGTTGAATGCCGCCCGCGAAGTCCTTGAGACCCGCGCCGAGCAGCCATCCTGCGGTACGGTCCAGGGACTCGCGCAGATTCTCGTCGCCGGTCAGCAGATAGTGCAGCACCGATCCCTCGACCCAGGTGTGCGACGGCACGCTGCTGGAGCCGCCCATCTTGCTGCGGAAGTACGGCGGCAGGTAGCCGCCGGCGTGACCGGGCATGTGCGTGTACTGGGCGCCGACCTGGTCAGGGTCGACAGAGGCGTTGACGGTGTCGACGTCGGTCAGGTGCCGCGCCGCCTCGCCGCCGAGGATGAACCACCGCGGATCCCCGCCGCGCAGGAACTCGCAATAGTGCGAGAACGGCGGATCGTACTCGTTGTTTCCCCACGAGTACGAGCTCTCGCCGTACCAGTCGCCGAAGTTGACCCATCCATACTGACGCCAGATATCGCGGTCCGCGATCCACTGCTCGTAGCCTGAGTCCAGTGCGCGTTCGTAGTCATCCAGTACGCCGGTGTCCTTGGCGGCCAGCGGGCCGAGCGCGCCGCAGGCGTTCAGCCAGTCCAGAGACGGACGCACCGCGGGCGGCTGCTCGAACCAGGCGAGCAGCGCCTCGTCGCGCTCGCCGCAAGCCAGCAGAATCTCGCTGGTGAGCGCCATCCCCGCCTTGAGCAGATAGCCGTCGCCCCGTAGCCAGAAGTAGATACTGTGCCAGCTCTCCTCATCGGCCGGCCGGGCGGCGCCGGTGGGCTCCGGCAACAGCTCCACGGCGATCTCGTCTCCGGTAACCCGCACGGCGCGCGGATAGGTCTGCCAGAATCGGCGCAGCGCCACGGTGAGCGTATCAGCGGACCCGCTCCCCGGCTCGCCAGCGCCGTGTACCGTGACGTGGCCGGGGACGCGGCCCGCCACCTCGCGCGGCGCGCTGCCGTTCTCCACACGGTGCGCCTGGTCGTGGTCATGGACCAGACGCACGGCGCCATCGTCCGGGACGGCGGTGCCATTCGCCGGTCCGGCCGGCCACCGAATCACCCGGTTGCCTTCTCGGCGGATCGCCAGCGACGCGCCGCGCACCGTCAGCAACGTCGCCTGCTCCCCGTCGGTGCCGGCAATCGCCTGCCGGACCGTATCCGCGTCCGCCGGCATGTCCTCGGCGGTACCCCCGGCGGCCGGCGGCAGGTGCGGGGAGGTCACCGTCAGCCGGTGAACGATGCGCACCGCCTGCAGCCCGCGGTAGACGTGCACGCGGACGGTGCTGGCCAAGTGCGCGATCCCTTCGTCGTCGAGATGCGCGAAGCGATACCGGATCACGGCGCGCTGCCATCCCTCCTCCTCGAGGGCGAGGTCATGGATCGGCCCCTGGCGCAGCGCCACGCCGCTACCCAGGGTGAGCCTGGCTGCGCTGCCGCCATGGACCGCGCGCCATGATCCGTCACCGGCAGGGGCCTCGATCACCGGCAGCGGTTCGAGCGCGCCGGCCGCCACCCTCACGCGGAGCGACTCGCCGGTCACGGTCACGGCGCTCGCGCCGCCGGTACAGCGCAGACCGTCGGCAGGCGACTCGGCGGGATCCGTGGAGGATGCGGCGGACAGGGTCACGGTGCCGGCCTGCCTTGCCTCCGGCGCAAGAGCCCGCGGGAGGCAACCGTCGACGAGCACCCAGCTCGCCGAGCCGTCGGGCCAGAAGCCGTGCGGCCGGCACTGCACCGGCGTCGCCGCACCCTGCACGTCCCAGCGGCCCTCGGCGGCACCCGTCAGGCGGCCACGGGGCACGGGCACACCGAAGGTGACCGGCACGTCGCGCAACCCGGCATCCGCCAGGTTGCACGCTTCCACCGGCACGGAGAACGGGACATCGGCGCCCGACGCGTCAGCAGGCTCGCCGACCACGACCGCTTCCGCGGTCTCGTTCCGCCCACCCATCTCAGTAGCGCGGACGCGCGCCCGGTACCCGCCCGCGGGCGGCGCCGGCAACCCGGTCACGCCGATGGAGTGCAGGCTCAGCAGGTCCTCCTCGTGAGCCTCGGCGACCGTGTCCCCGGTGTCGGCGCGGGTCACCGCGGCGCTGCAGCGGCTCGCCGGCCAAGTCGTGGCGTCGACGGCCACGGCGAACGAGCCGTCCGGGCTCCGCCGCAGGCGCGCCGTCAGGCGGTCGATGCGCGGCTGATAGCAGGTCGGCTCCGGCCGCTCCTTGAGCAGCACCACGTGCTCGAGCCGATACGACGCGTCTCCGGTACCGGTGATGCGCAACACCTCCATCTTTCCCATGAAATCCACGGGACGGTCCAGGACGTAGAGGTGGCGCCGGTTGTCGTGCCGGAACGGCACCATGTAGCCGATCGCATCGGCTCCCAGGGTCACCTCCAGGCGACAGTCGCAGCCGTACTCGTCATACATCACCACGCCGACATAGCGCCGTCCGGTGTGGTCGCCGGTGCCGTCGAGGGTGTCCCAGAAGCGGTGCGTCAGCGTCGCCGGCAGGCCGGCACGCGCGAAGCTGCGCGGCCGATACACGCTGTGGTAGGGATACGCGCCGGTGAGCCCGATGTCCGGCACCAGACCGTCCAGATTCTCGGCAGCGTCGGCGCGGAAGGCAAAGGTTCCGGGCGCCGTGGTCAGGGCGGCAATCCGCTCCGGCTCGGCGACGTCGATCAGCGGCAGTTGTTCCAAGGGTCCCCTCCGTCGCCGGTGTGTCCGGTGTCGGGCGCAAGCTGACGCAACGCTCGTGCGAAGGTCAAGCAGCGGCCCGGAGGTGCCGGAGGTGGACGCGGGACGGAGCGCTGCGCCACCGTGTGGCCATGGTCACGGACAACGGCTTCGAGATCCGGCGCGCGACGCGCCGGCAAGCGGTGGACGCTGCACGCGGTAGCAGGCATGGCTGGCGGTAACGGCTTCGAGATCCGGCGCGCGGGCGCCGCCGACGCGCTGGGCAACATGGTCATGGAGACGGCCACCGGCCGGCTGCTCGGCGGGGTCGGCCACAACGATCTGCGCGCGTGGTGCTACCCGCTGAACACGCCGCGCGGCCTCGGCGTGACGCAGGAGTACGCGTTCGATCACTCGTTCCACAACGGAGTGTTCGTGGCCCAGGCGCGGGTGGTGCGCGGCGGCGTGTTGTCCAACTTCTGGGTGGTGCATCCCGACTGGCGCTCGCCGGACTCGCATGTTTACAACCACCTGGGGCAGATCCGCTATCGCGACCGCGCCCACATCACGCCGCTGGCAACAGGCTACCGGTTCACCTATCGCAGCACCTGGAACGGTTCGGACGGCGCGCCGGTGCTGGACGAGGTGCGCCACTTCGACCTGTATTCCGCCGCCGACGCCACCATCTGCGACGTCACCTCCCGCAAGACCGCCGCCTACGGTGAGTTGCGCTTCGAAGCCAACAAGCACGGCTCGCTGGGGGTGCGGGTCCAGCCGCAGCTCCTGCCGCCGTTCGGCGGCGAGATCGTCGCCGGCAAGGGCGCGGAGATCTACCGCGGACTCGCCGACGAGGTGGCGTTCGGGAAGGAGCGCGACTTCGTGGCCTATGAGGCGGAGCCGGCCGGCCTGGGACGCTTCGGCGTCTGCCTGATGATCCTGAACGACTCTGCCTGCGACCGCCGCACCGGGCCGTGGTTCATCCGCGACTACGGGATGGCGATGTTCAACGCGACCATGGACGACGAGGTGGCGGTCGCGGACGGCGAGAGCTGGGAAACGGCCCTACGCGTCGCCGCGTACGACGGGGCGGTGTCGTTCGAGCGGGTCCGCTCCTGGGCGGAGACGCGGAGCGGCACCCGGTGACCACCACCGTCGTCGGCAGTTATCCCGTTCCCGAGTGGCTCAAGCAGTGCTCGGACGAGGAGACGCTGGGAGACGCCCTGACCGTGGTGATGGACGCCCAGCGGCGCGCGGGCGTCGAGGTGATCTGCGACGGCGAACTGGGCCGCTGGGACCTGGAGCGGCGCGCGCCGGGCGGCATGGTGGAACGGTTCGTGCGGCCGCTGCAGGGAGTCAGCGCGGAGCTGACCCGCGGCCAGCTCGAAGCGTACCGGGCTCGAGACGAGATGGCCTTCCGGAGCGCCCCGCCCGGCGTGGTGGTCGGGCCGCTCGGCGACGGGCGCCTGAATCTGAAGCGGGACTGGGACCGCGCGCGCGCCCGCACCGAGGGGCCGCTCAAGTTCACCCTCTCGAGCCCCTACCTGATCGCCAAGACGGTGGCCGACGCCCACTACGGCGACCTGGAATCGCTGGCGATGGCGTTCGCGGAGCTGCTCGCCGGCATCGACGCCGCCGTGGTCCAGGTCGACGAGCCCAACCTGCCGGGCTCCCCCGGGGACGGCGCGCTCGCGGCCGCGGCCATCAACCGGCTGCTGGAGGGAGCCGAGCCCGGCACGGAGCGGGCCGTGCACCTGTGCTTCGGCAACTATGGCGGGCAGATGATTCAGCACGGCGACTACGGCCGGCTGATCGACTTCATGAACGCGCTGCGCTGCGACCACCTGGTGCTGGAGACCACCCGACGCTCACCGCAGGAGCTGGACCGCCTGGGCGATGTGCGCGCCGACATCCGGCTGGGTCTGGGCGTGATCGACGTCAAGGACCTGCAGGTCGAGGCGCCGGACCTGGTGGCTCGGCGTATCGAGGCGCTGGCCCGCCGCGTCGGCGCCGAGCGCATCGCCTACCTGCACCCCGACTGCGGTCTGCGGGTGCTGCCGCGCCCCGTGGCGGACGGCAAGCTGCGGGCGCTGGTCGCCGGCCGCGATCGGTTTCTGGGCATGCGCTGATCGGACCGCGCGGCGCTTGACTACCGGCGCGCGAATCATACAGCATGCCGCCAAACTACATTACCACTTCAAAGGGGGACATTCCCATGGGTAAACTGACCGGCATCGCCGGTATCACACTGGCCTTGCTGCTCACGCTCGGCATGACGGCCTGGGCCGCCGGCACCGAAGAGGCCGCCGTCGCCGAGGACATGGTCATCGCCGATCCGAGCTGGACCACCGACCCCAGCCCGATCACGCTGACCTTCTTCTTCGACGCCATGGCGGGCAGCGACAGCAACCTCAACGAGCACTACGGCGACGACGAGCTCACCAAGATGTTCGTGGAGGAGACCGGCGTCGACTTCGACATGACCTTCTCGCCCGACAGCGACCAGACCATGCTCAACGTGCTGATCGCCTCCGGCGACCTGCCCGACATGATGCGGATGCACCACACGCTGCAGCAGGCCACCCAGCTCGTGCAGCGCGGCCTCGTCCACGACCTGGATGCGCTGAGCCGGAAGTTCGCGCCCAAGTACATGGACAACTGGGGCAAACGCATCCGCCTGTACTACCGCATGCACTTTGACGACATGGGCTTCTACTTCCATCCCGCCTACCACGTGAACGACGAGCAGATGGACAGCCCGTTACTGCTCAAGGCGATGCCGGGCGTGACCGTGCTCAAGGAGGTCTACGAGTACCTCGGCGCACCGGAGATCAACAACACCGACGACTACGTCGACCTGCTGCGCCGCGTGAAGCAGGAGTTCCCGGAGCTGACGCCCGCGCAGTCGGTGCGCGGCCCCTCCCCGGACAAGGACGGCAATCCGCAGCTCGTCTCGGTCTCGCTGCCGCTGGGCGGCCTCGCCAAGCGCTTTTTCCAGGGCGACGACGGCGTGTGGTACAAGTACTGGGAGCACGAAGACTTCTCGAAGGTGCTGCAGTTCGCCAACACCCTGTACAACGAGCAGCTCATCGCCCGTACGGAGTTCACGGAGAAGCAGCCGCAGCTCTGGGGCAACATGATGACCAAGATCTTCTCCGAGGTGAGACAGGACGCCGACAACGCGGCCGGCATTCACAAGCTCACGGACTTCATCAATGCGCGAGCGCCGCTGGCCGAGAAGATCGGCGTCGAGAGCCTGCGCTACACCATGCTTCCCGCGTTCACGATTGAGCCGCACATGAAGTACGAGACGGACTCCCTGAACGGCGGAGTCGGCGGCACCGGCGTGATGATCACCAAGCAGGCGGAACGCCCCGACCGGGCGATCCAGTGGCTGGACTGGCTGGCACAGCCGTCGACCCAGAAGCGCATGATCTTCGGGATCGAAGGCGTCCATTCCGACCCCAGGGAGTATAGAGGGTACGACATCCCGGTGACGAGGCAGTATCTCAGAGATTTCCAGGCGGAGAATCCGGGTCCTCAGCTTATCCGCGCGAAATATGGACTGGGATCAATGTACCTGTTCCGCGACAAGTACACGGCCGAGCAGGGGGGCTGGCCGAATCTCGACGAAGTCGGGCAGCAAATCTATGACACCGCGCTCGCCAACTACACCGACATGGCGAAGTTCCGCGGCGTGGACAACTACACGGCCGGTTCCGAGGAAGAGAAGATCGCCGCGACCATCAAGGACTACTACGGCACGACGATCTTCGATATCATCTCCGGACCGGGAGATGAGGTGCAGGCCAAGTACGACGAGATGATCGCCACCATGCGCGATCTCGGGCTGGAGCAGCTCAACGCCTGGTACACCCAGGTGCTGGACGGACACGCCGAGCGCGTCGCCAAGTACAGCGTCGGCCTGTAGGGGTCGACTCGTCTACGAGAACTTACGAGGGGTGGTGCCGCGCGTAGTCAACGCGTGGCACCACCCCTTCTTTTGCGAATAGTGCGATGAGCGATCTCACCCAACGGACTCTGGCCACACCTCTGACGCGCAAACGGCGGCGCTGGGCCGACCGCGGCATCCACATGCTGCACCTGATGATCCTGCCCTCGCTGCTGGCCACCATCCTCTTCAACTACCTGCCTCTGTACGGGATCGTGATCGCCTTCAAGCGCTACGACGTGTTCACCGGCATCTGGGCCAGTCCGTGGGCATTCAACAACGGCTTCGAGCACTTCATCGACTTCTTCAAGGCGCCCAACTTCAGCGTGGTGCTGCGCAACACCCTGGTCATCTCGGCGCTCAAGCTGGGGCTGCTGTCGCTGCCGCCGGTGCTGCTGGCCCTGATGCTCAACGAGGTGATTCACCGCGGCTTCAAGAAGACGGCGCAGACCGTGTCCTATCTCCCGCACTTCATCTCCTGGGTGGTGGTGGGCGGCATGATGTACAACTTCCTGCGACCCACCCCGGAATCGCCGTTCAACGCCCTGCTGCTCGGCCTGGGGCTTGTCGGTGATCCGGTGGACCTGATCGCCGACAAGACCTTCTTCTGGCCCTTGCTGGTCCTGTCCGACTTCTGGAAGGAGGTTGGCTGGGGGTCGATCATCTACCTTGCGGTGATCGCCGGCATCGACCAGGAGATGTACGAGGCGTGCGACATCGACGGCGGCGGGCGCTGGGCCAAGGCGGTCCACATCACTTGGCCGCATCTGCTCGGCACCTTCATGATCCTGCTGATCCTGCGTTGCTCGCAGATCATGCAGGGCACGGGCGACACGTTCGATCAGGTGTTCGTGCTCGGCAACCCGTTCAACCGCGGGGTGTCGGACATCTTCGACACGCTGATCCTGCGGGTTGGACTGGAGCACGGCCGCTACTCGTACGCCACCGCCGCCGGCCTGTTCAAGTCGGTGATCAATCTGGCGATCCTGCTGAGCGTCAACAGCCTCAGCAAGCGACTCACCGGCAAGGGGCTGTTCTGATGGGTTCAAGAGCCCAGCACGGTATCCTCGCCCACCACCGGCGAATCACGCCGCTGATGTACGCCGCGATCTACGCGCCGCTCGTGCTGCTCGGCATCTCCATCCTCTACCCCTTCTACTACTACCTGATCAACTCCGTGAACGCCCGGCTCAACGCCGGTCCCGCGTACCTGCTGCCCCCGGACTTCACGCTCAGGAACTACCAGGTGATCTTCGCCAACAATCGCCTGCTGACCGCGTTCATGACGTCGACGGCCCGGACCCTGGTCGGCACTGTGCTTACGGTGTTCAACTGCGCGTTGTGCGCATTCGCGCTGCGCAAGCCCAACCTGCCGTTCCGCAACTGGTACTTGGTGATCTTCGCCATTCCGCTGTTCTTCTCCGGCGGCCTGATTCCGATCTACCTCAACTTCCGGTTTCTCGGGCTGCTGGACAACTTCCTGGTCTACATCCTGCCGAATCTGTTCTCGTTCTTCTACATCATCATCATGATGACCAGCTTCAACGACCTGCCGGTCTCGCTGGAGGACTCGGCCCGCATCGACGGCGCCGGCTACTTCCGCATCTTCCTGAGGATCTATCTCCCCATATCGATGCCCCTGATCGCCGCCATCGCCCTGTTCGCCGGCGTCGCGCAGTGGAACTCCTGGTTCGACACGCTGTACTTCACCCGTTCGGACAGTCTGGAGACCATGCAGGCGGTTCTGCTGCGCATCATCAAGCAGAGCAGCCTGGGCAGCTTCGTCCAGGAAATGGCGGCCCTGCAAGATGAGAGGGTGGCCAACTTTCTCAATCCGGAGGGCGTGCAGTTCGCGACCATGCTGGTCACGGTCATCCCGATCGTGATGGTCTACCCGTTCCTGCAGCGCTACTTCATCAAGGGCATCCTGATCGGCTCCATCAAGGGATAGCGCCCATCCATGACCCGGCGGCCGACGCTGGCGGTGTACCTGGGCATCTACGTTCCGATCCTCATCCTGGCGCTGGGCATTCTCTATCCGCTCTATTACTTCGCTCTCAATTCCCTGAACGGCGGGCTCATCTTCGGTCCGGCATGGCTGCTCGCGGAGGATCTGACCCTGCGCCACTACCGGATCATCTTCGGCAGCGGGCGGCTGCTGGACGCCTTCCTGATGTCGGTCAGCCGGACGGTCGTGGGCGCCGCGGCCACGGTGCTGACCTGCGCCATGTGCGCGTTCGCGCTGCGCAAGCGGGAGCTTCCCTACCGCAACCTCTATCTGATCCTGTTCACGGTCCCGTTGTTCTTCTCGGGCGGCCTGATTCCCGTCTACCTGAATCTGCGGGCTCTGGGCCTGCTCGACCGGTTCGGCGTCTACATCCTGCCGAACCTCTTCTCCTTCTTCTACGTGATCATCTTCATGGCGCAGTTCAACCAGATTCCGGTCTCTCTGGAGGAGTCGGCCCGCGTGGATGGAGCCGGCTACGCGCGCATCTTCAGGGCCATCTACCTGCCGATCTCGACGCCGGTGATCGCCGTCATCGCGCTGTTCGCCGCGGTCGCGCAGTGGAGCTCCTGGTTCGATACCGCCTATTTCACGCGCTCGGAGTGGCTGGATACCTTGCAGGGGCTGCTGGTCCGGGTCATCAAGCAAGCGAACATGAGCGACTTCACCACCGAGGCGGCGCGGACCATGATCGATGAGGCCAACTCCCACTACCTGCATGCTGACGGCCTGCAGTTCGCGACCATGATGGTGACGATCGTTCCCATCGTGCTGGCCTACCCGTTCCTGCAGCGTTACTTCATCAAGGGGATCCTGGTGGGAGCGGTGAAGGAGTGAACGGAGCGTACCTCATTCGAAGGATGATCAGGGCGTGGCTGGCCGCGGCTCTCGCTGGCGCCGTGACGCTGCCGGCGGTGGCGCAGACCTTCCGCGACGTGACGGACGATTCCGGCATCGACTACGTGCAGTTCCACCGGGCGGATGACACGCCGGCCGCCATGCAGAGCTACACGACCGGCGGCGTGGCCGCGGGCGACTACGACGGCGACGGACTGGTCGACCTGTACGTGACCCGCCTGGACGACCGCGACATCCTGTACCGGAACCGCGGTGACGGCACCTTCTCGGATGTCACCGGCGACGCCTTCGGACCGGCTCACCTGGCCGGCGTGCAGTCCAACGGCGCCGCTTGGGGAGACATCGACAACGACGGCGACCTGGACCTGTACGTGACCAGCCTGTTCTCGCACCGCTTCCACCTGTTCGTGAACGACGGCGCCGGCTCGTTTTCCGAAGAGGCGGTGGCGCGCGGCGCGGCGACCGAGGGCGACGACCTGCACTTCGGATTCAGCGCCGTCTTCGGGGACTACGACCTGGACGGCTTCCTGGACCTGCACACCACGGAGTGGCGATTCCTGCGCCAGATGACCGTCGGCGCCCAGAGCAACGCACGGCTGCTGCGCAACCTGGGCGCGGAAGCGCCGGGCAGTTTCGAGGACGTGACGCGGTATGCCGGCGTCTCCCAGCACCGGATCATCGCCGTCAACCCACTGGCCGAGGGCCAGAGCCTCACGTCCACCTTCGCCCTGCTGGACGACGACCTCTATCCCGAGTTGGTGATCGTCGCCGACCACAACGCCAGCCAGCTCTACTGGAACCGTGGCAACGGGCGCTTCGTCCACGGCACGACCGGGGCTCGGGTCGGCACCGACGAGTATGGGATGGGGTCGGCGGTGGGCGACTACGACGGCGACGGCCGCCTGGACTGGTTCGTGAGCGCCATCTACGAGGAGGGCGTGCCCTACCGCGACGGCAACCGGCTGTACCGCAACCTGGGTCGCGGCTTCTTCGAAGACGTCACGGACGCCGCCGGAGTGCGGGACGGATCCTGGGGCTGGGGCACCACCTTCCTGGACTACGACAATGACGGCGACCTGGACCTGGTGCTGGCCACCGGCGTGGACTACGCCGACGCGGTCCCCTACACCGCCAACACCACCGGATTCGCCGACGACCCGATGAGGCTGTGGCGCAACGACGGCAGCGGCCGCTTCACCGAGGTGGCGCACCAGGAAGGGCTTCAGGCAACCGGCGTCGGCACCGGGCTGGCGGCGTTCGACCTGGAGCCGGACGGCGACCTGGACCTGCTGGTGGTGCACAACAGCGGCCGCCCCGTGCTGTACCGCAACGACACCAACCGCCCGGGGCAGATGGGACCGAACCGGTGGCTGCAGCTCCGCCTGGAGGGCACGGTGTCCAACCGGCAGGGGGTCGGCGCGCGCATCACCGTCACCCCGCATCAGGCCACGCCGGAGCGGCGCCTGGTGCAGGTGCTGGGCGGCAGCAACAACTACCTGGGCCAGAACGAGGCCATCGCCCACTTCGGCTTGGGGCCTGGCCTGGAGCACATCGCCGCCGTGGAGATCGAGTGGCCGGGCGGCGCCCGCCAGACCCTGAACGAGGTGGCAACCAACCAGCGGCTGCTGGTCATCGAGCCGGTGCAGCCGGCCCCCTGAGCGGGGAGTGGTCGAGCACATGGGTCATCAGCGACGGGATGCCGGCGACCCAGGCGACGGGCGGCAGTTGGCCCGGCGGGCTCCAGATGTAGCCCAGCCGGTTCAATTCCTCGCGGGCAGCCAGCCGGCCCGCGGCGTCGGCGCCGGTCGTGGCGAGGGCGGCGTCGATGTCGCGATCGGAAGCGGTGGCCGCGGCGCCAGCCTGGAACAGCGGCCCCGTCGCCACGGCCGCGGCCAGCAGTCCGCGGGCCTCCAGTTCTCGATAGCGATCCTGGTAGTAGTCCGTAACCCGGGCCGCCACCTCGGGCCGAGCCGCATCCGCGTGTGCGTCGGTCATCCGGGTCGCGCCGGTACCCAGGCGTTGGTCCCACAGGGCCTCGCCCCAGAGTTGGATGAAGTACGGGTAACGCTGGCTGTCCTCGACCACGGCATCGAGAGTGTCGACGTCGATGCATACGCCGTGGGCAGCCAGCGGCTCGACCAGAGCGGCGCGGGCGGCAGCGGGGCTCAGCAGGCCGATGCCCAGCCGCCCCTTGCCCAGGCGGCCCCAGAAGGAGGCATCCATGGCGCCGAGATGTGACGGCAGGCCAGGCGTCCCGACCAGCACGAGCAGGAATGGTGCCTCGTCGCGCACCTGTTGACTGACGTTCAGCAGCGTTCTGCCCACCTCGAGGTCCAGCGTGTGCGCCTCGTCGATCAGCACCGCCAGCGGCTTCTTGCGGCAGCGGGCGGTCAGCTCCGTCCGCAGGTTCCTCACGCCCGATGACGGCGGCGCCCACTCGACCGAGCCGACTGCCGCCACGCCCACTTTCCGGGGCAGCAGCTTCGCGATCGACGACGGCGGAGACAGAAGCTCGACCAACTCGTCACGGGTGGGGATGTCGTTCGGGGTGAGGGCCGCCACATCCACATCCGCTTCGTGATCTCGGCAAGCGCGCTCGAACCAGTTGAGCAGCACGGTCTTGCCGTTGCCGCGCGGCCCTATCAGCACCACGTCGTGCGGCGGGGACGCGCCGCCGAGCAGGTCAGCCAAACACTGCGTCAGCACCGCCTGCTCCCGCTCGCGCCCGGTGAGTGCAGGCGGGGTGGCGCCCGTGCCGGGACGGAATACCCGTGACACCGCCGCCTTCATGCTGACTAACGTATCCCGACGTACCGTCACCGACAATGCTCCTGGAACGGAACGGAGACTCGATGTCGCCGCCAGAGGAGCAGATGATCGGGACGGTGAGTCCCCGTCCCGGTGTTCGCGGCCGCAGGATGAGGTGCTCGCGCGTGGTCGTTGCACTACCATCGAAAGATGCCGCGATGGCGAAATCCTGAGGAACTGGTCGAGATCGGACTCGCGAGAAGTCGCGTGCTCATGGTGAACGAGGGGCATGACGACTTCAGGCGCTGCACGCGCACGCGCGACATCGGCGTGCGCATGATCGCGCCCGCACATGCAGCAGGGGTTCGGCACTTGGCGGTCGAGGCTCTCACGCCGGACTTCGCGGCTGCAGCGAACCGGGAGCGACGCCTCGGGCCGGGCAGCGGCCATTTGGCCCAATCCGATCTGCGAGCGTTGATGATGACGGCGCTGGAACATGATTGGTCGCTGATCGCCTATGAGATCGACGTGGCGGTCAGAATTCCCGGCCGCTTGCCTTCTTTGAACGAGCGTGACGAGCAACAGGCCCTCAACTTGGCTGCAGCATTCAGCCGGATCGCCAGTCACTCCAAGATGCTGGTTTGGTGTGGATGGACACATCACTTCAAGAGATCGATCAGATCCTACGAGGGCGCATATGAGCCGATGGGCTCACGGTTCTTACGCGCCGCGCGGATCACACCGTTCTGTATCGATCAAACCGTGACTATCCAGCTGAACGCACCTGACCGGGAGTCCCCGATAGCAAGGCGCCACCGTCGCGTGCTGGGGCGATTCGGCGGTACTGCCGGGTTCCTCCTTGGAGGGACCGGCTTGCCCCTGACTCCCGTGCGCTGGGTCTACCGGGGCGTCGATGCGGTTATCTATTCACTTCACAACGAACTGGAATGACCGTAATGCCCCGATCGGCTTAGTTGCCGCGGTGGTACCATGCGGACTGGGCGGTGAACATCTGGTAGTAGAGCCCTCTGCGTTCGAGCAGCCGCTCGTGCGTGCCGTCCTCGACGATCCGGCCGTCCCGCATCACCAGGATCCGGTCCGCCAGCCGTGCCGAGCCAAGGCGGTGCGTGACCAGGATCGCCGTGCGGCCGGCGGCGATCTCCATGAACCGCTCGTACACCGCCTGTTCCTCCAGCGGGTCGATAGAGGCGGTCGGCTCATCGAGCAGGATCACGTCGTGCTCCCGGAACAGACCGCGGGCGATCGCGACCCGCTGCCACTGCCCGAGCGACAGGTCGCGCGTCCCGAAGTCGCGTGACAGCCTGAGGTCGAGCCCTTCCCTGCCGTGCCACAGCTCCGCCGGCACCCCGCCCCGTGCGAGCGCCCGGAGCACCGCCTGCTCGTCCTCCGCACGCGTCACGTCGGCCAGAACGACGTTCTCCCGCAGCGTCAACCGATAGCGCTGGAAGTTCTGGAACACCGCGGAGGTACGCTCGCGGATATCCTGCCTCGTCGCGTCTCGCGTATTGACGGTCCCCCGGATCACGTCGCCGCTGGTGGGCACAAAGAGCCCCAGGAGCAGCTTGGCCAGCGTGGTCTTGCCGGCGCCGTTGGCGCCGACCAGCGCGACGGTAGTGCCGGGCGCTAGCCCAAGTTTAACGGGCTAATGATGATCCTGTTATGGGTAAGTGATTTAGGTGATCGGAAATCGGCGTGTGGCACTACAATCTCTGCACAACTGGTGAGTACCACTACTCTGCCACCAGCTTCCTGATGCCACCGGGAGCCGGGGCGACGCCCAACGCGTCGTAGATCGCCTGCTGCTGAGGCTCGGCCTGCGTGGCTTTGCGCACGTGCAGGGTGCGGCCGTCAGCACAGCGAAACGTGGTGGTGACCCGTTGCTGGGCGGCCAGGATGCTGCGCAGCGTCGCCCACGAGGCGTGTTCGCCGCGCTCACGCAGCCGCCGGCGGATCACCTGCACCAACTGATAGGCCAGCACCGTGATGAACAGATGGCCCTTGGAACGTTGCTCCTTCTGATGATAGATCGGTCGCAACCCCAGTTCCGACTTGAAAGACCGAAATACCGCCTCCAGGTCCGTCAACATGATGTAGGTGCGCCACATCGTCTGCGCATCCCAGTCCGTCTGATTGCTGCGCAGGCAGTACACCCCCGGATCGGTCAGCTTCGAGCCGGCCACCGGCTGTTGTTCCCACGTGATCGCGACCGCCTTCTTGCCGCTCGCATCGGCCTGCACCTCGATCTGGTAGTGCTGCCCCACGCCCCCGCTGGCGGCCACAAGGCGCCCGATCCGCTGCCAGATACGCTCCAGCTTCTTGTGCGTCCGCGGCCGCGACAGCCCCTCGTGGAGGTCCTTCAATGCCTTCTCGAAGCGCCTGACGGCCCGCTGCACCATCGCCTGCTCCTTCGCTTGGCGAGCCTCCGAGTAGCAATACAGGCGCACCTCGGCTCCGTCCTCGCTGTTCACCAACTGGACATGGACCTGTTGCCCGGAGGCGGTCCGCAGGCACTGTGCCGAGTCGGCATCAAACCGCCGGGTTCGCTCACGGCTCACCGCCAGATAGCGGTAGCCCTGCTGGCGCATCCACTTCAGATTCTCCTCGGTGGCCGCCCCGCAGTCCATCACGATCAGCGCATCGACGGGCACCTCCAGACGCTTCAGCGTCGCCGCCAAGACCTTCTGTTCCTTCACGTTGCCGGCCAGCACCTCGCTGCGGCGCACGAAGCCGCTGCCGTCCAGCACCAGCGCCAACGTCAGCAGCGGACAATCGCTGCGCTTCTCCTTCGAATGACCGTGCTTCGCCAAGTCCTGCGCGGCTGCCTCCCCCTCAAAATAGGTGTTGGTCAGATCGTAGAGCGTGACGGTCGTCTGCAGCCCAAACAGATCCGTCACCCGGTTGAACAGATGCTGCTCGATCTCCTGTTGCCGGCCGACCAGGGCGTCGGAGGCGCGGTAGAGCTGCATCATGCTCATGGCCTCGAAGTCCGTGTCGAGTAGTTCGCCCAAGGCACTGCGGTGGCACAGCCAGCTATAGGTGGCCCGTTCGGAGCCGGGAGCGGCCATGCGGGCGATGATGGAGCCGACCGCCGCAGCGCGCTGCGGACCGTTCAGACCCAGCTGGGTCAGCAGCGGGATGAACTGCACCTGCTGCATGGCCCACAGGCCGAGATGTTCGACGCCGACTGAGCGCGGGCGCAGCAGTTGCAGTGAAGCGACATCGACGTTGTGGAACTCGCGCTCGCCGTCGCCGGCGTCGTGCTGCGGGGCCGATTCTGGCAGGAGCGGTACTTGGCCGGCGACCAACTGCGCGGCGATCCGGTGAGCTTCCCGTTCGACAGCGTGGGGAATATCGCAGGCTGGCAGCGCCTCTTGCGGGCTGAGCAGCTGATCGATCCGAGCGCACAGCAGCAGCCAATCGGCTTGCGGGACCGAGAAATGGCTGCCGAGATTGAGGAGGGTGCGCTGGCGCACGCGGGAGCCGCGTCGTTCGGATCGCACGAGGCGATGCGTGAAGTAGCGTTCGCCGTTGGTGGTGGAGCGGGTCTGCGTGCGGCGCACGAACATGGCTGAGCAGAAGGGTACGGGGGCGGCAATGAGTGGGTCAATGGCTGAAATAACCATTATGGCACTACATCGGCCGATTCAGCTCATTTTGAGGCAGAGACCCCCATAGATTGGCCAAAATTTTCAAATCTGGCGAAATCGCCTGCGCCGATGTTAAACTTGGGCTAGGTCCACGCTCACGCCGTCGACGGCGGCCGCGTCCGTTCCGGGATAGATGAAGGACACGTGGCGTCTCGGCCATCGCCGAGAACGCGGTCAGGTCGACGAAGAACTCCCGGTGTTGGGAAAGCCTGGAGGTAATCTGCACCAGCTCCTGCGCCACGACGCGTTCGGCCTGAAGGAGCGCCGTCACCGCCGCGACGTAGAAGGCTACGTCGATCGCACCGGCCTACAGGGGCCGAAGCAGCGCCAGCATGGCGGCCAATGACCACGGCGATCGCCGGCGCGGCACCGCCCTTGTAGCGGACCCAGAGGCGAACGATCCAACGGAGGGTCAGCCGGCGCATCTCGTCGTACACGACGCGCCACCGCGTGTTCACGTAGTCCCCGAAGGCGAACAGCCCCCGCTCCACAGCGGCCTCCCGCCCCTGCAGCACCTCCTCGGACAGGTACTCGGCGCGGCGCCGCCGGCCTGACAGCCGCCGCTCCAACTCGTAGTGGCGGCGCCCGCTGTGGACGCCGAGCAGTACGAACGGAACCGTGATCGCGATCGCGGCGGGGACGATCCACCAGCCCAGCCGTGCAAGCACGGCGGCGATGCCGAACACCCGGACGGCCAGCGCCGCCAGCCCCACCCCGTCGTCGAACGCCTGCTTGACCGGTCCGCGCTCCGGCGCCGGCCGGGACTCCGCTTCCGGACCCGCGCCCACGCGGCGCAGCAGGTCCCAGGTCCATGCGCTCTCGATGTAGTGATACTCCAGGCGCGCCCGCTTCCTGGTCAGGTCGGCCCTGAAGCCCAGCCGCAGGCCCGCTTCGATGCGCGTGTCCGCCAGCGTACGTACGACGGACTCGAGGATCTGCACCGCGAACAGAGCGGCCAGCCCCATGACCGGCGCGGCGACGGCCGCCGGCGGAACCCTCCCGCCGGCCACATCGAGAGCGGTGGCCACGAAGCGCTCGGTCGCCAGCACCAGCAGCGCCCCGATCGCGGCGCCGGCCGCCAGCGTCATTACGGCGCGAGCCGCAGCGGCCAGCGGCGCGTCCTGGAACACGATCCAGGTCCCGCGTACGAGCCCGTAGCGGCGGCCGCCGAAGCGGCGGTCGTCAAAGCGTTTCGGATGCGCGCCCTGTCTGGTCTTCACTACGTCTCGCTCCAGCATCTGCGCCCAGCGCGTACCCGTAAGGACGAAGCGCCTATCATATCCCCCGGGGATCACCATCATGAAATATCGTTTCGCGCAGATGACCATGCACGAGGTCAAGGACGCGGCCCGACAGGATCGCGTCGCCGTCCTGCCCGTCGCGACCTACGAGGATCACGGCGCGCACCTGCCGGTCGACACGGATGTCGTGCTCGCCACTCGCATCTGCGACCGGGCCGTGTCCCGGATTCCGGACGAGGCCATTCTCGTGCCGGCCGTGCCGCACGGTTACAGCCCGCACCACATGGACTACCCGGGCACGCTCACCATCGGCTGGGACACGTTCATCCGCTATGTGCGGGACGTGTGCTGCAGCCTTGCCCACCAGGGCTTTGAGCGCATCCTCATCATCAACGGACACGGCAGCAACGCGTCGCCCCTCGATATGGCGGCGCGCCTTGCGAACGTGGAGTACGAAAGCCGGATCCTCTGCGCCTTTGCCAGCCACTGGGACCTGCGGCGCGTCAAGGAGGTAGCGCGGACCGTGCGGGACTCGGACTTCAACGGCGCCGCCCACGCCGGCGAGTACGAAACGTCGCTCTACCTGGCGCTGGAGCCCGACCTGGTCGACATGTCCAAGGCCGTGGACGAGCGAACGCCTCTGCCTCCGAGCTTCAGCATCGACCTGCTGGAGGGCACCCACCCACAGGGCTCGGCCGCCCGGCTCATGCCCCACTGGAGCAGCCTCTCGGCGAGCGGCGTGATGGGGGACGCGACCAAGGCGACGAAGAAGAAAGGGGAGCTGCTCCTGGAAGCGGCCGTCGAGGGCCTGATCGATCTCATACGGGAGCTGAAGGCGACCCCGGTCCCGGTCCGCCGCGACGGGCACGGCCGGACGCTGCCGCGATCGACGGCCTGGACCTGAGCCCCCCTACCGGTCCAGGCCCTCCGGCACCCCATACGGTGGCGCCATGAGCGCATGGCCATCCGAGTTGGGCACCGGCCATCCCTGGCCGCCCAGGACGCGAAATCGCTCCGCCTTGCCGCACAACCAGCAGAACATCTCCGCGTTGTCGATGGTGTCCCGATGCTGCTGGCGGTAGGTAAGGGGCTCGCCGAACCCGTAGTCCGCGGTCGCGAAGTCGAACCCCTCTTCGCGGATCCAGTCCCGTTCCGGCGGCGCCGTGCGGAAGTAGTTGTACTTCAGGTTGTTGCGGACCCCCGAGCCGGTCGACGCGCTGCGGCGATGCCAGATCGAGTAGACCGTCAGAAAGATCGTCCCCGCCGGCGCGGTGGTGTACAGCGACCCGCGGATACCGCCGTAGTGGCCCATGTAGTTCTGCGGGAGCTGTCCGGCGGTGTAGAGAAAGTGCGAGCCCGGAAGCACCTCCGTCGGGCCCATCTCGCGCGGCACGTCCTGCGGGTAGTAGAAGACCTGCAGGTACTTCAGCGCCGGGCCGTGCGGGGAGTTGCCGTCGCGGTGCCACTGCTGCCGGGGTGAAGGACAGGTGACCCGATGATTGCTCACCAGGATCGGCAGGCCGTAGTCCCTGCCGAGCAGCGACCGGACCGCTCCGGCCGCGTCGGGCTGCAGGATGACGTTGTCCATGAACCAGTCCTGCTCCAGGATCTCGCTCGGCTCGCTGGCTTTCCCCTGCAGGTACTCGACCGTGCGCCGGTTGATGTCGTCTCCGACGACTCCCTCCAGCATCAGGTAGCCCTTCTTGCAGAACTCCAGAACCTGGGTGTCGGTCATGCTCGGATCGCAGTCATGCAGTCTCATGTCGCCAATCTTCTCATGTGGACTGCCTCCACTTCTCCAGAATGAACTCGCAGCCCAGCCCGTAGGTGCGCCGATCGTCGAGCAGGATCGCCATCTCCGGGAACTTGACGATCCGCCACCCATCCGCCATCGCCTCGCCGACCGTCTGATACGGCCAGTCGTCCGGATCTTCCGGGCCGTCGCTGAACTCGCCGTCGACGAAGATGCCCATGCCGATTACCCGGCTCGTGACCGAGGTCTGCTCGGCCTGCAGGTAGAGCAGGTCCTGCCGGCCTCCCGGAAGCCGGTCGGCCAGCTCTGCGATGCGCCGCAGGCTCTCCTCGCGAAGCGCGTTGCGCCGCAGCTCGTCCAGGCACACGTCCACCTGCCGCTTGATCTCGTCTCTCATGGCTTTCCTCTCCGGGCCGGGTCACCCACGACGGGGAACTCCGCGATGCGGATGTTACTGCATCCGTAAGGGATCAGGGTCAGCTCCTCGGCGCCGCCGTCGCCCCGTAGTGGGCTGCGCGGCATCGGTCCGGCCGAGCCGTGCTCATCGGTCCATTCGGCCACCCGTCGACCGGCAGCCGTCGCGCTCACGGGCGGTGCGTCCGGGGAGAACACGGGCGAGCCGATGGGGTGCTCGGTGAAGCTGACGGCCTCGCCCACCTCGCCATCGCCCAGTTCGAGCGCGTAGTTCCAGGGGGACGTGGGGTAGACCTCCCAATCGGCGTGGGGCGGCTCGCGATACGGCAGATCCCGGTTGATCCGCTGCCACCGTTCCCGGACGCGCAGCGCATACAGCAGCGGTCCCCGCGCCACGCAGACCGCTCCGTTCGGCCGCCGGATGGCGCGCGGCTCCATCGGCAGGGACAGCACGATCGACGTCTCGCCGCTCCAGGTGCGCTCCACGGTGTGGAACGCCGCGGTCTCCGCGATCGGCGCGCGCCGGCCGTCGACCTCGATGGTGGCGCCGTGCGCCCAGCCGGGAATTCGGAGCAGCAGCGGGAAGCGCGCCGGCCGCTCCGCGCGCACCGTGAAGCGCAGCTCCTCCCGGAACGGGTAGCCGGTGCGAAGATCGATGCGCACCGGCACGCCGTCGATCTGCGTATCGAGCGCCGACGGGGCGTAGGCGGCCGCCACGATCCCCCGGTCCGCCGAACGCATCCACAGATGGGCCGCGAACTTCGGCCACGCCTGGCTCAGATTGGCGGTGCAGCAACCGTAGTTCGGCTCCAGGCCGAAGATGTTGGCGTCCGGCCCGTTGGTGTTCCACAGGCGGTCCTCGCGCACGCTGCACTCGATCTGGTTCACCTGCTGGTCGTACTGGTGGGCCCACATGTCCGGGGAGAAAGTCGCCGGCAGGGCGTTGAAGGCGATGCTCTCCAGCCGGTCCGCCGGCGCGGCGTCGCCCTGCACGCCGATCAGCCACTCAAGCGAGTACAGATACTCGGCGACGGCGCACAGCTCGGTGCCGTGGCTGGGGTGGGTTCCGGCCAGACACTCGTCGCCCGTGAACACGCCGGTGGGCATGCCGTGGTGCCGGTCGAGCGCGGCCATCATGTTCCGCGCGGCGTACCGGTCGGCATCGTCGCCGGTCAGCCGCCACCACAGCGCGCCTTCCTTGAGGGCCATGGCGTTGTTCACCACGTGGCCGTCGAAGCTCCAGCGGCCCTTCTCGCTCGGGCAGGTGCGCGGCCACCGCCGGAAGTACCCCTGCCAGTCGAACCCCTGCGCGCGCAGCCGCACGGCCAAGTCGATCAGCCAGCGCTCACCGGTCCGCTCGTGGAGCCACCAGATCGACACCAGGAACTCGAACCACCGGTACTGCCCCCACAGGGACAGCGGATGGCGGTCGATGTGACGATCCAGACAGCGAAGCGCCCGTTCGACACAGCGCGGGACCCGGTCGTCTGCGGTGGCGTCGTGGTAGCCCACGAGCATCTTGAGTGCCAGCGCCTGCGACCAGACATCGGCCGCATCCGCGTGCTCCTCCACCCGCGGGCCAAGCCAGCCATCGTCGTGCTGGTGTTCCAGGATGTAGTCCAGATACCCGCCGATCCGCCGCTGCAGTGGATCGTCGCGCAGCAGCCATGCCAGGGGAATGACCCCGTCGAGCCAGTAGGGCATCCGCTCCCACCCCTCGGCCGGGCCGCCGATCCAGGCGCTCTCGGCGATGTCCGGCCAGAACCGGTCCAGGTGGCCGCTGAGGCCGTTCGCCTGGATGCGGAGCTGGTCCGCCAACCAGCCCTGCGGCGACACGGCCGCGAGCGGAAACGGACGGCAGTCGGGCTCGTGCAGATTCACGATCCCTCCTCGGCTACCCCAAGGCTCGCGGGCGGGTTCAGCGGCAAATCGATCACCATCTCCGTGAACTGCCCGGGTTCGGTGTTGACCTGGATCGTCCCGCCGTGCTCCCGCACGATGTCGGCGGACATCGCCAAGCCCAGACCCGTTCCCTTGCCGGCCGGTTTTGTGGTGAAGAACGGCGTGAAGATCTTCTCCACGATCTCCGCAGGCATGCCGTTGGCGTTGTCCTTGATGCGGATCACGGCTCGCTCCGCGTCGCGCTTGCTCGCGATCCAGAGGGTCGGCTGGTAGGGTCCGCCCTCCATCTCCCCGGCGCCTCCGCCGCGCCGTTTCTCGTCGGTGGCGTCGCAGGCGTTCGCTACCATATTCAGGAACACCCGGCCGAGGTCCTGCGGGATCACCTCCAGCTCTCCCATCTGCGGATCGAGGTCGAACTGCATGTCGAGCTGGAATTCCGGGTCGGAAGCCCGCGTGCTGTGGTAGGCGAGCCGCGCGTATTCCTCCAGTAGGCCGTTGATCTCGACCTTCAGGACCTCGGCGGAGTGGCGGCCCATCATGAGCATGTCGTGCACGATGCGGTTGGCGCGGTCACCGTGGGAGCGGATGCGTCCGAGGTTGTCGACCAGGTCGCCTGAGATCTCGGCCAGCAGTGAGCGCTGCTCGTCGTCCAGCTTCTCGCCGCTCTCTTCGAGCACCTCCTTGAGCTCGTCGATCAGCTCCTCGGAGGCCTCGGAGAAGTTCTTGACGAAGTTCAACGGGTTGCGGATCTCGTGCGCGACGCCGGCGGTCAGCTCGCCCAGGGCGGCCAGCTTCTCGCGCACCACGATCTGGTCCTGGGCGCGGCCCAGGTCTTCGAGCGCCTTCTCGAGCTCCTCGTTCTTGCCCTGCAGCTCCTGGGCCAGCCGCTCCACCAGGTTCAGCCGCTGCACCTCCAGGGCATGGCGGCGGAACACCTCCAGCGCCGCGGCCATGTCGGCCACCTCGTCCCGGCCGCCGATCTCCACCCGCGCCTCCAGGTCTCCGCCGGCCATGCGCCGCATCCAGTCCGACAGCATCCCCAGCCGGCGCAGCAACACCCTGCCCACGAACAGCCAGGCGATCAGCAGGGCGCCGACCACGCTGATGGCGCTGATCACCAACAGCAGCGTGCGCGCGGTCAGGATCGCCTGAGTCGAAGCCTGCGTCGCTTCCCGGGTGTGCCCGTGCGCGGTGTCGACCAGCTCGTCCACCACCGCCACCAGATCCACCGCCAGGTCGCGATTGCGTGCCAGCAGGTCCCGTTGCCGTTCGCCGAGCCGGAGTTCCCGCGTGCGCAGGTCGAAGCCGCTCTCCCCGTCCAGGCCCAGCGCCAGCAGGCGGGCGAAGATCGGCACCACCTCGGCGCGCAGCGGGGATTCCTCCAACACCGCCAGGCTGCGCTCAATGCGTCCGGCGGCGGACTCGAACCGTTCGCGCAGCGGCTCGATCGAGGATGCGTCCTGCAGGTTGAACGCGCTCGCCAGAAGCTGCGAGGCGATGCTGCCATCCGCCTGCAGGTCGGCCAGCCGGCGGTAACGGCCCAGTTCCTCCTCGGACAGGTGTTCCGCGCGCGGCGCCGGCGGTTCGCCGAGCGTGTGGTAGCCGGTGATGGTGTAGAAGAGCTGATCGTCGATCGCCGGGATCACCAGCTCGTCCAGGCTGCCGCGCAGCGCGGCCAGCTCCGCGCGTAGCGCGCCGCTCCGGTCGTGCAGCGGGAACAGCTCGGTCATGCCTGCCTGGATCTCCTCGATGTTGGACAGCAGCGTGTCCGCATGGGCGCGCACCCGGGCGATGGTGGCCGCATCGGCGCCCGCCTGCTGCAGTCCGTCCAGGTCTTCCTGCAACGCGTCGTGGGTGTCGGTGATGCGGGAGGCAACGCCGGCGAGTTGCTCACGCGTCGCCGCGGTGGTCAGCCGCGGGGCGGCGGCCACCAGGTTGCTGGCCGATTGCGCCACCCCGAACGCGGCCACCATCTCGGGAACGCTGCCCTCGTTCACTCGCCGCTGCACGCTTGCGACGCGATCGAAGAAGAACCAGCCCACCAGGCTGGCCGCCACGGTGAGCGCCACCGCGCCCCCGATCCCCAGGGAGAACTGGCCCGAAAGGCGGGAACGGTAGTGCAGCAACCGCTGCAGGTGCTTCCTCATCGCCCGTGAAGGGTGGCGGCGGGCCGATACCGGCCGTCCGGACCGATCCGGGTCAGGAACACCGCGTCGGAGCCCTGGTTGTCGTCGTCGCCGTAGCGGAGCTCGAAGCCGTCGATGTCGATCACGTCCCTGCCACGCAGGCTCCCCAGAAAGCACTCCCGCGCGACCTCCGCGCCGCAACCGGCAACCCCCACGACCGCCAGGCGGCCCGCCAGATATCCCTCGAAGGACACAAAGCCGGGAACCGCCTCCGGGTCGTAGGCCGCCAGGGCGCGCAGATAGGCTCCTACCACCGGCAGGGAGTCGTCGGTGGGAAACGGAACCACCTGCGTGACGTATACACCCTCGCCGGCACTGCCGAGCTCCTCGGCCAGGGCATTGCTGCCCACGAAGGAGACGGTGAGGAACGTCGGATCCATCCCGACGTGGCGCGCCCAGGTGATCAACGCCGCCACGGGCTGGTAGGCACCGATCATGATCACCGCCTCCGGATCTCCGCGCTGCAGGTCCAACAGGGCGGTCTTCACGGCGGTCGTGTTGCGCGGATAGAGCCCGATAGACACGGGCTCCATGGCGCGCCGGTCCAGCGCCAGCCGCACGCCGCGATAGCCGGCGCGGCCAAACGAGTCGTCCTGGTACAGCACCGCGATGCGGGTCACGTCCAGGTCCTCGGTCAACCGCGCGACCATCTCCTCGGTCTCCTGGTAGTAGGAGGCGCGCAGGTTGAGAATGTTGGCCCATTTGGGATCGCGCAGGAACTCGGCGCCGGTGAACGGGGCGATGTAGGGCACCCCCGCCTCCGCGGTGACCGGCGTCGCGGAACGCGAGGTGGGCGTGCCGACCGCGCCGATCAGGGCAAACACCCGGTCCTCCTCGATCAGGCGGAAGGTGTTGGCGATCGCCGCCTCCGGCTCGTAAGCGTCGTCGCGGGAAACCAGCTCCAACCGGCGGCCGTGGACGCCGTCGACGCTGTTGGCCTCGTGGAACGCCGCCTCGATGCCCAGCCGCATGTTCCGGCCCAGTTCCCGTGCCGGGCCGCTAAAGGCGGCGGACTGCCCGAACAGAACCCGGCTAGCCGACACGCCCGGCACCTGTGCGTCGGCCGCCGCGTCGGTCTCGGCGGCGCTCACCTCCTGCTCGGAGCCGGCCGAGGGCGGAGTAACGGCCGGGGGCTCTTCGGCCTGGTTGCAGGACAGCAGGCCCGCAAGCAGCGCCGCACCGGCGAGGATCGCGGCGCCCGCCGCTCCCGGGCGACTCTTGCGCTTCATGCGCTCCGGCGCATCACCGGCGTCGGCTCCCGCCTGACGCTCACGTCCCGAACTCGCCCCGGGAGAGGGTCAGGCAGGTGACGTCGTCCGACTGCGGCGTGTCGCCGGCGAAGGCGTGCACGGCGTCGAACACCGCCTGGCTCGTCGTCCGGCTGTCGCCCGGTGGTGCGCCGGCGAAGATCGCACGCAGACGCTCCACACCGAACTCTTCCTTGGCATCGTCCATGGCTTCGGTGACCCCGTCGGTGTACATGACCAGAGTGGCGCCCGGTTCGATGGTGATGGAGTTGACCTCGCACAACACCTCGCCGGGATCGCCGAGGCCCACGGCCGCGCCCTTCAGCAGGGTCCGCGTGGACATCATGAACAGGGCGGCCGGCACGCCCTTGTCCGAGACATCGGCGATCGCCAGACCGATGCGCCCGTGCTCCAGCGCCATGATGTCGAAGAAGTCGCCTCCCACGGCACGCGCCGACTCCATGTGGCCATGGATCCGGAAGTCCGGTCCCTCCGGAAACCGCGTGGGAAGGATCGACTGCTGCATCTTGCTGGCCAGTTGCAGCTCGTTCTGCAGCACGACCAGCTTGTCCCGCGACGCCAGCGCCTCCCGCCACTCCGCCAGGTGGCGGAGCGTGCGGTCGATGGTTACCCTCAGATCCTCGAAATCGAGCGGCTTGGTGACGAAGTCGAACGCCCCCCGGTTCATGGCCGTGCGGATGTTCTCCATGTCCCCGTAGGCGGACACGATCACGCAGCGCACGTTGGGGTCGACGTTGGGGATCTGCTGCAGCAGGGTCAGCCCGTCCATCTTCGGCATGTTGATGTCGGACAGCACCATGTCGATGTCGGCTTGCTGCTGCAGCATCTCCAGAGCTTCCACCCCGTCAGGGGCGAACACGAATTCGTACCGGCCGGCGCGGATATCGCGCCGCATGCGCTGCCGTATCAGCGGCTCGACATCCGGCTCATCGTCGACTACGAGAATCTTGTGCGGTTGTTTCACGGGGCTCATCGCCATCGCTTTCCCCTGATTCCGACCGGAGCTTACTTCGGCGCGGCTTGCGGAGCAGATGCCTCCATCTCGAACCGCTCGGCGGCCTTCAGGGTCTCCCGAACGTCGTCCCAAGTGGTGGTGTGGTTGATGATACACATCCTGAGCGTGAAGGTCCCATGGACCAGCGTCGAAGACAGGAACGCGCGGTCTTCCCAGAAGATGCGGGAGAGGACCTTGCGATTGATCTGCTCCAGGGCCTCCTCGTCCAGTTCGGCATCCACGGGGTTGATCCGGAAGCACACGATCCCCAGGGATACCGGTGTCATGAGCTGCAGAGTCCGGCTCTCGCGCACGTGCTCCTCCGCACGGATGGCCAGTTCCATCCCCTTGTCCACCGCGCTCCGGAACGCCCCCATCCCGAACATCTGGACCGACGTCCACACCTTCAAGGCGCGAAACGAACGGCTCAGTTGCAGGCCGCGATCGGAGATGTTCGGGTGATGAACCCGAAGCAGCGTGGGTGATCCAGGCGCGTCGCGAACGGAAGAATCTCGCGCGCCGCCTGCTCGATCGCCTCCATGGGCGGCCGGCCGTGCTCGGGGGGTCGGCCGCCAGTTGGTGGTCGAGCGCCTGCTTGAACTCTCCGTCCCAGGCGGTTTAGCCGGGCAGGCCCTCGATGCGCTCCACCAGAAGCTCCGCCGTCCGACGGGCCAGATCGAGCATCAGCTCGGGCGCCATCGTCAGGCCATCGCCGACCTGATCGCCGTTATCGGAACTCACCAGCTACGCATTGCTCCAGACGCAGTCGGCTTGCACCACCACGACCCCACCTTCCAGATACTCGGTGGTGTAGGTACAGGATCCCGAAATGCCTGCGTACTTGCCGGTGCCTCCCAGCAGCTCCCAGACGCCCTCACCGCCGCCGCCGGCGCCCACAGTGCCCTCGTTCCTCACGGCACGCATGTACATCACATCCTCGGACGTGTCGGTGTCGATGCACGGCGCATCCAGGGAAATGGAGTCCTCGGAGCTCGTGGAAAACACCAAGCATTGGGTGTAGCTGTTCGCCCCTTCGACGAACGGGCCGCCGCTGCTCTGGATGATCGTCCTGGTTCCCCTAAGCATGCCTCCGGTGAACGTCTGTCCACCGTGATCGATGGTGATATAGTCGTGATGAAAACTCCGGAGGGAACGGTACGACCCGCTCTCCTCGGCAATCGCGGCCTGCGCCGCCACCATCATCACCGCCGCAAGCAGCGCGGTGCCCGTAGCCTTTCCAAAACGCACTTCTTGTCTCCTCTTGGAATCGGGGCACTCGGCCCCATTCTGATCTCTTCACCAGCATGGCTTAATCCTGTGTCCCGGGACAATGACCAACTGGTGGTTCTGGGCCTCGCCGGTACCATCCAGCCTGGGCGGTGAACATCTCGTGGTAGAGCCCGCGCCGTGCGAGCAGCCGCTCGTGCGTGCCGTCCTCGATGATCCGGCCTTCCTTCATCACCAGGATCCGATCGGCCAGCCGTGCCGAGCCGAGGCGGTGTGTAACCAGGATGGCGGTGCGGCCGGCGGCGATCTCCATGAACCGCTCGTACAGCGCCTGTTCCTCCAACGGGTCGATCGAGGCAGTGGGCTCATCGAGGAGGATCACGTCGTGCTCGCGAAACAGGCCGCGGGCGATCGCGACCCGTTGCCACTGCCCGAGCGAAAGGTCGCGCGTCCCGAACTCGCGTGACAGCATGAGGTCGAGTCCTTCCTCTCCCTGCCACAGCTCCGCCGGCACTCCGCCCCGTTCGAGCGCCCGGATCACCGCCTGCTCGTCCTCCGCGCAGGTCACGTCGGCCAGGACGACGTTCTCCCGCAGCGTCATCTGATAGCGCTGGAAGTTCTGGAACACCGCGGAGGTACGCTCGCGGATGTCGCTCCCGGTTGCGTCCCTGGTGTTGACGGTTCCGCGTATCACGTCGCCGCGGCTCGGGACGTAGAGCCCCAGGAGCAGCTTGGCCAGCGTGGTCTTGCCGGCGCCGTTGGCGCCGACCAGCGCAACGGTGCTGCCGGGCACGAGGTCCACGCTCACGTCGTCGACGGCGGCCGTGTCCGTTCCGGGATAGGTGAATGACACCTTGCGGGCCGTCACGGTCCCGAGGGTCTTCCCTCGACCGCGACCATCCAACGGCCTGCCTTCGTCACGCTCGAGGAATTCGAACAGATGGGAGGCGGTCGCACTGGCGCGGTAGGACTGCCCGAACATGTCCATCACGGCACGGGTCATGAGCATGAGGCGGCTCACCGCGTAGATGACCACGGCAAATCCGCCGACGCCGATGCTCCCATCCGCCAGCAGGAACGCCGCCAGCACGAAAGAGCCCGCGTAACCGAGCAACACCAGGACGCTCAGGCCAAGATCGATGATGCCGATCCGGAGATCTTCACGCCATCGTTCCACGTTGAAACGGCGCAGCGTCCTTCGGTACCGCTCCGCCAGACGAGACGCGGCTCCGAGGATACGCGTCTCCTTGAAGTACTCGCGATCCGTCAGACAGCGCTCCAGATACTGAAACTCCCGGAGTATCGGAACCGTCTTTCGCTCAAGCCGATAGTAGCGGCTTCCTCGAACGAAATGACTCGCAATGCGGGGCAGAAACGTGAGGGGAACGACCAGGGCAAGCAGGGGAGAGAGCGAATAGAGATAGATCGCTGCGCTCGCGAATAACGCCACCTGAAAGACGGGAAACAGAAAGGACAACAGCATGGACAAGCTGCGAACGGTGTTCGGGCACGGCACGGAATTCGTCGACTGACGCTCGGAGACGGACTATGCTGCCGGCATGACTATGGTGAGCGTGCACGAGGCCGTGCCGCAGCTCGCCCGGCTGGTCGACCGGGCGCACGCCGGGGAGGAGATCGTGATCGCCAAGGCGGGCGTTCGCTGCGTCCGGCTCGTGCCGCTGGAGACGCCTCCCCCGCGCGAGCTGGGGCGCCATCGCGACCACGACGGCGCGGTGCCCGACTCGTTCCGGAAGCCGCTCGACGAGACCGAGCTCGCGGCCTGGGACGGGGGCGGATGAGGCTGCTACTCGACACCTGCGCGCTGCTGTGGGCCTGGGCGGAGCCCGAGAAGCTCAGCAGCCGCGTCCAGGGACTCCTCGAGGACCCTCACAACAAGGTGTGGGTCAGCGCCGCGAGCGCCTGGGAGATTGCGACGCAGCACCGGCTGGGAAACTACCCGGCCGGCCGCCACGTCATCGAGGAATGGGACGACCGGCTGGCTCAGGACGGCTTTCGCCAACTCACCATCGCCGGCGTGCACGCGCTGCGCGCGGGCTCCCTCCCCCACGCGCACCGCGATCCCTTCGACCGGATGATCGCCGCGCAGGGCATGGTCCAGAAGATCAAGGTCGCGACCCCCGATCCCGCGATCGGTGCGCTCGGCGCGGACACGATCTGGTGACCGCCCCGGGGGCGCCGCGTTGTTGACAGGTCGCGCTACAGGGAGCAGCGTGCGCGCATGGACACCACCAAGCTGGCCGACGAGCTGCAGGAGTGCGTTCGGCTCCTGGAGGCGGACCGACTGCCAGCGGAGCGGCTGCGCGCGTGCGCGGACGCGGCCCGCGCGCTGGCCGGCAACGGGCAGCGCCAGGACATCCTCTATCTGTGGACCCTGTTCTCTTCGGTCACCTCCACGGTCAACGGCATGGCTCTGATCGAGGACGGCGCGGTGAAGGCGTGTCCCGAGGATTCCGAGGACTGGCCCTACAAGAGCGTCCTGGAAGCGATAAACGACGGATGGCGGATCATCAGCTTTCCGAACATGGCGCTGATGATGGATGACTCGAAGACCTACGGCCTGGGCAACGAGTTCATCCTGGAAACGCTGCGCACCGCGCCGGCCGCGGAGTAGAGCGATGGCGCTCACCGGCGACCAGCTCGATCGTTTCCACGCCGACGGCTACCTGCCGCTCGGCGCGCTGATGAGTGCTGCCGAGCTGGAGTCGCTCCGCCGCCGCACGGACGACCTGACGGCCGGCCGCGTCCCTACCGGCCGGGTCGGCTTCCAACTGGACGAGAAGTGGCGCCGCACCGGTTACGACGCGACCGGCTACGCGTACGCCGGCCCGTCCGACGGCTACCGCAAGATCGGCGGCCTGGAGTGGGACCCGGTCTTCTACCCCGTGATCGCCGGTGCGGCCACGCTGGACGTGATCGGCCAGCTCATCCCGCAGCCGCTTGCCATTCACCGGGCGATGATCCTGATGAAGCCCGCTCACGGCGGCACTGCACTGGGCTGGCACCAGGACACGGGGACCGGCTTTCCCGTGCCCGGCACGTCCTACTTCACGATCTGGACCGCGCTCGACGACGCCGGTGCGGAAAACGGGGCCATGTACATCCTGCCGGGCAGCCAGTACTTCGACGCCGACGGCCTGCCGTGGCAGGAGGTCACGGCCCGCGCCCGTGCCCGCGCGACCGCGCAGGAAGGCGACCGGGAGAAGGTGGTCCTGACCGCCGCGGCCGGCGAGTGCTATCTGTTGAACCCGCGCGTGCTGCACGGCTCCGACCCCAATCCGACCGGCCGCCGGCGGCGAGCGATGAACGTGATCTACATGCCGGCCGGCGCTCCGATCACCTCGGACCCGGACGGCAGGAAGGAACAGGAGCGGCGCCGCATCGAGCCGGCGGTGGCCGCTGGCTGAGCCGCCCGCCATGGCCGCACAGTCCTCATCCGCTCCGCCCAACCTGCTGCTGATCGTCACCGATCAGCAGGCGCGCTCCACCCTGGCCGCCTACGGCAACGACCGCATCCAGGTGCCGCGCATGAACGCGCTGGCCGAGCGGAGCACCGTCTTTCAACGCGCCTACTGCGCCCAGCCGGTGTGCGGTCCGGCGCGCGCCTGCCTGTTCACCGGCACCTGGCCCCACTACAACGGGCAGATCACGCTGGCCGGCCATCCCATGCACGCTCACATCCCGTGCCTGACCGATCTGCTCGACGATCGCTGGGTCCGCGGGTTTTTCGGCCGCAGCGGCCACCACCGCTATGCCGGCGAGCCGGCACCGCGCGCCGGCGGCATGGACGAGCTCGACTTCAACGACACCGCGCCGGATGACCTGCTGCGCGCGCACGGGCTCACGCCGATCGACGGCGTACGCTTCGGCAAGATGGATCGGCCGGCCATCCCCGAGCACGTGGGCGGTCCGGCCAACATCGCTGCAAAGGCGTGCGACTTCATGCGCCGCCATGCGAGCCGGCCCTTCGCCCTGACCCTCTGCTTCTACGAGCCGCACGACCCGCTGTCGGGCCCGCTCGACGACCTGCATCCGTTCGATCAGGTGCCGCTGCCGGACAACTGGCACCATCCGCCCGGCGCGGACCAGCCGCGCAAGGCGCTGCTGGAGCACCTTTGCGTGCTGCACCACCCCAAGAACGGCATCGCCCTGCGCTCGGAGCTGGCGTGGCGCCTCTTGATCCAGCGCTACTGGGGGCTGTGCACGCAGGTCGACCGGGCGCTCGCCCGGGTGTTCGACGCGCTCGACGCCAGCGGCGCGGCCGACGACACGCTGGTGATCCTCACCGCCGATCACGGCGAGCTGGCCGGCAGCCACCAACTGTTCGGCAAGAACCTGATGTTCGAGGAGTCGATCGGTGTGCCGCTGCTGATCAGCCGGCCGGGGCAACGGGACGCCCGGCAGGTGCACGCCCCGGTGAGTCACGTCGACATCGTTCCGACCGTGCTCGACGAGCTCGGCATCGCCAAGCCGGACCACCTGCAGGGCACCTCGCTCGCCCCGTGGCTGCGCGGCGCCAATCCGCCGGCGCCGCCCGCGTTCGTGGAATGGACCGGCATCAACTATCTGGTCCACGAGGACTTGAAACGCGACCCGCTGCCCGGCTACCTCGCCGAGGTGACCACACGTGAAGCCGGGCTGGCCGATCTGGCCGACACGGTGCGCTGCATCGTCACCGCCGAGGGGTGGAAGTTCTGCCTGAGCGCGGCCGGACAGCACGAGCTCTACGACCTGAACGACGATCCGGGCGAGACCGCCAACCTCGCGTTCCGGCCGGAGCACGCCGAGCGCTGCCGCGCCCTGGCCGCCCTGATACGCGAGTGGCAGTTCGCCACCGGTGACGCCGAGATCGGCTACAAGGAGGTAGCACGCCATGGCCGCTGATACCGCCGCGGCGCGCAAGCCCCGCGTCCTGCACCTGCCCGCACGCGAGCACACCGAGAAGGTGTTCACTCCGGAGTCCTGGGCGCGCCTGCAAGCGGGATTCGAGGTGACCCGCAACGAAGGCGACCACGACCTGACCGAAGAGCAGATCTGCGCCCTGATCGGCGGTCACGATGCGCTCATCACCGGCTGGGCGGCGCCGGCATCCGGCGGACCGCCGCCGATCACGCCCGCGATCATGGAGGCGGCCGACCGGCTTCGGATCATCGCTCACTCGGCCGGATCCGTGCGCCGCATGCTGGACCGGGCGTGGACGGACTACATAGTCCCGCGCGGCATCTGCGTGTCCACGGCCACGATGCCGATCGCCTGCAACGTGGCCGAGACCGCGCTGGGCCTCATCATCATGAGCGCGAAGCGCCTGATGGAGCACGCCCTGCACCTGCGCGGCACCGGCGGCTGGCGCACGCCGGAGATACCGGTGGGCGAGCAGTATCTGACCGGCGCCACCGTCGGCATCGTCGGCGCCAGCGACGTCGGCCGCGAGGTGCTCCGAGTGTTGCGCCCGTTCGCGGTGCGGATTCTGGTCTACGATCCGTTCCTGACCGCGGAGGAAGCAGATGCGATGGAGGTCGAGAAGGCGGAGCTGAACGACCTGTTCGCCCGTTCGGACATCGTGTCGCTGCACGCGCCGAGCATTCCGGAAACCGACCGAATGGTCGGGACGGAGCAGTTCCGCCTGCTGCGCGACGGCGTCTTGCTGGTCAACACGGCGCGGGGAAGCCTGATCGACCATGACGCCTTGATCCGGGAGGCGGCCGGAGGCCGGATCCGGGTGGCGCTGGACGTCACGACGCCGGAGCCGCTACCGGCCGACAGTCCGCTGCGCGCGATGCCCAACGTGATCCTGACGCCGCACGTGGCCGGGCACGGCCGCTACGGCCACTACCGAATCGGCGATGCCACGGTCGCCGCGCTGGAGGACTTCTTCGCGGGCCGGCCAGTGACGGGCGCGATCGACCGCGAGCGATGGGAGCGGCTGGCATGAGCGGCGCCCCGGTGCGCCCGGTGTGCGACGATGTCGGCAGCCGATGAGATCGCCGCGGCGGTCGGCTCGGAGCTGGAGCGCTTTCCACACCTGACCTTCGCGGTTCTCTTCGGATCGGCGGCCGCCGGCAGGATGCGACCGGATTCCGACGTCGACGTGGCGGTCTACGCGGAATCCGGTGGCCGGCTCGAAATCGAGCAGGAGCGGGAGATCGACCGGGAGACCGAGATCCAGATCGCCCTGGAGCGAGCGACCCAGCGCAACGTGGGGCTTCTGATCCTGAACCGGGGCCCCGCGACCGTGTGCGCCGCGGCACTCACGTCCGGACTCGTCGTCCTGCTGCGGGATGAGTCCTTCTATTCCCGGTACTTTCTCGCGATCACCTCGGTGGCCATCGACTTCCTGCAGACCGAACGCGAGTACCGGGCGGTACGCGACCGCAGCCGCTCGCTGTCGCCAATCGATCGAAGTCGGCTCGAACGGATCGTGGACTTCATAGATACGGAGATGGAGGACCGCGAGCGCTTCCGGGGGATCACGCAAAATCGCTATCGATCCGACCGCGACCTGCGGCGCAATCTCGATCGATGGGTGGAGATTCTGATCAACGCCGCGATCGACATCGGCAAGATCGTGCTGTCAGCGGCTCGGCGCTCGCTTCCCTACACGTACGGCCAGATCCTCGCGGAGCTGGAAACGCTGCCGGACTTCGCCGCACTGTCCGGGCGCCTGCAGCCGCTGGCGGCGTTGCGCAACCTGATGGCGCACGAGTACCTCGACCTGCGATTTGGACGGATCACTCGGTTCGTGGATGAAGGCGCGGCAGCCGTCGGCGAACTCTCGCGGCTCACCAGATCATGGATCAACACCCCTGAGAAGCCATCCGGGATAGAGCAGAGCGGGACGCAATAGGAGCGCTATCTCTCCGGTTCCTGCACCGCTTCGAGCACGGTGTCGTGCACGAAGGTAGCGTCCCGCAGCGCCTTCGCGGCGTCCTCCCGGCGATAGAACGTGCTCGGCGTCAAATCCTCGCTCCCATAGAACGCCAGTTCGCGGTCGCGGCGGAGCGAACGCGATACCTCGCTCAGACGCTCGAGCTGGGATAACGCCGCCGCCGGCAGACGATCGCGGTTGTCCTCAAGCACGGGACTCACGTCGTGCAGGCGCGGGACCTCGATGCGGACGTGGCGCAGGAGCGCCTTGAGACAGATCTCCACCACCTCCTGCGATTCGCACACCACGTCGGCCCAGCTCGATTCCGCCATCAGCACGTCGATAGCCTTGAGCCTGCTGCCTCCGCGCCTCAGGTAGTCCGCGGTCAAATCAGCGTTGTACATCCGACTCTCCGTGCACCCAATACGGCGTTCCGTAGGCGATGCGGCGGCGCAACCGACCCGTCGCAATCCGGTCTCGGGCATGCGCCAACCGGCGTGTCAGGACGGACTGGCGCCGCCAGAGCACCTGTCCATGCAACGCCGCCTCCAACCACAGCGATCCGCCGCCCTCCGCGGGCGGCAGATGGATGAAGTGCGGGTTCACGACCGGTGCATGGGCGCCACGGTCGACGCGCTCATCCCAGGTCCGGTACAGATCGCGCGAGAGCGTGGTTTCCGGTGCCATGACCAGAAGCACGTCCCAGTCGGAGTGTGGTCCCGCGGTACCCTGAGCACGGGACCCGAACAGGATCACACCGACCAGATCCGCGCGATAGGAATCGGTGATCCGGGCCAGCATCTCGGGCTCGGGCAAGACTGGCCCCGTGGTCGCCCCACCGGTTTCCTCGCCGACCGCCGCTGCAAGCGCGCCGCGGCACACTTCGTTCAGTGAAACGCCCAGCCGCGCGGCGTGCCCTCTCAAGGCATTGTGCAGCCGCGGAGATACGCGCACCACGAAGCGGCCGGAAAGTTCTCCCATCAACGGTACTATAGTACCATGGGCGGATGACGCGTCACTCTACCAGCGCTCAGTGACGCAAGACTCCTTCATGGCTACCCCTCCGCCGGCTGATAGCGGCGGATTCCGCGCACCATCAGGCCCCAGTCGTCCTCGGTCTTTGCGGTGACCGGCGCCTGCTCGGCGCGCTGCCGGTCGGCGACGTTGGCCACGTCGATCACGCAGAAGTCGTCCGCGCGCCGGTAGCGCTGGATGAACACCGGGCGCGGCCGGTCCGAGCGGTTGTCCGGCGAGCCGTGGATCGTGCAGGTATGGAAGATCACGGCGTCCCCGGCGCGGCCCTCGATCGGCACGGCGCGTTCCCACCAGACCGGATCGTTGAGCGCAAAGCCGGCCCAGCGGTCGTCCTCGTGCCGGACCAAGCCTATCTCGTGGGAGCCCGGCACCACGTACAGCGGCGCGTTGCCCATGTCGACATCCACCGCATAGCTGAGCACCGCGGTCGGGCTCTGCAGCTTGTGCTCGAAGTAGTACCCGTCCTGATGCAGCGACTTGGGCACCCCCGTCTTGGGCTGCTTGTAGACGCACTGACCCCATTTCCACAGCTCGATGTCCGGGCCGAGCAGCGCCGCCAGCAGCTCCAGCAGCTCCGGGTTGACCAGCGAGCGCAGGAAGGCGCCGGAGATCATCGCGTTCAGCCGCAGCGTATTGACGACCATGCTCCCCGGATCGTTGGGGTCGGCGTTGAACAGCGTGCCGTCCGGCGTCGTCACGGCGTTGGCGTGGTGCTTCGCCGCGGCCGCCTGGGGGAGAAGTGCCTGACTCTGCTCCAGGATCGCCTCCATGTCCTGAAGAAGGTCCGACACGTAGTCGTTCGACAACCCGCGGATCACCACGGCGCCGTGCCTGCGGTACGCCGCCGTCATGGCGTCCACGTCCACCCGGCCCGCCGTGAAGTCGCAGTCTTCGATGGATGTGGTCGAAGGCACGAACGATGCCGGCGTCGGGGCAGTGGGGTTCATCCGGCGATCATGCCCGATTCGGGCGCTCAGCCTCCATAGTGCGTCCCCATCCGGAGCACCTTGACTACGAGCTCGTGGTCGAGGACTTGGTACACGAGGCGGTGCTGGATGTTGATCCGGCGCGAGAATGTTCCCGTCAGGTCCCCAACCAGCTCCTCGAACGGTGGCGGCCTGCGGTAGGGATCCTCCTGCAGAACCTGAAGGAGCCGCTCCACGTTCGTACGGAGTCCCGCCGCTGCCACCTTCCGCGCGTCCCGCCGGGCCTGTCTGGTGAACACCAGCCGGTGCATCACCACCCAGGCTCTGTGTCGCACTCCTCCACGGGCGTCTCGAGTCCCTGCCGTATCGAGTCGGTCATGCCGGGAATGGAGGACAGATACAATGTCTCCTGAATCGCGTTCCAGTCCTCTTCGCTCACGAGGACCGCTGATCGCTCCTTGCCCGTGATCGTGATCGGCGTGTGCGTTTCGCTCACCTCATCGATGAGCCGATACAGGTTCTTCCGCGCGTTGGTGGCGTTCATGGTCCCCATGTGTTTCTCCCGTACGTTATACCGTACGGCGCGTCTCGGTGGAGGGTCAAGATAAGATGGCTCGCGAGCAGGAGACGACCATGATCAGACCATTCGGCGACGGGCGCGACCGGTACTTCACGGAACGGCTCGGGATGTTCATCCACTGGGGGCTGTACGCGATCCCGGCGTGGCACGAGCAGATCCTCTGGCGGTCGGACATGCAGCGGCGCGACTACGAGCAGCTCATCCACCGCTTCAACCCGGATCGGTTCAATCCCGACGAGTGGCTGGTCGCGGCCGAAAGCGCCGGCATGAGCTTCGTGGTGATCACGACCAAGCACCACGACGGGTTCTGCCTGTGGGACACCAGGCTGACCGAATACTCGGTCACGAACACCCCGTATGGCCGGGACCTCCTGGCCGAGCTGGCCGAGGCGTGCGAGCGGCGCGGCATCGCCCTCGGCTTCTACTACTCCTGCCCGGACTGCCACCACCCGCAGTATCCCAACCTGGGGCGCCACCACGAGATGTTCGGTCCCCGCCCCGGCGACCAACCGGACCTCGGCGCCTACTGGGAGTTCGTCCGCGGTCAGGTACGCGAGCTCTGCACCAACTACGGCCCGCTGCGCGACTTCTTCTGGGACGTGAACGTGGCCGAGCACCACGACCCGAGCCTCAACGAGATGGTGCGTGAGCTGCAGCCGGGCATCCTGATCAACGACCGCGGCGCGAGCCCCGGCGATTACGGCACCCCGGAGCGCCACGTCCCCGAGGCGCGGGAGTTCGACTCACCGACGCAGGCGGTGCAGGCGCTCGGCCGGGAGAGCTGGGGCTATCGCTCCGACGAGGACTACTACAGCGACCGTCACATCATCGAGAGCATCGACCGCGTGCTGGCGATGGGCGGCGACTACATCCTCAACGTCGGCCCCAAGGCGGACGGCAGCCTGCCGGTGGAGAACGTGAGCACGCTCGCCCAGGTGGGCAACTGGTACCGCCGCGTCCGGGAGGCGTTCGATGGCACCGTGCCCGCCTCGACGGTGATCGACGACGACGCGATCGGCATGCACGGCGGCGCGCGCCACGTGTCTCGCGACAGCATGCTGGTCACGCGCAAGGGGAACACCATCTACGTCCACCTGCCGGCGGCGCCGCAGAGCAGCGGCCTGATCCTCAAGCCGCTGCGGGTGGCTCCCGAGCGGGCGACGCTGCTGAACGACGGAAGCGAGCTCCGCGCCACGGTGGAGATCACGCCCTGGCACTGGCAGGAGCCGCCCTACCTGCGCCTGAGCGGACTGCCGGTCAACCGCATGACCGACACCGTGATGGTGATCCGCCTGGACTTCGCTGACGACGTGGCTGCGTAGGCGGTTCTGACGTATTCTGTTATTCTTCGACAGAAACCAAGGCTTGGAAAGACGCCAATGATCCCGAATCCTGCAGCGCGGGTCGACCCGGTTCAACCCGCTGTCTACGACGATCTCGATGGTGCGCTAAGTGACCTCGAGGGAGCGATCGCCGAAGCCGACGAAGAGGGTTTCCCGCGCCCATCTGACATGGCGCTAGCGAATGCCGAGCGCCTGCTGCGACAAATGTACGAGATTCTGCCGCGGCGCTTTGAAGTATATCCGACGCCCGACGCGGAGATCGCCCTGGATGCACCGAGCGAGCGAGGCTCGGTCATCCTGCTATGTGATTCTACCGGCGGCGCACTGTGTCTGGTCAACGTCAACGGCGATCAGCGCCGCGCTCGGTACTCCTCATCGAACACCCTTCCCGACGGCTTTGTCCGAGAGGCTTTGGCCGAGCTGGCGTAGCGCAGCAACACGCTGACAGCGTGTTCTACGGCTGGGCCGTGGTCCGTGCAGGCCGTGCCGCTATGAGCGGGCGGCGCGTAATCGCGACGCCGTTGCCTGATGACAATCCGTACCACGCGGACATCATTCTCCCGGACGCCGCGTCAAGCGATCGAGAAGAGCAGAAGCGCCACGCCCAAGAGGGCGATGAGGTGGTCGAGTAGCGTGCTGGATCGAGGACGGTCACCCTCGACACCGCCCGTGTGTGCCGACTACGTTTCCCGGCTGTGGACGAGGAACGGAAGCGCTTCCTTCGAGGCGTAGCCGAAGGGCTCAAGGCGCGAGAGCGAAAGAGATCGGCTCATCTCGACCACATGCGCCGAGAGTGGCGAACGGCCGGTCTCGCGGAGGCCCATCGGCTCACGAACCGTTTTGCCGAGGTGGATCCCGATCTCCGTACGGTCGTGCTCTTCGGATCGCTGGCCACCGGCAACCTGGGCAACAGAGAACCGGACATCGATCTGGCCGTGGACTCGCCACAGTATCTCCGTCTGGTCGCAATCGCGCTCGACAGCCCGTTCAAGGTCGACGTCATCGATCTACCGAACGCGCGCCCGGTCATCAGCCGGGCTGTCGAGCATCACGGCAGGGTCATGTATGAACGAGAAAGCGCGCGTCGCAACGCTGATCGCAGAACTGAACGCTGACGTCGAGGGGCTCGGCGACCTTGCCGAGACCAACCTGAGAGCCGACGGCCGCATCCGGCACGGAGCGACCGACGAGCTCGACTGGGCGGCGCTCGGTTACACCATTCACAACATCTACAATGCGCTGGAGTCCTATTTCCTCCGGATCTCCAGGTTCTTCGAGAACGATCTGCCACCGTCGACATGGCACCGGGAGCTCGTGGAACGCATGACGATCGAGATCGAGGGTCTGCGACCCCGTCTTCTGGATTCATCGCTCGCGCAGGACATTCATGAACTACGTGCGTTTCGCCACGTGTTCCGCAATATCTACGGCACTCGTCTTGACCCGGAACGAACTCGGATCGTGCAGAACCGCGTCCCCTCCGCCCTCACGGCGTTCCGGCGCGCTCACGCCCGATTCGTCACCGAGCTGCGCGCCGTCGCGGAGATGCTCAAGTAGCGAACAGGAGCCACCTCTCGTCTATCCTCCAACGATCGGCTTATCTGGTCGCCTCACGTCAACCGCACACGGGCCACGGTCATTGCTGCCCACGTTGAACAATACCAATTCGCCGATTCGCAGCTCCTCGAAGTCCCCGTTCTTCACGGCCCTCCAGTGGAAGAACAGATTTTCATCCCCGGAATCCGGCGTAATGAAACCGAAGTCGTCCTTGAGATTCTGTATGACACCCTCCTGCAGCTCATCTGACGCGACCCTGGATCGTTCAGGACGTTGCGCGGATGCTTGAGACGGAGCGACGAACAGGTTGTTTACTATCCGGTCGTTGCTACGTGATCGGTCGTCGATGATGCCGTCCATCATGACCGGATAGGTAACCTCATTGATCAGGAACTGAGAGGTTCTGGTCTCTCGTTCCTGACCGTCAACGCCGCTGATCTTGAAATCCCATGCCGTCACCATGGTCCGGGTCCCGAGAGTGTTCAACTTGCGAACCAACGGCACGTAGTCACCGTCCCCTGCGACCAGAACGACGACGTTGAATCTCTTGTAGATAGCGAGCTCGAAAGCTTCAAGGGCAAGCCATACGTCGATTCCCTTCTCGCCCCGTGGTGTGGACGGCAGGAAGTGAGTCGTGACTCCCTCATTGATGAGAACATCCTCGAAGACGCGTTCCCGATACAGTGAGTCACGATCCTGCGCATCGGCCGCCGAAGACCTCGCACGAAAATAGTGCGCATCGACGATTTGGCAATAGCGGGCGTCGGCCTGCTCGTTCTTTGCAACTTCGTCGCGTATGAAGTCGTGAAGGCCCGAAATGCTGATGCGGGCCTTCCGCTGATGATCGTAGCAGTAGTAATTGCTCACGTGCGAAAAATAGCTTCCGTCGTAAAATACGCCGATTCTTGTAAGCTTTGTATCCGGAATTTCCTGCATAGTTCTATTCTCCTACCAGTCTTGTTTGACACCTGACAGCTTCACCGGCCACTTGGTGCGAGACATACCATGAGGGAACTGGAGGGTCGCGAACCTTACTCGATGTCTCGATAGCCGTTAGTGGGATGATCTGTTGTCCATATGTTACTGGCCGTGGCCCACGATATGCTATATTCCCCGCACACCGCGGGCCATCGGACCACTAAACATCGTCGGCTGCGAGGGCAGCGCGCGGTCCTGCCCCAGGGAGGCGGTGCCGCGGCGACTGTCGGTGGCGACGCAGAAGCTCGGGTCGTCTCGCAAGCGTTCGGCGTCGTCCTGGTCACGCCAGCCTTGGCCGAGCAGCAGCAGGTTGGTCTGCAGCAGATCGGCCAGCGGGTAGCTCACCGTGTGTGGATTGCGTGGATCGACCAGCCGCTCGGTCATCCACTCCACGATGCCGGTGCGCTCCATGATCTCGCGCAGCAGCAACGCGCCGGTATCGGAGCTGAGATGATCCGCCCGCGACTGGACCTGCACGCAGCGGTTGAACGTGGTCGAAGAGATCGGTAGGGTTCCACCCACGGCGCGTCCCCTCCGTTTGTGGTTGATTGGCCTAACACCTTTACTCTGCTGCAAATCGGCGGACGCGCCTACTTTCTCTCTCCTCCTGCCCGAATTATCCGGGGTGATGCCTCACGGGCGGTCAGCGGGCGTAGATCGCGTACAGTTGGGCGTCCTCCGGACGGACACCGGCGAAGCTGACCTGCAGCCGCAGCGGGCCGGCGTCGGTGGGGACGGGGCGCTGCCAGCGGATCGGCTCGCGCAGTCCGGCGACCGGCGCGGCATCCCGCCGGCTCTCCTGCCCCGGCACCAGGTCCTCCTCGCCTTCTCCGGCTCCCTCCAGCTCGGTGAGCACGGCGGCGTCGGCACCGCTGAAGCCGGGTAGCGGATGAAAGCCCTCGTCCAGGAGCTCGAAGCGCAGCTCCGTGTACGGGCCCAGGCCGCCGACGTTGGCGCTGAACTCGGTGGCGCCGTCCAGCGGGCAGGTGACCAGATGGCCGCCGTCTCCGCCCATCGCCTCGAAATAGCCGATGCGGTCGCGCTCCCAGGTGGCCAGACGCACCTCCACCGGCAGGTTGCCCCAGGCCTCGTACCACATCAGGGTCTGGTCACCCCAATTCACCATTCCCTGGCCGTGGCTGACCGTGGGTGGCTTGCCGACCACCGCGCCGGTTTCCTCATAGGCCGGGAGGATCGGGAAGTCCTTGATCGGCTCCTCGAAGTGCAGGGCGTCGTGGCTCACCAGGAAACCCAGGTCCATGGAGATGAGCTGGCGGTCGCTCGACGGCGTGCCGTGCCAGATATCGTAGATGCCCAGGATCACGTTGCCGCGATCCCAGAGGCCGGCCCCCAGGTGGACCTCCTCGCTCTGGTTCCACTTGGCCTTCGGCGCCGAGGACAGAGGGTCGTACAGCAGCGGGTGGGGCGGCACCATGTCGCGGCGATGGCCCAGGCACGACGCCTGCGTCCAGGTCTCGAAGTCGTAGGAGGCGAAGGTCGCAAGCGCACGCCCGGTGGTGTAGTGCGAGCCGCCCTGGCCGTTGACGAAGTAACAGCCATTGTGGCGGATCAGTCCGGTCTGTTCCAAGCCGGGGCCGACCGGGTTGTTCGGCGACTCGGTCCAGTCGAGGCCGTCGGCGCTGTAGGCGACGGCGAACTGGTTGCCGTACGCCTCGCTCTCGAAGACGCACTTGAAGCGCCGCGACGGGTCCGGATCGTCCGGCTCATACATCACCGGCAGGGCGGCGAAGTCGCAGCGGCCGGCGCGCAGGTTGACGATGTTGTTGTGCGTGCTGCCGTTGAACTCGATCAGTCCCAGGTCGGGCTTGTCCCAGTGCGCGCCGTCGGTGCTGGTGGCGTAGCAGCAGCGGAGCTGACCGCCGTTGCTGCCGTCCGCGTCGACGGTGCTCCTGGCCAGGTACCACATGCGCAACTCGCCGTCGATCGGGATGACCGTGCCGTAGAAGCGGGTGCAGAAGTCGTCCGCCGCCCCCGGCTCGCCGGCTCCGACGACGATGGGGTTGGCCCTGCCCGGGATCTTGCCGGGGATGAGCTGCAGCCGCAGCCCCGCGCTGAACGGGCAACTGTAGCTGTCGAACGGGAACAGGACCGCCTCTTCGACGACGGGGTTGGGAACGCTGTTCTGGACCGTGATCATGGTGTGCTCCTTCAGGCTTGGGATTGAGGGCGTTACGCCAGCCAGTAGCTGTACAGGCGCGAGTTCGTCATGTGGAAGCGGATGCGGGTCGGCGCGCCGATGCCGGACAGCGGCCGTCCATTCGCCTCCCCGCGCCAGCGGATGATCTGGTCGGTCGCATCGGCGCTGGCGGCGATGCAGTCGTCGACCGAATAGCCGGGGATCGGCCGGTAGCCTTCGTCCAGCAGCTCCGCCGCGATGCGGCCGAAGTCGCACTTGGCGTTGACATGCAGCTCGGCCCCGGCCAGCTCGAACGGCACCGTGGTGATGGTGCCGCCGTCGTAGCTGGCGTCGATGGAGGCGAAGCCGTCCAGCCGCAGCGTGGCGAGCCCGATGGACATGTCGCCGCGCTCCTGGTCCGGGTCGATCCTGGGCTCGAACTCGCCCACCACCTTGTTGTGGCGGCGGGAGGTGCCGCGGTAGTAGATGTGCAGGCGGTCGCCCACCGGGACCGGCGGCGCGCCGGTGAGCATTATCTGGAAGCGGTCCCAGTCGCCCACCTCGCCCAGCCCGACCAGCGAATCGGCCGCCGGCGCGCGCATCCACACGTCGCCGTCGCGGCTGGTCAGCAGCCGGAGGGTCTGCGACTGGTGCTCGGCGCGGCGGTCGAAGTGGGTCAGGATGCCCAGGTACTGCGCGCCGTAGACGAAGCCGTTGTTGTTGTACAGCGACTCCTCGTGATTGAGGTGGAGCAGGAAACGCTCCGGCCTGGTCCAGGTGACAAAGTCCTCGCTCACCGACATCACCCGCCACCCCGGATGGTCGCCGGCGCCGCGCAGCATCGCCACGTAGCGGCGGCGGTGAGTATCGATCATCATCGCCTGGGCGTCGCCGATCGGCCCCAGGTCGGCGGTGCCGGGCCGCGGGTGATAGTGGACGATCGGCTCCGGCGTAAAGGTCCAGCGCATGCCGTCGGGCGAGGTGCCGGTGTAGATGCCGCTCATCGGCCCGTCCCAGTCGTAGCTGGCCCAGCCTATCGCCTTGTAGCGGCGCTCGGGGTCGGGATCCATGGGGTCCTTCATCATCGTCTCGAAGTGGTCCTTGCCGTCGTGGTACTCGGCGGGAACGACGATGTTGTTGTCCTTGTTGCCCAGCGCCTCGTGCAGCCCGAGCACCGGCTTGGTCCAGGAGATGCCGTCGTCGGACAGCGCCAGGCACTGCACGTGCTCCTTGCCCGGGGCGTAGAAGCCGGCCATGTACCACGCCTTGAAGACGCCCTCCTCGTGGTCGTAGATGACCGAGGCGGTCATGCCGCCCATCCGCTCCCACGGCTCTTCCTGGGCGATGACCGGCAGGCCGTGCTTGCGCGCCTGATGGAAGGTGCGGCTCACGTTGTCGCGGCGGTGGACGTCGAGCAGGTCGACGAACAGGCGACGCTCGCTGTCGAGGCGTTCCGGTGTGGTTGCGTTGCTCACGCTCCCGAGGGTAGCACGCTGGATGACCGCCGACCGCCCGGCCCCCGGAGCATCCCGCGCATTGCTGGAGTTACGGCCACACAGGGGTTTACACCGGCGGGACAGGTGCTATCCTGCAACATCATGTCTGAGGCGGATCTGGGCGTTCGCGACGCGAAGGGCGAGTGGCAGCCGGCGAATCTCCCGCAGCCGTCCCCGATGTGGGACCGGCCGGTGCGAGTGAAGGTGATTCTCAAGGCGATCTTCGGCCACGACGGCATCCTGTGGCCGAAGAACCTGGTCTACATGGGCATCGCGGTGGTGGCGTGGTTGTTTTTCACGCCTTCCCTGGAGCGCACCGCCACCTTCCAGATCGGCTGGATCGCGGAGATCTACCTGCGCAACGTCGCGCTCCTCGTCCTGATCGCCGGCGGACTGCACCTGCGGCTGTACATCAAGCGCACCCAGGGAAAGAAGTTCAAGTACAACGCGCGCTGGCTGGCGAAGAAGAATCGGGCGTTCCTGTTCGGCAACCAGACGTGGGACAACATGTTCTGGTCGCTGATCTCCGGCGCCGGCATCTGGACGGCGTACGAGGCGGTGACGCTGTGGATGTACGGTAACGGGTGGCTGCCGCGGGTCGAGTGGCGCACGCCGGCCGGCATCGCCTACTGCTCGCTGATGATGATCGCGGTCCTGTTCCTGCGGCAGATGCACTTCTACTGGACACACCGGTGGACGCACTGGAAACCGCTGTACAAGGTCGCGCACTACCTCCACCACCGCAACGTCAACATCGGCCCGTGGTCGGGTTTGTCGATGCATCCGATCGAGCACCTTATCTACTTCTCGGGCGTGCTCCTGCACTGGGTGATCCCGTCGCACCCGATCCACGCCATCTTCCACCTGCTGCACACCGGGCTGAGCCCCGCGGCCGGCCATGCGGGCTTTTCCAAGTTCGTGGTCAAGGATGACAAGACCTTCAGCAACGGCGGCTACTTCCATTACCTGCACCACCGTTATTTCGAGTGCAACTACGGGAACGAGGGCGTGCCGCTGGACAAGTGGTTCGGCAGCTTCCACGACGGGTCGCCTGCGGCGCACGCGGCCATGCGGGGTCGCCGGAAGGGGTTCCGGGACGTACCGGTCCAGGAGAAGAGTCCGGCACCGGCTGCCGTGTCGTCGTCGGCTGCCGCCGATGCTCCCGTGCGGAGCCCGTGAGCCAGTAGAGAGCCTGCGCGCCAGTCCTACGGCCGCGGAGCGTCACCCGCGCGGCCGATCGCTTCCAGATACAGGTCCACCGGTTTGTTCTGAAACGGCGCGCGGTGCTGCGCTGCGATCCGGCCCTGGTCGATTACCACCAGCGCGTCGGCGATCGTGTCGAACACCTCGGCCAGGTGGCTGGCCACGAAGATGGTCCGGCCTTCATCGCGAAGATTCAGCAGGGTCCGGTTCAGGGCGATGTTGGCCATGACGTCCAGGCCGTTGTGCGGCTCGTCGAGCAGGACGTTGCCAGGGTCGCCGATCAGCGCGCCCACGAGCTGCACCTTCTTCTTCATCCCCGTGGAGTAGCTGTCGAACGGATCGTCGATGAAGGCGTCCACTTCAAGCTCGGTGATGAACCGGTCCAGCGCCGCGTAGGCATCGCGCTCGCCGGTCTTCAGGAGGCTCAGGTATTCCAGGTTCTCGCGGCCGGTGAGCCGCGTGAAGAAATAGTCGTCATTGGGCAGGAATCCCAGGTTCCGCTTCAGCGTGTAGATGTGGTCGTACTGCCACAGGTCTCGCCCGTCGATGAGCACCGTGCCCCGATCGGGGGCGAGCAGCCCCATGACCAGCCGCATCGTGGTGGTCTTGCCCGATCCGTTGCGCCCCAGGAAGCCGGTCAGCCCGGCCTCCAGGCGCAGGCTGAGGTCGAACACGCCCTTGCCGTTCGGGTAGGTCTTGCCCGCGCCGCGCAGCTCGATCATGCCGCCGCCCAGTCTTCGATCGTCGCGTCCTGGTATCTGCGCGATGCACCGCCATACAGAATCCAGGGAATCACCACCACGAAGCCGGCATAGGCAAGCGGCCAGGCAACGCCCTCCAGGGACGCTGCGGCCAGCGCCAGGATCAGTCCACCGACTATCACCAGCCCCATGAAGATAATCGCGACCACCTGCGCGACGAACAGAAACCGAAACGATACCAGCCACATCGCCAGCGCCACGAACACCCCCTGCGACAGCAGGATCGGCAGGACGCCGGCGCGCATTCCACTCAGCACGCCCAGCACACCCACGATCCCCGCGGCCACCAGGTACCCCGCGCAATGCGAGCCCAGCATCGACACCGTCAGGCGGCCGAACGTCACCGGCGTCATCTTGACGAAGTACAGATGCCGGGCATCGAAGGCCCCGAGCGCCGTCCCGGCAGCCACCGCGGCCCCGTACGCGCACACGATGACCGTGGGCGCACGCTGCTCTTCCGGGATGCCCAGGATCAGCGCCACGATCAGGTAGCCGAACAGGGCCGCCGCGATCAGAAACACGACGACGAACTCCCGCCGCAGCAGGCACTCCTTGACATACAGCTTCGTCTCCATCGGCAGCGCCTGCGGCAGCCGGTCGAGTTTCGACCGCCGCGCTCTGCTCGGTATCTCGCTCACCAGAACACGCTGGACGTGCGCCGCGTCCAGACGGCCGATCGCCACGGTCCAGCACGCGGCGACTGCAGCCGCGTTCACCGCTATGAGCAACGGATCGGCCCGGTGCCACGCCCTGAACAGGAGGACCTCGGCACCGACGAAGGCCGCGAAGCCGGCGGCGGCCAGCGCTCCGCCGCCTCTGCTGCGCTGCCAGAGTACAGCGATGAGCGCCGCTGCCAGGTAGTGCAGGACCACCGCGACCGCGCCGCTCGCCACGTGCAGCACCGTGCGCTCCAGCGACGGCGACAGCAGCACGACCACCGGCAGCACCGCGGCGACGTAGATCGCCCCCCAGCGCAGCGGCTTGCCGGCGTTGCTGAGGAGCAGCAGTCTGAGCGCGTTGCCGGGCTCCAGCCGCGTGAGCGAGCAGAAGGTGACCAGCCCATGCCGCTTGCGCATGCCGGCGATCAGGAATCCGACGACGAACAGAAGCGTCGCCGCCCGCACCACCGGCAGTGATGCCGGGACGTGCAGCCTCCCGTCCACGACCGACGTGAAGAACTGCACGTAGGGGTAGCCCAACACGGCTCCGAACACCGCCGCGGACAGCACCGATACCGGCGTGATGCTGGCCAGCAGGCGCCTGACCGCCGGTCTCACGTGGTACCGGACGAACAGACCGATCACGGCCGGACCATCGCCCGACCGGCGAGCGGCTTGTCAAGGCGGCGACGGGCGACGTTCAATCGCTCCGGTATGGAACACGGCACCGGTATGACCGAGTCGCAGTGCGCGGAGCTCCACGAACGAGGCTACCTGATCCTCCCCGGGCTGCTGCCGTGGGCGGCAATCCAGCCCCTCACCGAAGATCTCGCCGCCGCCGTGGAGCAGGAGGTCGAGCAGCTCGTCATCTGGGAGCGCCTGGATCGCGCTGCCACCTTCGCGGACGAGCCCTTCGATCGGCGCCTGGCCGCGGTCGCCGCCGAGCTGGACGAGGAGTCCCTCGCCTGGCTTTGGCGCCGGTTGCATAGCAAACGGCACAAGACGGCCGGCATGTACGCGCTGCGCACCCATCCGGCCCTGCTCGACGCGGTTGAGTCAGTGATCGGGCCGGAGATCCTGGCCCATCCTCAGACGGTGCTGCGGGTGAAGCTCCCCGAGCACGAACCCGCCGACGTGCCTTGGCACCAGGACGACGAGTACCTGGCCGAGGAGATCGGCGACACCGTGATCCTCAACCTGTGGATCCCGCTGGCCACCGCCAGGCGCGAAAACGGCTGCCTGGAAGTGATCGCCGGTTCCCACCGGCAGAGCGTTCCGCACAGGCTGAAGACCAGTATCCCTGGTGTAGTCGCTTACCGCGGCATCAACGATGAGGACCTGCCGGACGGCGAGCGCGTCACCTGCGAGATGCAGCCGGGCGACGCCCTCATGACCATGGAGCGGGTCGCGCACCGCTCGCTGCCGAATACGTCCTCGACCGTGCGATGGAGCCTGGACACCCGCTACTGCCGCCTCGGTGCACCGACTGGACGCAGTAGCGTCCCCGGCTTCGTGGCTCGCAGCCGCAAGCACCCGGAATCGGTGACGCGCAACCATCGCCAGTGGGTAAGCCTGCTGCTGGCGGCCGGCCTCAATCCGGGCGAGACCGGAGAGCCTGCGCCGCTGTCGGACGCGAACCGCCTGCACGGTGAGTGGCGGACCGACACCCCGCGCACGGAGCTCACGCCACGCGCCCGCATCCAAGCAGGCGAGGACTCGAAGCAGGAGCTAGTACTGGAAGGAACCGGCGACCTGCACGCCTTCGGCTGCTGGCACCGCTCGGTGCGCCTTGTCCCCGGCTGCTGGTACCGCGCGAGCGTGCAGGCCCGCCCGGAGAACATCGAGCGCCCCGGCCTTTCGGTGTTCGCCCAGTGTGCCGGCCACTTCCTGACGCCGCGGCCCATGCTGCCCACCGAACACAGGACCGCGCCGGCGGGCACGCTGTCCCTGGAGTGCACGTTCCGACACGAGCCCCACCCATCCGAACACGAGCGGATGGAGCTCTACCTGCGCGCCGCCCCGACCGGCCGGATCGCGTGGTCGCGGGCCGTGGTCACGCAGGTCCCGCGGCCGCCGGCGCGCATCGCGCGCATCGCCACGATCCGCTTCGGGGAGCCGCCCGCGCCGCTGAGCATGGCGGAGCAGCGCGAGCGCATGGCCGCCAAACTCGATCAGGCCGGGTCCATGGGCGTCGACATCGCCGCCCTGACCGAGTTCTCCCCCGTGCAGGGCGTCCCCGAGCGCTTGTACGGCTCCTGGGCGGACGCCGCGGAGCCGGTGCCCGACGGCCCGGTGTGCCGGGTGCTGGCCGAGGCCGCGCGCCGCCACCGCATGCACGTGATCGCCGGCGTCATCTGCCGGCGCGGCCGGCACGTGTTCAACACGGCGGTCCTGTTCGACCGCTCGGGCGAGCTCCTGGGCTGCTATGACAAGACCCACCTGACCTTCGGCGAGCTGCGCGCCGGCATCTCATGCGGCACCGATTACCCGGTGTTCGACCTGGACGTCGGGCGTGTCGCGCTCCACATCTGCTACGACGAGTGGTTCCCGGAGGTGGCGCGCTACTACGCGCACCTGGGAGCGGAGATCCTGTTCCTGCCGGTGGCTGGCGGCAAGCCGATCACGTGGCGCACGCGCGCGCTCGACAACCGCCTCTACTTCGTCGCCGCCGCGACCGGCCCGCCGAGCATGATCATCGACTCGTCCGGGGCGATCATCGCCGAGATCCACGGCGACGGAGTGGCGTGCGCGGACATCGACCTAGGCGACCGGCAGACCAACGTGTACCGCGACCCGACGCTGAGCCGCGGCATGCCCTACATCGCGCCGCAGATGCGCATGACCACCGACGACCGGCTGCTCGTGGACCTGCACCGGCTGATGTACGACGCCTCCGGGGACACCACCGCCCCGGATCCGCCGAGATGAGCGCCCGCGACCTGCGCTTCGGCCTGATCGGCTGCGGCAACCTGGGCGGCGTGCACGCGCGCTGCGTGAGCCAGGTGGGCGGCGCCCGCTTCACCGCCTTCGCCGACGCGGTACCGGCCGCGGCGGAGCGCCTTTCGGCCGAGCACGGCGGCGGCTATGCGACCGACGACGCTTCCCGGCTGCTCGGCGACCCCGACCTGGACGCCGTCTACATCTGCACCCACCACGACTCGCATGCGCCGCTGGCGATCGCCGCCGCCCAGGCCGGCAAGCACATCCTCATCGAGAAGCCGCTGTCGCTGTCGGTGGAGGAATGCGAGGCGGTGGCCGCCGCGGTGGAAACCTCCGGCGTCTGGCTGATGCCGGCGTTCAAGATGCGCTACTACCCGCTGCTCCAGAAGGCGCGGGAGTTCATCCCGGAGCCGCAGGTGATCGTGGGTCAGATGATGGACGACCGCTGGCGCGACGACGCCTGGGCGCAGGACCCGGTGCGCGGCGGCGCCAACGTCTACAGCCAGGGCTGCCACACCACCGACGTGATCCGCTGGATGGCGCGCAGCGAGCCGGAGCTGCTGTGGGCGGCCGGCGGCGCCATGACCCATCCGGGCCATCCGCGCATCGACCAGTGCGTGGCCTCGATCCGCTTCGCCTCCGGCGCCGTGGCGAGCTGGATCCAGGGCGACGCCGCCCTAGGCCACATGACCAGCAAGTTCTTCCTGGAGCTGTTCGGCGGCGGCTGCAGCGTGCAGCTCCACGACCGCTTCAAGGCGGCCACGTTCTCCGACGGCGAGCGCCAGTGGTCGGAGCGGGTCGACAAGGAGGAGGGCTTCCTGTTGGAGAACCGCGAGTTCATCACCGCGCTGCGCGCCGGGCGGGCGCCCGAGCTCGACGCCACCGACGGCATCCAGGCGACGCGCATGGTGCTGGCCGCCGACCGGGCGATCCGCACCGGCGAGGTGCAGCGGCTGTGAGCGCCACGCGGCTCATCCAGTATCGGACCCCGTCCGGTGAGCGCCGCGTCGGCGTGGTCGCCGACCGCGACCGGGTCGACGAGCTCGCCGGGGTCGCGTCGACGCTGGACCTGGCCCGCGAAGCGGATGCGACCGGCCGCGCGCTGCTCGACCTAGTGGCCGGCTGCGACCGCGCCGCCCGCGTCGACTACCAGGCGCTGGTGGACGCGCACCGCCTCCTGCCGCCGATCGACCACCCCGACCCCGCCCATCTGGTGATCTCGGGCACCGGCCTCAACCACACCGGCAGCGCCATGGCGCGCGACGCCATGCACGGCGGATCCGGCTCCGGCGAGGACGACGACGAAGGCGTGACCGACTCGATCCGCATGTTCCGGCTCGGCGCACGCGGCGGCAAGCCGCCCGCCGGGACCATCGGCGTCGCCCCGGAGTGGTTCTACAAGGGCGACGGCAGCATCCTCATTCCGCCGGAGCACGAGCTGCCGCTGCCGGGGTTCGCCGGCGACGGCGGCGAGGAAGCGGAGGCCGTGGGGGTCTACCTGATCGGTCGCGACGGCCGCCCGCGCTGCATCGGCTTCTCGCTCGGAAACGAGTTTGCCGACCACGTCATCGAGCGCCAGAACTACCTGTACCTCGCGCACTCGAAGCTGCGCGCCTGCTCGATCGGCCCGGAGCTGCTGCTCGGCGCTCTGCCCGACTCGGTCCAGGGCGAGGTGCGCGTGCGCCGCGAAGGCGCGGTGCTCTGGCAGGCCGCGTTCCTGACCGGCGAGGCGAACATGACCCACAGCTTGGCCAACATGGAGCACCACCTCTTCAAGTACGACCTGTTCCGCCGCCCCGGCGACGTCCACTGCCACTTCCTGGGCGCCCCGATCCTGAGCTGCGCCCACGGGATCCAACCCCAGGCCGGCGACCGCTTCGAGATCGAGTCCCCCCTCTTCGCCCGGCCCCTGCGCAACCCCCTCGCGGAGCAGGGAGCAGACCACCTGATCACCGTCGCACCGCTCTGAACCACGTATGAACCCACTCGACCGGACGTACGGGGGGCTGATCAGGCTGGACCCAGGCAATTCCGCCTCAGCGGAGACACTGCAGCGCATACCGCTCGGCGCGTCGGCCGCCGAAGGCGGCGTTGCCGAGGCGTTCCTGCAGGAGCTGCTATTCCGCTTCCCGGAGACGCTGCCAACCGATGCCATCGACGCTGCGTATGCGGGGGCCGTGCCCGTTTGCCGCGAGCTGACCACCCCGGCCGGCTACGTGGATGCACTGTACGTGAATCCTCTCGGCAGGCTCACGCTCGCCGAGTTCAAACTCTGGCGCAACCCGCAGGCGCGGCGGGAAGTGATCGGGCAGATACTCGACTACGCCAAGGAGCTCGCGTCCTGGGGCTACGAGGACCTGCAACGCGAGGTGTCCAAGACGCTCAAGAGAACCGGCAACGTGCTGTACGAGCTGGTCAGGGAACAGGTGCCGGACGAAGCCGCGTTCGTCGACCGCGTGACTCGCCATCTGAAACGCGGCGAGTTTCTCCTGCTGATCGTCGGCGACGGCATCCGGGAAGATGTCGAACACATCGTCGATTTCGTGCAGAAACACAGCGGCTTGCACTTCAACCTCGCACTGGTGGAGGCCGCCCTGTACCGCGACCATAGCGGGCACATCATCGTGCAGCCCCGCGTCCTCGCGCGGACCGAGATCATCCGCCGCGAGGTGGTCGAGGCTGGTCTTGTTGCAGAGATCGCGGACGTCGAAGACGACCCAGAGACGCTTTCAGACCAAGAGGCCGAGAACGTTCGGTTCTGGTCGGCCGTGCTCAAGGGCTATGCCTTTTCGGATGTAACCATGGAGGTTCCTCCACCGACCAAGGGATCGACGTTGTACATAACGGTGAGGAACTCTGGGGCGGGTGGCTATGGACTCTGCTTTGGCGGTTATCTCCACCGCGGCTCTTCCCTCATTGGTTGCTACCTCACCTGTCGGAAAGGTGAAGCGCCCGCCGCTCGCATCTTTGAGGAGATCGAAACAGTGTTGGAGGAATTGCGAGTGGAGATGAGAGAAGACCTCAGGCGCTGGGTCAACCCGGCGGGCCGTCCAAGAATCGGGTTCACGCGCAAGGTCAAGCGCGGCTTTCTCGCCGGAGACGACCAGAGCGCCGACTTCCTTGAGGCTGTTTCCTGGATGCGGGATCACCTGAATGTGCTCGTCAGCACGCTTCATCCGCGTCTTCAGCGCATGATCTCCGCCGCCAGTTGAGAACCACCAGTTCGCCCTCGCGCCCGGACGCTCCGCCTTGAGTCCGTGATCAGCGTGCTACAGTCAACCGTGGTAGAGGATCAGATGGCTACACACACGGTTTCGGCTTCGGCTCCCGCGGCGCTCTCCGGCGCCGAAGTGGAGCGGTTTCGCCGCGACGGGTATCTCGGCCCCTACTCTTTATGCTCGGCAGACGAGATGGCCGCGTTGCGCCCGGCCATCGAGCGGGTTCTGGAGACCGATCCGCCGGTGTCGCACAACCGTTTGCACAACCGTCATCTGGACAGTCGGGCGGTGTACGACCTGGCCACTGACCCGGCGATCATCGAGCGCATGGTTGCCCTGTACGGGCCCGATCTGCTGCTGTGGCGCACCAACTTCTTCGTCAAGAATCGGGGCAGTAAGGCGATTCCCTGGCACCAGGACTTCCACTACTGGCCGCTGGAGCCGCCGGTCATCATCTCCGCCTGGATCGCCGTGGATCCTTCCACCAGGCAGAACGGCAACCTGCAGGTGATCCCCGGATCGCACCGCACCATCGTCCCGCACGTCAAGGCGACCCCCGACATGCATTTCAAGGTGATGGCCGATGCCGGCCACTACGATCCGGGCGACCTGACCGATCTGGAGATGCAGCCCGGCGAGTTCATCCTGTTCAACGAACGTACCCTGCACCACTCGGAGGCCAACCACTCCGACCTGCGCCGCATCGGGCTGGCGGTGCGGGCGATCATCCCCATCGTCAAGGTCCTGGAGTGCGACTCCCCGGACCATACCCTGCAGATCATCCACGGCACCGACACCATGGGCCTCAATCGGCTCGCGCCGCCGCCGGGCACATAAACGGCTACGCTTCGGCGTCACCTCGATCTGCCCGGTCGGGGCTACCCGCCGACTCGCCGTTCGACAGCGCAGGAACGTCGCGGTCGGCCGTTTCCCTCGCGCAGTCCGAGCTCGGCGTAGGCGAGGTCGCTTTCAGCTTGTTTGAGCCACCGATCGGACTCTCTGTTGGGTTCCTTCAATTCGGTATCCTGTTCGGACGGCGTGCTTGAAGAAGTACCGGCCCTCCTCCGCGAGCATCTCGTCCAGCTCGGCGGGGGTGTAGATCAGCATGTCGGCCGCCCCGAACTCCAGGCGAAGATCCATGATCTCGCGCACGCGATCGAAGAACGGCAGCGCGGTGTCGCGCACCAGAATGACGTCGATGTCGCTGTGCTCGTCGGCCGTACCGGCAGCGACCGAGCCGAACACGTAGGCCCTGATGAACTTGTCCGCGTGACGGGCAAAGATCGCCCTGGCCGTGTCCAGGTTCACCGCGTGAGGATAGCACGGGAGGCGCGATCAGGCGATGATCTCGCCGGCCCAGAGCCGGCTCAGGAAGCCCTCCCACGGCACGTTGCGGATGCCGCCGACGTGCTCCCAGGGCGTGACCGAACTGCTCACGGCGCGGCTCGGCGATGCGGCGCTTGACCAATGCCCCGGCGACACCGACATCGAACAGAAAGAACTTCGGGTCCGCGACAGCACGCGCCGATCCTGGCGCTTGCGGTACGGCAGCACCAAGGTCCGAGACGCGCTCTGCCATCACGCGCGTGCATCGTGACCGGAGCCTCCCTGCGCGCACGAGAGCACTTCTCGCACGCACAGGCCCGTCCACGACCTTGACGATCTTGACGACGTTGACGACGGCGCCGCATTGCGTGATACTGGCCGCCATGAGCAAGAGCAAGCTGATAGGTTTAGGTTTGGGGGCGCTGCTGTTGGCGCTGGTGGGTTGCGAGGAAGTGGCGAATCTTCCCGATTCGGGAACCAATGAAACGGTGATCGCTCCGGGAAGCATCATCAACAAGGTGCTAGCGCTGACTATCACTGAACGGTTCACCCCGTGTTCCGTACCGGTCGGCACGGTTTCGCGTTCGTGGTTCGTCGATGAAAACACGGTCCGTACCGTGCGTACTGGTGGCGGCGTATTTGACCAAATAACAACGTCGTGGAACTATAGGCGCACCGGGGCGACGCAGGGGCACGTGCGCCGGGAATATAGAAACGGCTCGTGGGATACGGTTGATCTAACTTTTACGGCCAGCGATAGCGGCACGTTCTTAGGTGAAAGTGGTTTCGAGGGGGACACAACATCATGCCGCGGCCACGTAGGTGGCGACTTCGAGATTGAGGCGCCGCCAAGCGATTAGCCGGTATGGTCTTAGATGAAATCGAATTCGGCGCGTTTCTCGGCGGTCAGTAGGTTCGGAGAATACGTATACCAGCGTGCCAGCGACCATTTCAAGGGTAGGCAGCCAAACGATACTTGAGGTTCGCCACGCTGCTGAACGCCGTGGCGGGCGAGGACGCGGTGGCGGTCGCCACGGCGGTGCTGGGCGAGCCGCCGCTGTTCATGCAGTGCAACCTCTACTTTGAGCCGCCGCGCGAATCGTGGCTCGGCGGCTGGCACCGCGACTGCCAGTACGACAAGTTCGACCTGCGCCCGGACGCGGACACCGAGCGCATCGTCCTGAGCGAGGCGGTGCCGGCGCGTGAAGTGCACATGCACATCTGTCTCTGCGACTCGGCCGCGACCGAGATCGTGCCGGGCTCCCACAAGCGCTGGGATACCCCGGAGGAGTACGAGGTCCGCGTCAACGACTATTGGTCGGACGCCATGCCCGGCCGGCAGCCGATCAGGCTACAGGCCGGCGATCTGGCGTTCTTCCACGTCAACTCCATCCACCGCGGCCTGTACAGCCGGCGCAAGCGGCGCCGCACCATCGCCGTCACCTGGGGGACCGTGTCACGGCCGCGGCCCGCCACCCGCGAGGACATGAACTCGCTCGGCGGCTACGTCGCCAGCTATCAGCCGTGGTTCGGCGATCCGGCCTACCTGCAGGACACCGCCCCGGCCGCACGGGAAACCTTCGAGCGGTTCACCGCAACCTACCGGGACTCCTGGGACGAGTCGTTCATGGCCGACCTGAACCCGGAGCTGCGCCGCTTCTTCGCCGCCCGGCTTGCCGAGGATTAGAGTACAGGAAGCCCTCTACGGCGATCTGGGTCTGCCGAGGTGATCGTCTTCGTCATCGCGTCAGGCGACAACCGATCGGCCAACGCGTGAGATGCCGGAACGGATCCACGATGCATGTCCCATTCCCATCCGGGGCAGCCCACGTCGGCATCGGTCACCGCGTGGATATCCCGTGCACGCGAGTCAAGGCTGTCGAAAACCGGTTCGGCATCGATCTCGTAGGCACACAAGAGGAGCGGCTGCAGAGGATGTCCCAGCGTTCCCGCCTCCCGAAGAGCGGTAACCGGAGATAATGAGGTGTACAACGCCGCTACACCGATCCGGTTGAAGCGCCCGCCGTGCAGCCGGGCTCCTTCACCCGAAACCGGCGGCCAGGACCATCGAGGATTGTGTGCTCGGTAGACGATGCCCCGGAGTCGCATCAAGAGGTCAGACGGTCAGGCGTACCCGCCCGCCATGATCCGATCGAGATGGGCATGGACGTAACTCGCCTTGCCCTCGCGGACCAGCCGATCAGGCGTGAGCCCGGCGAAACCCGGCAGGGCCTCGGAGCGAAACCAGGCATACGCCACGAGGGCAGAGCAGCCGGTGTAGTCCTCGACACGGCGAAGAATCTCCACCATCTCCCGCAGCCGGGTCTGCGTCTTCCGTGCATGGATCCGCGTGGTCCGCGAGAGCGCGTCCTGGCTGAGCCCGAGCGTGCCGGCGATCTCGGCCTTCGTCGTGCGCAATGCGCCCGCGATCAGCGTGGGCGAGAACGCCTGATCCTCGACGACCTCCTGGAGCTGCATGCCGATCGCCTCCTGCCGCGTACAGAGAATATCACGCCAAATGCCGTGATTTCAAGCGAGACGCGTCGTACAGCTCCCCGAAGATCGGCTTCAAACGCCCGGATTCAGTCGGTGCTGCCGGCACCTCCGCGTCCGTACTCGTTGGTCGGGTTTTTGTAGATCGAGTGGTAGTGGCCGGCCTCGGCGCCGACCGAGCCCCGTGTCGAGAACTCGACGAGCAGCGTCGGACCCTAGATGCGGTAGTAGATGGAGCCCGACCCATCGGTCCGTCCGTTCCAGGCGAAGCGCACGTCGGGCAGCTCCGCCTCGATCTCCGCCAGCCTGCGCGCCGCGAGCCGCCAGAAAGTCGTACATGGCCGATTGCTGCGCATCGTTCAGGTCGCCGACGCGCACGCCGGTGCGCTCGAAGCGCACCATGCCTGCCGGCAGGTTCGACCAGTTGGCAATGAGCGGGCTGTCCGGCGGCAGCACGGCGGCGCGGGCCTGCGCCGGATCGAGCGTCTCCAGGAACCGGGCGGCGGCGGCGGCCGTGATCTCGTCCTGAGCCGAGGAGTCGGCGATCGCCGTGGCCGTGACGCACAGCACGGCGCCGGCGGCCAGCAGGGCGGTCCGCAGGCCGCCGGACCTCACCGCGCGCTCCGCGGGGGCTGCAGCAGCTCCAGCGGGATGCCGTCGAAGTCGTTGAAGTAGACCGCGAAGCCGCCCTTGTTGCGGCCCGCCTGGATCGGCACCGGCTCGCTCTTGAAGCGCACGCCCTCGGCGACCAGCCGATCGTACATGGCGTGGATGTCGTCGACCGCGAACGCCAAGTGAGCCACCCCCGGCCGGTTGGTGGTGGTGTCGATCGGTGCGCCGGCCGGATGGACGTACTGCACCAGCTCCAGGTGGTGGCCGCTCACGTCCACCGGGCAGTTGGGGATGCGCAGCATCGCCACGTCCAGATCGGCGTGCTCGTACGCCACCAGTCGCGCCGTGTAGGGGTTGGACTGCCGTTGCCGGTGGACGAGCTCCATGCCGATCAGCCGGCAATAGAAGTCGATGCTGCGGTCCAGGTCGCGGACCGTGTAGCTGAAGTGCCAGAGGCCGCTGACCACCGTGCTCATATGCCCTCCAGATCGGGTTTCGCCAATATCGGCTGATCGCCGGCCCACTCGATGCCGCTGAGAAACACCCCTTCCTCCAGGACGATCTCGTCCTCGCGGGTCCTCCTCCAAAGCGTGCCGTGCCCACGCCAATCGAGGTTCAAGGATCTATGCTTAGCTTAGCTTAGCCCAGTGTGTCTCCGTAACGCATTTCGCTATCAGGTCTCCGATTAGAGCCGATTGAGGAGACTCATACGGCGGCATGCCAGTGATCTCACAATGGGAAGGATCCGGCGGGTGGCTGCCATCAGCAGGAAGCGGACGCCGTTCGAAAACCAAACTATCGCTAGCTTGCTTGATCGTCAGTAGCACATTTAGTTCTGCAAGGCGACCGTTCGTCCTTGTTTCTATGCGCAACAGCGCTCTCACCTCAGCAATCTGTTCGAGCTTTGTTCCGTTGAAGCACTCCAACCAATTCACCGATAGTCCACGTTCATCGGCTCTCAGACGAAACGCCTCCCCTGATACTCCACCATCACGCAGCACCAATCGAGGCCTCACGTAGTGAACTACGTTGTCACTTGCGCGCAGCTCATCACCGCCTACGATACCTCCTATGCTACTATCCACGAATCCATGAAACAACGCATGACGGTACCTAGCTTGTCGCGCGCAGCATCAGGTCGAACTGTAGACGCCCAAACAACGTATTCACATTGCTCATCGCCGAGAAACTGAATGCCTATGTGCTTGTCGCCGTCATCCCAACTAGCGCGAAGGTTGCCGCGTTCCGTGGCTACTACGTCGAACTTCATAGAATAATAAAACGGAACTGATCCGACGAATTCCCAAAAGTCAATTTCGGAGGTCGCGTCTATCGAAAACCCCTCTTCTTCGCAATATCCTCTCAGTTCGTCTATTCTGTCCTTCAGGCTATAGATTTCGTAGCTTACATCTTCTGTCTCAGACCGGAACTCGATAGTGGGTGGCGAAGTCCATGTCGTCCAGGGCTCGCAATGGCTGACCGGCAAGAATCGATCCACAAGAGCCGTGCTCATCAACTATACTCCCGGAGAGCGAAAACGCTCAATGAGAGGAGGCTGATCCAACGCATTACCTGATGCATCGACTTCGATGATCTGTACTTCATAGTCGGTATCGGGCTTATAACCAGAAAAGCTTATTGAACTATAGGGTATGATGACTCCGACGCCCCACTCGTCCGATCCTTTTTCCCTGATTCTCACGTCGTATAGAGTCGGTGGCTTGAAATGAATATGAACCCCGATCACCTTGGGGTCGTCTAACTTCCGCAATTCAACGCCCTTCAAAGTAACGACGAAGCTCTTGTTATTCGCATCCCACAACACTGGAGGGACACCAGCCTGCGTTACGGAATGCCGATCTCCGGTCGGCTGGCCTGGGTCCTTGGACGAATCAGCCATATCCTACGATATGGTATACCACATTGACGCAAAGCACTACGAGAGTCGAGAGTCTCTGTCAATTGCTTTCATGACAAATAGTTATATGGGCTCCAGATCGGGTTTCGCCAATACCGGCTGATCGCCGTCCCACTCGATGCCGCTGAGAAACACCCCTTCCTCCAGCACGATCTCGTCCTCGTACGTTCCCCGGTAGCACAGCCGCCCCTGCCGGCGGTTCTCCAGCCGCGACTGCTCCTTGCGGGTGGTCGACAGGAACCAGCGGCCGTCGCGGCTGAACACCTCGGCGGCGTGGAAGTGTCCCAGCAGGTAGCTGCCGGTCCCCACCCGCCAGTAGGTGCCGCCCTGCAGGAACCCGGTCGGTCGGTCGCTCACCGCATGCCACGTCCCCGGACCGAGCGTGAAGAACAGGTGCCACATGCCGTCCCGCTCGATCACGCAGGGCGATTCCAGGCCGATGGTGCCGCGCAGCATCGGCGGCGAACGGAACACCGGCCCGAGTTCCACGAAGGTGCGGAAGTCGCGCGTGGCGTTGAGGCCGACGGCGACCTGGCCGGAGCCCGCCCTGGACTTGAAGAAGATCAGGTACAGCCCGCCCGGCCGCCGCAGCACGCAGACGTCCTGTGCGGCTCCGCCCGGGTTCGGCCCCCACGACGGCAGCCCGAACGCGGGGTTGCCGGCATCCTGGCGCCACTCCTCCACGTCCTCGGACCACGCCAGGCTCTGGTGGTCGCCGCCTTCGCCGCGCACCTCGTAGAGCATCCCCCAGCGCCCGCGGTAGCGGAAGCAGAACGGCACGCCGCGCGTCACCTTGTCGAATGCGCCCTGCGAAGGCAGCAGCAGATTGCGATGGAAGGCCAGCGTGCCGAGGCTCTCCCCCCTCGCATGGCCGATCCCCACCTCGGGGCTTTCGGCCGCCGCCTCGTCCAGCCGGCCCGCCTCCATATGCCGGCGGTAGCCGTCGATCTTGCTGATGTCGCCGGTGACGTACAGCAGATGCCAGCGGCTCCCGTCCCACAGGAACTGATGATCGGCGATGTGATAGGGCGCTGGCGGGCGGTAGACGTGCGTGGTGACCTCGTAGAAGTCCGGCTCGTCGGTCTGGAAGAGCTGCCGGTGCAGCGCCAGGAAGCGCTCGTCGAACTCGCCCGGCGCCAGCGTCGGCTGCAGGTCCGGGTCGTCGGCGAGCAGCTCTGCCGCTTCCGGCGCGTCGTGCCGGATCAGGACGCGGCTCATACCCGGTAGGCGAACAGGGTGGCGGCGAACATCCTGATGCGGATCACCACCGTGGAGCCGGCGGCGTCCAGGTCGCTGTTGCCGTTCCAGGTCACCGGGCGGTCGGCTTCGTCGCCGGTCAGCGGGTCACACGCATCGAACGTGTAGCCGTCGAGGCCCCTCACGTCCGGGTTCAGGCGGGAGGGGATCGAGCGGATCAGCTCGACCTTGATCCAGCCGCCCGCCCGGCAGCGGTAGTTGAGACGCAGCGGTCCGCCGGAGCGCGTGATCGTGGGGATGGTGAAGCGGCCCTCCGTCTCCGCGTCGATGCCGGCCAGCCGGTGCGGGCGCCAGCGCGCCCAGCGGATGACCCCGTCGGCGCGCGGCATGGTGCGGCCGGCGTTGTGCAGCCACGCGGTGGCGTCGTACGGCACCGCCCACCAGCCGTCCGGCAGGGTGATCAGCCCGACGCCCCACGGCCAGACAATGCCGGCTTCGTCGCTGCCGGGCGGCCCGACCGGGATCACCGGCCGGCGCTCGGGGCGCGTCCAGTACAGGCCGTCCCTGCTGAAGGCGACCTGCGCGTCACCATTGTCGCCGATCTGATGGTAGACCTGCACCACGCCCACGTGCAGGTCGTCCCTGCCCGGATAGGGGAAGTAGTACAAGCCGTAGAACGAGGTGTCGGGCGGGTCCTGCGGGTCGGCGGTGAGCACCAGACGCGACAGCGGCCAGCGGCGGAAGTCGGCCGTCTTGGTGATGCCGATGCTGCGGCGGCCGGTGCCGCCGGGACGCACGAAGGCGAAGTAGCAGCCGGTCGCCGGGTCGTAGCCGGGCGCGATGCCGCCGTCGGCCGGCATGTCGGCCAGCGGTTCGTCGATCACCGTCCAGCGCAGGCCGTCCGGGGAGGTCCATCCCTGCAGCCAGTTGCGGTTGACGATGCGCGGGCCGTCGTAGGCGGCGCCGGCGTAGTCGGCCGCAGCCATGCGCTTCTGCCACTCGGCGGACGGCAGAAGCTCGTTCGTGTCGGGATCGAAGTAGCCGCCGGCCATCCGCATCGCCTTGAACCGCTCGGCCGGGTCCGCGATCGGGTCGATGAAGATCCCGCAGTGGGCCGGCCCGCCGGTGACGTTGTCGGCCCGGCCGGCCACCGGGGTTTTCTCGAAGCGGTAGCCGTCGGAAGAGCGCGCGTAGCGCAGCGCGGAGCTGCCGTCCGCCGGGAAGGAGCCGTACAGAATGTGGTAGTCATCGTCCTGCCAGGCCAGCACGTTGTGCAGTCCGCCGCCGCCTTCGACCGCGGGATCGGACCTGATCAACGCCTCCGACTTGCAGGCCGGCTCGACCATCAGGCGGACCCCGATCGGCGCGTCGAACAGTTCGTAGCGGCCGTCGCGGGTGACCCCGCGGTTGCCGGGGTTGACCTCTTCCCAGTCGATCAGCGGGTTCCAGGCCGCACGGGCTTCGCGCGTGCGCAGCGTTTCCTTTCCCTGTCCCTCGTCCCGCCACTCGCCGGGCCGGAAGGCGTACGCCCCGATGCCGGCCAGTCCCTCAGTCATGTCTGGACCATAGGAGGATGGTGGTCTGTCGACAACCTGCGGCTTCGTCCCTTCACCCGGCGCTCGGCCCGATGTTACCCTTGGTCTTGATGAGCAGCGCCACCTGGGGACCGTCGGCATTTCGCACCCGCACGACCGGACGCGGCCGGACGCGACGGATCCTGAACACCATCGGCTTGGCGGCGCTCACCGCCGGTCTGGTCCTGCTGGTGACGTTCACCTCCGGTGTCCAGGATCTGGACGAGGTCGTGCTCGCGATCGGTGCCGCGGTCGCATCGCTGGCCGCGGTGGTGGCCGTGCGCTCCGTACAGAGCGAGCTGGCCTTCCACGAAGCCCCGCGGCTGGAGCGGGTGCTGAACGATCAGGCCGCCCGGCGCGGACAGCCCGCGGTGCCGTCGCCGCTGACGAAGATCTCCGCGGAGCTGGAGCTCTCGCAGACCAGCAAGCGCTACTACCGGCGCGTTCTGGCGCCGCGGCTTGCGGCGGTCGCTGCCGGGCTCGTGGACCGAGCAGACCGAGAACGCCTCCTGGCCCGCATCGAAGCGATGGGTCGTCCCGGCGATGCGTTCGCCGATCGGCTGCCGGAGCGGGTGACGCGGCGCGGCGTCCCACTGGCGCAGCTTGCCGGCGTGGTGCAGGAGCTGGATCAGGCCGACACCGGCGAAATCGCCTGACATGACGACACGAACAAAGGAGCGAGCATGGCACTAGGACCGATCAGCGAGGTCACACAACACGCGACGGATCTGAGAAGGGTCAGTGAGACTACCCAACGGGCGGTCGATGAGGTCGGGCGCTTCATCGTCGGCAAGGACGACGTCCTGCGCCAGATCCTGATGGGTCTGATGGCAGACGGGCACATCCTGCTGCAGGACTTCCCCGGCCTCGCGAAAACGATGATCGCGCAGTCGTTCGCGCAGGTGCTCGACATTCGTTTCACCCGCATCCAGTTCACCCCGGACCTGCTGCCCGGAGAGATCACCGGCGGCTACATCTACAACCAGCGCGACGCCGTGTTCGAGTTCCGCAAGGGCCCGGTGTTCACCAACCTGCTGCTCGGCGACGAGATCAACCGAGCCACGCCCAAGACCCAGTCGGCGCTGCTGGAGGCCATGCAGGAACGGCAGGTGACCGTGGAGGGCGAGCGTTTCGTGCTGGAACGTCCGTTCTTGGTCATCGCCACGCAGAACCCGATCGAATTCGAGGGTACCTACCCGCTGCCTGAGGCGCAGCTCGACCGCTTCATCATGCGCACCAGCATCGGCTACCCGAGCGCCGAAGACGAGTACGAGATCCTGCGACGGCGCCAGGAACGCAAGGAAGACACGGTCGCGCTCACGCAGGTCGTCTCCAAGGAGGAGTTGCTGGCCATGCAGCTCGCGCTGGAGGAGGTGCACGTATCGGAGCCGATCGGGAAGTACATCGTCGACCTGACGAGGGCCACGCGTGAGGACTCCAAAGTGCAGGTCGGCGCGTCGCCGCGTGGCGTCTATGCGCTGTTCAAGCTGGCGCGGGCGCGCGCGGTCCTCGACGGCCGCGACTTCGTGACCCCGGAGGACGTCAAGGAGGTGGCGGTGATCGCCTTGGCCCACCGTATCGTGATGAAGCCGGAGTACTGGGTGCGCGGCATCTCCGACGAGTCGATCGTCCACGACGCGATGAACGAGGTGCCCACGCCGCAAGCCGACGCGTGACCAAGCACTTCGGACCCCGCTTCGTCTCCTATCTGGCGCTGACGCTAGTCAGCCTGGTGTTCGCCGCGCTGCTGCGGCGCATCGAGCTGGTGATGATCGGCACCACGTTCGCGGTCGCGATCGTCGCCGCGCTGCTCGGCGACCGAGCGCCCCGGGTGCGGTTCAGCCACAGCATCTCCCGGCTGACCCTGTTCGAAGGGGACGAGGTCGATGTCGAGTTCACCGTCCATGCCGGCACCGCCGTGCCGATCGCGGAGGTGGTCGATCCGTTGCCGGCCGGCGCCTCGCTGGTCTCCGGCCGCAACGACGTGATCGTATCGCTCGGGCAGGGGCAGACCGAGACCTGCCGCTACCGGCTGCGCATCGACCGGCGCGCCCGTTTCACGCAGGGACGGCTGCTCCATCGCGTCTACGCGGGCTCCGGCCTGATCCTGTGGGAGGCGGAATGGAGCGACCCCAAGATCTGCACCGCCTATCCACGGGTCGATTCGGTGAGCCGCCCGATCCGGCCGTTCCACACCCAGGTCAACGTCGGCAACTACCCCTCGCGCGAAGCCTCCGAGGGGCTGGAGTTCGCCAGCATGCGCGAGTACGTGCCGGGCGACCGGCTCCGCATGGTGAACTGGCGTGTTACGCAGCGAACCGGCCGCATGTACGTCAACGAATACACGCGCGAGCGCAACGCCGACGTCGTCCTGCTGCTGGATGCATTCGAGGACGCCGGCGCGTTCGGCTCCACGGTGCTCGATCAGGCCACCCGCATCGTCGCCTCGCTGGCACGCTACTTCCTCACCGGCAACAACCGGGTGGGCTGCATCGAGCTGTCCGGCCTGCTGCGCTGGGTGAGCCCCAACCTCGGCACCCGCCAGCAGTACCGGATCCTGGAGTTCCTCACCGACGTGCGCGCTCGCGAGAGCGACGTCGACCGCGACATCACCAAGGTACCGCGGCAGATCCTGCCCGCGCAGGCCATGATCGCCGCCTTCACCCCCCTGATCGACGTGCGCTTCACCGACACGCTGCTCAACTTGGCCAGCCGCCGCTACGACGTCGCGGCCGTGGTGATCAACCCGGCGCTGGCGTTGGCCCCGGTCTACGGCGCCACGCCGAGCGAGGCGGCGGCGTTGCCGCTGTGGCGCATGGAGACCGACACCGCCTCCCGCCAGCTCGCCGAGGCGGGCGTGCCTATCATCCGGCTGGAGCCGGACGAACCGGTCGAGCTGTTGGCGTCCCGGATCGACGCGCTGCGGCGCCGGCGGTTGATGCTGCAATGACCCGACTGATCCTGCTCGGACTGCCGCTGATCCTGGGCGCGTGGAACCTGGCGTTGGCGGGCATCACGCTGGGCACCGTGCTGGCGTCGCTGGCGGGCGTGGCCGCGGTCGTCTACGGCGCGGAGCAGCATCGGTCCGGGTTCGTCACCGCCGGCGTGTTCGCGCTGCTGGTGGCGCACGCGGGCGCGCTGGTCACCGCCGGCACGCCGGTGCAGGTGTGGCCCGGCCTGGCGTACGGACTGGGACTGCTCATCATCATGGAGGCGTCCTACGATCACCTGACCATCCTGCGCGGCCGCGCCGCCGGCCGCCGCTACGCGGTCAGGCGCGTGTACCTGATGCGGGTCGGTGTGGGCACGGTGATCGCCGGCTTCGTCGTCGCGGTGTTGGGCGTCGGGTTCGCGCCGCGCCTGGCGGACCAGTCGGCGCCGGCGATCTTCTGGGTCGGCGGCTTGAGCGTGGTCGCCCTGTCGGTGGCGGCGCTGATGCTGCTGCGCTTCTGGCTGAAGGAGCGCTCCTCCGCGGATACCGACAGTAAGGGCGAAACGTAGTAGACTTCGCGGGTTCCGCGGGGCCCTTTGCGCCGCGGGGCGTGGAGGGGAACACGATGCGGAGGACGGTGCCCAGGCGATTCGTCTGGTTGGCAGCGGCAGCTCTGTTGCTGGCGGTGTCGGGACATGCCATCGCGCAGGACAACCCGCAACAGGAGCTGCTTGCGGCGTTCTACGGACCGCCCGACCTGACCATGCTCACCTATTACAGCGCCGGCTGGACCCATCTGGGGTTCGACCAGGAGTACCCGAATCTCCTCGAGCGACTGGGTCAGGGCCGGGATCCGAACCGGAACAGCTTCTCGCACGGGTGGGGAGCCCTGGTCACCTACGGACAGTTCGTCGCCATGCTGGAGAGCAGCCACGCCGGCACCTCCAGCAAGCACAACAGCAAGTCAGTGGAGCTTTCCACCGACGATCTTTCGCTGCAGGTCGGCTACGCTCCGATCAAGCTGCCGGCCGCGATCGGCTTCGTCACCGCCGGCGCGGGCATGCAGACGGTGGGACTGCGCGGTTATCCGGACGCTCCCGGCACCTTCGGCGCCGTGGTCGTCGGTGGAGATTCCGGCGCATTCTCGATCAGCGCCAGCACGCTGGTGCTCAAGGCCTCGGCCGGCTTCGAGCTGGCGGTCCTTCCGCCCGGCGATCCGTGGGGCCTGCACGCCGGCATCATCGCCGGGGTCGCCTACGCGCCCCTGGAACCGAAGTATCGGCTGTTCGGCGGCGCCGGCCTGCTCGACGGAGCCCCGGCTCTCACGGGCAGAAATCCGAAGCTCACGCCCTGGTCGTTCAGCCTCAGCCTGCTTGTCGGGGTCGGCGGCGGCCTGTAGCGGTCAGACCATCAGCGGGGCGGCGCGCTTCATGGAGCGCATCTTGTTGAAGTACGGGTTGCCGGCGACCTGATCGCGCCATCGCGGCCACCCGTCCTCGGCCGCCGGATCGGTTCGGCTGCGGGCGATGAAGCCGGGCAGGAAATCGGCCTTGCGCGGATGCTGCATGCCGATCTCGTGGTAGCGCATGTCGATGCTCCAGCGGGTGTGTTCGCTGGCGTTCATCAGCGAGCGGTGATAGGTCAGGTTGCTGAAGAACAGCACGTCGCCGACCTGCATCGGACACGTCACGGGGTTCCCTAACCTGGTCGGATCGTCGAGCGGGCGCAACGCCTTGTGCTCGGGGTCGATCTGCGCCGGGTGATAGCCGTGCCGGTGGCTGCCGGGGATCACCTGCATGCAGCCGTTGTCCGCGTCGGCCGCCACCAATGGGAACCAGACGCTGATGATCCGCTGAGCGGCCGTCTGCTCGCCGAAGTAGTTGCTGTCCTGGTGCCACAGCACGGTGGTGCGTTTGTCGTTGGGGATCTTCGGACGGACCGCGATCATGCCGGTCGCCTCGATCTCGCCGCCGATCAGCGACTCCACCACGTCCAGTACCCGCGGGTGCGCCATCAGGGCGTGCAGCTCGGGAGTGATCACGTCGGCATCCCAGCTCCGCCGCTCGTGCTCGCCGCCGAGCGCGGCGACCGCGTGCTGCCAGCGCGCGACCATCGGTTCCGCTGAGAACCGAGACGGCAGCCGTCCCTGCTGGAACAGGTCGTCGATCAGCCGGTCGGCCGCTTCCAGGATCACCCGCAGGACCGGGCCGATCTCCTCCGGCGCCAGCAGGCCGCGCAGCAGGAGGTATCCGTCGGTCTCGAACGCGTCCGCATCGTTTCTCACCATCTTCTCCCTCGCCGTGCCTGGATGTGCCGATACTACGCCACGACCGCGCGTGTTACGATTCGCACCCTCGTGATCGAGACGATCATCGGCTGGATCGGCGATCTGGCGGCATCGACCCGGGACCGTTACGCGGTCAATCCCTACGTGTTCCTGGCGCTGTCGGCGGTCTGCGGTCCGCTGTTCTACTACTCGCTGTATCGCATGGCGCGCGCACTCAAGAGCGACCGCGGCGCGGTCGGGCGCTGGAGCCTGATCTTCCTGGCCGCCACCGTCATTCCTTACCTGTACGTGCTGATCTTCGGGCGCAACCTGCCGTGGTGGGTGTACGGAGTGCTGGTCGCCGCGGTCGGCTGGGGTGTCTATCAGCTCGCCGGCAAGCTGCGCGCCGGCCGCAGCGGGTCAGAGTCCGTCAGACCCTGAGAAGGCGCACCGCGTTTTCACCGAGCACCTTGCGCTTGGCGGTCTCACTGATGTCGGCGGTGAGCACCTTGGCGATCTGGCTGCGCGGGTCCATGAGGGGGATGTCGGAGCCGAACAGCACCCGGTCCTCGCCTCCCTCGGCGACCAGCTCTTCGATCACCCCCGGGGTGCGGAAGGTGGAGCAGGTCTCCAGGTAGACGTTCGGGAAGGACTTGGCGGCGGCGAGCGCCTGGCCGCGGTATGGCTGGACGTTGCCGGTGTGGCCGGACACGAAGCGCGCGCCGGGGAACAGCGGCGCGACCACCGACAGGTACTTGGGCTCGCCCTGCCACTCCCGGCCGGTGTGGCTGATCACGGCAAGCCCGCGGTCGTCCGCAAATCGGTAGATGGGCCAGTAGCGCTCGTGGTCCAGCGACCACGGCGCGTACGGCGGGTAGATCTTGATCGCGACCATGCCCAGATCGTCGAAGGCGCGGCGGAGCTCGGCGGTGATGTCCGCTGCCGGGACGTGCGGGGACACGAACGCGAAGCCCAGGAAGCGGTCGGGATGGGCGGCGCAGAAGGCGGCGGTCTGGTCGTTGGCGCGTGTTCCTGTCGGATGATAGATGTTGAACAGGCAGGAGCGGTCGACGCCGGCCCCGTCCATGGCGCGCAGCATCTCGCCGACGGTGGCGCCCATGCCGGTGTGGCCGTGGAAGTCGATGATCATGCGGTCACCACGCGGCCGCGCGTCATTCCCAGCAGCCCTTCGAGGGTCCCGCCCAGCACGGCCACGCGGTCGCCGTCCGACAGGTCGATCGTGCGCAGGTAGTGGACGATCGTGCCCATCGCGTAGCGCGGATACCACGATCCGTACAGGAGCCGCGCGGAGCCGAACTCCCGGCAGAGCGCCTCCACCCCACCCAGCGGCTCGTAGCGGCTGAGCTCCAGGTGCATGCCGTCGACCGCGCGCAGCATGGCCGGCACGAAGATGGCGTGGGTGGGATGGGCGCCGACCAGGATGCTGCGCAGGCGCGGGAACTCCTTGAGCGTGCGCACGATGTCATCCGGGTCCAACTCCGTCAGCTCGATCACCGCCGGCGCGCCGATCTCGGCCAGCCACGTCAGCAGCTCGCCGTACAGCCAGGGATTGAACGGCGAATACACCCGTTCTCCCGCGCAGATGCGCACGCAGGTCAGGTCGCCGGCCGCGTGCCGCTGCTGCAGGCGCTCGATCGAGATGGGCGTCGGCAATCCCGTCCACTGCGGGAACAGCCGCTCATTGCGCCACTCGTCCAGCTCGCCGTCGGTCACGGTGCCGTCCACGAACGGCTCGTGGCTGTTGGCGTGGTAGATCAGTGCGCGGCCGACGCCGTGGCGGTCCATCTCCGCCAGGAGCTGCGCGCGATCGCGGAGCGGCGAGAGGGTGCCCCTGGTGTCGCCGACGGCGATGTTGGCGTCGAAGGCCGGAGGACTGTCAGTGTTCTGCACGATCGACGGGCACCATAGCAGATCGGCGCGCCGCGGTCCGCCGCGCCCTGCGCCGTGCTACCCTCGCCCGGCGAGGAGATGAGCCCATGAAGTGCGTGATGCTGATGTTCGACTCCCTGAACCGCCACATGCTGGCCCCCTACGGCGGCAGTGTGCCGGGCGGTAGCGTCCCTCCCGTGCACGCCCCCAACTTCGCGCGGCTGGCCGAGCGCACCGCGGTATTCGACCGGTCCTACATCTGCTCCATGCCGTGCATGCCGGCGCGGCGCGATCTGCACACCGGCAGGCCGAACTTCCTGCACCGAAGCTGGGGCCCGATCGAGCCGTTCGACGACTCGGTGCCGGATTTTCTGCGCCAGAACGGCGTCTACACGCACCTGTCGTCCGATCACTACCACTACTGGGAAGAGGGCGGCGCCAACTACCACGCCCGCTACCGGAGCTGGGAGTTCTTCCGCGGCCAGGAGGGCGATCCCTGGATCGGCATGGTCACCCCGCCGCCGGCCGGCAACGCCCTGGGCCAGAACGCCTCGGAAGACCCGTCGCGGGTCCAGGACCGCGTCAACCGCCGGTTCATGCGCACCACCGCCGAGCTTCCGCAGTCGCAGACGGTGGCGGCCGGCATCGACTTCATGCGCCGCAATCACGACGAAGACAACTGGTTTCTGCACATGGAAACCTTCGATCCGCACGAGCCGTTCTTCAGCCAGCGCGAGTTCAAGGACCGCTACGCCGAGCACTACGCGGCGTACCGTGCGAAGAACGGACCGTTGTTCGACTGGCCGAGCTATAACTACGTCAGCGAAGACGCCGAGCTCGTCGACCACATGCGCCACGAGTACGCGTCGCTGGTGTCGATGTGCGACGCGCGGCTGGGCGATGTCCTGGACACCATGGACGAGCTGTCGCTGTGGGACGACACGATGTTCATCGTCTGGACCGACCACGGCTTCCTGCTCGGCGAGCACGAGTGCTGGGCCAAGGTGTGGGCGCCGTACTACGAAGAGGTGTCGCACACGCCGTTCTTCGTGTGGGACCCGCGGGTCGGCGCCCGGGCCGAACGGCGGGAGGCGCTGGTGCAGCCGTCGATTGACCTGGGACCCACGCTGCTGTCGTACTTCGGGTTCGAGCGGTTCGACGACATGCTCGGCTGCGACCTGGCGCCGGTCCTGGAGCGCGACGAGCCGGTGCGTGACGCCGCGATCTTCGGCCAGCACGGCGCGCACGTAAACGTCACCGACGGCCGCTACGTGTACTGGCGCGGACCCGCGGACGTCGACAACCAGGAACTCTACGACTACACGCTGATGCCGGCCCGCATGCGCACCCGCTTCGGTGTCGACGATCTGCGCGAGGCGACGCTGGCCGAGCCGTTCTCCTTCACCAAGGGGATGAGGACCCTGCGGGTCCCGACCGGGGTTCGGTTCGGTGCGGAACGGGGCCGGCACGCCGACCGAAATCGGTCACGGCTGTTCGACCTGCAGACCGATCCCGGCCAGACGTCCCCTCTGCAAGACGAGGCGCTCGAAGCGCGTATGATCGAGCATCTGGTGCGCCTGATGGCGGAGGCGGACGCCCCGCCGGAGCAATATCGACGGCTCGGGCTCTCGCAACCTGCCTGACGCGACGCGGCCGGCGTCAACTCGGCGGCAGACAGCAACTCAGCAGAGGTCGATCCGATCCTCGCGGTTCGGGACGATGCACAGGAACTCGAACGGCGCCTGCACCACCTCGTAGGAGTGCGGGGTGCCGCCGGGAATCAGCAGCACGTCGCCCTCCTCGACCCGGTGCACCGTGTCGCCGACGGTGACCTTGGCGCGGCCGCGTACCACGTACTGCTCGTGCTCCACCAGGTTGGTGTGGCGCGGCATGCCGCCGCGTTCGCCCATCGTGAACCGCCGCATGGCGAAGTTCGGCGCGCCGTCGTCCGGTCCGATCAGCACCGCCGTCTCGGTCGCGGTGCCGGCGGCCACCGGCGCGCACGGTACATCGGTTGAACGCTTGACGACCCCTTCGCTTGCCATGCCGATGAGGGTACACCGTGCGGGATACGCTGCGAAATCGTGGGGAGCAGCGTAGCGACCCGCAGGTTACATGCCCCACACGGTGATGGGGGGACGCTCCCCGGTGCGCTCTTCACGGCGGAAGATCTTGTCCTCCCAACGCCTCCCCTCGGTCCGGTCGAATACGACGAGGTGGCCGCTCTGAGCCGCGCAACGGTCCATGTAGCGCGCGGTCTGCTCAAGGCCCTCCTGAACCGTTCGTTCCAGACTCTTGCGCAGCACCTTGCACTCGATCACGAAGCGCGTCGCGGCGTGCGGCTCCGGCCGGCCCCGCTGCGGCCAGGTGATGAGCAGGTCGGTGCGCCCCCGGCCCAGGCCGTACTCCCGCTCGATGCGCCCGCCGCCATTGACGATCCGTTGCAGGAACGCCTGCAACAGGAGTTGCGGCCCCGCTTCGGCGTAGTCGAAGCGGGCCACCCAGTGTTCGGAGTGCTCGCGGAAGAACGCCTGGAACGCGGCCAGCAGCTTGTCGACGTCGAGGCCGCCGTCGTCATCCACGTACCAGGCGATGTCCTCGATCAGCTCGGCCTGGACCGCATAGGTGAGCTCCCGCGGCACGACCTCCGCGTAGATCGGATTGGCGATGCGCGGCGGGTCGTCGCGGGCGATCAGCCCCAGATCGCGCACATACTCCAGGTCACGGGCGGTGGATGTGGGCCGGTCGCCGCCGCTCAGCAATGGCTCGACCACGCGGCGTACGCGCTCTTCCCGGAGCTTGTCGGCGAGTTGATCGAGATGGATCACCCGGCTCAGGATGAGTTGCTCCTGGGCGTCGAGGAGGTCGTCGGCGGTAATCGCGCGCGACCGGTCACGGCCGGCGTCGTTGCCGAAGCAGGCTTTGCGACAGAGGGCGTTCACCAGCCACGGCTGGCCCCGAGTCTTCCTCCACACGGTATCCAACGCTTCCGGGGTGAACGCCTGCCCGGTCTCCTCGGTGTGCTGCGCGAGCAACGCTCGCACGTCGGTCTCCGTGAAGTCGCCGAGGCGCAGCGACTCGGCCCTGACGTTGAATGCGCTGCCGCCGGCGATCGTCGCGTTCTCGGAGCTGGAATGGATGCGGTAGTCGCGCACGTCGCGCACCCCGCACAGCACGATGCTTTGCGGGAATCCTGACGGACGCCGCTCGTAGCCGGCCCGCAACTGGCGGAGCAGCGATATCAGCGTATCGCCGATCAGGGAGTCGACCTCATCGATCAACAGCACCAGAGGTCTGGAATCGGCCATGCACCAGCGGGTCAGGGCCGCGCTGAAGGCGCGGCCGGGGCCGAACTTCGACAGCAGGTCGGGCCAGACTTCGTCCAGGAAGCCGTCGCCTGCCAGGAGTGCCTGATCGGACAGCTCGCCGATGATGGTCTGCATCGCCGCCGGCAGGTCTTCGCGTAATGCCTGGCCGGCCTCGACGTTCACGTACACGCACCGGAAGTCGCCTTCGGCGCCGCTGCTGAGCAGGTCGCGCAGGGCCAACAGGGCGGACGTCTTGCCGGTCTGCCGCGGCGCGTGCAGCACGAAGTAGCGCTTGTCCCGGATCAACTCCAGAATCTCGCCCAGGTTCACCCGTTGCAGCGGCGGTATGCAGTAATGGTCCTCGGCGACGACGGGGCCTTCGGTGTTGAATTTGCGCATGGCCTCAGGCTCGGTATGACACCGGCGGTCAGGTTGCGCCGGACCGGCGCCCCCCGCGATAGCGGAGAGTATCGGCCGTCCGCCCGCAGGTCACAAGCCGACAGGCCCCGGTCGGTCCCGGCCACGCCGATCGCTTGTCGGGTCGGGACACGGATGGGATGATGATGCTTCACCAATCGAAGCGGTGGAGGTCCCATGGCGAAGCTCATCTTTCATGGTCACGCGTGCTGGGAGGTGCAGGGCGAGCACCGTCTGCTGATCGATCCGTTTCTGGCCGGCAACCCGGTGGCCGACGTCGGCCCCGAGCACTTCCGGACGCTGGATGCGATCCTGCTCAGCCACGGCCACGTCGACCACATCGGCGACGCGGAGGCGATCGCTCGCGCGACCGGGGCGCTGATCGTCGCCAACTACGAGATCGCCTCGCATTTCGGCGACAAAGGCCTGGACACCCATGCGCTGCACATCGGCGGCGGGTGCCGGTTCCCGTTCGGCTTCATCAAGCTCACGATCGCCCACCACGGCTCCACCGGACCGAACGGCGAGGCGTTCGGCAGCCCTGGCGGCATTATCCTGCACGCGGACGGCAAGCGGGTGTACCACGCCGGCGACACCGGCGTGTTCCTGGACATGCAGCTTATCGCCGAGCTGAATGGGCCGTTCGACGCCGCGCTGCTGCCGATCGGGGACAACTTCACCATGGGGATCGACGACGCGGTCAAGGCCACCGAGTTCATAGGCGCCCGCATGCACCTGCCGATGCACTTCGGCACCTTCCCGCAGATCGACGTCGACGCGCAGGAGTTTCAGCGCAAGGCGGCCGCCGTCGGACAGGCGGTCACGGTTCTGGAGCCGGGCGGCAGCTATGCCATCCCCTGAGATCTCAGGCGGCGTCCTTGACGAGCAGGAGCTGGGGCACTTCCACGCCTTCGGCTACGTGGTGCTAATCGGGTGGTGGCCGGCGCGACGACCCAGCTCCGCGACACAGGCACGGTGAATGCGGATCGGCCGCACGAATCGGTGCCCGTGTTCCTGAACCTTCCTGTTTCACGTGGCACAGGCGACCCATTGGCGGAGGAAGTGACGTGGCACTGCGACTTCTTCCCCGCGGCGATCCGGGAGCTCGTGGCCGAGATCGGGCAGCGGCCCGGCCGGAACGGCTGCATCTTCTCCAACCGGACGCTGGCCGACGGCAGTCCGGCGCTGGCCAGGATGGCCGATCGCTACGAGGCGATCGGAGTCACCACGGCCCGCCGCTCTCAGGCGACGACTTCCGCGTAGCGCCCGCCCGATCCGGATCGAGCGCATCCGCGAGGAAGGGCCTCAGGCGCTCCAGACCGTAGAGCAGGACCGATACGACGTCGCCGCGTCGCGACGAAAGCGATGGCCGTAGACGCGCAACGCCACCGGCGGCCGATAGCGCTCCGCGAAGACGTGCAGGCTCCGCAACCGTGACAATGCCGTGGCGATCGTGCGGGATCGGATTCCTGAGCTGATAATTGTTCGTCGTTCGTCCTATGAGGAATCCGCCTGAAGAACGACATTGATATTGTCTTCGTTCAGTTCTTGCCAATCTCCGGTTGCGATATCGATGATTATCGGGATCAGTCCGGTCAGCACGTCGAGGACCACCCACAGCGCGCCCGTATGGGTCTGAAGAAGGTAGGTACGGTCTGCGTAGCCTTCCTTCCGAAACACGACCGTATGGTGCGACTTGGTCGAAAGTTCGATGACTGCCGGCGTGCGGCCGACGAGATTGCCATCAACATATACGTCGGCGCCCGAAGGTTGGGAACCGATGCTCACTGGCGGCGATGTATCATTCAAGATTGTGGCGCATCCGAGCGCTACAAGGACAGCAGCAGACAGAAATGCCCACTTCGTGAGTGTGATTCGCTTCAACGGTGTCTCCTCCTCGTACTGCGACGCATCGTGGCGGGCCGCTGCAATCACAGGAGTGACACCTGTGTTGAACGTCCCGGCGTATCTGCCGTCGGCCTCGGAGAGCACGAAGCCCCCGGGCTTTGGTCGGGATGTTTGTTTGCGCACGCGACTCGACGTCCGGGTGCCAATCGTGATTGCCCGGTCACTGTACACCGTCACGTCGGCTACGCTCAACAGTCGTTCTCGGATCGGGGTTCGAGGGCCACGCTGCCGGTGATGTCGTGCGAGCAGGACGGTCGCCGGCCTGGCGCACAAGTCACCACGGCCCGCTGCTCTCAGGCGACAACGGCCGGGTGACGGGCGACGGGCTGCAGGTTACACGCAGCCGGGATGCGAGGTCCCCTGGAGCAGCGGGTAGTCCGGCTTGTCCGCCGGATCCCCGGTCCAGCGCAAGCGTGAGCTCATGTAATGTACGGCCAGCCCGCGCCGCCGGTGCGGCGTATGGTTGGGCCCCGAGCGGTGCAGCAGCACGCTGTGATGGAACGAGCAGCTTCCCGGGCGCAGCGTGATCGGTACCTCGCGCGTCAGATCGATCGCCTCGTCCGGCACCTGCTTGTCGGTGCGGTCGCCGACCACCCACTCCTGGCTGTGGTCGCGTATGCCCTGCAGGTGGCTGCCGGGGACGACCCACAGGCAGCCGTTCTCCAGCGTTACGTCATCCAGCGCCATCCAGGCGGTGACCAGATCGGCCGGCTCTACCTTGAAGTAAGCGGAGTCCTGGTGATACGGCTTCTCCACCCCGCCGGGCGGCTTCATGAAGGTCTGGTCCCCGAACAGTTTGATGTCCGGGCCGAGTAGCGCGGTCACCACCTCCATGATGCCGGGGTGGCGCGCGTACTCCATGTAGAACGGATCGTGCGGCGCCGCCTCGTTGATCTTGCGCAGCGTGTCCAGGGACCGGCCCTTGTCACGCGTGCCGGGTTCGTACTCGATATTGGACTCCGGGAACGGAATCCGGCCCTCGGCGATCCCCTCGATGTGCTCGCGCGTCTGCTGCAGCTCGTCTGCGGTCAAGATGTCTTCCACGACCGTAAAGCCGTCGCGGCAGTACGCCGCCACCTGCTCGCTCGAAATCTTCATGCGTAGAGCCCCCATGGACCGATTATCGCAGACCGCGGGCCGACGTTCACGACGGCAGGTAGCTGGCAGGCAGCTCCGCGCCCACGGTCGCCAGTCCCAGCGTGTACTGATAGACGTTGATGCGGAAGTCAGGGTTGATGCAGGTATGCAGGTAGGCGCGCTCTGCGCTCACGCCGTAGTCGTCGACCAGCCAGCGCATCAGGTCCTCGACCGCCTGATCGACCAGCACGGCCAGCGGCGCCCCGGTACGCAGCGCGACGATCGAGTCCTTCTTCAGCAGCCGGATGAAGGGAATGCGCTTGCCCTTGATCACCCGGCAGCGCGCCTGCACCACCGCGCGCGTCTCGTCCGCGGTGCCGTAGTACTCGGTGTCCGCCTGGCTGGCGTGCACGTCGCCCAGGAACAGCAGCGCACCGGGGTGGTAGACGTTGAGTTGCACCCGGGTGCCCACGGTGATGTCGCGCGAGTCCAGATTGCCCCCGGAAACGGTCTGACCGGTGGAGGTGTTGAGCGCCTCCCGCTCCGGGGCGACGCCGATGCAGCCCACCATCGGCCGGGTCGGCCACAGCCTCTCGCCGTTGAGAAAGGTGCTGCCATCGCGGTGCTCGAACACGCGCACCGTCCACCGGTTCAGCTCCGGCCAGCGGAAGTCGTCGCCGATCTTCGTGCGGTCCGGGCCCCAGTTGGTGTAGCCGGTCGGCTGCAAGTCGATCGACTCGATCTCCACCTCCAGCAGATCGCCGGGCTCGGCTCCGGCTACCGCGATCGGCCCGCCGATCGGATTGCTCTTCGGCGGCGTGGAGCGCTTGGTCGGCAGTGACGGGATCCGGTCGGCCATCTCCGGGGAGGTGACCAGCCCGGAGCCGGCATCCTCGGTCTCCACCTGGAAGCTCTCGCCCTCCTCGACCGTGATGAGCGGCTCGTCCGCGACGAACTCGTACCGCATGGCCTGCTCGCGCCTGATCCTCTGCATGACTCCTCCACGATACCAGTTGAGCCGCGAGTGCGCCGGACCTATGCTTGCGGGCATGGAGCGAGTGAAGTCCGCGGTGGTCGGTGCCGGCTGGTGGGGGACGACCTCACACGTGCCGGCATTGCGGGACAACCCTCACGCCGATCTGGTGGCGGTCCAGCACCATGACAAGGAGACGGCGGAGCGCATCGCCCGCGACTTCGGCGTGCCGCACGCCTGCACGACCGCGGAGGAAGTGCTGGCGATCGACGGCCTGCAGGCGGCGGTGATCAGCTCGGTGCCGGCGCTCCACTACGCGCAGGGCATGGCGGCGCTTGAACGCGGTCTGCACGTATTGATCGAGAAGCCGTTCACGATCCGCGGTGAGGAGGGCCAGGATCTGGTCCGCCTGGCCGACGAGAAGGGGGTGCATCTCATGGTGGGTGCCACCTATCACTTCACCCGCCACTGCCAGGAGGCGCGCCGGGTGTTGCAGTCCGGGGGCATCGGCAGGGTGCGGATGATCAGCATCCTGTTCACCAATCTCACCCAGGGCCTCTACCGCGGGCTGGAGTGGGATGAGGCCATGCCGACCGAGGACGAGGCGCGCTCCGAGCATCAGCGGCCCTACCTTGTGCCGGGCCAGACCTCGTACAGCGACCCGGCGATCGCCGGCGGCGGACAGATCTACACGCAGGTGTCCCATCCGGCCGCCTACATCAGCTACCTCACCGAGCGCCGGCCGGTCGAGGTGTTCGCCCGTTTCGAGAACGACGGAGCCGCGGTGGACGTCTACGACGCGATCGTGCTCGTGCTGGACGACGGCACGCTGGTGAGCCTGGCCTCCAACGGGGCCGCCACGGCCGCGAAGATGCACTACGAGCTGCGCGTGCACGGCACCGGCGGCGTACTGGAGCAGGAACTCTGGAAGGGGACGCTGAGCGTCGACGGCGAAGGCGGCCTCACCGACTACGAGCCGCTGGCCGCCGAGGACACCTACCCGATCGGCGCCCCCTCGGAGAACCTGATCGATCTGGTCCGCGGCGCGGCGGAGAACCTGTCGCCCGGCCGCCACGGCGCGTTCGGGGCCGTGGTCAGCGAGGCGGCGGTCGAGTCGGCACGCACCGGACGTCCGGTTTCGCTGCCGTAGCAACCGTTGCCTTCCTCCGAACGCCGCGTCCCAGCTAACCGCCAGCTTCGCTGCGGTCGTAGTGGTAGGTGATGTCGACCGCGTCGATCGCGATCGGCAGGTCCCAACCGAGCCGGAACACCAGGGACAGCTCGCGGGACTCGCCGGGGTCCAGCCGTTCCTCGAAGAAGCAGAAGCACTGGATCAACTCGACGTGACGTTGCGCGGCCGGCGGGGAGTACGCGTGCGTCGCCATGACCCGCAGCGACTCTTCGGCCGTGTTGCGTACGACGAACGTCGCGCGGCCGGTTTCGCCGGGCCGCAGGCGCAGCTCCGGTTCGCTGACGACCGCGAACTCCAGCGGCAGGCCTTCGGCCACCGTGGCGGCGAGCGTCACCGGCAGATCGGCATCCCAACCCATGATCACGCGCCAGCGGGCGCCTTCGCGGATCAGATCCACCGTCTCGGTCACCTCGACCATTGGCAGGCGGCCGGCGCGCGCGTCGGCGCGGATGCTCCGCACCACCTCCCGCGGCGACTGCGTCCCGCCGAACGCGCTGTCGGCCGGCGCGGCGTGCAGCAGGGCGTTCAGATCGCCGTCGGCGGAATTGGGGAGCGCCGCGCGGATCGTCACGCGCGCCTGATCGCCTGCCACGGCGGTCTCGGCCGCAGCAAAGCGTATCGCCGCCGCCAGGGCGTCGACCCCCGGCTGGAACGACCGCGGGAACGGCGGATTGACCTCGATGAACTCTTCCAGGGTCCGCTCCGCGCGATCGGCCGCGGAGGCAAGCTCATAGAGCCGTTCGGCGTGCCGGGCATAGCGGGCCCGCAGGAATCGTTCCGCCACCTCACGCGGCGAGTCGGGCAGCGCCACCGCGATGACCAGCGCTGCGGTGATCAGCACCACCGAGACGGTCAGGACGATGAATGCGGCGTGGCGCAGGCGTGACAGCACTTCGTTTCCCATGCGGCGTAAGTCATCCTACACTGCCGCCGCGATGAAGCATTCCATGCTCCCCATGAGGAGTTCCTGATGGCGGCGCTCGACGGAACCGCCGCGATCGTCACGGGCGCGGGGACCGGCATCGGCGCCGCCGTCGCCGTCGCCCTGCACGGTGCGGGCGCCGCGGTGACCCTGATCGGACGGCGTCCGGAGCCGCTCGCGGAGGTCGCCGGCCGGCTCGGCGATCGCGTGCACGCCTGTGCCTGCGACGTTTCGGACTACGACGCCGTGCAGGCAGCCGTCGAGGAGGCGGCGCGGGCGCACGGCCCTGCCACGATCCTGGTCAACAACGCGGGGATCAACACCAACCCGCGCTCGGTCGCCGATGTGTCGCTCCCGGACTGGGACCTGACGGTGGCCGTCGACCTGTCGGGCGTCTTCTACTGCGTCCGCGCAGCGCTGCCGGCGATGCGGGCAGCCGGCGGCGGGACGATCGTCAACATCGCCTCCACGGCGGGACGCTGGGGATCGAGCCTGGCGGGAGCGGCCTACAGCTCCGCCAAGCACGGTGTGGTCGGCCTGAACTCGGTCATCAACGAGGAGGAGTCCCGCAACGGCATCCGCTGCACGGTCATCCTCCCTGGCGAGGTGGAGACCCCGATCCTGGATCGGCGTCCCCAGCCGGTGAGCGCCGAACGGCGCCGGGCGATGCTGCAGCCGGAGGACGTTGCGGCCGCCACGCTGCTGGCCGCCACCCTCCCCGACCGTGCCTGCATCACGGAGCTGGTGATCAAGCCTCGGATATCGTACGCGTAGCGGCCCTGGGCGCGGTCGACGCAGCTTTGCGCGCCGCGATCCCTTGGAAAAGTTGATAGTTACCTTGACTATGTGATGGGTATGATTAACTTCAGAGAGCAATGGCATCCCTCGCTCCGGGTGACGAACGGAATCCGGTTCGGTACGTTCTCGGGGTGCGATTCCTCGCGGCGCTGACGCGTGCGGCCACCCACCCGGGCCGCGCCTTCGACCCGAAGGACACGCCGACTTTCTCGATGTTCGCCGTGCTGGTTCTGGTGTTCGGCATCACGGCCGTCGGCGAGACCCTGATCCTGTGGCACGCCCGTTCCCCGGTCATGCGGGAGATCGCGCTGGTCGAGGCACGTCACATCGCGGAGCGGGGCGCCGTCTTCAGCGGCGAGGAGCGCATCCACGAACAGCAGGCCCGCGCCTACAACCGGCTGATCGCACCGTCCACGCCCGGCGCGAAGACGTTCCGGGTGATGCTGGCCTCCGCCACGCTGCTTGCCGCCCTGGGGTTGACCTGGGTGGCGCTGATGGTGCTGACGCAGTTCTTCGGCGGTGAGGAACCGATCGCCCCGAACCGGCCCCGCGCGTCGATCCGTCTGGTGGGCGTCGCGTTCGTACCGCTCGCGGTCCGGCGTCTCCTGTCCGGGGCGCTGACTCTGGCGACCGATCCGGAGTCGGCCGCGAACGCGACTACGGTCCCCGAGTACCGTGATCTGATCGTCGCGCACTTCGATCTGGCATCGCTGGCCGGTTGGCGCCTGCCCCGAATCGTGGAGCGCTTCGCGGTGCTGCTGTCCGACCCGTTCGGGCTGTGGGCGCTGGCGGTTCTGGCGGTCGGCGCCGCCGTGCTGCTGCGTCTCCCCGCCCGTCGCGCGATAGCGCAGACCGCCTGCATCGCGGTGCTGTGGGCGGTGATCGACGCCGCCGTCGGCGGCCGACTGGCCATTCTGGCATGAGGGGGATCGCCACATGAAACGACGAACCAGCCTGCTGCTCCGCTTCGCGGGCATCGCGGTGGTCCTGCTGACCGTCGCCAGCTTCGCGCTCAGCCGCCTGTTCGCGAGCGACCCGCTGGCCGACGCGGTGCCGGTGGAGGTCGAAGAGGCGGTGACCACGTCGATGCAGACCCGCGTCGTGGGGAGCTGCACCTTCCGCGCGCGGCGAAGCGTGGAGATCACCTCCGACGTGGGGGGGCGGGCGGTCGCCATTCCGGTCCAGGTGGGCGACCCGGTCACGGACGGCCAGACGCTGGTCCAGTTCGAGCAGACCGAGCTGCGCAACGCCCTGGTCCAGGCCCAGGCGTCGCTTCGCGAGACCGAGCTGGGCTTGGCGCACCGCCTGTCCAAGCTGCGCGCCACCATCGTGTCGGCGCAGCGGAGGTGGGATGATCGCGTCCGCTCCCTGGAGCGCAACCGGTCCCTGCACCGCAGCGGGACGGTGTCGGACGACGCGCTGGCACAGGCGGAGGAGGCCGAGCGCGGTGCGTTCGACGCGCTGCGGAGCGCCCGCGCCGAGCTCAATCTGGCAGCCAGCCTGCCGGTCGATGCCGAGCCGCCGATGGACGACGGCGGCGATGCGCGCATCATCGCCAACGACACGAACGTGATCCAGGCACGGCTCGCCACGGAAAGAGCTGCGGAAGACCTGCGCCAGGCGACGGTTGTGGCGCCGCTCGACGGCACGGTGACCAGACTCAAGGCGACCCTCGGCAACCACCTGGGTGCCGGCTATCCGGTCGCCACGGTGGAGACCCTCGACGATATCCTGGCCGGCGTGCAGATCGACGAGGTCGACATCGGCAAGATCCAGCTCGGTCAGCAGGTGGTCCTCACCACGGAGACGCTGCGCGACGTGGAGCTGCTGGGCACGATCACGCTGGTGCCGCCGAGCATGGAGTCGACCGGCAACGTACCGCTGGTCACCATCGACGTGGACGTCGACCAAGACAGCCTCCCCGAAGGCGCCCGGCTGCTGGCCGGATCCTCCTGCCGTGCGCGCATCGAAGCGGAGCTGAAACAGGACGCCACCGCCGTCCCCTACGCCGCCCTCCTGGAACGGGCCGGCGCCACGATCGCGTTCGTCGCCATCCCCGTCGAGGAGGAGGACGGCCAATACGTCCTGGAACGTCGCGAGGTCAGCATCGGCGTATCCACCCCCAGTCAGGTCGAAGTGAAGGAGGGCATCGAGCCGGGCGAGCTGGTCGTGGTCGGCAACCTGGCACTGTTGCGCGACGGCCTGTCGGTGATGGTCGAGCAGGAGCTGCCGGCAGAGGAGGAGCGTGCCGACGAGACCGACGGCGCGCAGGCGGATGGTGCCGCCGCGGATGAAACGACGGAAGATCAGCCGGTCGAAGAGGCATCCACGGAGCAGTCGTGATCAGTCTGGCCGGCATCACGAAGATCTACCCGATGGGAGCCGACGTCACGGTCACCGCCCTCGCCGGGATCGATCTGTCCATCGACGAGCACGAGTTCGTGGCCGTGATGGGACCGTCCGGGTCGGGCAAGTCCACCCTGATGAACATCGTCGGCTGCCTGGACCGGCCGAGCGCCGGCACCTACGAGCTGGCGGGCGCCGACGTATCGCGGATGTCCGACCACGAATTGGCGCGCGTCCGCAACGAGCGGGTCGGCTTCATCTTCCAGACCTTCAACTTGCTGCCGCGCATGACGGCGTTGCGCAACGTCGAGCTACCGATGATCTACGCGGGCGTCCGGCGCCGCGACCGCCGCTGGCGTGCCACCGAGGCCCTGGAGCGGGTCGGCCTGGGCGACCGCGTGCGGCATCGCCCCACCGAGATGTCGGGAGGCCAGCGCCAGCGCGTCGCCATCGCCCGCGCCCTGGTCAACTACCCGTCGATCGTGTTCGCTGACGAGCCTACCGGCAATCTGGATTCGGCCACCGGAAATGAGATCATGCAGCTCCTCACCGAGCTCAACCTGTCGGGCGCGACCATCATCCTGGTCACGCACGACTCAGACGTCGCCGCCTACAGCCGCCGCGTCATCCACCTGCGGGACGGGCTGATCACCCATGACGAGCCGGTGATCCGGCGGCCGCCCCAGGACCCGGCCACCACCCCGGAGCAGCCGGCATGAAGGTGACCGAAGGCATCCGCGAGGCGTTCGACACGGTACGCCACAACAAGCTGCGCACAGCTCTTACCATCCTCAGCCTGGTGATCGGGGTCGCGTCGGTGATCGCGGTGATGGCGATCGGCATCATGGGGCGCCGGGCGGTGATGGACGACGTCGCCGCGCTCGGCGGCGCCCTCTACTGGATCGAGCCCGAACGCAGCGAAAACTGGGGGGAACGCGGCAATCAGCGTCAGCAATACCTGCGCGACTACCACGTCGCGGGGATCCACGACCTGGTGCGCGACGACAGTTGGCTCACCCCGGTGCTGCGCGGCGACGGCACGGTCGGCTTCCGCAACATCGAAGCAGACGCCCAACTGTACGGGGTGGGCGCCGAGTACGACGAGATCTGGTCCCCCCCTCTGCTGGCGGGCCGTTTTCTGGACGAGGACGACCTGCGGATGAAACGCCACGTGATCGTCCTGGGCAACCGCGTTGCCGACAGACTGTTCGGTGACGCACGGGGTGCCCTGGGCGCCACCGTGCAGGTCGGCCGACTCCACCTGCAGGTAGTCGGTGTGCTGGGCCAGCGTGGTCTCAGCTCCGCCGGCGACGGCTCGGACGATCGCACCGCGTACCTGCTCTATGACGTGTACAGCACCATCTACGAGTGGGGAGAACGTGGCCCCTACATCCCCGAGGTGACCATGCGCGCCCGCGACAGCGCGCGCCTGGCCGAATCGATCACCCGCGTGCAGTTCTTTCTGGACCGCGTGCTGCCTGGCTCCGACTCGTTGCTCCCCTTCACCGTGGCAACCGATCAGGCGCGCATCGAAACGGAGGGACAGGTGCTGGGCATCATCACGACGGTGGTGACGCTGGTCGCCGGCATCTCGCTCCTGGTCGGCGGCATGGGGATCATGAACATCATGCTGGTCTCAGTCAGCGAGCGCACCCGTGAGATCGGGCTGCGCAAGGCGGTCGGCGCCCGCGACGGGGACATCTTGGGCCAGTTCCTGATCGAATCGGTCGTGATCTGCCTGCTCGGCGGGACCGTCGGCGTGATCCTGGGCTTCGGCGGCACGCTGGCGGTGGCGATGGCGCTGGGCTGGAGTCTGGTCCTGCCGCAAGTGGCCGCGGTCGGACTAGGGGTCTCGATCGCGATCGGCCTGTTCTCCGGCGTCTACCCCGCGAGCAAGGCCGCGCGCCTGCCGCCGGTGGTGGCGTTGAGCCGCGAGTAGCGTCCGGAATCTGCCGCATGGCTTTGCGTATCGCCCGACCCGCCGGAAGCCCGCTGGCGCGCCGACGATTTCTGCCGGGCATGCGTCCCGGTTCTCTGGTATTCGAGGCGGCGGCAGCGGTGGCAACCAACCGGTTTCGCACCGTGCTTGCCTTGATGGGCATCACCATCGGCGTGGGTTCGGTGATCGCGATCGTCGGCCTGGGCGACGGCGCCAAGGTCGTGGTGCGGGACGCGATCTCCAGCTTCGGGGCAGGCTCCCTGATGGTGATGCCCAACTGGCGGGCGACTGACGCGGACGGGGAGCGCTACGCATCGGAGTTCATCACCATCGAAGACGTGGAACAGATCAACGCCCAGGCCGACGCGGTACGGGCGGTCACGCCGGAGGTGATGATCAGTGGACAGACCGTGCGGTACGCCGACCGCAGCACCAACCCCGAGACCACGCTTTACGGCACGCTGCACTACTACCTTGCGGCCAGCTCGGTCCGCGTCGCACAGGGCCGGTTCCTCAACCCCGACGACGAACGCCTGCAGCGCAAGGTGGCGGTGCTGGGCGCCGCGGTCGCGGCCAGGCTGTTCCCGGACGAGTCGCCGCTCGGGGCGCTGATATCCATCGGCACGTGGTTCGAGCTTGAGGTGGTCGGCGTGCTGGCGCCGGAGGAGCAGGATCTGCTGGGGGTCACCAGCTTCGCCGGGTCCGTCGACGACCGGGTGTTCGTGCCCGTGTCCACCCTGCAGCGTCTCACCGGCTGGCAGGGGATCTTCTTTCTCTGGGGACAGGCGGCGAGCCTGCGGGAGATCGACGCTGCCAAGCAGCAGATCCTGGCGGTCCTGGACGCCAACCACGGCCGCCATGACGGCCGGCACCGCAAGTTCGTGGTGGAGGACATGAACCAGTTGCTGGAGACGGTCGACGCCACGACCGGCACCATCACCACCCTGGTCTCACTGCTGGGCGTGATCGCGCTGGTGGTGGCCGGCATCGGCGTGATGAATATCATGCTGGTCTCCGTGCGCGAGCGGACGCGGGAGATCGGCACCCGCAAGGCGATCGGCGCCCAGCAGGCATCGATCCTCAATCAGTTCGTGGCGGAAGCGGTCCTGATCTGCGGCGGCGGCGGGCTTGCCGGCATCGGACTGGCGGCCGCCGCCATCGCCATCGTCGCGCAGGCGACGGAGTGGCCGGGGCTGATCTCGCTGGCGACGGTGCGGCTGGCGTTCTTGCTGGCGTTCGGGACCGGCTTGGCGTCCGGGCTCTATCCGGCCAGCCGCGCCGCTCGCATGGACCCGGTGGACGCGCTGCGACACGAGTGAGCGGCCGCGCGCCGAGCGCGGCCCCCGGTCAGAGCAGGACCGTTACTGCAGGACGGACCGTGACGTCGGCGTGACGCGCGTCACCTGGATGCTGTCCCGGTCGATCAGCTCGCCGGCCCGCGGGCCGATCGTCTGCTTCCACTCCTCATCTTCGTAGACCGCTGCGTAGAGGCGCTCTCGATCCGCCTCCGATTCGAACCGGCGAATCCACATATAGATGGTGTCGTCCTCCTCGCCGCGGAAGCTGCCGGCGATCACCATGCCGCGCGCCACCTGGAAGGGAATGATCGTCTCCTCCATGAAGCGCAGCCATTCATCCATCTTGCCGGGGACGACGCGGTAACGACGAATCTCGTAAAAGGCCATGACGGTTGATGCTACCCCAGCGCGATCGGCGCCCGCCAGAGCTCCGGCAGGGTATGGTCGTCCGCCACCGAAGCGTCGCGATAGGTGGGGATCAGCGACCAGCGGTCGCGGCCGCTACGGTTCGGGTGGGAGCCGTGCAGCAACCGGTCGTGGAAGAACAGCACGTCGCCGGGCGCCATCGGCATCGAGCGCAGCGCGGCGGCGCCGAACGCCTCGACCACGTCCTCCTCCGCAACGCGGTTGCCGAATCCTCCGGCTTCATGCCGCCGGTGAGCCCAGGCGCGGGTGTGTGATCCGGCCACCACGCGCAGGCAGCCATTGTCGACCTCCGCCGGATCCAGGGCGATCCACGCCGACACCTTGTGCGCCCCCTTCCAGTACGGCCAGTCCTGGTGCCAGGGAGACGCCGTGGTGATGCGGGACGTCTTGACCGCCGGCTTGACGCTCAGGAACTCCACCCGCGGCCCGATGATCGTCTGCACCGCCGTCCGCATCGGGTCCTCCGTGCAGACGCGCAGCAGGTCGGCCGGCATGCGCTGCGGAGCGAACACGCGCACACCAGTCGCATCCAAGCCGCCTTCGAGAACGCGCTCCACCGCTGCACGAATGGCGCTCGCCGCCTCCACGGACCACATGCCGTGGACGAGCAGGCAGCCGTCCCGCTGGAAGGCGGCCGCGTCAACGGCGCTCACGTCGCTCGGCGCAGATCCCGCAGGCACTGGATCAGAACCGGCGTGACCAGGCCTCCGGCCAGCGCTCGACGACGACCTTGGTCTGCGTGAAGAACTCGATGGCGTGCTTGCCCTGGCCGTGCAGGGTGCCGAAGAAGCTGTCGCGCCAGCCCGAGAAGGGAAAGAACGCCATGGGCGCCGCGACGCCCAGATTGATGCCGATGTTGCCCACGTCCGCCTCGCGCCGGAAGCGCCGAGCGGCCGAGCCGCTGCCGGTGAACAGACACGCCATGTTGCCGTAGCGACCGCTGTTCACCAGACGGATCGCGGCATCCACGTCGGGGACCTCCATCAGGCCGAGCACCGGCCCGAAGATCTCGGTCGTGGCGATGGTGCCGGCCGGCGGCACGCCGCGCAGCAACGTCGGCCCCACGAACGACCCGTCAGCGTGGTCGTCGACGCTACGGCCGCGGCCGTCGACGACGATACGCGCCCCTTCGCCAGCCGCGGCGCCGATCAGCCCATCGATCCGGTTCCGGCTTTCCCGCGTGATGACCGGCCCCATCTCGACGCCCTCGTCCAGGCCGTTGCCGACCACCCGCAAGCTGGCGATCTGCCCCATCGCTTCGGCGAACGGATCGGCGGCGTCGCCTACCGTGATGGCCAGGGAGGCGGCCAGGCAGCGCTGGCCGGCGCACCCGAACGCGCTGTCCGCGGCGATGGTGCTGGTCATGTCGATGTCGGCGTCCGGCAACACCACGATCGGGTTCTTGGCACCGCCCTGCGCCTGCACCCGCTTGCCGGCGGCCGACGCGGTGGCGTAGACGTGTCTTGCCACCGGCGTGGAGCCGACGAAGCTCACCGCTTTGATCCCCGGATGCTCCAGGATCGCGTCGACGACGCGGCGGTCGCCGTTGACCAGGTTGGCCACGCCGGGCGGGAATCCCGCCTCCTCCAGGAGCTCGAAGACGGCGCGCATGGTCAGCGGCGTGCGCTCGGACGGCTTGATGATGCAGGTGTTCCCGCACGCGAGCGCATAGGGGAGGAACCAGAACGGAATCATCGCCGGGAAGTTGAACGGGCAGATGATCGCGCACACGCCGACCGGCTGCCGGATCATCATCTCGTCGATTCCGGAAGCCACGTCCTCCAGGAAGTCGCCCTGCATGAGCGTCGGCGTGCCGCAGGCGACCTCCACGTTCTCGATCGCGCGCTTCAGCTCGCCCACCGACTCGGCCAGCGTCTTGCCGTTCTCCTCGGTGATCACGCGCGCCAGCTCGCCCAGGCGCTCGTCCATCAAGGCCTTGAGACGAAACAGCGGCTGGATGCGGTCCTCCACCGGCGTGTTGCGCCATTCGCGGAAGGCCGCAGTGGCGGCCTCGACCGCCGCATCCAGATCGTGCGCGGCCGACAGCACCACGCGGCCGATCGCGGCAGCCGTAGCCGGGTTGTGGACGTCCAGGAAGTCGGCGCCGCCGGACGGCTGCCATCCGCCGCCGACATGGTTCAGTGCCGTAGTCATCCCGCGGACGGTACCATGCCCGGCACGGGCAGATGAACGATCCGGGCACGGATTTCGCACCGAACGCGGACGACGAAGCCTGGGCGCGCGGCCTGGAGCGGTACGCGGCCGGCGATCACTGGCACGCGCACGAGGCGTGGGAGGCGCTCTGGCTCCGCAGGAAGGACTCGGGCGAGGGTGCCTTCCTGCGGGCAACCATCCAGGTCGCGGCGGCCATGGTGAAGGCGGAACAGGGCAACATGGCCGGAGTGCGCAAGAACCTCGGCAAGGCGCTTGCGAACCTGGACGGAGCTCCGCAGCGATGCCGTGGGATCGACACCCGTGCGCTGGCCGCCGACTGCGACCGTTGCGCTCGCCACGCGCAAGCGAGCGGCGGCTCGTTCGACTGGCGCTTCAAGCCGAAGATCAAACCACTTCGGGAGTAGAAAGGCGAGTCCCGCGCTATGTGGTCTCGAATGTCGCGGAGGTCGTCTCGTGCGCTATGCGACCAGCTAACTCTCACTGTCCAGCAGCTCGGCCTTTACTCGATCGTGCGGCACTACGCGCTGAGCCTCGACGTCGGCGATGCCTTGCTCGATCTTCTGCTTCACGTAGAGCTCGTACATCAAATCGTCCCACGTAGCGTCGTCACGAAGACGTTCGACAACCGCCTGAGCTGCTTCCTTGACAGACGACATGATCTCATTCTAGGAGCGCATGCATGCAAGTCGTCGAATATCGCGAGCGGTTGCTGCCGGACATCGGAAGGCTGGCGAACCGGCATCTCGCTCTGCTGACACCCGGCTGGGAGCTCACGGAGCGCCAGTTGGCGTCGCTGCTGCGCGATCCCAACCAGTACGGGCCCTACTTCCGCGAGGAGCCGCAGCCGGGGGCGACGGAGATCGTATGCGTCATGGACCGCGGGCGACTCGTCGCAGCCGCCGCTCTGTGGCTCCCGGACCGGGGCGATCCACGCTGGTCCGACGGACGATTGCCGAGCGATTGCCGCGACACCGCCCAGATCCTGTGGCTCCTGTCCGATCCGGAATCGAGGGGCGGCCTCCGGACCCTGCTGGAAGCGGCGTGCGGACGTGCGGCCCGCGCGGGATGCCGCCGCATCACCGCCGGTGACGGCTGCGGCGTGTGCCCGGCCCGGTACGGCGTGCCGGCGTCCTGGGCCCACCTCGGCACGGGGCTTTCGGAACACGGCTTCGAGGTGAAGTCCCGGGCAGCCATGATGCGTGCGCGGCTGCCGGACATGGACCATAGCGCGCCGCCGCGCATCGACGGCCTGGCCCTGGAGTGGCGGGAGGATCCCGAGGTACCCGAGTGGGAGATCGTCGCCCACCTCGGCGGCCGGAAGGTCGGCGAGTGTCAGGCGTGGGGCTTGAGCCGCCACGTCGCCGACCGTCCCGATTACCGGCGATGGGTGATCGTCGAATGGATCGAGGTGGCCGAATCGCATCGGCGTCAGGGGATCGGCCGTCGGCTGGTCCGGGAGCAGATGCGCGTGCACGCGAATCGAGGCGTCACGGATGCGCTGCTGCAGGTGTGCCTTCCGGACCCGGACGCTGCCCGCTTCCATGAGGCGATGGGCTTCTCGGTCATCGAGACAGGGAGCACGTACCGGAAGGACGGCCTGTAGGGCACCGCCCGCTGATCGTCTTCAGCGGACCCGGGCCTGTTCCGGCACCGCTGGGACGCGCAGCAGCAGCACGCCGCCGATCACGAACAGCGCCACCAGGCTGAGCACGCCGGTGCTGGTGTCGCCGGTGATCTGCGCGAACACGCCGACCAGCAGCGGTCCCAGGATGGCCGCGAACTTGCCGAATATGTTGTAGAAGCCGAAGAACTCCGCGGCCGAGTCTGCCGGGATCAGCCGCGCGTAGTAGGAGCGGGACAGCGCCTGGATGCCGCCCTGGGAGGTGCCCACCAGCAGCGCGATCCCCCAGAACGTCGGCACCCGCGCCGGCACCGGCAGGCGCGGGATCGCAAATGCCAGCACGGTCACCACGATGTAGACCCCGATACCGGCCAGCAGCATCGCGCGCGGCGAGGTGCGCATGGCGAGCTTCCCGTACAGCAGCGTGCACGGGAACGCCACCACCTGGACGACCAGCAGCACCACCAGCACGGTCCGGGCCGACAGTCCGATGTCGGTGCCGTAGGCGGTCGCCAGCTTGATGATGGTGCCCACCCCATCGATGTAGAAGAAGTAGGCGAGCAGGAACAGCATCACCGTGCGGTAGCGCCGGATCTCCCGCACCACGTTCGCCACGCGCCCGATCGCGTCGCGGAAGGTGTCGATGACGCCGCGTCCGGCGGCGGGCAGGAAGTGGACCTGCCGCACATGCCGCAGCAGCGGAATCGTGAACAGCAGCCACCACAGCGCCGCGATCACGAACGCGATCCGCACCCCCGAGCCGCCGATCGTCAGTCCGAGCCGCGGCAGTCCCATCATCACCGCCATCGCTACCACGAACGGCAGCGCCCCCCCGACGTATCCCCAGGCGTAGCCGGCGGCGGAAACCCGGTCCATGCGCTCCGGCGTGCTCACGTCGGTCAGGAACGCGTCGTAGAACACGTTGGCGCCGGCGAAACCGATTCCCGAAACCACGTAGAGCGCAAGGGCGGCCAGCGGCCGGCCCGTGACGGCGAACGCGATCGCGCCGGTTGCCGCAACCCCCAGCGCGAAGAATGACGCGAAGAACCGTTTCTTGCGGCCTTCGTAGTCACCCATGGGGCCGAGCGCCGTCGCCAGCACGGCCACCACCAGCGTGAACAGGCTGTTGGCGAACGCCAGCCACGCGGTGGAGGTGGCGCCCGGAACGCCGGCAGCGATCTCGGTCTTGAAGAACAGGGGGAATATCGCGGTGGTGACCGCCAGCGAATAGGCGGAATTGGCTACGTCGTACAGGACCCAACTGCGCTCCCTGCGGCTGAATCTGGCCGGCATGGCTTCCTTCAGCCGGCGCGGGCGTCGCGGACCCAGGACAGGAAGCGCTCCGCCGGCCAGGTGTTGGCGATCGCCTCGGGAGCGACCCACCCCCCCTGGGCGAGCTGCACCCCCCAGCGCATGCGATCGAACTCCCTGGCGTGGTGAGCGTCCGTGCTCACCGCGAAGATCACGCCTGCCTGGCCTGCCTGGCGCAGCAGCGTCGTATCGGGGTCGAGGCGCGGCAAGCCGCTGTTGATCTCGATCGCCGTTCCGGTGGCCACCGCGGCGTCGATGATCCGCTCGAAGTCCAACTCGACGCCCGGCCGTTTGCCCATCATGCGGCCGGTGACGTGGCCGATGACGTTGACGGCCGGATCCCGCATCGCCGCAATGATGCGCTCGGTCTGACGCTTTCGGTCCATCTCGAAGCCGGTGTGGATGGAAGCGACGCACCAGTCGAAGCCGCGACGGAACTCGGCGTCGTAGTCCAGGCTGCCGTCGGCGGCGATATTGAGCTCGACTCCATGCAGGAGCCGGATGTCGCCGTGACGGTCCTGTTCGCGGGCGAGCCGGCGGCGCTGATCGAGCAACCCTTCGCGGCTCGCGCCGTTGCGGCCGATCGCCTCCGCATGGTCGGTGACCGCCAGGTAGGCGTAGCCGCGCTCGCGGGCCGCATCGACGACCTCGGCTAGGGTGGATACCCCGTCGCCGGACAGATCGGTGTGGAGGTGCAGGTCCCCTCTGATGTCCTTCAGCGACACCGGTCGCGGCAACCGGCCGGCCGCGGCGGCCGCGACCTCGCCTGCTCCTTCCCGAGCCGGCGCCGGCACGAACTGCAGCCCGAGCCGTTCGTAGAGATCCGCCTCCTGCGCGACGGGGATGGCCGCGCCCTCACCGTCGATCAAACCGTCCCGATCCAGCCGCAGATCGCGCTCGGTGGCTCGCGCGGCGAGCTGCTCCAGGTGAGGCGTCGATCCGGTGGTGCGGAACAGCGCGGTGGAGAACCGATCCGCCGGCACCACGTCCAGCCGTACCCGCAATCCACGATGGGTGATCAGCGTGGCGGAGGCCGACGCGGTCTCCACGGTACGCGCGTTCGGCAACGCGGCGAAGCGGCGCAACACCGGCGCCGGATCGGATGCGGAGGCCACCAGCCGGGCCTCGCGCACCATCGGCAGCAGACGGCGGAGCTCCCCCGACACCTGCACCCGCTGCACCCCGTCCACCTGAGCCAGATCGGCGGCGATGCGCTCGGCGACCGGCATGACCCGCGCGATCGGCCATGCGTCACGCCCCATGGAGACCAGGAATCGCTCACCGCGCACCAGCGCCGCCCGGACGCCCTTTCCCAGGCCCGGCAGCGCGTCCACCTCTCCGCTCGCCAGCACTTCCTGGAGGCGGTCCAGCGATTCGACGCCCAGCTCACGGCGCAAGCGGGCCAGCGTCTTGGGTCCGACGCCCGGCATGCCGACCAGCCGCTGATACTCGGGCGGATAGCGCGCCCGCAGCCGCTCCAGCTTCGCGATCGTGCCACTGTCGACGTACTCCCGGATCTTGCCAGCTATCGTGGCGCCCACGCCGGGCAGCGCCACCAGATCGGCTTCGGTCATGGCCGCCATGCCCTCGCCCATTTCACGCAGAACGGCAAGCGCCCTCCCATAGGCGCGTGCGCGGAACGACTGCGCACCGTCGTCGAGGACAGTCAGCGTGCGCAGCTCGTCCAGCGCTTCCAGTATTGCCTCCGCGGAGACGCGCGCGTGCAGATCCGGCACGGGCACAGACTACCGGTTCCGGCCCACGGGAGCCCACATGCCACTATTTTTGGGCGATAGTATCCGTCGTGGCGAGCAGGGCACCGGCCGAGACGCTCGACGTCGACGGGCGCCAGGTGCGCATCTCCAACCCCGACAAGGTCTACTTCCCGGAGGCCGGCATCACCAAGCTGGAGCTGGTCCACTACTACCTGGAGGTAGCCGAGGGTGCGGTGCGCGCCGTGTACGACCGGCCCATCGTCCTCAAGCGCTACGTGGACGGCATCACCGGCGAAGGCTTCTTCCAGAAGCGGGCGCCGGCGCACCGCCCGGAATGGGTGCCGACCGTGGAGCTGCGCTTCCCGTCCGGCCGCACCGCCCACGAGCTGGTGGTCACCGAGCCCGCGCAGCTCGCCTGGATGACCAACCTGGGCAACATCGACCTGAATCCGCACGCCGTGCGCACCGGACACCTGGAGCACCCGGACGAGTTGCGCATCGACCTGGACCCGTGCCCGGGCGTGCCCTGGGAGGACGTGCGGAGGGTCGCCGCGGTCACGCGTGAGGTGCTGGAGGAGAACCGGCTGGTCGCGTGGCCCAAGACCAGCGGCTCGCGCGGCATGCACGTCTACGCGCGGATCGATCAGCGCTGGGGCTTCGCCGAAGTGCGCCGCGCGGCGCTCGCCGTCTCGCGCGAGGTCGAGCGGCGCGCTCCCGGGCTTGCCACCAGCAAGTGGTGGAAGGAGGAACGGGTCGGCGTGTTCCTGGACTACAACCAGAACGCCAAGGACCGCACCATCGCCGCCGCCTACTCGGTCCGGCCAAATGAGCGGGCGCTGGTCTCCGCCCCGCTCACCTGGGACGAGGTGCCCGCCTGCGACCCGGCCGACTTCACGCTGCGCACCATGCCGGCGCGGCTGCGCGAGCTCGGCGATCCGGCGGCGGACATGGACGCCCATCCGGGATCGCTGGAGTCGCTGCTGGAGGTCTCCGCACGCCACGAGGCGGAGGGGCTGGGCGACGCGCCCTGGCCCCCGCACTTCGCCAGGCAGCGGGGTGAGCCGCGTCGGGTGAATCCGTCACGCCGGGGCAGCGGCCCGTCGCCCACCGGCCGGCGCCGATCGACCATGCCGCTGATCGTGATCGCCCAGGCGAAGACGGAGGCGGAGGCGCGGGCCGGCCTGGACCGCTGGCGCGCACGCCACCCCGAGGCGGCCGCGTGCCTCGAGCCCGACGACGTCCTGGTCGACGCGATGCGCGGCCGCCACTCGGTCTGGACCCGCGTCCGCGTCAACCTCCGCCACTTGCCGGAAGCCGAACGGCCGCCGCAGGAACCGCCCGATCCCGACTACGACCCGTCCGTCGAGTGGAACCCGCCGACCGGCATTCCTTGACGCGGCACGGGTAGAACACCCGATCATTCGTGCAACTGATACACAGGAGTGTACGTTGGTGATCTCCGAATCTGATCGCGACCGTTTTCCCGTTAGCCCGACGGCTGACAGTCGTACACCCGTCGAGATCTATTCCGCTAAACGCAAAGCCGAGTTCCTGCTCGCCAATGCCGTCGATGAGGAAGACTACGCCTGGGCAGAACGGGAAGTCCGGAAGTTGAGAATCGACCCCGCGGCCGTGCCACACGAGCGCCCGACAGCCGAATGAGGTGTGGACCCGCTCTTACTCGACGCCAACGTGCTGTTCAGTCAAGCCGCGAATGGCAGCCTGACGGTGCCAATCTCGGAGTTACAGGCTTCGCGAGTGCGGGTAGAGCGCGGCCCGTCAACCGTAAGTGCCTTCTTGGGCTTTGGCCCATCCCGGGGCTTGGTCACGGTGGCCGTTCTGGCCTGTTCGACAGGCCTCCGACGGATCAGATGAGAAGAAGCGGGTCGTGTCGAGGTTGAGCAACCTTCTTCGGCAGGTGGAAACGCACGACCCGCAGCTTGCCGCGGACCTAAAGCGGGAAGTGGAGGCGCTGTCCGAACGGCGCGCGTTCGGGCTCAACTTCGAGCGTCACATACCCGAGACGGTAGAGCTGCCGGGCCGCCCAGTGCGCAGGAGGGACAAGGTGCGGTTCCTACCGGTGCGCGGCGAGAAGCCGAGCAGCGTCGATCACCGGCTGTGGCGGGTTGACCGGATTCGCCGGACCGACGAGGGGCGGATGGCCGACCTAGTGGCCCGTACCATCTGATTTTGTACTATAATCGGAGGTATGGGGAAAGGGATCGTGTTGAGCGAGGCCGAGCTTCGCGAGCTCACTGACCGGGTCAGAAGTCGCACCGGTCGAGCTGAAGATGCGCGCCGTGCGCGCGTCATTCTGCTGCTCGCTGAAGGACTCACCTGGGATGAGGTGTGCGAACGAGCCGAGTGCAGCCGCGGCTTCGTGGCGCTGTGGGCTCGCCGCTTTCGTGGCGAGCGATTGGCCGGACTGTACAGCCGGCACCGCGGTCAGAAGCCGTTTCGGTGCACGCCGCAGATGGAGGCAAAGATCCTCAACGCGACCCGCAAGCCGCCGACCGATGGCAGCACGCACTGGAGCACTCGCCGCCTGGCGGCCAAGCTGGGGGTGTCGCACATGATGGTGGCGCGGGTGTGGAACAAGCATCGGCTGCAGCCGCACCGGTTGGAGCGCTACATGAGCTCCAACGATCCGAACTTCGAGCAGAAGGCTGCCGACATCATCGGGCTGTACCTGAACCCGCCTGCGCACGCGGCGGTGTTCTGCGTGGACGAGAAGACGGCGATTCAAGCCCTCGATCGCAACGATCCGGTGCTGCCGCTGTCGCCGGGACGAGCCGAACGGCACGGGTTCGAGTACTACCGGCACGGCACGCTGGCGCTGTTCGCGGCGTTCAATACGAAGACCGGCGAAGTGATAGGCAAGACCGCGGCGCGGCACACCTCGGAGCAGTTCGTAGCGTTTCTCACCGACATCGTGGCGCATCAGCCGACTGGGCAGGAGATTCACGTGATCGCCGACAACCTGTCGGCGCACAAGACCAAGCGAGTGGAGGCGTTTCTGAGCGAACATCCGGCGGTCCAGCTGCATTTCACGCCGACCTACTCATCGTGGCTGAACCAGGTTGAGCTGTGGTTTGCGAAGATCTCGCGAGACGTGATCGCGCGCGGAGTGTTCAGCTCGGTGGCAGATCTGAAGAGCAAGCTGATGCGATACATACGGCAATACAACAAGAATCCCCGCGTCGTGAAGTGGCATTACGTCGATCCATCACGACACATCGGTGCATGAATGCACGTTACAGTCCACTAGTTCTGGTTCGGCACCAGGACCCGGAGACCGAGCACCAGATCGCAAGTCGGGCCGTCGAGGACCTGATTGTGATCGCCCAGTTCCGCGATCCGATCTACCCGGGGCTGGTGTCCACCGGCAAGGTAGAGCGCGGCGGCGACAGGCCTTTCCACACGGTGATCAACGCGGAGAACTTCCATGCGCTCCAGGTTCTGCTCTACACCCACGAGGGTAAGGTTGACGCGATCTACATCGATCCCCCGTACAACACTGGCGCGCGGGACTGGAGGTACAACAACGACTACGTCGACAGCGACGACGGCTACCGCCACTCCAAGTGGCTCGCGATGATGGAGCGTCGGCTGAAGCTGGCGAAGCGGCTACTCAACCCGGAATGCTCTGTGTTGATCGTGACTATCGACGAGAATGAGGTCCACCGGCTTTCCTTGCTGCTCGAGGGACTCTTCCCCTCGAGCAAGATCCAGATGGTCACGGCCCTCATCAATCCGGCGGGAGCATCGATCATCGATCAGTTCGCCCGCGTTGACGAGCACCTCTTATTTGCCCACATCGGCTCGGCGCGCCCGCAACGAACAATCGCGGAGACGACTCCGCTAGGGAGCAAGGGCTCAACAGGAGCGATTGTTTGGGAGTCCCTGCAACGATCTGGTGGCAATTCAAGGCGACAGGATACAAAGGCGAAGTTCTTTCCGATTTACATCGACGAAGAGAACCGGCGCATCGTTGGTTGCGGAGACCATTTGCCAGAGGGGAACAGCCGTCGAGACGCCCCCGCCCCTCCCAATGGATATGTTCAGCAGTGGCCGATCAAGACAGATGGTTCGGAAGCCTGTTGGCAGCTATCTGCCCCAACTTTTCTGAATTATCTCAAAGAAGGGCGCATACGCCTTGGACGAAGGAAAAGCGATGGTGGCTGGGGGATCTCGTTCCTAACGACTGGACACATGAAAGCAGTCGCCGATGGGGAGTTGGTAGTCAGGGGCCGGGATGCAAACGGTGTCTTGATTGTCGAGGGTTCGGAAGTGAGGGCCCGAACACGCGTCGGCAAGACCATGTGGATAAACGGCCTCTACAGCGCGACGGAGCACGGCTCCACCCTCTTGCGACGGTTTATTCCGAAGCGTAAATTCCCGTTTCCGAAGTCGCTGTACGCGGTCGAGGACGCTCTCCGATTCTACGTGGGCCTCAAGCCAAACGCCGTTATTGTTGACTTCTTTGCAGGGTCTGGCACCACTGCGCACGCCGTGATGCGACTCAACAAGCACGACAACGGATGGCGAAAGTGCATCCTGGTTACGAACAACGAGGTGTCGGCGGGCGAACAAGCTGCGCTTCGGGAACAGGGTTTGCGGCCCGGAGACCCGAATTGGGAGGCGCTGGGGATCTGTGAGTACATCACGAAGCCCCGTATCGCGGCCGCCGTGACGGGCAAGACTCCAGACGGCGCCCCCATAGAGGGCGACTACAAGTTCATCGACGAGTTCCCGATGGCCGAGGGGCTCGCGGAGAACGTCGAGTTCTTCACCATGACCTACGAGGCGCCGCGGCTAGTGGCGCACAACCGGGCGTTCGAGGCGATCGCGTCGTTGCTGTGGCTCAGGGCCGGGTCGCAGGGACGCCGGATCGAGAAGGCAATGCACGACTTCGACGTTGCGGACACGTATGCGGTGCTGTTCGACCTCGACGCCTCGCAGGGCTTCCTCGCAGCTGTTGCCGAGGCCGAGTCGGTGCGCATGGCGTTTATCGTCACCGACGACGACCGGGGGTTCCAGATGGTGTGCGGCGAGCTGCCAGCACGGACGGAAGCCGTGCGCCTGTACGAGTCGTACCTCACCAATTTCACGATCAACACGGGGCGGGAGTAGCCGTGCGGTACACGCTGAAGGACTACCAGAATGACGCCGTCGCCGACGTGCTGGCGCACCTCGCGCGGGCGCGAGACGACTGGCATCGATGGAAGTCGCCGGTGGCGTTCTCGCTCACGGCGACTACCGGCGCGGGCAAGACAGTGATGGCGTCGGCAGTGATCGAGGCGCTGTTCGACGGCAACCCGGACTACGACTTCGATTCCGACGCCGGGGCGGTGGTGCTGTGGTTCACCGACGACCCGTCGCTCAACGAGCAGACACGCTTCCGTCTGCTGGACGCCGCCGACCGGATCGCCCCCTCGCGCCTGGTGGTGATCGAGAACACCTTCAACCAGGAGAAGCTCGAACCGGGCAAGGTCTACTTCCTCAATGCCCAGAAGCTGGGGACAAAGTCGCGGCTGGTCAGGGGAGCACCCGAAAGCTCTCAGGAGGAGGCTCAGTATGACCTGCCGATGCCGGACGCGCGGGCGTTCACGATGTGGGACACGCTGGCGAACACCATCCTCGACGAGCACCTCACCCTGTATCTCATCCTCGACGAGGCCCACCGGGGCATGAAGCCGCCGAGCAGGGGAGACCGGACCGAGAAGGCCACTATCGTGCAGCGGCTCGTCAACGGCGCCAACGGCGTCCCATCGGTACCGATCGTGTGGGGGATCTCCGCCACGGTCGTGCGCTTCAACGACGCGATGGCCAAGGCCGAGAACCGGACCAGCTACCCTCCTGTGGTGGTCGACCCGGCGCGAGTGCAGGAATCGGGTCTGCTCAAGGACGACATCCGGCTCGACTTCCCAGCAGAAACCGGTCGGTTCGACACCGTCCTGCTGGCCCGCGCCACCAGAAAGGCGAAACGAGCCACCGAGCTGTGGCGCGCCTACGCGCAGCGAGAGGGCGCAGCCGCGCAGGCGGTGGTGCCGCTCCTGGTCGTCCAGGTGCCAAACAAGCCATCGGACGAACTCCTCCTATCCACGTTCACGACCGTCCGAGAGAACTGGCCGGAGCTGGAACCGGATGCGATGGCGCACGTGTTCGGCGATCACGCAGCGATTGAGATCGGAGGGTTCACGATCCCGCACGTCGGCCCCGAGACGGTGCAAGACCGCACCCACATCCGCGTTCTATTCGCCAAGGACGCGATCTCGACCGGCTGGGACTGCCCCCGTGCCGAGGTGCTGGTGTCGTTCCGTCCCGCCAAGGACGAGACCCACATTACCCAGCTTCTCGGGCGGATGGTCCGCACGCCGCTGGCTCGACGGGTGCCCGGCAATGATCTGCTGAACTCGGTGGAGTGCTTGCTGCCGCACTTCGATCGACGCACCGCCGCTAGCGTCGCGAGGACCATGCTCGGCGACCGCGAGCACGACGACGACGGCACCGGGGGTGGGGCCGGCCGCCGCGTGCTCCTCGCCCCCGTCGACATGGACGTCAACCAGACGATCCTGGAGGCGGTGTGGGAGGCGTTCGAAGCGTTGCCGTCGCAGACCTTGCCGCGCAGGGCCGCGCGGCCGGTACGGAGATTGTCGGCGCTCGCTCAGGCGCTGTCGCGAGACGGTCTGAGGGCGAATGCACGCAAAAACGCGTATCAGAAGCTCTTCGCCAAGCTCGACGGCCTGCTGGCTCAGCACAAGGAGAAAATGGCAGCCGCCAGTAAGGGGATCCTCCAGGTCGAGGGCGAGACCCTCGTCGCGCGCGTCGTCGGGGGTGAGGTTCGCGAGCGCCACACGTTCGTGGAAGCCGCCGACGAGCACTCCGTCGAGGCCGACTTCAAGGCCGCCTGTCGCGCGCTCACGGCGGACCTCGCCCGCAAGTACGCTGACTACCTCGCGAAAGGTGAAGAGGACGACGATGGCCTGTTCGATGCCCACGTCAAGGTCGCCGCCCTGGCACAGGTCGACGGAGTGTCAGATGAGCTCGACCGGGAAGCCGACGAGCTTGGGAAGATGTGGTTCGGCAAGTACCGAGTTGCAATCAAGGGGCTGACTGACGAACGCCGCGCCGTCTACGACGAGATCAGGGGTATGGCGCCCGAGCCCCAGGTGATCGAGATCAAGCGGCCCCGCGTCCGCACCGAGGAGACAGCAGACCCCGACGGGAACAAGCTCGATACACGGACCGGACACCTCATGTCCGACGGCGACGGCAACTTCCCCATTGACTTGCTGAACCAGTGGGAGATCAAGGTCCTCGACAAAGAGATCGGCCGCTCCGGATTCCAGGCTTGGTATCGGAACCCTTCACGCCCGTCAGGCGATGCCCTCGCAATCGCCTACCAGAGCGCTCAGGGCCACTGGCGCCGGATGTGCCCCGACTTCCTCTTCTTCCACGGCGATCGCGAGAACATGAAGGTCTCCATCGTCGACCCTCACGGCCACCACCTCGCCGACGCGCGTCCCAAGCTGCGGGGTCTGGCCGAGTTCGCCGCCACTCACGGCGAGTCCTTCCATCGCATCGAATCGGTCGCGCAGATGAAGAATGGCACCTTGCGTGTCTTGGATCTCACCGATCCGGACATCCGAAACGCCATCACAGAAGCCGACGACACCGAGGCCCTCTACCTCTGTCCCTGGGCCAACGACTACTAAGGTCGAGCGGGGTCCCCGGCGTTCCGTCGCTCCAACACTCTCGGCAACCTGGCCCAACCCCTGCGTGTCTCGTCCAGCCGACTGATCCCCGGCGTCGCGGCGCATCATCCAGAAGGGAGAGAGTCGACCTCATAGATCACCTTCCACATGGCATCCGCCCTCGTCTGCCGAAGCCAGAATCGTTTCCCCCCACCGATTTTGTCCATCACAGCCGTCCTAACGCGTCACGATCCTATCCCCTCGACACATCACCTCCACCGCTGGTCCGCCCTGGACTGTCTCCATTCACCGACACCTCCCCGCCCTCGCCCTCTTACTTGATTGCACCGCCCGCTTGCCGACGCGACGCTACACCCTACCTCACCGCACCGCTATTGACATACCACCCCCTTGTTGCTACATCACCAATTGCTCGAAGTTGCTTAGCCCGGTCCGACGACATAGCGCACGTCAGCTGCCGACCCATCCGCCCACGCCGCAAAGGACGCGTACAACTTGCCCACTCTTGACGAACTCTACTTGGCGTACCGTCAAGCGAAAGTCACCCTCTTCTTCGACCGTCGCGGAGTTGGTCTTCTCGATCTCGCCAAGTACGAAAGTCAATTGGAACAACACCTCCGCAACCTGCAATCCATACTCGCTACTAACGGCGGATGGTTTGACGATCTCCCCACCGGCGAGGTATGGATAGTCCCCAAGCGCCTCAGATTTCCTGTACCCTCGGACGAAAGCGTTACCCGGATAGGCTCTATCCCGCCCCCGGGTTCCAACCCAGATCTCGAGATCCAACTTAGATTGTCTCCCAGCCCCCAAGCCGCCATCGTCGAGGTACTCTTCTTGTGGCGCTACGGCCCGTACCTCGAGTCGCTATTGTCACCCAACTCTATCGGCAACCGTTTGGACCTCCGTAAGGGCAATATCATTCGGACCAGTCGTTGGTTATTTCACTATTGGAAAGCCCGATACGAAGAATTCAAAACAGCACCCATCGCCAAGGCCGCCGCAGAATTGAAAGAGACTGGAAACGTAACCGTCCTAACCGCCGACCTCGCAAACTTCTATGACACAATAGATCCCTCGTTTCTGTTGAGCGACGCCTTCATCGCTGACCTTACGGCGTCCAACCACCAATCGCAACCTCCTCTGGACATCTCTGACTACCGCTCCGCCGTCGCCTCATTGCTAGGTTTCTACGCTTCATATCGACATCTCGCCACGCGCCGCACCGGCCTCGATTGGAAGATCGGCGTTCCTATTGGCTCCATCACTAGCCGCGTAGTTGCCAACCTGTCGCTCGCTACTCTCGACCGTTCAATCGAAAGCCAGGACGGCACACAATGTTACCGTAGGTACGTTGACGACTTCGTCATTGTCGCCAAAGCAGGAGACTCCCGCTACGACAGTATCGACGACATCATCCGCGAACGGATCCCCCACCTTACCACCAGTGGAAAAAACTACCGCTTGGACGTCGATTTCCTGCAAAGGGCCGGCTCCCAATTCTCCATCCAGAACAAAAAGTGCAGAGCCTACCATCTTGCCGGCCCCGACGGCCGCCGTTTCCTTACGGCCATCCGAAATGACTATTCGCGCTTAGTGAGCGATACCAGAGCCTTTCTCGACAGCTCGGTGCTCGCCGAGCAAGTAGGTGCTGACGACACCAATCCTGTTCTCCGTGTCACGGCGCCTGACCGCACCTTGACTGTTCTCCGCGATGCCGACCGGCCGAAGCTGCACCATCTTGCGACGTCCACAAAACTGCGATCGATTGACCGTGCCGCCGTTCTACTCGATCCAGAAACCGCCAGACGAATAGCCTCCCGTACTCTGCACGATCTTTCCAGCTTCCTTTCCTCGGACCACAACTGGGTCGACAACCTCGATTTGTCCCTCCGAATTCTTGGACTCGGCATCACTACTCAGAGTTGGGATGTATCTTACAGCCTTCTCCGCTACATGGACGCCCTTTGGGGTACCTCTGAGTCCCTCCATCAGAACATTCGCTGCTTGATCCATCGCGGCCGAATACTCCGCCACAACAGCGCTTGGACTTGGCTCCGCAACTATCTGCACGCCCGACGCATCCATGCCGTCTGCGGCGTGATTCGACGCCCGAGTGATGAAAGCAGTCTGCCAAGCTGGCTGCAGCGTGGAATCCTTGAACGGACTCGTAGGGCACGGCCCCGAGCCCTGATCCGCCGCGCCCTGCGTCTTGCTGCGTCTGACCTCCGTGTCTTTGACCGGGAAGACGATCCACTACCTGTACAGTCCACGAAAACTGCGCCTCACGAGTACCGCTTTGGCCAGCACGATCCCGCACTGAAGGAGCGGCTCCAGCTAATCCAAGTCTTCGTCGGTGTCTGCTCTGAACTCGGCGACGCCCCGTGGACGTTGTCTCCCCCGCGGCTGTTCCTGTGTACTCGGCCCCCGTCTTACTTCGATGTAGCTCGCCGTTATCTCTACCGCACGGAAGCGGACGGCTTTCGCCGGAACATCTTCGATGACCTGTTGTCCCTGGTCAACGCTATCCGCGGGACTATGTATAACGACCCGATCGGACGCGTAACACATAAATTCGGGGTCGTGATACCGGCTTTCGGCCTCCACGACGAGCCGTTCCGAAACCCGCAGATCATGTTGGGCAACCTAGTCGTCCCCGAGGACTGTTTTCGTCGCGCCGCGAAGCCAAAATCAGGATCGAACGCTGGCGACCCCGTGCTCTCTATCTCGCGTCTCCGCAGCGTCGCGGAGGTTCTTCGCAGAGCGGACGCGGTTGCAGAAAAAAATAGCTTGCTCGTCCTCCCTGAACTCTCCATTCCCCGTTCTTGGTTTCGAGCAATCGCCAATCACGTGGCTCGCCGTGGATCGTACGGGTTGGTGGCTGGACTTGAGTATCTGCATGACTATCAGAAGGGCCTAGTATATAATCAAGCCTATGCGGTGTTGCCAGGGCCATACCATTCTGTGGCGGCATGGCCCTGGACCAAGAGATTTCCCGCACGCGAGGAATCAGAGAAGCTTCGTGGGCTCCACGTTGCATTCGATCCGAAGCTGGCCAAGCGTAGGCCGCGGCGCGTGACCGTTGACAGTCGTTTTGGGTGTTTCTCGGTGCTTATCTGTAGTGAGCTGATCGAGACGCGACGTGTGGCGGACTTGTTGGGACGCGTAGAGCTAGTGGTTGTGCCTGCGTGGAATAGGGATACCGCTTCGTTTGATCATCTTATACAGTCAGCGGGCCTGCAGTTGCACGCTATCATTGCTGTTGCTAACAACGGGCATTATTCCGATTGCCGAGCGTGGGCTCCCAGGTGCGTGCGCTGGGAAAGAGACTTATGTCGACTAGTTGAGAGGGATCGCGACGGCATAGTGTCAGTCGAGATTCCGTTGACGTCGCTCCGGGACTTTCACCTAGCGATCCAGTCTGGCCAGAGCTCCGAATGGCAGCGGCTACCACCGGACTGGTCCGGAGCGTGATGGCTTCGCCATGGCGTTCCATGTCGGCAGAATGGCCAACGACCTGATCGGATCATTCGGACGCGCGGACGAAAGCCGTCCACAGGATGCTGGAGAACCAAGCGACGTTACCGGTGGACCACCGGTAACGTCGCACCCAGCGTGACCAAGAACTGTCGGACAATCTAATTCATCGACCCGCGCGCGACTCGACCTCTGTTTGTTCGGTTGGTTGGGGAAGCATGATCCGGCCGAGCCTTCCACGCCGGTCGCGCCCTGAGGCCTCGGTGGATCATCTCGGGAGCCTTGAGCCCGAAACCGCCTGACCGGTCAGAACGGGCGGCTGGTGCCGTCGGCGAGGCGGGGCACGGGCCGCAGGCTGGCGCGGTCGTCGCACGGGAAGCGGGCGGCCAGCCGCTCGTCCATCTCGATCCCCCATCCCGGCCGTTCGTTCACGTTCACGGCGCCGTCGGAGACCTCCGGGATGCCGGGAAAGAGGTCCTCCTCGGCCGCGGCGCGGAACGCCCACTCCTGGATGCCGAAGTTCGGGACGTGCAGGTCCAGGTGGACGTTCGCGGCCATGCCGATGGGTGACACGTCGTTCGGTCCGTGCCAGGCGGTGCGCACGCCGAAGACCTCGCACAGGTGGGCCAGCCGCAGCGCCGCGGTGATGCCCCCGTAGGTGGAGACGTGCACGCGCACGAAGTCGATCAGCCGCTCGCTTACCAGCGGCTCGACCTCCAGGGGATGGACGAACAGCTCACCCATCGCCAGTGGCACCGCGCACTGCGAGCGGAGCATGCGGAAGTAGCCGAGGTCCTCCGGCGCCAGCGGGTCCTCGAGGAAGAACAGCCGGTACGGCTCCAGCGCCTTGGCCAGCCGCACCGCGTCGATCGGCGCCAGCCGCTCGTGGATGTCGTACAGCAGCTCGGCCTCGGGCGGCAGCCCGGCACGAAGGTGCGCGAACAGCTCCGGCACCCGGCGCAGTTTCTCGCCGGGATCGAAAAACGCCGAACCGGTGCCGCCGGCGTCGGCCAGGCCGCCCGCGGCGCTGCCGATCCGCCCGGCGTCGACGCCCTCATAGCCGCCGATCTGACAACGGATGTGGCGGAAGCCCTGCTCCCAGAACTGCAGCGCCCGGTCCAGCACCTCCTGCGGCTCGCGGCCGTCGGCATGCACGTACACGGCCGCCGTGCCGCGGCTGCGGCCGCCCCAGAGCTGATAGCACGGCAGTCCGGCGGCCTTGCCCTTGATGTCCCACAGCGCCATCTCCACGGCGCTCACCGCGTTGTTCAGCACCGGGCCGTTGCGCCAGTACGCGTCGTGCATGGCGCTGTGCCAGAAGTCGGCGATCGCCTGTGCGTCGCGGCCGATCGCGAACGGCTTCACGTGGCGCTCGATGGCGGCCTCGACCGCTCGGAACCGCTGGGTGAAGGTGCCGCAGCCCCAGCCGTGCAGCCCCGGCTGGTCGGTGACGACCTTGGCGACGATGAGCGGGATGCCGGCCGGCTGCACCGCGTAGGTGACGACATCGGCGATACGCATGCCGTCAGCTTACCATCGACGCCGGTCAAGCACCGCCAGCGGTACCGGTCGCGGACCCCGTATGGTGCGGCGCACCTCAGCCGGTCGGCACCGCCTGCCGGCTACCGGAAGCCTCGTTGACGAACGTCAGAAAACCATCATCGCCGAGCTGCTTCGTTGCATCGAGTAATTCTATTCCACACACCGTGCCGTCTGGTGAGAGATCGATATTCAAACTGTCGCTTACTTTGATCGTGTCCACTTCGGAGACATGCTCCGCAAAGCGAATGTACCCGATATTGTAGCGCGGGTCGTAGGTAACTTCCATAATCTTGTTTTCCTCTGCTGATCAACAAAACTTCGTGATTACCGCTATGAGCCGGCTCTGCCCGGCGGTTACGCCGCGCTGCGGATGTTGGCTCGGGTGCCTTCCATGTCGAAGCAGTCGTACTGGTTGTCGCGCATGATGCGGGAGGCGACCTCCATCGCCTGCTTCTCGGTCAGGTCGCCGTCGGCGACCTCGGCTTCCAGCGCGGCGCGGATCCCCCGGCGCGCCTGCATGGCATAAGCCATCGCGCTAGTGGGCCAGCCGGTATCGCCGCCGAAGGCGAACAGCTTGTTGATCGGCGCGGCGTGGATGAAGCGCCGCACGAAGTCGCGGGAGCTGTAGGGATCGATGCTCCACGCCCAGCAGAGATCGACCCAGATGTTGCGGTAGTGCTTGGCCAGCGCCACCAGCTCGTCGCAGTAGGGATAGGCGATGTGCATGAGCACGAACTTCGCGTCCAGGTAGCGGGCGAACAGGGCGCACATGTTGCCGGCGGGAATGAACTCCACCGGCATCCGGTCGTTGCCGGCGTAGTAGCCGGTGTGGATCTTGAACGGCAGATCGTGCTCGATCGTCAGCTCGACCCCGCGCGCCCAGCACCAGTCCCCCAGGCAGAGCCAGGTGTCAAGGTCGACCTGGGCCTTGGGACGGCGGAGGATGGCGTCCAGGGCGATGGCAGCGTCCGCGTCGCTGCGCTCGATCCAGCGCAGCGTGCGCGCGTACGCGTGCTGGGCCTTGACCGCGATCGCGCACGGCGCGTGCCTGGCGAAGATCGCCTCCATGGCACGCCTGAGCGACGGCAGGTCGGTGACCTCGATGCCGGTCTCCGCGTGGATCTTGCTGGCGTCGATGTCGCCGCGGCAGAAGCTGACCCAGGAGAGGTCGTACAGGAAGAAGTCGAGTCCGGAGGGGTCCGGCGTGCACTCCCAGAGGCCGTCGTCGGTCTGCACCTGGTCGAGGTTGGCCACGTCGTGCAGCATGCGGTAGCGCTCGCCCGGTGCGCGCAGCTCGGGGGTCCTGCCCTGCGCGGAGGCCAGGCCGTCGGCGGTCAGATCGTCCAGACCGTAGGCGTGCCTGCCGATCAGGCTGACCGCCTCGCCGTAGCCGGTGAACTGCGTCGCCCGCCACGCCGCCTCGACTCCCCGAAACCGGCCGGAGATGTCCGGATCGGAGCCGTCCATGAGGCGCTGCATGGCCTCCTCGGAAGCGCCGGCGGTGCGCAGGTCGGCCCCCACGTAGTTGCCGAACAGGTCCTGCAGGATGTCGGGACCGTCGTCCACCCATGCCGGCTCCCGCTTCATGTGCTCATGGGTATCGACCAGCGGCGTTGCCTGAATGTGACTCGCCAGATCCGTTGCCACCGTTGCCTCCTTCCCGCGACCGGTCGCGCCCGGCGACGGTAGGCGACCTGCCCGCGGGGGTCAAACGAGCCGTGGCTCCGGGAGGCTCTCGACGGCATGCGTCCCGACGGGCACGATCTGATCATGCCGGTAACCCGCACGCTGGTGCACACCACCTACCTTGAGATCTCGGCCGACGCGCCGCTGCGGCCTCCCTCGCGGCCACGGCCCGCCTACGAGCTGCGCCAGGCCATCGCGATCACGCCCGACTTTGCCCGATTCCTGTACCGGGGGGTCGGATACCCCTGGAACTGGACGCGGCGGGCTGGCTGGAGCTACGCGAAGTGGGAGCGCTACCTGGCCGACGAAGGCGGGGAGATCTGGGTCGCCCACGTCGGCGGCACGGTGGCCGGCTACTTCGAGCTGGTCGACGAGGGCGACAACGGGATGGAGATCCGGCAGTTCGGGCTGTTCCCGTCGTTCACGGGCCGCGGCTTGGGCGGCCACCTGCTCTGCGACGCGGTGGAGCGCGGGCGCTCGATCGGCAGCGGACGCGTCTGGCTGCACACCTGCACGGCCGATCACCCACACGCGCTCGCCAACTACCTGGCGCGCGGCATGCAGCGCTTCAAGGAAGAGGAAAAGTACGAGGACGTGGAGACCGGCGCCGAACCGTGGCCGGGCGCGTTCGCGCCTTAGGCGCGGAAGATGGCGCTCAACTCCACCGGCGGGGTCACGGCGAGCTGCTCGTAGGTGCACTCGCGCGGGTGCTTGTCGGGCCGCCACCGCACGAGGTGGGCGGTGTGTCGGAAGCGGCTGCCCTGCATGTGGTCGTAGGTGACCTCGACCACGCGCTCGGCCCGCAGCGGCACCCAGCTCTGATCCTTCCCCTGGCTCCACCGGCTGATGCTGCCCGGTCTCCGACCGGCCGGCACCGGCCGATCGGGCCGGCCCTCGGTTGCGGCTCCCGCGGCCTCGATCCAGCCGTGCCAGGGATGGCCGGCGTCGATGCCCTCGCGCAGCGGCGCCAGCTCGTCGACCAGCTCCCGCCGGTAGGATTCGCGGAAGCTGGCCGCGACCCCGACGTGGTGGAGCCGCCCCTGTTCGTCGTACAGCCCGAGCAGCAGCGATCCCACCATCGTGCCCGGTCCGTTCTTGTGCCAGCGCAGTCCGCCCACCACGCAGTCGGCGGTGCGCTTGGGCTTCACCTTGACCATCGCGCGCTTGCCCGGCTGGTAGCGCGCCGCCGGATCCTTGGCCATCACGCCGTCGAGGCCGGCCCCCTCGAACCGCCGGAACCAGTCGTCGGCAAGCGCCCGGTCCCGGGTCATCGGCGTGAGGTGCAGCGGCGGCGCGCAGCCGGCCAGGAGCCGCTCGAGCGCCTCGCGCCGTTCGGCAAAGCCGGCCGCTGACAGATCGGCGCCGTCCGCGACCAGCAGGTCGAACGCCACGAACGCGGCCGGCGTGCGTTCCGCCAGCATGGCCACGCGCGATGCGGCCGGATGGATGCGCTGCTGCAGCGCCTCGAAGTCGAGGCCCGAGCCGGTGGCGACCACCACCTCGCCGTCCAGCACGCACCGCTGCGGGAGCTGCGCGGCCAGCGGCTCCAGCAGCTCAGGGAAGTAGCGGTTCATCGGCTTCAGATCGCGGCTCTGCAGCAGCAACTCGCCGCCGGCACGGAACACCAGGGTGCGGAAGCCGTCCCACTTGGGCTCGAAGACCCAGCCGGCTCCGGCCGGCCCGTCTCCGTCAGGCAGGGCGTGCATGGCCTTGGCCAGCATGGGCCGCACCGGAGGGGGCACGGACAGCCCGGCGAACGCGGCTCCCGCGTCCGGCATCGCCGGCTACCCGGACGCGGATGAGGCGGCGAGCCAGCCGCCCACCGCCTGGACCGTGACCCCGTGGAGCGAGTCGATCACCCGGTCGGCGTGGTCGAACGGCCAGCCCCTGGTGACGCCGTTCGGGACCGCGACCGTGTAGATCCCGGCGGTCTTGGCCGCCTGCACGCCGTTCGGGGAGTCCTCGAAGGCGACCGCCTGCGACGCGCTCACCCCGATGCCGTCGAGGGCGGCCAGATAGACGTCCGGTGCCGGCTTGGTCTGTCGCACGTCGTCACGGCAGCGAACCGCGTGGAAGGCCTGCAGCGCGCCGATGCGCTCCAGATGACCCTCGACCCAGCGCCGGGAAGATGAGGACGCCACCGCCAGCCGCAATCCCGTGGCGGCAGCCGCCGTGACCAGCTCCACCACGCCGGGACGAGGTCCGAGCTCCGCGACCTCGGCCCGGTGGCGGACCTCCAGCTCCGCGCGCACTGCGGTGAGATCCACCTCCGGCCCGACGAGCCGTTGCAGATGGTCATAGGGATCGACGGTGGTGCCCACGCACTGGCGCCACTGGTCGGACGGAAGCTCGTGGCCGTGGCGGCGATACGCCTCCTGCACCGCCGCCAGCGAGGAGGACTCGGTGTCGACGATCAGTCCGTCGAAGTCGAAGATCAGCGCGCGCAGGGTCATGGTTTTCGCCGCCGATCCTAACCGGCGCCGACGCTCGCACGAAGCGCGGCCGGGACCGGTAGGATCGCCGCATGTCCCACGGCACCCACAGCGAGCGCCGCACCGGCAGCGGCGGCTATGGGGAGCTGCTGCGCACCAACGGCGCGTTCCGCCTGCTGTGGTTCGCCCAGATCGCCAGCCTGTTCGGTGATTGGTTCAACATCATCGCCTCGGCGTCGCTGCTGGCGCAGCTCACCGGAGCCGGCGCGGCGCTCGGCGGCCTGTTCGCCATCCGCATGCTCGGCGCCTTCGTGGCCAGCCCCCTGGCCGGCGTGCTGGCCGACCGCTTCAACCGCAAGCGCATCCTGATCGTCACCGACCTGCTGCGCGCCGCCGTGGTGCTGGGCTTCCTGCTGGTCCGCACTCCAAACCAGGTCTGGCTGCTGTTCGTGCTGACGGCGGTCCAGATGGGCATCAGCGGCGTGTTCTACCCGGTGCGGGTGGCGATCCTGCCGGAGGTCGCCACCCGCCGCATGCTGGGCGCGGCAAACGCGCTCACCGCGGCGACCTGGTCGACGTTGCTGGCGGTCGGCGCCGCGATCGGCGGCCTGTTCGCCGGCGTGTTCGGCATCCAGGCGGCGTTCGTGGTCGACGCCGCCACCTACGGGCTGTCCGCGATCCTGCTGGCGCGCATGCCGTACGCGGCGGCGAAGCGCTCCGGCTCCGCGGATGGCCAACCGGTGCGCTTGGCGTCGACGGCGCGCGCTGGCGTGAGTGCGTACGCCGACGGGATGCGCTACCTGTGGCGACACCAGCGCGTGCTGGCGGTGGCGCTGCAGAAGGCCTTCCTGCTGTTCTTCTTCTCCGGGTTCCAGGTGGCGAGCGTCGCGATCGCGGGCACCGCGTTCGCGGTCGGTCAGGGCGGCGGCATCGCGCTCGGGTTGCTGTTCGCGGCCGGCGGGATCGGCTCCGGCGTCAGCCCGGTGGTGGCGCGCTGGCTGATCGGGGACAACCAGCGTGCGATGCGGCGGGCGATGCTGGCCGGCTACGCGACTACGATCGCGGCCATGGCGCTGGCCGCGCCGCTGGCCAGCTTCACCATGGTGATGATCGGATCGGCCCTGCGCGGCATCGGCGGCGGCCTGGTCTGGGTATTCAGTACGCAGCTCCTGCTGGAGATCGTGCCGGAGGAGCTGCGTGGCCGGGTTATCGCCACCGAGCATGCGGTGCTCACGCTGCTGGGTGCCGCCGGGTCAGCCGGCGTCGGCGCCGTGCTGGAGTGGGCGTCCATACCGGCGGCCCTGTGGATCATGGCCGCCCTGGCCGTCGCGCCAACGCTGCACTGGGCGGCGGTGGGAGTCCGCGGCGCAGCCGAACCGCCGACGCCGGCCAATCGTCGCGCGTAGCCTGTATCCTGCTCCGTATGAAGATCGCCGACCTCAAGCTCACCACGTTCCGTTTCCGCACCCGGACCGTCCGCGATTACGAGGGCCATCCCCACATCGGAGAGGAGCACTGGGCCACCAACCGCCTGCTCACGGTAATCACCGACGAGGGTGCCGAGGGCTACTTCGTCTCCGGCGGCTGCACCCCCGAGCTGGTCGAGGGCCTGTTGAAGCCGGCGCTGGTCGGCGAGGATCCGTACTTCCGCGAGATGCTGCACCAGCGCATGCAGCGCATCGCCAAGCTCACCAACCTGGGCGAGATGGCGATCGGCCAGGTCGACAACGCCCTGTGGGACCTGGCCGGCCGCACGCTGAACATCCCCGTCTACAAGATGCTGGGAGCCGCGCGCACCAAGGTGCTGGCCTACGCCAGCACCATGCCGGGCGACGACGTCCCCGGCGGCCTGAGCACCATCGAGGAGTACGCGGCGTTCGCACAGCAGCTCGTCGCGCAGGGCTATCGCGCCATCAAGCTGCACACCTGGATGCCGCCGATCATCCCCGAGCCCGACGTCAAGCACGAGGCGGCGCTGTGCGCGGCCGTGCGCGAGGCGGTCGGCCCGGGCATCGACCTGATGCTCGACGCCCACCACCACTACGACCGCCACGAGGCGCTCTATCTGGCCAGGGAGTGCCAGCGCCTGGGGTACGTCTGGATCGAAGAGCCCATGAACGAGTCGCGGCTGGCGAGCTACGTCTGGCTCAGAAGCAAGCTCGACGATCTGGCGATCTGCGGTCCCGAGCACGCCGAGAACGGGGCGCTCACGCGCGTGCAGTGGGCGGAGCGCGGCGGCTGTGACATGCTGCGGGCGGCCGCCGGCTCCGGCGGCGTCACGCAGATGATGAAGACCATCCACCTTGCCGAGGCGTACGGCATGCGCATGGAGGTGCACAGCGGCGGCCCGGACAACATGCACGTGCTGTGCGCGATGGGCATCAACGGCAAGTACTACGAGCGCGGGCTGGTGCATCCGCTGCGCGACTTCGAGGTCCCCTTCCCCTGGCAGAAGACCCACTACGACCCGCTGGACGCCGACGGCTACGTGCACGTGCCGGAGCGCCCCGGCCTCGGCGACGACCTCGACTTCGACTTCATCAAAGCGAACGAAGTTCGCCCTGAGAACGAGGTGGGTTCCTGATCGATGGCACGCATGGCGCCGGATGAGCGAACGGTCGACGCCGGTCGATCGGTAGACGGGGCCGCCGGGACCGACTATCGGCGCGTCCTGCGCCGCCAGACCATCGCGCGGGCGCTGCGCATGCGTCCGGTCTACCTGCTGCTGTCGCTATCGCTGGCGATGGTGATCCTGTGGCGCTACGTGCCGATCTACGGCCTCAGCCTGGCGTTCAAGGACTTCAGCCTGCACAACGGCTGGATCGGCAGTCAGTGGAACGATTTCGACCATTTCAAGCGCATGGTCACCGATCCGTTCTTCGGCCGGGTGCTGTTCAACACGGTCTGGCTGAGCGTGCTGCGCATCCTGTTCGCCTTCCCCGCCCCGATCATCATGGCGTTGCTCCTCAACGAGATGCGCTCACCCTGGTACAAGCGCACCGTGCAGAGCGTGAGCTACCTGCCGCACTTCGTCTCCTGGGTGATCCTGGGCGGCATCTTCGCGCAGATCCTGAATCTCAAGCGCGGCCCGATCGCCTGGATCTTCGTGCAGCTCGGGCTGGAGCCGATCAACTGGCTGACGCACGAGCCCACCATTCGCGGCCTGATGGTGGTCACCGGCATCTGGCAGAGCGTGGGGTGGGCGACGATCCTGTACCTGGCCGCGCTGGCCTCGGCCGATCCCAACCTGTACGAGGCGGCCGAGATCGACGGCGCCAACCGCTTCCAGCGGGTCCTGCACATCACGCTGCCGGCGCTGGTGCCGGTGATCACGATCCTGCTGCTGCTGCAGGTCGCCAACCTCTTCGACGATCAGTTCGATCAGATCTTCAACATGGCCAACGCGTCGGTGATCAACAAGGTGGACATCTTCGGCACCTTCATCTACCGCTCCGGCGTGGTGCAGGCGCAGTTCGACTACACGATCGCAGTGGGACTGTTCCAGAACGTCGCCGGCCTGGCCGTGTTGCTGCTGGCCAATTGGGCGGTCCGCCGTCTGGGCTACGGCGCCTACGGGGTCTGGTAAGGGCGGACCGATGCCTTCCGTAATAGGAAAACGATCGGCCAGCGGGCTGATTTTCGACATCTGCAACTATGGCGGGTTCTTCCTGCTCAGCCTGACCTTCATCTACCCGTTCTGGACGATCATCGTGCAGTCATTCTCCTCGGCAGAGGACATCTACCGGCTCGGATTCCACCTCTTTCCGGGCCGCTTCAGCACGGAGGCGTGGGGCTACGCGGTCGAGGAGGAGCGGGTCGGCCTGGCCTACTTCAACACCATCTTCCGCGTCGTGGCGGGCAGCGCCTGGATCCTGTGCGTCACCTTCACCGGCGCCTACGCGCTGTCCAAGCGCGATCTCCCTGGCCGGCGGGTGCTGACCACCATCTACATCCTGACGCTGTTCTTCAACGGCGGCCTGATTCCCACCTATCTGCTGGTGCGCGGGCTGGGACTGATGAATACGCGGCTGATCCTGACCATCTCGCTCGGCACCGCGACGGTGATCGGCGTCAACGTCTTCTACATCATCATCGCCCGCAATTTCCTGATGACCATCGACCAGGCGCTGGAAGACTCGGCGATGATCGACGGCGCCTCCTACTGGCAGGTGCTGTGGCGGATCATCGCCCCGCTGTCCAAGCCCATGATTGCGGTGATCGCCCTGTTCGCGGCCGTAGCTCACTGGAACGGCTGGTTCGACGCGATGATCTACTCGCCGAGCAAGAAGCTGCGCGTGCTGCAGCTCATGATCCGCGACCTGCTGGCCGACCTGCGCGTCACGGTGCTGCAGGACTACTGGGAGCAGATGCGTCTGGCCGGCATCGACATCGAGCCGTTCCCGCCGGAGGCGGTGCAGGCGGCCACCATCGTCATCACCGTCGGGCCCATCATCTTCATCTACCCGTTCATACAGAAGTACTTCGCCAAGGGCGTGATGCTGGGATCGCTGAAAGGATGAGCCGGCGATCGCGACAGAAGGTTCGCGCGCCGTTACTCTAACCGTGCGCACCGGACCCGGCCCGGGCCGCCGCCGGGGAACGACGAACGACGTGCAACGCACGATCAACAAGGAGAACGCATGCTACGGAAATCACTTGCGATCGCGCTCGGACTGCTCTTGCTAGCGGGCTGGGCGTTCGCCGAGGGCCAGACCGACCGGCTCTCGTTCACCACCGACGAGCAGATGGACATCTCGTGGGGCGGTCTGACCTCGTTTCAGGCCGAAGAGGGCAACCCCGTCCAGCGCCACATCGAGGAGAAGTTCAACGTCACCCTCGAAACCAAGGGCGTGTCGCTGTCGGACGAGGAAGCCAAGCAGCTCTTCATGTCCTCCGGCGAATACCCGGAGGCGTTCTACACCTGGGTGGACATGGTCGACTGGTACCACAAGGGCGCCTTTCGCACCATTCCGCGCGACATGATCGAGACCTACGCGCCGCTGCACTCCGCCTATCGGAGCGAGCAGGGACCGCTGGCGTGGGGCGTGAGCCTGGCGCCGGGATCGACCGACGAATACCTGAACATCCCGCGCGGTGAGCACTACCAGCACCACTGCGACGCCGTCCTGACCATGCGCCTGGACTGGCTGGAGAAGATCGGCATCGACCCGTTCGAGCTGGATCCCAAGGCGCCGGGCTACGATCGCGCCGGCGAGAAGATCGATCTGGGCGCGCCGACGGCGCCGGACACCTACTTCTGGTGGGCTGGCCACTTCGACTGGGACGAGATGGAAGCGGCCATGTATGGCTTCCGCGATGCCGACTTCAACGGCAACGGCAAGCGGGATGAGATTCCATACGGCACCGTCGGCGATAGCGGCGGCTTCCAGGGACGCGAGTGGCTGTACCACTCCGGCCCCGCGGTCCCGTTCTGGGCCTACGGCGTGAACGACGTCGACAACTACCTGGACTTCGACACCGGCCTGACCGTCAAGGTCGACATCGCCTCACAGTCGCGTGAGGCGCTGAAGATCCTGCAGCGCTGGTTCGCCGACGGCATCCTGGATCCGGCGCTGCCCGCGGTGGGCCGCAACGAATGGCGCCAGCAGGTACGTGCGGGTCTGGTCGGCATGTGGGCGCGCGGTCCGTGTGGTCTGGCAGGTTTCACGGGCGGCAACGACGACTGCACGATAATCCGCGCGGATGCGGTGCCCGACGCACGCTTCGTGAACATGCTGCCGGCGTACGGCCCCACGGGTGAGATGCGCTGCCAGTGGGACAACCGTGCCACGGTGCTCAACCCGCACGAGGGCTTCGGCGTCAAGACCGGCGTCTCCGACGAGAAGCTGGCGCGTATCCTGGAGATCTACGACTACCTGAATCACGACCCGGAGGGCGTCCTGATCTCCGGATACGGCTTCGAGGGTACGCACTACACTTGGGCGGGTACGCCCGGTAACTGCTCCGTCGGCCAGACACAGGCGGTTCCGGGCGCCGAGCGCGGCGCGGACGGGGTCGGCATCGCCTACAACGCCTATAGCTGGCACGACGGGTTCTGGATGTGCCCGCAGATGAAGAACGGGATCCCGATCGAGGCCGCCGGCGGTGCGACCATCGGCCCGGGGCAGGGCATCAACTGGGCGATGCTCGTGCGCGAGCCGTACATGATGAAGATCGCCGTGCGCGACCACCGCGAGGACATCTTCAACCGCACCGACTACGTCAAGCTCTGGTCTCGCTACGGCGGCAATCTGCAGGCCTTCCGCGAGGAGACCTGGTGGACGTGGGTGACGGACAGCTCGATCGACATCGACGCCGAATGGCCCGGGTTCGTCGAGCAGTGGCTGGCCAACGGCGGCCAGGAAGTCATCGACGAGCTGCAGAAGGCTCCGCTGGTGGAGGACATCCTCTCAGGCGCGCTGCAGATGCCGACGAACTGATCGGCTCCGAGGGGTGGTGAAGGGACGGCGGGCGCCACGGCGCACGCCGTCCCTTCCTTGAGCTCGCTGGGCGCTCGCGCGCGACAGGAATAGAGTCGAGCGGTTTCGGAGCGCCTGTTGAGGGCCAGCTCGCTACGACGGCATCCCCAGCTTGCTGAGCTTCGGAGCGATCACGACGCGGCAATAACCGGCGCGGCGATTCTGGTTGTAGTAGTTCTGATGGTGGCGCTCGGCCGGATAGAACGCTTCCAGGGGCACGATCTCCGTGACGATCGCCTTCCGAAACTTCGCTGCAGCCTGCTCCTTGGAGCGCACGGCGACCTCGTGCTGGCGGTCGTCGTGGTAGCAAATGATCGACCGGTACTGCGTTCCCACGTCCGCGCCCTGGCGGTTGAGCGTCGTCGGATCGTGGGCTTGCCAAAAGACCTTCAGGATGTCCGCATAGGAAAGCGTATGCTCGTCGAACTCGATCTGCACCACCTCGGCATGGCCGGTCCTGCCCGTGCACACCGCCTCGTAGGTGGGGTTTCGCTGGTTGCCTCCGGCGTAGCCTGACATCACCCGCCGTACCCCGGTGATGCGCTGATAGACAGCCTCCACGCACCAGAAACACCCGCCGCCCAAAGTCGCCGCCTCCATGTCTTCGCCTCCCCGCCGTGGCGGCGATGCTATAGTTCCCGCCGCACGATGACCAGCACGCAGCCGAGAATCGAGGCGCACCGGTGCGCTTAGCGGATCGCGGGCTGATCGTCGACGCGTCGCTTCGCTCCGATCGGCGCAGCCACATGAGCGTATCGCTCGCGCGTGTTCGCGGAGGTCGGATCCTGGCCACCTACCGCCGCGGCACCGACAAGATGTCGCAGGACGGAACCTGCTGCGTATCGGCGAGCGACGACGGCGGTCGCACCTGGACCGAGATCTCGGACGGGTTCCGGACCACCTGGAAGGGCGTCGCCGGCGAGATCCGAGCCGCCGAGCTCACCGAGGCGGCGGACGGCACGCTCACCGCGCTGCTGACCTGGATCGACCGCACCGCGGGCGGCCTGTACTCGCCCCAAGACGACGCGATACCGCCGTCACGCATCCTGGCCGCCACCTCCCGCGACGGCGGAACGGTCTGGAGCGACCACCGGGAGGTCGACACCGGCGGCGCCGCCCATCCGGTGCTGTCCGGAGCGATCCTGCGATCGGCCGGCGGCTGGACCGCCACCTTCGAGATGCAGGAGCCTGACCATCCCGGAGGCCCGAGCAACCACACCGCCGGCGCGCTGTTCAGCTCGGACGGACTCACCTTCGGCGACCCTGCCGTGGTGGCGCGCCATCCCGACGACACCCTGTACTACTACGACCAGCGCCAAGTCGGAGACCCCGACTCCAACCGCCTGATGGCCGCGTTCTGGACCTACGACCGGCCGGGAGAACGCGACATCGACATCCACGTGGCGGCAGGCGATCGAGCGGGCCGCACCTGGGAGACACCGCGCCCCACCGGCATAGCGGGCCAGATCGCCGCGCCGCTGAATCTTCCCGACGGACGCCTGGCGCTGTTCTACGTCCACCGGCACCCGCCCTGCTCCATGCGCCTGATCGCCTCTCCCGATCAGGGTGCCACCTGGGACGGCGACGAGGAGCTGGTCGTCTACGAGCATCCCGTCGCGACGGACAACCGCACCGATGGCGCCTACGCCGAGCTCTGGGAGGACATGGCGGTCTGGACCTTCGGCCACCCGGCCGCGGCGCGGATCGGCGACGACATCCTGCTGGCGTTCTACGCCGGCTCGGCCGCCACCGATCTCAACGTCCATTGGGCCCATGTCCGGCAGTAACGACCCGGACCCGGCCGTGGATCGCCGCAGCCATGGCGATGGTCAGGCTGCTGCGGATCTCATACGTGGAGGACCCGCTGATCCACCGGCGGCGCCCTGCGACGTGGAGGAACTGTTGGCCATGCCGAGCCCCCGTTTGCCCGAGGGTGTGAGCGCTAGCCGCCTGATCGCCGCGGAACGAGCGGACGAACGGTGAGATCCTGGGATTGGCCGCACTGGCGGCCTGCTCCGGCGCCCCGGTAGCACGGCCGTCAGAGCAGCGAAGAGAAGCTGCATAGATTGACCCAAATACTTGAGATGGCGGTGCCGGCCGACCGAGTGCGGCCGCTGGGCCGGGATCGCTGGGAGATGAAGGCGGTGATCGACGCGGAGTGCCAGCGCGGGCTGGAGCAGCTCAAGGGGCTGCTGTCGCACGTCGACTCGCACATGACCCTGGGGCAACTCGTCGGGCGCCTGGTCCAGGAGGGGCTCGACCGCCACGACCCAGGCCGGCCGCGGCGCGGTCGGCGTACTTGCAGCGCTCCTGCGGGCGCCGACCGAACTTCGGCGCCGAAGCAGGCCGTGCAGCCGGCCGGCACCGGCCGTTCTTCGGCGAATGCGCAACGGGACGCGGAATCTCAAGCGACTTCGGCGCCGAAGCGGTCAGCGCAGCCGACTGGGACCGTCGGATCGCCGGCGACGACGCAGCGGGACCCGGACCGTCGAGCGTCTTCGCCAGTGATCGGGCCGGCGCAGCCGCCAGGCGCCCGCACTTCGTTGCTGTGCGCAGCTCACCACCGCCACCGCCACGCCGAGCGGGCGTCCCCGCGAGAGTCTGCAGCGTGAGCGTCATGGACGCGCCGCGGAACATGCCGGTCGACCGGCGCAGCCGCACCGCCAAAGCCGCCTTCATCGTCGAAACGCTCGACGGCCTGATCGGCGACGTGCCGATCCCGCTCCGGCACCAGGACCCGTTCACCCTGCTGGTGGCGGTTATTCTGTCCGGGCAGAGCACCGACGCCAAGGTGAACCAGATCACCCCCGAGCTGTTCTCCAGGGCCGCCACCCCCACGACCATGGCTGCCCTGCCGGTCGCCGCGATCCAAGACATCATCCGGCCGTGCGGGCTGGCGCCGAGCAAGGCGCGCAACATCAGCGAGACCTCCCGGATTCTGCTGGAACGCCATGCCGGTCAGGTGCCACGGACCCAGGAGGAGCTCGAATCCCTGCCCGGAGTGGGGCCCAAGACCGCGCAGGTCGTGCTGGCGCAGGCGTTCGGAGCGGACGCCTTCCCGGTGGACACCCACATCCACCGCCTGGCGTACCGCTGGGGGCTCTCCCCGGGCCGCGGCGTCGCGCGCACCGAGCGCGACCTGAAGCGCACCTTCCCGCAGCGGCTGTGGAGCCGCCTGCACCTGCAGATCATCATCTTCGGCCGCACTTACTGCCCGGCTCGCCGCCACCGGCCCGCCGACTGCCCGATCTGCAGCGTGGTGGGCCGCAGCGGCCTCAAACCCTCCTGACCGCCCCGACCCGACCTCACCGTAGCGGCCCCTTGCACAACTAACCGGCTTAGGCCCACGCTTAGCGCCGCCGCGACATCGATACTCATCCTGATTGTCGCGCCACAGCGATCGATTCCTGCGCCGGCGGACGTTTCGGGATGCACTGCGGTGCTCGGCAAACTCGATGGAGCCGCGTATGCAAGGGTCACGTCACAAAGGCCGGCTGTTCTACACCTACCTGCTCTCGTTCCTGCTGATTCTCGTCGTCCCGGTCATCTTCAGCTCGGCGGTGTTCAGCCGCGCGCGCTCGATCCTCACCCAGGAGGCAAGCCGCGCCAACGAGCTGCTCCTGCAGCAGATGAAGTCCTATCTCGACACCATCATGAGCGACGTCGCCCAGCTCAATTACATCGTCGCCAACCACGGCACGCTCGGCGGCATGTTGTTCGAGTCGCGGCCGGTTTCCCATGACGAGTACTACCGCGCGTACCGGATTGCCAGCGATCTGTTCGACTACGACACCTCCAGCACCGGCAGCACCGACGTCTACGTCTATCTTCCGAAGCTCGACATGGTGATCTCGCCGCGCGGCTACTTCACCACCGCCAACTATCAGATGGCGCAGAGACCGCTGCTGGACACCGACTACGACGCCTGGCTCGGGTCCTTCCCCGATGTCACCCGACCGCGCTTCCGTCCCTCGCAAAGCATGAGCCTCGCCGATGTGGTTCACGACACGGTGGAGATGGTCACCCCATTGCCGGCGTGGCAGCGCAGCGGCTCTCCCCACGGCTGGTTGGTCGTTCACATCGAGCGGGATCTGTTCCAGCGAATCTTTGCGGAAACCGCCTGGACGCCCGATTCGCTGCAGCTTGTCTACCACCCCGAGCTGGGCGTCATCGCCTCGTCGCACAACGTGGTGCACCTTGCGGAGATCGAGGAAGCGGGCGCCCGAGTGCTCGCGACGGGTGTACTCGACCGGGTCACGCTGGGCGAGACGATCTATGCCGCCAGGGCGCTGCCGTCCGACATCGTCGAACTTTACTACGTCTCCTTGGTTCCGGGCGACTTGTACGCCCAGCGGTTTGCCGGTCTGTACCGGTACACGATCCTGGCGCTGGTCGTCTGCGTGATCATCGGCGGACTGCTCATATACTGGATGGCGTCGATGCGGTACCGGCCGATCCAGGATCTGATCACGCTGGTGAAGCCGGACGCGAACGGCACCTTGACCCTGCAATCCGACGAGTTCGCGCTGATCACCGGTTCCGTTCAGAGCACCCTGAGCGAGGATCGCCGGCTGCGCCAGGAGCTGACCAGGTCGCGGCCGCTGCTGCTGCAGAGCTATGTCCGGCGATTGCTGCGTGACGGAGCCCAACCGGCTGCCGCCATCGAGGCGCAGTTGCGGCGCTTCGGCTTCACGTTCACCCACCAGAGCCTGTACCTCGCCCTGGTGGAGATCGACCAGCCCAGCCGGGTGTCACGGGAGTCGGTCGAAACCCATCTCGACGGCTTCCCGCGACCCCCGGAGGTGCAGATCCTCGCGGTGCACGACCTCGACGGCGCGACGGGCCTTCTCATGAGCACGGTGCGGCCGGATCTGACGCTGATGACCGACATGCTTGCCCAGATAAAGGGACGTCTGGAGAAGCATCTCGGCGTCACGTCGGCCATGGGCGTGAGCGACGCGCATCCGCTGGCCGAAATCTCGTCCCTGCTGGGGGAAGCGCGCGCCGCGCTCGCCTACCGCCTGGTCAAGGGAAGCTCGAGTCCCATTCGCTTTCCCGACGTCATCACCGCCGGCCACACCTACCATTTTCCGCTCGATGAGGAGATGCGGCTGATCAACTCGATCAAGGCCGGCAACGATGCCGCCGCCGGCGCCATCCTCGAATCGATCTACGCCGACAACTTCGCCCAGGCGCGGCTGTCGATGGAGATGGCGCGCTGCCTGATGTTCGACCTGATCTCGACCATGATCAAGACGATCGAGTCGCTGCACGCCGGCGACCAGGACGCGCAGTTCTGGGCGCGTATGCAGCCGGTGTCGCGACTGACCGCCTGCCGCTCTCTCGAAGGGTTGCAGGAAGAGATGACGACCATCCTTACCGAGGTATGCCGCCACGTGCACGCCCGGCGCACCTCGCACACCGAGCACCTGCGGCAGGCGATCGTGGAGTACATCGAAGAGCACTGCGACGAACGCAACCTCGGCCCGGAGGCAATCGCCGGCCACGTGCACCGCAACAGCGCCTACATCGCACGCTTCTTCCGCGAACAGTTCGGCATCGGCATCAGCAGCTATATCAAGAACCTGCGTGTCGCCAAGGCAAAGCGGCTGATCGAGACGACGGAGCTCACCGTGCGGGAAGTCGCCGATCGGATCGGGTTCGCCGACAGCAACGCCCTGATCCGCGGCTTCAAGACGAACGAGGGGGTCACTCCCGGCGAGTACAAGGCGACGCTGCAGAAGCACGCGGTCTGAGCACGCGGTCTGAACGCAAGGCTTCGCGATCCGCGACGGACGTGCCAAACACGACACCGAAACCTCCGCTTTGAGCGACGCATGTGCCGACTCCGCGATTTACAGGCAGAGCCGGGGAAGGGACCATGAACCGTTCGACACTCACGCACCACTGGAGGTTGTCATGAGGAGAATGTTCATCGTCGCGGCGGCTCTGAGCGTCGCCGTTTTCGCATTCGGAGCTCCGTCCGAGGAGAGTGCCGCCGAGGAGCCACGAGAGCTCACCATCTGGGAGGGACTGTGGTACAACGCCGCCGTTTCCGTGCCGAGCCTGGCGGAAACGCCGCTCTACCAGGAGGTGATGCGCCGCACCGGCGTCGACGTGACCTGGATCCATCCGGCACAGGGCCAGGAGCAGGAGAGCTTCAACCTGATGATCGCGTCCAACGATCTGCCGGACATGATCTTCTCCCAGTGGTCGAGCAGCTATCCCGGCGGTCCGGAGAAGGCGATATCCGACGGCGTCATCATCCGTCTGAACGACGTGATGGACGACCACGCGCCCAACCTGAGCGCGCTGTTCGCCAAGAACCCCGAGTGGCTCAAGGCCGCCAAGACCGACACCGGAACGCTGTACATGTTCCCGTTCATTCGCGGCGACGACTACCTGATGGTGTTCTTCGGTCCGCAGCTCCGCCGCGACTGGCTCGATCAACTCGGCCTGGAGGTGCCGGAAACGCTCGCCGAGTGGGAACTGGTGCTGACCAGCTTCAAGTCCGCGGGCCTGGTCGAGTACCCGCTGACCTTTACCGCCAACAACCGCGGTCGCGGCATCAACCGCAGCGCCTTCATCCAGCCGTTCGGGACGATCTGGGACTTCTACCGGGACGACGGGGGACAGGTGCACTACGGCCCGTATGAGGACCAGTTCGCGGAGTTTCTCACCTTCTTCAAGGGTTGGTTCGACCAGGGTCTGGTGGACCCCGAATCGTTCAGCAACGAGCGCAACACCTTCGACGCCAAGATCCTCAACGGCGCGACCGGGGCGTGGCTCTCCTACACCGGCTCAGGCATCGGCGCCTACCTGGACGCCAATGGCGGCGAGGGCACCTTCGACATCGTCGCCGCCCAGTATCCGGTCATCAACGAGGGCGACACGCCGTTCTTCGGACAGCGCGACAATCCCCTGCCCGGCTCGGGTATGGCCATCACCACCCAGGCCCGCGACGTGGAGCTGGCCGCGCAGTTCGCGGACTTCGCCTATGGCGAGGAAGGTCACGTCCTGTTCAACTTCGGCCTGGAGGGCGACAGTTACGAGTGGTCCACCAGTTACCCGGGATTCGAGGGCGAGCGCTGGCCGGTCTACACCGACGTCATGAACGCCGATGCCGACGGCAGGACCCTTGCGCAGATGGGCGGACTCTACACCCGCGCCTTCTATTCCGGCCCGATCGTTCAGGACCGGCGCTACATGTATCAGTATGCACGGCGGCCGCAGCAGCGGCACGCGGTCCAGATCTGGGGACAGACCGAAGCGGCGCTGCACAAGCTCCCGGCGGTTACGGCCACGCCGGATGAAGCGGAGGAGCTGGCCGAGATGTTGAGCGACATCAACACCTATGTCGACGAGATGGTCGTCAAGTTCATCACCGGCCAGGAGCCGCTGTCCAACTTCGGCGCGTACCAGAACCGGCTGCAGCAGATGGGCATCGAACGCGCCGTCGAAATCAAGCAGGCAGGCATAGACCGATACAACGCGCGCTGACGCCTACCGCGTTTGACGGCAGGCCGCGTTTGACGGCAGGCACCCTGTGCGATACTAGGAGCGGCCCGGCACAATGCCGGGTCGCTCGTTTCCTTGCTGGAGAGTGACGCGATGGCGAAACGCGAGAGTACGGCAGCGCCTGGACTATTGGCCCGCCCGAGGTTCCTCGGTGCCGGCTACGGAAGGATGATCCGGAAGGATTTCGTACGGAACCGCACCGTGTATCTGATGGCGGCGCCGGTGGTGGCGTTCTTCCTCATCTTCTACTACGCGCCCATGTTCGGGCTGGTCATCTCCTTCAAGCGCTACACGCCGGCCCTGGGGATCTTCGGCAGCCCGTGGGTCGGTCTGAAATATTTCCAGGACTTCTTCCAGTCCTACTTCGCCGTACGCATCATTCGCAACACGATCCTGATCAGCGTCCTCAGCGTGCTCTGGGGATTCCCCGCACCGATCATCCTGGCCCTGCTCATCAACGAGGTGCGCAAGGGCACGTTCAAGCGTGCCGTGCAGAGCCTTACCTACCTGCCGCACTTCATCTCCCTGGTCGTGGTCTGCGGCCTGCTGCTGGAGTTCTCGCGGAACGGCGGCCTGTTCAACGACATCCGCGGCTTGTTGGGGGCAGCGCCGATCCCCTTTTTCCAGGATCCGCGCTTTTTCCGCGGCTTCTACATCGGCAGCGGCATCTGGCAGGAGGTCGGTTGGGGCAGCATCATCTACCTGGCGGCGCTGTCGGCCATCGACCCGCAGCTCTACGAAGCCGCCACCATCGACGGCGCAAACCGGTCCCGCCAGCTCCGTCACATCACGCTGCCCTCGATCGCGCCGACCATCGTCGTGCTGCTCATCCTGCGGCTGGGTCAGCTCATGACCGTCGGTCACGAGAAGATCATCCTGCTGTACAACCCGTCGGTCTACGAGACGGCCGACGTGATCTCCACGTTCGTCTACCGCAAGGGGCTGCTGGAATTCGGGTGGAGCTACGGCACCGCCGTGGGTCTGTTCAACTCCCTCATCAATCTGGCGCTGGTGGTCATGGCCAACGCGATCAGCCGCCGCGTCAACGACACGAGCCTCTGGTAGCGTCCCTGATGGCGGTACACAAACGCGCGATCGGCAGCCTGGTATTCGACACCGTCAACGGGGTGTTCCTCATCGGGCTGTGCGTCATCATGCTCTACCCGCTGTACTACGTCCTGGTCGCGTCGCTGAGCGACGGTTATCGGCTGATGGCGCATACCGGGCCGTTGGCCGCGCCATTGGGCTTCAGCGGTACCGCCTACCGGCTGGTGTTCAACAACCCGATGGTACTGCGCGGGTTCGTCAACTCGGTGCACCTGGTTGCGGTCGGCACGGCGGTCAACCTGCTGCTGACCAGCTTTGCCGCCTACGTCCTGTCGCGGAAGAACCTCTACTGGAAGCCGGTGATCATGATGATGGCGGTGGTCACGCTACTGTTCGAGCGGGGCCTGGTGCCGTTCTACCTGACGGTGCGCTCGCTCGGCCTGTTGAACAGCCACTGGGCGGTAATCCTGTCGTTCGCGATCAGCGCCTACAACCTGATCATCATGCGCACCTATTTCATGGCCATCCCGGACAGCCTGGAAGAGTCTGCGAAGATCGACGGCGCCAACGACTTCACGATTCTGTTCCGTATTATTCTCCCGGTGGCCACGCCCGTAGTCGCGACCATGGTGCTGTTCTACGGCGTCGGGCGCTGGAACGGCTACTTCTACGTGATGATCTTTCTCCGAGACCGCATCAAGTATCCGATTTCGTTGATTCTGCGCGAGATCCTCATAGCCAACTCTGCCGATACGATGATGGGCGGCGGGGATGCCGGGTCCATGGGTGATCACGAGAACATCGCGGACACCATCAAGTTCGCCACGACCATGGTCGCAACTGCGCCGATCCTTCTGCTCTATCCCTTCCTGCAGAGGTATTTCGTCAAAGGGGCGATGATCGGTTCGGTGAAGGGGTAGCTTGCAGCGATCAGGCGCTCACCGGTCCGCCGATGCCGCGGCGGTCCCGTCCGCCATGAACACCTCCGCGTCCGGCACGATGCCCGAGTGCGGCAGACCGGGATTGGCCAGCGCGTCGCGGACGATGCGGCGGTTGAAGTCGTGCACGTCCTCCGAGCGGAGGTAGTCGTCGACCGGCATCCAGAAGCACTCCTCGATCTCGGCCGCCTGGATGACGATCTCCCGGGTGAGCGGCGCCAGCCGGCAGACGATGTACAGATCGGAGTGACCGAACGCACCGGTGTGGCGGTGCCGCACGGAGTTGATCGCCAGGAAACGGGTGCGCACGCCGGTTTCCTCGAGCACCTCGCGCGTCACCCCGTCGGCCAAGTCCTCTCGATGGTGCAGCAACCCGCCGGGGAGCTTGTAGTAGGGCCGGCTCATGTCGCCCCGGAAGCGCTCGCTGACCACCAGCACCCGGCGACGCTCGTCGATCACCACGCCGCCCGCACCGACGTAGTGCGACGCGTCGGCATAGACGAAGCTGTCCGGTGTGGGCGCCAGCGTGAGCGTGACCGCCTTCGGCCGCGCATGGTGGAACAGGAAGCCGGCCCCGACCGCGACCGGGATCAGCGCGGCCGCCTGCAGCGGCACTTCCAGCCACAGCACCTTGTGCCCCGCGCGCCAGCCCGGTAGCACACAGCCGAGCTGCTCCTCGAACTCGGACGCCGACTGAGGCAGGCTGCCGGCGTCGATGATGAAGTCCCCGAAGCGGTTGCGGACCCCGGTGAGCCCGCCGGTGGATGTGTCGGTCGCCATCCGCGGGAGTGTACACCGTGATGGTTGCCCGCTCCTGCGGCCGGGCGTACGTTTGCGGTACCCGTGCCGGCCCGGCGCGGTAGGGGGAGTCCATGGCCGAGCAAGGCAGCACCGAAGTCACTACGCGGGGCCGCGCTGGAAAACGCGCCTTTCCCGAGATCAGCTCCCGCACCTGGGAGCATCCCGCGGACCGTGCGGCGCTGAACGCGCTGAAGAAGATCCCCGGATTCGACGAGCTGTTGCGCAAGTTCATCGGGTCCACGACCGAGCGTTCGCTGCGCCTCCTGCACCTCGCCTCCGCGGTGCGCGTCAACGACCGGCAGTTTCCGCGCATCAACGTCCTGCTGCAGGAGGCGAGCGCCTGCCTGGACGCCGAACGCACTCCGGAACTGTACATCGTGCAGTATCCGATCCTGAACGGCAGCATCATCGGCGTGGACAATCCGTTCATGACCCTCACCAGCTCCATCGTCGAAACGATGAGCGACGACGAGCTGATCGCGGTGATCGGCCATGAGCTGGGCCACTGCGTGAGCGGGCATGCCCTCTACAAGACATTGCTGGCCATGCTCCTGCAGGTGTCGCTGTCGTACGTGCGGATCGGTCAGCTCATCGTGCTGCCGATCCTGCTGGCGCTGCTGGAGTGGGACCGCAAGAGCGAGCTGAGCGCCGACCGCGCCGGACTGCTGGTCTGCCAGGAGACCGGCGGCAGTTACGATCTGCTGATGAAGCTGGCCGGCGGCGGCGACACCACCCAGCTCAACGTCGGCGCCTTCTTCGAGCAGGCGGAGGAGTACCGCAAGGACAGCGGCTTCCTGGATCAGGTCTACAAGATCCTCAACCTGCTCGGCCAGCGCCACCCGTTCGCGGTGCTGCGGCTCACCGAGCTCAAGACCTGGGTCGACGCGGGCTCCTACCGGAAGATCCTGGACGGCGACTACGTGCGGCGCGGCCAGGAGCCGGACGACGCGGCCGCCGACTTCCAGGAAGCGGCCGACAGCTACAAGGACGGGTTCGAGAAGGCCAAGACGACCGTGTGGGACGGGATCGACTCGATCAAGGACACGCTGGACGGGCTGTTCAAGCGCCCGGAGACCAAGCGGGACAACGGCGACTCGGAGACCCGCGCGTAGCGCTGAACGGCGCGCGGCGCCGTCCGGCTCCGACGGCGCCGCGCCCGCCGCCTCAGAGGCCGGCGTACAGCTTGCTCACCTGTTCGATGATGACCTGCAGGTAGCGCCTGCCCGCCTCCGGCGTGGCGGACGCCGGGTCGTCGGTATAACCGGGGCCGGTCCCCCAGTCACGGTTCTGCTGCGCGATGGTGCCGGGCTTGCCGGCCGGCAGGCCGATCCGCTCGCGATCGACGGCGGGCAGATCATCCAGCACCTCCGGCCGGACCAGCTCCGGCCGGATCGCCATCACCATGGCGGTCTCGAAATGGCCGGCATGGCCGGGGAGCCGGTCGTTCTCCAGGCCGTCGGCTACCAGGGCCGCGCGCGCCACGTCCCAGTAGGCGGCCGCGTGCACCTTGCCGGGAAGCCCGTAGCGGTTGACCGCATCCTGCGCGGCGACCTGGTTGGCGGCGGTGTTGCCGCCGTGGCCGTTCAGCAGCAGGATCCGCCGATAGCCGGACAGGCTCAGCCCCTCGATCACGTCGCGGGTGGTGGCCAGGAACGCGTCGGATTGCAGCGACAGCACGCCGGGATGAGGGCGGTGATGGTGCGAGTTCCCGTAGCAGACCGTGGGTGTGACCACCACGGAAGCGGCGGTCGCCTCGGCGCTGCGGCGGGCGACCGTGGTCACCAGCAGGGTGTCGGTGACGACGGCCAGGTGCGGCCCGTGTTGTTCGATCGACGCCGTCGGCACGACCGCCAACGAATCGGCGGCGCGCTCGGCGGCCTCTTCACGGGTGAGCTCGGCAAACAGGGTTAGCATCGGTCCTCCATTCGCATCATTATGCAGGATGATGAAGATCCACGCCGCTACCACCCTCGGCTTCTCCGCGTACGGGCTGGAGACCGCGCTCGCCCAGTTGGCCGAAGCGGGCTTCCGCGAGGTCGAGATCAGCCACATGGGCACCTTCTGCGTGCACCTCCCCTACCCGGACACCACCCCTGCGTCGGTGGCCGAAGCCCTCGACCGGCACGCCGTGAGGCCGATCGCGTGCAACATCTCGCTCGGACGGTGGGAGCCCGACGGGCGGCACCGCTTCTTCGACTACACCGAATCCGCCGATGCCCGGGAGGCGGTCGCGCACGGCCGCTGGTACCTGGAGCTGGCTTCCCACCTGGGGGCGCGCACGGTGACGATGAGCACGGCGCGGCGCCAGCTCGAGGAGCGCGAGTGGCTCCGGCACATGCGGTCGGCGGCGCGGGCGTTCCGGGAACAAGCGGGGATCGCTGCCGATCTGGGGATGCACATCCATTTGGAAGTCCCGCACCTGTTCCAGATCACCGACTCGGTCGAGCACGTCAAGGCGATGTTCGAGGAGGTCGACCACCCCGCCCTCGGCGCCACGGTCGACACCAGCCACTGGGGCGTCATCGGCTACGACCTGGACGACCTGATCGGCTTCCTGGGCGACTGCCTGCGCCACGTGCACCTGCGCGACAGCGCCGGCAGCGACACGCAGGACTTCCGCCAGGACCTGGAGCTGACCCCAGGCCGCGGCACCGTCGATTTCGGCGCGTTCCGGGAGGCCCTGCAGCGGGCCGGCTACCAGGGCACCGTGTCGCTCGACTTCGAGTACCGGATGCCGGACATCCCGCACATCCGGAGCGAATTCGACTACGGGCTCGCCGCGCTGGCCGAGGCTGGCTGGGAAACGGGCGGCTGACGTCGCGCCATGACCATCGCCACCTGGAACATCAACGGCATGCAGGCACGGCTGGGCTTCGTCCAGCACTGGCTTGCAGCGCGCGGCCCGGACATCGCGCTGCTGCAGGAGCTCAAGCTGTCCGACGACCGCTTCCCGCACGACGAGCTGCGCGAAGCCGGGTACCGGGCGCTGGTGCACGGGCAGAAGAGCTGGAACGGCGTGGCCGTCCTCACGCGGGAGGAGACGGTGCGGGACGCGGAGGTCACTGCGCGAGGCCTGCCGGGGCTGGAGGAGCAGGGAGCGCGGCTGATCGGCGCGCGGGTCGAGGTCGACGGGATCGGGGCCCTTGACTGCGCGTCGGTGTACGTCCCCAACGGCCGCGCCGTCGAACACCCGGAGTTCGGGCACAAGCTGGCGTTCCTGGACGGACTGGTGAGCTACACGGAACGTGCGGCGCGTCCCGATCGGTCACTGGTGATCGGCGGCGACTTCAACCTCTGCCCGGCCCCCCTCGACACCTGGGACGAGGAGACGTGGCACGAGAAGATCTTTCACACGGCGGAGGAGCGCGGGCGCTTCCAGACGCTGCTCGGCCTGGGCACGGTGGACCTGTTTCGCGCTCTGAACTCCGAGCTCCAACAGTTCTCCTGGTGGGACTACCGCGCCGGCAACTTCCACAAGAACCTGGGCCTGCGCATTGATCTGCTGCTCGCGACGCCGCCGGTCGCGGAGCGGACCGCCGCGGTCACGATCGACCGCGACTACCGCAAGAAGAAGGACGGGATGATCGCCAGCGACCACGCCCCGGTGATCGCCGAGATCCGCGCGGCCTGAGATGGAGCGATGAGCGCCGAGGCCGCCGGTCACGGGCGCGAAGTCACGAAGGGCATCAAGTTCGGCCTGCTATCCGGCTTGGCCGGCATCATGTGCTGCGTGTCGCCGGTGGTGCTCGTGCTGCTCGGCATCGCCACCGCGGCGGAGGCGGTCACCCTGGGCGACACCCTCTACTACGGCTACGCCTGGTTCTTCCGTGCCTTCGGCCTGGCCGTGGCGGCGATCGCGGTGGTCCTGTACCTGCGCAGACGGGGCAGGTGCACCCTGGCGGGAGCCCGCCGATCGTGGCGCATGCTCGCCGTCCTGGTCGCGGCCGGCGTCGGCACCTACATTGGGCTGTTCTGGTTCACCAAGTACCTGGGCATCTGGTTCGGGTAGCGCCGCAGGCGGCGCGCGTCAGATCGTCGTGAAGCCGCCGTCGACCAGGAGGTTGTGGCCGGTCACATACGCGGACGCGTCCGAGGCCAGGAACACCACGGCGCCCTTGAGGTCCTCGTTGTCCATCATCCGGCCCATGGGGACCCGCTTGTTGTAGCGCTCCACGAACGGGCCGGCCTGCCCGGTGTGGTAGCCGCCGGGCGAGATGCAGTTCGCGCGCACCCCCTGCTTGCCGTAGTAATTGGCCACGTAGCGGGTGAAGTTGATCATGCCGGCCTTGACGAAGTTGTAGCTGGGCGGCTGCACCATTTCCGTGTCTTCGTACAGCGACGGATCGTTGCCGACCACGCCGTAGATGCTGGAGATGTTGATGATGCTGCCGCCCCCGGCGACGACCATGGAGCCGATGAACGCCTTGCAGATGGCGTAGAGCCCCACCATGTCGCCGGCTGCCGACCGTTGCCAGTTCTCGACGGTCTGCGTCTCGAAGCTGCCGGCGGTCGCATCGCGCACCAGCGCGCTGTTGACCAGCACCTCGACGTTCCCGAAGCGGTCGATGACCTCGCCGTGGAAGCGCTCGATCGCCGCCGGGTCGCCGATGTCCAGCTCCATGCCGTGCACCTCGGCGCCGGTCTGCCGGGCCAGCGCCGCCGCGTACTCCCGATTGCGTTCGGAGGACCGCGATGCGGTGATCACGCGCGCCCCGGCTTCCGCCAGCGCCTCCGAGATGCTGCTGCCGAACAGCGGCCCCGCCCCTGCGGTCACCACCGCCGTCTTGCCGCGCAGCGAGAATGTGTCCAGTACACCCATGACGCCATCCTGCGCGTCCGAGCCGGGAGCGTCCACCGAAGGTGACGTCCACCGCAGGTGACGTTCACCGCGATCTGACGGATCCCCGATCACGCCGGTCAAGGTTCCGGAGCGGGGCTCGCGGCGGCCGCGACCCGCGCGATGGCGTCCAGCTTGCGGCCGATCTCCGGCGCGATCTCGTCCTCCGGCACGTGCTCGACCAGTTCGTGGAAGCTCCTGATGGCTTCCGGCAGATGCAGCTTCCTGCAAAAGGCCGTGAGGACGGGACGCAGGACCTGGTCGCTCGCCATGAGGTCGACGCTCCACGGCAGCGGCGTGCCGTTCGCGGCCAGCGCCGTCTCCACCTCCGCGATGGCGTCGCGCATCGCCGTACTTCGGCGTTCGACTTCGGGCGGCGCGAACAGGGAGCCCAGGCGGTCGACATCGCTCGACTCCGTCGCGTACGCCTCCAGCGTCCGCCGGGTGCACAGGTAGTTCTCGATCTCGCGCCGCTCCCACACGAGGCATTCGACCGGAGCGAGGTCGGGTGGCCCTTCCGGAAGACGGTCGAACAGCGCGATGCCCCGTAGCGCGGGGACCGCCTCGCGCAGTGCGTGATAGTGGCGGGTCACCTCGCTCCCGTTGTTGGCGACGTAGCGCACGAACGGCCGGGACAGCGCTTCGGAGGCGGCGGCGTGGCCGAGCCGCCGCGCGAAGGCCTGCAGCACCGCAAGGTCGGTCGAGCTCCGCAGGTACAGGACCCAGCCGGTCTGGTGCGCCTGGAAATACTGCTCGAAGCCGATCTCCGTGAGCGCCTTCAGCGCCTGGCTGCCGCGCCGGTCGATGCGGTGCGGCGCGCCCACGAAGGCGACCACCGTGTCCCTGCCCGCCGCCTCGTTGAGGATCACCTCCGAGTGGCTGGCGGCGATCACCTGGCAGCCGGTGTCGCGTGCGACCTCCGACAGCAGATGGTAGGTCTGGCGCTGGCGCAGGATCTCCAGGTGGGCGTCCGGCTCGTCAAGGAGCAGCAGCGAGCCGGGGTTGGCGTACAGGTACGCCAACAGGAGCAGCGTCTGCTGCAGCCCCCGGCCGGCCGAGGACAGGTCGAGCGCCGTGCCGCCCTCGCGGTAGGTCACGGTGATCTCGCCCCGTTCGGGGAGATAGCGCGGCGGCAGGAGCTCCGCCCCGAACAGACGGCGTATCCAGGCGACGAGCTGCTCCCAGCGGTCCTCGCGCTCCTGGTGGATGGTGTAGCAGAGGTTGCGCAGCACCTCGGCGGTCCGCCCCTCGCCGATGCGCACGTTCACCGAGCCCGCGTCGAGCCGGGCCTCCGTCGCCGCGAGGCCCGACATCGGCGGCAGGAAGGCGATCCGGACCTTCGCCGCCTCGTCAGGCACCGTCATGCGCTCCTGCGACCCGCCGCCAACCCGCAGCGGCCGGCAGTAGAACGACTCCTCGTTGGCGTAGTCGAACTCCAGGCCGCAGGTCCACGCCCGATCCTCAGTCACGCCCTCGACGACGATGTCGATACGGATGTTGCTGGTGCGCGGCCGGCCGTCCACGGTGCGCACGTCGCGCACCCGCAGGTTGCGCCACAGCAGGTTGGCGTCAGGAACGGGGATCGAGACCAGATCGCGCCGGTTCACCGTGACTCCGGGACGCTTCTCCGGCGTCTTCCTGCCGGCCCGCTTCTCGTTCCAGCGCTTCAGTCCGATGTCCCAGAGCGCGAGCGCCTGCATGGCCGAGGTCTTGCCCGAGTTGTTCGGGCCGATGAAGGCGACCGGATTGCCCAACTCCACGACCAGCTCCCCGAACCGCTTGAAGTTCCGGACCGTAAGCTTGGTCAGCATGTCTTACCCGTGCCGGGGTCGCGGCACACGATAGGAGGTTTTGCCGCGGCGCGGTAGGCGCCGCAGACGAGGAGCTGGCTTCTCACCGCTCCGGTCGGCGGCGAGCGCCGCCCGATGGCCTCGCGCGAAACGCGCGACGAATCCACTCGAGGCCCTCAAGGTTCCCGGACGAAACCTTCAGCTGCTTCACGCGCGGTTGCCCGGGTCGGCGACAAAATTGGAAATCTTGCCGAAGGGTATTGACGGCGGTTTCGATGCCCAACGTGGATCATGCCCGCTCTTTCGAGCCCTCCTGGGCTCCCCAAAGAACCTGCGAACCGCTTCCGGTTGTCCCCGGCCCCGTATCAGTGTCCGCGGAGCGCGAGTTCCGGGGCCGTTCTGGACCCGTCGAAAAGTTCCATCCGAGACCGGCAGTACAATTTCGGCATGCCAACCGCTACGCGTGCCACGATCCTCTCGCGGTCTCCCGCCTGTCGGGCAGCAACGATGAGTTGCGTAAAGCCAATTAGACACGACTACCTATACTCGCGGCTGCGCTTCTTATCGTCCTTGCTATCACTCCTTGCAGGCGAATCCGTCTACCCATAGGGCAGGAGCCACCGATTGACGGAAGTCGACAACGCGCGGGCTACTCCTTCTCGTCGTTCTCTTCCTTCGTCTCCTTTCCCACCATCCTTTGCCACAAGATCTTTGCGCCGAATAAAGAAACAGTGATTAGCCCCCATGCGAAGCCTCGAACCTCTCCGGTTAGCCTGACTTTATCAACATCAGACAACCATCTCCAATTCTCCGGTCCGATCGTGTGTGCTAAGAATGCCACCAAGTACGACAGTCCCCCTATACACGCGAAAATCAGGCCTATCACGAACAGAGCCAAGAACAGATTGCTCACAGAGCCCCCTATACGATCCGTCCGGTACCATACAGGCTTCGCGCTATCGTGAACAGGCGTCAAAGAGCCTGCCGTGAGTAAACCGACCGGCTCTGGGAATTAAACTGCTCGCACCGTCGGTCCTTTCCGCGCTCTCTCTGTAGCGACTGCGCTTTCGCCATCTCTACCTCGATCGCTTGCTGGCCGGTACGTTCGTCGCCGAGCATCGCGTGCATGTTCTTGGGTGGCCCGTGCCGCTCCACCACCGCACCACGCAGCGGCGCCGGGTGTAGGCTTGCTCGTCGTTCCCCACGACGAACAGGCTTTCGCCTTCCTCAATCCAGAACCATCCCTACCTGGTACTTCTTGGGCACTCTGTCGTGTCGTTCTTTCATTTGCCCACTTCCACTGACTACCCTGTTTGCGCACGTCCACCTTCAACCATCGGCACCGAATAGATCCGGCGCTTCCGGCTATTTTCCTTCTCCTCAAAATAGCGGTCGAAGGACCTGATGTCGCTCGTCTTGCCTATCTCGACCGCTTGCCTGATCCAGCGTACGAGCATCCGGAACGCATCCGCATCCGTGTATCCACCTACTTGGCTCCCAGCTTGAGAGGACCGCGCTGGCTGCCAGGATAGCGGCCCATCGTGGTATTCGTTTACGCCGTAAGTGCCACTGCCAGAACGAGCAACCTCTCTCCTTTTTTGCTTGGCCATGTTGCCCGAGCTAACGACGTGCCCATCCATTGTCCCTAGGAGATTAGGTGATAAGGGAAGCCCCATTTGCACAGCGACATCACGGAACGCGTCAACGAGAGACTCGATACCAAATCGTGACTTGCCGGCCAATATAAACCCGAAGACCTCTAGCCTTGCTTCTGGCTCCGATGCCTCGTCCACTGAGAATACCGAGTCGTCGCGATGGGTGGCTAAGTACTTCCGGCTCAAGGGCATTAGCTCGCCCGTGGTGGGGTGGGGCATGAAGTCATTCACAACATGGCGCCGGAGCCCCTTCACCGAGGCGATCGTGTCGAACGCATCTTCGAGCGAACTCCGATCGAGCCAGCTCTTGATTTGGCCGACTCCCATGACCCCTTCGCACGGGTAGTAGGTCGTATGAGGCGCATCGTTTACGGAAAACACGGGACAAATGTCCCGCTCGTATAGGACTACATCCTGCTGACGACTCGTCCCTCCGTAGCTATCGATCACGAAGCCCTCGCCCACAGCTATCCCATTGGGCAAGACCGACTCCAGTTGCTTCCTGACGGGCTGCTCTGCCGCGGCACCTACGCCCAAAGGAGTGGTGCCCGCCTTGGCATCGCTGAATTCGTCGACAAGACGCTCGCCAATCCGGCGAATGAATCTGTCTGGATCGAAACTTTGGTCCATATCCTAGGCCAGGGCTGCGTGGCGGCTTCCCAGGGTCCGTTTCCCCGTCTTCCGATACTCGGTGAGCATCACCCCGGAGATCAGAGCCAACTTCGTGTTGGACACCGTTATGCCCAGGAAGCCCTAAGCGCTGCCATACATCCGTATCCAGCACATAGCCGCGACGTCAGTCATCCGGACTTCGATATCAGGATCAGACGCAACTCCATCAGCGCACTCGACAAGCTGCTCGGCATAGGGCTTGAGCTGGTGTGGTGTAATGGAGCCCTTCTCAAACTGCGATATAGCCCAGTCCGCCGCCGTGGCCAATTTGTTCCTGGGAGTCGCCCGTCACCACTCCGAAGACATCGACTTGTGCAGCGTACCGCCCGAGTACCACTTCTGCTCCTGGGGACCCGGATTCTGACCCGTCAGTGTTTGGGGACTGATACCAGCCCGGGGACGCGGGGCAACGGCCTGATTCTTTGGGCTCAGCAGAACAATCATCAAAACAAGCGCCATTCCGCCTGCCACGACCCAACCGATCCTCGAGCCGCTGTGCTTAGATCTGTCCGTGTTCAATCGTTCTTCGCTCCGGGTCTCAGAAGGTCCGGGCCAGTTTCCGACTTGCGCGTCGCTGGTCGGCGGGCGTCCGGTGGCCGGTGAAGCCGGCAAGGTAGTCGAGCGAGACATGCAGCGCCGTGGCTGCCTTGGCGGCGCGGGCGAAGGACGGCTGGTTCTGGCCCGTCTCGATCATGGAGACCATCGACTGGCTGATGCCGTCGCCAATCGCCACGGCGAGATCCACTTGCTTCATGCCCACGCGCCGCCGCGCCTCGGCGATCCGGGTTCCGACCATCGGCCCAGCATAACATCAAAGCCGGTGCTGACATATCACTTATAGCTGACACACAAGCTGAGCAGTCGGCCGCGCGGAGCCCGTCTGCTTCTCGCCATAGCGGTACTGCCGGTGTTGCCTTCGACCCGCCGAAGAATATCGGCACTCCAGATCATCTGCCTTTCGACGCTCGACACCCTGCCCGCACGCTCCGCTACCGACGGTTCGCCAGTGCCATCACCGACACCAACGCACGGCTCGCGGGGGATCGTGGAGCGGCTACTCCTTCTCTCCAGAGGACTCGCACCTCCTATCATCTGCCAGTTCGCCTGGCTGTTCTCGGCGCCGAAGTCATGCGCAGCGGGCCGCTCCATTCCGGCGGCGGTCAAGCGAGAGATCTGGCAGCGAGACGGAGGACCTCGCCGATACGTCGATCCACGCACCGGACGCCGCTGCGCCTCCTGGCACCTGCCTACAGATCGACCATCTCCTCCCGTATGCCTTGGGCGGAACCGCTGAGCCCACCTACTGAGGCTCCTCTGCTTCGCTCATCACCGCCAACGCCACGCGCACCGGGCATCGCCCCAAGTAGTCGCTCCGGGGCCGCCGAGTTGAATGCGACCAACACGCGGCGCAAAGTCGCCTGCCGTCGATCGCCCGACCGCCGATGCGGAAGAGCCAGCGCCTTGGGCAGGTCATCCAGCCACGGATGACCGGGACGGTGGCGATGCAGCGCCGTGCGCAGCCACGCGCGGCTCTCCGGGTCCATTAGCGACGTCGCCCGCTCGAAGTCGGCATGGTCGTCCGGCGCCGCATCTCTGCTCTTGTACAGCAGCACGATCTCCGGCCGCAGGAACGGCATCCCGTCCGTACAGCGGCCGCCGACCAGCTTCGCGGGCCGCGTGATGCCGGGGGCCCTCCGGAACACCCACCGCCCGCGGTCGTGCTCGTTGAGCAGGATCTCGAGCGCCTGCCCGTCAGGGCCGCGGCCATGTATCTCGTGCACCGGCAGCGTCACAGCCTCTCCGGGGAGCCAGGGTACCCGTCGGTGGTCCACCACCTTGCGCAGGCTCCATCCCGCAAGGTGCTCCTGCAGGGCCGACTGGTCGTGACGGTAGAGGGCGATCTCGATGTCCTTGTGGGGACGGGTGCGGCGGCCGAGGAACAGGTCCACGGCCCAGCCGCCGGCCACCCACCAGGGCCGGTCGAAGGCGCGCAACAACGCGCAGACCTGACGCGGAACCGCGAGGCCGTCCGGATCGTCCGCCCGGGCGCTTGCGCTCACGCGGGCATCTGCTGCAGGAACGCCCGCAGCATGCGCGCCATCTGGGGCTCGTAGAGCGGGGCGTAGGCGGTGAACTCGCGCAGGTTGCGCGCCGCCTCCTCGGCCGGGTCGAAGCGGTCGCCCATCAGCTCGTAGTCGCCCGCCAGTTCCCGGTTCCAGACGCGCAGCTCGTCCAGCGTGAGCTGCGGCTCGAATTGACAGCCGTAGGACAGCCCGTAGCGGAACGCCATCGGGAAGCGTACGTAGCCGCCGTCGCGGCGCAGCATGGTCCCTTCCGCCAGCAACGCCCCGCCGTCGGGTACGGTGAACCGCTCGCCGTGCAGGGTCGGCACCAGCGGAACCGCGATCTCCCGGAACACCGGGTCGGCCGCGCCGGCCGCCGTGACGTCGATCTTGCGCAGGCCGAACTGGTATCCGCCGGTCGGCGCCACATCGCCGCCCAGCGCGCGCGACAGCAGTTGCGCCCCCAGGCACACGCCGAGCACCGGGGTCGGCGGGTTGACCGTGGCGGCCGCGCGCAGATAGTCCATCTCCTGCCGCAGCACCGGCAGGTCGTCGTTGGCCGACATCGCACCGCCCAGCGCGACGATCAGGTCCACGTCCGCCAGATCCGGGGCGTCCAGCCGCTCGAAACCCGACGCCGCCCGATACACCGGCACCGGGATGAGCCGATAACCGGCATCCTCCAGCACCGTCGTGAAGTTTCCCCCCAGCGTTTCCACGGCTTCGTGCTGGATGACCGCCGCGCGTTTGCCCCTCGCCTGCTCCATCATTTACCCCGTCGCGTGCCGGCGAGTATCCCCGCTCAGAGAGAGCCGCCGTCCGCGGCCATGCTACCCTGAGTCCATTCGCCGACGGAGAGGAGACACGGATGTACTCGATCGGAATGGCGCTCAAGCTCAAACCGGGCCAGTACGCGGAATACAAGCGGCGCCACGATGAGCTGTGGCCGGAGATGGAGCGCATGATGAGCGCGCAGGACGTCAGCATGGTGATCTACCGGCACGAGGACTGGCTGTTCGTGCACGGCACCGCGCCGAGCGCCGAGCACTACACGCGCACGGGCGCCGACCCCATCACCCCGAAGTGGAACGAGTACATGAAAGAGGTGCTCGCGGTCGACGAAACGGGCGATCTGATCGTCCACGAGCTGCCGCTCGCCTTCAGCTTCGGCGACTTCGCGTGACCTCGAGAAACGCCGTGCAAAGAGATCCGCACCCATGAAATTCCTGTTCGCCGATCACTCGGACATCTTCGAGCCGTGGGGGAGCGTGGGCTTCCGCGCCAGCGCCCCGCGCGTGTTCGCGCCGGCGCCGCCGATCCCGTTCAACGTCAGCCACACCCGCCGCCTGCCGGACGGGTCGTACGACGTCATCGGGCACAAGGTCGGCACCCGCATCCCCTGGCAGATCTACCGCGCCTCCACGCGCGACGGAGTCCACCTGGAGAACATCCGCATCGTCCACGACGAGCCCGGCAACCACTGGGGCTACAACGCCCGCTGCCTGTACAGCCCGGAGCTGGGCCGCTACATCTACACCAAGAACACCTCGGGTGACTCCGGGTTCACCATGCACGTCTTCCACAGCGAGGACGGCGAGGACTGGACCCCGTACGAGCACAACCCGGTGTTCAACGAGGGCGACGCCTGGGGCGGCATCTGGAGCTCGGCCGCGCAGCGCTTCATCCTCACGCCCAAGGGCATCCAGCGCTACGAGCACAAGGCGGTCAACGAGCTGTTCCTCAACGCCCGGCGCGTGCTGACCGTGCGCACCAGCCCGGACGGCTTCACGTGGACGCCGCAGATCGCCAGCGAATACAAGGTGGACAAGGAGATCGTGCGCGGCATGCGCATCCTGCACGCGCCGCTGCTGTCCGCCGAGTACCAGCTCGAGCAGAACGAGTGGGATCCGCCCGACATGGAGTTCTACAACGGCTCCCCGTTCGTATACGAAGGCCGCTACTTCATGGGCGTGAACAACTACGCGGGATCGTTCACGGAGCCGGCCTGGCCGCCGGTGCGCTCCGACGGCCACGGCGCCGGCGGCGCGCTGGGCAACGAGCTGTGGACCAGCCGCGACGGCCTCACGTGGAACCGTCCCAACCAGCACGGCGGCCACGGCGTCGGCGGCACCCACGACCCGATGCTGATCGGCGACCGCGTCGTGTTCCGCGAACCGAACTCCGCCAGCGGCGTGCCGGTCGACCGGTTCACCTACGTGACCGGGTGGTCCAACAGCCACTTCACCACCGCCTCGCTGGTGATGGGCTCAGGCGGACTGTTCCTGAACGTCGCGGTTCCGGGCGAGGGGGTAAGCAACGACGCCAACGAGAATTACGTGCTGGCGGAGCTGCTCGACGGCGCCGGCAAGGTGATCACCGGTTACGACCGCGAGGGCTGCCAGCTCCAGGGTCCGCTGGACCAGCTCCGGCATCCGCTGCGGTGGCGCGGCAAGGACGGCAGCGATCTGGCCGGCGAGCGGGTGCGGGTGCGCATCTACCTGCGCGGGTCCAACGTGTACGCGCTGACCTCGCCCGATGCCCAGAGCGACCACTCGACCGGTAGCTCGTACGTGGCGGTCACGCCACCCCGGCCCACGCGCCGTCGCAACAGCACCGGGAATTAGGAGAAGAAGGATGAAATCCGTTCATGTGACGGGCCCCGGACAGGTCGAGGTGATCGACGGCCCCGAGCCCACGCTTGCGGCCGACCAGGTGATGCTGCGGCCGATCACCGCCACGCTGGCGCGCGACGACGTGCGCCGCGTGTACGACGGCGCCGCCGGCGGCTATCCGCTGCCGGCCGGCGCGAGCGCGCACGAGCTGGTGGCGCGCGTGGTCGAGGCCACGTACACGGCCCGCCAGTGGCGGGAGTTCGAAGCCGGCGAGCTGGTCGCGTTCTACGGGACGCAGGCGATCGGCCTGGCGGAGACGGTGGTCGTCCCCCACTCGACCGTGTACTGGCTGCCGCCGGCGGAGGACCCCGACCTGCAGGCGGTGCCCACCGCCCGCCCGCTCGGCCAGGTGATCGAGGCATGCAATACCTTCCCGCCGCTCACCACCGCCTGCGCGGCCGTGGTCGGCCAGGGCTCCTCCGGCCTGCTGTTCGACGCGCTGCTAGCCCGCATGGGCGCGGGCGTGGTGGCCGGCATCGACACACGGCCGGAGCGAGTCTCGGCTGCGGTGCGCTTCGGTGCGACGCTGGCGCTCGTGCCCGGTACGGAAACCGTGAAGCAGGTGCAGGACGCCAACGGCGGCTTCCTTGCCGACGTGGTGGTGGAGACCTCGGGCACGACCGACGGCTTGCGGATTGCCGTCGACCTGGTGCGCCCCGGCGGCCGGCTGCATCTGTTCGGCGCCCCAAACGAGTCCCCGTACCACCTGGACGCGGCGGCGCTGACCGAGAAGCGCTTCCACGTGCAGGCGTCCGGCGCCGGCATCGAGGACGCCAGCCCCTACTGGTCGCCGTACGGCGCAGCCATGAATCTGGTCCTGCGGGGCGAGGTGGACACCCGGCCCCTGCTGACCCACCGGTTTCCGCTGGAGCAGGCCGCCGAGGCCTTCGAGTTGGCCCGCTCCGGGAACGATGGCGCGCTCAAGGTGAGCATCGACCATGGCGACTCCTGAGCTGACCGCAGCTCAGATCCGCCACTTCGACACCTTCGGCTTCGTCGTCCGTCCGCAGCTCTTCACCTCCGAGGAGACAGCGGGAATCATGGCCGCGTTCGAAGCGGTGATGGCCGAGGACCGCTCCGGCGAGTCGTTCCGCGGCGACAAGCGCCACTCCGTGGTCGCCTGCGCCGAGCGCCATCCGGCGATGCGGGCGCTGATCGACGACCCGCGCATCGTGCGGCCGATCGAGCAGGTGTTCCGGCAACCGATCATGTGGTGGGGCTCCGACGGCAACTACTACGTGGGCGATACCTCGTGGCATCCCGACGGCTGCGACCTGGGGCTCGCGCTGCGCCGCATCAAGGTGTCGCTCTACCTGGACCCCGTGGACGGCGACTCCGGCGCGATCCGCTTCATTCCGGGATCGCACCGCAGTCCCCTGCACGGCGAGCTTGAGGTGCTGATGGTGGACCGGATCAAGCAGGTCATCGCCGAGGGCCGCGGCGATGCGTCGCAGCTCGACGAGTACCGCGAGCGCGGCTTCGACGTGGAGGCGGCCGAGCCGGCGTTCGGAGCCGCGCAGGACGCGCTGCCGTGCCAGGTGGTGGCCTCGCGCCCCGGCGACGTGGTGTTCTTCGATCAGAACCTCTTCCACGCCTCCTTCGGCGGACGTTCCGGCCGGCGCATGTTCACGCTGTGCTACTGCACGGTCCCGGAGGAAGAGCCCGCGCGCGCCAGCATGCAGCGGTCGTACGAGGGCTCGCACCGCGCCGTCAAGGCGCTGTCGTACGGCGGCGCCACGCCGGCCGCGGACGGCGTCCACCATCCTGCGGTCCTGCACACCGACCGGCCTACGCTGCGCCGGCTGACCAGGCCGCTCGTGGAGCGCGGCTGGGTCTGAGGGCGGACTTGAAGCCCGTATTCCTTCCCGCTCAACCCCCACCGAGTGACGGCGTCGAGCAGATCGTGATCACCAGATCTCCTCGACGAACCCGGTATGGCCTCTTCGCCGCCGGCGTCACGAGGTAGTTCTCACCCCGCGGATAGAGATTGCGGAACGCCTCGATAGCCGTGGTGCTCACCCGTTCGGGATCGATCTTGCACTCGATCAGATCGACGCGGTCGCGCTCGCGGCGGACCACGAAGTCCACTTCACGGCGTGACTTGTCCTGCCAATAGAAGACGTCCTCGTCCCGGTACCGGAACCTCAGGGAGTCCAGCACCAGATGCTCCCACAGGAGACCGCGGTCATCGTTCCTGATGCTGTCCCAACCCTTCTCGCTCGCGACGAAGCCCGTGTCGAAGGCGTAGCACTTGGGGCGGCTGACGATCTCGCGCTTGCCGCCGCCATGGAACGGCGGTACCAGATGGACCGCGTGGGCGATCTGCATCGCCTCGATGTGCGCCTTGACGGTCGGCCGGCTCAGCTCGCTCAGACTGGCCAGCTTGCTGTAGTCGAGCTGCCCTCCGCTCTGTCGCAGCAGCAACCGAAAGAGGGCCAGGAAGCCTTGGCGATTGCGGATAGCAAACAGCTCAAGGATGTCCCGCGCGTAGAAGCTGTCGATCCACTCGCTGAAGAAGCCCGGCATCGCGCGGTCGGTCAGCAGTGCCTCCGGCAACCCGCCGTTCAGCAGGCGCCGGTCCAGATCGAGAACCCCGAACGGTTCCGGACATTCCTCCCACAGGACCGGACACAAGTGAACGACCTGCTTGCGACCGGCCAGGGAGTCGCGGAACTTGCGGGTCGCCGCCAACGTGGAGGAGCCCGTGGCCAGCACGCGGAGCTGCGGATACTCGTCGGCGGCGATCTTCAGCAGCCGGCTGGGATCGGCAAGGCGATGTACCTCGTCGAACACCAGCACCGTCCCTGGTGGCCGACCGTCGAGAAACAGCTCTGGATCAGCGAGCGCCCTCACCACGGAGGGAAGGTCGCAGTTCAGATAGACCGGCTCATCCGGCAGCATGCGCGCCAGCGTCGTCTTGCCGACCCGGCGGACGCCCGAGAGCCAGACAACCGTGCGATCGGACCATGCCTGTTGGATCCGGTTCAGCCAGAGTGAGCGCCTGACCACAACCGTACTTTACTTATAGACGGCTAAATGTAAAGTACGAATATCGCATGGTCGCGGCGAACTCACGGGCGGGCACACCACCACCCAGCGGGTATCTTCGCTCAAGAGACGGGCGGCCTGTGCTGGATCCAGGGGCGGGCTGCCTCGAACGCCGCCGATGCGGCGATGACCGATGCCTCGTCGCCCTTCCTGCCGACGATCTGCAGGCCGATGGGCAGCCCGTCCGCTGAGAAGCCGGCGGGCACGGAGGCCGCGGGATGTCCGCTCGCGTTGATGGGCATCGTGAACGCGCCGTTGAAGTACTGATCGGGGAACTCCGAGGTGCCGGACACCTCGCCCGGATAAGGCCCGTTGCGGAACGCCGGGAACCGCGCCGTGGGTGACAGCAGCAGGTCGTAGCCCTCGAACAGGTTCGCGAAGTCGGCCCGCAGGCGGTCGACCAGGCCGAGGCAGCGGGCATAGTCCGCCGTGGTGACCTTCGAGCCGTGCTCGATGAAGAACCTGGAGTATCCGAGGAGCCGGTCGCCGTCAGACTCGTAGAGCTTCCGGTAGCGGTTGAACGAGTCGGCCGTCATGAGGGCGCCGTACGTGTCGTACGGGGGGTCGAGCACCAGCTTCGGCTCCTCGACGTGGCATCCCAGGTCCTCGAACGCGCAGGCCGCGCGATACGTCACGTCCGCGACGTCCGGGTGCACGTCGGCGAAACCTAAGTCCGGACTCCAGGCGATGCGCATGCCGGCGATGTCCCGATCCGCCGCGGCGACGTAGTCGGCCGGCTCCTCCCGCAGCGAGATCGGGTCCCGCCGGTCGTGCCCGGCAAGGACCTGGAGCAGCAGCGCCGCGTCCCGCACCGTGCGCGCCAGGGGCCCGTTCTGGGAAAAGATGTTCGGCATCGGCTCAGACTCGGCCCCCGTGTAGGCCGACACCCGCCCCTGCGTGGGCTTGACGCCGTAGATCCCGCAGAAGTGGGAGGGAATGCGGATCGAGCCGCCCCCGTCGCTGCCGGTAGCCAGGGGGCACAGATACGCGGCCAGTGCCGCCGCCGCGCCCGCGCTCGACCCTCCGGGCGTATGGTCGGGGTTCCAGGGGTTGCCCCCGTCGGGGCCGAGCAGGTTCTGGCAGGTGCCGACGATGCCCAGCTCGGAGGCGTTCGTCTTGCCCAGGATGACGGCGCCCCCCGCACGCACGCGCTCCACCACCGCGGCATCCCGTTCGGGAACGCGGTCCTCGAACCATACCGAGCCCATGGTCGTGCGGATGCCCGCGGTCATCTGCGTGTCCTTGATCGAGATCGGCAGCCCGTGCAGGGCGCCCAGCTCATCGCCGCGCAGCACCGCCGTCTCGGCGGCCCTGGCCTGCGCCAACGCAGCTTCTCGAGTGAGCAGCAGGAACGAGTTCAGCCGCCCGTCGAGCCGCTCGATGCGGCTGAAGAAGAGCTCGGTGAGCTCCACCGGCGAGACCTGCTTGCCGGCGATGAGCCGCAGCAGTTCCGTGGCGGACGCGTACGCCAATTGTTCGTTACCCATGACCGTTCCCTATGACGCGATTCTGACTTGACTTATCGGCATCGGCTTCCGGGCCGACCGTCCCTGCGTGCACCTCGACCGTCTTCAGCAGGCCGCCGGTCGCGTTCCGCAGCCGCGCCAGGGCATCTTCGAAGTACACGGGATCGACCTCGACGCCGACGCTGTTTCTGCCGAACGCCGCCGCGGCCACCTGGGTGGAAGCGGTCCCCGTGAACGGGTCGAACACCGTGTCGCCGACGAAGCTGAACATGCGGATGAGCCGGCCGGCCAGCTCGACCGGGAAGGGCGCCGGGTGATCCCGAGTAGATGCCCCAGGTACGTCGGTCCAGACCTGACGGAAAAACCGTTTGAAGCACTCCTCCGACACGAGGCTGAGGACTCGGGTGGACAGGTCCGGCTTGCGGTAGCCGCCTCCCTTACGCTGCATCAGGACGAACTCAATGTCGTTCTTGATGACGGCGTTGGGCTCATAGGGCTTGCCCAGGAAGCCGCCGGATCCCCGATCGACCTCGTACGTGGCGTTCGCGATCTTGTGCCAGATGATCGGCGCCAGGTTGTCGAATCCCAGACCCCGGCAACGTTCCTGGATCGACGCGTGCAGCGGGACGACGGTGTGACGCCCGTTGTTCTTGCGCCTGGAGAGACATACATCTCCCACGACGCAGATGAGGCGCCCACCGGGCACGAGAGCTTCGTGGCACATGCGCCAGACCTCATCGAGTCGATCAAGAAACTCGTCGTAGTCCTCGACCCACCCCAACTGGCCGTCGGTGCGGCGGTACTCCTTGAGCGTCCAGTAGGGAGGCGAGGTGACCACGAGGTGCACGGACCCGGCGGGGAGGGCCGCAAAGCGGGCATCTCCCAGCAACAGCCGATGACTGGACGGAACCTGAAATACGGCCAACTCGATCGCGGCCATCGCGGACGGCTCCTTCGCGAGCCGCGGCAGGTCACGCGACGGATCGCTCAGGTCTCGGAACTGCTCGGGGACGAAGTTGGCCAGCGGCGAGTCCGCGGTCACCCTTGAAGAGTGTAGCGACTCCTGCTCAGAAGCAGCCGCAGGCGGCGCCGTGCGCGCAGCCGCCGCGGGCCACGGCCGGGTTGTCCATGCACACGTCCGCGGACTCCGGGGCTCCCGTCACCATCATCGGCGCGCTGAAGACGCGCTTCACGGGCGCGTCAGCCGGCGTATCGCCAAGGTCGAGCCCGCCGACGTCGCAGAGCTCCTTCCAGTTGCTGAGCATCGCGGTCATCGTGTGGTTGACTTCTACGGTCTGGCCGTTTGTGGAACAGTGGTAGTCGTAGGCTGGCATGCGTTCCTCCGCGGGGGATTCTCTTAGCGGGAGGGCTACCGCGTCAACGCCGGCTTGGCAGAAAGGAGTCGGAAGGTCGCCGAGCCGTCTGAGCTGAAGCCCCGTCTGCCGGGCTTCGCGTGAGTGCGACTGGTCTGTTGCGGGCCGCTTGCATGAGCGGCCGATTACCTGTCCATCGGCTCAGCTGCCTCCCCTGTTGCTTGAGGTTTCGATTCTTGCAGAGCTCCCTCGATCCGAGGTGCAGCTCGGCGACCTCCTGACACTATGAGTATCGGCATCCGGAGCATGAACGTGAAGCCCTTTTCGAACCGTTTTCCCATTTTCTGCCGATCAGCTCAGCGTCCACCCGCCGTCCACCACCAGGCACGTGCCGGTTACGTAGGAGGCGTCGTCGGACGCCAGGAAGAGCGCCGCGGAGGCGATCTCGCTCGGCTTGCCGAGCCGCCGGATGCTGCGGACCGCAAGCGCCTCTTCGATCGCGTTCGGGTTCTCGGCCAGCCGCTTCTCCTCGATCTCGGTCCGGATCCAGCCGGGCAGCACGGCGTTGACGCGGATCTCGTCCGGCTGGAAGTCGATCGCCATCGAGCGGGTGAGCTGGTTGATGGCGCCCTTGGAGGTCAGGTAGGCCGCCGCCTTCTCCCACACCACCAGGCTGCCGACCGAGGAGACGTTGACGATCGACCCGCCGCCGCGCGCACGCAGGTGCGGGATGGCCAGCCGGCTCAGGTAGTACACGGACCGCAGGTTGACGCGGAGCTGCCGGTCCCAGGAGTCGGGGTCGAGCTCCTCCGCGTCGTAGCTGTGCCCTTCGTCCACCGCGGCAGCGTTGTTCACCAGCACGTCGAGCCCGCCGAACTCATCGATGGTCCGAGCGATCAGCTCATCCATCTCGGCATCCACGCCGACGTCGCAGCGCACGAACATCGCGCGGTGTCCCTGCGCCCGGATCGCGGCCGCGATCTCCTCGCCCAGCTCGGAGCGCCGGCCGCTCACGACCACCGCGGCGCCCTCGGCGGCAAAGCGCTCCGCGGTCGCCCTGCCGATGCCGGCCGTGCTGCCGGTGACGATGCCTACACGTCCGTCCAGTCTTCCCGTAGCCATGACGGCTCAGTATAGCCGGCGCCGGCGCGGTATGATCGGCGGCGTGGACCGGCACGCCGGGATGAGACGAGTCGTTGTCGTGGCGCTGCTCGCGTGCGCGGCGGCCGCGCACGCGCAGCGGAGCACCGCGGCCGCCGTCTACGAATCGATCGCCCCGGCGGTGGTCTTCGTGGAGACCGGCAGCGGCACCGGCAGCGGCTTGCTGTTGGCGTCCAACGTCATCCTGACCGCTGCGCACGTCCTGTACCCGCACCGCTCGGCACGCGTCGTCTTTCCCGACGGCACCGAGTTGCTCGACGTCCCGCTGATAGGCTGGGATCTGATGACCGACATCGCCGTGCTGGGCCCCGTGCAGAGCGAGGTTCCCCCTCCGCCGATCGGCGCTTCGCCGGAGCTGGCAATCGGCTCCGACCTGTTCACGATCGGCTACCCGGGCGAGGAGGAGCCGTACCCACAACCCACGATCAGCCGCGGCGTCCTTTCGCGGTACCGCCACTGGCCGGATCAGGGGATCACGTACGTGCAGACCGATGCGCTGGTCGACGGCGGTCAGAGCGGAGGGGTGCTTGCCTCCCCGGACGGTGTGGTCGTCGGTATGACGCTATTCGGAGACTTCGGCCATTTCGGGCTGGCGATCTCGGCCCGCGACGTGCTGCCGCGTGTCGATGCGCTGCTTGCCGGCGAGGACCCGGCCGAGCTCGGTGACCGTGGCTGGGACGAGCCGCAGGAAACCGGACCGATACCCATCATGCTCGCGACCTACTGGTCCGAGCAGGCGTTTGTCATCGAAGCGCCCCCGGGCGCGGAGGTGACGGTCACGGCACGCAGCGTGAACGACATCGCCTTGGAGATCGTGGACCTATGGGGTGAAACGATCGCGGAGGCGGACGAGACCGACCGGGACACCGAATCGGTCACTGCGACGCTGGCCGGCACCCCACCATTTCTTCTTATCGTGGAACAGTTCATGGATGACGCAGCGCGAGTGGTCGTCGACGCCGATGTCGAGCTCACGCGCATCATTGACCCGGATGACGGCGCGTTCCTGCAGGTGCCTGCCAGAATAGTGGCAGCGTTGGATTACCCGTACGATGTCGACTATTTCCAGGTCCCCCTACGGGCCGATGAGGCAGTCCGCATCCGTGTCGATTCGACCGGGGTGGATCCCTATCTGAGCATCGATTACCCGTTCGCCGACGACGTGATTTCCGACGATGACAGCGGCGGCGGGGTTTTTGGAGTGAGCGCGGAGTTGGTGTATCGGGCCGACCGTAGTCGTACGTATCGGGTCGTGATCGATGGTGTCCATCGCGACGAGATGGGCGGTTACACTCTGACCATCGAGCCGGAGGAGAGCTGAGGATGTCGTCGAACACCATTCTGCGCGATTTGCCTGCAGGCCAGATCGCCGTGCTGGCCGGAGCCGGCTTCCGCGAAGGCGTGCCGGCCCGTGACGCTCCGGCCGGGTGGCCGATCGGCGTGGCCCGACGCCCCGACGGCGACCTGATCGTCAACGACTACTGGGGCAACCGCATCTGGCGCATCGACCGCGACGGCATCCTGCACCTGTTCGGCGGCGATGGCATCCCCGGCACCGAGGGCGACGGCGGCCCGGTCGCGGAAGCGCGCTTCCGGGAGCCGCACGACTTGCACCAGGACCGGCACGGCAACCTGTACCTTTCGGACCTGGGCAACCACACGATCCGCCGCATCGACTACCGCACCGGCGTCGTCACCCTGGTGGCCGGCAGCGGGCGGATCGGCCGCGGCGGCGACGGCGGCCCGGCGGTCGAGGCAGAGCTCGACTGCACGTGCGGGGTCGCGGTCGACGCTGACGACAACGTCTACCTGTCCGACGAGTGGGCCTGCAACATCCGCCGCATCGATGCGCAAACCGGCATCATCGACCTGTTCGCCGGCTACGCGGCGCGCCACTACCCCTCCGAACGGGGCGCCAGCCGCCCGTTCGCGGGTGCCGGCCTGAGCCTGATGGGCTACCACGGCGACGGCGGCCCCGCCTCGCATGCCGCCTTCTACCACCCCGAGCATCTGGCGTTCGACTCGCGCGGCGACCTGTACGTCTGCGACAACTCCAACGACCGCATCCGCCGCATCGACATGCGGACCGGCATCATCACCACCGTCCTGGGCAACGGCCAGCGCGCCTCCAACGGCGATGGCGGCCCGGCGGTGGAGGCCAGCACGCTGATGCCGGACGCGATCTGCCTCGATGTCCACGACAACCTCTACGTCGGCGAGAAGTACGGCTTCCGCATCCGCAAGGTGGATGCCCGTACCGGCATCGTCACCACCCTGGTCGGCAACGGCGTGCCGGCATGGGGCGAGGAGGGGCTGCACGGCAGCCGTACCGGCTGCAACTCGGTGGAGGCGGGGATCTGGGCCGACCCGGACGGTACCGTGCTGTGGGGCGACTGCTCCGGCCGGCTGCGCCGCTACGATGGCACGACCGGGATCGTCACCACCGTCCTGGGCGGCACCGGCATCGGCGACGGCGCGGCGCCCGGCAGCGCCTTCCTGCGCGGTCCGTTGGGAATCGACGTCGCTGCCGACGGTTCCATCTATTTCGCCGATCGCTGGAACCAGCGCGTGCGCCGCATCGACGCCGCCAACGGTGAGATCACCACCGTCGCCGGCAACGGCGCACGCTCCTACGGCGGCGACGGCGGACCCGCGATCGACGCCTACCTGGGAAACCCGTCTGACGTGGCGGTCGACTCGCGAGGGCGGGTCGCCATCGCCGACAACCGCCGCCAGCACGTCCGCGTGGTCGATGCGGACGGCACGATCCGCGCCGCGTGCGGCATCGGCCAGCCCTGGGACAAGGGCGACGGCGGGCCGTCGATCAGCGCCGGCGTGGTGATGGTTATGTCGGTCCGTTACGGTCCGGACGACGCCCTCTACCTGGGCGACGCCGTGGGCCGCATCCGGCGCATCGATCCGCACACCGGCATCATCACCACGGTGGCCGGCATCGGCCTGCCCGGTTACTCCGGGGACGGCGGGGAGGCCACCGCCGCCCGCATCGGAACGCCGGAAGCGATCGCGTTCGGCCCCGACGGCAGCCTCTACTTCGCCGACAGCGTCCATCACGTCATCCGCCGCATGGCCCCGAACGGGATCATCGACACCGTGATCGGCGACGGCACGGCAGGGCACGCCGAGGACGGCAGCGATCCGAGGCGCGCGCGCATCGACACCCCGCGCGGGCTCGACGTCGGCCCGGACGGCACGCTGTTCTTCACCGATTCCGGCAACCACCTGATCCGCTGCCTGACCGCGACCGGAGCGCTGCGCACGCTGGCCGGCTGCGGCGAGGTCGGCGAGACCGGCTCCGGCCCGGCCGGCAGCGCCCTCTTCAACCACCTCGGCGGCATCCGGCGCTACGGAGACGGCCACCTGATCTTCGCCGACCACCTCAACAACCGGCTCAAACTGCTTCGCTGGCGGTGAGCGCGTGAACGAGCCCACCGTCGTCCGATGTTTAGCTGATTGACTGAATTCAGTCTGACGCCTAAATTTAGCACAGCGCCTGAATGGGACTAACGATCACGACAGCGAGCGTTGTCAGCAGAGGGCAGGACTCCGTCGGATGACCGCTTGAGCGTAACTCTGGCAGTGGTCGTAGACCCTGGTAGAGAAAGGTGACGTGCGTATTTCCGAACACGGATACGATGAGCTCGTGGAAGACGGGCTTACCGCACGGGAAGTCGTGGATGGAGTCTTCCGAGCCGCCGTCGTAGAGGATTATCCTGAATACCCGAAGGGATCCTGTGTGCTGCCATGAAAAAGCGAAGCCGCAAGAAACTGATTCACGAGGGTCGCTATGTTGCCGAAGTTGAGGTAGAGGTGCTGACCGCCGACCACGAATGGTCGCCATATCTTTCCCAGGAAGATGCATACAAGCTCGACGACGTAAGAGAAGCACTCCGGCGAGGAGACATCGCGTCGGCGACGGCTCACGCCAGGGTTTATACGCTATCGCCGGTAACCACCTGAGCGACGCGGCCAACAAGCCACCCGGCGAGTTAGATAACCACAGGAGGTAACCTGAGCATGGCGCTATTTCCCACGACCGTCGTCGGCAGCCTGCCGCGCCCGGAGTGGCTGCGCGAGCTGATCCTGGATCGCAAGGAAGGCCGCATCTCCGAGGAGGAGGCCGCCCCTCACCTGGACCGGGCCGCCGCGATGGCCATCTCTCTACAGGAACGGACCGGACTCGACGAGGTCACCGACGGCGAGTGGCGGCGCGAGAGCTACGTCAAGGTGTTCGCCGAACGGGTGCACGGCTTTCGCAACGACCTCAACCTCAGCAACATCCCCTACCCGGCGGTGGTGGAGCCGATCGAGTACTACCGGCCGATCGCCGCCGAGGAGGTAGCCTTCGCGCGCCCGCGCACCACGCGGCGGCTCAAGATCACGCTGCCGGCGCCGTACATCATCGGCCGCCGCATGTGGCACCCCGACCACTCGCGGGACGCCTACCCCCGGCGCGAGGACCTGATGGAGGCCGTGGTGCCGATCCTCCGCCAGGAGATCGAGGCGGTGCGCGCCGCCGGCGCCGACGTCGTCCAGCTCGACGAGCCGTGGCTGAGCGTGATGGTGGATCCGGAGTTCCGCGCCGCCGAGGGCATCGGCGCCCCGGAGCCGGAGATGGAGCGCTGCATCGACCTGCTCAACCGGACCCTGGACGGGGTCTCCGGCATCGACACGGCCATGCACCTCTGCCACGCCCACTTCCAGCACCGGCACAGCACCTCCGGCTCCTATGATCCGATCATGCCGGCCCTGGCACGCGCGCGGGTCGGCACCATCCTGATGGAGTACGCCACGCCGGACGCCGGCGGCATCGATTCGCTGGCCGGATTCCACCCGGACGCGCGCCTGGGACTGGGCTGCGTCGACCACTGCGACGAGACGATCGAGTCCCCGGAGACGATCGTGGCCCGTGTGGAGGCGGCGATGCGCTACGTGGACAAGGAGCGGATCGTGCTCAACCCCGACTGCGGCTTCGCGCCGTCCGTGCAGAACCCGATCCCGGTGGACGAGGCGTACCTGAAGCTGAAGGCGATGTGCGCCGCCGCCGAGCAGCTTCGCCGGCGGCACCCGGCATGATTCACGCCCTATGATTCACGACTGCGTCGAACTGCATAACGTCGCGGAGCTGCACTACGAGGCGCGCCGCGGGGGGCACCGGCTGCAACGCGTCCCGGAGGCGGTGCGGAAGGCGCTCAATCCCGGCGCGCAACTGTGCACGCTGCAGCCGGACAACGCCGAGATCCGCTACGTCGCCTCGGGTCCTTCGAAGGTGACGCTCTCCTCGCACGGACAGACCCGCGTCAGCGTCTTCTTCGGCCCGTTCGACTCATTCCAGCGCGCGATCGTCGGGCGTGAGCCGCAGACGATCGACATCACGCCCAGCGAGGCGCTCAAAGCGCTCCCCGACCGCTACACCGCCGGCATGCCGTTCTCCCCGCAGGTGGTGCGGCTCGTCCTGGGCGGCCCGGAGCGCGATCCGGTGCTGCTGCACCGGGTCGAAGGCGAGGACATCCGCCCGCCGACGGCGGACGAGCTGCCGTCACTGCGCCTGCTCACCTACGGCACCTCGATCACCCACGGCTACTTCGCCGAGGGCCCGCACCTGACCTACGTCGGCCACGCGGCGCGCCGGCTGGCGGGCTCCGCGCACTGCGAGCCGGAGCTGGCCGACTACATCGCCGAGCGCACCGACTGGCAGGTCGCCAGCCTGGGTCTGTCGGTCAACATGCAGGGCTTCCCGATGCCTGAGTTCCGGCGGCGGGTGCAGTACCTGGTCGACCGCGTCGCCGGCTCCGATCCCGGCCGGCCGGTCGCCTGCATCACGCTCTACCCGTACTACCGCGACTTCGGCTGGAACCCTTCCGGCGAGTACGGCGGCACGCCGGAAGAGTACCGCCAGTCGCTGCGCGACGCGGTGGCGGCGACCGGACACCCGAACGCGCATCTGGTCGAAGGACCCGAGCTCCTCACCGACATCAGCGGGTTGAGCGCCGATCTGATCCACCCGGCCGACTATGGCATGCTGGAGATGGGCCACCGTCTGGCCGACCGGCTCTCCGGACTGCTCGCGCGCTAGCGGGCGCTACCCGGTAGCGCCCGCTACCCGGCGACCGCCTCCGCGACCGGCTCCAGCAGTCCGGCCAGCGCCGCGATGCCGGCATCCATTTCGTCGGGCCGGTTCCAGCCGAAGCACAGCCGCATGCGGTCGCGGCCCGACACGCCGTCGGCGGCGGTGCGCGGCCCCGGGGCGAACAGCACGCCGTTCGCGGCCCCGCGCTCGCTGGCTTCCACCGCGTCCGAGCCATCGAGCATCTGCACGAAGAGGAACAGCCCGCCGGAGGGATTGGTCCAGCGCGCGCGCCCGCCCAGATGGGCGTCGAGCGCGGCCAGCATCGCGTCACGCTTGGCCTGCAGCAGGCCGCGCACGCGGTCGATGTGGGCCGCAAGCCCTCCGCTCTCGGCATACCGGTGCACGGCCATGGCGGTGAACTGACTGACGGCACCTACGCCCTTGAGGGCCATCATCCGATCCATGAGCGCCGGGGCGGCCGTCACGTAACCGATCCGCATGCCAGGTCCTATGTTCTTCGAGAACGAGGCGACGTAGATCGTACCGTCGCTGTCGTCGAGCGACCGGATCGCCGCAGGCACCTCCTGCCCCTCGAAGGCCAGATCGACGTAGCAGTCGTCCTCCCACACCGGCACGCCGTAGCGGGCGCTGATCTCGCTCACCGCTTCGCGCCTCGCCATCGACTCCACCCAGCCGAGCGGGTTCTGAAAGGTCGGCACCGTGTACACCGCCTTGACGCGCTTGCCGCCGTCCAATGCGGCCTGAATCTGGTACTCGAGCGAGTCGGGCAGCATGCCCTCGTCGTCCGACTCCACGCCGCGGATGTCGGCGCCGAAGCGGCGCAGGATGCCGAGCGTGCCGGCATAGGTGAAGTCCTCGACCAGCACCACGTCGCCGGGATCGACCAGCGCCTGCGCGACCAGGAAGTTGGGCTCGCTCGACCCGGAGCCCAGGAGGATGCTGTCGGCGTCCACCGTGAATCCACGCGTCTCGGCAAGCCGTGACGCCAGCCACTCGCGCAGCGGCGGGTAGCCGAGCGGGTGCGGGTAGTGCGCCAGGGTGCGGCCGGCGACGGCGAGCTCATCGCGCAGGCTGTCGACCAGCTCATCGAGCGGGAGCGAGTCGGGATCGGGATAGGCGACCCCGAAGTCGTAACGGGCCGTCGGATGCGCGGTGCGCGCGACCGGCTGGCTCGGAACCGAGCCGGCCAGCAGATCGTCCCACCCGCAACACTGTGAACTCATCAACGATACCTCCGTTCGGGCATACTAACGATCAGCACGCGCCGCCGCGACAGGCCGGGCACGGCCGCGCCGGAGGGACATCGGATGACGTACGGACAGGTGAACGGGGTCGGCAAGCCCGTGGCGCGCGTGGTGCATGGCACGACCATGCTGACCGCGGACGCCCGGCAGCAGGGCATGGACCTGCTGGACGGCGTGTTTGCGGCGGGCGGCACCACGTTCGACACCGCACATGGCTACGGGGGCGGCGACTGCGAGCGGGTGTTGGGGGCCTGGATGGAGCGGCGCGGCAACCGCGAGCAGGTGGTGATCCTCACCAAGGGGTGCCATCCGAACAAGGACCGCGACCGGGTGACGCCGTCCGACTTGACCTCGGACCTCATGGACTCGCTGGCGCGGCTGCGCACCGACTACGTCGACCTGTACCTGCTGCACCGCGACGACCCCACCCGCCCGGTCGACGCGATCGTGGCCACCATGGCCGAGCATCACGCGGCCGGGCGCATCCATGCCTACGGCGGCTCGAACTGGAGCGTGCCGCGGATCGAGGAGGCGAACGCCTACGCGGCCCGCCACGGGCTGCCGGCGTTCGCGGCGAGCAGTCCCAATTACAGCCTGGCCGTGCAACTCCGGGCCCCCTGGGCGGGCTGCCTGTCGATCGGCGGGCCGGAGGCGGCCGGAGACCGCGCCTGGTACCGCCGCACGCAGCTCCCGGTGTTCTCCTGGTCGAGCCTGGCCGGCGGCTTCTTCTCCGGGCGGTTCGGGCGTGACAAACCCCGGCCGGACTCCGGCGGGGAGGCGCTGTCCGCCGACACCTACTGCTCGGAGGGAAACTTCACTCGCCTGGAAGCGGCCGAAGCGATCGGCCGCGAGCACGGCGTGTCGGCCGCGCGGGTAGCGCTCGCCTACATCATGCAGACCGGGCTCGACGTATACCCCATCGCCGCCTCGGCGACCCCCTGCGAATTCGCGGACAACGCCGCCGCGCTGGACCTGCAGCTCAGCCCCGGCGAAATCGCGCGACTGGAGACGGCCGGCCTGGAGTGACCTCGGAAGCTGCTGCAGTAGTTGACCAGGATTAAGGAGGGGCACCATGCTGGAAGCATGAAAACCTCCGTGGATATTCCTCAACATGTCCTTGAAGAAGCTATGCGACTCACCGGCGCCAAGACCAAGCGCGAAGCAATCGTCACGGCCGTCGCCGACTTCAATCGCCGCGCGCGGTGCGCCGCGCTGACCCGCTACCTGGGAACGTGTGACGACCTGCTGTCGCTGAAGGAGCTTGATGAGATGCGCGGAACGCCGTGACGCTGATCGATACGTCGGCGTGGATTCACAGTCTGTGACGCGACGGTGATCCTCAGGTTCGCGAGGGGGTATCACGGTGCCGACGGTCGACCTCGTGGTGCAGGCGTGCGCGAACCATCACGGCACTTCTCTCCTCCACGCGGACGAGCACTTGCGCCTGCTCGCAGAGCTGTAAACGCGGACTTCTACGGGGTTTCGACCTCGCCCCAGGTGCCGCTGTCGCGCGACCGCTCGGCGGCAAGACCGAGCCGATGCAGCCGGGCGATGCGATGGCGCCCCGCCTCGCCCTCCGCGCCCGACTCGATGCAGTCCAGAAAGGCGCGCACGCACTCGTGCATGCCGGGCAGGCCCAGGATCGGCTCGATCGGCGGGCAGGTTTCAGTCATCCAGGCCGGGCTGTCGGCGCTGCGCCAGCGCAACTCGCCGGACAGCAGGTCGACGCGCACGTCGCCGGCGGTGCCGGTGACCGCGATGCGCATGTCGGGACCGGAGACGGCACCGGTGTTGACGGCAAAGGTTCCCCAGCAGCCGTCGTAGTCGAGCTGCAGGACGCTCTGCGCCTGCGCACGGCCGGCCGATCCGGATCCGTCCATCGTCAGGACGCGCGTGGCGGTCCTGCCCAGCACCCGGTCGAGCGGGTCGACGTACCACGGTGCCAGGTGGTCGACCTTGCAGAGGTCTTCATCCGGCAGCGCTCCCCAGTCGGACTCCATCCGGACCTCCGCGAACTGCGGGATGCCCACCGTCCCGTCCGCGACCAGCTCCGCCGCCCGCCGCACGACCGGCAGGAAGCCCAGCTCGATATCGGCGTGGGTGGGAGCGCGCGCGGCCTCAAGTCGCTCGATCATGCCGGGAATCGCCGCCCGCGTCGCCGCCAGCGGCCCCTCGTAGCAGACCGCGGTTCCAGCGTCGAGCGCCGCGCCGATCGCCTCCGCATGCGCCGCCTCCGCCACGGCCACCATCACGCCGTCGACCGCGGTGCCGGCCAGCAGCTCGCCGGCAGCGGCGTACACGGCGACCTCCGGGCCCAGCTCGCGCCCGGCGCGCTCACGGCTCGCCGCGCTGGGCGTCGCGACCGCCACGACGCCGGCGCGGCCGTCGGCTTCGAGGGCCGGCAGGTACGCGGTGTGCGTCCAGCCGCCGTACCCGATCAGACCGATGCGTATCTTTGCAGCCATCGGCGACAGCTTACGGGAGCGGCCGTCGCTTGGGTACCGGGCCGGCGCCGTTCTACGCTTGGCCCATGCCGCCTGCCACCCGTGCGCAGCTCTGCGCGGAGCTCCGCGAGCTGGGTCTCCGGCCCGGCGCGGCCGTGATGATGCACAGCAGCCTGAGCGCGCTGGGACCGGTGGGCGGAGGCGCGGCGACCGTCGTCGATGCGTTGCTGGACGCGGTGGGTGAAGACGGCACCCTGCTGGTACCGGCCTTCCGCGACTCGGTCTGGGGCGACCCGGCCGAGTTCACCAACAGCGACTGCGACTGCACCAGCGCCGACGGCCTGTGCCCGAGCCGGCAGCCCGGGTTCCAGGGCGCGATCCCGGAGGAGGTGCGCCGCCGGCCAGGAAGCCTGCGGAGCTGCCACAAGACGCACTCCTGGGTCGGCATGGGAGCCCGCGCGCGCGACCTGCTTGCCGGGCACCGCGCGGCCCCCAGCTCGTGTGGCCCCGGCAACCCGTTCGAGTCGCTCCGTGACGACGACCTGGTGCTCACCCTGGGCGTCGGCGTCGACCGGGTGACGCTCTGGCACTTCTACGAGGAGGTGTGGCTCCTCCCCTACGCCGGCCACCTCTGGCCGGCCGAGCGCCACCTCAACAACACCGTGCCCGGCCTGCGCCTGCAGTACGAGCATCCCGGCGTGCTGCAGGACCTGTGCCGGGCGGCCGCCATCCTGGCCACCGCACCGGTGGGCAAGAGCACTTCCGGGCTGATATCCGTCGGCCGGTTCCGCCGGTTCATGGCCGCCGCGCTGGCCGACGATCCGTTCTGCCTGGTGCTGCGCCCGCCGGACCGCCGTGACGGTGACCTGGCGCTCGATGCCCTGCACAAGGCCGCCGGCATGCTGCGCGCCTGGCGGACGACCGACCACGAGGCGCCGCCGGCCCGGCCCGCGATCGGCGAGCACCCCCTAGCGCCCGTGCCGATCCCGGACGCCGCGGCTGCCGGCGGCGGCGACCTCACGGTACGGGAGGACTGCCCGGCGTTCGCCGGCTACCACGCCGCCGGCGACGCCCGCGTGCCGCTCTGCCGCGCCAACGGCCGCCACCCCGACCTGTTCCGGCGCGGCGGCGCCTTCGACCGCCACGGCGTCACCACCTGCGAGACGTGCAGTTGGCACGCCCGCTTCCCGCCCCTACCATCCGGCGCGTGATCAAGTACACCGGCGACCACGCCTACCAGGACCACGACCGCGAGTTCTTCGAGCGCGAGCTGGCATCCTTCGTCCCCGACAAGGTGTTCGACTGCCACGCCCATCTGTGGCGCGGCGACGCCTACGCCGCCCCGCTGCCGCCCGGTTTTCCGGCCGACATGAACAGCGACGACTACCTGCGCCTGACCGGCGAGGTGTTCCCGAACCGGACACTGGGCGCCTGGTTCCTGCCGAAGCCGATCGTCAAGCACCGCGAGCAGACCCTGAGCGTCAGCGAGTGGGTCGGCCAATCGGTGGCGGGCAAGCCCAACTGCCGGGGGGCGTTCCTGGTCAAGCCGGAAGACGACCCGGAGTGGGTGCGCGAGCATGCCCGCAGGCTCGGACTGCGCGGGCTGAAGTGCTATCACACCTTCTCTCTGCGCAAGCCGACGCTGAACGCGGAGATCCCGGAGTACCTGCCGGAGGCGGTGATGCAGGTCGCTCACGAGGAGGGGTGGTACGTGACCCTGCACATGGTCAAGGACCGGGCGGTAGCCGACCCCGCCAACCAGCACTGGATCCGCACCTATTGCGAGCGCTACCCGGACATGAAGCTCATCCTCGCGCACTCGGCGCGCGGCTTCCAGCCGTCACACAACTTCGAGGGGCTGCCGAAGCTGGCCGACCTGCCGAACCTGTACTTCGACTCCAGCGCCAACTGCGAGCCGATGGCGCACGTGGCGATCATGCGCATCTTCGGCCACGACCGGTTCATGTTCGGCACCGACTTCGGCGCCGCCAGCCACAGCCACGGCCGCCACTGCTCGGTGGCCGACACCTTCTTCTGGGTCTACGACGACGCGCCGGTCTGGGAAGAGAGGCACACCACGATCAAGCCGGTCTCAATCGTCCTGGAGCACCTGCGCTCGGTGAAGTGGGCCTGCTGGGCGGAGCGGCTCACCGACCGGCAGATCGAGGACGTGTTCTGGGGCAACGCCGCCCGCCTGTTCGAGCTCTGACGGCCGGCGCCGAACGGCGCCGGGGCCTTCGACCACGAGGACCCAGTCCTGAAAGATCGGCGGGCCGGGCGACTGCCAGACGCCGTGCGCGTCCGCGGTTACCTCGCCGATCTCGACCTCCTCGCCTGTGACCGGATCGAAGAAGTACGCATGCCAAGCGGCGGAGCGATCGAGGCCGGTCATCCGCACCCGGCCGCCGTAGGCCGCCTCCGCCTGCGCAAGCATCGCCGGGTCACGGCGGTCCACCGGGTCGGCGGCACGGTCGCGCTCGCGCTGCCGCGCCAGGTCGAACATCAGCGAGCCCGCGAGGGCGGGCAGGAACACCAGATGGACCTGGCCCGGGATGCAGGCCGCGTAGGGAGCGATCCGGTTGCCCGGTCCCTGGTGGTACGCGAGCAACTCCGGCAGCGGTTGCAGCTCCCACCAGCGGTAGCGCGCAAGAAACCGAGCGGCCAGGCCGACCTGCGTCGAGCCGGGCAGTTCCGCCGCCTCCTGCCACGTCACGCGGCCCCATGATTGCCCGTGCGGGGACGCGCCGTACGGATCATCGCGCGTGATCACCTGCCACAGCCCGTTGGCGCCGTAGGTGAACCCGTAGGCGCCGCTCAGGATCGATGACCAGTACATGAACCGTTGCACGTCGGCGAAGCAGGTCGCGCGGATGCCTTCGTAGCACGCCTCCGACATGACCACCGGCCGGCGCGGCTCGCGCGCGACCGCTTCCTCGATCATGTCGGCGTTGGTCGACAGCGTGTGGAAACCGAAGTGGCCGGTCTGCAGCATGTTCACGTCCAGCAGGTCCGGCTCGTCCACCATGCGGTCGCCGTAGAAGGTGGGATGGATGGTGAGCGGCCGCTCGAACGGGTCGCCCTCGCGCACGTGATGCAACAGGCGAGTCCACCCCACGCGCAACTCGTCCTCGGCGGCTTCGGCCCGAGCCTGATCCCAGTCTGCGCCGGTGGTGTAGTAGCGGCCGGTCGCCTCGCCGGCCAGGCACCAGACCACCGGCAGGGCGCCGTAGCGGGCGATCAGGTAGTCCCAGTGGTGGCGGATCGACGCCTCGCCGCAGAGCTCCAGGTAGTAGCCCCAGCAGCCCACCAGGCACGGCACCAGCCCCGACGAGACCAGGTGGGCGATGCGCTCGTCGGCCCGGTCCCACCAGGCTGGGTTCGGCGTTCCGAGCTCGTAGCCGTCCTCCCCGGCGCGCGTCCACGGGTGTCCCGCCTCGTTCTCGCCGCGCGGGTCGAACGGCGGCTGGTCCGGATACAGCCCGGCGACGATCTGGATGAGGGTGAATCCCTTGCGCACGCGGTCCGTGGTCAGCCAGCGGAAGTCGTCGGGCCACGTGAGGCGCTTGGTGAGCCCCATCCACCACGCGTCGCCCAGCCACGGGAACGGCGTCCCGTCGGCGTGCTCCAGGCACGGGTGCCCGGCCGAATCGCGCAGCGGCCCGTGCCGGTAGAGCGGGTTGTCGCCCTCGTACGGGACGACCTCGATTTCGCCCTGCCGATCGTGCAGACCCGTGTCGGAGGCATCGCTGCACCGCGTCCGATAAATGTGAACGCCCGGCAGCGGCGACGCGTACCGGAACGACCACCGGTCCCCGCCGCGCCAGAAGGCGGGGACGCGCCGCTCGCGGCCGTGCGGGTCGCGCACCAGCGCGTGCAGGTCGATCTCCGCGTACGGGTCGACGCGCTCCACGCCGGCCTGCACTGACCACTCGGCCACGGTGTTGGCCGCGCACGGGTGGCGGGTCACCTCCGTGCCCTGGACAGGGCGCTCCGGCCGCCGGCCGGCATCACCGCCACTCGCGGGCGAAGCTGAACAGCCGGACCAGGCGGTCGTGATCCGCGTCCGGCAGGCGGGGCTCCTCCAGCGCCCGGATGTTGGCGTCCAGGTGCTCGAAGCTGCGGGTGCCGGTCAGCACGGTGGAAACGCCGGGATGGTCGGCCGCGAACTTCATGCCGGCGCTCACCACCGACTCGACCTCGCCGTGAACGAGCCAGCCGAGGGGATCGTCGTCCGCCACCGCGTCCGCCACCGCGTCCGGCGCCAGCGAGCCGTCCGCCTTCCAGGCGGCGATCCGCTCGACGAGCTGCTCCGGGTGCGGCAGCAGGTAGCGCGCCGGCGACATGTTCATCACCGCGACGCCGTGCTCGGCGGCCAGCGGCAGCGCCCGGTCGCGCGCGCATTGGTTGAGGATGCCGTAACGCAGCATCGACACGTCCCAGAAGGACGGATGCCGGGTGATGGCATCGATGGTGACCCGGTGCTCCAGGTCCTCGCCCATCCGCTCGCTGAAGCCGGCCAGCCGGATCTTGCCGGCCTGCTTCAGCCGTTCGATCGCCGCTCCGTGGCGCTCGTAGACCGCGTCGTAGTCGTCCGGCTTGAGGCCGTGGATGAACATGACGTCGACGTAATCGGTCCGCAGCCGCCCGAGGCTGGCGTCGACCGCCTGCTCGAATGCCCCCGGATCGCCGATCGGTTCGCCTTCCTGCGGATCGCTGTCGAGCCCCGTCCATCTCGAGTAGGCCCACTTGGTCGAGAGGAGATAGCGGTCCCGCGGCACGCCGGCCAGCGCGGCGCCAAGGAACAGCTCGCTGTCACCGTACCCCTGCGAGGTGTCGATCAGGTTGATGCCGCGCTCCAGGCAGCGGTGCAGGAGTCGCGTCTTGTCCGCGTCGGAGATGCTCGCCTCCGTGAAGGTGGTGGGGCCTCCGGTGCCGAACCCGAGCAGGCTCACCTGGATACCGCTGCGCCCGAGCGTCCGGTAGTGCATGGTGGCCGGGGCCTCTATCCGGGCGTCATCAGGCCCAGCGCGGCACGCTGCGGGTCCGCGATGAAGGCGAGGCGCCCCACGGTCGGGATGTCCCGAGCCGGCATCAACACGGAGCCACCGGCGGCCTCCGTCGCCGCGACGGCCGCATCGGTATCGTCGACCTGCAGGTAGGTGCTCCAGTGCGGGGGATGGCGCATCTCTTGCAGGTTCTCAGGCATCAGCATCACGCCTGCGACCGCGACGTCCCCGGCCATGACCACCGTGTACTCGACGCCGTCCGGCATGGGGGCGGTCTCCGTGCGGACGTCCAGTAGCGCGGCCAGGAACTCCGCGGCGGCGCCGGGATCGCCGGTCAGAAGCTCGGTCCAGCACAGCGCGCCGTGCTCGGCGCGGATCTGCGCGCCGATGCTCTGCCGCGGCTGCCAGATCGATACCACCGCGCCGGTCGGGTCCTTGATGGTCGCCATGCGGCCGGCGTCGAACACGTCGAACGGCTCGGCCAGCACCGTGCCGCCGTGCTCGACGGCGCGCACCGCGGCGGCATCGGCATCGTCCACCGTCAGGTAGACGTTCCAGTGCGGGGGAATGCCCATCTGCGCCTCCTCGGGCGGCTGCGTGAAGATCCCCGCCGCGCTGGCGCCGTCGATGGTCGCCGTCGTGTAGAGCCGCTCGCCCGTCTGGTCGACCGGCATGTCCCGGTAGCTCCAGCCAAACAGGCCGGCGTAGAACGCCTTGGCGGCGTCCTGATCGGTGGTGGACAGGTCGACCCACGACGGCGTCCCCTGCAGATAGCGATCGATTCTCATGCTTACGTTCCCTCTCCCGTGGCCGGCGTGACGTCGAAGCCGAGCTCGGCGGCGTTGTCGCGGATGCGCTCATCCCACGACAGCAGCTCCAACTCGGTCACCAAGCTGCGCACCAACAGTGCGGTGGTGAGGTGAATCGCATCAAGCGAGCGAATCGGCTCGCGTGGGAATCGGCGCCGAGACCGTTCCACGACCTCACGGTCGATCGAGAACGCGATCCAGTGATCGGTAGCCATAGAGAACTGCTCGCGCATATTCTTGACCGTCTCGGTTTCCAGTTCACCGACCGTTTCCGCACGGTGCAGGGCACGATCGCACTCGATGAGCGTCAGGTCGGAAGTAATGACCATGTCAGCGGCCAACAGCCGCTCGCGGACAGCCTCGCCGCGTTTCTCGCCGAGGAGCCATGACAGGACTGCGCTTGACTCCGCGTAGAGATTCACCGTTCGCCGCGTTCTTCATCAAGCAGGCGCGTAGCGCTGCCTTCAGGAAGCACGCGTGGCATCCTCGGATACAAGTCGGGGCGATTGGGAGCTCCCACGCGTACCGTTCCGGCGCGCGCGCGTTGCTCCAATCCCGGGAACCCAGCCGCCTCGGGTGTGACCGACGGCTGGCGCAGCTCGGCGACCACCTCGCCCCGATCCGTAACCAGAATCCGTTCGCCCTCGCGAACCATCCGGATGTGCTGACTGAGCCGATCCTTGAGCTCCCGAATCCCGACCGTACGCATGCCAGCAATGTAGCCTCACGAGGCCACTTGGTGCAAGCCCTGCCGCCAAGGCTCTCCGTGTCGGTGGATCTACATCAAATCGTCGACGTTCAAGGAGAGACCCTTCGCCAACGCCTTCATGGTCGACAGGGAACCGTTGCGGCTGCGGCCCTCGATCTGTGACAGATAGGCAGCGCTCACATTCGCACTGGCGGCCAGTTGCTTGATGCTGAGCCCCCGGTACTCCCGCCATACACGAACCGGGCTTTCACCGTCGAGAATGCGATCGCCGAATTCAGCCGGAATCAACTCGTCCGTACCCGCCTCGATGTGCTGCTTCGCCTTGTCGTAAGCCCGGATATCGGCCAAGTCCTCAGCCGCTGCGCAGAGCTGCTCATAGTCCCTGAGCGGGAGAACCACCATGCGCTCTCCGCCCGGGGTGTCGATTACTTGTGCAGGGGGCATCATATGCTTCTCCTATCGATATATGCTTCCTCGCGAGCCGATTTCGAGAATCTCGAGGACGCCGCTGTTCACGTCGAACAGAATCCGCCAGTTGCCGACCCGAAGCCGGAAGCCATCTCGACTTTTGAGCTTCATCACATGGTGTGCGCGTACGTCTGGTTCGGCAGCGTAGTCAGCGATTTTGGCGCGAATCCGTCGGGCCTCGTTGGCCGGCAGTTTCCGAAGAGCGTTCAAGGCTTGCTTGCTGTACGCTACCACGCACACACTGATAGCGTAGCTCATAGCTCTATCCTCGACAAGTGAACGCGGGGCGCTCGCCGCTACCTCCGTCAGGACGGGAGCCTGTTCAGCGTTCCCCGACAGACACCGCAGTCGCCACAAACCTCGCCCCGCTATAATCGGGCCTGCCGATGGCCTCCGATCAGCCGCTCATCGTCCAGGGCGTCGACACGCTGCTGCTGGAGGTGGCCAGTCCCCGGTTCGAGGAGGCGCGCTCGCGCCTGCTGGCCTTTGCCGAGCTGATCAAGGCGCCCGAGCACGTCCACACCTACCGCATGACGGCGCTGTCGATCTGGAACGCCCGATCAGCCGGCGTCACGGTGGACGACATCATCGCCACGCTGCACGAGTTCAGCCGCTACCCGGTGCCGGACGCCACCCTCGTCGAGACCAGGACCCACGCGTCGCGCTTCGGCAAGCTGCGGCTGCTGGCAGGCGACGACGGCCTGGTGCTCGAATCCCGCGACGACGAGTCCCTGGAGATCGCCCGGCGCAACCGCGACGTGTCCAAATGGCTCGGCGACCGGACCGGCCGGCGGACGTTCCAGGTCGACGCGGAGCGCCGCGGGCTGCTGAAGCTGGCGCTGGTCCGCGCCGGCTTCCCGCCCGATGACGAGGCCGGCTACACCGCCGGTACGCCGCTGGCGTTCGAGCTGCGGGAGACCACCCGTGAGGGGCTGCCGTTCCGGCTGCGCGACTACCAGGACGAAGCGGCCCGCGCCTTCGAGGACGTCCGCCACTCCGCCGGCGGCAGCGGCGTCATCGTGCTCCCGTGCGGCGCCGGCAAGACGATCGTCGGCCTGGCCTGCATGCACGCGCTGCAAACCACCACGCTGATCCTCTGCACCAGCGTCACGGCCGCCAAGCAGTGGATCGCCGAGACGCTGGACAAGACCACCCTGACCGAGGCGCAGATCGGCATCTACGCCGGCCCCGGGCGAGCCCTGCGCCCGCTCACGGTCGCAACCTATCAGATGCTCACCCACCGCCGCCGCCGCGACGACCCGATGGCCAACCTGGCAATCTTCGACCGCGCCGACTGGGGCCTGATCATCTATGACGAGGTGCACCTGCTGCCGGCGCCGGTCTTCCAGATCACCGCCGCGCTGCAGGCGCGGCGGCGGCTGGGGCTGACCGCCACCCTGGTCCGGGAAGACGGGCTGGAGGAGGACGTGTTCGCCCTGATCGGGCCGAAGAAAGCCGAGGTTCCGTGGCGGGAGCTGGAGCGCCAGGGTTGGGTGGCGACCGCCCACTGCACCGAGATGCGCCTGCCGCTGCCGCCGCCGCTACGGCTGGAGTACGCCGCCGCCTCCGCCCGGCAGCAGTTCCCGATCGCCGCCCAGAATCCGGACAAGCGAGCGCTGGTGCGCGCCCTTCTGAGCCTCCATCGCGACGATCGCATCCTGGTGATGGCGATGTACGTCGACCAGATCAAGGGGTTGGCGGCCGAACTCGACATCCCGGTGCTCACCGGGACCTCGACGCAGAAGCGCCGCGACGCGCTATTCCAGGCGTTCCGGGACGGCAAGATCGGCTGCCTGGCGGTCAGCAAGATCGGCAGTCTGGCGATCGACCTGCCGGACGCCAACGTCGCCATCCAGATTTCCGGCACGTTCGGGTCACGCCAGGAGGAGGCACAGCGCCTGGGGCGCATCCTGCGTCCCAAGAGCGACGGCACGCAGGCGCACTTCTACTCGCTGGTCAGCACGGCCACCGTGGAGCAGGAGTTCGCCATGAACCGGCAGCGCTTCCTGTGCGAGCAGGGCTACGCGTACGCCATCGTCGACGCCCCGAACGCGGAGCGGGTGACGACGACCTCGGTAGCCGAGGCGATCGTCGAGGCCGGCGGAACGGTGCGGGAGCCGATCTCGTGAAGCTGCTGGACGTCAACTGGCACGAGGTGTTCGACCTGCTCCCGCAGTGGGAGGCGCTGACGATCGAGCAGCGCCGGTTCCTGATCGATCGCAGTCTGGCCGGCTACCGGGCGCGAGCTCGCGACGACGAGCTGATCGACCTCGGCTGGCTGGAGCCGGTGCGCAAGAGCAAGGTCGTCCGGTACCTCGTGCCGCAACGCAGGCGGTTCTGGTTGAAGCTGTTCCGCGAGCTGTCGCGCGCGACCCCGTTTCCCGACGAAGCCGCGGCCGACAGCGCCGCAGCGAACTTGGTGCTGGAGGACTATCTGCTGCAGCACTACACCGGTGAAGAAGTCTCGCGCCTCGACCGTCGGCAGCCAAGCAGCAGCCGGTATCAGCTCGCCGGCGCCATGTGCAGGGTGGACTGGTGGCGCCAGTTCCTGGACTGGAACGGCGACACCGATCACGAGGAGCCGCGGGTCGACGACCCGATGGCCGACCATGACGATCCGAACCACGCGGACGAACGGCTGCGCGCGTTGCTCGAGACTCCTGTCGCGGCTCTGCATCTGTCGGTCAGATCGAGTCACTGCCTGAGAGATATGGAGATCCGCACGATCGGCGATCTCACCCGGACGAACGAGGAAGAGATCGCCATTACCCGCAATATCGGTCGCAAGTCACTCGCCGAAATCCGGGACGCGCTGGAAGAACTCGGTCTGCATCTCGACATGACCGACGACGACTACAACGCGGCGCGCCAGCTTCTTGCCACCGCCGAACCCGGCGATCTCGAACCTGTCACCCGCCCTGGTCGCGCGGCGCTCGACGCGCACGGCCGCTGGCAACAGGCGCCGCCGACCGCCGTCGCGACCGCGCAGGAGCTGATCGCCGCGGTGCTGGCACACGGCGGACCGATCGCAATCACCGATCTCCTCGACGCGGCCGAGGAGGGTTCCCGCCGCGACGAACTGGCAACCGCGCTGGAGTTCGCGTTCCGTGAGGCGCTGCTGCTGATCGCCGTCGACGCGGCGATGATGCCGTTCCTCTGCATCTGGCCGCCGATCCTCAAGCGCCTGCAACGCAGTACCCCTACCTCACCCGGCGAGGGGAGATTCCGCGGCGACGAGGTGCTCTGCCGGCCGCTCCTGATCGAGGACATCTCGACCGTGCTGCTGGAAGCGATCGCCGACCCGCCACGGCTGAAGTCCGGAACCTCCCACCTGTTCGTCCGCAACCTCCGCGCGATCAGCAGCGCACTCCCCGCACTGCCGGCGTGGATCGCCCCCGAGTTCGCGCCTCTGAATCGGGAACGGCGCGTCGCACGCGCGGCTCAGTTCGCCATCTCCCTGCGGTTGGCCAAATCGCAGGAAGGCTCCGGTACGAATCGCAAACTGATAGTGACCGACGACGGTCGCCGGTGGCTGATGCGTTCGGCCAAGGAGCGGCTCAAGCAGATCCTCGACCTGCTGCGCGCGGATGCGATGCTCCGTCCCGAGGAGAGTCACGGGTTCGTCGATCCGTTGTACGCCGAGGATCCCGAGGCCGTGCCGCTGGACTTCGTGCCGTACGTCGACGGCCTGAGCTGGTTCTTCACCAGTCCGGACCGCGGTGTGGTCGATGCCTTCCGCGCGGTGGGCCGGGAGTCGATCCTCGACCTGCGGGCGTTCGTCCGCTTCCACGCCGAGGAGCGCAATCCTCTGCTCAAGCACGACCAGTTCATCGGCTACGAGCAGCTCATGGGCGACGACGGGCGCGAAGACGCCGAGCGAATCTGGGGATCGACGCTCCTGGCGTTCTTCCACGAGCGGTTGCTCCCGCTCGGCGGCGTCGCGCTCGGCCCCCTTGCCGAAGGTGACGTCGGCTTCCGCATGACCGAGATCGGCCGCTATCTGCTCGGCGAGGCCGACGACTTCGATCTCGACTTGCCGGCGGATGCCGGCGACGTGATCGTGCAGCCCAACTTCGAGATCGTCTTCCTGTCACCGTCACCGATCGACCAGGTGCGGGCGCGGACATTCGCGGCACCCACCGCCGCCGTGGCAGGCCCGGCATCGGTGGGTACCCTGTTCGTCATCAACCGGGCGTCGGTGCAGCGGGCGGTAGTGGCCGGCCAGGACGCCGAGCAGGTGGTCGCGGCAGCCGGCGACCTGTCCAAGCAGCCGCTGCCGGCCAACGTGACCCGTCAGATCCGGGACTGGGCGGCCGAGGTGCGCTGGATCGACGTGCGCCCCGCCGTGGTGGTCGACTGCGGCGATGCGGAGACCGCGGTCCGCGTGCTGTCGGCGGTGGGCAAGCGAGGCCGCCTCCTGTCGGAAAGCGTCGTGGAGCTGGTCGACGGAGCCGACCTGACCCCCGCGGTGCGCCGCAAGCTGGTCAGCCGCGGCGTCTTCGTCCGTTCCTGAAATGGGTCAAGTCTTCAGCGGCTGCACTCATCGCTCAGCGAGACCTCGAGCTAAGCAGGGAGTGTGGCGGCCAGTTGACCTTGTCAAGGGGACTACGGCGCATCGTTCGTGCCGCCTGCCGGATCGATCACTTGCAGATCGGCGAAGTAGTCGCGGAGGTACCCTCGATCGCGAGCGAGCAGTTGGTCGGCGTGTACCTGCGCGTGGGCGCCGATGAGAAAATCGGGCACAACACGGACGCGCGTACCCCCGCGCGCCAGATAGCGCGTGTAGTGGCGTCCGGCCAGCAAGGCACTCTCGGTGTCTCCCGGTATCAGCATGATCGCCAGATCGTCCAGCAACTCCGTCAACTCCGAATCCGAGCTCAGCGCCGGCCGCACTTCCGCCAGTACGCACTCGCATATGATCATGCGGCCCTTGGAGCGTGCACGCCGAAGCGCCTGCACCGAGCCTTCGGCGTAGCGATCGTCATCGGCAAGCATGTCCATGAGCACCGAAGTGTCGACGGCGGTCGTCATCCCCGTATGGCCCGAAGGTACTCATCGACGTCGGTGCCCACGGGCAGACGGCCTCGGCCTCGCCACTTGACCAGCACATCCTCCGGCTCCCGCTTGCGAGCCACCAGGGCGCCGTCGACAGCGTCGACTTCAAGCACCGTTCCCCTTCTGATCCCAAGACGCTCTCGCAGTGCCTTGGGAATGGTGATCTGGCCCTTCTCCGACACGGTTGTATTCATACCTGAATTGTAGTAATTCCTACCTCACTGGTAAACTCCCCTCGGTCCCCGGATCCGACTCGTCGTACGCGGCGCCGGCATCTCGCCGAGCTCATCCATGGCACAACTCAGCACTCTGAGCAGAGACCGCAAAACGAGGCAGGGACGCCGCCATAGAGCACGAGGCCGATCCTCAACTCCTTCGTGGGCATGTCGTTCGCCGACGTGCTATCGGCATGACTCGGGCGTCAGCCGTCGGCCACCTCGGATGTAGAGCCCCTCGAACAGCGCCTCGGCATACCGATCGGCAGCCTGCGCCTGCTCACGAGACCCACTCTATCCCGTGGCCCCATCTGTGTGCCCGAAAAGGTCGAATGGGAGTCATCCTGGGGAATCGGCGCAATGTGGCAACACGATCTGAGTCACCAATCGCTGCGGGATGGACTCCATGTGCCGGTCTCGATGAACCAATACGGCCGTGGCTGCGTGGGCGCAGCCGGCGATGATCGCGTCCGTCAGCGGCAATCGCTCCGCAGCCTCGCGGCGAAGCGCCATGGCGCTCTCCGCTACCGTCCTGTCCACGACAAGGCCGGACGTGAGTTCGTCGACGTACGCCTTGAAGGCGCGATCGACCTCCTGTTCGTCCTCGACCTCCGCCTGCAGGCGCCATCGCAGTTCCGGCAACGTGAGTACGCAGATGCCGATTCGGTTGCGGGAGTCCTGCCAGAGCCGATCGACGATCTCCGCGCCGGGCTCGCCGAAGTAGTGCGCCAGAACGGCAGACGTATCCAGCACGTGGGTGACGGCACTCACCGCGGATTCGCTTCGCGGTCTTCGCGCCGGCGCTCGCCCATCAGCCGGTCCACGGCGCTGCCCGCCTGCTTCGCGTATCTGGCACCCCGTCCACGCAGAGCGGAAGCGACACGAGCGATGTTCGGCAGCACCCGCACCTCGATTACGTGATCGCGATCGGTCGGAATCCACTCGAGCCGTGTCCCCGGCTCCATCCCCTCCATGGCTACGATGCGAGCGGGAATGGTCACCTGGTTCTTTCCCGTGACCCTGGTTACCATGCGGACATTGTAATCAAGGAGAGGTCCAAATCAAGGAGCGGCGAGCAACTCGAAGGAAGCGCAGCGAGGTGACCACCGCACCGCCTCGACTGCCCGTTGCGTTTGACACCCACGCCCTCCCGTCTAGCGTGCGCCTCGCTACCGTTCCCTGCCCCACATGACACAGACCCCGACACTGGCATCGACCACGGGCGACGCACCGGCCACCGATCCGCGCGCGCGGCGCCGCATCGAGCGCCGGCAGACCCTGGAGCGTGCATGGCGGATGCGTCACTTCTACGTCCTGCTGGTGCCGATGGTGGTGCTGCTGATCGTCTTCAAGTACGTGCCGATGTACGGCGCCGGCATCGCGTTCGTGGACTACAACATCGTCAAGGGCGTCCTGGGCAGCACCTGGAACAACTTCAAGTGGTTCAGTTGGGTCTTCAACGACTTCTTCTTCTGGCGCGTGCTGCGCAACACGGTCATCCTCAGCCTGCTGCGTCTGGCGATCGGCTTTCCGGCGCCGATCATCCTGGCGTTGCTGCTCAACGAGGTGCGGAGCGATCCCTACAAGCGCATCGTGCAGTCAGTCAGCTACCTGCCGCACTTCATCTCCTGGGTGGTGCTGGGCGGCATCATCAAGGAGCTGCTGTCTCCGCAGCGCGGGGTGGTGCCGTACCTCATGGCCGCCGTCGGGCTGGAGCCCATCAACTTCCTTACCAGCCCCTCGACGTTCCGGGCGCTGCTGGTGGCGACCGGCGTCTGGCAGGGTGTCGGCTGGGGTTCGATCATCTACCTGGCCGCGCTGTCGGGGATCGACCCCGAGCTGTATGAGAGCGCAACCGTCGACGGCGCCAACCGGCTGCAGACCGCGCTGCGCGTGACCTTGCCGGCCCTGATCCCGGTCATGACGATCCTGTTGCTGCTGCAGATAGGCAACATCCTGGAACAGGGATGGGATCAGATCTTCAACCTGTACAACGACGTGGTGGTGTCGGTCTCCGACGTGTTCGAGACACTGGTCTACCGGTCTGGCATCGAGGGTGCCAAATACTCTTACGCCACCGCCATCAACCTGTTCCAGAACGTCGTCGGGTTCGTGCTGCTGATCGCGGCCAACCAGATCGTGCGCCGCTACAATGAGTACTCGATCTGGTGACGTGGTGGCGTTGACTCCCTTCAGGCGAACCAGTAGGGTCGCCCCCGGCGTTCCCCGGCCCGTGATGACCTTCAAACGACACCGAACGATTGATGGCTGACCTCTCCACCGACCGACGCGATCAGCCCTCCGCGTCCCCCGCCCCGAGCGTAGGCGTCTACGACAGCTTCGGCACCGAGGAGGAACGGTCCGCCTACCTCAAGCGCGTGCTTCGGCGACAGACCGTGCGGCGCGCGTGGCGCATGCGGGACTTCTACATCCTGCTGGCACCGGCGGTGGTGCTGCTGTTCCTCTTCAAGTACATCCCCATGTACGGGATCGGCATCGCCTTCGTCGACTACAACATCGTCAGAGGTATCCTGGGCAGCACCTGGAACAACTTCAAGTGGTTCGACTGGGTCTTCAACGACCCGTTCTTCTGGCGCGTGCTGCGCAACACGGTGATCCTGGCCGTCCTGCGGACGATCTTCGCCTTCCCGGCGCCGATCATCCTGGCGCTGCTGCTCAACGAGGTGCGCGTGACCCCCTACAAGCGCACCGTGCAGTCGGTCAGCTACCTCCCGCACTTCCTCTCCTGGATCGTCCTGAGCGGCATCGTCAGGGAACTGCTGTCGATGCAGAGCGGCGTGGTCCCCTACATCATGCAGGAGCTGGGGATGGAGCCGTTCTCGGTGCTGACCACCCCGGAGACGTTCCGAGCCCTGATCATGATCGTCACCATCTGGCAAAGCGTCGGCTGGGGGACGATCATCTTTCTGGCGGCGCTGTCGGGGGTGGACGTCCAGCTCTACGAGAGCGCGGCCATCGACGGCACCAACCGCTGGCAGAACGTCATCCACATCACCATCCCGGCGCTGGTGCCGGTGATCACGATCCTGTTCCTGCTCAGCGTCGGCAACATCCTGGAGTTCGGCTTCGACCCGATCTTCAACCTGTACAACTCCAACGTCTACGAGAAGGTCGACGTGTTCGAGACGCTGGTGTACCGCTCCGGCATCGAAGGGGCGCGCTACTCCTACGCCACCGCCGTGCAGCTCTTTCAGAACGCGGTCGGCTTGGTCGTTCTGGTCGGGGCCAATCAGATCGTGCGCCGCTACAGCGAGTACGGGGTCTGGTAGGAGCAATACGCATGGCGAATCCATTGGTCAGAGTGACGCCGCTCGGTCGCGCGTTCGACATCGCCAACTACCTGTTCCTCGGCCTGTTCGCGCTGTCGATCCTGTATCCGTTCTGGACCGTCGTCACCACCTCGCTGGCGTCGCCGGCTTCGTTGCCCGGCCGGGGGCTGCACCTCTGGAACAGCGAGTGGCGTACCGAGGCGTGGATGTTCGTGTTCAGGGAGAACGACGTAGGGACCGCCTACCTGAACACGCTGCACCGCGTCGTGTTCGGCACCACCTTGACGCTGTTCGTCACCTTCTGCGCCGCGTACGCGCTCTCGAAGCGCAACCTGCCCGGGCGGGGGGTGATCACCTTCCTGCTCGTGTTCACGCTGTTCTTCCAGGGAGGCATCATCCCCACCTACCTGCTGGTGCGGAACCTGGGCATGATCAACTCGCGCTGGGTTCTGGTGGTCCTCCCTGCGATCGCGGCGTTCAACATCATCATCACGCGCAACTTCATCATGACCATCGACCAAGCGATGGAGGACTCCGCGGTGATCGACGGCGCCAGCTACTGGCGCATCATGTTCAGCATCTTCATCCCCTTGTCGAGGCCGGTGCTGGCCGTCATCGCGCTGTGGACGGTGGTAAACCACTGGAACGCGTGGTTCGACGCACTGATCTACATCACCGACAGGGATAAACGCATTCTGCAGCTTCTGCTGCGCGACATCGTGCAGCGCCTGCAGGGCTTTCAGAACGACGAGTCCATGCAGCGCCTGATCGACGAGCTCCGCGCGCAGGGGATCGAGCCGGACTGGGCACGCATCCCGCACCGATCGATCCAGGCCGCGACCACGCTGATCACGATCGGCCCGGTGGTGGTGTTCTACCCTTTCGTTCAGAAGTACTTCGTGAAGGGCGTCATGCTGGGATCGGTGAAAGGGTAGACGGCTCGCTCACGTCGCTCCGATTGCTCCCCGTCGCCTCGTCGGCCCCCGGTAGCCAGCGTCGCAGGCCCCCCGCCACACCGCACCTCCAGGCGAAAGCCCATGCCGGGCGCAGCAATGAAGAAGGGACGGCCATGACGACCGTCCCTTCTCAGATCTGAGCACCCAGAGGAAGGCTGCTCGTTCCGAATGCTTGCGCCTAGCTGTTAGCGACGCACCCGGAAGCACCGCAGGTCACGCCGACGGTGTTCAGCTCTTCGACGGTGTACTGCAGCTTGTTCAACTCCGCGTTGATCGCAGCCAAACCGGCAGCGTTGAGCTGCTCGAGGTACTTCGGCCACTCAGCATCGATGTCGAGGTCCGTGGTCATGGCCTTGTACATGAACTCGCCGTGGATCGTGTCCAGCGCGCCCTTGTACTGTGCCCGGAGCTCATTGTGCCCGGTCTCGCCGAACACGTCCTCCTTGTACATGCGGATCAGGTGGGTCGTGCCCGCACCGCCCGGACCGCGCCACTGGCCGTAGGACTTGAGCGGCTCCCACTGAGTGTTGCCGGGGAAGCCGTCGCCGTACAGCCGCGTGAAATACCCATTATTGGTGAAGTAGTGGGCTATGCCGTCGGCAGTGAGCGCCGCCCAATCCGCACTGGCGCGGACCGCCACGCCGCCGGCACGGGCAGCTTCCATTCCGTCGTCCGTGCACATTGCAGCGCCCTCGACATTGTAATGCGTGCCCTCTAACCCGAACAATTGAAGCATCAGGCCTTCACAGGTGCTGTTTGCGTAGTCGAAGATCTGCAGGATCTTGGCCAGCTTCTCATCGGAGACGTCATGGCGGACCACGAACCACTCGCCGGGGCCGCCCAACGGAAGCGCCGTGTTCTCGTGACGGAGCCCGTAGGTCCCGTCCGGAGCGGTCACCGCATGCACCTGCAACTCCTGAAAATCAGGGTTGTTGACACGGGCCAGACAGCCTACGACCGGATTGGCCGGACCGTCAGGCGTATTCCAGCATCCCTGGGCGCCGCGGCCATACATTGCGACCAGACCTGCGCCGACCTTGTCATCGAACGCGGCGCGGTCGAATGCCGGGATCTCGCTGTCCAGGATGCCCTTCTGAAACCAGCGCTGCAGAGTCTCCACGGCAGTCTTCACGTTGTCCCAGCTGTAGTGCACCGTAGCGCTGCCGTCGGCGGTGGGGTGAACCCACCATGACTCGGAGCTGACGCCGTATGCCTGGCACACCGCACCGAACGACCACCAGTAGCACGGCCTGCCTTCACGGGGCCAGCCGCTGTAGCCGATGGTCCGGCCGCCGCCGACCGGATCGGCCGCGACGATCGCTTCCAGAGCCGCCTCCACGTCGACGATGTTCGGCGTGTTGTAGCTGATGAACCAGTGTCCGGGGTCGAACTCGGGATTGCCGTCGAGCACGCCCTCCGGGCTGTCCGGGCTCGATGCCATGTCCTGGGACACGCCGAGCGCCTCCCGTGCGCCTACCAGGCCCAGCCAGTCGTAGCGGAAGTTGACCGCCGCGCCGGCACCGGCCTGGTGCGCATAGCCGCGCGGGATGCCGCGCAGGTTGGCCGGATCGCCGGGGACCGCCGACATCATCCAGGCGCCCGGACCGATCGTGTCCCAGTCGCGCGCCAGATTGGGCGCGTGCTCACGGATCATGTCCACCGGAATGGAGCGATACGCACCCGCACCGTACCACTGGTCATGATTCGTCCAGGAATACATGGCGTCCGGATGCTCGTTGGCGCCGATCATCAGGTCGAGCGGCTCCTGCGGGCGACGGGCCAGCGTGACGTCGGTGATCTTGATGTCGAACTTCTCTTCCAGGGCGAGCTGGATCGAGTTGCCTTCGACGACGGCGTCGCCGTAGAGACCCAGAAAGCTAATCTCCATCGGACCTTCGGCCATCGACTCTTGGGAGCCTTCGGCGGTTGCCACAAAGGCGGATCCAAGGACGAAGCCCAGGGTGAGGAGTGTGATGAGCAGTTTTCTCATCGTTTCTTCGAACCTCCGTTTCACTTGGGGTTGGTTTGAGATTGTGCCCTGTCGGCCCAAAGAGCCGTTCGGGGCATCCTGAAGACGCTACCGCCGTGGCCCCGCTCGCGTCAAGTCGCGACGGCCGTCCGTTGTGGCTCAACCGGACCGCAGGCGGGTGAGGAATCGGTCCAGGGAGGCGATCTGTGTCGCGGGTTTCCATTTTGAGCGTCATAACGGCATCTTGATGGACATTTTGCGGATAGCGCGTCAGGATGGGGTTCCGTCCAATGTTCGCCCGCCTCTATCGGCCACCGGCCGCAAGCTACTTCCTGTTCGGTCCGAGGGGGACGGGCAAGTCAACGTGGCTCCGGACTCGGTATGCCGACGCGCTTTGGATAGACCTGAACGATCCCGAGAACACGCGATTCTACGGCGCCGCACCCGAGCGGCTGCGGGCGGCGGTCGCCGCGAATCCGTCCAGGCGACCGATCGTGATCGACAGCTATTGGCGTACGCGCAGCGGCAGCGAGGTGGACTTCGTCCTGTACGGTGAAAGCGGTCTGTACGCGCTGGAAGTCAAGAACAGCGCAACGCTCCATCCGGGAGACCTGACCGGCCTTCGCTCGTTCGCCCAGGACTATCCGGAAGCCACACCGATCCTCCTGTATCGGGGACGCCGCGTCCTGGAACGCGACATCCTGTGCCTGCCATGCGACGCGTTTCTGCGCGCCCTCACCCCGGGGCGATCGTTCGCCACGGTCGTCGACACCGCCTGAACCAGGAACCCCGAGCCGTCAGGCGAAGGTCGGCGCGCGGGTGCGCTACACTGTCGACCGGCAATCCTGTGAAAGCACTGGTCAAGGAGGCGGCGGGCCCCGGTCTGACGCTGGCCGAGGTGCCGGAGCCCAAGCCGGGTCCCAAGGAGGTCCTGGTCCGGGTCATCAAGGCGGCGGTGTGCGGGACCGACCTGCACATCTACCAATGGGACGAGTGGGCGCGCAGCGTGATCGAGCCGCCGCTGGTCCTGGGCCACGAGTTCGTGGGCGAGGTGGTGGCGCTGGGGCCCGGCGCGACGCTGCACCGGGCCGGCGACCGGGTCTCCGGCGAAGGGCACATCACCTGCGGCCTGTGCCGCAACTGCCGCGCCGGCAAGCCGCATCTGTGCCACCTCACCAAGGGGGTGGGCGTCCACCGCGACGGCGCCTTCGCCGAGCTGGTGGTGATGCCGGAGAGCAACCTGTGGCCGATCCACGACAGCATTCCGACCGAGATCGCCGCCTTCCTCGACCCGCTGGGCAACGCCGCGCACTGCGCCCTGTCGTTCGACCTGGTCGCCGAGGACGTGCTGATCACCGGCGCCGGGCCGATCGGGGTGATGGCCGCGGCGATCTGCCGCCACCTGGGCGCCCGCCACGTGGTGGTCACCGACGTCAACGACTACCGGCTCGACTTGGCGCGCCGCATGGGCGCATCGCTTGCCGTCAACGTGACGCAGGAGTCGGTGGAGGACGCCGTCACGCAGCTCGGCATGTCGAACGGCTTCGATCGCGGCATCGAGGTGTCCGGCAGTCCCGACGCGTTCCGCAGCATGCTGGCCAACATGTACAACGGCGGCCAGATCGCCCTGCTCGGCTTTCTGCCGGCCTCCACCACCATCGACTGGAACCAAGTGATCCTCAAAAGCCTGCGCATCAAGGGCATCTACGGACGGGAGATGTACGAGACCTGGTACAAGATGACGCAGATGCTGCGCAGCGGCCTGGACGTCTCGCCGGTGCTGACGCACCGGCTGTCCCTGGGCGACTTCGAAGAGGGCTTCGCGGCGATGGCCGCCGGCCGCTGCGGCAAGATCGTCATGGACGTCACCGGGTGAGTCCCCACATCAAGGAGTAACCGCCTCATGGCAACCATCGAAAGCGTGATTCAGCCCACCCTGGAACAGATCCGGGACGCCGGCCTGTACAAGGACGAGCGGGTCATCACCTCGCCGCAGGGCGTGGCCATTCGCGTAGGCTCAGGCGAAGAGGTGCTCAACTTCTGCGCCAACAACTACCTGGGGCTGTCCAGCGACCCCGCGGTGATCGACGCGGCCGCCGACGCGTTGCGCACGCACGGCTTCGGGCTGTCCTCCGTTCGCTTCATCTGCGGGACCCAGGACCTGCACAAGCGGCTGGAGCAGGCGCTCGCGCGCTTCCTGGGGACCGACGACGCCATCCTCTACACCTCCTGCTTCGACGCCAACGGCGGCCTGTTCGAGACGCTCCTCCAGGAAGGCGATGCCGTACTGTCCGACGCGCTCAACCATGCCTCGATCATCGACGGGATCCGCCTGTGCAAGGCTGCCCGCTACCGCTACGCGCATGCCGATATGGACGACCTGGAGGCGAAGCTGAAGGAGGCCGCCGGCGCGCGGCTGCGGCTGATCGCCACCGACGGCGTGTTCTCCATGGACGGCGACATCGCCCCGCTGGACCGCATCGTCGAGCTGGCTCGCAAGCACGACGCGCTGGTGATGGTGGACGACTCGCACGCCACCGGCTTCATCGGCGCCACCGGCCGCGGCTCGATCGAGCACTGCGGCGTGCTGGGCGAGATCGACGTCATCACCAGCACGCTGGGCAAGGCGCTCGGCGGCGCCTCCGGCGGGTTCACCGCGGCGCGCGGACCGATCGTGGAGCTGCTCCGGCAGCGCTCACGGCCGTACCTGTTCAGCAACTCGCTGCCGCCGTCCCTGGCCGCGGCCGGCCTGGCGGTGCTGGAACGGCTGGACGAGACCACGGAGCTGCGCGACCGGCTGGCCGAGAACACCGCCTACTTCCGGGACGCCATGACCGCCGCCGGCTTCGACATCCGGCCCGGCGTGCACCCGATCGTGCCGATCATGCTGTACGACGCGCGCGTGGCGCAGGGGATGGCCGCCGACCTGCTGGCCGAGGGGATCTACGTGATCGGCTTCTCCTATCCCGTGGTGCCGCAGGGACAGGCCCGCATCCGCGTGCAGATCTCGGCCGCGCACGAATCAGCCCACCTGGACCGCGCGATCGAGGCGTTCACCCTCGTGGGCCGGCAGCGCGGCATCATCGAGTAGATCGCTCCCAGTAATCCTTGAGCGCTGCCAGTCCCTCCCGGGCATCGTCCGCGTCGATGCCGGAGTAGGCGAAGCGCACGTACATCCGCTGCTCGCCGGGGACCGCGCGCCCGAAGTGGGTGCGCGAGCAGAACGACACCCCGGTCTCGCGGAGCGCGTCGGTGCGGAAGGCATGCGCGTCGTCGTAGCCCAGACGCCGGTAGACGCCGGTGACGTCCACGAACAGGTAGAAGGTGGCGGTGGCGCGATGGACGCTGACGCCGTCGATGGCGTTCAGGCCGTCGACCACCACGTTGCGCCGCTCACGCAGGGTGGCCAGGATTTCGCGAGCCCCGGACTGGTCACCCTGCAAGGCCTCCACGCCGGCGTGCTGGATGAACCCGCAGGTGCACGACTCGTGGTTGGTGTTCAGCCTGGTGATCAGATCGATGACGCGGGCCGGGCCGATCGCGGCGCCAAGCCGCCAGCCGGTCATCGCGTACGTCTTGGAGAAGGTGTAGCCGATCACGGTGCGCTCGACCATCTCCGGTTCGGACACCAGGCTGCGGCTGCTGCCGCCGTAGCGGATGTCGAAGTACGGCTCGTCGGACAGCACCCACAGGTCGCGCTCGCGGGCGATCCCGGCCAGCCAGGCGATCTCGTCGGCCGATGCGTCGGCGCCGGTGGGGTTGTGCTGGCCGTTGACGATCAGCACGCGGGTCGCGTCGCTGATCGCCGCTTCCACCGAAGCGCGGTCGATGCGGAAGCCGTCGGCCTCCTCGACGTAGGCGTAGGGGCGTCCGCGTCCCCCCAGGTAGTCGACCTGCGACTCGTAGATCGGGTACCCGGGGGTGGGGTACACCACCTCCTCGCCGGAATTCATCACGCTCATCAGCAGCTTGCCGATGATCGGTTTCGCTCCGGGCTGCACCGACACGTGCTCGGGGCCGTAGCTCACGCCGCGCGCCCCCCCGATCTCCACCGCCAGCGCCTCGCGCAGCTCCGGGATGCCGGGAGCAGGCGTATAGCCGGTCTTGCCGTCCCGCATGGCCCGCTCCGCGGCCTCGATGACGTTGATGGGGGTGCGCAGGTTGATGTCGCCCAGGTGAAACGGATAGACGCGGTGGCCCTGCGCCGCCCACGCCGCCGCGTCGGCCGAGACCGCGAACGCGGTCTCGGTGCCCAGCCGGCCCATCGCCGACGCCGTCGGCCTCGACTGACTAGACGGAGGTGAACCCATACCGCTCGACCACCTCCTCGTCGATCTCGACCCCCAGGCCGGGACTGTCGGGCACCGTCACCCAGCCGTCACGCTGCTCGAACGGTTCCCGCACCAGTTCGTGCTGCATCGGGCTGGGCAGCGGCTTGAGCTCGAAGACGATGTAGTTGGCTCCGGTTGCGGTCGCGTGAACGGAGGCGGCGGTGTTGATGGCGCTGCTCCACGAGTGGGCGTTGAAGAACAGGTGCGCCTGCGCGGTGAGGTCCATCACCTGCTTGTAGCCGGTGATGCCGTCCGCGCGGCCGGGATCGACCAGGTAGACGTCGGCCACGCCCATCTCGATCAGCCGCCGATAGTCCGAGGCTTGCCACGAGCGCTCGCCCGCCCCGATCTGGGTCTGGATCGACTCCCGCAGGTGCTGGTAGGCGGCGATGTCCTCAGGCTGGAACGGATCCTCCAGCCAGCGCAGGCCGTACTCCTCGAACGCGCGCGCCATGCGCACGCCTGAGGCATAGTCCCAGCGGGTCTTGTGGCCCACGTCGACGATGAAATCGACCTGCTCGCCGATCGTCTGCCGCACGGTGCGCACGTAGGCTAGGTCTCGCTTGGGATCGACCCCCAGCGCGGCGTCGCCGGTCTTGCCGAAGCCCACCTTGACCGCCGTGTAGCCACTGTCGGCGTGCGCGGCCAGCTCGTCCGCCAGGTCCTGGAGGTCGCCCTTCGAAGGGTGCGTGCTGGCGCAGGCGCGCAGGCGGTCGTGGACCTTGCCACCGAGCAGGCGGTGCACCGGCTGCCCCAGAATCTTGCCCTTGAGGTCCCAGAGGGCGACATCCAGGGCGCTGACCGCGAAGTTGGCCATGCCGGTATCCCCGTACCACCAGTCGTGCGCCTTCATGGCCCCGAACAGCGCGCCGTTGTCGAGGGGATTCCGACCCAGCAGTACGCGGCCGAGTCCCTGCTCGATCAGCACCTTGACCGCCAGCGCGGCCTCCGGCCACTGCGAAACGCACTCGCCCCAGCCGACGTGGCCGCTGTCGGTGGTGATGCGGGCCAGCGTGACGTGGCGCCACATCATGCGGTCGTTGGGCTCCTGATAGCGCTGCGGATAGGCGCGCACATCGACGATCTTCATCTCATCTCACCCCGATTCGGCAGTGTGCAGTCCGGCACGAAGGGCTCAGTCCGGCATGAAGGAGCCGCCGTTGATGTCGGTGGTGGCTCCGGTGATGTAGGTATTCTCTTCCGAGGCCAGAAACAGCACGGCGCGCGCGATCTCTTCGGGCGCGCTGATCCGCTTCAAGGGAATCGCGTCGATGGTGGCCTGCTGGTCCTCCGGCGGCAGCATGCGGATCAGCCGCGTGTCCACGGCTCCCGGTGCCACCGCGTTGACCAGGATGCCGTCCGGCGCGTGGTGTCGGGCGAACCCCTTGGTCATCGAGATGATGGCGGCCTTGCTGGCGGCGTAGACGGTGACGCGGTGCATGCCGCCGGTGCGCGCGCCGACCGACGCCATGTTGACGATGCGGCCCCAGCCGGCGCGCCGCATGGCCCGGCCTGCGGCCCGGCTCAGGAAGTACACGGACTTGAGGTTGGTGTCCATGATCCGGTCGTAGTCGGGCTCGGTCATGTCGGGGATGTCGATGCGCGGGCAGATCGCCGCGCAATTGACCAGGATGTGCACCGCGCCGTGCCGTCGTTCGGTCTCCTCCGCCAAGCGGTCGCACTCGGCCGGCTTGCCGACGTCGGCGGCGATCGCATCGGCACGGTGGCCGGCATCGCGGATCCGGGCCGCCTGCGCCTCGCCGAGCTGGGCATCGATGTCGCTGACCATCACCGTCGCGCCAGCGCCGGCCAGCGTCTCCGCGATGGCGGCGCCGATGCCCCGCGCCGCTCCGGTGACGATCGCGACCCTGCCGTCGACGCGCATGCCAGCCCCCATGAGGCCGCCCTACGGCGCGTTGGCCAGCAGGAAATCGCGCATCAGGATCGTCTCCGACACGTTGTCGACCTCGTTGTTGTGCTCCCAGTCCTGCCAGACGTACTCGACGCCGACCCAGCCGCGGTAGTCGGCGGCGTTCAGCGCGCGCAGCACCCCCGCGTAGTCGATGACGTTCTCCGTGAACTTGACCTGCAGCCGGCCCTTCGCCGCGCCGCGGGCGTGAAAGTGGGACGCGTGCGGCACCAGCTTCTCCGCCTCGCTGTCGGGCAACCCGTCGCGGGTGAAGTGCGTGTAGTCCAGCGTGAGGGTCAGCCCCGGCGTCATCTCCACCAGCCGCAGCGCCGCGTCCGGATCCGGGACGATGGAGCCGACGTGCGCCTCGACGCTCACCGTGACCCCGGTGCCGGCCGCGCGTTCCAGCCGCCACGACAGCTCCTCGGCGGCGCGCGCCAGCGACGTGTCGGCCGACTCCCCTTCGAACTCGATCCCCGGCAGGATCGTCATGTGGCTGGTGCCGCAAAGCTGCACGAACTCCAGCGTACGTTCGAACAGCTCGCGCGAGCCGCGCCGCTCGGCCGCGTCGGGATGGTTCACCGTCATGGTGTCGAAGCCGGCGGTCTGCAGGAAGATGTCCGCGATCTCGAGGCCTTTGCCGGTCACCCGGGCGACCAGGTCGGCCGAGGACGCCCTGGGGTCGGCCAGCACGTGGCTGGGGTACAGGTGCGAGCGGTCCTCGAACAGACCGATGTCGACCCCGGTGAGCCCCAGCATGGCGATCAGCGTCAGCGAGTCGTCATGCGACAGCAGGGGGAAGGTGAAGTCCGCGCCGGCCAGTTTCAGTTCGATGCGGACAGCTTACCCGAGGTCGCCCTCGCGTGCATCCACCCAAGTGCTCTCAGGGCCGGAAGACGATCCGAACCGTCTCCTTCGTGATCCGAGCGATGTACGGCGACTCCTCCAATTCCAGGATGCGCCGGATCTTGGAGTCATGCTTGCGAAGCAGGGCGGCTTTCTGCGGCCCTGAGACGTTATTGGCCCGAAACGCAAAGTAGCGAACACTGTGCTCGGTGATCGCTCGCCGCTCGATATCCGCATAGCGGACGCGATTGTCAGCGCTCAGAACCGCCCAGCCGCGCTTGCCTGCCAGTGTCAGCCACGCCGAGTCGTCCTGCTCGTCGGGACCGAAGTGATCCGCATGGCGCTCGACCCCATAGCCGAGTCTCTCCATGGTGCTCGGGATGAGGTTCCTGCCCAGTGAGCGGTCGACGAAGAACGTGTGAATCGTCGGTCAAGCGGCAGCCAGCCGAGTGCGCAGATGTTCCTCGTATGCGATCGCATCCCGCACAAGTTCGCCGGCCAGTCCATAGTCGTCGGCGAGTCGATCCACGCCCTCCCCTCCGGCATGGCGGTCGTACAGCGCTTCGGTCGGGATGCCCGTACCCGTCAGGCAGGGGCGGCCGAACTGAACGGAGGGGTCGATCTCGATCGTCCTCGGCTCCGCAGACTCCAGGTCGTCTCCCGGAAAAGGAAACAGCTTGGCGGCCTCCCCCGTCGCGTGCCTGTCGATTCTCCGCAGCGCCGCCTGCAGGACTCTGTCGAGCAGGATCTGCTGATCACGCGTGCTGACATTCGTCAGCAGGCCAGCCACATGTGCAAACAGGTGGTACCCGTCGGTAAGCAGATCACGCTCGGCCAGCGGATGATCCGAGTTCCAAGCTTCCGACAGTATGGCAATGGCCGTCCTGACCTTGAACAGCGTGATTCGGTGGCGTCGGCGTATGGAGTTCAGAACGTGCAGCTCCACGAGGTTCCGGAACGACAGCATACGATGCACGGAGTCGTCCAACTGCAGCACCCGCTCGAAGTGACCCGCTCCCGTCGTCGTGCCAAGAAACCAAGCACGAATGGTGGCAGCCGGAGCCATCACGTACCGGGCGGCCTCCGCGAATGTGTAGGCACCCATCGTCGACACATCGTTCATGCTGAGATCCCTGCGTACGGCCATGATATCAGATAGGTAAGACGTGTCCCCGACCATCGGAATGTGCGACCATCGCGGGCGTCATGGCATCGATCGACTGGGTTCGGCGGATCTACGGCGACGGGTGGCACAACGCGTTCACCGACATGGTGGCATGGCGCGGCCGGCACTGGGTCTGTTTCCGCAACGGACTCACGCACGTGAGCCCAGAGGGCAAGATCGTCGTGATCTCCAGCGCCGACCTGCACGACTGGAGCCGGCGCGCGGTGCCGATCAACACCACCGGCGACGACCGCGATCCGACCATCGCCTGCTCGCACGATCGGCTGTTCCTCTACTCCGGCTCCAGCTACTGGTCGGGGCTCACCTCCCGCTACGACGACGACGGGACGCGCATCCTGCGCAACTGGTGCTCGCACACCGACGACGGCGTGACGTGGTCGGAGCCGCAACAGGTGTATCGCGAAGGGTTCTGGCTGTGGCGCGTCGAGCGGTTCGGCGAGGAGTTCTACGCGCTGGCCTACGGCCGCCGGGGTGGCGGCAGCGACGGTGAGGATACCGAGGTGCGTCTGTTGCGCTCCGCCGACGGGCTGGAGTGGGAGGACGTGTCGATCGTCGGCCCTGGCAACGAAGCCGCCTTTCGCATGACTCCCGCCGGAGCGCTGGAGGTGCTGATCCGCGGCGCCGATGAGGCGACGTCGACCGTGGCCATCGCCGATCCGCCGTACCAGAGCTGGCAGACCCGACCGATAGGCGACGTGGTCCCCGGCCCCAACCTGATCGAGCAGGGCGATGCACTGTACGCGATCGGCCGGCAGCACCTGCGCGGCGCCGACGGCACCATCGCCGACCGGCGCACCTCCATCTGGCGCATCGACGGCCGGCGCGCGCACGTGCTGGACCTGCCTTCCAGCGGCGATACCTCCTACTGCGGCGTGGTGGAGCGCGACGACGGCACGGTGCTAATCAGCTACTACTCCCAGCACGAGGTCGCGTACGGGGAGAAGCACTACACCTACCCCGACAACATCTACCTGGCACAGATCCGCCTGTAGCCGCCGGTCGATACCTGCCGAGGGTTACCAGATTTCGGTCAGATCGATCCGTATCGGCCGGCCGGTGCGACCCGCCGTGCAGGCGACAGTGATCCGCTCGGCGTGCTCGCCGGAAGCGCGGAATACACCATCTTCCAGCACGTACTGGTGCACGACGCGGCGCTCCGTATCGACGATCCAGTATTCGGCCACCCCTGATTTCTGGTAGAGGTCCAGCTTCAGACCACGGTCCCGGTGCGCGGTCGATGGCGAGAGGATCTCCACCACCAGATCGGGGGCGCCGTCGATTCGCTCGCGCGTGATCACGGACGCATTCGGCTCCAGCACCACGACCAGGTCCGGCTCGACCACGTCGGTGTCGCTCAGCACCGTCGCCACCGGCGCCGGCAGCACCTCCCCCAGTCCCGTTTCTTCAATCCGGCGATAGAATTGCACCATCAGCCTCTTGACGACTCGCTGATGAGGGACGAACGGTGATGCGCTCACGTAGTGGTCTCCGTCGATGATCTCATGCCTGCGCCCGTCCTCGGGAAACTGCAGGTAGTCCTCGTAGGTGAGCTTGGTCGTACGGTCGACGACGATCGCCATGGGTCTCTCAGACTACCATGTGCGCGCTCAGCGCAGCGGCGGGGTATGGATCGCGAGCAGCTCTACTTCGGAGTCGGCTTCGAGCGAGTGTTCCAGGCCGGGTGGGATGGAGACGCCGCCGCCGGTGCGGAGCTCGGTCGCCGCGCCCTGGCACAGCAGCCGTGCCGAGCCGCGCAGCACGTAGGCGGTCTCGGTCTCCACGGGATGGGTGTGCGGGTCGATGCGGCCGCCGGCCGCCACCCTGACGCGCATCAGGCTGAATGCGCCCGCCGGATGGGCGGCTCCCGGCTGCAGGTCCTTGATGTCGATCGGCGGGAACAGCGGGTGTGCCTGCCATTCGATTGCGTCCGAATCGAAGAAGACCGGTGCGTCCGCCCGGCTCACCGGCCCGCCCGCTGCACGTCGCGATCGGTGATCTTGCCGTCCGGCCCGGTGCCGGTGACGGTGCCCAAGTCGACGCCAAGCTCCTCTGCCAACCGTCTGGCCCGGGGCGAGGCAACCGGTCCCGCCGAACTCGGCGTGGCCGACGGTGCGGCCGATTGTGCCGCGGCCCGCGCGCCCGCCGTCGGCGCGGCGGCCTGCGACCCACCGGCGGTGCGCGCGAACGGATCGACCGCCGGGATCGGCTCGGCCGGATCGCCCACCAGCGCGACGATGGTCAGCGGCGGTACCTCTGTGCCGGCAGGGATGATCTGCCGCCGAAGTGTGCCCGCGGCCGGCGCCTCCACCTGCACCAGCGCCTTGTCGGTCTCCACCTCGCAGATCGCCTGCCCCTGCTCGACCTCCTCGCCTTCCTGCACCAGCCAGCGCTCGACGGTGGCGACCTCTGTCGTCTCGTCCAGCTTGGGGATGACCGCCTCGACCATGCGCGTCAGGCGAACACGTCGGTGGTCAACGCCGACGGCGGCGGATAAGGCGCGGCGACCGCCTCCTCGGCGGCACGCTCGACCTCGGCGCGCGCCTCATCGCGGATGCGCTCGGCCGCCGCGGCGTCAAGCGCCCCTTCGGCGATCGCCAGCTCGGTGAAGCGCGGGATGGGATCGGTCTCCCGCCACTTCTCTCCACCCTCGCCGCCGGCAGCCACCGCGCTGTGCCGGGTCCAGCGGACCGTCTTGGCCTCGATCAGCGTGGGGCCGTCGCCCGCCCGCGCCCGCTCGACCGCGTCGGCCGCAGCCTGGTGCACCGCATCGTAGTCGCAGCCGTCCACGTGCACGCCCGGCAGGCCGAATCCCTTGGCCCGGTCCGAGATGCGTGGGACGCTCACCGCCTGCGTGTAGTGGGTGGAGATCGCGTACTCGTTGTTCTCGCACACCAGCACCAGCGGCAGCTTCCACAGCGCGGCCATGTTCAGGGTCTCGTAGAACACCCCCTCGCAGGAGGCGCCGTCGCCGAAGAAGGCGACCGTGACCGCGTCGCCGCCGTCGATGCGCGTGGCCAGCGCGATGCCGCCGGCCATCGGGATCTGCCCGGAGACGATGGCGTTGCAGCCGAACAGGCGGTCGCCGACGTGGCTGAAGTGCATGGAGCCGCCCTTGCCCTTGCACAGCCCGCTCTCCTTGCCCAAAAGCTCCGCCATCATGGCGTTCACGTCGCAGCCGGCGGCGATCGCGGCGCCGTGGCCGCGGTAGGTGGCAAGCACCGTGTCGGTCGGCCGCAACGCCGCGCACACGGCCAGCGCGGTCGCCTCCTGGGCGATGTAGGGATGGGTCGAGCCGCGGTAGCGGCCCTCGCCGTACAGGCGGATCGCCGCCTCCTCGAAGTGGCGGATCAGCCACATCCGCCGCAGCACCTCCGCGCGCTGCTCAGCCGAAGATTGATCAACTGAGGGTTGTTCAACCCAGGGCACGACACGCCTCCACCAGCTCGTCCGTTCCCGGAAACAGCAGCGCCTCCAGCGGCTGACTGGCCGGAACGGGATTGTCCAGCGCGGCGACCCGCCGCACGGGCGCTTCCAGATGATCGAAGGCGAGCTCCGTGATCTGCTGCGCGATCTCGGCGCCGGCGCCGCCGGTCTTGTGCGCCACGTGGGTGATCACCGCGCGGCCGGTCTTCCGTACCGACTCCACGATCGTGTCGATGTCCAGCGGCGCCAGCGTGCGCGGATCGATGATCTCCACGCTGATGCCCTCCGCGGCCAGCGCGTCGGCAGCCTCCACCGCGCGCGGCACCATCGACGCCAGCGCCACCACGGTGACGTCGCTGCCGGTGCGGACCACGTGCGCTTCTCCGAACGGGATCAGGTACTCCTCATCCGGGACGTCGACGCGGCTGGGGTAGAGGCTGATGTTCTCGATGAACAGGACCGGGTTGGGGTCGCGGATCGCGGTCTTGATCAGGCCCTTGGCGTCGTAGCCGTTGGACGGCATGGCGATACGCAGGCCGGGCACGTGCATGAACCACGCCTCCAGGCTCTGCGAGTGCTGGCTGCCGAAGCCGAGGTTGGCGGCCACCGGAGCGCGCACGACGAGCGGCACCGACACCTGCCCGCCCCAGAAGTAGCGGAGCTTGGCGGCCTGGTTGACGATCGGGTCCATGGCGAAGGTGACGAAGTCCATGAACTCCAGCTCCGCCACCGCCGGCTTGCCGGCCACCGCCAGCCCGACGCAGAAGCCCACGATCGCCGCCTCGCACAAGGGCGCATCGCGCACCCGCTCGGCGCCGAACTCGTCCTGCAGGCCGCGGGTGACCCCGAACACGCCGCCGTAGTGGCCGATGTCCTCGCCCATCACCACCACGTCGGCGTCGCGCCGCATCTCCTCCCGGAGGCCGGCGTTGACCGATTGCGCGAACGTCATCTGCGCCACGGATGGCGACACTGGCGACACCGCTACCGGCTGTCAAGGAGTCGGCCGGCGGCCTACAATCCGGCCCGCTATGGCGACCATCACCACGCAGCGGCGCCCCGGCGGACGCCTGGAGGTGCTCTTCGACCAGCCGGCCTCGAAGGTGAACACCTTCTCCACCCCGGTGCTGGACGAGCTGGAGCGCCTGCTCGACGACATCAAGGCCGACCTCGACATCCGCGCGGTGGTGTTCCGCAGCGCCAAGCCGGGCTGCTTCATCGCCGGCGCCGACATCAACGAGCTACGCACCCTGATCCGTCCGGAGGTCGCGGACGCCTTCATCGGCCGCGGGCAGCGCCTGTTCAGCCGGCTGGAAGCACTGCGGGTACCGACCGTCAGCGTGATCGAAGGCGCCTGCCTGGGCGGCGGCCTGGAGTTCGCGATGACGACCACGTGGCGGCTGGTCTCCGATGACCGCCGCTGCGCTCTGGGCCTGCCGGAGGTGACCCTGGGCCTGATCCCCGGCTGGGGCGGCACCCAGCGGCTGCCGCGGCTGGTGGGCGTGGGGCCGGCGTTGGAGATGATCTGCACTGGCCGGCCCGTGGACGGACCGCGCGCCGTCGAGCTCGGACTGGCCACGGTGTGCGCGGCGCGCAGCGACCTGGAGCGGGCACTGGACGAGCTGCTGGCGGCGGCCCCTGCGCCCGACGGCCCGGACCTGCGCATGCCGGCGCCGGCGGTCAGCAAGGAGCAGACCGAGACGGCGAAGCAGCTCATCGCCGGCGGCCGGCTGCACGACGAAGCGCCGCTGGCCGCGCTGGACGTCGTAGCCCGTTCAGTCGGGACGACGATGGCCGCCGGCCTGGACACCGAACGGGCCGGCTTCGTGGACCGGGTGCGCAGCCGCGCCGGGCGCAACCTGATGCGGATGTTCTTCAACCGCGACCGGCTGCGCAAGGAGCGCTGGGGGATTCCCGCCGCCCCGCTGCCAGTCCAGCGCCCGGTGGTGCTGGGTGCGGGGACCATGGGCGCCGGCATCGCCTGGGCGCTGAGCGACCGGGACCTGCCGGTCACGATGCGCGACGTCGACCAGCACCGGCTCGAGCGAGGCATGGCGGCCGCCCGCGCCATGTACGACTACCCGCTGCAGCGCGGCCGCATGACCGCGGCCGAGGTCGAAGCGAAGCTCGCCCGGATCGAGCCGACCACCGACCCGGCAGCGCTGGCCGACGCGGACCTGGTGATCGAAGCGGTGACCGAGGATCCGGGCCTCAAGAAACGGGTATTGCGGGAACTGGAACAGCACGTCGGCGCCGATACCATCATCGCCACCAACACCTCGTCGCTGCCGATCGACGAGCTGGCCGGCGTGCTCGCCCGGCCGGAGCGGTTCGTGGCCGTGCACTTCTTCAATCCCGTGAACCGCATGCCGCTGGTCGAGATCGCGCGGGCGCCGGCGACCACCGACGCGGTGCTGGCGACCGCCGTGGCCCTCGCCCGGAACCTGCGCAAGACGCCGATCGTGGTCGGCGGCAGACCGGGGTTCGTCTCCAACCGCGTCCTGTTCCCCTACCTCCTGGAAGCCCTCCACCTGGCGAGTGGCGACGACGGGATCGACAACCTCGAAGGCCTGGACCGCTTCGCCATGGAGTTCGGTCTGCCGATGGGCCCGTACCGGCTCATGGACGAGATTGGCATCGACGTCACGGTCGAGATCGCCGACTCACTCGATCGCTCGTTCGGCGACCGGTACCGGTGCCCGGAGCTGGCGCGCGGGCTGGTTGAGGCCGGCATGCTCGGCCGGAAGGCCGGCCAGGGGTTCTACGCCTACGGCGCCGGCCGCGACGCGCACCCCAATCCGACCGCTGCCGCGCTGCGGCGCCCCGGCAACCGCCGCCCGGCGTCCGCCGGCGACCTGCACCGGTGCCTGGCGCTGATGGCCAATGAGGCGAGCCGCTGCCTGCAGGAAGGCATCGTCACCGAGCCGATGCCGCTGGACATGACCATGATCCTGGGGACTGGCTTCCCGCAGGACCGTGGCGGCATCCTGGCCCACGCCGACGACCACGGCCCCGAGCGGATCGCCGCCCTGCTGGAGGAGCTGCGCGCACGGCACGGCGAGCGCTTCGCGCCGTCCGATCTGCTACTCGAGGTCGCGCAGTCCGGTACTCGCTTCTATGGCGCCCATCCGGCCAGCGAGACGACCAGCGCCTGATCGGGAGTCGGCCGACGCTGTTCGCGCTGCCGCCAGCGGTCCCCAGCCGGGGAGATGGCGCGGGCGCCGCCGACCGCCCGTGGCCCTCGCCCGGAACCTGGGCAAGACGCCGATCGTGGCCGGCGGCCGGCCGGGGTTCGTCTCCAACCGCGTGCTGTTCCCAAAACCTCCTGGAAGCGGCCCCACTGGCGGATGACGACGACGGGATCGACGACATCGACGGTCTGGATCGCAACTCTTGCGGATGACCGACCAAAATGCCGCGGGCGGCACGCCTGTCGACGTGGCCATAGCCACTCATTACCATGGTCTCAAGAGGACGTCTGTGGCGACCACCGATGCTGTCGACGATCTGATACGCGCTCTGGATGGGACTCCTCACCGGTCCGACGACCTTCGAAGCCGCATCCTTCCGCCCGAGATGCTGGAGCTCCCGGCCCGTGTCGCGAAGGAAATCAGGGACAGCAATCGGCAAGTGATGGCCCTGAGTTCTCGGTTGGCCGGACTGGAGAGAGCAGTCTCTCAGCCGCGGGCTGAGAGCGCCGAGCTGTTGGAACCCCAGCTCGACTCGCTTTCGCTAAGTCTGGACAACCTGATTCGACGCCTGGCTCGGTACGAAAGCGACATAGGTCTCTTTCGATCGCGGCATGCCCGTGAGGTGGTGAGAGAGCGAAGCGGCCTTCTCGCTACCGAACTCGGCTACCGAAAGATCCGCACCCTGACCACGGACGACCTATGCGACTTCGTCGACAACGCAGATACGCACCATATTGACGCAAGCATGTTGCTCGGTTTCAGGCGTGCAGATCTGGTTGTGGAAGCGGTCGATGCCGACGAGTCCTGCTATCTGGTCGTCGAGATTTCGTTCACGGTCGATGCCCGCGACACACAGCGCGCCATTCGGAACGCACGCTTGCTCAATAGATTTTCGGGCAATCGAGCGCATCCGGTCGTTGCCGGAGTTCGGAAGGATAGAGATGTAGATCCCCAACTCGATGCCGGGAACGTTCACTGGTTCGTGTTGGAGGACTCGGATCTGGAGACGGATTGAATACCATGATATTTTTCTTTGTAAAGTTCTTCAAAGAGGAAGACGCCGCTAGACAGTTCGTTAGCGGAAAGATGTACGCCAACAGACTATCGTATTTCAAGGGAATCGAGGATTCCAACCGTGGAGACAGACACGAAGGCACCATATTGCTTCAGCCTGACCAAGCTCGTATCGAAATCAATGGAATGGATATAACCGGCGATCTTGCCGAGGCGGTCGAATTGCAGATGAACTGGGCAAGCAATCTAAACGTGTTCTGTATGTACGCGGCCCATAGCGGCGACCAAGAGACCCTCTCGGTTGAGAGCGTCGAAGACGTCAAGAAAATGATGGAAATACCAGAAGACTGCTTGGCGTTTGGAAGTCACGCGGTTGTCATCACGAACGCGTCGGAGTTCATGAAACGTGTCAAGGACGCCGCTCTCCGCGAGAACTACGGGGTTCATGGACGGTTAGTGAAGTACTACGATCCGCGACGCTTCCATGGCGGATCCCCGGAAGAGATGGAACCTATATTCAATAAGCGGGATGAGTACAAGCATCAGCACGAATATAGAATCGCCATAACCGGCGTCGAAGGGAACAGCCCGCTCATCCTGGATATCGGAGACATCGGCGACATTTCGATTCAAATGGACGCCGCCGAAATCAACAACAAGCTCAAGATATCTTACACGTGATCCTCTGTCTCGAGGACAGGCGTCGCACAAGAGTCCCGGGCGTCCACCGGTCTGGATGCCGCTGGCGGCGTCTATCCCGACCCGGAACACGGTCAGATTGCAGCGGTCAGGGAGACGACCAGCGCCTGACTGGGGAAGGCCGTCACGCGGCTCGGGAACGTCAGCGTCGAGCCGTCCGGCTCGAATGCCACCTCAACTCCGCCGACCCGCACGCCGGTCACCGCGCTGCCGCCAGCGTTCCCCAGCCGGTTGGAGGCGAAACTGGCCAGCGCGAGCTCGCCTGATTCCACCTGGAGCCTGATCTCCGTCTCATCCAGCGTGGTGCAGACACACCAGCCGGAGCCAAGGCTCCAGAAGGCGGTGAACGGCGTGTCCGCCACCTTGGGGCTGAACCCGACGTGGCCGCGCACCGCATCGAAGTCGAACCCGGAGTAGGCCAACAGCAGCGCGAAGGCGGCCATCAAGCGCGCGTAGTTGCTGCCGCACTCGATGCGACGTTGACCGCCTTGCCCTTGCCGACGCGAAATCGTGCCCGAGGAGGCGCGAGTGCTGGTAGAGGAAGACATCGTGGGCACCTTGGTGGTGATAGAGCTATCAAGCGATGACTACCAGAGCGTCCTGCAGCGGGTAGCCAACCTCGGCCTCGCCAGCGGCTCCATCTACGATGCACTACCTACCTATGCATTGCGCGCGGAAGGCGGGAGCCGATCAGATCCTTACCTTACCTACAATGTGTCGCACTTCGAGCGCTGCCAGCTACGCGGCATCAAGGTGGCGGTACCGTAGTGGCAACTCCTGTTCAGGAGTAGGGATCGGCGGCGTCGCGCAGGCCGTCGCCGAGGAAGTTGTAGAGCAGCACCGTGAGGACTACGAAGAGGCAGGGAATCAGCAGCCACGGCTGACTCGCCACCGCCTGGAAGTTCTGCGCGTCCTGCAGCAGCGTGCCCCAGCTCACCGCCGGCGGCTGGATGCCGAGGCCCAGGAAGCTCAGCGCGGTTTCCCCCAGGATCATCGCCGGAATCGCCAGGGTCAGCGATACGATGATGTAGCTTAGAAACGACGGCAGCAGGTGGCCGAAGATGATGGTGCGTTCGCGCACGGCCGATACCACCGCGGCCATCACGAAGTCCTCCTCCCGCAGCGACAGGAAGCGGCCGCTCGATGCCCGAGGGCGCGACGGCGTCGCTCGCGGGCCCGACCGACCAGCGCAGCGCAGTCTCGGTCGCCATCAGACCGCCGCTGCCAGCGAGATGGTGAGCGGCGCGTCAGCGACGACGAGAACCGGATTGCTGAAGACGAGCGTCGCGCCCTCCCTGCGGAAGCTGGTTGCGCCCTCTCCCACCCGGACTCCGGTCACCGTGCCGCCGGCGACCGTGCCGCTGGCCAGCCGGCTGGAGGCGAAGCTGGACAGCCGCAGCGCGCCCGACTCGACCTTGAGCCTGATCTCCGTCGCGTCCAGCGTGCAGGTGCCCCAGCCGCAGCCAAGGCTCCAGAAGGCGGTGAACGGCGTGTCCGCCACCTTGGGGCTGAACCCGACGTGTCCTGTTACGGCGTCGAACTCGAAGCCGGAATACGCCAGCAGCAGCGCGAAGGCGGCCATGGAGCGCGCGTAGTGGCTGCCGCACTCGATCTCGTTCCAGGGATTGCGGCGGCTGCCGTCGTAGCGGTCGCGCACCGCCCGCACCAGCTCCACGCCTTCGGCCAGCATCCCCTCCTGGATCATGTGGCCGGCCGCCTGGTACTCGAAGCCGTGCATGGTCTCCTGGGCATAGGTGATCGGCACCACCGGCTGTGCGCGGGGATAGGAGCAGATGATGGTGCCGGCCTCGTCATCCAGGGCGTACAGGCGCGCCGGGTTGAAGTGCTCCCGGAACGAGCGCTTGAAATTGTGGCGGTAGATGGCCGCCAGCGCACAGCGGGTCTGCCCGCGGTCGAACACCTCGCCCAGGCCGCAGATGTTGGCGTGCCACTGCGCAAGCACCTGGTCGATCGCGCACCCTGCGGCCACCTGATATTTGATCTGGCCGTGCTCGTCGTCCCAGTAGTTCCACACCCCGGATCGCCCGCCGCGGTAGCGCTCGCTGGCGTCGCCGCTCTCGTACGCCTGCAGGATCGAGCGGTCGGAGAGGTCGATCTGCTGCTGGTAGTACTCGCCGTTGAACAGGTTGGCGTCCACCCACGCCTTGCCGCGCGCGAACAGCGCCCGGTACTCGGCCGCGGTGTCCGACTCGCCGAAGTGCTCGGCCATCTCGGCGCCCGCCGCCAGGGCCGCCAGGTAGAAGCCGGTGAGCCAGGAATTGGGTCCGAACAGCTCCATGTCCAGCGTGTGGTGCTGGCGCCCCTCCAGCACGCCGTCGCGGTCGGCGTCCCAGCGGTCGGGGTTGCTGTCTGCCCAGGCGAAGGCGAGGTTCTTCTTGATCGTCTCCCAGTGGCCGCGCAGCCACGCGGAGTCGCCGCTGATCTTCCAGTCCCGGTAGGCTTTGATCACGCCGCCGAACTGGCCGTCCGCGCAGGGCCGGAAGCCGAGCCGCTCCCGCCCCAGCGGCAGTTGCAGGCGAAACGCCATACCGCCGTCGGCGCCGGCGTTGTAGCGGAAGTCGGCGTCGCGCATCGAGCGCTCCAGATCCGGGAACAGGAACGGCAGCGCGTAGGCGTAGGTCCACACGTGGGTGCAACTGCCCTCGCAGCAGCCCTGGTCGACGCGCACCCCCTCGAAGCCGTAGAAGGTGCCGTCCTCCAGCCGCAGCACGGTGGGGCTCTTGAGCACCGACAGGGTGGCGGCGGCGGCATCGAGCAGCGCGGGAGGGACGCTGCTGGCGTACAGGGCGTCACGGAACGCCAGGGTCTGATCTCGGAGCCGCTCCCACTCGCGCAGACAGTAGCCGGCGCTGGCCGCGGAGTCCGGGAAGCGGGTCGCGTAGTGGTTGCGCCACTCGCCGTGTTCGAGCGCCGGCGGCGGCGCGTCCCGCTGTTCCTGCTCGACTCCAACGGGATGCCAGTAGTTGACGCAGTTGGGGTAGCTCCAGGTCAGGACGAAACGCGCGGTGCGCGTTCCGTGCGCGGGGGCGCTGACCGTGGCCGCCAGCACGCCGGTGTCGCCCCCGCCGAACCCGTGCCCGCGGGCATCGCCCGGCTCCGGGTAGCTGCGATTCTCGAAACCTCCGGGGGCGGTGAAGTCGTGCCAGTAGATAGTCAGGTCGTCGAACCACATGCCGCGGAACCAGTACTCCTGGTAACTGACGTCGGCGCAGTCGGTGGCGATGGTGAGGTCACCGCAGCTCGGATGGTCGTCGGCGATGCCGCTCGTGGCAAGCGTGAGGAGCTGCGCCGCGCCGTCGCGCCGTGCGCGGTTGAGCGATGTGCCGGCGCGGGTGGGGTTGGTGAGCGCCAGCGCGACGGTGTAGTCGAGATCGTCTGCGCGGGGATTGGTCACCTCCACCTCGAAGCAGGCGGCGGGAATGCTGGAATCGTCGGCGTTGCCGGGGATGCAGGGGTTGAAGGCGCGCAGGGTGACGGTGCCGGGGAACGTCTCGTCGCGGAAGGTGAGCGTCGCCACGGGGAAGGTGCCCTCGAACGCCACCTCGGCGAAGTGGGGCAGGCCGCCCAGGGACGCGCGCGTCGGGCCGAAGCCGAAGCTGTCCAGCCAGGTCGTGCGCAGGCTGCCGGAGAGCGATCCGGTCATGTCGCCGTGCAGCACGCGGGCGTCCACCACCTCGCCGGCGCGTTCCGCCTTGACGGCGAAGTGGCTGAAGCCGTTCACGCTGCCCTTGTTGGGCCGGTTGAAGATCTCCCAGTCGATCAGCCGGCCGTTGCCGGCCAGGCCGATGCAGCCCGAGCCGATCCCGCCGAGGGGAAACGAGATCTCGTTGAGCTGCGCGCCGCGGTAGGTGAAGTGAGCGCGGGTGGCCTCGCTCAGGGGATGGTCACTCATGATGGAAGTCAAGCATACGACAGCCAGCCTCGTCGCCGGCCTGTTCCCTAAACGTTCGCACCGGTTCATGATAGGCGCATCCGCGGGTCACTGCGAAGCCCGCCTCGGAACATCGCCGCCGCCAGAGATATTTGGGAGAGAAGAATGGCAAGAATTCGAATGGCTCAGTATGGAACCAAACATGGACACGCCTCCGGCAAACTACAGGCGATGCAGGTGAACGGTGATGTCGAGATCGCGGGGGTCTTCGAACCTGATCCACAACGGCGGGCCGCGCTTGAAGGGTCGGGTGGTGCGTTTGCAGGTGTTCACTGGTTTGAAGACAAGGGCGAGATGCTGGACGATGAGAGCATTGTCGCGATTGCCTCCGAGGGACTCAATGCGGAGAGTCTCGATCAGACCGAGGAAATCGTCGCCGCTGGCAAGCACGTCTGGTACGACAAACCTGCCGGCGACAACTGGGCGCAGTGGCAACAGGTCGTCGCGGCTGCGGAAGAAAAGAGGCTGCTCATTCAGATGGGCTATATGCTGCGCTATCACTCTTCCTTCAAGCAGGTTGCCAGCTGGGCGAAGTCGGGCTTCCTGGGCGATGTGTTCGCCGTGCGCGCCCATATGTCCACGTATATAGCTGAGGATGCCCGTCTTCGGATCGCCGACACGCATCAGGGAGGCATCTTCTTCGATCTAGGCGGCCACATGCTCGATCAGGTCGTCTGGATTCTGGGGCGTCCGGTGAAGGTAACTTCGTTCTTGCGGAACGACACCGGGTCGGCATCGGCGTTTCAGGACAATACTCTAGCGGTGTTCGAGTTCGAGAACTCTCTTGCCTTTGTCGATATCGCTGCAATGGAGACGCCCCCGACGGCGCGCCGTTTCGAGGTGTATGGCAGTCAGGGAAGTGCCATCATCGTCGAGCCCTTTGAGCCCGGCCTGCAGATCCGGCTCTGTCTGACGGAAGCGAAGGACGGCTACCGACAAGGCGAGCAGTTCGTGAACCTGGACGGGGAGAGCAGGCAGAGGACCTATGAACTGGAATTGGATGCTTTCCTGGCGACCTTAGAGGGAAAACAGCCACCGGATCGACCGATGTCACATGAGCTGCTTGTACAGGAAACCCTGCTGCGTGCGACAGGTAAGCGGGTTGGATCGATCCCTGACAGAGACATGAAACGCGGATGACGGCGAGCCCCGACGGCTTTGGAACGCTCCGGCAGAAGCTGCTGGTGCTGTACGCGGCCAACTCCAGTCCGGATACCAAAGTGGTGGCCTGGTCGCTGTACGACGGCACCAGCGACGAGACCTACGAGGCCACCGGCGAGGCGGTGCCGCCCTACGCCACCGTCCTCGATGCCATGCGCGACGGCTGGCGGGTGATCAAGTACCCCGACCTGCGGCCGCCGAGTCCCGGCCAGGAGTACGACCTCTCCTACCTGGAATTCGAATTCGTATTGGAAAAGCTGGGGTCGATCGATGGCAAACCATAGCGGCACCTCCCCCGATCTGCGGCTGACCAGCCGCGAGATGGCCCGCTTCGTGCGCGACGGGCTGCTGCGCTTCGACGACCAGGTGCCGCGCGACCTGTGCGCCGAGGCGGCAGCCGAGATCGCTTCCGGCACCCACCGCGGTGAACGCGCAAAGGGCGGTGCTCCGTTCCGGGAGGTGTGGACGGCGCCGGAGTCGGCTCTGGGCCGGGTGTTCCGGCTGCCGCGCGTGGCGGCGATCATCCACAGCCTGGTGGGGCCCGATCCGCGCTACGACCACCACGCCGCGCATCTGACGCCGGCGCACACCCGCAAGGGCGCCAATCTGCAACAGGACGCGGAGTACGACGTGCGCCGCGTGCACTTCGACATCCAGATCTCCTTCTTCCCGCAAGACACGCCGGCCGAGTCGGGCGGCACGCTGTTCCTGCCGGGCAGCCAGTTCCGGCGCGTGTACGAGTCGACCACCGTCCGCTACCAGGACGTGCTCGGCCAGGTACAGGCGATCTGCGACGCGGGCACGATGTTCTTCTGGCACACCAACGTGTGGCATGCGGCGCGCAGCAACCACACCGGTCGCGACCGCTACATGTTCAAGCTGCGCCTCAACCCCACGGTGCGCCAGCAGCGGCTGTGGAATACCAGCGATCTGGACGATCCCGAGACCCGCTCCGACATCGGGAAGATCCTCAGCGGAACCATCCCCTGGCACGGCCAGCGGCACCGTATCGAGGTGATGAACCGCATCCGTCTGTGGCGCTACCTGACCGGCGATCCCGACTTCGACGTCGCCCTGTGGTGGTCACGGATCGAGAACACCCCGGAGACGACCTACCGCACCCAGCACGCCTGAAGAGACGTAGCGTTCCGAGGTATCCGCACCGCCCGGGAGCCGCCTCCCACGGACTTGCCGTGGGAGTGGCACTTCGACAGACTCTCGCTTCAGGATATGCCCGCCGAACGCGCCGTGATAGCCGCAGCCTGCCGCACCCCGATCGGCGCGCTGGGCGGTGCGCTCGCGTCGGTCCCCGCCCCGCGTCTAGGCGCGACCGTGATCGGCGAGGCGGTGCGCCGCGCCGGCATAGCCCCGCAGGACGTGGACGAGGTCTTCATGGGCCAGGTCCTTACCGCCGGTGCCGGTCAGGCGCCTGCCCGGCAGGCCGCGATCGGCGCCGGGCTCCCGGAATCCGTTCCCTGCACCACGGTCAACAAGGTGTGCGGGTCCGGATTGCAGGCGGTGATCCTGGCCGCACGCGCTGTGCTGGCGGGCGACGCGGGCATCGCGGTGGCCGGCGGCATGGAGAGCATGTCCAACGCGCCCTACCTGTTGTCCGGCGCCCGCCGCGGCTTCCGCTACGGCCACCAGCAGGTCGCCGACAGCATGATCGTCGACGGGCTCTGGGACGTCTACAACGACTTCCACATGGGGGACGCCGCCGAGCTGATCGCCCGCGAGTATGGCATCGGCCGCGCCGCGCAGGACGCCTACGCTGAGCGCTCCTACCGCCGCGCGCTCGATGGGCAGCGCAGCGGGCGCTGGGACGCCGAGATCGTCCCGGTCGCGGTGAAGCCCGGCCGCCCGCCGGTCACGGCCGACGAGGAGCCGGGCCGCGCCGACTTCGACAAGATGGCCTCGCTGCGCCCCGCCTTCTCCGCCGACGGCACGATCACCGCCGCCAACGCATCGTCGCTCAACGACGGCGCCGCCGCATGCGTGGTGATGACCGAACGCCGCGCGGCGGATCTGGGCATCACGCCGCTCGCCACGCTGGCCGCCCATGGCAGCGTGGCGGCCGCGCCGGCCCGGTTCCTGGTGGCGCCGGCGCAGGTGATACCGCCCCTGCTGGACCGGGCCGGGGTGGGGATAGACGACATCGACCGGTTCGAGATCAACGAGGCGTTCGCCGTCGGCAACTTGGCGGTGGAGCGCGACCTGGGCATCGACGGCGACCGGACCAACGTCGACGGCGGCGCCGTGGCACTGGGCCATCCGATCGGGGCCAGCGGCGCCCGTATCCTCACCACCCTGCTGCATGGTCTGTCCGCGCTGCCCGCCGGGCGCACCGCGCGCGGCGTGGCGGCTCTGTGCATCGGCGGCGGAGAGGCGTGCGGAGTGGTCGTCGAACGGGAGGCGACATGATCGAGCTGTCCGGTGTTGAGCGCTTCACGCAGCCCGCCGCGGAGGTGTGGAGGCGGCTGTCCGATCTTTCCTTCCTGGCAGGAGCGATTCCCGGCTTGTCTTCGCCGGTCCGTGCGACCGCGGATCACCTGACCTGCAAGATCAAGCCGGCGTTGTCGTTCCTGACCGGATCCTTGTCGACCACGATCGACGTCCAGGAGCGCGGTGAGCCGCGGCTGGTGCTCACGATCCGCAGCAAGGGGATCGGATCGCTGGCGGCCGTGACTACTTGTTTCGAGGTGGGCGAGGCCGGGGGCGGCACGGAGGTCAACTGGAGCGCGACCGTGGACGAGCTCGGCGGACTGCTCAAGCCGCTGGGCGCCGGTCTGATCGAAGCATCCGCCGGCAAGGTGATCGCCAGCGCATGGGACGGGTTCCGGGCGCAGCTCGACGCTGTGGGGTAGCGCCGTCACGCCCGCTCAGCGGTACGCCTCGTACTCCTTGCCAAGGACGCCGGCCGCTATCTTGAGCTTGAGGATCTCGTCCGTCCCCTCGTAGATCCGGCAGACGCGCACGTCCTTCCAGTGCCGCCCCGGACGAAACAGCTCCGAGTAGCCGCGTCCGCCGAACACCTGCATGGCGCTGTCGGCCGCGCGGCACGCCGCGTCGGAGGCGAACAGCTTGGCCTCCGCCACCAGCAGGTCGGCTCGCGCCATCAGGGCCGCATCCTCCGGATGGTCGTTGGCGGCCTGCTTGGCGTCCGCCGCAGTGTGGATCAGGCTCTCCGAGGCCTGCCGGGCCAGCTCTATCGTGGCGATGTGCTCCTGCACCAACTGGTGCCGGGCGATCTGCTTGCCATGCTGTGAGCGCTCCTTGGCGTAGCGGCACGCCTCTTCCAGGCAGTCCTCGATCACGCCCAGGCAGCCGGCCGAGACGCTCAGCCGCCCGGCACGCAGCGTCTGCATGGCTATGGCGAGCCCTTGCCCCTCGGCGCCGAGCAGGTTCTCGACCGGCACCGGATAGTCGGTGAGCTCGAACATCGAGGTATCGCTGGTCGGCAGCCCCACCTTGGCGGTCATCATCTCCCGCTCGATGCCCTCCTCTCCCGTCTCGACCATGAAGGCGCTGAACCGCCGGGCCTTGTCGCCAGCCGGATCGCCGGTGGGCTCCGGATAGGCGAACACCACGATCAGGTCGGCGATGCTGCCGTTGGAGATCAGGTACTTGACGCCGTTGAGCAGGAACCGGTCGCCCTCCCGCCGGTAGGTCATCTGCATCTCGCGCGGGTTCGAGCCGGCCTCGGGCTCGGTCAGGCCGAACGCCGTGATCTTGCGGCCGGCGGCGGTTTCCGGCAGCACGCGGCGGCGCTGCGCTTCGCTGCCCCATTCCAGCACCGTCGTCTGGCCGATCGAGCAGTGGCCGGAGAACAGCGTGCGCAAACCGGTGCCCTCCCGGCCGATGCGCGCCAGCGCATCGACATAGGTACGTACGTCGGCGCCCCGGCCGCCATAGGACACCGGTATGTTGAGGCCCAGGATGTCGTGCTTGCGCGCGAGATCGATCGCCTGGTCGTTGAAGCGGTGCTCCAGGTAGCAGAGGTCCTCGATCGGACGCACCTCCTGGCAGAACGCCTCGACGTCGCCAAGCAGCTTGTTGCGGGAATCGGTGTCCATCGTCACTCCGTTACGAATATCGGCGCGGATCGGCGTACGCGTGCGCCGTTTCCAGCAGCGCGCCGAGGTCGGCGACCAGCGCCTCGACCTGCGCCGTGCTATGCGCGGTGCTCAGGAACAGCACCTCGTAGGCGGACGGCGGCAGGTAGTGGCCCCGCTCCAGCAGCGGACGGTGCAGTGCGCCGAACCGCTCCACCGCCGCCGGATCGATGCCGTCGGCGCGGCGCGGCAGCTCCCCGGCCGCCAGGTAGAGCCAGGCGATCGAGCCGACCCGCTGAAGCTGCACGTCGTCGCGGCCGATGCCGGCGATCGCAGCGCTGAGCTCCGCGCCGAGCCGCTCCAGGCGCTCGTACGGCGGGTCGTCACGCAGCGACCGCAGCGCCGCGATCCCGGCCGCCATCGACAACGGGTTGCCGCTCAGGGTTCCGGCCTGATAGACCGCCCCCTCCGGGGCCAGCAGGTCCATCAGCTCGGGCGGCCCGACCACCGCGCCCAGCGGCATGCCCCCGCCGATCACCTTGCCAAAGGTGAGGAGGTCGGCGTCGATGCCGAGCCCCGCGCCGTATCCCCCGTAGCGCAGCCGAAAGCCGCTGATCACCTCGTCCAGGATGAGCAGAGTGCCGGCGCGCCGCGCCAGCGACGCCACCAGCCCGAGGTACTCGGGGCGCTGCACCAGCAGGCCGTTGTTGGCGGGCAGCGGCTCCATCACCACCGCGGCGATCCGGCCGCCGAGCTCCGCGAACACGGCCTCGATCGCCGCGTCGTCGTCGAACGGCACCACCACCGTGGTCGCCGCGACCGCCTTCGGGACGCCGGCCGAGTCCGCGATCGCGTGCGTGGCCAGCCCGGAGCCGGCCTTGACCAGCATGCCGTCCGCATGGCCGTGGTAGCCGCCGTCGAACTTGACGACCAGCTCCCTGCCGGTGGCCGCGCGGGCGATGCGGACCGCCGTCATGACCGCCTCGGTCCCGGAGCTCACCGCGCGCATCCGCCGCCGGCCGGACACCGCGCCCAGCACCAGCTCGGCCAGCTCCAACTCGCGTTCGTGGCAGGCGCCGAACGACAGTCCGTCCGCCGCGGCGCGGCGCACCGCCTCCACCACCGTTTCGGGCGCGTGCCCGTGGATGAGCGGCCCCCACGACAGGCAGTAGTCGGTGTATTCGTTGCCGTCCAGATCGATACAACGGCTGCCGCTGCCGCTGCGAAAGAAGACCGGATGGCCGCCGACGCGGCGAAACGCCCGCACCGGGCTGTTGACCCCGCCGGGCAGCACCTCGATCGCGCGGGCGTACGCCGCCCGGCTCAGCCTCAGATCCATGAATTGCCCAAGCGCGCTCAGTATACTGCCGCTGCCCAAGCCGGAGACTCGGCCGGCCGGACCGACGACCCCACCGCGATCAGGAACACGCCATGCACGACCGCCCGTTGCCCGACACCACCCTGAAACTGTCCACTCCGATGCCGGCCCCGCATTGGGCCCTCCTTGAGCGCCAGCTCATGGCCGCGATGCCGGAGGCGATCGAGGAGTTCCACGCCAAGTACTTCGACGAGCGCGGCTACCTCTTGTGCTACCCGCGCTGGGGCGCGCTGGACGGCCCCGACGATGCCGCGGAGAACGTCACCGGCTGGACCGAGCTCTACGCGCTTGGCGGCCCCGAACGGGTGCTGGACCTGTACCGGCACGGCATCGAGGGCCACATGCAACAGTACACCGAGGCGCGCACCGTCGAGGGCCCGCTGGCGCGCGACGGCATGTACTACAAGGAGTTCCCGACCAGCTTCGACTTCGTGCACAACGCCGAGGGCTTCCACGGGCTGTTCCAGCAGGGGCTGGCCGAGCCGTGGGACCCGACCTATCAGGCGCGCATGCGCCGCTACGCCGGCTTCTACATGGACGAGGACCCCGGCGCCGCCAATTACGATCCCCGGCACCGCCTGATCCGCAGCGTGATGACCGGCAGCCGCGGCCCGGTGCTGCGCAGGACCACCCCCATCGATTGGGGAGGCGATCCGTTCGAATGCGAGGGCCGCTTCACGCCGCTCCGCTGGCACCGCACCTGGCAGGACTACGTCGATCACTGCTCCAGCTACCAGGACGTGACCGGCGACACCCCGTGCAACCTGGCGGTCACGGTGGTGGCGCTGAACGCCTACCTGTGCACGGGCGATCCCAAGTACCGCGACTGGATCCTGGAGTACGCCAACGCGTGGGTCGAGCGCACCCGCGAGAACGGCGGCATCATCCCCAGCAACGTCGGCCTGGACGGCACCATCGGCGGCGGCGCAGGCGGCCGCTGGTGGGGAGCGGTGTACGGCTGGGATCACAAGGCGTTCTTCCGCTCCCTGGCGCCGTACGGCTTCGGCAACGCGCTGCTGGTCTCCGGCGATCAGCGCTTCGTCGACGTGTGGCGGCGCATGATCCAGGCGGTCAGCGCGCATGCGAAGGAGATCGACGGCACGCTGCACTACCCGCAGAAGCACGGAGACGACGGCTGGTACGAATTCTCGCCGGAGCCCTACGACCACGGGGCGCTGGAGGTCTTCTACTGGTCCATGGCGGAAGGCGACCGCGCGTTGGCGCGCCGGGAACCCTGGGGCGCCTACCTGTCGGGAGACGACCCGGACTACCCGGTCACGGCGCTTACCGGGGAGCTTGCTGCGCTGCGCGACGCGATGCAGCGCATGCGCGAGGACACCACGACGCCCGACACGCGGCTGTCGGAGAGCATGAACGCCATGAATCCCGGCGCCTGCATCTGGCGGCTGGTGGAACTGATGCTCGGCGGCCTGCCGTCGCGGCACATCGGCGCCGCCTGGCACACCCGCGTGCGCTACTTCGACCTGGACCGCGGCCGCGCCGGCATCCCGGAGGACGTCGCGTCACTGGTCGACTCGATGAGCGACGACGAGGTAACGGTCACGCTGGTCAACCTCAGCCCCGTGCGCCGTCACGCGCTGGTCCTGCAGGCCGGCGCCTATGCCGAGCACCAGTTCACCTCGGTGCAGGCGCATGGCACCACCACTCCCCTGGACGAACCGGCCATCACCGTGCACCTGGCGCCGGGCGCCGGCGCCCGCCTCACTCTGAAGATGATGCGCTACGCCAACCAGCCCACGCACGCCTTCCCAGGCATTTGCCAGTAGCGCGGGCCGATCAGCCGAACTGCTGCGGGATGACGCCGCCGCCCTTGAGGTCCGGATAAGGTAGCCACCGGGCGCCGTACAAGTCGCCCTCCGCGTCGAAGACCCGCCCGTCGCTCAGCATGTACTGGTTGGGCGTCGACGGCTTCAGGCCGGACAGGTACTGCGGCAGGCGCGCGCGGTCGGCGGCGAGCTGCCGGTGCACTCCGTCCCAACTGAACCCGTCGAACAGCGCCTCGCGCATCTGCCGGCAGCGCTCGGCGTGGCGCGGATCGCCGGCCAGGTTGGTGGTCTCTCCCGGGTCGCCCCGCATGTCGAACAGCACCGGCCGGCCGCCTTCCACCTCCACGTACTTCCAATCGCGGTCGCGCACCAGCCGCATCGCCTGGTGCGGCTCGTACTCGCTGGTATCCCCCTGCCTGTGCACCCTGCGCCCGTACGCATAGTAGGCGCTCGGGGCGTAGCGCCGGGGAGCGGCATCGCTCGCCGGGTCGGCGAGCAGAGGGCTCAGGTCCACGCCGTCCAGGTCTGCCGGGATCGGCAGGCCGGCCAGCGCGCAGGTAGTCGGGAACAGATCGAGCAGCGACACCGGATGCTGCACGCGCGCGGTGCCCGGCGCGATGCCCGGCCCCGACATCAACAGCGGCACGCCCACAGACGGCTCGAAGTGGACGACCTTTCCCCACAGGCCGTGATGACCGGCCATCTCGCCGTGGTCGCTGGTGTAGATGACGATGGTGTCGTCGAGCAGTCCGGCGGCATCCAGCCCGCGCATCAGCTCACCGATGCAGTCGTCGACGAAGTCGACGCAGGCGTAGTACGCCTCACGCGCGCGGAGCTGCTGCTCGGCGGTCAGATCCTCCCCCACCTCCTCCGCGAAGCAGCGGCGCGCGTAGTCGTCGAGCCCGTCGGGGAAGTCGGCCGGCAGGTCTACCGGCGGCACGCGGTCGCGATAGCGCCGGATGTAGCGACCGGCAGCCGTGAACGGCGAGTGCGGGCGGCTGTAGGAGGCGCACAGGAACCACGGGGCCTCCGGCTGGACGTCCTGATGCTCCAGGAGAAACGCCAGCGACTCGCGCGTGACCACGTTCTCCTGCAGCAGGCTCTCCGGAATCTCCGTGACGCCCGCTCCCGACGGCCCGGCGTAGACGGGGAAGAAGTCGATCGGGTCGATCTGATGGCCCAGCCCGTGGCGCAGGTCGCCGTACGGGCGGTGCTGGAACCCCTGCATCTGGTCGGCGCCGCCGAAGTGCATCTTGCCGACCAGGCAGGTCCGGTAGCCGTGCGCGGCGAAGTGCCCGGGCCAGGTGACGTGCTCGGGAAAGATCACCCAGTGGTTGTTCCAGGCCGCGCAGCGGTGCGCGTCCTTGGCGGTCATCAGGCACATGCGCGAAGGCGTGCACACCGGGCTGGCGCACAGCGCCGTGTCGAACTGCACCGCATCGGCGGCGATCGCGTCCAGCGCCTGGGTGCGCACGATCGGATCGCCGGCGAAGCCGGATACGAGCGGCGCATGCTGATCGGTGAGTAGCAGCAGGATGTTCGGCCGTCGTGCAGGCTGGGATGCCATCGGTTCTCCTCGGCGCCAGGTCAGGCAGGCCCGAAGTACTGGTTGAACTTCGCGGCGTAGTCTTCCCGCACGGGGCTGAAGACGTCGAGCGCCTTGACCGGCCCGTCGATCGGCCGCGCGCTGTGCGGGGTGTCGGGCGGGATGATGAACAGGTCCCCCGGCTCGCAGATGCGGGACTCGTCGCCGATGGTAAGCTCCATGCGGCCTTCGATGAGCAGGCCCGCCTGCTCGTGGGGATGCTGATGCATGGGCACGAGGCTGCCGGCCTCCATCTCCAGGTAGGAGAGCATGATCCGCGTTCCGTAGGGCGTGCGCGCCCGCACGCCCGGCATCAGCTCGATCGAATCGTAGTCGTTGATCTTGATGAACGGCATGCTCGACGCTCGCACGAGAGCGTCCCGGCGGTCACCACGGCTCCTCCGGTTCCGTGTCCTCGTCGAAGTCTTCGTCGGAATCCTCGTCGAGGCCGTGTTCGACGGCTCCCTTGGCCATCAGAACGGTTTCACGGGATGCTTCGGCGATCTGCGCGTCCTCGGAGTTGCACAGAGGGGAGAGGAAGGAAATCGCCTCCCGCGGGCAGATGGAGGCGCCGGCTTCGATGGCGGCGATCAGCAGTCGCTTCTCCGTGGCCTGGGAGGCGAGCATCGCCGCCACAGGTGGCCAAGCTGCCTCCAACTCCCAGATCCCGGCTGCCCGGATGGCTTCGTGGCGAATATCAGCGTCGGCATCGTTCAATGCCTCGACGATCTGATCATCGAATCCGAGCACGTACTGCATACCGAATACTGCAGTCAGCCGCCATTCTCTGTCATCAAGGGAATACGCCTCATGAATTGCATCCCGATGCCACCGTTCGGGCGCACGTACCGATGCCTCCAGGATGCGGCGGCGCACATCCTCCGGGACGCCGTCATCCCGATATGATGCGTGCAGTACCTCGCGAATCCTGTGGAATACGCGAGTGGAGATCGGCCGGTCTACGATCGCCAGGGCGAGGAAGCCCTCCTCTTCGTCCCAATCCATCGATTCCAGCCCTGGTCCGAGGGATAGCGCCGCCTGAGCGCGCAGCGCGGCGGATGGGGCGGCGTCGCCGACGATCGCCAACAGGATGTCGGCAACCTCATCGTTCATGACGACGACTTCGCCGGCCAGGCGTGCTGCCGTGAGACGCTCGGCTGCATCCAACCGCTCGTTGCGGAGCGTCTTTAACAGCACCTCGCGGGCACTCGGTGGCCACTCCCGCCGTGGCATGCGTTGCAGCAGCGTCAGATTCACTTCGTTCACACCGTCGGATTGTATACCCTGCGGCACACAGATGGACTGGACCCGCCTGCCGTCCGCGGATGACGAATGCCGAGTACGGCGCTGGACGAATCCGCGCTGTACGGCGCCTCCGGCGTCGCCAAACCACGCCGGCATGACCGAGCTACTGCTTGCCGCCGGCGCCGACCCGGACGACCGCGAGTCGATCTACCACGCCTGCGAGCACTTCGACACCACCATCGACGAACTGCTGAGTGGCTACCCATTCACCCCACTGTGATGGCAGCGGTCCTCGCCTACAGGCCCCGGCCCCGGGTCGCGCTCGCTTCCGTCCTCCCCCGAAATCCTCCGTCTGACTTCCATCACGGCATCCATGACCTCCGCGGGCAGGGGCTCGAGCTCTTCGCCCAGCTCGACGCGTACGGCATGCCACAGGGGCTCCAGCCGTTCGGCCAGCGTGGACTCCGCCATCACCTCCTTGACACGCCGCCGTCGCCCCGCAACCGACGCCTGAATCAATAGCTCCGTCAAGCGACGACTCTCCTTGTCCAGGAATTCCTTGCCACCGATGCGCACGGAGCGTTCGAGTTGATCCAGCGCTTCAGCCCAACTGTCCCGACGAGCCAGAACATCGGAGACCGTCAACAATGCGTTTGGATTATCTGGTCCCAATTCCACAGCTCGGCGAGCGTACTTTTCGGCCTCGGACAGACGAGCATCATCGCCCTGGAACAATATAGCGTCTGCCCGACCGGCCCATGATTCATCGAGATCGGGATCGACTTCCGTCGTCATTCCAAAAACGGATTCCGCCGCATCATATCTTTCGATCGAAAGCAACAAATGTCCTCCAGCGCACATCGCCTCGGCGGTAGAACGACGCGACTCGAGTGGATCATCACGACAGATATATGCCCTGGCGAATCGGTGAGCGGCAGCCAGCCCCTCCTGTTCCCCGTGCAGAAAACCAATCACTCCTTTGGCAAGCACAGCGGTCGTGGCGACCTCACGCAGCTCCACTGAATCGCTCACGGAGACGTACCCGATCATCCGCTTCCACGAATCGACCGCCCCTTCGTAATTGTCTCGCCGGACTTGCACGTATCCGTTCTTCGACAGAGCCCGTACGGCCTCTTGGCGCAGTTCCTCCGAGTCGGTGGCAAGAACATAGTCCTCAACTCTCATCCTTGCACAAATAGCCTCTTCATCGCGGTTCATCTTGGCAAGAAGATCGCCCTTCTTCGCCAGGGACGCAGCCGCCATTCGGCGCAACTCAGGTGCGTCATCTGTGCGAACGTGTTCCGATGATCGCTGCAAAGCAGCGGCGGCATCCTCATGCCGGTCAGAGTTTGCCAGGAGCACTCCGGCGGCCATGGACGCGAAGGCCGCAGCCGGGCGCCCAAAGGAACTCGCTTCCTGAGATTCGTCGTGCTGAGACGCTTGCTCGAAGCTGGCGATCGCCTCGTCACGTCTATCTACTCCAAGGAGAGCGACTCCTCTCAACGCCCACGCCCAAGCGCTGAACCCTATTACGTAATCTGGACGGCCACAATCCGCAGCACGCTCCAATGGGGCCAAGGCGGCTTCGAAACGATCTTGCTGGACGAGGACCGACCCAAGCATCAGCCAAGCGAAGGCGTTATGAGGCTCATATTCAACGAACTCCTGCAATAGTCCCTCTGCCTCCACGAAGCGTCCGGCACCCACCAGTTTCCCGGCTTCCAAGATCGATTCTCGGAAGCGCTTCCTATGCGCTTGACCTGAGAATGCGTCGACAATTTCCTTCATGACAGGCGCGTCCGGACCGATGCGTTCAACGACAATGGCGACCGCCTGGTTTCGCCAATCATCGCGGCCTTCGAACCCTGTGTCCCGCGCGACGTGACCAGCCAAGACGCCCAGCAGCTCGGAGAGTTCCTGTGTCCCGATGCCATCATTCCGCAACGTTGCCAGTGTGGCTGGGTACATGGTTCGCATCCCGGACGGGCCGAACAGATCGTGGAGGAACCCGACGAGTCGTTCGAGTGGCTCGCGACCCGCGCGCGAGAACCGCAGCAGGTAATAGATGTTGTAGAACCGGTCCGCGACTTCGTAGCGCGTGCGTTTTGCGTGGGGCAGCCTTACCTCTCTTACATAGCCTCGTTCCAGAAGCTGCTTTAGCTGAGCGCTGGCGTGCGAGGAACTCAGTTTCGCGGCGCCGGCCACCTCTTTCGCCAGCAACGGCTTCCACCCTTCGGAGAGACAGTGAAAGACTTTGCGAGCCTGGACCGGAAGCTCCTCGATGCGGGCCTTGAAATACGGCGTCTGCTCGTCGATCAGGCGCTCCAGATCCTCCATCGCGGAGCCGAGTGGTGACTCGATCAGCATGCGACAGGCCAGGACCAGCAGACGGGGATTGCCGCCGGTGAGCCGCCGGATGGTCTCCAAACGGCCGTGCTCTCGGTTCAACGCCTCGGGGACCTCGGGCCGACCCTCGCGATCAGCGGTCGCTTTCAGTATCCGGCGGGCGTCCTCCTGTCCGATACCGACGAGCTTGAGAATGCGGAAGAACTCGTAAAGCGGCTGACCGTATCCGCCGATGGCTTCGAAGAAGGCGTTGGCCGACCCCAGCAGCAGAATCTCCGGGCGCTCGATCAGCGTTGCGCGCAGCATGTGGATCTCACGCTCATCGTGTATCTGTCCTAAGACGGCGTCGATGTTCTCGACAAACAGTATCAGTCGCTTCCCGCTCTCCTCATTGAAGTCCATGAGCGCGTCCAGCGCATACGCGGCGAGCCGTTTCATGTCGCTATCGTCCTTCTCGAGTGAGTCGGCTCGTTCTTCCCATCTGCCCTCCCCGGTGGTACGGGTCAGATGGCGCAGGGCGTGGATCCAGAAATCCGCCAAGTTGACGATCCCATAGCTTTCCTCGTGGAACGCCACCGGCTGCCAACGATCGCGGAGCTCGGGGTTGTCCTCGATCGCGTACAGAAACCGCAGCCCGAGCGTGGTTTTGCCCATGCCGCGCGGGCCGATGAGCATCATGTGCTGGCACGGACGGCCGGGCGTCTGTTCGCGGATCAGACGGAGCATCTCCGCAAGAGTGTCCTCGCGCGCGACGAATCCCTCCTTCAACTCGTCAGGAGTGAGATGTGCCGGGTTGTAGAGTCGTTGCCGGGTCATGGACCGTTACCCCGGCCGTGGCGCTTCCGCCACCACTCGCGCAGGAGGTTCGAACGAAATGCCAAATGACTGCCTCTGCGCCGCAGGTAGCCGTCAGCTTCCAGAACGCGCAGTACCGACATGGAAGTCTGTTCACTGTCCCGCCGAAGGCGCTTAAGGTCCGCGAACCTCACTCCGTCCCGGCTCTTGCAGGCGAGTCGCAGGATGGCGTGCGCCATCTCGTGCTCTTGCTCGTCGAGTGCGATCTCAAGACGCGTCTCGTAGTGGTCCAAGTGAGGAGTTCCGCTCTCTCCGGCAAGCCGCTCTGCAAAGCACCGGTTGATCGTCTTCGATGAAACGCGCGAAGGATCGCCTCTGCAGACGTCGCGAAGCTCCGAAAAGAAGAGTTGCACGTGATAGGGAACGGGATCCATCAGCAGGTCCAGGACCCGAGCGATGGACTCGTCATCGAGACGGAAGTCGATGTCGTAGCCCAGTTTCCTGAGGAACCCAGCGGCGGTAGGCCGTTCCCACGAGTCCAGACGGAACGGTACCAGGTCGTTGATTAGTGCCGAGAGGCCGACGCGCCTCAATATTCCTTCGAGTCCGATTGAGCCGCCGACCAGCGTGTGGACCCTGCCACGCAACGCCGGCGCCTGCCGCCACTCGCGGAGCCGGGCAAGCAGCAGCTCGGCGTCGCTCGCTCGGTCACCGACTCGCAGCATTCGCGAGATCAGGACCGGCAGCTCGTCCAGAGTGATCAGCAGCTTGCGGCCGGTATCCGGCAGATTCGTCAGACGCGCCCGCAGTTGAGCCGCGGCGTGGTCCCACTCAGAGCCGATCGCCTGTGTGAGGTCGGCCTGAAGGGAGCCGATCTTGATCTTGGCCGACAGCCTTCGCAGTACTCTCTTGACGGCGCTCAAGAATGGAATCGCCTCAATGGGTGTCCTATAACGCGGATCGGCTGCGAGCTTGGCCAATATGGCAGCTACGCAGTCTTCCGGGCCGTGACCACCCTCGACGTCGACGGGAATGACGTCCCAGTTCTCACGGGGCGCTTGCTTGAGCTCCAGCATCAAGCTGGTCTTGCCCACACGCCGCGGTGCGAGCATCAGAATGTGCTCGCCGTTCTCCAGATGCTCCCAGAGACGGGCCAGTTCGTAGTCGCGGCCGTAGAGGTCGTCACCGACTACCGGTGGTCCGATGATGTTCCGCATGGCACGGCCTCCCCTACCCGCAGGCTCGTCATGACTCGAACATACTCGACAATGAACATTTTGCCAATGAGTATTTTGGCAAAATAACTATTGTGAACAGAGGGCTCAGCCATGCGCCGACGCCTACCTGAAAACGTCGCCTCAGCCGGCCGTCAGCTCCGCGACGGGGTACTCGAAGTAGGTGGCGTTCACCAGTTGGTGGGGAGTGAGACAGTGCTCCAGCGCCTCCCGCAGCAACTCCTCGCGATCTTCGCGGCGCGGCCACTCGTCGTGGACGAGGGCGGTCAGGCGACGGGCCAGACGTAGGGCCTCGCTGCGGGCACGCACCGGGGGACCCGGGCCTACGGCGGCAAGCGCCGCGGCCGCCGCGTCGGTCGCTCGGCCGAGCGAGCCTGGCAACAGCGGGTCCGTGACCAGCAGGTCCAGGACCCGATCCGGTTCGACCGAGACGCTGCCGAGCCGGTTGTAGGTCTCCACGGCATGGTAGCAGCGCAACAGGCTGGTCCAGTCGGCGTCATCCGACTCGTCGTCCGTGCGCTCGATGGCGAGCTGAGCCAGCAGCAGCGAGGCAGAGAGCTGAGCGCGCTCGACAGCGCGCCCGAGTTGCATGAAGCGCCAGCCCGTGTCGCGATACATGGTCGCGGCGGCCACCCCCGACAGGATGTCGATCTGCTCCGCGGTCTGCGCGTAGAAGCTCTCCGGCGACGTGCGCCAGATGTTCTGGATCTCCAGGTCCCAGAGATGCAGGTAGGTCCGGTTCAGGCACGTCCACATCTCGGCGCTGATGCACTGCCGCATCTGGCGGGCGTTCTCGCGGCCGAGCGCCAGGCAGCTCCATACCGAATCGGGATTCAGCCGCTCGAAGGTGAGGTCGTCGGCCAGGGTGTAGGAGTCCGCCAGCGTGTAGTCCTCGCTGTCGAACGCCTCCAGGCTCCCGGCCGGCGGCTCCCGGCCGACGCCGCGGTAGATGCGGTGCCAGCCGAACCGGATCTCCCGCAACGGGCGGTCCACCAGCGACTCGGTCTGCAGCCGCAGCAGGCGGCAAAGGTGCTGCGCACGCTCCAGGTAGCGGCTCATCCAGTACAGGCCCTGAGCGCTGCGCGCAAGCATCGGCTCAGTCCCCGAGCACCCAGAGGTCTTTGCCGCCGCCGCCCTGGCTGGAGTTCACCACCAGGCTGCCCCGGCGCAGGGCGACGCGGCAGAACGCACCGGGCACGATCCGGGTCCGGCGGCCGTGCAGCACGAACGGGCGCAGGTCCACGTGGCGCGGCTCGAAGCGGCCGTCGATCAGGCACGGGGCGCGCGACAGGGCCAGGGTCGGCTGCGCGATGAAGTCGGCCGGGTCGGCGCGTACCTGGCGGGCGTACTCCTCGCGCTCGCTCGGCGTGGCGTGGGGGCCGATCAGCATGCCGTAGCCGCCGGACTCCCCCACCCGCTTGAACACCAGTTGCTCGATGTTGTCGAGGGCGTACTCCAGGTCTTCAGGGCGGCGGCACAGGTAGGTCTCCACGTTGGCCAGCACCGGCTCCTCGCCCAGGAAGTAGCGGATCATGTCGGGCACGTACGCGTAGATGCTCCTGTCGTCCGCGACGCCGGTACCGGGCGCGTTCGCGAGCGTCACGTTGCCGCGGCGGCACGCGTCCATCAGCCCCGGCACGCCGAGCAGGGAGTCGCGCCGAGCTCCCGCGGATCGATGAAGTCGTCGTCCAGCCGCCGGTAGATCACGTCCACGCGCCGCAGGGCGCTGGTGGTGCGCATGTAGACGAACCCGTCGTGCACGACCAGGTCGCGGCCCTCCACCAGCTCCGCGCCGAGCTCCCCGGCCAGGAACATATGTTCGTAGAAGGCAGAGTTGTAGACCCCGGGCGTGAGCAGCGCGATCACGGGATCGGACCGGACGGACGGCGCCAGCTCGCGCAGCGTGCTCAGCAGCACGCGCCCGTAGTGCTCGACATCCCGCACGCGGGAGCTGCGGTACAGGCGGCGGAAGTTCGCCTTGACCGCCTTCCGGTTGGCGATCATGTAGGAGACCCCTGAGGGAACCCGCAGGTTGTCCTCCAGTACCCGGAACCCGTCGTTGGTGCGCACCAGATCGGTGCCGCAGATGGCGACCCAGGTGCCGTGGGGGGCGCGGAACCCGCGCATCTCGTCGTAGCAGGTTCGGTCGACATCGTACGAGTCGAAATCCAACGCCGAGCCCCTACCTCATACGCGCTACGACCGGAATAGCAGCCTGTCGCCGGTGCGGATGTCCAGCGGATAGGCGCGCCAGTAGAAGCGCAAGGGATCGTCGGCGGCCCAGCCGGCGTAGATCTCGTCCCATTCGATCCAGCGCATGTGCGGCAGCAGCGAGTGCTCGTGCACCGGCGTGCTGCGGCCCTGGTAGCGGAAGTCGCAGGAGAACCTGATCCGGTCGGGGGACCGGTTGTCGCGCGCCTGGTGGACGGTCAGGCTGTGAAACAGCAGCACGTCCCCGCACCGCATCGGGTTCCAGCGCCACTCCACGTCGCCGGCGGCCTCGAAATAGATCGTGCCGTCGGCCACCGGGTGCAGGCCGCTCCGGTGAGACCCGGGCAGGACGGCCAGGCCGCCCAGCTCTTCCGGGCAATCGCCGAGCGGGATCCAGGCGGTCCACACTTCCGGCGACCCCTTGATCGGCCGGTGGTCCTGATGCGGCGCCGTGGTGATTGACGGGCGGCTCGGAAACACCGTCCTCACGATGTTGCGCGGATGCGCCAGCACCGACTCGCCCAAGACCGTCTCCAGCGCGGCAATCAGCTCCGGATGGACCGCGAGCGCGTGCACACCGCGCAGGCGCAACTGGTCATTGTAGTAGGCCCGATACTCCGGCGTGGCGTCGCTTTCGTGCATGAAGGCGCTCTGCTCGGCGACGGCGTCCCGGGTCGGCGTCCCCGGCCGCAGCAAGCCGTGGCGCGCGGCGACTGCCGCCACCTCCTCCCGGACGGCCAGCACCCCGTCCGCGGGGAGCAACCCCGGAAGGTACAGGTAGCCGTCCTCCCGAGCCGCGTCCGCCCGCGCGTCCTCCGCCACGACGCGAAACGGCGTCGCGGCCGTCATCGCCGTCATGCGCATACGGCGCTCCTGCTCCTCAGACGCTCCAGACCGACTCCCACGCTCCGCTCTCGGCGGATCGGTAGAGCGCGAGGGCGGTCCGCATCTCTCCCAGCGCCTTCTCCGGCGGCGCCACCGGCGGCTTGCCGTCCAGCACCAGCGCGGCGAAGTCCTCGAGCTCCGGCTTGAACGAGTTGAAATAGCCGTGATCGCCCGGCAGAGCCTGTCCCTCCGGATGGTCTTCGTCGTACAGCTCGACCCCGCCGCTCGCGAAGCCGCCGCGGATCAGCACCTCGCCCTTCGTGCCCATGACGCGGAACCACGGCATGTCCGAGAGATTCGCGGGCGACGTCAGGGCCAGAAACGATGCGACCAGGCCCGATTCGAAGCGCAGCAGCGCGTGTGCCAGCGACTCGCCGTCCATCGCTTCGATGGGCCTGCCGGTGGTGCCGACGACCGACTCGATCTCCCCCAGCCAGATGCGTAGCGGCCTGATCCAGTGTGCGCCGCCGTCGATGACCACGCCGCCGCCCGTGCGCGCCAGGTCGAAGCGCCACGGGCGCGTTCCTGGATACCAGAACGGATCGAAGCGGCACTCGAAGGCGGCCTGCGCGGCGATCACCTCGCCCACGGCGCCGTCGCGGAGCAGGCGCTCGACCGCCACCACGTCCGGCCAGTACTGGGAGTTCTCCCCGACCATGAACGCTTGGTCAGCCGCGGCGCCGGTGGCCAGCACCCGCTCCGCCGTGGTCAGGTCCTGCGCGATCGGCTTCTCCAGCAGCACGTGCTTGCCCAGCGCGAACGCCTGCTCGGTCAGAGCTTCGTGCAGGTCATGCGGCGTCATGATGTCCACCGCGTCGAAGTCGACCGCCTCTGCCGCCTCTTCGATCGTCGCGAATGCGTCGACACGACACTCCTCAGCCAAGGCGTCCGCGGCTTCCTGCTTCGGATCGATCGCCGCCGCGATTTCGACGCGGTCGATGGAGCGGATCGCCTTGGCATGGTAGCCGGCGATCGCGCCGCAGCCAACCAAGGCCAGCCGCACGGTGTCAGCCATGCTCCGATCGTGTCATCCGATACGGTCCCATGGCAACGGCGACCGGCCTGCCCGAACCGTCATCGGCCCGGGCCGGTCTTGCCCGCGGCGGGCTGCACGTCCGGCGGGTCGGCGCGGTACCGTTCCACGCAGGCGTCGACGCCGCCATCGGCGAAGTAGATCCGCTGCCGGTGCAGCACCGTCGCGCCGGGAGGCACCCCGTCGCTGATCGCCTGCGCGGAGTGAATGCAGAGCAACCGCGGGTTGGCCCGGTTGTGGAACAGGTGATCGGCATCGGCCGAGGCGGTCCCCACGCTGCGATTGCCGTCACGGGACACGCACACCATCAGCGGATGATCGACCGCCACCGGTTCGAACAGGTGCGTCAGATCGCCGCCCCAGACCACGCGGCCGCCGGCGGCGCGGCGGTTCGCCAGCGGGTAGTGCGGGTACCTGGACGATGGGCGTAGCTCGGCAAGCCTCCGCCAACGCCCTTCCACCCGCACGAATAGCCGCGACAGGTCGTCGCAGGCGAAGTCCGGCGCCGTGCTCATCTGCAGGCAGTTGGCCACCCCCACGCGGTCCAGCGGCCGATCGCTGCCGTTGCCGATCACCACGTCGAGAGTCAGCAGACCGTCGCCCGGCAGCAGCCGGGACGCGACCCAGGCGCCGTCGGCCGCGCGGTAATGCCAACGCAGCGCATGTCCGTCACGCGTGAAGCTCTGCCGCGCGGTGTCCGGCTGCGTGTGGCTCCAGACCGAGCCCGCGTGCTCCGGCGCCCACAGCCGGAAGCGGCTGCCCGGCCAGCAGTCGACGTCCACGAGCACCTGCGTGGTCGCGTGCGTGCGGCCCGGCGCGCCCACACCCGTGGGCGAGACTGCGGGGATCAGCCGGTGCTCGGTCGACAGTGTCAGCCGCATGGTTCCACAGGCGGAAATTGAAGCGCTACGGACACCGGCATAGTATCAAGGGACAGGATGAGCGCCATGCCGATGGGACGGGCCGACCTCGAACAGATCGGAAGCTACGTAAAGGGATCACCTGAACGACTGGCTCACGGAGGTAGCGACGCCGCTCGCCATGGGCCCTCAACTCATGGAGCGTATCGCCCGCGTCGACGAACGTATCGTCGACGTGGATGAGCGCCTCCTGCGCTTGGACGAACGGGTCGCCGGCTTGAACGATCGGATGCTCGTCGTGCAAGAGGAGCTCAAGTATCAGCGGGAGTTCATGGGCACCCGCTTCCAGGCAGCGGACAAACGCTTCGAAGACATGCAGGCGTACCTGGACAAGCGCTTCGGAGCCGTCGACAAACGCTTCGAACAGATGCAGGCGAACACGGACAAACGCTTCGAAGACCTCATCACGAACATGAACAAGCGCTTCGCCGAGACACGCTGGCTGATGGGCGGTGTGGTCGTCATGCTCGCCACCATGATGTCCCTCTACCACTTCCTGGGATAGGCGAACCGGATTCGCGATCGGGAACGAGGTTCGTCACGCGCTATCGTGACGGGACAACGATGGAGGAGCGCATGGAGACGTCTCAACGGCACACGTTGCCACTGATCCCGCGGCCGGCCGAGCTGGTCTGGCAGGAGGGCGTATGGCTGTTCGGCGACGAGTTGCGCGTCGGCATCGCCGACGACTCGTTCGCGGAGGTGGCGTCCCACCTTGCCGGCGAGCTGGACGCGGCCGGAAACTGCCGCACGGCGGTCACCGGCTCCGGGACGAACGCCGACGTCCGGATCATCGGGGCCGCCGACCTGCCGTCCGACGGCTACCGCCTGACGGTCGGCCCGGACGGCGTGGAGCTGGCCGCCGCAGGGGCCACGGGCGCATTCCATGGAGCACAGACGCTGCTGCAGCTCGTCAGCGGCGCGCAGCACCGCCGTGTGCCGGCGGTGCGCATTGCCGACCGGCCGCGCTTCGAATGGCGGGGCGTCATGCTGGACTGCGCCCGGCACTTCTTCCGCGCCGCGACGGTCAAGCGCTTCATCGATCTGGCCGCCCGCTTCAAGCTGAACCGTTTTCACTGGCACCTGACCGAGGACCAGGGCTGGCGCCTCCCCATCGAACGCTATCCCGAGCTGCTGCGCGTCGCCAGCCGCCGCCGCGAATCGACCGGCGACGGCACACCGCACGCCGGCGCCTTCACGGCCGAGGAGATCCGCGACGTGATCCGCTACGCGCAGGCACGGCACGTCACCGTCGTGCCGGAGGTCGAGCTGCCCGGCCACTGCGCCGCGGCCCTGGCCGCCTACCCGCATCTCTCGTGCACCGGCGGGCCGTTCGAAGTGGGCACGAGCTGGGGGATCTACAAGGACGTCTACTGCGCCGGCAACGACGCCGTGTTCGCGTTCCTGGAGGGGGTGTTCGACGAGGCCCTGGAGCTGTTCCCCGGACCGTACGTCCACATTGGCGGGGACGAGGTGCCCAAGGATCGCTGGACGGCCTGCGCCCAGTGCCGGCAGCGCATGCGGGATGAAGGACTTGCTTCTCCGGAGGAGTTGCAGGCGTGGTTCGTGCGCCGCGCCTGCCAGGGCTTGAGCGACCGAGGCCGCACGGTGATCGGCTGGGACGAGGTGCTGGAAGGGGACGGCCCGGGCGGCGACACGGTGATCATGGCGTGGCGCGGGGTGGACCGCGGCATCGAGGCGGCGCGGCGCGGCCACCGGGTGATCATGACGCCCAACCAGTCGACCTACCTCAACTACACGCCCTACGACCCGCCGCGGCCACCGGGGCACCAGGGGCGCCGGCTCTCCCTGGAGGCCGCGTACGGGTTCGAGCCGGTGCCGGCCGAGCTCGACGAGAGCGCGGCGGACAGGATCATCGGCTCCCAGGCGTGCCTGTGGACCGAGTACGTGGAGACGCAGGCCGACGTCGACGAGCTCACCTGGCCGCGGCTGTGCGCCCTGGCCGAGGCGGCGTGGAGCCCCCGCGAGGCGCGCGACTGGTCCGGCTTTCAGGCCCGCCTTGCCGGCCAGGCACCGCTGTTCGAGCAGCTCGGCGTCGCGCGCACGTCGCGCTGGTGAGATTGGGCGAGGTTCTGCTATCCCTCCAGGGACAGCAGGAAGGGGTTCTCCAGCGCCTCGACGATCCAGCGCAGGAAGCGCACGGCGTCCGCGCCGTCGATGACGCGGTGGTCGTAGGAAAGCGACAGCGGCAGCAGCAGCCGCGGCTCGAAGCCGCCGTCGCCGTGCACGGGCGTGACGCGGGAGCGTGACATGCCCAGGATGGCCACCTCCGGATAGTTCACGATCGGGGTGAACGACGTCCCGCCCAAGCCGCCCAGATTGGTGATCGTGAAGCAGCCGCCCTGCATCTCCTCCAGGGCGAGCTTGCCGTCGCGCGCCCGCTCGGCCAGAACCCCGAGCTCGACCGACAGCTCGGTCACGTTCTTGCGGTCGGCGTCCCGGATCACCGGCACCAGCAGGCCGCGGTCGGTGTCAACCGCCACGCCCACGTGGGTGTAGCGCTTGAGAATCACCTCGCGACTCGCCATGTCGACGCTGGCGGCGAACCGGGGGAAGACCCGCAGCGCGCTGGCCACCACCCGCACCGCGATCGCGGTCATCGTGAGCTTGCCGCCCGCCTGCTGAACGCGCGGGCCGAAGCGCTTGCGGAGCTGTTCCAGCTCGGTGATGTCCGCATCGTCGTGCTGGGTGACGTGCGGGATGGTCGTCCACGACGTGGACAGGTGCACGGCAGTCGTGCGGCGGATGCCGCTCATCGGTTCGCGCTCCACCTCCCCCCAGCGGCTGAAGTCGGGCAACGGCGGCGAGGCGGCGGCGCCTGCGCCGGAGCGTGCCGCTTCCAGCAGGGAGCGCGCGGTGCGTACCACGTCGCCGGACAGGATGCGCCCGCCGTTGCCGGTGCCCTGCACCGCGGTGATATCGACGCCGAGCTCGCGCGCGAAGCGGCGCGTGTTGGGGGTGGCGGGGATCGGCCATTCCGGCAGATTGAACTCGCCGGCCGGGGTCTGCGCCGACGGGGCCGGTGCGGAGGGCGGCCGCGCGGGTGCTGGCGGCGTCGCGGTGACGGCCGGCGGTTGCGGGGCCGGTGCGTGCGCAACCTCGCGCGGCGGAGGCTCGGCAGCGCGTTCCCCGGCTGGCGTCTCCGGAGGTGACGGGGCGCTCGGCGCCGCACCCGGCTCGATGGTGGCGATCACCTGCCCTACCGCGACCGTGTCGCCGGCCTTGACCGAAAGCGATACCACGACGCCCGCCTCGGAGGCAGGCACCTCGATCACGGCCTTGTCGGTCTCCAGCTCGATCAGCGGCGCATCGGCTTCCACCGTGTCGCCGGCCGCGACCAGGACACCGGCGACGGTGCCGGAGTCGACCCCCTCGCCCAGGACGGGCAGCCTGATCTCTACAGCCATATCGCAGATCCCTGTCAGGCGGACAACGGGTTGGTCTTGCCGGGATCGACGTCGAGCCGCCGGATGCTGTCCTCAAGCGCACTCCGTTCGATCGATCCTTCGGCATGCAGCCGCTGCAGCGCCGCCAGCGCGATGTAGCGGGCGCTCACCTCGAAGTGGTCACGCAGGCCGGCGCGCGTGTCGCTGCGCCCGAAGCCGTCGGTGCCGAGCCGGGCCACCGGCCCCGGCAGGTGGTCGGTGATCAGCGCCGGCAGCACGCGCAGGTAGTCGGTGGCGGCAACGAACACGCCGCGCTCGCCGGCGAAGGCGCTCGCCACGTACGACTGCCTGGGCTCCTGACCCGGATGCAGCAGGTTGTGGCGCTCCGTCTCGGCGATGTCCCGGTAGAGTTGCTGGTAGCTGGTGACGCTCCACACGTCGGCGGAAACCCCGAACTCCGCGAGCAGCTCCGCGGCTTGCACCGACTCGTTGAGGATGGCGCCGCTGCCGAGCAGGTGTGCCTTGGGCAGCTTCGCATCCGGGTCACCGGCGCTGAACCGGTACAGGCCGCGCAGGATGCCCTCGCGGGTCTCCGCCGCCGGCTCAGGCATCGGCGGCATCGGGTAGTTCTCGTTCATGACCGTGAGGTAGTAGAAGCCCTCCTCCTGGTCGACGTACATGCGGCGGATGCCGTCCTCGATGATCACCGCAAGCTCGTACGCGTAGGTGGGGTCATAGGAGCGCAGCGTGGGAACGGCCAGCGCGGCGACGTGGCTGTGGCCGTCCTGATGCTGCAGCCCCTCGCCGTTGAGGGTGGTGCGGCCGGACGTGCCGCCCAGGAAGAAGCCCTTGCAACGCAGGTCGGCCGCCGCCCAGATCAGGTCGCCGATCCGCTGGAAGCCGAACATCGAGTAGTAGATGAAGAACGGGATGGTGTTCACCCCGTGCGAGGCGTATGCGTTGCCGGCGGCGATGAAGGACGAGAACGCGCCGGCCTCGGTGATGCCTTCCTCCAGCACCTGGCCGTCCTTGGCCTCCTTGTAGTAGAGCAGGTTCTCCCGGTCCACGGGTTCGTAGAGCTGCCCGACGCGCGAGTAGATGCCCACCTGCCGGAACAGCGGCTCCATGCCGAAGGTGCGCGCCTCGTCCGGGACGATCGGCACGATCAGCGGTCCCATCTGCTTGTCGCGCAGCAGCTTGGTGAGGATGCGCACGAAAGCCATGGTGCTCGACGCCTCGCGGCCGTCGGTGCCGTGCAGGAACTCCGCGAACAGCTCGGCCGGCGGCGCGGTGAGCGGCGCGGCGCGGGCGGCGCGCGCGGGCAGGTAGCCGCCCAGCTCCTGGCGCCGGGCGCGCAGATAGGTACGCTGCCCGCCATGCTCGTCGGGCAGGTAGAAGGTGGCAGCGGCCGCCTCCTCGTCGGAGATGGGGATATCGAACCGCGCGCGGAAGGCGACCAGCTCGTCCTGGTTGAGCTTCTTCTGCTGGTGGGTGATGTTCTTGCCTTCGCCCGCCTCTCCCAGGCCGTAGCCCTTGATCGTCTTTGCCAGGATCACCGTGGGCGCGCCGCGATGGTCTACCGCCGCCTTGAAGGCCGCGTACACCTTGGCCGGATCGTGGCCGCCCCGGTACAGCTTGCGCAGTTCGTCGTCCGAGTAGTCCTTGACCAGATCCAGGAGGCGCGGATCGGTGCCGAAGAAGTCCTCGCGGATGTAGGCGCCCGGCTCGACGGTGTACTTCTGGTACTGGCCGTCGACGGTCTCCTCCATGCGCCTGCGCAGCAGTCCGTGGCGGTCCGCGGCCAGCAGCGGGTCCCAGTCGGAGCCCCAGATTACCTTGATCACGTTCCAGCCGGCGCCGCGGAAGGCGGCCTCAAGCTCCTGGATGATCTTGCCGTTGCCGCGCACCGGCCCGTCGAGGCGCTGCAGGTTGCAGTTGACCACGAAGATCAGATTGTCCAGCCGCTCGCGGGACGCCAGAGTGATCGAACCCATCGACTCCGGTTCGTCCATCTCGCCGTCGCCCAGGAAGGCCCAGACCTTCTGTTGGTCGGTCTGCTTGATCCCGCGATCCTGCAGGTAGCGGTTGAACCGCGCCTGGTAGATCGCCTGGATGGGGCTCAAGCCCATGGAGACGGTCGGGAAGGCCCAGAAGTCCGGCATCAGCCACGGATGCGGGTAGGACGACAAGCCGCCGCCGGGCGCCAGCTCGCGCCGGAAGTTGGTGAGCTGCGCTTCGCTCAGGCGGCCCTCCAGGAACGCCCGCGCGTACATGCCGGGGGCGGCATGCCCCTGGAAATAGACCTGATCGCCGCCCTGCGGGCTGTCTGGACCGCGCAGGAATTGGTTCTGCGCCACCTCGATCAGCGTGGCGGCCGACGCGAAGGTGCTGATGTGTCCGCCGATGCCCTCGTCGCTCTTGTTGGCCCGCACCACCATGGCCATGGCGTTCCAGCGGATGATGCTCTTGTTGCGCCTCTCGACCGCGCGATCACCGGGATAGGCAGGCTCACGCTCCGGCGGGATGGTGTTGACGTAGGGAGTGTTGGCGGTAAACGGGAGGTCCGCGTCGACCGCCTTCGCGTAGCGGTGCAGGGTGCGCAGCACCTGATGCAGCCGCTCGGTCCCGCCGGTCCGGTAGACGTAGTCGAGCGACTCTACCCACTCGCGGAGCTCGACGTCGGAGGCCCCGCCGTTGCGGCCCTGCGCGAGCGCCGGATCGACCGGGTGGGACACGGCAGCATGCGGCTCCGTCCCATTGCCAGGCCCACGGAGATCGGCTGCGGCAACGGAAGCGGCCGAACCGTGCTGTGTGCGATCGACCCTCTCGGGCGGGTTCCCTGCCACCACCGGAAAAGATAGCTCAAAGACCCGGCCAGTTCCACCAGCCCCCGGCGAACCGGAAGGGCACGGGCCTTGCCGGGCGGCGTGCGTCGATCTACGTTGAGGCGTCATGCATACTGGAACCGGGCAAACGTGGAACGGCCTGAACGTCGACGACCGCGACTGGTCGGCCCTGAGCGAGGGGGAGCGCATCCGGCAGATCGAGCTGGAGGGCTACCTGATCGTGCCCGGCATCCTGTCCCCGGAACACCTGGAGGCGCTGCGCGCCGAGACGGACAAGCTGCCCACCGAGGGCCGGGACTACAGCGAACGGCAGCGCGGCTGCAGCCAGATCCACCTGCGCAGCCGCATCCTGGCGGAGCTGGTCGCGCACCGGCCGACGCTGGACCTCCTGGAGCGCCTGTTCGGCGACCGCATCCTGTGCTTGCACAACGTCACCTACGACCGCTCCGAGCCCGGTACCCCGGGGATCAGCCTGCACACCGACGGCCAGCCGTACGGTTCTTCGATCTTCGGCTACGAGGGGAGCTGCCCGGTCACGGTCCGGGTTCTGTACTACCTGGACGATCTGACCATGGACGTGTCGCCGTTCCGGGTGATCCCCCGCTCGCACGTGTGCATGCACGCCGACGCCCACCCGTACAAGCGCTACACCACCCATCCCGAGCAGGTGGTGGTGCCGTGCCGCGCCGGCTCCGCGCTGTTCCTCAACCACCGCACGTTCCACGGCACGCTGCCCAACACGGGCACGCGACCGCGGCGCATGATCGCGATCGCCTACCGGCCGGCCTGGGCTGGACCGATCGCGGAGGTTCCGATGGTCACGGACGAGGACCTTGCCAAGCTCCCCGAATCGGTGCGGCCGTACTTCAGCGACTCGAACGCCCGCGAGTTCGACTTCGCGGTCGGCAACAAGCCGGAGGGCATGAGCGCCGAAGCGCCGGGGATGGCCCCCAGCCGCTGGTCACGCGCCTGAGCCGACGCGGCGCGCCGCCCAGGTCGGTTCACCGGCGCCGAAGCCGTCCACGAGCTGCTCGCCCAGCCGGAGCGTGCCGTGCATCGTGCCGGCGGCCGCGTCCACGGTGCCGGTGAACCGATAGGTCAGCCGGGCGCCCTCGGCAGCCAGCACGCTGTCGAGGACCACCCCGTCACCGTCGACCCGTCCGGACAACTCGCCCTCCGCCCGCGTCCCCCGGTGCCGGCCGCGGATTCCATCCCGGCCGCGGATCCGACCCTGCGCGACGACCAAGCTGAACCGGTGGAGGGCGGAGCCGGCGACGAAGCGCACCTCCACCTCCCACTCGCCGTCGATGCCTGCCGCCGGCGGCGCGCTCGGGCGTTGCTGGGGAGGGGCGCCGAGGATCTCCGCCAGCCGATGGGCGGCCGCCTCCGCGTCGCCGTCGACCATCGACACCGGCCGGATCATGAACTCGCAGCCCTCCCCCTCGGCGTGCGACAGGATGGGCGGCGAGCCGTCGCGCAGCGCCGCTCCCACCTCTCCGGCGGTCAACGGCACCAGCCGCGGGTCCCAGGCAACGATCAGGATCGGATACGGGCTGCGTCCTCCCGACTCCCGCACCTGCGTACGCACGCCGTCCACCGCGGCGAGGGCGCCCGCGATCTGCCGGTACCAGCCGCGCCAGCGCGCGAACTCCGCGTCCAGGTCGCGGCCACCCGTCAGGTGCTCGATCGCCGCGAGCATGCCGGCGATCTCCTCCTTGCTGACCTTCATCATGCGGCCGAACGTGCCGTGCGGGGCGCAGTGCATCCACGCGGCCTGCACCAGATCCTCACGCCCTAGCAGAAGCCCCGCCCCTTGCGGCCCCTGCAGGATCTTGCCGCCGCTGTAGCAGACCAGGTCGGCGCCGGCGGCCAGCCAGCGGTTCGGGACCGCCGGCAGCTCGGCGGCGGCATCGATGACCACCGGCGCTCCGTGCCGCCGGCCGGCGGCGACCAACTCGTCCACCGTCAGCGTCTGGGCGGCCGCCGCCCCCGCCCACATCGCCAACAGCGCGGTGCGCGGTCCCACCGCCGCGTGCAGCTCCGCGGCCGAGTCCACCTCGACCAGCCGCACGCCGACCGCGCGGATAGTCTGGTCGAACACGGTGCGCGACTGAACCGGCATCACCACCTGATCGCGCATCCCATCGAGGTCAGGAAGCTGCACCGCGCGCTCCGGGTCGCCGCCTGCCACGCAGGCGCAGGTAGCCGCGGTAAGCGCGCCGGCCGCGCCGCTGGTGACCAGCGCCGCAGGTACCCCGAGCAGCCCGGCGATCCGCTCGCCGACGCGCGCCATGAGCTCGTCGATGACCACCGACCCGTCGGCCGCCTCGGCCATCGCCCGGCGTACCTCGGGCAGCATCGGCGCGCCGCCGTGAATCGACTCGGTGGCCGTCAGGTCTACGTAGGTCCGCACCCCGAGCCGGTCATAGATGCCCTGCAACCCGTGGTCACGCACGCTCCCATATCCTGGTGCCCGGCTTGAACTGACTCCAGGCGAACCAGAACGCCTCGTGCGCGGCCGCGTCCCGCTCGCCGATGAAGGCGCGCAGGCCGCTGCCCTCCAGCTCCAGGCGGACGCCGCCCATCTCCACCGCCACGCCCTCCTGCAGCGCGATCACCGCAGGCGCCACCGGGAAGGCGACCGGCCCGTCCGGACCGTCCACGCCGAGCACGCGCTCGTGAATCGGCAGGCGCTGATCCACGTCACCGACCGGGAAGATCGGCCCGTTGTCGTCGCGCCCCCCCAACGGGTCCATCGGGTAGGGCCGAAACCGTTCGAGGATGGTCGTCTTCGGGTGCTCTCGTTTCCAGTCGCCCCAGGTGGAGGTGACCACCGCCACCGGCGTCAGCATGACGCCCGCGTCATGCAGCGGCCCGGACAGCGCCTGGCCGGTGAAGGTGTCGACCGCCGACCAGGTGCTGCGGTCGTACATGAACTTGTTCGAGCGGGCAAGCAGGCCGGACGTGCGCAGCACCGGGCTGAATCCTTCGATGTCGTCGGTGAAGTACGCCTGCGCGGACCCGCACAGCGTGCAGTACGGCATGCCGATGCGCCGCCCGCCCAGCGTGTCGTTCACCATTTCGTGCACTTCCATCATGTTCTTGGGGTAGGCGCGCGCCTCGCCGTTGATGACCACCCCGAACACCAGCCGCTCGTCGGGATACCAGTCGCCGCCGGCGGCGCCGGTGACCGCGGGATCGTCGATCGCGGGGATGCAGCCGCGCAGGCAGCGGTCCTCCGGCGTGGCGTGCAGCCGCTCGTCGATCGCCACGCCGCCCCAGCCGACCAGGCGCCAGTCGATCGCGGAGTCCTCGTCGGTGAAGAACGGTTCCCACAGGGGTTCGATGTTCTGGAAGAGGCGCCACTTGTATTCGCGATAGCCGGGGAAAGCCGGCACGTCCCAGGCGATGAGGCGGTTGATCATCGTCAGCCGCCCGTCGTCCTGGAGCTCCGTTTCGGTGAGCTCGACGAAGGCAGCCCCGATCGCCGTCAGCATGTCACGGTTCGAGAACGGGAACAGGTCAGTCAGCAGCCACAGCACGCGTGGATCGCCGGCGGCGCCCAGACGGTCGATCGCCTTGATCGGTCCGCCGGGGACCGTGCGGTCGAACAGCATCTCCAGGCCTTCGGTGACCTCGGCCGAGACAGCTCCGTCCGGCACCGAAGGGCCGGGCGGCATCAGGTTGCCGGTTGGCCCGTAGAGCGGGGGCGGTGGGCCGGACCCCTGACCGTCCGCGGTCTCCCCGCAGCTCAACAGCACCAGCGCGACCGGAAGCATTGTCAGCACCCGGAACGTGGCTCGCGAACGCACTCCTGTGGAGACGCCCATGCGCGCGACGGTAGCGCGGCTCCCCGGAGGCGTCAAAGCGCGGGAGCCGAATGCCGAGGTTGCCCTGCGCCGAAGAACCGGAAACACTCAAAGGCGAGATGAGAAACACCTTCGTGCGATGGTTCGCGGCGGCTCTGGTGCTGCTGGCAACGCAGGCGGCATTCGGCCTGCCGGATCTGGGCGGGCGCACCGTCGTCGCCGTGACCGGCAACGACTACGTGCCCCTGAACTTCGTCGACCCCAAGACCGGCGAGTCGGTCGGCTGGGAGTACGACGCCGTCAACGAGATCTGCCGGCGGCTCAACTGCGCCGTCGACTGGCAGGTGACCGCCTGGGACGTGATGATCGAGGCAGTGCGCAGCGGCCAGTTCGACGTGGGCATGGACGGCATCACCATCACCGAGGAGCGCGCCGAACAGGTCGACTTCTCCGTCCCCTACCTCACCTCGCAGCAGTTCATGCTGGTGCGCGCCGGCGAGGAGCGCTTCACCATGCCCGAGGAGGTCGCCGCCGACGAGAAGCTGCTCATCGGCTCGCAGGCCGGCACCACGAACTTCTACGTGGCCGTCTACGACATCCTGGACGGTGACGAGGACAACCCGCGCATCAAGCTGTTCGAAACCTTCGGCGCCGCCGTGCAGGCGCTGATCACCGGCGACGTGGATCTGGTGCTCATGGACGCGGCGAGCAGCCGCGGCTACATCGGCGCCAACCCCGACGCCCTCAAGACGGTCGGCGAGGCGCTGGGCACGGAGGACTTCGGCTTCATCTTCACGCCCGGCTCCGACCTGCGCGAGCCCTTCGACGAGGCGATCCGGGAGCTTGCCGAGGAGGGCTTCCTGGAGGCGCTGAGCGTCACGTGGTTCTTCGAGTACAGCCCGTAGGAGCCTGCCGGATTCACGACCCATTCCCATGAACCGCGGCGGCGCGAGCCCGTCGCGGCGGCATCTGCTGCCGGTCGCGTCCCTGTCCCGCCTGCCCTACTGGCTGCTCGTGGTGATGCTGCTGGGAGTGCTGGCGGTGTGGTCGGTGGTGCGGGAGGAGGACTACCGGGTCATCTTCCGCGCGGTCAGCCGCGGGATCGTCACGACGCTGTACGTGTCCGTGATCGCCTACGCGGCGGCGACGGCCGTGGGTCTGCTGTTCGGCCTGATGCGCGCCTCGCACCGGCGTGTCCTGCGGGAGGCGGCCAGCGTCTACATCGAGGTGGTGCGCGGGGTGCCCATGCTGGTGATCCTGTACTACGTCGCCTTCGTGGCGGCGCCGGCGATGGTGGTGCTGATCAACCGGGTGGCCGAGCCGCTGATCGCCGCCGGGTGGCTGCAACCGCTGAGCGTGCGGCGGGTCGACTTCGTCTGGCGGGCGATCATGGCCCTCACCATCGGCTACAGCGCCTTTCTGGCCGAGATCTTCCGCGCCGGCATCGAGGCCGTGCCGCGCGGGCAGTTGGAGGCGGCGCTGTCGCTGGGCATGAGCCGGCGGCAGGCGATGCTGCGCGTCGTCCTGCCCCAGGCGGCGCGCACGGTGCTGCCGCCCCTGGGCAACGACTTCGTGGCCATCATCAAGGACTCGGCGCTGGTCTCCGTGCTGGGAGTGCAGGACATCACCCAGCAGGCCAAGGTGTACTCGGCCTCCTCGTTCCGCTTCTTCGAGACCTACAACACCGTGGCCTTCCTCTACCTGGTGTTGACCATCAGCCTGTCGATCCTGGTGCGCGGGCTGGAACGCCGCCTGCGCCGCCACGTCGACCGGCAGCGGTAGAGGCCGGCGGCACCTGGGCTCTGTCGATCACGAAGCTCCTGGACGCTGGTCGTACGGGATCCAGCCGCGGTCCGGGCTGGGCGGGCTCGATCGCTTGTAGCGTTGACGGATCTGGTTGAACTCGGCCGCGGAGCGCACGACCGACTCCGGCGCGCGGGCGCTCTGCACCACGAAGTCCGCCTCCGGCGGGTAGCAGGCGATCTCGGCATCGGGGCGGTCCCAGGTGAATTCCTGCGGCGCCTCGTCGATGTTGTTGGGCACGGCCGCGTGCTGGTAGCGCAGGTCCAGGCTCCAGCGCACCACGTCGGTGTGGTTGGGCGTCGAGCAGTGCGGGGTGACGTTGGTCAGCAGCAGGACACCGCCCCGGCCGACGATCGGCCCCAGGATCTCGTCGGTCTCCGCGTAGATGCGCGACAGGCGCCGCTCGAACGGCTCTTCCTCGTAGAGCCGCGACAGCTTGGCGGCGGCCTGCAGCTCGACGGCCGTCTGGTGAATGACCTCGGTGAACTCGTCGCGCAGCGGCTCCAGGTCGGCCGGCGCGAACACGTCCGGCACCATCAGGTAGCCCTCGCGCCGGAAGAACTCGACTTGTCGCTCCGTGAGTGCGTTCACGTTCGTCCTCCGCTGGACATGCGTCTATACATTCGGTATACAGCCTCTCCGATATCTTATCCTCGCATTGGGGAGCTGACCACATGGGTCAAGTGAACTTCAGAATGAAAGACGAGCGCTTGGCGCTCATAGATCGTGCCGCGGCGATTCGCGGCGTGACGCGTACCGAGTTCGTGCTCCGGTCGAGCGAAGCGGCGGCGATCGAGGCCTTGAGTGAGCGCCCGGTCATCGGGCTCGACGGGCGATCGACATGACTTCGTGCCGGTCGGCGCCGGGTCAGGTCGCGAAAGCCCGCAGCACGTTCTCCGTGATCCGGGAGACGTTGTTGTCGTAGCCGTTCCAGGAGAGCGCGCCGCGCCAGCAGATGGCGCCGGCCGAGAACACCGCGCCGCCGTTCGGGTACTCCAGGTACGCCATGTCGGCGCGCACGAAGCGGTGCGGCGCGTCCGGCCGTTGCGGGTCGTCGGTCCCGGCGCCGTCGCGGCCGGCCGCGAACCACAGCCGCTCGTCGATCATCGGCTTGGCGAGAGCGGTGTCGAAGCCGACCGACGATGCCAGGAGCAGCGTGCCGGGCGGGGAGCCGAGCTCGGCTTCGACCCGGTCGAACTCGTACCCGGCGGCGCCGTGCCGGACCTGCAGATTGGGGGAGTCCCCGATCGGCTCGTCGTCGCCCACCCCAGCGAAGATGAACGCGACGCGCGGATCGCGGCTTGCCGGCATGCGGAGGAACGGGACCCCGGAGCCGAACTCGGCGCCCGCGGTGCCGACGCCGACCAGCAGGTTGGGCGGCCGGCCCCGGTTGCGCCAGGTGCCGCCGGGCTCGCCGGTGGTGCTGTGGTAGCGCTCGGCGGGGTGCACCTCGAACGGCCAGCTCGTCCCCCAACGCCGCACTTCCATCACGTGCGGCCGGGCCGGGTCGATGCTGGCCACGCCGTAGAGCCCGTTGCCGGACAGGTACATGAAGCGGCCACCGGCGTCGAGGTAGGCCCCCAGCGCGTCGAGCATGGGACCTGTCCAGTACTCGTGGTGGGAGCTGGAGATCACCACGCGATAGCCGGCCAGCAGCTCGGAGCCCCCGGCGTGCAGATCGTGGTCGGTCAGGTAGTCCACCTCGATGCCCTTGGCGTCCAACCAGTCCACCAGGTAGAGGTCGGCCGGAAACCGCGGCGGCGCCGCCATGACGCGGTAGCGGAACTTGGGGCGCATGGTGAGGTTGGGCTTCAGCCAGGAGCTGTACATCACGCCGGAGCCGTCGGTGTGCAGGTCGTACGGCCCGTACAGCGCGTTCTCGTCGATGTAGCGGAAGACGTCGCGGGACAGCGAAGGATCGGCGAACGGCGCGTTGGAGGACCAGGTGGCGGTGGCGCCGTCCCGCCACGCCCCCACGCCCAGGTCGGTGTAATTGCTGTAGCACTGATACGTGACGGTCGACATCAGCACCGCGATGCGGGCGGCGCGGCGGCCCCGCGGCGGACGGACCACGAACGGCAGATACTCCTCATGCCGCCCGTCGGGCGTGGTCAGCCACGCAGCGTAGACACCGCTCGGCAGATCGTCGGGGACCTGCAGAGCGAAGTCCTCCGGCCAGCCGGCATCCTCCAGATCGTCCCGATGGAAGTGGATGGCGCCGTACTGGTGCGGGGCCAGCCGGAAGCAGGTCTCCTCGCCGCGGAAGTTGTGGCCGGTCACCGCGCGTGCCGGCAGGTTGACCACGCGCCCGTGCCGGTCATGGCCGGACACGTCGCGCGCCAAGGCGGTGCCGACGTCGCGCGAGAAGTCCCACGCGCCGGCCAGGTCGCCGGCCTCGGCCAGCGTGGTGAGGTCGTCGGGGCGGTCGGCCCACGCCTGCAGCCGCTCCCCGGTGACCGTGCCCGCCAGCAGCCGCGGACGGTCGATGCGGCCGTCGAAGTGGTGAGCGGGGCGGCCAGCCGTATCGCGCGCTCCGGCCAGCATCAGCGCGGCGCCCGGCGGCGGCAGGATGGACGCCGCCGCGAACGCCACCTCGTCCGGCGGATCATCGGGCCAGGCCCGCAGCGGCCGGCGCCACGCGGTCCCCGATGCCGTGCAGTCCCCCTGAAGCCGCAGCGACAGGGCCAGCAGATACCATGCCCAGCGCTGCATCGGACCCAGCCGCGCGACCACTTGCGATGCGCCGATGACCTGCAGGTCGCCTTCGGCGGAGAGCGCCAGCGCCCATCCGGTGCCATCCAACGGCGTGCCCTGGCCGGCGATCACCTGCGCCGCCCCGGCGGCGGGGTTGGTCGCCTGCACGAAAGCGCAGAAGGTCACCTCCCGGCTCAGATCGACCCCGTCCAGCGCGATGTCGACGTGGGAGCCGCTGCGGATCACCTCGCGCTTTCCCGGCCTGCGGCCGTCGATCGCCGACGGCACCAGACGCTGCTTGAAGCCCGGCCCGCTCGGGTTGGTGTCGCCGTGGATCAGCCGGACGAGCCGCACGTCGTAGGCGGGCTGCTCGCAGCTCACCATGAACCGGATGCGCTCCCCCGGAGCGACGCTGGGCCGGTCGCTGTAGCCGACGAGCGTCATCGGCGCCGGGCGTCGCGCGCCGCATCTGCCAACGCGCGGAGGAATCCCTCGGCGCTGTCGCGGTCGCGCGACGGATGGACGGAGAGCCGGATGAAGGGCATGCCGCGCAGCTCACCGTAGCCCTGCCCCCAGCCGCCTTCGGCCATCCGCCGATGCACATCAGCCAGATCGATGGTCGGCGAAGTGAAGGCGATCACCGACACCGCGGGTGTGGCCAGCAGCCTGAAGTCGGCGGTCCGGCCGATGCCGTCGGCCAGCATCCGCACCAGGTCCATAAGATGAGCGGTGGACCGGCGGTAGCCGGCGCGTCCCAGGTGCTTCATCACCGTCCAGGCGGCGGCCGCGCGGCTGCCGGGTTTCGTGGACGAGGTGGTGTGGATGAGGGTCGACTCGGTCGGGATGGCGTCGAACAGCGACGGCTCGCGGACGATGAAGAAGCCGGTGGCGATCGGCATCAGACCCAGCTTGTGGCCGTCGGTCATCATCGACGTGACCCCCGGCAGCGCGAAGTCGAACGGCTCGACCGGGTGGCCGAGCTCGCGCTTGAACGGCAGCATGAAGCCGCCGAACGCCGCGTCCACGTGCAGCCACAGACCCTTGCGCTGCGCGAGGTCCGCAAACGCCTCCACCGGCTCCAGCGTGCCGAAGCCACCCGCCGGCGCAGAGCACACCAGCCCGACGGTGCGCGGCGTGATCGCCCGCTCCACGTCCTCGATGCGCGGCACGAAGCTCTGCCGGTCCACCTCCACCTCGACCAGCTCGATCCCCATCAGCTCGGCGCCCATCCGGAAGCTGAAGTGCATGGTGACCGGCGCCACGATCTGCGGCTGCGCCTGTCCGCCGTGCGCCCGCGCCAGCCGCATCGAGGCCAGGTTCGACTCCGTGCCGCCGCTGGTGATGAAGCCCGCCCCCTCCGGCGCGCCGAGCAGCGACGCCATCATGCGCACCGCCTCGCGTTCGATCCCCATCGTTCCGGGCTGCTGGTCGGCCGCCCACTCGACGAAGTAGGTGCTGCGCATCAGCTCGTCGAGCTGGTGGGTGATCGGATGCGGGATGCCCGAGTAGGAGTTGCCGAAGTCCCGCTCGATGTCGTAGGGGTTCCGGCCGAGCCGCTCGCGGATGCCGCCGATCACCTCGGCCTCGCCCGTGCCCTGGTCCGGGAACGGCGTGACCGGAGCGGTGACGACCGGCGTCCTGCCGGCCGGCTTGTCGAACTCTGCCGAGATCATGGCCTCCCCCTACTTAGTAACGCCTTCGAGATTCCCTTCTCGCCCGCGCGCTGCGTCGGCGGACGCGCCTGAGATTTGGCAATTTCATCTCGTAGCTTCTTCCCCCAAGTAAAGATCACTTGTCGCCAGACGTGTCTCGTGGCACGAGTACACTACCATCTGTCAACTCTTCCCACGCTCTCCCCCACTCTCCACTTCGACTCCCTTCGGGGTATTCGCAGCGCGGCCCCACGAGTAGCTTTCTGCCACTTGACCCCGTTCGAGCGCCACACCCATCATCGACACCGCGTGTCGCGACTGCATCCTCCGCTTAGCCGCTCCGTATGGCTACGTCGCGGCGATCCGTTTGATCCTAACATCGCAGGCGGGATGTGTGATCTCCCTTTGACCGCCATCGGCAACGCGGCCGCCCGTGAGACTCTGGTAACCGCCACAGCTCACATGGCGGGGATCTGGACGGATCTGTTCAAGAGCATGCTGGCTCGAACCTACGAGCTGCAATGGCTCGGCGCAGGGCCCGGCATTGGACGGGATGCCCGGATCGCCTACTCAAGCCTGCTCGGCCGTTACCTCGCGCGAGCATATCTCACCGAATTTGAGCGCGTTCACGTCCTCGTCCCGATAGACGTCGCCATGCGTCGGCTCCATGGAACAGGCTATGCGATTCACCGACTCCCCTCAAGTCGGGGTCTCCAAGCAGACTGGATCGGGCTTGACGCCTCTGGGCTGGTAATTGTCGAAGCCAAAGGGACTTTCGACCAAGCCAAGAAGACTTGGCACGGTCCATGGTCTGCGCCAGAGATTGTGAGAACCGCCATCAATCAAGCAATGAGAACGAGAGTTGTACGACTGAGCTCTTACTCCGACCTACCAGCAACACGGTGGGCAGTCGCTTCGCGATAGGCGACCCAGGACAACCTACGAGAGCCCACCCTCCTCGCTTGGCCCGTTCGTGACTTGAAAGGCGCCAAGCTCGAAACGGGAGACTATCAGAGTTTGACGAAGGCTCTCGTTCGCGCCGATCACGACGCCGTCATCTCAGCCCTTGGGCACCCATTGGAACTCGAGGAAGGAATCGACCGCGGAGCCGAGGCTGCATACCGCGCGCCAGAAGAATTCCAGATCGACATCGGGGACCGCCCGATCGAATTTGGCTATTCCGCAATGATAGGTCCCTCCGGTATCATCCCGTTACGCAGCGAGCGTGATCGGCCGCATGTCGACAGAGCTCGCGAGCTAGACTATAGTTTCGCGGTAGCCTCTCTGTCCTATGGATACGTCACGAGTGCCAGTCGAGAAACAACGTGGATTGACGACGAAACGTACGCCACCGACCGTTCCTCAAAGAGAGCTGGTCTCACAGTAGCGTGGCGTATCGCTTAAGTTACACCCATCTCGCAAACGGCGATTCGGCACACGCCTTCGTTTCAAGGCTCACGTCCGGCTTAGCGTCCGTCAAACACCTCATGCAGAGCAGAAGGAATGACAGCTTCCATATCCGCCAGAGTACGCGCCCGAGTAGCCTCAAATTCACGTGATTGATGGATCAAGCGACCAAACCATAGTTGACGGTCAATCGGCGGAACTGGGACTCTTATTGTTGTCAACGCGTTAGAAGAAAGTGTCTTGTTCCGGGCAATGCTACCCGGAGAAAGCCCCACGACCTTGGCGAACCCCTCTTCTGTCCTGAAATACGACAGCAAGAACTCGGGAGTTGCAGCCGAAGGATCAACCTCACATGTAAGCATTCTGTGATTTCCTACGCACCCGGCATCATCCAAAGATGCGACAGCTATAGCTTGCTCCCATGCCATCAGGTTACTGAACACCAGATCTCCACTCTTTATCATAAACAGTTTCTGCCAAGCGTATTCAGATCCAGTCATCGTGCGACGGTGGAAGATCCCTCTGTAGAAGCTCTTTACACCTATTTCAGTGTACTCCTGATGTGGATCGATCTGGACTTGGCGCCGGACAAGCGGAGCGACTTCTCCTAACTGGCGATATTCGGCGCGCATGACGATTTTCCTCAATGCGGTGGATCGAATTGCATGGAGCTCACGCTCGCTTTGGCGAACTGTATTTCTCGCGAGTTCCTGTAGATCTGCCAACTTGAACAGCTTTTTGACGATCGCTCGCTGCTCACTCATACAAGGCACAGGAATCTCCATATCCATGAACTGGCTTCCATTTAGTCGCACGCGGTTGGTCGATCCCTCGCTTCCCCGGCGGCAAAGGTCAACAAAGCGATCCGTTCGGGTATACCATTCCAGGTAGCGGGGACGCACGGCTCGTTCGTCGATGTCGAAGCAAGGGAAGTCGCTGCTTACCAACGCGCCGTCCAAGTGGTCCGGCACAATCCCGAACGCACCGTGGCGCGCATCGATTCGGGAGATCAGGAACTGGCCCGCAGAAGCCCGAACCTGCCGGTGCGCCGCGATGTTGGCTCCCGGGACCTTGCCGCGAAGGGTCAGTCCCTTTCCCCACAGACGCACCCGGATCTGCTTGTATAATCGGTCGGGCTCCGGCTCAACCCGGTCCTCTGACTTCCGCAGGAATGCTGAGATCGGCAAGCGCTGCCACGCCATCACGGCCCCTCGGCGAGGGTGGCCTTGATCTCCTCCATGATGGCGAGGATACGGTGCTCCTTGTCGATGATGGAGTCCACGATCTCTTCCGGCGGTCGGTGGTCGATCGCCTCACCGGCGTGTGGGTTCTTGAGATCGAGGTTACAGGCGGTCACACGGCCGTCACCGTTGCGCTGGATGAGCCCGCCCGCGTCCGCCTGCCAGGCGTGTTCGTTCTCCGTGCGGTCGCTCCACCAGGCGAGACAGTCGGCGAACTCCTCGTACAGGAGCGGTGCGGTCTTGGTGTACTTCCTGCGGCCCTCGGGACGCGGCTGCTCGTAGTACCATATAGTCCGCGTCGGGCCGGTCGTGTCGAAGAAGATCAGATTGGTCGGGATGTCGGTATAGGGCGCGAAGACGCCCTCGGGCAGGCGGACGATCGTGTGCAAGTTGAAGCCTTCCAGCAGGTCGGCCTTGATGCGTGCCGACACGCCGTCGCCGAACAGCGCGCCGTTCGGGACTACCACCGCGGCGCGGCCACGGCCGCCACGCTTCAGGCGGCGCATGATGAGCTGCAGGAACAGGAGCGTCGTTTCAGCGGTGCGGCGGTCCTCCGGGAAGTTGCTGAGGATGCCGCGTTCCTCCTCGCCGCCGAACGGCGGATTGGTGAGGATCACGTCGACGCGCTCCGCCTCGCCGATCTCGGCCAGACGGAACCGCAGCGAGTTGTCCGGATCGATGCGCGGCGCGTCCACGCCGTGCAGGAGCAGGTTCATCTGCGCCAGCAGGAATGGAAGCGATTTGGCCTCGCCGCCGAGGATGCTGGCGTCCTGCAGGATCGCCCGCTTCTCGACGGTGTCGGACTGACGCTCCAGATGCGTGAATGCCTCGACCAGGAATCCGCCCGTTCCGCATGCCGGGTCGAGCACGGTTTCGCCGAGCTTGGGACCCGTCGCCTCGACCATGAAGCGCACCACCGGGCGCGGCGTGTAGAACTCGCCGGAGTCGCCGGCCGCGTCGCGCATCTCGCGCAGCAAGGTCTCGTAGAGGCGGCCGAGGACGTGGACTTCCTCGGAGGAGTCGAAACGGATGCCGTCCACCAGGTTGACCACGTCGCGCAGCAGGTAGCCACTCTCCATGCGGTTGGAGAAGCCCCGGAACACGGTCGCCACCACGTCGCGGCGGTCGCGCCGGCCGTCGTCGCCGCGCAGGCCGCGCAGGTAGGCAAACAGTCCCGGGCCGGACGAGCCGTTTGGGAGCACCGTCTCCTCGGCGGAGAGGAAGGTCAGCAGATCGGCGCCGGTGATCCCGTCGGCGGGAGCCGCCCAGTCGCGCCAGCGCCACGGCGCCTCGACGACCGAACGGTACGCGCGCCCGGCGAGCCCCGCGCGCGTCTCCTCGATGCGCTCCATGTCGTCGAGGAACTTCAAGAACATGATCCAGGTCAGCATCGGCAGCCGGTCCAGGTCGCCGTTCAGCCCCTTGTCCTTGCGCATGATCTGGCGCGCCGACTTGATGATGCGGTCGAGCCGCTGGGCAACGGTGAGCGGCTTGGCGCCGGCCTTCTTTTCGATCGTGAGTCTTGGCACCTATTCCCTCGCGCGGACCCTGTCGTTAATGAAGCGGATCACTGGAGCGGCTCACGGCCATGAGGCGGTCCTTGTTCGTCCCGCTCAGGAAGCCGGTCATCCGCCGACGCCGGTCCTTCCGAGAAGAAGGTGTCCCACGCGCGGTCCACGGGGGAAAGCACGCGATCCGGGCCTACCACGCGCACGGAGACGTGCCGTACTCCACGCGGAAAGCGTGTGTCGGCGGGAAGGAGCACCGCCTGACCGTGATCGATCTCGAAAACTGAGCCGGTGGGCATGGTGCGCTCCGTCCAACTCTATACCATTAGATGCATGCCATCGGGGAGCGGCCGCCGCGTCTTGCGTAGGTCGCAGCGATTCAGGCGACGTACAACCGGCGCTGCAGCTCGTCCACCGCACCCCGCAGCCGGTCGCCGCCCCCGAAGCGGGCCGAGATCTCGATCACGTTGCCCCACTGGTTGAATGGCGGCACTTCGAGGATCTCCGGCAGCTTGAACTGAGCCGCCCCGTGCTCGGCGTACTTCTCGACGAGCGCGTCCAGCACCTGCCGGGCTTCGGGGCCGAAGCGCTCGAAGAACTCGGCTTCCTCCCGCTTAAGGCGCTCGGCGCGTTCCCGCCGGGTCCGGAGCGGTGCGTGATAGGCCAGATGGCAGAGCAGATCGAACAGGTCGGCATCGGGCTGGCCGGCCGCCTCCGCCAAGGTAACGAGGTCGATGCCCCGTTCCTCCAGGCGCGCCACGATCTCCGACCGTCGGTCGGCGTCCAGCCAGTCCCGACGCAGCCTCGAAGCATCCGGATAGAGCGTGCGCAGCTTGTCGCCGGCGTAGTCGGTCAGTTGCCGGACGGAGAGCTTCCTCCCATCCGGGTCCAGGTCGTACACCAGATGGCGGATGATCTCGACCTGCCCGCCGTCCACGTAGTACTTGCGCGACGGCTCCCCGCTTGGCTCCTCGATACGACGCCCCGGCAACTCCTGCTTATACCCGCCGTCCTCGGCGGTGTCGGTCTCGTCGACGACCTCACCGGCGTCGTCGATCGTCTCCTCCCGCTCCTGCACCGGCTCGCCGTCGAATTCGGGGTCGGCGAACTTCCCGGTCGCCGTCCCGGTGTAATCGACGATGTTGAAGGCGAGCTTCCCGTAGTCCGGGCGTAGCCGGGTGCCGCGGCCGATGATTTGCTTGAACTCCGGCATGGAGCCCACGGCGCGGACCAGGACCACGTTCTTGCAGGTAGGGGCGTCCACGCCCGTGGTCAGAAGGTGCGAGGTGGTCAGGATCACCGGGGTCGTGGTCTCCACGTCCTGGAAACGGGAGCGGTGGGAGCTGCCGACGTCGCCCTCGTCCGAAGTGACCCGGCAGACGTAGTCGGGATGCTTCCTGACGAGATCGGCGTTCAGCTCCACCAGCGCACGGCGCATCTCCAGGGCGTGCTCCTGGTTCACGCAGAAGACGATGGTCTTCGCGAAGCGGTCGGTCTGCTTCAGGAAGTCGGTGAGGTGGCGTGCGATGGCCCGCGTCCGGGCTTGCAGGGCCACCAAGCGCTCGAAGTCGCGGGTGTGATACTCGGCATCCGGAATCTCGCGCCCGTACCGGTCCAGCTCTCCCCTGGTCGGCCGCCAGCCGGAGGCGTCGTAGTCGGTGATGACCCGGTGCACGCGGTAGGGAGCCAGGAACCCGTCGTCGATCCCCTCTGCCAGGCTGTACTGATAGATTGGGTCGCCGAAGTAGTCATAGGTGTCGACGTTGTCCTCGCGCCGCGGGGTCGCCGTCATTCCGATCTGCACCGCCGGCTCGAACCACTCCAGGATCTCCCGCCAGTTGCTGTCGTCGCGGGCGCTGCCGCGATGGCACTCGTCGACGATGATCAGATCGAAGAACCCCGGCGGATACTCGCGATAGAGGCCGGGGCGCTGCTCATCGCGAGCGATCGCCTGGTAGATGGCGAAGTACATGTCGCGGCTCTTGACCGCCGTTCCGGAGATCTTGTGCCGCGCGTCGGCGAACGGGCTGAAGTCCTTGGCCATGGGGTCGTCCACCAGCACGCTACGGTCCGCAAGGAACAGGATCTTGGGCCGGCGGACAGCGCCCGTGCGGTTCCAGCGCGCGGACCAGAGTTTCCAGCAGATCTGGAAGGCGATCGCCGTCTTGCCGGAGCCCGTGCACAGGGTGAGCAGAATCCGCCGACGGCCCTGGAGTACGGCCTGCGTAGCCCGGTTGACGGCGATCTCCTGGTAGTAGCGAAGCGGCCGCGCGGGGTCGGGCAACGTGGGAGTGAGTAGCTTCCGGGCGACATCGTCGTCAGCGATGCCTTCCGTGGCCCGCAGGCGACGCCATAGGTCCTCGGGTTCGGGGAATGCGGTGACGGTGCGTTCGATGCCGGTGGTGTAGTCGAACTCGATGATCTCGGTGCCGTTGGTCGCGTAGGCGAACTTCAGGCGCAGGATCTCGGCGTACTCCTTGGCCTGTTGCAGGCCGTCGCCCGCGTTCCGGTGGTTGGCCTTGGCCTCGACCACCGCGATCGGGAAGTCCGGACGGTAGCGCAACAGGTAGTCCGCCCGCTTCTGCGGGCCGCGCCGCGCCTTGCCGCCGGTGAAGAGGATGCGACCGTCGGTGAAGGTCCGTTGCTCGTTGATCACGTGCGGGCGCGCGTCCCAGCCTGCCTCCTGGAGCCGCGGCACGACGAAGCGCCGGCAGGTGTCGGCCTCAGTCATGAGCGGTCGCTATCGTATTGGATACGCGCGCGGCAGTCCTCAGCCCGGCCAGCTCCTTGCGGATGTCGTGAGCGACTTCCTCGACCTCGCGAGCCACGCGCGGCTTGAGTTCGATCTCCTGCTGCAGGGCCGTCATCAGCGGCAGCAGCCTGTCCGCGGCCGACGAGCCTTCAATCGCTTCGAGAACCCGCGTCGGCCCAAGCTGAGCGCTCAAGACCAGCAGAGTATGAAGGGCGGGCGCTGGGAGATCGTCGGCCCCCGCAAAGAAGCTCAGAATCGTCGATAAGTCGCGCTCGCAGGCCGGCACGTCACCAAACCGCCTCACCCCCTCCTCGAATATCTCCGGATCCTCCTCCGACCGGTTCAACTGACTCACGCTGGTTTGTGTGTAGAAGGCCGTCATGAAGCGGATCAGACGCTCGACGGCGTCTGAGGCGCCTCGCCGTCGGAGCAGGCAATAGATGTTGTACAGCCGCTCCACGAGACAGTACCGCTTGCGCCGCGGGGTTCCGCCTTCTTCCGATACGAGCCCGCGACTGATGAGGCGCTTCAGTTGGGCGCTGCAGATGCTCGAACCCAGCCGAGCCCGTTCGGCTATTTCTCGCGTGGTTGCCGGTTTCCACAGCTCTGCAAGGGCGAGGCACACCCGCCGCTCCTGCGGCGCGAGCGCATCGAGATGGCTCTTGAAGTACTCCGTATGCACGTCGATCAGGTGAAGCAGATCCTCCATGAGCCCATGCAGCGGGCGGCCCGCGCTGAACGCGGCCACGATCGAGATCAGCCGGGGGTTGCCGCCGGTGAGAATCTGCAGAGACCGGATCTTCCCCGTCGGAGGACGCTCGCCGGACACCGTCTGCCAGAGAGCGCTGCATTCCGTCTCGTCGAGCGGCGGCAGCATGATCACGCGGAAGAGGTCGTACAGGGCTCGATCCGGCCGGTCGATCTCCTCGAAACGGCTGGTCGCGGTTCCCAGCAGCATGATCCGCGGCTCGGTCTGAAGCGTCTTTCGCAGTCGCCACCCCGCGTCCGGATCTAGCATGCCCGCAAACATCGCGTTGAGGTTCTCGACCGCGATCAGCAGCCGTTTGCCTGCACGGTCGGAGAAGTCGAGCAAGGCGCCCAGGCAGCGCTCGGCCAGCAGCCGGTCGTCGTGCATCGCGCGCAGGTCCTGGCAGGTGCGTCCCAGATCTGACGCGCAGTCCGGTTGCGGCGCCTGATCGGCCAGACGGGAAAGGCACTCCAGCCAGAACTCCCCGCACGTACTGACCTCGTAGCTCTCCTCCGCGAACGTGACAGGGAAGACCCTGGACGACAGCTCGGGGTTCCGGCGTGACTCGATCGCTACGCGGAGCATGAGATTCGTCTTGCCGCTGCCGCGGGGACCGATCACCATCAGATGCTGATTGGAGTTGCCCGTGTTCTCGCCCAGCGTCTCGATGATCGACTCGAACTCGCTGGTCCGTACGCAGAACGACGCCACCAGCTCGTCGTCGGTGAGAAACCCAGGATTGTACTTCTTGGTGACCATGGGCTACGGCTCAGTCTTCACTCGGCGAGAAGTACACGCTGAGTCCCGGCATCACCCAGCAGCACCATCGTTCGATCCACGCGCGTTTGCAACAATGTCGTTGCAAACGAATCTGTTGTCAACTTTCGTAGCGTCGTCCCGTGCGAGGGACTGTTAGCCGCTCCGGAACCGGACGAACCGGCTTGCCGCGGCGACGACTGGATTGGTATAACTGTTATACTTCAAAATGCGCTTCGACTTTGACCGAAACAAGAGCCTCCTACTTCGAAACAATCCGAAACGGGGGATCGGATTCGAAGAAGCGCAGGAGATCTTCGCCCACCCATACTACGAAGACTGCAGATCCGACGATCCCAAGCAGTTCCGTGCCATTGGCTGGGTGAACGGACGATTGTATTCGCTCGTCTACGAAATCCGAGAAGATGTGGGTGGGGAGTACTATCGCCTGGTGACACTATGGAAGTCGACGAGAGAGGAACGGAGGCTCTATGAGCAACACCACTAGGACACCCACTGCGGACGAGATCGCCGACATGGCGGATCGCGGAGAAGACGTTTCGCAATACTTCACGAACCAGGGCGCAATGAAGCAGCCCATAAAGCGCGTCAACGTCGACTTCACGGCCGCCATGCTGCAGGAGCTCGATCAACTCGCCGCCGAACTGAACGTCAGCCGCCAGGCAGTCATCAAGTCGTACCTGCGACAGGCGCTGGACCAACATCGTCTGGCGAAGCGCCAAGCGCGCTAAGCTGAGAGGAGGCCACACGATGGGTATGAGCATGGGTGCCGGTGTCACGGAGCGGCCTCGGCTCACTACCGACCTGGAGCGATGCAGGGCGGATCTGGAGCGATGCGGCTATTGCCTGCTGGCGGACGCCCTGACCCCGGCCGAGCTGCACGAGGCGCGGGAGCGGCTGACCGACCAGGCTGCCGCCGAGCGCGAACGCGGGGTGGCCTACATGGACGGGACCGCCGACCAGCGCTGGGGCGCCTTCGCCGACGACGACGCCACCGTGCGTCAGGAACGGTTCACCGCCGCCGCCGGTGGCGTCAGCCAGCGCCTGTTCATGCTGCTCAACAAGGGGCGGATCTTCCGCGACATCGTGCTCATGGAGCATGCCTTGGAGCTGGTCGGCCACGTGCTGGGCGGGCACTACCAGCTCTCCTGCAGCACCGCCAACATCATCGGTAAGGGTGCCTCGCCCATGGAGCTGCACACCGACGCATGGTGGATGCCGCCGCCGGTGCCCAGGGGCCGGTTCGGGCTGCCGGTGGGATCGATCACCCGCGCCGAGGCGGGCGAGGTGCGCGACCGCGCCGCCATGATCGCGCCGCCCGCCTGCGCGAACAGCATGTGGCTGCTGGGGGACTTCCGCGCCGAGAACGGCGCCACGCGGGTGGTGCCCGGCAGCCACTTGAGCGGCCGGCAGCCGAAGCCGGACCTGTATGGCGAGGAGGACCTGGTGTCGATCGAGGCTCCGGCCGGTACGGCGATGTTCTTCGAGGGCCGGCTGTGGCACGGCTCCGGCACCAACCGCACCGACCAGCCTCGCATGGGCCTGCTCAACACCTACTGCGGCCCGCAGTTCCGGCCGCAGGAGAACTACACCCTGGGCCTGCTGCCTGAGGTGCTCGCCGACGCCCCGCTGCGACTCAAGGAGCTGGTCGGCTTCAAGGTGTGGAACGGCTACGGCCGCTTCGACGCGCCCGCGGTCGAGCTGATCTCCCACGACCAACTGGTCGGTGAACTCACCCCGAACGACGCGCCGGGGAACGATCAAGCCACGCTATCGTGAGGTCGTTTCGTGCCGGGGCCGTTCGAGGTCGGGCGCTCCCCTACCGTTCCAGGTAGTCGCGCGCCCAAGTCCCGCCGGCGGCGCCGCTGCCGGGAGCCCGCCACAGCGCCTGCACGGCGTCGCCGGCGCCATACTCCTTGAGGGAGGCCAGCAGCAGCTCGTGCAGATCGGCCACCGTGCCGCGGTTCGCCGCGGCGACGTCGCGCTCGGCGTTCGGATCGGCTGCCAGGTCGAAGAGCTGCGGCGCGCCGTCCGGGCCGACCGGCGCGTAGCCCCAGGTGCCGGCGCGCAGGAACGGGGTGCTTGCACAGGCGGGAAGCTGGTCCGGCGTCGCCGCCGCCGGCCGCGCGTGTGCGGCGGTGATCACGTGGTCGCGCAGCGTGCCCGATCCGGCGAGCAGCCCGGCGGCGAACGATCTGCCGTGCAGCGGCTCGGGAGGCGCCGGCTCGACGCCGGCCAGCTCGCACAGGGTGGGCAGCAGATCGACCGGCTGCGCCAGCAGGTCGAGCCGCGCTCCGGCCGGCACCGGACCCGCCTGGGCGCGGCCGGCGATCAGGCACAGCTCGTCGCTCAGCACCGGAAAGAGCGGCCAGAAACGCCCGTCCTCGTCAGCGATGTTGCTCTTGCCGCAGCAGTTGTGCTCGCCGATCGCCATGCCGTGGTCGGCCATTACCACCACCAGCGAGTTGCGCCACAGATCGAGGTCGTCGATCTTCTCCAGCACGCGCCCGATGTGGCGGTCGACCAGCTCCGCCTCGGCGGCGTAGTGGGCCCACAGATTACGCAGCTCGGCGGCGGAGTAGCGGTCGGCGGGGCCGTAGTTGGGATGCAGCATCGGCGGCCCGTCGTAGTCGGGATCGTAGCGGCGCACCAGATACTCGGGCGGATCCCACGGCTCGTGCGGATCGAAGAAGTCGACCCACAGAAAGAACGGCCCGGCGCGGTAGTTGCGCTCCAGCCAGGTGGCGGTGGTGAGAGCGGTGCGGGCGCAGAAGGTGTCGGCCTCGGTGCGGATGTCGTTCATCCAGACGTGCAGATCGATCAGCGTGCCGCCGAGGGTCTCCGGGCGGAGGCGCGTCTTGGCGCGTGGCATCGCCTGGGTGATCGCGTCGTTCATGTGCAGCAGGGTGAGGTCGCCCTCCTGGCCGCGGTGCTGGTAGCTGCCGTGGAAGCCGACCTGGAAGCCCGCCTTGAACAGGTGCGGGCAGTCGCAGATGAGCTGCGTGAAGTAGCCCTGCTCGGCGAGCAGCGTGGCGATGTGGTTGGGCGTGCTGTGGCTGATCGGCTGCCAGCCGTAGTGCGGCCAGCCGACGCGACCGCTGGCGAAGTCGGTGCGATGCGGGATGGTCGGGAAGCTGCCCATGGTGAGGCCGGTGAGCTCGGTGGCGCGGTCGGCGGCGAACCGGTCGAGCGCCGGCGTGCGCACCGGCCGCGCGGCGCGGTTGCCGAGGTTGTCGCGGCGGAAGGTGTCGGTGATGAGGACGATGATGTTGGGATGCTCGGAGGCTGCCACGAGCCGCGAGTGTACGCCCCCCGTCCCCTGACGAGCAAAGCGCCCGTCGCGGGCCTACCCCGCGAGCCCGGAGCACAAATCCTCGCTGGTCACGCTCGGGCACCAGAACTGCTCAATGTAGCGTACCGCCAGCTCCGTGGCGGCTTCGTGGCTGACGTAGGGGGCGCGCGCCGGGTTGTACATGCAGTCGGTCAGGTCGCGGATCAGGTAGACCGGAATGGCCCAGCGCACCAGTTGCTTGATGGCGAAACTGCGATGCAGCACGCACATGTTGGTATGCACCCCGGCGATCAGCACCGTGTCGATGCCGCGCTGCCGGTACAGGGCCAGGAGCTGGAGGCCGTCATCGCCGATGGCGTCGCGCTCGCCATCGATCCACACCCCTGCGTGCTGGCGCCGCCAGCGGCGGGTACCCTCGGCAGCCGGATCGCCGGAGGTGTCGGAGGAGTCGCTGCCGTCGATCGGCAGCGGTGGATCGGGGTGCGCGCGTTCGTCCGGTGCAGCAACCGGCTGTGCCTGGAGTACCCGCACCCGCGCCGGATGGTCGGCGTAGAACGGCATGGTGCCGGATGGTGCGTGCACGACCAGCATGCCGCGGTCGCGGGCCGCGCGGGCGGTGCGGTCGATACGCGGCACGAGGGGCTCCAGCCGTTCCTGGGCGCCGCGACACCAGTGGCGGTCCCACACGTCGCACAGCACGAGCGCCGTGCGTGCCGGGCGCAGATCGACCGGCCGCTCGAGGACGCGCCAGTCGCGGTAGCCGCGTTCGTCGAGCGCCAGTTCGCGCCGGCGGGCGGTAACGCGCACCGGTTGAGCGCGATCGAGCCCGCGGCCTTCGTCGGCGCGGGCGGCGCCCGGCGTGCTCCCGGCGCTTGCGTTGGAGTTTGTCATGGCGCCACCACCATAGCGAACGCGGCACGGGTGCCGCCCATGGGAACCGCGCACCGACGCGCCGGCAGTGGAGCTGATCTCGAACAATCAACGTGGGCGTGCTGGCGCCGTACCTGACGCGGTCGCGACCGCACCGACGCACCGCGCTATCACGTACACCGGCTATGGGCTATTCCACGGCGGGCAGGTCCACCGTTCCCACTGGGTCGCCCTTCACCCCGTCACCTGTCCGGGGCCATTCCGAGCACACCTTACGCCTCTCTCCGCGGCTCACAAACGGATCGTGCTCATATATATCGTTTCTCTGTGGAGTTTTACGTCTCGTTCCGTAGCTCCTTTGCGATCATGCACAATCTTTGCTACCATTTCGGCATGGGTGTGCATGATCAGCAAGAAAGCGTGCCTTGGACCAATGTAAGCCAGACTGGCGTTGTGCCGGTTACATGGGATGCTTCGCGAAAGAGATTCCTCGTCTCCTTGCGCGGTGTCTCGCTCAACGTATCGCCCGATCAGACCCAACAAGTCAATATCCATTTTGACCCTCCGGTGCTATATGACATCCGCATGAGAAAGGTTGGAGAAGACTTCGGGGTCGGTTTTATTTCTCCTTCCAATTCGGCAGTATTTGTTGGCATACAGCCAGACACTGATTACGAAGTGAGAACGCAAGCAGTTGACGCCAAGACTGGAGAGCCCTTGCCAGACGCTCAGGCTGACGTACAGCGAGTTCACACGGGTAGCAAGAAGTGACAAGCGCAACGGTCGCGGGCGCGTCCTATGACTTCCCCGAGTGCTTCTGGAGGTTTGAGACGTTATCGCACACTTTCAGGAAAGACTCTATTGCGGCTGTCGGAGTGTCGTACATAGAGATAGACACTGTCGTCCTTGATCGTTTTCATGTCCTCCAAGCCGTCTCAAAGTGGCATCTGCAGATAGTGGAGGAAGACGGTCTGTATTCGGTGGAATGCGGAGAAATAGGCTTGTCGGTATCGACTCTGACTTACGGAGAACTGAGTGACGCGGTACATAAAACGATAGCTTTCCTATGGAGAACGTACGCCGCAGAAAGAGATCAGAACCTTACGCCGAAAGCGATTGACCTGAAGACAAGCCTGCGAAACGCATTCAGGAAGATGCCACGATAATGCAATTGAAGAGGTCGGAAATATTGTCCAACCTGATGCGGAAAGGCTTTGAAAAAGACCAGGATGGGGATCATATATTTCTCGCGTATCGAAATCGTTTGGGGGAAAAGACGCCGATCAGCACCAAGCTGAGCCATGGAAGCCGGTACAAGGACATCGGCAGCAATCTGATCGGCAAGATGGCTCGCCAGTGCCAATTGACTGCGGCACAATTCGTTCGGCTGGTAAAGTGTGATATGTCAGGAGAAGAATACGCGAGGCTTGTAGGCGAATGATGCCAGGGTTCAAGCGCCTGATTCCGGGGCGTCGAACACGGCGTCGGCGGCGAACCCCGTCAGCAACGGCGACGTGGCCGCCTCGCCTCGCGCGAACGCGCCGTGCTCCACGTAGGCGTCACCCTCCAGCGCAAGCACCGTGATGGTCTCGTCGCGCGGGTCGGCGATCCAATACTCCGGGATGTCTGCCGCGGCGTAGTCGGCGCGCTTCTCCACGAGATCCCGATCCGGGTCATCCGGGCTGACGACCTCCACCACCAAATCCGCACCCAACCAGAAGCGGTCCCGACGGCGCGGATCAGAGCGATCGCGGAGGAGCAGCAGGTCGGGTTCGCGGAACACACCCTCGCGGACGCGCATGCGCAGTGCGGCGACTCTGGCAACGCCGCCGCGCGGCTTGAGGTAGTCGCGGAACAGCAGGTACAGGAACAGGAGCACAGCCTGATGCGTATCGGTGGGCATGGGTAACTCCTGGACATTCCCGTCGGCGAGCTCGATCAGGCGGTTGGTGTGGTCGGTGAGCCACAGGTACTCCCGGTCACTCCAGGCGCCCTGGGGAGGCAGAACGTCACAGAGCAGGGAGGACAGCGCCTCCTGCGAGGTCGGCGCCGCCGGCGATGGTTCGGGCGTGGCGGCCACGCTCCTACTCCTACCTTGACCGGAAGGCGCCGTCAAGCCGACGCTCGCGGGGCGGGAGCCGTTCCCGTACCATCGCCCGCGGAGGTACGCGACCGTCCATGCCACCCAACATCCTGTGGATCTGCACCGACCAACAGCGGTACGACACGATCGGCGCCGGCGGCAACGCGCACGTGCGCACGCCGCGACTGGACCGCCTGTGGCGCGACGGCACCGCCTGGACGCACGCCTTCTGCCAGAGCCCGATCTGCACGCCCAGCCGCGCCAGCTTCCTGACCGGCACCTACCCCAGCACCTGCCAGAACACCCGCAACGGCAACGCGCGCTACCGCGGGCGCTACCCGCTGGTCACAAGGCTGCTGGCAGGCGCCGGCTACGACTGCGGCCTGATCGGCAAGCTGCACTTGGCGGGCGCCTACGAACGGCCCGAGCCGCGCGGCGACGACGGCTACCGCTACTGGCGCTGGAGCCACGCGCCCCGCGACGGCTGGCCATCAGGCCACGCCTACGCCGAGTGGGTGCGGGCCAGGGGCCACGACCTGGGCGAGCTGATCCGGGACCCCGCCGGCGTGCCGGCGGAGTTGCATCAGACCACCTGGTGCGCGGAGCAGACCATCGACTTCATGCGCGAGCGCCGGGACGCGGACACGCCGTGGCTGGCCACGGTCAACATCTACGACCCGCACGAGCCGTTCAATCCCCCCGCGAAGTACCGCGCCCACTTCGACCCGGAAGAGATGCCCGGCCCGCTCTTTCGCCCGAGCGACCTGCGGCAGCAGCACCGGCTGCGCGCCGTGGACTTCCAGGGCCAAGCCCGCGACCCGGCCGGCCCGCTCGACATCGCCCATCCGGTGCTCCCGTTCTATCCCGGCCGCGACTCGGAGCTCGAAGCCGACGAGGCGACCTTCGCGCGCGACGCGAAGACGCTGCAGGCCGCCTACTACGCGATGATCGCGCTGATCGACGATCAGGTCGGCCGCATGCTGGACGCCCTGGACGAGTCCGGTCAGGCGGAGCGCACGTTGGTGGTCTTCACCAGCGACCACGGCGAGTCGCTCGGCGACCACGGCCTGATCCGCAAGGGCTGCCGCTTCTACGAGGGGCTGGTGCGCGTGCCGCTGATCCTGCGCTGGCCGGGCCGTATCGAGTCAGGCCGCGTGAGCAACGATCTGGTCGAGCTGACCGATCTGGCGCCCACGCTGCTGGCGGCGGCGGGGCAGCCGGTGCCGCCCTGGATGCAGGGCCGGTCCCTGCTGGAGGGCGGCGCGGGCCGCGAGTCGGTGCGCAGCGAGTACTTCGATGCCATCGACGAGCCGGACGGCAGCTACGCGACCATGTACCGCACGCGGACGCACAAGTTGGTCGTCTATCACGGCCACGGCCTGGGCGAGCTCTACGACCTGGAAGCCGATCCGGGCGAGTTCCAGGACCTGTGGGACGAGCCGGCCGCCGCCGCCATCAAGTCCGAGCTGCTGCTGCGCAGCTTCGACGCCTCCATGCGAGCCGCCGTCGACGTGGGCGAGGAGCGCATCGGCCCGATGTAGCGCTCGGTCAGTCGCACGCCGTGGCTACGGCGAGCGCCGCGGTTCGGCACCATCCGCCTCGATCGCGCCTCGATCGCGGACCACGCTCGGCATGGTGATGCTCTCGATCAGCTTCGGCCCGATGTAATCGCTCCGTCAGTCGCAGGCCGTCGCTACGGCGAGCGTTCGCACACCAGACGCATCTTGCGATCGTCCAGCGCGCCGACGTAGCCGCGCAGGTGCGATCGCTCGACGGTCTGTACGTGGTCCAGGTTGACCGCCGATTCCCGCTTGAGGCCCTCCTCGACGCCGACCCGAACCTCGCTGGGAACGCCGTGAATCGTGGACGTGATCGGCGCCACGATCACGGTACCGAGCATCGGGATCACCTCCTGGCGGCTCAGCACCACCACCGGGCGGCGCTTGTCCGGCTTGCGGAACTCGTGCATCCATACCTCCGCGCGGTTCACTCGGTTGGCCATCAACCGTCCTCCGGCCATGCCCCACGGTCCGCCCAGCCGCGCAACTCGTCCGCAGCGACGCCCCGCGCGTAACCTTCCCGATAGCGGCGCGCTATCTCCTCGGCGCGCTTGCGGCAGAGGTATGCGGCCGCAGCGCGGCGCAGGACAGCGGACCTGCCCTCTCTTCGGACCTCTTCATCGGCATCCAGCGCAGACAGAAGCTCCTCGTCGATACTGACCTGTATAGCTTTCATACATCATTCCTGTATGGACTGATATACAGCATATGTGTGCTGTTCATGTGGGATCAAGGCGGCGCCGAAGCGCGAAGATCCGCTCCACCCGGCCGCTCACCAGCATGAAGCCGATGAGCGCCAGCCACACGACGAACGCGGCTCCGGACGCGCGGTGCACGACGATCACCGCGTGCACCCACACCAGTTGCATGGCAACGCCGACGACCGCCGAGCCGGGGGCGATGAAGCGCAGCGCACCGCCGACGCTCCACATCCGATATGCGGCGGCGATCAGCGCGAGGCCTGCCAGGCTGAACCCGGCCTTGCCAGTGATGCCGTGCAGGGTGTCCAGGACCGCCATCGCCGGAGTGATCGCATCGAGCGCCGCGGCCTCCGACGGATTCGGCGCCACCAGCGCCAGCACCACCGCCCACGTCCCTGACAGCCCGGTCAGGTGGCCGGAGCCGGCCAGCAGGACCGGCACGGCTCGCGTACCGAGCCGCTCGCGCATGATCCAGGTCCGCAGCAGGTAGCGGGCGGGCTACCGCCAGCGTGATGCCCGACAGCAGGCGCGCGGCGCCGCCGATCCCGTAGCTGCCCCGCGCGGCGCCGGTTCGCCTTACTGGCGGATGAAGTACTGCTCCGCCGCGGTCAGTCCGATGTAGCGGCCTACCAGAGAGTCGAAGATCGACACGTCCGGCACGTTGCGGAGGTGGTTCTTCACGATCAGCGTTTCTTTCAATCCGCCGACCATCCCCAGGACCCAGATGTTCTCCGCCTGCAACTCCAGGATGCGATGGAACAGCTCGTTCTTCTTCTCGGTTTCCGGCGTCTGCTTGATCTGGTCGTAGGCGCGCAACGCCTCCTTGATCGGCTCCGGCGGTTCCTGGCCCTCGGCGCCTCCGGTGTTGTACCAGACTCCCAGATCGGGTCCGAAGTCGCTGCCTGATGATGACGGGATCAGGAAGACCGGATTGCTCGGGTACATCATGAAGCCCATCTCCCACACGTTGATCTGCGTTTCGTTGGCGTTGCGCCGCGCACGATAGGCGCTGCGCTCGCTGTGGTTGGAGGCGGCCTTGATGCCGATGGCGCCCCAGTACTCGACCACCAACTCGATGGAGTCGATGGTGGCCGTCTTCTCACCCGGCGAGTCGAGCAGCAGGGACAGGCTCTCGCCGTCCGGACGCAGCCGGAAGCCGTCGCCGTCACGTTGCGTCAGCCCGATCTCGTCGAGCAACCGATTGGCGCGCTCCGGATCGTAGTCGGCGTACGCCGCGGCATACTCCGGCTTGAACAGCGGCGACAACTCCACCACGGTCGCCTGCCGCGCCTGGCCCTGGCCGTCGAACACGAGCTGGTTGATCTCCTCCCGATTGATCGCCAGCGACAACGCCTGCCGGAAGCGCAGATCCTGGAACAATTCGCGCAGCACCAGATCGGGAGTTGACTGGTTGAAGAAGAGCGCAGCGTCGGAGCCGATCCCCGTCGGCCATTCCAGGATGCGGTAGTCTCCCCGCTCCTGATTGTCGTAGAACAGCGTGAAGTTGGCGGGATTCAGGTAGCGCATCTGGAAATCGAATTCGCCCGCCATGGTCTTCAGGTTGAGCGTCTCGGCCGTAGTGGTGATAGCGATCGCCACCTCGTCGATGTAGGGGAGCTGATTGCCGACCTGATCCACCTTCCAGTAGTAGGGATTGCGTTCGTACACCGTCAGCGTCGCGGAGTCCTCGAAGGAAGTCTTGACCGCCCACGCGTTCAATACCGGGTAATCGTGGTTCTGTGCACGATACCAGTCGCGATTGTTGCGGAAGAGCTGGGTCCAGTCCTCGAACCCGGCCTCCTTGGCCATCGCCTGCACCTTGTCGGCGTCGGTGTAATCGGCGTGGAACTGCTCCATGTAGTGTTTCGGTGCAAAGATGTTGCCCCTGGTGGTGGCAAAGTCGTTCAGCAGCAGCCCCGGCGGCGCGGCGAAGGTCCAGCTCACCGTGGTGTCGTCGATCTTGCGGCCGACGGGCAGCTCGCCGGCCACCAGCAGCCAGCCCGGTTTGCCGGGCGAGAGGGCATCGTTGCGCACGAAGTCGTCGAGCCAGAAGACGATGTCGTCGGCCGTGAACGGCGCGCCGTCGGACCACTTCATGCCGGCGCGCAGATACATGGTGATGGTGCGACCGTCTTCGGAGAATTCCCAGTCGCGGATCACATTCGGAATGATCACATCGGCGGCGCGGTTCCAGCGTGCCGCGAAATCGTAGGTGGCGTAGCTGTACACTCCTAGTTGGCTCTGCGTCGGGATGCCGAAGGTCCAGCGGCCACCGTACTGGCCCACCTCCTCGACGGTCTGAATCACCATCGGCTCCGCGGGAAGCCGTTCCTGGACCGGGGGAAGCGTCCCCGCCTGAACCATCGCGGCGAGCGACGGCGCTTCGTGGTACTGCATCTGTGCCCAGAGGCCCGGTGCCGCCAGGAGCAGACCGAGCAGTACCGTGATGCACGATATGCGTTTCAGGTTCGTCATGGGATTCCTCCACCCGTTCGAGAAGGCGAAGTGACCGCCGGTCCGCCGCCTGCTCTCGTGATATGTCTTCAAGCGCAGTTGAGCTCAGAGCGTTGCACGCGCGCCGAATGGCGTCAATGAGGAGCAACACGCGGGCGGGAGGCAGGCGCACGGATCGTTCCCGCGCCCGGTGGACGGCGTGATGGGATCGGTGGCACAATTTCAGCCGCGCTCGCGGTTCGGCCGCGGCGCGGCGGCAAACCCATGGGACGATTCATCGGCCAGAGACTGCTGCTCATGGTACCGACGCTGCTGCTCGTCTCGGTGGTGTCGTTCGTGATCATCCAGCTCCCGCCGGGTGACTACCTGACCACCTACGCCGCCAACCTGGAGGCGAGCGGAGACCTGGTCGACGCGGCCACGCTGGAGGCGTTGAAGGCGCAGTACGGGCTGGGCGATCCGTTCCACGTCCAGTATCTGAAGTGGATTTCGGGGTTCCCGCGGGGCGATTTCGGCCACTCCTTCGAGCAACGCCGTCCGGTGGGGGAGCTGCTCGGCGACCGCCTGCTGCTGACCGTCGTGATATCGATGTCGACGTTGCTGTTCACGTGGGTGGTGGCCATTCCCGTGGGCATCTACTCGGCTACCGCCCAGTATTCGCTGAGCGACTACGCGGTCACGTTCCTGGGGTTCGTTGGCCTGGCAACGCCCAACTTCCTGCTGGCGCTGATCCTGATGTTCGTCGGCTACCGCTACTTCGACATCAGCGTGGGCGGGCTGTTTTCCATGGAGTTCATCGATGCGCCCTGGAGCCTGGCGCGCGTGCTCGATCTGGTGAGCCACCTGTGGATCCCGATCATCGTGGTCGGGACCGCGGGGACGGCGGGACTGATCCGCGTGATGCGCGCCAACCTGCTGGACGAGTTGCGCAAGCAGTACGTCATTACCGCACGGTCGCGCGGCTTGGCGGAGCCGCGGCTGCTGTTCAAGTATCCGGTGCGCCTGGCCATGAACCCGATCGTGAGCAGTGTCGGCTGGCTGTTGCCGGAGCTGATTTCGGGCGCAACGATCACCGCGGTGGTGTTGAGCCTGCCCACCACCGGGCCGTTGCTCCTGCGCGCACTGCTCAGCCAGGACATGTACCTGGCCGGCACCTTCGTCATGTTCCTCGCCGCTCTGACAGTGATCGGCACGCTGGTCTCCGACATCCTGCTCGCGATCGTGGACCCGCGCATCAGGTTCGGCCGCCGTGGCGACTGAGGCGCGGGCCGATCCGGCGTCGGCGACGGCGCGCACCGCCGCCGACGAGCGTCTCTACCTGGCGTCGCAGTGGCGGCTGATGTGGCTGCGCTTCAGGCGCCATCGGGTGGCGGTGGCGGCCACCGCCGTGGTGGCCTTCCTCTATTGCCTCGGCGCGCTGTGCGAATTCGTCGCTCCGTATGGCCTGAAAACCCGGCGCGTGGAGTTCGTCTACGCCCCGCCGCAGCGCCTGCACGTCGTGCACGAGGGGCGCCTGCAGGCGCCGTTCGTGTACCGGCTGACGCGGGAGGTGGATCCCAAGTCGCGGCGCAAGATCTACAGCGAAGACCGTACCACGCCCTACCCGCTGGCACTGTTCACCCGCGGCGAGCGCTATCGCTTCTGGGGGCTGTTCGAGACCGACCTGCACCTGTTCGGCGTCGCCGACGAGGCGACCTTCTTCCTGTTCGGGACCGACCGGTTGGGGCGCGATCTGTTCTCCCGCATCGTCTACGGCGCCCGGATCTCGCTTTCGATCGGCCTGATCGGAGTGGCTCTGAGTCTGATCATGGGGCTGATCCTGGGCGGGATCTCCGGGTACTTCGGGGGCGTGGCCGACACGATCATTCAGCGTGTCATCGAGCTGTTGCGCTCGTTCCCCTCCATACCCCTGTGGATGGCGCTGAGCGCCGCGGTCCCGGCCGATTGGCCGCCGTTGAAGGTGTACTTCGCGATCACCATCATCCTGTCGCTGCTGGGTTGGACCGGCCTGGCGCGGGTGGTTCGCGGCAAGCTCCTGTCGCTGCGCGGGGAGGACTTCGTGACCGCCGCGGTGCTCTCCGGAGCCTCGGAAGCGGCGATCATCGCCCGCCACCTGTTGCCGTCGTTCATGAGTCATGTCATCGTCACCATCACCCTGAGTATTCCGTTAATGGTGCTGGCGGAGACCGCGCTGAGCTTTCTCGGCATCGGGTTGCGGCCGCCGGTGACCAGTTGGGGCGTACTGCTGCGCGAGGCCCAGAACATCAACGCCGTGGGTCTCAATCCGTGGCTGCTGATCCCGGCGTTCTTCGTGATCGTCGCGGTACTGGCATTCAACTTCGTCGGCGACGGCCTGCGCGACGCAGCCGATCCGTACGCTTGAGGAAGGGAATGCTTGAGGAAGCGTATGCTTGAGGAAGCGTATGCTGAGGCAGCGTATGCGTGACCGAGCGTGGAGGTGGCACCCGTGGAGCGGATGACACTGTCGTCCTGGAACCGGCGCCGGGAGCGGCTCCAGGAGGAGCTGTGGCGCATCCTGGGCCGGCCGGCGGACACCGTGGAGCCCGCCGGCGAGGTGCGCGACCGCATCGAGTGGGACGGCGTGGCGGTCGAGAAGCTGGTATACGAGACCGAGCCGGGGCAGGCGGTTCCCGCGCTGCTGTATCTGCCGACCGCGTGCCCGCCGCCGTTTCCGGCGCTGGTGATCTGCATGGGGCACGGCGAGAGCAAGACCACGCCCGGCCCGCTGCACGCGGGGCCGCTGTTCGCCCGCCTCGGCATCGCCTGCCTGTGCGCCGATCCGATCGGTGAGGAGGAGCGCAACCGTACCGGGAGCTGTGGCACCCGCGCACACGACGCGGCCGCCGTGTCCACCCGCTCCCGCGCCGCCGGCCGCAAGGTGATCGGCAAGATGGTGTGGGACCTGATGATGGGGCTGGGCTACCTCGCCACGCGCCGCGACGTCGATGCGCAGCGGCTCGGCTGCGCCGGGGTCTCGCTCGGCGGTACGGTGGCCGGCTACCTGCTGGCGCTGGACGAACGGCTGAAGATGGCGCTCCCCGCCGGCTGGTTCTTTCGGCCGGAAGATCGGGTGATCGGCAAGGACTGCTCGCGCATCCCGGCACGGGAGATGCAGCAGGTGATGACCAACGGGGAATTGCTGGGGCTGGCGGCCCCGCACTGCGCGGTGCTGGCGGCGAATGGCGACGCGGACACCGTGATCGACAAGCAGGGCAGCGGGATGGTGGCGGTGCGCGGTCTGGGCGCGAGCCTGGAACAGGCGCAGGAGATCTACCGCCTGTACGGGGGGGCGGAGGGCCGCATTGGCGCCCTGCTGGAGCCCGGCGGGGGGCACCGCCACTACTACCTGGCCAAGTCGGCGCTTCTGTGGGCCCACTCGCACCTGCAGGCGGCCGGCATACCCGCGGCCGCGCTGTTGGGGCTGCCCGAAATGCTGTTCGGCAACTGGGCGGACCGCTGCGGGGTAGCGATCGAGGCGCTGTACGACACGCCGCTGCACTTCCGCGGACTGCGCCTGCCGGATCTGCAGGTGCGGCCGCTGCCGGTGGCGCACCGGCGCTGCCTGGACCCCGGCGAGGTGGGCACGGCGCGATTCACCCTGGAGGGGTGGTTGGACAGCGTGGTCGCGGGCGCGGCCGAATGACGAACGCAGGAGGAAGACGGCATGGCTGAAGCTGAGCACGGGCTGGCGGATTACGATCCGCGGTGGGAGCGCGGGACGCGCGGCGGTCGGGGCGACGTATTCGCCGACGCGGAGGTGTTGCTGGCCTCCGACTTCGAGGGCGCCAACGGCTGCAACTTCCGGGCGCTGGCGCCGCACCACTACGCGGTGGATCTGGAGAAGGAGCCGGGTACGCACCGCTTCGGCGGCATGGGCTACTACGTGTGCGTGGGGGTGCGCAACAAGCTGCCGCTGCGGCGCCGCGTGCGGCTGCGCCTGAACGCCGACTGCGAGGGTTATTGGGGGGAGCAGTCGGCCAGCTTCCAGGTGCGGCACCGGGGCGAGTGGAGCGAGATCCCGACCGGCGACATCCACCGCGTGCCGGACCTGCCCGACTCCCTGGACCTGGACCTGACGCTGCCGCCGGGCGGCGGGGAGCGGGATGGCACGATCTTCGTCAGCAACTACCACTGGTGGCCCTACACGGAGATGCTGGACTGGCTGCAGCCGGTCGACGCGGGCGCGGTGCGCCAGATCGGAAGCAGTTTCCAGGGCCGCCCGGTGTACGCCGTCGAGTTCGGCGACCCCGGCAATCCCACCATGGTCCATACGCAGACGACGCAGCCTTCCGAAATGGGCAGCCTGGCATGCCGTGCGTTGATCGACTTCCTGGGTTCGGGAAGTGCCGCGGCGGACGCCATCGTGGAGCGCTTCCACGTCTGCTTCATCCCGATGACCAACCCTGACGGAACGGTGCTCGGCTACGGCGTCAGCGATTCACAGGGACGGTTCCCGACCTTCGAGGGCGCCCAGGCTGCCGAACACCGGCCGGAGGCCACGCCGGAGACCCGCAACGTCTGGGGCTACCTGGAGGAGAAGCGCCCCTGGCTGTTCTGGGAGTGGCACTCCAACCACTGGAAGCGGCGCCCGGGCCACATGCTGCTGCGCTACCGCCCGGAGTGCCTGACGGACGCCGCGCGGCAGGAGCTTTGGCGCGACATCGATGCGCGGCTGCTGGCGCTGCCCGACACCCATCACGGCAATTGGACCGGCCATCAGGAGGGGCTGTATCAGGTCACGCTGGGCTTCCAGGCGGTGATCCGGCTGAACGCCATCTCCTGCATGGTCAAGCAACATGACAAGTTTCCCCTGGAGCAGAGCCGGCGCCACGCCATCGCCTGCCTGCAGGTGGCCGCGGACGCCTGGCGCGAGTGAGTTGCGTCTTCTGCTCGTTGCGTACGTAGCATTATCTCGCTATTGTACGTATATGAGTCGAGTGAAGCTGACGTTGAGCGCCGAGGAGGAGCTGGTCGCTCTGGCTAAGCGTCTGGCGAGGTCGCGCGGGACGAGCGTCTCGGCGCTGTTTGCCCGGGTGATACGAGCGCTCGGTCAGGAACGGACGGCTGACGACCACGATCTTGGACCGATTACCAGGCAGGCGAGCGGGTTGGTTCCGCTGCGATCGCATCGATCCGACCGGCAGTTGATCGAAGATGCCCTGGAAGAGAAGTACCTGCGCGATGTCCCCCCCGGAGTCTGACCATTCTGCGGCTCTTCCTGGACACGAACGTGCTCCTCGACGTGTTGCTGCGCAGGGAGCCGTTCTACCGGTCCTCCGCACGCGTGTGGACGCTCGCCGAGACCGGGGCTCACGCCGGCTTCGTTTCCGCAATCAGCTTCAACAACGTGTTCTACCTCCTGCGCAAGCAGGGCGGCAGCGACCGGGCTCATCGGTCCCTCCGCCTCATCCGATCGGTGTTTCATCCGGTAGAGGTAGACGCTCGGCTCCTCGATGAGGCGTTGGCGGCGAACGGCGCCGACTTCGAGGACACCGTGCAGCTCTGCTGCGCGCTCCGCTGCGGCGCCGACTACCTCGTCACACGCGATCATGACGGCTTTCGCGCGGCGCCGGTGTCGATCGTGACCGCGGACGAGTTGCTGGCGGTTCTGGCGGTCGATCACGCTTGACCGATCGGAGTGCGCCGGGCCGCCCGGTGCGATGATGCGGCGCACGGCGGACTTGCGCGCGGCCGCCGCGAACGACCGCGTGGTCGCGCCAGCGGCGCCACGGCGCTACGCTACCGCATGCATGTGCTCGTCACCGGCGGCAGCGGCATCGTCGGCAGCTACCTGCGCCGCGCGCTGGCGCCGGCGCACCGGCTGACCTGCTTCAGCCGCACGGCGCCCGCCGAACGCTGGGACGCCTGGATCGGCGGCGATCTCATGGACGCCGACGGGCTGCGCCGCGCCTGCGCCGGTCAGGACGCCGTCATCCATCTGGCGGCGGTCCCCGGACCCGGCAGAGCGGCCCCGGCGGAGCTGCTCACCCTGAACGTCATCGGCACGGTCAACGTGCTGGAGGCGGCCGTCGCCTGCGGGGTCGAGCGCGTGGTGCTCGCCTCCTCCGCCGCCGCCACCGGCTTCTCCTTCCAGACGCACGACATCGTCCCGCGCTACCTGCCGATCGACGAGGAGCACCCGGATGCCCCGCAGGACGAGTACGGGCTCAGCAAGCTGCTGGCCGAGGCCGCCTGCAAGCGCTACACCGATCGCCATGGCCTCTCGACGATCTGCCTGCGGATCAACCACAACTGGTGCGTGGACCGCTCCGGCGCCGAGGTCGCGGTGCGCTGCGGCTGGGCCGGCCGCGCCGGCATGACCCGCGAGCGGCTCTGGGGCGAGCGCTACCGGCGCGCGATCCGGGAGCCGGACGGTGTGTGGCCGACGCCCGGACCGCCGCCGCCGCGCAACCTGCTGTGGGCGGTGACCGACCTGCGCGACGCCGCGGCCACCTTCGGCCTGGCACTGACCGTCACCGATCTCCGGCACGAGGTGTTCCTGATCGCCGGCGCCGACACCTGCAGCCTGATCCCCACGCCCGAGCTCCTGGACCGGCACTTCCCGGACGTCGAGCGCCGCGCGCCGCTGGCCGGGTTCGATTCGCCGTTCAGCTCCGCCAAGGCGACCGAGTTGCTGGGCTACCGGCCGCGCTCGGGGTGGCGCGGCAGCGACTTCGACGCCTGGCTGCAGGCGCAACCGCAGGGACCGAAGGCATGAGCGACGCGGCGACGCCGCGCTGGACCGGCGGCGGCTGGGTACTGCCCGCCGCGGCCGGCGGCACGCCGGTCATCGACGCGCACTACCACATCTTTCCGCGGCTCGGATCGCAGCCGCAGGGGATCCCGCCCGCGCTGCGGCTGAAGTTCTGGCAGTACCACTCGCGCGAGTGGGTCGACTTCTGGCGTACGGACACCGGCGAGCACATCACCGACCCCCTCCTCGAGTTCGGCTCGCACTCCATCGCCGACATGCCGGACGTGGGCTTTCACCTCACCGACCACGGGCAGGCGGAGATCACCGTCGACGGGGTCAGCTATCGGCTGCAGATCTATCCTCCGAGTCTCACCAACAACGAGGCGACCCCGGAGCGAATGGTGGGCGAGATGGACCTGGCGGGCGTCGACGTAGGCGTCTTGCAGTCCGATCACGTCTACGGCGACCTCAACGAGTACTACGCCGAGGCGTCCGCGCGGTACCCGGGCCGGTTCATCGCGCTGGCGCAGATCTGGGAGCCGGAGGCGGACGACCCCGGCCGGCTGGCCCGGCTGCGGACCGGCTTCGACGAGCTGGGCATGCGCGGCCTGTACTTCAGCGTCGAGCCGCTGTCGGTCATGCAGGTCGACCGCTCGGTCAACGACCCCGCCTTCGACGCTCTCTGGCGGCTGGTCGAGGAGCGGGCATTGCCGGTGTTCTGGTTCCTGGACGACCGCGCCCTCGACCGGGTGGGCCTGTTCATGCGCCGGGTCGCCGAGCTGGACGAGTGGACCCGGCGGCACCCGGAGGTCCCGTGCGTGATCACCCACGGCCTGGTGCCGGCCGCGATCATCCACCAGATCGGCGTGCCGGACGAACTGCTGCGCGTGCTCGACCGGCCGCAGGTGCACGCCGAGCTGCTGATGCCGGCCAAGTGGCCGGACTACCCCTACCCGGAAGGCCAGAAGCTGTTGCGAGAGCTGCGCGACCGCGCCGGCGCCGAGTCCCTGCTGTGGGGCAGCGACAGCCCGTATGGGATGACGCAGTGGTGCACCTACCGGCAATCGCTCGACTTCATCCGCGTGCACGGCGACTTCCTGTCGGCGGCGGAGAAGGCGTCGATCCTGGGCGGCAACGCTGCCCGCCTGTTCGGCCTGGAACGCGCGAAGCCGCGGGGCTGAGTCCGTCGTGCCCCCGCACATCGTCATCTTCAACCCCGACCAGTGGCGCGGCGACGTGGTCGGGCACCTGGGCAACCCGGCCGCGCACACGCCCACCCTCGACGCGCTGGCCTCATCCGAGGCCACCTCCTTCCGCCACGCGTTCTGCCAGAACCCGGTGTGCGTGCCCAGCCGCTGCAGCTTCATGACCGGCTGGTATCCGCACGTGCGCGGGCACCGCACGTTCGGCCACCTGCTGCGCGCCCATCACGGCGAACCGAACGCGCTCACCCTGCTGAAACGGGCCGGCTACCACGTCTGGTGGGGCGGCAAGAACCATCTGGTGCCGGCAGAGCACGGCTTCGACGCCTATTGCGACGTCAAGTTCCGGCCGGACGACGGCGACTACGCCCGCTGGGGCCACACGCCACGTCCGTTCGCGCAGGCCGGCAACCAGGCCGATCCGTCGCTGCCCGACTGGCGCGGCGCCCCCGGCAGCGACACCTACTACAGCTTCTACGTGGGTGCCCTGCCCACCGATGGCGACGACCTCTACTGCGACCCGGACTGGGCGGTGATCCTGGGGGCGATCGACCTGATCCGGAGCTACGACGGGGATCGCCCGCTGTGCCTGTACCTGCCGCTCATGTTCCCGCACCCGCCCTACGCGGTGGAGGCGCGCTGGCGCGAGGCGATCGACCGCGCCCTGCTCCCGCCGCGCGCGCCGCCGGCCGCGGACTGGGCCGGCAAGCCGTCGATCCTTGGTCAGTTGCACCGGCGGTTCGGGCTGGGCGAGTGGGAGGAGGCGCGGTGGGACGCGTTGCGCGCCACCTACTACGGGATGTGCGCTCGCGTCGACCATCAGCTCGGCCTGCTGGTCGAAGCGCTGCGCGCCGCCGGCATGTGGGACGACACCGCGCTCCTGTTCTTCTCCGACCACGGCGACTACACCGGCGACTACGACCTGGTCGAAAAGACCCAGAACACGTTCGAGGACGCGCTGGTGCGCGTGCCGTTCCTGCTCAAGCCCCCGCGATCACGGGCTCGGTGCGAAGGCCGCATCAGCCCGGCGCTGGTCGAGCTGGTCGACGTCGCCGCGACCCTCTACGACCTGGCCGGCATCGAGCCGGGCTACACCCACTTCGGCCGCAGCCTGCTGCCGATCGCCGCGGGTGAGGCGACGGCCCATCGGGACGCCGTGTTCTGCGAGGGCGGCCGGCGCCGCGGCGAGACACATGCCATGGAGCGCGGCGCCAACGAGCACCCGGACGGCCTCTACTGGCCGCGCGTCGGCCTGCAGGTCTCCGACGATGCGCCGTACCACTCCAAGGCGGTGATGTGCCGCACCGCGGACCACAAGTACGTGCACCGCCTGTACGAGCGCGACGAGCTGTACGACCTGGGCGACGATCCGGCCGAGCTGCGCAACCTCATCGACGACCCCGACCACGCTCCGCTGGTGGCCGAGTTGCGGCAGCGCCTGCTGACCTGGTTCCTGGACACCGCCGACGCCGTGCCGCACGACCTGGACGCCGTCGAATGGTCCGGCCTGTTCGGACCGACCACCCCGGCGGTGTAACGCCCTTCCCGATCACGGAGATCCGTCGCTCAGACAGGCAACTCCGTTGCCGCGGCGGCAGCGTCCGTCCACGTTTTCACTTTCGCAAATACGTCTATCGTCAGGTCATCGCAGAAATCGACGATCCGGCACCGGTCGAACAGCAAACCTGCGTCACTTGCGGCACTGTACCAGCGCAGTCTGGACATCGCCTCGGCGGCGAAGAACATGCGTACAGGCGTTAGAACGGGAGATGAGTGAAGCCACTTTCTGCAGAACGAATCAGGCTGGAGCTGGGTCACCGTGTCCTTATGGTCGGTTCCCGTCTTGCACTGGCCAAACGCGATGAGCTTTCCCGGGTCACCATCGGCGAAGGGCTTCCATACGACCACGTCCAGTTGGCCGTCACGTTGCGTGGGTTCAGCCCTGTCGCGATTGAGAAAGCCCTCACCTTCCCGAAGCCGTTGACAAAGACGGTCGCCTTCTCCCGAAAATCCGATAACCCAGCGCTGGTACCGAACACGAGGCTCTCAGCACGATCTCCGACGTACTCACGTGCCGCATCCGCAGCCAACTCCTCCAAGAGCAGCGTTCCATCGATCCCCGCGTGCATCCGGTTGCTGCTCATGTTCAATCGTGTAGCCAAGCCAGGAGCAAGTACCGGTACACGACGTGCCTGTAGTTGCCGTCATCCACGGCCATCGTCAGCGTGTATCCGCGTTCGTCAAGCGCATACGGGTAGCCACCCCGGCATGCGGTTACACGACGCTCGATCTCCAGATATGCCCCTCGACAACCTCCGTTACCTTGTCCTCTTCGGGGACACCGGCCGAGTAGTCGTTCTCTTCAAGCCGTCCGAGGTCAGCGCACGGGGCAGTCGTCGACGTGCTGCGATGTTGCCAGCACAGCAAACCAACTCCGCAAAGTCCGCGAGTTCGTGCTCGGGAGCATGCGCCGATGGCGTGCCCGGCCACTTGAACATCAACCGGCTTCCGCTTTGCGCCGGTGCCTACGCCGATCGCCCTTACGGCTCATCTCATCATAGAGGTCTTCCGCTAGATTCGCGACGGCACCGGCCGTTCTGAGCAGATCGTCCGAAGCATCGTAGCCGGTGGAAAGCATGGCTCGCGCCTTTTGAAGGTGCCGTTTGGACGCAAGCAGAGACTCCTCGAAGACCGTGGATGACGGACGACTCAGTTCAAAGGCAACTTGGAGGCTGTTGCTGTCACGAATTGCAGCGAGGGCCTCCCTATCACTAACGACTGAGTCGAGTTGGCCAAGATGCGGGTTCTGTGTCTCGATGACAGGGGGTCTCTTCTGCCTCTTGCTGCCGTAAATCCACAGGAAAAGCTCACCGAGTTCCTCTTTCTTTTCCGGCGGGACCGGATCACACCCTTCGCCGGGCTCCGAATGCAACCCGATGAACTCGCTTATGCCCGGATAACTGAGGCCCGTATAGAGATGAGAGAACGAGAAGTGGCTCCGCCATCGGTCATCGCGGCTGAATACTTTCATCCGCTCGGCCTGCTCCATCACTATGAGCCCTAGGAACAGTCTCGGAACGGTCTTGTGCGTATCGCCGATCTGTCGCGCGATGTCGTCAAGGCTGACGCCGAGGTTCCTATGTACCTCCGCTATATATCGAGCCTTAGCATAGCTGCTCCACTTCGCCGGTCCATTGACGTGCTTGAAGCCCAAGTGGCGCCAAGTCTCTCCGCGTGTGCCAAAGATCGCAGGCAGCTCCATAAGGGCTTCCTTGGCTTCTGCGGCGATTGTCGGAACGTCGGCATTCAGGGGTTCCGAGACTGCAGGGTCTACAAGGACCTTGACCGCGGCAAGACGGCGATTCCCTTCGATCACGACGTTCTTTCCGTCCTCCACGGCCACGATCAACGGTTCGTGGCGAAGAAACCCACTCGCAGCGATGGACATTACCAGCTCCCGCACATCCATCGCGGTCCATAGCACCTTGATCACTTCGGCTTCCGTTGAATTCTTGGTCAGCCCAAACTCGGGTAGCCGTGGATTCTTGCAGTCGAACGTCAGATCGGAGACTGCCATTGGCGCAATCGCGTCTGTGTTCATGGAAATCCTCGCTTTACCTGAGCGGACTGTCGTATCTCATGCCCGGTGACCGTGCGCGGGATCGTCAACCACGTCGACACTATATCGCAGCCGCGGAGAGCGGCGCTTCACAAGGCATCGACGAGCGCCTGATGCAGCACCGCGCCTTCGCTGTCACGCGGGTACGGCAGCCCCATGGTGTGCGCGATGGTCGGGGCCACGTCCACGATCCAGGCGGTGCGCTCCATCCGGTAACCGCGGCGATAGTCGGGGCCGGCCATCACCAGGAAGCCCTGCAGCGAACCGTTGCCGCGCTCGGCGACCGGGAGCTGCCGGCCGTGGCTGCCGGCCAGCGCCGTCTGCGTGAAGATCACGTCCCCCACCCGATCGCCCCACAGGCCAAGGCTGCGGCACTCCTCGCGCCGCAGCGCCAGGTTGACCAGCCGTTCGCCGCCGGCTGGATCGCGGTAGTCGAGCAGCAGGTCGATCACGCGGGTCCTGACCCGCTCGAAGTCCGCCCCCGGCGCGACGATGCCGTGCGGCTCGCGGCCGCGCAGGTTCACGTAGACCTCGTTCAGCGACAGCGGCACCGCCAGGGTCCGGGTCCAGTCGACGCGCTCGATCCAGAACGGGTCGTCACTCGCGGTGCGGCGCCCCGGCGTCTCCGCGACCGTCTGCCGGTCCATCGGATCCGCCTCGTCCTGCCAGGCCAGAAGCCCCGCCTGCGTGAAAAGGTCGACGATGGGCAGCTCCGCGTTGCCCGGCACGAAGCCGTGGTCGGAGACCACCACCACGGCGGTCCGCTCGTCGGCCAGCGCGGCCAGGGCGCCCACGAAGTCGTCGGTGATGCGGTACGCCTCGTCGATCAGCTCGGTATAGGTGCGGTTCGCGCCCGCATCCTCGGTGACCTGGGCGTCCGCGCGGCTCAGCCACATGTGCTCGACGTTGTCCGGGATGTGGGCCTGCGTGAACAGCAGGTCCCAGTCGCCGGCGGCGGTCAGGTGGGCCGCCGCCCGACCTAGCCAGTCGGCCTGGTAGCGGCACAGGTCCAGCACCGCGCGCTCGCCCGCCGCGCCGAACCGCGTCCCCATCCGCGCGAAGCCCTGCTCGGTGTCGCAGCCGCCGATGTTGGGCAGGAACGGCCCCACCGCCTCCGTCAGCTCGCGGGCGAGCGCCGCCGGGTGCGTCCAGTCGCCGGCGGCGGGGAAGACGTTGGTGCTGTAGAGCGCGAGCTCGCGCGCATCCGGCGACAGCGCCAGCAGCGCGAACCGCACGTGGCCCTCCGTGCCCGAGCCGGGGTACCGCACCGGCAGCCACGCCGACCACTCGCCCGGAGCCAGGCTGGCCAGTGGTGTGCAGGCGTCCTTGCCGGCGGTGATCAGCACGCGTTCGTACTCCGTGCCCGAGCCCGCGGCCAGGGCGTGCCAGCGCACTCGATCGGGGCCGTAGCGGTCCTGCAGGCGGCGTCCCTCGACGATCTGCCGGTCGACGATCTCACCCAGCTCGATCGGGAACTCCAGCGGCGTCACCTCGCCCGCCGGCAGCGAACGCCAGCCCGTGGCCGGCCGGAGGGTGATGCGCGGCACCCCCTCCGGTGCGGTGGAGAAGATCTTGGGGATCTCCAGCGCGTGCCGGCACTCGTGGATGTGGCAGCCGTCCACGACGACGCCGGCGCCGCGCGCCGGCAGTCCACCCGGATACTTGAGCAGGACGCTCCTCCTGCCGGCGCGGGCGGCGGTCTCCCACAGGTACTCGGCCCGGCAGGACTCGGTGGTGAAGCCGTTGGTGGTGCGCGACAAGGGGTCGCCGGCGTGATGGACCCGGAACTGCGGGATGCCGTGCGTGCCCACCCAGGCGCCGGTGGCCAGGCTGGTCCAGTTGGCCGGCGTCAACGTCGGGACCGCGACGAAGGCGTTGCGCGCGTAGGTGCCCGAGGCAACGAGCCGCGCCAGGTTCGGCATGGAGCCGGCGGCGATCAGCCGGTCCGCCCACGGTTTGATCAGCCCGTCAAGGCCGATCACGATGGTCCGTTCGGTCATCCGGTCATACGTAGAAGCCGCCCAGTATCCACCAGAGCTGGATGTAGTGAGGGGGCGAGCCCAGGCAGAAGCGCCGGCCAGTGCCGATGTGGCGGCAGCCGTAGCAGGCGCCGTCGGGGTCGCGCATGGCATCCATCCAGCCGGCCAGATGCCGGTACAGATCGGTGCCGGTGTAGACCTGCTCGCCGGCGGCCAGATCGAACATGCGCATCGCCGTCGCGAGCGCGCCGTTGGCGCGGATGTCGACGTGATCGCCCAGCTCCTTGATGTGGCGCACGTCGCGGCGGTCGTGCTCGTACCGCCACGACGCCTCGGCCAGGAAGGCGTCGATCGCCGGGCCGATCACCCCGCGCAGATGCTCCGTTCCCGTGGCGGCCAGCAGCAGGTGCAGCCGCACCACGGTCACGAACGGGAAGTCGCGCGGCGCCGCCCGCACCAGGTCGTTCCGCACCCAGTCCACGATCGGACGCGCCGCCTGCCAGTACTCCGGGAGCTCCTCCCGCCACAGGAAGCTCGCCAGCGCCACCCACTCCGGGGTCATGTGGTGCAGCGCGGCCGGGTCTGCGAAGTACTCGCCGCCGGCCAGCATGCGCTCGAGCGACGTGCGCACGCTGGCGGCGAATCGGTCGTCGCCCGTGATGCGGTGGTACACACCCAGGCAATACACCACGATCGGATTGGTGTACGTGGTATCCGGACGGGCGGATTCATCCCGCCAATCGAGCGGCAGGCCGCGATACACCGGGAACTGGCACCAGCGCCCCACCGACCACAGCGCGCCGTCGACCCGCTCGGCGAGCAGCCGCTCCAGCATCGCCTCCGCCGTCTCGATGCAGCGCCGTCGGTCGAGCAGGTGGCCGGAGAGCGCCAGCGTGGCGGCCAGCTCAGCCCGGTAGGCGGTGCTTTCGGCCCAGAGCGCCTCCGGCGGCACGTAGCGCCCGTCGCGCACGCGGCCGATGACGCGGTCGCAGATAGCCTCCGCCGCCTGCCGGCGCCGGGCGTCGATCCGATCGGCTGCGCTCCCACCGGGACGCATGCCCCACCATATCACCTGCGTGCACCTCGCCGTGTCTCCGGCGATGCGACCGACCCGGGAGAGGCCGCCACGTCCGGCGGTTTATCGATAAGGTTCCCTCGCGAAGCGAGGAGCCAAGCACATCATGGACGCGGAGACGACTGAAAGAGACTTAGACTACCTGTTCGACCTGCGGGGCTACCTGGTCCTCAAGGGCGCGATCGCCCGCGACGATCTGGCAGAGATGAATCGGTGGGTGGATGATCACCGGTCCTACGTGGAGGACCCACCGACAGGTGAGCGATCGGGAGCCGGCGAAGGGGTGAGTTCGGGGTGCTGGATCGGCCACGTCGAGCTGCACAGCTACGGGCCGGACGACGGCGTCAACTTCCAGAACATCGTGGAGGGAGGGCCGGTGTTCGAACGCCTCATCGACTACCCGGCATGGCTGCCCCTGGTCGCGCGCTTCATCAATCCCATCAATCGACTCTCCATCCACGAGAACCTGCTCAACGTGCGCGGTCCGGGCGGCTTTCTCTACATCCACTCCGGCGGGCACATGCCCATCAGCTACATGACGTTTCGCCAGCACAACACCGGCGAGTGGATGGTCGGACAGATCAACGTGATGATGGCCCTGCACGACATCGGGCCCGGCGACGGTCCCACGGTGCTGGTTCCGGGCAGCCACAAGATCACCGAAGTCCACCCCCGGCTGGAAGTCGAGGGCGCCCCCATCGCCGCCACCAGCCACGAACGGGAAGCGGCCGGGTCCGCCCTGGGCATGCAGGAGGTCTACCTGGAGGCCGGCGACGCCTTGTTGTTCACCGACGCCGTCACGCATGGATCCGCGCGGCGCACCAATGCCGGATGCCGCCGCACGGTGCTGTACCGCTACTCGCCGCGCTTCGTACGCACCCGCTTCAACTTCGAGCTGTCGGCCGCGCTCCTGCGCCGTCTGACTCCGGAACGGCGATCGATCCTCGAACCGATTCCGCCGCGCCGGCCTCCCGCATGAGGTGCCGTCCGCCTGATCGGCCGCCGCACACGCCGCCCGGCGACCCGCGCTTGCACCGCCTCGCCGGCCGTGCCATAATTGTCTGCGATATGTCTATATCAACAGATTCGGATTCGACAGAAAGCTTCGCTCGTAGAGGGCCTGTTCGCAGGCTTCTCATCGCCCTGATCGGCGTAGCCCTGGTGGCGCCGGTCGCAGTTGCCCAGGATCAGGACTGCAACGGCATCGATCGCGAGATCGTGTTTGCCGGCCTGGACTGGAACAGCGCGCAGCTTCACAACCACATCGCCGGGATGATTCTGCAAGCCGGCTTCGGCTGCGGGTACACGGACATCCCAGGATCGACCATTCCCTTGGTGCAGGGGCTGGTCCGCGGCGACATCGACATCAACATGGAGATCTGGTTCAACAGCGCTCCCGACATGTACCACGAAGCCGCCTCCGCCGGAGACGTCATGGACCTCGGGCTGAACATGCACGCGCTCGAGATGTCGTTCCTGGTACCGCGCTACGTGATCGAGGGAGACGCCGACCGCGGCATCGAAGCGATGGCGCCGGACCTGAAGACGGTTGCGGACCTGGCGATGTATGCCGAGGTGTTCAAGGATCCCGAAGAGCCCAGCAAGGGCCGCTTCTACAACTGCATCATCGGCTGGCAGTGCGAGCTCATCAACAACGACAAGATGGCGACGTACGGACTGGAGGAGCACTTCACCAACTTCCGCCCCGGCGCCTCCGCGGCGCTGGCAGCCTCCCTGGCCGGAGCCTATGAAAAGGGCGAGGCATGGCTCGGCTACTACTGGGGTCCCACCTGGGTTCTCGGCAGCTATGACATGGTGATGATCGAGGAGCCGGCCCATTCCGACGACTGCTGGGTGGACGGCGATCGCGGCTGCGCGTTCCCGCCGTCGATCGTCAACGTCGCCGTGAGCACGGCGTTCGTCGACGCCGCCTCGGAGGAGATGGTCGAGTTCCTGCGCGCGTACGAGGTGGATCAGCTCCTGGTCAGCGCGATGCTTGCGTACATGAGGGACAACGAGGCAGATGCCGCCGACGCCGCACGCTACTTCCTGGAAACCCAGACGGACCTGTGGACCGCGTGGGTGTCCGAAGAGGTCGCCGGCCGCGTTCAGGCTTCGCTCAACTGACAAAGCCGACGGTTTGTCGGCTCACACGATCTGACGCTGGACGGGGGTACCCTAGGGTGCCCCCGTTCCTGCATCTGAACATCTTGACCGACGCGGCAGCCGAACACTGGTCATGACGGCTCTTGCTGGTCTGGGGACGTGGCTTCGGGAATGCGCGGGTAGCCTCGGCGGGATTCTCGAGGCCTTCCCCGACGGGTGCCAGATCCCGCTCAAAGAGTGGACCAATTCCAGCTTCAAGTGGGCGCTAGCCAAGTTCGGCACCATCTTCGATGCCGTCAGCGACCAGATAGTGCTGGTGCTGCGGTACGTCGAGCTGTCGCTGCTCTGGCTGCCGTGGTGGCTGATCGTCGCGGCTATCGGCCTGGTTTCGTGGCACGCATCGCGACACCTGCTCATGACCTTCGGACTGGTCGTCTCGCTCGTCATCATCGGGATGATGGGTCTCTGGGACGACACCATGCGGACGCTGGCGCTGATGCTCGTCGCCACCTCGATCACGGTGCTGACCGGCATCCCGGTCGGCATTCTCATGGCCACCAATCGGTGGGTGCGCGCGATCGTGAGCCCGATCCTGGACGCGATGCAGACCCTGCCTCCCTTCGTCTACCTGATTCCGGTGGTGTTCTTCCTGGGGCTCGGCAACGTTTCCGCGATCTTCGCGATATGCGTCTACGCCGTGCCGCCCATGGTGCGGCTCACCAACCTCGGCATCCGCCTGGTGGACAAGTCCACGATCGAGGCGGCGGACGCGTTCGGGGCGACCGGTCGTCAGATCCTGTGGGGCGTACGCATGCCGCTGGCGATGCCGGCCGTCATGACCGGCGTCAACCAGTCGATCATGATGGCGCTGGCGATGTCCGTGATCGCCTCCATGATCGGCGCCCGCGGCCTGGGGGCGAACGTGTTGCGGGGGGTCAACAACGGCGACGTCGGCATGGGGCTGGAATCGGGTCTCGCCGTCCTTACCCTGGCGGTGATCCTGGATCGCATTACCGCGGCCTACGGTGCTCGCCTGGACCCCACGCAGACATTGAAGACGTAAGCCGCCATGGAGGAACACGAAAGTGGGACCTGACAACGGCACTGACCCCGGCAACGGCGAAATCGCCGACCCGAGCGACATCGAAGTCCGCCACCTGTACAAGATCTTCGGCCAGCGTCCGCAGGAGGTGATGGCGCAGGTCGAGGCGGGCGTGAGCAAGGAAGAGATCCTGGAGCAGACCGGCCACACGGTGGGGCTGGACGACGTGAACCTGCACATCAAGGGCGCCGAAACCTTCGTGGTGATGGGGCTGTCCGGCAGCGGCAAGTCGACCTTCGTCCGCTGCGTCAACCGACTGATCGATCCGACCATGGGCGAGGTGCTGATCGACGGAGTCAACATCGTGGAACTCGGCACCACGGAGATAACCGCGTTGCGGCGCACCAGGATGAGCATGGTGTTCCAGCACTTCGGACTGCTCCCGCACCGCAACGTGGCCCAGAACGTCGCGTACGGTTTGAGAGTCCAGGGCGTGCCCAAGGAGGAACGGCTGGAGCGCGCCGGCCGCTGGATCGACATCGTGGGATTGCAGGGCTACGAGCGCATGCGGCCGCGGCAGCTCTCGGGCGGCATGCAGCAGCGCGTGGGTCTGGCGCGGGCGCTCTGCACCGACCCCGAGATCCTGCTGATGGACGAGCCGTTCAGCGCGCTGGACCCGCTGATTCGGCGTGACATGCAGGACGAGCTGATCCGCCTGCAGCGCGACCTGCGCAAGACGATCGTGTTCATTACCCATGACCTGGACGAGGCGTTGCGACTCGGCGACCGCATCGCCATTCTCAAGGACGGCAAGGTCGTGCAGGTCGGCACTCCGGTCGACATCATCACCAACCCCGCGGACGACTACGTCCAGGAATTCGTGCGCGACGTCAACCGTGCGCGCGTGTTGACCGCCTGGTGGGTGATGGATCGGGTTACGCCGCTGGACCTGCACACCTCGCCGGACCGGGCGCTGGCCGATACGACCGGCAACGGCCGGAAGATCGCGTTCGTGACCGACGGAGGCAAGCGCTATCGCGGTTACATCAATGTCGATGAGATCCCGGACGCCGCCGAGCGCGGCGACCCCGATCTCACGCAGATCCTGCGCACCAACGCCCCGACGGCCCACGGCGACCAGTGCCTGGACGAGCTGCTGGCGATGGTGGCCGACAGCCACCGGCCGATCGCGGTGCTGGACGACGAAGACTGCTTCCTGGGGGAGCTGACCCGCAAGACCACGCTTTCCGCTCTTGCCGGCGACCGCGAACCGGTGAGCGAGACGACCGAATAGCGAGGCTGCGCACCGCACGGGGTCCTGGCGCTACCACCCGTCAGGGAGTCCGACGCTCAGATCGACCGCGAGGGACGCGTCATTCACCGCACGGCACGCGCGGGCGTCGAACGTGAGCCATACCGCCTGCAGCTCGGCGGCGAGCGCCACGTAAGAGGCGTCGTAGCCACTCAGCCCCCGGTCGACCATGCCGGCCGCCCGCGTGGCGACCGCGCCGGTCATCGGGTAGCGCAGCGGTCCGGACTCGACCAGCGGCAGCAGCCCTTCGACGTAGACCGACCGATAGTCCGCATGGGTCCTCGCCAGCACCGCGAACACCTCGTAGAAGAACAGCTCCGGCATCGCGAACTGCTCGGGCTCCGCAAGCAGCCGGTCGAGCACGACATCGGCGGTGGACTCGTCGCCCCCGGCCACGAACCAGCGCACCGCCACCGACGCATCCAGCACGTATCTCATGTGCCGGTGCTCATGTGCCAAATGCTCATGTGCCAATGCTCATGTGGCGGTGCTCATGTGGCGGGGTAGCCCCGTAGCCGGCGCAGCAACGCTACGGTATCGACCGTGGGCTGCGCCGAGGCCCGCATCCGGCGCACCCGTTCGAGCAGCTCCTGCCGCCGCTCCTGCGCCTGGTACTCGATGAAGCGGCGCTCGAAGTCCTCGAGCGAGATCAGCACGGCACGGGCGGTTCGTCCTTTGTTGATGACGATCGGCTCTCCAGTGCTGTCCAGATCATCGAGGATACGTCCCAGGTTGTTGCGCACCTCAAGCGCGTTCACCGCGTTCATGTAACCACCTTACCACCAGTGTGAGAACATGTACACCGACGTGTGTATGAATGTAGGTAGTTACGCAATCACGACCAGGTGGCGGTCAGCTCGGCGACGCCGAATCCGGCCGGCATGTCGATGAACGAGTGGCGCATGCGCTCGGCCTGGAACGCCGGCATGAACGCCTCCTCGCCGTACAACCGTTCCTCCATCGGCTCGAACCGCTGCCACAGGAGATCGGCCTCCTCCACGGTGAACCGCTCGGCGAATCGCGGTCCCCAGTTCATCGTGATCGGGTGCTGCGCCGTGCTGGCGCGTGCCACCCGCTCCGGCACGGTCGGCAGCATCTCCGGGCGCTTGCGCAGCCGGATGAACAGCGCCGCCTTGGTGAGGAACACCGTCTGCAGCAGCCTACCTTTCTCCCCCACCTCCGGCCTCAACGCGCCCAGGGCATCCCGGTAGGCGACGCCATCGCCTGCCAGCGCGGCGCGCAGCGCCGCCTCGGTCAGATCCTTCTTGCGCCGGCTCTGACCCTCCCAGCGGTGAAAGACCTCCTGCACCGCAGGCTGCAGATGACCGATGAACGCATCGCCCTCGCGCAGCGCGAATGGCGAGAAGCCACCGTGCACCGTGCGGCGCAGCCTGGTGCTGTAGTTGCTGCCCCAGTGCAGGATCGGGGTGATGTAGACGACGCCGTCGCCAGCGCGCAGATGGGTCTGCACGCCGCCCGGAAGCGGCCGGCGGTTGTCCTCCAGCAGCAACCGATTCTCCTGGTCGGTGTTCGCCCGCGCGTGCGTGCCGGGCATGACCCAGAGCACGTCATCGTCGTAGAGCGGGATGTTCCACTGAATGTAGGCCGGCCCGTTCTCCGCGATGTCGTCGATGTAGCCGCGCAGGGGCGCCGTGTCGATCGGGTGGATGTCCCGGTGCCAGGCCGCGGGGCCGTGGTCGCGTACCGGACTGCACATCATCATCAGCTCCGTGGCGCCGGCGTCCTCGACCCCGAGGAGCCGGTCGGCGACGGCGCGCAGCCGATCGCCGGCCCACACCTCGACCGCCGCCGCGGAGCTCTCGTCCACCTGCGCGCCCAGATCGCGCGACACCTGCAGGCGCGGCTGCGGCGCGGTCTCCCACACGCCGCCCGGCGGATCGCCGGGGCCGCGCTCGGCGGCCCAGGTTGCCCGCTGGCGGTCCACCAGCAGGTCGTACGCGCGGCGCACCTCCGGAAGCCGCGCCGGATCGACCACTTCCGGCACGATCAGGTACCCCTCCCTCAGAAATCGTTCGCGATCGACGGTCAGCTCGGTGCCGTTCCCTGCAGCCATGGCCGCTCCTCCTCAAGCCTGTTGTGGCGTCTCCACGTCATGATCGGGCCGCCTTCCACCAGCCGGAGGCGGCGATCGTGCTGGTCACGAACCACCGATGCAGTCGCTCCCGGAGATCGTCCCTGATCCGGCGGTGGGCGTCGTCGGCCCACAGGTCGTGCAGCTCATCGGGGTCCGATGCCAGGTCGAAGAGCTGCCCCTCGCCCGTACCCAGGTACTCGACCAGCTTGTAGCGCTCGTCGCGCACCATCAGCAGGTGCTCGACTGCCTGCAACATGAAGTCGCTCGCATGCTCGGAATAGACGTACCGCCGTCGCGCGGCGTCGCGCCGCCCCTGCAGGTGCGGCAGCAGCGACACGGCGTCCATCTTCGCCGGCGCCGCGACGCCGGCCAGCTCCAGCACCGTGGGACCGATGTCGAACCACTGCGTGAGCACGTCGCAGGTGCGGCCCCGCTCGAACCGTTCCGGGCTCCACACCACCAGCGGCACGCGCACCGACGAGTCGTACATGTTCCACTTCTCCACCAGGCCGTGATCGCCGAGGCAGTCGCCGTGATCGGAGGTGAAGATCACCACCGAGTCGTCCAGGAGCCCGCGTTCCTCGAGCCGCTTCAGGATGGCGCCCACCTGCTCGTCGATCATGGTCACGTTGGCCAGGTAGTAGGCGCGCTGCCGGTGGCGCTGCTCGGCCGGCGCCAGCGGATCGAAGGCGATCGAGTCCGCCATGCGCTCGGCCAGGCGCGCGCGCAGCGCCTGCAGCGTCGAGGGCTGCGCGTCGATCTCCGCCTGCGTGGCCGGGAGGATGGGCAGCTCGCGCTGCAGGTACGGCTGCGCGTAGCGCTCGATCGGGTCGTAGGGCGGATGCGGGCCGGGAAAGCCGATCTCCAGGAACAGCGGCTCTGCGCTCATGTCAGGGGCACGGTCGATCCAGCGCCGCGCCAGCTCGCCCACGAACACGTCGGGATGCAGCTCTTCGGGCAGCCGCCACTCGTAGGCGCCCTGGCGCTCTGCCACGTCGGGCCACGCCTGGTAGAACGGCTTCTCCGGCCGCTCCAGGCCGTGCGCGGCCAGCGCCTTGTCCCACTCGTCGTCGAACACGTGCGGATTGCCGCTCCACAGCGGCTCGGCGCGCCGGCGCTGCTTGTTCTCCACCACGAACCGCTCGTGGAAGCCGTGCATCTCCTCGTAGGGCTCGGCGTGCATCTTGCCGACGTTCACGCAGTGGTAGCCCGCGGCGCGCAGGTCGTGGACCCAGGTGCGGGGCCACGGGTCGTTGTTGCGCAGTGCGCCCGCGTTGTGGGGATAGAAGCCGGTGAACAGGCTGGCGCGCGACGGACCGCACGACGGCGCGGTCACGTGGCACTGCGAGAAGCTCACGCCCTCGTGCACCAGCCGGTCGACATGCGGCGTGTCGACATGCGGATAGCCCAGCGCGCCGACGGTCTCGTAGCGCTGCTGATCGGTGATGAACAGGATGATGTTGGGGCGGCGCGCTCGGTCTGCGGTGCTCATCGGTGAACAGCATCGCCGTTGCAGCCTTTTTCTTCCACCGCCCGCCCCAATACCCGTCGCCGCCGGCTCCGCGTATTGGCCCATCCCCACCTCTTCGGCTCGGAGTCTGTCGGTCCTTGCCGCTTACGCGGCAAGTTCGACAGACTCCGAGCCACACGAATCATGGCAAAGGGAAAATCAGCTCGCACGGCGATCTCGCCGACCCGCGCGGAAAACTACGCAGAATGGTATCAGCAGGTGGTGCGCGCCGCCGACCTGGCGGAGCTGTCGCCGGTGCGCGGCTGCATGGTGATCAAGCCGTGGGGCTACGCGCTGTGGGAGAACATGCAGCGCGTGCTCGACGGCATGTTCAAGGATACCGGCCACACCAACGCCTACTTCCCGCTGTTCATCCCGCTGCGCTACCTGGAGCGCGAAGCCGAGCACATCGAGGGGTTCGCCAAGGAGTGCGCGGTGGTGACCCACCACCGCCTGGAGCCGGGCCCGGACGGCGGGCTGGTGCCCGCCGGCGAGCTGGACGAGCCGTACGTGGTGCGGCCCACCAGCGAGACGATCATCGGCGAGATGTACTCCAAGTGGGTGCAGTCGTACCGGGACCTGCCGATCCTGATCAACCAGTGGGCGAACGTGGTGCGCTGGGAGCTGCGCCCTCGCCTGTTCCTGCGCACCTCCGAGTTCCTCTGGCAGGAAGGGCACACCGTGCACGCCACCGCAAAGGAGGCGGTCGAGGAGACGCTGCGCATGCTCGGCGTGTACGCCGAGTTCGCGGAGCAGTACATGGCGATGCCGGTGCTGCGCGGCGAGAAGACCGCCGGCGAGCGCTTTCCCGGGGCCGTCAACACCTACGCGATCGAGGCGATGATGCAGGACCGCAAGGCTCTGCAGGCCGGCACCTCGCACTTCCTGGGGCAGAATTTCGCCAAGGCGTGCGACATCAGCTTCAGCGACCGCGACGGCGCGCTGGTGCACGCCTGGACCACGTCGTGGGGGGTATCCACGCGCCTGATCGGCGGCCTGATCATGACGCACGGCGACGACGACGGCGTGGTGCTGCCGCCGCGGCTGGCGCCGCAGCAGGTGGTGATCCTGCCGATCTACAAGGACGCCGCTCAGCGCAGCGCGGTGCTGGGCGCCTGCGAGGCGTTGAAGCGCGAGCTGAGCGCGACGCGCTACGGCGACGAACCGCTGCGCGTGACGATCGACGACCGCGACCTGCGCGGCGGCGAGAAGAACTGGCACCACGTCAAGCGCGGCGTGCCGATCCGGGTCGAGATCGGCCCGCGCGACCTGGAGGCCGGGGCGGTGTCCGTCGCGCGCCGCGACCAGCCGCCGCGCGAGCGGCAGTCGCTGCCGCGGGAGCGCTTCGCCGCCGAAGCGCCGGCGGTGCTCGGCCAGATCCAGGACGGGCTGCTCGAGCGCGCGCGCGCGTTCCGCGAGGCCCATACCGAGCGGGTCGGCGACCTGGAGTCGTTGGAGGCGTACTTCCAGGACGAGGCGGGCTCCGGCTTCGCAATCCTCCCCATGGCGGCCGAGGCCGAAGAGGACCCCGCCTGCCAGGAGCTGGTGAAGCGGCTGAAGATCAGCCCGCGCTGCATCCTGGCCACTGCAGGGACGGGCACTGCGGGGACGGGCACGCCGGGCCCCGCCGCGGGCGCTGACGGGGAACCCTCCCCGGCCGACCGGGTGTGCGCCTTCACCGGCGCGCGCGGCGCAGCCGACGTGGTGTTCGCCCGTTCGTACTGACCCTATCGTCCGGCGGTCGCTTGACGCCGGACGTTTCCGGACGATCATTGACGGTAGGTGAGCTTTGCCGGCTTGCGGACCACCGACTCCGGCACGCCACCGGAGCGAGGGAGGAAAGCGATGGCTGAAACGGTCACCATGACGGTCAACGGCCGTACATCAGAGCACCAGGTCGAGCCGCGTCGATTGCTGGTGCACCACCTGCGCGACGAGTTGCGTCTGACCGGCACCCACGTCGGTTGCGACACGTCGAGCTGCGGTGCGTGCACGGCGATCGTGGACGGCAAGGCGGTGAAGACCTGCACGATGCTTGCCGTGCAGGCCGACGGTGCCGACATCACCACGATCGAGGGGCTGGCCGACAACGGCACGCTGCATCCGATGCAGGAGGCGTTCCGGGAGGAGCACGGTCTGCAGTGCGGGTTCTGCACGCCGGGCATGATCATGACGGCGGTCGATCTGCTGGAGCGCAACGACAAGCCGAGCGAGGCGGAGATCCGCCACGCGCTTGAAGGCAACTACTGCCGGTGTACCGGCTATCACAACATCGTCCGGGCCGTGCAGCGCGCTGCCGGTACCGTGACGTAGGAGGCGGTCATGGCTACGGCACAGATCGGCAAACCGGTCCGGCGCGTCGAGGACCAGAAGTTCATCACCGGCGCCGGCCGGTACACGGACGACATCCAGCTCCCCGGCATGACTTGGTGCGCGTTCGTGCGCAGCCCCCACTCGCATGCCGAGATTCAGAGCGTCGACATCGCCGCCGCGGCAGCCGCGCCCGGCGTCGTCGCGGTGTTCACGGGCGCGGACGTCGAGGCTGACGGGCTCGGCGGCTTGCCGTGCGCGTGGGCGGTCGACTTCAACACCGGCGAGCCCATGAACGAGCCGCCGCACCCGGTGCTGGCGTCCAGCACGGTGCGTTACGTCGGCGACGGCGTCGCCTGTGTGGTCGCAGAGACCATGGAACAGGCACAGGACGCAGCCGAGCTGGTCGAGGTGAGCTACCGCGAACTGCCGGCGGTGACCGAGGTGCCGCAGGCGATCGCCGAAGGGGCGCCGCAGGTCCACCCGGAAGCGAAGAGCAACCTCGCCTTCATCTGGGACCTTGGCGACCGCGAGGCCGCCGACGCGGCGTGCGCGGGCGCGGCCCACGTCACCACCCTGGAGTTCAGCAACCAGCGGCTCATCCCCAACGCCATCGAGCCGCGGGCGACGCTGGCCGACTTCGACGCGGCCTCGGGGCGATCCACGCTGTACACCTCGACCCAGAACCCGCACACGATCCGTGCGGTCATGGGCGGCGTGCTGGGGCTTCCCGAGCACAAGCTGCGCGTGGTCGGGCCGGACGTCGGCGGCGGCTTCGGCAGCAAGATCTTCCACTACCCGGAAGAGGCGATCGTCACCTGGTGCGCCAGGAAGATCGGCCGGCCGGTGAAATGGACGGCATCGCGCAGCGAGAGCTTCATGACCGACGCACACGGCCGCGATCACGTCACCAGGGCCGATCTGGCGCTGGACGCCGGCGGGAAGTTCCTGGCGCTACGGGTGCGCACCCAGGCGAACATGGGCGCCTACCTGTCGCTGGTGGCGCCGGCCATTCCCACGTATCTGTACGGGACGCTGCTGCAGGGCCAGTACACGACCCCGGCGGTCCATGTCGAGGTCACCGCGGCCTTCACCAACACGACGCCGGTGGACGCGTACCGCGGCGCCGGCCGGCCGGAGGCGACCTACCTGCTGGAACGGCTGGTCGACACGGCCGCGCATGAGACCGGCACCGATCCCGCCGAGTTGCGCCGCAAGAACCTCATCCCGCCGTTCGACGGCGTGACCCAGGAGGGTTACCAGACGCAGGTGGCGATGGTCTACGACAGCGGCAACTACGAGGGCGCCCTGGATCGCGCGCTGGAAGTGTTCGATGTTCCCGCGTTCCGGGCCAAGCAGGAAGCCGCGCGGGCGGAAGGACGGCTGATCGGCGTCGGCTTCTCCAGCTACATCGAGGCGTGTGGCGTGGCTCCGTCGAAGGTGGCCGGCGCGCTGGGCGCGCGCGGCGGCTTCTACGAGAGCTCCACCGTCCGCGTGCAGCCTTCGGGCAAGGTGACGGTGTTCACCGGCACCCACTCGCACGGACAGGGCCACGTCACCACCTTCGCCCAGGTGGTCGCCGACGGGCTGGGCATCCCGATGGAGGATGTCGAGATCGTGCATGGCGACACCGACATGATCCCGATGGGCAACGGCACCGCCGGCTCGCGCAGCATCGCCGTCGGCGGCAGCGCCATTGCCGTGGGCTTGGGCAAGATCAGGGAGAAGGGGGCGCAGATCGCGGCCCACCTCATCGAGGCGTCGCCCGAGGACCTGGAGTACGTGGACGGCGGATGGAAGGTGCGCGGCACCGACCGCGGCGTGAGCTTCCAGGACGTGGCCGCGCAGGCCTACACCGTGCACAACTACCCGGACGGCGTGGAGCCGGGGCTGGAGTTCACGTCGTTCTTCGACCCCGAGAACTTCACCTTCCCGTTCGGGACCCACATCGCCGTGGTCAAGATCGACGCCGACACCGGCCAGGTCCGCCTCAAGCGGTTCGTGGCAGTCGACGACGTCGGCCTGGTGATCAACCCCATGATCGTCGACGGACAGGTGCACGGCGGCATCACGCAGGGCGTCGGCCAGGCGCTGCTGGAAGCGGCCGCTTACGACGACGACGGCCAGCTCCTGACCGGCTCCTACATGGACTACGCGATGCCGAGGGCCGACGATGTCCCGTCCTACGAGGTGGACCGCACCGAGACGCGATGTCCGATCAACCCGCTGGGCGTCAAGGGCGCCGGCGAGACCGGCACGATCGGTTCCACGCCGGCGGTGGTGAACGCCGCCGTCGACGCGCTCTGGCATCTGGGCGTGCGAGACCTGCAGATGCCGCTCACGCCGCAACGGGTCTGGCGAGCCATGCACGCCGCTAACGGAGGTACCACGTGATTCCCGCGACATTCGCGTATCGACGCGCCGCATCGGTCGACGAAGCGCTGCAATTGCTGGGCGAATCCGACGGCGACGCCCGGCTGCTCGCCGGCGGACACAGCCTGCTGCCGGCCATGAAGCTCCGGCTCGACCGGCCCGGCACCCTGATCGACATCAGCCGCATCGACGAGTTGACCGCGATCGCGGAAAGCGCCGGCGGCGTGTGCATCGGCGCCGCCGCCACCCATGCCAGGATTGCCGCCTGCGACCTGGTGGGAGCGCGCGCGCCGCTGGTGGCCGCCGCGGCGGCCGTGATCGGTGACGTGCAGGTGCGCAACATGGGCACCATCGGCGGCAGCGTCGCGCATGCCGACCCGGCGGCCGACTACCCGGCCGCGTTGCTGGCGTCCGACGCCGTGATCCACGTGCGCGGCCCTGCCACAAACGGTGGTGACGGCAGCCGGCAGATCGCCGCGGCCGACTTCTTCGTCGACCTGTACGCCACCGCGCTGGAGGACGGCGAGATCGTCACCGCCGTGGAGGTGCCGGACCAGGGCGACGCCGGCAGCAGCTACCAGAAGTTTCCGCATCCCGCATCCCGATTCGCGGTGTGCGGCGCGGCCGTGTCGGTCGCGACGGCCGGCGGCCGCTGCACGAGCGCACGCGTGGCGCTGAACGGTGTGGCCACCGCCGCGTTCCGGGACGCCGGCGTGGAGGCCAGCCTGGAAGGCGCGACGCTGGACTCGGCCACCATCGAGGCCGCGGCAGCCAAGGCCGCCGACGGACGCGAGCTGCTCTCCGACCTGTTCGCGGATGAGGACTACCGGCGCCATCTGGCCAAGGTGTTCGTGCGCCGCGCGCTGACCGCCGCTGTCAGATAGAGCCTTTTCGGGTCGCGGCGGCGCCGTACGGTGCCGTCAGCGACCCGTCCGGCGGATGCCGGCAAGACAATCGCCATGATGACGGCCGAGCAGCGCTACCGGTTCGATCTGCACGGCTATCTCCACCTCCGCAGCGCGCTCTCCGCCGAGGAGTTGACCGCGGCGCGGACGGCGGCCGAGCGCTACGTGGCCACGCCGCCCGAGGAGTTGCCGGACGGTTTCGACGTCGACGGCAAGCGCTTTCTGCACGGCTTCGCGTTCGATGCCGCGCTGGAGCGGCTCGCCATGCATCCATCGATCTGGCCCATCGTCAAGGAATTGACCCGCGGGCGCCCGCGGCTGGCCAGCGGGACGCTGCAGGTCAACGCCGCATCGGAGGACACGTCACAGGCCATGCGGCTGCACTGCGCCCGCGACGACTTCGGCTGGGACGCGATCCGCTACGAGGTACGTGACGGCCGGATCTTCTGCGACCACACGGTCGTGTTTCCCTATCTCACCGACGTCCACCCGGGCGACGGGGGGCTGCTCGTGGTGCCAGGCTCCCACAAGTCGATGTTCGAGCGGCCGTCGGAGCTGTTCAACCACGGCGTGATCGAGACCCTCGACGGGCTCCCGGAGGGCGTCCTGAACATCACCCCGCGAGCCGGTGACATGGTGGTGATGAACGAGCTGGTCACCCACGGGGCGCTGCCGTGGAAACCGCGGGACCGCATGCGCATGATCCTGGTCCTGCGCTACGTGCCCCAGTACACGCGCAGCGCCGACCCGCCCAAAGCCATCCAGCGGCGCCTCGCCCCGGACACGCTGGAGCTCACCCGGCACGCCGGCTACCAGGACGTGAAGGAGATCGTCCGCCGCGACGCCGCGGCAACCTGGCTGGAAAAAGGCCTCCCATAGCGTCGCCCTCCAACTCCTGCGGATCGCACCGCGCCCTCGCTTGCGCGGATAGTGGTCATCGGTGTAGCCTGTTTCTGTTCCACGCGATGCGCCCGCATGTCGGGTCGCCCGCTGAATAACGCCCGCCAGCGTTCCGGGTAGCTCCCGGCAGCGCAGGGCCGAATAGGTGGGAACGTCACGCCTTCAGGCGTATCGCGTGGAAACAACGGCCCGGCACCTATGTCGAGCAAAAGGACGAATGAATGACGAAGGCCCTATCAACAGCACTGCTGATCGCTTCGTTGGTGGCACTCCTCGGCGCCTGCGAAATGGACCCGAACGGATCAGCCATAGAAGGGACATGGCTGGTAGATGAGTATCTTGTAACGTACTCGACCATCCCCGGTGTCGTCATCGACCTCGCGGAGCTATCGAATATCACTTTGACCATCGGCAATGGGCGATACTCCGAGGTATGTTCCCCGCCGTGCCTCGCCATTGTGAACCGATCGGAAGGGACCTATACTCTAGATGAGGCTCGGGGCAGGATCACATTCACGGTGACAACGGCGGATCTCGTCAGCACGTTCGATCATCTCGAGGACGCAGCGACCGGCGAGCAGGGCGTGGGGAAGTACTCGTTCCCGTCGTCGAACAGGCTGCGGATTGAGATGTCTGGAGTGACCTACAACGCGGATACCCGTCAGTTCATCCGTACGGACAGCATCGTCACTGCTACCAGAAGATAGCTCTGCAGTAGCTAGTGGACTGTAACGCGCATTCATGCACCAATGTGGCGTGATAGATCAACCCCTGAATAAGCGATAGATCTTGAGGGGTTGAAAGAAATCCTCCTAAGTGCCGTAATGGGAAGCAGCTAAACAAACCCATACCGGCACCAAGGAGGATGCAATCAGATGCAGAAACAACGATATCATAGCGACCGCTCATGTCAAGGACGATTCTCCAACCCGCGCTTGGTCGTTCAGGAGCATCGCGGCGCACCGCTGCTGAACTGCTCGGGCATCCTCATCATACGGCAACTCATCGAGCGGCTCGGGATCGCGCGGGCGATCAACGCCGGACTGCGCGTGCTGCGGCGCCACAAGCCGTATGCCGAGTCGGATCACATCCTCACGTTGATCTACAACCTGCTGAGCGGCGGTGAAACGCTCAACGACATCAACCGGCTGGCAGACGATCCGGCGCTGCTACGGGTGCTGGGCACCGAGCAGATCCCGCATGCGACGACCGTCGGCGACTTTCTGGCACGCTTCAGGCACGAGAAGGATGAGGCGAAGGCCCAGGAGCCGCGCCGGCTGCGCAAGCTGCGGCAGGTGATCGAGGCGATCCAGCAGGCTTCCTTTGCGTTGCTGCCGCGGCGCAGGCGCACGGTGGCGACCCTGGACTGGGACTCCTCGAATCATGAGGTGTATGGCGAGCAGAAGGAAGGAGCGGACTTCGCCCATGACAAGAAGTGGTGCTACAACGTGCTGTACGCGACGCTGGCCGAGACCGGCGACGTGCTCTATCAGGGGCTGCGGGAAGGGTGCACCTACACGAGTGCAGGCACCACGGAAGTACTGCCGGGGACGATCGAACGGGTCAGCAGGTACTTTCCCAGCGTGCGCATGCGCGCCGGCTCAGGCTTCTACGATCAGGAGATCGTCAAGATCTGCGCGGAGCGCGAGGTGGAATTCTTCATCGTAGCCGAGCAGCGGCGCAATCTGCTGAAGGCGGTGCACGCGATTCCCGACAGCGACTGGAAGTCCTTCGAGGGCAAGCAGATGCAGCGAGGTGGCCGCAGCGGGAAGCAGCGCCAGCGGCGCGATAACCGCAAGCGCCAGATCACGCTGGCGCGCAGGCCCGACACGTGGTTCAAAGGCAAACCGCAGGTCGCCTCGATCGAGTTTCGACCATCGACATGGAAGCAGTCGTATCGGTACGTGATCAAGCGCACGCCGGTCATCGACAAGGACGACCAGCAACTGTGCCTGGACGATGGACTACGCAAGTACGCCTACTACATCGTGGTGACCAACTCGAAGCGCAGCGACGCGGAGGTGCTGAGCATCGCGCAGGGCCGCGGCAACCAGGAGAACCTGATCAAGGACTTCAAGCACGGACTGGGGCTGTCGCACGTGCCGACGGGAGTGCTGGCGGCCAATCAGGCGTACTTTCTGATCGCTGCGCTGGCGTGGAACCTGAAGACGTGGATGCTGAATCTGTTGCGTCTTGGCGACGGGGCGGTGATGCGGTGCAAGCGGTTTCTGTATCTGTGGATCAACCAAGCGGGGGTGGTGGCCAAGAGCGGGCGCGACACGGTGGTGCTGAGGTTGCCTCCCGGCGAATACTACCAGCGGTTCGGCACCGCGCTGGCGCGGGTGGCGGCGCTCTGAGCAGGCTGCCGGCAACGCCGTTGAGAGGGATCGGTGTGCCCTGAGGCAGCGGCAGGTCAGGCAGGATCGGCGCGCACATAGCGGGATGTCGATTCTCGATCTACCAGCCGGCTGGCTAGCTGCCTTTCTGCCCCACCCATGGCGCCCAACGCCACGATCGATGCCCATAAACTCTGCCAATCCCGCCGTGATGCCCCGAATGTCTCGCACTCGTAGCCCATCCAGCGTGTTATCGCTTATTCTGGGATCAACGTAATGCCACTTCACGACGCGGAGATTCTTGAGGATCCTCGCCTCCACGCTCGGCGTGCAGCGAAACGGCTTCTGACCGCGGTGTCGGCTGTACAACCCGGCCAATCGTTCGGCCCGAAAGCGTCGTCCCCACATCGCCACGAAGCCGCGGCTGCACTCCGCGCGTTCGCACACCACATCCCACGTGAGTCCTTCAGCGAGCAGCAGGATGACGCGGGCACGGCGCGCATCTTCGGCTCGACCGGTGCGACTTCTGGCCCGCTTGGCGGGCTCGCGATGCTCGGTCTCCGTCAATCCACTAGTGCCAGTCCCGCATATTCTCGGCGCGTTGAACTGGCAAAGAGTCCGTACGGAATCCATCAAGAACCGAAGCAAGCTGCACCGGCCGACAGTAGGCCAGCATTACGAGAGATAAATGCTCCCAAGTCTTGAAATGCGTGTAAGCGTGTAACCGTTCCTAACCGTCGGTCAACCGGCACTCTTGTCCGTCGTGCCACCGGAGCACGGCGCCCGCACCTTCATTGTCGTACTCGATGTCCCAAGGATCGTTACTTGACTGCTCAAGTTCCCACGGCACGCAGCTCCCGGTAGCGAGGCTCTTCAGTAGCGCTCTACTTTCGACTATTGGCCCTATCGTTCTCCAGCTCTTCAGATGGATCTTTACGAAATCAGCGACGCTGCGGCGTCTTACACGCAGATTCTGATCTGACATATCTTTCCCCTCCCAGAGTGTCTTGATCTGCATCTATTAGGAAGTCCGTTATCGACTTCTTCGTGGTAGACAGAGCGCTCCGTACTTCGTCAACCATCGGACCAGCCGTCTTTCCACACTTCGTTCCAGCGTCGACTATCCACGTGGTGGCGTCCCCGACGCTCGATGCAGCAACTACCGTCCTCGATCTGAGCATGAATTATGTAGCCTCCCGGAACGCCCTGCAACATCGAGGTACAGCCGCATCTCAGTCGCCCGCTTGATCGGCACCCCGTCGAACGCCTTCTGGTACCGAGCCAGCAGCGCCGGATGGAGATCGCGTCCAGATCGCCGAACCAGTGCCTTCAAGGCGGACACCTGGGGTAGGGATCCTCCTCGGAAACGGCTCCCGACCACGGCAAGGCCGGCCGCTACCGAAGCTTCGAGCCGGACATCGGTCCCCAGGCTGCATGCGCAACGGAGCCGTATGTCATCGGCGCGCCAGGGCTGAGAGCAGCATTCACCAGCGCTGCACCATTGCCAACAGCAGCGCCACCAAAACGTTCGGACTTGGCCGGTGACCACCCCAACTCCCACGATGGTCTCGACCAACGCCCACCTCCCTGGGCCGCAAGCGTCACTCCCCCGACCAGGGCAGTGTCAGGTTTGTCAAGCGCGTGCCGTGGGAGTAGACTCGGGCGATCAGTGGCTCACGAAATCGGCATGACAGCTACCACACCGGCGCCGGCAACCGTTGAGGCGCCGCAGGCTGCGCGCGGCTTCCCCGTTCGCATCCGGCCACTCGGTCTGTTTTCGGACGGTCAGTTCTATGAGTTCTGTCGATTCAACAGCGACCTCGACATCGAGCGTACCGCGCAGGGAGACCTGTTGATCATGGCGCCGGCGTCCTTTCGGACCAGCCACATCAACCTGCGCATCGTCCTCCAACTGGGTCGGTGGGCCGAGCGCGACGGAACCGGTGTGGCAACCGAGTCCTCGGGCGGATTTATTCTGCCCAATTCCGCAGTTCGGGCGCCGGATGCGGCGTGGATTCGACGCGACCGCCTGACGGCTGTGCCGCAGGAGCAGCAGGAACGCTTTCTCCCTCTGTGCCCCGATTTCGCGATCGAGCTGCTGTCGCCAAGCGACACGCTTGCCGCCGCGCAGGCGAAGATGGGCGAATACCTTGAGAACGGCCTGCGGCTCGGCTGGTTGATCGATCCGGTCGCACGCCACGTGTACGTCTACCGGCCCAGCGCGGACGTTGACGATCTGAACGATCCCGACGGCGTCGACGGCACCCCGGTCCTGCCCGGCTTCCGTCTCGATCTCAGCCGCATCTGGTAGGGCCTCCGGAGCCGCCTCCACCGCCGGTCAGTCGTACAGGAAGGTCTTGATCGACCGCTGGCAATCACGCCGTGGAACGCCTTCTGCCAGCGAGCGGCAGGCGGATGGATCAGCGGGGATAGGATCGATGCTCCCGACGCCAGGAAGGCAATCGTACGCTCCCAGGTCTCTGCCACGTGCTGGGACGCCAGTCCCTCAGCTCTCCGGGACGTAGCGCACGCCTCCGTATTCGATGATGTCCGGCGTTGGTTGGTCGGTGCTCACGAGAGGGAAGTGCCCGCTTTTCAGGCCGAGCTCGATCATATCGAGGGCCTCCTGTCCACTGCCGGGCGTCATCATGCCGCCCAGCAGCCGGTAGGCTTGGCCGAACTTGATGGTGTCGCCGCTGACGACGGCTACCTGGACGATGACTTTGGTGTCGTTCATGCCGGGAAGGTAGGAGACGGCCGGGGCGTGGGGCAAACTCGACGAGTGAGCTGCCTACCCCGCTCATGGGGATGCTGGCCCTTGCGCCCCCACGCCCTTTACCGCCACCTGCTCTTGAGTGGATGTTTGGATGAGGCATCACTTTCTTTTCAAGTGGATGTCCCGTTGAGGCAATGAGGTCCCCGGCCAGTTCTGCCCGAGAGAAGTTCAAGCCCGTCCGCTCCTCCGGTAAGGGCCCCCTGCCCTGCCCGCCGACCTTTGAGGTCGCACACTGAACCGAGTGTGGCGTAGTAGCGCCAGCCTCACGACGCGGTCAGTCGTCGGGGTACAGGAGGGTCTTGATCGACCGCTTGGCCATGACGCCGTCGAACGCCTCCTGCCAGCGGGTGAGCGGCAGGCGGGTGGAGATCAGCGGGGTCAGGTCGATAGCCCCCGAGTCCAGGAACGCCATCGTGCGCTCCCAGGTCTGCCACGTGTGGCAGATGGAGCCCTGCACGCGGAGCTGCTTGATCACCACCGCGTCCAGGTTCACCTGGATCGGCGCGCCGAAGATCCCCACCTGCGTGTAGGAGCCCTCCTTCTTGAGCAGCTCCAGGCACTGGGCGGCGCCGCCGGCAGCTCCCGAGCACTCCAGCGCCACGTCGGCGCCGTAGCCCCCGGTCAGGTCGGCCACGACCGCGGCCGCGTCCTCCCGCTCCACGTCGAGGACGAGGTCGGCGCCCAGGCTCGCGGCGCAGCGGAGCCGCACGGCGTCGGCGCCGGTGCCGAGCACCATCACCCGCGCACCGCGCACCTTGGCCAGCAGCAGCGCCATCAGCCCGATCGGCCCCGGACCGGTCACCACGACGAGCTCGCCCGCCTTGATCTCGGTGAGCTCCACCACCGCCTGATAGACGCAGGCCAGCGGCTCGCTCAGCGCGCCCACCGTGGAGTCCAGGCCGTCCGGAACCCGGAAGAGGATGCCCTGGCGGGCCGCGCAGTACTTGGCGAAGCCGCCGTCGAGGCTGCTGCCGAGCGAGGAGCGGTCGATGCAGAAGAACGGTGCGCCGGCGCGGCAGTAGCGGCAGGTCCCACACAGCCTGGCCGCAGCAATTCTCGGCGAATGAGATGAGAATCGACATGGTGACACGGTTCCGATGAGGGCAGATCAGACCCTGTCATGTATCTCATTGCAGTTGAACGAGTTACAGGACTAGACATTTCTCGTCTTCCTCGTCATGCTGTCTTCGCATGGCCAGGGGATTGCGGAGAGGCCCGAATTTACTTCGTTTCCGCTCCCTCGTCGACTCGATCGCCGACTACGTAACCGGTATCGTCGACGCACGCCAACCAGGCAAAATCCGCTACGCCCTGCGCGACTGCTACCTCAGCGCTCTGGCTTTGTTCTACGTCCAAGACCCCTCGCTGCTGCAGTTCCAGCGCCGCTTCCAGCGCCAGTTGCAAACCAACAACCTCTCGGCCACCTTCGGCGTCGGTGAACTGCCCTCCGACTCGCAGCTCCGCGATCTGCTCGACCGCCATGACTATGCTCGCATCCTGCCCTGCTTCGCCGATTGGATCGCTCGCCTGCAGCGCGCCAAGTGGCTCCAGCACTACCAACTGTTCGACGCCCGCTATCTGATCACCCTCGACGGTTCACGCTATTTCAGCTCCGAGTCCGTCCACTGCAAGCACTGCCTGAGCACCACCTCGCGCGGCATCACGTCCTACCACCATGACATCCTGCAGGCGGCCATCGTCCACCCCGACAAGCCCCAGGTGCTGCCCCTCGCTCCCGAGTTCGTACGCAACAGTGACGCCGACGGCGCCACGTACCGCAAGCAGGATTGCGAACTGAACGCCGGCTACCGCATGCTTCAGCGGCTCCGCGCCGACTATCCGCGCATGGCGGCAATTATCGTCGCCGACAGCCTGTACTCCAAGCAACCGTTCGTCGAGCAGCTCTGCGCGGCGCGCTTCTCATTCCTGCTGGTCGCCAAGCCCGGTGACCATCGCAGCCTCTACCAGGACGTCGCCGGCCTGCGCGGCGCCAACCTGCTGAACCGTCACGCTACCGACCACCGCGGCGAACGCAGGGAGTACGAGTGGGTCACCGATCTACCGCTGAACGGCAACCCCGACGCTCCGCTCATCAACTTCATCCAGTTCCGCATCGTCAAGGACGGCAAGGTTACCTATCAGAACGCGTGGGTCACCGACCTGGTGCCCACCACCGACAACATCGTCGGACTGGTGCGCGCCGCGCGGGCGCGCTGGAAGATCGAGAACGAAGGGTTCAACACCCTCAAGAACCACGGCTACCACCTGGAGCACAACTTCGGCCACGGCCACCAGCACCTCTCGGAGGCGTTCTTCGTGCTCAACCTGCTGGCGTTCTTCATGCACCAGATCTTCGATCTGGTCGATGGGCTGTATCAGCGGGTGCGCACCTTCTTCAGTTCCCGGCGCGGGTTCTGGGACGAGGTGCGCTCGGCGTTCCGGCTGTTCCTGTTCACCTCCTGGGACCAGGTGCTGGCACGCATGAACTCGCCACCCGAGCCGCTGCCAACCTATCAGCCCCAGTAGTCCCTGAACCCGTTGCCTGCATGCCGCCTGCGGCTGCCGCACGCGCGCCCACCGCGCCGCGAAACCTGCGCCCGGAACCTCCGGTGTGCCTCTACCGGCCACGGCAGCGGCGCGCCGCAGGGCTTGATCCTGAAAAACCCGGTTGTGTGGCCACTGGCGCGCCTGCCAAAGTGCTCGCTCGCCTCCACTTGGGCCGTACCACTACCGTCAGACCGCCCTACACGCCGCTACCTGCCGCTCACCGAGAATTGCTGGCCTGGCCGCCGAGGGGTTGACGGTGACGCGGTCGCCCACGGCGAACCCGGTGACGTCCGGGCCCACCTCGACGATCTCACCACACACCTCGTGGCCCATGACCACCGGCGGGTCGATCACGTACTCGCTCTTCAGGATGTGGATGTCGGTCCCGCAGATGCCGGCGTTGTGGACCTGGATGACCACCTGATCCGGACCGGCGGTGGGCTCGGGGACGTCCAGCAACTCGACGTTGCCCGGCTCCGGGCGCGTCTTGACGACGGCCTTCATGCCGCTTCCGGCAGCTCCTTCAGCACTTCGCGCATGGCGATGAGCGCGCGGTCCAGATCCTCGTCGGTGTGGGCGGTCGACAGGTAGATCTTCTCGTACGGGCTGACGAAGAAGCCTCGCCTGATCATGCCGACGCCGAAGCGGAACGCCCGCTCCTTGTCGGCGTACAGCATGCTTTCGTAGTTGGCGATGTCGTCCGCCTCGGTGAACAGCACCTGCAGCACCGGCCCATCGCCGCCGACCAGCAGCGGGATGGAGAACTCGCGCCCCATCGCCTCGACCTCCGCGCGGATGCGGTCGGCCATCGCGTAGAGGCGCTCGTAGGTGCCGGGCTCGGCCAGCACGTTCAGCGTGGCCAGGCCCGCGGCCGCCGAGATCGGGTTGCCGTTGAAGGTCCCGGACACGAAGGTGCGTTGCGGGTCGTCGAGCGCCCGCCACGGGTTCACGGTCTCCAGCACGTCGGCCCGGCCGCAGACTGCGGCGTTGGGGTGGCCGCCGGAGATCGTCTTGCCGTAGGCGGCAAGATCCGGGACCACGCCGTACCGCTCCTGCGCGCCGCCCCAGGCGATGCGGAAGCCGGTCACCACCTCATCGAAGATCAGGATGATGCCGTGCTCGGCGGTGAGCTCGCGCAGGGTCTGAAGGAAGGGTGGCTTGGGACGGATGCAGCGCTGCAGCGGCTCCACGCAGACCGCAGCCAGCTCGCCGGCGTGCCGCTCGATCAGCTCCCGCGCCATGGCCGGGTCGTTGAACGGCGAAAGCAGCAGATCGTCGGACATCGCCGCGGGCAGGCCGGCGGCGTCGGGCGTGGCGTGCGGGTAGTCGCTGGGCTTGAGCGGCTTGGCTCCGTGCAGCGCGAAGTCGCTAACGCCGTGCCAGCCGCCCTCGAAGCGCAGCACGCGCCGGCGACCGGTGTAGGCGCGTGCCATGCGCACGGCGAAGGTGACGGCGTCGGAGCCGGTGGCCACGAAGCGGATCTTCTCCCCGCACGGCGCGGCGTCGACGATGCGCTCGCCCAGCTCGATGACCTTCTGGTTGACGCCGAAGTAGGTGGTGCCGAGCTGCAGTTGCTCGGCCACCGCTGCCACCACCGCCGGGTGGCAGTGGCCGAGGATCATCGGCCCGCTGCCGTTCAGGAAGTCGACGTACTCGCGCCCGTCGGCGTCGTAGAGCTTGCTGCCCTGAGCGCGCACGAACACCATGGAGACGCCGTCCGGCAGGTGAAACTCGCCCATCGTGCCGCCGACGAAGATGCGTCCGGCACGCTTCAACAGGTCCGCTTGAGCCATGCCGGCACCGTAGCATGGCCGGCGGGCCCGGGCGACGCTCACCGCGCCCGTTTCTCCCTCGCCTTCTCCTGTGCCCACTGCCGCTTCGCCTCCTCTACCGTGACCCGGGTTCCGTCGAACACGAACGGCTTGCGGCGCTGCATCTTGGCGACCACGTCGTCCATGACCTCGTGCGCCTGGAAGGAACCGCTGCGTTCCGCCAACAGCATGCAGACCACGACGTCGAACAGCAGGTCGCCGAGCTCCTCCTTGACGTTCTCCCGATCCCCGTTCGCGACGGCGGCCAGGAGCTCGTCCGACTCACTGCCTATGTACGCGACGTACTGCTCCACGGTACGCGCCGTCGTCCACGGGCAGCCCGCGATCACCTTGCGCGCCGCGTCCGTCAAGGTCTCAAAGCTGTCGGTCATCGCACCCAATCTGTGCGGTTAAAGAAGATCTGTGTCATCGCAATCTGAATGTATCCAGACCGAATAGCGTGGACTCGAGGGGGCCTCCGTATGACCTCGATCGCTGCTCATCGTAATGAATGTACCCAAGACTCGCCGCTATAGCCGATGATTCAACTACGTTCTTCATAGCCTTCCCGTGCGGAGCGTCCTCGCGTCTATTGCGCACTCTTCGCCAACGATTTCAGCTCCTCAAGGATACCCGAGAAAGCTCCGTCATCCTCTTTTCTCAACGTCGTCATCAGAGCCCGATGTAGCATGTTCGTGGGCGGCTGTTGATTCATCTCTTCGAACGTGACTATCTCTGGCCACCTAATCTTGGATTCGAGTGTCGTTGTCACAATCTCTATGTACTCCTTCGAGAGATCCTTCGACAGTCTCTTGGGAAACATCAAGACATACCCCGTAAAGAGCATTGCACCCAAGAAGCGCACAACATGCCTGTAGTACTTGTCAAAGTGTTTCACCGAGAAAGTGAACGGGCCTTCCATCGGCCCCCAGCCCATCTTGAAGAGATGGGTCGGATTGAAGTGAACGTAATTCGAGGTCATGTGATATACGTAGTCGTAGGTCGTGTTCAGGCGAACCCGTCGCGACACGTCTCTGACGGTTGTGCGTTTCGCCGAGAATCCATGCCGAGACCACAGTTGGTTTAGCCGCTGCTCAGCACTACGAAGGCTTTGCTGTTGTTCTGTGGCCGGGACGAGCCCACCATGCGTAGGCTGTAGAGAGTTATTCGTGGCGAAGAACCGGGTCTGGGACAGAACACTCTTTCGGTGCATCACCTCGTAAATGGCTATAGCCACTTCATTCGCTCCCTGGCTATCGAGCGACCGGAAAAAGGCGACATATATCAGTTCTTCACAAATAGACCGACAATTCGCCGCGAGGAAAAACGGTTCAAGTGAGCCTTCGCTAACATCGTGGGCAGCGATATTGAAGTCGAGGCACTTTGCCATTGCGCTCACGATCAGGGCTTCGACGAATTTGTCGCCCAGCTCTACGACCGGAGCGGAGTATCTCGAGAACTCCTTATCGACACGTGCAAACAGATCGCGAAAACAGAGATCCCCTTCCGCGGCTTTGCTCTGCGAGGTAGCGCTTGGCTTCTCCGTCATCGGTAGGGTGCCAGCCTGTGCAGTTCGTTCTTGTCTTCAGCGTAATCGTCATACCAGTCAGACCGGCCATTCTCTTCCATGTACTCTCCTTACGACACGACTACCGTTTGGTGACGGTGATCGGCACGCCTTCGACGTGATAGCGGCGCTCGGCGGCATTGTCGATGATCAGGTCGGTCACCAGCACGGTGTCCGGGCCGGCCGGGATCAGGTCCTGCATGCCGGCGTGACGGTGGCTTTCATCGGCCCGGTAGTGGAACACCTCGTCGGTCCAGAGCGAGCCGGCGCCGTCCGGGCTGAACACGACGCTGCCGTCGGGGCGCGCGCGCAGCATGGCCAGGACGCCTGCGGCGGTGCGCTGCAGGCGCGGATAGATGCCCGTGATCAGGCGGTCGCCGACGTGGATGCGCTGCGGCTCCGTCCAGGTACGGCCCTGGTCCGTGGACCACGCCATCAGCACCGGCTGGTCCAGGAACTCCCGGCCATGCGGATCGCGCGTGCCATGGATGCCGGTGCGCATCACCGCGATCAGATCGCCGTCCGGCAGGACCAGCAGGTCGCTCTCGTTCTGCCCCTCGCTGGTCAAATCGGGGCGATAGCTGACCGTCGATCGGTACCGCCAGCTCCGCCCGCCGTCGCTGGACTCGACCAGGATGACCCGCGTCTTGATCCACTCCGGGTCCAACTCGAAGGCCACCGGCGAGTCCTCGCGGATCAGGTCGCCGTCCAGGTGCCCGTACATGGTCAGCAGCAGGCGGCCGTCGTCGAGCTCGACCAAGCCACGCACCGGCAGGAACTGCCGGCCCAGCGGGACGTGCACCGGCGCGGCGATCTCCTCGACCGTGGCCCAGTCGTCGGTGGAGCGGCCCAGCGCGATCCGGCCCTGACCGGACAGCGGCTCGTCGATCCGGCAGGGGCCGCCGCCTGAATCGGGTCCGAGCACGGCGAGTACCGTGCCGTCGCGGAGCTGGCACTTCGCCTCGCCGAGCTGCAGGCACGGCTGCCACGTCCGCCCGCCGTCGGTAGAACGCTTGTCGTTGAGCACCCAGGTGCCGTCGCGGGTGGCCAGCATGTTGACGGCGTTGGTCGCGACCGGTCCCAGGTCGATGCGATCGCCGATCTGGATCTCCAGCGCCGGGTACGCCGGGCCTTTGCCGCCGGCCGCCACCGCCGCGACATGCGGCTCCGTCGGCTCCGCCGTCGATCCGCGCCGCGCCCCCTCGCCTCCATCACACGCCAGGCGAAAGCCGGTGCTCAGCAGCCGCATCAGATTGGGCCCCTGGTTGAAGTTCCCCCAGGCGTCGGCGCCGGTGAGGACCTGCGGCGAGTTGAACGCCGACCCCATCGCCATGAACCAGTCCCGGTCGGCGCAGTACTCCCAGACGTTGCCGTGCAGGTCGTGGAAGCCCCACGGGTTGGCCGGATAGGAGCCGACCGGCGCCGGATGGCCGACGCGCGACAGTGCGAAGTTCATGCGGCGCACGTCCGGGTGTGCCCCCCACCAGAAGAGGGAGTCGGTGCCGGCGCGGTTGGCGAACTCGTATTCGTTGATGGTGGGCACGCGGTAGGTCCGGCCCTCGCGCGCGGAGAGCCAAGCGCAGAAGGCGGCGATGTCCTCGTTGTTCACGCCGGTCGCCGGCAGGCTGTCGCCCGCGTACTCGGCGAGCTCCCAGGTATCCCCCTCGTGCATGCGGCGGTGGATGTCCATCACCACGCCGCCCGGCTGCCGGTGGCCGGTCTCGGCGACGAAGCGCCGGTAGATGGCGTTGGTGACCGGCAGCTCGGCCAGGTAGTACGGCTCCGAGAGCTCGGACATCTCCGGGACGCGCGGGCGGTTCAGCGCGAACGCGGCGTCCGACTTCCCGCCGTGCGCCTGCTGCTCGCCGCGGCGGCGCATGCTGGGCACCCACGCATCGAACGGGTGCGGCTCCACCCGCAGCAGCCGCAGCCCCACCGAGTTGACGAAGCCGGCCGGCGGCGCAGGCTCGCTCACGCCCGCCCCCCGCCCTGGGCGCGAACGGCGGCCGCGTCCGCGGCGGCGCCCACAGCGCCGGGCGATTCCAGTCCGATGTGATCGACGTCGATCGGGCGAAAGCCGAGCGCGAACGCCGGCGATTCCGGCCGCAGCCTATAGTCGCCGTTCGCGTAGTCGACGAACAACGGGTCGGCGAACACCGAGTGGCGGTCGAACCCCAACTCCCGCCACGCGTCGAAGGATCCTCCCGGCACGCCGTTCACCACGGGCGTCTGCCCCTCGGCCGGGTGGTACAGGTTGTAGTCGCACTCGGCGAAGGCGGTCCTGGTCTGCTCGGTGGTGTTCAACAGGGCGGCATCCCGTGTCGTGTAGTGGATGACGTTGCGCACGAACCGGTTGCCGGAAGCCCCCTCGCCCTTGGTCCAACCGCCGCCGATCTGCAGGTCGGCCTGGCTGGCCAGCGCATCCACGAAGACGTTGTTCTCGATCACGATGTTCGTGGGGTTGCCGACCGGCAGCGAAACGCCGCCGAGCACGGTGCCGGCCACGATATTTCCGTAAACGACGATGCTCATGCCGGTGTTGTCCGAGTAGATGCCCCAATTGAAGTACGGTGTCCAGATCCTGCCGCCGGCCCTGGTGCCGCGTACGTAGTCGCGCTTCATCGGCGTGCCGTAGGCGGCGCAGCCGATCACGTCCCGGATCAGGTTGTTGCGGATCACCAGTCCCTTGCTCAGGTCAGGGTCATCATCGAGCACGAACCACGACTCGGACATGACCGCAGCGGTGTCCGCGCACTCCAGGCCCAGGCGCTCCATGCGGTTGTATTCGACGGTGATCCGCCCGAAACCGTCCTTCATCATCACCGCCTTGTCGGAGGTGTCGTGGATGAGGTTGTGCGCGATCAGGTTGTCGACGCTGTTCATCGCGAACACCTGAATCGCGCCGCAGCGCTTCTTGATCACGCCGTTGTGATGGATGTGGTTGTTGCGGATCGCGTTGCCGATGAAGTGCGGGTACTCGCGCGTGCGCTCGGCCACCACCTCGCGATCCATCCAGGTGACCGTGTTCTGCTTCGAATTGCTGGCGACGGAAACACCGCACGCGCCGGGATATGCGAACTCGTTGGCTGCGATGGTGTTGTGGGCGTTGTAGCCCTCCAGATGGACGCCGTCGGCGCCCACGGCGCGGAAGGTGTTGCGCTCGATCCGGCAGCGCTCGGCGTGCTCCAGATGGACGGTGCCGCCGCGCAGTCCTGGCGAGTGGAAGGTCTCCGCGTGCTGTTGGTCGGGGAACGGCGAACGGGTGTGCGCGAGGGTGAAGCCGGTGATGGCGATGTCGTGCACGGGGTCCCCGTCGGTCCCGCGCAGCTCGATGATCCGGTCGGTGACCGGGGCGACGACCGTGCCCTCCCCGACCGTGCCCTCCCCGACCGAGCCGCCGGGCGGCCAGAAGTAGACGGTGCCGGCCTCCGCGTCCAGGCACCACTGGCCGGGGCCGCGCAGCTCCTCCAGCACGTTCTCGACGATGAACCGGTTGCCCACCGTCAGCTCGTGCTTGCCGTGGTGGGCGAAGCGGGTCAGCGTGATCGTGCCTGACTCGTCGACCGATTCGATCGGGATGATGTCGTTCAGCCAGCACAGCCATGGATGGATGAAGACCTCCGCCTGTTGCGGCCGGTCCCACCGCCGCGTCGGCCGTTCCGGCCCGCAACGGAAGGTGCGCGGATAGGGCTCGCCCGCGCGCTTCGGTATCACTTCTTCGATGAACGCCCAGCCGCCGTAGCGCGGGTCGGCAGGATCGCGCGCCGGCCAGCGCGCCCTGATCTGGCGCCGATCGTCATGGAACAACTGCCGGAACGCCGTTCCGGACGGCACCGCACACTGGACGATCGTGCCGCGGTACGGCTCCCAGCCGGTGAGCGCCCGGCCGCCGCTCAGCACGGGCCGCTCGCCCGGAAACGCGGCGTAGGTGACCGGATGCTCAGGCGTACCGGAGTCGCGGGCGTCCAGCACGAGTGGCTCGCTGAACCGATACGTGCCTCCCAGTACCAGCACGTCGATCGGTCCGTCGACACATCCCTGGGCCCTGAGCACCCGGATCGCGTCGCGCGCGCGGGCGAGGGTCGCGAACGGCCCGTCGGCACCTCGCCCCGCAGTCCCGGAGGGCGCCGGGACGGTGCCGGACCAGCGGTCGTCGCCGCGGGGCGAGACGTAGAAGCAGCGCCCCGACCGGCCGGCTCGTGTGGTTCCCGTCATGGCGGTAGCGGTCCATCATTGCACGGTTGGACCGTTTCCATGCCAGCGGGACGCGTACACGCCTGCGCCCGCTCACAGGGCGAGCGCAGGCGCCGCGCTACCAGCTCACCGTGGAGCGTACGGTCAGGCCGTGCTCCGGATCCCCGACACCGGCGCGCTCGCGGCGGCTTGCCTCCAGTGCGACCCGAACGTCGGTGGCCGACGGCCGGCCCGCATGGAACTCGTAGCCGATTCGGTATTCCCGGTCGTGCTCGGACATCCCGATGCCGACCCACGGCGTTCCCACGCCTGCCATCAGATCGAGCCCGTAGCCGAATCTCGCGTCGATGCGGCCGCCAGCGCCCGCGACCACCGGGTTGGCATCCAGCCCCGCCAACATCTCCCGGCTCCACAGCGCCGTTGCTCCGCCCTCCGCCGACGCGCCGATCGAAGGACTCACCGTCAGCGCCGGTCCCAGTTCCGAACCCGGGTTCGGATCCCACGCCAGCCAGCCGCTCGCGCCCCACTCCGCCGGCTCCGCGGCCTCGTGCGCCACCAGAGCGCGCCCTCTCAGACCAAGCGAGAGGCCCAGCCCCGGATGCGTGTAGCTCAGGCCACCGCCGACGTCGATCCCGAATCCGGTCTCCGCGTCCCCTCCGTCGCGTCGCACCGCAACCTCGACCGACGGCGTCAGCCGTGCCGCGCCGCTCAGAGCCAGCGCGTATGTACCTTCCAGTCCCAGCCGCAGCCGGTTCACTTGGGCCGCCGTGGCTGCCAGCCCCGTGGTCGCCTCGGATGCCGCCCGCAGCAGCATGCCGTCCGCCTCCAACGCCAGCGAGAATCCACCGCTCGCGGACGCCGGCACCACCGTCCCGCGGACGCCCGCGGCACCCGCCAGCAGCCCGATCCGGGTCTCCAGCGGCGCGCCGGCGTGCGGCGCCAGGCGCATCCCGCCGAGCCCGTAGCCGCCGGCCAGCCACAGTGAGACCCGCTGCGGCACCACCGCGTAGCTGACGTAGGGATAGACACCCGTCAGCAAGCTGGTCACCTCACCGCCGCTCGTCATCGGCTGCGAGTAGCTGCCCCAGCCGGAGCTGTGCGACAGCGCCAGACCGGCCAGCCACGTTCCGTCCGTGTAGTCCACCCCCAGCGTCCCGCTGGCGACGTCGCCGCTCACCGCGAGGTCATCCTCTCGACCGGCAAAACGCCCGTATGAGCCCTGCCCCCACACGGTCAGCGCGCCACCGTCCTCGCTCGCCGCCGCCGCCACCTGGAACTCGCTCCCCGCAAGCAACTCCTGCCCGCTCATGGCTCGCGCCTGCGGGTCTTTGTGCCCGTTGTCGATCCACGCCGCCAGCGCGGCGATCTCCTGCTCGTCGGCAACGGGGTCCGCGCCCGCGGCCGTCATCTCGCTGCCCGCGACCGCCACTCGGGTCGCTGGCGTCCGCGCACTGCGCAGCCGCTCATCCACCGCGCCGAGCGCGTGCTCCCACGCCGTGCGCCCGAACCGGCCCAGCCACGCCCGCGGCATGGGGTCGCTGTTGGCGATCGTGCCCGTCGCCTCCGCATCCGCCAGCTCCGCTCCCACGGCGTTGCTCAGGTGCAGCGCGAACGTCTCCGAGCCCTCGTCGTGCGCGTCGTCGAGCACGGTGACCTCGATGGCCTGCGCCATGTCTTCGGCCGCGAAGGTGAGCGTCCCGGAGGACGCCACGTAATCCTCGCCCGCCGTGGCGGTCCCGTCCGCCGTGGACCAGTCCACCGTCACCGGCTCGCTCGCGGCAGCGCTGAGGGTCACCTCGAAGGAGATGGTCTCCTCCACGCCTTCGATCGCCCGGGCGTCCTGCACCGCGATCGACACGGGCGCGTCGCCGGCCGGTGAGTCCGGCCCGGCGGTGTCCCCGTCATCCGGGCAGGGTGTTGCCTCCAGGGTCTCGCTGTCGGGGATGCTCACGCACACCGACGCGGCCACGCCCACCTGGTAGCCGTCTCCCGGCTGCAGCGTGATCGTCAACGGGCCGTGGTCGGCGGCATATTCGGGCAGCCATACGCGGTAGTCGCGATGCCCGCCGAGGCCGTGGTCCACCGTGAATACCCCCGGCACGACTCCGAACCGCGAGCTGGACGGCAGGATGTTGCCGCCCGTCCGCCAGCCGTATTCCAGACCGACCGAGATCCCGGCGGAGTAAGCGTGCCACTGGTAGGAGTTGCGCAATTCCGACACCACGATGTGGAGCAGCACCGGCTCGCCTTCGGTGGCGGGGTCCGAGTCGGCGAGCGCGAGCGTCACCACGGGCTCGCTGTCCTGCTGGTGCACCCCGGTTCGCCCGAACCCCGATGCCGACCAGGTGGTGGGGGTGCGCGGCACGGAGTCGTCCACGCCGGCGTCCACGGGGTAGAGCGCCCGTATCCGCGCCTCGTACTCGGTGTCGTCCTCCAGGAAGAGGATCGGCAGGTGCCTGAGCAGGCCGTCCGCGCTCCCCGACTCCCACGGGCCGGTGCCGCGCTCCCGGTACATCACCTGGTAGCTGGCGGGCGGCGGACCGTCCGGAGCCTCCCAGCTCACGATCAGGTTGCCCGCGGTGTCGGGTACCGCCGCCACGGTCGGCGCGGGCAGCGCTTCTGCCGGCTGCTCGTCATACTGGATCGTCACCTGTGCCTCGATGGTGGCCGCGTCGTCCGCGAACACCGCGTTCACCGGGTTGCTGAGCATGACGGTGTAGGTGCGGTCGGGGTGCCCGGGCGTGCCGGTGACCGGCACCGTGATCGTCTGCGTCGCCTCGCCGGCCGGGAAGGCGACCGAGCCGGTTGCCACCGGTTCCCCGTCGGGAGGTGCGGTGCCGTCGCTGACGACCCACTCCACCGTGACCGGGCGGTCGCTCGGGTGATTCAAGGACACCGTGAAAAAGATGTTCGCGCCGCCAGCGCCGCCGATGTCCGTGATGCCCACGATCGGGTCGGGGTCGTTGTCACTGATCGTCACGGTCGCCCGGATGGAGCTCTGCCCGGGCGGCGTGATGCCGGGAATCGATTCGTACAGCTCGTAGCTGCCACCGACGTTGACGTCCGCGAAGGAGTCGGGCAACAGCTCCAGGGTCACGGTGCCGTCGGCGCGCCGCATGGCGTCGTCCACGGTGGGAATCTCGACGGTGTATTCGTGCACCGTGAGGTTGAAGGCATCCCGCTCCTTGTCGCCGGTGTACTCGGCGGCAACGTAGGTTCCGGCGCGCGTCACGCGATACCCGATCCGTGTCTTGACCGCCGGATCGCCCGGCTGCGCGTTGTCGAACAGGGCCGGATGATCCCAGTGGCGGGTGATCAGGAAGCGGACCGGCTCGCCCTCGTCCACCTGATCGTGTGCCGCGGCGACGGTGACCGTCGGGTTCGTGTTGCGCACGTTCAGGCGCAGCGCGTTCGGCGTACCGACGGTGTAGCGCGGGCAGTAGCTGAAGTCACGTTCGGAGCAGGCGAAGTAGTGGAACAGGCCGCCGCTGTCATGCTGGACCCGGCCGTCAACCCAGCGGCTCTCGATGTCGCTGCTGGACAGCAGGACGGCGCGAATCTCCCCGCCGGCGGGTCCCGTATAGGATTGGTCCTGCCGGATCGGGAATTCATGCTCCTGGTTGCATGGTGTAAACGCGAAGGCGGCCACGTTGTAGGACGTGTGGACGGGATGGTTGAAGTCGTGCGCATGGTCGACCAGCGGCAGGAAGGACCGAGGATGCGAATACGCGTATCCGCCCGAGCAACGGGTCTCGAAGCGAACCTTGTTGCCTTCGAGGATATCCCCGACCCAGGTGTCTCCCTCGAGCGTGAGTCCGGCCGGCGACACCGCATGGAAGGTCACCTCCGGAATGTCGTCGTCGCGCACGCGCACTGCCGCCGTGCTGGGGTGGCCGATGGTGTAGGAGAGGCCGCTGGAGCCGACGATGGTCACGCGGATCTCTCCGTCCCCTTCGTTGCGCGTGTCGGACTCCGTCGGGAGGCGCAGGGTGCGGGTCGTCGCTCCCGGCTGAAACGCGACCTCGATGACCTCCAACCGTTGCGTGAGCGTGCTCATGATCTTCTCGTGTCCGGAGATGCGCATGCGCACCCGCTGGCACGGTCCGGGCACGCCGCGTCTGGTGATCGTGAAGACCGCATCCTCACCCTCGGTAACCGCGCGCTCCCGGGCGGCGATGAGGAAGGTCGGTGAACCGGGCAGGTGGACGGGCAGATCGCCGGAGCAGTTGGGTGACACGTTCGCTTGCGCGAACGCGCCCGCGCAGGTCATAAGTCCCGCGCACACGATTGCGCCCAGCCGGAGCGACAGCCGGAGCGACAGCCGGGCACGCTGCTTTCGATGCTTGTTGGGTCCGTCTTGCATGGTAGCCATGCACAATCGGTACGCGCACGGCATGGGTGACTTCCATGGGTTCGTTCGCGGATGGCGCGGAACTGCGTGAACGGCACGGGAAGTTCGTCAGCACAGGGCGGGATGGTCCCGTCAACGACGTCCCGGTTCCGCCGGTGGCACGCACGAACGGCCGATCGCGTTTGATAGCGCGTTATCCATTAGGGTCCCGCAGAGCCGATGGGCTCCTGGAATGAATATCCGCAAGGAGACCGGGAAATACGCGGGATGAAGTTCCGCTATTTCGTAACAACCACGGGTATGCGCAGGCGTCAGTCACGTCTCAGCGATCGTCTTTTGATACCGAGTTCGCACTACTCCCGGAGCTTGCTGTTCAGGAAGCGCATTCCTATATTGACGGTAGCGATCCGTCGGCACGAATTGCCGAACGAGAGGAGGACTGCCGTGGAAGACGTAATCCGTCCTTCGACACACGAACCGAAAGGCGATGGGAAGCTCGCGATGTTCCTGGAAGGCGCCGATCGCCCGCACGCGATGCGATACGCGTACCGGGAAATGCTCACGCCCCGCACGATCCGGGTTGCGCTGGCCGCGCTCACCGCGGTCGTAGCCGTATTCACCATCATTGGCCCCATCAGCACCTACGAGACGCTGTCCCCGATCCGGCGACTGGAGTACTGGTCGCTGTGGTACTTCGTCGCGTGGCCCGTGTGCTTCTTGGTAGCCGTGGTGACGCTGTACTGGCTGAGGAACAGCACGCCGCGCACCGCTTCGCTCGGTCTGGCGGGGGCCACGCTGATTGCGGCCGTGCCGGCGACGGGCATCGTGTGCACGATCGAGCACCTGATGCGCCCGGAGTGCACGCCCGGTCTGTTCATGACGTACATCCGGGTTCTTGCCGTAATGATGCCCGTCACGCTTCTGCTCCACTTCATCGTCCTGCAGCGCGTCATGCTGAACGGGGCGCCGGCTCAGGCAGAAGCGGCCGAGCGAAACCGGCATCCGCGCGCAACCGGCAACGGCGAACTCCTCCACCCTCGCAAGGATGACGGCGTCCTGAAACCGTTGGCCGACCACGCCGGAGCCAAGGCGCCTGAGGCGTCCGAGTCGGGTCCTCGGGTGGCGGAGCGCGTTTCGAACCCGATGGCCGGCGGCACGACGGCACCGCTGACGCAGCCGCGATCGGTGTTCGACCGGCTGCCGCGCAAGCTCGGCACCGACCTCATCTACCTCAAGGTCGACGACCATTACGTGAAGGCATACACGCCTGCCGGTTCGGGCCTCATCCTGATGAGATTCGCGGATGCGGTAGCCGACCTCAGCGCCCACGGCCTGCAGGTGCACCGCTCGTACTGGGTCGCCAGGCGCTACATGAAGTGCGTGATGCAGAAGGACGGCCGCACGGTCTTGCGTCTCACCACCGGCCAGGACATCCCGGTTAGCCGCACCTACCTCCACGCCGTGCGCGCTGCGCTCGGTGACCTGCGTACCGGATAGCGCTTGTCTACCTGACGACGACCTGCTCGCCGGCGTCCAGGCCGCGGACGATCTCCACCTCGCTCGCCGTCACCAGACCGACCTCGACAGCCCGCTCCAGCTTGTCGCCGTTGGCCAGCACGTACACGTAGTCGGCATCCAGATAGCTCCGGACCAGATTGCGCGGAATGACCACGACGTCCTCACGGCGCTCCTCGGTCAGCACGACCCGGACCGACTGGCCGATGTAGAGTTCCGGCAGCGGTTCGAGCATCCGAATGCGGACCCGGTCACGCGACGCGGGTTCCTGCGTCAGCCGCGCCGGCGGCATCGATGACGGCGTCTCGATCACGCGACCGCGGTGCTGCACCTGCTCGGCGCCAAGCGTCAGATCGACTGCCACACCGAGCTCGAAGCGGCCGGCCTCGGCGCCGCGGTACTCGACCACCAACTCGTCGGGGTCGGCGAGCCGCACGACCGTCACGAACGGATCGAGGTGATCGCCGGGAGACGCCGGCAGCGTGTAAGTGACGATGCCGTCCATGGGTGCGCGCAACTCGGTGCCGAGCAGATCCCGGCGGGCGACCTCCACGTGCAGTGCGGCAAGCTCCACGTCCAGGGCCGCAAGCTCCTGCTCGAAGCGGTCGGCGTCGCGCGCCCGCGCCCGCTCGTGATGGAGCACCGCCTTGCGCAGCGCGATCTCCCGCTCCCGCACCTGAACCTGCACGCCGTCGTTGCGCAGCTCGGCCAGCAGATCGCCTTCGCGTACGCGCTGTCCGAACTCCACGGCTATCCGGCCGAGCCTGCCACCGGTTCGCTCGAAAGCGACTGCGCTCTGCGTGCGGTAGGTGACGTGCCCGGTCACCACCACGGTCTGCTCGATGGTCGCGCGCACCGCCGGCACCGTCTGATAGCTGACCTCCGCCGGGCGTATCAGGGGCGGCGCCAGCGGCTCCTCCTCCCGCGGAAACAGGCATCCGGTGAGCGCCGGAAACACGGCCAACACTGCCGCCCACACACGCACCCTCACCGCGCCCGCCGTCATCATTCCTGCCCCAGCTTGATGGCCTGGTGGATGCGCATCCGCCCGATCAGGCCGTGCACCACCAGCGCACCGGCGGTGACCGTCACCGCGGCGATCGCGTAGAGACGGATGAAGTCGGTGCGCAGGGCCACCACCCGCAACGGCGGCACGCGCTCGGCGGCTGTGGCTACCACCTGCATCGTCGGCACGTAGATCTTGCCGGCGGCGGCGCCCAGCACGACGCCCGCTACCACCGCCGACAACGCCATCAGGAGCTGTTCCCACGCCACCATGCCGACCACGCGGCGGCGCGACAGTCCGATCGAACGGATCACGGCCAGCTCCGCCTGCCGCGAACGAAGCGAGATCGCGGCGGCGACGACGAATGCTGCGGCCGCGATACCGACGACCACCAGAAAGCCGATCGTGAGCGTGCCGTTGAGCCCCAGCGTCATCGGCTTGCGCTGTGCGGCGCGGACCTGAGCGCCGGTGTCGGTGAGCGCGGTGATGCGCACGCCGGCGCGGTCGATGCCGTCCAGTATGGTGCGGTTGCTCGCGCCCTGCGCCCGTTCCGCCCAGAGCTCATACGGTTCAAGCTGCATCCTGGCACGCACGTAGGCCAGGTTGGCGACCACGAGATGCGCCGCGTGCGGGTCGTACGTCGGCCAGAACTCCACGAACGCAGCGGCATAGCCGTGCAGAGGCGCCTGACCGGCCCACGTCAGGCTGATCGAAGCGCCGAGCTCGAGCCCGTAGGCGCGCTGTAACGTGGCGGACAGCAGCATGGCCCGCGGGTCGGTCGCCAGCAGGTTCAGGTAGTGGTTGCGGTGCACCGGCAGCAGGCCGGCCCGGAACCAGGCGACCTCCGCGAAGCCGTCCGGGACCACGCCCATCAACTCGACCACGGTACCGCGGCCGCCGCCGATCACCGCGGTCACCCCGGAGCGCCGAAAGACGCCGGTGACCGCCTCGATGCCGTCGATCCCGGCGTAACGATGCAGTTCCGGCTCCACGTAGCGGTATCCGGTCGGACCGCCGGGGACCGCCGCCTGCTGCCTGAGCCATACCGGCTCGATGATCAGATCGGCGCCCGACCGGTAGCGGATGCGGTCCTCGACGGCGGCGTTGACGGTGCGGGCGGTGATGCTGAAGAACACCCCGAACGCGAACGCCAGGGTGAGAAACAGCATGACGCTCATGCGTTCGCCGCCCGGTCGACTCAGGCGCGCCAGCGCACCGTACAGCGCCGGGCTCCAGATACGGCGGCCGGCCCCGAATACGAGCTGGACCAGGTGCGGAAAGAGCTGCACGAACAACAGCGCGACTCCCAGGGTGAACAGAACGGCGCCCGCGAACAGCAGCGGATCGAGCGGGAGGTCGGCGCCGGCGGCGCCGGTCTGCGCCAGGATGGCCGCTCGAGCCGAGGCGCGCGGCAGGCCGTACAACGCCACCGCGATCAGTGCCACCGCGACCGCCGCTGCCGTACCCGTCCGCCGGCGGTCCAGGGTGCTGGTCGCGACGGCGCGTTCCTGCTGCACGATGGTGCGCCGGGTGTGGCGCAGCGTGGAGCCGAGCATGGCGACCAGGAACAGCACGGCGCCGGCGGCGCCCGCGCCGTAGGCGCTCGCATCGAGCGTCACGGGCAGAGCCTGGCGCTGCACGAACGTCAGAAATCCGGCCGCCGCGCCTACCAGCCGGCTGAGCGCCAGACCCACCGGCGGGCCGAGCAGCAGCGCCGCCACCCCCAGCAGCCCGCCTTCGACCAGCGTACGCAGCGCGAGCTGGCGCGCGTGGGCGCCGCGGCTGGCCAAGGTGGCAAGCTCGATCCGATCCGATTCGACCCGCGCGCGGGCGACCACCTGCGTGAACATGAGCAGCACCGCCAGCACCGGCACCTGCAGGAACCACAGCGTCAGCCGCAGCCGGTGCGCTCGCTGCCGGTAGGCGATGAGCGTGTCCCGGAACGCGACCCGCCACCGAAGATGTGCGCTGGCGGCACGGCGTCCGTAGACATCGATCACGCGCTGGACGCGAGGCAGGTCGCCCACGGTCAGATGGTGGTAATCGATGGCGTACTGCCACTGCGCCGCCTTGAGCCCCTCCGAGCCCTCGTGCAGCAACTCCCTCCGGAACCGTCCGTAGTCGACGATGAAACTGTCGTCGTAGAAGCGCAGCGGCAGGAACCAGTACGGGTCGCGCTCGTCGGCGACGGTGAACACGCCCACCACCGTGACGATGAGCGATCCCGATCCATCGGACGACGGCCGATCGAGCGCGTACGTGGCTCCAAGCTGCAGGTCGAGTTGCGCGATGGCGTGCTCGGTAACGATCGCCTCGTACGGCCTGCCCGCCGCAGCGGCGGGGAGATCGCCGCCGAACAGGCGACCGCGGGTGATCCGTACGTGCCCGGCAAGCCCCGACAGCGCCTCCACCTTAATCAGCCGCTGCGCGTCCGGCCGGCCGTGACGCTGGAAGAACAGCGGTCCCAGCGTGAGTTGCTGCGTCTCGGCCAGCACGGGCAGACCCAGATCGCCGACGAACCGCCCGGTGATCGCCGCGTCGACCGCTTGGTACAGGGCGAAGCCGTCGCCGCTGTGAGCGGGGTGCGCGAAGTCGAACTCCGCGTGGATGCGGCCCGGAAAGGTCGCGGCGGCGTGCTGCAGCCGCTCCAGATCGGCGCGCAGCACCTTCTGGAGCACCCCGCGCGTGAAGATCGGCACGCTGCTCACCGCGGCGACGCAGAGCACCGCCGCCAGCAACAGCAGCGCACTCAGGGACCGGTTGTGGGCCAGCCGTTTGAGAGCGAGGCGGACCATCCTTTCGGCCTCCCGGGTAAGTTTCCTGCTCCCGAAGCGGGAGTCAGATCACTGCGCCGGCGTCGTCAGCCCTTCCTGCGCACCGTGACCGGCAGTGCGCTGACGTGGCCGATCCGCTCGTCGCCCTGGGTGGTGATCTCGTCCACGTACACGGCCAGCAGCGTGTCCGGTCCGATCAGCGCCATGCCGTCCATGCTGCCGCCGACCCGCCCCGTGCGGTAGACCACCTCGTCCGTCCATATCGTGCCGGTGCCGTCCGGACAGAAGATGACGCTGCCGTCCGGGCGTCCGCGCAGGACCGCCAGCACCCCCTCGGAGGTCAGCACCGAGCGCGGCCAGATGCCGGTGACCAGACGGTCGCGCACGTAGATGCGCGACGGCTCGCTCCAACTGCGCCCGTCGCAGCGCGACCAGGCGCACAGCAGCGGCTCGTCCAGGTGCTCGCGGCCGTGGCGGTCCAGGTAGCCGTGCAGCCCGGTGCGCATGGCCGCGAACAGGTCGCCTGACGGCAGCTTGATGATGGTGGTCTCGTTGGCGCCCTCGCGCCCCATCTCCGGGTGGTAGCAGATCGTCGAGAGATAGCGCCAACTGCGCCCGCGGTCCTTCGACACCACGGCGATCACCCGCGTCTTGTAGGCGCCGTCGACGATCGGGAACATCGGGTTGTCCTCGCGCACCTGGTCGCCGTCCATCCAGCCGTACAGGCCCATCAGCAGCGTGCCGTCGTCCAGCTCGACGATGGCGGCGTCCGAGCCGAACTGCACCCCGAGAGGGATCTCGATCGGCGCGTCGAAGGTGCTGACCGTCTGCCAGTCGTCGGTCGACACGGTGACCTTCATCGCCCCGAAGCCGCCTGACATGCCTTCGAAGTCCCAGCCCGAGGAGCGGGCGCCGGGGCCCGTGCACTGGATGATGGTGCCGTCGCGGAGCTGCAGGGCGTTGAAGGCCAGCATCGTGCACGGCTCCCAGGTGGCGCCATGGTCGTCCGAGCGCCGGTCGTTCATCAGCCAGCGGCCGGACCGCGTCACCAGAAACGAGTGGATCTGGTTGCCGGTGGTGCCGAAGTCCAGCTTCTCGCCGAGCGTGATCTCCAGCTCGGGCAGATCGGGCCCGGTGCCGCCGGCCAACGCGATCGGCCGGCCTTCCGCGCCGCCCGGCGCGGGCGCCTGGCCGGCGTCGCAACAGATGCGGAAGCCGATCTCCAGGGTGCGCCGCGTGATCGGCATGTGCGGGGCGAAGGTGCCGCGCACGTCGACGTAGATGTCCGCTCCGGTGAGCGTGGCCGGGTAGTTCCAGGCGGCGCCCTTCTGCACGCCGCCGGGCCGGCCGATCTGTTCGCAGCACTCGGCGACGTTGCCGTGCAGGTCGTGGAACCCCCACGGGTTCGGCGGGTAGAAGCCGACCGGCGTCGGATGGCCGATGCGCGACACCGCGTAGTTCATGGAGCGCGGGTCGGGCCGGTCGCCCCACCAGAACAGGGTCTCGGTGCCGGCGCGGCAGGCGTACTCCCACTCGTAGGCCTCCGGCAGGCGGTAGGTGCGGCCCTCCGCCGCCGACAGCCACGCGCAGAACGCGACCGCGTCCACGTAGTTGACGCCGGCGACCGGCTGGTCGTCGGCCGTGAAGCCGTCCCGCTCCCAGGTCTCGACCCCCTCGCTGACCAGGATCACGCCGGAGAAGCCCTTGCCGGTCTTCACCCGGTCGATGTCGAACAGCTCGCCGCCCGGCGTGCGGTGACCGGTCTCCGCCACGAAGCGGCGATAGAGGGCGTTGGTCACCGGCACCTCCGCCAGGTAGAAGTCGCCGGGGAGCTCGACGCGATGCGGCAGCGGCGGCCGTTCCAGGCCGCCCGACACCTCGACGGCGACGGTTTCGGCGTCGGCGAACGACGGGGTCCAGGCGTCGAACGCGGCGGCGCCGACGCGGATCATCTTCAGTCCGAGCGAGTTTACGAAATCGGGGGCCGGCTGCATGGGAACCTCCTGCGAGCGCGTTATCGTTGCTCCGCCATCACCTACAGGCTAAACGCCTTGACCCGGCTCAGGGTACAGGTGTAGGCGGGGGCGTCCTCGTATTCCAGCGTCATCTCGGAGCGGGCCTGCTCGAAGCGCGCCGAGCCGGACCAGGGATCGACCTCGAGCGTCAGCCGGTCTCCCTTCCGGTGGTAGGTCCCGCCGTACACCTCTCCCTCCTCGAAGACGGTGACCTTGTTCTCGTCCTTGAAGGTGAAGCTGAGTTGGGCTCCTGCGTCGCCTTGCCGGGCGGCGCAGGAGCCCGACCACGTGCCGATCAGCGGGTTCGAGCACGCGGAGAGAACCACCGACAGGACGATGATCAGGGGAACAATCCTCCGCGCCACGACGGGTGAGACTACCATCCTGGACGAACGAGGTCATAATGCCGGCGATGAGGCTGCTCGCGTGACCGGCTGGCGGGCGCTCGACTCACCGTGGTACGCGACCGAGATCGTGCATTGCCAACTCTGCGGTCAGATGATCGCCGGCCGGGTCTGGGTGGTCGAGGACGGCGGCCGGGTCCATCGGTTCTGCGGCCCCGAATGCGAGCGGACCCACGCCACCTACTGGGTGCCGCGGTACCGGCGGACCGGCAGTTCGCCACCGGCACGGACCTAGCCGGAGACGGGAGCGCGGCCGATGGCGTATCGCATGGGCATCGATACCGGCGGCACCTTCACCGACCTGGTCGCGGTCGACGCGGCCGGAGACGGCCGGCTGCGCATCGCCAAGGTGCCTTCGACGCCTGCAGCGCCCGGCCGGGCGGTGTTCGACGCGCTGGGCGAGTCGGGGGTTGCGGTCGAGGAGCTGTCGCTGCTGGTGCTGGGCACCACGCTCGGCATCAACGCCGTGCTGGAGCGACGCGGTGCCCGCGTCCTCTACCTGACCACGGACGGCTTCCAGGACGTGCCGTTCATCCAGCGGATCGACAAGAAGGACCCCTACGACCTGCAGTGGCAGAAGCCGGTGCCGTTCGTGGCGCGGCGCGACTGCATCGGCGTGCGCGAGCGGGTGGCGGCCGACGGCGCGGTGCTTACGGAGCTGACCGACGACGAGCTGCAGCGGGTCGCGGCGGCGGTCGCGGAGCGGCTCGCCGAGCCTGCCGAATCGACCGGAAGGGGTGTGGCGCTGGCGGTCAACCTGCTGTTCTCCTACGTGAACCCCGCGCACGAGCGGCGCTTGGCCGAGTGCCTGAGCCGCCGCTTTCCGGACCTGCCCGTATCGGTCGCCGGCGCCATCGCGCCGATGTGGCGCGAGTACGAACGCGGCAGCACCACGATCCTGGACGCCTACCTGCGGCCGCGCATGTCCGGCTGGATCCGGGAGCTGGAACAGGGCCTGGCCGAGCACCGCTTCGGCGGCACCTTCACCATCATGAAGTCCAACGGCGGACAGGTGGCTGCGGCGGCGGCCAAGGAGCTGCCGGCGCACACCATGCTGTCCGGCCTGGCCGGCGGCGTGATCGGCGGCCGCTACTTCGGCGAACAGGCCGGCCGCCGCGACCTGATCACCTTCGACATGGGCGGCACCAGCACCGACGTGGCCATGGTGGTGGACGGGCAGATCTCCTACACCACCGGCTACGAGGTCGACTTCAGCCTGCCGGTGTCGGCGCCCAGCATCGACCTGCGCACGGTCGGCGCCGGCGGCGGCTCGATCGCCTGGATCGATCCGGGCGGCATGCTGCGGGTCGGACCGCAGAGCGCCGGTGCGTCGCCAGGCCCGGTCTGCTACGGCCAGGGCGGTGAGCAGGTCACCGTCACCGACGCCAACGTGGTGCTCGGCCGCCTGAATCCCGGCTTCTTCCTCGGCGGCGAGATGCGGCTCGAACCCGCCGCGGCCCACCACAAGGTGGCGGAGCTGGGCGCCACGCTGGGCATGACCATGGAGGGGACAGCGACGGCGATCATCGATCTGGTGAACGAGCAGATGGCCGACGCCATCCGCGTCCTGACCGTGGAGCGCGGCATCGATCCGCGGCGCTTCGCACTGGTCGCCTTCGGCGGCGCCGGCCCGCTGCACGGCGCCGCGGTGGCCGCGGCGCTGGGGATGCCGGAGATGATCGTGCCCCCGCACCCGGGACTCACCTCCGCGTTCGGGGCGCTGGCCGCCGACGTGCGCGTGGACAAACGCGCGACCCGCTTCCATCGATCGGATCTGGCCGACGCCGCCCAGGTGGACGCCACCCTGGTGCGCCTGGAACGCGCGGCGGTGGCGGAGGCGCGCGAGCAGGGGTTCGCGGGCGATCCGGTCGTGCAGCGCTCGATCAGCATGCGCTACGCCGGCCAGAACTACGAGCAGGACGTGCCCGTCCCGCGGGGACCGATCACCGGCGACTCCCTGAAGGCCCTGCAGGACGAGTTCGGCGAGGCGCACCGCCGCTTCTACGGCTACCACTTCCCGGGCGAGGTGGTGGAGCTGATCCACTTCAACGTCACCGCCATCGGCGCCACCGCACCGCCTTCCCTGCCGGCGCTGGCCCCCGGCCCGCCGCCGGTGCCGCGCGAGCGCCGCCCGGTGCGCATCGGTGGCGCAGCGCACCGCGACTGCCCCGTCTACCGGCGCGATGCGCTGCCGGCCGGCTGCACGCTCACCGGACCGGCAATCGTCGAGGAGCTCGACTCCACCACGCTGGTCCCGGCCGGCCATACCCTGTCGGTGCTGCCCAACGGCCCGTTCCGCGTCGCGCTGCCCGACGGCGGGACGACCGCGCAAGCCGGCTCCGCCGCCTCGATCGATCCGGTCACCCTGACCATCATCGACAACCGCCTGGTGAACATCACGCGCGAGATGGGCACCGCCATGATGCACGCGGCCTACTCGCCCATCTTCAGCGAATCCAAGGACTTCTCGTGCGCGGTGTTCGATGCCGATGCGGAGCTGGTCGGACAGGGCGAGTTCTGCCCCGCGCAGCTCGGCGCGATGACACACACGGTGCGGTGGACGGTGCGCGAGATCGGCGTCGAGAACTTCGCGCCCGGCGACGTGGTCATCCACAACGACCCGTACCGGGCCGGCTGCCACCTGCCCGAGCACCTGCTGCTGAAACCGGTGTTCGACGGCGACCAGCTACGCCTGTTCGTGGCGGTCATCGGCCACGTCGCCGAGATCGGAGCCATGGTCGTCGGCTCGTTCGCGAGCAACGCCACCGAGGTGTTCCAGGAAGGGCTGCGCCTGCCGCCGGTGAAGCTGATGCGCCGCGGCGAGTACCAACGCGACATCTGGCGCATCGTCATGGCCAACCACCGCACGCCGCGCGCCACCTGGGGCGATTTCCACGCCATGCTCGGCGCGCTGACCGTGGGCGAGCGGCGGTGCCGCGAGCTGTTCGACCGCTACGGCGCCGCCACCGTGCTGGCCGCGACGCGGAAGCTCATCGCCTACTCGGAGCGCCTGATGCGCGCCGAGATCGCCGCCATCCCGGACGGCGAGTACACGGCCGAGGAGATCCTGGAGGACGACGGCATCACCGACGACCCGTACGCCATCCGGGTCACGGTCGTGGTGCGTGACGGGAAGATCTTGGTCGACTACACCCGTTCCGACCCGCAGGCGCGCGGTCCGATCAACGCCACCTTCGGCGTGACCGCCTCGGCCACCTACAACGCCGTGCTGCAGGTCACCGGCACCCACATCCCGCGCAACGCCGGCTGCTACCGGCCGATCACGATCATCGCGCCGCCCGGCTCGATCGTGAACGTGCGCTACCCGGGGCCGTCGGTGGGCGGCAACACCGAAACGCAGCCCCGCATCGTCGGGGTGATCCTGCGGGCGCTGGCCGCGGCGGTCCCGGAGCGGACCATGGCGTCCGAAGGCGCCACCTCCTGCAACTTCCTGTTTGGCGGCGTCCACCCGGGCACGGGCCAGTACTACGCCCACTACCACTTCGAGGCGAGCGGCTGGGGCGGCCGCGCGGCCACCGACGGCAACAGCGCCCAGAACCACATCCACGGCAACTGCCGCAACACGCCGGTCGAGATCTTCGAGACGCTGTTCCCGTTCCGGGTGCTCTCCTACGGTCTGAACCGCGATTCCGGCGGCGCCGGGCGCAGGCGAGGCGGCCTCGGCACCCGCCGCGACCTGCTGGTGACCGGCGGTGAGGTCACGGTGAGCATGATGATGGACCACGTGAAGAGCGGCGCCCTGGGGCTGTTCGGCGGCGCCACCGGGGGCTTGGGCGGCGTGTGGCTGCGGCGCGCCGGCAAGCGGGAGCTCCTGACCTTTCCGCAGGCGTTCGGCGTGGTCAGCCCCTCGAAGTTCGCGGACGTGGGGGTGCATGACGGGGACCGCGTCCGTATCGACTCCGCCGGCGGAGCCGGCTACGGCGACCCGGCCGAACGGGATGTCGAGCTGGTGCTTGCCGACGTGCGCGAAGGGTTCGTGTCGGCCGAGGCCGCGGCGCGGGAGTATCGCGTGGCGATCCGCACGGGACCGGACGGCGCGCCGGCGGTGGATACGGCCGAGACCGCGCGCCTGCGCGCCACGGACCGGCAGGAGTCGCGCTGATGGCTGGCTCGCCGCGGTCAGGCGGGAGGCTGGCCGGCCGGACCGCGCTGATCACCGGCGCCGGCAGCGGCATGGGGCGGAGCGCCGCGATGCTGTTCGCCGCCGAGGGCGCGCACGTGGTGGCCGGCGACCGTGACGCCGCGGCGGTCGACGCCACCGTGGCCACGATCCGCGCCGCCGGCGGGTCGGCGCTCGGCGCGGTGGTCGACGTCACGCGCGCGGCGGAGGTGGAGGCGGCCGTGCGGGCGGCCGTTCGGGCGTTCGGGTCGCTGCACGTCCTGTACAACAACGCCGGCGTCTGGCTGCCGGACGACGGGCCGGCCCCGGACCTGGACGAGGAGGTCTGGGACCGCATCATCGCGGTCAATCTCAAGGGCGCCTTCCTGGGCTGCAAGTTCGCGATCCCGCACCTGGTCGAGGCCGGCGGCGGCTCGATCATCAACGTCTCCTCGGTGTCGGCCCTGCGCGCCGGCAAGGACATCTACGACGCCTACGCGGCCAGCAAGGGTGGCGTCATCGCCCTCACCCGCAGCGTCGCCAGCACCTGGGGGCCGAAGCGGGTGCGCGCCAACGCCATCTGCCCCGGCTCGATCGACACGCCGATGACCCGCGGCTCCTACGAGGACCCGGCCGTGGAGCGCTTCTGGCGCGAGCGCACCGCGCTCGGCCGCGTGGGCACGGCGGACGAGGTGGCGCAGACCGCGCTGTGGCTGGCCTCTGACGAGTCGTCCTACGTGACCGGGGCCGTCATCGTCGCCGACGGCGGCTACATGACGAGGTAGCGGCGATGCGGCTGGCCGGCAAGACCGCGATCGTCACCGGCGGCGGCGTGGGCATAGGCCGCGGCATCAGCGAGCGGCTGGCCGAGGAAGGTGCCAGCGTTGTGATCGCCCAGCGGCGGCTCGACAAGGCGCAGGAGGCGGCCGCGACGATCGTCGCCGGCGGAGGGCAGGCGCTGGCCGTGCGCAGCGATGTGATCGATCGCGGCCAGAACGAGACTCTGATGCGGGCGGCGCTCGACTGGACCGGCAGACTGGACATCCTGGTCAACAACGCCGGCCTGTCGGGGATGGCCAAGTTCAGCTCGTTCATGGAGCTGAGCGAGGAGCTGTGGGACGCGGTCCTGGACGCGAACCTCAAAGGCGTGTTCCTGGCCAGCCAGGCCGCGGCGCGCCACATGATCGAGCGCGGCTCCGGCCGGATCATCCACATCTCGTCGGTCATGGGGCTGATCGGCGAGGAGTTCGCCGCCGCCTACTGCGCCGCCAAGGCAGGCGTGATCGGGCTCACGAAGGTGATGGCGCTGGAACTGGCGCGCCACGGTATCACGGTGAACTGCATCGCCCCGGGATTCATCCAGACGGAGACCGTGCAACCGATCATCGACCTCATGGAGAGCCCACGGAGCCCCTACACCTACACCCGCACGACGCCGCTCGGCCCCGGAACGCCGCGCGACGTCGGCGACCTGGCGGTCTTCCTGGCCTCCGACGAGGCCCGCTTCTTCACCGGCTCCACCCTCACGCCCGACGGCGGCCTCCTCGCCTACTGACTCTCCCACCGCCGATACTCCCCAGGATCCGGTTCCTCGCCGCTCGCATGTCGCCCCTTCCCTCGACCGCACTCTTGCGTATCTCGTTTTCCACCCGCGCCTTACCAAACCATGTCGACATCACCCCACTCCCCCTTGACGACCTGCCGTGCCTCCGCTATGTTCACCTACGTCACGTGAAGGAGATGAATGTTGCTTGTCCCACTTATCCACCTTGGCGAAGGCCCCGTCCTCGCCGGTTCACTTACCGGAAGGCGGGTGCTCGCCATGCTCCTTGACCGAGTAAGACATGATCCGCCCAACCCGGAGCCCGTCTTTCTTGACTTCGAGCACGTTGAAATTGCCACCGCAAGTTTCCTTCGCGAGGGGCCCCTAGAATTCAAAGACACAGTCCGCCGTCGCTCCCTCAAGTTCTACCCCGTAATCGCCAACGCGAACACCTCGGTAAGAGAAGAGCTGTCAGTCGTCATCGCGCGCAGCCGCACCGTCCTAATGCTCTGTTCGCTCCCCCCTGATGGGCGCCCGCATACCCTCTCCCTAGTGGGCGACCTCGAGCCGACTCAAGCAATGACCCTCGACCTCGTTCGCCACATGGGAGAAACCGACGCTCGTGAATTAGCCCGGACATCCCATGCGTCCGACTCCGTTGGTCATACTGCCTGGAACAATCGACTTTCCTCTCTTGCCAAACTCGGCCTCCTGATTGAAACCAGACGCGGACGAACTAAGCGATATCGGCCGCTGCTAATGGAACAGTCACGTGGGACTTGACTTCATCAACAAGACCAAGAAGTCCTTCCACAAGGGCCTTGATCAAGCCCGTGTTGACCTGTGCACTCCCGATCTCTTCATGCTAAACCCCAACCAGCAGCCTCGCGCCTATGCGGCCACCGTTCGCACCAACACAGAACTCGTCGTTGGCGAGCACCTCTGTGTGCGAGCCCGTGGTGATACCGTCCTAGCGTTACGCGGTATCGACGTCGTTGCCGAATTCTGTGACCTTCCAACCCAGACGGTGCAGGCCATCAATGACTCGCACTACGAAGCTCACGGCACCGTACAGGCAGTCTACGATCCGGCGGCAACCGCAGAGATCACGATATGTTAGCACTCGCCGCCAAAGCTCGCCAATCTCGCGTCACTCCCCAGGATAGTGACCTCTGGAGCGACAATACCCAGAACTCGATCTCCATAGGTTGTACGAGATGCCCCGACTTTGAGCTCTGCGGCGGATTGAGTTTAGCGACGCGCCTCTATGATTGCCTAGAGTACTGTTGTAACAGCCCAGCATCGTGCGACATCGTGTGTCGCAATAACCCTGCGGTCTTTGTCCAACGAGTACGCGAGATAGACGGTTTCGACCTCATGAACGTTCCTCGATCGCCGCGCATTCCCGTCCCAACTATGCCCTCTGTGGTTCCGCTCCTATATCACGGCCACTCCCGCAGGTTGCCCTTCCATGCTCCCGCGGTGTCCGTACCGCTCTACAGTGCACTCCCCAACCTCCACCCGTGTAAGCGTCCAGCCCGCAACCTCGACGTGTCCGAACGCTTCCGATATGCCCCCGATGTACCTCTCTTGTTGACAGGGGCGGCCAAGGACCACAAACTGGAGGCTTGGTGGCGCCTCGGGCGTCGCCGATCTGAGGTTGTCCGTGAGCTTCGTAGCCTAAACGTCAAGCTTGTAACCACACCCAACTACAGCTTGTTTAGTAATCGCCCGCGGTGGGATGACCTTCACAGCATCGGACGCATCGCGACTACTCATCATGAATTCTTGCGTGAAGGATTAGCAGCCGCTCTACACCTGAATGCACGCACAGAGCGGGATTGGGACCGGTGGGCAGAGTACGTTCACGCCCGACCCGAAGTGACACACGTGGCGTTCGAGTTTACAACTGGGGCCGGACGGGTGGCACGCGTCCCCTGGCACGTTGATCGACTCGTGCGGTTTGCGTCCGAGGTGGGACGTCCGCTTCATCTCGTGGTTCGCGCCGCTTCTCCACGTGTCTTACACCGACTGATTGCCGCGTTCCCCAATGTCATCGCGCTTGACACCAACACGTTCATGAAGACCATCCGTAGGCGGAGAGCGTGGTGTACTCAAGACGGGCGCATTCAGTGGCGAAAGTCCCCGACACCGCCTGGACAGCAACTCGACGAACTGCTGGCCCACAACTGGTCTATTGTGAGCCGTTATTTGGGCCACCTCCTCCGGTCCTCAGAAACTGGTACCTGCGATTGACGCCATCCACCAACGACCTCGGCTTCCATGAGGTAGACGCCATAGCGTATGCCGCGGCTAACAAGACGCTATATACTGCCCCAGCGGACATGAGATTCTCAGCTAACCGCATTGGTCCGGTTCTCGAACTCCTTCATCTGCATGCGAGCGGCAGAGTGCCGCCTCCTGTGGCTTACCTCCAGCCGAACCCACTAACCACCCTCGTCGCGGCACTCAGCCAGCCGCGAGAGACTTGGCACAAGAACGACATGGGCTTTATCCGAGCCCGTCGTACAGCTGACCCACACGAACATAGATTTACCAGCTTCTTGATGGCGGTAAAACGTTCTGCCTACCATGTCGCCGGTTTGTCCAAACGAACCTCTGGACAGCTCGCGGCAGCCATTAGGGAACTGGAGAACAACATCCACGAACACGCCCACGCTCCCGAGACCGGCTTCGTAGCGTACAAGGCCGACCGCGGCACGTTAGAGTTCGTTGTCTCCGACCGAGGTATAGGAGTTCTAGAGAGCCTGCGCGCATATAGGGCGTACCCCGATGCCGGAACTGCCCTCCTTGCCGCGCTGAAGAATGGTGTATCTCGTTATGGCCCAGGAACCAATCGAGGCTATGGCTTCAGACCCCTTTTTCAGGGCCTAGTAAGTCTCCACGGAGAGCTCCGATTCCGCTCTGGCGACCATGCGCTAACGATGGACGGCACCAACCCTACTCTCCCGACAGCCAGAGTTATCCAAAAAACTGCCATCGCTGGGCTATTCGTCTCCATTCGGTGTTCCGTGTAAGCTCCAAAACGTCTCACTCTAGTGGACTGTAGCGGGCATTAATGTACCGATGTGTCGTGACGGATCAACGTAATGCCACTTCACGACCCGCGGATTCTTGTTGTATTCGCGTATGTATCTCATCAGAGCGCTCTTCATATCCGCCACGGAACTGAACACTCCGCGGGCGATTACGTCGCGCGAGATCTTCGCAGACCACAGCTTTACCTGGTTCAACCACGATCAGTAGGTCGGTGTGAAATGCAGCCGCACCGTCGGATGGTCGCAGAGACACTCCTGCACTCGCTTCGTCTTGTGCGCCGACAGATTGTCGGCGATCACGTGAATCTTCTGGCCGGCCGGCTGATGCGCCACGATCTCGCGCAGAAGCGCACAGCCGGAAATCACGTACAACGGTGACGTGGCATGAATCGTATTCAGTCGCCATAGCGACGGTGTTTCGGGCTATCGATGATTGCACTGGCAGCGATGGTTGTGAGGTCCCCCGCCGGCTAGCGTTGCTGGGACCGATGTGGAGAACGGCGCGCGGATGATGCGGCGCGACATCGCCGGCATCGGGGATATGTGATACTATTTGGTGCTCCTATGAACGGCCCCGGACCCGCTGTAACCACCGATGCGGGAACTCTACGCCCTCGGCTGGCGAAGCCATGGAGGGCCGCGACAATGGCAGTTGAACCGCTTCTTTTCGCTGGATCAACCCGCGGCAGTCGCTCGCGGGCTTGGGCGATCGGACGGAGGCGGCCGGTGGCGCGTCTACTCTACGAAGCTCGACGTTGATGACAACGGGATAGGCCGAGAGGTCCTGGACCGAATGCTGGCCGAGGGTGTCGCCGGCCGCTTCGCGGAATCCGGCGGACTCCGGTGCCGGCCGGCCGGGGCGATTTGGGTAATTTGGTATGTAATTCCCATTTGATGATCCGTCGGGTGTGTAGACGCAACAGCGCCGAAGGGCGTCGTTCACCGGCTTCCTGTCGTGTTTTGATGGGGCCATGGGGAGTCCTCCGCGAGGGCGCACCGGCAGGTGCGGGCGTCGGTTCCGCCCGGGAGGCGCAGGGGGGGGCCGGCCGGTCGACTCCGCGTCCGCACGCGCAGACCAGCGAATCGGGTCCCGGCGGCGGGCGCCCCGGTCCTGACGGCTGTCGTGCCGGTCCGCGGGGCAATTTCGACCTCGTTTTCCGACTCGCCTTTTTGCCTGATACCGTCAATTTTGAAGGTGCGACGCGGTTCCGGTCCTGGATAGCATGCGCCCGTAATGGGGGGACGCAGCGTGAATCCGGACGATGCCTTCGACCGCATCCTTTGCTTCGTTGTACGAGGCCGCCCTCGACGACGCTCTTTGGCCCGCCGCCACGGCCCTGATCGAGGAGGCCATCGGGGCCAGCGGGAGCACCCTAGTGGCCCGTACCATCTGATTTTGTACTATAATCGGAGGTATGGGGAAAGGGATCGTGTTGAGCGAGGCCGAGCTTCGCGAGCTCACTGACCGGGTCAGAAGTCGCACCGGTCGAGCTGAAGATGCGCGCCGTGCGCGCGTCATTCTGCTGCTCGCAGAAGGACTCACCTGGGATGAGGTGTGCGAACGAGCCGAGTGCAGCCGCGGCTTCGTGGCGCTGTGGGCTCGCCGCTTTCGTGGCGAGCGATTGGCCGGACTGTACAGCCGGCACCGCGGTCAGAAGCCGTTTCGGTGCACGCCGCAGATGGAGGCAAAGATCCTCAACGCGACCCGCAAGCCGCCGACCGATGGCAGCACGCACTGGAGCACTCGCCGCCTGGCGGCCAAGCTGGGGGTGTCGCACATGATGGTGGCGCGGGTGTGGAACAAGCATCGGCTGCAGCCGCACCGGTTGGAGCGCTACATGAGCTCCAACGATCCGAACTTCGAGCAGAAGGCTGCCGACATCATCGGGCTGTACCTGAACCCGCCTGCGCACGCGGCGGTGTTCTGCGTGGACGAGAAGACGGCGATTCAAGCCCTCGATCGCAACGATCCGGTGCTGCCGCTGTCGCCGGGACGAGCCGAACGGCACGGGTTCGAGTACTACCGGCACGGCACGCTGGCGCTGTTCGCGGCGTTCAATACGAAGACCGGCGAAGTGATAGGCAAGACCGCGGCGCGGCACACCTCGGAGCAGTTCGTAGCGTTTCTCACCGACATCGTGGCGCATCAGCCGACTGGGCAGGAGATTCACGTGATCGTGTTGGCGGCAACCGTAAATTGCACATTCGTGACCGGCGAAAATTGCGCAGTGATGTTGGGCTGGTCATCTGCACGGATCCACCATGGTGGCGAAGCTACATGGATGGAGCGTTGCAATGCACGAGTGGAGCACGAGGATGCTGCTGAAACACTACCTGGACCAGGGCCTGACGAAGGCGGAGCTGTCCAGACGCTTCGGGGTGAGCCGGCGCACGATTCACTACTGGATCGACTCAGGGCAGCTGGATCGCGACCTGGCCACTGGCCAGACGCGCTACTCGCCACGACCGTCGGTCGCGAGCCAGCTGGACCCCTACAAGGGGATCATCGAAGTGCGGCTGCAGGAGTTCCCGAAACTGTCGGCGCAGCGATTGTTCGACGAGGTGAGAGCGGCCGGCTACGCGGGAGGCTACAGCCGGGTCAGGGACTACGTACGCACGGTTCGACCGCAGGAGCCACTCGATCCGGTCGTACGCTTCGAGACGCCGGCCGGACGACAGGGACAGGTTGACTTCGGGCGCTTCGTGCTGCCGTGGGGCTCTCGCTACGCCCTGGTGGTGGTGCTGAGCCACTCCCGCCTGCTGTGGCTTCGTTTCTACCGGACTCAGAGCATGGCGGTGCTGACCGGGGGGCTGCAGAGCGCGTTCGAGCGCTTCGGGGGTGTTCCGGAGGAACTGCTGTTCGACCAGATGCGCGCGGTGGTGCTGTCCGACGACCGTGGCGCTGGCGGCGAGTTGATTCTGAACACGGAGTTCCTGCGGTTCGCTACGCACTGGGGGTTCCGGGCCCGATCGTGCCGACCGTACCGAGCGCGCACGAAGGGCAAGGTGGAGCGGCCGATCCGCTACCTGCGCGAGAGCTTCTTCTACGGCCGGCAGTTCGCCAACGACGCGGATCTCAACGAGCAGGCTGAGCGTTGGCTTGAGCGGACCGCCAACGTGCGCCGGCACGGCACGACCGGCGAGCGCCCGGTGGACCGCTTCGAGCGTGACGAGCGAGGAGCTCTCCATTCTCTGGCCGATCGACCCTATCAACGGCTCGGAGCCAAACCGCAGGTCGCCACGACACTGCACAGGCTCTCGCACGCGCCCGTGGAGGTAGAGCGACGCCCCCTGAGCGTCTATGCCGAGGCGGTCCGATGACGCGGATCGCCGGTGACCGCCGCGACCGACTGCGCGCCATGCTGGCCGACCTGAAGATGCCGGGCGCCCTGGAGGCGGTAGACGGCATCCTGGCGGAGGCCGACAGCGGCGCAGTGACCGCCTCAGAGGCGATCGAAAAGCTGCTTGGGGCGCAGATCGTGCTGCGCAACAACCGACGGCTGGAGACCGCCATGCGCTCCTCACGGCTGCCGGCGGTCAAGACCCTGGCGCAGTTCGACTTCGCCTTTCAGCCGAGCATCAAACGCGAGCAGATCGATAGTCTGCACGAGCTCGGGTTCCTCGCACGGCGAGAGAACGTGATCCTGCTTGGGCCGCCGGGGGTCGGGAAGACTCATCTGGCTATCAGCCTGGCGATAGCCGCCGCCGAGTCGGGCCGTCGGGTCTACTACAGCACTCTGGCAGGCTTGGTCGAGTCGCTGGCGGAAGCCAAGACGGCCGGGCAACTGGCCCGCCGCCTGCGAGTGCTGACCCACCCGGCGCTGATGGTTGTCGACGAGATCGGCTACCTGCCGGTGAGCCGGGAGGGGGCGGTGATGTTCTTCCAGCTCATCAACGCGCGCCACGAGCACGCATCGACGGTGCTGACCTCGAACAAGGGCTTCGACGAGTGGGGGCAGGTGCTCGGCGACGAGGTGATGGCCGCGGCGCTGATCGATCGCCTGCTGCACCACTGCCACATCGTCAACATCCGCGGCAACAGCTACCGGATGCGTGCCCATCAGAATCTTCGCCGATCCACGGGGGCATCGCAGGAGCAGGCAGCCCCTGCCCAGCGAACAGGGCCGTGATTGCTACCGGTCCCAGCGGGCACGGCGACGTCCTGGGGCGGGGCTCTGGTCGCTGCGCTCCCGCCGCCCACCCCAGGACCCGGTCAACGCCCACGGCCGAGGTCACGGCAGCCCGCCACGGGACCCTCATGAAGGTGCGCAGTTTTCGATTGCCAAGAATGCGCAGTTTTCGATTGCCAAGAATGCGCAGTTTTCGATTGCCATTGACAGATCGCCGACAACCTGTCGGCGCACAAGACCAAGCGAGTGGAGGCGTTTCTGAGCGAACATCCGGCGGTCCACCTGCATTTCACGCCGACCTACTCATCGTGGCTGAACCAGGTTGAGCTGTGGTTTGCGAAGATCTCGCGAGACGTGATCGCGCGCGGAGTGTTCAGCTCGGTGGCAGATCTGAAGAGCAAGCTGATGCGATACATACGGCAATACAACAAGAATCCCCGCGTCGTGAAGTGGCATTACGTCGATCCATCACGACACATCGGTGCATGAATGCACGTTACAGTCCACTAGTCGTCGGCGAGGGGTTTGGCGACGACGCGCGCGTCTACTTCGCCAGGTTCCTGTACCGCGGCGAGAGCCACTCGGACCGGGTGCGCGAGTATTTGGACCTCTACCACGCGCACGACGAGGGGCTGCCCCGCCTCAGGCGGCTTCCCCACGGCAAACTGGTCCATGGCCCCGACCTCTATACCGAAGAGGAGCTGAAGACGTCCCCGGCCTACAACGAGGGCCTGCGCGGGCTCGGCAACCGGAACGGCTTGACCGCACGCTTCGACGGGCCGGACGGCCTGCGCATCATCTGGGGTGCCGCCGACCCGGTCGCCACGGGCGGCTATACGTCCGCGCAACTCCGGCTGATCGAGCGTGTGCTGCCGCATATCCACCGGGCCGTCCTGATCCGTCAGGCGCTCGCGGCGGCCGACGCCCTGGGCGCGGGACTGTCGCGCCTGCGGGACAACGGCCGCATCGGCGTGGTGCAGCTTGACCGCGTCGGGCGCACAATGCGACCCGCAGCCCGGCACCAGATCAACCCCTTACGTATGTAGGGGGCGCCGGTGCCGGGCTGCCGCGCACCGATCTGGCCGCCCACCGCGGTGCCCTGGTATCGGAATGAAGACGAAAGCAGCCGCGACCCCAGAGCTCGGCTCACGGAATATCCTCCAGTATAGTATCCTCCAGTGGATTAGGGTCAGGACAATTCGTATTCTCGCTTTCGAAAAATTCAAACATCTCGAGAAGATCGTCACCGTCGCGTGAAGACGGACGCTCGTCGTGATTCGTCATTTCGCGTACCAAAATAGTGACAGAGCATGTAGGCCGTCGTCCGCCCTTTAGCGCGTCACCGGTGATTTCCTTCCACCGCTGAAGATCGGGGCCCGATACTGATATATGGAATCCGGATATTTCATCCACGTGTAAAACTGCATCATGTCCCTGCCAGGGACTCGGGTTCACAAGGAACGAATCCCTTTCGCTCTCACCGTATTCAATGTTGAGGAGAGCTCTCTGTTAGACGATGGCATGGATTCTTCCTGCGGAGGAGGGCTCTCTCAGTGCGTCGCACTCTTGACGCCGGTGATAAGCTAGGCGACGAGCAGGAATGCAGGACACGCGCGATGCGCTCGAAACAGCAAGCGACAACTATTGATGGTAAGGATGTAATGGCGGAGTCAGGGCTATTGACAGGGCAGCGGGAGCCGTTGAGAATGCCGCGAGCGGCCTTGATCTGAGAAAACGGAGGTAGTGTACTATGGCTGGTGAGACGATTCCTCGCAAAATAATGTTCTTTCGTGCGGACGTTGGTAGGGACGGCGGAGGCAAGCCGTTGCCGTTTTTTGTGGAGCGAGTGATGGAACACATCGCAGCGCTCCCGTTTGGGGTGGGAGAAGGAAGGTATTTCGTGGAGCCGGACGGAAACGCGTTGTGCCTGTTTCCTGAAGCAAGCGGGAGGGCGCTAATGATGTGTCGAATTCGCCGCAACGGTCTTCCTCGGGTAGAGTTGGCCGGGAACATATTGGATCTCGACCTCGATGACGACGCGGGTCTCATGGAAGCGACTCACGTAGTGTTTTTTGAGGAAAACATAGTAGGTATCGAATACAATCACTACGGACCACGCCCCGGTGGTTTGGCTCGGTACGTTCGTTCCAAGTGCGCTGATTTGGCGCCATTGTTTGGCTTTTCATCCAGTTCTGCGTAACGACGTATCGCAGGATTTATCAAGGCTACAAGAGATCCGTTTGCTCGAGTTTCGCATTCTTCCGAGTTATCAGGCGGTGGTTCGTGCCGCGGACGAGTCCCTTGGGGCGGCATTCGCAGCGAGTGCAAGTGTGATGGTGGGACAACGTGAGTTGTCCCTTGTGATCAAACCGGAAAAGGAAGCGAGGACGCGAGCGCTGAGTAGGTTTCGACGGCCGGTGACGACGCTGGCAGAGGGGGGCGAAATACGACAGAATTCAACGTGTCTTCAGGCAAGAGGGCGCTGCGACGATACGAAATACGTGGAGACGATAGATCTACTGAAGGACCGGCTAGTGGCGAACGCGCGCATTGAGTGCGCGGCCGGGCGGAGCCGGACTGTTGTTCCCTCGGTGGCGTACGGTGCTATAGAGGAGGCATTCGACAGCCTGTCGGAAGAAATCAAGGAGGCGGCGGAGCTTATAGAATGAGCGGATTGTCGGAGCGAGGTTTCTTGAAATCGGTGGTTCAAAAATGGAGCGCGAACTTTCTGGTGTTTGAGTTGGGAGCAGCGGGGGTAGTAACGGCAGGATTTACGGCTTGGTTGTTGTCTCCGTTGGAGGGGATGGCAATTTTAGAGAGCTTGCTAGAAGGCAATAGAACGGGATTATATCAGACTATAGTGCAGGTGTTCGGGTCGCTATTCGGGTTTTCCGTGACGATGGCGTCGATCATGGTCGGGCTGTGTAATATGGAAAGAATGACGATCGTAAGGCAAAGTGCCCGCTACGACGACCTGTGGAGGATCTGGTGGGGAACAATGCGGTCTTCCGCGTTCGTTGCTGTGGTCGCGCTGGGTTGTCTCGTGGCGGATCGGGACCAGGCGCCGCGTGTTTACTTGAGCGTGGGTCTGTTCTTTGGTCTGTGCTGGTTTGGTGTTCGGATGGCGCGGGCGATCTGGGCGTTGCGAAAGGTGGTTACCTTGGTAGGGGGTGGAGAGGAAGGGCAATAGGTCCAGTGGTAATGACGGGGATGGCGAGCACAGGGTTTGATTCTGAGGTCGTGCGCAGTCCGGTGTACCTGTGGCACGCCAGCGTGAACGACTTGGGGGCCGTCTCCGGCGGCTTCCTACGACTCGGCGGCCCGCATGGGCTGTGCGCAAGCAACGGCGCCGAGGTGGGCATCGCCGATCCGGAAGACGACGGCGGCGTGGACGTCGTGGTCGCCAAACTGGACGGGCCCAACACCGTTCACTGGAACCAGGAGCCCTGAGTCTCCTGCCGAAGACGCTTACGGTAAGTATGGGGCGTCCCGGGCGGTGCATTTCGTTGACCCGACGGCGACGGCCGGCTGGATCTGTTCTTCGCCCACTCGGTGGCGCCGCCGACCCTGTGGCTCAACGCGTGCAGCTCCGACCGGCCGGGGTTCGTGCGCGCCGACGCCGGCGTGCGCGAGCCGATCTACACCGCCGACTGAGCCGACGGCGATCTGGAGCCTCGCGGGCGCCACCTACGACGCCGAACTCCATGCCGTAGTCCCCAGCGCGAACGACGCGACCCGTGCGCGGTCGACGGCTTCTGCACCTCGACACTCGACTCGCCACCCGGTCCCTGCCTTTGCTGGCCAGCGACGTTAACGGTGACGGTTGCGTCGACATCGCGGTCGGCAACGGGGCTTCTCCCTGCCCGACTACGAATGGCTCTGGTGTCCCGACGGCTGGTACGCCGGCGCACTGTTCGACCGCATGGCGCACACACCATGAGCCTAGATGCCGGCGACGCGAACAACGACGGACACCTGGAAGCTGAGCCACGACATGCAGCGCACTCGTCCTACGCGCGCAGGCTCAACACGCCTGGGAGCCCCCTCAACTACCGCCGGCGCCCGATCCGGCACAGACCGACCGCAACGTGCCGCAGGTCGCGACGGCAGCCGGCGTCTACCGCAAACGGAGCGTCGAGTGGGGAGTCCGACGCGAGCGGCTGGAGTTGGTCATCGAAGTTCGGCGATCTGACACGACAGTTTGCTGGACGCCAATACCGTCAACGGCATGATCGCCGCGGAGTTGTTCGAGCATCTGCCGGGCGACGAGTTGGTGGAGGCGAACCAAGCGTTCCTCAACGCCCAGGGAACCAGTTTCGTACGCGCTCCAGGAATTGGGCCCTGGAGGCACGGGAGAGCGACCCGCATGACCAACGCCGATCTTGGACGCGGACGGTGACCTGGACATCGTCATCAACAACTTGGCCGGACCGGCGCGGCTGTTCGAGAACCGCCTGTGCTCCGGCGACCACCCGCAGATGGACCTGCGTTGGCCGGCCGCCAACCGTTACGCGCTCGGCACACCGATCCAACTGGACACCGCGACCGGCATCTACGTGCGCGGCCGGCGGGCATCTGTCCGGCGACGCGCCGCGCGTGCACTTCGGCGTCCCGCCTCGCAGTCAGCTGCGGGCGTCCCGTATCGTCTGGCGCTGGAGCTGGCCCGCCACGGCATCACCGTCAACTGCACCGCGCCGGGATTCATCAAGACGGACACCGTGCAGCCCATCATCGACCTGATGCAGAGCCCGCAAAGCCCCTACACGTACACCCGCACCACGCCCCTCGGTCCCGGCCCCCCCCCCGCGACGTCGGCGACCTAGCGGTCTTCCTGGCTTCCGACGAGAGCCGTTTCTTCACCGGCTCCACCCTCACTCCCGACGGCGGCCTCCTCGCCTACTGATCCTCACAATTCGTTTGCAACATTGGAACCGAACAACAAATATGGTAATGTTGTCCGATGAAGACCACCATCGATCTGCCAGATGCGCTCTACCGGCGCGCAAAGATCCGCGCGGCCGAGCAGGGCACCACGCTGCGCTCACTGCTCATGGAGTCGTTGGAGGTGTACCTGCTCGAACCGGCGGAGCTTGGTCCCGAGCTGCCGCAACGCGACCGCATCCGCCTCGACGAGCGCGGTTGGCCGATTCTCCAACGGCCGGCCGGCGACACTCGAGTGATCACCGATGACTTCATCAACCAGCTTCGAGAAGAGGAAGGGGTGTAGGCGGTCGTGCCGTTCCTCCTGGACGTGAACGTCCTGATCGCGCGGGTCGACCCATGGCACGAGCATCACGAGCGGGTCACCCGCTGGGAACGCGACAACGCTTCGGAGTATTTCGTGACATGCCCGCTCACTCAGAACGGGTTCCTCAGGATCTATGGGCATCCGCGATACCCCGGCGGCCCCGGCTCGCCGGCCGAAGCGATGGTAGAGCTGCGCCACCTTTTCAGCCTGCGAACTCACCGCTTTATCTCCGATTCCCTCTCCCTGTCCGACACTCGCGTGTTCAGGTCGCTGACCGGGATCACGCCGAAGCAGCTCACCGACGTATACCTGCTCGGTCTTGCGGTCAGCGAGGGCATCGACTTCGCCACGACGGACTCCCGGACTCACCATGAAGGCGTCGTTCGCGGCCGGGACAAGCTGCACGTGATTCAGAAGCCCTGAGGCTCTCCATTGTCACCGCGACCGGAGGGCGCTACGGTAGTCACGTGACCGTTGACGGTCGCGGACTGCCACCCCGCTTCAGTATCGGGTGGCTGAGCGTGCTCTGCGTCGTCCTGAGCGGCTGCGGCGATCGCACGGCCTTTCGCGAAGCGGTCGGGCAGGCTGGAGACACCGGCTCCTACGGCATCGAGTGGTACGCCGGGAGCGTCGACTCGGCCTTCGAGTTGGCACGGTCGCAGGGCACGCCGGTCCTGCTCTACTGGGGGGCGGACTGGTGTCCGCCCTGCAATACGCTCAAAGCCGAGGTGTTCAACCGCCGGGAGTTCATTGAGCGGTCGCGGCTGTTCGTTCCGGTAAGCCTCGATGGCGACGATCCCGGTGCACAGAAGCTGGGCGAGCGGTTCGACGTGTACGCGTATCCCAACCTGATCGTTCTCTCGCCGCACGGCGAAGAGATCACGCGGCTCGGCGGCGGCTTGTACCTCGAGCAGTACCTCGAAGCGATGGACATCGCGCTTGCGGCGACGCGGCCGGTCGCTGCCGCGTACGACGCAGCGTTGAACGGCTATGCCATCCCTGCCGACTTCCGTCTGCTGGCGTACTACTCTTGGGGCCAAGACCGCGAGCGGCTCGTGCCCGCAGAGCACCGGCCCGAGGCGCTGCGGAACCTGCAGGGCCGCATTCCCGACGAGCTTGCGGTGGAGCGAGCGCTCCTGTTCATTCACTACCTGGGCGCCTTCGGGATGGCGGCGTACGATGAAGACCGGGAACCGACGCTGCCCCCGGAGGCACGCCCGGCGGCACAGGAGTGGATGCTTGAAATCCTCCAGGATCCCGCCTTGGCCGCGGCCGTTCAATACTACGTCGTGTACAGTGCCCATTGGCTGCTGCCGTTGATCGCGCGGCCGGATGACGACGGTCGGGCAGACCTGGAGAGAGCGTGGGAAGCCGCGATCGAACGTATCCGCAAGGCTCCCGAGACGTCTCCGGCGGATCGCGTCGGCACGTACTTCGGCGAGATCTGCATTGTCAGGGCAACGGGACCCCAGGAATCGCTGCCCGGTTCGCTGGTGAGGAAAGCGCGGCGCGCGGTGCTGACGGCCGCGAAGGACACCAAAGATCCCTACGCCCGGATGGCGCTATTCAGCAGTGCATGGGCGGTGCTGGGGCAGGTGGGGCACGACGATGAGACGTGGGACTACGTCCTGAATGAGGCCGAGCAATCGCATAAGCCCGAGACCGTCATGCGAGCCATAGGATCCGCCTTCGAACACGCTCAAGACGCCGAGAATGCACTCTACTGGAGGGAGCGTGCCTGGGACTCCGCGACGGGGCCGACGACACGGTTCGAGGAAGGTCTCAGGCTTGTCAGGACGAGGGTCGCGCTCACACCGGAGGAATCCACAGCCATCGAAGACACGACGATTGAAGTCTTTCGGGAGCTGAGCACCGAACCGGACGCGTTCTTCCACCGCGTCACGCGGGCGATGGAACGCCTCGGAACCGCGCTCCACGAGTGGAACGCCGACGGCGCGCACGAAGACAGCCTGGCGAGGATACGCGCCGAGGTCCTGAAGCTCTGCGCGACCATTCCCGCCGGCGACCAGTCCCGAACCAACTGCGAAGCCTTCCTCGCCTCGCCCGACGGCTGATCGGCGTGCCGCATCTCCTGCTATGATGCGGTCGTGGCTGAACGGATAGCGACCGCTGTTACGAAGCCGCCGGCGGAGCGCCGCGAGCGGCAAGCGATCGAGTTTCCGGGGTGCCGTCCGCTGCGCATACCGCGCGAGGAAATCGCCGACTGCGACATCCGCTTCGAATACTGGGACGCCGATACCGAAATCGCCATGATCTGCGAACCGGTCAGCTACTACCATGAACGCCCGGCAGCGCGCCTCGCCCGGCTGGCCGGACTGATAGCGTCGGCGCGGGGCGCGCCGATCGAGGCGGTGGGGCACACCGACCTGCTGGTGCCCAACGCGCGCGGCGAGCGGCAGCGCATCATGCAGGCCGACCAGATCCTGTTCCTGCGCCCGGCGCAGGCGATACCGCGCGGCGACGCGATCGAGGTGGGCACGGATGCCTTGCCGGACGTGGTGCTGGAAGTGGACAACACCACCGACGTGCGCCGCAGCAAGCTGGGGCTGTACGACTCGTGGGGCTTGCCCGAGGTGTGGGTGGAGGTGGGAGCAGCGGAAGGGACCGGGCCGGACGACGATCCGTTCTTGCGCCGCCAGCTCGGGAAGAGCCATGCTGCAGGTCACGCTGAAGGGCGGGCGGAGGCGCAGCACGCGAATGCGCTGAAGGTGCTCAAGGCACGCGGCATTTCCGTATCGCCGTCCCTGTCCGAGCGGTTGGCAGAGATGGCGGAAGGTTCCGAGCGTCTGCTGGACGCAGCGTTGGAGTGTCGGGACGAGGAGCACTTCCTGCGCGTGGTGTCGGCTCGGAAATGACGCTTCCTGAGGCCGCGCCGGAGGGTGACGGCCGCCGGGCCGCAAGGGCGTTACAATCGGCGAGCGACACACAATGGCACTGAGCGACAGCCGGCACCAAGTGCTGCGCATGGTCGAGGAAGGGGGCCTCTCCCCGCGGGACGGGGCACGACTGTTGATGGCACTTGGCGAGATCGGCGCTGAGCCGCTGAGCGGCGAACCGCAAGAAGTCCTGCGCATGATCAAGGAGGCCACGGTCTCCGTCGAGGACGGTATACGACTGATCATCGCCCTCGGCGAACTCCGCGCCGAAGAGTCGGAGCCTCATCGCGGGGATTCGTCGGACGCTCCCGGCGCATCCGACACCGTGAAGCAGGTGCACCTTACCATGAAGCAAAAGGACGGCAATGTCGTCAAACTGTCCATACCCTTGCACGGTGCCCGTATGGTGCTGCCACTATTCGACCTTCCGCACGCGGCGCTCCTCGGCGAGCACGGCATCGACATAAACCAGATTCGAGAGGCGCTGATCGCGGGCGAGCCGGGTGACGTCATTCTCTATCACGACGAAGAGTCCGGCAACAGCGTGCACATCGCCATTCGCTGAAGCCCGGCCCATGGTCGCGGGTGGGACGCTGAAGCCTGCTTCGGCACCGAGGTCGGCCGGGATCGCTCGCGAGCGGTTAGCAGCCAGCGAGCGCATGGTCAACGAATACCGGTACTGCCCGCGCCTCGCGTATCTGGAATGGGTTCAGAGCGAGTGGACGGAGTCGGCGGACACCGTGGAAGGCCTCTACGCACATCGGCGCGTCGATCGGGACGGCGGGACGCTGCCGCCACCGGGCGCGGTAGCGGGCGACGACAAGCTGCACGCGCGCTCGGTCACGCTGTCGTCCGACACGCTGTCGTCCGACACGCTGGGGCTGATCGCGGGGATGGATCTCATCGAGTCCGAGGACGGCTCCGTGATCCCGATCGACTACAAGCGCGGCAAGCGGCCGCACGTCAAGGACGGCGCCTACGATCCGGAGCGGGTCCAGCTCTGCGCGCAGGGGCTGCTCCTGCGCGACCATGGCTACCGGTGCGACGAAGGGGTGCTGTACTTCGTCGCCAACCGCGAGCGCGTTCGGATCCCATTCGACGATGAGTTGATCCGGGCGACCGAAGAGGCGATCGCGGGCCTTCGGAGCCTCGCACCACCGCCCGCCTCGCGGAAACCTCGCAGGTCGTCCTCCTGGGCAGCATCTACATCACCGCACCGTGCCTGCAGGTGATCAACAACGGCGAGGTGCGGCCGACCAACTTCAGGCGGCCGCGGGGAGCGTGGCGCTGACCCCCGCCGGCCGGCGCAAGTTCGTCGGTGCGTTCAAGCGCCGCATGGATCACGAGGTCGTGCACCCGCTGTTCGGCTATCGGGTGAGTTGCCGCCGTCCCATGGAAATGCCGGCGCGCCTGTTCGGCCGGTTCCTGATGGACGAGATCTCCTCCCAACTTCCTCACGCGTTGATCCCACGCCGGAACATCTATACATCGCCGCCCACGACATCTGCGACCCCAAGCGATGGCGCAGGGTGGTCAAGATCATGAACGACTACGGGGCATGGGTCCAACTCTTGGCGTTCCAGTGCCGCATGAGCCGCCAGCGGCGGGCCGAGCTCCTTGCGCGGCTCGACGGTCTGATGGAACATGGTGAGGATCACGTGGTACCGATCGGCCCGCAGGCGGACGACATCCTGCGCTTCTGTCTCATCGTGGATGTCGCGGTGCCACGGTCGGCACCGGCGAAGCTGTGGCGTCCACACAAAGATGGAGACGTGGAGCGTTTCCCGCTGATCAGCGCTGGCTGTATAACGAGTAGGCAACGTATCCAATGCACGCCCTGATCGAGCAACACCGCACCGAAATTCTGGCGATCGCCGAGCGGCACGGGATCCGGGACGTGCGCGTGTTCGGATCCATGGCGCGCGGCGATGCTGACGAAACCGGCGACGTGGACCTGCTGGTATCGCTGCCTCCGCAGAGGACCGGCCTCAGCCTCGGCGCGCTGCTGATAGACGTACAGGATCTCTTGCAACGACGCGTGGAGGTGGTCACCGAGAAGAGCCTACATCCGGCCCTTCGCGAACGGATCCTGCAAGAGGCGCAGCCGCTGTGAAACCGGGCCTCGACTCTGACCGGGTACTGCTGGAGCACATTCGAGAGTGTGTCGAACGTATTCGTGAGTATACCGCCGGCGGCGACCGAGCTACCTTCTACGCTTCCGGTCTGGTTCAGGATGCTGTGGTACGGAATCTGCAGACGCTGGCTGAGTCGACACAACGCCTGAGCACGGCAATCAAGGCGACGGAGAGAGACGTTCCTTGGCAAGCCATAGCGGGATTCCGCAACGTGCTCGTGCACGCGTACCTGGGGATCGACCTCGATGCGGTTTGGAGCGTTGTGGACCGCGATCTTCCGGAGTTGGCGACCGCCGTTGGGCGAATGGCTCGTTCCACGGAGGCCTCGGAGTAGGGTCTCAAGCCGACGTCGATGACATGAGCGTCCGCATCGAGGAAATCGCTGCCGGTGCCCCGTCCTGGGCCGCTACGCCCATCGGCGCGTCGATCGGGACGGCGGGACGCTGCCACCGCCGGGCGAGGTGGCGGGCGACGACAAGCTGCACGCGCGCTCGGTCACGCTGTCGTCCGACACGCTGGGGCTGATCGCGGGGATGGATCTCATCGAGTCCGAGGACGGCTCCGTGATCCCGATCGACTACAAGCGCGGCAAGCGGCCGCACGTCAAGGACGGCGCCTACGATCCGGAGCGGGTCCAGCTCTGCGCGCAGGGGCTGCTCCTGCGCGACCATGGCTACCGGTGCGACGAAGGGGTGCTGTACTTCGTCGCCAGCCGGGAGCGGGTCCGGATCCCGTTCGACGATGAGCTGATCCGGGCGACCGAAGAGGCGATCGCGGGTCTTCGGAGCCTCGCGCAGAGCGGGAAGATTCCGCCGCCGCTCAAGGACAGCCCCAAGTGCCCGCGCTGCTCGCTGGTCGGCATCTGCCTGCCGGACGAGATCAACCACCTGTCTCGATCCTCGCCCGAGCCTCGGCCGATCGCCGTCCCGAACACGGAGTCGCTGCCGCTCTACGTTCAGGCGCGCGGCGCCAAGGTCGCCAAGTCCGGGGAGACGCTGGTCGTGAGCATCGATGACGAGAAGGTGGCCACCGCCCGCCTCGTAACCGATGACCCCGCGAGTCTCGATTCCGTCGGTAATATCCGACGGCCTCATTGAAGCAGTGGATACGCGACGCCGGCAAGGTGGCGCACGCTCTGGAGATTCCGTCGGTAATATCCGACGGCCTCATTGAAGCTCCAGCGTGTAGCCGAACTCCTTCATGCTGCCGTACGCGGATTCCGTCGGTAATATCCGACGGCCTCATTGAAGCATCCAGACGGCCAGCGGCGGAGCAAGGCACGAGATTAGGATTCCGTTGGTAGTATCAGATCCTCAACCTGGAGACGATGCGGGGGGAGTACACCGTGGGCGCGAGCCGCCGGCACCCGCTTCGGCTGTTCCTCCGTGGCGACCCGTACGAGCTGTGAGGGGTGATCCCGTCCGACGTGCACCTGATCGTCACCGCCGAGGGGCCGGTGTTCCTGCCCGGCGCCGATCGCCTGGGCCGCGACGTGCTGTCGCGGGTGATCTACGGCGCGCGCATCTCGCTGTCGATCCCCGGCATTCGATCCTGGGCGAGACCGCGCTGAGCTTCCTGGGACTGGACCTGCGCGCGCCGGTGGTAAGCTGGGGCGTGTTGATGCAAGACGCCCCGAACTTCCGTGCCGTGGCCATCCATCCGTGATCGTCGTACGGATCCTGGCCGCGGCCGTCCTGCTGGCCGTGGGAGCGGCGCCGTATGCGCCGGCGCAGTCTGCTCCGCCGCCGCCTCCCGCTTCGAAGCCGCCCGCCCCTGCGCCGCTGCCTCCGATCCCTCTGCCGCGGCGCACGCCGCCGCCGGTCGAGGTTACGACAGAGGCAATGCCGAGCAGCGTCGACGCCCGCGCCTGCCCGGGCCGCTTCGTCGAGCACGTCCTGGAGCACACCACGGGCGCCGGCGGCGGCCGCATCGGCCTCTATGCGAGCAACGGCGCCGGCGTGGGCGTCGGCGACCTGGACGGCGACGGCGACCTGGAGATCGTGCTGGCCAATCTGGCCGGCCCCAACACCGTCCACTGGAACGAAGGCGTCCTGCGTTTCCGAGTGGAGCGCCTGCCGGTGGGCGCCTCGCGCGCGGTGCATCTGATCGACGCCGACGGCGACGGCCGGCTGGACCTGTTCTTTACTCACTCGGGCACGCCGCCGACCCTGTGGCTGAACGCCGGCGGCTCCGACGGACCGGAGTTCGTCCGGGCCGACGCCGGCGTGCGCGAGCCGCTGTACACCGCCGACTGGGCGGACTTCGACGCGGACGGCGACCTGGATCTGGCGGGCGCTACCTACGATGCCGAGTTGCACTCAGTGGCGCCCGGCGCGAGCGGCGGCGTCTTCGTGTACCGCAACGGCGGCGATCCGCGCGCGGCCGGCGGGCTGCTCCGGCTGGACACGGAGCTCGCCGCCCGCTCGCTGGCGCTGGCGGTACTGGCCAGCGACCTGGACGGCGACGGCCGCATCGACATCGCGGTCGGCAACGACTTCTTCCTGCCCGACTACGAGTGGCTCTGGTCGGCCGACGGGTGGTACCCCGGCGGCCTGTTCGGCCGCATGGCTCACAACACCATGAGCCTGGACGCAGGCGATGTCGATAACGACGGGCGCCCGGACCTGCTGGCCACCGACAGGAAGCCGTATGCGTCGGACGCGGAGTCCCGGCGCGCCTGGGAGCCGCTGCAGTTGCCGCCGGCGCCCGACCCGGCGCAGATCGACCGCAACGTGCTGCAGATCGCCGGCGACGGCGGCGCCTATCGCGAACAGGGTCTCGAGTGGGGGATCGACGCCAGCGGCTGGAGCTGGTCGTCGAAGTTCGGAGACCTGGACAACGACGGCTTCCTGGACGCCTACATCGTCAACGGCATGATCGCCGTGGAGCTGTTCAAGCATCTGCCCGGCGACGAGCTGGTGGAGGAGAACCAGGCGTTCCGCAACGTGCAGGGCACCCGTTTCGTCCCCGCCCCGGAATGGGGACTGGGCGCACGGGAGAGCGGCCGCGGCATGAGCATGGCCGACCTGGACGTCGACGGCGACCTGGACATCGTGATCAACAACCTGGCCTCCCCGGCGCGGCTGTTCGAGAATCGGCTGTGCGGCGGCGACCACCTGCAGATGGACCTGCGCTGGCCAGCCGCCGCCAACCGTTACGCCGTCGGCGCGCAGGTGCGCCTGGAAACCTCGACCGGCACCTACCTGCGTACCGTGCGCGCGGCCGGCGGGTACCTGTCCGGCGACGCGCCGCGCCTGCACTTCGGCGTCCCCGACGGCAGCCGGCTGCTCGCGGCGCGCATCGTCTGGCCGGACGGGAAGCGGTCTGTGCTTCAGGCTCCGCCCCTCAACCACCTGATCACCGTGACCCGCCAGGCGAGCCCCGACGGAGGCTGACCCCGGTGGCGGTCTTGGGCCGCAGGCGTCAGAGCGACCGATGCCTGAGCGACCGACGTGTCCATGCAACCGTATTCTTGGCGGCACCTTCGGATTCACCTCAAGGTTGCGCCATCCGACCACGGTGATACAAGATCGTGGACGACGGCCATTCCAAGCATTGCGCCGACACGCCTGGAGGATTCGCGATGAAACTGACCGCGGTTTTCTTGAAAGTACCAGAGGGATATATCGGGTTCGTCGAGGAATTACCGGGCGCGAATACGCAGGGCAAGACGCTGCAAGAAGCTCGCGATAATATCCGGGAGGCAATCGAATTGACGCTGGAGGCGAACCGCACTCTGGCAGAGGAGTCTCTTGCGAAAACCGAGAATGTGATTCGGGAGCCTGTCGACATGCAGGCATGAAGCGCAGCAACCATACCATCCCTGTCAATCGCAGAGCGCGGTGACGCTGCCGGAGCACACCAGAGTCTATGTCGTCATTCCGGATGTCGACGCTGTGCCGATAGTCCGCCCGTCCAGCCCACGACTTCGGAATCCCGAACAGGCCCGAGACTTCGCCAAACAGGTGATCTCCATATGAAGTTGGCATTCCTATCGAGCATGCGCAATAGTTGATCCCATCGGCTTATCAGGAGGCGCTAATGGTATCCACGGCCAGACAGAAAAGTCGACTGCCCTCGGACAGGGGCAAGAGTAAGAAGGCGTGGAAGCGTTATGAAGAAATCGTAGCTTCCATAACGCCCTCCACGCAGGGCTCTCCTTCCGCGGATGATCTTTTCGACTTCATGTTTACTACCGACAAAGTTTCGTCACAAATCGCGGAGGAGTCCGAGAACCTGCTAACGAGAATCATGGAGGACGACAAGCTGTGGGCGTGGACCGAAGTCGATTCCCCCAGCGCGCCGATCAAGCCTGACGGTACGGCGAAAATCGTGGGAGCATTGGGGCTGAATCCCAAAAACACCTCTTCCTTCTCCGTCGTAGATCTGGAGGTCGTGCACGAAAGATGGAAATCAGCGGCCGAAGAAACCCCTGATATTCAACATCCACTGATACCTATTATCCAAGCTTGGCTCGATCTGCAAGCGACTTGAGGACAGGCCACGGTACAGCCGACGACGACGGAGACCAGATAGGAGGAGGCAGAATTCTGCGCCGCGCGCTTCGGGCTCTGGCCGCCGGGGGGAGCGGCCTTCCCAGCGAGCGCCTCCACGCTTCATCAAGCCAACGAATTCGTTCGCGAACAGGGTCTCGAGTGGGATCGACGCCAGCGGCTGGAACTAGGCCTCGAATTCGGGGACAACGACGGCTTCTGGACGCCTACATCGTCAACGGCATGATCGCCGCGGAGCTGTTCGAGCATCTGCCCGGCGACGAGCTGGTGGAGGAGATCCAGGCATTCCGTAACGTGCAGGGCGCGGGCTTCCTCCCCGCCCCGGAATGGGGACTGGGCACGCGGGAGAGCGGCCGCGGCATGCTCATGGCCGACCTGGACTTCGACGGCGACCTGGACGTCGTGATCAACAACCTGGAGACACCGGCGCGGCTGTTCGAGAACCGGCTGTGCGGCGGCGACCACCTGCAGATCGACCTGCTGCGCTGGCCGGAAGCCGCCAACCGTTACGCCATCGGCGCGCAGGTGCGCCCGGAGACCTCGACCGGCACCTACCTCCGCACCGTGCGGGCGGTCGGCGCTTATCTGTCCGGCGACGCGCCGCGCCTGCACATCGGTGTCCCGGACGGCAGCCGGCTGCTCGCGGCGCGCATCGTCTGGCCGGACGGAAAGTGTGGTCTGTGCTACAGGCTCCGACCCTCAACCACCTGATCACCGTCACCCGCCAGGCAAGCCTCGACGAAGGCTGACCTCGGCCGCGTCTGCTCATCGACTCGACGTTCGTTCTACCGTATGCTTGACGGTACCTTTGGAGGTACCATCCATGGCACAGCTACCGGAGATCATTCCCGTCAGGGATCTGAGACAGGAGACTGCCGCGGTACTGAAGCGGGTGCAGTCTTCCGGGCAGCCGGTCGTGATCACCCAGCGCGGACGGGCGGCGGCGGTGCTGCTGAGCGCAGATGCCTACGAGCGTAGCGAGCGAGAGCGCCACCTGCTCCGACTCCTGGTACGCGGCGAACAGGAGATCACCGCGGGGATCGGGCACGACCTGGATGACGTACTGGCGGAGGCGGATGCGATTCTTGCGCGCGATCGTTCGTGAGAGTCCGATTCACCCCGGCCGGGCGCAACCAGTTTCTCGCCGCGATCGAGTACATTCGCCGCGAGAATCCCGCCGCTGCCCAGCGGTTCCGCGCCCGAGCCGAGGAGATCCTTCGCAGGCTGCAACGCTTCCCGGACTCCGGCCGTATCGCGCCCGAGTTCCCGGAGCTCCCCTATCGTGAGGTGATCGTAAGCCCGTACCGCTTCTTCTATCGCGTACGAGACCCCATCGTCTGGGTCGTCGCGGTATGGCATGGAGCGCAGCTACCGAAAGATCCGAGCGAATGACCTTTGGACGGCGGGGCCAGGGTGGGTGCGCGCGAGCCGCGGGCCTGACGCATGCGGCGGCCAGCGCTAAGATAGACGCCATGCCACGCGCACTTGTAGCCACCGCCCCGCGAACGCCCGCCCTCGTCGAGTATCGGGAGCCGGAGCTCGGCCCCGGCGAAGTCCGCCTGCGCAGCGTCCTGTCGGTCGTCAAGCACGGCACCGAGCTGCGCGCGTTCCGGGCCGACACCCGCGACACGACCGTGCCGTTCGACCGCGAGCTGGGACTGCATCTGCCCGGCGAGCGGCGCGACGCCTTTCCGCTGCCGCTCGGCAACCAGGGGGTGGCACGGGTGGTGGAGGTCGGGCCGGGTGCGGAGCGCTTCCGGCTGGGCGACCTGGTGTTCGGTCCGCTGGCGGTCCGTGAAACCCACACCGTAACGGAGGAGGTGCTGCAGGCGGTCCCCGCCGGCACCGCCCCGGAGGCACTGCTGTGCTGGGACCCGGCGTCGGTAGCGCTCTGCGGCATCCACGATTCGGGCATCCGCGTCGGCGACCGGGTGCTGGTCACCGGCCTGGGCGCGATCGGGCTGATGGCCGCACAGCTCGCCCGGCTGCAGGGCGCGGGCTGGGTGGCGTGCTCGGATCCGATCGCCAAGCGGCGCGAACTGGCGGCCGCGCACGGCGCCGACCTGGTCATCGATCCCACCGCCGACGACGTGGGGCTGACCGTCAAGCGCCACACTGGCGGCCAGGGCGCCGACGTGAGCATCGAAGCCTCCGGCAGCTACGCCGCCCTGCACGACGCCCTGCGGGCGACCGCGTACGGCGGCACCGTCGCCTCCATCGCCTACTACACCGGCACCGCCGAGGCGCTGCACCTGCAGGGCGAGTGGCACCGCAACCAGCTCACCCTGATCTCCAGCCGCAACGTCAACGACCCGCTGCGCGCCGACCCGCGCTGGGACGCCGGGCGGATGCACGGGCAGGTCATCGATCTGCTGGCCGCCGGGAGGCTGCGCGCCGACGGCGTGCTCGACCCGATCGTGCCGTTCGAGCGTAGCGCGGAGGCGTATCGCGAGATCGAGCGCAATCCCGATGCGAGCATCAAGCTGGCTGTCCGCTACTCCTGAGCGGCGCCGCCGCGCCCCCGGCGGCCCGGGGGGCGCGGCTCACGCCTCAAGCACCGCTTCGAGATTGATGCGTTCCAGGAGCGCCGCGTCCGCCGGCCGCTCCAGGAAGGGCGCCACGTCGCGGACCAGGGCGGCGGCATCCAGATCGGCGAGCCGCGCCCGGAGCAGCCCGCGCCAATCGGCTGCCCGGTACCGATCTGCGCCCTGTGACTGATCCAGGGCCTGCTGGAGGAGTTGCATGTTCGGCTCGACCGGCGGGCGCCGCGACCGATACCACACCAGGTCGAACCAGTCGCGTCCCTTCGGATAGCCCCGCGTGAGCAGCGCGTGCAGCTTGCCCGCCATCAGCGACGGAAGGTCGTAGTGACGGATGACGAACGTGAAGTGGCGCGTGATGACGGAGCGCTGCATCGCCGCTCCTGCGGGTGGACGCGTGTCGATTTCGACCTTGATGGAGAGCTTCTGCTCCCTGTGACCGGATAACCCCGCTTCCGCCAGGAGGGACGCCGTGCGAATCCAGGCGACCTGCACCGGCGTGCGATCGATCCAGCGAACGGCACTGTCGAAACCGGCGAGATGGAGGTCCCGTTTGAGCTTCCGCAGCCAGCGTACGGGATCGTACCCGTCGGAGGGGATTTGCGAGAAATCGAGGTCTTCGGAGAAGCGCGGCAGGTCCTCCAGAAACCGTAGCGCCGTTCCGCCGACGAACGCGATCGCTCGCGTCGCTTCGCTCTCGTGCAACGAGCGCATGATGAACGCCTGAAGATATTCGCGGAGGGAATTGAGCCTGCGCACCGGATCATCGAAGCGCATCGCCGCCTCGAGAGCGCGATCCTTCACAGGTCGACGCCGTCATCATCCGGCGCGTCGCGACACTCGCGCCACACCTGTACGGCGCGGAGGATCCTCGGCTTCCCCATCCGATGCGCGTATTCCCGCAGGCGACGTTGGTCGATACCTTCGCTGTGCTGAAACCGCATCTCGATCATCCGCAGGCGATCCCACTCGCCGCTGTTCAGGTGAAACAGATCGAGCAACGCCTTTTCCGGGGTGGCGATCGCCACCTCGGCACCGGCGATCGAAACGGTCCGGTAGCCGAAAAAGAAGCTCCGCTTGATGGCGGTATAGACAAATGCGCCGAACGGATTATCGAATCTCCGCGGCGTGCGCGTGGTGACGCTGGTGTACGAGGACACGCCCTCCGGGATCAGGCCGTAGAACCCGAGCGCCCAGAGTCCGCTCACATACGAGGGGGAGTACAGGGCGTTGGCCAGGGCGGCCGGCGACACCGGCACTCGGCGATAGCGATCGGCGAACGTGTACATGCCGCGGCGGAGCGGCACCAGCTTTCCGGCTCGGCTCCAGCGATGCATCTGATTGACGAGGCTCCCATGCGATTCCTCCGTCAGTTGTACGACCGTAGCCAGATCGAAGAAGGGCAAGGATCCCAGCAGATCAAGGGCTGCGTCCAACCGCATGATGTTCGTTTCCGATACTATACCATAATGTAGATTTTCGTCAATGATTTGGTCGACGGAGAGGGTGTCATGCCCCGGCGAGGCAGGCGTCCAGCTCGATCAGGCCCTTCATGATCGACCAGTTGTTCCAGAACCAGAGCGACTCGCCGGTCGGACGGCGCCGCAGCACGCGGTCCGGCGACTCCGAGCAGACCGCGCCGTCCGCCAGAACCGCCGCGCGCATCGCCCGGCCCACTGCGCACGCCTTGGCCAGATACTCCGGATCACCGCACGCCGCGTGCAGATCGAGCAACAGGCCGCACCAGTTGGCGGCATGCCCGGTCACGGTGCGCTGGTAGAACGGCTTCTCGATCACCGCCGGCGTTACCGGCTCACTGGCGATCACGCTCCGGTTGCCCCAGTGCAGCTCCCGTCCGTAGAGGACGAAGTGGTTCTCCACCCAGCGGCACGCGTCGCGGGCCAGCCGCTCAAAGGACGGATGCTCTTCCCGGTGTGCGATCAGGAAACGCGCGGTCCAGACGGCGTCCAGGTGGCTGACCGAGATGTAGCGGGGACGGTCGCCGAAGTCGTCCACGTAGTAACCCTCCCACCGCATCGTCCTGAGCGGATTGGCGAGCAGCCACTCCAGCCCGCGGCGGGCGGCATCGCGATAGGAAGCGCGTGGGTAGATCTCATCGAGCATCCGGAACAGCCGCACCATCTCCACGATCTGGGAAGTGTAGTCGGCCCCCGGATCGGGCTCTCCCGACTCGGCCTGCACCCGCCACGGCCAACTGCCGTCGGAGCGCTGCGAACGCACAAGCGCCTCGGCGGCGATGACCGCGGCGTCCAGATAGGCGTCGCCGCCGGTCCGCTCGTACGCCCACAGGTAGGTGCGCGCGATGGTGGCCACGCCGGGCAGCGAGATCGCCCCTCCCTCGGCATGGCCGCCGATCCTCCCGCGCGTGAGCGTGGTGGCGGGCAGCCGGCCATACGCCCACGCGGCCGGCGTCCGCTGCTCCAGGGTCCAGTCGACCATCCGCAACGCCTCGCGCAGCGCCCGGTCGGGGCCGACGGCACAGCCGGCAACGGACGCCCAGTCGTGGTACAGCAACCACGCCTCCACCCCTACCTCGAACTGCGAGGGGTAGGAACTGCCGGAGACGTTGCCGAAGTCGTTCATGCTGGAGTGCCACAGGTACACCGGCAAGGCCGGCTGGTACGCGTTCGGGCTGCGCACCGAGACCAGGTACGCGGCCATGCGATCGACGCCGTTTCGGATCGCCTCCCGTTCGGCCGCCGCATCCGGCTCCGCTGCGCCGTCCGTGTCCGCCCCGTCACCGGCGGCGAACTCCAAGCCGCGCTTGAACACGATCTCCCGGCTCACGCCGATGCAGCGTCCGGCCGCATCCAGCGCCTGGATGCGCAGCGCGCACGGCCCCACGGCCACCCGGTCCCACACCGGCGCCACGTCAACGGCCGGCCCCGGCCCGTCGACCGTCTCGCAGCCGCCGCCGTGCACGATCTGCAGCCGCCAGCCCCCCACGGACCGTGCCTGTGCCGCGTCGGCGATCGTCGGGGTCACGACGAACGAATCGAGGTGGCGCATCATCGCGCCGGTCACGGTGTCCCACTCGACCGTACCGACGCGCGCCCCCTCCGCCAGGGTCAGCTCCGGGAAGCGCAGGCGGCTGATCGGATGGGCGTCCTTCACGAAGTTGTGCAGGAGGCTGCAGCCGATCTCCTCGCCGGCCGCGTCGAACGCGACGATGTCGTAGCGGATGATCCCGCTTGCCAGACGATCCCACACCGGCGCCAGATCGGCCTGCGCTCCGGCGCCCGGCACGACGACCGACTGGTCGCATCCCGGTCCGGCCAGTCTGACCTCGTAGCGCTGCGGGACCGGCGAAGGCGCCGGCCCCCAGTCCGCGGTCTCGGCCCGCCAGCGCAGGACGAACGGGGCCGTGAACGGCGGTCCGGCCTCCATCGGCCGCCAGGACTGCGGGAGATCGTCGTTAAGCGGGAACAACTGCACGCGCAACCGCGGCAAGCGGATTCCGTTCATCGGTGCCTCCATCCCACCGCTGCGGCAGCGGCCCTGCGTCAGGGTAGCAGACCCGTACGATGGGTGGCGGCGATCGCGCGCGCCGTCTCGTCCGGGACTCCGACCTCTTCCGCGAACTCGCGCCAGCGCGACACCGCGTGCTGGACCTCTCGCAGGATCTCGGTGGCCCGGCCGCGCTTCATGGCGGCGTTCTGCGCACAGGCGATGAAGTCCCCGACCTCGAAGCCGTCGCGCTTGCCGTTCAAGGTCATCTGGTGGGTGCCGGTCCAGCGTCCGGTGGGGTTGTAGCTGTAGGTGACATCGAAAGCAGGAGAGAGCGACCAGCGCCCCGATCGATCCATCAGGAAGGCGATGTTCTTGACGTGATCATCCTGATTGCGGCCGACGATGTTGAAGGCCATCCGTCTGAAGTGCTCTTCCACGGCTTCCTTGGGCAATTCGAGCCGGTCGATCACGCGCAGTGCCTGCTCGTAGGAACAGGCACCCGGTTGATTGAAGTCGTAGTGGGCCATCGCGCCCAGCGACTGCATGTGCAGCTTCCGGCCCGTGTCCGTGCGGTCGAAGCGCCTGGTCATGAAGTGGTTGCGGCCGTTCTCCTGCAAGATCCGGCACTCGGTCATGTGAATGCCGGCTGCCCGTGCCATGGTGTGGTAGGTGTATTCGATCAACCCATACCCCTGCGGGTCTTCGAGCTCCCTGTCCCGGTTGCCGGCCACGCCGTCGAACTTGAGGAGCCAGTCCTCAAACCCCTCTCCGGCGGCGATCTGCCCGGAACGGACCTCGTCGGTGTCCGGATTCCAGGCGATGATCGCCTTGGCCCGCGCGCCGCCGGCCGAGGTGCCGACCCTCAGAATGTGCTGGAGAGCTCTCTTGCGCCGAGGAGTATCGAAGGAACCTCCAAGGTCTTCGCGTCGCGTGAGAATCTCGCTTGCGAGCTCGACCAGTGCCGCCACGTCGATCTCCGCGGACCTTCGGTGTGTCGGTCCGAGCGCGGGGGCGAACTCGAGCGCTCCCATGCCGCGAGTGCCGATGTAGCAGAGCCGTTCGACGGAATCGAAGTCGGCGGGGCTACGGCCCTGCCTGGCGAGCCATGCGTCGATGAGTGCGTTGCCGAACCGGTCGGGAAGGGAGTCGGCAAGCAGTCCCGGAAGACCGGCGAACGTCTGGCGCGACAGTGCCGGGAACGAGTAGATCTCGCCGGAAAGCGGCATCGTGAGCGGTGCGATCTGGCGGCCGCTCGGGGTGAAGGACGGCTCGTACTCGAAATTGGCAACGCCGCGCTCGTCATCCCAGCTCACCGCTCCGATGGCTCTTCCCCAGAGTCTCACTTCGGCCACTGTCATGCGTCATCCTCCCACCTCCATTCGGGCGGCTCCCGTATGCCGGAAGAAGGGGATGAAGCACGCTGCCGCACCTTGCCGCGCAGCCTGGTCTGTTGGATCGGGCTGACGGGCGGCTCGGGAACGAGAGCGTCGAGATTGTCGAGCAGCTTGAGCGCCCGCAGGATTCTGATGAGGTTCGTGGCCTGAATCGACTTCCCTTGCTCGATGCGCTGCACGGTCGGGGTCGAGACGCCCGCTTGGGCCGCCAGCGCTGCCTGTGTGAGGTTCTTGTTCAGGCGATGGCGGGCAATGCGACTACCCAGCTCCCGGATTGCCGGGAGATCTGACATGTCATGTGATATTCTCATAACATCTCTTTATTGATGTTCCAATGCGATTTCGTGAATCAACTTATCATATTTGACTTCTTGAAACAATACCGCGTGAGCGCATGAGGGCGGCCTCCTTCGGCGCCAACTCGCCGCGCGCCGGTGCCGCGCTCGGAAGCTTGACAGGCGAGCGGAGATGTCCAAGCGTATACGGATTCGGAGATGACGTGAGCTCGCGGTCATGGTCGGCGATGTCGCTCTCCGCGGCCGGCTCACGGGCGAAACCCACTGCGTCATGTCCAAGGAGGAATTTATGTCCGCACTACGCAAAGGACTCGTAGCGTCGCTTGCGTTCCTGTTCGTCGCTGCGGGGCTGTTCGGCAGCCCCCAGTCAGATGCCGCCATGGCAGAGGGACCGGTGGAGCTCACCATGCTGCTGCATGAGTGGCCGAAGGATCCGATCAAGACCGAATGGCCGATTTGGGAGGAGATCACGACGCGGGCGAACGTGATCATCGTGCCGCACATCGTGCCGCAGTCGGAGTGGCAGGAAAAGGTACAGGTGCTGTTGAACTCCGGAGATCTCCCCGATCTCCTGCCAACCGTTCGCGCGCCGGACTCCTGGAGGTACGGCCAGGGAGGCGTGCTGCTCAACCTGACCGAGCACGAGGACAAGCTCTCCAACTTCACGGCATTGGTCGAGAGATTTGGCTTCGGGGGTGAGGTGGACAACGTGCGCGACGTGAACGGCGACCTGTACGGCGTTCCGGCCTTCTCGGAGGTTGCCTTCCAGGGACACGCCTGGATCGTGCGCATGGACCTGGTGGAGAAGCACGGCTTCACGTGGCCGCCGGAGGACCTGGACGCGCTCACGGACATGATGACGACCATCCAGGCAGCGGAGCCGGAGCTCAAGTTCGGGTACTCGAACAAGCTCGGCATGGGACTGATGCTGACGCTTTGGGGGCCGCTGTTCGGCGTCATCGGCGACGACCGGGACGGCATGATCTATGACTGGGAAGGCGACGGCTGGTACCACGAGCCCACCTCGGACAACTACCGGGCGCTCCTCACGCACCTCAACAAGCTGTACGAGGCCGGCCTGTTCGATCCGGAGATTCCCACCATCGAGGCGACTCAGTGGATGGAGAACGTGGCCAACGGCCAGTACTTCCTGGCCTCGGACTGGTCCGGCAACGCGAACCGCTACACCGAGGGCGGCAAGGCGAACTACGGCGAGAGCTTCAACATGATTCCGGTGCTGCCGCCGACCGGCCCTGCCGGGATGGTGCACAAGGCCAGGAACAGGATGAGCGACAGCCTCATGGTCACCCCGGCGCGCATCGCGGACGACGGCAAGCTGGATGCCATGCTCGGCTTCATGAACTGGATCTTCAGCGAAGAGGGGATCACCCTGATGACGTGGGGGACCGAGGGCTACACCTACGAGGTGGTCGACGGCAAGACCCGGTTCACGGACGACTTCCTCCTGCCGAGCGGCGACGTCAACATCGACAAGTTCTCCAAGGACACCGGGTACAACATGATATACGGACTCTCCCGGTTCCAGCCGCTCGACAAGCTCCTGTCCTGGAATCTGGGCTCCGGCGGCGCACGGAAGGACTACTACGACGAGCTGTTCCAGCTCGACATCGTGCCGCCCCAGGATCCGGTCGTGAAGCTGTCGACGGATGACACCGAGGACGCCAACCTGGTGATCGGCAGGCTCAAGGGCTACGCCGACGAGATGATCTCCCAGTTCATCTACGGCCGGGCGTCGATCTCAGACGACTGGGATGCCTACGTGGAGGAGGCCAGGAAACTGGGGCGCGACGAGCTGGTCGATCTCTACAACGCGGCCTGGCAAGAAGGGTAGGAGGTATCGCTGGTTCGGCTGAATCGGCGATGCGATTCGGCTGAATCGGCGGTCACGCGGATGAGTAAACGGCCGGAACCGCCGCCCCTGGCGGTTCCGGCCGCTCCTACTCGATCATGACCCATACCACGGAGCAAGACCGAAGACGAGGACCCGCCCTGGCGCGGCAAGGAAGCGGAATCCGCGCGTTGGGCACGGCGGTGCGGCGAGACCGTCTCCTCTATCTGCTGCTGGTCCTGCCGGTGGCGTTCTTCGTGGTCTTTCACTACGTCCCGATGTACGGGCTGAGCTTGGCCTTCCGGCAGTGGGTGCCGGGGGGACCCATGTTCGGCGGCCGCTGGCGCGGCTTGCATTACTTCGAGTCCTTCCTGACCGATCCCACGTTCTGGCGGGCGTTCAGGAACACGATCATGCTGAGCGCGCTGAATCTTCTCATCGGCTTCCCCATTCCGATCGTGTTCGCGCTGCTGCTGGAGGAGGTGCGCAGCCTCCGTTTCAAGAGAGCGGTGCAGACCGTGTCATACCTGCCGCGCTTCGTATCGCTGGTGGTGGTGATCGGACTGACCAAGGAGTTCCTCTCCCCCAACAACGGCCCGGTCGCGGCCCTGTTCACCTACCTGGGGTGGGAGCCCGTCCACTTCCTGGCGGAGCCGGGATGGTTCCGCCCGATCTACATCGGCACGGAGATCTGGCAGTGGACGGGGTGGCAGGCGATCATCTACGTCGCCGCGCTCGCCAACGTGAACGTCGAGCTGTACGAGTCGGCCGCCCTGGACGGCGCGGGCAGGTTCAAGCAGGCGCTGCACGTGAGCCTGCCGCAGATGATGCCGGCGATCGTGATCATCCTGGTCCTGCGCATCGGTCACATACTCGCCATCGGCTTCGAGAAGGTGTTGCTGCTGGACAACCCCCTCATACGGGAGTCGTCCGAGATCATCCAGACCTACGTGTTCCGCATGGGCATCCTGGGCGGCCACTTCAGCTTCTCGACGGCGGTGGGATTCTTCGACGCCGTCGTCGGGCTGATGATGGTGATCGCGGCGAACTGGTTCGCCAGACGATTCTCCGAGACGTCGCTCTGGTAAGGCAGGAGAGCACGGTGGTACACGGCGGCGGCTCGGCCAGGACCTTTCGGGCGTTCAACACGGTGCTGCTGCTGGGCCTGCTGGTCGCCACGATCTATCCGCTCTGGCACGTGCTCATGGTCTCCTTCAGTGACACGCTGGCGGTGATGGGCGGACGGGTGTCGCTGCTTCCCGTGGGCTTCGAGCTGGCAGCGTATGAGAGCATCGTCAGTGAGCCGCGGTTCTGGAGCGGCTACGCGAACACCATCAGGTACACCGTCTCCGGTGTCCTTATCAGCGTGATGATGACGACCGCCTGCGCGTATGCGCTCTCCAAGAAGCGGCTGAAGGGAAGGACGATCCTGATGGTGCTGATCATCGTCACGATGTTCTTCAACGGCGGCCTGATACCGCGCTACCTGCTGGTGCGGGGACTGGGCCTGTTCGACACGCTGTGGGCGATCGTGCTGCCGATCGCCATCGTGCCGTTCAACATGATCCTCATGCGGGTGTTCTTCGAGCAGCTCCCGCAGAGCCTGGAGGACTCCGCCAAGATCGACGGCGCCAATGACATCCAGGTGCTGCTGCGGGTGTACGCGCCGCTCTCCAAGCCCATCGTCGCCACCGTCGCCCTGTTCTACGCGGTCGACTACTGGAACCTCTGGTTTCCGGCCCTGATCTATCTCAACGACCCCAACCTGCACCCGGTCACGCTGTTCCTCAGGAACATCGTCGAGGGCGCGGAGCTCAAGCTCAAGAGCGGCCGGATCGACCTGGACAGCCTGGATGTCTATCGGTATCAGGACGTGATACCCAGAACGCTGAAGTCCGCGACGATCATCCTGGTCGTCGTGCCGATCCTGCTGGTGTACCCCTTCATACAGAGGTACTTCGTCAAGGGGATCATGCTCGGCTCGCTGAAGGGCGGCGCCCTGTAGCCTCCTCACCCCGCTCACACCGGCCCCAGCGGCTAGGCGGGACGGCCAGCGGCCCGGTTTGCGCTTTGGCCGCCGCATTCGGTGAGTTCACCTCGACTCATGGCTGCCTGCGGCAAACACGCCGCACGGTACCGATGGGATGACACGGGCGACCCCGGCCGTCCATGCTCACCGCCGCGACATCCCACGCGGACGAGATCGATGAGATACGTGCTCTACTGGCGACAAGACGGCCCCGCGTCCATCCGTGCCGACATGGAGGCGAGGCTGCACCGGACTTCAGGCCACCGTGCGGAAGGATAGGACGGGAGCAGTGGACGGCAGGCACCGCCGCGGGTGTCCTGGCAGAAGCTGCGCAAACTCGCCGGGCTGGACGACGTGCGCATCCACGGCTGCCGCTATACGTTCGCTTCCCATGCGGTCATGAGCGCGCTCGACCTCTACACCGTGTGCCGTCTCCTCCGGAGATGCCGACACCAGTCCACGGAGCGCTATGCCCATCTCGCCGACGAACACATCCATGCGGCGGCGGGGCGCATCTCCGGCATCGTCCACTAGGCCATGGCCGGAAGTAGGAAGGAAGGCGCACGATGAGGGGCGGCAAGCACGGTATCCGCCTGACCGTGAAGGCATTCGCGCCACCAGGCCGGCCGAGAGGGAATACACGCTGTAGGACAACCTCCTGGCGCATTTCGGGCTGCGAGTGCAGCGCTACCGCGTCCGGTGGTCCTACATCGTACAGACCCGCGTGCGGGGACGCATGCGCCCGCCTCTGGGCCGGCGAAAACGTGACTCCGTCGCGCAAGAAGATAGCGCTATAACATGAACGACTATCTGCATGATTGCGCTAACTGAGGTCAAGCTCTTTCTGGCGATGTTCGTTGTGACCCAAACAATTGTTTAGCATTGACATGCTCTCACCGTCCCTCTGATGTTCTGATGGATACCATGGAGAAGTCAAGAAAGTTCGGCTTGAGCGCACTCTCGGATCACGGAGGTGGTGCGTATACGGTATCTGATGATGAGAGCATCCTACTTGATCCGATAGCAGTAGCTGAGTCAGGAGACGTGTTTGACGATTTCGGTACGTCTTATGACCTATGGATAAGCTGGCGAACTGATCCAGTAGCATCAATATATCGAGATGATGACGGAATCTGGGTATCCATGTTATCCCCATCGCTAAGAGCTCCTGTGGATAGAGCTCTTGAGCCGTTGATTCATAGTGATCTTGATAGCGCCATCATCGATACTGTAAATTGCGTAGTGGAGCACGATGGTGATCGAGATGCCCACATCACGAAGATGGCCAATGAAGTTGCAGGGGAGTTGACGAAAAAATGTGGAATGGAGTTCGAAGTCTTCGCTGAGCGTAATCTCGGTCTTGATAAGGACGCGCCCAAATTCAAGTTCTATATAGTTTTCTCGGGAGATTTCAGGAAGATGGTAGGCTCCTTGCGAAATGAGCTACCTGGTACAATACAGGGGCTGTTCTCCAAGGCTGGATTTGACGAGACGTTTACATTCTCTCTTTCGCCGAGTATCGAATGGATGGTTCCAGACGTATTTCGGAAGAGAATACACAACAAGACCAGGGTGATCGACGCAGGTGAACTTATTGATGCAGCGTCGACCTTGATCGAGGATACGAACCCTACGCAAGCAAAGCTTCGAAAGGGCATGAGCACTCTGTACTATGCGCTGTTTCATCGCTTAGCGTCATCAAATGCGGATGTACTTGTTGGAGATCCGGCACAGAACCCGGCGGAATGGGAACGAGTATATCGTGCTTTTGATCATGGTTCGATACGGAGACTCCAAAACAACCAGGGCGTCATAAAGAAATTTTCGAGCGACATGCGGGGTTTCCTTGAACGATTCTGCGAGTTGCAGAGAGCGAGGAACCAAGCAGACTATAGCCCGCTTGAGGGTGTCACCAAATATAGTGCAAGCTGGTATGTAGTGTGTGCGAGTCGAGCAGTTGAGCTATTCAACCAAGCAACGAAGTCCGAAAAGCTGACGCTTGCCGTTCATCTCTTGATTGGAGAGCGCAAGGGTAGTTCAGAAACGCCGCCTGACATGACTAACTGGCAACGTGATCGCGACGAATTCATGGCATCACTTTGATCGATCACATTTTCGCGAGTTTTTTGTTGGAAGGCGAGCGCTGAAGGCGAAATAAGCGGGTTTTCGGGGCGCCATGGGTCGCTCTCGAAATCAACTGCAGGCGTGCCGCAGTGCACCCTGCTGAACGGCGCGACAGGGCCTCCTTGCCTCAAGGCCGGAACCGGAGCGAGTCCGCCGGCAGTCACCGGTGAGCTCGCCAAATCGCTGGACAGGCAGTGGGTTGTTGTATTTCGCGCTGGTGACCCGACATAATACGGGGCCTCCCATGGCGAAACGATCTTCAGAAGTGCGGGTATAGACACACTCATGAATGTTTGACAAGCAGATAACACAACCAGGGGATTTGAATCTCACATGACCCCCGTCAGGGCCAGGGGGGAGTGCCGGCGCGATTTCCGACTGATCCGCTACCCGCCGAGACCGGCCTTGGCGGCGTGGCGCGGGTAGCGGGCCCAGGCGCAGGCCAGATGCATGAGCAGCTCCCGGGTCAGCGCCTCCCTGCGCTCCGCGTAACGCTCGTCCGCAAACAGATTGTGCCACTCGTGCGGATCGTGCTCCAGGTCGTACAGCTCGCCGCGCACCCGGTCGGTGTGGTTCATCGCCTGTGAGAGGTCCTCCGCGAAGTACAGGATCAGCTTCCAGGTCTTCGTGCGCCACATATAGGCCGGACCGCTCTGCACCGTCTCTCCACCCACGCCGTGATACTCGGCAAAGCCGCCCCTGCGGCAGGGTGGCTCCAGCAGGCTCCGGCCCGGCAACGTGCGATCGGGGGGCTCGCCGGTCACCTGCAGCAGTGTCGGGAGGACGTCGATCAGCTCGGCGTAGCGATCGTCCACGCTGCCGCGCCTGTCCTCCGGGACCCCGGCGCCGGCGACGATCAGCGGCACGCGCACGCTGCCTTCGTACAGGCAGTACTTGCTGAACAGGTGCAGGCGGTCGCCGAGCATCTCGCCGTGGTCGGAGCAGAAGATGATGAAGGCGTCCTCCAGCTCCCCCGCCTCCTGCAGCCGGCTGAGCACGCGGCCGAACATATCGTCCACGTACGAGCACATGGCGTAGTAGCGCAACGTCGTGCGCCTCCGCTCTAGCGGATCCATGCTCATCCAGTGTTCTCGCAGGTCCATGCGGCCGCTGGTCGGCAGAGGAGCGTGCTCGTGCGGGATGCAGTGCCGGGAGGCTCCTTCGTCCCAGGGCGGCAGCGGCCGGTCCGGAATGTCGTCGAGCCGATAGAGCTCTTCGTAACCGGCAGGGACGTTGAACCCCGCATGCGGCTGGTCGAAGGAGAGGTAGAGAAACAGCGGCCGCGCCGGATCGCGCTGCTCGTCCAGAAAGCGGAGCGCCTGCGCGGTACCCCACCCTTCGCGGTGCTCGCTCTCCGGAACCGCGCTGGTGCGGCCGATGTAGCCGGCCGCGTTCTCCCCTCCGTATCCGTAGGGAGCGATCTCCCGCCTGAATCTGGCGAATCCTTCGGGATCGTCCTGATCCTGGTGCAGCATGCCCGGTTCCGCGTGCACGGTGTGCTGGCTCTCGGTGTGGGTGCGGACCTCGAACCCGCGCCGCGACGGCCGCGGTCCGCGCGCGCCGGGAATCTCCGCGTACCAGTGGGTCTTGCCGAACCCGGCGGTCTGGTAGCCGAGCCGATGGAGCCGTTGCGGGATGACCGGCAACGGCAACTCCTCGTCGGCGGGGATCATCTGCGCGTTGGCGCGGATTCCGCACTGCGAGCCGTAGAGGCCGGTCATCATCGAGTAGCGGCTCGGTATGCAGCACGGCACATTGCACACCGCCTGGCTGTAGCGGATCCCCTGCGCCGCGAGCGCGTCGAGGTGCGGCGTCCTGACCGTCGGATTCGCGCAGCCCAGCGCATCCCATCGGTGCTGGTCGGTCATGAGAAAGATGATGTTCGGACGCTTGGCATTCGGCATGAGAGACTCCTCCGTCAGTCAGATCCGGTGATCCAGCGGACGATCTCCTCCTCCGAGAGGCCGCCCTGCTCGATCCTCAGGTGCTCCGGCTTGCCCAGCGCCTGGTAAAGCCTGGACACCCTGCCGGCGGGAAACCGGTCGCGGGCGTTGCAGATGCAGAGCTTCGCGGGAGCGGCCAGCGCCAGCGCGGTCTCCAGTCCTCCGGCGCGCCGGATGAGCGGGATGAAGGCGTGTTCCATCCACTGCCGGTCGTCTTCGGAAGCGAATCCGTCGACATCGACGACGGTGGACGCCGTGGCACCCGCCACGGCTCTGGCAAGCAGGCACCAGATGCCGGCGTCCTTGAAGCCCAGGAGGTCGACCGCGTCCGCGCCGGCGGCATGCCGGAGGTACGCGAGAGCCGTCAGGATGTCCTGGATGCGCTCCATGGCGACGGTCCGGTTGTAGGTCTGGAAGAATCGGCGCTCCTGCTCCCTGCGCACCAGCTCGGCCCGATCGCTGCTGCCGGGAGCTGCGAAGCAATCCACGACCAGCACTCTCCGACCGCGAGCGACGAGTTGCCGGACCAGCGGGGCGCAGGAGCGCCGCTCCATATCGACGAGAGCCTTTGTACCGTCGCCGTGGACCAGAAGGGAGGCGCCCGTTGGCGCCGTGCCGGCCGGCGCGGCCTCCACCGCCGCTACCTGGTCGCCGATCCGGTGCCGTGAGAGCTGCACAGCGTTCAGGGCGATTTCGTCGATGCGGACCTCCTCGATCCGGGCGACGGAGAGGTCGCCCGGCTGCGGGAGGGACGCCAGTAGTGAGTGCTCATAGAGCGGACCCAGCGCATCGCAATAGCTCCTGACGCCTTCGGCATCTCGCGGGGACACGTCCTCGATCGTCTGCGCCGCTTCCGAGAGCAGGTCCTCTCGCAGGGCCTGGTCATCCATGTCCCGCTCCGGACGCTCGGTGCCGTAGAAGACGAGCGAGTCGCGCGTCCACCCTGCCGTGCGCCGCCGGAGCTGCTCCCGCAGGGACTGCGTGTCGTCGGTTCCGAGCAGCCACTTGGCGAACCACGCGTACACGGCCGCTCGGCTTTCGCCGTTGTAGTTGTGGCCGGCGGCGATGTGTACCGAGTCCACCTTCTCCGTCGCGCCGAACAGGTCATAGACCTCCCTGATGGCGGGATAGGCGAAGGTCGGCCCCTCGCGGGTGAAGTCGTCGGTCGCCGACACGAGGAGCAGGGGGCGCGGTGCCGCCAGCGCGGCGATCTCGATGTTCGAGGTGTCGATTCTGAGATTGGGAGCGTTCTCGCAGATGCACCCGCCCTGCATGTTCGGAGAAACCATGCACACCGGTGCCGCCGCCGCGACCCGATCGTCCACGGCCGTGAGGAGGAAGGTCTGCGTGCCACCCCCGGACGCTCCGGTGCAGCCGATGCGGTCGCCGTCGACGTCGGGGAGGTTCTGCAGGAAGTCGAGGGAGCGGATGCTGTTCCACAACTGCACTCCGACCGCGTTGATCCCCCACAGCGCGTCGTCCGGGTGGCTCCCCAGAAACATGGCGCCGTCCAGCGTACGCCGGGCGCCGAACGCATGCTCCACCTGGCAACTGTCCAGGTATCCCACCATGTCGTACGAGAAGGCGACGTACCCCTGGCGCGCGAAGGTGGCACACCGCGCCGGCACCGAGCAGGCATCCGAATCCTCCAGCCTGCCGTGCGTCCAGTGTCCGTGCGGGCAGAGCACGGCCGGGCGCGACGGACGCTCCTGCAGCGGCCGGTACAGGTTGCCGGTCACGAAGAACCCGGGGCGGCTCTCGAAGTACACCTTCTCGGTGGCGTACCCGTCGTGCTCCACCCTTCCGAACACCCGGGCGTTCAGCGGCTGCCTCTCCGGCATGGGCCACAGGCCGCAGCAGCAGAGGATCCGTTGGCGCAGATCGTGCGCTCTCCGCAGCCACTCCTCGCGGTCGGTGCAGGGCGAGAGCTCGTAGTGGGAGTGCTCGTCGAGCACCCTGCCGATACGCACGTCATCGTGCGCGCTACCCGCGGCCAGTCGCGTCAGCGGTGCGCCGTCTGCCATGGATGATGTCCTCCTCGGTGACGGCTCCGCCGCCTCAGTCTCTGAGTCTGGTCTCGGGATCCAGAAATGGCCAGTCCGCGGATGGCGTGCCGAAGTCCGGGATCTTCAACAGCTCGCCGCCACGCCTGGCCGACTCATGCGCCACCAGACCGGGAGCGTTGTAGCGGGCTGCCTGCCACACGTTGTTGGGCGGCAGCTTCCCCGAGCTCAATGCCTCGACGAAATCGAGCACCAGGAACTGGTGCGAGCCGAAGTGATCGTTCGGCAGGCCGACGAACTCCTTGGGGATGCGCTCGATCGGATGCGCCGCGGAAACGCGCCGGTGTCTTCTGCCCAGGTACTCCTTTGGCAGGTCGCCGAGGTTCTCCTCGGTGATCTCCACGCCGTCGTCATGGGCCATGAGCCGCGACACGTCCTCATGGCGCTTTTCCAAGTACGCCTTGCGGTAGTCGAAGACCCCGTCCACCGGGTTGTCCGCGACCTGCTCGAAGCGCGTCCAGACCGCGTCCCCGTCTGCCATCCCGCCGTCCATCCGTGTCTGCTGCTCGAACGCTCCGCGCGTGCCGAGCAGCGTCACCCGGCGGGTGCCGTTCCCGATCCGCCTGAATTCGTTGACTCGAGCCGTACCGCCATCCGAGGTCCGGAAGAGGGCCGATTGGTTGCTGAACGCGTTCTTCCAGTGGCTCAGATCCTGGTCGAAGATTCCGTCGGGGTGGCGGTCGACCTGGCCGAAGCAGCTCACCTCCGTCATTCGTCTGAACGTGATGCCGAGTATCTGCGAGGTGGAATGGGTCGGGTAGAACATGGGCGGCAGGCTAGCGAACGGTTTCCAATCATCGTTGCTCAGCCAGAATGACCGGTAGAAGTGCGCCATGTCGTGGTGGTAGCCGCCCTCTCCATAGACGAAGTCACCGAAGTCGCCATCGGCGTAGCGCCGACGGCAATAGGCGCTGTGAGGATGGTAGTAGCCGGTCTCCCCGAGCATGTAGATGAGCCCGGTCGCCTCCACCGTGCGTACCACTTCGGCCAGCTCATCCAGAGTGACCGCTACCGGCACGGCCGAGTAGACGTGCTTGCCGGCTCGCAGGGCCTGCACGACCTGGGGGGCGTGGGTCCAGCGCTGCGTGAACAGCGCGATGGCGTCGACATCGCTCTGGCAGAGCTCGTCGAGGGAGCTCACCGTCCTGGTGATTCCGTGCTGTTGCGCGACTTCGTGGAGCCGGGCCGTCCTCACGTCGGCCAGCACCACTTCATCCACGTCGGGATGGGCCGCGAACAGCGCTACGAACTTCCTCCCGAACTTGCTGACGCCGCAGATGCCGATCTTGGATCCCACTCGCCCGATCCTTTCCGTGGCGGGACGTCTATCCGACGACCTGCGGCGGCCAGGCCCAGTCGGCGAACCGGTCGCCGATCGCCGCCTGCCCGGCGTCGCCTTCGTGCAGCACGATGCGGTAGCGGAAGGTCGCCGTCGCGCCGGCGTCCAGGGTCCAGTCTCCGCGCTCCTGATAGCTCGAGCGAAAGTCCGACAGACCGAACGGATTGGCGGACAGCAGGCCGTAGGCCCGTATGTGCCAGAAGGTCGGATAGTGGGGATTGCGCGGATGGTCGAGCACGGCGATGCCCACGGTGCGCGGCACGCCCTGCGGATCGGCGAGCGTGCCGAAGTAGTCCACCCACGGGGCGCGCTGTCCCCAGCATTCGCCCTCCCCGACTCCGCCGGCCCCATTGACCATGGTGCCGCCGCGCGTCTCCTTGATCGCCTCCGGCACGCGCAGCGAGACGATCCCGCCCTCCTTGGTGTCGCCGAACAGCACCGGCCCGTGGGCGGCCCGAAACCCCACCGCGATGTCGATCATCCGCAGCCGCTCCGGGGTGTTCCAGAAGACGAGCGTGCGGTGCTCATCCATGACGGGAGCCCCGGCGGCGTTCTCCCAGCGGAGGCGTTCGGCGATCCGGCCGAACAGCGGACCGCTTTCGACCGAGTCGAGCGCCACCCGCACCTGGCGGCCATGGCCGGCCGCCTCGCTCCAGAAGTCGACGCCGTTCATCAAGCCGTGCGCGACCCAGCAGGAGCGGTGATGGACGTGGTCGGTCTCCTCGTCTGCCACGTCGTCGGCGAGCGGCCACGCGCGGGTCATGGCGATGCCGTGCGGCCCGGCGATCGGGTGCAGAACGGGGCGCACGTCCCCCGGCGTGTACCGGTAGCTGCACCAGGGAGCGCCGCCGACCGAGACGTCGAGGGCTCCGTCCCGCTCGTCGATGGCGACCCCGCCGGTCGCCGGCCGGCCGCTGCCGTCGAGCGCCAGCTCGCAGGCGGCATCCAGCTCGGTCACGATGCAGGCGGCGCGGTCACCGGTCACTTGGCAGGCAGGCGGCGCGGCGCCGTCCGGGGCGTCGAACCACGTCGGGCACCAGACGCGGCGATGCGGTCCGGCGCGCAGAATCAGATCACTCATGCGCAGAGGATAACCAACGAGCCAGGGCCTTGTCGGGGTCGGCGATCTCCGCCACCGAACGGTACCAGTAGTCCTCCCAGCCCACCTCCGGCAGGCTGGTGAACAGCATCAGGTTGAGCGGATAGGCCTCGCTGTCGGTGCAGCGCCGGAAATCGTCGCGGAACAGGAACACCGGTCTCTCCCACGCGATCGCCAGCCCCAGCTCGACCATCACGCCCTCATCCGGGGGGCAGCCGTTGACCACCGCGAACAGCCCGTCCGCGTCGCGCACGTCGCGCAGGTCGGCCTGGCCGATCCGGTACGCCCAGCCGGCCGTGGTGCGGTCGATCTGGTTGTTGCGCGCGAACGGCTCCCACACCTCGGCGCCCGCGGCGGTCAGCGCATCGACCAGTTCGACCAGCGGCCCGTCGCGCTGCTGCGCGGAGAACCCGTACGGATTGGCCAGATAGAGGCTCTTGCGCCTCACCCGGTCGCCCTCACCCGCCGGCCAGCCGCTGCAGGCGGAGCACCTCCCGCGCGTGATCGGACAACGAATCCCACAGATCTCGGGGGAAGTGTCCCTCGGTGAACTCGTGCTGCCAGGAGTTGAAGACCCAGGGACGGTTCATCGCCATGCACAGCTCATCGCGGGGATGATCCGAACGATTCGGGGTGCCGCGATGCAGCACGCGGTTGTCGTGCACCCACAGCGCGCCGCGCTTGAGGTTGAGACGTCGCGAGCGGATCGTGGCCCCGTCGTTCGGCCCGCGGCCGAGCAGCTCGTCCAGCTCCGCCGGCAACTCCTCGTCGCCCACGTACTGAGAACACGGAACCACCTCGAAGCTGCCGTTCTCCTCATCCGTGTCGACCAGCGGGAACTTCACGCCGACCTGGTAGGTCGGTACGCGAATTGCGGGAAATGGCGAGCTCATGCCGTCGCGGTGCCAGCGCTGGTAGTCGGTGCCCGGCAGCGGGACGTTGCTGTCGAAGTGGGGCCAGACGTAGTCCTTGCCCAGAACGGCTTCCAGAAACGCCACCAGCGCCGGGTGCTCGAAGATCTCCGCGTCCACGAACGGCCGGCGGAACGGCACACGCACGTTGTACCGGCCACGGCCGCGCACCGGGTTCGGGCCCTGCCGTTCGATGTCGGCGTCGCGGATCGGCGCCCACGCCTCCTGGATGCGGTCGAGCGTGGCCTGCGCGATCAGGCCGTCGAAGACCACGAACCCGTTGACGCGAAACTCAGTGACCAAGCGGTCGACGTCGTAGCCGGCGATGATGCTCATCCGGTCCTCCTCTATCTCAGATCCTGGAACAACGGTAGCTGACCGTCGTCGGTCGACCCACCGGGCCGGGGGCGAACCGCTTCGCTCGCTTCACGGAGAGCTGCCTCGATGTCCTCGACGAAGCCGCACAGGCGGTTCTCCATCGTCCGGCCGAACAGAAAACGGCGCCCCGCATGCGTCAGGACCAGCCGCCGCCGGGCGCGGGTCATGCCGACGTAGAACAGCCGCCGTTCCTCGGCTTCATCCGGATCGGCGTCCCGGTGCTGTGGCCGGTACGGCAGCAGACCCTCCTCGCAGCCGACGATGAACACCACCGGAAACTCCAGACCCTTCGCGGCATGCAGGCTCATCAACGTCACCCGGTCCGCGCGTTCGTCATACCTGTCGGTTTCGCTCTGCAGCGCCATCGCGATCAGGAAGTCGCGCAGCCGGGTGCCGAAGGGCTCGGCGGCGCGTCGCAGGCGGGCGATCCGATCCTGTTCGACGGCGTCATACGCGGCGCCGCGCAGCTCCTCCCAGGTCGCGGACGTGGCCTGCACACGCTCGGCGACCGGCGCCGGTCCGGACGTTCCGCACGCAGACGAGATCCTGGACAGATGATCCGTCAGCGCCGCGTCGCTCGCATTGCAGGCGACCCGCGCCCGATGGATACGGCTGTCGGGCGCAAGCGTCAGCCACAGGAGCGAGAGGACTGACCGCACCGGCTGCTGCTCCGCCGTGGCGGCCCCGCCCGTGGTCTGGTACGGGATGCCCGAACGGTCGAACGCCTCCTCCAGCAGCCGCGCCTGGGCGTTGAGCCGGTACAGAACGGCGAAGTCTCCGAATGCGCGGTGCTCGCTCAGGCCGTCGTCGTCCACGCGGCCGGAGTCCAGCGAGAAGTAGCTGGTGCCGCCCACCATCCGCTCCACTTGATGGACGACGTACTCGGCCTCCGCGCGGTCGGAGGCGGCGCGGTGCACGTCAACCTTCACCTGTTCGCCGAAGTCGGCGATCAGCGCCACGTCCTGGTGATCACGGTTGCCGGCGATCACCTGCGTGGCCGCGTCCAGAATCGCCTGTGGCGACCGATAATTGCGGTCCAGGTGGTGCTGCAGCGCACCAGGGAAGTCACGGGCGAACGAGAGGAAGTAGCGGTGGTCCGCCCCGCGAAAGCCGTAGATCGCCTGATTCGGGTCGCCGATGACGCACAGATTTGCACCACCGGCGACCAGTAGCCGCAGCAGGCGGTACTGCGCGGCGTTCACGTCCTGATACTCGTCCACCGAGATCCAGCGGAATCGCCCCTGCAGGGTCTGCAGAACCGCGGGATCGGTTTCCAGGAGCTGAACCGTGCGAAAGATCAGGTCGTCGAAGTCCAGCGCGCCGGCCTCCGCGAGTTCGGCGTCATACCGGTCGCGGATCACCGGCAGATCCAGCGCTTGGCGTTCGCCGCCAGCGCGGGATCGCGCGACCGCGGGGTCCGGCGTCAGGAGGTTCTTGCGGCTCGAGATCGCCTCCAGCGCCCACCGGATCTCCGCGGAAGACAGGTCGGGAACGCTGCGCCTCACAAGGGCACGCCGGTCGCCGTCGTCGAGGATGGCGAATGAGCTCGGGATGCCGGCCGCGGCGCCGAACTCCCGGAGAACGGTGGCGCCGAGTTGATGGAACGTGCCGACGGTGATCCCGCGCGACCGCTCGTCGCCAAGCATCTCGGTCAGCCGTTCGCGCATCTCCCCGGCAGCCTTGTTGGTGAAGGTCAGCGCCAGCACCGACGCCGGCGGGACGCCCAGCGTCTCGACCAGATGTGCGATGCGTGCGGTAAGCGTGCGCGTCTTGCCGGTACCCGGTCCGGCGACGACCGACAGCGGGCCATCGGTATGCGTCACCGCCGCCCGTTGCGAGGGGTTGAGCCCGGCGATCCAGCCGGCCGGCAGGAGGGGTGACGGTGAGACGCGGGCGCCAGAGTCGTCGGCATCCGCGCCGTCCTCCACGGCGTCCGCGCCGTCCTCCACGGCGCGTGGCGGATCCCGAAGGACAGCGCAGCCGGTGGCGGTCCGTGGTTGCGCGGCCGGTGCTGCTGCCGGCACCGGTGTCTGGGGTGCAAACATCCCAAGCTGGAACACCGACGCCCGGTCCGCCGCTCCGTCGAACAGGCTGATGACACCGTACGCGCCGTCGTAACCGCTCTGTGTATGAACCTCGCCGGCCCGCATGCGGCGGATGCCCTCCGCCAGCAACGCGTCCCCGGCCGCCGCGATCTCCTCGAGCGGGAGATCCTGCAGGATCGTCAACTCCGGCCCCAGCCTCTTCAGCAGGCGGTGGTACTCTGCCTGGACGCGCTTGGAGTTGGGGCCTACGCCCATCATCTCGGAGAGCGCCTCCGGCAGGGGAATGAGACTCGCATAGGGTCCGGCGGAATCCGGACGCGCGCCGTGCGGGCGGTCGGCCAGTTGCTCCATCCGGTGGTAGACGCCGACCGTCACTGGTCGGCCGCAGGCCGAGCAGCGCCCGCCGTGCGCGATCGTGGCTGCCGGTTCCCAGCAGACCCCGCACTTGCGATGCCCATCCAAGTGGTACTTGCCTTCCTCCGGAAAGAACTCGATGGTGCCGCGATACCGGCCGGGGTCACCGCTTGCGAGCGCCCCGAACAGCGCATCGTAGCTCAACTCCGTGTCGAACACGGTTGCCTCCCGCGCCAGCTTCGGCGGCGAGTGGGCGTCGGAGCTGGAGATGAGCGTGTAGCGGTCCAGCCAGGAGACGCGCCAGTTCATCGGCGGATCGGACGAGAGGCCGGTCTCTACCGCGAAGATCTGCGACGTCAGGTCGGCGAAACACTCCTCGACCGAATCGAACCCGGACTTGGAGCCCAGGATGGAGAACCACGGCGTCCAGATGTGAGCGGGAATCAGGTGGCAGCGCTCATCGGTCTCCAGGACGATCTCCAGCAGATCCCGGCTGTCAAGACCCAGGATCGGGCGTCCATCGGAGCGGATGTTGCCGATCTTCTCGAGCTCAGCCTGCAGGCTCGCAGTGGTCTCGAACGAGGGGGAGAAGACGATGTTGTGCACCTTGCGGGTCCGGTCGAGCTTCTTGTAGATGTTGCTGATCTCGCCGCCGATCAGGAACCTGACGGTCCCGCGACAGGATGCGGGCACCTCGTCCGCCATCGCGGCCTCGAACTGCGGCCTCAACCGGAACAGCCCGTCTTCGGCCGGATCGAGCTTTTCCTGCACCTCGGCGAGCCAGCCGGGATGGGCGACGTCGCCGGTGGCGACCACCTGCACCCCCTTGAGCTGCGCCCACTTCCAGAGGTGCTCCAGCGTCAACTGCCTGCTGGTGGCGCGCGAGTAATGGGAGTGGAGGTGCAGGTCGGCGACCAGCTTCATGCCGCCATTCTCATGAGGGCAGTATGGCCAAGGCGGCATGGCCGCGCCCGCGTACCGTTACCGTTTACTTCCCGGGGAGGACTTGAACCCCCACAACAAGAACCAGAATCTTGAGTGCTACCAATTACACAACCGGGAACCGCGACTCCGAAGCTATCAAGACCCGGCCGGCCGGTCAACGTAGGCGGCAGCGTCATCCGGCAGTGGCTCAGCGCCGCCCCAGCGGACCACGGTGGAGCCGAGCATCCCGCCGTCCGCCTGCCCCTCGTCCAGGGAGCGGAAGAGCGCGAGCAGCGCTCCGGTCAGGTCGTCGTCGATCGAGCAGAGCACGACATCGGCCAGCGGCCTGCTCTCTTCTCCCCCGGCAAGGCCCCAGTTGGCTACGATGGCTCGCATCCCTTCGCCGCGCATCACCTCGAGCCCATCCGCCGTGAGCGGACCGGCCCGCAGCAGTACCGTGGTGATGCCCTTGCCCGCGAGATCTTCTACCAGCCGGCGGATCTCACCCGGATCGCGCGTGGAAAGGAGCCGCCGGTGGTCGATCGAGGCGCTCCCGCCGCCCTCGGCGTAGCCTTCCCGAAAGGCGGCAATCGGGCCCTCGCCGCGTCCCCAGACGCTGATGACCCCGATCGTGCCGGACGGCTCGATCACCGCCAGCAACTGCCCCGCACGCCGGTGTCCTTCGCGTCGCGCGAACCTGAGCTCGGTGACATTCGCGGGCAGCGCCGCCGATGACGCGCTGGTTCCCGCTGAACCCGCCCCGGCATCCTCCAGTCGAAGCGCGACGAACTCCACCGTCCCGAACATCGGCGCGATCTGATGCACCTCCAGCGCCAGGAGCGGACCCACCACCACGCCTCGATACGCGCGCTCGTTCAGAACCTCCTCCAGCTCCCGCAGCGGTGTTTCGTCGGACCGCGCACGGCGCACCTCGAAACGCCGGCCCACCTGCTGTCCCACCGGTGTCAGCCGGTCGGCAAGCGAGCCGCCGTCGAGCGCAGCCCAGAGCGGCGCCTCCAGGAACACCAGATGCGGGGCGGGCCGGGCGCAGCTCATCAGGACCACCGCCGCGACCGACGCCCCGACCGTGACCGCCACGGTGACCGCGCGCGCGCGGCGCCTCATGAGCTGCCGCGCATCGCCACCAGCGCGGCGGCCCCGCCTGCAGCCGCAACCCCGCTGAGCACTGCTGCCGGCGCATGGAAGCCGATCGCTTGCAGGGACGACACCGCCCCCGCGAACAGCACGGCCGACGCCGCGATCGCCAGTGCCGCAAGCGGATGCTCCCTGCGCGTCCAGGCGAACACGACAGCGACCAGCGTCGCCACGCGCAGCGTCGGCACGATCAGGAGCTGCATCGCGGTCAGAGGAATCCCGCTGGAGACGAACTCGGCGGCGAGGAAGACCGAGCCGAACCCTGCCATGGTGGCGAGAACGGCGAGCGTATCGACCGGCGCCTCCGTGTGGCGGCGCCGTGCGAGCACCGATGCCAGGCCGACCGCGAGCGCCGCAGCCACCGCCAGGACGGCCGGCAGCAGATGCTGGATCGTCGTCAGTCGGGCGAACAAGGCCGCCGGGCGGTAGGACGAACCGAACCAGCCGGCCACGAAGCCCGCCGCCAGGAAACCGGGCAGAGCCAGCAGCCCACCGAGCGAGAACCGCCGCCACAGAGCGAACGGCACCGGAGGAGGCTGATCGCGCAGCAACGCGCACGCCGCATAGAGGGTCAGCGGCGTCACCGCCAGCAGGTACAGGCTCATTCCCGCTCGGCCTCACTCCCACTCGATGGTGGCCGGCGGCTTGCTGGAAACGTCATACACCACTCTTCCCACCTCGGGAACGGCGTTGGTGATGCGCGAAGAGATCTCCAGGAGATCGTCCGACGCCATCGGATAGACGTCGGCGGTCATGCCGTCCTCCGATGTGATGGCGCGGATGGCGACCACGGATCCGTAGCGGCGCACGTCACCCGCCACGCCCACGGACTGCACCGGCAAAAGCACGCAGAACGCCTGCCAGATGGCATCGTAGAGGCCGCGGCGGTGCAGCTCCTCGATCAGGATGCGGTCGGCTGCGCGTAGCGTCCGGCACCGCTCGCCGGTCACCTCTCCCAGGATCCGCACCGACAGGCCCGGGCCGGGGAACGGATGGCGGGAGACCACACGGGCAGGCAGGCCGAGCCGCCGGCCCAACCGGCGCACCTCGTCCTTGTACAGATCGGCCAGCGGTTCCACCAGCACGCCGGTTGCGCGTTTCGCCTCGATCAGGGGCGAGCGTACGTTGTGGTGCGACTTGATCACGTCCGCGCGCGCCCCGACCCCTTTGCCCGATTCGATCAGATCGGTGTAGAGCGTCCCCTGGGCGAGAAACGCGCCGGCGATGCCGAGCCGTTCGAGCTCGTCGACCGCGACGCGGACGAATTCGTCCCCCACCGCGGACCGCTTGCGCTCCGGGTCGGTGACGCCGGCCAGCGCCGCAAAGAAGCGCTGCGACGCATCCACCGCGTGCAGGTTGGTGGCGCCGAGCACGCGCAGGCTGGCCAGCACCTCGTCGGTCTCCGCGTCGCGCATCAGTCCGGTGTCCACGTAGAGCAGGTGCACCTGATCCGGCTCCAGGATCTGCAGCAGCAACGCCGCGACCACCGTGGAGTCGACCCCGCCGGAGATCAGCGTCACCACCGGCGCGGATCCGACCTGTTCCCGTACGCGAGCCCCGCTCGCCTCAAGGAACCGGTCCATGTTCCAGTCACGCCGCGCCCCGCACACGCCCGCGGCGAAGTTGCTCAAGATCCGTGCGCCAAACTCGCAATGGGAGACTTCGGGATGAAACTGCAGGCCATACGTCCCCGCGTCGTCCTGCAACGCGGCAGGGTGGCCGTGCTCCGAAACCGCCACCGTGGTAAGTCCCGCCGGCTCTTCGATCACATCGCTGTGGCTCATCCACGATACGAACCCATCGTCGACTCCCGCGAACAGCGCGCTGGACTCGCGGATGTGGATGCGGGAACGCCCATACTCGCGGGTCTCCCCCGCGGCGACCCTACCGCCGCCGTCGGCGACCAGCCGCTGCAGCCCGTAGCAGATCCCCAGGATCGGCACACCCACCCGGCGCAGTGTGGGGTCCGGCCTCGGAGCCGACGGCTCGTACACCGAGTGCGGGGACCCGGACAGCACGATCCCCTTGACTCCCCGCAGGGTGTCACGGTCGAGCGGCGCGTCGCCGGGCACGATGGTGCTGAACACGCCGGCATCGCGAATACGCCGGCAGATGAGCTGCGCCGTCTGACCGCCGAAGTCGAGCACCAGGATGGTGTCCATGGCGACTCAGCCGGCCCGGCTGTTGAGCGCGCGTCGCAGGACGGCCGCCCGCTCGCGGTGCAGGACCGCCACGGAACGAGCCCGTTCCGCCGCCCGCCCGCAATACCGGACGGGATCGCGCAGCAGTTGCGCCGCGGTGGCCCCGTCGGGCCCGAAGGAGGCGCGCTCCAGCAGCGCCCAGTGCGCGGAGTCGCGCTCGAGAGCCGCCGCCAGAGTTCCCCCTTCGGCGCGGGCCGCGGCCGATGCCTGCCGTATCGCCGCGTGCGCATCAGCCGCGCCGGCGCGCGCCAGCGCGACATAGGCCGCCTCCGCAGCGACCGCGTCGCCGCTCAGTCCCACGGCGTCGGCCATGCGGGCCCGGTCGACGTACAGCGACCGGACGACGCGCAGCATCCGGTTCACGGCCGCGACGAATCCGGCCAGATACTCGCCGACGAAGCGGGACGACGCGGAATTGGTCAGGTCGCGCTGGTGCTCGGAGATCTGATCCATGAAGAACGTGCCGACTCGCGGAGAGAACGCCTTCCACAGGCTCTTGACGTGCTCGCTGTTCCAGGGGTTGCGCTTCTGCGGCATGGTCGAGGAACCGACCTGAGACGCAGCGAACGACTCGGCCACCTCGGCGATCTCGGTCCGTTGCAGGTTGCGCAGGTCGTCCGCCAGGTTGGCGACCACCCCGAATGCCAGGTTGATCTCCAGGAGCAACCGGGCGAGCGGCTCGGCCGGCACGATCTGGGTCGCATGCGCCGCCGGCGCCAGGTCCAGGTCGGCCAGCACGCGCCGTTCCAGCTCCAAGGGATCGTCGACCAGCAACGCGGTAGCGTTGTAGGCCCCCACGGCACCGGAGAGCTTGCCCGGGAGTTCATCGGCGGCCTTCAGGATGCGGGGCAACACGTCGTCCAGACGCGCCACGAAGGAAGCGACGGCGAACCCGAAGGTGATCGGTACCGCGTGCTGGCCGTGCGTCCGCCCCACCTGCGGGGTCGCCGCTTCCGCCTCTGCCAGGTCAGCCAGGCGATCGGTGAGATCGAGCAGCAACGGCAGCACGACCGCACGGACCGCGCCGCCGATGCGCAGGGCGGTAGCGGTGTCCTGGACGTCGAACGAGGTGGCCCCCAGATGCACCAGGTGGCGCACCGATTCCGGCAGGCGCCGCTGCAGCACGTGCACGACCGCACGCAGGTTGTGGCGGGTGACCTGCTCCTCGGCGTGCACCTCGGCCGGATCGATCGCATCGACGGCGGCGTCGAGCGCCCGCTCCAGATCTCCGACATCTGCGGGCGCGGGGCGGACCGCGTCGGGCAGCATGCGGATGAGTTGCCGCAGCAGCGCGACCTCCACGCGTGCATAGCAACGCACGACCGCCTCCTCGCTGAGAAAGTCGGCCAGACGATCGAACGCTTCCCGGTTCTCCAGGTAATAGCGATGATCGAGCGGCGAGAGGTTGCGGAAGATGCTCCGGCTCTCGCCGCCTTCGGCTCCCATGCCTCACTGTGCAAGCCGTTCCGCCGACGTGTCAAAAGCGCGCGGCGGGGCGATAATGCCGGCCGTGGCCCACATGGATGCCAAGGCGCTCGACCTGTTTCAGGCCTACGTGACCGGCAAGCTCCCCTGGGACCGAGGCTGGGCGGTTGCGGCGGCCATCGACGAACGTGCCCGCGCGGCCCGGTACGACGTGATCGCCTACCGCCACGCGACCGGCTTCCATCTCTCTCAGGCCGGGTTGACCGTGCATGCCGACGGCGACCGGCTGTTCGTGCTGGTGGAGCCGGCCGAACATCCCGACCGGGACGTGGAGCCGTTCCTGCGCGAGTCGCCGCAGCGTATTCCTCACTGTTTCGCCGAACTGAAGACTCTGACGACCGCCGACGGGACCAGGATCATGATGAGCGACCGGCCCGTGTGTACCTACGCGGCGTTCGATGTGCCACGCCCGATCGGCGACGACTTCGCGTTCCTGTTCTATGACCGAGCCGATCTTCCCGCGACCGTCACCTCGTTTCTGCAGCGGACGCTGCATCAGGAGTCGGGCGTGTCGCCTGCCCACGCCAAGCGGGCAGCGACGGCGATCGGCCGCAGACTTGCCCTGTTCCGGTAACGTGGCTACGCGATGGTGCGATCGACGGCTCCCGGCGCTGCTCGCCGGGCTCGCCGTCGCTGCGCTGACCACGTGCGCAGCCAGGACCGACCCGGTCGCTGAGGCGATCCCGGTGGTCGCCCCGGATGCCGCCGTGGACGGGATCGAGGCGGATTCGCCGGAGCGCGGCGATGCGCCACGGTCGCGCGTGGTTCTGGGGTCCGGGTTCGAACAGGTGGCGCTGCTGACCGCGTCGCTGGACGATGATCCCAACCGGGAGCAGATCATGGCATTTCGCGTGTCCGGCTCCACCGACAGCCCGATTCAGGTCGGCGTGATCGACTTCCGGGACGACGGGGTGAGCTGGCGGATGATATGGCAAGCGACCACGCAAGCGCTCAACCCTGACACCCTGCGCATCACCCTCATCGACCTGGTGGACGACGCGGCCCCCGAGATCGTCGTTCTCGGTACCGCGGGGGCCCACCAGCAGACGCTCGACGCCTACCGGCGCACGCCGGCCGCCGAGGCGCCGGGAGACGCGTATCGGGAGATCGCTCGGATTGCTGTCCACGGCACGCTCGAGATAGGCGATGCCGGCGGCGAGAACGGGCGCACGGACGCGGCCGCTGCAGTGCCTCTCATCGCTCATGTGAAGGCGCCGGAGTCGGAGAGCGGCCTCGACCTGCTGCGTCTGACCTACGGGTGGGACGCCGAGCCCGGCAAATACCTGCTGAGCCGAACCGAACCGATCACCAGGCCCGCCGACCCGGAGGCCCCGTTCGCCGAGCTCTACTCGACCTCCGGCACCGATCCGTACGAGATGTTTCTGGCCGGCCCGTGGTATCGCGACGCACCGTCACGCACCCGTGACGGCGCGACTCGGCGGGAGATGATCGTCTTCGCGCCCGGCGAGCGCCTGATCTCCGTCTACGACGGCGAGATCCTGGAGGAGTTCGAATGGCTGGAGTCACATAGGCCACTCGCCGCGCGTCTGGACGTGTGGGTCCGCAACCTGACGATCGAGGCCATCCGCAAGACCTTCAGCATCGAAGCGCGGTCCGACGCTGAGATCCGGTTCCAGGTGCGCGGCCCCGATTCCTACGACCGGAGCGACGCGACGTTTCGGCGGCTGACGCTGGCTGAACAGGAGGCGCTCCTTGCAGACGAGGTGCCGGTAGAGACCGCGGTGCTGAGCGGTATCTACCGGTCGGCTGATGGGGTTTCACTCGACTTCGCAGGCGACCGGTTCGTCTGGACCGATGCGGGGCACGTCTTCAAAGGCGGGTTCGCGCTCCGCGGTCACGTGCTTTCCATGAAGATCGTCGGTCCGCGGGGCGAGCATCGGGGCTATCTCACCTATCGGGTCGACTACTCCGAGGCAGCATCGTCGGAGCGGATCGATCGCTCGCTGCGGCTGACGCGCGTCGGGTCGGACCCGCCCGTCACCGACGACGACGCAGCGCCGGTGTTGCACCTGAGTCAGGTGCAATCGATCACCGACCAGCATCCGCCGAATACGGAATGATGTCGCCGTCGTACCCGATTTCCTGCAGGCGTTTCAGCACCAGCTCTGCCGCCTGACGGGTGGCCACCACGCCGACCAGCACCTGATGGAGATCGCCGCCGGGCCGGATGCGTACGGGAAACTTCGCGTCCTGCAGCGCCTTGAGCATGTGCTGCGCGTTGATCAGGTCCCTGAACGAGCCGAGCCTCAAGGTGAAGCGCGGGCTGCCACGGTCCGCGGGGACGGCCACCGAAACCAGCCCCTTCCGTGTGCTCGCCTGCGCGGCATCCGACTCTTCGCGCGGCGCCTCGGCCGAGATGGCCGGAAGCGGTGCCGCGGGCGTCTGCAGGCTCTCCGCCCGGGTGATCGGCTGGAGTCCGGGGCCCGATGGACGTCCGCTGTCCGCGTCGCTGCCGCGCGGCGGTCCGGGCGATGCGAGCGGGGGCAGCTCCACACCGCCTGACAACCGCGCGGCAGCGAACAACCCGAGCGGCGAAGGAAACGGCCGAACCGTTCCTGCACTGCCGTTGGGATTCAGGAGGCCCACGGCGATATCCAGCTCGGGCGACGGACCGAGATCGGTGAGACGATGCAGCCGCTCACCGGCCTCGTCGAACGCGCGGGCGCTCAGGTCGAGACGGATGAGCGCCAGATAGGCTGCCGCGGCATAGGGTCCGTCGGCCGACCGTTCCAGGGAAGCCGAAAACGCGTTGCGAGCGGCCTCGTCCCGGCCGGCAGCCAGGTGCAGGCGTCCGAGCAGCAACGCCGCGCAGGGGTAATCCGGGTGACCGGCGTCGGCCGCGAGAGGCTCAAGGGCAGCCCGGGCACGATCCAGGTCGCCGAGCTCCAGCGCTACACCCGCCAGCGCAAGCCGGTGCGCCGGGGTCGCCGGGACGTCGGTCTCCAGCAGCACCTGAGCCTGCTCCAGGCGGCCGCGCAATTGCGCGTCCCACGCGGCTTCCAGGTCGGCCGCGGAAGCCCCGCCGACGCCCAGAGCCAGCGCAATTACCGGGGCAAGGAGCCACCGCGCGCCTCCGGCTACCCCGCCGTTCGCCATCCTGTCCTCCCGAGGAGGCCTTCAGGAATGGTGTGGTAGAGCCCCCTCCGCTTCCATTGTCGGCGGACCGGAAGCGGCTCTACATCCTGGACTTCAGCCCACGGATGAACCGGTAGATCGACAGGCCGCCGTAGGCGATCAAGCCCGCGCCGGCCAGTGCCAGGACGAAGCCGGGGAAACCGCCGATGGCCGCGGACAGGATGCCGAGCACGCCGGCGCCGGCGACCACGAGCCCGGGCCGACGATCGTCCTTGCGCGCCGCGAACGCCAGACCTCCGGCGGTGACCAGGCCGGCGATGAAAATCCCCAGCACTCCCGGCAACGCCCCCATCACCATTAGCCCGACCCCACCGGCGACGGCCGTGAAGCCGGCCACGCCCTGCCTGGACAGCGTCTCACGTGGGACGATATCATTCATGAGCGTACCTTCATGTTCTCAATATACTAGCGGCGGACGACCCGGGCGACCGGCGATCCCGCAAGCGCGCGCCGCCACCCGTACGCGTTGGACTGGATACGGTGCCTCGGCCACGATATACTTCTGCCGCAGTCTTGAAACGATTCTTCGTCGCCACGTTCATCATTCTATTCGTCATCACTCATGCCGTGCCTCAGGAAGAGTCACAGTCGGGGGCCGACGGCTATGTCCTGGGGGATCAGATGCTGGCGCTGGGTGGCAGCCTGATGCTGCCCCTGTTCACCTACCTTCCCACCGATGAAGTCGGCGGCTCCAACATCACCGGCACGAACCTGTCTCCGGGCGGCAAGCTGGCTCTGAACTGGAACGCGTTTCTCGGTCCGCGGCTGACGATTGGCGCCGAAGTGGGCGGCATGTTCGCGATCGACCGACACGGAGAGCCGCTGTTGTTGGTTCCCGTAACCGCCAGGCTCGGCTACCAGTTCAGCTCGGACCTGTTCGGGGTAGGACCGTTCGACCTGCCCGTCTTCGTCAACGTCGGCGTCGGGTTCATGAAGCTGGCCGACCTGTTCAACGTGAATCTGGTCCTTCGGCCCGGCGCTTCGCTCTACTACCGGTACGATGGAAACTGGTCGTTCGGCGGGTCGGTCAGCGTCTGGATGATGTTCGAACCGATCTGGGGCACGCCGGGACCGGGATCGGGCCCCGGGTTGACGACGTTCCTCGATATCTCCCCGCAGATCGTCTACCACTTTTGACGAAGATGGCAGCGAACCGGCAGCGATCAACCAGGAGCGGGACCGGCATCCGGCGGGCGCTCGCGCCGATCTCGGCCGCGGCGCTGGTGTTCGCCTTCCTGGGCTGCCAGGACCCCGTCACCGGCATCTTCCATCACTTGGCCCATCAGCAGCCGACCGTCGATCGAAACCTGGCCAACGACATCACGATCGGCGGAGTCGCGAGGTGGGACGACCGCTATGTGGTAGCCGCGGGCAAGATGTGGTCGCGGCCGGTCGACACCGCAGAGGGCTCATGGACCCAGATGAAGACCGAGTATGCCAAGAAGACCGTCGCGCTGCTTCCTTTGGTCCGGTGGCAGCCTGACGACGATCCGTGGTTGCTGGCGGGCGCCCGGTTCGTCAAGGACGACAGTTTCGCGTTGCTCCAGGCCAATCAGATCCGAACCGATACGATCGACTGGAGTCCCGTACGTGACCTCAAAGTGAGCAGCCGTGAGGTGATCGGCCTGTTCACGACCGATAGGGAAAAGGTGCTGTTCGTGGTCGTGGCCGACGCACGGGGAGCGACGCGGACCTACACACTGCTGAGCGCCATCAAGCGAGCCACCGACGGTCCCGACTTCAACGTGGAGCTACGCGAGCTGAGCCGCCCGATCGAAGCAGTCGCTGCCGATGGCAACGGCACCTACTGGGCCGTCGCAGGCAGCGATCTCTATACCGGTATGCTCGGTGGCGGCTTGATCAGATCGGACACCGCCCCGTCACCGGAAGGATCCGAGACATTCCGCGGCGTGATCCATGTGGGCGAGGGGACTCTGACTCTGATGCTGTCCGGCAGCCGGGGAACGCTGTGGCGCTCCCCGGACGAAGGCCAGACGTGGCCCCAACTGCACGAGACCAGGGCCGACGACCAGACCGTCCCCCTGACGGGCGTAGCGGCCGTGGACGGGACGGGGCTCATCGGCACGGACGGGTTCGGCTACTACACGGCCGCGGTCGACGGCGACCTGTCGGTGACGCGGCTGCCGCTCACCACCGAGCCGATCTACCAAGCCTCGATCCGTAGCTTCTGGGTCGATCCCGAAACCGCGGGCGGCAAGCGCACGGTCTTCGCGCTCACCGCGGGCGACGGCCTGTGGTCCACCACGGTGGCACCCGGAGAGCTGCCGGGCCGCTGGCAGTTGGAATAGCGACCGCCCTCCTGCCCTCTGTCCGAGTCTGAACCTCAGCGGTTCAGTCGCACGGTGACCTCACGGTCATCCCGCCACACCTGGATTTCGAACACGCCCTCCTGCTTGGCATCGATCAACCGATAGAAGTCACGCAGGTCGCTGACCTCGTCCCCGTCGATACGTACGATCACGTCCTGCCTTCGCAAGCGGGACTGCGCCGCTGCCGTACCCCGTTGCACGTCGCTGACGAACACACCGGCGGCAGGCAACGTCGCCTGCGCCTGTTCGGTCAGCGCCTGCATCGGTTGCACGCGCAGCCCGGGCCAGACTCTTCCGGACTGCGGCTCATCAGATCCCGGCCAGACCACAACCGCGCGCTCGACGCCGCCCCGCAGCAGGCGGAACCGCGCGGGCTGCCCCGGCTCAAGTGCGACGATGGCGCTGATCAGGTCGTCGCTGTCGGCGACCTCCCGCCCGTCCACGGCCAACACCACGTCCCCGGGCCGCAAGCCCGCTCGCTGAGCCGGCTCCCCATCGAACAGATCGAAGAGGACGGCGCCCGAGCGTCCGGGTGCCAGATGGTCGACGATGTCCGGACCGGCGAGCACCACCCCCAGCCAGGCGTAGCGGACGCTTCCGACCTCGATCAACTGGTCGATCACCGGTTTGACGTTGTTGATCGGCAGGGCGAATCCGACCCCCGCCCACCGGTCCCTCTGCGCCTGGATCCACGTGTTGATGCCGACCACCTGGCCGGAAATGTCCACCAACGCGCCGCCGGAGCTGCCGGGGTTCATGGTGGCGTCGGTCTGGATGAAGTCGCTGATGTTGCCAACCTGGCCGCCGGAACGGCCGACCGCGCTGACGATGCCGAGCGTGAGCGTTGCATCCAGGCCGAACGGACTGCCGACCGCCAGCACCAGATCGCCGGCGCGCACGCTGTCCGAATCGCCGAGCCGCGCCAGCGGCAGATCGTCCGCCGTCCGCAGCGCGACGATCGCCAGATCCATGCGCTCGTCGGCCCCGACGACCTCCCCGGGAAAGCTGCGTTCGTCGTTCAGGATCACGGTGATCCGATCGGCGGCCTTCACCACGTGGTTGTTGGTCAGCACGAAATATCGCTCTCCGTCGCGGCGCACCAGCACCCCGGACCCAACCCCCGGCAGCGGCAGCCCCAGCCATGGCCCGCGATCCTGATCAGGACTCGCCTCGGTATCCAGTTTCACCACCACCGGCAGCACGGTATCGGCCAGCCGGCGCAGCGCCCGTTGCAGGTCGATCAGCGGCGCGAGACCTGCGCTCCCGTCGGTCGGCACCGGATCGACCGACGAGCCCGCGGTGACCGAGCCGTCCTGTGCCCAGAGATTCGAAGCCGCCGCCAGCACGAGAGCCGCGCACGGCGCCACCAGGAGCCGGAACCCCGAACGGCGAGTGCCGTTCACAGGTGCGTAGTCAGCACCTCGGCGCGGTCACGGAGGACGGCCACCGTGTGCTCGAAGTGAGCGGCGCGCTTGCGGTCGGCGGTGACGACGGTCCATCCGTCGTCCAGCACCTCCACCTCCCACGTGCCCTCGGTGATCATCGGTTCTATCGCCAGAACCATGCCGGGCATGATGCGAGGATTGCTCCCGGACGACGGGTAGTTTGACACCTGCGGGTCCTCGTGGGGGGAGAACCCCACCCCGTGGCCGCAGAACTGGCGCACGACGCCGTACCCCTTGGCGCTGGCGTAGCGGTACACGGCGTTGGCGACATCTCGGACGCGGTTGCCCGGTACCGCGGCGGCCACGGCCAACGTCAGGCACTCGCGCGTCGCCTCCAGCAGCGACGCGGTCCTCGGCGCAACGCTCCCGACCGGCACCGTCAGCGCGGCGTCGCTGAAGCAGCCGGCGCAATCGACGCCGCAGTCGATCCCGACGATGTCGCCGTCCGCCAGCCGACGCCGGCCGGGAATACCGTGGATCACTTCTTCATTGATGGACACGCACAGCGTCGCCGGGTAGTCCAGGTAGCCCAGAAACGCGGGCCGGGCGCCGCACGCCTCAATGTGCGACCGGGCGATTCGGTCGAGCTCGGCGGTGGTGATGCGGGGCTCCACGTTCTCGACGACCAGCCGCAGCGTCTCCGAGAGGATGCGCGCCGATTCGCGAATGCCTGAGATCTCCGCCTCGCTTTTCAGGCGGGTCAACGGCGGAGCATCCCAGGCTGGCGGCGCGCTGCGCGTGCGGCGGGTGCGGCCTGGAAGCCGCAACGGCACGCCGGGAACGGCTGACGAACGGCGGCCGCGACGCCCTCGCGCGGTCACCGCGCGGTTCCGAGCGCGTTCACGTCACCCGTTTGCGCACGCCGTCGAGCACGCCGTTTACGAAGCGATAGGAATCGTCGGTGCCGTACCGCTTGGCGATCTCCACCGCCTCGTTGATGACCACCGAGGCCGGCACGTCCCGCTGGTGCAGCAGGCAGTAGACGCTCATCCGCAGGATCGCCAGATCGACGCGGGACAGCCGTTCCAGGTCCCAATGCTCCAGCTGGCGGTCGATGCAGCCATCGACCGCTTGCAGATTCTCGATGCTGCCGGCGACCAGCAGACGGGCGAACGCGTACGACTCGGCGCTCAGCGCGTCGCGTCGGGCGGTATCCATCCACGACAGTTCCACCGCGTCCGCGGCTGAGCCCCCGCTCAGGTCATACCGGTACAGCGACTGCACTGCCAGCACGCGAGCGTTGCGGCGGCCGGTCGCATCGACATCGCCCACGTCGTGTACGCTGCTGGCACCTCCCGGACCTCCCAATTCGGGCACCCGCGCTCAGGACGGCTCGGCCGGGCAGATGGCTTCGAGGTGGTTTTCGAAGATCTCGATGTCCGACTGTTCACGCAGCTCCGCGACGACCTCCTGGACGGCCTGCTGATACGCCTTGCCCTGGCGGTCAGCCGCGAGAAAGGCGGCGATCTGCCCGCGCACCGTCTGCGGCGAACGGGGCGTTACCGGATCGTCCAGGGTGAGCAGGCGCGCAGCGATGCGGTCGTCAATCTTCAGGATGTGAAAGCCGACCTGGGACTCCACCAACTGGCTGGCTTCTCCCGCCTGCACGGCGAACGTCGTCTGCAGGAACGCTGCGCCGAGCGTTTCCAGCACCTTTGTATCGTCCCTGCGCAGGTAGCGATTGCCGAGCTCACCGCCGCTGTAGCGAGAGCTGGGGTCGTCAGAGTACTTGACCACCAGATCGTCGAACGACGCGCCGTCGCGCAGCTCCTGCAGCGCTTCCTCCGCGCGCTCCCGCGCCTGTTTCACGGCGGCATCGTCCAGGCCCAGGGTCTCGAAGAAGATGTGGAGGACCAGCACCATGTCCGGCTGTACGAACTGCTGGATGTTCAGGTTGTAGAACGCCTGGAGATCCTCCTCCGAAGGTGATTGGACCTCCTGCAACCAGTCCGGCCGCATCTGCGCCACCAGACGCTGCGTGACGAGCCCGGCGGCGAAGCGCTCCCGATACTCCTCCAACGTCAAGCGCGTGTCCCGCTGGATCAGCGCTCGCCATCGGTCATCCGTCAATTGCCGGTCCAGGCCGAGCTGCTGTTCGATTTGCCGGCGCTGTTCAACCATCTGCTGATCGATTTCGGCTTCCGTAAGGGTCAGGCGCCGCTCGACGGCCTCCTGCTCGGCGAGATACTGATCGACGAGCGTGTCGAGCACCCGCCGGCAGTCCTCAGGAGCTACCGTATCGCTGCCGCCCAGACGCGCCACCACGCTTGCGAACGCCGTGAACTGAGGTGACGAAATGATCTGCGGCTCGTGCAGGCGCACCGTCGCCACCGTCTTGGCGATCGACTGCGACCAGGCCGCGCCGGCGCCCAGCAGCGCGATCCCGGCCACCGCCACGCCCGCCAGCACGCGTGCGCGCGCCCCCTGCGGCCCGTGGAGCCCGCCCCGTTTCAACAGTTGCCTCATGCCTTCAGGATACTATGTCGGCTGTCTGCGATGCCTGCATGACCGGCTGGTGCAGTCCGATCCGCTCTTTGAGCTTCTTGACGCCGGCAAGCCCCCCATCCAGGCGCAGCGCGCGCTCCAGATAGCGCCGAGCCGCCGCCAAATCCCCCTCGTCGGAGTAGATCTCCGCGATGCGCTTGCAGAAGAACGCCGACTCCCGATCGGACAGATTGAGATCGATCAACTCCTCGATCCATCGCACCGAGTCGACCGGCGCCGCGCTTCCGGCCATCTTGAAGCACGCCACATCACGCATGCGCTCGATTACCTCCGCTATGAAGTGGCGGAAGTAGGGACGCGAGGCCTCCGAATGGTAGACCCGCAGGTAGTACTCGCACGCCTTGTCGTACGCGCCGCCGCGCTCCAGCGCTTCGGCCAGCAGATAGGCGCAGTCCATGAAATCGTCGTAGTCCAGCAGCGATGCCAGATCGGAGTCGAGGTGCGACTGGAGTTGACCGAAGGTGGCCAGCGCCTCCTGATCACGTGAGCGCATCAGGTCGTACAGCACCAGCTTGGCCAGACTCACCGGATCGCCGCGCGAACGCAGGAACGACCGGTAGTCGAAGCGGCGCCGGCGCAGCGCGCGGCCGTACAGTCGGTCGTATTCGCTGCGCCGCTCCGGGTCGCAGAGCACGCGGTAGGCATCCAGCAACCGCCGCATGCGCGACTCCGCCTGGTCGTCGTCGAGCACCGTCAGGTCGGGATGCAGTTCCTTGGCGCGCTGCCGGAAACAGCGCTTGATCCGCTCCTGGGAGTCCTCCGGGTCGGCTCCTAGAACCTGGTAGTAGTCCTCCACCCGATCACTCCCGGCTCAGCGTAGCGGCGCTCCGCTCACCGGTCAAATTGAGCTTGCCGCTCATCCGCGGTTACACTGCGCACGCGCATGTTTCCGTTTCTGATCAAAAAGGCGTTCTTCGACATGTGGGACAACCTGTTCCGCATCTTCGCCCTGAACCTGGGGTACGTGCTGATCATCAGCGGCACCGGCTTCCTGCTCAGCGCGGTACCCCAGGCGCAGCTTGCCTACTTCGCGGTCCTGGTGATCGGCTCGGCCGCGCTCTCGGTGTTCACCATGGGAACCGCTGCGATCACCAGCGAGCTGGCCGACTACAAGACCCCCGAGTGGAGGGTCTTCGTCGACGCCATCCGCGCGCGCTGGCTTCCCGCCCTTCTGGTGGTGGTCATCAACGCGGCGATCTTCCTGTTCCTGCTGGTGATCGCGTTGCCCGTCTACACCCAGTCGACCATCGGCCTGATCGCACTCGGACTGCTCGGCTGGGCGGCCGTGTTCTGGCTGCTGTCCTTGCAGGCGTTCTTCCCGCTCATCACTCGGATGGCCGATCCTTTCGGCAAGACGATTCGCAAGTGCCTCACCCTTCTGTTCGACAACACCGGGTTCACGGCCGGCCTGTTCATCGCGCTCAACGTGTCGGCGCCGTACCTGCTCGGCCTGTTCCTGCTGCTGTTCCTGGGGGCCCCCACCCGCCTGCTGGCGTTCGGATCGCCGATGCTACTGCTGCCCGGACCGGCCAGCGCGGTGCTGCTGCTGACCGTCGCCTTCAAGCTGCGCATGTACAAGTACGACTTCCTGGAGGAACACCAGCAGGCCTCCGCCGACCAAGCCTCCGCCGACCAAGCCTCCACCGACCAGGAGGGTGTCGAGCAGGCGGGGGGCAGGCGGCGACGCCGGGTGCGCGTGCCATGGGACGCGCTGCTGGCCGAGGATCGCGAGCAGGTGGGCGTGCGCACGCTGCGCGGGATGATCTTTCCCTGGAAGGAATAGACTCCTCGCGTCCGTTCAGCCGACGCGCAGGTGCGCGCCGATCGCCCGGGCCTCCTCCGGGGACTTCAACACGCCGGAGTTCTTCAGGTACATACCCTCATGCTCCATGGCCCGCATCAGCTTTATCAGGGCACGGCTGGAACCCAGAAACGACTTGGCCACGAACGCATAGCACCGCTTTCCCTGGATCATGCCGGCGGAAGCCAGGAACGGCCCCACGCGGGCCGGGATCTTGCCGGTGATCGACAGCGACTCGGTGCCCACGACGGTGTACTGGTGGGAGGTCAACTTGGTGTTGACATCGCGGATGCCGTCGATCACGTCGACCTGATGGCCCTGCGACTCGATACCGGCCCCCAGGCCGCGAGCCAATGCCATCAGGCCCTGCCGGTTGCGGTCAGCGAAAAAGATTACTCCCACGCGCATACCCGGAGTGTGCCGCACGGCGGCGGCGTTCGGCTACGCCCCCCGAATGCGCTGCGTCGTCGAGCACGGCTCGAGCGCCGTGCGGGTCGATCGCGACGGGCGACCGCGAGTGCCGTCTGCAGTCGAGTCACCGGCTACGTGCTGTCGCTGCTGTTGCTCCTTGCGGCTCTCGCCCTTGCTGCAGGCTGCCGGCAGCAGCAGCATCCGGCGGGACTGACGCCGCGTCACGTCGCCGTGCTGAGCGAAGATCAGATCGCGGCTCCCCTGACGCTCGCCGCGGTGGACGACCAGGTACACGTGCTGTTCGCCAGTCTCGACACGTTGAGGCTGCAGCTTGCCCAGATCGACCCCCACCGCAACCGGCACACCCTTGAAGCCGTCGACGCCGTCGGCATCTACCCAGCCGATCTCACCGCATTCGGGGTGCACGCCTACGCGGTGTATGAAGGCCGGCAGCACGTCGTTTACCTGGACCAGCACCAAGCCGATGCGCTGATCCCGAAGTGGATCTATCGCGACCCGGGCGAGGATGCCTGGTCGGTGATCGCGCCGGTGTTCGAAGGCACACCGCGCGCGCTGCTGGGTCAGGAGTCAGGCCGTCTGCTGCTGGTCACGGCCACCCCCGAAGGCCCGTCCGTCGTGGAGTTGGCCGCGGTTTCCGGATCGGGCAGGCATCGACCCGATGGAATGGCCGATCACCCCCGCCTGGTCTGGCCGCTCGCGTGCGCCGGCCGAGCCTCCTTCGTGGCGGTCGCGACCGACGACGCGCTGGTCTGGCATCGCGGCGACGGGGCGGTCCAGCCGCTGTTGAGCGGTGTCGGCGCTCACTACGCCGCGTGTGCGGACGGGACGGCGCACGTTCTGTGGCACGTACCGTCCACGAGCGAGGTGTTGTTTGCGACCCTGACCGACGACGGGTTGAGTCCAACGACCGCCGTCACGCTGGCGATCGGCACCACGTCGGTGTACTTCCTTCCGCATCGGGATGGTTTCAGCTTCGTCATCGACGAGTTCCCGGCCGCAGACGCCGGCACACAGGGACGTGATGGTCACCGCCGGATCGCTCTGATCCATCCTGACGACGAACCTGGCCAGCAGGGCGGCTATCGCAAATCGGTGCTGGTCGAGAGGGCCGACCCGCGCGGCTTCTCGGCAGCCCACGTCGATGATCTGCTGGTCATCGTCGAGCGTCGTTCGGGCGAGCGCCAGGAGGCCCCTACCGGTCTGCGGGCCGTGGTCTTCGCGCTCCCGTAGGCCGGCCGCTACGCGGTCTGCAGGATTGGCGCGTTAGCGCGCTATACCCGGGGCGGCGCCCCCGAAGCCGACCGCCGATGGCTCTCCGCGACCTGCAACCGCGCCTCCGAGTGCAGGAGCGTGTGCAGGGCGGCCTCGAACGCCGCACGTTCGCCGGCGCGCTCGCGCTCCATGTGCTCGTGCGCGGCGCGGCGCGCCACCCGGGCCCGCTCCAGATCGATCTCGTGCGCATGCTCGGCCGCATCGGCCAACACCACCACGTGGTCGGGCTGCACCTCGATGAAGCCGCCGCCGATGGCGATGAACCGGGGTTCCTGACCCGCTATCCTCACCTCCAGCGCTCCGGGCTTGAGAACCGATAGCAGCGGCGCGTGGTTCGGCAGGATGCCCAGTACGCCGCTGGCCCCCGGAGCGATGATCATCTCCACCTGGTCGTCGAACGCGCGGCGCTCGGTGGTGATGACCTCCAGGCGCATCGGCACGCTACGCCGCCTTTTCCGGGTGTGGCTGACCCTGCGTCGACCGTTCGATCACCTCGTCGATCGTGCCGGCCATGTAGAAGTGCTGCTCGGCGATCTCGTCCAGCTCTCCGCCCAGGAGGCGCTTGAATCCGGCGACGGTGTCGGCCACGTGCACGTAGCGTCCCGGCTGGCCGGTGAACTGCTCGGCGACGAACATCGGCTGTGAGAAGAAGCGCTGCATCTTGCGTGCCCGGGCCACCACCAGCTTGTCGTCCTCCGCCAGCTCGTCGACGCCCAGGATAGAGATGATGTCCTGCAGCTCGTTGTAGCGCTGCAGGACCTGCTGCACGCCGCGCGCCACCTGGTAGTGCTCCTCGCCCACCACGCGCGGCTCCATCGCGCGGCTGGTCGAAGCCAGCGGATCGACCGCCGGGTAGATCCCCATCTCCGTGATCGAGCGCTCCAGGGCGATGGTCGCATCCAGGTGGGCGAAGGTGGTCACCGGCGCCGGATCGGTGTAGTCGTCGGCCGGCACGTACACCGCCTGCATGCTGGTGATCGACCCCCTGGTGGTCGAGGTGATGCGCTCCTGCAACTCGCCCATCTCGGTGCCCAGGGTCGGCTGATAACCCACCGCGCTCGGCATGCGGCCGAGCAGCGCCGACACCTCGGCGCCGCTCATCACGAAGCGGAAGATGTTGTCGATGAACAGCAGCACGTCGCGCCCGCCGTCGCGGAAGTGCTCGGCCATCGTCAGCCCGGTCAGCGCCACGCGCAGGCGCACCCCCGGGGGCTCGTTCATCTGGCCGAACACCATGGTCAGCTTGTCCAGGACGCCCGCCTCCTGCATCTCCTTGTAGAGCTGCGTGCCCTCGCGCGTGCGCTCGCCGACGCCCGCGAACACCGAATAGCCGTCGTGCTCGCGCGCGAGCGACGAGATCAGCTCCTGGATGATGACGGTCTTGCCCACCCCTGCGCCGCCGATGACGCCGACCTTGCCGCCGCGGGTGAACGGCGCGATGAGATCGATCACCTTCATGCCGGTCTCGAAGACCACCTGCTCGGTCACCTGTTCGCTGAACGGCGGCGGCGGCCGGTGGATCGGCAGCCGCTGCGCCTCATCGACGGCGGCACCGCCGTCGATGGGCCGTCCCAGCACGTTGAAGATGCGGCCCAGCACCGGCGGGCCGACCGGCGTCGTGATGGGGCCGCCGGTATCCCGGACCGGCTGGCCGCGGCGCAGCCCGTCGGTGGCATCCATCGCCACGCACCGCACCTGGTCGTCGCCGAGGTGCTGCTGCACCTCCAGCACCAGCGGCTCTCCGCCGTTCTGCGCCTGCACCTGCAGGGCGTTGTGGATCTGCGGCAACTCGCCGGACGGGAACTCGGCGTCGACGACCGCTCCCATGACCTGGGTGACCGTCCCGGTAGCGCTCTCTGTCATGCTCTCCTCCACTCGGTTCTCTCCGCTACGACGCCAGCGCCTCGGCCCCGCCGACGATGTCCAGCATTTCGGTAGTGATCGCTTCCTGCCGCGCCTTGTTGTAGGACAGGGTCAACTCGCCGACCAAGTCGTCGGCGTTCTGGGTCGCGTTGCGCATCGCCACCATGCGCGCCGAGTGCTCGCTGGCCAGGCTCTCCAGGATCGCCTGGTAGATCTGCAGCTCGGTGAAGCGCGGCACGATGGTGTTCACCAGCTCCTCGTAGCCCTGCTCATAGATATACGGGTTGGTCTGCTCCGGCGGATCGCCGTGAAGGAACTCGGCCAGCACGCGGCTGCCCGGGTCGCCGGTGCGAACCGGCAGCAACTGGCGGACGATCGGCTCCTGCCGCAGCACGTTGATGAAGTCGCTGTAGGCGATGTAGACGCCGTCGACCTCTTTCGACAGAAACGCGTCGATCGCCACGCCGGCGATCGGCGCCACGTCGGCCTCGACCGGGCGGGCCGGCAGGTCGACGAATTCGGCCAGAAGCTCGTAGCCGCCACGCAGCAGCAGATCGCGGCCCTTGCGGCCGACCGCGATGGTCCTCACCTCGAACGTGCTGTCACGCATGAAGCGTGTCGCGACGCGTATCACGTTGCCGTTGTAGGCGCCGGCCAGACCGCGGTCACCGGTGACCACCACCACCGCCGCTGTCCGGGTGGTCGCAGGCTCCGTCAACAACGGGTGATGGTCTCCGCCCACCATGGCGGTCAGATGAGTCAGCACCTCCCACGCCTTTGCGGCGTAGGCGCGGGAAGCCACCGCCTGTTCCTGCGCGCGCTTCATCCGCGACGCCGCCACCATCTCCATGGCCCGCGTCACCTGGGCGATGTTGCGCACGCTGCGGATGCGGCGCCGAATCTCGCGGACCGATGCCACGGCGGCTCAGGCCCCGCCCGCCACCTGCCCGTCCGCCGCAGACAGGGCGGTCGGCTGAAAGCGTCCGCCGAACTCTTCCAGGGCAGCGCGCAGCGCCGACTCCACGTCGTCTGTGATCTCGCGGCGCGAGCCGATGGTCGCGCGGATCTCCGGGTGGGTGCTGCCGACGAACTCGACCAGCTCGCGGGCGTATCGCTGGATGTCGGTAACCGGCACCTGCGCCGCGAAGCCCTCGGTCAGCGCGTAGATGGCGATCACCTGCTCCTCCAGCGGCACCGGCTCGTACTGCGGCTGCTTGAGCAACTCGGTCAACCGCAGCCCGCGCTCCAACTGGTCGCGGGTCGTCGCATCCAGATCCGATCCGAACTGCGCGAACGCCGCCAGCGACCGGAACTGCGCCAACTCCAGGCGCAGACTGCCGGCCACCTTCTTCATCGCCTTGGTCTGCGCGTCGCCTCCCACCCTCGAGACCGAAATCCCGGCGTTGATGGCCGGACGTTGGCCTGCGTGGAACAGCTCGGTTTCCAGGAAGATCTGGCCGTCGGTGATGGAGATGACGTTGGTCGGCACGTAGGCGGAGACGTCGCCGGCCAGCGTCTCGATCATCGGCAGCGCGGTCAGGGATCCGCCGCCCCGCTCCTCCGACAGGCGTGCCGCCCGCTCCAGCAGCCGCGAGTGCAGGTAGAAGACGTCGCCGGGGTAGGCCTCACGGCCGGGCGGCCGGCGCAGCAGCAGCGACACCTGCCGGTACGCCCACGCGTGCTTGCTGAGATCGTCGTAGATGACCAGCGCGTCGCGCCCCTGCTCCATGAAGTATTCGCCGATCGCGCAGCCGGCATAGGGGGCGATGTACTGCAGCGGCGCAGGATCCGCCGCCGAGGCCGCCACCACCACGGTGTGGTCCATCGCGCCGCGCTCCTCCAGCGAGGCGACCACCTGCGCGATCTGCGCCTGGCGCTGGCCGATGGCCACGTAGATGCAGACCAGGTCGCCGCTGCGCTGGTTGAGGATCGTGTCGATCGCGATCGCGGTCTTGCCCGTCTGGCGGTCGCCGATGATCAGCTCGCGCTGCCCGCGGCCGATCGGGATCATGGCGTCGATCGCCTTGATGCCGGTCTGCACCGGCGTATCCACGTTGTCCCGCTCGATCACGCCGGGAGCGATGCGCTCGATCGGGTAGCGCTCCGGCAGGTGCAGTTCGCCCTTGCCGTCGATGGGCGTGCCGACCGCGTCGATGACCCGTCCGATCAGGTCGTCGCCGACCGGCACCGAAGCGATCTGGCCGGTGCTCTTGACCGTGTCCCCTTCCTCGATGTGTTCGTAGGGTCCCATGATCACCGCGCCGACGACGTCGCGCTCCAGGTTGAGGGCGATGCCGGGGACCCCCTGGGGAAACTCAAGGAGCTCGGTCGCCATGGCGCCGCCCAGGCCGGAGATGCGGGCGATGCCGTCGCCGACGCTCATCACCGTGCCGACCTCGCGCCGCTCCAGCGGCGGCTCGAACCCTTCGATCTGGCGGCGCAACTGCCGCGTTATGTCATCGAGTTGTATCGCCATCGGCTCGTTCAATCCCGTCCGTTCATTTGGCCCGTCCGCTCAATTGGTCCGCCGCAACGTGCTGTCAAGCTCGCGCAGCCGCGCGGCGACGCTGCCGTCGATCACCTCGTCCCCGACCCGGATGAGCAGCCCGCCGATCAACTGCGAGTCGACCTCGTAGCGGATCTGCACATCCTGCCCGTACCGTCCTCTGACCGACCCCTCGACCTGCCGCCGGGTCGCCGTATCCAACTCGACGGCGCTCGTCACGGTCGCCCGCTGAGCCGTGGCCATCCGCCCCAGTATGGCGACCACACGCGGCAGCAGCTCCACGTCGCCGTTGGACTGCAGTGTGTCAACGAACGCGCTCGCGTACCGCTCGGCGAGCTCACCCGGGGTCACACACCCTCACCGATGTCGGCCAGCACGCGATCCACGAGGGCCCGATGGGTGGCCGGATCCACCGTTTCCGCGATCACCTTGCGGGCGATCAGCAACGCCAGCTCGCCTGCCTCCCGCCGCAGGGCTTCGGTCACCTGCTCGCGCTCGCGCTCTGCTTCCTCGCGGGCGCGTGCCTTGATCTGCTCCGCCTCCTCGCGGGCGGACTGCAGCACGTCGCCGCGCATGCGCTCGGTCGCTTCCGCGGCCGCGCGCGCCTCCTGCTGCGCATCCTCGCGAGCGGCGGCCAGCTCGCGCTCGAACGCGGCGCGCTGGCCTTCGGCTTCCTTCTGCGCGCGTTCGGCCGCCTCCAGCCCGTCGGCGATCTTCTGCTGGCGGCGGGCCAGCATCACCTTGACCGGTTTGTACAGGAACAGCCTCAACAGCACGACCAACGCGATGAAGTTCACCGCGTAGAGGACCAGTTGGAACGGCGCGATTCCGAGCGCTTCCATCTCCTACGAACCCATCCTCAGGGCCTTCTACACCACGAACAGGATGATGAGTGTGATGACCAGGGCGTAGATCGCCACCGACTCCGCGAACGCCATGGCGACCAGCATGTTGGTACGAATGATCCCGTGCGCTTCCGGGTTGCGTCCCAGCGACTGCATGGCGCCGAGTGCGGTGATACCGATAGCGATGCTGGGGCCGATCGTGCCAACGCCGATCGCCAGCGCGGCCGCCAGCAATCGGAATGTCTCTGCTGTGAGCTCCATGGTGCGGAAGCTACCAGACACGCGCGGAGAAGCCAAGCCGCCGCGCACGGCGGCTTGGCCGACTCCCGGAAGCGATCAGTGCTCGCGCTCGCCCGCGGCGATCGAGAAGAACACCAGGGCCAGCAGGAAGAAGACGCTCGCCTGGATCAGGCCCACGAAGATCTCCAGGCCGAAGAAGACGACCACCAGACCGAGCGGCACCAGGCTGGAGATCACGATCAGCACCACCTCTCCCGCGAACACATTGCCGAACAGCCGGAACGAGAAGGAGCCGATGCGCGCCAGCTCGCTGATCCCCTCCAGCACGCCGACGAACAGCTCGATCGCCCAGGTGGCGAAGCCCTTGCGGCGCAGGCCGCCCAGTGGCAGGAATGTAGACAGGTAGCGTGCGCCATGCGACCGCAGGCCGAACCATTGGGTCAGGATCACGGTGATCAGCGCCAGTGCCAGGGTCATGTTGAGATCGGACGAGGGGGCGCGCAGGAACGGCACGATCAGCACGTGGTCGGCATGGTGGCCGCCGACCGCGGCGGCGTCATGCGTCCCCCCGTGCAGCGGTTCCAGGTCCTCGAAATCGCCGCCGATCAGCACCACGCGCGGGATGCCGAACCTCTCCGCATCGGGAGCGATGCCGCCCTCCGACGTCGAGTGGGCCGGCCCGATCGCTCCCAGGAACGGGGTGAGCAGACTGAACATGTTGACGACGATCAGGTAGAGGAAGATGGTGGCGACGATCGGGAAGAACCTCTCAGCCCAGCGCGCCGGGGCGGCATCCTTGACCAGGTTGTCGAGTCCCTCGATGACGCTCTCCACCACGTTCTGGAGGCCGCCCGGACGTTCCTGCAGCCGCCGGCCCAGAACGAACGAGAAGATCACGAGCGCCGCCGACAGCACGAACGACGTCAGCAAGGCATTGGTGACGTGCGGACCCAGCCCGATCGGTTCCGCCGCCACCGAGATCGCAGCCATGTCGGACGGGAAGATCACGAATCCGACGGTGACCACGACGACCACCGCCAGGACGATCAGGAGAGCCCTCACTAGCTGGATCCCTCTGCGCTGGTGGTGTCGCCGCCGCTCGTGTCGGCAGCCTCCGCCTGCCCGATGGTACCGCCCGAGGCCTGCCCGGAGTCCTGCGTGGTTTCGGTCTGCGGCGCGAGCGCCGGCGGCGCGGGCGCCGGCCGCACCCACCACTGGCCCTCCTCCGCCTGCAGCGTCTGTTGCAGCCGCGCCCGTTCCAGGAAACCGTCCTGATCGGGCGTCCGGTTCAGCCAAGCCAGCGCGAACGCGGCGACCAGAAACACGGCCCCCAGGACCGTCGTGAACTTCGTCAACACGTTTCCGGTCCGGGAACCGAACGGCGAGGAGCTTTCCCCACCCCCGAACATGCCGCCGATGCCACCGCCCTGATCGTCCTGGATGAGGACGATGAGAACCAGCAGCACGGCGGTGATGATGAAAACGACCAGTATCAGTATTCCGGCGAGCGCCATTGCGCATCCATTATAAGGGCACAACCGCCGCGAACGAAGCCGCATCCAGCGACGCGCCTCCGACCAGCAATCCGTCGACCCCGTCCTGCGCCAGCAGCGCCGCAGAGTTGTCCGGTTTCACCGAGCCGCCGTACTGGATGATCAGGGCTTCCGCGGCATCGCGGCCGGCGATCGCCGCCACCGTCGCGCGGATGTGCGCGTGCATGCTGCGCGCGTCCTCGTGCGTGGCGGTGCGCCCGGTGCCGATCGCCCACACCGGCTCGTAGGCCACGTGCAGCGGCACCCGGCCGAGGTCCACCTGCGACACTACCGCGTCGACCTGCCGCTCTACGACCTCCTCGGCGCGGCCGGCATCGCGTTCGTCACCCGTTTCGCCCACGCACAGGGTCACCTGCAGGCCCGCTTCACCTGCTCGATGCACCTTTTCCAGCACCACGGCATCGGTCTCACCAAGACCGTGCCGCCGCTCCGAATGGCCGACGATCACCAGTCCCACTCCGGCGTCGACCAGCATCGCCGCCGACACCTCGCCGGTGTACGCCCCTTCGTGCGCGGCCGCCACGTCCTGCGCGGCCAGCAGCAGCCCCGATCCGCGAATCGCGTCACCCACGACGTCGATCGCCGTGTATGGCGGCGCCAGCGCCACCTGCACGCCGGCACCGGGACGCCCAGAGCCGATGTGACCCGGGCCGAGCATCCGGACGATGCGGGCCGCCAGTTCGCGCGCCGATGCGCGCAGCAGGTTCATCTTCCAGTTGCCGGTGATCAGCACACCGCGTTCGTTCACGCTACTCCCCTCGTCGGATTCAGCCACAGAGCGCCGCCACGCCCGGCAGGGTACGGCCTTCCAGCAGTTCCAGCGACGCGCCGCCTCCGGTCGAGATGTGGTCGATACCGGCAGTTATACCAAGCGCCTGCAGGGCGGCGACCGAGTCGCCGCCGCCGACCACGGTATGGGCGGGACTGTCGACCACCGCCTGCGCGACCGCCAGCGTGCCGCGCCGGAATCGATCGATCTCGGCGACACCCATCGGACCGTTCCAGAGGACGGTGCCGGCGGACGCGATTCGGTCCCGGAACGCATGCGCGGTCCGCGGGCCGATGTCCACGCCGGCCAACCCTTCCGGTATTTCGCGTTCGGCCACGGACACCGCGTCGCCCGCGGCGCACGCAGTGTCGATCGGCGGTGCGGCAGCGATATGGTCGGTCGGCAGCAGCACGGGCACGCGACGAGCTGCCGCGGCATCGAGCACCTCCCTGGCGGTCCGCACCGCCCTCTCCTCCATGAGCGACGCGCCGACCGCCACCCCCTGCGCTGCCAGGAACGTGTAGGCCATGCCGCCTCCGATCAGAATGGTGTCGACCCGCTCCAGGAGGTTCTGGAGCACGCCGATCTTGGAGGAGACCTTGGCGCCGCCAACCGCCAGAACGAACGGCGTGGCCGGTGAGGTCAGCAGGCTGCTGAGCTCCTCCATCTCGCGCTGCATCAGCAGACCCGCGCCCTTCGCATGCGTCGGCAGGCAGTCTGGCACGCCGACCGTGGAGGCGTGCGCACGGTGTGCCGCGCCGAATGCGTCGTTGACGTAAACCTGTGCGAGCTTCGCGAGCCGGGCCGCGAAGCGGTGGTCGTTGGCTTCCTCGCCGGGATGGAAACGCACGTTCTCGAGCATCAGGACCTCGCCCGGCCCGAGCCGCGCGACCGCCTGCTCGACACGCCTGCCCACGCAATCGTCCACCTCATGGACCGTCGCGGGCAGCATCTCGCCGAGCCGTTGCGCCACGGGCCCCATGCGCAGCCCCGCGTCCGGTGCGCCTGCCGGGCGGCCCAGATGGCTCATCAGGACCAGCCGCGATCCGCGCTGCTCCAGCACCGCCCGGATCGTCGGCAGCGTCGCGCGGATGCGTGCATCGTCGGCGACCCGCCCTGCCGCGAGCGGGACGTTGAAGTCCACCCGCATCAGCACCGTCCGCTCCCGCAGCTCCAGTTCGCCCACGGTACGCATGCGCCGTGCGGCGGCGTCGCTCACGCGGAGCGATCCTGCTGCGGTTCGCCCTCCGGCTCGCGGCGGACGACGATCTTCACCCGCGTGATGCGGCGGCCCTCCATTCCATGGATCACGAAATCGGCATTGCCGTGGCTCTTGGTTTCGTAGATCACGGGAATCTTCCCGAACAGGTCGAAGACGAACCCGCCAAGCGTGTCGAACTCGTCGGCGGGCAGCGCCATCGTCAGCCCGTAGTCGGCAAGCTCATCCAGGCCGACAGTCGCGTCGCACAGGTAGACCCCCGCACCCAGCTTGAGGACCTCCTCGCTCTCGTTGTCGAACTCGTCCTGTATGTCGCCGACGATCTCCTCCAGCACGTCCTCCATGCAGGCGATCCCGGACGTGCCGCCATACTCGTCTACGACGATGGCCAGGTGGACCCGGCGACGTTGAAACTCGTGCAGCAGCTCGTCGACGCGCTTGCTCTCCGGAACGAAGTACGGCTTGCGCATCGCCCTGCCGGCGTTCGCCTTCTGGCCGTTGCCGACGACCTCGCCCAGCAGGTCCTTCGCGTACAGCACGCCGATCACGTCGTCGACGGTCTTGTGGTACACCGGCAGCCGGGAGTGACCGCTCTCCGCGATGGTGTCCAGCAGTTCGTCGGGCTCCGCATCCACCGACACGAACACCACGTCCGGACGCGGCACCATGATGTCCTTGACAGTCGTCGAGGAGAGCTTCACCACGCCGTCGATCATCTCCCGGGCGTGCGGGCCGAGCTCGTCGAGCTTGCGCTCCTCCTCCGAGGGCTTGCCCAGCAGGCGGTCCAGGATGCTCATGAGCCAGTCCAGGATGCTGATGACAGACATTCCAGGAGCCGTCGCTGCTCCTGCAGCATCGGTTCGTCGGTAACGTCGCCGTCGCCGTGGTCTCGTCCCAACAGGTGCAGGATGCCGTGCAGCAGCAACTCGCGAAGCTCGGCGGACTCCGGGACGCTTCGGCGGCGCGCTTGCCGGCGGGCGGTGTCGAGCGAGATCACCACGTCGCCGAGGATCTGCCCGTCGCCGAAGGTCCGGCCGTCGCCGAAGGTCCGGCCGTCCTGCTCGAACGAAAGCACGTCGGTCGGCGCGTCGATACCGCGGAAGCGCAGATTCAGCTCGCGGATGAAGCGGTCGTCGCACAGGAGCACCGACAGCTCGGCCGAGCTGTGGCCGAGCGCGCCGAGCGCGGCCTGCGCGAAGCGAACCAGCGCTGCGCGGTCTCCGTCAGCCAGAGCCGGGAGGTGCTCCGCCACGCCGACATCGACACGCGCCGCGCCCGGCTCGCAGACGCCGCCCGGCTCGCAGGCGCCGGCTGCGATCACGGCGCCGCCGGCGTGCGACACGTCGGTACTCGGAGGTTGGTCGGGGTCTTCCATCATCAAGGCGGGCATCAAGACGGGCGGTGGTCGGCATCGGCCGGCGCCGTTTCGTAGGCCTGCACGATCTTGCGTACCAGTGGATGGCGTACCACGTCGTCCCTGTCGAAGTAAATAAAGCCTATCTCGCCGACATGCGCCAGCAGCTCGGTGATCTGCAGCAACCCGCTGTCCCGGCGCCGCGGCAGGTCGATCTGCGTGATGTCCCCGGTAATCACCACGCGCGAGCCTTCGCCCATGCGCGTCAGGAACATCTTCATCTGTTCACGCGTAGTGTTCTGCGCCTCGTCCAGGACGATATAGGCGTCCGCCAGCGTGCGACCGCGCATGTAGGCCAGCGGCGCGACCTCTATCGTGCCGGCCTGTTCCATGCGGCGCAGCACGTCGGCCGGCAGTAACGCCTGCATGGCGTCGTACAGAGGGCGCAGGTAGGGCTCGATCTTGTGCTCCACATCGCCCGGCAGATAGCCCAGGCTCTCACCGGCCTCCACCACCGGCCGGGTGATGACCATCCGGCGGAGCTGGTGCCTGCTCACCGCCCGCAACGCGTCGGCTACCGCCAGATAGGTCTTGCCTGTACCGGCCGGACCGACGGCGATCACCAAGTCGCGCTTCGCGAGCAAGTCGAGATAGCGCATCTGATTGGCGCTGCGCGGCACCACCTGCCGCAGTCCCTTCGGGATCGACAGGTGCCGATCCGGGACGGCGGCGACCGCCGGCTCTTCAATGCGCCGGTAGATCGAGCGGATCACCTCCGGTCCCGGCTCCAGCCCCAGCCGCGACCGGTCGCGCAACTCTCCGAGCAGCGCCGCGAACGTCTTGCGGGTAGCCGAATCGTCGGTAGCGAGCATGATGCGATTGCCCTGCGAGTACACCGGACTGTTCAGCAGCTCTTCCAGGACCCGCAGGTTGCGGTCGTTCGCCCCGCAGACATCGCTCAGGACACCAGCGTCCTCCAGGACGACTGCGAGCGGATTATCCATATGGTCGCGAGCGGAATCGTAGTGTCAGCCGTCGTCGATGTCGATACCCTGGCGATCGATGCGGAAGCTGCCGTACAGCTCCGGAATCGGCACCCAGCGGACCTCGACCGACAGGGCCGGGGTCCAGACGATGCGCGGCTCTTCCCGGCCGGTGTCCGGATTGTACTCCGTGTGCTGCTCCGGCCGGCCTCGGTAGGCCAGCGACAGGTTCCAGTCGCCCAGCCGATGCAGCGCCTCGACGCGCAGCGACTCCAGCTTGAACGCCGATGCGATCCGGTCCTCGTCATTCAGGAAGTTGAACGACCGTGCTAGATCGACGATCGGGTTGACCCAGCGCTCGCCGGCCTGCTCGGCCGCGGCGGGAAGATAGCGGTACAGGTGGCGATTGACCGACCTGGACGTGAACGAGAGCTCCAGAAATCGGTGGATCCGGAGGCCCAATCGCAGATCGAAGGAGAACGAGTTGTCACGTACGTACGCCTCCGGGTCTGCCGTCAGACGGGTCTGCACCCCGGCATCCAGCTGTATCCGGTTCTTCCAGTAGGCGAGCGGCTCCGTATCCAATCGGTAGCCGAGCGCCAGTTGCGTGGGGCGCAGGCTCGGCCGCGCACCCGCGACCGGATCACCGAACGGGTCGAGCGGCTCCCGCACCGCCGCACGCACGGTGCCGGTCACCCCGTACGCGTTCGCCTGGGTGCTCAGACGTTCCAGGCGCTGCTGTTCGTCCAGGCGAAACGACTGGGAAACCGACGCGTCCGGACCGATGCGCAACGTGCCGCGACCGTCCACCGGCGTGGGCTTGAGTTGTCCGGCGTCCGCTCCGTCCTCTCGCTCGGCCAGGCCGCCGCGGAGCGTCATCGAGAACGGTCCCGCATCGGCTTCAAGGCGTCCGTCGGCGGCCAGCCGGCGGGGCGGCAGGTCGACTCCTGCGCCCAGACGGGTGCGCACGTCGGTGACGGCGAGCACCAGATCGGCCGCAACGCGGTGCGACCGCACTCCGTCCCGGTCCCAGGCCGGGCCGCGCACGATGGGATCGCCCGTGTCGGTATCCAATCGCACGTCGTGGAGCGCAAGCCCCAGCCCGTAGGACAGGCTGGATCCCGACAGCGCCGGCACCGACAGCAATGGCCGCACACTGAGGGTGTTGTTGAGCCGCAGCAACGAGCTGGTTCTGCTCAGATCGGACCGCTTCAGGCGCTCGGACAGCTCCGGACCGATGCTGTCGGCCTGCCGTGTGTGTACCTGGTAGCTGGCCGCCTCGACGAGGGCGCCGTCCATGCCGACGAGCCGGTCGAAGGCGGCAGCCGAGTAGGTGATCTGACCGGTCGCGCGGGTGTCCACCCGAGTGTAGAGGATGTCCAGGTCTACCTGATCAGGCCTGCGCACCGGCTGGTCATCGAATCGGTGATCGATGGACACGACCGGTCGCACGGAGTAGCCGATGTCCGCGGTGAGCCCGCCGTCGACGCCGCGCCAGCGGTAGACCGATCCGGCGGCAACCGCCGCGACCGCCGGCAGCGTCAACGTCTCCGGGTAGTAGAAGCGGCGTGTCGGCGACGCGGCCTGCAGCCGGTCCAGCGCCGACTGAGCGCCGGCCGCTTGCGGTTCGGTGCGGCTCCGCCACAGCCATCGGGCGGACAGCGTGGGAAACGTCAGCGTCCCGAGTGCCGGCGTTGCGATGAGCGGGTGCAGCGTGAGGTCTCCTCCCAGCCGCCACTCCAGCCGATCGCGTGGAGGCGGCGGGATCAACGGCCCTTGCGGCAGGCCGAGGAGTCCGCCGGTCGGCAGGTCGTGGGCACGGCCCAGAAAGTCCGTGGTGAACGCCGGATCGGAGAACAGCGCGAAGCTCCCCTGGAGTGAGCCGAGCGCGCCGCGACCTCGGGCCTCCAGCTCCAGCCCATACCGAAACGGCAACGGAACTCCCAGGATGCTGGTCGTGTCCCAATGTGACACCAGCTCACCGTCGGCGCCCTGCAGGTACGGTGTGTAGCCGACGCCCGGGCGGGGATCTTCCACCAGCGCGCGGGAAGCGGCGATGCTGGCGAACAGCGAGAAGCCGCCGAACCGCCCCCGCAGCCCGCCGAACACGCCGAGTCGGGTATACAAGTCGGCCATCAGCGTCAATTCCTCGCCGTCCGTGTCCGCCGCCCCGGCAGCTTCGCGCGCCGGTAGCAGGAACAACCCACGGCGCTCGTCGGCGTACTGGGCCCGGCCGCCGCTCCGTTGCAGGAACGACAGCGAGGTGTCGTCGGGCCGCTTGCGACCGATCAGGTAGGTGGTGGTCTGCAGGTAGGTGCCGGCGCGGCTTCGCTGGCCGATCGCCGGATGGAACAGCAGCCGTCCACCGGGACGGAGAAAGTACGGCAGGTACAGCACCGGGACCTCTCCGATGTGCAGGAACGCGTTGCGGACCGCCCACTCCTCCGGGGCCAGGATCCACAGCCGCTCGGCTTCGATGCGGTAGCTGGGGTCGTCAGGGTCCTCCGACGAGGTGACGGTCGCATCCTCCATCACCACCGTGTCAGCGTCACGGCGAGTGATCGCCCGACCCGAATAGGTGAAGGTCAGCTGCGCCTCTTCGACCAGTTGATCGATACGGCTCGAACCGTCGTAGAATATCCCGTCCCACCGCTCGGTATCGACGGACAAGCTCTCGCCGCGGAACACCTCGGTGCCGTCCCCGGTCACCACCGTGTAGATCACGGACCCGGCTGCGGTGAGGCTGCTGCGTTCTTTGTGGTAGGTGAGCCGGTCTGCCTGGATCCTATGCAGCGCGCCGGTTTCCCGGTCCACGGCGGAGATGGCGACCTCACCCTCCAGCACCATCGTGGTGTGGCCGCGCTCGTCGGAGCGGTAGCGAGCAGAGCGGGCCGACTCCACCGTGATCTCGCTGCCCGATCCGGCCGCGGCCGCCTCAGCCGGCCGGGGCAGCCCGTAGTGATCGCGCAACCGTTGCTGCAGCGCGGCCCGCTGGCCACCGTCCGGCAGCTCGAGCTGCCGCAGCCACGCGGCCAGCTCGGCGGCGCTGGCGGTGTCGACGTCGAGCGGCAGGGTCTGCGCGAACAGCGGATCGTCGCTGGCAGGCGGCGGGCTCTGCCCGAACGCCGCCGCCGCAACGGCTGCGGCCAGCAGCACTGCCAACCAACGGGCAGCCGGCCGGCGGCGCGCGATCACAGCACCTCCCTCAGGTAGCGGCCGGTGTGGCTGCCCTCGTGGCGGGCTACCTGCTCCGGGGTCCCGGTCGCGACCAGTTCCCCGCCGTCCATGCCGCCTTCCGGCCCCAGATCGATGACGTGATCGGCCTGCTTGATGACGTCCAGGTGATGCTCGATGACCACCACGGTGTTGCCCTTGTCGACCAGCCGCTGCAGCACGGCCAGCAGCTGCCGCACGTCGACGAAGTGGAGCCCGGTCGTCGGCTCGTCGAGCAGGTACATGGTGCGGCCGGTGTCGCGGCGCGACAGCTCCAGGGACAGCTTCACGCGTTGCGCCTCGCCGCCGGAGAGGGTCAGCGCCGACTGGCCGAGCCGCAGGTACCCCAGACCCACATCCTGCAGCGTGCCCAGCCTGCGCGCCACCTGCGGGACGTGTCTGAAGAACTCCGCCGCCTCCGTGACCGACATCCTCAGCACTTCGTCGATGTTGCGACCCTTGTAGCGCACCTCCAGCGTCTCACGGTTGTAGCGGCGCCCCCCGCAGACGTCGCAGGTCACGAACACGTCCGGCAGGAAGTGCATCTCGATCTTGATCTGACCGTCGCCTGCGCAGTTCTCGCAGCGGCCGCCGGCGACGTTGAAGGAGAACCGTCCGGGCCGATAGCCGAGGGCCCGCGCTTCCGGCAGGGCCGCGAACAGCTCGCGGATCGGCGTGAAGAGTCCCACGTACGTGGCCGGATTGGAGCGCGGGGTGCGGCCGATCGGGCCTTGATCGATCTCGATCACCTTGTCGATCTGCTCGCAGCCGTCTATCCCGCCGAGGCCCGGCGGCAACCGCCGGCCGTCCAGACCCGCGCGCAGGGCAGGACCCAGCAGATCCGACACCAGGCTGGATTTGCCCGAACCGGATACCCCGGTCACGACCGTCAGCGCTCCCAGCGGCAGCGATACGTCGAGTCCGCGCAGGTTGTTGGCGGCCGCACCGCGCAGGGTCAGCCCGCCGGTCGGCTGGCGCCGCTGCGGCGGCGTCGGGATCACTTCCCGCCCGGCCAGGTAGCGTCCGGTCACGGACCGGTCCTGCGCCTGCACCTCTGGCGGCGTGCCGCACGCCACTACCCGGCCGCCGTACTCGCCGGCGCCCGGTCCCAGATCGACCAGATAGTCGGCGCTGCGCAGCGTCTGCTCGTCATGCTCCACCACCAGCAGCGTATTGCCGCGATCACGCAGCCGAAACAGGGTATGCAGCAGCCGGTCGTTGTCCCGCTGGTGCAGGCCGATGGTCGGCTCGTCCAGCACGTAGAGCACCCCGACGAGCGCCGAGCCGATCTGGGTGGCCAGACGGATGCGCTGCGCCTCGCCGCCGGACAGCGTGGAGGCGCCGCGATCCAGGGTGAGGTACGACAGTCCCACGCTGGCCATGAACTCCAGCCGATCACCGATCTCCTTGACGAGCTGGCCGGCCACCTTGGCCCAATCGCCGCCGCTCTCATCGCGTACTCGGCGCACGTAGTCCAGAGCCGCCGACACCGACATGGCCGTGACCTGATCGATGCTGTGACCGGTCACCTCCACGGCCAGCGCTTCCGGGCGCAGCCGCCGGCCTCCGCAGGCATCACACGGCTGCTCGCGCATGAACCCTTCCAGCCACCGCTTGACGTTCTCGGAGGCGGTCTGCAGGTAGCGTCGCTTGAGATCGGGAATCACGCCGCGATAGGTGGTCGCATAGCGATAGCTGGCCTTTGACGCGGTACGGTGCTCGACCTGAATGCGGTCGCCGGCGCCGAACAGCAGCGCGTCCAGAACGACGGATGGCAACTCGCCCAGAGGGGTGTCGAGCCGGAAGCCCCAGTGCCGGGCGAGCGCTCGAAACAGCGATCGGGTCCACTTGGCACGCGGATTGTGCGTGGCGATGCCGCCCGCGTCGAAGGACTTGCTCAGGTCGGGAACGATCAGGTCGCGATCGAGTTCCAGACTGATTCCCAGTCCGGAGCACGACGGACAGGCCCCGTGCGGGTTGTTGAATGAGAACAGCCGCGGCTCCAGCTCCGGAAACGGTGCGCCGCACTCGGCGCAGGAGCTGGTCTGCGAGAACCGCTGCTCGACCGGGCCCCCGTCGCCGTCCCGCAGGACGATCAGCTGGCCCGAGCCCACCTCCAGCGCCGTCTCCACCGAGCCGGCCACGCGCTTGTCCACGTCCGGCTTGCCGATCAGCCGATCTACCACGACCTCTATCGTGTGTGTCGTGTTCCGGTCCAGTTCCGGAATATCGTCCAGGGAGTGGATGCGGCCGTCCACGCGCACCCGCACGAATCCCGCCTTGATCGCGTCCTCGAACACGGCACGGTGCTGTCCCTTGCGATCGCGCACCACCGGCGCCAGCAGGATGATCCGCGAGCCGGCCGGCAGGGAGACGATGGCGTCGACGATCTGGTCGGTGGACCGTTCGCTGATCGCCGCTCCGCAGTCGGCACAATGCGGGCGGCCGGTGCGGGCGAACAGCAGCCGCAGATAGTCGTAGATCTCCGTTACCGTGCCGACCGTGGAGCGCGGGTTGCGCTGTGCGGTGCGCTGCTCGATCGAGATCGCCGGCGACAGGCCGTCGATGAAGTCGACGTCCGGCTTGTCCAGCCGTCCCAGGAACTGCCGGGCGTACGCCGACAGGGATTCGACGTAGCGCCGCTGCCCTTCGGCAAACACGGTGTCGAACGCCAGCGACGACTTGCCCGAACCGCTCGGCCCCGACACCACGATCAGCCGGTTGCGGGGCAGGTCCAGATCGATCCCCTTCAGGTTGTGCTCGCGGGCGCCGCGGATGACGATACGGTCGGTGCCGGGCGAGCGCCCGTCATCCGTGCCGGCGCCCCCGTCAGCGGCGGAGCCGGACGATCGTCTTGCCATGTCCGCCCTCATCGGCCGCGGCATCCTGGTAGTCGCTGACCGCGGAGCTGTCGCGGAGGTATTCGTGGATAACATGGCGCAGCACGCCCTGTCCGTGCCCATGCACCACCGCGAACTCGGACCAATCGCGAATGACCGCCGCGTCGAGCTGCCGCTCGACCTGCTGCAGGGCCTCCTCCGCCCGCATGCCGCGCACGTGCAGCTCCAGCACCGGCTCCGATGTGGTGACCAGCTCGACGCGGGTTCCCGCGCGGCGCGACGGAGTCGGGTCGCCGGCTACCTCCAGATCGGCGGCGCGAAACTCGCCGCGGATGGTGTCGGTCTGCACCACGTAGCGGTCGGGATAGCGGTCGGGGCGGTGCCGGCGCACCACCCGGCCGGCAGCACCGTTGCGCCGTACGCGCACGCTGCTGCCGGGCGCCAGCGGCGCCCCGTCGGTCACACCGGCGGAGTCGGCGGCCTCCAGCGCCATCAGCGCATCCTGCTCGGCCTGCAGGCGCTGCTCCACCACGCTCGGAACCGCCCGCGCGGCCGCGTCAGCCGCCTCCGCGGCGGCTGACGCGGCGGCTGCCTGCCCGCCGGCACCCGTCGCTGCGACCGCCCGTGCACCGGCGGTCGCGCGCACCGCGCGGATGGCGCGTTCCACATCACGCCGCGCTTCGGACAGAAAGCGGCCGAGCTCCCCGGCCGCCTGCCGGTGATGCTCGCGCTCACGCACGGCGAACGCCGCCCGGTCGGCGGCAAGCTCCGACTCCCGCTTGGCGAACTCGGCCGCGCGCTCGCGCAGCTCGCGCTCCTCCCGCTCCTGCTCCCGCTGCCGTCGCGTCAGCGCGTTGATGATGCGGCCGGCGTCGGTGCGTCCCGCGTCCAGCAGCTTCGCGGCCCGCTCGATCACGGCGTGCGGCATGCGATGGCGCCGGGCGATGTCGATCGCATGGCTCTCCCCCGGAACCCCTTCGATGACGCGGAACGTGGGCCGCAGGGTATGCCCGTCGAACTCCATCGACGCGTTGGTGACCCCGGTCTCGGTGTAGGCGTATACCTTGAGGGCGCCGTGATGGGTTGTGGCGATCACGGTCACCCCCGCGTCCCGGAACCGGTCGAGCATTGCGCGCGACAGGGCGATGCCTTCCTCGGGGTCGGTGCCGGTGCCCAGTTCGTCGATCAGCACCAGGGAACAGTCGGTTGCGGCGTTGATGATGGCGGACAGGTTCTCCACGTGCGCAGAGAAGGTGGACAGGGATGCGGTGATCGACTGCTCGTCGCCGATGTCGGCGAAGATGCCGCGGTAGATCGGCAGGGTCGAGTCGGGAGCGGCCGGTATCTCCAGGCCTGCCTGATTCATCAGACACAGGAGTCCGACCGTCTTCAGACAGACGGTCTTGCCGCCCGTGTTGGGCCCGGTGATGATCATGATGCGCGCATCGGGAGTCATCGCGAGGTCCAACGGCACCGCGGCGTCGCCCAGCTCGGGATGGCGCGCCCGGTACAGGGCCAGGGGGCCGACCTGCGCTGCGGCGCCCGCGTGAGCCCGCGCATAGCGGGCCCGCGCCTGTACGCAGTCGAATCGGGCCGTGACCGCCACCGCGCGCTCCAGGTCGAGCCGCCTGAGCGCTACCTCGCCGGTCAGCTCGCGCAGCACGCGCCGCACCTCCGCCGCGTACCGGTCGCGGGCGGCCACCACGGCGTTGTTGGCCTCTACATCGCGCAACGGTTCGACGTAGAGGGTGGCGCCGCTCGCCGACACCTCGTGCACCACGCCCGGCACCCGCGCACGGTGGCTGGCCTTCAGCGGCACCACGGTGCGCCCGCCGCGCTGGGTGGGCACCGTGCCGTTGAAGCAGCCGCGCAGCGACGGATCGGCCATCAGCTCCCCGGCCGCCGTTTCGATCTGCAGCTGCAGGCGGCGCAGCTCGCGCTTCACCCGCGCCAGCTCCGGGACCGCGTGATCCTGAATCGTCCCGTCGACGCCCACCACGCGGAGCAGGTCCGCGCCCAGCGATCCCAGCAGCGGCAGCTGGGCGGACTGCGCGCTCAGCGCCGGGCGCTCGACCGGATCGGCGACCTCCGCAAGCGCGCCGCGGATCGCCTCCGTCGTGGCGGCAAGCCGCCCGACGGCCGCCAACTCCGCGGGGTCAAGCGTCGGCGCGCCACGCCGCAGGCGGCCGAGCGGCGCGCCGATCTCCGGCAGATCCAACTCGGGCGGATGGAAGCCGGACTCCAGCAGGCGCCGCAGCTCCACCGCCGGCGCCCGTTCGGCCAGCACCGACGGCGGATCGGTGTATACGCGGCTGGCCAGCACCTGCCGCCGTCCCGCCTCCCCAGCGCAGTACTCCGCGACCTGCGCGAACACGCCCGGCAGGCCGAGCAGCGCCGCCGCACGGGCCTCGGTCGCGGGGTCGCCGGCGGTGGACGTCGCTTCGGTCACGCGTGCGCTCGCCCGCGCTCGCGCTCGCGCACCTCGCGCAGCAGGCGCAGGTAGCTCTCGTAGCGGTCGGGATGGATCTGGTGCGCGTCCACCGCCGCCCGCACCGCGCAGCCCGGTTCGCCATCGCACAGGCATGCGCTGTACTCGCAGCGCAGCAGCCAGCGCTGGAAGTCGCGGAAGCGATGGCGGATGTCGCGCGCCTCGATGGCGCCCAGTTCCAGCCCGCGGATGCCGGGACTGTCGATCAGGCGGCCGCCGTCGGCGAGCTCCAGCAGCTCGGTGCGGATCGTCGTGTGCACGCCGCGATCGAACTTGCGCGACACTGCACCGGTACGGAGATCGAGGCTCGGGTCCCAGACGTTCAGCAGGCTGGATTTGCCCACGCCCGACTGCCCGCATATCAGCGTCAACCTCTGGCCGAGCACGGCACGCGCCTCCGCGGCGCCGGCACCCGTGGCAGCGGAGCACTCGACCACGCGGTAGCCCATCCGGCGGTAGTCGGCGATGCGTTCGGCCACCGTGGCGGGTGTGCCGAGATCGACCTTGTTCACGATGATCAGACCGTCGACGCCGGCGTGCTCGGCGGCCACCAGCAGACGGTCGATAAACCGCGGCCGGAAGGGCGGCGAGCTCGGCGCGGTCACGCAGGCCACCTGATCGACGTTGGCCGCCAGCACCTGCATCGCCCGGTGCTTGCGACTCCAACGGTCGATCTGGGTGGTGCGTTCCTGGCGACTGAGGATCCAGCCGCCGGTCTCCTCGTAGGCATCGGGCTCGATCTCCACGAAGTCGCCCACCGCGATCGGCGCATGCACGCGCTGTTCGACCTGGAGCGTCCTGCCCTTGATGCGGCACCGCATGGTCGCTCCGTCCACGTCGACGTCGTACACGCTACCGGAACTGCGGTGCACCTGACCTGTGAGGATGCACACCGCGCGACTGTCGCCCGTCGGCCGTCAGGCGCGCAAGGAGTGGGCCGGATATGGCGCGGCAGCGCACGTTCCATGGTACGTTGACCCGCATGACGGCACCGGCACTCTGCAGCGTCCCCGCGTGCCCGACCCCGGCGCTCACCGACGAGCGCCGCTGCTTCGCCCATCTGGAGGACCCGCACGCATACCGGGAGCGTGCGGCGCACCGGCTCGCCATCGACGGCGATCTTGCCTACCTCGACCTGAGCGGTGTGCGGCTGCGGGATCACGCACTGCGCGAACGGAAAATGGTGGGGACCCGTCTGGTCGGAGCCGCGCTGGAACGAGTGGTCTTCGAGCGATGCCACCTCAGCCTGGTGTTCCTGCACGACGCGGTGCTGTCGCACTGCCGCTTCGTGGGCTGCCGCCTGTCGGCGGTGATCCTGGCAGGCAGCGAGCTCAGCGATTGCAAGTTCGACGACTGCGACATCCAGCGCTGCAACTTTCTCGCCGCGACCATCTCGCGCACGCTCTTCGAAAGCTGCGACCTCACCTCCTCGCGGTTCATCGGCGGCACGCTCCGGCAGGTAATCATGGACGACTGCAACCTCCATCACGCCCATCTGGAACTGGCCGACGTGGGCGACCTGGCCACACCCGGCTCCAACCTCGCGGAGGCGCACCGCCGCTGACGCGCATGACGATCTCCACGCACTTCGCGGTCGGCGGCTTCGCCACCTGCTATCTGGTCGGGCCGGACGAGGGCGGCTACGGCGTCCTGATCGATCCGGGCTACCTGAACGCGGCCCTGCTCGGCCACATCGAGCAGCGCAACCTGCCCCCCAGTGCGGTGCTGCTGACCCACACGCACGCCAGTCACTGCGCCGGCGCCGCCGCCATTCAGAAAGTGTTCGGTGCCGAAATCTACGCCGCCGCCGCCGTCGCCGAACTGCCCATCAACCTGATCGCCGGGCGCCAGGAGCTGCGCATCGGTGCGCTCACCTTCGAGGTGTTGTCCACCCCGGGCCATTCGGACGATTCCGTCTGCTACGCGCTGCTCCCGGTGATATTCACCGGCGACACGCTGGCGGGGGGCACCATCGGCAGGGCCGCGACGCCGCAAGCGCGTGCCACCCTGCGGCGATCGGTCCGCGAGCGACTGCTCTGCCGTGCCGACCATGAGGTGGTGCTGCCGGGCCACGGACCGCCGACCACGATAGGCATCGAGCGCCGCTTCAACGTCCACCTGCAGGACTGACCGGCCGCAGACAGTCGACGACTCCCGGCGTGGCCCGGAACCGCTGCGGCAACGGCGCGCGAAACCGCCGGGCCGCGTCCCCGCTCGGCAGCCGCAGCCGCAGCGAGGCGGCATGCAGCAGCATCGAAGCCGGCTCGGAACGCCGGCCGCGGCCGTAGACCACGTCGCCGGCCACCGGGCAGCCGAGCGTCGCAACGTGCACCCGCAGCTGGTGGGTACGGCCCGTGACCGGCGCCAGCAACACCAACGAACGTTCACCCGCCAGCTCGCCGAGCAGCCGGTAGCGGGTGAGCGCCGGCCGGCCGCGGGCGACCACCGCGAAGCGGGTGCGGTCGCGGCCGTCGCGGCCGATCGGCAGGTCCACCGTCCCAGCCGCCGCCGGCGGGCGGCCATCGAGCACCGCGAGGTAGCGCTTGCGCACGCGGCGCAGGGCGAACTGGCGGGTCAGCGCGAAATGGGCTTCCGGGGACTTGGCGAAAATGATGACCCCGGAGGTCTCCTTGTCCAGCCGGTGCACCACACCCGGCCGCACCGGCTCATCAGGGAACGCGTCACGCACGCGGTTGCAGTGGCCGAGCACGCCGTTCAGGAGGGTGCCGGTACGATTTCCGGCGCCCGGATGGGTGACGATGCCGGCCGGCTTGTCCAGCACGATGGCGTGGGCATCTTCGTGGAGGATCGACAGGGCCATCTGCTCCGGGACGGCCGTCAGCGGCTCCGGTTCACGGTAGGTGACCGCGACGCGGTCGCCGCGATGCAGGCGGGTCGCCAGCTTCGCGGGGCGGCCGTTGACGCTGATCTCATCGACACGGGAGCGCGCCTGGCTGCGCGGAAACAGCCCCAGCCCGATCGCCAGATAACTGTCGAGACGCAACCCGGCGAAGCGATCATCCCCGACGACCGTCTCCGAAGACCTCACCGATCCGGGACATCCTCCCGCTCAATCCGGTGCATGTCGGCGTCGATCAGCGCGATCGCCACGGACAGCGCCGCGGCACCGATGACAATCCCCAGCATCTCGGTCTCGGTGAGCCCGGCGCCGCCTCCGATCGGCCGGAACGGGAACGGCCGTACCTCCGGCGCGAAGCCGTGCGCGGCATAGCGGGTGAAGTCGTAGAGCAAACGCACACCGAACAGTGTCAGCGGCAGAGAGCCGATCGCCACCACCTCCGCGCGGCGCAGCGCGTGCGCCCATTCCGGAAACTCCGAGCGCTCGTACGGCACCGCATCGCTCAGCGCTCCCGCCGGGGACTCGGCCTGCGACCCGTCGCCCTCCTGGCCCCAGGCGCCGCCGGCCACCGCCGCGATCAGCAGCAGCGCCAGCAATCGGTTCAGGGTCGGCCCGGTCATGGCTCGGGCCGCGGCCCGAGCAGCGCGGTCCCCAGGCGGATCAAGGTAGCCCCTTCCTCGATCGCCAGCTCGAAGTCCTGCGACATGCCCATCGACAGCACCCCGGCGCCGGGATGATCCACGAGCAGACGCTCGTGCACCGTCCGGAGCCGTGCGAACGAGACGCGCACGACCGCCTCGTCATGGCTGTGGGCGCCGATTGTCATCACCCCTGCCAGCGGCAGATGCGGACATGAGTCGGCGATCTCGGACGCCGCCTCCAGCAGGGCGTCCTCGGTCCGAAACCCCGCCTTGGTCGGCTCGCCGGAGGCGTTCAGCTCCAGCAGGATCGCCATCGTTCGGTCGAGTGCGGCGCAGCGCCGTTCCAGTGCTGCGGCGGTAGGTACCGCGTCGATCGACTGCACCGCGTCGAACAGCCGTGCCGCGTCCTTGGCCTTGTTACGCTGCAGGTGGCCCACCAGATGCAGCTCGTATGGCCGGGAGGCGACGGCGTGCTTGCCCGCCGCCTCCTGTACGCGGTTCTCGCCCAACAGATTCAACCCGGCGGCGACCGCGGCCAGAACGTGATCACGCGGAAAGTTCTTGGTCACCGCCATCATCCGCACGGAATCGGGCCGCCGCCCGGCGCGGGCGGCGGCCCGTGCCGCACGCTCCCGTGCCGCGTCGTAGTTGTCGCGGATCCGCCGAACCCGCTCCCGCTCGGACGCCGACGAGTCCGCGTCGACCATGCGAGCCCCTCAGCGTAGCCGGCTCTCGGCCGGCCGTCCCCGGATTCCGGACGGCGTCTGCGGCGCACGGCCTCCCTGCGCAGCCCGGCTCGCCGGACGTTCGCAGTCCCGGCGGAATGCGCAGAAGTAGCGATGAAAGCGATGATCGCCGGTGAGCTCGGGATGGAACGAGGTCGCCAGCATGCTGCCCCGGCGCACGGCCACAGGCCGCCCGTCGGGCAAGGC